>CAVXLU010000001.1:0-278002 GCA_963762655.1 uncultured Chitinophagaceae bacterium
AACACAGCATTACGCCAAGGTGTTAGACAGGAAGATAAGCGATGACATGAATATGCTTAAAGCCAAGATGCAAACAAAAGACAAGAACCATTTAAAAGCCATCTGACATGCCAACAACTAAAAGAAATAGGGCTCTGTACGTTTCGATACGTGCGTTGTTGATACAGGCAAAAAGCCAGATGGTTCGGAATGTAAATATTACAATGGTGCTGACCTATTATGAAATCGGCAGAATGATAGTCGAAGATGAGCAAATGGGAAATTATCGGGCGGAATACTCGAAAAAGGTCCTGGAGCAAGTAAGTGAACAACTGACGAAAGAATTCGGGAAGGGATATTCCATGACTAATCTGGAATACATTCGAAAATTTTATTCCATTTATAGCAGCCGAGTTCCTCAATCGGTGATTGGGAAATCGAAAAAATCTCGAAAACAGGATACTCGTGTAATTCCTCAATCACTGATTGAGGAATTGGAGCCTTCTTTCGTGCTAAGCTGGACCCATTACATTCGGCTCTTAAAGATTGCCAACGCAGAAGAAAGGAATTTCTATGAGATAGAAGCAGTGCGAGGTAATTGGTCCGTTCGCGAACTTCAACGGCAGTTTAACTCTTCCCTATACGAACGACTTGCTTTGAGCAAGAATAAAAAGGCTGTTAAGGACTTATCCCGCCAAGGCCAATTGATTGAAAAGCCTACCGATGCATTAAAACATCATACTGTACTAGAATTTCTTGACCTGAGGGAAGATGAACGCTATACCGAATCGGATCTGGAAAATGCCATAATCAATAAGATAGAGCATTTCATGCTTGAACTTGGAAAAGGATTTCTATTTGAAGGAAGGCAGAAGCGATTTACTCTCGACGGCGATAGTTTTTTTGTTGATTTGGTACTTTATAACCGATTGCTCAAGTGCTATGTTCTAATTGAACTTAAAATTGGCAGGCTGACGCATCAGGATATTGGCCAAATGCAGATGTATGTAAATTATTACGATAGGAAGATTAAATATCCGGACGAGAATCGGACAATCGGCATTATCCTTTGTAAGGAAGGAAATAAAGCCGTAGTTGAATTTACGCTGCCGGAAGACAATGAGACGATTTTTGCTAAAGAATATAAATTGTACTTGCCGAGCAAAAAGCAATTGAGGAAGCAGTTGGAATAAGCTCAAACTGAAGTAAGCGGTACTTATCCAGGCCGACGGTTTTCACCAAATCTGTCTGTCTGTGAGACCAGGGAAAGAAATGTTTTCATTTTCATTGCAACACAAATCTGACTTATACTCATTTCCAAATAATGTATATTTAAGTTGAACAACCCCGAAACGGTTTATGCTTACCTTTGTCGATCCAGGCGCTTACGCTGAAGTTGAAAGCCATTTTATTGGGGCTCGGTTCTTTCGTGCAGATTTGCACATCCATTCGTTTGGAGCCTCACACGATGTAAAAGATTCGACATCGAACCCAGACAATATCGTGGCGACAGCTATCAAAGAAGGCCTGTCAATTATAGCAGTAGCAGATCATAATGAGATTTCAAATGTTGAATCGGTTTTAAAAACGGCTGACATGTCTGGAATAACCGCTATCCCAGCAGTCGAATTGTCAACTCCACAAGGTCATTTGTTGTGCTATCTCCCGAGTTTGGAAGCGTTGCAACGCTTTCATGGGCAGCTTACTATCGTAGATCGACACACGCAAAATTCGCGCTGTCAAGAATCCATTCTTGAATGTCTAAAGATTCTTGAGCCTCTTGGAGGATTTGGGATATTAGCACATGTCGATGTAGAGTCAGGTTATGAACATGATAACCCAGGATCGTCACCTCATAAATTCGACGTCATAGCTCATACGTGTTTGTTAGGAATTGAACTTAAGAACGCTAATTCGCAAATTTTTTATAGCCCAAACGATACCAACAGTGATCGAAAACGAATGGGCGAAAAAAGAATTGAGAAACTCGGATTGGGAGAAAGACAATTTCTTGCTCGCGTGCTGAATTCGGATGCACATACTCTTAATTCGCTAGGCAGAAACGCCCAAAACGCACGACGTGTCACACGCTATAAAATGGACAAACCTTCTTTTGGTTCATTGCGAATTGCATTGGAGGATGCTGATGCTCGAGTCAGGATTGAGGATTTAGTGCCATCCACTATACCACGAATAGTTGGTATGAAGATTTCCGGAGGTTTTCTCAATCAACAAGTCTTTCATTTCGGTCCCAATCTTAATTGTATTATTGGAGGTAGGGGAACCGGCAAGTCTACCGCCTTTGAATCTATCAGATGTCTCGCGGAAGGTGAAAGTGAAAGCAAAGTCGTTGACTCGGAGGTTTGGCCCGAGGAATTAATCCTGTTCTGGCAGGATGAGGCTGGACAAACTTTTGGATTAAATCGTGACAAAAATGCTACCCTATGCAATATCGACAGCTCAAATCCGGATTTACCTAATATGCAGATCGATTGTTTCGGTCAAGGGGAGGCTGCTCGCATCAGCGTTCAGGCACAATCCAATCCATTAGCCCTTCTTAATTATCTAGATAAATTTATTGGCTTACAAGACGCACTAGAACAGGAAACGCAACATCGAAACCAACTTTTGGAATTGCAAACTGAGATCGAGAAGGCAGAAAGCAGGGTTCAGCTTATACCTCAGTACGAAAGCTCGTTAAAATTAACCCAGCAACAATTGACAGCACTTCAAAAGCCCGATGTAAAAGAGCTAATTGAACTCCAAAGAAAGCTGGATACTGAACGTGAAGTGCAACGTCAGATGAATACCTGCCTTCAAGACGTCAAAAGGGATATCGCAGGATTTGGTGTTAAATCAAACATCAAAAAATTTAAGGAAATTGCAAGCCCAGGTTCTTTAACCATTGGTTCTGCAGAATTTCAGCAAATTCTTAATGCAATAGACAAACTTGAAGGTGAAATTACATCTTCGGAAACTCAAATATCCAAGAGTGTCGGCAGCTTTGAGGATACGTTAAGTACACAGCTGTCAAACTGGAAGCAAAAAGAAGCCGAAGCTCAGAAGAGGATTGACACTAAGAGACGCGAGTTGGAGTCCCTAAATGTCGCTTTTGACATGTCGTATATCTCAAAGCTTACAAGAGACGAAGCATCACAAGTACAAACAGTCAAAAATCTTCAGACTTGGAAGCCTCATTTGGCTGAACTACAAAAAACAAGAAACAAAAAGCTTGAAGAACGGTGGAAAGCAAGGTCGAAGGTTGCGCTTTTGAGAGATGCCTTTGGTAGGAAAGCAAGTGCAATCTTGGGGGAATCACTTTCCGACCTACATGTAAGTCTTAAGTACCGTCAAAATAGTCATTCGCCAGAGGCTTTAGATCAAATCATTTCTGTTATGGGATGGCGTACTAACCAGCAGTTAAAGGCAGGTTGGCTAATCGAAGATCTGACTATACCCAAGCTACTCGAAGCAATAACGAAGAAAGATCACACCACATTACTGTCATTAAAAACCCCGGAAGGTGTACAAGTATTTCGGCCGGAAGAGGCCCAAGAAATTTTAAAACGTTTAAGTGCGCCCGCAGTTAAATTTATGCTTGAGCGTGTCGCCATATATGATTTGCCTTCTCTACAAGTTACAAAGAAGATCACTGAGAGCAATGGTAATGTTCGATATGCGCAGCGAGATTTTGCTAAGCTATCACTAGGTCAACAACAATCGGTTTTGTTGGCATTAATGCTTTCATCAAATAGCAATAAGCCACTTATAATTGATCAACCTGAGGACAATCTAGACGGTGAATTTATTTATTCGACTCTGGTCCCTGTGCTACGATTGGCTAAAGAACGCAGGCAAGTAATTATCGTTACGCACAATCCAAACGTTGCGGTGTTGGGCGACGCCGAATTGATTATTGTTATGAAGGCTGCGAATGACAGGGGAATAATTAGTTCAAGGGGTTCAATTGATAACGAGGACACCAGAAGCGCCGCATGCGGAATTCTTGAGGGTGCAAGAGACGCTTTCATACGTCGCGCCAAGATGTATGGTATTACTGTCACACCGTAACAATTAGCATTAAATATCGCTGATACAGTAACAAACGGCATGGTGGCGATGTGTGCTTCAACGTTCACTCCGTTGTCCCGACAGGTCCCAGTTACTGGTAGTCGCCCGCCATCGCGCTTTTATAAAGAAACTCAGCATTTGTTGCCTCTATGACTGCCAAACGAACTTCAGGTTTAATCAAATCCAGCAGGCGCAATTTCCCGCCTGTTTCTGCGACTGTTTCTATGCGGCGATAAAGCTGTGAATGGGTTTCTGCGTAGCGCGCCAAACCTTTCAATTTTGGTAATGCGTCGGCCAGGTGAAAACTATGAGGGTCGATAATATCCACCACTATCTTTCCGTCCTGCTCAGTGAAAAAGATGAAGTCCGGTCGCAAAATTCTCGTGTCGTTACCATCGGCGTAAGAAATACCAAGTGAGTCCTGACTGGGCCGGTCGGGATTGCGATACCAAAACTTGAATCCGATCCGGCTCATTTCAGCTATTAGAACAGCATTTTCCCAAGTTTGGAGCACCGTGGGATATAGGCCCTGATCGTCGCACAGTAAGTGGTGCGTGTATATCGGAATAACGGTTTCTGAACCATTGACGTCTCGTACTTTGGTTGGCTCGAAACGAGATACGGGTAGGGCCAAATCCACATCTTGTGGCTCTGTGCTGAGCGCGACTATTTGCCGATAGGCTTCTTGCCGGTCATGGGTCAAACTCTTGATGCGTTCTCGGTATTCAACAAACCATTCATTAGACAATTTGGTTGCTTCGGCGTCGAATAATATTTGCAGATTTTCAAGCAAATGGAACGCCGCCACATCCTCGCGGGCTTCCATTAACGCATCATCGAAGTCCTCCTCTACTTCTGATTTTCGCTTCGCCAATTCCAACGTATAAGTGCGGGCAATATCTGGGCTAATCATTCGTGCCGTGCTGCGGTACGCATCCCCAACTATTACATCATCTGCAGCTGCCCGAAACAAATCGTCTCGCGTTTGTCCGCTCTGGAGATCAGCGATAATAGTACGGCCTTTCACTGTCATTACCGATGCGCGTTTCTCAGAAAAGGCCTGCACCCGTTGTACAATAAAATCGTCCAACATTTTGTGCATAGTAGCGTGGGCTTTCCCACCTGCGCCAGGCAATAGGCCATCAGAAGCCAGTTCGTGCGCTAGTGCAGTCAAGCGTATGGCGGGCTTTGCGCCCCGTTGCGGACGTGTTTGCGAGGGCAGAGAAACGAATTTTTCCCACACCTCTTCGGGAACATTGGCGTTAGGCTTCATCTCCTTTGGATTGATGAGAATACGGCCAGTTGGCGGAGTGTCACTACCGCCGTCGTGCAATGCTTTGACAACGGCTTCTACCGTTTGCTTATCAAATCGGGGTAGTAGGCAATCAACAGAATTGAGTTTGTCATTACCGGGAATCCGGCGCGCCAGCGGTGTACGTACCATACGGCCTAGCAGTTGCGCGATATAGGTTTGGTCATTAGCCGGGCGAAACGATACCATCACTTCTGCCCGAGGGCAGTCCCAACCTGTGCTAATGGCGTCCTTAGCTATCAGGACCCGCACCCAGGTATCATCTTGCACTCTCTGAGGCTGGATATATGGTACCAAATATTTGCCAAACGTTTGCGTCGTGTGTTCGCCAAACACATGGGCTAGTGAAGTTTCAGGAAGCTCTGGCCATTGCTCGAAAATGGTGTCCAGAGTACGACCAATGTCATTAGGGTTGGGGGTGTTCGGTACCTGCAACACCATTAGGGGCAAGACGTTTTCGCCGGTTTGCTGCTGTGACGTATAGTTGCCCCATTCTTCTGTGCTCTCTCGTAGCTTATCGGCTGCGCGGCGCACCAGCACGGTATCAAAGTTGCCAGCTCCGTCGGGTATGTCCAACACAATTGTGTCCTTTAACAAGCCAGAATCTTGCACGCGCGAAGCATCTACTGTGACAGCCGGAAGCGTGCTGCTCCCTAACGCCCCTTCCATTGCGATTTGAAACCGTTGCACGGTCGCAGAAATGCCCCAGACGACAGGTATTCCTGGAACGCCTTTTTCGCCATTAATGAGTCGTTTGACGATGGTTGATTTTTCGCGGCTCTCTGTACCCAAGCCTCGGTGAGCTTCATCCAGCACAAGATATAGTGTCAAGTCCGGGTCTTCGATGGTAGTGCGGATTGTGTCCCAGATAGTATGGCTTCGCAGGTCGGGCCGCATTTCTGGAAATGTTCCTTCATAGGAATATTCATCATCGCCATCAAATCCACGCACAAGCAAGCTTTTCTTTCCTAATTTTTGGGTGTTGAGGAAATAGATTTTTCCAGCATCGAAACTTGCGCGGTTGAAGGTGTTCTCTACCACTACCAGATCAGTATGTTGCAGCCGGTCCGATGACTCCATGAGGCGAAAGCGTGTCTGCTCGTTGAGCGATGGATCGTCACTGAACCAGAGTACAACTGCGCCGGGGTCCCGGTCGAAGTCGTATCCGTCGTCACCATGGAATAGTGCCTCAAATACTGCGGCGGCCATTACAGTCTTGCCCGCGCCAGTAGCGGCGGTCAGGGAAAATGAATGTCGGTCGCGTTCCTCTCGCCAGCGTTTGCGCGCTTTCTTCATATTGCCCAAGACATCGCGAACAGCTTCATCCTGATAATCTTTCAGTGTAAACTTCATACGGCTTCTCCGTTAGCAAACGAAAAATTAGTCAAATAAGATTCATACAGCCGGATCGGTTCCACGCCATCAGGCAAACGACGAGCAAGCGCCTGAAAGCGTCGCTCGTCGTCAGTGACAATGTAGGCTATCCGAAGTGCTTTGGCTTTACGCGTGACTTTGAGAAAATCATTTGCCTTGTCCAAATCTACCAGCAGACCGTAGGCGTCAGCAACATCCCATCCTACAGCGGGTACTTTGTCTATGCGACGGCCTACGCTGCCTGCACGCAACCATAGCAGTGGCGCGATACGTACAAAGGCAGTCTGGTAGCTTACGGCGACCGGGCTTTCATAAGTCAGCGTAAAAAATTCAGCGTTCTCCTCAAAGCCGTCAGCCATCGGGAACTCATCAGTGAACTTATAGTCACCTTTAATAGGCTGTCCGTCCGGGGTCTTGCCGGTAATCGCTGCTTCCACGCGCGATTTGGTGACATAATCGCAGATGCCTCGCTGCTCCCATTCAGGATCACCATGTCGCAAGCCTTTTTCTCGAAGGGCTTTTTGTTCGTCTGCACCGACTTCATTATTGGTTACGCTGATGCACTGGCGTCTTCCACCGTCTTGTTTATTAAGTCGCATCACTGCGTGTGCGGTCGTTCCTGATCCAGAAAAGAAATCCAGAATAACCGCTTCTGGATTGTCTTTGACGAAAAAGCGCAGCGCATCTTCTACGGCGTAAAGCGATTTTGGGAATGGAAATCGCCGTCCTGGTAGTAAGGCGCGTATTATATTAGTACCATGACTTCCCGCGTCGTGAGAAGTCATGTTCCAGACGGTCTTAGGTGCGGTGGAACGGCTTCCCTCAGTATAAGCGATTTCCAACGTGCCGTCCGGCGCGCGACCAATAACCTTGATATCTCCAGCCTCGATGCGTTCGAGCTGATTGAAAGACAAATAATAAATTGGGACTGATTTGCGCGAAAGGTCAACTCGTCCAATCCGCACTGCACCACGACTAATCAACGCTCGTAGTGTTTCTGGCACGACTGACCAACTGTACTGGTGTCCGTCGCTGGACGGCGGCCAAATCGCAATTGTTCCATTCGGGAAATCAATCGGATCCTCGATTCCGACTGGAACAGTGTTCCCAACAGAGTGAATTCCAGAACCATCATTTCTGACGTAAATCGGATACCATGAACCCGGGTTGTGTGGACGCAAACCTTTGCGTCCAGTACGGGCAAGGCCGCGCCAACGAACATCCTCGTCTTCTGAATAATCACGCTCAGTCAGCATATCGCGGACCCAACGACTTAACTTTGCTTCGCCTAATGTGACAAAAAAGATGTATTCATCAATCCGTGAGAACTCATTCACACGTGCGGTTCCTTTCGGATTTATGACGGATGTGACCATCTGAACGGCCGCCTCTGGAAACACCTGCTCCAGCAGTAATCCTAAACGCAAATATTCTTTCTCATCGATGGTCCCAAACCAGCCATTGAAGACTTCTTTGATTCCGTGATTCTATTTCATAGCGAACAGATAGAACGTAAAACGTTTTTTGCAAAGGATGATTCGAAATATCGAGAGTTATTATTGACCGAGAATTCACCAGCCATTCACTCCAATTCACCCAAAAGGGTTTTTTGCCGAATTATATTGCAGTTGAATTCACCGGTTATTGTTAGCTGTCAGCGTGAAGTCAGATTTGTGAACAAGAAAAACAACGTTATGTTTAACCAAATTTCATGGGCTTCCTATTTTGAAACGGTAGTCTATTCGCTCGCTATCTATTATATTTTCTTTCTGTTCAAGTATTATAGGGATGATTTGTTAAACATGCTCAATACCAAGCGGAAATATTTAGCGACCCAAGCCGCCTATACTTCAGATGCTACGAATCCTACTGATTCCAGCGATAAAATAATTAACCCTGTTGACCAAACATCAAACGAAGATCGGAATAACGGACTTTCTTCAGAAGCCCAGACTCTAACTGACGAAATTCACGCTTTTACGACTGAGGCCAGAGTCAATGAGTTTGAACGGGAACCGATCCTTCTTTCTCTTCAATTAATAGTTAACAGATTTCCATCGGTCAAATCATCACCTTATAGAAAGACAATTCAACAAGTGATAGCACAGCTATGTGCTTCAAATTGCTCCGTACACTTAAGTGAAGAGGAATTGGAGGGGTTGTGGTTATAGTGGCGGAGCTTTTTTGATTATTCTTTTATCTAAAATAAAAATGTATGCAAGCGATGCAAAGGAAACTGCCATGTAAAAGGCATATTGCGAGATTCGGGGTAGCCCTAATTGTGCTCAGTTTATTTCAAAAGTGCCTTTATGCACAAGACGGAACTGCTGGTATTGAGGAGGCCAATACAAAAGTGAGGAGTTATTTCCAGTCGGGTACTAGTCTGATGTATTCGATAGGTGCTATTCTGGGTCTAATTGGTGCGATAAAGGTCTATCAGAAATGGAATTCTGGTGATCACGATACCGGCAAAACTGCGGCTGCGTGGTTTGGCTCTTGTGTGTTTCTTGTAGTTGTGACAACTGTGATCCGTTCGTTCTTTGGCATTTGAAGTTATGGCAAACAGTGTTTATAAGATTAATAAAGGAATCAATAAACCTATTGAGTTTAAAGGGTTGAAGGCACAATATATCTGGTATCTGGGCGGTGGTCTGGTCATCCTTCTTATCCTATTTGCTGTCCTGTATATCGTTGGAATCAGCCCTTTTATCTGTGTCGGGTTGATTTCCATCCTCGGTGCAATCCTGTTTACTTGGGTCTATGGGATCAGCAATAAATATGGAGAGCATGGAATGATGAAAAAAATTGCGAAGCGCGGCGTCCCCCTGGTTCTAAAATCCTATTCCAGGAAAATATTTTTTAAAAAGCGTAACTAATGGAAAGAGTGCTGGAAGATATATTCCCTATCATGGATATAGATCATGATTTGATACTTTCGAAGCAAGGAGACATAACTATTGCTTTCGCTGCGGAATTGCCTGAAATATTTACATTGTCAAATGATGAATATGAGGCATTTCACCAGGTGTGGATCAAAGCCTTGAAAATTCTGCCAAAGTTCTGTGTTTTTCATAAGCAGGATTGGTTTCTCGATAGCAAGCATACCCCCGACTTTTTGAAGGACGACACGAGTTTCTTATCGCGAAGTAGCGAGCGCTTTTTTAACGAGCGACCATATCTCGATCATATGTGTTACATCTTCCTTACAAAGAAGCCCAATAGCAGAAAGATTTCGACCTCGCTTTTCTCCAATCTTTTACGAAAGAGCATTATTCCGGAAGAAACGATGAGTCCAACACTTATCCAGGACTTTTTGGATTGTGCCGGCCAGTTTAAAAGAATATTGGAGGATAGTGGTTTTGTAAAGCTAATCAGGTTAACAAATGAAGATCTTTCAAGTACTGAAGGGAAAGCCGGGGTGGTTGAAAAATATGTTCGATTGTCGGGAGATAGCCTAATGAGTGATACCAGTTTTAAAGAAGGAATTCAGATTGGTGACAACCATTTGCAGCTATTTAGCTTGTCAGACCCGAACGATTTGCCAGCGCTTTGTGGATCAAGGATAAACTATGACAGGTATTCTACTGATAAAACGAAATTCTCGGTTGGATTCGCCTCAACGCTTGGCCAATTGCTTCCCTGCAACCACATTTTCAACCAATATATTTTTATTGACGATGCACAGGGCACCATCATGCGATTGGAAAGTAAACGCCTGAGATTACAGAGTCTTTCATCATATTCAAGAGAAAACACAATTGGCCGGGATGCCACCAATGATTTCCTCAATGAGGCTATCGGTGAACAACGACTGCCAGTTAAGTCCCATTTCAATGTGATGGTCTGGACAGAAAGCAAAGAAGAGTTGAAGGATTTAAAAAACTTGGTTTCATCGGCACTTGCCCAAATGGACACAGTAGCCAAGATGGAAACTGCAGGCGCTCCACAAATTTATTGGGCTGGCATACCCGGTAATGAAGCCGATTTCCCTATGAACGACACTTTCGACACTTTTGCGGAACAGGCCTGTTGTTTCTTAAATCTGGAAACCAATTACAGGTCTTCTTTAAGCCCCGTTGGAATAAGACTTGGCGACAGGTTAACTGGTAGGCCAGTGCATGTAGATATATCCGACGAACCGATGCAAAAAGGGATCTGTACAAACAGGAATAAATTTATCCTGGGTCCGTCGGGAAGTGGTAAAAGCTTTTTCACCAACCACATGGTTCGATCATACTATGAACAGGGTACTCATGTTGTTCTTGTGGATGTAGGCCATTCCTACCGAGGGCTTTGTGAGTTGGTGAAAGGCTACTACTTCACATATGATGAAAAAAATCCTATCCGATTTAATCCATTCTATATTGGAATGGTGATGTACTGGACACGGAGAAAAAAGAAAGCATAAAAACATTGCTGCTTGCACTTGTGGAAAAAAGACAACGAAACATTTAATCGGTCTGAATACGTGGCATTGTCTAATGCATTGCAATTGTACTATGAGCATTTGACCGCAAGATCAGTCCGTCTTTCCATGCTTCGATTCTTTCTATGAATTCCTTCAAACGGATTTTGTGGAGGTTCTTGAAAATGATAAGGTGAAGGAGAAAGATTTTGACATGGCTAATTTTCTATATGTGCTTCGTCCTTATTACAAAGGTGGAGAATTTGATTATCTCTTGAACGCAACGGAAAACCTGGAGCTGTTAAAGGAGACGATTTATTGTTTTTGAACTGGATAATATCAAGGATCACCCAATACTTTTTCCGGTAGTGACAATTATCATCATGGAAGTATTTATTTCCAAGATGAGAAAGCTAAAAGGTATTCGTAAGATGATCTTGATTGAAGAAGCCTGGAAAGCCATTGCAAAAGAAGGAATGGCGGAATATATTAAGTACCTGTTTAAGACAGTTCGGAAGTTCTTTGGAGAAGCGATTGTAGTAACGCAGGAAGTAGAAGACATTATTTCCTCGCCTGTTGTTAAACAGGCTATCATCAATAACAGCGACTGCAAGATTCTGCTGGATCAATCTAAATATCAGAACAAATTTGAATTGATCCAGGAACTCTTGGGCCTCACGGAAAAGGAAAAGGCATTGATTTTATCGATCAATAAGGCAAACGACCCCGCAAGGCGATACAAGGAAGTTTTTATCTCATTAGGGGGAATGCTGTCCAGGGTATATCGAACAGAAGTTTCGCCAGAAGAATACTTGACATATACTACTGAGGAAAAAGAGAAAATGAAAGTGCAGGAAGCTACTGCAAGGTTTAGAGGTGATATGCAAAGAGGGATATCGGCATTAGTCAATCAAACACAATAAATAAAAACCAAGCGTTATGAAGAATTACCTATTTGTCTCCGGGGTGCTATTGTTACTACTGGCCTGCGAATCATCTGAGAATGACGAAATCCGTGCCTTTATCCCTGGCACATATGTCCGTTTCTCTGAACATAAAATGAGAAAGGAGTACGACACGATCAAAATTAAGGTAATCAGCGAGCCAGGTAACAATTATAGCCTTATAAGGACATCTTCCTTCCAAAGAAAGATGGACAAAAAAGAGTTTCCCTGGGAGTACACGAAGCAGGTATGGACGGCGGCATACGATGAAAATAAGAGAGTGCTAAATGAAACCCGAAAAGGCAAAGTGTTATCATTTGTTCCGGAAAAGGACATGCTATTGGTTGGAACCGCAGAATACAAGAAAATAAATTAATAAACTATGAAAAGATCAGTTCTTGTATTTGGATTGACAATCTCCTGCTTCGTACTGCCGGTGCAAAGAACGTTCGCTATCAATCCAATCGTCGAGATCATTAGGATAGCTGTAAAGAAAGTTATTAAGGCCATAGATCTCAGAATTCAGAGGTTGCAAAACAAGACTATATGGCTGCAAAATGCCCAAAAGACTCTGGAAAATAAGATGCAGCAATTGAAACTGCGTGAGATTTCCGATTGGACAGAAAAGCAGAGAAAGCTTTATTCGGATTACTACGAAGAACTTTGGAAGGTAAAATCCGCTATTGCTTATTACCAGAAAGTAAAAGACATTATTCGGAATCAGGCTCGCATAGTAGATGAGCATAAGCATACTTTAGCCTTGTTTAAACAGGATAAACATTTCACCGTTGATGAAATTAAGTATATGGAAAATATATATTCAGGTATACTCGATGAGAGCTTCAAGAATCTGGATCAACTTATTTGGTGATTAACTCTTTTGCGACACAGATGGGTGATGCTAAGAGACTTGAATTGATTAATGCTGCTGGAAACAACATTCTACAAAACCTTACCGACCTGCGGCAATTCAAAGACCAGAATATACACCTTAGTCTCCAAAGGGCTAAGGATCAGTCGGAGATCAACTCCGTTAAAACTCTTTATGGGATTAAATAAATACGTATGAAAAGTGTTGTTTGTTTAATATTCGCTCTCTTAATCTCATATGTTTCGTTTTCTCAAATTGCTGCGGAGTGGACACAGCAGAAGAAGACCCAAAGGAACTACCTAATTCAACAGATTGTGGCCCTCCAAACATACCTTGGATACGTCAAAAAAGGGTATGTCATAGCAAATAATGGAATTTCAGCTGTACAAAATATTAAAAACGGCGAATGGCGTCTTCACAAGAATTTCTTTGGTTCACTGTCCGTTGTGAACCCGAAAATAAAAAAGTATACAAAAGTGGCTGATATAATCGATATGCAGCTTAAAATGGGTAAGCAGGTCAAGTCACTAATAAACGTATCAAAGCAAACAGGACTGTTTACTCTGGAGGAAATTGATTATGTAGACAGGATCTGTGATCATCTGCTTTCGGAATGCCTTAAGAGCATAGAAGACTTGATAAGGGTTGCAACATCGGGGGAACTGGAAATGAAAGATGACGAAAGAATTAAGCGTATTGAATCGATTTATACCGAAATGCAGGATCGATCCACTTTTTTGCTCTCCTTTGGTAAGTCAATTACCATTCTGTCAAAGCAACGAATGCATGAAAGTAGCGAAGTTGAATTGTCAAAAAAATTAAATGGACTAAATCCATAAACGTGAAAGCATCAATCCTTGTTTTACTTATATTCCTCAGTATCGCTGCTCCGATGTCGGTAAAACCTCAGACGCAGGAGGCAATACAACTCGCGTTAAACTTAGAAAAACTGGCGCAATTGAAATCCATCCTTAAAAACCTCTACGATGGATACCAGGTAGTAAGTAAAGGTTATAATACTATAAAGGATATTTCGCAAGGTAATTTTAAGCTCCATCAGGCATTTTTTAATAGACTCCTTGAGGTCAGTCCCGTTGTAAAAAAGTATAAAAGAGTAGGTGACATAATAAGGTATCAGAAACTAATTATGCAGGAGCATAAGAAAGCCTTTAATTATTTTAAAGTTACGGGTGATTTCACAATGGGGGAAATCAGCTATTTGGACGGGGTTTATACCAGTCTTTTCCGTAATAGTCTTAAGAGCCTTGATGAACTTTTGATGGTCATTACTGCGGGCTCTTTGCGAATGAGTGATGATGAGAGATTACGAGCCATTGACGGAATATTTTCGGATATGCGGGATAACCTGACATTCCTCAGATCATTTAATGACGACACAAAGCAGTTAATGGTTCAAAGAATTAAAGAACAGGGTGAATTTGAACTTGAGAGGAAATTAAATATTGGAAAATAGACCTTCGCGTCTTCATGGTTAAAAAGTGTATATGAAACTGTGTATAAGAGTTGCTTTGATTGCAACAGTGGGAATGATTCTGCCTTTTGTAGCCTCAGCGCAAACTGGTTTTGCAGGTGAGGTCAAAAGTCTTCACGAGGTTCTGGAGCAGCTGTATGAGGAAATGCTGCCACTTTGCGGTAAACTCATTAGTGTGGGGAGAGGGATAGCAGGGTTTGCGGCCACTTGGTATATTGCCTCGCGGGTCTGGAGGCATCTTGTGAATGCAGAGGCCATTGATTTTTATCCTCTATTTAGACCTTTCGTTATTGGTTTTGCTGTGTTGATTTTTCCTTCGGTTATTGCCATGATCAACGGGGTGATGGAACCTACGGTGACTTCTACTGCCTCGATGGTTACTGATTCGGATAAAGCGATTACCCAGCTTTTAGCCATGAAAGAAGAGGCAATAAAGAAAACAGCTTACTGGCAAATGTATGTGGGTGCAGATGGCAGTGGTGATCGAGAAAAATGGTATAAATATCATTACGGCGACGAAAGCGAGGGATGGTCTGAAGGAATCGGAAATGATATAAAGTTCGCAATGGCGAAATTCTCATACAACATGAGGAATTCAATAAAGCAGTGGATGAGTGAGGTTCTGAAGGTATTGTTTGAGGCTGCGGTGCTTTGTATTAATACCACAAGGACATTTTACTTGATCGTTCTCGCTATTCTAGGACCACTTGTTTTTGGCCTTGCGGTATTTGACGGCTTCCAGCATACTTTAACGGTCTGGATAGCCCGGTACCTGAATATCTTCCTCTGGCTACCAGTCGCCAATATTTTCGGCTCTATCATAGCGAAAATTCAGGAAAACATGCTTAAAGTAGACTTGCAGCAGATAGCGGATGCAGGAGATACCTTTTTTAGTTCAACGGACACCGCCTATCTAATCTTCATGATTATTGGAATTGTGGGATATTTCACCGTCCCATCCGTGGCAAATTATATCGTTCATGCTGGTGGCGGTAACACACTTCTTTACAAAGTAACGAATTTAATGAGCAATACCAGCCAAAACGTCGTTAGCAGTGGGGCTTCTATGGTAAAGGATGTTTATGGGGATGCATCCGCACGAGTGACTGGTAGCATGACAAGTCAGGGCACTTCAGGTGGTTATTTTAAGAACGGAACTGGTTCCAATGAAAGTTATCAAAAGAATAAGCTTTCGGGTGAATAGAGGAAACTGAATTTGTGATTTTGAAACCGTGTTAATGATGTTCAGTAAAGCAAAGAATATTGATCGCGCCTTTAAGCACATCAAATACTTCAGTGTCGTAGTCATTGTGGTGTGCGCATTTCTATCCGCCTTTGTAATATACAATAGTTACAAAATGGCAGCACAAACACAGCAAAAAATATATATTCTGGCCAATGGAAAGGCTCTTGAAGCATATTCCTCCAATAGAAAGGATAATATACCCGTTGAGATCAGGGATCATGTTCGCACATTTCATCATTATTTCTTTACGTTGGATCCGGACGAAAAGGTTATTCAATATAATATTAGTAAGGCTCTTTATCTGGCAGATGGTTCAGCTAAGAAACAATATGATAATCTAAAAGAGAACAGCTACTACTCAAATATAGTGGCCGGAAATATTAGCCAGGAGATAGAAATAGACAGCGTAAATGTTGACATAGACCATTATCCATTTTACTTCCGATGTTACGGCACTCAAAAAATCACAAGGCCTACCACTATTGTCAGGCGAAGTCTTATTACGGAGGGCGTTCTTCGGAACGTTTCAAGATCGGATAACAACCCACACGGATTTCTCATAGAAAAATGGGCCACATTAGAAAACAAAGACATCAAAACTGAAAATAGATGAAAATGTTGTTTTCGAAAAAAATGAAGAAGGTCGAGGAGCCAAAAGTGTCGAAGCTTCAGGATCATGTTGCAAAAGGAATTGCAGGCCTTCTGCTATTGGTACAAAACAAGTTTGCGTCCTTCATGAGTGGAGCGATAAATCATTTAAGTGCTCGATCAAAGCATGTCTGTCTCGGTATGTTTTGTTTAATGTTTGGCGGGTTTAGTATGTACGCAGTTTCCGGTGTATTTCGTGATTCAAAAAGCTCCGTAGGGATTATTAAGACTGACCAAGTATCGGTGCCAAAATATTACGACCATGCAGATTCCGAAATTAAAAAATTACTATTCAGCGATACAGATATAATGAGGATAAATCGCTTCAAAAGATACATGGACAGCCTAAGTCATTCTGCAAAGGGAAGGCATGAATATGATAGTATTCTAAAGGTAAGGCCATACCTAATTGACAGCCTTGACTTCGTCCTAGACATCTACTATTCACAGTCAAAATGATACTATGCAAAACGCACGTTCACAGAAGTACTTAAGGAAAAGGAAGTTTATGATGGTTTTGCCACTCCTTACTCTGCCATTTGTAACCTTTACATTTTGGGCATTAGGTGGTGGCAAGGGAAATGCGCAAGAAAATCAGCCAGTAGGGCGAATGGGGCTAAATCTTCAGCTGCCTGAGCCAAATCTTGAAGATGAAAGCAGGGAAACCAAGCTAACGTTTTATAATAAGGCTCGAGAAGACTCGATAAAGCTCAGCCAGGAAATGAAAAACGATCCCTATTATAGAAATGGGCTCGATACAATTAAAACCCCTGAACGTCTTTCGATCAATACCGTAGAACCATCGTTAAACAATAAGCTTAATCAATCTCCTGATAATTCATCCAATACTACCAGTCGAAGTGAAGCCAAAATCTATGAACGACTGAATGCATTGAATAAGACGATTCAAGGTCCTTCTGAGACATCGAATGATGACGTTGCGTATGGGGACACTAAGCAAGAAACCGAGCGAGTTGATCTTTCAGCAGATGTGGACAGGTTAGAAAATATGATGCAAGGAATGAATGGAAACAGTACAGATGACCCTGAAATGAAGCAACTCGGAACTATGCTCGATAAGGTTATCGATATTCAACACCCGGAAAGAGTAAAAGATAAGATTAGAGGACAGTCGATCGAAAAGAAAACCCAAGTGTTTGTTGTAAGCAAGTCAGAGAAAAGAGCTCCGGTTACCTATTTCGGTCCCATTAATAAGAAATCGAACGATACAAGCAGTGCATTTAAGCACAATGGCTTTTATGGAACGAGAAATAGCATAATTGATAGCGGTGAATCTAATGCCATCGGTGCCGTCATTCATGAGACCCAAACAGTAACCGCGGGATCAACGGTTAAAATTCGTTTGCTTACTGATGTATATATAAACGGAAATCGCATTTCCAAGGGGAGTTTCGTATTTGGAACGGCGTCATTGGAGAATGAACGACTGCTGATATATATTCCTGGTATCAGATATGGGAACAATCTTCTTCCGGTTGCACTAGCCGTTTATGATTTGGATGGTTTAGCCGGAGTTTATATACCTGGATCTATGTCACGAGATGTTGCTAAACAGTCCGCAGATCAAAGTTTGCAGGGCATCGAAATGATGTCACTTGATCCATCACTTAAAGCACAAGCAGCTACGGCAGGCATTCAGGCGGCGAAAGGACTATTATCAAAGAAAATAAAGCTGATTAAGGTGACCGTGAAGGCGGGATACCAAGTGCTTTTAAAGGATGACAACAGGCAAGAAAATTAATTGATCATTTATAAATGAATAATTCTATGAACTGGTATCGTGCAATAGCAACTGCGTTGATCGGAACAATATCATTCAACCTAATCGGACAAACATCAATTCCTTTTCCAAAATCGACATTTATAGTTCCATTTAAGCTGGACGTGGCGGTTAGCAAAACGACCAATCTTGTTTTTCCTGCTGCCATAACATCTATTGACAGAGGCAGCCAGGATATCATTGTTGAGAAGGCCGTAGGGGTGGAAAACATTCTTCGGGTTAAGGCAGACGCAAAAGATTTTGAGGAAACAAATCTCAGTGTCATTACCAATGATGGCAAGCTCTATTCTTTTCTTGTTTGCTTTAATAGTAATCCCCTATATCTAAATGTAAACATTAGTACTATCGCTCCAAAAAATGCAGCCCACAAAGTACCGAAGGAGGGCGGAAGTATAGCTTCAATGGTTAATAATGAGCAAGACCTGAAAAAATATTCGCAGAAGGCTGTTTCTCAAAAGTCGAACATTCGGTCGGTATATGATGAATCTTCGAAAATGTCGTTAGCTCTTACTGGATTCTATGTAATTGAAAATACCATGTTTTGCAGGTTAAAAATAAAAAATTCTTCTCAGATCAATTACGATATTGACCAATTTCGACTTTATGTCCGAGATAAGAAGCAGTCCAAGCGAACAGCCTCACAGGAATTAGAAATTCATCCACTGTACGTTTTAGGAGACACTTCGAGAATAAGAGCGCAAACGGAGGAAACACTTGTAATTGCCATTCCCAAGTTTACTATTCCTGACGGAAAATATATGGCTATCCAGATTATGGAGCGCAATGGTGGCCGACACTTGGCTTTGCGGGTGAAAAATAAGCATGTGATGAGGGCAATATTATTACCCCGTTGATATGTTGCCAGAAGATCTTACCAGGATTGATCTGGAAGAAAGGATGCAATCCATTGATTGGGAACATGCTTTTTACGATCCTTTATACTTCAATACTGAAGCAACTGAACCTACTGAAATCGCCGAAGTAAAACGGCTAGAGGCATTAATTTGGGATTTGCAGAAAATAGCAGGTTCAGGATTGCAGGGTCAGAAACTGGTTGAGGAACTGACCAGCAAATACTGGAAGGAGAGACCAATTGGAGATTTAATTAACTATTTATTCAATCACAAAAAACCAAATATTATGAACGAGCAAAACTTTGAGTATTTGAAGGACAATATCAAATACATGGGATTTGGTGACGGCTTGAATGATGCACTGGAAATGCATTTAAAGCAAGCTCAGCCTGAATTTACTATATCAATTGGCACGCAAGTGAATAAGAAACCTTTTGACATAGACCTGCATTTTCGGAAATCCAGCCACTCCGATATGTATTTCTTTAACAGTTATAATGCTTCCCTTCAAAGATCCAACGGCGAGAAAATTGATCAAACCTTTTATCTGAGTAAAGGCAGAGGTATGACGGCCAAAGAAGCATATAACATGCTTGAAGGGCGTGCAGTATTCAAGGAGCTGACTACAAAGGAAGGGCAGCCGTATAAGGCCTGGGTACAATTGGATTTTGATAATAAGGATAAGCACAACAACCACGAAGTGAAACAATTTCATGAAAACTATGGGTATGATCTTAAGGGTACCGCTGCGAAGTTTGCCATTGTTGAACTGAATGATCCGGAAAAGGAAAAGCTTTTGTTGCAATCACTGCAAAAGGGAAATATTCAATCCGTGTCCATTGAAAAGGACGGAAATGTTTCGAAAATGTTCATAGAGGCCAATCCGCAGTTCAAAACGGTAACCCTCTATGATGCGCAGATGAAGCGTATGCAAAGGGAGGAGCTGAGCAAGTATCATTCGGCTCGCCAATTACAAAGCAAGGAGGTGAAGCCGGATCAAAATGTGGATCTCAAACAGGATAGCAAAAAGGCGGTAAAGCAGACGGTCGGGGACGACTTGTCCGGTGTAAAAAAAAAGACGTCCCGTAAAAAAGGGCTATCGGTTTAGCCCGTACTCATTTATGGCCGGAACCGGGTACCTGGTTCCGGCATTTTGACTACACGATTTGTAACAGAAAACTGTGATGTATGGAATTTGAAGTGATTACAAAAGATGATCTGCAGCAATTCAGAATTCAACTTCTCAACGATCTCCGACAGATACTGGAGCCATCGAAAGCTCAATTGGCCAGGCCTTGGTTAAAACACTCCGAGGTTCGGAGACTTCTGAATATCTCCTCTAACACAGTCCAAAGACTCAGAGTCGCAGGCAAACTGCCTTCGAGCAAAATAGGCGGAATTCATTATTACCGTTTCGAAGATATTGAGAAGTTGCTAAGCAGCGATGCGGCCTAAACGAGCATTATGGGAGAAGTCAAAGAATTAACGAATTTTTTCGCAGCTATCCGAGAGGATCACCGAGTTGGGACGAGCCATATCAGCCTGTATATGGCTCTTTTCCAGCTTTACAACGTGAACCAGTTCCAGAATCCGGTTACCATTACGAGGGCATCTGTGATGGCGGTGGCAAAAATCAGCGGACTGGCAACGTATCATAAGTGTATTAAGGATTTGGCTGAGTTTGGGTATATTCATTATCAGCCTTCCTATAATCCGGCCATTAATAGTCAGGTGACTTTGTTGGATTTAACACCAACAAAATATTACTAACACATTATCCACTTGTGCTAAAGTATTGAGCATAATGCACAATATTTTAGTAAATTTAGCTGGATATCATTTATTCACTTTTTAATTTTGATGTATGGCAAAGTCTGGACAGTCTTCTAAAGGAATGGCTAAGCTTGCAAGTAAGTTTTGACTAACTCAAAGTCATCCTCTACTGCAAAAAAATTAGCCGGCTCCGTTTTGTCGCAAGCCCCAAATAAATCTAAGAAAAAGTAATTCTTGGGTTAATAAGGGAACGTAAAGGAAGGGTTTGTCCTTCCTTTATTTGCTGCAACAAACAGTTTGTTATGGCGGTCACGGTTAACAAGGGACTGTCTGAACAGTTAACCAAAATTGGAGAAGAAGGTATATCATAAGTGTGTAACTCTATTCTTGAAATTGGCCTTTTTCAAGGCATTGATTATCAGGGACCGGGCTGAGGGGTTGGAAAGTGTGCAGTGGACGGTGTATGGCAAGATCCACAAGCTGGTAAAAGCCACTGGCGACCGGATCGAGTATGGGTACGATGCAGGTGGCAACCGCACGTCCAAACAGGTGCACTACAGTGATACGACAGTGAACACTTATTATATCAGGGATGCGCAGGGCAATGTGCTGGGGGTTTACCGGTCGACCTCGTTTAATCAGTCGGTGCAGTGGAAGGAGCAGCATCTGTATGGCAGCAGCCGGCTGGGGATGTGGCGTGCGGATACGACGGTGCCTTCAGCCCCACCGGTGGCGCAGACCAACGGGCATTTGCAGGACAGTGTATTGTTTGGCTCGAAAGTGTATGAGTTGAGCAATCATTTGAGTAATGTGCTGGTGACGATCTCAGACAAGAAGAAGGGGGTGGATACGAGTGCGGACAATGTGGTGGACTACTATGTGGCGGAAGTGACGACGGCTCAGGATTACTATCCTTTTGGGATGCTGATGCCTGGTCGCAGGAGCGATGCGGGCCACTACCGGTTTTTGGTAACGGATTCCGCCGGCGAGGGGGAGCAGGTGCTGGCAGACCTGACGGTGGATTCAAGGACGGGCAACGTGCCGACAGAGTATAAAGCGACGAACAGTATTACACTGGCCCCAGATTTTACGAGCGGCGTAAACGATGAATTTTTGGCGCACATTGTCGCAGATGCCGGTGATCCATCGGATGTGGCTCCCGGCAGTCATTACTCAGGTAGTGAGGGTCTGTATCGATATGGGTTTAATGGCAAAGAGTATGACAATGAGGTGAAGGGAACGGGGAATCAATATGATTACGGATTTAGGATATATGATCCACGTCTAGGGCGCTTCTTGTCTGTTGACCCGCTTACTGCAAGCTATCCGTGGAATAGTACTTATGCGTTTGCGGAAAATGATGTGATGCGTAGTATTGATTTAGACGGGTTGGAGAAAAAAGTGGTAATACATTGGATTGATAAAATACATGACGACGGATCACTGCATATTTCTAAAACATCAGTAAGTATTGACCAAAGTGCTAAGTTTGATGGTTGGGGTCAACCCAGTACAGCAAGTAAAAGTAGTGGTAGTGTATTTGCACTCACAGAAACTTATTACTACATGATGAGCGACAAGAAACTTTACAAGGGTAAAGATTTACTTGAGAATGCTAATGTCAATAATGTTAACCCTCCACCGTCAGCCCAATACGATTATAGACCTAATGTAATGGAGCAAAAAACTTCCGATGATAGCAAATGGGCAGGATGGAATCTCATAAAGCGACTTAGGTTATTATCACGAGATATTGATGCTCCAGACAATGCTTCTACTGTTGAAGATGTTAGTATGGGTATGCTTGCAATTACTTCTGTTGTAGGAGCTCCAGCAATGGTAAGAGGACTGTTGAAAGCTGAAGGGGTTGCAGTTGATGGGGCAAATGCTGCAACAACTACAAGTCAACGAAACACTCTTCAGGACATTTTCCAAATAAAAAGGCGAAAAGGAAATGCTGATATTGCATCAGGCACAGAAGCAGAAGCAATGTCTATAGGTAAGGCATGGGTAAATGGAGAAAAGGCTACTAGCTTAAATATAAAAGATGGTATAGGGTTTACAGATGGAACAAGGACCTTCCGTTTACAATGGAAACCAAAGGAAAAAATGTGGAAAGCTAATTTTCAGGAAAATACAACTAGTGCTACTGGACAAATTCGCAGGTTAAAAATGTACATATGAATATTACTGATAAAGTAGCACCTACCCCATAATTTTTAATTTATGAAGTTTGAAATAAGCAGTTTAAATATAATATCGTCAGACTTAGGAGATTCTAATGATGATTTTTGGATCAATGCACAAGTAGATATATCGGCAATTAATGATTATGGTGCAGAAACGTTTAATATAAATGTTGTTGGTATTGGGCGACTGAAAAGTATTGTTGAAAGCCAAGATTTATTAGGAAGGGGAATAATTATTAGTAGAGATTTTAACGAAACAAGATTAAGAGGAATATTTGAAAACTTGTTAAAAAAAATAAAGGCTGATAGTTTAGAGCAGTTATGTCTTGAGTTAGAAAAGTATTTTGACCTTATATAAGTTATAAAAAATTGTCGCCCTGGCGACGTTGATGAAGAGTTTTCCAGCGCTCAGTTCTTATCAATTTTCAAGTAATAGCCCGATAGCAAATATTGATTTAGATGGAAGGGAAGCGAAATATTTTAATGTGATACTTTACGAGTTTTTTGATTCGAAAGGAAGGCTACAAACAACTACCGCAATGACCCTGGAAGACAAAACAAAAGAAGCTGGGTGGCTTGTTACGGGAGCTGTGTATAGACCACCCGGACCGTTAGGCGAGGGTGCATTATTTACATATATCACGATGTCCGATAGAATCGACAAAAATGGTAAAGTTACAAAGGAGGTTAAACCTAATGGTTACGCTTATGTTCCCTCAGGATTACTTGACAAGAATCGAGGTGGTCTTTATTTGGTTTCTAAAAATGGTGGGTATGGTAACGCGACTGGTAAGTTGGACCTTGGAGACGGAACTCCGATCAGCCTGGATGGGCGGTTTGATTTTCTTTTTGGATTTAGAGAAGCGAAAGTGTTGAATCTGTGGCTGAGAAAGTGGTAAAGAACCAAGAAACATTGAAGCGTATTCAAAAAGCCTTCAGCATAGTAGAAGCCAATGAAAAAGTAGCTGATGCTAAAGAGGGAATAGACGAATACTTGAACAATACGATGAAAGCACAACTAAAAAAACAAGGAGGAACAATCAACCCAGCCGTCAAAAAAATTTCGAAAATCATAGATAGAAAATAATGAGTGATTTCATTCAGTATTTTAAGAAAGAGTTCGGACCGTTACTGGCTGCCGACGTATTAGTAACTCAGCGGATCGATGAGAGCGATTCGAATAATTTGGGCCCACTGAATGGAGTAGATCTCGACTCACCCAGATTTAGTGGATACATTTACTATTGGGGAAATGGCTTTCTCGATTTTTGTGTTTTTAATCAATTGGAGGATAAAGAGGAAATTTCAACCACAGTGATTGAGGCAAATGATTTTAAAATTTTCAGGAAAGAAATATTGGAAATTGTAGAATATTTTAAGTAAATATTCGCTTAAATGCATTAGGATGGCTTTGACAGTAACGGGTAATAACGGAGAATTACTAAAGCCGCTAATGCATTGTAACTCTCATTTTTTGAAGCAAGATATCGTTATAACAATTGAAGGCTTTTTGAGAACAAGTAAACCAGAGCAAAAATCCCCTTTAACAAAGAGGCGACAATCCTGGCTGGTTTGATTTTATTTTAATCGAAACTTCAGTACTGTTGAATTTAATGAGTATTAGAAACCAAAAAATCTTTTTGCTGTGAAATATTTATTTAATTATTCCCTTTTCGTGCTAGCGTTCTCTTCAGTTATGGCACAAAATCTAACTCCCCCTGTTGGAGTTGGAACGACTAGCCCATCCTATTACATGCATATCTATCGCAATACGGCAACTACAAGTGCGATGTTGGTTTTGCAAGACAACTACTCTTCGGGGGTCACTCATATGAACCTTTTAGGCACTGGATCAAACAACAGTTTTTATCTAGGAGTCGGAAATCATCTGAATACTTCACTGGGAGGAATATTTCAAAATAAATTCTACATAGCGAATTCCAGTTTTACAGCAACCAGGTTTTCTATTGATGCTTCAGGAACGGTAAATATCGGCTCCGGTGTTGCGTCTGGGGGAGGGAAGCTGGCTGTTTACTCCACGGCTGCGAATACTAGTGGATTGCAATTTGTAAACCTGAATAATAGTTCCTCCGCAACTACGGGGAACGGAAAATTTCTTTCGGTCGATGCGACAGGAAATGTAGTACTGAATAACGGCACTATAAATGGGTGGACGTTTACAGGAAATAGTGGCACAAATCCAATGACAAAAACTTAGCGGATACTCGAAAGTGAATACGATCATTTACAAAGAAAAGAAAGAAGTCGTTTCTACTAGCTATGTAGAACGCCAAAATTTGACCATGAGAATGCACATGAGGAGATTTACAAGGCTTACTAATGCTTTCTCAAAGAAACTGGAAAATCATTGCTGCGCTATTGCCTTGCATTTCGTCTATTACAATTTTGCAAAAGTTCACAAAATGCTCAGGGTTACTCCTGCAATGGAAGCCAAACTTGCAAAGAAGCCTATGACAATTGAAGATATTGTTAATCTGGTTCCAAGTCCAGAAGCAAAGAAAAGAGGAGCATACAAGAAAAGCAAGGCCAAGTAAACGGTCTTTTTATTTTCTGGGATATGAACTATCTTTTATACTCAGGTAATATGAACAGTCAAAAAACTCCTATGATTAAACTATCGCTCTTATTTGTGCTATCAATAATCGGATTTTCATGCAATAATATCAGCCACTCCACAAGAAAAGAAATTGTGATGAGAGAGGTCGCTGCGAAATTTATTGAAAGTCTAAAAAAGGCTGATACAACATCAGCATTGGCATTGTTTGATGCTGAGCCCTTTTCCGACAGGCACTTTTACGCTGAAAATATCCTCTTCCATGGCGAAATTTATCAGAAGATAATCGGAAAATATGGCGACGCGAGCTTACAAAATCTTAAACTAGGCAAAGATTCTGTTCTCGGCACCAACCTTGCATTATTGCCATTATTGCCAAAACCAGATACGTCCCTGAACCTTAAATATTTTAATCTTGAACTGAAATTTTATCCAGATAGATGGTTTAATGGCAAAATATTGCATTATACTATTGATGTTGGGGTTTTGTGTAAATTCTGGTCATGTTGACCCACCGTTCTGGGATGTTGACCCACCCTGCTTGCAGGCATTATGAGTAAGAACTTGATGTGTGATAAAATTACTAATGCTTATTGATTCGGTTTGGATTTTTTTCTTCTCATGGATTCCCCTTTCAGTTCTATGCGACTCGCATTTGCAGTTATTCTGTCCATGATTGCGTCGGCCAGCGTTGGATCGTTGATGTATTCATGCCATTTGGCTACGGGTAACTGAGAGGTTATGATTATGCTTTTTTTGCCATAGCGGTCCTCCAGTAATTGCAGTATTGTCAGTCTGATCTCCTGAGAGAGCGGCTGTAAACCAAAGTCATCAAGGATAATAAGTGTCTGTCGTTCCAGGTGATTGAGGAGTTTAATGTAAGAGCCGTCGAGTTTTGAGAGGGTAACCTTCTCTATCAGACGGTTCATATTCAGGTATGCGGCTTTATATCCGTGCAGACATGCCTGGTGGCCGAGGGCACAGGCGAGGAAGCTTTTACCACAGCCAGTGGCTCCGGTTACCAGGATATTTTCTCCGTTTTGCAGGTAACGCCCCTCACCTAAGGTAGCGAGTTGTTGTTTGGTAAGATTGCGCGCAGCGCTGCATTCAACCTGATCGATGGTGGCAGGCAGTCGCATCTTAGCCAGTTTCAGGTAGTATGCCGTCTTTTCATTGCTGCGGTTGAGTTGTTCGGATTGCAGCAGGTGGGCTACCAGGTCATGGCCTTGCAGTTGCTTGTTCATCGGCAGTTCCAGTTGCGAGCGGTACGCGTGATGCATACCCTGCAGGCGCAGCGCCTGCATTTGTTCCAGCGTTTGATTCGTATTCATATCCTGTTGTTTGTTGATTAAGATGCTTACTCGTAGTGGCTTGCGCCTCGTATGTTCTCGTGGTCGGGCAAAGGCGTCAGGTCAGGCTGTGAAGATTGCCTGTCGAGCCCCTTATCGAGGATATCCCTTATCATGCTATAATTCACCCTGGATCCCTGCAGGGCTCTTGCACATGCTGCTTCCAGCCGGTCAGTGCTGTGTTTTTTCTGCAGCATCAGCATACCGAAGCAGGATTTATAATTCTGCTCCATGTAGATGCTGTTTTGTAGTATTTGAGATGCGGCTTGCTGGGTGGCCGGGCCCACGCGCTGGGCCTGCGCCAGCAGTTCCTCACGGTTCCAGCCTTTGATCTGCTGCATACGCTCGTGATGTGGCGGCATATGTTCGGATAGTGTTGTGTAAGCCTGGTTGTGCTGTCTGCGCAGGTGTAATGCTATGCGATCATATTGCAGATAAACTTCTACCACACGGCCATCATACAACACCTTGACTTTTTTGCCGACATACTGGTATGGCACACTGTAGTACCGGCGATCTTCTGATAGCTGCACATGATAATTGCGTTGCACGGTAAGCATCACTACCTTCTTTGCGCAAAAGGGTTCCGAAGGCAAGGCCTTAAGCAGTCCACGTTCCTGCTGTTCAAAAAAATACAAACGGCTGTAGGGCGTGTTTTTATAGGGTTTGTTATTCAGAAGGATTAGTTGGTCCTGCATCGCGGCATTGAGGGTGTCAATGCTGGTAAAGTCACGGTTACGTAACGGAGCATAAACATGGGTATAAACGATGCTCACGGCACGTTCTACCATCGCTTTATCTCTTGGACTATAGGGCCGGGCAGCGCTGAAGGTGGTGCCATAATGTTCACTGAGCTGCTGACAGATATCGGTAAATACCGGCTCATAGCGATTGGGTCTTGTGACTGCAGTGCGGAGATTGTCGCACAAAATAGTGGCCGGAACACCGTTATAGAACAGCAGCATGGCATTGATACAGTCAGTAAAATCCGCTGTCTGCTGGGTATGCACCGCATAACAGAATATGAGTCCGCTGAAGGGAAGTATAGCAACAAAGACCTGACACTCGATGCGTTCACCTGTAGATGTATCCACGTAATGTTGCTTCTTCCCGGTAAAGTCAATCATGATCATATCAGCAGCCTGGTACTCCAGGTGCATGGAGAGATCCTTGTTCTTCAGGTAGCGAGTAAAATGATAACAGTAGTGACTGTAGACATAGCCATCAGGATGCAGTAGCATATACTCCTGCCAAAGCAACTGGCGGGTAACGCCTGTTTTGGTCAGCTCACTTTGTGCATACTGAAAATGAATAACCAGCTGTTGCAGTCGTTGAGCATCATGAGCCAGGCTATCGTTGCCATAAGCTGTAGCGGCAATAACCTTATCATCGACACTGGCTTCGACGCTATCAGAAGCGGCCAAAACAGAGAGATATTTGCGCACGCTGTTGCGACTGATACCCGTGCGTCGGGCCATCTCCCGGATGCCTATGCCATCTTTGTGAAGCTGAAGAATCTGCTTTAACTGTTCCATTGCTATGGGCTTTTGTGCCATGCTCCTTCGTTTTATTGAAGGGCAAATGACTTACAAAAAGCGCTTACTCACACCCTGAGAGGTGGGTCAACATGCCAGAATGACAATTTTACCCCGATACAAAATCCGATTGGGGGTGGGTCAACATGCAAGAATGACGTAAACCCGGTGACCTGAGAAAACATTACAGGTGGGTCAACATCCCAGAATGGGGGGTCAACATAAAACAGAATGGGGGGTCAACATGCTCCGGAATCTACAGTTTTGGACATGAGCGGAGCTGAACCTCCTCCAACAAACTAAGAAATTTCAAACTGAGACACTACCGGAATTCGGCAATTGACGCAAAAAACGTATCTTAGTTGTACTTCATTCCTTCTCAGTAAGATTCGTTACTCCCGGATAATTCGAGAACCATTTGGAGGCAAATTATTTTAAGATCGAAGATTTTTTATTGGATTTGAAAGTGAATTTTTCACTGTGAGCGAAGTTAACATGGCAATACCTAAGGCAACAAGTAATAAAATCGGTTTCACAATTAGTCCAAAATCGATTGTTATTCTATATGGAAATTCGTTTAGAAACTCCTGCCCGGCCCAAATCCCCACAGGAAGTCCAAGTATTATTGCGAGACTTATCAAGAAAAAATATTCTCTAGTTAGGAGTGCAAAGATTTGACGCGGATTTGCACCGAGGACCTTTCTTAAGGTAGTCTCTCTGACTCTTTGATTTGTTGAATACGTTACAATTCCAATTAGACCAATACATCCCATAATTAAAAATGCGACGGTGAAGAACAAGACTACATTAATGTCGCCACTGTGTGCCTGAAGCTCCTTATAGGTATCTTCCCAACGCAGATATTCAAGTGGCCGACCTATGGAACTCTGAATTTGACTACTCGACAGTGATGCTTCTATTTGGGTTTGATTCGAGGGATGAACTCTAACATTGAGGTAAGCTAACCTCGCTGGATCGAACCTTAACATTAAAGGCTGGATAGTTCGCTTGAAATTTTGAAAATGAAAGTCTTTAAGAACTCCGATAATTCTCAATTGAGTTGAATCATCAATTGAAATTGATTGGGATAATGCATCATTAACATTTTTAAATTGTAGTTTTGATGCAGCTGCCTCATTGATAACAACGCAATTCGAGTTGGAAGCAGAATCACTTGTAAAGTTGTTACCGGCTGCTATTTCTAATTGTAGTTCGGGAATAGTATTCTCATCAATATAGTAAGTTGCCATTCTAACTTTCTCGAGAGGATTGCTATTCCAAATATCTATTTCGTCTGTGGGCATATAGCCAAGATTAGTCGAGATGCCCGACAGACCCTCAACTCCCGGCAGCTTTCCGATTTCATCTTTAATAATGGCGAACTCTCTATGATTGCGGATCGGAATACTTGTTACATTCTTATATGAGTACCCGTAGTCGCTATTAGCCATAAATCTCGTTTGGCCAAGCAAGACAACTACAAACAAAATCATCGCGAAGGAAATAGCAAATTGAAGTACAATGAGCACCTTTCGAAATGACAAACCGCGCATCGCAACCTTGGTGAAAAGATTATACAGTAGATTTAGAGGCTTAAAGGACGATAATATTAAGGCTGGAATTACACCCGCTATCAAGCCAACTAACAGAGCAAATCCTAAAAAGATACCAAGAAGGTTTACGCTAAATTGAGCATTTCGCAGGAGTGTCTGAAATGGTCCTAGAGTAATTAGGAATGGAAATATAGCTAAACTACATACAAATGATATTAATGCTAATGTGACAGACTCAGTAATAAATTGCCAAAATACATGTGTTCGTGCAGCGCCAACGATCTTCCTGATCCCTATTTCTTTGCTCCTGGAAAGACCTAAGGCAATCATGACACTTGAATAGTTAAATGCGGTGAGACAGACTATCAAGGTGATAATAGTAGCAAATACTGCCACTGTTGAATACGATAGTGCGCGACTGTTTTCCATCCAAATATCCTTGGTGGGAGAAATATCTGATAATGACTGTGGGACAAGTCTGATGTTTTTTAAATCGGACTGAGTTTTAAATCCAGATACTAACTTTCTTGTTAGCTGAAGAACAGAGCCTTCCACGTCCTTTTGGGAAACGTCTTTGCGCCTCACCACGTATAGATATGATGCGGTATAATTCGTTGGATTCTTGAAATTGCTGTCTAGTTTTCGTTGATCAATTAAACTATTGATATTTTTAGAGGGAAGCAGAAAATCATTAGTTATGTGACTTTTAATAAGAGACTCATCATAGATCGCGGATATTCTGAAATCTCCAATTTGATCTATGCTAATTATTTCTTCAATAGTTTGCGTTGAGTTAAAAATTCTCTCAGAGAGCTGTTTGGATATTGCGATCTGATTCAGGTTTTCCGACTCGCTATCAAATTTCCCATTTAGTTGTATGAATCCAAACAAGCCGGTATAATTTCCCGTTACAATTGCACCATTAGCTGTATATCTTTCGTTTCCGAATGTGATTTGTTTGCTAAACAGTGGCACCAGACTCACGAACGATGAGAAAGACGAAGAGTCAAGGACACTTTTCTCTAAATATGGGCTTGTTGCATAAGTGCCCTTTTCCCCTGAGCGGTTTGTTATGACGGAGTTTATTCGGTAAATATTAGTTACTTCTGGATTCTGACTATCATAATTAAATTGATTGTATGACACAAAAAGTATTACCAGGCAAATAGAAATGCTTAATGTTACTGCCGTAATATTCAAAAAAGTATAGAAGGGTTGTTTTATTAGGCTGCGTAGTGCTATTTTGAGATAGTTGTAAAACATAGCTAAGAAAGGTTTATTTCTCTATGCTGAATTGAAACATGATGAGCGAACTGCTTGCATAGAGGCCTGGTATAAGGAACAATAGGTTGCCATGTCAGTCTGATCAATAGGGTATCTTTTTTAGCTTGAACTCATATTTCCCAATAGTAACTATTCTTTATCAGTTTTCACCCTCAGCTTAACACATTTTAGTTCATTCGAACATAGACTGAACTGCCGGGAAAAGATAATTCGGCAAGAAAATCGTTATCGGTGTGTCCTTGATACCAGTGTCTATATTTCTTATCGCTAAAATCATATATATTAAGTATCAAATATCTTTGTTCTAAGTGAAATCTTTTAAGTTCGACAAAGAAATTACTTACGCGTTGTCCTTTTTTTGTAAAAGTTGAACAGTTGAATTTTAGAAAGAGTCGCGCTGTAGTGTCGGAATTGATTTTCCCCCATACCCTTCTATTAATGATTAAGTCTCCTGGTATATAGTCGACGTCGAACTTTTCTTCGTTTTCCACAGAGTCAAAAACAATATATAATCCGTTAAGGCTTCCTACAGCAATTTTTTCATTGATTTGAATAATCAAGTTTATATTCATTTGAGCTAAACAAGCAGCCTGGACACCGATTAACAGAAGTGACACAAGTAAGAAATTACGGCTCATGCTACGCGGTTTATCAAGTACGAGAAACGAGATTTATATCTGATAATGTTAAGATAGGGAAGATTTTATAAGAAAGAACCAAACGATGATTGAATTGAGTCCAGCATCTTGTTGTGATAGACGTCACTTTTGACTTATTAGCAGTTTAGCAGGGTCATATGCGCTCCTCAAGAGGTTCTCCTCGCTGCCGAGGATCTTAAGTTTCATAAAGACCTACTCAGAACCTACCGGGAGGCATTTTTGTTTTACTTTTAACGAAGCCAATTCCCTTAAATATGAAAATTGTACCGTATTCTTTTAAAGTCCTTTTTTGGTCGTACACGTGCTTCTTACTTCCATTTTGCTTATTTGCTGGCGTTCTGGCGATATTTGGATTTTCCACAGTTCGTTGGAATAATTCACCTGTGTATGGATTTACCGGTTTCCTATTAAGTTTAGTAATGATCCCTATCGGAGGATTGATATTCGCCGCGTTAAATTGGCTTGCATTAAGTTCTGGTCGCTGGATTTACAATTTGATTGTTGCTTTCAAATCGTGAGCCCTCATTGCCGACTGAAGGCGCTAGAGAATTTGGTCTTCCTAACAATCTATTCCATCCGAAGCAGTAATCAAAACGATAATCTAATGATGATAGAAAAACACGAAACTAAACTGGTAGGCTCTTGGAAGTTTGATGGCAGTACTGTTGTAAGTGATGAAATCACTAAGCGAATTGAATTGTTAACTTCTGGTTATTTAAGGAAGATCGCGCAAGATGAAAGTGGATGGGATATCTTGTATCAAGACCCGCAAGATAGTAGATACTGGGAGTTATTTTATCCCAAAAGCGAATTGCAAGGAGGAGGACCGCCCTTATTGAATCATTTATCAGTAGAAGAAGCAAAAAACAAATATTGTTTTTAATTAGCTAGACGGCAGCGTCTTTAGTGTTGATATTATGGATTATGTGTTTGACAAATCACGTGTATCGTTACTAAAGTGCGTAAATCAGTCCGGTTTGGGTGGCTTTACGTTATGAATATTGATTTGGGGTGCTTATATTTATGTGTGAGCCGGAGTCGGAAGGGCATATCATGAAACATGTAGTTTTCCTTTTCTCAATTTTAACCTTGACCTTTCCATCGAGAGGCCAATCAAGTGATACTCTTGCTGCGCGAGTAATATGGACCAGAGGCTTCAAGGAGTGTAAACTTTTTGGACTAGTCTCTGTTTGTAATCCGAATGACACAAGTGTAGTTATGTCCCCAACTAAGACAGAATTTAGCAATAGGAACAGGAGAAAATTACAAACTGGAGCTACTTACCTTTTTGCAGTCGAGAAAGACATTATCATCGGTAGCCCTCCAAAATCCTGGTAAGTATTGAAATATCACGATACAGTTCTATGGACTGATAAAGAACCGTATAAATTTAAGCCTAGGTTGTGTACAAACTGCATTGGAGACTACATTCGATAATTGTTATTTTAATATGGGCAACTTACGAAGAAGAGGGTAACAATTACATCTGCAATTTTGTAGGGGTGCTCCTTTACTCATGCGGTATTATCTCGGAGGCATCGAACTAGTAAACAAGCTTACGTTATTGGAAGGAGATAGAACGGAAGACAGACTCATAGTTTCTTGAGGAACGACGGAGACAAAGCTGCCAATTATAAATTGAATGCCGACGGCACGGCTACAAAAATGTCGGAACTTGGGTCTGCTAAATTCAGCGTAACAACCGTCGATCCCTCAAACACAGAACCAAGTATTGATGTTGCAAGTGCAGTAAACGGTTATGCAACAGCGGTAGGTACTGAAGCTGCTGGAGTTGAAGCAGCACTTAAGCAAGGAATCGGAGCCGCTGAAGATTTAGGAAAAGTGGGTAAGGTCGCCAAAGGCATTGCGAAAGGTGTGGGAAATGTCGCGGCGATAGTGAATATTGGATCTGCGGCGCTTCAATGGGTTGAAAAACCAACATATGGTAGTGGAACAAGGGTAGCTGTTCAAGGTTTAGCTATAGCAGCAACCTCAATACCTTTCGTCGGCTGGGGGGGTCAATTGGAATAGGCGTAGCTGATATAATATGGGGTGATGACTTTTATAACTGGATAGATGAAAAAGTAAAATAAAAGCTTATGTTAGATTATTTGTACTACAAACTATATCAAGCGACATTAAAGGGTTCGTTGAAAGATATACCGCAGATTATGGCCGCGGTTTACTTTGCCGGACTTGTAGCGATAAATATACTTGTTGTCTACCTTTTTCTAGTTAAGATAGATATCCTTCCTTATGTTTTCACTAATACAAGGCAGGGAGGCTGGATTATCGCATTGTTAATAGTCTTATCGCTGGTATATTTTAACAAAAACAAGCGAGAATCAATTCTCAAAAAATATTTTGAAGAAAATCAAAAAGAAAGAATAAGAGGTAACATCATTATTTCCATATATGTTACTATATCTTTTTTATCGATTTTTGCGGTTGGTCTTTTTCATCCTGGAAAATTATAATGACAACAGTTGAAATTTTACAATAAAGCCCGGCGCAAGCCGGGCTTTCCTTTTAAGAACTAGCCGCCTTACAGTACTGCGATATTTCTATTAAAAAATCTTTGAATTTGGTTTTCAGTAAGCAAAGTATATATGATACGGAACAGGGCTTTTTAATCTTCTTCTTCGAGTTGGTCGATGAGCTGCAGTAAATCCTGTCATAAATATTGCCCTAACGGTTGCAGAATTTACTGGTGTTATGGACGCAGTATTGAAATGGTTGTTATGAAATTTATAAAGATTATAGCTTATTCTGAAAGGGGAATCCATGAGAAGAAAAAAGTCCAAACCGAATCAATAAGCCTTAGCAATTTTATCACACATCAAGTTCTTACTCATAATACCTGCAAGCAGGGTGGGTCAACATGACCAGAATTTACACTAAGGAAGAAAAACGTGTTGTTACTGGATCGGAGCAAAAAACTGCTCAGGCAATGGGAGAAGCAGCACAAGAAGTTCCTACCCGCACTAATCACGAAGGTGGGCATTATCCAACAGCAGCCCTACTTCACCAAAGCCATCAGTTCAGCAGCAATTAGAACAAAAAAAGAAAGTAGAAAGTGAAAAATAAGTTGATATGATTATAAGGAAATTATTTTACATTCTGATAGCATTATTTTCTTCACTAGCGGCATTTTCTCAATCTCTGTGTTAGGATTCTGTTGAGATTAAAGCGGTTGGTTTCCAATTATTAACTTCTTCTAGGGTGAGCTGTTCTGGATTTGAAAAATCTTTTAAATCGGAAATTAAATTGGGGAAAAATATGCAACACCGATACTTTAGCAGCCTTCAGATTGTCTGCCTTAGGGTATTAATAACAATTAAATATTAAACTGTAAGACCGGCACCGACGGGCTTACAGTTTTAGGGAATAGCTAGAGGTTAGCAATATTTTCTGGAAGAACGCTTTGAATTTGGACTTGGTGAGTATGATGTCGATGATGCGGAACAGGGCTTTTTTGTCTTCTTCTTCGAGCTGGTCGATGAGCTGCAGTTTTTCTGAAATGGTATTGTCCTTGATGTTTACTTCTTTGGGAGGTTTGCCTTCATACTGGATGACCTGGTCTACGGGCATGCCGAAGAAGCGGGGATCTTATCGAGGGCTTCGATAGAGATATCCCGTTCTCCTTTTTCGTATGGCCAACATAGGCTTCCAGATCATTAGACAAGAATTTGTTCAATTTAATTTTAACGTCATTCGCTTTACGGCCTAAGGTGGCGGTTTTTAGAAGTATGTTTTAGAAATGTCGTATTTTGGTATCAAGATCTGCGTTACTATAACGATAGAAAAATGTGAGTTATTCGTGAGTTTGTAAACTCAGATTTCTTTAAGACATTGGTTTTTAATACTTTTTGAGAAGAGGTTCGAATCCCTCCCTCTCCGCCTTTCATGCAACCTGTTGATTATTAGCTAGTTATGGAGTTTTTTGAGAGACGTTGAAATCTCCCTGAACCTACCCACCCAAAATGGCCCAAGAAGCGCAAAGTTTACTGACGTTAAGCCAAAGTCTCATTTAAAGTTTTCATCTTTTGATTACAACTACCTCTTACTATATGTGGATAAACAACTATTCAAAATCGGCTTGATGTCTTCAAATCCTCAATCGCTGATTGGGGAATTATACACTGAGTTGTAATCTGCAGATTCCGGTCATGCCCGGTCTGCGGAAAAATGTTTTTAATGGAGTGTTTTTGATAAATGTCCAGCCATGCTTCTCCAGTGAGCTAAATCAAAACTGATCCCTAAGCACGGTAAAGGTCAAAAATGTCAATTTAAGTACTAACCTAAATTCTTTTTTTTATTTCGATCAACAAGCCCATTCCTAGGCCATTTGCCAATCGATAAATCAGACAATTATTGAAATTACCGCTCATGGCTATGCGCATTTAAAAAGAAATTGGAAAGTTCCACTATACGTGAGGAAATTAAAGTATAATATCAAAGAAGCTTTAAGCACCTTACTTTGCCTCTTGTCTACAAGGTTACGGACTGTAATCAAATGGAAGTAAGTTGGCAACTTTTTCATAAACCGCCCAATGATCCGAAACAATCAATTCCCGAGGTGAGAAATAGCTACCATTCTCCTGAATTTGAATAGGTTCCGGTGTCATTAAATAAATCTCAGACTGTTGCTGTCTGAATCTGGGAGAACTGTCGTTGTAAATTATTTCCAATTTGCTTTCGAAATATAAACTTTTGCTGTTATCCTCATAATTAATTAACAGAGAGTCGACTGACTCCAATGACATGTACCTTGACATACCGGGCAATTACCAGATCAATCTCTTCGATGACACCCAGGAAATGATCAACCTCTACCAGGTGATTGACAGCGTGAAGAAGCAATTTGGCGGAGACGCGGTGATGCGGGGAGCGACTTTGTAGCTATGCAACGTCGAAAAATAATATTTCTTGAATATATCGTTAACTTGGTTGCAGTAAAAGCGTTTCAAAAAAGGAAACCAAATAAGAAAAACAGCGGCCACTAAGCTTTTTTCGGTTTACAGCGATGAAAACGGTAGTCATTATTATATGGATTTTTACCCTAACAAGCTGTCATGGGAAGTTGGATCAATACCAAGAGATTATTGATAGCATAGACCGGATTGATATTCATTATAGAAAGATCGCCAAGGACATGACACTTTCAAGTCAGCAAATGTCAACTTTTAAGCAAATGCTTGCGGGAAGTATTAAGCCAGACTTACAAAAAAAGTTTCAGAGTGATGCAATAGTTTATTTATACGTAGATGACAAAAGAACTGCGTTTTTACAAGTAAATCTTTCCGCAAAAGATTCATTTGTAAATTTCCATTCAGATGACTTGCATTTCGGGTTTCCTTTGACCTATGGATTGGGAATGTTTTTAGGCGAGTTGGAAAATAAAATTTCACACTGAGGCGCCACCAAAAGCCTCGAAGTCACTGCTTTGTAAGATTATGCGCGAATCACGACACCATAAAATCGAGGTCTTTGCCGGCGACGGAAATATTGCCGAATTAGCAAAACTATTTGAGCCAGGGTTCACGCAATTGGAAATTGATATTGCATTAGAAAATGCTATTGCGTATTCCCAGATCGAAACGGCTGAGTATTTGCTTTCGCTCGGGGCGGATTTTTCGAATTATGATTATCAGGGCACATACTATGCTGTGTACAATAACGAATTAGAAGGCCTCAAATTTGCGATCGCGCGCGGCGTAGGCGTCAACGTGAATAAAGGAATGCTAATTAACGAAAGTATTATGACCGCCACCAATACCAAGGATACCATACTTGTTCGATGGCTTTTAGACAATGGAGCGGATCTAAATTTATTGACGGAACAGTCGCTGAAATTAGTTGATGAATGGGGAACAGATGAATTGAAAAGCATCATCGGAGGCGGCAAGTAGCCAACTCGCAACACCGGATAAGAAATATTATATTAGATACTTAAACCTGGGCCCTTTACTATGGAAGAAGCTATTTTGGCGGCTCCCGCCAGCTACAAAAGGAAGATAGGAATTCATCGGCTATTGCTAATTTTATCTGAACCCAACTTCAAACCTTGCCATGAAAAGGAAGCACCTCCCTTATCTAATTGGATTTATCTTTTTCTGCATGCTCTTGCTTTGGCCCTTTCTCTACAATGACCCGCTGATGATTTTAATTCGTGGTGGCGATGAGAAAATTCACAAGTTGGAAGATTTAGAAATTAGTCCAACAAAGTGGGGGGCATATTTTACCTGCATTGCTGCGGTTGGAGGAATGCTGACCGTGTACGGCCTGTTTGTTCAATTCGGACTAACCAGGGAGCAGATGAAAACGACTGACAATCAGCTAAAACTTACCGAAAGCCAGTTGAAGGTAATGGAGAAGGAATACAAATTGAAAACCTTTCTCTCTCTAAAAGTCAACGTTCGGACATCCTCAAGCTCAAAACGGAACAAATACAAGGCACTCGTTGATCCAGAAAACATCGCCGAGGAAAATGAAGTCCGAATAAGGATTTTCAATAGTGGGCCAGGTTTAGCAAAAAACTTGACGGTGACCGACTTTGATCTTGAAACTGGGCTGCCTTCGGGAAGGGAATTACTTCATCGCGATTTTCGTGCCGGAAAGACAACTTATATTAGTTACCCGCGTACCTGGGTAGATCAAATGGTTGCCGAAACGAAACTAAAGAATCTTGTAATAGGAATTGATGAGTTTGCTGTCTCATGGATGGATGTAGACGACGTGCAATATTCTGAAACTTTTCAGCTGCATTCATCGGTTGAAGAAGGTGGTATAGATTTATGGATATCCCCGAAAAGTGAAGACGAGGATGACGTTGAGGGAGACGGAAAGCAAGTAATGATAAAATCTTAATTGAAAGATCCTTACCATATTTCGAAAAATAGCTAGATTCATGGAAACGTTGTTGCATATGAAACCCCTAATTCTAGACTTTATTCTTCCCCGTTCCGCAGAATCGCAAAGCATTAAATATAAGTACTGTCCCATCCAACAAATAAATCTAGTTAATGTAAATGGTCACAGTAAACCCTATGTGAAAGTTACATCTAGTGATTTGGAAATTGTAACCCAAACTAAAATTGCCAGAGAAAGTGATGATCAGCACGAGGCTCTCTTAGAGCTTAAGACAAAGACCGAGACCAGGCGGGAACGGGATGATTTGCATGATAGCTTGCTGGAAATTAAAACCAAAACATTCACACTCAAAGAACGTGATGACGAAAGTTCTACTAATAACGAATAAAGATGATATTACCACAGATTTCATCGTTATAAAATTAAAAGGTTGGGGAGTCTCGTTTTACAGATTTAATACTGAAGATATCGGACAAACAGTGAGTTTTTCTTTTGATTTTGATAAACAACAATTTCTTCTAATAGACAATGAACAAAAGTTACGAATTGATCTTTTGCTAATTAAAGCTGTATATTATCGACGACCGGAAATCTACGTTGATGGGAGCGGTTTATCAGCAGGCGAACACAATTTTATCCGATCCGAATATGTTTATACATTAGAAGGCTTGTATCGAATTTTGCAGGGCGCTGCATGGCTCAATAATGTCTTTAACATCCGGGAAGCAGAAAATAAAATATATCAACTTCAGCTTGCCCGATCGTTGGGTATGAAAACCCCTAAAAGTCTTATTACAAACCGTGCTGAAGACGCCTTAAGTTTTTTTTCATCTCAAAATCAGAATTGCATCATTAAACCCATCAAATCAGGGTTGGTTCATCATCAAGGAAAGGAGGAAGGCGTTATTTTTACCAGCAAAGTGCATTTAGACCTTTCCGAGAGTCAAAGAATTAATAAATCACCTGTATTTCTTCAAAACTTGATCCATAAAAAAGGCGATGTCCGTGTAACAGTTGTCGCAGAGGATGTCTTCGCTGCCTTTATTCATTCACAAGACCAGGAAGATTCTATGGTGGACTGGCGAAAGGCCACATCTCCTTTGGCATATGATGAAATCGAATTACCTAAAATGCTACTCGGGCAATGCCTGGACTTAACTAAGAAGTTAGGACTAAACTTTGCAGCTATCGATTTAATCTTGGATAGGAACGATCGTTTTATATTCTTAGAAATCAACCCCAACGGTCAATGGGCATGGATTGAAAAGCACCTTGATTTCCCAATTTCTGACACCATTACAAAATTTATCATTGAGAAAAGTTCTTCTTAACATAAGAGAATTCTTTTGGCCTTTGCTTGAAAAGGCAAAGTTAACAACCCACCAGATGGAAGCCACTACAAAAACGAAGAAAATAGTGGTAGAGGATGAGGCACTGGAGACGGCCTTGTCAGTAAAATTGGATATCGCAGCCGCTGAGGAAGAACGGCGAAAAGGAATAGAAGCTAAGGGTGGGTTATTATTAAGCACAATAAGTGTCGCTTCGTCTATAGTTGTCGCAGCAAATGTGCTGATTACCGTAAATAAGGATATTACTTTACAGATAAAGATCTCTGTGCTGCTTGCCCAGGGAGCAACGCAAAAAGCACTTACCGACTTTATTGGCGACAAGGAAAAACGTAACTCTAAGTTTGCTATAAGTGCAACCATTAATGCTCTTGGACATTTTAATAACCCGAATTCAAGCGATTATAAGGATTATTCTGGGGCGCTGATTCTTGGGATGGGATTTTTGATTTAGTTAGTACCAAATGGTCAAATAGTCATTGAAATTATAAATGGAGTTCCGCATCTATCGATTTGCTAACCAAATATAAAAAAGAAGTGAACGGTGGTGTGGATATCACAAAGTGGGAATTTCAAGAAGAAAAGTTTGCTATTGAGGTAACTAAGATTATTGGAAAAACATTGTTTACAAATCTGACAGGAGGGCGAGGTGAGAGAAAGCAAAACTCAGTTTCAAGTAACGCGACTGGTAAGTTGGATCTTGGAGACGGAACTCCGATTAGCCTGGATGGGTGGTTTGATTTTCTTTTTGGACTTAGAGAAGGCGAAAGTGTTGAATCTGTGGCAGAGAAAGTGGTAAAGAACCAAGAAACATTGAAGCGTATTCAAAAAGCTTTCAACATAGTAGAAGCCAATGAAAAAGTAACTGATTCTAAAGAGGGAATTGACGAATACTTGAACACTGAGCTAGACAAAGAAAATGAAGGTAGACTTCCACTGCTAAAACAAACAAGTAAATCTTCTGATATTTGTTCGGTTTGCAACACTCATGAAGACTCAAGTCATATTAACACAACGGTTAGAGCGATCAACGAGGATCTAAAAAAGGAATTACGCAAAAAAAGTAAAACAAATGACTCAAATAATACTAGGCGCTAGTTTTATATTAGGTTCGCTTTTATTTGCGTGCTCATCTAATGACAAAGGACGTAGCAATACAAATTCGAAGGAAAAGGATGTCGTTCAGATTTTTGACAGTGCTAACCACCTCTCAGCGAGGTTTAAAGTAAATGAATTAGGTAAACGAAATGGTTGGTATATGGAGTACTACCCCACTGGGAAAACTAAACTCCTTCTCAACTATAGCAATGATTTTTTAGAGGGCGAGCAGAAAAACTTTTATGAAAATGGAAGCTTGAAATCAATATCTTATTATAAACATGGGAATATTGATTCAATTCAACGATGGTATTACCCCAGCGGTGAATTAAAAGCGGAATACAATCGCATTCTTGGGTCGCGTTTCGGTGCTCAAAAGGAGTACTATCAAAATGGAGTGCTGGAAAACGTATATTTTATGTCTAACTGCGATACCTGCATGACGTCTGAGTTGATTTTTGACTCGAGCGGGACGTTAAAGTCGAAAAAGGGAAATCTTATTTATACTGTATCGGATTCGAAGCGCATAAAGGTTGGAGGAAGATTTAGAATGGTGTCTTACATTTTGACACCACCTTCGTTTAAATTTAATTTCGACGTGGCGATTGAACATAGGTCTCATTCAAATAAGTTATCGCATAGGATCTTTGATTATGATAATATGACCAAATTGATCCTCGTTGATACTTCTTTTAAAAGAATTGGCGAGTATAGGGTATCACTAAAAGCTAACTTTGACATAGAACAGTTCCAGCCTTTCAAGAAGATTTCAGATACTTCAATTCTTCTTATTGTTTGCACCAGCCGTTGAGGGCTGCACGTCGATTTCGGTTCTACGAGTTGAGCAATCATTTGGGCAATGTGCTGGTGACGATGACAGGCAAGAAGAAGGGCGTAGGTACGAGTGCTGACAATGTCGTGGATTACTATGTGGCAGAGATGATGATGGCCCAGGACTACTATCCTTTTGGGATGTTGATGCCTGGTCGTCGGAGTGACGCTGGAGACTACCGATTTTTGGTAACGGATTCCGCGGGCGAGGGGGAGCAGGTACTGGCGGATCTGACGGTGGATTCAAGGACGGGCAATGTGCCTAGGGAGTATGAGGCGACGAATAGCATTACGCTGGACCCTGACTTTGAGAGCGGGGTGAGTGATGAATTTTTGGCGCACATTGTCGCAGATGCAGGTGATCCATCGGATGTGGCTCCGGGCAGTTATTATTCAGGTAGTGAAGGTCGGTACCGATATGGGTTTAATGGAAAGGAGAATGACAATGAGATAAAAGGTGAAGGCAATCAACAGGACTACGGCATGAGGATGTATGATCCAAGATTAGGAAGGTTTTTGAGTGTTGATCCTTTGACACAAAAGTTTCCATTTTATACACCTTATCAATTTGCCGGTAATAAACCAATATGGGCATTGGATGTTGATGGGCAAGAAGATGTTTACTATACTGTGAATGTCGTTATAAATGGGCTAGGACAAGCTAAACTTAGATCAATTACTGAGAATGAAACAAAAGCTGTCCATTGGTGGAATGAAAATAAGACAGGAAACTTAGGTAGTGGGAAACTGTTCACTTATCGAATTGAAACCCAAGAAATGGATGGAAAACCGATTAGTTTGATCACAAAGTCAGTTTTTGTCCCTAAGCCAACATTTACAGAAAGTGTAAATTCTGGTCATGTTGACCCACCGTTCTGGGATGTTGACCCACCCTGCTTGCAGGCATTATGAGTAAGAACTTGATGTGTGATAAAATTACTAATGCTTATTGATTCGGTTTGGATTTTTTTCTTCTCATGGATTCCCCTTTCAGTTCTATGCGACTCGCATTTGCAGTTATTCTGTCCATGATTGCGTCGGCCAGCGTTGGATCGTTGATGTATTCATGCCATTTGGCTACGTGCATATTCCGGTATAAACTGAGCCAGCATTCCGAACAAACTGAGCCACTTCAGAATTTTGGTCCGACAGCCTTGCTTAAGATCGCAAATATGGAGATTCCGGGCAAACTGAGCCACCTACAAATTGGTAGCCTTCATGACATTCCGGCGTAATTGAGCCACCTGACAAGAGCGTACAAATTCATTTAATCAGCAAGAGATTCCTTTGCGTTTCAGCAAAACCGCAGTGGAATGTCAAATCACCTGGTAACGATGCAAAATGTGCGCACTATAATACAGCTTTTACAGCGCGGTTTTTCAGGCCGCAGGATCTCAAGGGATTTGAACATATCACGTAATACATTTAAGATTTATGCAGACAGGTTAAATGCATCTGGCTTTAACCTGGAACAATTGCAGCACATGAATGATGAAGACCTGAGCCTTGTGGTGTATGCCGATGCAAAACAATTGCACGCAGATCCCCGCAGAGAGGATTTTACCGCCAGAGTTCAGTATTTTCTGGCCGAACTAAAGCGAACAGGTGTTACCCAACAGTTATTATGGGAGGAGTACAAGAAAGAGAACCCGGATGGATATGAGTATTCTCAGTTCTGTGAACTTTTTGTCCGGCACAGAAAAGTAAATGAGGCCACCATGCATTTCGAGCATAGGCCAGCAGAGGTTATGATGGTTGATTTTGCAGGTGAGCCTTTGCATTATGTGGATCGTGCAACCGGTGAAGTTGTGAACTGCCCGGTTTTTGTGGCTGTGCTGCCATGCAGTGGGTACAGCTTCGTTATAGCACTTGCTGACGCAAAGCAACCCAACGTTGTAAAGGCACTCAACGCCTGCCTTCAGTATCTTGGCGGCGTTCCGAAGAACATTAAGTTCGACAATATGCGAACTGCAGTAAGCAAGAGCTCTAGGTACGAACCGATTTTTACGGAAACATTGCAGCAATGGTCATTGCATAATAATATCACCTTACTGGCCGCACGAGTGCGTAAACCCAAAGACAAGGCACCAGTGGAAAACCAGGTAAAGCTCTCTTACCAGCGGGTTTATGCTCCGTCACGTAACAGAATATTTTTTAGTCTTGAGGAACTAAACGAAGATATAGCCGGACAACTGGACCTGTATCACCATCGCAACTTCCAAAGGAAAGATTATAGCCGCCTGGAATCATTTACCGGCAATGAAAAGAAGTTGCTTCAGGAGCTGCCCCAAGAGCCTTATGTGATCAGGCATGTCGCGAGAGCAAAAGTTCAAAAAAACTATCACATCACCCTGGGTGAGAACTGGCATCACTATAGCGTGCCATTCTGTTTTATCGGCAAAACAGTGAATGCAATCTATGATACCGACACTGTTGAGATCTATTTTGAGCATAAACGGATTGCACTGCACAAAAGAAATTATAAGCCCCATGATTTTACCACGATTAAAGAACACATGCCGCAAAGCCATCGACGCTACTCCGAGCAGCAGGGCTGGACGCCTGAATACTTCCTGGAGCAAGCCGCTGGAGTTGGAACCTCTGCCCATCAATATATCCTGGGTGTATTAAAGGCGAGAAGGTTTACTGAACAAACATACAATGCCTGCCTTGGTATCTTACGGCTGGCTAAATCCTACACACCAGTGCGCCTTGAAGCAGCCTGCAAAAGAGCGCTTACCGGGCAGTGCTATAGCTATACTACTATCAATAATATCCTTTTAAACAATCTGGATACTCTGGAACCTGTTCAACCACTTTTGTTCAGTATGCCGGAGCATAAGAATGTTCGTGGGCCAGGGGCATACCATTAAAAGTGCTGGAAAAATTATTCACTTCTAAAACGGAAAATACATGAACTCACAAAGTACTGTAGAACAAATGCAGGATCTGAAACTCTTCGGTATGGCCAAGCTTTATCAGGCAGTCATAGATCAACCCGTACATCAGCATCCCGAAGCCCACACACTGATGGGTATGCTTGCCGACGCAGAAACCCAATACCGCTTGGGACAAAGAACCCAGCTTTTTCTGCGGCTATCCAAACTCCGCTACAATACTATGCCTGAACAGGTGAAAACGCAAGGGGACCGTGGGATTACCAAAGAGCAGTTAATGACGTTTTGCGATGGATCTTTTATTACAAAGGGACAAAATATTTTAATCACGGGCTCTACCGGGTGCGGCAAAAGTTACCTGGCCTGTGCCTTAGGCCGGCAGGCATGTATGCTGGGTTATCGGACAGTTTATTTTGCAATGAACAGGTTTATAGAAGCCCTGGCTGGCGCCAGACTCGATGGTACATACATCAGGTGGTTAAATCAAATAGCCAAGACACCCTTGCTTATACTCGATGACTTTGGCCTTCAACCTCTGGACCATCAAATGAAGCTCGCTTTATTACAGATACTTGAAGACCGGTATGCAAAAGGTGCAACCATTGTTACCTCGCAACTACCCGTAAAAGCATGGTACGAATACATTAAGGAACCTACCATTGCCGATGCAATAATGGACAGAATGACAGCGCATGCAAATAAAATAGAATTAAAAGGCGAGTCGTTAAGAACAAAGAAAAACAGTTAGTTTAGATATTGAAAATACGCTCTTTATCAGATGGCTCTCTTTGGCCGGAACAGTGGCTCAGTATCAGCGGAATATGCAGCTACGGGTAACTGAGAGGTTATGATTATGCTTTTTTTGCCATAGCGGTCCTCCAGTAATTGCAGTATTGTCAGTCTGATCTCCTGAGAGAGCGGCTGTAAACCAAAGTCATCAAGGATAATAAGTGTCTGTCGTTCCAGGTGATTGAGGAGTTTAATGTAAGAGCCGTCGAGTTTTGAGAGGGTAACCTTCTCTATCAGACGGTTCATATTCAGGTATGCGGCTTTATATCCGTGCAGACATGCCTGGTGGCCGAGGGCACAGGCGAGGAAGCTTTTACCACAGCCAGTGGCTCCGGTTACCAGGATATTTTCTCCGTTTTGCAGGTAACGCCCCTCACCTAAGGTAGCGAGTTGTTGTTTGGTAAGATTGCGCGCAGCGCTGCATTCAACCTGATCGATGGTGGCAGGCAGTCGCATCTTAGCCAGTTTCAGGTAGTATGCCGTCTTTTCATTGCTGCGGTTGAGTTGTTCGGATTGCAGCAGGTGGGCTACCAGGTCATGGCCTTGCAGTTGCTTGTTCATCGGCAGTTCCAGTTGCGAGCGGTACGCGTGATGCATACCCTGCAGGCGCAGCGCCTGCATTTGTTCCAGCGTTTGATTCGTATTCATATCCTGTTGTTTGTTGATTAAGATGCTTACTCGTAGTGGCTTGCGCCTCGTATGTTCTCGTGGTCGGGCAAAGGCGTCAGGTCAGGCTGTGAAGATTGCCTGTCGAGCCCCTTATCGAGGATATCCCTTATCATGCTATAATTCACCCTGGATCCCTGCAGGGCTCTTGCACATGCTGCTTCCAGCCGGTCAGTGCTGTGTTTTTTCTGCAGCATCAGCATACCGAAGCAGGATTTATAATTCTGCTCCATGTAGATGCTGTTTTGTAGTATTTGAGATGCGGCTTGCTGGGTGGCCGGGCCCACGCGCTGGGCCTGCGCCAGCAGTTCCTCACGGTTCCAGCCTTTGATCTGCTGCATACGCTCGTGATGTGGCGGCATATGTTCGGATAGTGTTGTGTAAGCCTGGTTGTGCTGTCTGCGCAGGTGTAATGCTATGCGATCATATTGCAGATAAACTTCTACCACACGGCCATCATACAACACCTTGACTTTTTTGCCGACATACTGGTATGGCACACTGTAGTACCGGCGATCTTCTGATAGCTGCACATGATAATTGCGTTGCACGGTAAGCATCACTACCTTCTTTGCGCAAAAGGGTTCCGAAGGCAAGGCCTTAAGCAGTCCACGTTCCTGCTGTTCAAAAAAATACAAACGGCTGTAGGGCGTGTTTTTATAGGGTTTGTTATTCAGAAGGATTAGTTGGTCCTGCATCGCGGCATTGAGGGTGTCAATGCTGGTAAAGTCACGGTTACGTAACGGAGCATAAACATGGGTATAAACGATGCTCACGGCACGTTCTACCATCGCTTTATCTCTTGGACTATAGGGCCGGGCAGCGCTGAAGGTGGTGCCATAATGTTCACTGAGCTGCTGACAGATATCGGTAAATACCGGCTCATAGCGATTGGGTCTTGTGACTGCAGTGCGGAGATTGTCGCACAAAATAGTGGCCGGAACACCGTTATAGAACAGCAGCATGGCATTGATACAGTCAGTAAAATCCGCTGTCTGCTGGGTATGCACCGCATAACAGAATATGAGTCCGCTGAAGGGAAGTATAGCAACAAAGACCTGACACTCGATGCGTTCACCTGTAGATGTATCCACGTAATGTTGCTTCTTCCCGGTAAAGTCAATCATGATCATATCAGCAGCCTGGTACTCCAGGTGCATGGAGAGATCCTTGTTCTTCAGGTAGCGAGTAAAATGATAACAGTAGTGACTGTAGACATAGCCATCAGGATGCAGTAGCATATACTCCTGCCAAAGCAACTGGCGGGTAACGCCTGTTTTGGTCAGCTCACTTTGTGCATACTGAAAATGAATAACCAGCTGTTGCAGTCGTTGAGCATCATGAGCCAGGCTATCGTTGCCATAAGCTGTAGCGGCAATAACCTTATCATCGACACTGGCTTCGACGCTATCAGAAGCGGCCAAAACAGAGAGATATTTGCGCACGCTGTTGCGACTGATACCCGTGCGTCGGGCCATCTCCCGGATGCCTATGCCATCTTTGTGAAGCTGAAGAATCTGCTTTAACTGTTCCATTGCTATGGGCTTTTGTGCCATGCTCCTTCGTTTTATTGAAGGGCAAATGACTTACAAAAAGCGCTTACTCACACCCTGAGAGGTGGGTCAACATGCCAGAATGACAATTTTACCCCGATACAAAATCCGATTGGGGGTGGGTCAACATGCAAGAATGACGTAAACCCGGTGACCTGAGAAAACATTACAGGTGGGTCAACATCCCAGAATGGGGGGTCAACATAAAACAGAATGGGGGGTCAACATGCTCCGGAATCTACAGAAAGATTTAATAATCTATTTATGGGGGACGAGAGTAAGGCTGAAAACGTCGGCTATTTTATCCTTGGCAATGGAACAGACATGGAATCAAAAGATCGTGTACCAAAAGCTGCCTTTGGAAGTCAGACACTTGATATGGGAGACTGGTTGAATTTAGCGTCTGGGTATAGAGAAAGCCTAGGGGCTCGTGATTTGGCGGAAGATTTTGCCAAGAGTCAAACACTTATCAAAACCGTCCAGGATAAAGTCATAACTATCAAGAATTACTAGACGAAGATCGAATACACGTCATGCACTCCCTTGATGGCCTTATCCAACACGCTAAAACAAGAATCGCTTACAATGAAGAAAACCGATGGCAATCCAGCGGTTGATATTTATTTGAAATTAAGCTAAGGAACTTTTCCACCTTGCCATTCTCCTAGATACTCAAGAACCTCAAATTCACCGAACTTATTAACTTTAGAATGGCTAAGAGAGCCTATGCTAAGAACCATTCCCTTCTTTATTGGATGTCTTAATTGAAATTCATTTAAAATAAAAATATCTACTTCCTTTTTCTCACCTGGACGGATTACAACATCCGAAATCAAGGCACATGAAGTCGCCTCTCCTTTTACTTGAGTATACCAAGCAATGGGCCTTAAGCCTTTCCTCATTGGCCCTTTAAAATTATACTCAGTGTTATCAATGAAATGAAAAACCCCTCTTATTAATACACTTCGAAATTCTTTTTTTTCATTCATCAGCTTGTTATTTAACTGGAGTTATCTTAAAACTTTGGATACTCTGATTTACTACCTTCAATTCAGTAGAGCTTCCGATTGTGGCATGAACTCACCAATCATTTGGTCAATGTGCTGATAAGGTGAAGGGAACGGGTGATCAATATGACTCCGGGCAGTCATTATGGTACCCCCCCCAGCACATTGTCTTGCGGCATCCCTGATATAATAAGTGTTTACCGTCGTATCACTGTAGTGCACCTGTTTAGATGTGCGGTTGCCACCTGCATCGTACCCATGCTCGATCCGGTCGCCAGTGGCTTTTACCAGCTCGTGGATCTTGCCAAACACCGTCACTGCACACTGTCCAACCCCCTCAGCCAATCCTTACAATTTTATTCTTAAAAATATTTAACGATTTTCTTTCTTAAAAGGATTGTACAAATGTTTCCCGTTTATCACGAAATGGGTTAACACAGCATTAAACAATTCATCTGCATAAAAATTATTTTCAACCGATGAGCTAACCGATATTTCCACGAATTCATGTTTATCAATAAAACCAAAACATCCTTTGATATATTTTATCGCGTTAGCAGACGTTTTGACAGCAATTTGATTGATATAAATGTGAGTTGCAGCGTCAGTCAACGTTTTTGTAGTAAAACTTAAAGGAGTGGCCCCCATCGCAAAAAACTCTTGTTTTGTAATGCGCTCATAATTTTTTGCGGGCAATGAGTCTTTAAAAGGACCATTAATTGAAACCGTTAAAACTATTTTACCCAATTCCGTGTTAAATAGAAAATTAGAAAAGAAATCGCCATGCTTTATGGAATCAACTTCTTGAAACAAATTGGTTTCAAAATTTAAATACTTGTCTTTGTAGTACCCCCATTTGATGATCTTTACCTCCTTCGATAGATTATAGCTCCATAAATCATTCTGGAACCCATCTTTATAAAATCCAGTTTCTTTTATCTCTGAAGGTTTATTAATGTCATAAAACTTGTACAGGGTGTCCACTAAAGCGCCCTTTTTTGACTCCTCCGTTTTTACATAGAATTTATTAGTAGAATCCTCATATATCAGATTCTTTTCGGAAGAATTACAAGCTATAATAAAAATTATTATTCCACCAATGCATTTTTTCATTTTTAAAATTTAATTAGATAACGACATCGAATAATTGCCAAATAATTTTAACCCGCTTGGTAGAGCACCGCCAAACGCTGTACCAACATGCCTGGTCCCAATGTAACCACAATTTAGGCTACAAGCCAAGTCACGAGTTAGGCGACGAAGAAGGCAGGTTGCTGGCTTTTATTGCGGCGCAATCTTGGGGCGCTGATTAAGGGTTATTGTAACTCGCGGCAGAAAGGAAAAAGGGCTGGTTGAAATGAATATTGTTAAATGCGTTCACGCTATTACTTATTTAGGCTAATCGAGCGCCATCCGTGAAGTCAGGTTTGTCTCCTAAAGGTGGCCTGACAATCGCCGGTTCGTTGTAGATGTCCCTGATCAGTTCCTGGTATCTTTCTTCAAAAACGTCGTCTTTGGTCATGTCCAAGTGAATGAATTGTCGCATGAATGCAGGAATGCTCTGTGTCTTTGTACCCTGACGCAGAACAGGAATAATCTTGTCGTTTTTAGCCTGGTTGTCGTAAAGGTCTGCATTCATGATGGAATATTCGTATCCCACCCCACCTTTACGTGCATCACATTTTTCTTTATAATCAGGCGTAAACAAAATAATTACCCGATCGGCTCGGGCGATGGATTGTTCGACGAATACTGGAAGGTTTCTTCCCAGCTTTGATTCGAACTGGTCCAGAACGACATCTATTCCGTCATCGATCAACCGTTTGGCAAACCAGAGCACCCATTCTTTATAAGCGATGGTATCCCAGGAATAGGAAATAAACACGACCGGGCGTTTTGCTGTGGTTTCCGGGAGCGCGGTGGACTCGACCACAGCCTCGTTGAAGGTTTCCCTTCCGAGCAGCATATCCAAGGCCGCCGCGCGCACCGGTTCAAATGGCCGGAGGTCATGGAGGATGTTGTCAAGCAGGGCGATCCGCTGGAAAGGCTTCAACTCCATAAAAATATCGTAGAAGAATATTTTGCGACTAGTGCTTCTTCCCTGCTCGTTTCTTAGTGCAATGTATTGGATGTAGTCAGGGTAATAAGGGTATACCTGACTGACCACCTTCAAAAACTTCGGTCCGGAAAAATAGGTAGCCGTATTTTCACGATCTTTCATCATTTCAAACAGCCTGTTGAAAATCCCGATCCAATCCAGGTGACTAACCTCTGCGATCGCCTGATGGCGGTGGTCACTCACGGCAAATATCGCTTCATATTTTCGTATTATTTCCTTGCTAACGATTTCATCCGGATATTTTCTGGCATAATTATACCCTTCCTGCAGCGGGGCTCTTTTGGCCAACTCAAGGGTAATTATTTTGATGTTCTCGTCGGTAAAGACATAAAAATTTCCGTGATGCAATACGTATACGGTTCCCAGTACGTCCAATATTTCATTATCAGTGGGGTCGTAACTCGGCACTTCCCTGATTAGTTCCCGCTCAAAGGTCTGAGCCGCATGCACGAGTACCGCGTCCCCGGCAATTTCGGCTTTGTGCCGGTGCAGGATCTTGACAATTTTTGCCCACTCCTTTTGCATTAACAGTCGATAAATTTCTTCTTGGTTGATCATATAGGCTATTCTGGTTTAGACAACGGATGTCCGCCAGAAGTTCTGCAAAGATGCTATATTGCTGGGGAATGACGGACGCTATAACCCATACTGATCAAGCGCTTCTTGACCGTTTTAGGGCAGGCGACGAGCTTGCCTTCAAGCAGGTTTTGACCGGCATTACGGGGCCATTCTGTATTACGCCCAACATATTTTAGAGCTGCGCACGGATGCCTACACTTCACGGATTGAGTACTTTCTTTAATGTTTCCAGAGCGACCTTGTGTTTATTGTCAGGCATTCTTGAGAGGTTCCATTGTTTCCAGCGTACCGAAGGCAAGGCCGCTATTTGTTCATGAGTCGCCAGACCCAGTAAGGCCCAATCAGGCGTTTTTGACTTAAAGGAAATTAAAAACTGCTTCTCGTCCTTGGTCATGGTACCGTTTAACCTCGCGATCAGTTCTTCACGCGTATCTTCCAATACCTTGACCGGGATTTCGAGCTGCGTCATTCTCACAAATTCGTTCTCGTACACTGTGACTATGTCTTTGCGATGGGGATTGAGCAGTTCTGCAATTGGTCGCTGATGGGAGATCACATACACCAGGCACGTCTTACGAAAATCGTCCCCGAAGCCTTCATTATCCAGCATTAAACGCACATCAAACAAATCACGCGGATGCTGACGGTCCAGGGCAGCGCAGATTTTTCCGGCATACAGATCCGGCAGGGAAACAATCGACATCTCCACAAAGCCGAATTCCCTTTCAACTGTTTTGCTCACGCCGCGCAGCTCGGCTTCCAGGACCGTCCCGCGGATGACGGTTGTGTAAATATAGTTGAGTAGTTTTTAGTAATCACAGGGAAACTTTCTGCACCCGAATAGAGTAGTGGATTTAGGTCTCGATGTTACAAAAAATACCTACAAAGACGGCGATTATAAGTTACGAACGCTGGAGCTCGGCAACATGCTTTCAATTTTCTTGCACTTAAGGAAATATACTTGATGCTCAAGGTAATTCAGAACCTTTGCCAGTAAACCTTGCACCTCAGAATATTAACATGCTTTTATTCATATGAATTAATCGGCTTGAAAATTTCTTATATCGCTCAAGGTAAGCATCAAGGTTTTTAACCCATTTTTAATAATGAATAGAGGAACTGGATCAATATGATCTTGAAAAATAATAGGTCGGGTGAAATCGGATCTCGAGAAAATGTAGTGTCCTTTATGATGCCTGATTTCTTTGCAGCCGTGGGCTATTAGGAATAGCTTGTAGTCAGCGACAGAAACATTACGTGGGTTCATGCGCAGGCAAGCGGAACCTTAATCGGACTGCTTACCTTACGGAAGTCATGTTTATTATACACTTCGGAGAGGTCTTGATTATGCAGTAAAAGCCAGTCAAACGCAGGTGGTTGATAATCGTTTTTGTTTTGTTTCCAGCCTCTGCTTCTCAAGTCTTCCTCAAGTGTATTCTTATTCATTGCGTATCTGAAATACTCACTCAATACTGTTTCCCAACTCTCCCGGGCTTTCTTTGGGGTTTCCCCATATCCGACCAAGTCGAGTGCCGGGCTGAAGACGTAATGAATACCATCTTCCTGGTATTCTATTAAGTCAACCCGCACTTCTACCTGCCTTGTCTTGCTGAAGAGTTTCCCGATAAACTTGCTCATGCTGTCTATAACTGCTTAATGTACTGTTTGTTGTGTTTCTCAGGGATTTAGACGCTCATTTTCCCATAATCAGTAACATCTTGGACTGTAATATAACAGTTAATAACACAAAATTACAGGTTTTTGCACTAAAAACATACGTAAAAAACTCATGCCGCAGACGGGAATTTACCTCTAAGTAAGGGAATTTGAGATCACTTTCTGAACGTGAGCTATCTTTAAACTCAGTTAACAACTTGTGTGGACTGCTTAAACTTACAAAAAAATCAGTTCAAATGGAGCTTCAAGATTTAACTCAACAATTAAGACAGGAGCTAAATGTATTTAAACAGACGCAAGCCTATCAGCTGAATAATTATCCTAAAGATATGGTAGCGGCTACAGAAATAGCCATGTTATTAGTTGAATTTGCAGCTAGAAACAAAAGCAAAATAAGGGAGGAGGATCAGTTTTGGTTTAATGGCTCATATCAAGTGTCTCGGTTATTTGAAGAACACGAAAAAATTGTTAGCCTGTATGTTGAACTCGTAAAGCATGCCAAGACTTTTTTCTGACGCATCAAACAAATTTCAAACTGAGACACTAGCTATTTCCATGACTATTCATTGATTGTATCGCGTACCAATTACCACCCATCGCATTACCTTTCCAAAAAGCATTCTCAGGGATGCCTTTTGGTTTTTGTGGAATACCTACTGGGGTAGATCTATCAAGACATGATGACGACATTAAATACCAGAAAAAAAGAAGCCTTATTTTCATTTTCATTTTTCATTTTCTTACTAAGTTGATCCGCGCAAATTAAAGAAGACTAATTACTTCTGCTCTTCTATAGGAAATTCCCATAGCCTAAATTAAGCGATACTGCTCAGAATAATAAAGTTGGTAATGTCTCAGTTTAAATTATTCATGAGTTTTGACTAAGCGAACACACGCCTCGCTAAACCGGACATTTTCCTTTATACCATGCTGTATGGCTACAGCATCGCGGAAAGGCTGCGCCTTATATGTTGTTCTCCTTCTGATCCTAGCAGCGCTTGCCACATTTGTCGTTATGTACTTCCTTTTCTACCTAAGATTCCCCTTTGACGAACCGAGCACTAACCGGTGATCAAGGGTTAGTATCTCACTTTGAAATGTTATTATTTTTGAGACCGAAATAGTTATTTATTTCTTCTAAATAGTCGCCCGCATGGACTTCATTATATTTTGCCTCCAATTCTTTCCCATTAGAGGATAAGATTAGACCGTAGTTAACAGAATCTCTGTCTATAACAATCGGGCATCCTTTACAGTCATCAATCTCAACAAATCTCTTGGCTGTAGTATAAGCCTTAATATTTCTGTAGTCAGTGTTTTTTGAAATACTGTCAATTGTGTTTGACGCCCCAACACCAAAGTCTGAATCTGCATCATAGATCCCTGGTTCTGCTGCCAAACTTTCAAACCTTAATGAGTCTGGGATTATGAATAAAACAATACTTCCTTCGATTCTTATGGTATCTTTTAAGTGTGTCTGTAAAACAATATCTTTTTGCCCCTCCAGGCGGTCCCTGATAGGGATGCTGTCAGATTTGGCGGGTAGTTCTTTCGAATGCGTTGAACTCTCGCAAAACTGATTAGACAATATTGTCAAAAGGATAGGTATCGATTTGGCGATCTTCATGTCCAACTATCTTCTTTCCCGTTTGTATGTACCTCGGTTCTTACTGTGGCTCAGGAACTAAGATAACAATATCCTCAATACTCATAGGCGGTAGTGTCTCAGTTTGAAATCAACTTAATTATGTCGTAGTGCAAGCCTGCCGCTTCTACAGATATTTCGACTAACTCTCTTAAGTCCGTAACCCCTATACCTCCCACCACTTCTTCGACAACGTTTTCACCAATGGTAATCGCAAACTCAAAGTCATTCGAATTAACTATTCCTTTTTTTGACTCTGACAAATCTTGAATTTCCAGTCTGTATCTGTCATAAGCTGGAAATGGCTCAATCTGCCCTCCAATAGCTCCCATACTTTCATCCAAGATTTTCCAATCCACTTCTCCCAAACGCTCCCCCTTTATAATAGATATCCTTTCAAAATGATATGTGTTAATTGAATATAAAAGATAGTTCATCTTGGGAGAGTTGACTCGGTAAACTGCCAAGATGAGGAAGAGCTATTTTGGAACGTCTTCCTTCGCTTTTTGTAAAAGCTTCAATAAGATCGTTCATGTATATATCATGCTGATTTGCCGTTTCATAGTTGAACTCTACTTTCATCTTGGCTACCCCTTCTTCTTTCTGCACCTGAATAGAGTAATGGATTTAAGTCTCGAGGTTACTAAAAATACCTACAAAGACGGCGATTATAATTTTACGAGCGCTGGAGCTCGGCAACATGCTTTCAATTTTCTTGCACTCAAGGAAATATACTTGATGCTCAAGGTAATTTAGAACTTTTGCCAGTAAACCTTGCACCTCAGAATATTAACATGCCTTTTATTCATATAATGCTAACGCATTTACTTGGGCTTTAAATCAACCACTATGAAGTTATTAATAATATGCCTGTCGACTTTTCTTTCATGTGACGGAATGCGGAAGTTATGAGGTGAAGAATATGTGAAGCTTCCCGGAATTAAATTTTAATTCTCTCTCGACTTCTCCTAATATATTGATAACACCGCCAAACACAAAAAAAAAAAATAATATCAATTATATGACCAAAAAATTGGCCTGGGTTTTAAAGGCAACGATTTATTATCTGGAAGCTATTGAGGGAACAGCGCTTCTGCTTTATCTAGGGGCTTGCCTTATATTAGGACGTGCTCCACAAAATGAGAGTGAAGAAGCTCGCTCATTTGGTTTTAGAAAATTCATTGATGTGTTTGAATACTTTTACCTACTGTCAATATTTGTTCTGCCATTATCAATAATTTTATTATTGTTTTTACTTTTTGGCTACAAGTATCGGCCGACTCTTTTTTTTACCAATTTTAATTTTAATTGCGTATCTCGTTTCTGTTTCTAGTTATTTTATAGGTGACCCCTGAATTGGAGCTTGGATAATAGGATAAATAGTAAATTCCTTTTATTTTGACCTGCTTTGCAGCTTGATCTCGATGCGATGACTTACAAACTGATAGTAAATGCATTTACTAAATATTTTTTATTCTAATTATTATCGGTTCTATAAAAAGGTAATCAGCGACCCTGAGCCTCATTTTGCCACCATCCTGGCATTGAGCTTTTCTGAATCGTTACTGGTTAATGCAATTATTGAAATCTTAGCTCTTAGGTTGTTTTGTCATAGAATAAATATATGGTTTCAAATTGGGGTTGCAGTATTGCTTATTTAGGTTAATTATAGAGTTTATTTTAAGGCATGTAAAAATAAAAACTTAGTTAACGAGGAGCCTGCTATTGCAAATAGCAATGGCTTATCAATTATTGTTACCTGGCTGTTTTTTGTAGGTACGGCGTCCTGGTTATTCTGGGGCTCAATTTACGGAAGGTACCTTTTAGACCAATGCAAATAACGGTTGCTTGCCGCCCCTGGGATTCAGAGATATTGTTCTTTCATCCGACTGTTTAATATTTCAGTTTGATGGCCAAAAAATGTCGCCTAAGGCAGATTCCGGTCTTTGTAAATCCAATTGTATGTAATCGGCCTTTTGCCAGGAAATTGCGCGTGCTCCTCTAAGCCTAGAAGTAGGCAACATCTTCCTCTTCCTGTGCTAAGAGCAGGAGTGTATTAATCATACAGTTATTCAAAAGAGCTATTGCAAAATAAACGGCAGATTAGAATATTTTCTTCTTGTATCAATAATTGTCGTTGGTGCAACAACGAATTCCAAGGGCAAATGGGAATTCTCAAATTCAATTAAACCCGCGAAATTGTCTATAATGCCACCATAATTGAAAATTGCACAAATTACGCATACTAGGAGTGTTCGTTTTCTGTTATAGACCTCGAACCACTATGATTAAAACACCTCCTATGCGCCTTTTATTCCTCCTCTTATTTTCAACTCTGTTAATAGATGTTAATGCTCAAGTTTTAGAAAAGAAGTCACATAAGGACAAGAAAACGGGGGTAATGTCAAGATCTGTGAAATCTACTGGCGTGGGAACCCCAAATGCGGGAAGAACCGCCTACTTCAAAAGCCTTCCATTTAATGCATTTGTGTCTGTTACTAAAACTGACACGGGCAGTTATTATGTGGAGTTTAGTGGAATGTGTCAAGATGGACGTTATCGAATTGATAGGGGTGATTCATTAAAAGTTTATTTGACTGATAGTTCAATCCACTGGTTGCGAGCTGATTTGGACACAAAAACGCAAAGAACGAAGGATGTGGGTGGCTCTGTTATTGGCTTTTGGTATAACAGGTATGTTCTGGATTCAACTAATCTTGTACTCTTTTCAGAGAAAGAGATCAGTCATGTGCAAGTTGCGCCGAAAGGAAAGAAACGTACATTTCAATTTGGTTACGTGGTGCATCCTGATAAAGGAAATTATGTAAAAAATTCGTTAGCTCTTCTTGCTAATACGCCATTCAAGAACTAAAGTATTCCTTTGATTTCTTAAAAATTGTTAGCATCACCAAACTATGTAGGGGAAACAAGCCTCTGAAATAACTTATACAGTTGATACATCTATTATTCGATTTTATCTTAGGAATTTGTAACAATGTTGACAACTCATCAGTTTATGGGAAGATGCCTTAAATAATGTAATTAATGCTCCTAAAAGCCATATTGCCGCCATTGCGTAAACGAGAATAAAAGCGGGTTCGGATAGATAATACCCAAGTTGTTAAGCCAAATATTAACAAAATCAAATAAGGATGTATAAAATTTTGTTCTGGATTTCGATATTCAATATTGTTCTGTTCCTAATTCCTTTTGGAATTATTGGTGTTGCAGATTTTTCAGAAAATAGAGGCACTACTAAAAGCGTTGCCATGTTTTACTATGTGCTAATGAATTTTGTATTTGTTTTACCTGCTTTAGTTAGTCTTTTTGTCAGGAAGAGAAAGTTGCTGTTTATTTTATTAGCCTTAAATATATTTTCTTTTGGCTGGCTTTTATACCAGCTGGTAGCATACCTTAGATCGTTGGGGCCTTAAACGATCAAATTCTGTTCTCGACCGCTGTCGACGCCAGCGGTTTTATTATTTATAGGCGAGTCTGGTTTTGGAGTGTTGGATAAGGCCGTCGAGTGAATACATAATGCAAGTTCGATCTTCACAGGCATGCAATTACATTAAATATCTAACATCATGATAGGCAAGGCATATCGTATTTAGGTTAGATATATTTTACGATAAATTCAAGCAACCCCCAGATAAAAAGGTTTCAGCCACTATTCCCGAATTTCATGCGGCGCTGCAAGCATGTATTGTGAATTTCTTTGTTGGTTCTGTCGTTTTGTTCCTGGGTAATTGCTAGTCGACGGATGGTTAAGGATTTATTTTAGGAGCCTAATTTTGTAATCTGTCAAAGCGACGTTCTGAAACATATCACATCAGACCATTTCTAATCACGAATTTCTTGCCAGCCTGTCGTATTCAGAGATCAGATATTTGATATAGCTCAAAGTCAAATCATAATATAATGTTGCTTCAGCGGCGGAATTTGCCACGCCTTCTTTGAGATCGGCACCATGCCTGACTTTGCCGCCTTTTGGAGCAGACAAGTACCCGTGCAATGTTTCAACCCATCTCAATATTTGTTCTATCGCTTTGCCCCTATTTGCTTTTCTTAGTTCTGGAATAATCTGGTTAAAATACTTTCCTCCAATGCTCTCGCTATCTTCAATAGTCATTCCTTGAAATGCTGTGGAAATGGTCTCGAGAAGCCATAGTAGTTCCTGAACTGCCGGACGTTCGCGCTTTTCATTCAGAAGCCGATTGGCTTCATGGAGAGATTTTTGAATGATTTCTTTAGCTTGGTCGTCAAATGTTTGTGGAATGACCGGGGCTTGCATTGGTGCCAGCTCACCATCTGCCGTCCGGAGATTCGGTGGCTCTATCCGGTAACCGGCATCGTGTTTATCAAGGATTCCATTGATGTAGGGAAGATCAGGCCCTGGTATTCCGAAATCTTTTTTGACTAGTTCCAGGCCGTCGTAAAAAGCTTCAATAAAAACAGGTGCATTGTCCGAAGAATTTGACATGTATGACTGCAAATCGGAATCTGCCCAGCTCGCACTTGAACTCCACGATGAAGTTTGTCCGGCGGCTGAGGCGAAGACACTCTTGAACTGCTCCAACACGTTCTGTTGGCCACGGGCCATTTTGCTGATCAGTGCATGAAATTCCTGATAAACTTCATTGGGTATGGGACCAGGTGAATGATATCGCCATGAGTTTTCGAAAATAAGCATAGAAACCACAAATTTACGTTATAGAGCCCTCTCAACCTCTACGATTTAGATTGATAGTTGCTACGATTCAAACAATCTTAGGCTAACACGGTATCTGTCCCAGAGATATAATAAACATGTATTTTTTTTGCTTACCTTTTAAAAACCTGAACCTTATGTTTTGATAAAAATTTTTATATTTTGTCGGCAAAGGTGGGGCGATGACATATTATAATTTAAGTAAAATTCTGTGACAGAAAATCGAAGAGCAATAATGATAATTTTAATCATGTTATCAGCCATAAGTTGCTCGAACATAGAGGATCGAGATTTGGGAGATGGTTATTTTCTTACTGGCTATGGTATTACAACTACAATTTACAAAAATAAAACCGCCAAAGAAGACAGCATTATTCTTTTGGGCGAGATTGATAAATACAAATTTGATGACACTTATATATTAGTACACAGGAGTGTTTCGGAGCAAGTGATTAGGCACTTTAACAACTTTACACGGCCTGAGATTCTGCGCGGAGGAGATTCATCTCAATATTGGATTATAAACAAGGTCTCCGATAGCATGATAGGACCGCTTAACATAGAAGGGTACAGATACACGAGGAGTCAACTACATATTGAAAACGATATTAACAGTAATTGATCCTAAAGCCCAGGCTCTTATTCAATCATGTCTGGGAAGATAAGAAGAATAGTAAACCAGATAAACCCGCAGAATATGATAATTGTATAAACAGCCGCTATCGGCAATCGCCTTATCCCTGCCAGCCTCTTGTGCGCTCCAGAAATTAGCCATCCCACAAAAGAACAGACAACTAAAAAAAGAATCAATAAAGCTGCAAATGCCGGGTCCATAGTACTCGGTCACAAACAAGCTACAGCTAATCTTCTCTTAACACAACCTTACCCCCCAAACAATTCTAGCAATGTGATTTTCATAAATGTCGTACTTTGACATCAAGATTTGCGTTACCCGAATGATAGGAAAAGGTGAGTAATTCGTGAGTTTGTTAACTCAGATTTCTTTAAGATATTGGTTCCCAACGTTTTTTAAGGGGAGGTTCGAATCCCTCCCTCTCCGCCTTCGCCCGCCATAGCTTTAGCGAAGGCGGGCTTTTTTTATTGCGGGCTTCGGCGGACGAAGTCCGCCTTCAGTTTTCAAATTTACAGCGAAGCGAACGGACATTCATTGTTTGCAGGTCCCCCACCCAAGGGATCGCTGAAGGCAATCCCTTTTATTCGCCGTAGCTTAAGCGAAGGCGAACACTCTCCGCCTTCGCCCGCCATAGCTTTAGCGACGTCGCACGGACCAGTCGGCATGGTTTTCCAAACTTTAGTGAGCGAAGCGAAGGTTTCACTCGCCGAAACGCCAGTGAGGGCGAGCTTTGATTTGTTTGATGCCCATATCCTCTACTTTTATACGCTCTCAATGTTAGGAACGTCTATTTTTATCAGATGAAAACCGCGATATGGATACTGAGCTGGCTGATTTACGGCAATGTCTGCGGACAGCCGGCCGGGCAAATATCAGCTGCCAACGAAAACATCGACACCTCTTATGTCTACCGACCACCATCTGCTGACGGAACCGGTAAATTTTATATGGGCAGGGAAATCGCCCGCGTGATGGACGCCAGCGGATCAGACTGGCTGGAGCGCGCGGGGAGACCTAAGCAGGAAAATACGGAGCTGATCATCGCCAGCATGCACCTGAACCGGGCTTCCGTTGTTGCAGATATCGGTGCAGGAACGGGGTTCTATACTTTCCGGATCGCATCCCTGGTGCCCGATGGGAAAGTTTTTGCTGTTGAAATACAGGACGAACTGATCCGTTTCTTAAATCAGAAAAAGAAAGAGACCCGCGCGCAGCATGTTGAAGTGATAAAGGGCAACACGCTTCGTGTGAACCTTCCCGATAGTTCCGTCGACCTGGCAATCCTGGTGGATGTCTATCATGAACTCTCCTGGCCCAGAGAGGTCATCCGGTCCATCCGCAGCAGCCTGAAACAGGAAGGCAAGATCCTCCTGGTCGAATACCGCGGAGAAGATCCGTCGGTTCGCATCAAACCGCTGCACAAAACCACCATCGCACAACTCTCCCGGGAAATGGCTTCCCATGGTTTTGTCCTCGAGCGCCGGGTAGATGTCCTGCCGATACAGCATTTCCTTGTTTTCAAAGTAAAGTAAAAAGACGATTCATAAAGAGTAGTGGCAATAATCTTTATTCGTTTGTTTGTGTACCTGAGCTGTTGGGTATAATCGGTAGGCGCCGGCCATTACCAAGATCTGGCTGAACAAATGCGATGATCGTTGGACTCCATAAGGAGTTTGTAGCGATACAATTATTACATACTCTGGACCAGCAGTTTTTAGTAAACATTCACCCGGGAACGTCGTGGATTTTCAGGATTGGGTAGTGCGGCTCCACCGGCAATATCTGCCGGTCGCCTAAATCACGGCAGGGCAGGCAAAGGATATTTTAGCTAAATTAACTCGGTGTTGTTTAGCGGAATCTGTTATTTATTTATGCTTTTAGCTAAATAAGCCCATGGAAAAATTGATCGGCAGAATAGGAGAAAAGGCAATTTTGCAGGAAACCTTCGCGTCTTCGGGCGTAGACCTGGTCGCCATTTATGGCAGGTGGCGTGTCGGGAAAACTTTTTTGGTGCACAGCGTTTTCGAAAAGAATATAGTATTCGAATTCTCCGGGAGCCATGGAGCGTCGACGAAAATACAATTGCAGAATTTCGTAAGAGAAATGGAGAAAGTAACAGGAATTATACTTCCACTGGCAGTACCAACGGACTGGGCCGAGACACTTATGCAAGTGCAGACCTGGTTGCCTCCTTGTAATCATTTCCGGATCGGCGGCTTCGTGGATGATCAAAAATGTCGTCAATAATAAAGGAGGGTTACATAACCGGATTACGCAAACGATCCGCCTGCTGCCGTTTACCTTGCAGGAAACCGAAACTTATCTGCACAACAGGCATGTACAACTCGACCGGTACAGGTGCTGCAAATCTATATGGCGATGGGCGGCATACCGCATTACTGAAAAATATTAAGCCCGGCGAAAGCGCAGCGCAGGGAATTGACCGGACCTGTTTTACCAAAGATGGGATATTGCGCGATGAATTTGGCAAACTATACACCTCATTGTTTGACCACGCCGATAGTCATATGGAAGTGATCAGGGCGCTGGCAAGGAAAGGAAAGGGCCTTACGCGCAACGAAATCATCGACACCTGCAAACTGGCCAATGGCGGGACGACGACGACAATGTTCAAAGAACTGGTGGAATCCGGGTTTATATCAACATATATTCCTTTCGGCAAAAAAACGAAAGACGCCATTTTTAAACTCACCGATGAATATTCACTGTTTTATCTCAAATACGTGGAAGGAAGCAAGCCCGGTCCAGATACCTGGCTGCACCTGGCTTCCTCACCCAGCTGGAAAAGCTGGAGCGGTATCGCCTTTGAATGCATTTGCCTGAAGCATACGCAGCAGATCAAAAAGCATTTGGGAATTGCCGGCGTGCGCACTACCGAATCGGTGTGGCGGTTTGTCCAGGAAAAAGTGCCGGGTGCACAGATAGACCTGATGATAGATCGCAGCGACCATACGATCAATGTATTTGAAATGAAATATTCGGAAGGCGAATTTGTCATTAACAAACTTATGCAGCGGAACTGAAGCGCAAAAAGGAAGTATTCAAAAGAGAAACGAAAACTAAAAAAACGGTGCTTGTCACGATGCTCACGACCTTCGGCGTCCAGCTAAATCAATACTTTCACGGATATGCCGACAACCAGTTAATGATAGATACGCTGTTTGATTGAACAGGCAGAGAGGCTATTCTCTTTTTATGGCTTAGCACCTGCTTGGAACAGATCCACATGGAATTCAGCAGGAAACATGACGCAAACCTATATCTTTACAGAGCCCATAAATTTTGACAAAATGCGATGAACGTGCCACGTTATTTCGCAATGAGCTTATACTCAGGTCTATTTTAGATATGAGTAGGCCAGAATTGTAAGGTTGCAGTATTGAAACTTAACCGAGCGGGCTACTGGAGTTTGTGCCAGCATTTGTTCTATTTTTTAACCTATAATAGTCTACCCTTTCATAGACAAAATCCCTCGCCGTAATTGGTTTCGGTTCCGGGGCTTTGAGAGACGCAAGGTTTTTTTCGATAGTAAAAGTAATTCCCATATACTTCTTAAAAATGGAACAAAATTTCGGATCGATGTCAATCAATTTGATTGCAGTTTTGATACCGAAAACTTTTCTTAAAATAGGGGTTAGGGAATTATAGACTTTATAAGGCAGCCCGCTATTCTCTTTTGGCGTGCCTTCTGCAATGACTCTGGGAACAACGAGGAATGGAGACTGAGACTTTTCAGCCTTTATCGAATATCCTTCGGCTTTCAGATAGTCAAACGCCGTAAGATCAAAATGGTTGATATGTCCATGAGGCACTTTATTTCTGATATTTGCTTCAACTTCTTCTGGCGGATCATGAGGAACGGTTATCACCAACACGTCCTTTGTGATTCTAAGTAACTCACGGACCGCTTTCTTAAAGTCCGTTACATGTTCGATGGTTTCACTACATAGTACTGCATCAAATTGCTGATTAGCAAACGGAAGCGAATGTATGTCGCAAGCAACTGCTTCAATGCCAAAAATTTCATTTGCTCGTTTACATGCGGTCTCAGACAAATCGGTGCTCATCACGTGGGCAAGAAATAATTTTTGTACCAAGAAAGCCGTATAACCTTCCGCACCACCAATATCTATGAAGTTAGCAAAACGGTATTTATTTAGTGTATTCAGAATTGATCTGGTAATCATGTGTCGCGAAATGTTGGATTCCGCAGAATACTTTGACCTGTAGCCATAGATGGGTTGATGAGAATAATATATTCCATCGATGGATTCATCGAAGCGTTCGTCCAAAACAATTTTGGTCTCATCAGTGTATTGATCCATAGAATGTTTATATACAGGTGTTTACAAATAACGCATTTTCGACAAAAATAATGTTTTATCAATGGAGTAATGAAAAAGGGATTAAAATCAGAGTATTGTTTTGAATAACTGAATCTTCCATCTATCTTAGCGATCGAACCCCAAACCCGCCTTATGAAACTTTTACGACTGCTTGTAGGAGGCCACCTTCTTGGTATCTTCTTTTTACTAGGTACTACGCCTCATTTAGTTTCCTGCACTAAAGGAACCCAATACGACACGGTACTCATTCGAGATACATTAGTTATCACTGATACCATAACGCGTGTGGACACCATCTGCAATTTGAAAGCAGGGATGGTGGCGTACTATACTTTTGATGAAGGAAGTCTGCAGGATGGTAGTGGATACAACAATCATATTGTTTTTAATTCAGCCACCCCAACGACTGACAGGTTCGGGCATGCTAATGGCGCCTACTTATTTGACGGCTCAAGTTCTTATATGAAGGCTAATAACAGTGCTTCTTTGAGTCCCCAGAAGATAACGTTGGTTGCTATTGTAAAGGTCAATGACTTTTATCAGGGTACTTGCCACGCGAATCAAATTTTCGGAAAAGGATATCCAGATCCTGTATTAGGATATTATAATTTAAGGTTTATGGATACCTATTCAGATTGCTACGCACCGGTGAATCAAAACAAACAATTTTTTATCGGCACCTACGGCGACGATATTCCTCAGGGAACAGCATCATTCGCTGGGCTTGATACCAGTTTAATAACCAAGGAGACGTGGTACACTGTTGTATATACTTATGACGGTGAACAATCAAAGCTTTATGTAAACGGGGAATTGAAACATAGCCAGCAGAAGGCGGTAACTTTTACCCCGAATCCATTTGATCTGTTTATTGGCCGCCATCAGGATCCCGAATACCCTTACTGGTTCAACGGGGTGATCGATGAGCTGAGAATTTACGACAGAGCCCTTTGTGCCTGCGAGATCGATCAAATTAATAAACCACTTGAAGTCCACCCGCAATAACTGCGACACGCTTTCATAGTCTTTGAGCAACTTCGATAGATCTTAATAGTCTTACGAACAGTTCAACTACAGTCAACCAATTAAAATTTACGTCTAACAACGGGAGCTAAACCTCATGGAATATTACGATTTACAGGAATCTGCTCAAGCCAACTTTTAGTATTAGTATTCAAAAGTAAGATGTCTACTGCTCCGGCATATGCTTTGCATCTATTAGGAAGCCTGGTTACAATTAAATTCTTTGAGAATGATGTTAGGCACAACGATCACGAATTGAAACAATTTAATGAAACTCTAGGCTCGGTATTTTTTAAATTCTCGATGGCCTTAACGACTCTGCAAGAGCATCATTCCATCAAATAACAGGTCTTTTAGGTTTGGCAATTAAAAAGTAAATTTTTAAACAAACACGTTCAACACGGAAAATGCAGCCATCCCTCAGAAATTACGCGATTACATTGACAGTGTTGATGAGAGCAATCTGCAGGCCATGTACATCATTCTGCAAACTGACACTGAGCAGGAGTATAGCATCAGCGACGAAGTATTCGTTGAGCTTCACCAGCGTCGCGACAGTCATGTAAAGGGCGCTAGTGCATCTTATAAAGTTACAGAAACAGTGGACTTTGTGAGGAGTCAGCGAAAATAATATGCATTATCAGGTGCTGATCAAAGCAGAGGCATGAACAGAAGTGGCAGCGACCTATGATTATTATGAGGCTGCACAGCCTGGACTTGGAGAAGCGTTCCTGAGAGCTTTTGAAAGCCGCTGCGATGATCTCAGGAAAATCCCACTCACTACAGTTTTATGAAAGAGATCCCAAAAAAGTACTCCTGGATGTCAAACTACAGCGTTTCCCTTATGTCTTGGTTTTTGAGATCATTCAGGCAGAGGTGATTATCTAGGCCGTGCATTGCACTTATTCCAAACCCGACAGTAAACTGCGTGAAGTATAATCCAACTACAGAGCAGCCATAGTGATTCGAAAGGCTCTGCTGGCCTTGTTTACCTTTCTAAGCATTTCTGGGCTTTCAATCGTACCGGTTGGCGGTAAGAAAGGCAGTTCGTTATATGGAATGTCGTGATGATAGGACATTTAAAATGATTTAATCGAGGGCATCAAATGCCCTCATGATTAATACGAGGGCAAAAATAGTCTTTTTTTGCCCTTGATCATAGACGAAGGGCAAATTGGGCCTTTAATACTTGTTGATGACCAATAACTTGTGGATGTGGCGAGAAAAATTGAACATATAGGGAAGGGTTGCCACGAACACCTCACATTCGACCCGCTCACCCCTAATTACATCCACACAATATTGCTTCTTGCCTGCAAAGTCCACCATGAACATATCACCTGCTACGAATTCCAATACCATTTTTAACCCGAAGAATCTTTTTATGGTTCCATTGCAATTGGCTTGGTGACATGACTACCTGATTGGTTTAGGGAGCAAAAAACATCATAAAAGTCTAAAACAAATAATATCCCTAGGTGGGTCAACATGCAGGAATGACAGTCAACTCCAAGACAACCACAAGTCACCGAGGTGGGTCAACATGCAGGAATGACATTCCTTTTGTCTGTCTCGATCGGCAATGCCGCCGGGAAAACAATATGTATTTGATAATCTCAGACTACGATTCTTATCAACGATTCGTGTTTCAGGCCAGTTCAAAATTCTGGCTGGAAGACGGCTCAAAAAATATTAACTTATATCTTGACTACCCCGACCTGAAAGATTTGTCGCAGTCTGCAGATGAAGTAGATACACATAGGGTAATAGTATTAGGCAGAGGTCCTGGCGGTGTTGCCCACTAAAGATCAGCAGGGACTGGACGAAAGAGACATTTGCTTCAACCTGTGAGTGAGTGCCGTTTTCATTGGAGAACTGGGTAAGATTTGGCCCAATGTCATGAACCCCGTGGGACGCATTCATTTCACCGGTGCCTATGCAGACCATCTTAACTGGGGAACCGATGCTGGCCGACACGGTCGGCAGCCGTGTAGCGAATGAAATACATAGCGCTTGAAATAAAAGATGAAACTTTCCCGGCCGCAAAGATATTTTACCCCAATTAATAAAAATGAATACAACACTACCGATCCCGGAAAAAAAATCCACCAGGCTGATTTCCATTGACGCGTTGAGAGGCTTTGACATGCTTTTCATTGCCGGTGGTGGAGCTTGTATTGAACTGCTCGAAGGCAAAACAGGTTGGGCGTGGTTAGATGCAATAGCAGGCCAGTTGCATCATCCGCCATGGAATGGATTCACGTTTTATGATTTTATATTTCCCCTTTTCCTTTTCATCGCGGGAGTTTCTCTTCCGTTTTCCCTGAATAAGGGCCTGGAGTCAGGATTAAGAAAATCCGATCTGTATAAAAAGAGTTTTCGCCGTATGGTTTTCCTTATCCTGCTTGGTATACTTGATAAGAATACGCCGGTCACTTTTTTTGACCCTGCTAACATCCGAATACCCAGCGTTCTTGGCCGCATTGGCATTGCAGGCTTTGTGACGACCGTTCTGTACCTCAATTTTTCAACATATAAACGACTGATCTGGGTTGCCGGTATTCTCCTTGGTTATTATGCGGCGTTCTTTCTCATTCCCGTTCCGGGTTACGGTGCCGGCGATCTGTCCTTCCAGGGGAACCTTGCCGGCTGGATTGACCGGACTTTGCTGCCCGGACGCCTTCTTCAGAAAACTTTCGATGAGAATGGCCTGATTACCCAGGCGTCCGCCCTCTGCCTATGCATAATGGGGTCGGTTGGCGGCGATCTCTTGCGCAAACAATGGACAAACAACAAACAGCTTCTATGGCTTACAGTGGCCGGAGTGGCGGCAATAGTTCTTGGCTTACTATGGAGTCTGCATTTTCCCATCAATAAGCGTTTGTGGACGAGCTCCTTCATCATGCTGACAGGGGGGATGTCGTTCCTTGCCCTCGCGCTATCGTATTTGTTGGTTGATGTATGGCAGTTCAAAAAGGCGTCGTTCTTTTTTTATGTTGTGGGGATGAATTCTCTGACGGTCTACCTGATGTACAGGTTTATTGATTTCGCTTATAGTTCACGTATGTTGTTTTCCGGCATTTATGCTCCGGCACCCGAAAGGTTCCATAAATCCTTTGAAGCCCTTGGTGCGCTGATAATAATATGGTCATTATTATACTTTCTGTATCGAAAAAAAATATTTATCAAGATCTGATATCATTCGTCATTACTCACCTTTAAATTGAAAAACATGTAATTCTCAGCATCCGCTGGGCAAGTTCTTAGGTTATGTTATTATTGATATATACTTTAAGTTAGAGCCAGGTCGATTGGGGAACCCAATTATTGCAAATGTCATTCCGACCTTAAAGACTTTATTGGATTTGCCATCCCGGCTTTGATGGACTGAAAACTGATTGTTGACAACGCGATCAAAATGGCGAATACACCTGCAGCCATAAATATCCACCAACTCATCGTGACCCGATATTCATAGCTTTGAAGCCAGTCATTCATGATCCACCAGGCGGTGGGAAAGGCGACGAGACAGGCGACAATGACTAGTTTTACAAAATCTTTTGACAATAATATTGCGATTTCCGAAACACTTGAACCTAATACTTTACGAATGCCAATCTCCTTTATCCTCCGTTCCGCAGTGTAGGCAGCAAGTCCAAACAAACCTAAGCAGGAGATGACAATAGCCAATGCAGCAAAAACAGTGGAAACTTTGCCAACTACCGTTTCATTCTGATACATTTGATGAAACTGGTCATCAACGAATTTGTATTCCAGGGGATAGATTGGGTTATTTTTCTTCATCACATCCTCTAATTTTGCCATTGCCTCCTGAACTCTGGCCTCTGGCTTAATTCGTGCATAAATTAAGCTTTGATCCTGAAGCGGTTTGCAAAACATAATTAAAGGATCGGCCTTGCCATATATATTTCCATAAACATAATCACTTACCACACCGATCACAGTCATGTTAGAAAAGATCCCATCGGGGTTGCCACGAGGGGATTGAATGATCTTTCCAACTGCGCTATGCTCGTCCACCAGTTTTGCCAGGCTCTCATTAATGACAACACTCAGGTTTTCCGATGGGCTGTTATTAAAATCTCTCCCTTCAAGAATTCGCATGCCGGAGGTAGAAATAAATTCAGAACTGACGTTTCGATGCGCAATGGAAATTTGTTGATCCTCCGCCTTTCCCTGCCACCTAAACCGGTCGTCAGTATCGCCGCCATATAGCGTAGCGTGGTTTGTAATCGCAGCGTTTTCAAATAAGCCGGTACGGAGCAAATCTGCCTTGATCATTGGGAAGCTTTTTGAAATGTCAATTTGGGGATTTATCTCTATCAGATTGTTTTTGTTGAAACCCAAATTTCTTGTTTGAATATTTTGAAGCTGCAGATAAACCACAATGGTGGCAATGATAAATACTATGGATACCACAAACTGCGTAATTACCAACCCTTTTCTTACAACGGATGCACCGCTTGTCTTCATTTTAATTCCTTTTAAAACGGTGACAGGATTAAAAGAGGAAAGATAAAGTGCTGGATAACTGCCTGCAACCAGTCCGCAGATAAGGGAGATAGCTATCAGAAAAATAATATGCAAAGGCGCAACCAGGTTCAATACCAGTTGTTTTTGCATAATGGCATTGAATGCAGGTAGTGAAACGTATATGATCAGCACAGCAATAAGGGTAGCGATAATTGACAACAGTAATGCCTCTGCCATAAATTGCGCAACCAGCCTTTTCTTACCGGATCCTAGCGCTTTCCGCACACCCACTTCTTTGGCTCTTTGTTCACTCCGCGCGGTGGCAAGGTTCATAAAATTGATACAGGCGATCAGCAAAATAATCCATGCGATCAGGGTTAGCATACGCAACTGCTTGATACGTCCGCTACCTGTTGGTTTACCGTTGGCGAATTCATGATATAGCCTCCAGTCACTCATTGGAAATAAAAAAGCCTCCCTTTTCCCGGTTACCGACTTTCTGGGTATCAAATCTTTCAGCTGCTTATTGACGGCATCTATCCTTGCATTTTCATTAAGTTCAACGTATGTTATCGGCCCAAAACTATCCCATGCATTTGCGTCATCAGGGTTTTGGGCGGTAATGACTTCATAAGGCGCCAGCCATCCGAACTGAAGTGTGGAGTTGGTTGGTATATCGCTTACTACTCCGGAGATGACGTAATCCTGCTTATTATCAAATCGGATGGTCTTTCCTATCACGTTTGCAGCCTGGCCGAAGAACTTTCGTGCCGTGCTTTTGGTGATAACGATTGAATACAACTGGGGAAACGGGTTCCTGGAATTTCCCTCGATAAAATGAAACGTAAACATGCTAAACAACGACGGATCAGCGTACCGCCCTCCGATATATAGTGCCTTGTCATTAATCGTGAGAAGAGAACGCTGTTCCCCATCTGAATAACGGGCAGCATTGGCAACACCGGCAATTTCGGTTTTCAATGCCGCAGCCAATGGGCGCGGAGTGGAAATCATGGTGAAAAAATTCCCACCATAAGGCATGTTTATATTTAGCTCATAAAGCCTGTTTTTTTTCAAATTCGACTGATCAAAAGTCAGCTCGTCTTCGGTCCATAAAAAGATCAAACCCGTACATGCTATCCCTATTGCCAATCCTATGATGTTAAGAAAATTGTGGCCTTTGTTTTTCCTGAGACTACGCCACGCCGTTTTCAAATAAATAGTAATCATCGGCAAGAACATTTTGAATCCTTCAACAAAGTTCGATCCATGAAATATTTTACTGATCTACAACAACTTATTGGCAATAAATCGGGTTCGCGTTCGCTTATGATACAGTCGTTTGTTTGATTTCCAGTCAATGTGACCTGCCCTAATTGCTACCTGATCAATGATTCCTGTCTCTCACAAGGCTAAATCAATCCGCCAATGCAACTTGCTTTGTGGCAGTTAAGGTTCCCAACCTACTTATTTATCCAGAAAGCGAATTCGTTTTGCCAACTCCGTAAAATAATCCCGCGACCAGAACTCAAGAAACTTATCATCGGGAATAAAACGGACGATGTCTTCCTTGATGTCGTCCATGGACACCTGGTCGATCTTATCGATCAGCAGTTGTGTGAATTCTTCCTTTGTCATGGTCTCCCTACTCAAATCGCCGTTTTGAACCGAACGGATAACAAAGTGCTCCAGGTGCAGTGGGATATTGTTTTTTACATACCACTCCATATCGAACCAGTCCCTTCCTTTGATCCTGCCCTTCCATTTCCTGAATAACAGGGCGTGCATCTTGCCCGCGAATAAATCCGGAGCCGCGAAGCATTTTGTGTAAAAGGAAAATGGTTTGAGTAGTAATTTCTCTTCGGTCGCAAAGCCAAGTGGGGGGGTGGTATCAACTTCCAAGTTGATCTTGATATCAGGACGCATACTGATTTTTTCCTGCGGAATGATCCCTTTTAAGACGAGCTCCTTCCATTTAGTACCCGGCTTCAGGAAGGCGGAATCCACCGACGTCTGTTTACTCTTAACCTTTTCCCTAACGGTGACGTCTATGCCAAGTGCATTGAACTCACTTAGCATGCCGTCCAGGTAAGGTTGAAGCTGGAAATCCGGGTTAACTTCCAGTAGAGAAAAATCCAGATCTTCGGAAAATCGCGTCACTCCGTAGAATATTCGTAGCGCCGTTCCGCCATAGAACGCGGCTTTTTCAAAAAAACCACTTCGCTGCAGGCCCGCCAGCGCGATCTCCTGGATGATTTCCCGTAAGGCACTTTCTGCCTCCTCCTGGTTTTTGGGTTTATATTCTTCCAGCCATTCCCTGATCATAAGCCGTTCAGTGTTTTAATTAGTATCGAAATGCTATCCGCTTTAGGCGCGTCCTTCAGGTAATCGTTAATCAAGCCGGTATTCAATTCCCTTAAGGTGTCCCTGCTGATGCGTATGTCCTCCATGAGATATTCTCTGGCTTGCTTTACACTTCGGAGCTTTAGCCTTTGCGTGGTGATGATCTTATCGCAAAGCGCTTTTTCCTTGCTTGCGATAAGTGTCATCTGCCTGGACGCCAGTTCTACCCGCTGAATCCCGAATGAATAATAAGGTAACGGGAGGCGGATATACCGGAATCGTCCTACCGGAGTCTTGTAGGTTTTTGCCAGGTTTGTCGTCATCGAGATGGTTTCATATACCCGCTCCGGGATTAGGCCCCAATGTGATAGCGCCGAATCCGAAGACACATAACTGGGTCCCCACAGGTGATTAGCCAGCAGCATTTTCTCCGGCACCGCTACTGACGATTGCGGGCCGGGTATGAATACGCCTCTTTTGACTTGCACCAGAAGTTCTTGCTTGATCAATTCATTGATTTTGTCGTAGGGACGCTTATAATCTTGCAGTAAGTTCATTAGCACCTGCCGGGTGAGGGGCTGACCTGAATAATTCTTTATCGCTTGTATAAAATCCAACTTGTACGTTTACATATCAAATATCGGATTATTTCCGATATTCTTTTCTTAATTGTACATAAATACGTACATTTTTATGAAATTAATCGGAAGTTTTCCGATTATTGGGACATAAAAAGGCATAAAAATAATACGTCTGATATCATTCAGTGTCAATGAGCGCTAGCTGCGATTTTACTCATTGCAAGAAAGTCAAAGAATCCAGGAAAGTTTAAGGATAAAACAACCGTATCGGAACAACCGAATTTGTGGACAAGGATTTAGTTCCTGGCACACTTAAGAAAGGATATGAATGGTACAGTCTCTTACAACACCCTTTTGCAAGAGCGGCTTTTATGATGTTTATGATAAGCGAGGTTCATCCATTTTTGGATGGCAATGGCAGAATAGCACGGATCATGATGAATGCCGAACTAAGTTCAAAAGGCTTATCCAAAATTATTATTCCAGCCGTATACAGAGAAGATTATTTGGGTACACTTAAGAAACTGACTAAACAAAGAGACGCAGACGCCTACATCCGGATGCTGCTACGCGCGTGGGAATTCTAAATTTTACAGCTAAGCAGCAAGGATTTTAGCCTATTTACCCATTCTTTCCAGTATAGCTTTCATTTGTGCAATTTCTTTTTCCTGAGAAGCAATAATACCCTCGGAAAGTGTCTTTACTTCCGGGTCTTTAATACTTGCGTGTTTGCTTACCATTATTGCGGAGGAATGGTGAGGTATCATAGCTTTCATGTATTGCACATCTCCAATGGGTGTTTGTGTTCTCAATCCCGCTAACACCAATCCAAATAAAACAATCCCGCCAATGATAATACCTGTATTTATTTTCTTGTTTGGATACATCTTACCCATCATCAGCATCATAACTACCGCCATTGGTGATACCATAAGCAGAGCCATGTAAGTTCGCGTTGTGCTTAAATAAATATGGTTGGCTTCATCGACATTTAGAAACATCACCGAATACATGATTATAAAGGAGACCGCCATCATTATTGAAAAGCGTTTATAACTCATGCCGGACATATTTTGCATACTTTCTTTCTTTTCCATTTTAATCTATTTTAATGTTTTTAAGAATACAGGCTTTCACCTGCATTCCTTGTTATAGTTAAGCTGCCATTTTACGGCATTCTTCTGCACACAGCTTGCAAGCCAGTGAACATTCTTTGCAATGCTCTGTCTGATGTTTGCTGCATTCCTTTGCACATGCTTCGCATAAATCAGCAGATAGTCCGCATAGCGCTTTTGCCTTGTCGCTCCCCAAGCTTCCATTGCTTTGGACGCCAACATTTGCCATAAAGTGAAACATTCGGTCATCTGATTTCAACTTGCGGTATCCTAGCGCAGGATCTGGTATCTCAGGGTTAGGCGGCGAGTTTTCGTACCTGAACACCCTTCCCATGCCGATCATCATGTGATATAAGATATGACAGTGAAAGAACCAGTCTCCACTTGCATTGGCAGCAAATTCAATAGTGTCTCTTTCCATCGGCATAATGTCGATTACGTTTTTAAGTGGTGCATAATCGCCTTGCCCGTTTAATACTATGAAAAATTATCTATATTATATTTTTATACTTCTTAGACGCAGTGAATTTGCAATAACCGAAACCGAACTAACACTCATGGCTGCTGCGGCAATCATAGGAGACAACAGGATGCCAAAAAAAGGAAACAATATTCCTGCGGCAACTGGAACTCCGACTACGTTATAGATAAAAGCAAAGAATAAATTTTGTTTGATGTTCTTCATTACTGCTTTACTTAATTTATCGGCTTTGACAATTCCCTGCAAGTCGCCCTTTACCAACGTGATTGATGCGCTTTCGATGGCAACGTCTGTGCCTGTTCCCATGCCTATACCTACATCTGCCTGTGCCAATGCCGGTGCATCGTTAATACCATCGCCTGCCATCGCTACTTTCTTTCCTTCTGCCTGCAAGCGCTTTATTTCATTCAATTTATCCTGCGGTAGAAACTCTGCTTTGTAGGCTGATAAATTCAATTCATCTGCAACTGCTTTGGCTGTACTTGCATTATCACCTGTAAGCATTATCACTTCGATATTGTTTTCAAGAAGTTTGGCAATGGCCCCCTTGCTGGTACTTTTTATTTTATCGGTAATGGTAATATAGCCTTCTGCGTTGCCATCAACTGAAATGAAAGAAACTGTTTTGCCCAACACCTGTTCTTCATGAACCCGCTTTGAAAGACTTTCAGAGATCGATGTTTTAATTTCTTCCATCAGCTTTGCATTACCTAATGCCACCTTTTTATTATCCACAGTGCCGATAACTCCTTTGCCTGCAATAGTTTTAAAATCTTTTACATCAGATAATACAACCTTCTTTTCATTAGCATATTTTACTACAGCCGTTGCCAAAGGATGCTCACTTTGTTTATTCAATGAGCTTATTTTTTGCAATAGATCACCTTCGCTAAATCCTTCTGATGCAACTATCTTTTCAACAGAAGGTTTTCCTTCGGTGATGGTTCCGGTCTTGTCAATGATAAGTGTATCAATTTTATTCATCTTTTCCAATGCCTCGGCATTCTTTATCAAAACGCCTGATTGAGCGCCCTTGCCAACACCTACCATTACTGACATCGGTGTAGCCAGTCCCAAAGCACAGGGACAGGCAATAATTAAGACAGCAATGGCATTTACGAAGGCATATACAAACTTTGGTTCCGGACCAAATAGTACCCAGGCGATAAAAGTTAGCGCTGAAATGATAACCACTATGGGAACAAAATATTTTGATATCTTGTCCGCCAGCTTTTGAATAGGCGCTCTTGAACGGCTTGCATCATTCACCATCTGAATGATTTGTGATAGCAAGGTTTCAGAACCAACCTTTTCGGCTTCCATTACAAAGGAAGAAGTAGTGTTTATTGTGCCTGATGATAATTTGTCATTTTCTGTTTTATCAACGGGAACGGGTTCGCCGGTTATCATAGCTTCATCAATACTTGCTTCACCCTGAATTAGTTTTCCATCAACGGGAATCTTTTCTCCCGGTTTAATTCGTAGTTGGTCACCGCTTTTTATCTGGTCAATAGGTATGACCTTTTCTTCTCCGTTTGTAATCAACGTCGCTTCCGAGGGTACTAATTTCAGTAATGCTTTTATCGCTCCGCTTGTTCTACTGTGCGCTCTTGCCTCTAAAAGCTGACCTAATAATATGAGTGTAAGAATAACGGTTGTTGCTTCAAAATAGACAAACACCGTTCCACTGTGTGTTTTGAATTGAGCAGGGAAAATATTGGGAAACAACATCGCAATTACACTGAATAAAAATGCAACACCGCTGCCAATGCCAATAAGTGTGAACATGTTTAAGTTCCATGTTACTACTGATGTCCACGCTCTTTTAAAAAACATCCATGTTGCATAAAAAACCACCGGAAGTGATAGTGCAAATTGTATCCAGTTCCAAATATGCTGTCCGAACAACTTCATCAGTGGATTGTTGGGCAACATATCAGACATAGCTATCAGAAAAATAGGAACGGTAAACAAAACAGCTATCTTAAACTTTTTCAGCAGTTGTTTATAGGTTCTATCCTCGTCTTCATCAACGGGCTGCATAGGCACTAAATCCATTCCGCAGATGGGACACGAACCTGGCGCATCCCTGATAATTTGCGGGTGCATAGGGCAGCTGTATTGTGATTTTGACGTTGCAGGTGGAGGCGCGCCTGGTTCCTTTACCAACTGCATTCCGCATACGGGGCAGTCTCTTTCCTTATTATAGGTCTTGTCGCCTTCGCAGTGCATGGGGCAATAGTATTTGTCAGTTGCACCGACAGAGCGTTGATCCTTTTGGTGCTGCTTATGTTCCTTTTTTTCATTTCCTTCGGCTGGCGCCGACACCAAGTTCATACCGCACACTGGACACTTGCCCGGGCTATCATAAGTCTTGTCGCCTTCGCAATGCATAGGGCAATGGTATTTGCTCTTGCCTTCGTTTTCGGATCTTTCCTCATGTACGTGATGATGCGAATGATTAACTTCCATTTTTATAATTTTATCGTATTAAAAAGAATCCTACGCCTTTGGCTTAGCATAAATGCCTTCTCTTATCAACTGCTCCTGTTTGGCAATCACCTTTTGCTTTACAAGCAACATCCCACACTTGGGGCATTTTACAGATGCATGGTTGAGTACACCTGGAAATAATTGATGTCTAATGAAAGGCAGCTTTTTACATTAGCCAAAAAAATAGGGTAGAAGATAGAGTTAATGAACTCACGAGCATGCAAATCACATGAACATGACTAAGCACGGAGATAAGTAGTCAAATCAGGAAAACGCAATTGGTAATATAACCCGGAACGCCACAGTACCCCGGTGGGGCGTTGCTTTGATAGGCACCGACAAATTTCTGGAACGAAAAAACTATGCGCTCAACAGAAGGATAATAAAGATTGATAAAAATGGAATGGACATCAGGAAGGCCAGCGTACGTGGTGGTAATATGATTGTCCTTCACCTTAAAGAATTGGACTATGTTTTTGCAGCAACCATCATCGTTGCTGTCGCTCTTATTACATTTTGCTTTGCCATCAGAGGCAAATCCCAGTGAGGTGGTTTTAAGCTTGCCGCAACAATAAAACTCTTTTATGCTGAAACCCATTGTGGCCAATGCGTACATGCAAAATAGTAGTATTGTGCCAATTCTTTTCACTTCCACTAAGTTAAAGCAGTTTCAATCATATTCATTTATAGAATTATGACTAAGAATTGCAAGACTATTAGATTATCACAGCTCGACAATTGAAATTTGAATGGCTATGTACTGTTTCTTTCTATTGATATTAGGATATCGTCCTTAAGTAGCGTGGGTTCCCATTCTTGATCGATAATTGCATTATACCCGCACTTTCAACCTGGTAAAATCGAAAGGAAATGAATGCTTCACTATCGACCACTCGTCGTAATTTTACACCATGTGGTGGGTATATGCCTTATTGTCAGCTTTGTTTGCGGCGATCACTGCCATCTTCATTAAGGTTGGAGTAAAAGGCGTTAACCCCGATTTGGGTACTGCTATACGAACAGTAGTGATCTTAGTTCTTGCGTGGGGAATTGCACTGTTCAGAGGAAACATTTCCGACATAAAAACCCTGACAACACATAATATTTGGTTCCTCGTCTTATCGGGAGTAACAACGGGCTTATCGTGGATATTTTACTTTAAGGCACTTCAGCTTGGAGAAGTTTCAAAAGTGGCACCTGTTGACAAACTTAGTGTGGCCCTCGCAATAGTCTTTGCCGTAATCTTTTTGGGAGAAGCGCTCACGTGGAAAACCGCAATAGGCGCCTTTCTGATCCTTATCGGCACGCTTGTGATTATTATCTAAGAGAGAATTGACTTTTTCTTAATGTACAGGCATCTAGCAAATATAGAACCAGCCTATATATCCTTTCACAATCAGCCACAGAATTACAGTGTCGTAGCCGGCAAAACGCTAATCTGTGGTCAAGAACCGGGCTTTCCTCGTTCAGAGTTTATTCAATATTGAGTTGAACATTACATCTGAAATTACTTATTTTGAAACTAAGGGTCATGTTCATCTTACAATTCTTCATACTGGCTCTCGGGGTTTTCGCCCAGTCAATGGAGAAGGAGAAAGCAATATCAGTACCTGCAGCCGTAAGGCAGGCATTTGACAAGTAATTTCCAAACACTAGTCCAAAATGGGAGCGTGAAGGCAAAGAAGCCAGGTGGAGTTATCACTTACGAAGCGGAAGTAAGACACAAAGACCTGATGTTTGACGAGGCAGGCAAAATTCTGTCTAAGTCGCACTTCTAAGTTGACCTTGTTCGCCTATGTCCCTGGCTGCGGCAACGTAAGGTATTTTCCTGAGTGGTCCTGAATTGGTCATCTTTTATGAAAAGAGCTTCGATATTTCTTTGTTTTTTGTTTTTTTCCGTGTGGGGAAGCGCTCAAAAAGCTGAACTGGCATCTTTTCTTACTGCGGCAAGGCAGAATAGCCCACTCTTAAAAGATTTTGAGGGGCAGATTAAATCGCTCTCTTTAGACAGCCAGTTACTTCGTGCATCTCTAAAGACCCAAGTATCAGGAATCAGCAATAATTATTATGCCCCCGTTATAAAGGGTGTCGGTTACGACGATGCGATTACCAATGGTGCACAACTCTCGGCACTGGTTCAGGTAAGCCGTAACATTGTCGGGGCCAGGTCAGCACATGCCAGGTTCAATGCCCTTCAAATCCAAAGGATGACAACCAGCAACGGCAAAGCAATTAGCGAACAGGATCTAAAGAAGGCTATAACTGACCAATATATCCTTACCTACGGCGATCAATTACAGATGGGCTTCTCCGACGAAATCCTGACCTTGTTAAGATCCGAGGATACGATATTGAAAATCATGACGAGGCGGAACATTTACAAACAGACGGAATACCTTTCGTTCGCAGTTGTTTTGCAACAACAAGAGCTGGCCGCTGCGCAACTAAGGATGCAATACGGAGCCGACTTTCTGACGTTGAATTATCTTGCTGGAATCTCCGACACAACGATTTCCGAACTCCAGGAACCTGTCTTATTCTCTGGACCAATGGTTGAAATAGCACAATCGGTCTTTTACCATCAATTCGAGCTCGACAGTTTGCGGATTAAAAATGACAAGTTTTTAGCTGCATTGAATTATCGTCCAGTCATTACGATTCTTGCAGACGGAGGATATAATTCGTCGCTGGCATACCGGCCTTATAAAAACTGGGGCACAAGTGCAGGAATAAATCTTTCAATCCCGATATATGATGGGAGACAGAAGCACCTGCAATTTTCCAAGATTGAAATCCAGGAACAGAACCGTCAGGAAAGGAAGACCTTTTTCATCAACCAGCATAGCCAGCAGGTGAATCAACTAAGACGACAATTGTTCGAGACCGAACAACTCATTCCACAGATTGAGAAACAAATTAGATATACTGAAACACTTATCCGCAGTAGCGGAAAATTACTGTCAACCGGTGACGTGCGAATCACAGACTTCATCATTTCTTTAAACAACTATTTTACTGCACGAAACCTGCTTACTCAAAACCATGTATCAAGATTGCAGATTCTAAATCAACTGTCCTTTTGGAACCGATAAATTCAGCTCATGAAATTTTTTCCGCTATTGCTTCTTTCACTGCTCGTAACTTCTTGCAGGAATGTTTCTACTTCTGAAACTTCATCGTCAACAGAAACGATAGCCACCCCGGTCACCGTAACTTCCCTGGAGATGAGCCCTATGTCGGATTGGGTGGAACTCAATGCAATCTCCGGTTTCCTGCAACGGAGTTATGTCAAGGCCAGCACAAATGGGTACATCATCGATGTGAACGTGAGAGCTGGTTCTGACATAAGGAAAGGTCAGCACTTGTTCACCCTACAAACAAAGGAGGCGTCCAGCCTCGGCAATACAATTGACGCCCTGGATACCAGTTTCAAATTCACAGGAAACATTAATATAAGGGCGGGAGGTTCAGGTTATCTTGCCGAGCTTAACCACCAGGTTGGCGATTACGTGCAGGAGGGTGAGCAGCTTGCCGCCATCAATGACCTCAATAGTTTTGTTTTCGTTCTGAATATCCCTTACGAATACGAGTCACTGGTGGCCGGCATGAAGAGTTTGGACCTGCTGTTGCCAGATGGTACTGTACTAAAAGGGAAATTCAAAGCTGCGATGCCTGTGGTCGATTCGGTTACTCAAACTCAGAGCATACTGATCAAAGTTGAGGAATCCCATCTTCCCGCCAACCTCATCGCAAGGGTTAAGGTTCAAAAAAATAGTCACCCTAAGGCAATTTCTCTTCCGAAACAAGCGGTGCTATCTGATGAAACACAGACAGATTTCTGGGTGATGCGTGTCATCGACAGCAGTCATGCGGTCAAAGTGCCAGTTAAGGTGGGGCTTTCAGCTGATGGTCGAATTGAAATTCTGGAGCCTGTATTTCAGACAAAGGACCAATTCCTTCTTACCGGAAATTATGGTTTGGAAGACACGGCGGCCATCATCATTTCGGGTAATTAATACGTTATTTTGAACAAATTCTTTGTTTCCTACAAGAATCCCCTGGCAGTGCTCCTTACGCTGATTATAATGGGTGGGATATTTGCATATTCAAGGATGCAGACCTCGTTATTTCCCGAGATTACTTTTCCAAAGATTAAGATCATTGCTGAAGCCGCATTGCAACCGGTAGACAGAATGATGGTCACCGTAACGAAGCCAATGGAGACTGCCATCAAGCAGATTCCTGACCTCCAGATGGTCAGGAGCACTACAAGCAGAGGTACCTGCGAGATATCTGCGTTCATGAACTGGAATAGCGACATTAATATTAGTCAGCAGCGCATTGAGTCGAAGATCAGTGAGATACGGGACAATCTTCCACCCGAAATGAGTATCACGATTGCGCGAATGAACCCCTCCATTTTGCCGGTGATGGGCTATTCGGTAGAAAGCAGTCAGTTTTCTCCAATAGAGCTCAGACAAATGGCCAATTTAATAATCAAGCCATTTCTTTCCCAGGTGAGCGGGGTTTCGGAAGTAAGGATCACCGGTGGCAAGGTAAAAGAATATTGGCTTGAACTGGATTTACAAAAAATGAGCACATTGGGTCTTACAACTTCCTCAATCAGCACAGCGCTTTCTCAAACAAACTTTATTCAACCAAGTGGCCTTATTTCAGACTACAAGCACCTCTATTTAACGCTCACGGATGCGACTCTTCATAACAAAACTGAGCTGGAAAATATCATTATCCGAAATGACAACAAGCGGATAACCCTGCTTGGTGATGTTGCAACGGTAGAAATTCGGGAAGGTATAGAATACGTTAAGATAAATGCAAATGGTAAAGATGGTTTGCTTGTCGCGATAATTAAACAGCCAAATGCAAATCTGATCGATATCTCAAATCAGATTGAGTCGAAAATAAATCAACTGAAGAAAATTCTTCCTAAGGGTGTCCGGATAACTCCCTATTATATTCAGGCAGACTTCGTGGCGCAATCTGTCAGGAGTGTCACTGATAGCGTCTGGATTGGCCTTGCCCTGGCCCTGGTTGTCGCCGTGCTTTTCCTGAGGTCTGTGAAAGCCAGTGCCACAATACTGATAACGATACCGATTACAATAAGTCTGACGATCATCGTTCTCTACGGTATAGGATACACACTCAATATTATGACCCTTGGAGCGATAGCCGCTGCGATCGGACTTATCATCGACGACGCAATCGTTGTTGTCGAGCAAATTCATAGAACCCACGAGGAGTATCCGGCGGAACCAAGCGGCGTACTCGTACAGAAAGCAGTGACGTATCTATTTCCCGCAATGGTAGGTTCATCACTCAGTACTATCGTAATTTTTATTCCATTTCTGCTGATGACCGGAGTGGCAGGGTCATATTTTAGTGTGCTGACGAACACCATGATTATAACACTCCTGTCGTCCTTTGTGGTGACATGGTTAGGTCTTCCAGTGATTTACCTGCTGCTCACTGCAAAGGACCCAAAACTGAGAACAAATCAAAAAGAGCATGCTGTAAAAAGACAACGCTGGGTTTTGTTTTTTCTCCATCGGCCGGCAATAAGCGCCCTGTTTGTCATAGCCCTCGTCATCACAATAGTTGTTTTAATTCCGAAACTCGAGACCGGCTTCCTGCCTGAAATGGATGAAGGAAGCATCGTGCTCGACTACAACTCTCCGCCGGGGACCTCGCTCGATGAAACCGACAGGATGTTGAAGTCAGCTGAAAAAAGCTTTAAGAGCATCCCGGAAATTCAAGCATTCTCACGCAGAACCGGGACTGAGATGGGATTCTTTATAACGGAACCGAACAGCGGGGATTATCTTATTCAGCTTAAGGAAAACAGGCACCGCTCCACAAATGAAGTCATCGATGATATCAGGCAGCGCATAGAAACCACCCAGCCTGCCCTTCAGATTGATTTTGGTCAGGTCATCGGGGACATGCTCGGCGACTTGATGGCTTCAGTACAGCCAGTCGAAATAAAGATATACGGCACTGATCAAAACAAACTACAGGAACTTTCACGAAAAACAGCGGGACTTATAAAGGATATTTCTGGCACCGCTGACGTTTTTGATGGCATTGTCATCGCGGGCCCATCCATAAGTGTTCAGCCTGATTTCTTTATGCTCGCGAGATATGGGATGTCACCAACGGATCTTCAGTCGCAGCTTCAGGCATACTTAAGCGGCAATCTTGCTGGAAATATATTTGAACGTTCACAGCTGACCCCAATACGAGTACTAAATGGTAAAAAAAGAAACCTTACGACTGATGAGCTTAAGAAACAAAAGTTATTTCTCCCTGATGGTCGCCAGGTTCCCTTAGATCAGCTGGCGAAAGTGACAATCAATGCTGGTGATGCGGAAATTCAGCGGGAAGACTTGCAAATGATGGGTGTTATCACGGCAAGGCTGGATGGCAGGGATCTTGGAAGTGTTATCAAGGATATCCAGGCGAAGCTGGAAGCAAACATTCGGTTACCAGCTGGATACCACATGGAATATGGAGGATCTTATGCAGATCAACAACAGTCGTTCAATGAGCTGTTAGTGATACTGATAAGCGCAAGCTTACTGGTTTTTACTGTAATCCTGTTTCTGTTCCGCACCATAAAAGTTGCCCTTGTGATTCTGATGGTTTCACTTCTGGGGGTTGCCGGAAGCTGTATTGCGTTGTGGCTTACCGGCACGCCACTTAATGTTGGCAGCTACACCGGGCTGATTATGATTGTTGGCATCATCGGCGAAAATGCGATCTTCACTTTTCTGCAGTTCAAAGAATCACTACGTGGACAAAATGTGGTTGACTCATTGGTTTTCGCGATCTCGACTCGCCTACGCCCTAAACTCATGACCGCCTTCGGCGCCATTATCGCTCTCCTTCCACTAGCCTTGGGTATCGGAACAGGCGCGCAGTTGCATCAACCTCTTGCGATTGCAGTCATAGGAGGGTTTATACTTGCCCTGCCCCTGTTATTGATCGTACTTCCAAGTCTCCTGAGATGGGTGTATAAGATTGGTCCCACCGAAAAGATGATTTGACAAGAAATACAGAGATCAGTCCTCCGTATAGATCATAGAAGTGCTCAGAACACCACAAGTTCGTGGCGAGCTTTGCCCCAGCGGTATTGATGAGTCCAGTAAGAAATCTTCATTGAAAGCAGACCAAGGCCAGCTCCAAAAAGCACATCGCTGATATAGTGCTTGTTATTGGCCATTCTCAGGACCCCTACAGAACCGGCGATGCCATAGGCGGCATAAGGCATCCAGTGAAATCTGTGTTTGTATTCTTCTGACAAAAAAGTAGCCGCTGCAAAAGCCTGGGCAGTATGTCCCGAAGGAAAGGAAAAATGATCTGATCCATCCGGTCTTATTTGGTGTAGGCTATTTTTTAGTGCAAAGGCTGTCGCCAACGTTAACACCTCGCCTTTCAGCAGTATGGCAGTACGATTGGCCAGATCGGTTCGTGACTTAATGCCTGCGGCGTCGAGTGCAAAAGCTATGACAATGGGTGAGATTTGCAGATAATTATCGATTGTCGTGTGGAATGATGAAAGCTTTTCGTCGCGTTCTTCTGCTATTTCAATCTTGAGCGACTCGTCACCATTGCCATTCACCAGGATGCCGCCGAGCATAAGTGACGCTGGCGCAATAAGGCCAGTGCTGATTCGATGTTCTGGCTTTGTTATTGTGTCTATTGATTGGGCAGGACTTATCAATCCTACGAAGGCAACAACAATGGTCAACTGAATGGAACGAAACATGGTATCAATGATTTAAAATTTATAGCCGTATCCGATCCGGAAAACCTGGGTTTCATAATAATCCGCGCTATTGTACCGGAATCCGTTTCCCTTTATTTCCCGTCTTATGTTCAAGGTATTGGCTATATCAGTAGCATTTGCAAACAGCTCCCCTTTGTTTTTTTGAATTGGTTTTTTCAAACCCAGATCTAGTGAAAATCTTGATAGTATCCTTCCTTGAGGAATGAGATCGGGTGCCAGGTAAATGCCAGACAGTTGCGCTTCAAACTGACCAGGCAGGAGAAAAGTGGTATTCAACTTAACATTGCCCGAGAAAATTTCTTCGCGGCCCGCAGTAAATACATTCTCTACCGGGTATTTATTAGTTACAGTAAATTCATCAAGGATATTGCGATATCCATTCAGATTGAGGTCGAGCTTCACCCAATCAGCTGCCTTCTGAGAAAGTATGAGTTCCATCCCGGTACTATTACTTTTCCCGGTATTCTGGAATATATTATAAATCAGATTGCTGCCCGGAACAACAGATGCAATTCTGGCAATTGTCGCATCCATGCGTTTATGGTAAAACGATGACACGACGTATCCGCCAGACCAATTAGTCTTGTAGCCGAGTTCAAACGTATTGGTAAATTGAAGCCGTAGTTCGGGATTGCCCACCTTGATGATCTCAGCGTCATCATATTTCGGAAAAATTCTGATGTCCACTTCGTTTGGCCGGTCAACCCTCCTGTTGTAGAACAGGGTCAATCTGTTCTGGTCATCCAGCTTCCAGGCCGCCCTGATGTTCGGAAACGGTTGTATATAATCGTATCCACTGCTTTTATAAGTAACATGGTTCGGATTTACCTCATACTCTAGATTAACGTATTCGAGTCTTATTCCGGCTTCGATTTCAAATTCTCTGTTCTCGAAAACGTAATTGCCGTAAATAGCGGGAATTGTTTCGCCATAGTTTGCCCATCCTCCAGCGTTTACATCCAGTGGAGAGTTCAAACCTGGTTTGAACTGCATGTTTACTGGTATATAACGCCGCCTGAATTTAAGCCCGGTTTCAAATCGGCCCTTCCTTAATGGCTGAACGTAATCTACATTGATGTCGGCAACATGTTCGTCCGATATCAGCTTAAAGGAATCTAGTCCGGTATAATTTGGAAGTTGGTTAGTGAAGAAATATTTTTCATCCTCACGGTGAAATGTATAATTAAGTCCCAGACTAAGCAGCCTTCCCGGCTGGTCAAACTTGTGCTGCAGTGAGATGGTCGCGGTAGCAGTCGTTTTAAGCTCGTCTTCTAAAAATTGCCATAACCGTTTTTGATCAGTAAGGTCTTCGTTAAAAAATGGCTCGTCGCCCCTGTCCAGAATTTTTTCACTGCTGAACAATCCCGAAACAGTAAGGGTATTAAAGGGATTGAGAAACAAATCCATTCCGGCTCTCCCGGTAACGATATTTGTTGTTCTGTTTCTCTTCGTCTGCTGCCTTACAACATCCCCATTGTCGTAAAAGCGATCAACGAATTCATTTTTGTTCAAAGTTTTTGTAAAAAGGTTGTCTCCCTGGAAAAAAAAGTTGACTTTCTCTTTTCTGTAATTCAAAGAAATGGATGGGTTCACCTTTGGAGTGGCCTGATACTGCGGCCTGATCCCCGGGAAATTTTCTTCCTTGATCCAAAGCGCACCAAGGCCGGTCGTCAGTCCGAGTTTACCGTTGAGGCCATCCTCCTTTTCTTTTTTGTAAATGATATTGATGATCCCAGCATTTCCATTTGCATCATACTTTGAGGAGGGGTTGTTGATGATCTCAATGCGCTCAACAGCTGATGCGGGAATGTTATCCAACCCCGTCTGTCCGCCAAAGCCGGTCAGGGCGGTTTGTTTTCCGTCAACAAGTATCATGACCTTGTCGCTGCCTCTCAACTGAACCCTGCCGTCCTGGCCCGTAGTTACACCCGGCAGATTCTTCATGCTTCCCAAAACGGAACCGCCTGCCTGTGAGATGTTGTCACCAAGTCGGAATGTTTTCTTGTCCATTTTTGGTGAAACGACATCCTGTATTGCTGTTACCACGACGGAGTCCAGCAAACTTCTATCCGGTGACAGGATTATCGTACCGTAATCTAGAAACTCATTTAGGTGACCCACCAAAACACTGAGTTTTTTCGTTTGAAAGCCAACATAGGAGAGTTCCATCGCATAATTTCCCGGTCCAATGGCGGGAATAGAAAATCTTCCATCTTCGGTTGTAATCATCCCGACGAGTGCTGAATCGCTCGTGCCGGTTTTAAGGGTCACATTTACATAAGGGATGGGAGTTTTAGTATTTTCATGTATTACTAACCCGGAAATAGTCACTTTTCCGGACTGTGATTGAAGGGAGTGGACTACGATAAAACAAATGAGAATACATAGTAACCTCCGCATAGCCGTGGCTTTGTGCATAATTACCATGGGAATTAGAAGAAAAACTGAACTGCATAATCTGCGACTCAGCGTTCTCAAATCGTTGAATGTTTGGATGTTAAACAGAACCGGTTTCTACCCGGGTTGGAAAAATTCTATCGAAAACACATGATTTCCATTTTCAAAGACATATTGACAATCCCAACCGTATCTCTGAGAAACCTGTTTCACCAATGCAAGTCCTAAGCCCGTACCGGGGGATGTGGATGAGCCCGTCACAAACCGCTGAAAGATCCGGGCGTTGTCTAAGCTTCTGTCTCCGGCATTTATGATTTGTAGTTGACCAGGGGACAAGACTACGGATATTATGCCATTCTCGGGACTATACCGGATAGCATTGGTGATCAGATTGTTGACAAGTATTTCGATAAGTGTTCTGTTGCCTTCAACAACAACATCGCATGTAATTTCTTCAGTGAGGCCAATGCTTTTGTTCTCAAGAAAATTGTGGAATAGCCTGATATTTGCAGCCAGCAGACTTGAAACGTTTACGCTTTCCATTGCCATGAATTGACTATTCTCGATTTTCGTCAGCAGGAGCAGATTTTTATTGATTCTTGAAACCCTGGATAGCGCCTTCATTGCATCTTCGATAATTTTATACTGATCACTTTTTAAATCGCTGCTCTGCATCAGAAGATCGAGCTTCGACTGAATAATCGCCAATGGCGTCTGCAATTCGTGAGACGCATTTTCAGCAAATTCCTTTTGTTGATTAAAGATGGTAGTGTTTCCAGATATGAGCCTGTCCAGGCTTTTATTCAATTCTGCGAATTCTGAAATCGTGGGTACTTCGAAGATCAATCTGCTTTCCTGATCAAGCCGAAACGTTCTGATTTTTTCCAGACTATTGTAAAATGGCTGCCATAGCTTTCGTGAAATCCGGCGATTTAAAATAATAAACCCAACAAGCAACATAATGAAGAAAATCGCCGTCAGTGAGGTAACTGCACCAATGATCAGGTATTCATCCTCCCGGCCGGCGGCTTGCGTAAGCTGGATCTTGTGCTCATCAAGCTCGTATTGCCACAGGCGTAAAATGATAAGATAGTATACAGGGATGCTTACCAGTAAGACTATGCCGGCATAAAAAATCAATAGCTTCAATGAATGGTTTAATAACTTAGTCATACCTGCCATTTATATCCGCTTCCATAAAGCGTTTTTAGATAGGGATGGCAGCCAGCTTCGTGTAATTTCTTTTTGAGGTTTTTGATATGCGCATACACAAAATCGTAATTATCGAACATGTCGGCAATGTCTCCCGAAATGTGCTCGGCAAGGGCTGTCTTGGAGATCACTTTATTTTTATTGCTGACAAAGTAGATCAACAAGTCGAATTCTTTTTTTGTTAATGGAATTTCCTTTTCATTGACAATCACTTTTTTTGCAGGAAGGTCAATCTTTAACTCGTTTAGTTCAATAATGTTGACGTTGCCAAAGTTCTTCCGCCGTATCACGGAATAGATGCGAGCCGCAAGTTCCGAAAGGTGGAAAGGCTTGGCAAGATAATCGTCGGCACCGATCTGAAGACCTTTGATCCTATCCTCCAGGGAATTCTTAGCTGAAATGATAATGACGCCTTCCATTTTCTTTTGGGCCTTGATTTCTTCAAGTATCCTGATGCCGTCACCGCCGGGCAACATGAGATCAAGCAGAACGCAGTCATATTCATAATAATCAATCTTGTCCATTGCCTCCTGAAAAGTTGCTGCAAATTCGCAGAGATAATTTTCGTCCGAGAGATATGTGCCGATACTTTTAGAGAGTTCCAACTCGTCCTCGACCACTAAGATTTTCATGACACAAGGTATTGACTGTTTCCCAAATCAGTATGATAGTGGAGAATGATGGCGAATTAAATATTTTTAAAATGCATTTACTCTGTATCCCGATGATACGGAAAGTCCTTCATTCCAATTCGGAATGTTTGCCCAAATTCTCTGACAATAGAGTCAGTATTTTTTAACTATAAAACTGGACTTTGATTTTGTAGATAATTTGAATATAGATATGTAGCCGACAACGCAGGTTTGAAGAAAATTTGGTAGAGTAAAAAAGTTGACTACATTTGTAGTGTACTACATAAGCCATACACCGTGATAGATATTCACTCTTTGTCTTTTGGTTACTCATCTAGGAAGTTACTATTTCGTAACCTAACCCTACAGTTGCCCGTTGGCAGAATCTATGGGCTCCTGGGGAAAAATGGCGCAGGAAAATCCACATTGCTTAAAAACATCATTGGGTTGCTGTTTCCGACTCATGGGACGATAACGGTCAATGAGCAGATCCCCCGCCATAGAAAGCCGTCCTTCTTGCAAAGCATTTATTTTGTACCTGAAGAAGTGTATGTGCCCGCAATATCTGTTGAGAAATACATCAGCCTTTTTGCGCCGTTTTATCCTCAGTTTGACAGGCAGGCGCTGTCATTATACCTCGAGCAACTCAAGGTTGCAGAAAGTGGGCGACTGAACAGTTTTTCGTTCGGACAACAAAAAAAATTCATCATTGGTTTCGCGCTTGCATGCAATACCCGGTTGTTGCTAATGGATGAGCCAACCAATGGATTGGATATCCCATCCAAAACACAGTTTCGTAGGTTGATTTCCTCGGTGATGAATGATGATCGAATGATTTTTATTTCCACTCATCAAATCCGGGACCTGGAGAATCTCATTGATCACGTCATCGTGGTTGATAACGGAGAACTAATCATCAATGCAAGCCTGGAAACAATCTCAGAAAAACTTCACTTCTCTACGGTGAGCGAGGTGCCGGCAAATCTTGAAATTCTATATCAGGAAGACGGCCTGGCGGGAAGCAGCATCATCCGCGAGAACCTAATGAAAGAAGACAGTAAAATTAATCTCGAACATTTTTTTAATGGGGTAACTGAAAACCCGACTCTCGCGAAAAAGATTTTTAACCAGGGCATTTCAGAAAATACGCTATCATGAATGAAACCTTTTCAGAAAAAAGATTCGGAGCCTTAGTGAAGAAGACGCTGTTGGAACGGCCTATGCCGCTGCTCGGATTCACCGGTATGACGCTCGTGCTTACATCGCTAATTTACGTTATATGCAAACCTCTGATTGGTTTTGAAGAAGCTCAAAATCTGGCCTTCGTGCTGGGATTTATAGGAGGAGGCGGTTTATTGAGCTCCTTCGCCTTTAATTATTTCTCATCACATGCCAATGGTTCATCTTATCTCACGCTGCCAGCGTCAAGCCTGGAAAAATGGCTGGTCGGAATACTCATAGTTATTGCTTTTGCATTAGTTTTCCTTTCCTTTTTTAAAGGTCTGGATTATACACTGGTGGAGATATATCGCAATACACTGGACAAGGCAGATCCATATTACAGGGAGAGGTATGAAGCAGTGCAGCTGCTGCCTTTAAATGGTTTTGTTGCCAGCAAGATGTACATCATGTATGTAAATGTTGCCGGACTGATGCTGGTAGGTTCTTTATATTTCAATAAAGCGGGATTTATCAAGTGCGCGCTTATTGCCTGTGGATTATTTATTGTCGTTCAATTGTTAAACCAGTTTATATCGACGATTATTATAGAGTCGACATCCCGGGCTCTTCCATATTACGGTGTTTTTGTTGCAGTGGGCAAGGAAGAGGGAAAGGTCTTACTCCCGGATTATGCATCCCTGGGAGTAGACATACTCCTGTATCTGATACCTTTAATATTATGGTTTACTGCCTGGGTAAGGCTTCGGGAAAAGGAATTCTAAATACTATGCATGGATTTCAGAGAAAATCAGTCAATATATCTCCAGATAGCAGAATATGTTTGTGAGCAGATCCTGTTAAATAAATGGACACTGGGTAATAAAATACCGAGCATAAGGGATACTGCAGTGGCGATGCAGGTAAATCCAACAACAGTGCAACGGTCATACGAGTTTCTGCAGCAAAAGGAGATTATTGTGAACCAGAGAGGGCTTGGATTTTTTGTACCGGAGCAAGCCATGGAAAGGATACTCGAGTTTCGAAGAGAGCAATTTATTAAACAAGAAATGCCGGTTTTTTTCCGGAATATGTACCTGTTAAAAATGGGTTTTACCCAGGCACATAAACTTTATCTCAAATTCATAAAGGAAAACTTCAAATAGCTTAAATGAAGATCAGCAATGTAATATTGATAGCGGTGACGGGATCACTTTTGGTCGTACTCGTCATTTGTAACTTTCTGCTAAGGAAAGAATTCGACAAGCTGGATAAATCAGACACTTATTGGACTTATGGCAAAATACTGGAACAACCATTCAGACACCTTATAGTTACAGGCGGAAACTTATCAACGATTGCTTTTCAACCTGCTTCAAAACCCTCTGTTAGAGTATTAAGAATGTGGCGGGGCTACAAAGCCGATTCGGTGCATGCAGTTGTAAAAGGAGACACGCTTTATCTAAAATTTCCATTGGCTGTGGACGACCCATTTGAAAAGCGCTACATGGGCTGGAATACACTCGTTCGTTTATTTTCTCCTGAATTAATTTCTATTAACGGTCGAAATACAAATGTTAAACTGGAGAAACTGAGACAGAAAAACCTGAAAATACATATTTCAGGAAAATCAAGCGTTGAGGTGGAAACCGAAATTCACCACCTGGATACCATTGATGTGACCCAATCTGATTCTTCCAGGGTAAAGTTTGAGATTTCACCAGAGCTGAAGGGCTCTCCGCTTCCTTCCATTACTGAAATTTCTTCCGAAAAGGTTGGTATAGGAGGAGTAATTGTGCTGAACGATGCCAGTCGAGTGACGGGTGTTGAGGGAAATTATCCTTCGAGCTGGGAGACCATTTCCATAAAGAATCTAAAGGCCACCATAACAGGGGTATCGATTCTTGATGTAGGACACGCGCAAACTGGAAAACTGGACCTTGATATCGCTGACAGTTCAGCACTAATAATCTCTGGCCAGAGCCTCCGTCTTTCACGAGATAGGTAAAGTTGTCACAGCGGTGTATTGTGAGTGTTTTTTTTTGAACACTGATCACTACTCCGATTGGAGGTTGTAACGCTTGTTAATCAATAACGTCGTTAGTCTGCCCCATTTTCATTCTTAAACGACTCACGATATGTTTTCCGATTTTTTGACCCATTTCATGACTAACTATGGTTGAGTACTCATAGTGAATTCCACCGTAAAACCTTGATTTGGCTGTTTCTTCGGCAGCAGATCTAAAAGAGGAAAACTTTCTTGCGGGAAGCCCAAAGTCACTTTCTGAAGAGTCCGTATAACTAAAATGATCGCCGAACATACTGGTAAGTGATTCAGCGGCAGTTGCAGAGATATAGCAGTGCCCACAGGTATATTCTGGAAATGGAGGAGTTTGCAAATGAGGCCGCCAGTTCTCATCGAAGTATTTATTGATTACTGTTTCAGGTCTGACGGTATTATACAGATACTTGATATTGAAAGTCTGTATAAATGCATCAAATATTGCAATAGCAGTTTTGGTGTAAGCGCAAACTGTAGTTTGAAAATCGGCATCAGCATTTTGGGAGGCAATTCCTACGACACTCATCCAGTGACCACCAGGGGAAAACTTTTTTGTGGCAAACATCACATGTCCGGAGACATTCAATTTGAATGGATTGTCATCCCAGAAATCGGCTACAGCGGCCATCTCTGGGGTGAGAGAATCTCCAACCGATTTTATTTTCATCACCTCTTTGTAATATTTGCTGGTACTATCTTTAATGTCGAAATTAAATGGAGACTTCGGCAAGAATTGGCTTATGCTATCAATAACCAAAGGTCGGATAAGATTCCAATGCGGTTCGGCTGCTGAAGAGTACGCGGGAGGAGTGGGCACCCATCTTCCTGGTGAGTCGTATACAGTATATTTTGGTGAACTTCGTGTTTCTGCATAATAGTCTTTTTTACTCCATTCCAGGATAACAGAAGAAACCGTCTCCATATAACTAATCGAGTTCTCGTAAATTTCTTTGGGCATCCCATGCTTCCGGGCCATTTGCTTATAGCCTTCAACTACATCAGTCATGCTTCCTGAGGGAAACGTCACTGCCTCCCCAAGTTTACAAAAGGCTAGGAGAGCAGCAAAGTTGTAGTTAATAGTTTCATTGGGTGGCGGTAAGGGTATCGTTGGAAGATCTTTCACTTGTCCGTAAAGGGATTGATATTGGGTAGGGTTGCCCGCAACAATTATTTCATAGGCAGCAATATTTGCATATAAATAATTCCGGGATGCAACCATAGGACTGAAGTTATTGCCCATTACGATACCGTTCAGCGCATATACCGTTTTCGAGTACAATAACGGATCGCTAAACACAACCTGGTAGTCATTTTTATTTGAACAGGAATTGAATAGCAAGAGAACTAATAAAAGCAAAAAAGATACCCTCATGTAATTTTCCTCTCTGTTTTGGGGCGAATTTACAACACAATTTTTAGCTGCCCGTGTATTCTATGAAATTTCGGTCGTCGGATCGAAGCGAAGCACTTAAATATAAATACTGTTTCATTGAATTTAAAATAGTATACGGATGCCAACCAGAGCAAGACAAACCGCCAGAACCTGAATGATAAGAGTTGTACTCAATCTATGAGAAATGAATGCACCGAGTTGAGCACCCGGAATCACTCCCAGGCTTAAACCCAATAACATTGCCTGAATATGGGCATCACTATAGCTGCCCTGATAGAAGTGTATGATCACACTGACTGTTGACATAATCGCGAGGATGAAATGTGAAGTAGCTGTTGCGATGTAAACTGGAAATTTCAGCCAATGAACCATGGCAGGAACGTGAATGATTCCACCTCCTATGCCCAGCATAGGAGACAAGAATCCGACCAACACGCTAATGATAATGCCATATAGTTTGTTGAATGAATACGAGAAGGTTGTGCCGTCTTTATCCGTTAGTTCATGTGATGTTAGGCCTGTGATATTGATCTCCTGATTATTATTTGCCTTTGTTCTATTTGACAGAAGATACGTAGCCAGGGCAATCAATATGATTCCAAAGGCAATATTGAAAATATGCTTCGGAATATATTTTATCAAGAAAACGCCAATGATGGAGCCCGGTATGGTGAATGCACTAAACAAAATACCAGCTTTATAGTCGATACGTTTTGCCCTGGCATAAGCAACCGATCCTGAAATTGCGTTGAGAGCGACTACTGCGATCGAGATGGCGGTAATCACATCCGGTGGCAACGTTGGTTCAGTCAACAAAAGCAGTGGAACCAAAATAAAGCCACCTCCTGCACCGATTAATGTTCCAAAAGTGCCAATCATCAATCCTATGCCTATTGAAACGAAAACATTGTCCATAGTGCTTTTTAACGGAGTTGCTACCGCCTGCGCTGATATATTTGGAGAAGAAACTTCTCCATTACTGCTTGGGAATTTTTTCCAACTCCTGTATCGCAATCTTCCTTTTTAGTATTGGATTTCCACATTGCTCAGGTGCTATTCCCTATTGCATAAATTCTATTGTGTCATAAAGCCTTTCACTGATTCTCCCAGATCAAAAACTTTCACTTTGCTCCCGAGCGACGAATGTAACATCGAACTGCCTGCGGCGCTTCTAAAACCACTCGCACAATGGACAACAAGTGGTTTTTTGACCGGAATTTCAGCGATACGATCTCTCAAAGTGTTTAATGGAATGTGAAAACTACTGTCAAATATTTTAGCTTCTTTTACCTCCAATTCCGTTCTTACATCGATTATGGTATAGCCTTCTTTATTTCTTTCAAATTCCTTAACGTCAAGAATCTCTTCAGTTACTTCTTTGTAATCCAGTATAAACCCACCTTCTATTTGTGATTCATATCCTATGAACCCAGTCCGTTCTAACGCCTGTTTCAAACTAAATTCATCATGAGCACATAGGTAGAATCTCTCGCCCGGCTTGATAATACTTCCCAGCCACGTTTCAAATTTGATATCGTCCATCAGGTTAATTGAATGCGCGAGATGACCGTCCTTATACACCTCCGATTTGCGGATGTCAATTATCCATATTTGTTTTTCCAGTTTGTTTGCATCAGACCGATTCAATACCGGTTTCAGGATTTGAATTGCATTGATACTTTTACTGAATGAAGGTGCCCCTTTTTTGTTTAACTCTACATCAAAGGGAAAGTAATCGGGGACAAATGGCTGATCAGTTAGCAGCTTTTCAACAAACGCACTTTCCGTTGTTTTACTGAGTGACCAATTTGTATTTCTCTCTTCTCCAATTGTACTGCTCTGTGCATTACTCAATCCTTTGCCGCAAAGCGTTCCTGCTCCGTGCGCAGGGTATACGAGAGCATCATCGTCTAACGTAAGGAGCTTATCCCGTAGGCTGTGATACATCTGGCTGGCAAGTTTTCTGGCCTCCTCATTAGCGTTTCCCATGCCCGGTCTCAGGTCAGGGCGTCCGCAATCGCCTATAAAAAGTGTGTCTCCAGTGAAGACTGCTTTTTGCTTTCCTTCATGTTCGATGACGAGGCAGATACTGTCCGGTGAATGACCGGGCGTGTACAGGGTGGACAAACTGATCTTTCCTAGTTGGATCCGGTAACCTTCATTGAGTGGATGATATGGATATTTTGCATCAGTCATGTTACTGGCATAAATAGTTACACCTAAACTTTCGTGCAATTCCAGGTGACTGCTAACAAAATCCGCGTGGGGATGCGTTTCAGCTACACCGACTATATCGGCTTGATTATCTCTGGCGAATTGAAGGTATTGAACAGGATTTCGGGCAGGATCTATCAAAATAATTTTCTTTTCCTGGCTGCACATTACTGCATAGCTGAAATGTGATAGGTTCTTGTTTTCAAATTGTTTGATCCTAATGCCTTCCATTTGTATTTACAAAAATACATTAATAACTGTATTCCGGGAGGGACTCTTGTTATGCTTCATCTACCCATGCGAGAATGGCGTCAGTCATATAGTGCTTCAACATTGTATGTGGAAAAGCAAAATGAATTGATTCAGTAACCTGATTGGCAACAATTTACCACATTTGCAAATCATACGACAATTGACTCACAGAATATATCCTTGTATGGGATATTGAAGCCTCCCAACGCTCCGATCTTTACTCAGTAAAAAGAAACAAATACCGCTAATTTTGATTGCCGCACAAACATGACGAACGCAAATATTGGCATTGAAACAGAGTGGCCTCATTAAGAAAATGCTCAGAAAGAATTTGGGTTCGGTACAAGCTGTTCCCGATACTGAGGAGTTAGAAGCAACAATAATTTCAAAATTTGCCCGATGAAGTGTCAGGATTCGCGTTTGGGCACGACCATTACTTGGTTATGCCACAACTATTCTGTGGCATAACTATTTAATACACATAGATAAAGTATGAACTAATGAACGAACATTATTACAATTCAAAAGATCTGCCCAAATTTGGTACTGTAGCAGACTTTCAAAAAGAGCTGGGAGAGAAGTTTTTCAGCTATTACGGAGAAGTTTTTAAGGACAGCGAGCTTACCGCCCGAGAAAAGTCTCTAATTGCCTTAGCAGTGGCGCATGCTGTACAATGCCCATATTGCATAGATGCCTACAGCAGCGATGCTTTTGAAAAAGGATGGAGTGAAGGGCAAATGATGGAAGCGGTGCATGTAGCCTGCGCTATCCGCGGCGGAGCTTCATTGGTACACGGAGTGCAGATGATGAATAGAGTTAAAGAAATAGCTATGTAATGAAGTCATTAAAAGCGCAACATAACGTACTTTCCCATGTCAATGAACAAATCGACATCATTGAACATGGGCAAAAGGGCGATTTTGGATTGGTTCCATTTCAGCAGAAACTGGAGCAATCTGATCTTTATCCTTTAAGACCGTTACAGGTCGAAGTTTTTCAGGTAAACGTTGGCAAGATGTGCAATCAGATTTGCAAACACTGCCATGTCGACGCTGGTCCCGACCGTAAAGAGATCATGACCGAAGAAACAATGCAGCAATGCATTAATGTCTTGCGCCACAGTCCGCAGCTGAAAATTGTTGACTTAACCGGCGGCGCCCCTGAGATGAACCCCAGATTTAGATGGTTTGTAGAGGAAATATCAAAGCTGCAAAGACATATTATTGTGCGTTGCAACCTCACAATTATTCTCGCGAACAAAAAATATTACGATCTGCCGCAGTTCTATAAGAAGCACCATGTAGAAATTGTTTCATCACTTCCATTTTATACGCAGGACAGAACAGACAGGCAGCGGGGCAATGGAGTATTTGAAGACAGTATCAAAGCTCTTCAAATGCTTAATGCCGTTGGTTATGGTATGGAAGAAACAGGATTAATTCTGAACCTTGTGTATAATCCTGCCGGTGCTTTCCTGCCGCCTTTGCAAACATCTTTGGAGAGAGAATACAAACAGTCTTTAAAGGAACGCCATGGAGTTGAGTTCAATAGTTTATTTGCTATCACCAATCTTCCCATAAACCGGTTTTTAGATTACCTCTTGCAAAGCGGCAATTATGAAAGCTATATGGAAAAGCTGGTGAATGCTTATAATCCGGTTGCGGCAGCAAATGTTATGTGCAGAAATACAATCTCTATCGGATGGGATGGTTATCTATACGATTGCGATTTCAACCAGATGCTAGAATTGAAGGTGGATAGCAGAAGCAAGCATATCCGAGACTTTAATGAGCAAGAATTGAACTCTAGAAGGATTGTCATAGGGCAGCATTGCTATGGTTGCACAGCGGGTGCAGGCAGCAGTTGTGGGGGAGCAGTAGTTTAAGTAAGTATTTTTCGAAAATGTACGATGCGATGTTATGTGATTAATCATGCACAAAGTGTGCTGATAAAAGCAAAAATGGCAGCCAAAATGATAGAACAACTTATTATAGCAAAAGACTTTCTGAAGCAAAGAGACATCGAAAACCCGGAAATAGGCGTTGTCTTAGGAACAGGTTTGCATCAACTCATCAACTATGTTGATGTGAAACATACCATCCCATATGAAGACATTCCGGGCTTTCCTCTTTCGACAGTGGACTTTCATAAAGGCAATCTGATATATGGAACTATAGCCACTAAAAACATACTTATCATGCAGGGACGCTTTCATGCTTATGAAGGCTATACCATGCAGCAGATTGTTTTTCCAATAAGAGTGATGAAATTGTTAGGAGTGCGAAAGCTTTTTCTTTCAAATGCAGCAGGTGGCATCAATCGTACTTTTAGAAAAGGCGATTTGGTTTTGATTGACGACCATATAAATCTTTTGGGCGGTAGTCCTTTAAGTGGTAGAAATTATGAAGAGTTAGGGAGTCGCTTTCCAGACATGAGTAATCCGTATGACCTGCAATTGAACGGCTTGTTACAAGAAAATGCGAATAAGTTGAAGACTGAATTAAAGAAGGGGGTTTATGCGGCCGTGCACGGTCCCAACCTGGAAACAAAAGCTGAATACCGATATTTGAAAATAATCGGTGCTGATATGGTGGGTATGTCAACAGTCCCGGAAGTGATTGCTGCTGTTCATTTGCAACTTCCGTGCGTGGCTGTTTCTGTTATCACAGATGAATGTGACCCCGATAATTTGAAGCCTGTAGATATCTCGGAAATTATTGAAGTGGCTGGGAAGGCGGACGGCAAACTGTCACGACTATTTGCTGAAGCAATCAAACAAATATGACAAAAAACGCATTATTAATATTCACCAAAAATCCGGATCCGGGCACAGTAAAAACGCGACTTGCTGCCACTATTGGCAAGGCTCGGGCGTTTTCAATATTCAATCAACTTCTTGACTATACCATTAGCGTTACTAAATATTTACCTATAGATAAAATTGTTTTTTATTCAGAACGTATTCTGGACGAGGACGGGTGGGATGAGACATGCTATCAGAAAAAATTACAGGAAGGGAGCGATTTAGGGGCAAGAATGAGCAACGCATTCGGCAATGCTTTTGGAAAGGGTTACGAAGCCGTTGCAATCATCGGAACCGATTGCCCTCAGCTCAATGCCGAAATAATAATGAATGCTTTTGAATATATTATTAATGAAGATGTAGTTATTGGTCCTGCAGCAGATGGCGGATATTATCTTTTATGCATGAGGGAACACTATACAAAGTTATTTGAAAATATCGCATGGAGTACTGAATCAGTGTTTGGCGACACTATTGCTATCTGTAAAGAAAATGGCATCTCTTTTACGCTATTGCCGGTCTTACATGATGTAGATGAAGAAGATGATTTAATACACTTTGAACGTCAAAAAGCATGAAAGGGCCGGAACCAACTTTAGTTTCCAGTGGTTTGTGAGATGAAAAATTGACCAACATGTTTAGCATCATTATTCCAACATACAATGAAGCGGACCAGATTGCAGAAGCAATCAGCAAAACGCATGCTGCCAATGGTAAGCATAAGGCTGAAATTATTGTAGTGGATGGTGGCAGTACGGATGATACCATAAAAATAGCAACTGCCTCCGGTGCCAGGGTGATAATGAGCGAACGCAAAGGCAGGGCGGCGCAAATGAACAAGGGAGCAGCAGTGGCGAAATACCCCATATTCTATTTCCTTCACGCTGATAGCATCCCCCCGGATGATTTTCCTTCTAAGATTTTAGAAGTATACAACAAAGGCATCAAAAGCGGATGCTTTCGGCTTCAATTTGATTACGACCATTGGTTTTTGAAAGCCAACGCCTGGTTTACCCGCTTTGACGTAAATGCTGTACGTTTTGGGGACCAAAGCTTATTTGTGTCTAAGTATGTTTTTGAAAAAACCGGTGGCTTTCGAGAAGATTTGTTGATGATGGAAGACCAGGAAATCATTCACCGATTAAAGAGGCATGGTGAATTTAAAGTATTAAACGACTACGTAATTACATCGGCAAGAAAATATTTGGATAATGGCGTGTTTAGGATGCAAAATATATTCTACCGCATTTGGGCAATGTATTACTTAGGTTATTCACAAGAGAAAATGTTGCAGTTGTATAGAGAGCTGGTCAGAAAGCATAAACTTTGACCAATAAAATAAGCGTGATAGAAAATGGGTAAAGCAAATGAATATGATATCATAGTTATCGGAGCCGGCTCCGGAGGGCTGAGCGTAGGTTTGTTTATGGCGAAATTGGGCCTAAAGGTGCTAATGGCAGCTAAAACAGATAGGGACATAGGCGGTGAATGCCTGAACGATGGTTGTGTTCCTAGTAAAGCCTTGATACATGTTTCCCGGATAGCGTATAATGCGAAACTTGCAGTAGAATTTGGGTTGAACATAAATGGTAAAATAGACATACAAAATGCTTTACAGTACGTTTATTCGAAACAAGAAATAATAAGGGAGCATGAAAATGCCAGGTGGCTACATGAACAAGGTATTGAAGTTCTACTAGGCGAAGCGAAATTTTCAGGCAACGACGAAATTGAAGTCGATGGCAGAAAGTTTCGCTCGAATAAGATTGTGCTGGCAACCGGCTCTAAACCACGGAAATTAAGAGTACCTGGTGTGGAACTTATTCAATATTTCGACAACGAAAATATTTTTCATATTGATCACTTGCCTGATCGCATTTTAGTGGTAGGGGGTGGTCCTATCGGAATTGAGATGGCACAGGCGCTTAACCGGCTGGGTAGTTGCGTAACAATCATCGACGAAGGAAGCAATATTTTATTACACGATGATGAGGCATTGACCCAGGTGTTGGTGTCGAAATTGAAATATGAAGGAATTAAGTTTTATTTCGATGTTTCACTTCAGCAATTCACATCAGCAAACGAGGCCCAGATAAAATGTGACAACGATGAGATATCATTGCTGCATTTCGATGCCGTATTTGTGGGTATTGGGCGTGAATTGGCATTATCCACGCTGCAATTAGAACGCGCCGGCATCGCTGTTAAAAACAATAAGATCGTCGTCGACAACAAACTGCGTACTACAAATAAAAACGTCTTTGTTTGCGGCGATATCGCCGGAGATCTTCAATTTTCTCACGCGGCAGAATTTCATGCCCGTATCCTTCTCAATAACTTCTTCTCTCCATTTAAACAACAACTGGATAATAAATATATGTCCTGGGTAACATTTACCGATCCGGAACTGGCGACGTTTGGACTTACTGAAAAGCAACTAAGGAAGGACGAAATCGGCTATCGAAAATTAGAACAAAACTTTAATGAGGACGACAGAGCGGTCACTGATAACTACCAATACGCCAAATTAGTCTTATACATCAGCAAGGGCGGATGGTTCAAAAAGAAAGTAATTCTTGGTGGTACAATGATTGCTCCAAATGCCGGTGAACTAATTCAGGAACTGGTATTGGCTAATACAAGTAAGCTTTCTTTGAAGTCAATTTTCAATAAGATTTATCCCTATCCTGTTGCCGCAAGAATTAACCAGCACGCTATAATTAAATTAAAGGAAGAAACCTTAACAGGTACAGTGAAAGCTTTACTAAGAAACGCATATAAAATATTCAGTTAATGCAATGGTGGGAAATATTTAAGGAATGGTTTTTAAGCCTGGGCGGAAAATACAATGTAAACCCCTATATTTTTGGCGGCATATACATAGGTGCTATCCCATTCTTCTTTCTTTTCCTTAGCCGCACCATTAAAAATATACGGCACAAGAAATCGTTTGTAGTGCCACTCTTGCTTACCTCCTTATGTTTTATTTCCGCTTACCTGTATTTGCTGATCGCTGGCAGAAATATTCCTTTGTGGGTATATATTTTTATAGGGGTGATGATTGCCTTTGGTATTTATTCAACTGTTTTAAAAGTAAAGAAATCAACTTGAAGCCAAACGATGACAATGCAAAACGGTGTTCAGCAAAAAGGAAAAATACCGCCGAAGACCTACCGGTCATTTGGCTGTAAAGCGCCATCTAGTATTTTGCAAACGTTGAGCATGGTATTCGGTATTTTCGAATCGCATATGGAAAAGCGGCCAAAGACTCTTCGCCGCAATTTCAGGTAGAAATAGACCTAAATAATCATGCTAGCTGGCACCAAAAAAGTTGAAGGGGAAAAATTAAGAGACAATGATTAAGGCTGTTTTTGATAGTTACGGCGCACCAATCGTGATTGCGATTTTTATAATTCTATTTCTTGTAGAAAGCAAGTTTCAACTAAGAAAAAGGGTGCAGGGCAGGTGGAAAAGAATGGTCATCAATTTTATAGTATCCATCCCTGCATTTGCTTTGTTGCGTCTTGCTTTTATTCCAGCAATGGTTTGGCTGGCAACTAAAAACCAAGGCTGGCAAATTGGACTGAATTATTTGTTCGAAGCGCCGGTGATCATAAAATCTGTTATTGCTTTTTTATTGGTTGATTACAGCAATTATTTATGGCATATATTATTGCACAAGCTTCCCGTTTTATGGCGCTTTCATTTAGTGCATCACACCGATCTGGATTTGGATATTACGACAGCTTTTCGTTTTCATTTTGGCGAAATGATAGGCTCAATTGTATTTCGCGGGGCGGCTATTATATTGATAGGTGCGTCACCAATATTAGTCCTTATCTATGAAATTGTATTTGAAGCGGCAACACAGTTTCATCATAGTAATATAAAACTTCCTTTTTGGTTTGAGAAGATTTTAATCTATTTTGTCGTAACTCCAAGAATGCATGGTATTCATCATTCCATGATAAAAAAAGAAGCCGATAGTAACTACTCCGTTATTTTTTCTTTCTGGGACAGAATTCACAAAACCGTCCGACTTAACATTGATCATAATACAATCGTAACAGGCGTTCCGTCCTATTCGGACGAGAAAGTGCTAACTATTGGAAAACTTTTTCGGTTACCGTTTACCTCTATCCGGCAATGGAAGGATAGCGAACGAATAACCGACAATAAGGTCAATCAGCTAAAACGGTAAAACATCGCAAGAATAGAAATGAACCCTAAATGATGAAACGGTACATGCTTTGTTAACTATCTTTGATACTCAAATTGAAAGTATGACGCATTGCTAAACAGTCATTCTGAAAATCAAACTCATTGCCGCAATCGCTTTGAAGTAGAGAGACTACTTCACCACCTCACTAACCAAAATTACCGGAACGATATTAGTATAATTTGCGAAGTCGGCCCTTATCGCATCTCTGTTCGGGCCAATTGCCGCCTGATATTCGCTAAGGCTTTTTACATAAAATGTTCCAATTGCCATATACGGCAATGGTTGATTGGGAATACCGCTGGCAACACCTTTTTCAATGGTGTATTTTACCAAATTTGATCCCAGAAAACCTGCGACCATTGGCATGTGTTTAGTTTCATAATACTCCATATTGAAAGTTTTCCCTTCTGCGAAAGGGTACATGATGGACACTTTAGTCATTCCTTTTTCTGCAACAGGCGAACTGTGCCTTTTACCTTTACCAGTTGTTTTTTCCTGACCAAAACCCGCAAAACATGCGGTCAGAAGTATAAACGATATGATGAGTCTACATTTCATATGTGATGATAATTGTTGAATTCAGGTTGAAAGAGCTTTCAGTTTAAAACTTTATAGTCAAAAATAGAACGGGGTATATATTTTCAAAACGTGAATTTAAGTCTTATTTCGTAATGGTGTGAGAGTTGCACGTAGACATCGTTCTTATGCCTCCCCCGAGACCTGGAAGGCTGGGTTGCTGTTATTGCCTCGCTGACAAGTCCCAGGTCGCCGAACAGCCTGTAAATATCTTTGTAACTTCGAACCCATGCAAATTGGAATCATTGATGTCATTTCCACCCGATGTCCTGCCCCATTTAAGTTGTCCGTTCTTGGGTGGTTGGCATTATCGATGATTGCATGCAGTGAGCCTTCGAAGGATCATGCGCGTAAAAAAATTGATCGAATTCGCGCCATTCCCGGCAAAAGTGATTCTATTCCTTTGAAAGTCTCGCAAACCGGCGAGGTGTTGATCGGTTATTCGGACTGCTGGACCTGCCACAAAATGGATACACCTTCTGCGGGTCCCGCTTTCCGTGACATTGCTATGCGGTATCCGGTACAGGAACGCTACATAAATATGCTTGCTGGAAAAGTGATTGTCGGTGGCAGCGGAGCATGGGGCACGGCCGTAATGAGCCCACATCCTGAGCTGTCTTTCGATGACGCCAGCGTGATGGTGTCGTTTATTCTTTCATTGAGACGCAAGAAGTAGGGAAAGTTCTATTTATGGGCTATCGCAGCGCTTGTCGCCATCGCCAAACCACCCATGCGCCTGGTCAACGATATCGATGACCACTTAGCGAGAAGAGAAATTTATACGCGCAGCAACACAGACTTGTTCTGAATTTGGTCGTCAATAATAACGACTTGGTAATAGGAGTAAAGAAAAGATACCAAGGGGGAAAAATAGATACCGCGATAGTGGGATGGCCGTTTACGCGGACACTTTCTCAATTTTAACGATTACTTCCTTGTAGCAAGGCGTGTTGCTTTTATCTGCAACACTTGAAAGTGGCACCAACACATTTGTCTCGGGAAAATACGTAGCGCAGCATTTTTCGGAAATGGGGTAAGCGACCACAATAAAATTCCTCGCTACACGCTGTTTTCCATCAGTGAAATTGAACAGATTTACAATTCCCCCATCTTTTAATGAGGCCCGGTTCATATCCTTCTGATTCATCAGCACTACTCTTCTTTCATTGTAGATGCCCCTGTACCTGTCATTCAATCCATAAATAGTCGTATTGAACTGGTCGTGACTGCGAATGGTCATCATCAGCAGTTCATCGTCGCCGAGTACCGGAACGGAAACGGCGGCAATATTGAAATGAGCTTTCGAAGTTGGCGTATCGAAATTTCCCTCACGATTGCAATTGGGCAGATAAAACCCTGCGGGTTCACGGACCCTTTTATTGAATTCATAAAACCCGGGGATAGTCCGTTCAATATCATCCCGAATCAGGTCATAGCTGCCTATATATTTATTCCAGTCCACTTTTGTACGATCGCCCAGGGTGGCCAGCGCAAGCTTGCAAATAATTGCACACTCACTTAATAATTTATCAGAAACGGGTTTCAGGACTCCCTTCGACGCCTGCACCACGCCCATCGAATTTTCGCAGGAAACAAATTGTTCCTCTCCGTTCTGAATATCCTTGTCAGATCTTCCCAGGCATGGCAAGATCAGCGCTTCTTTTCCGTGAACGAGATGACTGCGGTTGAGCTTGGTAGACACATTAACCGTAAGATCACAATTCATCAGTGCTTGTGCAGTATATGTGGTATCAGGTGTTGCCGAAAGGAAATTCCCGCCCATTGCAAGAAACAATTTTGCTCTGCTTTCATGCATCGCACTGATACTTTGCACGGTATCATAACCATGCTCCCTAGGAGGACTAAAATGGAAATTGCCTTCAAGTGCGTTCAGAAAGGCAGCGGAAGGTTTTTCATAAATGCCCATGGTGCGGTCTCCCTGCACATTGCTATGTCCACGGACGGGGAGGGTTCCGGCCCCTCGTTTTCCGATGCTTCCCTTCATCAACAGCAGGTTCACGATTTCCTTTATAGTATCCACCGAATTCTTGTGCTGCGTCAGTCCCATTGCCCAGCAGACGATGATCTTTTCTTTATCTTTAAGCAATTGCGCAGTTTCCCTGACCTGCTCCACACCAATTCCCGAAAGTTTGACAAGGTTTTCCAGCTCCTGTTCCTGCAGATGAGCCACTAATTCAGAGAATCCGATCGTATTCTTTTCAATGAAATCGTGATCGAGTACGCCTCCAGGTTGCAACTGATCCTCTTCTATCAAGAGCTTTTCAATAGCCTGCAGCAACGGCATGTCACCATTGATCCTGACCTGCAAAAAAAGATCTGTCAACGCAGTTGTTATGCCCAGCAATCCTTTTACTTGTTGCGGATTATCGAAACCCATTAATCCTGCTTCCGGTAAGGGATTGATAGAAATGATCAATGCTCCGTTTGCTTTGGCCTTTTGCAGCGCCGTCAGCATCCGGGGATGGTTGGTGCCAGGATTCTGGCCGAGGATGATAATCACTTCCGCTTCATACAGGTCGTCGAGCTTTACCGATCCTTTTCCAATGCCCAGCGACTCGCCCAGTGCAACACCGCTACTTTCATGACACATATTGCTACAATCAGGAAGGTTGTTGGTGCCATATTCGCGCACGAACAGCTGGTACAGAAACGCGGCTTCATTGCTTGTGCGGCCCGAAGTGTAAAACACTGCCTCGTTGGGAGAGGAGAGGGAGTTTAGGGAATCTGCAATCTTCTTAAAAGCGTTGTCCCAGGTGATTGCCTGGTAATGAGTTGCTCCTTGCGGAAGATAAAGGGGCTCGGCGATTCTTCCTTTTTTACCTATTTCATAATCGGTCATTCCGGCCAGCTCATTGACGGAATGTTTGACAAAAAATGAAGCTGTCAGCTTTTTAACTGTGGCCTCTTCCGCAACTGCTTTTGCGCCGTTCTCGCAATATTCATTGCCCGAACGCTCATCATCAGGATCAGGCCATGCGCAACTTGGGCAATCGAAGCCACCTTTTTTATTGAGATGCATGAGTGCCTTCAGTCCCCTTCCTACACCCGCTTCGCCGAACACGTGTTTCATGCTCGAATAAATCGCGGGTAGGCCGGCTGCGGTTTTTTTAATCTTACCTTTTTCCAGGCCGGTATGATCCTGAGGATTCTCAGGTGAGGGGGTTGATTCTTCACTCATGCTAACAGGTTTTTGCAGGATTGTCAAAAAAATCGGATTGATCTTCCATCGTCGCATCAAGACACTTAAAGTCCTTTTCAAGCATGAGGTGGAGATACCCGGAATTTTCCAGTGGCATCATCGCCTCAAAACCTATGTCTGAATTATCAGACCAGTTTTTGAGAAGAGTTTTAGGCACATATAAGGTAATAGTATCGTTATCATAATTTGCAGAAAGCGAATCGCCATCATCCACAGGCTGTACCGTGTAACCGAAACTGCTTTTGCCAAAATTGGTGCTGTCGTGTTGCATTGATCCCGAAACAAGGTCATCGACCTCCGTTTTTGACAAGCGTATGCGTATTGAATTTCCTTTGATACGTAATTTCATATTTGATCTGCTGTTTCAACAATCCTCTGGGGACCTGTATAAATATTAAAACGATCAGGTTTTAAAAAGCCGATTAGCGTAACGCCTGCATCCTCTGCCAGTTGAACAGCAAGACTCGAAGGGGCACCGATAGCAGCAATGATGCGGACACCAGCAATGGCAGCTTTCTGAACAAGCTCAAAACTCGCTCTTCCACTCAACAAGAGTACCACATTCCTGAACGGCAACTGGTCTGTTAAAAACGCGTTGCCAATAAGTTTATCCAATGCGTTGTGGCGGCCTACATCTTCACGTAATGCGATAAGGCTTCCGGCGTTGTCGAACAATGCACAGGCATGCAATCCTCCTGTACTTTGAAATATGGCCTGCTGCTTTCGCAAGGCATCAGGTAATCCGTGCAACACGGAAGCCAATATGAATAACGGATCGGTGCTGACAGGATATTCCATTTCTCTCCGGACAGCGTCTATGCTCGACTTGCCGCAAACCCCACAGCTTGAAGTGATATAAAAATTTCTTTCGCCACTTGACAGGTCTGGAATATAATTTCCTTTCAGAATCGCGAGCACGGTGTTTTCTCCGGAAGCGCCGGCAATCATACGTATCAGTTGAGTGTTATTCCGAATGATGCCTTCGGTGTATAAAAAGCCCGCCGCAAGCTCTTCATCGTTTCCCGGAGTTCGCATGGTAACAGATAGGTTCTTCTGCTGTTCATTTCCTGAAGAACCGAAGAGCAATTGAATTTGCAATGGCTCCTCCACTGCCAGCTGGTCCGATGCTTCGATAAACCTGCCGGCATACATTCGCTTTACAGTAACCGTGGAGACTTCCATTTTCGGGTGGTGATTATCGTTAGTTAAGTGCATCGCTTCCTCACTTGCCTTATCAAGGTATTAAAATTGGGCGTTTCTGATTTAAAAATACTACTTCCTTCTACAATAAGGACATGAAGAGTATCATCCCGAGCGTTCAATAGTTTGCAGAAAAATCAGCAATTGCAGATGTTTTATGGTGTAATTAGTTATATTGACATTCATTTCCCCCTGCGCTAAGGCTTCCTCCTTCGCTGCCTTCCTCCCTCGGTTCGGATTGCATCTACGGCGGACGTTGGCGGTGGGCAATGCCCGAACCCTCCAACCCATTTTCAATTAGTTTTTTCTCATCCTTCAAAAATGTTTTTTATGTCCTCAAATCATGGTGTTGCATACATTAAACCAGGAGAAGTTCAAGTGCAGGAAATGGATTATCCGAAACTCGCGTTAGGCAACCGGAAGTGTGAACATGGAGTGATCCTTAAAATTGTTTCGACAAACATCTGCGGCAGCGATCAGCATATGGTACGCGGTCGCACGACTGCCCCTTCGGGCCTGATACTCGGGCATGAGATCACTGGCGTGGTGATTGAAGCCGGGCGCGATGTGGAATTCATCAAAGTGGGCGACCTGGTTTCTGTTCCATTTAATATCGCCTGCGGCAGATGCCGCAACTGCAAGGCTGGCCGAACCGGCATTTGCCTGAATGTAAATCCTGCACGTCCAGGTGCCGCATATGGTTATGTAGATATGGGCGGCTGGGTAGGCGGCCAGGCTGAATATGTATTGGTGCCTTATGCTGATTTTAATCTCCTGAAGTTTCCCGATAAGGATCAGGCGATGTCAAAGATCAAAGACCTTACCCTCCTCTCCGATATTTTTCCCACAGGTTTTCATGGAGCCGTTACCGCCGGTGTAGGACCGGGCACTATTGTGTACGTTGCGGGAGCCGGACCGGTTGGACTTGCCTGTGCTGCTTCGTGCCACCTGCTGGGCGCCGCAGTGGTGATTGTGGGAGACATGATATCGGAAAGACTTCAGCAGGCTAAGAGCTTTGGATGTGAGATCATAGATTTGCGCCAGAAAACACCTCTCGAGGAAGCGATCGCCGCAATTGTTGGTGTGCCGGAAGTAGATTGCTTCGTGGATTGTGTTGGCTTTGAAGCGCATGGCCATGGATCAGATGCAGGTGATGAACAACCCGCAACAGTTTTAAATACCGCTATGGCTGTAACCAGGGCAGGTGGTTCGATCGGAATTCCCGGCCTGTATGTAACTGGTGATCCCGGGGCAAAGGATGATGCTGCAAAAAAGGGCAGCCTGAGCATCAGGATTGGTCTTGGCTGGGCAAAATCACATTCTTTCCATACTGGGCAATGCCCGGTAATGAAATACCACCATCAATTGATGAATGCAATTCTTTATGATAAGATTAAAATCGCCAAAGCGGTGAATGTAGAAGTTATCCGGCTGAAGGATGCGCCGAAGGGTTATAAGGATTTTGACAAGGGAGCGGCTAAGAAATTCGTGATTGACCCTCATGGAATGATTGCGAATTAAAGGTCTTGCGATAAGGAAAAGGTATTGAGGTTGGGTTGTTGCTTCCCGGGCCGCAGGCAGCGTAATGGCAATGGTCAAAGAGGTCCCTGCTTCTTTTTTCAGTTTAAATTTCCTGGTAACATCAACATGTATGCGAGCTTTATCTGGTGGGAATATCTCCCACATGTGCTAGCTCGCTTAACAATCAACTTATATTGTATGATGGAAAAGAAAGTATGGTTTATCACCGGTGCATCAAGAGGCTTCGGAAATGAATGGGCGAAGGCTGCCCTGAAACGTGGAGACAAGGTTGTGGCTACGGGCCGCAATACGGATCGTTTAATTGAGTTCCAGAATGACTTTGGCGATGCTGTATTACTCTTGCAGCTGGACGTCACTGACCGCTCAGCCTGCTTCGCCGCGGTAGAACAAGCACACCGGCATTTTGGAAGATTGGACGTGGTAGTGAATAACGCAGGGTATGGTTTATTCGGGATGATCGAAGAAGTAACGGAGGCCCAGGCAAGGGCACAGATGGACACTAATTTCTTTGGCGCATTGTGGGTTACGCAGGCCGCGTTGCCATTGATGCGAAAACAGGGCAGCGGTCATATTATGCAGGTTTCCAGCATTGGAGGTATAATTGCCAATGGAAATGTTGGACTTTATCATGCTTCCAAATGGGCATTAGAGGCGATCTCGGAATCCCTGAGCAAAGAAGTCGCAGGCATGGGCATCAAGGTGACCTTGATTGAACCTGGCCCTTATAGTACAGACTGGAGTGGAAATTCAGCGGTGAACGCGGCCCCCATTTCAGAGTATGAGGAGCAGAGAGAAGTCCGGGCCAGGCAACGTGGCACATTCAAAAACGGCGATCCAAAGGCAACTGCAGACGCAATCTTACAAATTGCAGATGCCGACGAGCCACCATTAAGAATATTCCTTGGCGAACAACCCCTGGAGTGGGCGAAACTTCAGTATCAAAACAGGATTGAAACATGGGAGAAATGGCAGCCTGTTTCACAACAGGCACAGGGCAACTGAAGCAAAATGCTGCTAAAGGTCCGCACAATGCGTCGCGGCGGAGCAGAAAAATTAATATGGTTATACGAAAATCATACGACCTAAGCAATCACGATGTACCGGTATTTATTAGCAGCACATTCATTGGTTCGCTGGTTTGTATTAGCTAGCCTCCTTTTCGCCATTTTTCGTGCCTACAAAGGATGGCTTTCTAAAAGGGCTTTTTTAAAAACAGACAATTCAGTCAGGCACTGGACGGCCACCATTGCCCATATTCAACTGCTGTTGGGAGTCTGGCTCTACTTTATCAGCCCGGTTATTGATTATTTTCTTCATAATTATAAGGATGCCGTTCATCTGCGGCAGATCCGGTTTTTCGGCATGGAGCACAGCTTAATGATGTTGACGGCAATAGTTGTGATTACCATCGGCTCGGTAAAAGCTAAACGAAAAGACACAGACATTGGAAAATTTAAAACAATGGCCATTTGGTTCACTATTGCCCTTTTGATTATCCTGATTTCCATTCCCTGGCCTTTTTCGCCGATGACAAGCAGGCCTTTTTTAAGATCTTTTTGAGACACTGCGGATAAAATGCATGCGGCCTTTTCTTTCCGGAACAATATGAACTTGTTGAAAAAGTAGGATACAAGTCAGAGCACACAAAATATAAAATGAAAATCAATGAATAAATATGCGTTGCACGGCAAACTGAAAACTAAAAGCGGACAGCGGGATGCTCTGATTCAAATTCTCCTTGACGCTTCGAAGTCACTTTCAGGGGCAAACGGTTGTCACTTGTATTTAATAAGCAAGGAAAATAATGACAGTGATTCTGTTTGGGTGACAGAAGTATGGGATAGCAAAGAAGATCATGACAATTCATTAAAATTAGAAAGCGTAAGAGCATCAATTTCTCAGGCAATGCCCTTGATTGAAGGACAGCCTGAGAAGGGACAGGAACTGGAAATGGTAGGCGGTAAAGGAATAGGCTGATAGAAAAATATCGATAGAAGATTTTAGCTTGCATAAAACTTAGATGATGCAGATCACCTGGGGAGTACGACGTTTTTTGTAAATGATCCGAATGGTGCGACGATAAATCTATTGTCACACCTGAAAAGCGAAAACTGAGCAATTGAGACAACTGTGAAATGAGTAGGCGAATGACCCAAAAAATGTGACCAAATGAAAAAAAAATTAGAAAGCAAGAAGGATTCAAAGAACACAGGCGGCTGGCACACTTGCAGCCGGGGGCATAAATTCAGAGGTAAAGGACCATGCCCAATTTGTTGGCCCAACAGGAAAAAAAAGTGAATAGAAACGATGGTCGCCTTTCCGCGGACATAGGTTACAGTCCTTACGCTATTCCAACTTTCAAGCTTCGCCGTTCGAGCAAGACGGTGTCTCGCCAAACACCCTTTAACTGACCGATTCTTTCACGGTAGCCAACCTTGCGAAAACCACACCATTCGTGAATCCGAAGACTGGCGGTGTTTTCAGGGAAGGTGCCGGCCTGCAGAGTCCAGATGCCGTTTTCTTCACTCGATTCAATCAAAGCCTGGAGCAGCAGTTTGCCGATATGTTTTCCCCGGTGTTCCGTACCCACATACACACTGACTTCGGCAACGCCAGCATAAACACAACGCCCGGAAACGGGAGTCAACGCTGCCCATCCCGTAGTTTCTTCGCCGTCGGTGGCGATCAGGCGGCTGTGAGGAAGATGGCTATCGTGCCATTCCAACCATTCCGGGGGTGATGACTGAAAGGTTGCATTGCCGGTGGCTATACCCTGTGCGTAAATAGAACTGACCATTGGCCAGTGTTCAGGAAGGAGTGGGACAATTTTCATGATCCTGAATTTACTGACAACATTCCGGCCCGCAGCAGTTGCCCATATTTTTTTCGGCATAGACCGTAATGCTGTATATGCCTTCGGAAGAATTATTGAAGTTGATCATCTCATCCGTACTCAGGTAGCCTGATAAAATCTCATCGGGAATAGTGATGCGTCTTTCTTTTTGAATAATAAGACCGGAGAAGCCATTTGCGCTGATCAGTCCAAGATAGTCTTCCTTTTGTATGGCGCCCGCCACGCAGCCTGCATACATTTCCGCGGCGTTAAGTAGCGCAGCCGGAAGCTTCCCCTTCAATACGATGTCGGAGATACTGAAATGACCGCCAGGTTTGAGCGCGCGAAAAATTTCGGCGAAAACGGCCGACTTATTCGGCACCAGGTTTAGGACACAATTACTCACGATCACATCAGCAGTATTATCGGGCACGGGCAAGTGCTCAATGTCGCCCGGGAGAAATTCAACATTCCGGAAACCCCGTACTGCAGCATTCTCCTTTGCTCTTGCGATCATTGCTGGGGTGAAGTCGATGCCGATCACCCTGCCCTCTTCGCCGGTCTCGGCCCTGGCGATGAAACAATCATTGCCTGCTCCTGAGCCAAGGTCGATTACAGTATCCCCTTTCTTTATTCTGGCAAACTGCGTGGGCAGACCGCATCCCAGACCGAGGTCCGCATCCGGGTTATAACCCTCAAGTTTCGAGTAGTCTTCACTCATGATATTATAGACCGAGCTGTCACAGCAAGCTGAACCACAGCAGGAGGTTTCATTTGTATGCTTATCCTGCAGGGCTACTTCTCCATATTTTTCCCTGACCATGTCCTTGATTTGTTCGGATGACTTATTCATGATTGCAATTTTATATTTGATTTATCGGTTTCCAGAAATCAGGCTGTCCTGCCTCTTTGACGAATTCACTGACGGTCTGTTCAATACTGTCCCTGACGAGCCGGGTTCGCGCTAAAATCTCATCCCTTTCTCCGCTGAACGAAGAAGGATCTTCAAATGACCAGGCAATGCGCCTGACAAGTCCGGGAAACACAGGGCACTGCTCCGCCGCTTCCCGGTCGCATACGGTGATTACCGCATCATATTGACGACCCTTATTTACCAGGCTGAACACAGACTGCGTCGGTTTGCCATGCAGATCAAAGCCCATTTCGGTCATAACGGTTACCACATTTGCGTTGAGTTGTCCAGGCTCTATCCCTGCGCTCTCTGCTTCAAAGGCGCCCTGTCCGTACTTGTTGAGAAAGGCTTCCGCCATCTGGCTCCTTGCTGAATTGTGAATGCAGACAAACAGCACGCGGTGAATTTTTAATTGGCCCATTTGCATATTGCGATATAACGATTAAATTGTCATAAAAAATCAACAGCAATTGTTTCCTCCTTTATAAGAGCCGAGAAAGGCGCTGAATTCTTTCTGGAAGTTGGCCCATGATTTCGGTTCGATGCAATAGCAGACGCTGGTACCCTCAATCGTTCCCTGGATCAAACCTGCAGTTTTCAGTTCCTTCAGATGCTGGGATATGGTGGGTTGCGCCAGCCCCAGTTCCTCAACCAGGTCTCCGCATATGCAGGTGTTCGCCCGTACCAGGTGCTGAAGTATGGCTATCCGGGCCGGATGGGCGAGGGCCTTCATCATGCCGGCCAGCCTGTTTTGTTTCTGCGAGAATATTTCCGTCTTAGTTAAGCCCATATCAATTTATATATTGCAATAATACGATTAATAGTTTATTTCTCACAAATTTATTTCCGGGCACGATCGTAAAATGTCCACCGAGCGCTTGTTTTTCTTTGTCTGCACAGCATACTTCGCTGGCAATAACTATTTGAACTTTATCATAGTTACATAGTATTCGCAGAAATTTCTGATTAAATTCGAATTTCAATATGTTAAGATGGAAATAAAACAAAAGGAAGTAGGAAGCAATGGCATGTTTTACATTGAAGAAGATGACAAAGTGCTCGCCGAAATGGTGTATGAGATGACTGACGATAAGAAAATGACCATTCTGCATACCGAAGTTGACCCTTCATTAGAGGGGCAGGGGGTAGGCAAACAATTGCTCGCCAAACTGGTGGAATTCGTCAGGAAAGAACAGATCAGGGTTTTTCCACAATGCCCCTTTGCCAATACCATGCTCAAACGTAACAAGCAATGGCAGGACATACTACAATAATCTCCGGGATTTTATTGCCGCCTTTCAAGGCCAAGCTATTTTCTGATAGCCACTACCTCAGAAAATAGCCTTACCGATCACTCCCACCGCAACATAATGACTCAATCACATCATTTCGAGTGCCTTATAAAAATGCAAAAAAAAGCGATAATAATTTATAAATAAGCGATCATTCACTTATTTTTACATTTTGGATGCTGAAGTTCGCGATTAGCAATCAGTCGTTGATGGTAAGCAGAGATCGATCAGCCGGCAATTCCGGAACCGATAAGAACTTTTACTATGAAACAAAGCAAAGCCGTCATTCCATTTACCTCCTACCAGAAGTTGGTGATCTTTCTGCTGGCGATCACGCAGTTTACTGTCATCCTTGACTTCATGGTGATGTCCCCGCTGGGAGACATACTTATAAAATCATTATCGCTCAAACCCTCGGCTTTTGGGGCCGCCGTGTCTGCCTATGCATTCAGCGCGGGAATTTCGGGTCTGCTCACTGCGGGTTTTGCCGACCGGTACGATCGTAAGAACCTACTCCTGTTTTTCTTCACCGGCTTTATCATAGGAACTGCTTTTTGTGGACTTGCGCATTCTTATTATCAACTGCTTGCGGCGCGTATCATCACCGGTTTATTCGGTGGCGTGATCGCCTCGATCTCAATGGCCATCATCACCGATCTTTTTTCACTGGAGCAAAGAGGGCGCGTAATGGGATTTATACAGATGGGCTTTGGTGCCAGCCAGGTACTGGGCGTACCCATCGGGCTGTATCTCGCCAACAAACTTGGATGGGAAGCTCCTTTCCTGCTTGTGGCCGCATTGGCCGTCATCATTGCTCTCCTGCTGTTGTTTAAATTGAAGCCGGTCAATCTTCACCTTTCGGTTCAGCACGAGAGATCTGCCTTCGCGCATCTCTGGCACACCGTCGCTCAAAAGGACTACCGTATTGGATTCACGGCAACGGCTCTGCTGTCGATAGGTGGCTTCATGATGATGCCCTTCGGTACCGCTTTCGCCGTGAACAACCTTAAGATAACTGCCGACCAGCTGCCGCTGCTTTTTATGATCTCCGGATTGAGTTCGCTGATGATCATGCCTCTTGTAGGCAGACTAAGTGACAGGATCGATAAGTTCAGGCTGTTTGCGTTCGCGTCGCTGTGGTTGCTTGTAGTGGTCGTTCTCTACACGCACCTCGGCGCGACGCCATTCTGGATTGTCATCATCTTTAACATCGTTATGATGATGGGTATCATGAGCAGGATGATTCCTTCCAGCGCATTGACCAGCGCGGTGCCGGAAATGAAAGACAGGGGCGCTTTCATGAGTATTAATGCCTCCCTGCAACAAATAGCCGGAGGTGTAGCGGCCGCCGTGGCAGGGATCATCGTCACCCAGCAAACGCCATCGAGCCCGCTAAGGCATTATGACACCGTCGGGTATGTGATCGTCGTTATCTCACTTATTTGTATCGCCCTGATGTATCGCGTAAGCCAGCTCATTCGAAGGAGAAATTCAGTAAAAGGCACTCCGCCGGTTTTGCCGGAAGTAAATGCGGCAGTGGAACCAGTTTAATATCTAAGCGGGGAGCCTGAAATAATTTCAGGCAGATTGATGCAAAATCACCACGCTGAATATTTACGCAGTATTACTTCCTCTTACTCTTTCTCTCTCTCTTTTACCGTCCGGGGTTTACGATCATATATCGTGCACCATTGCTCGAGCATTTTTTCTATCGATTCGTCCAGCAGGCGACCATCCACCCGCCACGTCCAGCTTTCCTGTTTGCCGGAAGGATCATTCATCCTTGAGTCATCGTCAAGATGAAGTATGTCCTGAAGGGGCAGGATGGCAATTTTTGAAACACTGGAATAGGCCATCCTCATCAGCACTTCGTCCACATTTTTCGCGGTGATCCTCCTACCGGTATAGAGATGAAGATGTCGTTTTACACGGTGGTTGAGAGTGGCATACCATCCCCTGGTGGTGGGATTGTCGTGAGTTCCCGTATAGGTGAGTGAATTCGTATGGTGATGATGTGGAATATAATTACTTCGCGGCATGTTTTCTCCAAACGCAAACTGAAGCACGTTCATTCCCGGAAGTCCGAATGCATCGCGGAGATCAAGCACCTGCTGGTCTATCTTTCCGAGATCCTCTGCTACAAAGGGTAAGTTACACAGTGCCTCGCGCACGGCCTCAAAGAGTGCCTTGCCAGGCGCGGGTTTCCACTGCCCGTGAATAGCGGTTTCTTCCGCTGCGGGGATGTCATAATACGCGGCCAGTGCCCTGAAGTGGTCGATCCTTAACAAATCAAAATACTCTAAATTCTTCTTCAGGCGCCTGATCCACCAACTGAATCCCGATTTAGTGTGTTCTTCCCAGTTATATACCGGCATTCCCCAGCGCTGGCCCGTGGCGCTAAAGGCATCGGGAGGGACTCCCGCAACGCCAATGGGATGGCCTTCATCATCCAGGCTGAAAAGATGAGGGTCGCCCCAAATATCGGCGGAGTCGTGTCCGACATACAAAGGCATGTCACCAAAGATCGTTATGTGTAAACTGTGACAATAAGCTTTTAATGCCAGCCATTGTTGTTCGAAGATCATTTGCTCCCAGCGCACGCGATCAATGCGTTCGGCATGGTCGGCTGTAAATCTTTCGAGTGTCGACGGATCTCTCTTCTTCAACTGTTGTGGCCATTCGTACCAGGGTTTGTTTTTTTGTTCTTCTCTGATTACCATGTAGGTGGCAAAATCATCAAGCCAGTAGGCTTGCTTTGATGAGTAGAGTCCGAAGGCGGTGAAGTCTGAAGCGGGATCCTTCATGAAGCGGTCGTAGGCATTTTTCAGCAGCAGGGTTTTGTTCTTCCATACCGCTTGAAAGTTGACCTTCGCGGAATTTGTTATTTTAATTTCGTTCAATTCCGAATCCGTGACGAGGCTTTGCTGGTGGAGCAGTTCAGGGCTGATAAGCAGCGGGTTTCCAGCCATGCCCGAATATGCGCTATATGGAGAATGGCCAGCGGCCTCGGTTGTAGGATTCACCGGGAGGACCTGCCAGTACGTTTGGCTGCTTCTATGAAGGAAGTCGGCAAATGCATATGCGTCCGGCCCAAGGTCGCCAATACCAAATGAGGATGGGAGAGAACTGATGTGCATCAGCACTCCGGCAGAACGTAAACCTGTTGTCAATTCCATGGCAGAGTTTATTCAATTTCGGGGCCAGGGCTGCCATGCTTGTATCAGACAACCAGCGCGGGTCTTTTTTTCCAGGTGGTGTAAATGAATTCGCCAAAGATGGTATTAGCCCATGCAAACCATTTCCTCGTGAATTTCGCCGGGTCATCCTTATGAAAAGATTCGTGCATGAAACCGGTGTTTCCATGCGTACGTTGTAGTGTTTGAATGCAGTTACGAATTTCTCCATCGTCGGAGCTGGTGAGTCCGCGCATAATGATGCTGAGTGGCCAGATCATGTCTATGCCGATATGTGGACCACCAATTCCTTCTGCAGCCTTGCCCTTGAAGAAAAAGGGATTGTTTTCACTCAGCAGTACCCGCCGCGTGTTGACGTACACGGGGTTTTTATTGCTGACGGCGCCGAGGTAGGGAAGCCCAAGCAGGCTGGGTATATTGGCATCATCCATGATGTTGAAGCTGCCAAACCCATTCACCTCATAGGCATAGATCTTTCCGAACTCGGGATGATTTACGATCCCGTATTTATAAATCGCATCTTTCAGTTCGGTAGCAAGGGCTTTGGCGTCGTCCACCATAGCCTTGTCTTTGTATATGACGTTGACCAGTTCAGCCAGTTGTTCGAGTGAGGTTTGGGCAAATAAATTGGAAGGAATAAGAAATGGAAAAATCGTAGCATCGTCGCTGGGGCGGAACATTGAATGGATGAGTCCCACTGGTTTTGCGGGGTATCCATAGCCACCCAGCGGAACGCCGTCTGTGGCCCAGGCTGTCTTTCTTTCAAACTTATATGGTCCCTGGCCATTCTTTCGTTGTTGTTCCCTGAAGGTTTTAATAATGAGTTGTGCCGCCTGTTTCCAGTGATCATCGAATGGACTGTTGTCTCCGGATATCTTCCAGTAATTATAGGCAAGCCTGATGGGATAGCAGAGGGAGTCTATCTCCCATTTTCTTTCATGGATACCGGGTTGCATGTCGGTGACATCGTCTTTCCATTCACCAACTTTGCCGGGGTCCTTGTAAAACGCATTCGCATACGGATCTTTTATGATGTTGGCGGCCTGCCTGTTAATAAGCCCTGCTATCAGTTGCTGCAGTTTCGGGTCCTCTTTGATCAGGGTCAAATAAGGCCAAACTTGCGCTGAACTGTCGCGCTGCCACATGGCGTCTATGTCGCCTGTGATGACATAGGTGTCAGGTTTGCCATTGATCATTTCGAATTCAACCGTGGTGTCAAGAGTGTTTGGAAAGGTGTTGCCGAATAACCAGGCGAGCTCTTTGTTTTTCGTGGCTTGTTGAAATTCTGCAATGGCATTGTCGACGGCCTTGCTGACGAATTTTCTTTTTTCCACCGGCACGCGTACTACCGGGAATTCCGGGTCAGCCCCCAGTACCGTACCTGGTCGGAAGGCCACCGCAGCTGCGAATAATGACGAGTGCTGTAGAAAAGTCTTTCTGTGCATATATCACGATGTGTTATAAATTCCAACATTTTGTTAGCGGCTCTAAGGTAAGGATTAATAAAAGTTTTTCTTTTCCCGGCAAAGGAGAGGGGCAATGATGATCCTGGAAATGGCAGGTTTTTATTTATTGCTTATCTTTTGCCCCTTTCACATCTTAAATCATTCTGCGACATGCAAAAAAAGATCTTCCACTATGCGATTGCCATTATGCTCTTCTTTCAAACGGACCTGCAGGCGCAGAAGAAAAAGACAGGTAAGAATAAAGAGATAGCTGTCGCGGGTCAGCAATGGTCGATCGAGAAAGCCAATGAATGGTATGCAAAGCACAAGTGGATCACCGGCGCGGACTACATTCCTGCGACTGCCATCAACCAGCTTGAAATGTGGCAGGCGGATACCTATGATTCCGCTACGATTGACAAAGAGCTCGGATGGGCGGAAGGTATTGGGTTCAACACCATGAGGGTCTTTCTGCACAGTGTTGCCTGGACTGCCGATCCCGAGGGGTTTAAGTCGAGGGTGGATTCTTACCTGAGGATTGCGGACAAACATCACATACAGACGATGTTCGTTTTTTTTGATGATGTGTGGAATAAGGTACCGAAACCAGGAAAACAGCCCGAGCCAAAACTGGGAATTCACAATTCCGGGTGGATGCAGGATCCGGGACAGCCTGCGTCCGCTGACAGCACGAATTTCCCTGCGCTGGAGAAATACGTAACAGACGTAATGACCCGATTTAAGAATGACGAGCGTATCCTTCTTTGGGACCTGTACAATGAACCCGGCAACGGTGGCAAGCGTGATTCCAGTCTTTCTTTGTTGGTGAACATTTTCAAATGGGCGAGGGCGGTGAATCCGGTGCAGCCCATCAGCGTAGGTCTGTGGAAATGGGACCTCGATACGTTGAATGCCTACCAGTTTACGCATTCCGACATCATCACATATCATGACTATGAAGAGCCGGAGTGGCATCAACGTACCATTGACTTGCTGAAAGCAGGGGGAAGGCCGCTGATCTGCACGGAGTACATGGCGCGGACCCGGAATAGCCGGTTTTCGAATATTCTGCCAATTCTAAAGGCCGAGAACGTGGGGGCCATCAACTGGGGTTTTGTGGAGGGCAAGACCAACACTATTTACCAATGGAATCATCCCATTCCTGATGGGACCCAGCCTGATGAGTGGTTCCATGACATTTTCAGGAAGGATGGCAAACCCTACAGGGACGACGAAGTACAGCTGATCAGGAAGCTGAATGGGGTAAAGTAATCGAAATCCTTTTTGCTGCGTAGCCGGTAAACCTTATTTTTGCACCCTCGATTTCGGGATTGTTCCCGCGAGAGGATACGGGGCGTAGCGTAGCCCGGTTATCGCGCCTGGTTTGGGACCAGGAGGTCGCAAGTTCGAATCTTGCCGCCCCGACTTCGCCCGCCTTAGCTTTTAGCGACGGCGGGCTTTTTTATGTAAGCCTGTCGATATTCCCGACTGACTTCGCCCGCCATTGTTTGCAAAAGCGGAAAAACACAAGAGCCACGACCGCAGGAACTGCGGGCGAAGCTTTATTTAATTGACCCACCCCATTTCAAGATCGCCGCAGGCAATCTTGCCGCCTATAGGCAAAAGCTTCCAATGGCGAGTTTGAGCGCGGCGGACACCAACTTGAAAACAATCTTAAGTGGCAAAGGACATGAAAGCGCTATAAATTTACCGGGTAATTATGAGAATCAAAGCATTCGGAATAAAACAGGAAGGTGGAATGGCGGAGCCATTCTACTATGAAAAAAATGTCGGTAAAAACGAGGTGCTAGTAAACATTCATTATTGTTCTATTGCAAGAGGGGACATCCAATTCATCAGTAATGATTGGGGGGATACAAAATCCCCACTCGCCCCGGGACATGAGATCGTGGGAATTGTTGAAAAACTAGTTCCTGTGTAACTACATTAAGCGTCGGCGATCGTGTTGGTGTTGGTTATCAGCAAGAGGCTTGCTTCGAGTGTGAGTATTGTAAAGAGGGCAATGAACAATTTTGTGCTCAGCAAAAAGCAATTGGTGTGCATTGTTACGGTGGCTTAGCTGAGTATATTGTTGTCGATAACCGATTTGCCTTCAAGTGTCCACCGTCATTACACACGGCAAAGTCAGTTCCTTTGTTATCTGTTAAGCGGGTTAATTCCCGGCTTTTTATTTTTCTCTATAAAAGATAAATGCTCCGTTTAACCAACGGAAATACGGAAATCGCATCACCGCATCTAATTTTTAATTGAATAGAAGTGCTTCCAAATAATCATGCTGTCAACTAGCGGCCAGCCGTTTCATTTTTTGGCTGAGCTTCCTGGTTTTTTCATTTTGCAGCAGATTAACTAACCTTGAATTATAACCCCGTCATCGACAGTGCATGAATTTAGTCTTTAAAACAGCTTTAGTTGAGGTTCGACTTTCTCCGGTTTTGGAAATGTTGGGTGAAATGTTCCTACGATAACAAATGGGTAAGGATAGCTTTTTGCATGACTTGCAGCATCACTTGAAAAATATTTGCGTTAATACACTCCACCCAACATATGACAAATGCCCGTTCAAACCGACCGATTACCCTGCGCGGCCGATTATCCACCCATTTGTCTTCTATTGTTACCTTTATAGATTATATTTAGAATATGACGCTCCGGTGTTATATATCTGTCATTCTCATCACACTCTTTCAAAATGCCAGAGCAGATACTATCCCTGATTTTATTTTCCATCACGTAACTGCCGGCGAAGACAAAACTTTTACAACGATCACTGGCATAGTTCAGGACCGGCAAGGATATATGTGGTTTGCAACCATGAATGGCCTTTTCCGCTATGATGGTTATAAAATGAGCCAACACAAATTTAATCCTTTGGATTCCAGCTCTCCCGGAAGCAACTTGTTGGCGGCCATTACGATCGATTCAGCTGGTTTCATCTGGACAGGAACTGTGAATAACGGAGTGGAACGGTTCGATCCCTTCACCGAACAATTCACGCATTTCCGATATGACTCCAACGATCCGACAAGTATAGGCAGCGACAGCATCCTTACCATGCTTACTGATCACGAAGGAACGGTGTGGCTGGGCACGCAAAATGGTCTGGATAGTTATTACTCAAAAACTAATCAGTTTACTCATTATCGTCACCAACAAGAAAATGATGCGAGCATCAGCAGCAACCTTATCACCACACTAATTGAAGATAAATATCAGATTCTCTGGATCGGGACAAAAAAAAGTGAAGGGAAAATAAATATGCCTGGCGGCCTGAACAGATTTGACAGGCAGACAAAAACATTCAAAAGGTTTCTACACAACCCAAATGACTCCCTCAGTATCGCTGGCAGCGAGGTCGAAGCTCTCTGCGAAACACGGAATGGAACCTTTTGGATTAGTACATCTGGCAGGGTCTTCAACAAAATGGATAGGAAAAAAGGCACATTTATTCGATGCGCTGACTACCCTTGTGATTCCGATGGCCTCTTGTGGCGTAAAGGCGTGCCTGCATTTGAAACTGAAATTTCTTTTATTCATGAAGATGCGGGCGGAGGATTATGGATAGGTTTCCTGGCTGGGGGCTTGTGGTATTATAATACAGGCACGAAAAAGTTCATGCGCTATGCATCAATGAAAAATTTGCCTGGAAAATTTAACGACAGAAATGCACGTGCAGCCTTTACTTCTCGCGATGGGATGCTTTGGATCAGTAGCAACACGGGGCATCTTTATCGTATCGATCCGGTAAAAAAAGAAATACCATATTATCCCAGCCAGCAAAATGTGAATGGGTTTTATGAAGATGATAATGGCACAATGTGGATAGGGAAGGAACACGGTGGACTGATTCACTATGATGTCCATCATAAGATCATTGAACAATTCAAACATGATGAACATAACCCTGCTTCTCTTTCTGACAACCGTATTCGTGGAATAAAAGTGGATACAGATGGGAGACTTTGGGTGGGAACCGGGGGCGGAGGTTTGGAAATGTTCGACCGGGTGAACAAACAATTCATTCATTATCCTCATATTCCAGGGAAAGAAAACAGTTTGAGCAGTGGCACCGTCATTTCCTTAGCTGAGGACAGCAAAAAAAATATTTGGGTGGGCACTCTGTACGGCCTTAATCGTTTACACCCCGCAACGGGTAAAATAAAACAATTTCATTTTTACCCTGAAAACACTGAGGAGTGGAATCAGAATACCATTTCGAGTGTTGAAGAGGACAACGAAGGCAAGATATGGGCGGGTTGCATGGGTGGCGGAGGTTTGCAACTGGTGGATCCCGAAACCGATAAGTCCATCACCTATCTGAAAGGATCTTCAATTGAGTCGATTTTTGAGGATAAACAAGGCGTTCTATGGGTCGGTGGTTTTGAAGGATTATTCTATTACAATAGAAAAGATGATCGTTTTGTCCAGTTTGTCGATCAGTTTTCATCGACGGACTTCATGAATATCATTGCAATTACCGAAGACGATCAACAGAATATCTGGGCTGTAACCAATAACGCACTGATCAGAATAAATCCCAAAAGAAACGAAGTATACAACTATGGTGCTGAGTTTGGATTAAGTAGTTTCATGAATAAATGGAACTATAAAGCAAAAGACGGAACACTTTATTTCACCGATCTTTCTGGGTATTACAGTTTCCGGCCCGAACAACTTTGGCGGGCCAGCACACCACCTGAAATAATTATATCCGATATCCGATTAGCAGAAAATAAAAGCCCTCTTCAAGTTCGCGCATCAGCAAAACACCAGATTGTTCTTGAGCATGACCAGCACAGCTTTTCATTTGAATTTGCAGTGATTGATTTCACCAACCCCCAGGACAACAAGCACATGTTTATGCTTGAAAACTACGATCGGGATTGGAACCATGCCGGCTCCGATCACCGCGCTATTTATTTTAACGTGCCCCCTGGTGAATATACTTTTAAGGTGAAAGGCATGAATAGTTTAGGTTTGACGGCGGACAAAAGTGTGAAAATAATGATTAGGCAAGCCTTTTGGAATACGTGGTGGTTCCGGATCAGCGTGTTGTTGGCTGGCATGGCTTTCGTTTTTAGTGTGATGCGATGGCGGTTAAAACAAAAATTCAGCCTGCAGATAGAAAGGGCCGAAAAGGAAAAAGTACTCTTGAGTTTGAAACAGGAAACTGCACAACTGCAAATGCAGGCCCTTCGTGCCCAGATGAACCCACATTTCATTTCTAACAGTCTTAATTCTATCAAAAGTTTTATTCTTGATAATGATAAAGACCAGGCATCTGAATATCTGACAAAATTTTCAAGACTGGTCAGATTGATCCTTCACCATTCACAATCTGCTTCGATCCCGTTGGAGAGTGAACTCGAGGCACTGAAGCTATACCTTGAACTGGAGCGCGTGCGATTTGACTATTATTTTGATTTTAATATCAATATAGCAACCGGTCTGGATATTTCCCAACTAAAAGTTCCGCCACTTATCATTCAGCCCTATGCGGAAAATGCTATCTGGCATGGACTAATGCACAAAGAGGAAAAGGGACGTCTGGATATTGATCTGGCCCAGCGTGACGATACCCTTTATTGTAAGATCACCGATGATGGAATTGGCCGGAAAAAGGCAAGTGAAATGAAGAGTAAATCTGTGGTCACATATAGATCAATGGGCATGCAGATCACGGCCGACCGGATTGCCATTCTTTCAAAAAACCATGAAGAACTCAACATCAGCATTACTGATCTCGTGTTGCCTGATGGAGGCGCTGGCGGAACACAGGTAGAACTGCAAATTCCACTGCAATATGATTAGAACCATTCTTATTGACGATGAAGGCCACTGTCTAAAAACACTTTCCCATTCATTGGAAAGGTATTGCCCGGAGGTGCAAATGATTGAAAAATGCCGTTCTGCCAAAAACGGTCTTGAAGCCATACGCCTGCATCATCCCTCACTTATTTTTTTGGATATTGAAATGCCGGTGATGAATGGATTTGAAATGCTTGAACAATTTCAATCTATACCATTCGCGGTGATCTTTACCACCGGGTATGATCAGTACGCGATAAAGGCTTTTAAATATAGCGCGTTGGATTACCTGCTGAAACCCGTTGAGCCTAACGAGCTTATTGCGGCGATTGAGAAAGTGAAGGTGGGCAGACCACTCCCATCATCTGAACAGTTTGATATACTCCTCAAACAGATGAATAACAGAGGTCATGGTTTTGAAAAAATCGCTGTGCCAACTGCTGAAGGATATGAACTGATTCGCACCGACAATATTATCCGTTGTGAAGCAGACGATAACTACACCCGCCTGTTTCTAAAGGACAATGTAAGAATTGTCGCCTGCAGGTCGTTGAAAGAGGTAGAAGATTTGTTGGAAAATTTCCCCTTTTTTCTTCGGGTCCATCATTCGTTCCTGGTAAATATGAATGAGGTGACTAAATATATACGAAGTGACGGTGGATATCTCGTAATGAGCGACGGTGCGGACGTGACTATCTCCCGGAGCCGGAAAGACGCATTGATCAAATGGTTCACTTGAATCTGCTAATTACCCGCTAGAACCCGTCAGCTACTCAATGGCGGACCCGTAACGCGTTTTATGCATTTAGTTTTGAATCTTACAAAATTAAATGTAATGAAAAAAATAGCCTCAACCCTTCTCGCCATATTGATTACAATTGGTGCTGGTTATAGCCAGGGCGTGGGCATCAATGCCATGGTACATCAGGACGTCCCCGAATCGCCATTCACCCTTAAAGGCAAATTGCAGGGGCGATTAAACGATATTCATGTAACGGCAATGCGACATTTTCGGAAGGCGTTTGCCCATGCAGAAGATGTCATCTGGACAATAAACGACGAAGCTATTTCTGTATTTTTTAGTGAGAATTCCATTAAAATGCGGTCAACTTACAATAAAAAAGGTTATTGGCTATATACGATCCTCTATTATGACGAACTAAGATTGCCAGGAGATATCAGGCATCTGGTTAAATCAAGTTACTACGATCTCTCAATTGTCCTGGTAACAGAGATGCGGCGACAGACTTCTACCGCCTATTACATTAAAATGGAAGACGGCAAAATGTTTTTGACTGTTATGGTAAAGGATGGAGAGATAAGAGAAGTGGAGAAGTTGACGAAGATTTGATGTGTTTATCCTCAGGTCTTACCGTGTATTCAGGAATCGTGAGAGCACAACTACCAACTAATTCCGTCGTTGGCGTCCTGGGAGCCGGTGGCGTGGGTCACCTCGCCATCCAGTTTTTAAACAAAATGGGACACAAGGTGTATGCATTTTCTCATTCTCCTGAAAAAAAAGTGATGATCAATCAGTTGGGAGCTGGATTTATACTTAGCTCAAACGCTGAAACTTCATCGGCCCTAAATAGCAAATTTGATTTCATTATTTCGACACTAAATGTTGAGTACGACATGGATGCCTTTTTGAAAATGCTCACACCTCAGGGAAAGTTTTGTGTTGTCGTTACGCCTTTAAAAAAACAAACTGTTACCCTAGGGTTGCTATATGATTATGCACAAAGAAGTATTTATGGAAATTATGTTGGTAGCCGGAAGAATATGACAGATATGCTTGATTTCTCAGCAAAACATAATATCGAGAGCGAGGTGGAAGTTATGCCATTTTCCAAAATGAATGAAGTGATAGAAGATGTAAGAGCAGGAAAAGTCAACATCCGGTTGGTATTGGAAAACCGCGACTAAAATGAATTCACAGGAGAAAGTATTAAGCTGTTACAACACTGTAGCCGACGACTATGCGGCTGAGCGCTGGGACGAACTCGCCAACAAAAATCTCGACCGGCTGTTGTTGAAGGAATTTGCATCTGTCAATAAAGACAAAGGCCTGTGTGCCGACTTTGGCTGTGGACCGGGGCAAACAACAAGATTTTTGTACGACAATGGCCTGAAAGACATCATCGGTATAGAGCTGTCGCCCGGGATGATTGGCGCTGCCCGCAGACTCTCCCCTCAAATTAATTTTGAAACCGGGGACTTGTTGAATCGCTTATTCGTCGGGCATCTCGGAAGTGCAGTGAGTCAGGATTTCTGAGGCCTTAATTACAGGCTTTCCATCGGCTCCCTTTTTCACTTCATTTTTAATAAATGTGACAGCCCGTGTAAATTTTAGTGTATTTTCTTTGGCGAAGCTGGTGTGATAGTTTATTACGTCTTCAAGACCCTTTGCCTTTGTATCAATTGCATTGAAAAAGCATTAGGGAACAATTTGCTGCTCTCGATAGATGGCCGGAGAGCTGGGTGTGGTTGAAATTCCTGATAACTCATGAAAATCAAAAATTAGAAAGCAAAAATATTAATTTACTTAATGCTTCTCCGGTTCAAATCCAGCCACAGTCAATCAACTCCGCTTGCATTACCTGAATACCCCCGAAAGAAATTCTCCCGAAACTTGCGCAAGTAAATGCTTGCCTATATATTTGCAAGCACTTACTTGCATAATATGAAAGCCAGAAGAGACGTGTACCAGGCCATTGCCGATCCCACCCGCAGGGCGATCATTAACATGATTGCCTCAAAACCGCAGAACATCAACTCGATCGCCGACCAATTCAAGATCAGCCGACAGGCTATTTCCCTGCACGTGAAAATATTGACAGACTGCGGCCTACTGCTGATCAAACAACAAGGCCGGGACAGATTCTGTGAAGCGAAGCTGGACAGGCTCGGAGAGGTTTCTGTATGGGTGGACCGATATCGCCAGCATTGGGAACACAAACTCAACGCCATGGAAGCATATCTCGAGAAAATTAAAAAAAATAGAAATGACAAACACAGGTAACACAAAAGACCGCGAACTCTTCCTGTCAAGAACACTTAACGCTCCGGTAGCGCTTGTATGGGAAATCTGGACCAAGCCCGAACACATCGGCAGCTGGTGGGGTCCCAAAGATTTTACCGCTACCATCCATACGATGGACCTGAGACCAGGAGGTCACTGGGACCTGACCTTGCATGGCCCCGATGGAACGGACTACATCAACGAAAGTATATTCAAAGAAGTTATACCCCTGAAGAAAATTGTATATGAACACATTTCAGAGCCCTGGATCCTCGCTACCATTCTCTTTGAAGACCAGGGAGAAAAAACCCTGCTGACCTGGCACATGCTCTTTGAATCAAAAGAAAAATTCATTGAAGTGGTAAAGGCTCATAAGGCGGACATAGGGCTTAGGCAGAATGCCGACAAGATCGAGCTCTACCTCGCAGAAATGAAAAAATAATCTGCCGTATAACGTCTTGATGTTTCTGAATCGATATTAACGACCAAACATATGCGCACGACACAATTATTAATATTCATTCTTCTAACGATGATAACAGCAAAACATTCTGAAGCACAGACAGCCGGTAGGTATGCCAGCGTCAATGGGATCAAAATGTATTATGAGATCCATGGCTCCGGCACACCACTGGTACTCTTACACGGCGGCGGCTCAACCATCACCACCACCTTTGGAAAAATACTGCCCGTGCTTGCTAAAAACCACCAGGTGATTGCCGTTGAGCTCCAGGCGCACGGTCACAGCTCCGACAGGGAGGCACCTGTAACTTTCAAGCAGGATGCCGATGACGTGGCGGAATTATTGAAACAACTCAAAGTCAAAGCCGCAGATATCCTGGGATTCAGTAACGGCGGTCAGACTGCCATGGAGATGGCCATGAGGCATCCCGAAAGAGTTCGTCGGCTGATCCTCGCCTCAGTGTTTTACAAGAGGGATGGCACCGATCCCGGTTTCTGGGAGGGCATGAAGCATGCAAAATTCAGCGACATGCCCCAACCCTATAAAGATATCTTCCTGGACATTACCCATGATTCAGCCGCACTGATGAATATGTTTACGAAAGACGCGCAGCGAATGCAGACATTCAAGGATTGGACAACGCAGGAGCTCAGTTCAATAAAAGCCCCGACCCTGGTTGTTATTGGCGACAAGGATCTTACCCGGCCCGAACACGCCGTTGAAATGCATCGCCTGTTATCAAACAGCCGGCTCGCTATCCTACCCGCCACGCATGGTAGTTATCTGGGTGAGATCATGTCGCCCGATCCCAATAGCCGCGTACCGGAATTATTTGTCGCCATGGTTGAAGAGTTTCTAACGTACCACTTTCAATAAAATCCGGTTGTTCAACGTTCTCCTGGTGAAATTCAGGGTTGTAACAGCGATGGCAATCAAAGTTCCTTCGCTTTGAATGTGGATTGCTGACTGAGTTTCGCTAAATTAGGATGGAGTTGAAAATCTGATATCATGCGACCGCCCATTGAAAGGCATCTTTCCGAAGATGATCCACGATTGAAAGACCCAAAAGACCTTGCACATTTTGCACTCAGAGCAGCAGGCGTCGGCATATGGGAATTTTATGCCGGCACCAATAAATGGTTTCTTGATGCCCGCTGCCAGCAGCTACTCGGTCTACAAAATACCTCCCTTATATCTAGTGATCAGTTGAGCGAAATGATCCAGCCCATCGATCTTAACTCCTTCACTTATTTTCTCGGGCGTGCACTCGATAATGTTGATGGCGGAAAATTTGGCGTTCAGCTGCGCGTTTCGGATACAAAAGGCAAATTGCGCTGGCTGGATTTCAGTGGACAGGCATTCTTCGGCGAGCAAGGCAGTGTAGATCGCTTCGGCGGGGTAATGAAAGACATTACTGATCACATGTCGGCCAGAATAGAGTCGGAAAATAATGCTGACGTTCTCCGGTCGGTCATCTCCTCGGCTCCAGTAGGGATTGGCCTGTTTGTTGGCAAAGAACTGGTGATCGAAATGCCCAACTCGATATTTATAGACATTGTTGGCAAGGGCCCTGATATTGTTGGAAAATCTTTGCGCGAAGTGATGCCCGAATTAGAAGCACAGGGATTTCTTCGGATACTCGATGAAGTTTTTGCCAGTGGAAAAACGTTTCAAAGGGAGAGCACGCCGGTCACCATTGTCCAAAATGGCCAGCCGGTGACGCGGTTTTTCAACGTCACTTTCACTCCATTGCTGGACGAACAGGGGAAAACCTATGCGATTCTGGACATCTCCATGGACGTTACTGAGGCCACGAAATCGAGGGATGAATTAGAAGAGGCCCAAAAGATGTTGGAAAGCGCCATTTCCATGGCAAATCTCGCTACCTGGTCAATTGACGCGACCACTGGTTATGTCCATTACTCTGAAAGGATGAAGTCGTGGCTGGGCATTGACCAGAATTCCAGAGAATTGCAGCGGGGAATCGATGCACTTTCGTCTTACGACCGTGACCGGGTCAGAGACGCTTTAAATTATGCGATGACCCCGGAGAGCGGTGGAGTCGTGAACCTTGAATATGGCATACAGAATATGAAGACAGGCCGCGAAAGGATCATCAATGTGAAGGCGCGCACTTCATTCGATGACCGGGGGAGGCCTTTAAAAATGCTGGGTACCGCACTTGATGTCACTGCCCAGCGCAACCGGCGACTGCAGCTCGAAGAAGAAGTACGCCAACGAACTGAGGAACTGGATGAGATCAACGAAGTATTAAGGTTGACTAACGAAGAGTTGCAAACCATCAATGCCGAACTTGCTGAGTTGAATGATGAACTCGCACAATCAAATGAAAACCTTCAGCAGTTTGCCCATGTGGCGAGCCATGATCTGAAGGAACCCGTAAGGAAGATCAAGATTTTTCTGGGAATGATAGAGACGGACAAAGACACTCTACTGTCTGCAAAGTCGAGGTTGTTTATGCAGAGAGTGAATGCCTCTGCAGACCGGATCTTCTCAATGATCAACGGCGTGCTGGCCTTCTCCACAGTCAACGCCTCCGAGCATCCCGTAGAACAGGTTAACCTTGAAGCAGTGATGAACAATATCATACATGATCTTGACGTGCTGATCGCTCAGAAGAAAGCGACGATTACGTATCACGACCTTCCCCAATTAGATGGTGTAGAAATACTGATCTATCAGTTATTGTCGAACCTGATTATCAACTCCCTTAAATTCTCAAGAACAGGTGTTCCTCCGGTAATTGAACTAACTGCCACCCGAGTTATTAAAGACAATATTTCATTTATCCAGCTGGTGATAAGAGACAATGGAATTGGTTTTGAATCCCAACAGTCGGAAAAAATCTTTCAGACTTTTGCGCGACTTCATTCAAAGGACAAATTCGAAGGCACGGGACTCGGTTTGGCGCTCTGCCAGAAGATCGTCATCCAGCATGGAGGCACAATCAGGGCAAGCGGCCAACCGGAAAAAGGGGCGGTTTTCATCATACTCCTGCCTGAGCGTCATTCAGAGGAGGTCATGTAATTAATTCAAACAGGGTATCGCGCTGCCTCTCCGAATCGGGTTTATCAAATCGATCAAACGCGCGATGGTCTTCCTCGAAATCGCGGTATCCAATAAACCAAAGCCTTTCGTCAGCAGGATGCGCCGGGCAAAGACAAATCAAATCATCTTCACTTTGGTTCTAAAGATTATGCTCATGGGTATTCATAGTTTTCCCGAACTTGAGGAATCCTGCTAAATTATTTTAGCCCGGAGTAATAACGACAAAAAAATGCATATGAAATCTTTTATTCCTGCTCTCGTCTTCCTGCTCCTCTGCCAAACTGATCTTTCAGCACAGCAAAACCAACCACTGGTGCCTAACCTGCTTGGCATTCAGACCTACTCGTACCGGAACAGCATGCAAAACGGCATCGGCGCCGTGCTAGACACGATCAAATCCCTCGGGGTGTCGATCATCGAAGGTGAAGCAGCGCCAAAAGGGATGGCCCCTGAAGCATTCAAAAAAATGCTTGACGAAAAAGGCATTTCCTGTGTGTCGATTGGCACATCATATGAAAACCTGGTGAAAGATCCTTCCGGGATTGCCCATGAGGCCAGGCTGGTTGGAGCGACCTATGTAATGGTTGCCTGGATACCCCACGATAAAGTTTTCAACAGGGAGATCGCAGCAAAAGCCATTGAGGATTTTAACAGAGCCGGAAAGATTCTCAAGGATAGTGGCATCACGTTCTGCTATCATACCCACGGGTATGAATTCATACCATTGGGCAAGGCGACGCTTTTTGATGAGTTGGTCACAAAAACCAACCCCGAATACGTATCATTTGAGATGGACATCATGTGGGTATATTTTGGAGGGCAGGATCCCGAAAAACTCCTCCTGAAATACCCGGGAAGATTCCGTCTGATGCACGTCAAAGACCTCAGGAAAGGAGTTAAAGGTGACCTTAGCGGAGGTACAAATACGGAGAATGATGTGGCAGTGGGTACCGGGCAGTTAAATATTCCCGCCATCATCAAGGCCGCAAAAAAGTCCGGGGTAAAATATTATTTTATCGAAGACGAAAGCTCCAGGATATCTACCCAGATTCCCGCAACTATTGAATACCTCAAAACCCTGAATTAAAATCCCGTGATTAAGAATCTTCTGTTCCTGTTCCTTCTCGGAGTAGTTCTCAGCCTTACTGTACGTTCGCAGATGCTCAGCGACACCTCATCTTTTTCCGGCAACCCCCTTTTTCCCGGCTGGTATGCCGATCCTGAAGGGACCGTCTTTGACAACGAATATTGGATCTATCCCACTTATTCGGGAGAAACAGGAGATCCGGATTCGGTGGTGGTGTTGTCTGAGAAACAAAAACAGCTACAAAAAAATACCATTAACCAGCAGTACCTGAAGCAGACTTTTTTCGATGCCTATTCATCACCCGATCTTCTCAACTGGAAAAAACATCCGCACGTACTCGACGTCGGCAACGTATCCTGGGCAGCTTACTCTCTTTGGGCGCCATCAATAATAAAAAAGGGTAATAAATATTATCTTTTTTTCAGCGCCAACGATATTCAGTCCGACACCCAGCAGGGCGGGATCGGTGTGGCCGAATCCGACAGCCCTGCCGGCCCCTTTAAGGACGTCCTGGGAAAGCCGTTGATCGATCGATTCCATAATGGAGCACAACCAATCGACCAGTTTGTATTCAGGGATCCTTCCGGCAAATACTACATGTATTTCGGTGGGTGGAAACATTGCAACGTCGCCCGTCTAAGCGATGACCTTCTGTCGATAAAGCCCTTTGCTGATGGAAAACTGTTCAAGGAGGTCACACCAGAGGGGTATGTTGAAGGATCATTTATGTTCTTCAGGAATGGGAAGTATTATTTTATGTGGTCAGAAGGAGGCTGGACCGGTCCCGATTACAGTGTGGCCTATGCCATTTCGTCCTCTCCAACTGGTCCGTTTAAAAGAATCGGCAAGATCCTGCAGCAGGATTCCACCGTGGCAAGGGGTGCGGGGCACCATTCCGTGATCAGGTATCCCGGAACAGATGACTGGTACATCGTCTATCACCGCAGACCACTGGGCGACAGCAATGGAAACCATCGGCAGACCTGCATGGACCGTATGTACTTCGATAAATCCGGAAACATTCTTCCGGTAAAGATCAGTTTCCAGGGAGTACCCAAAAGAAGCCTGAAACATTAATCCTTTTTTCATCCGTTCAATAATCATTTTTGACCCATCTGTCAATCACGAAATCAGTCAGAACAGGAAATTACCGGTGGAGGATCGCTGCACTTTTGTTTTTTGCTACTTCCATCAATTACATTGACCGCCAGGTGTTGGGTATCCTGGCTCCCGGTTTGCAAAAGGAATTGGGCTGGACGGAAACGCAGTATGGGCTGATCGTGACGATCTTCCAGGTTGCCTATGCTACCGGCTTTTTATTTATGGGACAGTTGATGGACAGGCTGGGTAACAGGATTGGATATGCGCTGGCAATTTCTCTCTGGAGCATATTTGCAGTTGCGCATGCTTTCTGCCGGAGTTTCTTCAGCTTTGGCATTGTCCGCTTTGGTCTTGGAATTGGTGAAGCCGGCAATTTTCCCGCGGCAGTAAAGGCTACCGGCGAATGGTTTCCACTCAAAGAAAGGTCTTTCGCTACGGGCATTTTCGTTTCCGGCAGCAGCATTGGCGCCCTGATTGCCCCAATCATGGTTCCTTATATTGCCATTCATTATGGATGGAGCTGGGCATTTGTGCTCACCGGCATGCTTGGTTTTATCTGGCTGATCTTTTGGCTAACGACCTACCGTCTGCCGCAACTTCATAAAAAACTAAGCGTACAAGAATTGAACTATATCCAGAGCGACCCCGCGCCGGTAAGTTCGAAGTACTCCTGGTTCAAACTGTTCAGATACCGGCAGACCTGGGCGTTCGCCATTGGGAAATTTCTGAGCGACCCCGTATTTTCTTTTTTCTTTTTCTTCCTGCCTAAATTTTTCAATTCCCGCTTTGGCCTCACACTGGAACAGATCGGTCCACCGCTGGTCATCATCTACCTCATGTCCGATGTTGGCAGTGTTGGAGGCGGATGGTTTTCGTCGATGCTGATAAAAAAGGGATGGACCGTAGCCAATGCCCGCAAGGTCACCATGATCATTGCCGCCTTTCTCGTTATGCCGGTTTATTTTGCTACGCAGACCCAGAGCCTTCCCCTTGCAGTAGGCCTGATCGGACTGGCTATCGCCGCTCACCAGGCGTGGTCGGCGAATATTCTGACATTTCCGTCGGACATGTTTCCCCAGCAAGCCGTCGGCTCTGTAGTGGGTATTGGTTCAACCTTTGGTGCAGTTGGAGGCATGATCGGCGCCACTACAGCAGGATTTATTCTTCAGCGTGCAGGGAGTTATGTGCCGTTGTTTGTCGCGGCCGGACTGGTTTATCTTTTGGGCTGGCTGATCATTCAACTACTTGTGCCCACACTAAAACAGGTAAATTTGTCGTCCACTACCGGAAACATTCAGAAAATTTCATAAGGCATGGAACCGCTATCGAAGAAATATATCAATAGTCTTCAAGATAAAATCATTGCACAAACGTTCGACCTGCCGGAAAAGGTAATCCAGTTTGGTGCGGGCGTTTTGCTGCGCGGGCTTCCTGACTATTTTATAAACAAGGCGAACATGCAGGGACTGTTCGGCGGCAGGGTAGTGGTGGTCAAGTCAACCACAGCAGGAGATGACTCAGCATTTAGCCGACAGGATGGACTTTATACCATCTGTGTCCGTGGAATTGAAAAGGGCAAATCGATCAGAGAAGATATTATTTCGTCGGCCATCAGCAGGGTGCTGACTGCAAAGTCGGACTGGCCGGAAATTTTGGCCTGCGCGAGACAAAAGGACGTGGGCATCATCATCTCCAATACCACTGAGGTAGGTATCCGCCTGGTGAATGAATCGATCACAGATCAGCCTCCTTCTTCCTTCCCTGCAAAACTGCTCGCCATTCTGTTTGAGCGCTTCAACGCGTTCAATGGCGATCCATCAAAGGGTATGGTGATCCTTCCCACAGAATTGATTTCGGATAATGGTAAGAAACTGAAAGAAATTCTTGGAGAATTGAGCGCCTTCAACAAGCTCAGTGATTCATTCAACAACTGGCTGAGAGACCACAACGTATTCGCCAGCACTCTTGTGGATTGTATCGTGCCAGGCAAGCCGGAATCTACTATGTTTCATCATGAGGATCAAACGGACTCATACGCTGATGAACTCGCCCTCATCACCGAATCATACAGACTCTGGGCGATCGAAGGGGATGAGAGGGTGAAGACAGTGCTCTCATTTGCGGAAGCCGATGACCGGGTGAAGATTGTTCCTGATATCGGCCTGTACAGGGAATTAAAACTCCGCCTGTTGAACGCTACGCACACCCTTTGCTCGGGACTGGCAGTAATTGGGGGAGTTACAACGGTGAATGCGGCGATGCACCATCCGGTGTATGAATCCTTTATCAGGAGGTTGATGGTAAACGAAATTGCTCCTGCAATTCCTTATCCGATCGACGAGAAAGTGAAAAATGAATTCGCGATCGACGTTCTCGACCGGTTTCGAAATCCTGATATTTATCATCCGTGGATCAATATCACCCTTCAATACAGTTCAAAAATTAAAATGCGTGTGGTGCCAATACTGGTCAGGCATTATGAACTTCTTAAATACCCGCCCTCCCTCATCGCACTGGGGTTTGCGGCATTCATCCGGTTTATGAGGTCCGAATCGTCAGGTGATGGCACCTTCACCGGCGAGGTTAATGGTTCGACCTACCTGATTACCGACGAGCAGGCGGAATATTTTAGTGCTACCTGGAAGGCACAACCGAAAGATACCCTCGTTGCAACTATCCTTGGGAATACAGATCTCTGGGGTCTGGATCTAAACCTGCTTGACGGATTTACCGCTAAGGTTAACGACTACCTGGATTTTATAAATGACCATGGCGCCGGCAGGGCTATTGAAGCTGCGACTAATTAAGTAGAAAAATCTCCACGCAAGGTTAAATTTCACCCAAAGCCAAGAAAGCGCAAGGGCGCAAAGTTTAATTTCACGCAAAGGCCTGTTTCTGATTCTCCCACTTTCTCTTCCTGTTTCTGTTTCTGTTTCTCCCTCTTTCTGTTTCTGTTTCTGTTTCTCCCTCTTTCTGTTTCTGTTTCTCCCTCTTTCTGTTTCTGATTCTCCCACTTTCTCTTCCTGTTTCTGTTTCTGTTTCTTCTTCTTTCTCTTTCTCTTCCCGCCTTCGCCAAGGCTTCAGCGGGCGAAGTCTGTTTCTGATTCTCCCTTATCCCCTGAAACGGTGACCAACTTCACATTATTGGCGATGGAACAGCGTTCCAGTCTGTATCATATTTGTTGTTCAGCAACAGAAAACATTATATAAATCAATTAATCAAAACAACCTTACAACTTACAATCATGAAAAAGACGCCAATTATTCTGATCCTCGTCGCTATACTCTTTGCCAGTTGCGACAAAAATGATGATTATGGTTATCCTTCTCCTGAAGACCCACGTATTGAAGTCGATTTTCTCAAATCGTCGGGCGACAGCGCGTCCATTATCGGAACAGTGAACCAGTTCAGGACATTGCTCGGGGATTCGCTCAACACCACTCCCGTTAAAACATCGGGCAGGAGAGAAGTTAACTGGGATGGCGTTCCAGCCAATCTCACCAATAATAATGACTTTCCACTTGACTTCTTCAACAACACAGATCCTGCGGGAACAAATGGAAGAAAGCGTGGTCTGGTTTATCTCCCCACTGGATCACCCATTCGCATCGACAGCAGCTCTTTTGCAGAAATCGATCCTTCTTATGAAGCACAGTTTTCTCCCTTCAGCAGAAAAAGGGCGGTGATCTCGGCAAATTCCAATATTACCGAAATCGTATTCAAAGTTCCCGGAACCGAAACAGACGCATCTGTCAAGGGTTTTGGCCTAATCTTTTCTGATGTGGACTCAGACAAATCAACCTTCGTTGAATATTATGACGGAGCGAAGCTGCTTGCACAATTTTATGCACCTACGAGAAATGATAACGGTGGATTCTCTTTCCTGGGCGCAAGATTTCCGAATGATAAGATTACCAAAGTGCGGATCACTGCCGGAAGCGGGGCGTTGGCCGCTGGCTATAAAGACGTTAGCGATGGCGGCGACCGGGACCTGGTGGTGTATGACGATTTCTTTTACGATGAACCACTACCACTAAACTGATTTTTTTCCGGCTTTTCTATTTCAGGCCTGTCCCCATATTAGGGGATAGGCCTGAATTTTTGTTAAACTCATCTTTGCAAACAATACCATTGAATATGAAATTGCTGTTAATAATTTTTGGATTGGTATTTACCGCTATATCCTGCAAGAAAGATAATGACAAAGTGGAATTCGATGATGTGATCGTTTTCCAGGCCTCCGGAAATATTACCGCCGAAATGGATGAATTCCGTCAGACAATTGGCGGCAGCCTGAATACGGTGCCGGGCGCCAGCGGTGGCAGAAGAGAGATCGACTGGGATGGAGTGCCGGCTGAATTGATTGAAAAGGACCTTCCATTGGATTTTTTTAACCCCACGGCTCCGGAATCCCCTGCGATTCGGCAGCGTGGGCTGGTATATCCTTCGGGCTCGGGCGTTGCCGGTTTTCAGGTAAGCAACAATTCATTTGCAGCCGTAAATAGCCAGGCCTCTTCATCCTTCAATGCATTCAGTGGAGCCAACACGTTCGCCAATGTCAGGGCGAAGGCCTGGGACATGAAATTCCAGGTACCTGGAAAAAATATCGATGCAGCAGTAAAAGCATTCGGGCTGGTATTATCGGGAGTGGACCAGCCCAATTCCACCTCGCTTGAATTTTTCAATGGTAGTAAAAGCCTTGGAAAGTTCTTCGCTCCACCACATGATTCAAGCTCTTCATTTTCATTTCTGGGCGTTTATTTCAAAAATGAAAAGGTAACATCTATAACCGTCAACCACCAGGGCATCCTAATCGATGGAGAGGCAGACATTTCCAATGGCGGATCTAAAGACCTGATCGTACTGGATGATTTCCTCTATTCCGAACCTATTGAGTAATTTTGCGGGATCACTGTGCTCCTGCCTATATGCAATACAGGAATAGCCTCTTCATTATCTTTTTGTTGATTCAACTGTTTGCTTCAGGACAAGCCCCCTATCTCTACTTCAGGAAGATCACCACGCAGGACGGACTCTCACACAATAAGGTGAACTGCATGCTCCAGGATAAGAGGGGTTTCATGTGGATTGGAACAGACGATGGACTTAACAGATATGATGGCAGGTATTTCACCGTCTTCAGGCATATCCCAGGCGACACCACTTCAGTATCCGGCAACCTGATCACAGACCTGGTGGAAGACAATTCGGGAGTCATTTGGATCTCTACTTCTGATGGGGGACTCACCAAATATGATTACCGGCTTTCTCCAAGCCGCCAGTTCAGACAATTCCGGCATCTCCCGGATGATTCCACGTCCATTCCCATCAACATCGTGAATGACCTTGTCGACGATGGCAGGGGTTACCTCTGGCTGGCCACCAATGGCAGAGGAGTGATCCGCTTCAACAAAGCCAGCAACCAGTTTGAAACAGTGAAACAAAGTAAGGGAGGCAACGTTTCTGTCGTTAGTATTGATGATCGGGACACGCTGTGGGTAGGACGCCAGGGAGGCGGACTGATGAAAATAAACATTCATACTCTCGGCTTTTTTTCCGACGCCCGGTACCAAAATCTTTATGCTGGCCTGCCGCATGCGGCGATCAGTTCCTTGTTTATCGACGACGAAAAGAATGTATGGTATGGATCCTGGGACAAAGTGCTTTATCGTTATAATCCCAAACTCAAACAGGAAGAAGTATTCCGTTCCAATACATTGCCTTCGACTTTCCCAGATGATGACGTGCTGAGTTTTGCGGAAGACAGCCTCGGCATGATTTGGATTGGTGGACGTTATTACGGCCTGACGCTGTATGACCGGCGGAAGAATGTTTTCTACAACTACCGCAATGACCCCGCCAGGGAAGGAACAATTGCGGACAATACGATCAACTGTATTTTTGTTGACAGGTTGGGACAAACCTGGCTCGGAACGAGCAAGGGCATCAGCATCTTTGACAATCAGAAGATAGCATTCAACCAAAAGTTTCTACCGGATACTGATGGTAATGCAACCATATTTGATTTTTATACCGACCAGGACCAGACCTTGTGGATCGGTACAAGTGCAGGCCTTTATCTACAGAAGACAGATGGCAGTATCGAACATCCCAAACTCACTTATAAGGGAATGCCCCTGCAGGTGACCTGTTTTTTTGAAGACGTTGACAACACACTTTACGTTGGAACCGACTTCTCGCTGTTTATCATCAATAAAAAGGATTATTCAATAAGGTTGCTGCCGAATACGGAAAAGGACAAGGTGGTATATAATATTATCGACAGCAGGATCGTGTCTGCGGTGCGGGACACCATCGACAATCATCCTGTGCTGCTGGTATCTCCCTATGGGCACTTCATCGCGTACTATGATCTTGCAGATAAGAAATGGATTTCGCGCGCCGATTCCGCGAAAGACATTCTGTCCAGGTTTAACGTTATGGACAACCTGATCCGCCGGATCTATAAGAGAAAGGACGGCGGCGTCATGATGGCCACGCGCAAATTCGGATTGGGTGTGGCTCCACAAGCGACCAGCCCGGTTTTTCTCTATTCGCAGACCAATCCTACCAAACCTCATTCCATTAGCGATGACAATGTATTTGATGTTGCGGACGATCCCCGGGGCAACTATTGGGTAACAACCTATGGAGGTGGTCTTAACGAATACACCCCATCTGGTGATCGCTTCGACCATATCGCCGGCTCTGATAATCTCCTGGAAGGAGCCAGAGTCGACGGGCAGGGAAAACTATGGATGATCTCCAAAGGCAACCTGCAACGATATGATCCCGCAACGAAGAGTTTCAACAATTTTGTTTTGCCTGATATCGAAAAATCAGGCGGGGTCAGGAACTACATTTATGGAGACGATAAGGGGAATTTTTATGTGTCGGGGACAAACTACTACATCCGTTTCAAACCTGAGAAAGTCCGAAATGTTTCAACCGAGCCGCATGTCTATCTTACAGATTTCAGAATCTTTAATGAATCATACAGTGACCTCACCCAGAGACAGGAGGTGAGGCTGAATTATGACCAGAATTATTTTACCCTTGAATTTTCCTCTCCGGAATTTCGAACCGGTACGGTGGAATATGAATACAGGTTGGAAGGGATTGACGAAAGCTGGGTGGGAGCGGGGGACAGAAATATTGCCAGTTACTCAAATCTGAAAGGAGGGACCTACAGATTCCTTGTAAGAGCCAGCAACCGCAAAGGAACCTGGAGCAGGGAAGAAGCTTCTCTGAATATCATCATCATTCCACCATACTGGGAGAGATGGTGGTTTTACGCGCTCATCATGCTGCTCATTGCCGGCGGGATCTATACAATCTATCGGTACCGTATCAACGAACTGCTCAAACGGCAGGCCATCAGGAACCGCATCGCCCGTGATCTTCACGATGCCGTCGGCTCCACCCTGAGCAGCATTTCTGTTTACAGCCAGGTGGCGAAGATCTACAAGCAACAAAACAAAGAGGAGGGCCTGGAGGATACCCTGGAAAGGATAGGATCGGCATCATCGGAAATGATCTCCGAAATGAATGATATCGTTTGGGCAATCAATCCGAGGAACGACAGCATGGGAACCATGTTGCAGAGAATGGATTCATATGCCCGGCCGCTGCTCCAGGCTAAGAGCATCAGTTTTGTATTCCAATATGACCCTGATATCGGGGAACTGAACCTGGAGATGGAACAGCGCAAGAATTTTTATCTTATTTTCAAAGAGTCGGTGAACAATGCATTGAAGTATTCAGGAGCGCGCAATATCTGGGTCGATGTAAGGGTGGATCACCGTAAGCTTGAGATGGAGGTCAGGGATGATGGCAAGGGCTTTGAAACAGCGATGCTAAAGTCCGAAGCCGGCAGATCGCTCTCGGGTAACGGCCTGGCGAATATGCGCAGAAGGGCAAGTGATATGAATGGGGTATGCAACATCCTGTCTTCGCCTGAGTCCGGAACCAGGGTTAAGTTGGTTTTTCCCCTCACCTGATTCGGGGATAGGAGGGTGAGGTTATTTATTTCATATTTACAATAAAGATGCCCCTGAGAATAACCATATTTGACGACAACCGGAACATCCGAGACAGCATTGGCATGCTCCTTAAAACGGTGCCTGATTTCGAAGTGGTAGGATCCTACAGCCATGTGCTTGACTGTATCGATGATATCAGGGAATCGCAACCGGATGTAGTGCTGATGGACATTGAAATGCCGGGGATGACGGGTATCGAGGCAGTGAAATCGATCACCAAAGAATTTCCCCAGATCCAGGTGCTGATGCAGACGGTATTTGAAGATGACGAAAGGGTCTTTGACTCGATCTGCGCGGGGGCCTCGGGCTATATTCTTAAAAATCAGCTGAACCTCAAACTGATCGATGCCATTCGTGAGGTGCAGTTTGGCGGATCTCCCATGTCTCCGACCATCGCCAGAAAAGTATTGGGTAAGCTGCAGTCCATCCCACAGCACGTAAAACCAGAAGCTGCGCCAGATTACCAGTTGTCACCCAGGGAAAAAGAAGTACTGGCCTGTATTGTCAACGGCCTTGCCTATAAAATGATTGCCGACCAGCTAAATATCAGCTATGAAACGGTCAGGTCGCACGTGAAAAAGATCTACGAAAAATTACACGTGGCCTCACTTACCGAGGCGGTGGCAAAAGCCATCAATCAGCGGATTGTTTAAATCACTTTATGGCTTTGAAAAATCTATTGCCGGAAGAACCGGATGATTTGTCTTGAACGTTTTCCCCAGCAGTGCGGCGATTGTCGCTGCAATCTGGCCCTGATTGGCCATCCCGGACGTTTTCACTTCCCCGGCCGGTGTGATGGAAGGTCCAATTGCCGCCATCCACAATTGATTGGACTCTGTCGTTTCTTCTCCGTGGTGTTTCCATCTTCCCTCCCTGGCTTCTCCCCGGCCATGATCAGTGGTGATGATCAGGGTCGTCTTGTTTGCGTAAAAGGGATCCGACTGGACGTAATTCCAAATTTTCCTGATCCAGGCGTCGGATTTCTGTGCCGCATCGAGATAAAGATCGTACATGCCGGCATGGGCGAATTCATCGGTGTCGCCAAAGCCAAAATACATCACCCTGGGCTTATGCGTCTTCATATACTCGAATCCCATGTTGAAAGTGACCACATCGAGCCGCTCAGAACCATGAAAGAGCGCAGGCATTTCGTGTTGTAGTGTATTGAATAATTTCTGCCGGTCATTCAGAGGGCCCGTGACATCCGTAAAACCATCGTTTACCAAAATGCCCGAGCGTTTCGCATTAAGAATATAAGAAAACACATCCCAGGATCCGAAGGCCGCCACCTTGCCTTTGAAACCTTGCTGTTTATTGAGAAATTCCAGTACGTTCTCATTTTTATTCAGAATCTTGTCATTTGAGTTGACAGCGGTGTCAGGATACCCGGTAAAGATTTCATTGTATCCCGGATAGGAGAAAAAGTATGGATTCGCGTTTTCAAAATTGTTCCCATACTTCCTGCTTCCTAGTATCACACCTTTCGCAGCCACCTCATTCCAGAAGAATGGCATTAGTTTTCTTTTTCTGTCCTCATCGGTGGCAGCCCAGAAATTCTCTTTGATATAATTTGTGGAATACCTGCCTGCAGTGTCATTAGTCAACAGGGAATCGGCGCCCCCGAATATCTCCTGCCACCTCATGCCGTCCATGGTCACGATCACTATATTTTCAGAAGCCTTAATTTGCGATTGCGCTGACAGAATACTACACAGCAGGAGTGTCGAAATTGCAAGCCTTTTCATATATCCGTTTTTTATGGTTATTGTAACAGCCATATTTTTGTATTCAAATTGTCTGTTCCACCCTGGCGTTCTACGGCTTCCGCTCTGTTTGCTGTATTCAATGACTGTTCGCTGATTGGGTAGATGTAACGAATCGGAACCTTGTTTCCATTCAGGTTTGCAGGCCCGGGGATAATCTCCGGCATATTTGTCCTTCGCCAGTCGAACCAGCCTTCCAGGCCATTGAAATAAAGTGCTATCCATTTTTGCAGGGCAATCTTCGCAAGCTTCTCGTCCGCGGTGCCGGAATAAACTACTGTAGCCTGAGCCAAATAGCCGGCAGGCAGGGTCACGTCGATGGAATAAGCCGGAGGAACAATATTTGACCAATATTCGAAGTTCGCTTTAATGCCATTTTCATAATAAGTTTGTGCATCTCCGGTAGTGATGAGACCTTTTTCCCGCGCCTCGGCCAGGATAAACTGTAGTTCCGCATAGGTCATGAGTAATCCTCTGGCTGCAGCAGGATCGGGTGGAGCCTGTCCGGCATCATTACAAACAAGGCAGGCAAAGGTATAGCCAACTCTTGATACGCCCTGAACGCCGCCATTGTAAGCCAGGGCATCCACATCGCTCAGCCCGTTTGGCGCCCCTTTAATTTCCGGAGTTCCAGCGGCCACAGAAGTTTGCGTGGGCCTTCCGAATACGGCGATACGAGGATCATCTAGCATCGTCAGCCGGTCGGTCAGCGTTTTACTAACCCTGAATTCATCAATGCTTCCCACTCTGGAGCCATAAAGCGGCCATTGGTTGGGTGCGGCGTCCAGGTAAGTGAGTTCAGCGTTGTCGTCATTGTTTTCGAAAACCGGGTTGTTGGCAGGGTCATTGAGAATCGCTTCAATGTCGGCGCCAACCTCTCTTTTTCCGGAAAGGCGCATGAGGTATCTTATGCGCAGTGAGTTGGCTAGTTTTCTCCATTGAATCAGCGAGGAGCTCCCGCCACCAAACAATATGTCACCCGCAAAGGGTACCGTTTGGTCAGGGTTGGCAAGAAACATATTGGCCGATTGAAGATCACTGAGTATTCCGTTGTAAATGTCTTCCTGTTTGTCATAAACCGGTTGATAGATAGCATCGATTTTGGCCTTTCCCGCCTCACTGTAAGGAGCATCGCCATAAGCATCTGTTACCAGGGAGAACATCCATGATTTCAGAATAAGTGTCACGCCATAATAGGGATTCGATGTGTTTTCCTTTACCTGATTAAGAATGTTCTCCACATTCCTGTTGTTGCTGTATACCGCGTCCCAGATGTCGTTCTTTTCATTCCAGTTGTAACGGTCTTCGTTCACGAACTGAATCTTTGAATGATATTGCACCACGATGTTTCCAATTCCCCAGGCCTCGTTTACCTGGCGATCCATCATGCTTTTGATAATTGTGCTGAGCAAAAGGTCCGGAGTCACCTCCGTGGGATTGTTCCGGTTGGTATTGATCTCTTCAAAATCTTTCTTGCATCCTGAACCGGTCAATAGAATAATTACGGGTAATATTATGCGAAGCAGTTTCATTGTCGTTTTTTTTGGGTTGATCAAATTATAATTTGAAACTGAGGTTAATGCCATAGCTGCGCGATGAAGGCAGGCTCATGTATTCAATTCCCGGCAGAGCTGTTCCACCATTGTAAGCCATGGTCTCAGGATCCACATGGGGAACATTTGATGACAGGAATAAGTTCCTACCGACAAGGGAAACGGTTGTGCCGCGAAGCGGAACTTTGCCAAAAACCTTGTCGGGTATGGTGTACCCAATCTGAAGTTCTCTCAATTTAATAAATGAGGCATCATACATTACTCCTTCGGCAAGACTGCGGCCATCTGTATATGCCGTATGCCATTCCCGAACCGACACCTTGGTGGTGTTTGGCGAAAAAGTTCCATCACCATTGTCCACCACACCTTTTCCTATCACGCCGTTCCCTTCTTTGGAAAGATCGTATCCGTCCGCGCGTCCTTCGAGTGTTTCCTTTATAATACCTCCTTCGCGGCCCACAACCTGGGTGTGGGAGTAGATCCTTCCTCCTTTGCGGAAGTCAAAAAGGAAACTGAGGCGAATGCCTTTGTAATTGAAACTATTGCCCACCCCCATGAGAAAATCCGGGTTGTAGTTTCCGAGCTTAATAGTGTTAGTAGTAGGAACAGGTCTGCCATTGTCGGCAAAGACCATCTGCCCTGCATACTTACCCGAAGCATCATAATATTCTCCATCCTTGTCGGTAGTCTGCACCCGGGCATATCCGATACCATACAGGTCGCCCATTCTTTCGCCGACCCTGGCCTCAACGCTGACACCTTTACCGGCCTGAACATAGGTGGTCAGCTCATCGCTGAGTTCGATGACCTTACTCCGGTTAGCCGAAAAATTGATATAGGCGTCCCAGGTGAAGCTTTTGCTTTTGATCGCGCTAATGTTCAACATTGCCTCAACACCATTGTTGGTTATAAGGCCTGCATTGATCACCCTTGAATTGAATCCACTTGTTCCTGACAATGGAATATTGAGGATTTGGTTTTTTGTCCGGCTTCTGTAGTAAGTGAGATCCAGCCCTAAACGGTTATTAAAGAACCGGATATCGGCACCGACTTCAAAGGCGGCACTTATTTCGGGTAGCAGATTGAGATTGGCCAGGCGGTCTGTTTCTCCGTAAAGTTGTGAAGAGCCAAATGGTTCACTTCTGTTATAAGACTGAGTAAAGGCAAACGGGTCGGTGTCATTGCCCACCTGCGCAAAGCTTGCACGAAACTTTAAGAAACTCACGGGTGCCGGCATCGAGACCATTTCACTGATTATCGCACTCAGCGCCACTGAGGAATAAAAGTAGGAGTTGTCCTCTGTGCCAAAACTCTTCAAATTTTCAGGAAGCGTCAGTGCCGTGCTCCAGTCATTTCGCCCGGTGAAATCAAGAAACACTTTATCCTTATAGGAAACACCGGCAGATGCGTATAAACTGTTGATGCGTTTTCCTGAGTTATCCTGGGTGGTCACCAGCGGTATCCGGGAATTATTCAGACTATAGATACCCGGAATATTGAGTTGGCCGGCGACATTGTCGGTATATCTTGATGTCTGCCTCATCTGGTTTCCGCCAAGTGTGATGTTCCATCCGAAGCCACTGTTTATTTCCTTACTGGCGCTCAGGAGAAAGTCTGTATTTCTTTCTTCATTTATGATTCCGGTTTCGCGATATTCTCCGAAGGGATACCGTTGGGTGCTAAAACCCCGATGGTACTCCCTGCGTTCGTTGCTCCAGTCGGTAGCGGTACGTACCTGGAGGTTCAACCAGTTCGTGAAGTTGTACCTCAGCAGCACATTTCCAATAACCCTGTCGTAGTATTGCCCGTTGGTGTTCTCAAACACCGTTAGATATGGATTGTCGTGGTAGTTGTAGTTCCAGCTGTATTGCTGTTTTCCATCGAGTCCCCTCTGCCATAATCTCTGCATGTCATCGATCTTTACAGAAGAGGGCATCCAGCAATTAAAAAGATACATGATGCTTTCGGTTCCATAACTTATTGAGGGTCGGTTGTCGCTTTCACTCTTAATGTAACTTACGAATGTGCGGATGGATAGTTTTGGCGTCAGGTTGTAGCCGCCTGAAACCGAAAAAGTATTCCTGCTCAGATCTGTATTCGGAACTATTCCTTTTTGATTGAGATTTGTGAAGCTTACTCTGAAATCCCCATTTTCATTGCTGCCTACGAGTGCTACATTGTTCGTGTTGGTAGAACCTGTTTGCAGAAAATCTTTCAGGTTATCTATGTCGGGCTCCCACAGTGTCGGGGTGACCACACTTCCTGCGGGAGCATTGAGATCGGCCGCGGTGAAATCGATAGTCTCACCATTCAATGTTCTTGGTGAATTGTATTGTTCAAAAAGCTGACCCTTATACGCCGGCCCCCAGCCCTCATCGGTGCCATCCGATAAACCGCCTCCTCTGCCATCAACGAATTTGAAATCGCCGCCGCTGGCGTTACCCTGGCCATATACCTTCTGGTATTCCGGGAGTTTTAACGCAGATTCCAATGTAAGGTTGGTGTTCACTTCTACTCCAATGCCCTTTTTCCTGCTTCCACTTTTTGATTTTATGAGAATTACTCCATTTGCTGCCCTTGAACCATACAAAGCCGCAGCCGCAGGACCCTTGAGCACGCTCATGCTTTCAATGTCGTCGGGATTGATAAAACTCGCGCCGTTTCCATAATCCACCTCCAGATTACCTCCCCCTGATCCGCTGGTTATCGCGTTGCTGATGGGCACACCGTCGATCACATATAAAGGTTGGTTCTTATTCAGGTTCAGGGATCTTTCACCACGGATCGTTACCCTTGCCGAACCTCCGATGCCCGAGGGACTTCCGACAACGGTTACTCCTGCAATTTTTCCCGACAGCTGGTTGACGACATTTGTTTCTCTCGCCACTGTAAGATCATCACCCTTCACTTCCTGTATCGCATATCCAAGTTTCTTTTTTTCTTTTTTTATACCCAGGGCCGTGATCACTACTTCATTAAGATCGTTGGTGGTTTGCGACATCCGGATATTTGCGGCGTCTGAAGCTTTGTATTCCATCGTTGAATAGCCAACGCTGGTGAAGACTAGCAATTCATCCGGAGAGGCGGTGATACTGAATCTTCCCTGATTGTCTGTTGAAATACTTCGTTCAGACCCTTTGACAGAAACGGTTACGCCGGCTATCGGTTGATTGTTCGCAACGTCGATAACTTTTCCGGTAATGATTCCCTGAGCGATGGTTGTCAGACCTGATGACACCATAATGGCCAGAAGACATAGTACTTGCAGTGAGGTCTTGGTTAGTGTTGACATTCGCGCAATTAGTTTTAGGTGGGAGTATGCGACAAATGTAGGATTGCCACATTAACCTAATCTTAATTCCGCAAAAAGTTTAAATAATAATCCCAGGGAGATTTAAAATTTAAATTGAACCTAAGCCGGCAAACAGCTGTGAATTAGCTTGTTCTAACAATATTACTGCGGGCAGATCCTTTCATTTTCGGATCTCTGATTTTTTATAAATTGACGGAAAGTTTTCGCGGCAATCATGAAAATAATAAAAATTGAAGGGTAAAGAATTTTGTCTGCCCAATTCTTTACAGCTCCTTGCCCATAGTCATTTACTTCATCTTCACGACGGTAATTACTTTTTGCAGTGCCTTATTTTGGAGTCTTATGTGATAGATACCTGAAGGAAGCCCATCATCATAAACACTTAGATTGTAGATCCCAGGCTCATAGGCCTGGCGGGTCAACACTTTTACAACCTGCCCGAGAGAATTGATCTGCTGGATCATGGTCAGCCCTCCAGTGGTGGAAAACTGCACAGTGCCGTTTATGGTGTAAGGAGTTGGCCACATCTTCAAAAGTAAGGACTCAGAATCTTTGTTCGTGTCATCAATAGAGTCTGATAGTCCACACGGCCCGCCTTTGATAACGGGTAATGACTGATAGTGTTCCATCAACAGACTGTCTGACTGCGCCTGCTGCACGCAAAACCATCTTTCCAGAACGGTAGCATACACACTACGGAAGTCATACTGCATGGGGATATTGAACGCACTTTGCACATCGGCAGGAATATCCGGACTCACTCCAAGAACGCCTTGCTGAACATGTTTTCCAAAGAGTAGTAGTGGTGCCGCTGCTCCATGATCAGTACCCATGCTGGCATTAGATTTTATCCTTCTCCCGAATTCCGAAAAAGTCATGCCCAATACGCGATCATCATGACCCATCAATTCCATGTCCTGTTGAAAGGCAGAAATGCTTGAGGACAGACTTTTCAGGAGCTCGGCATGATTTCCTGTAGTAGTGTCACTCGCGTTCACTTGTTTTTTATGAGTGTCGAACCCGCCAATCGTTACAGTATATACCTTGGTCTTCAGACCACCCTGAATTAAACGTGCAACGATTTTCAATTGATGGGCAAGTGAGTTGTCCTTATATACGGCCATGTTAGAACCATTGGCATAGGCCGCACTGATCACATCAGAATATAATTTCGTTTTATCGGCGATAATTCGCAGGTACCTCAACTGTGCGTTAGGAGAAGCAAAATCCAGCGGATAATCATGAAAGGGGTTAGTAAAGCCATATACTTTTTCCGGGTTCCTGATAGACAATCCCATGGACAGCAAGGGCCCCTGGATCTCCATAGTTGGTGAATTGCTGATCTGGATCGCCAGGGGGTCGGGCATGGAGGCATTGGGATATAGGTCCGGATATCCTGGATATTCAGCATCAAGGTAACGACCCATCCATCCTGTTCTCGACGAGGCATTTTTTATTTTAGAATCATCGCCCGTCATCCAGATGTCGGTTGACCTGAAGTGTGAGTAATTCTGGCTCTCATAACCTACAGACTGCACAATCGCTGTCTTTCCGGCATTATACAGCTGTTGCATTTCAGTCATCGCCGGGTGGAGTCCTGTTTTGTCGGTGCCATCCAGCCTCAGCACCTTGCTCTGCGGCAGTGCTACATTTTGCCGGGCATTATAATAGTTGGCGTACATGTCAAGTGGAACAACCATGTTCAACCCATCATTGCCACCCATCAATCTTACCAGAATTAGTATATGGTCGTTGGCTTCTGCTTTTTCAAGAAGGGAACCCAGTGCACTGTCGGGTGCAGATCCCATGGCGGAAAAAGACAAGCCGTTAATCAGGCCGGGAATAGCGACTACAGCGGGCACGGTGTTCCTGAAAAAATTACGTCTGTTCATAGGTTACGAATTATATTTTCACGAAAGTCAGCACAAATGATATTCGGGAAGATTCATCAGGAATCTAAATAGGTTGTTCAATGCCGGAACTATTGTGGCATTATCATTATTGTTCCAGGCGATTGTCCATAAATTATTGTTGCCGGTATCTGCAAGCAGAAACCTGTTCTTTACAAATTGTTTGGATGCGGCAGACAATGGATACCGAAGAAGCAATTCGCTCAGTTCGTCGGTCAACAGATCAGGATCTGATGGGCTGGAAGTGCTTCCTGCAAAAGCGCGGCAGTCGATCAGGTTTTCATTGACGAGTTTGTCACTGAAATCCGCCCTCAGCGGCAGGGAATTACTGTTTACCCAGTACTCATAAAATATAGGCTCCTGGTAATATGCGGGCCATCCCGACACATCAGGTGGCTGAAAGAGGTCCTGGAGCATGGAGGCAGCTTCCTGGCTGACCGAATTAAAAAGCGGGTATCCATTCACGTAATCCGTCGATGCTGGAATGGGAATTTGCATTTCGCGCATGGTTCCAGCGATAAAGTCATACGGAGACTTGATATAGCTGGCCCGGTTCTCCGGATCATAAAAATGTTCGCTTTTCAACAGTGCCGCCAGCACGGGTTTCACTTCAAAATTGTTGGTACGAAGTAACTGAGCTAGTGGCGTAATAACATTGGCTTCTGTTGCATCATCAATAGCTGAATGAACAAAATACCGGTAGAGCTTACGACAGAAGTAAAGTGCCGACTCATCAGCAGAAAATATCATATTGATGAGCTGGTCGAGTTCCTGGCCACAGGAACTGCCACTGATAGTGGTATTCTTGTAAAATGCCGAAAAGGTTTTTGTTCCACTGTCATGCGCGGATTCTTCAGCATAGGAATTCAATGTCGCCTGCTCTATTCTCCAGCCCGTGAGCACTCTTGCCGCTTCGCGTACATCGTCTTCGGTATATCCTGAATTGGGACCCTTGCCAATCGTAAACAACTCCTGAAATTCGCGGGCATAATTTTCATCAGGTGCCAGCTTAGAGTTGAGGTATCCATTGAGGTGTCTGAGCATCGCCGGGTTGATTGTTACGTCCCTTGTCAGCTGGCGAAGGTTCCCAACCACATTGCTGCGAAGCAACATGTGATACCTGTACATAAGCGTGGCGGTCTCTACCTCCTCACGCTGCACTGAGAAATGATGATGCCAGAAGACAAGCATCTTTTCACCGATACTTCTTCCCTGGTTAAGAATAACGCCGGTCCACCATTTCGAAAGGCTCTCATTACGCAAGTGATTGATCTGCGAGGCTGCGGACCCCGTGACGGACTTATTCAGATCATTTACCCAGGTTTGTCCGATTGCTGCTCCTGGGTCATCATATGTATTGATACCATCGTCCACCACTCCATAATCCCTGAGTGGGGGACCGGGAACAACGAGATTATTGAGTAATTCATCGACGGCTCCATCCAGGGTTAATCCTGTAAAATAGGCGACATCGCTTCTTGTCGCGCCGAACATGGTTCGCTTTAAAAGATGTGTGACCTCCACTGTTCCCCAGGGGCCTGTGTAGGGATTCAGACCCGCCATCAGGTTGTTGTTCCGGACCTGCGTTTTCCGTACCGTGCTTTGCAGGTTTTTGCTGATGGTCAAAAATTCTCTTCTTTTCATGGCCGGATTTTACTGGATTATCTGATCAGCGTCAATGTGCCCTTCCTTGTTTGATACTGTTGATGGATATTTTTATACCGGATCAGGTAAACAAATGTGTTGCTCGGCTGAACCTGTCCTTTATAGGTTCCGTTCCAGCGCTTGTTGATTCCGGAGCTTTGAAAAACTAACTCACCGTACCGGTTGAATATCTGCATCTGGTAGTCGTCTGGCACTTTGCCTGACGGCCCGAATGAATCGTTCAGCCCATCTCCGTTTGGTGTAAAGGCATTTGGAATATGTACTGATGCGTCAGCAAGAACGACCACTTTGAACTGACCGGAAACAGAACAGCCTTCGAGGGTCGTCGTCGCCGTGTAAAACGTAGTAACAGATGGGCTGGCCACAGGTTGCGGGCAATCGGTACAACTGAGTGTTGGATGCGAACCCCAGGTAATCGGCGCCCGTCCATAGGCTGGAAGTACAGCGCTGCCACCACCGAAGATGGTGTCCGCGGCATTCAGTCCATCCAGAGGGTTTCTCAATACAACTGGCTTGTAGGTAACAAACGTGGAATCGTACCCACAGATGTCTTTGAGCAGAATGGGGTTGAACACAAATCCGGAAGCTTCGCAAACCACTGAATCAATCTCCAGGGTGTCTGTATATTTGAACTTGAAGATCGCGATGTCCGTCTGGCCCTCCCCAGTGTCGAGGTCCCCATCATCAGAGTCAGAATCACCTGCAACAAAATATTCCCCGAGAGGCTGATTGAATATCAGGGAACGAAGATTGTCATTGTCCGAACCACCCAGCGACTGGTTCCAGATCAGGTCGCCCTTTGCAGAGAGTTTCGCCATCCAGAAATCACCGTCCCCCAGGGGCTGGCTGATGTCGCCATCCTGAGAATAAGAAACGCCTCCGACAATAAAGCCACCATCCTTATCATTAATGATCGAGTTTGCATATTCTGCTTCGGACCCACCCAGCGACTTTTGCCAGTTGAGTTTTCCCCCTGTCGACACACTCAATATCCAGTAATCCTGGTCCCCTTTGTTTTCGGTGAGGTCGCCATCGGTTGAAGTAGAGTATCCCGCCATTACCAGGTCGCCGGAAGCCGACTGCACCATGGAATAGGCAACATCGTTTTGTGAACCGCCATATATCTTACTAAAAATCCTATTGCCGGAGGCATCGAGTGCCAACAGCCATACGTCGTAGTTTTTTTGGTCGGGAGGAATGTCACCGTCAGTTGAATTGGCATAACCTGCGAGAAAAATTTTGCCGTCGGCAATGACCGCCTGGAGCAACTCCTCGTTCTTGCTTCCTCCGAAACACTTACTCCAGATCAGGTTTCCCTCCGGACTCAGTTTCATCACGAGGGCATCGGTATAGCCACCCGTACCATGGTTGCCTGAAACATCTCCATCATTTGACGAAGTAACTCCTGTAATCAGCAGATTACCATCAGAAAACAACGCCAGTTGGTTGCCTATGTCCATACCGGTACCGCCGTACCTTTTCTGCCAGGTTATAGAACCGGAGGGGTCAATCTTTAGCAGCCAGATATCTTTGGTTCCTCCATAGCCTGCCGTCACATCGCCGTCTGTGGAATTGGTTTCGCCCAGGACCAGAAATCCGCCATCTGCGGTTTGAACCACATCGCGGGCGCTTTCATAACCTGTGCCTCCATATGATTTTTCCCAAAGGAGATTGCCACATCTGTCCAGCTTCACGATCCAGAGATCCCAGTATTCACGGTTGGCATGCGGGCTTACATCTCCGGTTTTCGAGTCGGTGTATCCGACTACCATAGAGCCGCCGTCAGAAGTAAGAATTATTTTGTAGGGAATTTCGGTATCCTTGCCGCCAAATTTTTTGCTCCATTGCTGCGTGGGTAGTTGCGCAGACGTGATAAACGCGCTGAGCAGCAGGGACAATAGCCACAGCGGGGCTATGAAAATAGAATGGATTTTCACGGGCGGATTTTCGATACATGATTAACTCCTAAATCAGAGAAGTATTGTGCCCGAAATTCCGCAAAAAGCCTGTTTTTTCCCCGCAGATTTTACGCAATGCAGGAAGGGGTTTGTCCTAATTTATTTTTTTGCAAATAGTTGATATACATGCAAAAATGAAGGCTAGTTAATGTTATCCACGAAAGCCCGGAACTTGCCTTTGAACTTTTTCTGATTTTTACCGTTCACTTCAAAGAGGACACATTTAAAGTGACCCTTGACAAGGTAGCGAAGCGGTGCACGCTGCTGAGGTTCGATTGACTCTATGACAAACTCGCCATCGGGTTGTTCCACGGTGACGGCAGCATCGATCCCATAGGAAGTGTGTTTTTCCTGGATCTGAGTGGAAGCCCATCTTGTGTTGTGTTTGTCGATGAAGCTGATTTCTACGCAACCCGACTTCAGAGCGGGATAAGAATTGAAAGCGCCTAAGCTGCCATATGTGCGGGTGCCGGGGGCAATGAGTTTTTCGAACTCAGCGTTGCTGACCGATGCATGGGGTGATCGACCTGTGCCGAAAGTGATGTCAACAGCTGAGTTTTCATTTACCAAAAAAGCAGTTGTGCGACCAAAGTAGTAGCCTGCAGAGCCACTAAAGAGGAAACCGCTACAAACATTTTTGTCGGGATCTGCTATTTCCTGTGTCAGGTCTGCGCCATCAATCGAAAATTGAAGAACAGTCTCAGTTTCAGTTATCGAATAACTGAGATCATTTTGCTTGCGGCAACCCGAAAGCGCAAAAAGCAACAGCATGGATCCAATGATCTGCTTGTACATGTCATGAATAAATTAAAAAAATAGAATGATGCTAAATCAGAACCTGGCAGACTATCGGGCTAGTCAAACGATGGGATAAAGGACTCTGACAGGCGGTTGTAGAAGATATCGGGTTTTACCAGCTAATCAAAACCATCGGATTCCGGGAGAGGAAGACAAATATAAGGTTTTTGAAAACAACACCTGATAAATTTCGAATCGTCCCCCAAATGCATACTTTATTGACCAGGCGGAGTAACGGCAACTACGAAGCGGCAAGTAACCAGCAATTGCCCGGTATGGCGCATTGTATGCTCGGCAGCGTGAAAAAGCAGGCCCAGTCTGGTGGATGGTAATCTTTTCCTGCCGACGTTCCTGGGCTGCAATATTGTATCAGGGCTTGAATTTTTTAATTTACTAAGTGCTGTATTAATTTGATTATCAAACTTTTCAATAAGAGTCATAACCTCAATACCTGTTTTCTCAACACCCTCTTCTAAAAGATATTGGCGCTGCTGGCCGGAGAGTGGTTGGTCGTCTGCATAGGTAAAAAGTCTGTCGATGACACCTGTTATATGTTGCAGATGAAAGCCAACCGAGGCCAGACCTGAGGGTTTTGTCCATAACAATTGAAGTGGGAAGTTTGCCATCGCCTGAAAGATTTCCTCCCTGGCCTGTAGTAGGGCATGGGCTACTGGTTGAAGCGGGTCGGGCACCCCTTCAACGGGGCCTCTTAACCAATATTCAGGTGGTGTTTCGGGCATGTTTTCAGCCATGTACCGGAATTATGTATGGTGATTCATCAAGTTAAGGATATTATTCACCAGGATATTGTAGTCTTCCATCCTGGAGGGTTTGGTCAGAACCAACGCTGCTCCGAGATTGCGATATTTTTCCACCAGCCTGACATCCGTAAAAGTGGAATAGATGGCCACGGTGATCTTGGCATATCTCTCATGTGCCTTGAGGTATTCGAGTGTTTCAGTGCCATTCATCTTTGGCATATTCTGATCCAGGATAATGATATCCGGAAAAGATTCGTCGGGTAGCGTGTCAAGAAATTCAATCACTTCCCTGCCATTTTCCAGGCATCGCATAAGGGTGACATCGGGTTTGGTGCCGATCACGGTATTGAACACCTCACGGTCGTCGTCGTCGTCATCCGCCAACAATATCTTGGTTGTTGTCATACGTTGAGGTTGAACTCTTGCCTGCCTTATCGGAAGGTTCTAATTAGATGCTGGGCCCAGGGCGTCCTGGTTCGCAGCACGGATCAGGCCATTGTCTTCTTCGTAATTGCTAATCCTATGCCCCTCTTCCAACTCGTATTTATAATGACGTTTGTTGGAATAAGTTGAAAATATTACCCTAAAATCCGGGATCAAATCATATCCATATTCGGTGTGTCGCTTTTCGATTATCAGAAAAAAATGGCCGGAAATTGGAAAAGGTGAGGAGATTTTCAATTTAAGGCTCCTGGTACGCCTGACCTCATTATGATGTAACTTTTCAGAAATTTCGTCTATATGAAACTTTTTGTTACTTTCCTGCTCTGCTTCACTCTACATACTACTTTATCGGCATCTGACGCTCCGTTCGAGGACCATAAAACACTCGCCATAGGGGAAGCCGCCCCGGAATTTAATTTGCCCGCCACAGATGGGAAAAATTATTCCCTTTCTTCCTTCTCCAAGGCGGAGGTGCTCGTGATCGTTTTCACCTGCAACCATTGTCCTACAGCGCAGGCATACGAAGACCGTATCAAGACGCTGGTGACTGATTATTCGAATAAAGGTGTACAGCTGCTCGCCATTATGCCCAATGATCCCGGATCGGTCAGACTCGATGAACTGGGGTACACCGACATGAGCGATTCTTTTGAAGAGATGAAGCTTCGGGCAAAAGAGAAAGGATATAACTTCCCATATCTCTACGATGGAGAAAATGAAGAGGTATCGAAACGCTACGGGCCCATAGCTACTCCGCACGTTTTCATTTTTGATAAATCCCGTAAACTTCGGTATTCCGGCAGGATCGACGATACAGAAAAACCCGGTAAAACGCCAAAAAGCAAGGACACCCGCAATGCCATCGATGCCCTGCTCGCTAAAAAGACGGTGCCAGTGGAAACTACCAAAGTATTTGGATGTTCAGTAAAGTGGGACGAAAAGAACGACTTTGTAAAACGGGGGGACGAGGAATGGGCCAAAAAGCCAGTCACGATTGAAACCATTGATGAGGCTGGTATTCGCAATTTGCTGAAGAATAATACCGACAAGCTCCGGCTGATCAATATCTGGGCTACCTGGTGCGGGCCCTGCGTTTCTGAATTTCCAGATTTTGTCGTGATCAACAGGATGTACCGCAACCGCGACTTTGAATTCATCAGCATCAGTGCTGATGAACCCACAAAAAAAGAGAAGGCACTTGCCTTTCTAAAAAAAGAACACGCGGCCAATGCCAATTATATTTTCAACACCGACGAAAAGTACAAATTGATTGAAGCCGTGGATCCAAAATGGCAGGGCGCACTGCCTTATACCGTCGTTGTTGAACCAGGAGGTAAAATTGTGTATGGCAAACAGGGCACTATCGACCCTGAGAAAATGAAACGGTTGATTGTAGATCATCCACTGATCGGGCGTTATTATTAGATGGTGAGGAATGGCAAATACCTATTTCAGGTTTAAACAGTTCAGGGTAAACCAGGCAAGATCGGCCATGAAGGTGAGTACCGATGCCTGCCTGTTCGGAGCCTGGGTAGCTGCCACGCTGAAGCCTTTTGTTTTCTCCGGCAAGGCACTCGATATCGGCACCGGCACCGGGTTACTGGCATTGATGATTGCCCAGGAAATTCCTTTGATCATTGATGCAGTGGAGTTGGAAGAAGGCGCTTATACCGATGCGCGGGAGAACTTCCTGAATTCGCCATTCCGCGACAGGCTGCGGCCTATTCATTCCGACGTCCGACAATACAGTGCGGATAATATGCAATACCAGCTCATCATTTCCAACCCTCCTTTTTATACGAATTCGCTAAGAAGCCCAGTCGGAACTAAAAATCTGGCTCACCATGATATAAGCCTGGAAATGGAAACCTTGTTTGATTCTATTTCGATGTGGCTGAGTGAAGAAGGATTTGCTGCTATTATTTATCCGTACGATAAAAAAGGAATGATCGAAGGTCATGCCGTAAGAGCCGGCCTCCATCCCTTTGCGACGGCTGCAGTAAGTCCCGGCGCCGGACATGACTTCACAAGAGTCATGTATTTATTCCAAAGGCAGGCAGCAGAGAAAGTCAGTGATAGAGTCATTCAAATTAAAGACGGCAGTGAGGGGTATACCGAATTGTTCAAAGATTTACTGCGCCCGTATTATCTCGCATTTTGATATGTCATAACCATTATATTGACGCAAATTATCCGAATTGATTTGACCTTAGATATAATTGTGGCAATAACTGATAAGCGCTCATGAATATTCGTCGCATTATTATTACATTTTTACAAAAACGATTACTGCCTTAATGAAACCGGGAATCAGTTCATACACTTTCCCCTGGAAAATTGGGTTTGAAGAAAAGAAAAATGCCAGATTATTTCCAGACGTGATGGACCTGCTGTCCGAAGCCAATCTGCACGGGATCGAATACGCTCAGATCTGCGACAATCTACCCCTCAGTGCTTTGTCCACCGATCAGCTGAACCTGGTTCAGGAAAGGGCCTCAGCACTCGGCATAAAAGTTCAGCCCGGATCCAGAGGCTTGACGGTTGCAAATGTTCGCGGGCAGCTGGCACTAGCCGCTCGTTTTGGGTCGCCCTTTATCAGAATGGTGATCGATGACAATGATTACCATCCTTCGGTGGAAGAGGTAATTGTGGAGATAAGAAGATTACTTCCGGACCTCGAGAAAGCAGCTGTGGTACTTGCCATCGAAAATCACGATCGCTTTCCTGCACTTGCCCTTAAACACATCATTGATTCAACCAGCAATAAATCAATCGGCATCTGCCTTGACACAGCGAATTCCCTCGGCGCAGGAGAAGGAGTGAAGGAGGTGGTTGGCGTTCTGGGTCCATACACGGTTAATCTTCACATTAAGGACATTAATATCAAAAGATTCACGCATAAAATGGGGTTTACGGTATCCGGAGCCCCTGCCGGACAGGGGCAGCTGGATCTAAGATGGATCATTGACGAAATGACCTGTCACCATCCAGGTTGCGAAACGGCTACGCTAGAATTGTGGGCGGATCCGCTGGCTTCCAGAGGTGAAAACATTGCGCAGGAGCTCGATTGGGCAGGGCACAGCATTAACTATTTAAAACAGATACTTTCATGAACAACAAGATTGCCCTTATCGGCGCCGGTGGAAAAATGGGTTGCCGGTTAACGGATAACTTTCTGAAATGCCCCGACTATCTCCTGAATTACCTGGAAATAAGTGAACGCGGGATTCAGAATCTGAAGGAAAGAAACGTGTCCATCAGCACGGAAGAAAAGGCCGTACCCGATGCGGATGTCGTAATACTGGCGGTTCCCGACACCATGATCGGTAAGATTTCTGAAAGGATAATTCCACAGATGAAGGCCGGTGCTCTCGTGATGACGCTGGATCCCGCTGCGCCAATTGATGGGGTAATCCAACATCGCGATGACCTGGGCTATGTGATCGCTCATCCCTGTCATCCGTCAGTATTTAACTGGGAGCCGACGGAAAAGGAATTCAGGGATTTCTACGGGGGCATCACGGCGAAACAATCGATCGTTATTGCACTGATGTCCGGAACGGAAGATCATTATAAAACCGGTGAGAAGGTGGCGCAGGACATGTATGGACCTATCAAAAATACATATCGTATTACTCTGGAACAGATGGCCATCCTGGAGCCAGCCATGGTTGAAACCCTGGCTCAGACCTGTATGGAGGTGGTGAAAGAAGGTTTCGACAGGATCGTAGAGTTGGGAGTTCCGGCTGATGCCGCCCGGGATTTTGTACTCGGTCATCTGCGCATACAGATCGCCGTTCTATTTAAAGAAGTAAATGGAAGTTTTTCTGACGCCGCCTATAAGATCAGCAAAAGGGCCAAACCAATTCTCTTCAAAGAGAACTGGCGTAAAATTTTTGAAATGGACGACATCAGAGAACAGGTCAGGGACATAACCAAGGTTTGATATGCTTCGTTTGGAAAATATCAGCCGCTCCTTTCCGGGAGTAAAGGCATTGAAAAATGTTTCCATTGAATTTCAGGGGGGTGAGATCCACGCGCTCTGTGGTGAAAATGGTGCGGGCAAAACCACCCTGATGAATATCATCGCGGGAATGATTGCCGCTGACGAAGGCCGGTTTTTCTGGAAAGACAGCGAGGTGAAAATTGGCAGTGTAAAGGAATCGGCCCGAATAGGGATCGGCATTGTGTATCAGGAGCACAGCCTTGTCGAAGCATTATCAGTCGCAGAGAACATCTATCCCGTAAATCAGCCACTCACCGGAACTGGTCTGATTGATTTCCGGGAACTATACAGGAAGGCGAGTGTACTGATGTCCTCACTTGGCATGAAACAGGTATCACCGCGCAAACCGGTGGAATATTTATCTGCAGTCGAAAGGCAAATGGTGGCGATTGCAAAGGCCCTGGCAGGGAATCCCGAATTACTCATTCTTGATGAACCGACAGCATCACTAACCATCAGGGAAACTGAGATCCTTTTCACTGTCATCCGGCGCCTCAAACAAACTGGTGTCGCCATCATATATATATCTCACCGCATGGCGGAGATCGGGGAAATCGCTGACCTGGTAACGGTATTGAAGGATGGTGAGTTCCAGGGTACATATGATGCGAAACACACATCCGGTGGAAACCATAATCAGTAAAATGGTGGGACGGGAACTGCAGGATGCGGCATACCATTGCGACAATTGCGAAGGGCAACCCGTGATGACGATCGAGCATCTTTCGGGGAAAGGATTTTCTGATATTTCCCTTTCCGTCGGTAAAGGCGAGATTCTTGGGCTTGCGGGCCTGCAGGATTCAGGGCGTACCGAACTGCTGAGAGCGATATTCGGGGATGAAGCCACCTCTTCGGGGAAAATTTTTATGCATGGCAGGTTGAAAAAAATAAATCATCCGCAGACTGCTATCAGCATGGGCATCGCTTATATTCCGGAAGAAAGAAAAACACAGGGTTTATTTATGAACATGAGCGTGGCGGGAAATATAGTTTCGGCCATGCTGCGTAATGGCTGGTACAGCAAGAAAAATAATAACGGCGTCGGTGAAGAGTATAAGGAAATGCTTGGCATTCGTGCAGTTTCAGTAACTCAACCAGTGATCAAACTCAGCGGGGGAAATCAGCAAAAAGTTGTGCTTGCCAAATGGCTGAATACCAAGCCGGAACTTTTGCTGATCAACGAACCGACACATGGTGTTGACGTAGGTGCAAAGGCAGACATTTACAGGCAATTGAAGATGCTTACCGCGGCGGGAAAAAGCATTCTGCTCATATCCAGTGAACTTCCCGAACTTCTGTTACTGGCCGACAGGATCGGTGTGATGTTCAATGGACGTCTTCAAAAGATTTTATCACGCCAGGAAGCAACAGAAGAAAAAATCGCATCGCTTGCTTCAGGAATTTAAGACATCATGATCCTACAACACACAGATCTCCGGCAAAACATGAAAGACAGGTTGTTCACCCTCGGCGTCTTTATCTTAATTCTCTGCGGGGTGATGACATTTGTTTTCCCAACACAGTTTCCAACGGTTGATAATTTTTCGCAGATCATGCTGAACCTGTCTATCGACACTATAGTGGCTGTGGGAATGATGATCCTGATGATTGCCGGCATGTTTGACTTATCGGTGGGTTCTGTAGTAGCATTTTCTGGCGGACTGGCCGGTTACCTGATGTATTATCACGATGTTAATTTCATCGCAGCGATCACCGCAGCCCTCGCTGGCTCATTGCTGATTGGGTATATCAATGGCGTCCTGATTGCCAGGGCGGGCATCAATCCCATGATCCAGACACTTGCCATGCTGGGTATTGTCAGGGGTTTCGCGCTAATGCTCAGTGGAGCAGGTATCCAGAATTTTCCCTATGAATTCATTTATATCGGGCAGGTCAGGCTCCTCGGTTTGCAGGCTCCTGTCTGGTACATGCTCGTGATTGTGGCCGTATTTAGTTTTCTGGTAGGCAGAAGAGTCTTCTTCAGGCGATTTTACTACATCGGAGGAAATGAACGGGCTGCCAGGCTTTCGGGAATCAATGTTGAAAAGATGAAGATCTGGGGTTTTGTGATCTCTGCACTGCTTGCCGGCATAGCCGGAATATTATTGTCTTCGCGGCTGGGCGCCGCCTTGTCCACCTCGGGCCGTGGGCTCGAACTTCGGGTGATCACTGCTGTTATACTGGGTGGTGCCAGTCTTACTGGTGGATATGGAAAGATACCTGGTGCTTTCTTCGGCGCGCTGTTCATGGCCCTGATCAACAACCTGCTTATCATCAGCAGAGTTTCGGGCTACTGGCAGGAGATCATCCTGGGCTTCATACTGATCTGCGCCATTGGTCTGGACCAATGGATACTGAGAAAATCTGAAAAATAAACTCATGAAAATTTACATTGCGACGATATTCCTTTTCAACCTCCTGGCCTGTGAAGCGCCGCCGAGGCCTGGGGTTGCCGCAGTCGAAAGTCTCCAGCGCAAGGATATGTTCATCACGGCCGATGAGATGGATCCAAATGAAGAATACGTAATGGTTACCACCGCTATCAACCTGCCGCTTTATGTAAACCACGACCAGGCGGCATTCCTGGCCTGGGGTAAGAGGAAGGGTGTTCGTACCTCGATACTCGGCCCCTCGGAATGGGATGTGCCCGCTCAGATCGCAACGATCGAGCAGGTGATTCCTGGAAGGCCGGCCGGATTGCTGATTAACGGTACCGACCCAGGCATTGCCATTGCGGTAAAAAAAGCCGTAGATGCCGGCATACCAACTATTGTTTATGATTCTGAAATTCCGAAAAGCGACAGGCACTGTTTTATCGGCAGCGATTGGTACGAAATGGGAAGACTACAGGGCGAGAGAATGGCAAAGCTGATCGATGGAAAAGGAAAGGTGGCCTGCATGGGTATCCTGGGAATGGAAAACATGGAAGCAGGGTTTAAAGGTTTCCAGGATGCCGTTAAGAAATTTCCCGGAATCGATTTCCTCGGCACCTATGACGACAAAGCCAACGTGGAAACAGCCGCCAGGATAACAGCCGATCTTTTGGCCGCTCATCCGGACCTCGCCGGTCTTAGCGGATTCGATTCCAATTCAGGACCGGGCATGGCCTTATCCGTAAAGGAAGCCAACAAAAAAGGAAAGGTCAAGCTCACTACGGTGGATGCTGAGCCGGAACACCTCGCCCTCGTGAAAGAAGGAGTGCTTCAGTATCTTGTGGGCCAGAAAAGAGAACTGTTTACTTCACTGGGAGCGGAATTGCTGTTCGACATGCGCCATAAGACAGTGTCCATGTCGGGTAATGATGCGCAGGCGGGAGTGATACCGATTCCAAAAACCATCATCACCGGATCAGTGGAAATTGACAGTTCTAATGTGGATGCCTTCATTCAAAATGCACCAAGAAAAAAATAATATTTGTGATCATACCCGGCGATATTGAATACCTCCCCGCGATTGCACTGCGTGCAGGTGAGGTGAGTTTGCTATATGAAGAAGGCAGGATAAGATACCTCCGTGCGGGCAATACCGATCTGCTGAGGATGATCTATTTCGCACTACGGGACCATAAATGGGACACGATTCCCTACTCTGTTGATGAATTTACAAGTGTCGTTGACGAAGACCATTTCGAGATAAAGTTTGTTGCCGTTTATCACCACGAAAATATTCGGTTTAATGCAGACATCCTTATCAGGGGTTCGGCTGACAACTCCATTGAATTTAGTTTTCGCGGCGAAGCCGGCTCAGAATTTTTATCCAACAGGATCGGCATCTGTATCCATCACCCAATCAGCACCTGTTCGGGCAGGGAGGTTAAACTCATTGATTCGGCAGGCAAGCCCGCCGCTACCAGCCGCTTTCCGGTAAACATCAGCCCGCACCAACCACTGAAAGACATACGGGAGATGCAATGGAACACAGCCAATGGAAAAACGATAAGCCTGGAGTTTGAAGGAGAAATCTTTGAAACAGAAGATCAGCGCAATTGGACCGATGACTCATTCAAGACCTACTGTATTCCGCTCGAGAAACCTTTTCCCGTTACTACGAACGCGGGGAGCAACATATTTCAGAAAGTGACAGTTCGGGTAAAAAAGGGCGAAACTGCAGGTTCATCAGACACTGGTTCAACAGCAGAGAACAAAGTTTCTTTTCCTGCCCTTGGCTATTCCAGGGCACAAGGTGAGGGTCGGCTGGCACCAGAGCTCACAGAACTTTTCAAAGAGATTCCATTTGATTCATACAGAGTAGAACTTCACCTGGGGAATTCGCAATGGAAAAAAGTTCTGGAGGATTCGGTGGCCGAAAGCGAAATGCTCGATGTTCCGTTGCAGTTCTCGGTATTTTTTGATGACTTTACGGACAAAGAAACTGATGAGTTCATCCGCGCCCTGACTCCTATTGCAAAACAGGTCAGTTCAGTATTAATTCTCTCCGCAAAAAATAAGATTATTCCCGGTGATGATTATGCGAAGATATTTTCCCGCATCAGGAGCACACTTGCAGACGTCCGGATGGGATACGGCACCGATACTTATTTTGCAGAGCTGAACCGGAACCGGCCTGGCAGTTTACCAGCGGACTTCCTGGGATTTAGTCTTCATCCCCAGGTGCATATGAGCGACAACCGGTCGATCCTGGAAAACCTGGGGAGCCAGCACCATACGCTGGCGACAATCAAAAGCTTTGCCCCTGCACTCCCGGTCCAAATCTCACCGGTCACTTTAAGTGCTCGATTCAATCCCGATAAGAAGGGTGCGCGGACACTGCTGTCAGCGGATCGGCGCCAGTATTCTTCATTTGCGGCTTGGTGGACGATAAAAACGATTGTCAACCTTGCCGAAGCAGAGACCCTGGTGTTCTACCAGCTTACCGGCGAAAACGGACTGGTCAATTTTCAGGACGGCGACTTTAAATCATCGGCCATCTTCGACCTGCTTCGTGAAATCAAACGGTTTCAACCCAGGTATATCATCAGAAACAGCAACTGGAATCAACCTCTGTCGGATGTGATCCTGGAAGATCAGGAAGGCCGGCGTTTACAGATCAGTACCGACCTGCCTGAGCCCAACATTATACGATAAGATCCGTTCCTGGATTTCAACCGGGTGGGATTGGGCCTGCTGCCATTTACCCGAAGACCATCTATTGAAACCGCGGACACTGGCAACAGGATTTCGGCCCGAATGCCTCTCGGAATAGAGACATCAATTGTAATTGTCTTTTGCGAATTTTCCATCTTCATTGTAAGGCTTCCCTGAATTAGTGGCATGGTAAGGGCAATTCTTTTCGGCCCAGCAAGAAAGGGTTGAATCCGGTAGAGATCTTTGATCTTTTCATCGGGCTTTATGCCGGCATAGTATGCGGACAGCAAAAAGAGCGGGCCGCCTGCCCATCCATGGTTGTAGCCCGAATTGCCATGGTAGCCCTCTTCTTTGTGTTCCCAAATTTCCCAAAGTGTGGAATATTTACTGTTCACCATTTCCCTGAACCTTTTCTTCATGCGTTCGAGAGCGAGATCGGGGTGACCCATCTGAATCAGGCTTTCCAATACAAATTTTTCCATCCACGGACTTGCATGCTCCTGTTCTTTAAAAACCTTAGTGATCTGTTTCCATTTACTGGTGTCTGCTACACCGCCAATGACCATCAGGGCATTTACCCGGTCATCCGTGGCTTTTTTATAATCCTTGTACCTGTATGAATGGCCGTCCCAGCAGGCAGAAGAATTCAGGAATGTCTTCATTTGCTTTATCTGTGCTTCATATCTTGCTGCTTCTTCCATTTTCTTTTCTAACCTGGCAATTTTTTCGGCCACCTGCAAGCTCAGGAGGTACCAGCCATGCTGGATCAGAACAAAGTCAATATTCTCACCCCAGTCGCCCCAATCCCAGCCACCCTTCCTGTACACCAGCTGACCGGATGGATTGACGGTCCAAAGGGCCAGGTATTTTTGCAGTGCCGGGTAAACTTCAATTACTGTCGCTGTATCCCTGGTGTAAATGAAATAATTCCAGAGCTGGGCAAAAGGCGCCAGTGAATGCGCGGGCAATTCCAGTTTCCAACCGGATTCAGGAACTGGATTATATATTATACTGTCGGGCCTTTGCCAGTTGGCGAGATCCAAAAATAATTTCCTGCTGAGCAGGTCGCTGTTCCGGTCGAGGGCATAAAATGATTGAAGCATTTCCATCGATGCGTCTCCCGCCCACTGGGCTCTTTCCCTGTCGGGGCAATCCATGTAATTGTCGCGCATGTTTAGGTAGAGTGTCCGTTGAGCCTTCTTCCAGAGCAGGTTCAGAAAACTATCATCCGATTCAAAACTTCCTGCAAGCCTTGAATCATAACCTGTTTCACGGTATTTCAATTCGATTATTTCTGTGCCCTCCGGAAACACGTAGATCATTTCATGCCCTGATATCCAGCCATAAGATTCATATTCCTGAATGCCCTCTTTCGTTATGAAATCCGAACAGATGGTGTACAATGAATCTCCGGGGTAGGCTCCGAGAAACCACGTGTCAGTTGCCATGAAGATCCTTTGCCCGGCCTTTGATTTTATTTTAAAATAGGGAGAGAACTGTCCATTGTAAGGCAGTTTGCAGACCAGGGTGTCGCCACGACGAAGGGTGTCAATGTAGTTTGCAAGACCATCAAATTTGAACAAGGGAATATTCCTGGCAACCAAATGATTCCATGGCGGCATTGGGGGCGGTCCCAGTGCAGTCGCTTGTGGCCAGTCCCGGTCTGAATAGTCACTGTTCATCCATCCGTCAATTGCCTTGCGGGCATCATAAAAAATATTCGGTTCCGACAAACGGAAATTGGGTTTCGGGGAGATGGATGGGCCATAGGCTGTATCCCTGATCGCTTTCCAACTGCTGTCGGAAATGATCAACTGTCTTCCATTTTTCATTTCAAAAAGTAAACCACTCCTGCCACTGCTGTGATGGGAAAATCCCAGGCTGCCCCAGAACCAGACCAGTATGGCTAAAGTATTTTTTCCCTCGTGCAGGTATTTCGATAATGGTACTCTGTCGTAATAGGTGTCCCGTGGATTTGGACCTCGCTTGAGGCCTCCTTCATAAACCACAAGCTTATTATTTACCCATAACCAGTATTTGGCGTCCACGGCAATGTTTGCGATGATACTGTCATCAAGTGACGAAAGGTCCACCGATCTCCTGTACGCATACCACGTATTGGGACTGCTTTGATTTGGGTTTGCCCCGATCCATTGCGCAGCAGAAAACTGCGCGGCACATGAAAGCCATTCGGCCATCAGGGCAAATGCCAGGATAACCTTAGTGTGTATCATAGTTCACCGGTGTTCCCTGTTGGTTACTGGATTCATAGGCGGCTTCTACTACCTGCATGGTTTTGTAGGCGCTATCGATTGAATTGATCAGTTCCTTCTGTGATCCTTCGGCTACACACATCAGGTTGGCCATCGACCCCAGGAAAGCGTCGGGATACCATTTTCCATCAATTGGATAGGATATCCATTCCCTTTTGTCCCCCGTCATGCTCACTTCAAAGCTATCCGGGGCGCCATGCGGGAAGTTGATATTTGTCCCCAGCGTATGTCTTATGGCCCCTTCAGTCCCTTCCCATTTGATAAAGGCATCCTGGTATTTGTTGCCAAAAACATGATTGTGATTGGTGTTGATAAATGCCTGTATCTCGTCGCCGTAATTCAGGATGATCACCGACCTGGTTGATGCCAGCTGGGTCATCTGTGGGTGCTTCACTGTTTTCGCATACACGTGACCGGGATCACCAAGAAAATACCGCATCAGGTCCATATAATGAATGCTGTGATACAGCATTTCCATCCGTGGAAGTCCAAAAAGGAAATTCCATAAATCCCAGGGAGTATAAATGTTCATCCTGATTTCAATATGATGAAGCTTTCCAATGGTGCCGCCGTCAATAATTCTTTTGGCTGCGAGGATGGCTGGGATGAACCTTTTCTGGAAATTCATCGCGACAACAAATTTTTTTTCTCTGCAGATCCGCAATATTTCGGTAGCCTCTTCAATATTATTACCCATCGGTTTTTGGATCATTACGGTGGCACCCAATGGAATTTTACTGATCACGCCCGCAATAGCTCCTGCGGGCACTGCGATATCGAATACAGCATTGACAGGAGCAGCACCCGCCATTTCATGAATGGAGCTATACACTTTTTTTATTCCATACTTGCCTGACAGTTGAAAGGCTTTCTCCTGTTCGGGGTCTGTTATGCCGGCTATGGTCCATCCGGCTTTCACATATGCGGGTAAATGTGCGTCGCGAACGATGGCCCCGGCTCCAACAATGAATATGGGTCCTGGTGATTTTGGCATCTGCACCGAACTGTCGATATGAACAGTCTTCATTTCTTAATTAATTTATTTTTCCAACAAGAAAAATATAAGACGCTGCTCCGATAAGGCCAAGTGTACTCACAAAAATCAGGGCAGGTTGAAAATTTCCTCCACTGGCCAATATGCCAATGGCTAGTGGAATAACGATCGATGAAAGGCCTCCCAGGAAATTAAATACTCCCCCGGTCAATCCCAGCAGATTCTTCGGCGCCAGCAGCGAAACAAATATCCATGCTATCGAAGCCAGCCCGTTACCAAAGAAGGAGAGGGCCATAAAAAAAATTATCCATCCGGGATCCTGGACATAATTCGCAAATATGATGGATGAAGTAAGGCAGAGTCCGAGTATCACGGGCAGCTTCCTTGCGTACCCCACCGCGACACCTCTGCGAACGAGGTAGTCGGAAAAAAATCCTGAGATCAGAACGCCTGCGCCAGCGGCAATAAAAGGCAGGGAGCCAAGATATCCTGAACTCAGAAAGTCCAGTCCCCGGAATTTAACCAGGTAGGTTGGAAACCAGGTGAGAAAAAACCAATGGGTTGCTCCAAGACAAAATTGTCCGAGGTAGATGCCCCACAGTTTACGACTTCGAAAAACCTGTTTCAGTTGGGACAATGTTAATGGTTCGCGTAAGGGGTGGCCGGCGTCGGTATGCCCTGATCCGCCACCGTCTTCAATGTATTGCAGTTCTGCCTCGTTTACCCGACGATGATCGGCAGGATCGCGGTAAAATAAATACCAGACGACACCCCACAGTATGCCGGCAAGTCCTGAAATGATGAACAGTCCCTGCCAGCCGTAAAAATGTTGAATAGTAACAAGTACTGGCGTGAGCACGGCAAGACCTGCATACTGCCCGGACGTATAGAAGGCGATTGCGGAGGCTCTTTCATGGGTAGGGAACCAGCTGGTGACGATCCTGTTGTTCATGGGGAAACTGGGAGCTTCAAAAACACCAATGGCCATTCTAAGTCCGAAGAGTGTGCTGAACCTGAATGCAAAGGCTTGCAGAAGTGTCGCTATGGACCAGATGATCAGGTTGAAGGCATAAAGAATTCTTGGTTTAACACGATCGGCGAGGATGCCCCCGGGGATCTGCAGAAAGGTGTAAGTCCAGCCAAAAGCTGAAAAGATGAGCCCCAGCTCAACGGTTGAGAGATGCAGATCTTTGCTTATCGCATTCGCCGCTATGGAAATATTGCTGCGATCCATATACGTAATCACCACGTTGATAAAAACCATTACAAGAATTCCCATCCTTGCCCGGGTTCTCTTCACTGTCATATTGGTATAACCGTTACCATTCGGCAATGCTGTTATCGTTATGTCGCCAGAGCGGATTTCGCCAGTTGTGGGATGCGGCGGCCATCTCTTCTACTTTTGCTTCATTGATCTCAATTCCAAGGCCGGGGCCGGAAGGGATCTCTACAAATCCGTCCTTATACTGAAATATGGTCTTGTCTGTGAGGTAATCCAGCAGGTCGCTGCCCTGGTTATAATGTATTCCCAGACTTTGTTCCTGGATGATCGCGTTATGACAGGTGGCGTCGACCTGCAAACAGGCAGCAAGGGCAATTGGACCCAGCGGGCAATGCGGTGCTGCCGCCACGTCAAATGCTTCTGCCATTGAAATGATCTTCTTGCATTCAGTGATTCCTCCGGCGTGTGAGAGGTCGGGCTGGATGATGTCGACATACCCGTCGATCAGGAGTTGTTTGAACTGCCATCTGGAAAACATTCGTTCACCGGTGGCAATTGGTATGCTGGTGTGGTTGGCGATTTCTCTCAGGGCTTCATTGTTTTCAGGTAATACGGGTTCTTCAATAAACATCGGGTGATAGGGTTCCAGTTCTTTCGCAAGTACCTTGGCCATCGGTTTGTGCACCCTTCCATGAAAGTCGATACCTATATCCAGTGAATATTTGAACGCGTCTCGCAGGGAGCCCACTCTGGCAATCACCTTGTCGACCTTCTCAAATGAATCGATGTATTGTAGTTCTTCGGTCGCGTTCATTTTGATTGCGGTGTAACCTTTCGCCATCATCTCCCTGGCATGCTCAACCACCTGATCGGGCCTGTCACCGGCGATCCAACAGTATACACGCATACGATCCCTCGCAAGTCCACCCAGTAACTGATGGATGGGAGCCCCGTAAAATTTTCCTTTGATGTCCCAGAGGGCCTGGTCAATTCCCGCAATGGCACTCATCAGGATGGGTCCGCCTCGATAAAAGGAACCCCGGTACAAAAAATTCCAATGGTCTTCGATGTTCATCGGATCCTTGTCAATCAGGGATTCCATGCATTCGGCCACCGCAGCCTTTACTGTGGCCGCCTTTCCTTCAATAATGGGTTCGCCCCAACCTGTGATCCCTTCATCAGTCGTGATTTTGAGGAAGAGCCAACGGGGCGCCACCTGGTAGAGATTGTAGCTTTTAATTTTCATCAAAAAGATTTCAGCGTTGTAATCGCGTGGGAAAATGTAATGGCCTTCGCCGTGAGCTCAGTCAGGTATGCATCAGTTATGGAGTGACCGGCGTTTACCAAATTTGATCCAATTCCAAAAGCAACGGCACCGGTGCTGGCAAATTCCCGGATGTTCTCCACCGTGATGCCGCCAGTGGGCATCATAGGAATATGTGAAAGCGGTCCCCGCAGGTTTTTTACATAGGCGGCGCTGGTGGCAGGGAAGATCTTGATGATGTCGCCACCACTGCGGAAAGCCTGCACCACTTCGGTAGCAGTGAACGCACCTGGTATACTCAACGCCCCAAGATCCTTCGTTTTTTTTATGGTCCGGGGGTCTACATTGGGAGAGATAATGAATTCCGCTCCGGCACTGACGGCGTCTGCTGCTTCTTCAGGACTAAGTACGGTGCCCGCGCCGACCAGCAGCTCTCCCTTGAACCTGGAGCAGAGCTCTTCAATCGCCTTCAGTGCCCCTTCGGAATTTAATGTCACCTCCAGAATGTTTATCCCTCCTTTGAGCAGTGCTTCAGCTACTGCCGGAACATCCCTGCCGGGAATTCCGCGAAGTATCGCCACAATTTTCTTCTCCAGTAGATTATTTAATGCAGTCATGATTATATTCGTCAAACTTAATTCATTACTTAAACTAATCGCTGAACATTCATTGTCATTTGTCAATACTATTTTGACTGTTCAACGTCAAACCTGTTATGTATGAAACGAAATAATATCTCAGATCTGGTGATGGTTTTGTTGACTGTTTCGATCCTCGCTGTGTCCTGCGTTGAATCTGAACACAAAGAACCACCAATCACTGCCTCATCCGATTCCATCCCTGCAAAGATCAGTAAATCCCGTATTGAAGTACTGGATACTGAAGCCCTGGCATTCATCGACACCAGCGCCGAGGTGGAACAGCTGGCGGGCGGATACCACTGGACCGAAGGACCATTGTACATTGCCGACGGAGATTATTTTATCTTTTCTGACGTTCCTGCCAACAAGGTCTTCAAATGGAAGGATGGTGAAGGAGTGAGCCTTTACCTCGATTCATCAGGCTACACCGGGTCGGTGCCAAAAGAAAAAGAGCCTGGATCAAACGGCCTCACGCTCGACCCCAAGGGCAGGCTGGTGCTTACCCAGCAGGGAAACCGGAGAATTGCACGTATGCTGGCCCCTTTGTCCAAACCAAGTCCAAAGTATGAATCGCTGGTAAATAAATACCAGGGTAAAAAACTAAACAGCCCCAACGACCTAATCTTCAAATCCAACGGCGACCTGTATTTCACCGATCCACCTTATGGCCTCGATCACGGCGATGAAGATTCGACCAAGGAAATGAGCTTCCACGGTGTTTTCCGCGTTAAGCCAAATGGGAAGGTGGATGTGGTGACAAAAGAATTCCGATTTCCGAATGGACTCGCGCTGACACCCGATGAGAAATTTCTGCTCGTTGCCCATTCCGACCCCGACAATATGGTTTGGATGAAGTATGAACTGGACAAGGATGGACTGGTGAAAAATAAATCTGTTTTCTACAAAGTTCCTGACGCGGATAAAAAGGACCCCGGCTCACCCGACGGATTCAAGATAAATCGTAAGGGCTATGTTTTTTCGTCCGGGCCAGGCGGCATTTGGATCTTTAATCCATCCGGCAAACCGATAGCCCGAATCTATACCGGCGAACTGGCATCAAACTGCGCCCTGTCGAAGGACGAAAAAACCCTTTTCATCACCTGTGATGACTACATCAAAAAAGTAAACCTGCGCTGAGTTTCCCGGGTTTATCCAATACTTATACTATTTTGCCTCAACCCTGTATTCAGATTCAAAATGGAGTAAATTAGTTGGAACGCTGCTAACTACTGCATTATGGAAGCCCGATTTAAAAAAGTTATCCCTCCTGCCGACGCTTCGTTTATTATTCGGCAAGACGGAATAGATCCAAACAATTTCTGGCATTATCATCCTGAATTTGAATTGCTTTGTTTCACTGATGCCCACGGGACGAATTTCATCGGTGACAGCATTGAGGCCATCAGCGACGATGAAGTGTTGCTCCTTGGACCTAACCTGCCACATTCCACCCAACGGGATAAGTCGTACTATGAGATGCATAAAAATGTGGATCCGAAAGTGATGCTTGTTCAGTTTGACAGGCAGATGATGGGTGAAACCCTCTGGTCCAAATCTGAATTCATCCCGATTGCTGAAATGTTGCGGAAGTCGAACCGCGGCCTCAGATTTACCGGCGAGACGGCGCGACTGGCAAAAGAGATTGTCCATAAGATGTACTTGCAGAAAGGAGTGCGGAAGATCATCCTGCTGCTTTGCCTGCTCGACGAGCTGGCCGGGAGCCAGCAGACGAACTTCATCAGCAGTTGCGGTTTCCTGAAACACTATGACGAAACCAATGACAAGATCAATACGGTTTACGAATTCACGATAAATAATTTCAGGGAAGACATTACACTGGAAAAAATCTCAAGCCTGGTTTTCCTGTCGCAGTCGGCCTTCTGCAGGTATTTCAAGTACAAGACTTCAAAGACATACACAGAATTTCTGACGGAGGTAAGAATCGGTTATGCATGCAGGCTCCTTTTGCTTGACAAGCTGAATATCTCTGAGATATGTTATGAATGCGGATACAAGAATATCAGCAATTTCAACAGGCACTTCAAGGATATCATGCAGCTCACCCCATCGGAATACCAGCGCCATTTTACAGGAACGGTGTTCGACACCAGCTTCGAACTGGTTGCCTAGTGCCGCTGCTGTATTTTTTTCGGAAGGGGAAATTTACTTTTAGCATCATCAATCACCAGCACCCAGTCGATATTGTCTCCTGTCTCCGGCGGAGTAAATTCCATCTCAGCGCGCCCCGCACGGGTCGCTTCCCTCGTAATCGAACCATCCCGGGGATTGAACCACCATGGCGCAACCTGTGCGGCCTTGTTGTATTTTAGGTTGACAATAATCTTTTTTCCGACAGGCAGGTAAATCATCGCAAAGCTGCTGTCGGATGCAAAAAATGCTTCGGCGTGCTGCGCATCTTCGCCCTGCCCCGACACAAGCAAACTGGTGTCACGGATCCTGGTGAGGGGCATCCGGCTTTCCATAAGGGCCCTTAGAAACCCAACCTGCCAGGCTCCGGGACGGTCTATTGCGTTGACCCAGCCCCTGTCGGCATAATTAATCACTTCGGATCTTTCGTTCAGAAATTGCCACACCGCATGATGACCATAGGTGACGCCGGGTGCACCCGCAAAAACCGAACGGTAACATTGTTTGCGCACATCGTAATCCCGGAAGTATCCGCTCCTGGGATCCCAGCCTGGCCAGGGGTTTACCGGGTGATCTTCATAATTCGGTTCTCCGTCGATGCTTGGTTTTTTTGGATTCCTTTCCAGGTCTCTGCTGATCAGCGTCCAGGTGGGGGCATCGCGCCGGCCATGACTCGACTGGATCATATTCATGTCCAGCCAGTCTTCGTTGTGCATCCACTCAGAAGAACTCCTCGCCCCCGGCGGGTGATAAGTGATGAGACATTTGTGCTCGGTCGCTTTGATAATACTATTTGCCAATGTGCGCCACACAGCCCTGGTGTCCATTGAATCCTTTAATGGGTTAGTGTCCCCGGCCATGACCCAGATGATATTTTGGTCTTTTTTGTATCGCTTTCCTAACCAGTATCCATAGAAGGCCGCGGCACTGCTGTCCAGCACCATGGTATTTCCCTCACCTGGTTTCAGGGCCAGGTCTCCCCATGCAGGAAGCAGAGCAATAAACATATTCCTGTCCCTGGCCAGCGACACAACTGTGTCGACAAGTGAAAAATAGGCCTCATTTGGCTTTTTGAAATTCTTCTCCCTGAAGGGACATTGACCATACCGATTCTTCGTATTCTCCTGTCCGCGCATGACCAGCGTTACCTGGATTAGGTTGAATCCCTGGGCTTGCCGCTTGTCGAGGTATTTTCTTATCTCATTAATGTTCAGCTGAAGAAAGATTTCCCAGGCGGTGTCACCGAGCCAAAAAAACGGAGTTCCATCTGTGTATTCGAGAGACTGATTGTTCTTACTGACCTGCAACCTTCCATGCTTCCAGGTCTTCTGGCTCTGTGCCTGCAACAAAGACAGGATACCTATGGTGATCAAGAACAGTTTTCGCATGCATGTGATTAATGGGTTCAGCGAATTTCAATCAATATTGGCAACCCCGGTGATATGATTTTACCTATTGATTGTACAATCCTGTTCAGTTGGCGACAATGAATTTTTTTACCCTCATTGTCCTCTAGATTTATGATGAATATTTTCTTTCTTCTTAAGATAAAAAAGATTGTTTTATGCCAAAACAACTACCTGTGAAATGGGTATTTATTCTCTTCGCATTATTTAGTGTCAGCAGTATCCGGGCGCAGCAAAGGCTCATTTCGGGCAGGGTGGTGATCAATGATTCAAATACTCCTGTGCCCAATGCAACAGTTGCCGTGCGCGGAGGAGCAAATTCAACCTTAACAGACAACGATGGAGTTTTCAGTATCAGCATTTCCAGGGACGATGACGTACTCGAGGTGTCTTCAATTGGATACGGCAGTGCCGTGGTGCCGGTAAATGGCGGCGGCAAAATGGTGGTATCGCTCAGAGAAACCGCCAACGACCTGAACGAAGTGGTTGTTACAGGATATTCAACACAACGTAAACGAAACATCACCGGTGCGGTTAGCTCGGTGGCCGGCAAAGACCTGGTGACCAATCCATCGAACAACTTTGCGCAGAAATTACAGGGCAGGGTAGCGGGTGTGACGGTAACGAACAGCCCTGCACCGGGAGGAAGCGTGATGGTTCGTATCCGGGGAGTTGGATCGGTAACAGGGGTCAATGACCCATTGTACATTATTGATGGTGTGCCTACACGTGGTGGACTCACCGAAATAAATCCAAATGATATTGACGATATACAGGTATTAAAGGACGCCGCCGCCTCTTCGGTGTATGGCGCAAGAGCGAACAATGGGGTTGTGCTGGTGACAACAAAAAAGGGCAAGTCTGGCAATGTGCGAGTAAATTTCAATGCCTTTTCCGGCGTTCAGAAGTCCTATAATTTTTACGATCCTGTAACCCCGCAGCAGTACGCTCAGTTACGCTGGGATGACGCGGTCAACCAGGGAAAGGATCCAATGACAACACCCTATGGCTCGATCGGTGACGGATCCGGACCAGCCCTGCCTGACTATATCATTCCATTTGTCCTGGAGGGCAATCCTCTGGCCGATCCATCAAATTATTCTACAAATGTCGACGGTCCGGGATGGCTTGTCGATAAATTCATGATCACAGGAGCAAACAAGGAGGGAACGGACTGGTTTAAGGAATGTACCCAGACAGCACCAATCAACAGTTATGATCTTTCTATCTCCGGAGGTTCCGACAAAGGGCATTTCCTGGTATCGGGAGGTTTATATAGCCAGGATGGTATATTGAAATACACCAATATGACACGGTATTCACTTCGTGTCAATACTGATTATAATATATCCAAAGGCGTCAGATTCGGGGAGAACCTGCAATTTGGATATACGAAATCCAATGATGCCGATCTTTATGAAGACTACGGTACCATGGGCCAGATTTACAGTGCGCTCAGGCTCCAGCCAATTTATGATATCAAAGGGAATTTCTCAGGAAATCGTTCACAAACCGATCCCGGAATTGCATACAATCCATATGCGAAACTCTACCGGAATAAAGACAACAAAAATCAATCGGTCCGGTTACTTGGAAATGTTTTCGCAGAAATCGATCTGTTCCGCGGACTGAGCTTCCGATCAAATTTCGGATTCGATTACACTAACTATTATTCCTCCTCCTTTTCACCACTGCCTTTGGAAGACCGGTTAGCTTCCCAGGTTGCCTCGCTGAATGTGAGAACCAATTACAATATCAACCTCACTTTGACGAACCTCCTGAATTACAAGATCAAATTCGGCGAAAATCATGACCTGAAATTATTGGCGGGAACCGAAGTAATCAGGGGCAGTTACCGAAATACAGACGCCAACAAGACCGGCTTCGCTTTTGAAGACGTCAACTTTCAATACCTGAGTGCCGGATCTGAAGTTGGAACCGTTAGCGGATCAGGAACTGAATCCAGGCTCCTGTCATATTTTGGCAAGGCCGATTACGCGTTTAAAGACAGGTATCTTTTGTCTGCCACAGTTCGTCGTGATGCATCAAGCAATTTTGCTGAAGCGAAAAGGTGGGGAACTTTTCCTTCCTTCGGCGCAGGCTGGATAGTTTCAGACGAATCCTTCATGAAAAATGTCCGCTTCCTGAGCCTGCTGAAGATCAGAGGAAGCTGGGGCATCACCGGAAACCAGGACATCGATCCCAACAACCAGTACACCACCTTCAGCAGCAACCCCATACTATCTTATTACGACATCGGTGGAACAAACAACTCGGTTGTTCAGGGATTCCAGGCCGACCGGATTGGTAACCCCCTTGCACAATGGGAGGAACAGGTGATGACCAATCTTGGTCTGGACCTTTCATTGTTCAATGACAAACTTTATTTTTCTGCAGATGTGTATAACCGTGAGACCCGCAAACTACTGCTCGTCGTTCCCGTTGCGTCATCGGCCGGCATCAACATCCAGCCCGCAACAAATGTGGGTTCCATGCGCAACCGCGGGATCGACCTGAACCTGTCGTATAATGGAACGGCAGGAAAGAATTTCAAATTCCAGATTGGGGGAATCTGGTCAGCTTACCGGAATAAGGTCACCGAATTGTACAATGGCAAGGATGGATTTATCCAATTTGACAACCAACGGACAAGTACACTTTCCAGGACGCAAAGTGGATACCCGATCGGCATGTTCTGGGGATACATCAATGATGGAATTTTCCAGGACGCCGCCAAGGCAGACGCTTATCCCACCCAGAATGGGGACCGCGCAACCTACAATCAACCCGGGCGCAGCATATTCCGCAACACCAATGGCGATACGGTCGTGAATGCCGGTGACCGGACGTTTATCGGAAGTCCGCATCCAAAATTTACTTATGGACTGACCATAAACCTTCAGTACAAGAATGTGGACCTGGCCATTTTCCTTCAGGGCAGTTATGGCAATAAAGTATTCAATTTCCTGAAAGTGATCACAGACTATTTTCCCTTCAATACCAGCCCAAGCACCAGGATGCTTGATTCATGGACTCCCGACAATACTGATGCCATACTGCCAAAGACGAATTCGGCAGCTGCAAGTTTTGAATCAAATGCAAATACATATTACATCGAAGATGGTTCCTATCTGCGCGGAAAGACTTTTTCACTCGGCTATACGTTTCCGACAAGGGTGATTTCGCGAATCAAAGCAACAAATGCGAGGCTGTATGTGCAGGCCACTAACCTGTTTACATTCACCAAATACAAGGGTATAGACCCGGAAGTACCGGTGCAGAATCCCGGAGCCGGTGCCGATCTTCAATACGGAGTGGATAAAGGCACTTATCCATTTACACGCACATTCACCGCAGGAGTACAAATTGGTTTTTAACAGTTCAATTAAAATGAGATGAAAAATAGACTTATCGCGATACTCTGCATTTCAATTTTAAGTGCGGGAATCTTTATTGGGTGTAAGAAAAGTTTCTTTGAAACGCCTCCCCTGGGTTCAAGCAGCGGCGCCCAGCTGAATACCAAAGATGGAGTGACCAAATTGTTGCTGGGAGCCTATTCCATGCTCGACCAGGTAGGAGCCTCGGATCCATATGCGGTGGATTGGAAGTCGGATGTTATCAACTGGTTTTTTGGCGATATCGCTTCAGGTGATGCATACAAAGGGGATCTGGACAGTGATCAGTCGGACCTGAATTTTTTCGAAACCCATAAAGTGACCTCAACCAATGTGATGCTCACCTTCAAGTGGAAAGCGCTTTTCGACGGCGCATCCCGGTGCAATGATGTGCTCAGGGCGTTGGTGGCGACCACCGATATGACCGATGAAGAAAAGACCCTCGCTGCCGCGCAGGCCAGAGGATTGCGAGGGCATTATTATTTCGAATTGAAAAAGATCTGGAACAACTTGCCCTTCGTTGACGAGAATGCAACCGAATCCAGATTGCCCAACGATAAAGACATTTGGCCCGACATTGAAAATGATTTTAGTTTTGCGGCAGACAATCTTCCTGAAACTTTTGCCGAGAAGGGCAGACTCAACAAATGGGCGGCAAAATGTTTTCTGGCCAAGACTTACCTGTTCCAGAAGAAATTCACCGAAGCAAAAGCAATACTGGATGAAGTGGTGGTGAGTGGTAAAACTACCGGAGGGCTTGCCTATGGACTGGAAGACTGTTTTCGAAATGCCTTTGACGTAGAGCATGAAAATGGAAAGGAATCTGTTTTCGCGGTGCAGATGGCTGTGAGTAAAAGTATTGAGAACGATTACAACGGTGCATGGTTCTGGGCATTGAACGATTATAGCTGCTGTAATTTTTTCCGGCCCTCACGGAATCTCGGCAACGCTTATCGGACCGACGCGTCCGGCCTGCCCTTACTGGATACATGGAACCAGAATCCATTGAAGAATGATATCGGTCTGAGCTCCGCGGACCCATTCACCCCGGAGGCGGGCACAGTAGATCCGCGTCTCGACTGGACATTGGGCAGAAGAGGAATACCTTACCTTGATTACGGCCAGTGGCCCGGGAAGGACCGAAGAAGCCCGGATACAGAAGACGGCGGTCCATATATCGCCATGAAGTATACTCGTACCAAGGCCCAGGAAGAATCATTCGGCGCACAAAATTCGTGGGCCGAGGGTACTACCGCCTACAACTACACGATAATCCGATATGCTGATGTTTTACTTTGGGCGGCGGAATGTGAGGTGGAAGTGGGTTCGCTGGAAAAGGCCAGGGAGTATGTAAACATGGTACGCAACCGGGCCAAATCAAGTTGCCAGGTGACAGATGGAGGAGTCCCGGCAGCAAATTATCTTGTGAGTCCCTATGAGTCAGGATTTTCGGACCAGGATTTTGCGCGGAAAGTAGTAAGATTTGAAAGAAGGCTTGAACTTGCGCTGGAAGGCCATCGTTTTTATGACCTCGTCAGATGGGGCATCGCCGAACCATATATCAATACCTATATTGCCGGCGAGAAAGCCTTCCGTCAATTGCTTCAGTCTGCTTCGTTCCAATCAAACAAAAATGAATACCTGCCTATTCCCGAATCCGAGATCGTCAACAGCACAATTGATGGCGTAAAAACTCTGACCCAGAATCAGGGGTATTAAAAAACTTTATCTTTGACTGCATGAAAAGATATGGGCAAATCATCCGTGTTCTCCCGGAAAAACTGGAGGAATATAAAAAATTACATGAGAGTGTATGGCCAGATGTTCTCGAGCAGATTCGACGTTCAAATATTCGCAACTATACCATCTATTACAATGATGGTTTGTTGTTCAGCTATTACGAATACATTGGTGAGGACTATGAGAAGGACATGGCAGCGATGGCTGCTGATAAGACCACACAAGAGTGGTGGAAACTGACGAGCCCCTGTCAGGCTCCGTTGGAGACTGCCCCCCCTGGTGAATTCTATAGAATAGCTGAAGAAGTCTTTCACATCGATTGATTATCTCAGGACGGTGCCTGCAAGGACGGTTACTTTTATCCTGGCTGAGCTCCATTCTGCCCGGTCATCGATCACTCTGACCTCGTAAGTGTATACACCCGGATACAGGAGTTCTTTCAAATTTGCACGGGAGTCGAGTTCGTGCGTCAGCATGCCGGAGGAAGGCCCTGATATTTTTGTCCAAATGAATCGCACGATTTTTCCATCGGTATCGATAGAAGCAGAAGCATCCAGCACTGTGGTTTTCCTTCCAGCCATGATGGTGATGTCGCCCGAGACTTTTACAATAGGTTTTTTGTTTGGTTTGAAGGACCTGTTTTGTGCAAGCATCCATTCATAAACGTTGGGATTGTTATAACGGTAGGTGGGATCATAGGCTCTTTTCACCCAAACGTAATGTCCGCCATTAACGTATTGGATGGTGCTTGGCTGCACTTCGGCCCCACAATCGATCACTGCCTGGATGGTGTTGACATTGCACGCGGGATTTGCGATCGTATCGTCAACGGCGTGCACTGTCAGCACCGGAAGTTTAGCATTAGCCACATTACAACCGTTCGTGAGAAAACAGGGTGACACGACAGGAACAAGCCCAGCGAGCTTTTTGCCATTGTTAACTGAAGCCGATGCATAGACCCAGGAAGCGCCACCACCGAGACTGAGACCGGTAAGAAAGATACGATTGGTGTCGATGCGAAGATGGGACTTCCCAAACCTGATCATCTCCTCGACATAATAATTCTGCCAGGTGGCATAGCGTGAGGCAAGCTGAGGATAGATTACGACGAACCCTTCGGTTTTGCCATTCCAGGTAAAACGCATGTCGTGACCCAGGCGGATGAATGCGGGTATGCCGCAACAGTTGGTCTGTTCCAGTGCTGGCTCAAGTCCATTTCCCTTTTCGCCAATGCCATGAAGAAAAATGATCATCGGATACTTCGTTGTGGTGTCGTTTTTATACCCCGGAGGCAGGTATTGATAGAAGCCGATCTTCTCTCCGTTTAAGGCGGTCAGGCGTTCAGCGGTTCGTTGTGCCGCGGCGTTCAGGTGGATGATGATGAGCAGAAAAAAAACAGTTCTGGTAACTTTCCTTGTTTTCACCTCTCTAAAATAGAATAGATCCATGTAATAACTAACTGATTGCCGAACTTTATGAAACAATCGTCGAAAATGAAGGAGCCGGATGAGATAATAAAAACACAGTTATTTATTAATGGAAATTGGGTTGATGGCGAGGGTGGGACAACATTTGATGTTGTCAACCCGGCCACCGGAAAACTAATCAGGCAGGTGGCTGATGCTTCACCTGCTCAGGTAAAGGAGGCGATTGATGCCGCACATTCAGCCTTTCCCGCCTGGAGTAAGAAAACAGCGGGAGCGCGTTCTGTTCTGCTCAGGAACTGGTTCAATCTAATTATTACAAATCAGGATGCCCTGGCTACGTTAATGACCATGGAGTGCGGCAAACCCTACCGGGAAAGTCTGGGAGAGGTGGCATATGGAGCCGGGTTTATCGAATGGTTTGCAGAAGAAGGAAAGCGGGCATATGGCGATGTCATTCCCTCATTTGCGGATGGGAAAAGAGTAGTGGTGATCCGGCAGCCAGTGGGTGTTTCAGCAGCAATCACCCCATGGAACTTTCCGCTGGCCATGGTTACCCGAAAACTTGCTCCCGCTTTGGCGGCAGGGTGTACTTCCGTATTGAAACCGCCATCTCCGGCGCCGCTTACTTCACTGGCTATTGCAGCCCTGGCCTCGCAGGCAGGTATACCCGCGGGTGTCCTGAACGTGGTTACAGGAACGGATTCGGCGTCGATCGGTAAAGAATTCTGTACAAATGATAAGATCCGAAAACTATCCTTTACCGGATCAACGGAAGTGGGTAGAACCTTGCTGGAAGCCTGCGCCGCTGACATAAAAAAAGCATCTATGGAACTGGGTGGGAATGCACCCCTGATCGTTTTTGAAGACGCCGATCTGGATGCAGCGGTGGAGGGAGCCATCGCCTCAAAATACCGGAATTCCGGCCAGACCTGTGTCTGCGTTAACCGCATATTGGCACATGAAAAGATCTACGATGAGTTTGTCCGCAAACTCGTCACTGCCGTGCAAAAACTGAAAACAGGCAATGGACTAGACGAAGATGTGAGTATCGGTCCGCTCATAAACAAAAAAGGTCTCGAAAAGGTTCAGGTCCTCGTGCAGGATGCGCTTGACCGCGGTGGGTCCTTACTGACCGGCGGAAAGGCGCTGGGTGGGCTATTCTATCAGCCTACGGTGATTGGTGAAGCCAATGCATCCATGCGGCTTGCACAGGAGGAGATATTTGGACCAGTGGCCCCGGTTTTTCGGTTCAGCTCGGAAAACGAAGCCATCAGGATGGCCAATGACACCATCTTTGGACTGGCATCTTATTTTTACAGCAGGGATGTGTCACGTTGCTGGCGGGTTGCTGAAGGACTTGAATATGGAATGGTAGGCATCAATACCGGATTGATCTCTTCAGAGACGGCTCCTTTTGGCGGTGTAAAGCAATCCGGGCTGGGGCGAGAAGGTTCGAAGTATGGACTGGATGAGTATATGGAGCTGAAATATCTTTGTTATGGCGAGATCAATCAGGAGTAAAACTACCCGGTAATAAGGGCTTGCTCTTATCATTTTGGCCAGTTAATTTTTAGTCAGGTAGATTAGCTATTCAAAGACTTGGATCAGCATGAAAAGCAGATGATATTTGTCCTGTCACCGGCAATTATCCAACCGATGAAAAACCACTAAGATCCCTTAACCCGATGAAGACCATTTAATCATCACCTTTAATCAACGCAAACAGGCCTTTACCCGACCCGTTTTGATCGTTCCCTTGAAAACAAAATCCAACTAAGAAAAACCCACAACATGTTGTGGGATTTTTTTTGCTTTAACTTTTCCTTCCTGCCTTTTTCTTCGGACCTGGTTTCTTTTTAGCTATAGTTCTTTTTTTAGGAGCAGATCTTTTTTTGGCTGCTTTTTTTGGACCTGATTTTTTCTTAGCTGCAGATCTTTTCTTGGGAGCGGATTTCTTTTTAGCCGATTTCTTATTAGGGTCAGGTGGAACCTTGGCTCCTTTTTCTCGTGCTTCTGACAGACCAATAGCAATAGCCTGTTTTCTTGACGTGACCTTTTGCCCGCTTTTTCCGGATTTAAGTTTACCCTGCTTCATTTCCTTCATCGCTCGCTCCACTTTGTCACCAGATTTTTTTGAATACTTTGCCATAAGACATATTTACTTTTCCAGACAGAAAATATTGTGCCTTCGCCGGTTGAATTCAGGATACAGCAACAACTATTCCTTTTGTCGCCGATTCATAACAGGCATAAACCAGTTGAATGGTGCGGAAATTATCCGCTCCGGTATTCTCTGCACTTCCGCCCAACAATCCTTCCATAATGTTCCTGTTACAATCTACAATACTCGAATGAACCAGCGCGTAGGCGGGGTCTGCCCAGGAATACTGCCTGGGGGTAACATTTTCTTTTACCGTTCCCGATTTCGTGGTAACCCTGATTTCAAAATCATGGGCAAGTTGAATGCTTCCTTCCGACCCTTCAATCAGGACAAGGGTCTGGGGAAAGCTTTCCTTTTCCAGGATGGATGCGTACGACATTTCAGCATAACAGCTGAGGCCGCTTTTCATTTTCATGAGCACATTCGCTACGTCTTCGCCCCTGATACCAGCATTCACTCTTTGTGTTGTGCAATAGAGGGAGTTGGCTTCGCCAAATAGGAAGCGGCAAATATCAAGCACATGAGAGCCAATGTCGGTAAGTATGAATTGCTCGAGATTTGCCAAAAATGGTTGGTTATCGAAAACCGGGAAGGCGGAACAAAAGGTTACTCTTGCCTTGAATGGCGCGCCGATAATACCCGTACCGATTAATTTTTTTAATGTCCTGATTGGAGTCTGCCACCTGAAATTCTCGTGGACGAATAATTTTACCCCTCGTTCCTCACAATATCGCAGCATGCTTTCGGCTTCGGCAAGTGAAACAGCCATAGGCTTCTGGCAGATGACATTGACGCCCCTTGCGGCTGCAGCTTTGGTGAAGAGGGCATGTGTGTCAATGTCGGAAATGATGTCTACAAAATCGGGTTTTTCCCTGTCAAGCATTTCTTCGACGTCGGAATACACGGCGGGCACACTGAATTTTCGGGCGATCTCTTCAGCCCTTGATCTTGTTCTGTTGTAAACGGCCACAAGTTCTGTACCTGGAAATTCTTTCCACGCGGGGATCTGAAAGTTGGACCAGAATCCGGTACCAATGACTGCAAAACGAAGGGGAGATGACATCGGGTAATCTGATTTAGCGGGGGAAGATAAGCTGCACCTTAATATTTTCTGTGCTGTTCCGACTGTCTTTTTCCGAACTTCATTACATGCGTATTCTCTGGAAATATCTTCAGCCGCAGCGAAATGTTATCCTGTTATCATTGTTTCTTGCTACGGTTGCGCAATTGCTTACACTACTCGATCCTATTATTTTTGGGAAGATCATTGATGACTATGCGAACAATCATCAAAATCGGCCGCAGGAAGAGCTGATCAGGGGAGTGCTGTTCTGGCTTGCCGTGGCCATTGCCATCGCGCTGGCCGGCAGGCTGGCAAAGGCCTTCCAGGATTACACTACCAGGCTGGGTGTTGCCAGGTTTGGCATGCAGATATTCAACGATGGTTTGAAACAGACACTGAGATTAAACTTTCAGGAATATGAGGAAAGCAGAAGCGGTGAGACCCTTTCCATTTTGCAGAAAGTAAAGACCGACACCGAACGATTCATTAGTTCCTTCATCAATATTCTTTTTTCTTCCATAGTGGGCATCGGTTTCCTGATCTGGTATTCGGTAACCAAGAACTGGCTGCTGGTACCGGTCTTCGTAATTGGCATACTGGTACTCGGATCGCTGACCGGCATGCTATCCAAAAAAATAAAAACAGTCCAGCGATCGATCAACAGGGAGACCAACAAGATGAGTGGTGTGATCACCGAAAGTCTCAGGAACATAGAACTGGTCAAGAGCCTGGGACTTACTTTTCCCGAGATCCGGCGGCTAAGGGAACAAACCAAAAAAATATTTGAACTGGAGCTGGTAAAAGTGAGGAAGGTAAGAACGCTGTCTTTTCTCCAGGGGACAACCTTGAATCTGCTACGGCAATCCATACTTTTTATCCTGCTCTGGCTCATATTCAGGGATGTGCTTTCTACGGGTGAACTGATCACGATGCAATTTATTTCTACTACTATTTTCGGGCCGCTGCAGGATCTTGGAAACATCATTCTTCAGTACAGGGAAGTGGAGGCATCGGTCAATAATTTTGACGTGCTGATGAAAAAGCCAACTGAAGAAAGGCCGGAGAACCCTGTAGAGATTGGACCATTACAAACCCTCAGTTTTAATGAGGTTGTTTTTCAGCACCGGACTGCAGTAGTCAAGGCGATTGATGGCATCAGTTTCCGGGTCCGTTCAGGAGAGACCATTGCCTTTGTGGGGCCATCAGGGTCGGGCAAGAGCACCCTGGTAAAATTGCTTGTGGGTCTTTATCATCCCATTAGTGGCAGCATTTCATTCAATGACCAGCTTTCCACCGACATCAGGTATAATGCCCTGCGAAGGCAGATAGGTTTCGTGACCCAGGACACCCAATTGTTCGCGGGCACCATTAAAGACAACCTGCTTTTTGTAAAGGGAGATGCTACGGATGAAGAAATGCTGGATGTGTTGCATAAGGCTTCATGCGCAGGCTTGCTGGCCAAGAGTCCCGGTGGGCTAAACACCATGCTTGGCGAGGGCGGGATGAAACTTTCCGGTGGTGAGAAACAACGGGTATCCATCGCCAGGGCGTTATTGAGAAACCCAAGGCTCCTGATCTTTGACGAGGCCACGTCGGCACTCGATTCACTGACAGAAGAGGACATCAACAATACCATTCGGAACCTTCCTTCACTCAGCGAAAGGATCACTATCATCATTGCGCATAGGCTTAGTACTATCATCCACGCAGATACGATCTATGTGCTGGAGAGGGGGAAGATCGTTGAAACGGGTACGCATGCCGGACTGTTGGCGACCAAGGGTCTTTACTATGCCATGTGGAGACAGCAGGTAGGCGAACGAAGGGATGTTGTTTCACTGCCTGTAGAATAGTAAATAGATGAGCCATCCCATAAGGAGAATCAGAAAGAGAATGAAGACAATCAATATGATGTTGAGTTTTCGGTTGTTCCGAGCCGCTTTGGCGGCAGAACGCTGTTTCACCAGGTCCGGTAGCAGAAGGTTGGACAGGCGAAGCAAAAGTGGAACTACAACTAGGTCGTCGAGATACCCGGCAAATGGAACGATATCGGGAACGAAGTCAACCGGGCTTACGAGGTAGGCCAGGGATAGGAATGTGATGACCTTTGGCAGCAGGGGAGTCTCTTTGTCGCGCACTGCAAAAAACAGCGTAAAAATGTCTTTGCGCAATGACCATTTACTGGTCGATTGTTTCGTTGATTGTGGAAACTTCTCCATAGATCGATTCATTTCATTACCCTCAAACCCAACCAAACCGAAGCGATGCCAATAATAGAGCTAAGAAGGATGTAGACAACTGCCATAAGAACCTGGTTGGTTTGCAGCAATTTCAGATTTTCCGCCGCAAAAGCTGAAAAAGTGGTATACCCTCCGCAAAATCCCGTAATGAAAAGTAATTTCCACATTGAGTCCGCCGCACTATCCTTAAGAAAAATTCCTATAAACAACCCAATGAGGAAAGATCCCGTACAATTAATAAAGAAAGTTGCGAAGGGAAATCCTGAATGGCTGATTGAATTAGAAAACCGGTTAATCAGGAACCTGAGCATTGTTCCAGCCGCACCGCCGGCACCTACCACAAAAAGTTGTCTGATCATCCTCAAATGTTGAGGCTGTAATTTATACCATAATGAGACCGGCAATTAAAAAATTAAGTAATTTGTTGGGGGAAAGTCCTTTATGACAGGACCAGGCTTATCAAAATAACTGCAATGAGGAGACCCATGAAGGACCAGAGATCCGTGAACCTGATCGGAACATGCATGCATACGCCTGTTAAATGCCAATTCGGTTTCATCCATTATTTTATTTGTACAATCACTACGATTGTCCTGTTTGCTAATGCAAGGGCGGAAAACGTTCCTGTGCTGAATCGCGCCTTTTTATATGCGAATCAGATCGCCGACACTACGATACGGGGCAGGATTGTTGATAGTGCCGGCGCGCCACTGAGTGGGGTTTCAGTGACCATCAGGGGTTTCCAGCGCGGAACCGTTACGGGTGCAAGTGGCGAATACACGCTGTATAATGTGCCATCAAGGGCAATCATCGTGGTTAGCAATGTTGGCTATCAGACCAGGGAATTTCGACTTTCGAGGGGCCAGGCAAATTTATCACTTACCCTGCTTCCGGATGTCAGCGCCCTGTCGGATGTAATCGTGACAGGTTTTCAACGGATCGATAAAAAGCAGTTCACCGGAGCTGCGGTAAAACTCGGCATGGACCAGATCAAAACCGAGGGTATGCTCGACGTCAGCAGGATGCTGGAAGGGCGGGCAGCCGGCGTGGCAGTTCAGAATGTGTCGGGCACATTTGGTGCGGCACCCAAGATCAGGATCCGTGGCGCTACTTCCATCACCGGGGACAACAAACCGCTTTGGGTGGTCGATGGTGTAGTGCTTGAAGACATTATAAATATATCCAACGATCAGCTGTCCAGTGGCGATCCCAACACGCTGCTGGGTTCATCTGTGGCTGGATTGAATCCGAGTGATATTGAAAGTTTTGACATTTTGAAAGATGCTTCGGCAACGGCACTCTACGGCGCCAGGGCTATGAATGGGGTTATCGTTATAACTACCCGCAAGGGCAAGGCTGGAAGTTTGCGGGTAAACTACACAGGGAATTTCAGCGTGCAGTTAAAACCTACTTACTCGAATTATAATATAATGAACTCTGCCGACCAGATGTCGGTGTATGCCGAACTGGAAAGGAAGGGAGCCCTGAATTATTCCGAAGTTGCCGGTCGTTCTGAAACCGGAATCTATGGCAAATGGGAGCAGATGATCGCTTACGATCCGGCCATCGGGGGACCGCAAATCATAAACACACCGGAAAACAAGGCTGAATTTCTCAGCCGGTATGCAACAACCAACACCGATTGGTTCGATGTGTTGTTCAGGAATTCTTTTACACAGGAACACTCGCTGAGTCTTTCCCATGGATCGGAAAAAGCCCAATCTTATTTTTCAGTAGGATATACTGGCGACCAGGGTTGGACGATAGCCGACCGAGTTCGCCGCTACACGGCCAACCTCAACAACACGTATAATTTTACTAACAAACTGAGTGCTGGTTTCAAGGTAACCGGATCAGTGCGGCAGCAGAGAACGCCAGGCACAGTCGCTCGCCGGGACGATCCGGTCGCAGGTGCTTATGACCGGGACTTCGACATCAATCCATTCAACTATGCCCTGCGGACCAGCCGTGCGCTGACCGCTTACGACGAGAACGGTGAACTTGAATATTTCAGGAGAAACTACACAGACTTTAACATCGTTAACGAGCTCAGGAATAATTATATCGACGTAAACGTTGTGGATGTAAGCCTTTTGGGCAACCTGAAATACAAGATATTGCCCTGGCTGACCTATGATTTCAACGGCGCCATTCGCTATGTGAATGCAACAAAAGAACACCAGATCACGGAAAAATCTAACCAGGCCAATGCCTACCGGGCCGCCTCCACTACGGAGATTGCAGACAAAAACAGATTCCTTTACCGGGATCCGGACAATCTCAATGCCACACCTGTTTCGGTTCTGCCTTATGGTGGCTTTTACAACACCGAAACGGATGTGCTGAAGAACTACACCTTTCGAAACACTTTGTCATTCGATCATCTTTTTGCCCGCCGCCATCAGATCAATGCACTCGTGGGACAGGAAGTAAAGTACTCTGACAGACCCCACACTGAAAATCTCGGTTTTGGATACCAGTACGATAATGGCGGAATACCCTTCGTCGACTACCGCATCGTAAAACAATACCTCGAGAACAGTCTTCAGATTTATGAACACAACAATGAATTTGAACGGTTCGTGGGCTATTTCGGAAATCTGCGGTACTCATACAACAACAAGTATGTCCTTGAAGGCACATTGAGAAGAGACGGCTCGAACAAATTGGGACGATCGTCGAGAGCAAGGTGGCTGAACTCTTACACTATTGCTGCCAGGTGGAACGCGGCTGAGGAAGACTTCATTAAGAATATCAGTGAGATCAGTTACCTGACCCTTAGGGCAAGCTACGGCCTCAATGCCAATTATGGGGACGCTACAAATTCACTGGCCGTACTGAAAACCAAACTCACCAACAGACCTTATCTGACCGACAGGCAACTGGCCGTTGACATCGAGAACCTTGAAAATTCAGACCTTACCTGGGAGAAGAAGTATGAAACTAATGTGGGGGTGGACGTCGGCCTACTACAGAACCGGCTCAACATCAGCGTTGATGCGTACACACGTAAAAGCCTGGATCTGATCGCCGAGATCAGGACATCCGCCATTGGTGGGCAACTCGTAAAGGTGGCCAATTACGCCGACCTCAAATCGCGTGGGATTGAATTCAGCGTGGGGGGAACACCGGTAAGGCTGCGCAATTTTAGCTGGCAGACCAATCTTACCTTTGGGTACAACACCAATGAAATCACCAGGGCGGAGAATTTTCCGTTGATCTACGACCTTGCGATTCCGGAAGGAGGAGCACTTGAAGGTCACCCGGTACGAGGTCTCTATTCCATTCCATTTGCCGGTTTAAGCAACGAAGGTGTTCCCACCTTTTTGACTGAAAAAGGGGACACCAGTACCGGTGTTTATCTTCAGAGTGATCAGGTATTGAACCTGAAATATGAAGGGCCGATTGATCCAACGATTCTTGGAGGATTCACCAATACATTCAATTATAAAAATATCAGTCTTTCCTTTCATATTTCTTACCAACTGGGCAATAAGATCCGTTTGTACCCTTCCTTCACGAGCGGATATTCCGACCTTGATGCCCTGCCGAATGAATTCAAGAACCGCTGGGTGCTGCCCGGTGATGAGTTGGTGACCAACATACCTTCGATTGTGGATCCTTACCTGAAATTTGATTTCGATGGCGCAGGCAACTATCCTTACAACATTTATAATTATTCAGATGTGCGGGTGGTCGATGGATCTTTTGTGCGACTTAAGACAGTGAGACTGGGTTATTCAATCCCGCAGGCAATTGTGAATCGTACACCATTCAACAGCCTTACCCTTGATCTAACGGGTAACAACCTTTTTCTTATTTATGCCGACCCCGACCTGAATGGGCAGGATCCTGAATTTTTTAATGCCGGCGGGGTGGCGCAGCCATTAAGCAAACAGCTGATCCTTTCATTAAAAATTGGTTTGTGATGATGAAACCGAGTTACAAGATCTTGTCCCTTTGTGCTGTTTTGATATTCACGGCTTGCAACAAATACCTTGAAAAGGAGCCGGACAATCGCACAAACATCACCACGCCGGAACAACTTGCCCAATTGCTTACCACAGCATATCCGCAAGGTAACTATATACCTTTTCTCGAAGCCATGTCGGACAATGCGGAAGACAAGGGATCCACGGGCATTACAGATGAGGACCTCAACCGCGTCAACCGTTCGTCTTACCGGTTTGAAGTTGTAGAAATCTCTCCGGAGCAAACAGATGGACCGGATTATTACTGGGCTTCCTGTTACAAGGCCATCGCCGCCGCCAACCAGGCACTTGAAATCATCGACAAGGCTGCCGACAAATCCGTGCTGAACCCTCATCGCGGCGAGGCCTTGCTTGCCCGGGCCTACGCGCACTTCATGCTGGTAACTCTGTTTGCAAAAGTTTATGATCCCGCTACCGCAGATGCTGACCCCGGAATTCCCTATGTCACAACCCGCGAAACCAGGGTTTTCCAGCAATATGAAAGAAAGACGGTTGCTTATGTTTATGAAATGATCGAAAAGGACCTCTTGGAAGGTTATCCTTTGATCGACGAGAAAATATACGGCATTGCGCCGGCCTTCCATTTCAATAAGGCCGCAGCAGCGGCCTTCGCCGCACGTTTTTATCTTTTCAAGAGAGACTATGAAAAGGTAATCACTTATGCCAACGCCGCCTTACCTGGAACCGCAGCAGAGAATCTTCGTCCGTGGAATACCTTACTAAGAAATCTGCCCTACCAGGAATTGCAGGCTGAATATTCAAAAACCACCCTCAAGGGGAACCTGCTCCTGCAGGAAGCCCCTTCCGTTTGGGGCCGGTCTTATGCCCAGTTGCGATATGGTTTAGGTGAGCGGGTAGCGAACCGGTTCCTAATCCTGCCGAATGCAACAGGACTAAACTTCGACTATCCCCTTTATGGTTCAGACGCCACCAGTTATAATATCCCCAAGTTTTATGAATTCTTCGTGCGGAAGGACATCAATGCGAATACCGGTGATCCCTATAATACCATTCCCTTACTCACTGCTGAGGAAGCCTTGCTCAACAGGTCGGAGGCTTACCTGGCGATTGGGAACAGGAACAAGTCCATCGATGATCTGAATAGCTTTGCCAGTAAGAACATGACAGATTACACGGATGCCGATGCCCTCACGTCTTCGAAACTAACCAGTTATTATGGATTGGATGTAGTTCCATCTATTTTCAGTGCCATCCTGGACTTTAAACAGGCTTTTTTTATCCATGAAGGGTTGCGCTGGCTCGACATCATCCGCGTCGATATTCCCGTTGTGCATACAACTATAGAGGGAGAAGTACTGGTGCTCGACCGTGGTGACCCGAAACGAATTCTTCAACTGCCGGTACTGACAAAACAGGCTGGCCTGGAACCGAATGCCCGATAATAACGTAGTTATGAATACCGTGAAGCAGTTTTTATTTTTTGCACTCATTATGCAGGCTTTTTCGTGCCGCAAAGCGGAAGACCTGAATTATGTTCAGCCTCCCGGCCTGGGTGGCGACACCTGGCCAAAAACGGCCATCGACAACTGGATATATGACAGCCTGACCCTTCCTTATAATATCGCGGTGAAATACAAGTGGGATCCCTGGGAGCTGCAGCAGCTTGATCGGGATGTGACACCACCCGATGAGTCCAAGATTATATCCGCTCTGTCTGTCCTGAAACAAGTCTGGATCAATCCTTACATCGCGGAAACCGGGAGCGAAACTTTTATCAAACAGTTCTCTCCCAAACAACTGATCTTACTAGGAAGTGTGCAATACGAGGCCAATCAAACTGCATTGCTGGGCACAGCAGAAGGTGGGAAGAGCATTACCTTCTTCGACATCAATCAGAATTATTTTCCAAACAAAGTCAGTTCTGTCCTGGAGATGATCCATGCTGCCCATCATGAATTTGCTCACATCCTTCACCAAAACATTCCGTATCCCCCGGAATTCAAAACTGTGTACCAGCGTTTTGGGCTTAATGGCTATTCGGCCACCTGGTTCAATATTCGCTCGCAAGAGGCGCTTAGCAATGGATACATTACACCCTATGCCTCTTCGGGAGATCAGGACGATTTTGCGGAAATGGTTTCGAATATGCTCGTGCTAGGCAAATCAAAGTTTGATGAGCTCGTGAGCTTCCAGAACAGTGATGCGCAGCAGGCACTAAGGACGAAGGAAGAAATCATCGTACAATACCTGCTGAAAAATTATAAAATTGATTTCTATAGTTTGCAAAACCGCGTACAAGCCGCAGTTAAAGCCAATACTCCGGATTATACCGTTAGTGAAATGTTTGGCTTCGGCAAAGCATTCACGGCGGTTACAGTCAATCCCGGCAATCCTTCGCTGATACCCTTACCCGCTGCTTTTTTGTCGGTCTACAACCTTGTTCGCGATTCGATAAACGCTTCTTCCTACGACATTATCATGGACTCCTTCGAGTTACGCGCCCAGGCCGCCGACTCTTCAACACTAAGCATTTTTGCGCATCGCGATCAGATGCTTTTTGCAATCGATTATATTTTTTCCACTACGCAGCCGGGAAGCGATATATATGACTATACTTTCGTACGGGCCAATGGCAGTGGAGAATTATTAGAGACCCAGGCGGCGCCGCTGATCAACTATTTCAATGATCATAATTTCAAACTGGAATGGTATAAAAAACCTGATGAGTCCATCATTCCGCGTGCGAAATTTATACCCATTGATCTTCAATCGACATTTTTCATCGGGCAGTTAGTAGAGTAATAAATAACGTGGCGCTATGAGACTATTTTCAATAATGCTGTTGAGTGTGACAATGATCCTGCCGGGTTGCACAAAGAAGACAGACCTTTTATTCCCGGGCTCGGCCGATCAGCGAATCTCTGAAAGCCTTAAGGCATATCAGGACAAGCTGAGCGGCGCTCCAGGCTGGAAGCTTTTTGTCTATCCATCTGGTTTGCGGTCGCTGGGCATTGAGGTTGGAGGTTTGACTTATTATATGAAGTTCACCGCAGACAACCGGGTTACTATGATCGCTGATTTTAATCAGTCGATGGCCGACACAGCCAAAGAAAGCAGTTATCGTTTGAAATCTGTGCAGAGGCCGTCACTCATTTTTGACACTTACAGTTACATTCATGTGGCGGCAGACCCTGAGGGGTCGATTTCCGGGAGTCCTTCAGGCATGAATGGTTTCGGCTGGGGCACCGACTTTGATTTCGGATTCACTTCGGCTACACCTGGGGATACACTCTTCCTGGAAGGAAACTTCAACCACAGCATGGCATTAATGATTCCATTGTCACAGGAGGAATCAGACGCTGCATTCGGTGGCCAGCTCGGACACATTGTTGCGGTCACCAAAGAATTTAATGACGAGAACTCGTTTTTGTATTTCCCCGCCAGCGATGGCCATAAGATCGGCGTGGCCTTCAACCTGACCCTGTACATCCTGAATTTTAATTACCTCGATGACAATGGCAACCTTGTCACGGTTTCGGCACCATTCAGTCGGACGACCACTGGGATACACTTTAAAAACCCTGTGAGCGTGGGCGGCTATACTTTCCAGGACTTACTATGGGATGAAGCGCAGAAGACTTACTATATTGATTCTGGCGGTAACCGGGTGAATATTACGGATGCGGGGACGCCCGTGATTCCCTTTGACAAACTGCTGGGATCAGCCATCAACACCATCGCGGTACCTTCTGATTCTCTGCCCGGCCAGTCGACGTCCTTCCGGACTGCTTTTGATGATGCGCAGACGGCTCTTCAGAATGGACCCTATGGTCTCACCATCGAGGAAATGGATTACTCCTTTGATGCAGCCAGCAAGACGATGATCTATGACGTATATGTTTCCCAAGATGGTAGTCTGTTTCTCGCGCGGTTTAGTTACACCTATGCGGCCAATACGCAGGGCAATATTAAATTTTCGCGTACCTCTGCCAATGGTAATGCGCAATTGATTATTGAGGACCTGGGCGAGTTGCTCCAGCACATCGACAACGACCGGTTTCATATTGATTATTTCAATACGCCGGACAGTAAGCTGGCCCAGTTCAAGAGCGTAACTGACCCGGGATACTTCTTCACGGGAAATTATTAGAATAAAGAATGTGATTGCTTGGCAGGTAATATTTTTCCCTATATTTATAAAGAGCTTTTTTCTTAACCAATTCAAGTATTTTTCCCCTTAATAGTCCAAAATTGCAAGTATGAGAAAGATCTATTTTATTCTGCCGATCGTGTTGGCATTATTTGTATTTGTTGCCTGTAAAAAAGGGGATACCGGCCCTGCTGGTGCTGACGGCCCTGCCGGTCCCGCTGGTCCCGCCGGCCCTGCTGGTCCTGCCGGAACGGCAAATGTGATCTACTCCGATTGGCTGGAAGTAAACTATGAAGAAGATACAGCAACAAACAGCTGGAATGCTATCATACCGGCTCCCGGGCTCAGCGCTGATATCCTTAATAGTGGCGACGTTAAGGTCTATTTTAACCTGGGCAGCACTGCAGAACCTGTTGTATTTCCAATCCCCTATTTCGACGGGCAAACCATCGTTACTCCGGTATTTGCAACAGACAGTATCATACTGTCATCAACAGATAATCTCAGTACCAGACTGGATTCGGCAAGTAATGAGAAATTTCTGGTCTACCGCTATATTCTGATCCCTGGCGGCGAACAGGCTTATAGCGGTGTGGATTTCAGGAATTATCTATCCGTGAGACAAAAATTCGACATGAAGGATTAAGGCCATCATTAATATCACGAGCCCGGCAATGCCGGGCTTTTTTTTTATTAGAAACTCTCACACGCAGAGTTGCGAATGCACTTGTGTTTCAATTAGCACTTCGCATTTCCAGATTTGTTTTTCATGGTGGCACGAATTTTTTAGGCCACATTTCATGGCAAAGGCATCAAAAATAGCAAATTCGAAAAAGGCAGCGGCTAAAAAAACAGCGCCCAAAAAAGTAGCACCAAAAAAACGCAGAACTACCGCAACCGCCAAAAAATCCCCACCAAAAAAAACGCCGAGGAAATGGTCGGCAAAGGTGACCAGTACCAGCGACGCGCTTGACCTGCAGCCGAAAGTGTTTGAATCAAAGGATCCTGTCAAAATCGCGCGTTCACTCAAACGTTCCGCCGATACGAGCAACAGAAAAAAAACTACTCCGTTTCAGTCAGCGATGTCGATGCTGAATTTCTACATCAACAGGGCGGGCAAAAATCTTACTGCAAAGGAAAAAGTACCGCTCGAAAAAGCGAAGGATGAACTCAGAAGGCTTTATGGCAAAGAGGATTGACGTCATCCGGCGGTTTTAAGTATTTTCACTTGCTAATGCCTGCCTCATGACTTGTTTTCGCCGACTGCCTTTTATTATTTTTTGCATCTACCTGCCCATTGCATCTGTTAATGCACAGAAAAACTTTAGCAACCCGTTACTGCCTTCCGGTCCCGATCCCTGGAGCATCTACCATGATGGGTTTTATTACTACACCAATTCCATGCAGGATAGCATCGTGATCTGGAAAACCCGGTCAATTGCGGAATTGAAAACTGCAGAACGAAAGACTATTTATCTCCCACCAAAAGATTCAGCCTACTCACGCCAGCTCTGGGCTCCTGAGATTCACCTGATCAACAATAAATGGTATGTTTATTTTGCGGCCGATGATGGTAATAACGACCACCACCGGATGTATGTACTCGAAAATAACAGCAGTGATCCGATGAACAACCAATGGACTTTCAAGGGACGGGTGGCCAATGCCGAAGATCACTGGGCCATCGACGGTTCGGTTTTTTCGCATCAGGGAAATTTATACATGATCTGGTCGGGCTGGGAGGGCGACACCAATGGAATGCAAAGCATTTACATCGCCAGGATGAAGAATCCATGGACCGTCGAGGGATCAAGGCACAGGATATCCTCACCGGTTTACACATGGGAGAGGTCTGGCAAACTCAATGATCCCGACAATCCCCCTGTTGTTTATGTAAACGAAGGCCCCCAGATACTAACGCGGAGCAACAAAGTTTTCCTGATCTATTCGGCAAGTGGATGCTGGACGGATCAGTATGCACTTGGCATGCTCACCGCATCGGCCACCAGTGATCTGCTCGATTCGGCATCATGGCTCAAATCTACCCGTCCCGTATTCACCGCCTCTGTAAAAAATAAAGTTTATGCACCGGGCCATAACTCCTTTTTCAAATCACCAGATGGAACAGAAGACTGGATATTATATCACGCCAACCCGGCACCAGGACAAGGTTGTGGAAGTCAGCGAAGTCCCAGGGCGCAGAAGTTTACCTGGTCGGCCGATGGGCTGCCAGTATTCGGAGAACCGGTAAGTACAGGCAAGTTGCTTGCTATTCCTTCCACTGGGAAATGAAAAATTAAATTGCCATTTCAGCAGAAAGAAAAGACAAGATCCACCCTTGCCGGGCGCCCATTCCGGAGTAACTTGATGCCATGATTAAAGTTGGACTGTTTGTTCCATGTTATATTGATCAATTTTATCCGCAGGTAGCCGTTGCCACGCTTGAATTACTCGAACAACATGGATGTGAAGTGAGTTTTCCATTGGAGCAGACCTGTTGCGGTCAACCTTTGGCAAACAGTGGATTCAGGAAATACACCAATGGTTGTGACGACAATTTTGTGAGAAATTTCCATTCTTTCGACTATATCGTGGCACCTTCCGGAAGTTGTGTGCTCCACGTAAAGGAACACCTTCACAGTGGGAAGGATAACGAAGCCACGCATGTCCGCGAGTCGATATATGAGCTTTCTGAGTTTATGGTCGACGTATTAAAAGTAAACCGATTGCCGGCGAGGTTTCCACACAAGGTTGGTCTTCATGTCAGTTGTCATGGGCAGAGGGGCCTGAGACTGTCGAGCATGACTGAATTAGTGGCTCCTGCATTTTCAAAACCTGAACACTTACTGAGCATGGTTGAAGGACTGGAGATCATTAAGCCAGAGCGCGCCGATGAATGCTGCGGATTCGGAGGAACCTTCTGTGTATTTGAAGAGGCCGTGTCGGTAAAAATGGGCAAAGACCGCATTGATGAACACCTCAGCAATGGAGTGGAATACATCACCAGCAATGATGTCAGCTGCCTGATGCATCTGGAAGGGCTATTGAAAAGAGCAAAGAGCCCTGTGCAGGTCAGGCATATTGCTGAGATTTTAAACGCAAATGCAAATTAAGATGAACGATCAGTTTGCAGATCACGCCACGCTGTCCGTGGAATTCAACAAGAATGAACCCAGGGTGAACTGGCATGATGAAACGCTTTGGTTCGTGCGACATAAACGTGACCTTGCGGCGAGGAAGATTCCCGAATGGGAACAACTCCGTGATCTCGCCTCTGCAATTAAAAATCATACGCTTTCGGAACTTGATAATTATCTCTCTGAATTTGAAAAGAATGCGATGGCCAATGGTGTCCAGGTACATTGGGCTGAAGATGGCGCTGAACATAATGCCATCATGATGAAACTGATACACGATAATCATGTGACCAGGGTAGTTAAGAGCAAATCCATGCTTACCGAAGAATGTGGGTTAAATACCAGGTTGCGCGAGGAGGGAATCGACGTAGTAGACACCGACCTCGGTGAAAGAATTGTCCAGTTCAGGAATGAGCATCCCAGCCACATAGTGCTTCCTGCCATTCATTTAAAAAAGGAAGACGTCAGCGACACGTTTCATGAGCACCTTCATACTGAAAAAGGAAATAAAGATCCGCAATACCTTACCGAGGCCGCAAGACAACACCTGAGGACAAAATTTATTCATGCGCAACTCGCAATCACCGGGGTTAATTTCGCCATTGCCGAAACAGGCGGAATCGTAGTCTGCACCAATGAAGGTAATGCAGATTTTGGCGCACACGCAGCTGACGTGCATGTTGCTTCCATGGGTATCGAGAAGATCATACCGAAGGCTGAACACCTTGGGGTATTCCTGAGGTTGCTCGCCAGAAGTGCAACCGGGCAACCAATTACCACATATTCCAGTCATTTTCACAGGCCTGCGGCAGGAAAGCAAATGCACGTGATCATCGTCGACAACGGAAGATCGCGACAGCTAGGGCGGCCAGATTTTCGCAATTCGCTTAAGTGTATACGCTGTGCGGCCTGTTTCAATACCTGTCCGGTGTACCGTAGGAGCGGAGGCCATAGCTATCATAGTACGGTGGCGGGGCCGATAGGAGCGATCCTCAATCCAAATCTTGATATGAGGAAGAACGCTGATCTTCCTTTTGCATCTACCTTATGTGGATCATGCAGCAATGTTTGTCCGGTCAAGATCGACATTCACGACCAATTGTGGAAATGGCGGCAGGTGCTGGTGGAAGAAGGGTTTGTACCAACTTCAAAAAAAATGGGTATGAAGGGAATGTCATTTATCCTCACACATCCGGCGATATACCGCGTAGCAGGTAAGTTTGGGAGATGGATCTTAAGGGTGTTGCCATTCCTGGCGGAAAATAAATCACTGAATCCATGGTACAGGCAACGGGAGATGCCTGCTGCCCCGAAACACAGTTTCAGGGAATGGTATAAAAAGAATAGAAAATGAGCGCCAGGGATAATATCCTAAAATCGGTGGCTGCCAACAAGCCTTCCTCCATTGTTCCGCCAGGCATCGATATAAAAAGGACGGATCCCCTGCCTGTTGGTGATGCCTTCGAGGTGGCGGTAAAGAATCTCAGCGCCGTCTGCACCAAGGTGGCCAGCCTTCAGGAAGCGCTGCAAATGATCCAGACAAAAGATGGCTTACTATCAAACAGGATCAACCTGATTGATGCGGATCAGCAACTCCGCGATTCGATTGCAAAAGCAGATGCGCATGTCTTGCAGGGGGTTTCCAAGGCCTATCTCCGCGGCACTCTTGGAGTGGCGGAAAATGGTGCTATCTGGGTCAGTGAGCCCGACATGGGCAACAGGCTTTTGCCTTTTATTACAGAACACCTGGTGATCTTAATAAATACATCGAGCCTCGTTTATAATATGCACGAAGCTTATCACAAGATTCAAATCAATGAATTCGGATATGGTGTGTTCATTGCGGGACCATCCAAGACTGCCGACATTGAACAATCATTGGTGATAGGAGCCCATGGACCAAGAAGTCTTGAAGTGTACCTGGTGGGAGAGTCAGGATTAGCCACATGATCGAATAAAAAAACCGGATGAGAATTCATCCGGTTATATGGTACACGTTGGGTTAGTTTACTCTTTTTCGTACAGCACGATCTCGCAGCGCCGGTTCATCCAGGCAGTATTCGGATCTTCATTTTTTACCGCAGGATTCAATTTTCCATAGCTGGATTGTATGATCCTGTCTGAACCGATGCCCATACTGTTCAGATAATCAAAGACCATCTTCGCTCGTCTTTTCGATAGCGGTGAATTATATTGCTCACTTCCCGCCTGATCGGTATGTCCTTTGAGATGAACCATCAGTGTTGGATTTCCCTTCATCCGGGATATTACCTGGTCGATGGTGCCAAAGGCGCTGGTGGTTAGTGAATATTGATCGTAATAGAAGTAAATGATGTATTTTTTCGCAGCCTTCAGACGCATTGGATCGTCTGGATCCAGGGTAGCAAATGCAATGCTGTCTTCTATCAGCCTTAGCAAGGTGGCCCTGTCTTCCTCTCTCTTTATAGAATCTTGCTCCGCCTTAAGGACTGAATCGCGATTGCTCAGCAGGTAGTAGTTATTGGTGATATTTATGATGTTTATTTTTGAAGTGTCGCTTCCTTTTGCCGCCTCGTCTTCTTCTTTTTGCTTTTTGGTTCTGAAAGGAATATACACACCAACAGAATATACAATCGTGTTGGCGATATTCTTACTCAGCGAATAACCGTAGGCACCCTGTCCCTCGATCATAATATGTTTGGAGGTGAATTTAACTCCGGCACCAACCGGGGCACTGGTGTATGTACCTTTGCTGACAGAAGTGTTTATGCCACCCGAAATAAAAGGCTGCAGTTTGTAGTTGCCTCCGAGCAGGTGATAGTAAAGAGTTAAATTTCCAATACCCGCTGTTCTGCTTTTTGTTGTACTGATCAGGGAATCCTTGCTTGCCACATGACCAATGCCTGCACCCAGATCGAGGCTCGCTGAAATATTTTTTGTAAAGTTTTTATAAACGGAGGCTGCGGCTGAAATCATTGACTTTGAGGGTAGGGGAAGCAGATATGCGTCACTTTCAAACTTTCGCCTCTGTTGTTCCAGCATTCCGAATTCCTGTGCCTGGAATTTCAGGAATGGAGAGATAAACCAACGCTTGTCCAGCTTTTTTGGTTCCAGTTTTTTGTCAGGATCGATCCTCAGGCCGGAATCCGCTCTTTTCAACGTGTCGCTGGTGCTGACAGTGGTCTGACCAATCAGTACTTTTTGACTCGTGTCGACATTTCCGTATGATTCCGGCACCGTCGATACAGTGTCGTATCGGGGACTAACCGAATCGGTTCTTACTGTCTGCGCGAAAGCACCCAGCGAGGTGGTCAGCAGTAATAATATGTAAATCAATTTCCGGCTCATGGATGGATTATTAGAAATCAAGTTTTAAGGCCAGTTCCAGACCATTACGTTTGAAACCAGAAGTGTTCATATCAGATACATTAACATCATATCCAAGGGAAAGAACAACCGGCTGATACCTGAGTTCAACATTGGGAACAAGCGCATCGTTGTAACGATATCCGAGTCCCAAACCGACGCCCGCCGTGGTGCCTGGAATCCCCTTTGAATATGAGATATTGAAAAAATGTTTGTATGCCTTGCCCTGCCAGTTCATGGTGGCATATAATCCGCAGTAATCATTCTGTGGAGTGGTGAATTTGTAACCTCCCTGAAAACTAACCAACCTGTGTAAACGATTGTCCTCCGATTTGATTTCGTCGGTAAAGGACTTATTAATGTGCATTATTGATGCCCCGATGTACCACTGGTTATTTTCCGCATTGCTGAATGCAGATATTCCTGCATTTACATTCAGATGATTATAAGACCATCCCGATGCAAACTGGTCGGCGCTTGGCGCCCCTTCGATGGGTCCGTATTGATCAAACTGATCGCCGAAATTTGCACCAGTTCCAAGGTTCAGCCTGCTCTGATAATAAGTTCCCTGGACACCAAAACCCAAATATGTTGAATTTCCGGCAATAGGTATCGCGTAAGACAGGCCGAACAGGGCCATTGTGTTGTTCAGAATCCCCTCATTTGATTTGTCTGAAGCTGCGCCGGCACTGAGGCTGATAAAACCTTCGTGGTTTTCTTTCATTTCTGAAGAAACCAGCGGTACGTCTACCATCGCGCTTATGCTCTTGTAGGCCATCATCCCATCGAACCTGACGCTCCTCATATTGAACTTCGCACTGTTATTCTTGTCCGTCTTCAGCGACTGGTTGTACCAAACTGCCATGTCCTGGATCCTGGAAAAATTGATTTCCTGGGACCTGGCAGCAGTAGCCAGTGTGAGTAGACTTAATAGGATATAAACAAATTTCATTATGCGGTATTTGCTGCCTTTCGGCTTGGTTAATCTTTTTATTTGACCAGTGTAATCATTCCTCTTTTTTGTACACGTTCATTGGTGCTGTTCGATCTTCCCACCAGTATCCAGAGGTAAGTTTCGTTTGGCTGTACTACTCCTTTGAACCTACCATCCCAGCCCTGCGTAATATCAGTGGTCGTGAAGAGAAGATTACCCCAGCGATTGTAGATATTGAAGTACTGAACGGTGATACCATTCGCAATCGCCCGCACCATATCGTTAACTCCATCACCGTTTGGCGTAAATACTTTTGGCACCCACACATCTACGGATGTAAATCTCACTCTCGCCGGACTGCCGAACTGTATGTTTTTTCCGTCGGCCGTGGCGGTTATTGTAACATACCCAACTGTATTGCTTGAGATCAGGAGAAGGGCATTGCCATTGCCATCGGTGGTTACCGTTTGAGGAGTCACCATGGTTCCGTCGCCTGAAGCGATCGTGAAGACAACGGTAACACCAGGCATTGGATTTCCGACATTGTCCACTACATGCGCCCTCACGCTGTTGGTTGAACTACCGTTGGCGATAGCGTTGTCGTCAACTGTTGAGAGCCGAGTCAGCGGATTATTTGTATCGGCAAAGATTACAAAGCGTACGGTCGCCGGATTTCCATTGATCAACGGGATGCTGTTGACCGTTGCGGTGATCACAACCGGTCCGACTGTTGAGCTGGTTAATGAAAGGGTCGCGTTGCCAAGAGGATCTGTGGTAACCGTAAGTGGCCCGCCCGGAGTAGCTACTCCAAGAAAATTGAACGTGATTGTCTGGCCTGGAACCGGGTTGCCATATTTGTCTACGATGTGCGCCCGAACAATATTTTGTGCCACTCCGTCTGCGGCAGCGCCGTCCTGGGCTACAACCAGTACCGTCAACGGATGGGTAAGGTCGGGAGGCCCAGCGATGAAATAAACTTTGGCAGGGCTTCCGAATATGATCGTGTCGCCGTTTACAATGGCTATAATAAGCACTGTGTCGGCAAGCGTGCTTACCAGTGAAATGGCTGCTTCTCCATTACTGTTGGTAATTACGGTGCCTGAACCAATGATAGATCCTGTTCCGGAGAATATTTTAAAAATTACGGTCTCTCCCGCGAGCAAATGACCAATTGAATCCGTGATAATCGCCTTAACGGCATTGGTAGCCACGCTGTCGGCAACAGCACCTGTGGTAACCACTTCCAGCCTGGTTGTGGGTACCGTTACATCAGGCTTTCCCCCTATAAAATGAACAGTGGAAGGGTTTCCATTTATTATGGGACTAGCATTGACGTTAGCAGTCACAAGAACAGCACCAATGGTGGTACTGGTCAGGCCTAACACTGCGTTGCCACTTGCATTGGTAGTCAGTGTTAATGGGCCAGCCGCATTCGCTACGCCGGTAAAACCAAAGTCAATGGTCTGATTGGGTGTCGGATTGCCATACTGGTCAACTATGTGTGCGATGACGATGTTCTGAGTTGTTCCGTTGGCTACTGAACTGTCGACGATTACCGTGATTAAGGTCAAAGGATTAGTAAGGTCTGGAGGGCCAGCGATAAAATAGACTTTCGCCGGGCTTCCGAATATGAGCGTGTCACCGTTTGCCGTGGCAATGATACTCACGGTATCGGCGAGGGTACTTACCACAGTTATTGTGGCTTCCCCGTTGATATCGGTAAGTACTGACCCGGAACCTATGATGGTTCCTGTGCCGGAAAGTATGCTGAAGATCACGGTTTCATTCTGGAGAAGGTGGCCGCCCTTGTCGGTGATTGTTGCTTTGACTGCATCAGTTGCGATATTGTTGGCGACAGCCCCGGTAGTTACCACGCTTAAGCGGGTAGTGCTAACGCTTACATCTGGCCCACCAATAACAAAATGAACAGTCGAAGGATTACCATTGATAAGGGGAGATCCGTTCACGGTGGCGGAAACATCACAGGTTCCGATGGTGGTGCTTGCAAGCCTGAGGTAGGCATTACCGTTCACATCGGTGACGAGTGAAAGTGGTCCCGAGCCGGCTGCTCCGGTAAAAGCAAACAGTATTGTCTGGTTGGCAACAGGGTTGCCATATTGATCTGCTATATGAACATGCACTATACTGCTGTCCAGTCCGTCGGCTTCGGAGATGTCCTTATCTATGACAATTGTGGTTAGCGGATTATTCAGGTCTGGAGGACCAGCAACAAAGGTCGCGGCGGCGGGGTTTCCAGTGGTCACTGGCACGCCATTCACGGTCGCGGTGACCGCAGCGGTTCCGGCAACTGTGCTGGAAAGAGAAATAGTCGCCACTCCATTGACATCAGTGAGAACAGTAATAGGGGTTGTAAATATTGCACCGATGGTGTTGGTACCGAAATTGAAGGTCACCGACTGACCGGCAACGGGGGTGCCGAAATTGTCCACAACAGTGACAGTAACCAGGTCCAGATCAGTTGCGTCGGCCACGGCATTATTGGTCGTTATCTCAATTTTATTTTTATCGGGATCTGGTGTATGGTCGCGAAAATTAATGGACTCGATATCGTTGATTAACACATCCGGGGTTCCATTGGCTGTTGCCGAAATAATTACATCACCGGGCGTGCCGCTGATCAGCGAAACAACGGCTAAACCATTGGCGTCTGTTGTAACGGTAGCGGAACCGACGAAGGACGCGGTTCCGGAATTGATGGCGAAAGTGACCGTCTGATTTGGCACAGGGTTGCCGTTTATATCCCTGATGATAGCTTCCACCGTATTGGTGGCCATACTGTTTGCGTATGCGCTATCGGTAAGAATTTGCAGGTGAGATTGATCGGGATCTGGTTCGAATGCCACGAAGGTTACAGTGGCTGTTGGGTTAAAATGCGTTACCCCAATTCTGGCGTCAACTACAATCTGGCCAACAGTGGGCCTGACGAAGACAAAATCCGCATAGCCGGACGCGTTAGTTGCAACAGGGAAGGCGACCCCACTTGGTAAAATGGTAAATGCCACAACGGCACCCATAACGGGATTATTCAGATTATCGTAAACATATGCACGTACAGTATTTGATTCAGAGCCATCGGCTTTTGCAGAATCATCGAGAACCACCAGTCTTGTATTGGGATTCGTAAAATCAGGAACACCGGGAGGAACGGCCTTTACGTCATTGGAAATACCAGAAAAAAGAATGAATAAAAATGCCGGTATAATGCTCCTGAGGTACAGTTTCAGGTTAAGCAGGGTGTTGCGATTTCCGGGGGTATCGGACTTTTGCATGGATATAGGGATTTATCGCAATAATCCCATATGAGTTTTCATTCATGAGATTATTACCAATCACTTAATAACAACTTTTTGAGCCAAAAATTGTCAGATATGGAAAAAAAACAGGTTTATTTCCGGTTTTGGGATAAGGGTTTACCCTAGGTTTAATAGATTTACTGCATTATGATCCGATCGACAAATACGATGATGCAATTAACGAGACGCTTGATGGTATGCTTACTGCTTTGGACAATATGTCCGGATTTGCATGCACAGTCACACCCAACAGCGGTGCTTGCCTATTATAGTGGAAATGCGGCCAGGCTCGACAGTTTTGATCTTACAAAAATTACTCACCTGATCTTCTGTTTCGCCCATCTCGAAGAAAGCAGGCTGAAAGTAGACGACGCAAAAGACAGTGCTCTGATCGTTAAGATGGTCGGGCTGAAAGCAAAGTATCCCCAACTCAAGGTGCTTCTTTCGCTGGGTGGATGGGGCGGTTGTGAAACCTGCTCGGACGCATTTTTTACCAGGGCAGGCAGGAAAGAATTTGCGCGTTCCGTCAGGGAGCTCAATGATTTTTTTCATACCGATGGTATTGACCTCGACTGGGAGTATCCCGCGATTCGCCTGGACAATGACATCGATACAAATCCAGTTCACAAGAATCAGCCGGAAGACAAGGCGAATTTCACGGACCTGGTAAAGCGTCTCAGAAAAGAATTGGGTAAGGGCCACACGATCAGTTTTGCTGCCGGAGGGTTTCAGACCTATCTGGATGGAGCAGTAGACTGGAAGGCCGTAATGAAAAATGTTGACTTTGTGAACATGATGACTTACGATCTCGTCAACGGGTATGCGAAGATCACCGGGCATCATACAGCATTGTATTCCACGCCTATCCAAATAGAATCCACTGACAACGCGATCTCCTATTTGATCAAACTGGGCATTGACCCGGGGAAGATCATCCTGGGTGCGGCTTTTTACGCACGGATCTTTGGAGATGTTCCTGCGGAAAATAATGGTCTTGGACAGCCCGGAAAATTCCTTCGTGGTACGCCATTCCGGAAATTCAGTGCGGAGTTTACCGAAGAAAAAGGTTACAGGTTGCATTGGGATGAAAAGGCACAGGCCCCATTTGCTTACAATGCGGACGAAAAAACCTTCGCCACTTTTGATGACAGGAAATCCATAGCCATCAAGTCAAAATACGTTCTTGACCACCATCTCGGCGGTATTATGTTCTGGGAACTGGGCTCTGATCTTTATACAGGCGGTTTGCTGGAAACCATTTATGCGACTGTTTCATCGGTTGATAAGAAATGAACACAAGCTAACCTTGCGTAACTGTGATCTTGGTATGATAGATAGATCAGGACCCGCCGGGCTTTCCAAACACTTCCCGGTATTCGTAATAAGTTCCAACACATGCAAAAGGCTACTCTATTTCCGAGCAGCCTTTTGCGTTTTATTTCCATGGAATTGCTATCCCGATATTTATGGCGCCAAAAGATTCGAATTTGCGTCTTCCTGTGCCTGCGGAATGGGTATGTATTCGCTCCGGCCTTTCGTAAAACCCGGCAGCACTGTCGCCGCCTGATCGGTTCTTAACAAGTCATTGAAACGCTCTCCCCACCACTCACAGATCAGTTCGGCATGACGTTCATCCAGCAACTGCTCCAAATTTGCATTTGTCAGGGAAGATAGACCTACCCGGTTGCGAACTTCATTTATTTCGGCATCTCCATTTTGTCCCTTTCGAATTTTTGCTTCAGCATTCATTAATAGTACGTCAGCATAGCGGTATATACGTACATTATTATTGGCGCCATAATAATCAGTCCTGCCTGGCGTCATTTGAGATATGGGAAAGTATGCTTTGCCGTTGAAATACTTTCTTCGTCCGGCATTGCCTGAAACTACATCACCGTCGGGCGTAGTAGCATATGTATCTGTCTCGCCATTTACGCCGCAATACTGGATGGCGGTCTTTAACCTGATAGAATCGTTGCGTGCTGTCAGAAAATCAACTGCCCTCTGAGTTGGCACCATCCAACCCGAGCCGTTTATTACCCCTCCAACCGAATTCTCTGGCCCCTGAAAGAGAAAGAAATTGGCCCAGGTTTCATTGGGGTTTGAACCTGAGGTTACGATGTCGCCACTTTCGGCGCCAAAATCGGAATACTGGAATTCCAGGATAGATTCATTGGAAAGCTTCCCGGGGTTTTTCCATAACTGATAGTAGTCCTCAAATAGGGAAAACTTACCGCTTGCAACAATTTGATTGGTACAATCCAGCACCACGTCCCAGAAGGGGCTTCCATTGTCATTACCTGCAAGATCCATAGCCGCTTTGGCTTTTAACATCAGGGCGGTGTATTTTGTTACTCCTCCCATATGTGTTGCCTCATTGGGCCGGGCATCCTCCAGGTCGGCAATACAAGTGTCCATTTCACTGATCACATAATTTTTAACGTCCTCGATGCTGCTTTTTTTCGCGGTGGCCAGATTTTTCGGGTCGTTGCTTTCCTGTCCAAGTATCGGCACGGCGCCATAAAGCCTGCCTACCCAAAAATGAGCCATGGCTCTGAAATATCTCACCTCTGCCCGGTACCGGGCAAGGAGTTTTGTGTTTTCGGCATCCGACGCCGGAATGTTCTTAGCAAATTCATCTAATTCCGCAAGCGCGCTATTAGCTGCTAAAGCAACTCCATAAAGGTTAATCCACATATCATTTACTGCCCAATAGCTTTTTACTGTCACATCGCTCTGAAAATTGTGGATGCCAATCTGCCCGGCATCATCGTTCCCCGGTTCTATATCATCGCTTCGTTCACTGATCAGTGCGACAATTATCCACCTGGCAAAACTTCCGCTGCTGGCAGTTCTGTAAACCCCGGAAACGGGTTGGTACATGAGCGACAGATTCGTATAATCAATTTTCGTCGCCTGTCCCTGATTTTCCAGCGGCCGGTCTAAAAACTTGGAACAGCCCGACAAAATAGAAAGGCTAATAAACCAAGCTACTATTTTTATATACTGTTGCATATTCAATGTTTTGTATTTTTTAAGGTCTCAATGATTTTATCTAAAAACCAGCTCTTACACCAAAGCTGTAACTTGCTGAAATCGGGTACACATTGGCGTCATAGCCATACACCGGATAGCCCGCTCCTGTATATAAACCAATTTCAGGGGTAAAACCATTGTATTTTGTAAAAATAAAGGGCCTGTCGGCGGTGGCGAACACACGCAAAGCAATCGGTGAAGTCTTACCGACTTTAAAATTATACCCCAATTGTATGTTTTGTATCCGGAGGTATGCGCCGCTTTCCACAAAAAATGAATTGCTGACTTTGAACCATCCCGATCCCAGCGCATAAGCCGAAGGATAAGAATTAGTGGAGCCTGCCCCAGTCCAAAGATTGCTGGCAAATTCCTGATCAATATTCAGAGAGGTAGAGGCCTTGTAAAGCTTTCCACGATTCAGATTCAAGATCTTATTTCCTGCAACTCCCTGGAAAGCGATACTAAAATCAAAATTCTTATAATCAAGCCCCAGGTTGAAACCGTAGGTAAGTTTTGGCACATAGCTTCCCATGTTGATACGGTCCTTATCATCCAGGATACCATTGCCATCCTGATCTTGATATTTTGGAAATCCCGGTTGTATCGGTGATGCGGCCGTCGCATTGTAACTCGTCGCGATAGGATCCTTATCTATTTCGTCTTGTGTTTGGTATACACCTACGAATTGGTAGCCATAAAAGTAGTTAATGGGTTGACCCACCATGCTGCGATTGGGAAACTCAGCAGTCCATTCCGGGAAACCGCTGGTGATACTGGGAAGTGAGCCTAAATCAGTGACTCTGTTTTTCAATGTAGAAAAATTACCTCCCACCTGGTAACCCAATTCGCCTATTCGGTCGCTCCAATTCAATACAACGTCAAAACCGCTGTTGACCATATCTCCCCAATTGCCATAAACTGAACTGTAGGTAAAGGGTAATGGCGCGTTAAATGCTATTCCATTTGTTTTACGGTTGTAATAGTCAACAGAACCTTTTAGTTTGTTGTTTAATAATTCAAAATCAACCCCGCCATCCCATTCTGTAACAACCTCCCATCCCAAATTTGTAAAATACCTGTTTACGGTGTAGCCCGGCATGTATTGACCATTTGCTGTTGGTGTGCTCCCATATATTGCCGAGTAATCATTTCCCTGGTGAACTATAGCATACGCAGCATTGGGAGTAACCCCGTCATTACCCAGCTTACCCCAGCTACCCCGCAGCTTTAAGAAATCGAAAATCTTCTGACCGCTCATGAATTTTTCCCTGCTTATTACCCATCCCAACCCTATCGAAGGGAAATAGCCCCACTTGGTTTGGTATTTGGAGCTGCCGTCTGCACGAAAGGTGGCAGTAAGCAGGTACTTATTGTCAAAATCATAAGTGCCTCTGGTAAAGAATGAAAAATTGGCATTGCGTGAACCATTCTCACTATAATAAGATGCATCCGGAGTGCCTTGGTCTACATACCAGGATTCCTCCACATCAGGTACGTTATCGGCGGCTACCTGGGTTTGCCTCCACCTCTCTTCTCTGGTGGATTCTCCCAATAACACACTCCAGTGATGAGGACCCTTCCCGTCCTTATAAGTAAGCAAATTATCTAACACATAGTTTGTATTACGCTCCTGCGTGGAGGTCAAATGAGATCTTGCATTATCATTTGCTCCTGGCCCCAGATTGAATCTGGGCGTATATTGAATTCTCGACAGAGAACTATATAACTGGCTCAGCTGAGTACGAAAAGTGAGCTTATTTTTCCAGAAACTTGCTTCTGCATATACAGTTGGTAATATCTGAAAGGCTTTAACCCTGTCGTAATTATAATATGCGCTGGCTACAGGATTTGCATCATCCGGCCTTCCAATTGGTAAAGCCGCAGTAAATTTTACAGGAAATGCATTAGTGTTGCTGCTGTCATATACCGGGAACAAAGGTGAGGATGAATAAGCCTGTGCGAAGGCACCATTATTGGGATTAAACGTGGTAGAGTTGGTAAGATGAGCCGTAAAACCCAGTTTCAACCACGAATACGCCTTGGCCTCCATTTGAAGGCGGATATTATATCTCTTAAAGTCATTCTTCGCATCCATGATGCCATTCTGATAAGTATAATTGAAGCCGGCAGAATAGGTCACCTTATCGCTGCCTCCCAGCAGGTCTATGCCATGATTGGTGATCAACGCCTGGTCTCTTAGCAATTCATCATACCAATCGGTACTGGTAGTGGGACTGAATCCACTTCCCCCATACTTTTCCGCGGAAAGCATCGCCGTACCGCTGTCCTGCACCGATTGTCGTTGTAGTGAAAAGGAAGTGTATTGTTGCCCGCTAGCCATTTTAAGCCTGTTGGCAGGTGTCTGAACGCCGACGTACCCATTGTAGGTAACACCGGTTTTCATATTTAACCGCCCTTTTTTTGTTGTAATAAGTACAACCCCATTGGCCGCACGCACCCCATAAATGGCCGCTCCCGATGCATCCTTAAGGATAGACATTTCGGCGATGTCATTAGGATTCAGGAATCCAATATCGTTTACGAACATGCCGTCAACAACGTACAGTGGGCTTTCATTATTAAAAGATCCTACACCACGTATCCTCACATTGGGGCTGCTGCCCGGAGCGCCGCTGCTTACTACCTGTACACCGGGCACACTGCCCTGCAAAGCCTCCATGGGAGTGGCGGTAGTACGTTTAAGCATGTTTTCGGTATTTACCGTGGTAATCGGGGCCGTTAAATCTCCTTTTTTCTGAGTTCCATAACCGACGACAACTACTTCCTCCATTTGGCTGCTGGTGGGAGTCAGCGAAATTTGAACGTTGTTCGAAACAGCAACTGTGTGTTCGATATATCCAATGGCCGTTATAAGCAATGAATCGTCGGTTGAAGATAAGTTGAGGCTGAATGAACCCACCGAAGATGTGGTAGTGCCTGTCGTGGGTTTGTTTTTGACCACCACTGATGCCCCCGCCAGTGGCTCGTTTTTGTCATTTACTACTTTACCGGTTATTACCCTGTTTTGGGCCTGGGTGGATAGGACGGTGCCCAACAATAGCAGTAAAAGTGCAGAAGCCTGCATCAATTTTCTGTTCATAAGCAATCGTTAGTTTTATTGAAAGAATTGGTTTTTGCGAGTGCGATGGATATTCAACTCTATAAATTTAGCACAAACTCATAGACGAACTATTTATAATTTTTCCAAAGGCGGAGCCATTACTACTCTGGCGAATTAACACCTTTCTGAATTGGCAAAAACACATTTGATATTTTCCTCCCGATCGGCGAACTTGTTTGTTTTACCCGCATACGAATTACCAGGTCGTCACCATGAGAATTTTCTTTTTCTTCTGCTCAGTTTTGCTTTTTTTAAACGCTTGCAACCATGCGAAGGTTAATTTTCAACCGGAAAAAAATGCCCATATTGTCATCATGGGCAACACATTTGCCGACCGTATGCAGTACTACGGGCAGTTTGAAGCCGCGCTTTACCGCAACTTCCCCGGTCATCAACTGCTGATCAGGAATTTAGGATGGAGCGGCGATGAGCCGGGCCTGCAGCCGCGTCCGCTCAACTTCGGCACAGTTCATCAACACCTCGCCCATCAAAAGGCCGATATTATTTTCCTCTGCTTTGGCATGAATGAATCCTTTAAAGGAAAGGACAGCATTAACGCATATAAATCATCCCTTACAAAATATTGCAATGACCTGCTTGCAGAGAAGTTCAATGGAAAAACCGCCCCACAGCTGATACTTGTATCTCCCATTGCACATGAGAAGGTCGGTGGCGACTATCCCGATCCTACCCAGCATAACATCATCCTGGAACTTTATACTGCCGCCATGAAAGAGGTGGCAGGTCATTTGAATATCGGATTCATTGACCTGTTTGCGCCTTCATCAAATGCAATGAAAGACACCACTGCCCGGATCACGATGAATGGCATTCATCTGAACGACGAAGGATATTCATTGGCGGCGAAATGGATGACGGAAGCGCTAGGCCTGAAATATGAACCGGATACAAAAAACACCCTCAGGAAATTAGTACAGATAAAAAACCAACACTTTTTCTATAAATGGCGTGCGGTGAACGGTGAATATATTTATGGCCGCCGCAAGGCACCATTCGGGGTCGTCTCTTATCCGCCTGAGATGAAAAAGCTCGACCAGATGATCACCAGCCTCGATCAGGTCATTTGGAACACGTCGAAAGATCCTTCTAACAGCGAAGAGTATTATAAGAATGCAATTGCTGTCGTTGATGAATCAACCGCACGCGGTTCTGCAGAGCAGGCCCCGGCGCAACACTATCCGGCAACAACTGAGCAGTTCACGGTGCCGAAGGGATATGAAATAAACCTGTTCGCTTCAGAAAAGGATTTTCCCGTAGAAAAGCCTGTGGCGATGAACTTCGATGCACGCGGCAGGCTATGGGTTGCGATAATGCCAACGTATCCGCAATATTATCCGGGTTTTCCTCCACGCGATAAAATCGTGATACTTGAAGACACTGACAATGATGGCCGGGCAGATACACACACAGTTTTCGCAGACAGCCTCTATTTGCCGCTTGGCTTTCTATTTGGTGACAACGGTGTGTATGTAGCGGAAGAGCCAAACATTCGTTTTCCTGCAGGATACTGACGGCGACGATAAAGCCGACAAAAGAGAGATCGTATTGCATGGTTTCGGATCTGAAGACAGTCACCATGCCACCCATGCATTTACATGGGGCCAGGACGGTGCTATGTATTTTAATGAAGGCACTTTTTTGAATTCACAAATCGAAACGCCGTATGGTCCGGTACGTGCAACCTATGGCTCGACCTTCCGTTACCAGCCGCGGTCGGGAAGATTGATGAATTACATTGCTTATCCCTATAACAATCCATGGGGCAACGTATTCGATCAATGGGGCATGCATTTTATCGGTGATGCTTCAGATGGAAAGAATTATTACGCAACACCTATGACCGTGCAAATTGATTACCCGCATCAGCATCCGCGCATTGACATGTTCACCAACACAAAAGTGAGGCCCACTGCCGGAATAGAGATCGTATCCAGCAGGCATTTCCCAGACCAGGTGCAGGGTGATTTTTTGGTGAATAATACGATCGGGTTTCAGGGAATCAAGCAATACAAACTGCGCTACTCCGGATCAGGACCGCACGGCATTGAGGTCGAAAATTTGCTACTGTCTTCCGATCCAAATTTCAGGCCCGTTGATCTCAAGTTCGGTCCTGATGGGGCATTGTACGTGGCCGACTGGTTCAATCCACTCATTGGTCACATGCAGCACTCGCTGCGCGATCCGGGCAGAGATAAAATGCATGGGAGAATATGGCGCATCACATATCCTTCACGACCGTTGTTGCAGGTAAAGGATATTTCTAAATATAACATCGCGGAACTCCTCGATAATTTGAAAGTATATGAAGACAGGTTCAGGTTCCGTACGCGGGAACTGCTGCGCACAAAAAAGAAAGAGGAAGTGATCAGCGGACTGCAGAAGTGGGTACAGGATCTCGACGTTAATTCACCAGGATTCGAACAACTGTTTTTGAATGCGTTGTGGATCTACCAGGATTTCGATGTGCCCAATGCAGAGCTGGTGACAAAATTGCTTCATGCTAAGGACTACCGAGCCAGGGCGGCCGCCACAAGAGTGCTGCAGTTTTGGAGAAATGATATACCTAACAGCCTGACGCTATTGACCGAAAGATTAAAAGATGACTCTGCCCGGGTGCGCATCGAAGCAATAGTTGCCATGAGCTTTTTCAAGTCCGATACTGCAGCAGACGCTGCCATTGCCATCTTCGATAAACCGATGGATTATTATCTCAATTATGCGGCGAGGGAGACTTTCAAATACATGCGCCCGCTATGGAAAAGCAATGCAACGCAGTTCACGTATGCGGGAAAGTGGCTCGATAGCCTACAGGCGTTAGACGATAGAAGAGACTCCCTTGAGCTGGAAATGAAAAAGGCGAAGGAAAAGAACATCATTCAGCTGGCGGCAGTGCCTGCGAAAATGCAGTTCGATAAAACGCTCATAGAAGTGCCGGCCGAAACCAGGGTGACGATCCGATTTACGAATCCCGACGAAATGCCGCATAATTTTGTGATCATAAAAAATGGCGCGGTCGAAACCGTAGGAAAGGCCGCGGATGCCATGGCGCAACAGAAAGACGGCTTTGAAAAAGATTTTGTGCCGGATGTTTCCGAAGTATTATTCTCAACACCGCTTGTAGAACCAAAGGATTCTTATGACCTGGAATTCACCACTCCGAAAGCCGGAACCTATGAATTCATCTGCTCTTTTCCCGGCCACTGGACCATGATGAGAGGCATATTCCGGGTCGTGAGAAAAAGCACGATAAATAAATTACCGCAATGAGAATATATTTTATCATTGTTTTTTTTACCTCCATCATGAATGCTCATGGACAACAACGCCAATGGGTACAATACGATGGATCGAACGGGCCCGGCAAGGGCAAGCATGTTGTTTTTATCAGCGGTGATGAAGAATATCGTTCGGAGGAAGCATTGCCAATGCTCGCAGCCATCCTCTCCAAAAAATACGGCTTTACTTCTACTGTTCTTTTTGCTATTGACCCCTCATCGGGCATGATCGATCCAATGGTGCTTGATAATATTCCCGGCCTGAAAGGTCTTGAGTCTGCCGATCTGATGGTAATCTTTACGCGTTTCCGCGAACTTCCCGACGACCAGATGAAATATATACACAACTACATAAACAACGGTAAGCCGGTAGTTGCCTTACGCACTGCCACGCACGCGTTCAACTACAAAAAAGTTACAAGTGGTCCGTATTCCAAGTATGGTTTTAAAAGCACCGTAAAAGGATGGGAAGATGGTTTTGGAAGAAAAATACTGGGTGAGACCTGGGTGGATCATCATGGTAAACATGGTCAGGAAGGAACGCGCGGATTGATAGACGGCATTCAGCAGGATGCAAAAAACCCGATCCTCAATGGCATCAAAGATATTTGGTGCTTTACAGATGTTTACACCGTCAGAAAATTGCATGGTGATTGTGAGCCACTCATTTATGGGTTATCCACCAGCGGAATGACACCCGACGCGCCGGTGAACCTCAACAAGTCGGTGATGCCTGTTGCCTGGACAAATACATACACAGGAAACAAGGGAAACAAGGGCAGAGTGTTTACTACTACAATGGGAGCGGCCATCGACTTTATGAACGAAGATCTGAGAAGACTGCTTGTTAACGCCTGTTTCTGGGCGGTGGGGCTGGAAAGGCAAATACCTGCAAAGGCGGATGTGGACGTCATCGCGGAATATAAGCCTACGATGTTCGGTACTGATCTTTTCAGGAAAGGGGTCTACCCGTCAAAATTCGAATTGAAATAAAAATACGCTTTGCAAGGACTGATTGTAAAATACGTTTCGCTGTGATAGATCATGGAGGAGTGAAAGAGGCAAAAGTAACAGGTTTTTCGATTGGCCGTGCTTATTCGAGGTGAGCTCACAATTATTCCCTTTTTAATTTTTTTCAAAAAAACTTTATTATATTCATTTGGCGATCACACGTACACACAATTCTCCACTACCTTACGGATAACGAACTGCAGGAAATTTTACTCATTGTAATGCATTACCCCGATGGATTTACCTGTCCTCCTGGCCGGACCAATATTACGCCGTGTTGAGGCCACCTCCGTTACGGTCTGGCTGGCTTTTTCAAAAAAACAATTTGTTCAGTTCGTGATATGGAACAATGGTACCGAAAAGTGCAATGAAGATTCGGTGAAGGAAAGCCAGGGCGCGATGTTCAGGAGCGATCCCGCCGAAACCTTCGAGATCACCACGAAACTGCACGTTGCGCTGATAACGATAGATACCACAGGTAATAAACTTGTCGAACTCAAGGCCTATTCTTACAATGTCTATTACGGCGACGCGGCGACAACGCTTACCAACGACCTCGGAACAACCGGCCTGCTACACAAAAGAGGGGAGGCGAACCCCACCGATTTTCTGCCGCTGGGGTACATACTCCAGGCATTCCCTACGATAGTTCTCCCGAGCGACAAACTTGAAAATCTGCACCTGGTTCACGGATCCTGCCGTAAAATTCATGGCGTGGGTGATGATGCTTTTCAACAGGTGGACACGATGCTGAAACTGAATATCAATTTGGCGGAGAACGATGCCACAAAACCCACGACTCGCCTGCAACACCTCTATCTTACCGGCGACCAGATATATGCCGATGAAACGCCGAGAATCGTTCTACCTTTTATCAATGCGCTGGCGAAAGCATTGTTCAATGACAAGGCCGAAAACATTGTGGTGAAGGCCACTGGAGCAGAAACAAAGACCATTGCCTGCCAAATGCAGAACTTTCCGCCGGGCCGAAGGGAATTCCTGATTAACGAAACCGCAAAGCTTACCGGGAATGGCATTTCTTCCCACCTCCTTTCTTTTCAGGAATATTGTTCCACATATCTGCACTATTGGTCGCCCGACGTATGGGATCCGCGGCTCAAACTGTTGCTTGACGGTTTCAAAGCGCAAAAATATAATGATGAAGTAGGAAGTTTCCATTTCTATTTTTTAATCAGTATCATCAAAGATTTTGATGCGGAGCAAATGGCCGAACTGTTGTTTAAGACTGAGAGTGCGGAAGAGTTAACAACACTAAAAACAGCGATAGGCAAACTGCAAACCGTTCTCAAAGGAAGCCCGGTGCCAATTACTCCGCAGCAACAGGCTATTGCAGACAAATGGAAAACCGCCTATCAACCCGGCACAGAAACTTTCGAGGGATTCGATGACATCGTTAAAATCATGCAACTCGCCGATGCGCTGGGAGAAGAAGACAAGGCCACTCTGGCACTGTTCTTCTCATTGGGTTCGGTTCTGTCGGAGAGCAAGGCTTGTTGTGATTTTCTTCAGGTATTGCCGCTGGCACGAAGGGTAATGGCCAATGTGCCCACTTACATGATATTCGATGATCACGATATCACTGATGACTGGAACTTTTCACAATTCTGGATCAATCGCGCCCACACTTCTCCGCTGGGCATACAGGTATTGCGTAATGGCCTGATGGCATATACGGTTTTCCAGGATTGGGGCAATGTACCCGCCGAATACCCTGTTTCACTACTCAATGCGACCTCTACAGACCCGGATTTCCAAACGAAGCTCGAGGGCTACAGCAGCGCATCCGGAAAGGCGAAGGGCAATAAAGTTGGTCTGATACAGAAAATAGCGACATACGGCAAGGCGATCGCACTCGGGCAGGCTCCGGAATCACCTGGCGAATTGTCTAACGCGCTCGATACTCTATTACTAGTTGGAGAGGAAGTGACCGCTGAAACCAAATTTATTACTCCAGTGCGCTGGCACTATGATGTCCCTGCTGGCAAGGCACATACGTTTTTCCTGGATACAAGAACAAGAAGGGAGTTCGATGAATTTGTGGTGAGCCCTGGTCTTTTGTCGCAGCAGGCCCTCGACGACCAACTTCCCGAAAGAATTGCTCAGGAAAATTACACCGTCGTGTTTGTCGTTTCACCCGCTCCGGCGGTGGGGTTGCCTGTAATTGAAGAGTTCGCTCAGCCGATCTCGGGAATATTGCAGGGCGGCATTCAACCGCAAGGCGTCGGGGGAGCACCTACAGGAGCAATTTCTTCCGCACTTAAACGCGATAATGAGGGCTGGGGGTTTTCTGAAAGGCACCTGGAAATGTTGTTGCAACGGCTCGCTCTGTTTAAGAAAGTGGTTATCCTTTCAGGTGACGTACACTTTGGGTATTCGGGTTTTGTAGATTACTGGAAAGAAAGAAAAATCGACCAATATTCGCGCATCATCCAGTTGGTGTCCAGTTCAATGAAAAATGGCTGGGACCTCGAGTTTACCATGCTGAAAAGCGGGTTTGCACAACGGTTGCTCACTGCTTACGACAATGAGTTTGAAAAACATGGCTGGAAAGACAAGACACTGAAAATAAAGGGCGACATGCCGCCGCGACATCGCATCCGGTTGCGCAGGAACCCTATAGTTTTGCCCCGTTTTGGATGGAATAAAGACACCAGGATTGAGCCTGCCGAGCCCGACTGGGTATGGCGCCTACGGGTATCGGTTGATGAAAGATATTATAATGATGTGGACCAACCAGATAACCCGTTGTTTCCCGATGACGTGCTGAACATACCAAACTTTTCATTCGCGGTTGAAAATGATCTGCCCGAGACAATACCCGGCACCAATGCCGGAAAGGACGCCGTTAAAAAAACGTTGCTTGAGATGACCAACAGGCATCATTCCCTATTTATGCTTGGCCGCACCAGGCGCATTATCTGGCAGCCGCATGTGGGACATGTGCAATTTAAAACGGGATCGGGTCCCGATAAGTTTGTGCTCCAGCACGTGTTCATGTACAACTGCCGCACCGATGGATTCCTGAATGCCGACACAGCACCCGACCCTGTGCCGGGCGGAGTGATGCCTATGACTACTGTGCACACGATTAACCTTGATGCGAGTGACGATGAAAAAAAAGTTCCCGAAATTCTAGGTAAAGTTTCAGCCTGATAAATCTGTATGAATGTCTGATTTTCTAAAAGATGCCATGGAAATGCTGCACGGGGTGCTGGCGCCCCTGGCGGCCAAGCTCGGTGATCCTGAAGCAAGAAAGGAATTCGAAAAATCGATTGGATATCAACCCGGGGACAATGCGCCGGCCCCGCAGTTCCCTGAAGGCTCTGCGATGGAACGCTATTTCAAGAATGAGGATAAGTCAAAGGACGATCAATTATACAAGGAATCGATAGCCGAAGCCGAACAGATCATTGATGTACTAAAGAATTTCTACGCCACGGGCGCTGCGACCTGGCACGGGATAGACAGTCCATCCGGACCGAGCATTGCCAAGGCGATTTCAGAGCTGATCACGCTCACCATCAATATTTTTACTCTCGACTACATCAGGTTTCGCCACCCACAATTGCATAATTACTTTTTGCTGGCTGGTATAGTGGATGAAATGGGGCAGAGGTCCGGAGGATCGGCCAATATCGGAAGCGTTGTAGCCGATTTTTTTTCTAAAGGGTGGGATGGACTTAAACTCAAGAATCAGCAGGGCGTCAACACAATGGTTTCTACGCTGGGATTTTTGTTAAACATCGCAAAATATATCGCGTTTCTCGACACGCCTTTCTTTTTCGTGAGCGGATATGAAGGTTTCCCCAGGTCGAAATACAAATTTGCGGACCCCGCGTCAAATGGAATACTTTCGGCGGCGTGGTTTTTCAAGCCCGGGGACACCTCGGGTGGAAACGTGTTTCTCACTATCGGCGCAATACCAGAAGAACCATTTGGACGCGGCTTCGTTGCGAGGCTTGATGTTCCCTTTGCCATCGACCAGCCATTAAGCGAAAAAGTTTCGATGAAAATTGAAGCGGCAACAGGGGCATCCTTCGTTTATTCGTCGGGGCTGGAAACAGAGGCGGATGCGTTGAAACAGCAGCGTTTCTCTATAGCCTTCAATTACAAACCATCCTCGAAAAGTACCACACTCATTGATTCACCCGAACTCACCATCGGATATGGGGCAAATCATTCTATAGAACTGAGACTTTCACCCGATGAAATTGCGATCATCGGCAAGTCGGAAGGCAGCATAAAGTTTGGAAGAGGGAAGGCCACTAAATTTCCCCTGGGATATATTCCTGACAGTGTTTTTGAAAAAACATTACCCGCAACATTCGGATGGACCAGCAAGCGAGGATTTTTCTTCGACAACGCGGGTTCGGCAGGCGCCAATGCATCGCAGACGCCGTCGCCAACTCCTCCCTCGCCCTCAGCGCCTGCTTCTCCGGGTTTCTCTTCGAGAAGCTTAGCTGATACCAGCCCGCCGCTGCCCTCGACGGGAAATTCGAATCTCTTCTTCTTCAATATGGCGCTGAACGTGGGTTTCAAGGGACTGACGTTTCAAAATGTTCACCTCGGCATTGGCAAGATCGGCGACAAATCGGTCGTTGAGGCTTCCCTTGATTTCAAATTTATACTGGGCAAGGCTTTTCAGCTTGTTGTTACCAGGATTGGCGCAAGGGTATTGTCTACGCCGAGAGAGGACATGAAAGGTTATCTGGGTAACGACCTCGACCTTGTATTCAAGGCGCCTACCGGCATCGGTATCACTATTGATGTAAGCGCCGTTAGGGGTGGGGGATTTTTATCGTTCGATGATGAAAAGGGTGAATATATCGGAGCGCTCGAGTTGGATATAGAATTTTGCATCTTCAAGTTTACGCTGAAGGCGTTCGGCATCATACAAACAAAAATACCCGGAGCCGATGAAGGTGAATATTCGCTGTTTATTGTCATATCCTCCGATTTTGGACCCATTCCGTTGCCGTTTGGATTAACGCTAAATGGTGTTGGCGGATTGATCGGTCATAACCGAACCGTCGATATTGGGCTGATTCAATCTGAGATGCGATCGCCCTATCTCGAGAATATTTTGTTTCTGAAAGATCCGGTTGCGAATATCACCCGGCTGGTCAGCGATTCGACCCGCTATTTTCCGATGGCCATTGAGAAATCAGTTTACGGTGTGTCGTTAATCATTGGCTACGGGGAAGTATTCGAGTTGAAGATGACCTTAATCATCATGAAACCCGAGAATACCATATTAATTCCCGGTTTTATGCGGCTTGCCACACCAAAGAAATCCAAAATTCTGCAACTGCAGATAAATTTCCTTGCGGTGATCAACTCCCAGGAAGGTTATTTCTTTTTCCGTGCCGACCTGGTTGACTCTAAACTCGCTACTTTTAAATTAACCGGCTCCTTATTGCTTGCGATAGGATGGGGTGATTCGGATGGATTGTTCGCCTTGAGCGTAGGAGGATTTCATCCATCGTTCAAAGATTTTCCGGTTATCAAATCACTTCCCAATGCTTTCAAGGCGCTTGATCGCGTCCGGCTCTCTTTGTGGGAAAACGGCAAGGATCACCTCTATCTTGAACTTTATTTCGCCCTCACCTCTAATACCAGGCAACTTGGCGCGCATGCCGGACTGCATGTTGAAGGCCCGATGAGTTTTAACATTGATGGTCATCTTGGTTTTGATCTTCTGTGGGAAACGGAGCCAAAATGTTACTACGAAGCAATCATCGAGGCAAGGATAGATTTCAGGAGGAAGGAAAATGTATTGGCCGGTGTTGATCTCGATGCGGTATTTACAGGTCCCACGCCAAAACATATTGAAGGAAAGGCAAGGTTGAAAATATGCTGGTTCCTGACGGTTTCCATTCCATTTCACAAAACCTGGGGAGATCCAGCTCTAACAGAGGTTGAACAAACAGTTGATGTGGAAGAGCTATTGCTCAACCAGCTTCGCGACGACCGTAACTGGCGGGCGGAAATCCCAGATTTTCACCACCTGCATGTCACACTCAAACCCGCACCCGCCATTCCCGACGAAGAGGTCATGGTACAACCATTGGGCACATTGGTATTTTCTCAACGCGAAGTGCCACTCAATTTCATGATTGGGAAAATGGGATCCCGGAAAGTTGCGTCGGCAAAGTCGCTCACAATAGACAATATTGCATCGCCAACCACAACCTATACAGATCTTACACCTACTGAAGAACTATTTGCCCCAGGGCAGTTTACCAATTTAAATGAGGATGAAAAATTATCGAAGCCCTCGTTCGAGAAAATGAAAAGTGGTGTTCGGATAGGTGACACGGGAATTTCCGTATTCCCGAAAGCATTCATTAAAGCGAAAGATCTCGAATACGAAATTGGGTATATCCGTCCTGAATTTGCGCGCCCAAGAAAGAGAGATGTGAAAGTAATGTTACCGGAAATATTCAGCTTACTAAAGAGGGAGTCTGCTACTGGCCGAAGCTCGATGTCGTGGCAGTCGGGCCTCGGGACAAGTTCGTCACCAAAAAAGCAGGAAGTGAAAAACAATGGGTTTGTGATCGGAAATACCGGTGATATGAAACTGTTCACGTCCGTAAATACCGGTGCCTTTGTTGCCACCAGCAGGTTCGAGGCCGATCAAATCCGGCAACGACTTGTGAAAGAAAAACCAAGTCTTCAGGGTGCAATACAGGTTATGGCCGACTATGAATTGACTACTTAATAATTTGATATGGCTTACCAGTTTCATTCATGGGCACGGAAGAGTATTGCCAACGAGATCACGGTTCGTGATCACCTGGGCATTGGTGATCCGCCTGCGGATATTAAGATCAGTGTGCCCCTTGCCGTTACCGTTTCGGGCAAAACGGTGAACAAACAATTTGTGATTGCTGGTCCCGGCGAAATTGTTGGTATCAACAGTGAAATGATTGTTCGGACCGACCCCAGGCCAAACTCCGGCGATTTTGAACCCAACTATTTTCCTTCAATTGAATTTTATGATGAAGATTTCCCCTGGCGTTATTCGCCGGCGGCGCCGAATGCGGCTTTTGACAATAACCGGTTGCGGCCCTGGCTGATGCTGATCGTATTGACGGAAAATGAATTTCAAAAATCGGCCCGAACTACCCCCTTGAGCTCGATAATAGTAAGCGACACCGACGCACTGCCACCCGCCGATGAGATCTATTTGTGGGCGCATGTTCATTCTAATTTAGGAGAAACCGATTCACCACTTGGAGACGAATTCGGGAACCTGCAACAAAAAATGGAAACGGATCCTGACGGTTTGTTTTCCCGGATCATCTGCCCGAGAAATCTGGAGCCCGATGTGTTGTATCATGCATTTTTAGTACCGGTATTTGAATGCGGCCGTTTGGCTGGTCTCGATCAACCTATAGAAAACATTCCTCTGCAGCAGGCTGCCTGGAATGACGATAGTTTGGAGGTTGAATTGCCAGTGTATTACCGGTGGCAGTTCAGGACCGGCGCAAATGTTGATTTTGAAACGTTGGTAAGAATGATGGAGGCCAGGAAGGAACTGGATCCGCGAATTGGGATAAGAGATCTGGTTTGTACAGATCCGGGATACATCAAGGTGGGGGAAGAAGGCGAAATACCGCCGCCGGTTCCGGGAATTCTGGGCATGTGCGGGGCGGTGATGCAACTTGATGCCGATCCTTCTAAGCTCCAGGCGCCATTAAAGGATCAGCCATTCATTAAAGAAGTTGGTAAGCATCTAAGCTTATTTACGCCCGAGCAAAACAATGAAAAGGATCCTGTGGTAACGATCCCCTTTTATGGTTACCATCATGCGAAAACCAAAACGGACAGTACACCTGATTTTATTCCCCAAAATGAAAGTTGGTTGAACCAGACCAATCGTGACCCACGGAACCGTTCGGCTGCGGGGTTGGGGACTCGCGTGGTACAGGCGAATCAGGAAAAACTGATGCAGAGTGCCTGGTCGCAACTTTCGGCAATACAACAGATCAATAGAAAGGTGAAACAGCTGAAACTGGCCATTGAAGTGAATGAACGCCTGCTGAAGGGAACTGTCATGAAAATGCGGAACGAGAATGGTAAGATGCTTGCTATTGCCGCGGCAGTGTCGTCCAGAATAAAAGACCCGTCGAATTCGAAGACCGTTTTTCAAACACTTACAGAAAGCCAGGTACCGAATGCTATTGTTTCTCCTGCCTTGCGACGGCTTAGCAGACCAAATGGAGGCCTCTCAAAAAAACTTAAAACCGCCGGCACATTTTCATTGGCTACGGTCTTTCAAAAAGTTAATCCTGATGTTGCGCCGGTGGTGGATGTAAACATTCAGCCGGTGTGGTTCACCTCTTTTGGTGATTTTAAACTGAACAAGAACCTGCCAACCACGATACCTGACCTGCCCACAATGGATTCGAATATCACGAAATTAATCGTCGGTCCCATAGGCCATGGGGGTGGCGTCTTCGATACCGGAGTGACCAGAGCGGCACCACGTAGGCCACCAGTTGATACCGATGGTGGAATTACCCGCGGCGGAGGGGGACTCCCAAGGGAAAGACCGCCGGTGAAACCAGTGGATGCAAAAACGAAGAAGGTGTTCGATACGACCGATCAGGTGATGACGATCGGCGTGGCGGAAACATTCTCGACAACGAAAATTCCTGCAGACTTTCATTCTACTGTCCTGAACGGATTGTTGCCCGAGAATACACTGTTGCCGGCCTTCCGGGCAAAAATGCCCCGGTTACCCAAGCCACCTGTGAAAAAAGATGATGTATTGCCGGTCATGGCATACCCGGATTTCCCGGAGCCAGCCTATAAGTACCTCGCCGCACTCGACCAGGATTGTATCATCCCAAATCTCGATCTCGTTCCCCCGAACACGGTTGCGCTGATGCAGCCGAATTTTTCTTTTATACATAGTTTTTTGATCGGCCTCAATCACGAAATGGGAAGGGAATTGTTGTGGAGAGAATATCCAACCGATCAGCGTGGCTCTTATTTCCGGCAGTTCTGGGATCCTGGTGGGCTTCGTGCTCCGAACGCCCCTGCTTCGCCGGATATGTATAAAGACATTCGTCCCATTCACCTGTGGGGTAATGACACATCGATTGAAAATTTTTCTGTGATCGGCAGACCCTCGCCAATCAAACCTTTAGTGCTGTTATTAAAAGGAGAGCTGCTGAAAAAATATCCCAATACGATCGTGTTCGCACAGCGAGCTGTAAAAGACAATCAGAACCAGTTGGTATTGGATCCCGCAGATACCGTTGATAAATATAAGTTTCCTGTTTTTTCCGGCAATCTTGCGCCGGATACGAGGTTATTGGGTTTTGAACTTACCAGGGAAGAAGTGAAACTGACCGGTGCGCCGGGCGAATCAGGGACAGGATGGTTTTTTGTATTGGCCGAAGTTCCGGGTGAGCCGAGATTTGGAATGGATATTCATTATGAGGCTCCTGCTACCGGACCGAATACCTGGAATGATTTGTCGCTTGAAAATTTTACGGATTTCCCATTTGTGTCGGGAAGCAAGCCGCCCAATCCAGGTACCTCCAATGGCGGATGGCCAGCTGATGCCAGTTCGGAATTTCTTGAGATCTGGGGAAGATCATCCGCCGACATGGCTGGCATCCTTTTTCAGAAACCCGTGATGGTGGCTATGCATGGATCGGAACTCCTTAAAGATTTCTAAACGCTCAATACTGCCCAATGGCATTCGACCAAAAAATAAAAGACATAGGTAATGCGCGAAAATCGAGCGCCGTGGCTGCCGCATCGCTGTATGAAGCGAAATTGAAAGCGCTGAAACAAAATTCGTCGGTGAGTCCGGAGGCATTGACCCAGATGCTCGATCAACAGCAGCAGGCCAGTGAGGCGGCAAAAAATGCATTGCAGCAAACGGTAAAAACGCTGTACGCCGACCAGTCGCAACAGTCACTCGTGGCCAACTGGAACGCGAAGGTCCCGGTGTTATTACTGCCATTGCGATTAGAGGCGAGATTTATTGACCTGCCAGACAGCAAACAGGAGCTGTGGGTGCGTATTTATCCCGATGACATCGCAGTGCAACAGCATGAATACTTGCTATCTGAAAAAGAATTCGAAGCCGGGAAAAATTACTGGATGAGTTTTTTTGAGGCAGAAAAAACGGCCACTGACCAGGAGAATGGAAAGGCCAGTGCGTGGATACAATTCAGGAATAGTTTTGGCGCCAACAGGAGTGTGTGGATCGCCAAACAGAGTTTGCCAACAAATTGGGCCGGGAGAGGAGGGCTTTCCAAAAAAGAAGACCTGAAATTTCCGGTAATCTCCATATTCAAATCTGCTGAATGGACGGCTCCTCCGAGTACCCAGGTGCTTCCAGATAAATTCGTGGTGAGTTTGTTTAATGGAAACATCAAAGTGTTGGAGCAGGAAGGAAATCTCGTGCCCGACACGTTGATATTGGGCCACGACCCTTTCCAGGGCCCTGATGCATTTACCAAAACCGATTTTGGAATAACCTTCGCCAAAGAGTTTGCGTGGATGTCTGACTTTGACGAGGCCGTGAAGATCGGTATGGCATTGAAAATTCCATTGAATAACCAGGTGTATAGCAATCCTTCCGCTAGAACGATTGATAAAATTGTTGCACTAGGCGTCTATCTTTCAGCCGATGCCCTGCAATCGCAAAAAGTTTTGGGCGATCTTCTTACGGGGCACCGGTACAGTTCAGGGCTGGCTATTGTTCCGCAGGGTACGCCCACCAATAACACCAGCGATTCTCCATCGGCCTATACCAAAAATGAAGATCCCCAACAAAAGGGATATTATGAATCCAATAACGGCACACCATTTCAGAATAATACCGAATGCGACGGCAATCGATTGGCACAGGCGCTCGCGATTGATGCGGGTATAATAGATGGCATACTCCACGACACGCAAAAAGACCATAATGAAGCCGTGATCATCAACAGGGCGCTGTTCCCGGCTACGATCGGTTATTATTTCGACACGTTGCTGGACCAGTTGGTGGAAGATAAATTTGTTACCATTCTCCGCGATTTTTTTGAGCGCCAGGTTACTGGTTCGGGACCCTTGCCTGCCATTCGGGTAGGTGATCAGCCATATGGATTGCTGGTGACCAGCGACTTTACGAAATGGAAAAATGTTGCGGCAGATGCCGACCAGGTGATTTTTTACAACCAGCTGCTCAACTGGCTGAACTTCTTTTCCGGCCAATGGGAAGCGGAAATAAAAAATGTGATGTATGCAGGGCGCGAAAAAGACGGCAATAACGTTGCCCTGAAAGCAGAGGATGTTTTCCTCGACATTATTGGACTCGAACCTTCGTCGCTCAGGTTTGAAAGACGAACAGGCTTTTACAAGGACCTTCCTTTGTTCAGAACTTCCTGGGCGAAACTTGATGTGTATAAAAATGAGGCGGGTAATAACGAAAATCTCGTCAAACAAAAAATGGTGGCCACCGGCGCCACTTTGCCAGCTGCTGATATTTTATTTACCGGGTTGCTTTTCAAAGGCGACAACAAAGTTTTTATCCCGGAAAAAAACCTGGTAGATGGTTTGCCGAATCTTGAAACCAGGCCATTAAACCAGGTTCAACAAATTGGAAAAAATTATCTTGAATGGCTTCGAGACATGGATGTTTTAGAAGATCTGGAAAAGCAGAATTTTTCAGGAGCCAATGCCCCAAATTTTCTCTTGTACCTGCTTTCCCGGCATGCATTACTGCTTGAAATCAGGGGCTCCGCACTCGCTGCTCTTAAAAAAATCAACGGGCCCGTTGCTGCCAGCACACTCGAGAAAACTTATTTCAATTTCAGGTCTGCTGATTCAGCCTTGAAAAGAGATCTTACCGTTTGGGAGGTGTTGTATGCAGACCTGTCGAAATTAAACATGACCTCTTCCGACGCCAGTATTAAAACCCTGGGGCAACAAATCCTGAAGAATAATCCCGCGAATATTAAATCACTGAAATCAAATTTTGGATTATTGTCCTCGCTGCCCACTGCTAGATTGGCACGTTTACTTACAGGCCATCTCGATACACTTACCTACCGTTTGGATGCGTGGCAAACCGGGTTGTTTTATGACAGATTAGAAAAGAACAGGAGCGATGATGACGGTAAGGGAATCTATCTCGGCGCTTTCGGCTACCTCGAAAATCTTTCCCCGGTTGCGAAATCCATTGTGCCGGTGGACCAACTACCGAAAAATCTTCGTCCGCCGGATGGCGGGGCGGTGTTCAGTGTAAGCGACAATGCTGGCCTGATGCAGGCCCCTTCCCTTGATCATGCGGCAGCGGCGGCGCTTTTGATGGCTGGGTATCGCAATAATGCTTCGCCACAGGATCCGGGAGTCTTCGCGGTTAATCTTTCTTCGTCAAGAATTCGTCGGGCAACCCAGGTGCTCGAGGGTGTTCGTAGCGGACAGTCTATTGAAGCGATATTGGGATACCTGTTTGAAAGAGCCTGTCATGAGAAAACAATTTCGGAAAATTTGAATCTGAATCAATTTGTGTTGGCATTCAGAGAACATTTTCCCATTGAAAACCAGTATAACGAGCAGGAAGGTGAGGCCATGGACCCAAATGAGGTATTCCGAACTGTTCCAGCAAATGTGGTAAATGGATTGAAACTCGCTAACGAAGCGACAATTGATACCCTTGAAATTGCAATGCGACCAGTAGCGGCTGGATTATCACCTGACGAATTCGCAAAACTTGTTAACGCTGCCCGGCAAGAGACTGGAAAGCTTGCAGATACGCTTGATGCAGTAAAAGATCTGTTGCTTTCCGAAAGTGTTTTCCAGGCGGCTTCCGGGAATACGGCCCGGACAGGGGCAGTACTCGATGCGTTACGGGAAGGCGGAATTCCTCCCGATCCCGCCGTTATCAAAACACCACGCCGGAGTCGCTTTGCTTTCCAACATATTTTGTCTGTGCATTTTCCACAAACCGGATCTGTGCCCTCTTCCTGGGGAGACGCTTCGCCAAGGTCGCAGTTTGAACCAGGGCTGAATGCCTGGCTCGCATCAATTGTTGGTGATCCTACCAATATAATGTGTATGGCGAGTCATAAATCGGGAGAAAACATACCTGCCAGCCCTTCACAAAAAATTACACTTTCCGATCTTAACCTTCAGCCTCTGGATTTTCTGTATGAGTGTGGCAAGGACACCGGCGTCACAAATATTTCACTCGAACGTCGCATTGCGCATCAATACCGTTTCGTTGACTGGGCTGCTCACTTCGCAGGTGGTAGACATAGATATGTCGGGCAAATCAGGTGCAGCCGCCAAATCTTTTCTTGAGCTCCTGGCAATGATGAAATCACTATTCGCCATGATGAGCCAGTCCCGGGCAATCCATGCTCGTGATTATCTTCCGTTTAGTGCTGGTCAGGCTAAACCGGATGGAGTCAATGTTAACGAACTAAAAACAAGGGTCAGTACCAGTATCGGGAAATTGAAAACGGTTCTTCTTGGGTTGACCAATGCCATCAATAATGATGTTTCAAAAATTGCACCGCAGCGGATCGCATTGGCAGCCTTCGACATTAGCAACGCATGGCCCTTGGATATACCCGCTCCCGACACTGACGATGCGACTTATATTCAGGAAAGCACAATCCTGCTCAATGCCGCGAATGGCCAGGTAAGCAATGCAGAATCGGTGATTGCATCGTTAAATGATGTTGAAGAGGATGAGGAAAAGACGAATATCCTCGTTAAGCTTGCGAAGATATTGCTGGGCGCCAATTTTCCTGTGATGCCGAAATTCACATTCGCGAATACGAACGATATTAAATCTTCCCTGAATGATACCACGCAATTGCTGAAATATTATGCAGGAATTTCTGGTTTGCCTGACAAGGTGATTGCAGACGACTGGCTCCAAAGTGTATCTGAAGTAAGATCACGAACTGGTCAATGGGAATATGTGCGCTCTCTTGCTGAAATCAATAGCGGGAAGGAGCTCACCTTACAACCTTTTCAACTTCCATTTCGGAAGGAGGACAGCTGGCTTGCGGTTGAATTTCCGAAAACCGATGCCGTAACCGGAGAACCATTCGGCATCACAACAGATACTATCAGTTGCGCAGTGGTATGGCCGGATGGAAATGATATCGATGGGCTACAAGCGGGATTGCTGATTGACGAATGGACGGAAACCATTCCTACTGATACTGAAACGACTGGCCTTGCTTTCCACTATAATCAACCTGATTCCATGCCACCGCAGGCCTTGCTGCTTGCGGTGTACCCGGGAGCTGAAACGAACTGGAGCTGGGACGCGTTGATCGGAACGGTAATCGACACATTCAAGCGCGCGAAGATGCGCGCTGTAGAACCGAAACATTTTACCAATAATCAAATGGTGCAGCATTTTTTACCTGGAATCATTGCGCCTGTGAATATTTCGGGTAACAATATCAGTCTTGATTTTGCCGTGGCCAGCGATGATTTTTTGAAGAAAGTGCCACACGGAACGGGTATTTATGAAGCACACATTCAATCGGCAATTTCATAAGCCGGAGGTTAACTAAAAGATATTTATGCCAACATTCGATCTTTCACTTCTGTTCCTTCCTCAATACGAGATGGCAAGCCTTACTTACTGGAACAGGCTCGATTCTTTTCCGCGTTCGCGCGAAGTAGGACGCGGACTGAAAGCTGAAGTACGCGACGCCATGTGGATGCTGACCAGGCAATGGCAGTTTGGTGAATTCAAAGGGGAAGACGCAGGCTCTCCCATTTCGGCGAAAGTCAGTGGAAGACACATCACTCCCTCGTCTGTAACGGTGAACCAGCAGGCTGTTCCCTACGATCTTTCAGTTCCCATAGAGGCCATGGCGGAAAGGGAGGAAATTATGCCCTCATTGCGACTGCGGGTGCAAATGGGAAAAATGTTTCTTCGGCTTTTGAAAGTGAGCAACCTGGCGAATCGGTCCGGATTTTTTAATAACCATTTCCCGTTGTCAGCCCCTGACGACGAAGAAGTAAAAACAATTCAGTTTTTCGCAGCTGTCGCGGGACGCGTACCTGATGGTTTTGATATTCTAAAAAAGGCAAAAGTAAATGCCGATTCATTTTTTACGGGAATGCCGGACGTTCCTTTGAACGCTGCAGAAATCAAAACCGTTACGGATACTGTGCTGGTACAATTCATCCAATGGTACGACCAATTGTATTTCCAGGTGCCGAGAGGTGAAACTGCGTGGTTGCCAGAGCGCATGGAATACAGTTTCCGGGTAAATATTGCACAAGGCGGCGGAGCAACATCTTCATTGAATGCAGCCGAGTATCCGGGCGGGCGGCTCGACTGGAGCGACTTTGATTTGCAGGCTGGCACTGCCGGATCAACAACTACCAACCCGCCGGTGATCGTAAGCGAAGAAAAGGGAGACGTATTCCTTCCAAGTATAGTTTCTTATCGCGGTATGCCGAACCCACGTTTCTGGCAAATGGAAGAGGGCACGATGGATTACGGAAAGATTGAGCAATCGCCAGCAGGAGTTGTAGGGTTGTTACTTGCGGAATATGGGCTTACGTATTCAAATGATTGGTTCCTGCTGCCCTGGCCAGTCAGGACGAACACGATATGTGGTATGCAGGGAATTTTGGTGAACGATGTTTTTGGCCAGCGAAATTTTGTGGCGCCGGCAAGCATGAGTGCTGAGGCGCAATGGCAGCAGTTTGCCCTGTTCAGTCATTCGGAGAGCAACCAGAGCCTTCCTGGTCAGCAGATCTTTTATCTGCCTGCAGTAACAGGAGCCGTACAGTCTGGCGATCCGCTGGAGAGAATATTTTTTATGCGGGATGAAATGGCTAATCTAATGTGGGCCATTGAAGACGTAGTGCCTTCCGAAACGGGCGGTGGACGAAAAATTGTGTCCTCGCTTCCTGAATCTGTTCCTGATAATCCCGACCCTGCAACCTGGCAATACATACTTGGCACAACGGTGCCCGAGCACTGGATCCCATTCGTTGCCGTGCACAGGCCCGGGTCTGATACCGAGATTCGCTTGCAGCGGGGCACGATACCTAATGCAAAACCGCCGAAGAGCCTGTTGTTGAGTGAGTCGCAACCCGTGCAATTTATCGAACCGCAAGAGGTACCGCGATCGGGAGTCATTGTTGAACGCGGTGTCCAGAGAGTGAGGTGGCTGAATGGAAAAACTTATCTATGGGTGGGCCGCCGCAAAATGGTGGGACGAGGAGAGGGCAACAGTGGATTAGAATTTGATAAGATGAATTAGATGACGTGCAGTTTGCCCGGACCGCTCTCGATATTTACAACGGGGAATCAGGTGTTGCTACTTGTTTTTCGATACGACGATCGGGAATCAACCACATCATTGCCACAACCGAATAAAGAAGTAATGCTATTCCGGAATCGAAAAAAGCCCCACAGATAGCAGTAGCGTAGACTGCTAAAGAGATTTTTCCTTTTTGATCACTACCCATTGCCTTTGCCAGCACGGAATCCCTTCCATGATGTTTTATCAGCACCCTTGCCAAAATAGTGTAAGCAACGGCATTCATAATGAGGACGACCCCATAAAAGATAACCGGCCACTTGGCAAAATGATTTTCACCCATCCATCCCGACACAAATGGGATAAGCGACAGCCAAAAAAGCAAATGGAGATTCGCCCAAAGTGCGCTGCCGTTTACTGATCGGACTGCGTGGAGCATATGATGGTGATTGTTCCAGTAGATGCCCACGTAAATAAAGCTTAATACATAACTCAAAAAAACCGGAAACAGAGGTTTGATGTCGTCAAGATTAGTACTATGCGGAACCTTTAGCTCGAGGACCATGATCGTAATGATGATAGCGATCACGCCATCGCTGAATGCCTCTACCCGGGTTTTACCAAAAGTCATTATCGATGAGAATTTAAGGATCAATATACAGAAAGAATTATCTTGACCGACATAAGATAAATTATACCCCTTGGCCATGAGGCCTGACTGAACACGCATTCAATTTTGGCGTCCGGATCCTAATTGCTTTTGTATCGCAAACGGACAGGCGCGGATTCTTTTTAATCCTTCATCATTCTGATTTTCAAATTGTTGTTTAAAGGGCATTCGGTTTGGGTAAATAAAATGCGCATAACCTAAATGAGAATCATGCTCAAAAATTACCTGAAAGTCGCCTGGAGAAGTCTTCTGAGAAGCAGGACATTTTCCTTTATCAACATTACCGGGCTGGCTGTCGGACTTGGCTGCTTCTTGCTGATCGCATTGTATGTACTGGACGAGCTGAGCTTTGACCGTTATTTCGAGAAATCGCAAAATATCTACCGCATCAATACCGATGCACGTTGGGGTGGCCAGGAGCTTCGTCTTGCCGAAACTTCAGATATGATGGGGATGCTCATGAAAAAGGATTATCCGGAAGTGCAGGAGTACACCCGCCTGTATTCGCACAGTGGTGATACAAAATTGATCAGGAAAGGAAATGAATACATCACCGAAACGCGTGCAGCTTATGTCGACTCGACTTTCTTCGACGTCTTTACATTTCAGGCATTGGAAGGCAATACCCGGACTGCTTTGATTGAACCTCAAACCGTGGTGATTACCAAATCGGTGGCCGCCCGTTATTTCGGGTCGTTCAATGAGGCCATCGGCAAAACGCTGGAAGTCCAGGAAGGCGGCAAAGTGGTACCGTACACAGTGAAAGCGGTGATCGAGAATATACCGGGTAATACGCATTTTCATTTCGACCTGTTGTTCTCCATGAAGAGCCTGGATTATAAATGGGGCCAAATAGGCAATGTCAATTTCCACACCTACATCGTCCTCAGACCTGGTATCAATTCCAAAGTCTTCGAGAAAAAATTGATTGGCTATGTAAAAAAACATCTGATTCCTTCAATGAAGGAGTTTCAGATCTACAGCATGGCAGACCTGGAAAAATCAGGTAACCGGCTTCAGTTCTCTCTTACTCCCGTCTCCCGAATCCATCTATATTCCGACAGGCAGGGCGGGGAAGAACTGAATCCACCAGGCAGTATACAGTATGTAGCTATTTTTTCAGCCGTAGCCTTGTTCATTCTTTTTATTGCCTGTGTCAACTTCATGAACCTGACCACAGCACGATCCGCCAGCAGGGCTAAGGAGATAGGCATCCGTAAAGTATTAGGTAACGAACGCAGTCAACTGGTGTTGCAGTTCCTTACGGAATCTACGCTGATGGCTTTTCTGTCCTTGTTGATTGGCATCGGGATCGCCTACCTGGCACTGCCACTTTTTAATTCTTTGTCCGGGAAAACCATGACCCTGGTAAGTCTTTTTTCCCCCATGCTCCTGCCCCTGCTGATCGCGTTACCTTTTGGAGTTGGCCTGCTGGCGGGAAGCTACCCGGCTTTTTACTTGTCCGGCTTTAAACCGATCGAAGCCTTAAAAGACCGGCTGAAGGCAGGGACAAACAGCGGAGGAATCCGAAGCGTATTGGTGGTATTCCAATTTACGACTTCCATTGCGCTGATCATCGGAACGATCGTTGTGTTCAGGCAACTGCATTATATTCAAACACGCGACCTTGGATTCAACAGGGACCAGGTATTGATCATCGATGGAACCGATGCCCTGGGCAGTAATGCCGGGGTGTTCAAAAAAGAAGTGACAAAATTATCTGGCGTACGGGGAGGGACTCTTAGCAGTTATCTTCCGGTGTCCAATTCGGGGCGTAACGTATACAATATTTTTAAAGATCCCGTTCAAACCGCTTCCAATAGTTTTAATATACAGACCTGGGCAGTCGATGACGGCTACCTTCCTACAATAGGAATCAAACTATTGAAGGGAAGAAATTTTTCCCCTAATTTCAGAACAGACTCGTCGGCTGTCATCATCAACGAGACGACTGCCAGGGTCTTAGGTTACGCCGATCCGATCGGAAAGCAGGTATATACGTTTAACGACGAAGGGAAGCCGACGACCTATCCGATCATAGGTGTCGTCAAGAATTTTCATTTTGAGACGCTCCATAACGAAGTCCGCCCACTCATGTTCGTCTTGCAAAAAAGCACAGGTCTTGCATCCTTTAAAGTGAATGCAGTTGCCATTGCTCCACTGATTCGGGAGGTCAGGAAAAAATGGACGGCGCTCTCGCCTGGCACACCTTTCAGCTTTAGATTCCTGGATGATTCATTTAATGAGATGTACCAGTCTGAGCAAAAGGTGGGAAAGATTGCCATGATCTTTTCCGTATTAGCGATACTGATCTCCTGTCTGGGTATTTTCGGACTGGCTACTTTTGTTGCCGAACAGAGAACAAAGGAGATCGGGATCCGTAAGGTACTCGGGGCAAGCATAAGAGGGATCGTCAGCTTGCTTTCAGCGGATTTCATGAAGTTGGTGGCCATCGCTTTCCTCCTTGCCACTCCTTTAGCCTGGTGGGTGATGAATAAATGGTTGCAGGACTTTGTCTACCGAACTAGCTTCAGTTGGTGGATATTTCTCGTGGCCGGTGTCGCTGCGCTCCTTATCGCCCTGGTGACGGTGAGCACCCAGGCGGTGCGGGCGGCGATGAACAATCCGGTGAGGAGCCTGAGAGCAGAATGATCAGGTCCATTACCAGCGACTTCTTACTGATCTTGTTGTTAAATACAGGGTTCGATGTGATAAGAGATGTGTGATGATTCTATTTCAATTCAAAGACGGCAAAACTGTAACTGGGATTCCCCGAATTGACGAAGTCTACAGTGGTTCCCGGTTCAAGAAATACGAAATCGCCCTTTTTTGAAAACGTCTTTTGATTGGCTACTACGTTTGCCTCGGTATCAGTGAGTCCAATCACCACCATCGGTGCTATTCTTTGCGGCAGTTTGAGCGTTGAATGTGCAGGCAATGTAAAGCGATAACCCCTAACGGCCTTTTCATCGAACAGCGGGCTAATCGAATTTAAGGTCAGGGGCCGACCGATTGGTTTTGGATTTTTGTTCAGCAGTTCCATGTCGATGACGTGAAAGTCAGTGGTATCACTGTTCCACACCCGATGGATGCGTGGTTGGCCGTAGAACCCTTCAAACCAAATATTCCCATCGTGGAGCTGTATATCGTGCGGTTCAGTGATCACTTGTGAACCGGTCCTGGTCTTGCTAAGGACGAGGAACACGGATGGCGTAGAATGTTTATGGATGAGTGACGTGTCGCCGGGTGCAATGTGTACATCGAGTACACGAACCCAGGCATTTTCGAATACGTTGCGATGCCTGGGTTCCGCACTGACCTGGACCTGGGCCACGCAGAACATTGGCGCGATCAAAAGAAATGCGGAAAGGGAAAAACAGCGACTCATTAGTTTTTGGCGAATGTAGTAAAAGTGGACGGCAGCGGTGCCGGTGGGACTGTGGGCACCTGGGCGGTGCGGGTGAGCTTGAGTAATCCTTTTAGGCGCCTGGGAGCGAAAAGAATTCTGCCGGTATCCTGCGGTTAGAGACCGGTGCCCGGATAATGAGAAACCCCTAATCCCCTTACACAGAACAATGCAATTGCGCAAAGCAGACCGCCTGGCTATGCATAATCCCTTTGAACTAACCGTTTTTTGGCAGCAAATCCGCTTCCATGAGAAACATCCGTAACCTCTCCCACATCAAATCCATTATTCGCCACTCAGGTATTACCGTTAAGAACTCCCCGTCAGTCGATTATCCCATACCGGTTGCTGTTTTTTACCGGAATAGCTCCGACGGAAAGGTCAGCTGGTTTTGGCCCAAAGGAAACAGACAGACCGCGCTCTCCAAGTTTTATAGTCACGATTCCCGCATGATAAAATGGACGTCAGGCATGTATAGCCTATGTTTTTCCCTGGGTCTCGAAAGCTTTCTCGCACACGGCAGGCTTGTTATCTATACCGATCTTCCTACTGCCACCTTTTTACAGCAGCATTGGGGAAGGGATCAAGTTGCAGAGCGGATCAGTTGCTGAATCGGTTAGCGCATTAAACAGCAAGCATCACAAATAATTCCTGCATCGGCCGGGTATAGAGGTGCCCCTGTTTTTCGATATAACTATCCTTTGTGACATATTTAATTAAGACATTTTATTAATTAAATTTGCATGCTTCATGAAGAAATTACCTCTTTCTTTTTATTTGCAGCCGGATGTAGTTGAAATTGCCAAAAGCCTTTTAGGCAAAATCATTGTTACGAAATTCAGCGGCAAAACAACCATGGCGCGCATTCTGGAAACCGAAGCCTACAATGGGATACATGACAAAGCTTCCCATGCTTATGGAGGAAGACGCACAGCCCGGACGGAAATTATGTATGCCAAAGGAGGGGTGGCTTATGTGTATTTATGCTATGGGATCCATCATTTATTTAATGTGGTAACAAACGTTAAAAATATCCCGCATGCCGTGTTAATCAGGGCAATAGAACCTTTGCAGGGAATAGACGTCATGCTTGAAAGAATAAGTACAATAAAGAATAAGGCTATTATTAAGGGACCTGGAAATGTGTCCGCAGCTCTCGGTGTTTCCACCGCTCATACCGGTCATTCATTGATGAGCAAAGAGTTTTATCTTGCAGAAGACAAGTACATTATCAATCCTTCACAGATTATCGCCGGTCCAAGAATAGGTGTTGCATATGCGTTGGAAGATGCATTTCTACCGTATAGATTTATTTATCAAAATCTCGGGCAGGTAAAGATCCACAGGTAATTATTACAATCACCTGATTTTCGCAATTTCGAAATGCATGCCATCGCGGCGCGAAAAATGTCCTCCCCAGTAAAAGAAGTTGTCATTGGCGATGCGGACGAGTTCCCGCACGGATCCTTTCTGCCCTACTAACGCGGGCATGGCTCCGAGAGGGTTAAACGCTGCATTGATGTCGAATGCCGATCCGAAAGCGTGATTACTAAGCTTTGTGCGGCTGCCCCGGATAAAACGCGGCGTAAAAGAACCCTCCCAGGTAAAGATGAGCGAGAGCAGGCCTGCTGCCTCCCATTCGGCCCAGAGATTCTGAAGTTGTGCGGCGGCGAGCCGGTGAAATGAAACTCGGTCACTGCCCTTAATGGCTATGAGTTGGGGTACCTTCACGATCACGATATTTTCCTTTGCCCAGTTGTCGGTGATCCGGATGTTTTCGGGATTGCCGGGAAGGGGATCGGACACGAAAGTAAAGGTGCCAAATACCTTTTGCCGGTCCTTGTTCACTTAGCAGCGGGTGAAAGCGGGGAGGGGGAGGGAAATTTTCTCCGGACCGGTCGGTGCGCGTGTCAGTGACTGCACCGAATCCGAATTGCATAGCCATTCCCCAGGTTTTGTTGCCGACGATGCCATCGGGTTGCAATTGGTGAAGCTGCTGAAATGTGATGGTTGCCGATTTGGTCTCCGCATCAAATTTGCCGGAGGCGACGCCAGTGAACAATTGCTGTCCGGTCAGAAAAAATTGCCAGTTTTTAACGAGTAACCCGGTACTGTTCATTTTGAGGAGAGAAAGTTGCATTGCCTGGATTTAGGTGGTGGGTTTAGTGTGGCTTTCTGTAAAAATCAGATTTTTCAGGTTTAAGTGGTTGATTTCCTAAAATGATATCGGCGGCCTTTTCTGCGATCATCATAATTGGAGCATAGAGATTACCATTCGTTATATAAGGCAGCACACTTCCATCTACTATCCTTAAACCTTCGAGGCCATGCACCCGCATCGTTAGTGGATCTACGACAGACATGTTATCAGTACCCAGGCGACAGGTGCAGGATGGATGCAAGGCTGTTTCTGAATCACGACTAACCCAATCAAGTATTTCTTTATCAGTATCAACGGCAGGTCCAGGTGAAAGTTCCCCACCATTAAATTCATCCATCGCTGGCTGATTCAGGATTTTTCTTGCACAGCGGATGGCCTCCACCCACTCCTTCCGATCCTGATCGGTAGAGAGATAGTTAAATCGAATGGCAGGTTTTTCCTTTGGATCCGATGACTTAATCGACACAGATCCACGCGCATCAGAATTCATCGGACCAACATGAACCTGGTAGCCATGCCCCCCTGAAGGAGAACTCCCATCATATCGAATGGCCACAGGTAAAAAATGAAACTGAAGGTTAGGATAAGCAACCGTTTCATTACTTCGAATAAATCCGCCTCCCTCAAAATGATTAGTAGCCGCAGGCCCTTTATGAAGGAGCATCCATTCAAGGCCCACCCAGGGTTTGTTATACCATTTCAATGCTGGCCATACACTTACCGGTTTTTTGCAGGCATATTGGATATATACCTCCAGATGGTCCTGTAAATTCTGGCCCACACCAGGAAGGTCGTGCAGCACCTCAACCCCAGCCGATTTCAAAATTTCAGGATTTCCTATTCCGGACAGCTGTAGGATCTGCGGAGAATTAATAGCACCTCCACAACAAATAACCTCACCTGCTGTAGCCTTATGTAAACTATTTCCTTTCGAAAATTCTACGCCAACTGCGCGCTTACCCGAGAAAAGAATTTTGGTGGTAAGAGCGTTACAGATCACTTCAAGGTTTTTTCGTTTGCCCAATACAGGATGCAGATATGCATCTGATGCAGACCAACGCCTACCGTTTTTAATGTTTCGGTCGAACTTTCCAAATCCTTCCTGTTGAAATCCATTCACATCTTCTGTAAGCGGATAGCCTGCTTGTTTGGCCGAGTCAAAAAATGCCTTAAATAAGGGATTGGTCGCGGGCCCGGTCTCGAGGTGCAAAGGACCAGCACCACCGCGCAGAAAGTTTGCTCCGGCGGTGCGGTTTTCAGATTTTTTAAAATAAGGAAGGCAGTGCGAATAATCCCATGATCCCATTCCTGGGTCCTTAGCCCACTTTTCATAGTCCAATGGATTACCACGAATGAAAATCATTCCGTTTATGGAACTGGAACCGCCCAATAATTTTCCACGGGCATGATACACCCGCCTGTTGTTCATGAATGGCTCGGGCTCCGATTGATATTGCCAATCATAGAATTTGCTTCCGATCGGATAAGTAAGAGCAGCCGGCATATGGATAAAAATATCCCACCAGGAATCTCTTCTTCCCGCTTCAATCACCAAAACTTTGTGGTTCGGATCTTCGCTCAGTCTATTTGCCAGCACACAGCCGGCAGATCCGCCGCCAATAATGATTGTGTCAAAAACTTTATCCATCTTAATAAGGGGATTCTACGTTTCCTAATTCTACATAAACACTTTTTAGCTGGGTATAATGTTGAATAGCAGCAAGGCTATTCTCGCGGCCCTGACCTGATTGTTTATAACCGCCAAAAGGAAGTTCAATAGGGGTTATGTTGTAATTATTGATCCAGCATGTTCCAGCTTGTAGTTGATGAATTACCCGGTGGCCGCGTTTTATGTCATTGGTAAATACTCCTGCCGACAATCCGAATGCAGTATTATTAGCACGTTCGATCACTTCATCTTCCGAGTCGAAGGAGAGTATGGAAAGCACCGGACCAAAAATCTCGTCTTTGCAAATTTCCATTTCATCATTGCAATCCGTAAAGATTGCCGGAGTCAAGAAATTGCCAGAACTAATATCGCGTCCTTTGAAATCTCTTTCAGGTTTGAAGCCTCCGGTCAATAATGTTGCACCTGATGATTTTCCTGAATCGATAAACCGGGTTACTTTTTCCAGGTGCGCCTTGCTAATTAATGCACCCATCTGGGTATCGGGATCCGCCGGGTCTCCCAACCTGATTTTTTCAGTTCGTTCCTTCAACTTCATTAAAAAAGGATCGAAAATCTGACGATGCACAAATACCCGTGTACCATTCGAACACACTTCACCCTGCGTATAAAAATTTGCCAGCAAGGCTGCTGATATGGCATTATGTATATCTGCATCTTCGAAAATAATCAGGGGAGATTTTCCACCAAGCTCAAGTGTAACCCGTTTCAGTTGACTGGCGGCGCCGGCAAAGATCTTTTTACCGGTTGAAACCGAGCCTGTCAATGAAATTTTTGCGATACGTGGATGATCTACTAACCTGCTTCCAACCCTGCCATCACCCTGAACTACATTAAACAAACCAGGCGGTGCTCCTGCTTCCATAAATGCTTTCGCCAATTCAAGTGCTGTTGCCGGGGTAAGTTCCGATGGTTTGAAAATCATGGAGTTTCCGCAAGCCAATGCCGGAGCGGCCTTCCAGGCAGCAATCTGAATGGGATAGTTCCACGCACCAATTCCCGCGCAAATACCTAAAGGTTCCGGGCGCGTATAGCCAAATGCATTTTTCAGATCAAAAAACTCCCCGTGTATACCTGCAGCGATTCCTCCAAAATATTCCAGCGCATCTGCAGCCGAAGTAACATCCACAGCAAGAGATTCCGATATGGGCTTTCCGACATCCTGAGTTTCCAACAAAGCAATTTCTTCTAATCTGGATCTTAATATATGAGCCACCTTTGTTAAAACCCGACCACGTTCTGCTCCGGTTTTTGTACGCCAGATATGGAAGGCCTTCTCTGATGAATTTACAGCTGCTTCAATATCTTCATCGTTAGCCTGACAAACATCTCCCAATGATTTATTGTTTGCGGGATTATAATTTATCCAGGATTCCCTGTTTGATCCTGTAGTTAATTCGCCATCTATAAACTGAGTGTACACCATATTGCTTTCAAGAATTCCTATCAGGAAATTCTTCGTCTTTTTAATTGCTTATAATAATAAATGAACACGCCAAGGCAAATCAAACCAACGGTATAAATCCAGGCCGAATATTGATTGTACCATTCCACACCATAGGTTGAAGTGCGGGGCCATGATACATTAATGACCATAAAAGTACTCCAGATCAGGGCGAGAATATTAACCGGGAATCCCCATTTGCCCAGATTAAATTTGGCATCCGTATCTACTCCAGACCGCGCCGATTTAAATCTATTTCTAAGTTGAACAGCAACTACTATCCAGTAAGCAAGATTAGCCCATAGTATTGCGATAGAGGTTACCAACTCAAATACTTTTGGAAATTGAAGATTCATCGCCAAAACAATTATTGCTCCCAATCCACAAAGCAGTGTTGCTAGAACAGGCGTTTGGGTTTTTTCGGAAACCTGCGATAAGGATTTGCTAAATGGCAACAACCCATCACGCCCCATGGCGAACATTAATCTTACTGCCCCGGAGTGAACCGCAAGGGTGCACACAACTATGGCAAAAATAACAATGCAAAGAAAAAGCCTGCCCGTAGTATCACCCAGGATTGATTTCACCAGCATCGGCAATCCTCCGTGTATACTACCCAAATCCGGCATTCCCAAATCCGGTGCAGCCATCAATGCAAAAAGCAATACCAGCAATCCGGCAAATCCAGCGGCAATAAGCGCCTGCAAGATCGCCCGGGGAGCTTTTTTGCGTGGATCGTGAGTTTCTTCAGCAAGTGTTCCGGCAGTATCGAATCCATAAAGAACATATGAGGCTGTCAGGGCAGTAGCTGCCAGCAAAACTGTTATATCAGGAAAAGATTTAAATTCAGATCCGCCAGATTGAATGTTAACGACAGCTTCGATCGGCGATCGTACCCTACTTAAAAACAGAAGGACGATCAGAAGGATAATTCCAATCAGTTCCGCAAATACACCAATGTTGTTTATCACAGCCAGCAGCTTTATCCCCCTGGCATTAATTATCGTACTTATACAAATTAGAATAGAACCCAGCAAAATGGCATTCATCGCAACCGATTTTGCATCATTTGAGGTTCCAATTATCTGGAATGAACTTGAAATTTGGGGCAGGCTCACCTGAAGTGCCATGGCCACAGCGCCAATAGTGACAACCAAACAAGCCAGGTAAATCCAGCCAGTCATCCATCCCAGGAAAGGGTTGCCCGTAAACTTTGCCCATTGATAAACTCCGCCAGATAATGGAAACCGGGAAGCCAGTTCTGCAAAGCAAAGTGCAACCAGTAGTTGACCAACCAACACAAACGGCCAGGTCCAGAAAAATGCCGGTCCGGCAACGCCATAACCCAAATGAAACATCTGAAAAAGACCAGTAAGAATAGAGATGTAAGAGAACCCTGCAGCAAAACTCGAAAAACTACCCATGGAACGTTTCAATTCCTGGCGATAGCCAAAACTGGCAAGATCATTATTGTCAGCAACTGGAGAATCTTTCATACTTTAATTGCGTATTGGTCTTGCTTACCCCAATGGAATTTTGAGTAAGCAAACTTAACTTTATGTTTCAGTTTAGTTCACGGATAAGACTCCAAACTGTAAAAAAAATATCAGCATGTCCTTAACCGGAATTGATACAAATTTCACGCTGCCTCCGCGCTTCTATACAAGCACCGAAATTTTCAAGGAGGAACTTGAGCGGATTTTTTACAGTAAATGGATTTATGTAGCTTGTGAGGCGGACATTCCGAAACCAGGGGATTATGTTGCATTAAAAATTGGAACGCGGTCATTTTTTCTGCAGCGTACAGAACGCGGAGAGGTACACGGATTTTACAATGTATGCCGACACCGTGGCCATGAACTGGTTGCCGGAGAAAAAGGTAATTCCCGACGGCTAATCTGTCCCTACCACAATTGGACTTATAACCTCGACGGAAAACTGCTGCATGCCCGCGGTATGGATCCCGGCTTTCCAACCGAAGATTTTGGATTGAATCCAATAGAGGTGGCCGTAATTGGTGGCCTTATTTATGTTTGTCTTACCACTCCTGCACCTGCTGATATTCAGGAGGTGCGCACCCAGCTTACTCCTTATCTTGCTCCATATAAACTGCCTAACACTAAAATAGCTTACCAGAAAGATATTATTGAAGCCTGCAACTGGAAGCTGGTCATAGAAAATAACAGGGAGTGCCTGCATTGCACCAGCAATCACCCCGAACTATTGGTACCGCTTTACAGCTCAGGTTTTGGCAAGGGACTCGACAAGGATAATGTCCAGCCCTCGGAGCGACGCTTTCAGGAGACGCTCTTAGAAAAGGAAAGAGAATGGGAAAGTCTCGGCCTTCCCTTCGAACTGGTAGAGTTCCCGGACGGCCTTTGGTTCCGCACAGTTCGACTGCCCCTTGCCAATAATTGCATATCCCACACGCTGAAGCCTGAACACGCTTGTAAAAAACTACTCGGTAATTTCGAACGCCCCGAGGGGAGCGGACTTTCGTTGTGGACCCATCCGAATTCGTGGAACCACTTTTTGAGCGACCACATCGTCACCTTCGCGGTCTTCCCCATTTCGGTCGACAAAACACTGGTGCGCACCAAGTGGCTCGTAGCGGCAGATGCAGTAGAACGTGTTGATTATGATGACGACCTGACCATGGTGTGGACCCAAACCAACGCACAGGATCAAAGGCTCGCAGAAGGCGCTTACCGCGGCATTTGCTCCGGTGGATATATGCCCGGTCCGTTGGCCGACGAGGAATATCTCGTGAAGCAGTTTCTTTCCTGGTATAGCGATCAACTCACAGGAACCCCGGTGCACTGATGCCAAAAATTGTGATAATAGGAGCCGGTATCGTTGGTTGTTCATTGGCCGATGAACTCACCGAACGCGGATATACAGATGTAGTTGTCCTTGAAAAAGGTAGACTCTGGAAACCTGGCGGCTCGACATCACATGCACCTGGCGTTGTTTTCCAGACCAATGGGTCGCGTACCATGGCGCAGTTTGCCCGCCAGACAGTGGAAAAACTTCATAGCCTTCACCATGGCGGCGAGACCTGTTTTCTCAAGGTGGGCAGCCTGGAGCTTGCAACAACACCTGACCGCTTGGCCGAGCTACACCGCAGAGCAGGATTCGCTTTGTCTGCCGGAATTAACGCCCGGATAATTTCTTCCGAGGAAGCGTTGAAATTGCATCCGCTTCTTGTTCGTGATAAATTACTGGGGGCGCTGTACGTGCCCGATGATGGTATCGCCCGAGCGATTCTGGCTGACGAAGTAATGGGTGAGCGGTCAATCAGCTGCGGCGCACGATTTATCGATGCTTGTGAGGTACTTGCCATCGATCAGAGCGATGGTCGCGTCACCGGTGTTCAGACGACACAAGGATCGTTCGCAGCAGATATCGTTATTTCCTGTGCTGGAATCTGGGGACCGAAGATTGGAGCGATGGTAGGCATGTCGAAGGCTATACAGCCCCTGGCGCATCAGCTTTGTTACACGGCGCCGATGCCTGAACTGGCCTCTTACAAGAGCGAAGCTGAATTGCCGGTGCTCCGTCATCAGGGATCTGACCTTTATTTCAAGCAGAGAGGACAGAGTCTCGCGATTGGCTGGTATGGACACCGGCCACTTCCTGTGAAAGCGGAGGATATTCTTCCCTACGAACTCGCTGAAGTAATGCCGAGCCAGATGCCATTCACTCCCGAGGAATGGAAAGGTGCCATGAAGGGTGCGATCGAAGTTATTCCCACGCTGAAGCACAGCGAGATTGTCGAATCGATGAATGGTCTATTTTCCTTCACCGTGGACAACTTTCCCCTGATGGGTGAATGGTCGGGATTGAAGGGCTTTTGGGTTGCTGAGGCAGTATGGATCACACATGGATGTGGCGTGGCACGCGCAATGGCCGAGTGGATCGTCAATGGTCATCCTTCGCTCGCTGTCCATGAATGTGATGTCAATCGTTTTGAAACCCACCAGTTGGGATCACTGCATATTGAAGAACGCGGTACACAGAACTACATCGAGGTCTATGATCTGCTGCATCCGCTGCAGCCTATGGAGTCGCCGCGTCCTCTCCGCACCACTGGTTTCTATCAGCGCCAGCAGGAACTCGGTGGTTTCTTCCTCGAAGCATTAGGATATGAACGACCGCAGTGGTACGAAGCCAACGCCGGCCTCGTCGCCCGATATAGTAGTCCGCCGCGTGATGAATGGAGTTCAAAATTCTGGTCGCCGATCATCGGAGCTGAGGCATGTGCCGTAAGGGAAGGAGTCGGCCTGTTCGATATCACAACCCTGAAACGCATCGAAGTCACCGGTAACGGCGCATTAGAATTTCTCGAGAGATTGACAACGGGTAATCTGCGCAAGAAACCCGGCTCAATTACTTATTGCCTGATGCTTAATGAAAGGGCCGGCATCCTGAGCGACATCACTGTCATGCGCCGTGGTGAGCGCGACTTTTTCATCGGCGTAAACAGCAACATCGATATCAATTATCTGAAACAGATGGCACCGGACACCGTACATGTGCAAGACGTCACCGCAGGGACTATTGGACTGGGCCTCTTCGGACCTAAGTCGCGGGAACTTGCCCAGTCGTTGACCAGGGAGGACCTGGGCAACGAAGCACTCAGCTACTTCCGGCTAAAGAGCACCTACCTCGGCCATGTACCGGTGATGCTGTGCAGGCTCTCTTACGTTGGTGAGCTGGGATATGAAATCTATACCACCGCAGACCTTGCGCTGAAACTCTGGGACACGCTGTGGCAGGCAGGAAAAAAATATGGACTCATTGCAGCCGGCCGTGGAGCATTCAACTCCATGCGCCTGGAAAAAGGATATCGCAGCTATGGGACGGACATGAACAGTGAGCACAACCCTCATGAGGCAGGGCTGTCCTTTGCGGTTCGCAAGGGTGGAGGATATACGGGCGCTGCGGCTTTCAATGAAGTGAATCCAAATGCACTGAGCAGGCGTCTGGTGTGTCTGGTACTTGAGAACCCCCAGCATGTTGTTCTGGGCAAGGAACCCGTTATGCACCAGGGTAATGCGGTGGGTTATGTAACCAGTGCCTACTTCGGACATACCATTGGCAAGCAAATCGCTTATGCCTGGGTGCCCGCGGAATTGAGCAGGCAGGGCACAGGACTTTCTATCCGATATTTCAACCGCGATTACCCGGCAGTTGTAGGGAAGGATCCGCAGTACGATCCACAAATGACACGATTGAGATCATGACAAATACGCAAGATACTTTGTCTCCCGGCACCATCGGACGACGGCGGGCAGCCGCTCTCCCGGAGCAGCCTCCACAGCTGTGGAAATCGGTGAAGCCGAAGAAAGCATACGATGTGGTTATCGTAGGCGGTGGCGGTCATGGACTGGCAACCGCCTATTACCTGGCAAAGAATCATGGCCTGACCAACATCGCGGTTATTGAGAAGGGCTGGCTCGCAGGAGGCAACACGGCCCGTAATACCACCATCATCCGTTCGAATTATCTATGGGACGAATCGGCGGCCATCTACGAGCATTCACTAAAATTATGGGAGACGCTGGAAGAAGATCTCGGCTATGAGATGTTCTTCAGCCAGCGTGGTGTGCTGACGCTTGCCCATTCAGTTAGTGATGTGCGATCGAAGCGAAGAAATTTTTATGCGAATGCCCTCAATGGCATCGACAGTGAATGGCTCACGCCAGCTGAGGTGAAGAAGCTGGTACCTATCATCAATATCAGCGAGGATGTCCGGTATCCGGTTCATGGTGGCACCTATCAGCCGCGGGGCGGCATCGCGAAACACGACTGGGTGGCCTGGGGCTATGCGAAGGCAGCGAGCGATCTTGGGGTGGATATCATCCAGGGCACCGAAGTGACAGGATTTGACATCCGGAACAATAAGGTCCAGGGCGTTCACACCTCCCAGGGCACGATCGCTGCCGGCAAGGTGGGCCTCGTTGCGGCTGGTCATTCCTCGCTGCTGGCCAATCTCGCCGGATTCTCCATTCCCATCCAGAGCCGGCCATTGCAGGCACTGGTCAGTCCACTGCTTGAACAGGTGCTCAACACCGTAGTAATGAGTGGAGCTGTCCATGTGTATGTCAGCCAGGCACACAAGGGCGAGCTGGTGATGGGGGCAGGCACCGACGCCTTTAACTCCTACGCACAGCGCGGCGGCTTCCATGTGATCGAACACCAGTTAGCAGCTGCGGTGGAATTGTTCCCAATATTCTCGCGGGCACAGGTGCTGAGGACCTGGGGAGGTATAGTTGATATCGCTCCTGACGCATCGCCAATTATCGGCCTCACGCCGGTGGAGAATCTGTTCATCAACACCGGCTGGGGAACAGGTGGTTTCAAAGCCACGCCTGGATCGGGCTGGGTCATGGCCCACACTATCGCAAGCGGCACGCCGCATGAACTGAACCGCCCCTTCGCGCTCGACCGTTTCATGACAGGGCATCTCATCGATGAACATGGAGCGGCCGGGGTTGCCCACTAAAACTTATTCTATGCTTTACATTCCTTGTCCTCACTGTGGGTTGCGCAACGAAACGGAGTTCCATTACGGAGCTGAGTCCGGGGTGGCCTATCCAGATCCCAATGTGCTTACCGACGGCGAATGGGCGAAATACCTTCATATCCGAGCCAACCCCAAGGGGTGGCTTGCCGAACGGTGGGTGCACTTCGCTGGATGTGGCCGGTGGTTCAACCTATGGCGCAATACCATTACCCATGAGATCGGGCCGGCCTACCTTCCCTTCACCACACAACCAAAAGCGCCCGGTAACATTGGGCAGGAGGGTTCGAGAGCATGAGCGAAGTTTCATTCAGTTTTGATGACAGACTCTACAAGGGGTATCAGGGTGAGCCCTTGGCGGCTGCCTTGCTGCGCAGCGGCACGCTGTCAGTAACTAAGAGTACTTACCATGGCCGTCCGCGCGGTGTTGTTGGATTGGGTGTTGAAGAACCCAATGCACTCGTTCAGTTGGTATCAGGCACTATGGAATCGATGCTTCCAGCCACGGTCATTGAATTGGCTGAAGGACTTTCTGCACGCAGCCTTACCGGCGTCGGTGCGCTGCCCGACCTCGCCGATGAAGCACGCTACGACAAGACCAATCGTTATGTAGATACGCTGGTCATCGGGGCAGGCCTTGCGGGACTTAGGGCTACGGACGAGCACCTGCGTGCGGGGCGTGAGGTGCTTCTGATCGACGACCAGTCTCAAGCTGGTGGTTACCTCCGTCATCTTGGACAGGAATTACCATCTGCGATGCGAGATATTCTCGCGCATGGAAACCTAACGTATATCAATAGGTGCACCGCTGTTGGTTTGTACGACCAGAATTATATTGTCGCCATTGAGCGCCGCAGCGACCACCCTGGAAATTCCGCACCGGCCAATCGCGCGCGCATCCGTGTATGGCATATCCGTGCCGATCGGGTAGTGCTGGCACCAGGTGCGTTCCAGCGCCCATTGATTTTCGCAAATAACGACAGGCCCGGCATCATGCTCTCCCATGCGGCGGCAACCTATGTTGCGGTTCATAGAGTACGGATATTCAGTCGCGCCGCTGTTGTTACTATCGACAACCAGGGGTATCGCGATGCGCTCAGGCTTCACAATGCCGGGATACAGGTGCAAGGTGTCTTTGATGCGCGGCCCAAAGCCGGAGGTCCCAGTGTAGATGCAGCAAAGGCTGCTGGTATTCCGGTACGCTTTCGCGCCACGGTGCTCGACACTGCTTCCAATGCAGAAGGCGCTTTGGACAGTGTACTTATACAGGACTTCGATACGAAAGAGACATTTCAAATAGCTGCCGATCTGCTTGCAGTATCCGGGGGCTGGACCCCGATCGTAGATCTGGCGACCCACATCGGCATTAAACCTCAATGGAGTAGTGAACATGCGGCTTTCCTCGTAGGTCAATCTACCGACCGGCTCCGCACCGCCGGCATGCTGGCCGGCGACTTCGGCGGCGACGATGATCCGTTGGTGTTCTTCGGTCCGGCACTCGATCCCGAGCAGGCCAGTAAAGCTTACATCGACTTGCAGCGCGATACAACGCTCCACGATGTGCAACGCGCTGTTGGCGCAGGATTGCACAGCATCGAACACATCAAACGATACACCACCATAGGTACGGCACACGATCAGGGCAAGACCAGTGGCATGCTCACGATCGGTGCACTTTGCCAACAAGAGGGCCTGTCACCTGCTGATGTGGGTACCCTTTCTTTTCGGCCACCATATGTGCCGGTGCCATTCGCTGCACTTGCCGGGCGTGAACGCGGATTGCTTTCCGATCCCATCCGAATCACATCGCTCCATCAATGGCATGTTGAAGCTGGTGCAATATTCGAGGACGTGGGACAATGGAAGCGACCGTGGTACTTCCCCAGGCCGGGAGAGCGCATGGACGACGCCGTTAGACGTGAATGCGTGGCGGCCAGGGAGGGTGTGGCCGTAATGGACGCCTCCACACTTGGAAAAATTGATATCCAGGGTTCGGATGCCGCGGTTTTCCTTGACCGGATCTATACAAATATGTTCTCGACATTGCCGGAAGGGCAGTGCCGCTACGGATTGATGTGCAAGGCCGACGGTATTGTCTTTGATGACGGTGTCACCACCCGCCTGGGTAAAAACCATTTTCTGATGACCACAACAACAGGAGGTGCTGCCCGCGTGCTGGCATGGCTGGAAGAGTGGCTGCAGACGGAGTGGCCCGACCTGAAGGTTTACTGCACTTCGGTTACCGAACATATTTCAACGATAGCGCTGGTAGGCCCTAAAAGCAGGCAGCTGCTCCAGGAACTGGTCAATGACATTGACCTCTCAAAAGATGCATTTCCCTTCATGCACAGCCGTGAGGCGACAATCGACGGCATACCTGTACGCTTAGCGCGAATCTCTTTTTCAGGAGAGCTGGCATTCGAGATCAACGTTGACTGGGGCCATGCCCGCCATTTTTGGGAACGACTTTGGGCGCTCGGACGTCCCTATGAACTGACTGCCTATGGAACGGAGACCATGCACGTGCTGCGGGCGGAAAAAGGTTTCATTATCATCGGGCAGGACACTGACGGAACTCAAACACCACATGACCTCAACATGTCCTGGGTTGTTTCAAAGAAGAAAGAGTTCATAGGAAAGCGCTCGTTTCAGCTGCCCTATCTTAAAGCAACGGGGAGACAACAACTGGTTGGCTTGCTGCCAGAGAACACCGACGAAGTCATTCCGGAGGGAGCATACATCACCGTACTAAATGCACACCCGGACGAGCATGGCAAAACCCGCCATACCGGTTTTGTAACGAGTTCTTACCATTCACCTACACTTGGGCGTGCGTTCGCATTGGCACTGGTGGCCGATGGCCTGAACCGGATGGGAGAAGTGGTGGCTGTGCCCATTGGAAAAAAGATATTGCGCGCCACCATCTGTGACGCTGTATTTATTGACAAGGAGAACATCCGAAGAGACTAATGGAAACAACTATGGTCGTTAAAAAAAGCCCTCTTGAAGGTATGAACATGGGAACCGTTACTACGGTGGCGATTCGTGAATTGCCAGGATTGCATACCATCGATCTTCGAGTAGCGGCCGGGACCTCAACGCACACTGCAGTCGCTGAAGCGTTGGGTTTGGAGCTGCCAGGGAAGCCGGGCCAGACTCGGGTGGTGCCAGTACCCGGTGCAGATGAAGCCCATGTCCTGTGCCTTGCACCAGACTGGTGGATAATTGTAGGATTGCAGGAAGCTGAACGTAAGCTCGCACCGCTGCTGTTGAATGACCAATATCATTTCAGTGTAGTGGATGTCAGCGGCCAGAGAACTACCATTGAAGTTGAAGGTTCTAAAGTTCGAGAAGTGATGGCCCATGTTTGGGAACAGGATCTTCGGGAAAGCAGTTTCCCTATCGGATCTGTCTCGCAGGGACTCATGGCGAAGGCACCTGTGATCGTGTTCCATATTGCTCCGTTTCGTTACCGTGTGATGGTACGAAGCTCTTTCGCTTTGCACTTGTGGCTGGTTCTGGCAGACGCGGCAGAGGAGTGGCTATAAGAGGTTCTAACGGATATGGGCAAACTATTCTAGGCTTTCCCGGATAAGCATGGTGTTGCGGGCCAGATCTATTTGGAAAGTAATGGAGAGTGTTAGAACGCCTTAAATAGAATCACAAAACTATACCCCCTCGGCTTCGAACAAAAAAAGCTGCTCAAGTCTTAATTGAACAACTCTCAACAAAATTATTTTTTTTTGTACCGTAGGGGTACAATAATCATAACAAAATCAATTGGTTATAGAAAATATGTAACAGATAAAAAATGGTTTCAAATCGAATTAATGCGAAATGAAAATAGGAAAAATTTTATAGAGGACGCCAACATCCTATACGTATGAAGTCGCACGGACGCATTATACAAATAGGATTAAGGATGTTTTAGAAGTCCCTATGAAAGGACCCCTAAAACTCGGACAGTTTAGAATTGGAGCAAAGCGCTTAATTTTAAACACGTCAACATGAAAAAAACACGATTCACCGAGACCCAAATTGTCTCGATTCTCAAACAGCAGGAAGCTGGTAAGCCAACAAAGGAGCTTTGCCGCGAGCATGGCATTTCCGATGCCACTTTTTACAACTGGAAGAGCAGGTATGGCGGTATGGAAGCTTCTGATGTGAAGCGCATGAAAGAGTTGGAAGAAGAGAATGCCCGGTTAAAACGCATGTATTTCAACCTGTCCATGGACGACGAGACCTTGCGGGATCTGTTCACAAAAAAAGGCTGGGCGCTGCCACCAAAAAGCAACTGAGTGCGGAGATTGTTTCAGAGAAAAAGTTATCGGTCAGCAGGGCCTGTAAAATAATGTCATTGCCGCGTTCGCAGTACTATTACAATTCTGTCAGAGATGATAGAGAGGTAATCACTGCGCTGCAGGAACTCGCCTTTAAATACCCTTCCTATGGATTTAGAAAGCTCTTTGCATACATCAGGCGATCAGGCAAGAAATGGAACCATAAAAAAGTGTACAGGATCTACAAGTTGGTGAAGTTGAATAAGAAGCGAAAAGGCAAACGGCGCTTTCCATCAAGGATCAGGCAACCTTTGTCACAACAGAGCAACATTAATAACACCTGGAGCATGGACTTCATGAGCGACAGCATGGCCGCAACCGGAATTTCAGAACGTTCAATGTCATGGACGACTGTTCCCGTAAAGTGCTGGCCATTGAAGTAGACATTTCACTTTCATCCAAACGGATTATTAGAACGCTGGATCGCGTAATTGAAGTCAGGGGCAAACCCGCCGTAATTCGCGCGGACAATGCCCCTGAGTTCACATCAAAGGATTTGGAACTCTGGGCCAAAGACCTCGATATAACCATTCAATATATCCAGCCTGGAAAACCAACTCAGAATGGCTACATAGAAAGTTTTGATAGACTATAAAGAGAAGCAGTGTTAGATGCATATCTGTTCTTTGATCTGTACCAGGTGAAGCAGTTGACCGAAGAATGGATGGAAGAATACAACGAAAGACGACCACATGAATCACTGGGCAACATGACACCTTTCGAATGGTGTACAACATAATCAGCAACGAAAAAAACTATCCAAAAACTGTTTGAGAAATGGGGTACTTACACGATAATGGCTGGGATATTTATGCACAGGAACAGCCGCCTGCGGCCATTGCACAAGCCACCGAAGTGAATTCACTAAAAACCCATTGCTGGTGGTGGCGCCCGGTAAATTAAAAGAGGTGGGTGAAAAAGAAATCTACAGTGACCCGGCGTCTGGTATTATGCAATATCATTATTCGCATAAAGTCGATTTCGTGCAGGAGGTGAAGCGCAAGGGGAAAGCGAAAACCACATTGAACGGCGAGATCACTTACCAGGTGTGTGATGCGCAAAGGTGTATGCCGCCCAAGACGATGGCTTTTTCGGTGATGATTCCTTAATCATACCTTGCGACAAACCATTGAACATAGCGCGACGGTCAATGCATTGGTTGGTGAACCTGAAGTAGGGAAGATTAGTTAACTTGCTACTCCCTAAACCTTGCCTATGTTCATCTCCAAATTCACTGCATTCAATTATCGCAGCCTCAAAGATGTCAAAATCCGTTTTGAGAACGGGAAAAACGTTCTTGTTGGCAAGAACAACTCCGGAAAAAGCAATATCATCAAAGCCCTGGACATTCTTTTGAGTGAGAGGTTTCCAACCTATCAGAATATTACACCAAATGACTTCCACACCTACGAAGTTGTCGATTTTGAGACCGGTGAAATCAGTGAATGTATTGCGGAAAACATGTATATAGACGTTCAACTCGAAGGGCGAGATTTCGATGTAGACATGATCCGCAGTATCAAGAAAAAAACAGCTTTTTGCAGGATAAAGTCCGTAAAACAAATTTACAGCACAGATGAAACCGGCAATAGGAGCCCTAATTACGATCTCTTTCAGCAATTGGACGAATTAGAGAATCGTCCCGAAGTAGGTTTAGTCAAAAACGAATGGGGGAAGGATCAAAAAACCATTTGGAAGACCCCTGAAGAATTAATTACTTTTTTGGGCAGCCTAAAAACGCTAAAATTATTTTTTTGTAAGTCTCGCATAGACGATGAAAAGTCCGGCTTTGGTATTCTCTGTCAGGACGAAAATAAAGAGGTATGGATTACGCCTTTTCTATCCAAGAAACTGCGTAATTCGTTAATAACAACGACAGTTATCAGCGCACTTCGCAGCCAGAAAGAAGATTTGCGTTTGGTACATTACACCTGGTTCGGAAAGTTGATCATGGGTTTGTGGGATAAGAACAAAAACAACATTGAGCCAAAAGAACTGGAAACCTATGAGGAATTAATTCGGAATAAATCCCTGGACATTAAGTTTTATGTTGATCAGGTATTTGACAAGGAAACTAAACAGATTCGGTTGCTGCTGGAAGGGGCCATTGCTCACAAAAAAGTGTCTTTCAAATTCTTAAATGATACCACCTCTGATTTGTATAAAAACATCCAATTGTTTGTAGACGATGGTATCGACAGACCCTTGCAGGAAAAGGGAACTGGCATCCAGAGCGCCATAATCATATCCCTGTTTACGCTATACTGCAACAATTATCACAATAACAGCTCTTTGCTGATCACCGAAGAACCGGAGTTGTACTTGCACCCGCAAGCCCGCCGGGTCATTTCTGCCGAGCTTAATAAGTTTCTGGCCAATTGCGATGACCAACCAAGACAATTGATCATTAGCACCCATTCTACAGAATACTTAAAAAATGTTGATCCATATTCCATCGTGCGAGTGCACAAGGAAAACGGCCAAAACGCGACTGTTGCCAACCAACTCGATAGCAAAACCTCCCAATCGCTGACCTTGGAATTGAAACGATTCCTGTGGACAAACAATACGGAACTCTTTTTCTCAGACAAAGTGATCTTAGTTGAGGGCGGAGAAGTGTATCTGATTCCGTCACTTGTTGACAAACTTAGAAGTCAGAAGCAATTACTGGACTATAAGAATATATCAGTAATTCGTGTAAATGGAAAAGGAAGTTTTCTTACGTATATTAGGATGCTAGAATGCTTCAACATTAAATATCTAATTCTTGGGGATCTCGATTGCTTTCGGGATGAAGTCACCAAAATTGCCAATTATTTACAGCTAACCGATATCAAGGATAAATTAGCAGCCATTAAAAAGGCAATAGTTTCTTTGCCTGTCGACTATAATAGTGTTGCAGAGCGATTGCGTTCGCCTGAAAAAAACCTTGATGCGCAAAAAGTTCAAAAAGTTTTTGAGCAAATTGTTAATGAAGAAATAATCGCTGATGATGCAAACCTGCGGATGATAGTGAGTGAAATGCAAAAGAGATACGTCAAAGGCGACAAAAGGGGTACTATTTCGGCTGCGATTGATGGGCAATCACTGAATACGCTTCTGGAATTCTTAAGAAGCAAGGGTATATTCATCTGGGCTCAAGGCGAGCTTGAAAACTATTATACCGAATCGGCTGTGAAATTGGAAGGAAATAGTAAAGACATGAAGGCACTTCAATTGTCGTATTTATTACAGGAGGAAGCAACGGCTGTTTCAGAATATTTTAAGCATGTTGATGAACTCGACCTGTTAGTAGCTTGCATTTTGAATGAACCTCCAGCTATATGAAATAGGTAAACGTCGAATTAGGAATGGCAGCTTTCTTCAGCGGGAGACGGGAAGACGAAGGCGCATGTAAGCCAAAGCATTAAAAGATATTTTGTATATTCATATCATGGCAAAAGGTATGAGAGCAAGTAAAATGGGACGGGGATCAAAGCGCTACATGACCAAAAAAATGGTCAGGCGGGCGTCTAAATCCGGTGCCGCTCAGGCCTCTCGGGACACCATGCTGCGGATGGGCCAGACGGTCATCGTCCAGGGAGATTGGGTAGTACGAAAACATGCAGATGGTCGTATAGAACAGATCAGCCCACTGAACCGTGATACTTTTTCAAGCTTAGACCGCCTTGTCGATTAAATCCCAGTTGCGGCTGCGGGTATTTGCCGGTCCCAACGGATCAGGTAAGAGCACGGTCATCAGTAAAGTCCGGGAGTACACGGTCGAAGGAAAGGCCATTGATTTCGGCATCTACATCAACGCAGACGACCTGGTCGTGGCTCTACAAAAAAAGCCCCTGGATTTTAAGACCTACCACATTCAAACGACCAGTAATGAATTCAAAGCGATTGCGCTTGGCTCCGGTCTTGTTGGGGCACGTTTTCCGATTAGCGCCTTTGAGTCCTGTTACACGCTGCGTGCTAACAAGCTGCGGTTGAAAAAGCCGGAGCTGGCTACCGCCCTGGCGCAGGTCATCGCGGATTTTCTGCGAAAAAAACTACTGGCCCAGCAGGAGCGGTTCTCTTTTGAAACGGTATTCTCCCACGCCTCCAAGCTTAAAATCATGCGAGATGCCCGGGAGGCCGGGTACAAAGTGTACCTGTATTTCGTCTCCACCGAATCCGCCGATATTAATGTTTTCCGAGTGCAATCCCGTGTTCAGAGCGGCGGGCACAATGTGGAGGAACAGGTTATTCGGTCCCGCTATATCCGTTCACTCGATTTTCTGTACGAAGCCTGCCAACTGGCCTACCAGGTTTATTTTTTCGATAACTCTCATGAAGGAAAGGAATCGGTGCTGTTCGCTCATTTCAAAACGGTCAAGGGTAAAAAGAAGTGGGATCGCATGACGGCGAAAAACGTTCCTGTCTGGTTTCTGCAGTACTACTCCAGTAAAATTCCGGAAAGCTTCTAGGCTAAAGTCCGGCCGCGCAGCGCTATATCCTAAAAAAACCGGTTCCCCCAGCCGGGGACGGGAGGGGGAGAAAGGTTGGGCACCGACCTAAAGAGACGAGGTGAAATGCGAGGGTTGCATAACGGAAGAGGTGAGATCCTGGCCTTCTTAATATCTTTGCAGCCTTCAACATCTAACTTGCATGGGCGTAGAAAAGGCGGGTCCGAAAGGATATGAATATCAATATCTGTGTACGGTGTTTGCCGCCCTGCATTACCACAGCCGACAGCCTTTGTCCGCCATCGATATTGAACACATCGGCAGCGAGGATTTCCGACTGACCATTAAGGAAGCATGCCATCTGACATACAGAGTCATTGAAGGGCAATGCAAACAGCGCAACTCCGCCTTGTCACTGGACGAATATGCTGATTTTCTCTGTCATTTTGAAAGCAAGCGCGCCGACACGAACGTTTTGTCAAAGCTGGCCGATGATGAACTTGTCCAATTCTTGCTGATCTGCAGCAACCGGGCCCAGGATTTTGCTACGGATCTTTCTATCCTGGCTGATCCCCTCACTTTTCAGGCGCGTTCTGCCACCAAAATTACCAATGTCAGCCGCAAGAAATTGACGAGCGCTGTTGCTAGAGTCCCGACCGACTTGAAAACACTGGCGGTAAAGCGCAGGCAGTTCAACCAGGCGATGGCGGCGAGGCTCAACAAGGATCCTGCGCTGCTCACCCGGATACTCGGGCAATTGCTGATCCTGGATGATTTGACAGAACAAGGGGTTGAGGAACGGATCAAAGCTTTGCTGGGCCGCCATTTTCTGGTCCCTTCGGTAGACCATGAACGAATTATCCGGCAGCTAGAAAAAATTATCCGGCAGGGCAGGGATTCCGGGAGCAATATCATTGCTGACATGGAAGCCCTGCTCAAACGCTATTATTCGCCGTGTCCGGAACTGCTGCCGCACTATATTGCCCGAGATAGAGAAAACGAGCTTTTGCAACAGTTGCAAAAACAGCGATTGCTGCTGCTGACGGGGGCAAGTTTTTGCGGTAAATCACAACTTGCAAAAAGTATCACCCGGCAACTTTATGCTATAGACAACTTTACTTACCACTACTGCAGTACTATTGAAGATGCGTCGAGGTTTCTTAATGATTATTCCAACGACCAACAATTGTGTTTACTGGAAGATCCATTCGGCCAGGAGTACTCCCCTTCATCGGGGGATGCACATGCGCGACTTCTTAACCTGCTAGACAATCTTTCTACCCTGAGGGCTAGATTTCTTGTCATCACATCCAACATTCAAACGGTGAAGAAAATCAGCCCGGGCTTGATTTCAGGCGCCCATCAATGGCTGGATTGTACGGTAACAGACAGGGGCTTTGTTCAAAAATGCTGGGATGGTCTCGTAGAACGGACACCAGGTCTGCCCGCGCGCCTGGACAAGCTCGTGCAGCGGGTGTTGCAGGTTGACCCTCCTGACACTTTACTGCAACCGGGTGAGCTCAGCTTCCTGGCTGGTAACTTTAAGCAATTACCCTCCTTCTCAAAAGAATCGGTGCGACATTTTTCCCGTACCAATTCAACTGCTGCTGCCCAAATGATGAGCGGCCTGGGCACCGACATGATAGATCTGCTCCTCCAGTTCGGTTTAACCGCAACCACCTCTTCCGGTCCCACTTTGCAGGATATCAGCTATATGCTGGGAACAGGTCCGGACATTCTGCCGGGGCTGTTGTCCAGAGAGGAGCCGTCCATTGCGCTTACCGTCATCGGTCCCGGAACTCCGGACGTACGCGTAAAGGAATACCCCGTTTTACAACCGTTAGTACAAACTTATAAGGATGCTCTGGCAAATCTGGAAGACCGGCAGTTCGTCCAACCAAGCAAAGGCGGTTACCAGTTTACCCACCCGGTGTACTGGGAGGCTGCGCGACAACTGTTTAAAAACAAAACCCGGTTCGCCCGACTGCTGGCCATAGCCGAAAAAGGGATAGGGGCACTCCATATTCCTGTTGCGGTCAATTCGCTTCATGCCCTGTATGTCCTGGTGGATTATCACCGCGACAATCCAGAACACGTCAATGCCATTGCCGCAGTCGTCCAGAAAGCACTCTCGCACACTTTTGTGGTCGTACGCAACGTCGCGTTCGAATGGCTGTTGAAATCACTGGACATCCTGGAACCCGAAGTACAGGAAAAGATGACCGAGCGTATTCTTTCCCGATATGATCACGGAAATTATTATTTCTGGCATAACGGTCAGCCCTACCTGCCCGATGTGCGCCATGTATCTGTCGGTCCCGAGCAGAGCCTGCATTTCCCCAATACAACGCAAACAAAGAAAGTATTAAACAAGTTGCACCGGGACCCCCATTCGCTTTCTGCGGAAGAGGCATACCGTATAACCCGGTATTTTCACTTTAAGCAAAAAAGCAAAAGAGGACTGAAAGTGGATGCCCAAGATCTGCTTTCACTGTACTATAGACAGGAAACGTTTATCCGTGAACAAGCTGCTTTTTTTCTGGGGACCCTTCTGCGGGAAGAAAACCTCGATGATCTCCTTTCCCTGTTCAGTGAAGAACATCCCTTTGTCCTGTTTTCCTTTTTGAAGGGTGCCATACAATCGTATCCCTCTTTTCAGAACGAAACCGCGCTGCGCCTGAAAACGCTGATCGTTACCGCTTTCGATCAGCGACACGTCGTGTACCGGTCAATCCCCTTGATGACGGAATTCAATGCCGGATACGGCGGTCATGGGTACGATCTTGATCGCCTCAGTGACGGACAGCGACTGAAAATGTGGGAAATTTGGTTTGCGTTACTGCCCGTTTTTTTCAGGCATGTTCCCCGGTATTTTCATTTCAACACCGGTCGTTTTCAGCAAGCTATTCTCCAAAGCGAAGCAGCAGCTATTTCCCTGCAATGGCCCGCGCTCGAGACCTGGTGGAGCTGGATGCTCATTCACTTAAAAAAGGCTGTTTATGTTTCCTCCGTTTCAGAGGCGTTCATCGAACTGCTGGCAACGCGTTTTTCACGCTTAACTTCCCATCAACGCGAAGAACTGATGAAGCAAACACTGGGTGTTCGCCACGTCCTTTTCAGGGCTCGGCTCCTTCGTTTTTACCTTGACGGCTGGGATGATCTGTCAGATGCTGAGAAAAGCATCCTCATGGTATTTACCCGCAAAGCGAAGGGATTGTTCCCGTCCATCATATTAACTGCTGCCAAGCCGCCCCTTTCCTTGCAGCATATTTTACTTAATGGTAAAGCATTACCGGATAATGTGCTGGGCTATCCCGAATTTTTCCCACCACCACTCTTCGAACAATGCATGGCTGTTTTGTATGGTGAAACCGAATTGTATGACCTTCCGCTGGGTGCAAGGCGGCAATGGGCAGTACTACTACCCATATTTCTTTCGCAACCGGAGTCGCCTTTATTTCCCCTGGCGCTCCGAACCTTTTTAAGCGAGCAACTTTTTGACCGGCGATTGCCTAAAGATATCTGGCCCGAGGGAACAGTTGTCCTAAAAGATCTATTGTCCAGGAAGAATCAACGACTCGAGCAAATGATATTTGACTACCTGCTGGAAGAACTGCTGACCATGAACTGGTCTCAATCCGATCCTGTTTGGACGGGTTTCTTCCTTCATGCAAAAGAAAATGATAAAGCGCATTATGCTGATCAACTGGTCTCAGTTATTGAAGGAATTTCTTACAATCACAACCTGGAATGTTTGCCGGACGATTTTTTAAAGCAGTATATTTTCCCAAGGCTGCCGGCTGATGAAATGGTTTGGATATTACTTGATCAGGCAAAAAAAATACCAGCACTATCGGATTCGGTTCGCAAGCCGATCGATCAGCTCACTGAACAAAGAGCTTTTCGCATGCTCGCTACCATTGACTATATCCGCGACTGGTTACGCTCATTCCCCGACAAGGAAAACAACCTGCTTTATGAAAAAGTGCAGGGATACCTTAAAGATTTTTCCGCAACCTGCAGCGCACAGCAGAAAAAATGGAAGAAAAAGAATATGCGATTTTTACGTCAATGGATTGCTGTAAACTATATACGGGCTTACTGATCGTCCGAGCCCGGCGGATTACACAATGTTGGACAGTATGGATCAAATTGCTGGCAAAATAAAAACACGAATTCATAAGAGGGATGACGAAAGACGATTGTAGATTGGGAGGAAATTAGTAGCCCTGAATCTACTATTTACTATACCTTTGATTATCAATTCCCCATGGCAGCACCGGATCAAATAAAAAGCCTTATCAAGTCCTTTGGCGAAGACGACGACGCCAGATTTTTTGCCTCAGCGATGCAGATCGCCGCGCAGGAAGCCAGGCAAGGGCATGTCAATATCGCCCAGGATCTTAAAGACCTAATTGACCAAGCCAAAAAGAAGCGATCTTCTTTTGAACCAGATAAAACAAGAGTCGTCAACATGTCCCCCGGAAAGCGGGAATTGGGCGATCTCCTTGACGTGGTCCACCCCAGAATAAAACTGGGCGATATGATTCTTGATCCACACATCCATAAATCCATTGAGAAATTAATCGAGGAGCAAAAGAAATGGGAATTGCTTACTCATCATAATTTACAGCCCATTCGAAAACTCCTCCTGACAGGTCCTCCCGGAACCGGAAAAACCATGACTGCTCACGCGATCGCCAGTGAGTTGGGCCTAGCTGTATTCGTGATTCGCCTGGATGGCATGTTGTCCCGCTATATGGGAGAGTCCATTGCCAAACTCAGACTGATCTTTGAAGCCATGCCGGGCAACCGGGCGGTTTATCTGTTTGACGAGTTTGATTCTATTGGCTCCCACCGTCAGCAAAGCAATGAAGTCGGAGAGATTAAAAGAGTGCTGAACAGTTTTCTGATCAATATTGAAAAGGACAACAGCAACAGTATTATCATCGCTGCATCCAATCTCCCGGATGCCTTGGACAATGCCCTCATGCGCAGATTCGATGACATCGTGCGTTATCCCCTGCCTACCGCCAAGGAAATCGCTTATTCTATCAAAAAATATACGCAAGGTCATTCATTTGATGTGCGCCCTGATTTTTCTACAATAGCCAAACAAGTAGTGGGATTAAACTATTCAGATATTGCCAAAGCATGTGAAGCTACCATTAAAGAGAAAATTCTTTCAGGATCCGCCACACTGCATAAAAAATACATGATCAGCGTGTTGCTTTCCAAAAAGAAATAATGCCTGACAATTTACCCCACCTAAAAGTAGACGGCTTTTTTAATTCCAGAGACTATACTTACCCCGCAACAGTTGTCGGAGATGTTGACCTGGTTCAAAGAAACCGCAACCAGCACGGCAATCGTATCATCCAACAATTAAACAGTATCCGCGATCAATTTCAAATTGACCGGGATCAGCCGCAGGCAGCCAATATTGTTCGGGATGATGCCGTGTATGTAGAATTTGTTAGCGAATGGGGTTATGAGCTCCCCTTTAACAGTTTTCATTCTGATTCGGGGGATGAACCCAAGTACCAGCTATTAAATATCCGGAAAGAAACAGCGGAAATTCAAGGCGAGCAAAAAGTTCGGTACCGGGTCGCCGTCATGATGAGAGAGGGAGGGGTTAGCAAATTTCTAAATCATGCAGGTAAGTATTTAGTCGAGAATACAAAAGACAGACAAGGCCTTGATACCGGTCTTCCCAAATACAGGGATCTGTTTTCTAATATCGCCGATATTGCGCTTGCCACATTAAGGGCTTTTTGGGTCGATGCGCCGGAGATCCCTTTTCCAAACGATCATGATCTGCTCTGGTGGGAAGTTTGGTTCCGACGCAGTGAAGATCCGGCAAAAATTCAACGCGTCACCAATAATCTAGCAGCTATAGGTGCGCAAATTGGCATACAACGCCTGGAATTTCCAGAGCATACCGTTTGCCTGGTGCAAGCAACAGCTAACCAGCTTTCGCAATCAATACTATTATTAGATAATTTAGCTGAGCTTCGAAAAGCGCAAGAACTCAATAGTTTCATTACGCATCCATCGGTGGATTTTGTAAACAAGCAAGCGTGGGTGAATGATCTTTTGCAACGCTTAGTAGTACCAGACGGAAACGCTGGTGTAGTCGTTTGCCTTTTGGACAGTGGAGTAAACCAACAACACCCTCTTTTGCAATCCATGTTACCGGCAAACAAACTGTTCACCTATCGCCCCGGATGGGGTACCGCCGACAGTTGGGGCGGGGGAGGTCATGGAACAGGGATGTGCGGCCTTGTGCTGTTCGGAGATCTTACCGATGCATTGGCGGCTCACGGAGCTATTCAAATCCTGCATGGCGTGGAATCCTTTAAATATGTTCATCCTTCGCAACCACATGCCCCGGAATTGTATGGCGTCGTAACCGAAGAGGCATGCAGTACGCCGGAAGTGCAGTTCCCAGATCCACAGAGAATCTTCTGTCTGGCGATCACGGACGAAGAGCTGGCCTTCAAAGGCAGACCATCGAACTGGTCGGCCTCAGTGGACAGAATTGCTTTTGGAACCGTTACCGGCAGAAAGCATTTATTTATCATCAGCGGCGGAAATGTGGACTATCTCAATCCACCTTCTCCCGCTTCGGCATTTCCGGACAAAAATGACCTGAGTTCCATTCACGATCCAGGCCAAAGCTTTAATGCTATTACGGTGGGCAGCTATACCCGCATGGATCGAATTGACCAGCAACAATGGCCGAATACCACGATTTTGTCTGCGGTTGGGGCTATGTCCCCGTCCAATTCTACCTCGATGTTGTGGGAAAACCAATGGCCGATAAAACCTGATATCGTGATGGAGGGAGGCAACCTGGCCGTCGTCGGTCAGGATATTAAAGATCATGTTTCGACACTCAGGCCCCTGTCCCTGGATAAAGATATTCAGCAATTTCTTCTCTATCCTTTTGGGGACACCAGCGGGGCCGCCGCTTTGGCCGCAAAACTCGCGGCGGAACTTCAGATTGCCTACCCGCAATTCTGGCCGGAAACTATCCGGGGCCTGCTCATTCACTCGGCCGAATGGACGCCGGCCATGCTGCAGGGAATACAGCTCCCTGCTGCTACCCGGCTTCAAAAACGAAATCTGCTCAGAACGGTCGGTTACGGCGTTCCCATTGCTAAAAAAGCTTCTTATTCCGCTAATAACGTACTCACCCTCATTGCGGAGAATACGTTTCAACCATTCAGGCAAGAAGGGACGTCGATAAAAACCAACGAATATCATTTGTATTCCTTACCCTGGCCGCTGGACGTTTTACAAAATGTTTTACAAGATCAGGACGTCACCGTGAAAGTAACGCTATCGTATTTTATTGATCCCAATCCTGGTAACCGGCGGTACGCAAATAATTTTACGTATTATTCTCACGCGCTGGATTTTAAAATGATCGGTCCCGCTGAAGACTTGGAGACCTTTACAAGAAGAGTCTCCAAAGCGGGCGGGCAACCCGATGTTCCCTATGACGGACACGAAGAACCCTGGCTGTTAAAAGAATTCATACGGAGCCGCGGTTCTATTAAGAAGGATTTTTTGATTTGTTCAGGGGCTGATCTGGCGCTACGCAACACGCTGGCGATCTATCCAAAAAATGGCTGGTACAGGACCAGAAAGAAATTGGGATTGTCTGAATCGATACTGAGATACAGTCTCCTGATCAGCATAGAGACTGCCGATACCGATATTGATATTTACACTCCGGTAAAACAAATCATTGAGAACTTGATCGAGGTATAGAAATCTGTCACCCTTTACAAAATATTCATGTCCATTTGCAGACTTTGCCTGGAAGAAAAAAAATTGATCGGACGATCGCAAATTATTCCTGATTTTTTATATAAGCATGGCGGCTTGTATGATGACAAGCACAAAATCAATCACTTTTCCATACAGGATCTTGTTGACGGGAAAAAACCATCATTGCTTCAATCAGGTGTACATGAGGGGAACCTATTGTACCCAGAATGTGATGATAGAAGGTTGGGAGATCAACTGGAACAATATGCTAAAAAAGCGATTTACCGGGGAGGAAGGTTACCAGCGGACCAGACCCCTGATTGCAAAAATTATTATAATGCTGAAGGCGGAGAGTTTATGATCTGCTCTAACCTGAACTACACCAAATTCAAGTTGTTTTTATTGTCCATACTTTGGCGCGCCAGTATTTCAACCAAATCATTTTTCAACCAGATCAATCTTGGAGCGCACGAAGAGATTATACGGCAAATGATTTTCAGTAATGATGCTCGCCAATATGACGACTACCCAATACTCCTTGTATCGACTGTGTCGGATAAGGCATTTTCCAGCGATGTAGTGCTTGAACCTTACCAGGGAATCGATAAGGATGGAATGCCAACCTGCATGTTTATTATTTCAGGATTCATCTATATCTACAAAATCGGCAGTTTTCAAGGTAAACTCCCCGAACTCAGACATCAAACGATCAATGAGGATAATAAAGCGATGATTATGAAATTGCCAACGGGTAAACCGATGAAACTTATTAAAAAATATGTAGGACTAGACAAGATTTGACTAAACGGTAAGGGGCAAGCCCCGTCACTTCATCGAAGCGTAATGTTTCCAGCGTCTTCCCGTGCGATCAGGTGTGCCTTGCGGGCAAGACCCACCACCTTTTTGAAAGCATCGAAATAACTTCGATCGTCGATCCTTCCAGTTTCACCTTTTGCGGGCAGTATTGATATAAATCTTCAATGAGTTCCGGCGAAAGATCCATATACCGAATCTCCGGATGGAATGCGTTCAGATGATCCAGGCATGCAAGGTATTTCTTAAAGGTGTTTGGATCCAGTTTGTCCGTTGGATTCTTGATGTAGTCGGCCATATACGCGTTAAAACTTCCGGTATTGTAGCGTTTGTTGAGTTCTTTAAACACTATCGGAAAAGTGAGAGTCTTATTGTAAGCATAAAAGCGCTTAATCAGATCCGTTACTACCCGTTTCTTTTCTTCTATCTTATTGTTAATCTCAAAAAAATAGGGGTGGTTGGGTTTCACCCATTGATCCTCCATCCCCGACCATTGTTTTGATGAAATTTTTAATGGAACGGAAATAAGATAATATTTCCGTTTCCCGTTGATTTTAATTTCCAGGTGGATCGGATAGAAGTTCTTCTTATTGATTTTATTGCGCCAGTTGTGCAGTGGTCGTTCGCTTGGCATCAACATATTCCCTCCCGCTTCAGACCGGTACCAAGGTTCGAGTTCTCTGTACGGAACCAACCTTTATGCCTAAAAAGTGTAACAAAAAGTGTAACAAAACCAACGGGAATTAGTGGTAATCGGCGGGAATCGAAAAATTTTAGAAAACGCCACAGCGAAGTACTGTAGCGTTTTTTAGTCGTTTTGCTTCTTTTTAAGAAGCGAATTGAGTACCGCGTAGGGGAATCGAACCCCTCATTCATCCGTGAAAGGGATGCGTCTTAACCGATTGACCAACGCGGCATACCCGGTTTTGGGAGGGCAAAGATAATTGCTGCTTATCCTTGTTCCAAAACTTTATTCGATGTTTCGATCTCACTCCCGGAATACAAAAATTTTACCTTATTTAAACAGGTCAATCGCGTAATTTCGCATCCTCAAATTTGTTTAACTCAATTAATCTCTATGAGCACAGTAAAAGTTGCTATCAACGGATTCGGACGTATAGGACGGTTGGTTTATCGGCAGATATATCAGATGGAAGGAATTGACGTAGTGGCTATTAACGACCTGACAAGCCCCAAAGTACTCGCTCACCTTCTCAAATACGACAGCGCCCAGGGCCGCTTCGACGAAGAAGTAAGCGCCACCGAAAACTCTATCGTGGTAAACGGCCACGAAGTAAAAATATATGCACAGAAGAATCCCGCTGAAATCGCCTGGAAGTCACACGACGTGGATGTGGTTCTGGAATGTACCGGATTCTTTGCCGACAAGGAAAAGGCAGAGGCACATCTGAAAGCAGGCGCCAAGAGGGTGGTAATCTCCGCCCCTGCAACCGGCGACCTGAAAACGATCGTATTCAATGTCAACCACGAGATCATCGATGGTTCTGAAACCATTATCAGTTGCGCCTCCTGCACCACAAACTGTCTGGCCCCAATGGCCAAGGTGCTCGACGACAGCTATGGCATTAAAATGGGCCTGATGACTACGGTTCATGCCTATACCAACGACCAGAACACCCAGGATGCTCCGCATCCAAAAGGTGACCTTAGAAGGGCAAGAGCCGCAGCGCAAAACATCGTTCCCAACAGCACCGGTGCGGCAAAAGCAATCGGCCTGGTACTTCCTTCACTGAAAGGAAAACTGGACGGCAGCGCACAACGCGTACCCACCCTCACCGGGTCTCTCACCGAATTGACTACCATTCTCAATAAGAAGGTCTCTGTTGAAGAAGTCAACGCAGCGATGAAATCCGCTTCCAACGAGAGTTTCGGATACACCGAGGATGAGATCGTGAGCAGCGACATCATCGGCAGCCGTTTCGGCTCCCTCTTCGATGCACGCAGACCAGGGTGCTTACCATTGGCGATCAGCAACTGGTTAAGACCGTTAGCTGGTACGACAATGAAATGAGCTATGTCAGCCAGCTGGTGCGCACGGTGAAATATTTTGCCGGCCTCATCAAAAAATAATCTCCAGGGGGAAGGTCAATATCCTTCCCCTTCCTTTTCACCCGGTTAAATCTGATCGGTATGCCTGAATTTTCACGATTCAATTTCGCGGGTAAGAAAGCCCTGGTTCGGGTTGATTTCAATGTTCCTCTTAACGAGAAATTTGAGATTACCGACGACAACCGTATTCGCGGCGCCCTGCCCACTATCAAGAAAATACTTGGCGACGGTGGCAAAGTGATACTCATGTCTCACCTGGGACGTCCGAAAGACGGGCCTACTGACAAATATTCACTGAAGCACCTCATTCCCCGGATTCAGGAACTGCTTGGTGGCGTCAATGTGCAGTTTGCCAATGACTGCATAGGCGCTGAGGCAAAGGAAAAATCTGCAGCACTCAAAGACGGTGAAGTACTGCTGCTGGAGAATCTCCGGTTTTATAAGGAAGAAGAAAAGGGCGACAAAGAATTCGCCAAAAAACTCGCGGCACTCGGTGAGGTTTATGTGAATGATGCATTTGGAACCGCGCATCGCGCGCATGCTTCTACCGCGGTTATAGCGGATTTTTTTCCGTCAAAGAATAAACTCTTTGGCCTGCTGATGGAAAGCGAAGTGAAAAGCGCGGAAAAAGTGTTGAAGAGCGCCGAAAAACCATTTACCGCCATCATGGGCGGAGCAAAGGTGTCGGACAAAATATTGCTGATCGAGAACCTGCTGGAAAAGGCCGACCATATCATCATTGGCGGTGGCATGGCTTATACATTTTTCAAAGCCAATGGCGGAGAAGTGGGCAACTCACTTGTTGAGAAAGACAGGCTGGATACAGCAAAGGAATTACTTGAAAAAGGCCGAAGGGAAAAACGTGAAGATCCATCTTCCGGAAGACAGCATCATCGCCGACAAGTTCGATGCCGCCGCAAATACAAAGACAGCGGACAACAATTCCATTCCGGCCGGATGGATGGGACTCGACATCGGTCCCAAAGCGATCAGTGAATTCGAAAAAGTTATTGCAGCGTCAAAAACCATTCTCTGGAACGGACCGATGGGCGTTTTTGAAATGGAAAAATTTCAGAAAGGGACGAAGGCAGTTGCGGAAGCCATCGCTACGGCTACGCAGGCAGGCGCTTATTCACTCATTGGTGGTGGAGATTCCGTGTCGGCAATCAACCAGTTCGGCTTTGCCGACAGGGTGAGTTATGTATCTACCGGGGGCGGGGCCATGCTTGAATACTTTGAAGGCAGGGAATTGCCTGGGATCGCGGCCATCAACAAATAGTCGCATCAATCGATGACACCACTCAGTTCGATGATCTTGTCATCGCTACCATTGCTGGTGCATACATAAATATTTCCCTGTGGGGATATGCAGATGTCGCGCAACCTGCCGTATTTATCCGAAAGGATTTCATTTTCCTGAACAATACCGCTTCCATCCTCACTCAGCTTCAGCTGCAGAAGTTTCGATCCCTTGAGAAGCGCAACGAGTAAAGAGTTTTTGAGCTGAGGTAAACCTTCTGCGTTGTAGTAGTCGATTCCAGAAGGCGCTATAGTTGGTGTCCAGGCTTTTATGGGCTCGGTAACATCATTGTTTGCGCAAAATTCACTTTCTTCCGGTTTGTCGCAGAGGCCCCTGACTGTTGGCCACCCATAGTTTGTTCCTTTTTCAATAATGTTGATTTCGTCATCAGTGTCTGGCCCGTGTTCGGAAGAATAGAGCTTTCCGGCAACAAATACTAGTCCTTGCGGGTTCCTGTGGCCAAAACTCCAGATTGCGCTGGAAGGAAAGGGATTTTCATCCGGTATAGTACCATCGAGGTTTATTCGCAGGATCTTGCCGTTCCGTCTGCTGGTATCCTGCGCGTTCGCTTGATCCCCGGCATCTCCTGTACTAATGTATAATCTGAGATCTTCACTGATAACGAGGCGGCATCCGTTGTGGATGTTTCCTCCTGCAAGGTGATCGAGCAACACCTGCGGGTCAGTAAGGGTGGTGCCATTGTAATTGTAACGGACAATCTTTTCCTGGTAAACCCCGGCCTTTGAGTAATTATAGGCCACGAACACCTGCGGAGTGGATTCGAACTGGGGATGAAGCGCGAGGCCCAGTAGGCCGCCTTCGCTGCTGACTTCCACGTCGGCGATGGTGAATACCTGGGAAACGTTGCCGGTAGCGGGATCCACGCGGCTGATCACTCCTCGCTTTTCCGTCATCCAGATGAAATTATCGGGGCCCCAGACGAGCTCCCAGGGCAAACTCAGCTGATCTGTCAGTACTTTATCGGTCAAAGCAGCAGAATCAGCAGGATTTGGAGGCCTGGGATCAACTGGCTTGTCTTTTGCACAAGAAGAAAAACTGATAATGAGTATCATGCCTAACAACTTGCGTGTAATCATGATCCTTGGTTTTTATTATGGAGGAAAAAACCATGCCGCGAGATTTAGGAACGCACCAAACCCAAAAACACTAATTTTAAACAAACAACCATTGAAACAATGAAAACAAGTAGTCTTATCGTTATCGCTATCATCGCAGGAGTTCTTCTTCTCGGAGGATGTGGCTGCAGTGGTTACAATAGCCTGGTTGGCCTTGATGAGAACGTGAAAAATAAATGGGCGAATGTTCAAAGTGACTATCAGCGCAGGGCAGACCTCATTCCCAATCTGGTGAATACAGTGAAGGGCGCTGCTAAATTCGAACAGGAAACACTCACCCAGGTCATTCAGGCCAGGGCGAAAGCAACCTCCGTGAATATCAACTCCGAAGACCTATCGCCCGAAAAGATCAGCCAGTTCCAGGCTGCACAGGGTGAACTGTCCGGTGCCCTTGGCCGCTTGCTGGTATCTGTTGAAAGGTATCCGGAACTGAAGGCAAATCAGAATTTCCAGGACCTGCAGAAACAGCTGGAAGGCACGGAGAACAGGATAAAGGTTTCGCGCAATGATTTCAACCAGTCTGTCCAGGGCTATAACCAGTCGGTCCGTCGTTTTCCAAACAATCTTTTTGCTAATGCCTTTGGCTTTCATACGAGGCAGGCATTTCAGTCAGATCCCGGAGCCGAGAAAGCGCCGAATGTTCAATTTTAACAGGCCTTCCATCAATGAATATCCTTCCTTCTTTCAGGAAAAACCCATTATTTTCTCACGACGAGAACACGCGTGTCGTGGAATCTATTCGTGAGGCTGAACGACAAACCAGCGGCGAAATAAGGGTTTATGTGGAACGCCACTGCCGTTTTGTTGATCCGCTGGATCGCGCAGCCGAGATATTCTGGACCCTGAAAATGGATCAGACTCAGCACCGCAACTCGGTACTGCTTTATGTTGCCATGAAGGATCACCAGTTTTCCATCTTTGCCGATCAGGGTATTCATGAACGGCTGGGAAATGCCTTCTGGCAGAAGGAAGTTGATGCCATGAGCCTTCATTTCCGGCAGTATCATTACGTTGAGGCGCTTGTATTCGTGATCAATGACATTGGCAGCGCGCTCTCCCAGCATTTCCCTTACGAATCCAATACAGATAAAAACGAATTGCCCGATGATATCGTCTTCGGGAAATGAAAACCAGTGAGCCATCCTTCATGAAGCAATTGCTTAGAATCTTATTCCTTATTCTTCTGCTTAGTCCCGTCCTTATCAAAGGTCAGGAAATTCCTGTGCGACCCAATCCACCGAAACTGGTCAATGACTTCGCAGATGTGCTGACCGATGACCAGGAGAAAATGCTTGAGCGAAAACTGGTTGCCTACGACGACAGCACGTCCAACCAGGTTGTGGTGATTACGGTTAAGACCCTTGGCGACAATCCCATTGAAGAATACTCGCTGAAAATACTAAGGGACTGGGGTATCGGAAATAAGAATACAAATAATGGGGTGCTGATCGTGGCTTCCATTGAAGACAGGCAAATAAGGATTGAAACCGGCTATGGGCTGGAGGGAGCCATCCCTGATATTACGGCAAACCAGATTATACGAAATGATATCGCCCCTGCTTTCCGCTCTTCAGATTATTATGAGGGTTTCGATAAAGCTACGACCTCGATCATAGCTGCGGCTGCGGGAGAATACCAGGCGCCGAAAGACTATGCCGATCGTGGTAAGACTAAAAAGATTCCCGTGGGCACCATCATATTTCTGATCGTTCTGCTGATCATCATCTTCAGCAGAAGAGGCGGTGGTGGCGGTGGATTTATGAGCCGCAGGGGATTTGGACCCATCTTTTTTCCCGGCATGGGTGGCGGCGGAGGCGGATTCGGCGGTGGTGGTTTCGGCGGCGGCGGCGGTGGCGGCTTTGGCGGATTCGGTGGCGGCGGCGGAGGTGGAGGTGGCGCCAGCGGCAGCTGGTAAGATTAAGTAAAACTCGAGCGGTGCAGGAAAAAAAACCAGGCGATAAAAAAATCCTGCTACTGACATTCGGTCAACAGCAGGACTTCAATATTTATCACCTGGAGATGCTTACCTTTTATGTTGTCATTTGCTTTCAAGCTTTTCCTTCACATAATTTAACTGTTCCTGTATCTCCGCTTTATCGTTACTGCCAGCGGCCTTGGTTTGGATCTTTTGAGCAATGCTGTTCAGCATGTCGTTAAGATAGGGAGTAATTCCATATTCTTTTGGCACCTCATCGCGGAATTTCACGATCATGTCGATGCCTCTCTTGACCTTGTCGGTGTTGTTCATTTTCACCACGATGTCGCCGAGCGGTCTCAGCAGGTTAAACTTCGATTGGCTTATTGGCATCTCATCAAATGTTTGTTCGATCTTGTCGAACACCGATTCATCACCTGAGCTCAGCAGTGTTTTATTGATCGACTCCTGGAGTCTGCCTTTTGCCGGTTTTAGCGACAATGCTTTCGCCACCCTGAAGGCTTCGCTGGAGTCGGTGATCAGCAGCGCGTCGAGCGAAGCAGCTGCCACAGAATAAGACGAATCGTTGACGCCCTTCTCGAAAATGGCCTGATACTTTGGGTTGCCGAAGGGTCCGAGCATGCCGATGGCGGCGCTTCTAACCAGTGAACTGGAGTCGCTTGTAGCCAGGTCATAGAGCACCGGCTCGGCGAGCGTGCGGATATTAGGATCACGCATATTCAGCTTGTTTATTGTGTAGATGCGCAACCGGGAAAACCTGTCTTTCAATGCCTGGTTTACCAGGGCAACAGCTTCGGGGTCGGAAGATTCAGCCGCAGCGTCAATCGCCTCTTTCCTGTCGAGGTAACTGCCGGCATATGTGTATTGGTGAATGAAATTTTCGATCGACTTGTTATCTGTTTTTTCGGCAAGAAGGATCTTGTCGCCGTCTACGTTGACCAGATCCGGTCTTTTGGTGTAGCTGAAGGTGAGGGTGTCGATCCTTTTGCCGAGCCAGACCTTGTGTCTTGTCTTTTTCTTGCCTTCGTAAATATCTATGGCGATGGGCAGACGAAACGGCGCTTCTTCCTGTGTCTGCTTTACCACCACATCAACTTTGTGTGCGCTGTCATTGTACTGGTAGTCGATCGTCAACTTCGGGTGTCCGTTACCGAAATACCACTGGTTCCAGAACCAGTTGAGATCCTGGCCAGTCACTTCCTCAAATGCCAGCCTCAGCTGATGGGCTTCTGCCGACTTATACTTATTGGTAGTGAGATACAGGTTAAGCGATTTATAGAAGGCGCTGTCGCCTACGTAGTTCCTTAGCATGTGGAGTATCCTGCCTCCTTTGTTGTAGCTGACCGCGTCGAACATCGATTCCTTGTCGTCATAATAATACCTAACCAGTTTTTTATTTTCACTGTGGCTTTGCAGGTAGCCGAACATGTCGGAGAAGTTCTCTTCGTCGCCGGCGTCCTTGCCGTATTTATAGGTTTTCCACAGCACCTGGCTGTAATTGGCGAATGATTCATTTAGTGTCAGGTTGCTCCAGCTTTCGCTGGTAACGAGGTCGCCGAACCATTGATGGAAAAGTTCGTGTGCGATCGTCCCTTCCCAGATATTTTCGTCGATCAGTTCACGACCATCCTGCTGCGCATTTTCCTGGTGCAGGGTTGCGGTGGTGTTTTCCATTGCCCCGCTGACATAATCCCTGCCCACCATCTGGGCGTATTTGTTCCATGGGTAGGGGTAGTTCAGGATCTTTTCGTAGAAGGCGATCATTTCAGGTGTGTTGCCAAATATCTTCCGCGCATAGGGGGCATATGCTTTTTCCACATAATAGCTCACTTCCTTACCCTTATAGTTGTCTTTGATCACGGCAAAGTCGCCCACACCCATGAAGAAGAGATATGGCGCATGGGGCTTGTCCATCTTCCAGGTGTCGGAGCGGGTGCCATCGCTGTTTTTTTTCTGCAGCGTCAGCTTGCCGTTGGACAGCGTCACGTACCTGGAGGGAACGGTCATGGTGATCTCTTCGGTAGTTTTCTGGTTTGGCTTGTCGATGGTAGGACACCACACCGAGGTGGCCTCGGTTTCGCCCTGGGTCCAGATCTGGGTGGGCTTCTTTTTGTCCTCTCCTTTTGGATTGATGAAATACAGTCCCTTCGCGTCTTTGATGGCCGCGCTGCCCTTGGTGACCAGTTCGTCGGGTTTGGAGATGTAATCTATGTAAATGGTGTATTTGTCGTTGCGGGTGAAGGTTTTACCCAGGTTCACCCGGAGCTCCAGCCCCGTGTTGGTAAATTTAAGCGGCTTTTTTGCCGTGCCGGTGACCAGGGAAACTTCTTTTATTGTCATACCCTTTGCATCCAGCCTGAGGGAATCGGTATCATAGAAATGGGGGCGGAGTGTCAGCCAGGCCTTGCCATACATCCAGGCTTTTTCATAATCGAAGCTAACATTCAGTTTCGTGTGTACCAGATCGTTGATCCGTTCTGAACTCGCCTGATAAGTTAATTCGGGAGCCTTGGCAAGGGAGTCTTCGGTTTTCTGGGCCTTAGTTTCGAGCAGGGCAAAAATGATGAGGGCGGATAAAAAGAATTGCTTCATTAGAACTTTTTAAGGTCGTAAAGATAATCAGGGTTAGAGTTAAGGAAGGTCAAAAAAGTACAAATGGCGCCAGAGCCCTGTCAATTAAGTATTTTTGGGGATTAACAATTTCCTGGGCTCATGAAGAAAATGCTGACCTTAATCCTGATCGTGCTGACTGGTTCTCCGGGCTTTACCCAGCGGGACCATTTTGTATTTATTAATCATCAGGAAAAGTTGCCTTTTTATGTACGGATGGGCGAGAAGATCTTCAGTTCGTCGCTTGCAGGTCATCTTACAATCGCACCCCTTAGTGATTCGGTGTATGCGATGTATGTCGGCTTTCCACGGTCCCGTATTCCGGAACAACTATTTGAGGTGAGGGTAGCTTCGGCTGATAAGGGATTGTTACTGAGCAGTCAGGGTGGAAACTGGCAACTGACTGACCAGCTCAGCGGGGAGGTGATCAGGGCCGTGAATACTTCCGGTATTTCCGGCAATGGGCAGCTCAGGCGCAAGGAGGACTCCTATTCGATGCTGATGGCCGATGTGGTCGACGACAGTTCAGTTTTGTATACGGTGAATGAGAGCGGAAGAGCGGGGTAGGCGAAGCAGAGCGCATCGCCCGCCGTAGCTGCGACTCAGCAGCGAGGGGGGGGCGAAGCAGGCGCCTCGCCCGCGGTAGCTGCGAGAGCAGCGAAGGAGGGAGCAGAGCGCATCGAAGGAGAGGAGAGCGCAGAGCGTTACGGATACGACTGCGTCAAACAATCTAAGGGATGTGGGAGGGGTAGACAGTTCAGGAAAAATCGATCTGGCGGCAGCGAATAAAGAGCCCGATAGAAAAACAAAGAATATCAGCACTGAAAGCGATTCGATACAAATTGTGGTCACTACTGTGGGTGGGAGTGACAGTGCGAAGAGCGAAGGGCGAACTGCGGACAATGTTTTGCGGGATGTTGCGCCGAAGGGGACGAGTGACAGTGCGAAGCGTGGAGACCGAACTGCCGACAGTAGTTGGGCTGATGCATTGGTACCCGATAAATTGAAGGCGGAAAGCCGCGACAGCGGCAAGCTGGCTGGCAAATCGGAGCAGACGGGCGACAGTTTGGTAAGCAGGGCGGAAGTGAAAACAGACGGCTTATTGCGACTGCCGGGGGATTCCGTTGAGTTAAACAAGTTGGCGGAACAGCAACGATATCAAACCCGGTTACGGGCCGAGGCAAAAACCCGCGGTGGAAACCGGGTTGGATTCTGATACTGTGGCCCGGAAAGATGAACGCGAACTGACAAAAAACGAGCAGGAAAGCTCCCCATCGGAAGTCGATAAACCCGTCGCAGAAAGCGAGAGCCGGAAAGAACGGAAGTCGAGACGGCAACGGAAAGAAACCGGTCGTGATGCTACTATAGATGGAACCCCTCCGGTAAGTGATTCGAACAGGGTCATCAGGCTGGAGGAGATAGAAAGTCGTGAGGGCAGAGTTCTGCTATATCTTGACCGGTCGGGAGGGTTAACAGATACTATCAGGCTCATCATACCCCGATTATGATCCGTTATTTTATTGAAGTGCGTTACCTGGGTACCGGCCTGGCGGGGTTTCAGATACAGCAGAATGCCATCACGGTGCAGGAGGAAGTGGAGAAGGCGATGGGCATCTGCCTGCGTGGCAGGGTGCACCTTACGGGTTCTTCCCGCACGGATGCCGGCGTTCATGCCCTGCAGAATTATTTCCATGTTGATCTCGAGGAGGTACTTCCTGAAGGTTGTGCCTATAACTTCAATTCGCTGCTTCCCCCTGGGATAGCGGTAGTGTCGGTGCGACGGGTTCGGTCGGATGCGCATTGCCGTTTTGATGCCTTGTGGAGGCAGTATGGATACAGGGTATATGGGAAGAAGGATCCGTTTTTGCGCGACAGGGCCTATTATTATCCATACCGGCTGGATGAGGAGAAGATGGAAGCAGCGGCGTCGTTGGTGGCGTTGCAGGATGAGTTTCGTGCGTTTACAAAACGAAATGCACAGGTCAGTAATTTTCGTTGTGTGATCATGGAGAGCCGGTGGCAGCGAGAGCAGGAGCAGATGGTATATCGTGTGCGTTCGAATCGCTTTCTGAGGGGAATGGTACGGGGGTTGACAGGAACGATGCTTCAGGTGGGCAGGGGCAGGATGAGTATCGAACAGTTCAGGCTCTTGTTGAAGGATGGAGAGCAATCGGGGGTAGATTTTTCGGTTCCAGGTTTCGGTTTATGCCTGGAAAGAGTGGAGTTTGGCGAAGGTTATTTTGATTGATAAAAAAAGCGATGAGTCTGTAATCCTTTGTTGATGCCACTTTGAGAGGAGTGTGAGGCTGGTGGGTATAAATATGTTTGGTAGAACTGGGAGTGATACTATATTTGCGCTCCCGTTTCGAAAACGGGACAGTTCTTTTAAATGCGCAGATTGATTTGTTTTGAAAATAAAGCATCAAATAAAGTAATAAATAGTTTGATGGTGTATTGATACTCATTATCTTCGCGTCCCGTTTGGAAAAACGGCACAGTTCTTTAAAAGTATGCGGGAGTGGAACAAAATTTAACAGTCGTCAGACAAATATTTTGTGTTTGGAAGATGATGAAGTTTTATATTTGCAGTCCCGCAAAAAAATGCGAAAGTTCTTCAAAAGTTTTATTGGATCGGAGTTGAAAAAATTCTGATTAACATTCAAGA
>CAVXLU010000002.1:0-3603 GCA_963762655.1 uncultured Chitinophagaceae bacterium
GAATCGAATAGATTCATAATGTTCCTTGAGTTTTCGTCTTACATAACATAAAAAAAGACTTAAATTGTATTTCACAATTAACCATGAATGTAGATCGGTTTTGGCCGATTTTCATCGTTGTGGTGCTATTTTCAGCCGAAGGTTTCTGCCAAGAAAAGCTTCTCAAGAGATCCTGGATCAAACATTCGATTGAGGAATTTGCAGATCAACTGCAGGAGCCGGACACAGCTTATCTTCGATATACTTTTGAAGATTCACAGGTTCTTTATGGTTTTGAGCCGGGCTGGCACAACATGGTGATGCCTTACACACTAAGCAAGAATAGGCTAAAACTGGGTTTTGATCAATGGACAATTGAGGCGCTGACTGACTCAACGCTCACTATTTTTCTCAGAGGGTTCAGACGAATGCACTTCTATGCTGAAGGTTATCTTGTAAAGAAACATTTGGATGGCTTGCAGGTAGGTAACTACAATGGCAAACCTGTTTATAAGGCTGACAGAATAATAACTCCACGCTATAACAGGCGTAATGCGTTAGGCCTTGATATCCATAAGGAAGACCGTTCGGATGATTATAATATCCGCAAGGCAGGTACTTTTCTAATGTCGTTTATAGTTACCGATGAGGGTAAGATTGCAGATCCAAAAATACTCGCAGGCGTTGCCCCCGGATATGATTTGAATGTTGTCAAAGAGCTGTGGAAGACTTCTAAGCATTGGACTCCAGCTACGTTTAAGGGACAACCTGTACATACGCTGCTGTTGCATGAGGTCAGATTCCTGGATTCATTTGACCAACGGTAACCAATCATATAGACATTAGAACCGAAACACTTGCTTCGCCCTATTCCAATGCTTCCTAAGTATCGGCCTGGCGTAACTTGTTTCACCATTTGAGGGTTCGCCGGAAAAGTGGCAGTAGTTCTCAGGATTATCTTGCTTTCCAATGACTGCCCACTGAACATAGGCCTCACGACACATGGGTTGCTTGTGATCGAACGGAATCCTGGAACCTGTCCTGATGCAATATCCAGTGTTTGGCTCGTTTCCGCTTTTTGTGTAGGGGCTTGTGGGCGGAGCCGTTGCCGGTCGACTAGGGGTCATATGAGCTATTTTGTCGACGTGCGTTTCGGAACCAAGGTACTTCTTCGATAATCCCAACATTGTATTTTCATAACGCGGCGCACGATAAAACAGCAAATCAGCTTGTTCGATCGTTCGTGAGAAGAAATTCCAGGCTTTGGTGTCAACGCCCTCCTCACTCATTACGTTTGAAACAATCAGATTTGCCAGACCACCTAAAGTCGACGACTTCACCAATACACCCGATTCAATGTTATGGTCGTGCGAATAGCTATAGAGATTCATCGATGTAAGTATCGCCGAGGATTCGTTTGCATAGTATTTTGCGTGTAGTCTCTTTTCATACTTGATCTGAATATTCGGAAAGGCCTTGAAGAAATCGATGTCTTCAATTCTGATGCTCTTGCTGCGGTCATTCTCATTCTTTCCGAAAACGAGGAATATTTTCAACTTGTGATTGGTCATCTTCGCCTGGAGAATGGATTTGTATCGGTCGTGAAGCTTAATGTAGGGTGAGACAAGTATAAGCTGCTCCTCAGCATTTTCGAAGATCTTCTCCAGCTCAGAATTGAGCTCATTGCCCGTTAGAAATTTAGCCATCTGTTAATATTTTAAGAGTTCGAATACAACGAGAGGAGGCCCTTTGACGGCCTAAGCACTTTTTCGGAAAATCTAGTTATCCAATGTCATTACTCGGTCCGAACGCATTTCGTGTAAATGCAGTGGGTTCGACTGTCATGAATTTATGGATTAAGAGATTTTTTTCAAAGTGCTGTATGGATGACTGGTTCAAACAGAGTGAATCAGACTTAAAAAAAACGTAACTTCATCATCAAACACCCCACCCATGTTGACTGCACCTTTCCTGCGAAATCTCCTGAGAGACAAATTTTTCTCATCCCTCAACCTCATCGGTCTTACGCTTGGTATGGCGATCGGAATCCTGATGATGTTGGTATGGCAGCATGAGTTTAGTTACGATAAACACTACGCGTCACATGAACGTATCTGCCGGGTTGGAGGCGATCAGACACAAGCCGGACTTTTTCTGCATACAGCTCAGAATTGGGCTGCACCGGGTGTCACTTCTCTTCAAATGCCCATAAAAATCCACGCGGAGAATAAAGCCGCTATTCTCCGCAAATAATGCGGCGAATGTCTTGAAATTGCGGAGATTAATGGTTTTATTTACCGCATAGTGTGCGGAGAATGCGTAGATATATCCATTTATTAAAGGATTGGCCGACTTTCAAATGGGAAGACGAAAGGATCATATCACCACTTTCAACTGTAAGGCATAAGCAAGGCCGACTACTTGGGAAGCTAGAAGGATTAGGTTTCCGGCTGAGAGAAGAAGCCACACTGGAAACACTGACTCAGGATGTAATCAAGTCCAGTGAAATAGAAGGCGAAAAATTGCCAGCAGACCAGGTTCGTTCTTCAATAGCCAGACGCCTGGGAATTGAGATCGCAGGTGAAGTTACTGCGAATAGAAATGTTGAAGGTGTAGTTGAGATGATGCTGGACGCAACACAACGATATGATTGGCTACTAACCAGTGAGCGCTTATTCGGATGGCACGCGTCAATGTTTCCAACCGGTAGGAGTGGAATGTATAAAATACACGTGGGTGGCTGGCGGGATGATGCAACAGGTCCAATGCAAGTTGTCTCAGGTGCCCTGGGCAGAGAGAAGGTACATTATGAAGCGCCTGAGGCAGGAAAGGTTAATGTTGAAATGAATAAGTTCCTCGAATGGTTTAACAAAACCACTGCGATGGACCCGGTACTGAAAGCTGCTATAGCACATTTGTGGTTCGTCACTATTCACCCTTTCGATGATGGTAATGGTCGTATCGCACGAGCAATTGCAGACATGCAATTGGCACGAGCTGATGCAAGTCGCCAACGCTTCTACAGTATGTCAGCACAAATACAACGCGACCGAAATGTTTATTACGACATCCTGGAAAAGACACAGAAGGGAAATCTCGACATAACCAAATGGCTATTGTGGTTTATCGAATGCCTTGACAGAGCTATTTCTTTATCGGAAGAAAATTTATCAGGCGTAACGCAGAAAGCAAAGTTTTGGGAATCGCATCAAGGTGTTGTTTTAAATGAGAGGCAACAACAAATGTTAAATCAGCTGATGGATGGGTTTGAAGGAAATTTAACTTCTTCAAAGTGGGCGAAGATTGCGAAATGCTCTCCAGATACTGCATTGAGAGATATACAGGATTTGATTGAAAAAGGAATTTTGGAAAAGGAAGAAAGTGGTGGGAGGAGTACGAGTTATAGAGTCAAAAGCTTGATGCGATGAGCCATCGTTCGATTAAAAACTGAAACACGCCGAAATCTTCATCAAGAGACAAAGCATAGGGCCATAATTATAACCTGCATCGTTAGGAAAGCGGCAAGCGTTATCGAACTGAACGCTGGAAAGAACGTAGTCTGATTCACGTCATTCAAAATCTTATCAACGTAACTTTGAATTAGAGTATTCGACAAAAAACATA
>CAVXLU010000003.1:0-34455 GCA_963762655.1 uncultured Chitinophagaceae bacterium
TGGGCTATAGGGATAAATGACCGTTTTGTTTATCTGAGCGAACTTTTCAGGGGAGATGAGGTGATGTATGAACGCAGTTTGAAGACGATCAATAATTTCAGGATTTATCCCGAGGCTGAATACTGGATAGAGCGCGAGCTAAAAGTTAAGTTGGGCTGGGATGAGAGCAAGGAGACCGTGAAGCAGTTCAGGCAGCTCGTAAGGAGGAGGTTCCAGGCTTAGTGCATGAATTTTAAGGACATAGTCGAAACGCAGGCATCAGGGTGTTACACCAAACCCTCAATAAATGCCAGTATATTCTCCCGTGCCCCAACTTTGCTCCTCACATATTCCCCCGAAGCTCGGGCCGCCGATGTAAACCGCCCCATCTGTCATTAATTCATTCAGCAACCTTTCCAGCTCAAGCGCCGAATCAATTGAAAACCCACCACCGCAGTCGATCAGTTCCGCTGCTTCGATAAACTTCTCATACACCGGCCCATACACCACCGGTCTTCCATAAACAGCGGCTTCCAATACATTATGCACGCCGTCATCGCCAAAACCGCCGCCTACATAAGCGATGGTTGCATAGTGATACAAACGAGAGAGAAGTCCGATATTATCGATGATCAGCACATTGGGCGTCATCATCCGCCGAAGAATCCTTCCATTCCGAAAACCTGATTGATCGCTTAAACAGTTTCTGCACCTCCCGGATTCTTTCCTCGCCGATTTCATGCGGTGCGATAATAAACCGGATCTCCGAATGGATATTAGCGTAGTGCTCCAGCTCTTCTTCGTCCTCCTCCCAGGTGCTTCCGGCCACCAACACCTTCGACTTGCCACAAAATCTTGTAATACTTTCGATCTCTTCAAACTTGCCGGAGATATCCAGCACCCTGTCAAAACGGGTATCGCCACCAACTGTCACATTCTCCGAAACCCCAATAGAACCAAGTAATACCCTGGATGCCTCTGTCTGAACAAATATCGTTGTAAAGAAACCCAGCATCTCCCGATAAAGACGTCCATACCATTTGAAAAATGCCTGAGACTGGATGAAATTGGCGGAAATAAGTAAAAGAGGGATGCCTAGATCGGTGGATCTGACGTAAGTAAAAATACCAATATTCATATTTTACCCACAATACAAGTGTCGGCCTGACAATATCAAGGAATCTTCGTGCGTTTGAGGCGGAATCGGCTGGCAGATAAAAAATATGATTTGCACCATCATAGTTTTTGCGCACCTCGAATCCTGAGGAGGAAAAAAATGTGATAATGATGGAAGCATCCGGATATTTCGCACGGAGACCTTCGATCACAGGCCTTCCCTGTTCAAATTCACCCAGAGAGGCGCAGTGCATCCAGACCCGGAATTTCTGGTGATCGGAAGCCATTTCCTGTGTAATACTGAGTAAAAATATCCTGCCTTCCCCTGAGCCATAATCGCGCTTTCGGGTTCCAGGGACTTATTATCCTGACCCCTGTTTTATACAGGAAAAGGAACAGATTATAAAACAGTAGATACAAGAAATAGCGGTTGAAATTGAGGCAAATCTAAAATCAATCTTTTAGCCTACCTATATTTTATTATTTTTGCGGCTCTTAAAAAAAGGTTAATGCACCCTATCCAGATGGTTGATACAAGGCGGCAGTACCTTAAGATAAAATCTGAAGTGGATACCGCTATGCATAACGTTATCGATAGCTCCATGTTTATCGGAGGCAGTGCCGTTCAAGGTTTTGCGACCAACCTCGCCGCTTATAACGGATCGAAGCACGTGATTCCCTGCGCAAACGGAACAGATGCATTGCAGATCGCCATGATGGCGCTGGGGCTTGAGCCCGGAGATGAAGTGATCACGCCTTCATTTACCTATATCGCAACGGTTGAAGTGGTTGCACTGCTGAAGCTGAAACCCGTATTTGTAGAAGTGGATGAAAGAAACATTTTGCATCGATCCGGATGCAATCAGGAAACTGATCACGCCAAAAACAAAAGCAATTGTTCCCGTTCATCTTTATGGCCATGCCGCCAATATGGAAGAGATCATGAAGATTGCGCAGGAAGCATCGGCTTGTTTGTGATTGAGGACAATGCCCAGGCAATCGGCAATGATTATATTTTTCAGCGATGGCACAGTGAAGAAAACCGGCAGCATCGGACATATTGGCTGCACTTCTTTTTACCCGTCCAAAAATCTCGGTGCATTCGGTGATGGTGGTGCAATGTTTACAGATGATGATGAACTGGCCGATAAAGCTGAAAATGATCGCCAATCACGGCCAAAGCAAACGATATTACCATGATGTGGTAGGTTGTAACAGCCGCCTGGATGCGATGCAGGCCGCTATCCTGGATATAAAACTAAAACATCTGGATGAATATATTGCGGCACGAAGAAAAGCTGCAGATTATTATGACAAGGCATTTGCCGGCAATCGAAAACTATAACAGTCCCTTACAGGGCTGCTACTAACAAACATGTTTTTCACCAGTATACACTTGATACTTGAAGGATGTAGACCGGGATGCGCTGTCAGCAATACCTGGCAGACAAGAATGTACCTTCAATGATCTATTATCCGGTTCCTGCGCACCGACAAAAAATGTTTGAATCTTTGGTGGCAGCGTCATTTGATCTGCCTGTTACAGATTGGCTTACAGAAAGAGTGATTTCCTTGCCGATGCATACAGAACTGGATGAAGACCAACTCGATTATATTGTCAGCACAGTTTTGAATTTTATAAACAACTTAAACCCTTACAATATGAAAATTGCAGTAGTCGGAACCGGATATGTAGGATTGGTAACAGGAACCTGTTTTGCTGAAACAGGAAACCATGTAACCTGTGTGGATATCGATAAGACGAAAGTTGACAAACTGTCGAATGGGCAAATCACCATTTATGAACCCGGCCTTGAAAAATTATTTCTCCGAAATCTGAAAGAAGGACGTCTTCATTTTACAACAGATCTTGCTGAAGGCATTGAAAGATGCTGCAGATCATTTTCCTTGCATTGCCAACACCTCCGGGTGAAGATGGATCTGCAGATCTGAAATATATTCTGGGCTGTTGCAAAAGATATTGGAAAAATACTGAACGAGATTATAAAGTGATTGTTGATAAAAGTACTGTTCCTGTTGGTACTGCTGAAAAAGTACAGAGCTGCCATCGCGAAGAATTACAACGGTGAATTTGATGTGGTATCCAATCCCGAATTTTTACGCGAAGGTGTTGCCGTGGAAGATTTCATGAAACCGGACCGGGTGGTGATCGGTACCAATTCTGAAAGAGCAAGAAAAGTGATGAATGAACTATATGCTCCATTTGTGCGCCAGGGAAACCCCGTCATTTTTATGGATGAACGTTCTGCAGAACTTACAAAATATGCAGCCAATTCTTTCCTGGCAACCAAAATCATTTCATGAACGAAATCGCGCAACTTTGCGAAAAGCTTGGTGCAGATGTAGACATGGTGCGTCGCGGCATCGGCAGTGATGAACGTATCGGCAAACGATTTCTGTTCCCGGGCATCGGTTATGGCGGAAGTTGTTTTCCAAAAGATGTACAGGCACTGGTCAAATCATCCGATGAAGTAGATTATGATTTCAAAATATTGGATGCGGTAATGGAAGTGAATGAAAAGCAGAAACTTCACCTGATTCCAAAAATCAAAAGCTATTTCAAAGACAATCTACAGGGAAACATTTTGCTTTGTGGGGACTGGCCTTCAAACCAAATACAGATGATATCCGCGAAGCCCGGCTTTGTATATGATCGATGCGTTGCTTGCAGCAGGCGCAACAGTTACTGCATTTGATCCTGAAGCAATGAAAAATGTAAAGAATGTGATTGGCGATAAAATCAATTATGCCGAAAACCAATATGATGCACTTGAAAAATGCAGATGCACTGATCATTGCAACAGAATGGAACGAATTCCGAACACCTGATTTCTGAAAGATCGTATCAACACTGAAAAACAAGGTAATTTTTGACGGCAGAAATCTTTTCGACCTGCAGCAGATGCAAGGAACTTGGATTTCCATTACGAAAGTATAGGAAGAGAATCAGTTTCAATCAGAAATCTAACATGACTAACTATGTCAAAAAAAAGAGTACTTGATAACAGGTGCTGCAGGATTTTTAGGTTCGCATCTTATGCGACCGTTTTATCAAAGAAGGATTATCATGTAATCGGAATGGATAACCTGATCACCGGCGATCTGAAAAATATCGAACATCTTTTCAAGCTTGAAAATTTTGAATTTTATCATCACGATGTTTCAAAATTCATTCATGTTCCCGGTGAACTTGATTATATTCTGCATTTTGCTTCTCCGGCAAGCCCGATCGATTATCTGAAAATCCCGATCCAAACATTAAAAGTAGGTTCACTAGGAACCCATAATTGTCTTGGACTTGCCAAAGCAAAAAATGCACGGATCTTGATTGCATCTACCAGCGAAGTATATGGCGATCCGCTGGTACATCCGCAAACGGAAGAATATTGGGGCAATGTAAATCCTGTTGGTCCACGTGGTGTTTATGATGAAGCAAAACGTTTCCAGGAAGCCATAACCATGGCTTACCATACTTTTCATGAAGTAGAAACAAGGATCGTCAGGATATTTAATACTTATGGTCCGCGCATGCGACTGAATGACGGACGTGCATTGCCGGCATTTATCGGCCAGGCATTGCGTGGAGAAGACTTACCGTTTTTGGTGATGGAAGCCAAACCCGAAGTTTTTGTTATGTAGATGACCTTGTAGAAGGAATTTATCGTTTGTTGATGAGCGATTATGCATAACCGGTAAACATTGGAAACCCTGATGAAATTTCATTGAAAGAATTTGCAGAAGAGATTATAAAACTTACCGGCACAAAACAAAAGATCGTTTACAAACCATTGCCGGAAGATGATCCGAAACAACGCAAACCGGATATCACAAAAGCAAAAGAAATTTTGGGCTGGGAACCGAAGGTAAACAGGGCAGAAGGATTAAAAATTACTTACGAATATTTTAAATCTCTGCCAAAGGAAGAATTGAATAAACTGCCAAAGGAGTTTAAAAGCATCAAATAATGCTGGTTTACCAGGATCTTGTTGACAAAAAAGCCAGGCTGGCAGTGATCGGTCTTGGTTATGTAGGCTTGCCGATTGCTCTGGAATTTGCGAAAAAGATTTCTGTCATAGGTTTTGATATGAATGCGAAGCGCATTGAAATGATGAAGACCGGGTAGATCCCAGCAAGGAGCTAGTACCGGAAGCTTTTGAGGACAGGGATATCGAATTTACAACTGATATTGAGGTGCTGAGGCAGGCGAGATTTTTTATCGTTGCCGTGCCCACCCCTGTCGATGATCATAAAGTTCCGGATCTCAGCCATTTGCTGCAAAGCTGCTGAAACAATCGGGAGGATATTTAGAAACCGGGAGATTACGTGGTTTTTGAATCCACTGTTTACCCCGGCTGTACCGAAATTGATTGCCTGCCCCTGGTTGAAAAGTTCTCGGGTTTGCAGGTGAACAGGGATTTTAAATTGGGCTATTCGCCTGAAAGGATGAGTCCGGGGGACAAAACACATACGCTGGCAAATACGCCGAAAGTGGTTTCCGCCGCAGACAGTATATCACTGGAAGAAATAGCGAAGACATACGCTATCGTGTCGAAGGCAGGTGTTCATCTGGCTCCCGGAATAAAAGTTGGAGAAGCGAGCAAGATCATTGAAAATATTCAGCGGGACCTTAACATCTCGCTGATGAATGAATTATCAATAATTTTCGACCTGGTTGGCATCAACACATATGATGTACTCGAGGCCGCAGGCACGAAATGGAATTTTGTAAAATATTCTCCCGGCCTTGTTGGCGGTCATTGTATCGGGGTTGACCCCTACTATCTTACCTACAAGGCGCAGCAGCTGGGTTATAATTCAAAAGTAATATCGGCGGGTCGCTTTGTAAATGACGAGATGCCTGGGTATGTGGCCCGGAAAGTAGTACAGCATATCATCAAAAATGCGTCGAACACGGCGGCAGCGAGGGTGCTGGTACTCGGTGCCACATTCAAAGAAAATGTGAGCGATATCAGGAATTCCAAAGTGGCCGATATGGTTAAAGACCTGCTTGAATATTCACTTGCTGTCGATTTTGTAGATTCGCATGCCGATGCGGGAGAAGTGGAAAATGAATACGGTCTTCAGCTGTGCGCCGGGATAGGCAAAGATTACGATGCCGTGATCCTGGCAGTTGCCCATGATGAATACCTGAACTTCACAGAAGATTACCTGCTGGAAATTACGAATGATAACGCGCTGTTCGCAGACCTGAAAGGAATCTACCGCAATCAATTCCACAGGTTAACATATTACAGCTTGTAGACAAACGAAGCTTGCCTTAAATACTAAACTAATTTTTGTGAAAAAAACTATTCTCATCACCGGCGGCGCCGGATTTATCGGGTCTCATGTTGTCAGGCTTTTTGTGACCAAATATCCTGCGTACACGATCGTGAACCTTGACGCCCTGACCTATGCCGGTAATCTCGAAAATTTGACGAGATATCGAGAAGTCACCAAATTATATTTTCGAAAAAGCCGACATCACAGATGAGACTGCTATCGATGCACTGTTTGCCAAATACAGTTTTGATGGCGTTATTCACCTCGCAGCCGAAAGCCATGTAGACCGGTCAATTATTGATCCCCTTGCTTTTGTAAAGACCAATGTGCTCGGAACAGCCGTCTTGTTGAATGCTTCGAGGAAGGCATGGAAGGAAAACATGAGTGAACACCGTTTCTACCATGTTTCCACAGACGAAGTTTACGGGTCACTTGGCGAAGAAGGATTCTTTTACGAAACAACACCTTACGATCCACGCTCTCCCTATTCTGCCTCCAAAGCCGCTTCAGACCATTTTGTAATGGCTTATCATCATACATACGGATTGCCTGTGGTAATGAGCAATTGTTCCAATAATTACGGATCTCATCATTTCCCGGAAAAGCTGATCCCGCTGATGATCAATAATATCAAAAACAAAAAGCCCATTGCCTGTTTACGGAAAAGGTGAGAATGTACGCGACTGGCTGTTTGTTGAGGATCATGCAAGGGCCATCGATACGATCTTTCACTACGGCAAAGAAAGGTGAGAAATATAATGTTGGTGGTTTTAATGAATGGAAAAACATCGACCTGGTGCACTTGCTTTGCAATATTATGGATAAAAAACTGGGTCGAAATCCAGGCGAATCTGCAGAACTGATCACTTATGTGAAAGATCGCGCAGGTCATGATCTGCGTTATGCGATCGATGCCACCAAACTTAACAACGAACTTGGCTGGAAACCTTCGCTTGCAGTTTGAGGAAGGCCTGGAGAAAACGGTTGACTGGTATCTCTCCAACGAAGACTGGATCAATGATATCACCAGCGGAAAATACCAGAAATATTACGACGACCAGTACGCGAAGAGATAATCAGCTATTTTATTAAAATTATATTATGCCTTTTATTGAAACCGGGATACCAGACCTTTAAGATCTTTGAACCCGTTGTATATGGAGACGACAGAGGTTATTTTTCGAATCGTACAATGCGAATACGCAGAAAAGGCAAAATATCGATATTCGTTTCGTTCAGGATAACCAGGCCAGGTCGACATATGGGGTTGTGAGAGGGTTGCATTTTCAGCAAAACCCTTATGCACAAACGAAGTTGATCCGTGCGTTGCAGGGAAGTATTCTGGATGTAGTGGTAGATCTCAGGAAAGATTCTCCGACTTACGGTAAGGTATTTTCCATAGAACTTAATTCGGAAATAAAAAACAGTTACTGGTTCCTAAGGGATTCGCACATGGATATTCCGTTTTAAGCGAAACTGCTGAAGTTTTTTACAAATGCGATGAGTTTTATAATAAAGGAACAGAAGGGGGACTGGCATATAATGATCCGGAGCTTGCCATTGACTGGAGAGTGCCGGTCGACAAAATGATCCTTTCTCCTAAAGACCTGGTACATCCAGGATTAAAAGATTGCAAACATAATTTTGTTTACGAATCCAGTCTCGCGATATGAGTGCAAAGATAATCGTCACCGGTGCCAATGGTCAGCTGGGTAGTGAACTGAGAGTGTTGTCAGAGACTTTTCCTGAGTATGGATTCCATTTTCTTTCAAGAGCAGACCTTGCCATTGATGATGAAGCCGCGGTGCTTTCCAAATTTAACGAGATCGGGCCTGCGTACTGTATCAATTGTGCCGCGTACACCGCTGTTGATAAGGCTGAAAATGAGCAGGAGCAGGCTTTTCGTATAAACGGGTGGTCCACGGGAGTTTTGGCAGAGGCGTCAGCAAAATCGGGTGCAAAGTTTATCCATATTTCCACTGACTATGTTTTTAGCGGCAATGCTGCCACGCCGTATATGGAAGATGATCAGGTTGAACCTGTAAATTTATATGGTGCATCCAAACTGAAAGGAGAGGAACTTGCGCTGGAGAAGAATGCTGAAAGCATTATCATACGCACCTCCTGGGTATACTCTTCTTTTGGCGCAAACTTCGTAAAAACCATGATGAGGCTGATGAAGGATCGCGAAAGTCTTGGCGTAGTGAGTGATCAGCAGGGAACCCCTACTTATGCAGCAGATCTGGCAATTGCAATTATGCAAATCATCAGTTCAGGAACCTGGGAGGCAGGCATCTACCATTACAGCAATGAGGGTGAGATTACGTGGTTTGATTTTGCGTCAGCTATCAGAGACCTCACAGGCAGTACCTGCGTCGTTAATCCCATAACTACAGCACAATTCCCAACTCCGGCAAAGCGGCCGGCATATTCCGTATTCAATACAAGGAAAATAAAGTCGGTGTACAGCCTAAGCATACCCGACTGGAAATACAGTTTGGGAAATTGTATTGAGAAGATCCGGGCGAATCATTAGGCCCTTGGACTAAGCGTTTTCAAGCGTCTGGTGCCTACTTTATTCGACTGCATCGAAGCGACTTTTTGTTGCCATGCAGGAAGACTTTTGTACACGTAACGGGTAATACCTGCCTGAACTACAGCTCCGAGTGTTCGTCTTAAAATATTTGGATTCTTCCCCAGCACAAACTTCCTGGTTATGGCACCCGCCGCAATTCCGATAAACGTATTCAGGGCAGTTGTCTTCATATCCGGAGTGGTGTTCCTGATTTCCCGGATGCCTGACTTCAGTAAATTTGCCGGCTTGAAACTCTTGGCAGTAGAACGCGCATCATTTTTAAGTGCCGCTTCCTGGCGTTGGGTTTTCAGTTCTAGTTCACGGATTGACGCTTTCAGTTCTGCGGTGTTCGAAATTTTTTGCATCAGGCTATTTTAAAAATTTTGCAATCAGTGAATTTGATATCGGGGTTCTAATGAGCCGGTCCCTGGAAATATGAATTATCAAACCGACGATTCCATAAAAAGCAGCTACAATAAAAAAGCCATAAAAGCTGCCGTGAAGCCAGTGCCCTATCAGCAACGCCAGTCCTATATTGAAAAAGATAAAAAAGATCAGGATCATCACAAATAACAAGATCTTTTCAACAAGCGAAGAAACCAGGTCAGAGGATTTGTCAATGATTTTCAGTTTATACAACTCAGCCTTGTTTTCAATGTAGTGCCCGGCATTTTTGAATAGGTACTCAACGTGCTCAGAAGGTGTTTCCATCGTATTGTTTTTATTGAATCGTCGGAAGGATCTTTGGATAGAATCAGGGAATGCCCTGACTAATATGAAGTATTAGAAACTGGCTTCATTCTTAAATGTATTCAGCTTGGATTTGCCATCTTCTGCAAGGTCTTCAGCATCATCTTTAACACCCTGATAGCTATCACGGATACCATCTACGAAATCATTAAATTTTGATTTCAGGGAATCTGTTACATCAGAACCTGTTTCTGCAATTTTTTTGCGCGTTTCTGTTCCGGCCTCAGGGGCGAAAAGAATACCAAGAACTGAACCTACTGCAGCACCTGCCAGGAAGCCGATAAGAATTTTTGAATTACTCATGATGTGTATGATTTATAGTTGAAAATGTATTTCATCGGTAGTATATAAATTACCTTGCCAAACATGGAAGATTTTTAAAATTTGTGTTCAGGGGCAAAGAAAGGTTAATAATTCGTTTTACTAAATGCATTCTGGCCTTCGAAATCAATTTTTAAAACCGTTTCACTGCAACTAATCCGTCCTGACCAATTTTTTCCCCAGTTTGAGAAAGGTAGAACTAATCCGGAGGATATAACAGTGTGCAGTAAGCGTTTTTTAAAAGTCGCGGCTGGCATACTTCTTACTAGATGTACACCTATAAACATTAAATCAACTACAATGAAAACACAAGGCGCATATCTGCCACTGGCAATTTTGCTTTTTACGCTCGGCTCATTCCTGTCAGGCTGTGAAGCCATCGGGGGAATTTTTAAAGCCGGGATTTGGACAGGAGTCTTGTTAGTGGCGGGGATTATAGCCCTGGTAATTTTCATCATTGCCAAACTGGGCGGGAAAAAATAAGTTGATTCATATTATTCCTGGTTACCAGCATAAAAAAAAACTGCCGTTATTTACGGCAGTTTTTTTATTCACTAAATCTCGTTAAAGACTTTCGATCCAGGCTTTTACTTCCTCTTTTGTCTTTCCCAACCTTTTCTGAATTTTTCCTAACAGTTCATCATCCTGACCTTCTTCGTATTTCAGATCGTCGTCAGTTAAATCGCCATAGGCCTGTTTTGCCTTTCCCTTTACATCGTTCCAGGCCCCATTTAGTTTCAACTTCCAGGTTTCCATAACAAAGTGTTTAATTGGGTGAATTATTATACGCTTCCTCCCCTGATCACACGAAGCAAGACTGCGATGATTGCGATTACCAGCAAAATATGAATGAGATTGCCCCCGGCATGATACCCAAAGAATGATACAGCCCAGGCGATGACCAGAATGACAGCGATAATGTACAGCAAATTTCCCATGAATGTTAATTTTAAGGTGTATAATAAATGTTTAAAAATATAATATGTGGATTAATTTCCACGATCACAACGATTAATCGTTGTTTGGCTTAGCTAAATTCTCCAGTGTTTCATAAATAAGTCCTCGGGAGAAAGGTTTGCTTAAAAACAAATCGACGCCTTCCCTATACGCCCTGTTTCTTTCTTCTGCGCTGTCATGCGCGGTGATCATGATGATCTTGGTATGAGGTAGCTTATTCTTGATAAAGCTTATAAAATCCAGGCCATAACCATCAGGCAGATGATTGTCGAGAAAAATAAGGTCAGGAACGTCGTTACGCATAGCCACTTCCGCATCACCAAGTGTGTTCACATAGGACGTATTTAATTTTTTCCTGTTTAGGATCCCGCTTAGAAGATAACAGACATCCAATTCATCATCGATGATCAACACTTTCATGATCTGATTTCTTTCTTTTACGTTGAGCTGTGCGTTTTTCGCGTAGGAAAATTCCATAATGTATGTTGATGAATTCAAAAGCCCTGCCAACGAATCGCAGTGACGTCAACACGCTCATTGCAAAATCTTTAGTTCATCCGGTATCTTCTGTTGAAGCGGAAATTAGCCGCCTTCTGGCAGGGTTTTTTATAAAATTGATAAGAGAAGTCTTTACAAAATCATTCATCTTTATCGAAAGTTCGACGCGTACAACCAGGGTTATCTTTATAAACTAATCCCGTCGCCACCAGTTAACAGGTGGCTTTCTAGTAAAGAAAATACACTAAAATGGCAGAGAAGAAAAGTTTTGGTTCAAGAGTAAAAACAGTATTTGGTTTTATGAAGGAAGTGTTTTCCAACTTTAGTGACGACAAGGTCATGAAGTTTAGTGCTTCCCTTTCTTATTATACCATATTTTCCATTGCCCCAATTTTGATTATTATGGTATCTGTGGCAGGGATGATATTTGGAAAAGAAGCTGCGCAGGGACAAATTTATGGGCAGATCAATGGACTTGTTGGGTCAGAAGCGGCGGCTCAGATCCAGGAGATTATCGGGAATACACATACTTCCGGCAAGACTTTCATTGCGAGCGCGATAAGTATTGTGGCACTGATCTTTGGAGCCACAGGGGTTTTCGGAGAAATCCAGGATTCTATCAATACTATCTGGGGTTTGAAAAGTAAGCCAAAATCAGGCTTATTAAAAATTGTGCTCAACAGGCTGATCTCTTTTTCTCTAATCATCAGTCTTGGCTTCGTGGCCATGGTTACCCTGATGTTAAACACTATTGTTGATATATTGAGCGAATCGATAGGCAGATTCCTGCCTGGTGACGACACGATATTTGTAGAAATATTAAATTACATCATGATTTTCATCGTGATCACCGGAATGTTCGCGGTCATTTTCAAGGTGTTACCCGACGCCAGGATTAAATGGAAGGATGTTATCCGGGGAGCTTTACTCACTGCCATACTCTTCATTATCGGCAAGTTTGCTATAACCCTTTATGTACAGAAAAGTAACCTGGGTAGTGTTTATGGCACCGCTGGCTCGATCGTAATTCTTTTAGTTTGGGTATATTACACTGCTGTAATACTTTACTTCGGCGCAGAATTCACCAAGGTTTATGCAATTAAATACGGTGGCAAAATCCTGCCTAACGACTATGCAGTATTTGTAAAAGTGAATGAAGAAGAGCAACCTCACCAGGCGCTCCACGAAGTTAATGGAAAGGAAGAAACCGAACCCCGGGCGAATTAAGTTTCAGTAAATTTGCACCCATAACACAAATAAACCTAGAATGAAGCGGATATTGATTATTGACGATGACATGGATATGTGCTCACTTTTAAGCCGTTTTTTGCAAAGAAATGGCTTCGAAACAGAGGCTGCACATACGGGTCATAAGGGGATGGCAAGGTTTCAGGAACAACAATTTGATATCGTTCTTTGTGATTTCCGCCTCGGAGACAAAGATGGAAAGGATGTTTTGCAGGAGATCAAATCGATGAGTCCGCATACTATTGTTATTATTATTACCGGTTATTCTGATATTAAAACTGCCGTTGATGTGATTAAGCTTGGGCGCGTTTGATTATATTACCAAGCCACTGATCCCCGATGAAGTGCTGAACGTGATCGGCAAGGCGCTGAAGGCCTCCGCTTCGAGGGAAGCAAACGGATGACCGCCTGTGTCTTTGCCGGTCGGCACTACTTCGGCTACAGTTGTTACGTAAGAAAGGTCCTGCTGTTTCATCGCTCAATTCTGACAGTGAATTTCTTGTTGGGCAAGCTCCGGAGACAAAAGATTTTATAAACAAATTGAACTGGTCGCCCCTACAAATTACAGCATCATTTTGTATGGTGAAAGCGGAACAGGTAAAGAAGTAGTCGCAAAAACGATTCACCAGTCAGAGCGACAGGAGAGATAAAGCCTTTCATCGCAATGGATTGCGGAACATTTCAAAAGAACTGGCGGGGAGTGAACTGTTTGGTCATGTGAAAGGCGCCTTTACCGGTGCATTAAACGATAAGGAAGGCCATTTTGAAATGGCAAACGGCGGTACCTTATTCCTTGACGAGGTCACCAACCTTTCTTACGAAATACAGGCAGCATTGCTACGTGTTGATACAGGAAAGAAAATTTAGAAGAGTAGGTGGTAGCAAGGAAATGAGCCTGTGATATAAGGGTCATCGTTGCATCAAATGAAAATCTGCAGGAAGCTTACCGAAAAGGAAAATTCAGGGAAGATCTTTATCACAGGTTTAATGAATTTTCCATCATCATCCCACCGCTGAGAAATCGAAAAGAAGATATTCCGCTTGTTCGCTGAATTTCTTCCTTGCAGAAGGCGGTGGAGAACTGAATAAGGATATAGAAGGATATGATCCTGAAGTGATCAAGATTGTTTATGGATTATCCATGGCCCGGAAATCTTCGTGAGTTCAGGAACGTGATCCGGAGAGCCGCCCTGTTGACAACTACCAGGCAGATAATGAGCAAGACGCTACCATGGGAAATCACTAACTCGGCAGCGCTTAGTCAAAATGCCTTGACTCCAGAAGCGGTTCATCCCATGCCTGTGACTATCAATAAAGATTCAGATCTGCGGAATGCTGCGTCACTCGCCGAATATGAAACGATCATGAACGTCTTAAGCAGGTAAATTTCAACAAAACAAAAGCAGCAGAAATTTTAAAGATAGATCGAAAGACCCTTTACAATAAATTGAAGGGGCATGAATTGTAGGAGCTGGTAAAGGCTTCTACGCTGGAGGATTATGTTTCAAGGTATTGGCCCTTCATAGCGTATAGTTATTTCTTATAGCCGACCTTGTAATTTAGTCTTCCGGTATGCATTTTGAACACCCCTTCTAAACAACAAAAAAAACAACCTATATGGAAAAGCCAAATGAAATGACCACTTCGAGCATGGTACTCGAAAAATTGCGGTTGAAAAGGCAGGATAACGAGTTTATAATGACTCCTGAAGGCTTTACAGCGGGCAAGGGAAAATTCTACACTCCGGAAGATCTTAAAATCATCAAAACATTTCGTTTCGAAGGAGATTCAAATCCTGATGATTCAAGCATTATTTATTTCATAGAAGCATCAGACGGCCTTATCGGATACAGCATGGATGCGTACGGCGCTTACAGCAACCACGATGATGAAGGGAAATATGATGCTTTATTAAAGACGTAGTTAAAGAAGACCGCGACGTACAGTCAATACTCGATTAGTATTTTTTTTCAATTCTTGAAAAGCCATTGTTCGCAATGGCTTTTCGCATTGTGGGGTTGCCTGATCGGCATAATAGTTTCATTGCATATGTAAAACGCTATATGCCGAAAAAGGGTACAACAGAAAAGATCAGGGAGCCGCAAAAACAGGAATTACCTGGGTCAGAAAAGAAAATGAAGCCACAGCCGGTCTTTGACAATCCGGAATAAAGGGCTCCGGCAAGTTGAAAAGCAAGATCGCACTAATCAGTGGAGGGGATAGCGGCATAGGCCGCGCGGTTGCCGTGCTTTTTGCAAAGGAAGGAGCCAATGTTGCAATCATTTACCTGAGTGAAGACGAAGACGCCAAAACAACTCAGAAAGCAGTAGAACAATATGGTGGCAAATGTCTCTTGCTGAGAGGCGATATTTCAACATGAAAAATTCTGTAATAAGGCTGTGGCAAATACAGTAAAAAAATATGGCCGGCTGGACATCCTTGTAAACAATGCTGCGGTACAATTTCGACAAAAAAATCTCGAAGATATCACCACAGAACAGTTGACAAAGACTTTCGCAACGAATATATTTTCGATGTTCTGGACTACCAAGGCAGCCTTGCCGCATTTGAAAAGGGAGCCACATCATTAATACAAGTTCGGTTACTGCTTACCGTGGCAGCGCTAGCCTTGCTCGATTATTCGAGCACAAAGGGTGCGATACTCGCATTCACCCGCAGCCTCGCCACTCAACCTCGTAGAGAAAGGAATACGGGTAAATGCGGTAGCCCCCGGACCCATATGGACACCCCTGATCCCAGCTACATTTGATGAGAAAAAACTGCGAAATTTGGCAGCGACGTCCCCATGAAGCGCGCAGGAGAGCCTGTAGAAGTTGCCCCATGTTATTTATACCTCGCGTGCAACACTGATTCAAGTTATATTACAGGCCAGGTGCTTCATCCAAACGGTGGTGAAATCATTAACGGTTAAAAACAAAACAATGGCTGCTGTCGTAAAGGAGGTACGTCAGTCTTTCCAAAGCAAAGATCAGGAACATCGTTAAAGATCCAGTTAAAACTGCGCAAGCGGTAAACCTGGTTTATGTTAATAACACCCAGCCAGGTATCCTGAGAGTAAAAAAGGGCAAGAATTTCGTTTACCTGGCTGATGAAAAACCAGTCACTGATAAAGAAATTCTTATCGGATAAAGAGTCTGGTTATACCTCCGGCATGGGACGAAGTGTGGATATGTAAACTCAATAACGGTCACTTGCAGGCGACGGGAATCGACATTAAGAATAGAAAACAGTATCGTTACCATCCACTCTGGAACACGCTGAGAAATCAGACCAAATTTTTTCGACTGATGGAATTTGGTAAAGTTCTTCCTGCCATGCGGCTTCAACTCGAAAAAGATATTTCTCTGCCAGGACTTCCGGTTGAAAAAGTCCTGGCTACCGTGGTAAGTCTGATGGAGCGAACCAATATCCGCATCGGCAATGGATTCTACGAGAAACTTTACGGCTCTTTCGGGCTTACTACGCTCAAGGATAAACATGTGCATGTTAATGGCAACAAGATCAGTTTTGCTTTCAAAGGCAAGAAGGGTGTGAGCCATGACATTAGTATCACCAGCAAACGCCTGGCGGGTATTGTGAAAAAATGCCGGGACATCCCGGGGAAGGAATTATTCCAGTTTCAAACCCCCGAGGGACAGCATCATTCCATTGATTCAGGTATGGTGAATGATTACATAAAAAAGATCGGTGGCAGTGATTTCACTGCAAAGGATTTTCGTACCTGGTCTGGTACTGTGCAGGCGCTGCTTGCATTTCGTGAGTTGGGATTCAGCAAAACGCAGACGGAGTCAAAGAAGAAGATCGTGGCAGCGCTGGACGCCGTCTCCAAATTATTGGGAAATACGAGAACCGTGTGCAGAAAGTATTACGTGCATCCGATCATCATTACCTTGTACGAAAATCAGAGTCTGAAGAAATATCTGAATGAATTAGATAATATTGAAGTAGATGATGATAAGACGGGGATCACGACTGAAGAGAAGGTTTTGATGAAGATTCTGCAAAGCGCGTAGCCTTCGCCGGCATTATCCTTCCTTGCAGGGTATGTCTAAAAACAGCAAAATCTATGTGTATGCGAAGTTCCCCACCCTAGCCCTCGCGGGAGGGGATACTGGGTTACCTGAACGGTTTGTAAAACCCATGCGTAGCAATGGCAAGCATTTGCTTGTCGCCTGAAGAGTCACCGTAGGCGTAGATCTCGCTATAGTCATCAAGATTTATATCTTCCTTGATCCGACAAACCTTTTCTTCTCCGTAACAGTTCCTGCCCTCGATCTTACCGGTAATCTTTCCATCGGCAACTTCCAGCTTCGTTCCCAGTAATTCAAGCTGATATTGGGAAGCCCAGTTCAATATCCAGTTTTCCGCAGATGCAGACACGATGACAATCCTGAAGTCTGCTTGCTTGAGCCGGGCAATTTCGGCCAGGGCTTTCGGCCTCATCAAAGATGGTAAAATTTCCTCAGCAAACCGATCGCAGTAATCCTTAAAATCGGCGATTTTTTCGCCCCTGAAAAAATGCCTAAGGATCTTCTGCTTGGCAGTGTAGTTGGGAATCAGTTTGAATTTAAAAGCAAAAAGGTAAGGGCTGTACAACAGGAACCCCAGGTAAAACCGCCAGTCCGACCTGTAGAATTTAATAAACTCCAGGAAGGTATCGCTCGTAGTAACAGTTCCGTCGAAGTCAAAAAATGCGATGCGCCTGCTCAAAGTTTGAGTTTTTTGAAGACAGGTTCCGGTATATTCCTGATGATAAGCATAATGTAACGCCAGAACCAGCGTACGTAAATAATGTTTTTCTTATTCACCACCGCAGCATAAACTGCATCGCCAACTTCAGCAGGCTGTGCGGTAAGGATCTTCGGCAGGTTAAGGTCTTCGGTCATGCGCGTGGCAACGAAGCCCGGCAACACAGTAACCACATGAACATTTTCTTTAAAAAGCCTGTTCCTTAAGCCGGACAGGTAAGCGCTGAAACCCGCTTTGGCGCTGCCATACATGTAGTTGCTCTGGCGACCCCGAAGCCCCGCAACTGAACTGATACCCACGATAGCACCCTGTTTCATGGACCTGTAATAACGTGCGGCAACATTCAAAATGGAAACAGCGCCGGTATAATTGGTAGCAATAATTCTGTTGGTTTCTTCTTCTTCGGTCATAGCTTTTTCATTCTCACCAAGATAGCCAAACACACAAATGGTTACATCTGGTTTTGGACTCAACGATTGAAAAAAGCCTTCATGACTTTTGAGGTCAAGAGCATCGAATGGATGCAGCGTGCATTTTACATTATGCCTGATGGAAAGATCTGAAACAAGCGGATTCAATTGGCTTACGTTACGCGAAGCAAGCTGGATCTCATATTTTTCAGAGGCAAATTTGTTAGCAATTGCCATCGCCATATCGGATGTTGCGCCGAGTATTAATACGGTTGCCATAAGATTTAATTAGAGGTTAAAAGCAACCTTTCCGATTGAACGGAAACGATTTTTCCTTCCGGATCGTATCTTTTGATGATGGATCTGAAAGTGTCGAGGTCTGGGTAGCCTGCTTCAAGGATCTCCGGTTTCATCCGGGCGTCCTTTGACATATAAAGCCTTCCACCGTATTGCAATACAATTTTGTCGAGAGTGTCGAGGAACTCAAACAAGCCATCCCGCACGGGGAAATCAAGTGCCAGCGTATAACCTTCCATCGGGAAGGAGATCAGGCTTTCCTGTTTGCCAAAGACTTTAAGCACAGCCAGGAACGAACCAAGTCCTGCATCGCTGATGCTGTGCAGGATATCGATCAGGCCCTGTTTTGCGTCAAGTGGCAAAACGAACTGGTACTGCACGAAACCCTTCTTTCCATAGCCACGGTTCCAGTTGGCAATGGCATCAAGCGGATAAAAGAAAGGTTCATAAGGGACCACATTGTCGATGACCTTTTTGAAATTCTTTCCATAATACAAAAAGTTGAATGCTTTTACGGTAAAAGGATTCAGCACCCAGGAAGGAAGATTGAAAGGGAATGGCAGCTGTTTGTTTGCCGGTTTTGGCAACGGCTGATTTTTCTGTTTGTCATTTAATTCTTCCTCTGTCGCATGCTCACCCAATATCAGGATGCTTCTTCCGAAATGCTCGCCTTTTTTCAGGCAGTCGATCCAGGCAACGGAATAGGTGTAATCTTTATATTCTTCAAACAGACTGATAATCTCTTCAAGATTGGAAGCCTTTATCTGTTTCTGCTTGATGTATGCGGTGCTGATTTTTTTCAAATCGAATTTCACCCTGCTGATCACACCTGTTAGTCCCATCCCGCCACAGGTGGCTCGGAACAGATCAACATTTTCCGATGTTGAGCAGGTAAGCACGTCGCCGTTGCTTATCACCACATCCATATCCAGGATGTGCGCCGAGAATGCCCCATCCAGGTGGTGATTTTTGCCGTGAACATCGCTGGCTACAGCACCGCCAATGGTTATGAATTTGGTTCCTGGAGTAACGGGTAAAAACCAGCCTTTTGGAACGATGATCTCCAGCACTTTGTCCAGCGTGATGCCGCTTTCACATTCAAAGATTCCTTTTTCGGTGTCGAAAGAAAGTACTTTATCGTATTTGAGGGTAGATATCGTTTTGTCTGCAAGCGAGCCATCGCCATAGCAGCGACCATTTCCGCGAGGGATATAATGTTTCTCTTCCTTTACCAGTTTCAGCAACTGGTCATCGAACGAGAAAGTTTTCTCGTCAGATTCCATAACAGGGTAATTGCCCCAGTTTGCAATTTGTTTCTTCATAAACCAGCGAAGAATTTAATTTCCAACATATAAAATAACATAGAAGCTGGCCACCCACCCGATAATAGTGACCTGGATGAACCTGTCTTTATACAGAATATCTGTTGGTGATCCGGCTTCGTTCTGAACCAGGATAATTTGTAAATAACGCATCAGTCCTGCAATAACAAAGATCGCCGTGTAGTACAGATGGTAGTTCTGCAGGCTTTCAAAAGTTTTCGGACTCAATGTGTACATGATATAGGTGACGATAATGATGGCGCTAAACAAGCCAAGCATGGTATTAAGAAATTCCATGTTATAACCTTTGATTGATTTGCGCATATCGGTACCCGTTGACAATTTCAACATAATATCGTCACGACGTTTTCCAATGGCCATAAACAGGGATAGCAGTAAAACCATCAGTGTAAGCCAGGGAGACACCTCCACCTGCGCGATATATCCTCCACCCTTTATTCTCAGGACAAATCCGGCCGCAATGATCAGAATATCGAGGACGGAGATATTTTTCAGTCCGAAAGAGTACATCAGGTTGATGGTAAAATAACCGCCCAGGACAGCGATGAAACGGTAACTGGAATCAGCCACGTAGGCAAGAATAAACCCGCTGATAAACAGGATAACTGCAATCACGATTGCTGCTCCCGGTTTTACCAGTCCGGCAGCCAGTGGTCGCTTGCTTTTGACCGGATGCTTCCGGTCATCTTCCATATCGCGGTAATCGTTGAGGATATAAACTGTGCTGGCGACAAAACTAAAGGCAAAAAAGCCAGCGATCAGGTGTTCAATCCGTGAGAAGTTAAATAATTGACCGGCAAAAAAAAGTGGAATGAATAAAAATGCATTTTTCGCCCAATCTTTTGGCCGTACCAATTTAATGTAATGTTTCATTTACAAGGTTGGTTGCGGGGCGACAAGATACTGCTTAAAACCAATTTCTGCAATCTTTGCAGATTCACACGGGATTGGCTAATTTTATTTTTTTCAGGAATGACTGGCCCCAGTTTGCTGATATTTAAAGGTTTATTAAGAATCCGTGCGCCTAAAACGTGTAAAATATCAAATCATTGCCTGATCCAAATACTATTCAATGAAAAAATGGCTGGCTGCCGCGGAGGTTATTCTGATTACCGGACTGGCGCTATTTCCCCTTGTAGGTGGGTCTTTCCCTTACCGTCTCAATATTTTCCTGTCTTATGAGGGTGCTTACCGGCTATACGAAGGCCAGGTTCCCTACAGAGATTTCGGACTTCCCATGGGTTTCATGTACTGGGTGATCCCGGCAATGTTTTTTAAAATCTTCGGACCCTACATGCTTTCCCTTGTAAAGGCACAGGTTTTTATCAATATTCTTTCCGGACTTGCATTTCGATCCATTCTAAAAAATCTTGAGGTTCGGCCGGGAATAAGGCTCCTGAGCGTGTTGCTTTTTTGTGTCTCCTATTCCTTTCTCAACTACTGGCCCTGGTATAATCATACGGTCATTGTATACGAATTGATCGCACTTGCTTTCCTCACCCGATTTACACAAAGTTCAAAGGCGGGCAAAGGATATTTGTGGCTGATACTGTCTGGCGTTTTTGTCGCATTATCGTTTTTCACCAAGCAGGATGCCGGCGCAATGGGTTTCCTCGTTTGTTTTTTCCTGATTATTTACAATGCTTTGGTCGAAAAAAAGTGGCTGCAGCCGCTGATATTCATGGCGGGTATAGCAGTTACTGCTGCCTTGCTGGTTCTGCCTTTTAAACAGTATGGTATCGGTTACTGGTTCAATTACGGCCAGCCGCCCCACACGTCAAGATTTTCGCTGTCAGATTTTACTGATGAATTCTTCAACAGCTCCCAATGGATTAAATTTTATCTGTTCCTGATTGTGTTCCTTGTTTTTGCACGCACCAAAAAATGGAAAGAGCTGTTTTACGACCGCCGGAGGATGTTGTTCATCCTGCTGACCCTCGGGATACTGGTTGAAGCAGCAATTTTCCAGGTGACCAGCTACATCCCGGCCGACAATAACATCTTCTTTCACAGTTTTGCGATAGCACTGATTCTGGTGTTACTGTCAGAATTTCTACCCCTTAACTTTGAATCTTTCCCAACCCTGCTGATTTGCCTGGCCGGACTCATGTTGTGGTGGAGCAGTATCTACTGGAAATTCATCGGCAAATACCTGGTGCCTACCCCCACGCAACAATTGGCAGGAAAAAATGTCGTCAATAAAAACACCTACCTGGTCTCCAAGCCTGATACATCCGACGTGCCGATGAGTGAATGGCGCACCATCCCGATGAAGGCCTTTAATAAAATTCTTCTTCCAGGGCCGACCGTTGACGGGATCAACCGGATCATGAACATGGACATCGTCAAAAGCGGTAGCAAGGATTTACGTGTTTTGAACATGACTGAGCTGACGCCTCTTGCACACGAGATGCCTTTTGCTCTTGAAAAAGGTTCCTATTATCCACTCTGGTATCACCAGGGCGTGGGCATGTTTCAGAAACAGACAGATATGTTTTGCGGCAGGATAAAAGACAATTATTACGACCTGGTGCTGTTTGAATATATTCCGTATCTCAATAATTTTTATCCATTCGAAGTGAGAGATTGCCTGGAAAAATATTACCAGAAGATCGATGTTTTTACCGCTCCCCGTAAGCCTTCGCTACAGGCATGGGTGGAAGTGTATGTGCGGAAAAAATGAGGGTGCGGACTGCCCTTTTAGCTTTGTGTGACCAGGTTTGCCTTAACCATGGTTCATTAAAGGGTAACTTTTAAATGAGAAAGGCTGACCATTCCGAAGCGAAGGCGGGCGAGCCCAGCCACCACCCGCCAGTTTCTGGTGATGGAAATGCAGGTCCCAAATTGAAGTGAGCAAATATGTCCGAAAGAAAAGTTCCGGCTGCCCGGTCACCTCTGTATTCTTTTCACCGCCGCTCTTAGCACCCCGCCATCTGCTTCCAGTCTGCGATTGCTGGTCCAGACCATGGCTGCCAGAGTGCCCTGGTGAAATAGTTTTTTCTTGTAATGGTCCCGGAGTTTTACAGCAAGCCATCCATCTTCATTGGTTCCCGGCGGATGGACAAAACCTTCCACTCCGATCCCCTCCTGGAGCCGGAAAGCAGAATTAAAACCATAAACATTTACGGCTTCTTCCCGAAACTTCCTGTTGAAAAATTTTTTAACGTCACCAAATTGTTCGTACAAAAAATAGGCTGTTCTTGAATCGCCTGTAAACGGAAGAAAATAATGATCACCATACACCATCGCGATTTGTTCATCGGATAGTGGTTCCAGCATCAGGTCGATCCAGTCGGGTGGATATATGGTGTCTGCATCGGCGTTCAGAATAAACTTGCCTTTCGCATTTTGTAATCCACGGTTACGCGCCGCCGTTATACCCTGCTCAGGCTCGTCGATACAGGTTACCCCGGCCGCTGTGGCAATTGATGCCGTTGCATCAGAAGAGTTATTGTTCACCACGATGATCTGAATACTCCTGGTAGTGGAGCTTTCAGACAATGACGACAGGGTTCGAAGAATATTTTTTTCTTCATTATAGGCAGGTATGATCACCGTAGCGTCTGGTAGTCCGCGGTTCAGGGCCAGGATTTGCTGCCTGATGGAACCGATCGAGTCAAATAGTTTCTCCGCGGGTTTATCATGTATGATAATATTCTCAGGAACCCTAAATCGGCGCATAGAAGGAAATAAGATTAAAACTATCGTATAAGATTAAGATGAAAGCATCCAACCATCGATCTTCTTCTTTCTATCTTTGTTATATTCCACTGCAGAGAAAGTTATTGTTTAAAATTCAATCCCGCATCTATCTCTCAATTTTCGAATATATTAGCCAGCCCTATTGAATACCTGAAAGGGGTGGGCCCCATCCGTGGAGAACTTTTAAAAAAGGAACTCGGTGTTTTTACATTTGGCGATCTGCTCGAATTGTATCCTTTCCGGCACATTGACAAGACCCAGGTTAACAGGATTTCTGATATCAACTACAACACAGAGTACATACAGGTTGCCGGCAGATTGCAATCTCTCGAAGTTCATGGTGAACGATTTAAAAAAAGACTGGTTGGCGAGCTAAGGGATAGCAGCGGAAATCTTGAACTGGTGTGGTTCCAGGGCGCTAGCTGGGTGGAAAAATCTCTAGAGGTAGGCAAAGATTATTTGGTGTTCGGCAAGGCGGGTTTCTTTAATGGATCTCCGCAGATCACCCATCCCGAGATCGAATTACTTACACCGAATAAGAAAGACGGCAAAAATTTTCTTGAACCTATTTATCCGAGCACAGAGAAATTAAAAGCTCGTTCGCTGGGCGGCAGACAGATCGGAAAGCTTACGCTTGCCCTGTTTGAGTTAATAAAACCAGGCGATCTCGTCGAAAACCTTCCCGAACAGATCATTTCAGAACTTCAGCTGGTATCCAGGTTTGAAAGCGTTTCGCGGGTGCACTTTCCCGGGTCCCCGGCAGAGTACCAGGATGCAGTGAAGAGACTAAAATTCGAAGAGCTTTTCCTGGCGCAGCTGAGGCTGGGACTCATCAGGATCCGCCGTCATACAGTTTCAAGGGGACCGGTCTTCAGATCGGTTGGAGAACTGTTCAATATTTTTTACCGTGATCATTTGCCTTTCGAGCTCACCGGGGCGCAGAAAAGGGTATTGAAAGAAATTCGTAAAGATACCGCACAGGGCAGGCAAATGAACCGACTCTTGCAGGGCGATGTAGGAAGTGGTAAAACCATCGTCGCCCTTCTTTCGGTGTTGCTGGCAATGGATAATGGCTTCCAGGCCTGCATCATGGCTCCCACCGAAATTCTTGCCCGGCAACATTTTGAAACGATTTCCAAACTGCTTGCTGAGTTGCCGGTCCAGGTTAAGCTGCTCACAGGCTCCAGCAAATCTGCGGCAAGGAAAGATGTGCTGGAGAAAGCCGCCGACGGATCCCTGAATCTGCTCATCGGAACGCATGCCCTGATCGAAGAAACAGTTCAGTTTGCCAATCTCGGCTTTGCAGTGATAGATGAACAGCATCGTTTTGGCGTGGCCCAACGGGCCAAACTGTGGAAGAAGGCAACCCTGCCGCCGCATGTGCTCGTTATGACTGCTACCCCTATTCCGAGAACACTTGCCATGACTGCCTATGGCGACCTGGATTACAGCGTGATCGATGAGCTTCCACCCGGCAGAATACCCATCAACACCGTTCACCGTCTGGAAGATGCCCGTCCTCAGGTAATGGATTTCATTAAAGAGGAGATCAAAAAAGGACGGCAGTCTTACATTATTTTTCCACTGATCGAGGAATCGGAAAAGATGGATTATGAAAATCTGATGACGCGGATATGAAAATGTAAAAGCCTATTTCCCCGAACCGGCCTACTGGATCAGCATGGTCCACGGAAAACAGAAACCTGATCAGAAGGAGACCAATATGCAACGTTTTGTTGAACACGACACACAGATCATGGTCTCGACAACGGTGATCGAAGTAGGCGTGAATGTTCCGAACGCACGGTAATGGTCATCGAGAGCGCGGAAAAATTTGGCCTGTCACAACTTCACCAGTTGAGGGGACGAGTCGGAAGGGGAAGTGACAAGAGCTTTTGTATATTATTAACAGGGCCCAGGTTAACAAACGAAGCAAAAGAACGGTTAAAGATTCTCTGTTCAACCAATGATGGATTCAAAATTGCTGAAAAAGACCTGGAGCTTCGGGGTCCCGGAGACATTGAAGGCACAAGGCAAAGTGGGTTACTTAATTTTAAAATAGCCAGCTTAACAGACGATAAATTGTTATTGGAAATCGCAAAGGAAATGGCTTCGCGTTTGCTTTTGGAGGACCCTGAATTAAGTGCGGCCCCCAATACCTGCCTGAAACAGTTTCTGCAAAGCCAGAAAGGTAAAACGGCCTGGAGCAAGATCTCGTAAATAATACATACTGCGGGTGAATGAGATTAATTCTGTAAATTGTATGAAGACTTTCATGAAGAAATTTTCTATAGTAGTTCTTACTTGCCTGCTTCCCGTCTTTCAACTTTTAGCTCAAACGAATGCTCTTGAATTCGTTGAAAACAAAGGTCAGTGGGAGAAGCCCGTGCTTTTTAAGGGTGATCTCAGCAACGGTGCTTTCTTTCTTCGCAAGACAGGCTTTTCCGTAGTTCAGCATAACCCTGCGGATCTGGCAGCCATAGCGCAGGAAGTGCATGGCAAAGAAGCTCCAAAAGAAAACACGCCTGTTTTCGAAAAGAAAACTGATCCGAAATGACCCCGCCAGTGGAGCTGCGCTTCCGGGTGTTGTAAGATCACACGCTTACGAGATGAATTTTCTGAACGCGAATCCCTCACCTGAACTGGTTGCTGATAAAGAGCAGGATACATACAATAATTATTTCCTCGGAAATGATCCCACCAAATGGGCAGGCAATGTCAGGCTTTACCAGGCCATTACATACAAAAATGTTTACCCTGGAATTGATGTGAGATATTATAGTGAAAGCGGAAGCCTTAAATATGAGTTCATTGTAAACCCGGGTGCCGATCCTTCAAAAATCCTGATGCAGTTCGATGGTCTTACAAAACTTGCCGTTAAAAAAAATCAGCTGATACTTACGACTTCGGTAGGAGAAGTAAAAGAACTGTCTCCTTATACCTACCAATATGTCGGAACAGAGAGAAAAGTGATCGACTGCCGATATGTTGTGAAAGGCAACCAGGTTAGATTTTCGCTGGGTGATTTTTCTTCCAGTTATCCAATGGTTATTGATCCGACGCTGATCTTCGCCTCGTTTTCGGGAAGTACTGCAGACAACTGGGGCTATACCGCGACTTACGGACCTGACGGAACATTTTTCGCGGGCGGGGTTGTGTTTGCAACAGGTTTTCCCGTGTCACCGGGTGCCTTTCAAACCACGGTATGGCGCCGGAAATAATGAAGCCAGTTTCTGGAACATGGGTATCATGAAATTCAGTGGCGATGGTGCGCGCCGCATGTATGCGACTTACATTGGAGGTAGTAATAAAGATCAGCCTCACAGTCTTTTCTGTGATTCACAGGGAAACCTCGTGATCGCAGGCAGAACAACTTCCAGCAATTACCCAATCTCTCCTGCCAGTAATTCCTATGGACAGGGAGGTAAATGGGATATCGTTGTCACCAAATTGAATTCAACTGGTTCCGCGCTCATCGGGTCTGCCCGCATAGGTGGTGCTGAAGATGATGGGATCAATACCGGTGATAGTCATAATCCAGGTTCCAGCAATCCGACCCCTCATCTGCTCAATAACTATGGGGATGATGCACGGAGTGAGGTGATCCTTGACGGAGGCAATAATATATATGTGGCCTCCTGTACCATGTCGCTCAATTTTCATGTGACCAGCGGTGCTGCCCAGCCGAGATCCGGCGGTACGCAGGATGCGGTTCTTTTAAAATTCAATCCCACTTGTACAAGTCTTATTTTCAGTACCTATTTTGGCGGGGCTTTGTATGATGCTGGTTTCGTGTTATCCATTAACCCAACCACACAGGATATCTACATGGCGGGGGCGACGGAAAGTACAGATCTGCCGGGAGATAAAACAGGTGTTTACCAGGCTAGTTCGAAAGGTGGCAGAAGTGATGGATATGTGGCGGTCTTTTCAAATGATGGGAGTACCATCAGGAAAGTGACCTACATGGGTACGACTGGAATGGATGTTGTATTTGGGATCCAGTTCGACAAGGATTCTTATCCATATATTATGGGAGTCACCTCGGGAGCCTGGCCCGTTGTCAATGCGGCCTTCGTCAACCCAAACTCAAAACAGTTTATTTCCAAGCTAAAGAAGGACTTGTCCGGATTTGAATTTTCGACAGTTTTTGGGACGGGATCTGCAAATCCTAATATGTCACCAGTTGCCTTCCTTGTTGACAGATGCGAAAATATTTATGTTTCCGGATGGGGGAAGGATGTGATCGGCAGATATGCTATCGATCCCATCAACGGCATGCCGGTAACATCGGATGCCTTGAAAAGAGTGCCGGATAACGCCGATTTTTATTTTATCGTTCTTGCCCGAAATGCTTCCAAACTTTTATACGGAACTTATTATGGCCAGAACGGTGGTTTTGGAGAACATGTGGATGGAGGCACAAGCCGGTTTGATCAGAATGGTGTGATCTACCAGGCGATTTGTGCGAATTGCGGTGGAGGTACAGGTAGTAAACCACAATGGCCGGTAACACCCGGTGCCTGGTGTTGCTCTTCAGGTAAGGCGGCGGCAACAGGCGGCGGACAGTGTAACCTGGCTGCATTAAAAATTGCATTCAATTTCTCCGGAGTGGCTTCCGGCGTACGGGCATATCTTGGTGCTGTAATGGATTCAACGGGTTGTGTGCCTTTCACGGTAACCTTCCGTGATACGGTTAGAACAGCACAAAGTTATGAATGGAAATTTGGCGATGGTTCCCCCGATGTAAAAACAACCGACTTTACTACGGTGCATGTCTATAACCTTGTGGGTGACTATCTCGTAAGACTCATAGCCATCGATTCATCGAGCTGTAACATTCGTGATACCTCGTATGTCAATATAAAAGTTAGAGCTGATCGTGCAAATATTGATTTCAACGCGATCAAGCTTCCTCCCTGCGAAGCTCTCACATACCGATTTGAGAATATTTCCACTGCGCCTCCGGGCAAGCCATTTAACGATCAGCATTTCATTTGGGATTTCGGTGATAATACTCCACGTATCACAGCCGGTACCGGCAGTGTTAACCACACGTACCTGGCCGTGGGAACATATAAGGTGAGACTGATTTTGCTGGATACGAATTATTGTAATGCGCCGGATTCCCTGGAAAAGACGCTCAGGATCTCACCACTTGTGAAGGCAGAATTTACACTTCCCGGCCCGCTGTGCGCACCGATGAATGCCAGGTTCTCCAACACCTCACTCGCAGGACAAACATTCGAGTGGGATCTCGGTGACGGTACTACCTCAGCCGCTTTCGAGCCGGAACATTTTTACCAAATACCAGGCACTTATATCGTGAAATTGAAAGTAACGGATCCGAATACCTGCAATATCACAGACTCAGTACAACATTCCATTGTAATTCAATCGAAGCCGACATCTGCTTTCACTTTCCTGCCGACAACACCGGTGGAAAATACACCGATCACTTTCAGCAACAACGCGTCTTCAAATGCAATCAATTTCAAATGGGTATTTGGAGATGAAGATTCACTATTGACTGCAAGCAGATCTCCAATAGACCATCAATATAATTCGTCAGGGACATTCAACGTTTGTTTGGTAGCGATAACCCGTGAAGGCTGTGCAGACACTGTATGTGCTCCGGTGGAGACTATTGTAGTTCCAAGACTTGATGTTCCGAATGCTTTTACTCCATTGGGTTCTGCAAAAACAAACAAGGTGTATGTGCGGGGTTATGCGATCGGAAGAATGAAATTCTCAATCTACAACAGGCTGGGACAAAAAATCTTCGAATCGGGCAATGTTGAAATAGGCTGGGACGGTAAATACAAAGGTGTTGTTCAGCCAATGGACGTTTACGGATACACCCTTGAGGTTGAATTTACGGATGGTACAAAGACAACCAGGAAAGGTGACATAACATTAATCAGATAGGTGGTATAAAGAGGGGGCAACCATGATAAGCAGATTAAAAGTTTTTCAAATAAGATCCACAGGGATTGCTGTTTTATTTGCGATGTTATTGATGAGGTCGTCAACACAGGCGCAGGATCTTCACTTTTCCCAATGGTTTAATTCTCCGCTAACGACAAATCCTGCGAATACAGGATTTATTCCTGATGCAGATTACCGTATCGGCGCGAATTACCGCAATCAGTATGTGAATGTTCTTTCCGTTCCTTATAAAACAATGAGCATATACGGCGATGCCCAGGTGTTGCGCAATAAATTTGAGAGCGGATGGCTGGGTGTCGGTGGTGTTCTGTTACGCGACGCAGCAGGTGCAGGAAATCTTACTTCCACCAAACTTTACGGTTCACTTGCGTATCACCAGGAGATAGGTATTGCCAGTTTGCTGACTGCTGGTTTCAATGTTGGCTGGGCAAACAAATCAATTAATGTTGCCAACCTGAAGTTTCCGGATCAGTTTAATCAGACGACCGGCTTTTTTGATGCAGGTATTCCGTCCAGTGTAGCTTTCGCGAGTAATAATATCAATTACTTCGATATGCAGATCGGGATGAACTATGCTTATTTTCCATCCGATAAAGTGTATATCAATGGGGGCATTTCCGTTCAGCACATCAATCGCCCGAAAGAAACTTTTTTCGATGCTGAAGTTGGATTTGATAACCGTCTCGTACCAAAATATATTGGTTTTTTAAATGCCAGTCTTAAAGTCTCTGATAACGTAATTCTTAACCCCATGGCCTATTATTCCACCCAGGCAAAGGCATCTGAAATGGTTGCCGGTGGCAATATCCAGTATAATCTTTCAGGTGATGGGGTAACACAATTAATTGGCGGAATATATTTTAGACCCGGCGATGCCGCTGTTCCGATGGTTGGATTCCAATGGGATTCATTTAAGATGTCTTTCACTTATGATGTAACCACGTCGTCTTTAAGTGCGTATAATGGTGGCCGTGGGGCTATTGAATTTTCTCTGGTGAAGCAGGGATTCTTCAAACAATTTGATAGAAGCCGGAGACAGTCCTGGTGTCCAACTTTTTAAATCCGTCTGTTTCAATATTCATTTATGAAAAAATTATTTGTATTGGTCCTGGTTCTGACAGGCGCAATCCATTCGGTTTCAGCGCAGAGACAAATCGAAGAAGAAGAGCCGCAGAAAACTGGTTTTGACAAATCAAAGCTCTTTTTTGGTGGTAACCTCGGCGCCAGTTTTGGAGACTATACACTCGCAAATATTTCACCGCAGGTGGGCTATCGGTTTAACGATCTATTTCGCCGCCGGGGCGGGAGTAAACTTTATTTATTCTGCCGTTAAGTATCGTGATTTTAATGCCAATCCATTATACAAGACCTCTTATGGAGTCACAGGGTTGAATGTATTTGGAAGAGTTTATCCTATCAAATATATCCTGTTACAGGCTCAGCCTGAATTGAATTACACCTGGGGCAAATACAAGTATTATGACGGTGTAACACCGGCAGAGAAAGTGCCTGGGAAATTAGTCCCTTCCATGTTGCTGGGTGGCGGTGCAGTAATTCCGCAGGGACGCGGCGCACTGGTTATTATGGTGCAGTACGATGTACTCAACCAGCCGGGCAATCCTTACGGCAGAAGACCCATTTACAATTTTGGATACAATATCGGGTTCTAACATCCAGGGGTAATCGCTTATTCGATCGTGTTGAAGATCTCCACGGGTGAAGTACAGAAACTCACCCGGCTCTGCCAGTCTTCATATAAGAAGCCCTCTTTTTCCATCTGTTTCAAATGACTGATGAGGTGATTATAGAATCCTCCGGAATTGAGGAAATAGATCTTTTTGTCGTGGATCTTTAGTTGATTCCAGGTGAGCATTTCAAAGAGTTCGTCGAGTGTACCCAGGCCACCCGCCAGAACGATTGCTGCGTCGCACGATTCATACATCATTTTTTTGCGGCTATGCATGTCGGGAACGATGGCCAGTTCGGTAAGTCCCTCGTGTTGCTGTTCCCAGTCAACGAGTACTTTGGGCATAATACCCATGACGGAGCCTTCATTTTTTAGCACCGCGTCGGCAATGATTCCCATCAGCCCTTTTTTGCCTCCGCCATATACCAGTTTAATATTCAGAATCGCAATAAGACGGCCCAGCTCAGCGGCATGCTGCGCAAACAATGCATTATTTCCAGTTTTTGAGCCACAAAAAACTGCCACACTTTGGATCTTGCCCATGTATAAGTTTCAGCGTTAATGATGGCAAGATAGGCAAATCCAGCTTCGGGTTAGCCGCGGCGTATCTGTGTAAAGATTAATTATCTTCATCCTACTGGAAAATTTTCCCGGTCAATAAACTTACTCTATGTCATCGGCGGTTTTGCTCTCGTTTGTGTTAGGTTATTTCCTGGTGCTGATACTCGTATCATATTTCACTTCCAAAAATTCGTCGGATAACGCTACCTTTTTTATTGCCAACCGCAAATCAAAATGGTACCTGGTGGCTTTTGGCTGATTGGAACAGCGCTAAGCGGGGTTACCTTTATTTCCGTTCCGGGAGAAGTGGGGTCGGCAAGCGGTGCACAGTTTAAATATTTCCAGTTTGTTCTGGGTAATGCCATTGGTTACGTGATCGTGGCAACAGTTCTGTTGCCATTATATTATCGGATGGGCCTGACGTCAATTTATGAAGTGATTCGAGCGAACGCTTGGTAACGTAAGTCATAAAACTGCTGCGGCAATATTTCTTGTTATCAAGAACCATCGGATCATCTTTCAGGCTTTACCTGGTTGCCATCGTATTACAGCGTTTTATTTTCGACGACATGCACGTTCCGTTCTGGCTGACGATCGTGATTTGCCTGGCACTGATCTGGAGTTATACTTTTAAAGGAGGACTAAAAACAATCATCATCACAGATACATTGCAGACGGTGTTTCTCGTTGCTTCCGTATTTCTCTCTATTTATTTTATTTGTCGCAGCCTCGATCTCAACATCGTTACGTCTTTTACAACCATCAGGGACAGCGGGTACTCTAAGATTTTTTTTACAGACGATTTCATCACCAGCAAATTTCACATCACTAAACAGTTGCTTGGTGGAATATTCGTTACGATCGGGATGTTTGGACTTGACCAGGATCTGATGCAGAAAAATCTCAGCTGCGAGAATATCCGTGACGCGCAAAAGAACATGTTCACATTCACAGGAACTTTTGTTGTAGTGAACCTGTTTTTTCTCAGCGTCGGCGCGCTGCTGTATATATATGCCCAAAAGAACGGCATAGCTATCCCGCTTGATAATCTCACACATAAGCCAAGGACCGATTACTTGTTTCCGGAAATCGCCTTGAATCATTTTAAAGGCCTGCCGGCGATTATATTTATGCTGGGGCTTACGGCGGCAACCTTTGCCACCACTGATTCTGCACTCACTGCGCTTACTACATCTTTTTGTGTTGATTTTTTAGGTTATGGAAAAGCGGGTGTTGATGACGGTAAGTCAAGCGTAACAACCAGGCATTTGGTGCATGTTGGTTTTTCCGTGCTTATTCTTATCGTGATCCTGGTTTTTAATGCAATCAATGACTCATCTGTGGTCAGTGCGATTTTCAAAGTGGCCACGTTTACCTATGGTCCGCTGATTGGGCTGTATGCGTTTTCGTTGTATGCCAAAAAGCGGCAGGTGGTTGATGCTGCGACGCCGGTGATTTGTATTCTTGCGCCACTTCTTTGTTTTTTCATCGATAAAAATTCAGCAAGCTGGTTTGGCGGTTATGTGTTTGCCGAAGAACTGATTATCGTGAATGGACTGTTGACGTTCTTAGGGTTGCTGTTGCTATCGAAGAGGAGGGTTACAGAACCTAAAAAGACTTTCTGACTATCTTTGTCGGGATGACCCAGGCCGAGGTCGAGGCGTTCGCCCGCCGGCTGCACGGCTGGGTCGTGCTGCCCGGGATGCCGGACTACCCGGCGGCCGCCGCTCCGCACGCGGCCCCGCGCTGGCCCGCGTTCCCGCAGATCATCGTCTTCTGCGAGGTGGTCGAGGACGTCCGGCTGTGCCTGGAGCTGGCGCGCGCGAAGGCCTTGTGGGCGGTGCCGCCGCCGGTCGCCACAGCCTGGCGAACTACTCCACCTGCAGCGGGATGATCATCGACGTCAGCCTGCTCGACGGGATCGCGGTCGATCCGGTCGCCAAGACCGCGCGGGTCGGCGCGGGCGCGAACTTCGGGCTCCTGAACGCGGTGCTCGACGGCTACGGGCTGCACGTCCCGGGCGGGACGTGCGCGGACGTCGGCGTCGCCGGCTTCATGCAGGGCGGCGGCTACGGGCTCACGTCGCGGCGGTTCGGGATCGGCTCCGACACGTGCGGGCGGTGACGATGATGCTGGCCGACGGGGCGCGTCGTCGGAGGCGTCCGAGACGTCGAGCGCGACCTCTGGTGGGCGGTGCGCGGCGGGACCGGCAACCAGTTCGGCGTCCTGCTCGAGATGACGTTCCAGCTCGTCTCGCTGCCGTCGGTGTGGTCGTTCGAGCTGCGCTGGACGGTGGAGGACGCGCCCGCCGCGCTCGACGCGATCCAGCGCGGGTACATGCGCGGCGCCGACAACGCCGACGTCGGCTACCTGGTCGTGATGGCGACGCTCGACGGCGCGCCGTGCCTGCTGATGATCGGGCTGTACTCCGGCGCGCCCGCGGACGGGCTGCGCGCGCTGCGGCCGCTGCTGGACGTCGGCTCGCCGCAGTTCTCCGACAGTCGGGGACCTACAACCTGCTCAACGACGCGTGCCTGGCGGTCCTGCCCGGCCCGGGCCTGCCGACCACGATGGAGGCCAAGCGCAGCGGCTACGTCGCGACGCCGGTCGGCGTGGAAGGCTGGACGAAGCTCGTGCAGTACTTCGCCACCACGCCGAACCCGTACAACATCATGTACCTCGAGCCCTACGGCGGGGCGGCGCGCGCCACCCGCGGGGGACTCGGCGTTCATCCACCGCGAGGTCGATTCGACTTCTTCGTCGACTCGTTCTGGGACCCGACGTGGGAGGACTGCGACGAGGAGACCGCGCTGAGTTGGCTGGCGGGCTTCTTCGGCGTCGTCGAGCCGTACCTGAACGGCGAGATGTACCAGAACTACCCCGTGCGCGACCTGCCCGACTACCGGCAGCAGTACTGGGGCGACGCGTTCGAGCGAGCTGCTGCGGATCAAGCGCCACTACGACCCCGACGGGTTCTTCCGCTTCGAG
>CAVXLU010000004.1:0-14987 GCA_963762655.1 uncultured Chitinophagaceae bacterium
GATTTTTGTTGATTGGCCAGGTTCCTCGAATTGAATACCTGGGCGTACTGTTTCACAAGTTCAGGCAGGTCGATTGCGAACTTTGAATATTCATAGGCCGACTCCGACCACAAAGAATATTTTTCCTGATCCATATCAACAGACTCAGCAAGGGCATTGATATATGCATTTGGGGTATCTACGTCTACATCCCATCCAACCTTCTTCTCCACGAGACCTTGCCATGGCGTTTGGTTACTAATGATAACAGGAGTTCCGGCTGATAGGGACTCGAGAATCGCATAGCCAAAGTTCTCACCCTTGGTTGGTAATGCCAAAAAGTGATGTGTCGCAAACATCTCTCTTAATTTAGATTGGGGCACAGCTTCTATAACTGATATCGAGATGCGCTCTCTCAATTGACTGATGATCGGCAGGCATTCTCGCCAGTAATCAAAATCTTCTATATTTCCGATAATCGTGAGTTGAAGATTTCCCTTTACTTGCAACAAAGCCCGAAGGAGGAAGATCAGGTTCTTAATGGGGTGAATTCGCCCAACAAATAGGAAACTGACTGCTCCCGGCGATTTAGGCAAGTTGTTTTTTCTTTCGATAGGTACAAAAGGAAAGTGTGCAAGTGTCTTAGAGCGAGCCTTATTTCCAAATACACTCTGCACATCCGCTGCTTCTTCCGGAGAGGATGTGAGAAATAACACCTTACGACTTACTCTTAGATGACGATACATCCTAAGCAGCAGTAACTTTCTGAAGGGTTTAAAAGACAGGGCACTTAATTTTAGCATTCCATGAGGCAGCAACAAAACCTGCCCCTTATAACCAGACCGCAAATATGCCCCTAATGGTAATATGGAGTACCTAAATGAGAATATCCCATTAATGATAAAGTGATGAGGCTGCACCGTTCTGAAGACATCCATCCATCGATGCCAGGTCATTTTCCTCCGCCTAGCATAATATATTTGGTACCCATCGCTCTGTTGCCAGACATCGGGAGTACAACCTGGGTATGGTTTGCTATCCGTCAGGTCCCGATCAGAAGTTAGAATGAAAATCGCGTATTCTTCTTTCAGCACATGTACCAGATTGGCCATTGCGGTGATAATGCCCCCGGCTTTATACCCCGGCGTAAACCAGTCAACTGATATCAAGATTCTTTCCACTGGTTTGCTCTCGAGATTCCGATCATTTAATTTTTGAAGGAATAGTTAATATGAGCTCTTCCAGCCTGCTTGCTGCCTGGGCATATGTAAATCGGCTCGCCCAGGTCCGCAGTTCCTCAACGCTTGCGGGCGTTGAGCTCTTTGTCATTGTTAGCAAACTCTGCTTTATTGATTCAATATTAGCAGGATCGCAAAATACCGCCAGACCATTTGCCACTTCCGGGAGGCTGGTCACTGTAGATGTCATGACCATCTTTCCTCTCGCGTAGGCTTCAATCACAGGAAGCCCGAAACCTTCATACAGTGAAGGAAATAGCAGCCCTTCACTTTGATCAACCAGACTAATTAGATTCTGTAGTGGAATTTTGGACTTCAGATGTACGCGATTGGTAAGTTCACACGTAATCAGGTGGGCTCTCATGCGTTCAATCGAGTCGGAGTCGAGTCCAGCGAGGATGATATCCGGCAATGCATTTTTTTCATCGATTAGCAATTTGTATGCTTCAAGCAAACCCTCGAGATTTTTGCGACTGGTAAACCCGCCTCCCATCCAAATCCAGTAAGATTGGGGCAGACTGCCATCTCTCAAAGTCGGCTCCTGGTTGAACCATTGGGAATCGATACCATTATAAATCACCTTTACTGGCACTCTAGTGCCTGGAAAATGATGGAGGTACCTCGATCTGGTATATTGGGAAACTACAACTACGAGGTTTGAACGCCTATCCATCAACCTAATACAAATTTTTCTGAACCAACTGTTGAACCGGGATAGCGAGGTATTTCGCATGTCATCGTAGACAGTGAGGTCAGGCAAAAAGTTCAGAATGGGTCGACATCGTTTTCCAAACGTCTCGATGTCCGGGCTGATATAAAGGTCAGCCCCGCGCGGTAGCAATGGCGATGGAAGCCCAACCACCTGAAGAAGCCTGGACAGTCGTTGTGCTCTTTTGATCTTCCTGATTTCCCAGTTCTTCAACTCAGCAATCTCAGAAAAAAATTCAGAAAGTATGGTATCGCTCAGAAATCTCTTATGTAGATAAAAAATGAAATTATCAAACGGCCTGTTGACCATCATTTGTTTAAGAAGGCCCCTCTGTGGCATCATACTAGTAAAAACGCGGAGATTATCAGCATAAACGGCTATTACCATTTTTTCATTTTAGACCACTGGCACTGGCTGCCGATCAAGATTAAGTTTATTAGCCAATATTTTATTGGTGGGGGCCTCTGCGGTACTACGAAGGAACTCATACAAAGCCCAATACATAAAAAAGAAGAAAAAGAATCCATTACCTACATAGTTACCTGTCCTCAGCAACCGTATAAGCATCATAATAAAGATGCCTTGATTAAAAAGAATTAGAAATCGAATAGTAGGGTCTGCATTTCTCTTGATTAGAAGATTCCGGAAGACAAAATATAGGAAGAAAGCCAGTCCCAGTACCCCTGTTTCTGAAATCAATCTGATAAAAGTAGAATTGGCATCTTGCTTGTTAAGTTCCGCCACGAAGCGCTTTACAATACGTGAAGAAAAGTGCTCGTAAAAATACTTTTCATAGTTCAATTCATGCGTCCCCAAGCCAGAGCCAGAAATAGGATTCTCAGCAAATGAATTTGAAGCTACTTTGAAATTAGAGTAAAGTGCGAAGCTGCTGCCATTGATCTTGCCAGCCTTCACCCCTTCATCCTCGTCTGAAAAGAAAACGTACCATGTGTCATTGACCCTTGACGTAAAGTCCTTGGAGTTTGAGGAAAATATGTTAAATAAAAAATAGACGGCGAAAAGAAAAGCAGGAAGAAGAACTAATCCAAGACTGCGAAGGTTTAGGAGTTGCTTATTATAGGCGACGAATGCAAGCATAAGGAACACCGCAACATAGCCAGAGGATGCTCCTGTTAGCAAAAAGCAGGAAATTGTAGTGACACATTTCACCCAGGAAAAGTCATGGTCGACAAGGGACTTCTTACTGAGTATGTCATTGATGTGAATGTATACCGCAGGAATTAGGGAAACAGCAAGGAAATAGGGCTCTTCTGTGGATCCTGATATTTTTGCGAGGCCGAGCAAATTTCCACTCTGCCCATAAACGCCGAACCGCCCTAACCCAGTTGATGAAACCAACAGACCCGTAAGTCCATAAAGCGATTCAATGAAAGCAACATTTATATAAGCTTTTCCGATCAGCCGGAGATTGCCATTTGCAAACATGAAAAGTGCCCAATACGCCATTGCCGAAAACAGAATTCCCCCAATTTGTTTTATCATCAAAAATCCGAAGGTCTGATATAGTACTCCAGTGACGATGTTAACCAAGAAGAAAAAGAAAATGAACTTGACAAACCATGCTGGTCCGATAGACAACTTTCGTTGTTGTATGGAGTTTGTAATGATGCTGATGATAAAAATAATGTAGTAATAATAGAAGTCAAACCCTCCTACACTTCTGATTGTGAATCCATCCAGAAAGATGGCTGCAAGAAGCAAGTAAACAAAAAAGATATTTGTTTTTGATAACCTCATTATAGAGACTTGAGAACCAAGATTAGAAACTAATAAATTTCGGATGCCGAAAGTTTTGAAGCGCATACAGCAACCCTTTGCCCATTCTCACTAAGCTTAGTACCAACAGATGCGGCCGTAGTAATAGACGCTTATCGTAAAGAAAGAAATGAGCAGTTGCAAAAAGATGGTAAGGAAGCTCTTTCAGTCTAAAATGCCTAAACAAAAAATAAAATGCCCCATCATAGTTGTGTTGCCCTTTGAGTACTGAGGTACCATTATTCCATGATCGGATGCCGCCAGATGTTGACCCTAGATGTATGATGTCGGCATCAGGGTCATATTGAAGCAGGCCAAATTTCTTAACCACTCGAAGACAGAAATCCGACTCCTCTCGATGAGCGCCTCTAACAAAATTCTCGTCCATGCCTCCAACTTCAATTGCTACGGAACGACGGACGGACAAATTGCCCGAACCACCGGTATGAATGCGGGTATTGAATGCGAAATTACGCGGAAAGAAAAGCCAACCTACGTCGCTATTAAAGCTCCATTTGTGCCTTGTCGTTCTTTTGATTCTGTCGGGTTCCATGATGCAGCCTGCCACACCCGGAATCAATTTGTTATTAAAATGCCTGAGGTGATTGGATATGAAGTCCTCGTGCGGAAGTAATATGTCATCATCAAGAAAAAGAAGCAGGTCGGCCTGCGCTTTCAGGATACCGAGGTTTCTAGCAGCCGATGCTGACTGTTGATCAAGCCAATAATATTTAATTCGGAGCCCATATGCGCCAGTTATCTCGGTTGGGTTCAGCGTTTGATCGACAACTATGATCTCAAAATCCGTAAAGGATTGTCGTGACAGCTCTTCCAGCGTCTTGTCCAGATCAGCATAACGATTAATTGTAGGAATGATAATTGAAATCGCCGGCATAATTTTCTATAGTTTTCTCAGCCAGATGCTTGCACTTCCGCCTCTAGCATAGAGCGGGAACGCGGCCAGCAGAAATTCATTCTCCAGGGCTTCGAGACATGAATTCCAGACTACAATTTCGTAGTCAGAGTTATATGATAGGAATGCACGCAACGCATAGGCCTCGTTCCAACTGAACCAACGATCGCCCAGGACGTGCTCTTTAGGATACTCGAAAGGAAAAAAAATGTCGTGGAAGTGAATCAAGGTTCCCGGGTTCAATGCCGGCAATACCTCAAACAAGATAAAATGCAAGTCACTTCCGGTTTTCAGGACATGAGAGGAATCTACGAACAGAATGTCATTTCGCTGAAGCTTGGAGAAAAATGATACTTGCAAGTCCTGAACCTTTGACTTGACCACCTCAATATTGGGGCTTATCGCAGGAAGCAATCCCATCAATCGATCTTCAGGATACGGTTCAACAAAAGCAAGACTAATAGTATCGTTAAAGAAATCTCGATTGATATCTAGCATCAGGGTGGAAGAAAACCCTGACCCGACTTCAAATATATTGGACGGGCGAAAGTGTCGGATCATGCAATAAAGAAAGATGGCGTCAGTAAAACTATAGTAACCGTTCGTGGGACGAAATGTTTTGCCAGCTGTTTCTTGCGCGTATGCTTCTGAAAAGTCAGTATAAAAATTGCCAAACTGTTTCACGAGATTGAGTTGCGCCTCAACTTGGAGATTTATTCCAGGAATCTCTCTACCGCGAGCACCAAATATTCTTTCCTGGTTCAGTATCATTTCTGACTTCGAAGCAATGGGACTATAGTAATGCCCAGGTGGATTGTATAAGCCCATAAGCTGTCGGAAGATTTCATACTTTCGTTTCAATCCTCTGATGATCGGCAATCGGACTATCCTGTTTGTCAACATTACTTTTTTCTAGTGATCCAAAAACTCGCCGGTTCGATACCTTCGCCTGGAGTATCTATGAACAATGTATCCTGAAAAACGGCAGGCGAATGATGTCGAAGAAAATTAAGCGCTGCAATTATGCTAAAGCTTGAATTAAAGCAGAGGAACGCCTCAAGAAGGTATTGTTCATTCCAGAACCTGTGATCCTTAGTGACCCAGTTACTTGGATAGTCGTGAGGCGTGAATATGTCGTGAATATGTATTAGAACTCCCGGCGGCAATACCGGCAAAATTCGTAAGATCTCGTATAGTACGTCTCCCTGAGGCCTGATCATGTGCGATGAATCGATAAACAGAATATCATCAGCGGAAAGTTCCATAAAAAATGATACATCAATGTCCTGCACTTGCTTTCTTTCTACATTGACTCCGATACTCTCTAGCCAACCTATCTCATATGGCTCAATACAGGTAATACTGGTTGCTATTCCCGTTTCCTCATAATTTTTTTGCGATGCCATATTGGCGATCAGCGTGCTGTTTCCGCTTCCAATTTCAATGATCCTTGCAGGCTTTCTGTGACGAATGATATTGTAATAGAATTCAGCATCACCATGTCCAAAAAATCCATTGTCAAAATGGTATTTGGGCTCTTCCCTCGGTTTGTTCAAATCAGTAAGAAATTCCGAAGTAAACTTCAGCTCAGACAGCAGACTTAGCTGGCCGTCAATATTTAGATCAATACCAGGGAGTTCTCTGGCTTGGGAAAGGGGATGACGGAGATGTTTATCAAAAATGAACAGTGGTTCATAATAGTGATTTTGGATAGGGAAAATTCCGATTAACTTGTAAATGTGTTCCGCAACAGGTAGATAAGTCCAGTCCTTACGGAGGTATTTCAACCAGATACAACTGAAAAAAGTGATCGGGCTGAATACAATATCTGCAATAGCTTTCGCTACATGGTTGTGAAACACCTTTCTATAGACTTTGTATGGCATTGATGAGCTGTTACTCACACACTCGAATTTGAGCCATAAAATGTTTGCTTTGCACGGGCTTCGGAAAAGAAAGTTAGTAGAAGGCGCTGCATATTTCCTTTCAACACCTCATATCTGCTATTTGTTGTCAGACGTCGAAGTCCAGCTTCTATTTCCTCTTCATTTTCAGTTGATACGACTTCGGCAAAATCCGGGATTAGAGGATTCCGTGCCCATTTCACTATTGAGGCATAAACAGGTGCGTTAATCAATATCGGCAATCCGATCCTAGCATACTCTGCCATTTTACTAGGAAAAGCGACCTCCATGTTATCCTTATACTTAAGGTCAAAGTCCATTGGTAAAAAAAGCATTTGACAGCTGTGTCGCAGTTCTGGAATGAGTTCAGCTGCCGGAATAAATTCTCTCATTTCAAGGTTTGATGTCGTCAATCCACGATTTCGCATGAAGGTCATGTCTCGATTCGTAAACGCAATGACCTTGATCCCCATTCTGTCAGTAGCATGACAAAGACGAATGAGATTGTCGGGATAACCGTTCCAGAGAGAGCCGGCAAATCCAATAGCCAGAGGTGCTCTCAGTGGTTTGAAGGACTTTGGATCCGAGTATGATGGGGGAGTATCGATGGCAACGGGATAGAGCACATCACTTGGTTCTCCATAAATTTCCTGATACCGTTCCGACATATAAGGCGATACCGAAAACCGTCTTTTAGCGACTTTAAAGAGCTTTGTAAAGTGAGGCTTAAGATATTTTTTGAGCCAACTCCCATTGACTGTAATTGGCCAGTCATCATGAACCATCACCCAGATCGGGATGCCAAGTTGCCGTGAGATGCGATAAGCAGTCTCCCAGAACATATGATGAGCTACTGTCAAGATTAGCTCAGGCCTAAAATTTTTTGCGATTCGCCTTACCTCAGCGGTGTGAGTTTTGAGATAAAGATAATTTATCCAATGATTGGCATGATCGACAAATGGAAATCGCGAGCCACGCAGACGGAGGTATTGTATCGTATGGTAGCGGACGCCAGGAAGTTCTGCGTTACGGGAAATCGCGTATGATTCTTTGGAGTTGCGTGTTTGAATTATCTGCAGAGCATTGGGATTGTGGTTTTTCAATACTTTATACAACAGCATTTCGCCCCCTGTTGTTCCCTCAACCGGAACGTCGCCAATATACAAAATACGAGTGTCGATATTTATCAAAGCAAAAGAATAACTATCGAACGTTGTACTTTTGTTTCATCCACTTAAGAGTCTCTGCAATACCATCCTCTAGCGTCACTGTGGTCTTGTGATTAAGATCTCGTACAGCTTTTTGACAGTCAACCAACTTCTGTTTGGTTGTTAGCATCTCTTCATCTTGGTATGTGACAAGGTCTTTTTCTGATTTACCACAAAGTCGAAGTATGATTTCAGAAGCAGCTTCAATAGAATGATAGTCTTCGCCGCCAATGTTATATACTTCACCACCTTTGAAATTATCCGCGATATTGGCAATCGTCCGTGCCATGTCGGTGATGTAAGTACTAGTCCTCTTGTATCCACGGTAAACAATGTATGGGATGTCGTGTAAGGCTCGGTAACAAAAAAGGCATATAACGGACCGGTATGGGCTATATGGTTCTCCTGGGCCATAAGTATTAAATAGCCGCAGGCGCACCGACTCGGTTCCGAACTGTGTCGCGGAGTTCAGCACTTGCATTTCGTTCACCCATTTAGTCATTGCATAGTCATTCATCTGACGAATCTCATGGCTATCCATCACATTCTCGGACATCACTCCTTCATAATCCCCGTACACTTCTGATGAGGAGAAATAGATTGCTTTAAATCCCTCTTTCTCCTGCATGCGGATAAAGTTTTTTGTCCCGACTGCATTAGTCATCCAGAGATTTTCATAATAATCCTCGCCATTCCATCGGCCAAACTCAGCAGCCAGGTGATATACATAGTCAAATCTGAACCCTTTCGGAAGATATCCGTGAGACCAGCCACCACCGCGCCAGATTCTTTCGACTTGATGAAATTTTCCAATGTCACATCTAATATACTGCGGATCATTGCTATGCGGGAGGTCAGCAATCCACACGCTGTGGCCTCTTCGTCTGAGTTCCGCTACAAGATAGGTGCCTACGGCTCCAAGGCCGCCAGTGACAAGAATGTTCTTAGACATAGTAATGCAAGAGTATTGATGAAAATATTATGTGCTCAAGAAGCACGCTTTTGCAAAACGCAAACTGCATGGTCTTTGTTATACTGGTCGAAAATTGGATAGTTCCATTTTCTGGCAGATTTAAGAATTGGCGTAGCCCTACTTAATTTGGACAAGACCTTAAATCTTGCAATTTGAAACAATATGTCAGCTACTGATTTTCCGATTGAAGATTTAAGAGACGAGTCATAGTGTGACATCAGGTCAATGGTTATTAAACGGAAGTCCAGCTGCTGTGCCAACCAGTGGAAGTGGGCACAAGTAGCCATTTGAAGATGACTAAACAATTTAAAGTACCAATAGTGACCTATCCGCTCCTTGTATTTGACACTATCCGCCACTCCTGTCGAGATGATTAATTTACCTCCAGGCTTCAAACAAGCGCTCAGACGACGAACCAACCGCAAAGGTTCCGCGAGGTGCTCGTACACATCTGTTAGCAGTACCACATCAAAGAACCCCACTCTGGCATCAAGTTCTGACTCGGGAATAATCGTAACATTTCTTGAAGTTGCAACCTCAATTGCGTCCTGATTAACTTCTACCCCAAATTTGCGTGCAGTCTGGGGGAACTTCGCCAACAACCTCCCTGAACCACAGCCATAGTCAAGCAACGTAATGTTTTTTTCGGCGGACTTTGCCCTGTTGAAGATTACCTTGTCCGTAGGAAACACTATATCTACGTTCTCATACCGAATATTAAGAGAGGCATAGTATTGAGCCAGTACTGAACCATCAGGTACACAGGACTTAAAATATAGCAAGCAATTTTTGCACATCAGCACTTTGAAAGCCGGGTGATTAAACAAGCCAACACCATCCACTATTTCCTCAAACCCTTCGATTTTGTTACCATACTCAACGCTGTGACTTGATCCACAGGCAGGGCACAGTAGTACATCTTTAAAATGCTGAATGAGCTGCATCAATTAACGTGAATTCAGGATCACTTATGGTCGTCCATGCAAGTTGTCCATAATTATATTCTTGCTTGAAATCCCAGGACAAACTATTGGGATTGCTCATCAGCACTTCAAATTTTAAGGCATTCTCTGCATAAAGGTCCCATCCGACTTTTGGCTGGGAAATGGCCAAGTCGAGATAGTATGCGCCAGAAGCCAAAGGGAATGGATTTAAAGACAGTTTACATCTGTATTGTCCGCCTGATTGAGGAATTGACTGGTCATGAAAATGTGAGAGTGATGCCAGAGCAATCTTTCTGTGCGACTGATCCTTAAGGAAAAGTTCAAAAGACAGATCCGGGAAATCGTTTTTTGCAAATGTAATTTCTAGATGGAGGGGAAGGCGAATATCATAGAAATTGGTTGCATGACCATGTTCATTGATCAATCTTAACGATGCAAGCGAACTGTTTTTACCTCTAATATTAAGAGTTGTCGACCCAGAACCAGCTTGGTTCAAGTAGGTGGCGACAATTTCGTCTGTAGGTCCGTATGCCTTTGTTTTCCCTAGTTCTAGCAATAGACACTCCTCCGTTAGTGAGCGCACAGCCGTGAGATCATGGCTCACAAAGAGCACCGTTCTTCCGGTATTGGTAACTTCCTGCATTTTTCCAAGACACTTTTTTTGAAACTCTGCGTCCCCAACTGCAAGTACTTCATCCACAATCAGAATTTCTGGTTCCAGATGTGCCGCAACTGCGAAAGCCAGCCTCAATTGCATCCCACTGCTATACTGTTTCAAAGGTGTATCAAGAAATCGTGCGACACCACTAAAATCAACTATTTGATCAAACTGTTGTCTAATTTCAGCACGTTTCATCCCAAGAATACTTCCATTCATAAAAATGTTCTCTCTTCCTGTAAGTTCTGGGTGAAACCCTGTACCAACCTCAAGCAGAGAGGCGATACGCCCTCTGCAAACAATCGAACCCAATGTCGGAGGAGTAATTCTGGAAAGAATCTTGAGGAGAGTGCTTTTTCCAGCACCATTTTGTCCTATTATACCAATGCATTTTCCTGGCAGAACGTCGAGAGAAACGTCGTCAAGTGCCCAGAAGCTCGACGTCTTGTTCGCGGTTCGTTTACCAACTAAATCTGTCAGCGTCTTCACCCGGTTAGATATTACCTCTCTAAGTGAAAGATAGGAAGGCGACGAGCCCAACTTGTACTTTTTGCTGACATGTTTTATTTCCAGAATCGGCTGCATCTATGTTAGATCTGCGAAAAAGCGTTCCGTTCGGCGGAAGGAATAAAGGCCGACAAGACAAAGAATCATTGCAATAAAAAAGTGCAGTATTAAAGCACCCCAATCAATGTTGGTACCGGTAATGCCAGTCCGCAGCAGGTTAATCGCCCCGGCGAGAGGATTCAAGGCCAAAATAGAACTTAGCCAGCTATGGCTTACTGTCGAACTGCTGTAAATAACGGGATTGACAAATAGCAAAAACTGAAGAACAAAAGGTAACGCATATTGAAAATCCCGGTACTTGACATTCCAGGCGGCCAGCATCGTTCCCATGCCGAACGTAACCAATACCGTCAACAGGATACTAAGAATCAAACAGCTGGTGAGAAAGAAGAGATTTACTGGTTGAGAATAATATACAAGTATTATGACAAAAAGTACTAAAGCAATGCAACAGTCAAACAGAGAGGTAAGCACCGCGGACATAGGAATAATAAGCCTCGGAAAATATATTTTCTTAATAATATTAGCATTGGTGATCATGCTGTTTGCACTATTGGATACACCGCTGCTAAAAATATTCCAGATGATAAGCCCCGCAAACGCAAAAATAGGGTAAGGCAGGCCGTCAGACTTGAGATTCAGGCCTCGTTGAAATATGACTGTAAATACAGCCATCATAGCAAGTGGCTGTAGAAAAGCCCATATTACTCCCAACGCGGTCTGTTTATACTTAACTTTAATATCTCTCCATGTAAAGAAGATGAATAGCTCCCTGTATGACCATAACTCTGGAAAACCTAAAGAGAAACTGCTCTTAGATGCAATCGTATATATGGTCTGAGGTTGTTTGAGGTTGGTACCAATCATACAAGGGTTAGAGTTTTTTCTTAAACCATTTTCTCTTTTTTGACTTTTTTGTTTCTTCAAAGTAGTCATCCGTGCTATAACCGTGGCCATACCCGTATCCATAGCCATAACTGTAATATCCCTGACCGTATCGCCGATCAGCCGCAACATCATTTATAACGATTGACAATTTTGGAAGTTTGTTCGCGGTATAAAGTTCCTCAATGAACCTGATTTGTCGCTTGAGGGTATAGTCATGGCGTACAATGTATACGCAGGTATTGGCGTACTGTCCTAAAGTCATGGCATCGCTGATCATTCCAACAGGGGCCGTATCAACTATAACGATGTCGAAATTCGCTTTGGCGTATGCAAATAGTTTTCCAACGCGTTCTTCCATTAAAAGTTCGGCTGGATTCGGTGGTATTGGACCGCAAGGAATGACAAATAAATTTTCTGTTTCCGGAACACTCTTGACAAGCGAGGCAATATCCTCATCGCCCACAATATAGTTTGTAATGCCCTTTGCCTCATTTAGTCCAAGGCCCTTCATAATTTTCGGCTTGCGTATGTCGAGCTCAAGAATGAGTGTCTTTTTTCCGGACAATGCCAGAACCGCTCCAAGATTTGTGCTTATGAAAGATTTTCCCTCTCCACTAAACGAAGAAGTAACCAAAATCACTGCCTTATCGTTTTTTTGGATAAAAAATTGTAGGTTGGTTCTCAGTATCCGAAACTGTTCAGCAATGTAACTACGGTTGGTCGACGAAACGACCAATGTGGCAGAAACCTCTGAATGTCCTATCTCTCCAAGCACAGGCACCCTAGTGAAGCGTTCAATATCCGATTTGCCCAGAACCTTGTCATTGAACAATTCTCTCAATAAGATGATCAACACAGGCACTGCTAATCCGATCAACAAGGCAATGAGATAGTACGCTTTTCGATTGGGTTTCACCGGAATTGAAGAGGCGTCAGCAGGCTCCACAATCCGGCTATTGTTAATAGTTGAAGCAGAAGAGATGGAGGTTTCAAGTTTTTTTTGAAGAAGTAAGGAGTATAGATCTTCCAGGATTTTCTGTTGACGTGTGATTTCAATCAGTTGTTTCTGTTTTCCAGGGATTTTGCTTATTTCGCCAGAAGATACCTCCGACTTTGCTGACAAGTCGCCCAGTGCAATTTGATAACTTTGCTGAATGTTTTTCAGACTTTGAAGAATGTCTTGTCTGACCTTTGTAATCTGTAGCTCTAATTGCAAGAGCACCGGATTCTCAGTCGTCGTGCCAGACAATAAAACCTCTCGTTCCAATTGCCCGCGATTATACTGATTGATAAGTTGGACCAGTGATGGCTCCGGTATGCCAAGAGAATTTGGGACCATTCTGAACCGGTTCTTTTCTGTTTCAAGGTATTCAATAAGGCCACCCACTACCCGCTTCTTTACTTCCAGATCCGTTATTTGGGTCTGTATCGCTTCCACGTTGCCGAAATATAATGAGGATTGCTGTTCTACATCAATTACTTTGTTTTTCTCACGATAAACCTGAAGGTTGCGTTCGACCCCACCGAGCTCGGCTTTCAATGTGTCCAGCTGATCATCAATAAACAAAAGCGCATTCACTGCAATCTGCTTTTTGTCCTCCAGGTTGGCGTCTTGGTACGCTGACATAACCCCGTTGACAATCTCTTTTCCGATCTTTACGTTTTCAGTTTCATATTTGATGGAAAGGACATTAGAATATTCGTTGATAACACTTACATCGAGTGCGCCTATCAATTCCTGACACTTTTCGGTCTTAGGTGTCCAAATGGTCTCAAAGATGTTGCTAGCGAAGCCAGCGTCAAGTGATCCTGTCCTTTGAATTGTGAAGAAAGAACTTCCCCATTTGAATACCTGATCATAGTTATATTTTCGGGGCTCTTCTTCAAGGCTAAAACCGTCTTCAAAAAGTTTAATCTTAAACTTGATATCCTTACTGGAATCTACAATATCAACAACTTTCAGTTTGAATGGAACGTCGTCACGGTGTAAAAGCGTAGATCGAATTTTTCCTACATTAAAATATGTCTTTTGTAAGTCAAATTTTTCCACGACCCTTTTCGTGATGGAAGTTGACTTTATCTGTTCGATCTCGTCTCTCAAATTGTCTTCACCTTCATTCATGAACATACTTTCGAACCTGTCTGTTGTAAGTCCATTCGACTGGGTTTTGATAATAATCTTGCTTTCAACCAGGTATAAGTTAGTAGAGTACCTTAGTTTGGCATATGCCAGCCCCACACAGACCAGCGCGGAAAATAACAGCCACGGCAGATATTTCAGGTAAATCCCTAAAAACTCCCTTGGGCTAAACTCATTTTTTAGCTCGTCCCGATTCTCTGCATTATTTCCGTTGTTAAACTGCATGTCGCTTATTGCATATTATCTGAGTACACTCACTAACACCGCTATTGCCGAAACAATTGTTGCAGCCAATGAGATATTTCTAAACGCTATCTGATCGTTTGCTGCGATCTTCCTTTTACTCATTTCCACAACGACGATGTCATTCTGCTGAAGAAAATAATAGGGCGACTTGAAGATAGACGGATTTCTCAAGTCTATACGTCCGAACTCCCTCTTGCCATTGGCCTCTCGAATAATGAGAACATTATCTCTTTTGCCAAAAAATGTAAGGTCCCCGGCCATTCCTACTGCCTCCAGAATGTTGACTCGCTCATTAGGAATTGAATAGACCCCTGGTTTGGTCAACTCACCAATCATTGTTATTTTAAAATTTAGAAATTGAATGTTGTAGTAGGGGTTTGATAACAACCGACCTAACCTACTGTCCAACAAATCGCTTAACTGTGCTTTGGTAAGACTGTCGATCTTGAGCTTGCCGACAACAGGAAACGTAATGTTTCCCTGAAGATCAACCAGGTAACTTTTGCTCGGGGATCTCCTCTCTATTCTGGAACCTAGTCCCGTATTTGACTCCTGGCTAGCAAAATCATCTGACTCCTGATTAAACGGCCGGGAGGCATTTGAATTATCACTGAAAACTTCGATACTTATCATATCTCCTTTCTGGATCTTCGGTTCCGGTAACACCAATTTGCTGAGCTCCGCAGTATCAAAATTTCCTTGCACATATTGCAATTCCTTTGGGCTGCTGCAAGAAGAAGTAACGAAAGCAATCAGGACAGTAACTACTGCAAATTGATATCTCAGTTTCATAATTGTCTTTTGGAAACTAGTTCTCCACTCAACTCATATCTCTCTCCGGTTT
>CAVXLU010000005.1:0-2310473 GCA_963762655.1 uncultured Chitinophagaceae bacterium
CAATTATCTTCCTTTCCTTTCAGAAAAGCCGCAACTGCTAATGCGAGAGCGGTGGTCTTCTTAGACTTCTGCTTGCCCTGCCAAAGGCTAAATGACTTCAGGGTTAGAAATGGTATACAGGAATCGTTCTGTTGGATGCTTAAAACCGGAACCGGCAGAGGATAGTCTTTCTCGTGATCCATGATCGACCGGAGAAACTTGTCATGATAGGACTCTTTTTGGATGGCAACAAGGGGAGGTTCGGAGCCCTTCCCATTGACTGCTGTTATTTCTTTTTCGCCCGTAAAAAAGTCGTTATCCAGGTGAGGGGTTGGCTTTTTTACTGAGGCAACATGCTGTTCTGTAGCCTGCATTTTGTATCTTTGTCAGGTTAGCGATTTGGTGTCTTCTACAAGTATTTAAGCGTGTTTCCAGCACGCTTTTTTGTTAGGCAACAGTCCTCATGTAACGCTTGAGCGTACTTAAGGATGCCATTACTTCACTGAGTTTGTAGTAGACACGTCCTCCTATCCGGTAAGACTTCAAATGCCCTTCATTGGTCCACTTGCTTAAGGTGACCTTTGAGATGTTTGGCTGAAAAAGATTGCAGGTCTCAATCGGAGATAAAAGCCTCTCTTCCTGGGTTTCGTCATTGAATTTTTTGACTTCAATGCGAACAACTTCCTGAATGGATTGGATAAATTCCTCCATCGAAACAGGAAGTAACACGAGTTTACTGTCCATGATTCAATGGGGTTGTAGCGGTGAGTTTAATCTGGAGAATTTTTTCGATCTCCTCTTTCTTAAATCTGGTTGTGTTGCCGAAGCGATAGGAAGTTAATACGCCAGTGTGGGAGTACTTGAAAACCGTTGGTACACTTACTTTCATCAATTGCGCAACTTCTCTCGCCGTCAAGAATGGAGTAACCATTTTGAGGGTTTATAATTTGATAAATCGGCGAATTGAGAGAAAGTGTGTGAGAGAAAGTTTTCTGCCGTGATTGCAGAGTAAAGTAACAAAGACTTCGAGAAATAAACAAAAAAAGTTTAGCCGAAAACGTTAGAATTGCTATGATTTAGGCTATTAAGGTCAGAATAATAAATCAACATCCGAGCTGTATACCGAAGAGATTCATTTGTCATTCTACTCACGCTGGGCAGAGAAAGTGAAAAAAACAAATTCCTAAACTGTGAGTTGGTACAACAAGAATATTGCCTTAACTCGGCGGGTTAAGCCCAACCGATTATCAACAAATCGAACCAATTCTCATACCTTAACCCTCAAATAATATCGTTTTGTTTAAAGTTACTGATCCCAATTTCTTTTTACCAGTCGTGGAAGCCACTGAAGCAGGAAAGGTATTTGGTAGTGGTCGAACTCGCCCTATGCAAGTGCGGGGTCGGTGCGTGCAGACAAATGAGAAAGGTGACTATGTAGTAAAATTGCGTGCTGGCACACAAATGTGGGCCGGATCATTCCTTAACGAACTTGTTTGCTCCCTGATTGCGAAGGAACTCGATCTGTTTGTGCCGGAACCAGCAATAGTGGAAATCTCTCAAGAGTTAGTTGATCTAATGATTGGCCATCAAAATTATTCAATCGCAAGGAGCAGTATAGGGCAGAATTTCGGAAGCGAATACCACGAGGGCTTTTCGCTATTAGTTCCAGATTCCAACTTTTCTGATGTCCTTCGACCACAGTTAGCAGAGCTGCTTGCCTTTGACATTTTTATTGGCAATCCTGATCGAAGATTACAGAAGCCTAATTTTTTGACAAATGGCTCCAGCTTATTGATATTGGATCATGAAATGGCGTGCAGTTTTACTTTGACAATAGGCGCAAACGCCAGTCCATGGATAATAACCGATTTGGATGTTAATTGGATCTCTGAACACTATTGCTATCCAATTTTTCACGGCGAAATACTGGATTTACATAATTTTCGGGACAAGTTAGCGTTGATAAACAATGGATTCTGGAATAAACTGGAGGCAGCGATCCCTGCGGGTTGGGTGCATGACAGCTTCGGAAGGATTAAAAATCAATTAGACCAGATTGTTCAACATCGTGATATATTTGTAGACGAAATAAACCGAATTCTTCATGAGTAGGTATCAATATCAAGTTTTAAGGTACGTTCATGATCAGTTCACCGGTGAATTCGCAAACATTGGATTAATTGTTTGGGGCATCACTGAGAAGAAACTTCTTATTCGTGTGACAACGAAATACTCCCGACTTACAGAGTTCTTTCAAATAAAGAATGGGGCTTTCCTTCTTAATTCATTGAAGAATATCTCAAACTCTGTCTCAAAAATTCGTACTGAAATATACTTAGAAAGGGCAGCCTTCTCAAATATTACTGAAATTACAGGAAGAATTTTGATAAAGGACGACAGCGCATTACAATTTGCGGAGCCGGTATCGGGGGTAGATAGGGACGCCCTAGAGAATGTAGTAGCAGAATTGTATGAGCGGATTATCGATAAGTATTACACTGGATATGACACCTCCCGTGCTATAGACAGCGATGCCTGGAGGAGAATTTACAAATCCAAATTCGACAAGTTTGGATTATCGAACCATTTAATTAAGCATGTGATTAAAACCGCAAATGATTCGATTAAATTTGATAAGGCCTGGAAGAATGGAATTTGGCATTGTTATCAAAGCCTCACATTTGATCTAGCAACCTCAAGTTCAATAAAGGAAAAAGTTTATAAGTGGTCAGGAATAATACAAGAATTAGAAACTGCTAAAGAGCCTATGATGTTAGCACTGCTCACTATTTCTCCGAAAGAAAACGAGATGGGCATCGGTTCGTTCATAAAAGACAAATTAGAGCAATCAACAAATGTTGTCACAGTACAGGTCGTGGAAGAAAGTGAAGCAGAAAACTTTGTAACGCGCGTTCAACAAGATATGCTTGCCTCGAATTTACCTCTTCAATTTCCCCGTAACGATGACGAACTGCCGTGGTGATTCGCTTTTGATGCATCAATGATTACAAATCTTACATGGCATCCAAAAAAATTAACCCTCTTGACGTTTACATAAATACCCTGGCTGCCGAATTTCAGAAGATCCCGGATTATCATGAAAAAATGAAAGATTCGGATCTGCAAAAAGTTCATCTATGGGTGGCTGTGAATATTTCAAATCTTTTCTCAACAAGAGACTTGGTAGTCAATGGTTTTGTTCCCGCTGTTACGAAAATGATCGTCCAAAGCAAAAGCCTTGTAAATACTTCTGTCTACAAAACTCTTTTAAGGCCATATTCGTTCACCATTGACATGACTTTATCCGAGACCATCCGACTCGGGTACGTGCTGATGTTCCATAAATATGAAAACTTTGTGCGAGAGTATCTAAACCTGATTGACGAGGTTACCAACAATCCTCCGGATCCAAAACATTCTGGAATTGAGGAATTTCTGAAGCGGGAATTCGATTTCGACGCAATGCAATGGTATAAATTCCCCTCGGTCCATAAAATTCAATTTATTGCAAATTGTACAAAACATGCTGACGGAAGGTGTAAATTAGACAACCCAAAACATCAGATCCCCAAAGAGTTTGCGCATTTAAGTGAGACCGATTTCATCGAGCCAACTGTAAAAGATTTCAAAAATGATTGCAATAAATTGATTGATTCGGTGTTCGTACTATTCAACATTGTGGGGTATGGCAATGTCTTAAAAACGGTAATGCCCGGAGACCAAGATGTATCGAGTACTATTGAGATGATGAAATCTTTAATTAGTATTCAAATCACTAGTTATAAAAGTTTATAAATGAGACGTTTCCTGGAGTCGTCAAATTTGTCTGAACATAGTTCTTGTTTTATCCCCACAAATCAAGGTCTATAGGATTACTAATATTACCACAATTTTTTTAATCGCCAGTGAAAGCTTAAATATTATGGTAGATCGAAGTATTTAACTGGGCTCTTAGCACTTCTAATTCGGTCAGTACATCGTCGAAGTTTACGTTCTGAAGCGATTGTTCGTTATATTCTCTACAATAGTCTGAAAGTTTGACTCGGATCTCCTGATCTTCGTCAGAAAAACGTATTGAAGCGTGTGCGTAGTTATTTGGATCCCCTACCGGAGCCGGGTTTCCTCTCAACCATGGAGTATGATTAACCTGAAGCCCGTCTAATTGTCTGAGAAAAGCAACCGGGAATGAAAAAACTTTGAATTCTTTTGGGTTTTTGTACTCTGTTTTTTTCGTTTTGTATGTTAATCCGATAAGGTGATAGAGACCCTCGACTGTGATGTGTTGATTCCAACTGACAGATAAACCATCTTCGTCAGGCATGAAATGTGACTCGTTTGGATAGCGGCATTGTTTATTACCAGGGGGGTGAATTAAGTAACCGGAACTCGCTTGCCTGAATACAATATTCTCGTCAGGAATAGGCAACTCTGTTAAAAATTCTTCTACCGTCATTCACCTAGAAATTTCATCCAGACCGAAATGTACTCAGGAAATGGGCTTAATTGAGACTTGCCTTTAACCGGATCTTGGTTATTGTATAAATCGCCGTAAAAGTAAGCTTGCGGAATTTCGTTAACCAATCTAATATTAATTAATAATCTAGCTTTTGCTGTTCGCCAAGACAAATCGATAGATCCTTGAGGATTAGGATTGATTTCGGGAACAGCTAACTTAACTCCAGAATTCGACAAAACTCTTGATTGCTTCCGAAGAAAATCCGCAGTTGCTTCAAAGAGTGGAGTTGAAATCGGCAATGCACCTTCATCATTCCAATTCGCTTGCCACTCCGTCATTACTCTTGCATTCAAAATAGCTTCTTCGAGTTCCTTTGAATTAGACGATAATTCTAACTCAATTGGAATGAAAGAAGTCAATGGATGCCACATCCTTCTTTGTTTTGCATGTTTCGAAACCTCATCTTGATCAACAATGCCATAAACTGCCACTCCTGGCAAGCCGCCAAGGTACTGTTGACTTTTAAACATCGTCGGAAACCTTTGTAGATGCAAAGCAGGCGAGAACGGATCCAACCAATTTGTATCCGGTGCGCATCTTGATATATCCTTCATGCCAGACATGACAATTAATTGAACTGGAAAGTCAGTATAGCACTCGGAGTCGTTGACTAAATCGGTAAAGTGTGAAGGTTTAATATGTTCATCAATTATCATGAATAGCTTTATTCTGTGACAGATATGAATGCAATGCTAGATTCGTAGTCATTTCTTATTAAGTCTTCCTTTTCAATTGCTCGTAGAATTTGCTCCTTAAGCTTTTCCAGATCGGCGCGAGTCAAACTAAAAAAATAATCAGACTGGGTACCATCTGATTCCGCTTCGACACGTAATTGATGTTTAACAATCCCATACCTGTTCCTATCCTTTAAATCGTCCTTAAACAAAAGGCGTATGTCAGAAATGATGTGACCAATACGGAATACATTATCTTGTTCACTAAGAAGCTGAAAAGCCTTGAACGTATTGTTTAACGATGTGCTTGCATCGAATAACTCTTGAAACAACAACTTGAACTTTGGAAGTTCTTCTTCATTTGTCGCCCTCTTCGTTTGAATATAAAATGAAGAAATCAAGCCTTCAATTATCTCCTCCTCAGAAAATTTTTCGGCAGTTTGCTTGAAACTCCCGAGACTGTAAATGGTAGATGCTATATCTGAACTATTTCGATCCTTGATCTGGATATTCTCTGCAAATATCTTTACAAAAGTTTGAGGACCGGTCCCAATTGGGACTCGCCTTAAAAAGTCCCCAATAGATTGCCGCTCTGTTGGCGTAAGTGTCAGTAAAATTTCAAACCCAGGTAAAAACGCCTTTGGAATTTGGAAGCGAACCATATGTCAAAGTTATAGAGGTTTCATGGAAAATCCTATCCTTCTACCCTCTAATGAGTCATTTTCACAGAGTTACAACTAAAATCTATATAAGATAGATAATTTTGCCAACAGAATTTTCACCAATGAAATTGGGTTCCTGTGTCAGCTCACCGACAAAAAAGCTTTCAAATCAAGATCGCGCATCCGTTCGCTAACCCGCAATCTTCAAGATTTTCTCTGACCATTTTAGCTTAATATGCTTTCCTAACTTCATTGCCGACTCAAGCTTTGAGACCTTTATGTATATCATAAAAGCTTTCTCGGTCCTATGGCCGGTTACCTTCATGATTTCAAGCGTCGGATAACCTTCTAAAAAGAGATTGGTTGCAAACGACCGCCTGGCAGTGTGACTGGAAACGCATGCCCAAAGTTCCTTTTCCGGTTCAGTCATTAATCTACCCTTCTCAGTGAACTTTGCCAGCTTGCAAATCTCCTTAATGTAGTCGTTAAACTTCTGGTTACTGGGGGCAGTTGGAAGCTTGTTTATGTTTGAAGAATATTTCTCAAAGATCTGCAGCACGACAGGGTTGCAGGGAATGATTACTAATTCACCAGTTTTCTTGGTAACGACCTTGATAAAATACTTGCCATTCAATTCAACAATATTGTTCGGTTTGATGTCCGAATAATCGGAGAATCTAAGACCCATAAAACAACCAAAAACGAACAGGTCCCTGACTTTATCTAGCCTGGGATTATTGGCGAGATCGAGCTTATAAAGCCTTAGAATTTCATCTTCCTTCAGGTAAACGGCATCTGTAACTTGCCACTTTGCCCTGAACTTCTTGTGCCTAAACTGAAGATTTGTGGTATAACCAAGGTCCACCGCTTCCCCCATAAAAGTCTTTATTACCTGGACGTGTTTGGCAATCGTGTTTTTTGCGAGGCCAATTATCGGCTCTCCCGTCATTTTATCCGTACCACGAGGAAGTGTTTCTAGGTAAGTGAGGTAACGATATAAGAAGTCCAGCGTAATAGTGTCGAAATCGATCGGGTATCTTTTGGCAACCTCAAACTCCTTCAAGTGACGCATAATTACCTTATACGTGTTCAGCGTCCCGGTTACCTTGCCCTGTCCCTCGTGTTTTATTTCATTCTTGATAAACCTGCCTGCGAGAGAGAAGAATGTAGGTAGATTCGGATCTTCCTTATTTTGATTGATGAAGTCGAGCAAATGCTTTTTTAAGGTAGCCGGCTGGGAGACTCCATTTTTCAACTCCTTATGATAGGCATTAATACAAACATCCTCCAGGTTAGCTAGTAAATCGTTTAATGAGTACTTGCCATCCGCAGTAGTCTGTGTGTTGCTTTTAACCCGCTGTTTTTTGGCGTTCCAGCTGGATGGCTGAATGGTCTGTCCAAACGAAAATAGGAGCTTGTAGCCGCTGTATTTGTACTGTAGGTAGATTAGAGACAAACCAGATGACTCGGGCTTCTTGAGATAGAAATTGACCGATCCCATTGAATAATTTTGTTGTAAAGATAACTCAGTAGGCCGGATAGTAGGCCGTATTTATACTACTTATTGAAAACCAGATCAAATACAGATGCTTCATTAATCCCATCCCCTCCTAGTTCTTAGTCGATCTGTATTCTAAAGTAAAAGTTAGACAAATAAGGTTCAAGCCCAGGTCGGGCAACAAGTGCCTCCGGCGATAGCCGGGGGCATTTTTCTTTGGCAGCGTTGAAAGTTTACTTTCAAAAGCGGACAAAGGAAAATGCCAAAACCGCGAAGCGGTTAAGGCACTTGGGTAATGCAAAGCGCTTCTGGATCACGAGCATGCATAGCATGCGAGTAACCCAGGTCCGGCGAAGCCGGATTCGGGTCACTTGGGTAATGCAAAGCGCTTCTGGATCACCATCAGGTAATCCAGGTCGGGCATCAGGTAACCGCGGCAATAGCCGGGGGGATTTTTCTTTGGCAGCGTTGAAAGTTTACCTATTGTATTTAAGCATGAATGGCTCCTTGCCTCGAGCACCGAAGCTGCGTTGCAGCGTAGGTGCTGGTAAATTGACTACTAGGCATCCTCCTAAATGGGAAACTGTCGCTACATTTTCATACTCTGTTGAAATTATGAATGAAAAAGTGCGAAGTGTCGATGTTACGGCAGGTGAACGGTGGCATTTTGGCCAGATAGGCCGATATTGAAATGATCGAGAATGGTATAAGTTAGCGACAGGTAAAAAGTACCATAGGCAGATGCAATAATACAATTTGATGGTTGGTAGCAGGTGTACCTTTACAATTGAAATGGCAAGAAAGTTACCCGTATATTCTATTTGCACGATTAAAGACGCAGAAAGCAAACCTGCAGAATTTATTATTTCCAGGTTTGGCCAATACATTGGGCAAAGAAATTACTTACTGCAACCGCACGGTCATTCTTTCTACCACCTGGTCTTTTTTACTATAGGTGCCGGTAAACAAGCAATTGATTTCACCAGTTTCCTTGTAAAGCCTGGACAGATTTATTTTATGAATCCCGGACAAGTTCATAGCTGGGAATTTTCAGGTGAGGTCGATGGATATATCGTTAATTTTTCAGAAAGCTTTTTCGATTCATTTTTTAAAGAGCCTAACTACTTAGACCGGTTTCCTTTTTTTGGCGGCGTAGGGGAAGACCAGGTATTAAACCTGACAGGCGACTATCTAAAGGAAGTAACAGAATTGTTTGAAAAATTATTGACAGAATTAATCCCCGTGAAAAACCATGCAACAGAAATGATCCGTACCCTTCTGTTGCAAATTTTTATCACCGTAACCAGGAAAATTGAACCAGCGAGGGTAAAGCAATTATCGAAGCCGGGATTTACGACCCTTCGAAATTTTCAAAAACTGGTGAATGAACAGTATTTAAAATTGAAATTGCCGAGCGAGTATGCGGCCATACTATATGTCACTCCTAATTATTTGAACGCACTCTGTAGAGACCTACTGGGGAAATCTGCCGGCGAGATTATCCGGGATCGAATCATGCTTGAGGCGAAAAGATTAATAATAAACGCTGATAATAGCATCAGCGAGATTGCTATGCAATTAAACTTCGAGGATAATTCCTACTTCACCAAATTTTTCAAGAAGTATGCTGGTAAAACTCCTGAAGAATTCAGAAAACAGTATCATATAGGTTTTGAGAGTCACTAAAGCGAAATTATATGTATCTATTGAAAAGTGAAAGTTGGCCGGGACTGGGAAATAGCATTTTCAAACAATAAATGTCCCCGGTAACTGAAGAAAGATTTTCAAGGATGGTAACGCATATGACTGTAAGAAAGTGCTGAACATGTATGAGACTGCGAAAATGTTTACAACTAATTGCGTTTGAAGTGGCTTTATTGTGGCCGGGCTTTGCTAGTTATGAATTGCAGTTTTGATCTACGCCGGATCTTTTACTATTTGGATTGCTATGGTTAGGATTTCATTAAGCGATAGCCGTCTATTTTGGTGGATAGGAGCTAAGGCGATTTCTGTCGGGCTTACAGCCCTTTTTGATATGTCCTGCCCAAACTATTTGACTGGGCATTTTTATATACTATGAGCATCAATAGTATCTGCTCCCGCCTGCACCTGATGAACGAACTAATGCTGGTTGAAAAGCAACTGGTAAAACTTGTCAGAGTACCAAATCGTTGAAGCAAGAATTTCCCAACCATTATCCCTATTGAAGTAATGAATTATGCGCCTGAGAATTTCATTAGTGTATCAAAAATTCTAACTGTATGCGTTTTAATGTAAATGAAATTGATCTGGGTATATTGGTTGAGAATATGCCGGATCTTATTTTCTACCTTGATATGGACAAAAAGTTGTTGTCTTTCAATGCAGGGGGAAAACGGCTTTTGAATATGATTGGCTGTAATAATCCAATGCCGGGAGACGATGTGCTAGCCTTTTTCCCTGAGAAAAAGCGGAATCATCTTCGCCAAGAACTTGATAAACTAAATAAGGGAAAGGTGATATCATTTGAGGATATTTTCCTGGAAAATGAAAATTATTTTTATTTCGATATTAGCTTATATGCCTTGTCAGGAATTAAAGGGGAGCAAATTGGATTTTGTATATTACTAAGGGATACGACAGATAAGAGGCAGGCAGAAGAAAAATATCGTCGCTTGTTCCATGATAATCCAATGGTAATTTATGTTGTACGGCTAGAAGACTTGCGAGTGCTGGAAGTGAACGAGGCAGCTATTAAACAGTATGGGTACTCAAGGGAAGAATTCTTACAAAAAAATGCCCTTGAATGGCGGCTGGAAGGAGATAAGGAGAAATTGAAGGAATATTTACTTAAAATCAGAATGGGAGGTGCTGATGGACCGGCAGGATTATGGCGGCATGTGCTTGAAAGCGGCCAACACATTTTTATGCAAATATGCCTTCATCGTATCCGGTATTACAACGACGATGCCGTAATGGCCATCGCCCAAAATGTTACCGATAAATTGGAACTCGAACGTAAGCTGGAGGAGGAACGAAAAGCGAGACATCAACAATTAACTGAAGCTATCATTTCGGCACAGGAAACTGAAAGAACTGAGATAGGAAGGGAGCTGCACGACAATGTTAATCAGATATTGTCTGTATCAAGACTATACCTTAGTCTTGCGAAGGATTCTCCGGAGCTTCAAAGAAATGAACTAATAAATAAGTCCTCCGAATATATTCTAAATGCCACAGAAGAGATTAGGAAATTATCTAAAAGCATGGTGAGCCCATTACAGAGACTGATAACTTTAGAGGTTGCAGTCAATGAACTTGCCGCAGATTTAATGAGGGTACACAATTTTTTGATAAATATACAGGTGGAAGGTCTTGATACAGCAAATTTAAATGACAAGTTTAAGTTGAATATTTTCAGGATTGTCCAAGAGCAGATTAATAATATCATTAAACATGCAAATTCCAATACTATCACTATTTTATTGTCATCAAATGATACGGGTATTATAATAGAAATAACAGATGACGGACAAGGGTTTGATACCTCACTACAAAAAAAGGGCATTGGGCTTTCAAACATTCAAAGCCGCGCTGAATTATACAATGGAACAATGAAGGTTGTTTCCTCCCCCGGTGAAGGGTGCCGTTTGATGGTTGACTTTCCTCGGAACGAATCAACCAGTTAGCATAAGCTTATAATAAAAAAGTACTTATGTAATAAGGTCGAATTTTATCAAAACTCAGGCTTCATGGGATCAAATGTAAAAAATCACTTTGTTTAAACTTAAAATGTTGTTTTGATATACCTTTCTACTTGTTGAGACTAAATGAAGGATGTGACAGAGTTCCCCATCGCAAGATTCATGTATTTTATAACTACTTCAAGGCAAGCCGTAATTCTGAGTAAGTACTTGGTTAAACCAGGAATCCCTGCATGCCCAGGGACAGGGCTGGATTGAAGGCACCATTAGGTGTACTAGGCGAATACAGAATGATGGGAATACCCTTGTTCACAAAACCTGCATGCGACTAACCCAGGTCACGTAACACCAGAAGCCCCTGCAGATCACGCATTCAATACAACCACCCGCTAAGCATGCTCCACCTCTTTCTATACCTCGATTCCCTTAACTTTATTATTAGCCGATGCAGTTTATCCGACGCTCATTGGGGTGCCATAAAATGGCGGTATGCCTTCATAATGAAAAAAAGAACTATTCTATTAGCGATAGTATTGACCATTCTGAATGCCGCACCCTGTCTTGCCCAAAAAGCAGATACAGGTTGGGAAAAACTAAAACCATATTTCAACCCGCCTGAACAATATGCAAATAAATTCGGCAAACATCCCGACCCGCTCAAATTTTATGACGGGAAAGAAGTAAGAAACAAAGCAGACTGGCAAAAAAGACGAAAAGAAATACTCGATCGCTGGCACACGATGATGGGGCGCTGGCCTCCACTCATTTTACATCCCACAGTCGAAATAATGGGTGGAATTCATCGCGACAATTTTACCCAATACAGCATTCGATTTAACTGGCGAACGGACGAAACAACCGATGCCTACCTGCTTATTCCCGATGACAGCACACATAAAAAAAAGCCTGCAATTGTTTCTGTGTTTTATGAACCTGAAACAGGAATTGGTCTGAAAAAACCTTATGCGGATTTTGCATACCAGCTTGCAAAAAAAGGATTTGTAACGCTGTCTTTGGGCACGTCATATGTTGCAAGAGGAAAACCATACGGACAATATTTTCCCGATTATGAACACGCGAGCGTTCAGCCCTTATCGATGCTTGCCTATTTGGCTGCCAATAGCTGGATTATGCTGTCGCGCCACCCCGAAGTAGACTCGACGAGGATTGGCATCATCGGTTTTTCATATGGCAGCAAATGGGCAATGTTCGCGTCCTGTCTTTACGAAAAGTATGCATGTGCCGTTTGGGTAGATGGAGGTATCGTATTTGACGAAAAGCGGCCAAATGTGAATTACTGGGATCCATGGTATCTTGGACACTATCCCCCACCCTGGCCCGAAAAACCTGCGCAAGAAAAGAGGTTCAGGGCTTTATACCCGAAACTGATTCAACAGGGCCACGATCTTACCGAGCTCCATGCACTAATGGCACCGAGGCCATTTCTTGTTTCAGGAGGCGCGGAAGATTCTGTGGATAGATGGCTACCACTCAATCAAACCATCCGGGTAAATAAACTTCTTGGATATGAAAACAGGATTGGGATGACAAATCGCCCCGAACATGCGCCCGACGCTGCCTCGAACGAAATCGTCTGGGAATTTTTTAATTACTTTTTGAAGCGACAGGATTCAAAAAAGTAGGATTTTTTGAACAAAACTTCAATGTCACCGCGATACTACTTGCTTACGGGGTAACATGGCTATTACAATTGTGCCTATTGCTGACAATATGATTAAAGCAGTAAATCCGCTGCTATAACTGCCATAACGATCACGAAGTCCTCCGGCGAGAATGGGACAGAATGCTTCAGCCAATCCATCGACCGTTAGAACCAAACCCATAACACGCCCCATGATCTTTACACCGAATAATTCAGCGGCCATCAAAGGAATGATCATGTAATCACCGCCGAGGCCGATACCAAATATGATAGCAAAAAGATAAATAATGCCTGGAGTGGTAGCATAGTAAAGCAGAAGGATAGAAATGGTGACAAGTGAATAAATGAGCATCATCACATATTTCTTCGGATAGCGGTCCGCTAACCATCCCATTATTAACCGGCCCACTATACTGGCTCCCAATACCAGGGAAATAACGTTTGCGGCATGCCCCTGAGAGTAAGCCAGGTCCATGCTAAAAAATAGTTTGAGGTTCTGGCTCACGCCCGCCACAGTTCCAATCGAACACATACTGCCAATAGCCAGAAAATAGAATGAAGGAGTTTTCAGAATAGTTTTGAACGGTACGCCCGGTTCTGCAAGGTTGTCTTCTTTCAGTTTTCCACCAGGATTTTCCTTCACGATCAGTGCCATCGGAAGAGCAATAACGATCATAAGAAGACCTAATACAGCCAGGGAGGATCGCCAACTCATTTGAAAGTTCAGCCACTTGGCAATGTGTGGAACCAACATTCCACCTACGCCAATGCCCAGATATGCAATGCCCATTGCTTTGCCTCGCGACTTCTTGAACCATCTTGAGGTCAACACCTGGTTAGGTAATGGGCCCCCGCACATGTACCCCAGGGACATCAATAGATAAAACGAATAAAATTGCCATAGTGAAGTCATCGTGCTGAGACTTGCAACAGCGACCCCAGCAAACAGGATCCCGGCAATCATTAAACGCCTGGGACCAAAACGGTCAACAAACCACCCCGCTGCAAAACCGAATAGCGGACCTATAATAACTTTTCCGGCAAGATTACCGGAAGTAACTGTTGCGCGCGACCATCCAAAGTCTTTCACCCAAAAGTCGAAGAAGAAAGGAATGCCATAGAACATTATCCCGACAAGCGAAAACAGGCTGAGAAATCCAGTAGCTGCCACGGTGTATTGCGCTGAACTCAATTTTTCGTTTTGCATTGTTAGGGAGCGGTTTTAAATGCTATGCCATCGTCGATTAAATTGTACTTCATGACTGCATCATTTATTGAGTGTGGTTCCATTTTCCTGTATGCTATAATCTTGGAATAGTAAGCCCACCGTCTACCATGAATACCTGACCAGTCGAATAAGGAAAACTTCCTGTTGCCAGGGCTCCCACACATTTCGCAACATCATCCGGCTGACCCCACCTTTTTTGCACACAAAGACCCTGATCAATCAAGGCGTCATATTTCTCCTTTGCGCCCGATGTCATGTCGGTATTGATGATACCCGGCCGAACCTCATAGACAGGAATATCAAATTCTCCCAAACGAACCGCAAAGAGCTGGGTCGCCATACTGATGCCGGCTTTAGAAATACAATACTCACCACGATTTACCGAAACCACGGTTGCTGAGATCGAAGAAATATTAATAACGCATCCCGTAAAACCCGGATCCGATCTCTTTTGTTCAATCATCCAGTTTGCCACATTCTGCGTTAAAAAATAATTCGATTTCAGGTTGGTGGACATTACCTCATCAAAACTTTCTTCAGTTGTGTAGAGTATGTCACGCCTTTCCCTTGGCGCGATCCCGGCGTTGTTAACCAGTACATTTAGTCTATGAAAGTGCTCTTTTACCTGCTCCAGTATTTTTTCCCTATCGACTGGTACCGAAACATCACCCTGACAATAGATCACCTCCGCTCCCAGAGATTTAATACCCTTTACAACGTCGGCAACCTCTTCCGTCGGCCTCACCCCGTTAATGGCAATATCAAAGCCCTCAGTGGCAAGCTGTTTGGCGATTCCCAAGCCAATGCCCCTACTTCCACCTGTCACTAACGCTACTTTTTTCATCTGACTGACTTTTATAATTCCGGAACATCGACCCAACATCTTTTTGCCCAGCTTTCCAATCCTTTTTCAGCAAGCTGTACCCCTTTTGCTCCCTCGCGCAGGTCCCAGGGGAAAGGACTTCCGCACACTACATGTTTAAGAAACAATTCCCATTGCACCTTAAATGCATTATCATAGTTCTCCTGGTCCGGAACTTTTGACCAGCCCTCAAAGAAATTGATAGGTTGTGGCATATCAGGGTTCCACACGGGCTTTGGGGTATTGCCGTAATGCTGGATAACGCATTCACGCAAGCCTGCGACCGCTGATCCTTTCGTGCCGTCAACCTGCAGTGTTAACAGGTCATCACGCCTTACCCTTACTGTCCATGATGAATTGAAATGGGCAATAATACCATTTTCAAGCTCGAATGTTGCATAGGCGGCATCGTCTGCCGTACACTTATATATATTGCCGGTCTCATCTACTCTGTTATCGATATGGGTCGCACCCAGGCAGGAGACTGCTTTGACTTTTCCAAACACATCATCCAATACATAACGCCAGTGACAAAGCATGTCCACAATGATCCCTCCGTCGTCTTCCTTCCTGTAGTTCCATGAAGGCCTTTGGGCAGGAATGGAGTCACCTTCAAACACCCAATAGCCAAACTCTCCTCTTACCGACAATATCTTCCCAAAGAATCCCTGCTGAATAAGTCGCTTTAGTTTTAGAATACCCGGCAGCCACAGTTTGTCCTGCACTACTCCGTGTTTTACTCCCTTGTCTTTACACAGCTGATATAATTCCATTGCTTGCTTTGCATCAACTGCCACCGGCTTCTCGCAATAGACGTGTTTGCCTGCTTTTACTGCTTTGCGTACGCCATCCGCCCTTCTGCCGGTAGTCTGCGAATCAAAGTAAATCTGATAACCAGGATCGGTCAATGCCTTATCAAGGTCGGTGCTCATTTTTTGTAAGCCGGACATCGTACAAAGCTGTCGCAATTTGTTTTCATCACGGCCAACCAGCAATGGATCAGGCATTATTATTTCGCCGGGATTTATTTTTACGCCCCCCTGTTTTATTATTTGAACAATGGAACGCAATAAATGCTGGTTGGTACCCATTCGCCCGGTCACGCCGTTCATAATGATGCCGATTTTATGCTCTTTCATTCGTTACTGTAGTTTATTTAAGAGTGCTCCTGATATGCTTTGACGATCCTCTTTAGAAAATCCGATTGATCGCCGTTCCAATATGCGTTAGAAAAAATTTCCACTTCATTAAACCCTCTGAATCCGGCCGCCTCAATCCACGATCTGATCTGTTTTACGGGAATGGAACCTTCACCCATCAACCCCCTGTCCAGCAGCATGTCAGTTGTAGGCACTTTCCAGTCGCAGATATGAAATGCCATCAGGTTGCCGTTTTCTCCACATCGTTTTATTTCTTTTTCCAGGAAAGGATCCCACCAGAGGTGATATACATCCACAGCAACGCCCACCCATGGCGAATCAAGCTGCTCTGCCATATCGTTTGCCTGTGCCAGCGTGTTGATAGCTGAACGGTTGTCAGCATACATGGGATGCAGCGGTTCAATCGTCAATCTCACACCTGCCGCCGAAGCTTCCGGAATAACGGAGGAGATGCCATCATAAATCTGTTTTCGTGATTCTTCCAGCGGCAAAGAGGGATCAGCGCCGCAAACCAATACCAGCATGTCGGTGCCAAGTTCTGCCGCTTCGTCAATGGCCTTTCTATTGTCCGCTATCGCTTCTTTTCTTTTACTGGATTCCTTATGAGGAAAAAACCCTCCCCGGCATAGCGATACTATGGTCAAACCATACTCGCGCAGCATATTTCCCGTTTGCCTGATATTTTTTCCGTGGAGCGCATCACGCCAAACGGTAATACCCTTTATACCTGCAGACGAATATTGTTTCGCAGCTTCTTCAATTCTCCACGGCTTGGTTGTAATGGTGTGGATGCATAGTTCCGAAAGGTCCGTATGTATTTTTGCGCTCATCTAAATATTGAAAAAAGTAAGATAAGGGTCATTATTAATTATCCGCTGCAGGTAAAGAGCTACCTCGCGGGCATGATAGTCTCCCCACATGCTTGATTCGCCGTTAGGGACCTTGCTTCCACCAGGTACATAGTCCCATTCGTTCGGTCGGTGATAAACCGAATGCAGCAATAGCCCCTGGTGGTTTGACTCTGTACTCAAATATGGTTCATCAAAAATAGAATTCGCGACTGTAAGCCCTGCCTGCCAATAACGACTGCCCGCGTCGGCTTCTCCTTTTTGCTGAAGATATCTTCCAAACCTCAATAGCCCCTGAGCGGCAATTGCAGCAGCCGAGCTATCAACCGGCTCAAAATCATTGAATGGGTCGGCTGGTTTAGAGAGATAGTCGCCCAGTTTATATAAGTTGGGTGCACCGGTATCCCAATAGGGAACACCATCAGCCGGGGTATTATCAATATAAAAATCACAGGTTGCCTTCGCGGCACGGGTTAGAAACGACAAAATATTTTCCTTTCCTGAAAATGCCTCGAGATCTGCTTCGTCGATACCATCAAACCATTCAATCTGTTCGGCAAATCCGCACATCGCCCAGGCAAGACCTCTTGTCCATGTAGTAAAACCAGTGTATCCCTGCTGTGAATTTGAACAGCGAAAATTGCCGTCAGTTACGTTGAAGATACTTTCATGCGCGGTACGCCCCCACGCATCATAGATGTCACGACCCTCGCCATAAAAAACTGAGTAATCAGCAGTGGCTTTGAGATGGTGAACTGCCCGCTCCAGCAGACTGATCCGGACATCGCCTTCTGACTGGAGAAGATGACCCAGTATATGGCTGAGAATAAGTGGACGTACAGAACGGATCGTGTCAACAAAAAGGGAATGCGGGCCATTGAAGGAATGAATAAATCCACCGCCCCGGATTTTCGTCCACCTGTTCGCCTGGACGGCACCTGATATTTTTAATGCCAATTCATAGAAGTTCCGTTCCCACTCATTATGCTGAATTTTGCCTTCGTGCATCAGGCGCAACAGGTTTCCGTAAGTGCTGACGTTGTTGAACCCATGATCATGTACACCTGTATGGCTGAGGTGGAGCGACATTGATGAAACAGTTTGCCGGCGGCCCGATTCCAGTGCCGTCTTCTCCCCCGTCGCGTCGTATTGTAAAATTGCAGAGCCGTATTGAAACCCCTGCGTCCATTCGGTCCATCCCCGGGTGGTATACTGGCCTTTGACAGTAAAAACAGGAGAGCCTTTTGAAACGTCATAATTCCTCTCAATAAGCTGATTTTTTTCCGCAGAGAGCGACCAGAATCTTTTCAACGCGTTGGTCAGAGCGGATGGCTTAATCGTCTTGTTTAGTTTAATCATTGACTTATTTATAAGGATCAAACACCATTGGAAAGCGTGTCATTGCATGCGCACCGTATGTCGCAGTACTGACCTGGATCGCAGCCTGTTTCACGATACCTCCTGGGTTCAAAGTAAGCAATGTTCCAATTTTCACCTAAATACGATATAAAACTTTCACCAGACAGGAATTTACCAAATGCATCTTCAGAATTCTAAGTAAATTGTATTACTTCTTGTCAATATCCTGCCAAACACCTCTCCAATTACACCCCACAAACCATCGTATATGAAACACGCCTGCTCTGCCTTAGTCATTATTGTAGTTTTAAGTAGTTGTCAAAAGCAGTTCACCTCGAAGGACGAGCTCAGGACCGCAGTAATTACCAGTGACGCTACCTCTCCATTAAAATGTCACACCCTCAGTTTCACGTCCGATTATCCTGCGAAACCAGGGGAAGTGCCCCCTTTCAGTTTTACAAAAACGCAGTACCCTGATGCACGGATCAAAACGATCAGGATGATTTCCCGGAAGAATCCCATTCACCCTGCCTTCAAAAAAGAGGCGGTCGAACTAATCGGCACATTCACATATGCGCCAAATACCACCCAGAACAGGCCATCGGCTCCGCATCTTGCTTTTCTGAAAGGAACCCGGGAAGTTTGGGAATATTACAAGACGCCTGCGGGTGCTGGTGCGAGGCGGTCCATTTCAAAACAAAACTTAAATTGGAAATTTTATTTCACGGCACGGGGATATTGCGTCGGACTTGTGGATCTGGATCTGTCGCGGCCCTCAGGGGGAGAGGTAGATATTGAAGAGTATCTCCTCGAAGCGAGTTACAGCATTGAGAATCCAGATGTCGTGGAACTCTTTTTTATCAATCATGGGGTTTACTATCCCATCAACGACCAGTATGGAAATCCCACTTCCTGGGACTTCCCCTATGGAGAACCGAACTCCTGGTTTCGGGTAACGTATGACTATTCCGCTCCGCGCGGCTCTAAAAACTTCAGTTATATTCCTTCTCAAAATTTGATCAGCCAGGAGTTCAGCTTAGTGGAAGTGATGCAATGGTTTCCACAACCAACGCATGCGCGGAAGTCTGCCGGCGGGACCTTCAAAGTAAACGGAGTGAAAGTAAATCAGGACCAGGTATACAAAAATTACATCTTCGATGCCTCGGGTAATCTGACGTCATTGACTTACGGTGACAACATCTTACAAAAAACCAACTGGCATTGTCAGAATTGATAAAACCATGTCAAAGGCGAATTGGGTTATTATCTTTGTACTACACCAAAACTGTTAAGCTTTTATTTTTTAACCAAAAAGGTTGCAGTTTAAGTGATTTCACGCAAAAGCGCAAAGACGCAAACAAAGGCCGATCCCTTTACGCTAAATACCTTTTGCGCCGTTGCGTGAAACAAATATCTTTTGCTTGGGTAAATTTGATTTAACTAGCCTTTTCCAAATCTCTCAGTCTCTTTTTCCAGTTTGCTTTATATGAATACTATGCATTCAATGCTGAAAGTTCTTTTCATTGTATTACCGGTAGCTTGTTTTAGTCAATCATCTGACTGGACAGTCAATGAAAAAGGAAATTATAAAAATATCAGATCAATTTGCGAATATTATCAGGACCGCACCTACGACTCTACTCAAAGAAATTTTGTTTTTGACAATTTTGTCTATTTCGATAACATCCTCAAAGATACCTCGGTCCAAAGATTGCAGTCCAGGTTACCAAAATTCGATGGGTTCTTTTATCTTCTCCTCCATTTCGTGGATTCGGTTGGCATTGACAACCTGGACGCAAAGCCTACCAGGTATTTTAAAACCCACGAAGAATATTTTGCGCCTTTCAGTTCTGGCCGGGAGCTCAATCAGCTTCTACCAAATTGCCTTACCTACTTCGACAAACGACGGCCAGACATTCCGCTGGGAACTTTGCTATTCGAAGAGCGCACGCATAAGATCTATGCCTGGATACTTCTTTCGCAGGCAGATTACCACTACTTTCTGACATTCGACTTATTGTAACCTGGCAGTGCGTCGTAGACCGGATCAATCAAATCTAACCTCATAAATCAAATAGTCAGCGTTTTGAAGTTGTGGAGTTTTTGAGTTATTATAGAGCCATTGTCCCACAACCCTTTTCATGTCGTCCTTCCATAGTACAACAACACCACCCCACAATCAAATGGCTCACACCTCTTAAGTCTGAGCATTAATTCACCGCTTAATGGATTGAATGTTTGTTGTCCATTTCCAACCGCCACAGGATTTAGCAGTAAGTATAGCTCGTCAACCAGATCCAGTTGCACTAACGATGATACGAATGATTCGCCGCCATAAACAATGATGTCGCCTCCTTCTTTGCTTTTTAAAACTTCTATCTCATCGGCTATCTCGCCCCTGATAATTTTCGCATTCTCCCACTCGCTGTTCTTAAGTGAATTTGAAAAAACAGCATTTGGAATCCCTGCTAATAATCTTCCAAGTTCATATTCACTCTCATTTGGATTGGCTGCTACATCATTCCAATATGGAATAAAACCTTCAGCTGTCTTTCGTCCGTGCAAAATGCAGTCCACCCTATCAAGGTTTTCGATGCTAAATTTTGACATTCCACTGTCCCATTTGTTAGCAAGTGCTATATTCATTTGTACTTTTAACTTTCTCATCTTTGTTTTTTAAGTGGAAATAACCTCTTCGCAATTACTGTTACAAAATTGCCAGACAGATTCGAGATAAAGGATGTATGGTTATGACAATAACAGGGTGTTTTGCGACACCCAACCATAGGTCGGCAATAAATCGCCCTCAAAGCGATGCTTCGTTAGTAACATTTTTACTTTGAGCGAGAGAAATTTGATTTGTTCTTACGCAAAACGACAAAAAAAACCACTACATCCGCGTAGTGGTTCCTTGTTTGGTTTTGTTGATTCCTTATTTCAGGGTCACTACACTCACTGAGAATGGTTTCAGGTTCACCGCGCTGTCGCTGAGCGTTTGCGTTGCAGATTCCTGTTCTGTCACCGATCCATCTACTGATTGTATGCTTGCACCGACGACTTCCTTGGGCAACCGGACATTGGCTTCCTTATCCCTTTTATTGATCAGCAGGTATTTTTTGCCTTTGGTCGTATTGAATGCCTGAACGGCCAGCGAGGCCTTGAAGCCAGGTGCACCAGGGGTTTCGACAAGTTTGTCTCCGGGACCGAAATTATCTTTGAGTAGTTTCAACACCCAGTATCGGGCATTGGGTTTAGAATTCTTCCAATTCATCATACTCACGTCCGGAAACTGCGTGGGGTAACCCACCAACTGTGATTCACCCGCCACATCAATGCCTACCTTTACCATTTCCAAATATAGGTATGCATACATGGCCCCGGCCAGGTTCCAGTATTCCATTGGTATCTCGCCCTGGTGATCTGAACCGGTCAGGATCACGCCGATCTCATTAATGCAGGTAAACACCTTTGGAGATAATCTTTTACGGATGCCTTCGATGAACCTCACCTTATCCATGAAGCCATAGGCCTGGTCGAAGAAGGAATACTGATACTCGTGCAGCGTTTGAGAAGTGTCGGCCATGGTGGCATAAAAATGATAGGAAATGCCTTCCAGTGGAATTCCGGTTTTGTGATGGGCCGGATTTAGAAAATATTCAAAGAACTCCGGCGAAGAAGAAAAGGCAGTAGAAATTCCTATGAACTTCGTATTCGGAGCCACCTTTTTCATGGCCGTCACGATCGCATCATATCGTTTCGTGTATTGCGTGGGGGTAGTCTGGTGTTCGAGGTCAGGTTCATTGAGCACCTCCCAGTACGGTATCTTATAATAGTGCCCGCTTTTGTGGTAGACACCCAGTTCATCCCTGAAGCCACCCTTGGTATACCATTCCAGGATTCGGGCAAAATAACTACCTAACTCCTTACAGCTGGTGTCCCTTAATTCAGTGCCCTGGTTGTAATTCCAGTAAACCTCATCGGGATCTTTCGGATATTCTACATGACTGTCATTTTTGAACATCCATGCCGGTATGGTGCTGAAATTGATCACAACCGAATGCCCTTCCTGGGCTTTCATAAAATCTGCCATCATGCTGTCCATCTCGGTGAAATCCCAAAATGTTTCGGTCTTTGTTGGAGGTTCCAGCTCGGGCACCACCAAACGTGGATACGGAAACCAGGGAACATAACGCACAAAATCGGCGCCCATGTCTTTGAGCGCTGCAAACGTTCCATCGTGCATTGACGAATGGGTACGCAGCATGGGATTCACAACAACCTGCAGGGTGGGCGTGGTTTTGGAAACGGTTACCGTTTTATTCCAGTCTGCTGAAACCGATACCTGGGCAGTCAGGTTAGCAGAAATGAGGCCAGTGGCAACTACCAAAAGAGCGAATAAAAAATTTCTTTTCATCTTGGGCTTTCAATCGTTCAAATAAATCTGTCAATCTAGCCCAATTCAGGATTAAAGGGTATTCATTTTTGGCATTTGAAGTGGTTTATTTAACCGACAATAAAGATAAAACTACACTGAGGTTTTTATGAGTGTGCATTCGCGTTACGTTATTCCAGTCGGCTCACCTGGGCACTGACGGCCATCCACCGGCCATTTCTTTTTACATAAAGGTCAGAATAGACGTTTCTGCCTTTCGCCGATTCAGACGACCGACTTCCACGCTATCTGTTTGCTGCGCCGCAGAGATAAAAGGAAGAAGAAATATGGCGTTGATAAGTATTCTGGTCATGGTCAAATCAAGTTTATTTTGTAAGTAGTAATAATCCCGCAGCACGATTGACAAGCGAAAGACTACTCGGTTCTCAAACTGTTTACCGGGTTAGCAGCAGCCGCCCTGGCAGCCTGTATCCCCACGGTAAGAAAAGCGATAAGCATGGCCACCGAGCCACCGGCAAGGAACATCCACCAGCTGATGTCGGTTCTGTATGCAAAATCCTGTAGCCACCTGCGCATGATGTACCAGGCAACAGGCGTAGCCATAACAACAGCCAATCCCACCAGGATCATAAAGTCTTTTGACAGCATGGTGATGAGTCCGGTAATCGAGGCGCCCAGTACTTTTCGTATCCCAATCTCCTTCACCCTGAGTCTGGCAAACAAGGCGATCAGCCCAAACATGCCAAGACTTGCGATGATGATGGTTAGCAGGGCCAGGTAGTTGGTGGCCCGGGATATTCCATCCAGCAAGGCATATTGCCTGTTCACCTTGTCGGACAGCATTTCATAGGAAAAGTTTCTTCGTGCGGGTATTGATTTGAATTCCGTTTCCAGTTTACGAACTACTTTCATCAAATGGCGCTCATCGGCCCTGACGCTCAGGAAACCGAATTGAAACGAAGGCTTGCCCGGATACCATTGGATCAGCGGGTTGATTTTCTCAGTTAGGTTACGGTAGTGGAAGTCTTCCATCACCCCCGCCACAGTATTTATTTCACCGCCGTTTCCTGCCGGCCTAAGTTGTTTTCCCACAGCTGTTGTCCAGCCAAAAGCCTTCATTGCGCTCCTGTTTATATACACCGCATGCGCAAAGGATGCGGCCTTTGCGTCATCAAACTCTCTTCCTTCCACCAGGGGAATCTGGAATGTAGACAGGTATCCGGCATCGGCGGGACTTTGTATAAGTGAAACCTTCTTCCCGGATAGCGGGTCGATATAAGTATTGTAGTCATCCCGGTATACTGTAGGTATTGTCCTGTTCACCGATACGGCTTTGACCCCCGGGTCCTGCTTTAGTTCTGCGACAATACTTTGGAGCCGGATATCGGCTGTCGCAGGGTCTTTGAAAGAGAGATCAAGAGAAATCACCGCTACATTTTCCTGGTTGAACCCAAGCGCCGCTGTTTTCATGTAACGGATCTGTTGATTGAGAATGATGGTTACACAGATCAGGATGACCGCAAGAGAGAATTGAATCGTAATAAAAACATTTCTAAGCAAGCCATTATCCTGCCGGCCCGTGAGCCCTTTCCCCTTAACCGCGTGGGTGATTTTTATGCTGACTAGTTTAAGTGCCGGTATACTTGCTGAAATAACGGTAAAGAACAAACCGGTGACTATCATGAACAGTATAACGGGGAATTTTCCATTCATGCCGGATGCAATTTCACCGAACTGTTTCCCCGCAATATTATTGATATCGGGCAAAAGCAGATAGTAGAACAACAGCCAACCGATCAACATGGAAAAAAATATGATGAGGCCATTTTCCATTCCCAACTGTGCCACCACGCTGGATCTGCTGCCCCCGATCATCTGTTTGATGGCCATTTCCTTCGCCCGCGAATAGCTCCCTGCAGTATTCAGATTAATCAGGTTCACTAATACGACCAATAAAATGAAGATCCCTGCAGCTATCGCACCATTCACAATGGCTTTTATTACGGGTGATGACTCGTCGCTGGAAATATCTTTGAAGGGACGGGCAACAACCTTTACATTTTTATTTTCTTCTGCATAATTGGATTTTACAATCCGGGCGATCTTGCTTTCCAGCGCCCTGGGGTCCGCGTCCTTTCGCAGACGGAGGTAATTTGAAGCAAAAGTATTGTACCAGTCTGCGCCTGCCCGGAACTCGGGATTGTCTTCCAACAAAGCGGTCGAAAGTAAAACTGTCGGACTTACAGTAGAATTGGACGGTACTGGCTCGAGCACACCGGTTACTGTTAGTCGCACACTATCGTCGGCTGTGACCACCTTTCCCACAGGATTTGATTTTCCAAAAAGCTTTTCCGCCATTTCAGTAGAAAGCACCAATGAGTATTTATCCCTTATCGCATTTTTTGCATCCCCGTACCGAAACTGGAAAGGAAAGACATCGAAGTAACCAGGATCCACAAATTCCGTTCGTTCCTGGAATTCCTTTCCTTCAAAACTCAGCCATGGATAATTCCAGGTCTGAATATGTGTACCCGCTTCAAGTTCAGGGCAGTTTCGGATCACCTCCTTCAATAAGGGGTAAGGCGTCTGAGGATATAGCTGACCATCGGGGGGCTGACTCTTAAGATAATACAGCTGATCTATCCCTTTCTGATTGGCATCAAACGTATAATACTGATACACCAGGAGTGTTAAAGACAGAATTCCTGCCAGGCCTGTTGATAAACCCACAATATTTACGATGCTGAAAACCCGGTTCTTCAGCAACTGCCTTACTGCTGTTTTGAAATAGAATCTAAGCATGTGTAACAATACCTATTTAAATGCCGGAATTTTTTGATATTAAAAATCAATCAATTAGGAATCTGGAACATTCCACTATGAACGGTTCCGATACAGTAGCCGTCATCATTTTGAAAACCCCACAAAGCTGCCGGTCAGACCGTTCACCCCCGAAGATCTGCATTCATCCAAAGTCGGCAAGCTATTATGGTTCCGTAGTAATAATTTCGCGCGGTCAATTTTTTGGTTAAATTTTAAATCATGACGCTTTTCTTAATACTCCGCTTCCTGCACCTGGTCGCCTACTTTTTTATTGCCTCCCAGGCTGGGTACTACCTGCTTTGCTTTTATCAGGTGCTCAAAAAACTTTCTCCTGGAAAATTTGTGGAGATCCGGAAACTCACCGATCCGCTGATCGAAGGACCCCTGAAGTTCTTCTACTTGTCAGGACTCCTGCTTTCGGTGATCCTTATTATTTGGAGTCCGTCACTAGAGTCTCCAGGGGCTTCGCTCTCATTGCTCATTGCCGGCCTGCTGCTTATCATTGACGTGGTACTGGCAAGGATGTTCAGTGTTCCGATAAATAAAACGATCAATAGCCTGCAGGGTGAAGACATCCGCAATGCTTCGGCACTGCAGGGACAATGGTTGCATTATATCTATATCAGGATACTAATTGCCCTCGTTGGATTTATTGTATTGATGGCCGGGCTGCTCGTTCCCTAGACGATGTTATGGGAAAGTGGCCCGGCTAAATAAAGTCAAATAAAAGTTGTTTTAATCGTACGTTTTTAGGGCCCGCTCGTCACCAAGATGGGCAAGTATCTTCTTCAGTCCCGCCATATTCATCTGCAGTCCGACCCTGGCATCCGGGTCCGTGTCTTCATTGATAATGCCGATCGGTCCCCTGTATGCGCTTTTTGAAATAACTGTCGATCATCTGTTCTTCGCTGTCCCCTTCTCCGATCGGGTAAATATGTTGATCACCTTTCTTCAGTCCCGCAAGATTCAGGGCGATCAGATGTGGCAGTATCCGGGGAAAGAATTCCGGGAAACTTTCAATCTGATCCTGGGCGTGATTGAAGTTGTACACGATACCGATGTTTTTCATTTTAAGTTTAGCAATTATCGCCAGCTGGTTGTCGGGCTCGCCAAACCATTCGTTATGGTTGTATAACCCAACGGTACACCCGATCGCGGCTGCCCGCTCCGCGATGTACCTGACTGCTTTCGCGGCGGTATCTACTTTTTGTTCCTGCGTGAGCCGCTCAAATTCCTTATTCGCACTCCACATGAGCCAGACCTGCGTCTTCAGCTTTCTCTTTTCCAGGAAACCAAGAACGGTCTTGACATTTTTATCGGTCCTCACATCATGTTCTGCATGTAGCCAGAATGACTGGAGCTGGATATGATGCGATTTCAGGGCGTTGATCTCCTCATCGAACTGTGGAATGTGTTCGGTTCGCCAGTCGTATGCAAGTTTGGAAATCTTCAGTTCGTTCAGCATTTCAGACCTCTGCTGCGGATTGCGTTTTTGATTGTCGAACGGCACGATGCACCAGGCCACAAGGTTCTGCCTGCCGAAGAGAGGGGCTCGCTCTTCCCTTTGAGCTTTCAGGTTGGTAACAGAAAATAGCACTACAGAGAAAAATACTGCAATTCTGGAACAGGAGTTGAGAGACAGCATATCATTTCGTTGTTACCTCAATGTACAATTTTCAGACGTGGTCATGATGCAAAGCCTTACGCCAATTCACAAGCCCGCAGTCGGCGGTCGCAAATCCAGGAAAATGTCGTTCTCCCTGACACTGATGCAGACTTTGCGTGAAACTTCCACATCGTTACTTATAATTTTCTAACTTGAATGGAAACATCAGTTTACCACTCACCATCAATCAATATTTGCCTAATGAAATCAAAACCAGGAAAATTCATCCTTTCTGCATTTCTATCCATTGGATTCGTGTTATTGCTTTTGTCAACTACTGCTCAGAAATCGTCCTGGAGAATTGTATCCGACACCACCCGTCGTGAAGCCAGTATATTCCAGGGCAAACAACTATTCACCCGGTTTCTCTATCCCGACTCCCTGGCAAAACCCGTGCTCTACCCTGTGTATAGTTCTTCCGGACAAAGGATCACGCGTGGCTTTCCATTGCAACCCGTTGAAGGCGATCCCCAGGATCATCCACATCACCTCGGCATCTGGATGAATTTTGAAAACGTCAATGGCCTCGATTTCTGGAACAATTCATATGCGATACCGGCGGCAAATAAACACCGGTATGGCTGGATCTGGACAAAAAATGTAACCAGTTCCGGCTCGGGCAAGCAAGTCAACCTCTCTTATGAGGCAACCTGGACCAACCAACAGAAAGAAACACTGTTAGATGAGAAAACCGATTTCATTTTCTCCGGCTCGGGCCATACCCGAATCATTGACAGAACCACCACATTCACGGCCGTAAAGGACGTCGTGTTCAAAGACGCCAAAGACGGGTTCATGGCCATCCGGGTGCGACCGGAGCTTCAGTTGCCCGACACCTCCTCAAATACAACCAGTTCCAGGGCGACAGGAAACTACCTGACCAGCGAAGGGAAAAAAGGCAATGATGCCTGGGGAACACGCGCGAAATGGTGCGTACTCTTTGGCAAGCTGGGAGCGGACAGCATTTCAATAGCTTTCATCGACCATCCAAAGAACCCTGGCTATCCGGCGTATTGGCATGCCCGTGACTACGGGCTGTTTGCAATAAACCCGCTCGGACAGCATATTTTTTCCAATGGATCCGAAACACTGGACCTTACACTGAAACCGGGCGAATCGGTGACATTCCGCTACCGGATATTGGTCAAAGACGATAAAAAGCAGTTTTCCGCCGCAGAACTGGACAGCCTGTCGGAATCTTTTCCTGATAAATAGCCGTGCGCCTGATGTTCTAAAACCGGACACATCAGCCATTCGAGATGTTCAACCGGCTGGTTTTAAACCAGTAAGCAGATTGGCATCTTAATGGCAAGTGTAGGCAAGGAAAAGAATCATTATGATGACCAACTACTTTAAAATTGCCTGGAGAAACCTCAGGCGCAACAAGGCGTTTTCGCTCATCAACATCCTGGGTTTGTCTTTAGGCATGAGCAGTAGCATCCTGATCATACTCTGGGTTATGGATGAAAAAGGTATCGATCGCTTCCACGCAAACGACGAATATTTGTTCCAGGTTTATCAGCGCAGCACGCACGACGGCATCATCGATGGATCATATCTAACGCAGGGTCTCCTGGCTATGGAACTAAAGAATGCCATCCCTGAAATTCAAAACTCCAGCAGCCTGGATCCAACCCGCACCTACAATATCGAAGCAGTTAATAAGATCAATAAAGCAGACGGCGCCTCCGCCGGGGCCGATTTTTTCAAAATGTTCAGTTATCCGGTAATTGCCGGCAACCCCGCATCCGCCCTCACAGTGCCCGGGGGAATCACGATTTCCAGAAAGCTGGCAGAACAGTTTTTCGGTTCGCCCGAAAAAGCCGTTGGTGCCAGCCTGAAATTTGAAAACAAGGAATCGTTGATGGTCACCGCGGTTTTTGAAAATGTGCCGGCAAACTCATCCATTAAATTTGATTTCCTAAGACCATGGGTCGACTTTCTCAAAGGCAATCCCTGGGCCAATACCTGGGGTAGCGCAGATCCCGGGACGTTTATTCAGTTGCGCAAAGACGCGGACCCAAAGGTTGTGGAAAGCAAGATCAAAGACTTCTTTTATCGATATCACCAAAAAGAAAAAGGAGTCACTGTTGAATACGGAATTCAACCCTACGGAGAGAAATACCTGCATGCCAATTTCAGTGATGGAAAGCCGGATGGAGGCAGGGTCGCCTATGTGCGCCTGTTCAGTATCATAGCCATTTTTATCCTCGCCATCGCCTGTATCAATTTTATGAACCTCGCCACTGCCCGTTCAACAAAACGTGCCAGGGAAGTGGGAGTAAGAAAAGTAATGGGCGCCGAAAAGTCTGCGCTGGTATCCCAGTTTGTTGGAGAAGCCATATTCCTGGCATTTCTTTCATTGATTGTTGGTCTATTGATCGTCATGGCATCCCTGCCCACGTTTAATGGCCTCACCGGCAAACAACTCCATCTCCCCATAAACAACATTGGTTTTTATGTCGCCATGCTTGCGCTTCTGGTCATCACGGGGTTTCTATCCGGATCCTACCCCGCATTTTTCATGGCTTCGCTTAACCCTGTACGTGTCTTAAAGGGAACATTGAAATTTAGCTGGTCTTCTCTACTGCTCAGAAAGGGACTTGTGGTTTTCCAGTTCTCGCTGTCTGTTATTCTCATGATCTGTATGGTTGTCATTTACCGGCAGGTTCAGTTTGCTCAGACAAAGAACCTGGGTTATGACCGGCAAAACCTGCTCTATTTACCAATCGAAGGAGAACTCCTGGATAAATACGATGTATTCAAGCAAGGAGCATCTCAGCTGCCTGGCATATTGAGTGTATCAAGAACAAGAGAATCCCCAACGGTCATTGGGCACAGCAAAGGTGACATCGGTTGGGAAGGAAAGGATCCAGGGGAATTCAATTCGATCTCCGATGCTGTGGTTGGATACGACTATATCAAAACCCTTCATCTTCAGATCGCGGAAGGAAGGGATTTTTCCCCTGCATTCGGAGCCGATTCCGCTGCCACCATTGTGAATGAATCTGCAGCAAAAAAAATGGGCTACGACCATCCTATTGGCAAACCCGTATTCTGGGGAAATGAACGAAAGACTATTATCGCAGTTGTCAAGGACTTTCACTTCAATTCCATCCACGAAAAAATTGCACCGCTGGTAATCCGGTTAAACGAGAAGCAGAAATACGGAACCATTCTCGTTCGCACTGCAGCAGGACAAACAGGAAACGCGATAAAGGGGCTGGAAACACTAACGAAATCACTTAATCCCGGCTTCCCCTTCACATATCAGTTTTCCGACGAAGCATATGGTGCTCTGTACAAAAGCGAACAACTCGTCAGCAAACTCACTAATATATTTGCATTCCTGGCTATACTCATCTCCTGCCTTGGACTTTTTGGGTTAGCCACCTTTACCGCCCAGCAAAGATTCCGGGAAATTGGGGTGAGAAAAACACTTGGTGCCTCGTCCTTCAATATCGTGAAGCTTCTTTCAGGAAACTTTCTACAGCCCGTATTCCTTTCCATGCTCATCGCCTTCCCCGTCGCCTGGTGGCTGGGCAACCTGTGGTTAAGCGATTACTCGTATAAAGCAGGACTGGACTGGTGGATTTTCGCCGCCTGCGGATTGCTGACCATTGCCATAGCCTTGCTGACGGTCAGTTTTCAAAGTATCAGGGCAGCGGGAATTAATCCCGTTGAAAGCCTGAGGAGCGAGTAATATAATTACCCGGCGTTGACTGAACCATCGAAATCTTCGGGAAGAGTTTTAACTTAGGCGAGTGAAAAGTTTCGCTATTCTAAGCCTCTTGCAGCTCGCGCTATTCACCGTAGTCGCGCAACTCCCGGTCACCCAGCGCCTCGCACAGTATAATGTGGAAAAAAATGAACCTGCCATCCAGGGGTATGATCCGGTGAGTTATTTCACCATCGGACGACCAATGAAAGGGCGGAAAGATTTCACACATTCATTTCAGGGCATCATTTACAGGTTTTCGAGTCAGGGAAATCTGGAAGCATTCAAGAATGATCCATCAAAGTACGAGCCTCAATACGGAGGCTGGTGCGCTTATGCAATGGGCAATGAGGGCAGCAAGGTGGAGGTAGATCCCGAAACTTTCAAGATCATCGACGGAAAATTGTATTTGTTCTACAATGCTTTCTTCAACAACACTCTTAAAACATGGAACAAAGATCAGGCGGCACTGAAGAAGAAAGCCGATCAAAACTGGCAAAAATACTATCACCCCTAAATCCTAATTTCATGCTGGCAAACAAGATTCTGCTCTGGATCTGCCGATTGCTGATTGCGGTAATCCTGATTCAAACCCTCTTCTTTAAATTTTCGGCAGCACCCGAATCGGTTTTTATTTTTTCGCGTTTAGGCGTTGAGCCCTGGGGGCGAATACTTAGCGGTGTGCTCGAGCTAATTGCCTCGATCCTGGTGCTCATCCCCCCTGTTTCGATTTATGGGGCGCTTTTGTCCGCGGGAATAATGGCCGGGGCTATCCTCTCCCATTTATTTGTTCTCGGCATTGAAGTAGAAAACGACGGTGGTCAGCTTTTCATCTATGCCCTAATTGTTTTAGTGGCTTCAATTATCATTATCCTGAAGGAGAGGAAAACGTTTATCATATCGAGATCCTGAATCTGGTTCTTCACCAAATGCATTATCATTTTGATCATTCCACCTGGTTTACCCGTAACAGAACTCTACGATTATGAAATACCATAAGTTCAGCCCCTGCCAGGTTCTGCAACCTTTTGTGGAATGCTATTTTGTGTGGGAGGATCAAAAGTCGGTAGCCGATCTCTCGATAGAATCTCCACCCAACGGTTTCTGTTCTATGGTGTTCAATACTGGCGACCCTTACTTCCTTCAAAACAAGAAATATGACCGGCTCGCTGTCCCTCTCAATTTTGTGTCGGGCCAGTCTATATACAGTTATAAACTCTTCCTCCATGGAAGGCTTTCCATCGCAGGCATTGTTTTTCGTCCGGCAGCCCTGGCGAGTTTTTTTGACCTCCCCACCTATTTATACACCGAAGAAAGGATTCCCCTGGAAACCATCTTTCCCGCAATACAGATCGAAGAACTCACAAAAAAATTGGCCGGCTGTGCTGAGCCAAATGAAAAGGGAAAATTCCTGGAGGAATTCCTGCTCGGTCATTACAAAACATTAATGCCTCTGCCCGATAAGATTGATGAAGCGGCCAACCTGATTGTAGAAAAAAATGGCATGCTCGATGTGTCAGAAATTATGAAAGACAGCTTCATGTCCAGGCGAAATTTTGAACGAAAATTTTTTAAAAAGGTGGGACTCAGTCCAAAATATTACGCCAGGCTTCGAAGGATGTCCTTCCTCCTAAATCAAATAGCCGGGAAACGAAAAGCAGACTGGTCAAGTCTGTTTTCAGATTTCGAGTTTTATGACCAGTCCCATTTTATTAAGGATTTTATGGCATTCACCAGCCGTACACCACAACAGTACCTCGCCCACAATTCTGAACTGGCAAATTTTATCGACAAACCCACACAGTCGGGCATCAGCTATTGATTGCCGCATTCTTACAATCGTTTGTCGCAAATTTACAATGCCTGGTACCCTCAACGATTATAGATTTGTTCCGACAAGTTCAACAATCTCAACAGCGTTAAAAATTACAGAAATGCAAACCCTCACACCCCAACGGCAACTCAGCCTAAAAAACAAATGTGTCGAATTCATGTTTGCCTATCAGCAGAAAAATGTTGCTAAAATGCTTGCCTGTTGCACACCTGACGCCAGTATTGAGTTCCTTCCCCTGGGACAGGACGGTAAAGGAAAAGTTTCAGGACTGGGCAAAGGAATCTGGGAAGCTCTGATCGACAGTTTTCCCGACATTGACAATACTATCGACGCGGCAATTGCGGAAGACGAAGAAACAGTAAGATGTCAGGTTGTAATTCGCGGCACACAGTCCAAAGACTTCGCGGACATCGTGAGCAAAGGCAAGCACTTCGACAGTGATCACATTTTTATTTTCAAACTCGATGAGCAAGGCATGATTGAGCACATCAGTATCGAATGGAACCATGCCGACCTGAAACAACAACTAGGATCCTGAAAGTTAATTTCCCCTAAATCTTAAATCGTGAAAAAATATCTAAGCTTGATCATTTGCGTTTGCACAACGCTTTGCCTGAACGCCCAACCTCCTGAGGTTCCGGGGCCCTGGACTGAAAAAGACAGGACCTACCTGGTTAACAACCTCCGCCGATCAATTGAGCAGATCAATGAAGCAACCCGCAACCTCTCTGATGCGCAATGGAATTTCAAACCCGCGCCCGCCAAGTGGTCGATCAATCAGGTGGTTGAACATATCGCGATCTGGGAACTGCTCCTTCAAAGGGATATTAGTCTCGCATTGTCTGATCCTCCAAAACCTGAACTGGCAAAAACTGCCTGGCCGGATTCATCCGCGGTCGGCTTCATTATGGAAGAGAAGCCGCATCACTCGCTTGACTACACCAAACCATTTTCCTTTACCATCCCAATGGGAGTCAACGAGGGACCTCAGAATCTTTTGTGGTTGCAAAAACTACGCAAGGATGATGCAGCGTTTGTCACCGGTGCAAAGCAGGACCTGAGAATCTATTTCCGGGGAATGGGAACTGAAAGTGTTCATGTTCTTTACATACTGATCTTTGGTCATGCAGACCGCCACTTGCGACAGATCATGAAGATAAAGGCAGACCCTGCCTTTCCATCTTCTTAGCTTAATTAATGCTTAACAGTTCCAATGGGATAAGAGTATCCTTCAATTCAAGTACATTTGAAACTGACCAAAAATCAGTAGTCTATGAACTTGACTGCATCGTTGTTGCCTTCCATTTTTTTACTGGTTTTTTCCGCTTCCTCATTTGCACAGGTCAGGCCGCCCAAACCAGGCTTGCTTGTAGACCTTAACGCAGACCATGGTGTTGTAGTTGCCGAAAATAATAAAGTAGAAGCCTGGAAGAATGATGTGAAAACCCCGAAGCTGGAAACCTTTGAAAAACAGGATAAGGGAAGAAAAATCCCTGGGAGTGGACGACCTGAACTGAAGAAAAAGGTGAAAGAGATCAACGGACACAATTCCATCGCATTTGTAAAACAGGAATTATACAATCAGGACGAAGATGCCACGGACTCACTAATCATCGGTTCAGGATTTACCTGGGTAGTTATCCTCAAACCCTATCGCCAAACCGGGGAATTGAAGGAGGTCAATACTTTTTTTGGCAATCTGAAAAACAGCGGAAATTTCGAAGGCGTCTGGGGCAACCTGGCAGACGATAACAGGGTGTGGACAGGCGGCCGCAACGGCATCACCTTTGGCCGCTGGGATCCGAACAATCCCTTCATCGCCACAACCCAAAAACTGGATTCAAATCGTTTCTACCTGCTTGCCGGCAGGATGGAGAGTGGAACAGACACGGCTCTTACAGAGATTTTTATTAATGATTTTTCGGTGCATGCCGCAACAGGACATTTTCCGGTAAATCCCAAAGCCAATTCTTCCAAACTCGCCGTAGGTGAAGAAAGGGATGCTACTAATCACCCCGGTGTGGAAGCCTTCAGGGGCGAGATTGCCAGGTTTCTTTTGTACAAACGACCCCTCACAAATGCCGAACTTCAAGGCCTCGGTACCCAATTGATCAGGGAATACGGTATCCGCTAAGATTTAACGTTTATTTCTGGGGTGCAAAGGGTTTAATATCAGCACGTCAGCCGCATTGGCGTTTATGCAGTGTTTTAGCCTATTGCAACTATCCCTAATTCGGAGTATTTTGTTTGTGAATCCGGTGTTCTCCGGGTTCAATTCCCTCCAATCTTCCTTCGAATGCTCGTATGATGGCCCTGGGCATCGGCGTTGATCTCAAACCTAACCTCTAAATCATGAAACTGAAAAATTATCTTTCGGCACTGGGCGTAGTCTGCCTTTTCGCTTCGTGTTCCAAGGAACTCAGTCTTGAACTCGCCCAACCACTCTTATCCAAGGAAGAGCAATTCAAAAAACTCGCTACCAGCACCGCCTTTCAACTGAGGGCATGTTATTCAGATATCCCTGTTGACTATATAGGCGATGACAGTGTGATCACGAAGGAATCAAATCTCTGGAAGTACGTAAGTCCCTACCTAAAAGATGATGTCAACACTTTCGGCAGCGACAATGCGAGCGTTTCCATCGCGCAACACACGCTGAAAATACCTGGAAATGCCAGTGAGATCCTGAACCTTCAGTATCATATCGGTACTGATGAATCGGGTGTGTATATGGACTTCCTTGACAATGAATACCTTCCCCTTAAATACCGGTTGCACGAACTCGGTCCCGATTATTTTATATTGGCAGCCGAATGGAAATACGACGCGACGCTTTATTCAAGGTTCGAAGTCGTCGCTGATTAATCGAGGCGAATGCGCAAGATGCGAACTGAAGTTAATTGGTGTCCTGTCTCTGCCCGCTGCCCATTCTGCCCTGCGACTCATTGGTACTATCCGGAACGTCCTCACTGGTGAGGTCGTTCTTTGTAGTATCCTGCACTGGCTGGTCTTTGCCTTCACGAGGTTTGAGTTTGGCCATGGAGCCCTGCTTTTCGATGAGTTCTTTTTCTTCAGGATCATCTGATGTGACCCCAATGTTATGTGTCCCGTCACCGAGGGAGGTCTTTTCACTTACCTCAGGATTATATGGAGTTCCTTCCCTATCGCGTTCCTGGTTGTTTTTTGTAACGGCCATTTGAATATTTTGAAGATATTGATTCAAAAATCGGACCAGCGAAATAATCAGTGCGCTTCGCCCGCTATAGCTGCTTCGCAGCAAGGCGGGAATGTCGGAGAGCGGGCGCTCTTCAATCTGTTTCTTCCTCTTCTGTTCCTGTTCCTCCCTCTCCTGTTCCTGTTCCTCCCTGTTCCTGTTCCTGTTCCTGTTCCTCCCTCTTCCTGTTCCTGTTCCTCCCTTCCTGTTCCTGTTCCTCCCTCTTCCTGTTCCTTTCCTCCCTCCTGTTCCTGTTCCTGTTCCTCCCTCTTCCTGTTCCTGTTCCTGTTCCTGTTCCTGTTCCTGTTCCTGTTCCTGTTCTCCTCTTCCTGTTCCTGTTCCTCCGCTCTCCGCTCTCGCTCTGATTTCTCGCTATCTTTGAAATACTGAAAACCCGTTGATTTGGATAAGGCAATCACTGCACTCCTGCTGCTCTTACTGACTGCTGTACATAGTTCCGGGCAACATTTCGGAGGCAACTCACCATCAACGAAATGGAGACAGATCGATTCTGATACGGCAAGAATCATTTTCCCCCAGGGACTGGAAAGGCAGGCAGCAACTGTCGCCAACCTCATTCACCGACTTGACCGAATTTCTTCCCCCACGCTTGGCAACCTGCACCGAAAGATCAACATCGTGTTGCAGAACAGTACGGTCAATTCAAATGGCTATGTATCACTGGGACCATACCGGTCTGAATTTTTTGTCACCCCCAGGCAGAACAGCTTTGAATTAGGCAGCTTGCCCTGGGAGAGCCTTCTGTCACTGCACGAATTCAGGCACGTACAACAATTCAACAATTTCAGACAAGGCGTTTCGAAATGGATCTATTATGCATTTGGAGAACAAGGACTCGCGCTGGCCAACAGCGCGGCAGTGCCTGACTGGTTCTTTGAAGGCGATGCCGTTTTCCAGGAAACCTGGTTCAGTTCTCAAGGCAGAGGCGAACTGCCGTATTTTTTAAACTCCTTCAAATCGATCTGGGGTGCGCGCAGAGACTACAGCTGGATGAAACTGCGTAATGGGTCATACCGCGATCTGGTACCCGATCATTACCCCCTTGGATACATGATGGTATCCTATGGCCGCCAGAAGTACGGTGAAGATTTTTGGAAAAAAGTGACTACAGACGCGGTACATTTCAAAAAGGTCTTTTATCCCTTTCAACAAGCAATAACAAAATTCTCAGGTGTTGATTTTGCCAGCTTCCGTAATGCCGCGCTCGATTATTTTAAGGACTCCCTCGCCAACAGTACCGACTCCGCAGCCAGATATGCCGCTAAATTCCGGCACCTCGTTGCCAACGAACTAGTTCCGCAATGGACAGACACCAATCATATCATTTACCTGAAATCGGATTATGACCATATCCCAGCGTTTATCTTCCGGGAAATGCAAAGTGGCCGCGAAACAAAAATCAGGGTTAAAGATATTTCTACCGATAATTATTTTTCATTGAAAAATAATTTCATCGTTTACTCTGGATACGAAACCAATCCACGGTGGAGTTGGGAGGACTATGCCGTAATTAAACTGCTCAATCATAGAACCGGTATTCAAAAGACCATTACGCGTAAGACGAAATACTTCTCGCCGGATATATCTGAAGATGGGAAGACGATCGTTGCTGTTCATTCGGATCCCCTGGGGAAAAGCAGCCTGCACCTGATCAACACGTCATCGGGAAAAATTATACGGCAGATCCCGAATGAAAAATGCCTGATCTACACTTATCCGAAATTCATGGGCAATGACAGCATCGTCACAGCTGTGAGGAACAAAATTGGTGAAATGGCCTTGATGTCTGTGCACCTCCCCTCCGGACAACATCATCAGCTGACCCCATTCACTATGAATGTGATGGGGTTTCTCAATGTGTGGAACGACACAGTGGGATTCTCAATGACCGACAGGGGAAGAGATAAACTTTTTATGTATGTAAGGGGTAGAACTTATGAGTTGTCCCCTCCATGGCAGGATGGTTCCACAGGATCTTATCAACTGGCCACAAAAAATGGAAAACAGATATGGACCACTTATACCGCTGCCGGTTATCATATTGTGACGGGTCAACTGAAACCCACGTTATATCAACGGGACAACGTGAAGAAGAATGAAGGAGACGACCTGCTTGCCAATGTGAAATTGCAGGACTATAATATCAAGAAGTATCCTTCGACCTATGGCCTTTTCAATTTTCACAGCTGGCGACCTTTTATTAGTGACCCGGAATATGCATACTCCGTTACGGGAGAGAACATCCTGAATACTTTCCGTTCGGAATTGTATTTTCTTTATAACAGAAATGAACGATACAAGGAAACAGGCGCATCCTTCTCTTATGCAGGCCTGTTCCCGGTCATCAGCGCCTCCGGATCGTTTACCTTCGATCGAAAATTTGCGAGTAGCACGGAAACCCGTACCTGGAACGAATTCAATGCCACACTTGGACTGAGCGTACCGCTAAGTTTTATTCATGGAATAAATATCACCAGGGTTCAGCCCTCTGCTTCACTCGTTAATAAACAACTGTTTTATACCGGGGCATCCAAAAATCAGTTCGGCAACCGGCAGTTTAATTCTTCTGATATCTCTTTATCAGTGACCAACCAGGAAAACAAAGCTGTGAAGAATATATTTCCACGCTTCGCACAATCGTTGTACATCCGTCACCGGGCGGTACTGAACAAGTTCACCGCAAGACAATGGGGTGTTGATGGCAGCCTTTTCTTTCCGGGGCTGTTCACTAATCACAGTCTGGTAGTGCAGGCCGCCTATCAATCCCGGGACACGGGCCAACAATACAATTTCACCAATACCTTTTCATTCGCACGCGGGTATTCCGATGTGAATTATCCGAGGATGTGGAAGGTCGGGGTTAACTACCATTTTCCAATCGCCTACCCTGACTGGGGATTTGGCAATATTTTATACCTGCGTAGACTGCGTGGCAACACATTTTTTGATTTCAGCCGGATCAAAAGTATCAGAACAGGCGAAAAATTGGACTTCAAGAGTCTGGGTTTGGAAGTCTATATGGATTCGCGGTGGTGGAACCAGCTGCCATTGAGTTTCGGAATTCGCTACAGTCGTGTGCTTGATGGAAAAATACTTGGGTTGAGACCAAATCAATGGGAGTTTATATTGCCGCTGAATATGCTTGAACGGTGATGGAAGGATAAAACCCGGGTGCCTTTCGATGGTTATTTTTAAGTTTTAGGTTTTAACTTTATTTGTCTCGCGCGGCAAGTTCAATGATCTCATCTCCTTCGAGCACCTTCCTGTCATAGCCATCGAAATTCGTGTGGATCATGGCCAGGCCGAGCTCTCTAAGCGTGCAGAAGCCTTTCTTATACAATGCCCTTCCGATCGGGAAAATCCATCCCAGCCACTTATATATACTCAGCGTATTGTGTTGTCCTTTACTTGCTTTTAAAAAGCCAGGCCTGAAGGCAATGACCCTGTCAAAAGGCAACTTCATCAGGTCATTTTCGGTTTTACCCTTCACCCTCGCCCACATCGACTTGCCCTTTTCTGAACTGTCGGTACCTGCGCCAGACACATAGCAAAAGTTCATTCCGTTGTTCAGCCGGCACAAGGACTGGGCAAAATGTATCGTGAGATCGTAGGTCAGTTTCGTGTACTGCGATTCCTTCATGCCAACCGAACTTACACCAAGACAAAAAAAACAGGCATTGTATCCGGTTAGTTCCTGCTCAATGGATGTCAGATTGAAGAAGTCTTCATGGATAACTTCCTTCAATTTGCGATGTGAGTAGCCACATGGTCTTCTGTTGATCACCAGTACCGAACCAACATAGGGATGTGCCAGGCATTCGATCAGAACGCCTTCTCCTACCATGCCGGTGCTGCCTGTAATGATTACGTTGATAGTGGCATAGGGGTTATTGCTCATGCACACAGGTTTAGGGTTGCTTGTTTATTAGGGGAATTTCAGGGGACAACAGGAGAACTGGAGCAAATTACTAAGAAACCATGGCTTGAAAAAATCATCACAAATGGTGATCAGCTTAGATGTCCACCTGGTCAGGGGAGTCGATCTCAATAATAAAATGGATACTGTCGCTCCTGCTCATGGAAGGGGACGCACCATTACTTCCTTGAAATAAACCTTACTGTTAGGATCGTGGCCCTGCAGCGCAAAGGTTCCCGAGCTCAGATGTTTGGTAGCCCTGCCTTCTAATTTTTCAACGCCTTCGGGTTCGGTATAGTCAACAACAGTTTTTTCATTGATCTTGATGGTGATGTGTTTACCTTCAACTTTGATGTATTCTGTGTACCACTCGTCGTCCTTCACATATACTTCCTTTACATCCTCGATACCATACAAGCTTCCTGTCCTCCGCCAGTCGGTATGTGAGTTGTTCACCTGGATCTCATAACCCTTGTCGGGCCACCCTGTCTCCTGATATGCTGTATGAATGAAGATGCCGGAGTTAGACCCTTTGGTGGTCTTGACCTTCACTTTGAGCTCGAAATTCTTAAAATCATGATGCTGGACAGCGCCTTCGTAAAAGAGATGTGCCCTGTCGCCATGCACCACTATGGCTCCGTCTTCCAATGAAAATGTAGATGGATGCTCACTAGCCTTCCAGTTGTCCAGTGACTTGCCATCGAACAGGGAGATCCAGCCTTTTGGTGGAATCGATGGATTTTTGAAAGAGACTGCAACTACCCCAGCGAGAAGACAAAAGAATAAAACGTATTTCATATGAGAATGTTTCAATTGATCGTTGCGTTAAATATACCTGAATTTAAAGAAAAACCCACGAGACTTTCATCTGTGGGTTCTTCCAGTCATCAGCCATCAATCCTAACTCCGTTCCTGCTCACGTTTGTAGTAATAATCTTTCTTCGCGTCAATAACCGCTTTGTCGCGATCATATTTCAGGTTCTTGATCCGCTGTCTCTTTTCCTTGCGGGAAAGACCATCATCCATCTTCACGGAATTGATGCGGTCGTCATAGTCCAGTCGAATGTCCTGGATCTCCAGGTCAAGTCTTGACGGTTTCGAATTATAAAAACTTCCATAGGGAGAATAGAACGGCGAATAGGGCCGGTAAAAAGGAGAGTAAAAGGGTGAATAAAATCCAGTCCCAACGCCCACAATTACCCTGGGCCGGACAACATGATAGCCGCCGCGATGAGAATGGCCTTTCTGGGCGAAGGCCCCGAACGCCAGTCCGAGTGAGAATAAAACAATCAGAAACTTTTTCATATCACTTGATTTATACATTTTAGACGACAGGAAAGGCTGAAAGTAAAATCGTAGTTGCTGGTTATAACTTTTTACTAACAAAAAGCGGACGAGCGGAGAGTGAACGGTCTTCCCGGGGCTCCCCCAATGCGGATGGGGTAACCTGGAAAACACCCTTAGTTTTGTCCCGGACCTCAGGGAAATTGAGGATTTGTGGCGTTTGGCAAGGGGCTAACCCAGGGATTTGTCATCAAGCGGATGGTAGTTGAAGACATCGCCAGCCCGGGGTGAAGTTGCTGCAGGTCGAACTGCCATCTTCTGAAGGCGTCCTTTCCCAGGCATTCTGGCCAATAATTTTGACATTAATTTAGTCCTGCAATGATCTTGCGGACCTCGTCTTCGTCGCTGATATAAACATTTCCATAGTCAGCAATCTGCCTGTTGATGTAGGTCACGGGATTTGGTAAAATTTTCCGGGCCGACCCATGGTATTCCATGGCACGGGATTCCTCAACGAGTTGCCTGATATTGCCCGAATTGATACCGGCTCCAGGCATGATGATGATCCTGTCGCCAGCCTGTTGCACCAACTCGCCAAGTAGTTTTCCCGCCATCGGGGCGCCCTCCGCCTGCCCGGAAGTGAGGATGCGCTCGCAACCGGTGCTGATAATGTCTTCCAGGGCGCTGAGAGGATCAGGCGCTGCATCAAAGGCCCTGTTGCAGGTAACACCCATAGGCGAGGCCCATTGCACAATTTTTTTCAGTCTTTCCACATCTATTTGCGAATCGATTGTTTGGATGCCCACCGAAATGCCATCGCAACCCAGCTCTTTACAAATTCCGATATCCTTCCTGATGATCTCAAATTCATCATCATCATAAAAATAATTTCCCGAACGGGGTCGGAGTATCGGGTAAAGCAGGATGGAAATCTTCTCCCTGGTCTGACGGATGGTGCCATAACTTGGCGTGGTGCCCCCTTCAATGGGATTGTCGCAAAGTTCCACCCTGCCCGCGCCGGCGCGCTCAGCAATGATCGCTGACTGTATGTTGAATGCACATACTTCAAATATTCTTTTTGAATTCATTATTATGTCATTTCTCTTTTCCAATGCAACATAAAATCGGAACCGAAATTAGTAATTCCAATTCCTAATATTGCTTTTAGAAAATTATTGCGAATAATATGACTTTGGTGCCCACACCAGGCTGTCATCCCGCAAAAGTTTAATTGAGATCAGGATGGAAGATTTATGCTTGTATTAGAGTTAATGACCCTGCCCAAATGCAGGCGCGTTTGTGTCATACCAGATTCTTTGAGTACTTAGTGCCAGAAGATCCTGGGCATTGGGAGTAAACCCTTGTTCTGCCATTGCTGCTTCCCAGTTAGGCCTGTTGGTTTCACCGGGATCGGTTGTCCAAAACCGACGGGGAATAGTTTCATTGAAAGATTCCCTTGGAAAATAAGCGGATCCTGTTTTGGGATAGCCGGATCTCCTCACGAAAACAAAGGCATCATTCGGATTACGATAGAAATTCAAATGCTCCTGGGCGTAGATCCTTTCAAGGTCATTGGTACCATCCAGGACGACCTCCGGCCCGTCTAAATACGTTGATATCTCGTCGTCTCCACTGCCACTGAAAGCTGTAGAAGACACCGCAATGACGGCTATTTCATTCATACTCTTAATTGAATTGGTGATGCCTTGGTTGTACCAGTCCGAAACCGTACCGCGGGTGTCCACTCCCCCGGCATACCCCTTTTCGATGAATTCCGCGATCTGGAGACATGTTTCAGCAGCGCTGACTATAACATCTTTGTATTCCCCGCCGTCCGGGAGGTTATATTTTGGTGAGAAGAAAAGCCGGTTCACCGGCGAAATCAGGAAATAATTGGTAACAGAGTTTCCAGGATCGGTTGTCCCTACCTGAAAGGCATTCTTTATATAACTGGCGCGGTCGGCGTCAGTGGTGAAATCTCCCGGGCCGCCCTGAAATTCTATCAGTGGATCGCCTGGATGGATGAAAGGCGGAAGCGCCTTTCCATACTTCGAAAGTGTATCCTGGTAACTTCCCTGTAAACCATTTTTTTCAAAATAGATGGGCAATCTAGGATCCCTTACTTTCTTCATAAAATCAATCAGTGAAGTGGTGCCGAACCTCTGGCTTCGGTAAGATATCTCACCTCCTATTCCAAACGGAAGATAATCCACGCTCTGGTAGCTTAACTGGTCGGCCATATCTGTAATCGGACCTGTGACATCAGTCATCACTTCCTGGAAAATTTGCTGGGTTTTTGCATTCTCGTTGTTTTCGAGTCTGGCGGCGATTCGCAGTTTCAGTGAGTTGGCGAGCTTTATCCATTTGGTCCAGTCACCCTTGTAATACACATCAGAATTGCCATACTCAAGTTGGTTTTCCAAAGAACTGTTAGACATTATTGAAATGGAATTGTCGAGTTCGGCAAGCCAGGTGTCGAACAATTGTTGCTGGGTCTGATATTGTGGTGAGAAATTTTTCTCCGATCTACCTTTAGCCGCATCCGAGTAAGGAATTGAACCATTCATATCCGTAACCTTGAGTCCATGCAACACCTGTACAACATAGGTCAGTGCGGCGGCCTTTTGATAGTTTGTGCTGTCGGGCAGTGCGGAAATCTGGTTCCGGATTTCGAAGAGATTGGGCAGGATTTCCTGGTAAAATGTGGGATATCTAAGATTCACATTCGCCGTCAGTTCGTAAGGATCAGTGGTGAGGTGCTGCGTGAACCGCATCAGCTGCTCCATGCTTTCCCAGATCCATTCATTGTACTGATAGGTGACCAGTTTGTCTTCGGCATAAGTGAGCAGAAACCCGATGTCGGGGGTGATGACCACGCTAGGATCAGTATTAATTTCTCCAAAATTCTTGCGGCATGAAATGATTCCCGAAAGGACAATCATCAATGAAAAGGCTATACTGTATTTTCTGAATTTTCTCATGGCTGGTAGTTGAACGATTTACAAAACAAGATTTAAAACTGGGCTCTTAAGGTGAACGTTATATTTCTTGTTTTGGGAAGGAACCCCACTTCTCCCGAAAATGCTGTATTGTTTGAATTGTTTGAAGCCGGGTTGAAATTGTGCGGCAGGGTCTGATAGAGATACAACAAGTCGCGACCTATTACGGACAGTGAGAGGCCATTCAATTTTAACCTCGTAGCAAAGTTTTTAGACACATTGTAACTCACGGCAACCTGTCGAAGTGATACCCATGAATTTTCCCGGACCCAGAAGTCCGCCACGCCGGTTGATGAAGATCCATAACGATAGAAGAACTGCGGGGTGTGGGTGGGCTCAACATAGCCAGCGTCATAGGCTTCCTGGAAACTCATGCCGCTGACGTCGACCTGTGAACCACCCGCCTGTGTGACCATGGTACCCGGTTGAAAGACGCCCTGGACAATCCTCCCATCATCATATTGTTTATTGTCAAACGCGCTGGTGAACGTGATACCACCGCTCTGCGCATCACGACCAAATAGGCTGTTTGGAAATACACCCGAATGGGTGCCCTGCCGGTAACTCATCATGGCAAAATCGCCACCGATCTTCGCGTCGATCAGAATATTCAGGCTGAAGGCCTTATAATTAATGGTGTTGTCCCATCCTCCGCGGAATTTGGCATTCATGTCACCGACATCCTGCCAAACATTGCTCCTGGCCGGGAAAGCGGCTCTGGCATCTGAACGCCAGGTGAGCAAGGGCAAACCATTCTTCGGATCAGCCACATTGTTTCCGTTTCCATCTTTTGCCTGGTAGGGAGTGGAATGGATGAGGGTTCGCAGCGTTCCATATCCTCCACCAACAACAGCCCAAGAACTGATTTCGCCAACATCCGTGTCGGGTAGCTTGTATTCCGTAATCCCAGGGTAGAGTTCAACAATCTTGTTCCTGTTCCTCGAAAAATTTAACGCTGTATTCCAGGTGAGATCGCTTGTTGATATGGGCGTGGCGTCAATGGAAAATTCAATTCCTTTGTTCTGGATGTTACCAGCATTGATCAGCAACGCAGTGGTGCCGGATTCAATAGGAGCAGCAATTTCGAGAATTTGATTTTTCGTATTGTCCTGGTACGCCGTGAAATCAAACCCAATACGGCTCTTAAGGAACCGCATTTCAAGGCCGAGTTCGCGGGAGAATTTCCTTGATGGCTGCAAATTGTCCTGGATCACCGAACGGGTGCTGAAGGTTGACGTTGCGACGGTTCCCCCATTGGCATTGCTAAATCCGTTGAATGAAAATCCAGGATTGATCGTGAACGGGTCCGTATCCGAACCCAGCCATGCTACATTTGCCCTCAGCTTTCCATAACTAATGAAGGCAGGAAGGGACCTGAAGGATTCTGTAAATATCCATGAAAGACTAACTGCTGGATAATTGAAAAAGTTATTGCCTGTGCCATTTGTATAGGTCAGTGCTGAGGACCAGTCGCCTCTCCATGTCGCCTGCAGGTAAAGCATGTTTCGGTAACTGACATCTGCGCTTGCATAGAGGGAATTGAATTTTTTTGAACTGCTGATGCCGCCGTCGACAAAAGCTGGATTCTTTGAATTGGTGATAAAATAATTGCCGGGATAATTAAGACCACCCCGCGTTTCCGAATAAGAAAATGAATTCTCAAAGCGTTGCACTTCCGCTCCTACATAACCTGAGACACTGAGGTCTTTGTTGACCTCTTTATTCATCATCAACATGGCCTTCAGGAATTTGCTCATCTTATTCTCAAACCCAAGACCGTACAGTCCGCCGGAGAATTTCTTACCCTCTCCCAACTCCTTGTTTTCTCTCTTGATGTAAACATTGTTGATATTCCCTTCGAGGATCAGCTTTGCCCAGGAAGTCAGGTTGGCGGTAATAGTCAGCCTTCCGCGAAGTAATTGCTCGCGTTGAAGATATTTGTTTTCGTTGAGGCTAAACCAGAACCTGGATTCCGGTGCCTTGTTGGGTTCATTCACATCATTGAGGTCGGGAGCACCGCCAAAGATGCTGGTGTAATGTTCCTTTTGCTTCCAGTATTTGGTATCGTAATTACGAGGCAACACCCAGGTAAAAAGTTTGCCAAAGTTGTATGAAGCAAATGCATCCAATCCACCGAGCCTTGGCGGATTCTCACCCTTGAATGCGCTGTATGCAGCACCCGCATCAATACTGATAGATTTCGTCAGTTGATGGGTGGCCCTGATGTCAAAGGCATCCTTGCTGAATTTGTTTCCCGGTACAATGCCCTCACCCTGGTTATGATTGTAAGAAAGGCGGAAAGATGATTTTTCTGATGCGCCGTCGAGTGCGATATTGGTGTTGGTCCCGAATCCTGTCTGAAAGGCATCGAGGAAATTATTGGGCTGTGGTGAGTAAGTCGTTGGCGTTCCATCGTAGTTTCTCACCTGTTGCCCCAGCATCCTAGGTCCCCAGTTCTCCAGTTCACGGTAGATCTGGCGGTCGATATATTGCTCTCCGGTATTTGGGTCCACGGGAAATACTTTGGTGGTCCAGGCCTCATCAAGTTTATAATTTGGATCACGTGTATCAGTGAAGAAGGCTCCGACCGTACCTCCGCCAAACTCATTCTGAAAGTTGGGACCGGCATATGCATTATTGATGACCACTGATTGTGTCAGGGACACACCCAATCCTTTGCTTGTGGATCCTTTTTTTGACGTGATTAAAACTACTCCATTGATCGCTCGGCTTCCATAGAGCGCCGCAGCCGCCGATCCTTTTAATACCGAGACAGATTCAAAATCTTCAGGGTTGAGATTTTTGAAATCGTTACCAAAATCTCTTCCTGTCCCACTGAAAGTCCCGTTGTCCATGATCACCCCATCGATAACAAATATGGGTTGGTTGTTTGTGCCCAATGTGGAATTACCTCGTATCACAATTTTGCTGTTGCCAAATAAGCCGCCGGCACCCTGATCGATTTGTACACCTGCTACCCTTCCCTGCAGGGAATTGATCGGGTTGATCTCATTGGTTTTGGACACATCAGCTCCTTTTAGTTCGGTAACTGAAAAGCCGAGCTGTCTTTTTTGCTTTGAAATGCCGAGCGCCGTGACCACCACCCCACCGAGCTCAGTCGTTGCCGGAAGCATACTTATCGTTAAGGTGGTTTCCAAACCCGGTTTAACTTCCTGTGTTTCGAACCCGACTGCCGAGATCACGAGTACAGCATTATTGGCGACATTGATGGAAAAACCACCTTTCGAATCCGAACTGGTTCCGTTTGGTGTTCCCTTTTCAACAATTGAAGCGGAAGCAACGGCCTCACCCTTGTTATCCAGAAGGGTTCCCGCAACGGTTCTTTTCTGCTGGCCAAAACTAGTAATACAGGAAAAAATACTTAGACAGAGAAGCAAATGGGGAATTGCTCTTGGTTTCATAAACATTAGTTGAATGGTTAAGACAGATTATTCGAACCAGCATATCTTGGTACATGAATGTAATTTTTCAGATTCGAATTAGAAAAAGTATTTTCCTACTTAACCGACATGCATCTGAAAGAGTAATCAACAATATCTAATGCGATCCGGACAATAATATTATCCATCAATACCATAAAAAAACACATCCCGGGTTAGAATAATCAACTTAAAAAATAGATGGGGCAATACGCATCGTTTTCCGCGGACGGGAAGCGTTGCATTAACGCGTAGAGGCCAATAGTAATTTAGGGTGTGAAAGACAAAATACACGAATGGAATGGTCACCTCGCGCACACAAACGACCTGGTGACCTTACTGCGGCTATTCCAGACTGTTGCATAAACAAATCCGCCAATACCCGCAGGCAATGGAACTGACCATGAGCATTCAGATCCGGAAAGCACACGCTGCATCAAAGCATTGCCGGAAACATCTGACACCCGCAGGAAAAAGGGCCCCGTTTCACCGGAACGGACGATCAATTCCCTCCCTTCTTTTGTTAGATTAAGTCCGTTTGATCCGGTCGGCCGCCTGGCAACAACGACCTGCGAATAATCTATGCTGCCATTAGTTCTAAGAATGGCCAGGCGGTAGTAAAGATCCTGATTGACGGATACGGGATCCCTGTCGTCATAAATATAATTGCTAACGTCATTATGTATGCGAACAAACCGGTGTATGGTTTGGAAATCGCGGGTATTTGCCGAACGCTGGAGTAAATATTCTTTGTCTCCGGCACCCTCCACTGAAGTAAAACTAATCGTGTTGTGATCTATAGCAGACGACGCCTTGAGTGTACTGATCTTCCCGGGCAAAATAATATCAGATCCCCTCACTTCCACATTATCATACACAAAGCGACTAATGCCACCTGATGACACAACGGCCGTGTAACCGTAGATGCGGAAGTTGACTGCCGTGCTGAGATTGCTGAAGGCGGCACTTAATATGATGTTGAATGTGACATGTGTACTGATCAATGAGCCACTGGTGATATCTGTTGTGTAGCCATCAACTGAAGAACGCAGTGACCATGCAGTTGGACCGCTGCCCCCGCTGGAACCCGTATTACTCCTTCTCATTTTTAAGTGCACAGATAACAAATGAAGTGCATGACCCGGCGCTGGTGTGAGTGTGAAATCAAGATAAGTGCTCAGATCAATACCTCCTGCAGGCCAGCCATTCTCACCGTAGTATTCAGTGCCGTTATGCGCTTTTGTCGGAACGGCAGTAGAAAAATTTGCGACCGAAACCGTATTATAGGCTCCCGCAGTTCCATTGATGGTATTGTTGAAATTCCAATTGCCGACTGTTTGCGAATAGACAACCGGCCCCGTCACTAAACTTCCAAAACCAATAAGACTGGCAAGCACAAAAGGGTGTGAAGGCCAATTAAAGAATTTAGAGGGTAAAGACATTTTCAATGGGTATTGGGACGATAACGCCTATATGTAAACTCTTAGTATCGGATGTGCAAACTCTTAGATCATAAGCACGAATTCAAGTCACTATTTAGGGATAGATTGTTTTAGATCAATGGATTACCTTTAAAATGCATGGATAAAATCAAACAATACTTTGAAACCATTACCGACCTCCCAGAGGAAGACTGGGAAAAGTTCAATTCAATGCTGGTGAAGCAGGAATATCCTAAAAAAACAGTCTTGCTGGAAGCCGAAAAAACGGAGAATTACCTTTCATTTATCGAGAAAGGCCTGATCAGAATGTATGTTCCCGGGGACACCGGCGACACTACTTTTGCTTTTGCTTTTGAGAATGCATTTGTAAGCGGATATGAATCCTTTCTGTCCAGGAAGCCATCGGCCTATCGTGTTGAAACCTTAACACCAACCATCCTTTGGCGGATCACTTATAACGACCTCCAATTGATATACAGGGAAACATCTGCAGGAAACATTATCGGGCGCCATGCCAGTGAAGGGCTTTTTCTTGAAAGCTCCAGGCGTGAACTTTCATTGTTAACACAGACAGCAGAACAACGCTACCTCAATTTATTGCAAGAGCAACCGAACCTGATCAGGGATATTCCTCTTAAATACCTCGCTTCATACATTGGCATCACACCGCAGGCACTCAGCAGGATCCGAAGCCGGATTTCTTAACCCGGGTTCATTGTTTTAGCGGGTCATCTATCAGAGCTTTGCAATAAAAATATATGCAACCAGAATTCATCTTGGCTTTCGTTTTCATACTCTTATCACTCAGCAGTAAAATCCGGACCGGCTACTGGGGCCTTGCCCTGGCCGGCCGAATCGGGATGTCGGCTATGTTGCTTATCACCACGATCGGGCATTTTATGTTTGCAAAAGGCATGGCAATGATGTTACCCGATCCCATACCGTTTAAAATAGAGATTGTTTATATCACCGGGTTGCTGGAACTGACGGCGGCGGTGGGGCTGATGTTAACCCGATTCAGGAAGCTCACCGCCTGGCTGCTTGTCATCTTTTTTATCATGGTCATCCCGGCAAATATCTATGGGGCCATACATCATGTGGATATTGAAACGGCCACTTACACAGGAGGTGGACCTGCGGGGCTATGGTACCGTATTCCATTGCAAATTCTTTTTATTGCCATCGTGTACTTTTCAGCAATATGGAACAATCAGGAGAATCCATACCGGACACCCTTGTATCGAAAACGGGCAATTTCCAGGTAATTCGTCCCATGAAAAATTGATAATCAGGATGATATTGAGTTGGCATATAAATAGCCGCAAAGCAGCCACAGCTTAAACAACATCACTTTGATCAGGAATTATCTTAGGACAGCCTGGAGAAATCTGCTGAAAAACAAAGTCTTCTCCTTCATTAATATTCTGGGCCTGACCATTGGCATCACTGCCTGTATGCTCATCTTTTTGTTTATTGTTCATGAATTCAGCATGGACGGCATGCATGAACGGGGGAAAAATATCTACCGGGTCATGCGGCAGTTCGACAAAAACAAGAACCCCGCTCCTTACCTGTCCGGCCCCTATGCAGATGCCTTGCTCAATGACTATCCCGGGGAGATTCGCGAGGCGGTGCGGGTGATGACCGGTGACGGTCTGATCACTTTCGACGAGAAGGCTTTCAGAGAAAAAAAGATTTATGCCGCTGATGAATCGTTTTTCACCTTGTTTTCTTTCCCAATGGTTGCAGGTGATCCGAAAACAGTACTGAAGGATCCTTCAGGAATCGTGATCTCAGCATCCACCGCAAAAAAATATTTTGGAAATGAAGACCCCATGGGTAAACTTCTGGTGCTCGACAAAAGACGGCAAATGAAAGTGACCGGTGTGTTCAGGGATATTCCATCCACCTCTCATTTGGATTTTGATATTGTTTACCCACTTTCCAACTATTACAAAGAACCCTGGTTCAACATCTGGATAAACAATAATTTCTTCGTTTATGTGCTGCTCGATCCTAAAAGCAGCCCCGTGTCTTTGGAAAAAAGGTTTCCTCAGTTCATGGACAAGTACATGAAACAGGAGATGAATAAACTGGGTACCCAATTCAATCTCAGCCTGAAACCCCTGTCCGACATATATTTCGAATCGGACTCGGGCTTTGATAACGTCAAACACGGGGACCTGAAAGTGGTGCATATTTTTATTTCCATCGCTGTGCTGATCCTGTTGATCGGTTGTATCAATTTTATCAACCTCGCCACGATTCGTGCCGTTGAAAGATCAAAGGAAGTCGGGCTGCGCAAGGTACTCGGTGCCTTACGTAAACAGCTGATGATGCAGTTTATCGGGGAGTCCATGCTGCTTACGGTCATCTCCATCATCTTATCGATCGCTTTGTTTTATCTCGTTAGGCCAGGTTACAGTGACCTGCTGGGTTACCCCATCGCTTTAAGCTGGAACAGCCTGCCCATATATATGTTTTTTCTTGGTATCATCATCGTTGTTGGTTTTCTCGCAGGCAGTTATCCGGCCATTTTCCTTTCCGGGTTTTCACCCATAGAAGCCCTGAAAGGGAAGTTAAGACTGGGTAAAGGTGGAACGTGGTTTCGACAGGCACTGGTTGTTGTCCAGTTCAGTATCTCTGTTTTCCTGATCATCGGCTCCATCATCATCGTAAAACAGATGAATTATGTGAAGACCAAGGACCTCGGTTACAACAATGAACAAAGACTGCTGGTAAAAGTGGACAACGATGACCTATACAACCACCTTGGTACTTTCAAAAAAGAATTGGAACGAAATGAGAATATCATATCAGCATCATTCATGTCTGGTGAACCGGGAGGTTTTTTCGACGTGCAGACGTACAATATAGAAGGCAGGACAGAAGCATGGAAGGCAAGGGCGTCTTTCACCGATTTCGAATATGTAAAAACACTGGGGATTAAGATCATTGCAGGACGGGACCTGTCTCCTTCGTTTCCGACCGATTCTGCCAACGCCGTTCTTATCAATCGCACCGCAGCAATGGAACTCGGTTATACTCCTGAGACTGCAATTGGTACCTGGCTGCAGAATACTTTTCGGGACGACCAGCGCAGAAGGATCGTTGGCGTTGTCGAAGACTTTAATTTTCTATCCCTGAAACAAAAAATGGAGTCTCTTGTGATCTCCCCGGGATACGACAAACGCATAGGAGTGATCAGTATCAAACCCGGCCGGATCAATTCTGCAATTAAAGACATCAGGGAAATATATGCCGCGGCCGCACCCGTTTTCCCTTTCGAGTACAGCTTCCTCGACCAGAAATTTGGTGAAATGTATCAGAAGGATCTTCGCCAGCAAACCATTCTCAGCATCTTTTCCGGACTTGCTATATTTATTGCTTGCCTCGGACTTTTTGGCCTGGCATCCTTCGCTACCATGAAACGGATCAAGGAGATCGGCGTCCGAAAAGTACTTGGATCATCAACGAACAAAATCATCGTGCTATTGGTTAAAGACCTCTTGAAACCTGTAATTCTGGCCAGTGTGATTGGCATTCCTGTCGCATTTCTGTTCATGCGTTCCTGGTTACAGGATTTTGCCTACCAGACTGGAATGCAATGGTGGATCTTCGGACTTGCCGCGGGAACGACCATTCTGATTGCTTTGTTTACGGTAGGCATAAAAGCCTATCGTGCCGCCATCACCAACCCCACGAAGAGTCTGAGAATGGATTGAAACTAGAAAATATTTAACCACTGGCTGATGACCAGACGCGGCTTCCTATCCCCCGAAGATCGATCAGGGAATCAGAATTTGCCGATAACCCTAGATCAAACTCTGGCTGGGGTGAATGCAATGATCCCAAAATTCAAAGGACCAGTGGAATATCTTCCTGAACTGGTCCATGCTGGCAGGTTTCTGGAAAAACCCTTGGACACCAAGGTCATAGACTTCCTGCACAAAATGTTGCGCATTTGCGGTGGAAAGACAGATAAAGGGAATGCTCTTGCTTCGCAGCTGGGGAGTACTTTGAATAATACGGAGTAGTTCCACTCCGGACATCCGGGGCATGTTCAGATCGCAGAAGATAATCTTGGGCTTGTGCAACGTAGTCTGAAGATAAGACAGCGCCAGAAGACCATTTTCAAACTGAAGGACCGGATAGGACGGGCGTAACTCATTGCAGATTTCAAGCATGAGTTCCTGGTCGTCGACGTCATCATCGATCAGAATTACCGGAGACATAGAGTGTAAAAGTTTATTTAGCTCTCAAAAAAGTATGCCCTATGCAGTTCCTTTGAAAAATGCTGCCTGCCACCCTTAACTTTACCCAGACCAACCATCTTTCATCAAATCTACGATTATGAATAAGGACCGGAGATCATTTCTCAAACTTACCAGCCTCGCAGGCACGGGTCTCATTACGAATTTTACCTCCCAGGGCTTGCCCACGGCGGCTCCGGCGATTGCCAAGGCACCGTCGGGAGATGCCCATTTTAATATGAGCGGATATGCCGCGCCTAAGCTCGACAAGGTAAGAGTCGGGGTCATTGGTCTCGGCAACCGGGGTAGCGGAGCGATTCAGCGCCTAAGCAAGATCGATAGCGTGGAGATCAAAGGGCTTTGTGACATCCGTCCCGAAAAAACCGAAGCTGCAAAGAAAAGTCTCGAAGGAACCACCCAAAAACCGGAACTGTACACAGGCAATGAGAATGAATGGAAAAAAATGTGCGAACGTAAGGATATTGACCTGATCTACATCTGTACCCCCTGGAACCTGCATACGCCGATGGCCGTCTATGCCATGAAGAACGACAAGCATGCCGCTTCGGAAGTTCCCGTGGCCACTAGTTTAGAAGAATGCTGGGAGTTGGTGGAAACATCGGAGAAGTATCGAAAGCATTGTATGATCCTGGAAAACTGCTGTTATGATTTCTTCGAACTGATGACGCTCAATATGGCGAGACAGGGATATTTTGGTGACATCATTCACGTCGAAGGTGCCTATATCCACGATCTGTTGGAGGCTAATTTCACGCAAAAAACATATTACGACAGCTGGAGGCTGAAAGCTAACCTCAAAAATGGGAATCTTTACCCCACACACGGACTTGGTCCTGTGGCCCAGGTGCTGAATATTAACAGGGGAGACAGGATGGACTTCCTGGTTTCAGTTTCTTCAAATGATTTTTCCATGGCCGCAAAAGCAAAGGAACTGGCAAAGCAGGATTCATTCTATGAAACCTACGTAAACAAAACCTTCCGCGGAAACATGAATACATCCACAATAAAAACAATTGGCGGAAAAACCCTGATGATCCAGCACGATGTTAGTTCACCACGCCCCTACTCCCGGCTTCACCTGATAAGCGGAACAAAGGGAACTGCGCAAAAATATCCCGAGCCCGGTCGCATTTCAAATTCCCATGAGGGATGGTTGTCAAAGGAAGAAATGGACAAGCTGGAATCTACCTATCAGCCTCCTATCGTCAAAAAGATCGGCGAGATGGCCAAACAGGTGGGTGGACATGGCGGGATGGATTTCCTGATGGACTGGAGGCTGATCGACTGCCTGCGCAACGGTTTGCCATTGGACATCGACGTGTATGACGCTGCGACTTGGAGCAGCATCACACCACTGAGTAGGAAGTCCCTGGAAAAAAGATCTGCCTCCGTAGACGTGCCCGATTTTACCAGAGGTTCGTGGAAAACAAATGCACCGGTAGATCTCCAGATCCTGAAGGGCGGCAATACAAAAGTGTTGATCTAAGGCCACTTGAATATCTCCCCCGCCCTGTTTATGGAATCAGGCGGGGAATTGATCATGCTTTCAATTTTGTTCTGCAAATGAAAAATTTTCTGAAATCCGGCTCCGCTGCCTTTAGCGGTTTATTTCATTCAAAATTTTCCTTAACCCTCGTTACACTTTTGACCTTCCAGCTGCATTCAATCAGCCAACCCCTGTTGAAAGTGGTGATTGCAGGTCTCAATCATGATCATGTGCATAACATCCTTCGCGATTACAAGGCGGGCAAGGTGGAGGTAATCGGCATCGCAGAAGAAAATAAGGAGCTCCAGGCGAAATATATACGGCAGTACCAGATCCCGGATTCATTATTTACCGGCGATCTTAAGGAGACACTGAGGAATAAAAAGCCCGACGCAGTTCTTGGTTACAATGCGGTGGCCGATCACCTTGACGTGGTACAGATCTGTGCGCCGCTTGGCATACCCGTGATGGTCGAAAAGCCGCTGGCAGCCACCCTCGACCAGGCAAGAGCAATTGAGCGACTCGCGAAAAAGTACAAAGTGAAAGTGCTTACCAACTTTGAAACCACCTGGTATCCTTCATTCGCGGAGGTGAAAAAGGCCGTGGACCAGAACCGGATTGGAAAGATCAGGAAGATGGTAGTTCATGACGGTCATCAGGGTCCTAAAGAGATTGGGTGCAGCCCCGAATTCCTCAGCTGGCTGACCGACCCTGTGAAAAATGGTGCTGGCGCGCTGAATGATTTTGGCTGTTATGGCGCAGACCTGATGACGATGTTTATGAAAGGCCGGCGCCCAATTGCGGTTACGGCAGTGTTGCGTCATTATAAACCCGATGTATATCCGAAGGTAGATGATGATGCCACGATCATGGTGGAATATCCGGAAGCTACTGGTTTGATCGAAGCCTCCTGGAACTGGCCTTTCTCCATCAAGGACCTGGAAATATTTGGTGAGTCCGGATACTTTCATGCACTGGACAACAACCATTACGTCAGCAGAATGAGGGAAAACAAAAAAGACAGTGCAACAGCACCCGCACTTCAGGCGCTTCTTCAGGACCCGTTGGTTTATCTCGCGGCTGTGCTTTCGAACCAGTTGTCCGGCGAGGACGATCTTTCATCTTTAAAATACAACATGATCGTAATGGAGATCCTGGACGCCGCGAAACGGTCAGCGGCATCAGGTAAACGTATTCCATTGTAAAGATTATTTTCGATCCTTCATATATTACCTATGGGCATATTTACGAGAAGAAATTTTCTCAAAGTCTCAGGTGGAGTGATGTTGATTCCTGCTGCACGCTCAGAGACAGTACCGAATGCTGCTGTTCCTCCCCTCTCCTTTTCAACATTAGGATGTCCTGACTGGTCCTTCGACAAGATCATTGAATTCGGTAGCAAGCATGGCTATCAGGGCATCGAGATCAGGGGTATTCAGCGGGAACTCGACCTCACAAAATCCTCTTCGTTCAACAGCACTGCGGCGATTGCGGAAAGCAGGAAAAAAGCCAGCGATCTTTCGCTAAAGTTCGTGGGTCTCGGTTCTTCCGCGGCATTGCATCATAAAGAATCTCCGGAAAGACAGAAGGCACTCGACGAAGCAAAACGGTTTATCGAACTCGCCCATAAACTGAGCTGCGGTTGTGTGCGGGTGTTTCCAAATAATTTACCCGACGGCGTTCCAAAGGAAGAGACACTCCAACTGATCAGTGCTGGTTTGACGGAACTTGGCGCAGCGGCAAAAGGAAGTGGAGTGAAGGTGCTGATGGAAACTCACGGGGATCTCATCCAAGCCCAGGATATTGCCAAAGTAATGGCAGCAGCGGGAAACCAGGATAACATCGGCCTGGTATGGGATATTTCGAACATGTGGTCGGTTACCAAAGAATCACCCGGGATGGTGTATGGTCTGCTAAAAAAATGGATCAGACATACCCATTTAAAGGATCTGAAAATCGTCAATGGAAAAGATCAGTATACATTGTTCGGCGATGGTGAGGTTCCAGCTTTCGAGGCCATTGACCTGCTCGTAAAGAACAGTTATCCGGGATATTATAGTTTTGAATGGGAAAAAATGTGGCATCCCGAAATAGCCGAACCGGAAATCGCCCTTGCAGACTTCCCGCAAAAGATGAAAGCGCATTTCAAGTCATGATTACCGCTAAGTGGTTACTCATAGGGATAATGGATTTCACTTAGCCGTTTCCCCTGAATCCTCCTACATGGCCCTTCGGGACACAACATTTCCACCCCCTGTGGGCGTTCTAGTGCCGGCAGCAAAACCCGATCGTTCAAAAGGCAATATTCCGAACCCCATGGCCAGAAAATACTCAAAAAAAATCAATCCGCCTGCAACTCTGTTGCCCGGAGGAAATGAGTGGAAGCCGGATAAAACAAGGATCTACCAGACCCTGGTAGAGAACAGTTCGGAGATGTTGTCGCTTGTGGATGCGAAAGGCAACTACATCTTCAGTGGACCATCCACCACCAGAATACTTGGATATAAACCGGAAGAGCTTATTGGAAGCAGCGCCTTAAACCTGATTCACGCCGATGATTTACCGAGGCTATCTGCATTACTGAACTGTATTTCAGAAGCTTCAAGTTTTTATGTGCCGGATTACCAGTTGAAAAAAGCAAATGGAGAATGGATATGGCTCGAAACTTTTGCCACTAACATGTTGGAGAACGAAGATGTTCGGGCGATCGTGGTTGCGTCCAGGGATATCACTGAAAGGAAAAATAAAGACATTGAGCTGCAGAAAAAAGAACTGAAATACAGATCCCTCTTCGACAACAATCCCGACCTGGTTTACTACCAGGATAAAGAAGGCTTCATCCAGGACGTCAACGGAACCTGTGAAAAAATATTCAACCTCAAACCCGAACAAATCATCGGCAAGCATTATTCCGCCTTCATCATGCCGGAGTCGAGAGAGATCTCAGAGATCCATCTTCAAAAGGCCCTGAACGGGGAACCCGCAAAATTTGAACAGACACTGTTTGTTCCCAGCATCGGCGACACATATTACATCGACGTTTCCAAGATTCCGGTGATTGTTAACGGTGAAGTCATCGGCGTGCACACGATATCCAAAGACATTACCGAGGCGAAGAAAGCACAGAAGATAATAATCAAACAGGCGGAAAACCTGCAGGAACTGAACAGGGAATTACAGTCGAGGTCCGCTGAACTAGGTAGCCAGGCGGAAAACCTCCACTTATTGAATGTCCGTCTTCAGGAAGAAAGAGTAAAGGCCGATGAAGCCAATACTGCAAAAAGCACATTTCTTACCACGATGAGCCATGAGATCCGTACTCCAATGAATGGTGTCATAGGAATGTCAACGCTGCTGTGCGAAACCAAACTCGACAGCGAACAACGCTCATTTGCTGAAACGATTAAAAAGAGTGGTGAAGCCCTGCTGAGTGTGATCAATGACGTGCTGGACCTTTCAAAAATCGAATCCGGCAAAATGGAAATTGATCACCAGGAATTCAACCTTCGAAACTGTGTTGAGGAAGTCTTTGACCTTTTTTCTGCAAGAACCAAAGAATCGGAAATCGACCTTATTTACGAAATCGATCCGGCCATTCCCGTTCAATTAATTTCTGACCATTCGCGTTTAAGGCAGATACTGCTAAACCTAATCGGCAACGCCGTCAAATTCACCCACCATGGTGAGGTTTGCGTAGCCATAAACATGGTGAAAGAAATCGAGGGTGAAATTTTAATTCAGTTTGATATCAGGGACACCGGCATTGGCATACCTGAAGATAAGCGCAGTCACCTGTTCAAGGCATTTTCGCAGGTCGATTCTTCCACCACGCGCAAGTATGGCGGCACGGGCCTGGGACTGGTGATCAGCGAGCGGCTGATTCAGCTGATGGGTGGGTCCATCGACCTGAATAGCACCATTGGCGTAGGCACAACTATTAGTTTCAAGATCAAATGTCAAAGAGGAATTAAGACCGACAGTCAGGACCTGCTGCGCGACATGCCGGGATGTGAAGGAAAAAAAATACTGGTTATCGATGATAACCAATCCAACCTGAACATCCTCAGGAATCAGTTGCAGTTGTGGCACCTGGCTGTGGTGTCCGTCCTGTCAGGATATGAAGCACTTGACGCATTAAAGAAATCAAATGATTTTGATCTGGTGATCACCGACATGAAGATGCCGGGCATGGATGGCGTGGAATTTACAAACCAAATCAGGAAAACCCTCCCCGCTATTCCTGTCATTCTGCTGAGTACCGTTGGTGACGAAACCAGGAAGAACTCCCAGAATCTTTTCTCCGCCATTCTCACCAAGCCCGTCAGACAACAGCTGTTATTCAACGAGATCAGGCAGGCGCTTCAGACAGGTAAAGTAAACGACGAAGTGAAGAAAGAAAAGTCGCAGAAAATCCTGCATAAAAGTTTTGCAAAAGAAAACCCCTTCAAAATCCTGGTAGCGGAAGACAATACGATCAACCAGATGCTGATTCTAAAAGTCTTGAATATGCTCGGCTACAAGCCGGCACTAGCACAGGATGGGAAGGCCGTACTCGATATGATGAGTAAGGAACCTTTTGAATTGATCCTTATGGATGTACAAATGCCCGAAATGGATGGCTTTGAAGCCACGGGCAGGATCAGGAGGGACTTTACCCGCCAGCCGCTGATCATAGCCGTTACAGCCAATGCCATGGCCGAAGACAAGCAGGCCTGCATCGTGGCAGGCATGGACGACTACATATCCAAACCCCTGAACGTGGACGATCTGAAAAAGCTATTGAAAAAGCACAGCGGGATGCGTGCCTGACATCCCGCGAGGAACAATAATTGATGTGATACCCGGAAAGAACCGGCCTTAACTCACATCACAATTTCCCAACTTCTCGCTTATGGATACAGAAGGCAAAACACCCGTCCAGATCACCCAGGAATTATTAGCGGATTATTCCAGCAGGAAAGAGTTACTCGTTGAAATGACAAGTAAGGGTTTGTTGTTTAAGGACTCTGCCATGCAGCAGACCGATGATCTGATCACCCGTCTTAAAGATGAATTGTCGCTGTATGGCGACGCTTTGAACGCGAGCGTAGACAGAACAGATGAATATCATCAGCTGGTCAGGATGCTAAGATTGGATATGGACAAGGGTGATGATCAGCTGATCATGAAATCCTTCAAAGAAACGGAACTGAAACTGCTTCAAAAAGCGAAGCAATTGAAGACAGAGCCGGCCCTTCCCCAGTCGCTCTTAGATATTCTTGAAAGTATTCAGAATTCAGGATATTTGAGTGCACTAAGTAGCAATTAAAGCTTATGCCTAATCATTTATTTTCCCGCAGGAATTTTCTTTCCGTGCTGGCCACGACCGGTGCTGCCGCAGGTGCAGGTGCACAAAATACCGGCGACGACTACTTCGGGGGATATATGTCGGATGGTAATCCCGCTTTCCCCTCTCCTTCCTACCCTGATTCTTCAGAACTGCGTGACCCGGACCAGCCGATCAAAATTCTCTGCACACAGCATCTCAGTTCGGACCAGATTGACAAAATAAAAGCTGCCGGCAAAAATCTTGAGCTGCACCTTGTAAAGAATTCGTTGGATTCAGCGCCTGTTGAAGAGGCTGAAGTTATACTGGGATGGGCAGATGGAGCGACCATCCGCAGAGCCAAAAAATTAAAGTGGGTACAGGTTTTCGCTGCGGGAGTTGAAAACATTCCGGAAGAGCTAAAGGTCCATACCTGCAAGCTGACCAATATGCAACGGGTGCTTGCACCCGTGATTGCGGAATCAGCTATAGGTCTTTTATTGAGTCTTACGCGTGGCCTCACCCAGGTGTCGATTCCCGCGTTCAGCGAAAAAAAATGGACACATGTACCACATGATGTAGCCCTGGATGATCTCTACGAAAAAACAATAGCCATAGTGGGTATGGGTGGTATAGGTTCAGAAACCGCGCGACGCCTGCATTATGGCTTTAATATGAAGGTACTGGCAATAGATCCCAAACCTATGCCCAGACCTGAGTTCGTTAAAGAGCTCAGGGATCCTTCGTGGCTGATGGAAATGGTACCGCAGGCAGACGTGCTGATGAGCGCCGCTCCTTTAACAAAAGAAACCCGGGCGATGTTCGATGCACAGGTGTTTCAGGCGATGAAACCCACTGCTTATTTTATTAACGTATCACGGGGCGGACTGGTGAATCAGCCAGCATTGATAAATGCCCTGAAAACAAAAAAAATCAGGGGCGCCGGTCTTGACGTAGCCAGCCCGGAGCCGCTTCCTGCCAGCGACCCACTATGGACCTGCCCTAACCTCGTCATCACTCCCCACAATTCATCAGAAGCGCCTTCAAGAACCATCCGCCTGACGGAGTTGGTCGTCGAAAATTTGCGGCGCTACAGTCAAAATTTACCGCTGCTTAATGTCGTAGACAAGCAAAGAGGTTACTAGCAAGTTTTTCCCCGCAAACCCGCCCCGCACCCCAATTCTGCAGTCATCTCCCCTTATCATTTTGATTTGCGGCTGGCATGGTTTTCATATTTATCGATCCAGCCAATTTTGGTTGTGTACTCTTAAGAACTTTGCAATGAAAGCAGCTGTCATTCACGGGCCAGGTAATGTAAAATGCGATAATGTTGATGACCCCAAAATCGAGAACGACAGGGATATTATTTTAAAAGTGACTGCCACCGCGATCTGTGGGTCCGATCTTCATATTTATTCCGGAGGTATTCCACAACCCAGGCCGATGGTTCTGGGTCATGAATTCATGGGAATAGTAGAGGAAACAGGCTCGGCCATCACCACACTTAAAAGAGGCGACCGGGTAGTAGTGCCATTTCCCATCGCGTGTGGCGGATGCTTTTTCTGTGAGCACGACCTCCCCGGGCATTGTGAAAACAGTAATCCTGAACACTACGGACCTGAGGGTGGATTATTCACTGAAAAAGGCGGGGCATTGTTTGGATACACCGACCTCTATGGAGGATACAATGGTGGTCAGGCTGAATACGTGAGGGTTCCCTATGCTGATTACGGTCCAAGACTGGTACCGGATAGCCTGACGGATGAACAGGTCTTGTTCCTCACCGACATCTTTCCAACCGGGTATACCGGAATCGACTGGGGTAATGTGCAGGGTGGCGAAACCGTGGCCATCTTCGGTGCAGGTCCTGTTGGCATCATGGCAGCAAAAAGCGCATGGCTGCGTGGCGCAGCAAGAGTTGTGATCGTTGACACCGTTCAATACCGGCTAGATAAAGCAAGGGCTGCTGGGAATTGCGAAACCATACTCTGGGAAGATGGGGCCAAAGGTGTCGTTGAACAGATCAGGGCCATGACTTCGGGACGAGGTGCGGATCTCTGTGTGGATGCAGTAGGGTTTGAACCCGACCGCGGTTTGCTAGACCGTGCAAAAGCAGTGGTGAACCTGGAAAAAGGCTCACCCAAGGTGCTGGAAGCGTGCATGAGCGCGGTCAGAAGAGGCGGCACCGTGTCGGTGCTGGGTGTATACCCGACCACGTACGATAATTTTCCAGTGGGCCAGTTCTTTGACAAAGGCATCATCCTGAAAGGCGGCCAGGCACCGGCCCAGAAACACATCGACAAACTCCTGAAATATGTGGAAGAAGGAAAGGTAAAACTTGACGATATTATTACTCATCGCCTCCCGCTTTCACAGATTTCACATGCATACAGCATTTTCAAAAAGAAAGAGGACAACTGTGTGAAGGTTGTTCTCGATCCCTCAAAATGAGTAGAACATTAAAAACATAAGTATGGAAAAAGCTCAACATGTACTGATAACCGGTGGAACCGGTGGCATCGGTTTTGAACTAGCCCGGCAATTTGCCAGAAATGGCCACAACCTCATACTCGTTGCCCGGAGCCAGGAAGGCCTGGATAACGCTTCAAAGGAACTGTCCGGAGAATTTTCCGGAATCCATGTGCACACGATATCAAAGGATCTCTTTTATTCAGACAACGCCTTTGAATTGTACAACGAGATTAAATTGAAAAACTTAAAAGTAAACGTGCTGGTAAATGATGCCGGCCAGGGCGTGTATGGAGAATTTGTTGACACCGACATCAGAAGAGAGCTGGGCATTGTACAACTTAACATCAGCAGCCTGATCGTGCTGACCAAGTTGTTCCTGCAGGACATGGTGGCAGCTGGCGAGGGAAAGATATTGAATGTAGCCTCGGTGGCAGGCAAACTGCCCGGACCGCTCCAGTCAGTTTATCATGGAACCAAGGCGTTTGTTTATTCCTTCACGCAGGCAATAAGAGACGAAGTGAAAGACAAAGGAATAGTGGTCACCGCACTTCTGCCGGGGCCAACAGACACAGATTTCTTCCAGAAGGCAGACATGGAACAGTCGAAGATTGTCCAGGAAGGTTCGATGGCCGACCCTGAAGACGTTGCGAAGGACGGCTATAAAGCACTGATGGCCGGAGAAGACAAGATTATCTCCGGTTGGAAAAACAAGGTACAGGTAGCCATAGGTAACCTTACACCCGACACTGCAATCGCGGCCACCTTGCACAAACAACAGGAACCTGTAGAAAAAAAGAAAATGAATTAAATCACAACTATAAAACACAACACCATGGCAAAAGCAGCAGCAAAAAAAGCAGCTCCTAAAAAAAGTCAGGCTTCACAGAAATCACCCTCCAATACTCCGGCCAATTCGGGTGCCGGCAAGGGTGATACATTATTGAAGGAATATTTTGTAGAAAGTCTGCAGGACATTTATTATGCAGAGAAAGCGATCACTAAGGCACTTCCAAAAATGAAAAAGGCCGCCACTTCCGAAGAGCTTAAAGACGCTTTCGAAGAACACCTGGCCGTAACCCGGGAACAGGTCAGCAGGCTGGAACAGGTATTTGAAACTATTGGTGAAAAAGCCAAGGGAAAAAAATGTGAGGCGATCGAGGGACTTATCAAGGAAGGAGAAAGTATTATTGAAGACACAGATGAAGGCACTGCCACCCGCGATGTGGGTCTGATCATGGCAGCACAGAAAATTGAACACTATGAAATTGCCACTTATGGCGGACTGGTGCAATTGGCCCATACACTGGGAATGGAAGATGCAGCGGAACTGCTCGCGACCACGCTCCAGGAGGAAAAAGAAACTGACGTCACGCTAACCAGCATTGCCGAAAACAATGTGAACTATGAAGCAAGTGAGGAGGCATAGTTAGTTGATCAGTAAAAAAAGAACCGGCGAATAATACTGCCGGTTTTTTTTATGCCTGGTCGCCTCATACTTCAGACATTCAGCTTGCCTTCAATCGAATCATCGAATGTTTTACCCAGGGCAGCTCCTGTGAGCATTTTGATAAATGCGATACTATTTCCGTGTTTGTTATCCCAATAATAGCTTTCAGCGGGTATCACCTTGATCACCGTGATACGTGGGTCATCTTTTCCTTTTGTAAACCAGGTTTTCAGAATTGGGGACCACAATTCATCAATCATCTTTCTGTCGGTTGAAATAACAGCCTTGCCTGTTAGGGTTAGAAAGTCAGAATGAGCCGAACCCTGGAAGAATAATTGTACCACCGGGTCTGCAGCTATTTCCTTATTCTGATGACTATCGCTGGCGCTCAGAAACCAAAGACTACCCTGGTCATCGACCTTCTGAACGGCCATAGGCCTGGTTCGCACGGGAATGGATTCCTTCAGCCGTGTGCAAAAAAAACAGGTAGACGCAGCTTTCGCAAGTTCACGGATCTTCTCTACCGCAGCTTTGCCTTCCAGTGAGAGATGATTGTTTTCGGGCTGTTCCTGATTGATGCTATTCATAAAATGCTAGTGTTTGATAATGCAATTCAAAAAATGATGCCATCAAAATTTACAGCGAAACCGATTAGTACGTCGGGCATCATGCCTGTCGGTCGGAATTAAATACACGTAGAGATGGCGTCTTTGCGAATTTTCATTTGCGTATCGGCATGAAACCGGACAGAATTTTTTTTGTGGGATCAATAAAATATTTCTAGATTCACAAACAATTAAACAGGCCATATTCATTTTGGTTCACTGATAGCATTTTTAACGATTGATAAATCAGGTACAAGCTTCAGGCAAAGAAATATTTTCAGCAGATACGGGAGATCAGCCGGGTGATTTCTATCCACTCAGTTAATGAAACAGGCTTTTTGAATTTACAAATAAAAGGGAAGGCATACTACCGACCGTGAAAAGGTAAGTAGCCTTCCGGCACTTCGTCTATGGCTCTACAAAAAGCTTTTTTTTCATAATATTTGTTAATCGATTAACATAGCAATACCGCTCAGATGCAGTTAAATTTCTAAACGATTGTATAATGCAAAGACGCCATTTTATGAAAACCGGTTTGTGGGGTTCCACGGGTCTCCTCGCAGGCTTTCCATTGTTGAAGACGCAGGCAGCTGCTCCGACTGCGCTGAAAACGGGCTGGGCGAGTATAACCACTTCTGCCCTCAAGATCACGAAGATCAGGTATTATAGCGCGCCCAATTACCACAAACCCCTTTTTAACCAGGCTCGTGGAATTGTGGAAATTGAAACGGATGGTGGTATCATTGGTATAGGTGAAGGCGGGTCGAAGGACATGATCGAGCAATGCGCCCAGATGATCATCGGCGCCGACCCATTCAGGATCGAACATATCTGGCAATATCTGTATCGGGGCATGTTCTATCCACCGGGCCGTGAAAAGCTCCATGCCCTTGGCGCACTCGAAATGGCACTATACGACATCAAAGGCAAGGCCCTCAACATCCCGGTTTATGACCTGCTGGGAGGCGCCACCAGGGAATATGTAGACTGTTACGCTACCGGATATAGCAAATCAAAGGCGCCAAAGGAAGAGGACAGGGCGAAAGACTGTCTGGCAGCGGGCTTCCGCTGCTACCGCACCGGACCCACAGGGGGAATGGGCGACAAAAGATTTGACTTTTATTACAACGCAAAGGCCACCATCGAATTGAGCAGGCGAATCGATGCTGCTGTGGGTGGTTCAGGCAACTGGGCCATCGACCTGCACACCAGGTTCGACACACCGGAAGCACTAAAGATCTGCGACGAACTCCAAAAACTGGAACCCTACTTCGTTGAAGACATCGTACGGTCCGAGAATCCGGGGGTGTACAAAACTATCAGGCAGTCGACAAAGGTGCCGATCGCGGTTGGAGAACAATTCGGTGACCGCTGGGACATCAACGAGCTGATCGAAAACCGACTGATCGACTACACCAGGGTAACAATCCCAAATACCGGCGGAATAACTGAATTCAAAAAGATCGCCTCCATGGCTGAAACGCATTATGTAGGCATGATACCACATTTCACTGGTCCGCTTTCAACAGCTACGCTCGTCCACGCCCTGGGATCGAGCAGTCCGTCCAGGTGCATGATTGAAATCGGAGGAGGCAATGTGGAAAGACCTCCTTACTTTAATGATGACTATCTTCTTTTTGACAACGGAAAAATTGCGCTCAATCCAAAACCCGGCCTGGGTGTAAAATTTGACCCCAGGAAAGCAGACTTCGTAATGGAGATCACGGCCAACACGAAGTATCCGCACCCCTTCTTAAACGCTCCCGACGGTTCCATTCATAACTGGTAATTAAATTTTTACTCATGTCCTCTACCCCGGGAGCGTAATCATTCCGAATATTTTCTACCATCCTCACCAAAATTGACACCAATGAAAAGATCGCTGAAACTAATTGCTGCTTTACTCTTCCTGTGCGGAGGTCAGATTTTCGCACAGAACACCACCATCACGGGGAAAGTTACAGGTCCCGCTGGCGAAGAACTCAGTGGGGTGAACATCACCGTTAGAGGAACTACCAGGGGTACATTCACCGATGACAACGGCCGGTTCTCTATCGCCGTGCCAGCCAACGCCACACTGGTTTTTTCGTATGTCGGCTTCCCGGACCAGGCCATAGCCGTGGAAGGAAGAAAAGAAATTAACGTGAAAATCACCGACCAGGTGCAGAACCTGGATGATGTGGTGGTCACCGCCCTGGGTATCAAAAAAGAATCCAAGCGACTGGGCTATGCGACCGCCACTGTGACCGCCGATCAGATTGCCGTCAACCGTACACCAAATGTGGCCAGCGGCCTGCAGGGCAAAATGGCCGGCGTAAATATCACTACAATGGGCACGGGCCCGGCAGGATCAACAAAAGTGCGGATCCGCGGACAATCTTCCTTCAGCAGCACGAACAGCCCGCTTCTTGTGATCAACGGGGTGCCGATGGATAATTCCAACTTCGGCATCGGAGGTGGCAATGGATTCAGGGGCGGACAGGTGAACAATACCGATGGCGGAGACGGCTTTTCCAGCCTCAATGCAGACGACATCGAAACGATGACAGTGCTGAAAGGCGCCACCGCATCGGCCTTGTACGGATCACGCGCCAAAGACGGAGTAATCATGATCACCACGAAAAACAAAGGCTCAGGCAAGGGAATTGGTGTAGACTATAATGTCAACTTCACCACCGAAACACCACTGGACTTCACCGATTTTCAATATGAATATGGCCAGGGCGAAAGAGGCGTTCGACCTACAACCGCCTTCCCGCAGTCGGGTGTCTGGAGCTTCGGTGAAAAATTCGAACCCGGGATGACACAGATCCTCTTCGACGGAACCGAATTTCCCTATCAGCCGGTTTACGACAGGTATAAGAAGTTCTATGATGTAGGCACTAATCTGACCAACTCAATTACGCTGGCAAACGCAAATGAAAACGGTGGATTTAGTTTGTCGGTGTCCAATACGGACAACAAAGGCATCGTCCCCAATTCAAAATTCAACAGGAAGACCATCAACCTGGGCTTTACTCAGAAAGTAACGGAGGCCCTCACCGTAAGTGGTAACGCGAATTACTCCAATGAGAACAACCACAACCCGCCCCAGGTGAATACCCAGGACATGGCGGTGCCCACTGTGCTGTACACGCTGGCTAACTCTATGCCTTTTGATGCCCTCGAAAAATATCAAACCCTGCCAAACGGAAATGAATTCGTAATGGCCAGGTTCCTCGTAAGAAACAATCCCTACTACTCAGTTAACAAAAGATTCGAAAACATTGAACGCGACAGGCTGATCGGCAACATCGTTTTGCGCTACCAGATCACCAAATGGATGTACCTGCAGGGAAGGATCGCCCAGGACATTTACACGCGCTCGCAGGATTATAATATCCCCAATGGTTATGCGCCCATCCCCGCGGCCCCGACAGGATTTATCAATGGCAGCTTTACGCAGGATGTCAGAAAATTCAGGGAAAGAAACTATGACTTTCTTCTGGGCATGAACCACAAGATCAAGGACTTTGGTGTTGACCTGACGCTGGGAGGCAACCAGATGTACAGGAAGATGGAATACAACAGCGTAACCGTTCAGGATTTTGTACAACCCGGATTGTACACGATTATGAACGGAAGGGCCAAGGATCCGTTGTATCAGAAATCGGAAAGAAAAGTGAACTCGTTGTACGGAGCGGTAGAATTCTCTTATAAGAACTTTCTCTTCCTGAACGCGACAGCGCGCAACGACTGGTTTTCCACCCTGGCTCCCGCAAACAGAAGTATTCTTTATCCTTCGGTGACAGCCAGCTTTGTATTTACAGATGCGTTCCAGAACATGCCTTCCTGGCTTACCTACGGAAAGCTAAGGGCGGCCTATGCTGAAGTGGGTGACGACAATGTGGCTCCTTATTCCAATGTACTTTACTACTCCGTAAATAATAATCTATTTCCCAACCCTTCGGGACAATTGATCCCCGTCGGTGGCATCAATGCCTCCCAGACACCAAACGCCAACCTGCGTCCCCTAAGGGTCGCTGAAACAGAGTTCGGAGTTGAACTGAAATTCCTGAACAACCGGCTTGGTCTTGATCTGACATATTATCGCAAGATCACCAACGACCAGATCCTGTCGGCACAGATATCAGACGCATCTTCTTACACAAACAGGCTTATCAATGTGGGAAGAAGTATGAACAAGGGATTGGAAATGTTACTGACCGCAAGGCCGGTGTCAACGCCCACTTTTTCCTGGGACATCACCATCAATGCATCCTACAATACCTCCAAAGTCCTGCAGCTGGGTCTTAATCCTGCAGACACCGTTATCGCCGTCAGCAATGGCGGGGGCCGTATTTTGAAACAGGTGGTGGGCAAGCCCATCGGCGCATTGTACACCTTCATGTATCAGCGCGATGAAAAAGGAAACCAGGTTTTTGACGCGAACAGCGGAAGGCCGCTGCGCCAGGCTACTGACACCTATGTAGGCAATGTACTTCCCAAATACTTCGGCGGAATTACGAACGCCCTGTCTTACAAAGGCATCTATTTCACTTTCCTTGTAGACTTCAAACTGGGTTCAAAAATGATTGCGGGTTCTAACCAGAATGCACTGCGTCATGGCCTGCATAAGAAAACACTGGAAGGCCGCGCCGAAGGGTATGTGATCGGAAAGGGAGTAAATCCTGATGGCAGCGTAAATCAAACCCACAGCGACATACAGCCTTTTTATGAAACACCGAACGTACTCGGCGTGAATGAAGACTGGGTGTTCAGTTCCGGGTTCTGGAAGCTGAGACAGATGACACTCGGTTACGACTTCACCAAATTTGTGAAAAATGTCAAGGTCATAAAAGGGATAAAAATCAGCGCTGTTGCCAATAATGTTTGGGTGATCAAAAAATGGACCGACAACATGGATCCTGAAAACACCGCCAATATCTCCGACAATGAGGTAGGGCTTGATTTCTGGACGGCAGTTCCTCCTACCAGGAGTATCGGAGTCAACCTGAACATTAAATTTTAACCCGATTAACTGACCTTTAAATTTTCGTTATGCGAAATATAAAAATATTTATCCCTGCATTACTCATCGCGGCGATGGTCCTGCCCTCATGCGATAAAAACTTCGACGAGCTCAACATCAACAAGGTGGACCCCACTACACTCGACCCGCAATTTGTTCTGAACAAAGCGATCATTGAGTCGACATACCAGGATAATTTTGCCACCCTGCAGATGCTCTGTTATAATTTTCCAATTGTACAGCAGATACTCACTCCCTTCGGAAGTTCGCTATCGGGAGGCAACTACAACATATTCAACCCTGGCAACACCTCAGTGGTTTGGCAGAATTTCTACAGGAACGTTCTGAAACAAAATACAGACGCGGTGGCGAAAACCAGGGATGATGCCACCCGAAGCAACCTTTACAATGAAGCAAGGATATGGAAGGCCTATGCATTCATGATCCTCACCGACACTTATGGAGACATTCCCTATACGGAAGCGTCACAGGGATTTACCGCAGAGCTCATCCAGCCGAAATACGATCCACAGGAACTTATTTACACAGACATTCTGAATGAACTGGACGAAGCCTCGAATAGCCTCGACGATGCGAAAGACGCCTCCGCCGCCGATATCCTTTACGGAGGCAATGTAGCAAAATGGAAAAAATTTGGCAATTCATTATTGCTTCGTGCAGCAATGCGATTGGTGAAGGTGAATCCTTCACTTGCCCAGGAGTATGTAGCCAAGGCAGTTGCGGGCGGTTTGATGGAATCAAATGCGGACAATGCGGTGATGAGGCACACTTCTCTTTACAACAACTGGATTGCAGTACATCTCACCGCCAGGGAAAAAGCAAACTTCTATCTAGCCAAACCTTTTGTGGATTATCTTCAGACAAACGATGACCCACGACTTAAATCAATTGCTGTGAGACACGTGGGCGCCACATCGGGAGCGGACCAGGCTCCTCCAAGGACCACCTCTGATCCCGATCAGCAGATTGGCATGCCCATTGGCTTTGACGATGTTTCGATCAAGAATACTTTTGGTACATATGGAGTAGCCAGTCTTTACGATTACTCACAGGTGAACCTGAATACGGTTCTTAAACTTGACGCTCCTGAATTTCACGTCACCTATTCACAAACACAACTCCTGCTTGCGGAGGCCGTTTCCCGCGGTTGGGTGGCTGGTGATGCCGCCGCGCTTTATGAATCAGCGATCAGGGCAAACATGGAACAGTACGCAGACTTTGGCTCGGCCGCTGCAATTTCAACGGAAGACATTCAGGCCTACGTCGACGCCCATCCATATTCTCCAGCGAATGCAATGGATCTTATCAATACACAATACTGGGTAGTTTCATTTCTGAATGGAACTGAATTATTTGCCAATCTACGTCGCAGCGGGTATCCCAACCTGGAAAAAAACCCATACCCGGGCTCAGAGATCACAGGAAAATTTATTCGCAGAATGCCATATCCAGACAGCGAGATCATTACCAATACAGCTAATTTAGACGCGGCCATCGGACAACAGGGCCCGAATGATATCAACACCCGAATTTGGTGGGATACCGAATAACAAAGCAAAAATCAAATGAGTTCCAGACACGCACTTAATCATACCGCCATTGATCAGCAGGAAGATAACTAACTACAGGTGGATCATTGTGACCCTGTTATTTCTTGCTACTTCCATCAATTACGTGGACAGGCAGATCATCGGGTTGTTAAAACCAATATTGGAGAAAGAGTTTTCCTGGACGGAAACTGATTTCGCGCACATCGTGATGGCATTTACTGCCGCGTATGCGGTGGGACTGTTGTTGTCGGGCAGACTGATTGACCGTATCGGTACAAAGCTCGGCTATTCTATTTCTGTTATCATCTGGAGTGTTGCCGGCATGGCACATGCGCTCGCGAGAAGCGTTGTCGGTTTCAGTATAGCGAGGGTCGGCCTGGGCCTGGGAGAGGCCGGCAACTATCCTGCGGCGGTAAAATGTGTAGCGGAATGGTTCCCGAAAAAGGAGCGGGGCCTCGCGACGGGCATATTCAATGCGGGCACAAGTGTGGGAGTGGTGGCCGCGCTAATGATCGCGCCCTGGATCCTGAATCATTACGGCTGGCAGGAGGTTTTCCTGATCACCGGTGCCCTTGGCCTGGTCTGGCTCCTGCTCTGGTGGCGATTTTATGATCACCCTTCAAAACAAAAACGACTCTCAGACGCAGAACGCAATTACATCCTGAGCGGCCAGGACGCAGAGGACAACGGACCAAAGCAAAAAGTAAAATGGAGCAGGTTATTTCTTCTGCCACAGACCTGGGCATTTATTACCGGCAAGGGGCTGATCGATCCGATCTACTGGTTTTTTCTTTTCTGGCTGCCCTCCTATTTTTCTTCAACATTCAGTCTCGACCTTACAAAGCCGAGTTTGCAATTGATGGTGATCTATGCGGCTACTACCATTGGCAGTATTGGCGGCGGCTACCTTTCTTCACGGCTCATAGCGAGGGGTTGGCCCGTACTCAAGGCAAGAAAGACGGTGCTGCTGGTATTTGCGGCACTGGAAGTTTCGATCATACTGGCGCAATTTGCCACGAGTGCCTGGATGGCCGTTGCCCTGATCAGCCTCGCGGTAGCTGTGCACCAGGCCTGGGCTACGAATGTCTTCACTATCGCCTCCGACATGTTTCCTACAGAGGCCGTGAGTTCAGTTGTAGGCATCGGTGGAATGGCCGGCGCCGTTGGAGGAATATTATTTCCGATCTTAGTGGGCTCGCTGCTGGACAGTTATAAGGCAGAAGGAAATCTAACCGCGGGATACAATCTGCTGTTTACCATCTGCGGTTGCACCTACCTGATAGCGTGGATCATCATGCATTTGCTTACCCGCCGGTCACAAAAAGTAAAGATCAATCAGCTGTTATAAAAACCTACATTAAAATCAAATTTGCATGAAAACAGAAAACGGATCAACGGCCACCCGGCGGGACGCAATGAAGATGCTGGCGCTGGGCTCGACGACGGGCCTGCTGGGACTGCTCGGCGCGCCGATAAACGTGAAAGCGGAGGCCCCGAAAATTCCAGACTACAAAAAGGGCTTGCCTGTTGTAAAAATCAAAAATGTAAAAGCAATCGCCACTGCCCCGGAAGGGATCAACCTGATCGTGGTGAAAGTGGAAACCACGGAGCCCGGCTTATATGGGCTTGGCTGCGCCACATTCACACAGCGCGCCGCCTCCGTTGTGGCTTCGATCAACAGCTATATGAATGAATTCTGCATAGGCAAGGATGTTGACAATATCGAAGACATGTGGAACTCCTTTTATGTCAGTTCGTACTGGCGGAACGGCCCGGTTTTGAACAACTGCATCAGCGGACTCGACCAGGCGCTCTGGGACATCAAAGGCAAGAGAGCGAACATGCCCGTCTATCAGCTGCTTGGTGGAAAAAGCCGATTTGCCGTCGACTGTTATTCTCATGCGAATGGGAAAACACCGGAGGAAGTGGCTGCAGACGTTCAGCGCTTGCAAGCCGAAGGGTTCAAGCACATCAGAATTCAGATGGGCGGCTATGGAGCCACCGGCGCGGCCAGCGGAGAACCCGATTTTAAGAAGGCCGGATTCGGTTATGAAGGCGACCAATACATGAACACCCAGCTTTACCTGAAGTCGGTTCCAAAGATCTTTGAAACCGTAAGAAAAGTTTGCGGGGAGGAAATAGAACTACTTCACGATATACATGAAAGAGTTCAGCCCATGGAGGCTATCCACATGATCAAACAACTTGAAGAATTCCGCCCTTTCTTCATCGAAGATCCGTTCAGTCCCGAAAATATGGAATGGTTCAAGCAACTCCGGGCAAGCACCACCGTGCCTATCGCGATGGGTGAGTTGTTCAACAACATCAACGAGTTCAAATTGCCCATAGTCAATCAATGGTTTGATTTCATCCGCGTTCACGTTTCACAAATCGGCGGTATTACACCGGCGATGAAAATTGCACGCCTGGGAGAATGGTTTAATGTCAGAACCGCCTTCCATGGCCCGGGCGATGTTTCGCCGGTCGGTCATTCCGCCCATGCTCACCTGGACCTCCCGATCTACAATTTCGGCATCCAGGAGGCAGTGAAGTTCTCCGACAAACTCCAAACTATATTCAGCGGCTGTCCAACAATGAAAGGAGGGTACATGCACGTCAACGAGGCCCCGGGTCTTGGCGTAGATGTAAATGAAAAGGAAGCGGCAAAATATCCGATCGGCACCAAATCCAGATGGCAGGTGCGTCGCGATGACGGCACCATCATCCGTCCATAATTATTTTATTGGTTAGGGTACCTGGCAGGGTTCTGCCAGGTACGCTTTTTAAACATGCAGCTATGACCGCAAAATATTTAATCTCTATGTTATTATTAACAGTCGCCCTGAGCAGCTTGGGCCAAAACAAGGAAAACGCCGTGGCCACGGCAGTGGAGTCATTCAGGAAAGCAGTAGTGGACGCGGATGGCGCAGCGTTGAGCAGCCTGCTCGCGCCAGAATTGAGCTATGGGCATTCCGATGGACATGTAGAAGGCAAACAGGAACTGATCGACAAGTTAAAGGACGGGCGATATGACTTCCTGAATATGGAGTTGACAGAACAGACCATTAAGGTGACCGGCGACATTGCGGTAGTAAGAAATAAACTCGATGGCAAAACCGCAGACGGGGGCAAGCCCGGAGAGGCGCATTTATATGTGCTGATGGTTTGGCAGAAAACAAAAAGTGGTTGGTGCTTACTAGCCAGGCAGGCCGTAAAGCAGGCATCTGCAATCAAATGATTTTACCAATCCACCACTGATCCATCAGTGGCATTGTACGATTCAGGGTTTCTCCAGTTGTGACCGATCTTCTCTTTGATGGCGTCTTCATCCAGTTCGATACCCAGCCCCGGACCCTGTGGAATGAGCACGGTTCCATCTTTCTGCAGCTTGAACGGATTCTTGATATAACCTTCTCCAAGACTTACCTGTTCCTGCACCAGGAAGTTTGGAATGGAAGCCGCCAGTTGCAGGCCTGCGGCCAGCGAAATGGGACCCATAGGATTGTGTGGGGCGATGGGAACATAATAGGCTTCGGCCATGCCCGCGATAAGCCTTCCTTCGGTAATTCCGCCGGCGTGACAGAGATCGGGTTGTAAAATACTTGCGGCTTTCTTTTCCAGTATTTCCCTGAACCCCCATTTGGTAAATATTCGTTCACCAGTGGCAATCGGGAGAAAGGTGCCTCTGGCGATATCTGCCATGGTGTCTACATTCTGTGCCTGGCAGGGTTCTTCAATGAACATCGGCTGAAAGGGTTCGAGTTCTTTGATCATCACTTTCGCTGTTTGCGGGGAGATATTGCCATGGAAGTCGATGCCAATATCCATAGACGGGCCTCCTGCTTCTCTTAGTGCAGCGAAACTTTCCGATGCATGTTTGATGAATTTTGGGTTCTCCACAATGTTGGCTGGATCTTTATGGTCGAGGCCCGTTTTTATTACGGTATAACCTTCGGCAATCCTCTTCTTCATGTCTTCAGGCGTTCTGGCTCTGCCATAGATTCGTACACGGTCGCGGGTCGGGCCGCCAAATAATTCGTAAACAGGCACACCCAGGAGTTTGCCCTTGATGTCCCATAGCGCATGATCAATGCCGCTGAGTGCGCTGGTTAGGATAGGGCCTCCACGGTAGAAAGCATGGCGATAAATTGCCTGCCAGTGATGGACCACCTGCCTCGGATCTTTCCCTATGAGATAGGGTTCAACTTCTTTGATCGCGGTTTGAATCGTCAGTGCCCGTCCTTCCAGTAAGGGCTCACCCAACCCATACACACCGGCGTCGGTGTGTATCTTCAGGAATATCCACCTGGGTTTGATGAGGAAGGTTTCAAGGCGAGTGATCTTAACATTAGCTCTGTCGGGTATGCGTGCGGGTTGATGGGCGTATGACGACAAAGGCAACAATAACCCGGCTCCGGCCACGCCCAGCACGGCTTCAATAGCCGACCTGCGTGTGATGCTCGTTCTGGAAGTATTCATGGCAGCGACTTTTTAATTGGATTTAAATCAGAAGGATTGAATGCATAATTTATGTTAATCGATTAACAAAACGTGCAGAAAGAAATTAATTTTTTGTTCTCAGGGTTACTTTTTTTTGTCTTGAGGAATCCCTCTCGATGAGTTTGGCGTCCATCAATACCTGTTCGTATTGCCCGGGATCGTTCCTGATCTTCCTGACCAGTATGTCAACAGCCACCTTGCCCAGGTTGTCCAGATCCTGTCGGATATAAGTGATGGGGCAATAGTAGAGGTCAAATACATCTGCCTGTCCGAAGCTGACAATGGCCACGTCGTCGGGTACTTTTATTTCAAGTTCATTAAGGTATTTTAATCCATTGACTGCGAGGTTATAGGTAGAAAATATAATAGCATCTACGGGTTCTTTACAGGCGAACATCCTGTCTATGGCTGTTTTCACTTCTTTTTGTGCTTCGCTGAATCTGACTTTTTGCAACCAGGGTCCACTGAATTTAGTCTTTGTTTCTTTCAATGCATCCCTGTATCCACGGATCCTTTCCTGCATGTGATAGAGATCGGATTTGTAGGCAATTAGTCCCGGCTTATGATACCCCATTTTCAGCAAGTGTATGCCTGCCTGATAGGCGGCCTTATGATTGTTGGTTGAAACAAAGTCTGTACTGATTTCCGGGAAATACCGGTCGAGCAATACAAAGGGAATATTTTCTTTGATCAAATGCTCTACCTGGAATTGTGAATTCTCCGATGACACAATGATGAATCCGTCAACCTGCCGGTGGATAAGTACCTTGACCAGGTCCCAGGATTTTTCGGCGTTTTCATCCGAACTCCCCGAAATCACCGTGTAGCCATAGGACTTTGCCTGGTTCTCCACCACTCGCGCAATGTTAGCGAAGAAGGGATTCGAGATGTCGGCAAGCACCAGCCCGATGGTGTAACTTTTTCCGCTCCTCAGGCTTTTTGCAATATGATGAACCTGGTAGTTGAGTTCCTTGGCGATCTTATTGATCTTGAGTGCCCGCTCTTTCCCCACCCGGCCCTCCTTGTCCTTGCCATTGAGCACATAGGAAACCAAAGCGGTAGACACACCGGCTTTTTTTGCAATATCTTTTAGTGAGATCTTTTTCTTGCCTTTCTGAATGGCCATTGTAAGGGTTTGGGAGACGCGGTAAATATAAAAATACTAAGCATAACCAATTTGAAAAAATAGAGCGAAGAGCGGAGAAAGAGAGCCGTTGAGTTCAGAACAACTTTTTCAACGCGCGATCTTCGCTCCCTTTCTCCACCACGATAAAGCTATGGCGGGTGAAGCGCTATGATTAGTCGCTCTCCACTTTTGGCAGGTTTATTGATGCAGGTATTTTGCTGCAAAACTTGATCATGTTTGGATATTTAATCAAGCCTGGGGATCCACATCGAATCGTTGTGGTACTAACCCTCATCGCTACCGTCTTTATGCATAACCCCTCACATGGCCAGACACAAACGAATGAGGCCTTAGGTTGTTACAGGCAACAGATCGATTCCCTGGATCACCAATTGATCCATCTGATCGGACAAAGAGAAAAGATAGTAAAGGAGGTGGGCGAGTACAAGGCGGAAAACCATATTCCTCCTCTTCAGCAAAAGCGTTATGATCAATTGCTGGCCAGGGCTATCGAGGAGGGAGGAAAAGAAGATCTGTCGCCGGAATTTATCAGGAATCTTATGCATGCAATTCATATGGAAAGCCTGCGAATCGAAAAAGAAATCGCCGGGGAAAAATAGGTTTCCTTACGCCATTGTCCTCCGGGATTACCGGGATTTGCTTTGCGTTTTCCGAATGAACCTCCAATTCCGTTATATTTGAATGGCGCAAGTAAATGCTGAAATGGTTGACCAGGCACCCCTTCTCCGGACACATTTAAAGAAATCAATTGTTTGGTTTGCCGGGGCCGTCCTCTTTGGTTTTGCTCCTCTTATCTTCCTATATATCATTAATTGGATGTCGGAAGAAAACCTTTGCGCCAGGGAGATTGAGTACTTACTCAGAGGCGGTTATGTATTTTTTGTTTTCGTTGCACTTACTGGCAGTGTAGTCTTGGACCTTCTTATTGCCAGGTTCCGGGTCAGCGATTGGACCGCCACCTTTGCCATTTATATTTCTCCCTTTTGTGTTCTGGCCTATGTGTTCCTCAAATACTTGCTGAAATATGTTCAGTATGCCGATCAGGCCGCAGTTGGAACGGGGTCACTTACGGGCCGGCTTAGCGTGGGATTCATGATCATCTATTGCCTTTTTGTAAAAACCATATATTATCTGAAACAAAATGCAGGAAATTACAACGACATACAGTATCGTTCTTGATACTTTCTATGTCCTGACTCTTTTACTTTTCCTCACCGGTATTTTCCGGGAGCTCCGTCATTTTGGCTCAACAAGAATCAAGAAATAATGCATGCCTCAACGCTTACGCCGCCTGATAACAATGAATGAAACAATTGCGGCGACTATAATACCCAGCCCCAGGTAACCAAATCGTCTCACTTTCATTTCCAACTTCGTTTCCTTTTTCACCATAGTGAACTGCCTGTTACTTTCAAGGGGACCGTCATATACCAGTTTCAGGCCCCAATCCGCTTCATCAGGCAATCGCGGAAGTTTGATGATGCCGATCTTGCTTGAGGCCAGCTTCCCATTCATAACATCGATCCAGGTGCCATTTCGGGGGTTGAACCATTGCGCGCGATACACGCTGTTCAATCGGGCACCGCGGATTTCCGAGCGGGGGCAGCCGACTTCGAAATAAACCATGAATATATTTTTATCGGCCGTGCGTGCACAATAGGCCCAACCTTCAAAGCTGAGCACATCATGTGTTCGGTTTGGTGTAACGAGGTCGACCAGTGGCACCAGATCCTGGTAGCGGTTCCCAATAGATAACGCGAAAGTTTTTAAATACTTCATCTCGGCAGCTGAATGCCATCTAAATGCATCCCACATTTTGATCGGCGCTTCCGGTTCAATGTCGCCTCCCCAGATTCCTTCGGCTCCATATACATGACCCGCAAGCCCTCCTGATAAGAAGCTGCCATATAAACCCGAACGTACCAGGGTATTGTCACGATCCGTTCCACCCTTAGCGCCACGCGTGTAGTTCACTGCACCGTCTCCCCGGGGATCGCTGTATCCAGCGTAATAGGGTTCGCCGTTGAGTGCGGGTGCGGGGTTCTTCAAGTTGAAAATTTCAGTCAGGTACCAGTAACTTTCATGCTCTCTCCTGTTTCCTATCTGGTGCAACATGATCCAGGAATCCTCGCCCCAGTTTTCAAGTGTGGAGGGATTGGCATTGGCGGAAAGAAGATTTCCAAATGGCGGCGGCCCATATTCTTTTTCCATTTCACGAAAGGCAGCGGTGTATTCGGCCGGGCTGATCGTAAGGTCAATGATATCCAGGTGAACGGGCCCGAGCGTGGTATTGAAAGCCTGGTATCTTGAATAGATGTACTGCACAAACCGTGTGTATGAACCCGGCCACTCGTAATACTTACTCCAGAGCAGGCTCGCATCACGTCGTGAGACTTCTATGAATGGAACGATACCGTTTGCATTGAGGTAGGCTATTTTCCGGTCGAGGTATTTGAAATATTCAGGGTTGATCCTGTCCATATCGGGAAAATAATTTTCGTAACCCGGCACCTTGCCCGGAAAGAAAAACGGCCTCCCGCCTTCATTGTCCATGTTCTTGGCGCTGCGTGAACCAAACTCCATCCAGGCCGATCGGACAGTTGTCCTGGCAGAATCGTGCATTCTCAACAGCCAGGAACTATCATCATCCTTCCAGTTCGGAAATGCCGCAATCATGTTCACCCAGTTGAAACCCTGAGACTTGCGGAGGTGAACAAAATCTTTGAATCCGGCATTGGGGCCAATAGGTCTGGTGATGGTATCATCGTACCATTTAAAGCGGCCGGAACCCAGTGAGAACCAGGTGTCGCCAATCGCGAGATAAGGCGTGCTGTCTGCATGTATCAGCGCGTGTTTGTTCGCCGATACCTGGATAAATCCACGGCGCAATGGATTTTCATTTTTTTCTGCATCGGTCCATCCTATTGCATTAAAGGTTCCCCGCTTCCCGGCGAGTCCGGTGTCGTTTGTACTCGATCCACTTTCCCATGTCCATAGTCCGGGGTTTGTAGCCAACACCCTTACCCGAAAATTTTTTCCGCCATCCCAGAATCCATAAACTCGCTTTTTGAACCCCGGACCGGATAGGTCAACCCAGATTTTTACATCTGTATATGGATTTCTGTACACAACGGACGATGTGAAACTGAGTTCCTGCATTTCCCAGACATGTGCGGGCAACTGAGCCTTTGCAGTTAGCAGAAGCATTGTGGAAATCAAAAGACAGAACTGGCTCCTGGCTAACTTGGTTAGTAGTTGGGTATACATAAAAATGAAAACCGTTGATCAGATAAATACTGTACTGAATATAATACATTAATCAGGATCTCATATCCCGAGCTTGAAAATCAGTCCCAACCGAAGTTGCGGGATAAATAAACAAAACTGCCTTCATGGGTAGTGTCCCAAATGAAGATATCTTCACCGTAAATCACCTGAATGCTCATGAAGCCAATTATCTTATCCGCAGTTTTCTCATTGATTTTTTTCTTTGTCAGGGCACAAACAGAAAAAAGCAGGGTACCTATTATTGAGGACTTCGGCGACACAGCATTAGTGAATTTCAGGTATGGATCAACCGGTACTAAAGAAGTGTCTAAATGGAAGTCTGGTGCCAGGTCCACTATAGAACCGGGTTCAAATATTCTGCTATTCAAAATTGACCCGAATGAGAGACCCGGTGCAGGACGAGGGCCGGAAATTATTTCAAAAGAGTACACGCACTTCGGAAGCTATTCTGCCAGGCTGAAGGTTCCTGACGTCAGGGCCATTCAACCCAATGCCGGAGCAGTCGTGGGTTATTTCACTTACAATGTCGACAGCGTGCCCGGTCTCAGTGAAATAGACTTTGAGTGGCTGATCGCCGATCCGACTGTTATTTACATCGGCACCTGGACGGGCCAGAACGGTAAACTCAAAAGGATTGGGAGAACCATTAATTTGGCCAAGGGCATCATCTATAACACTATCTACAAAGAGAACCACAATGGCACTGAAAGTCCACTGACCGGCCAACAGAATCAACCGGGCACCATCGCTGCCATTGCAGGATACGATGCGTCAAAGGCCTTTTACACTTATGGCTTCGACTGGTTTCCGGACCGACTGCGTTGGTGGATCATGCACCCGACAACAGGAGAGAAAATCGTTTTGTGGGACTACCAGGGCTCACTGAGAGGCATACCCCAAAATCACAGTCTGTACCGTATGAACTTCTGGCACACCAATGAATGGTCCGTGGAAACAAATCCAAATTCCATAGAAAGGCCCTTGCATCCTTATGAACTGGAGGTTGACTGGATGTCCTATGCACCTTTTTGAATCACGATTCTACTTAAAAGAAAGCTCATAGTAGATCGCCTGATACTTTTTACCATCAAGCAGGTATTTCCCTCCAGTCAATGGAACAGTTTCCCCTGTTCTGTTACCGCTATGGTCCAGCACATAAAGCCTGCCACCTGACCTTTTCAAAAATGATAGTATTAAAGAAATGGGTTCAAGTAATATTGGCTTCCTGCCTGTACTGATCAGTTTATTTCTTGGTTCATCGTACGCCATGCCGCTGTTCGCCGCCCTGGCCATCGTTGTAATGAGAATCCTGTCCGCATGCAAAAGATCTTTATTACGACTCATGCTGGTGACAAAGATGTTCGCAAATCGGTTGGAAGTTTGAATAGATATTTCTCCAAGGTTAATTTTTTTATTACCGGAAAAGCCAGCCATGGCCACGGTAGACTTGCTGCTGACGGTAAAGAATTTCTCAGCACCGGTATGCCACTCCAGTTGCCCGGTATTTGATTTGATGATTGTGTCAACTCCCGTAGAGTCAAAAACCTGAATTCTGGAAGCGCCGGTATCTGTAAATGAATTCACCACGCGCCCAAGGGCGAGCATGTTGTTTGGGAGCACCGACCTGAGCATTTTACGATCGTGGTCCTGTACGATCCTGTCAGTCAGCGGTACCTTGTCACTGCCGATAGTTTTCATATTGATGATCCGCTCACTGACCACTATGCCTTCGTCCAGGTCACCACGCGTGATCATGGCGCTTAGCGCCGGGTATAAAGCCAGTTGGGTTGGTGAGTTTACATTGTATATGCCGGTGCCTCGCTGGATCGTCGGGGTAAAGTCGGGCTGGTCCATCGCAAAGGCATAAGACGCATCCCAACCCTGCAGGCCCATTCCATAAACGGCTATCAGTGGTGAACTTTCCGCGGTCCATTCATTAGGGATCAGGCTCATCCATTCCGAGATTTGAAAAGGCCTGTCCTTTACCTGTTGCAAACCTGTGCTCAACAAACCTGAGCCGGGGTCAGCAATCATAGAATTGTTGTCGAAATCTCCGGGATGCATGGTGTGGCCCTCTCCGCCGCCGAAATAATTATGGCGATCGATGGCTCCTGTGAGGTAATCGCTGTACAGGTTGTAGTAATGCGAAACTCCGCTCCCCGCCTGCCAGCAACTGCCAATGATCACGCCCTTATAACCCGTTTGTCGGATGGCTTTTACAAACTTGCTGTAGAATTTTGACTGTTCTTCAAAGAGAAAAGCGGCGCGGTCTGCAACGTGAGGCGGAATGGCAGTTCCATTTTTTTCGGCCTTAGTCCATTCCGCAGTAAAATATTGATGGCTGGGATTGGGATAGATATTTTCCTTGTCGAGGCTTGCATGGTTGTCGAGCCCCATGCCTTGCCAGGCCTGTCCCAATTGGGACTGACTATGATATTTCTCCCTGAGCCAGCGCGAAAATTTTTTTTCCAGTAAATTTCTGTAGGTGGGTGCCTGTTTCAGGCTTTCTTCTATCGCGCCCCAGAAAATATTGTCTTCATTCTGCAGTTCTATAAAACTTAATGCGGGGTCATCGGCATATTTCAAACCATTGTCAGGGTTAACATGATTGAGCATGTTTACCGTAAGCTCGATGTTCAGTGCCTGCAGGTCTTCAGCAAAATTTACCAAGGAAGCGGTGGTGCCATTGAGATGCGACCAGCGAAATTTTGTGTCCCTGATCTCATTATAGGCAAGTAACCTGCTGCTGTCGCCCGCGTGTACCCGATGTCCGTATATGTGTGACCAGCCATAGTAGATCCCGGACTTTTTCAGTTCGGAAAGAAAATAATCCAGCCGCATCCATTTGTCTGGGGTGATCCTGGTGCTGTAGATTGCGTCTGCCGCCTCCCATGTGAATTTATGCAGTCGAACGCCGTTGATGCCATAGGCAGCCAGGGTTTTGATCCATTTGGCGACCTCCTGTTTCTTCATGTAGGGATGCTCGCCCGCAATATTCACTCCCCAGAATTTGACGGGCGTTCCATCTTCGAATTGATAGTCCTTACCCTTCATGGTCAGAAATCCATGCTTACCCGCAGGGACGTCCAGCCATGATGTTAGGTTGATAGCCGAACCAGGCTGCACTGTGGTCGGTTTGAATTCGAACCAATCCTTTGGTGGATGTTGTGCGTTGACTGGGATGGAGAATTGTCCCAGGCAAAGGAAGAGCAAGCTGATCCGGATCGTCATGGAAATGATTTGATTACAAAATAAGGTTTTGAGGCACAGAGGTAGCTGGCTGTTTGACACGGCCCATTAATAAGATACCGCTTTCAATCCAACGACAGAGCCAATGAGTGTGGTGAGGAAGAAGACTCTCCAAAAACTTGCAGGATCTTTAAAGAACACAATTCCTACGATTACGGTACCCACGGCGCCAATACCCGTCCATACAGCATATGCAGTTCCGATGGGTAGGGTTTGGGTAGCCTTGATCAGCAAAGCCATGCTGATGACACAGGTAATTACGAAGGCCGCATACCACATGTACATGAGATTTCCCTGCGTTTCCTTGGCCTTGGCAAGGCAGGCGGCGAATGCCACTTCAAACAACCCTGCCACTATTAAAATGATCCAGTTCATACGATATGTTCTTTGCTGCAAATTTACCGGGCTAATTTGGAAAAGGAATTTCTTAATAGGGACCCAATTTCGACCAAGCCCCCGGGTTCGCTAAACCCATCCGGAATATTTACATCAATCCGCATTCAGAATTGCGGCTTTGCCTCCCTGCAGACAGGCTTTGCGCGTCTGCTTTATGCGTATTCTTTGCGTTTTCTTTGTGTATTCGCGTGAAATCTTTTCTGCGTGGCGTAAAAGCTTTTGCGCCATTGCGTGAAAGCTTTAATGTCGCAAAAACACCCTTAACTGGTCTGTTTCACCTACCAGGATTGAATAAACTGTGATCTAGTTTTGAATCGTAAACAAATTGATTCATTAACAACACAATCAACAATCATGGAAACTTCATTAACAATCAAACAACCCGTATCCACTTCAAAAATTTCATTATGGACCGGCCGGGTATTAACCATTCTTCTGATCCTATTTCTCGCATTCGATGCAGTTTTTAAAATTATCAATCACGTGAGTGTCATTACAGCCTCAGCTCAATTGGGCATACCTGCTCATATTATTCAGCCGATAGGAATCGTTTTGCTGGTGTCCACCATCTTATATGCTATTCCGCGGACAGCCATACTCGGTGCCATCCTGTTGACGGGTTATCTTGGTGGTGCAATTTTCACTATGGCCCGAGCAGACCAGTCCGTTTACTTTTCGCTCATTTTCGGATTGCTGGTATGGACCGCCCTGTTTCTGCGCGATAAAAGAGTGGGTGTTATTTTCTCTTTTCTGAAGTAGTATCCTAATTTTATTTTATCCGTTGAACCAGAATCAGCCATCACAAAAATTGAGTTCACATGCCAGCAAAAGCATCATTCAAAACCGTCATCCTCCAGAACGGCAACAACACCGGGATAGAGGTTCCACCTGCTGTTGTTGAGAAACTGGGGGCGGGGAAGAAGCCTCCGGTAGTGGTCAACATTAAGAAGTTTACCTACCGGAGTACCATCGCCACAATGGGAGGTAAATTCCTGATTCCCGTAAGCGCCGCAATCAGGGAACAGGCTGGAGTAAAGGGAGGTGAGTCACTGGAAGTGAGGCTTGAACTTGATGATCAACCCCGCGAGGTAGCACTTCCGGCTGATTTCGAAAAGTTGTTGAACAAGCATCCGGAGGCGAAGAAGTTTTTCGAAAGCTTATCTTATACCAACAAGCAGCGGCATGTATTGCCAATCGGGCAGGCAAAAACTGATGAGACGAGGCAGCGCCGGATCAATAAGGCCATCAGTGATCTGATCGCCAAGAAGAAATAAACGTATTTTTTACTATTATTAAGAAGTTCTCTATTTTCGTGATCAGCTTAACTATATGAAATTATGAGAACCTTCACGCTATCCGCCTTGATTCTGGGTCTGCATTTTACCGGGGCCAAAGCCCAAACTGTTCAGGTGTCACTTAAAGACAAGGACACCAATGTGATTATCTCCCGACATATCTACGGACAGTTTGCGGAACACCTGGGGCGGTCTATTTACGATGGCTTCTATCGTAATGGAAAAATTCAGACAGGTATTGTAGAAGCATTAAAAAAAATCCGGATACCCAACCTCCGTTGGCCAGGTGGATGCTTTGCTGATCAGTATCACTGGCGAGATGGGATTGGTCCGGTTTCTAAAAGACCGGTAACCATCAACACCACCTGGGGAATGGTGAAAGAAGACAATTCCTTCGGCACCCATGAGTTTCTGCAACTCTGCGAAATGTTGAATACGGAACCCTATATCGCCGCAAACGTGGGAACAGGTACCCCGCAGGAAATGAAGGACTGGATCGAATACTTAAACCTGAAAGACAGCAGTCAACTCGCGGACCTCCGGGCAGCCAACGGGCACCCCGCTCCCTATAATATTTCATTCTGGGGCGTTGGCAATGAAAGCTGGGGTTGCGGAGGAAATATGACCCCTGAATACTACGCAGACCTTTACAAACAATATGCTGCCTTTTGCCCTGATTATCCCGGAACCAAACTTAAAAAGATCATTAGTGGCGCAAACTCCGATGATTATCACTGGACAGAAGTGATCATGCAGAATATCAAACCAAGCCAGGCATGGGGTCTGTCTGTGCATTATTATACCATACCGACCGGCAACTGGGACAAAAAAGGGTCGGCTACCAGTTTCGATGAACAGTTGTACGCCCACACACTGAAGGCGGCTCTGAAAATGGAAACATTAGTTTCCCGCAATGAAGAGATAATGGACAAATATGATCCAAAAAAAGAATTGGCATTGACTGTTGATGAATGGGGCGTGTGGACCGACATTGAGCCGGGAACCCCCGCCTATGCTATGTTCCAGCAAAATTCATTGCGTGATGCACTAATCGCCGCCAGCACTTTAAATATCTTCAACAATCATGCGGCACGCGTGCGGGGAGCAAACCTGGCGCAGACCGTGAATGTGATCCACTCATTGATACTTACGAAGGGCGATCAGTACATCCTAACGCCGACTTATCATGTCTTTGACCTGTTCAAGGCTCACCAGGATGCCATGCTTATTCCATTGGCAATAGAAACACCGATGTACATAAAAGGAAATGACTCAGTAAATGCCGTCAACATTTCTGCGTCCAAAGACAGCGCGGGGATCACTCACATCACACTGGTAAATCTTGATCCCAACAAACACTACAGTATCAACATTCCGCTGACAGGTAAATTCATGAGTGGCCAGATGCTTAGCTCTGGCAAGGTGACTGATATCAACACCTTCACCCAGCCCGATAAATTGAATCTGAAGCCGTTCAAGGATGTGAAAACCGACGCGAAAGGAATCGTTGTTCAACTCCCTGCCAAATCTGTTGTGGCCCTGGCACTGAAATGAGGTGAGAACATATGTCCTCCCTTAATCTGTTGTTTTTGATTTAATATTGTTACAGTCTTAAATGATTGTTTGCTATGCAGATTCAAAAATCAACATCGGCCCTGGTCTTCCATTTATTATTTGTTCTTTTCGTTGCGGGACAAACGGCAACCGACTTACCACGCAGCATTCCCGAAAAGGTAGGGGTTTCCTCAGCGGCAATAATTCAATTCCTGGAAGCGGCGGATAAAAGCAAGACATCTTTTCACAGCTTTATGCTCTTGCGGCACGGTAAGGTAATTGCCGAAGGTTGGTGGAATCCTTACAGAGCCGACTTGTTGCACACATTATACTCCACTAGCAAGAGTTTTACCGCTACGGCCGTCGGCTTTGCGGTACATGAAAAATTGCTTTCCCTGGATGACAAGGTTAAGTCGTTTTTCCCTGAACAGGCTCCTGATACGGCAGACCTCAAGCTGGAACACCTCACAGTCAAAGATGCCTTGATGATGTCGGATGGTCAGGAACCGGATCCCACATTTAAAATCGTGAAGGACAGCAATTGGATAAGATCCTTCCTTTCAACACCTGTCAAATATGAGCCCGGGACAAAATTTCTCTACAATACGCTGGGCACTTACATGCTCTCTGCTATTGTACAGAAGGTGACCGGACAACCTATTCTCGACTATTTGCAGCCAAGGCTGTTTGCGCCATTAGGCATTACGGGCATCGACTGGGAAACAGATACCAAAGGAGTTAACACCGGTGGCTGGGGGCTCAGACTACATACAGAGGACATTGCGAAGTTTGCGCAGCTTTTTTTACAAAAAGGAAAGTGGCAGGGAAAGCAGATCCTTCCTGAGGGATGGGTAGAAGAAGCCAGCACGATGAAGATCATGCAGAATCCAGATGCACCGCAATCAAAAAAAGATTCCAGCGACTGGCTGCAGGGCTATTGCTACCAGATGTGGCGCTGCCGTAATAATGCATATCGTGGAGATGGCGCCTTCGGTCAGTTTATGATCGTGATGCCCGACCAGGATGCGGCGATCGCCATCACCGCGGAAACTGCAGACATGCAGGAAGAAATTGACCTGGTCTGGAAGTATTTATTGCCGGCATTCAAGAATGACCCTTTGCCAGCAAACAAGAAGGGTCAGAAAAAATTAAGAGCCCGGCTGCGAGCCCTTGCATTGGCACCCGCAAAAAGCATCAAGACTATTTCTTCCAATCCAATCAATGGCAAAAAATTTATTTTTACGGCCAATGATTTCCAATTCAAAAGCCTGTCGTTTACAACATACAACAATGGCATTACGCTAAAACTTGAAACGGAAAAAGCCAGCTATCCTCTTTCGTTCGGAGAAGGCAAATGGATCCAGGGAACCACGGAAAAGAGCGCACCATCACTGCTAAAAGCGGATACCGGCGTGTCGTATATAAAAGACAAATTTCTTTATCCCGCCAAAGTAACTGGTAGCTACAGTTGGAAAGATCCCCAGACGCTGCAACTGATCCTTCAGTATATTGAAAGCCCGCATGCAGAAACTTACACCTGTCATTTTGAGGGGAACAAACTCACGATGGACCTTGAAAAAAGTTTGTGGTTTGGAAGCCGCAAGCAAACTTTCACCGGCTCTACGGAGTAGATCCGGATTTTTTGATCACCAGCACCCAGTCTTGCTCGCCTGCACTGTTTTTGCCGGGTATGCTGAATTCACGTTTTAATGATTTGGGAGAGATGGATCCTCTGATCGAAGAATATTTTCCGTTTGTGGGGTCGTACCATTTTGCGGTGGACTCTCCTCCAAGGACTGTCAGATCTAAAGTGATCGAACCCTGATGTTTTGGTGGGATATAGGCTACCAACAGGTCTCCATTCCTGGTGCATGCGGCCGCGATATAGCTTTCTGTAGTGTCGGCGCTGTTTCCGGCGATTACCAATGTTTTCATGCTGTCGAGCCCGGATGGCACAAGTTGCCACCAGTTGATGGATTTTATGAACCCGTTGAGTCGCTTCATATCACGGGCGCCTGCTGAATTCAGATGCTGTTTCCAGTATGGATCGATAAAAGGCCAGATGTAGGCATTGCCCGCCACGTAGCCGCCAATGGTTGTCAACCATCCCCACCACTGATAGCGGCGGACGGGTTGTATTGCATTTGGATTATAATTGTTGCCATCCGGTCCTTCCTCATCATAGGGTTCCTCCAGCAGGTAGGCCGGCATCCTGGGTTCGTGACGATACGCTCGACGCCCTTGGAATGCAATATGTCTTTCCCAGTTATAGACCCCGTTAAGCGTCATCTCCTTTCCGAAGAATTCGTTGTCGGCACTGTTCTCACCGCTGAAAGATTCGGCACTATAATAAATTGACTGCTGTGCCTGAACGGACTTCAATCCTTCGATCAATGCGGCCTCCGCAGCTCTTTTTTCCTCTGTGGCAAATTTTCCATCATCGCCCAGGAGCATCCAGACGAGGTTTTTCCGGTTCTTGTATCTTTCGGCTACCCACGCGCCATAGGTCCTGATACGCTCGGAGCCATTGGCAGCAAGCTCTTCAATCCAGCCCTGGTCGCCATCATGATAACCGATGTATGCCGGAAAGAAAAAAATCAGGATCCCTTGTTCCGCGCAATAGTCTATAAACTCGTCGAGGTATTTCCAGTATGCTTCGTTAGGTGTGGTAAAGTCGGGAGAATTTTGTTTCGCACTGTAGTCAAGCGAGTCACGCCATTCGCTGCCATCGAGTTTTTTTAGGAATGGAAAGTCGCCCCGGCCATTTGATGGAGCATGATTGCCGAGCCGCCAGTGCGGGATGGCGCTCATCTCGATGGAATTGTATCCAAAGGATTTGCTGTGCTCGATAAATACGCGATGGGCATCCGGCGTCTGCGAAATGATGCACCAGGCCGTGCGGCCCAGTATAGGAAACGGTTTGCCCGCCTGGTCACCGAGGTGTCGCTTGTTCTTGCTGATGCGGACGGGAAAATCGGGCTGGGAAAAAATATGGATCGAAGCGAGGCAGAGCCCCAGAACAATCAGCAAAGGTCGGCAAGAATTGTACATACAGTTAAGAGGTATATTTAAAGATAGGAGAATCCGGAATTTAGACTGTACCGCGATTATCCATTTCGCGGATTATTCTATCCGTTTCTTTTCCTAACTTTCTCCATCAACATTTTTTTCTCTAACATCTGCTTATGAAGAAAATATTTGCCCCATTGTTTCTTGCAGTCTCTTTCATTGGATGCAATTCCAGCAACGATGCGCCGCCCATACAGGGAACATGGAAACTACTGTCCGGCACGACTATTACCAATGGGGATTCGGTTGTGACCGATTATACAAAGGATCTGACTATGATCAAGATCATCAGCCCCACGCATTTTGCTTTCTTAAAGCACAGTACCACGGCGCCAAAGGATTCTTCAAATCAATTTGACGCGGGCGGGGGTAGCTATATCCTGGCCGGGGACCAGTATACCGAGCACCTTAATTATTATCACGACAGGAACTGGGAAGGGAAGACATTCACTTTTACCGTTTCTTTCAATAAAGACACCCTGACCCAACAAGGTGTAGAAAAGGTTGAGGGTGCGGGTGTCGACAGGATTATTATTGAGAAGTATCTACGAGTGAAATAAGCCAAGGTGCAAGGGCTGAATTATCAGAATCACAGGGCCGTACTGCGTGATGCACGAGCCTATTTAACCGGAATCAGGGTGATATTCATCAAATCAAACATTGGCCCTTTATTTTCACTGGTATTTGAACCCATCGAGATCTCCTGTACGCCCGGCTTTAGCTGAATGGTTCCAATTTTCTCCTCCCGGTACGTAAACCAGGATCCGGTCTTGCCAACTTTTCCCCTGATTGTTTTCTCACCGTTCTTGAAAACAAATGGCTTTCCAGCCTCCTTGTCCGAAACGGACCATTTTAAGTAAACAGCGTATTTGCCGCCCTTTTCAATATTTACCTTCCAAACTGCGCGATTATCTGTATTAAACCAGCCGAAGGCTTTCCATTCGCGCATGTATTTGACGTTAGGTCCAATCGCCTCCGCCAGTGATGCCAGCAATGAAAAACTGCCATCAGTTCTACCGCTTACTACTTCCTGGTGGTTTACTGTATCCCGCTCTTTTTTGAAAGCGGGTGGAATTATTTCGTGAACCGCATCAACAATTATATTTTCGGCTCCAAGTGCAAGTGGTGAGGGTTTGTCGTAAAAGAACATACTCGATTCTACTTCGTACCCGCCTTCTTTAATAACCCGATCGGAGGCGATATAACAGGGAACATCATTCGAATACGCGTTTATCCAAAGCATTTCAGCACCGAGTTCATTTTTAAGCCGGGCGGAATAATCAACCACCACTTCTCCACCCAGGTTCACCATAGCCATTTTATTTTCAAATCCCCAAACCTGAACCGGGTAACTCAAAGCAGATGGAATGATTCCTCCCCTTGCCACGCGATCCAGTGCGAGTCTTGCATAATATGCCTGAGCGGTTGTGGCTGTATCCTGCGAAAGCCGGATCAGATCGGAAACAGATGGAACTTTAGAGAATGGGACCCTTACCCACTTTATCCTACCGGTAGGCGGAGAAATCAATGGCTGAAGTTGAGATCCAAGTAACTTATCGACATTATCAGAAATCTCCCGCGCATGTTGATTGACGTCTTCCATATTTCCTCTTGGCTTCGGATTGGCATCGGCACCACAGCCAATGGAAATCAAAGCCATCACACCAGGATGATTGGTTTCTATCATTCGCTTTGCTTCGCCGATCCAATCACCGTGAACTTCATTTATATTTCCCTCCAGTGTGGTACCATGGCAGGCATAATTTACGAGAACTGCCCGCAACTTTCCATCAGTATCGGTTATGCGCATGATTGGCAGCGCCGGGTCTACGGGCCCTCCCTCCGTACGGCGGTTGGCAGCAAAAGACACCTGTCCCTGTCCCCACGCAACCAATGCCGGCATCCTGTTTTTCAATGCTCCCAGCGCCACTTCTTCCAGCTTCTCGCTAAGCGTCTCCGTATACTTCGCTATATGAAGCAATTGGTCAAGAGATAAGAGGGAGTCACTAAATTTTCCATCTCTGTATTGAAGAATGTTCATCGCATTCCCAATTTCGGGTGCGCCATGCGTGTGCGAAGCGCAAATAACGACTTGAGCAGCACCTATTCCGGTTTTCTTTGAAAGATCGCTTACCAATTTCGACCTAATCCGCTCGGATATGCCCAGCAGGTCCACAGTAATCAGGATGGATGGATGTTCATTATCATTTCCGAATGCGATGGCCTTGGCCTCAAGACGGTGGATGATTCCCTTGCTTTCGGATTTTTCTCTGCTACCGTAACCTGTTAGCCGGATAGGCCCATCGGGGGTAATATCCACGCGAGCGACACCAACCTGCATGGTTCCGTTTATAGGTTTTGATTGCTGGCTAAACGAATATGTGCTGAAAAAGACGAAAGCAGCCATGACAAAGCCTTTCATCAACGTGGTCGATTTTGCATTCGAATTCATGCGAATAATTTATTGAATTGTTCAACGATATTAAGTCAATGAATCGGTTCATTCTACCTGCCTTAGAAATGCCAGCAGATCGGCCATTTGCTGTTTGTCGATCTTTTTTTCAAAATCAATCGGCATAGCCGACATCCCCAGGGCAGTAAGGGTTGAAATGTCCTGCCTGGCAATGTTGGTCGTTTCGCCTTCCGTGCTACTCAACGTAATTGCAGTAGGTGTTTCAGTCGAAATAATTCCCTGCACAGATTTTCCATTGTTGAGCTTTACCAGCCACATGTCGTAGTTGTGTGCAATCGATTTATTTGGATCCAGAATATTTGTAAGAATGTCCGAGGCCGACCAGGCATGTACAGTTCCAAGGTCGGGTCCAAATGCCCTGCCGGATTTTCCCGCTATCTGGTGACAAATCGCACAGTTGACCTGATATACGGTCATGCCTTTCACAGAGCTTGATTTCATTTCCAGCGCACCCTTATATTTTTCAATAACATCTTTTCGTTTCACATCATTTTCCGTAAGTAATACTCTGGCACGTTCCATATATTCTCCACCTGAGCGCAGGCGAACGCTTTGTGGCCAGCTGATGGAACCTCGGTTGATCTCTCCGGACTCTACCTTATCGAGGAGCAGCGTGACGCGCTTCGGGCTAACCATCATCAGGTTGACTACCTCATTTCGAAGTCCTGGTGTTAATGTAGCCCACTGTTGTAACAGGTATTTACTTATTTCCTCACCAGGTACCGCACTTAGCGTTCTGATCGCCGCCAGTTGAACGAGGATAGGTGATTGCGGTTGAATTAACGATTTTAAGAATGTTGAAAACGGGCTTGGATCAGAAAGAGCCAGGAAATCGATTGCGCCGGATCTTTGTTCCTGTTTCAATTGGCTGTCACCGGCAATTTTTTTTGCCTTCAGCATCGCCGCAGCGGTTTCAGGTCCTTTGCGCAACCCAATTACCTGGAGCAAATTCCTGGCGCACCTCCTGATGGACGTCGATCCATTTTCCAGGCTCGCCCGTATTAATAGCGGCTGATCAGCGCCCAGTTCTGAAGGCAATGGCTTTCTGTTGGCGAGCCCTTCCGAAATCCCCTCGAGCATAGGAGTCTGCCAGCCGTTGTGAACATTTTGGCTTTCGGTAATCCCTTTATGAAGCAACTGCCTGATGACCGCGGGTCCCTGACTTTTTCCAATGATGCCCCCTAATAGTTTCACTAAAGACGCGTGCGCTTCAACTGAAGAGTCGAACCTGGCAATCATTGCATTCAACAATGGTAATGATTGGGAAGATCCGGCGCTCAAGGCAGCTATCTGCACCCATTTGTCGCTAATGTCCCGGAAAAGCAGTTCCTGTCTCGCATCGTCAGCCTCAGGAGTATTCACAAAACCAAGTGTGCAAAGAAGCTGGAACCTAACTTTTGCTGCAGTGTCGTTGCGCATGGCGATCAAGGCCGGTGCCAACCGGGGATCCTGCCTGAGATGCAACTCGGCAAGTTTGATTACATTCTCCCGAATTCCGGGCAACGGATCCTTCAGCGCTGTTAAAATGATGTCTGGTGTTAATTTGCTTATTCCTTCGAGGGTCCAAAGAGAATGAAGCCTGCCCATGGCGGCATTCGGATTCTCCGCCATCTTTCTCAATGCAACTATCGATCGATCAGATTTCCGATCTACCAGCAAACGTTGGGCATTACGGCGCCACCAGATATTTTTATCGTTCAGTTTTTCCACCAGTTCCTCATCGGATGCTTCACCAAGGTGAAGGCCTTTAGTCCAGTCGGCTGCAGATGCTCCTGAGGAACTGATGCGGTAGATACGTCCCAATCCCGATCCATTATACAGGTCGACTTTTTTAAGTACTTCCTCCGACATGAATTCGGGACCCTCAATGACCTGTCTGTAGAAGTCGGGTACATACAAAGCTCCATCGGGACCTATATATGTATTCACCAGCCGTGAGTAAGGATCGGTTGACGCGAGAAATTCCTTACGATCGAAAAGACGATTGGCGTTAAATGTGACCCCGGTATCCTGGAGTCGGTCTGCATGCAGCACATTGCTTGCGGGCTCTGCAACGAAGGTGGCATTGTTGTAGTCGTCCGGGAAGGCGCCGCCCTGGTATGCGGTCAAACCGCAAGCGGACGTAAATACTCCAACATCCGTCAACATCTGGTATTCCGGGTTCTTGGTGATGGAGAACACTTCGGCATGTTTGCCGAGCGTTTGCGTTGCCCCGGGCACGATGAGGTTGGGGTTGCGCCGCAGGTAGCGCTCGGCAATCATTTCCTGATAAATATGATTGCTGTTGTTGACCATCATATAATTTCCCCATGCATCGAAAGTGTGGCCAAACTGCGTCTTACCCGCAGTGCTTTCAATTTCACGGGTATCAGGGCGAAACCGGAGCGTACTTTCTTCTAATCCGGTGCCATTCGAATCGGTAGCATAACGTATGGCGCCTCCTTTTCTCACCGGCATATCGGCTAAATAAATCCAGTTGTCCAAACCATATTCGGGATTGTTCACATTCGCTTCGAGGTTAGAGGTATCGAAACCAGACAACATGATTGTTCTTAAATCCGCAACATCATCTCCATTCTTATCCTCCATGTAATATACGTTTGGCGGGTCGGTGACAATGACTCCCTTTTTCCATCGCATGATACCAGAAGGAAGACTGAGAGAATCCGCGAATACAACGCTTTTATCCATCCGCCCATCGCTATTCGTGTCCGACAGCACCACCACCTTCCCCACCCCCAACTTATTGAACGGAACTCCCATCATTTCCACTACATACAGTTTTCCGGATTCATCGATCATCATGTCAACGGGGTCGTTCACCATTGGCTCGCTGGCCACCAACTCTATTTTGAATCCGGGAGCCAGTGTAAAAGTGGACAAGGCTTCCTCCGCCTTTTTACTGAATGGCGAAGGCGGCTTATTGTTACAGCCATTGGCAACCAGCAAAAAAATCAACAAAATAATGGATCCGAAATAATTCGTCGAAATGCAAGGGCAGGCCTTTTTCATGCTATGATCTTTGATGTAACAACAGTTTTCCTAAACTGGAGTTGCGATATAGATTTAGTCAAGGTTATACAGACTGATTTAGCCGGATGTTACAATATGACTTAACATCAGTAACCGGTATTCTGCTTCAGCACCGAAGTTCCGTTTACCTTACTCAGATCAATTTGAACCTGCGGGATCGGGAAAAGTTCGTTTTTGCCTTTCGTGAAACTGGCCCCGTTCATATAAAGGTAATTGTAACCCGGAATGTGCGTTTCATGATAGATATAATTATTCAATACATCGGCCATGTACCCAGAACCGTTATCCCAGCGCTGAAGATCAAAGAAACGATGTCCTTCCATTGCCAGTTCGATCTTTCTTTCAAATCGAACAGCCTTCCTCGCATATTCCTGTCCCAGGGTTTCAAATTCGTTCGTATACAAGCCGATTTTATAGTTTGCGGCCGGTGTATTGGTATACCCTTTTGACGGGTCATCGTTATCGATATAAGTTTTGACCCAGTTTGCCTGATCAGCTGCACGCGCCCTCACCAGGTTTACATATTTCTGGGCCTCTGACAGTGTTCCAATTTCAACTTCTGTTTCCGCGGCCCATAATAAAATATCCGCAAAACGTATCATAGTGTAATTATTCGAATTGGTTTGCCCTCCCCCTTCGGAGGTCGTCGTTTTTTCAGCCTTGTAATAAATGTGCTTGATGGGAAGATAAGGTCCCGCGGCGGCTTGGGAAACGATCCAGGAAGCACCGGGCATAATCCCCCAATCAAGGTAAGGAATTCCTCTTCTCCCTACTGTATGATCTAATCTGGGATCAAGTGTTCCGGTATAGGGCTCAAATGGGGAAGTGGATGCAATCCCCTGGTCATTTTTTATGTCTCCTTCGTTCCAGGAATCGAGCAATGGGAGTCCGGTAACAGGGTCCGTTTTGAAAGAATTTACGAGGCTGAAAGAGGGCTGGTAAAATCCGCAGCAATTCGCTGGCCCACCTGCTCCGTAATTCAGAACATCCGCAAGGTTTCCGTTGTCGCCACCTGCATTGTCATTCACCGACATTTGAACAGCGAATACTGACTCCGCGCTATTCTTTGTCGAAGGGTTGAAATTATCTGAATAGTTCACGAGCGCATATTTCATTCCCGCCGGGTTGGTGCCATTGTCGATGATATCTTCGAGCAATGGTTTGGCTTCCGCGAACTTATCCTGATATATGTATGCTTTTGCCAGAAAAGCGCGGGCAGCCCAGGCGTTCGCCCTACCCACATCGGGTTTTAATTCACCCAGGTTTGTAGCTGCAAATTGCAAGTCTGTCTCAATTTTCGGCCAAACGGATTCAGTGTTAGGTATTTGATAATTGTCATTCTCGAAACTAATTGAGTCACTCACATAAGGGATGTTTAGCCACATTTTCGTTGCTTCGAAATGATATACAGCTCTTAAGAATATAGCTTCGGCACGGATCTGTAAGGCTTCATCATCTGTCAGTGCCCCTGCTTCAACCTTGGAGAGCACGCGAAGAACATCATTGGCTCTCTGAACGCCGGTATACAAGGCTACCCATTTTCCATCGAAATAAGGATTGACGGGAGTATGGGTATAATTTTCAATTAATTCCATGTCAGTCTGGTCGCCATATTCTGAACCTTTGTGCGCGTCGTCAGAAGCCACCCCACCATATTGCCAGTTGCTGATAGACTGCGACCAAACTCCCACACTCGCAGTCGGCCCTCCAACACCGTCAAGAAGGGAATAAGCACCAATAAGCAATCCATTTATACCAGCCTTGTTGGCAAGCGTTGTTTCGCTTAGTGTTCCCTGAGGGTTTTTTTCAAGGAAGTCTTTTTTACAGGCAGATATGCTCAACAACAAGCAAAGAGAGAAGTATATAGAAACGTGAGTATGTAACTTTTTCATAATTCAAAATTTTGGAACAAGCCGAATTAAAAACTAAGGTTTAGTCCAAGTAAAAAATTCTTTTGATTGTTTGGATAGTTGCCATAGTCTATTCCAAAGGCTGAACTTGAACGGCTGCCACCAAGATTACCGTTCAACTCCGGATCCAATCCACTGTACCTGGTGATGGTAAAGAGGTTTGCGGCCTGCCCATAAATCCTGAGTTTGTTAACTCCAATCCGTTGGAGTGCACCCGGCTTGAAATTGTATCCTAAGATGATGGACCTTAGTTTGAGAAAAGATCCATTTTCTTTTAGATAAGAATTGAAAGTTCCATTTGTGCTGAATGTATTGGCGTATTCGACGGCAGGAACAGGCGAGTTTTGATTGTCAGGCGTCCATGCGTTTTTTAGCAAATTGCTTTTAGCCCTTCCTTCCGCAGATCCGAAGAAGTTGGTAAAGTATCGGACAAAATTGATAACGTCATTTCCCTGGGACCCGTAAAATATCGCCGACAATTCAAACTGTTTGTAGTTTATCCCGAGGTTCAATCCATAGGTAAAATCAGGATTGGGGTCGCCAAAAAACACCCTGTCATCTGGAGTTATCTTTTTATCTCCATCAACGTCCCTGTACTTGAAGCGTCCGGGTGCTGCATCCGTTTGTTCCGGCGAACCAGTCACATCGTTGTCATCCCTGAATAATCCCACCACTTCGTAGCCGTAAAATGAGCCCACTGAATGTCCTTCCTGATTTCGGACAAGATTCCCGATCCGCGAATTGGCGACATCAAAGTATCCGGGATCAGGAATTTTTACCACTTCGTTTTTGTAAGTTGTAATGTTGGCGCCGATGCTGAATTGCAGATCGCTTGTAACTGTCCCGCGATAGGTCGCCGAGATGTCCCATCCTTTGTTTTGTATGTCGCCAATGTTTATAGTTGGCGCGTCGGCTCCTCCCGTGGTCGCGGGGAGTGGAAGCGGAAAGAGAAGGCCGTTGATTGACTTCTTATACCATTCAATAGAAATGGACAATTTATTATTCAATACTGTCGCATCCAATCCAATATTGGTGATCACGTCTTCTTCCCAACCGGTACCAGTGTTACCAATGCTTGACTGGTAAAAGCCCTGCCTGGTAGTACCAGTACCGTTGATGTCGTAATACGAAGTTCCGAACCCTGAGTTGAAAAGCGTAAATGCGTTGTTCGCATCAATGTTGCTCTGCGAACCCAGTATGCCATAGCTACCCCTTAGTTTTAAATCGTTTAAAAAATTCACATTCTTCATGAATTTTTCGCTGGAAATCTTCCATCCGACGGAGAATGAAGGAAAAACGCCGTATCTCATGTCCGACCCGAAAACGGAGGAACCATCCCTTCTCAAAGTAGCCGCGAGGAGGTATTTATCATCAAAAGAATAATCTATCCGACTGAAGAGAGAAAATAATGCATTTACATAAGCATTGCTATAGTTGGTAATGTTCATGGTGCCGTTACCAAGTACCAGGTAATCTGGATCGGTAGAGAAAAAGTTTACCGAAGCTCCACCCACTCCACGTCCATAGTTCTTGATCGCCTCCGTTCCGGCAAGTGCCTTCACTTTGTGTTTTCCAAATTCCTGTTGATAACTGAAGGTGTTGGTCCACGTGTAATTGCTGTTGTACAGCGCATTTTCATTAAATCCATTCAGGCTGGTATGTTGCTCCTTGTCCTCATACCGGTTAAAATTAAAATTGTAATTGTACTGATTGTCGATGCTGCCTCCGAATGTCGTGCGGAAAGTGAAGTGTTTGAGGATGTCTACTTCGGCATAAATATTTCCGCTGACATTCCAGAAGTTATTTTTTTCACTCTTTGAACGCTCCCGCGTGGCAACCGGGTTTCCTACCGATCCCAGTTCAGGGCCAATCCAGGTGCCTCCATAGTTTCCTTTGATGTCGTGGACGGGTATCATGGGCATAATCCGGTAAGCCAATGAAATTTCATTGTTATCGTCCTGATTGCTGAATCCCGGGTTTTGCTTGTAATAGAAGTAGGCATTTTGTCCAACGCGGATGTGTTTCTTTATTTTGAATTGGGTATTTATCCTCGCAGAATACCGCTTCAGAAAACTTTCTATCATCGTACCCTGTTGGTTCAGGTATCCAAGTGAAAACAAATAATTTGATCTGTCAGTTCCCCCGCTCGTGGTGACAGTATGACTCTGTATCGGGGCGTTCTTGAAAAGTTCATGAAACCAGTCTGTGCCGCCGCGATTTACTTTCTGAATTAAATAGTCGTTCTCAGGATTGGAGGCATCAAAGACATAATTTGCTGGATCCACTGCCGGATCACCCTCCATAGCTGTGCCGGCATTCCCGGGACCTGCGTAGGTATAGTCCGGTACCCCATTGGCAAATAAAATAGTTCCCGGGTTCACCTCCTTCAACATCGCTGCGTATTCTGTGGGGTTTAACAGGTTGAACACGTTGCCTTTTTTCGGCATCTGAAGTCCGTAATACGTATCGTAGCTGATAATCGGCTCGCCCGACTTCCCTTTTTTGGTTGTGACAACAATTACTCCATTCGAACCGCGTACTCCATAAATTGCTGCCGCACCGGCATCCTTCAAAACCTGTATTGATGCGATGTCATTTGGATTAAGATTATTAAGGCTACCCTGGACACCGTCCACGATTATCAGAGGTTCCGTGTTGCCAAAAGAGGTTATGCCTCGTACAAAAATATCCGTGCGCCCCCCTGGCGCACCAGAAGTGATCACATTCACACCAGCAGCTTGTCCCTGCAGTGCTTGCGACGCGGTACCCGTAGGTATAGACTTCACACTTTTCATATCAACGACCGCTACGGAACCAGTGATGTCACCTTTCCTTTCGCTGGAGTAACCGGTAATGACTACCTCATTTTCTGACAATATATTTGCTGAAACCTGGATAATGAGGTCTGTCTTCCCATTGACAGGAAATTCCCGCGTCTCGACGTTGATCCCGGAAATAATCAGCACGGCATTCTCTTCCACATTGTTAATCGTGAACTTTCCTTCGAGATCCGTGTTCACGCCCCTGGTCGTTCCCTTAATAATGATCGATGCCACGACAGGATCACCTTCTTTATTTACAATTTTACCGCTGACGACAATAGGGAGAACGCTTTGAGTATTCGGTCGCGAATTTGGTGGCAACGCCGGCGTCCTACTGATCACAATTGTCTTGTTCACTATAGTAAATGACAATCGCTGGCCCTGGAGTGCCATAGTCAAAAATGCCGGTAGAGGAGTTTCTTTAGAATTGATAGATACCGGTAGGGCTGATTTTATCAGCTCATAATTACAGAAGACGACAAACCCGGTCTGTTTTTCCACCACGGAAAATATCTTTTGTAAGGCAACATTTTTGCCCGAAAAAGTCACTGACTGCGATACGCCATTGGCGCTCACATTCATCAAAGCCGCGGTTAAGAAAAAAATGGTCAGCTTCATAGCTAACGACGTTTTGGTTAAAGACCTCAGCCAGATTCCCCTTTTTGCGGAAATGGTGGCATGGAGGCACGCAGTTAAATTCATAACTTTGTTGATGTTTGGGTTGAACAATAAGCAGTCCTAGCAATTGTATATTGGGCAAACCTGAACTACTCACCGCTTCGACTCGACCTCGGGGCGGTTTTTGTTAACAGGAACTCCCGTTTCTCAAGGATTTACAATAAGTTTTTTCTCATCGATTTTGAAGTGCGCGTGAACGCCGGACTTTTCAAGAATTGATAATACCTGTGACAGATTCAGATCCCTTCCCATTTTACCGTAGAATTGCATCGACGGGATAATTTTTTCATATACCACCTCAACATCGTACCACCTGGATATCTGCCGCATGACTGCCTGCAGGTCGCGTCGGTTAAAATCAAAAACGCCATTCTTCCAGGCAAGGTCCTGTTCCAGGTTGGTAGCGAGTATTTGTCCATTCATGTAAGCTTCACCGGGTTTCAGCGTTTTGTTATCGATGCGCACCGATCCTTCAGCCAAAGAAGTTTTTATTCCGTCTTCGTCTGCATATGCGTTGACGTTAAAATGCGTACCCGTTACCAGGATCTCATCTTTAAAAGTTCTGACTATGAATGGCTGATTCGGGTTCTGAGTAACCTCAAAGTAAGCTTCACCGGTAATCGATACGATCCTGTTTTTACCCGGAAATGATAATGGATAGGTGATGCTGCTTGTAGAGTTGAGCCAGACATTTGTTCCATCCGGAAGGGTGAGTCTGTATTGAGCTCCGTTTGGGGTGCTAGTCGTATTATATGCCACCACGTCCGACCGACCGTAGGTCAGCACTCCGTTCTCATTTCTGATCGCCAGCTTCCCATCCGTAATGATTTGGGGTTTTACCTGGTTCAGTTCTACGATCTTCCCATTACTTAAAGTGAGGAGCGCCTTATTTGAACCGGGGAGTGCATCATGCACCAATGGTGCCTGTTTGTGCTGAACCATCTCAGGAATCTTCGCCTGTTTCTCTGGCCATAAATACAGTCCGGCGCAAAACAGGATTATTGCTGCTGCCGCATACTTAATCCAGCTGCCAGTAATCCGCCTCACTCCGATGCCGCGTTGCAATGAAGAATCAGACCGATCAGACTTGAGAATAAAGTGTATGAGTTTTTCCACCTCTTCTTCCTTGTAGCCAGATGCATTGTTGGTGTCTGAGTACAGTTTAACGATCAATTCCCTACATTTTTCCAGATTTTCTTTGTCGTCCAGGAATTCAAGCAACTGTAATTTTTCCTCGTCCGAGAGGCTGCCATTGATGTGGCCGCGCAGCAGATAGTCTAAGGTGTCATTGGTTCCCACATTGTAACTGACACCGCAGAGAGTAAGAATGTACTATCGAATGTAAAATTTATTTCATCAGACTGTGCAGAACAAGGAGGACGGATGGAATAATCATGGCCCCGCGGCGCCGAAGGTGTTCCCGGATGGAATGGACCGCTTCAGACAACTGGTTGCGAACAGTATTCTCCGAAATGTTAAGCAGGGAGGCGATTTCCTTGCGGGATAGTCCTTCACGCTGGCTTAACAGGAATATTTGTTGCCTCTTAGAAGGTAATTGAACAACCGCCTCGTCAATAATGGTGCGGGTGAATCTGGCATCGATGTCCTGCCAAATCTCTTCGTTGACGGTTTGATCATTTGCCGCATTCTTCATTTTAAGTTCGTATCGCAGCTCCGCCCTGATATGATTTGAGGTGGCATTTGCGATTACCACCTTCATCCACGCCGCAGGATTGTCGACGAAAGTCAGCGTGTCGCGCTTCAACCACAACTTAAGAAATACATCCTGGAGGATATCTCGCGCGGCGGCATCCGATTTAACGAGGGCCACGGTTAACGGAAGCGTCCGTTTGTAAAAAAAGTGAACTATTTGCCGGAATGCTTCTTCGTCCCCCCTGGCAAGACGGGCAAAAAGTTCATTATCTATATGATCTACGATGTCGCTCAAACTTTACCCCTAAGCAGTTGGATTCTTAAAATTAATAAAAACCAAGCGGTTTTGCATGATGTCGTTTTTCGAAAATGCGAAGCACACCTATGATATTCGATAAGTATACCATTAGATGGGTGGAAATACCGGACGGCTTCGACTGACGCCTCACCATAGAATGTTCTAAATCCCAGATGGAATTGCTTGATGCTTTTGCGAATTTTAATTGTCCCAATGATATTGGACCAGTTTGACGATTGCCTGTGCGCGGCATGAATGGCAGATCTGAAGTCTGAGTTTCGTATTTTACGCAAATAGTCTATAATATTTTGTTTCACGCCAAGGCAAAGAAAGCGCAAAGGAAAGCCTTGGCGTCTGCTGAAGGCAGATTTGCGTATTCTAAGGTTACAATTTGACCAAATTTTTTTAGTTTTTTAGGGTTGGATTAAATATTTATGCTGCTATTAAGAGTGGTTCAAAGGGTGTCTGGCGTTTTACGACGGCAAAGATTCGATACAGAAGTTTGTTTCTAACGACGTTAATAGTACTCATCTTTGCCTTGCCTGCTGCAGTTCTTCTGCTGTAATATTGTTTTAGTTCGGGATCATACCGGATGGCCGATTTTGCGGCCAGGTCCAGTAATGTTTTCATCCCTTTGTCGGCCAGGTGGCTGACCCTTGTCCGACCTTTGATGCTGGTGCCTGACGTGTTTTCAAACGGCGCGGTGCCACAAAAACAGGCAAACTTTCTGGCATCGTTGAACCGGGTGAAGTTTTGGGTTTTGACGATTGTAGCCAAAGCCAGCACTTTGCCCACTCCTTTGATCGACTGGATTAATTGGTAGTTCTGATCCATGTTTTTGTCGGTCTTTATAATGTCAGCAATTTGGGCTTCAAGCTTTTCAATTTGCTGATCAAAGACTTTAATCATCTTTTGTTGCATAACGATTACCGGATCGGTGTCTTTGAGCCCGTATGATGTCTGCATTTCCTTTACCGCTGTCTTCATGGATGCGCGGTTACGTACGAACCTCTCCCGGATGGAATACAGCATCTGCAGGCGTTGCAGGCCCTGGGCTACGGGTTGAGCCAGCACCAGCTGGTCGGCCTTTTCAACACCATAGCGGCAGATCCTTTTTGCATCCTGCTTGTCGGTTTTACCGCGCACCAGGCCCATGGACCGCTTGATGGCCAGGGCGGAAGATTTGGCAAAGGGCAGGCTTTTGCTGTGCAAAAACTGCTCAAAGCGATAGCTGTAAGTGCCGGTGTGTTCCATAACCACCGTTAGCCGGGATGGGTCGATGCCCTGCTCAGTGATCCAGTTGCTAAAGGCTTTAAAACCGTCCTCATCGTTGGAGATCCTAAGGTTCTTTTGCGTCACCGAACAGGCAAAATCAATAGTTTTTTTGGAGATGTCAGCGCCGATAATTTGTGGAACTTCCATAACTTTAATTTTTAAGGTTACTTAAAAAAAGTTGCCTAGCCTAAGACCTTTAATTAGTCTTCAAGGACTTACTATTCTAAATGGGCCTTGGCAACCGTGAAGGAGGATGGGGACTGATACGCAAAATAGACCGCGAGTCTATGCCTTCGCAAAGTTCACCCCATTCTCTTTCACAAATTTGAGGCTTCCCAATTCAACGCTATAAATTTTCTGAAAAAGACTACTTTGATCTAAAGGCCTTGGCGTGAAACCTTCTTTGCCTTTGCGTGAAACCTTCCCCATGAATCATAGGGAATCTTCACTCACTCCTTAATGATTTCGTGGGGTTGGTCAGCGCCGCTCTCATACTCTGTATCGACACCGTGAACAGGGAGATGGCCAGCAGGAGCAACGAAGGAATGATCAACAGCACCCAGCTGACTCCGATATGAAAGGCAAAATTTTCCAGCCATTGTTTGGCGCCGAAATACATGACCGGCAAACAAATAGCTGAGGCGATTACCACCAGTTTAACAAAATCCCTGGAAAACAAAACCAGGATACTTGAAACTGAAGCGCCAAGCACTTTCCTGATACCAATTTCACGTTTGCGCAGATTCACGATGAAACTGGATAATCCAAGCAAACCGAGACAGGAGATAATGATCGCGAGGCCGGCAAACAGACCGAATACTTTCCCAAGGCGTTGGTCGGCCTGGTACTGTTTATTGAAGAAATCGTCCAGGAAAAAATATTCGAAAGGAGCGGCGCTAAAGTTGGTTTTAAAAAGCGTTTCAACAGAAGCAAGCGTTGATTGGATGTTGATCGAGTTCACATTTATAGAAACGTAACGCATGCTCGAATAGCGTGGAAAATAACAAAGTATGGGATCAAACTTCTCTCTCATCGAACGTTGATGAAAGTTCTTCATCACACCAACTACCTGGCATGTGTATTCATTAGTACCCAGTTTCAATACGATGTCTTGGTTGACCGCCGCCTCAGCATTTTTAAATCCCAGGGCGGCAGCGGTCACTTCGTTGATCATGACATTTGGCCTTGATCCGGGTGACATTGAAGATGTGTCTGTTGATGAAAATTTTCTGCCGGCAACCATCGGAACTTTGTACGTGTCGATAAAATGGTCATCGATTTCGAGCAGGTAGCTCGTAAAGTTTGAGGTCTTATCCTCGAAGATATTTCTCACACTGTTCCGATAATTGATCGTTTGTCCGGGTATGTCGGAGGTACCCGTAACCTCTGCAACGGAAGAATTTTGCCTCAGCGTTGCGTTGAAATAAAGAAACTTTTCCTGGGAGCTGGAGTCGAAAACCGGTGGCGCCTTAAGGATCAGCATTTGATCTTTTTGATAGCCAAGGTTGCCTTCGCGCATAAAACTTAACTGACTCGATACGATCAGGGTAGCAGCGATCAATATTATAGAAAGTACGAACTGCAGCGTCACCAATACCCTTCTCAGAGAGATGCCTGAATTTGAAGTCACGAACAGTCCTTTCAGTACCAGGGCCGGCTTGAAAGAAGAGATCACCAGGGCGGGATAAGCGCCTACCAGCAGCGCACCGGCAAGGAAGATAGCCGCCACCACCATCCAGAAATATGGCTCGCCCCCAAGGCCGGACGAGAAGAACCCGGCATTGATATCCTTACCCAATAGTTGACGAAATAATGGAATACAAGACAGCACGATAACTGCGGCAATAATCAGTGCGAGAAAATTGATGATCACGGATTCAAGTAGAAACTGAAAGATCAATTGTCGCTTCTCTGCCCCAACTGCTTTCCTTAGACCCACTTCTTTAGCCCTTTCCATTGATTTGGCTGTTGCAAGGTTGATGTAATTCACCCATGCGATGACCAAAATAAATATGCCAATGATGGACAACATGGATACCTCTCTTGCGCTTCCGTTAGCCTCAGCCTCTTTAAGATAATTCGATCGGAGATGAATATCTGTGACTGGCTGTAGTTCAAATGCACAACCGAAATTCAACTCCTTCATGGTAGGGCCGAGGTACTTATTTACGAACGCCGGAAGCTTTTTCCGCACAGCAGCAACATCGGCCCCCTTTCTAATTAACACGTAGTTGTAAAATTCCGGATACCGCCACTCATCATATCCCCAGTCTTTACCGATCGTTGAAAAAGAGAGCAGTGCGGTAAATTTTATATGGGAGTTCTCGGGAATATCTTTAAATACCCCTGTGACAGTCAGGAGTCCGTCCGAGTTGAAGTTTAATGCTTTCCCCAGGGCGTTGGTCGTTCCAAAATACTTTTTAGCCATCGACTCACTGATGACAATGGATTTCGGTGTGAACAAGACAGGTTTTGCGATCAGCCGTATATGAGTGGATATGAAAAAAGGTTAAAAAATGATCCGTCGGCGACAAGGACCCCCAGCTCACTAAATATCCTCGGGGTCTGGTGTTCGGGTTTGTATGAAAGATAAAACGAGGTAGCAAAGGTGGAAATGTTGACCAGGCGGGTAAAGTCTTCGACCTCAGGGAATTCCTTTTTCATCGCTGGTCCTACGGCGGGGTGATTGGAGGCAGTGATTGGCACACTCGACATGCTTCCGGTGTAGGAGATCGGCACCCGATAGAGCCTGTCTGCGTTTTTATTGAAACTGTCAAATCCCGATTCAAAATGCACGTATTGAAAGATAAAGAAGCAGGCTGCCATTCCGATGGCCAGTCCAAAAATATTGATCAGGGAATAGATTTTATTCTTGCGGAGGTTCCTGAACGCAATAGTGAGATAATTGCGATACATGGTGGGGTATTTTTGAGGGTGATAGTGTAAGTTGAATTTACTATTTTCTCTTGAGTTAAGTCCCTGATAATCTGTTCGGACCAACCTTGATCGAGTCAGGGGCGATGATCTCAGTTCGGAACAGCAATAGCCCTAAAAGTTGGGTAGGGCCAAGGCCGTGCACAGAGAATCACAATACAATGTGGTGATCTTAAACTGATTATATTCCCCGTTTGTCAAAATTCCCGGCTTCCTGGCAGCATCCTATGCGCCATCCGAATAAAGATCAGTATCCCCCAATCGGATTGCCAAATGCTCTGAATTCCGCGCATGATTTGACCTGGCAAACAGGCCCCAGGAAAATTTTCCGGAATTATTGCAACTCTTCGGGTCGATTAAACGTAGTAACTTAGAAATACTAAAGCTACGCGTATGAGACATCTCTCCTCTTTCCTGTCCATCCTTGCTCTCGGTCTTGTTGTTGAAATGGGAACATCGTGCAAAAAAGAAACCATTTCGCCTGCTGCGAATAGCCGTGTTGCAGGCAACCCTGCTAAGGTGTACCAGCAGCAGGACACTACTACAAGCACTCAACCTTACAACGATCATCAATGCGGCAACGGTAGCGGCGATCATGTTGGTGGGCAGTAATTTTTCGAGCTTGTCAATGTATTCGGTTGAACATAACTAAATCCTGCCGGTCCCTTCTAAGTTGGACTTATTGTCTATTTATCGTATGCCATCCTGCGATCCTTGATCATGACATCATTTCGTCTCAGCATAGACCAAGTATTAACATTGCCTGAGGGACTATTTCGCTTTTAACAGCGCGCCTTTTCAGTAATTTTGCAGGGTAAACGAAATCAAAATATATGAGTATTCAAAAAGCCATACTTGCCGGAGGTTGTTTCTGGGGTGTTGAAGAACTGATCCGGGCGATGCCGGGAGTAAAGTCGACTGTTGTGGGCTACACCGGCGGCGATGTGCTCAACGCCACCTATCGTAATCATGGCACACATGCTGAAGGCATCTCGGTAACTTTCGACGATGACCAGCTTTCCTACAAAAAATTACTTGAGTTCTTCTTCCAGTTGCACGACCCGACCACACTTAACAGGCAGGGCAACGACAGGGGTATGTCATACCGCTCTGCGATTTTTTATCTCGATGCGGAGCAAAAACAGGTTGCTGAGGAGCTGATTGCATCGATGACTGCTTCCAAAAAATGGCCCGGTCCGATCGTGACGCAGGTGGTTCCAGCCTCGGATTTCTGGGAAGCTGAAGAGGAGCATCAGAATTATCTCCAGAAACATCCCAATGGGTACACTTGTCATTGGGTAAGGCCTGAATGGACAATGGACGAGAGCGTGAAAGCATAGATTGAAGTTTGATGAGACCGAGCCCATCGATCTGCAGTTATTCGAAGCTGAGGTGCCTGTCATAGAAAGATCGAACGCTAAAGTTGTCACTCCAGGAATCTTTGGCTGATGTCAGGGGTAGGAATCATGCAGGAGTCTCGCTTTCCAAAGACCCGATAACGAGACTTTGAAATTATGCCGTAGAGAAAGTCCCGCAATGGCTTTGGAATGATAATGAAGATATAGAACAGCTTCCACACCCCTCCTAACTCCCTTAGTACCTTAAGAGCTGCTGTGGATCTTAGAAAGTATCTTTCTCCTTGTACAAGAACGAAACTGCGGAATTCATCTTTTGGTAATTTACATTTTTCGAGTAGCGACTGCCCAATTTCAGACTGCAAGGGAGCGAATTTAAACTTCCCCTTCGGATCCCTTCTGATTGTAAACTGAACAAACCTGTTGCATAAATTGCAAACCCCGTCAAACAGCAGGATGGTTGGTTCACTATTGTTCATTTCTAAATATGTCGGTAAGTGCAACATCCAAAGTTAGAATTCTTCCAAATGAAATGGGAAGGCTCTTCATATTAATAGTCATATGTTGATGATCTCATGAAAGGCGCAGATCATCTGCCTTCGATAGTTGAGTATTTGAAGCAACGACAAGCTCAACATTCCGACCACCAGGGCAATGACAGGATAATTATACCTCATAAATGTCAAATCCATAACCAAGATACCGATCCAAAGCGGGAGGGATGCTAATGCAGCTATCAAGAACAGTCGCTTATGAAAAAAAGCGCATCCGATAATTATTTCCGTGCCACCCACGAAGCTTCGAAAAGGCTCATGGTCTGCCAGATACCAGGACAGTGTCATCAAATCTGTCTGGACAATTGTCTGCATGAGTACATCTTCCGGCACTCCAAACTGGATATGAAAAATCTTTATCACGCCATAGAAAATCATTGTTACGCCCACAATGATTCTAAAACATAAAATAGCAAGATTCCTTAAACGTGAATTCATGAAATGAGGTTGATGAGATTTTATCGAGTATGGGTCACCACCCTGGTCTATTTTGGTTCTTCAATGTTTTTACTCGTCGCCAAATTGGGTCCTCACAATAACCTGAACACGCATGTTCCTTTTTCGTTCCTCGTCATTGCGGGGAGAAGGGATCAATGGTTGCGAGTTTCCGACACCTATGTAACTCAGACTCGCCTTCGGAAAACCATTGTCCAGTAAGAGTTCAAAAATTACTTTTGCCCTCTCCTCTGAGAGCTTGAAGAGGTCTCTTAAATAAGCCTGATCTTTTTTGCTTTGGTAATTGACATGTCCTACAATTGTAAAATGAGCGCCGTGGTAAGACCGCAGTTTGCTGATAAGTGTTGGGATTGAATTCATCGATTCGGGAGTGATGATCGGCCTGTCGGCTAGAAAATTGACGTTTTCAATGTCAAACGAGTCCACGACCGAATACTTCGCGTTGACTGATCGAAAATCCTTTTTCCGGGCTAAGATTTGGACTTTTCTGTTCAGTGATAGATCCGGATGATAGTTAAATTCCTCACCGTAAAACGATAATGTCACCCCCGTGTCCGAACCGACGGCCTTCCAAACACTGGCTGCCCGTAATCTCGACAAATAAAGGTTAGCCTGTACCGAACCTACTGTATCAGCAAAGCCCACAACCTCTTTGACACTGGCAACAGATGACACAATGCTCTCAAGACTCTTCCGCTGCTTCAAATCAAACGTAGATTTTCCAGACTTAAAAAATATAGTCAAAGTGGTATCCTGAGCTATTTGCGCTTGCGCTCTCAAAGCCAACAACAGACATAATGCCAGATGAAGAATCTTCATGTCTAACATTGAACGATCAGTTTACAGTAGAAAGTTAATGTAAAAAGATTTCCTTATCACTTTGCCCTCTTTTCCGAAATCCAATACTGTCGGCACTACCATAAAAACTCAAGACAAGTTACCATGCGTGCAAATACCCAGCAACAGGCGTTGCATTGTTAACCGTTTACCAGAAGAACAAGGAAACCAGTTCTGGCTATTTGTAAAGCATGGGGCTGCCATCTTTCATGCTGTTTCAATAGCGCCGTTGCCCGCACCCTGATCATGACATCAAAACAAAAAAAACTTTTAGGAGTTGATATTTGATGCAAATCAAATGGGGAACTAGGTTATGCTGCTCAAAGCTTTATAAACTCCACCCTCCTGATATTTGCCTTGGCTTCGGGCGGCGTGTTGTTGTCTATGGGCTGGGATTCTCCTTTGCCCTCAGTTTCAAGCCTCGATGCTTCGGTAAGGAAATCATTTTTCAGGCTGTTCTTCACAGACTCGGCCCTGCGTTTCGACAATCTATGTTGTCGGTACCACTACCATCGGCATCGGTATGTCAAACTATCTTCACCTTGACCGCGGCATTTTCTATTAACACGCCGGCAATATCTTTCGGCACGCCTTAGGATTCCGGTCGAATTTTATCACTGTTTACGTCAAACAATATTCCTCTTGTAACAAATCGTCCTTCCAGAATCAGTTTGCTATGGGTATCCGGGGTCCCCGTTAAAAACTTGAGATTTACTAATAAGATAGCTATTATTGTCACTATACATTTCACCCTAAAGCCCGAAGAATACGGTACTGATATGAATTATCAGTTATTTGGGACGTAATCAGAGCCCGTGACGTAGCAACTTTTTGAGCCTTTTTTGATCCTTGCCGCACGAACAAGGAGAATCGGGAAATTGAAAATGAATGCCCGGCTTCAAAGGGACGGCCGTAAATTCAGGTCTGGATTTAAAACCAATATGCATGCATAGCAACCTTCCATATTTCCTTGCAATGATTGCGGTCATCGTGCTGCTGGAAATGTGGGCAACCAAATTGAAAATTGCTTATCCTATATTACTGGTAATTGCAGGGCTGGCCCTTGGCTTCATACCCGGATTGCCGATGGTAAGGATTAACCCCGACCTTATTTTCTTTATTTTTCTGCCACCCCTGTTGTTTGAAGCTTCATGGAGTATTTCATTCAAGGAAATGAGGAAATGGTGGCGCATAATTGGCAGCTTCGCCTTTCTGGTAGTGCTTTTCACGGCTTTTTCCGTGGCAGTCGTCGCCAATCATTTCATCCCCGGTTTCACGATTGCCCTCGGGTTCCTATTGGGCGGGATCGTCTCCCCACCCGACGCAGTAAGTACTGCGGCCATCACAAAGTTTGTTAAGATACCCAGATCCACTTCAACTATTCTCCAGGGGGAAAGTTTATTGAATGATGCGTCATCGTTGATCATTTTCCGTTTTGCCCTGGTAGCCGTTGGTACGGGTCAGGTCATCTGGCAGAATGTAGCAGTCAGTTTCGTTTGGATGGTAGTCGGCGGGGTAGGATCTGGTTTGCTTTTGGCCTGGATCTTTGTTCAGGCACACCGCCGCCTACCCACCAACGCGTCATCGGATGTCGCCCTGACCCTTGTTGAGCCTTATTTGATGTATTGGGTGGCGGAGCAGCTTCATTGTTCCGGGGTACTGGCTGTGGTAAGTGGGGGCTTGTTTATGTCAGCCCGACGACTTGTTTTCCTGAACAGTGCAAGTCGTATCATGGGCTTCAGTGTCTGGGAAAGTTTTGTATTTGTATTGAATGGAATCGTGTTTCTGATCATCGGCCTTGAACTTCCGGAAATTGTAGAAGGACTGCGTGTCAAAGGGATCCCGTTAAGTACTGCCATTGGCTACGGGGTATTGGTGACCGGTGTACTCATTGCTGCCAGGATGATTAGTTCTTACGTGGCATTGATTGCTACCCGAATTTTCCGTCCCAGCGTAACACCCCGCTTCAGCTCAAAAAAGAGACTTTTCCTAATGCCGCTGTTGCTGGGATGGACCGGCATGCGCGGCGTTGTGTCATTGGCCGCGGCGTTAGCAATACCTATCAAATTGGATAACGGCGAAGAGTTTCCGCATCGAAACCTTATCCTTTTTGTCACCTTCGTTGCGATATTGCTTACGCTCGTGATCCAGGGGCTTACGCTTCCCTATCTCATCAGACGGACACATTTATTTGAGGCCCTCACTGAAGAGTCAGACGATTCGATCAAACGCAGCATGAAACAAGGATTGAAACGCCACGTATATCAATTTCTAAAGAAAAAGTATGAAAATGATAAGAACGGACATGCGGGCATGGAAAAATTTCTGAAAATATGGGAAGAGCGGAGTACAGCTGCGGAGGATACCATGATGAATGAAAAGTCGAAGGGGATCTTCTTAGAACTGCTTGGAAAGTCAGCGTCAATACCTTACTGAACTGAATAAAGATCCGAAGGTGAACGAAGATATTATTCGAACTCAATTATATCAGATCGACCTGGAGGAGGAACGATTAAAGATGATTTAGAATAGGGAACAAGAATTCGGGTGAATACATACGGCATGCCAACAAAAAAAAACCGCCAGATGGCGGCCCTGGATTGCAGTTCATTTTTGGACCTCAAGTCTGAAACGTATAGGCTGTTTTTTGTAAGATGAAATGGGGTGCCCATTTTTTTGCGCAGGTATCCATTTTCCGCTTTCTTTTACAACTCGAATCGCCTCGGCCCGCAGCCCACCGATTGTTGGTCCTTCAACAGCGCTTACTTCGCTTGTCTGACCATCGACATCTACTTTGAATTGAACCACAACATTACCCTGTATTTCCTTGTCCTGTGCCTCGCTGGGATAGTGAACCGCTTCAAAAAGATATTTAATCCACGCTTCCGGGCCACCAGGATATGATGCGTCCTCCATGTCACCGTTAGCATGGGCGTTTTCAATCGAAATCGAACTGTTGGTGTTTTCGGATCTTGTTTGGCCCCGGAAAGCTAAAATGATAAAGAGCATGGCGATCATTGGTATCACCATTAATCTTCTCAGGCGCGCAAGCCTGTCTGGTTTGAAAGAATTGACTAACATAAATATTCGGCGTTTGAAAGATGAATAATAAAATTGACTGACCACAGCGGTTGCCCGTTTTTGCTGAATCGCCTCCAGTAGAAGACATTCTGCATAGGCATTTCTATTCGACTCCCAGCTAGCCTCATCGTCTGCGATAAACTCATGGATCAACAACAGCTCCTTATTGGCGATATAGAAAAGGGGATTTAGCCAGGCAAGTGCCAATACCATCCTCATCAACAACACATCAAAGGTATGGGCCTGCCTTGCATGCACCCGCTCGTGATAAAAGAGTTGCCGGCCTACATCTGAATGAAGCGAAAGATTGTGAGGCCAAAAAATACTATTCAGGAAGGTAAAAGGTGCACCCGGATCGTTAATTCTATATAATCGAATATTATCAATTTGTTCAAAAGAATTAGCCTTTTTCAGGCTCGCGATTTTCTTCAACGCCATGATGTCAAAGATCAATTTTGTTAAGACAACAAGGGAATAGGTAAAAAGAATCAATTGCGTGTTAAAATACCCGATAGAGATGCGTGTCGGTGCTACACTTGTTATTGTTACCAGATCAAGCATTTGTGTAAAGCTAATTACACCGTCTCGACCGCCTGACATTGTGAAAGAAAGGTGCAAGCCTGGCAGCATTAAGCTGAGGACGACGGAGAAAAGCAGATAGAACCGATTGAATTGATGAAAACGTTTGTTTCTCAGGAAGAGGAAATAATACAATAGCATTACTCCGCTGCAGACAATCATTTTAAGCAAGTAAAAGATAATGGCAGCCATGGTATTACTTTTTTGAATTTTGGATCTTCTTAAGCAAGGCTTGTAATTCAGCTACAGACAATTTATTGTCCTCTATAAAGTGGGACACTACATTTGCCGGCGATCCATTGAAAAAGGTTTTCATCACCGTTGCCATGGATCGCTTTGCATACTGTTCTCTGGTTATTGCCGGTTTATACAGATTGTTTCTTCCCAGTTGCTCAAACGTTATATATTTTCTGTCTATGAGTATTTTAACGAGCGTGCCGACAGTATTAGAATGGGGTTTGGGTTCAGGCAGTGCGTTGATGATATCCTTTAAGAAGCCTGATTTCATCTTCCAGACGGCTTCCATTATTTGTTCTTCTCCACGCGTGAGGGCCTTCATATTTTAAATATTTAGACCAATTTATAACTAAATCATTAGGCAAGCAACTAATTTTTTAGGTGTGCAACTAAGTATTTAGGTATGATATAGTTATGCTTCAGAAGGCCAATTATGTAAACCGGAATCCCTGTTTTACCAGGAAGTTTTGTGGATCAAAAGCCCGGAGAGATGTTTTTCGAATAATGATGAATTTTTCTACTTGGCACCTGCCTCAAATGAATAAGAGATTTTCCTCAGCAATTTCAATAAATTCAATCTGAAACAACACCAATCCGGGTATCCGTAGGACTAAATTTTTGGGTTCCTGTAGGCATCGAGGCTGCTTGTAACAATGTTACAAGAGCACAGTCTTCGGTTTCTGTCCACGTACCTCTAAAGAACTGTGAAAATGTGCTGCATTTACGCGTCCATGTGAAGGAAATTCATTTAACTTAAGGGCATGTCCCGCAAATTCGATTTCTTTATATTAGACTTATGAATAAGCAGGGCGAAATAATTGTCATTGAAGATGATGTGGATGACCAGGAAATGATTTTCGAGGTCTTTAAGGAGCTGAATATCACTAATCAGATTATATTTTTTGGCGATGGGGCTCTGGCATTACATTACCTCGAGAAACTAGATAATGAGCCATTTCTGATCTTATCAGATATAAATATGCCCAAATTATCCGGGCTAAAATTGAGAGAAAGGATTTTCACGAACGAAGAATTGAGTACAAAATGCATTCCTTATATATTTTTTACTACTTCTGCCAATAAAGACATGGTTTGTAATGCATATGCCGCATCAGCCCAGGGCTTTTTCAAAAAACCTGTGAATTACGAGGTGCTGAAATCCTCACTCAAACTCATCTATGAGTATTGGCAGCTTTGTTATTCCCCAAAAGATTTTTGACAGTGGACACAAAGAATCTAGTACAAAACGCATCCAGGATTAAATGAGTTGAATTTTGAATAAGAAAAAAGTACTAAGTAACCGTTTTTATTCCGCATGATGCATCACATCGGTTAATTCCTTCAAATTAGTAACGTCACAGAATTCAGCCCGCCCCGCACAGACAAACGGCGGGGACTATATTTATTAAAAACCATGTACGCCGCCGCCAATAAATTAGTTACAGATCATGGCTGGACGTGCCATGTCGTCTTTTGCAAAATGTTGTCTCCGTAAGTTAGAGACGTTTGGTTTCCATTTGTATCGAACTGATAGTTTTTATAAACCTGCTCCTGATTTACATATACGCCATTGACGAGGAAGGCACCCCCGGCAGATTTACGTTGATGCGTATTTTGCGGCAGCCATTGCATTACTTCCAGCAGACTGTATTCCTGGCTGATTAAATTTTGTGAAGGTATGAAGCTGAAATTCTTCGTTCCTCTGACGGCACTGTAATCGTATTCGATGTGGAAGTAATGTTCGGGGTTTCGGGAAACCTCGAATGAAGTGATGTTGCCAAACTGATCGGGGATAGGCGAATACAGTATCGAAGAATTGCCAGTATGATCAATTATCTGTTCGATTCGACCAGTAGTGGGGTTAGTTAGAGAATTTACTAGTGCCCAACTGCTTAAAAGTAGTACAAGGCTTAAGGCAAAGCATAACAGCTTCATATAGGAGTGTTTGTGTTTACGGAGATCCCTGGCCAACCAGAGAAGTAACGTAGATGAACTGCAAAGTAGGCAATCCTGAATACGCTGAGCCAATAACCGATAGATCCTTCTTTCCAATCGAACTCATCTCAGGGTCATAAGAAAAAGTATCAGTATTAAAGCTTTGGCCATTACATGAGGATTATGTTCTTCCAGTGAAGAAATGTCAACATATGAAGCACTATGGCAATGCAAATACGGTACCTTTTTAAATCCATTTGAAATAAAAGTACGCAAAACGCTGTTTCTCATCTTTGCATAAACAAAAATGAATCTGCGCCATGGCATCCTCATTTAGACAGTGCCAAAGACCTCAAATTTTTAAATGTACACTAGCGATTTTTGTGATCGAAACTCGAAGTTTTGCAGTTACTTTTAATAATTTTACAAACTCATCAAAAAAAGGATTCGCTACTTGTTCGATAAATATTTGCATAAAGACTTGTGATTATAGACAAACTATTTTCAAATTTCGATAGTTATCTGCCACTTAATTCAGCGGAAAAGCAGGATCTGGCAGGGCGGGTTATTCAGCGAAAGATTAAGCGGAGGCAATACATATTACAGGAAAATGATGTTTGCAGGCACTATACCTTCGTGGCTGAAGGCTGTTTTAAAAAGCTCCAGGTGGATGATAATGGCACAGAACATAACCTGCAGTTTGCCGCCGAGGGCGACTGGCTTATGGAGATTATTAGCTTTTACTACGAGAAGCCAAGCCGTGTTTATATTGAAGCCATTGAACCATCGATTATATTCCAGATCTCCAAGCCTGATCTTTATCATCTGTTTGATAATAATCCTAAGTTCGACAGAAATTTCAGGGTTATTGTAGAAAACCGTTTGGTTGAAGCAGAGAACAGGGTTTTCCAGGCGATCAGTTCAACAGCCGAGGAACGTTACATTGCTTTTATTGAGCAATACCCACACTTGTTGTCAAGGCTTCCAAACACACAAATTGCCTCATACTTAGGGATTACTCCTGAGTTCTTAAGTAAGGTTCGTAAAAATCTTCTCAAAAAATAGCTGTTGCCCTTAATCTACCTTAAGGGTATTTCTTAAACTATCCCATGTGTTGTTTGAGCTATTATCGAGCATCTTTGTTAGATAAAATGAAGGAGATGCAAAAGCGAAGCGATTTCTACGACGGCTTAAGTGAGAATTATGCTAACAACAACGCTGTTGAAACAGAACCGGTTTTAATAAATCCATCAGACCTGGATGTTGAGAACGAGAAGCAGGAAAGTTTTATGAAAAATGATAAAACCTATGTATTTATTCCGGGCGGATGGCACGGCGCCTGGGCTTATGACCCGATAACCGAACGCCTTGAACGGTTGGGAAAAAAGTGTATTTCATTAACCTTACCGGGTCTTGAATCACAATCCGGTATACCAAACAGATACCTAAATTTAGACACGCATATCCAGTTCGTCATAGATGTCTTCTTAAAAGAAGCTCTGTCGGATGTGATCTTATGCGGTCATAGCTATGCCGGACTTGTGATCACAGGTGTCGCAGATAAAATTCCGGAAAACATATATGCACTTGTTTATATTGATGCGTACATTCCCAAAGATGGTGATTCCTGCTGGAGCCTTACGAGTGAAGTATACAGACAACGTTTTGTCGCCGGAGCCGGCAATGATGGTTTTACTGTAGCAGATCGACCCGGATTAGACAATCGAAGAAGACCGCATCCACTGGCCACTTTCATGCAAAGGATAAACTTGAATGGAAATTATGAACGAATTCTTAACCGTAGTTTCATCTATCTCAGTGGTTGGGAACAATCTCCCTTTGTCAAACAATATAATAACTTAAAAAATTCTCCCGATTGGCATGTCGAAGAAATACATTGCAAGCACAATGTGATGAGAGAACGTCCGGATAAATTAGTTGATATTTTATGCAGTCTGGAAGAAAAATATAGCCATCGATTTGTTGGCAAATAATATTTTGCCTCGGTAGTGAAGGTGCGTTCATAAGAGATACGATATATGTGTATTAAATTGCAGCTAGCTGTACTCAAAAGTCACATCTATTCCTAGTTTAGTTTTTTTATTGAATTAAATTGTTAAAAAGGACGTTAACACAGGATTGAAATCATACTATCACAGTTGTTCTTATAGTTTAGAAAATTTCAATGCTTGTTTCCAGCCTCCGGAGAATGCTTGCAGGTAATATGAGCCTGGGTTTATCCCGTTAAGCGGAATAATAATTTCATTGTTTCCCTCCTGCACAGCTATGGTCCTTTGGACAACTATTGCACCTAATTCGTTAGATATAATTATTTTAATTTGACTTTTGCTTACACTGTTGAAAACAGTTTTTAATTGACTTTGTACCGGATTGCCTAGCAATTTCAAGTGATTGGCAGATGCAAAATTTACTTTCACTATTGGGGAATATGTAAATCTGCCATCGTTATCTATTTGTTTTAGGCGATAGAAATTATTGCCACCGACAGGTGCCGCATCTGTAAAATGATAATCGATACGCTTGCTACTATTGCCGGCGGCAGCAACACTGGCAATGCGAATAAAATTATTTTTTTCTCCGCGTTGAATTTCAAAACTGCTGCTATTCTGTTCCTGGGTCGTGCTCCAGGTTAATTCGGTGCTACCAGCTTTCCAAATTGCATTAAATGACAGGAGCTTCACTGGTAATACCGCTGGCGATACGCCAACCCAATTAGAAACGCCTCCGTTTAATGCAAAATTATTCAGTGTCCCATTGTTGTTGTTAGCCGTTCCGTCTAACGCTATTGTTTCAAGTGAATTATCAGCTTCTGCCACGCCCTGGTTAAATGAATAATACATGGCCAGGTTAGCTTGGCCCGTCGGATTCAATTGCGAATTCATCGTAGCCAGAATCTCCTCCGGCGTACGCACTATGGTCCACAAGCGAAGTTCCTCCATATTTCCAGTAAAGAAATTACCCAGTCCAAGACCCTGTGTACCGATATAGATGGCATTATCGATGCCGCCATTGTCCAGCAACTGACCGCTATAATATGGCCCATCCATTACTCCGTTCACGTAAAAATAAATTTCTAATTGCGCGCCTACATCCTGAACCGTTACGGCTACGTGTTGCCAGGTATCTTGCGCGTAGGTCAGAGTGGATCGAATAGTGCTTCCGCATTGCGATTGATTCCAGTACACCAGGTTGCTCGAGCTTCCGCAGGCGCCGACTCCTCCTGCCCCGCTAAGGGCGAATCCATAGCCGTAATTTCCTTTCATCAGGATGTTGCCCCAATTATTGTTGGTTGGATACACCCAGGCTTCAATAGTTACTGCATCGGATACATCGTGGGTGGGGTTATATTCTACTTTGATGTAGTCGTCAACACCATCAAAATTGAGCGAATTAGTTTGCCCGGAAGCAAAACCGGCGGACAAGATGAATAGACAACTGTAAGATAAAACTGCGGATAATTTCATGATGGATATATGGAGATACCCGAATCTAATCTTTATTTAACTGGTAGAGTAAGAAAGATTCACTTGTCCCATTTTTGCGTTACTGATCGTCATAGCCACCAATAGCGTATCACCTATTTGAAAAGAAATCTGATTGCATCCTCCTGTTCCGAAGTAACCTACCGCTAACTTTTTGTTTGCTCATTTGGCAGATAGCGCTTTGATAGTAGACCAAACATCGGCTGTTATAAATTTAATTACTTTGTAAAAATTAAAAGTCTGCCAGAAATTCAGAAAGTACAAAAAAAGATATCGAGCGATTCATTTCATAAAAAAGGAAGGGAAAAGATAGCGTCATGCATTGAGCGGTTTGAGCAAAATGGCATGCCTGCGAACGCCATAAGCTAATTGCCAGCTGAGTTCCTCAATATGCAAGCCGTCAAACGCGTAGTGCTTTTCCAGCTATCGGGAAAAGGTGAAAATGCCGTTCCTGCTAAACCGAACCCAGATAAAGTGATCAATTTGATGGCATCTCTCCTATTTCCGGCCATAAATTAATATTTGACGGCGAGTGTCGGTGCTTAAATTCAGGAAATTAAAATTCCATGGTAAGTAAAATCGACTCCGCCAGTTGGGGGTTAGAAACGCGAGCGTCTTTGTTAATCCTGCGTCAACCAGATTTTTGTATTGATATCGTCGGTGCCGCCCTGTCTTTGCACCGCATCAGCCCTGTGAGCGGTATTCAGCGATTGTTCACTTTGTGGATAGATATATCTTATAGGAACTTTGCCATTATTAAGATTTGCGGGTCCGGGGATAATAGCTGGCATATTCGTTCTCCGCCAGTCAAACCATGCTTCCAGGCCATTAAAATATAAAGCAATCCATTTTTGCAGCGCAATCTTCGCCAACTTTTCATCATCTGAACCTTCGTAAGCCACAGCTGTCTCAGCCAGATAACCTGCCGGCATGGTGACGTCAAGATTATAGGAGGCCGGAACCACGGATACCCAGTAATCAAAATTGGACGTGATGCCGTTGGTGTAATAAGTTGCCGCGTCGCCGGTAGTGATCATCGATTTTTGGCGTGCTTCGGCGAGGATGAATTGCAGCTCGGCATAGGTCATCAGTAATGCTCGGGCGGCATTGGCAACGGGAGGCTCCTGACCCTGGTCGTTACAAACCAGACAGGCAAACGTATATCCCACCCGGGACACACCCTGCACTCCTCCATTGTATGCAAGCGCTTCCACGTCGCTCAGTCCATTAGGTGCGCCTTGAAACACAGGAGTTCCCAAAGCGACCGATGCCTGCGTCGGCCTGGCGAATACTTTGACACGTGGATCATTTAAATCAGTTAGCCTGTCTGTAAGGGTTTTACTTATTCTAAACTCATCCAAACTTCCAACCCTCATAGGGTACAAAGGCCACTGGTTTGGAGCCGTGGGTTGGTATTTCAATTCAGCATTGTCGCCATTGTTTTCAAAGACTGGATTAGCTATTGGATCGCCTACTATAGCCTGCATTTCAGTCGTCACGTCTCTCTTCTTTGATATACGAAGCAGATAACGGAGTCTTAAAGAATTCGCCAATTTTCTCCATTTGATGAGCGATGCCCCTCCGCCTCCGTAAAGAATGTCACCGTTTAACGTCACGGTCGGGCTCGGCGACATCAGTAATTCATTCGCTGTTTTAAGGTCGGCGAGGATGCCGTTATAAATATCCTCTTGTTTATCGTACGCCGGCTGAGAGACGCCCTCCGTCTTTGCCTTGCCCGCTTCCGAATAAGGCGCATCACCGTATGCATCGGTAACAAGGGAAAACATCCACGATTTTAATATTAATCCAACGGCATAATAGGGGTTCGACTGATCTCCGCTTACCTTGCCGAGCAAATTCTGGAGATTCCTGTAATTATTATAAACCGTAACCCAAATATCATTTTTTTCATTCCAACCGTATCTATCGTCATTTACAAACTGGATCTTCGAATGATACTGCACTACAATGTTTCCTACCGTCCACGCTTCGTTCACCTGCCGGTCCATCATACTCTTTATAATACCGCTTAATAACAAATCAGGTCCCACGTCTGTGGGGTTATTTTTATTGGTATTTACATCTTCGAAATTCTTCTTGCACGCTATACCGCTCACCAGGATTGATACAAATAATAATATTTGAAACAGTTTCATCTAGTTAGTTTTAATGGTAATGGTTATTATAATTTGAAACTGAGGTTTATTCCATAACTACGAGAGGAAGGAAGGCTCATGTATTCTATCCCTGGCAAAGCGGTGCCGCCTTTGTAGGCCATGGTTTCAGGATCCACGTGTGGTACATTCGACCAGAGGAAAAGATTTCGTCCGACCAGCGATACGGCTAATCCACGAACAGGAAATCTGCCGAATACCTTATCTGGAATCGAGTAGCCTAGTTGCAGTTCACGTAATTTCACAAAGGAAGCGTCGTAGATCACGCCTTCTGCAATACCTCTTCCACCGGTATAAGCCGAGTGCCACTGGCGAGGTTCAAGCTTTGTTGTATTTGGCGTAAATACACCTGGTGATGTTTCGACAACTCCGTCACCAATAACTCCGTTGCCGGGTTTTGACAGATCATATCCGTCCGCGCGACCTTCAAGGGTTTCCACCAATATACCGCCTTCACGCCCTACCGTTTGCGTGAAAGAATACAATTCGCCGCCCTGGCGTATATCAAAAAGGAAACTTAAACGAATGCCTTTATAATTAAAACTGTTTCCAAATCCCATGAGCCAGTCCGGATTATAATTGCCAAGTTTTACCCTGTCAGTAGTCCCGATCGGACGGCCGTTGGCGCCATACACCTGCTTACCGGTATTTTCATTCTTAGCATCATAATAGGGCTTGTCCGGGTCGGTATTTTGTACTCTTGCGTATGCCACTCCATACATAGCACCCATCCGCTCGCCTACCCTTGCTTCTATACTTACCCCTTCTTCGCTGGCCATTACATAATTGGTAAGTCCATCGCTCAACTCCACCACCGTGCTCCTGTTAGCGGAGAAATTAATAAACGCATCCCAGGTGAAATTCTTTTTCTTTATCGCGTTAACGGTGAGCATGGCTTCCACGCCATAGTTCTTGATCAGACCGGCATTGATTATTCTGGAATTATACCCCGATGAGCCTGACAGTGGAATATTTAATATTTGGTTCTTGGTACGGCTTTGATAATACGTCAGATCCAGCCCAATGCGGTTATTCAAAAACCGTATGTCCGTGCCAAACTCGTACGCGGAACTGATTTCCGGTTTCAGGCTAAGATTGGCAAGGCTATTGGTTTCGCCGTAGATCTGTGATGACCCGAAGGGGTCGCTTCGAATATAGGTTTGTGTGAAAGCAAATGGATCCGTATCATTACCCACCTGCGCGAGACTCGCTCTGAATTTAAGGAAACTAATGGGTGTGGGCAACTTGATCATGTCACTGGCAATAACGCTCAATGCTGCGGAGGTATAGAAATAGGAATTGACCTCTTCACCCAGCGATTTAAGATTCTCCGGAAGTGTCAGTGCGCTGCTCCAGTCGTTGCGACCGGTAACGTCGAGGAACACTTTATTTTTGAAGGATATTCCTGCGGAACCGTATAAACTGTTGATGCGCTTGGCCGTATTATTCTGCTCGGATACTATTGCGATCCGCGAGTTATTTAAACTGTAAATACCAGGAATATTCAGCTGCCCGGCAACTTCTTCATCAAACCTTGACGCCTGTTGCATCCTGTTGCCGCCCAATGATGCGGTGAAGTCGAAAGCATTATTGATGGCCTTATTGGCGGTAAAAAGGAAGTCGCTATTGCGTTCCTCGTTAACGATTCCCGTTTCGCGATATTGGCCATACGGGAAGCGTTGTGTACTAAAAGCACGACGATATTCGCGAAGTTCGTTGCTCCAGTCGGTGGCCGTTCTTAACTGCAGACTAAGCCATTTGGTAAAATCATACTTAAGAACAATATTTCCGATGATCCTGTCATAATATTGGCTATTGGTATTTTCATACACCGACAGGTAGGGATTATCGTGATAATTATAATTCCAGTTATATTGTTGTTGATTATCGAGCCCTCTTTGCCACAAGCGTTCCAGATCTTTTATTCGTACCGACGCAGGCATCCAGCAATTGAAGAGGAACATGATGCTTTCCGTTCCATAACTGATGGAAGGCCGGTTGTCGCTTCCACCCTTGATATAACTCACAAATGCCCGAACGGATAATTTATCAGTGAGGTGATATCCTCCTGATACGGACACCGTATTTCTTTCCAGATCAGTGTTAGGTATGATGCCTTTCTGATTCAGGTTAGTATAACTAAGCCTGAAATCGCCTTTATCGTTTTGCCCCATCAAAGCGATATTATTGGTAAGCGTATTTCCTGTTTTTAAAAAATTTTTGAGGTTATCGTAGTCTGCCTCCCATAGCGATGGATCTATCACGCTTCCAGCAGGAGCATTCATGTCACCCCCTTCAAAATCAATTGGCTCGCCGTTTAAGCTGCGTGGTGAATTGAATTGCGGAAAACTTTGTCCGTTAAATGCAGGTCCCCAACCTTCATCGGTTCCGTCAGACAATCCGCCGCCGCGACCATCGACAAAAGCAAAGTCGCCGCCGCTGCCATTTCCCTGACCATACTTTTTTTGGTATTCCGGTAATTTAAGCGCCGATTCAAGCGTGAAATTGCTATTCACCTCAACCCCGATTCCCTTTTGTTTTACGCCATTTTTTGTTTTGATAACGATGACTCCATTAGCTGCTCTTGAACCGTATAAAGCCGCTGCAGCAGGGCCTTTCAATATGCTCATGCTTTCTATGTCATCCGGATTAATGAAGCTGGCGCCATTACCGAAATCCACCTCCAGGTTGCCACGGCCTGAACCGCCCGTGATAGCATTACTAATAGGAACACCATCCACAACGTAAAGAGGCTGGTTTTTATTAAGATCTAAGGAACGTTCTCCCCTGATGGAAACCCTGGCGGAGCCGCCAACTCCCGAAGGACTTCCTACAACAGTAACGCCCGCAACTTTTCCAGCTAGCTGGTTCACCACATTGGTTTCCCTTGCCACGGTAAGCTCGTCGCCTTTCACCTCCTGCAAGGCATAGCCCAGTTTTTTCTTCTCTCTTTTTATTCCAAGTGCGGTGACCACTACTTCATTCAGTGGGTTTACCGCCGACTTGGCCACGATCGTCAAATCGGTTTTCTTATTAACCTTCCATTCTATCTTTTCGATATTTGATGCGGTAATGACTAATGTCGCGTTCTCGTCAATATTTTTTAAAGCAAACCCTCCGGATTCGTCGCTCGTTGTACCCTGGTTGGTTCCCTTGATCAGGATAGAAGCCCCAACAACAGGCTCGCCATTTTCGTTGACGATGATTCCGTGAACGTCTATTGGTGGATACAGGTCGGCAGCGCCGGTTGCAAGGGACGCACTTAAACTTTTGACCCAAATAACATTTCCCGAAGATGAAAATGTGAAGGGCTGACCACGAAAACAAATTTCCAGTACCTCTTCAACCGAGGCATCTCTGACATCCACAGATACCGCTTTTGCATCCTTGATCAGCGTTTCGTTGTAAACAATAGAGACCCCGGTCTGGTTGATGACTTCATCAAATACTTTTTGTACGGCAACATTTTTGAGAGATAATGTCACTCTTTGTGCCCGCCCCGCGGCGGCGACTTGTAAACAAGCCGCAAGGAGTAAAATTCCTGTGAGCTTCATGATTCGCAGTAGTTGAATGAATACAATATCCAGGGGATAATGGCGGGCGCCACTAAGAGCAATTTTCATACTTTTGCAGTGTTTGGGTTTTTACAATTAATACAGTATTACAGCATTGCTATTATTGGGTTGACCTGAACAATTTCCAGGGAGTGCCGAAAACACTTCCTGGTTTCATTTTAGTCAACCCGGTTAATTTATCTATGGAGAATAAAGCTTTACCTTGCCGTTCTCCCATCTATACTTTGCGCCGTTAGCCTCCAGTAATGTCAATACATCCGACAATTGCAGTTTTTTACTGATCCCCCCACCCAGTTTCAGTTCCGTCAGTTTTCCTTCCGTCTCAACATCAACATCGTACCAACGGCTTAGCTGCCTGGCAATCATGGAGAGATCCGCATTGCGGAATTTAAAAAGACCTGCCTGCCAGCCGATCACCTGGTTAATGTCAATTTCTTTTTTGACATGGATGTTATTTAAATCCGCTCGTTGAACCTGGGCCTGCTCACCCGGCTTCAGGATGGTCCTGGCTGTATGATCGATATTAATGCGAACGCTGCCTTCGATTAAAGTGGCCTGGACTTGCAATTCATCTGAATAAGCATTCACGTTGAAATGAGTACCGAGAACTTCCACGTCCACAGCGTCTGTTTGCACATGAAAAGGTTGCGAAACACGTTTTGCTACTTCGAAATACGCTTCGCCTGTCAGTTCTACTCTTCGGTCCTTAGCAAAGAACCCTGAAGGATAACGTAGGGAGCTCGCAGAATTGAGCCAGACCTTAGTTCCATCGCTAAGCGTAATTTTGTATTGTCCACCACGCGGCGTTTTTATCGTATTGAACACAGCGACGCTATCGACCTTTGCGCTTGTAGAGCTATACACCAATTCACCACCAGCCTTGATAATAGAGGATTCACCCTGAACAGCCAATTGGCCATTGTCGATGCTATCCAGAAGAATAGTCGTTCCATCCGCCAATTGCAATATGGCTTTATCATTTCCAGGCTGCACATCCTGCTTTACGGGAATAGTATTGCCTTTACGCACAACATCGTTATTCGCTCCCGTAGTCATCCACACGTATCCTGCGACACCAAATATTGCAATTACGCACGCAGCAGCTACCCATTTCATCCTTCTCATAGGCGAAACAGTGCTGGACTTATTTCTGTTTTTTAGAATAGAAGAAAAAATTTCCTTTTTAAGCTCAATATCACGATCAACCTTCGGGTTAAAGGCGAACCCATCGCTTGTTAATTGCTCAAACTGGGCTTCGTTTTCGGCGTCATCCAGCAATAGAAACAGCGTATCCTTTTCCTCCGCAGTAAGTTCATTATTGCGGTATTTGATCAATAATTGCTGTAGCAGATTTTGCGCCATATCCCATAAAGACCACAAAATGCCATTGAGGGTACAGTGTACATCAACATTTACTTAACGAAGTGGTCAAAAACGGCAAATGCAAGGCTAATCTAGCCTTGCAACCGCCCACTCAGAAGATGGCGCAGGGTGGCTAAGGCATGTACGAGGTGGTTTTTGACGGTATACCTATTGATCTTTAATTGCTCTGCAATTTCGGAATGAGTTAATCCGTCCTCTCTGCTCATTTTGAATATAAGCTGCTGGCGCGGCGGTAATTGACTTAGTGCAGCATTCACCTGCTGCAAAGCTTGGCGGCCAATTAGCGGTTGATCTGCGGAATCGGTATTTGAATAGGCAACTTCCATCACCGAGCCGAACATGTTCCTGCGCTTGATCAATTGTCTGAGCGTGGTCATTATTTTATTCCGGCTCATGATGAATAGATACGATTCAAACTGGTTGACATCCTTCAGTTCAAACCGATACTCCCAAACCTTTAAAAACAGTTCCTGGACGATATCCTTCGATATTTCTTCAGAATAAAAATAACTGAAAGCGTGATTGTAGACCCTGCTCCAGTAGCGCTCATACAACGTTTCGTAAGCCTTATCGTCCTCATTGTGCAGAAGGATCAGTAAATCCCTATCGCTGTATGTGGAATACTTTGTCAAGAGGCGCGCAGTTCGTTTATCGGTAGTTAGAGAATATCTAAGTTAGAAAAAGCTGGTTACCCGGCCAATTAGAAAGTAAAAATAATGGGTTCCGGACATACCCATCATTAACAAATTAATATTTTTGAACCGTTTGAGCGAAAGATATTGTTTAAACCCCGGTTCTGCGCAATCTTTCAGCCGAAGAGAAAAAATGCGCTACCATCGGACAATACCACTCATCCGTCTGCAACAGAAAACATGCATTCACTTTTCAGTCAGGCGTCTTTGTTAAAGCACTTCGTACAGTATCAATTCACTCGTCTTCGCAGCATCCAAATGAACTTTGATGCCCGTTTGCGAAAGCTCCCAACCCGAAATGACCAGGTGCTGCCCATCGTTATCTAATGTTACTTTATAAGACTTTGAGATGTCGATTCCGCGCGGTTTGAAAAGATATTCATTGTCGGTCATATCGTTCTTTAGCTTGAAAACTCCCGCATAACCTGAGCTGCGGTCTTGCCGCGCATACTCCAGCACGCACCAGGGCGAACCATTATTAACGGCAGCATCCGGTGTATGATGAAAAACAACAGGATCATTTGCCATTATTTTACGGCAAAATGTTTTATTGAGTTCGATGTATCTCTTTATTTCCTTGAAATAACTGGTGGTTCTATCTGCTGCCTGGCTGCCGAAGCCAACAAAGATCGGTACTGCGAAAAGCGTTACTCTCAAATGCGTATTCATATCCGCTAATTGATGAGCATACACGTTGTGATTATGGTAATAACAAATAGCGCTTGGAGGGATGAAAAGACTCATGCTATTTATGGTGCATATACTGTGAGGGAATGAACTAATGTCGCTCTCGCAGGAATAATGGAACCTTGACACCATACCCAGATCATTTCGCCCGCCGCCGCTTGCACAGTTTTCGAGGCAAACGTCAGGGTATTCTTTCAAAATTTTATCGAACATGCCGTAGACTGCTTCGTAGTGACGCCATGATTCGTTTTCAATTAGCTTTCCTGAGGGGCTTTCAACTACGTTGACCGATGTTCTATCCGGAAATTCTACATTATAGTCCAGCTTATAAAAATCTACTTTGAAATTCTTTATGATATTGAGAATATTGTCCTGAAAAAACTTCAGTGCCTCTGGTTTCGCAAGGTTTAATGTGCCCATGTCCTTAGAATCGCCAAAAGCCGACCATTCCGGGTGCGCCTTGTAAGTGCTTGACTTGTTAGTGATTGCTTCTGCTTCGTGCCACAAACCAAAAAGTAATTTCTTCTTATGGGCATAATTACGGAGACCAGCGATTCCACCTGGAAGCCATGTCCCTTCATTCCAGTCGCCCCTGTTATCCGGCCACTCGGCAAAATTATTCCCGTACCATCCCGCATCGACCATAAAAGCTTCCACGCCCATCTCAGCGGCGATATCCATTTCTCGCAGCATCCAATCGCCGGGCTTTTCTACAACTCTCCCGGCTACGGTATACATCTCTTTTCCCTTTGGTCTGGTCGGAATTACACTTCCGTACATGTGCTTGTACCACTCGCCTACGCCCTTATCCAACGTGGCATGTATAGGGCCCATATGTGTTTCAGGACTTTTAACCGTTTCTCCGGGATCAATGACCCTCAATGCACCGTAAGCCGTCGGCCCGCCACTGAAATATAGTTTACCCTTTCCCCTTACATTTCTAAACTCAGAAAAGTAACGCCCGCTGCACGCCAAGCCAATGAAAAACATTTCACCGTTAAAATTGTTTCGAACGATATAGTACGGGGATGCAAACTGTTGAGGCCTTAAATTCCGGTCAATGCGGAAAGTCTCTTGCGGAAGGTTTTCCCATGAAAATCTTCCCTCCTGCCCCCACTGAATGCCACCAAAATATCCGAGCGTATAGGTAGGGACTTCCTGGACATCTTCTGATTCAGGATTGAAGTTCCATAACAGGCCCGACATAGAGCAGACCTTCGATAAGGAGGCCGGCACTTTTCCGGTATTGGTTATTTCAAGATAACGGACAAGAATAGGCGACCCGTCCAAACGGGTAACTATCTTAATCGTCACCGGCCGATATTCATGAACCAGTTCAACAACTCCCTCGATAGTATTTGCCTGCGCGCCTTTTCTCTGATAGGCGCCGGACCACTTCCAACCCGTCTGAAGAGACTGCCCGTCGATTTCCAGTTCGAAACTGTTGTTTAAATAATTTTTGTTCTCCGGCATTTCGGAGGTCACATTTTCTCTCTGGATATAGCCACCCGCGGACCAGTATAGTCCGATCAGCTGTCCCTTGTCCAGGACTTCTTCATAAACAGCTGTGCCCGTTGTGAAAGTGACTCCGGGACGTTCATTGCTTATAGCAAAAGATATTGTCGCATCCGCCAACATACTTTTAACAGGGACTGCGTCCGTTTTATTCTGGGCAACACTAATCGCGAAAGTCGAACAAGACCAAATAAACAGAATAAGAGGTTTGGCAATTTTCGCCAAACCTTCAGCAGCATTGTTTCTCCTTAAATTCATGTTGAATGTGTTTAACGGTGTTGGCTAGTCGATAGCTAAAGGGAGTAAATATAAATTATTTAGACAAGTCGACTTCTTTCATTCAAGGGAGATCGAACCAAATCCAACATTACAGCCATTTCAGACGAGACGCTGCCGCTGAATATAGGTCGGGAGATAAATTAATGGAAGAGTACCTAAAATAATCCTGCAGGAACGATCGCTGAAGCTATTTGACTGGTTGATGACCAACTAAGTCGTTAATTGTTTTCCCGATGTCTCTAAATGGAATTTTGTGTACCAGGTAAAGATCGTGCCTGCCTTTAGCGTTCCAATTGGTAGTTCCGTCAGCCTTGCCGACGACTATTCCTTTTCTTACGTTGAAATATTTCTTGTACCCTCGTACGGCAGCCAGCACAGCGGTTTCATCCCAGCTTATCCTGCCGTTCTTATCACGAGGATCGCGGGGAATACATATTTTGAAAACATCTATTACCGGGGATTGATGAATTGATGGGTTATTAACATTTGGTCCCTAAGAAATCGTGTAGCAACTTGCCGCACAGATGGGCCAAGACCTTATATATATCAAGATCAGCACCTTGAAATTATCCCCCAAGGCGTGGGACAATCTGAACCTAGTTTATGCTTATTTAAAGTGTGTTCGTGTATTGTCCTATACGATTCAGTAATTTCCTCAAAAGAAGGCTGTCCTTTATCGTATAAATTTTTAGATTCTTTATATCGCGTCATGAACTTTTCCCGGATGGCTTTATCGGACAAAAGGAAACCTTCATTTTTATTTATGGGAATTCAAAAGTTTTTTACCGGAAATCGCTTTTCCTTGTGCCTGAAATATTCCTCCGTCCCTATAAATTTTAATACGCGGTGGTTACCTACCATAAAACTTTCATCTTATGAGCGGTAACTACCAGTTCGGTCTCCTTCGCTCTGCGAGCTAAGGCACCCTGGCCTCCTTCGCCAAGGCTTCGGTGGTCGAAGTAGCGGGAGTGAGAAATTATTTGAACGCTTCTTCCTGTTTCTAAAAGTTTTACAAGAGGTTGATGGTAGCAAAAAGTAAGATTTTTCAGCTTTATGGATAGTAGCCCAAAAGGGAGATTCTTTGAACAATTGTTAGCGTTTCTGGAGACGTTAGCCGGTTTAATGGCTACTGCAGTAAATCACGAAACCGGTAATCCTCAGCAACCTTTATTTTTACTAAAGTCACGTTTCAAAAGTACTTTATGATTTTGCTCAATATAGTCGCCCGATATAATCAAATATGGATGATTAGGCGAATACCCTGCACTACGGCTTCTTACTATTATTTGGTCGTTGACTTTCAGGCTATTTACCTGTTGAAAATCCTTCGGACTAAACTGCATCATGTATTCTTCGCCATTAATCCTGATTATAAGCCATTTTATTCCCGATGATTTCCCGCTGCGCCGAAAAGTAACGGAGGTTACCACGGCCTCCATATTGGAGAAAGCCTTTATGTACTTCTTTATTTTATCATGACTGGCATACACCTTTTTACCTGCAGGCGAAACCTCCCATTCTTTGTACTTTAAACCGTCAGGAGTAGCCTCCCATTTTTTCCTTTCATCCAGGCGGGCTTTCCTCTCAGCAATAGACAACGGCTTTGGGGATGGCTTAGTTTCATTTTTAATTTCACGATTAGCAAATACTAGTCCGCTCACCACAACCAGTGGCAAGATCAGCACATAGATGGCTTTTTTCATATGTTTCATATCATTTCAAATTGATCTAGCAAATCTAGTTTTGATATTTTTCGGACTGAGTGATTTGGATTGTAAATAAAAATGTAACCTGTGTAAATAAATTGTAAATATCGCGTTTGATAGCAGTTTCTGGCGGATATGAGGCAGACGAGTTACACTCTCGTACATACGGGACCAAATTCCGCTGTAATAATAAGAGGTTCAAAAAAATTGGTCATAAAAAAAGCAGTAACCTGATGATTACTGCTTTCGTAGCGGGATGGGGAGTTGGACCCCAGACCTCAGCGTATGATATCCAGCTGTTTACAAGTTAATGACCACGACAGATATCAGCCAGAAGTGACTAAAAAGTCATGTCTATTCCTAATTTAGATTTTAATTTATTAAACTCATCAATTTTAAAGGGGCCCTTAACATAGGATTGAATAATACTATCACAGTTATTTTTATCACAATCAACACTATCAACATTAAAATCCTTGCTAATAATCCAATAATCGTCTTCTTTATTGAGTTTTCTAATCGATCGAACTATCGCCCAAAGCTTATTCGATTTCGCATCCTTTACGTAGCGTGTAATACTATCTCCTCGTGATGGTATAACCGGTGTGCCAGCTATGCAGGCGCCTCCACTATATTGTGTACAATAAACTATGAGTCTATCGTCCGTTTTATCTCCTTCTAATAACGTAAGCTTGTTTCCCAGGTCGTGAGACCCCCATAGTGCTCCACAAGAATAAAACAGCATTACCAGTAAAACTGCGAATGCAACTATTATTATCTTTTTTACCATAGCGTACCTGTATTGTGATGGTCTTATTGTCCAACCTGTTGATGGCGCATTCAACGTTCCAGTACCGTAATAATACGCCCGGAATCCATAAGTACCATTAAGTCCCGTTCTAGCTCTTTCCAGATAAGGTATTTTCGCAACGGTCCCGTTCACCCAAACTTACTTGTCCATGAATTTAATTAAGTCTGTTGGACGTTCGTTTTGGAGGATGTTGTTAATCGAATCGGTAGTTCCTATATAAAAGACATCGTAAACCGAAGGTGAGCCGTTTTTGGTTTTATATACTGTGCCCGCACTTAGGCAGCATGCCGTGATCAACCCTGTTGTATCATTCTTCGTATCAGATGAAAAAGGTATTTGAAGACGTTTTCCGTCATCATCGACATAAAAAATTGATGCCGGATGATGCCAAGTTTGATTAGGTGGCAAATTCGTTCGAATAATACCATTAGCTGGCAATTCATAGAACCTTTTTCCATCCTCATATTTCGCGACCCTCAGCGTCAGCCGGGGGCTCGCTGCTTTTAGGCGGACTAACTAAGGTCGAATTTAAATCCTCAAATGGATTTTTTCAAATATTAACATTTGTGGAAAACCCGAATTAAGCCGGGAAAGATTACATTATTTGGGGCTACTTTACGTTCTACCAAAGCTAAAAGTGATTAATCGCCAATTTTGAAAGCAGTTCAAAAATGGCGGGGTCTGAAGTTTAACAGTCCCGAATTTGTACTTTTGTGAGTATCACTTTAAAACTTTAAGGACCTTTTATTGAGTGGTAAGAAATTGATCAGCGATATCCTACTTCACTATGTTTTCATTTTTTAAAAAGGATGATGAATGCCCAGTTCCCGAAGACACAAGGTTGTGGTTAGAAAACACTCTTATTTGGCTGATCAATCAATTTGGTGAAGACAAGATAACTAAGGGTCAGTTACTTGTTCCATCATTTGAGTTTACTCAATCGGATTCGAAGAAGCCCGAAGCCTTCGCATTGGAAATGCTAGACATCGTCGCTCGACAAATGGATATAGACCCCAATAAAATTGCGCTCGAATTTTTCAATGATAAATTATTTGAGACTAGAGGCGACACAGGAAACGCCTTGTTTGGACAGCGATATGAAGACCAAAGTTACTCGGCGGGCTTGTATTTGGGTCAGCACGATGGGAAGTTCCTTATTGCTTTAGAAACAGATCAAATAAATAATTTTGACAAATTAACTGCAACACTTGCCCATGAAATTGCTCACATTAAGATTTTAGGAGAGGGCCGGTTGAAGGAAAATGATGAGTATTTAACAGACTTAACTACTGTTTTCTTTGGATTGGGAATATTCAATGCTAATGCTTCATTTCAACAAACTTCTTCCCACGAAAATTGGAGTCACAGCCAGCAAGGTTACCTACTCCAGCAGGAATGGGGCTATGCCCTTGCGTTGTATGCATACATAAGAAATGAGACCAAGCCGGACTGGGTCAAATATTTAACTCCTAATATTCAATCCGATTTCAGGAAAAGCGAAGCGTTTATTCGCTCAAATACGGATAAGGTTTTGATATAAGATACTAAAATTTTTTAATCGGAAATTGATCCGATGGAGGTCCAGACTGAACAAATAGCATCCACAAAAAGTACAAAATAGCTACGACAATTAACAAGTATCGGAGCCACCTGGGAATTCGATCATCTTTGTTTTTCATAGTTTATTTCCTCCCTTGACTAATACTTGGCAATGTGCTAGTCTCGCTGCTCACCCTCTTAAACTCTTGGGATTTTTCGGTGCTATATAAAACTTGTTGGGTGGGAGAGGGCCCAAGTAGTGACATTTGCGTCTCCGTACTAGCCATTATTTTTTTAGATTCAGATAACCATTGATTCCACTCCTCTTGTGATGCTCCAGCTCCAGGTGCAGCCGGAAGCTTATTGTTGTCTTGAATTGACTGAACATCAGAGTCGTATTTTGCCTGCGCCTGATTAAAGCTTTTTTCAGCAGCTTTATCGTTCCAGGTGATTGATACATTCGTCCCAATGGTGGAACTAGAGAACCCAATTCCAATTTTATCCGTTGAAACGCGTACAGAATTAATATGATCTTTATAGGCTTCTATACCATCAGTCAACGCAGCTGCGACTCTTCCCAAAGTATTTCCACGGGTAATAAATGGTCCAGTCCATTGATCACCTTTACCTGCCGTAAGCGGCTCATAAATATTGGCGGGGGTAGCTGCCGAGCCGGATGCTTGATTGGGAATAAAAGTACCCGAATTTCGGTATCGCGTTGCTTGTGGTACAAAACTGTTTACCTCTCTATACATTCTCTTGTTTTGAATGAAATTGGTCGAAGGAGACAGATACCTAATAGGGCCGCGTTCCAAGCCCTCTAAGTCTATTGAATTAGTTACGTCGTTCTCAGCATAAGCATATGTACTGTTGTAAACGTACCTTTCACTTAATGGATCGATTTGTAAAAACCGACCTATTTGCGGATCCATTGTCCGATATCTAAACTGATAATAGCTTACCCCAAAATCGTCGTCTAACAGTTGGCTAGCAAACTTCAGTTTATTTTCTATTTTTCCCATTGCCTTTGAGGATATTGCAGCCATGGTGAGTCCAAATGGGTAATAATGCGTTTCCTCTCTGATAGGACCTGACTTGGTCCTTAACATGAAATTGTCGAAATAAACCAATTCCTGGCTTTCATTACTAAAGAAAATATACGCATAGCCATTTTTTTTGGCTACAGATGCATTTGTAGAAAACCTGTCAATTATTCCTTTGACTCCACTGCCTCCTGGCGCCAAGTATCCAATAGGAACCACAATAGAACCCGAAGTATCGGGTTTGAACTGATCGTCAAAGAAAAGGATTGTAAGATATGCTTTTGGAGCATTGTTGCCTCCATTTGTAGTATTTGGTTTATTGAGAAAGTTTTGTAGACCAATACTCGGATTTGACATATTGGTAGTTAATGCCGCTGCCGCATCCCTTAAGTGAGAACTCACATTTCCGCTATTTCCTATTGCCGCCGCAATATTAGCTATCAAAGCAGTGAAATTACTTGCCCCAGTATTATTTGCATCCAATTTATTGTAATAATATTCCAACCGGGTTTCAATAGTGTCTAACGCCATAACCTTAAGAAGTTTGGCCGCTGGAATGCCTCCTGCTTTTGTCGCCAAGCCAACCCAGGTACCATTTCCTGTAGCCGTTCCATCTCCAAAGGCTCCCGGTCTCAGCTGTCTCACAGATCCCACTCCTATCGATGTGCCATCCTTTTTCTCCCATATCGCATTTTGATTGGCGACATTCACATCTTCATAAGTAAGTGTCGGGTAGAGGGCAGTGTCCTTTTCCTCCGTGAGTACCATCCTGACATTCCCCAAATGATCCTTTAAAAAATAATCATAATTGAAAACTTTCAATTCAGTTCCAGCCTGCGCTGGCTCCGGTCTAGCCCTTCCGGCCTCGTGCGTAAAATATTGAAGAGTATCATTTTTGTAAACATAATTTGTGAGATACATCCAAGTTGTGGTATCGCCGGTAACGAAGTCCTTGGTAGTCTTAAGCAATTTTGTTCCAGAGTTATCATAGAAGTATTTAATTCTTCCCTTTCCTGAGACTGTAATATCGGAAGGAAGGTTTAGGTGATTATACGAGATGGATGTGATCCCCTTGTTTTGGTCGGACATGAGATTTCCGTTAGAATCGTAACTATAATCGTCACCAGCATTTGTTCCATCCTTGAAATCTCCCAACTTAGACGCCGTATCAACAATCTGATCCGCTACACTTGCCAATTTGTTAGATCGCGTTCGATAGGTATATGACAAACTATCCACTTTTGTCGAACTCCCCTCTTTATATCCCCATTGTGACATTTTAAGGATATTGCCTCCGTCGTCATATGCGATGCTCTTGGCACTGTAATCAATTCCTGCTTGCTTATTAAAACTCCCTCCTGTAAACTGGTTGAAGTCAGCGTTGATTAGTCTAGTCGAGGCGTCATATAAAAAGTCATAGCGTCGGGACGCATTGTCTCCTGCAGTCTTCCAAAGGAGACCACCGATATTTCCTCGATAGTCAGGGCTTCCATAAGTAGTTCCAGGAATGACGCACTGTTTATTGTCATAGCCGAGTTCGTACCCAAAAAAGCGATTTCCTCCGTTCTTTATCCATTGTCTATTGACTCCTAGCCCCCACCCTCTAATATTATATTCCTGATCCTGGGTTTCCGTATTATCTCCATACACAGTTGATTTTAGCTTCCCCAGTTCGTTGTAGGTATTTGTCAGAATAAGCTTATCCATTCCACTATATCCTATCTTCTTTGTGACTGATCGGAGACGATTTGCATGGTCATACTCGAACTTTGTAAGCTCCAGAGTAAATTTCGGATTGATTCCCCATTTCTCATTTGTGTGTAAAGTCCGTAAAACATTTCCACTAAAATCATACTGATAAAAAAACTGATCAGGTCCTCCAGAAACGTTTGATTCTTTTGTTTGAAGGACTCGTCCGTCGAAATCATAATAAATGATAGAAGCCAGCCACGTTCCCGTACCTAACATCCGTTTCTTTGAACCGGTCACTTTTCCTTTCACATTCAATGTGTCACAGGCAATATCTCTTGCATAATATGGAGCTGTATTATAGGAGGTAATAAAGTACGCCGAATTGTTGTATGCAGTGGACGCTGTTCTAGCAAACTGTCCAGTATTCCATAGATAATTGTCATAATAGTTTTCCTGAAGAACACCTCCTTCAGCCAGAAAGGGATAATCTAGGGTTAAATCACTTTGAGACTGATGTGCAGTCCTGCTAGAGGAATTTACAATCAAGCCATTCTTGATAAGCCTATTTAGGGAATCATATTTATTTACAGTCCAATAACCTAATTCCTTCAATCTTGCATCTCTCGACATGACGAGCCTATCTTTGGTGTCATAAACCATTTCCGTCACCCCACCACCAGGAACCTGTTTCATGATTGTACGTCCTGATTTATCGTACTCATATCTAAAACAGAGCTGATTCAAGATATTAGTGTCCATCAAGGGATTAACCATGGCGGTCAACCACATCTCAGTCGTTCCTTTAGGAGGAATAATCGCTCTGAGTCTCCCAAGTTTGTCGTATACATAATAAGTGTTTAGAAAACCATCATGCCCTTGACAGCGGTCCGGGTATAGTTAAAATTAAGAACCATTGAATGGGCAGGCTCTCTATCTACCGAAATCAGATTCGGTTCACAAAAATCACTTTCGTCAAACTTTTGAAAAAAAACCTTGTTGAACTGCTCATCCCGAGGAATACTTAAAGTCGCTAAATAATTGCAAAGTCGATTTCTTAGATATTCCATTTGCGCATTTAAACCAGTAATTGCTGTCTGTTTTTCTCCTTTGTCTTTCACCGCCTGAGCCAATTTCAAATTCTGATAATAAAAGTCTTCTATGTCTACCCATCCGAAACTCAAACAGTCAGCACAAATCTGACCGACGAATCCCTCTTTCTTATGCCAAAAGAACGGCTGGTCTTCTCTTCCCTGGCGCAATTGATCTAGACTACAGGCATATCTTTCATAATCAGAAAATCCCCATCCCGTTAGATCTGGCGGGTTATTTTTATACAATTCTTGTAAATAACGGAAGGATCCCAGTGGAGTTTGATAGACTCGCTCTGAGACCGCCTTTTGAAAAGAGTCTTGGATATGATAAAGCATGAATTGATCGTATGATGTTTTCAGCCCATGTGCGAGATCAAATCCATTCCCAATAATAATTACCTTGTTCACCTGTTAGATTCAAAATTGTTCAAAAATGTTTTAATTAATCTGACAAAACACTGAATTGAGCCACCAATGAAAATAATATTATTTTGAAGTAAAGCTCTCGACTTCAGGAAAAATAGCACATTCGGGCGGGGAATTGACCAGTATCCTGAACGATACCACTCGATGTTGTGAGGTCCGTTCAGCATATGATCGATTAATTGGTATAGTAGCGAGCATAGGATTTGATTACCGTGTTGAATTTACGGGATTATGAAGTTTCTTACCCTTCAATCCCGAGGTTTCATCAACTTTTTCATATCCTGAGCTATTTTCAGTTCTGTAACCTTAGCGTAAATCTGAGTGGTCCTAATATTCTTATGACCCAGCATTTTTGAGACAGTTGAAATATCCACTCCTTGCTCGAGTGTCACCGTGGTTGCAAAAGTGTGCCTTGCCAAATGCATCGATACCCTTTTCTTAATTCCACAGAGCTCCGCAATCTCCTTTACGTACTTATTTAGATTTTGATTGGAGATTACGGGCAACAAGTGTTTGTATCCACCAACCGGCCTCAAATCAGCATACTTATTCAGAATTTCCTGAGCCTTTGGAAGGATGGGTATGGAAGCCCTTGTCTTGCTCTTGGTGCGGTTTATCCTTATCCACCCTATTCCATTAGCATCTGTCTCAATATGACTGGGACTAAGCTTGGAAACATCTACGTAGGCCAATCCGGTATAACAGCAGAAGACAAATACATCCCTGACATGCTCTAGTCTTTTACTCGGAAGGTTAATCTGCTCCATAAGGGATAGCTCTTTAGCGGATAAGTAACCTCTCTCAGTGTCATCAGTCTTGAAGCTGTACTTAGCAAAAGGATCTTTATCAATCCAGTCGTTATCCATACTAATCCTGATTACCCGATTGAATTGCTGCATATTCTTAATAACCGCATTATGCTTCAGCTTCTCCTTGGTCCTCATAAAGAGATCCAGCTCTGAAATAATCTTTGGAGTAAGTTCTGATAGCAATATATCGTCCCGTCCATAGACAGCTTTTAAGAACACAATCAGTTTCCTCCTTGCCGTTTCATACTTCTTGACGGTATTAATAGCGATGTCAAATCCAACTCTCGATTTGAGATTGTCGATCTGGTATTCGAAGGCATCGAGGTAGCTGGTCTTTGATCTATTCTTGTTGAGAACAATATCCCGTATAGCTTCGGGAGTGTTGACCGAATTATGGCGTAAATTCTCATTGTAAGCATTCCAAGCCAATGTTGTGAAAGTATGCATCAGCGAGTTTAACTCCCTTGCAAGAGGAGAGTTTCCCCTGACTTGCTGCTTCATTGCATCCCATTGCTCAGGAAGGAGCAGAATATTGGTTGAGAATGCAGCCCTCTTAGAATTGATAGTAACACGCATCATAAGAGGAGACTTTCCGGACTTATTTTGTCTCGATTTATGTAACCAAAATAACGTTTTCATACATTTAGAATTAAAGTGGTGTGGGATGTTGATTAGTAGAGGGTGATGTGAAAATCAGATTGATTATGACTGGAGAAGAACTAAAATCAAGGATTGCGAGTGATATTGCAGAAAACCCAAGCTTTCAGGGATCGCATGGCATTACGGGGGAGAATGTTGCTGAGTACTTGTTAGAACCTTTCTTGGAAACCTTCGTAGATTTTCGTTCTAAAGAAATAGAGTGCTGGGTTGTTTTGGATGAGATTCCTGGCGGTGATGGATATCTTGTCGTTTACAATGAATCTGAAGACCTGTTTGGGCTGGGCACTAAAACTTCTTTAATTTCTAAAGAACCTGGATTGCTTTTAGCCTTCTACGGACCCTCTTTTGTAGACGCAATTGAAAGCATGTAGTATCTGCACGTGTACGCAGCATTATTTGACGGGCCGGGTTACAATTTTAGTCAGCCAGTTTCAGCTGCATTGAAAAAGTGTAGATAAGTATTTGATCTAATTTTAATTAAGATCTGAAAAGGAAGCAAAATGTACTAGTGGCATTGCGCTATGATCCACAATGCTGGAATTACCTACTAGTATTGAGTTTGAATGAGGAAAGATTCATAGCGTCAATTTTGGCTTTAAACCACTATCTACTTAAATAAAGCAATAAGTTTTCTCACTGAGAGGACAAGGACTCCAAATAGCAATGATCCGGCAATGATGGGGGCCCACCAATATGGCAGCACCCAAAGCACCCAATACTTTAAAGACCCTATGATGGTTAACAGCCAATTTTCTGAGTAATACTGGTCCTTGAAAGCACTATCGTTAACACCCATGATATAGGATACCAAGAACATGATGAAAAATCCCCACAAACAACTGATTAGGAACTTCTTCATGCCTGGCCTGAGGTTACATTTTGCATGGAGCTTTTCAACATAAATAACGCCTATAAGTGATGCTATTAAAGTTAACCTTGTTATCACTTTGATTGAGCTTAAAAGATCGGTAGCCATCTATCATCCAGCTCCAAAGACCGAATACTTATAAAAAATAAAGCCCACAAAACTAGGTCCTGTGAGCTTAAAAACTGTTATTAGTAGCGGGATGGGGAGTTGAACCCCAGACCTCAGGGTTATGAATCCTGCGCTCTAACCGCCTGAGCTACCCCGCCAAATGGGCTGCAAATCTAAAACAATCTGCCCTGAATCGGAAATCACTTTTCAATCATTATTCACTCGCAAATGAACAATTGAAACTGTTGACTGTAAGCGCTTTCCAGCCACGGTATATCAGAATCCCCCTTACTTTATCAGCAATACCATGTCCTGCCAACCCTTGGGCATATGAAACTGAAACACGGGTATCCTGCCGATCACCCCGACCTTCTTTTTTGCTCCTGTCCCTGGATCAATTCGCCATACGGTCGCACCCAAACGTAATCGCGTACCCACCCTGATATGTCCATTGCCCTGCTCCGTGATGTAGGCCAGCATCCAGCTTCCGTCGTCGCTCACCGCCAGCGCATTTTCACTTTCCCCGCTGACCCTCGAAGAGTCCGCAGGCTTCAGCTCCCACCATTTGACGGTCCTGAAAAATTCAGCCATCACCTGCATCTGCTTTGCCCCATCCGACTCAACCCAAACTTTGTAAGGCCTTGGCTTCATCCAGTTCATCCCATGCCCATAAGTATAACCCCCACCGGCGAGTACCGAAAACCAGGCCGACCTCCGGATGTCAAATGCCGTAGTGCCAGCCTCCGTCTCATACCGTGCTTCGCCATTGATCACGGGCTTTGCAGGTCTCGATTCATAATCGGCCTTCACCAATCGATAGTTGATAAAACCCGAATTGAAGGTTTGAAGTGTATTGAACGCCAGCCAGGGAGGATTGCCAAGAAAACCCGATGAACTGGGACCGGGATCGGGATGCACCGTTATCAGATGATGCGCGGAGTCGCCCTCATGCAATCCTTTGATCACTTCCTCCAGCAGGGGTTTAGCAGTCTCCTTCGAATTGGGATACATGCTCCAGATAATATTCGGATACTTCTGATACCTCGCCCCCAGCCACCTTGCCCAGGCCCGCGCATTTGCCATGGTCACCCGCCCCATCTGCTGGTCCTTTGTATGATAAACGCCAATGACCAATGTAATTCCCTGCTGGGCCGCGAGATCCACGATGCTGTCGACCCTGGAGAAATAACTTTCATCCGGTCTTAACGGGTCACCATTCACCCAGGCTTGTCTGGATGAACTGAATTTGATGGTCCGGAATGAATCTGCCTCAGGAAAAACACCAGTCACAAAGACCTGCATATATCGAAAACCCTGCTTGCGGCGAAGATCAAAGAGTTCGGAAGCTTCATCGGTCGAAAACTCCCGGAACAGTTCCCATTGGGTGTCACCGAGCATGAACACATGCCGGCGATTGCCATCCACAAAATGTTGTCCATCAGCATCTACCCTAAGAATGGCCGCGGGGTTGGTGGGCATCGTGGTCGCTGAACTGCTTTTGACATTGCTGTCGAGAGACCAATCCCTGCCGGGCTGAGCGCTTAAGCGAGGCACCAGGAAGAGAAAAATCATCAGGGGCAGGAGGCGAATTACGAATAAAGAATGGAGGTAGAAATGCATTGAAAAGTCTTGTTAATCCCGATAAAGTTCGAAAATTTTGACCACCGGGTCGGTGATTTCATTGTCCAACATTAAGTATATTTACTGTCTGAGTTTAATAGCGGTTGTTTATGAAGGGTAAAAAAAGGATCGTGCACCTGGATGATCACAAGATCTTCCTTACCGGCGCCCAAATGCACATTCAAAGACACGTGGAAGGTGTGTTCTACTCGCGTTTCCACGACCCTGAATCCACACTTCGTTATATCTACAACTGCCTGGAAGCCTATCAAAAGATCGACCTGATCATCACCGACTTCACCCAAAAAAGCAAGAACGGTTATTACTTCGCAAAAGAAGTGCGCAGAATGGAAGCACCATACGGCTTCAAGATCCCCATCATGCTCTGGAGCCTCTGCAGAAGCACCAATCCCGAGATCGTACAGGGGCTGAAAGAAGAAACCTTCAATGTATTTCTACCCAAGGACTGCGAGATCAATGAAGTCATCAGGAGCGTGCACGACCTGATGAATATCTCCTATTGACAAAATCAAAAATTAAAAATTAAAAATGCTATTGTGAAACTGCGCGTATTGCACAGGATTTCACGCGAAGGCCAAAGATTAATACAAAAGGCGCAAAGAAAAAGGTATTTATTTCCCGCGCCTTTGCGCTTACGTGATCGCTCTTGACCAATAACTGCAATAGCGCCTTTGCGTGAAACCTTCATTTCCAATGGCGCCTTTGCGCGAAACCACTCGTGAAATCACTTCAGCGAATTGATCCACGCCGCGATCTTCAGCGCCTCGTCCTTATCTACCTGTGGCATGGGCGGCATCTCGGTCGCATAGTCGGGCCAGTTACCGGCCTGTGGTTTATAAATCAACTCAACGATCCGCTGATTACTATACCCTTTCCTCGCCACATCCCGGAACGCCGGACCCACCTGCCTTTTGTCGGCCTGATGACAGGCAGAACAAGTGTTCCTGTCCAACAATATTTTAATCTGCGCAGCAGTGGGAACTTTCACGCCTGATTTTCCGGCTCCTGCTTTTGAAACAACTTCCTTCACCTTCTTCTTTGTCTCCGGCTTCTTGCGGATGATCTTCGCATCGGGCAGTTTTTCTCCCTCCGGAATATTATTCAGCGTATAATAGAAAGATGGATGAACCAGTTCGGTCTTGTCTGCACCACGCATGCCGGTAATAATCAGCTCATGAATATAATACTGACGAAGATTGTCCACTACCACGCGCACTTTCAATCCATCCTCTTCCACCTGCACACCCCTGATCTTAAGTGCCGTGTCATTCACCAGCGGACTCCCATAAGTTGAATGGTACTTGTATGTGAAGCTCCTGCCGCTATAACGGGAAGGGTCAGCTGCTAACTTCTGGTCCACCGGCTTGGTGAATTCAATTTCAAAGCCGTCGGGCATCGCATGCACCGTTTTCATTTCCATGGGCATCACACCTGTCCACACCAGCCGCTCCACTCCCTGGGCCGAAATACCTGCTGAACCCCAGCCCCTGTTGGTCTCGCCAACAAACATCGACCCATCATCACCGAAGGTCATGCGCAGTACACCACTCTGGAAACCACCGGCAAAGTCAAATGCCACACCCTGGTATTCGCCTTTCACCTTCTCGAGCACAACCCGCATGATCTTGCTTTGACCCTGATCGCCCACAAACAATTGTCCGGCAAATGGTCCGAACTTCCCACCGGTCCTGTCTTCGAGGATCTCCGAATTTGAGATGCCAAGGATCGCATGCGGCAGTTTCACCGCCGGAAGCTGCAACTGCGGGAAGTCTTTTTTTACGTCTGTCAGCAACTGGGGATTGGTTTCTTTTTCGTCATTTTCAGGTTTGAGGTATTTGCCATCTTTCAATTCACGCTTGTCTTTCACCTTGGCAGCAAAATCCTTTCGACTGATGGTTACCGGCGACCCGGGTTTACCAGCCCATTCCAACGACGCAGGGTGTCCCATGAAACCTCCTTTTTTTACATGCCATACTCCGCCGGTTCCTACAAAGTCTCCCTGGTTGTCGGCATAAAAAAATTCACCATCGAACATGCCGAGTCCACAGGGCGAACGCATGCCCGCCGCCCAGAGTTCCATCTTTCCATCGGGGAAGATGTGCATGGCCCAGCCTCTCCCGGGAAAGCGGCTCTCACCGCGCCACCATTCCTGGTCGCCGAAGGCCACATTGCCCGTGACGAACATGGACCCATCGGGAGCGAACTTGGGACCATAGGAATACTCATGATAATTACCGGATAACTGCCATGCATAAACGGTTTCGTACTTATCAGCCACGTCATCGCCATCGGTGTCGGTGAGCCTGGTCACCTCACTACGCTGTGTGGCGTAAATGGAATGGTCCCTGTAAGCCAGGCCCAGCGGCTCATGCAATCCTGTGGCATAGAGACTGAACCTCGGGTTGGTGTGACCAATCATCGTGGGGTTTTCCATTAGCCACACATCCCCGCGGCGTGTACAAAAAGCTACGCGGCCATCTGGCAGTGTGGTCATTCCGCCGACTTCTGCAAGCATGCCATCGGGAAGGGGAATGGTCTGTATAGTATAGTAATTCTGTTCCTTACTCTTTGGTTCCGGTGCTTCGGGTACCTCCGGCTCCTCCTGCGCCTGCAGCGCCATAGATATACAACAAAGAGAAGCAAATAATATATGTTGAATGGTCTGTTTCATGTCGAGTTAGTATTACCAGATGATGGAATAGCGTACAGGCTGGTCCATGACCTTCACCAATAGTTCCTTGTTGCCGCCGGCCGTTGTGCGGATGGTCGCCTGATCCGGATTAGTGAGCCTGACGTACCAGGATTTGTCATCGATGAGAAAATCGCCTGCAGGGTTCCTGTCAATGGATTTGCCTTCTGCGACTTTCACATACAAATTTTTTGAAACCAGACTGTCAAACCTGATTTCCCGCACAATGGCTCCGGCAGCGGTGTCCGGCCAGATCCTGTCGGTGATCCTGTTTCCTTTGTAGTTATACTGGAACGCAGGCCTGTCATGGACGGTATAACCCAGGCTCCTGAACCCCAGCGAATCGGCTTTCGCCGGAAATGCTGAACCTGAATCGGGCAACTCGGCCACGGAAGGACCGGCACTTAACACCTGGGCTACTCCGCGGGTTCGAAAGGATCCGTCACCTCGCTCGTGCCACATAGGCGTGGCATCGATGAAATCACCACGCCACACCACCGCAATATTTCCCGCGCCAAGATTGTAGATATAATGCATGCCTCCGGGATCTCCGACGGCAATGGTACGCGTGAGTCTTTGTGCCGGCCCCGTCCCGCGAAAATCATAAAACGCGCGCAGCAATTTTGTTTCGTTCGCCACATCAACAAATACCGGTGAAACCATCTCTTCGGGCGGCTCAATTTCTTTTAAGGCTCCTACTTTTTGGGTGGTGCTGTCTTTGGTATCGTTCAGCAACCGGTAGCGGATATTTCTTAAAGCCACCGACCCATGATCACCCTGGATCATCAATGGCCCCATGGCTTTTTCTTTATTGTCGAGCGGTCCTCCCGTTAGCTGGGGTACTTCTATCTGATCATGTATGAGTATGCCATTTAATATCACATACACAAACCTCGCATTACTGATCTTCTTTCCACTGCCATCGAACCGAGGCGCACGAAATGATATGGAAAGATGCTGCCACAAACCCGGCGCCTTGGCGGCACTGGCTGATGGCGCCTTACCGAGGTACATAGTTGCGCTGTCCTTTTCCCAGTTGCGATAGATACCACCCATGTCCCCATATGATGCGCGTTTTGCCCGCCAGCTGTCGAACAACTGCACCTCATAACCGCCCTGTAAATAAATTCCGGAATTCGATCCCTTTGGAAGCATCGCATCCAACTCCAGTTCGATGTCACCATGCTGCCAGCTGGTAACCAGGTTGTCTTTCTTGCCTGTTTTTGTGTCGTTGACAATGATCCCTTTTCCCGGCGTGATGCTAACAGGATCCGCAACGGCGACTGCCACCGTATCCTGTTGTTTTTCTTTCCGGTGCCTTTTTTTCTTCGGCTCTGGTGCAGCTACACTATCCACCGGTGGCACGGTCTCATGAACATCCCTGCGTGGATCCATGATCACATTGCCCGCGAGGACCCAGTTACCCGCCTGGGTTTTGAACCCAGAAAGGTCATTTAGTGAAACCTTGATAAAACTCGAATCTTGTGCAAATAGAGGTCCCGTTCCGAGGACCAGGACTAAACCAAATAATAATTGCTTCATGTAGTTCCTGATGGACTGCTGATTAGAATAATCTGTGCCGGGTAATTCGATACCGGGCGGTCGCAAAGTAAAATTAAAATCGCAGATGATAAGCCTTCGGCTGAACAAATGCTCGGATGCCCTGCGCACCGAGGGTAGAGCCGAGGCCGGAGTGACCACGACCCGACCAGGGCAGATTGGCGCTGACCCGGTCGCAGCAGTTCCAGTAAACCGTTCCTGTTCGCATGGCACGCATGACTTCTTCGGCGCGCTGCTGGTCGGTTGAGTATATAGCGGCGGTCAAACCGAATTCCGTATCCAGCATGAGCCGGGTGGCTTCTGCATCATCCTTCACTTTCTGAATGCCCACTACGGGACCGAATGACTCTTCTTTCATGATCTTCATTTCATGATTCACCTTCACCAACACCGCGGGTTCAAAATAATATCCCCTGCCTTCAACCGGTTTGCCCCCGTGCAACAGTTCAGCGCCCTTTTCTCTGGCATCATTTATCTGGCCCGTCAGAAAATCAATTTGCTCCTTCCGGCTTAGCGGACCGATGTCGGTACCGGGCCGCATGGGATCGCCCGTTTTCATTCTTTTCAATTCTTCCAGGTAGGCTTCCACGAAATCGTCATAGATCTTATCCTGAACATATATCCGTTCCACCGCGCAACAGCTCTGACCATTGTTGTACACCACGCCTTCCACGGCGGCTACAGCCGCCTGTTTCACGTCGGCCACATCATCCATCACGTACATCGGATCCTTGCCGCCAAGTTCAAGCTGGCAGGGCACCAGCTTTGAGGCAACGCGTTCGGCGATCAGCCTCCCTGTTTTATAACTGCCCGTAAAATAATATCCATCCAATGGCAGATCGATCAGGTAGCCGCCAACGTTACCCTTGCCAATGATCGTGGTAAAGACATCGGCGGGGATGCCTGCTTTCTTTAAGAGTCTTTCAATATGTAATCCCGTGAGTGTGCTGTATTCCGAAGGCTTGTACATGACGGCGTTGCCGCCGATCAGCGCGGGAATGAATACATTGATGCCCACCAGATATGGATAGTTCCATGCAGAGATATTCGCGATCACGCCGAGTGGTTCGTAGACTATTTTTTCCCTGGTCAAACCATCTGGTGTCACCCATTCATCGGCGAGCTGCGTTGTGGAATGCTGAATAAAAAACCCCAGCCTGCTCCTTGCCCCATTAAGTTCATTGAAAGACTGCTGCAGGGGTTTGCCGACTTCTCCGGTCAGTGTCTCTGCCAGCAACTGCTTTTCGGTGTCAAGCAGGTCGTGAAATCGTTGTATACAGGCCACACGTTCTGCAACTGGCACCTTCGCCCAGTTTAGCTGTCCCTTCATTACGGTTTCATATTTTTTCTGCACCGTTTCCCGGCTGTCTTCTTCCAGGTCCTTGATAATTTCTTCCGTTGCCGGGTTGATGATCTGCATTACCGCAATGATTTGATCCCCTGAATAAAGTGGTTCCTGATGTTGCTGGTCAATGGTGAGTCGTTAAGATTCATGTCTACCATGCGCTCAGGATGCCATTGCACCGCCACCATAAAACTTTTGCCCTTCTTATCCGCCCACTCGATGCCTTCTATCAGGCCGTCGTCCGAGTAGCAACTGGCCATCAGTCCCTCACCCAACTTCCCCAGTGCCTGGTGGTGCGCGCTGTTGACCACTCCTCTTTTTATTCCGACGATCTCGCCAAGCAAACTTTTTTCAATAACCCTCACTCCATGGGCCCTGTCGAACTGCTGATCTTTTTCGTCTTTGAAGGAACGGTGTATGCTGTTGCCTGGCTCGCCACCGTCCTGGAGCATGTCCCCATGCAAATAACAATTGATGAGCTGCTGACCCCGGCAGATTCCAAGAACCGGAATGGAGCGGTCGAGGGCCTTGCCAAACAGGTCCCACTCGAACTGGTCCCGGGCCCTGTCGAATCCATTCGCGGGCATGTTGGCGTAAGTGGCTTTGCCATGATAGAACTCCGGTTCCATGTCGATGCCACCGGAAAGTACCAGGGCATCACATGCGTCAAACAACGCTTTTCCATTTTCACCGGGTGACAATTTGATCACCTCTACATCCTCGCCGCTGAGCCAATCCACATAGCGCTTGTGTTTGCCTTCGCTGCCTGTGTATGTCAATCCAATTTTCATAATTAAAATGCGGTGTTGTATAATTTTTTAAAATCTTTCCTCGATACAGGTTTGGGATTGTTGGGATGCGCGAAGTCGGCAATGGCCAGATCCGACAATTGCTCGATGTGTTCCCTCCCCATGCCAATCTTCCGGAGGTGAATTGGTAAACCGATCTTCTTATTAAGCGCCAGCAGGTGATCAACCACGGACTCGCCGGTCTTCTTTTTCAGCCTCATCGCCCTGGCAATATTCTTAAATTTTTCTTCCTGCCCTTCGATGTTAAATTCCATGCCGTATGGAAGGTTGACGGCATTTGCCAACCCATGGTGGGTATCGAGCAAGGACGATAGCGGATGCGCCAGGGAGTGCACCACGCCAAGTCCCTTCTGAAAGGATACGGCGCCCATCAAAGAGGCGATCATCATTTTACTTTTTGATTCGAGATCGGGATCATTCACTGCCTCCCCTATCGAACTATTGATCAGCCGGATGCCTTCCAGTGCAATACCATCGCACATGGGATGGAAATTATTTACGAGATAGGCCTCCAGGTTGTGGGTCAGTGCGTCCATACCGGTTGCTGCCGTAACAAATGGTGGCAGCTCCATCGTGAGCAAAGGATCGGCGAAAACAATTTTCGCTAGCAGTTTGGGAGAAAACAATATTCTTTTGCGATGGGTATCGTCTTCCGAAATAATTGCGCTGCGGCCTACCTCGCTGCCCGTGCCGCTGGTGGTGGGGATCGTGATGAAGTAGGGAACGTCTTCGGTAACGAACTGGTCGCCACCAATCAGGTCATCGTAATCAAAGAGATCGCGGTGATGATGGATTCGTAGGGCGATCGCCCGGGCTACGTCCATCGCAGCGCCTCCGCCGATGCCGATGATGCAGTTCCTGCCGGTGTTGTGAAACACCTCGCCACCCTTGAGCACGTCGGACTTCACCGGGTTTTTATGTATGGACGAAAACACTTCCACGGAAAATCCCTTGTCGCGCAGTGATTGCGTGATCCTGCTAAAAAACTCCAGTCCAGCCACATTCGGATCGGTGACGAAAAGGGGATTCATCAAACCTTTCTCGAGCAAGTGCGGCAGCAGCTCGTTCGCCGCTCCCGCGCCGAACCGGATAATGGTGGGAAAATTATATTGTCGGACAATATTAAAATTGATGGCCATGTGCCTGAATAATTAAATAATTTCAAAATATCTTTTCAGTTCCCAGTCGGTGACGACTTTGGAAAACTGTCGCCACTCCCATTCCCTCGTCGCCGTAAAATGTTCCACAAAGGCTGCACCAAATAATTCTTTGGCGATGATGGAATGTTTCATCGCCTGGGTGGCTTCCCAAAGGTTGGCGGGAAGGTGGCCATTTGATTTATTCGCATATCCGCTTCCGGTAGTAGGCGGTACGGTCAGCATCATTTTGTTCTTTATCCCATAGAGTCCGGCCGCGAGGCAGGCGGCCATGGCCAGGTAGGGGTTGCTGTCGGACCCCACGACGCGTGTTTCGAGGCGGGTGGATTTTTCGCCCCCACCCAAAACCCGCAGGGCGGTGGTGCGATTGTCGAAGCCCCAGGTAATTGTGGTAGGCGCCCATGCCCCTTCCACCAGCCGTTTGTAACTGTTGACTGTGGGTGCGATCATGGGAAGCATAAAAGGCAGGCAGTGAAGCTGGCCGGCGATATAACTTTCCATCAGGTCGCTAATGCCCACAGCATGATTGTTTCCCGCGAAGAGATTGGTTTTTTTGTCGGCGGTCCATAGGCTCTGATGAACGTGACCACTGCAACCCGCAAGGTTTTCACTGAACTTAGCCATGAAGGTCGGCACGATCCCGAAGCGGTGACCAATTTCCCTGACGGCGGATTTGAAGAGGACAGCGCGGTCGGCGGCTTCCGTAACATCCGCATATAGTATCGCCGCTTCGTACACACCCGGACCCGTCTCGGTGTGGATGCCCTCAATCGGCACGCCGAAGGCGGTGAGCTCGTCAAACAGCGCGTGGAAGAAGTCGCCGTGTTGTGATGCCCTGAGCATCGAATATCCGAACATGCCCTGGCTCAGCGGTTTCAGGTCACGGAACTTTTTGTTGTGCAGTTCTTCGCTGCTGTTGACAAAGTTGTACCATTCAAATTCCTGTGAAAAAAAACAGGAATAGCCCTGGGCTTTCGCTTCAGACCGGATCCGCTTTAGCAGGCTGCGAGGGCAGATCGCCTTTGCGTCAACGTCACCGTCGCCCACATCGGCGAGGAAAAAAGGCAGTTGGTTTTCCCATGGTATCCGGCGAAGTGTGGCCGGATCGATGACGGCATTCAGGTCGGGGTAGCCTGTGTGCCATCCGGTGAAGGTGGAATTGTCATAAGCAAGATCGCCGCTGTCCCAACCAAAAATAACGTCGCAGAACCCAAAGCCTTTTTCCAGTATGGATTTGAATTTGTCGAAACTGATCATCTTCCCTCTCAACACACCGTCGATGTCGGTCACTGCCAATTTTACCTTTCGGCATTCTTCGTTTTCCAACTGCCGGAGCACCTCGTCTTCAGATCGTCGCTTTTGCATTGGGTTTATTTTTGACAAAATAATGAAAACAGATATATGACAAGAAAAGGATCGAGAAATAGATAAGCGCGAGGATGAGATTTAGGGTTGCCATGGCGACCAGGCTTACAGACGCGATGACCAGCGCAATGATCGGAAATGCGGGGTAGAAGGGCACTTTGAAGGGCCGCTCTAACTCCGGCTCTTTTTTGCGGAGAGAAAGTATCGCAATGGTGGCGATAATATAGATGGACAGTGCCCCGAAGCAGGCCATGATGATAATCTCTCCGGTTTTACCAGTCAGGAGGGCAACGATACCAGCCACCATGTTTGCCATCAGTGCATTTGCAGGTGTCTTGTATTTCGCATTGACATTTCCGAGGATTTTTGGGATGAAGCCTACCCTTCCGAATTCAAAGGTGGCCCTTCCGGCCGCGAGGATGATGCCGTGGAAAGAAGCGACCAGTCCCATGAGGCCGATGGTTATCAGCAGGTGATACATCCATCCCTCATTGCCGGTGATCTTTCCGAGGGCCAGGGGCAACGGTGAATCAGAAGTGGTGGGCTCTCCCGGTATGGGGTAAACGATGGCCTCCCAACCTGCGACACCAACGGACGAAACGAAGGTGAGTATACAAAGGATGATCAGCGTTCCCAACGCCGACCCGAAACCCCTGAGCACATTCTTCTGTGGATTTATAGTTTCTTCAGCCACATTGGCTACCCCTTCCAGCCCGAGGAAAAACCAGATGGCAAATGGGATCGAAGCCCAAACACCTACCCAGCCATTAGGTAGTGGATTGGCGACAAGGTTCTTCATCTGGAAATGGGGTAAAGTAATGCCCGCGAAAAGGAGTAATTCAAAAACTGCGAATATGGTAATAATGAGTTCGAAGACCGCAGCCGCCCTGATACCCGATATGTTCAGGGCGGTGAAAACCAGGTAGGCTGTGATGGCGATGCCGGTTACGGGTATGGCAGGAAAAAATATATGAAAATACGCACCGATGGCGGCCGCAATTGCGGGCGGTGCGAAGACGAATTCGATGATCTGCGCCATTCCTGCTATGAATCCCAGGTCCTTTCCCAATGCGCGTGAAGCATAGTCGAAGACCCCTCCCGCTTTAGGTATTGCACAAGCGAGTTCGGTGTATGAAAATGTGAACGTCACATACATGATGATGATCAGGAGAGTTGCCAGCGCGAGCCCGCCGGTGCCGCCTTTTTCCAGGCCGAGGTTCCATCCGAAGTACATGCCCGAGATCACATACCCGACGCCGAGTCCCCACAACATTAAAGGGCCAAGCGATCGGGTAAGCTGTCCTGAATTATGGTCGGTGGGTGCCTTGATCATGGGGAAATAAAAATAGGGAAAACAGCGTGTTTTAGTTTAACTTAACAATACCGGGCACGAGGTATAATTTGTTCTTTTGTTGAATTATTACCACAGATAAATTTCATTTCTTCAACGGTTCGATTTAACATATTCTCTAATCCTTGTACAGCGCGCCTTTGCTGAATTTGAAAATTATCTAAAATATGGCACAAATATTTAAGAATAATAAACGTCTCAAGTTACATAGATAACAGACGAAGCTACGGCTCTAACGATTGATGGTGCGATCTGTCTGCACTTAACAGGCTCCCACGCAAAAAGTACCGGATCGTCAATAGGCCTGGAAATCAAGTTTGCATTCTCATAATCCAAATACCATTCATTATGTCAACCACAAAGAAAACACCCAAAGAAAAGGCAGGAGAAGTAAAGAAGGAAGAACCGGCTATGAACAGGTCCGAGGCGAATGACAGAGAGAAGAACGGAAAACAAGCCGGCAAATCCAGAAGGGTGAATTATGTTGTTAAAGATCTTCCGATTTATTAGGAAGATGTGGTGCACCCTGAATTCCCGCCTTATTTCATCATTGTCGGTACCGGACAATAAAATCCACTGCTTTTCCGCGGTGGATTTTTTTTATAGCAGAGAGCCTCACCATCTTCCGCGACCAAAACGAGATGCTCATTTCGACTTTTTTTGGCCGTGGGACTTCGCGCGAAGCAGCCATCACTTCGAGGAGTTTTCAAATACTACGTTCCTCTGTTTGTTTTCTGTTTTCTTGTATTCCACCAGGGCCTTTTCAAGGCAGTCCATGGCCCGCGAAATATTTTCGGTATTCAGCACATAGGCGAGCCGCACCTCATTCTTTCCCAGTCCGGGTGTTGCATAGAACCCGGAAGCGGGAGCCAGCATTACCGTTTCATTGTTAAGGGTAAATTTCTCCAGCAACCATTGGCAAAACAGATCCGCATCATCAATGGGCAGGCGGGCAATAGCATAGAATGCGCCGCCTGGATTCGGACAATACACACCCGGCATGGCGTTCAGTCTTTTTACCATCAGATCACGCCGGTCCTGGTATTCTTGCCTTGTGCCATCGAAATAGTTGTGTGGAAGGTCTACCGCCGCTTCCGCGAGTATCTGCGCAAAGGTCGGCGGACTTAGTCTTGCCTGCGCGAATTTCATCGCTGCGGCAACCATATCCTTGTTTTTGGAGACCAGCGCACCGAGCCGGCCACCGCAGGCACTATATCTCTTGGAAATCGTATCCAGCAATACCACATGCTCATCCAGGTTTTCCAGTTGCATCGCGCTGAAATGGGTTCCCTGGTAGCAGAATTCGCGATAGGCTTCGTCGGAGAAAAGAAAGAGATTATGGCGGAGCACTATGTCTTTAAGCAGTTCCAGTTCAGCCTTCGAATACAGATATCCGGTAGGATTGTTGGGGTTGCAGATCATTATCGCCCTTGTTCGGGGGCCAATGGCTTTTTCAAAATCGTCGGGTGAGGGCAGTGCAAAACCGCTGTCGATATAAGAGGTAACGGTTTTTACCAAAACGCCGGCCTCGGTAGCAAAACCGGAATAGTTTGCATAAAAGGGTTCAGGAATGATTACCTCATCGCCGGCGTCCAGGCAACCCAGCAGGGTAAAGAGTATCGCTTCGGAACCTCCGGTGGTGACGATGATCTGGTTGTGATTCACCGTGATGCCATTTTGGGCGTAGTAGGTCACCAGTTTACGGCGGTAACTTTCGTTACCGGCGCTGTGGCTGTATTCCAGAACTTTAAAGTCGGAGTGACGGACCGCATCGAGAATCGCTTTAGGCGTTTCGATATCGGGTTGCCCGATGTTGAGGTGATAGACCTTTGTGCCGCGGGCCTTTGCTGCTTCTGCAAAGGGAACAAGTTTGCGTATCGGCGAGGCCGGCATCTGCTCCCCGCGCTTGCTTATTTGTGGCATGAAGCAAAGGAACGAAAATCTTAAGAGGTTTCACGCAAAGGCGAGCATTAAGGTGATTTCACGCAAACGCCAAGAAAGCGCAAAGAAAAGAGATCCGAATTCTTTCTTGCGCCTTTGCGGCCGCCAGGCTTTGCGGCCTTGCGTGAAACTAGTTTATTTCTTCGCTGCTGCAAATTTCGCGTAAGCATCTGCAGTCAGCACTTCGCCTTTGATGGTAATCTGGGTAGGTGCTTCCGCGCCAGCCACCTTAATGGTGATCTGCTTGCTGAAAGTACCCGCTGCAGCAGCATTGAAACCGGCAGTGATCTTGTCATCTTTGCCTTTGCTTACCGGAGCCTGGGGCCAGGTAGGCGTGGTGCAACCGCAGGAAGCTACGGCACTTTCCACCACCAGGGGTTTGTCGCTGGTGTTGGTGAACTTGAAGTCGTGGGTAACCGGAACGCCCTGTTTGATCTTGCCGAAATCGTAAACGGATTCAGAAAACTTCATCAGGTCTTCAGCTTTCTTCGCCTGCGCGAAGACGCCCGCGGAGAGCAACAATACCGATAAAGCAAGGAACATTGATTTCATACTTCTATTGATTTATTTGTTTGATAGCGGATAAAGACGCATTAACGGGTGCTGAAGTTGTCGGGGTTGAAAAAACCTCCCCGGTGATCACCAACACCTTCGTATGTGAACCATCGTAATTGATGGTAATGTTCTTGGAAAAACGACCCTCGGCCGCAGCATTGAATCCCACTTTCACCACGGAGGCCGCGCCGGGCTGGATTGGTGCGTCCGACCATTCGGGACTGGTGCAGCCACAGGAGGCCATCACATTTTCAAGCTTCAAGGGACTCTTGCCAGCATTCCTGATGATAAAGTCATAAGTCACTGGACGTCCCTGCGGAATACTGCCAAAATCATGACTTGTTTCTTTAAGTTCCAGCACTTCAGTGTCGGGTTTTGCCTTTTTCTGGGCATAGCCACCAAAGGCTAAAAGGGTAATGAGAAGGGAAAAGATCAGCCTTTGAATCATGTGCCGGGATTGATGCTTTAAAATTACTTCTAAAACGTCCGTCATGCCAATTAATTTTAATTTTAAAGCATTTTTTAACGGACAGGCCAATAGTCAAAATTCCTTAGGTTTGCGACATGGACAAGGTTGAAAACATCCCTTCAACGGAAACCGGTAAACTGTCTTTCAACACTTTCCGCGAGGAAGTGCTGCAGGATTACAGGGTTTGCTGTGAAAGCCGGGAAGCCAGCCTGCTGGGTCGTAAGGAAGTGCTTACCGGCAAGGCCAAGTTTGGCATTTTCGGCGATGGCAAAGAGGTAGCACAGGTGGCTGCGTCCAAGTTCTTCCAGCCCGGCGACCTCCTCTCGGGTTATTACCGTGACCAAACCATCGGTTTTGCCACCAGGCAGGCTTCTATGGAAGAATTCTTCTCCCAGATGTATGCCGACCCCGATTCCAATCATGAGCCCCACAGCTCGGGAAGGAACATGAATGCCCATTTCTCCACCCCCATTGTGGACAAGGAAGGAGAATGGCTGGACCTGGTCAACCGCAAGACAATTGCCGCCCCGCTGGCGCCCACAGCCGCGCAGATGCCCCGGGCGCTGGGCCTCGCGTTCGCCTCGAAATTGTTCCGCCACAACCCGGAACTCAAGAATCTCACCCACCTGAGTGACAATGGCAACGAAATCTGTTTCTGCACCATTGGGGACGCCTCGACTTCCGAAGGTCACTTCTGGGAAACGGTCAACGCAGCCGGGGTATTGCAGGTGCCCCTGGCGATCTTCGTCTGGGACGATGGCTATGGCATATCAGTACCGAAGGAAATTCAGACCACCAAGGGCTCCATCTCGGAGGCCATAAGGGGTATGCAGAAAAAAGAAGGCACCAATGGCGTGCATATTTATAAAGTAAAGGCCTGGGATTATGCAGGCATGTGCGAGGTATTTGAACAGGCGCTCCGGGAGATGAGAAGAACACACGTGGCTGCCGTCTTTCACGTAGAAGAGATGACCCAACCCCAGGGCCATTCTACTTCGGGTAGCCATGAACGGTATAAATCACCCGAGCGCCTCGAATGGGAACGGGAATGGGATTCCAACAAGAAGTTCCGTGAGTGGTTACTGGCCAATGCGCTGGCCAGCGAAGAGGAGCTCGTCAACATCGAGTCCGCAGCCAAGGCCTATGTGAAGAAAAGTCGCCAGGCGGCCTGGTCCAGATATGTCGAGGGCATAAATCCCCAGCTCAAAAAGGCAGGGGCAATGCTGGATGAATTCATCAGTCAGGGCAGAGACATCAACGGCGATATCGCCAAGTCCATCAAGACACTGACTCCCAACCGCGAACCCACGCGTCGCGACGTGCTCAAAGCCCTGCATACGGCCATCCTCACCGCAGGTGATGCCGTTGGCGCTGAAGAGCTCCGCGACTATTACCAGGAACTAAAGACAGAAGGCTACGCGCTATATACCACTCACCTTTATGATGAGTCGCCGAAAAGTCCGCTGTTGGTCAAAACCAATGAGCTTCGCTATTCACAGGACGCACTAAGTCTGAATGGTTACGAGATCATCAATAAGTACTTCGACGAACTCTTTGCTCACAACCAGACGGTCATCGCTTTTGGTGAAGACGTGGGTAAGATCGGTGACGTCAACCAGGGTTTTGCCGGCCTCCAGCAGAAATTCGGTAGTCACAGGATCTTCGACACCGGTATCCGCGAGATCACCATCGTGGGCCAGGCCATCGGCATGGCCATGCGCGGCCTCAGACCGATCGCGGAGATCCAGTACCTCGATTACATACTTTACGGGCTGCAGACCCTGAGCGACGATGCAGCCTGTATGAGCTGGCGCACGAAGGGCCGTCAGTGTTGTCCCTTTATCATCCGGTCACGTGGCCATCGCCTCGAAGGAATCTGGCACAGCGGTTCGCCGATGGGACTCATGCTCCACTCCCTCCGTGGCCTTCACATCTGCGTGCCCAGGAATATGGTGCAGGCAGCAGGACTATACAACACGTTACTCGGTGGAAACGATCCGGCTATCATGGTGGAATCATTGAATGGATACCGCCTCAAAGAAAAACTGCCTTCCAATTTAATAGACTACCGTGTTGCGCTCGGTCAGCCCGAGATCATCCGCGAGGGTTCGGACATTACTATAGTTTCCTACGGTTCCACGCTCCGCATCGTAGAGGAAGCCTGCAGGGTTTTGGAAAAACAAAATATCAGCGGGGAGATCATAGATGTGCAGACCCTGCTTCCTTTCGACCTCAAACATTCCATTGTGGAATCCCTGAAGAAGACCAACAGGATCCTCTTCGTCGACGAAGACGTACCCGGCGGCGCCGCGGGATACATGTTCAATATGGTAATGGAGAAACAGGATGGTTATCGCTGGCTTGATGTATCCCCGAGGACCATCACTGCGCAGGCGCACCGACCCAGCTATGGCAGCGACGGTGATTATTTCAGCAAACCCAACACTGAAGAGATCGTTGACGCGATCCTGGAGATGATGAGCGAATAAGTTTTACTGGAGGTTGTGAAACACCTTCTGTACGTCTTCGTCTTGTTCAAGTTTGTCAACCAGTTTCAGCACTTCCTGGGCGTGTTCTTCGGGCAAAGACACGGTTACAGTTGGTATCCATTCGACTTCCGCACTGATTGGCGTGATGTGTTTTTCTTCCAGGGCTTTCTGCATGTTGCCGAAATCACCAAATGCAGAACGCATTACGACGACAGTTTCTTCGTTGTCACCCGTGCCTTCACCCATCTCTTCCAGGCCGGCATCGATCAGCTCAAGCTCGAGGTCGTCGATGTTGACTCCTTCGGGCTTCAGTTTGAACACGCCCATTTTTTTGAATTGAAAACTTACGCTTCCACTGTTACCAATGGACCCATGTCCCTTGTTGAAATGTGAGCGCAGGTTGGCCACGGTGCGCGTGGGGTTATCGGTGGCGGTTTCAACGATGATCGCTACGCCATGGGGGGCATATCCCTCGTAGAGCAACTCTTCGAAATGCTGCATTTCTTTGCCAGTGGCGCGTTTGATAGCAGCTTCCACCCGGTCCTTTGGCATATTCACGCTTCGTGCATTTTGCATGCAGCGACGGAGCCCGGGATTGATCGATGGGTCGGGCCCTCCGGATTTGACGGCGATGGCGATATCCTTTCCAATTCTCGAGAACTGTTTGGCCATCTTGTCCCAGCGGGCGAACATGGTGGCTTTCCTTACTTCAAATATGCGACCCATAGCGATTTTATTTCTGTACGGCAGACTTGTTCTTAAAAAAGACCTGCAAGTAAAGAAGAATATGCAAAAGAGAAAAAACAAGGGTGAAATAATAAAGACCCACGTCCTGGCTGTCGTTGGAATGATGGACCAGGGCCACGGCGATCAGCACCACCAGCAGGCCGAGCCCGGTCAGTGAAACGATTCGTTTGGATCTCGAATGTGTCTCGGGGAGGTGGTCCGAGAGATGGCTCTTGTTGATACCATAATACATGTATACGTCGAGGCCGATCACCATCCATACCAGCAACCGGATCCAGGTGTCGAGCGGCAGGAAGACCATCATGAACAGGCAGGTGAATATTCCAAGGATTGGGATCAGGGGCACCAGTGGTGTCCGGAAGGCGCGGGGCACATCGGGATGCTTGACTCTCAGTATCCATACGCCGATACATACCAGGATGAATGCGAATAGGGTGCCGATACTGGTCATCTCTCCCACTACTCTCGCAGGAACGAAGGCGGCGAAGAGGCTGACGAAGACCATGAACAGGGTACTGGACTTTGCCGGTGTCCTGAATTTCGGGTGTACCTGGTGGAATACCGGTGGTAGCAGGCCGTCCTTGCTCATTGAGAAAAAGACCCTTGACTGGCCCAGCAGCATCACCAGGATCACGGAAGCATAACCGCCGAGGATGGCCACAATGATGGCGCGATTGAGCCAGGGATAATCTGGATGGATAACACCGGCGGCATCGGGAGATCCCATTTTTTCTATGGCCAGGGCAACTGGTGCGATGCCGTCCTTTCCGACGAAAGTCGTATAACTGGTGACGCCCGTCATTACATGCGCGAAGAGGATATAAAGTATGGTACAGATCAGCAGAGAGCCGAGTATACCCAGGGGCATGTCGCGCTTGGGGTTCTTTGCTTCCTGCGCGGCTGTCGACACGGCGTCGAAACCGATGTAGGCAAAGAAGACGATGGCAGCGGCGCGGATGATACCGCTGAATCCGAAGTGTCCGAATTCGCCTTCATTAGGCGGAATGTATGGAATGTAATTGTCGTTGTTGATATATTTCCATCCCAGGAAAATGAAGATGAGAACCACAGATACCTTAACGGCCACGATCACCGCATTCACTTTGGCACTCTCGCTGGTGCCTTTGATCAACAGGAGGCTCAGGAGCACGACGATGAAGACTGCGGGAAAGTTGATCATTCCTCCATCGAAGGGACCCGCTGTTACATTGGGTGAAAGATGTATGTTGAATCCTTCGAGAAATTTTACCAGGTAGCGGCTCCAGCTGATGGCGACAGTTGCTGCGCCCACAGCGTATTCTAGTACAAGATCCCATCCGATCACCCAGGCGATAAACTCCCCCATGGTGGCATACGAGTAAGTATAGGCACTACCCGCCACAGGGATCATCGACGCAAACTCAGCATAACAGAGACCAGCAAACGCACAGCCAAGAGCGGCGACGATGAAGGAGATGGTGATGGCAGGTCCGGCATTCGTTGCCGCTGCAAGTCCGGTAATGGAAAATAAACCGGCGCCGATGATGCCACCAATTCCAAGCATAACCAGGGAAGTGGCAGTGAGTGTTTTTTTGAGGCCCTTCTCCGTATCTGCTGCCTCAGCCATTAATTGATCAAGTGGTTTCTTAATAAATAAACTCATACTTAATGGTAAAGTTTGGTTGATGAAGAAGAGCGCAAATAAAAAAATGAGCAGGGAAGATATATATTATATTGCACAATTATCATCGGCTGTATCATGAAAAAGGGCAACCGGCTTACTCTTTACATCGTTTTGGCACTGGCGGCCGGCATCATTACCGGGTTCATTTTAAATGAGAATTTCAGCTCATCAGAACTTGAAAAAATCATTGATCCGTTCACCGTACTGCCCGAGGTTTTTTTGCGGCTGATCAAAATGATCGTCGCTCCTCTGGTGTTTTTTACCCTGGTGGTTGGTGTGGCCAAACTCGGCGACATGAAAGCGGTAGGAAGAATTGGCGGCAAGACCCTACTCTGGTTTCTGTCTGCATCACTCATGAGTCTGTTATTGGGTATGCTGCTGGTAAATATATTTCAACCCGGCATCGCGATGCACTTGCCTGTTCCCGACAGTCATGCCGCCGAAGTAATTGGAAAATCTGCTCTCGGCTTCCGGGAATTCCTGTATCACGTGTTTCCCACGAGTGTTGTTGACTCAATGGCGCGCAACGAGATCCTGCAGATCGTCGTTTTCTCGCTGTTCTTTGGCGTGGCTACCGCCGCGATCGGCGAACCCGGACAGGCGATCATCAAGGCCTTTGACGCAATTGCGCATGTTATTCTAAAGATCACTGGCTATGTAATGAACCTGGCGCCGCTGGCCGTCTTTGGAGCGATGACTGCCATCGTGGCCAAACAAGGATTGAGCATCCTTAAAACTTATTCCATCTTTATTTCAGAATTCTATTTAGGTCTCCTGCTGCTCTGGGCGTTGCTGATCACCGCCGGTTGGTTCGTTGTGCGGTCGAGGATCTTCAAGCTGATCAGGAGACTGCGCGAACCCATACTCCTTGCCTTTACCACCTCCAGCAGCGAAGCGGCCTTCCCCAAGACCTTGCTCGAGCTGGAACGGTTTGGGTGCAAGGACAAGATCGTAAGCTTCGTGCTTCCACTGGGCTATTCTTTCAACCTCGATGGCAGCATGATGTACATGACCTTCGCCTCCCTTTTCATCGCCCAATCGTACAATATAGATCTTCCCATCGGCACCCAGCTGACTATGCTTCTGGTGTTGATGCTCACCAGTAAGGGCATTGCGGGGGTCCCGAGGGCTTCTCTGGTGGTGATCGCAGGTACCCTTTCTACTTTCAAAATTCCCGAGGCCGGACTGGCCCTCCTGCTCGGCATCGACCCGCTGCTCGATATGGGCAGGAGTGCAACCAATGTCATCGGCAACAGCGTAGCAACTGTCGTCGTGAGCAAATGGGAAAACGCTTTAGAAAATCAGGAAGAAATACCAAACTTTACAGTATCCAAGTAATCAAATATGTTTCTACTCGACGCTTTTAATTGGACCCAATTATTACAACCACAGTTTTATATAGACAATGGGGGTTTGTGGCTTGTGCTCTTCATCATCTTCGCTGAAACCGGCCTGTTTGCGGGCTTCTTCCTGCCGGGTGACTCCCTCCTCTTCGTTTCAGGCATCTTCAGCACCCCTTTGGCTGCTTCTTTCTATGACACGGGCAACGACTTCCTGAACCTGCTGATGATCATCGTGCTTACGTCCGTGGCCGGCATTCTTGGGAACACGCTCGGTTATTGGTTCGGGCGAAGGATCGGCCCGGCGATGTTCACCTGGAAAGACAGGTTCCTGTTCAAGCAACACTATCTTTATCAGGCCAAAGAATTTTATGACAAGCACGGCGGTGGCGCTGTTGTATTCGCGAGGTTCCTGCCAGTGATCCGAACTTTTGCTCCCATTGTCGCGGGTATCGTGAACATGGAAAAGAAGAAATTCGGATTTTACAACATCGTGGGCTGCATTGCGTGGACGACATCCATGCTGGCTGGTGGTCATTACCTCCAAAGACTGTTCATGGAACAGTTCAATTACGACCTGAAAGAACACCTTGAGATCATCGTGCTGGTTATCGTTGTTGTCACCACAGGGCCGGTGCTGATAAAAATATTTTTCGGTAAAAAGAAAGATCCAGCTGAACCGCTTAATTCTTCTGAATAATGACGAATAAGAGTTACGGGATTATTTCGGTTCCCGTTATCGTTGCCGCCTTGGGTTATTTTGTTGACATATATGATTTGCTGCTCTTCACTATTGTGCGCGAACCCAGCCTGCGCGCACTCGGCGTAACCGATTCAGGCATGTTGGCGGCCAGCACCCAGATCATCAACTGGCAAATGGTGGGACTGCTACTGGGCGGAATTGCCTGGGGCATGATGGGTGATAAGAAAGGAAGGCTGAGTGTGTTGTTTGGTTCCATCGTGCTTTACTCACTGGCCAATTTTCTTACGGCCTATGTTACAACCATCAATGAATATGCCTGGGCAAGGTTTGCCGCGGGGCTCGGCCTGGCGGGAGAACTCGGTGCGGGCATCACCCTGGTGAGCGAACTGCTTCCCAAAAACAAAAGAGGCGTCGGCACCTCCCTGGTAGCGGGGATTGGGCTCTTTGGCGCTGTGTTCGCCTACTTCACTTTCGCATTCACCGGCAAAGACTGGCGGCTTTGCTACCAGATTGGCGGAGTGCTTGGTATCCTGCTGCTGCTTCTTCGGGTAAGCGTTGCAGAGAGTGGCATGTTCAAAGATCTTAAAAGACAGGAAGGTGTGCAGCGTGGCAATTTCCTGATGTTCTTTCAGAACGGAGAACGATTCCGAAAATATCTTCTTGCAATACTTATAGGATTACCCACATGGTACATCATTGGCATCCTGGTGAATTACAGTAATCGTTTTGCCAGGAGCTTTTATGAAGGATCTGCAGTGGACAGTGGGAGGTCTATCATGTATGCCTATGCCGGCATAGCACTCGGCGATATCGCCATTGGTTTTGTGAGTCAGTATTTCAAAAGCAGGCGCAAGGCGCTCTACATCTTTTACGGCCTGACGATTTTATCCGTGATCTTATTCTTCAGCCCACTTAACAATGGGGATGGCACGATGTATGTGATCTGTACTGCCCTTGGGTTCAGCACCGGATTCTGGGCGATCTTCGTTACCATGGGCGCAGAACAATTCGGCACCAACCTGAGAGCCACGGCTGCTACCACCATTCCTAATATGGTAAGAGGCTCGCTGCCTCTGCTGAATATCCTGTTCAAGGATTTCTTCCAGGACAAACTTGCCTGGAACATCATCCGCAGCGGAGTAGTCACCGGCATTCTGGCGATCTCGCTGGGATTGATGGCAGTGTACTTTACAACCGAAACTTTTCACAAAGACTTAAACTATGTAGAAAAATGAAGTTCCTGGTGATTCGCTTTTCCTCCATCGGCGACATAGTGCTCGCATCCCCGGTGCTGAGGTGTCTCAAAAAGCAGGTCGCCACTTCGGAGGTTCATTTTCTTACGCGAACCAGTTTTAAAGCAGTCACCGAAGGCAATCCTTATGTGGACCGTTTTTTTTATTTCGACAGGGATATTCATGCGGTCATTGAAGAACTCAAACAGCAAGACTATGATTATGTGATCGACCTGCATAATAATTTCCGCTCCAACCAGGTGAAGAAGGCCCTGGGAAAGACGTCGCATACAATTGACAAACTCAACTTCAAAAAATTCCTGCTCACACGACTGCATATCGACCGGATGCCCGGCAGACACATCACCCTTAGAAGCCTTGATACGGTGGCACCATTTGGCGTGAAGGATGATGGTGGCGGACTGGATTATTTTATTCCGGACAAGGACGTGGTGCGCGAGTCGGACATTCCTACTTCCCACCTGGCCGGTTACATCGCCATCGTCATCGGCGCATCCTATCACACCAAGAAATTACCCGTCCACAAGCTTATTGCACTTTGTACGGCCGTCAATCATCCCATCATTCTATTGGGAGGCAAGGAAGACAGGATGCATGGGGAGCTGGTCACAGCGACCAACAAGCCAAAGATTTACAATGCGTGCGGAAAATTCAGTCTTAACGAATCGGCCGACCTGGTGCGCAGGGCCAAGCTGGTGATCTCTAATGACACGGGCCTGCAGTACATCGCTTCAGCTTTCAGGAAGCCCACGCTGGCCATCTGGGGGAGCACTTCGCCAAGGCTGGATGTGGAACCATATTATGGATCGATATATCTGAATAAGGTTTCAGAGTCGCCATATGAAAACATCCTGGTGCCAGGTTTGGCCTGCCAGCCATGCAGCAAGTATGGAAATAAAAAATGTCCGCTCGGACATTTTAAATGCATGGAGCTCCAGGATATCGGCTACATCGTTCAAAGAATCAATTATCGCTTAGGCAGGTAAAAGGGATCGCTCCTTTGCTATCTCCATATCTCGTTCATTTCCGTCAGTACAACCGGATGGCTGTCTGTAATTACAATACTGTGCTCGTGCTGTACAACAAAGCCACCCTTGTTCCCGACAAGCGTCCAGGCATCGGCAGTTTCAACAGCTAGTGATGGAGATGGTGGAGATGAAAGTTTCTATAGCAACAACGCTGTTTTTTTTGAATCTCCTTCTGTCGTATCGATCTTTATAATTCAGGATATTGTCCGGCGCTTCGTGAAGGCTTCGGCCAACCCCATGCCCGCCGAGGTTTTTTATCACTTTAAACCCCGATGACCTGGCCTCCATGTCGATCAGGTACCCGATGTCGGCAATGCGGACGCCCCCTTTGATCTCGCTGATCGCCTTACGTAGAATTTCTTTCGATCTGTCGACCAGCTTTTGATGTTGATGATGGTCGGTCCCCAGGACAAACGAACCCCCATTGTCGGCCCAGAAATCATTGAGCTCTGCGGAGACGTCAATGTTGACGAGGTCGCCCTCCTGTAAAATTTTGCGCTCGGACGGAACGCCATGGGCAATTTCGTTGTTGACACTAATGCAGGTCCAACCAGGAAAGTTATAGGTAAGACGTGGTGCGGATCTGGCTCCGAGCTCATTTAGGATACTGCCACCAAAGTCGTCGAGTTGCCTGGTGGTCATTCCTGGTTGAGCATGGTCTCTCATCTCTTTCAGAGTGATGGCGACTGCCTCACCCACCTTTTTCATTCCGTTCAATTCGGCTTCGTTGTTGATGGACATGTTTAGTTATTTGCCGGGAACTGTTTGATATAACAAATCCCGTGATTATTGAAGTTAGAAAACTTATGCATGATGTTCGCGACTTGTTAGATATTACAGATCGCGGCAAGAGAGATCGATGGACAATCGGGCTATCGCAGCCCCAGGATGGCACCCTATATTTCGTTCGGTCTTTTATGTTTTTAATTTTTGATTTTTAACTTTTAACTTCCCTGTCATATGAATAAACTCTTTAAAGACGGGGCCGCGGCAGTTGCCGGCGTACAGGATGGCTCCGTTATCATGCTTGGCGGTTTCGGTTTGTGCGGTATCCCGGAAAATTGCATTTCGGCATTGATCGATCTTGGTGTGAAAGAACTGACCTGCATCAGCAACAATGCGGGCGTAGATGATTTTGGTCTGGGGTTGTTATTGAACACCCGGCAGATCAGGAAGATGATGAGTTCCTATGTGGGTGAGAATGCCGAGTTTGAAAGACAATTGCTGAGCGGTGAACTTGAAGTAGACCTGATACCCCAGGGCACGCTGGCTACGAGGATACAGATGGCGGGCATGGGTATACCCGCGTTTTATACTCCGGCAGGGTATGGCACGGAAATACAGGAAGGGAAAGAGACGCGCGAATTCAATGGCAAAATGCACCTGATGGAACTGGCGCTATACGCCGACTATGCCATTGTGAAGGCGTGGAAGGGTGACCGTTATGGCAACCTGGTTTTCCGGAAAACTACCCGCAACTTTTCAACATCTATGGCGAGAGCCGGTAAAATTACGATTGCTGAAGTGGAAGAGCTTGTTGAGCCGGGAGAACTGGATCCCGACCAGGTTCATGTTCCGGGCATTTATGTGCATCGCATTTTCCAGGGAAAGGATTATAAGAAAAAGATTGAAAAAAGAACCATAAAAACCGGTGATCATGCCATTGGATAAATTCGGTATTGCGAAACGAATCGCCAGGGACCTTGAAGACGGCATGTATGTGAACCTTGGTATCGGTATCCCTACGCTGGTGGCCAATTATATTCCTAAGGGATTGTCGATCATGATTCAGTCCGAGAACGGCATGCTGGGCATGGGACCCTATCCCACTGAAGCGGAATTGGACGCCGACCTTATAAATGCGGGTAAGGAAACAGTAACCGTGTTGCCTGGTGGTTCATTTTTCGACAGTGCAGAAAGTTTTGGCATGATCAGGGCCGGGAAGGTTGACCTTACTGTGTTGGGCGCGATGGAAGTCTCTGAAAACGGGGACATTGCTAACTGGAAGATTCCCGGGAAAATGGTTAAGGGCATGGGTGGAGCGATGGACCTTGTTGCGAGCGCAAAGAATATCATTGTTGCGATGATGCACACCAATCCAAAAGGCGAATCAAAAATATTAAATGAATGTACACTGCCTTTAACGGGAGTCCATTGTGTGAAACGGGTAGTTACCGAATTGGCTGTGCTCGACATCATGCCTGAGGGCGGATTTCTGTTGCTGGAATACGCGCCGGGAGTAAGCATTGAGGAGATCAAACAGAAGACCATGGGCAGGCTGACCGTGTCGGACTCTGTAAAGCAAATGGTACTGTAGTATTTGTTGAACTGAGTATCCGCTATTTAGCGGATCATAAAGGGAGTTAGCACATCTCGCCATATCTTATAGCCCGCTGCGTTCATGTGTACCTGCTGGGTTTTGCCATTGATGGTTTGCGTAACGAAACATTCTGTCTTGGGGGTCGGCGGGTTCCCACGGTTCTTCATCGCGCGGTTCATGTCTGCGATCTTTACGCTTGAGCGATGGGTCGCAGCAAATTCCCTGAGTTTGCTGTTGAGCAGGCCCTCAATTTGTTTATTTCCCGCTTCGGCGAAGTTGAGCCGGAATCCGGAGTCAACCCACAAGGAAGGACAAACCTGCATCAGTACACAGACCACTTTCAATTTTGGATACTTTTCTTTCCAATAATCGATGGCCCGGATGATATTGTCGTCAACCAGGTCCTTGCGAAAGTTGGGGAGAAATTCATTTTCCCCGAAATACAGGAAGAGGTTGTCGGCATATTGTACTCCCAGATCCTCGAGGTAGTACATCATATGTTCGGCTGCAGCACCACCAAAGGCCCGGTTGATGACCTTATATTTGCTGAATTCGGTTTGTATGCCAGACCAGTTATTGAACAGTGAGTTCCCTATAGTGAGGTTGATCTTGTAACCCTGAGCCTTCAGCTTTTTCATCTCGGCATCACTGTTTACCCCTTCGGTTTTGTCTTTCATGATCTCATACCAATATGCATAGTTGGTATTCTTCTGATTCATGGAAGCCAGCTGGGCAGGCGTAACCTCTACCTGGGAAACGACGGTGAATGCATTGTCGTAAACCTGTGCTATTGGGGTGGAGGATATTTCGGTAAGGGGACTTGCTTTTTTACAACCCAAAAGGAGCAGGCAGAGAAAGGAGGCGGTAAGTACAAATTTCAAGATATAGTGGCTTAATGATTTTAAAAGGTCGTTCTGACAATGGTTCAACAACGAAATGCATGCCATTTTTGCGAACCAGGCAAATCGGTTTACTGGATGTTGTTGCCGTTTTTCTAAACGCATAAAGGGTGCGGATCAGTGGTGGATGAGTCCACATGTTATTCCTGAAAATCAACCGAGGCCGGAGGTGAAATCTGGAAGGGGATTAATCGATCAGGTTATTCCTGACTGCAAAAAAAACAAGACCCGCGGTGTTTTTTGCTCCGAATCTTTCCATGAGCCGGTCTTTGATTGCTTCCACTGTGCGTGGACTTACCTCCAGTTTCTGGGCGATTTCATGGGCGGTGAACTCCATGCAGATATATTTCACTACATCGCGCTCGCGGTCGCTTAACGTAATTTCACTAGTGATGGTAGGGGCAATTTTCTGCCGGGCATGGGACTTTTTCAGCAGTATTCTGTTAACAAAATTGTTCAGATAGTAGCCTTTCGACATCACTTCCATGATCGCTTTCTTGATTTCTGCCGGGTCGGCGCTTTTGAGCAGGTATCCATTGGCCCCGATTTCCATCATATGGCTGACGAATCTTTCGTCTTCATACATGGTAAGGGCAATTATATGGATCTGGGGGTACTGTTTGGCGACTACTTTGGTGGTTTCGATGCCGTCTTTGAGGGGCATTCTGAGGTCCATGAGTATGACATCGGGTGGTTCGGCGAGTGTGGGGAGGTTGTCGAGCAGTTCCTGACCATTTTCAGCTTCCAATACAAATTTGATATTTGTATAGGGTCTGAGCGACAATATTACCCCCTTCCGGAAAATTTTATGATCGTCTGCAATTGCAACTTTGATGGGGCCCATAGGTGAATAATATTGGCGAGTAAAAATAACATTTAAATCACGATTATTCTCCTACTGATTTGCGTCAATAGGTCACTATCCGTTCATCCTTTACCGTCATCGCGCTGATCTTTGGCACTTCGATCGTCACTTTGAAATATGTTTGCGACAGGTCTTTTTCGAAAAATATTCGTCCCTGCAGGAGCTTTAGCCGGCTCTGGATGTTTTTCAGTCCAAGCCCGCCGCTGCTCTTATTCAGTTTTTCGAAGTCGGCCTGTGTGAGCCCCTTCCCATCGTGATGCATGCGGATATAGAGTTTGTCACCGCTCAGGTTCTGGGTAAGGTGGATAAAGCTGGAATTGCTGTGTTTGAGAATGTTATTGATTAGTTCCTGGATTACGCGGAAGATGATAAGCTCCTGGTCGGCCTGTAGGCGTTCGCGGTAGTCGTGGAAACGGCAGCTGGCGTTAAGGCTGCCGGAGCCGCTGATTTTCTGGAAAAGGTCGTTGACCGCTGATTCCAGTCCAAAGTTTTTGAGGGTGGGTGGCATCAGGCTGTGAGAGATATTGCGGATAAGCTGGATGGTATCGTCTATAATTTGCTTGGCGTTGTAGATACTTTGCAGCTGGGAGGCCTTGTCGAGGTTGACCAGGTTTTCGTTCAGATAGAGCCTGGCGGTGGCAAGGAGGGGTCCGGCGTCGTCGTGGAGATCTGCTGCGATTCGTTGTCTTTCCTCTTCCTGGAAGCGAATGGAGGCGTTCAGCAGGGTCTTTTGCTGCTCATATTCCAGTTTTTGCAGGCGCATTTGATAGCGGATGACCTTCCGCTGGTGAAATATGATGAAAACGATCATGCCGATGGCCAGCACCAGCATGCCAATTGTTCCAAAGAACAACATCATCGATATTTCACTGCCGGCACGGGCAGCCTGGAGAAAGATCATGGGAGCCCTGAAGTTCTATTTATGTGTTGATTTATTTTCAATTAATCCATCAAATGGCTGTTCGTAATCGGAAATCGTATTTTCATTTCTCTTTATTGAGAACGCTATTGCAAAGAAGATATTTTTGAGTATCGTGGCAAAATGATTGATTTTCCATATTTTATCTCTAGTGTCTTGCGGGACACTATTGGCAAGTATGAATAAAAATAGTGTTGCAGAGAGATATAAGATAAAACCTGAAATAATCCAGAAATTTTCATCTTGATAAATAAACATTACCTGCGGCTTATTTAATTGTTCAAATAAATAAAAAATGCAATAAATAATGATCAGAATCCCTTCGATTGCAGTCGATACCGAGTCAAAATTCTTTTCGCTGCCCGCCAAGAAAATGATAAGGGACATTATTAGAAAACAGGCACCAGTTAGTGCAATAATTAGTCGGAAAGTTTTCTTCTCAATGATGAGATAAAGGACAGTTGCAAAGAAGGAGTACTCAATTATTGTGAAAGCACTTAATATATTGATAATGATCTCGTTAGCTTTTTTGCTTTGAATTAAAAGCAAGCTTGAATCAACAGTTAATGAAAAAATTATATATAAACAAAGAACCTTTACCCATATTGAAGTATTTCTTTTGTAGAAAACTGCGAATACGAGTAAAGGTAGAAAATCTGATAAGTAGGCTATATTTCTTAGTAGCTCGTCGATTTTAAGGGGTTTGGCCTTTCAAATATAATCAACAACGGCTACTAACAGAATATTACCGCTGCTTAATCGTTAGTCAAATTCCAATCATCAGAATCTGAGGTTCTGATGTTTCCGGTTTTGATACGATCAGCAACGATTCCTTTTTCCGATGCCAGGGTTCCTTCTGGGCTTACGGTTGAAATAGAAGTCAGGGCTTTTCCTTCGCTGTTCAATCCAACGTAAACAAGAGTTTTTTCTCCCATTTCGTTGTAGGCATTGTACAGTCTCATTCCAGCGCAACCTGGCTGAGCGAGAATCTGATCGATGATGTTTCTTCCGATTTCGTAGAAATGAACATCATTTGCGTTCATTGTCTGATAATCGTTTACCATTTGGTTGCCGAGTTCGAGACCTATTTCTTCGCCAATAGCGGATACAGGTTTCTGGAGGGTCTGAATGTTGTTCATAATAAGTGAGTTTTTGTGGTGGTGAAATCTTAGTTTCAGGGTTAAAACACCTCTAAAAAAAAATCATGGCCAAGAGGTTTTTAAAATTCTAAAAAGATTAATTTGCCCGGACATCAGAACAGATAAGGCTTCCAGGGGATGTTACGAGTAATTATTGCGGGGCAAATAGAGAAAAAGCACTAGAAGCTTACAGTATTTTTACCATAGCTAATCCACAACCCCAAGGGTGCAAAATTCCTGCTTCCGAAACTTATTCACAGAGAGCAATTAAAAGTGCATAAGTGTTTACTCTTATGTAAAATTCGTTTATAAGCAATAAGTTAGGAGGTGAGAAAAGCTGTGGGTCAGGTTTGAAGCCGACCACTGGGGAGTATAAAAAAACATCGGATGATACCCAAAAATGGAGGAAGGCCGGCAGGAGTTGAAATTTGAGCAGCGAAGAACGATCCGGGACTTTCGTGAGTATTGCAACTGAATATTCTTTATTATACCTTAATTACCTGAAACTGAACGTTGCATATCAATTCAAAAGCCATTTTAAAACTCATATACATTAGTAGCCTTTTAACCCAATATTCTTAATCACATCCTTATGAGCGCAGAACTGGTAATTAAGGTTTCTCTGGCGGACGATCATAAAATCTTCCGGGATGGCATCAGGATGGCACTTAAGGACAAGGAATATTTGAGGATTTTGTGGGAGGCTGAAGATGGAAAGGATCTGATGCACAAAATGCAGCTGAAAAAACCTGATGTGCTGCTGATGGATATTCGCATGCCTGAAGTAGATGGCGTTAATGCGATCGGCCTGCTTCGCAAGGAGTATGATGATGTGAAGATCATCGTCCTGACGATGTATGACGATCAGGAGATGATCACCAAAATGATGGAGATGGGTGCAAATGCCTATCTGACCAAGACTTCTGATCCTGAAGAGATATATCAGGCCATCCTCGGCTGCATGAATGACGATTTTTACTTCAACGACCTGGTGAATAAAGCTGTATTGTCCAAATTGCAAACCAAACGGCAGGTAAGACAGTTCTATCCTAACCCGGTAAAATTTTCTGAAAAGGAAATCAGGATTCTGCGTTTACTCGCAGAGGACAAAACTACGGAGGAGATTTCCAAGGAAGTGTTTCTCAGCCCCAGGACCGTGGAGACCATTCGTCAGAACATGAAAACCAAGGTGGGGGCTAAAACCATCGCAGGGCTGATCATGTATGGGATGCGGAATAAATTTATCGACTAGAAAGTTTGTATCCCATGCCTGATGGCATACATAGCCAGCCCCACTCTGCTCTTTACGTCCAGCTTCTCAAAAAGGTTATCCCTCAGATTATCAACTGCCCGGGGGTTAAGGTTCATCTGAACTGCGATCTCCTTGTAGGTCATTTCCGTGCAAGCGAGCCGGAGAAACCGGATCTCAGTATCATTCAGCATGGTTCGGAGCAGTGAAGACTGCTCCTGACTTTTACGGAAGAGGTTTACCAGTTTGCCTGTAGTATTGTTGGTGTAGTAATAGCCATACTGCATAACTGTTTTTATGGCGAATTTCAGTTCTGAAGGATGAATGTCCTTTTTGAGGAACCCTTTCACGCCAACCTGAAGTAGTCTGATCATTGTTAGTTCCGTATCGTACATGGTCAACATTAGCACATGTGCATCCGGAGCGTTTTGCTGTATCCATCTTGCCGTTTCAAAGCCATCAAGCTCGGGCATGTTCAGATCCAGCAAGATCAGATCGGGTTTCATATTTGCCTCGATCTGCTGAATGAGTTCTGCGCCGTTTCCTGCTTCTACAATTACCTTGCACCCGTCAAAGCCATTGATCAGGTTTGCGAGGGCCGTGCGCAGGAGCATGTGATCATCTACCAACGCGATGCGGCAATTCTTAACTTCTGTTTCCATCAATTATTAAGTTTTAATGGGTTCAACCGATAGTGGGACATGAATTTCCAGTGTGGTTCCCTGGCCATTGGAACTGGTGATTTCAAATTTGCCATTCAACACCTGAACTCGGTGGCGGATGTTTCGAAGTCCTGCGGAATTTTTGAAATCATTGTCCCAGTTGATATCATTTCCCGTAAATCCGATCCCATCATCCCTGATGATCATGTGCATAATGCAATCACTGTACTGGATGCCCAGTTTAATGTTTTCCGCTTTTGAATGCTTTATGATGTTATTGATTGCCTCCTGAACAATCCGGAACAGAACAAGCTCTTTTTGATTTTCGAGATAAGCGGGTGTTCCGGCTACTTCGAATTTAACTTTGAAGACGCCCGCAGAATTCAAAAGTTCGATCTCGTCTTCTATCGCTTTTAAGAGACCATTGTTTTTAATGATGTCGGAATTCAGGCTTCTCGAAATATTTCTCAGGTTTTCAATTGCATCGGAAATCAGGCCAACTGAGACTTCAATTTTTTCCTCAAATTCCGCCTGGTCGGGAGTATGTAGGGTATTTAAATGCAGTTTCGACAGGGTGAGCCCTAATGAGATGTTGTCATGAATTTCTTTGGAGACCGCCTGAAATGTTTGTTCCTGTATTTCCAATTGGGTATGCAGCAGACTCTTGTCGTAGTTCATGTTAATTTCCTTCAGCTCTTGCTGATAAGCTGATTGTTTTAATTGATAGAAGTATAATATAGTAACGATAACTCCCAGTAAAAGAAGGATGAGTGCTATTGTACTTAGTACAAAAATTATCAAGTCATGATCTTGATTTGGCATCGTAGAGATATAATTAAAAAAATGAAAAGAAGACTGTATCCAACAAAATTCAAAGAGTACAACGTATTATAGATCGGAAAAAAGTTTTTATATATATTATCAAGTTGTAAAGTCAACGGAGTAAGGAATGCAAATAATAAAAGCATCCCCGTTATAGTCCAGAATTGAGGATTGTAACCAAGTGGAATTGGAATGGAGTTGTAAAAAAGATCTAAATAATAGAATAAACATGCAACGATAATCAAATATGATTCAATAATGGTAAAGGACGAAGGGGCTTGTCTAAATGAATCGGTGAAATACCAATTCAGAAAAATTGAGATTGAATAAATAGTTAAAACAACAATTAAAGCACGTCTTACTTTTTGTCTGTTTTTGAATATGGAAATAATGTAGGCATAAAATAAAATGAATTCCATTAACATAAAAATGTTAATAGTGCTCTCTAAAATTTTTTCAACTTTCAAACTGTACGGAACATAAGAGTTGAGGTATACTCCGATGATAGACTGTAGTAACGATAATATGGCGTAGGGAAGGAGGATTTTTAATGAAGTAAGCTTTCTAAAATTCATTACTGAAGCAACGATGAATATTAAATTCAGCATTATTTGGATTGGGACTGTATAATAATTTTTTGCAAAATACTCTATCATGATTCGCGCTTTGAACGTTATCCTAAATTATTCAACCCATTCAGTCTGCCGCTACGTATTCTCGCGGTATTCTGGTGAGAAAAAAACGGACATGTATTAAGTTGCAGAAACTAAATGCTTTGCGAGAGTTCTCATAAGAGTCGAACCTGAAGCGTGTTCACCTCCAGGTCGGGACAACCGACGAAAAAACTCGAATAGAATAATGGAAGAAAGCGGCCTTCTCAGGCATCAGGAGTGGAATAGTTCCTTTCGGCAGGATGGATGGCAGTCAGTTTGTTATGGACATGGAGTTGTTCCTGGTTATCCTCCTGGAAACAACAAATTCCGGTGAGCTTGTCATTTGGCAGGCTGTAGGTGGCCGACACATAAAACCCCTCCACCCGGTAAAAAAACACCCTTGAATTCTCCTCCGCATCCTGGGCGATCAGATGACCGTTCCGCATAATAACAGTCAACTTGTCGAGGTCATCGAGGCCCGTAAATTCAACAACGGTCATAAAGGAAAATTGCAGGAAATGGATCGGCCCACCGCCTAATGGAATTTACACTTATCCAGGGGCCTCGCAAAATAAAAAGACAAGGACGTTAACCTCTCGATAGTAAAAATGATCGGTGCCTGGAGCTATGGATGGCAACAAAAAACCTGCTTCAGCGGCCAAAAGGCTGGAAGCAGGTTAATTAAGTGACACACAGGTCTTTACCGGGTCTGGTTCATCAATAGGGATTGGATCGCACGATACTGGATTTTTGAATTGGGCTTTCGGAGGATAATTGTTTTAAATCAGAGCTATAGTTCTATCAGGATACGGATCAGAATAAGTTGATTGACTTCGAGCCTTAACAAAACGGGGTTTCATTGGACGGACAATTTCTTCTGGACGGTTTAGGACATTGGATGTTAATAACTTCCGGTCAATCAACTAATATGTCAAATATAGTTGTGGATAACTGTGTGGACAAGAGCAGTATCACCTGATTATTCCCGTTCGGAATTTACACGCGTCAGCGTAATTCCCATAGTTATAATACTAGCAGATGGCTCGAATAACGGGTTTCAATCCTGTGAGGAATCCCTTATGCCGTAGTTTCCCTATTCATTTGCCATAGTAGTTTTCCTATAGTAAGTATCATGAAAATATACCATCTTGTGGGGTCTTATACTATTCAGTCTTAAAAGAAAAACCCCGATGAAGTACCAGGAAACAGGAAAAACTATCAAAGTAGCAATCGCCGACGACCATGCGCTCTTCCGAGCAGGCGTAAGAACAGCACTCTCGATCAAGAAGGACGTGGAACTGATAGCCGAGGCGGATAATGGCATGCAACTCCTTAATTTGCTGAAACATATCGAGCCTGATGTTATCCTGCTGGATATTCAGATGCCGATAATGGATGGCATTCAAACCCTTCCCGAAATTCGTAAAATCAGGCCCGACGCCAAAGTAATCATCTTATCGATGCACAACGACCACTCGATGATATCGAAACTCATGGAGATTGGCGCCAACAGCTATCTCACCAAGAATTCCGACTCGGAGACGATCTATGAAGCGATAAAGACCTGCCACGAAAACGAATTTTTCTTCAATGAACTAACCAATAAGGCACTCCTGACTGGCCTGCGCACCAAAAGGACCGATTCATTCGGCATCCCGGAAGCGGATCTTTCCGAGAAAGAACTGCGCGTACTTCGGCTGATGTGCGAAGAAAAAACTACTAAGGAAATTGCCGATATTGTCGAGATCAGTCCACGTACCGTGGAGGCTATCCGCGATAAACTGAAAACAAAAACTGGCGCCAAATCAATGGCTGGACTGGTCATGTATGCAGTGAAGAATGGTATTATGGACGAAGCGAAATAACCTAACTTCGCGGGCCATAAATATTTCATTCATTCTAAACATCATTTCAGATGAAAGTTACTGTAGTGGGCGCGGGTGCCGTTGGCGCAACCTGTGCCGACAATATCGCGCGTAAGGAATTGATCAGCGAACTGGTTCTGCTTGATATCAAAGAAGGAGTGGCCGAAGGTAAGGCACAGGACATGATGCAGACCGCCGCCTTGCTGGGCTTCGACACAAAAATCACCGGATCTACGAGCGACTATTCAAAAACTGCGGGCAGCGATGTTGTGGTTATCACTTCCGGCCTGCCCCGCAAACCGGGAATGACCCGCGAAGAGTTAATTGGTGTGAATGCTGGCATCGTCAAAGGTGTGGCAGAAAACATCCTCAAACATTCCCCCAACACCATTATAATAGTGGTAAGTAACCCGATGGATACGATGACCTACCTGGCCCTGAAATCCACAGGGTTGGATAAGCACAAGATCATAGGAATGGGCGGTGCCCTGGACAGCGCACGCTTTCGATTCCAGCTCAGCCAGCACCTCGGCGCCAGCCCCGCGGACCTGAACGCCCTGGTGATAGGAGGCCATGGCGACACAACCATGATTCCGCTGATTCGCCACGCGACCTGGAACAGTGCACCTGTCTCTGAATTCCTCAGCGCCGACCAGCAAAAACAAATTGTCGCCGATACAATGGTCGGTGGCGCAACACTTACGAAACTGATCGGCACCTCCGCCTGGTATGCCCCAGGTGCAGCGGGTGCAGCCATGGTGGAAGCGATCGTCCGCGATGAAAAGAAACTTTTCAGCTGCTGCGTATCCCTCGAGGGTGAATATGGTCAGAAGGATATCTGCCTGGGCGTGCCCGTGATTCTTGGAAAAAATGGCTGGGAGAAAATACTCGATTTTAAACTTAATGCGGAAGAAATTGAACTCTTCAAAAAAAGCGCCGATGCCGTCCGAAACATGAATGATGTGTTGAGCGCTTTGCCGGCATAGATCACAATAAACTATTATCGTGAAGGGACAATGAATCATATTCACTGTCCCTTTTTTATTCCAGTTCCACTCCGGGTATTGGCTCCTCAGGTACCGCAGTCTGACGCAGGTGACCCAGGACTATAACTCGTTTATGTTTTAATTTTTGATTTTTGATTTGCAGCCTTGCTACTGTCGGCCTTCCTCAAACCCGCACCGCGAAGTGAATCGAGACGGCCTGGTGAAGGCTTGTATTGCCTGCGGCGCAGGGAATCGAGGTGGCTGGGTAGAGGATTATTTGGCCTTTGGTGAAGTGTATCACGGGACCTCCTGATGGAATCGCGGACCCGGTTCGGAGTTTTCGGACTGTGCAACAATGAATCTCCCCGCTTGATGGCATCGCGTCTCATTCTCGCCTTCATCGCGCTCATCGTGGAATCATGTTCCCTGGTGAGTGAATCCTTTGATGGTATCCGGTACACGTCCGACCTCCGCCTTTCTGCCCTGACAGAAATAGAATCGAACATTACTTTCGTGATGTCGGGTCGCCCGAGATAAAACTTGTAGCTTTTCAAAAATTCGTCGCGGCTGATATGATGAATATGAAAAACATTCTCATACAACTCGAATGTTTTTCGCTTCCTGTTCACCGAATCGTGCACCAGGAACTGATTGGCAAACCGGTCCGCCCTGATCATGTCCCACAAAATATTCTCCATCTTGCGCGTCGGAATTATTCCGCCAGGGATCTTATTGTTGTTGGTACATGCCGTGAAAAACATTAGAAGGATCAGCCAGGCCCACTTCATTTCAACTCCTGTTTGTATAGATTCGCATTCGAAATGTCCAGTCGCATCATCATCTCCTGTACGCGTTGCTTTTCATCCGGAGGCGCCTTCTTGAAGATCCTGGAGATCTCCGTTGACTTCCCCTGGAAGAAAAAGGGAATGATCATCGAGTTGGGCTGGTCATTATTCAACGTGGTCAGTTGGGTTATGCTATTCAATACGGCTTTCCTCGCTTCAGGTTCGTTCTCATACATAAAGTCCATGCCCTTGCGGTAATAATTGAACATCGCATCGTGCATAACCGAATACTTGCTGTCGGTCAGGTTCTCCATTAGCCAGTACCTGTTGCGCTGACCGTCAAAAGCCCTCCAGCCGGAAATCTCCCGGCCATCCGGCGCATTGTTGACGATGTTTTGCGCCTTTTGAAACCAGCGCTGTCCGCCCTTGAGTGCAAACGAATTGTAGTCGAGACCGAGGATTACATAGGCGTAAAATGCCATCGAAGCCGTTAGGTTTGAAGCCAGGCCGTCACTGCCTGCTACCCGGTTCTCGTTGAACTCCAGCGGCTGAAATTCTACATATTTAAAAGTGATCATCTCATCCTGGAAATTGATCAGCGGGGTCGAATAATTTGAATTGAACACCGGCCTGGCGGCCTGTACGGTCATCGTGGAAGAATATATATTGTTTTCTCCCTTAGTGACGGTGATCAGGAAATTGCAATTGATCTTTTCGGATTGCTGAAATTCGTCATCGGTCCATTTCCTGTTGTTCAGAAAAGAAACAAGAGCGGTCTGCAGGGTCTGAAAAACTTTTTTGTCAACAGATGAGCCTACCTGGCTGGCATTGATGGAAACCCGCGCCTGCAGTTCCTGCCCGCGGACTGTCAGGCAACAACCCAGTATGAATAATAATGATATCAGGAGCTTATCAGGCATGCATCATATTTACTATTCTGTCAACGATATCGCGGGCAACTTGTTGCTTGGGCTTGCGATCATAAGATATCTCATTGCCATTTTTTTCGAATATGGTGATCTTGTTGGTGTCCACCCCAAATCCGGCGCCCTCGTCCCGCAGTGAATTCAGGACAATGAGATCGGCATTCTTGCTTATGAGCTTACCCTGTGCATTGGCTTTTTCATTGTCCGTTTCCAGTGAGAACCCCACAAGCAGTTGTCCGTTGTGTTTATTCTGGCCGAGTGCCTTAAGAATGTCCTCGGTTTTGGTGAGTTCAATGGACATGGAGTCCAGCGTTTTTTTGATCTTTGTTTCCTGCTTAACCGCAGGGGTGTAGTCGGCAACAGCCGCAGACATCACCGCGATGTCGGCCGTTGCAAATGCCTTTAAACAGGCATCATACATCTCCCCGGCCGTTTTCACATTCCGTACCTGGATTGCCTGGTTGGTGACCTTTTCCGACGAAGGGCCAAGTACCAGTTCCACCTCCGCTCCCCTGCTGGCCATCTCCTCGCTGATGGCTATGCCCATTTTGCCGGAAGAGTGATTTCCTATAAACCGAACGGGGTCGATGGGTTCAAACGTAGGGCCTGCGGTGATTAGCACGCGCTTTCCTTCAAGATCCCGTGTCGAAAAAATTTTTTCGCCGATCAGCTTGATAATGGTCTCCGGTTCGGCCATCCGTCCCTCACCAGTCAATCCGCTGGCTAATTCGCCATATTCCGAAGGGATGATGCGAACACCAGCCAGCTCCAGCCGTTCCAGGTTGTCTTTGGTAGTCTTGTGGTGCCACATGTCTTCATCCATCGCAGGAGCCACAGCAACGGGACAGGTGGCTGAGAGATAAGTGGCCAGCAACATATTGTCGCAGAAGCCATTGGCCATTTTTGCCAGGGTATTACAGCTCAGGGGGGCAACTAGCATCAGGTCGGCCCACCGCCCGAGCATCACATGGTTTGACCAGGTGCCTTCGGAAAACAATCCAGTGATGACCGGGTTTTTAGACACAGTGGACAGGGTAAGCGGCGTAATGAAATCCTGGGCAGAAGCGGTCATCAGTACTTTCACTTCGGCTCCCCCCTTAATCAGCAGGCGAACGAGCGAAGCAGACTTATATGCGGCAATGCTTCCGGTGACGGCGAGAAGAATCTTCTTTCCCTTGAACATGACTTTAAATTTAGGGCTTTATGAGGTGATACCCTATAACAAAGAAGCGACAGTCAGTAGTCTGCCGCTTCAAATCATTCAATAATTTAAACTCTTCATTTAACTGAACAGATCATCCTCGTTCTTCCTGTGATAGATCTTGTCTTCCAGGAACTCTTGTGTAGCTAACAGGGCAGGGTTAGGCATTCTTTCATATGCCCTGGAGATCTCAATCTGTTCCTTGTTCTCATGGATTTCCTCCAGACTGTCGGTATGGCTCGCAAACTCTTCGAGCTTGCTGTGCAATTCCTCTTTCAGGGAGATGTTGATCTGGTTTGCTCTTTTGGCAATGATCGCGATCGACTCATACACGTTACCGGTCTTGCTCTTGATCACGTTCAGATCTTTGGTTTCTGCTACGTTCGCGGTATTAGCGCTGATTTGTCGTCTTAACCTGCTCATTTTGTAATTGTTTGATAGAATTTTGTGATAGACTGGCGTAGCGTTCGGCGTCCTTTAGCAACTCGCTTTCGGGATAACGGTCTGTGAAATCCTCCACCTCGGTAACCACCTGCTCGTAACGGGCAAGCTTTTTCTCCTCGTAACTATTCTGCGCGTAAAGATAGTACGACTTTATGACCTGCATCTTATACTCATCCCCTTTTTTAGTGTCCGGGTAGTTATTCAGCAGACTGGCAAAAGCAATGGCCGCGGCCCGGTAATGCCCCAGGTTGTAGTACAATTCCGCACTTTTGTACTCCTTGCCTTCCAGTTTTGCCCTAAGATCATCGATGATCTTACCGGCTTCGGCATTCTTTTTCGAACCCGGATGAGTGTTGATAAAGGTTTGCATTAACCCTATTGTTTTCAATGTGTTGGTTTGATCCAGTTCCATCTTGGGCGACTGCCGGAAATAAGTATAAGAGCGCATGAACTCCATCTCCTCTGCCCTGGAACTGGTAGGGAAAACCTCCGTGAATTGTTTGAACAGGCTTTCGGCCTGCAACCAGTCTTTCAGGTTGTAGGAACAATAGGCGTATTTGTAAAACAGGTCCTCAAACTTGGGATCCCCCTTGAATATGGGAAATAACTCCTGGTACAGCTGCTGAGCGAAGTTGAATTTCTTCTTCTCATAGTACTGATCAGCCATTTTCAGCTTGTACTCATAATCGTTGCTTTTCTGAACTTTTGCAAATTTTGAACAGGATGCGGTTAGTGACACCAGGAGCACAAAGGCGAGTATTCTCATACAGTCTGCGAAAATAATGGTTAAAAACAAAAAATCCCCGCAAAGCGGGGACTTTTTGTATGATGAGCTTGTTAAATTATCTTCTTCTCCTCAGATTTGGATGCGGAGCCGGAACTGTTGTGGGTCCGTCGTCCTGCGTACCATCCCTAAGATCAACGGTATTACAATCACCACCTTCTTCGCCGTATTTGAAGATCAGCCTGTCGTCGCTAATGCCTTCTTTTTCAACGAGATAGTTGATAACCGTATTCACTCTGTCCCAGCTAAGCTGCTGTTCAGACTTGGTTGAAGAGCAGTAGCCGATTACCGCAATCTTACATTCGGAATTATCACGGATCTTGGAAGCGATGCCGGTAAGCAGGGCTCTTGCATCCTTGCTCAGCGAAACAGTCTTACCCTTGAAAGTGATGCTTGGCAGGTCACCGATGTTGCAACGGCCACGGATTCCGTATTGCATCAGGGAGTCGATAACCTTGCAGCAATCGGGTGGAGGGCATTTGCCCACGCCATCAGCATCAACTGGCTGGCACTGTGTTGGCGTGATCAGCTCCTTGTCTTTCGAATCAGGAACACCATCACCATCTGTATCGCGGCTCACACCGTGTGCGTCAACAGGAGCGCCTGCGGGTGTGTTTGGTTCGTTGTCGAACTGGTCAGTAACGCCATCACCATCAGCGTCGTCAAGCACGGGCTTGGGCAGCTTCATATGACTTGGCTTGTTGATCTCGTTGTAAGCATAGTCCAGGGGATTGATCCACCAGAGTGGCTCAACCGCTTTGCCACCGAAGGCCATGTTGATGCCAAGTGACAGGAAGTTGTATGTATCGTTACCCCTTGTTTGGGCCGGGTTCAGGACACTGTTGCTCTGCCACTGATGACCATCCAGGAGGTCGGTATACAGGGGGACGCCGATCCTGTCTTCCAGAGCCAGGCTGAATTTCTTATTGAGTTTGTACTGCAGTCCCACACCAAAGGTGAATAATGGGCGGAATTGGGTACCGAAGAGTTTACCTCTCAGGTTATCCTGTTCCGGAGCCGACTCAAAGTCACCGTCGAGCAGGTTTTTTACCGCTTTCTTAAGTTCGCGACGATCGGAATAGGTGGGATTTTGGGAAAGCGTAGAAAAGTCATAGTTCGCAGTTCCATTGTGCGCATCGATCTTCGGGTTGTAGATCATGCCACCAAGACCGGCAAACCCATACAAGTTGAGTTTGGTTTGGCCTTTATGAAACCGGATGTTTCCGATATTCAGCACAGTCTGCAGACTGAAGTCCAGTATCTGTGTTTTATAATTGTAGAATACTCCTGTTTCTGGAACACCAAGTGCGTTCTTGTATGATGCCCAGGCGGGATTATTGATATAAGACAAGCTGGGCACGTAAGAATACCCCTTGGCCTGTCCCCATCCAAATTCACCCCTTAGGGACACTACATAACCAAGCGCCTTCCTGGCATGAAGGCCAACGCCAATACCAGGATAATTAGAGCGAACATCTCCGGACACACCAAATGCACCCACCTTAAGGCCAACTTCCCATTGGTTGCGGGGCTTGGCGGGGAAGGCGTAATTGTTCGCCATGAATTCAGTGTGCTGCGGTAATCTTTTGGAAGGAATTACTGAAGAGTCCTGAACGTTGTAGGTTCCCTCCATCGGTTGCTGGCTGTAGGCACTGGACCCAACCAGGCATAACAAGCCGGCAAACAATACGAACTTTTTAGTTGCCATAATGGTGTTTTGATATGAATATTAAGAATTTAAGTGGAGTTAACTTTTACCTTAACCTGGCACAAAAGTATTAATTGAAAGTTAATTAGCAAATTTTTTTACTCCCCAAACACGTATAACTAAAAGTCAATCAATCGAAAACCTCGGGTCTTACGAAATTTAACCTTGCATTTGGAATCAGGCGCATTGTAGTAATTTGAGCCGCTTTTGATTAATGATCTACAAGGGATGAACCTAGCTGAGACAATACTGCATGATGAACTGATCGTTTTTGAAAAAGAATTCAAAGCGGCCGTAAAAAGCCAGGTTCCGCTGCTTGACCGCATTATGCGATTTATTGTCAACAGGAAAGGCAAGCAGCTAAGGCCCATGTTCGTGCTGCTTTCGGCCAGGTTATCGGGCCAGATCAATGCCTCCACCTACAGGGCAGCATCCCTGGTAGAATTGCTCCACACCGCCACCCTGGTGCACGATGATGTTGTAGATGAGTCACTCGAAAGAAGAAATTTCTTCTCTACCTATGCCCTCTGGAAAACCAAGGTTTCTGTGCTTGTTGGGGATTACCTGCTGGCTAAGGGCCTGCTCCTGTCCCTGGATCACGACGATTTCCGCATCCTCCAACTCCTCTCCCAGGCCGTGCGCCTCATGAGTGAAGGGGAACTGCTGCAGATTGAAAAGTCGCGGACCCTCAACCTTAGTGAGGACGTCTACTTCGAGATCATTCGCAATAAAACGGCCTCCCTGCTGGCCTCTTCCTGCGCGGCCGGAGCCTACTCTACATCACGCAACGAAGAGACCGCGGAAAAAATGCGCATTTTTGGTGAAAAGACAGGCATGGCCTTTCAGATAAAAGACGACCTTTTCGATTATGGTTCTGACGATATCGGCAAACCAACCGGCAACGACATCAAAGAAAAAAAGATCACGCTACCGTTGATCTACACACTAAATAAAGTAAGCCGCCCCGTTCGAAGGGAGTTGATTGACGTGATCAGGAATCACAATCGCGACAAGGTAAAAGTGAAGCAGGTGATCAACGTGGTGATCAGTGAAGGCGGGATCGACTACACAAAAAGGAAGATGGAAACTTACCGCGATGAGGCACTCGACATACTCAATACCTTCTCCAATGACGAAGTGAGACAGGCGCTCGAACAGCTGGTCCGTTATACCACCGACAGAAACCATTAGGCCGGCACATTTATGACTGAAAAGATCTGGAATATAAACCGGGCTGATCCGGAAAAAATAAATACACTGCACCAAACGCTCAGGATCCATCCTACCCTCTGCGGTCTGCTGGTTCAACGCGGTATCGAAACCTATCAGCAGTCTTATGACTTCTTCAGGCCAGCTCTCAGTTCATTGCATGACCCCTGGCTGATGAAGGACATGGAAAAAGCAGTTGCCCGGATCATAGGGGCGATGGCCATCGGCGAAAAGATCCTTGTTTATGGCGACTATGATGTTGACGGAACCAGCGCGGTGGCATGTATGTATTCATTTCTCAAAGAGCTGGCGCTTCCGGATACGGTATCATTCTATATTCCGCACCGCTATCGTGAAGGTTACGGCGTTTCTAAAGCGGGGATCGACTTTGCCCGTGATCACGGATATTCCCTGATCATTGCTCTGGACTGCGGCATCAAATCCTGCGAGCTCATCGCATATGCCCGATCTTTAGCCATTGCGTTCATCGTCTGTGATCACCACATCCCCGATGCACAACTTCCTGAAGCATTTGCTATCCTTAATCCCAAACAACCCGGTTGCGAATACCCCTTCAAGGAGCTCTGTGGCTGCGGCGTAGGATTCAAACTAATAACGGCACTGGCTAAGCGATTGTCATTGCCCGATGAAAAAGCACATCGTTATCTCGATCTCGTGGCGATTGCGATCGCTGCCGATATAGTGTCACTGCAGGGCGAAAACCGGGTGCTGGCATTCTATGGTTTGCAAAAAGCAAATGCAGATCCCAATTACGGTATAAGAGCCTTGCGGCAATTGAGCGGAGTAAAAAAGAACGAATTCAACATCAGCGACCTGGTCTTTCTAATTGCCCCCAGGATCAATGCTGCGGGCAGAATGGATGACGCCACCAAGGCAGTGTTGATGTTCACTGCGGGTGATTACCAGGGAGCGCTGTCTTATGCCCAACTCCTGCATGCAGACAACTCGGATCGCAAGGAAGCGGATGCTTCTATAACAATGGAAGCCCTGCAACTGATCAGGGACGACGTGAAACTGATGAACAGCAGAACCACCGTGCTTTACCAGGAGCACTGGCACAAGGGTGTGGTGGGGATAGTGGCGTCTAGGCTGATCGAACATTTTTACCGTCCAACTATTGTGCTGACCCGTTCAGGAGAACTGGTAGCGGGATCCGCACGAAGTGTGGCGGGATTTAATGTGTATGAAGCCATCCACGAATGCCGTGAACTGCTTCTCGGCTATGGTGGTCATTTCTTTGCTGCGGGTATGACGATGTCGCCCGACAAAGTTGTTGCTTTCCGGGAAAAATTTGAGGAAGTGGTAAGCGGTAGCATACTTCCTTCTTCACTGGCTCCCATACTGAGCATCGATGCCGAACTCTCACTTCAGGATCTCACCCCCGTTTTTTACAAAATACTTTCCCAGATGGAGCCCTTCGGACCCGACAACCAAAAACCATTGTTACTCATCAAAGGTCTTCGTGATACAGGCAATTCCAGAATAATTAAAGATCAGCACTTGCGCTTCTCCGTTAGAGACGATCAAACCACAATCAATGGCATCGGATTTAACATGGCGGAAAAATCATCGCTGCTTCTCGGCGGCGAACCGGTAGATATCGTCTTCAACCTTGAAGAAAATGAATGGAACGGCCAGAAGACACTGCAGATGAAAGTTGTGGACTTTTCAAAATCAAAAATGAAAAATGAAAAATGCTATAGGAGAAATGCTTCCTTTAAGTCTTTATTTCTTTTCCTTTCAGCCGTATCTTTTCGCAATATCAAAATAAACTTATGCTGAAAAATCCCATTGGCTAAAGGCATCTCGTTTAGCTGCCTACAAATAGCATTTTTAATTTTTAATTTTTGATTTCCTATGCCTCAAGAATAATCTTGCCTTCCAGTTTCTGCATTAGCTCAACACTCCGGTTAATGAATACAGTTAGGTCGTTACCCTTTAGTAAACCCTGCGACAATAAAGCAAGATCCCCCAGGTTGCGGACCATTTTCTCCTGTTTGCCTTCGTCTGATTCTTTTAATATTTGCTGATAGATGGGATGGTTGCCATTCACAGTGAGATTGACCTCGTCGGGCATGCTCGCATAAAAACTGCCCATCGCGCCATTCATCGCAGACATGTCCTTCATGCGACGCATGAACTCCGGCCGTGTGGCCACAACGGGAGGAGCTTCGGTACTCAGGCCCTTGACTTCCACGGTCACATTCACCTGCCCCGTGGGATAGCTGAACAACTGCTTTAGTTTTTCCTGTTCCTCTTGCCCAAGCAGACTTTCCACAGCGTCCGACTTGTCGATCAGATTGTCGGCGATGTCCGCGTCGACCCTGGTAAAATGCACGTTCTCCCACTTCATCTCCATATGATTGATGAAAGCCGCATCCACCATTGTTTCGAGTTTAACAACTTTGAATCCTTTCTGCTGTGCGGCGCGAATGTAGGCGTCCTGCTGCACAGGATTGGTGGAATACAGGATCACCAGCTTGCCTTCCTTATTCTTCTGGATCAGTTCGGTTGAAGTGCGGTATTCGTCAAGCGTATAAAACTTGCCACCATCAACGTCTTCCATGATGTGAAACTTGTTGGCCTTCTCCAGGAACTTGTCGTCAGTCATCATTCCATATTTCACGAACAAGCCCAGGCTTTCCCACTTGTCCTCAAAATCCTTACGTTCCTTGTTGAATATCTCTTCGAGTTTATCGGCTACCTTTTTGGTGATGTGGCTGTTGATCTTTTTTACATTAGGATCGCCCTGCAGGTAGCTGCGGCTGACGTTCAAAGGAATGTCCGGGCTGTCCAGCACACCATGCAAAAGCATCAGGAATTCAGGAACTATGTCCTTCACTTCGTCGGTAACGAATACCTGGTTACTGTATAGTTGAATCTTGTCTTTCTGGATCTCGTAGCTCTGTTTGATCTTCGGGAAATAGAGGATGCCCGTCAGATTAAATGGATAATCTACGTTGAGGTGGATCCAGAACAAAGGTGCTTCACCATAGGGATAGAGTTGCTTGTAGAAATCCTGATAGTCCTGTGCCGATAGTTCGGAAGGCTTCCTGGTCCAGGCAGGATTTGTGATATTGATCTGCTGATCCTGGAACTTCACCGGCACGGGAAGGAACTTACAGAATTTCTCCAGAATGGTTTTTATCCTGGACTCTTCGAGAAATTCCTGGCTTTCCTCATTGATATGAAGTATGATCTCGGTTCCTCTTTCGGCTTTGTCGGCGTCTGTGAGTTCATACTCGGGGCTGCCATCACATTCCCAGCGAACGGCCTGGGCATCTTCGCGGTAGCTCCTGGTGACGATATCGACCCGCTCACTGACCATGAAAGAAGAATAGAACCCCAGCCCGAAATGGCCGATGATATTCGTTTCAGACTGGCCCTTATATTTATTCAGAAACTCTTCCGCTCCTGAAAAAGCAACCTGGTTGATGTATTTGTCCACTTCTTCGCCGGTCATCCCCACGCCTCTGTCAGCAATGGTAATGGTTTTATTTTCCTTGTCGAGGCGGATTTCGATGCTGAGATCACCGATCTCACCCTTGGCATCTCCGATGGAAGACAGGGTTTTGAGTTTCTGGGTGGCATCTACTGCATTGCTTATCAGTTCCCTAAGAAAGATCTCGTGGTCGCTGTAAAGGAATTTTTTGATAATTGGGAAGATGTTCTCGGTTTGTACCCGTATGGCGCCTTTTTGCATGGTGGAAATTTGTTTAATCAGGGCTTTCAAAGAAAGTGCCACATGGCTCAATACCGGGAATACAGGAAAAATTGTCATGCCCGATATTGGACCGGGCCCCGCCGCCTTTTTTCCAGCGAAACCCTTACCTTTGCTGCCCATTTATAAAATTTATTTAACAAACCTGCCTGTAACGGGCAAAAAAACAGGGTAATGCAGAACTACGAATTGATGGTGATTTTTACCCCTGTGCTCTCTGATGACGACTATAAAGCCAGTCAGAAAAAATTCGCCGCTCTCGTCACTGACGCGGGTGGTCAGATTTTAAATGAGAAGCCTTGGGGACTGAAATCACTGGCGTATCCAATAGCCAAGAAGACCACCGGTCTTTACTGGGTAGTGGAATACATTGCGCCATCCGACTTCAATGAGAAGCTGAAGATCCAGCTTCTTCGTGACGACAATGTCATGCGTCACATGTTCACTGCACTCGATAAATACGCCGTCGAGTACAATGCAAAAAGGAGAAGTGGTGTACATTCAGGACCTGAAAAAGCGGAAGCATAAACATGGCAAAAGCAAACGAGATAAAGTATCTGACCGCGATCAAGGCCGACAAGCCCAGGAAGAAATACTGCCGCTTTAAGAAAATGGGCATTAGGTATATCGACTACAAAGATGCCGAGTTCCTGAAAAAATTTTTAAACGAACAGGGTAAGCTCCTTCCCCGCCGTATCACCGGAAACTCGCTGAAATACCAGCGCAAGGTTTCCCAGGCGGTGAAGAAGGCCAGACAGATGGCATTGCTTCCTTACGTTACTGACCTTTTAAAGTAATCCACCATGGACATAATATTAATACAGGATGTTGACAACCTTGGTGCTGCGAATGAAGTAGTAAAGGTGCGTAACGGATATGCCCGCAATTTCCTTATTCCACAGAAGTGGGCATTGGAAGCCAACCCTTCCAATCTCAAGCAGCTCGATGAGAAAATGAAGCAGGTGCGCAAGAAAGAGGACAAAATGCTCGCCGACCTGAACATAGTAATCGGAAAACTCAGGGAATCGCCCCTGAAGATCGGTGCGAAAACGGGAACAAGCGGAAAGATCTTCGGCAGTGTCACCCCACTTCAGATCAGCAGGGCCATCAGGGAGGAAAAGGGTTATGAGATCGATCGCAAGAAAATTACGATACAGTCAGAAGTGAAAGAATTGGGTTCTTACAAGGCTAATATCGACTTTGGAAACGGTAATTCCACAGAGGTGGACTTCGAGGTCGTAGGCGAGTAAAACACCTTAATTGACGGGAGAAATTTTATTTTGTAAATAGAATAATTCCTTACCTTCATTATTGATTACTGTAGTTAGTTCTCTTGTTCTGTAGTGTCTTACCAATATCCCGGTTTCCTCAGTTCATTGTAGTAACTACTGGCATAATCGGATTTCAGAACAAAAAATAAATTAAAGTTACAATGAACATTTACGTAGGAAACCTTTCCTGGCAAATGACGGATGAGGATCTCAGAACTTTATTTGAACAGTATGGTTCAGTCACATCTGCTAAAATTGTCAAGGACAAAGTAAGCGGCCGCAGCAAGGGCTTCGGATTCGTGGAAATGCCCGATGACACTGAAGCACAGAATGCACTGAGCAGCCTGTACGATTCAGAAGTTCTAGGTCGCAAGATCATCGTCAATGAAGCTCAACCAAAACCACAGAACGGCGGTGCAGGCGGTGGCGGCTTTAAGAAAAGAAGCTTCGGCGGCGGCGGTGGAAACGGCGGCGGCGGCGGTGGCTACAAGAAAGGTGGCTTCAACAGAGGCGGCGGCGGTGGCGGCTACAACAGGGATTATTAAACTTTAATACATATCTCTTTGGCTAAAAATCCTCTCTTTCGGGAGGATTTTTTTTGTGCCCGCTGGCTTTGGATTTTCACGAAAAACACCGGCCACTAAAGGCACATCAATATCTTCGTGATCCGGCGGATGATCATCCCGTCAGCATTCCTCCAGTAAAACAAATCCAGTGCACAGCAATCAACATCTTCCCGGTCGGCCGATCTTCCTGATCATTGCCCTGTCTGTTCTCCTGTCCTCGTTCGCACCCAAACCGCCGGGTGCAGCCACCGTCAAAGAATACCTGAAAACCTACACCACGTACGGATTTTCGGATCCGGACCCCATCCCTGCATTTGCTTCCATCTATCCTTACTACCGCTTCGACGGCTTCACGACTATCCCTTCACAAAGAAAATGGAAGGTGGTCGAACTCGAGAATGACTTCATCAAGCTAACCATCCTGCCCGAGATTGGTGGCAAGATCTGGTCGGCAATTGATAAAAAGAACGGCACCGACTTCCTGTATCAAAACTCTGTGGTCAAATTCCGCGACATTGCCATGCGCGGTCCCTGGACCAGCGGGGGCATCGAAGCCAATTTCGGCATCATCGGCCATACCCCAAACTGCGCAACACCGGTGGATTACCTTACCCGGACGAACAAAGACAGTAGCGTGAGCTGTATTATCGGCACCCTCGACTTGCTCACCGGCACCCGCTGGGAGGTGGATATCCGACTACGGAACGACAAGGCCTGGTTCACTACCACTTCTTTTTGGCATAACGGCACGTCCACCGAACAGCCTTATTATCACTGGATGAACGCCGCCGTGAAAGTCAGTCCCGACCTGGAATTTGTGTACCCTGGTAATGCATATATCGGCCATGAGGGCGAAAAGGGAAGCTGGCCATTCGATTCGCTGGGTAGGAACCTTTCTCATTATGCAGAAAACGACTTTGAAGGAGCCAAGTCCTACCATGTGCTGGGTTCACACAGCGATTATTTTGGCATCTACCGAAGCCATACCGACAATGGCATGATTCACCTGGCCAACCGGCATGACAAACCAGGTAAGAAGATATTTGTCTGGGCGCTATCCGATGAAGGAAAGATCTGGGAAAAACTTCTGACGGACAGTGATGGCCAGTATGCGGAAATCCAGAGCGGCAGGCTCTTCAACCAGAATGTGCCCGAAAGTAGCCTGACGCCATTCAAACACATTTCTTTCTCTCCATTTCAGACCGATGGCTGGACAGAATACTGGTATCCCTTCGCCAGTACTAAAGGAGTGGTACATGCCGGACTCAGCGGTGTGATCAACTGCCGGCGGGCTGGCGACAGCCTGTTTGTTGCAGTCTCTTCCGTTGCCGAAATATCCGACAGTTTGAAAATCTACACCAGCACCGGCGAGTTATTGTACTCGCACCTGATTCGGCTTCAGCCCCTGGAAGTATTCAGCGAAACCGTTTCTTTGAAAATAAGCGGCGATCCGGCGAAGATTCTCCTCAGGGATGACGCTTTTTTCGTAAATCCGGATAGTATCCGATTGGAGAGGCCGCTGGAGTCGCCAGCTCAATTCGATCATGGTTCGGCGTACGGCCTCTTCCTCCAGGCCAGGGAGGCAGCCAGGGGGCGAAATTATGCACGGGCAAAGACCATGATCAGAGAAAGTGTTGCCCGGGATCCCTACTTCCTGCCAGCCCTTAACCAGGCAGCCTTCCTGCAATACCGAAGCATGAATTATGATTCCGCATTTCAGACTGCGGGTACCGCATTGGCCATCGATGCCTATAACCCGGCAGCGAATTATTATTATGGATTGTCGGCGCTCCGGCTCAAACGATCAAACGACGCGATGGATGGATTTGAAATAGCCAGCATGTCGCCGTCCTTTGCTTCTGCGGCCCTCACCCAACTCGCTGAAATTTATCTAAAGAACAAACAGTATCGATCCGCTTTGGATTATGCTGATAAAAGCCTGCTGACCAACGTGCAAAACCTGACCGCACTGCAACTGCAATATGTCGCAACCAGGTGTACTAACGGAGATATAACACCGATAAAAGAAAAGATTGAAAGAATTGATCCGCTGAATCATTTTCTCCGCTTCGAAAAATACCGGGCTAACCCCAGGAATGAAAACAGGCAGGCCTTCCTGAAATTCATCACCAATGAGATGCCTGCACAAACCCTCCTTGACCTTGGTATCTGGTATTACAATGTCGGATGTGACGCGGAAGCCAGCGCTCTGCTTGCCATCGGACCGCAGAACGCGGAGATCCTTTACTGGCGCGCCTTCCTTGCCAAGGACACCAATGACGCCCGGACCCTAATGGATTCAGCGAACGCAGACGATGCTGCCCTGGTGTTTCCCTACCGGCAAGAGACAGTCGACGTGATGAATTGGGCAAGGTCAAAAACGAGGGATTTTAAACCCGCCTGGTTCCTGGCCCTGATCTATCAATTTAGAAATCGGGAGTCGGCAGCGCTCGCCATGCTCGACAGCATCAGCGACCCACCATTTGCACCTTTTTATGCAGTCCGTGCCGCACTGGCAAAGGATTCTGCAACAAGAGAATCTTTTTTAAAGAAGGCTGTAACCCTGGAGCCTCAGCAATGGCGATACCGCAACCTGCTTGCCGAATTCTACCTGCAATGCGGAAGAAGCAGAGAAGCGCTGGGTCTGGTGAACAAGTTTTATAAACAACATCCTGCTAACTATATGACCGGGATAGTTTACATACGGGCATTGATGAGAAGTCAGAGATACTCCGAAGCAGAAAAGGCGTTGGAAAAAATCGTTGTTCTCCCGTACGAAAATGCCAGTTACGCACATAACCTTTACCGCCAGACCAAGCTAATGCTCGCCAATCAGCTCATAACAAAAAGGGAATTCAAAAAAGCGCTCAGAAAGATCGAAGAAACCGGCATCTGGCCATTGAGCCTTGGAGCAGGCAAACCTTATCCGGGCCAGGTTGATGATCGTTTTGAACATTGGATGAAATGGCAATGTTATACAGCAGTTGGTGATACTTCTAACGCTAACATCAACCTTCAGGCATTGAGGAGCCCGTCGAACAGGCGAATGGATTTTGGAGGATTGCTGGTGGCAAGTATTCTTAAACAAGAAGGCGAAATCAAATCCGCTTCCAACATTTTTGACGGATGGATTCAAAAGATAAAAGATCCTGTTTTAATAAAAAATGCTTCAGATTTTTACAGAGATAATAAGGGTTTTGAGAATTTGCTTCAGAGTATTACCAGAAGAATGGATGAGCGAATGTTCTGAGAAAAAGCATCTCTTTACTTTTGTATCGTTAATTTCCTCTCCATGATCAACTGGATAGCCAAACCGCTTACCGAACTGACTCCAACAGAACTCTACAAGATACTCCGCCTGCGAGCCGAGGTCTTTGTAGTGGAACAAAACTGCCCCTATCTCGACCCCGACGACAAAGATTTCTCATCCGTTCACCTGATGGGCTGGCAGGGCGCTCATCTCGCTGCATATGCGCGGATAGTTCGTCCGGGAATTTCTTATCCGGAAATATCAATCGGCCGCGTCGCCACTTCACCCCTCAATCGTGGCTCAGGGCTTGGTAAAGAGCTAGTGACCCAATGCATCATGCTGATAGAACAAGAACACGGACTGCAGCCCATACGTATAGGGGCCCAACTTTATCTGAAATCTTTTTATGGTGCTTTCGGCTTCGTTACTCAAAGCGATGTTTACCTCGAAGACGGAATTGAGCACATTATTATGTTGAGAGATTAACCGCACCCTCCGTTGTCGTAAGAAAAACCATCGGTTGATCTTCTGAGCCCACGGAAGTGTTCGAACATCAATTCGGCAATTCCCAGATCGGGACTTTTCCGCTTTTGAATTTTGCTTTCTTCTTTATGCTTTCGAGATTTGAGATTTCAATTTTTCAACTCTTTGATCCTCAGCACTACAAAAATAATTTCCGCAGTTCTCACATAAATCATTTCCTTTTTCCGTTTATATACTGTGTCAATGGATTAACCGTAGAAAGGTCTGATCGTTCGACCAATGAAAACTAAAAATCTGATCCCCATGAAACTGGATTTACACTCCTCTGTATGGAAGTGTTATGCCTTTGCAATTTTGGGAATGATCTTCAGCCTTGTTTCCTTCGGGCAGCAGAGTAATGAAAGTTCATCTCACCTGGAAGCAGGTATCACCCTCGGACCTTCGAACTTCCTCGGCGATCTTGGTGGCAACCTCGGCAAAGGAAAACCCTTTATCAAAGACAATAACATCCAAAAAACAAAGTTCACCTTCGGTGCTCTTATTTCATATCATCCAAATGAACTTTATGCTATCCGTTTGGGTGTGAACCACGGAACCCTGGAAGGAGATGACGCCATTATCAAAGCGAAGGGGGGACTGGAAGAAGCGAGGAAAACAAGAAATTCGGACTTTCGTTCCAAGTTTACGGAAGTGCTGTTGATGGCCGAATTTTACCCGACGACTTTTCTTGAATACGATCCCACGGATTCATACAAAAAATTCAGACCCTACCTCATTGCCGGCATCGGTGGTTTTCACTTCAACCCCATGGGTACGGATCCGCTGACTGGTCAATGGATTGAACTCCGCCCACTGAGAACAGAAGGACAGGGACTAGCTGAATACCCCGCCAGGAAGGAATACAAACTTACTCAAGTAAATATTCCTATGGGTGTTGGCGTAAAATATTTCATGACCGACAATGTCAACCTCAGTTTCGAGATCGTTCATCGCAAAACATTTACGGATTATATCGACGACGTGAGCACTACTTATGTCGATCCAACAGCATTCTATAATAATATGCCTTTACAACAGGCCCAACTGGCAGAAAGGATGGCGAACAAGAGTGGATACACAGAGTCGGGAACCGTTTACCACGCGGGTGATAAAAGAGGAACGCCGACAAACAACGACTCATATTATTCAGCCGGTATAAAAGTGGGATTCGTATTAGGGAATTCAGCCAGATTCCGGAATTCGACAAGATGCCCCGTCAGCTTCTAATCTTGCATTCAAAGATTACGCATATCCATATCCAGTAAACCATATGATTGATTTTATACGCTACAAACTTTTATTGCGACTCCTGCCATTGCTCCTGCTGTTGACCCAGGCTTTGCGCCTTATGGCCGGCAGCACTGTTGACGGATTTAACAACCCGCCGAAAAGAGCAGATTCCATTTACATCTACAAACAGGTTTTAAACAAAGCTTACAAAATTGCGCTGTTCCCCGATGCTGCTCAGCAGGTAGTTTTCTTCAGTGTCATTGGAATGGAAGGAAAGATTTACCAGCTTTCTGTGTTTGACATGGAAGGACGCCTGGTGAAACAATCAGAAATCAGGAACAAACAGACGACACATATAAGGGGTCTTGAAAAAGGCGTTTATCTCTTTGAAGTCTTCAGCGATGATGACAGGATCGGCAATGGCCAGCTCACCTTTCGCTAGATAAAAAATTTGTTGATCGCAAAAAAATGTAAGCTGCAGGGAAATTATTAAAATCTAATATCCGGTTGATTAAACACCTGGTCCGTTCCCTATACCCTTATAGTAGATTATGATTTTCTTAATCACTCCCTGCAAATGCTTACTAAACCTTTCAGCTTAGAAAAAATCAAACCCCGGGACAATTATTGAGAATATTTTTCCGTTTCAATCATACTTACTATTTTGAAGTCCTGCCCAAAGATGTCGAGCTTCAAAACACAGTAAAAGATAATTTTAGGCTCTGATTTATTTTCCCAGCAGCCGGCGATGAGCAATTGCCGGCTTTTGTTATTTCAGGGCCCTGCCGTTCAGTTCGGGCTTGAGATATTTTGCGGTATAACTTTCCTTAACCTTTACCAGGTCTTCGGGGAGGCCCTCGAAAAGAACCAATCCTCCTCCATCACCACCCTCCGGCCCCAGATCAATTATATGATCAGCCACTTTGATCACGTCAAGATTGTGTTCGATCACAAGCACCGTGTTGCCTCTGTCGACCAGTTTGTTTAATACATCGAGCAGGAATTGTATGTCCTTGAAATGCAACCCCGTTGTGGGCTCATCGAGAATATAAAATGTTTTGCCCGTATCCTTCTTGCCGAGTTCGGTAGACAATTTCACACGCTGTGCCTCTCCACCACTTAGTGTGGTAGCTGACTGTCCCAGCGTGATGTATCCCAGCCCCACTTCCTGCAATACTTTTATCTTCCGGAAAATATATGGCACGGCCGAAAAGAAGTCAACGGCTTCATCAACCGTCATATTAAGCACGTCGCTGATCGACTTACCCTTGTACCTGATCTCAAGGGTTTCCCTATTGTATCTTCTTCCATTGCACTTCTCACAGTGCACATATACATCGGGAAGAAAATTCATTTCGATCACCTTCATGCCACCACCTTCACAAACATCACATCGACCACTTTTCACATTGAAGGAAAACCTGCCCGGAGTATAGCCCCTGATCTTTGCTTCGGGCACGGATGAAAACAGTGTGCGGATATCCGTAAAAAATCCACAGTACGTAGCCGGGTTGCTCCTCGGTGTACGCCCGATCGGCGACTGGTCCATCTCAATTACCTTGTCAATTGCTTCCAGGCCCTTTATAGTTTTGTGTTCAAGTGGATTCGTTCTTGAATTATACGCGTGCCTGCTGAGCAGCGGGTAAAGGGTTTCATTGATCAGGGTCGACTTGCCACTGCCACTAACACCCGTAACCAGGATCAGCTTACCCAACGGGAATTTTACATTCAGGTTCCTCAGGTTATTTCCATTTGCTCCTTTCAATTCCAGAAATTTTCCATTCCCCTTCCTTCTCTCCAGAGGCACTTTGATCAATTGCTCACCAAACAGAAATTTTGAAGTTTCTGAATGTGATTCAAAGATTTCTTTAGGGTCTCCTTCGGCAACGATTTGTCCGCCATACTTACCCGCCAGCGGACCGATGTCAACCAGGTGATCGGCGGCAAGCATGATGTCTTTATCGTGCTCCACTACCAGCACACTGTTACCAATATTCCGGAGATTCCTCAATGCGTCGATCAGCCGCTGGTTGTCTCTTGAATGCAGACCGATGCTCGGTTCGTCGAGTATATAAGTGATGCCCTGTAACTGGGAACCGATCTGCGTCGCCAGCCGGATGCGTTGTGATTCACCCCCACTCAGCGTTCTGGCAGAGCGGTTGAGCGTTAAATAATTCAGACCCACATCCAGCAGGAACTGCATCCTTTCGCGGATTTCTTTTAGCACGTCCTTCCCGATGGTTTTCTGTTTTTCATTCAGCCTGATCTCCACATCCGAAAACCATCGCATCAGCTTGTCGAGATTCTGGCTGCTGAGCTCGGCAATATTTTTTCCATCGATCCTGAACCATAAGCTTTCCTTTCTTAGTCGGGCCCCATTACATTCGGGACAGGTTCTCAGTTCCATAAACTGTTCCACCCATTCTCTCAGGTATTCACTTGTTCCGCCGGCAAACCAACGCTTGAGCTGTGGAATGATGCCCTCATATTCTTCTGTGTATACCTGCCCGCCGACCGGAGCTTCATTAAACTCTACCGCCGTATTCCCTTCCCCGTCCTCATTGCCGAAAAGGAGGAGGTTCCAGGCTTTCTTTGGCAGCTCACTTACCGGCTTGTTCAGGTCGATCTTGTATTTTCTCGCAACCTGTTGCACCTGCCGGAATACATAGGCCTCGCGTGCCTCGCCCAGCGGTTCAAAAGCTCCTTCATTGATGCTGTAGGATTTATCTGGTACAACGGCGTCGATATTCACCTGGTAGATATCACCCAGCCCCTTGCACGTGGGGCAATATCCATATGGGGAATTGAAAGAAAATGAATTGGGTGAAGGTTCCTCATAGCTGATGCCGGTGTCCTCGCACATGAGCTCCTTGCTGTATTGAACCACCTTGTCGAGGTCATTGAGCAAGATGAACATCAGGTCCTTTCCCATTTGAAGCGACTTCTGCACACTCTGGCTCAGCCTGACCCTCATCTCATCCGTTACTGCAAGCCGGTCAATCACCACTTCAATATCGTGGATCTTGTACCTGTCGAGCTGCATTTTGGCAGCGATGTCCTGCACCTCTCCATCCACACGAACCTTCAGATAACCCTTCTTGCGAATGTCTTCAAAAAGTTCCCGGTAATGTCCCTTGCGGCCCCTGATCAACGGAGCAAGCACGGCTATTTTTTTGCCCTTGAATCTTGAGTAAATATTCTGGATGATCTCCTCTTCGCTGAACTTGATCATCTTCTTGCCGGTATTGTAGCTGAAAGCCTCAGCTGTCCTGGCAAAAAGCAATCGCATAAAGTCATAGACTTCGGTGATCGTTCCCACTGTAGAACGGGGGTTGCGATTCGTGGTTTTTTGTTCGATGGAAATAACCGGCGACAATCCGGTAATTTTATCAACGTCCGGCCTTTCCATGTCGCCAATGAACTGCCGTGCATAGGCGGAAAAACTCTCCATATATCTGACGCTGTCCTTCGTTGTAAATCGTATCGAAGGCGAGTGAAGACTTGCCGCTTCCGCTGACCCCGGTGAATACAACCAGCTTGTTCTTCGGTATTCGGATGTCGATGTTCTTCAGGTTGTGTTCCCTGGCTCCGTAAACCTCTATGAACTCATCCTCGGCCACTATTTGTGGGGGAACGGGGGGACCTGATCTTTTTTTTGCCATATTTATTTGAGGACGCAAATTTACGCCGAATTGAGGGAATGGATCAGCCATTAATGATTTCGCCACCGTTCGGGTGAATGAACTGCCCGGTAAGGTAGGATCCATCGGCACTGGCCAGGAAAAGAAAGGCCGGTGCTACCTCCACGGGCTGCCCGGGTCTTTCCATGGGCACGTCCTCACCATGTGTTGCCACCCTCTTGCCATCGAAACTTGAGGCGATCAGCGGAGTCCAGATCGGGCCCGGAGCTACCCCATTCACGCGAATCTTTTTCTTCGCCAGGTTTGACGCCAGGCTTCGGGTAAAAGCCACAATGGCACCCTTGGTGGCAGCATAATCGATCAGGGTTGGACTTCCCCTGTATGCGGTAACCGATGAGGTGTTGATGATGCAGCTCCCTTTTTTCAGATGGGGGAGCGTGAATTTTGTGACCCAGAAATACGAGAATATATTGTTGTAAAATGTTTTGATGAGTTGTTCGGTAGGAAGTTCTTCCAGTGTTTTCGCTACCCAATGACGGGCCGCATTGTTCACGAGGATGTCGAGCCCACCCAGCTCTTTCACGGCCTGTCTGACGGCTTTCGCGCAGAAGGCTTCCTTTGACAGGTCGCCGGCTATGAGCACGCATTTTCTGCCATACTTCTCCACCTCCCGCCTGGTCAGTTCGGCATCGCTGTGCTCATTCAGATATACAATGGCGACGTCGGCCCCCTCCTTGGCAAACAATACAGACACTGCTCTTCCGATACCACTGTCTCCACCCGTGATAAGCACTTTTTTGTTCCTCAGCTTGTCACTACCCTTTTGGTCGGGATAATCATACACGGGTTGGGGCTTCATCTTCGATTCCTTGCCTGGGCGCGTCTGAGTTTGTTTTGGTTTTGCACCTTTCTTAACTGCTTTCGCTGCTGCTTTCTTTGTTGCTTTCGCCATGCCACAATTTTGCCTACCAGTGCAATTCATGTTCCATGTGATTGTAACTTGGCAGGATGATTCAATACGTTATTCCCTATGTATTTGCCTTTGTACCCCTCATTATTTCCACTTCGTGTGGCTCTGGTACAAAAAAGGCAGGCGTCGCGCAGGATCCTTATCATTACGGGATTACCAAAAGGGTCATTGCTAAAAACGGAATCGTAGTTTGTGCCCACCCGCTGGCGGCCAAAGTAGGTGTGGAGATTTTAAAAAAAGGAGGCAATGCCTTTGACGCTGCCATTGCTACACAACTCGCCCTTGCTGTAGTTTATCCTGGCGCCGGAAACATTGGTGGTGGAGGTTTCCTGGTAGCACAAAAAGCAAAAGGAGAGGCACTGGCTTTGGACTACCGCGAGATGGCGCCGGGTCAGGCCAGACGGGAGATGTATCTCGACAGCGCCGGAAATATCCGCCCGGGCGAAAGTGTCAACGGTCATCGTTCCAGTGGAGTTCCAGGAACAGTAGCCGGACTTTTTGAAACCCTCAAATATGCAAAGCTGCCGATCGCCGACCTGATACAGCCTGCTATTGAACTGGCGAGAAACGGATTCGCGATCACGGAAAGAGAGGCCAGGTCTCTCAACGCCCTACAGCAGGAATTTTCAACCTACAATACCCGTCCCACCGCATTTCAAAAGAATTCAAAGTGGGAGGTCAACGACACCCTTTTACAACCGGAGCTTGCGAACACACTCGAGCGTATCCGCGACAAGGGAGTGAAAGGTTTTTATGAAGGGGAAACCGCGGCACTGATCGTAGAGGAAATGAAAAGAGGAAAGGGCATCATTACAACAGAGGACCTGAAGAACTACAAAGCCGAATGGCGGGAACCCCATTTGTTCACCTATCATGGACACCAGCTGGTGACCATGCCGCTGCCTAGCAGCGGCGGCCTCCTGTTGAACCAGATGCTGAAAATGGTCGAATACCGGAAATTGAAAGACTATGGTTTTCTCTCCGGAACTGCAGTACAACTGATGACCGAAGCAGAGCGAAGGGCCTATTCCGACAGGGCCATGTATATGGGTGATCCCGATTTTTACAAGGCACCGGTCGACAAAATGGTAGACAGCATATACCTTGAAAAAAGAATGAAGGATTTCGTTGCCGGCAAAGCGGGCAAAAGCATCGAAATTCCCAAAGGTGAAAATTTGTGGAAGGAAAGCAAGGAAACCACACACCTGAGTGTGTTGGACGCTGAAGGCAATGCCGTAGCCGTTACAACTACACTGAATAATGGCTATGGCAGCCGCACCGTTGTCGGTGGCGCCGGATTTCTGATGAATGATGAAATGGATGATTTCAGCTCCAAACCCGGAGCGCCGAATATTTACGGCGCAGTAGGCGGAGAAGCTAACGCCATTGTTCCGAAAAAAAGAATGCTCAGCTCGATGTGCCCGACGATTGTCCTGAAAGACAACAAACCCTTCCTGGTATTGGGCACACCGGGTGGCACAACCATTCCCACTTCAGTATTCCAGACCATTGTCGACCTGCTTGACTTCAATCTTTCCGTGAGCGACGCGGTTAATCTGCCAAAATTCCACCACCAATGGCTTCCCGATAATATTATGATCGAAAAATCCTTCCCTGATTCCACGAGGCAACTACTTACCGGGATGGGCTACGCACTCGAGGAAATCAAAGAAATTGGAAGGACCGAAGTGATAAGGCTGGATAATGGGAATATGGAAGGCGTTGGGGACAACCGCGGCGACGACAGCGCTGAAGGATATTAACAAGAAAAACTCAACTTATGATCACACTGGAAAATGAAGCACTGAGCATCGACGTAAATCCAAAAGGGGCTGAGTTAAGCAGGATTTTTTCAAAATCCACCGGACTGGATTACCAGTGGGATGGCGACCCCGCATTATGGGCCGGCCGCTCGCCTGTGCTCTTCCCTTTCGTTGGCACCCTCAAGCACGACACCTACTATCACAATGGAAACAAATACCACCTGCCCCGCCATGGGTTTGCAAGAAATATGTTGTTTGAAAAAACTTCGGCCGAAAATCATTCGGTGGGTTTTAGCCTGAAAAGCTCTGCGGATACTCTTGACCGTTACCCCTTTCCATTTCAGCTGGAAGTCATTCACAGTCTCAGTGGCGCTATGATCTCCGTCCAGTACCGGGTAACTAATACCGGTAGCGATACGATGTATTTCTCCATCGGAGGGCATCCTGCATTTCGTATTCCATTAGAAGAAGGAATAGAGTACAACGATTACTATTTTGAATTTTCAGACGAGGAAAATGCAGGTCGCTGGCCACTTTCCCATGAGGGCCTGGTGGAAGCGATGTCAACCGCCTTGCTGGAAAACACCAGAGTGCTGAAGTTGAACAGGGACTTATTTGAAAACAATGCCATCATCCTGAAATGGCTGAATTCCAAAACAGTAAAACTAAAAACGGATCGTTCAAACCACGGATTAGAATTTCACTTCGGCAGTTTCCCCTTTCTTGGCTTATGGTCTGCAAAAGATGCCGATTTTGTTTGTATCGAACCCTGGTGCGGCCTCGCCGATCGGGTGAACGCCGATCAGCAGCTGATCCACAAGGAGGGCATTGAACTCCTGAGCCCCGGCCAGGTGTTTGAAAGAGAGTGGTCGGTATCTATTTTTTGACTTCGGGAAGGATTATTTCTTCTCCACCCATACGCTGACTGCTCCGGGGCTCACGTGAAATTCTGCCCAGCCGTCTTCACCTATGGTCACCTCGCCTGGGTATTTTTCCAGGAAGTCGACGAATATTTTTCCCTTGTGGCGTTGGCCGATCTCCATTTTTTTGAAACCCTCGTCAGCATTTGACAGAAGCACCGCACAACCGGAGCCCTCATTTTCATCATTGCCCTCACGCGTCCAACCGACACAGTTCATGTGGTCAAAATACTCTCTTTGCGTGCCATAGGCGTATTGTTGTCTGGCCTGGAGGAGACGTTCGATTCCTTCACACTTATCAAGGAAGATCTCATGATCATTGCCGTCGCGACCCTTGTCTACATAATGTGCGCCATAAAGATCGGGATAGAATATGCAGGGATACCCTTCGTCGCGAAGCAGGATGATGGCATAAGCAAGCGGCTTGAACCATTTCTCAACCGGCGCCTCAAGGGACTGCAGGGGCTGGGTATCGTGATTGTCCACGACCGTTACAGCAATGCCCGGACTTACTTTAACAAGTGTGTCATCCAGGATTGTGGACATATTGTAGGCGTTGCCCGCCTGGGATGCATGATGAAAATTATGATGCAATGAAGCATCGAATAATGACATTCTTCCACCTACGGCATCGGAATATTTCAGAAGCGATGGCATGTCTCCTGGTGCCCAGTATTCACCCACCGCGAAAAGATCCGGTTTCACATAACGCATATGTTCGAGCCATTCTACGTAGAACTGTGGGGCAATATGTTTTACCGCGTCGAGTCGTACTCCATCAAAACCCAGTTGTTTGTAAAGCCAGCTGCCATATCTTTTCAGTTCCTCCCTCACTGCAGGATTCCTGAATTCAATGTCGCAGAACATCAGGAAATCATAATTCCCCTTCTCTTCATCGATCACATCTTCCCATCGATCGCCATATTCGTTCAGAATGCTGTAGATGGCGGTTTCTCCCAGGTCATGTGCATAGTCAACTCCTGAGAAACATCGGAAATCCCAGATGAACTTTGAATATTTTCCGGCACGCCCGGGAAAGGTGAACTTGGTGAAGGCGTCAATTTCGAAGGGTTCACTGATGATTTCGTTGCGATCTTCTTCATTCACCCGCACTACTTTGATCCTTTCTACCTCGTCTGCTCCACCCATGTGGTTAAGGACGATGTCGACATAGACCTGGATCTGTCTTTCATGCAGCGCCTTGATGGCGGCCTTGAGCTCGCGTTTGGTGCCGAATTTTGTTCTGACACTTCCCTTCTGATCGAATTCCCCCAGGTCATAAATGTCATATACGTCATACCCGCTGGCATTGGCACCTTCCTTCCCTTTATGTGCGGGTGGAAGCCATGCAGCGTTTATTCCCAGGTCTGAAAGATAACTTGCCTGGTCTTTCAGATGCTTCCAAAATGTTCCGTCGGTGGGCACGTACCAGTGAAAGAACTGAATCATTGTACCATTTCTCATAAACGGTGTAAGATACTGTGAAGAATCAGAAAGAGAAAGAGAAAGAGGAGCTGGTACTTATACCCGCAACAAAAAGCCTGAGCGCTTGGCTTGAAACAAGTATTTTTAATTCTTGAAAGCGATTAAGTACAACTGCGATCTGAACACCTGTATGCTCTGCCAACGCTGTCTTCCGGAATGGAAGTCTGCCGTAGGCCAGCACAGGCAGAATCTCATGTACAGAAAAGGAGAATTAATCTTCGAAGAAGGCAAATCGGTAAACGGGATCTACCTTGTTTACTCCGGCATGGTGAAGGTGCACAAGTACTGGAACGAAGAGAAGGACCTGATCCTGCGATTCGCTGGCAAGGGCGACATACTTGGTCATCGGGGGCTCGGCAAGGATAATTTGTACCCCGTGTCGGCCACGGCCCTGGAGGACGTGGTGCTTTGTTATTTCCCAATGGAGTTTTTCATCTCCACCCTAAAAGTGAACCATGAATTCCTGTTCGGCCTAATGATGTTCTATGCGGCCGAACTTAAGGAGTCGGAACGCAACATGCGCAATCTCGCCCACATGCCTGTCAAAGGTCGAATCGCACAGGCGTTGTGCACATTGCAAGAAAAGTTTGGCGAAGCGCCCGATGGTTCCCTCAATATCCAGATCAGTAAGCAGGATCTTGCCGCATTCGTGGGCACAACCTATGAGACCTTTTTCAGGATGATAAACGAACTCATTGCCGAGAATCTCATCTCGGTAACCGGCAGGCGCATTTATCTCACCAACGACAAAAAACTTGAAGAACTCACGTTATTGCCCCGATAATCCCTGCGCCGGCTATTCTCTTTCTCTTTCTCTTCCTGTTCCCGCCTTCGCCAAGGCTCCGGCGGGCGAAGCCTCTTTCTCTTTCTCTTTCTGTTCCTGTTCCTGTTCCTGTTCCTGTTCCTGTTCCCGCCTTCGCCAAGGCTCCGGCGGGCGAAGCCTCTTTCTCTTTCTCTTTCTGTTCCCGCCTTCGCCAAGGCTCCGGCGGGCGAAGCCTCTTTCTCTTTCTCTTTCTAATTATTTGTTGCAGGAATCTGCCCCAGCGCTGTGTGAATGTAGGCATGATGTAACCTGACCACTTCTCCAATAACGATGACTGCTGGATTTGACAATCCTTCGAACTGGGCCCTGAACTGGATGTCATTGATAGTACCGGTGACTATTTTTTCATCGGGGAGGGTGCCATTTTGAATAATGGCAACAGGGGTGTCTGCTTTTCCGCAGTCTCGGAAGATGTCCGTGATTTCTTCGAGCTTGCTCATGGCCATGAGCAGGATAACGGTGGCGGATGAGCGCGCCGCCAGGTGAATATCGTCGGAAAGGCCACCGTTGCGGTTGGTACCAGTTACCACCCAGAAACTTTCGTTGATGCCACGACAGGTAACCGGGATCATCTGAGAGGCCGGCACTGCCATCGCACTGGATATGCCTGGTATCACCTGCACCCTTATGCCCGCCTGGCGGGCCAATTCTATCTCTTCCTGTGCCCTTCCAAAAACAAAGGGATCACCTCCTTTAAGTCTGACTACGTGACGGTGGGTAAGGCAATAATCTAAGATCAGGTTGTTGATGCCCGCCTGCGTCAGGGCATGGCAGCCCCTTCGTTTTCCAACAAAATGTCGGATGGTGTTCGGGCGCGCGTGTTCCAGCAATACGGGGTTGGCCAGGGCATCGTAAAGGATCACATCCGCGTCACGCAGGGCGTTCACCGCCTTTATAGTGATCAACTCAGGATCGCCAGGACCAGCACCAACGAGCGAGAGGAGCCTATCGGAACTATACATTATTAAAATATTTATATGATATAAATCATATTTTCCAGTCACAATTTAAATAAAAATCCCTAATATTATGATATGAATAATAAATATATGTTTAATCTCTGGTGCTTTTAGGTTGGATTGCTTACCATTTCGCAAATTAATATCATATGTAAAATTATTCTAAAACGATTCTTGCCATAACTCATCCATTTAATTCCATTTAAATGAAAATAGTAGTTATTGGCAACGGCATGGTTGGCCTCAAGTTTTGCGAAAGACTCCTCGCAGACAAGAACCGGTCCTTTGAAATTGTCGTACTGGGTGAAGAAACCTTACCTGCATACGACAGGGTACATCTAACCGATTATATTTCCGGCAAAACAGCTGCAGAGCTTTCACTTAAACCACTTGACTGGTACCGGGAGCAAAATATTCGCCTTTGCCTGGATGAACCCGTGATCAGGATCGACAGGGAAAACAAGCAGGTGCACACCAAATACAATCGATTGGCCTATGACTACCTGGTCATCGCTACTGGCTCGGCACCTTTTCGTCCGAAAATATCCGGAATTGGAAAACAAGGGGTATTCTTCTACCGCACGATCCAGGACCTGGACCAGATCAGAAATTACGCCCGCTCGGCCAGAACTGCAGCGGTACTTGGCGGAGGGCTGCTCGGTCTGGAAGCAGCCAAGGCCTTGCTGGATCTAGGGGTGGCCGACCCTCATGTAATTGAATTCTCTCCCAGGCTTATGCCCAGACAGATAGACGAGGCGGGCAGCCAGGTTCTGGCAGGCAAACTGAGGTCGCTGGGACTAACGATCTACACCGGGAAGGAATTGGTAGAGATCAATGGCCTGGACAAAATACAATCTCTGAGTTTTGCGGATGAAACCGAATTACCAACCGACATGCTGGTGGTGTCTGCCGGCATTCAGCCAAGAGACGAGCTGGCACGCGCGGCCGGACTTCAAACAGGAACACGCGGTGGTATCGCGGTAAACGAGAAAATGCAGACTTCTGACCCTTCCATCTTTGCGATTGGAGAATGTGCACTTTTCGAGGAACGCATCTATGGGCTGGTAGCACCAGGTTATGAAATGGCCACCGTGGCCGCCGCTGTTATCAGTCAAAAAGAAAAATCATTCACGGGGTTCGACATGAGCACCAAACTAAAACTCGTTGGTGTGGATGTGGCCAGCTTTGGCCTGCCATTCGCCGATGATAATGCCTATCGCTCAGTCATCTTTGAGAATAAGGTTACCGGTGTATATAAAAGACTGACACTTTCACAAGATGGCAAACAATTGCTTGGAGGCATTCTGATCGGAGACGCAGATGCCTACAACATGCTGCTGCAGGCGACCATCAACCGTCTCGCCATTCCCGAAAGAGCCGAAGAAATTCTCTTCACCCCCGCCGCTGGAAAAACCATTCATCAAAACGGCGTCACCCATCTTCCAGATGAATCAGTCATCTGTAGTTGCGAGCAGATCTCCAGGATCCAGATCTGCGACGCGGTTCAGCACAAGGGCTGCGAATCACCGGAAGCAATAAAAAAATGTACCGGTGCAGGCACGGGTTGCGGAGGTTGTATGCCCCTGGTTAAGGACCTGGTGGAATACAAACTCAAAGAACTTGGAAAGTATGTAAAGCGAAATGTATGCGAGCACTTTGGCTACTCGCGCCAGGAACTTTTTGACCTCATCAAACTAAAAAACCTGAGAACATATGATGAAGCGCTGGACCTTTTGGGCAAGGGCGATGGTTGTGAACTCTGCCGTCCTCTGGTCAGTTCCCTGCTTGCCAGTATATGGAACGATATGATCCTGAAAAATGGCAACGACACCGCGCAGGATTCCAATGACCGATACCTGGCCAACATCCAGAAAGGAGGTAGTTATTCCGTGGTGCCGCGTATTCCGGGAGGAGAAATTACACCCGACAAACTCATCGTCATCGGCGAGGTGGCAAAAAAATACCAGCTCTACACTAAAATAACCGGTGGCCAGCGGATCGACATGTTTGGCGCACATCTCAATGACCTTCCATACATCTGGGAAGAACTGATCAATGCCGGGTTTGAGAGCGGACACGCTTATGGAAAAGCACTCCGCACGGTCAAGAGCTGTGTGGGTTCAACCTGGTGCCGATTCGGTTTGCACGACTCAGTGAGCTTTGCAATCAGAATTGAAGAGAGATATCGCGGCCTCCGGGCACCGCACAAGATCAAGTCGGCGGTATCGGGTTGCATCAGGGAATGCGCGGAAGCCCAATCTAAAGACTTCGGAATCATCGCCACAGAAAAAGGTTGGAATCTTTATGTATGTGGCAACGGCGGATCGAAACCGCAGCATGCAATCCTCCTGGCTTCCGACGTCGACTCCGAAACCTGTATCCGGTACATCGACCGTTTCCTGATGTTCTACATTAAAACTGGTGATCCCCTCACCAGGACGGCCACCTGGCTGAACAAGATGGAAGGCGGGATCGACTATCTGCGCAACGTCATTATAAACGATTCTTTGAACATAGCGGAAGAACTTGAAGCAGAGATGCAACAACTGGTTGACAGTTATGCCTGCGAGTGGAAGGCCGTGGTCAACAGTCCCGAGCTAAGAAAAAAGTTCGCGCATTTCGTAAACGATCCGAAGGCAAAGGATCCTTCAGTTCAGTTTGAGCCGTTACGCGGTCAGAAGAAAGCCATGGAATGGAAATAAACGAACCTATCATTAAAAACAATCTATTATGAAATCATCAGATTCAATTGCGATGGACTGGTATCCAGCCTGCCAGGTAAATGATGTTCCCCGCAACGGCGGTGTTTGTGTAAAGCTCGGCGAGCAGCAGATCGCACTGTTTCATTTCACCCGTAACGGGGAATGGTATGCTTCACAAAACAGTTGCCCGCACAGGAATCAGATGGCGCTCAGCCGTGGAATGATCGGGTCACTGGGAGAAGTGCCAAAGGTGGCCTGTCCGTTTCACAAAAAATCGTTTTCGCTTATTGATGGCCGTTGTCTTGGAAGCGAACAGGAATATTCCATCCAGACCTTCCCGGTAAAAATTGAGAACAACACAGTATTCATCGGCTTAACCAAAAACCAAAATTGACTTATGCGAAAATCCTTATGGCTAGCCACCCTAATATCGGGTGCGATACTGTCCACGACCCAACAATCATTTGCTCAGCTTTCCATCGGTGCCCAGCTCAGGACAAGATCGGAATTCAGAAGCGGCCAGGGCGCACCATTGTCCAATGGACTCAAGCCTGCGGTCTTCACTTCACAACGCACCAGGATACAGTCTGTTTTCAGTCTTACAAAACTAAAACTTGGCATCACCCTGCAGGATGTGCGAGTTTGGGGGCAGGATGGCTCATCGATCAACCGAACTACGCTCGCCGACAATGCGGGTCTGATGCTGCATGAGGCCTGGGCCGAACTGATGCTGAACGACTCTTCTAACGGCAAAGGGGCTTTGCAATTAAAGATTGGCAGGCAGGAACTGAAGTACGACGATCAGCGGCTGCTGGGCAACCTCGACTGGCTGCAACAGGCGCGTAGGCATGATGCCGCCGTATTAAAATTTGCCAGAGGCCCGTGGAATATGAACGCCGCATTTGCTTTCAATCAGAATAAAGAAAAACAATCGGGCACCACTTATCAGCCTGTTCCAGCTTATGCGGCCAATACCAATGGAGGAGTAATGTATTCATCATTGGAAATGCTCTATGTTTCGAGGCAACTAAACAAAGGAGTGTTGAGCTTCCTGATGTTAAGCGACCAGTTTAGCAGGTATCGAATGGACACAGTTAATAATCAATCGGCAAAAGTTTACCAGCAGGGTAACTGGAGCAGGGTCACGGTTGGATTTCATCTTGAAAAAAAACTCAGCCTGCTCGCAGTTATGGCAGAAACCTATTATCAATTGGGTAAGGACCAGGCTGGCGAAAAAGTTCAGGCCTATATGCTAAATCTCGGATTACAGTATCCGGTTGGTCAATTCATTCTGGGCGGAGGTGTTGATCACATTTCCGGCGGCAGGCAAAAAGCCTTCGATCCGCTTTATGGCACACCACATAAATTCTGGGGAGCCATGGACTACTATTATGCGGGCTCGACATTTGGTAAGGTTGGTCTGACGGACTACTATGTTAGAGGGAGTTGGAAACCGGCTGTGGGTTATCTCATTTCTGCCGGCCTGCATCAGTTCAACACGTCCGCCCGTCAATCGTTTGAGGGTAAACCGGAAAATAATCTCGGGATGGAAGCCGACCTCAATGCGTCTTTTCAGATTTCACAGTACCTGAACGTTGAAGCAGGGTACAGTCATTATTTCAGCACAAACCTGCTCACCTCATCAGCTGTCAAAGACGTTCCCAATGCGCGCAATGGCGCCGACTGGGTTTATGTCATGATCAACATCACCCCTTATTTTTCTTTTCATCCCAATAAATAATTGTTTATGGATTACCGCAAACCTGCCGACGTAGTTGACACCATGATCCAGTCGGGGATCGATAAGATAGCCTTAACAAACAGAGACCTTTGGATTCGCGGATTTCTCTCCGGCGCGATACTCGGTTTCGGCACCACGCTGGCAATCACTGCCACAGTGCAGACCGGAATTGGGATTGTTGGCGCACTCGTCTTCCCTGCCTGTTTTGTCATCGTAGTAATCATGGGATTTGAACTGGTCACAGGCAGTTTCGCTATTCTCCCCATTGCTTATATAGACAAACAGATTGGCGGAAGGGCCATGTTCAGCAACTTGCTGATCGTTTTTCTTGCAAACCTCCTCGGGGGAGTTGTATATGCTCTTCTATTCTGGGTCTCCAGTACCAATGCCGGTCATACGGCTACTGCGCCCCTCACCGCTGCCATTGTAAAAATTGCCGAGGCAAAAACAATCGGATATTCGCAGTTTGGTGCGGCAGGATGGTTCACAGGCTTTACAAAAGGAATTTTGTGCAACTGGATGGTGACGATGGGCGTGGTGATGTCATTGACCTCAACGTCAACACTTGGGAAGATCTTTGCCGCCTGGCTGCCGGTGTTCATCTTCTTCGCACAAGGCTTCGAACACGCCGTGGTAAACATGTTTGTGATTCCCGCCGGTATGATGCTCGGCGCCAAAGTGAGTTTTGCCGACTGGTGGTTGTCAAATCAGATACCCGTAACACTCGGAAATGTTGTAGGCGGAGTGATATTTACCGCGCTGGCACTATCCCTTACTCATCGAAAGAAAAACCTGGTTGCCGAGTTGGCTCCACGCCGCGCAGTGTCGCTAACCAAACAGAATTAATCCGACCAGTCATCAGTTCTGAAAGGCGCAACAGGCAGGCCATCCCTTGTCGACAGGTTGCCGATACCTGAATTAGAGAACATGTATCGAACCGCAACCGGAGCTTTTACCTGTTTGGATGACACTATCAGCATATCATTTTTTATCTGCGCCTTCGCTGGATAAAAAACCTTGTCATTGCCGGCAATAAACAACTGGCTGACATCCTTGCCATTGATCAGAAGGCCGGAACCGGGGTCGTCGAAACTGATCCGTATTTTGTTACCATCGACGGCCATTTCTTTGAAATTGGGGCTCTGGGCACCTTTGGGACTGCCGCCATAGGTTTTGGCAAGCGCAATCCTGGCGAGCCTGTTTCCGACCTCTTTCTTTTTAATGGGGTGGATGTTGGTGGTGTCGTCAACCAGGTCGGCAACGACCACCATGCCCGTGTTTTTCAACGCAAGCGTCTTTGCCTGTTGCTCCCTAACCAGATATCCTTTCGCGTCTCCGTAAGTAAATGGAGCGATCTGGACATAATAAAAGGGGAAATCCTTGTGCCAGTCATTTCTCCAGGCGGTGATCATGCTAGTGAAGAGCTTGCTGTAATTCGCTGGAAGTGCGGTATTGGCCTCCCCCTGATAAAACAACGCACCCCGAATGTCGAAATTCTCCAGAGGGGCGATCATCGCGTTATACGCATAACCGGGGCTGATTGTCCAAGACTCGTTGAAGGCCAGCCGCGATGCATCGGCTTTCAGAACCGTGTCTTTCTCGATGATGTATGCCGGGGTCCAAACCTCGGCAGGAGTGCCTCCCCAGCTGGCGTTGATAATTCCGACCGGAACATGGAGGCTGTCAATGAGTTTCAGCGCGAAGAAGTATCCGATAGCTGAAAAAGGTTTGAGAGAATTCGAATCACAGACCGCCCATTTTGCCCGAACGTTGTCCTGCGGATATTTCGATGTGGTTTTGCTGATGTGAAACAACCTGAGATTCGGGTTGGCTCCTTTGCTCATTTCGTCCTGCATTTCTTTCAGACCCTGGTAATAACCCCATTCCATATTCGACTGTCCGGAGCAAATCCAGACCTCACCAATCATCACATTTTTTAATTCTATACTGTTCTTTCCGGTAAAAGATATATTGTAGGGCCCGCCTGCTTTTGGCGTAAGTACTTTTATTTCCCATTTGGCGTCGGCGGTGGCAAATACCGAATCCGTTCGGTTATCCCACGAAGTGGTGATGGTCACCCTTTCGTGAGGCGATGCCCAACCCCAGAGTTTGACGGAGTCGTTTTGTTGGAGCACCATGTCATTGTCGAGTATGGATGGCAGGGTAATGTCCGCCCTGGAGACCACTGAAAAAGAAATACAGAAGGTCAAAAGCAATGTTGATCGTAAATGCATTTTGAACAAAATTTTGTTTACACTAAGATAGGGCTTAATTAAGCCGGCCACCAGAATCAAGCACAGACCAAGCTTTCGCTGGGGATATTTTTTTGTTGGTAAAACCCCTAAATTGGGTCTCAAATTCCATCACACCGAAACTCAGTGCTTATGCATGCCAGGATAGTCATCTTCTTGTTGGTAATACTTTTTTCCTGCAAGGGTGAAAAGAAGCAGTCACCGACCATCATGCCAGGAAGCAGGACGATCGAGCAGATCGAAACCGAGATCAGGCAACTCGAAGAAGTAGAATGGAGTCAGGCAGAGATGAAAAAAGACATGAACTGGTTCCACCAGCACCTGGCCGATGGACTCGTGATGACCAACGGGAAAACCGGTGCAGTGAACAATAAAGCAGAACAGCTGGCGGAGTATCAGGATTCTGACTTTGAGGTGTCAGGACCGGATAAGATCAGTCAGTTCAAGGTTCAGGCCTTTGACAACTGGGCGGTCGCTACTTTTCGCTTACAGATGTCGGGAAAGAATAAGAGTGGCAAAGTTTCAGAAAACTACCGGTTTACCGATGTCTGGATCTTCAGGGATGGCCGCTGGCAAATAACCGCATCACACCGTAGCGAAATTCCCGGCTCAACAAAAAGATCTGGCAAATAACTGATCCAGGAATCCCTTTCAGTACCTTAGTTGGGTACCCGAACTAATGCTTTTATTCCTCACCCGCACCACTGATTTTCGATCTGTGTATTTTGATATTGCGAAAGAGATGACACTAATCATTTTCTGCACTGATTGATCAAAATATCACCTATTTCCAGGAAAATCCTTTTATTCGGAAGGAATAATATCCACCTGATTGTCCCATTTCTTATACGATGAACCAAGCCCTACGGTGTATGCGATTGCCATCTTCTAAACCAAAACTGACATATCATGCGTATGAGAATTATTACAATTTGCATTAGTTTCACCCTGCTCGGCTTGTCGGGCTGTGTGAAAAAAGATCAGCTAGATCCCCGTTTCAATCCGAACTGCCGGGTGACCAGCTTTACCAGTTCAGATCCATTGCCTTTCAGGACAACTTACCAGAAGACATATGATAGCAGGGGCCTGCTTACCCATGTAAATACCCGGCTGAGACAGGTTTATAGCGACCTTACCGAATACGACCTGGATATCACCTATCCGAGTTTGAATAATGCGAAACTATCGGTACGATAAAAGAACTCACCATTTACAATGAAGAGGGCGAAATACTATCCGTACCCATTGTTAAAAGCACACAGGCGGTCGTTTTTGAGGCTCGGTTTGACCCCGTGACCCATTATTTTCAGAAACTGATAAACAAGGCTAATGACCACACAGAAATTGAATTCGTGTACAAACAAGGCAAATTTTCACGGATAAATCTGGACTTTGGTTACCTCGATGTAAAACTAGACAAGCATGGAAATATTCTTTCTATTCGCACAGACACCCACTATGGGCTCGACTATACCTATTCAGACAGGGGTGCCGGGAAAAATCTGGTGTATGAACCAACAGAATCCTCCATCAATTATTTCTATCACCTGGTAGAGGTACTGAACTGGGGTCCCACACAGCCGAACCGTGAAAGGCTCACAATGAGTACGAGCTGGGGGCATGCCGCCGGTGGGTCCGATAGTGACGACTATTTCAAACAAGATTTTACTTACTACCATCGTTACGACAATAAGGGCAACCTTGTAGGAATTAGCTATAAGCCTGACTGGTCCGCTTTCTACACAAATACTTTCTCCTGCAGGAACACGAAACAAGTGAAGTAACTGCTACCGGATGTCTGCAATAGCGGTCATAAATTCCCCGTTATTACCGTTATGATTAGTTGGAGTGGAACCTCTTCAGTAGTTCCATCGCTATTTATCTAATCATCAGACTGTTAGCGCAGAACGGTTTCTGTGGCACCAAAGATGATGTACTATTTGAAAATGCCTTAATGAAAGACCAGATCCATGACTATAGCAAAACCATTATCATCGATGGCCCGCATGAGGACGTTTATTCAGCATTAACCACATCGGATGGACTAAGCGAAATATGGGAAGACCCGGTGCTTGGAGATTCCAGTATCAATGGCGAGCTGACTATCCATTTCATTAAACGCGGCGAGAAGAATAAAATACGAATCGACCGTTTGTTGTTTCCATCAATAGTTGAGTGGACGGTCACCCAGGATGAAACTTACCTGGGCCAATGGGAAGGCACAAAGATCATCTTCAATATTAAACCGTTGACAGGAGCCAGGAGTCTGCTTAACATCTTGCACCTCGGACTCACCTCCGAGCTATCTTCCTATGAAGAGGGTGTAAATGCCTGGGACCGTTTTCTTAAAAAAATCGAGGAACTGCTGAGTCGAGTTCCATTCAGACTGTGAAAAACCCCGTATCTGGAAAGTGCCGGAGACGTCCATCACCGGCACTTTCATTTATTTCAGTCTGATCTCATCTCACCGACGGATATGCTATTTTACTATCGAAAATGAAATCAATATTCATAATGAAAAAATAGGCGGATAGTGGGCTCATCAAAAAGAAAGTGGAGCGTACCTTTATTCTTATGTCACAATTGACCAAATCCGCTAACAACTTCAGCGCTGATGAAATTCTCCAGATACGGAAAGGCACTGCCGGAACACTTTCCAGGATCCATTTGAACAATGCGGGCTCCTCTCTTCCGCCAGATGTTGTTGTGCAGACGGTTACCGATTACCTCCAGAAGGAAGCACTTGAAGGAGGATATGAAATGGAGAATTCTCACCGGGAGGAACTAGACAAGGTATACACTCTGATTGCCAGGCTGATCAACGCGACACCCGCAGAAATTGCCCTCACCGAAAATGCGAGCGCGGCATGGGGAATGGCGTTCAATGGAATTGAATTCAGTGAGGGTGATGTGATCCTCGCCTCGGAATACGAATATGTGGCCAATATTCTCGGGTTGCTGGCGGTAAGGAAAAAGAAGGTGGACGTAAGAGTGATACCAAATAATGAAGAGGGCGAATTTTCAATCAGCACTCTTGAAGAGATGATCAGTTCAAAAACAAAACTTATAGCAGTAACGCACGTCCCATCCAGTGCCGGTGGTATAATGCCGGTGGTGGAGATCGGCCAGATTGCACGCAAACACAATATCCTTTACCTGGTTGACGCCTGTCAGTCAGTAGGACAACTCCCCATAGACGTAATGGAAATGAATTGTGATATCTTGTCTGCCACTGGTAGAAAATACCTCAGGGGGCCAAGGGGAACAGGGTTTCTCTATGTCCGGAGTAGCGTTCAGGGCATGCTGAAACCGGTGTTCATGGATGGGTTCAGCATCACCGACATGAATGAGCAGGGCTTCCAGCTTAAAAGCGACGCAAAGAGATTTGAACTTTTTGAAAATAGCAGGGCCTTGCGACTCGGACTGGGAAAGGCCGTGGAATATGCCCTGAACCTGGGTATGGATAGAATTTCAGCCCGCATACGGGTGCTTGCCGGCATGTTAAGGCAGGAATTGTCGAAGATTCCCCGGGTAACGGTAAGGGACAGGGGAAAAGAGCTAAGCGGCATTGTGACTTTTTCAGTAGCCGGAAAAGAAAGTATGTGGCTGCAGTCTGAACTTGCAAAGCGCCAGATCAATCTCAATGTGACCACTACCAAGGCCACTTTGTATTATATGCAAAAATATCAGCTCGACAATATTCTCAGGGCTTCGGTGCACTACTACAACACGGAGGACGAGATCGGCATTTTTGTTGCTGCAGTGAAGGAGCTTACCGGTGAACCAAATATCTCTTCGCATCTTTGACTGCAGTGGGTTTCACGCAAAGGCGCAATTGTAGTTATTTTTCATTTGCGATCAGTTCGGCGCAAAGACGCGATGAAGACAAGGTTTCACGCAAAGGCAATAGTAGTTATTTTTCATTTGCGATCAGTTCGGCGCAAAGACGCGATGAAGACAGGGTTTCACGCAGCGACGCAGAAAAGACCATCTTCGCGCCAGTGTGTGAAATATTCCTCACGTCCCTCACAATAACTTTTTTAATTTTTAATTTTTGATTTTTAATTTTGTTACGTCCTGGTCAGTTTATAAGGATAAACCTTCCCCGATGCCCATTGTGCAACGTAGATATTTTCGTCGTTGTCAATACATACGTCATGTGGATGTACAAAGATCGGTTCGGCCTGCGCCATGGGCTGTAATTTATCACCTTCGTAAACAGGTGCCGTCCCGCCAATATTAGAAACCACTTTGTTAGTCTGGTCGAGGATGGTGACGAATCCTTTTCCTTTGGTACCAAGGTCGGGGGAAGTGAGTACCGCGGCGTAGAGATGAGTTCCCCTGATCACAGGGCGACAAACGCAGGCTCCCGGAAGGTTGATCACTTCCAGCAATTTGCCCTCCGTGGTAAAGCGTTTGAAGCAGTGCCGAGTGCGATCGGTAACCAAGAGGCTGTGTTGTCCATTCCGGTTGTCGAAAACAATTCCATGAGCATTGTCCAGGTGATTGTCTCCCGGGCCCCGGCCACCAAAATATCCTTTGAGTTTGCCGGCGCGGTCGTATTGTATAACATATTGCTGACCATAACCGTCGGCGATGAAGAAATCACCATTGTCATCCACTGCCACTTCAGTGGGCACAAAATCTTCCGGTTTTTTATACAATCCAGTTTCCATTGGCGGGTTGATGGTGAGAAGGATCTTGCCGTCGATGGTGGTTTTGTATACCTGGTGTTTCGCTGTGTCGGTAATGAAGAAGAATTCAGCGCCATTTTCGTTGGTAAGTGTAAGGCCATGGGCCCCGGGGAAATCATGACCCCAGCTGCTTAGGTATTTACCCGATTTGTCATAGAACAGAAGATTATTCTTCGTTTCGTTGGTAAGCAGAATAATGCGTCCCTTACTGTCCTGCACCATTTCATGGCAATCATTGACCGGATGTTGTTGGGGATTCAGTTTGCCCCATTGGTTGTTCAGGCCATATTGCATGTTTCCATGGCCAAATACGGGATCTTTCTTACGGGCAAAAATATCCCTGGTGATCACGAGACTACTCATCGCAACTGAGGTTTTAGCAAGAAAGCTTTTTCTGTTCATGATTAACTTGTTTACAAATTCCATTTATCGATCCGGCTGTCAAAGTTACGATGGTTAATTCTCGATAGAATCCATCGTCCTTAGGATACTGGCACCCCATCTGTAGATGTTATGCTTAAGGATGACTCTTCTCATTTGTTTCATTTTCTGAATTTGGAGTTCCTTCGGCATTTCAATGGCAGAGCGGATAGCATCTGCGGATCCCTCCTGGTCATAGGGATTTATAACCAGGGCTCCATGCAATTCGTGCGAAGCGCCCGCAAATTGACTCAGGATCAGCACGCCATCATTGTCGTTTCGCGATGCTATGAATTCTTTGGCCACAAGGTTCATGCCGTCATGGAGGGAGGTGACCATACAAAAATTGGCCGACTGGTAGAGCGGCAAGATCTCTTCGTGACTATGATGTGATTTTAAGAACAATATGGGCTGCCATGACCTGGTCTTAAACCGGGCATTTATCCTTATCGCTTCCTGCTCAACGCCCATAATCGTGTCGGAATAGGTTTTTAGCAAGGCGCGACTCGGAGCTCCGATCTGAATAAAGGTAAAACTACCTACATAGAAAGAGTTTTTTTCTAAAAACCGCTCAACCGCGAGAAACTTTTCCACCAGTCCCTTTGTATAATCAATCCTGTCAACTCCGATTCCAATGAAATCGGCCTGCACACCGTGGCGCTTCAATAGTTCATTAACTGCAGTTCTGGGTGCTGCTTCCAGACCTGGTGGTTGACCAATGGAGGTAAAGGCAATACTAATGGGAAACGGTTTGACCAGCGTAAAGTGATTGCCGATCTTTACCGAGAAGCTTTCCCAGATTACTCTTGACTCTATTGAATTGTTTACTGTCTCCAGGAAGTTATTGCAATGAAATTGCGTGTGAAAACCGATCAGGTCAGCGCCAAGCATGCCAGTCAGGATCTCCCTTTTCCAGGGGCAGATTCCAAATGATTCCGGATTTGGCCAGGGTATGTGCCAGAATATGGCTACCCGGGCATCTGGTCTGACCTGTTTGATCAACATGGGGAGCAGTGCAAAATGGTAGTCCTGAACCAGGATAAAAGGTGATTCCATATCCTTTATCTCACTCAGAATCGCCTTAGCATACAGTTCATTTACTTCTTTATAATAATCCCAGTCGATCTTTCTGAAAACGGGACGGGTGTGGGCGATATGACACAGGGGCCATAAACCTTCATTGGAAAATCCATAGTAATAATGCAGTTCCTGTTCCTTCGTCAACCATACGCGGCGAAGCGTGTATTTATTCTCTCCGGGGGGAACCGACACCTTGTCGTCCTTATCGACCATCTGTCTGTCCGCGTCTCCGCTGCCCGACGCGACCCAAAGGCCGCCGCACGCTTTTAATATCGATTCCATGGCAGTCACCATTCCACTTGCTGGAACAAGGGTTTCAATTTCATTACCGCGGTGTACATGCATATAAGGTTCACGGTTGGAAACCACTATGAGCATTTTGTTTTCCAGCATCTTTTTCATTTCCTCATTTAATCGCTCCGGGGTCCAAACAGCTTCGCTTGTAGTCCTCAGCCTGGCTTCCTGCTGGGCAACCGCTTTTGCTTCCTGCATGGCCAGGGCGATGCCGGTGATTTCCTTGTAAAGAGGTTGTAAGAATTCAATGTCGGGCTTTGCCGCAATTTTATCCGCCTGCCCCAGGCGTGTAGCTTTCAGCCATTCTACCACTTTGGTGACCGGCAAAAGAATGCTTCTTCTTATAATGAGAAGGGTTACTCCGGAAATGAGCAGGGCCTGCAGGAACCAGCGAATAAAACTGCGGATCCATATGCCATTCATGTGGTTTTCGATGTAGCCGGCATTGGCATAAAAAATGACGGCCTTGAATGATAAGCCCTCTTCCTTCACTATCCTGATGTATTCATAAACACTGTTCCCATCCGGCCGGATATAATTCCCCGTGGATGAATCCGAGGATACTGCCCGTGAAAGATGATCAAGTGAATGGCTTACCAGGCCTTTCAATTTCTCGTTTACCGGCAATATGCTGTCATTGTGAAAGTATAATACAATGCCTCTAAAGCCGTAGGCGTTGGCGAGGCTGTCGGATATACCGGTGGTAACTATTTCCCGCGGACGCTTGGGTCTGTCGAGGAAGCGGCTGAAGTATTCATTGGCGCCACTGATGGTGGTGATGGCGAGCTCCTCTCTTAATTGCTGCCTTTCGGAATTTATTTGGACGGCGGTAAAACCAAACGCTACCAGGCCCACACTAAGAATGATAGATATTATCAGTGCCAGATTTATCTTCATAGAATTAGTTTAACCAGCTGAGACCGGGATAGTTATGAATTTAAGCAGGATATACGCCATAACCTGAGGAAAATTCTATTTTGGGCCAATAAAGGGGATTAAAATAAGCGAAGAGGCCTGTTTAGGGGATTGGTCCCTGATAGTGGAATAATTTGTCCGAAGAATATGCCGCCTCATTGGATTTTAATTTGGCATATCAGAATTTTAAAACAAGAACTTTCAGCCGGTTTACGGCACGATAATTATACATATACTAAAAACATGTTTATGAAAAAGATTCTCACCTTACTGGCTTTAGGATTTGCCGCGAAATATTTTCTTGATTCCAAAGAAGGACAGGAATTGAAAACGAAGGCAAAAAGCTGGCTATCAGACGCTGAAAAAAAACTTACAGGAACGCTCAGCAATGCTGAATCTCAGGTGGAGGAAGTAACTCCAAACGCGAATTAATGCCCTTCGACACCTGAACAAACAACCGGGCCATCCCATTTTGTCACACTGATATGAACTGTTTCAGTGTTGCCAGGTTATTTATTGCCGCGCCAAGTGTGTTGTTGAAATACCCGTAGACCGGTTTGCGTTTTCGATGCCAGTCCTGAATAAGCAAAGAATAATTTTGCAGAAATTTTTCCGAGTAGCTACCCCTGTAGCCCGCTTCAGGACCATGAAATCGCAGGTACAACGATTCTCCTTCAAATGCATTCAGTGGGGTGGCTGATTTGGCTAGATCATGAATTACGATTCCCGCATTGTATTCCTTCAGCAGTTCATAGATTTCACTTACGTATAATGAAGTATTTCTTAGTTCAACCTGAACCTTCCATTCCTTTGCTGTATCGGATTTGCTGATAAAGTATAATATCTTTTCAATCTGATTATAATCATCTATTCCAATTTTTCCCGGAAACTGAACCAGCAAACATCCTTTTTTGGTGCCTGCAGCTGATATGGCTTCCATGAACAACCCGATTTTTCCCGGGTCAAATTCGAGCGCCGGTCGATGAGTAATTTCCTTCCATATTTTAAAGGTAAATGCAAAATCATCAGGGACACTTGCCGCCCAATTTGCAATGGTCGACTTCCTCGGTAATTTATAAAAGGAGCTATTTATTTCAATTGTATTGAATAAGGAGCTGTAATAGGTCAGACGGCTTTTGTCTTTGAACTCCAGAGGGTAAAAGCTTTTATTCGGAACCGGTAGAACAAGACCACTCGTTCCCAGATATACATCCCGCATATTACTATTGTTTCTATGCCGCCGCAAATGGCCAAGCCATCAAACTTTAAGCTGGTCTAAAAGTCTAACATTTAGCTTATGTGTGAAAATCATGCCACCGCAAATTTATGCAAGCTGGACTGAAAGCATTCGCCCGGATTTGCGGTCTGAGTGGCTCGGAAGGCGCTAATAGGCTCCTTCTCGCCCCATCTCCCAATTTCCGGGGGCGTTTAAATCAACAACTTTTGATAAAATCATCCGATACATCAACCCACAAACAAATTTGCAGGTACGAATAACGAGAATTACCAAGCTGTCTCCATGGCGTTGCTTAACTGGCAGAGAGTCCAATCAATAAGCCAGACGGGTTAAGGTCAAAATATTTCCCACTCACCCTATTTCGGTATTGCCTTTTCTGTAGATAAAACGACATTTAGGAGAGTCTTTTCAAAATATAACCACTAAACAATTTTTTATGGAACGAATCTCCCGGATTATTAAGATGGGGACAATACTTGCTACTATCGCCTGTTTTGTAAGTTGTCAGAAGGTTTGGGACCATTTGCCAAAGGGGCATGGAAACCAAATCAATTGCAAGATCAAAAAGGTCATCTACCCCGACTATGAGTACAATTACTACTACGGTTCAAAGGGCCTTCTCGACAGTATTATCAGAGTGCCCGAAGATTCCTATATTCCAAGGGGCAACAGTTTTTTTAAATATGATCAGCAAAACCGAATGATTGAATACGCGGAATATTATGACCGTGATCCAGAACACTATATTTATATTCATCACTATAAGTACGCCGGGAACCGGATTGTTCAGGACACCGGTTTCATTCGGATTGCCGGCGCCTACACCGAGCTACTCGATATTGAATACGACTTTTTGGGCAGAATCACCAAAACATCGGGCGTTACATGGGTCGATGAGGATCCAACAAACATCACCCCCTCTGTCTCAATGAGGTATGGCTACGATGACAACGGGAATCGAAACAAAATCTGGTTCAACGACGACCTGAGCATCTACGATAACTTCGATGACAAGGTGGATTATCTAAGAACCGATCCCGTGCTTCAGTTTATTTACAGGAGTTACAGCAAAAACAATGCATTGCCCGGCCCGACTTCATACAACGACAAAGGCCTGCCAATAACTTTCGCCGGGGTCGCAGATGATCCATATTCGTTCACAGCAATTGAATATAACTGCAAGTAGGAGAATTGACGGTTAACCCTCCACTGCCTTAGAAACTAATTTATCCAAAAAGCGGCCACAGAGTGACCGCTTTTTAAACGTACAGCCGTCTTCCGCGCGCGCTAATCCTGCAGCACCCACATTGTCCCGTTGATGTTGTCAGTACCGCCGTACTGGCTAGCGACAGCTGCTTCGACATTCGCCTTGTTGTAGTTGAATTCGGAAGGAGGATACTGAAACCGTTTTGGAACCAATTGGCCGTTTAAAGTGCCCGGCCCGGTACTGAACGAAGGGAAACCGGTGCGAAGATGTTCAAAGAATGGCTCCCATCCTGAATTCAGGAAGAAAGAAATATATTTTTGGGTGATGATCATCTCAATCGCATCGCCAGCATTATAAACTACCAGTGGATCGGTGAGATAGGTAGAAATTTCGTCGTCGTCCACATGATAAAATTGCATTGAGGCTGTTATCCCGTTATTATAGTGCTCGGCGGCATCACCTGTGATCCAGCCACGGGCAGTTGCTTCGGCAATTAAAAATTCCTGTTCGGGATAACCAAATAGGATCATTGGCTCATTCACCTGGTCAAGAATGTATCTTCTCGCAATTTTTGATGCAGAAGGTGATGCATTATTCTGATCGCTGATTTCCAGTCCTGCGTCAACTCCCTCGTAACTTTCGAAAACGCCCGCAGGCTGATCAGTCACCGGTTCAGCTATCTTAAACAGGCGTGGATCTTTCCTTTCCTTCAATATTTTTACAAATCCTTTTTCAAGTGCCGCCAGGCTTGGCACGCTGTTATCCTGGTATAGCGGATAATAATTATCTATGGCTGTGGTATTATACACGATCTGCCCATTATCGTCGTTGGACCCCATCAAAGGGTATTTTGCCGGATCGCCAATTATTGCCTGGAATTGTTGTTTGATATTCAACGTGGCATTGTCTTGCTTTTTCGATAAGTGAATGAGCAGACGCAGTTTAAAAGAATTTACCAGCTTCTTCCATTTCGTGACATCTCCGGCATATATGACGTCTCCGGTTACTTCGCCATTCAAAGGATCAAGCAGGTTATTCGCCTCATCGAGCTCACCCAGCAGACCTGCATATATAACTTCCTGATTGTCGTAAGCGGGTTTCGTATTGCCATCCTTTGCATTCAGTGCGTCGGTATAAGGGACGTCGCCGAAAGACTCAGTAAGTCGGGAGAAATGATAGGCCCTGAAGAAATGAGCTATGCCCTGGTAATTCTTGTTGTCCTCGAGAGCGGCCAGCCTGTTCATGTCCTGCACCTGCCTGAGAATGTCGTATCTGTCGAATGCTATGGAACTCCAGTTATAATTCACATATGAATTTGGTCTTTCATAATAGGTCATATGTCTGCTCGCGTAAGCATTATCCATGGGAGCTACGGCAAAGGTGCTTGTACAAATATCATTTAATAATAAAGCAGGCGTTGCAATCGAAGGACTATTTGGGTTTGCCTGGTAATACTCGTGTTTTTTACAAGCCGGGAATATGGACATCACTATCACCACATTCATCACAAGCTTTATCATTTGACGTTGCATAGTATATACTTTTTGATGAATCAGATGTTAGAATTTTAAACTCAGATTAATACCAATATTTCTGTATGATGGTTCGGCCAGAACAAGGTCGTTGTATCCATCAGGATCCATATACGGCACTTTCGAAAAAACGAGCAGATTCCTGCCCACTACAGAAATATTTGCGGTTTTGAAAGGCAATCTTGAAAGTAACCTCGGGCCGAAATTATAGGTTAGAACCACCTCGCGAAGCTTCACAAAAGTTCGATCATATAACACCGCATCCTGAATACCATTCGTGTAAGAAGCAAATACCCAATCGATGTAGTTGACCTTCGTGTCGTTTGGTGAAAATTTCCTGGTGTCGCTGACTAAACGCCCAAAGGCATCATACTCTACTGCTCCGCCGTTGGCTACGACCCCGTCGCCCACATAGCTGTTAACCCCGGCATAGGCATCGTCCCGGAATTGATTTGCCGTCGACTTGTGCATTCCCCCCTCGTATAGTTTGGCTTCAACGGCATTGATAAGGCTGCCACCAATGCGGCCATCAAATTGGAAGCTAAACGAAAAGCTTTTGTAGGAAATATTATTACTGATACCGAATTCCCAATCCGGATCTTCATATCCCAGTTTCGTAAGCGCATTGATATACTGGGGGATGCCATCAACGTATACAATTTTTCCGTCGGGAGATCGATCCCATTTATACCCGCGCAAAATATCTGTCCTGCCTCCAACTTCAATTAGGTCCCGTATGGAATCTGCACCATAAAACTCCTTTTGAACTGTCCGGTTCCTGCTGTAATTAACAGCAATATCCCACCTCAGTTGATTGTTGCGAATTGGTGATCCGGTGAGAATTATTTCTATCCCTTTTCTGGTGACCTTGTCGCCGTTTACGATGAGCTGGTTAAAACCTCCTGCACTCGAAATTGGCACCGCCACAACAAAATCCTTATTCAGGTACGAGTAGTATGTAAAATCCAGGCCAATCCTGTTGTTTGCAAACCTCATTTCCGTTCCATATTCCTGGGATATCGTCTTATTGGGACGAATATCAGGAGTGATTAATTTACCCGGAAGATTAAGAGCCGATTGGCCGTTCCATCTTACTCCATTTACGTACACTGGGAGCGTAGCATACTCAGGAACTACATCCTGGATTGAAATCTGATCGGTGGATATATTGGCCCACGAGCCTCTCAGTTTCAAGAAATTAATAAAGTCCGGAAGCTTCGCCATTTCAGATACCACCACACCAAGTGAAGCAGATGGGTAGAAAAACGAATTATTCGGCTTCTGCAATGCAGAACTCCAGTCATTCCTTCCGCTGACATTCAGGAACACCTGGCTCTTGTATGAAAGCTCCGCATATCCCAGCAAACTGTTCACCTGTTTTTCCCTGATAATATTGGTCGAAATAACAGGGTTGATAGAGTTTCCAAGATTATACAATCCTGGCACACTCAATCCATTGGTAAATGAATTCTGTTCGTCTATATGATCATACCTGCTGCTCGCCCCCGCAGAAACAACGGCATTGAAATTCTGAAGAAAAGACTTCTTATAGGTAAACATCGCATCACTAACAATACGGAACTGATTTTGTTTCCAAAGTTCATAGTTACCATTTGGCGCTTTTGAGTTACCGTAATTAATGAAACTCCATGGTGTTTTTATCGTTCTGAAAGTATTATTCACATTGGCGCCACTCCTTACATTGAAGGAAAGATCCTTCGAGAAGTCGTATGTGGCATTGACTTGCGCAACAACAGCGTCTCTCTGGTAATTTCTCAGCCTTTCCTTTGCCAGGAACCATGGATTATTATACCAGGTGTAATTGTAAGTGTCCTGCTCTACACCTTCCCTTCCCTTTACCCAATAATTCCTCATATCATTGATATCCACCTCAGGACCCATCCAAAGAAGGATGTTATAGAAAAGATTATCAGGTCCATACCCGGTAACCGGATAGTTTGGACTGTACTGTTTGTTGTACGACAAAGTTGCCTCCACCCTCAGTTTGTCGGAGAGCTTTAGCGACCCGGCCATGCTCAGTGTTGTAGAGTTAAGCTGTGTGTTGGGTACCTGCCCTTTCTGATACATGTGGGTCAATGAAATCCTGTAGTCTCCGTTATCATGCTTACCTGCAATGCTCACATTGTTGGTAGTAATCATTTCGTTCCGCAAAAACTTTTTCAGGTTGCTTTGACTACGCGTGACCCAGGGCAAAGGAACTGGTTCACCTGTATTAGGATCAACAGGACTATTGTATTGCGGCAATTCAACAAACCCGCTTGGTGTTGATGGGTCGGGTTGGTTGAGTTTTGGTCCGTATACATAGCCATAGTCGTCATACAACCCCCCACCTCGCCCATCTTTGTAGGCATACTGGCCATTCCAACCCATTCCGTATTGCGTTTGGGCCTCAGGCAATTTGAGATATCCCGCCTGGAATTGATTCGATGTATTGAAGGAAACTTCCACACCGTTTTTACCTGTCTTGCCCTTTTTGGTTGTGATCATAATAGCGCCATTAATACCCAAAGAACCATACAGGGCGGCGGCGGCTGTACCTTTCAGTACATTGATGTTGTCTATGTCATCCGAATTAATATTCCAAAAATCTGTATTTGCAGGAATACCATCAATCACAACAAGTGTATTGTCCCCCCGTAAAGTGAATTCCGGATTCTCAAACAATGTTGTTTTATTCTTGATAGTTAATCCGGCCACCTTGCCGGTAAGATTACTGATCACATTTGGCTCCCTGGCCTTTTCTATTGCGGTGCCCTTGACTTCCTGCATCGCATACGTGGTTTTGATCTTCTGCTTTCTAATACCGAGCGCGGTAGTTACCACTACTTCATCCAGGGACTTGTCCGTAGGTATTAGAAGTACATTCAGTGCGTCGGTATTCTCAACAGGGAGTTCCTGGGTGATATAACCGACATAAGATATTTGTAGAATATCCCCTCTCTCCACGGAAATCGTGAAATCGCCAACATCATTGGTAGAAGTGGTTTTCTGGTTCCTCCCTTTCACCCCGACCGTAACACCGGCTAATGGGTTTCCCTGGGCATCAGTAACCCTTCCTTTCACTATCATCGCAAGCAATGCCGTGCTTTTACCGGCGCGGCTGAGTGGTAACTTTTTTACACCGATGAGATTGCCGATTTGCATGAAGTGCAGACCGGTAATTGCCGAAACCTGCCCAAGTACCTCCTCTAATGTTCTCTCTTTTCTTTGCAGATCGATCTTTCTGTTCGGAGAAACAATTCCGGGATCGTAGGTGAAGCGCACATCAAATATGCTGTCAATTTTTTTAAATGCTTCTTCTATGGGAGTCTGCTGAAATTCAATCATCGCCTTCCTCTCTACCCTGGGGGTATCAAAAGAAAGCGTGACCAGTACACAGAATAAAATCAGCAGGCGCTTCGCAATGGTGTTTTTGTGACTACTTAACTTTTTCATATCCGTAGTTTGGCTTGTGGAATTGCTTATTGAATGATAATCTTATTATTTTGATATGTAATCTGACAGTCAAGAGTGAAGCAGGTCACCTTGAGGATGTCTTCAAGTGAAACATTTTCATAGGTGCCATTAATTGCTGTGTTCGTTTTTTCCTTTCTATTGTCGGTAATTTCCACGCCGTACCATTGCTGAAGGATATCGAAAGCTTCAGGTGCCGGCGTTTTGAGAAATGTAATTTTTCCAGTCAGCCATTGGTGGAGGTAAGAGCTGTCGAAATCATGCGTAACGAAATTCTTTTGGCCCTGTTGCCAGAGTGCTTCTTCACCGGCATTCAGGACTGCGCTCTGGTGTCCGCTGAAGGCGCTGAGTTTAAGTTTCCCCTCCAGGAGCCTGACAGCATACTCTTCGGAAGAATCTGCGCTTAGATAAAAAGAAGTGCCCAGGGCAGTCGTCGAATAGTGAGTACTGTAAACCGAGAACGGCTTCCCGGGGTTTTTGGTTACCCTGAAAAATGCTTTTCCTGAAAGATGTACCACACGTTCACTTACGTTATACTCCTTGTCATAACTGATTGAGGTATTTGAATTTAAGATAACGGAAGTTCCGTCCGGCAGAATTATTTTTTTCTGCTCTCCTGTTTTTGTTTCGAATCTGGCCACCACACCCGGACTATCCGGGACAGCAGGCCTCAATGAAAAATATATGGCCATGGATATGGCGGCTACCAGTGATCCGTAGGTTAGCCACCTGGTCAATGATTTTTTCTCCGGCGGTAATATTTCGGGTTTCTACATTAGTTGCGGTACTTTCCTTTGGATTGACCTCAATGGTATGCTTGAGTTTCATTGTCTCTTCACCGATCTCTGAAGGAGAGAGGCCAGGGCTCAGTAAGTTCAGTAATGGATCTCGCCTTCGGCTACCGTTTCGAGTTCGATCGATTTATTTTCGATCAGTTGCTTCCATTTCCGGGACTTCGCCGATTCGGGGTGAAGGCAAAATTCTATGAAGTCCTCATCCAGGAGAAGTTCTTCTATTGTATAATCCGAGGCCATCGGTGTCCTTTATCAAATGAGGAGTGAAAGCGAAAAATTTACCCGTTAAATGGAGAATTTATTTCAAATAAGTTTCAGGGCATATTGCGACGGATATTCTCTGACAATGCATGGCCGCGAATTCGCTTGAGCGCTTCGTGTAACTTATTGTATACTGTTCTGATTGAAAGTGAGGTCTTTTCAGAGATTTCCTGAAAAGTCATTTGATCATAAAAACGCATCTGAACCAGCTGTTTTTCCCGCGGGGGAAGGGTTTGGATGATCTTTAATAACAAAGACTTTGTATTTTCCCTGTCCTGGCAGGCAATGATATACTCTTCGTACGAATACTCGACGCAAGAATTTACATTCTCTGGTATATTCAGCTGCCTCGAGATCTTTTTCAGATAGTTAATGAGAAACCGCTTGTATGAAACCATCAGATAGCATTTCAGGTTATCCGCAGCACAGAATTTATCGCGGTGATCCCAAATGTGAAGAAAAAACTGACCGATGATGTCTTTGGTGAGATCTTTGTCTGCCGTGAATTTGATGCCGTACCTGAAAAGGTCATTATAATAGAATGACATCATGGAAAAGAGCGCGTCTTTATTTCCATCTCGTAGGCGGTCAGTGAGTTCTGAAGCAGTTAGCATGGTGCGATTGGTTCATAAAATGACTTACACAATCTACATGTTATGAACCTCTCTTAAAATTACATAATTGTGAACATTTTAAACCAGGCTATTTTTTCTCGTCTCCCTTTGAAACCCACCTGTTTAAAAAATTAATTCGGGTTCTTATCGCCACTTTATAAAATGCCGAGGGTTCCCGGCTTATGTCAAATACTGCTTTTTCCTTAGCCAAAGGAACAGTTGGTCATTAGCTCATATTTATCAGTTCCCCCCGTCTTATAATTGTTTGTTTTAGCGAGCCATATTTCGGCGTTCCCCTTTTCTGTAGTTTTTTTCCACTCTACTAACAATTTGCCGTTTCTCAGGTAAGCCTTTGGATCTGTCGCGGCAATCTTTCCCGTGAGTGGAATGCCATCGACTTCCATTCTGTCCTTATCAGGAATACTGATGTTAAGGAAAGAGGCGATGGTAGGCATTATATCCGCAATGGATGGTTTTCCGTTTGTAAAATGTTCATTAAGGTCTTTGGCATTGGTAGCGATCCAGCCGCTGCGTTCGCGTTCTGATTGCCCACCATGATTTCTGCCGGTGACAGAATCGCGGCCATGATCGGTGGTTATGATGATTAGCCAGTCTTCGTTGAATTTTTCCTTTCTGTACACTATCGATTCCCAAAGCCGGCCCATTTGCTTGTCCATGGCTTCTACGGCATTGTAAAATTGAGGCCCGTCGCCATACTTATGACCCATGTCGTCGGTGTATTCGAGATAAACCCAGGTGAGATCCGGGGCGTATTCACGAATGTATGATGAGGCGCTATCGACGACCGTTTCATCAATTCTATGCATGTAAGCTGCTTCCTGGTCGTGTTTGAAGTTGACAGTGTCAAGTTCAAGGCCATCAAAATGATGATCGAAGTGCAACCCGCCGGTTTGCTTCATGTCTTCCCCGGCAAGTTTTGTCCTGTTGTCTGTCCAGGAAGAGAAGATGGCTATCTTTTTTGTACTGTCAGCATTTTTAAGAAGTCGGAAAATGGTTTGATAATGATAATTGGGGTCGACAATATCGTTATCCCAAACGTTGTGTTTGTTAACCCAGGTGCCTGTAAGCACGGTATTGTAGCCCACCGCCGAAATAGTAGGAGTTTGGGAGTACCCGCCCTTTTCGCCTCCCACAATGGCCCGGGAGAAGCCACCTTCTTTTGAAATAGCTTTAATGTTTGGAGTATTTAGCCTTTCGACTACATCGGCGGGGATACCGTCAACAATGACGAAGAGGGCCTTTTTTGACTGGGTGAATCCTGTGAATGTGATCAAAAGGCCGAATAAAACGGAAATACTGATTTTCATATCATAAAATGAAGGAAGAAACCGGGATTTTTACCTGTTGTAACGACAAAAAGGGTGAATATTTATTCATTGCCCCGGAGCGCGAGTACCGGTTGGACGGAGTCCTTCCTGATTGGCGGTAATTTAGCGCGCAGTAGCAGGGCTGATTATCACTTTTATTTCTTCAATCTCACTCACAGGAAAATTGGCACAAATAGAATGCTCCCTGATCACATCCTCGCTTTCTGCTTCGTGAAGGCAATAAATATGATCTTTGGTAACATAAGACTCTATCCATTTGTAGGGCTGACCTAAAACGGTTATGACCGAGACAGAGGTCTTTGAAAGGTCATGCAATTCTTCCTCGGTCATATTCCCAGCTCCGGGCAGGTCTCTGGAGATAATAAATTTTTTCATCGTATAATTCTTTTTGTCTGATACAAAAGTATTTCGGGGATCACAGGCAAGGATACAAGTTGTTCCCCAATTTACGCAGCCAATACCCTATTTTAGAATGCCCATACGGGTAGCCTGTGTAACGGCTTTGGACCGGGAGTTTGCATCCAATTTGAACAGGATGCTGGAAATATGATGGTCGACGGTCTTGGCAGAGATATACAATTGTGCGGCAATCTCCTTGTTCTGCAATTCCTCTTTAAGCAATTGCAATACATCCATTTCCCTCCCGGTTAAGAAGGCAGCATTTGAACGGGTTGATTGTCTTATGCCACGGGGAATGTTCTTGATACCCTGGTTTTTCATATGCTGCTTCATTTTTTCATATACCGCTGTGGCACCCAGTTCCTGGATCATGGCTATAGCCTTTCTTTTATCATCATCTTTTCCTTCAAACAAGACAAGGGCCTGTTCGTAAGGACAACCAATTCTTTCCCAAAAAGCCGCAGCCTTCAAAACCTTTGCTGCGCTGCTCGTATTAAACGCTTCGTCAATTTCTTTGCCTGCATAAAGTTTTCTTCCGGCCTTCGCCATCCAGAACATAAATTCATTTTTTTCCGAATCAATGCCGGCTTTATCTATGAGTACAAATGTTTTTTCAATGTCGTCCCTTTGTACAACTGCTTTCCCCGACAGCCATTCATATTCGAGTAGGGCAACCATTGAAGGAATAATTCTTTGCAGCTCGGCAGTTTCAAACGCCAGAGCTTTTGCTTCAAACAAAAAAGGAATTGCATCCTTCTCTCCTTCTCTCATTATTGTCTTTGCCAACACAATCAGAACTGTAATTTTGATAATCGTTAGTTGGTTTTCATATTTAATAAGATTGTCTGCAATGCTTCGGGCCATTGCCCAGTTGCCGGTTTCAAGATGCAGTCTTGCGTTCCAAGACGACATATAATTGGTCCAGGAGTGCAGGCCGTGCTCTTCACAGTAACGGATACCTTCATTGAATGCCTTCCTTGCCGAAGGATAATTTTTGATTCTTACTGCAGCAGTCCCCAGGCTGGTATAGGCGCGTGCGGCGTGTTCATAATAAGCATTCTGTAATGCAATTTCCAGGCTTTCCTGCACCATTGCGATCCCCTTTTGCGCGGACGACGGATCAAACATTTGTACGGTACCCACATTATTACGTGCGCAACGAAAGAATTTCTGCATTGCCAAGTTCCTGTGCCATCAAAATCGCCTGCTCCCCCCACAAAATGCATTCGGCCGGTTCATCAGAGAGCATTTTTAATTGTGAGATATTACTCAACGCCATTGCCTTTGCTGGCGAAGCCGGCTGGTCTTTTAAGAGTTCGACAGCCTGCCGGGCAAAGTCTTCGGCATTTTTCCGGTTGCCATCAAACCACCAGAGGCTCGACAAAAATCGCAAGTTGTTGCCCGTTTTTTCAATATCGTTATTTTCTGTCCAGAGGTTTAAAGCTTTTTCTGTGAAAGCGATAGCTTCCTTTATCTGGTTGCTGAGAAAGCACTCATAGGCATAGGCTTCGTAAAGTTTCCGCCAATTGGCCTGCGTCATTTCCTTCAAAATATTCAATTGCAGTACGAAACAGTTTTGAAGCTTCCTTGTGTGCCCCTATCGAGGAAGCCTTGGCTGCGGCCTCTGGTGCATATTTCACCACCAGTTTTTTTTCATTTGCATTCTTAGCATAATGAAGTATCCGCTCAACCTCACCCTTTTCCTCGAAGGAGTCCAGAAACATTTCAAGCACCATTTTATTCAGTTCGATGCGCTTTAATGGCGTAAGTGATTCTTCAATTGTTCTCCGGTATAATTCATGTTTAAAGACAACTTTGTCGTTTTGAACGACTATGACATTGATTGCAAAACAATGATTTATATCCCACATCGATTTAAGCTTGGGAATACGGTCAACTTCCAGTCCTTCCGGCATCACAGACCATATTTGCCAGGCATTTTTTGTGCCTTCGTGCTGCCGTTCATATACTGAAAGTATGGAGTCTTTGATATTCTCAGGCACACCGGGGCTGTAACTTGCCAATATCTCATTTACATAAAATGGATTTCCGCCTGATATGCTATAAACATCTTCACCGCTATAGCCTTTTTGTGTTGCCATTTCCACAACTGCCCGTTTGGATAATGGCGTCAATAGCATTTTCGTAAATGAATCCGGTGGAAGCTGCCCCAGCACATTTCGAAGGGGGTGTTTCGAATAAATTTCACTGTCGCGGTAAGTGAGAATGAGAAGGCAGGGCAATTGATCAATCCGCCTTGAGAAAAACATTATAAAGTCCAGGGTCGCCTCATCGGCCCAATGGATGTCCTCAAACACAATCAACAGCTTCCCTGTTTTTGTTCTCAATTCCTGGAAAAAATTGGAAAATAGTGTAGAGCGTTCTTCATTCGAAGGAGGAACGGGCCAGCGCTCTTTATTAACCTGCCAGAGCACATCATACAGAGGCGCCAGTGGACGAGGTGTAAACAATGCATCGCAGGCTCCCTGGTAAAAACTGCACTCGTTGGCCTGCTTTCTGCAAAATGCCTTCACCAATGCAGTTTTCCCTATTCCTGCCTCACCACTTAACAATATGCAATGGCCTTCGCCTTCCGCGATATTATCGAAATATCCTTGCAGCGATTCCAGGAACCCGTCTCGTTCAATCAACGCCATAGTGACTACGATTTGTAAAATAGGGGTATTGGAAGGTTAAAATAGGGATGATCTCTTATGCTCTGAAGGTCGCTATAATCGTGCTTTGTACCAGAAATAAAATTATCAAATAAAATTAAAACTATTCGTTATGAAATTCAGTTTTTCGGTGACACTGGTCGCCATTTTCGGCCTCATTTCCCTCCATTCGACGGCACAAACAAGCACGGGTGCCACGATAAATGAAAACAAACTGTTCATGGATGTTCACCAACTGGAACCAGGCAAAGTAAAATTTGAAGACGTGGCCAAAGCCCACGCCAAAGACGTCGCCGTTGAAGGGAAGTATGGTGTGCATTTTCTTAATTATTGGGTGGATGCAGACAAGGGGCTCGTGTATTGCCTCTCATCATCTGCCGATTCCAGTTCAATAAGGAAAACTCATGCAGAAGCCCATGGGCTGTTGCCTGCTTATACATGGGAAGTGACAGAAGGCTCAGTAGCCCCTTTAACGGGAGATAAGCAATTATTTATGGACATTCATAAACTGGGCGCAGGAAATGTTACTGCTGCAGCAGTGGCAGATGCACACAAAAAGGACCTTGCTGTTCAGGGAAAGTACGGCGTAAATTTTATTAATTACTGGGTGGATGAAAAAGCTGGAGTAGTTTTATGCTTATCTGAAGCAAAAAACCCGGAATCAGTTGTGAACACACATAAGGAAGCACATGGATTGATACCAGCCGAAATCCAGAATGTTAAGCAGGGGGAAAGCATGAATACACAGGCAAGAAGATAGCAGTATTTGGCGGCGAGTCTTTTTAAAATGCATTGAGAGACGCAATGAAAATTATAAGTGGTTTAATGATCAATCAAACACATTCTCAAACCAAAAATTGAAAGGCGACCATTGGCCGCCTTTCTTCATTAACTTCAATTGTGATTCTTTCCGGAAGTTCCCGGCTGCTTTTTGAGAGATAGTATCCCCTCAGCTCACCAACGTTTCGCTTCCTTTTTGCGCCGAACTTGGCTCCCGGAATATGAAACATATTGTATAAATTCCGGATGATATGAAAGTGAAATTTTATGGCGTCCGGGGGTCCCTTCCAGTTTCAGGCGTTGAATTCCAGCGGTACGGCGGAAACACATTCTGCCTCTGCATCAGCCGTGAAACGGCAAATCGAATAGTAATAATTGATGCCGGCACGGGCATCCGGAATTTGGGGAAGCAACTGGTAGCGAGCGGATTCAAACAGGAACAGATTAATATTGTTTTTACTCACTTCCATTGGGATCACATACAGGGATTTCCCTTTTTTGCTCCGGCCTATATCAAAGACCAGAAAATCGGCATATATGTAATGGGGGATGATCGAAAGTCTAAAAATTTAAAAGAAATATTTTCTCGACAAATGCAGACAGACTACTTCCCGGTGGAATTAGAGGCTATGGGAGCTCAATTTGAATTTTTGACTTCCGGAGATAGGGAAACGTTTTATGGCGCCGATATGATGGCCGTGCCCCAACACCATAAATTTCGCGGCGGCTCCTATGGGCTTCGCATGGAAGACGACTCCCGTGTATTGGTCATCTGCACCGATATTGAGCATCCTGATAAAATCGATGACACCATTGTTGAACTGGCCAGAAATGCAGATCTATTGATTCATGACGGGCAATACACCGACGAAGAAAAATACAAGTTGTCGATTTAATTGTTTAATCGGGGTGAGTGTTACTTATCAGCATTCCAAAGGATTCGAATGCCCTCCAGTAGTTCCATACGAATAATAATTTCCGCATCGCTTTCCAGGTGACTCGAACGACATTGCCATGTTTCATATCCTCCTTTTTCAATTTCATGCGCGGGCGGCACATAACCCACATAGTCGTTTGAAAAACAAATCGTGAAGTAATCCGTTGCCGGGCTGTGTTTTTTCAACCACAATCCGGTTTCTGCAAAGAATTCTCCTCCTAGACCGCCAATAACTCCATTGCCAATGCGGAAAGCTTGCAGGGGAATCATCTTACTGTCCGGGTATGCGTGGAGCAATACCTGTTCACGTGCGTATATCTTCCTCAATGCAACATCATCGATCTCATAAATCCGCTCATAATCTGAAGACGCCACAATCTTCTCCCAGTCCACTAATTCATCAGCGGATGGTTTGCGCAATCGAATAGGGATTTCCTTATAAAAAACCCCAAGTGCCGGATGAGTTTCCCAGTCAATATCGACAAGGGCCTGACAGACTTTTTCAGCCAGGTCGCTACCAATCAATTCGCTTTTGGCAAAGTTTTCCCGGGGGTGTCGACCAGGATCAAGAAAATCCCAAATGTTGGCGTCTCCGCTTGTCCCGTTGCTCATCATGCCCACGAAGTCCTCACCAGCACCAATCTTTTCTTTGATCCGCCGCGAAAAAACTCCGAAATAGTCCGACGTTATAGTGCCATTTTCCCAATCGCCAACATAATGCATTGAGTAATTCGCTAAAATACTGATCCATCCATCGTCGGCAATTCCCTTTACTGCAAAGAAGCCAAGTCTGGTATCCATGATGGAGACACGTCCGGAAATTTGATCTTCATCGCTGAATGGATTAGTTTTCACAATGTCTACCTTATATGTAACTGGATTCTGTGCGACATACCCTTCTTTCATATAGAACCTTCTGCATACCACATGCTCAGGCACATCTGCATAGCCGAACGCGATTTTTGCAGGTCGAATTCTATCGGCAGCACCCACCACCGCGTCAACAATCAAACTCGTTAATTGGCTGCGGTAAGCCAGGTCGGCCTCTCCCAGGAGTATGCACTCAATGGATCCAGCAGCATGGGTGTGGGTGCTTGAAATTAGCAGATGCGCCGGATCTATTCCGGTGCGAAGATGAATCAGAGCCTTTACTTTTTCGATAAATTCTCGTCCCATTACGCATATATCCACAATTATAATTCCGACTGTGGTATTGCCATGTTTCATTACCAAAGCCTTGGCATACAAATGATCATGGATGGTGCGCGCGTAATGAGTGATAAAGTCCCCATTGATCAATGTGCCCAGCGGAGGGGTAATATCCACCTGCGCAGCGCCCGCGTGAAACTCATCATTGCTCATTTCGTTGTAAATTTTTACCTAATGTTAAAAGTAGTACCATTGGCAATCGATTAACCGAAACGAACCGCGCTGAGGTAATTAGATACTAAAAATCTAATGATCTCTCCAAAAATCTTAGCCAGTTCCCATGGAAAATATTCTGGATATCAATATCCTTGTACCCTCTCTTAGCAAGTATAAACTGATACTTCTGCAAGTCGGCAATCGAATTCATATCCCACGGCGACTGCTCCATGCCAAAGATTCCATCCAGGTCGCTGCCAATAGCAACATGTTGACTGTTTCCGGCTATCTGACATATATGATCCCAATGATCGACAATATTCTCCAGCTTGATGTCTAGTTGCCAGGGGTCGGAGATTTTGTCGATGAACCTGATATCCATAGCCCAGCAATCGAGCATACCGCCGATCACAGCGTCCCTCTCAATCAACTGTTTGATCTGTCCATCGGTAAGCTGACGTTGATTAGGAACGATCTTCCTTACATTATGATGGCTAGCCCACACCGGTCCATGGTACAACTCCATCACCTGGTCAAACCCTTCATCGGTAAGGTGCGTCACATCCAGAATCAACTTAAGCTTGTCCATTTCTCTTAAAAGCTCAATTCCTTGTGACGAAATCGGCCCTTCCATCTTTGTTCCAGGCGCATATCGTCCTGAACCAAAATGCGAAAGTCCCAACGCCCGAAGTCCGTACTCGTATGCTTTTTGAAGGTAGGAAATATCGACAAGCGAATCGGCACCTTCAAGGCTCAGAATATATCCCACAGGCTTGATGTCGTCGACAACGCCTTCATCTTCCCAGAGGGAGAGATGTTTCTAAGGCTGGAGAGATTGGTTATCTGCACCATTTCTCCCATTTTTTCCATTTCACGATACCAAGCCAGCTGGGCCTGCGTCATCGCCCAGGCCTGCTGCGGTGAATTCCATCCAGGCAGCGAGCCCCCATTGCATGTCACACGCGAAAGTTGAGTGGCCACAACCAGTCCTATTTTGGCTTTCCGGAGTTCAGGCAAGCACACCATCCCCTTTCCGCGATCCGGCTTGTCTTTCATATTCAACTCACGATGGCGGATTTCATCCAATGGGCGAGAAAGATCCCTGTTCCATTCGATGGCGTTCATCGCCAGGTCGAGATGACCGTCAATGATGAAATTGGAATTCATGTTTTCAAAACTCTTTTTTCCGTCACCGGGAAATTGTTGTCTAGTTCACTGAACGCATATTTTGAAATAATGTCCCTGATCTCGTAGCTGAATTTCCTAAATTGTTCCATCCACTTCTCCCCCTCCCCCGCCTCATAAATGTAAAACCCTCTCATGGTCTTCAATCCTTCTTTTCCCTCCTGGACAATTCGGGTAAAAAACTGAGGAATCTGCGTTTCCTTTGACAACTCCGGATTTAAATCCTTCATTACCAAGCCGTAAATGTAGGTACCCATGAGGTCCATATATCTGCAATGACCGGCAAAAGGCAGATAATACCCTCAATCGTTCCTGCATGCGCGGTCTATATCCTCAATGGAAACGTAGTCATTTTCAAGAAAAAAAAGCCTCCCGCACCATAGCACTCATCATTCGCGCGCGAATGCCTGTATCATTATTAAGTACATAGGGATCTTTTTGCCATCCCGTTCTTGCCATTGAGAGGAAACTGCTCAGCAGATCAGAACTCGTTTTTTCGTTTGAAATGACCTCGAGGAAAAATGTGGTATGGACGGGTTCAGTCCAGTTGGCTACAATTATGCGTTCAGACCTGTTGGCAAGTTCCTGTATTTTGCTGAGCGAAATACTTTCCGAATTCACGGCAATCAGCGCTTCCTGTGGCACTAAACTTTCCAGTTGCTGAATGCCGAATCGTTTTTGCTCCAAAACCTCATTCGTCACCAAAATTGCAAGCTGAAAATCCAGTGGACCTTCAAGCTTGTCAATCACTATAAAATCATCGCGCTGGAAGATAGTTTTCGCTTGTGAATCGAGGTCAAAGAATGCGTTTCAACAGTCTTTAATGCTTCTGCTTTGTTTGCGGTGCACAAGGTAACAGGGTGTTCTGCCAGCAATAAACAGACGGCGATAGAGAAAGTTGTCGTTTCATCTCCAATAAGCAACACAGGAATTTTTTGAGACTTCATGGGATGTGTTTAAATGCTTTCTAAAACCATTCCGGCAGCCTCAACCGCCTGGTCGATATCATTTTCTTTGTGCGCGGCGCTGATGTACCACAGTCCTCTGCCAATCACGCGGATCCCCCGGTCATGCATACCCGCGATAAACCGGCTTAGCCGCGCCTTGTCGTATTTCAAAATGTCACGGAAATCCTTCGCCGGCTGGCAATCTGAAAAACCGGTATGAATTATGGGGCCCAAGCCTTGCACCACGAGATTCTGCTTAGTACGGACAGCTGCCTCTTTGAGACCCGTCATCAATCGCTCACCGTATTGAAAAATTCGCGCATATGGGGATCGATTTTCCAATATTTCGAGTGTCGCGAGCGCGGCTGCGACAGAAGCGTGACCTGAATTCATTGTGCCCGCATGAACTACGCTTCCCCGTGCAATTGCATCCATCCATTCCATTTTTCCTACTATGGCACTGATAGGGTGGCCACTTGCGATCGCCTTGCCGAAAACCGAAAGATCCGGCGTAATTCCAAAATACTCCTGTGCGCCACCCGGTGCGACACGAAATCCACAAATTACCTCGTCGAAAATCAGGGCTATTCCGTAGGCATCACAGATCTCTCTCAAACCAGCAAGGAAACCAGGTTTAGGTGCAATGCAACCATTATTGCACATAATCGGTTCAGTAATTATTGCAGCGATTTCTGAACACCTTTCTTTTCACAACCTTTCTGACAAGGGTTATGTCATTCCATGGCAAGATTAAGAAATCGTCTTGTGCATTTGCAGATAAACCCTGACTCCATGGAAACGAATGCGGATTTTCACGGGATCCAAGTGCTTCGGTTGAAGGGGTTGGATTTCCGAAACAAACGTTATCCATCCAGCCATGATAATGTCCTTCAAATCGCAGAAATTTCGGTCTCCCGGTTTTCGCCCTTGCAGCTCTAAATGCGGTCTGAACTGCTTCGGATCCGTCCAAGCAAAAGCGCATCAGTTCGGCTGAAGGAATCATCTTCTGCAGTTTTTCAGCCAGTTCTACTTCACGGACATGTTGTCCGGCAAAAAGTTGTCCTTTTTCTGAATATTCGGCAACCGCCTGCAATACTTTTGGATGCGAGTGGCCCAAAATCAATGGTCCCTGACTCAACGTAAAATCAATATATTCGTTTCCGTCAATGTCGTAAATCCGGCTGCCTTTGCCATGGCTATAAAATAAGGCATGAGGATGATTATATTTCCGGAATTCAGAGGAAACGCCTCCTGCCAAAACTTTTCTGGCCCTATCCAATAATCTGGCTGACCTCTCATACTTTCTTAGTTCACTCATCGATAAATGAAATTCGTTAGCGGCTGAACGTTATCGCAGATTTCCCATCAATATGATTATAAGGATATAAAGCAGCCAGTCTGAAAATGTCGTTGTTGAATGAGCTAAAAGCCTGATTCCACCTCTGGGCTTCCTGCGGCGAATATGAATAGAAGCCCTGGGCATCAACAGTTCCCCGCAGTTTCTTTTCCATAAGGACGCGCATCATTTCAGGTACCCCATCGCCATTGAATAAGGTAGGAAATATGTTTTCAAAGATCCGGTGATAATCTTTGAGTCCCGAGATATCCATCTTTCTGAAAACACCCATCAGCGTCATCCACGAACCAGCATCATACCGAAAAGCTTTGTCTACGTCTTCGACGGTGGCATGGCCGTTCTCAATGATTGACAACATCTCTCGATAAATCGCGTACATCAATCTATTCGCAACAAATCCCCGGATATCTTTACGAAGTAGCGTGGGTTCCTTGCCCCATTGGTGGGCAAGATTAAACATCCAGGAAGCATACCGCGCCGAAGTTCTCCTGCCGCAGGTAATTTCCAGAAAGCGCGTCATGTAGGCGGGCTCTGCCCAATGAATACCCATGAAGCGTTCAGGATGACGAATATTATTTTGCAAATGGCTGATCGGCATAGCCGAAGTATTTGAGGCGATGATCGTGTCATCGGTCACTACGTCGATGATCTTCTTATAAACTGATTTTTTCACTTCTACTTCTTCGATAACACATTCCAGTACCACCCTACAGCCGGATAAATTGAGGTAATCATCCGAAATAAAAAGATTGTGAAGATACCATTCGATCGGTTCTTTAAGAAGACCTGCTCTATTACATTGGTTAAGTTGCTCCTGTATCCGGTTGGGAATAACTTCCAAATCAGCCGGCAATGGTGCAATAGCTCGAACGTTGTGCCCTGCGACCAGTAGCGCCGTAACTACACTACTTCCCATCAATCCCAGCCCGACAACACCAATACTGATCTCAGCTGTGTCCATTTTGTACATTATGTATTAGTGAATTTTATGAAGGAAGTTTAGCAATGCAGTCAATTTCAATTTTGATGCCTTTCACTAATATTGATTGAACGGTAGTTCTTGCCGGTTTGATTCCAGGAAAGTAAGTGGAATATACCCGGTTGTACCGATCAAAATCTTCAATATTAGAAAGATGCACAGTGCATTTAACCACATCATTCATTGACAAACCGGCTGCTGCAATGATAGTCTTAATGTTCTGCAGCGTTAAATTAGTTTCCTCTTCAATGCTGCCAAAGATAAAATTCGAAGTCTTAAAATCAACCGCAGCTTGTCCGCTAACAAAAAGAAAGTCACCCGCGACAACAGCGTCTGAATAAGCGCCTGTTATGAAATCGAAACTTCGGTCAGGATGATCTATTTTAGTCTTTTCCATAATCCAATTTTCGTAAAATAAACTAGTGTTACAAGTATTGAAAGCCGCCGGCACATCTCCTCTCGAAAAATCGACGCATTCATCGAGCTCATAAAATGTGCATACTTGATGAAACAAAAGTAAACCGCGACCCAATTTTGACCTGTTACTTTTATTTACATTTATGATACTATTTTCCAAAAGTCATTGTGTTTTCCAATTTTTAAATTTAGTAAACCATTCCATCACGAGGCTATTGCAAAAAAGACGTATATTATTAAAAAAAAAGAATTTATGAAGCCGGTTGTCGTGCGATTACCCCGCGATTTTGATAAGTCATTTACTCTATTCAGGGAAATTGGAACATTTTTTCCTTGTCCCTGGCATTTTCACCCGGAATACGAACTGGTACTTGTATTAAAAAGCACGGGAAGGCGTATGGTTGGAGATAACATTGGATATTTTCAAGAGGGAGACCTGGTGTGCATGGGACCGTTCCTGCCACATGTGTGGGTTAATGACTCTATTTTTATCAACGGACAAGCAAATTTCCTTGCAGAAGCTATAGTAATTCATTTCACTGAAGATTTTTTGGGCGAGGGCTTTCTAAAAATTCCTGAAATGGATTCTTTCAAAAACTTCCTAAAGCTATCCAGCCGCGGAATGTCGTTCTCTGGAAAGACACGGGATCAGATTAATTCTTTAATGAAGGGAATGGTGGAAATGAACGGCATTCAACGACTTTCCTGTCTTCTTTCAATTTTCGATATTCTTTCCAATACAAAAGAATATGACTTTTTAGCGAGCGTAGGATATACACCAAATAAAGAAAAAGCAACCGACCGGCTAGGTAAAATCACTGAATATGTGTTGGAAAATTTTGACAAAAAGATTTCATTGTCAGAAGTAGCGAGTATGGCCAACATGGCCGTAACTACTTTCTGCAACTTTTTTAAAGAACGTCATAGAATTACGTTCGTCGAGTTTTTGACCACCATCCGTCTTGGTCATGCTTGTAAATTGCTATCCGAAAATGAACAAAATATCGTGGGGGTTGCATATGAATGCGGATTCAACAACTTGGCGAATTTTAACAGACAGTTCAAAAAATACAAAAAGATAACGCCAACAGAGTATCGCAAAATGATCGTCACTACATCAAACAATTGAGGCACAATAGTTGACGACTTGTCGAGGAAATAAACCCTTTCATTTTCTATATTACAACGGGAGAAAATACATTCATCTTCCCAGATTTGAAAGTTATTATCCTATCAGCGAATGAATGATCCTCCGTGCTTGTCTGTATTTTAAAATATTGGCTACTAAAAACTAATAAACTATTTCTTTTAATAACTATAAAGCCATCTCTTGCGCACCCTCGACTTTATGAATAGAAAAAATGTCCGCATCCTTCATTCCAAAGTTAAATCGTACTCCCGACTAATCAGCGATAAAATATAATCGCCACTCCTCAATTAAACGAAACCATCCAACGCATCCCCAAAGAATATACACAACTTTGTCTTTGATACCAAACCCTCGTATGGGGTTTACCTATTTATCCAGCAATTCAACCTGTACACATACTATAACCTGAAGCGCGAAAATTGAGAACGAGACTGTCTCCGCTGAACCCCAACGGGCCTGTAGGTTAAATTCTCACGCCTTTAATAAAAAATAATTAACCGGTATGCTTGGGGTCATATAGAAGGGTAGAAAGTAATCACTTACCAAAACACAGCGGCACTTTTGTCTCTTTCATCGCTGCGCATAACACGCATCATTCAAGTTTACTGATGAAAGTGCCTTGTTATTGACTTCCATTCTTCGTTCTTATCCTTTAAAATATCCGCCATCACTATTCAAAAATCATCAATCATTGAGCCACTTATAAATCTTTAAATTCATTGCCAGCTCATAGACAAACATCCAGTCATTATTTTTTGTTCCGTTCGCCAGATGTTTGCGTTGATTTTGATCCATAATATAGTCGGTGGGATTATTAAGTATTCGTGTTTCGGAATACACATCCTCGAACCTCTTTCTAACTTCAGGAAAGTGATTTACATATTTTTTTAGTGTCTCTCTAGCCAATTGTTTATCGCTTTCAGCAGTAGCCTTATCAAATTCGCCGAGCAACAATAAAAGCCTCGCGGAATAGATTTGTAATTCATTTATTTGTTCCATTACCCGCAACGAATAGTGATTTCTCCGCATGTTTTGTTTTACCTTTTCAATTCTCTCTTTGATAAGGTCATACCGTTTTATTGCTTCCTTCGCCCCATCAATTTTAACTTGATACTTCTCACTCCATTTACCTTTTCTATTTTCATCCGGGACTTCTATCAATTGAAAGTTCTGATGATAACTTTCTCTGTCTCCTTTTTCAATCAATGCTATCTCCCAAAAATCAAGTTCTTTTTCAATCAGGTCTTCAAATTCAAAGCTAGAATCGCTTAAAGCAGGAGCGTAAAAACGTTGACGAAATATTGTATGAACGTCTTCGACTTTTGAATCTGTATAATGCCAGCTAAAAAAAGCAAAATCATAGAAGCCACGCCAGTAGGTTTCAAAATGCGGAGAAGAATCATCCCATGAAGTACATAATATGCCTTTCATTCTATTTTCAACAGTGATTCTGCTGAACTCCTTTATTGCCTGGAAATTTGATTTGTCACGTGGCATCATTGGCCACATCCTTTGAACTGCGGTTGCAGCCATCGCCATGAAATTGTGCGACTTGTACCATGCAATTGCTTCTTTATTACCCGGAATATCTGGAGTAGCATAGCTCCATCGCATATACACACATGTTTTTGGAAAAAGACTAATATTCTCAGTGAGCCTGGGTTCGTTTTTACTCCAGGCGTCTTTCACTTGTGCTATCGACATACCTGGATCCCATGTTGTTTGAGACAGGTCAGAAAGTTCAAAAACCATGTCGTCCCAAAAAATAGGAATGCGATTGTGCTGCACCGCAAACGCACAAACTTTATTGAGCCAGTTCATTTGCAACTGCATCGGTGTTAATCCTTCTTTCTTTGCCAAATGAGACATACCTAAATTTCCGACCTCATCTCCGCCAACATGCAGATATTTTCCATAGGGCGTTGCGGCAATAGCATCTTCATACAATGCAAACTGTAACTCATAAGTTTGCGGATTCATAACATCAAATGACCAGTCTGATGTAACCGTATCTCTCAATTTCTTATACTCCTCATGTTTCAAGATAAACGAAGCGTGACCCACTCCCTGCACCAACGGACTTATTTCTATATGCCGATCTTTGGCATACTTACTAATAGCAGCAAATTCTTCAATAGATATTGAATTACTCGCTCCAACGAGTGGGGCTTTTCTATATCGTAGTTTATCTTCAAACTCCACGATAATTGCGTTTATTTTTATCTGAGCCAACCGATCAATTACGTTGTAATAATATTGACCGGCATCAAGATGATGCTTTAAGTCGACATGGATTGCACGGAATGCGATGTCCGGATAATCAGTTATTCTACAGGCAGGTATAGGAATAGATTGATCATGTGCGTCCTCCAATAATTGCAAGAGCGTTTGGCAACCATAAAATAAGCCCGCCTCATCTTTTGCTCGAAGCATTACCTGATCATTTTTTACTTCAAGTACATAGCCTTCTGTTGATTCAGGAAGTGACTTATCGTTGGATAATGTTATTACCAAAACTCCAGCTCCTGCTTTGTCTGTAAGTGGCAAAGATTTTAATGAGCCATATAGTACAGGTTTTGAGAACGTTCCAGATAAGAAAATGGATTTTATAGAATTGTAAGCGATTCCCTTTCCACTAGTCAACTCAATTCTTTGCGGATATGGGATAAGTTTAAAATGTTGTGAAAATTCCTTTATCCCAGTTGACCACGCTGATAAGCCGCAGCACAGGAAAAAAAATAAAAAAAAGAAGGTTAAGTATTTCATATGTTATGTATTGATAAGGGGCTGATCAAGTATACAGAATGTGACAAACACTTTATTATTATCGCTTTATTCTTGTTTTGCATTTTGTCTCGTGCGAAATGCCTATTCAGCGTTTCGTAAAGCCAGAGTGATCCGATTAGAATACTTGAATTATACTTAAATTTTGATACACAAGAAACTCTACATACACGGTGTATCCATAATTTTATAACTCGTGCATTTAAATAGCATACTAAAATTAAAGCCTGATCGTGACCACCAATAATACTTTTAATTAGAATGTCAATACAATTTTCATTCTAATATGATTCGCTCTGTAAGTCGGTGCTTTGTATGAAGCAGATATTTATCCTGGGGAAGAAGGTAGGCGCGAGTGTTACTGCTAGAAGTGCTCCTGGTTCAACTAATGGCTTATTAATCTGTCATGCATTCAGTCCTCCATCCATCAAAATATTCTCTCCATTAATGTACGCTCCGGCTTCTGATGCTAATAACACCATTAACCCTTTAATATCATCCATATTAGCCATCCGCCGCATCGGTACTTTCCCGCAGTAGTTTTCCAAAAAACGTTGTGGTTGATCATTAAATAAACCTCCTGGACTGACGCAATTAAAGCGGACATTTTTTCCCGAAAAGATTTGAGCCATATAGCGATTTAGGTTAATCAGCCCAGCATTGTGAAAGAAATAGTCGGGCGGAGGATTTACCATGTCAGTACCTTCATAGTTAGATAGATCGGGACCAAACATCCCCATCATAGAACTGATATTGATCACACTTCCGCCACCGTTCTTTGCGATCAGGTCAGCCATTTCACGCAGAATTAACATCATGCCCGTGGCGTTTACCCGCATGGATTCCGCAAAATGTTCAATAGATGCTTCATATTCTTTCATGGGCCTTGAAACCGCATTATTAACAAAAACATCCAGCTTACCGAACTTATCAACAATCATTGCTTTTGTTTTCAGGATGGAGTCATGGCTCCCCTGATCTAGCCGGTAAGCGTGAACATCTAATCCGGCGACTCTGAAAGTAGCAGCGACATTTTTTAGTGCCTCAAAATTTCGCGAAGCAATGATGACAGTCCCTCCGGCTTCCGCCAATCCTTCCGTAATTGACTTTCCATAATTGCCAGCACCACCGGTTACGAGGACAATTTTGTCTTTAAGACTTAAGAGTTCCATTACATGCATAAATTATTACTTTTCTATTGAATTCATTGCATCTCCGATCCGTAATAAGGAAGCGACGCTGAAGCATCAAGAACGTCGTATAGTCATTACGCCTCACCGCTCACGATATTTCGGGGGGAAAGTAAGTCGCCGTTGAATACATCTCAATCTGCGAAGGAACGTGTGAATTCCGCAGTTCGCACGTCTCAGTACTTCAATTGAATAGTCGTCCCACCTTTATTTAAGCTTTCATCAGCAGAAATTAATGTATCAATAATATTTTGGGTTTTATGATAAGGAATACGGGATTTACCCTCCTCAACCGATCGCACGAACTCAATTATCGTATCGCGAAACATCGAATAGGAGTTTTTGATATCAATCAGTTTCCACCCTGCCTGCCCAAACATACTAATCTGAAAAGTAGAAGATATGTTCATGAATAAATGCATTGTGGCTTCAACGCCATCATCAAACACGATGTGAACAATATCTTTATCTTTTTTGCCAATATGCCTTACGGAAATGGCACGCGGATCATCCAACAACGCAAATATTCCTTCCAGTAAGTGAATGCCATATTTTATCCAGTCCTTTTTGCCTACACTCGTCACAAGCTCTATTTTTCCAATAGATTTCAGCTCCGTTTTTGCCGTCTTGCATTCATTTGAATATCGCATTGAGGAACATGACATTAGAAACCTGCCCCTATCATTCTGTTCCGAAAACCAGTCCAAATCGTCTCGATTGTTGGCCAGTGGCTTGTCAATGAAAACAGGAATACCGGCATCAAGAAAAACCTTACTCATATTTACATGCTCCGCCGCATCATCCCGGGCCAGTATGACTGCATCAACATGCTTGGCCATTTCATTCAGGCTACCCATCACATGCTCGATGGCACTTGATACCGCAATACTCTCCGAAATAGCTTTTTCCTGTGTCCAAACATGAGTAACTTTTGCATGATGCAATCCTAAAGTATCTGCGTTGGCCTCAAGGTACCTGGCTACTGCGGGGTAACCACGCTTTATAATTTCATTGCTATCAAAAACGCCATTAATGATAGCGGACCAGGAATATGGGTGTGCATTGCCCGGGCTCATTCCGATCATTCCGATTTTAAGCATACTCATTTTTTATCGCATTAAACCATCCAGTTTTTAAGAATTTCATAAAACAATCCTTCGTCAAAAGTGCTGTTCGGTTTTTGTTTGATGTGTCCATTTATGGTGATATTTTAAACTACGTATCTAGATCAATTTTGTCTCGATATTGAATAAACAAGTTTTTTGAAATTGTTGTCCGTATTCGGTTTGCGCAAGAAGGCTGGTATCTTATGTGATTAAACAGCATCTTGAAATAAAATCGTTTTGGCACAGATCTGAAAATGCAGTAAAAACTCTAATCTGGATCGCTATTTTGGCATGTGTCCTGGTGCTATCGTAAAAAGAAACTTCAGATAAAGCACTCCCTATATGGAATCCTTCAGGTAGTCAAAATCTGCATCTGGAATAAAGTGCCGCCACGTGAATCATTTGCTAAACCCCTACAACAAATTTCAAAGAGCTAATGATAATCAATTGAAAATATCCTAATCGTCATGCGTCACTTCCTTGTCACCCATCCAGAATGCTGACAATTCTATTGCTTTCTGTGTACCTTCATCAGCAGCTTTTCCCGCTTCCGTTAGTGAACAACCCATAGTAAACGAGCCTGCGGGTATCGGCACCATTTTGAAACTCACTGAAAAGCCAGAAAATTTAGAGGTATAAGCTTTAAGCTCTGCCAGTTGCGGTGCAAATGAAGACGCTGAAATGAACATCACAATGATATGTATGTAGATCGTTTTCATTTTCACTCTTATGTTTCGCCGGTTGCTTCGATTCCTTCATTAGCCGCGTTGGCAAGTAATCTTTTTATGCCGATATCTTATAGCTCCAGCTGAAAGATATTCCTTCTATGATGCGAGCCCTTTGTAAACAGGGTCAAGAAACAATATCTGATCGCCTATGATGTTCCCGGCAATATCAAACGCAGTACCAGCTGCGTTTAGGTCGAATTTATGACTAATAATTTCCATTTCATTTTTCAGGCATCCGATTCTCCAGGTAAGAGTTTTGGTTCACTTCCAAGCCTTTAGCACTAAAGGGCCTGAGAAGATCGGAGAAGTAATTCTTTAGCCCAACCACATCAGCGCCTACACTTACAAAATGGTAACCCATCTTCGTTAATTCCGGAAAACTTTCAGGGCTTCCAACAGTACCAGCGTACTTGCCATGGGCGTTGGCAATGTCAGCTACTTTTTTCCTTGTTTCAATCAGTTTCGGGTGATTCCATTCACCTGGTGCGCCGATACCCTGGCTAAAATCTCCGGGGCCAAAGAACAACATGTCAAAACCTTCCAATCGTGCAATATCCTCCAGATCCCTGAGGGGCTCGGGATCTTCAATCTGCAGGATTACAAACCTTTGCCGATTCGCTTGCTGCAGATAGTCCTTAAAGTCCAGACCTGTATACCCCCCATCGGCGTTGCCCCCATCAATGGGACGCCGACCAATGGGATGAAAACGCGTGATTTCAATCACTTTTTTAGCATCCTCAAGTCCCATGATATGGGGGACCATAATTCCCGTTGCATCCATTTCCAATGGTTTAATATAGTCGCTATAAGAACCTCTTGATACCCTGACCATAACATCCGTGTTATGAGCTTTTGCTGACCAAATACCTCCTGCAATTGTTGACCAGTCCTGCCCGATGTGTTCCTGGTCAATCCAAATACAGTCAAAGCCAGAAAGGGCGGCCACTTCACAAATTTTAGGATCCGAAAAATTAATTTTTATACAACTAGCAATAGCCCCCGCTCTCAACCTTTCGAGAACTTTGCTTTTACGCATTTCTGTCATTTGAAAAAATTAAAACTTATTTTTTATTATTTGACGAATATAGAGGGCATCCTCCGAAACTACTCCGTCAGTGACCAAGCTTTGTAACATAGAATATTTTTTCGATTTCATACAAACCTTCCGATTGTAAACAAGATAATGCCCTTGTCCTTTAGTACTTCATACATCGCTTTGAGTAATTATTCAAGATATTCTTCACTATAGACATACATTAAATAAAAGGTAGACAAATCCAGGAATCAATGGCTACGATGGCTGAGTCATTAGTTCCCGATAGCTGGAGTCACTGCTGTTAATAATTTTTTTTAACTACAGCCTTCGGCCGTCGAAAAATATTGACGAGTTGAAATAGCAAGGTCGGCATTGCCGTTCGACCAAACATGATTTATGATCATAAGGGCGGCGCCCCGGTATCACTCCCTTCATTAATTTTCTGCGTTATTAAGGGTACATATTCAATCCGTTACCGACCGAATAAATGCCGCAACCCCGCTAGCTGCCAGCCAATGCCCAGCGACATTTCAGTAATTGTCACATACACTATAGTGGCATCGTGCCTTGCCTCGCTGCCTATTGGTCTCTGTCCTGCGAAGATACATCAATCCATTACGCTTTGTATGCCTGGATAATAGCTCGTAACCAAAAGCTTTGTTTTCCTAAAAAATCTGCGCTTACCCGGAACAGTCTCTGACAGTCAAAGTTCTTCGATACAACCTGGCCAGTACTTATGCAAAATGACCTCTCTCGTAAGTACGAATGTAAAATGTAATAAGACAAGGTATTTTTTCAGTCATGATTTGTATTCGTAATAAGTTGCGAAAGTTATCATTAATCACCACGAAATCTTCCAATTTTTTACGCATTTGTAATACTATTTTTCAATGTTGCTGAAATATCTAAAGACCAACACCACCACAAAATGCCATGCAGACAGCATTCATTGCCATATCGGCTGTTTTCAAATCTCTGAGAAAACATATCAATATTTTCATTTTAACAATAATCCAAAAAGCTTAAACAGGATAATTGATCAAAACTGCGAAAGAGAAAATTGAGCTAATTATCCTCGTTCCGGCATCCGTCCTGTGATGTCGGCGCTAAGTTATCTCTCATTCCCAAACTGGCCAGCAAAGGTTAATCGCTTGAGCCCAGCTGCGAAAAAGCGCTTGTCCAGATTTTTTTATAGCCGTGTTTAGGTAATCGCCAACCTTATTAAGGTCTATTGATTGGTTTATGGGACCCAACTTTACAGCAAGAGAAATCGTAGAGTAATTAACGTTCGTTTATTTTATATCAGTCGGTGTCTTTGGGACTATCCTCTGCCAGAAAACCCTTCCAAAGGGCTGACGATCGTAATCAAGTCGGTGGATATTTTCAATACAACTTTCGTAACCGGTTCGGGAATTTTTGATACTTGAACGTGCGTCATGTGCCCTTCTTCTGGAAAGAATATTGCGAATTGTCCCGGGTAAAGTTCGAAACCTGTTGCTTTTTGAGGATTAAAAGAATACTCGAGGTCGTCACTTTGGGGTCTATAGTCCTTTATAAGATCGAGTGATGCGATAGGACTATAATAAAGCAATTCCCTTCCAACAATGACAGAATGAACATCTATATAATTCATGTGACATTCGATTGTGCCCTTTTCCACCGAATACGTTTCATAACCCTGAACAAAAGCAAACATAGCATCGCCCCGGATGTCGTATTTTTTTTCTTCCGCATTATGGTCAATTGATTTGATAAAATCAATTGCTTCTTTCCAGACTAGTTCATTCCCCCTGGAATAATATCTCCAGTTTGTCAAAAAATCTAAAATCATAATTTCGAAGTTTAATTATTACCTTTCAATTGATCGTATGTCAATTCATTCAGGAGCACCTGGTGATTTTGAAGTCTTTTAATATTTTGAACAAAGATATCCCAAACCCTTTCCAGGAATCTGGTGCTGGCACTAGACCCTGAAATATGAGGTGTCATGATTACATTAGCCATACTCCATAGTGGGTGATCTGCCGGCATCGGGTAATGATAATGCGTGTCTAATGCCGCACCTGCAATCCATCGCTCTTCCAAAGCCTGCAGCAAAGGCTTTTCCTGAATAAGAGGACCGCGCGCCGGGTTCAACAAAAATGCGCGAGATGGCAGCATCCGCAATTCAGCTTCTCCCAGGATGCCAATGGTATTCGCATTCTGCGGAATAGCCATGATGAGAAAATCCAGACTACTTAAGAACTCCGATTTTTCGTTTATGAAAAAAACCCGATCAGGATACTCGCCAAATGGATCTCCAGTTCCCGCGACACAATATATATCGTTTCGTTGTCGGATTTCACTTCTGCTTAAAACATGAACGATCATACCTAGCGACTTTGCAATTCTGGCCGTTTCGCGCCCGATCCCACCATAACCCCATATTCCTAGAACTGATCCACGTAATTCACGTTGAAAACGAGCATCACGAGCCCACATTTTTGTTTCCTGGTTTCGAATAAGGCCTCGAAGATCGCGGCACAAATTTATCATCATGGCAATATTCCATTCGGCAATCGGCACATCGAATACGCCGAGCGCATTACAGACAGTTACACCGCGGTCCTCGAAACCTTGTCCTACCGCCTGGTTAAAACCCGACGAAGAGATTTGAATCATTTTCAATTTAGACATGACCTCGTGATTCTCCGGCGGAATAGAACAAAATAGTACATCAATGTCTTCTATCTGTTTCGTTGGCAAGGATCGCAAACTTTCCTCTGGCTTATCAACCAGCTGTACTTGTATCGACGGTAACCTTATTAAGTCATTCAACAAAGGTTCATATACGGGCAAATCAATCAGTATATTCATCTTGAGTCAGATTGGAATCTATTAGGTCATTAAAATTTTGCCGGGAACGCTATTGAATTCTCCGCTACCAGGGACAAAAGGAAACCGGCGGATAGTATCAGCACTTAAGGTAATTCCAAGTCCGGGTAAATCGGGCCGTAAAACATATCCGTCCTTAAGCTGAAGGCTATTGCCTATCACTTCAGCGTGAAGCGGACCATACGCGGGGGCAATTTCAAGAATGGTAGTATTCGGACACGCGAAACCACAGTGAATATTCTGCATTAGCGAGGCGCCGGCACCCCACGAATGGGTAGCAATGCGGCGATCACGTTTTGCCAGCATTGCTGCCACATGCATAAACTCGTTAAGACCACTTGTAAAGGATGCATCAGGTTGCCCTATCTCAAAGCTGTCCTGGTCAACAAATGTTTGCCATTCACAAACCGCAGTGAGGCATTCACCTCCAGCAATGGTGGTAGTTGTCTCACGGCGGAGTTTTGCATAAAGGTCCGGGCGAGTGTAGTGGAGTGGTTCTTCAAGAAAAAGCAGATTGAAAGGCTCAAGTGCCTTGGCAACGGCAACTGCCGTTTTCAGTTCCCAGGTAGCCCCAGGGCTATTACCCATATGGGCATCCAACATTAACCATAGATCATTACCAAAATTCTTGCGGATAAAAGCGGCTTTTTCTGCTTCAAAATCAGCAGCGGCAGCTGGCTCAGAAGCTATTTCAAATTCCTTGTCCTTCCAGAAAGCTCCAGCACCTAATTTAATCCCGCGGAATCCGAGGGACATATAAAAATCCACTTTTTCGGCAAGCGTTTCAAAAGGATAATTACTATGGCCTCCAGTAGCATAACATGGGAGTTGAAAATGACCGGTAAATGCCGTGCTATCTAATGACGATTGGGGGAACTGGCTTTTCCACCCATCGGCAAGAATTTTATATACCGGTGTTCCAATAGCCTTGCCTTTTAAATCCCATAGGGCTGCCTCGATGCCCGCCAAAACAATAGCTCCCAGACCAACCCGGCACCAAAAATTACCGCAATGGTACATCCGTCGCCATAATCCAGGTATGTCATCAATCTCCTGTCCAATCAAGATCGGTTTAAAAAAATCAACAATAGGAGGGACACCCTCCGGGAAGAAATATCCTGCATACGTTTCACCTAATCCCACAAGCCCACTATCTGTTTGAATACGAATAAATGCGGCACTGCGGACTTTTCTAACCTCTGTAAGAAAAGGATCCATGGTGCAAGGACCCGTCAACAATATAGTCTCAACGTCTGTTATTATCATTGCTGTAGTATTTATACTGATATATTCTCCAGCGTAGCTAAAGTGCAGCTCAATCACACAACTCCTGAACCTGCAAAAATGATTTCGTAAAACCAGTTAACAGCTCATATCCTCTCCTGTAAATCAACAAGCTTATTAAACTCTCTTTTTGAGGCCGTTTTCTCGTTGCCAAACAGTTTGTGATCAATGAGACTGAGCACAATTCCTACTGATATACCTGTCACAAGAGATACGATACTAATAAAGAATATTTCAATCCCTAAAAAACCAAAAAATGCCACAGCTATAGCTATCGCAGTGCTGGCAATGCCCCCGATAAAAGTACCCCTGGCAGTGGCAAATGGAACAAAAAGAGCCATGAAGAAGAGCACAAACAACGGTGATACAAAAAGATTCACCACTTTCACCGCTAAGTCGATGAGATTGCCTTTGACATAAGGGATCGCAATACTTAATAATAGTGTGATGATACCGACTATAAGGGATAGATTTTTAGCGACCTTTAGTTCATTAACAGTTCTTCGTGACTTTGAACTGAATCTTTTTATTATATCTTCTGAAATAACAGAAGCTGTAGAATTAAGTCCGGAAGAAAGACTGGACATCGCAGCCGACAGAATACCTACTATCAAAAAACCCGACAATCCAGCTGGTAGCACCAACATAATAAATCTTGGGAAAAGTGTATCCGCCTGATCGTTCAAATTTTGCCCTCGAGAAAGGTATTGCGGATTAGCTTCAAAATAGGCGATGAGAGCAAATCCCACCAAGCTTAGCAAAACCATTCCAATAAATCCTGCGACAAGTGAAACCAGGAAAGTCCTTCGGGCCGCCTTCGCGTCTTCACTCGCCAAAAAACGTTGAATAGTCAACTGATCAGAACCGGATGTTGCGATATACCAGACAAAAGTCATCAAAACGGCACTACCAATCGAAGATCTGTCTTTCGGATGAATACCAATTCTCAATTCGCCCCATTGCTCAAGCCAATGATCAGGGACGAGCACACCAATCGAGCGAAAATGTACAACTACGATAACAAGGACAATTATAAGGCCAGCCATCAAAATTACTGTCTGAACGACGTCCGTAACAACAACTCCTTTTATCCCGCCCATAAACGTATATATTATCGCAACCAGCATAAGTACGGCCGCTAGCAGGAATCGGTAGGAAGGATCAACCTTAAAAAGCGAGAGGACGACTACTTCAACGGAAACATATATAATGGTTGCCATCCAAAGAAAACGCATTGAAAGAAAAAAGAAAGTAGCCAACATTCTAACGTTGACACCCAGCCTAATTTCCAAAATCTCATACGCACTCGTCACGTTCATCTTTTTAAATTTCGGGATCATAAGCCACCCGACAACATAATAAACCAAGGGAAAACTGATCGCGCCGCTGAGCATTACAGGGCCATAGCTTATTGTCTCGCCAGGCCAGGCAAGATAGCTTATCGAACTTGTCACCGTAGCGAATAAAGACAATCCAAGTGCTACTGGATTCATCTTGCCACCCCCCAAAAAGAAATCCTTCTGCGTCTTGTTTTTGCGCGAATAATAAAGTCCAATTGTAAGCATTCCCAATAAATAAAGACCGAGAATCAACCAATCTAAAAACGAAAAAGCAATATGAGAATTGTCACTCGAAGGACCATCACATCCCGAAAGAAAGGGGCAAACCAAAAGCGCCACAAAAAAAGTGCTACGTTTTAACCTCATAATGAACCTAATTTTGGAAGGATAGTATTAATTTCCTTTGGCGTGATGCATAAGTCAAGCTGTAACGCTTTTGTCTTTATTAACTTCTATAAGCAACTCCACAAATGTATTTTTGATCTGTTTTCCAATTTGCTATTTTTTTATTGATTAATAATATTATCTTTTATTAATACATCCCCTTATGACCTTGTGATTGAACTTAGCCGAAAAAGCACTGTTTAACTGCCAGTTGATTGTATTACAATATTATCAGGGTAATATTGGTTGCTATAAATAATACATTCGCTTGGTACTATTATGCGGCTTGTTTTATAACTAAACTATGAATTATTAGGAAGAATGGTAGTTGAAGTAATAATCATCACAACTGGCGATTTCACCAACCGGCAAGCCGGATAAAAATGCCGACGGCGTTTCAAAGTCTCTAGAACATTGACGGTCTCGATTTTGTATTGCCAACTAGCTATTAGTTGATTTGTAGTACTGATAGTTTGGAAGCAATGATCATTTTCGAGGCTATCCCTTTCTCCACCCAGTCATGTTTCAGGGAGCAAACCTCTAAATTTAATTTCTCTCCGATCGTTCCAACCACATCGCAAAACAGTTTGAATGGCACGGCACTGTACCGTTCTCTTTTCTAGGTATGATTTTATCGGACTTCAGTATTATTAGATACTGTCAGCGAAGGATTATTATTACTTCACAAGGAATAAAGGCTGGTTCTGGCCGCTGGGAAAAGAGTCTGCAAGAACAGAATTGCTCTAAGAAAGGATTAGCAGTACCGGTAAGAAAATAGTTCTTTCATAAAATTTTCAGCATTGATGGATTTATTTGAAAGAATTTCTGCCTATATACCGGATGCGTTGATACAACCGTTCGCATCCAAGAATTACCTTTGTTCATAGTATTACATTTCCACGGATCCCTGTCGCGTACAAGGTCAAATTTAGCCTTCCACTACCAGGTTCAGCGACATTAAAATATAGTATCACAAATGTATACAAAACTGGAAGCGTATGCAGCGATTCGATCTTACATTGAGTTCACTTTAACCATACAACACCACTGCTGACTATGAAATTCTATTTGCCTGTTCTGATTACAACGCTTTCTCTTCAATTACTTTCTTACAAAGTTCGTTCACAGTTGCGATTGCCCTCAATTCTTTCATCCTCCATGGTTATTCAGCAAGATGATTCCCTTGCGTTATGGGGCTGGTCGGATCCGCTCTCAAAAGTCTCCGTGAATAGCAGTTGGAACAATAAAACGGAATGCGTTACTGCTGATAGCATGGCAAAGTGGTTTATCAAAGTAAAAACTCCAGCCGCAGGGGGCCCACATACCATTACGATAATGAGTCGTCATACCATCACACTGAATGATGTGACAATTACGCTTAGCAAAGACACCATCATACTCGAAGATGTGTTAAGTGGAGAAGTTTGGCTTTGCTCTGGACAATCAAATATGGAGTGGAGTTATAACTATGGTGAAAAAGATATAGCAGCAGAACTTTCATCCGTTTCAAATAAGAATATTCGTTTGTTCCAAGTACCGAAAACTGCAGCCGCCTATCCCCAGGACGACATCAAAAGCCGATGGACCGCTTGCGACTCAAACACCATCAGGAGTTTTAGTGCAATAGGTTATTTTTTTGGAAAGAAATTGAATGCTGAGTTAAACATTCCCGTTGGTATCATTAACACAAGTTGGGGAGCAACACCCGCAGAAGTGTGGACACCCGCAGAATATATCGGCAAAGACACCCAACTAAAAGCCGGAGCCGCTAAAATAGGTCGCTCTACGTGGCGGCCTAATACTCCCGGTAAAACTTTTAATGGGATGATTGCACCCCTCACGGCTTTTAGTATCGCAGGGGCCATTTGGTATCAGGGAGAAACGAATGTCGGCACAAATGAAACATATCAGAAGCTGTTGACGACGTTGATACAGTCATGGCGGGAAAAATGGAAAAAGGATTTTCCATTTTATTATGTACAAATCGCACCATTTAACTATGGAGATAACATAAACGGCGCATTGCTACAAGAGGCGCAGACAAAAGCAATGAGCTATCCAAAGACAGGAATGGTCGTGGTTAGCGATTTGATCGACTCAGTCACAAACATTCATCCGTCGCATAAAAAGAAAGTAGGTAATAGGTTGGCCAACTGGGCGCTTGCTGAAAATTATGGCAAAAAAGGAATCGCTTATAGGAGCCCTACACTTAAAGACGTCGATATAAAACATGGTAAAATGTATCTCTCGTTTCACAATGCATCGTCCGGTTTAAAATCTCCTGAAAAAGAAGTGAAGGGATTCATGCTCGCTGCGAGCGATGGTCAATGGATGCCTTCCTCGGCAAAAATAGAAGGGCAAAAAGTTATTGTTTACAATAAAAAGATAAAAGAACCTAAGTATGTTCGTTATGCTTTCGGTAACACGGCAACAGGAAATTTATTTAGCATGGAAGGGTTACCTGTTGTGGCCTTCAGAACAGATAAGTGACATACCTTATTTTTTAGTCAAGTCATTGCTTCTTTGGCAAATCTATCAAGATTACGTATTGCTTACACATAAAAAGCAATAGGCAAGTGCAGCGCGACAGGGAAATCGAAATCAATGAAATATGATGTTTCAGTTAATGGTTTATTTATTTCAACCTTGTAGCTTTCAGTATTCAAAATAAGGCATCTCCAGTTTTATGGGAAACGAAACTTTTTTGCTTTCAGTCAACATTGCTTTCAAGTATAACGTATCCACCATCTTAGTAAGTCCAGTCTGGAAAAAATGATCGTTCGCAGTTTGAATTTATAGATTGCACGAATGATGCGAATTTCCCGGCACCCTAAGGTGTAGGTATTTCCACATTGGCGAAAAGGTTGTCTTCTCCCATTACAAACGCTAACCCTCCCAGAATGTGTTTCACAAACAGAATATTACTGTAAGTTTCTGGGCTATGGCCTAGTGCTGTGTAGAACGAACGCCCGCCGTCAAATTCCTGGCACCATATGACAGGGTGATTATCGTGATGCTCACCTCCGGAATAGGATTGTTCGTCGACTTTAGCTAAGACATGCATATTCGAGCTTATTGAAGTGAAATTATGCCATTCTTCCGTGTGCCTCCAAACAACGGGGAGCTCTGTCATAGCGGGATGTTCGCGATCCACAACATAAATTTCTGCTTCTTGTACACCCGGTGGATGGCTTTCAAACCACGCCCCAACTAAGCGACCATACCATGGCCAATCGTACTCAGCACCATCGGCGCCATGGATAGCCATAAATCCGCCACCTGATTGGATATAGCGTCTCAATGCAAGCTGCTGGGATTCATCCAAGATGTTTCCCGTTGTATTCAAAAACACCAATGCACTGTATCCATTCAACAATTCCTCAGTAAATACGTTTGCATTTTCCGTGGTATCTACTCTAAAGCCATACCTGGTTCCAAGGTCGAGAAACATTCGTTGTCCTGCCGCTATAGATTCATGCCGGAAACCTAACGTCTTGGAGAAGATCAGCACCCGAATTTGTTGATAATTTCTATTCGCACACGATCCAAAAATTACTATCCCCGCAAAGAAAACCACTGTAATAAGGGTTGTGCTTACACTAACTTTAACCGTGTTCGGTTTCATTTATTCTTCATTTTTTATTCTCATTCGGCCCCTAATGACTGCAATAAACGATAACTTTCGAGAACGGCCTCCTGTCCAGCAATTTCAAGCGTGGTGTAACCGTCGAACCCTGCCTGTACAAGTGCACGGTAAATCCCGGGAATATCCAAAGTACCCTCACCTAGTGGTATTTGGGCCATCCCGCATCCATATATCTTTCCCCGATCAGGCTGCATTTCGGAAGGCAAATTCTTCCAATGCACATGCTCAATTTTACTACCCAGACGCTTGATCATTTCAAACGGGTCTCCACCACCCAACCATAAATTTCCTGTATCCAAATTAACGCCGAGCGCATCAGAGTTACATGCATCTAAAATACGCTCCATCGTCGTCGTTGAATCGGTAAGTTTTCCATGCGGTTCCAGGAGAATCTTGACACCATAGTCCGTTGCCAGACGAAGAGGCTCATACAGCTTTTCTCGAATTTGAAAAATACCTTCCTCCTCGGAAAGCCCTTGGCCAAATTCGGTGTGGGCATCACCCTCGGTTGTAATGACATGTTTGACTCCAATTGCAGCTGCCAACCGGACAGCTTTGACGATTTGCGATGTACCGTAGCGCCAAGGGGCTGATGGATCTAGGAGATTTGCATGCGCGCACACACTTGTAATAGTTACGCCGCGGGACTCAAATAGTCTTTTAATGTCAAATGCGTTAGCATCCAAGCTTGCGACTGCATTAAATCCAAAATGCGATCCCAAGCATGCTCCGTCCGCGTTATCCGTCACGTCTGCGTACTTGAACCCCCAGGAACGAATCTGATCCACCTGTTTGTCTAATGTTTGAAAAGGGTTGATTAATGCAAAACATCCCACTTTTATCGCCATACTCATTTATATTTTAGATTAAAAAATCGCTTCCTTCGACGGTTCCCGTTGATCATCTCATCTTAAAATCATTGCATTCAAATGGTGCGTCAAATCTTCCAGCTGAACAGCTATCAGAAATAATACACGGAGATCGAGAGGTGATTCCTATATGCTACGTTTGTGACATCATTCTTTTAACTCTGTGAAACACGCTAAGATTGGAATGCACTTTGAAAAATTTGGTAGTAATGTACCACCATCTGAAACGCCGTTCTATCTAACCCTATAGCGGCAATCTATAAAACACAAATAACACCACCGGTGCGTTTACAAATGTGGTCCGTTCATATAGGTCGAAGTTCAATGCCTTTGCTCAAATAGCAATATCCAATGGAAATTAGCAAAGCGTGAAACCATCTGGTATCATCAATATTGACTTCTAAGTGGCGATGGTCCGGAAGCAATGTCTGCACAAAGTCGTAGAATGGTTTGTCTGTTTCCGGCCGAAACATCACTAAACTCGTGATTCCCGGAACACCCTCCGATACCTTAATATATGCCATACTAGTTTGTCTTGGCCTTGATGTAGAGAATTACAAAAAGTCAGGCTGGCCATCGACGAAACTTGTTAGCAAAAATCTAATCATATAATATCATATTTCTTTTATAAAAACGATTTTTCAATGCCGCCTTTGAACCGGACTGTTCTGACGCAAAGTCGCAGCCAAGTATTTCTTGCTTTCACTAGAATCAAACCGGTCAGGCAAAAATGCCGACAGGTCAATTCGGGGCTTCCCATCGATAACATAATCTGCCAATAACATCCCAGTCACCGGGTTATAAGCAAACCCACCAGAATGGAAAGCAACGGCAACAAAAAGACCTTCAACCTGCCGAATAGGACCGACAATAGGTTCATTATCCATCGAAAACGTAATTATGCCGACGTGCTCAGATTCGATTGAGGTGGTTTCCAAAGCCGGAAGCACCTCACTGAAGGTTTCCATCAATAATTGCGGCACCTCTGGCGGAGCTGAAAGCGATGTCATACTGAACCCTGACTGAACTACTTTATACTCCTGCCGGTTTGCCGTTTCATAGCCCACCAAAAGCCGGCCATCACTGGCGGGCCGGAAATAACCATATAGCGGATTGGCATTGACCGCTGGAATTTGTAATGGTTTTGACAATTGACGAGTTACATAACGTTGGTGTACAAATGATTTGACAGGCAATTGAATGTCAACGGTATCCAAGACCAGGTTGGTCCACGCATAACTAGTGGAAATCACCACATCTGCGGCAATCGGACCTTTCTCTGTCAGCACACCCGTAACCCTGCCACTCTTGGTCAGGATCGATTTCAATGCCAAATGTTCGCGAAGGGATACTCCTGATTTGAGGCATGCGGTGGTAATTGCTGGCAGGTATTCATTTGGCTCACTGTAGCCCCCATTGGGATCGAATAATCCCAGTATATTATCTTTTGGACGAAGGTCTGGCCATCGTTTCCGGATTTCAACAGCACTTAAGATCTCATAAGGCACATCATGTCGGTCATACAATTTCAGTATAGTCTCCCGCTCTTTCCAAGAGTGGTTGTCGAACCAGTTTAGGCAACCGCAGTTGTTGAATCGGTATGCCTGCAATTCTCCTGACAGTTCTCGAAAGCGTTGGATAGCTATTTTGCGGGCCACAACACCCGTTTCTGTCCATAATAGATTGGTAATAATGCCCGCCGCACGGCTGGACGAACCGTTGCCCATACTACCCTGGTCGATGACGATAATTTTTCCTGCTTTTCTTAATGCAAGATGATAAGCCGTGCTTAGCCCTGTTACCCCCGCACCTACTATAATGATTGTCCTGTCGTCCATTTGTAGTCAAATGAATTACCTATTTTCATTTTCTTGTTTAGGCCAATCGGGCAAAGCCTGCCTGGGCATTGCCTTGCTCTATTTCGTCTAGTTTTCTTGATTTAACTGCTGCTGATAATTCAGATAGTACAGTACTTAAAACCTGAATCAATTGGTTGATATGGATGTCTTCGTGCGCTAACATCAAATAATATATGGATGATACTAAAAACCCGCATTCATGCATTCTACGCACATAAAATGTTTTAGCCTTTTGGCTATCTTCCCCGAGTGAAAAGGCTACGGCGGGTGTACTAGGCATTCCGGTGACCATCAATCCGCAAAGGGGATATTTCGAGGACAAAGCACGTAGAGCTTGCTGAAGCTGCAAGCCCCGGTTCCAAACAATTTCCTGCACGTTTAGCCTTTTCATTTTTTCAAGTACTGCCAATGCAGCAGCTGTGCCGATACCGTCTGTCCAGTAACTAGACGAAATGAAACTGTCATCCGCGAGCTGCATTACCTGATCACTTCCAACAATAGTTGCAAAAGGTACTCCGTTGCTCATCGCTTTTGCATAGACAGCAATATCGGGTTGAACACCTAATTGGCAATGTGCACCAGGAAAGCCATAGCGTAGTCCGCTGGTGATTTCATCAATAATAAATACAATCCCGGCCTGCTTACATTTCGCCGCCACCTTAATTACAAAGTCATCCAGGGGCATTTGTGACCGCATTGGCTCCATGACCACAACTCCAGCATTGTCTCCCAACTTAATCAAAGCCGTTTCGAATGATGCATAGTCGTTATACTTAAATGGTACAGATGTACCTTTTAACTCACGCGGCACTCCTTTTGGTTGTAGTCCTGGGATCAAATGACCATCCAATGCATTATTTTCACCAAGATTAGCAGCTAAATACCAATCATGCCAACCATGATACCCGCAAAAGGCTACACCACTCTTCCCCGTTGCCGCCCGTCCTATACGCACTGCAATAGCCATGGCTTCGCCTCCCCCACGTGCATAACGCACTTTTCCTGCCCATGGATGCAAGTCCAATAGAAGTTGAGCAAGTTGTACTTCCTGGGGGTTTACCAATGAACAATAGGTACCTGCATCGAGCCGTTGTTTGATAGCCTCATTCACATCAGGGTCACTATATCCTCAACAGAACTGCTCCAATACCACCTGCAAAATCAATGTAACGGTTGCCTTCCAAATCCCAAACTTCGCAGCCACAACATTTGGAGAAGTAGGCCGGCCATTCTTCATCATACAACTCAGCGCGCTTGGACAGCAGCCCGGTGCCTCCGCAAATCATTTTCTTTGCGTGCTTCCAAAGGCTTGTTCCGGTTCCTTTTGTTGATTCCATTACTTCAAACCGTTATAAATGATGCAATACAACCGATTACTTTTTGTTGAGACAACGCCATATCAATATATCAAAGCTATCCCCTATATGTGCTGAAATAAAATATTTAATTGCAGAATTATAATATTATTCTACATCTGTTTGGTAGATATACCATTGAATACACCCATATTTAAAAATTGACTGAATGCCTGTGACGACTTTACCTAAATATTAAAAACTCTAGCAGTACTATTTTCAATACTACACCGTAATTCGTACATAATTTATTTCCGTGTAATTCCTATCACTCCCGGCATAGAAATAAGCCAACAAATCCCCATTTTCAAGAACCAGCAGACTGGGATGTCCAACTGAGAACAGTGCCATCTCTGCCCAAGCCTCATTCATGCTCACATGCCGGCTGTCTTGCTTATTCACGTTTCCTTCATAAACGGTCAGGGCTTTTTCATAAGTCCGCCCATTATCCCGGGTGACATTGATGGATATGACTGGCGAATCTCTTCTATCAATCGTAATTAATGCAATCCTGCCATCGCCCAGTTCAACAGGCTGACCAGGCTGACCATAAATTCCAGTGTCCCAAATCGCTCCCCAGGTGTTGCCTCCATCAAGACTTTCACGCGCATGGATATTTAGATACTCCTTTTTATTCCCGTCCATTGTCCAAAAGAAATCGAGAATAGACTTTCGGCCCGCCATGAAATTCGGACGTTGATCCCAATAGTACATATCACGAACATTTGTCACCAATACCGGGTGTTCCCATGTGATGCCTTCGTCCTGCGAGAAAATCATTGCCGACTTGTGCGTCCAAGGCAATGGGTCGCCAATGCGTTTGTTGATTTCAAAATGACAGACAATGGTGCCGTTTTCTAACCTGAACGGCGTGCCTGTTAGAGGTACCGGATCGTCCGCGAAGCCGGTATCAACAAGTTGTGGTACCGTCCACGTCACTCCCTCATCCTCGGAAATACAGGAAAAAATCCGTGTATCTTTCAAGCACTCGGTCTGTGGGTCATAATAGGGTTCAACCCGGTTGGCGGCATCAACCCAATTTAATAACATGAGCACGCGTTTTCCGCCCAACGATAACAGGTATGCTGTTCGGCCCTCGCCTTTTATTCCATCAATGTCGGGAAGTGTAACCGGCTCGGTTGGAATCGACCAAGTGATTCCTTCGTCATCTGACCAAGTGATCACTGCCTGTTGGAAACTGCCATCGCCTTTCTTTTCTGAAGCCCTGAAAGAAGCCAACCACCTCCCTGAAGGCAGTTTTTCGATACATGGAAACGTATTGCTATTAAAGTTTTCATCATCTGCAGGTTTAGTGATGACACCTCTTTGAGTTACTTTCATTCTTATGTTACTTTCGATAAATATTTTTCACATTAATCTTTGCCGAGAGTGGCGGGCAAATGAGGTTGTAGAACACGGAGTGCATTTTCTAAAAATATTTTCTTAATATCCGTTTTTGAAAGCCCAACGTCTTCACAAGCCTCCTTAAGGGCAAGCAGTGATTCAATCCCCACAAGTGTCATTTCTCTGTCGGTAGCGGGACGGAGATTTTCCCTGATCGATTCAGGATGAAGCCAGAAAAAACTATTACCGGTGGTGACACACCTACCCCGCATCTCGCTTATCGGGAAATCAGAACCCCACAAAACTCGACTGGAGCCCAATGTTTTCAATGCCGATTCAAACGATTCTTTCTCGCATATCGCTGATGTGTCTACTACTACATTATCCAGATCGGCAATAACTTCCAGCCCTTTGCGTGCATTTCGATAATTGAAGCTCCTTGCGACATGAGCCAAAATGAGTCGAACGCCCGGATAGGCGCGACACAACCTTCTCAGCTCACGTTGGTTGTCAGTATCTGCAATTGCACCGTAGCGAACGATGTGTAACATCAGTATCCCCTGTGTTTCATTTAATAATTCCCACATCCACTCTGGCACAAATTCCGAGACGGAAGCGTTCATGGTATCCGTGCGGGCAGCATAACAATGGTAAGGCTTTATGCCGCAAAAGTTTCCGCTTTTAAGCGATCGCTCTAACTCTTTTTTATCATCAAGTGGAGATGTCACCAACAACGTTCTGCTTAACTTTGTGCCATTCGTTCTGACTTCATCAGACACCCACTGATTCATGACCAACCGATTTGCCGTGCGATGTGGTAACCCGAAATACAATCCATGTACCATTTTAAGTGGCATATACCTTTTAATTTCATGTTGATGCTTATTACAGTCCAGTATACCCACATCATCTAAAAATGGCCATGATCCTTTTCCGAAATGCTGGCAATTAAAGGGATGAACATGTATATCGAAAATTTCGTCAGGAAAAAAATCAACAAGCTCTGAAGCAACCAGTTCCTTATCTTGCGATGTCAGTTTTGTTACATATTTCATTTTCACTGTTTGAATTTAGGCAAAATCTTTTCTCATTCGCAGACAATAAATCTAACTTTCGTTTAGCGATAAATGCCGTCACAACAAATGTTACGGGAACAAAGCCTGTAACCACTCAATTGCTCTGTGAACTGATCCCCTGGGAGTCGTGTGGCCATTGGGTTCGTACATTATATCGAACTCCAGTCGACCTCTATCTAACGTCTCTTCTTTAACAACAAGTAACTTATCTATGAACCTCAATGCAGCGGTTGTGCTTACCCGTGAATCCCGATCGCCAATAACCATCCAGATTTCTTTTTGGGCGAGCGTTTTTAAGTTCCCAGTTAATTCCATGATGGGTAATAGCCGATAAGGTTGGACGGAAACGAATTCCTCTAATTTCAAAAGGTCTGTAACAGGAGCAAATGCCATAATAGCCCTCACCCTTGGATCAAATGTTCCGTATTGCAAAGCCAGATACCCACCTCTCGAAGTACCGCAGACAACCATACCCGTGCTGTCCACTTTTCCAGTGATTATCAGTTCATCTAAAACACTTTTCATCCGGCTGTTATTTGCCGACACAAAGTCGTCACCTTTCAATGTGGCATTTGCCCAAGCTTGTAGGGGAGCCATCCCTTTTGGGCGAGACAACTTGCCATGAAACGGCAAATCAATCGACACACAGAGCCATGCCTTATGCCTGCCAAAGTAATCCCCACATTGTCTAAAATAAGCGTCTCCTAATGACTCTTCGATTGTTCCTGAGAGGATAAACATAACGGGGAGGTTGTTTTTTGAAAGCCCACGACCCCAAACACCGAATTTAACGCCATCCTTAGTGGTAAAATAGGCAATGTTATTCCGGGACAACCGGTCAGCTATCAGCGATACCTGACCTGCAAGAAGAACACTACCCGACAGCAGCACAATAATAAATATGAAACAGGCTCGGCGATAAGAATACATCCTGAATTGTAAATTTATCGAATACATAACTCATCTATTTCAAGGCAAAAGCCAAATAACTGTCTCCCTTTTTTGTACCCAATTTTCCTCCACCGCAAGCCAACACGATATACTGTTTACCTCCTACCCTGTAAGTGCTGGGTGTGGCAAAAGCTGCAGCTGGCAGGGTGGTTTCCCACAGCAAATCACCCGTTTTCATATTAAAAGCTCTAAATTTTCCATCTTTAGTTGCTGCAATAAATAAAACACCTCCAGCGGTAATAACGGGTCCACCAAAATTCTCTGTACCTGTCGGCTTTTGAAACTTTGATTTTAATTCCTCCAGGTTGCCAAGTGTCTTTCTCCAAACCTGGTTTCCGGTGTTGAGGTCTATGGCTGTAAGTGTACCCCAGGGTGGGTTGATTGCTGGGTACCCTTCACTGTCGAGAAACTTATAATACCCATCAAATTGATATGGCATGGCTGAGTCTGCTTTTTCGGTACTCGCTACTTCGGTAGTCGTCTCGGTCTTTTCATCGCCATACAGATAAGATACAATGGCCTGCTTTTGGATTGCGGTAAGGGATGGAAAGCCGGGCATCATACGTTTTCCACTTGAAATGAGGGTGGTGACATCACCTTTTTTTAATCGATACCGAGCACTGGTTAAGGAAGGATATCCACTTGCCGAATTACCGTTCATGTTTTTACCATGACAACCCGAACAGTTGGAAATGTAAAGCCTTTTACCAGGGCTGAACTGTTCCAGGTCATGGTCTGCCATGCGACGACTCATACTGAGTATCCACGGTATTTCATTAGCATTTACATACAGGATTCCATCTGGGTTTACCGCCGCCCCTCCCCAGGATCCTGCGTCCAAACCTGGAAAGACAATAGTAGGCGTTTCACCTATCGGCACGTAAAAACCTTTTCTAGCCTTCCTGTATGTCTGTAGAATGGAATCCCTGTCCCTCGAAAATGGATTGAGTTCCGCTTCCGTAAACGATTGCCTGCTAAAAGGAACCGGAAGTCGGGGGACCGGTTGTGTAGGCCATGTTTTTTCCCCCACTAATTCGGAAGGTGGCGCAGGCACTTCATCGACATGATACAATGGCGCCCCCGTTTCACGGTCAAAAACAAAAACGCGCCCCATCTTGGTAATTTGAGCCACGGCATCGACTTCTTTACCATCAATGCGTAACGTGATTAAATTTGGAGGTGCTGGCAAATCCATGTCGAGCACATCATGGTGTACAATCTGATAATGCCATATACGATTCCCAGTAGAGGCATCCAAGGCCAATAAGGTATTGGCAAACAAATTCACCCCTTTTCGAAACCCTCCGTAAAAATCGTCAGTGGCAGATCCAGTAGGCACATAAAGGATACCACGGTCGCGATCCAATGCCATTCCCGCCCAATTATTTGCTGCGCCGACGTTTGAGTTTTTATAAGCATTAGCTGGCCACGTCTCATGGCCAAATTCGCCAGGGTACGGTATCGTATGAAATACCCAGGCCAGCTTGCCCGTCCGTATATTAAACGCCTGAATATGCCCCAGAGCGGCTGTTTCATTTTCCTGAAGCCGAAGCGGCATAATGATGAGGTCTTTAAAGATTGTGCCTGGCGTTGTAGATATGACATATTTCTTTTCAGATATACCCTCCAGACCGCTTCTCAGGCTCGTTTTTCCTGACTGTCCAAAAGACTGGATTGGCTTGCCGGTACGGGCATTCAAAGCATAAAGCCATGAAGCATACGTGTACAAAATACGCTTGTCATTACCGTCTTCCCAATAAGCAACGCCTCTTTTATTTTCTTTTGCTGTTCCTTCCGCCAGGAAACTCCAGATTTCCTCACCAGTGGCAGCATCTAGAGCAAAAATTCTATTGACTGCAGAAACTCCATAAAGAATACCGTCTACGATAATCGGATTCATTTGTACTTCACCCGAATCCCCGGTATGATATTCCCAAGCAATTTTCAATTGATCAACATTCTTTTGGTTTATTTGATCGAGGGAGGAGTAATGATTTCGATCTACTCCTCCGAGATACTCTGGCCAATCAACGTTCTTTACATTATCAGTACAACCGTACAAGACCACCAGGAAAATCCATAAATAAAACTGGTCATTTCTTGGGATTAGATAATATTGCATATTATACGTATACTTCATTTCAACTAAGGGAAATCGACCCCTAGATTTTATTTACTAATATTTTTAATTTGATTACCATAGTTCATAGCCCACATCCAGCCAGCTAGTATTTGCTGATATATACTTTTCTTTGAAGCTTGTCTTAAGATCTATCTTTCCCGAATTAATTGGCAAAAAGTTTCGGAAAAATAGAACTGAAAATTAAAAACCTTATGAAATACCACATTTGTGTTTATGAAAATATAGTAATGCCTGGTTTTGCAACTTCATTTTTATCCCATTTTAGATCACTGCTGAACTGTTCAATGGGTGGACCCAATACTTCGTTTGAATTAAGCGCCTGCTGCCACGTAAGGGTTTGACCAGTGTAAGCAACCATTCTTGCTAGGACGCCAATCATACTAATGTTTGCCATCCGCTCGCCATCGTTAACCATCTTTCCTTTCCTAATTGCAGCGAATAATTCCTGGTGTTGACTTTCGTACATGTTGTTTTCAGGGCCTTGATAAACCCAGTTTTCCTTTCCCACGAGCTCATGCCTGTGAGACCAATTGTCAATAGTTGCGTAGCCGTGTGTTGCCGAAATATGAAGGTTGTCAATTGAAGAGCAGCCGTCAATTTGCCGGCTGAAATGATATCCCTTACGATTGTTACCGTATTCAAATTCTATTGCGCTGTGGTCATATATATTCCCATAAATATCGTCAACACGAACCTGTCGTCCGCCTGTGCCCGTTGCTTTCAACGGCAACTTTTCACCCATCGCCCACGACATCAAATCAAAGCTATGAACCATCATCTCGCAAATAAAATCACCCGAGAGCCAGTTATAATACATCCAATTCTTAAGCTTATACTCCAAGTCCGTCCATTCAGGTTGACGCGGTCTTGTCCATAGTTGACCAACATTTCTTGTGGAAGACACTGACATTACTTCGCCGATTTGACCGCCGAGTATACGATTGAAAAACGCCCGCTTTGCGTTGTCGTAACGATAGCAGAATCCTGAAACTACTGAGAGATTTTTTTCCCTTTGCTTTCATTGCCCATTCCAGGACACTCCTGACCCCGGGGGCATCTATCGCTACAGGCTTTTCGGCAAATACGTGCTTACCAGCATTTATTGCATGCATAAAGTGTTCGGGTCGAAATACAGGTGGTGTTGCTAACAATACAACATCGAGGTCTGATTCAATTACTTTTTTATACGCATCGAATCCAATGAACTTTTTATGATTGGGAACTTTCACCCGATCTGGGTAAACGGCAACTAATTCTCTTAGTGAGTGTTCAATCCTGTCAGGGAAAATATCTCCCATGGCTACCAGCACAGCGCCTGAGTCAGATTGAAGGGCCTGGAGTGCTGCCCCTGAGCCTCTACCACCGCATCCAATCAAGCCCACATTTAATGTATTTGTATTTGATGTCTTTGGCTGCTTTGAAAAAGCAAGATAAACCAATGCCGCTACCAAGTAGGACCGCACCTGTTTTCCGAATAAATGACCGCCTACCTGATGCTATAGTAAAATCCATGCGAAAATTCGATTGCAGGTTTTCAGAAAAGTTTCTTATACGCCACGAAATTTTCTCCCGATAAGGTAATTGCGTGAACCAATATGACCAAAGATATCAGTGAGGCTAGCTACTGGATGTATTTGAATCCTAAAGACAGGTCTCAAGCTCGTATAATCCGGATTTTTGACCTGCGAGGAATTAAAGTCTGTCCCTACTGTGGAAGAAACATGCCCCCGGCAGAAAAGAGCGTGTTGCCCGACTTGCTTTATTGATTGCTGAGCATCCTGCAGAAGTCCAATTGATTCATTCACCATGGTTTGGTCATTAGGCAGCTGATATTTTCGACACAATGGACATTATTCCAAATTTCATTGAATGCATTGGCCATAGCGCTTCCTTCTCTATTACCCAATAGCACATGTTATCGGCCCCCTAGCAAATAATCACAGCTGTACAACTTCTCCGTTCTGGCTAATGTTCCCCCTACATCACTTTCTTCGATAACTTCATTAACCATCGTCGGTCTGGAATTTTGGATTCGCCCATCGCACAAAGGAATCTCGCTTTGTGAAAAACCAAGGATGTGGTCGAAAAAGAAAAACCATATCAACAGGAATCGCATATGACTTGCTGCTTGCTGTTTTTTAAATTATGACTAAACTTCAGAGTCTCGTCTTTCTCTGAGCAATATAGAGGGCATAGAGCTTTCCGGCACTTTTAACAGGAAATGTCACCTTTACGGCGAGTTTCCGTCCGACGGGCAGTGCCTGTGAGCTACTCTTAGGCCAAAGCACTTTATAACGAGTCTTGCCTACGGAAATCTTTGCCGCATCTGGGCCCGAAAAACCAAGAACTGGTTGATCAAACTCATCCAACAATTCGACCGTTAATGGGGCATCAGCTGTAACATCATCAATATTTAAAATCAATTCATCACCAGTTGCTGATTCAAACGATGTTGTAACAAAATGGGCGGTTTCTTCCTTATACATATTGGAGAGATATCCGAATCCATCTCGCCGAAGGGTGGCTAATCCAATTTCCATGGTTTTCAGCTTATCACCGGTGTCCCAATGCGAATACCAAATCATTGTCCTGTCTTCCTCATTTACAAAAGCATGCGCTTGTAATAAGGCCATGTCATCCCATGTTCCGGTTTTACCCCTCGCAATAACTTTGAAGTCGGGAACTGGCTCTCTAAAGAAAATTCCATCGTTACTCACAGCAAAACCCAGATCGACATGAGTGTTTTTATCGGGGACTGTGTAATCTCCATCTTTTTCTCTTGAATGCCCGAGATCCCACATACCATATAAACCGACAAGTACATTCCCTCTATTCCAAATACCTATACCCATGTGGACTTCCTGACCTGGCATTGGGGGAGTTGTCAGCTGCCCAGGTCTGGTGAAAGACAATGCCTTGGCCTGGGACCAGGTAATAAAATCAGGAGAACGATAGGTTTCCATCGCCCGGTCCAATCGAGATCATCCAGCCTCCAATGCCAAGGAAAGGCTAATTGCCCCGATGCATAGTAAAAATTACCAAACTTATAAAGGCTAGTGACCTCAAACCGCTCCCCACCGGCATTGACAGGTCTGTCGCCAACCACCTTCCAAGAGAATCCATCAGGACTGGTCACCGCTATCACCGAACCAATTATGGGTTCCTTTGTGCCAACCTTGCTCATTCCACCTTGAATATCCTTATAGGGAACATGGGCTATATAAGTGGCTTTATAACGCTTTGATGGATCTGGTTCATTCGGCTCATAAAGTATAGAAAGAAAATCATTTACTTTTGTCAATGAATGAGGTTCACCTTCGATCAGGCAAATATTATTTTGTTTGCTTCCATTGAATTCAACAAGATTCAAATTAGGTTTCACCCAATTGATCCCGTCATTACTTTCTGCATAACACATTGGCCTCCACCAACCAGGCGCTTGTCCATAGCACTTAATGCCTTTTCAAACATACCCAAATACCACATCCTGAATTTGAGGCCGTCTTTGATGACCGTACCGTAAAGGATTGCATGGCCGTTATCCGGAGCACCAGTAGGTCCACGACGGAGTACTGGATTACCCTTATACTTTTCAGCTGCCACCATGGTCAGCTTTAGGTTATGCTGCCAGGGGATACTCCGGTTATCAAATGCAAAAAAGACATTTTTTTCATTTGATGTTCCGTCTAAACTCTGTGCTACCCCATTTGTGCAAAAGTTAAGAATAAATAATATTACAACCCAATAACGTGCTGACGTAATAATTCCGTTTTGATACACTGTAAATAGTTTGGTTTGTTCGCTGATAGTCCTCATAATTGCTTTTTAAATTTTCCTATTTTACGTTACGTCGTATACGTATGATATTAAATTTGGGTTGTGCTCAAAGAACGTACCCCTTGGTATCGACAGATTCACTTGCCGTTATTCTCAGGTCGATTAAATAATTACAGATACATATCTCAATTTCTTGGGAGTATTTGGTTAGAAAAAATCGCTTCAATGATACGCTGACATTTCAATTTCTTACCTTCATTTAATTTCATTAACCTGATTAGATAGTGTCAACGATAAAATAGCTATGAGTGATATCCAGTTACGTGAATACGTCGTTCCAATGGCTCACTTCCTGTAAGGCGCATCTTGTTTCTTAATGCATCCTACTTATGCAATTTATCATTCACCGATGTTTTTTTACCGCATGTTGGTTTTGCAACCATCTAAAACTTTCAACGCATTGAACAACAGTTCAGAAATAAGTTCGTTTTCATTAACACACACCTGACAGCTCTTTCGATGCCTTTCCTTTGATCTGTAATACCACAGCTCTTAACTGCAGTAGTTAAAGATAGTTTGGCAGCTACCTCTGTAAGTCGATGTCGATGGATCCACCATGATAATCTACATAGTATTAAATAACAAACTCAAAGAACGATTTCGAGGTTGCTCTCTATTCGGGACACCTAATATCCTGAGTTTTGAGTTAAATTTGGATTCAATCCTAAAGTCGTTTCGGAAATGGGAAATACCAATAAATAGTCTTCTCCCTGTCTATCTCTGAGAGACGGAACAAGATCAAATGCTTTTCCGAACCGAATCAAGTCCCACCAGCGCTTGCCTTCAAGCATCAGTTCCAATAACCGCTCTTGCAATATTGCGTCATCATTTTCCGACGTTGTACCGCTGACAAAAACATGACTAGCGTAATTCATGCCGTAAGCGCGTTGCCGGAGTCGATTAATTTCATCTGATGGATCTTGACCAAGTCCATTTTTAGCTTCAGCTTTCATTAGCAATAGGTCAGCGTACCGATAAATTATGTAGTCATCCAAAAATTCCCTTACACCGTTGGTGACCACTCCGTCGAACTTACAACCTATTGACGTCAAAAAGGTTGGCACATTTTGATCATCGTATGTATAAATTTCCCAAAATGTTGCATTCTTCCGTTGATCGTCGTCAGTGAACTGGCTACGGACTTCAGCTGAGGGAGCCCAATGAGGGGCTCCACCCGGCACACCCACTTTCTCTTTAGTTGCCTCATCAGTATTTGTGGGCATCTAACTCGCCGCAATATGCATATCATAGTATGCTGTTAAAGAAGTAGATGCTGCTTCCAAACGGAGGAACCTGACCCCAAAAATTATCTCCCTATTTCCCTTATTATCATAATTGAATATGCTTTCAAAATTTTCAATTAATTCGAGATCATTGCTTTCCGCATTGTTTAATAATTCAAGAGCTACATTGAAATCAACTTCCCCACCTGATAATCTCTTGGCTGTCCATAGATATACATCGCCTTTTAATACATTAACAGCTGGCTTCGACCAAAAATGCCTCCCTAACGAAAAGTCATTGCCAGGGAAAAGTAGAAGAGCCTGATCGATATCTTGTTTAATAATTCCAAAGACATCAGCCACTGAGGATTTGCCTTTTTGATTTACCTCCGGACTAAATCCTTCTGTTGGCTCGGTTACAAGGTGTACCTCCCCACGTCCTAACTAGCACGAAATAGAGAAATGCTCGCATAGCATATGCTTGGGCCAACACATAATTCTTTTCGTCTTCCGAAACGAACTTAATCTGGGGAACGTACGCGAGTATCAGGTTTGCATTATGCACTACAGTATATATAGACTTCCAATCCGGTCCGGCGTTAGTAGGATCTAAAGTATTCCCATAAAATCTTTGAAAGCCGGCTGGAAAGTTGTCCCCCATAACTTCACTTCTTGACTCACCCCACCAGAAAAAATTGAGAGCCACTAAATCTCTGAATTGGGCGTACATTCCATGTAACGCTGCTTGTGCGTCATTTTCGGTAGACCAAAACGTAACACTTGATATTTGACTAACAGGCTTGAGATCAGATCTTTGTGCAAGAGGGAACGAAAGCTACAAACAAAAGGCCAAACACAGATTTATTAAAAGGTAGTTTCATTTTGTTATGAGTTAAATTAGAGTGAAGCTTTTACCCCTACAAGCAAATTCCTGGGCATCGGATATCTTCCATAGTCAGGATCGCTTCCTTCTTGGGGTTATATCCTTTGTAGTTAGTGAAGTAGTGTAAATTACTTCCAGTTACATAAAGCCTTAAGTTTTTTAAATGAATCTTGCCCGAGATGACATTCGGAAACATATAAGAAAGCGTCACCTCTCTTATTGCAAGGAAATCCCCCGGTTCATAAAACTTTGAATTTCCCCTTCGGAAACTATATTGTGTAACATCCGCCCAGTACACCCGGGGAATGTCGGTGATATCTCCCTGATTTATCCACGATCTCGATACTTCAGTAGAAAACGCGCTTGTCGACGAAAATTGGCCAAGTAGAAGAGCCCTTGTTTCATCGTATGAAGTATGTCCTGTTGTATAGTCCATGCGAACCAAGAGGTCAAATCCTTTATAGGAGAAATTATTGGTAATACCTCCTGTCCATTTGGGATAAATATTGCCCACATAAATACGATCAAGTCCATCTATGACTCCGTTATTATCCGCATCGAGCCAATTAACATCCCCGCCAAATTTCTGCTTGTCGGTTCCCGGAATTATCATATCTACGGGACCTGCGGCGGCTTCTTCATCTGTGGAATAAATACTTAACTGTTTATAGGCAAATAAATCGCCCGGACGGCCCCCTTCCTGCAAACCACCAACCCATGTATAGCTTTTTGTTTTCGAATTCCAAATACTTATGCCCCCAATCCGGTTGTTCTCGGCTCCATTATATGGCAACTTAAGGATCTTGTTATCTACTTTAGAGGCATTCAGGCCAACATCCCATTGAAAAGCTGATTTTTCAGGAAATAGCCTCGCTCTTAACTCTACTTCAATACCTTTATTTTCGAGACTACCTAAATTTGTGAGTATGCTTCCAAAACCTGTTTCATGTGGCAGTGATAAATTGGTCAATAAATTATCAGTGACTCGTCGAAAACGATCGAACAAAATGGACACTCGATTGTCAAAAATCCCGATATCTAAGCCGAGGTTAAAGGTTTTTGAGCGCTCCCAACGTAAATCTTGGTTAGCTAACGCGGTATTCACTATACCTGCAATTCCACCATATTTCGAACCAACACTATATTGTCCTTGGGCAGCATAATCTCCAAGTCCAGCAATATTCCCATTTACACCATAACTACCACGTACCTTAAGTTGAGAAAGTATTTTTAACGGCATGGATGACCAAAAGTTTTCCTTGTGTAAATTCCACCCCACAGAAATCCCTGGAAAGAATCCCCATTTCCTATTTGCCCCTAAATTAGAAGCGCCGTCGTAGCGCCCATTTAGGGTTAATAAGTACTTCTGGTTGAAGTCGTAATTAATACCTGCAAAATAACCTGCAACACGGAATTGGGACTCCGAGCTATAAACAGAACTAGGTGTTGCAGAAGCATTAAGTGTTGGTACCAGGTCAGAAGCTGCGTCCATACCTTCTGCGGACAGGTATTTACTTCCCTTCTCGAAATAGGAGAACCCAGCTTTCGCTGCGACATTATGCGACAAACCAAACGATTTGCTATAAGAAAAGACCGCATCAGCCTGCTTCTGAGATTGGTTTGAATGAAACCCAGACGTGTAACGCGAAGTGTTAAGTACACCTGGTACGGCCAAGTAGGACTTTAAAAAATAACTGCCATCATTCATGACGTTAAATAAAGACACTTGGGGTTCAAAGCTCAGTCCAGGTAAAATGTCCCACTTAGATCCTAAAACAAATGTCAGGTTGTCTTCTTCGTTATGTTGAGCTTGCCTGTCCTGATAATATTCAATATTCTCACCAAAATATCCGCCTGGCGCCATCGTACCATCTTCAAACTTATATTTACTAAGTGGATTTATGGCGGCACCTACTCTCCCAAAAGCCCAAAATGATATCCCGTTGTCTATTGCGTGTGAAAAATTGACTCTTGCGAATGTCTTCAGTTTATCATTGATTTTTAACTCACCATTAATATGTGCTGATAGGCGCTTATAAAAAGTGGTAATAGCAATTCCTTCAGTAGAGTTGTAACCTACACCAGCATCAAATGTGGCTTTTTCTGTCCCCCCGGAAGCCGAGAGATAATGGTTGTGTGATAAGCCAGTTCTAAAAAGTTTTTTCTGCCAGTCAGTGCCCTTGAATATTATCGTTTTCGAAGGATCTATGGGGTCAAGCATACTTTCCCAGCCTTCATCCAGCTTATGCCGATTCTCGTCAGTAAGATACATTGAATTATAACCAGTATTGTTCGTTAAGTCATTACCTGTACCACCCGGATCAGCTAACGTCAGCGCGTCGAGCTGACTAGGGTTCTTCATCGCAGAATTAGCCCTCGCCAGCCTATGATAGTATACCTGGTCACGAGCAGACGCGATATCGAAAGTTCTCGCGACATTAGATGTAGTCAGACCATAATTATAATCTATAACGGTCGAACCAGCTTTCCCTGATTTAGTAACTACGATGATAACGCCGTTAGATCCTCTAGCACCATAAATTGACGTTGCCGCAGCATCCTTCAATACTTGAATAGACTCAATATTCTCCGTACTGATATGATTCATATCGCTTCTAATGACCCCATCAATGATATATAATGGGGTAGCTCCATTTGGGTTGTCGATAGAAGTTCCACCCCTGACGATTACTCTAGGAGCGGCCCCAGGCTGGCCACTAATACTTTGTACCCTGACGCCGGATACCGACCCCTGCAGCGCTGATGTCGCATTTGAATAAGGAATGTTTTTCAACGCCCTGTCATCTAACTTTGAGACCGAGGTTGTAATGGTTGCTCTTGATTGAGTTCCGTACCCGACTACGACGACATCATCCAAAGTCGCCTCTCCTTTTAGTAAAGTAATATCGATAACCCTTCGATTTCTTATATCTATTTCCTGACTCTTAAAACCAACTGAACTAAAAACCAAAACCATTTTCTCACCATCAGGAACATCGATCACATACTTTCCTTCACCATCAGTGACGGCACCAATGGTTGTGCCCTTAACCAATACATTAACACCAGCAACAGGCTCATACTGTTCGTTAATAACTTTTCCGCTAATACTCCAAAGCAAGAAGTTGGTCTTTACAGATGCATTTTCCCGAACTTCAATTGAAGCTCCGACAACATCGTGATTTAACACCCGAATAGAAATAAGATTTGCCTCCAAATCAAAAGAAATGATCAAAATAAAGAACGACATTATCATAGTTATCTTCGTTTCCCATTTCACTTTCCGGAAGCGATTTGCAGTTTTTAATTCAATCGTTAGCATAATTTTGGTTTTTGTGTCAACTTCCTAATAACAATTGTTTGAATACATTTAATTTACAACATAAACAGATGGCTTAGTAGAACATAGCATCAATCGTTTTTTTAACTGGCGGGAATATATAATATTCTTTTGCCGTCAATCGTACCTGCTTGTTGATGGATGCTCACAACTCTTTCTACCTCCACCAATATGCGAAGTCCTGCGAAGTCTGCATTGGGCAAGTAATAGTCAAAGTAATTTCTTTTTCTTTCTGACATCTACTACTTATTTGCTCTTTTCTAATATTATTTTTTAACTTTTTTACATGATCGATCGACACGCTTCACAAGAATTTGCCAGGGGACTATTTTTTCGACAAATTCTCGTCCACAATTGTTTTGTAATCACCTCCGGCCTGTCTATTCTATTTACATTTATAGTACAATAGTCTCTAGAATTGATATGGTGACCGTACAGCGAACTCGCGATGCCCGAGGGAAAGATACTGACGACCGAAAAGTGGAATTTATTCGCACTAGTGAAGCAAAAGAAATTTCAACGCTCGATATATTCAACTGACAATCGAATCCCCCAGAGCGAGGGGTATTGGCCATTTGTGATTCTTTCTAAACACGAGCGCATGCTCAATAAGGGCAATGCAGTGCATTACTCCAGGAATTATGAATAAAAAATTGGTGTTTTCATTGTGCCAAGCGCCCATTCCTTATTGCGAACAATTACCGATTCGAAGTATGCATCAAATGAAGACAATTAATTAAGGATTGCCTTGCTCATCATTTCCCATTACTGCATTACGTAATGTTTTGACAGTAATCGATTTAATCGCGTTGAAATTTATTAGAATAAGTTGCTGAAATCTGTGATCAATACCTGTTATGATACTATTAGCAAAATGTGATCTGTCTTTTACCCTCATAGTCATTGGATCCATTTCAACAGCTCCGTTTCTGGTATTTCAGGGCCGAGTAGAGTTACAGCTTTCTGGCTAATGTGGGAAATTCGCGTATAAATACGAGTCACCCAACAAATTGAAAGGCGACCATTGGCCGCCTTTCTTTATTACATTCTATTGTTATTCTTTCCGGAAGTTCCCGGCTGCTTATTGAGAGATATTATCCGCTCAGGCCACCAATGTTGCATTTCCTTTTTGCGCCGAACTTGGCTCCCGGAATATGAAACATATTGTATAAATTCCGGATGATATGAAAGTGAAATTTTATGGCGTCCGGGGATCCCTTCCAGTTTCAGGCGTTGAATTCCAGCGGTATGGCGGAAACACATTCTGCCTGTGTATCAGCCGTGAAACGGCAAATCGAATAGTAATAATCGATGCCGGCACCGGCATCCGTAATTTGGGGAAGCAACTGGTAGCGAGCGGATTCAAACAGGAACAGATTAATATAGTTTTTACACACTTCCATTGGGACCACATACAGGGATTTCCTTTTTTCGCTCCGGCCTATATTAAAGACCAGAAAATCGGCATATATGTAATGGGGGATGATCGAAAGTCTAAAAATTTAAAAGAAATATTTTCACGGCAAATGCAGACGGACTACTTCCCGGTGGAACTCGACGCCATGGGGGCCCAATTTGAATTTTTGACTTCCGGAGACAGAGAAACGTTTTACGGTGCCGATATGGTAGCTGTTCCCCAACACCATAAATTTCGTGGCGGTTCCTATGGGTTACGAATGGAAGACGATTCCCGTGTATTGGTCGTCTGCACCGATATTGAGCATCCTGATAAAATCGATGATACCATTGTTGAACTGGCCAGAAATGCAGATCTGTTGATTCATGACGGGCAATACACCGACGAAGAATATAAAAAATACAAAGGTTGGGGGCATAGTACATTCAAACAGGCAATCGAAGTCGCCAGGCAGGCAAACGTGAAAAAACTCATTATCACCCATCATGATCCTGATCATGACGACGATTTCCTGGATGAAATGGAAAGGGCATGTCAACAGGAATTTGCCAATAGCGTGTTTGCGAAGGAAGGAATGGAAGTGCAGGTTTAAACTGATCAATTAGTCCGTATGGCTCACTATGCTTCTAAATTTTTTCCGGGCCGTCCAATTCAACAAACATGTGGTTTTCAAAATCAATAGAACAGGTCCTAAAAGAACTTAATGTAAATCCAGCTAATGGGCTAAGCGATCCTGAGGCAGAAACAAGGATCAGTCAATTCGGTACAAATCAGCTACGGGCCCAAAAAAAGAAATCCATTCTGCGGTTGTTTCTTGGGCAGTTAAATGATACGCTTATCTATGTATTGTTCGGCGCCGTCGTCATTACTTTTTTGATGGGCGAATACGTTGATTGCGTTATCATCTTACTGGTAATACTCATCAATGGCGTACTGGGTGTTGCGCAGGAAGTTAAGGCGGGCAATGCCATTGAAGCACTGAGGAATCTGTCCGCTCCGAAATCCCTGGTAAAAAGAGATGGCGTAGTAAAAGAGATCGACTCTGACAAACTCGTTCCCGGCGACATCATTGTGCTGGATGCGGGGCGATTCGTAGCCGCTGATCTTCGGCTGGTTGAATCGGTCAACTTACAAATTGATGAATCGGCATTGACGGGTGAATCAGTTCCTTCCCAAAAGAACGCAGGACCTGTATTTGCTGACCCGGAAACCGCATTGGGTGATAGGGTAAATCTGGCCTTTATGTCCACCCTGGTTACTTCTGGAAGGGGTGTCGGCGTGGTGGTGGAAACTGGTATGCGCACGGAAGTGGGGAAAATAGCAGGGATCATAGAACAGGAAGTAGAAACCCAAACTCCGCTCGAAAAAAGGTTGGCAGAACTAGGGAAAACTTTAGGCAAAATTGCGGTAGGGATTTGTGTTGTCATGTTTGTACTTGCCTACTTCCAGGGAAGGAATATCACTGAGATGTTCCTTACTTCAGTGTCACTGGCAGTAGCGTCAATTCCGGAAGGCCTGGCAGCTATCGTTGCCGTAGTCCTTTCCATTGGCGTGACTAAAATGGCAAAACTGAACGCTATCATAAAAAAACTACCCGCCGTTGAAACGTTGGGCTCCGTGACGGTCGTATGTTCCGATAAAACAGGGACACTTACGCAGAATAAGATGACCGTGATACGCTATTTCACCCTTGGAGAAAATGAAATAGTCCTGGAACCTGGAAATACAAATGCCTCCGATGAGGCCATCCTGCTGGCGAAGGCTATGATACTGTGTTCGGATGCTACCTATGAAAATGGTGCTGGCACCGGCGACCCCACCGAGATTGCATTGCTTATTTTTGGTGACTCCCTTGGAATTGACAGAAAAAAACTAACAGGAGAAAACACTCGAATTAATGAAGTAGCCTTTGACTCTGATAGAAAATTAATGTCCACCCTGGAAGATGAAAACGGCAGTTTGCGGGTTTTTGTAAAAGGGGCTGTTGATAATCTTATTCCCCGGTGTACACATGTAAAGCTGGGCAGTGAAGTAGTTCTGCTTACAGAAGATCTGATCGCGAAATATAAACAAGCGGTAGAGAAAATGTCAGCGGATGCGCTCCGGACCCTGGCCGCTGCTTACAAACCGTTGGATTCGGTAATCGGTGCTGCGGAGATGGAGCATGACCTGATACTGATAGGAATGGTTGGAATGATCGACCCGCCAAGAACCGAGGTAAAGGACGCCATATTTAAAGCAAAACAAGCAGGTATTACGACCGTCATGATCACCGGTGATCATAAGAATACAGCTTTTGCCATTGCAAAAGAACTGGGTATAGCAGAAAAACCGGAGCAGGCCATCAACAGCATAGAAATGAATAAGTATGCAGAAGATGTACTGGCGGATAACATTTTTCAATTTCGCGTGTTCGCCCGTGTTTCGCCGGCGCATAAAGTACAAATTGTGCGTGCATTCAAGGCACGCGGAAACATCGTTGCCATGACCGGTGATGGCGTGAATGATGCCCCTTCTTTGAATACTGCTGATATTGGCGTGGCGATGGGTATTACCGGTACAGATGTTGCGAAAAATGCATCCGACATGATTCTTGCCGATGACAACTTCTCAACGATTATCTCCGCGATCGAACAAGGACGAAATATTTACAATAACATCAAAAAATCCGTAGTCTTTCTGCTGGCGAGTAATTTTGGAGAAGTTGTGACCATGGTTCTTGCCATTCTGATTGGTTTGCCGGCTCCTTTGATCGCAACGCAACTTTTGTGGATTAACCTGATTACCGATTCACTTCCGGCCATCGCCCTGGGCATGGATCCGGGAGACCCGGATGTTATGCAACAGAAACCACGGGAACCAAAAGAGAGCTTTTTTGCGCAAGGTGCCGGCCTCCGGATCGTCCTTGATGGCACAGTAATCGGCCTGCTGACCATTTTCGCATTCTGGTTTGGTTATTATGAACATGGCTTCAGCCCCTATGATAACTATATACCGGAAAGTGTTCACGAATACGCCAGAACAATGGCTTTCATGACCATTGTTTCGTGTCAACTGCTGTATTCGATAACCTTCAGGCATCGCAATGAAGTCCATATTCAAGACTGGTATTATTGCCAACAAATACCTGGTTGGCGCCGTAGTGATAGGACTATTAATGCAATTGCTGGTCATGGGAATTCCCATCCTGCAGAAAGCGTTTAAACTTCAAATGCTTGACATATACGGATGGATAAACGTCCTCATTCTCGGAATGGTTCCTATTGTGGTGAATGAAGCAGTAAAAGCAATTGCCCGGTCCAGGAAGGCAAAGTAATTACGGCAGGCGTTTCAATCTGTACAGCTGCAATGCCGATGAAATTACGATCAGGAAAATTTATAAACTGAAATTGATGATCAATACCATGATCTCAGGATCTTTACCAGCATTCCTGCAATCGCCTCATTTCCTTTATTAGAGGGATGTAACCCATCATATGTCATCTTGATAGAGTTGATAGGGTATGGGTATTCATCTGTTTCGGGATTAAAAGGAACGTCCTTCCAGTCCGGGAATGTATAGTTCTTATAGTGACCCGTTTGAGGATCCTTCAGTCGCTTGTATTTTACCAGGTCTTTAACCGCCATTCCCTTTTTGTTGTAAAGATCCACCAGGGCGAAATGTTCGTAGTTTGCTATTGCAGTTATAGCGTCTGCAAATTCTTTGAGTGATTGGTCATTTTTGGGCTTGTATGATCCGTAGGCATTGTTCTTAAAGTCAGCGATGTACACGAAGTCGGCTCGCTGCATTGGTGTGATCAGAATTATCCGTGCCTCACTGTTCAGATTTTTGACCTTATTGATGATGATTCGAAACGAACCATATACAGTTGTATTGCCGGTATTGTTGATGTAATCGCTTAACATACCGACCCGCCTGCCTCCCCACCAGTCATTTGTCCCAAGGAAAATGGAATACACATCTGCCTTTATCAGTCCGAGGTGTTCTATTTCTTCGGCAATCCCGCCGCTGGTCCATCCATTGTGCCCCTGATTAATATAATGCACGTTGGGCAACTTTTCTACCACCCTTGTGAGGTATCCCCTGTCAACGCGATTTCCAGTTTCATCAGGGTGTTCGTTTAAGTAGGTAATAGAATCGCCGATGGCAACCCATGTGATTTCTTTCTTTGAAAAAGAAGTGGTCACAGCGATAAGTGCAATCAATAAGGCAATTCGTTTCATTTTATTGGAATTGGCATTTTGGGTTCACAATGGCAATTTCGTGAATCCAGAGAATTTCTGCGCAGAATTATGTCTGAGGATCATGACTCAATTTGAATGAATGCAAAGGAGCCAAATCTTACATCGTCATTATTGGGTTTTCCGACCAAAACCAAAGTGTTTTTTTTTATAGAAGAAAAAATGGGACAACCAAGTAGAAATACTGTGTTGTCCCATTAAGTGAACCCCTTTAGTTCCTGAACCTGGCACCAACGATGCGGTTCTCTGAGGTTAAAAAACTATTTTCTAATCATCTTGGCCGTCTGCACAACCTTTCCATTCACCTTGATCGCTACGATGAACACGCCATTCCGCTGTGAAGTATGGAATTGATCAAGCCTTAATGTACTGTATCCTGCAGGGAGGCCATCGTAATATTTGCGGTTAATCAACCTGCCGTTCAGGTCATAAACCTCAGCGGTAATCTTATTACCAGCGGATTCATTGAAGAAGTCGATATTGATCAACTCTCTGAACGGATTCGGATAGGCCTTGGCTTCAGTAATGATCCTCCTATTGGCACTATCAGCGAAGGAACCACCCGGATCAAGCACACTGTTAGACATAAACCCACCTTGTGAATCAGTATAATCCTGGATGATGATTCCGGAGTTGAAACCCCATTGCGCACTGGCAGAAGTAGAGAAGTTCAGTATCACTTCCCCATTACCATTCGGCACCACATCACTGATATAGACCACTTTCGTTGAATTCATCCAGGAGTTCAGGTAAACTGATCGTCCTCCGATTGTGTACTTGGCCGTATAATCACCCCTGAACCATCCGTTCAAACTGGAGCTTCCTACGAATCCTATGCGATATCTCCTGGACAGGTTAAGCCCTGTGAGTTTGATCTGTGCCAATTGACTATTATCCAGCCAGATGTCAGAAGCCAACACATTATCCGGAACGATCCCTGAGTTATTGCCTGTATTTACTCCTGCTGTGAATTCACCATTGAATCCACTGATGAACTGGAGTCCAACTGAAGTGGCCGCATTGTTCTGGTCCTTCAGGTTATTCATCGTTATGCCCGCATCTCCATTCGCTGCCAGGTTATTCCATGGGTTGGCGGCGTTAGGCATAGTAGTATTGAAGTTCACCGACATGATTGAATTTGGAGTGACCACTTTAGCCCTGTTACTCCATTCCGATGCATTTCCGCCACTTACGGCTCTTACCCTGTACCAATATTTAGTGTTTGCGGCAAGTCCGGTATTCGTGTAGGTGGTTACGTTGGCGTTCAAGGGGATATTAACAAGGTTTGCGCTGAACATGGAATCGGTTGATCTTTGGAGTTCGAAACCGCCGCTGGCATTTTCATTGTTTGTTCTGTCAACCCAACTCAATACTGTCCTTGTTCTGTCGAGCGGCTCCACATACAGGTGCTCAGGATTGAGCACTGTTACGCCAGGATCATATTCTTCAAGTACGATCGCACTCAGGTAGCTGATAGTAGAACCCCCTGTTCTCGTTCCTGTAAATACGATCTGACCCGAGGCATCCGGCACAAGTTCGTTCAGGTTGGCCGTTCTATTAGTATTGTATCGGGCATCCAGCACCGCTGAATTAGATCCGGAAACATATTGTACGGTCGCCGGCAATCCTTCATTCTGACTACCAATGATCGAGATATTATATCTCTTGGACTGATCCAATCCACTGAATCTTAACTGGTCGCTGGCTGCAGCGCTCCACAAACCACCGTCAAGTACCGCGTCGGGGGCAACCCCTGAATTGTTTCCGGTGATATGTCCGATAACGGCCGTTGAAGCCCAGGCAGTAACTGTGGTCAGCGCGAATGGCGTTACAACATTCTGTTCATCTCTGAGGCTGACGTATGTGTTACCTGCTCCGCGCACGCCTTCCCACTTGTTCCAAGGTGCAGGACCGGTTTTGCCCGCAGCGCCGAAGTCAATATACACAGACCTTGTTTTCTTATCGGCAACAGAGATTATTATGTTTTGTGAGGTAGATCCTCCGGCATTATCCTGGGCAAGCACAGTAATGGTGAACCAGCCAACATTATCTATGTTTGGCGTGGCTGTGATGCGGTAGGAGTTACCACTAAGATGTGAAACAGACAGCCAGCTTGGTTTATTAACGATGGATACGGTAAGCACATCGGTCGGATCATCACTCACTGTGAAGTCTTCCATTCCGGTCGCATCTGTCTTCACAAAAAGATTCGCCAGCGATCCGATTGCCGGACCAACATTTCCTGCCTTGAAGGAAACAACATTGCTCGGATCTCCATCGCCTGAAGCATTGGAACCAACTATATAGTAATAATACCTGGTGTTTGCAGCAGTAGTAAGATCCGTGTAAGCATTACTGTTAGCAACTGGTTCTGCAATCTGGGCAAATGTTACATTATCGGTAGAGCGATATAACTTAAAAGATGTTTCATTGTTTGAGTTGTCTGTCCATGAGATCACTACAGAATTATTGACTCCTGCTTCTGCTTCAAGTCCACTCGGAGCAATCGGCGTTTGTGGAGAGGCTGGCGTAGTTGCACTGGCTGCCGATGTGAAAGCTGACTCGCCTCCGGCACCTACTGCCCTTACTTTATAAAAATACTGCGTCAACTCCGTAAGTCCTGAATCTGTGAATGTGGCAACATTTGCAGATACATTTCCAGCCGGTAAATAGGTACCCCCGGAAGTAGCGGAACGTACAATTTCAAAGCCGGTTTCGTTGTTGCTGGCATCCGTCCAGTTCAGCCGGATCTTGTTATATGCGAGTGCAGTGGCACTTAGGCCTGTTGGTGCCGCCGGAATCGTTCCGGTAGTACCATTAACGTATGCAAAGAAATTCTTCGGGATCTGTTCCGTAGCAAGGCCGACGTTGTTCGACCAGCGAAGGATCATTTCAGAAGTCCCTGAATTCTGGAAATGCGTGATGGCAATGGTATGATAACCCTGCGTCAGTGTCTTGGTTCCTGTTCGTGTCTGCGGCTGGTGAGAGAAATCATTGTTCACTACCGGCGTAGCATTATTTGAATATGGAACGTCGATGTACAGTTTGCTACCATCACCAGAATGTGTTTCAAAAGTGTAAGTCCCAGCAACCGGAATATAAATAAATCCTGTCCACAGGAACCCATAATTCGTGGTGGTGGTCTTGATACCAGTATTATTTATGTTGACCGTATCAGTTATGCCCTGCTTATTCGGTGAAAGAGCACTAAAGTTTGGCAACTGCGACCATGTACCTGTATAGTATTTGAAATTCAGACCCTGACGATGGGTGTAAGCACTCACCTGGCTGCTCGCAGGTGAGGCATTATTTGCCAAATCGAAAGCCTTAACGGTCATAGCATAAGTTGTAAGACTGTCGAGATTGTTAACAGTGTAACTTATTCCTGTGGTACTTCCAACTTTGGCTCCGTTGGCAAAAATATCATAACGGACCACCCCAACATTGTCTGTGGAAGCATTCCAGGCAAGACTAACTGTTTTTTGTGAACTTCCACGGTACCTTAACGAGCCTGGGGCTGTTGGCGGTGTTACGTCGGTCAGTGTTCTTGCGGTGGCTTCGTTGGATTTTGGAGACGCACCTGTGTTGCTGATCGCCCTTATCACATAATAATAGGTGGTGTTCTGTACCAGGTTAGAATCACGATAACTGGTAGGTCCGGCGGTAATTGCGGTATCAAATACATATGGACCGTTTGCCTGTGTGCCGCGGTAAATTTCCACACCTGTTGCGCCTGCGCCATTGGTCCAGTTTAGCTGAACTGCTGTTTGAGACAACGGAGATGTACTTAGCCCCGAAGGTGTTCCTGGTTTTGGATTGCCGTTAGCGTTGATTACTGCGAAGTCCGGTGAGAAGAGTGTTCCGCAACCGAATTGTTCTGAGTACCTGGCCTTGTATACACCCGCTGGCGCATTAAACACCTGGGTTGATGCTACCTGTACGTTATCTGAAGACCTGAACCATTGGTAATTCAGGAACCCTGGAGGCATGGTTAAAGGAACAGTCGTGTTGCCATCGAGCGCGGGTACAACGCTGCTTCTGCTGCCCACGATAGTTATTGGCGGAGTTTGGGTGGTAGCTTTTGGTGAGATCACCGCAGGAATTACCGACCAGTCGGACCAGGCGGCCGTATAGCTTCGTTTGAAACGAACGCGGTATGTTCCATATGATTTGACAGTGATCTCGTTACCGGTGAAAGCTGAAACGTGCTGCGCCTGCGCAGGTACGATTACGTTAGTCGTATTTGTTCTGGTAGCAATGGTTACATTATCTCTCTGCCATTCGTAAGCATAAAACCCTAAAGACAGTCCGAGCTTTGCTGTTATGGTTTCCGTCGGGCAATATTCAGTTCGCTGAAAGAAGACCAGCGGATTTGCCTTGTGCATTTTGTTCATCTCGTCTACAAATCCTGGCATGTTCCAGTGATCGTACCAGATACCATGACCTTTGCCGGGAAACTGAGTATAACGAATGTCGCCGCCAATATCATGGATAGAATTATACATGTTGGTAGCGAGCGCAGGTGTGGGATTGGTATCATTACCTCCGGAGGCGAACCAGATCGGAATATGTACCATCTCGAACTTCTGCGTGGTGTTGCCAATTGCTGCGGAAGGCATGATCTTAGAAACTCTTGAGGGAAAATTTGCTGCAATTCTCCATGCACCAAAGCCACCGCCAGACAATCCCGTTACGAGAACACGGTCAATATCCGCTCTGACATATTTTGCAAGAGAATCCAACATGGCAATTGTCACGTTGAAATTTTGAATAGGGAAATCGCTCCAGGACGCGCCGCAGCTGGTGCCGGACAATACAACAAGTTGAGGGTAAACGAGAAATCCATCAAAGGATCCGTTGTCTACGCGGCTCCTGAAAAGGTCGCCTCCATGCAGGAGTTGCTTTTCATTATTATATATACCATTATTTCCCGCGCAGGCCGACTCGCCAGCTCCATGCAGGAAGACCATGATCGGGTACTTTTTAGTGGGATTCGTAGTGTAAGTACTGGGAAATTTTATACGGAAGGCCATCCTGTTTCCTCCCGCATTGAGGTAGTAGGCTTTGTAGGAACTGGCATCCCAGGTACCATTGATTCCAGTGGTAGCCGTAGACACCCATTTCTGCAATCCGGTTATAGCAGGGTTTGGTTTTCCTGGCGTGCCTAAATTAGCCGCACTGTTGTACCGGGTAATGCCATCGTTGGGATTAAATACATTTTGAGAAAAAGCGAGGCTCACTGATAAAGTGAGACAGACAGAGAATAAAAATTTTTTCATTTTTCCGTTCGGTTAAGGGGTAATAATGGCATCAGGCGCAAACCTCGATAGCTTTAGACGGGGTAAAGGACAGTCAGGAAAACAACAGTGAAATGGGGATCTTAAAAATCAGTAGTTCTATACAAGATACGGGGGGTGAGTATAGGATCATGGGGTTTTGATCCTAATGGCCGTAAAATTACGGTTTTTCGCATATGAAGGTTAACTTTTTTAAACAATATTTTCTCCAATTTTAAAATCGAGTAAAAACCCGCTAGCTATACTTGAACTTAGGACCATCTGTTTAGTGTAAATGAGGTTCCCTTTTAGGCGTGGTTCTCTTCTGGTTGCCTATGGTTTCGCGTTACCATTCATGCGGGACCGAATTCATGAACTTGCCTGTTCATGGATTACCCTGACTGCTCCGGGCGGACTCACGCAGTGCAAATCATGTGAAGCGCGGGAAGGGACCGTACAGCAACAACCTCAAAGTCGATCAAAATCAATTAATAAGTTCAGGGCATCTCGAAAGAAGGATTCGTCGCAGGGTACTGCCCGTCTAGGAAGACGTGACAGCTCTTCCTGCAATGAACTAAAAAGCCCCTTCGATTGGAAGAGGCTTGTCAGAGATTGGCTCTTGGCACGTCCTCGACTCATTTGGGTGAAGACGCAGGAGCCTAACAAGTTGATATACAAATATTTAGCAGCCAGGCGGCCAAAGTTTACGGTTCTCAAGGCCGTGGGGGCACCCTGAATAGAGGCGCGTCAGAAAATTGCTGATCATCCATTACTGACCTGCAGGTGGGGTTTTCGATTCGCAACCACCCATTTGGCAAAACTATCCATGAACTTGGTCAGAAATTTAATAGTCGATTCATTTACCAGGTTACCATCGCCGTCAAACAACGCTGCAGCGTTTCCGATATATGCTTCCGGTTGGGGCATAGCTGGGATATCGAGGAAAACCAATGACTGGCGCAAGTGATGATTGGCTCCGAATCCTCCCATTTGCCCGGGTGAAACACTCACCACAGCAGCTGGTTTTCCTTCCCAACTGCTTTTCCGATAGGGCCTTGAACCCACATCTATTGCATTTTTCAAAACTGCCGGAACAGATCGATTATATTCAGGGGTAATAAAAAGCAAACCGTCAAATGTTTTGAGTTTTTCCCGAAATACTTTCCATTGCTCCGGAAAATCCGTCTCCAGATCTTCATTGTACAAGGGCAGGTCGCCAATAGGTACGATTTCAAGCGATAAATTTTCGGAGGCTAACTTCTGAAACGCTTTCGCTGTTTTTAAATTGAGGGATTCTTTTCTCAGGCTTCCTACAAAAACGCCTATTTTAAATTTTTCCATGCTGATTTATTTTAAAGTCTACAAACACAATTTATAAGTCCCAGACATCTAAATGATTGAATTAACCAAGGACAACGCTATGTCTTAGACAAACTTCCAGTGGAAAGCTCGCTGGTTCCAACTTCGATATCTTTGATCCCTTCCACAATTTTGGGTTTAAAGCTTAGCCTGATGGTTAGCCCATGAAGATTGATAAATTCCAGATTACCCTCCAGTTGTTCACTCAATATTTTTATCAGACCCATTCCCATGGAATCCTGCCTTGCAATATCAAAATCACCTTCGACTCCTTTTCCATTATCAGCGATCGTTAAAATGATCGATCCATCTTCCATTCTTACCATGCTGATGCTGATCTTATTATTTGCAGCATCTCCAAACGCATATTTTATGCTGTTGGTAATCGCTTCATTCAGTATCAAGCCGATAGAAACGCTTTGAGAAGCTTCCAGTTCTATTCGATCAACGGATACTTCGAATCGTATGGGATGTTTGCTGAGCCTGCTCTCTGTTAAATACTGGATCAATTCCCGGGTGTACTCCTGCATATTGATAGTAGCGAGATCATCTGCCAGGTAGAGTTTCTGGTGAATTAAAGAGATCGCGCTGATCCTTCGGCTGATTTCAAGGAAAGCATGCTGCGATCCGATATCGTGCTGAAAGTCTTCCTGCATATTGAGCAGGCTGATGACCAGCTGCAGGTTATTTTTCACACGGTGATGAACCTCTTTAATAAGCCATTCCTTTTCGGCAAGCAACTTTTCTTGGCTTATACTGAGCTGGTTTAACTCAGCATTTTTTGCCTGTATTTCCTTTTGCTGCTTTTCCAATTCGCGGTTATGTTCGTTTTTGGTGCGATAGCGGTTATACACTGCGGCCAGCAAAAGAATTAGCATTACCGTTCCTCCGATCAGGCCGTTTCGTAAATATCTGGTCCGTTCCAGGTCCGCCCTCTGCAGCAGGCCCTGTTTTTGCAACAGTTGGATGCTTTGTTTGCCAAATACAATATCGCGGTCCTTTTTATCTGTCTCATATTGCGTTTTGAGTTCTTCGATAGCCTTGATATGTGTACTGTTATAAATTGAATCATTGTAGGCAGTATACATCGCCAGATGTTGCATCGCAGAGAGGTATTTGCCGTCGCAGGAATCAGTATAATATAAAACCCGGTGTGCGGTACTTTTCAAAATGGCAAGATCAGCCGAGGTATCATTTCGCAAAACCTGGTTAAAATAGTACCGCGCCTGATGATATTTTTTTTGCTGCGCATAAACCTTACCAATGACCTCATAGGCATTGTACCTGTCAGTCAGGTTAGATCCCTTTTCAACCAGCTTTATCTCTTCCAGCAGGTAAGGCTCTGCCAGATCATAGCGTTTCAGGATGAAGTAACAAAAACCAATTCCTTCCAGTACAAATTGCCTGTCGACCCGACTATACGATATATGACGGAGATAGTCTAGTAAACCAGGTAATGCTTTTTCAGGCTGTTTATTCACTACATATGCTTCCGTGACCATTCTAAGCAGCATCCCATTGACAAGGAAACCCTTTTGCCTGATGAGTTGCATGGCGGTCTTGTAATATTCAATGCTGAGCGCCCCTTTGTGCATATCACTGTACACTTTTCCCACACTCATGTAAGGCCTTTCGTCGCGTTCAGGGTTACCGGTTTTCTCAACCAGCCGCAATGATTCCAGCGCCAGAGATAATGCCGATTTAAAATCCCCCCGGTATAAATAGAGATACACAATATTATAATATGGGGCAATGTGGGGATGAATACAATGTCTGCCGAACTCAACAGCTGTCTGCAGTATTTCCATGCACATGGTGGTATTGTTCTGGTCCCATAGGTGCAGCACAGCACTTACATAGCCATCAGAAATAGCATTTTCAGCGACGACCTTTTCCTGACTGATTTGTATCTGTCTATAGTCTAATACAATGCGTTTTTCGAACTCTTTCATCATGGAAGCCAATGTGGTGTCCATTGAAAAATATCGAGATACCGCAACATAGGCATCCACCTGCCCCTGGAGGTATTTTTTTCCAGTGCTGAACGCAAACGCTTGCTGTAGCAATTGCGCGGCTTTCCGCAGCTCATGCTGCCTGAACAATACCGATCCCTGCTCTATTAGGCTGGCAATCTTCCATCTAATCGAGTGAATAGATTCACTTATGGCCAAGGCCCGATTGGCATCTCCCAACGATTCGCCCGCAGAGGCAGGTCGCTCATGAGCGGAGCGAAGCAGTAGAAGTTTGATAACCGTTGTATCCTTCAAGCCTTTCAACAACTGCGGGAAGTGTAAACTATCTTCATTTGCCAGGTACGCCCTACCAATGATAATAGATGCATTTTCATACGCAGTCCTAAGCTGCAGTTTGCTGCTCAACTCCCTTGCCTGTGAGGCCATTAGTAGTGCCGTGTCGTTGAAATGCCGGGAAGGTTCAGGCAGGTCCAGGTAAAGTTCGCTGAGTTGAAGAAGCGTGGCGACACGCATGCTGTCCATTGGGCCCGTGCGACATTTCTTCAATAGTGCGCGCACATCCACCATTTCATCCTGTGCAAAAACAGTAAAAAACAACAGTTGACATGTAAACAACAGAAAAAAACATCTACACATATTGCACTTTTCAGAGTGAAGGTTGCATGCTAAGCGCGACTCCGATTCGGTTCCATGCATTGATAGTCGTGATGGCCATAATAACCTGTGCTGTTTTCACTTCGCCAAATAAATCTATAGCCGCTGTATACAGTGCATCGCTTAATCCCTGGAAACGAATCTCGGTAATAGCTTCTGTGAGTCGGAACAGTAATTGCTCGTCGGCCGAAAATATATCACCAGCTTCTCTCCACACACTGATTAAAAAAATACGCTGGGGAGTTTCCCCAAGTTTCAAGGCATCCCTGGTATGTTCGTGCACGCAATATGCGCAACCATTCATTTGCGAAGCGCGTATCCTGATTAGTTCATGGTGTAATGGGTTAATTTCGGTTTGCAAGTAATATTATTAGAATCAAATAAAGACTTATAAGCTGCGGGTTGAACTACACCCATTATAAATCTTTTTTGCATAGTTAAATTTTAATAGGCAATCTAAGCTGAAATCGAGCCTTCATTTTTTTTATAAGCTATGAAGTTAACTCCTGTGCTTTTCTTAAAAAATTTGCTGAAGTGGCACGGGTCCGCAAAACCGAGATGGTACGCAATTTCCTTCATGGAACAAGCTGACTCCATTGCTTTTCTTTTTGCTTCCAGCACCACCCTTGCGCGAATGTGTTGACCGGCAGAAAAGCCTGTCAGCTTTTTCACTACTTCATTTAAATAACTGGGTGTAATAAAAAGTTCCGCAGCATACTCATGCACCATTTTCTTTTCCTTAAAGTTTTTCTCCACCAGCTCGTTAAATTGACTTAACAATGCTGTATGCTTTCCAAGGTGGCATGCTACTTTGGGCAGGCTTGCATTTCGCACGAGATGGAGCAGCCATATTTTAAAATATTTAGTAAGTATTTCTCTTAAATAGTAATCGCTGCTTTCATAAGCTGTTTTCATTTTGACCGCGACCTCGTGAAGATCCTTGAACGTTTCAGCGTTGATGTCTACGCTCATCTGAGCGAAAAACTGAAGGAACCCACCCGTGTTTCCGAATAATAGTCTTTCATCGGCCTCCAGAATAAACGAACGAGAGAAACACACCCGGAAACCCTGCAATTCCTCGCATTGAGTAACACTGAAAGACTGCGAAGGAGCCAGCATAAATATTTTGTTAGAATCCGCCGGGTGCTGTTGCCCATCTATATTGACAATGCCCCTGCCCGTCGTAAGCCATAGCATTTGATACAGGCCAAGAGCTATGGAGTTGGTTGAAAATTTACCTTCGGGGCTGAAGAAAGCCAGAGACTCGATGCTGAGCACCGGTGTAATACGCCGTTGTAGATCTATGAAGGATTTGTCGTTCTTGTACATAATGTGCATTTGCGCTTCTTTAAAACCATTCCTGTGCCGAATGTTATAGAATTAGATTTCAGACTTTTGCGCAAAAAAGAGACAGGTATGAGAGACGATATTTCGTCGATTTCGTATACTCAAAAAAAAGAGAACCGTACGTTGTCACCCCAAACATCATTATAGTTACCTTCATTTGGCATACATCCTACATTCTCATGCGTAAAATAATGGTCGTTGAAGATGAATTGATCGTCGCAAGAGACATCGCTAAAACCGTCGAGCGCAACGGCTATAAAGTTATTGGCATCGCACGCACCGCAGAGAAAGCTTTGGGTCTAATCACCGAGCATCGCCCAGACCTGGTACTGCTGGATATTTTTCTGAATGGTCCGATGACAGGTATAGACCTTGCGCATCGACTCAACGATCTGGGCATCGCATTTATCTATATTTCCGCGAACTCCAATCAACAGGTATTAACGGCTGCGAAAGCGACCAATCCTTACGGATTTATCGTTAAACCATTTAGGGAAAAAGATGTAGTAGTGGCAATGGAAATCGCAAAATACCGATTTGATAACAGGGCTATATCCCAGGCGCACACAACCAGTGAAAAAAGGATATTTCCATCCCGAAGCAGTTCCGGCTTAAAAGGTTCATACAGCAACATTGTTGGCCAGTCTGCTCCAATGCTGAAAGTTTTTCAATTAGTTGACCAGGTTGCGCCTTATGACAGCTCAGTTTTGCTGCTGGGGGAGACAGGCACGGGTAAGGAAGGTATTGCGCGATGTATTTATGAAAAATCTTGCAGGAAGAATAAACCATTTATCAAAATCAATTGCGCCGCGCTGCCGGAATCATTAATTGAATCGGAGTTGTTTGGTTATGAAAAGGGTGCCTTCACCGGGGCTTTCACCGCCCGCGCAGGCAAATTTGAACAGGCGGCGAATGGAACGATGCTGCTCGATGAAATAGGCGAGATGCCTCTTGATATGCAAAGCAAACTCCTGCGAGTGTTGCAGGAAAAGGAAGTGCAGCGGATCGGTAGCAGTGCAACAATTAAAACTGATGTGCGGATCATTGCTGCCACCAGCCGAAACCTGGAAAAAGAAGTTGCCGAAGGTCGATTTCGTCTAGATCTGTATTACCGGCTGCATGTTTTTCCCATTGAACTACCTCCCCTGCGTGAAAGAGAAAAGGATATTATCTTGCTTGCCCAATACTTCATAAAAGACTATGCTCAGAAAACCGGAAAGCAGGTTTACTTTATGTCGGATAAGTCACTCCAGTTACTTTCAAATTACTCATGGCCTGGAAATGTTCGCGAACTGCAGCATTTGATGGAACGTGCTGTCATCATGACAAATGATGAAACAATAGATCATGAGTTTATCGCAGACTTCATTCTCTCTAAAAAAACAGCGCAACCTCTGACAGTTACAGGAGAAAAAGAAGCACTGATTGCTGCCCTTGAACAATGCCGCTATAAAATATCAGGAATGGGAGGGGCCGCAGAATTATTGCACATCACTCCGGCGTCAATGCTCGGCAAATTAAAAAAGCACGGCATTCGAATCACATATAGTTCCTGACCCCTCCAAAACATTACCTTGAAATTTCCAACAGAATGCGACTTACTTCCTGCGGTTGAGTTAGAAACGGGGAATGGCCTGTATTTAATGAATAGGATTTCTTGATATGCGCTGCACTCGCCATCGCATATTGCTGGTCGATGCCCACTGCATGGTCCTCAAGCGTGTGAATATAATATTTATCCACCCGCCCGAAATTCGTTTCAGTGATCGAAGCTTTGTTAGTAAAGGGTATCGCTGGCTCGGGACGGTAGTTTGCCTTTACTTCCTTTTGGATCTGTGCATTGGCATCCTGACAAAAAATGGTGATCAGGTTTTCAGGTTTAACATCAAGCAGCAACTGGTCTTTAGAAGGAATAAGTGACGCACCAAGTTGTGATTGTTTGTCTAATAAAGACAGGTCTAGCAATGATTGCCCATTCGCGGGAACAAATGCACCGATATATACGAGCTTTTCAATTTTAGACGGTATTTTTTCCGCTACCGCCGTGATCACCATCCCACCCATGCTGTGACCAACAAGTATCACATTACTTTTTAATCCTTTAATAGCCTCAATTACTTTATCTCTGTATACATCTATTGATAAAGTGGCGGGGCCGCTGGTATCAGCACCATGCCCTGGCAGTTCGACAACAATCACTTTGTTGTTCTGTCTTTCAAGGTTTTTTTGCACGTCTTTCCAGACATAAGGTGCCTGCCAGGCACCATGCACTAAAACAAAACTGTGGACGTGCGGACCATCACTGCTGCGAGTACAATTCGCCACTCCCAGAATGATAAGAGCAGTGATCAGGAGGTTTGATAATAAGACTTTCATAATCATTTTTTTTGGGTGATAAATAGTTTCCGGTTCAAAATTGCACCAACGAATGAATATCCACAATGGACCAAACATGGCTTCATATGTACAATACACCCTTTTATAAATCGACGTTTGGTACCATAAGTGCCATGAAAGATCCATTGCCCCGTGGTGATTAAGTCAGCAATTTTGGTGCGATCTCTTTCATCCATTAAAATAATTATCATGAACGCACAACATTTTTCGAATTTATCTATTGTAGCAATGTCAGTTGCCGCAGTAGTGCCGTCTACCAGCTATGCTCAGACTAAGGGGCAAACCCACAGTCCGTCCGAACTTGTGGAGGCTTTGCACACGGCCTTTGGTAATCATCATAGTCGGGCAGTCCATGCAAAAGGTGTAATATTAGAAGGTAGTTTTACTCCAGATCGCCAGGCATCCGTTCTTACTACTGCTTTCCATCTCCAAAAGGCCGGCAGTAAAGTAATTGTCCGGTTTTCCGATTTTACCGGAATACCCGATATTCCCGATAATGTGGGGGCAGCAAACCCCCGGGGTATAGCAGTGCGTTTTCAGATGCCTGATGGACGAAACACAGATATCATCGGCCACAGTTTCAATGGTTTTCCAACGCATACCTCCGATGAATTTCGCGAACTGCTCATGGCAATCGGTGCAAGTGGCCCTGGAGCGAAGACGCCGACTGCGCTCGATACCTTTTTGGAAAGCCACCCGCTTGCGAAAACATTTCTCACAACGCAAAAGATCCCTGCTAGTTATGGTTCTATTTCCTATTTCGGAGTAAATGCTTTTCAGTTTACTAATGACTGGGGCGATAAGGTATTTATCAGGTATCAATTCCTTCCTGTGGAAGGAGAAGCGCTCATCAGTCCCTCGGCAATGGAGCAGCTCGATAAAAATTACCTGGTTAACGAAATCCGCTACAGAGTAGGCAGGCATCCGATTCAATTTAGGTTAGTGGCACAAATTGCCCGGGAAGGCGATGTATTAGACGATCCCTCCAGCGCGTGGCCTTCATCAAGAAAGTTGATCCCAATGGGACTGATCACAATCGAAAAAGTTGCTGATAACAGTGTAGCCGCCGATAAATCGCTTGCCTTTAGCCCTAATAATATTCCTACAGGAATTAAGACAGCCGACCCGATGCTGGATTTTAGGGCAAAGGCTTATCCAGTTTCAGTGCGGGAACGACAATAGGTGCGAATGGGTTTTGCAGTGGTGTTTGAAGCTACGAGGTCACTCATAAGGTGACCTTTTGGCTTTCTAAGCGTCTCGAATTACTCTACTATTGATCTAACTATTCCCAGCTTTTTGATTTTCGAGTGCAGTGTAGTGGGGGGAATTTTCAATATCTCTGCCGCAGCACCTTTCCCTCGGATTTTTCCATTGCATACCTCCAACACATGTATGATGTAATCCTTTTCATACTGTCGAAGCGATCGTAACGGCCCATTGAATCCGGTGGTTGAAAAGATCTGCTTGTTTAGTGAAGGCAACAAAATTTCCTTTATTTTATTTCCTGAGCTCACCAGTATACTACGTTCAATTACGTGTTCAAGTTCCCGCACATTACCCGGCCAGGAATACTGCATCAACTGCTTCAGCTTTGCCTGTGACAACTGCTTGACTGGTTCTTTTGTTTTATAGGCGTGAAGTGCAAGAAAATAAGAAACGAGCAGCGGTATGTCTTGCTTTCGTTCACGTAAAGGTAGAATGGAGATCGGAAACACGTTGAGTCGATAGAACAGATCAGCCCTGAATCTGCCTTCGCTTACGGCATTGGAAAGATCTTGGTTAGTTGCGGCAATGATGCGGACGTTAATCTTAATAGTAGTATTGCCACCTATGCGCTCGATCTCCTGTTCTTGTAACACCCTCAACAATTTGACCTGAAGGGGAGCAGACATTTCACCAATTTCATCGAGCAAAATCGTGCTTTCATTTGCTGCTTCAAATTTACCTACACGTTTTTCTATCGCCCCGGTAAAGCTTCCCTTTTCGTGTCCGAACAATTCGCTTTCAATCAATTGCGGGGAAAGCGCAGCACAATTAACCTTAACCATTTCTTTGCTTGCCCTGCCTGAATGTTGATGAATGGCGGCTGCAATCAATTCTTTGCCCGTTCCCGTTTCCCCCTGAAGCAACACGGCGCTGCCGGTCGGTGCCACGGCTTTAACCAAGTTAAAAACGTCGCGCAATCCATAATGCTGACCAATGATTTCGACGTTATGCGATGCTAAAGAAGACGTTTCTTTGGGTTTAATTGTTTTATTGGGCATGCGAAGGTTTCAACAAATGAAACTAAGAAATAATTTGAGTCATTCTATTTGCATTTTAATGAATCAATTCATTGTTTGCGATACGTTATATGTAAATAATCTCAAGACATAACCTCAGCAGACCATCCGCACTGTGCTTCAACTAATGTGGACTTCTTGCAAATCGGAGACGCGATAAAAAGTCCGCTAACTCTCAAATATTTGGATAAGTCTACGCCCGTAAACCTTAGTGAATACTCAGCTAGATCGTTCCCGGTTCTCCAATACAAGTAATTCATACAGTTGTAGCATTGAAGTCATTGGAAGGTTAGACGATGTTTAAATTATTAGTCGGAATGAAAAGGCGGAAGTTGTCAGCGAAACCCAGAAGATGAGAAGCCATCGTGAATCGATAAACACATGATGGCCGCCGACTATCATTCAATTGATGACGTCGTTTAGGTTGGGAAGAATCTTTTCCACAATAAAAAAGCAAGCCACGAATAACTTGTCGTAACTGCTTCTTCTTCAAGTGACCCCCCTGGGGCTCGAACCCAGGACCTACTGATTAAGAGTCAGTAGCTCTAACCAACTGAGCTAGGGAGTCATTGTATTTTTTGTAGTTCGGACGGCAAATTTAGCCAAAAAGCCCATTTGACGAAAAGAACTTTGAAACCGAGGTCCAATAAGGTCTCACAGCTTTAACTACTGTCATGTCGAAGAATTAAAACATATTTTCCTGCCTAAAATACAGGTCGCAGGCAGATCAGTTTTCAACCATCTTTAACCTTCCCAAAACACTTCCCTTTCTTATTTCGTCCGAGGCGGTTTTAACAAGGGTATCTCCCGCTGATAAATTACCATAGATCTCCACCATTTCATTTGCCTCCCTCCCCTCTTTTACTGGTACCCATTCTGCCGTATTATCAACAGAACGTATCACGAAAATGCTTTCAGATGCGTTTACAACGGCGGTCTTAGGAACCACCAGCGTGCTGTCGCTGGAAGGCAGAGGAAGATTTACCTCTGCCACCATGCCAGGCAATAATTTCTTGTTCTCATTTGGCACATCCATCTCCACACGCTGTGACCTGAGTCTGCTGTCTATGGCGCCGGCAAGTCGCTTGACCTTTGCCTTAAACAACTGGTCGGGAAGCGCCCTGACCCTGAAACTGACTTCGCTCTTCTGGCTCAGGTAACTTGAATAAGTCTCGGGAACGGATACCACCAATCTTAGCTTTTTTTGCTGCTGGAGTGTAAATAATGGCAGTTCAGAACCTTTGCCCGACGGCCCCACATATGCGCCGGGATTTACATTTCGTACAGTGATGACACCGCTAAAAGGAGCCCGGATCTGAAGATACTCCTGCGTTTGTGTTATCTGCTTATAAGCAGCCTCGGCAGATTGCAATTCTGCCAGGTTCGCGTCCCGTCGGGCGGCGGCTTGCTCCAGATCATTTGGGGAAATGGTGCCGGGTGTCTTGCTGGTCGCAAGAAGACGCCCATAGTTTGCCTTGCTGGCAACATAAATGGCCTCACGCGACTTTATGTTCGAGAAAGCGGCTGCCAGTTGAGAACCCATTTCCGGGGCCTCCATCGTAACAAGTAGCTGCCCTTCCCTTACTTCCGAACCAACATCCACATACAACTTCCTCACGAAACTATTCTCCTTGGCATATAGGTCCACCTGCTGATATGCAATCAGCTCACCTGGAACCTGCAATGATGATGAGAGCCTTCGCTTTTGCAGGACAACAACTTCGACTGCTGCCGCAGGCGCTTCGGCTCCGGTACCTTTTTTCTGCTGCACTACACTGTCCTGAGAACCGCACCCCGATAGCAATCCAGACAACAGCAGACTGTAAAACAAATCAGATCCCATTAAGCGCAAATTCATTGCTAAATATTTTCAACAGTTAATAACAATTCCCTCCTGGTAAAACAGTCTCATAGCTCATCATGATCTTTTCAAGCCTGGAATGTAATGAGTGCTTTCCTGATCTTCCGGATCAAGAGAAACCGACGTGGTTGATGACTTGCCTTGTAACCAGGAAAATATCATTGGCACAAAAATCAACGCAGCGAAAGTGGATGCGAATAACCCGCCTATAACCGCCCGACCGAGGGGCGAGGCCTGGTCACCTCCTTCCCCTAAACCTGACGCCATGGGCACCATGCCCACAACCATAGCCACACTCGTCATAAGTATCGGTCGCAGTCGTAAGGCGGCCGATTCCTTGGCGCTAAGCAGCGCATTGCCATTGTGGCGACGTAAATGTTCAGCATTGGTAATCAACAACACAGAATTCGCGATAGACACGCCAATCGCCATTATTATCCCCATGTATGATTGCAAATTGAGAGTGGAACCTGTTACAACCAGCATGACCAATGATCCTAACAAAACCGCCGGCACTGTAGACATTACCACCAGCGACACCTTAAAAGACTGAAAGTTTGCGGCAAGCATCAGGAAAATAACCACCACTGCAGTAATTAGTCCAGTTTGCAAACTCTTTAATGTATCGGATAATACTTCGGTTAAGCCTTTTAGTTCAATTGTCAGCCCGCGAGGCAATTCACCCATGGATTCAATTACCGCCTGCACATCCTCCCTTGCCGTACCCAGGTCTATTTTATTCAAATTGGCAGTGACAGAAAGAAAGGGTATCGCTCCCAAATTGTCGTTTTCCCCGTACGAGGTGCCTTTCTTAATTTCTGCTACATCACTGAGCACTGGTCGTGATGCATTGTTGAGCACCGGAATTTCCCTGATGTCGTCAATACTCTTCATCTGGTTTTCCGGAATCTGCACCTGTACACCATAGCTTTGATTGGTTGCCGGATCAATCCAAACATTCTTTTCTGTATATCGTGACGAAGATGTGGAGGCTATCAGCGATCGTGAAATATCTGAAACATTCACTCCCATTTGGGCAGCGCGTTGGCGGTCAATTTGAATATCAATAGTAGGATAGTTGACCGGTTGCCCCAGTTGAACATCCCGTAAATAGGAGATTTTGTTAAGTTTTGCAATCACCTTTTTTGCAAATTCTTCATTCACTTGTTTGTTCTTGCCTCCAATTCTCACCTCAATAGGAGTTGGAGAACCCTGGCTGAGAATTTTATCGGTAAGTTCAATCGGTTCAAACGAAAGCCTTACATCGGGCATGGCCAACTTCATCGTATCCCGGAAACGCTCTTTCAGATCATCGAGGCTTTCACCATACTTATCCGACAAAGCGACCTGCAATACAGATTCCTGTGGGCCGCTCATAAACAGGTAAATAGGACTGGTAGAAAACTGACCGGGATGCTGACCCACAAAGGCAGACGAAACGCCAATGTTTTCCTTTCCGATCATACCTTCCAGTATATGCAGGGTCTTTATTGTTCTATCCTCAGTTCGCTCGATCCTGGTGCCGTCGGGGGAACGTAAACGAACCTGGAACTGTCCTCCATTTACTTTTGGCAACACATCACGACCGATATTCATAAAAAGTAAGGCTACAGCTCCACAGGTCAAAAGGAAATACAGAATTACCAACGATTTCTGATAGTTAAAACATCTATCGAGAAATCTCACGAACCGGTTACGGAATTTGTCAAACCTGGTCAATTTTCCATTTCCATTGTTTATCTGCCTTTCCAGGAGCATTTTTTTCTGATCCCAGGTATCATACTCCCCGGTCGAAGAAAGACCAAGTTGTGCAAATACTTCTTTATCCGTTAAAATATGCCCGTCTGCGGGGGATACCTGATGACGCGATTTCATCAACCAGTTCGCCATGACAGGTACAAATGTTTGCGCAAGGAAGTACGAAGTAATCATGGAAAACCCAATGGCCATTGCCAAAGGAAGAAATAATGCCCCGGGTATGCCGGTCATCGTCAAGGCCGGCGCAAAAACCGCGAGTATACAAAGCAGAATAAGCAATTTAGGAAAAGCAATTTCCTTGCACGCGTCCCAGATGGCAAGAGATTTTGGCTTACCCATATCGAGATGCTGGTGAATATTTTCAATTGTAACCGTCGACTCATCCACCAGTATACCGATGGCAAGAGCGAGCCCGCTGAGCGTCATGATGTTTATGGTCTGACCAAACAGGTAAAGAAACAATACTCCGGCAATGATTGAAGCAGGAATAGTAAGGATAACGATCAGCGCTCCCCGCCTGTCTCCAAGAAATAATAAAACCATCAGCCCCGTGAGGATTGCACCTATAGATCCTTCCACGACTAAACTCTTTACGGCATTGATAACGTAGACTGATTGGTCGAATTCATACGACAATTTTACATCCTCAGGCACCTGGCTCTGAAAACGTGGAAGGGCTTTTTTTAGATTCTGCACCACCTCCCATGTAGAAGCATCAGCGGATTTTGTGATCGGGAGATAAATAGACCTCTTGCCATTCACTAATGCATAGCCGGTTGTGATATCCGCGGCATCCTCCACCTTGGCAACATCTCTGAGGTATACATTTTGAACACCCTTAAACAGCGGAATATCTCCAAATTCCCTGATGTTTTTTATGGTGGTATTTGCGGGCGTATAATAATTTAAATCTCCAACCCTTACATTTCCGGCCGGCGTCGATTGGTTGTTTATTCTCAAAGCCTCAACCACCTGGTCGGGTGTCAGATTATGAACTCTCAATAACTGTGGATCAACCTTGATCACAACTGTCCGGACATTACCTCCGAAAGGTGCGGGTGAAACAAGGCCGGGTATAGAAGTAAACGTTGACCGTATATATACATTGGCCAGATCCATCAGTTCATTGTTAGATCGTTTTGGACTGCTTATCACCAATTGCCCGATGGGCAAAGTAGAGGCGTCAAAACGTAAAATAAATGGAGGTTGGGACCCAGGCGGGAAAATTGCCTGGGCACGATTTGTCATTGAGGTGACCTCAGAGGCGGCCTGGGCCATATTAGTGCCCTCATAAAACGTCAGTTTGATAAGTGTAAGACCCTGGATATTTCTTGTTTCAATATTTTTTACACCTGCCACGTAGAGTAAAAGACCAACGTATTGTTTACCGAAGAATGCTTCCATTTGGGTTGGCGTGAAACCACCGTATGGATGGGAAATATAAATAACCGGCAGGTTCAGGTTGGGAAAAATGTCGACTTTGATGTTCGTCACTGCATTAACTCCAAAAACGAATAAACCCATGACGATGACGATGATGGATATTGGTTTTCTAAGCGCACTTCTTATTAAGCCCATCACGAAACATTTTATATTTAAAACTCGTTTTCAAACAACCCAAAATCCCCGGCTGCAGCTGCTTTTAAAAGCAGTGCCTGCCATACATTATTCACTGATATATCCCTGTTGGTTTCGGCCCGGTTCAGCGAAAACAATGCCTGTGTAACGTCAACTATGTCGGCAAGGCCATTTTTGTACAATACCGATTTTTGCAGATATGCATCTGACGCTGCTTTCATTTGTAAAGGGGCCTCATTGTAGTTTGCCATTGCAGTTTTCATCTTTCGGTCTGCAAGGACAAGCTGCGATTTGATTTGCTGGTTGATTCGTTCATATTCGTTTTGTAGACCCCTCGATGTCCATTGCTGGGATGCCACCTGATGCTGAACACGTTTCAAACTCGTCACGTTCCAGGATACGCCAATACCAAACAGGTAGTTACTACGCGTTGGCCTAATGCCAGCCCAATAATCGTGAGTATATGCATCGGGCGACTGCTCACTGTAGTCCTGGCTAAAACCTGCTCCCCGGCTTTGCGCCACTCCTATTAACGAAAAGACAGGGTATTTGAACCGGTTAAAATATTTTTCCTGTTGCCTGCTGACATTGATCCTGCTCTGGTAAAATTTAAGGATGGGATGTTCTAAAAGCTCGGATGAGAATGTATCTGAAAGTGCTGCTGGAATATTGTACACAAAAAATGTATCCAGAACATAGTCCTGTTTATCTGAACCCATCAATTCCGCCAACTGGCTGGCCTGCTCGTTTTCAAAATTGATGGCGTTGTTCAATGCAATTTTTGCATTTCCCAGTTCAGCGTTTGCGAGCGAAGAATCGACGCCGGGGTTCAGTCCGTTTTGCGTGCGGACCACAACCGAATTTCTGAGTGCAGTTGCCCGCTCAACATTTCTTTGGTGCGAAAGCGCTAGCCTTTGCGAGGCCTGCAGATTCAGATAGGCTGCGGCAATGCGTACCCGATGCTGAAACTTTTCCTGGTCGAGATCTTCAGACTCCCTGAGAACCTCAGCCCTGGCCAGATTTACTCTCTGCAGGACCCTTCCGAATGTGAAGAAATCCCAATTTAGATTAGCGAGATACAAACCTCCGAATGCAGCATGCCAGTTCTGAGAGCCAAATGGCGGACCTGAAGATGCCGCATTTAATCCGCCGATCGGAAAAACAGGTCCAAATTGACCGTTGATAGTGCCATATGCCTGCTGAGCGGCAACACTTAAATTCGGCAAATACTCTGAAGTCGCTTCTTTGACTGATTCCTCGGAAGCCCTCAGGTAATCAGCTTTTGCCTTAATCATTCCGAAATTCTTTACTCCGGTATCGATCGCATTTTTTAGTGTAAGTATCTGGCCACCTGCTTTGAAATTAAGTGCGAAAAGCGGGAGAAATAAAACGCAATAATATTTATGCATGAAAGTTCAGTTGTATTACAAACTAAAGACCATGATCCTTCCACCGCGCGATGATTTGTCGCCAGCAACGGAGACGGCAATGTACTGCCTTCCATTGCTGGAAAAGGACGCAGGGGAAGAAGACGCGTAAGCTGGCAATAAAAATTCCCAGAGAAGTTTGCCATTGGTTTTATCATAAGCCTGAAACTTGCGGTCGCGCCCCCCACCAAGAAAAACCAGGCCACCGGCTGTTACTATGGGTCCCGGGGATCCTTCTGCGCCAGTCGGCGGATCGCCTCTTCGCTGCAGGTCTTCAATGTTTCCTGCCGGCACCGACCAAAGATAATCTCCACTACTCAGATCGATGGCATTCAGCGTTGCGTATGGCGGCTTGAGTACGGGCCTGTCGCGGGCATCGTGCATCTGTACATAAGCATTCGTATTCAAAAAAATCACGCCGGAATCCTTTGCAACGCCTGTGTCATTCATATTAATGTTCGATAATCTGTTGTTCTGAATTTCTTTCAGGTCCTCATTACTCCGGTGGCGGGGGATGTTTATCTTATCGAAGAGAAAGTCGACAATGGCCTTTTCTTTTCCATTCAGCACCCGGGCAAAGGGAGGCATTTTACCGGCACCTTCCCTGATTCGTAACAAAGCCTGGTCTTCTGAAATGTTTTTCTTCAACCCAATCAATGAAGGATACAGGGGCTCGTTGCCGGATCTGTCTGCTTTATGACAGCTTGCACAATAATTCATGTACAGGTTCTTTCCGTCTATCTCCACACTGCTCTGATCCGGACCCTGATTGTTGTCGATCTTCTCAAGGATGTCGACCTCCGGTGATTCGTTTGACTTTAAATAGATCACCTGGGAAATGGGATCGACGGCTGCTCCACCCCACTCCGATCCACCGATTGTTCCGGGAAAATTGATGGTGCCTTTCACTGAAGGCGGTGTAAACAAACCTTCGTATCGGTAGTTCCTGAACACCTTCAACAAAGAGTCGTGGTCGGCGTCTGTATAATTTGCGAGGTCCTCTTCCCTAAGCATTTGCCGGGCATATGGTTTCGGTTTTGTCGGGAATGGTTGAGTAGGCCATGCCTCTTCTCCCGGAACATCGGAAGCTGGAACAGGGCGCTCCTCTACAGGAAACAAAGGCTCTCCGGTTTCACGGTTCAGCAGGTAGAGGAAACCGATTTTGGAACACTGGGCCACCGCGTCAATCATTTTGCCCTCCCGGGAAATTGTCACCAGGTTTGGAGGCGCGGGCAGATCATAGTCCCATAGATCGTGGTGTATGGTTTGGAAATGCCAGATATGTTTGCCGGTAGCCGCGTTCAGCGCCACCACACAGTTGCCGAAAAGATTTTGACCCTTGCGATCCGCACCATAAAAATCATAAGTTGGCGAACCCGTGGCGAGAAATACCATGCCGCGTTTTTCGTCAACACTCATCCCGCCCCAGTCGTTGGCGCCTCCCGCATATCTCCACGCATCCTTTGGCCAGGTGTCATAACCTACCTCGCCGGGAAGGGGAATGGTATGGAATGTCCAGGCGAGCTTGCCTGTTCTCACGTTGTATGCACGGATATAGCCGGGTTGCGCGCCATAGAGTTCAGACACCTCATTGCCAAGGATCAGCAGATCCTTGTATATAATTCCAGGCGAAGTTGGTTTTATTGAGATCAGTTTGGGATCATCCCTTATGCCCACATTCATACTCACTCTGCCACTGTCGCCAAAACTCATGATGGGTTTGCCATTTTTTGCATCGACGGCAAATAGATTGTCTCCGGCCGTAAAAAGAATTCGCCTGTCGCCGCCATCCTCCCAATATGTTACTCCTCTGAATGAGCCGCCTCCACGACCGCCATTGAATGGATCGAAAGCCCAAATCTTTTTTCCGTCCGATGCATTTAATGCATAGATCCTGTGCCGGGCGGAGGCAACATACATCACATCGTCAACAACAATGGGGTTGCACTGGCTACCATTCATCCTCCCTTCGGGCATGGCATCATCCGGTTCAAAACTCCAGGCAAGTCTGAGGTTTTTTACATTGTTGACGTTGACTTCCGAGAGGGGGGAATAACTGGTGCTGGCCGCGTCTGCCTTATATGCCGACCAGGTCCTGTCTTTGTTTGCACAGGAGGTCCACACAAATATGCATATCAAGATCAGGCTGATTCCGGCAAGCCTGGCCGGATAGGTCGTTTTCCAGTTCATATAAGTATCGCAGATCCCTGCAGGATCACAGTCACCAAGATACGCAGGTGGATGATACGATTGGGGTTCACGCTTCGTCGAGCAGCCGACGATGATAATTTACCTGTCCGAGATGATAGTTGAGATGGGTAGCCAGGTGCAACAGGGTGTACCCGATATCTGTTTCCTTTTCCCAAATCAAAACCGGAAAAGGATCATTCAACCGGTCATCGGTCAGCCTGCTCAGTCCATCCTCCACTACAACAAGTGTGTCATCAATCTTCCTGATCAATTCAGCCCTTGGCACATTTTTGATCGAGAATTCCAGATCACGATCCCTGTGATAGTCCGTGTTCGCCAGGGCCGCACCAATAAAGGTATTTAGATTCCCTACCAGGTGCATACAGAGGTTGCCGGCCGAATTGGCGATCCGCTCTTCAATATACCAGATGCAGTCTTCATACCGATATGATTCTATTTCTGTTTTTAGTTTTTGCAGATCTCTTAGTATGATCTTCTTAAAGGCTTCGGTCATCATTGGTTTGAACGTTTTATTTTGCAAGTTACTGCCAAATACTTCTCAGGAAAGTTTCACGCGAGGACGCAAAGAAAAACGCGAAGACGCAATGAAAACGCATGTCTTCTTTTGCGACTTTGCGCCGAATTGATAGCAATTAAATAATGACTGCAATCGCCTTTGCGTGAAACTCTCCTTCGCGTGTCGATTTTTTCTAGTGCTCGCCGGATCTGCCGGCTCCAGGTTTCACCGGAGCAAAAATTGGCGTGGCGATTCCATTAACATCATAAACGATCTTCCCGGCCCTGATTGTCATCTCACACTCGAGCTTCTTGTCGTAGTCTATCTTGTACCCGGTGTAGTCGAAATAGCCAAACTTCCCCTGCCTGAGGTTCAGTATTGCCACGTCGGCCTCGGATCCCACAGTCAGATTTCCCAGTTCTTCCCTCTTGATCTCCATCGCTGGATTCATCGTACTCTCCTTCACCACTTCCTGCAGGGGCACGCCCATAGCCAGAAACTTCGACATACAAGTCAACTGGTCTTTCATAGCCCCGTTGGTACTTCCCATATGCAGGTCGGTGCTGATGGAAGTGGGATAAAATCCCTGTTTGACCGCAGGAATCGCCTGTGAGAAACTGAAACTGATGCCACCATAACCAACATCGAAGAAGATCCCTCTTTTTCTCGCGGCGAGTGCAAGCGGCTTAACGGTGTTCGTGGTCTGATCCACAATTGCCTCCCTCGTTTTCAGATAGCCATAACAGTGAGTAAAGATATCGCCGGGTCTCAAATGAGCTGTGAACAATTCCTCAAGTGGTAACGGCGGTTGGGCGCCGCCAAAATCCACCATCACGGGAATCTCAGCCAGTTTGCCTGCGGCGACCGCACTGTCAACTGGTGTCCACTCATGCCCTTCATAGTGCGCCACTTTGATACCCACGATGTCATTTCGGTTTGATTTCGCCACCGCAGCGATCATCTTGGGGTTCATGTCGCGGGGATCCTGTTCATATACTCCCCCTCTCATACCTTCTCCCACCACATTCAACATCGACAACACTCTCGTCCTGGAATTGTCGATGATATTCTTTTTGAAAGTGGCAAAGCTTTTCCAGCCCGCTCCACCTGCATCCACGATCGTGGTCACCCCTACGCGGAACGTAAATCCATCGGGCATAACTGCAACCAGGCCATTACTCAGGTAGTGATCTGGTTCGGTTCCGAAGAACACATGCCCATGTAAGTCAACCAGGCCGGGAGTCACATAGAGCCCTTTTGCATTTACTACCTGTACTGCTTGTTTAGGATCGATGTTCTTCCCCACCTTTACAATTTTGCCATCAGTGATCGCCACGTCCATCACCTGGTCGATATTATTTTTCGGATCTATAACATGGCCATCTTTGATCACAATGGAGTAACTCTGGGCATTTGCGTGGATACAGAATGCCAAAAACAGAATAATTGACAATAGTCTCATTAGTTGGATTTATTTATTTATTTTTTGCCGAAGCTTCTTTTAAAAAACTAATCTTCCAGATGTCGCCACCAAAACCGCCGTATTCAATTACGTAGGCGTCATCACCGATCAGTATGGCATCGGATGGTTCAACAAAACCCTCAACGATACGGTTGGTTTTGACTGTATAGTTATCCATCGCCTTGTCATAGGCCAACTCAAGATGTAGCATGTCCGAACCCTGTTTGGTGAATGATCCCATCATTTCGCCACGCGATCCATTGGTGTACCTGATCACGAAACCACTTCCCCTGTAAGCACCAGGCAGCGCCCGTTTGGTATCGAACAGCAATCCGAGTGGTGAGCAATGGGGGGTAAAGGTACTAACAGCCACGCCAGTACTATCGCCATCCAGGACTTTCCCAGAGTGGCCCCTGTATTCATTCGCATCGGGTCCCAGGTTCTGCACCCCCGGTGAAAATTTTACTCCTGCTGGCTTTCGCGGAAAACCCGGGTCGTTATGGAAGTATTTGACCTGCCATGAATGGGAGAATTTATTGATGAACTTGTCTGTCTCGGGATTGGGGTCCCAATCGGGAAATTGTTGCGGATTTTCAATGCCGCCCATCACCCAGGGAAATCCATAATGGTGTCCCTGCCTTATCCAGAACATGTCTTCCGGATTATCATAGTCGGAAGAATTCACCACGGCAAAAAGATTTCCATCCGGATCGAAGGCCATGTCATAGGCATTCCTGATCCCTTCCGAATAGAGATAACCTTCATCTTTCAGCTTCGCCAGGTCATCTGTAAACTTCAGGTCTTTGGCGCCCACGGGGACCCTGAAAATTTTTGAGGTCAACGCATTATCACGGGCATTTGGAAATAACCCTCCATTGTCCTGCACCTCACCGTGGTCGGTGCGAGCCCCACTGTTGACGAAAATATACTTCTTGTCAGGGCTTAGTGCCATGGCATTCCATCCGTGGTCATAAATTGTTTTATTGGCGCCGTAATTAGCAGTGGTGAATACAACCGACACCTTAGCAGAATCCTTATAGCCGAGGTCAACCGAAACCATTTTGCCCCGGGTGATGGTTTTGTTGGCCGTGTCGACATTTCCACAGAGATATAATACATTACCTACGAACAAGGCGCCCTGTACCCTTGAAATTCCATGCTTCGCGAAAGACAATATTTTTTCATACGAAGGCTCTGCAGACTTCAGGTCTTTGACATGAAAAACATCTCCCTCAAAAGATGTGAAATAAAGTTCGCCACTTACAGGATTTTGCAACAGCCTCACCGCGATAGGCGTAACCTTCATCAGATGCGTTACTTTAACATCGGGTGTTAATGCTTTAGGCGGTTCCCTTTTTGCTTCGGCCTTATTTTGCGAAAAACCGCGTATATAGGTTACAAGTTGCCAACGCTGTTCTTCAGTCAGGGCATCTTTGAATCCAGGCATGAGACCACGGCCATGGCTGATCTTCCAGAATATGGCTCCGCCTCGTTGCTTTTTGAATTTGTCGGTGTGAAAATTTGCCGGCTTTATCGCCCCCGCATTGCCCGCCGCCCCGTCGCCATATCCATTGGCGCCATGACACTGCATGCAGTAATTCTGGTACATGATTTTCCCTTTGTCATTGGCCTCCGCCATATTTATCAGGGGATTGAAAAGTTTTCCCGCCTCGTCCGGCGGCGCCACCCAGTCTGTGGTGTTTTCTGCTTTTTTAGATTTGCAGGCTGCGCAGCATTAGGAATCCCAGTAGGCCAAAAAGCAATAATCCTGAACCTGTTCTAACAATCAATCGCGATCTCAACTAATCCGGATATTAATATGTTCAAAAAGAGCAACTCCTGTACTAAGCCAAAAACACCGAAAGGTCTTCCTTCAGCCTTCGTGCAACAATTTTTTCATCACCGGGTTTCATCACCCAAACAGTAATGTTGATACTATTTTCGTGCTGACTGATGACTTCAATTGAAGGACTTCCCATCCTCAGTTTCTCCTGCAGGTCCTTGGCGATCAGTCCAGGCTTGTCCCAGCTTACTTCCAGCGTTGGGGTGATATTGCCCAGGGGAGGAACAAATATCTTCGTCCTGGCGCCGCTAACCGACCTCGCCGCCTCTTCGATCAGTCCGATCCTTTTTTCAAATTCCTTGAATTCCTTATCATGGTCCACACTCATGAAATGTTCGAGGGCTACATACATACCCAGTATCTCCTCCTTGTTAATCTTCATCCCCCTTCCCAGATTAGCAGCCCTCGGGGGCATGTGTAGCCTGGCTCCCGCGATGACTTCTTTTTTGCCCAATAGCAAACCTGCGCTCTGTGGTCCTCGCAGGGCTTTGCCACCCGACACGGTTACGAAATGAAAGCCCATGTCATTGAACTTCCACAGATTCGAAACCGGCGGCACATCCGCCGCTATATCAATTGATGTGGGGACGCCATGTTTCTTTCCCAGGGCCACCCATTCTTCATGCTTGATCTGGCCCTTGTCGGCCTCTATATTCAGAAAATGCATCAGGGCGGTTTTTTCATTTATCGCGGATTCTACGCCCTGCACCGTCTCCACCACCACGATCCTGCATCCCGTATTGGTGAATGCATGATTGTAGTCGATGGCATGCGACTTTTGAATGATGACCTCCGATTTGATATCCGTCCCCTCGATAAAAGGCAGTTTGGCCGCCTTATCCTTGTCGGTACCGCTGAGTACACCCGCGCATCCAAGCGTGAGTGCAGCGAATGCACCCGAGGTAACCACGGCAGCTTCTGCGTGTGTCATCGCCGCAATTTTTTCACCCACCTTGTCTTCAAGTTCATCAAGAAGGCAAAAATCGGTTGATGTGTTTCTGATGGTATCTACCACCGACTCATGCATCAACGATGCAGTCATAAAAGTATAGGTGCCCGCCGCGTTAATAAAAGTGCGTATACCAAGCTCCTTAAAAAGATCCCGCTTCCGGGTAATGGCTGCTTTGGATTCAAAAGGAAGCACGGTGGCGCCAACCGCTCCGCCGATGGGCAGCAGCGTTAAGCCTCTGATCAGGTCTCTGCGTTTCATGAATTATATTTTAAGTGAGTATTATCAATCCGCCATGGCGATACAATCTATTTCTACGAGCGAATCACCGGGAACACCGCCCTTAGCTACGGCAACAGTGGTACGCACGGGAGGATTCTTCCCAAAACGTCCTTTGTACACTTCATTCATTCCCTTGTAATCAGCGATGTCGTTTAGATAAACATTTACTTTGAGCACTTTTTCCATCGATGAACCCGCATCCTTTAAACGCTTTTCCAGATCCTTCAGCACATGATCGGTGTGAGAGGCTATGTCGCCCTTGAAATGTGCACCCTGTCCAGCGATGTAAACCAATCCATTGAATTTTGTGAACTGCGCAAACAAAGGAACATCCTGGTCGTAAACAATACCCCCTGTTTCTTTTTCCATAGAGGCGGAACTATTTTCCATTGCCCTGGCGGCAGTAGTGATTCCTGTGAATCCCGCAATTGTGGCCAGAATTTTCTTCAGTGTGGACCTTCTTTGTTGTTGCATACGTGTTTTTTGTTATTGATGATAAAATTTCCTTTGTGAATAGATTCCTGATGCCAGTTTAAGTTTCCGGCCGTCATGCTAATATTTGTATCGCGCTATCTTGTTTGTTATTCCCCCTTATTTCAGGATGGTGAAGCGATAACCTATGTGTCGATCTATTATTTGCCTCGCAGCATCTTCCATTCCCGGCCCGGGTCGGCTGCCCTGAACATTTCGATATTTCCTTTGTCCATCAGCGTTACGAATACAGTACGGCCATCTTTTCCGCCAAAGGCAACATTGGTGCATCTCTTACCTGCCAGTGCGATTTCCTGCAGGATTTTTCCCTGCGGTGATATTTTGTCTACCGCGCCTTTTCCAAACCGCGCTATGTATATATTACCCTGCACATCGCAACGCATGCCATCCACGCCAAAGTCGGCAAACCTGATCAACACTCTTTTATTATTGATCTCCCCATCGTTCAGGTCATAAGCCCAAATTTGCTGGCCGCCATTCACATACAAAGTCTTTTCATCCGGGCTCACTTCAATACCATTTGCCGAGCCACCGCTTGTGGAATCGAGGAGCGTCACCTTACCATCCGGATCAACCCGCCAAACCCTTCCGGTACTGGTCTTGAAATCCGGATCGCTGGCATAGACCCTGTCCCTTGAATCGATCGCAAGGTCATTGGGCTGGGTCATGCGGGGCTCGTGGGCCAGGACTGCGGGGCTCAGTGTTTTTGGATCGATGCGGTAAACATTGTGACCGGTGTAATCCGCCACCAGCATGTTGCCGTGACTGTCGAACCTGATGCCATTACCCACGCTGCCCTCAGGAAGGGTGAGGAATAAACTGATCTCGCCAGAGTCTGAGATTCGCGCGATGGTTCCCTTTTTCTGAAAATTGACAGCATACAAATTTCCTTCTTTGTCTACCGCGGGCCCCTCAACATCACTAAGAAAACTATTTTCCGGTGTCAGTATGGATGCCTTGTATAACTCTCCCCCATTTTTTTTCTGGCATTGAATGGAAGTCGTAAATAGTAGAATACAGCAGGTCAGCAAATGAATGCAAACCGGTTTTAAGCAATAGATCGTAAATTTCACGGCATAAATTATTCCTTTTTCTTTAAATGAAGCGTAAAGATCGAAAGTTAAAAGAGAAAACTGATTCATGCGATGGTTAAACATGCGGCAGGAGTCGAAAAAAAAGCCACCCGAAGGTGGCTCTTATCAATTGTGTTCAGTCGTTATCAATATTTAGTCAGCTGGGGATCGACCTCCTCGATGTAGGCAAGGATACCACCTTTCAGGTTGTACAAATTATTGTAGCCATATTTTTCCTCCAGCTCGCGGATCGCTTTGGCGCTTCTTCCGCCCACCTTGCAATGTAGCACCACCTTGCGGTCGCGAGCGATGTCGTCAGCGTGTCCGCTGACAGTTGAAAGCGGGATTAACTCGCCACCAATGTTCACGATCTGATATTCATGCGGTTCTCTAACGTCGATGAGCTGGTAAGGTTCCCCTTTCACCTGCATGTCGTACAGCTCCCGAACCGTCACTTCCTTCAGCGGTTTTTCTTCTACTGCACGCATCCCGCAAAATTGTTCGTAGTCGATGAGCTCGGTAATCGTTGGATTGTTACCGCTGACCGGATTGTCGTCCCTCCTTTTAATCCTGAATGTCCTGGTTTCAAACTGAAGGGCGTCGAAGGTGAAGAAACGGCCGGACAAAGTTTCACCTACACCTGTGATTACCTTGATGACTTCCGAAGCCTGCATACATCCGATGATGCCAGGGAGAACGCCAAGCACTCCACCTTCAGCGCAACTAGGAACCAATCCGGGCGGGGGAGGTGTAGGATAAAGGTCGCGATAGTTAGGGCCGCGATTGCCATTGGCATCTACATAATTAAATACGGATACCTGTCCGTCGAATTGAAATATGCTGGCATACACATTTGGTTTGTCCAGCAGAAGGCAGGCATCATTGACGAGGTAACGTGTGGGGAAATTGTCAGTGCCATCAGCTACCACATCATAATCCCTTATGATCTCGAGTGCGTTGTCGGAATTGATATGGGTGTTGTGCAATATTACATTGAGATGTGGATTGAGGGATTCAAGCCTTTGTTTCGCAGCCTCAACCTTGGGTTTTCCGATCGAGTCAACGCCGAATATAATCTGACGCTGAAGGTTGCTGTCGTCAACCACGTCAAAATCCACGATGCCCAGGGTGCCGACTCCGGCGGCGGCCAGATAGAGCAAAACCGGGCTCCCCAGGCCTCCCGAACCGATGACCAATACGCGGGCGGCTTTCAGTTTAAGCTGAGCCTCCATTCCAAAGCCGGGGATGATGATGTGCCTGTTGTACCTGGCTAATTCTTCCTTCGTAAAGATATTTTCAATACTCATGATATTAGAAGTTTATGTTATTCAACACTATTGGCCGATCTTCCTCACCACCCGCGATAGCGGGAATGATGCTGACTATAGTGTCTGCCCTTACCTCTGTTTGTTCCTGTTGCAGGTCGCGGATGTCATCATCACCAACAAAAACGTTGACAAAACTCCTGATACCGCCTGTTTCATCGAGCAGGTGTTTCTTAAGATCAGGAAAATTAGCCGTCAGTTCTTTGATGCTTTCACCGACCGTGCCTTCACGGATCTGCAGCCTGGCAGTATTGTTCGTGAATTTTCGCAGAGGTGTCGGAATAATGATCGTAGCCATACTATTGAGTTGTATTTATTGATTGATTAAAAGTTTCTTCCTCAAAACGTGCGGTGTCATTCAGCACCCATGAACGGGTATTCTTTACACCATCTTTTTCCACTGAAATGATCACGTACGAAAACCATGGTTGGGCGGCGACCCGGTCGTGCTCAGAGGGTACTGCCGGATGACTCGGATGGGAATGATAAATTCCCAGGAGCTGCAGATCATTCTCAAAAGCAAACTGTTCCCCTTTAAGATAGTCTTTGGGAGAGATCACGAAACGGACTTTCTTATTCTCTGGCGATGAGTTCTGCACAGCAATTGAGGCCGTAACCCGCCGGTGCCCCGATTCATCTTCATTGCCAAACATGAACCCACAACATTCGTAAGGAAATGCCTTAAGGGCATCCTCGTTCATTTGCTTCTCCGCTTCCGCTTCGATAGTGATCATTTGCCAGTGAGTTTTTTTATTACTTCTGAATACTTGTCGGCATTGTCGGGCAATATCGTGACAATCGTACCGCTGTCAAGGGATGCCGCTACCTGCAATGCTCCCGCTATGTTTGCAGCGGAAGAAGGACTCAAGAGCAGCTTTTCCTTATCATTCAGCATGGTGAGGGTTTCGTAGGCCTGTTCGGTGGTCACTTCTATCAATCTGTCGGCCACCGACGGATCATAGATGGTGGGCACTACGGCCGTTTCCAGGTGCTTCCAACCCTCCAGACCATGCATGGCACTGTCGGGTTGAAGCGCAATGAGTTGTACATCCGGCCTGGCTTCCCGCAACCTTCTTCCCGTGCCGACGAAAGTCCCCGTGGTGCCCATGCCCGCCACAAAATGGGTCAGTTCCGGAACAGCTTCGAGCAATTCAAGGGCAGTGGTATGATAATGCGCTTTCCAATTGTTTTCATTTTTGTACTGGTCGGCATAAAAATATTTCCCTGGATCCCTGTTAAACAGGTCGCGGGCAACCTGCTGTGAGCCGTCAGTACCCTCCAGTGGCGAAGTATAAATGATGTTAACTTCAAGAGACTCTAGAATTTCCTTCCTTTCGCGGGATGCATTTTCCGGCAGGCAGAGTGCTACCTGGAGGCCCATTTCCCTGGCAATTGCTGCATAAGCAATGCCTGTGTTGCCACTGGTCGCATCCATCAGGATGGTCCGGTCGCTTAGGGCGCCGGTCTCCACCGCATCGCGGATGATAAAATAGGCAGCTCTCGCTTTCACACTGCCCCCGATCTGCAGCCATTCTTTTTTAGCCAATATCGTTACTCCGGGGTTAGGTGACAGGTGGGTGAAATCATGGAGAGGGGTGTTGCCGATCAGCCGGCCGATCTCCACAACCTTGTCATATAATGCAGTTTTAGCTTGAATTCCAGCTGAAATCATCTTAAAAAAATAAAGACCCCACTTTGGTGGAGTCTATCAGTTGAATTGTTGTTTATAGATCTGATATTCATGACTCCTGAGAAATCCAGGAGCGACAACAATATATCAATTTAGTATAAACACGCATTTTCCAGTCTTAGGATGCAAAGATAACGGGAATTACCTGCAAAAATAATTGGGTGTCGCTGTGACGTTAAGTTTTAACAGAATTGAGGGAGCAAACTTGTCTTTGAAAAGGTGTGACGGGAGGAATATCCGAAGCAAAGCCATAAATTGCGGTCAGACTTGGCTGTGGGACATATAATAATCCAGATCCTTGAGTGTAAGTGGTTTTTCCCAGACTTTGAAGGCATGACTGCTTCCTTCCATTGCCGGCTGATAAGCGCTGATCAGGTGAACCTGAAGGCCGGGATATTGCTCGATGAGGCCGGCCGCTTTTTCCCAGCCGATACCATCGGGGAGATTATTATCAAGAAAAAGGATGTCTGGAACGACTTCCTGAAACTGGCTCATCCCCTCTTTCAGGGTGTGGGCATAATACACCTCATAGTTCCGTCGATTGAGGTATGTTTTGAGAAGAAGGCAAAGGTCCACTTCATCATCAATGATCAATACCTTTTTTTTACGTGAGACCATAAGTTAAATCTATAGAAAATTTCTTACCAGATTAATTATACCGGAGCTGTAGAAGATTATACACAAGAAACGAACTGGCTGAGGGATCCCATATAATTAAATGGTTATTTTTTCCGGCATAATATTTAATCATTTATAATTTCCGGTTTTTATCCGGCAACCCAATTTTTCATCTAAAAACGAACTAATATGACTTCAACATCTAAAGTAATCCTTGGAATTGTAGGCGCCGCAGCTGCAGGCGCAGTGATAGGCCTCCTGCTTGCCCCTGAAAAAGGCAGTGATATCCGCCAGAAAGTTAAGGACGCCGCAAATGACTTTGCCGTACAGCTGGCTGACTTGTTTGCAGAGGGCAAGACAGAGTTTAACAACATCAAGACCAAGGCTACCCGCGGCGCAAAAGACATTCAGAACACCGCTGAAGACAAGTACAACAGTGTTCGCGAAAACCTGAGCTAAGACCAAATTAAAGGACTAAATGGAAGACATTAAAGCAAAGGCGAGTAATCTGTTGGAAAGTACAACAGAGTACCTTGAGACCTACTATAAGTATACAGTTTTAAATCTTGCGGATAAAGCGACCGGCATCACGGCCGGTGTAGTAGGAGCGATCGTCTTGCTTTTGCTGGGCTTGTTTGTATTGTTCTTTTCAGGATTAGCACTGGGCATCTGGTTGGGGTCTCTGGTCAACAATCCGGCGCTGGGCTATCTGATCGTAGCAGGCTTGTACTTGTTATTGATCGTGCTCTTCCTGGCTTTCAAGAAGAACCTCGTATTTCCTTACATCCGGAACTTGACCATCAATAAATTATATGATACCGCAGATAAAGACGTATAAGGAACTGGTAGAGGAAAAGAAAAGGCTTAAAAATCTTCTGGAAGTCCAAAAACTCAGAGTCACTGATGACTGGACGCTCGTAAAACATGAGCTGGAGCCAGTCAACAGTGCCTTCGGGGTTCTTGGGAAAATGACGAAGGGGAATAAATCTAATCCGCTGATCAACGTTGGGTTAAAGCTCGCTAGTGAAACGCTCTTGAAAAATTTCGTCTTCGCCAGGGCAGGCTGGCTTGCTAAACTTGCCATACCCTTGCTGGTGAAGAACTATTCTTCCCATGTAGTAGTAGAGCAGGGACGCAACTTCTTCCAGAAACTGAAAACTTCCGGACTGGCTGGCATCTTTAAAAAGAAATCCGCCAGCAATCACAGTCCCGTTGGAACGTGAAGATCTTTGTTCATAATTTAAATTTTTCTGAACGATGAGCACCCAAATCGACAAAACAGGAACCAAGAAAAATGGCGAGGGGAAACCGTCTATCGAACCCGGAGAAAGGCAGCCTATTGTCAATTCAGAAGAACAGAATAAACCAATCAATCCAGCCGACAGTCCTTACCATGCACCCACTGATTCGGTTGAAACAAAAGTCGATAACACAAACAATAGTCCCGGAAAAAACAGAGTAGATGGCGCCAGTGCAATAGATAAACCCGATCGCATTGAAGGTGGGGATGACAATAGTAACGAACGAAGCATTCCGAAATTGTAAAAATAGATTGAGTATTTCGTGAATTGATCAACTTGCACTACCATTCGAACCTCGTGTAAAAAAAGAAAGTTTTTACGTGGGGTTTTTTTTATCCTCTGGTGTTTCCCCGGCAGGGAAATAAAGGAAAAAAGTTGCTCCTCCATCGATAAGGCCCCTGGCAATGATCATTCCATTGTGATTGCTCATGATGCGATGAACGATCGCCAATCCTACTCCTTTGCCAATATAGCCCGATTGCTGGGTGTGCAGTCGTTGGAATATCATGAAGATTTTTTCGGAGAATTCATTGCTGAAGCCAATGCCCTTGTCCTCAATAATTATCTTGTGAAAGTTTTTACCTTTTAGTGCTTCTTCTTCCTCTTCGTTGCCATTTACAAGATTATACTTGATCTTGATATTCGGTGCCTGGTTTGGTTTGGAAAATTTAAATGCATTGTCCAGGAGCGACCTAAACAATAATTTGATCTGCCTCTCATCGCCCTGCACAGTAGGCAGCCTGTCCCAGGAAATCAATGCCTTCCGTGAGTTGGTGATGTCGGAAAAGTTCGTTAATACCCGCTCCAATACCTGGTTCAGGTCAATCGGCACAGTGGTTTCTTCGCCTGTAATAAGCCCGGTAAAATTGATCATGTCGTGTATGAGTTCCTGCATCCGCTGGGCGGCGGCCTCTATCCTGTCAACAACCAGTTTCAGATCTGCGGGAAGATCTTCCCTGAATTTGAATTTCAGCTTGTCTGTAAAAGTCCTGATCTTTCGCATGGGTTCCTGAAGGTCATGTGAAGCGATGTATGCGAATTGCTCCAGCTCGCTGTTAGAGCGGTTGAGTTCCTGCACCTTTTTTTCGAGTTCGGTCTGATACCTGGACCGTATGCCCATTTCACGATGAATGAAATAAAAGGATACGAGGGTGATGATACCTGCCCACAGTGAAATGATATTGAAGTAGCCGGGGAAAACCTTCTCATAAAACTGCTTGTTTTTGAAGAGCTCATCTCTGAGTTTCATTTCACCATCTTCGATCCTCTTGGCTTCCAGCCTGAAAGTATCCATTTGTTTCTTTGACCATAACACCGCAGACTCGGTGCCTGCAGAATCCATCTTCGAAGCGTTACGATTGTTTCGCTGGTACACGTTAAGTTGGGAACTGATCGTGTTTTTCATCAACTGCAGCAGATTATTCTGACCGGGCTTGGAGGCAAATAGTTGTTGCAGGGTGGCTATTGAGGGAACCAGACTATCGCGACTTGCCGCAAATAAAGTAAGAAAGGTAGAATCCCTGGAAAGCATAAAACCCCTGCTGTAATTTTCCAGTTCAAGCATTCTTTGATCAAGCTGTTTGAGTGCCAGGATCACGTTATAACTTTCGTCTAGTTGTTTGGAATATCGCAGATGGGAGGTGCTGCGCTGATAAAATAAGAAGGATAAAATAGTGAGTACGGCAATGGAAAACAGGAAGGCCATGTTAATGTAAGCGAAATTGGGTTTCATCGTCCTCATGCTGTACAATCTTTACTAGGGCGTCATCACCTTCTTGTCACCCCGTATTGGGGAAAGTTGTCTACAGCCGACCAACCAGAGATTTGAGAGCAGCCTCTTAAATATATTAAAATAAAGTCATTTAAGGAAGAAAATAAGGCTGTTTCTGCATGCGGAAAGAAATTCCCCGCATTCCTGATTTTTGGTGCCTTCCTTGTAAATCTAATAGTACTAAATCACGAATTATGCTCCACCAAAACTTAGCCCAGAAACAGCAGTTAAAGATTCTACCCCAGCAGATACAACTGCTGAACCTCTTCCACCTGAATACCATCGAACTCGAGCATAGGATCGAACAGGAAATTGAGGAAAATCCTCTTCTCGAAGAAAATGCTCCGGAAGAAAATGAAGAGGTCGACAAATTCGCAAAGGAAGATGCCCAGGATTTCAGCGACTGGGAGGAACATGGTTATGATGATGTTCCTGATTACAAAACAGAATATGAGAATTACTTCAACACCGAAAAGGTGCCTGACAGACCGCTGCCTGAGACTACTGATTTCAGGGAGGTGCTGAAACAACAGTTCAAACTTATGTATATCAATGATCGGGACATACAACTTGCCACCTATCTTATTGACTCTCTAAATGAAAACGGACTGCTGGATCAGGAACTGGCTGCCGTAGCCGATGATCTGAGTTTCAGGAATAACACCTGGATCGAGATCAGCGAATTGGAGGAAAGCCTCAGTAAGATTCAGCAGCTGGATCCTCCCGGCATTGGGGCAAGGAGTATCAGGGAATGCATGCTTTTGCAGCTCCACAGGATGAATGTTAAAAGGCCAGACGTTAAAATGGCCATTCGCCTTCTTGAAGAACATTTTCCGGACCTGGGAAGCCGCAACATGGACCGCATCATGCAGAACCTGAAGATCGAAGATGATGAACTGAGGATTGTGCTTCAGTTGCTGGCCTCTCTGAAGATGAAGCCAATTACTGAGAACACTGAATCGTTTCAGCCCAATCAGCAGATCATGCCGGACTTTATTGTCAATCTTGACGGCGATGAACTGGAGGTATCGCTTTATCGCCAGCGTTCCAGCACACTGCACATCAATCAGTCCTGGATGGAGAATGTGAAGAGTACCGAAGGCAACAAACAGGCGGACAAAGCCACCAAACAATACCTCCGCAACAAATTGAACGCGGCGCAATGGTTTGTTTCTGCCATTAAGCAAAGAGAGAGCACTATGTTGAAGGTTGTAAGGGCAATCGTTAAGCTGCAATATGAATATTTCAGGGAAGGCGATATCAAACTGATCAAGCCTATGATCCTGAAAAATATCGCCGAAATGGTCGGCGTCGACATTTCAACGGTGTCCCGGATAACATGTAACAAGTATGTGTCAACGCATTTTGGAACTCTCTTACTAAAAGACATTTTTACTGAAGGAATAATCAATCAAGAGGGTGAAACCATCAGTAACAGGGTGATCCAGACCACCATTGAAGAAGTGATAGAAACCGAGGATAAGCAAAAGCCCTTTACAGATCAGCAGTTAGTGGCGATTTTGTCGGAAAAAGGATTTAGTATTGCGAGGCGGACGGTCGCGAAATACCGCGAATTACTGCAGATCCCTGTTGCCCAGATGAGGGCTTTGTGGGCGTAGTCATTGAATTCTACAAAGAATTAAAAAGTAAATAAACTTTCATGCAAAAAATTTTAGTGATAGACGATGACAGGGATATGTGCCTCCTGCTGAAGCGATTTCTATCAAAACACGGATTTGAAGTTGATGAAGCCAACACTTCAAAAAGGGCTATTGAACTTCTAGACGCAACTGAATACCAGCTCGTACTTTGCGATTTCAGGTTGGACAATATCGATGGAAAAACCATGCTGGTGAAGATCAAGGAAAAATACCCACACCTGCCAGTAATTATCATCACTGGTTACAGCGATATAAAGATTGCAGTGGAAGTGATGAAACTGGGGGCCTATGATTATATCACCAAGCCCCTTTTCCCGGACGAGATTATACTTACGATACGTAAAGCACTGGATAAAAAAGACGCCAAGAAAATAGTTGAATCCGAACCGATTCAGCCATCGGGTTTTGAACGCAAGGATTCGCGACCCAATGAAAGCGGTGCGTCGGATAAATATATTTTTGGCGACAGTATTGCTTTTAAGCAAATTGTTCAGCAGATAGAACTTGTAGGGCCGACCAATTACAGTGTGATCATCTACGGCGAAAGCGGAAGTGGCAAAGAGGCGATTGCGCAGGAAATACACAAGAGGAGCAAGAGACACCAGAAGCCTTTTGTGGCCATAGATTGTGGCGCTTTATCCAAAGAACTTGCGGGATCTGAGTTGTTTGGACATGAAAAAGGAGCATTTACAGGCGCCCTCAATCAGAAAACAGGAAGTTTTGAACTGGCTAATGGCGGAACGATCTTCCTGGACGAAATCGCCAACCTTTCTTATGACATCCAGATCTCCCTGCTGAGAGTTGTTCAGGAAAGAAGGATGCGCAGGGTGGGTGGAATCAGGGATATTGACCTCGACGTGAGGATCATTATAGCGAGCAATGAACCGCTATGGGAGGCGTCCAAACGTGGAAAGTTCAGGGAAGACCTTTTCCACAGGTTCAATGAGTTCAGCATGACCATCCCTCCTTTGAGGGAGAGAAAGGCAGACATCATGACATTTGCCCGTCACTTTCTGAAGCTCACAAACGAGGAGTTGAATAAGAAAGTGAAGGGATTTTCCCCTGAAGTGGAAGACATCTTTCAAAAATATGTCTGGTACGGAAACCTAAGAGAACTGAAAAATGTGGTGAAACGTGCTACCCTGCTCACCGATGGTGATTTTATCGAAGACCGGTCTTTGCCATTTGAAATCGTAAATTTCAACAAACTGTCATTCGACACCACGTCCGAACCCGCCGCTGTTCCCATAGTAAATATTTCTTCTCCGCACAGCGTGAATCATACACCTTCCGCTCCTGCACGCACCGTCCTTGACGAAACCACTCTGAAGGCCGCGAGTATTGATGCGGAATACGAAATGATCATCGAAGCGCTAAAACAGGCCAATTTCAACAAAAGCAAGGCTGCCAAACTGCTCAACATCGACCGCAAAACCCTGTACAACAAAATGAAACAGTACCAGGAATTTAATAATCATTAGCAGCTATGGATAGTCTTGGCGAGGAGGTTTTTCAGCCAAACAATAACCTGAGCGAGCTTGTAGCCATCAGGGAATTGCTTGACGAAACCGAACAAAGACTGAGTTTTGGCACCTGGAGCCTCGATATCAGTAGTGGAAATATGGAATGGTCCGATGGTATGTTGAGGATCTTCGGCTACAAGGTCAATGCGCCCATAAACAAAAGCCTGGATTTCTATCTTCAACACGTCGTAGACAAAGACCGGGCTGGGTATCATCGCGTCATCCGCGAATCTATCAGTAGCAATACGGGTTTCAGCTTTACTTATTCTATAATCAACGGACAGGATGACGAGCTCATCCTGTATACCAAGGGCAAACCGGTTAAAGGAAATGCCGGCCTCACCTTAAAGCTCATTGGCGTTACTCACGACATCACCCAGGTTCGTGACCATGAACAAAAACTTGAAGAGAAAATTCAGGAACTTGACAGGTCGAACAAGGAGCTGGAAGAATTTGCCTACATCGCTTCACATGATCTGCAAGAGCCGCTGCGAAAGATCACGTCTTTTAGCGAAAGATTGCGTGAGAAACTCGGAGATAACATCAACCAGGAAAGTGAAAACTACCTGAACAGGATGCTGGCCGCGACAGACAATATGAGACTCCTCATCGACAACCTGCTGGAATTTTCACGAACCAACAGGATCACCGAACCGTCAGTCAGGATAGATCTCAATCAACTTTTCACCGAAGTGAAAGCCGACCTTGAACTCAAAGTAGATGAATCCAGCGCCGTAATCGATATACAAAATTTGCCAAAGATCGAAGGATATCCTTCCCAGCTCCGCCAATTATTCAACAACCTGCTGAGCAACGCCATCAAGTTTAAAAAACATGATCAGCCACCGTTTATCGCAGTGTCGAGCGAGGAATTAACAACAGAACAGAAATTATCGCAGCACCTCAAATCCAACAAAACCTATTACCTGGTCACAGTTACAGATACGGGTATCGGTTTTGAACAAGAATATGCAAAAAAAATATTTCAAATTTTCCAGCGCCTGCATGGGAAAGCTGAGTACCCCGGCTCCGGCATTGGCCTGGCCATATGCAAGAAGATTGTGGAAAATCATAAAGGAACGATTTATGCGCGCAGCGAGCCAGGGAATGGTTCGCAGTTTTATCTTACTCTTCCAGAAAAACAAAATTGACCTATGTCCGAATCCATTCTGAATACCAGGATCCTGATCATCGATGATGATGAGGATGATTTTTTTCTGACCAGTGAATACATCAAGAAAATAGAGGATCGGAAATTCAGGATCGACTGGTGTTTCAAATACAGCGATGCCATCGATCACATCAGGAACAGTAATTATGATCTTTATTTCATAGACTATTACCTCGGCGCAAAAACAGGACTCGACCTGATCAAGGATGCCGTAACGCTTCAATGCCAGGAACCCATGGTGTTGCTCACCGGCAAAGGGAACCAGTACATTGACCGGGAGGCCATGCAGGCAGGAGCCATGGACTACCTGGTGAAATCCGAACTGAACGTCGAAAAGGTCGAGCGCTGTATCCGTTATTCCCTTGAACGGGCAGCATCGGTAAGAGCTCTAAGGGCAAACGAAAGGAAATACAGGAACATCTTTGAGAGATCTAAAGACGCCGTTTTCCTGGCTACCGAAAAACTAATATTCCGGGATGCTAATGATGCCGCCTGCAAACTTCTTCAATCCACGAGAACGCAGCTTTCGTCAGTTAGTCTCTATGACCTTTTGGAACAAAAGGAAAATGATTACATCGAAAGACAACTAACACAAACAGGTATTGTAAACGACAGGGAGATAGAACTTGGATCCAATGAAGGAGAGAAAAAATACTGCATTCTTTCCCTGTCTACCGAAATCGAAATCGACGGTCAGAAATATATCCATGGTTTGCTTCACGACATAACTGAATTGAAGAAGGCGGAAAAAGCCACGTTGCAGGCAGAGAAATTAGCCGCTGCGGGGCGCCTGGTGCAAACTCTTGCTCACGAAGTGCGCAACCCACTGAACAATATCAATCTTTCCCTCGAACAATTGCAGCACGAACTGGATGGTGCCAATGATTCAGAGATCTATATGGAGATTATTCAGCGAAACAGCAAACGGATCAGCGATATTATTACCGAGTTGCTGAACTCATCGCGGCCTGCCGAAATGCAACTCACAAACAAGCCATTACAGGTCATGCTGGATGAAAGCATATCTGCTGCCCTGGACCGTATTACGCTCCAGAAGATCCGGCTTCAGGTCAGATACACTCCCCGACCAGCCTTTGTAAAAGCAGACGCAGAGAAACTAAAACTGGCTTTTCTCAACATCATTATCAATGCAGTGGAAGCGATGCAGGAAGACAAGGGCATTCTTACTATAGAAGTGGAAACAGACAAAAATCACCATATCGTTAAGATTCGCGACAATGGCAGCGGAATTGCCGAAGAAAATCTTTCAAAATTGTTTGAACCCTATTTCACATCAAAAAGAAATGGTTTGGGACTGGGTCTTGCGGCAACTCTGAATATTCTGCAGGCACATAAAGGAAGGATCGAAGTGACTTCCGAATTACAAAAAGGCTCCCAGTTTACAATCAGTTTTCCGGCGGCCGAGAATAATTAATTATATAAAAAAAGGTGGAACGAAAATCGCTCCACCTCATATTTCCCCAGACCTTAGAATGCAAATCCGATGTAGAGGTTGATGACACTGTTCTTGGAATCTCTGAATCCCGAAGTAATCAGCCTGTCGCTTTTTCCTATCTCACCCAATCCATAATTGTATCGCGCACCTATCAGGAACTTATTAATGTCGAAACCAAGGCCTGCGCTTAAACCGTAGTCGAAGCGATTGAAGTCCTCTTCATCGAAACTTACAATTTCATCGTCATTCCCATTGTCGTTCACTTCCTTAATATTGGCGCTGGCCAGGTAGGCAGCATATGCACCGGCGTGAATGTTAAAATTAGGGCCAATATTGAATACGGCTAATAAAGGCAATTCAACATAGTTGAGGTTGAAGTTGTATTTTCCATCTCCGAATATTCCTGCATCATAGGAGACCTGAGCACCCTTGCTGCTGTATAACAACTCCGGCTGGATAGAAAAGCCCTTGGTCACCGGCAGCTTGGCAAAAAAGCCCGCATGGATGTTGGTTTTAATGTTGTTGTCATTTACCTCCGTTTTATAGAAGTTGGAAAAGTTGACCCCGCCCTTTATCCCAAAAGTGGGCGTTAGAGTTTCACCCGTTGGTGCCTGTTCCTGCCCGAGGAGGCCGACTGTTGAGAAAAGGCCGACTGAGAGTAAAAGGGTAAGGATTTTAAATTTTCTGCTGATAATCATTTCACTATTCATTTGGTTCGACAGTAAGAGTTCAAATCGCGTACCCTTCATAACTACTTGATAATCAGATGACAATCAGCAGGCTGCGAGGAAGTATTTCTACAGAAAAAGAAGTATTTTTCCGAGATGGCACAAAAGTTTAAATGAATATCTTCTAAACTTATCGCCATGAGATCATTATGGACAGGCACGATCGGATTCGGCCTCGTAAATATTCCGGTTAAACTCTACAGCGCGACCCAGCAAAGCGATCTGGACCTGGACATGCTGGACAAAAAGGACCATTCGAATATCAAGTTTAAACGCGTTAATGAAAAAACAGGGAAGGAGGTTCCGTACGCCAACATCGTAAAGGGATATAACTATGATGGCAAATATGTGGTCCTTGACGATGAGGATTTCAAAAAAGCCAGCCCGGAAAAAACCAAGATGATAGAGATTTCGGAATTTGTTAACGAAGAAGACGTGGACTCAATTTATTTTGAGACCCCTTATTTCCTGGAACCTCAGAAATCAGGTGAAAAGGCATACATCCTACTACGCGAAGCATTGAAAAAATCCGGCAAGCTGGGGTTATCCACCTTTGTTCTTCGTAGCAAGGAAAGTCTGGCCCTGCTGAAACCTCTTGGTGACACCCTGCTGCTGCAGAAAATTCGGTTTCAGGAAGAAATCAGGGATTACTCCGAATTAAAAATCCCAAAGCATGCAGTGAAACCCACCGAATTGAAAATGGCGATAAGTCTTATAGAACAGCTGACAGCTGAATTCGACATATCCAGGTATAAGGACAATTATTCGAAGGAACTGATGAAACTGATTACGGCCAAAGCTAAAGGAAAGACATTCAAGGCACCTGAAATGAAGGTGGTGCATTCACGCTCAGCGGATCTCATGGAACAGCTCAAATCCAGCCTTGAAACGAAGAAAAAGAAAGCATCATAATGATTCGCGCCACATCTTTTATAGCATAAAAGTAAAAATCCCACAAATTTGTGGGATTTTTACTATAGTATATTTGAGACGCTTAGTCGTTTACGATACCAAACTTGGTATAAACCTTAGACCCTTCAAGATAATCTGTATAAATGAGGAAGGTACTATCGGTGAAAGACACCAGGTGGTATTTAAGAGGCAGATAATCATCGTCAAGAAAATTGAAATAAACATCATCCTTTTCGGCAACGATGCTGCAATCCTTTACGATCATCTCATCTGAATTACCAGCAATTTTGTTAGGACCTTGTTCGATGGTGACTTTGCCACTGGCAGGATCAAAAGTATTTTTATCGTCCTTTATCCATGAACTAGTGAACTCAAACAACTGGGTTTTCTTTGTAGTATCAGCATCCTCTTCATTATAGTCAATGGGCTTGTCGGAATAGAAGTCCCTGATCTGGAACTTTTTATCAACTATAAAGGCCTTCATTTCTTCTGCCCTTGCAGTGATTGCGGGATCAATCTGCTCGGCCGGAGGAGTAGTGTCTGGGTCTTTCTTACATGAAGAAAATGCCGCTACGAAAATCAAGGACACGAAAACTAGATTTGTAAATTTCATATTGTTCAATTTGATAAGGAGGCCGGATTTTTTGGTATAATTGAGTGTCAGATCTTTTTGCTTAAGTCTAACGCTGGTTTACAGTACTTATTGTGTCCATAATACCTTCCATGTATTAATACGGCTAAGAGACAGTTAAGGAAACTATAATTTAAGTTTTCCGACGTCTTTTTCCTGATACTTTTCGCGGTTCGCAATTGCCTTCAACATCTTGAAATACACTCCCATACTTCCTGAATTGCTATTCCAATAACTGGCTTCTTCCGTCACGACCTTAACGAGGCATAACTTGGGATCTTCTTTTCCTTTGGGAAACCAGGCCTTCAATAGTGGGGTCCACAACTCATCTATTTTCTTCCGGTTCAGGATCACGGTGCAAGACCCCTTTACTGTTACATATACATTCTTTGCAGGGTGCGCGTAAATGAGGTGTACGTTATTGTCTTTCGAAACTTCCTGTATCGTCTCAGAGAATTCATTTGTAAAAAACCAGGCATTTCCCTCATCATCTATATTGACGGTAGACATAGGCCTGCTATACAGGTTGTTTTGGTCGTCCATGGTGGTAAACATGCAGACGTTGACATCCTTAACCAGATCTTTAAATTTCTTTACTGCTTCTTCCTTTTCGGAAATATTCGGTTCCATGATGTTTTAGTTGAATTTACCAGGGTTATACAGTCAGTTACGCATCTAACGCAGTATCCCGTCTAACTAAGGAAAATCTATGCCACAGTTTTGTCCGTGGGGAGTATTTTTCACAATTAGTCCGCTTTGACTACTTTCTTCTGAATTCTTTCCACCGCCAGTATGAAATTGTTTACGTCTTCGTCCGCATAGGTGCCAAATGCATCCACAAGAGTACCCTTTACACCATCATTGGTTTCGATGACATATAGTATCGACATGTCATCAGGCGAAGAAGCACCCTCAAATCGAAAAAAATTATTTATTCTGACCTGGTCTGGCTGAAAGATTTTGTCTGTCCGCAGGGATTTCAATCCATCTTCAGTTGCCTTGAAATCATCGGTATATCCTTCGGAAATCATTTTCTCCAAACATGCCGGAAGGCTTTTCATATACGGCATTGAGTTGTTTTCGTTGACTATCATGGTTTAAAGATTTACAGAACTTCAAAAAAGACAAAGAAGCCGGCAATAACCGGCTTCTGAATACAATTAACATTCCTGTTTGCTTATTGCGTTGAATGTAAAAAAAAACTTATACTTATTTATTCACAGCTGCGTGCAAATCCCTGTATTTCTTGATCACATCGTGTGAAGTTTTCAGAGATGCTTTTTGTTTTGTGACCAGCTGGCGAACGTCGGCATTTATCTCTGCATCAGATTTCAAAGCAGAATCATAGGCCTTCTGGGCAGCATCTTCTCCGAATTCGCAGTTCTCGAGAATCGCCTGACGGCTGCTACCAGTGAAAGTTGCTTTCACATCCATCCATACACGGTAAATTTTACCAGAATTAGTAGTGCCGGTTGCCGGTTCACCACCAAGTTTCACTACTTCCTGTGTAAGCTCTGCGGCATATTGACGACTTTCTTCTGCCATCCTTGAAAATATAGTGCGAAGATCAACGTCGATATTTCGCGCTTCATCAGCAGCTTTTTCATAACCGGTAATTCGGTCGTTGTTGATCCGGATGAGATCATTTAACACTTCAGATAAATTATCGTTGTTAGTTGCCATAAAATAAATTTAAATGGTGATTTACTGTTTGCTACAATGTATTAAAAAGTTGTGCCGTGATGCCGGCCCTTATTTTATTATAATTATTTATTGACTATCTTGCGCATTGAATTGAACAATTTATTTGCTAACCCAAAAAATTCAAAAATGGCAAAAAAAGCAGCAAAGAAAAAAGCAGCTCCCAAGAAGGCAGCTAAAAAAGCAGTAAAGAAAAAAGCAGGACGTCCAGCTAAAAAATCAGCTCCTAAAAAAGCTGCAAAGAAAGCTGTGAAGAAAAAGGCAGCAAAAAAATCTGGCAGACCTGCCAAAAAGAAAGGGTAACCTTTGGCTTTGCAGGATTCATTCCTGTAGAGATTTCAAAATTTTCATTAATATTTTTTCAGAACCGGTAAGGCCACCTGGCGTTTCCGGTTCTTCTATTTTATTCAGTTTGCTGATATATTTCTGCAGACTATTTTCTTCATACAATCTGATCAGACCCGGATGCACGTAATATTTACGACAAACGGTTCGGGTGTTACCTAGTTTCTGACTGACCAGGTCAAGGGCTTCGATCACTTTTTTCTTTCCTTCGGTAGAACTCATCGATTCGCCGATTGACTTAAAGGCCCAAAGAATATTCAATGATCCTGCCCAGGTGCGAAAATCCTTTGCAGTAAATTCTCCACCGTTTACGGCATCCTTAATGTAGTGGTTCACCATGCCAGAATCGATGCTTTTACGCTGACCATTCTCATCATAATACTGAAACAATTCTTTTCCTGGTATGTCCCTGCATGCCTTCACTGTAGCGGCCAGCTTGCGACTTCTCAGTGTTACTTTTTGATCGATGCCTTTCTTACCCTTGAAGCAAAAGCGAATGGAATGTCCGTCAATAGCCACATGCTTATCTTTCATCGTGCTCAGGCCATAAGAACCATAAAGTTTTTCATAACCACTATTTCCAATCCGGATATAGGTTCTCTCCATCAGGCTTACTACAAGGGCAAGAACTTTTTCCTGATCGAGGTCTTTCCTGCTCAGATCAATCTCTAATCTTGCGCGCAACTTCGGCAGCGCCTTACCAAATTCATACATGTGATGAAATTTTGTTTCATCACGAAGCGCATTCCAGAGAGAATGATAACGGTATTGCTTCCTGTTGCGAAGATCAAAACCTGTGGCCTGTATATGACCATTCGGCAGTGGGCAGATCCAGACATTGGTCCAGGCCGGTGGGATCGCCAGTTTATTTATACGTGCAATATCAGCCTCACCATTAAATGGTTTCTCATCATAAATATATGCGAAGCCCTTGCCTTTTTTTAACCGCGAAATGCCAGGGGTCTGAAGATCAACATATACAAGTGAAGCGATTTCTGCAGTTTTTTCATAGTCACGGTCGATTCGAATAAATTCTTTGTGCGAAAGTGGAACCACCTGCATTTGTGGTTCAGTTTCTTGTAATTTTGAGATCTTTTTCGCCTCTTCCATATGATAAAATAAACAGGGTGATAAGCACTAACATTACTCAAAAAAAAGCCAGGCGTTCTGCCTGACTTTTAACCCCTAAACCCTATCTGTCATTGAAGACAGATAGCTGTATTATGTGAAAATGATGCCAGAAAATATTTGCCTTAAGAGCAGATGCTGTGTGGAGCTATTTCCACGCTTTTAGCTCTTTGCCAGGCTCTGAAGGATATCATTGAGAATATCTTCCCGGTATTCTAAACCAACAGAAATTCGGATAAGCCCCGGTGTAATGTTCACAGCCTGCCTTTCCTTTTCGGAAAGTTTAGCGTGAGTAGTGCTGGCGGGGTGAGAAGCGATACTTCGGGTATCGCCGAGATTGGCGGTCAATGAAAGTAATTCAAGATTATTCAGGAAATTTCTTCCGCTTTCCAATCCGCCCGCCAGATCGAAGCAAACGATTCCTCCGCCGTTGTACATCTGCTTTTTCGCGATATCATATTGGGGATGACTGGTCAGAAAAGGGTATTTCAGGCTCTTGATCTTGGGGTGACCTTCCAGCGATTTGGCAATAAAGGCTGCGTTTGAAGCATGCCGCTCCATTCGTACGTCCAAAGTGTCCAGGCTTTTACTAAGAACCCAGGCATTGAATGGTGAGATTGCCGGCCCGGTACTGCGGCAGTAGAGGTAAATGTCATAGATCAACTCCTCCTTCCCTACCACTACTCCACCAAGCACCCTGCCCTGGCCGTCCATCCATTTGGTTGCCGAATGAACCACCAGGTCGGCACCGAGGCTGACCGGCCGCTGACCGATCGGTGTGGCGAAGCAATTGTCTACATTCAGAATAATATCATGTTTACGGGCAAGCGCCGAAATCTTTTCCAGGTCTATGATGTCCAGGCCCGGATTGGTTGGTGTTTCCAGGTAGATCATTTTTGTATTCGGGCGTATTGCAGATTCCCAGCCTTTAGGGTCGTTGACATCGATGTAGCTGGTCTCGATGCCGTAGCGGGGAAGAAATTTGGTGATGACGGTATGCGTGCTGCCAAATATTGCAGAGAATGAAAGGAGATGGTCGCCTTGTTTGAGCAGAGCCATGAAGGTGGCGCAGATCGCACTCATCCCAGATGCAGTTGCATACCCGGCCTCAGCACCTTCCAGTGCGCAAACCTTGTCTACAAACTCTTTTACCGTCGGGTTACTGAAACGCGAATAGATGTTGTCATCGGTTTCATCGGCGAAGGCGGCTCGCATGTCTTCGGCTGAATCAAAAACAAAACTGCTGGTCAGGAACATCGGAGAGGAATGTTCCATCTGGGCCGTTCTTTCTGATTGGGTGCGTATAGCTTTTGTAATAGGATGAAGTTCCATTAATAATTGACGTATGGTTTATTAGAAAATATCAGGCGGGTTGAATGACTACTTTCCAGTTGATAACTGATCCCGACTTTCGAAGTGTTTCTGCAACTGAACAGTATTTCTGCATGGAAAGCGCGCACGCCTTGTCGGCCTTATCCTGATCGATGTTTCCCGTGAGCGTAAAAACGATAGTGATATTTGTCCAGAGCGAAGGTTCCACACCCTGCTGACGATCTCCCTGAATGGAGATATTGAAATCGATTACCTCCTGGCGTTGTTTCTTCAGGATCGAAAGGATGTCGATGCCGCTGCAACCTCCCAGTCCCATCAGCAGCAATTGCATCGGTCTCACGCCATAATTTACCCCGCCGGTTTCGGGGCTCGTGTCAATTTTTACCACGTGGCCATTGGCATCCTTAGCGTCAAAACCAAACAGATTGTTCGTCCGGGTCACTTCAACCTTTGCCATTTTAGAAAATTTTTATAAATGTAATATATTCAACACTTTACTTTGCAGGCAATTTGAACAACCCGGATGCAGTATTTCAGTTATGACAAGGATTTTCTGCTGGAGAGCGGAGAAATGATAAAAGGCCTCACGGTGGCCTATCACACCTATGGCAGGCTGAACAGTGATGGAAGCAATGTGGTATGGATTTGTCATCATCTCACTGCAAATTCTGATGTCTCACTGTGGTGGCAGGGTATGGTTGGACAGGATCTGCTCATTGATCCGGCAGAACATTTCATCGTTTGCGCCAATATTCTCGGATCCTGTTATGGAACCACGGGACCATTGAGTGTGAATCCGGAGACCGGCAGTCCATATTTTCAGGATTTCCCCTTCATCACGATCCGGGATATGGTTAATGCACACATCCTGCTGAGAATACACCTGGAAATTGAAACCATTCAATTATTGATAGGGGGGAGTATGGGTGGGTATCAGGCGCTCGAATGGGCCGCCATGGAGTCCCAGCGTATCGGAAGGATGATCCTGCTATCTACTTCTGCGGCTGAAAGCGCCTGGGGCATAGCCGTCCATACAGCACAACGGATGTCTATTGAAGCCGACAACAGCTGGAATACCCCGTCCCCGGAGGCAGGGAAACAAGGCCTGAAAGCCGCGAGGGCAATAGGTTTGATCAGCTACCGCAATCACAAGATACTGGTAGAGAAACAGACCAACGAAAACCCTGAAAAAATGGACGGCTTCCAGGCTTCTTCATACATGATTTACCAGGGCGAAAAACTGGCCAGCCGATTCAATGCCTATAGCTACTGGACACTTACAAAAGCCATGGACAGTCACAACCTCGCCAGAGGCAGAGCTGTAAATACCATCGCGGTGCTGAATACGATCTTACAGCCCACATTGATTTTTGGAATACAAAGTGACATCCTTTGTCCTTTGCCGGAACAGGAGTTCCTCCTCAAACACATGCCGGATGCAGTGATGGTGGCGATAGATTCAGATTATGGACACGACGGCTTCATGGTGGAGTCAAAGAAGATCTCCTCGCATATCCGCAAATGGTGGAGGAACTAAGCCAGGCCCAATGCCTTGACAAGGATCCTCAGACTCCAGAAAATAACCAGTCCGCCAACACAGAAGAACATCGTCTTCACTGGCAGTTTTCCAGCAAGGCGTGCCGCCAGCGGAGCAGCAATCAATCCGCCAACGATCAGACCGGCAATCACCTGCCAGTGACTTATACCCAGCATAGTAAAGAAGGTTACTGCGCTCGCGAAGGTGACAAAGAATTCAGTGATACTCACAGATCCGATAACAAAACGCGGCGTGCGACCTTTCGCTATGAGGGTACTGGTAACCAACGGACCCCAGCCACCTCCACCAAACGAATCCAGAAAACCACCGGCACCCGCCAGCCAGCCAACTCTTTTTACTTTTTGTGGTTTGTTCTTTTTGTATACAGAATAGATTATCCTGATGCCAAGGATCAACGTATATATCGCCAATATCGGGCGAACATAGTCAGCGTACTTTACACCAATCAGTGACAGGAGGACGGCACCGCCGATCGCACCCAGGACGCCAGGTATCAGAAGTGCCCGAAAGAGCTTTTTGTTTACATTGCCAAACTTGTAATGCGCATAACCCGAGAACCCGCTTGAAAACATTTCGGCAGTGTGAATACTGCCGCTTATGACCGGGAGGTTGACTCCAAGGGACAGTAATATTGTAGTGCAGGTAACCCCATATCCCATTCCCAGCGCGCCATCAACCAGCTGGGCAAGAAAGCCAGCGAGGATCATCCAGTAAAACAGTGGTTCGATCTTCGTTGGAATGGTTTCAACCGACAGGAGCATGTCGCGGAAAGGAATAAATGACAAGACAACATGCCCCAGGACCATGAATACAAAGGCAAAGACAAAATAAGTTGCTATACGTTTCCATCTCCTTTCGCCAGTTCTTTGGTCGATTGAATCCTGCATGGTCAGCGACCTGGTAATGGTGTTGAGCTTAGTGACCTTGTCGTTGAAATTGCCGCTGAGTTTGTTCCGGATCACATGCATGTTCTGCAACACTTCATCAATTTCGTCAGGTATCACCTCATTGAGCATGTCCTTAAGGCGTTTGGCGATCGTTGGTGACTTACCGTTAGTAGATATAGCAATTTTCAGATTGCCTTTTTTTACAATCGACCCCAGATAAAAATCGCAGAGCTCGGGTTTGTCTGCCGCATTGATCAGTAACCCTTTGCCTTTGGCATCTTCACGGATCTGAGCGCTGAGGGTGGGATCGTCAACTGCTACGATCACCAGTTGCGCGCCCGCTATGTCTCCGGCATCATAGGGTTTGATGCTCACCAGCACGTTTGGATGAAGATCGGCCTTCTGGCGGAAAGATTCAGCTACCTCAACGGCCACAACCCGGATTCTGGTAGCCGGTGCATTGGCGAGAATGGCAGCCAGCTTTTCAAGCCCCACCTTTCCGGCGCCAATGAGCAATAATTCCATTTCTTCCAGTTTCAAAAAAACGGGGAAGAGATGATTCGACTCTATCGCCTGAACAACGGGGACCTCTATTTTCAATGACAGCTTTTTAAGATTTTGATTTTTGATTTTTCCTAAGGTCGATATTATGAAAATAGAATATCCTCGCTACATGCAAACTCCGATACCTGTTGCCCGCCGGCAGCTGCTGGAATACATTCATATAACCGAACTGAATATTATCTTTTGCATTCAGGTTGTAAGCAAAACCGGCGAAAAACCTGTTCTGGTCAAAAGTATTATAAACGATCTCCTTCCCAAGGTTCACATGGATCTCATCATTGAATACCAGAGCGATCGAATTCTTTACGAAAGGCCGTTGCCCAAGCGGAATAGCCATCTGAAAAAGATACCGGACACGATAGTTGAAATGATAGCCGTCAGCCAGCGCTGTATTTCCCGCGATCTTTCTTCTGAATCTTTCTTCCAGTCTTATCCATTGCATGAACCGGACACTGGAAGAATTGCTCTGCCATAGCACCTGCTGCCATGGCCGGTGTTCAGGTTGTGAAATGGTGACGGCCCCATTTGGAAAGGCATTCACCCAGGCATATCCAGCAGTGACTTTCACCTTTTCGTTAATGTGATAAGTAAGGCCCAACCGGACGATCGAAGTGGAAAGGTCTTTAACTAAATTTTCTTTGGTACGAAGTTGTAGTTCGCCGGAGAAACCAAAACGCTCGCTGAACCTGGTCTGATTAAGGTATCCAGCCCAGATTTGTTGACGGTGTTCTGTTTGCTTTTGCGCAAATGCGGATGAATAAAACAACAATGAGGTGAATAGAAAAATAAGATTCAGGCTGCGCATTTCAGGACCTCCGTCGAGTTAATTAAAAAATTTTCTGTACGTGTAATCCCCGAAACGCTCGCCCGCGTTTCTTTCCCTGCTGAAATTCAGAAAGAGCTGATCAAGTTCCTGCAGAATGGATTGTTCATCCAGGCTCTCGCGGTATTTCTGGTTGAGCCTGGTACCAAGATGGTCTCCGCCAATGTGCAGGTTATATCGTCCCAGCGCAGTGCCCACAAAGCCGATCTCCGCGGCATAGGGTCTGGCGCACCCATTGGGGCAACCTGTCATCCTCATAATAATGTCTTCATCAGACAAACCATAGTTGGCGAGCAGTGGTTCAATTTTGGATAAAAGCGATGGAAAATAGCGCTGGGCTTCAGCAAGAGCAAGTGGACAGGTATTCAGTGCTACGCAGGCCATCGCATTTTTTCTTACCACGGATGCGGTGTCCGTGTGCTGCAATAATCCATAATCTTCAAGTATCCTGTTGATTTTTGTTTTGTTTTTCTTGTCAATATCACTGAGAATGAGGTTCTGATTGCAGGTGAATCGAAAATTGGCATTGCCCGTTTTGGCAATTTCAAGCAGGGCGGTTTTCATTTTCAGATTATCAGAGTCCAGTATACGGCCATTTTCAATAAAGAGCGTGTAATACCATTTTCCTTCATGGTTCTCTTCCCAGCCATAATAATCCTTCCTCGAGGTGAGTTCGTAAGGTCTGGCTTCTTCCAGTTTGAAACCTGCACGTCGTTCCACTTCAGCCCGGTACCAGTCTGGACCGTACTTGTCAACGGTATACTTCAATCGCGCCAGCTTTCTGTCCGAACGATTGCCATAGTCGCGCTGCACCGTCAGAATCTCATAGATCGCCTTGAGGGTCTTATCACCCGGCTCCGTGAAGCCAATGGTGGTTCCCAACCGCGCATAGGTGTCAGGGTTACCATGAGTGGTGGAAAGACCTCCTCCGATCGCAATATTGAATCCCTTCAATTCATTATTCTCGATAATAGCGATGAGACCAAGGTCATTTGCAAAAACATCTATGTCGTTATTCGGAGGGATGACGATACCGACCTTGAATTTCCGCGGCATGTATCTGTCCTGGTACAGTGGATCTTCTTCTGATTTTTTATCCAGCACCTTTTCCTCGTCGAGCCAGATCTCGTAATAGGCCCGTGTTTTGGGTTTTAAATGTTCGCTGATCCTGCTGGCATACGCAAAGATCTCTGCGTGGATCGGAGACTGACCCGGGTGAGAGGTACAAAGTACATTTCTGTTGATGTCGCCGCAGGTAGCAATGGAGTCCAGCTTCACGGAATTGAAGGACTGGATAGTTGGTCTGACCTTTGATTTGATGATGCCATGCAGCTGGATCGTCTGCCGGGTAGTGATCTTGATAACTCCCGTGGAATTGTCTGCGGCTACCTCATGCAACGCAATCCATTGTTCTGGCGTAAGAAACCCTCCTGGTAACCGCAGTCGGATCATGAAGGAGTAGAGGCGCTCAAGTTTTTTCAACGCCCTCTCTTCTCTTCTGTCCCTGTCGTCCTGCTGATACATCCCGTGGAATTTCACCAGGGACTGGTCGTCTTCGCTGATGGCGCCGGTGATCTCGTTCTGAAGACTTTCCCGGATCGTCCCTCTAAGGCCTTCGCTGGCTTTCTTTATTCGTTCTACAGAACTTTCATTCTTCGCATCGCTCATGTAAAGGAGTTGATTTTTCTGATAATATCAATACACATCTTTCTGGTACCGGCCTTCTTCCTTCAGCTGGTTGAGGTATTCTTCTGCATTGGTTCCATTTGGTGCGTGCTCTTCGATTATCTTCAGGAGTGTATTTTCCACATCAACGCTCATGGGTTCCCTGGCGCCGCAAAGGTAGATAAAGCCACCGCCTTCGATCCAGTCGAATAGTTCCACGCCATGCTTTTGCATTTTATGCTGCACATATACTTTTTCGCGCTGATCCCTCGAGAAGGCAACATTTACCGAAGTCAGCACACCGGTTTCCAGCCAGTTCTGAATTTCTGTCTGGTAAAGAAAGTCGGTTTCAAAATGCTGGTCGCCAAAGAAGAGCCAGTTTCTTCCTTCGGCACCCGTGGCGTCTCTTTCGGCAAGGAACGACCGAAAAGGGGCGATGCCCGTTCCCGGACCGATCATGATCAGATCTTTACCGGCATCTGGTAGTCGGAAACTCGAATTATGATGAATATAGAATTTCACTTCACTCTGCTCTTCCAGCAGGCAAAGCAGGTCCGAACACAAGCCAAATTTCAATTCTTCATTGATAATAAAATTATCACGGGCAACTGTCAGGTGTATTTCTCCGGGGTGCGCCTCGGGTGATGACGCTATTGAATACAGTCTCGGAGTGATAGGTTCCATCAGCGCGATCACTTCTTCAAATTGGTCCGGATCTTTAACAGGATAGATCTTTAACAGATCAAGCAGACCGATCTTAGTCTGCGGGATCTGTTGTTTCACGATGCCGGAATAGGCATCCACCAGCCGGTCGGGCAGACAAACGATGTTGATCTTGTTTCTTAAGAGATCAAACAAATTATATTGTTCATTCCGGAAACTGAACATTTTGTCTGCATTCTCTCCCACAGTTGCTATAATGGCTTCTACGATCGTAATGGGATTACGTGGAACAATGCCGATGGAGTCACCGGGGAAATATTCTACGTCCGCCGCTTCGATTTCTATGTGATTTGTCTGCTTGGCAGAGCCGTGATCATTGAGGTTAATATTGGTGATCACCGTTCCTGAATATATTTTTTTGCCCGAACTTTTCTTCGAAGCAGGAACTTTAGGAGTGGCATCACTTGTTTCGTTGTCATGAAGCTTGTCCATCAGGATACTGAACCAACTGCCAGCCTCTTCTTCATAATCGGTGTCGCATTTCATCAGGGAAACGATCCTTTCTCCTCCCAGCCTCTGCAGCTGCGCATCTACATCCTCACCGGCCTTGCAGAATAATGGGTAAGAAGTGTCACCTAGTGCCAATACACCATACTTCAGTTTCGATAACTGAAATCCGTTCTGATGAATATGGTCATAGAATTTCTTTGCGCCTGCGGGTGGTTCGCCTTCGCCCTGTGTGCTGATCACCGTAAAAAAATATTCTTCTTTAGGCAGATCGGTCAGCCGGTATTGTTCGAGGCTCACCACTTTCACATTAATGCCATTCTTCTTGGCCTTTGATCCAAAATCTGTGGCCAGTTTTTTTGAATTGCCAGTTTCACTTCCGTAAGCAATGGTGATCTTGCCCACCTTTGGATTAGGAACCGCGGGCAATTTTCCTTCCTCAGCAAGTACGCCGGAACTGATGAGACCGGCGAGGTATCCATTTATCCAGATCAGCTCTTCTTTGCTCGAAGTGGCGATCAGGTCTTCTATCAGTTTTTGCTTGAACGGAGAAAGCATAAGATTAATCAATTTTAATTTCGGTACGGGTTGTTGTAAAATATTCCTGGGGAAGCTTCTTATTCACTACCCAGCCAAATTCCTTGTGCAACGCAACCACCTTTCCGATGATTACAATCGTTGGCGATATATATCCTGTCGGGCCTAATTGGGAAAACTCTTCAAGGCTGCCGGTGAAAATGTGCTGCTCGGGTGTAGTAGCCTGGCCGATGACCGCGATCCTCCTGTCATCCTTTATTCCATGCATCACCAAATGCTCCACCACACCATGGATCGTTTCGGCCGACATGTAGAAAACAAGTGTGTCGTTTGTCCGGGCCAGTTCCTGCCAATAATCATCGGTTACTACGTCGGACCGGTAATAGGTCAGGAAACGCACTGCGGTGGACCATCCTCTGGCTGTCAATGGAATGCCTGCAAAAGCTGCCGCGCCCAGTGCAGCTGTAACTCCAGGTATGACCTCAAATGGAATGTCGTTCCTCTTCAATGCCTCAAGCTCATCCAGGATATTGGAAAAAATGGAAACGTCACCACCTTTCAGACGCAGAACAAGCTTCCCGGCATTAGCATGCTCTACCATCAGTTCATTGATAGAAGCCTGGGGAGTTGACCGGCCATTCCTGCATTGCTTACCCACATACACCAGTTCTGCCCTGGGATTCGCATAACAATTCAGTAGTTCAGGGCTGACAAGCCGGTCAGTGAGGATTACATCCGCGGATTGCAGGTAACGAAGGGTTTTGAGGGTGACCAGTTCGGGATCACCCGGGCCTGCACCGGCAAGTATCACTTTTCCAATATCTCCTTGCTTCTCTCTCATTGTCAATGAAACGGGCTACCCCGTCGATCTTTTAATGTTCTTCTGCTATAGCGCAGAAATATTATTCTGCTGATAAACAGAGGTGTCCTTGGGCACGCTGCTGGTCAGCCATACATTTCCTCCAATCACGCTTTTCTTTCCAATCACCGTGTTGCCACCAAGGATTGTGGCACCGGCATAGATGATCACGTCGTCTTCGATGGTAGGATGACGTTTGTCCGACGTCCGTTTTTCCTCGCTTAGCAGCGCCCCGATGGTTACGCCCTGATAGATCTTCACACTGTTTCCAATTACGGCGGTCTCGCCTATCACTATACCGGTTCCGTGATCGATAAAGAATCCTTCACCAATGACTGCCCCGGGGTGAATATCCACGCCGGTCTTGCCATGCGCGTACTCAGTAAACATCCGCGGGATCGTTCTCACGCCGAGTGTATATAATTCGTGAGCGATCCTGTACACTGCGATAGCATAAAACCCTGGATAAGAAACCACCACTTCATCCAATGAAGCAGCAGCCGGGTCATACTTCGCAATAGCTTCCGCGTCTTTGATCAAAGCCACGTACACGGATGGAAGGGTGGCAAAAAATTCTTCCGTCACCGACTGTGATCTTTCACCATCATGAGTAACGTCATACACAAGCGTCGACATGTAACTCTGCAGTGAGTCGAATTCCTTTTCAACTTCCGAAAGTGAATGGTCCCTTCCGGAACCCGGCACAAAAAGAAAATTGAAGAGTTGATCTACAAATCCATGAGTGGATTCCTTATCAGGAAAAGAAGCGGAAACTTTTTTGTTCTGCTCATGAATCTTTCTTACAAACGCTTTACTCATGCGAATTCTCTTTTATGTGGCATATAGCTGATGGATCTACTGGATCATGCAGGCACCCACTGTAACATTACTAGTTTCATCTATTAAGATGGCCCCGCCATTTACCCTTGACCTGGAATAGCTGTCATAGGCAACAGGAGAGGCGGTTCTGAGCCTGACGCGGATGACGTCGTTCAGTTCGGCCTGCGGGGGATGCGCATTCTGCTCAAGGCTGTTCACATCCAGTCTGTATGTTATTTCCTTGACGATGGTTTTGACTAGCCTGCTGTTGTGCTGGAGTAAGTACCTGTTTCCGGCGATGAGCGGCTTGCCGTCCATCCAGCAAACCAGCGCCTCAAATTCATTTTCAATATTTGGCAGGTTATCACCATTGACGATAACGTCCCCGCGACTGATATCGATGTCGTCCTCAAGCTGGATAACCACACTCTGCGGAGCAAATGCTTCACTGAGCTGCTGTCCGTTTGATTCAATATGTTTAATCCTGGAGCTTTGGCCCGAAGGCTGAATTATGATCTTGTCACCGAGCTTGTACGCGCCACTAATAATCCTGCCGGCATATCCCCTGTAGTCGTGCAATTCTTCAGTCTGGGGCCTGATCACATACTGAACCGGAAAGCGGCCATCGGTGTGGTTGATGTCGTTTTGCACCTCCGTGGTTTCGAGGATCTCAAGCAGGGATTGCCCCTCATACCAGGGATAGCTTCCGTTCCGCTCCACAATATTGTCTCCTTTGAGGGCACTGATTGGCAGGTACCTGACATCTTTCAGTCCCAGCGACTTGGCCACTTCTGCGTATTCAATTACTATGTTATTGTACACATCCTGGGAGTCCTGTACCAGGTCCATCTTGTTGATCGCTATGATCACATGGGGAATGGCAAGAAGGGAAGCGATGATGGAGTGGCGGCGGGTTTGTTCCACTACCCCATTGCGGGCATCGACCAGGATGATGATCAGGTCTGCATTGGAAGCCCCGGTGACCATGTTCCTTGTATACTGTATGTGCCCTGGCGCGTCAGCGATAATAAATTTCCGGCGGGGAGTTGAAAAGTACTTGTATGCCACATCTATGGTAATACCCTGTTCTCTTTCGGCCCGCAGCCCATCGGTGAGAAGTGCCAGGTCAATGGTTCCATCTTCCTTGTTCCGGGTTTGTTTTCCGATAGCTTCGAGCTGGTCGATCATGATGGATTTGCTGTCGAACAACAATCTTCCTATCAATGTGCTCTTTCCATCGTCAACACTACCAGCAGTAATAAATCTCAGCAGATCCATAATATCTTTTTAGAAATAACCATTCTTTTTTCGGTCTTCCATCGCCGCCTCGGATACCTTGTCGTCGATCCGGGTCTCCCCGCGCTCGCTGGTTTTGGTGGCGATGATCTCGGCAATAATGTCGTCGATATGTCCCGCTTCGGACTCAACGGCCGCCGTACAGGTCATATCTCCCACGGTTCGGTATCTAACTTTCCTCCTTGAAATCTTATCCTGGGGTTCCAGCCGGATGAATTCCGACATCGCCACCAGTTGCCCGTCGTGTTCGAGCACTTCCCTTTCATGTGAGAAATAAATGGATGGCAGAATGATGTTCTCCCGGCGGATATAATTCCAAACGTCCAGTTCAGTCCAGTTGCTGATTGGAAACACTCTCACGTTCTCACCCTTGTGAATCCTGCCATTATAGATGTTCCAGAGCTCGGGGCGTTGCAATTTCGGGTTCCATGAACCAAATTCGTCGCGTATCGAGAAGATCCTTTCCTTCGCCCGGGCCTTTTCCTCGTCGCGCCTGGCACCCCCTATACAGGCATCGAAATGAAATTCTTCAATGGTGTCAAGCAGAGTGAAGGTCTGAAGGGCATTCCTGGAGGCAAACTTTCCCTTGGGTTCGCTTAGTTTCTTGGTGCGCATAGTGTCCTCCACTTTACGCACGATGAGTTTTTCGCCGATACTGGCCGCCAGCCTGTCGCGGTATTCCAGTGCCTCAGGAAAATTGTGACCCGTGTCGATGTGAACCAATGGAAATGGGAATTTGCCCGGGCGAAACGCTTTCAGGGCCAGGTGAACCATGGTGATCGAATCCTTACCCCCCGAAAATAGCAACGCCGGCTTCTCGAACTGACCGGCCACTTCCCGCAGGATGTGAATCGATTCCGACTCCAGCTGATCCAGGTAATCCATTGTATATTTTTTCATAATCATATTATCAGTTCATGGAAGTAACTCCCGCCGGGGCCTCCTCCGCGTGTACATGAAGTCCACATTCTTTTTTGCTCGCATCTTCCCACCACCATCTGCCCGCACGGAAATCTTCCCCAGGCGCGATCGCCCTGGTGCAGGGAGCGCAGCCGATACTAACAAAGCCCCTGTCGTGCAGTGAATTGTAAGGCACATCATTGTCATTGATATATCTTCTCACCTCCCCCGTAGTCCAGTGTAGGATGGGATTGTATTTGATGATCTGGTTACCCTCATCCCATTCAAAAATGGTCAGGTCTTTACGGGCTGGGGAATGTTCCCCCCTCAAACCCGTAATCCAGATCGAATTGCCCGCCAATGCTCTTTTCAGTGGTTCCACCTTCCTGATAAAACAACATTCCTTCCTGTTGTCCACCGACTCGTAGAAGGAATTTGGACCCTTCTGACTCACAAAGCTTTCGAGCAGGTCATGTTTAGGGTAATAGGGAAGAATTTTCACGTTGTAGCGTTCGTTGGTACTGTTCCACACCGAATAGGTTTCGGCAAACAGCCTTCCAGTGTCAAGGGTAAAGATGCTCACAGGAAATCCCTTCGATGCGATTTCGTGCGTAATCACCTGGTCCTCAAAACTGAAACTGGAAGAGAAAGTCACTTTTCCGGGGAAGAGCCCGGTGAGAAGCGCGATCACATCGGCAATGGAAAGCTGCTGTGAGCGGGCCTCGATTTGGGGAAGAAGATCTTTTAACATGTGTAAACGCAAATAATGAGAGAATCAAACACCAACAGTGGGAGGGTCAGTAACAACAACAGCATTCGCATGTTGCATAATTCATTGTGTTGTTAATTGTTAGGAGGCTCATTATAGTCTATCTATTGAGTGCACAAAGATAACAAAATATCGAAAGGAATTTCCGCGTTAATGCATCCGGCAAGGGAAATGAGAGCCCCTGAAATTTTCAGGGATTAAGTCTACTGGGTAAGTAGACTGATAAAAATAATCTATTTTGTCATAGCTTTGGGCTGCACAACGATAACGAATAAAGCACCTTATGCAATTAAATTATCTCGCATTCGCTGTTCCACTTTTTTTTTCGCTGATGATATTGGAATTTTTTGTAGCCAAAAAGAAAGGCAAAAAATTTTTCAATTTTACCAATTCCATTACAAATATTAACGTTGGAATTGCAGAAAGACTGTTGGACACCCTGATAACCGGCCTGTTTTTCTTCGTTTACGACTACCTTAACAAACATTTCGGAATCCTGGATATTAAGCCTTCTCTGATGTTGTGGGTGGCTTTGCTGATCTGCACGGACTTCACCTGGTACTGGTATCACCGCTGCGCGCATGAGATCAACATCTTCTGGGCTGCTCACATTGTGCACCACCAGAGCGAGGATTTCAACTACACCGTTTCCGCGCGAATCACTGTATTTCAGGCGATTGTACGTACCGGCTTCTGGGCCATCCTCCCCATCGTAGGTTTCCCGGCCGAAATGATCGTGAGTGTGCTACTGGTTCATGGCCTTTACCCGTTCTTCATCCACACCCGCCTGATCGGCAAACTCGGGGTGCTGGAATATATCCTGGTAACTCCATCGCATCACCGTGTGCATCACGGCTCCAATCCGAAATACCTGGATAAGAACTATGGCGATGTCCTGATCATCTGGGATAAACTCTTCGGAACCTTTCAGAAAGAAGAGGAAGAAGTGGTTTTTGGACTTACGAAACCGCTGAAGAGTCATAGTTTTCTCTGGCAGCATTTTCATTACATACTTGAGTTAGTTGTTGCTGCAAAGCGCGAGAAAGGACTGAGAAATAAGTTAAGGGTGATCTTTGGAAGACCCGACAATATCGACCCTCGTATCAGGGATGGACTTGAACGCAGGTTCAACATATTTAACAATCAGTCTTCTGCAGGCAATGAGCTTAACCGTTATGTAGTCTGGCAGGTGGTGACCACCCTGTTCATTCTTTTTTTCTTTATACTCTTTGAGCATCGCCTCAACTGGCAGATGCAGACCCTTTTCACACTCTTTATTCTCGCCACCCTGATCAATTGCGGAGCGATTCTCGAGCAGGCCAAATGGGTATTTTATCTTGAATATTCAAGAGTAGTGATCATTCTGATGGGATTATTGATTTACCATCCCTCAGCTGCCATCTTAACCTGGATCTGCCTGCTGATACCCATCAGCCTTTATTATTTCAACAGGCTGCAGGGTCGATACCTTCAGTGGGTGTATGGAATGGGGTAAATTCGGCGGTTACTTCAGCGCGATAGTAAAAGGGACTTCTTTTGGCGGCAGGCATTCCTTATCAGTACAAGCCATGTATTCCACGGTGCCGGTGAGATTGGTCTTTCCCTTCCCTTTGAGGTTGACTGCCTGCACAAATTCAACCTTCCCGTTATAAAAATGAGTGTCGAGACCAAAGACCTTTTCGTAGTGTCTTTCCAGCTTGCCCACTTCCTTGAACTTTCCGTTTAGTTCCGTCAGCGGATTCTTTGTAAAGCTTATACTCGTGGGAATGGGCCCGCCTTCGGGAGTAGTGGATGAATAAATGTGCCAGGAGTTCTTGATGTTCGCGACCAGTTTAACTTCGTATTTTCCTTCACCCAGTTTCACTGCATCGAAAGTCCATGCTACGGGAGACTCCTGTGAATAGACCTGAGAACCCAGAAAAAGAGCTGTGATCAGTAAGTAGATTTTGTTCATAATGCGAGTATTTTGACACCTGGCAGACAAGTGTACAAAATTGGTTCTTTCTATACCTAAAGACTAATTATAGTGGCATTCTTAACAAATATCTAACTGCCATGCGGGGTGAGCAGCAGATTATTGTCCGATATAGATCCCCGTGAAATTTTGGAGCCCCTTGAGCTGGTTATTAACCAGTTGGTGGTGGAGAGCATACTTATGGCGGTTCAATTCGCTTGCGATATTAAGAAGCAGAATATGTAGTTCGGAAACCTCGTGATGAAGAAATGATTCGTCAAAAAAGTATTGATATTGTTTGTCGCTGAAGCATTCGATCCGGCTGAGCAGGTTGCCGCCTGTTGTGTCAGTGATCAGGGCCTCATCGACCAGGTTTTTGAATATCGGTTTCAATACCTTCTGGTCCATGCGCATCAGCCTGTCTGCTTCCTCAATGGCCTGTTGAACGGCGATGCCGGCAGAAAACCTGTTAATGATTTCCATGGCCTCCCAGAAATGTCCGAGATAACCAGCAAATCTTTCAGAAGTATTGTGGTAATTGACGTAGTCCGTCTTCAGCTTTTCTTTGTTGGATGAATTGAAATAAAAGAATGCGTAGGCTTCCATGTCCAGTGATCGCTGATGCCGGAGTAGGTCGGCCGTTTCATTTTGCAGCTGAACGATAATCCTCGGCAGGTCAGCGTGCTTATAAGTTTTACCATCGAAACGGAAATGAGCCGCTTCGATAAGACCCTGTTTGATCCCTAATAATTTCTTCAGGTCCGATTCATTGGCTAAAATGACTTTCTGGATCCGCGCATGATCTTCATTAAATAGTTCTTTAAAACTGCGTGAGATGATGATGCGTTCGGGATGATCGATCTGATCGCTTGCCAGGCTCATCAGCCGATTGTCGTAGAATCCTTTGTAGAGAGAGGGCAGGTTGTTTTTTTCCTTTTTTTCTCTCAGCCATTTTTCATAATAATGCTGATCGAACATCTCGTTCACTTCGTCGTCATATTTCGTCTGGTAGAGAATAGCAGTCATCGACTCCTGCAGTTGAGACACATTCCTGAAAAGGCTCCAGGCACTTTTGGTGTCTGTTGGCTGGTTGCGAATATTGCTGTCGAGTTTTTCCTTTCTTTCCTTGATGGAAGGATGGCTTGAATGCTGATCGTCGTATTGTACTCTAGAACTAGTAACTGACTGGAAAAAATTGTAAGACACATCGGGTAGTCCATCAATGATGGGAAGTTGGTACTGGTTACCCATGAACCGAAGCACTGAGAACTGATTGCTGAAGATATTCCTGGTTGCTTTATGCGTCCTGGCAAAATCCGCGATATGAAGGATGGCTTCATTGTAACAATCTGTGGCAATTCGCACGCGAGCCAGTGCATTGATCAGATTGTTGCTGCCTGCTACCCCGGCCGCAATGCGGTCGGCTTCAAATTCCATTTGACGGCTCAGCGCCAGGTAATTTTTATTGATAAGGTGATGGACATTTCTCAGGGCCCACTGGATCATCCTGGAGATGCGGACGGTAACGCCTGCGCAGATGGCCAGCACACCATGCATCTTGCCCCACCCTTTTAGAAACTCCTCATAATCTGTATTATTATAAAGAAGGTCATTCATCACACGGTTAACATTATAAGTAAATGTGCCGAGCTTCATAGTACCCTGACTAAAGTGAGCAAATTCATGAGCCATAATTGCTCTGAACTCACTCCGGTTTATGCAGTTCACCAGACCCATGCCTATTTCCAGGTTTTTGCGCACCGGGAAGAACATACTCCAAAAACTGGAATCATAAAAAACCCGGGCGTTGACATCTGCTGAAAGAAATATTTTTTTGGGAAACTGTGTTTGTGTTTCAGCGGTCAGTTCTTTCAGGAACGTAAACAACTGGGGATGATCAGATTCGCGGATTTCCATGCGCATCGGATTTTCATCTTTCGTTACTGAGAAGATGAACTTGAAAAGGAAATACATGATGGAAGCGCCGATGAAAATCATCCCTCCACCACAGAAGAGCGAAATCAGACCGGGATCGTTTTTGAGGAACTGAAACCCCAGGTAGCCAAACACAAATGCAAGACCCAATGCCATCGCCATCACTAAAAAATAAGTGATCAGAAACATCACAATCGAAAAGACCAGGTTTTTCCCCTGATTTTTAAGACTGGCTAAGGGCGATATGGCAGCCTGCGACGGATTATCCGCGCGCAGCTTTATGAATCGTTGCATTTAAATTCAAAAGGCTTTTACCGTTTAAGGACGATAAACTTAAGCATAAAACCTAGGTTTCGCAAGCAGCGTGCCTCCCCAAATTGCGGTATTTGCCCGTTTTGGCCAAAGAAAGCATTATTTAATCTTTCAATCGCTATCTGCAGACAAAAAGTAACAGAAAATGAAAAATTTTAATATTTGAACACCTTACCCCCCGCCATTACCTCCTGGTTTTTTTCATCAAAAGTGGCCTTTGCACCTGTTCGAACCGCCGCATTGGTCATGATATTAGCTATCGAATGATTGTATCCAGCTTCCACCGGAGCGTTCGGCTTCTTACGGCTCCTGACGCATTCCATCCAATTTCTTACGTGCGATGAGGTAAGCTGGTCTCCTCCGGTATTGGCCGAGGCGACGACTTTGGCGGCGGACTTGAGCTCCATGGCCGGCAGAAGATTGGGTTGCATATTCATGGCTTTTGCGGCCCGGGCGCTGAGGCCCCCTTCCGGGGAGATTTTGTTGGTCACCAGGTTCAATTCTCCACCGTTGCTATAATAGATCTCCGATGGATTTTCTTCGCCATTATGCATTCTTGAGGTGAAGGTTACCTGGAATCCATCTCCGGGTTTATCAGCAGGTCCATAATCGAAAACGGCCGTGGTGGTATCCCAGTTCCTGCGGCCATCTTTCCAGGCATAGATCCCACCGTTGGCCACCACATTGCGCGGATGGTGAAGACCTGTGAACCAATGTACTGTGTCGATCTGGTGGCTCATCCACTGTCCCGGCATGCCAGATGAGTAAGGCCAGAACAACCTGTATTCCAGATATTTCCTTGGGTCGAATTCCTCAAAAGGCCTGTTAAGCAGAAACCTTTTCCAGTCGGTATCTTCCTGTTTCAACAGGGGAATCAGTGCGGGCCTGCGCCAGCGACCCGGCTGGTTAACATTCCAGACCAGTTCTACCATGGTTACCGGTCCGAACTTTCCCGATTTAATATATTCTTCTGCAGCAGCATAATTGGCTCCGCTTCTTCGCTGAGACCCGATCTGCACGATCTTGCCCGAATCATTCACCGCTTTCAGGGCCGCCCTGTTATCCTCCATGGTTTCTGCAAAAGGCTTTTCAACGTAAGCGTCACAACCCGCTTTTACGGCTTCAATCGTATGCAGCGCGTGCTGAAAATCCGCAGTGCTGATGAATACCGCATCGGCAAGTTTCTTGTCGTACAATTCTTCATTATTCCTGCAGGCAGTGATCTCGTGACCCATGTGTTTTTTCCATGTGTCGGCCCCCTCTTCTCTCCTGAGTTTCCAGATGTCCGATACGGCGACCACATCGAAATTCAATTCTTTGTAATGCTGCATGAAACTGGGAATATGCGCGTCCTTGTGGCGGTCGGAGAATCCAACAATACCGATGCGTACGCGGTCATTGGCCCCAATGATCCTCCGGTAACTGGTGGCCGACATGGCTGAGGACGAAATCATCGCGCCTGCTCCTGCCATAGCACTATCTCTCAGAAATTTTCTTCTGGTTTTAGTCATATGAATTTATTTTAAGAATTTGTCCTGATCTTGATGCTCCGAAAACTGACCTGGTTGCCATGGTCCTGCAGGAGCAGGTGGCCCGCAGGCGTCTCTCCGAAATTCGGCCAGATCTTATACTTGCTCCCGGCAACCAGTTTCCTGTACTCCGGTGAACCCCGGTGGTATTCCAACACCTTGACACCATTAAGATAGTGCTCCACCCTGTTATCCGGATAAACGATCACCCTGCCGAAATTCCATGCTCCGATCGGCCGGAGAAAACGCTTCTGTTTCTCCGCCCTGATCAGGTCGTAGAGCGAGGCAAGTGTGCGGTTGCCATTGATGCCGAGTTTGGCGTCGGGATGAAGTGAATCGTCGAGGACCTGGTATTCAAGCCCGATTGCGGATCCCTCATTCTTCTCCTGCGCGGTCACAAAATATTTTACACCACTGTTCGCCCCGGGTGTGAGTTTGAATTCAAATGAGAGATCAAACACACTGAATAATTCTTTTGTGATGATATCTCCTCCGTTGGCACTCTCCTTTCCGGAGGACGGTTCAACGGAGAATGTGCCGTCGGCTATCTTCCAACCCCTGGTAGGAAAAGACTGTGTGTCTTTTGCGGAAACCCATCCCTCGCCTGAATGGCCATCAAAAAGTAGGCGCCATCCATCTTTTCTCTCGTAGGATGTGAGTTCGTTAGGTCTGAAGTTGGCCACGTAAATATTGCTGTCGAAAGGAAGGGGAGTCAGGTTCTTCGTTTTAACTCTGATGTTTTTGTAAAAAACTTTTTTACCCGCATTGGAAGGACTGCTGATCCCATGCACCTGCAGGGCAATGAATCCACTGCGGTCAATGGTGTCGACTACATAGGCGCAGGCCTTTCCATTGATCCAGGTTTTCATTTCATTGCCAATGCATTCGATGGTCATCTTGTTGTACTCACCATTATGAAAGGCATCCTGGGCTCTGGTGTTGAGGTCGAGTGGATATAGCCAGTCTCTTCTTCCTTCGTCATAAATTCCACCGCTCCATTTGCGGGATGATGGATCCACTTCCGCCTGTCTGCCATAAACCTTCCCCTTGCCTTTATTTCCTTTGGGGTCGATATGACTCCTCGTTTGCACGCCGGCATTGCCTGCGGTGTCTTCGATCATCACTTCGAGTTCAAGCACGAAATCCCCATATTGTTTTTCAGTTACAAGAAAAGTATTTCCCGTGTTTGGGACGGTAGTTCCTACAATCGTTTGATCGGTGACGGAGAACAGGGCGGAGCCCCCCGCGGTCTTCCAGCCCTTAAGATCCTTACCATTAAAAAGAGGAGTCCAGCCTTTACTTTCCTGAGAAAAAACGGAAAGGGAAATACAATTAACAGATCCCAAAATAAAAAACATAATCCTGTACATCGGCAGCAATCTTTCTAACAAGGTAAACATAAGACGTCAAAAAAACGAGATCACGGAGATTTGAATAATTTTATCAGAGATGTGGTGACGCTGGGCGCACTGGTGGTGCAGACGCAACAGCCAGCTTTGTGTTGAGTCTTCGCATGTAAACGCCCGAGCTGCAAAGAATGTAGAGAATATTTTTGCCGGGGCCTGCGAACCAAAGATTTTCGGCTTTGCCATCAGGTACAGGCAGGATGGCATTTACTCTTCCCAACTGATCAAGGATCTGCACACCGAGATTTGTTGCAACGTAAATATTTCCTGCAGTATCACAGGCAATACCTTCGGCTTCCGCCCGGTTATTATCATCGTTTGTATGCAGCCATCCGAAACGTTGGCTATTGCTAATCCCTCCATCGGGTGTAAGGGAATGTATCCACACCCAGTGACTATTACTGTCGATGGAATATGCCTGGGTTTGATCGGGAGAAGCACAGATTCCGGTGAGGCCTGTTTTGTGGAGATCACTTATCGTATATGCTTTACCGTTGTTAAGTGTAAATCCTTTCGTCGACATGGGATTTGCGGATTCGTTGGATTTCTCCCAACTGAGGTTTTCGGGAAGCAGCTGTTGGATCATTTTGTTTGCGGATTTTCCCGCGTTCACAGGGTTCGGCCAATCTTTCCAAAGCCAGCGCATTGCCTCCGGGAATAAAGCAGTGCCGTGTTGCCCGTTATGACCACCTTCACCCCAATTGTGGTTTACTTCATACCCCGAGAAGGTTAGTGCCCTTTCCATGGTTTCATTTGCCTTCCACCAGTCACCCCCATAAATGTTCAGGTCTGATGTGCCGTCCTGGAGATAAATACGGATCGGTTTTGGTTCTGTTTTCCTGATAAGTGTAGGATATCTATCTGCGCCTCTTAGCCCCACATAGGTGCCAATGGCGCTGAATACTCTGGAAAAAGCTTCGGGATGTTCCCATGCAGCGGTGAAGGCGCAGACGGCGCCACTGCTTGCCCCGCCAATGGCGCGGTCGTTGCCATCTTTCGACAAACGCAGCGGCCGGCCATCAGTGGCTTTGTGTTTCTCGACGTCCGGCAATAATTCCCCGAGGAGGAATTTTGCATAGTCGTCGCCCAGGCCATCGTATTCATAACTTCTGTTGAAGCGGTCGAGCGCATTTGCCGAGTCCGGAGATTTAACTCTGCCATGCATCACGAAAACGCCGATGGTCACCGGCATCAATTTTTTATGGATCAGGTTGTCAAAAACGGTTGGTGCCTTCCATCCGACACCATCCTGGTTTACATAAACGCAGGCGGGTTTGGAAGGATTATACTGTGCTGGTATGTAGATCCAATAGTCGCGGGTAGTGCCAGGGTAAATAGTTGATTTACTGAAGGTGAATTTCAACAGTTCACCCTTGGGTATGCCAGGATGCTCTACAGAGGCTGAGTCGATGGGATAGGTTTCCCGATCCTGGGCATAAACAGCGATCTGGCCAAGGATACCTGCGGCAAGCAACCAGTATTTCATGTTGATTTTTAAACAACTTACAAAAAAGAAAAAGCCCATTGGCTTTTTGCAGTGAAAGCTTGGTAACTTTCAAGGAGATGCTCCTACAGAAGATCAAAGAAATGGCAAAGGGGATTGTAGGCCAGGTTATTTCCGACCGACGGCACCTGCATGCCAATCCTGAGCTCTCTTTCCAGGAACACAATACGGTGGCTTATGTGGAGTCCCGCCTCGACGAGATGGGAGTACCCTGGAAACGTATGGCCAATACCGGCATACTCGCATTAATACATGGTTCCCGACGTTCGGGAGAAGTCGTTGCACTGCGCGCAGACATCGACGCCCTTCCGATCACCGAGGCCAACGAAGTTCCATACAAATCCCAGCATCCCGGCGTCATGCACGCCTGCGGCCATGATGCCCATACCTCTTCATTATTGGGTACGGTAAGTATTCTGGAATCGCTGAAGTCTGCATTCGGGGGCACGGTCAAATGCATATTTCAACCAGCTGAAGAAAAATTACCTGGTGGAGCGAGTCTCATGATCAAAGAGGGGGTTTTGAAACATCCTGTCCCCGGGGCAGTGATCGGACAGCATGCCATGCCTTCGATACCAACAGGTAAAATTGCCTTGCGTCAGGGAAGGCATATGGCCTCGATGGATGAGCTGATTGTTACGGTCCATGGGAAAGGCGGCCATGGGGCGCAGCCTCATCAGAATGTCGATCCTGTGCTGATAGCTGCACACCTCATCACTGCGCTCCAGCAGGTAGTGAGCAGGATGGCCAATCCTTCGATGCCCACGGTATTGTCATTTGGAAAGGTGCTGGCCAATGGCGCGATCAATGTTGTTCCCGACAATGTTTATATGGAAGGCACATTCCGGACCATGGATCTTTCCTGGCGCAATGAAGCGCATGCGCGGATGAAAAAAATGGCCGAGGGCATTGCCGAAGCTATGGGCGGAAAATGCACATTTATCATAAACCAGGGTTATCCTGCATTGATAAATGACGAAGCCCTGACCGGGCTTGTCCAAAAGCATGCAGTCGAATATCTCGGTGAAGAAAATGTGCTCGAAGCGCCTTTGTGGATGGCGGCAGAAGACTTTGCCTACTATGGTCAGCAGGCACCGTCTTGTTTTTACCTGCTGGGTGTGGGCAATGAAAAGAAAGGAATAAGCTCGTCACTGCATACGCCGGGTTTCAATATCGATGAAGACGCGCTGATACACAGTACGGGGCTAATGGCCTACCTGGCCGTGAAGCAATTAGGGAATTAGAAACAATCAAGACTTGCCCTTCCACACATAGACCCTTTTGATAGCCGGATTTTTTTTCAGAACCGATATATCTTCTTTATTCACTTTAGTGTTGTTCAGGTTAACTGATTCAAGATGTTTCAAGCCAACCAGGTATCGGCATACATCAGCTCCTACAGGATTATTCTCTATCCGCAGCTTTTCCAGGTTTTGCATGGCAGCAAGAAAATCCAGGTCCCTTTCATTAAAATTATTGCCCGAAAGATTCAACCAAACGATATTCCTCTCAACCTTAACTAATTCATTTTTTATCATCTCTGCCTTCACCCCGCTTCCAGAGGGCAGCGTCACATCCAGCATTACCGGCTTCAGCTGCATCAATCTTACTAAAAGTCCTTTTCTCTTCAGCGAATCTATCAGTTCAACCTTCACTGTTAGCGGGATATCCGGGTTGACGGGTTGTATGAGGTCCCTGTTGTCCTCCTCATCAAACGGTCCGCCAAGGCCAAGATATCGGGCTACCGCGGGTTTAATGCTATCTGATTGACGAATTTGTGTGACGAGTTTGCCTTCCGTTGCCCCGGCTTTTGCGATCCACCAACGGATCAGGGCAACCTCATTCTTTGTTAACGGAGGTTTACCATCAGCCGGCATATAATCCTCGTGATCTGGATCCAGGGTAACCCGTTTGTAGAGTTCACCCTCTTCTGGTTTGCCCGGCACCACCGCAGGTCCCGCCTTCCCTCCTTTCAGCAAGCCCTTCAGCGTCTCAACAGACAGGTTACCCTTCATCTTTCCGTCCCGGTGGCACGGAGCGCATTTCTTTTCAAGTATGGGATGCACCACGTCTTCATAGATCATCGCGTGCTCCACACTGTCCGGCTTCTTACGCTCTTCCTTCAGCAGGGTCTGCAATGTCAGGTAGTCATTGCCGTGAGTAAGGCTGGCACCCTGGTGGCCCGCATAGCTTACGAGACCTATCACCATCACCATCAGCATAGAAAATAACTTGCGGGGGATTCGCAATACCTTATCGCCACCAGGTGTTGTACTGTAAAACAAAAGACCTGCGATAACAGCCAGCAATATTCCCGAAAGCTGGTGATTTGAGAGCGTCTTCTTTTCATAATCACCCGACAGGGAAAGTATGTATCCGAAGGTGCATGCCAGAACCGCCGCAACAAAGCCGAAGAAAAGAGTGATCGACACCGCCTGTGTGAGATGCGAATATTTTTTTGAATAGCCCAGCAGGTCGAAGACTGTAGCCAGTAGAATAAAACCAATAGGAAGATGAACAACAAGCGGATGAAGACGACCTGAAAAAGTAAATATATCAAGCAGGGTCATGCCCGGGTCAATTTCACCGGTGGCGTTTTGTTCGCGTTCCACTGGCACACATATAAATTGTGCTCGTCGTCCACGCAAACATCATGGCCGTGCTGGAAAACGGGTGATTCGGCCTGCAACACGGGTTGCAATGATCCATTTTTATACACCGGGGCTGTTCCGCCGGGGTTAGAGACGTTTTTGTTGTCTTTATCGAGTATGGTTACAAAGCCGGACGAATCGAATTTCTTCCCGTTCGCATCCTTTGACCAGCAGACTCCGGCATAGACATTCTTGTCATGTACAACTGCGCGGCAGACATACATACCAGGCATGTCTATGCGCTTTACAAATTTTCCGTCGAGGGTGAAAACTTTAAAGCAATTTTCTTCCCTCGATGTACAGACCAGTTTTGCCCCGCCAGGATCACGGGTGTCGATGGCTACGCCATGTGCATTTAATAGATTATGCTCCTTGTTTGCATTGTGGTGTCCGCCAAAATGCCGGATATATTCACCTTTGCTGTTGTATTGTATGATATAATCGGATCCATAACCATCTGCAACGTAGATATCGCCATTTGGCGCAACTGCAGTTTCAGTAGGCTGGAATTTCTCATCGTCCTTATAAATTCCGATGGTCCGGGGATGGCCGATGGCAAAAAGTAATTTTCCATCCAGGGTGGTCTTTACCACCTGCCCGGCCTGAGCATCCCATCCACCGGTCTTATTCTGGTAATAACCGCAGTCGGTGATGAGTAAAAAATCTTCACCACCTTCCTTGCTTATCGACAAACCGTGACCGCCGGGCCAGGCGGATCCCCAGTAATCAAGCAACCGGCCGGATTTGTCAAAGATCAGGATGTTATTTTGTGTGTTGTCACCCAACATGATCAACCTCCCTTTGCTGTCCTGCACCATTTCATGGCAATCCAGCAGGGGGTTTGAGTTTGCGCTGATCTTTGCCCAGTTCTTGTCGACCTTGTAGGTGAATCCTCCTTGTCCTATCAGTTGATCTTCTGGTTGTCTGTTTTTTTTCATAATGGCAAAACTTTTAATGGGGGTGGCGGCAACTGCTGCAGATGCCAGGCCAGTGTTTACAATAAAATTTCTTCTGGAAGTCATTTTGAATTTATTTATCAGCTCAGAATTTCTCTAACAACTTTTCCTTCCACATCCGTCAGCCGAAACCTTCTCCCCTGGAGTTTATAGGTGAGGCGTTCATGATCTATGCCCATGAGGTGTAGCAAAGTTGCCTGAAAGTCGTGCACATGCACCGGATCCTTTACAATATTATAACTAAAATCATCTGTTTCGCCGTAAGTCATGCCTGCTTTCACCCCTGCACCTGCCATCCACATCGTGAAGCACCTGGGATGGTGATCACGTCCATAGTCAGTGGGCGTCAGTTTGCCTTGTGAATATACGGTGCGCCCGAATTCTCCTCCCCACACTACCAGGGTGTCTTCCAGCAGGCCGCGTCTTTTGAGATCCGTTACCAGTGCGGCCGTCGGCTGGTCTGTGGCCCTGCACTGCTCGATCATACCGGAAGGCAGGCTGCCGTGATGGTCCCAGCCCTGGTGATAGAGCTGTACAAATTTCACATCTTTTTCAAGGAGTTTGCGCGCGAGAAGGCAATTGGCGGCATAAGTGCCCGGATCACGGCTGTCAGGGCCGTACATTTCGAAAACATCGTTGGGCTCATCGGCGATGCTCATCACTTCCGGCACCGAAGTCTGCATCCTGTATGCCATTTCATACTGAGCAATACGGGCCTCCACCTCGGGGTCGCCATAGGTATCGTTCTGCAATTTGTTCAGCTTTGACAGATAGTTAAGCATTTCGTTGCGGTCTTCTCCATCATATCCCTCCGGATTATTAAGATAGAGTACAGGGTCCTTGCCCGCTCTGAACTGCACGCCCTGGTGCTCTGAAGGAAGAAAACCATTGCCCCAGAGCCGTGCATAGAGCGGCTGATCCTTGCGACCGTTTTTGGATACCAGCACAATGAATGTTGGCAGATTATGGTTATCGGAACCAAGGCCATAACTTATCCAGGATCCAATGGAAGGTCTGCCGGGCAGTTGATTACCCGTTTGGAAAAAAGTAATGGCCGGATCATGATTGATTTGTTCAGAGAACAGTGATTTAACGATACAGAGGTCGTCTACCATCTTGGCGGTATTTGGCATGAGGTCGCTCACCCAGGTTTCTGACTTGCCATATTGTTTGAACCGGGAAAATGATGGCACCATCGGCAGTATGCTCTGATTGGCGCTCATGCCGGTAAGTCTTTGTCCTTTCCTCACTGAATCCGGAAGGTTCTGCCCTGCAAGGCTCACGAGTTTCGGTTTGTAATCAAAAGTCTCAAACTGTGAAGGGCCTCCGCTCATGAAGAGATATACGATGCGCTTGGCTTTGGGTGCGAAGTGCGGGAGCGCCTGCAGCATCTTCTGTTGGGCGCTAAGGTCTGCCGTTGCGGCGGCATGACGGGGCACGTCACCAAAAAGCTTGTCCCCAAAGATCGAACCCAGAGCGAGGGCTCCGATACCCATGGAAGTCTTCGTCAGAAACTGCCTTCTGTCGAGCTGTTTGTTCAGAACAGAGAGTTCAGGCCTGTGTAGTCTGAAATCTTCTTGATGATTATGATGGTCGCACATGGTCTATCGTTTGGTTAATGAAGCGTCGGAATTCATAATGGTGTTTGCCACCACCGCGTTAGCGGCGACCACCGCGGGATCCAGGCGCTTATCGACATGGTATTGTCCGGTATCCAGCCATCCTTTTCGTTTGCCAGGATGGGCGTTGAATTTTTTCAGCTCATTTTGAAAAAGAGCCGTTAACAGGTCAATCTCCTTTTGTGGTGGTTTTAGGCCCGTGAGTTTTCTGTACGCTTCCACAATGGCGTTTGTGATGTCCTGATCGCGTGCCATTTGTTCGCCCATCACTTTTGACGCTTCCACGAAGGTTGGATCATTAAGGGTAACGAGTGCCTGCAGTGGCGTGTTTGTATTCTGTCTTCTCATAATGCAATAGCTCCGCGAGGAGGCATCAAATGTGGACAGGGTGGGGTTTGGCACCGAACGTTTTACAATCACATAGAGGCTGCGCCGGTAAACCGCAATTCCAGTATCGGGTGTGTAGGATGTGTTGTTGATTTCCCATAGGCCAGGCGGCTGATATGGCTTTACACTTCTGCCTCCTGTTTGCAGGTTGATCAGTCCGCTCGCCATCAAGGCGTTGTCCCTGATCATTTCTGCGGTCAGGCGATAGGATGGGCCATGCGAAAGCAATCTGTTTTCCGGATCCTTTTCCATGGCCTGGAGACTGGCTTTTGAATCCTGACGATAAGTTGCGGACATGACCATCATCTTCACCAGCTTTTTAAGATTCCATCCCGACTCCATAAAACTTACCGCCAGCCAATCCATTAATTCCGGGTTACTGGGCATCTCCCCCTGGTTGCCAAAGTCTTCCGCGGTTTTGACCAGCCCGGTGCCAAAAATGCCTTGCCAGACACGGTTCACCGCCACCCTCGCGGTCAACGGATTTTTTCTGTTGATGGCCCACAGGGCGAGCCCATACCTGTTTCTTGGAAGGTCCTTCGGAAAGGAGAGTACACCTGCGGGAGTGCCAGGATATACTCGTGGTCCCGGCATGTCGTAGTTGCCTCTTTTTAACAGGTAGGTAGGTTTTGGCACAGGCATCTCCTGCATGATCATCAACTCATCGATATTCTCTGCAGAATCGGAAAGTTTTTTGCGCAGGCCTGTTAACTCAAGTTGTTCAGAGTGAACCACGGGATCAATAGCGGAGAAATAATATGTCCTTAGGTCCTCCTTTTGCGCCGGATCGGTGTTCGGCTTTTGGATCGCTTCAGCCCAGGTGGTTTTACCGGAGAGAACGGCAACCTCCAGCGGGCTGATCATTCTGTTGTACACCGTGATGTCGTCGGCGAGACCATTTTTCAAACCAGCTCCCCGCCACCAACCGCCGATCTGCAGTCCAGGCTGTTTCCCTCCGACGATTTGCGAGGGGTCGGCGAAGGTGATCTCCTTGGTGAGTTGATCCATGACGGTTTCCATTGGCAATTCGTTGCCATTCAGATAAAGTCGAAGCCCGGAGGCACTGGACGATCCGTCATACGTGATTGTGAAATGTATCCATTTGTTTCTCGGAATTTCATTGGGCGAAGTTTTGGTGATGGCATTGGACGGTGCCACATGTGCCATGCCCAGTTCTGCCTTGCCGTTCCTGATGGCGAGGTAATATCCCCTGAAATTGTATAATCTTTCTGCCACGCATTTGTGGAGGATGACTCCGTTCGTCAGTTCTGAAGGAATATTAACGGAAATGCCTACACTAAATGGTTCGGACCTTTTGAATATGCCGGTCGACCCGAGATCGAGCCAGTCGTCACCATTCAGTCTGATCGCTCTGCCACCATGGTTGTTTATGAGATCAGGAACACCCGCGGGTGAACCGGATTCGCGGATCATCGCACCCCGTAGCCGGTGGTTGTTATCGGCCTGAAGGTTGCCCCTGTCGAAGCTAAACTTCGCTATTAATCCATCCTCGGGAATTTTTGCGGATAGCAATTTGCGGTATCCGCGCGAAGTCATCCATTTGCCGAACCTGATTGTCTGCTGATTCGCTTTCAGCCTTTATTTTTTCTTCCTGAACAATGATCTGATCATTGATCATTCCAAGAATTTTTTCTTTCTGCGCATCAGGCAGCAGAAGCGTCGGTGAGGGCATGGCGTCATCGAAGGAGATCTGTCCGGCTTCTTTCACATTGTTGAAGAAGCTGTACAGTTCATAATAATTTTTTTGGGTGATAGGATCATATTTATGATCGTGGCACTTTGCGCATCCTACAGACAGACCGATCACCGCATCGCCAAAAGTATTGGTTCGGTCAACTACATATTCCGACTGGTATTCCTCCTCTATGATACCGCCTTCCATGTTTTGCTGGTGGTTTCTGTTGAACGCAGTGGCGATAAGCATTTCACGAGAGGGGTTTGGCATCAGGTCTCCTGCCAGTTGCCATTGGAGAAAGTGGTCATAAGGCATGTTTTGGTTGAATGCTTTTATCACCCAGTCGCGGTAGGGTGACATATCGCGGATACGGTCAACGGTATAGCCGTGTGAATCGGCAAAACGCGCGGCATCCAGCCAGTCGACTGCCATCCTTTCTCCGAAATGAGGCGAGGCAAGCAGTTTGTTGACCTGTTTTTCGTAAGCCTGGGCAGAATTGTCGTTCAGGAAACTGTCGATCTGCGAAATAGTTGGAGGCAGACCCGTAAGGTCAAGAAAGAGGCGGCGCAGGAGCAATTCTTTTGAGGCTTCGGCAGAAGGATTGAGGTTTTTAGCCAGGAGTTTGTTCAGTACGAAATGATCGATTGGATTACGTGCCGTAAAGTCATTATTCTTCAGTGCCGGAACAGCCGGTTTCCCGGGAGGAACGAATGCCCAATGCGTTTTGTATTGAGCGCCATCGCTGATCCACCGCAGCAACACGGCTTTCTCTTTCGCGTTTAGGCTGAGATGCGACTTTGGTGTGGGCATAATGTATTTTGGGTCGATGGAAATGATGCGGTGAAAGAGTTCGCTGTTGTCGAGATTGCCCGGGTCGATGGCTACCTTGCCTTTGTCTTCAGGTAGCTCCGCATAAGCTGATTTTTGTTGGTCAAGTCTCAGCCCGGCCTTCTGTTTGGCCTTATCGGGCCCATGGCAGGCAAAGCATTTGTCGGACAGAATAGGTTTGACATCAATGTTGTAATCGGGTGACTCATTGATGGAGGCGTAGGCCTCGGCCACCTCGGCGGGCATGGCGGGCTGTCCGGACTTGAAGTAAATAACCGAAACGGTGATCAATACAATTAACGAAAGAACGATGAAGGTTTTTCTCATCAGAACAATGCGTTGAGGTGAAGCATTCGTCGAACACAGGCAAGATAGATTCTGGACGCTTGCAGAAGGACCACCTGGTATACAAAAGCGACAACCAAATTACAAAAAGTAAAGGGATCAGAGCGCTTCGCCCGCCGTAGCTGCCGCCAGGCAGCGAAGGAGGGGAGACAACGGAGTGATGTGCGAATTATAGTCATTTCTCGTGCAGAACAGCCAGCTCTTTTATTGCATCATATGCCGTTTTGATCTTAAAGTCGTTCAGTACATCAGCGATCTTTAGATTTTCGTCGAGGCTTTCAAAAATTGCCCATTCTTCTTCGCTGAAAGTATTGAGTCTTATCCTATCACCATATTTGCGTAAAATATCGGGAAACATACTCACGGCAGGCCACGCCAAAACAAACACCTTTTCGAGGTTTATGGATGAGCATGTCCAGCTTTGCCATCTGCCTGTCTGCGAAATCACTTCTCCGGTCACATCGCATATTTTACTGGAATCTTTTTGAGTGCTGGTAACGACATATACCTGGTGACGCCAGGCTCTGCTATTGATTTCGCGTCCTGCACTATAAGCCGAGGGCCAGAAAATAATTTGGGCTCCGTTGTCTTTTAGATGATTCCAGCCGTCGTCATATTTTATGTCAAAGCATATTTGGATTCCTATTTTCCCAAAGTCTGTTTGAAATACCGGGGGAGGAGTTTTTCCCGGCGAGATGCCCATTTTCATTTCGTCAGCGGCTGGTCTGTTTTTATGATATTCTCCAACTACTTTTCCTTGTCTGTCAATCAATACGGCGGATATGTAAGTATTTCCTCCGGACAGGGAGTAAGTGGGACAAATTACATAACACTTATGTTTAGCGGCAAAATGCAGAAACGGAGTTACAACGGCGCCGGGAACTTTCTCTGCCACATCCTGAAGCTGATACCTGAAATTAGTTATGTGAGCAAAAGCGAAGATTTCTGGTAAACAAATGATATCAGGTTTACAGCGTGCCATGTCTTCCATGCTAGCAAGCACTTGCTGAATCATATCCTGGGTATTGGGTGCGGTGATATCCGCGATTGAAATGGTGCCGACGGTAACACCATGTGGTAACTTAAGGATATCCTTTTTTTCACTTTCTTGTTCGGGGAAGTGGTTCGGCACACCAAGAGCACCTACGCCCAACGATGCGCTTCCTAAGAATTTTCTGCGCGATATATCGGATGACATATTGGTTTTAATTTGAATGTAAGTTTTTTTTCTGAGTATCCTGACTGCGTGACAGAACCCAGGATCTTGCCTGGTGACGGACTTGTCTGCGTAAATGAGCCCGTGGCCGGTGCTGTTTCGCTTGAAAAGAACGGATAAGTTCTATAGTAGCTTTTCTCTGAAGAAGAGTGATACCTGCTTCCTTTTTTTTTGGAAAAAAAAGGAAGCAAAAAAAACTGCGGCTGTCGTAGTAAAGGCTAAAAACCCAGTGCCTGTGCCTGAAGAAAAACAAGTCACAACTGAAGAATATAGCCGGGCTGAGGTAGGACTTACGGGCAAAGAATAAGTCCGGGCAGGGGGATCATCTGTTTTTCTTCTCTCGGCTTCGGCGACTGGTTTTTTTTAACGCCTTTCCTACGAAGGCCGGAATACAATGAAAGAGGAAGAAGAAGGGGGAGAAACAGAAAGACGAGCGCGTTGAACTTAGCGCAAAGAATATGAATCCCTGGCCGGTGCTGTTCCGCCTGAAAAAATCGGGTAAGTTCTATAGTAGACGCCAAGAAAGCGGAAACTCTTCCTCTTTCTGATCCTGTTCCTGTTTCTGTTTCTGTGTACTTGAAGGGGATATGCTTTAAGAAATGTGTCTAAAAACTATTCTTGATATAATTCGCGCATCCCTGCATAACAGTTGGGTCAGATTCCATCTCAACAAAAATATATTTCAGGCCACCGACCTTACTGGCTTCGAAAAAATCTTTCCAGTCAACGATGCCAGTACCCATAACTACTTCCTTTTTATGATCTGAAGGATCATAATCCTGAAGGTGCGCGGAAATAAAACGGCCTGGGAATTTGCGGAAATAATCCTGAGCCTTATAACCTGAAGTAATTGCAGCTACCTGGAACTGCATTTTAACTAATGAAGGGTTCAGGTGTTCAAGCATAATATCATATTGCGGACGGCCATTGAATTTTTCGTCAAACTCGCCGTTATGGTTATGATATCCCGCAATCATGCCGCCCTTCTTTACCATGTCACCCACATGGTTCATCTGGTCGCAGCGTTTCTTTACCTCATCTTCTGTTTTAGCACTAAGTCCACCAGAACAGACCATATTTTTCAAACCTAATTGGTTTGCGAATTCAATACGTTCAACGAGGCTTGCATCGTCGGTAATCTCTTTCCATGTGAAATGGCAACTGGTTGTCTGGAGTCCGGAATCATTGGTAATTTTTTTTAGCTCTTTACCGGAGTGTTTGGCGAGGGGAGCGAAAGGCCCCTGGTATCCTTTTGGACTACACCATTCTATATTTTGATAACCGTAGCTTGCCAGGCGTTTCATTGTCTCTTCTGGTTTTTGACCGATCACGTCGCGGAATACATATGACTGAAAGCCGATCGGCATATTAATGCCTTTCCTTTTCGCCATAGCAAGAAGTTCTGCAGGGATCAAACTCAGAAATCCGGACCCTGCGACTCCGGCAGCGGCATTACCCAAAAAAGATCGTCTGTTCATAATATTGAGATTGATGCGAAAAAAAAGGAATCATAACCAAAGTCGTGAATGCCTAAAGTTCACTCCTAAATTGCAGATATGTATAACGAAGCCTGAGGAAATAAAAAGCGAAACAATCAATTTCACTTTAATAATTCTGTCTGGTGTGGAGAATACCGGGGTCGAACCGGTGACCTCTTGCATGCCATGCAAGCGCTCTAGCCAACTGAGCTAATTCCCCTGCTCCACCGACTCGTCCACCAAAGCTGCATGCAGCGCAGGTGGAAGCTTTAGCGAAGGCCTTTGTCCACCGACCTTGTCCACCGAAGCTGCATGCAGCGCAGGTGGAAGCCTTAGCGAAGGTGGAAGGGCTGCAAATATAATCATTCACCCCATATCTCGTCCTCGCCCTTCAGCCATCTTTTTACCAGTTCGGTGGTCACAGACTTGGGTCGTTCAAGGGGTAGGCTCAGCGCACGATCCCAGATCAGGCTGGAGAGAACGCCCAGCGCCCTGCTTACACCGAAGAGGACTGTGTAAAATTCATATTCCTTCAGTCCGTAATGTACCAGCAGCGCACCACTGTGGGCATCAACATTCGGCCATGGATTCTTCACCTTTCCTAACGACTCAAGTATTGGCGGCACCACCTCATACACTGTCCACACAGTCTGAACCAGCGGATCATCGGGCATGTGTTTCTTGCCAAATTCCATCTGCGCGGTGAATCGTGGGTCGGTCTTCCTCAGCACCGCATGACCATAACCAGGTACCACCTTGCCCTCGCTCAGCGTTTTTTCCACATATTCAGCGATCTGTTCTTTGGTCGGGGATTCATTCTTCAAATCTTCCCTCAGCTCGAAGATCCATTTGATCACTTCCTGGTTGGCCAGTCCGTGAAGCGGACCGGCAAGACCCGCCATGCCCGCTGCCAGGCAATAATAAGGATCACTCAGCGCCGATCCCACGAGGTGCGTGGCATGTGCCGATACATTCCCACCCTCATGATCAGCATGAATGGTCATGTACAAACGCATCAGTTCCTGGAAGCCATTGTTGCTGAATCCGAGCATGTGCGCAAGGTTACCCGCCCAGTCGAGAAGTCCATTCGGATGAATATGCTGATTGTTACGGTATTTTCTGCGATAGATATAGGCGGCGACACGTGGCAACCGGGCGATCAGATCCATTGAATCATCATAGGCAGATTCCCAATAGTCTTTCTTGTTCATCCCTTCGGCATACCGCTTTGCAAAATTACTTTCGGTCTGCAGGGCGAGTATGGCAGAGACAAACATGGTCATGGGATGACTCTCAATGGGAAGGGCGTCGATCACATCAAAGACATGATTTGGCACGTGCGACCGGCGCTGCCATACAGTGGTCACATGCGCCACGTCTTCTTCAGTGGGCAGTTCGCCAATAAGCATGAGATAGAACAAGCCTTCCGGCAATGGTTCAGTGCCGCCCTTGGCCTTGGGTAATTTTTCCTGCAACTCAGGAATGGAATATCCGCGGAAGCGGATGCCTTCCTGGGAATCCAGCAGGGAGGTTTCTGTAACGAGACCGGTGATGCCTCTCATTCCCTGGTAGACCTGGGAAAGCTGAACCTCACCAATTACCTTCTTCCCGTGCTCCTTTATAAGCTCCCTCATCTCTGCCGCTGCCGCCTCTGCTTTCTCCTTGAACCTGTCCTTGATAATCGCCATTTTTTTGTTGTTTAACCCTGCTTATAAAATGGATGGGTGTTGGTAAGATGATTTGAAAGACTCAAAATTACTCAATTGACCCCTGAAACTTTGATATAAAGAATTAAAAAATGTTTATTTAGGCGCGCGCCGATACAAAAACACGGCTACAACACTGAAGATAATATTCGGCATCCAGGCAGCGAGCATGGGGTGGAGATTTCCTTTGGTTGAAAAGGTCAATGAAAACTTGTCCATCACTATAAAAACCGCCGCCAGGATAATTCCCATGGCGATGTGCAATCCGCTTCCCCCCCGTGTTTTCTTCGAAGCAATCACCGCGCCCATCAGAGTTAGAATGACCACAGAAACAGGTGTGGCATCCCTTCGATATCGCTCTACGCGGTAATCATTCAACCCCTCTGAACCCCGGGATTGTTCTAACTCAATGAATCGATTCAGTTCGCCAGTGGTCATTTTATCCTTAAGGTATTTGTCCGGCCGGATCTCATCGGGTTTCACAAGAAGACTGATCGTTCGGGTTGGCGTAGAGGTTATCTTTTCATTCATTCCATCAATCGTTCTTTCTACAACCCGGTCGAGTTTCCAGGTCTTTTTTGCCGTGTCCCATTTCATCGACTGCGCCCGCAGGTTATAAATAACCGTCGAACCTTTCAGCCTGTTCATAAAAAATCCACCATATGCCGTCTTGGTAGTCGTGTCGTAATTCCTCAGACCGGCATAAGTATTTGAATCCACCCTGATGTAAAAGTTTGTGCCCTTGAGCAGGTATTGCCCCACCTCGTATGAACTCTTGCTGTCGATGTAGGTCGACTGAAAATTCGCCCTTAGCACATTGGCCTTCGGGATGAGGTACTGCGTAGCATACCAGAATATCCCACCCAGGAATAAAGCACCCAGCAGGTAAGGACGAAGTATGCGGTTAAATTTTATCCCGCCGGCAAGCATGGCCACAATCTCTGACCTTCCCGCCATTTTAGAAGTAAACATGATCACCGCAATAAATACCATCAGCGGAAATATCATCGAAATGATAAAAGGAATAAAGCCGGCAAAATATTTGGTAAGGATATAGTATGCAGACTTTCCAGATTTAACAAAATCATCGGCTTTCTCGCTGAAATCCACCACTCCCGCAATAGCAGACATGATCAGCACCATGAAAACCGTTGTGGAAATCATTTTACGGATTATGTACCAATCGATAATTTTGAGCATAGGCTGTAACGGTCAAAAGTAATTGAAAACTATATACCTTCCTTTTATGCGAGTACCAGTGACCATTATTACCATGTTAATTGTTCTTTCCGGAGCGGCGCAGGATAGTTCATTGTTCAAATATTCTCAATTCATCAGCAATGGTGACACCCTCAACTACCGGTTGATGTACCCCGACCGCTATGATGTCAACAAAAAATATCCTGTTGTATTGTTTCTGCATGGGGTGGGCGAAAGGGGTACTGACAATGAGGCCCAGTTAAAATGGGGGGGCACACTGTTTTCCGACTCCACCAATCGAACAAAATTTCCGGCGTTTGTGATCTTCCCGCAATGCGCAAACGACGACTTCTGGGCAAATATGTCCATGGATAATTCGAAGAAGGATTCCCTGGGCGTCTTTGTATACCATTCGAACCGACCTTTCAATCCTTCCCTGGGTCTTGTTTCCAAACTGATCGACTCCTTCGCACGAACAGCACAGGTAGATAGCTCCAGGATTTATCTCGGCGGCCTTTCAATGGGTGGCATGGGAACATTTGAACTGCTCTGGAGAAAGCCAAAGTTTTTTGCCGCTGCGATAGCAATTTGCGGAGGTGGAGATCCCGGGCAGGTAAAACGCTATGCAAATAAATTTCCGATCTGGATCTTTCATGGTAGCAGCGACCCAATCGTTCCTACATCAGGTTCAAGATTAATGGTCAAAAGCCTGAAAGCTGCGGGTGCGAAGGTTACCTACACGGAATACCCGGGAGTAGGTCACGACAGCTGGAAGAATGCATTCAAAGAACCAACGTTGCTTGATTGGCTCTTTGCCCAGAAAAAATAAGGGCATGCCTACAGTCTTGTTTTCAAAATTTCCACCTGGTTATTCTTCCACGTGTGAAAATCTCCGGCGATGATGTGTTTTCTCGATTCAGTTATCAGGTGCAGATAGAAGGCGAGATTGTGCACGCTGGCGATAGTCAGTCCCAGCAGTTCTTTTGACCTCATCAGGTGGCGCAGGTAGGCCTTGCTGTAAAATTTGCTTACCGGGCTGTCAAACCCTTCATCCACGGGTGAAAAATCCTTCTCCCATTTCTTGTTGTCGATATTTATTACACCGGCAGTGGTGAAGAGCATGCCGTTTCTGCCATTACGGGTTGGCATCACGCAGTCGAACATGTCAATGCCCAACCCAATGCATTCAAGAATATTCCAGGGCGTGCCGACACCCATGAGGTATCGAGGTTTGTCCGTTGGGAGGTGATCACAGCAAAGCGCGGTAAGCTCGTACATCGTCTCTTGCGGTTCGCCCACGCTCAACCCGCCGATCGCGTTTCCAGTTGCACCCATTGACGCTATCTTTTCGCACGACTGTTTTCTTAAATCCGGATAGGTGCCGCCCTGAACAATGGGAAACAGGTTCTGATCATAATCATACTTTGGCTCAGTGCGATTGAACTGAGCAAAACATCGATCCAGCCATCGGTGCGTAAGATCCATCGACTTGCTGGCATAATCAAAGTCACAGGGATACGGCGTGCATTCGTCGAAGGCCATAATAATGTCGGCCCCGATACTCCTTTGTATGTCAATCACGGATTCGGGAGTGAACAAATGCCTGGAACCGTCGATGTGGGATTGAAAGGTGACGCCGTCCTCGGCAATTTTTCTTGTGCCGGCCAGCGAAAAAACCTGGTAACCGCCGCTGTCTGTGAGTATGGGCTTGTGCCAGCCGCTGAAGCGGTGCAGGCCACCTGCGGCTTCAATGACCTGCAGGGATGGCCTGAGGTAGAGGTGATAGGTATTACCCAGAATAATTTGCGCTTTTACATCATTGACAAGTTGTTGCTGGGTCACAGCCTTTACGGACCCGGCTGTTCCCACCGGCATGAATATCGGCGTCAGTATCTCACCATGATCAGTGGTCATCTTTCCCGCCCGCGCTTTTCCGCTGGTATGGGTAAGTTCGAATTCCAAACTCGGCATGCCGCAAGATAGTCAGTTTCACGGACCCCGGAATCGCCTGAAGGGCCTCTCTCATGCAGTCTGCTCTCATATTTACCGATGCTGCTTATCTTCGCGGCCTTATGGAAAATAAGCTGAACAACGAGATCGTGATGAGCGGCATCCGTAGCACAGGTTTGCTACATCTCGGCAATTATTTCGGCGCAATAAAGAATTATGTGCGGCTGCAGGATGCCTATTCGTGCTTTTTCATGGTGGCCGACCTTCATTCACTTACCACTCATCCCGATACCAGCGATCTCTCAACAAATGTGCGCAGGGTGATCGCCGAATACCTCGCATCCGGACTCGACCCCGACCGCTCGGTACTGTATTGCCAGAGTCATGTGCCGGAAACTGCGGAGCTTTATCTCTTTCTGAACATGCTCGCCTACAAAGGTGAACTCGAGAAAACTGCCACGTTCAAAGATAAAGTTCGTCAGCACCCTGAAAATATCAACGCAGGGCTGCTTACTTACCCCGTATTGCAGGCAGCCGACATACTGCTTCACCGCGCGCACCTCGTTCCAGTGGGCAAGGACCAGGAGCAACACCTGGAAATGTCAAGAAACTTTGCAAATCGCTTCAATCATCGTTATGGGGAGGTATTCCCCGAACCAAAGGCTTTTAATTTTGGAAACAAACTCATAAAGGTGCCTGCCCTCGATGGCTCAGGCAAAATGAGTAAGAGCCAAAATCAGTATGCAACTATCTACCTGTCCGATGATGATGAACTCATCAGAAAGAAATTGAAAAAGGCCAAGACTGATGTCGTTCCAGCTACTCCAAATGCTGTCAAGCCCGAGGCCATTGAAAACCTTTTCCAGCTGCTGGAACTGGTATCCTCACCGGAAACCGTGAACAAATTCGAAACCGACTTCAACAAGTGTACAATCCGGTATGGTGATCTGAAAGATCAACTCGCCGACGACATGATCCGTTTCATAGCACCCATCCGTGAGAAATCCGCAGCCATGCTGGAAGACAGGGACTATCTTAACAGTGTGATGCGGAAAGGCGCAGAGAAAGCGCGCGAAAGTGCAGCAGCCACGCTCACCCTTACAAAAAAGTCCATGGGGCTCGATTATTATTAATGGCAATGCAGATTTGAATTATATTTATTCTACTCCGCAAACGCGGCAAACCGAATCCCCCCTCCCAGCAGGGCTAAAATGGAATAATGGCAAAGAGCAAAAAACCAAAACATATCGCGGTTGCGGGAAATATCGGCGCCGGCAAAACCACTCTTACCGAATTGCTCAGCAAACACTACCGCTGGATCCCGCAGTTCGAAGACGTGGACCACAATCCCTATCTTTTTGACTTTTACGAGGACATGCCACGCTGGAGTTTCAACCTTCAGATCTATTTTCTTAATGTAAGGCTCAACTCATTGCTCGACATCCAGCGCGGAACCGAAACAGTAATACAGGACAGAACGATATACGAGGATGCTCAAATCTTTGCTCCCAATCTTCATGAAATGGGGTTGATGGGAAAAAGGGACTTCGACAACTATTTTGCTTTTTTTGAAACCCTTCGGTCCATGGTTCAGCCGCCCGACCTGCTGATCTATCTCAAAGGTTCGGTACCCACCCTGGTGGCACAGATCCAGAAAAGAGGGCGCGAGTATGAAGAGAATATCCGGCTCGACTATCTTAAAAGACTAAACGACTTCTACAACAAGTGGATAGAATCCTACCGGGAAGGGCCTTTGCTCGTGATTGATATCGACAAAAACAAATTCGGTGAAAGCGACGAACACCTTGGGGAGATCATCCGCAAGATCGATTCCACTCTCTATGGTTTATTTTAAATCTTTGGATTTTCCGCCGTAATTGGCAAAGGCCTCGTTGTCCTTAAGCATGCCCGCAATCTTGAGGTCCCACTGCCGCTGCATCGCCGAATCGAGCGAATGATTCGTCAGCTGGTCGTATTGCTGTTGTGATTCCACATGATCGTGCATCACCCTGTCATAAATTTCATTAATGTCTTTGCTCACGGTTTTTTCTTTGAATTCATATGCTTCCAGTTGGCGGTGCAGCACCCGCGCATGCCACTCCGCAATGTCAAAATGACCCTGTTCGTGATTCAGAATATAAGCATTCCTTATTCTCACCCAGGACAAAGTTTTATTAAACCTGCATTTGATGGTATGGGTAAGTCCAGTGCGGTTGTAACCAAATTCAATGTTAATACTGCTGTTTGTCAGCGCGGCATTCCGGGAAGTCGGGTCGGGTCTGCCCTTAAAATCAGACCATACCAGTTTGCGTGAACTGGTCCAGTCGATCAGGTTATCATCGACAATTGTGGATGACAGGGTAGAAAGAATTACGAGCAGCAGTTTCTGTATCATGCAATCAAACAACGTTCAAAATTATCATTTTGGTAAAATCCGAACAATATTTAACAAAGCCTATTTTTACAACCGTTATGAAACACCTTCCATTGGATCCCGGTATCTTCATCCAGAACCGCAAAAGATTTGTAGAACGGCTGAAACCTTCATCAATTGCTATTTTCAATAGTAATGATGAAGTGCCATCAAATGCCGATGCCGTCTACAGATTTCAGCAGAATTCCGACCTCTACTGGCTCACAGGAATCATGCAGGAAGACACGATGCTCGTTCTTTATCCTGATAATCCCGAAGAAAAATACCGAGAGGTGCTCGTGTTGCTGCGACCGAATGAACTCAAGGAGAAATGGGATGGCAGAAGACTAAGGGCCGATGAAGCCCGGAAGATTTCCGGCATTCAGACGGTTGTATGGTTAGATCTGCTCGAAACAAGCCTGCAGACCTGGATCCATTCTGCGGAAACCATCTACCTGAATTCAAATGAAAATGACCGTCGTTCCAGCAGGATACCTTCACGCGATTATCGTTACATCAGGGATTCCAGGAGAAGATTTCCGCTGCATAAATATGAAAGAAGCGCAGTTTTGTTAAAGGAACTCCGGGGTGTAAAAACTGCAGCCGAAATCGATGTAGTGAGAAAGGCGATCGACATCACACACAAAACTTTTGACCGGCTATTGAAATTTATTCGTCCAGGGGTGATGGAATATGAAATCGAAGCAGAGATCCTGCATTCATTTTTGTCCCATAGGGCAAGTGGTGAGGCCTATAACAGCATCATCGCTTCGGGCGACCGCGCCAGAACGCTGCATTATGTGTCCAACAACCAGGAATGCCTGGACGGTGAATTGATATTGATGGATTTTGGCGCCTCCTATGGCGGATACAATGCCGATCTGACCCGCAGTGTGCCCGTAAACGGAAAATTCAGCAAGAGACAGGCTGAAGTGTATAATGCCTGTCTGCACATCCACAACTTTGCCAAGAGCCTATTGAGGCCGGGCATATCCCTTGTGGATTACACCGATCTTGTTGCCATTGAGGCAGGTAAAACCTTTGTGAAGATTGGCTTGCTTAATGGGCAGGACCTGAAAAATGAAGACCGTGAGAACAGGGCCTACAAAAAATTCCTGTATCACGGCATCTCCCATCACCTCGGCATTGATGTGCACGACCTGGGAACCAGAACTGGACCGCTGCAGCCTGGTATGCTGGTAACCGTAGAGCCTGGTATCTATATCGAAGATGAAAAAATGGGTGTACGCATTGAAAACAACGTATGGATAACGGAAACCGGCAATGAGGACCTGATGTCAAAGATTCCTGTAACTGTTGAAGAGATTGAAAGCCTGATGAAAAAATAAGCAATGAAGCAAATTCCAAATCTCTTTACCCTGTTGAATCTCGTCTTCGGATTCATGGCCATAATTTGCATATTACAGACCGGCGAGATGTTTGTGACACAGAATGATGACAGCTGGCTGCCACAGTTGCCGGAAAAGATATGGCTTGGATCGATGTTTATCGGACTTGCGGCAATCGTAGATTTCCTTGATGGTTTCATCGCCCGGCTGTTCAAAGCCAGCTCCGAGATGGGCCGACAACTGGACTCGCTGGCCGACCTGGTGAGCTTCGGCGTTGCCCCCGGTCTCATCCTGTATCAGTTGCTGCGCCTGAGTTATATGCAGGAAACGGATGGCATCGACGCTGCGCTGGTTCTGCTATTGCCCGCTGTTCTCTTTCCCTGTGCAGGCGCCTGGCGGCTGGCGCGATTCAATACATCCAACAGTGAAGCCAATGGGTTCACAGGTGTTCCAATACCTGCAGCTGGCCTGGTGGTGGCTTCCCTGCCTTTGATACTTTTTTACGATCAGTTCAATGCTTCTGTACTTCTACTCAACAAATGGTTTCTCTACCTGGTCATTGTTCTGCTGAGTGGCTTGATGGTGAGCCGGTGGAGATTTATGTCGATGAAATTCACCAGCAAAACCATCAGGGGAAACCTGCCAACAATCATCCTTGCAACTGGCGCTATTGTCAGTGCGCTATTATTACAATGGCTGGCGGTGCCGCTGGTTTTTGTACTTTACATCCTCATTTCTGTTACAACGAAAAAAACTCTTCAATGACTTACACCGTACAGGTAAAAGTGATGCCGCTGAAAGAATTGCTTGATCCACAGGGAAAAGCCGTAATGGGCGGATTACTGAATCTGGGCCTGCCCGATGTCACCGACGTGCGGGTGGGAAAAAACATCCAGTTGCAGGTAGAAGCCGATTCCGTGGAAAAAGCAAAAACCATTGCCGAGGAAGCATCAAGGAAATTACTCGCAAACGAAGTGATGGAATATTTTGAAGTGGAAGTAAAAAACTGATGTGCTCTACCTCGTTCCCACTCCGATCGGTAATCTGAAGGACATCACCCTCAGGGCAATTGAAGTATTAAACAGCGCCGACCTTATCCTGGCCGAAGACACGCGGACCTCCTCCAAGCTGCTCAATCATCTTGGAATACACCAACCGCTTACTCCTTTTCACCAGCATAATGAACACCAGGTCCTTGCTCACCTTCTGGATCAATTGAAGAACGGCAAGAAAATGGCCCTGATTTCCGATGCAGGATCACCCGGAATTTCCGACCCCGGTTTTCTACTGGTGAGAGCATGCATAAAGAACAATATCTCCGTCGAATCGCTGCCGGGACCTACAGCCCTTATACCCGCGCTGACGAACAGCGGCCTGCCGGCAAACCGATTTAGTTTTGAAGGATTCCCACCGCTGAAAAAAGGAAGGCAAACATTTTTCACCGCCCTGGCCAAAGAGGAACGGACGATTATTCTTTATGAATCTCCGATGCGATTGCTACGAACACTGAAAGACCTGATCATCTATTTTGGTCCCCTGCGACAGGGAAGTGTCAGCCGCGAACTCTCCAAGGTTTTCGAGGAAACCTTCCGCGGCAGCCTTGAGCAGATCCATGAGCATTTCAGCAGCAAAACTGTGAAGGGCGAAATTGTGATCGTGATCGCCGGAACGGATTATGTTCCCGAACATTGAGATTTGTACTAAATTTCATTATATGAGCATGCGTTGTTTCGGTTGGATTGTCATCCTACTCGTCGGTATACCTGTTTACGGGCAGGAACAAAAAACCTATTGCAATCCAATCAATCTAGATTATGGCTACACGCCAATCCCTAATTTCAGCGAATGGGGCAGGCACCGCGCCACTGCCGACCCCGTGATTGTGACATACAAAGGTGACTATTATCTTTTTTCCACCAACCAGTGGGGATACTGGTGGAGTTCCGACATGCTCGACTGGCACTTTATCTCCAAAAAATTCCTCCGGCCCTGGAACAGTGGGTACGACGAATTGTGTGCGCCGGCCGTTGGCGTGATCGGTGACACCATGATAGTATTCGGATCGACATACACGAGCAATTTTACTTTGTGGATGAGTACCGACCCAAAATCCAATCAGTGGAAGCCCCTTGTTGATTCCTTTGAGATCGGTGGCTGGGATCCCGCGTTTTTTACCGATGATGATGGACGACTCTACATGTACAATGGAAGTAGCAATCGTTATCCGCTGTATGGCATCGAACTCGACCGCAAAACATTTCATCCCATTGGCACAAGGAAGGAAATGTATATGCTGGAAGACTGGCGCTATGGCTGGCAACGATTTGGCGAATACCTGGACAATACTTTCCTGGACCCTTTTATTGAAGGAGCCACGATGACAAAACACGGCGACAAATACTACCTGCAATACGGTGCTCCCGGCACAGAATTCAGCGGTTATGGAGATGGGGTTGTTGTTGGAGAAAACCCACTGGGCCCATTCACCGCGCAGCCCGACCCACTCAGTTATAAGCCCGGCGGTTTTGCCCGGGGAGCCGGTCATGGGTCTACATTTCAGGACAAATGGAAAAACTACTGGCACGTGGCAACCATTTCAATTTCGGTCAAGAACAATTTTGAGCGCCGAAACGGCATCTGGCCGGCGGGGTTCGACAAGGACGGCGTAATGTACTGCAACACAGCCTTTGGCGACTATCCTCATTACCTCCCCGCGGCCAAAACCGATTCAGGCAACGGGGGTTTTACCGGTTGGATGTTGCTGAATTTCAACAAACCGGTGACGGTGTCCAGTACCCTGGGAAGTTTCTCCGCCAACAATGCAGTAGATGAGTCGATCAAAACATACTGGAGCGCAAAAACCGGCGACAAGGGCGAATGGATCCAGACCGACCTTGGGGATCCCGCAACAATCCGGGCAGTCCAGATAAACTATGCCGACCAGGACGTCACCTTCCTGGGAAAACAGGAGGGCCTCTATCATCAGTACGTCCTTTCCTATTCTCTGGATGGAAAGAAGTGGAAAGTGCTGACAGACAAGAGGAACAACAAAAAAGACGTTCCGCACGAATACATCGAGCTGGCGCAGCCGGTGAGGGCCCGGTTCGTGAAATTGGAGAATGTGCATATGCCGGGCGGCAAGTTTGCAGTAAGTGGCCTGAGGGTTTTTGGGAAGGGGGAAGGCGATCCACCTGCCCCGGTCAGGGACCTGGTAGTGCTCAGGACTGAAAAGGACAAGAGAAGCGCCTGGCTGAAATGGCGCCCCACAGCGGATGCATATGCCTGCAACATCTATTACGGAACCGCGCCAGATAAGCTGTATACCTGCATTATGGTCCACTCGACCAATGAATATTACGTAAAAACGATGGACAGTCAGAGCACTTATTATTTCAGTATCGAGGCGGTGAATGAGAACGGGGTGGCGGTAAGAACGAAACCTGCTAAAGTTGAGTAAAATCTGAACTTTTAATGCGAAATTTGGACTGTTTATTGATAATATCGCATAGAATCCTAAACACTTAGTACTATGGTTGATGAAGGTTTTGACACAGATCCTTCAGAACCGGAAAAAAAACCGGTCAGGACTTATGTGTCTAGTGTGCCAAAAGATGATCCCGATAAGTTAGCCAGGGAGCTTGAAAGGGTGAAAAAAAGCCTCGAGAAGGAGCAGTTCTTTAATAAACTTCTTGACCAGGAGTTGAAAGACCTGAAGAACCATTCTCTTGGTACCACTACCCTTGAGCCCGATTATCCCACCTTCGTTCAGAAGAAAAGACTATCCGGGGGTGCCATTTTCTTTATATTCCTGATCATTGCCGGCGGGGCGGGATATTTTGTTTATAACAAGTTTTTCCAACAGGCTGGTAATTTGTTTCCGCAGGATTTGTCCACTACTCCTGCGAGCGGCTCAGCGATCGGTGATACTACCACCGAAGCACAATCGCAGTTCAACAGCGGTGACGGTTCTTACAAGGACCCTTATGGAAAAGTGACAGATACCACTGAAATCGTTGCGGGAAAATTGCCTGCATTCCGGGATGACCCCGTTGCCGATGAGCCCGTAGACAATTCCAGGAAACAGGAGGCAAAGAAGTCCGAGGTGAAGGCTGAAGTGAAAAAGAAGCAACCCGATCCGGAACCCTTGGAGGAAGACCCCATTGAGGAACCCGTCGCGAAAAAAACAGTTAAAGCCACACCTCCCCCAGTTACGGGTTCCGTGGTGCAAGGCTCAACATCCGCTACTCCCGGAAATGATATTGCTGCCAACAAGCCAGCCCCTCAGGTGAACAAACCAGCCGGCACAACTACAGCTCCGCAGTCAAATACGCCCGCAACGACGCCCCCTGTTGAGAGCAGGAGGGTGCTTGCTTTTTACAAGGTCACCTCGAAAGCAAATTTTTATAAGGCTCCTGATGAGAACACCATGACAAATGCATTCATTTTCCAGATGAATCCTGTGCGTCTTGGCGCCCTCGACGACAAGAACGGATTCATCTTTGTCGTTTACACCAATAACATTGGTTACACTATACGCGGGTGGTTGAGTAAGAAGGATCTTACGAAGGTTGAATGACGGCCTGGCGGCGGGCTTTTTTTCTTTGTTTTAAATGCACTTTTTTAAGAGTTCTTCCCGCGTTGTTCTTGAACAACCTATCCCGCTTTTTTTCTTTGATAAAAAAAGCGGAGCAAAAAAATCAAGGCTCACATTGGAAAGACTAAAAATCGAATCTCCGGGCTGAAGAAAAACAAGCCACAACTGTAGAATATTTCCGGGCCTGAGGAGGACTTACGAGCCAAGAATATTTCCGAGCTACAGTAACTTCTGTTTATTCTTCTACGCCCTCCGATCCGATTTTCTTCACGTCTTTCCAATGTATGCCAAAAATCAGAGCGTCTTCGCCCTCTTTCTCTTTCTGTTCCTCTTTCTGCTTCTTGTATTCGCGCCTTCAGAATAAGGCCGGCCGAAGCTTTAGCGAGGCAAAATTTTCAAGTGCCGCGGAAAACGGCGAAGAACACATTAGAGGTAAATTCAACTGTCGACCTCCACATTTCTTCGCCGTCGCGGCACGGCGAAAATTTTAGGCCTTATCTCTGACAGCGCCAGATTTTTTTGCCCAACTTTTTTTCTAAAAAAAAGTTGGACGAGTTTCTCTTTTTCAAAGAGTCTCAAAAAAAAAGTTGGACGAGTTTCTCTTTTTCAAAGAGTTTCTAAAAAAAGCAAGTCAGGTTTCCCAAAGGTCTCTAAAGTGAAAAAAAAATCCTCCTGTTCAATACAGGAGGACCACAACTAAAAAACCAATAACAATCTTTAATCCGGCTTCTTACCATCCAGAAAAGTATTTATGGTAGAGATCTGCGTTTTATTGCGATCATCGGCTTTCACTTCGTAATTACTGTAAAAATTCTCTACGTGTGAGACACTGTTGTAGAGATCCAAATTGCGGCGGATATAAGCCGGCACAGTTTCAAACTCATTGTTAGGATCAGCAGCATTAATATTGAACGACAGATTGCGCAATTTCTGAATCCGTTCTGCTGCCCGGCGTTTCTGTAGCTCTGCTTCGTCCTGCAGTGCAGGTTCCTCAGCAGCAGTATTGTTTGCCGTAACAATTTCCGTTGTTTGGTGGGCCCCAGGCTCTTCCGCCGCGGTTGGAACTTCATCTTTCATGATCAGCTGCATCGCCGTGGAAGGTTCTTCTTCCGTAGCAGGATCTTTACTGACCTGGTGGACTGGCTCCTTCACCGGTTCCGGCTGGGAGTTTCCTTGTTCTGGCTCAGCATAGATATTGGAAGGTCTGGCTAGATATCCTCCTGTGACCGCGGACACAGAAGGATCACTCGAAAGTACCCATTCTATGGTATTATCTTCCTTTATTGTTCCGGATTTATTTTCCTTTTGGTTCGACTCAGATGCTTCATTTCCAGACTTATCCTCCGAGTCTTCCATCAATCTCGGACTGAGTTCCTCACGAAGCGCGGGTTCATCATAACTAACCGGTCTTATCTCTTCCTGCACAGGCGCCTGGGGCCGTGCTTCCGCGGCTTTTGCCGCCTCGGTTACCAAAACATTCTGGGCCTTCTGTTCAACAGCGTGGTTGATTCTCTGTTCTATCGGTTGCTCCAGGGTAAGCACAATCTTCTCGTCTTTTTGCGGTTCCGACTTCTTCGGTTTCACTTTATCGAAAGGATCCTTGTGCTCGAAACCCGTGGCGATCAGGGTGATGCCGATCTGGTCGTCCAGGGTGTTGTCGTAACCCATTCCCAGGATCACATCGGTGCCCTCACCCGCCTGTTCGAGCAGGTAGTTTTGAATGATCTCCACTTCATCCATGGTAAACTCATGCTCACCTTCCGATGAATTGATGTTAATCAGTATCCATTTGGCTCCCCGGATGTCATTGTCGTTCAGCAGGGGGGATGTCAGTGCTTCTTCAATCGTACGCTGGGCCCTGTTCTCACCTCCGCAGGACGCGCTACCAAGGATGGCAACGCCACCATTGCGCATAACAGTGCACACATCGGCAAAGTCAACATTGATCTGGCCGGTGCTGTTGATCACGTCGGTTATGCATTTCGCCGCCGTCGCCAGCACATTATCCGCCCGGTTAAAGGCTTCCTTCATTTTCAGATTACCGAATTGGTGCCTTAGCTTGTCGTTGCTGATGACCAGCAGGGTGTCCACATATTTTTTCATTACCTCGATACCCTGCTCCGCCTGCAGCTGCCGCTTCCTGCCCTCATAGGAAAAAGGAGTGGTTACGATGCCTACTGTGAGTACGCCCAGTTCACGGCAAATTTTGGAGATGATTGGCGCTCCTCCCGTCCCCGTGCCACCACCCATTCCAGCGCAGATAAAGGCCATCTTAGTATTTACTTCCAGGATTTTTTTTATCTCTTCCAGGCTCTCTTCTGTCGCTTGCCGGCCTATGTCGGGATTAGCTCCCGCACCAAGCCCCTGCGTAAGGTGCGGACCCAGTTGAACCCTATTTGGCACTTTGCTTTGCGCGATGGCCTGTGCATCGGTATTGCAAATAATAAAATTCACTCCTTCGATGTTCTGGCTGAACATGTGGTTTACAGCGTTGCTTCCTCCACCGCCAACACCCACTACCTTGATGATAGAGGATTTTTCTTTCGGTAAATCAAAATGGATCATATTATGTAGTATTTAATGGGTTCTGATTCGTTAAGATTGAAGTTGAAAAATGTTTTACACTACGGTTGTACATTTGGGTCAGCTACTTCAATCCAATCGTTATTTTTTTTAAATTATTAAAGTTTCTGATCCTCCTCTTCCTTGAATAAGTCGATCAGTGTAACTTTAAACTTACCCCAGAAATCTTTCAGGCCCTTACGGTTTCTTGCCTGGGCTGCGTTAAAGTTTTCTTCAATATCAACGGCACTAACTTCCTCTGCCTTTTTCAAACCCGGAGGTACTCCTACTGCAGAATAATTGGTTTCAAATTGTTTACGATTGTGTTCATAATCGCTGTACCCCTTCAGGATAAGACCGATGCAGGTGGAATAAGTTGGTTTGGCCAACTCTTCAATATGGCCCGGCGCCAGATGCTCGTTGGGAAAGCCGATTCTCGCATTCAGACCTGTAGTGTATTCGGTCAGCTGGATCAGGTGTTTAAGCTGCGAACCTCCTCCGGTAAGGACGATGCCTCCGTTCAGCATTTTGTTGTCGAGACCCACCTGTTTGAGGTGGAAGGTCACAAAGTCCATGATCTCGCTCATCCTTGCCTGGATGATGTTCGCCAGGTTTCTGACACTGATCTCCTTTGGCGGCATTCCCCTCAGACCGGGAATGGTGATCACGGCGTTTGCCTTTGCCTCATTAGCCAGCGCAGATCCAAATTGCACCTTCATCTGCTCGGCCTGCGTTTTCAGTACGCCCAGTCCGGTCTTTATGTCGTTGGTGATATTCTCTCCACCAAAGGGTATCACAACCGTGTGTTTGAGTATGCCTTCATAGAATACAGCGAGGTCGGTGGTGCCGCCACCGATATCCACAATGGCAACACCCGCTTCGAGGTCTTCCTGGCCCATCACCGCGGAAGATGAAGCCAGCGGTTGCAGCACCAGGTCTTTCGTTTTCAGACCGCTTTTCTCCACAGCCCGGTTAATATTTCTGATGGCATTCTTGTCGCCGGTGATGATATGGAAATTTGCACCCACCTTAACACCCCCATAGCCAATAGGATTGGGAATGTTCTGGAAATTATCCACGGTAAATTCCTGAGGGATCACATCAATGATCTGGTCTCCCGCGGGGATATAGGTCTTGTACTGGTCGGCGATCAGCTGATCGATTTCCTTTTGTGATATCTCTTCCTCGTTGTGATGACGAACTATATCACCCCGTGTTTGCAGGCTTTTAATATGATGTCCGGCAATGCCAACATATACTTCGCTGATCTCGAGGTTCGGATTGGAAGCATAACAATTGTCTAGCGCCATCTTGATGGCCTTGATGGTTTCATCAATGTTCAGGACCTGACCGTGTTTGACTCCATTGGAATTTGCCCGTCCGAAACCAATGATCTCCAGTTTCCCGTATTCATTTTTCCGACCGGCAATGGCAGCAATCTTTGTGGTACCGATATCAAGTCCTACGATAATGGGTTGTTCAGTGTTCATGATGGTATGCTGGTTTTTTGTTGTTGTCATTGCCTGGTCTGATTGTCGTCGCGTTTTTCCTTACCCCTATCACCTGCTGATCATACTGCACTTTGATCCTTTCGTATTTATCCATCCCTGAACCCGCAAGGACCTTACGGTAGAATATCAGCAGCCTTTCGAATTTCTTTTCATAGTCTTTCCCATTGCCGAATTCTACAAGGTGATTACCCACTGTTGGCACGATCTCGAATTCGCGGGTATGAGTGATGTCCAGTTGCTCCACCTGGGCCATCCAGAACGGGTTGTTCAAAATATACATACTCAGGTTCCTGATCTCGTGGATCAATTGCCTGTCTTTTGTCTTCCATTTTTTTCCCTCCGAAGGAAACCCGGTAAATACCGGCAACCGGGCGGACAGCTTTTCGGACAACGGCAATCTGTTGCCAGCACTGTCGATATAGAAACTTTTACCCATTGCGGTGAATATTCTTGCTATAGGTTCACGTTCATCTACTTTTACTTTCAGCACACCATTATTGTCGAAAAACAATTGCGCATCACGGATCCATTCTTCATTCCTGAGCCTCGATTCAATCAGGTACAGATTAAAACTCTTAACAGGCATAGTTTTGATCGCGATGGTATTGTTCTGTGTCAGCACCCGCATGATATCATTCCTGTCGATGAACCAATTTCCTTTTTCCTTGCCATTAATGTCTATTTCAATACCAGTACAGGTCCTGCTGTTCCTCACCTGAACGGCAGCGAGAAGCAATATGATGCCCGAGGCGCTTACGGTCACGAAAAACACGACCGAAAGAATCTTCCTGATATTTGAAGTGATGCTCATGTTCAGTTGCTGAGTATCTGTTTAATGGGTTCAACAAGTGTATCAATGTCGCCCGCGCCTGCCGTTACCAGCAACTGCGGCTCACGTGATGAAAACTTCCGCCTCACATAACTGATCACGCCCTCCCTTGAAATCACCTGCACAGTCGCCTTTCTCATTCTTTCCCTGATCATCTCACTACTCACCCCTTTGATGGGAACCTCACGAGCGGGATAGATGGGAAGTAGTAGTACCTCATCGGCCAGGTCAAGACTGGCGGCAAATTCATCAGCAAAATCCCTTGTCCTTGTAAAAAGATGCGGCTGAAAGATCACTGTCGCCGGAAAATCGGTGAACAGGTTCTTCGCGCTACGAATCAGGGCGGTAAGTTCCTCGGGATGATGCGCATAGTCATCTATGTAAATAATGTCTGGCGTCCGGACGATGTATTCGAATCTCCTTTTGACGCCTTTGAATCCGGCGATGGCCAGTTTGATTGCATCAGGCATAATATTCAGTTGCCTTGCTATCGCGATGGCCACTGTGGCATTTTCGATATTATGCAGCCCGCCCATGTTTAGCACAATGTCTTTTATCTGCTCCTGATCAATACGGGTGTTGAAAACATAGTGGCCGTTTTCAATTCTGATATCGCTGGTAGTTATATCCGCGCTCGCATCAGTGATGCTGTATGAGCATCGCTTCCGGGCATCGAATTTATTCTCTCCGGGTATTCCTTTTTTCAGATACAGTCTTCCCCCGGGCTTTATTTTTTCGCCGAACTGAACAAATGCCTCACGCATAGATTCTTCGGTGCCATAAATATCCAGGTGATCGGCATCCATGGCGCTTATCACGGCGATATCGGGTGAGAGCTTCAGGAAACTCCTGTCGTACTCATCCGCCTCAATAACGCAGGTGTTATTTTCACTGCTCCAGAAATTGGAGTTATAATTTGCAGCTATCCCTCCAAGAAAGGCATTGCATCCATATCCCGAATCCCGCAGGATATGGGCCAACATCGAACTGATGGTGGTTTTACCGTGGGTGCCCGCAACACAGATGTTGAATGATGTTTGGGTAATGGCGCCCAGTACGTCGCTTCTTTTTGCCACGGCGTAATCGTGGTCGCGGTAATAATTCAGTTGTGGATGTGATGCAGGCACGGCAGGTGTGTAAACAACCAGGTCGGCAGTTTTTGGAGCCAGCGTTTCATCATCATCATAAACAATAGCAATATTTTCTCTTTCCAGTGCCCTGGTGAGGTTGGTAGGAGTTTTATCATAGCCGCTCACTTGCTTGCCATGAAATGCGAAATAACGCGCAAGTGCGCTCATACCGATGCCTCCGATGCCGATGAAATAAATTTGTTGTATGGTCTTCAGGTCAATCATGAAGCGTTTTCAGTATCTCGTCAGCGATCAGTTCATCTGCGTTGAGTACCGCGAGTTTTTTTATGTTTTCTTTTAGTGAATCCTGTTTGTGCTGATCAGTTGCGAGGTTTTCCAGCGCAGCGAACAGATGCTCTTTTGCGTCAACATCCCTTATTATCAGGCCCGCCCCTTTATTTACCAGGCTCATTGCATTTTCCGTCTGATGATCTTCCGCGGCAAATGGATAAGGAACCAGGATCACCGGTTTTCCCGCCACGCAAAGTTCTGACACCGCCATCGCTCCCGCCCTCGAGATCACGATATCCGCAGCAGCGAATGCATATTCCATTTGGCTGATGAAATCGCCCGCCCAGATATTCCTCCTTCCTTCAGTAACCTGCTTAGCTGTTTCGAAAAAAGGTTTGCCGGTCTGCCAGATCAGCTGGAGGTCGGCTTTCGAAAATTCGCTGACAGAATCGGCGATGGCTTCGTTGATATTTTTTGCACCCAGGCTGCCACCAGTGACCAATATTGTTTTGCGGGCCGGATCAAGGCGAAAAAATTTCAGGGCTTCCGAACGGCTTATAGAACCCAATGCGATGTTGTGACGAATGGGGTTGCCCGTGACCATCAGCTTCTGCGCGGGAAAGAACTTTTCCATCCCACTCGATGCAACGAATACTCTTGTCGCTTTCTTTCCGAGGAGGATATTGGCTTTGCCGGCGAAGGAATTCGACTCATGAATAAAAGATGGGATATTCTTTGCCTGTGCATATCTCAGTACAGGAAAACTTGAATAACCTCCTACCCCGATCACAGCATCCGGTTTGTATCCTTTGAATATTTCACTTACCTGGGTGAAGCTTTTCAGCAGTTTGAATGGCAATGAGATATTTTTCAGCACCGAACTCCTGTTGAAGCCGGCGATGTCGATGCCCTTGATCTCAAACCCCGCCTCCGGCACTTTCTCCATTTCCATTTTTCCGGCAGCGCCGATAAATAGAATGCTGGTTGCCGGAGCCTGCTTTTTCAGCGCATTGGCAATTGCTACTGCGGGAAATATATGACCCCCGGTTCCTCCTCCTGCTATGATTATTTTTTTGTCCATGACAATATTTCAGGATCCTTTCTCCTGCGCACTGATTATTTGTTTTCCTTCAAGTTGTTCCACATTCCTTGCCACGCTGAGTATGATACCTATCGCCAGACAAGTAAACAGAAATGAACTTCCTCCCATACTTACGAGAGGAAGTGTCACTCCTGTTACCGGGAACAGATTAACATTCACCGCCATATTGATCAGGGCCTGGATCACCAAAGTGAAACTAAGACCGAGTGCAAGAAATGCCCCGAATGCATAGGGGCACTTCCTGAATATCCTGATACTGCGGTACAAGAAGATCAGGTAAATAAATATGATGAATGCCCCACCCGCAAAACCGTACTCTTCGATGATGATGGCATAAATAAAATCCGAATATGGGTGAGGCAGAAAATTTCTTTGTTCGCTGTTGCCGGGGCCCAGGCCAATGATCCCGCCCTTTGCAATGGCGATCTTGGCCTGGTTCACCTGGTAATTCTCTTCCTTGTCTATCTGCTTTGCATCGTAAATAAAATTCTGCACGCGTTTGATCCAGGTCGGCAGACGCCCTACTTCCAGCACCGAAGGAAGCTCCTTACTCTTGCCTTCTTCTTTATCATAATAAGCTGCAGAGATCAGAAGCAGAAATACCGCGGGTATTGCGGCGATGGCAATAGTCAATCCGATGTGTTTAGTACTTACCCTTCCGATGAACATCAGCAGGAGGCTGGTGGATCCGATCAACAATGCTGTTGATAGATTTGCCGGTGCCACGAGCAGGCAGGTGATGAGCACTGGAATAATGATGGGCAGAAAACCCTTTTTGAAATCCTTGATCACGTCCTGTTTGCGGCTGAGCATCCTGCCCACATACATAAACAGGGCCAACTTGGCCAGGTCTGACGTTTGGAAAGTGAGATTGACTAGTGGCAGCCTGATCCACCTGCTTCCCTCATTCAGCCGCACCCCAAAAAACAAAGTCCAGATAAGCAAGGGAACAGCGATCAGGAAAAGTAATTTCGACCACCTCGAATACATGGTGTAATTGATGCGGTGGGCAAAATATATGATCACTACGCCTATCGTGATAAACATCACCTGTTTGAAAAGATATATCTCCGTATTGCCCTTGTTGTATTTGTATGCAAGTAGTCCCGTGGAACTATATACTACAAGCAACGATACCAATGCCAGGAGCAGAACGGTGGCCCAGATTACCCTGTCGCCGCTTGTCCTGTGGCCAATATCCCGAAGGTGCTGTTTTGGTATGTTCACAAAATCATTCATTCACTCAAAGGTTCTTTACCGCTTGTTTAAATTGATTGCCCCTGTCTTCATAATTGTTAAAAAGGTCGAAGCTGGCACATGCCGGGCTTAACAGGATCACTTCATTGGGTTCGGCAAGCCGGAAGGCCGAGCGGACCGCCTCATCAGCAGACTTTGCGTCGATGATGGTTTTCACCACGTCACCAAATGCCTCATGGATCTTAACATTGTCGATGCCGAGGCAAACAATGGCCTTGACCTTCTCCGCGGCTAGTTCGAGCAACATAGAATAATCATTTCCCTTGTCAACTCCACCCATGATCAGTATGGTCGGCTTGCTCATACTTTCCAGCGCGAACCAGGTGCTGTTCACGTTGGTTGCCTTGCTGTCGTTGATGAAATCAACCCCTCTCACTGTAATCACAAACTCCATGCGGTGCTCAATTGTTTCAAACGACTGGACCGCTTCGCGAATCTTAGATTTCCTGATCCCGATAAGGGAAGGAGCCAACCCTGCTGCCATGGTATTATATTGATTGTGTTTGCCCTTGAGGGCGAAATCATAAATGCTCATCTGCATTTTCTCGTCTCCGGTTTTTATTGTCATCTGTCCGTTTGTTATGAATGCTCCTGTATTTAGTTCTTTATTCATGGTAAATGGGAATGGGTTCGATTTTACTGGATGCGTTTTCAAATATTCCATAGTCACCGGATCGTCTTCATTGTATATGAAATAATCTTCACTGGTCTGATTCATCACAATGCGAAACTTACTGGCCACATAATTCTCCAACCTGTACTCATACCGGTCCAGATGGTCTTCGGTAACATTGGTAATGATGGCGATTTCCGGTTTGAACTCCTTTATGTCGTCCAGTTGAAAACTGCTCACCTCCGCCACGTACCACGCCTTCGGATCCAGCGCCACCTGTCTGGCGAATGAGTAACCGATGTTACCCACCAGCGCCGCATCCACCTCCGCATGCCGGAAGATGTGGTAGATCAAACTGGTAGTAGTGGTCTTCCCATTACTGCCGGTGATCGCCACTATCTTTCCGATACCCTTATAGCGGTAGGCGAATTCAATCTCACTGATCACCGGAATTCCCGCAGTTCTGATCTTTTTCACGATCGCCGCCTTCTCTGGAATCCCCGGGCTCTTCACCACCTCGTCCGCGTTAAGGATCTTTTCTTCCGTATGCGTCCCGCTCTCATAGAGAATATTGTTTTCTTCAAGCTCTCTTCTAAATCCGTCTTTTATCTCCGACCCATCAGAAACAAATACCTGGTAATCCCTGGCCTTACCCAGGATCGCCGCGCCTACACCACTTTCCCCGGCGCCTAGAATTACCAAACGTTTACTCATGGGTGATCAGATTAAGGGCCGGATTAATGGGGTTTTTCAATAGTTTGAACTTTGTAATACATGGCAATCTTTTTTCTACGGATCGTTTTCAGGGATGGTCTGAACCATGGGTTTTTCAAGTAAGTCGATGAGTTCCATACTATCTGATCTTTAATGTCACGATGGCGAATACGATGCAGAATATGGTTACTATCCAGAATCGTGTTACTATCTTGCTTTCATGATATCCTAGCTTTTGATAATGATGATGGAGCGGGCTCATCAGGAATATCCTTCTTCCCTCTCCAAACTTTTTCCTCGTGTATTTGAAATATGCAACCTGAAGTACTACGCTCAGATTCTCCACAAGGAACACTCCGCAGAATATTGGAATCAGCAATTCTTTCCTCACGATGATGGCCAGCGCCGCGATGATTCCTCCCAGCATCAGGCTACCTGTATCACCCATGAACACCTGTGCCGGGTAGGCATTGTACCACAGAAACCCCACGCAGGCTCCGATCATGGCTCCGATGAAGATCGAGAGCTCGCCCAGGTTTGGGATGTACATGATGTTCAGGTATTCGGCAAACCGCAGGTTACCACTTGCATATGCGAATATGCCCAGGCAGGTGCCGATGATAGCGCTGATCCCCGTGACCTGTCCGTCGAGTCCGTCCGTAATATTTGCTCCATTCGACACCGCGATGATGATGAAGATCACGATCGCCGTGTAGAGAAGCCAGGTAAATGACCTCAGCCCTTCGGGCAGCAGTTTCGCATAGTTGAATTCATGATCCTTCACAAATGGAATAGTGGTGATCGGTTCATTGGCGATTACAAAAGCGATCTTTTTCCCGTTCAGTTCCCGCTGCACAAGCTTTACACTATCCACCTTGGCCCCCTTATACTCACGATACACAGGTGTGTTGGTATTAAAGATGAGCGTTGAAGCCACAACGATACCGAGCACCACCTGCCCTATCACTTTGAACCAGCCCGCCAAACCGTCCTTATCACCTTTCTTGTATGGAATGTTCTGTTCCTGAGCAATTTTTTTCGCCCTCAGCTTCAGATAATCATCTATGAATCCAATAATCCCAAGCCAGATGGTGCTGAAGATCATCAGACGGATATAGGCTTTGTGCAGGTCGGCGAGCAATAGCGTTGGAATAAGAATGGCCATGATAAGGATAAGGCCGCCCATAGTAGGGGTTCCCTTTTTCATCTGCTCTCCCGCAAGTCCCAGCTCACGAACGCTTTCACCGATCTGTTGCTTCCGCAAAAAATTAATCAGCTTTTTCCCAAACACAGCCGAGATCACAAGTGAAAGGATCACAGCAAGCAATACCCTTGAGGTAATGAACTGAAATAGTCCGCTACCTGGGAATTTTACGTCTGCATCCTTAAACCATTCGAATAGCTGGTAAAGCATGATGTTATTTTTCGAGGAGTTGAAACATTTCAATCAGCACTTGCTTATCGTCGAATGCATGTTTGACTCCATTGATATCCTGGTATTTTTCGTGTCCTTTTCCTGCGATCAGCACGATGTCCTCCGCTTTAGCAAGAGTTACTGCCGTTTTGATGGCCTCCCTGCGATCGACAATGGAAATGCTCTTTCTTTTTCCTGCCGCGTTCAATCCTTTCTCCATGTCGCTGAGTATAGTCATGGGATCCTCCGTTCTAGGGATTGTCCGAAGTAAGCAGCACCCGGTTGCTGTATTCACAGGCTGCCTCCGCCATCAAAGGCCGCTTTGCTTTATCCCTGTCGCCTCCACAGCCGATGACCGTGATCACCTCCTCATGGCCCTTCTTCAGTTTCTGAATAGTAGTAAGTACGTTGATCAATGCATCTGGTGTGTGCGCATAATCGATGATGCCGATCACGTTCTGTATCGGGGAGAGAAAATACTCAAAGCGTCCTTCGGCGCCGGTGATTGCGCTGAGCTGAAGCAATACTGCTTCCTTTTCTTCACCCAAACAGATGGAGGCGCCATAAACCGCCAGGAGGTTATAGGCATTGAATTCTCCGATCAGCCGGAAATGCACTTCCTGGTCATTCACCAACATCACCAGGCCGCTCAGGCTGTTCTCAAGAATCTTTCCTTTAAATTCTGCGATGGTTTTTAAGCTGTAGTAATATTTTGATGCGCTGGTATTCTGCAACATTACTGTGCCTCTTTTATCATCCGCATTGGAGATGGCGAAAGCAGTTGAAGGCAGGTTATCAAAAAAGATTTTTTTCGCTTTTATGTATTCGTCAAAAGTTTTATGATAATCGAGATGATCGTGGGTGATGTTGCTGAACAAGCCTCCCGCAAACTGAAGTCCCGCCACGCGGTGCTGGTGAAGGGCATGGGAACTGGTTTCCATAAAAGCATGTGAACAACCGGCATCGACCATCCGACGAAGCAGGGCATTCAGACTGATTGGATCGGGAGTGGTATGAGTGGCTGGCAAATGATCCTGTCCGATCCTGTTTTCAACGGTACTCAGCAATCCGCAGGTATGACCGAGGTTGGTGAACAGCTTAAAGAGCAGAGTGGCAATGGTGGTTTTTCCGTTTGTTCCTGTGACGCCGACCAGACTAAGATGTTCTGAGGGCTGACCATAAAAGTTGTGCGCCATCACCCCTGCCGCTACCGCACTGTTCTCAACCTGCACATAGGTGACCCCGTCGGCTTTCCGTTCAGGCATGGTTTCGCAAATGATCACCCTTGCATTCTCGTTCACCGCCTTTTCAATAAACTGATGCCCATCGACGCTTACTCCCCTAAGGGCAATAAAGGCGCAACCCGCTTCAACCTTCCTGGAATCGATCTGCAGCGAACTGACTTCGGCCGAAGTAGTCCCATACACCGAGCGTATGTTTACTTTAAATAGTATGTCCTGCAGTATTGCCATCATTAATACGCTCAGTTTAATTCAATCACTACGGTTTGCCCCTTTGCCAGTGGTTCTCCGGCCACTATTGATTGTGCGATCACTTTTCCCTTGCCCCTGGCCAGAACTTTTACTTTCCTGTTTTCCAACAGGTATAGCACATCTTTCAACCCCATCCCCTTTACATCAGGCATGTGATTTCCCTTCACCGGCTGCGCCGTTATAACTGGCTGATGGTTCACACTTGAAACGACATCGTATTCACTCGACCCCGAAGAATCACTGTAGTTCATTTTCAGGGCGGTCATCACCGACCTGATGTCAGCGCCCGAACCAGCATAGCGATAATCCGCACTGTCAGGAACATTGATATATGGATCTGATCCGTTGTTTCTGCCCACCATCAGCGCAAATAATTTATCCGAAACTTCCTTGAACACTGGTCCGGCGATGGCCGCACCATAATATTTTTTTGCGAATGGCTTGTTGCGGATCACCACTATGCAGGAGTATTCAGGATTGTTGGCGGGAAAGTAACCGGCAAAGGAGGACTGGTAAATATGATCGTCATATCCGTGTTTTCCATTCGCGATCAGCGCAGTTCCTGTCTTGCCCGCGACTGGGTAGGATGAGTTCATAAAAAGTGTGCGGGCGGTTCCTGCCTCATCGGCGCAAACTCCTTTGAGACATTCCTGCAGCAGAGCCAATGTCTCAGGGCTGCAAATAGATTCTTCGATCACTTCGGGTTTGTGCTCTCTGACCATTACACCTGAATGCCTGATCTCATTAACGAGATAAGGTTTCATCATCCTGCCTTCATTCGCTACAGCATTGTAAAGCATCAGGGTCTGCAGCGGACTGATCAGCACCTCGTACCCGAAGCTCATCCAGGGTAGCGAGGTGGCACTCCAGGTTTTTGATTTCGGTGTCTTGATTACGGGAGATGTTTCCCCTACGAGGTCAATGCCGGAGGGCACATTTAATTTTAATTTTCGCAGATGGCTGATGAAAGGCATGGGATCTTTTGAGTAGTGCGCCGACACCAGCTTAGCCATTCCCACATTCGAACTGTACTCGAAAGCCTGCTTCACCGTAGCATCCGGCTTCTTATGCGGCTCACTATCGTAAACAACTCTCCTGGAAACTTTCCAGGAGCCATTTTCCAGGTTCACCTTGTCGTTGAGAGTAACATGTTTGTCTTCAAGAAGAGCGAGCAGAGTCGCGAGTTTAAATGTGGAGCCAGGCTCGGAAGCGCGAATGGCATAGTTGAGATCTTCCTGATAACTGCCATCTGCCTGTCTTCCCAGGTTGGCCATGGCCTTGATCTTTCCAGTCTTCACTTCCATCACAATGCAGGTGCCGTTGGTACATTCATTTTCGGCGAGCACCCGCATCAATGCAGTTTCGGCGATGTCCTGTAAGTTGACGTCGAGGGTGGTGACAATGTCTTTGCCTTGTTCGGGATCAATCTCGCCTCCCTCAACCGGAACATACACCCCGCCCGCGATAAAACGGACTAGGCGCTTTCCGCTCTGTCCCTTTAACACCGAATCATAGGTATTTTCCAGACCAACATTGCTGTTCCTGACCTTCCCGTCGCTGTCGATGAACTCACGAGACAGGCCGATGGTCCGATTCGCGAGCAGACCGAATGGGTTCAGTCTTTTGTTCTTTACTTCTGCTATGAAACCACTTTTATTTTTCCCCTGTCTCACCAGCGGCAGCGCACGTAAAGCCTTGTACTGGTCAAATCTGATATCTCTTTTGAGCAGGTAATACCTGTTCTTATTTCTGTACTGGGTCTGCAATTCTTTCTTATAAGCCGCGGTGTTTTTGTCGCGGAACAGCAACGCCAGCCCTCTTGACAATGAGTCTGTATTTTCGCGAAATCTCTTGCCGTCTTTTTCGCGGAGGCCATCAGCACCGAAATCCACATAGATGTCAAAAAAGGGAATGGAGGTGCTTAGCATATTGCCGTCTTCACTGAAGATGGTACCCCTGTCGGCATCCAATTCAATAAACCGCTGCTGTTGTTGCCTGGCCTGTTCTTTCCAGTAATTGCCCTGCACCTGCTGTATGTATAGCACCTTGCCGAGAATTACCACAGCAAACACAACTATACCAATGAAGCAGAGGTAGACTCTCCATAATATGTCGCTCTTGATTTCCAATATTTCCGCTTACTGCTTTGGTGTTTGGTTTGAACTGTCTTTTATCAGAATGGGTGGTATTACGAGCTCTTTGAGGCCCAGCGGCTCTACAGCCTTCGCCAGTTCGCTCTGTTTGCTGCGGAACATCACTTCGCTTTTCAATGTTTTGTATTCATAGGTCAGCTCATCGATCTCTTTGTTCAGGGCATTGATATTCCTTGTCGTCTTATCGGCATAGTGGCCGTTATAGATGTACACTACAGCCAGAACAGAGAGAAACAGAAAAAATGGAAAATTTCTCAGTATCCATTGATAGTTGAGTCTCCTTTTCCATTCTGATCTTGCTCCTTTAACCTGTGTTTTTACTTTCATGCTGGTATGGGTTGCAATCGGCTCATTTTTCGGCTACTCTCAGTTTCGCGCTTCTCGACCTCGGGTTTATCCTTAGTTCGTCAGCACCGGGAGTGATTGGTTTCCTGGTAATCAGTTTCAGTCCCTCCGGGCCTTTTTTATTTCCGTATTCATCATGTTCTGGTGCTTCGAAACTTCCTTCCCTGAAAAACTGTTTTACCAGTCGGTCTTCCAGTGAATGAAAAGTGATGATCGCCACCCGTCCTCCTTCCGCAAGTACTGCGGGCACCTGTGTCAGCAATTCTTTCAGGGATTCCAACTCCTGGTTCACTTCAATCCTCAGCGCCTGGAATACCTGCGCCAGATATTTATTAGGATTTCCCTTTACTACCGGGTGTATCGCGTTCTTCAGGTCTGCAATGGTTTTCAACGACAGGTTCTGGCGCGCAGCGACAATGGTGCGAGCCAGGGTCTTTGAATTGGTCACCTCTCCATAGCGTTCAAAAAGCAGGTGGAGCTGCGACTCTGAAAAATTCGCAAGCACAGTGGCAGCTGTCGATTCCTGCCTTTTGTCCATTCTCATGTCCAGCTCTGCGTCAAACCGGATCGAAAATCCCCGCTCACTGCTGTCGAACTGGTGGCTGCTCACTCCCAGGTCGGCGGTGATGCCATCGACGACACTGATCCGGTGAAGGCGCAGAAACCGCTGCAGGTGCCTGAAATTGTGCGGGATGAATAGCAGTCGCTCCTCATCAGGCAGATTTCTCCTGGCATCAGCATCCTGGTCGAAGGCAACCAGCCTTCCCGTCGGACCCAGCTTGCTTAATATGGCCGCCGAATGACCGCCACCTCCAAAAGTGCAGTCCACATACACTCCGGCAGGGTCGATTCGGAGCGCTTCAATGGTCTCATTCAGGAGAACCGGGGTATGATAGTTTCCGGAAGAAGTTCCTGCGTTGTCCCGTTCAGATTTCATGAGCAGGTTTTTACAGGTCTATCCCCGGTGGCACTACTTCCGCCGCCAGTTCACTGAAGCGCTGCGGGGTCATTGAATCAAAGAACTCTTTGTATTTCTTACTATCCCAGATCTCGATCTTTTTGTATGAACCTACCAGTACTATATCCTTGCTAATGTTGGCGTGATCCTTAAGGTTTGGCGGAATCAGTAACCTGCCTGCCGTATCCAGTTCCACCTCTGTGGCACCGTTAAAAAAATATCTCTTGAATTCCCTTATTTTCGGGTCAAAATCGTTGAGCTTGCCAAGTCCTTCAAATATTGGGTTCCAGTTGATTACCGGATACAGGGTGAGACATTTTTCGAATCCCCTGTTGATCACGAATTCCGCTGCTGACTGTTCTGGCAGCTTCCGCTTGATCGCAGCAGGCAGCAAAAAGCGGCCTTTTGCATCAACAGTTGCTTCATATTCACCCAGAAAACCAATCATTTAGAAGAAAATTTTGACTTTTGGAAATAAACTAACACAAAATAACACTTTTTCCCACTCCGCTTCCGGAATCGGGAAAATATAATTTGTCCACAGGTTATGGACCAGCCAAGAGTCCCTGCCAGTGGATGTTTCAGGCGAAAAATGAGTTGCTAACCGTATAAATACTGTGGATTAAATGGGAATTCCTGTGGATAGACTGTGTATAGCCGATTTCAGCTTTGAACTTCCGCCTGAAAAAATTGCCCTCCACCCCGTTTCTCCGAGGGACCATTCGCGGTTGCTGGTGGTAGAAAAAAACAGCATCAGCCCCCACCAATTTAGTTCCCTTCCTACCCTTCTGCCCGAAGACTCGCTGGTCATTTTCAACAATACGAGGGTAGTGCAGGCCCGCCTGCTCTTTCAGAAACCGACAGGGTCACTCATCGAGATCTTCTGCCTGGAACCGGCAGAACCCGGTAAAGAGATGAGCGGGGCCATGGACCAGCAGTCAGAAGCCCAATGGAAATGCCTGGTGGGCAATGCCGGCGCCTGGACCAATGGCCTGGTGCTGGAAAAATGTACCGTACTGAATCCGGAGCGACCTGGCGAACAGGAATCACTCATCCTTTACGCCGAGCTCCTCGAAAAACAACCCAACGAGTTCCTGGTTCGATTTAGGTGGACGCCTGCACATATCCATTTTGGAGAATTGCTGCACGAATGTGGAAGCATCCCGCTTCCTCCCTACATCAGAAGAAAACCTGTTCGGGAAGACGTTGAAAGATATCAGACCGTCTATGCCCGGCACGAAGGCTCAGTGGCAGCGCCAACAGCTGGCTTGCATTTTACTGCACAAACACTGGATGACCTTGAAGCTCATAAGATCAGCAAGGACTTTATCACCTTACATGTTGGGGCAGGCACCTTCCTGCCTGTGAAAGCCGAAAAAATGAAGGACCATCAGATGCACTCGGAATACATCGGCATTCCCCGGCAACTAGTTGTCAACCTCCTTCGATTCACGCAGAAAAAAAAACAAGTTGCTCAGAATAGCAAGGAGCATGAAGGCTACGGCAGTATTACTGCGGTGGGAACCACATCGCTGAGGTCCCTTGAAAGCATATACTGGATCGGTCATCTCCTGCTGCGTGATCCGGAAATTAAGTTGGAAGAATTGTACATACCGCAATGGTATCCCTACGAGCAAAAAACATCACCGGAAGTTGCCGACTGCCTGCAGGCGGTGCTTGACCGAATGGCAACAGACAAATCGGAATTGCTGTTCACAAAAACTGCGCTGCTTATTGCCCCCGGCTATCCATTCAAACTGGTGGACCAACTGGTGACCAATTTTCACCAGCCGAAATCCACTCTCTTACTACTGGTGGCAGCATTTGCAGGAGAAAAATGGAAAAGCGCATATGCTTATGCGTTAGAACACGATTTCCGGTTCCTGAGTTATGGCGACGCCTGTTTGTTTTTCAGGAACTGACGGGCTCACGCAGTGCAGGGACTTCAAGAGTGAATGTAGAACCCTTGCCTATGGAGCTTTCCACCTTGATTCTGCCATCGTGAGCGTCGATAACGGTTTTCACATAACTTAATCCAAGCCCGAATCCTTTGACATTGTGGAGATTGCCGGTATGGGCACGATAGAATTTTTCGAAGATCCTTCTCAGCGTTTCTTTACTCATCCCGATTCCATTGTCTTCAAACTTCAATAAGAATTTATCGCCATTGTTTGAACTGCTGATTTTCAACACGAGGTTGTCGCGGGAATATTTAACGGCATTGTCGACAAGGTTGGAAATGAGGTTGCGGAAGTGTACCACGTCGCCACTGATGATGTCGTGACCTGCATTGAGATTCAATTCCACGCTGCCATTGATTTCATGCAACTGAAGGGTATAGTTGGAGATCACATCTTCTATGAGTTCGTGCACATGCAGGGGAGCGCGGTTGAGCCTCAATTCCTGGCGGTCCATCAAAGCTGCCTGAAGAATTGTTTCCACGTGCTTGTTCATTCTTTTATTTTCCTCCTTGATGATGCCGCTGAAATAATCCATCCTCGAACGGTCCTCGATCACTTTCTTGTTTCGCAGCGCATCTACTGCCAGCGAGATCGTCGCCAAGGGAGTCTTGAACTCGTGAGTCATATTGTTGATGAAATCGTTCTTGATCTCGCTGAGCTTTTTCTGTCTGAGCAATGCATTTACCGTAACATAGAATGCACTGATGATCATGAGAGTAAAGAATATCGCTCCGATGATCATCCATTTCATTTCCTTGAACACTACCTTCTTGTAGTTGGGTATCACCAGCACCATCGCTTCGGAAGGTACCAGGTTTTCCAGGTCCGTGCCTCCCGCAGGCTGCATAGGCAGAAGGATCTGCAGGTTGTTGACCGTGTCTTCGGACTGGATGATAAAATTAGCAGTATGCACGCTGTATTCATAATACAGGGGGCCCTCCTCGCCGCCGATAACAGCAAATTCGAAACGGATGTTCTTCAGTCCCTGCGAGGTCAGCGCATTCTTCAGTTTCTCCGCTATCTCGAATGTGGTGAATTTCTGTGCGATGGTTGGAGGCTTCATCAGCTCCCTTTGCAGTTGTTCAGAGGGGAAATTAAATCCCTGTCGGGAACGGAAATTTTTCAGTGAGGGAAGAGCAGATCTCGGTTCCATTAATTGAGTACCAACCTCGCTCATCGCCATGGTAGCCTTGAACTTGAACTCTTCGTTTTTATTGATGAGCATCGTATCAAGCCAGTTGTATTGGATGTAAATAGTGCCGGCAAGAGATAGGCTGATGAGCACGATTATGATTGGAAAAATCTTCTTCAAATCGGGAATTTTACGATGGTCTCGGGGAACTGGTCACAAATTTACTGAAACCCGGAGGTTCGTGTCCCGAATTTAACAGAATTACTACGGTTCCGGAGGCATGAAAATTTCGATGATATGGCTTAATTTACAATTATGATAAAACCTGCAGCCTGGTGTATTACTGATCGCAGAGCCGTTCCTGAAAGATCCCAATTTCAGTCGAACAGTGATCTTTGTGTGTGATCACAACACGGAAGGCAGTTTTGGCTTTGTGCTGAACCGCGAATTTGAACACACCCTCGATGAACTCATGCACAACGCGGAGGGCTTGAAGATACCTGTCTTTTATGGAGGACCTGTGCAAATGGACACCATACATTTCCTGCATCACTATCCCGAAAAGATACCAGGTGGCTACGAAGTCTCCAACGGAATTTTCTGGGGTGGCGATTTCGAACTCGCCGTGGAACAGATCAAATCAGGGCAGATAGATGCCGGCGGCATCAGATTTTATATCGGCTACTCAGGCTGGTCCGGCGGGCAGCTGGATGGAGAGCTTACGCAGAAATCCTGGCTAACGCTCGAGGCTACCCGAAGATTGGTGTTCCTGCATGACGCTGCGGAGATATGGAAGGAATCCGTAAAGGAGCTGGGCGGTGATTACTCACTGATGATCAATTTTCCTACCGACCCGCGTTTGAATTAATTGCACGCATGGCGAAAAAAAATAAACCCCGGCAGATGTCCGGGGTTTAACTAACAGATCTTTACCTGGATGATGGACCGTCAGGGATGGATGCTTACTTATTAACCTTCAATGGGTAAGGCTCCTTCTACGAGAACGGTAACGGTATTGTTTAGCACTTCTACAAATCCGCTCCGGATTTCATAAAAGCTTACGTGGGTATTCTTGTCCTTTAAGATTTTCATTTTCCCTGCCTTGAGCGCACTGACCAGGGGAGCGTGCCTGTCGAGCACTTCAAACAACCCGGTGATGCCGGGAAGCTGAACGCCATACACATTGCCGCTGAACAGTTTTTTTTCGGGAGTTAAAATCTCAAGGTTCATTTTATCAGTTGCATTAAATACGTTATGACACGAAGATTATCCCTGGGCCTGGGCAAGCAGTTTCTTGCCTTTTTCGATGGCATCGTCGATGGTACCAACCAGGTTAAATGCCGATTCCGGGTATTCATCAACTTCGCCATCCATGATCATGTTGAATCCGCGAATGGTCTCTTCGATTGGAACAAGCACGCCCTTCAGGCCGGTGAACTGCTCTGCAACATGGAAGGGTTGTGAAAGGAAACGCTGCACCTTCCTGGCGCGGAACACGGTTTGTTTGTCATCATCACTGAGCTCGTCCATACCGAGGATTGCGATGATGTCCTGCAATTCCTTGTAGCGTTGAAGGATAAGCTTGACGTTATTCGCGCAGTTGTAGTGGGCATCGCCTACGATAATCGGGGTAAGGATCCGCGAAGTTGAATCCAATGGATCCACAGCGGGGTAAATTCCAAGGTCGGCAATCTTGCGGCTTAACACCGTAGTCGCATCCAGGTGGGCAAAAGTGGTTGCCGGTGCGGGGTCGGTAAGGTCATCCGCTGGCACATACACCGCCTGTACGGAAGTGATTGAACCATTCTTGGTGGATGTGATCCTTTCCTGCATGAGTCCCATTTCTGTGGCCAGTGTGGGCTGATAACCCACGGCCGATGGCATACGACCGAGAAGGGCGGACACTTCGGATCCTGCCTGGGTGAAACGGAAGATATTGTCGACAAAGAAGAGGATGTCGCGTCCCTGGCCCTGGCCATCTCCATCGCGATAGTATTCCGCGATGGTCAGACCGCTGAGGGCTACCCTTGCACGGGCTCCGGGCGGTTCATTCATTTGACCAAAAACAAAGGTGGCCTTTGACTCCTTCAATTTTTCAAGGTTCACTTTACTAAGGTCCCAGCCGCCTTTTTCCATACTATGCCGGAATTCTTCGCCATAGGTCATGATGTCGGCTTCGATCATCTCTCTCATCAGGTCATTTCCTTCCCGGGTTCTTTCTCCCACGCCTGCGAACACAGAAACACCGCTATATACTTTCGCAATATTGTTGATCAGTTCCTGAATAAGTACGGTTTTTCCAACGCCTGCACCACCAAACAGTCCGATCTTTCCACCCTTTGCATAGGGTTCAATGAGGTCGATCACCTTGATGCCCGTTAAAAGTATTTCAGTGGCGGTACTCAGATTTTCAAATGCAGGTGGCCGGGCATGAATGGGGCGGCCATTTACCTTCGATACGCTGGGAAGGCCATCAATGGCGTCGCCGGTTACATTGAATAGCCGACCTTTTATACCATCCCCCGTTGGCATGGCTATAGCAGCACCGGTATCAACAACTTCCATTCCACGGACCAGGCCCTCGGTACCATCCATGGCGATGCAGCGTACACTATCTTCACCCAGGTGCTGCTGGGCTTCCAGCACCAGTGTCTCGCCGGTGTTTCTTTTCAGTTCAAGTGCATTATAGATTTCAGGAAGTTTACCATTGAACTGCACGTCTACTACAGCACCAATGATTTGTTTGATTCTACCAACGTTTGGCATATTGTCTCAGGTTTTACGAACGATTCCAGAGCCCTGAATACGAAGAAATTATGTTCAGCTGGCTCTTTTTTATTCGGCTGCAAAGGTAGGGTACTGGCGGTTAATCCGGAACAAATCAGGAAAAAAATTACTACTACATTTACGCCCAAAAATCAATGGAGCTGATCGAGGTGACCAATGAGAAACTTGCCCGGGATTTCATCCGCGTTAACGTGGAGCTGAATGCAGGCGATCCAAATTATATCCGGCCACTCGACAAGGACATCAATGAAGTTTTCGATCGGAAAACAAACAAGGCGCTTAGACATGGAGAGGTCATCCGCTGGATACTCAGGGACGGCGAAGGCCACCTGGCGGGGAGGATCGCAGCATTTGTGAATAAAAAATACAGGAACAGGGGTGATGACTTCCCGGTTGGCGGTGTCGGGTTCTTTGATTGCGTCAACAACCAGGCTGCCGCTGCTTTGCTGTTTGACCGGAGCCGGAAATGGCTGGCGGACAGAGGCATGCAAGCTATGGATGGTCCCATCAATTGTGGGGAAAGAGACCGTTGGTGGGGACTGGTAGTTGAAGGGTTCTCCCCACCTGGTTATGGGATGAATTACAACCCGCCTTATTACCAGGAACTGTTTGAAAATTATGGTTTCCAAAACTACTTCAACCAGCTTTGTTTTGCACTGAGAGTGAACGACAGGGTGGATCAGAAATTTTATGACCGGCATGATGCGGTGGCGCGGATTCCGGGCATGCAGGCCAGGCACCTGAAAAAAAACGACCTCACAAAATTCGCGCTGGATTTCAGTATCGTGTACAATAAAGCCTGGGCAGGGCACGGCGGTCTTAAGGAGATCAGCAGCGACATGGCCCTGAAAATGTTTAAAAAGATGAAGCCGGTGATGGATGAAAAAGTCATCTGGTATGCCTATCATAACGAAGAACCCATCGGGATCTGGATCAACATTCCCGACCTCAACCAGTGGTTCAAACACCTTAATGGAAAATTCAACCTGCTGGCCAAACTGAAATTTTTATGGATCAAGGCCACAAAGAAGAACCCCAGGTTCACCGGACTGGTTTTTGGAATCGTACCGGAATGGCAGGGAAAGGGCGTCGATTCCTATATGATCATGGAAGGCGCAGCGGTGATACAGGGTCAGCACCTTTACGAAGACTATGAGATGCTTTGGATCGGAGAATTCAACCCCAAGATGGTCAATATCGCCATCGGTCTCGGCACATACCGAAGTCGTCGCCTCGTTACTTATCGATACCTGTTCGACAGGTCGAAAGAGTTCAGCAGACACCCGATTATTAGTTAATTTGCAGCATGGAGAAATTCATTGTTTCAGCCAGGAAATACCGTCCCCAGACTTTCGACACGGTAGTGGGCCAAAGCCACATTACAACAACACTTAAAAATGCCATTAGGAACAACCAGCTCGCGCACGCCTTTCTTTTCTGCGGGCCACGGGGAGTAGGAAAAACCACCTGTGCACGCATACTGGCAAAGACCATCAACTGCGAAAACAGGCAAAGCGATGGTGAGGCCTGTAACGAGTGCCGCTCCTGCATTTCATTTAATGAAGGCACTTCATTGAACATCCATGAGCTGGATGCCGCCAGCAATAATTCGGTAGATGATATCCGCAGCCTTGTTGACCAGGTGCGGTTCGCTCCGCAGGCTGGCGAATACAAAGTGTATATCATCGATGAGGTCCACATGCTGAGTTCTTCAGCCTTCAATGCCTTCCTGAAAACGCTGGAAGAACCTCCGCCTTACGCGATATTTATTCTTGCGACAACCGAAAAACACAAGATACTTCCGACCATACTCAGTCGCTGCCAGATCTTCGACTTCAAACGCATCACTATAGATGACACCGTTGAACATCTTCAGGAGATCGCTGTCAAGGAAGATATTCAAACCGAAAGGGCTGCCTTGCAACTGATCGCGCAGAAAAGTGAAGGCTGTATGCGCGACGCACTCAGCATTCTGGACAAGATCGTCAGCTTCACCAATGGTGAAGTGAATTACCAGCATACGCTCGAACACCTGAATATCCTTGACGCAGATTATTATTTCAGAATGCTAGAAAGCATGATGCACCAGGACCTTGCCCAGGTCATGCTTCTTTTTGACGACATCCTCCAAAAGGGTTTTGAAGAAGAACTCATTCTTACAGACTTCGCGGAATTTCTGCGCAACATCCTCCTGTCGAAGGACGAGCGGATTGCATCATTGCTGCAGGTCGTGGAAAGTTTCAAAGCCCGGTACCTTAGCACGGCAAAAAAGCTGAGCACAGGGTACCTGGTGAGCGCGCTGAATATTCTAAACGAATCAGAAATAAATTATAAGGCAGCACGCAACAAGAGACTGCATGTTGAACTCGCATTGATCAGGCTCACCTACCTGTTGCAGGCACTGGAACTTAGTGGCAATGGCGAAGGCTTCAGCCAGACCAAAGCAGCAGAAACGGCCAGGCCGGTGGCTTTCAGGCAAATCCCCTCCATACAGCCGGTCACGAAAGCAAAACCTGCATCAGCAAAACTGATCATCGACGATACGGGGGCTTCCACTGGATTGAAAAAGACGAAGGCTGAAAAACCCGGCGCGGTGATATCAGCTCCCGTTGCAGTCCCCGCAGAACCCAGGGGAACAATGCCATCAGGCGAAAACAGAAATATTCAGGCAATTGCGCCAGCAACTGAAAATGTTTTACCGGCAGCAAAGCCAGGTCCAAACGCCGGGGCAGAATCCAAAACAACCAACGAGACGAGGCGCCCTGCTTCTCTTGAAGAGATCCGCAAACAAGTCGCCGGCAGGTCTAAGGCAAATGCCCTGCAACTGATTCCTTTGGAGCCGGGTGCTCTGACGGACGCGTGGAAACTATTTACGGAAACGTTAAAAAACAATAACAACCCGGCGGTGCAAAGTTTCACGCTTGCAGAACTGAAAATACTCAGTGAAGGCAGCTTTGAAGTGATCACGAACAATAATCTTGAACAGAAATTCATTGAACAGGAGAAGAGATTATTGTCTGAATTTCTGCAGGAAAAGTTTCGAAACAAACTCCTGCATTTTACAGTTGTCGTTTCCGACAATCCTGTGCATGCCGAAGCCGGAGAGCGGCCTTTGTCGCGAAAGGAACAGTTCGCGGCGATCGTTGATGAATACCCATTAGTAAAGGAATTAAAAGAGCGGTTGAAACTTGAACTGGATTATTAAGCAACATGTTTATCCCCATGACAACTTTCCTTCATTTTGACTAATTTCACTCCTCAAATCGAATTTCTTATATGGCTGAAGTGATATTAATGCCCCGTTTGAGCGACACGATGACTGAAGGTGTGATTGCGGAATGGCATAAAAAAGTTGGCGACCCCGTAAAAAAGGGAGACCTGCTAGCGGAAGTGGAAACCGACAAGGCTACCATGGACCTTGAGAGCTATAAGGATGGCACACTGCTTCACATTGGCACCGACAAGGGGGGAAAATTGCAGGTAAATGACCTCCTTGCCATTATAGGCAATAAGGGTGAGGATGTAAGTTCGCTGATCAAAGAAAACAAGGGAGGCGGTGCCGCCGCACCAGCGCCGGCTGCCGAACCAGCCAAAGAAGCGCCCGCAGCGAAAAAAGACGACAAACAAACCGAGAAAAAACCTGCGCCTGAAGCGAAACCTACTGAAGCGAAACCTACTGAAGCGAAACCCACTGAAGCGAAGACTTCCGAAGCGAAGACTCCCGAAGCGAAACCAGCACCCGCCAAAGAGGGCGGCATAGATATCTCCACCATGCAGGAGGTTATCCTCATGCCGAGGCTGAGTGATACGATGACAGAAGGCGTCATTGCTTCCTGGCACAAGAAGGTTGGCGATCAGGTGAAAAAAGGAGACGTTCTCGCAGACATTGAAACTGACAAGGCCACCATGGAACTGGAGAGTTACAAGGAAGGCAAACTGTTGTATACCGGCGCCGGGGAAGGTGAAAAGATATTGGTCAACGACCTTTTGGCGATCATTGGTGGTGACAATGTTGACGTCGACAAGATCGTGGCAGCCGCAAAAGGAGGTGGTGCAAGCACCGACGGGGCAGCAGCTGACAAAGAAGTGAAGGCCCCCGCGGAGTCCAATGCTGAACAAATTGCGAGCGGTGACAATTCGCAGCAGGCGGTAAAACCGGCGGAGGGCGAAAGCGATGATGAGCAGACCGACACCAATGGACGAGTCAAGGCTTCACCATTGGCAAGGAGACTGGCCGCCGAAAAAGGAATTAATATCGGTGATGTTCAGGGTACCGGCGAAAATGGAAGAATTACCAAGAAAGATATTGACAGTTTTGTTCCTTCCAAACAGGAAAAGGCTACGCCAGAGCCCGCGAAAGCCCAGGGACCACAGCCTCAACAAGCCCCACAGGCAAAACAGGCACCAGTCGGTGAAGTGAGCTTTGACGAAGTGCCGGTTTCTCAAATGCGAAAGGTGATCGCCAAGCGGCTCGCCGAAAGCAAATTCAGCTCCCCGCATTTTTACCTGACCATTTCCGTGGATATGGATAATGCCGTAGCATCAAGAACCAGGCTGAATGAAGTATCCCCGGTAAAAATATCCTTCAACGATATGATACTGAAGGCAACGGCAGTTGCTTTGAAACAACATCCCAAGGTGAACAGCAGCTGGCTGGGTGACAAGATCCGTTACAACCATCATGTTAACATTGGCGTGGCAGTGGCGGTTGAGGAAGGCCTGCTGGTGCCCGTAGTACGTTTCGCGGACACCAAGTCGCTGTCGCAGATCGGGGTTGAAGTAAAGGAATTCGCAAAAAAAGCAAAGGATAAGAAACTCCAGCCCTCAGACTGGGAAGGAAATACTTTCACCATCTCCAACCTGGGCATGTTTGGTATAGATGAATTCACAGCGATCATCAACCCGCCCGATGCCTGTATTCTGGCGATCGGCGGCATTCAGCAAGTGCCAGTAGTGAAGAACGGAGCCGTGGTACCAGGAAACGTGATGAAGCTCACCCTGAGTTGCGACCACCGGGTTGTTGACGGCGCCACCGGTTCAGCATTTCTTCAGACCTTGCAGGGCCTCCTTGAGGAGCCACTGCGAATGCTGGTGTAAAAAGGTAAATTTCCTTAAATTTTAACGGCCCAATCCTGCGAAATCACAAAAGTCAGCGATCGACAGAGTTCGTCGAACTTGTTTGGTTTGGTAAGAAAATGAGCAGCTCCGAGGCCACTAGTCTCCTCAATGTCTCTCTTCTCCGAAGAAGTGGAATAGATGATCACCGGAATATCTTTCAGCGTCGCTTCTTTTTTGAGCTCTATCAGGCATTGCTTGCCATTGAGACGGGGCATGTTCAGGTCGAGGAAGATGAGATCCGGTAAAGGAATTTTCACATGTCTTAGTGCATCAAGGGCTTCTTCACAGCTCGTTGCGGAAAAACAGCGTATGGACTTATCCACCTCATTGACAGCCTCGATGAACAGTTCCTGATCATCAACATCATCATCCACGATAAAAAACGTCCGGTTGTGTCTCATTAATGTGCAAGTTCATCAAAATTAATGAAATCCGGAAGACGTCCTGAACTTGCTAATATGGAGAAAAATTGCAACTTTTATGAAAATCCCGATTTCAATGAAAATGCTGATTCGCAGCTTCCTGGTGCTTTTATCCCTGATCTCCCTTGGATCATGTGCCAAGATAGTAGAAGATAAGCAGAAAGACCTGTTGATCACTATTATGACCAGGGGGCAATGGCATGTGGAAGAATACCTTGAAGGAGCTACTCCTGTTACTGACGATTTTAACGGATATAATTTTCAGTTTGAGTCCGATGGTTCGGTTACAGGCGAAAAAGGAGATTCAAAAGTGCCCGGTACCTGGGTCGGAGATTTCACAAATTATTCCATCAATTCCAGTTTTCCATCCACTGAAACGCCGCTGGCGAAGTTAAATGGCGTCTGGAAGATTTTAAAAACAGAATTGGATTTTGTTGAAGCGGAAATGACCACAGGCAGAACTAAAAACCTGCTGCGTTTGCGCAAGAATAGTTAATTTCGCACCACACCATTCCGCTTCCTGGCGGCACGGATTTAACCCCTGATCCAAGCTTCTCACGAATATCCCCACGGCCTGTTTCAATATCCCCGAATTTTCATCAACCATCCTTCGAAATGCTTTGCGGCCGGGATAAACTGATATCCCACCGACACCATCCACTATCCGGATAGCCCTTCACCAATACACAACTGCGTTATCAAAACATTTCTGATCTTATTTTCAGGGTTAGTCTCTTTCTATCTGGCCACCGCACAGTCCCCGGTTGCCGCCTTTTCGGCTTCGGTAGTAAAAGGATGCGCTCCCTTAGTTGTACAATTCACCGATCAGTCGGCCGGCGATCCAACGGGTTGGACCTGGGATTTTGGCAACGGCCAGCTGGTCAGGGGCCAGAACCAAACCATCACGTACACCGAACCAGGACAATATTCGGTTACCCTGGTAGTGCGCAACGCTGCAGGAATAAACTCTCTCACCAGATCCGGCCTCATAGTGGTGAGTTCAGCCCCCGAAGTTGACTTCGGCGTAAACCAGAGCTTCAGCTGTTCAAATGTTCCCCTTCAGTTCACGAGTGTTTCGTCTACGCCAGGGCAAAGCCTGACCAGTTGGAACTGGGATTTTGGCGATGGGCTCACGTCTTCTGCACGGGATCCGAGACACAGCTATGTTTCATCCGGAGCGTTTACGGTGAAGCTGACAGCCGCCACTTCGGGCGGTTGCACTTCGACGGTCAGCAAACAAAATACCGTTCAGATATCAGGAGGAGTCATTGCGGCATTCGACTTCACGATTCCGGCAACCTGTAAACCGCCTTTCAAGGTGAAATTTCAGAATCAAAGCCAGGGCACCGGGAACCTGAATTATACCTGGACCTCCAGCGTCGGGTCCGTCAATGCAATTTCGCCCGAGATCAGTTTTCCGTCGACAGGCGATCACCCCGTTCAACTGATCAGCACAGACAACTATGGCTGCATCGACACGATAACAAAAACTGTTGTACTGAGGGAAGTTAAGACTGAATTCACGGCGAGCCCTTCGTGTACGGGTCTTCCTTCCACTTTTGCCAATATTTCCGGAGAACCACCACTGTCATCAGTCTGGCAGCTGGACAATGAAACCTACTTCGACCGAAATCTTACCTACACTTTTTCAAGCCCCGGCATTCACCGGGTCACACTGGTAAATACCTATGCTGGATGCCAGGACTCAGCAGTCAAAACGATCAGGGTTGCCAACAATCCCCGGGTCAGCATATCGATGGATCGGCGGGTCTCGTGCCAGATACCCGCCACGATTCATTTCCGCGACAATACCGCCGGGGCCACCAAATGGGTTTGGAACTTCGGAGATGGATCAGTGTCCACGGTAAGATTCCCTGCAAAAACGTATACTGCCGCCGGAGAATATAAGGTATCCCTGACCGTTACTAACTCCGATGGATGCACGACATCGTACATTCATCCTGATCCCGTAATATTAAGAGCACCTGCGGCAACGATTGTAAACGCGCCAGGCGAGCTTTGTGAGGGCAAAACTTTTTCTCCCGTCGCGGAAGTGTCATCAGTGGAGAACATCACCCGGTATTTGTGGCGTTTCGGTGACGGCAGTATCAGTAATCGGTCCAGGCCATCACACAGGTATCTTTCTTCGGGAAATTACCCGCTATCGCTTTCAATCACCACTGCTTCCGGTTGCAGTTCAACAACAGGTGGTGAGGTGAATGTGGGAAAGCCAGCAGCTGTGGACTTTAATATTCCATCTTTACAGGTCTGCCCCCTTCAGCCGGTTGGTTTCAGTAGCTGCCGGAAACGACCCGGCAATCAATTATTCGTGGGATTTCGGAAATAATAATATTGTGTCAGGAGACGAAGTGGTACATAATTTTACTGACACCGGCAGGATTCGTGTAGTGTTGACCGGTAAGAACAATGGTTGCGCAGTAAAGGTTGTGAAGCAAATTATTGTTAATCCACCGATAGCCCGGTTCAGGGCCAGCGTGGATTGCAACGGCAGCAAGGCAGTAAGCTTTTTCAACGAGAGCATACCCGACACTTCGGGTGAGATGCATTATACCTGGGATTTCGGGGACCCGGCGATTGCACCTTCAAATCTTTTTTCACCCCAGATCATTTTTCCGAAAGCCGGTACTTACCAGGTTACCCTTACCGCCTGGTCACCAGCCACGGCGTGCACAACCAGCGTTACCAACAGAGTGACCATTTCCGGCGAAAAAGTTAAGCTGAGTGCCAGCAAGTCGGCCGTTTGCCGGGGCGAAGTTTTTGAGTTGACAGCGGAGGAGGGCCTTGGTGAAAATTCTTTCAACCATTACCAGTGGTCGATTGGAGATCAATCCTTCAACAGCGATAGCAAAACGATAAAGGTGTGGGTCGACAGAAACGGCGAATTTCCCATAAGCCTTAGGATAACCGACGTGAATGGCTGTATAAGAGACTCCACTTCCGACAAATTGATAAATGTGAGGGGACCCGTAGCGGCCTTCAACAGCCCTCCACTCCACTGTGGCGATTCGGCCACCAGGTTCACAGATCTCTCCACTATTGAATCATCCGTTGCAAATTATACCTGGAATTTTGGCGATGGCCATAGCGAATCAAATTCGACATCGGGAATTTCACACCATTACGAAAATGAAGGGACGTACCTGGCGTCCCTGGTGGTCACGGATCAGAGCCAGTGCAGCGACAGCACTCAATCAGAGATCATCATTTCAAGACCAAGAGCAGACTTCTCTAATGCCGACAGCACATGGTGCCCTGGCGTGCCCGTAAATTTCACCGATCGCTCGTTGGGGAATATCAGTCACTGGAACTGGGCTTTTGGTGATGGCGGCACATCGGACCTGCAGCATGCAGAATACCGCTATGGCCCTAACGACGGTGATTACACTGTGGAGTTGAAAGTGACAAATGACCTGGGCTGTGTGGATTCAATGGTGGTGGAGAAGGCTGTACAAGTTCGATCACCTGTCGCCTATTTTACCATGAAGGACAGTGCTTCCATCTGCCTGCCCTTCGTCACCGACTTTGTTTTCGAAGGCCAACATTCCGCTTCCTGGTTCTGGGATGCCGGTGACGGCTCCGCGGTCTCTGGTTCCAAAGACCTGAAGCACACCTATTCACGATATGGAACCTTTTATCCCACATTGTTTGTGATGGGTAATGGTGGCTGCATCAGTGCATTTTCGAAAAAGATAACAGTGGCCAATCCTGCACTTACTGCCTTTATCTACTCAGCCCCCGAAACCTGTAACGAACTGAATGTGGACTATTCCATCATGCCCCCCGCAGGCACCAGGTTCGTTTTGAATTTCGGAGATGGTAAGTACGACAGTTCGCAATCAGCAACGATCAATCATCTCTACTCCGCCCCTGCGTTCTATCAGCCTTCGGTGTTACTGACCGACAGTTCGGGTTGCGAATACAAACTCGATGGGGCAAGTGAGGTGAGGGTTATCGGAGCGGCACCGCTGTTCGGCAAAGACGGTGCACAGTTCTGTGATTCAGGGACTGTGAATTTTACCAATTACACGATCGGCAATGATACTGTCATCAACTATCACTGGGATTTTGGTGACGGGAACGTTTCTGCGGGCGAAAACCAGGTCCATCATTTTGCGAAGGCCGGAACATACACGCCGATGCTCACCACCACCACGCGTGCGGGTTGCACAGATTCCTATACAGATACCGTAAGGGTTTACACCAGCCCAAGGCCCCTGATCCTGAGTGCCGATACTGTTTGTTTGAACAGCCCCATCTCATTTTCTACCCGGTTTACAAAAGATGATTCTACCGCAGTCAGTTATGCCTGGTTGTTCAGCGATGGCCTTAGTTCAGCCAATGAACACCCGGCCAGAAAATTCAGCATGCCCGGAACTCATGTAGTGAATATGACCGCCACCCTAATGCCAGGCTGCATCGGTTCATCTTCAAAGCCTGTGTTTGTGAAGGAGCTTCCAGTAGTGTATCCAATGCCTCCTTTGAATGTAATAGGCGGTCAGGGACTAACTATTCCCACTGTTTATTCCGAAGACGTCAGTTCTTATGAATGGTCGCCTTCGACGGGTCTGAGTTGTAATGAATGTCCCAATCCTGTGGCAAGCCCGGGAATTAACACCCGATACCGGGTGACGGCTGCAGACGCCGTGGGTTGCACAGCAGAGGGAGAAGTAACGGTTACGGTCAGCTGCAGTGAGTCCAATTTCTTCATGCCGAATACCTTTTCGCCGAACAACGATGGCAATAATGACAGTTTCTACCCCAGAGGGTCAGGCCTGGCGATGATCCGCTTGCTTCGGATTTTCAACCGCTGGGGAGAACTGGTCTTCGACAAGCGGGATTTTCCTGCGAACAGTGCCGGCGCGGGCTGGGATGGAACGATCAAGGGAAAACCCGCCTCCTCTGACGTGTATGTTTACCAGATCGAAGTAATCTGCGAAAATGGCCAAATCATTCCATTCAAGGGAAATATAATGCTTATGCGATAATGTTGAAAGCCTCAATCACCATAAGGTATTTTTTGGTCGGGCTGATGATCATGACGGCGGAATTTCTGTTCGCCCAGGATCTGCATTTTTCACAATTTTATGAGACGCCCCTGTTGAGGAATCCCTCACTGGCAGGTATATTCGAAGGCGACATCAGGGTGCAGGGGATTTACCGTGATCAGTGGAACAGTATCACCAACGCATATCGTACCGGGTCTTTCAATGGCGAATACAAAATGCCTGTGGGTACCGGGGATGACTTCATCACTGCGGGCGTCCAGGCATTGTTCGACAAGGCCGGTTCTGTTGGATTGACTACTTCGGAAATATTGCCTGCGCTGAACTATCACAAATCACTCAGCAAAGAAAGACCAGTTTACCTGTCCCTGGGTTTTATGGGTGGACTGGTCAGAAAATCGGTTGATGTATCCAGAATGACAACCAACCAGCAATACATGGGCAATTTCAATCCCGGGCTGCCCACCGGTGAGAACACCTCCAACCCTGCCTACAATTCCTGGGATGCGAGTGTCGGAATCAGTTTCAACACCGCTTTCGGAACCGACAATAGTAATAGTTTGTATTTGGGCGGGGCGATGCATCATCTGAACCGTCCCCGAAATTCTTTCTACCGTAACATCGAATTTGGCCTTGAACCCAAATATGTTTTTTCAGCTGGGGCAAAATTCCGGGTTACAGAGTTTACTTCCTTTACCCTCCAGGCCGACCAATCCCTGCAGGGCCCCTTGCGGGAGACCATCGCGGGTGCCTTATATTCATTCAATCTTGGCGAGGACCCCGAAACAGCCGCCTATACGGTTCACGGGGGTGGCTTCCTGAGATGGGGTGATGCGCTGATCCCGGTGATCAAGCTAGATAAAAGGCCCATTTCGCTTGGCATCAGTTATGATATCAATATTTCGCCGCTCAAAACCCTAAGCCAGGGCCGAGGCGGCTTCGAATTGAGCCTCTCCTGGGTTGGCTTCCTGGAGAAGCTGGAGAGCAGCCGGGAAAAAGTGCTTTGCCCCAGGTTTTGATATTTATTCACATTAGGAAAAATTAACGATCTTTAACCAACCAACTAAACAATTATGTCGTAAACTATTGCATAATTGCTTTAAACTAGATATCTTGAGTGCAAACTGTAAAATATCGTCCCTGATGAGGATTTTTTACATATTATCCTGTATCCTGCTGCTCACCACTCAGGCGCAAGCCCAGTCTGCCGCCTCCTCCGGCTCTGACAGGAGCCTTGTTTCCCGCATTATTAAGTTCTACCCCAATCCTGCCTCCTCCATCATCAATTTTGATTTCCAGAAGGATTTCAATACCAGCCTCAATTTCCAGATTTTCAGCTTTGTGGGTAAAAAGGTCCTGGAGATCAACAATGTGACCCCAAAAACAGTAGTTAACCTTACTGACTTCTACAGGGGCATCTACATCTTTCAGCTTCGCGACCGGAATGGCAAGATCATCGACTCCGGGAAGTTCCAGGTTTCCAAGTAACCGACATTTTGACCTCAAAATCTCATTGGCAGCATTCTTGACTAGCTTAACTTTGCCGACAATTTTAAGCTATGGACGACAAAAATGTGCAGGAAAGCGAAAACATTGACCAGCTTCAGGATATGCAGGATCAAACCACTGACATAAATACTGAATCCGATGGTGATGACAAGGATTTACAGATCAGCAAACTTCAGGAACAGGTGGAAGAACTGAAAGATAAGTACCTGCGCCAGGTTGCCGATTATGACAATCTCAGGAAACGTACTGCCCGGGAAAGACTGGAAACCATGCAGACTGCAGGGAAAGACGTCATTTCATCTCTTCTTGTCGTGTTGGACGACTCAGAGCGAGCGGAAAAGCAGATCCAGGTAAGTGAGGACGTTGAAGAGATCAGACAGGGTGTGCTGCTCGTTTTCAATAAGCTCAGGGCTACCCTCCAGGCAAGGGGCCTCAAACCCATGGAGGTCCTCGGTGCTGAATTCAATCCCGACATGCATGAAGCCATCACCCAGGTCCCCACTCCCGACGAGAATATGAAAGGAAAGGTAGTTGCCGAAGTGGAAAAAGGCTATTTGTTGAATGAGAAGATCATCCGCTTCGCCAAGGTGGTAGTGGGAAAATAACAACGAAACATGTCAAAAAGAGATTATTACGAGATTCTTAGTGTTCAGAAAGGATCTTCCGGTGAGGAAATCAAGAAAGCCTACCGGAAGGTGGCCATGCAATTTCACCCAGACCGTAATCCCGGCGATAAGGCAGCCGAGGAAAAGTTTAAGGAGGCCGCAGAAGCCTATGAAATACTCAGCGACGCCGACAAACGTGCGCAATACGACCGGTTCGGCCATGCTGGTGTCAGAGGCGCCTCCGCAAGAGGAGGTGGTCAGGCTTCCAATATGGAGGATATTTTCAGCCAGTTCGGAGACATTTTCGGCGATGATGCTTTCAGCAGCTTCTTTGGAGGCGGTGGTGGCCGCAGGTCAGGCCAGAGAACACGGGGGGTCCGTGGCTCTAACCTTCGCGTGAAGATCAAACTCAATTTTGAAGAGATCGCCAAGGGTGTAACCAAACAGATCAAGGTAAAAAAATATGTTAGCTGCACTACCTGCGGCGGCAGTGGTGCAAAAGACAAAAACAGTGTTCAGACCTGCGGCACCTGCGGCGGCAGTGGCCAGGTCAGAAAAATCAGCAATACTTTCCTTGGCCAGATGCAGACCGTGACCACCTGTCCAACCTGCGGCGGCGATGGAACAACGGTAACGCATAAGTGCAATGTTTGCAAAGGAGAGGGAAGGGTATATGGCGAAGAAACCGTCAGCATCGACATCCCTGCCGGAGTACAGGAAGGGATGCAGTTGAGTGTTGGAGGAAGAGGCAATGCGGGAGAAAGGGGTGGCTCTAATGGAGACCTCTTAATTCTGATCGAAGAAGAACCGCATAAGGAACTTCACCGGGATGGGCTCAACGTGGGTCATGAATTGCATATCTCCTTCGCCGACGCAGTGTTCGGAACCCAGGTAGAGGTGCCCACGATCGATGGAAGAGCAAAGATCAAGATCCCCGCAGGCACGCAAAGCGGCAGGATATTCAGGTTGAAAGGCAAGGGTTTTCCGGCGGTAAACTCTTACGAAAGGGGGGATCAGTTGATTTCTGTAAATATCTGGACGCCTCAAACCCTGACGGCCGAAGAAAGAGCAATCCTGGAAAAGCTAAATACATCGCAAAATTTTCAGCCGCAGCCGGAAAAATCAGACAAAAGCTTTTTTGAAAAGGTGAGGGAAATGTTCAGTTAGGTGCAAGCTCCAGAGACCTGTGTCATCTTCTTCTTTTCTTTTTGGAATAGATCTTCCTCGCTTTCTCAAGGATGGTAAGGAATTCCATTTGCAGCCCGTCGTTCTTGTCTGCCGAAGCCGTAGCCATCGTCTGGGTCGCGCTCCAGGTTGTTTTCCCTGCATAGGGCGATTCTCTTAACAAGGATCCAAACATCGCAACCGAGGCCGCAAAGCGGAAACAGGGTTTCAATTTCGACAGTTGAATATAATTGGCGGGTGCCGCAAACATCAGTTCCCTGCGGGTGGAGTCTGCGGGCAGATGGTAACCTACATGTATATTCGCAATCGGGTCACCGGAAGCCAGGTTTTTTGACTGTTCTGGTTCCAGTTCAAAAAGTGCCATCATTGAATGACCAGATCCCACTTCACCACCTTCCACCTCAACCAACGAATCTTTTAAAGCTTTCATTTTATTGTCGTACCCGATCAGGCGGTATGATTTTACCTGGTGATCATTGAACCGGATCGAGAGAGCCGCATCATCGGCAACGGAATAGAGCGTTTGAGTAAGTTCTTTGACCAGCACTTTCTCCGCTTCGGCCTCATTGTCCAGGTAAGCAAAATTTCCATTCCCTTTTTTCGCCAGCACTTCAAGTTTCGAATCTTTATAATTTCCCATACCCACTCCCAGACAGGTCAGATATATGCCGGTTTTCTGATGGCTGATGATTATCTTTTCCAGTTGGTCGTCTGAACTCTGCCCTACATTAAAATCTCCATCAGTCGCCAGTATCACCCTGTTATTTCCGTTTTTGATAAACTTGTTTGCCGCCAGGGTGTAAGCAGAAAGAATTCCCGACGCCCCCGGTGTGGATCCTCCGGGGTTCAGGTCCTCAACGGCCTGCCTGATCCTGGCTTTCTCCTTTCCTGACGTAGGCGGCAGAAGAACTCCCACTGCACTGCCATAGATCACGATCGACACCGTATCCTTGTCACGAAGATTGTCAATAAGAAGTTTGAATGCCGACTTCAACAGTGGAAGTTTATTGGGCATGTCCATGGATCCGGAAACGTCTATAAGAAAAACAAGGTTGCTGGGAGGGATCAGTGCACTGTCGATTTTTTTTGCGCAAAGTTGTACAAAAAGTAGGCGGTTGTTTTGATTCCACGGGCAATCGCTGATAACAGAATTAAAGCCAAAGTCCTTCTCATTTAACGGCGGTGAATAACCGAAATTAAAGTAGTTCATCAGCTCCTCCACCCGTACGGCGTCGTGCGGCACCCTGGTGTCCATGTTCAGGAAGCGACGGATATTGCTGTAAGAGGCTTTGTCGATACGCAAGGCAAATCCTGTTTCCGGGTATTTGCCTGTTTCAATGAATTCGTTTTCGAGTAAGGAGCTGTAGGTTTCCCCGGTGGCGATCCAGTTTTCCCTGTCGGCCAGCTGCAGGTTTTTTGTAAGTGACACCAGCCTGTTCTTCTGAAGGCTTACAGTCGAGTAAAGCGTCTTCAGCACCAATACCTGATAGATACTGGCGTTCACGCCGACTGACTGTTGGTGATAGCCTGTGAGTGAAATCGTCAGCGAATCGCTTTTTCCAGGAATCATGATTCCGAAATAACCGCCATTGCCGGAAAAGTAGGTGTAACCTGTAGAATGCAGAATGATCTGGGCATTCGGCAGGGGATTGTTATTTTCATCTCTCACCTCCCCCCTTAAATAAGATTGGGAGTCGGCGCAGAAAAAAGCAAGCAATAAGAACAATATCAGTAGCGCTCTATTCAACCAGCGTATAAATTTCAGGAATGTTTCTTCCCAACCCATCATAATCCAATCCATATCCCACTACAAATTTGTCAGGAATGGTAAAGCCCAGGTAATCGATAGCAACAGGAAAGATTGTTGCTTCGGCCTTGTGCAGCAGGGCCACGACTTTCAGAGAGGAAGGTTGCTGATGTTGGAGCTGGGGCAGGAATTCAGTCAGCGTCTTGCCTGTGTCAATGATGTCCTCAACGATCACCAGGTCTCGTCCATAGATCTCAGCGTCCAACCCGATAGCGGTCACCACCCTTCCAGTTGATTTCGAACCTTTGTAAGACGCCAGTTTGATGAAGCAGATCTCTACTTCGATATTGAGTTTCTTAAAAAGGTCGGAAGCGAAAATAAAGGACCCGTTAAGGATCGCTATAAACAGCGGTTTTTTGCCGTCATAGTCGCTGTTTAGTTGTTCTGCAAGAAAACTGACACGGGTACTGATCTCTTCCTGGGTAAGATAGGGTTTAAAGATCTTGTCGTGTACCCGGATTGTATTCATAGTTTACTGTTTTGGCCTGGAGGGAGACTTGGATTGAAGGTAAAGCTTCTCTCCTACTGCGGGTCGCATATACCCTTCCAGGTGATTCAACTCGAGCAGGCTCTCCATCCTGATGGCTTCTGCCTGGCAGATCTGGTAAAGGTCCTCCCCCTCAGCAACAATATGAAAAGGGCTGTTTCCCGTTTTTCTTTTTCTCTGGAGATAAACCAGCTGGTCTTCAGGAAGAAGTTCTGCATTGTTCAGGTCATTAAATTCCATCAGCCGGCTGAGGGAAATATTATGTTGCTGTGCCAGTGAAAGCAAAGGGGTTCCTTTATTTGCAAATATTACCCTGGTCCTGTTGAGCGTAAACTCACCAAGCGGGTATTTCTGTGGCTGCTCGGCCATTTCGATGACGGGTAATTCATCTGCAGGAGGAGGTGGCGGAATGTCGGCAGTCATTGCCGGCAGGCCAATCATCGTGTCTCCAACTGGCTGTGGGTTCTGGACTATTACTTCTTCTGAAGCCGGCATCCGTCCCATTGCGATCAGCGTATATTGCTGGAGGTTATAAGTCTCGATCAACTTGATGATGATCGGAGCATATTTTGGATTGGTTGCATACCCGGCTTTGCGTATACCGATGGCCCAGGCTTTATAATCGGTGGGATCCAGCTCGAAAAGGAAAGCATATCTCTCGCTGTTCCTGAGGAAATCGGAATGATCCCTGTAAGACCGGAAAGGATCACTGTATTTACGGAAACATTCTCCCCGCGAGTCGTCATCGTGGTAAACCTTTTCCCCCGTCCAGTATACTTTGCATTTGATGCCAAAATGATTGTTCGACTTCATCACGAGTTCGCTCTTGCCAGCATAGGTTTCATGGATCCCCTGGGCAAGTGTGATGGATGCCGGGATGCCAGTGCGCTGCATCTCTTCCATGGCGATTTTCTTGTAAGTATTGATGTAGTCGATAATGTCAATTGTCGGCTGGGCATTGGCCATCGAAAAACTCAAAAGGGAACACAACAAAACAAAAATTCGCATCTAAGACTTTTTTTACTTTTTTCTGATGATCATTAATCCGTCCCTTACTGTGAGCATTACCTGCTCCACCCTTTCATCTTCACTCACAAAACGGTTGAAGGACTCTATAGCCAGGGCACTTTTTCCGGTCACTGGCTCTTCCAGCACCTGGCCATGAAAAAGCACATTGTCGGCAATCATCACTCCTCCCTGCTTCATTTTCGGCAAAATAAGTTGATAATAGTCAAGATAACCGGTCTTGTCGGCGTCGAGAAAGACCAGATCCCAGTTCTCCTTCAACGTTGGGACGACCTGTAACGCATTCCCGGTGTGTAAAATTATCCTGTCACTGAATTTTGAATGCCTAAAATTTGTCTCCGCGGTGATGGAGTCCTCTTCACGCAGCTCAATAGTGTGCAGTTTTCCGTCCGCGGTAAGTCCTTCTGCAAGACAGAGGGCACTGTAGCCCGTAAGGGTGCCAATTTCGAGGATCCGTGAAGGGCGGATCAATTTGCTAAAGATTTCTAAAAATTTCCCCTGCACCCTGCTGCTCATCATATGAGGCTGTGCGTGTAGCCGGTTTGTTTCAGTAGACACTTTTGCCTGGAGCTGCGTCTCCGGCGAGGAATATCTTTCGGCGTAGGCTTCTGCTAATGCTAGGATCAGTTCCAAAGAAATTTTATTTGTTGCGGTTTCCCGGCTTCGAACTGGCCCACAAGCCAAGCCAGGTGAGGGCTCCGTTGTAGATCAGCAACTCGTAGCCTATCCTGAAATCGCCGAAAACCTGCCGGGAGAAATGCCTGATTGGTTCGGCAAGGCCAGGTGAGAAGTTCAACTGCCGGGAGTACCAGTCAAAATTATTAATAAGATCCACTCCAAAGATAAGGATGGGAGCGATCAGGCAGATCGGCAGGGCCATCTTGTCTTTGATCACTCGCCTGGTCAGGATGCCGAACGCAAAAAGACCCAGCAGGGGGCCATAGGTGAAACCGGCCACTTTCAGGATCACGTCTATGATAGATTTATTGTCGAGCCATTTGAATCCCATCACGGAGAGGAAGAAGATCAGGGCAAAGGTGATATGAACGGTAATCCGGAGCTTTTTCTTGCCTCCCTCGTTCAGGTCCTCTCTCTTCTTCAGCCCGAGAATATCGATACAAAATGAGGAGGTAAGCGCCGTCAGGGCGCCATCAGCACTGGGAAACAAAGCGGATATTAAACCGATGATGAAGATAATGGACAATGCAGGTGGCATATGATCAAGGGCAATCGTCGGAAATAAATCATCATTTGCAACCTGCAGATGGTTGTCTTTGGCAAATAGGAAAAGCAGGCCACCGAGAAAAAGGAAGAGGAAATTGACGAAGGCGCTGATGATACTGAAGGTGACCATGTTCTTTTTTGAGTCGCCCAGGTTCTTCACGCTGATGTTTTTCTGCATCATTTCCTGGTCAAGACCGGTCATCGCGATGACAATGAACATACCCCCGAAGATCTGTTTGAGGAAGAATGCGGAACTGTTCGGATCAGTATTGAAGACCTTTGTGATGCCGTTCGTTGTCATTTCCGCCATCACTCCTGCTGAGGAGTAATGCACCTGCGAAAAAATATAGATGATGCATCCGACCAGGCCCACAAGCATAAAAACAGTCTGCAGCGTGTCGGTGAATACAATCGTTTTTACCCCACCCTCGAAAGTGTAGAGCATGATCATCAGCAGGATCACAAAAGTGGTGATCCAGAAAGGGATGCCGAGATCCCGTAGAATGAAAAGGTGAAGCACATTAATTACGAGGTAGAGCCTTGCCGTGGCACCAAGGGTTCGGGAAATGATAAAGAACAGCGAACCCGTTTTGTGTGATACCGGCCCAAAACGTTGTTCGAGATAATTATAAATTGAGGTAAGCTTCAGCCGGTAATACAAGGGCAGAAGGATGAAAGCGATCAGGAGATAGCCGATCAGGTTGCCCATCACAACCTGGAAATAGGAAAACCCGGAGGACCCCACTGTGCCCGGCACCGATACAAAAGTGACTCCCGAAAGCGATGTGCCGATCATGCCGAATGCCACCAGCATCCAGTTCGAATTACGGTTGCCTATGAAGAATGAATCATTGTTCGAATTTTTGGAAGTGTACCAGGCGACCCCGAGCAGAATCAGGAAATAGCCAATGACGAAAGAGAATAGAAGAACGGAAGACATAAGCGAATATTGAATTCAACCCGGAGTGAACGCTGCCCAAGATAATAAAATTGTCCGCAAATGGAAGGAGCCTTATCTTGTCAGTCAGGTTAAAATAGCCAGAGAGATCGCCCTGCGCGGTTAAACAATAACAGTAATGAAGATACAGTCCGTAGCGGTATTCTGCGGGTCCAGGGAAGGTACAAACCCCATTCATCCTAAACACGCCGCTGAACTTGGAAGGCTAATTGCCGTTCTCGACCTGCGCCTGATCTATGGCGGTGGGAAAAAGGGTCTGATGGGAATACTCGCAGAGGCCGTGCTTAGCAACAAAGGCAAGATCATGGGAGTGATGCCAAAAGTTTTGATTGAATGGGAACAGCAACACCAGGGCCTTACTGAAATGGCGATTGTCCCGGACATGCACAGCCGAAAAAAAATGATGTACGAGATGAGTGATGCGGCAATTGTGCTTCCAGGAGGGTTCGGCACGCTGGATGAACTTTTCGAAATGATCACCTGGAACCAGTTGAAGATCCACGATAAGAAGATCTATATTCTCAATTCGGGAGGCTTCTATAACCATCTTCTCAACCACATGCGGATGCTTGAACAGGAAGGTTTCTTATATGAACCACTAGGCGAACGGATCATCTTTTGTGACAGCCCTGTGGAACTCTTCAACAGGATAGAATGATCTATTCGATCACGTAAAATTCGGCATCGCCTTTCCTGTTCTTTCTTCCATCGTACTTCATCAGCAGTTTCTCTAAAGCGGGTGAGCCCGGTTTGAGCGTGCCGGGATATACATAAACCCTGCCCCTGCCGGCAAGGGTCTCCTCAATTTTATGCGTCGTCGCGGTAGCGGAGTAATCCGGATCTCCTGTGCTGACCACCTGTGCCTCCAGATACCGAATCATGAAATCCCTGAGGATCCAGCCATCCTGTAAAAGTATCAGGTCCCCGGGGCGGACGACCGTGATCAACGGCTCTACTTTTTTAAAATACAAATCAAACCCCTGTTTACCCAGCCACTTCATACTCCCAAAAAAATTGATTGTAAAAAGCAGGGCAGCGGTTAGCATCAGCGTTCCGGTTACACCTCCCTTCCACGGTGGAGTGTTAAAAGCCAGACTTCCTGCCAGGATCAGCCAAACCAGGATCATTTGGATGATCCAGAACTCGAGGATCTCGGGCATCCAGAAGCAAAAGAACAGACTGTAAACAAAGAGACAGGCCAACAGCGGCTGAAAGATTGATCCCATCCTGCCCATGAGTATTTTCCAGTTTACCAGAAAGCGATAAAGCATCAACCCCATGATCACGACCAGCACTAATGATAATAGGGTGAGCAGCCAGGCCATAGTATGGGAAATCCCGGACGCCAGGTAAACCTCGTCTGCGAGGCCATGTGACTCAAAGGAAGTTTTCAACCAGGTCTCAACGGCGGGCAGTCTGAAAATAAAATGACCGCCAATGAATGCGTGGGCAAAACCAGTAATTGCGTGAAGAGGCGTCGCCAGGCTCAGCGGTTGCCAGTATCCATGACCCACCGTGTATCCTTCCATCCAGGCAATCCAGGTGGGTAACGAATCATGTCTTTCAACAAACCATCCTATCAGGAAATAGGTTCCGCCGGCAAGCAGTATGGAAGTAATGGCATACCGAATGAAGACCCTCCCCGCGGGGATGGAACCACGACGGGTATACAAACAAACGATCATCACCACCGCGAAGAGCACGTTTACCTGGTGAAAGAGGACGGCCATACCGTTAAGCACGCCAACCAACCATCCAGTTTTCACTGAAAGTTTTTCTGCGCTCACCAGGTAAAGACACCAGATGATGAAAAAAGCCGGTGGCGTATATACTTCAATGTTGGTGCTGTAAAACCAAACCCCGAATGAAAAACCAATGGTCATGATGCCGCCGATTGCCGTCAGCGGCCTTAGTCCAAACCTCACTCTCTGGAAAAGATAGCATACCGACAAGAGCGCCGAACCCCAGACTGCGGTGAAGGACTCGATCAGGTAATAATCGGGCACAGCCGGCAAAATGGGCTTCCACAGGACCAGCCACTGCCGGGCAAGAAAATGATAAAGGAGATGATGCTGGTGAAACAGGTGCTCGCCCCGTGAAATATTATTGAGGTAATTAATGGAATCGTGAGCGGCGGAGAAGTTGCTGACAAGGAAAAATAGAAAGAACAGGTAGGAAGTAAACCAGACGGCTGCTGCCTCTTTGAACCTGCTTTTGATTTCCATGGGCGCCGTTTATTTCTTCACAATAAACGCAAATTTATCCTTCCAGCGTAAAAACCATTTTTCAAAAAGGTGATATGAACTAAGGCTAATGACCAGCGCGAGTACAAAAGCAAGGATGAAAATGGCAAAGGCCTCCCAGGTTACCGACCCATCGAGCCGTAGGGCATTCATGACCTTGATAGCAAGGTACAATCCCATCAGGTGAAGACAATACAGTCCATACGTGTAGATACCCAGCTTGCTCATTGTTTTGAATTTACTCATTTTAAACAACGAATTTTTCGCGTAATTCTGCTCCAGGATAATGAGTCCGAAGAAACATCCGATCACCAGGCGATCAAAGATCATCCCTGCTGTATTGAGGAATAGTTCATCCTTGAATAAAGCGAGGCCCAGGGCGGCCAGATAGATAAAAAGGATCGCTGCTTTGGGAAGATTTACAATGGCCGATTTGAACCTGTTCTCATATGATACCAGGTAGGCTAAAAGTCCGCCGAGGGCCATGTCTCCGATAACCGAAAAAGTATGAAAATACCGGATGGCGAATTCCGTCTCTCCGGGACCGGTGTGCATTGCTCTGAAGACCAGTGAAAAGATCATGATGGCCGGGAAAACGAATTTGAACCACTTCAAAGGCACGAATCGCAGGATCACCGGCCAGCTCAGGTAGAACTGTTCTTCCACCGCCACCGACCAGAGGATGGTCAGAAGCAGCGCATCCGGTTTAACCGGCCAGGAATGCATGATGTCAAAATTTGCAAAGAAGCTGATGTAATACCAGGGATGCGCATTTTCCATCGCGGGATCTCCGCTCATTTGCTTGAGGATTGGGAAGACAACGAACCCGATAATAACGCAGAGGTAATACAGGGGCCAGATTCGAAGGATCCTTCGCACATAAAATTTCCCGATATGGATGGTGCCGGTGAGTTCTTTTTCCTTGATAAGCAGGTAGGTGATCAGGAAGCCGCTGAGTACGAAGAAAAAGTTAACGCCCAGGTTGCCGTGCCGTGAAAAAAAATTGATCGTTGCATAGAGCCTGGGGTGCGAATCATTGAGGTAACTCAGGATCGACTGGTTCGAATGAAACAGGAAAACGACGAAGAATGAAATGAACCTGAGCCCGTCGAGGTTTGGAAAAAATATTTTTGCCTTCGCCGGGTTGTTGGATTGCTGCATTTGAAAATCCTTGCTTATAAATTTTTGCCTCAGTTCTTTTCGATCACCTGCGGATTGATTGCGGAAATGGGCTCTTCAGGCGCGATCTTGCCGGGGCTGTTTTTCCAGTGCGGATTCGGGTGTTGTTTGTTTTCGTTGGGATTCTTCAATGTGAATAACCACCACATGCCCATTCTGTCTGTAACATAAAAGAATAGAATGGGAACGCCGATACCCAGCACCGTGCTGACGAGTAAGAGGACCACAAAATTGTCGAAATGAAGTACATGCCGGAAAAAGATCCTGGTCGCCGCTGTCACCGCGAGATGTATAACATAGATATGCAAAGAATGGTAGCCGATTACCCTTATGAATTTGGCCACGTTGAGCTTCTGCAATAAGAATGAACAATGGATGAGGTAGGCTCCGCCCACCAATCCCACAATCAGGAACAGGGCAGGCATGTGATTCTGTACGTAATAATCCCAGTCGTGGGTAATGTTGATCTGCGCGAAATATGCTTCCAGAACGATAAATACCGGGGTAAACAGTAAAAAGGTTTTTGTGGAACTCCAGGCCTTGAAATTCTTCTCGTCGAGTATCGCCTTGCCGAACATGTCGCCGACAGCAAAGAAGATATAATAGAAGAAAACATCAAGTATGAAGATGTGCTCGGTGATGCCGAGCGTTTCGTGGAATTTGTTATACCTGAAATAACCCACCAGCGAATACAGCACAATACCGAGCAGGATTTGCTGCAGAATGCTGAATTTCGCCTTAACCTTCATGATAGCATACAGGGATCCGGTCAGGAACAGGGTATGCAGGTACCAGAACTGTTCGATTTCCCGGGGTTTGATAATGAGGTAGAGGTAGTCTATGTATTGCCTGTCGACATTAACATAGTCCTTGAAGAGCAATTGCAGGGTAATCTGAATCACACCCCAGATCAGCAGTGGCCAGACCAGGGTCTTGAATCTGCCGGTGATGTAATCATTTACAGACTTCTTCCTCAGGGTTCCGCCAAGAAAGATGCCTGATACGATGAAGAACAGTGGCATCCGGAAGCTAAAAAAGAAAACGTCGGCAAACTTAAGTCCGTGATATGGGTAAGGAGTGCCGGCGGGGTGGAGTCCTTCCTGCACATGGCGGAAAGTAACCAGAATAATACAAAGCCCTTTCGCGTAATCGATCCAGGCATACCTGGAGCTGCCCAGGATTTTCTCAAAATTGAAAAAAGGTGCTTTCACTTCACAGTGTTTTCGAGGGTAAGATATACAAAATTTTGGTGATGGGTTTTAGCTCCAGGCAGGATATAATAATGATTGACAGCGGATTATTCCGCTGTCAATCAAATATTGAATATCAGTTATTACGGGTCTTGATGACCTTTGATGCCTGCACTGCTTTTCCGTTCACATTGATGGTCACAATATAGACGCCGGTGTTCATGCTCGCGTCTGACGCAGACAACCTGAGGGTGTTTGCACCCTTGGCTATCTGGCCAAAGTTCCGGCGGTAGGCCAATCTTCCAGACAGGTCGTACACGTCCACGCTGATCTTATTAGACGCATCTGCGTTGTTGAAGTCAACATTCAGGAAGTCTGTGAAGGGATTAGGATACATTTTTCCGGTATTCTTACCTTGCGCAGCCTGAGCAACAACCGCTGGCATGGCAGGATTGATGGCGGTAATTGAAGGATCGAGGGTGCTGAAATTAGCAATGTTCAGCGATGAACCACCCAGGGGAACAGAATAATCCTGAACGATGATGCCGGCATTGAAACCATAGAGCGCATCCGCCGTTGTTGAAAAGTCCATCACCACCTCACCGTTTTCATCTGGACTGACATCATTGATATATACCACCTTGCTGCTGTTCATCCACGAATTGAGGTACACTGTCCTGCCATCGATAGTATAGGTAGCGGTGTAGTTTCCGGTGAACCAGCCATTGATGCTCGAACTTCCGTAGAATCCGATACGGTATTTCCTTGAGTGGCTCAGACCAGACAATTTGAACTGCGAAACCTGAGTTTTATCCAACCAGTAATCGGAACCGAGGGCTAAATCAGGCACCACTCCGGAATTATTTCCAGTATTTACCCCCGCAGTGAATTCACCATTGAAGATCCTGGTCAGCGACAGGCTGAGTCCTGAATTACTACCAGACTGGTTGATCAGGTTGTTCTGGGTAAATTCAAAAGTGGGCGCGGTAAACGTATTGTTCCAGGGGAACGGCGCGTCGGCGGTTGTGTAGTTGAAATGAATATACACGATCGAAGCAGGTGTTACTGACTTAGCCCTGTTGCTGTAGTCAGAGAAATTGCCACCTGCGGCTTTCGCCCGCAGCCGGTACCAGTACTTCACGTTAGGCTGCAAACCACTGTTCCTGTACCTGCTTGTGTTGGCAGGTAGTGCGACTGAGAAATTGTTCTGCGTGAACAGGGAATCGGTCGCTCTTTCGAGCACATAACCGCCTGTCAGATCTTCATCTTCAGTTCTGTCCGACCAACTCAGATCAATATTATTTCTGTCGAGCGGTTCGGCGTAAAGATTAAGAGGGTTCATGATCGCCACCGAAGCCGGGTCATATTCTTCAATCACGAGAGCTGTGAGGTAAGAACTTGCTGACCCACTGAGCCTGGTAGCAGTGAACGCGATCGTTCCGTCGCCCGCAGGGGTCAGTCCATTCAGGTTAGCCGTCTGCGTAGTGTTGTACGACGCATTCAGTGTGTCTTTTACCGTGCCCGAAACATATTCAATATTTGCAGGCAGTCCCTCATTGCGGCTGGCCATGATCACAATATTGTATTTTTTCGCAGTGTTGAGTCCGTTTACCCTGATCGTCTTCGGTCCTGTGTTGTCGATCAGCCCAGTCTGCAGTACAGAATCAGGATAAACACCGCTATTGTTTCCGGTGATGTGTCCGAGATCATTCAGACCAGACCAGGTAGTCAGGATGGTTAAGCCAACGGTAGTAGCCTGGTTGGTTTCGTCTTTCAGGTTAGCGATGGTGTTGCTGTTCACTTTGGATCCAAGCCAGTTATTCCAGGGCTGTGCGGCAAATCTGCCATCACGGCCAAATTTCACGAATACCGATTTGGTGTTTTTATCCGAAACATTAATCCTGACGGTCTTCCTGGATACTGCACCCTTGTTGTCGGTAGATTTGATGACCTGGTTGAACCAGCCAATATGATCTACGATAGGTGAAGCGACCAGGCGGTAATTTCCATTACCAAGGTCCTGCAGGTTTACAAAGGGCAGTTTTCCTTCGAGAATTACGGTTGCCGCGTCACCTGGGTCATCAGTAACGGTGAAGTCTGTATTGACCACAGCGTCGGTTTTCACATACACGTCACTAACAACATTGATGATCGGCGCGTTATTTTCTGTGCTGATCAGCACTGTATCACTGGACACCCCCGTTCCGGAACCATTGATGCCGGCAACATAGTAGAAGTATTCTGTTTCCGGAATGGTTGTAGTATCAATATAGCTGGTGCTGTCACGATTTGTTGCACCGGGATTCAGCAATGTGTATGGGCCTGTTCTTGCCCCGGCACGATACACCTGGTATGCGTTTTCGTTGTATGAACGGTCAATCCAGGTCAGCTTTACTCCGGTTGGGGGTATTGGTGTTGCAACGAAGCTAAGTGGCTTCACCGGTACTGATCCATCGTTATAGTTTGCCTTTATCACCATGGCATTCAACATACCGCCACGATTCACGGATATGTCACCGCTCATAGTGATGAAGATTTCACCCGCTGCATTTGGCACCGCACTTTCAATGGTGTCTGTCATTGATGTGTTCAAATAGTAGTTGACCGCTGCTTCATCACTTCCAATCCGAAACCTGGTGGTTGAGAATGCGTCACCACCCATTCTGTAACTGGAGAAGAAAACAAAGTTGTATGTTTTGGTAACATCCAGGCCGCTGACTTTCAGTACTACTGTATCATTGGCATTGCTCGCCTGGTTGTAACCCCATAACATACCGTCCGTCATCACCAGGTCGGGATAAACACCCGTATTATTGTATGTTAAATTGCCCAACGTAGTCGCCGTGAATGTGCCCCTGGTAATACTCAACGACACATTTGTTGAACCATTCTTTGTGTCTAACAGCAGGCCATGAGAAAATGACGGAGTCAGATTAATGTTGTTCCAGGTTGGAACTGGCGCACTTTGTGTTCTAAAATTCAACTGCAATAATTCCAGCGGGTCTTTTTCAACAACAGAGATCGTAAATGTCTTGCTCGTCCATGCACCATAACCGTCATCTACAAACGCAGTCATTACGTAATCTCCCGAGGCAGAATATCCTGGTTTGACTAATATAGAGCCCGTGCCATTGCCATTATTCGTAAAGGTGGCAAAGGAAGGCAGGCCTTCGAAATACCAGACCATGGCGCCCGGACCAGAATTATCCGTGGCAGAAAGAGCAACTGTAGCCTGACTGCCTTCATTGATTGTAAGGTTTGACACCGCTCCCATCACAGGAACATCATTAGTGTTTACCTGCAGTACGAAGCTCGCCGTGTCCCTGCCGCCATTGGCGTCATCGACAAATACCTTCATGGCGTATGATCCGCGCTTGCTGATATTCGGATTGAAAGAAATATTCAGCTTGCCATTCGTACCCGGCATAATTGTTCCGAAGACGGGCAGATTAGCGGTAGAGAAACTGAGCACATCACCGTCCGCATCGATAGCCGCAACCTCAAGAACGAAGGTGGTGCCATACTTCATGGTGAAGTCGCGGATCGTTTTGATGACGGGTTTGGTATTGAGCGTTTTCGCACTCAATTCAGGAGTAAATGCTGATGGAGCCGCGAGCCCGGTGGCACGAACTGTATAGTAGTACGTAACATTGGCGAAGAGACCCGTGTCTGTGAATGTTTTCTGTGCACCGCCACCACCAGGTATCCGGCTTATGATCCTGTTGTTTGTTTTGTTGCCCGATGAACGCCATAATTCAAATCCGGTTTCATCTGTTGAGTTATCGTTCCATGTCAGTTTAATACTTTCTGTAGAAAGTACATTTGCGGTCAGCTGATCAGGAACAGCCGGCGAACTTGGAGGATCAAAGGTCTTTGCCGTTGACTGCCTGAGATTGAACATCATCAGCGAGTCGATCTCGGCTTTACTGAGCGCACCGTTGATCACATGCATGTTGTCGATCAAACCGGTCCAGGTAGAGATACTTGTATTATCATTGAAAGCATTATTTGAGGATGTATTTCCGATCCTTGACGCATCGGTAGTGGCCAGGATCGAATTAAAACTGAGTGCATTATTGGAAGCAACCAACACACCATTAAGGTAGAGTTTCAATGTATTGAGTTCATACACCGCTGCCACGTGGTTCCAGTTTCCTGCAGACCAGTTTGCGCTTGTTGCAAAATTGGAATAAGTAATGGCCGTCCTGACGCTGTTGCTCGCAACTCCAGCCATCAGGTCATCGCTGTTGAAGCGTATGGCAATACCATTGGTACTTCCGCCGAAATCGAAAAGAATTCGCTTGCTGTTTGTTGCCGTTGGGCGTATCCAGGCTGCGATTGTTCGTTGGCTGTATGGTCCGGCTGACGGGAAGCCGCCAGATCCGGTGTTAAAACTTATAAATCCATTGTTGGCGATGCTTACTGAATGACTTCCTTCTTTCTTCTGTGCAGTAGTGAAAGTGACGTTGCCTCCATTGGGCACCAGTGTGTTGGCAGAAACACCTGTGGAATCTGCGTAGGTGTTATTGAAATCCCAGTTGCCTTCTGTGAAGTTGAAATTATACGCAGAGGCTCCTGTATTGCTGATCGCGCGGATACGATAATAGAACTGCGTACCGGCAGTCAGTCCTGAATCCGAATAGCTGGTAACGTTCGGGGCCGTGGTCTTAATGGTTGCAAAGGGTCCAGTCCTGGACGTGGCACGGGAAATTTCAAATCCTGTTTCATCAGTACTGTTATCAACCCAGTGGAGGTCGATCTTGTTGAACGACACAGTTGTGGCGCTAAAGGACGATGGTGTATTTGGTGCAGCATCTTCAGGATGATCTTCTATCGCGAAAAACTTGATAGGTATCCTTTCCCTGGTCAGTCCAACATTGCTGGACCAGTACAGCTCCATGATATAATCTCCGCCACCTTGCGCATAACCAATGTTGATAGTATGATAGCCCTTCGAAAAATACTTGGAACCTGTTCTGATCTGCGCACCATGCGCGCCGTTGTTGATAACGAGCGCATTGCTGGTGGAAGAACCAGTATAGGGAACATCGACCCAAATTACACTGGCGTCGTCGGAGTTGGTTTCGAAAGTATAGGTGCCGGCAACGGGAATGTAGATTCTGCCCTCATATAAAATAGTATAGTCGGTTGTTTGGGTTCTGATTGCGGCGGCGACACCGATAGTATCAGTAATTCCGCTCGATGTAATAGCAACGGAGTTGAAATTCGGGAGGTTGGCATAGTTACCATTGACGTAACGGTAATTCATACCCTGCCGGTGTGTGTATCCGGTTACCTGGTTGCTGTTCGGCGAACTGTTGCCAGCTTTATCTACTGCCTGTACGGTAAAATTGTAGGACGTAAGACTGTCGAGATTGGCCACGGTAAAACTTAGGTTTGCCGTGCTGTATGTTTTGGTGCCGTTAACATAGATATCATAACGGTTGATCCCTACATTGTCTGTCCCTGCCTGCCATCTCAGATCAACAGTGCCCGTTGAGCTACCCCGGTATTCGAGCGCCAGCGGCGCTGTCGGAGGCATGTTGTCAATTTCTGTTTTGGCGCTGGATTCCGCGCTGGCCGCAGAGGCGCCAGTTTCCGCTACAGAACGAAGCACATAATAATAAGTGGTATTCGGCGTCAGGGCGCTGTCGTTAAAAGTAATTGCATTCGCTGCCGTGATCTTGATCAGGGAGTAAGGTCCACCTGCCTTAGTAGCACGATAGATCTCAAACCCGGTCTCATTTACACTGGCATTCGGATTATCGCTCCAGTCAAGTCGCAGAACGGTCTGCGAAAGAGCTGAGGCACTAAGGTTCTTGGCCACATCCGGCTTTGGTGTGCCTGCTGCGGGCACCACTTTGAATATCGGGGAGAAGAGCGTACCGCAACCAAAAGGTTCGGAATATCTGGCTCTGTATGATCCCACCGGGGCTTCATAGATCTGAGCGCCACTGACCTGCACATTGTCGCTGGTCCTGAACCACTGGTAATTGATGAAACCCTGCGGCATTTGGAGCTGCACGGTGTTTTTGCCATTCAGTGCTGGCAGGGTGACGCTATTGAGACCCACAACTTCAATTGGAGGAGTCTGTGTGATGGTTTTAGATTTGATCACGGCAGGATGGGGCGACCATTCTGACCATTCGCCATTTACTTGGCGCTGGAACCGGACCTTGTAGGTTCCAAAAGACTTTACCGTGACCTCGTTACCTGTGTATGAAATAATGGAAGTTGGGTTCAATATGGTGTTCACTGTTCCGGTACGTCTGGCGATGAGCACACCGTCTTTCTCCCACTCGTAGGCGTAGAAGCCAGGTGTAATGCCAATCTTTACGTTAATTGCCGAATCCGGACAAAAATCGTAACGCTGAAAAAATACCAGCGGATTCGCTTTGTGCATATCGTTCATAAAAGGAACAAAATCTGGTTCTGCCCAATGTCGATTCCATGAAGAGTGGCCCAAATCGGGGTAAAGTGATTGACGGATATCGCCGCCGAGGTTGCGCACCTGGGATACAGAATAGCCCGCCATCGTTGGGCTGGGGTTTCCATCGAGACCACCAGTGGCGAGCCAGATTGGAATATGTACTAAGGCCGCATGGTTATAGGGATAACCTGCAGCTGAGGTAGGAGCAATTTTAGCTATGCGGGTAGGATACACTGCCGCCATGGTCCAGGTACCGGCGCCACCACCAGAAAGCCCGTCAACAAAAACGCGGTCAATGTCGCCGCGGGCATACTTGTTTATCGAATCCAGGATAGTGATTATCGTTCTGAACCACGAGTTGTCACTTACCCCCCATTCGCCCCAACAGGTCCCATCGCGATATTGTGGATCGAGGATGAAGCCATCGAAGCCTCCGTTATCAACTTTGTCCCTGAAAGACTGGCCGCCATGAACGAGTTGTTTTTCGTTATTGTATATCCCTCCGTTGGAAGCGCAGGCAACCTCTCCCGCGCCATGCAGGAAAAGCATCACCGGATATTTCTTGTTTACACTGTCTTTATATGATTTTGGGAATTTCAATCGGAAGGCCAGCCTTTGTCCGAAGTAATACATGAAGTAGGATTTGTAAGAAGAGTTGTCAAAACTTCCGGAACCCGAACTGACACCGTTAGTACTTACAGAAACCCATTTGGATAGTCCCGGCACGCTGGAGTCAGGTTTTTGTGAAGTCCCATAAGCAGCGGAGCTGGAATACCTTACAATTGGGTCATCGGGGTTGAAGACGTTCTGGGCAAAGGAGATGCGAATAAGACCCATAACTGTCAGGCCGAGAAATAAAATTCTCTTCATAAAAGGTATAATTAACGTTTAGGGGCACCTGCCGCTAGTGCGACAAATGGGTCATTTGGAGGATAATGTCTTCAGAGAACCGATTGCTCCGGAATGATTTGGCGCGAAAGGTGGTTGAAGATCAGAAGTAAAACACTGCTGGCTTTCAGGGGATTGTTGGAGGGTAAGTAGTAGGGTAAAAGTAGAAAGAAAATCGGTTAAATGAAATTATTTGGCTGATATTATTCTTTTTCTTATCTCGCCCCAATGATCCTGTTGGTTCTCAAGGCTCTCTTAACCATAAGCTTTTATGTTATCCTCTATACCTATGCAGGCTACCCGCTGTTACTCTGGTTGCTCGTGAAAATAAAAAGGCGGGTTCGCGGCTTCGCGCCACCCCTTCCCAAATTGGGATTCCTTCCTCCTGTAACATTGATCGTCGCTGCTTTTAATGAGGGTGAGATTCTTGAAGAGAAGATTCGCAATTCCCTTGATCTTGACTATCCAGCCGATAGCCTCAAATTATTATTTGTGACAGATGGATCCACCGACAATTCCACGGATGTTTTTGAACGTTTCCCTCAAGTGAGGCACATACACCAACCGGAACGTAACGGCAAACTACATGCGCTTAACAGGGCGATGAATGAAGTAACCACTGATTACGTGATTTTCAGCGATGCCAACTCGCTGTTAAACCGCGATTGTGTGGCAAACCTTGTTCGGCATTACCAGGACGCCCGTGTTGGAGGGGTGGCAGGCGAGAAAAAAGTCGTGACCTATTCCTCCAGGGATGCGGTGGGCACGGGTGAGGGTCTCTACTGGAAATACGAGTCCTGGATCAAGAGGATGGACGCCGACCTCAATTCGGTAGTGGGTGCCGCGGGTGAACTTTTTTCAGTCAGATACAGCTGTTACGAGCCGCTCTCCCCTGATATCATACTTGATGACTTTGTGCAATCTCTAAAAATTTGTCTCAAAGGATATATTATCAAATATGATAATACTGCGTTTGCGTTGGAAACAGCGTCCCTGAGTCTGTCGGAAGAAATTGAGCGGAAAACCCGGATCTCGGCGGGCGGATTCCAGGCCATCGGAATCCTGAGCAGTTTATTAAATCCTTTCCGCCATCCCCTCCTTAGCTTTCAATACCTCTCTCACAGGATATTCCGCTGGACCCTGGCCCCTCTTGCCCTGGTAATCTTGTTCATCAGCTCAGCCATACTTTGGGTGGAAGCAGCCGGAATTTTGTACGATGTTACCTTTTATGCCCAGATCGCCGTCTATATACTGGCATTGATTGGATGGTGGATGGCAACCGGGGGAAGAAAAGGAGGTCTTGCTTACGTTCTTTTTTACTTTCTGATGATGAATTACTGTGTGTTTGCCGGGTTTGGCAGGTTTTTGAATGGGCGGCAGGATGTGGCCTGGCAGAAGGCGAGAAGAGGTTAAAAATATAGCCTGGTTTTTATTTGCTTTTACCAATCGGGCATGTTACTTTTACCTACTCATCTACTTCTCCCTGATCCTCTGAAACCCTGGTTAAACAGCGATTCCTGACATTTGAAAAAAGGCTGATTAGTAACCGGAATATCCATTAATTCTTAAGCTGCCGAACAAAATTGACACTTGATTAACGGTAGCTATACCACCTAAGTGTAAGCCTTACGACAAATAAAGGCACTATAATTGCACCTCCAATACCTTCGACCACAACCAGTCTTACAATAACGATTCCTGTTGAAAGATTTGCCATCTTATTTACGGTTAATTTTCGACAATGAAGAAAAGTATTTTAGCGATCGATGACAGCAAGGCCATAAGGTTCCTGCTACAGACGGTACTCGGCAAAGACCACCAGGTTGTGACGGCTCCGGATGGCAGCAGTGCGATGTACTGGTTGTCAAAAACAAAAATTCCTGATCTTATCATCACGGATCCCCAAATGCCGGATATGAAGGATTGGGAACTGATTGACGAATTGTCATCAAGCATATTATATAGAAACATTCCGATTGTAGTGATTTCATCACTGGATCCGGAATTGACGAGAAAGAAATGTGAGGAGTATGGAGTTGCAGCTTATTTCTTTAAACCTTTTAACCCTGTTGCCTTGCTGGAAAGTGTGAACGACATGACAGGACGACCAAAAACCTGGGGGCGGTATATACCGTCGCTTAGTTGACCGAACTTGACAACCCCATAACCTTAACCTTAACCGACGTTGATCATGGACTCTTTTTTACAAACCGATAAAACCCAGGTGAAGACCTACCGGCACTACAACCTGCAGCCGGGCACCCTCACGGCGGAACCCAAAAAACTCGAATTTTTTTACGTTGGGAAAACAGGTACAGTAATCGATGCCCTCATTCGCACTTTCGACAGCGGTTATGCCGCAGAAAATGCCGACACTGCGCGAGGAATGTTGAGAAGAGTAATGTTACAGACAGGTAATATTCCCGATGTGATCATTCTCGATTCAGGATTAGGACATCATACGCTTGTTCAGTTTTCTCAGTACATCGTTTCGCAGAAGGCTTTAAATTCTGTTCCAGTGATGATCGAAGGATCTTCCCTTGCTGAGACGGATATTGAAAAATTCCGAACCGATATTGTAGCCGAAGACATTGTATCCTTCAATGACCTGACCCCCGAGAAACTGAGTTCCAAGATCAGGTTCTGGAAGAATGTAAAGATGCGCATCAATGAGGTTCAGGAACCAGTAAAGGAAGACTTCGCTCCCGTGAGAAATTATGCTGCTGAATACTCCAAACGGGCTTTCGATATCGTCATTTCCCTGTCGATGATCATCGCGCTGAGCCCGCTGTTCGTGCTGATCGCTGTGGCCATGAAGCTGAACTCCAAAGGCCCTGTTTTCTATATCTCGAAACGAGCTGGCAGGGGATACAAGATCTTTAAGTTCTATAAGTTCAGGACCATGGATGTGGAAGCGAACAAAAAAATATCTGATTTCTCACATCTCAACATTTACAATCCCCTCAAGGCGGACGGTCCTGTGTTTATCAAGATCGACAACGATCCCAGGATCACCAAACTAGGCGCCTTCCTGAGAAAATGCAGCCTCGATGAGCTTCCTCAACTCTGGAATGTTTTTCTGGGTGACATGTCGTTGGTGGGCAACCGGCCCCTTCCCCTATACGAAGCCGCTACCCTTACTACTGATGAATGGGCAAAAAGGTTCATGGCACCTGCCGGGATGACGGGCTTGTGGCAGATCAAAAAGAAAAGCAGGGCAACTATGACTGCTGAAGAACGAATCAATCTCGACATCAACTATGCCGATAATTCGAACTTCCTTTTCGACCTTTGGATCATGGCCAACACGCCTTATGCCGTCATCCAGCGCACAAACGCCTGAGACATGCGACCGGACGGAATTTCAAATCAATGAATTGCGCTTATATTGCGTAAAAAGTAGCGCATATGCCATTGGGGGATCTGCCCTTTATCTCCATCATCACGCTGAATTACAATCAGACGGAGGCGACTTGCGCATTTCTGGAGTCTGCAAGGCTCCTTGACTACCCAAACTATGAGATCCTGGTTTGCGACATGGCATCGGCCTCGGACCCCTCTCCCAGCATACCTGAAGGCAAGTATCCCCATTCAATCCTCCTGAAAAGTAAAAAAAACCTCGGTTTTGCGGGCGGCAATAATTGGGGGATGCGGCAGGCAAAAGGTGAATACCTGTTCATCGTCAATAACGACACAGAAGTCACCCCGAACCTGCTTACCAACCTCGTCCGGCCTTTTCTCGAAAACGAAGAGATCGGTGTCACCTGTCCGAAGATCAAATACTTTTCCAACCCCAATGTGATTCAATACGCGGGATTTAATGCCATGAATGTTTACACTGGCCGGGTGACCAGCATCGGCCTGATGGAAGAAGATCTGGGACAGTATGACTTGTCAAAATTCACCTCGGGAGCCCACGGCTGCGCGATGATGGTGAAAAGAGAAATACTGGAGAGAGTGGGAATGTTTGCGGAGAAATTCTTTCTCTACTATGAAGAGTGGGACTGGTCGGCGCGAATCCTGAGAGCCAAATACAAGATCTGGTATGCCGCGGACGCGGTGATCTATCACAAGGAGTCGCTCACCGTGGGCAAATACAATCCGATCAAGGTGTATTATCATACACGCAACAGGATTCTTTACATGCGACGGAATTCAAGCTTCTTTCAATTCGCAGTCTTCTCTGTGATCTTCATATTTTTTGTGGTGCCCAAAACATTCATCCACTATTTTCTCAAAAAGAAATTCATCCATCTGAAATATTTCTTCAAGGGCATCATGTGGAATTTCAAATCAACCAGCAGTTCAATCATATGATGCTGACGCTGATGCATATTTTCTTTTTAATCTTTTATTCATACCTGTTTATCATTTCATTTTACCTGCTGGTGGCAGCCATTGCCGGGCGCTTCCCATCGGAAGGAACAAGAGCTATCACAGGCCCCTTCAAGAAAATAGCAGTACTCATTACTTCCTACAAAGAGGACGAAGTTATTCTCAATACCGTACGATCCGCGCTGGCCCACGACTATGAGCCGGGTTCATTCACGGTCTTCGTAGCTGCGGACCAGCTTAAGCGGGAAACAATTCAGAAATTAAGGGAGCTGGATGCCGAAGTACACGAAGTGAATTTTGAAATGGGCTCAAAGGCGAGGTCGCTCAATCATTTGCTGAACTCCATTGATGAGCAGGAATTTGAGATTGCAATGGTGCTTGATGGCGATAACATCATGTTGCCCGGCTGCCTGCAACAGGTGAATGCGGCCTTTGTATATGGGGTGCACGCGGTGCAGGTTCACCGGATAGCAAAAAATCTGAACAATTCCCTGGCGATCCTGGACGCCATCAGTGAAGAGATCAACAATCACTTATTCCGAAAAGCACTGAGAAATCTGAATTTATCGGCCGCCACCATTGGCTCTGGCATGGCCTTTCGTTTTATCCGCCTGAAAGCCGTTTACAACAAACCCGGCATCCTGGATAATCCAGCCTGCGACAGGGAGGTTGACTTCGAGATGATGCGCCATGGAGTTACCGTGGAATACCTCGACAAGGCCTACATACTGGACGAGAAAGTGTCGTCAGAAAAGGTGATGGAAAATCAGCGCCGAAGATGGCTTGAATCACAGATCATCCATATCCGGCTCTTCTTCAATCCAAAAAATCACGTTGCCCACAAGAACAGGGACTACTGGAACAAACTCTTTATCAATCTCATGCCTCCGCGCATATTGTTTCTCTTGCTGGTCGGCATTATCTTATTTTTCGCATTGATAGGATCTATATTACATTTCAACCCCAGCGGGATTGCCCACAGATCCTGGGTCCTTGTCTGCCTGATGTATGTTCTCGCACTCCTGCTCTCCGTTCCAGATCGCTTTTTTAATGTGGCTACTCTGAAAGCATTTCTGAGTCTCCCCTCCGTTATCTTCACTTACATCAAAGCGGCCCTCAGCCTCAGTCCGGGCAGAAAGGAATTTGTTCATACACCAAAAAGTTTTACAGAACACAAGGACCCCTCCTGATCGTCCGATCGTAATTATACGAACGCAAATGCTGCAGTAAGCAGTTATACTTAGCGGTTATAGGAAATTCACTTTGTTTCTTTTACTATTCCCATTAAAATAAACTTATTGTGCTACTGAAAACAAGAAAACAGCCAGCTCGCCCGTTATCTTTTTTGATTGCTCTCTGAGCCATCAGCCGAAATCCAAACCGAAAAGCCAACCTGATGAAAAATTTTTCCCTTTCAATTGGGAAGCTATGCCTTGCTGTGTTATGCTCAGCAGCATTTCTTCCCGCCTTTTCCCAACAAATACATAAGAGGATTAAAATTTCCACAGGGGATCAGATTGGATTTCTGGAATACAAGCCTGCAGATTATAATCAGCATCCTGAAACTAAATACCCCCTTATCATTTTTCTTCACGGCGTAGGCGAACGAGGCACCGGCATTGGACAGGATCTCGACAGGGTGGCCTGCTGCGGTATCCCAAGGATTATTAAATACGGCAATAAAATGGAATTCACCTGGAACGGAAAAAAACAAACCTTCCTGGTATTGTCTCCCCAATGCCCCAAAAAATATGGAATGTGGCCACAGCAGGTGGTGGATGATATGATTGAATATGCAAAGAAGAATCTTCATATTGATGAAAGCCGGATCTACCTTACCGGCCTTAGCATGGGGGCGGGTGGTAGCTATAAATATATCTCCAATTCACAGGCAGGAGTGAACAAGCTCGCTGCCTCCGCGACAATTTGCCCACCATGTGTATTCAACAGCGGAGCCTATATCGCAAATGCGAATTTGCCACTGTGGTCTTTTCACGCCAAAGACGATCGTATTGTGAACTGGACCTGTACCCAGACGGCTATTGATAAAATAAATGCCAGGAAGCCCGCAGTAAAACCCCTGGTGAACTACTGGCCTACAGGTGGTCACACCGTTTGGGACAGGGTATATACCGATACCAATTACATCTACCAGGGAGCTGTGAACATTTACGAATGGTTCCTCGGCCAATGGAAAGGAGCACCCATAAATAAACTCCCCGTAGCCAATGCGGGAAAGCAGATCAATATCACCAATGGAACAGCCTTAGTAACACTTGATGCATCTGGATCAACTGATCCCGATGGAACCATTGTCAGATATGTTTGGAAGAAAATATCGGGTCCATCCACGGTTAAAATCACCACGGTGATGGGTTCCTCTCCTTCAACTACCGTTGAAAGGCTCACAAAATCCGGCAGCTATAAATTTGAGTTGACCGTTGTCGATGACAGGGCTTCTTTTTCGGTCGATACGGTTACCGTTATTGTGTCCTCAGGGGCTGCTTCGCTCAACAAGAGTCCCATTGCCAAGGCGACGGATTCCATTACCGTCAGTTCACCACAAACCGAGGTGACATTGAGGGGTAATTCATCTAAAGACGAAGATGGAAAAATTGTTTCTTACAAGTGGACGAGGGGTTCCGGACCAGCTGCTACCATAGTGACACCGAATGAAGCCGTCACCAGGATCACCAACCTGCAGCCAGGAATATATAATTTTGTACTGGAAGTCACCGACGACCGTGGTGCGAGTTCAAGAGCCACTGTAATTGTAACGGTATTGGCCGCTGCAGGCGTGAAAAATGCGCATCCTGTTGCAATGGCCGGCCCCGATACTACAATGTCGCTGCCGCTGCAATCATTCACTTTATCGGCCGATGGCTCTACAGACAAAGACGGATCCATTGTCAGCTATAAATGGGTGAAAGTTTCGGGACCAGTCGCCGTGATCGGTTCACCACTCAAAGCGACAACGAAAATCACTGGATTTGGACAGGGCGTTTATGTATTTGCCCTGCTTGTCACAGACGACAAGGGTGCCAGTTCCGCCGACACAATTTCCGTTGTTGTAATCCCCGCCGCGGAGGCGACAAATAACATACCGCCAAGAGCAGTGGCTGGGAATACCCAGAGTATTACATCTCCCGAGAACAGTGTTACACTTGATGGTTCATCATCCTATGACCAGGACGGAACGATCACCCGGTATAAATGGAGTTTTATCAGCGGGCCGCAACAATTCGAAATAACAAATCCGGATGCGCCGGTGACTGTTGTGAAAAATCTCGTAATCGGCGTATATGCTTTCCAGCTACAGGTATTCGACAACAATGAATGGTCATGGTCCGACACGGTGTCCGTCATAGTAAAAGAAATTCCGGCCCGATTGCCATCACCAAATAATAATCCGCTTGCAGATGCTGGTATTGATCAAACCATCAGTCTGCCCACCGACCATGTTATCCTGGATGGTTCGGCTTCGCAAGACACAGATGGTAACATCAAAGGTTACCAATGGTCGCTGATCAGCGGACCGGATCAGTATAAAATTGTTGATGGCACACTTCAAAAAGATACGGCGAGATTGTTAGTAGAAGGCAAATATAATTTCATGCTCCTGGTTCGCGACGATGACGGAGCCATCGCAGTGGACACTGTTGAAATCACAGTGCTTGCATCGCCAACTGAAAGCGCGGTTGCTTATAAAGAATTCAATAGCAAAACCGTGGCCGTTGCGGGTACGGACAAAAAAATTTACTTCCCCGAAAGAAAAATCAGGCTCAACGGCACTAACTCATATGACAATGGCGGCTATATCAGCGCTTACCACTGGAGCCTGATCGAAGGACCCGGTTTTCCAAATTTCATTCAGCCCGACTCGGGCATTACGGATGTCACCAACCTGGTAATCGGTGATTACATCTTTCAACTTGCCGTCACAAACGCACTGGGTAGTGTTGCTTATGACAGAATCAGGGTCACCGTTTCCGGCAATCCCCAAACCAGGGACTTGCTGAATATTTACCCTAACCCCGTACGGTCAGAATTCAGTCTGCAGATAAAATCTGATACAACCGGAACAACCAACATCTGCATATACAATTCCAATGGGGTTGCGGTGAAAACCATCCAGGCAGAAAAAACCTCAGTAAATCACATGCAAAGGTTAAGTGTCACCGAATTGCAAACCGGAGTGTATTACCTCGAAGTGAATGTTGGAAACAAGAAAAGGATGATCTCTACCTTTATTAAAAATTAAAATACAAAAAGTGCGTAGAAAAAAGGGGTGCCACGAGCGCCCTTTTTTTATTTTGACATTTATAAATTATTGCATGTGATACAGTACATTTTCTACCTTATCAGGTAGTTTTCCTCAATTTGTAGAATTCCCTTCTCAGAAAATAAGAAAATTTTGCAAAAGTTCGGTTTGGTATGGTAATTGTTCATGGTTGTTCGAAACGTACCTTCCCCGAATACAATTTGGTTAATTATTTTTTTAAGCTCTGTCCAAAATTCAACCTAAAATGAAAAAGTTTTACACTTCACCAGCTGAAGCTGATTCAGCATTTATTCCCCCAACAGTTTATTTTTTCAGGCCACAGTTCCAAAGGTTTATTCAGAGTTCTGACTGATAGTCGGAATAACTGAACCTTTCATCCAAATGCTGTAAGCAATTACAGTTGGAATTGCCATGTCTTGCTCTCACCCTTCCCAATTACCGTAGAAAAATGTGAAGGCTTTGAGTTCCTCTGATTTTGCATCGGATTCAAAGTGTTTATCTAGTCGATTACATTAACTCAAAACTGAAATCGGGTAAGTTCTGTTACCCGCATCATCTTATTGTAAACTGTATCAAACACTAACTGTATGAAGAAGACCCTACTTCTTATCAGCATTATTCTGCCTCTCTATTTATTCTCCCAGCAAATTGAAAGACATATTTCATATGGCAGTGAAAACATCGGTTTCTGGGAATACAAACCGACAACCTACAATCCGACAAATCCAACAAAATATCCGCTGATCATTTTTCTGCATGGTATAGGTGAAAGGGGTAATGGAACCAGTGACCTTTATAAGGTCAAGGCCAACTCTGTTCCAAGGGACATTGCCAATGGAAACCAGATGCGTTTTTATGTGAACGGAAAATGGCATGAATTCATCGTACTTTCTCCCCAATGTGATTACAAGTACGGCATGTGGCCGTCCCTGTATGTGGATGGGTTGATCCAATATGCCGAGGCCAATCTCAACGTCGATCGCAACAGGATCTACCTGATGGGGCTCAGTATGGGCGGTGGAGGAACGATCAGATATGCCTCTGAATCATTCGCTCATGCCAGCAAGCTCGCGGCAATAGCCACGGTTTGTGCCCCGACGGTGATGTACCAGAATTGCAATATTGCAAGCGCGAGGTTGCCGCTGTGGGCATTCCATGCAAATGACGATAATGTGGTGAGTATCTCAGCCGTATCCACAATCGTAAATTCAGTGCTGGCCTGCGGCCCGGGTATCAAACCATTGAAAACGGTTTATCCCAATGGTGGCCACAGTGTCTGGACCAAAGCTTTTGACCCAGGACATACTTATCAGAGTCCAAATGTGTTCGAATGGATGTTGGGTTATTCGCGCAATATTGAAGCTGCGCCCGTGCCAGGAAATGCGCGACCTGTTGCTTATGCCGGAACGGACAAATCCATAGTACTTCCCGCCGGTTCAAGAACCCAGCTGCTGGGAACGGGATCAAAGGACTCTGACGGTACGCTCAAGTCCGTAGCCTGGACCAAGATCAGTGGGCCTGCTTCAATCAAATTTGAGACTTCGAACTCATTAAATACCTATGTCAACTCGCTGGTAGCCGGGACCTATGTGTTCCGGCTGACTGTAACCGACAACCTGGGTCTCACGGCCTATGACGATGTGGTTGTTTCGGTAAAAGCACCAGCAACATCGTCTGCGAAGCCCCCATTATCTTCAGGCAATAAGGCGCCCGTTCCAGTAGTCAGCCCAACGATCAATCTCGCACTACCGGTGAACTATACCCGCTTATCTGGAGAAAGGTCAAATGACCCGGATGGATATGTGGCCTGGTTGCAGTGGAACAAGGTAAGTGGTCCCGCGTCATACAGGATTGACAATACTCGCTCCGCCAATGCGAAACTTGACAACCTTGTTGCGGGCACGTATGTATTCCGCCTGGATCTGACGGATGATAAGGGAGCCTATTCCGCAGGCTACGTAACAGTAATAGTGAGGGGTACTTCGAGTCAATCTATTGTTCCTCCGGCATCTAATCCGGTGGCTGGCAACAAAGCTCCATTGCCACGAGTCGCCAGCGATCAACTGATTCACCTGCCAGCGAACTACGCCAGGCTTTCAGGGGAAAGGTCATATGATCCGGACGGTTATATTGCCTGGTTACAGTGGTCCAAGATCAGTGGTCCTGCGTCATACAGGATCGATAATGTACACTCTGCCAATGCGAAAGTCGACAACCTGGTTGCTGGCACCTATGTCTTCCGACTCACCGTGAAAGACAACAAGAACGCTGTCGCATACGACGACATGGTCATCAGGGTGAATCCAAGACCCATCAGCATCGCTGGTGCAGATCAAACAATCAGGCTGCCGATGAATAGTGTTAACATCAATGCCAGTGGATCCCATGATCCGGGTGGATGGATAAAGTCATTGATCTGGACAAAAGTCAAAGGACCTTCATCCTTCAAAATCGTGTCGCCGACCTCGCCGGTGACACGGGTAGAAAATCTCACCGCTGGTCTCTACGTCTTCAGGGTGACCACTACCGACGGTGATGGCGCGACGACATTCGACGACATGCTGGTGACCGTTCTTAAAGATTACAGCATTGGCAGTGCATCCACGCTTGATGAAACGTCAATTGCAGACAGTTCACATGGCCTCTCGAGGTCTGGTCCCGGCGCATTCTCAAAAGAAGGTTTGAGCCTGTATCCAAATCCGGCACTCTCCTTTGTAAACCTGAACATGAATGTTCCCGAATCAGGCAAGGCTAATGTAGCGATCTATGATGTATCGGGCAAACTGGTGAAGGCAGAGCAATTCAGCAAGGATCCACAAATGATCACAAAGAATATCAATGTTTCTTCCCTCACTAAAGGTGTGTACATGGTCAGGCTGACTGTTGGCACCAGGACCGTTGGCACGCAGAAATTTGTGAAGCAGTAAATTATTTAGGTAATTATATCTGAACCCGAAAAAGGCGGCTGGTGCAAACCAGCCGCCTTTTTTTATCTGAACGGCTTGAAGAACCGATAAGTGCCCAGGGCCAGCATGGGAAGATCTCCATTGGTGTCGCCATAACAATACAGATCCGAATAAAGAGATAAATCATAATCGCTGCGAATGCGGCTTACCTTTTCTTCGCCATGGCAGTTTATTCCGAGAATCCGGCCTGTGATCTTATTCTCTTCAACAACCAGCCTGGTGGCTATGCACCTGATTCCTTCTCTGGCACACCAACCGGATATCCAGTTTTCCGGGGAGGCGGTCACTATAACTATTTCCGCATTGAGTGTTTTGAGTTTCTCGATTTCAGAGAGTGCTTTCGGACGCATCAATGATGGAACGACACTGGTCGAGAATTCAGCAGCAAGAGCGTTGAATTTGTCAGCATCCATCCCTCCAAAAAAATGCCTTAACATAATCTCTTTTGCACGCTGATTCGAAATGATATTGAGCTTGTAGGCCACAAGTACCGGCGCGTTAAGTGCAAAGCCCGTATAGAATCGCCAAATCCCTCTGCTGTATTTTATGAATTCAAGGAGGGTGTCCTTTTCCGTGATGGTGCCGTCAAAATCGAAGAAAGCGATACGCTTACTCACAACTTTAATTTTTTGAAAATAAATTCCGGTATCGATTTAATGACGAGCATGATCCATCTCCAAAACCATTTTACATAGATGACATTCTTTTTGGATTTTACTGCAGAATACACTGCATCGGCGACTTCCCCTGGTCTGGCGGTCAGAAGCGCCGGCAAGGAAAGGTCTTCAGTCATTTTTGTGTAAACGAAGCCAGGCTGCACAGTAACTACGTGAACGCCTAAGCGGAACATGCGGTTGCGAAGGCCTGAGAGATAGGCGGTGAAACCCGCTTTGGCACTGCCATAGAGGTAATTGCTCTGCCGGCCTCTTTCCCCGGCAACCGAACTGATACCAACAATAGTACCCTGCTTAACTGAGGCGTAATGAGCCGAAACAACATTGAGGATCGAAACCGCTCCGGTAAAATTAGTGTTGATGATCCGGGAAGACTCATTCCAGTCAGTTACAGCTTTTACAGTGTCACCAAGATAACCGAATACACAGATGGTGATATCCGGCAGGGGATTGAGTGACTGAAAAAAACCGGGATGAGAAGAAAAATCGAGCGCATCAAATTCAACCAGGCCTACCCGTGAAGAGAAACGTATAGCCAGATCAGTCTGTAATGCAGTGAGGCGCTCAACCTTGCGTGCCGCGAGTTGTATATCACAACCTCTTGATGCAAATTTCTCCGCTATGGCAATTGCCATGTCTGAACCCGCTCCTAATATCAATACTGTTGACATGAATAGTGATTAGTTACCAGTGAGCAACAGCCGGTCCGACTGAACCGAGGATAGCTTACCTGATGGATTATATTTCCTTACAATGCTTCTGAATTCGTCGAGCCTGGGATATCCGCGCTGCAGTACTTCGGGTTTCATCCTGGCATCCTTGGACATGTAGAGCCGGCCGCCATACTGCAATACAATCAGGTCAAGCTCATCCAGGAATGTAAATAATCCTTCGCGGACCGGAAAGTCCAGCGCCAGGGTGTAACCTTCTTCCGGGAATGAGATCATGCTTTCCTGATGGCCAAAAACTTTTAGTACGGCGAGAAAAGAACCCAGCCCTTCATCACTGATGCGTTTCAGGATGGCCACCAGGCCATCCCTGGCTGATAGAGGAAGAACGAACTGGTATTGGACAAAGCCTTTCTTACCATAACCGCGGTTCCAGTGCAGGATTACGTCAAGCGGATAGAAAAAGGGTTCGTAAGGCACCACATTCCCGATTACTTTCCTGAAATTTTTCCCGTAATAAAGAAAGTTGAAGGCTTTTACCGTAAGGGTGTTCAGTATCCAGGAAGGAAAATTAAAAGGGAAGGTCAATTTCGCCTTTGGGGATGACACCAGTGGTCGCTTTTTCTGCTTCTCACTGAGTTCACTCATTTTCGCGTGCTCTCCTACGATCAGTATTCCACGTCCGAAGCTGTCGCCTTTGGAAAGACAATCGATCCAGGCCATGGAATAAGTATGTTCACTGTATTCCTCAAACAAACGGATCAACTCATCCAGGTTGGCGGCCTTTATTTGTTTTTGCCTGATGAATGATGTTTCGATTTTTTTGAGTCTGAATTTCACTGTTGTGATCATGCCGGTTAGCCCCATGCCTCCACAGGTGGCTTCAAAAAGATCGGCATGCGCTGTTGGCGAACAGGTGATTACCTCGCGGTTAGCCAGCATCACGTCCATAGAAAGAATATGATTGGAGAAAGATCCGTCCACATGGTGGTTCTTGCCGTGAACATCACTACCCACCGCACCCCCTACCGTTATGAACTTAGTGCCAGGCGTGACGGGCAGAAACCAGCCTTTTGGAACGATCACATCCAGAATCTTGTCGAGGGTAAGTCCGCTCTGGCATTCAAAAATGCCATTTTCGATGTCAAATGAAAGAATTCGGCTGAAGTTGAGCGTGGAGATGGTGTTGACCGCAAGAGATGCATCACCATAACATCGCCCATTACCCCTCGGTATAAAGTGATCGGTCTTGCCCATGAGATCATCCAGCTGCTCGTCCATGCTGAAACTCTTTACCTCGCTGTTCATCCTGGGATAATTACCCCAGTTCGCAATATTCTGTTTCATTTCCCAAAAAATGTTAGGTCGCGTAAGTAAAGAATGACAAAAAAACTGCCTGCCCAAAGTAGTAGCGTCAACTGAATGAATCTGTCTTTGTACAGCACATCAGTTGGCGAACCCGCTTTATTGTGAATGAAGGTGATCTGAAGGTATCTCATCAGGGCGGCGATCACGAATAAAGATGTGTAATACATCCGCCTTCCGAATTTCAGGTTGCTGATCGGCGAAACCGTGTAATTAATGTATGAAACGATGAGAATGGCACAAAAGAGTCCAAGCAGTGTATTCAGGAACTCGAGGCTGTAGCCTTTCATGGATTTGCGCATTTCGGCTCCGGTGCTCGATTTGAGCAACACGTCGTCCCTGCGCTTGGCAAGTGCGAGGAAAAGGGCAAGGAGAAAGGTCATGATCACAAACCATTCTGTGGTGTCTACCAGTGCCAGGGTTGCACCACCCTTGACCCGTAGAACGAAACCAGTGGCCAGGATGATGATGTCGACTATCGCTATATTTTTAAGGCCAAAGGAATAGGACAGGTTCAACACGTAATAAATTCCCGTGATGAACAGGAATTTCCCTGTTTCATCGATCAGAAAGGCCGTAACTATGCCAATAATGGTGAGGAAACCGCTTAAGACGAGTGCATAGGACTTCTTTACCTCTCCGGAGGCCAGTGGTCTCTTGGATTTTTCAGGGTGTTTCCGGTCGTCTTCAATGTCGCGGTAATCATTTATGATGTAAATACTGCTGGCAAGACAACTAAAGGCAAGAAACCCACCGGAAAGCAGGACCAGACTATTCAGATCAAAAAATTTCCCCGCAAAGAATGAAGGAACAAAAAGGAAAAGGTTTTTTGCCCAGTGTTTAGGGCGTATGAGTTTAATATAATGCTTCATGGTCGCAGGCGGTACAAGATACTTCACAAAAGGCTTTGAAGCAATATTCCTGGCGGCTAAATTTGCTGTTAGTGTAACACCCTAACCAATTGATTTTTACTGTAGATCATTAGCATTATGAAACGCACCCTCGCCCTTGCTGAAATCATTTTTATCATCGTTATTGCGTTGATTCCGCTGTTCCCCAATCTCCCTTATCGCCTGAACGCTTACCTGTCATGGGAGGGCGCTTATAGAATGGCAAATGGCGAAGTTCCCTTTCGGGATTTCGGAATGCCAGTTGGATACATGTTCTGGGTGATCCCAGCGATTTTCTTCAAACTGTTTGGTGCTCAGATGATTACACTCATCAAAGCCCAGCTGTTTATAAACATCCTGGCAGGCCTATCCTTCAGGTCGATACTAAAAAGCCTTGCTGTGCCTGCTCCCATTCGTTTCGCAGGCATCCTGGTATTTTGCCTTTCCTATTCCCTTCCAAATTACTGGCCCTGGTATAATCATACGGTAATCGTTTACGAGCTGATCGGTCTGGCTTTCCTGGTGTTTTTTCTTACCCAGGGAAAACGCACCTGGCAAAACCTGCTTCCAGCGGTTGCAGGAGCCTTTGTTTTTTTCTCTTTTTTCACCAAACAGGATGGCGGAGGACTGGCCTTCCTCGTCTGCATGGCGCTATTGATCTACGACGCAATAATGGACAAGAGATGGGTGCCCCTGGCCAGTTTCCTTGGAGGGCTGCTGCTTACGGCCCTGCTGATAATCGTTCCGCTCACACGTTATAATTTTGGCTACTGGTTCAATCACGGCCAGCCGCCCCATAGCTCAAGGATATCAATAGCTGATATTCTTACTGAATTCCTCATTTCCTCCCAGTGGCTGAAATTTTACCTTGCACTGATCGGCGTCATACTGCTGGCAACGATCAAGAACTTCAGGTCATTTTTGCAAAACAGGCAGAGAATGATTTTTACCATTCTCACACTGGGCATCATTGCGGAGGCCGCCATTTTCCAGGTGACGAGTTATCTGCCGGTTGACAACAACATCTTCTATCATTCCTTTGCCATTGTTTACATATTTACCATGCTGTCCGGCTTCCTGCCGGTAAACCTGAACACATGGAAAACAACAATCGTGTTCTCCGCCTGCGTCTTACTTTGGTGGAGTCAGTCGTATTGGAAATACATTTCAAGATTTGTTTTACCTGGCAGTGAGGAGGTCTTTACTACGAATACCCATGCGGGTTATACGTATGCAGACGTGGTCAACCGCAATACTTATATGATTGAACTCGACACCACCGCCATCCCCCTGAGCCAGTGGAGGCTTACCAACCTGCCGACACTGCATAAGGTCTTGGTACCCTCTCCCACTGCCGACGGCATTGAGAGGCTAATGAATTCCCCGCTGGTGAAGAGTGGGAAAAAACTGAGGGTGCTCAACATGTCCGAGCTCACCACGCTGGCGAAGGAGATTCCCTTTGAACTCGAAAAAGGAAGTGGATATCCCCTATGGTTCCACAAAGGCGTCGGCATGTTTGAAAAAGAAACCAACATGTTCGCCGACAGGGTCAAAAATAATTTTTATGACCTGGTGATCTTTGAATATGTGCCTTATTCAAATAATATTTACCCCTTTAAAGTAAGACAGGCACTGTTGGATAATTATAACCGCACTGATACCTTCCCTGTTCCCCGTAACCCCTCGGCGCACGCGTGGATAGAGATTTATGTGCAAAAGAAATGACGATTGATGGGTGTAGGAACGGCCAGCATATTATCGAACCCGATAGAATATCTCAAAGGTGTTGGCCCGCCGAGGGCAGATCTGCTGAAAAAGGAACTGAACATTTTCACGTTCAGAGACCTGCTAGAGCTCTTTCCTTATCGGCACATTGATAAAACCGTTGTCACCCCGATCAGTGAAGCCATCATGCGCGCTGACTTTGTGCAGGTGGCCGGCAGGCTGGGAAATCCCGAGGTTTTGGGTGATAAGAAAGGCAAACGACTCAGCGCCACGATTACCGATCCGACCGGATCGCTGGACCTGATCTGGTTTCAGGGCATCAACTGGATACAGAAAATGCTGGAGGCCGGCCGGTCTTATCGAATTTTTGGCAAGGTCGGCTTCTTTAATGGACATGCTCAGGTGACGCATCCGGAAATCGAACTCATCGTCCCCGATAGTGACCAGCCAAAGCACCTCGAGCCTGTGTATCCGAGCACTGAGAAACTGAAAGCCCGCGGCCTGGGTGGCAGGCAGATCGCAAAACTTGTGCACTCGCTTTTCGTCATGCTGCGGCAATCGGACCTTCCCGAAAACCTTCCGGAAAACTTGATAAAGAAACATGGGCTGATCAGTCGGTACATGGCCTTCCTACATATTCATTTTCCCCCAAATCCGGCAGCATTTGAAGCGGCGCTCAGAAGACTCAAATTTGAAGAACTGTTCATTGGCCAATTGCGGATGGGCATGCTGCGGCAGCAAAGGCACCGCTTTTCAACGGGAGTCGTTTTTACGCAGGTTGGTCGTTTCTTTAATGAGTTCTATGAAAAACACTTGCCCTTTGAGTTGACCAATGCCCAGAAAAAAGTGATTAAAGAGATCCGCAGGGATATGGGCAACGGCCGGCAAATGAACAGGCTGCTCCAGGGTGATGTCGGTTCGGGAAAGACGATGGTCGCCCTCCTTTGCCTGCTGCTTGCGGCCGACAACGGCTACCAGGGCTGCCTTATGGCCCCTACTGAGATCCTTGCGCGGCAGCACTATCAGAATATCTCTCGCATGTTGCAAAGCATGGACCTCCAGGTCAGGCTGCTGACCGGAAACGTCAAGTCGGCAGCAAGAAGAAAGATACTCGCTGAACTGAAAGACGGCAACGTCGACCTGCTGATTGGTACCCATGCGCTGATTGAGGACAGTGTAGAATTTAAACATCTTGGGCTGGCCGTGGTGGATGAACAACACCGTTTTGGTGTAGCTCAGCGGGCAAGGCTCTGGACCAAATCTTCTATACCACCGCATATGCTGGTGATGACGGCCACCCCAATCCCCCGCACCCTGGCCATGACTGCCTACGGCGACCTGGATTACAGTGTGATCGATGAACTGCCTCCGAACCGCAAACCCATAATTACCATTCACCGGTCCGACCGGGCCCGGCCAGAGGTGATGGATTTTGTGAGAGCAGAAGTTGCCCGGGGCAGACAGGTCTATATCATTTATCCCCTGATTGAAGAATCGGAGAAACTGGATTATGAGAATCTCTTCCAGGGCTACGAAAACCTCAAGGCATGGTTCCCCGAACCAAAATATTACATCAGTATGGTCCACGGCCGTCAGCCAAATGACGTCAGGGAAACCAACATGCAACGGTTCCGGGCAAATGACACTCAGATCATGGTAGGTACAACGGTGATTGAAGTGGGAGTGGATGTGCCCAATGCGAGCGTGATGATCATTGAAAGTGCGGAAAAATTTGGGTTGTCGCAGTTGCACCAGTTGCGCGGACGCGTGGGGCGGGGAGCCGAAAAAAGCTATTGCATATTGTTGACTGGCCAGAAAGTGAGCAGGGAAGCGAAGGAGCGGTTAAAGACAATGGTGGCTACCAATGATGGTTTCATGATTGCGGAAAAAGACCTTGAACTGAGAGGGCCAGGAGAAATCGAAGGAACAAGACAAAGCGGTGCACTGAATCTGAAACTGGCGGACCTTGTTGCTGACAGGGAACTGCTGGACCTGGCAGGAATCGAGGCCGCGGAGATCATTGAAAAAGATCCCGGTCTTAGCACCTCCTTGCACGAGCCGTTGAAAAATTTCCTGGCGCAGTTGTCCGGAAAAACTCCCTGGAGCAGGATATCCTGACCGGTTGTCGATAGCCTGTACTGCCTCTGCCAGCAGAAAAAATTACAGAACACCTGTCACAGCCTAATGTAGTTTTCCCGTTACCGGAAAAGCCACCAGGCAGACGACACCTGAGTGAACCCCGGGTTTAAAAAAATCCTTCACCGTAAGGTGCTAAGTCACCGCAGTTAACGTATATAGATAGGACAAGATTTGCTTATCATTAACGATCTTATTTATTACATTGTAAAAAAGAAATTTTGGGCAGAACAGGGTTATTAATTGTGTGCTTTGTGATGGGCAGTTTTTGCAGGTTATTCGCTCAGGACGGTCCTTCCTCATTTGAATTTATCGAGAACAAGGGGCAATGGAACAACCAGATACTTTTTAAAGGAGAACTGTCTTCTGGTGCTTTTTATCTTCGCAAAACAGGATTTACAGTCGACCTGCATAATCCGAAAGACCTGGCGGCCTTACTACAGAATCATGGCAGGCCTGGCGGCAGCAAAAAATCAAAAAACATAGACTACAGCAAGGACCTGTCGGGCAAAGTAACCGACCAGTCCATCTCCTCCAATATCCCCAGGATCGTGCATTCACATTCTTACCAGGTTGAGTTCGCGGGAGCGAATCCTAACACTGTAGCCACCCCCGACAAACCACTTCCCACCGTCAATAACTACCTCATCGGCAACGACCGTTCGAAATGGGCACAGGGCGTTAAGATATACCAGGCTGTACTTTATAAGGACATATATCCCAATATCGACCTGAGGTACTACTCCGAAAATGGACAGTTGAAATACGACCTGATCGTCAGGCCCGGCGGAGATGTTTCGAAGATCGCGCTCACCTACAAGGGTGCAGACAAACTCTTTCTCCGCAACAATGACCTGATTGTAAAAACCTCCATCGGAGAAGTGAAGGAACTTTACCCCTATAGTTTCCAGACTGATAACATCAAGGGAAGAAAAAAGATTGAGACCAAATACAGTATCACCGGCAATACCGTCCGATTCAGGGTAATCACACCTTACGATAAAAATGCCACCCTGATCATAGACCCACAGGTGATTTTTGTTTCCTTCACCGGCAGCCCTGCGAATCAGTATGGATTTACGGCCACTCCCGGACCCGATGGAAGCTTGTATTCCGGTGGGATCGTTTTTGGTCCGGGCTTCCCTACTACCCCAGGCGCCTACCAGTCGAGCTTCGGTGCACCCAGCGGAGAGGGTGTCGACATCGGCATCATGAAGTTCAATGCCAATGGTTCGAGAAGAGATTATGCCACCTATATCGGCGGGGCAGGTGACGACTATCCACACAGCCTTTTCTGTGACCCGCAAGGCAACCTTGTGGTGATGGGCAGGTCATATTCCAGTGACTATCCCGGCTCCAAACTCGGACCCGAAGGAGGCTGTGACATTGTTGTCACCAAATTGAATTCAAATGGCTCCGGCATCATCGGTTCTCTTCGCATCGGCGGTAAAGACGACGACGGTGTGAACATTACCGATCTACAGCAAAACGGCAACCACGGCAATAAGTCGCTGCTCCGGAATTATGGTGATGATTCGCGCAGCGAAGTGGTACTTGATGGTGCGAACAATATTTATGTTGCCGCTCAAACGCGCTCAACCGCGGGCGACCTGGCCACTATCAGCGGCATGCAGACTGGTTCAGCCGGTGGCGCGCAGGATGGCCTCGTACTAAAGATCGACCCCAATTGCCAGAACCTGATCTGGGGTAGCATGATCGGCGGAGCGGGAGATGACGGCGCCTTTGTGCTGGATATCAGCCCCACAAATGGAAATGTATATGTAGGTTTTAATACAACGGCCACAGGTTTTCCCGGTATTAACGCCGGATCCCTTGGCCCAACCTTTCATGGCGATGTAGATGGCGTGGTAGCCATCCTGAACCCCGGAAATGGATCAGTAAATACCTCAGCATATATTGGCACAGGGAGTGCCGATCTCATCTATGGTCTGAAGTTTGACCGAAAAGGATTTCCCTATATAATGGGCGTGTCGCGTGGAGGAAATTTTCCGGTGCAGAATGTACTTTACTCAAATGCAGGTGCCTCCCAGTTCGTGGCAAAACTCCAACCCGATCTGAGCAGCTATGTTTTCTCGACCACATTTGGCAGTGGCTCTGCGAAACCCAATATGTCTCCTGTCGCCTTCCTGGTCGACCGTTGTGAAAACATGTACATCTCGGGATGGGGCGGATGGATCTCCACCGGCACGGATGAATACGACCAGGCGGGCGTGGTGGGAATGCCAACCACTCCAGCTGACATTCAACCCCCCATGAAGGCTCAGTCGGATAACAAAGATTTCTATTTTGGAGTCATCAAGAAAGACGCCACCGGCCTTTTATTCGGAGCTTTTTTCGGCCAGGACAATGGACACTATGGCGAACATGTAGATGGCGGAACAAGCCGTTACGACAAACAGGGGGTGATCTACCAGGCCATCTGCGCCAATTGTGAGGGCGGCGCCAGGTTTCCCACCACTGCCGGCGTTGTGGGCCCAACTAATAATGCCCTGCCCTCGGGTTGTAACCTCGCGGCAGTGAAGATTGCCTTCAATTTTGCCGGGGTGGCCTCGGGTCCCAGGGCCTTTTCGGGAGACAAGCCCGACTCCACCGGTTGCGCGCCTTTTACTGTTACCCTGCGTGATACGGTACAAAATGCGAAGTCTTATATCTGGTCCTTCGGCGATGGCAAACCAGATGACACCACTACTAACGTGGAAGTCACTCATGAGTTTTCGAGAACATTGGCAGCTACCGCGTAAGGCTTATCGCTATCGATACCACTACCTGTAATGAGAGGGACACAGCGTACACTACAATCATTGTCAAACAATATAAGGCCGAAATCGGCTGGTTGAAACAGAAATTGGATCCATGTGAAAAGTTCAACTATCGTTTCACGAATACCTCCACTTATGAGAACAAGCCATTCAATGACTCCAGCTTTATTTATGACTTTGGTGATGGCACCCGGGTGGTTGGCGGAAGAGGTGCAATTGAGCATTCTTATGCAGAACCGGGCATTTACACCGTGAAGCTCATTCTGACAGATACATTTTACTGTAATTCTCCGGATTCAATTGTCGAAGAACTCAGGGTGAGCCACCTGGTAAACGCGAGGTTTGAAACGCCGGTGGCAGGATGCGCCCCCTACGACGCGGTATTTGTGAACACATCCACCGCCGGAGAAACTTTTGAGTGGAATTTTGGCGACGGTTCAACCTCTAATCAGATAAGTCCCGTACATACATACAACGATCCGGGTACGTACAGCATCAGGCTGATCGCCAGGGATTCGGGTACTTGTAATAAAATTGACGACACTACCATGACCATCACCGTGTCAGACAAGCCAACGGCGGAATTCAGCACAAGTCCAACTGTGCCTGAGCAGAATAAACCGGTCAATTTTACCAACCTGTCTTCAGGAGGCATAAGGTACAAGTGGCTTTTTGATGATGGGGACTCTACCGTAACTACTGCCACCACAACAGTAAGTCATCAGTACAATGCATCGGGAACCTATCATCCCATGCTGATCACTTACAATCAATATTCCTGTACCGACACGGTGATACATTCGGTGACAGCGGACGTGCTGCCTCTGTATGACGTGCCCACCGCCTTCACACCCGGAAAATTTGGAAGGAACAGTGTGATCAGGGTAGAGGGTTTCGGGATATTGACAATGAGCTGGAAAATTTACAACCGGTGGGGACAGAAAGTATTTGAAACCAATGACAGGAACACAGGCTGGGACGGAACACTGAATGGCAAACCGCAGCCGGTTGACGTATATACATACACGTTAGATGTAGTTATGGCCGACGGCACGCGATCGAGGAAAACTGGGGATATCACTTTAATACGATAACGGGGGATAAACATAGAAACATGCTGAAGAAGATAATGATAGTGGTGGCCTGCATGGGCATGGCGGTGTACACACAGGCGCAGGATCTGCAGTTCTCTCAATGGTTCAATTCACCATTGCTGACCAATCCGGCAAACACGGGTTTCATCCCCGATGCGGATTATCGCCTTGGGGCCAACTACCGCAACCAGTGGTCGAGTATCATGAGCGTGCCATATAAAACGATGAGCGTCTGGGGCGACGCCCAGGTTTTCCGGGAAAGGATAGAAAGCGGCTGGGTGGGGTTGGGCGGCATGATCCTCCGTGATGTCGCGGGTTCGGGTTCACTCACGTCAACGAAGGTTTATGGTTCGATTGCTTACCATCAGATGATCAGTGATGCCCACCTGCTGTCGGCAGGTTTTAATGTAGGATGGGTGAACAAACGGGTGAATGCCGCAGACCTGAAGTTTCCTGATCAGTTCGATGGGAAATTCTTCAACAGGGAAATTCCTACCAATGTATTCCTGGACAACCCCAACATCAATTATTTTGATGTACAGGCAGGTCTCAACTACGCTTACTTCCCAACGGAAAACCTGTACGTAAACGGGGGCGTTTCCGTAATGCATCTCAATCAGCCCAGAGAATCGTTCTTTAATGAAAGCAGTTCGATGTCGGATGATCGTGTTGCACCGCGCTATACCGGATTTCTAAATGCCAGCTATAAAGTCAATGATGAGGTGATCATCAATCCCATGGCCTATTACACCAGGCAGGCTACTGCTTCCGAGTTTGTCGTCGGGGGCAATATCCAGTACAATTTGTCGGGTGATGGCGAGTCACAGGTGTTTGGAGGGGTCTACTACCGTCCAACCGACGCTGTCATTCCGGTGATCGGCTACCAGTGGAAAAATATCCGGCTGACGTTCAGTTATGACGTCACTACCTCGGGACTTAGTCAATTCAACAATGGACGAGGTGCCCTGGAATTTGGGCTCATCTATGGCGGGATGTATGATGAATACAATGGCGACAGGAGACAATCCTTCTGTCCTAGGTTTTAATTACAACATTTATCATTCTGTCTTTTACGAATATGATCCTGGTGGGCGATCTTCCTTCCAGCCATTTCTGAACGACTTCATTTGATTTGATCTCGGCCTCTACTTCTTGCTGACCATATTCCGAGGGAAGCGTAATCTGCGTGCGCAGTTTGCCATTCACTGATACGGGATAGTTGATTGAAGTTTCAACCAGGTATTGCTTTTCAAATATCGGGAAGGGCGCATCCAGCACGCTGTCTTCATTGCCGGTGGCCCGCCATAATTCTTCGGCGATATGTGGAGCGTAGGAAGAAAGCAGAATGATGAGTGGCTGGAGAATGTCTTTTTTGTGACATTTCAGATCGGTAAGTTCATTCACACAAACCATGAAGCCACTCACACCGGTGTTGAAGGAAAAACGTTCATTGTCGTCCTCAGTCTTGCGGATGGTGCGGTGGAGGATCTTGAGCTCCGCGGCCGAAGGGGCCTCATCGGTCCATAATTTTCCTTTTGTTTCATCGTAAAACAGTCTCCAGAACTTTTTCAGGAACCGGTGCACTCCCTCTATTCCTTTAGTATCCCAGGGTTTGCTCATTTCAACCGGCCCCAGAAACATTTCATACATGCGAAAAGTGTCGGCGCCATATTTCGAAACAAGGACATCGGGATTAAGTGTGTTGAATTTCGATTTGGACATTTTCTCTACTTCGACGCCGCAGAGGTATTTTCCATTTTCAAGTATAAAGGTCGCGTCACGGAAATCGTCGCGCCAGGCTCTGAAGGCTTTTAGATCCAGTTCCACCCCGTCGACCATGTTCACATCTACGTGGAGCTGGTTGGTGACATAGTTATCTTTCAATCCAAAAGACACAAACTGGTTGGTGCCGGATATGCGATAGACGAAGCGGGAACTGCCCTGGATCATACCCTGGTTAACCAGTTTTTTATAGGGTTCCTCAAACCCGATGTATCCAAGATCAAAGAGCAGCTTGGTCCACATTCTGCTGTAAAGAAGATGCCCTACGGCATGTTCGGCTCCGCCAATGTAAAGATCCACCTGGCCCCAATAGTCGGACGCCGACCTGTTGCAGAATTCATGATTGTTCCAGGGATCCATGTATCTTAAAAAATACCAGCTGCTGCCGGCGTATCCGGGCATCGTATTCGTTTCAAGTTGCATGGCCGTCCACTCGGCAATATTGGCAAGGGGTCCCTCTCCATTGGGACCAGGCTGGTATTTTTCCACCTCGGGAAGTTGCAGGGGAAGTTCCGCCTCCGCAAGGGGTATTGCCACTCCATCTATCCATTTGATTGGTATTGGCTCTCCCCAGTACCGCTGCCTGCTGAAGGCTGCATCGCGCATCCTGTAGTTCACTTTTCTTTTCCCGATGCCCTTCTCTTCTATTTTGGAATTGACCACGTCGATGGCCTTGCGCATGACCATGCCTGTAAGAAAACCGCTGTCTTCCAGGATGGCATCTTTCGTTGGATTGGCTTCGCTGCCATTGAAGGCATCTCCAATGATATTGGTGACGGGAATATCGAAATGCCTGGCGAATTTAAGATCCCGTTCGTCGCCACAGGGCACGGCCATGATAGCCCCGGTGCCATAACCCGCCAGCACATATTCACTGATCCAGACGGGGACCGGACGATCGTTGAATGGGTTGAGGGCATAGGCTCCGGTGAAGCAACCAGAGATCTTTTTTTCGGCCATCCTTTCTCTTTCGGTGCGCGACTGGACATAGGTCAGGTATTGGTTCACCGCAGCCTCATGTTCGCGGGGGGTGATCAGATCCACCAGGGCGTGTTCGGGTGCCAGGACAAGGAAGTCTACCCCAAAGACCGTATCGGGCCTTGTAGTATATACTTTAATCGATTCATTCCCTCCGGCCTTTGTTTTTATTGCAAAATCCAGCTCCGCTCCATAGCTTTTGCCGATCCAGTTGGACTGCATTTCCTTCAACGCATCGCTGAACTCCACGAGCTCCAATCCACTGAGAAGCCGGTCGGCAAATTCGGTGATCCGCAGATACCATTGGCGGAGTTTCTTACGCACTACAGGATAGCCGCCTCTTTCACTTACACCATTCACCACTTCGTCATTAGCCAGTACGGTGCCAAGGGCTTCGCACCAGTTGACCTCGCCAAAACCACAATAGGCCAGGCGATAGTTCATTAGTATGTCTTCCTGTCTTTTCCTGTCAAATTCCTTCCAGTCCTGAGCACTGAAGTTCAGTTCCGGTTCACCAGGCGAGAGGGCGAGAGCGTTGCCGGATTTTTCGAAAAGGGCAATCAGGGTGTCCACCGGTTCGGCTTTGGCCGTCTGGCGATTGTACCAACTGCCGAACAGTTTGAGGAAAATCCACTGGGTCCATTTGTAAAAGCCGGGATCGGAGGTGCGCAATTCACGCGACCAATCAAATGAAAAACCGATATTATCCAGCTGCTCCCTAAAATTTTTAATGTTTATCTGCGTTGAATCAGCAGGATGTATCCCCTGGTCAAGGGCGTATTGTTCGGCAGGCAGGCCGAAGGCGTCGTAACCCATCGGATGAAGAACATTGAATCCTTTTGATCTTTTGAACCGGGAATAGATATCGCTGGCAATGTATCCCAGGGGATGGCCTACATGTAGTCCGGAACCGCTGGGGTAGGGAAACATATCCAGGACGTAAAAAGATGGTTTTGAACTTTCATTTGGAACCTTGTAAGCGTTGGTTTTTTTCCAATGATCCTGCCATCTCTTTTCGATGGTTTTGAAATCATATTCCATGGATTCTTAGCGATTTGTGCAAACATAAGATAATTAACTACTTTTGACTTTTTAAAAACCGGAGCATGGCCCAAGTTGGAAAAGCATCTGCAAAGCGTTCAAAACCATCCTATTTCATGGCCATCCTTGGGGTTTCGATCGTGCTGTTTTTTGTGGGTATTTTTGGATGGGTGCTGATCAACGCCAGCCATTACATCGACCAGTTGAAGGAAGAGGTTCAGGTGCAGGTCTACATCAGGAACAATGTTCCCCAGGGCGACATCGATTCGCTGAAGAACTGGCTGAACAAACAACCCTTTACAAAGAACGTGGAGTACATCGACAAAGAGAAGGCCAAGCAGAGGTGGCTGGCTTCGGGTGAGGACGATTTTTCGGAACTGATTGAAGAAAATCCCCTCCCGGCGTCTATTGACTTCTACACTTCAAGCAGGTTTGTGGAGAAAGACAGCCTGATCAAGATAAAAAAGGATCTTCTCGCAAGAAGCATGATCGTCCAGAGCGTTAACTATCCAGCTTCGCTTGTGGAAAAGATGGGCCCCACCATGCAGTGGATACTGCTTGGCCTGGTAGCCCTGGCCGTCCTTTTTTCGGTGCTTTCAATCATTTTGATCGACAACACAATCCGGCTTTCGATGTACAGCAATCGTTTTCTCATCAAAACCATGCAGATGGTGGGCGCTACCCGGGGTTTTATCTCCAAACCCATGAATATACGGGCGGTGATCAATGGCGCCATTGCGGCGATAATATCAATTGCCCTGATCTATGCTATTATCGTTCTTTTCGAAAATTATCTTCCCTACCTCAAGGATCTGCGGGATAACGACATGCTCCTAATACTTTTTGGCTTCCTGCTGGTACTTGGTATCGGTATCAGTTATATGAGCACCCACCGCAGTGTGATAAAGTACCTTAAAATGAGTTTGGACGACCTGTACTAACCGCACAGATTGTTTATATTGCGCAGCGTAAAGCATCAACGATGAATGAAAAGAAATCTTCCACGTCCAATGTCACGGCTCCGGGACTTTTTGGCAAAGAAAACTATGTATGGATCGTAGCGGGACTGGCAGTGATTGCCCTTGGGTTGATACTGATGGCCGGAGGAAAGAGCGATGACCCCAATGTTTTCAACCCCAAAGAAGTTTACAGTACAACCAGGATTACCGTTGCACCAATCCTGATCCTCATCGGTCTCGGAATTGAAGTTTTTGCGATTTTCCGTAAACCGAAGGCTTAGTATAAATGAATTTATTTGAAGCCATCATTATTGCGATCGTAGAAGGGATCACAGAATACCTGCCTGTCTCTTCCACCGGGCATATGATCATCACCAGCAGTCTGCTGAAGATTCATCATGACGAATTTACCAAGCTTTACGAGGTGGCCATCCAACTCGGCGCTATCCTGGCTGTGGTGGTGTTGTACTGGAAAAAATTCATTGATTTTTCCCGCTGGCAATTTTATCTGAAACTGCTGATCGCGGTGATCCCTGCCCTGATTCTCGGCAAGCTTTTTTCCGACAGGATCGATGCCCTGCTGGAAAGCCCCACTACCGTAGCAGTTACGTTGCTGCTCGGCGGAATCATCCTTTTGTTTATTGACAGGCTGTTTAAGGACCACAATATCGAAACAGAAGAAAAGATCAGTTATAAAAATGCATTCATCATTGGCATCTGGCAGTGTATAGCAATGGTCCCAGGGGTCAGCCGCAGTGCTGCATCCATCATAGGCGGCATGCAGCAGAAGCTCAGCAGGAAACTTGCCGCGGAATTTTCTTTCTTCCTTGCCGTTCCTACCATGTGCGCTGCAACGGGCTACAAGCTGATGCAGGGATACAAGACCTTTACAACCGAACACATTCAACTACTCATTGTCGGAAATATCATTGCTTTTATCGTAGCTATTCTGGCCATCAGGTTCTTTATTGGCTTCCTGCAGAAACATGGATTCTGGCTCTTTGGCTGGTACCGGATCATCGCGGGGGCGATACTACTGGTACTGATCTGGAAGGGTGTCATTGTTGAATAACCAAAGCGCAACAAATGTCCGAGAGTTCTCCTAAAAAGGTGATCAATGCCTGGTGCATGTATGACTGGGCAAACTCTGCGTACAATCTGGTCATCACTTCCACTATCTTTCCCGCGTACTATGAAGGCATCACGCGGAACAGGCTTCCCGGCAACAAAGTGATCTTCATGGGGCGCAGCTTCATCAATACGGCATTATATGAATATGCACTGGGATTCGCCTTCATCATTGTAGCGCTGATCTCTCCTGTTCTTACATCCATCGCGGACACCCGGGGCAATAAGAAAAGTTTCATGCGCTTTTTCTGCACGGTTGGGTCGCTGGCCTGTGCGGCGCTCTACTTCTTTTCTCCGGTTGAAACGGGACCGGGCACCACAGCCCTTACGCAGGGCTCACTGAATCTGGGCATCGTATGCATGGTGATCAGTTGTGTTGGTTTCTGGTCAAGCCTGGTGTTCTACAACTCTTATCTTCCCGACATCGCGCCCGCCGCCCTGCGCGACCGGGTAAGTGCGAGAGGATTTACCATGGGATATATCGGCAGTGTGCTTCTTCAGATCATCTGTTTCATGATTGTCTTTTTTCCCGAGGCCTTTGGATTTCATACCGAATTTGAGAAATCCTATATGCCCGCGCGGATATCCTTTGTGCTGGTGGCGGTCTGGTGGTTCGTCTTTGCCCAGATACCCTTCAGGGTGCTACCAGCCGGCAATGCGAGGTTGCCCGGGAAGGGCAATGTGTTCACTAATGGATTTCGTGAGCTAAAAAAAGTGTGGAAACAGGTAAAAGGTCTTCCCTTACTCAAACGATTTCTCTACTCCTTTTTCTGGTACAGCGCGGGTATCCAAACCGTCTTTCTCGCCGCCACACAATTTGGCGCGAAGGAGCTGGGTATGGAAACCACTAAGCTGATCATCACCATCATGATCATTCAGCTGGTAGCTATTCCCGGAGCCATTTTGATCTCCAGGGCATCGGAGAGGTTTGGCAATATCCAGACACTGATCGCCGTGGTGTTGATTTGGGTGGGCCTTTGCGCCGGCGCCTATTTCGTTGAAACCGATATGCAGTTCTATGTACTTGGTGGTGTGGTGGGCCTTGTAATGGGAGGAATTCAGTCTGTAAGTCGTTCCACCTATGCCAACCTGATGCCCGTAACAGCTGACACGGCTTCGTTTTTCAGTTTTTATGATGTAACTGAAAAGATTGCCCTGGTGATTGGAATGTTCAGCTTCGCTTATGTTGAGGAACTGTCCGGGTCGATGAGAAATTCGGTGCTGGCACTGATGAGTTTTTTTCTGCTTGGCGCATTATTCCTCTTCTGGACACTGGTAACAAAAAGAAAATTAACCCAAATTTGACCAGATGAAACTTCACGTTTTAAATACCGGATTTTTCAAACTCGATGGCGGGTCCATGTTCGGGGTAGTGCCGAAGTCGATCTGGAACAAAACCAACCCAGCGGATGAACTCAATCTTTGCAGCTGGGCCTCACGCAGCCTGCTGATAGAAGACAATGACAGACTGATACTGATCGACACGGCGCTTGGCGACAAACAGGATGAGAAATTCTGGCGACATTATTATCGCCATGGAACCGACACACTGGATAAATCTCTTGCTGCCACAGGGTTTCAGGCGACAGACGTGACTGATGTATTTCTTACGCATCTTCATTTCGATCATTGCGGGGGCTGCATCAAAAAAGTCGATGGCAAGTTGGAGCTGGCATTTCCGAATGCAAGGTACTGGAGCAATCGAGCGCATTGGGACTGGGCAACACATCCAAACGTGCGCGAGAAAGCTTCTTTTCTGAAGGAAAACATTCTTCCGATGCAGGAAGCGGGTGCACTGAATTTTTATGACGAAGAGCATTCTCCATTTTCCCAGGAGATCAGTGTCAGGTACTGCAATGGACACACGAAGTCGATGATGTTGCCGCAGATCCGTTACCGGGAAAGAACTGTTGTGTTCATGGCGGACCTGCTGCCTTCAGTCGGACACCTGCCTTTGGCGTACGTGATGTCCTACGACATGTTTCCCATGATAACCCTGGAAGAGAAAAAAGCCTTCCTTGAAGAAGCGCTCGAGAAGAAATATATTTTGCTGATGCAGCACGACCCCGTGAATGAATGCATCGATCTGCATATGACCGACAGGGGGATCAGGATGAGGACTGGGTTTCGTTTAATCGATGTTTAAGAAAACGGAAGTTAAAATCTGAGAACCTGGGGGCAGCTTTAGAATCAACTTAAATTTTTTTACGCTGATTTTGGGGTTTATCGAAAACTGATCAGCGAACTCAACCTATGCCGCAGGTTGCGGTAGGTCATCATGTCGACCTTGATACTTCCGACACTAATCGGGCTTTCGATGCGCACAGGGATCTTGTTGGCGTCATCACTGACCCATACGGTCATTTTTTCACCGCCTTCGAAGATGGAGCCTTTCAGCAGCAGCGGTTTGAACTTTATCGCCCTGAACTTGCCATATTTGGTCTTGATGGTTTCCTTGCCCAGGTAACGCACATACATCGAATAAATTTCCTTGTCGAGGAAGAGCGAGAAGGGGATCTTATCACCCTCTTTGTACTTGCTGAAGTCGATATTCCTGGCATAATAGATTGAGCTGATCACGTCCTGAACACATGCAGGCACCTTATACACCCCTGCATTTGTAATGGCCGTGTTGGTCGCCTTGTTGAAGATCACATTTTCGTACTTTTTGTAACCGCCTTCGTACACGTTTCGAACGAACTTCAGTGGCTGCAGGGTTGCCGTATCGATGTAGGTTTCATACTTGTCCCGAACCTTGAAAAAATTATCATAGAAACTATACGTCTTGCCATCACCGATGATATGGTAAACCGGCCGGCCGTTCAGATTATCGAGTGCAGAATTGAATGTGGCTTCACCCGCCCCCGCATAAATTCCCGCAACGGTGTAGAATACCTTGAAGGTTAATGATTCGCCCGCTGCGAAAGAAGTGTTTTGGATCTGACAGAAATTATCATCCACTGCACGCAAGGGAAGGAAAATACAACAGAATAAGAGTATGGTGATAATTCGCCGGATCTTCATGTAACTCAATTACCTATTTTTGTATGCATCTGTCTACTGCGCAAATTAAATGATTCCATTCCGTTTGGAAAAGCTATCCAAGATAATACTAGGTATTGATCCCGGCACATTAATGATGGGTTATTGCATTATAGAGGTTACTGGGCAACAGATTAGGATGATTGATATGGGTGTGTTAAAAATGAGTGAAAGAGAAGATCATTACATCCGGCTGCAGCAAATTCATCAAAAAGTAACGGAACTCATCGCGTCACATCAACCCAAATACTTTGCCATCGAAGCGCCTTTTTTTGGCAATAATGTTCAGAGTATGCTAAAACTGGGCCGCGCCCAGGGTGTTGCTATAGCAGCTGCCATGCATGCCGGGATGCAAGTGTCGGAATACTCTCCCCGAAAGATCAAGCTATCGATTACCGGGAATGGGAACTCCGCGAAGGAGCAGGTTTGGAAAATGCTTCAGCAGATTCTTAATCTCCAGGATATGGTGATCACGCATCATGATGCCTCCGATGCTCTTGCAGTTGCCGTCTGTCACCATTTCCAGGCCAATGCTCCCAAAACGGCCAAAGGCTCCGGCCCACGTGGATGGAAAGAATTCCTCAGTCTCCATCCGGATCGTCTTAGGGCGAAATGATCAGCTTTGTTTTTTGATTAACTCCACCAGCGTTGCCTGCACTTCCCTGAATTCAGCTTCGTTGAGTTTCAGCTTCGGCCTGCTGAAGTTGATGTCATCTGCACTGTTAAGCGGCACCAGGTGCACATGCGCGTGCGGTACTTCCAGGCCCATTACGGCTATGCCACAACGGTCGCAGGGAAAGCCCGCTTCGATGGCTTTGGCAATGGGACGGGCGAATACGAAGACCCTGGAGAGGTATTCGAATGGCAGGTCAAAGAATTTGTCTGTTTCTGTCTTTGGCACAACCAGCACATGCCCCTTCATCAACGGGGAAATATCCAGGAAGGCAAAGAAAAGCTCATCCTCCGCGATCTTATAAGACGGAATCTGTCCTGCAATGATTTTTGAGAAGATGGTCATGCCCGGCAGCACTAGATTAAAAAATTATATTGACGTTTACGATCAGGTATGATCGTAGTTATACGGTGATCTCTTCAATTTTAAACTTCATCGTCCCGGCAGGCACCTGTACCTCGGCCACTTCGCCTTTGGATTTGCCCATCAACCCCTGGCCAATTGGTGAAGTGATGGATATTTTGCCAGCCTTGAGATCGGCTTCCTTTTCAGACACAATTTTATAAGTGATCTGTTTTCTTGTATTCAGATTGGTAAGCGTGACCTTGGTGAGGATCGACACCTTGCTCGTGTCAACGTCCTCGGCCTCCAGGATTCTTGCACTCGCTACATCGCCCTCGAGTTTCTTAATTTTGGCTTCAAGAAGACCCTGTGCTTCCTTGGCGGCATCGTACTCAGCATTCTCTTTGAGGTCACCTTTCTCTCTTGCTTCGGCAATGGCTTTTGCCGCCTCAGGACGGTCGTGGGATTTCAGTTTGTGCAATTCTTCTTTCAGCACGTCCAGCGTTTCCTTCGATACATAAATAACATCAGCCATGATATACTCGTTGATAAATTGGAAAAAAATTGCCGTTACCTTCCAGTAACAGCAAAAAGAACAACGCCCCAGATGAACTGAAGCGTTGCAGTATTTGAAACAAAAATAAGGGATTTTTCCCAGACAAAGCCTTCCGAAGACCCTGGAAAAGGCATATCTGCCGGTAAAACGATCACAAAATCCAGGTTTCCCTTACGGTCGATCTGCCCTCAGTCAGGATCTGCGTAATACTACAGACTTAATTTGTCGGCGATCACCTTGGCCATTTTAAAAAATGCCTCGTGACTGTATCCCGCTATATGTGGAGTAAGCAGCACATTATCTCTTGTGCTGAGCCATTTTACCTGTTCCGCCTCCCTCGAACTCCAGGCGTCCGGTTTTTCATTTTCAAGCACATCCAGACCGGCAGCCGCGATCTGGTTTCCCTTTAGTGCATTGATGAGCGCAGTAGTATCATGTATTTTTCCCCGGCAGGTATTGAGAAACACCGGTCGGTTCTTCAGGCTCTCGAAGAACACGGCATTCGCCATATGATGCGTTTCAGGCGTCAGGGGAACGTGGAAGCTGATCACATCCGCGTAACGACCGAGCTGATCGAGGCTGGCTTCACGGACATTGCCATTGCTGAAATCGAATTTGTATTTGTCGTAGGCGAGCACAGTGCACTCGAAGGAGGCCAGGAGTTTGGCAAAGCTGCTTCCCGTATTGCCATAGCCAATGATGCCCACGGTCTTTCCGGTCAGTTCGGTCCCGCGGTTGGCTTCCCGTAGCCATTTACCCTCTCCCACTTCGCGACTGCTTGCGGGAATGTTGTTAAGTAAACTGAGCAGCAATCCGAGAGCGTGTTCGGCAACTGCGGTGCGGTTGCCTTCGGGAGAGCTTAGGCAACGAATGCCAACACTCTCCGCGTAAGGAACATCTATCAGTTCCATTCCACTTCCCAGCCTTCCGATCCACTTGAGTTTGCGTGCCCTTTCCAGCAGTGGCCGATCAATCTTTAACCGCGTGGTTACAATAAGCCCCTCAATTTCCGGAATGAGTTCCATCAGTTGTTCATAGCTGATGCTGGTATTCTGTTGAACCTCCATGCCATGCTCCCTGAGATAGGCAGGCAGGTAATCGTGCACCCTGGAGGTGATCAGTGCTTTCGGTTGTCCATCCGGGTGATCGCCGGATTGCTGTGGTGAAGTTTGTTCTGTCATTGTTTCATCTCGAAGCTCAGCGCAGCAAAATCTTCTACGCTGAGTTGTTCTGCCCTTTTATTAAAAATATCCTGTTCCAAAGTTTCATCGGCAAACAATGATCTGACGGCATTCCGAAGCGTTTTCCTACGCTGATTGAAGGCCGTTTTCACGAGGTTGACAAAGAACCTCTCATTCTTCATCAGGGGAATCGTTTCCCTGGGAGTCAGGCGGATGACTGCGCTTTTGACCTTGGGAGGTGGCGTGAATGCATTTTGATCCACTTCAAAAAGAAAATCCACGGTAAAAAATGCCTGCACCAGTACGCTCGTCACCCCATACACTTTACTTCCAGAAGGCGCCGCTATCCGTTGTGCCACTTCCTTCTGAAACATCCCGATCATGGTTTCCACGGATGATTTCCATTCCAGCACACGAAAGACAATCTGCGTGGAAATATTATAGGGGAAATTTCCGATAAGAGTGAACGGTTGATCGAAGGGTTTATCTATGGCCAGAATGTCTGCCTCTATAACATGTCCCCTTAAACGGGGGTAGTTCCTGAGGAGGTGATCTACTTTTTCATGGTCCAATTCAACACAGGTCAGCTCAATATCAGGAATTTGAATCAGGTATCGGGTCAGCGCGCCACCGCCCGGACCAACTTCAAGCAGCCGCTGAAACGGGCGTTCTTTGAGTACGGCCGTAATTTTTTCCAATACCTGCTCATCTTTCAGAAAATGCTGGCCCAGCGACTTTTTAACCGTTAACATTGCATGCAAAAATACAGTTATTCGATTTTCGTAGTTTTAGGGATTATTAATGGAGATGAACAACCCACAGCAAAAACCAGTTATAGGCATATCGGTAGGAGATATCAATGGGATCGGACCAGAGTTGATTCTCAAAACATTTTCAGACACAAGGATTCTGGAACACTGTACTCCAGTGATCTTTGGATCGGTGAAATTGATCAACTTCTATAAAAGGACACTTGGCGAACTCCCCTTTAATTTTCAGATCATAAAAGATTTCTCCAGGATCAATCACCGCCAGGTGAATCTTTTTCCCGTATGGGAGGAAGACATCCCGGTGGAGCCGGGTCAGATTACTCCATCCGGCGGCATTTATGCGATAAAATCGCTTGTTGCGGCGGCCACCGCGCTAAAAGAAAACAGGATCGACGGTCTGGTCACCGCCCCCATACACAAAAACAATACGCAGTCAGCAGATTTTGATTTTACGGGCCATACTCCCTACCTCAAACACCTTTTTGGAGTACAGGACGTAGTGATGCTTATGGCTGCCGGCGACTTCAGGGTGGGGCTGGTTACGGAACACCTCCCGGTAAACCTGATTGCGGGCAAGATTACCAAAGAAGGTATCCTGTCGAAGATCCAGATCATACACAATTCATTGATCAAAGACTTTGGGATCGATAAGCCAAAGATCGCCGTTCTAGGTCTTAACCCTCATGCCGGCGATGAGGGACTGATCGGGAAGGAGGAAGAAACCATTATAAAACCCGCGGTAAAGGATGCCCGGAATAACTACCTGGTCATTGGACCTTTCGCCGCAGACGCCTTTTTTGCCCGGGGCAACCACGAAAAATTTGACGCAGTGCTCGCGATGTATCACGATCAGGGGCTGATCCCATTCAAATCATTGGCGAAGGACGAGGGACTGAATTATACTGCAGGACTGCCTGCAGTGCGTACCTCCCCGGATCATGGCACCGCCTTTGACATTGCAGGAAAAAACAAAGCCGACCAGTCGTCATTCATTGCGGCGATCTACGGCTGTGTGGACATCATCGAAAGCCGGAAATTTTATCGTGAGAACCATAAAAATCCGCTGAAAAAAATAACTTCGGTTATCCTGGCTAACGCCGTTGACGAAAAGGTGGATGATCCCACGGACAACAGCGTTATCTGAGATCAATAAAATCAAACTTCAATCAGAGGATGTGATAAAAAAATCCGCGCTGTTCATTGTTCTTTCCAGTGCCTTCATAGTACAGGCACAGCAGGCTCCCTCCGCTCCTTATACCACAATTATTCCCGGCACTTCTGTCAAATTCACGATGACCCCGATACCGGGAGGGGAATTTATCATGGGTAGTCCCGACCAGGAAATGGGAAGGTCGGCTGATGAAGGCCCGGCAAAAAAAGTGACGATCTCGCCATTCTACATGGGTAGCCGCGAAGTAACACACGACGAATTCCTGGTATATTTCAATGATGACTCCATCAGCACGAATGCCGAAGTAGATGCCGTTACCAGGCCAACTGCACAATATATTGACCTGAGCTGGGGCATGGGCAAACAAGGCGGCTTCCCTTTTAACAGCATGTCGCAGCACACCGCACTGATGTATTGCCGCTGGCTTTACAAAAAGACTGGCGTATTTTACCGCCTGCCGACGGAAGCGGAATGGGAATATGCCTGCCGGGCAGGCACCCAGACTCCTTTTTTCACCGGAACAGATTCTGCTTCGATTGATGAGTATGCCTGGCACGCCGGCAACAGCGGAGGTAAATACCATAAAACGGGAGAGAAAAAACCCAACCCCTGGGGGCTCTATGACATGTTGGGCAATGTATGCGAATGGACGATGGACCAGTATGATCCAAAATATTTTGATACACTGAAGGAAGGGGCAGCGGATCCTATTATCCCGGCGGCATCGCGGTATCCAAGAAGCCTGCGGGGTGGCGGATTTGATAACAGCTCGGGAATGATGCGCAGTGCGGCCCGTTTCAAATCAGACAGGTTGTGGAACCGGCGCGACCCACAGTTGCCCAAGAGCAAGTGGTGGCTGACAGACGCAGCAGCAGTCGGATTTCGGTTGGTTAGCCCCGTTAGCAAACCCGCTCCGGCCGAAGCGGACGCTTATTACGAAAAATTTTTAACCAGATAACCATTCAAATTACAAATATGTCAGATTCTAACGGTTCATCCAGACGAGAGTTTGTAAAACAAACCTCATTGCTTGCCGGCGGATTGATTGCCGCTCCCGCCATCGGTCGCACAAATTATTTCTCAGGTGCCGACGACACCATCAAGATCGCCCTCATCGGTTGCGGAGGAAGAGGCACAGGCGCCGCCCTTCAGGCCCTGCTCACCAAACAAAATGTAAAACTGGTTGCCATGGCCGATGCATTTCGTGACAACCTCGACAAGTGCTACAAGAGTCTCATGGCCGATGATCTGTCCGACGTTAACGGCGCGGAGGGCAATGTGCAGAAAAAGGTGGCGGTGCCTGAGGAGAACAAATTCACCGGTTTCGATGCCTACCTCAAAGCCATAGCACTTGCTGACGTTGTGATACTTGCCACGCCTCCGGGCTTCAGGCCCATCCATTTTGCAGAAGCTGTTCGCCAGAACAAGCACGTGTTTATGGAAAAACCAGTGGCTACCGATACGGCCGGCATCAAGAAAGTGCTGGAAACCGCCGCACTGGCAAAACAGAAAAAACTAAATGTGGTTGTGGGTCTGCAGAGACATTACCAGAACTCATACAAAGAGCTATTCAAGAGAAAAGACCAGATCGGTGAGATCACGAGCGCACAGGCCTGGTGGAACAATGACGGAGTTTGGGTAAGACCAAGAAAACCGGGTCAAACCGAAATGGAATACCAAATGCGCAACTGGTATTATTTTGTGTGGCTTTGCGGTGATCATATCAACGAACAGCATATTCATAACCTGGACGTCATCAACTGGTTTAAGGGCGGCTACCCTGTGAAGGCTCAGGGTATGGGAGGCCGGCAGGTGAGAGTAGGAAAGGAATACGGAGAGATCTTCGATCACCACTATGTAGAGTTTCATTACGCCGATGGTTCTATACTCAATAGTCAATGCCGTCATATTCCCGGTACCATGAGCAAGGTGGACGAACTGCTGATTGGAACAAAAGGTAAGATCCAGTGCGGTGCGGCGAACATCACCGACTTATCTGGAAAGGTCCTGTATCAATACGACCTCAAGGGAGAAAACAATGCCTATCAGACAGAACACGACGAACTGTTTGCTGCCATTGCCAAAGGAGAATACAAATTCGCGGACGCGGAAAATGGGGCCAGGAGCACAATGACAGCCTTGCTTGGACGCATGGCTACCTACAGTGGCCAGGTGATCGACTGGGACAAGGCCATCAATTCGAACCTTAACCTGCAGCCGGAAAAATACGCCTGGGACGCTTCACCGCGGTCTGTGCCAGACGCAAACGGGTATTATGCCATTGCGGTTCCGGGAGTTCTGAAATATAATATCTAATTTTGATGCTCATACTGTTGTAAAACAGCAAATTCTCTACATGAGCAAGCATAACTTCCAGCAATTCATCAAACCTGAAGACAAGGGCGCCCGTCTGAAGGAAAAGATCAGGCAGGAGAAGAAAAAGGTCAGGCAGGAAACAAAGGCTTTCTTCGATCAGAAAAAAAAACAGTCAAGAGGACAGATCTCTCAGGACATTCAGACCATTCATAACAGGAGTTCTGAAAAGCACCCGATAATTCCAGGGAGCAAACCTGGAAAAGGAAATTTTGCCGGCAGGGCGGGCAAGGATTCCCGTGCGCCGGCGAAAGGAAAAATTCCACCTAATACGGGTAAGCCAGGAATGGTGGCTCGTGGTGGACAGGGTGGCAATGCACATAAGCAGTCGGACCGTGAATTTCATTCGAAACCTGAACATAAAAGGGTTCCGGATACTGCTGCCCCGGATAGCAAACGTTCACATCTGGAATTGATTCCCAAAAACAAATCTGCGCAAGGACAACCCACTTCAGGGTTGAAAGTGAAAGTCAATCCGACTGTAAAATCCAACAAGTCTGAAATCAACAGAGCAGATAACACCGTGGTACATACGCCCACTGAACAATCCCCGGTGATGCCACTGAATAAATTCATAGCGCATGCCGGTATTTGTTCACGGAGAGATGCCGCTGAGGTGGTGAAATCGGGCAAGGTGAGTGTGAACGGCCAGGTGATCACCGAACCGGGATTCAAAGTAAATGCAAGGGATGAGATTAAGGTCCAGGGCAAGAAAGTTTCGTCCACCCGGAGCCTGGTTTATATCCTCCTGAATAAACCGAAGGATCACATCACCACAACGGAAGATCCCGAAGGACGGAAGACGGTGATGGATATCGTGAAGAAAGCTACTCCGGAACGTGTTTATCCGGTGGGGCGGCTCGACCGGAATACCACAGGAGTGCTCATCCTCACCAACGACGGAGAGCTTGCCCAGAAATTATCACATCCCAGCTACGAAGTAAGGAAGATCTACGAGGTGACTCTCGACAAACCTCTGCTAAAAAAAGACTTCGATGAATTGCTTCAGGGGATCACTCTCGAAGATGGTTTCATTTCACCCGACGCCCTTGCATATACAGACACGAAGGACAAACGGATCATTGGCATCGAGATCCACAGTGGCAGGAACAGGATAGTAAGAAGGATCTTTGAAAAACTTGGTTATGATGTGAGGAACCTCGACCGAGTGATGTATGCCAACCTCACCAAGAAAAATGTTGAGCGGGGCAAGTGGCGTTTTCTTTCAGAAAAAGAAGTCCGTCTGCTCAAATTTATGAATGCTTCATATGCGAGAAAAAAATGAACTGGCAAATTCCTGAGATCATTTTAGAAACCGACGATTTCGTTGCATTAAGCAAACCTTCGGGCATGCTGAGCATTCCAGATCGCGAAGGGGAAGAAGTTTCTTTAAAACAATTGCTGAAAGAAAAATATGGTGAAATCTTCACCGTACACCGGATAGACAGGAACACCAGTGGGCTGATCGTGTTTGCGAAAAATGAACTCGCTCACAAACATCTTTCACAGGCCTTCCAGGATAGAACCGTGGAGAAATATTATTCGGGCATCGTGTTGGGTTCCCCTTCGGAAAAAGTAAAAACGATTGATGCACCGATAGCCCAGCACAGCCAGAACCATACCCGTATGGTGATCCATAAACGAGGCAAGACTGCTGTTACGGATTACAGGGTATTGGAGGATTTCGGCCGCTATGCTCATATTGAATTCAGGATACACAGCGGAAGAACTCACCAGATAAGAGTTCATATGCAACTGATAGGTCACCCGATCGTGTGCGATGAGATATATGGCGATGGCTCTCCCATATTGCTTTCTTCCATCAAAAAAAATTACCATCTCTCAAAATCAGAACTCGATGAACGCCCCATACTTGCGCGCCTGGGGCTTCATGCCGAAAGACTTATATTCACCTCGGTTGATGGCATTACCTACACTATGAGTGCGCCGCTGCCAAAAGACATGCGGGCACTTCTGCAACAACTGTCGAAGAAGAAAAAACCCGCATCCCAGGCACCATTAAAAAGTTCAGAACATAAAAAAGCATGACCGTTTTCGGTCATGCCTGGTCGTTATTAACACGAAAACTAGTCAACATTGGGCTGCGGCGTATAGCGCAGGTACGGCTTCACCACTTTAACTCCTTTTGGAAATTTCTTGATGGCGTCGTCAGTTGAAACCGCTGGAACCACGATTACATCTTCGCCCGCTTTCCAGTCGGCCGGTGTGGCTACGCTGAATTTGGCGGTAAGCTGCAGTGAATCGATGACCCTAAGTACTTCCTGGAAGTTTCTTCCTGTAGAGGCCGGGTAAGTGATGGTCAATTTGACTTTTTTATCCGGTCCGATCACAAATAAGGAGCGCACAGTGAATGTTTCGGAAGCATTGGGGTGAATCATTCCGTAAAGATTCGCCACAGTTCTGTCTTCATCTGCAATGATCGGAAAATCGACAGTACAGTTTTGTGTTTCGTTGATGTCCTTCACCCATCCATGATGTTTGTCCAGGGGGTCGACGCTTACGGCAAGTGCCTTTACATTTCTTTTCGCAAATTCCTCCTGCAGGAGGGCTGTCTTCCCAAGTTCCGTGGTACACACCGGTGTATAGTCTGCGGGATGGGAGAACAGAACTCCCCAACCATCTCCGAGGTATTCATAGAAATCAATTTCGCCGGCTGTGCTTTTCGCCTGGAAGTTGGGGGCAACATCCCCTAAACGTAAACTCATACAAAAGGATTTATAATAGTGATAAAATAAGAGCTGGTAATTCTGCGAAGATAATAATCTACCGGGTGAGTGGACTGATTTTTTGTGTTAAATGTGATGCCTTATCGGTAAATATCCAGCAGTCCCTCCGGAAGACTGACTATGACGAGTTTATTTTTTTTGTCGATTTTTTCGAGGCTGTCCTGGTGAACGGGTATGAGGGCTTCTTTCCCATCCAGGGAGATGCGACATAGCAGTTGATGGGGCTGTTCGATTACCTCAAGTATCTCGCCGAGGTCGTTTTTTTCGTTGATGATATGGTATCCGAGGAGGGAAATGGGTGCAGATTTCCCGGCATACCTGTGAAATTCTTCTTCGGTTAACCAAACCTGTTTGTGAATGAGCTGTCTGGCCGTTTCCTTTGTGTTGATGCCTTCCACCTTCACGTAGAGTTCATCGGCTGTTTTGATCTTCACGGATTCAAGGAAATAAGGGATGAGTTCGTCTTTTTGTTTTTCTATAAAGATGTTTTCGAGCCCCTTGAGAGAGGTCTTTTTACCCAGGTGGTGGAGCAGGATCATCTCCCCTCCCACGCCGAAGGTGGCAACGAATTTTCCTATCGCACAGTAATTTGTCATTCGGCACTCATTGAGTGGTCAGTAAACGGAAAAATCCCGGTGGGAACACCACCGGGATGAATATGTTAGAACCTTCAGCGATTAAGATTGTGTTTCTTCCTCCTTATCTGCTGGTTTCCTGGTGGGAGCTGGGACACCACCACGGCGGGCGCGGCGTTCACCTGAATTTGCTTCCTGCTTTTTCTTGATAGTTAGCTCATGTTCGGAATGCCATTTCTGGAATTTATCCATGGCCGCGGCATCGTCGAAAAGTCCAAGTTTAACACCACGAAGAAGGTGTTTAAGGTATAAAACACCTTTGAAGGAAAGAATTCTGCGTACGGTGTCAGTTGGCTGTGCGCCCTTATGCAGCCAGTCGAGGGCGCGTTGGCGGTCAAGCTGAACAGATGCCGGAACAGTAAGTGGATTGTAGGTGCCGATTTTCTGGATGAATTTACCATCCCTGGGGGCTCGGGCGTCGGCCACGACGATGAAGTAGAACGGTCTTTTTTTAGAGCCGTGCCGCTGTAGTCTGATTTTAACTGGCATTTTAAATAGAAATTTAAATGCGTGAATGAATACGGTTTATTCCCTTTTCAGGAACGCAAATGTAATATCAGTTACGGTTTTTTCAAAATTATCTAAAACATTTAACCCCACTTTGCTGCCGCGGGCAGCAAAGTGGGCAGAGCAAAGAAACAGAGCGGAGTGCGAAGTCCTGCACCCTCTCTTCCTGTTTCTGTTTCTCACTTCCTCCCCATCATCCTGCCCATGGGCATCTTATTCATCATTTTCATCATATCCTTCATCTGGTCGAACTGTTTTATAAAAGCATTGATCTCGGTGATGTCCTTCCCTGACCCTTTGGCGATCCTCTTCTTCCGGCTGGCTTCGATGATGTCGGGATTGCGACGTTCCAATACGGTCATCGAATTGATTATAGCCTCGATCCCTTTGAATGAGTCATCGCTGATATCCATGTCCTTAACCGACTTCCCCAGGCCCGGGATCATGCCAAGCAGGTCCTTGATATTACCCATCTTCTTGATCTGTTCCAGCTGTTGTTTGAAATCCTCAAAGTCGAACTGGTTTTTCCTGATCTTTTTCTCCAGTTTTCTGGCTTCTTCTTCATCAAATTGAGCCTGGGCCTTCTCCACCAGGGTGGTGATATCACCCATCCCGAGAATACGCTGGGCCATTCGTTCGGGATAAAAAACATCCAGCGTGTCGAGTTTTTCGCCACTGCTGACAAACTTTATGGGCTTTTCAACGGTATACCGAATCGACAGTGCAGCTCCACCCCTGGTGTCACCGTCGAGTTTTGTGAGCACCACACCAGTGAAGTTCAGCCTTTCATTGAAGGTCCTGGCGGTGTTCACGGCATCCTGGCCGGTCATTGAATCCACCACGAACAGGATCTCCTGGGGGTTCACTGCGGCCTTGATATTGGCTACCTCGTTCATCATCGCCTCGTCCACGGCCAGCCGGCCCGCGGTATCGATGATCACAATATTTTTGTTCCTGGCTCTCGCCTCCCTGATCGCATTGGCAGCTATAGATACAGGGTCGTTATTTTCAGGGTCGGTGTAAACGTCCACATTGATCTGTTCCCCAAGAACCTTAAGCTGTTCTATCGCCGCAGGACGATAAACGTCGGCTGCCACCAGCAGTGGCGACAATCCCTTCTTCGATTTGAGGTAATTGGCAAGTTTGCCGCTAAAAGTGGTCTTACCGCTACCCTGAAGACCGGCAATCAGTACCACTGCCGGGTTGCCCTTGGTGATAAATTCTGACTCGCTGCCGCCCATCAGTTCGGCCAGTTCATCCTTTACGATCTTGACGATCAGCTGGCCGGGACTTACGGCGTTGAGCACTTTCTGCCCAAGCGCCCTGTCCTTTACCTTATCAGTAAATTCCTTGGCAATTTTGTAATTAACATCCGCATCAACCAGGGCTCGCCTGATTTCCTTTACCGTGGCGGCAATATTAAGATCAGTGATCCTTCCTTCTCCTTTGATCTGTTTAAATGCCGACTCCAGCCGGTCTGTGAGGTTTTCGAACATGCAACAAAAGTAAAACCTTAAAACTTAAATTTTGGAACTTAAGGGTAACAATGCAAAAAGGCAAGACCCGGGGGACCCCCGCATCTTGCCTTTTATCCGTAAAGTGTATTAAGTAATGTTTTAGTCTAAATTTCTAATTTTTAATTTTTGATGTTGCTTAGCCCATGTAGCCCTTCAGTTCAACGGTCCTTGAGTTGGTTCTCAATTTCGTGATCGCCTTGTCCTTGATCTGACGCACCCGTTCCCGGGTGAGATTGAACTTATCACCGATGTCTTCGAGGCTCATCGGGTGATCCTGGCCGATGCCAAAAAAGTAGCAGATCACTTCACGCTGACGTTCGGTAAGCACTTTGAACGAGCGGTCTATTTCCTCTTTCAGGGATTGCTTGTATTCGAGATTGGTTTCCGCTCTTTCAGCATTGGGGTTTTCCATAACATCCACCAGCGTGTTGTCCTCCCCTTCAGACAAAGGCGAGTCCATGCTGATGTGCCTGCCGCCAATGCCCAGAGATGCGGAGACCTCTTCCGGAGTCAAATCAAGTAAGTCGGCGAGTTCCTCCGAAGAAGGCTCCCGCTCAAATTCCTGCTCCAGCTGCGAGAACGCTTTCTGGATCTTATTGGTCAGCCCCACTTTGTTCAGGGGCAGCCGTACAATTCTTGACTGTTCGGCAAGTGCCTGCAGGATGCTCTGGCGGATCCACCACACCCCGTAAGAGATGAATTTGAAGCCTCGGGTTTCATCAAAGCGCTGAGCTGCCTTAATAAGCCCCAGGTTGCCCTCATTGATCAGGTCGGGCAGAGACAATCCCTGGTTTTGATACTGCTTGGCCACAGAAACTACAAATCTGAGGTTAGCCTTGGTCAGCCTGTCAAGGGCCATCTGATCGCCCAGTTTAATCATTCTTGCCAGCCTCACCTCTTCTTCAGCACCGATAAGTTCAACTTTACCGATCTCCTGAAGGTATTTCTCTAAGCTCTGAGATTCACGATTCGTGATAGATTTCGTGATCTTGAGTTGGCGCATGCTCATAGGGTTACCGGGGGTTTTAGTTTTTTAAAGGATCTGTCGAATAAAAACGTTGAAACGTAACATTTGTTATATCCACGTTAACGTGCAGGATTGACAGTTCCCAACACTATGCTAAAACACTGATCCACAGACCCCGTAGCAGCCAAAAATATTATCTGTAAATTACTGGTTTTCAATTATCTTACCTCAAGTCTGCATTAAACTGCATGCCTTTGGCGACCGCAACCACTGAAACAAAATAATTTCGGCATATGCCAGATTTTTCTATTATTGCAGATATCAGTTATCCAAAAGACCAATTGAGTGCTAGATGAGCAAGAAACAATTATATACTTTAGAATTTCCGGTTAGATGTTCTCCATCCATACTATATGAATTTTTGAGCACTCCCGCAGGTTTGCAGGAATGGTTCGCTGACAAGGTAGACGAGAGGGAAAATGTATTTAGCTTTTCGTGGAACGGTACCACAGAGAAGGCAGAAATGACAGAAAGCGAGTCTGAAAAATTTATCCGATTTCACTGGGTTGACAAACCAAAAGAGGAATACTTCGAATTCAAAATAGAAAAGTCAGAAGTTACTAATCTCACCATTCTGATCATCAAGGATTTTGCAGAAAAGGGAGAGGTTAAAGACCAAAGCCAGCTCTGGGATTACCAGGTAAAGGATCTTTTTCATCGTCTGGGAAATTAAACAGACGACAAGATCTTTTTCTGTCATCAACCATCTTTAGCGGTGCTTAAAAAATTAGACATACTGATCATCAGGGCATTTGTAGGGCCCTTCATAGCTACATTTTTCATCACCCTTTTCGTGCTGATCCTTCAGTTCTTCTGGTTGTGGATTGATGACTTTGTTGGCAAGGGAGTGGACGGCCCACTCTTCATCAAGCTCATCATCTATCTCAGCGCCACCCTGGTGCCACTCGCGCTGCCTTTGTCGGTGCTGCTTTCTTCCATCATGACCTTCGGCAACCTCGGAGAGACCTTTGAACTGGTGGCGATTAAATCCGCTGGTATCGGGCTTCTTAGGTTCATGCGACCACTGTTGGTGATCGCCCTTCTGCTCTCGGGCCTCGCCTTCCTGTTCAACAATAATGTGATCCCCATTGCGAACCTTAAAATGCGCAGCCTGCACACCGACATTGTCAATAAAAAACCAGCCTTCGATCTCAAGGAGGGCGTTTTTTATACAGCCATTCCGGGTTATGCGATCAAGGTCGGCAAAAAAGAAAAAGACGATTCTACTCTCACCAATGTTATTATTTATGAAACAGGAACCGGGCTGCAGGATAATGTGATAGTAGCAGACCGCGGGATCATGAAAGTCACGTCCGACCAGCATTTCCTCGTGTTTACTTTGAAAAACGGTTGGCGGTATGAAGAGAAGGGATCGGGCACAAACACAGATTATATCCGGCTGGGGTTTAAAGAATACAAAAAAGTTCTTGACCTCAGCTCGCTTGCACTCAACCTCACCGCCGACAGCACATACAAGGACCGTTATGAAATGCTAAGCGTACGGCAACTAGGTCTTGGTATCGATACCCTGGAAAAAAAGAATAGTTCCTTCGCCAAAAGAGTGGAGAACGAGCTCTTGCCTTACCTCGAGTTCAATCGCTTCATCGACACCGGATGGATGAAGACATCGGTGACCGCTCCAAAGGCAACAAAATTGGACGAACTTATCCCCGACAGTGCAAGGAGTCGTGTACTTGATCAAAGCATATCCTATTCATCCGCACTAAAAAATTCCATCCAGGGCAGCGCCGTGGAATACATCAACCAGCGCAAGGAAATGCGGCTGCAACTGATTGAATGGCATACCAAATTCAGTATGTCCATTGCCGTTTTAGTGTTGTTCCTGATCGGCGCTCCTCTTGGTTCGATCGTAAGAAAAGGTGGCATCGGCACGCCGGTTGTTTTTGCGGTCATTTTCTTCGTGATCTTTTTCCTGCTTAATAATTTTGGGAAAAAATTTGTAAAGGAAGATGTGCTCCAGCCAGTAGCCGGTATCTGGATGGCTACTTTTATCCTCCTGCCAATCGGACTTTTCTTTGTGTATAAAGCAATGAACGACTCTCAACTGATGAATAAGGAATTTTACTACCGCTTCCTCCGCAAGGTCAGAAAAAGCCTGACCAGGAAGTCAGCACCACCAGTGCCCCCGCCCGTTAATCAGGTTTGACTTACTTTTAAACATTAAAACTAAAAATATGGACCAGGGTAAAAATTCAAGAAGACAATTCATTGGCAATTCGGCAAAGGCGGGTCTGGCACTTACATCTTTCGCTGCAATGCCTGCTTACTTATCCGCGAATCCAATAACGGCACTGCCGGGATATGATTCTTCGCTGGACGCGACGCCATTCACCCAGGACCCCCTCGGCTATGATTACAACGCATTGGAACCCGTAATCGACGCCAAAACCATGGAAATACATTATACAAAACACGCGGCCAGCTACACAAAAAACCTGAACGAAGCCGCTGAAGCAGAAAAGATCGACACCAGTAAACCACTGGAAGATATCCTTAAAAAAGTTTCAAAATATTCTGCTAAGGTCCGCAACAACGGCGGCGGACATTACAACCACGAGTTCTTTTGGAAAACACTCAAGCCGGGCGGTGCGGAAAAACCATCAGGCAAATTGCTTGCTGCGATTGAAAAAAGTTTTGGTTCCTTCGACGACTTCAAAACGAAATTCAGTGATGCCGGCAAGACCAGGTTCGGAAGCGGCTGGGCATGGCTGGTAGTTGGACCCGGCAAGAAACTGGTCATTGGTTCAACCCCTAACCAGGACAACCCGCTGATGGATGTCAGTGATCTGAAAGGCTATCCATTACTGGGACTGGATGTATGGGAGCACGCCTATTATCTCACCTACCAGAACCGCCGTCCTGACTATATCACGGAGTGGTGGAAAGTGGTGAACTGGGATTTCGTTCAGACCCGTTTTGACAAAAACGCATAAGGAAATCCCAGGCCGGGTAATTCTCTCTCCGACAGATGTGGAAGTTTTGCCGTCGCATTAAATAAAGTGATCAGGAGTTATGGGGAGTTAACAGAACAAAATGTCCGCATTGGATCCCAGGAAAGAAAATTTACTTGTGCAGAAATTGGTGGTCGTAGTTGCGGTCATTTTATTCGCTGTCAAGATACTCGCTTACTACCTTACCCATTCCGTCTCCATCCTTACCGATGCCCTTGAAAGCATCGCCAATGTTGGCGCGGGTTTCATAGGGTTGTACAGCCTTCATATCGCTGCCCAGCCCAAGGACCGTAATCATCCTTACGGCCATGGCAAAGCGGAGTTTTTATCAGCCGGGGTGGAAGGCAGTCTGATTATCCTTTCCGGGTTGGTCATTGTTTACAAGTCTATCGAAAGCATGATCAACCCGCATGCGATCTACCGGCTTGATGATGGCATGATCCTGATCGCCGCCACGGCGGTCGTAAATTTTCTGGTTGGGTCGATCAGTATCTACCGGGGTAAGAAGAACAATTCAATGGCACTGATCGCCAGTGGAAAACACCTGCATTCGGACACCTATTCAACCCTCGGTATCATCGGAGGGCTGGTGCTGATCTACTACACCAAAATTCTGTGGCTGGACAGCGTAATAGCCCTGTTGTTTGCGCTCATTATTATCGTTACCGGGTATCGTATCATCCGTTCGTCCATAGCCGGTATCATGGACGAAGCCGACATCAGCCTGCTACAGCGACTGATCGGATCCCTCGACCGAAATCGCGAAGAAAACTGGGTCGACCTGCACAACCTGAGAGTGATAAAATATGGCGGTCAATTGCATGTGGACTGCCACCTGACCGTACCCTGGTATCTCAATGTACACGAAGCCCATGCCGAAGTGGAAAAACTGGGCCGCCTGATCAAGCAGGAGTTTGGCACTTCCATCGAACTGTTCGTTCACTCCGACGGCTGTCTGTATTTTCAATGCAGCATCTGTTCAAAGCACGACTGCCCGGTCCGGCAATCCAACTTTGAAAAAAGGGTCAACTGGACGGTCAGCAACCTGCTTTCGGACGAGAAACATTCCCTGGCAAAGGCTGAGGAAAAAATTTAATTACATTTTAATAGAATGACATGAGTAAATGGAAAGAATACCAGGACCAGCATAAAGAAAAGTTTATGGAGGAGTTGCTGGAACTGTTGCGCATACCCTCGGTAAGCGCAAGAACAGAACATCGTGAGGACATGAAAAAATGCGCTGACCTGGTAAAACAAAGACTTCTTGACGCAGGTGCCGACAAGGCCGAGGTATATGAAACTGAAGGCCACCCGGTTGTTTATGGTGAGAAGATCATCGATTCAAAAAAACCGACCGTGCTGGTCTATGGCCACTATGATGTGCAGCCCGCGGATCCGCTGGAGCTTTGGAAGAGCGGACCCTTCGACCCGGTGATCAGGGATGGCAAGATCTACGCCCGGGGTTCGTGTGACGACAAGGGCCAGTTTTATATGCATGTTAAGGCGCTCGAAATCATGGTAAGGACCAACACACTCCCAGTAAACATTAAGTTCATCATTGAAGGTGAAGAAGAAATCGGCTCTCCCAGCCTGGCGAAATTTGTTGTAAAGAATAAGTCACTCCTGAAGTCGGACGTCATCCTGATCAGCGACACGGCGATGCTGAGTATGGAAGATCCTTCGATCGATGTAGGTGTAAGAGGACTCAGTTACATCGAAGTGGAAGTTACCGGACCCAACAGGGACCTGCACAGCGGCACATACGGTGGGGCTGTTGCCAATCCGATTACCATACTTGCCCAAATGATCGCATCCTGCCATGATGAAAATAATCATATCACGATCCCGGGTTTCTATGATCAGGTGCTCGAAACATCCGTCAAGGAAAGAAAACTGCTGGCGAAAGCCCCTTTCGATAAAACAGAATACAAATCCGACCTCGGCATCGACAAACTTTGGGGCGAAAAAGGATATACCACTCATGAGCGAACCGGCATCCGCCCATCCCTGGAAGTAAATGGTATCTGGGGAGGCTACACCGGAGAAGGGTCAAAGACAGTGCTGCCTTCGAAAGCATTTGCTAAAATATCCGCGAGGCTGGTGCCTGATCAGTCAAGTGCTGACATCACCAAAAAAATGACAGACTACTTTAAAAATATTGCACCGGAAGGGGTTACGGTTTCGGTGAAGGAGCACCATGGCGGGGAACCCTACATGACGCCCATTGATTCAAAAGGGTTCAGGGCGGCGTCAAAGGCCATAGAGAAAACATTTGGAAAAACACCCGTGCCAGTGAGGGGCGGAGGCAGCATTCCCATCTGCTCATTGTTTGAAAAGGAACTCGGCGTAAAAATTATTTTTATGGGATTTGGACTCGATAGCGACAACCTCCATTCCCCAAATGAGAAATTCAATGTTTTCAATTTTTATAAAGGCATCGAAACCATCCCCTATTTTCATCAGTATTTTGCGGAAGAGAAATGATTTTTTCAACCGGCAGCCGGTTAATCCTGGCGAGCCTGCATCAGCGTTTGATTCATGGACAAACTAAGGATTGACAAATATTTGTGGGCGATAAGGATATTCAAAACAAGAAGCCTCGCCTCCTTCGCCTGTGACCAGGGAAAAGTGAAATTTATGGGGGCTGCGGCGAAAGCGTCCAAACAGGTAAGTGTTGGTGACGAATATGAGATCAAGACAGAAGCAAGGAAATGGGTGATCAAGGTTACTGCCCTTCTCGATCACCGCGTGCAATACGCAGAGGCGGTAAAGTTTTATATCGACATCACGCCCGCCGAAGAATTGGAGCGCCTGCAGTCGCAGGCAGCCAGCTTCTATACCGGCAAGCGGATCAGCAAGATCGGCCGGCCTACAAAAAAGCAGCGCAGAGATCTTGAGGATTTTACAGAAGGATAAAATGGTATTTCAGACATCCTGAAAGAAATGAAAAATCGAGAATCGATATCACCCCAACTCGTGGACTGTTCCAATAGCCAGTCACTATGACTAGTACCGCACTGCCGCTTGTAACAGAATCGGACATCCGGCAGTCTGTTCTATGACCATCTGGTTGATTTTGAATCGATAAGGATTCTGGCACCTCGTTGGCACCACCAACAGGACTCAATACAAGAACATGTTCAGAAACCACTTGCGAATCGCCTGGAGAAACCTGTTTAAGTACAAAGGATATTCTGCCATCAATATCATTGGCCTCGCCTCCGGCATGGCGGTAGCGATATTGATCACACTGTGGATATCTGATGAAATGTCCTTTAATAAGTATCACCGCAAATCCTCAAAGCTGGCCTATGTCATGTCTACCCAGACATTCAACCAGGATATCGGCACTTTCAATTCTATTGTTGTGCCTCTCGAACAAGAATTGCGAGTGAAGCATGCCGATGACTATGCAGGTTTGTCGCTGACGTGGAAAGGTGATTTTATCCTTTCCCAGGGAGAGAAAAAAATTTCTGAAACCGGATTCTGGGCACAGCCCGATCTACCGGGAATGCTTACACTAAATATGCTTGCGGGGAATTATGAATCCTTCAAGGACCCGTCGACGATGCTGCTATCGGCATCCCTGTCAAAAAGTCTTTTTGGAAGTAAAGACCCTGTGGGACAAATAGTCAAGGTGAACAACAAAACCGAGATGAAGGTGGGTGGTATTTATGAAGACCTCCCGCTGAACACAGATTACACCAGGATCAAGATGATCCTCCCATGGTATAATAAAGACAACTTTTGGAATACCCAGACAGACGCCTGGTCGAATCATGGTTGCCACTTACTGGTAGAACTGCGAAACCCCCGGAATATCAATACAGCTTCCAGTAAAATCAGGATGGTCACTCAACAACACGGCTATATTACCAGTAATGAGCAGATTTCACTGTTTCCGATGGAAAAATGGCATCTCTACAGTGAATTCACAAACGGAATTTCCGCGGGTGGCAGGATCAAATTCGTATGGATCTTTGGCATTACTGGAGTGTTCATCCTGCTGCTGGCTTGTATCAATTTTATGAACCTCAGTACGGCACGAAGTGAGAAGCGAAGCAGGGAAGTCGGCATCAGGAAATCCATTGGATCAAATAAGGGTCAGCTGATCAAACAATTTTTGACCGAATCGTTGATGATGTCCATGCTTGCTGCTGTTGTGGCCATGGCGATCATTTTTATTTCGCTTCCTTTTTTCAACGCTGTTGCCGAAAAAAATATCAGGCTGCCCTGGTCCTCAGGCTTGTTCTGGCTTGCCTTCCTTGGTTTTGCTGCGCTAACGGGACTAATCGCCGGAAGTTATCCCGCATTTTACCTGTCATCGTTCCAACCCATCAAAGTGCTGAAGGGAAACGTTACCCAGGGGAAGTATTCTGCACTTCCCAGGAAGATCCTGGTAGTAGGACAATTTACCGTTTCTATCATGCTGATCATTGGAACGCTTGTGGTTTACCGGCAGGTGCAGTTCGCAAAAATGCGTCCGATTGGCTACAACAGCCGGGGCCTGATTACTGTTCCAATGAATACCCCAGAGTTATTTGGTCACTACGATCTTTTACGAAACGACCTGATTAACTCAGGCGGCGCCATCGAGATGGCGCAGGCGAACAGCAAGACCACCAATATCTTTTCCAACAACAGCGGATTTTCCTGGGCGGGCAAACAAGCCGACAATGATCCGCTTTTTGGTACCATCGCTGTAAGTCATGATTTCGGCCATACGATCGGATGGCAGGTAATAGAAGGACGCGACTTTTCGCGGAACTTCAACGACTCTGGTGCTTTTATCCTGAATGAATCCGCCGTGAAGATTGCCGGTATTAAAAATCCCATTGGTAAAACAATGCGATGGTTGGACGAGGATCACGTGATTACTGGCGTGGTCAGGGATATGATCATGAATTCTCCCTTTGATCCAATTGTACCAATTGTCTTTCACCTGAATCCCGACTGGGCAAGATTCATTACCATCAGGCTGTCCCCTGCTCATTCAGTGTCCGAGTCATTGCAGAAAATTGAGAAGGTGTTCAGCAAGCACAATCCGGGAAGCCCTTTCATTTACCAGTTTGCCAGCGAGGACTATGGTAAGAAATTCTCAGATGAGGAAAGGGTAGGGAAACTCGTAAAAGTTTTTGCCATACTCGCTATTTTCATATCCTGTTTGGGATTGTATGGACTGGCATCCTTTGTTGCTGAACAACGCACCAAAGAAATTGGTGTAAGAAAAGTGCTCGGTGCCTCGGTGTTCAGCCTGTGGCAACTTCTATCAAAGGAGTTTGTTTTGCTGGTCGGCATCGCTTGTATCATTGCCATCCCGCTTGCCTTCACTTCTTTGTCGGCATGGCTGGAAAATTATAAATACCGCACATCCCTTGAATGGTGGATTTTTGGAATAGCGGTATCCGGCGGGCTGGCAGTAACCATACTCACTGTTAGTATACAAGCACTGAAGGCAGGAATGGCTAATCCCATCCGGAGCCTGAGATCGGAATAAGACCCGAGGGAAATTAAAAAGGAAAAATTAAAAATTAAAAATGCTATTGTGTGGGCTGCGTGCATTTGCTCATTCAGCGATTCTGGACGTAAAGGAAAGAAGGTTTCATGCCATCAAGGGCTATAATGGAAGGCGCAAGTGGTTTATGAATTAGCATTTTTAATTTTTCATTTTTAATTTTTGATTTAAACTAAATGAAACTGCTTATTTCCCTGAGAAAAGGCAGTTTTAACGTATGAGTACCCCGCAATTGGTCGTTTTTAATGTAAATTCAGATATTCTGTCAAAAACCCCAGACCTGATATGAAACAGTTCGTATTAGAGAAAACCAAATTCATTCTCAGTAACAGCTGGGTTGGCCTTTTTATCCCTGTTGGCCTGCATCAATTGCTGAATTCTGAAAAAACATCCGCACCCCAGGAAAAGATCCCCAATTCTTTTCGCGCCCATCCAGCGGAAACAAGAAACACCCGGAAGTACCCCTCCCGGAACCGGCCCTAACCGTCAGCGCCGTTTTTTACCACGGTCCCATCAAATTGGTCACTGCCGCTCATTTCGTATTTTCACGCCATGCGCATCGACATCCTTACGGTTGTTCCGGAACTTCTTGCAAGTCCCTTTGCCCATTCCATCCTTAAGCGGGCGGGAGAAAGGGGGTTGCTATCGATTCATGTGCACAATCTCAGGGATTTCACACCATACAAACACGGCCAGGTGGATGACTACCAGTTTGGTGGTGGCGCGGGTATGGTAATGATGCCGGAACCGCTCGCTCAGGCCATCGAGAAACTTTCGGCCGAGCATCACTTCGATGAGGTCATTTTCATGACTCCCGATGGTCAGACCCTGAACCAGCAGCTCGTCAACCAGCTTTCGCTCAAAAACAAGCTGCTCATTATATGTGGTCATTATAAAGGGATAGATGAGCGGATCCGTGCGCATTTCATTACGAGAGAGATTTCCATCGGGGACTATGTACTCAGTGGCGGTGAGTTGCCGGCAGCCGTGCTGGTGGACGCCATTGGAAGGTTATTGCCCGGGGTTTTAAATGATGAAACTTCGGCACTGGTGGATTCCTTCCAGGACAACCTTTTGGCCCCACCGGTGTATACCAGGCCGGCAGACTTCAGGGGTTGGAAAGTACCTCCGGAATTAATGAGCGGTGATCCCAAGGTGGTCAGTGAATGGAGAAATTACCAGTCCGAACAACGAACAGCCGAACGAAGACCGGATCTTTTCGCAAAGGGCGACGAATAGAAAACAAACCCTCAATACATCTGATGGAAACGATCAGCGGCAATATTGTAGATATCCGGTCAGAGAAAATCTTCCAGGGATTGATCCATATCGATGGGGAACTGATTAAGTCAATTGAAATTGTCTCGGAAAGCACAAATCCCGCTCTCCCGTATATAATCCCAGGGTTCACCGACAGCCATGTGCACATAGAAAGTTCCATGCTGGTTCCTTCAGAATTTGCAAGACTGGCAGTAGTACATGGCACTGTGGCCACCGTCAGCGACCCACATGAGATCGCGAATGTCTGCGGACTGGAGGGGGTCAGGTTTATGATAGAAAATGGAGCACAGGTGAATTTTAAATTCTGTTTCGGCGCGCCAAGCTGTGTACCGGCTACGTCCTTCGAAACAAGCGGAGCCTCGATCAATGCTGCTGGTGTCCGCGAATTACTAAATCTCAGGGAAATTTCATACCTGAGTGAGATGATGAATTTCCCCGGCGTGATCAATGATGATCCGGAAGTGGTCGCTAAAATAGCGGCTGCAAAGTCCGCAGGCAAACCGGTGGACGGACACGCGCCAGGACTTCGTGGAGAAGCGCTGCGGAAATATGTTGCCGCCGGAATTTCAACAGACCATGAATGTTTCACTGAAGAAGAGGCGCGCGAGAAACTCTCCCTGGGCATGAAGATTCTTATCCGTGAAGGCAGTGCCGCCAAAAATTTTGAGGCGCTTATCGGTTTGTTGCACGAATTCCCGGAGCAGATAATGTTCTGCAGCGACGACAAACACCCGGACAGCCTGGTGAAGGGTCATATCAATACCCTCTGCGAAAGAGCGGTAAACAAAGGCATACCCCTGTTCAACATTCTTCGTGCAGCCTGTATGAACCCGGTTCTTCATTACGGGTTATCAAACGGGCTCTTAAGGCAGGGTGACCAGGCGGATTTTGTCTTGTTAAAGGACCTGAAGTCTTTCCGGGTAACGGCCACATACATACGCGGAATATGTGTGGCTCGTGACGGTGCCTCTCGGATCAAAAAGTGGCCCGCGGCCGCTATCAATTATTTCAAGTGTGGGTCAATAAAAGCGGAAACTCTTTCTTCACCCGCCTCCACTCAACTTATAGATGGCAGGCTGCCGGTTATAGAATCGATCGACGGTGAATTGATCACGGGAAAACTGTCAGTTGAACCCTCTTTGGATGGCGATCTGGTGGTTGCCGACCCGGACCGGGACATTTTGAAGATCGTTGTGGTAAACCGGTATCGGCCGTCCCCGCCTGCGGTGGCGTTCATCCGGAATTTTGGGATCAGGCGGGGCGCGCTGGCTTCGTCGGTGGCTCACGACAGTCATAATATCATCGCGGTCGGAACCAGTGATGATTTTCTAGCCGAAGCCATCAACATGGTGATTGAGAAGCAGGGCGGCGTGAGTGCTGTTTCTGATCGGGATTCAAAAATTCTGCCCCTTCCCGTTGCCGGCCTAATGAGTGGTGCGGACGGTTATGAGGTTGCCCGCGCTTACACCGGAATAGACGCCATGGCAAAGTCAATGGGTTCTACCCTCTCCGCGCCTTTCATGACACTTTCTTTCATGGCGCTGCTCGTGATCCCGGCGCTCAAACTTAGTGATCTTGGATTGTTCGATGGAGATGAATTTCGGTTCGTTCATTAGATCAGATTCTCAAAATCCTTTCACCGACCAAACCACCGGTTTCACCGACCCGCACCCCTGGGATAACCTAAACGTGCTTGTCTTCCAGTTCTCATCATCATATTTTTGAGAAAAAAAAATGGAAGAGATAGTTCCAAAAAACGAAAACGGCAGTAACGGCAAAAGGTGGGTAGGCCTTTTGCTTTTGCTGGTAGGTGCCGTCTTGATCCTCAGACAAATAGGATATTACAATTTTCCTTCCTGGCTGTTCGGTTGGGAAATGATCGTCATCATCGTTTCACTTTGCATAGGATTGAGAAAAGGATTCAAAGATCCCAGCTGGGTGGTTATTTTCCTGGTAGGTGCCGTCTTCCTCGTGGATGATGTATGGCCGGGAGTGAAGGTGAATCAATTCATCATTCCCATCGTGGTGATCGCAGTTGGACTCATGTTCATCCTCTCCCCAAAGCATTCGCATAACAGTGAATTCCGGCGCAGGCGGATAAACAACCGCTGTTTCCGCAATAGACGCAATCCCGAAAGACAGTTTGGTTACGAACCCAGTGCAGGTGGAGATCCAATCACAGAGGATTTCCTCGACATCACCGCGGTTTTCGGCGCTGTTAAAAAGAATGTGTTGTCAAAGACATTTGGAGGCGGTGACATTGTTTGTGTGATGGGTGGTGCAGAAATCAATTTGATGAATGCCGATTTCAAATCACCCATCCTGATCGACTGTGTACAGGTATTTGGCGGCACTAAACTGATCGTGCCGGCAAACTGGGAGGTGCGGACCGAGGCCACCACAATTTTCGGCAGTGTCGAAGACAAGCGACCACCCAACCCCGATCCCACACCGGCTAAAACACTTGTACTTGATGGCACCATGTTCTTCGGTGGCATCGAAATAAAAAGTTTTTGATCAACCATAACCATTTAGTTTATGAACTGGTATCTCACCAAACTAATTTTCCGGATCATCAGCGGTGATGGAAGTCACGCCCATCAATTCGATGAACAACTCAGGTTGATCCAGGCAGTGGACGAGGAGGAAGCATTTCAAAAGGCTTCAGTGATTGGACAGCAGGAGGAAACAAGCTTTCTGAATGACAAGCAACAGACTGTCAGGTGGCAATTTATCAATCTCTCTGAATTGCATAAATTGTCGGCGCTGGAAGACGGCACTGAACTGTACTCAACCATACAGGAACAGGAACACGCGGGATCTTTTATTGAAGTGATCAACAAAAGAGCTGCCTGGCTAAAGAAGACACTGCATTCCAGCATCTTCAACGAGCCGCAGCTTGTTAAACAATAAATCTTGTCAACATCACCCCTGAAAAATTCAGGCAACAGGCTGACCATCGTCCTATTCTGGTCGGCTTTTATTGCTGCACAGTATTTTATCCTGCTTCACTTCGGGGTCAGCCCTCAGCTTGCCCTTGCCGACAGCGCCATGTCGAACCTGATACTGGCAGCAGGCGCGATCCTCTTTGTGACATCCATGGAATTTTACCGGCCCGATATCACAAAATACTTTTACCTGATCGTGTGGTGCCTTACGCTAACGGCGATTACTGTGGGGCTGACAAAGTGCCTACTCGGCGTGATCTTCGTTGAAGAAAAATCTTACCTGGATTTTCTTGATTCTTCCACCATCATCCGCAGTGTCGTCAATTTTCTCATCATTGGATCATCGGCGATTCTCGGCCTGCTCTGGTATAACCTGGAAGAACAAAAACAATCCACGCTCAGAAAATCTGCAACGGAAAAATTATCAAGGGATGCTGAGCTGTATAAACTCCGACAGCAGCTGCAGCCGCATTTTCTTTTTAACAGCCTCAATTCGATCAGCGCGCTGGTGGTTAACCAGCCCGACCAGGCAAGAAAAATGATACAGCAATTGTCCGACTTTCTTCGTGGGGCATTGAAAAAAGAAGATCACGAATGGATTGCATTTGATGAGGAGATTCAGCATCTTCGTCTCTATCTTGAAATGGAAGAAATGCGGTTCGGTCACCGGTTGACAACTACGATTGAAGCCGATGAGGCCAGTCGTGCTGTGCTGGTACCGCCCATGTTGTTGCAGCCGATTGTTGAGAATGCAATCAAGTTCGGGTTGTACGACACCACAGAAAACGCATTGATATCTATCAAAGTGAACACCAGCAAGGAATTGCTGCAGATCGATGTTACCAATCCTTATGACCCCAGCACTGCTTCACCCAGACCCGGCACTGGATTTGGACTGTCATCCGTGCGAAGAAGACTTTACCTGCTTTTCCTGAGAAATGACCTTCTTGAAACCAAAGCCGAGAATAAAGAATTCACAACAACAATAAAAATTCCACGGCATGATCTCCGCAATATTGATTGATGATGAGCCACTAGCCAGGTCGATCGTTAAAGAATACCTCGCCGCTTATCCTGAAATCGAAGTGGTAGAGGAATGTGGTGACGGATTTGAAGGTATCAAGGCGATCATGCAGCACCGCCCGCAACTGATCTTCCTGGATATACAGATGCCCAGGATCAATGGCTTTGAGATGCTGGAACTGGTAGAGGATCCGCCTGCAGTCATATTCGTGACGGCCTTCGATGAATTCGCACTGCGGGCGTTTGAACTGCACGCCGTGGACTACCTGCTGAAGCCCTTTACAAAAGAACGGTTCGGCAAAGCGCTTGATAAGATTCCTCCAAGAAATTCAAAGGCCGACTCCGGCACCCTGGCCATACTTGAAACTGCTTCCGAATCGCCTGCCCAACGGCAACGTATCGTTGTGAAGACTGCAGGCAAGATCAGGATCATCCCGGTTCATGAGCTGCGTTACCTGGAGGCCTCCGACGACTATGTGAAGCTTTTCACCAAAGACGGAAGTTATCTAAAGAACAGGACCATGGCCCATTTTGAGCGCCTGCTGGACCCTGCACAGTTTGTCCGCACCCATCGCTCCTATATAGTCAACGTTCACGAGATCACCAGGATCGATCCGTACGAAAAGGAGAGCCACCTCGCGATCCTGAAGAACGGAACGCAGATCCCTGTAAGCAAGACGGGTTTTGTCAAACTCAAAGAAGTGCTGGGTCTATAATTTTCTTGCGGATTAATAAAATTGACCGATCAATCAGAACCTTGGACAGGCGAGAGCCTTGTACCCCGCGGGACGTTTTATGTAGATGATCGAGATCTCTATGCCACCCTTGCTTTGTGATGCCGTCTTAAGGCTCGAAACATTGATATCATATGAGGCTCCAAAACGAAACCCATTGTACTCGAGACCAATGTAGGGGATGATCGCGTCATTGACATTGCTGAACCTTGCCCAGGCACCAGCAAAGAAACTGGTCGGATTCTCTTCGTCGTCATTGACCAGGAACCCACCGGCTCCTCCGGCCATCACGTTGGTAGCTCCGGCCTGCCTGCTAACCATCGAGCTGAGATAGAGTGTGCGGGTTCGGTCGGCCAGAGGAATCGTGCCACCTGCATTGAAGGTTATCCTGGGACTGAGTTGATAAAATATGTCTCCTGTAAAAGATTCCTTTGGTCTGTTGAGGTGATAGGCAGAAACACCCAGGTAATAATTATCATAGCCATCAGTGGACCCGTTGTACAGGGCACCAACCGCGACATCGAAATAACTGGTGTTTACCTGGCGATTGTCTATGGCCTCGCTGCTGGGCACTGTCCAGCCGCCATTCTGATCCAGTTCGTCCAGGAAATTAAGTTTGGTACCATCGAGTCGCTTGTTTGAATAGGTTCCCTGGAATCCCACACCGATCTGCTGCAGACCTTCTTCGTCGAGTCCTTTATGATATGCGGTTGTGAGGGAAATAAAATTGCCCGACAGCACCCCGTTTGCTGTTTTATCAGTCATCGCCATCAGACCAACTCCCCAGGTATCCAGGTCCGAAATTTGACCTCGGAGTATAGGGAGGTCTACAGAAATGGTTGAAGTCACGAAGGCCTTGCTGATGTCTGGCCACTGGTCACGGTAGTTGCCGGCGACTCTGACATTTCCATTGAATTTTCCAGTTAATGCAGGGTTAAGTGTGAGTGGGGATACAAAAAATTGAGAAAAATTGGGATCCTGGGCGGAGCAGATTTTCAACAGACAAAAGCACAATATCAGCAATCCACATTTCCTCATCGGGTAAGTTTCAGTATTGTCTGACAAAGTACAAAAAAACCTTAAAAAGGCGAATTATAAAGCCGCTCAGGCCTGCGTTTTTGGCCCAAAGGCAAGGTCTCCGGCGTCACCCAAGCCCGGAACGATAAAGCCCTTGGCAGTCAGCTCATCATCAACCGCGCCACACCAGATCGTGACATCAGGGTCGGTTCTTTTGATGAATTCCAGCCCGATGGTGCAGGCGATGGCCGAAACAATATGGATTTCCCTTGGCCTGCCCTCTTCCCTAAGATACTGTAGGGCTTTGACCAGAGAGGAACCTGTGGCGATCATGGGATCTGAAATGATCAGGATCCGGTCGTTTAGTTCGGGTGAAGAAAGATATTCCAGACTAATGTCAAAGGATCCGTCGAGTTTGTGCTTTCGATAGGCGGATATATACGCATTGTCGGCCTTATCAAAAATGTTTAGCAGCCCGCTGTGCAGTGGCAGTCCTGCTCGGAGAATGGTGGCCAGGACAGGCTGTTCCTGCAGGGTCCAGCAATTGGAAATTCCCAGCGGCGTCTGCACCTCCCGGGTCTCATAATTCAGGCTTTTGCTGATCTCAAGTGCAGCCAGTTCTCCAAACCGTTCGAGGTTTCTTCTGAAACGCATTCGGTCGGTCTGCACCTGGATGTCCCTGAGTTCTCCAATCCAGTCGCTGACTATGGAATAACTGTCACTTAGATTGATTACCATAATTCTACCGATTTTTGTAGTTAACCCCTGTGATGACAAAACTATTCTAAAAATTGCAATCTAAAATTTAATCGGATGGTATACCGGGTAATTGGGTTAATGAGTGGAAGCGCGCTGGACGGGCTGGATATAGCTTTTGCAGAATTTCAGGAAACTTCTGGGAAATGGTCGTATACGATCAGAAATACCGCCACATATGACTACCCGGCGGAATGGAGGGAAAGGCTGAGGAGGGCAACTTCTATGAATGCCGTTGATTATCAGTTACTCGATGTGGATTATGGACATTACCTGGGCGAACAGGTGAACCGGTTCATTAGCGAACAGAATATCCAGTATCAGGTTCAACTGATCGCTTCCCATGGCCACACCACATTTCACATGCCTCAGCGGCGAATGACGGGCCAGCTGGGGGATGGAGCAGCCATAGCAGCCGAAACAGGGATTAATGTGGTCAGTGATCTCAGGGCCATGGACCTGGCGCTGGGTGGCCAGGGCGCGCCAATAGTGCCGATCGGGGAGAAATTATTATTGGGTGACCACCTCTATTTTCTCAATCTCGGTGGCATTGCTAACATTTCCTTTAATGACCCTTCCAACTATGTTGCATTTGATATTTGCCCCGCCAATCGTGTGCTCAATATGCTGATGAAGGAAACAGGAAAATCTTTTGACGATGGAGGTAAACTTGCAGAAAAAGGAGATCTGAGAGAAGACCTGTTGCAAATGCTGAATGAACTTGAATACTATCGTTTGCCCTATCCAAAATCACTGGCCAACGATTTTGGAACGGATGTGGTATATCCCTTGATCAGTACGAGAAATGATGATGTGGACGATGCCCTCAGAACTTATGTTGAGCACATCGCCGTGCAGGTTGCCCGAGCAGTGGCAGAATTACAGAGCAGCCACAAGTTAGCAGAAATCAAAAGAGACCAGCAAACGATGATGGTTACGGGCGGAGGCGCAAAAAATATATTCCTGATCAAACGCCTCGAGCGGCTGCTCGAACCACTGAACCTCCGCCCGATCATTCCTGAACCCGAACTGGTAGATTTCAAGGAAGCCATCATCATGGGTTTGATGGGCGTGCTCCGGTGGAGAGAAGAGAACAATGTGCTCGCTTCGGTAACCGGCGCAACGCGCAACAGTATTGGCGGTGCCGTGTGGATGGGATTGGAGGCCTGAGAGAAATATTCACTATGTTTGAAACGGGATCGGCGCACAGGACGACAAAGGCAATCACGGGTAAATAAATTTCAGCTTGCTCAAGGAAATTATCATGGCGGTGGCCTCTTTTTTTAAGGCCCACAGGTTCATCACAAGGCATCGTTTATGGAAATGGATTATCATCCCGGGCATTCTTTACATGCTTTTATTTGTCGCCGGGATATTCACTTTCTGGGTGTCTTCCGACGCAGTTGTCTCATATTTTACACGTAAGGTGGGAATCGACAGGTGGCTGCACCTTCAAAGCAGCGGAGTGCTGAGTTTTATCTTCCTGATGAGTGAAATGATCATCAGGCTCGTATTGATCTTTTTTTATTTCTCCCTGTTCAAATACCTTTTCCTGATTATTGGATCTCCACTATTTGCCTACCTGAGTGAAAAAACGGAGTCCATTATGAGCGCCAGGGAATTCCCATTCAGCTTTCAACAATTGCTTCACGACATGTACCGTGGAGTGAAACTCGCGGTCAGGAATACGCTTTGGCAGGCTGTGTTCACCATCACGATATTGCTTATCTCCTTCATCCCCTTCATAGGTTGGGCATCTCCGATGGTGATGCTTTTTGTAGAGTGTTACTATTATGGCTTCGCCATGCTCGACTATAGCTGTGAACGAAATAAATTGTCCAGTGCCGACAGCATTGAATACATCGGGCGGCATAAAGGTCTGGCCATCGGAAATGGGATGATGTTCTACCTCATGCACCTGGTTCCCGTTATTGGTTGGATTTTTGCACCCGCGTATGCAGTCGTTGCCGCCACCATCAGCCTGCATGATCAGATAGAAAAACCATGAATGCAATTCCAGTAAATCAAACCACGTCCGTTGTATACCTCATCCCCTCTCTGCTGAGTGAAGAAGCCAAAGATGTGATCCCATCCTATGTGGGGGAAGCGGTAAAAAAATGCCAGGTGTTCTTTGTGGAGAATGAGCGATCGGCCAGACGGTTTCTCAAAAAAATTCAAAAGGAGATGGTCATAGACGACTATCAGTGGGTTACTATTCACAAGGCGGAGGCCATCGTGAAAGGCCAGTTCATCAATTGCATTCAGAACAACAAGACAATTGGCATTATCAGTGAAGCCGGTTGTCCCGGCATTGCTGATCCAGGCCAGATACTTGTAGGAGTGGCACATGAGAAAGGCGCGCAGGTGCGTCCGCTTGTCGGTCCGAGTTCCATCCTCCTGGCGCTGATGGCCAGCGGGCTCAACGGCCAGCAGTTTCAATTCTGCGGATATCTTCCCATTGATCACGCCGAAAAATTAAAATTGATCAGGCAACTGGAGAGTGAATCTGCCAGGAAGAACTGCACACAGGCTTTTATAGAGACCCCATACCGGAATAACCAGTTGCTCGAAATTTTGGTGAGAACCTGTCAGCCACAGACAAAATTATCAATAGCCGCCGATCTTACCTCAGCTAACGAATGGATCAGAACAAAGCCGGTTGTTGAGTGGAGAAAGGAAATGCCCGACCTCCATAAGCGGCCCGTGATCTTCTGCCTGTTGGCTGCCGGTTAGCGTACCGGTTCCCTGATGGCAATGATGGAGTCGACGACATATTTACTGTACCCGCGCCATGCCAGCGCATGCAGATATTCCTGGTAGTGGAGTTCAACTTCTTTCCCGCTGCTGATCATCAGCCTGTCGGCGATATTTTTATTAGTGATCGAAAATTCGAATTCATAGGACTGAACGCTGCCTGGCGACCTCGACCGGAAGCCCGCCTGGATCAGTTTTCCTTCGAAGGTTTTGAACACATACCCTTTTTTCACAACATAGTTGAGTTCTCCCGACTTCACACCTTCCCCGAAAATCCAGTAATACCGATAATAGAATACTCCCGCCAGAATCAGAACAACTATGAGGACGACGATCGCGAGGAACTTTCTCATACAATTTCTGCGTTGGTTTTGCTAAAGTTAGGCACCTCCGTTCACTAATTCGGGCAGCAATTCAAAATCGCTTTAACTTCGCGGCTCAAAGGTTGGGATTTATGAGAATAGGAATTGTTTGTTATCCCACATTCGGAGGTAGTGGGGTTTTAGCGACAGAACTCGGAAAGGCGCTGGCGGATGAGGGACACCACGTGCATTTTATCACCTATCAGCAACCTGTTCGATTAAGTGAGTTCAATGCAAATATTTTTTATCATGAAGTGAGGGTAGCCACTTACCCGCTCTTCGATTTTCCGCCATATGAAACCGCTCTGGCCAGTACCATGGTCGACGTGATCGTCAACAACAAGATCGACCTGCTGCACGTCCATTACGCAATACCCCACGCTTCCGCTGCCTATATGGCCAAGAAGATCCTGGAAACACAGGGCATTTATATTCCGGTTATTACCACTTTGCACGGAACCGACATTACATTGGTTGGAAGAGACAAGACTTTTGCGCCGGTGGTGTCCTTCTCAATTAACCAGAGCGACGGCATCACGGCAGTATCCGAAAACCTGCGCGATGAAACGAATAAGATCTTCAAAATTGAAAAGGAGATCGAAGTGATACAGAACTTTGTTGACGTAAGAAGATTCTCAAGAAAACCGATCGACGCTTTCCGCAGGGTGATCGCGCCCAATGGTGAGAAGATCATCATCCATGCATCCAACTTCAGGAAGATAAAAAGAATCGGTGATGTCATCCTGATCTTTGCCAGGATCCGCGAAGAAATTCCTTCCAAACTATTGCTCGTTGGTGACGGGCCAGAACGACCGATGGCGGAAGAAATGTGCCGCCAGCTGAACATGTGCGACGACCTCCGGTTCGTGGGCAAACAAGAGCAGATGGAAGAGATACTGGCCATTGGCGACCTTTTTCTGCTGACATCGGAATATGAAAGTTTTGGTCTCGCCGCCCTGGAAGCCATGGCCTCGGGTGTTTCCGTTATCTCCACTAATGCCGGAGGGATTCCCGAAATTAATTTGCATGGTGTAACCGGCTACCTGAGCAATGTCGGAAACGTCGATGAAATGTCCACATTCGCCATTGGTCTCCTCCGGGATGAAAAGAAACTGGCAGAATTTAAGGCCAACGCAGTTGAGCAGGCAAAATTATTCGACATCAGCAGGATCGTGCCGAGGTATGAAGCTTTATACCAAAAATTTTTGTAGGAATTACCTGTTCCTGATCCATACTGCCGGATCAAGGTTCTTATTTTCCTGGAGGAGAAGAAATTCAATTTCACCATTGCCATCGGAATTGGAACCGGCCTTGCCGAGTACCTCGCCCGCCTTGAGTTTCTGACCCTTGGACACGCTTGATGTAGACAGGTTGCCGTAGGTGGAGAAATATTTACCATGTCTCACCAGCACATTGGATTGTCCCTCCACATCAAAGACGGAAACAACCTCACCATCGAAGATCGCCTTGACGGCGGCTCCCTGTTCTGTTTCCATTGTGAGACCCGGGTTGTTGCCATTTAATTTGGTGCCGGGGATCGAATACCTGCCGAAATGTATTTTAATGTTCCCTTTATCTATCGGCCAGGGAAGTTTTCCTTTGTTCTTTTCAAAATTATCCGAAATGATCTCACCGCCGGGAGTTGCGTCGAAAACGCTTTTCCGGGTGGCTGGTGGTTCAGCTGCTTTCACAGTTTCTGTCGCATCGACATCATTCTTTGGCGGATTGCGCGCGAGTGCAAGGGCCTGCTGTGCTTTCAGTCTTTTTTCTTCCTCAAGCGCTTTTTGCCTGGCGATCCTGATCTCCCTGTTGATGGCGGCTTTGATGGAGGCCCTCAATTTGTTGTCGGCGTTTTTCTTGCTGTTGAGTTCGGCAGACAATTCTTTTTCTCTCGAGCGCAGCTTGTTGATCACCACATCCTGCTCTTTCTTTTCTTCAACAAGTTCCAGCTTCTGTTTCTCTTGCTTTTCGAGGATCTCATCCTTCTCCTTGCGGGAAAGTTCCAGCCCACCGATTTTTTTCTGCAGCAGTATTTGAGTGTTTCGAATCACATTGCTTTGCTGTTCCCTGTATATGCGATATGCCTTGAGGTATTCAACTCTTTTTAAGGCATCATTGAAATTTGATGCCGAAAAGATGAAGTTTAGAAAATCGTAGTTGCTCCTGTTCTTGTAAGCATAGATTACACTTTTTTCATACTGTACTTTCAGTGTATCCAGATCCTTTTTAAGTTTTGTGATTTCGGCCCTCGATGCGCCAATATCACTTTGGATATAATCGATCTGTTTGTTTACGTTACCGATGGCCGACTCTCTGAGCCTGAGTTTCCTTTGGAGGAGCGCAAGTTGCCCCAATGATTCTTTGCGGTTTTTTTTGGTCTGATCCAGCGACTCTTTCACAGTCTGGATCTCTCTTTGTATTTCTTCGCGCTGTTTTTCGAGCTCAGCCCTGTTGGTCTGCAGGGCAGTCTGCGCCGTTACCGGTGCCAGGAAAAAAAAGGACATTATGCAAAGGAGAAAACAATGGCGCATTAATAAGTCTTTCGTGAGTACAACGCTTTCGACTGGCGGTTATTGCAATTTATAATTTTTTGGAATGTTGAAGGGAAAGTTTAACGCTATGTTAAAATCATATTGCTTGAATTTCATTTCTATTTCCAGTTTTGACTTTTCAGATACAGTGATTTGTCTTTCGGTGGAGAATAAAGTGTTATTCTTATTCTCATAGTCGTCATACCTGATATCTGCTGTCCGGGCGCGAAAGGTATTAACATCATCCAGTTTGCTGTGTTGGATCTGGTAGTTTACAGGATTCACTGTCAGCAGGTGTTTGAACAGGCTGCCGATACTTACGATCGTAATGGCAGAAACTTCATTCTTGTAGGAAACAATATTGCTATCGAGGTAAACGGGGTTCCCGATGAGCAGGTCCTGCAACTCTGCGAATGTGAAGGGGATTTTCGTGATCTCCTGCAGATAGGATACCGACCTGAGTTGAATGACCTTGTCGAGCTTATTCAGCACTTTAACACTGTCGGGAGTAATGATCACCCGGAAGGCCTCAATGCCCAAGAGCGCATTGACGGAAATCCAGAGAATGCTGTCCTTCTTCAACCGGATGTTTGCATTGAAGTCATTCTTCTTGCCGTCGTTCCCCACAAAATTCACTTTCACCTTCGCGGAGAAGGTTTGATAATCGACCTTTCGACTTACGATGCCCTGATAAATCGTTTGCATGTATGCCACCGAGTCAATGCGGCCATTCTTGACAGGCACACTGGATCTCACCGAATCTTTTCTGGACATGGCGTTCTGAATGGTTTTCGTTGACCGGCAGCCAATGGCAAAGATCATTACCAGGAGGAGAATCAGTAATTGATTGTGATGCTTCATAGTTTAAATTTTTCCGGTGTGGCCAAATCCGCCGTCGCCCCTTTCACTTGCCGAGATCTTTTTCACTGGCCTCCATTTCACGATTTCTACTTTATTAACTACCATCTGTGCGATCCTGTCGCCCTGCTGAATGGTGTGGGATTCGTGGGAGAGATTGATCAGAATAACTTTTATCTCGCCCCTGTAATCGGCATCAATCGTGCCCGGAGAATTCAAACAGGTAAGGCCGTGTTTGATGGCCAACCCACTTCGGGGGCGGATCTGCGCCTCGTATCCTGAAGGCAGCTCGATGAAGAGCCCGGTGGGAACAAGCATCCTTTGCAGGGGTTCAAGGGTGATTGGTTGTTCAAGGTTGGCCCTCAGATCCATTCCTGCCGCTCCTGCGGTTACATATTCTGGCAATGGGTTTGTTGAATGATTGATTACCCTGACTTTTATTTTTGGCATGTTGCAAATATAGGATGACCACTGAAGCCTGGAACGGGATTAACAGGATTCAAGAAGTACGGTGGCATATGCAACGATCCCTTCTTCCCTGCCAATGAATCCCATCTTCTCATTGGTTGTGGCCTTCACGGACACGTCCTGTTCAGTGATCTTAAGGATGTCCGCGATTACTGTTCTCATTGCTCCGCTGAATTTTTTTACTTTGGGTGTCTCGAGGCATAATGAGGTGTCTACATTGATCACTTTGTATTTTCTTTCCTGAACCATGGTGAATGTTTGTTCAAGGAGGATGCGGCTGTCAATATTTTTAAATTGCGTGTCGGAGTCCGGAAAATGCATGCCAATGTCGCCCAGGGCAAGGGCACCAAGCAGGGCATCGCAGATCGCATGAAGCAATACATCGGCATCGCTGTGTCCAAGCGCTCCTTTGGAGTGGGGGATCTCCACGCCTCCGATTATCAGTTTTCGTCCTTCCACCAGCTGGTGTACGTCCATTCCGGATCCTATTCGGTAGCCCATAAAATCATATTAAATAAAAAAAGCACCTCAGGGAGGTGCTTCAAATATATTTATTCCGGGGAATCTTAGTTACTTACCGGTGTTTCTGTGGTTTCAGCGCCTCCTTCAAGGTCAAGCACCAGTCCGAATCGAAGTGTATTGGACAATGGGTTGCGATTGATACCTGCACCTGAAGGAACGAGGTAAGAGAAATTAAGACCAAACACGTTGTATTTCACACCAAGGCCAACAGTAAAATACTTTCGGTTCCCTTTTGTCTTGTCTTCGTAAAAATATCCCGCACGGGCAAAAAACTGTTCTTTATATGCATATTCGGCTCCGAAGGAGAGCTGAAATTCGCGGAGTTCCTCACCAAATCCACCAGGCGCGTCGCCAAAAGAGGTGAGCCAGCTGCTGACGACGGGTTTGGTGCGGTATTTCACCACTGCCGAAGAGTCGGCAGTCAGGTCACCGGTGAGCAGGGGTGGTGTTGGAACCAGTAATTTATGCGCATCAAGACCGATCTGGATCTTGCTGTCTTCATCAAATACTTTTGTATAAGCTACACCCAGGCCAAGGTTGGCGGGGATGAAGTCTTTTTGAGTGGCATCCTTGGTATAGCCGATCTTTCCCCCGAGATTACTAAGCACTGCACCAAAACTCCAGCCCTGTCCGCCTGCATTGGCTCCGTTATAATAGAAGGAGACATCACCTGCTACCGTATTACCCGCCTGGTACACACTTCCCTGGTCTGCGAAATCGCCGCCCACAAGATTGGAGTGGATATACCTCAGGGCGAGACCGATGCTCATCGATTCGGAGAGTTTGCGCGAGTAACCGGCATCTATACCGAATTCACGGGGACGGCCGCTGCCGAAGTCATTACCCGCTCCGTCAGTAAACTGGATATTCCCAAGGCTGAAGTAGCGGATGGAGGCCGAAAGCGCCTGGAGCTCATCGAGTTTGTAATATCCGGCAAAGGATAAGAGATATACATCATTGAGGCCTAAGTCTTTAAGCCAGGGCGTATAGGTTAATCCTACGCCATAGGGACTCTTGGCAAACGGTGTTTTTGATAGATTGTAGAACCCGGAATTTGCATCGGCTGAAGTAGCCACGCCGAGGTCTCCCATTCCGCCTGCGCGGGCATCGGGAGAGATTCTAAGGAAGGGAACTGCTGTAGTCACAACATTAATGGGGTCTGACTGAGCCTGCGTTTGAAACGTTGAGACAAGCAGGAGCAATGCAGCAGCTAGTTTTGCGGTCATTTTTTTCATAAGTGGTATTTTATCATAAACCCGGGGCTGTTGTCGGCCGACTCTGATTTTAAGGGAATTTTGATTTTATTCGAACGGGATTGATCCGCTTTTATTGTTTTATACTTCTATTTTAGACGTTAATTCGCATAAGGTGGGAAACTAGACAAAAATAGCTCATTTTTAACGCAATAGACAGGGCTACGGAGATGCAATCTTATTGAATAAATTCTATATTCGCTGCATTCCCCTTGTGAATAATCAATCCCCAGGGTATACAATATTTAACAGCCGCTACCCGTTTATGTAAATTGAACAAAGGCAAAAGTTATTAAAATGAATCTCAAACACTTTTTCTTCCTGGTTTCCTGTGCCGCAGTGGTTTCTTCCTGCAAGAACAGCAAAATCTTTGGTAAAAAGACCGCAAAATCCGATGTAACGGGTTGGAATTACAACGATAAGAACATGGGTGGCTACCAGGTTGCCCGTGAAAAAGAACAACGCACCGGCCCCGGGCTCGTGTTTGTTCAGGGTGGTACCTTTACTATGGGCGCCACTGAGGAAGATGTAATGAGCGACTGGAACAACATTCCCACAAGGAAAACTGTCAACTCGTTCTATATCGACCGTACTGAAGTTGCGAATATCCACTACCGTGAATATCTGTACTGGATCAACAATGTGTTTGATGGTGACGAGTACCAGGCTGTCCGCAATGGCGCCCTGCCCGACACCCTCGTGTGGCGCAGCGAGCTGGCTTACAATGAGCCGCTGGTTGAATACTACTTCCGCCATCCTTCCTACAACTATTACCCGGTAGTAGGAGTTAGCTGGAGGCAGGCACACGATTTTTGTCTGTGGAGAACAGATCGCGTCAATGAAAAGGCATTGATCGACAAACAATTCGTCAACAAGAATTCACTGAAGAATATTCAGGGCCAGGGTTCTGAGTCTTTCAATACCAAATCATATCTCGTTGGTTTAACTACCCCTACTCCCGGTCCGGGCGTAAGGTCGAAAAAGAACCCCCTAAAGAATGCTAACGGAACACCAAGAGGTCAGGTCACTTTTGAAGATGGCATCCTGTTACCCGCTTACCGGCTTCCAACAGAAGCTGAGTGGGAATATGCAGCGATCGCTCTCGTAGGCCAGAATCCCCAGGTGAGCAGGAAGGAAGGCAAACGCGGCGAAGAACTGATCACCAACAAACAGGTGTACTCCTGGAGCCAGAATGCTAACGGACTCCGTGATACACGCCGTGGAAACTGGCAGGGTACTTTCCTTGCGAACTTCAAACGCGGCAGCGGTGACAATATGGGAGTAGCCGGTGGTCTTAATGACCGCGCAGTGTATACTGCACCCGTCACTTCATTCTTTCCAAATTCATTCGGTTTGTATAATATGTCAGGAAACGTGAATGAGTGGGTTGAAGACGTGTACCGTCCCCTTTCACTTGTTGATGTTGACGATGTATCACCATTCCGTGGTAATAAATTTCAGAAGGATTTCAAGAACACCGAAGGCGAATTTGAAAAAGACAGTCTTGGCCGTGTAAAACGCGTCTACGTCACTGACGAAGAAAGCAGAGACCGCAGGAATTACCAGAAAGGAAACGTGATCAACTATCTCGATGGTGATTCACTTACTGTTGGAGTTAGCTACGATTCAACCGCAGGACGCGGATACGGACAAACCACGCTGATCAGTGATAAATCACGTGTGATCAAGGGTGGCAGCTGGAACGACCGTCCTTACTACCTTTCACCAGGTGCCCGCCGCTTCCTCGAAGAAGATCAGGGTAGCAGCACAGTCGGTTTCCGTTGCGCAATGGACCGCCTGGGAAGCCCGGAAGGCAATGGCAGGAAGACTGGCATTGAATACAAACAGAGACGCCAGAATAACAGAAAAAGATAAGTAATTGCTTATATGCACTTAAAGCCACCCCAAAAGGGTGGCTTTTCCTTTTCTGCTTATTTTTGAAGGATGAACATTCCCGAGTTATATGAGCTTTACAAAACCCATCCTTCTATTCAGACCGATACAAGAAAGTTGCAGCCCGGAGACCTCTTCTTCGCTCTGAAGGGTCCGAATTTCAATGCCAATTCCTTTGCGGAAACTTCTCTTAATAACGGTGCAGAGTATGCGATAATTGATGACGCGAATTATCATGGCAATGGAAAAACCATATTGGTCGATGACGTGCTGACCACCCTCCAGGAGTTGGCTTTATTCCACAGGAATCAATTCACCATTCCCGTCCTCGCCATTACGGGGAGTAATGGTAAGACCACCACCAAGGAACTGGTCCACGCGGTATTGTCGGCAAAGTTCAAAACTTATACCACAGAGGGCAACCTCAATAACCACATCGGCATTCCGCTTACGCTGTTACGAATTGGCATGGACGCAGAGATGGCGGTTATAGAGATGGGTGCCAACCACGTTGGCGAGATTGCCTCCTATTGCAACTTCACCCTGCCCGACTACGGAATGATCAACAATGTGGGGAAGGCGCACCTCGAAGGCTTTGGCAGTTATGAAGGAGTGAAAAAAGGAAAGGGTGAACTATTTGATTTTCTGCGGGGGGTTGAGGGAACCGCTTTCGTGATGTGGGACTATGATTACCTGCGCGAGATGAGCGAGGGAATAAAGAAGATCGTGAAGTATGGAACGACTGGTGCCGATGTAAATGGCCGTATTACCGACAATGATCCATACCTGGGTGTGGATGTGGATGGAATGCAAATTCATACCAGGTTGGTCGGCAGTTATAACCTGCCAAATATACTGGCCGCAGTGAGTATCGGCAAATACTTCAAGGTGGCGGATGAGAAGATCATCGCCGCACTTGAGAATTATGAACCCTCAAACAGCCGTTCTCAGCTTATCAACAAAGATGGCAACCGGATCATACTCGATGCTTATAATGCGAATCCTTCCAGTATGCGACTTGCGATAGAGAATTTCGCTGCGCTTAGAGAAACCAATAAGATTCTGGTGCTGGGTGCCATGGCTGAACTTGGGGAGGAAAGCCGGGATGAGCACCAGGCGATAGTTGATCTGATACGGCAATTTCAATGGACCGATGTGGTGCTTGTTGGAGGCGATTTTTTGAAGACTGCCGGTGGGTTCAGAGTTCTTGCCAATTCAGAGGACGCTGCAGACTGGTATAAGTCTGCAAATCTTAAGGACGCCTGCCTGCTGATCAAGGGATCCAGGTCTGCGAGGATGGAAAAAGTGATTGCGTAATGCCTTGCTGAAGGTAAGTTGGAGGTGTTAATCATGTTTCAGCCAGAGAGGTTTTGCTTTCAGCACTTTTTTATAGATCTGGCAGTCCGGGGTGTGCGCACCTTTGAGATAGCCTATGCTTAACAGGAATTCACTGACTATTTCGCCTCCGGTAAACCGAAAGGTTGTTTTGAATAGTTTTACCCATTCTTCTTTGCTCTTTGGGAATTGCGCTTCCAGCCATTTATCAAATGATCCAAATTCCTTTTGCAGTAAGAGGATGCTGCGGGCGTTTTCGATGGCGGCATTTATTTTCAGGCGGTTGCGTATGATGCCTGAATCGTCCATCAGCCTTGCCCTGTCGGCATCGGTGTAGCTGGCGACCTTTTTGATTTTGAAACCATGGTAGGCTTTCCGGAATGAAGCTTCTTTTTTCAGGATGGTTTCCCAGCTGAGGCCGGCCTGGTTGATTTCCATAACCAGGCGGCAGAACAATTCGTTGTCATCATGAAGCGGAAAGCCATAGTGATGATCGTGATAGTCTTTGTGAATTGCTTTTCGTTCACCCGTCATCGTAAGTATTGCCGAACAGTAAGACATGAATGTGGTTTGCGTTTTGGAGTCCACTTATTTTAAAGATATGGCGGGATTGCCTGCGGCGATCCCGGAGGTGGGGTTGCAAACGAATCAAAGCCGGCGCTGCGCGCCGCATCATTTTCGCTTCCACTCGCTTTTGAAAGCAAGCTTTCAACGCTCGTGAAAACAATTCTCCGGGGTTGCCTGCGGCGATCCCGGAGGTGGGGGTTGCAAACGAATCAAAGCCGGCGCTGCGCGCCGCATCATTTTCGCTTCCACTCGCTTTTGAAAGCAAGCTTTCAACGCTCGTGAAAACAATTCTCCGGGGTTGCCTGCGGCGATCCCGGAGGTGGGGGTTGCAAACGAATCAAAGCCGGCGCTGCGCGCCGCATCATTTTCGCTTCCACTCGCTTTTGAAAGCAAGCATTCAACGCTCGTGAAAACAAAAATGCCCCTGACGGGCTTTGATTCGTTTGCGGAGAGGGCGGGATTCGAACCCGCGATAGAGTTTCCCCTATACACACTTTCCAGGCGTGCTCCTTCAGCCACTCGGACACCTCTCCAATACTCCCCAGGCGGACCACAAAGGCCAGCGAAGGGGGGCAAAAATACATTCACCCGCCTTAGGTTCCGAATATATTTTGGGCATTGGCGGTAGTAACCCTGGCGACCTCGGCCAGGGACAGGTTCTTCAGTAAAGCCAGCTTCTCGGCCACATGACGGATATATGAGGGTTCATTTCGTTTGCCCCTGAAAGGCACAGGGCTGAGGTAGGGAGCATCCGTCTCCAGAACCAAATGTTCCAGGTCAATTTCTGCAATGACCTCAGCCAAACCCGCCTTTTTGTACGTCAACACCCCACCAATGCCTAATTTCAGGCCACATCCGATGATCTCACGGGCATCGCTGAGCGTACCGGAAAAACAATGGAAGATCCCATACAAACCCTTTCCCTTCCGGGCTTTGAGCATGTCAATAGTATCACGCATAGCCTCCCTGGAATGGATCACAACCGGCAAACCCAGGCTGGCCGCCAGTTCCATCTGGGATTCAAATGCCTTTTTCTGCTCATTTACAAAGGTTTTATCCCAGTAATAATCAAGGCCTATTTCACCGATGGCTGAAAAACTGCGTTCCCTTGTCCATTGCTGAATGGCTAACAACTCCGTTTCCACGGTTTCCCTCACATAACAGGGATGCAAACCTGCCATCGCTTTACAAAGTCCGTTACTACTTAGTTCCATGTTTATCAATGCCTGATAATGGGCCTGGTCAAGGGCCGGCATATAGACTTTAATAATACCTCCCTTACCCGCCCTATCCAGAACCTCGGGCAGGTCCGCCACGAATTCCTCAAGATACAGGTGGCAATGGGTGTCAATAAGCTCAATATGCTCCATGTCGTAAAACCTTCTCCGGGGAGATTAATTGGTTAATAAGCTTCTTTTGCTTCTCTTCAATCGGCCAAAGTACAATCCCACAGCGGATATGCCCGGATCACACCCCTATAATTTAGTTTGGTCGAATTAAAAAAGTGTATACCTTTAAAACAGTTTTCATAGGGTACGGATTAAAAACGGGCCAGGGTTTCTACCCCGGCCCAACTTATTTTAAAGAGTTGTTTCCCATCGCTGGAAATTTCAACAATTTCCATTCTACAATGTTTCCTCCCGTATCGATTCAAAACGAAAGCCGCGGTTGATAAAATACTTTAATACTTCAGGGAGTGCTTTTTCCATTCTTGGGAAGGCTTTTTCGCTGTCATGAAAAACAACGATCGATCCGGGCCCGGCATTACGGGTTACATTGGCCGCACATTTTTCAGCCGTGATATTAAGGTCGAAATCGGCGCTGAGCACATCCCACATCACTACTTTGTAAACCGACGTTTGCCTGGCTTTCTCAGCCGCAGTCAACAGACGTATCTGAAAACGGCTGATCTTGCCATACGGAGGCCGGAAGAGCTTACTGTCGATATATTTGGCTGCCTCATTGATATTCCTGATATATTCCTTGTCGGGTGTCTTCCACCCATCGAGGTGATCATGTGTATGATTGCCGACACGATGACCTTCACTTAATATCCTTTTGTACACACCCGGATGGGCCGCTACATTTTTTCCAATACAAAAGAAGGTGGCCTTTGCATCAAACTGTTTCAACGTATCCAGCACATATCCCGTCGCGGCTGGATGCGGACCATCATCAAAAGTCAGGTAGATTACCGTATCGTTTCGTGGAATATTCCAGATACATCCGGGAAAAAGTCTTTTGACCAGCGATGGCGTTTTGACAACATAAAACATACGGAGGTAAAGGTACCGAAACGATCAGTAAGCAGTAACATGGAACACTTTACCGGCAGCGCGGAATATCTTTCCATTCTTCTTGCAGTACTCTTCCTGCAGGGTTTCATTTGTGAGGATCTTATCCATGAATAATATCGTCTGCTCACGCTCCATGATTGGCGGAGCACCGTTCATTACGGCCTCGTTGATGTATCCATAGAGCAGGGGCTCGAGTTCGTCATAGAACATCGCCCTGTCGGAAAAAATATCCGTGCCGATCACCTTGTCGCCACTTACGCAAACAAAACCGGTGATAGAACTGTCCGAATGTTTGAACTTATCAAGAAAGAAATCTAAATACGCCTTCTCTTTCAGCTGCACGTCCTTATTGAGAGGGATCGCGGAATAGGCGAAAGTTGAAGACCTGAACTCAGCGCTGTCGAGCTGTGCAAAGATTTCCTTCCAGACCAGCACCTGGTTTCTGGAGATATCCAATACCTTTCGCAGTCGTAGATTTGCATAGTTGCTGTAAATGAGTTTCCTTTCCTTTTCACTCCACCTGTTTTCCTCGATGCACATAACCGGGATATATTGATCGCCTCCATTTGGCGTAAGCACAGTGTCCCTGGTGGTCATCCTATCCTGTCTTCCACCGGTGATAGTTTGCCCCGAAGCGACGAACAGGGAATTCTTCGACTTGTTCTGAATGCGAAGCCAGTGCACATTTTCGGTTGAAGCCGAACCCCGTTCGCTGATGGTGGCCAATCCCTGCTGGAGTGCTTTTTTCAACGACATAAACCCCGGCCCTGCTCCACCGCCGGGCCCTTTGCTGCGAATGGGGATCAACTTAAGGGACTTATACTCCCAGGCGCTGTCATAGTCTACACTTACCGTTTCATAGATCAATTGAGCTGATAATGAGTTAAATATTACAGATAATATGCAGGTAACGAACAGTTTCATTACAATATAAACGCTTTTCGAATTTGTATATTTGCGGCTATGCCGAAAAAAATAAGGGTTCGCTTTGCTCCTAGCCCTACTGGTGGCCTACACCTGGGTGGAGTTCGCACCGTCTTATACAATTATCTGTTTGCCCGCCAGCACGGCGGCGACTTTATTCTCCGCATTGAAGATACTGATCAGGGACGGTTCGTGCCCGGAGCCGAACAATATATCGTGGACTGCCTCGCCTGGTGCGGGTTGGAACCTGACGAAAGCCCCGCCAGGGGCGGCCCGTATGGCCCTTACCGTCAGAGTGAAAGAAAGGAACTGTACCGCCAGTACGCAGAAAGCCTGGTTGCTGCCGGGAACGCTTATTATGCCTTCGACACACCGGCCGAACTCGAGGAAATGAGGTCACGGTACAAAACAACCGAAAATCCATCTCCGCAATACAACCAGCAGATCAGGAATAAAATGAGAAACTCCCTTACCCTTCCTGAATCGGAAGTAAAGGAGTTGATGCGCACTAACACACCGCACGTAATCAGGATAAGAGTTCCCGAGAATGAGACCATCAGTTTCTTCGATATGATAAGGGGCACCGTTAGCTTCAACTCCGGCCAGGTCGATGACAAGGTACTGCTGAAGGCTGATGGAATGCCCACTTACCACCTGGCGGTGGTCGTTGATGATTACCTGATGAAGATTTCCCATGCATTCAGGGGCGAGGAGTGGCTTCCCAGCGCTCCGGTACATGTACTACTTTGGAACTACCTGGGATGGATAAGCGAAATGCCGGCATGGGCCCATCTTCCATTAATTCTTAAACCCGACGGAAAAGGAAAGTTGTCGAAAAGAGACGGTGATCGCCTGGGGTTCCCGGTTTTTGCCATGGACTGGAAAGATCCAGCCACAGCAGAACTAACGAAAGGATTCAGGGAACTTGGTTTCATACCGGAAGCCTTTATCAACATGCTTGCCCTGATGGGTTGGAATGACGGCACCGCACAGGAGATATTTACAAAGGAAGAACTGGTGCGGCAGTTTTCCATGGACAGGGTTCACAGCTCGGGAGCAAAATTCGACTTTGAAAAAGCAAAGTGGTTCAACCACGAGTGGATAAAACGTAGCGACGACGAACTGCTGGTAAACGCCCTGAGAAAAGAAGCCGAAGCAAGGGATCTTATTATTTCTACCGGCAAACTGAAGCAGGTGGCGGGGCTGGTGAAGGAGCGATGTACCTTGCTGTCGGACCTTTGGCCCAACAGTGTCTTCTTTTTTCAAGCCCCCGCCACGATAGACCTCGACGCAGTGAAACCAAAATGGAATGAAGCAAAATCAGCTTTTTTCAGGCAGGCGATAGACTTGTTCAAAAAGGCTGAAGACTGGAATGGCCACCAACTGGAGGAACAATTCAAGTCACTGGCCAACGCTGCTGGCATTAAACCCGGTGATGTGCTACTCCCTCTCCGTATCATGCTGGTTGGACAAAAGATGGGACCGGGCGTTTTTGATATTGTGGAAGTGATTGGTAAAGATGAAACGATCAGCAGGATGGACCACCTCTTAAACCTGATTGTATAACACTAGCTTTGCCCGATGAGCAGGCAAACCAGACCACTTAGGGTACTTATTGCCAAAATCGGATTGGATGGTAACGACCGCGCAGCCAGGGTGATTGCCACCTCCCTGCGCGATGCCGGCATGGAAGTTATTTATACAGGCCTGCGGCAAACCCCTGAAATGGTGGTGAGCACTGCCCTCCAGGAAGACGTGGATGCCATAGGGATCAGCATTTTCAGCGGTGCGCACATGACCGTGTTCCCCAGGATCCTGGCTCTTTTGCAGGAAAATAACATGCACGACGTGCTGGTAACTGGTGGCGGTATCTTTCCAGAAGACGACATGAAAACACTCATTGAATTAGGTGTCGAAAAACTATTTATGCCCGGAACAGGGACCGATGAGATCGCCGGGTATATCAGGGACTGGGTGGCCGCCCACAGGGATTTTTAACAGCAGAACACAGCCTATGTATAAGACTTTGCTCACTTCATTGGACGATTCAATACTGACCATCACAGTTAATCGACCAGACAAACTCAATGCGATCAACCCGGAAGTTATGATGGAGATCGGCGAAGCGGTTGCCGAGGTGAACCGAAACCCGGAAATCAAATCAGCTATTATTACCGGGGCGGGGCCAAAGGCATTTGTTGCAGGGGCTGACATTTCCGCGTTCAGCGGCATACAACAGGAGGGCTTTGATCTTTCCCGGGCCGGGCAGGACGTATTTTTTAGTATTGAACGATCCTCGAAGCCGATCATCGCTGCAGTAAATGGTTATGCCCTGGGCGCGGGTTGCGAACTCGCCATGAGTTGCCAGCTGAGGCTGGCGTCGGTAACTGCAAAATTCGGCCAGCCGGAAGTAAACCTTGGCCTCCTGCCTGGCTATGGGGGCACTCAAAGGCTGGTACAGCTTATTGGCAGGGGACGTGCATTGGAAATGTTGATGACAGCAGCACCCATCGACGCACAGACCGCCTTTCACTATGGACTCGTCAACCAGGTTGTTCCCGCGGACCAGTTGCTTGAAAAAGCGGCGGACATACTGCGACTGATTAATTCAAAAGCGCCACTGGCCATTGCGGGTTGTATCCGTTCAGTCAATGCCGCCTTTGATGAAACCCAGGATGGATATGCCCTGGAGGCAAAGCTGTTTGGTGAATACTTCGCAACGGAAGATCTAAAGGAAGGGAAGAACGCCTTCCTGGAAAAAAGAGCGGCGAAGTTTAAAGGACGATAAATTCAATCCATTATTTCACGCAAACGGGCAGCGGAAGCTAAGAATTTGATCAAAGCTCGTCGCCGAAAGGCGACAAAGTAAATGCAAACTTTCTTTGTGGCCAGACGTTCTGCGAAAAGCAGTTTCACGACCTTTGTCTCAATTCTTTTTCAGATTTATTAAACAACGCAAAATGGAATATCGAATAGAAAAAGACACGATGGGTGAGGTGAGAGTGCCTGCAGACGCACTTTACGGAGCACAGACGCAACGAAGTATCGACAATTTCAAAATCGCACAAGATATTAACCGGATGCCCAAAGAAATTATCCGGGCCTTCGCCTACCTGAAAAAGGCAGCAGCGCTCACCAACCTGGAAGCAGGTGTGCTGAGTAAAGAAAAGGCAGATCTGATCGGCAAAGTAAGCGATGAGATCATCGCCGGAAAACTCGATGAATACTTTCCATTGGTAGTCTGGCAAACGGGCAGCGGCACGCAAAGCAATATGAATGTAAACGAAGTGATCGCCTACCGTGCTCATGTGATCAATGGCGGCAAACTCACCGACAGGGAAAAAGTATTGCATCCAAATGACGATGTCAACAAATCGCAATCATCCAACGACACCTTCCCTACCGCCATGCACATTGCGGCATATAAGATCCTGATGGAATCGGTGATCCCCGGCATCGAGAAACTCCGCGATACGCTTAAAGATAAAAGCCAGCAATTCATGCGGGTGGTGAAGATCGGGAGAACGCATTGCATGGATGCCACACCGCTTACGGTAGGCCAGGAATTCAGCGGTTATGTATCTCAGTTAGATCACGGTCTTAGGGCTGTCAGGAACACGCTTCCGCATCTTTCCGAGCTTGCACTCGGCGGAACAGCGGTGGGCACAGGCATCAATACTCCTGAAAATTATCCGGAAAATGTTGCCCGCCATATCGCCAAACTTACTGGGCTGCCCTTTATCACCGCTGAAAATAAATTCGAAGCACTTGCCGCTCATGACGCCATTGTTGAGACACATGGGGCATTGAAAACCATTGCGGTCAGCCTGATGAAAATCGCCAACGATGTCCGCTTGCTTTCTTCGGGCCCCAGATCCGGTATCGGGGAAATTTTCATTCCGGACAATGAACCCGGATCCTCCATTATGCCCGGAAAGGTCAATCCGACCCAATGTGAAGCACTCACCATGATTGCTGCCCAGGTGCTGGGCAACGACGTCGCCATTAATGTCGGAGGTGCAACAGGCCATTTTGAGCTGAATGTGTTCAAACCCATGATGATATACAATTTTCTTCACAGCGCCAGGCTGATCGCCGATGGCTGCGTGTCGTTCAACGACAAATGCGCTGCAGGCATCGAGCCCATCGAAACCAATATCAGGAAGCACCTCGACAATTCGCTGATGCTGGTTACCGCCCTGAATACCAAAATAGGCTACTACAAAGCCGCGGAAATTGCTCAGAAGGCCCATAAGGAAGGCACCACCTTAAAAGAAATGGCCGTTAAACTGGGATATGTGTCACCAGAAGACTTCGACAAGTGGGTGGTACCGGAAGAAATGGTAGGAAAACTACGATAAAAAAATAGGGGTAAACACCTATTAAACCCGTAAATGTTTCCCATTAGGTCAAGTTTACGGGTTTTACTATTGCACCTGATCAGGGTAATTTCTAATTTAGCGGGTAACCATCCCCGATGGGTGGCAAATCCCAACTATGAAACTACCCTCTCTACCTCCCTGTTGTGGTATCACCCTCTTCCTGCTTCTTTGTATGTTTTGCACGTTATCCCCCGTGGAAGCACAGATCAAGCCAGGCAACAGTTATATAAATCTTTCCAAAAAAACTGTGGGTGGAGCTGTTCAACCTGGAGACACACTTGAAATAAGAACCAATTATTATTTCACGGCAGGCTTTAATAGCAACGAGATCTATTATGTCAGATACCTCGATAATCTTCCCACCAAAACTGTATTTGCGAGTGATTCAATCAGGCTCGTGACTAATGAGGGACTTACATATAAACGTTTTACGCCAGCCCTGGGCGATGATGCTGGTTCTTACCAACCATCACCGGCAGCCGGGAACTATAATATCCGGCTTAACATGGGACGCAATGCGACCGCCCCAAATGCAGCACACACATTGTCCAGCACCACGGGCGCAGGAACGATCTATACAGGTGGTGCCCTCAAAGACAAACCACTGGTGGGTGGAAGCAGGTTACTGATCAGCACCTCATTCAAGGTCAGGGTTACCGGAAGCATCAACGACACCATCATTCTTGGTGCGGGTGTTTTTGTGTATAAAGCAACCAACAACGCGGGAGATGCGGACGTCACACTCACAACGACCCAATACAAGATCCTTATTTCAAATAACGACCCCATCTGCCCCAACGCTACGGGTACAAATTTCGTGGGTGAGGCGGGTGGAACCTTCGACAGTGGGGTGGCCCAAAACAGGTCCTATCCACCTACCTTCCTAATACCTTCGTACACCTACACTCCAATCAGCAGCGCTACGGCACTTAACGACGGCAAATATGCCGTGGTCAACAACCTCAGCCCCTGGAGAAGCACTTTCAGAAATGCTAACAAGCGTCCTGTTTGTACGGTGCCCGCCGGAGGACCGCCGCCTGCCGCTGCATCCTGTGACAACAGAATGTTCGGTGGTTACTGGGACATCATCGGCGATCATACCGGATCCAGTACCCCAGCCGGCAATAATCCCGTGAATGGAACAATGGGAGGATACATGCTCGTGGTCAATGCCGACTACAATACCACGGAAGCCTACAAGCAGACCATCTCGGGGTTGTGTAGCAACACCGCTTATGAATTTTCGGTTTGGGTGAGAAATGTTTGTAGTGTTTGCGGTGTGGATTCTCTGGGTACACAAACCTATAAACCGGGTGTTTATCCAAACCTGTCCTTTGCCGTCAATGGCCTCGACCGATATTCCTCCGGGCAGATCGACACCAGCGGGTGGGTGAAAAAAGGTTTTCTTTTCCAGACTGGCCCGTCACAAACTTCAATTACCATTTCAATCAGGAATAACGCCTCAGGAGGCGGAGGTAATGACTGGGCAATTGATGATATCGCGCTTGTTTCCTGCAGTCCGAACTTAAACCTCGTCCCTTCGGGAGATGCGGCGGTTTGCTACGGTTCACAGGTTGACATCGGTTCCACCGTTACCTCTTTTTTCAACAACTACACCTTCTTTCGTTTTGAAAGAAGTACGGACAATGGCGTCACCTGGACCGTTCCTGGTTCCGGCACGGGCAGTCCCGCACCGGTTTCTAACGGTTATCAGTACATCACCGCATTGCCACCCTTTCTTGCCGACAGCGCTCACCATCTTAATCAATACCGCTTTGTAGTGGCTACTTCTGCATCAAACCTAAGTAATCCGGGATGTTCTTTTGTAGCAAGCACGAAGCTGATAGTGATGGTGAACGACTGTAATGTGATCCTGAATGATCCTGCGCTTTCGCTTAAGGGAACCATCTCCGGATATCATGCAGCGCTGACCTGGAATAACACCCGGGAGGCTGAAAATACTGTTTACAAGATTGAAAAAAGCATCGATGGAAGGATCTTCTATGCCATAGGCTCCAAAAACGGACGAGGTGGAGGAGGGGAGGCCCGGTATAATTTCACAGACCCGGTGGCCGTCTCAGGTCCGGTTTTTTACCGGATCCAGTCAAGTTCGTTCAATACCAATCAATACTCCAAAACCATCACTCTCATCAACTCCGGTGATGCCGGCATACGGGGGCTGATCAATCCATTCAGGGACAAGATCAATTTTGATATCCAGGCCATCTCCAGCGGGCAGGCAGAGATTTCAGTGGTAGACAATTATGGCAAACCGATATACCGATCGACAGTGAAAACCAGGAAAGGCATCAATCCGGTGATCATCAATACGCCCGGAAACCTATCGCCCGGAGTCTATTATCTGCGGCTGAGGATCGGAGAACAGCTCATCAACCGGATTCTGGTAAAGAAAAATTGATCAGGGAACGGCGTCATAATTACGGATGGTCCAGTCAGTAGGTGAACCATCGAGCGACTGGAACAAGACAACTCCGATACCTTTCGCATAGAGCGTAATGATCTGGCTTCCGGTTGGCTGGAACACCCCTCCGAACTTGATCAGCAATTCAGTTCTTACCTCTATGAGATCGTAATACATTTTGCCATTGATCATTCTGTTGAAACCCTTTCGTTGTATAGTGAGTCTCAATTTGAAGCTGGCAGGTGGATTGATGGATGACGAGGATCCTTCCGGAGTTTCCCAGCTGTCGCCCTCATTGAGGTCATCCTGCAGAAATTTGTATTCGAGCGGCTCATCAAGGGTAATTCCCCCGAAACCGGACACATATTCGTAATAGCTTGTGCCATCCTTGCGATAGTATCTGTTCTCTTGTGTGCCAGTGTTAAAAAAGGCGGTATAGCTTTGGCCGCCCACGACAGTATTGCCCTGGCTTTCTATTTTCAGGGTGTCACCAGGATTGTTTGAATCGCCGTAACTCCACCAGTTGGCCAATGGAAAATAGTCACCTGGCAGATCTTCAGGATCCTCGAAAGCTACCTCCAGCACGGTACAGGAATTCGGTTCCACCGTCACTTCGTAAGTGGCGGTATCCTCACAGATTCCCATGACCGTATACACACCGATTGGAAGGTTGAAGCTGGTAGTGCCTGCGGCTCCGCATTCGGGGGCCTGCGCATCGGCCTGCATGATTTCTCCGAGCTGATCAGCAACGATCAGTTGAATCTTTCCACCGCCACTACAAGTTGTTTTCGACCAAATAGTCAGTGTCCCTGAAACATCGGGAGGCGGTGTTGGATCACCTCCGGATTTGAAAGGTGCCGTGAATTTGCCATCGCTGATTTCCTTCACATTACCTAGTCCATCTTCCACTGTGCCAGAAAATATACCTGAAATGGTAAGGGAATCCATCGAAGTAATTGTCACCGTAAATGGATCGGCTTGCTGAACGGAATTTTCCAGTAATATGATTCCGTTTTCCGAGTATTGAAAAATAACATTCTGATTTGGATATTCACCTACTTTGATGGCGACAGGGTCAGACAGTTGAAGAGTAATTTCACCACTACCTTCTGCGGCGAGACCCGACATCACTACGATGAAGCCGGAATCAGATTCTGCCAGCAATGCTGAATCCATCGGTCCACCGAAGAGCGAATCTGATTCCTTGAATTCCCATTGTGTTTCCTTGATTTCGTCGGGCGGCGCGCCTGTCTCCGAACTTTTTTCCTTTCTACATCCCGCTGCAACGGCTAGTAGCATCATGCCACTTATGAAATATTTTGAAATTCTCATGTTAGCGGATCTTTATTGTGGTAATCTTTACAACGCACTTATCGTGTCGTTCACAGGAGCATTTGATTCGAGTGTGGTCTGTGGCTTGTCGAGGGGGATTTTTCGAAAAAACTTCCTTTGAAATATCAATATTACAATAACGCCGATAGAAATGGAAGCGTCTGCAATATTAAATATAGGTGAAAAAAAGGTAAACCTGTCTCCGCCCCATACCGGAAGCCAGGCAGGAAGTACTTTGTCCTCAATTATTGGCATATACAGCATATCTACTACCCTGCCGTGCAAAAAACCCGCATAACCACCACCATGCGGGAAGAGCCGGGCAAGCGGAGTGCCTATATCGCTGTTGGAGAAGACCATACCATAAAATAAGCTGTCTATCAGGTTGCCTAGCGCACCGGAAAAGATCATGCAAACACAAATGATAAACCCGGGGTGCAGTTTGGCTCTTACAATACTTCGAATGTAAAACACCCCAAAGATCACCGCTATCAGCCTGAACAGCGTAAGCGCCATCTTGCCCCAGTCGCCGCCAAATTTCCAACCCCAGGCCATTCCTTCATTCTCAATGAAGAACAGGCGAAACCAGGAGCCAAGCACCGGAATCTGTTCCTGATAGCTCATGTGCGTCTTTACCCAGATCTTCAAAACCTGATCCGCAAGGATGATTGCCAGGATTACAATGACTACTGTTCTGCTCTTCACAATGATTTTTTTGAGGCTCAAAGATAATAACAATGTTGTGTTTCTATTCCCTGAAATACACCCGTTTCACCCTTTGGGAAAGGCCCGTAAGTAACTCATACGGAATGGTTCCAGCCCATTCCGCCACCTGCTGAACGGGAAGGTGCTTGCCAAACACAACTACCGGGGATCCTTCATCTACATCAGGCATTCCGGTGATGTCTATCATGGTCATGTCCATATTGATATTCCCAATGGTTGGCAGTAGACGTCCGCCGATTAAGACCTTACCTCTTCCATTGCCAAGGCTGCGCGGATAGCCATCCGCATATCCGAGCCTGATAGTTGCCACCCTTGAGTCCCTTTCTGTCTTTCCCGAACGGCCATAACTAACCGATTCACCACCCGCAACTTCTTTGATCTGTGCAATGGCCGAACGCAGCGTACTTACCTGTCGTAAGTCGAGAGTGCCGGTAGCATCAACGCCGTAAAGGCCGATGCCGGTACGCACCATGTCGTACTGCAGGCCGGGGTGGCGAACGATGCCCGATGTATTCAGCAAATGGCGAAGGAAACCGTAAGGCAGCCTCGCCTGGAGCTGACTGCTCATCCGCTCAAATTTTTCCGCCTGTCCCTGAGTGAAATAATCCAGACCCGGATCTTCACTGGCCACCAGGTGACTGAATACCGACTGTACCCTGAATGTACTTGTATCCAGCATCCGGCAAAGCTCTCCCAGGTCCTTTTCTTCAAAACCCAACCTGTTCATCCCTGTTTCAAGTTCTATATGGATTGGGAAATGGGTAAGACCTTCCTGCCTGAGAAATCGGGAAAAGGCAACCAAAAGGTTCAGCGAATATATTTCCGGTTCAAGATTATAATTGAGCAGGGCCGGGAAGGCGGATTCATCGGGATTCATAACCATAATGGGTAAACTGATCCCGCCCTTTCTCAGCTCCACACCCTCGTCCGCGTAAGCCACAGCCAGGTAGTCCACTTTGTTGAACTCGAGGGCTGCGGCAATTTCATAACTGCCACTGCCATACGAAAACGCCTTTACCATGGCCATTAGTTTGGTGGAAGGCCGGAGTAACTGCTGGTAAGCTCTGAGATTGTGACCTAAGGCGTCGAGGTCTATTTCCAGCAGGGTCTGGTGTGTTTGTTTTTCAAACAAGTGATAGATCTGCTCGAGCCCGAATATCCGGGCACCCTTTATAAGGATATTTTCATTGCCGAAACTCATGCGCGGAAATTGCTCCTGGAACTCCTGTACGGAACCGTAAAATTGAGTTTGCAGACCGGGAACTGATTCAAAGATGGCATGATTGCGACAAATGACGGGACCGATGCCGATGATTTGTGACACAGCGTGCTGCTGCAGCGAGAAAGCGATGGACCGGTATAGCTCTCTTTCATTCCGCCCTGTTTCCAGGAAGTCAGTCAGGATTACCGTTTGCCGGCTATGCTGGTGCTGTTGGGCGAGGAAATCCAGTGCTATCCTGAGTGAGCTGAGGTCCGCGCTATAACTGTCATTAATAACCGAGGTGTTGTTGATGCCGTCCCTGAGCTCAAGACGCATGGACACCGGCGATAATTTTTCCATCCTTTGGCGGATCTGTTCTTCCGGGATATTAAGATGCAACAGTACACACCAACAGGTGATGGCATTTTCTATAGAAGCCTCATCTGTAAAAGGAATGACGATAGCGCAGTCCGACCCCAGGTAATCGCCCAGAATCACGGTGCGGTCCTGGTCCCTGGTCCTGGAATGAATAAACAATTCGGCCTTCGTGTGACTACTCCAGGAGATCATCCTGAAGGGTTTTTCATCGCCGGTCTTCCTGTGTCGCCAAAGGGACGCAACGCCTTCATTAAGCTCGGGGTAGTCCTTACAGTAAATCAGTATCTCCACATTGCTGAAGAGCCTTAGCTTTTCGTTGATCTTCTGATGCGCATTCATAAATCCTTCTGCGTGTGCGTCACCGATATTAGTGAAGATGCCGATCGTCGGCTGGATGATCTTCTGCAGTTTGTCCATCTCTCCGCTCTGTGAAATACCTGCCTCAAAAATACCCAGGGTGGTCTGATCATTCATGAGCCATACGCTCAGCGGCACGCCGATCTGGGAATTATAACTCCTGGGGCTGCGGGTGATGCAAAAATCTTCCTCCAGCAACTGGTTCAGCCATTCCTTAACGATTGTCTTGCCGTTGCTGCCCGTTATCCCGATAACAGGGATATGAAAGCGATGCCTGTGGTAGCCAGCAAGTAACTGCAGGGCAATATGCGTGTCCGCTACCATGATCAGGTTGCTTTCAGCGGGGATTTCAGCAATAGGTTCGCTGATCACAAAATTCCTGATCCCTTTGCGATAGGCCTCAGTGATGTATTCGTGCCCGTTTTTCCTGGTACCGCTCAGTGCGAAGAACAATGAACTTTCTGGGAACAGTACCCTGCGGCTGTCCATCACCAGTTCGCTGATCTTGCAGTCGCCATGCAGGGCAGTGACCTTTCCCCTGACGATTGAAGCGATCTGACTGAACTGGTATGCCAATAGAATAAATTTAATGAAGGTCTATGTCGTCCCCGGCTTTTGGCGCCTCATGGTCCGTAGCCTTTGCCACACTCATTGAATATACGATAGAAGTGACCAGACATACAAGTATCACCAGCAATGAAATGAATATTGGGATTTTGATGTGAAAGATCTCGGCCAGCATTTTCAGACCGATGAACACCAGCACGATGGCGATCCCCTGTTGCAGGTAGGCAAACTTTCCCACGGCTCCTTTGAGCAGGAAGAAAAGTGACCGCAGACCAAGAACGGCAAAAATATTGGATGTGTAAATGACAATACGATGTGTGGATATACCGAAAACAGCCGGAATGGAATCCAGCGCGAATACAATATCGGTAGTGGCCAGCATCACGACCACAACAAAGATGCTGGTGTAATATTTCTTTCCATTCTTCCTGATCGTAAACTTGCCGCCCCCGTCTTCGGGAGTAAGGGGCAACAACCGCTTCAACAGGTTGTACACTCTATTTTCCGATAGATTGGGTTCATCACTATGTTTGGCAGTAAACATTTTTATGCCTGTAAACACAAGGATCGCCCCGAAAATATAAAGCAACCAAACGAATCGTTCCACAAGGGCAATGCCAACAGTTATAAAGATCACTCTGAACACGATCGCCATGAGTATCCCGATGAGCAATACCCTGGCATAATAAATGTCCTTAACCCCAAAGAATGAAAAGATCAGGATGAACACGAAAATATTGTCTATGCTGAGTGACCACTCCGTGAGATAGGCACTCAGGTACTCGATTGCGATGGTTCGACCGTATTCGTACCATACAAAAAACATAAAGCCAATGGCGAGAATTACCCAGAAAACGGTTTGCCACAAGGCTTTGGTGAGGGTAACATGTCTGCTCTTCCTGCTTAGTAGTCCCAGGTCGAAGATCAGTGCAACGATGACCAATAATCCGAAAATCAGGTAGGTGAGCTGATCTGTTGTCATGTTTTATATTTCCTGTTTCTGATTAGTTGATACACAAATGCAAATCCAAGGATCAGTAGCACAGGCAGGCCAACGCTGATGATTTGCCAGGTGGTTTTTTCATTGTCAAGTTTTGCGGGATCCAGCATCCTCAGCACATAGCTCTTGCTCCTGGTGTTCAGAATGCCGGAGGGATTGACCAGGTACTCAATACAGTTTACAATAAAATCGCGATTGGCATACTGGATTTTTGTGAACTGGTTTGTACCCATTGCCAGCGGACCCTCATTCTGCGTCACTACATTGGCAACGATGTCGGCGTCGGATATCACGATCATTTTATTACTGAGTTCCGCAGAAGGCAAATAGGGCTGCTTGTAGATCCCGGAAAGCGAGTCGGCAGTGGCCGACCCAATCCTGTTTTCAAAAAATGAGCGGAACCTGCCTTCGAGCAGCATGGCTACCGGAACGTGTTTCTTTGTAAATGTTTTTATGTCCTCTTCGGTACGGACGCTATTCAGCGAAACGATAGCGGGAGTGCTGAGCAACCTGGAATTATCTGAACCCGACAAGAGCACCGTTTTGTTGATGCCTTCCGCCTCTACGGTGTCGAGGGAATTTGGGAAGATAGAAAGTACGGAATTGAGATTTTTGGATATAGGATGGTTATTGGATGGTGTCAGCAATGGAAAGTAGAACCAGGGAAGAAGTTGCATTTGTGGTTTGTCGCCATAATTGCCAACGGAAAGCGGCAGTTTGTCGCACTGAAGGTCCTGCAGCAGATCCCTGTTTATTCTTACGCCATACCTGAAAAGCTGGTCGTCCAGATTCAGGCCGCGGTCGTAGGCTATGAAATCGCTTTGGCTGCGCATCAGGCTGTCCATCTCCGCGTAGAGATTATCGATCAGCCAAATCAATTTGCCACCATGCATCACATACTGGTCGAGTTTCAATTTCTGCCTGTCTGTAAAAGGACGGGATGGTTTAACAATGAACATCGCGTCAAAATCCAGTGGCAGAACGGGTACGCTGTCGATAGGCACAAAGCCAAATCCATACGATGGCTTTATGGTCCTTTCGATCAGGTCATAGACATTATAACTAAGCGGCTCGCCATTGCCAGTAAGATAACCTACTACTGCGGGTGCAGTATCTGTAAGTTTCTGTATGGCAGACGCGAATTTGTATTCAAGCAGAGCAGCCGCCGTATTCAGTGTTTGAGCTCCGCTGCTGAACTCACCGGTCATATCCTGGCCCTGAAGCAGGTCGACAGGAATGTTTCTTCCATTATGACTCACCAGCGCTCCCGGATAAACCAGTCTTTCTTCCTGTGATTCGCCTTGCCTGGTCTGAACCTTTACATTGGTGGGGTGCAACCCGATGCTGTCGAGATAAACCAGGAAAGCCTGCCGGGCAGTGTCTTCCATTCCCTCGCCGGGCTTGCTGAACCTGATCACCAGCTTGCTTTTACTGTTCTCCCTGAATTCCTGTAATAATTCTTCAGTTGCATTGCGGAGATTTCTGAATTCGACAGGCATCTCACCTGAAAGAAAAACATCAACCGTCACTTGGCCAGGAATTGACCTGATTAGTTTACGGGTCGCCGAAGACAGCGTGAATCGTTTTTCAGAAGTGAGGTCCGCGCGGAAATGAATCACCGATGCGATCCAGTTGACTGCCAGAATACCGGCAATCAGAACACACCACCATAATTTTGATTTCATCAACCTGGACACCATGCTATCTTTTAATCAGATTTCTTTGTGTTATGATAAGAAATGCCCCAGCCAGGGTCAGAAAATAAATAATATCTCTGCTGTCGACTACGCCTCGACTAATACTCTGGTAATGAAAATCGATGCCAAGCATTTGCAGGTAATAATCTGCTCCACCTTCGAAGGCCTTCAACCTGCTTAACGCGGTGAAACTTCCGTAAACTACAACACAAAGAAAAACACTTGCTATAAAGGCGACTACTGCGTTGGAAGTAAAACTGCTGCAACAGATTCCGATAGAAACAAACGAAGCGGCCAACAGCAGCAATCCTATATAGGAACCTGCTATTCCACCACTGTCAATTCCTCCGCCGGCAGAAAGTTGTTGCAAACAAAACGGATATATTAATGTAGGGACCAGTGCAATAATGACTACTATCAGTGCCGCAAGGTATTTTCCGCCTACAAGTTGGGTTCTGGTGAGTGGAAGAGTCTGGAGGATTTCAAAAGTACCTGCGCGGAACTCTTCGGCAAAACTGCGCATAGTGATGGCGGGTATCAGCACCAGCAGGATCCAGGGCGAAATCTGGAAGAATCTCTCCAGGGTGGCATATCCATTGTCAAGAATATTATCGGGGAGTATGAAGAGAGTGACCCCCGTCAGGAGGAGAAAAAAAATGATCGCGATATAGCCCGTCAGACTGCTGAAAAACTGGCGGATCTCTTTTTTACATACGGGCCACATGAACGCGAAAATAAGGGATATTGGGAAGAATGATCAGGCATGAAACCCGCTCAGGTGGCAGGAAATATCACACCGCGAAACTCTCGCCACATCCGCATGAACGGCTTGCATTCGGGTTACTGAAGTAAAATCCCTTTCCGTTCAGCCCGTCGGAGAAATCAAGCGTGGTATTCACCAGGTATAAAAAACTCTTCAGATCGGTAACTACCTTGATGCCATTGTCTTCAAACACCTGGTCCATGGGCTTGGCTTCGTTATCGAAATCCAGCTTGTAGCTTAATCCAGAACAACCTCCGCCGACAACGGACACACGCAAAAAGTAATCCGACCCTTCATTCAGGCTTGCATCCTGCATGAGTCGACCTACCTTCTGTTTAGCCTTATCACTTACATAAATCATGAGTAATACATTTTAATTACTGCACCGGATTTTGTCACTGGGTTGTTAATGAACTATTTTTTCTTCGAATGCGATCTGTTCCAGACCATTCTTTACGCGGTAGTCATTGATAGCCGCCTTGATTGCGTCTTCAGCCAGTACCGAACAGTGAATTTTTACTGGTGGAAGGTTTAGTTCTTCAACAATATCCATGTTGTCGATCTCCAGCGCCTGATCAACACTTTTACCCTTCAGCCATTCGGTAGCAAGTGAAGAGGAGGCTATCGCGCTGCCACAACCGAAGGTTTTGAACTTGGCGTCTTTAATTACGCCGGTAATGTCATCAACTTCAATTTGAAGACGCATAACGTCGCCGCATTCAGGAGCTCCTACCAGGCCGGTACCAACATTCTTTTTCGCTTTATCGAGTGTACCAACGTTCTTGGGATTACTGTAGTGGTCTATTACTTTATCTGAGTATGCCATATGATTAGGTTGTTAAATGTGAAAAGAATTAAATCCAATCTTAAAAGCTAAATTAATCGCGAATAAATCCGTATCTGAATCTTTTACTTTTTAAATTTATTAATGTGCCGCCCACTCTATCTTATCCAGGTCCACGCCTTCCTTGTACATTTCCCAAAGAGGGCTCATCTCTCTTAGTTTGGTTACTGTCTTAGACACCTGTTCAATGGTGTAATCGATCTGCTCTTCAGTGGTAAATCTTCCCAGGCCGAATCTCAGTGAACTGTGAGCCAGGTCATCACCAAGGCCAAGTGCTTTCAACACGTAAGAAGGTTCCAGCGAAGCTGAAGTACAGGCGGATCCTGACGAAACTGCGATGTCCTTGTTGAATCCCATCATCAATCCTTCTCCTTCAACATACTTAAAAGAAATATTGGTGACATGTGGCAGGCGGTATTCCCTGTTCCCATTCACGTATGATTCTTCCAGCTTTAGCAAAGCATTTTCCAGCTTGTCGCGAAGTGCGCTGACTCTCTTGGTTTCGGCCTCCATTTCCTCCATACTCAGTTCACACGCCTTCCCAAATCCAACGATGCCCGGAACATTCAGCGTTCCACTTCTCATTCCTCTTTCATGGCCGCCGCCATCCATCTGTGCAGTCACCTTCACTCTTGGGTTTTTCCTGCGTACATACAGCGCGCCCACACCTTTAGGACCGTACATTTTATGTGCTGTAAAAGCCATTATGTCTATACCGTCCTTCATCACATCTACCGGAACCTTACCAACAGCCTGCGTTGCATCTGTGAAAAAGAGGACGCCGTGTTTTTTTGCAATCCTGCTGATTTCGCGAACTGGTTGTATAGTACCAATTTCATTGTTCGCATACATGATGGCAATCAGGATAGTATTGGGTTTAATCGCTGCTTCAAGTTCCTCGAGGTTGATAAGACCATCGGCTTTTACTTCAAGATAAGTAACCTCACCACCTTCTTTTTCAATATGCTTACAAGTATCAAGTACCGCTTTGTGTTCTGTAGTAGCCGTAATAACATGATTACCCTTGCTGGCATACATGTTAAAGACCCCTTTGATCGCGAGGTTGTCACCTTCAGTAGCACCCGATGTAAAGATGATTTCTTTAGGATCGCAACTAATCAGGCGCGCCACCTGCTCACGGGCATAGTCAACGCCTTCTTCTGCCTGCCATCCGAATGGGTGGTTACGGCTTGCTGCGTTCCCGAAATTTTGGGTAAAATATGGGACCATCGCTTCCACCACCCTCGGGTCGCAGGGCGTAGTTGCATTATGATCAAGATAAATTGGAAATTTCAACATAAACTCTTCAATTTTAAATTCCTCTATATAAATACAAAATTAGTCTAAATGATTCTATTTTAGGAGCTATTAATATAAACTATGATGCAGCAGGAACATATTGGAATTGCTGTTAATCAGGTCACAACATCTGTTCCTATCTTCTAAAAACTGTTAAATAGTCAGTGCGACAAGACAGAACAAGTGGAATCGGAAAGGGTGACAATTGAATTTTTCGAGCAATGACACGGGGTGCGAACCCGTCGAAGATTGAAACGCGGCCTGGATTATCGCCAGTTTCCTGGAATCATAATACGGACCCCAACGCAAGCCCTTAAGGCGAACGATGCCGACTCAATGTGGCATTCTATTGAAAATGAATGACTTGCATTAGTTCCGTCAAAGATGGTGGTTTTTTCATCCTACGAGCGGTGAGCGCGGTAACGATCGATTGATATGAAGATAAGGGCTGATTTCAAAGACGACTGTGCATTCATTCGCCGGCTTCTATGATCTTTTGCAGACCCAGCTTTTCCAGCGCCGCGGCGGCTGCAACCTGGCTTGCATCCTTCTTGTTGTAGGCCTTGGCTTCAGCGATCAGTTGTCCGTCAACCATGGCCCCGATAGTGAACAGTCTTCTTCCACCTTCGACTTTTTCGTTGATTGTTTCAAACTCCAGGTTCTTGCCATTCTTGTTCGCCCAGCCATAGAGTCGGTTCTTGTGGTTGATCTCCAGGTTTTCGAGGTCTTCCATGAATAGGTGGGGAATGATCATTCGTTCCAGAACCCAGATCTGCGTGCGCTTGAACCCACGGTCGAGGTAGATGGCGCCCACCAGGGCCTCCAGGGTGTTTCCGAAAATCTGGCTGATCTTCAGTGAATTATCAAACTTATTAAAGAAGGTGATTTTTCTCAGACCCATTTTCAGGGCGATCTCGTTCAGCTTGTTCCTGTTGACCATCTTGCTGCGCATTTCAGTCAGGAAACCTTCTTCCTTGTATGGGTATTTCTTGAAAAGGTAGTCGGCAATGATGCCGCTGAGTATTGCGTCGCCGAGGTATTCCAGTCTTTCATTGTTTTCATCGGCCTTATCCCTAACGGACCTGTGGGTGAGCGCCGCTTTGTAGAGTGCGGTGTTTCCAGGCATGAACCCCAATAGATTGCCCAGGTTTCTCCTGAAGGCAATACGGGTTCTGTTCCGGATAAATATGTCGAAAATTCCCACAGTTTACAATCTACACTATTTTACTTAAGAAAAAAATACCTCCAATCTCTGCATTACCTTGTCAGTCAGCGTATTTTTTCACAATCACACAGGCATTGTGTCCGCCAAACCCAAAAGTGTTACTCAGTGCGGCCCTCACCGTTTTCTTCTGAGCTTTGCCAAAAGTGAAGTTCAATTTGGGATCCAGATGCGGGTCATCGGTAAAGTGATTGATTGTCGGGGGAATGATGTCGTCCTGCACTGACATGATGCAGGCAATGGCCTCAACTACTCCGGCAGCACCCAGGCAATGACCGGTCATGGACTTGGTCGAGCTGATGTTCAGCTTATAAATGTCTTCACCAAAGACGTCAGAAATGGCTTTCACTTCGGATATGTCTCCAAGTGGTGTTGAGGTACCATGGGAGTTTATGTAATCGATATCGCCTGGCTTCATGTCGGCGTCCTCGATTGCGGCAAGCATGACGTTTCTGGCGCCAAGGCCCTCGGGGTGAGGAGCAGTAATGTGATAGGCATCCGCCGTTGCGCCGGCGCCGGCGATTTCCGCGTAGATCTTTGCTCCTCTGGCCACGGCATGTTCCAGTTCTTCCAGGATGAGGCTGCCTGCCCCTTCGCCCATGACGAATCCATCCCGGTCGCTGTCGTATGGCCGACTTGCGGTACTGAATTCTTCGTTACGTTCACTGAGCGCCTTCATGGCGTTGAATCCGCCTACACCGGCTTCGCTGATCACACTCTCCGAACCACCGGTGAGAATCGCATCGGCCTTGCCCAGACGGATCAGGTTGAAGGCTTCCATGATCGCGTTGGTCGACGACGCACAGGCACTGACCACGGAGAAATTAGGGCCGCGAAAACCATGACGCATCGATATGTGCCCTGCAGCGATGTCCAGTATCATTTTCGGAATGAAGAAAGGATTGTAACGGGGAGTGCCATCCCCTTTCGCGAAATTCATCACCTCTTCCTGGAAGGTGATGAGACCCCCGATGCCACTGGCGTATACAACACCAACGCGGTCGGGATTGAAGTTCGATTTCGTGAGACCGGCATGCCTGACAGCTTCATCGCTTGAGCCCAGGGCGGTTTGCGTAAACCTGTCCACTTTACGTGCTTCTTTCTTGTCCAGGAAATTAAGCGGATCAAAATTTTTCAGTTCGCAGGCGAAGCGCGTCTTGAATTTACTGGCATCAAACTGGGTGATCAGATTAGCGCCGGAGGTGCCGTTTAGAAGATTTTTCCAAAAATCCTGTAAATTATTGCCAATCGGGGTGATCGCACCAATACCGGTTACAACTACGCGCTTAAGTTTCATCATGAAGATATTTCATACGGGTGAAAACAAGGCTATAGTAAGACGCAAATCCGCTTTAGCGGAGGGTTCTGCTAAAGCGGATGAGAATATAGTAGTGTTGTACCAGGGCGGTATTACTTGGCGTGTTCGTCGAGGTAAGCGATTGCCTGACCCACAGTGGTGATGGTTTCCGCCTGTTCGTCGGGGATAGAGATATTGAACTCTTTTTCAAACTCCATGATCAATTCCACTGTATCTAAAGAATCCGCGCCTAAATCGTTGGTAAATGAAGCCTCATTGGTAACCTCAGCTTCTTCCACTCCTAGCTTATCGACAATGATCTTTTTAACCCTGGTTGCGATGTCTGACATTTTTGTAAAGTTTAGTTACGGGTGCAAAAATATAGTTTTTGACATAATCACAATAAATCACTCAGCATTAATTATCAGAATCCGGTAAAATGTAAATTGTTATCTTGCAATAACCAAACCATCAACATCTTAACTACTTTTCATGGCGCTCAAACTCATTGATCATGGCTCTCCTGAATATCAACAGATGGTTCAGCTGCGCAATGAAATTCTAAGGCGCCCCCTTGGATTGAAATTCGACTTGTCAGAACTCGAAAAGGAGAAAGACGAGATCCTCATTGCCGCTTTTGAAGAAGAAAAGATGCTCGGGTGCTGTATGCTGATCAAATATGGCCCTGATGCGGTCCGCCTGAGACAAATGGCCGTGTTACCAACTTTACAGGGCAAGGGGGTCGGCCGCGCCCTTATGCAGTTCGCCGAAAATATAGCCCGCGATATGGGATACAAGCGCATAATGATGCATGCGAGAAAGACTGCAACGGGGTTTTACGAAAAATTGGGTTATGAAGTCATCGGCGATGAATTTGAGGAGGTCACCCTCCCGCACGTGGTAATGGAAAAGGGACTGATTACTTAATAAATCTGATACAGAAGGGATACTTGTACAACTTGCCCTCCGACACCCGGACGGTGGCAATGATGACAAGGATCAGACTACCCAGGCTTACCAGGATGATCAGCGGAAAACCGATCAGGATAAACATCAGGATAAAGGAGATGAAATAAGCTATGATCACCGTTAGCTGGAAGTTAAGGGATTCTTTTGCATGCGCTGTTACAAATGAAGACTCATCCTTCTTGAGAATATAAATAACCATGGGAGCAATGAAACTGGCTACAATGGTGAGGATATGGGCAAGCATGCCCAATGTCTTCTCATCACTGGTAGGAGGAATTACAGTGGCCTCCTCTGTTCCAAAAATTGTATTCTGCTGATTCATGAAATGGAGTTTGAATACAATTTAATTATTTCCATTCACAAAAGATTTCATCCGCCGCAGGAAGGCAAGAATCAACTCCATCGTATTTGCCCCGTCAACGATCAGCATGAACAGCTTGCCAGTTTGCCTGAGCCTTGCTTTGTTCGTGCCTTGTTGGATAAAGTCGAGGATCGACCGGAAAGTGGCCGATTCATAATAAGACGATGATGGGTTGTTGATGAAATAACATTTCAGAAAGTCATCTTTAAGTATAAGTCGTTCGAAACCGAGCTCCACTGCTATATGGCGGCACCGCACAGTATCAAAGAGTCCCGCCACCTGCGGCGGCACGGGTCCGAACCTGTCATTCAATTCAATTTCAAATTCCCGCAGCTCGTCTTCATCGCGGCAATTGTCGAGCCTTGTGTAAAGCGACAACCGCTCGGTGATGCTCTCCACGTACAGGTCCGGTATCAGTATTTCGAGATCGGTGTCGATGGTGCAGTCTTGTACAAAATCTTCCTGTTTGGAGATCTCTTCCTTGAACAGTTCTTTGAAGGATGTGCGCTTTAGCTCTTTGATGGCCTCATCAAGGATCTTCTGGTACATCTCGAATCCGATCTCCGCCATGAAGCCACTCTGTTCGCCGCCCAGCATGTTTCCCGCGCCCCTGATATCGAGGTCACGCATGGCAATTTGAAAACCACTGCCGAGTTCGCTGTGCTGCTCCAGCGTTTGCAGTCGTTTCCTGGAATCATTCGGCAGCGTACTCATAGGCGGAGCAAGCAGGTAACAGAATGATTTCTTGTTGCTTCTCCCCACCCTGCCCCTCAGCTGATGAAGATCACTGAGCCCGAAATGATGGGCATTATTGACAATGATGGTGTTTACATTTGGAATGTCCACTCCGCTTTCGACAATATTTGTGCAGACCAGTACATCATATTTTTTGTCGATGAAATCCAGTATCCTTTCTTCTAGTTCATGTCCCTCCAGCTGTCCGTGGGCATAGCCGACAGAGAGATCAGGGCAAAGCGCCTGTATCATTCCCGCCATTTCAGCAAGACCATGAACACGGTTGTGTATGAAGAACACCTGTCCGTTTCTTTCAGCCTCATAGTAAATAGCATCCCGAATAAAATCCTGGTTGAACACCTGCACTTCGGTCTGTATGGGCTGACGGTTTGGGGGCGGTGTATTTATAATACTCAGATCCCGGGCGCCCATCAGGCTGAACTGAAGTGTTCTTGGGATAGGTGTTGCCGTTAGGGTAAGGCAGTCTACATTGGTTCGCAGCGTCTTGATCTTTTCCTTGTGGGCAACACCAAATTTTTGTTCCTCATCAATGACCAATAAGCCGAGGTCTTTGAATTTTACGTCTTTTGCGAGAATGCCATGGGTGCCGATCACGATGTCCACCTTTCCCTCCTCCACACGTTTCAGGGTGTCCTTTTTTTCCTTTGGTGATTTAAAACGGTTGATATAGTCGACCGTAACGGGGAAATCTTTCAGCCTGTCCTTGAAGGTCTTGAAATGCTGAAAAGCCAGAATGGTTGTAGGTACAAGCACAGCAGCCTGTTTGCCGTCGAGACAGGTCTTGAATGCCGCCCTGATCGCGATTTCCGTCTTGCCGAAGCCGACATCTCCACAAACCAACCTGTCCATGGGGGAAGCAGACTCCATGTCTTTTTTTACATCTGCGATTGACTTGCTCTGGTCCGGTGTGTCCTCATAGATGAATGATGCCTCGAGTTCATTCTGCATATAATTGTCGGGAGAATGGCGAAAACCTGTCTGCGCCTTACGTTGAGCGTACAGCTTGATGAGGTCAAAGGCGATCTCCTTGACCCTGGCCTTAGTTTTTTCCTTCAGCTTGTTCCAGGTGTCGCTGCCGAGTTTATTCACTCTCGGAATGGATCCTTCCTTACCCGTGTATTTGGAAATTTTGTGCAGTGAATTGATGTTAACATAAAGAATGTCGCTGTCTTTATATATGATGCGGACCGCTTCCTGCAGGCGCCCGTTTGATTCGATCTTCTGCAGACCGCTGTAAACGCCCACGCCATGATCGATATGTGTTACGTAGTCACCAGGCTGCAGCTCCCTGAGCGTGCGCAGCGTGAGGGCCTTGCTTTTATTGTATGCCTGCTTGACCCTGTATTTGTGATAGCGCTGGAAGATCTGGTGATCCGTGTAACAGACGGCTTTCACGTCTTCGTCTATAAATCCTTCATGTATGGAAATGGGTATGGGAGTGAAATTGATCTCCACTTTGAGGTCCTCGAAGATGCTGTGTATCCTTTCGAGCTGGCGGGGATTGTCCGCAAAGAGATACAAACCAAATCCCTTTTTTTCCCATTCCTTCAGGTCCCGTATGAGGAAATCAAAGCGGCGGTTGAATGCCGGCTGTTCCTTCGTATGAAAACCGATCTCTGTAGATTCGGGCCAGGTAGACTGGTGCCCGTATTCCAGTGTATGCCTATGTATTAATTGTTTTTCCAGTTCGGTGGCGGTAAGAAAGTCTCCCAGCGAGAGTTTTGCTTTTTGCAAAACGGGTTCGTCCGGAACAGGGAGAGTTTCATTGCCCAGGAACAGTTCAAGGTCCTCTTCCTGTGTTAGCAGCCTTTCTTTAGTGAGTGACCAGTCCTGGATCCAGACCATTGTATTGGCGGGCAGGAAATCGATCAGGGAAATCTTGTTCTCGTCGCTGAACTGCGTTTCCACATTGGGAATAATGCTGACTTGAATGATCTTTCTTTCGCTCAGTTGGGTCTCCGGATCGAAGATGCGAATGCTGTCTACCTCATTGCCAAAGAGCTCGATTCGGTACGGCTTTTCATTGCCGAACGAATAGATGTCCAGAATCCCGCCTCTAAGAGCAAACTGTCCCGGCTCGTATACGAAGTCGGCTCTTTCAAATCCATATCCTACCATTTTCTCCATCAGACCGTCGACATCAAGCACATCATTGTTCCTGATATGTATAATATTTCCCGTCAGCGTGTCGGGCAGTACCACTTTCTCAAAAAGGGCTTCAGGGTAGGAAACAAGTAATTTCTTGTTGCCGCCCGAACTCAGTTTGGTTAACGTTTCTGTTCGCAGCATGATGTGGCTGCTGTTCAACAGGCTGAAGTTTTTCCTGTTCCTGAATGAGGAAGGAAAATAGAAAAGGTCATAGGCCCTGGTGAGGTTTTCGATGGTGTTGTGCAGATAGGCAGCTGACTCGGCATCTTCGGCGATCACCAAATGGTTCCAGCCTTCAAAGGAATTATGCTGAAAAACCGAAGAAATGAGAAAGGCGGGGGCACTTCCCCGGAGATTGCTGCAGTAAAGATGCTGCGGTTCGGACATAGAAATCCTGTCGGCTAATTGAAAAAGCCGGGGATTATCACGAACAAAAGATGCGAGCAGCGACTGCAGATTCATAACAGCCCCGCAAAGGTAAATGCTATTTTGAATTCATTTTGTACATTTAAAAAAAGGATACATGCTTCAACCATGGCGCACCGGAAAGGTAATTAGGATCGAAACCGAAGTTGCAGTAACCAGAAGATACTGGATAGAGGTACCTGAAATGGAGTCATTCGACTTTCGGCCGGGCCAGTTTGTAACACTTGACCTCCCCATTCATGAGCGGCCAAACAAAAGATGGCGAAGCTATTCTATAGCTTCCTGGCCAGACGGCACCAACGTATTTGAATTAATCATTGTTCTGCTGGAAGGAGGGCTTGGTACTACTTACCTGTTCAACGAGGTCAGTGTAGGCTCCGAGTTGACTTTCCGCGGTCCACAGGGCGTGTTTGTTTTGCCCGAACTCATTGACCGTGACCTTTTCCTGATCTGCACCGGTACTGGTGTGGCCCCCTTCCGGTCTATGGTACAGTTCATCAGGCTGCATAACATTCCCCACAAACAGATCAACCTGATCTTCGGTTGCAGGCTCCTCTGCGATGGTTTGTATTCGGACGAGCTCAAGCAACTGGAGGCAAGCGGCGAGATCAACTTCAACTATATCCCTACCTATTCAAGGGAAGACAAGAGCGATGCCTCGATCCAACATGGCTATGTTCATACGGTGTATGAAACGATTTGTGAGAAGGAAACGACGATTGATGAAAGCGGGGCTAAGGTGATGAAACCGGCTTATTTCTATCTGTGTGGATGGAAAAATATGATCGATGAGGCCAAGCAAAGACTGCTGACAATGGGTTATGACAGAAAGTCCATACACCAGGAACTTTACGGTTAACCCGATCCTGCTGCTGGGGAGAAATCAAAAATTAAAAATCCTATTCGTCTAAGAAGGCTGAGCACCCTCAAACAATAAAACCTGGTGGATAGGCTTACTTGATCCGGCGGCTCTTGTGATCGGACTGTTCGCCTTCGTCCTTTACCGTTTTCATGGCAATTACCGGAATGCTCGACTCCTTCATATGCCTGGTCAGTTGGGCCTTTTCTTTTTGAAGTTCCAGAATTTCTGCATGGTTGCTCAGCATTTCCTTCTCCAGTTCAATTACTTTCTTGCGGGACGTTTTTAACTGGGAACTCCTCAGCAGGAAACCGGCGGCCCCGGCGGTGAGGAGGATGAGACCAAGGGGTATGATATGGATGGTTATTTCAATAGCAAGCATAGTGCTCAGGTTGATATCGGGTAATCACGCCCTCTTCGGGTTCTCTAAATTTACAACAACCAGTCGAAAATCTCAATATTTTAGTGAATTTGACACCTTACTGTTGATTATTTCAGGGATGGCCTCCATTGGTATTCTTTCCTGGGCCATTGTATCCCTGTCACGGAGGGTAACAGTACCGTCCTCTTTCGTCTGGTGATCTATAGTAACGCAAAAAGGCGTCCCGATTGCATCCATTCGGCGATATCTTTTTCCAATGGTGTCTTTTTCCTCGTAAAAACACCTGAAATTCATGCGGCAATTTACCATGATCTGCTTGCCTATCTCGGGCAGGCCATCCTTCTTTGTGAGGGGCAAAATGGCCAGTTTGACGGGGGCAAGGGCCGCGGGAAGTTTCAAGACCGCCCTGGAATCTTTTTTTTCTGATGTGCTCAGGTCTTCTTCCTGGTAGGCCTCGCTCAGCACCATGAAGATGGTTCTGTCCAGTCCAATAGACGTTTCGATCACATAAGGGATATAACTCTGGTTCAGTTCAGGGTCATGGTACTGGATCTTCTTATGGCTAAATTCCTGGTGACTGCGAAGGTCGAAATCCGTTCTGGAGTGGATGCCCTCCACCTCTTTAAACCCAATAGGAAAGTCATACTCAATGTCGCATGCCGCATCGGCATAATGGGCAAGCTTCACGTGGTCGTGAAAACGGTACTTCGACTTCGGTATGCCCAGTCCAAGGTGCCATTTCATTCTTTCCGCCTTCCAGAATTCATACCATTCCTTTTGTGTGCCGGGACGGATAAAAAACTGCATTTCCATCTGTTCGAACTCGCGCATCCGGAACACAAATTGCCGGGCGACGATCTCATTGCGGAAGGCTTTACCTACCTGGGCAATTCCAAACGGGATCTTCATCCTGCCGGTCTTTTGCACATTGAGGAAGTTTACAAAGATTCCCTGGGCTGTCTCAGGGCGGAGATAGATCTCGCTTGCTTCTTCCGACACGCTTCCGAGCTGGGTGGAAAACATCAGGTTGAATTGACGGATCTCTGTCCAATTGACTGTGCCGCTTACAGGGCAGCTGATTTTTTTCTGAATGATCAGGTTTCTGAGACCTTCATAATCATTGGCGGCAAGCATCTGCTCCATTTGCTTGATGGTGTTCTCCGCTTCGATCCAGTCGGGATGGGATTGTACGGCAATACCGGGATTCAGAATGAATTCTGCTCCTCCTGAAAAGGGATCCATCTGGCCGCCTCCTATAAGCGCGGTTTCATCATACGCCTTTTTCTGCAGGTTCTCAGCGTAGGCTTCAATCAGGTGGTCGACCCGGTAACGTTTGTTACTGTCGCGGTTGTCGATCATAGGGTCACTGAAATTGTCAACGTGGCCACTGGCCTTCCAGGTGGTGGGGTGCATAAATATGGCTGAGTCCAAACCGACGATGTTTTCCTGAAATTGGGTCATCCATTTCCACCAGTAATCCCGGATATTCCGCTTTAATTCAACGCCCCACTGCCCGTAGTCATATACTGCGCTGAGTCCGTCATAAATTTCGCTGGAAGGGAAGATGAAACCGTATTCTTTACAATGGGAGATAATCGCTTGAAACCTCGTGCTGTCTGTAGCCATAGCGGGTAAAATTAAAGCTTTTCATTGTTCCTGTGGCGGGTGGCATCACGCGTATCCTTCTTCTCGAAATTTTTCAGCAACGCTTCTGTCAGGTTAATCCCGGTTTGATTGGCGAGACAGAGCAGTACCCAGAGCACGTCGGCCATTTCATCACCCAGGTCCATATTGCGGTCGGAAGGTTTGAACGATTGTTCGCCATATTTCCGGGCGACAATGCTCGCGAGTTCCCCAACTTCTTCTGTCAGGATGGCCATATTAGTTAGTTCATTGAAATACCTCACCCCGGTAGTGTTGATCCATTGATCCACCTTATGCTGCGCTTCATTGATTGATAATTCCATTTTTTCAGTTTTCCGTGTAAATTTACAGGCATGGCCCTCCCTGTCGATCTTTCAACTGAAATAAGGTTTAAAACCGCAAGAAGCGGTGGCAAGGGAGGACAGAATGTAAATAAAGTTGAGTCGATGGTGGAAGGATCACTCGATATTCAGCAGTCTTCCATCCTTAATGATGACCAAAAGGCCATGTTGCTGCAAAAGCTCAGGAACCGAATAAATTTGGCTGGAGAACTGCAAGTCCGCAGTCAGGAGCACCGTTCCCAACTCAGCAACAAAACAGAGGTCATCCGCAAGATGGCTGATCTGATTGAAAGGGCGTTGAAAAAAGAAAAGCCCAGACTCGCGTCGCGGCCCACGGCGGCGTCGAGAAAGAGAAGGCTGGAGTCGAAGAAGATAAATGCGGCACACAAACAAAATCGAAGGCGAATAAAAGAATAAGAGGAGGAACAGGAGGAGAAAGAGAAAGAGAAAGAGAAAGAGGAAGAGGAAGAGAAAGAGAAAGAGAAAGAGAAAGAGGAAGAGGAAGAGAAAGAGAAAGAGAAAGAGAGCAACAGAAAGTCGATTACAAATGAAATTCAAACTAACGACACTAACGATCTGCCTTATTCTTGGTGGTGTGTTGCTTATCAATGCGTGCCGGAAATCTAGTCGTCGTTCTGCTCCTCCTGCCACTGCTTACAACTTCGTAATTCCCCCCGGATTTCCTGCCCCAGCAGTGGATCTGAGTAACAATCCACTAACAAATGAGGGTGTGGCCCTGGGAAGAAAACTGTTCTACGAACCCCGGCTTTCGGCCGACGACAAGACTCCATGCGCGTCCTGTCACCAGCAAATTGCCGCCTTCACAACCTTCGATCATGATCTCAGTCACGGTGTATTCAAACAACATACGGCGCGAAATGCGCCGGGATTATTCAACAAGGCCTGGCAAGGTAACTTTCAGCAGGACGGCGCAATCACAGACCTGCTTCAGCAACCGATCGTTCATTTCACTGCCACCAATGAAATGGGCAGGAATGTAGATGAAATAGTGAACAAGCTAAAGGATGACGCGGACTATAAATCGATGTTCCTGGCTGCTTTTGGTAATGAGAATGTAAACAGCACTGACCTGCTAAAAGCCCTCGAACAGTTTGTCTATTCCCTGGTATCCGCAAATTCGAAATACGACGAGGTAAAAAAAGGCAAGGCGGAATTCAATGTATCAGAATCCGCGGGCTATGAAATCTTCAAGGCAAAATGCACATCATGCCATTCCGAACCACTCTTCACCGATGGCAGTTTCCGAAATAACGGGTTTGAATTAAACCCAGAACACAACGACTATGGACGGATGATGGTGACAGGCAACTCCGCCGATTCGCTGAAATTTCGTGTGCCCTCATTAAGAAATGTCGGAGCCACCAATTACTATGTACATGATGGCCGACTGGAATTTCTATCGGAGATACTTGACCATTACAACAACGGCATAGTTGATGGACCTACACTTGATCCATTACTGAAGGATGGGATCCCCCTGTCTGAGCTCGATAAATTCTACCTGGGTGAGTTCCTGTTGACCCTCACGGACACTGCATTCATCAACAATCCGCTGTCGGCAAAACCCTGACTCCTACTGCACTACTTTGCGGGCGTTCATCGCATCGCGTGCAGAACGTTGCGTATTCAATTCTGCATTCTGGCTGTCCTGCTCTCTCTTGTTTTGAGCTAATTTATCCTGCAACCCGCGAATCTTTTTTTCGAGGTCTACCTGGTCTTCCTGCAGGCTCCGGAGCTTTTTTTCAGCCTTGGTTATTTTATCTTCCTGATCCTTGATATTCATTCCAAGGTTGTAACCTTCAATGGCAGGAACGAGTTCATTCAGAAATGTTTTTCCGTCGGTCAGTTTGTAGGCATCGGCATCGGTACGCACCCCAAGGTTTTCACTGGGTCTGCCTACAATCAGGTATACACGGGATTCGCCCTTGTCCTTTCTGCTTTTCCTTTCGACCTTGAAATAAAGATCATTGACTTCTGGATCATAAGTGCTAAGTCTTGCGCCCTTGTAAACAGAAAAATCTTTGATCTTTTCTTCGCGGATGCCCTTTTTCATCATCGTCTCTGAAATAGCCTTCGCAACGATCTCCTCCGGATAGGGCAACTCAAGAAGTGCCGCAGACTTATTTGATTTTTGATATTCTACCCTGCCTTCGGTAGCCACGGGTTGTGCCATCATGGCGCTACCCGCCATAGACACTAAAAAGACAAGTACAAAATTTTTCATAAAACATTTTTGGGTTTTCATTATTCTTTGCAATCTCACATAAATGAAGAAGATCAACAATATACGTTAATTTTATGGGGTAAAATTCACCTATTGAGCGGTATAAAAAAACTCGCAGGCCAGACAATTTGGTACGGAATTCCAAATATTTTCAGCCGCTTCCTGGGTTATGGTCTTCAACTTTTGGCCTTCCGCTGGTTCGACGCGGTAACCACCAGTGATCTTACCCAGGTCTATGCCATCATCCCCTTCCTTAACATCCTGTTTACTTATGGAGTGGAGACCAGCTATTTCAGGTATGCCCAGATAACCGACAGGCAGAAATTGTATAACACCCTCGGCGTGTCGATGATCGTCAGCACGATCTTGTTCACTGTCATTCTCCTCGCATTCCGCGGACCGGTGACGAGTTTCCTCGAACTAAGGGACCATCCCGAATACGTTACCTGGATGATCTGGATATTGTTCTTCGACACCCTCATTGTAATGCCAAAGGCCAAATTAAGACTGGAAGAACGTCCCCGCAAGTATGCCTTTGTGAACATCATTTCAAGTGTTATTCAAATCCTTTTTGTGATTTTCTTTCTGGTATATGCGAGAAATGGTTATGCCAAAGAGAAAACTTCTTTCCCTGGCGCCATCTATGATCCCGAGACCGGTGTTGGATATTTCATTCTGGCCAACCTCGCCGCCAGTGCCCTTACACTCTTCCTGTTGTGGAAAGAGTTCATGGCCATGCGATTTGTATTCGACAAAAAGCTCTGGAAAGATATCATGTATTATTCCTACCCGCTGATCATCGTGGGCTTCGGCGGCATGATCAACGAAATGATGAGCAGGGTGATTTACAAAAAAGTGATACCCGGGGACTCGATAGAGGAAAGCCGGCAGTTGGGGATATTTGGCGCCAATTATAAACTGGCTGTATTAATCACCATCTTCATACAGATCTTCAAGATGGCGGCGGAACCTTTCTTTTTCAATCAATCTAATCGCGAGGATGCAAGGAAAGTCTATGCCAGGGTGATGAAGTTCTTTGTGATTGTCTGTTGTTTTATGTTCCTGGTGATCGCGCTCTTCTTAAATGTCTGGAAAGTGCTCATCGCATCGAAACGCCCCGAATATGCGGAGGGTCTCCATGTGGTTCCCATCCTGGCCATGGGTGCTGTTTTCCTGGGTATTTATTATAACCTGGCGATCTGGTACAAGCTGACCAACAAAAATATGTTTGGCGCCTACATCACTCTTGCGGGAGCCGCGATCACCATCATCCTGAACATCTGGTGGATACCCATTTTCGGATACACCGGTTCAGCCTGGGCTACTTTCATCTGCTATACTTTCATGATGGCCATCAGTTTTTACCAGGGTCAGAAACACTACCCCATCCCCTACGCGAAGAAGAAACTGATCGCCTACCTCACAATTGCTGGCCTGCTGTATGTTATTCACGAAGCGATCGCGGGTTTTCTGGTCCCCGATTCATCATCGTATAACATGATTTATTACGGAACTTCTTTTCTCTTCCTGGCACTTTTCGGTTTGCTGATCCTGAAAGTAGAAAGGAAGGAACTGGAACGGCTTCCATATATCGGACGTTTCCTCTCAGGGACGAAGATGGCTTAGACTTTCATGATCAGGGCCCTGGATTTGCGCGCAGGAAAGGATTGTACGCCTTTTCATAACCAATGGTAGTTTGCGTGCCATGACCAGAATGAACCACAACTTTGTCGGGAAGAACAAAGAGTTTGGTCCTGATACTTTCAAGCAGGGTGTTCATGTCTCCTCCCGGCAGATCTGTTCTGCCGATACTTCCCCTGAACAATACATCCCCGCCAATGACAAAAGACTGCGCCTCGGAATAAAAACTCACCGATCCGGGAGAATGACCGGGAGTAAACAATACTGTCAAAAGGTCTTCTCCCAGCTGGATCTTTTCGCCTTCCTCCATGTACAGAAGTTGTCCTTCATATTTATCGACAGGCAGCCCCCAGCTTTCACCCGCTTTTACTGCGTAGTCCAGAACAATCTTTTCTTTTGGATGTATTTGCAATGGCAAATGGTACTTCGCGGACATGAAGCTATTGCCAAAGATGTGGTCGAGGTGACAGTGAGTATTTAACAAACATTTAGGCGCTAACTTATCATTATCGATAAAATCTGTTAATTCTTTGCGCTCAGTTTCGGAGTAACATCCGGGGTCAATAATGCAGCACGCACCTTTTTCGTTAGAAATTACGTATGTATTCTCCTGTAGGGGGTTGAAAGTAAACTGCCTGATGGTTAGCATAGAACGGCTAGGTTTGAACGAAATAGAATTTTTTACCGGGACTAGGGATTGTTATAACTTTAAAAATTACTAAAGACGGGATATGCAATTTCAACAGAATATGCGAAAAGGGAAAGATTTTTTTGCACTCACCCTCGCCTTAATATTCTTCTCAACAAGTCTTATTGCCCAGGTGAACACAGTTGAATTTGGAAAGAACAGGGTCCAATACAAAAAGTTCAAGTGGAAGTATTATCAGACAGATAATTTCAATGCTTATTTCTACGAAAATGGGGAAACTATCGCCAAATATGTCGCCCGGATCGCGGAAAAGGAATTGCCCGAAATAGAAAAAGCCGTCGAATATGGCCTGCAGCGTCGCGCAAATATTGCGATCTACAATGATTTCGACGAACTGAAACAGTCCAACATTGGTTTGAATCTGGACTGGCAGACTACCGGCGGTATCACAAAGCTCGTGAACAACAAAATGATCATTTATTTCGATGGCAATCATGCCCACCTCCGCAAACAGGTACGGCAGGGGATAGCCAGAACCTTGCTCGATAATGTACTCTTCGGTGATGACCTTGGAGAGTTTGCCGCCAATCAGGCCCTGCTCGATCTGCCCGTCTGGCTTACTGACGGCTATGTTGACTATGTTGCGGAAAACTGGAGTACCGAACTGGATGATCAGCTGAAGTCAGCGCTGCTTTCAGGAGAATACAAAAATTTCTACGCCTTCGCATATGCAAAGCCGTTACTTGCGGGTCATTCCTTCTGGAATTACATTGCGGAGAAATATAAAAAGGAAAACGTAACCTATTTTCTCTACCTGGCAAGAGTTTACCGCAACCTTAACTCGGCATCACAGCGGATCGCCAAAAAGAAGTTCAAAGAAGTGCTCAAGGAATTCATGATCGAGAATGAGCAAAAATATTATCTCGACATCCGGGGAAGAAAGAATTTTCCAAAAGGAACGATCTCTATTGTGGAAGAAGTGAAACACAATAAAGACTTTATCCACTTTACGGCCAACCCGTCACCCCGAAGCCAGTCCTACGCGGTGGTTGAATACAAAAAGGGCAGGTATACCGTGGTGGTATATGAAAATCTTTCCGACAGAAAAGTATTGCTAAAAACAGGCGTAAGATCAAATGAGAATGAAGTCAATCCGAGTTACCCCCTGCTAGCCTGGGACGGGCGTGGTTCAAGGCTGGCCTGCGTCTACTGGGATAAGGGCAAGGTCCAGCTATTTGTCTACGATATGGTGGCTAAGTTCAAACGCATCAAAAAAGAGATCACTCAGTTCGAGCAGATCCAGGATATGAAGTTCATGCTCAATCCAAACACTTTGCTGCTCAGTGCCGTCAGGAAGGGCCAGTCTGATATCTATATATACAATATAGAGAAGGACAGTTATGAGCAGGTGACAAACGACTCCTATTCCGACCTTGACGCCACATTTGTTGCTTTCCCAGGCAAATCGGGAATTATTTTCTCGTCGAACAGGCCCAATCCGAAGATCAAGGGAGCCGACACCGGCATGCCGCTCAACCGGTACAATGTTTTCCTGGCCGACAATTACAACAAATCCGAATTCCGGCAGATCACACAGCTGACCAACCTGCCATTCGGTGATGCGCGGTACCCTTCTCAGTACAACAATTCCCACTTCACCTTCATCAGCGACCAAAATGGTGTGGCCAACCGTTATGCCGGATTCTTTAGCACTGCGAGAGCCGGGGTGGATACTATTTATGTGATCGACGGACAGTATCTCCGTAATCCGGATCAGATCGATCTCGACACCACACTGCGCAGGGCAAAACGTTCGGAACCTGATTCCATGTTCACTTTTTCTATCACCAGGGATTCTGCCTATGTGTTTCCGATCAGCAACTACCAAAGTGGCTTGCTGGAAACAAAAGTAGCGGGGGACAATGGTCAGGTTAGTGAGGTAAGGCAGGAAGGCAACCTGAAGTTCCTTTATAAGTTGAAAGTGGATGAAAATGCCCTGAAAAAAAGAAACATCAACGCCAAACCCACAGAATACAGAAAAAGAACCCTGGCCGAAATGCAAATGGCGGGCGGGCAGGCAAAAAAATATACTACCGCGCCACTGTCCGACACGGTACCCAACCGGAATGCTTTTGAGTCGGAGTTCGAACCGGATACCTCTGCACCCAGCCTGCGGCTCAATCAGCAGCCACAGGATGAACCCGTGTTGTTGAAAGCAAAACTGTTTGATTATAAATTGAAATTCTCGGTGGACAATTTCTCTACCGCTTTCAATAATGACATCCTGATCAACAGGTATGAACCTTACACCGGTTCTCTGCCAGTGGTACTCCAGAGTGGCGGCGCGTTCAACGGGATGATCAAGGCCTCTGTATTTGATCTTTTCGAAGACATCAGGTTCACCGGTGCCTTAAGACTTCCATTGATTGGCGGTTTGGGTACGGGTACCAGCTTCAATCCCCCCGGCGGGAATGGCGGCGGCGTTGGCGTCTTTCTTCCGGTTAACCAGTCTCTTTTCGACGGTGGTGGCGAATGGTTCGCCCGTGCGGATTATCTGAAAAAGAAGTTCGACTACTCATTGGTCTATTATCGCAAGACAGAGATCGGCGGCGCATTCCTTTCAGGAAGCAGCGCACAGGTGGAAGGAAAGCAATTCAGCAACCTTTACCAGGCCGTGATTAAATATCCGTTCAACAGGGTCAAGAGTCTGCGCCTGTCCATTGGTATGCGAACAGACCGTGTGGTGGTGAAGGGAACTAATTTTGACACCGCGACCCTGAAGATGCCCGACGTAAACAAGCAAACTTATGCGATCTCCCGCCTGGAATATGTTCACGACAACACCATTCAGAAAGCCACCAATATCATGCACGGCCTGCGATACAAGATCTATGCAGACCTGAATGCACAGGTGAATAAAGCAGGAGAAGGCAACCTGAAACCGGGACGCTTTACTTACAACATGGGTACTGATATCCGGTATTATTATCCCATCTACCGCAATTTTATCTGGGCAGGACGTGGCGCTGCAGACTTCTCATTCGGCAACCAGAAGATCATCTATTACCTCGGTGGTGTCGATGGTGGCATGTTCCCTAAGTACAATGAGTTTCCAAAACCACAGGATCCTGATTATGCATTCCAGTCGCTGGCGGTGAATATGAGGGGATTTAAACAAAATGTGGCCAATGGAAACAATGCCGTGGTACTGAACAGTGAATTCCGGCTGCCTGTTTTTTCTACCCTGTTTAACAAGCCCATCAATAATGCCTTCCTGAGAAATTTCCAGATCATACAGTTTATCGACCTGGGAACGGCCTGGAACGGCGCTTACAATAAGATTCAGCGCCCCACTCAGGTATTTCCGAGTGATGATGGTTTTGTTACGGTGAATCTCAAAGCCGGTGGGGTGGGACCTTTCGTTGGAGGATACGGATTCGGTGCACGGAGCACCTTACTGGGTTATTTCCTGCGGCTGGATGCCGGCTGGGAGATGCGTGGCTTTTTCCGGGGGAAACCATTACTCCATTTCGCTATGGGGGTAGACTTTTAGCGGTTTTATAACCTACTTTTGCGGCAATGAATCTACCTGTGCTAAAATCCCTTTGTGCCCCCCTGAGCCTGATCCTCTGCCTGGTCTTTAGTTTCGAAACCAGGGGCCAGACCAAAATCCTGCAGGGAAATATTCGCGATGTTCACAGCAGTGAGTCGATCCCTTTTGCCTCGGTGCAGTTTAAAGGATCGGGAACCGGCAAACTCACTGACTCGGCCGGGCATTTCAGACTCACTCTCGATGGCTGGCCAAAAGACACTCTGGTGGTCTCCTATGTGGGATACGAAGATTACCTGTTGCCCGTAGACGGAGCGCTGGTGGCTAAAGAAGTGAATGGCGTGATAGATGTCAACATATCCCTGGTTCGCGGAAAATATGCCACAGAGGTTGTGATCAGGAGGAAGATCGACAGGGGCTGGCTGATGTGGCGGCGGATCGTACGGCGCAAACCGGTAAATGACCGCTACCGGTTCCAGAACTTCTCCTATGAACTGTACAACAAACTGGAACTCGATTTCAAGAATATTAACAAGAACCGATTCGGAAACCTGCCGGTTGTAAAAAATTTTAAGTTCATCCTCGACAATGTAGATACCTCAGAGGGAAAAACAATACTGCCAGTTTATCTCACCGAAACCGTTTCGGACTATTATTACCAGAAAAATCCCTTGCGCAGGCGCGAAGTGATCAAGGGCACTAAAACCGTGGGGGTCAACAATGAGAGTGTGAGCCGACTTCTGGGCGGAATGGACCAGAACGTCAATTTCTATAGCAACTATATCCCGGTCTTCGATAAATTATTTGTCAGTCCCATCAGCGACAATGGTGACAATTATTATAAGTACCGGGTGCTCGACAGTCAGTTTGTGGCCGGCAGGCGGCTGATCCATCTATCTTTCACGGCCAAACGAAAGGGATCCAACACGTTCGAGGGAGATTGTTGGGTGCACGACACCACGTTCGCGGTGCAGAAAATGAATCTGCGCCTGTCGAAGGAAGCCAACCTCAATTTTGTTGAACAGCTGAGCCTTATCCAGGAATACTCACTGCTGAGCGACAGCACCTGGTTTCTTACAAAGGATAAATTTGTTGTGGATGTCGCCCCACTTGGCGGATCAAGAATGTCATTTGTGGGAAGGAAGACGACCACTTACCGTGATATAGTGATCAATAACTCAAGTGTAATTGCGGAGCTGAACAAAAATAAAATACTAGAAGAAACCATCCTTCCTGATACTGCGAAGAACAAAGCAGATGAATACTGGCAAAACTCCCGGCATGAGAGTCTGACGAAGACAGAACTTGGCGTATATAAAATGGTAGACACGTTACTCCAGACACCTGCATTTCAGCGGGCGAAAAAACTGGTCTACTTCCTCACCGGTGGGTATTATAACATTGGCAACTATGAAATTGGCCCCTGGTACAATTGGGCAACCTACAATGTCCAGGAAGGGTTCAGGGCCAGATGGGATCTCGGCACTAATAAATACTTTAGCAAGAAATGGTTTTTGCATGCCTACGCGGCTTATGGGTTTGGTGACAGGCAATGGAAGTACAAAATGGATGCGCTCTATCTGCTCAACAAGAATCCGAGGACTTATCTCAGCGTGGGTTACAAGAAAGATCTGGACTATGGTCAAACCTATTACGACGAGATCAGCATGGATAATATATTCGCCATCGCGATCCGGAAAAATGGCGTTCCGATCAAGTTCATGATGCTGGATGAAAAAAGAATCGATGGTTTCAAATCATGGACGAACGGGATGTCCTTAACCCTCAGCGGGGTCCACAAGGAATTCGATCCGCTCACCAACCTTCCACCCAAGACAATTTTTTCGCAGAACGGTAAGAACCAGGTGCTGGCCACTTCCGAAGTGAGCCTGCGGTTTCGCTATGCCTTTCTTGAAAAGTTCCTTGAGACGACTTTTAACAGGTTTAGCCTGGGGAGCGACTACCCGATCGTTGAGTTCAAATATACCAAAGGCATTTCCGGGCTGTTCAAAAGCAGTTATGATTACAATAAAATTAGCGCCGGAATTTCTCACTACAAGAAAGTCCCTCCATTTGGAAGTATTTACTACAATGTGTTTGCGGGACAAACCTTTGGCACCAACCCCTACATGCTACTCGACATCGCCCCTGGCAATGAGATCTATTATTATAACAAGTACGCATTCAACCTGATGAACAGGTATGAATTTGTTCATGATAAATACGCGGGAGTAAATTTCGAGCACAATATCGGCAACGGATTGCTTGGTTTCATTCCGTTGTTGCGGAAGCTAAAGTTCAGGCAATTCTACAGCGCACGTGGGCTTTGGGGAAGCCTGAGCGAAAAAAACAGGTTATATAATTTATCTCCGAATGGAGACTTTGCCTTTCAATCGCTCAACGGCAAAACCTACCTGGAAGTTGGAACTGGTATTGACAACATCTTTAAGTTATTCCGGATCGAATTCATCTGGAGGCTGCAGCCCACACCCCTGCCCCCTGAGAAGTCGAGGCGTTTCGGGGTTTTCGGAAGCTTTAGGGTTGGGTTTTAAGGGTTGACCGCAAACAAAATCAAAAATGAAAAATGAAAAATGAAAAATCCTATTCTTCAGTTTGTGATATAATACAAAAGCATTATAGTTCGACTTTCTACTAATGCAATCCAGGTGGAGTGCTCCACAATAGCATTTTTGTTTTTTAATTTTTCATTTTTAATTTACTCTCTGAGGCCTGTATTATTCAACGGCTTTGTAAAGTCCCATTCGCTGGTTTCCAGCTTGCGAGGAGTAGGATAGATCTCATCGAGCGTATCCCCGTCATAAAGTCGCCCGTTCTTCATCACCATTTTTACGGTGTTAGTATTCCTGATATCCGTCAACGGGTTCTTGTCCATTATCACCAGGTCGGCGAGTTTGCCTACGGTAATACTTCCCAGGTCGCCATCCAGTCCCAGTGCTTCGGCACCCAGGATGGTGGCCATTTTCAAGACGTCAAGATTTTTCATTCCACCACTTTGCATTGCTATCATTTCCCAATGATACCCCAGTCCCTGGAATTCACCATGACTGCCAATTCCAGCCAGGGCGCCACTTTCAACCATCGACTTCATTGATTTGGCATGTTTGGTAAAAACCTGTTCCTCTTTCATGAACCAGCCCCGGACGCGCCTGGTTTTCGAGGCCAGTTCGTCATAAGGCATGAAGTGCTGCATCTTCTTGTTGTGATATGGATCTTCGGTTTCAAAAAAATAATTTTCTGCAAAAGGACCTCCGTAAGAAACAAGCAGGGTAGGCGTTACCGCCATTCCTGATTTGGCCACCGCGGTGATCAGGTCCTTATACAGTGGGTAAATGGGTATTGCATGTTCATGGCCGGGATAACCGTCAAGCAAGTTGGTCATGTTCAGCTTGAGGTTTAAAGCGCCTTCCGTTGTGGGCATTAGCTTTTGTTGTCTGCAAGAAGCAATTATCCACTCCCTGACCTGTCGTGGACCAGTCACATACATCTTTATATAATTCGTATGAAAGTATTTGCTGTACTGTTGCAGGATATCGCTCGCCTGTGCAGAGTCACGCACATTATATCGCCAGTACCCCACCCCCGGGCCCGTGGAGTAGATCCTCGGCCCGACCATATCGCCAGATTCCACCAGGTCACCATAGGTGAGCACATCCGTGGTGCCCGTCTGTGGGTCGCGGGTAGTGGTGACTCCGAAGGCCAGGTTCGCCGCGTAGATCCATGACTGGTTCTTATGGATCCCAAACTGGTTCCACATGTGCGAGTGGGTGTCGACAAAACCAGGTGTGATCGTCTTTCCTTTCACATCGATCACCTTAACATCTGCAGGAGCGGCAAAACTACCGGTCTTGCCTACCTGCTTTATTCTGTTATTTACCACCAGGATGTCTCCCTCATCAATAATTTCATCTTTGTTCATGGTGATCAGCCTGGCCCCTTTCAATAACACCGAGGCCTCAGGACGATCACGGCGATAATAGATCGTCACCTGATGTTCTTCCGGTTTGAATTCCGGATCCTTGTCATCCTTATCTTTTTTCAGCAGAATCGAATCGGCTTGTGGAGACAGGGTATCGGCGACCAGAGCCTGAGAGAGCGGGTAAGTAAATCCGGCAACCACAGAAGGGGACTTCTTTGATACAGAGTCAGCGCCTTTCTGTGCCTTTAGTTTTTTTGCAATCCGAAGGCTGTCATCGAAGGCCTGTGCACTATCAACATTGTACACAAAATGCGCGTTGCCCAGCGACCAGTGCACCTTTTTACTGTCGGCCTCCCAGCCCGCAAATTCCCCGCCGACCTGGGTCAGTTTCCTGGCCGGAAAACTCGCAGCTTTGGTGTCGGCAAGTGAGATTTCTACAGTCTTTCCCGTCCTTGGTATCACAGTGACATAGATGTCATTGTTCACCTGGGCTACTGCCCGTGTTCCGTCAGGTGATAGCGTGATCTGGCTGGCTTCGGAAGGGACCTGGATCTCGCCCATCTCTCCCATTTCCTCCGGCATCAGGCAATAGTGGGAATGGTCTTTTTTGTTGGAAAGAATACTCAGACCAGGTGTAGTGATACCGGTGATGACAGCATGTGTTTTCTGATCGGTACCATCCCAGCGGATGGAAATGAGCTTGTTGTTTTCATTGAGATAGATCCTGTCTTTTTCGCGGGCAAAATGCGGATTGGCAGCATCGCTGGTCTGGGCCTTGATGATGCTGATCTTGCCACCCGCAGCGGGTATCCAGCAGAGCTGGTTTTCGCTCCTGTCTTCCTGCGGGCCTATCGATGACCTGTAATTCCTGTAGGGTTCACGGATAAAAACGATCCGCTCTCCATCGGGGCTGAATACCGGGTTTGAATAAAGGGCTGGCAAGTCGGAAAGTTGCACAGAGTTGATCTTTCCTTTCGCACCAAAGCTGATCTTGTTGAGTGAGCCCCCATCCGGGCGCCAGACAATAAAAGCCAGAGTCTTTCCGTCGGGTGACCATGCCGGTTGGGCTTCAGTGTACTTGCCATCGGTAAGCCTCTTTGGTTTGCCGGAGGGATAGTCCATCAGGTACAGCCTGTCCAGGGCGGTGAAAGCCAGCGTTTTTCCATCCGGAGAAGGAACGGCATCCCGGATCTGGGTTACGATAGCATGACTGGTGTCAGAAACAGGATATTTGAACTGGAGTCTGGGGCCGAGTTCAAGTTTGACGTTGGCAGTGAAGGGAATTTCAATGGCCGGGCTTCCATCTATGGGTATCCTGTATATCTTACCTCCGTACGAAGCCACCAGGAATTTTCCATCGGGAGTAAATGACATGCCCGGGAGCACACCCATCGTGGCAATGGACTCCTGGTCATCACGCTGCACGGGATAAGCCAGCCATTTCTCGTTGCCATTCTGCAGATTCCGTAGTATCAATCCCGTTTTGTCTTCATATCGCGAACCATACGCAAGCCATTTCCCATCCTTCGACAACACCGGGGTAAAGGAAGATCCATATCGTGCAGAGATCACATTTTTCTTCCCGGTTTCTCTGTCGTAAACGCCAATACTGTATTGTGGCAACTGGGCATTGTATTCCCATGGCTTGTTTCGCTGTGAGAAATAGACGTACCTGCCGTCGGGGCTTACCGCAGGGTCAATCGTTTTTTCGGGATTGCTGTCCATCAGTTTCACGCCTGAGCCTGCCTGCCGGTGCACCATCCACAGTTTCATGTCGAGCCTGCCTTTTGATGCAATGATATAATTGCCATCCGGTGTCCAGGAGGCGGATGGATAATTTTGATCCTTGTCTTTTGTCACCTGCACGGTATCTTTTTTCCCGGTGTCGATGTACCAGATATTTTCAGAACCCGAGCGGTCAGACGTGAAAAGAATACTGCTACCGTCGGGACTGTAGCGTGGATGGGTGTCGAATGCCAGGCCCCTTGTGATGGGAATCGCGGTTCCCCCGGTAAATGGAATCGTGTAGAGGTCACCCATGAGGTCGAAGACGATGTTTTTTCCATCAGGGCTTACATCCAGCGAAATCCAGGTGCCTTCGGTGGTGGAGAATGCGATTGTTCTTTCAGGTTTAAGTGGCAGTTCTTTGAACTCGGCGAAGGAACTGTCCCTGGCCCCGGTGTCGCTGCGAAGCGGATCGCCCGATGCCGTATAGGCGTTTGCAAATTGACCAGAAAGAATGAGTAATGAAACGGAAACAATTGCGCGGCAGTTCATGGTTGCACAAATTAGATGTTGAGTTGAGATCTTCCCTTAATGAATATAGTTCTCAAAAATCTTCAGGCAATGCCATTCATCAAAATCTTTGCTCCGGGCAAATGTTGATCAGGAAGCCGCAGGGTTGATGGAATCAAGAGCAGCCAGTATAACCTCAGTAGCCAGGGTAATGTCTGCCGTTGAGATATTCAAAGGTGGAGCGATCCGCAGACATTGAGGAGCGAAAAGAAACCAGTCGGTGAGCACCCCATTTGCGAGGGAAAAACTGACAACCTGCTGCACCTGCGCCGGGCTCTCCAGTTCCACTGCGATCAGTAATCCACTGGAACGAACCTGTTTGATCCGCGAGTGATTAAGCAACGACCTGAAGGACGATTCCTTTTTTGCCACCTTCGCGGGCATGCCCTTTTTGAGCAACACCTGGAAAGCGGCAAGGCCAGCCGCACAAGAAAGCGGATGACCGCCAAAAGTGGTTATGTGACCCAGCACGGGGTCAACGGTTAAATTCCGCATCAGTTGCTTCTCCGCAATGAATGCCCCCAGGGGCAACCCTCCGCCCAGCGCTTTGCCGAGAAGAAGGATATCTGGGACGATGCCAAGTTGTTCAAACGCCCACAGACTGCCACATCTGCCAAATCCTGTCTGGATCTCATCCAGGACCAGAAGTGTGCCCGTGGTGTTGCATTTTTTCCGTAATGCCTGTATCCAATCGCGAGAAGCAGGATAAACTCCCCTTTCCGCCTGGACTGCTTCCATGATTACGCAGGCGGTGTTTTCTCCGATGAGGTCGATTGCCTCGGATGAATTGAATTCAGTATGAGTGATGCCTGGCAGCAGCGGTCGGTAGGCATTTCGCCAGTATTCGTCACCAATGATGCTCAGCGCACCCTGGGTGGAACCGTGATAGCTCCGATTGAATGCAATGATCTCCGTTCGACCCGTGGCTCGCTTGGCCAGCTTCATTGCGCCTTCCACTGCCTCTGCTCCCGAATTGGTAAAATAGACCGAGTTGAGGGTCGGTGGGAGGTGATCAGCAAGCAGCGTGGCGTATTCCACTTGCGGGGTTTCGATCATTTCGCCGTAAACAAGCACATGAAGGTATTCGTCCATCTGTTTCCTCATCGCACGGAGCACCGATGGATGACGATGGCCGATATTGCATACACTGATTCCGGCAATGAGGTCAATGTATTCCCTGCCTTCTATGTCGCGAATCCTGCTGCCTTTGGCTTTCTGCACATGGATGCCGATTGGCGACGGTGAGGTTTGAGCTACATGACGGAGGAACATTCTTCTGGTATCCATAATAAGGCGATCCGCAAAGAAAAACAGAATTTGCCTAACTTTTCGGCATGGCACTTATTTTACCAGTTCTCGGTATTTCTCCAGCCTTTGGAAAGAATTGTTTTCTCGCACCCAACGCTACGATCGTCGGCGATGTGATTACGGGGGACGATTGCAGTTTCTGGTTCAACGCGGTAGTCAGGGGTGACGTGAACAGCATCAGGTTGGGCAACAGGGTGAATGTGCAGGATGGCGCGGTGATTCATTGCACGTTTGAAAAGACCAGGGCCATCATCGGCAATAATGTGAGCATTGGGCACAATGCGATCGTGCATGGCTGTACCATTCACAGCGACGTTCTGATTGGCATGGGTGCAATCGTGATGGACAATGCCGAAATCGGTAGCAATACGATCATAGCGGCGGGTGCTGTGGTACTCGAAGGAACCCGGGTTGAACCGGGAACAATTTATGCCGGAGTGCCGGCAAAAAAGGTAAAAGACGTCTCCCAGGAACTTATTAAAGGGGAAATCAACAGGATAGCGGAAAACTACTTAAAATATGCCAGCTGGTTCAGTTCTGAAAAGACCTGAAATTAGCTGGGGTATTGCATTTCCGGGATAATATTTATAGCTTTAATAGCGTTTAGAATAGATAAATCCCTTATGAAAACAATCCGCCGTACCATCGTTTTTTCCACCTTATTTATCGTCATCACCGGCCTCACTTCCTGCTCGGTCTGGAACAAGGCTTTTGCTCCAAAACGGGGTTGCCCGGCCAATGGCAGAGCATTCGGGGCTGAAAAGATTCTAAGTGGGGAAAAGCCGCCTAAGACCAGGAAATTCAAAGCATGAGGCCCATGCTCAGGCAGAACAATTGAAAACCCTAAACCCGTACCCATATGAGCCTCACCCTTAGAACCGATTTCGGTTGTACCGAAGCAATTATCGACGATGACTGCGGTCTGAAAAGATTCTACGAAGTTGCGAACATTCTCTCTGACGACCTTTCCATCAAGTTTACCAACAAGGAAGATGATTTTGACACGCTTACCTGGGATTTTATTTTTCGCAACCACGTGCTGACACTGTATTACAATATCTACACAGGAATTTCTATTTATCCCCGAACATTCAGGCAGGCGGTGAGAAAGGAGAATGATGCGGTGGTGGAAGTTGCCCGTTTTCTTGAAACAAAACTATTGGTTCATTCAGCAAAGAAATATCTGTCCTAGTACTTCTGGTCCATGCTCTCGAGTATGTTCAGATAACTTATATATCGTTCTTCATCTACAAGCCCTTCACCAAGGGCTTTTTTTATTGCACAGCCGGGCTCAGCAATATGTATGCAATTGTTGAACTGGCATTGGGGCAACAGCGCCCGCATCTCGGGAAAATAATGTGACAACTCCTGTTTGCTGATGTCGATAATGCCAAACTCCCTCATACCCGGTGTATCAATTACCCTCCCTCCCCCCGGCAGGTCGAACATTTCAGCGAAGGTGGTCGTGTGCATTCCTTTGCCACTCCATCCGCTAACATCCCTGGTTTTCAGGTGAAATTCGGGAAAGATGGAATTGATGAAAGAAGATTTGCCTACGCCGGAATGGCCGCTCATGAGCGTGGTTTTGTTTTGCAGCACGGCCTTCAAACCTTCGATCCCCGCATGGTCCTTAACACTTACTGGATGAACCTGGTAGCCTATAGAGGTGTACATCCGCTCAAAGTGTTCCAGCTTATCCATCTCTTTCTTTCTGTACAGATCTGTTTTATTGAAAACAATAATGGCGGGAACGTGGTAGGCTTCACAGGTGATCAGAAACCGGTCGATAAAACCCTGTGATGTCCGGGGTTCACGAAGCGTCGCGAATACCAGAGACTGGTCGAGGTTGGCGGCAATAATGTGTTGATGCAAACGATTTGCCGGCGACTGGCGGTTGATGTTATTTCTTCGGCTGTATATCTCCGTGATCATGGCGGTGTCATCGGAGTCGTTCTGCGCCTGGATCTCCACTTCATCACCAACCGCCAATGGATTGGTGGAAGTGATTTCATCAATTTTGAATATCCCCTTTATGCGCGCGTTGTACACCTTCCCATCATCAGTTTTGGTGATGTACCAGCTGCCTGTGGATTTATAGATGTAAGCCTTCAAATGTCAAAAAGTAAGTCTCAAAAACTGAAAAATGTGTTGTCGATGGTGGTGTCTTCACTGCCTCGTTGTATGAAACCTTCATTGCAAGCGACATCTCACGCAAAGAAATACGATAATCTTTGCTTCCGGCCTTCGGGCAGGATTTGCGAACTTGCGTGAAAGTTCTTCGTTTTTCGCGAAAACTGATTTAAGCTGCAAAAATACCCGTCGTTATGGAAACTTCCTGAACAAAGTGTATCTGAGTGCAACCTCTGCCAGCAGGAGCAAGAAGGCGAGGATCGCGAAAGGCAGGTATTCTTCCCTGAAGCGTTTCAAAGCCGTAATCTCGATGGTTGACTTTTCCAGGTGATCGATCTCTGCATATATTCTTTGCAGGCTGCCATTGTCTCTAGCCCTGAAATAGAGACCGCCCGTTTCCGCAGCAATTTCCCGAAGCAGTTTCTCGTCGATGTTCACCCGCTGGTTCTGAATAGTGAGGTCACCGCTTTCGGTACGCATCGGTGCTGGCGCGAAGCCTTCCGTGCCCATGCCGATCGTGTACACCTTTATTCCCACCGATTTGGCGATTTCTTTTGCCGAATACGGATCAATCAGTCCACCCTGGTTCTCACCATCGGTAAGCAGGATGATGACGCGGCTCCTCGCCTTGCTGCTTTTCAACCTTTCCACACTGGTTGCCAATCCGTCGCCGATCGCTGTGCCATCTGCCAGGTAACCACTTTGGGCATTGTAGATCTGAGCTTTCAGCGATGTACGGTCCATAGTAATAGGCGATGCGGTGAAACTTTCACCAGCGAAGATCACCAACCCGATCCGGTCTGTCGGCCGCCTGTCTACGAAATTCACCGCCACTTGCTTCATGGCCTCCAGCCGGTTCGGCTCGAAATCCTGCGCCAGCATACTCCCACTCACATCCATACAGAGCATGATGTCCACACCCTCGCCGCTGACCATCTGCTGGTCGTTTCTTGTCTGCGGCCGGGCAAGCACTACAATAACGCAGGCGATGGTGGCTATCCGCAGTGCAAATGGGATGTGCCTGAACTGTGTCTTCCAGGACCTGGACGCGCCGAATGACCGGGTAGTTGTCACCAGCAGGCTGCTGAACTGGCTGGTGTGCCTGTTGACGTACCAGAGGTACATCAACGGCAAAAGAAGCAGTAAGACGAAAGCCTGCGGAAAACCAAAACTGATATGTTGGAACCAGCTATACAACACTTATATAATTATTATCCAGTATCTCGATGCTTACTCTCACGACTTCAAGATTGATTTTATTGTCTGTTGCTTCCGGGCGATACCTGGCAAATTTTACATAATCGCCCATCTTTAAGGATTGAGCGAGTTTAAATAGGTTGTCCTTGGGTAGATTCAAATCCTTTATTTTATGTATCAGCTGTTCATTTGTTTTCTCGATTGTTGAGATGCTGAACTTTCTGCTGAGATAGATCCTGAGCACATCGTTGAGGTCGGTGTAGTATACCTTTTCCTCCCCTTCCGATGGTTTACGCTGACTCAGTTCCTCGAGTGCCTGCATGGCATCATCGTAAGGCGAAGTGATGACCGGTGGCAGGATTCGCTGTTTCCTTGCAGGATGTTTGCGGGTATGCAACAGCCATAAAAAGGCTGCAAAAAATATCAGCGATGCGATCGCCAGTATCCAGGGAACATACTTCAGCGAAGGACTTGCTACTTCAATGATCTGTTTTATATCGCGATAGTCATCTGCAGGATTATAGGCCACATAATTAACTGAGATACTCACCGAAGTGTCACTGTAATACGGCTGGCCGCCAACATTCACCTGGAATGGCGGGATCTGCCATCTCCCGGAATCAAAACTCGTGATGACCAGCTGTTGTACAATTTTTTTTCCGTCGATACTTTCCACAGTATCCAGCGGCGACCTGCTCACTACTTCAAAATGTGGGATGCTGTCCTCATCAAACCAGCCTACCTGCGATCCAAGTGGAGTGAACGCTTCAACGGTAAGCTCAACCGGCTCACCGATGAGTATCCTGTCCCTGTCAACCGACGCTCTTATCGTAACCTGCCCGTGTACAGACAAAGCCACTATGCAAAAGAAAAGTACCGGAATGATATGTTTAGAGCCCGCCGTCATATTTGTGGATCAGTTCCTGCTAATGAAAAATTTCTGCAGCACTTTCACATAATCCTCGTCTGTTCTGATATGCAGCAGGTCTGATCCCGCCTTTAGAAATATTTTTTTGCAGTACTCCGTCCAGGTAAAGAAATTTGCTTCATACTCCTGCCTGGTGATCACATCCTTTGTGTCGATCCACCGGGTTGTACCGGTCTCAAGGTCCTTTGTTTCGATCAACCCTATTGGTGGAAGGCGCATGTCCATCTTGTCGTAGATCTTCACTCCTATCACGTCGTGTTTTTTTCCGGCGACCTTCAGGGCATCCTCGAAATTGTCATCGACAAAATCACTCAGCACAAAGGCAATGCAGCGCTGGCGGATGGAATTGGTGAATCTCCGGAATGCATTATTTAAGTCGGTTCCCATCCCCAGCGCCTTATAAGTAAGCAATTCACGAACGATGTACAATACATGATCCCTGCCTTTCTTCGGGGGGATAAATTTTTCTATTTTGTCGCTGAAGAAGATAACGCCTACTTTATCATTGTTGCTGATGGCTGAAAAAGCGAGAACGGCAGCAATTTCTACAGTAAGATCTTTTTTCCTGGTATTGATGGTGCCGAACAGCGAACTCGCGCTGACATCTACCATCAGCATCAGCGTAAGTTCTCTTTCTTCTTCAAATACCTTGGTGAAAGGATGGTTGAACCGTGCGGACACATTCCAGTCGATAAACCGCGGATCATCGCCATGCTGGTATTCGCGCACTTCCTTGAACAACATGCCACGGCCCTTGAAGGCACTGTGGTATTCACCAGTGAAGATGTGCCTTGTCAGTTTCTTGCTCTTGATCTCGAGCTCTCTGACTTTCTTTAATATTTCAGCCGTTGTAAGCATTTAATTGTTGTTCATGGAAGGTAACAATCATGGAACTGGTATGGCGCGGATTACGTCGTTGACCACATCTTCCACTTTCACGTTCTCGGCTTCGGCTTCGTAGGTGAGGCCGATACGGTGTCTCAACACATCATTGCATATGCTCCTTACGTCTTCTGGGATCACATAACCGCGTTTGTTCAGGAAGGCATGCGCTTTTGCAGCCAGTGCCAGGTTAATGCTCGCCCTGGGCGATCCGCCATAGGCGATCAGCAGCTTAAGTTTCTCGAGTTTGTATTTTTCGGGGTTGCGTGTGGCAAATACGATGTCGAGTATATAGTTTTCTACCTTCTCGTCCATATACACCTGTCTTACCAGCTCACGGCCTTCCAGTATCTCCTGCACCGACACTGCTGCAGCGATCTGAGGCGCCTTAGCACCCTGTACGTTCAGCCGCAGGATCTGCAGCTCTTCTTCCTTGGTTGGATAGTCGACGATTACCTTCATCATGAAACGGTCCTGCTGCGCTTCTGGAAGAGGATAGGTTCCTTCCTGTTCAAGGGGATTCTGTGTAGCCAGTACCAGAAACGGCTGATCAAGCGGGAAACTTTCTTCACCAATGGTCACCTGTCGTTCCTGCATAGCTTCCAGCAGCGCGCTCTGGACCTTGGCAGGAGCGCGGTTGATCTCATCCGCCAGAATAAAATTGGCGAAGATCGGACCCTTTCTCACAATGAATTCGTGCTTCTGCTGGTTGTAGATCATGGTACCAATGACATCGGCGGGTAAAAGATCTGGAGTAAACTGGATGCGGCTGAATTTTGCCTGAATCGCCTGCGAAAGCGACTTAATCGTGAGTGTTTTTGCCAAACCGGGAACACCCTCAAGCAGGATATGGCCATTGGTAAGCAGGCCAATCAGCAAGCGGTCGAGCATCTGGTTCTGACCAATGATTATCCTTCCAACCTCCTGTTTCAACCGATCAATGAACCCGCTCTGGTTCTGAATCTTTTCATTAAGTTCGCGAATGTCGTTGGCTGTAAGCACCATATATATTTGTTATTCGTGCAAAATACGAAAGGACTAGCAAGTTATGGGTCTACTTAATAAAAGGTTATTTATTGCCATTTACGCTCTGCCGACACAATAAATCCGCACAACGAAAGTTATCATGTATTAGTATTCACAAAACGAAGGTTAACCCTTCAATTAAAAAAGTAAATATATATTATGAAAAAAGCTATTCTTATAGCGACAGGAACGATTTTGATGGGTATCGCCGCCTGTAAAAAAAAGAGTGATGACCCGGTTAGTCCTGCCCAAATACTTTCAAACACCTGGAACTACGACACTGCGGCTTTTGATACCGACAAGGATGGCGTGGCTGATCAACCCCTTGGCGCGCTCGAACAAGAGTGCGATACGGACAATACCTTTACATTCAATGCTGACGGCACAGGCGTAGCGGATGAAGGAGCAAGTAAATGTGATGACAGCGATCCACAGCAAACAAATTTTGGCTGGAGCCTGAAGAGTGATTCGGTTATGACGATCACCGGGGACATTGTCGAACAACTCAAAGGCGACGCCAACATCCTCGAACTGTCAACTACCACGCTACGGTTGTCAAAGTCAATCGACCTTACTTCACCTATTCCCTTCAAAGCAAACCTGATTATTACACTAAAGAGATAAAATCCAACGCTCATTCGCGTCAGAATTTCACGCAAAGCAAAGAAATCGGAAAGAAAACCGGTCTTTATTTGCTTTGCGTGAAATTGTTACGCCCCGCTGCCTGGCGTGAAATCAGATTTAACGTTTTCTTTTTCGCCGGAATTCAATTCTATATAACTCCCGACTTTACAATTATTTGCGTCGGAAGGAAAATCTGGTGATGGGTAGTTCCATTAACATATGCAGTCTATTGATTTGGTAGGATAGCGGTTTTGAAATAATATTGCATCTCAAAGCAGTCAAGTTTATAATCCAAATTCAATAGAAATGAGAAAGCTCGACAATTTTCTTTCGCCACCCGGGTATGCTTTATCCGCTACTTGCGGCTTTGCATCGGCCTCCCGTTGTTGTTTCTAATCCTCACTTTTCACTGCTCCTTCTTTCAATCTTGCCAGCGTTTTTTTAACTGACAGCGATGTCAACAACCCCGCTATTCTTTCAGGCTTCGTTGCCTGAATAAAATTTTATATATGACCAAGCTACCCTTGTTTGCAGCCTTACTACTGCTTCCTGTCCTGATCAAAGCGCAAAATATTACCGGCACCGTGAGATCCGCGGGCACGGGTCAGTTGCTGGAAAATGTGACCATTCAGGATATCAAAGGAAAGAAATCGACCATATCACGACCCAATGGTCAGTTCAGCCTGAACCTCGTTCCTGGTAACACAGTGATCTTTTCCTACACCGGTTATGCAACAAAAGAAATACTCAGCGATTCACTGATGCTTAATGCTGATGTGATACTCAGTCCTGCAGAAAATTCTCTTGATGCCGTAGTCATCACGGCCCTGGGAATTTCCAAACGCAAAAAATCATTAGGCTATGCCACCCAGGAATTGAAGTATGACGATATCGCTCAGGCGAAAGAAACCAATATTGTCAACTCGCTCGCGGGCAAAGTAGCGGGCGTGCGCATCACCAACACTCAGGGAGACATGGGCTCATCAAGAATAGTGATAAGGGGCGAGACTTCTCTTTCGGGAAATAATCAGCCTTTATTCATCGTAGATGGAATACCGGTAGATAATAGTCAGAATTTGGGCACAAATGGCTCCCGTGATTTCCGCAACGCAATATCCGATATCAATCCTGAAGACATTGATAATATCAGTGTGCTCAAAGGGCCCAATGCCGCAGCATTGTATGGATCGCGCGCGGCTCACGGCGTTATCATCATTACCACAAAAACCGGCAGGGACAAGAAGGGAATCGGCATCACCATCAACTCCAATACAACCTTCTCGCGGCTACAGGTGTTGCCCGATTACCAGAATGCTTTCGGCCAGGGCGCCGACGGACAATTCAGCTTTGTCGATGGAAAGGGAGGAGGTATCAACGACGGAGTTGATGAAAGCTGGGGACCCCGGTTGGATGGCCAGCTGATTCCGCAATTCAATTCAAACGGTACCCCGGTTCCCTTCATTGCACATCCAAATAATGTACGGGATTATTTTCGCGGCGGCGTTACTTACAGCAATGGTATTTCCCTGGCCGGGTTTAACGACAAGTCCGACTATCGCTTATCCTTCAATAATGAAAGGCAATTTGGCGTAATCCCAAACAGCCGTGCCGGAAAAAACAACCTCGCCTTCAATGCCAACTATAATATCACCGACAAGCTCAAAGTTGGATTCAGCGCTGACTATATCGACCAGAATGCACCCAATCTGCCAGGCTCTGGCGGGAAAAGGTCAACCAGCACCATGCTTCAGTTCACCTGGTTTGGTCGCCAGGTAGACATTGACCAACTCCGCGACTACAAAGACGCTGACGGGAAGACATTCAACTGGAACAACAGTTATTACAGCAACCCATTCTGGGTGGCTTATGAGAACACCGTAAGCCAGCGGCGCAATCGTATACTCGGAACCGTCAATCTGAATTACAATATCTCAAGGGGCCTAGACTTTAACATCCGGTCGGGAACTGATTATTACCATGACAAAAGAAAGATCAGGATCGCTTATGGAACAAACGGAACACCATTTGGCTCTTATGAAGAGGACGCATATACAGTGAATGAGAACAATACGGAAGCGACGTTGCGCTACAACAAGGCAATCAATTCCGACTTTACCCTGGATGTGCTCGCAGGGGCAAATCTTCGTAACAAAACTTATGACCAAAACGACCAGAAAGCGCCGAGGCTGGCCGTGGCGGAAGTATACACCCTTAATAATTCCCGCGATCCGCTTATTTCCTCGGGGTATTCTTCAAAACTAAAAACCTGGAGCATATTCGGGTCAGCCCAACTGGGTTTCCGCAACTATGCTTTTCTGAATCTTACTGCCAGGAATGACTGGTCTTCAACATTGCCGGTAGAACATCTTTCCTATTTCTACCCTTCGGTGAACGGTACTTTTGTTTTCAGCGAGGCCTTCCATATTCAAAGTGATGTGCTGAGCTTTGCCAAAATAAGGGGCGGATGGTCGAAAGTAGGAAGTGACGCAGATCCATACAGCCTCGTGAACACCTATAATTTTGATGCGCCCTTTCAGGGATACCCTCAACTCATCTCTTCAGGCATTGATCTAAATAAGAACCTGAAATCGGAAAGCACCAATTCCACTGAATTTGGGATCGAGGCCGGGCTCTTCAAAAACAGGGTGAGACTGGATCTGAGTTTCTATAACACAAACAGTATCGACCAAATCCTTAAAGTAGATGTAACGGCTTCCTCCGGTTACACGCAGAAATTGCTGAATGCTGGTAAAATCAACAATAGAGGTGTAGAGGTCCAGCTGGATTTCACCCCGGTTAAAACCGGTTTGTTCCAATGGGATGTCAACCTGAATTATGCGGCCAACCGGAGCAAGGTGGTTGTACTCGATTATGAAAAACGGCTGCAGAACTACGTTCTTGGTTCGGATGGTACCGTGCAGGTAGTGGCCACCGTTGGACAGGCTTATGGCGCCCTCTTTGGCAATGCTTATCTCCGGGATGCGGCGGGTAATATCGTGATCAGCGGCGACGGGCTACCACAAGCTGACCCTAACAAAAAGATCCTTGGCAAATATACTCCCGACTGGATCGGAGGCATCAACAACAGCTTTTCATATAAAGGAATCAACCTCTCATTCCTTGTGGATGCCAGTATCGGAGGTTCATTGTACTCCGGAACGAATGCCACCGGTACTTATACCGGAGTGCTCGCCTCTACGATGCCGGGCAGGGACGCGGCCAATGGAGGCCTCTCATATTATTACCCGGGCAATGACAATGCACAACTGCCCGTCGCAGGCGAGGCTCCTGCAGGCTCAGCCTCCCACGACGATGGAATCATCGCAAAAGGCGTAACCGCGGATGGCAAGATAAATAACCAGATCATCCCCGCCTCGCAGTATTACAAGGCCCAGTACGATATCGACGAACAATTCATTTACAAGGCCGATTATGTGAAATTCCGGGAACTGCGTCTTGGTTATTCACTTCCTTCCGCATGGATCAGGAAGGCAGGCCTTGTCAGTGCCACCATAGCCCTCGTTGGCCGCAATCTCTGGATTATCTACAAAGACGTTCCCAATATCGATCCGGAGACGGCATTCACTAACGGAAATGCTCAGGGTCTTGAAGACCTCGGATTGCCTACTGTAAGAAGTTTCGGCTTTAACCTCAATCTTAAATTTTAAATTTTCCCCGCAATGACCAGATATCGTTTTTTCTTCCTGATCGCCATCCTTGTTTTGAGCACAGCTTCATGCAAAAAGCAACTGGAAGACATCAATAAAAATCCCAACGCCGCTGAGAATCCACAACCGGATTACCTGCTGACCGCGGCCGAAAAAAAATCCGCGGATCTTTACTGGGGCGCTGAAAATAATTTCAACTCTTCACTTCTGATCGTGCAGCAATGGGCGATGATCCAGTACACTGATCCCGACAGGTATATTTTTACCAACAGCAGTTTCAGCACATTATGGACAAATGCTTACTCGCAGAGCATCACCAACCTGAATGATATTATCAACCTGCCTGATACGAAGGCAAACACGAATTATAAGAATGTGGCGGTGATCCTTCGTTCCTGGGTATTTCAGCTGCTTACCGACGCTTATGGAAGCATTCCATACAAGCAGGCGGGACAGGTCGATTCCACGCTGACTCCTGGGTACGACGACCAGAAAACAGTGTATGAAGGATTGCTGACCGAATTGAAAAATGCTGGTTCTGGACTTGATCCCGATGGCGAGGCCATTGCCGGCGACCCGATCTATGGTGGCGACATACAAAAATGGAAGCACTTCGCCAATGCACTTCGTTTGCGCATTGCCTTCCGCATCGCCGACAGGGAACCTGAAATCGCAGGACCCCTGATTGCAGACATCCTTGGCAGTGGTGAGATCATCAACTCAAATGATGAAACGGCCCAGCTGATCTATGCTGATGCGCCGCAACACAATCCTGTGAGTGCGTGGTTCGACACCCGTGATGACTACCGGATTTCGAAAACAATTGTAGACAAGCTCCATGATCTGAGTGATCCGAGGCTGCCCGTATATGCCAGCAAACCGACTGACAACAGCGTCACGGATTATGTTGGCGTACCAAACGGTCTCACAGTTACGGATGCCAGCAACCTTGGTTTTGCCAAAACATCCAAACCCGGTGCTTATTTCCGTGCCCCCCATGCTCCGGCCGTGATTTTCAGTTTTTCCGAACAGTTGTTCTACGAAGCGGAAGCAGCAGCGCGTGGATTTATTGCAGGAGATGCGGAAGCCCTGTACAACCAGGCCATCACCGCATCCCTAAATCAATACGGCATATCGGATCAGACAGTTATTGCAAATTATCTTGATCAGGCTTCAGTAAAATACGACCCGGCCAACTACCGTAAATCAATAGGCGAACAAAAATGGATTGCACTGTTCGGGTCCGGACTGGAATCGTTTGCCGAATGGAGAAGACTGGATTATCCTGAACTGAAACCCGGCAACGCAGCGGTACTGGAAGGAAATATCCCGGTAAGGTTGCTCTATCCCGGAACCGAACAATCGCTGAATGGCAACAATTACCAGCAGGCAATCGCATCACAGGGTCCGGATCTGCTGACGACTAAATTATGGTTTGATGTTGAATAGATATCGCAGGCTACGATAGATATTTCCCGACAATAGGCATTCTTCGCCCGACACCGAAGGCCTTGCTGCTTACGCGGATGATCGGACAAAACTGGTTCCGCTTGTACTCATTGGTATTAACCATCTTAAGTATCCGGGCAACAAGGTCTTCATTGATGCCCATAGCGATGATCTCGCGCGGACCTTGTCGCTTTTCGATATATTGATACAATACCTTGTCGAGAAGGCTGTAGTCGGGCAGGCTGTCGGTGTCCACCTGTCCAGGGCGAAGTTCAGCCGACGGCGGTTTCACAAGAATATTAGCGGGGATCAGTTCTTTTGATCTATTAATATAGGCCGCCAGTGCAAAGACCTGCATCTTGTACACATCACCAAGCACGCTGAGTCCACCGGCCATATCTCCGTAGAGCGTTCCATAGCCCGTAGCCAACTCGCTTTTATTAGAAGTGTTGAGCAATATATATCCGAACTTATTTGCAAGAGCCATCAACAAATTGCCTCTCGAGCGACTTTGAATATTCTCTTCGGCGATGTTGAAAGGGAGGTCTTTAAACACCGGTTTCAAAGTGGCTATAAAACTGTCGTAGACATCTTTGATCGGGATGAGATCATATGGGTTGCCCAGGTTCTTGCTGAGTTGCTCGGCGTCGCTCACCGAATGACCGGTTGAATATGCCGAAGGCATGAGCACGGCCCGCACATTTTCGGCCCCAAGTGCCTCAACGGCCAGTGCGATGGTCACGGCACTGTCTATTCCTCCTGAAGAGCCAACGATCGCCCTCGAGAAGTTCATCTTGGTAAAATAATCGCGGATACCCAGCAACAGCGCGTTATGGATCTGGGCGATATTATCTTCCCTGGTAAGAAAACTGATGATCTTTTCAGGATCCCGCACCCTGGCCACCCTCATCTCCTTGTCCAGTTGTTGAATTTCGGTGGCCTTGTTCTCACTATGTTTATTGGTCCTGCCCCTCGTTAGTTCAGACAGATCCACCGTTCCAAAATCTTCTTCGAAATATTTCATCGTGAGTGCCTTCTCGCCGTTCTTGTTGAAGACGAGACTACCACCATCGAAGATGATCTCCGTCTGCGATCCGACCGTATTGCAGTAGATCATCGGAATACCATACTTCAACACATTTGCCCTGATTACCTCCTCCCGGTCGTCGTCGTGATCGTAGTCAAAGGGAGAAGCGGAGATGTTGATCATGATATCCGGCTGCTGTACAATCAGCTGATCCATTGGCGTTGAACGGTACAAAGGATTATCACTCAGGTTCCAGAGATCTTCGCAAATTGTGAGCGCTATGCGGGTACCCCTGAAGGTTATCACCTTCCATTCAAAGGCCGGTTCAAAATACCGGTACTCATCAAAAACATCGTAGGTTGGCAAAAGGGTCTTTCGCGCGATACCTTGTACACGGCCCTCATAGAGAAGCCAGGCAGCATTGAAAAGATCCTTGCCCTCCGGTGACGAATTCCTTTCGGGAGCGCCTATTATCACCCCAATGCCGGGTGCATAGTTCTTTATCCGCTCAACTGCATTATAGGATTGCGTGATGAAGTCATTGAACTCCAGGAAATCCCTTGGAGGATAACCACAAACACAAAGTTCTGAAAACACGACCAGGTCGGTTCCCTCTTTGACTGCAGCATCAATGCCCCTGAAAATTTTCTCGACATTCCACTTGAAATTTCCAATATGATAATTCTGTTGTGCCAGCGCGATCTTCATACCCCAAATTTCGTACTTTTCAAAAATGAAACCGGTTTCTTTTATCCTATTCTCCTTCCTTATTCTCTTGTTTTCCTGTGGTGACAAAAAAGGACCGGACCTCAGTGGTATCAAGGTGCAGCTTCAAACCGAGAGATTTGAAAAAGCCCTGTTTGCAGTCGACACCAACAACCTCTCCCGTTCTCTCGATGAACTATATAACCGATATCCCGGTTTTTTTAAAGACTATGCAACCAACATCCTTGGGATCCCTCCAGTTAACGATTCGGGAATGCAGACAATGAAGGTGTTCAGGCAATTCCTGAGCGATTATCGTCCTGTCTATGATTCGGTAAATAAATTAATTCCCGATATTTCAGGGGAGGAAGAACAGATTGTGACTGGTCTCAAACACGTAAAATATTATTTCCCTTCTTACAAACTTCCTTCGAGACTCATCACTTTCATCGGACCTATGGATGCCTTTTTCCAGGGATCAACCGGAGGTTATGGCGATGTGATTACCCAGGGCGCTCTGGCAGTGGGATTACAACTGCACCTGGGCAGCCAATTTTCGATGTACAATACTGAGATGGGGCTTGCTCTTTTTCCTGCCTACATATCCCGCAAGTTCAGCAGGGAATACATTCCTGTGAACTGCGTTAAGAATATTATTGATGACATCTACCCAGATCAGAGCGCCGACAAGTCGCTGATCGAACAAATGATTGAAAAGGGAAAACGAATCTACCTGGCCGACCTGCTTCTACCCGATCTCGATGATACGCTGAAGATCGGCTACAGCGACAAACAACTGAAAGGTTGCTACACCAACGAAGGGCTGATCTGGAATAATTTTGTCACCAACGGACTGGTATATAACAATGATCCTTCTATTATTAAAAATTATATCGGCGATGCGCCGAATACCCCCGAGTTTGGCGAAGGTGCTCCCGGCTATATCGGGTTATTCGTTGGCTGGCAGATTGTAAAAAAATATATGAGCAGTCATGAGGATGTTTCACCGGACACCCTGATGAAAATGGACGCAAAAAAACTCTTCGAAGAAAGCCGTTACCGACCTAAATAGTTGGAAGTACTGCCATCGCTGGAGTAAGTGAACCGGGTTTTTTGCCCAGCTGACGCATCATTCTGAAATGGGAGGCAATGGCGCCGCTCATCGAGTTATAGACATTATAAGGGAGTGCATGTTTCTCGCAAACCTGTTCAACGATCTTGCTGATGGCAGGATAATGAACGTGACTGACACGGGGGAACAAATGATGTTCTACCTGGTAATTCAAACCACCAACAAACCACGAGATCATTCGATTTCCCGGAGCAAAATTAGCTGTAGTCTTCACCTGGTGAATGGCCCATTCATTTTCAATTAGCGTCGGGTTGATGCCTGCAACTTCGAATTCGGTGTGTTCGACCACATGTGCCAATTGAAATACCAGCGCAAGTGTCAGTCCCAGCATTACATGCATGGAAGCAAAGCCAATAGCCCAGGGGCCCCAGCCAACTATAGATACAGGAATTACTATGTAAAAGAGGACATATAATACCTTACTCACCCAGAAAACCAGGTGTTCGTTTGAACTCATTTTCTGCAGTGGCGTAGCAAACACCTTTTTCGTAAAGTACTTGGTGAAATCCATGATAAAAACCCAGGCAAAAGAAGAAATGGCATAAACGAGTACCACATAAAAATGCTGGAACCTGTGTGCGGGAACCCATTTTTGCGTTGTACACTGGCGCATCACCGGGCTTTTTGCGATATCATCATCAATTCCATCGACATTGGTATAAGTATGATGGACGATATTATGTTTGAATTTCCAGATAAACGCATTGCCTCCCAATGCATTCAGAGATAGCCCAAGGGCATCGTTTACCCATTTTTTGCTGGAGTAACTGCCATGACAGGCATCATGCATGATGTTGAAGCCAATGCCTGCAAGAACGAAACCAAAGAGACCACTGAGGGCCACACCCGCCAGGACGGGCATGGAGATGGTCAATAGGATAACATATAAAACGATGGCGATAGGAACGAGTGTCATCGTTTTTAGAAAAAGCGAAAAATTCCCCGTTTTTTTTATCTTATTTTCATTAAAATACTGGTCTACACCGCATTTTAAGTCATTGAAGAACGCTTTATCGCCATTCTTGAAAGTTACTTTAGCCATTGTAGCTAAGATATACGAATACCCTCAGGAAACGCTGCATGGGCTCTGTTAAAATTCTAAAATTACATGGAAACACTAACCTGTTTCCCAGCAAGTCAATTGCGAATCTTTGATTTGATCAGGTTTCTGGCGGCAATCATTTGATCATGATCAATAAAGGAATTGGTCGGAACCAGAAAAAACGAGCGGGAGTCGAAATAAAGATGAAAAAAATTAGGGCTTTCAACAAATTTGCTAAAGGATTCCCAGGGCCAGCTTTTTTCTCCTAAATCCGTTCGAAGCGTCACGTGTTCGTCTGCAAAATTCATAGTGAAATGATCCTTAAAGGTCTGTGAGCGCCTGTAGATATTTTGGGGAAGCAGGCGCCAGAAGATCAGCATGAGGAGAAACCAAAGCACGGAAAATAAGAGAAAAGACAAGGGTTGAATGATCTTGAAATATAGCAGTATGGCAGAAAAGATGGCGAAAACATTAACCAGTATCAGGAGGATCTTGATTTCCGGCCTGCTCAGAAAATGGTAGCGCAGGCCCTGGATAACCTGCTGTTTGTCGTAAGAGAATTCAATCGTCATTTCTGCAAGATAATCGTTCAGGGCACAAAAAACCCGGCAACACGGCAGCAGAACGAAAATTTTGAGTATAAAAAAAACCACCCGCAGCTGCAGGTGGTTCATATGTATCTATACCGTCCAAGGTCAGGTGTATTCTCCCGAGGCTCAACTGCAACCCATACTGTTGCCACAGTTCAGGCATTTATAACAGGTGCCGCTCCTGATGGTGATATGACCGCAGGTGTTACAGGCGGGCGCGTCACTTTGCATACTTTTGGCAGCAGCATTTACGGCGTCCATGTTGGCAAGATCCGGTTTCGAGGGATTAGTCTTCTTCGGTTGTTTTCCTTCAGGCGCAGGTTTTGATTCCTGGGAAGGTCTTGGCTCCTGGCCAGGTTTGGATACGGGGCCCAGGATCCTGATATCGCTGAGTTCAGGAGTGGACGGAGCGTTTGATGATCCTGACTCGTCCCAATCCCCGTCACCGGTATTCATGATTTCAGGCTTATCCAGCACATGAACCAGGTCATTGCGTCCGAGATATTCATAGGCCAGTGCCCTGAAGATAAAGTCAACGATGGAAGTGGTTGTCTTGATGTTTGGATGATCCACCATACCGGCTGGCTCGAATCTGGTAAAAACGAATTTTTCGACAAATTCTTCGAGGGGTACGCCATATTGCAGTCCAATGGAGATGGCGATTGCAAAGCAGTTGAGCATGCTCCGCATCGTTGCGCCTTCCTTTGCCATGTCGATAAAGATCTCACCTGCAGTTCCGTCGCTGTATTCACCGGTTCTGAGAAATAATGCCTGACCATTTATTTTGGCTTTCTGAGTAAACCCTCTCCTTTTGGCAGGTAGGGTTCTGCGTTCCACGATCGTCGCCAGTTGACGCTTGAGTTTGGTATCCGGAGAAGATTGAACGCGTTTCTGAACCTCCTCGAGCAATTCCTGGACGGTGAGCTTCCCCAGGTCTACGATCTTCGACCCCGCCGGCTGTTCTGATTCTATTGTTTCTGTTTTGGCTTCTCCCTTTGGCTCCACAACGGTCTTTTTCTTGTCTGATTTATTACTCAGTGGCTGGGATAATTTTGACCCGTCGCGGTACAGAGCGCAGGCTTTCAGTCCGAGTTGCCAGCTGAGCATGTAAGCGTCAGCAATCTCATCAACTGTTGCTTCATTGGGGAGATTGATGGTCTTGGAAATTGCCCCGCTGATAAATGGCTGGGCCGCGGCCATCATGCGAATATGACCGTGCGCATGGATGAACCGTTCTCCCTTCTTGCCGCATTTATTGGCGCAGTCAAATACAGGAAGGTGTTCGGCCTTTAACATTGGCGCACCTTCCACCGTCATGGTGCCACAGACATAGTCATTGGCCTTTTCAATCTGGTCATCGGTGAATCCAAGCGCTTCCAACAGGCTCCATTCGAAATTGAAATATTGTTCTGGGCTGAAACCCAGGCGCTGCAGACATTCCTCGCCGAGTGTGTACACATTAAATACAAAACCGATTTCGAATGCGGAACCCACTGCGGCATCCAGTTTTTTAATCTCTTCTGCTATAAAGCCTTTTTCACTTAACGATTGGTAATTGATATTCGGTGCGCCGGAGAAATTTCCGGATCCGACGGCATATTTGATAATCGCATCTATCTCTTTTTCGGAGTATTTCAGATTCTTTAATGCTGCAGGAACAGACTGATTAATTATTTTGAAATAACCACCACCGCTTAGTTTTTTGAATTTAACCAGTGCGAAGTCTGGCTCAACCCCTGTGGTGTCGCAGTCCATCACCAGTCCGATCGTACCAGTTGGTGCGATTACCGTTGTTTGTGCATTGCGGTATCCATACTTCTCCCCCAGCTGCACCGCTTCATCCCAGGCTTTGGTGGCGGCAGTGAGAAGATAATCCGGGCAATATTTCGCCTTGATACCCGAGGGCCTGGTGTGTAGTTGTTCATACTCGTCAGCATCATAGGCAGCAAGCCGGTGATTGCGCATTACCCTCAGCATAGCCTCCCTGTTTTCGGCAAACTTCGGGAATGGACCATGAACGGAAGCCAGCTCTGCAGAAGTCTTGTATGCAACACCCGTCATGATAGCGGAGATGGCCCCTGTGATGGCCCGCGATTCCTCCGAATCGTATGGAATGCCCAATACCATCAGCATGGAACCCAGGTTCGCATATCCAAGACCGAGAGTTCGGTAGTCATAGCTCAACTGAGCCACTTCTTTGGAAGGAAACTGTGCCATTAGCACGGATATTTCCAAAACCGTGGTCCATAACCTGCTGGTATATGCGAAACCATCGACGTCGAAGCTGTTGTTCTCTTCATTAAAGAAGCGGCGAAGGTTAACGGAAGCGAGATTGCAGGCCGTATTGTCAAGGAACATGTACTCGCTGCAGGGGTTGGAGGCCCGGATGCGCCCACCAGCGGGACAGGTATGCCACTCATTAATGGTGGTGTCGTATTGGGTGCCGGGATCTGCGCAACGCCAGGCAGCATAAGCTATCTGGTTCCAGACCTCCCGGGCGGGAATCTTTTTCATTATCCTGCCATCAGACCTGGCCTTTAATTCCCATTGGTCATTATTTTGCAGTTTGTCAAAAAAGTGGTCCGGTATGCGGATTGAATTATTTGAATTTTGTCCCGACACTGTTTTGTAAGCCTCGCCCTCATAATCACTTGGATATCCCGCGGCGATCAGAGCGCCTACCTTTTTCTCTTCTTCCATCTTCCAGTTGATGAATTGCATCACCTCCGGATGGTCGAGGTCGAGGCAGACCATTTTCGCAGCCCTGCGGGTTGTGCCTCCGCTCTTGATGGCTCCTGCGGCGCGGTCGCCGATCTTCAGGAAACTCATCAGGCCACTTGAAGTACCTCCACCGCTTAGTTTCTCGCCATCACCGCGGATATTCGAGAAATTGGTTCCCACTCCCGAACCATATTTGAATATCCTGGCTTCACGTACCCATAGATCCATGATGCCGCCATCATTAACCAGGTCATCCTCAACACTCAGGATGAAACAGGCATGTGGCTGTGGGCGTTCATAAGCAGAAGTAGATTTTTTCAGCTGGTTGTCGGCAGGATCCACGAAATAATGGCCCTGTGGTTTTCCTTCTATCCCATAACTCTCATACAGGCCGGTATTAAACCATTGCGGGCTGTTGGGCACACAGGCCTGATTGAGTATGCTGTACACCAGTTCGTCATAAAAAACGATGGCGTCTGCGGGGGAAGCGAAATAGCCATATCGTTCACCCCATACCTTCCAGCAGTTTGCCATGCGGTGTGCCACCTGCTTAACAGAACTTTCGCGTCCGGTTTTTCCATCAGGCTGAGGTACTCCTGCCTTCCGGAAATACTTCTGGGCAAGGATATCAGTGGCGATCTGGCTCCAGTGAGAAGGCACCTCCACATTGTTCATCTCAAATACAATCTCTCCGGAAGGATTACGGATCACTGAGGTCCTGAAATCATAATTAAACTGATCGAATACAGGAATATCATCTTTTGTAAATCTGCGGGAGAATGGCAATCCTTTCGGGGTGTTTTCATTGATTTTCATAGTCAGACCTTTTAATTATTATGAGGGGCGTATTGTTAGGGGTAGCACAAATTCGGGAAATAGTGCGACGACGAAAATATTCTTGTGTACGGGATTTTTCAACGGTTAAATATCAACAGCTTGTGGAAAAGCAACCGACCTGGTAATAACCCTTAGTATAAATACAAAAATGTGGCCAAAGCTGTAAAATCTGTCATGGTGGCGGGCTTTGCAATTGAATGATCGCTCTCGGCCGGCAGCCGTTTTGTGTTTACCCAGTCTGGAAAACTTTCTGCATTTTTGCAGCTATCAACAGCGTTCACCAACCGTGTTTACATGACGAATAGCGTCTATCAATCCATACTGGCCAGAAAAAGATCATCCAAAAAATCCTTTGCTGTACTCATAGATCCGGATAAGGTTAAACTATCTGATGTTGATTACATTACGACGATGGCGGTGGATGCAAAAGTCGACTATCTATTCGTCGGCGGCAGCCTGGTAATCAGCAATCAGCTCGATGAAGTCGTTATCCGTATAAAGAAGCACTGTGACATTCCCGTGATATTATTCCCGGGAAGTCCCACGCAGATCTCGCAGTATGCCGATGCCCTGCTTTATCTGTCACTCATCTCGGGACGAAATGCCGACCTGTTGATCGGACAGCACGTGATCTCAGCGCCGGCAGTCCGGCAAAGTGGTATTGAAATCATGTCAACTGGTTATATGGTAATCGACGGCGGTGCGCCGACCACTGTTTCTTACATCAGCAATGCCCAGCCTATACCCGCAGACAAAAATGAGATTGCCCTCTGCACAGCGATGGCTGGTGAAATGTTAGGGCTCAGCCTGCTCTATATGGATGCGGGAAGCGGGGCCAGAAGGCCCGTCAGCCAGTCGATGATTTCCGCAGTTGCTGCGCGTGTCCAGGTGCCGCTGATCGTAGGAGGAGGAATAAGCTCCCCCGAGTTGGCCTATCTCAATTGCCGTGCGGGGGCTGATCTCATCATGGTTGGCACCGCGATTGAAAAAGACCCCTCGCTGATCCGCGAAATGAGCGCCTCCGTACATGGGGTGCCCGTTTTTTAAAAAAATTCACAAAACCTTACTGAAAAATATACTTACTTTGTGTGGCTAAACGTTTTACTCAAGCAATAGCCATTTGTGAAATGCAAAAAAAACCTGAAAATATCATCGCTGTAGCTGATCAGGCTACCTGCATGCTTAGGGTTTTCCCTGTACAGTCCTGTGCAGTTTTTTTTCGCCCGGTCCCCGTTAGGGTACGACGTTGATACCTCCCCAGCAGTGACAGTCGTGCCATTTCCTTCTCTGCTCAAATTAGGCAGCGGATGGCGATCATTTAATATTTCAGCTTTACACAATGAATCAGGACCAGGAATTTCAAATTATTATAGCGGATCAAACGCATGAAGGTTTTGCAGAGATCATCTGTGAGGAAATGGCTTCTTCTGCCAAAGCCCGCGGAACGGGCATCGCCAGGAGAAGTCCCGATTATATCAAAGAGAAGATGCGTGAAGGCAAGGCGGTCATCGCATTTAACAAGGATGGTATATGGGCGGGGTTCTGCTACATCGAAACCTGGAGCAATGCCGACTATGTGGCCAATTCGGGACTCATTGTGGCACCTGCGTTTAGAAAAGGCGGCCTCGCCAAACAGATCAAGAAAAAGATCTTCGGGCTCAGCAGAAAAAAATATCCTGAAGCCAAGATCTTCGGGCTTACTACCGGACTGGCAGTAATGAAAATAAATTCCGAGCTTGGCTACGAACCGGTTACCTACTCCGAACTGACCCAGGATGATGCATTCTGGAATGGTTGCAAAAGCTGCGTCAACTACGACATACTTACCTCCAAGGACCGCAAGAACTGCCTGTGCACCGGCATGCTCTATGATCCCAAGGATCATTTCGAACCCGCGGAAACCAGCGAGGACTTCCAGCAGCATTCAAAATTGTACGAACGCTTTATGCGTATCAAACAATGGACACTGCTCAAGCCTTTTCTCAAGAAAAGCGCCCAGCCGATAAAGGCTAAGGGCAAGTCCTTACTTCAGGCCTTTTTTCAATTGTAGTGTTCCAGTATTTCTCATAAGAAAATTTACAGCATGTCCGCAAATAAAGTTGTCTTAGGGTTCAGCGGTGGCCTCGACACTTCCTATTGTGTAAAATATCTCCACGACGACCTGGGACTTGAAGTGCACAGCATCACAGTCAACACCGGTGGATTCAGCAATGCCGAAATCAAACAGATCGAAGAGCATGCTTATTCACTCGGCGTGAAAAGCCATGTAACCGTCAATGCAGTAGGCACGTATTACGATTCAATCATCAAGTACCTCATTTTCGGAAATGTATTGAAGAACAATACCTATCCGTTAAGCGTAAGCGCCGAAAGACTCAGCCAGGCCCTTCACATCGCCGATCACGTGAAGGAACTCAACGCCGCAGCGGTCGCTCATGGCAGCACCGGCGCGGGAAACGACCAGGTAAGATTTGACATGATATTCAATATCATGATCCCCGGCATTACCATACTCACACCTATCCGCGACCTGCAGCTCAGCCGCGAGCAGGAGATCGATTACCTGAAGAAAAAGGATGTGAGGATGAACTTCTCCAAAGCCATGTATTCTATCAATAAAGGGCTTTGGGGTACAAGTGTTGGAGGTAAAGAAACGCTTTCATCAAGAGGCATGCTACCTGAAGAAGCATGGCCCACACAGCTTACGAACAATGGCACAGAAGAAGTAAAACTTTCTTTTGTACATGGCGAACTGAAAAAAATTAACAACCACAGCTTCCATCATCCGGTAGAAGCCATACAAAATCTGCAGTCTATCGCCGGGGCCTATGCGATCGGCAGGGATATTCATGTGGGTGATACCATAATTGGCATAAAAGGAAGAGTGGGATTTGAAGCAGCAGCCCCAATGGTAATAATAAAGGCGCACCATGCGCTGGAAAAACATGTCCTTACCAAATGGCAACTTAGCTGGAAAGACCAGTTATCGCAGTTCTATGGCAACTGGCTGCACGAGGGACAGATCCTGGATCCGGTAATGCGCGACATAGAAGCCTACCTCGAAGCTTCGCAGAGAAACGTCACCGGTGATGTTTTTGTTCAGCTTATGCCTTACCGGTTCACAATTACGGGCATAGAGTCGTCATTCGACCTCATGAACAGCAGGTTTGGAAAATATGGTGAGATGAATACAGGCTGGTCGGGCGAGGATGTTCGAGGCTTCAGTAAGATATTTGGAAATCAGACCATGATCTATCACCAGGTAAAAGAAAGCGCTAATGGCAAGGTTTAGGGTAGGTATCGCAGGTGCAGCTGGCTATACAGGCGGGGAACTGATAAGGATTCTGATCAACCACCCACAGGTGGAGATCAGTTTTGCGCACAGCAACAGCAACAGCGGAAATCTGGTCAGTTCAGTTCATGGCGACCTCGCCGGGGAAACAGAGCTGAAGTTTACGGGCGAATTCATTCAGGATATAGATGTTCTGTTTCTTTGTGTGGGTCACGGCGAAGCAAAGAAACTGCTCGATCAGCAGTCTTTCGACCAGAGAATCCGGATCATAGATCTTTCACAGGATTTCAGACTAAAGAAGAATTCCGCTTTCCATGGAAGGGAATTTGTGTATGGCCTTCCCGAACTTAATAGGGAACAGATCCGCAAGGCGCGAAACATTGCCAACCCGGGTTGCTTCGCCAGTTCCATAGAACTTGGACTGCTTCCACTGGCCAAGGCAGGGCTGCTTACCGAAGTGTACTCAACGGGTATTACCGGTTCTACCGGTGCCGGACAGTCGTTTTCCGCCTCTTCGCATTTCTCCTGGAGGTCGAACAATATACAGGCTTATAAAACCCTGACACATCAACACCTTCATGAAATTCAGCAAACCCTCGACAGCCTGCAGCCGGGCTTTTCCGACAAGGAACTGCCCCTGAGTTTCGTGCCCTGGCGTGGAGATTTCACCCGCGGCATATTCATCAGCTCGCAGTTGCGAACTGACCTTTCGGCTGAAGAAATAAACAGTTTGTACAATGAGTATTTCCATGATCACCCATTCGTGCACATCAGCGCAACGCCGATTTTTCTAAAACAGGTGGTCAACACCAATAAATGCCTGATCCAGCCGGAAAAGGTGGGAACCAGACTGGTCGTCCATTCCATTCTCGACAACCTCCTCAAAGGAGCTTCCGGACAGGCGGTGCAGAATATGAACCTGATGCTTGGCCTGGAAGAAACCGCGGGCCTGAAACTGAAGGCCAACGCTTTTTAATACCAAACCGATCAATCATGAATCTTTTCGACGTTTATCCACTCAATAACATCACCATTACCAAAGGCAGAGGATCCTATGTGTGGGACGAACAGGGGCAGCAATATCTCGATCTTTATGGAGGCCACGCGGTCATTTCTATCGGTCATACTCACCCGCACTATGTTGAACGACTTACCACACAACTCAACCAGGTCGGTTTCTATTCCAACTCAGTGAAGATTCCGCTCCAGCAGGAACTGGCCACTAAACTTGGACAGATCAGTGGAAAGACCGACTATCAGCTTTTTCTTTGTAATTCCGGCGCCGAGGCCAATGAGAATGCCCTTAAGCTCGCTTCGTTTTATAATGGACGCAAAAAGATCATCGCGTTTAGCAAGTCATTTCACGGAAGAACTTCACTCGCTGTGGCTGCCACCGATAATCCGGCCATTATCGCCCCAGTGAATGAAACCGACAATGTGCTTTTTCTGCCATTCAACGATGTTGAACAACTGGAAGTCACATTCCGCGAGATGGGAAATGAAATAGCCGCAGTGATCGTTGAAGGCATCCAGGGGGTTGGTGGAATCAATGTGGCCACCGCAGTATTCCTGCAGGCGATCAGAAAATGCTGCGACGAGCACGATACCGTCTTTATCGCTGACAGTGTTCAATGTGGTTATGGAAGGACAGGGAAATTTTTCTCACACGACTATGCGGATATTAACGCCGACATATACTCGATGGCCAAGGGGATGGGCAATGGTTTCCCGGTTGCGGGTATCATCATCGCACCAAAATTTCATGCTAAGCATGGCCTGCTGGGCACTACCTTCGGAGGCAACCATCTCGCATGCGCCGCCGCCCTTTCAGTACTTGAGGTTATCGAACAGGAATCCCTGCTCGAAAACGCCGCGCAGGTTGGCGAATATCTATTACACAAACTCAACAATATCACCCAACTGCAAAATGTAAGAGGTCGCGGGTTGATGATTGGGTTTGACGTTCCCCCCGAACTGAAGGATCTGCGCAGCAACCTGCTTTGGAAACACCAGATCTTCACAGGAGAAGCCAAACCCAATACAATCCGTTTGCTCCCTTCACTCGCGCTGAGAAAAAAAGATGCCGATCAGTTCCTGGAAGCCGTAGAAGAAGAAGTTGGTGTGATTGTCAATGGGTAATTTGCGGCCAATAGCTTAAAAGAAAGATAGCACATGAAGCACTTCATTTCTGTTCAGGATGTTGACGACATTGACAGGCTCGTAAAGCAGGCCCTGGCCTATAAAGCTGATCCCCTGATGCACAAAGAGCTTGGGAAAAACAAAAGGATCGGTTTGCTGTTTCTCAATCCGAGCATGCGAACCCGGCTGAGCACACAAATAGCTGCGCAGAACCTGGGGTTGGAAGCCATTGTATTCAATGTAACACAAGATGGCTGGGCGCTTGAGTTCGAAGAAGAAGCGATTATGAGCGGCACCACGGTCGAACACGTGAAAGAAGCGGCCCCGATCCTTGGAAAGTATTTCGATATACTTTGTGTGCGCACCTTTCCTTCACTGAAAAATAAAGAAGACGATTATAGTGAACTGCATATGCAGCAATTCATCCGCTACGCCGGTGTTCCTGTGGTGAGTCTTGAAAGCGCAACCCTGCATCCTCTGCAAAGCCTCACCGATGTGCTGACTATCACCGAGCAGTTGAAAGAAAAAGCTGGTATTACCAAACCACGAATCGTACTCACCTGGGCACCGCATGTCAAGCCGCTCCCTCAATGTGTGGCAAACAGTTTCGCACAGTGGATAAATGCCTGGGGTAAGGCGGATTTTGTGATCACACATCCGGAAGACTACGAACTGGATCCTCGTTTCACCAGCGGCGCAACCATCACTCATGATCAGGCCGCAGCGCTCAAAAATGCCGATTTTGTATACGTTAAGAACTGGAGCACCTATGAAGATTATGGAAGGATCTACAGCAACGATCCGGCATGGATGCTCACCAACTCCCGGCTCGCCGCGACAAATCGGGCGAAAGTGATGCACTGTCTGCCTGTCAGGAGAAATGTGGAACTCAGCGATGAAATACTTGACGGAGCCGACAGCCTGGTCACGCTGCAGGCCTCCAACAGGGTCTGGGCGGCTCAGGCCGTGCTGGCTGAAATACTCAATACCAACTACTCCAGATGAGCAAGCTCTTCGTCATCAAGGTAGGAGGTAACATCATCGATGATGAATCTAAACTCGCAGCATTTCTGATTGCTTTTGCCGCGATTCCCGGGAAAAAGATCCTGGTGCATGGTGGCGGCAAACTGGCCACCCGACTGGCGAATGACCTTGGTGTTGAACAGGAGCTCGTCGACGGCCGAAGGATCACCGACGCAGAAACCCTGAAGATTGTTACGATGGTTTATGCGGGCTATATTAACAAAAACATAGTGGCCGCATTGCAATCCGCCAGGTGTAATGCAATGGGCCTGTGCGGCGCCGATGGCGATGCCATCACCGCCCATAAAAGGATCAGGGGCGCCGTTGACTTTGGTTTTGCGGGAGACATCGACAGGGTCAATGCGGCGGGTCTTGCGCGGCTCCTGGACAATCATGATGCGCTCGTCTTCGCCCCCATCACCCACGATGGCAAAGGACAACTGCTGAACACAAACGCCGACACCATCGCGCAGGAACTTGCCACCGGGCTAAGCAGCCTGTTTGAGGTTCAACTGGTTTTTGGTTTTGAAAAAGCGGGTGTATTGCTTGACACAGAGGACGACAATACAGTGATTGCTTCCTTATCACCTGGGTACTATGAAGAACTGAAAAAGGACAACAAAATATTTGCCGGAATGATCCCCAAGCTCGACAATGCCTTTGCCGCAATCAACAAAGGGGTGAGAAATGTGCTTATCGGGAGGGCCGAAGAGATCGGATTGCTGACAGGTGGGAAAGCCGGAACCACGATTACTAACGGCAAAGCTTAAGTGTATTAAATTAATTTTGATGAATGATTCGCTGATAACAAGACTGCAGACTGAGGTCATCGATCTGCTGAAGGAACTGATCAGTACACCCTCATTCAGTAAGGAGGAGGACCAGACCGCGGGCATCCTCTGCCGTTTTTTGGGATTGCGGGGAATAGAGCATACGCGCATCGGAAATAATGTTTTTGCGCTGAACAAATATTATGATCCCTCCAGGCCCACGGTGTTGTTAAACTCCCATCACGACACCGTTCGTCCGAACAAGGGCTATACCCTTGATCCATTTGTACCCCTGGAAAAAGACGGAAAATTGTACGGACTCGGAAGCAATGACGCGGGTGGTGCGCTGGTGGCGCTCATCGGCACATTTCTTTATTATTATGAACAACGGGATCTGAGTTACAATGTTGCCATCGCCGCTTCGGCCGAGGAGGAGATCTCCGGAAAGGAGGGCATAGAACTTATACTTCCCGAATTGAAAAACATCGCATTTGGCATCGTGGGAGAACCGACCCAGATGCAGATGGCCATCGCCGAGAAAGGCTTGCTGGTATTGGATTGCATGGTGACGGGCCAGGCTGGGCATGCGGCCCGGAATGAAGGAGTGAATGCGATCTACATGGCCTTGAAAGACGTGGAATGGTTCAGCAGCTTCCGCTTCCCAAAGGTTTCTGATCTGCTGGGGCCAGTGAAAATGACTGTCACAGTTATTCAAACCGAAAACAAGGCCCACAACGTAGTACCCCCGCAGTGCAGTTTTGTGGCGGATGTGCGGGTCAACGAACTTTACAGCTTTGAAGATATCTTGCTGGAAATAAGAAAGAATGTGAAAGCGGATATCACGCCAAGAAGCCTGAGAATGAGGTCTTCGATGATCCCGGAAAGCCATGAATTGGTGCAGGCAGGCATAAGGTTGGGACGCACGTATTACGGCTCGCCCACCACTTCCGACAAGGCACTGATGCCCTTCCCGGCACTCAAGATTGGCCCTGGTGATTCGGCCAGAAGCCATACCGCTGATGAGTACATTTTTGTTGAAGAGATCAGGAATGGACTGGGTATCTACATTCAATTGCTTGAAAATGTCCTTCATTAACCCTTAACTTTCCCCTTCATGAAACTATGGAGTAAAGACAACACGGTCAGTTCAGGACAGATTGAAAACTTCACCGTCGGACGCGACAAGGAATTTGACCTTCTGCTCGCTGAACATGATGTAACCGGCACCATTGCACACGTCACCATGCTCAAGGCTGTTGGGCTCATGCCCGCGCCGGAAGCAGACAGCGCAGTAGCCGAACTCAAAAATATTCTGACCGAGATCAGTGCTGGAGATTTTACCATCGATGAGGGCATTGAGGACATTCATTCACAGATCGAGCTCATGCTTACCCGCAGGATCGGTGATGCAGGTAAAAAAATTCATAGCGGCAGGAGCAGAAACGACCAGGTGGCTGTGGACATCAAATTGTATATACGAGCCGAATTATTAACAGTAAAAGACAAGATCAAAACTCTTTTTGATCTGCTGATCGCTCAGAGCGAAAAATACAAAGACGTCCTCCTTCCTGGTTATACGCATCTTCAAATCGCCATGCCCTCATCTGCCGGCCTTTGGCTTGGTGCATATGCGGAAAGCCTGATCGATGACCTGGAAATGATGGCAGCTGCCTTCCAGGTGACAAACAAAAATCCACTGGGCAGTGGCGCAGGGTATGGTTCTTCTTTTCCGCTGGACCGGTCACTGACCACAAAACTACTTGGATTCCGTACCATGAATCACAATTCGGTGTATGCGCAGATGAGCCGTGGGAAAACCGAGAAGATTGTGGCCCAGGCACTCTCCTCAGTAGCGGGCACGCTGAGCAAACTGGCAATGGATTGTTGCCTGTATCTCAACCAAAATTTTGGTTTCATTTCTTTTCCACCCGAACTGACAACCGGTAGCAGCATCATGCCGCACAAAAAAAATCCTGACGTGTTTGAACTGGTAAGGGCGCATTGCAACAGGATCCAGGCAGTTCCCAATGAGCTCACCCTGTTGCTGAACAATCTACCTTCAGGATATCACCGCGATCTGCAGCTCACTAAGGAGATCCTTTTTCCGGCATTTGCCGAACTGAATTCCTGCCTGGAGATGACAAAGTTGATGCTTTCGAACTTAACAGTAAAAGAGGGAATACTCGACGACCCGAAATATAAATTCCTGTTCAGCGTGGAAGCAGTGAATAATCTGGTAAACCAGGGCATACCGTTTCGGGAAGCCTACAAAACGGTCGGGGATCAAATTGAAAAAGGGCAGTTTGCCTTCGATTTTTCAAAGGGACTCAATCATACCCACGAAGGCAGCATAGGAAACCTGTGCAATAAAGAGATCGGTAAAGAAATGGACATAGTAATGGCGAGGTTCTCCTGATCAGAGACTCATCATTTCCTTAAACTTCACCGTTTGCCGCCTGCTCACTTCAATTTTTTCGCCGCCCTTCATTTCCAGTATCAGCCCGCCATTGAAGTATGGTTCCACTTTTTCGATCAGCCGGAGATTAATGATGTGTTTTCGGTTAGCCCTGAAAAATACTTTTTCATCCAGCCTCTCTTCCAGCGCGTTCAGGGATTTAAGAATCAGGGGTTTGTTATTGCCGAAATATACTTTCGCATAATTTCCAACGCTTTCGAACAGTCGAATGTCGGCTAGTCGCACGAACCAGCAACGCTCACCATCCTTTACAAATACCTGGTCTGTTTCATTGAGAATGGAACGGTTGGCGGAAGGAACTTCGTCAATATGGTTGTCTCTGTCTTCGTGGTTGATCTTATGGATGGCGTCGGAAAGGCGGCGCGGTTCGATTGGCTTGAGCAGGTAGTCGAGGGCATTCACCTCAAATGCCTTTAGGGCATATTCGTCGTAGGCTGTTGTGAAGATCACATTCGGAATCGTGTCCATTTCGGCGAGCATCTCAAACCCTGTTTTTCCCGGCAACTGGATATCGAGAAAAATCAGTCCGGGTTTCATTGCGTCGATCTTTTCCAGTCCTTCACCGGCGTTGGCAGCTTCAGCCACTACTTCTATTTCCGGAAAGTCCGCGAGTAATTTTTTCAACTCACTGCGGGCAAGTCTTTCGTCATCAATAATAATTGTCCTGATCATCGGTCGGAATTTAATTTCGGGGAATGATAATTTTTGCTTCAACCAACCCGCCATTCTCACTGATCTCGAAGTTAGCCTTATCGCCAAAAAGGAGATTTAATCGGGAATAGGTGCTCGACAATCCGAATCCGGGAGAGTTAGCGTGGCCATTCAGCTTGCCTGTATTCTGGACAGTCAGTTCCAGGTTTTTGCCATTGAATCTCGAAATGACCTTAACCATTCCACCGTCAACAATCCTTCCGATGCCATGTTTGATTGCATTCTCCGCGAGAGTTTGCAGCATCATTGGTGGCACGGGCTGCGAAAGCGTGTCCTCATCGATGTGATATTCTACGGTCAGCCGTTCCTCGAAACGGATGTGCTCAAGTGCAAGATAATCTTTCACAATATTTAATTCCTTCTCAAATGGCACCGTTGCGAGGCTTTCAGATTGCATGCTGCTCCTGAGGATGTTGCCCAGGTGGGTGACCGCGCTTCTTGCCCTTGCGGGATTTTCATCGATCAGAGCCCGGATGCTATTGAGCGCATTGAAGATGAAATGCGGGTTAATATGGGACTTGATGGTCTTTAGTTCAAGTTCCTTTACGAGGGATTCCAGCTTCAGCGTGTCCATCTGCTGTCTTGAACTTTTTTCGATGTAATGATAAAAATAATAGAAGAATACCCAGGGGACGATCAGCATCGTGTGGTTTAGGATATTGCTCAGCAGGCGGGTAAGAAAGTCGAGATGGCGCCTGTTCAGGTCAAAGCCAAGCATCTGGTTTATGCCCATAATCATCAGGCTGTACACGATGGTGGTAAGAATACTCGCCAGAGCAAGAATGGCAACGCTCTTCTCGACAGGCAGCAGCAGCCAGTTGTTCTTTTTGATCACCAGCCTAAGCAGGTGAGTGACCAAAACACCTACGAAAATCTGGATCATGACCTTAAACGGCCAGGTGTAGGTGACGTCCAGGTAATTGAAACCGGTAAACAGGAGGTAAATGCCGACCAGACCCCATCCTGCCATCTGGCACATCCAGTAACCCGGTATTTTTTTAAGAAATTGCATATATAGTCCAGATCAAATGTAAACTTTTGGGCCACCTGAAGTGTTTAATTGGGATATGTGGCACAATAGATCGCCCGCCGGTTACGGGAAATTAGTAAATTTGAAGCCTAAATCAACCTAATGGAGATCAGTCCGGGGCCTATGTTGAAACAGATCAATTCTCCCGTTGATCTCAGAGAACTTGACCGTGATCAGCTACAGCAGCTAGCGGACGAGTTGCGCCAGTACATTATCGACGTAGTGAGCGTGCACGGAGGCCATTTCGGTGCCAGCCTGGGTGTTGTTGAACTTACCATTGCGCTCCATTACGTATTCAACACACCCGAAGATCAGCTGGTTTGGGATGTTGGCCATCAGGCCTATGGACACAAAATTCTCACCGGACGCCGGGAAAGCTTTCTCTCCAACCGTAAGTACGGGGGTTTGAGCGGTTTTCCAAAAAGAAGCGAAAGTAACTACGACACTTTCGGTGTCGGGCATTCCTCCACTTCAATTTCAGCTGCTCTTGGCATGGCCATGGCGGCTAGATACAAGGGCGAAACCCGCAGGTCAGTGGCCATCATTGGCGACGGCGCACTGACAGCAGGGCAGGCCTTTGAGGCAATGAACCATGCCGGCGTCGCCGACACCGACATGCTCATCATTCTTAACGACAATTGCATGAGCATCGACCCGAATGTGGGAGCGCTCAAGGAATACCTCACCGACATCACCACCTCGCCTACTTACAATAAGGTGAAGGACGACATCTGGAAAATACTGGGGAAACTTCCCATAGGAGCCAACTTCACCCGGGAAATGGCCAGCAAACTGGAACACAGTGTAAAGGGCTTTATCTCCAAGAGTTCCAACCTTTTTGAATCGCTCAAGCTGAGGTATTTTGGACCAATCGACGGACACAACATCACCAAGCTGGTGGATACGTTGAGGGACCTCAGGGACATACCCGGACCTAAGTTGCTGCATATTATCACCGTCAAGGGCAAAGGTTATGCGCTCGCCGAGAAAGACCAGACCGTCTGGCACGCACCGGGTCAGTTTGATAAAATTACGGGTGAGATCTACACAAAAAAATACGAACTGCCACAGGCGCCAAAATACCAGGACGTTTTCGGGCAGACCATAATCGAGCTGGCAGAAAAGAACTCCAAAATTTTCGCCATCACTCCTGCCATGCCATCGGGCTCGTCTTTAAAATTTATGATGGAGCAGATGCCCGAACGTGCCTTCGACGTTGGCATCTGTGAACAGCATGCAGTTACCCTCAGCGCAGGGATGGCCACCCAGGGGATGAAGGTGTTCTGCAACATCTATTCAACCTTTATGCAACGTTCATTCGACCAGGCAGTACACGATGTGGCCGTCCAGAAATTGCCTGTCATCTTCTGCCTGGACAGGGCAGGTCTTGTTGGCGAAGATGGTCCCACCCACCATGGTGCCTATGACATCGCCTATATGCGCTGCATTCCCAATATGATCATTTCTGCACCCATGAATGAAGCCGAACTACGCAACCTCATGTTCACGGCGCAGCTAAATTCAACAACCCTTCCGTTTGTGATCAGGTACCCCCGCGGTCAGGGCGTTATGCCTGAATGGAAGACACCAATGGAGGAAATCACTATTGGCAAAGGCAGGAAACTAAAAGATGGTAAGGAAATAGCTATCCTTTCTTTTGGTCATCCGGGAAATTTCGCCGCAATAGCCATAAGGGAACTTAGAACACTGGGCATCGACCCGGCGCATTATGACATGCGTTTTGCAAAACCGCTTGATGAGCAGTTATTACACGAAGTGTTCGCCCGTTATAATAAAGTGGTTACGATCGAAGACGGCACAATCCGTGGTGGATTCGGCTCCGCTGTGTTGGAATTCATGGCCGAGCACGGCTATTCCGCTAAAGTGAAGATCCTCGGCATTCCCGACCGGATCGTGGAACATGGAACGCTGAAGGAGTTACATAAAGAATGTGGCTTCGATGCAGCGGGTATCACCGACACAGTAAAAATGATGATGGGTGAGAAAATCACAACCGGTCATCTGCTTCAGTAATTTTTCCAACGGGTTATTCAAATTCAACCTCGATTTCCTCTTGTCTTTCATCATTCCATTCGATGATGAAATTATTTTTCCCTTCCCCGAGACTTATAGTGAGGTATTTTCCCTGGATGAGTTCAAGCAGCGAGAGAAATGTGAATATTGCTTCGAGACGTTCTGAACAGTTGTCAAAAATACTTTCAAAAGAAAGCACCTTTTCTTTTCTGGCCACCGTAAGCATCTGTTCACGACTGGCTTCCATGGTATAGTTATACCTGACAACGGTGTGAACAGGTTTGTTGTTTCGCTCCTCGAGTCGCTTCATTACCTTCTCGAACGACTTCATCAGCTTGAACAGGGTGATGGCCTGTATTTCGGTACCCTCGCCGCTTTCATCACCAATTTGCGATAGTTCTTTCTGAACATTTCCCCTCCTGATCATCAGCATGCGGGTGGCTTCGAGTTCGGCCAGCGTTCCGGCGGCTTCCTTAAAGCGCCGGTATTCGAGGATCTTGTCAATCAATTCCTGGCGAGGGTCGATCTCGTTGCCCTGGGCATCGATTTCCTTTCTTGGCAACAACATCTTGGCTTTGATCCTCATCAGGGTTGAAACCAACAGGATGAATTCACTGGACAATTCAATGTTCAGCTTCTCCTGTTTGTGGATGAAATCAAGAAAATCATTTATGATCTTGGTGATGGGTATGTTATAAATATCGAGTTCATCCCTTTCAATAAAGAAAAGGAGCAGGTCGAAGGGACCTTCAAACTGTGGAAGCCTGATCTGGTATGACTGCTGGCTCAATAGAACTTTTTAAAAGGTTGCCGAAAATCCTATCCCCAGCAACTCCCTGATCTGTGTACGGGCGATGGCATCATCATCATACAAGAAGTCGAGGGCGATATTGGCTGAAAGATATTTATTAACTTTCATTGCCAGCAGGTTTGTCCAAAAGATGTCAATATTTCCCGGCTTAGACTTGTAATTGGAAAAGGCATCAAACCTCGCCTTATAAGTTACGTTGGTGAGAATCTCCTTGTTGAATTCGGCGCTGATAAAGGCACCCAGTTCATTTTTCACATGTTTCCCGGGATCCACACCGAAAGCGCCAATAGAAGAAAGATAATCATCACCAACTATGATGAAACGCTCTGTAAGCGGGGACAGAAATAGTGAAAAGTAGGGGGAGGGTTTGAAATCAAAGCCCGCAGAGATGAGCATATAGCCCGGTGCCATCAAATTTGAAGTAAGCGTTGGTACCTGAATGCCTGCGGCATCCTTCTCATATGTATAGCCTTTGGCAAACTGCGTACGGAAGTTGAATAAACCGCTCGCAAACCATTTGTCACTCAGCTGGTAGCCATATTTAGAAAGCAGGTCGAAGCGGTCATCGCTTTTTCTGCTGCCAAGGCTCGTAGTGTTCACAATGCCATAACCCAGGTCGAGCGTATTGTCCCACCTGTGCCTGCCTTCCTTGAAGCGGGCATAGAGGCTGGTGAGGGCGAGCACGGAGAAGGAGGATTTATCGCCGCCGCCCTGCCAGTTAGACAAGGCACCCTGCGCCAGATTAAGCGTAAAGAAGCCGCCTTTTTTCCATCCCTTGTTAAAAGTAGTGTCCTCTTCCAGCTTCTTGTCTGCATCAGTTTGCAGTCCTTTAATAGTGTTATCCTGGGAATACGTGACCTGCATGGCAGACATGACCATGACGAGAAAGAAAAATTTCTTCATTCGAATGAATTTTAAGTGGAATCTGAATAAAAGACTATGCCTCGTTATTTCCTCAGGGAATCTCTTATTTCAATCAGCAATTTATCGGTAGATGAAATCGCGGCTTCTTGTGTAGGTGGTGGAGTCTTCTTTTTGAGTTTGATGATGAATTTCACCATCATGAAAATGGCGATCGCAATCAGCAGGAAGTTAATTGCCACCGTGATGAAGTTGCCATAAGCAAATACGGGGCCGAGTTCCTGGGCTTTGGCGAGTGGCGTCCCTTTCGGCACTGGAGTGAAAGAGTAATAGGCATTGCTGAAATCGGGTGTGCCAATAAGAGCCGCGATCAATGGCATGATCAGATCCTTGATCAGAGAATCCACAATTTTACCGAACGCCGAACCGATGATAACGGCCACCGCGAGATCAATAACATTTCCTTTGATGGCAAATTGCTTGAACTCAGAAATGATGCCCATGTTGAAGTTGATTGAAGGTTAAAAAATACTACTCATCCTAAAAAAAATTATTATCAAACTGTCATGATTTCTTTTTCTTTAACCGCCAGCTGTTTTTCTACCTGTGCAATAAACTTGTCCGTAAGCTCCTGGATCTTCGTTTCTGCGTCTTTGCAAAGATCTTCACTCAGTCCATTTTTCTGTAATTTTTTTACCTGCTCCATGGCATCTCTTCGTATAGTTCGCAGAGAAACTTTGGATTGTTCTCCCTCGCCCTGTGCTCTTTTCACAAGTTCTTTTCTTCGTTCCTCAGTCAAAGGGGGAAGAAAAAGCCTTATCATGTTGCCGTCATTCTGGGGATTGATACCAATATTCGCTGCGATAATGGCTCTTTCAATGGGCTGAAGCATGTTCTTTTCCCATGGCTGTATTGTGAGGGTGCGCGCATCCGCCACAGACACATTCCCTATCTGGCTGATAGGGGTAGCATTTCCATAATAGTCAACTACGATGCCATCAACAATATTTGGAGTTGCCTTTCCGGCTCTTACTTTAAGGAGTTCTGATTGGAGATGATCAATTGTTTTTTCCATTGATTCCCTGGAATCCTCAATGATCAGGTTCAATTCTTCTGACATAAGCTGTTTGCATTAATCCGGTGCAAACCTACGTCAATTAAAAAAACAGGCAAAACTGTGTTTAGTTCTTGTTTTCAAGGATGATGTCCTTGACAAGAGGTACGAGGCGGGCTGTTCTGAGTTGTTTTTCTTTGATGAGTTTTCTTGCCACGTAGATTCTTGGCCTGCGCGTGAAGTAGAGTAGTGCGATTCCGGATGAGAAACTTGCGATGGCGGCGAAAACAAGAATGGTACATCCAATTTGCCTGCTGAAATAGGCTGCGGTGGTAAGCAACATGCTGGAGCCGGCGAGGGCAAATGTGATGGCATTGTGTGACATTCCCCTATCGAGCATCAAGTGGTGAATATGGTTCCTGTCGGGACTGAATGGTGAACGGCGTTTAAAGATGCGGATGCTAAACACCCGGAGTGTGTCCATCAACGGTATCAACAGAATGATAAAGCCTATTGCGGGTGAGGCATCCACTGGCAGTGTGGCTGTGGCAGCCTGACTGACGTTGATAAATTTAATGACCAGTATCGCATTGACGAGTCCAACCAGCATCGACCCCGAATCACCCATGAAGATCTTGGCCGGATGATAGTTGAAGATAAGGAAGGCCACCAGGCTGCCTACGAGGGAGAAAGCGAGTATTGAATAAGCCGGGAAGCCCGCTTTCAGAAAATAAAATCCAAACAATCCGGCGGCGATGGTTCCGAGGGTAGCAGCTAAACCGTCGATGCCGTCGATCAGGTTGAATGAATTGATAACGACGATGACCGTAAAATAAGTGAGCAGTACGCTGAACATCGCGGGTACCTCTTCTATGCCCAGAAAACCATGCATACTCGTAATCTGTATGCCTCCCTTATGTATGATCAGCGCGGCGGCGATCACCTGACCAACGAATTTCTTTATCGGGGAAATGATGAGAATATCATCTTTCAGGCCCAGGAAGAAGACCACGTTGGCGGCTGCAAAAAAATATTGAAACTCTGAGGCTGAGGCGAATTGAATACAAATCAGCGAGGCAAGGACGAAACCGCCAAAGATGCCTATGCCACCCAATGAGGGTATATGTGCCTGGTGAATTTTGCGCTCATCGGGCAGGTCGAACAATTTTTTATTCGCGGCGATGACAACGATGGCCGGTATGGCAAGATAGGCAACCGTAAAGGACAAGGCCAGGGATAAGAGTACGTCAAACATCAGGTCGATTTGTGTTCGTATTGTTACGGTTATAAGGAATCTAACCGGCTGCTTGCAAATTACCGCCCGGATTCTGGAAATCCAATTATTTCCAGCCGTTCTTTCCGGGTGAGTATTAGTTTAAACACATGAATTGAATAATTATTGTATGGCTGGGAGATTCAACCCGGAATTCCCTAGTTTTGCGCTCTTAACTGTTGAAAATGCAAGATTTAAAGGCAATCGCTTCCCAGATTCGACGGGATATCGTTCGGATGGTACATGGCGCCGCCAGCGGTCATCCTGGTGGGTCACTGGGCTGTACGGAATACTTTACTGCATTGTATTTCAAGGTGATGAAACATGACCCTGCCTTCAATATGAATGCGAAGGGCGAGGATGTTTTTTTCCTGTCAAATGGACATATATCCCCCGTTTTTTACGCTACACTTGCGCGTTCGGGTTATTTTGATATAAGCGAATTAGCCACCTTCAGGAAGCTCAATTCGCGCTTACAGGGTCATCCGGCCACCCACGAGCACCTGCCGGGCATCAGGGTAGCTTCGGGCTCCCTGGGCCAGGGAATGAGTGTGGCAATTGGTGCCGCACTGGCCAAGAAGCTGAACGGCGATTCCAACCTCGTATTTTCCCTACATGGCGACGGAGAAATGGATGAAGGCCAGATTTGGGAAGCTGCCCTCTTTGCGGGAGCTAAAAAAGTCGACAATCTGATCTCAACCATTGACCACAATGGACAGCAGATCGATGGTCCTACCGACAAGGTCATGAAACTGGGTAATCTCAGGGAGAAATTTGATGCCTTTGGCTGGGCAACTATGGAAATGGAGGGCAACGATATGGACGCCGTTGTCGCTGGTCTCGAAAAAGCTAAAACTATGACGGGCAAGGGTCAGCCCGTGATGATCATCATGCATACGGTGATGGGTAAAGGCGTCGACTTCATGGAAAACGACCACAACTGGCACGGCGTGGCCCCTAACGACGAACAGCTGGCCAAGGCGCTCGCGCAGCTGAAGGAGCTAAAAGATTATTGAATTGGAGAAATTCACGCCACAGGATCTGTCCAGGCGCCGCTTTCTTTTAAAAGACTGATTAGCTCCTCTACCGCGATCTCACTATTCACCGAACGTTTCACTACTTCCTTACCCCTGTACAAAGTGATCTTTCCAGGACCGCTGCCCACATAACCAAAATCGGCATCTGCCATTTCCCCGGGGCCGTTTACTATGCATCCCATGATCGCAATCTTCAAACCCTTGAGGTGATTGGTCACCGCTCTTATCCTTGAAGTGGTTTCCTGCAGTTCAAAGAGGGTGCGGCCGCAGGAGGGGCAGGATATGTATTCTGTTTTACTGATCCTGGTTCTCGTGGCCTGCAGTATCGAAAAAGAAGTGTTATTCAGGAACTGATGGTTGTTCTTCGACTCCAGATAAATGCGCCCGCTCACTTTTCGGTTAGTGATAACCGATATGTCGTTGGTCAGCCAGATCCCATCGCCAAAACCATCCAGCAATAAGGCGCCCGCTTCCGCGGAAAAATGGATCAGCTGCTCGTCAATCGTGGTGTCATGGCTTTCAATGCTTATCACCACCGGGCATGCGACACCTCTTTTCGCAGCCGCGACCAGGAATTCCCGAAGGTCGGCGAGGGGACGATCTCCTGTTGAATGCAGGCAGGCTACTGTATGGCGTCGTTGCACGAGTTCATTTATCAGGAGTCCGGCCGCGCTTTTATCCGCGCAGTCTATTTGAAGAAAGCAGGCAGCGTCGGTTGGTACGTTTTTCAAATCGCGGGCTTTAACAAGCGGATGATACTTTGTCTTATCCGGTGCTTCCAGCCATGAAGAAAAATCACAGATCACCTGCAAGGTTCCGGGTAGCGCAAAATCCAGGATCTTCGCTCCCGTATATAGATAATCAGCCGCCGCATCTCCGATATTCCACTTGTCGGTGGCCAAATCATAACGGTAACCAATAACTGCAAGGTCGGATGCGGCAACGCCTTCCTGTTGCGAAAAATCAGCAACAACGACAGGCACGTGATTTCCTCCGATATTGCCCACAGGGTCCGATCTGCGTTTTGAATAACTGAATGGTGAATAGGGAAGATCCTGCGCGTACTCAATTGCAGGTGATGTGTTCAATCTCCGATGGGCATATCGTTTCACAAGGTCCGTACAAACCGGTATCTCGAACTCCGGATCTTCGGTGAGCGACACTCTTATGGTATCGCCAATGCCTTCTTCCATCAGGGTACCAATCCCAATGGCAGATTTGATCCTTCCATCCTCGCCATCACCGGCCTCTGTAACGCCAAGGTGCAGAGGGTAGACCACCCCGAATTCATTATTCATAGTTTGCACAAGCAGGCGGTAAGCCTGAACCATCACCAGCGGGTTACTGGATTTCATACTCAGGATAATGCTGTGATAATCTTCGTCCCTGGCAATCCGCAGGAACTCCATGGCACTTTCCACCATACCCATGGCGGTGTCGCCATAGCGGCTCATGATCCTGTCGCTCAGCGATCCATGGTTGGTACCAATACGCATAGCGGTGCCATATTCACGGCAGATCTTTACAAGCGGAGTAAACCGCTCCCTGATCCTTTCTATCTCTTCAAGATAGTCGGCATCGGAATATTCTATGTGTTCAAACTTCTTCTTGTCAACATAATTTCCAGGATTCACGCGCACCTTCTCCACGATCCTTGCCGCGATCTCTGCGGCATTGGGAGTGAAATGAATGTCTGCCACGAGGGGCGTGAGGTAACCCTTTTTGCGCAATTCATTTTTAATTAGCAGGAGGTTCTCCGCTTCTCTTTTACTTGGCGCAGTGATCCTCACCAGTTCGGCCCCGGCTTCTATACACCGGATAGCCTGCGCCACGGTGCCCATGGTGTCCATGGTGTCCGTGGTCGTCATGGTCTGCACCCTTACCGGGTGGTGATTGCCAATAACCAGGTCGCCCACCCTGACTTCCAGCGTGTCGATTCTATTGGAATATGTTGTTTGAGTGACTGACAAATGTTTTTGTTTAAATAGATCTACCAATCCTTGTCGGGTTTGCCCCCAGCGCTGGTCTTGTTTTGCTGCAATTTCTGTTGCACCTGCTGTTCACGCTGCTGCAATGCTTTCAGCAGTTGTTCAACCTGTTTTTTTGTGAGTTTGCTGGGAGGCGGCTGCTGTGGTTTATCCTGTTGTTGTTTTTGTTTGTTTTTCTGATTGTCCTGATCCTGTTTATTCTGATCCTGGGGCGGTGTTTTCTTTCTGAGTTCTTCAAGCGCCTTCTGAAGATTTGCACGGGCATCATTGTCTGTAGCATTCATCCTCAGCGCCTGTTTGTAATTCTCAATGCTTGCTTCCAGCTTCTTTTGTTTCGACATCACCACACCCGTGTTGTACCAGGCCTTCTGTTGCAGGGACTTTGTATTTGGCTTACTTATGATCTTGTGATATTCTTTAGCCGACTCATCATATTTCTCATTTTTGAAATAAGCGTTGCCAAGATTATAAAAAGTCGAAGGATCTGAAATTCCCGCATCAACGGCTTTCTGATATTCTGGCAAAGCGTCCTCGAATTTGCTTGCCTTATAAAGGTTGTTGGCGTTTCTCAATGCAGCCTGTCCCTGGCCCAATGCCACAGAAGCAGTCATCACCATCAGTGTACATATAATGATATTTTTTGCCTGATGGTTCATGCGGTCTTGAATTTTTTTTCAGGCAGAAAGAATTCGGCGAGCATGAACAGCAATGCGAGCGTTGCGAGCCAGGGGAAATAATGTATGTAATCCTTGAATGCCGAGTCCTCCAGTGCGGTTTCCTGGATAGTGGAAAGTTTTTTCATGATCTCGGCTGAGGCATCATTTATTCTGTCGGGCCCCACATAGATCCCCTGCGTAACTGATGCGAGCTGCCTGAGTTGTTCTTCATTCAGTTTCGAAATAATCGTATTTCCTGCGTCATCCTGTTTATACTGGCCTGTTGACGGATCCGGGATCGGCGTGCCTTCCCCTGACCCTATGCCGATTGTATTCACCATCACACCATTTGTGGCCAGCTCCTGGGCTACTGTGAGGGTGCTGGGATCATGGTCCTCACCATCAGTGATCAGCACTATTGATTTGTATTTTCTTTCCTTGCTGTTGAATCCCGAAGCACAGAGCCGCAGCGCTTCCGACACCATGGTACCCTGGGTAGGAACCACACCGGGTCCTGCATTTTGTATGTACATCCTTGCCGCAGAATGGTCAGTTGTAAGTGGCATTTGCATGTACGCCCTTCCGGCGAAGAGAACGAGGCCCACCCTGTCCTGTTCCAGTGAGCCCATCATTTGCATCACCAGCTGCTTGGCCTTTTCCAGCCTGTTCGGTTTGATGTCCTCTGCGAGCATGCTGTTGCTGACGTCGAGTGCGATCATCACATCCACACCCTTTCTCTCCACTTTTTCCATCTTGCCGGGCAGCTGCGGATTGATCATGGCCATGAGCAGCGCACTGACAGAAATGAGGATGAAAAGAAACTTAAGAAAAAACAGGGACCGGGAATGTGAGGCGGTGAGTTCGCCAACCAGCCGCTGATCACCAATCCTGGCAGCGGCCTTTTTCTTCCATTTGATCAGGAACCAGAAGAGGACGGCAATACCAGGCACCACAATGAAAGCAAGGTAAAACTGAGGGTGCTGGTACTGGAAAGCCATTCTGCAAATTTACATCTTCCATCCGAATGTCGCATTTCAGCGCTTGCCTTCCATAAAACCGTGGTCTTTTAGGATATGCTTAAGAATTTTCATCCGCACCTGGCTCATATCATATTTCGGATCAGGCGAGTCCAGCTGAAGCACAAAAAAATAAGGGTGCCGGTTTTCTTCGATCCAGCCGACGAGCCAACCCAGGGTATGGCGACGATCATCCTGGCCAACGCCAGTCTTGTAACTAAGTTTGTAGTTTGAATTGTTCTCCCTGAGCAGGAGATCCTTTACAATGCGTTGCGACCGGGGTTGAAAAGGGAGCTGGCTGAAATAAAGCTTCTTCACCAGGCCGAGCTGCTCATCCGCAGTGACTTTGACAGTGTTGTCGAGCCAAAAACTGTCAATATTGTTGCCGATCACGGGTTTACGAACCCGCCGCGCATAGCCCAGGGTGTCCAGAAAATGCTGCATGGTATCTTTTCCTATCCGGCGCGCGAGTTCCTGAAACCAGGGTACGGCGGAATAAGTGATGGCCTGTTGAAGGGTCAGATCCTGGTTCCATTCCGGAACATTCCTCTTAATCCCATCCCATTTGATCACCGTAAGGGAATCTTTTACCCTGCCGGTCTCAACTGCGATCAGCGCGTTGACTATTTTGAAAGTTGAAGCAGGCAGGTAGGCGCTGTCCCTGAATTTTTTTACGTTGTATATAGTGAACTCCCCCGTCCCATTATCGAATAGGCCAAAACAACCTGTCAGGCCTTCGGCTTTCAAATAATCGCCAATTCGGGGGTCTTCATCAATATTATTCGTGGTGCAGGCATCCAGAAAAATAGTTGCCAGAACTACAACTAATAGCCGATAGCGTTTCATGGTCGCAAAGTTAGGGTAGTCGCTATTTTTGCTCACCGAAAAAACAGGCCAGAGGCGAAAGTTCACTGATCCGGCCTTCGGATAGCCATACCCCGGCATGCTGCTATATTTTATTCCGCACCGTCATGCCGCGCACGGGCCACGGAAAATGCCGCAACTGCACTTCCGGCGACCTGCCCCCCTGTGCAATCACTGCGGTAGTGAATACCACCGTACAACCTCGACAATGTCGCTTCCTGCGCCATATCCTGGAATTTTTGGGCACGATCGGGAAGAATGTGACCGAGCACTTCAGCAGCTGCCGTGCTAAAAGTAGAATGACCTGATATGTATGCGGGGAAATTTGGAATGCCCGTCAGTGTTTTGATCATCTCATTAGCCTGTGAGGGGCGTTGATTAAAATAAAAGTATTTGGTATCCCAACAAATGATGGCCGCGTCCATCTGGGAAAGATTGAGTAAGGCTAAATTTCTTGCCCAGCGTACTTCGCTGAAATTTTCTTTTACAAATTCATCGGCGGCGATGGTATTCCAGTGACCCGTTGGTGTAGAGGTACCTGCGCCATCAGCCCAGAAATGAACAATGGCCGTCCTTTCCCTGGTGGGATGCGTGGTGTACCAAAGCACCTCCTCCGTTTCTTTTTTGAAATCATCGCTGTTAGTTAAAGGGGGTGCGCCAGGCCTCAAAGAGACCAGCGTAGCAGAGTCGAAATGAAAAGACTTCACCTTATTGAAGAGAGGCAGCATCGGTGGTCTCTTAGGAAACTCAAGACTAAACCAGCAGATTTCGCCTTTGGCCATGGTTTGATCTTCCAGGGATTTCCAGTATGCAGGATTTCCTCCCGCCGTTCCTGCCCTGTCCGTTCTTGCCCGGGCCGTGAATTTTTCTGCCACCCTGCGTCCAAGTTGCTCTCCTGCTTCGATTTCACTGCGAACATTGACGCCGGCCATAATGCGTGCGAGTTTATGTTCTGCGGCTTTTTCTTCAATGAATGCCACTTCGGTCGGGAACATGAGTTTCATCACCTCTATCGATGCGCCTGCCACTACAGCATCTTCGCTTGGGTATGATGGAAGATCGGAGGCTGGCATCAGCGCCTGGATTGAAGAGTCATTTTTATAAGGAGCAAGCCGATTGTAGAGCCATTTATAATGCCAGGCAGCCACCAGCGCATCGTATTGAGCGGCGCTCACATAGGCGTAGGCCCTTGCGGCAAATGGAGGATTTGAAAATGGGAACTGTGGATAGGCAAAGGGATTGTTTTGATTGGGTGCGGGATAGGAGCCATCATCATTCTGGTATGGGGGCAGATTATGTCTGGCTACCAGCTCTCTGAGGATTTCATTCCACCTCAGAACGGCCCCGGCTTTCCAGTATTTTATAATATTCTTGTCCTCCCCGGAGAGCTTGCGCTGGAAAGCTTTGATTTCATTCAGTTCGGCAGTATATGCCTGGCCGGTGCGCAGAAGAGAGGAGTCAAGCGCGACCTCGTCGGGGGACGAGAGTAACACGGTTTTCCAGTTGCCTGCATTTTCGTCCAGACTGGAAGGTTGCAGCGATGGATAATTGTAGGATCGGTCATCCAGGTTCTTGTTACAGGAATATAGTACAAGAACTGCCAGGACGATGACAACCGTTCTGATGTGAAAAATTAGATTTCTCATAATTCTGCGGGTTTCTGGTTAGCGTTTTTGGTTGCTCTTTTATTGAAATTCAATATATAGAACAGTCCCCCAAAGATGGTGGTGGCCTGGCCCATGTTTCGCCCGGCAACAGTGTATTTGCCGCCGGCTGTGATTTCCAGTCCGGTTAAGAACGAAGCGGAATACTTCATGTTGAGACCAACATTCGTGGCGTTCATCTCGTTGCTTGGGAAGGGCATGTCGTTCTTGCGGATGTCGAAGCCACCAAGGGTGGTCATATTTTCAACAAATCCTTCGGCTACCCAGGAGTTGCTGCGGTATCCCGCGCGTACATTATATCCGGCCACATCAGGCAGGTCAACCTGGTTGGTATAATGCATCTCCGTGGTGTAGTACACGTCTCTGTCGATTTTGATGTTGCTCCTATGCATGTAAACCCCTGAAACAGTTGCAAACAGATGGCTATGCTGAAAGTCGACCATCGGACGGATGGCCACATTCGTGCTGTGTAATCCAATAGCCAAAGGAAGAATGTCCGCTACATAATTCGTCATGGGTGTTGAAACACCTCCAATGGCATAAAAGGAAAGAATGCTTTTCTTACCCAGGTGGGTAAGCACCGGCATCCATTTGAGCATTGCCGACACATCCTGAAAACCTTTGAAACCATGGAGCGTTCCGGCGGAGGCGTGAGTCTGGACATAAGGCACATTAAAAAGAAAGTTCAGTTTTTTGCTGATGCCATAGTTGCCCATGATGCTGTAGGTTTGGGTGGACACCCGGCCAAGATTCTGGTTGTCTCTTTTATAGTTTCCTTCCCAATAATCTATCCAGCTGCTGTGGCTGTACATCACCCCCGCGCAGAACAGGTTTTTATTCATCATGATCGCATCCACGTCGGTCTGGGCCATCGTTGTATTGCTCATCATCAGGCCCGTGATGGTGATGAAGCAGAACTTCATTGTAGTTAAGGGCTTCATAATTGCAGTTAGTTGGTGTTAGTGTTAGTGTTAGTTTTTAGTAGTTGTATTATTATCCCGCCGCCGCATATGGAGTCGGTCGTTCACGATCTGGCCTATTTGCTTTCCAATCCTGTTGCCTTCTTTAAGGTCAAAGCGATAATGAATTCCGCCGTACATTCTTGAAAGCGACGCTTCCCAGGCGGCCTGATGAAAGGAGGTAAAAGAGCGGGGAGCGATTCCGAATTCAAGTTCAGATGTATCCTTGTAATTGAAATTATCGCCGAAAACATTGGTCATCGCTTCAGCCGCTGCAGCAGAGATCACTGCATGCCCGCTGATATATGCTGGAAACGGTGGCGATTGAATATAAGTCCGCCATTCCGGATCGAAGTATTTGTTTATCACCGTTTCAGGTCTTACCGTATTGCTTCTGTATTTCTCGTCCCAGCAACTGATAAAGCCATCGAAAAGCGCTATGGAAGTTTTCGTGTATGCATATACGGTAGTATTAAAATCGGCGTTGGCCTTCTGAGCGGCGATTCCCACAATGTTCATCCAATGGCCGCCGGGAGAGAATTTTTTTGTGGCGAACATCACATGGCCGCTTACATTCATTTTAAATGGGTTGTCGTCCCAGAAATCCGCCATATGTTTTTGTTCGTCCGTAAGCGAGTCGCCAAGTTTTCTTACTTCCATAAGAGAAGTATAATACATGGTGGTGGTGTCTTTGATCGTGTACAATGGTGGCGGAATTGGTTTGCATTGCTGCGCCGAATCAAGAACCAGGGTGCGCACTTCCATCCAGTGCGATTCCATTGCCGAACCATACATGGGTGGCGTTGGAACCCACCTGCCGTCTGTGTCATTTACAGTGTATTTGCTGGCCGAACGGGTCTGGGCATAATTATCTGATTTCGACCAGGACATCACAGCATTGAATATTGTGTCGGAGAATGCTTTGCTGTTTTCCAGCAGGTCCTCAGGCATCCCTTCGTCATCAGCCTTCTCAATGAGTTCATCGTAATAGCTCATCATGCTACCCTCGGGAAACGTCACGGCGTTCCCAACCTTTGTGAATGCAAGCAAAGCGGCAAAATGAAAGTCGACGGGCTTGCCGACTGGCGGTTTTGGCATCGGCGGCATGTGTTTGATTTGCCCCGAAAGTGTGATAAACTTGCTATCCCCGGCAACGATGCACTCATAGGCCGCGATACTTGCATACACATAATTCCGGGAGGCGATCATCGGGGGGAAGTTGTTTTCCAGCACGATGTTGTTCAGTTTCTTGACTGTTTTGGAAAACAGAAGCGGATCGTTGGTGTACTTCTTATATTCATCCCCATTTTTACAGGAAGCCATGACCACGCAGGCGCAGGCGATTGTTACAATTAACCTCATTGAAAATTCACATTAAGATAGATGAGAAGACTGATTACATGATCGTGTCAGGATCAGGCGCGCGGAGGGCGTTTCAGCACATCGTAGTAAGAATAGGTCAGTTGAGCATCCGGAATTCGGCTGAAATTATGTTGGAGTACACCAGGCCCGGTGAGGGTCCAGCAGTTCTTCTCGGGGCTGTATTCGGCAACAAAGGCCTTGATCACATTCCCGTGTTTTTCATTATTTCCCTGGGAGGAATGTCCGAGATCATTGACAAGTTTGAAGAAATCCATTCTTGATTGCTGAAACCTGGAACTGTTTTCGTCTGGCAGGCAGAGCAACACCAGTTCACCATTCTCCACTTTCCGTTTCACATACCTGTAGGTTTTGCCGCTGAGTTGGATTTCGCCATCAATTCGCTCAAACTGATTAGAGGCTCCTGCCATATAGGGTGTGTTCAGTGGAACCCTGATTTCGAGGAGCTCGTCGTTTTGATATTCCGAGCGATCAATTTGTTTTTGAAGCGATGCGGTGGCTTTATTCTCTAAAAAACCGGATACTAACCGGTATCCAAACCAGTTAAAGGAAAGTAAGGCCAGAAGCAATATGGAAAGTGCCTGTTTCACAGTTAGTCAACCACCAAGATAAACTTTTTTTTGTTTTTCAGCAAGAAGATGGAGGCGGGACGAGGCCCTGGGAATGCTGGTTTCCGTGGTCGAAAATGGAAATTTAGTCTCTTGGCGGGAGCTCAAATTTCATTTATGCCCAAATTCTGATAGCTTTGCCTTGTGCAAGCCAGCTGATGAAACGAACTGTTGAACAAAAAATGTATTATCCCCTCCGGATGGCCGTTGCCCTCTGTTTTATTGGCCATGGGGCCTTTGGGATCATTACCAAGGCGGTTTGGTGCAATTACTTTGGAGTAGTTGGCATTGACCAGCAAATGGCCTATCGATTAATGCCACCCCTTGGCGCGTTTGATATATTGTTGGGTGTGATAGTATTGATCTATCCCATGAGGTTGATCCCTGTGTGGCTGGTCATCTGGGGATTATTCACGGCCATGCTCCGTCCTTTGTCGGGCGAACCATTTGCGGAATTTATCGAAAGGGCCGGAAATTATGGAACTCCCCTGGCCCTGTTGCTACTCGTCGGAAATACCCGGTTCAGCTGGAAATCCCTGATGGCACCCGTTTATCCACCCATAGTTTCTAACCCGGTGAGGGCACAACGCGCAGTTCTTTGTCTCAGGGTAACTGTTTTTCTCTTACTGCTGGGTCATGGCTGGCTGAATTTTTCCGGCAAACCTGGTTTACTAATTCAATACCAGTCGCTGGGCTTCGGTAACCCGATAGCCATTGCGCAGGCTGTGGGCATTTTTGAAATGCTGGCTGCTCTTCTTGTGCTTATCAGGCCCTTTGCTCCCTTGATGATCATCCTATTGGTTTGGAAGATTGTCAGCGAGATCTGGTATCCGGCCTACCCTGCTTTCGAATGGATAGAAAGAGCAGGAAGCTATGCGAGCATTCTGGCCCTGCTGATTTCCGTTTCATCGGGTCGATGGTTTGGTAAATTCAGCGGGTCATATCAGGGCGCATCCCTCAACCGGGCCTGGTGATAGTGCTGCCAGCAACAGCCCAAATTTCATCAGCAGCACCGTACTCAAATTTTGTATATCCTTTCGGCATTCAGTCCGAACACCGCTTCGCGCTCTTCAGGAAGAAATTTTTCCATATATTTTTCCAGCAGGCTTTTCCATTGAACATACATGCCTGAGATCAGCATTACCGGCCAGTCGCTGCCGTATAAAAGCCTGTCTGTTCCAAAAGCATCGAAAACCACATCCAGGTAAGGATAAAATTCCCCTGGGCTCCATTGATTCCATTTTGCCTCGGTCAAAAGACCGGAAAGCTTGCAGCTCAGATTTTTATTTGATGCCAGGTCACGAATGCCGGCAGACCATTCATCTATCTCCGCGTTCCTGATCACGGGCTTGGCGCAATGATCGAGGATCATTACCTGGTTGGGGAAGGCGGAAACAAAGTCCGTTGCTGCTTTCAGTTGTCGGGGAAAGATCAGCAGGTCGAAGGTGAGGTCATAAGCAGGCAATTGACTTATACCGCTTCTGAAGGCCGTATCGTACAAAAAATCATCGGGTTCAGACTGAACAATATGCCTGAGGCCTTTCACCGAAGGGTATGAACGAAGTTCGTCGAGTTTGCGGATGAGATCCGGGGCTTTGAAATTGGTCCAGCCTACAACGCCTCTGATAAAGGAGTAGGTCTTTGCGAGTTCGGCCAGAAATTTGGTTTCAACTTCCGAATGGTCGGCCTGAACGGCTATGCAGCCATCTATATTATTTCTCTTTCGTGTAAGTTCAAATAATCCGGGGAGATGATCTTTCTGGATCAGCTTCATGCTGTCGTCAATCCAGGGATAAGTCTTCTTATTGTATTTCCAGAAATGGACATGACTATCGATAACCATGAGGTGAATTTGCCCTAAATATACATCACCCTCATTTCCAAAATCTGTGTAAAACCTCAGTTTTTACAGAGCATCTTCAGCTCTTTAAAAGAGCCAGGCCTGAAAAGGCCCGGCGTTTGTTGATCGTACCCTTTAAAAATGAATTTGTCAAAACTTTTGGAGGTCCGTTTAATGATACGGCTCTTCCTGTAATGACTCCCGACCGGCAAACCGAAAAACTGACAAACCGAGCGGGCGACCCTGTGGCCTATGGATAATTTTGATCTGACTTCTGGTACCGGAAGTGCAGAATCATTCAGACTGTGGTGGTGAATCAAATTTGAAAAAAACATGTTAGCAGATTAAAAGGTTAAAAAAATGCCAGGCCTGGAAAAGCCCGGCTGTTTTGTTGATCGTACCCTTTAAAAAATCGATTGGCTTCTGATGGTTACTAATGGCATCAGGGAAACCGCTGATAATTCGGTTATATGTTCACGTGAATAAAAAGAATCTGATGAAACAGGTGCCTTCCTGGCATTCAGCTCGCGGGGGTTGAACCGGGCTGAAACTAATACCAACTGGCAAAGCAACATAATAAAGCAGGAATTATAAATAAGCTGAAACGGGTACGTTCTCATGACATTTGTGATTAGGCAGGGAAAACTGCTGAACGGTAGCCCACAGGAAAATGGAGAAGTGTTTCGGAGGAAGAGGATTAAAAAGATGTAAACTGAAACGAAGGGATTCCGAGGATTGGAGTGCGTTTGCAGAACAAAGATTGTCAAGAAATCACTGGGATGCAATAGTAAAACTACTAGAAACAAAAAAAACCGCCCAGGGGGCGGTTTAAAGTGATTGAGACCTTGATTATTTGTATTGGCCCACCAGTCCGTTTGCCAGATCTGTCATCTTTTTCAGACTTTCATCGGCAAGAATGCCCTTTTTAAATTCGGCAAGCACTTCCGGAAGCTTGTGTTCCATTTCCATTAGAAATTGTTCTTCAAACTCCTTTACTTTTCTCACGGCAACCTGCCTTAAAAGGCCCTGTGTGCCAAGGTAGATGATAGCCACCTGTTTTTCCACGCTGTAAGGTGAATATTGTGGTTGCTTTAGTATCTCCACATTTCTTGCTCCCTTGTCGATCACGAGTTTGGTGGAAGCATCGAGATCGCCACCGAATTTGGAAAACGCTTCCAGTTCGCGATAGAGTGCCTGGTCCAGTTTAAGCGTACCAGCAACTTTCTTCATCGACTTGATCTGCGCATTTCCACCCACACGGCTAACGGAGATGCCTACGTTAATGGCTGGGCGTATACCGGCATTGAACAGGTTTGATTCAAGGAATATCTGGCCATCTGTGATCGAGATCACGTTAGTAGGAATATAAGCAGACACGTCGCCGGCCTGGGTTTCGATGATCGGAAGCGCGGTAAGTGAACCACCTCCTTTCACAAGATGTTTGATGCTCTCCGGCAGGTCGTTCATGTTCCTGGCAACACCATCATCGTTGATGACTTTCGCTGCGCGTTCCAGCAGACGGCTGTGGAGATAGAATACGTCGCCGGGGTATGCTTCGCGTCCGGGTGGTCTGCGGAGGAGCAACGACACTTCCCGATAAGCAACCGCCTGTTTGGAAAGATCATCGAAGATGATCAATGCAGGCCTGCCGGTGTCGCGGAAGAATTCTCCGATCGCTGCGCCGGAAAAGGGTGCATAGAATTGGAGCGGAGCAGGATCGGATGCCGAAGCGGCAACGATGACTGAGTAAGCCATGGCACCGTTGTCCTCCAAAGTCTTCATAACACCCGCGATCGTCGATGCCTTCTGCCCGATTGCGACATATATGCAAAACACAGGTTTACCTGCCGCATAAAATTCTTTCTGGTTGATGATGGTGTCGATCGCAATCGCGGACTTACCGGTCTGGCGGTCACCGATGATCAGCTCACGCTGTCCCCGGCCGATGGGGATCATGGCGTCAATTGCCTTAATTCCGGTCTGCAGGGGTTCCTTTACAGGTTCTCTGAAAATTACACCCGGCGCTTTGCGCTCAAGCGGCATTTCGTAGGTTTCGCCTTTAAGCGGTCCTTTACCATCGATGGGTTGTCCGAGCGCATTCACCACTCTTCCGAGCATTCCTTCTCCCACCATGATCGATGCGATCTTTTCTGTGCGTTTTACTTTTGAGCCTTCCTTGATACCCGTTGGCTCTCCCATAAGTACCACGCCCACGTTGTCTTCTTCAAGGTTAAGGGCGATAGCCTGAACGCCTGTTTCGAACTCTACCAGTTCCCCGGCGCTCACGTTGTTGAGTCCGTAAACGCGGGCGATGCCGTCTCCGACCTGTAGTACGGAACCCACCTCTTCCATGTCAGCATTCGCATTGAAGTTGCTCAGTTGCTGGCGGAGTATTGCGGAAATCTCGTCTGATTTAATTTCAACCATATATTGTGTTTATCTAATCTTGTAAACGAAATCGTTATTTAAAAACTGTTTCCTGATGGTGTTCAGGTCATAGGCAATGCTGGCGTCTACCAGGGTAGTACCCACCTGGAGTACAAAGCCCCCGATAAGTTCTTCATTGATCTCAGTGGTGATATCTATATTCTGCATTTCGGTTTGACTTTTCACCTTATCTACAATTTCCTGCTTTAGCGAATCAGAAATCGGGTGGGCGGTTGTCAGCTTTACCGTATAAATATTTTTATACTTTTTGTATTGGTCCACGAACGCGTTCGCGATTTCCGGAAGGTTTAGTTCACGGCCTTTTTTAATCAGCAGGCTGATAAATGAGTGAGAGAGTACCCCTATCCTGCCATCGGTCACTGCGCCAAGTATCGCCACTTTCTTTTCGGAACTGATCACCGGACTCTTCAGCAGGCTTACAAAATCCTTATTGGTTCTGGATATCGCCTGCAGGAACAACATGTCTTCATATACTGCTTCCAGCATTTCTTTTTCGATGGCCAGATCGAGAAGTGCTTTTGCATACCTGCCTGCTAAACGTGGATTGAGCATATTGAGTTTGGGTTATTCTAGTTAAGTTTCACTTCATTGGTCAGTTCCCTGATGAAGCTCTCCTGGTCATTTTGGTTACCCAATTCGCGGCGAAGCACTTTCCGGGATACTTCGATCACCAGCTGACCTACCTGGTTCTTTACATCGGTCAGAGCCGCCATTTTTTGTTGCTCGATGGCGGCCTGCGCATCCATGATGATCTTGCCGGCTTCGATTTTTGCCCTTTCTTTGGCTTCATTGATGATCTTGTCTTTTGTGTCCCTGGCTTCCTTCAGCATCTGCCCTCTTTCTTCACGCGCCTTAACCATCAGGGCTTCGTTTTCACTTTTGAACTGGGCCATTTCAGCTTTTACGCGTTCAGCGGTTGCCAGTGAATCGGCAATCGTTGACTCTCGTTGGTCAAGCGAATTAAGGATGGGCTTCCATGCAAATTTTTTCAGGATAAAGAGCACGATCAGGAAGACCAGAAGGGTCCAGATGATCAGCCCAAAGGAGGGAATTAATAAATCCATACGTTGTTTTGTGCTTGGTTCTATAATCTACGCAGACTGGTCGGATCCGCGGAAAGGTAAAAGTTACTGCATTCTCCGCCCTGTGCTTTGAATGCAGTATTAGTGTTTGTTCTAAACGAACATTGCCAGGATACCTGCGATAACCGCGAACAGGGCAACCCCCTCAACGAACGCAGCTGTCAGGATCATGTTGGCACGGATGTCATTGATCGCTTCTGGCTGGCGGGCGATAGCCTCAACCGCACCTTTACCGATCTGACCGATACCGATGCCAGCGCCAATGGCAGCAAGACCGGCACCGATGGCGCCACCTGCGTTAGCCCAGGCAACTTCGCTTAACAATACTGTCAGTAAATCCATAATTGTGTGTTTATATTATATTAAATAATAACGGGATCATTGGCTCCGATCTGGTGTTTATCGTTACCGTCGTGTACGTCTTCGATGGCCTGCCCGATAAAAACTGCGGTCAGGTTAGTGAAGATAAATGCCTGAATAAAACCAACCAGGATCTCTATCAGGTAAATAAATACCGAAAATGCGATGGAGACCGGTGAAAAGCTCCAACCGATGCCGCGGCTAAGTCCGCCGAAAATAAAGATCAGCGAGACCAGGCAGATGATGATGATATGTCCGGCCACCATATTGGCAAAAAGACGTATGATCAGGGCAAAGGGCTTAGTGAAAACACCCAGCACTTCCACCAGCACCAGGATCGGCTTGATGCCCATCGGAACCGGAGGATTGAATATATGTCCCCAGTAATGCCTGGTTCCATTAAAGGAGATCACCAAAAAGGAGATCACTCCGAGTACTGCCGTGAAAGCAATATTTCCGCTTACGTTGGCTGACCCCGGAATAAGTCCGAAAATGGTGTTTAACAGAATAAAAAAGAATATCGTGAGCAGGTAGGGCAGGTATTTCTTGTACTCGTGTCCCAGATTTGGCTTCGCCACCTCGTCGCGGATAAACGTAATCACCGGCTCAATCGCGTTCTGCAGTCCAGTGGGCGCCTTATTCGTGCCGACCCCCCTGGCATATTTTCCAGCCATGCTGATCAGGATCACCACCAGAAGGATCATGGCGATGATCATCTGAACCACGTTCCTGGTCAGGGAGAGGTCGTACACTTTCACAGAGGGATCCACCGGGACAATCTTGTTATTTACCAGTTTGTAGCCTTCAACTTCATGTTCTCCATGGTGAAAAGCAGAGCTCATGAAAAAGGCCCATCCGTTTTGCGGGGAATAAAGAATTACGGGTAACGGAATAGTGGCATGGTGCTCCTGACCTTCGGCATCCTTATAACTCAAAAAGTGAAATTCATGAGCATCAAGAACGTGAGCAAAAATAACCTCGTTTGCATCAAAGACTTTCTCTTCTTTCTGAACCTCTTCAGGTAGCGTTTCATGGTGTTCATTATGATCATTTTCCTGTGCTGTGGCAACATTGAAAAATGACAGGCTAATTACACTCAAAACCAGTACCAGCAAGCATTTAAGTCTCCCCCCAATCATAGGTTTCTGTAAATTTGCCGCAAAGATAAGCAAGGGGCCGTTAAATTCCGCTTTTTGCGAACGAATTACGAAAAAAGTGCAAGTTTAATCAGTCCCCGCTTGCGGGCCCGTTCCTGGCCCTCACACGCCTGCTTTTTCGAACTGCATAAGGTGCAAACGGGAATAAAATCCTCCAAGGGCTAACAATTCTTCGTGGGTGCCGGATTCCCTGATCTCCCCCTTATCGAGAACGATAATCCTGTCGGCCTTCCTGATGGTCGACAATCGGTGGGCGATGACAACCGCCGTTCGTCCACTGATGAGTTTTTCGATGGCCTCCTGGATCAGCATTTCGCTTTCTGTGTCGATGGATGACGTGGCCTCATCGAGGATCAGGATTGAAGGATCATAGAGAAGCGCCCGGATGAAGGCGATAAGCTGGCGCTGACCCAGGGAAAGGGTGCTGCCTCTCTCCATCACATTGTAATCGTAGCCTCCAGGCAACCGCATGATGAAATCATGCACGTTGATGAGTTTTGCGGCCTCTTCCACCCGCGCCCTGGAAATAGAAGGATCTCTGAGAGTGATATTGTCCATCACCGATCCCGAGAAAAGAAACACATCCTGTAATACCACGCCGATGTCCTGCCGCAACGCATTCAGTTCAAAGTCCTTAATGGGAACGTCATCGATCAGTATATCGCCACGCCTGATGTGGTAGAGCCGGTTTAACAGACTGATGATTGATGTTTTTCCGCTGCCCGTATGCCCCACAATCGCTACGATTTCCCCGGGATTTGCAACGAATGAAATGTCCTTGAGTACATAACGTTCATCAACATATGCAAACCAGACCTTCCTGAATTCGATCTTTCCGCTGAACTTCTCGGGACGATACTGGCCGGTATCTGCCGCAAGGTCATCATTATCCAGCACCCTGAAAACGCGTTCACTGGCCACCATACCCATCTGCAGCACGTTGAATTTGTCGGCGATTACCCGTAGTGGCCGGAAGAGTAAGTTGAGGCAGAGGTAAAAGGCGATCATCTTCCCGATCAGGGCATCTGCCGCCTCCGGCCTCAGCTCCATCGCATGAGTGGCGGCCCACCAGACCATCAGACCGGTGCCGACAGCCAGCACAATTTCCACGATGGGAAAGAAGATAGAATAGGCGAAAATCGCGTTGATATTCGCATTGCGATGTTCCTTATTGATCTTCCGGAATTTGCCGGACTCCTTGTCTTCAGCGGCGAAGGACTGCACGATCTGCATGCCGGTAATGTGTTCCTGCACAAAGGCGTTGAGACTGGCAACAGCATTCCGGACCCTGATAAATGACTTGTTGACGCTCTCCTTGAACACCCAGGTGGCAGCGATCAGGAAAGGAAAGGGCGCCAGGCAGATAAGAGTCAGCTGCCAGTCAACATAAAACATGAAACCTAGTATGCAAACTATCGAAAGCAGGTCGGCGATGATCGGAATCAGCCCTTCTGCAAAAATATCGTTGATCGATTCTATGTCGTTGATCGTCCGGGTGGTTAGCGTGCCGATAGGAGTCTTGTCGAATTGTGCGAGATTGAGGTGAAGTATCTTTTCATACACCTTAACCCTCAGATCTTTGACTACGGTCTGACCCAGCCAGGCGGTAAGGAAGGAGAAGTAAAATCGAAAAGCGGACTCAATGATCAGCAAACCAACCTGGATGATTGTGATCCAGATGATCAGTTCACCCATATGCGAACGCACCAGTTCGGTTCCGGAGACACCCTTTCTGACATAATCATTGATGGTCAGCTGAACGAGATAGGGCCTGACAGGGGAAAAAAGCGCAAGGATAATCGCAAGTATCACCGAAATGATGAACCTTCTTTTATATGGTGCAGCAAATCGAAGTACCCTGCTGAGCAAACTGAAATTGAAAATTTTTCGACGACCTACCTTCAGGGACATTATGCGAAACTAAGCCAAAAGTTAAAAGCGAAATGATCCGGGTTAAGTTTTAAGTTTTGATTTTCAACTTTTGACTTGCCCGGCCCCTCATTCCTTCCTCAGCGCCAGCGTAAATCCAATAGTAGTGCCAACGTCTGTCGTGCTTCTGACATGAATATTCTGTCCGTGAGCCTCGATAATGTGTTTACAGATGGCAAGGCCCAGCCCGGTTCCACCTTTGTCGCGACTCCTGGCCGCATCGGTCCTGTAAAATCGTTCAAAGATCCGCGGGAGATGTTCTTCTTCAATGCCAATTCCATCGTCGCTGATCTCTATCAGTGCATGCCTGCCGTCGGTGGGGTAAACGCTAGCCACTATTGCGCCATTCGACTTGCCATATTTACCGGCGTTTTCTACCAGGTTGGTGAGTACCTGCCGCACTTTCTCCTTGTCGGCATAGACAGTTACTGGCGCCTCGCAGCCTTTCTTGATGGTGGCGGTCATGTTCTTCTGCTGCACGTTGATGCCCAGGGAATCAAAGACATCCCGAATTTGATCCTGGATCACAAAGTTCTGTTTGTTCAGCAACTGCTCGCCGCTCTCCAGGCGGGTGATCTCATCCAGGTCGTTAACGAGGTTTACAAGACGATCAACATTCCGGGAAGTATTCTCCAGGAATTTCTTCCTGATCTGTTCGTCTTCCATCGCGCCGCCAAGCAGGGTTTCAACATAACCCTGAATGGCAAAGACGGGGGTCTTGAACTCATGGGCCAGGTTTTGAAGAAATTCTTTCCTGTAGGCTTCGTTGGCATAAAGTGTTTCTATTTCCTGGTTCTGTTTTTCCACCCAGGCCTGCACATCCAGACCCACCTGGTCGATATTCTTGCGGGGTAGCACATACTTGAAATAAACTTCTTCTTTCCTCGTTGCCTTTGTCTGATTGATGAGTTTATAGATCAGTTTGATCTTGCGATAGATAAATTGCTCGAACATGAAACGGGTAAGCCCAAAGAGCAACAAACCGATGAGAACCAGAAAAACAAGCGCTATTATTGGGTTTCCGCTGATAACATACACGCCGGCGGCTGTGGGTAAACTGATGGTCAGCGCGATCAGCGCGCAAACCTTTGCAGGACTAAGGTTTCGGGCAGCAAACATCATTAAAGTTAGCCTTATAAATCAAATTTATAGCCTACTCCTTTCACCGTGGTTATGCATTCCACTCCCAGTTTCTGTCGCACTTTCCGGATGTGTACGTCGATCGTTCGGTCGCCGACGATCACATCGTTGCCCCACACCTGATTAAGGATCTCATTTCGCAAAAATACCCTGCCGGGTTTGGAGGCAAGCATGTAGAGCAGCTCGAATTCTTTTTTGGCAAGGGTAACCGGTCTCTGGTCAATGGTCACTTCGTATTTTACCGGGTCAATCTCCAGGCTGTCGATGCTGATGACCCCATTTTCGGGTTCCTTGTGTACCCTTCTGAACAACGCATTCACCTTGCTGAGCAGAACCTTTGGACTGATAGGTTTGCTGATATAATCATCGGCGCCGGTTTCGAGGCCTTTAACATGAGAATTCTCATCACTGAGCGCCGTGAGAAATATGATCAGGGTGTCTTTAAATGCGGGTTGGGCCCTTAGAATGCCACAGACTTCCACCCCGGTTTTCCTGGGCATCATGATATCCAGGATGATGAGATCGGGTTTCTGGGATTTCGCGCGGGCTATCGCTTCGTCCCCGTCTTTTGCGGTAATGATTTGATACCCTTCCCTGCTGAGATTGTAACCCAGGATCTCCAGGATATCCGGTTCATCATCAGCGATCAGGATTTTATGCGGGGAAGGATCCATGAAATTAAAAATTTATGCAAAGGTAATTTTAACGAAGACGTGGACACGCCCCTGACATTATCAAATTGTTAACTGCCCATTCCGGGGAGCAACCTATTAATCGTATTTTCGCTCTTCATCTGCACGAACCGTGACGATATGAATCCACGAATCCTAACCATTTTTCTTTTAATTCTTACCCTTCCTGTTGTTGGCTCCGCCCAATCCTACAGTTTTAAGATCGCCACCGACCGGATGTTGTTCCATGACCTCGTGGACAAGCAGCAAGCCCGGCTTTTTAATAAGAAAGGGGAATTTTCCGTTACCGATGACGAGTCGGTGAACCTCCAGGTGGCCGACGTGCTCATCCGGAAAGTTGATGAGCTGCAGGAGAAGATCGAGGCCGACACCCTGATCTCCAGTCAGGTAAAGATCAAATCATTAAAAAGCCTTGAAACCCTGCTCAAAGGCTATAATGCAAACAAGAATACCACCGACTTTCCGGCTTCCATCGCGCCAAAACTGCTTCCTGCCTTCAGTGAAGCGCTGGAAATGGATCGAAAAAAAGAGAGCATTGAACCAGTGATCGTCAGAAGTGATTACGGAGTGGGCAAATTGCTTGTGGATTGCTTTGTTTTTCCTGTTGAGAACCCCGGGGTGAAACCATCCCGGCTCCTGCTGATCGAGAAATATCTCGCTCTTCACCCCGATGAGATACTGCCGGAACTAAACAAGAATCCTTCTCTTCCCTTTGCCAACAAACTCATTCAGATCGCCGCTCGCCGCGATCTTGGAAAATTATACGATTACGCTGCGGCGAGGAATACGCTGGGGAGCAAGATCAGGAATCACCCGGATTCGCTGGTAAGGATGATAGCCACCATCGCCTCCAGTAAGAGCGGTCAGTTGTATTTCCCGTTTCTCGACAACCTAATGCGCGGGAAGATCACCCTTGAAGAGATCGACAAGGTGAAAGACAATGACCTGCTCTACTACCGGCTCATGGTCAAAACGCGAATCGAATACGCCAAACGGCTACTGCCACCCCTGAAGGATTCCGTGATGGGAATGAATGCTCTCACAGATCGCATGGCCAATAAAGCCAAGCAGTATTTTATCCGCGAGATCAACGCCCTGCATACTGAAGAGAACGAGAACATCCGTTTCAAACGACTCGATGGCCTGACCCCACAGGAATTGTATTACCTGACCGTGCTGGGCGAAGATGAAATATACACCTCCAGCTATCTCAATGTATATAAGAAGATCTTTCAGCGAATGACTACACCGGGTAGCGACAGTCTACTGCTCAGCGTAAATGGCGACTTCTTCCGAAAGTTCATCAAGATGGCCGCAGGTTACAACACGCTCAATGACTTCCTGGGCAGGATGGACAGGGAAAATGCCACCACAACCATGAAGGCCTTTGTGATTCGCCTTGAATCCACCGAAGGACTGGAGGAAGCCGTGGATGTTGCGGATTCATACAGCAGCATCACCGATAAAAACCCGCAGCTTTCGAAATTCATATCATCGGAAGTGAAATGGAACCTCGACAGGAACGTGGCCGCCAACAACAAACGCGGCATTGTCATATACAATCTGCTGAGGGTTTTATTTGAATCGGCTGATACTACACGGAAAGTGAACCTCTCGAAAGAACTGGGTATCGCTTCGATATATGGTCAGGACTATCGTTCGCTGACGGACGACAGCGGCAGGGTGATCCAACAGGTTTTTTTCTATGGTGATGAGGACAAGGACGGACAGAATTCCTATGTGAATTTTATGAACATGTTCCGCAACCGTACGCTGTGGAAGGTGCAGACCAACGCAGACTGGGCCACCATTAGTTCCATCAAAGGCAAGAAGGTGTTGATATTTGCCAACCGGCCATTACTGGGCGAAGATGATCCCGATGCGAAGGCGCAGGCCAGACTGAACGAATACCTGGAAGAGAAACAGTTTAAACCTTCCATCGTCATACACCGCGGCCACAGCTATCACCTTCAGTACACACTTAAACAACTTGCTCCAACGGCTAAGATCGTTGTGCTCGGTTCGTGTGGCGGGTACAACAACCTCAATGAAGTGCTGACGATCTGCCGCGACGCGCAGATTATTTCTTCCAAACAAGTGGGAACAAAAACGGTGAACGAACCGATACTGCAGGCGATCAACAACCAACTGGTGGCGGGCAAGAACATCGACTGGATTCCCATGTGGCGCGAGCTGGGGCTTCGCTTTCCCAAAGGTGCGGCCAAAGAAAAATTTGATGACTACATCCCACCTTACAAAAATCTTGGTGCAATCTTTATTAAGGCCTATCGCAAGGCTATGGGAGAATTCTGACCCGAAGAAATCAAAAATTAAAAATTAAAAATGCTATAGTGTGAGAGCTTTCGCTTCCAGTGCGATAGGGTCAACGTCAGTCAGTTCAAGAGATTTTACCATGCCCTCAACTGTTTTTTTGTATTTCAGAAAATGGGAAGTCTTTATGTGCGTCTTGTACGCGTCCAAACTGGCATATATTTCAAAGACTGAAACATGCGTTGGGCTTTCCTTTTCGGCAACGGCATAAAGCATCAGTACCCCTGGTTCAACCTTGACGGCAGTTTCAGCATGCTCTTTAAGTGCTGCATGATAGCTTTCCAGCTTTGCTGAATCAATTACCAGTTTGGCAATACGTATATAATGCGAGTTGCTTTGTGCAGACAGCTTTGCAAAGGATACCACAAACAGGAAAAGCATTAAAAGGTGTTTCATTCTCTAACTATTTTAATGACACGATAATCCAGTACAAAAGGTAGTTCAGTTTTTTAGTGGGAACCCAGCGGAGAAGCATTTTTGATTTTTAATTTTTAATTTTTGATTTTAAAAAAGCCCCGCAGTAGTTCTGCGGGGCTTTTGTTATCTGCGGGGCTTTTTTTACAGTTCTATGAGGGGGATCGTCTCAACCGATCCGTTGATGATGAACCTTACCATATAGGCTCCCTTGGTGAGGTGGCCAGGGTAGATGGTGCTCACCTGAGAATGGATCATTGTGTTATAGGCCAGCTTGCCATCGACAGTGAAGATTTCCATCCTCACGGGTTTGGTTGGCGCTTTCGAAAGCCATACTGTGAACACTCCTTTCGTCGGGTTCGGGCTCAGCCTGATGGTAACGTCTCCAGCCTTGAATCTTCCTGTCGGCATGTAAAACACTGAGTCGGAAAGGCTCGGACAATGATAATCATTGATCGTTCCTACCTGGTAGTAACCCGGTTGTTTCGGTGTGTACATCTTATTGGTAGCCGATGGAATGAGCGTACTGTTCACATACCAGTTATAAGAATTGGCAGCGGAAGACTGAAGAGCCTTGCCAACCATGGTAAGCGTTGGCTTCGTATTGTTGCGGACATAGATCCTTATGGAATCCCAGCCGGTCTGATTACAGCCCGTAACACTCAGTTTCACATTCATATCAACCGTTGGAATAAAGGTCAGCGTCGGGCTGGTGCTGTCTGAAGTGAGACCTGCAGGGAACCACTTGTAGATTCCACCAGTTGTTCCGGCGTTGAGTGTGACGGGAGTTCCCGGACACACATCGATATCATTTCCAAGATCAGGCACTGGTGGATTTACCATTACTGATACCGGAGTGGTTTTTACATTAACACCGCCCTGGTCATCGTTCAATGTCAGTTTGACAATGAAGACTCCATTTCCGGTATAAGTATGCGACGGATTTAGTTGCGTACTGGTTGTACCATCACCGAAGTCCCACGTGCGACTGACAATATTGACAGTGCTGCATATGATAGAATTGTCGGTGAACTGAACCATGTTGTTGCAGGTACCTGCGTACGACTGGCCAATCTGAGGAACCACAGGTTGCTGGAAGGTAATATCAACCGTGTCTGATTTTATACATCCTGGCAAGTTGGTTACGGTCACACTGTACGTTCCGGAACTCATCACATCGATCTCGCTAGTCGTTTCACCCGTGCTCCAGACATAGGTCATTCCGGGGTTGTATGCATCGAGCGTAATGTTGCCGCAAGCGATTCTATCGGCTCCCAGCGAGAACACAGGCATTGCGTTGCTGGTTACGTTGATCGTATCCTTCGACACGCAACCGCCTGGGGTTGTCAACTCAACCCAATAGCTGCCACTTGTGGCCGCGATGGTCTGACCTGTCGCTCCTGTGCTCCAGAGGTAAGTCGATCCGGGGTTGCCTGCATCCAGGGTTACCGATGATCCACTACATATCGTCGTATCTGCTCCAAGATAAAGCGAGGCAGGTGTAAAGGCCGAGACAATCACGGGCTTACTACTTGTGAGTACATTACCCAGGTTGTCCGTCACTGTTAGTAACACGGTAAAGCTTCCATTACCGGTATAAACATGTGCTGGATTCTGATCGGTACTCGTCTGACCGTCCCCAAAATCCCAGGCCCAGCTATCGATCGTAACTCCGCAAACAGTTGTACTGTCTGTGAAATTCACGGTTTGTGGAAGACAGGCTCCGGTGAGCGTGTATCCGAAGTTGGTGAACAGGGAAGGGTTCATATTCAGCACTAATGTGTCGGAGCTTACGCAACCGTTCGCACCCGTGACCTTTACAGTATAAGTTGCAGGGAAGTCGGCCAAGGCAGTCTGTGTGGTTTCTCCTCCATAGCCCCACTCGTAAGTAGAACCGGGATTACCTGCATCGAGTGTCAGGACATCCATAGAGCAGATTGTTGTATCGGCTCCCAGGTTCACCACAGGATTGACCAAACCAGAGATCGTAATCGGTGTTATTTTTGACAATGTGTTTCCAAGATTGTCGGTAATAGACAGTGTCACATTGTAAGTTCCATTAGCCAGATAATCATGATTAGGGTTTTGAACAGAGCTAAAAGTTCCGTCTCCAAAATCCCATGACCAGTCGGATATGGTAACTCCACAGATCAGGCTATTGTCAGTGAATGCCACATTTATTGGCAAGCAGGTTCCTGACTGGGTAAAACTGAAGTCCGCGTACAACGAAGGCAACATATCCACTACCACGGTGTCTTTTGCCACGCAACCACCAGCGGTGGTAACAGTCACCGAATAGGTTCCAGGGAAATCAATATATAGTGTCTGAGTGGTTTCACCTGACTCCCAAACATAGGTGGAGCCGGGGTTACCCGCATCAAGCGTTAGTGCGTCGATTGAACAGATAGTGGTATCAGCACCAAGGTTCACTATTGGCATTCCTGATGCGGTGACGGTCACCGGAATATTTCTGGGTAGTGAGTTGCCGAGATTATCTGTCGTGGTGAGTGTCACACTATAAGTTCCAGGGGTAGCATAAATATGTGATGGGTTCTGAGCAGTGCTTGTCTGCCCGTCTCCAAAATCCCAGGCCCAATTGGCGATGGTAACACCGCAGGTTGTGCTGCTGTCTTTGAAGTCAACAACCGCCGGGATACAATTGCCCGTTTGTACGTATCCGAAATTGGTCAGCACTGAAGGTGTCATATTAAGTACCAGGGTGTCAGAGGTAACACAGCCTGACGGATTGGTCACCCTCACCCAATAGGTTCCCGGGAAGTCGGCAACCGTGGTTTGGGTGGTTTCACCTGAACGCCATATATAGGTAGATCCAGGGTTGCCCGCGTCAAGGGTCAGTGCATCTACAGAACAGATGGTTGTATCATTTCCCAGATTTACAATCGGCTTTGCAATACCCGCTATAGTTATCGGCTTAGATTGGCTCAGTGAGTTTCCGAGGTTGTCCGTAATAGTTAGTGAAACCGTATACGTTCCGTTTGTTGCATAGCCATGTGTTGGACTTTGCGCGGAACTGGTTTGGCCATCACCAAAATCCCAGGCCCATGAGTCGATAGTAACCCCGCACTTGATGCTGTTGTCAGTAAATGTCGCAGTAACCGGCAGACAGGTTCCTGACTGGGTAAAATTGAAATCCGCGTACAATGAAGGCAACATATTCACTTCCAGGGTGTCCTTGGCTATACAGCCTCCGGGACCGGTGACGATCACCGAATAGGATCCGGGGAAGTCGACGTATAAGGTCTGCGTGGTTTCTCCTGATTCCCACAGGTAGGTAGAACCCGGATTGCCTGCGTCAAGAGTTAGTGCATCTATAGAGCAGATTGTGGTGTCGTTTCCAAGGTTCACTACAGGAACTGCGAATCCTGATACAGTAACCGGCATGGTTTTGGTCAGCGGATTTCCCAGGTTGTCGGTAACCGTTAGTGTTACCGAATAGGTTCCATTGGCCAGATAATTATGTGTTGGGTTTTGAGCAGTGCTCGAATTGCCATCACCGAAGTCCCAGGCCCAGCTGGCTATGGTAACCCCACAGGTGAGGGTACTGTCGCTGAATGCCACGGAAATGGGCAGACAGGTTCCTGACTGGGCAAATCCGAAGTTGGCGAGCAATGAGGGATTCATAAACAATTCCATGGTGTCGGATGCCGAACAGCCATTGACGTCGGTCACTTTCACTGAGTACTGGCCGGGAAAGTCTGCTACTGCAGTTTGGGTTGTTTCGCCGTTCAACTCCCATAAATAGGTCGAACCGGGATTGCCTGCATCAAGTGTAACTGCATCAACCGCGCAAATGGTTGTATCATTTCCGAGGTTCACGACAGGCGGAGTGAATGCCGCAATATTAATTGCCTGGCTTTTTGTAAGCGTGTTGCCCAGGTTGTCTGTAATAGTAAGTGTTACAGTATAAAAACTGTTGGTTGTATATATATGTGTTGGATTCTGTTGCGTGCTGGTTTGGCCATCACCAAAATCCCAGGCCCAGGAGTCGATAGTAACTCCGCACTTGATGCTGTTGTCGGTGAATGTCAGCGGTAACCGGCAGACAGGTTCCTGACTGGGTAAAACTGAAGTCGGCGTACAATGAAGGCAACATATTCAATTCCAGGGTGTCCTTGGCTACACATCCTCCGGGGCTGGTGACGATCACCGAGTAGGTTCCGGGGAAGTCGACGTATAAGGTCTGCGTGGTTTCCCCTGATTCCCACAAATACGTGGAACCCGGGTTGCCGGCGTCAAGAGTCAGTGCATCTATGGAACAAATAGTGGTATCGTTTCCAAGTGCAACTACTGGTCCGGGATCGGCGGTAACTTCTCTCGAATCACTCGCATCACATCCCCAGTTGTTAGAGACAACCACTGAATACGTTCCGGTAGCGTTGGCGGAAATGGACTGCGTAGTCGCGCCGGTGCTCCATAAATAAGTATAAATAGTTCCACCCGGAAGAGCCGGTGCAGAGGGTGCTGTCAATAATACCGATCCGCCGGGGCAGATCGCGGTGTCAGCGCCGAGATCAAAGGGAACTACAGCCATCGGACTATAGTCGACCAAATAAGTTCTAACAGTCTGGTCTCCCTGACTGTTGGTGATCGTCAGCTTTACATTCTGAGGACCGGCGACGTTGTATACGTGCGAAGGATTCGGGCCCGTACCGGTTGAACCGTCACCAAAATCCCAATCCCAGGCAAGAATGCTGGTACAGGTTGTTGTCGATTCGTCAGTGAAATTAACCGTGATAGGCAAACAGGTCCCTGTAGGAACCCATGAAAACTGAACATTTGTAGCTGGTGTGAGGAAGCCAACTTCTATTTCATCATATCCGATTTCTCCTGCGACATCCACAGTAACTGAGTAAATACCACCTCCATAAACCACATGTGTCTGGTCGGTCGAACCGTCCTCCCACAAATAGGTTGCGCCGGGAAAAAAACCGGCGTCAAGGGTAATAAAGCTGCCATCATCGCAGATCAATGTGTCGTTGCCGAGATTTACGCTGGGTGGGGCACTATAGCCCGCAATGCACGACGCCAGCAGGGCTACGAGCACAATAATTCTCAGTGTAAAGGTTCTCATAAGTAGGATTGGGGTTTTCGATAGGGTTAGTGATTCGATTATCTTTTGACGCTTAGCCGCGAGGTGGTTCTTTTACCCGTTTGCCGATTCAGCGTTTCTATGAAGTAGAGACCGTTCCGGAATGTCGGTGGTATAGAAATATTCATTTCACTTATGTTCAAAAATGACTGTTCTGACATTAGGTTTCCTGCAGGACCAAGTAGTCTCACGGTCCAGTTGCCTCTCTGTTCTCCGGGAACACTGACTGAAAAATGATCGCGCGCAGGGTTGGGATAAATTTTAATTTCGTCGGAAAGCGATTCACCATCCGCAGCGACTGTACGTACCAGCGAAAGACTTTGTGTTCCGTTCGGAGACAAGCCTCTTATTCTCAGGTAGAGTTTACTCTGAGGCGCCTGACCATATGTGAAGGAGTAACGATTACCATTAACCGAAAGCATTGCCGGCACGGTAGAGAAATTGTTTCCATCGATACTTGATTCAAGCGTGTATTTGAAGCCACGTCTGGATTCCTGCGGAGTAAAATCACAAACGACCAAACTCGGCGTCTTGCGCCTGGCCTCAAATTGCTCCAGTTTTGCTGGCAAAACAATCTGCTGACAGTAGGTATACGATGATCGAAAAGAAGACACTATCAACGTCAGACAGGAAGTTTAACGATATAATTGGTTGGGCCCTGAACAGTAATCGAACTCGTGTTGTCAAGGTCCAAGAGATACAGTACCCCCGCCCATGAAATTGGAAAGCCGGCCATCATTGACCATATACTTCCGAACATAATTATGAGCCACCGGACCACGCGTCACTGTGGTGTTCGCGGGCACAAAAAGATTGTATTTCGGGTCCATGTCTATGGTTAAGACGGAGCCAGGAGGGCTGATCGCCGCTCCGGAATTTCATCTGTCCGGATTATGCGGGTCTTGTAAGAACCCGGTATCGGTGGGATGGAATAGAGAAAAAGTATACTTAGATCTTACACTGTCAATAATCTCCGCACCAATCAGGGTGCCCAATGCTGGATTAAACTGCGGGAAATTGAAACTGTAAGTTCCGTTACCGCTGCCGACGACCAGGGCATCGTGCCTAATGCTCCGCAACGCAGTAGTTTGCAGGACACTGAGAAAAACCTGCTTGCGTACATACCAGCAACAGGCATGACAGGGGAATCCATAAGAAATAGGGTACAGTTTTTTTCATCAGGTTCAAATTTGGAATCAGATAACACTCTAAACGCCGGATACTATTTATTCAGTATGTAGTGTTAAAAGGGATAATGTCTGGGAAAGTTTCCCGTAACGGGAAACAGATATAAAAAGGAATGCAAGTTTTTCAGCAGAAGTGAGTTATCCTTGTCCTAAACTGGCAAAATCTAAGGGTTTACACCAAAAAATAAAGAAAAATAATTGCGCTTCAGAATCGGAATTGAAGCCTGGATGTGAAAACATTGTCATGAATGTCATTGATATAGCCTGCCAAACTGGTCTTTTCATTTCTCACCAGGTCGAGCCACAATACCAGTTTAACCTGCTTGTTAAACCAATACGTATAGCCCATACCGATAGTATGAAACCTGACATCCCCGGAATGGGAATTAGAGTTTAATTTGCCGATTGTGCTACCCTTCAGGTCGGTATTGGGATCATAGGAATCGTACTTGAAACCGACCTGGTGTTTTTCTGAAAACAAGTTCTGAAGAAAATAAAAAATGGTCCCCTGAAATCGCCTGATGTAATATGGTTCATTAAGAAGGAGTCCCGGAGTAAAAGTTTCCTCTGCTGCGGAGGACTGTGTGCCCCACCAATATTCCATTCTGAATTCCGTATTGCCCCAGGGATTGAGAAATTTCAATTGGGCATCTAATTCGCGGTACTTCCGGGGAGCCTTCCTTCCAAGATTAGCCAGGCTGGAATCCACAACAAAAATACTGGCTCCCTGCTCCTTCGTTATCCGGTACACGTATTTCGAATTCTGCTCGATGCCGCCCTCCAGGATGGAGGCCGATGCAGAGAGGAGAATATTTTTCGTCACCGGTGTAGATTTCAAACTGATCCTGCCGATCAGGTCCTTATAGCTGTCGTACTCTTCGGGTCCGGTGAGCCCCTGGCCGTTGAAAACACCAAGGTCGATTTTGAACATTCTCAGGCGGTTGCTTTTCTTTCGTGGCTCAAAGGTGGCCATCGCTCCCAGATCTCTTTCCACCCGCAAAAGGGTCTGCGACATCCTTGCCCTTTCCGGTGATTCCCGGTCACCGGATCCAAGGTTTACTTCATACCCGAAGGGGCGTGCGAACATTCCGGCGGTAAAAGTGAACAGTTCCCAACGGTTCTCATAATACCTGCCCCAGAAATCCCTGATGGCAACTCCTTTTTCTGACCCATCGAACTGAAACACCACCTGGGCCTGAGGTTTACCGTCTGGGGAGAAATGGGCATAGTCGAAACGAATCCGTCCCCTCCGGATCATAAACCGGTTGTTCGAATTTTTGGCAAAGTCGCCCCCGCTAAATGTTTTGGCACCTTTCCTGGATGTTACCTGGAATTGCGGTTGAAAGTAGCCGCTGATCATCAGGTGGTCAGCCTTCTTGTAAATAGCCCACAGTCCCTTGTCCGCGGTTGCGGTGGTGTCGATCAGGTCGACAAGGAACTGAGCCTGTAGTCTCTGACTGCCAAGCCCCAACGAAATCAACCATAATGCTATGTACCCGGATACCCGTACCTTCATGCCCCGAAATGGTTATGTGCAAATGTAGGAGGGGAGTACGTTTGCGTGTTAAGAAATTATTACCAATCAGACCCTGGCCCTTTGCTCCTGATCGTAATTATACTTTTGACCAAATATCGCACTAGATGGGATTGAATTCGATAATGAAGATCTTCATGCCTAAGGACAGGGTGTTCTATACCCTATTCGAACAGGTGGCGGATACTATGGCGAAAATGGGTAAGGTGCTGAAGGAAGTAGTGAAAGAACCGGATTTCGACAAGAGGGCTGGTCTGATCTCCCAGATCGAGGACCTTGAACATGTGAACGATGATTTTACACATCAGATCTTCACCGAACTCGGCAGAAACTTTATCACTCCTTTTGATCGCGAAGACATTCATTACCTGGCCACCTCGCTGGATGACGTGTGTGATTACATCTTTGCAACAGCGAAGAAGATCAATTTTTATAAGGTGAACCCCAATGATCAGGGCATTCAGAAGATGGCGGATCTCATCGAACAGGGTTCAGAACAGATCAGGATCGCCGTACATGAACTCCGGAACATGAAAGAAATGCGCAAGATCACGGAAGCCCTGGTGAAAGTAAACAGTATTGAAAATCAGGCAGATGATATATTCGATCTCAGCATTGAGCGTCTTTTCGAAACCGAGCCGGATGCCAAGGAAGTGATCAAGAAAAGAGAGATCTATCAGGTGATGGAAATCGTCACGGATAAATGTGAGGACGCAGCGAACGTTATCGAATCGATCATTATCAAATACGCCTAATTATCATGAGTTTCCTGGTAGTGATCATCGTGCTGGCACTGATCTTTGATTTTATCAATGGATTCCATGATGCCGCCAATTCGATAGCCACCATTGTTTCCACCAAGGTGCTGACCCCTTTTCAGGCCGTGCTCTGGGCGGCATTTTTCAACTTCGTGGCTTTCTTCGTTTCCAAGTATATCATCGGCGAATTTAAGATCGGCAATACCATTGCCAAAACGGTGAATGAGAACTTTATCAATCTCGAAGTGATCTTCGCGGGTCTGATCGCAGCCATCACCTGGAACCTGCTTACCTGGTGGTTTGGGATTCCTTCCAGTTCTTCGCATACATTGATCGGCGGCTTCATGGGCGCAGCGCTCGCGCACGCAGGCGGTCTTACTGAACACGGCGCACACGTGATCAATTATTCAAAGGTGCTTCCAACCTTCGCCTTTATCTTCCTCGCTCCCCTGATTGGCATGGTGATAGCCTTTATCATTACCATCTTAATCGTCAACATATGCCAGAAGGCCAATCCATACAAAGCAGACAGCTGGTTCCGGCGTTTACAGCTGGTGTCCTCTGCCCTCTTCAGCCTCGGACATGGTGGGAATGATGCGCAGAAAGTAATGGGGATCATCGGCGCGGCCATCATCTTTTATCAGAAACAAAAAGGGATCGATCTCACCTTTAACGAATTCGTGAACCAGTATATGTGGGTGCCGCTGGCAAGCTTTACGGCTATCGCTTTTGGCACCATGAGTGGTGGTTGGAAGATCGTACGAACTATGGGCACTCGCATCACCAAGGTCACACCGCTTGAAGGCGTCAGCGCGGAAACCGCCGGTGCTATCACACTGTATCTTACCGAACATCTGGGTATTCCGGTGAGCACCACACATACCATCACCGGTTCCATCATTGGCGTTGGCGCCACCAAACGCCTGTCCGCCGTCAGATGGGGTGTCACGATCAACCTGCTGTGGGCGTGGATCCTCACGATACCCGTCAGTGCCATTCTTGCCGCAATTGTTTATTATCTTTTAAAACTCGTCTTTTAGGAGTGCCCGTATTCGTAGTTCAGCTGTTTTCTTGCTATTTTCGGCAATTAAAAATACCTGAGTGAAAGGCATAATATTAGCAGGCGGCTCTGGCACGCGTTTACATCCGATAACCTATGGGATCAGCAAACAGATTATTCCGGTTTACGACAAACCGATGATTTATTATCCGCTTTCAGCCCTTCTGCTGGCTGGGATCAGGGAAATTCTAATTATATCCACCCCCTATGACCTTCCACAATTCGAAAGGTTGCTGGGTGATGGTTCAAAGTGGGGGATCTCATTTAATTATGCCGAGCAGGCCGAACCGAATGGTTTGGCCCAGGCATTTATTATAGGTGAAGACTTTATTGGTAAGGACAGTGTGGCTCTGGTCCTCGGCGACAATATATTTTATGGTAAGGGCCTGGGGGCCAAACTCGCCATGAACGCAAATCCCACAGGAGGTATCGTTTACGCCTATCACGTCAGTGATCCTGAACGATACGGGGTAGTGGAATTTGACACCAATAACAAGGTGATCTCCATCGAGGAAAAACCAATGAAACCAAAAAGCGATTATGCGGTTCCGGGTATCTATTTTTATGATAATGACGTGGTGGAAATTGCCAAGGGTCTTAAACCCAGCGCGAGGGGAGAATATGAGATCACCGATGTGAATAAGGAATACCTGCGCAGGGGAAGCCTGCAGGTTTCCATCCTGGACCGGGGCACTGCCTGGCTGGACACGGGTACTTTTGATTCGCTGATGCAGGCCAGCCAGTTTGTTCAGGTGATCGAACAACGTCAGGGCATCAAGATCTCCTGTATCGAGGAGATCGCCTATAGGAAGGGATTTATCAACAAGGAACAACTGATCGCCATGGCTCAGCCACTCATGAAGAGCGGCTACGGCGAATATCTGATGGAAGTGGCGAACGAAAGCTGATCTTTGCTGATGGTCAGACGATCTGCTAAAATGCTAAACCAAAACAAATGAAGAAAATTCTGGTTACCGGCGGATGCGGTTATATAGGGTCACATACCATTGTGGACCTGGTAGAAAACGATTTTGAGGTAATCTCTGTCGATAACAACTCACGGTCTTCTTCCAGGATCCTCGAAGGAGTGGAAAAGATCACGGGCAAACGGATCAAGAATTACAAGGTCGATCTCTGCAATTTCGACGACACCTTTGCCATCTTCCAGGAAAATGACGACATCGACGGGATCATACATTTTGCCGCGTTTAAATCCGTTGGTGAATCGGTTGAACAACCCCTGCTCTATTTTGAGAATAACCTGGTGTCACTGATCAACCTGCTTAAATGCGTGCAGGAATTTCATGTGCCTTATTTTGTCTTCTCCTCGTCATGCACGGTGTATGGCAACCCGGATGTAATCCCGGTGACAGAGCAGACTCCACCTAAACCTGCGGAATCTCCTTATGGCTATACCAAGCAAATGGGTGAGCAGATTATTAATGAGTTTTCAAAAGCAGATCCTTCTCAAAGCATATTGCTTCGATATTTTAACCCGGTGGGTGCGCATCCTTCGATTCAGATCGGAGAACTGCCCATTGGCCGTCCCGCCAACCTGGTTCCTGCCATAACCCAGACCGCGATAGGCAAACTTCCCAAGATGACCGTATACGGTGACGATTACGACACGAGGGACGGATCCTGCCTGCGAGACTTCATCCATGTGTCGGACATTGCCCACGCGCACACGCTGGCGGTGCAATACCTGATCGAAGGGAAGTCCAGGAAACCCTGCGATGTGTTCAACCTGGGCTCGGGCAACGGGGTGACAGTTCTGGAAGCAATAAAAGCCTTTGAAGAAGTGAGTGGTCAGAAACTGAGCTATGATATCGGCCCGCGCCGTTCCGGTGATGTAATCGCCATCTATGCCAACAACGAATACGCCCGCAAACAACTGGGCTGGGAAACAAAATACGATCTCAACGAAATGTTGTCGACCGCCTGGAAATGGGAGCAAAAGCTCAAGGTCGACGAGAAATTTTACCAGAGCAGGCCGATAGACCTCAATTAGCTGCGCTAATTGAAATGAAAAATAGAAAATCAAAAATGAAAAATGCTAATCAGTGAGAGGTTGTGGGGCTGAAACTAACTCATTATTCATAATTGAGCCTGCCCTTTTAGTTTTCACTTATTTTCGCAACTCGAATTTACAATCATGCTGAAAGACATACAGGTAACCGGAAAGAAAGACACCAGGAGCGGATTTGGAGACGGAATTGTAGAGGCTGCAAGGAAGAATCCGAATGTAGTTGCGTTGACTGCTGACCTTGCGGGCTCGCTCAAGCTTAATCAATTCATGAAAGAGTTTCCGGAAAGATTTATACAGTGCGGTATTTCGGAGGCCAACATGATCGGCGTCGCCTCCGGCCTCACCATCGGCGGGAAGATACCCTTCACCACTACGTTCGCCAATTTCAGCACTGGCAGGGTCTACGACCAGATCCGGCAGAGTGTCGCTTATTCCGGCAAGAACGTGAAGATCTGCGCCTCGCATGCCGGCCTCACACTTGGCGAAGACGGCGCCACCCACCAGATACTCGAAGACATCGGACTGATGAAAATGATGCCGGGCATGACCGTTATCGTTCCCTGCGACTACAACCAGACCAAGGCTGCTACAATCGCCGTCGCCGACTTCGAAGGACCTGTTTACCTCCGATTCGGACGTCCCGTCTGGCCGATATTCACAAATCCGGAAGAGCCATTCGTGATCGGCAAGGCACAGCAATTTTCTGAAGGCAACGATGTTTCAATCTTTGCCTGCGGGCACATGGTCTGGAAGGCCATAGAAGCAGCCAAACAACTGGAAGAAGGAGGGCTCAGTGTGGAGCTCATCAACATACATACCATCAAACCGCTGGACACCGAAGCAGTGCTGAAGTCGATAAGGAAAACACGTTGTGCAGTGACCGTGGAAGAACACAATATCATTGGTGGCTTAGGTGATGCCATTGCGCAGGCAGCGGCCGTTAACTTTCCTATTCCGATCGAATATGTTGGAACCAAGGACACCTTTGGCGAAAGCGGAACACCCACTGAGCTGCTGGTTAAATACGGTCTTGATACCCCGGATGTGGTGAAGGCTGTTGAAAAGGTGATGAAAAGAAAAGGCAAGGGTTAGAACTCATCAGTTAAAAATTTATTTCCCCTTCGGCAGACGCAAAAGATGCAATGCATTTCTTTCTTTGCGCGATTCTTTGCCTGGCGTGAAATTTACTTTACAGTAAGTACTCATGACACTTTTCACTTTTACCCTTCCACAACAGCAGCCTTAATATCATGATAAAACAGGAAGGTCCAGTGTTCTCGGGCTCCCTGCTCCCACCATTGTCTGCGCAGTTCCATGCATTTCTTCCCATCAAAATCATACTTGGCCACATAACGACTCTTCATCTGCGAAAGCTGTGGAGCATCATCGCCACCGAAGAAAATGGTTTTTCCCTCTTCCCTGATCCAGAAGACCTGGTGATAACGGCTATGTGCAGACGTTAATTCATACTGGATGTAATTATCGAGCATCCCATTGCCCTCAAGCAACACCACCTGCGGTGCATCCTTCAATGCTTCCAGATCTTCAATAATATAGGATCCCGACTTTCCGCTGAGGGCCGTTGCCAGCTCCTCTTTCTGCACATAGTACTCAGCTCCCGGGAATGCCAGTTTTTTTGAATCTGAAACCGAAGCCACTCCACCCGAATGATCCTTGTGCAGGTGACTCATCAGCACCTTGGTGATTTCCGAAGGATTGATGCCATTGTCGGTAAGGTGCTGATGAATCTGCAGTACGCCTTGGTCATTGCTGAATCCGAGGCCGGTATCGAGCAGTAGAATGTCGTTGTCGGTGATCACCACAAAGGGTTGCACCTCCACCAGGATGCTGCCGGTGGGCCTGTCACGAAGCTGGTCGTTCGATTCATCGAAAGGAGTAAAAACCTTGGTCGCATCAACGGTAAACGCGCCTTCGCTCAATGGTATGATCTTCATCATCCAAAATTAGTCCTTAGCGCAATACCATCTGCCTGTCCGCATCAAGGCGGATAAGAATGGCCAACATGATAGAGAAGGTGACCAATGAGGTGCCTCCATAGCTAATGAAGGGCAGCGGAATGCCGATGACGGGGGCCAACCCGATGGTCATGCAAATGTTAATGGCGATATGAAAAAAGAAGACGGAAGCCACACCGTAGGCGTAACAACGGCTGAACACACTTCGCTGTCGCTCTGCCAGGTTCACCATACGCATGAGCATGACAAGATAAACGCCGAGGAATACAAAACTTCCCACGAAGCCAAAGCCCTCACCGATAGTACAGAATATAAAGTCCGTTCTTTGTTCGGGAACAAAGTCGAAGCGGGTCTGTGTTCCTTTTAGAAAGCCCGTGCCCGCAAAGCCTCCCGAGCCTATCGCGATCTTGCTTTGCCTCACATTGTAATCCGTGTCTTTTGACTTGGCAGCTGCCATTTCTTCTGCTTCTACGCTATTGAGGTTGGCATATGGATTTTCCCTGCCGATCAGCGAGAAGATGCGTTCTACCTGATGCCTCTGTAACACATGAGTGAAAAGAAATGGAACGGCAAATCGCTGTATGCTTACGCAGACCAGCCACACAATGCCTATCGAGATCAGCACCTGGCGTCGTCTTTTGATTTGTCTTCGCAACAGGTAGATCGCCGTAGCAGCGATAAGCGTCAGGGTGATGGCAAGTGTATTTTTTTCCACCAGCAGGGTAGCCACTACCAGCACTGCGAATGAAAATCCCACTACCAGATAGATCGCCGGGAGGCCCTCACGGAACATCACCAGGAAAAAGGCAAAGAATACCAGTGCAAGCCCTGTCTCTTTCTGCGCAATCGTAATCAATGCCGGCACCAGCACGATGGCCGCAGCAGTCAGCTGCGATCGCGGTTTGACAAATTCGGTTTCCACCCGCGACAGGTATTTCGCCAGGGCAAGTGCCACAAAGATCTTGCAGATGTCCGCAGGCTGTATCTGAAATCCCCCGAAGCGGATAATGGATTCAGTTCCCTTTACTTCGGTGTGAAAAGGAAAGACAAGCAATAGCATGAATATCCCAAACGCATACCAGATATTAGCGGTAGCCGTGAAGAATTTGCTGTCGGTGAGCAGTATAAACAACCCAATGGCGAGTGAGATAAGAAAGTAAAAGAACTGCTTCCCATAGTCGGTTTTTAGTTTGAGAAAACCATCGAGTACATTTTCTCCTTCACGATAGGTAACGGAAAATATACTGAGTATGCCGATGGCCACCAGTATCATATATAACCAGATCATCAGCCAGTCAATACCTTTGGATATCGAAGTGTTTTTCTGGTTCATGACGGGGTTGATTGAATTGAGCGGTCAGCAGTCAGTGATTTGTGCCTGCTGAGATTAAAGGTCCAGAATGGGATCAGCGAGAGGAAAGCAAACCCTTCGGGCCTGTTCGAGTCTCGTTCAACACAAACTCTCACTGATCCGGAAATGGTTCTCTGCCTGGAACTATTATCATCGCCGTAATTCGGCGAATGGGTAGAATACTTCGCCCGTGACAGAATACCCGGTTTGTCATTGAGAACGACCGTTTGATTCTTATTTTCAGGAGCGCTCAACACAGTTTTTGTGGGAATTTTCTTTGGCTTCTCTTCGTCCGTAATCTTTGGTGAAACACCATTGAGATATTTATGAAGATAGGAACTATCTTTTGTCATGTTGAACCACCTGCGTGCCCTGCTGGAATCTTCAATAAACTGCAGCCTTCCAAGGTAACCCGGCATGAGGTTGGCTGAGGCGATCCTTTCGATCTCCTTGTCACGGCCTGTGCGCAGCGTGTCGTTGAGGAATTTTTCCATGATAAGCGAGGCAATCGGGGCAGCCCAGGTGGCGCCAAAACCCGCATTCTCAACCACAACGGCAATAGCGATCTTCGGGTTCTCCCTCGGAGCGAAACAAACAAAAAGTGAGTTGTCTTTTAGTTTGATCCTTTTGCCATCGATCCTTCTGTAGTTTTCGGCGGTGCCCGTTTTTGCGCAGATATTGATGCCGGGGATCTGCACTCTTTTGGCAGTGCCGATCTCTACCACATCCTGCATGCCACTGATCACTGTTTCAAAAGTGGCGTCGCTGATCTTGGTCAGCACCTCGTGTTTCACCTTATAACGGTTGAGCAGGGTGTCCTTTTCTGTTTCTTTATCCACAGACTTCACAAAATGGGGCGTGTAATAATAGCCTTTGTTGGCAACGATGCAAATGCCGTTGGCGATCTGGAGCGGCGTTGCCAGCATCATATCCTGCCCAATTCCCAAGGTTACATTGGTGCAGGAATTCCAGGAATTCTTGTACACTCTATTGTAGACCGATGTGTCGGGAATATTGCCTTTGTCTTCACTTGGCAGGTCCACGCCAAGCCTCCTGCCATATCCGAAGTGATTCATGTATTCATTCCATCTGGAATAACCTTTTCTTACACCGCCTTCTTTCGGATTGTCGACGATCAGGCGATAAGTATTTGAGAAAAAGGAATTGCAGGACCATGCGATCGCGGTACGAAGGTCTTTGGCATGACCGGCCCATTTCTCCGTGCAGTTTACGGGGCGGTTGCAGCCGTGGTAAACACCGGTACAGGCAATTCCCGATTGGGGCGTGATGACTCCCTCGTCCAGGCCGATCAGCGCTTCAATTGGCTTGTAGGTGGAGCCCGCCGGATAAGTTCCCTTTATCGCGCGGTTGAGTAAGGGGGCCGCCACATCTAATACAAGCCGGCCATAATTCTTCTGCTTGCTGGGACCCGTGAGCTCATTGGGATTGAAGTTTGGACCCGATACCATTGCGATGATCCCTCCGGTTTTCGGCTCGAGGGCTACCACACTGCCAACCTTCCCAGACATGAGTTTCTCCGCCAGTTGCTGTATGTCGATGTCAATATAAGTCTGCAGGCTTCTTCCAGGCACAGCCGCAGTGTCGAATTTGCCTTTTTCATAGCTTCCTACCAGCCGGTTCTTATTGTCTTTGATGAGGTTGTTGACGCCACGTTGCCCCATGAGCACGCTTTCGTAGTATGCCTCGAGCCCGCTCCTGCCCACATAGTCGCCCATCAGGTAGAAGCCTTTTGATCGTTTGATGATGCCCGAATCTGCTTCGCCAACATAGCCCATGATGTGGGCGGCGGCATTAAAGGGATAGACCCTTACCGGGCGTTCAACGAGGTCAAATCCAGGAAATTTCCAGATGTTTTCGTCGAGCCGTGCATAGATCTCGGGTGGAAGGAGGTCTTCGAAGATAGATGGACGATACCGGCCATTTTTGATCCTGGCATCGCGCATCCGGGCCGCGAATTCAGCCGTGTCGATCTGCAGCAGGCTGCATAGGCTCTGGGTGTCGAGGCGTTTGACCTCAGTGGGTGTCACCACAAGGTCGTACATGATCGTATTGTTGAGTATTGCTCTTCCTTTGCGATCGTAGATGATGCCGCGGTTCGGATAAACTACTTTCTTGAATACCGCATTGTTCATCGCCAACTGGCGATAGTTGTCAGATACAACCTGTAAACTGAACAGTTGAAGAATGATAATCAAAAACACACCAAGAAAGATCAGGCGGATGATGTTGCTTCTCGACTGGTTAAAAACCGACATAGGATATTAATAGATTAGGCGGTATTGGTCCGGAATTTCTCTTTTCTGAAAAACAATAGTTCTGTCACAAAGATAAGCAGCATACTTACACCCGTTGTGGCCATTACTTTTCCAAGAAAGAAGAGGAAGGTGCCAAAATTCATCCATTCAAGAAAAACAAGGTAGCCATTATGTAGCAGGGTTAAGATGAAAACATAGGTCGCATACTGCGCCAGCCCCATGCTGGTGATGGAGGGGGAACTGTAATTCTGTTCTGCTCCCTCCTGCCTGATCAGGATGTTTACCAGAAAGGGTCTCAGGTAAGCGATCAGCGTACAGGGCACTGCGTGCAGTCCCGGCGTCTTGGTGAAGTAGTCGAGGCTGAGGCCGAATACGAAGCCGATCAGCGTCAGGCCGAGCCTAGGTGTGTTGAAAGGGAGCCAGAGTATGTAAAGAAAATAGAGATAGGGAACAATGAATTGATGCAGAGGTTTCACCTGGAACAACACGAACACCTGTATCAGGATGAACAGCACGAAGCGGATGGTATTCTTCAGGAGCTTGCTCATTGGTTTTTCATTGCTGCCTCCTCAACCGCTTTCTGTTCGTCACTCTGCAGGTTGCTGACCACATTCACGTATTTTAAAGTAAAAAAATCCGTTGAGGGTTTTACCTGCAGTGTGTAAAAATTACTTGATTTCTCGCCGATCACCTCCGACACAGTACCGATCATTATGTCTGGTGGAAATGAGAGTGAATATCCGCTGGTAACCACGGAATCGCCCTTGGCGACATTCGCACTTTTCGGAATGTTGATCATTGTCACCGCCGATGGAGATGCGCCATCCCACTGGATCTTGCCGATCTCACCAGACTTCAATAATCTGGCGCTGACGCTGCTCTGCCGGTTGAGCATGGACATTACCACGGAGAAATTCTCGCTGGTATTCACCACCATGCCTACCAGACCCATCGGGCCGATCACGCCCATATCCTTCGTCACTCCCTGTTTCTCTCCACGGTGCAGGGTGATATAATTATTTTGCAGGGCTACGGAATTGTTCACTACCCTTGCACTTCTCCACAGATATTTCCTTTTATTTCCAAGCGTGTCGTATGGGATGGTATCCTGTATCAGTTTTATTGCCGTGTCTGCCGGTTGAAAATTTGAAGCCTGGATATTGCGCAGTTTTTCATTTTCCGCTGCCAGTAATTCATTTGTTTTTTTCAGATGAAAATAATATTCAACATTGCTGTACCTGGTGTTGATGCGTCCTGTAAGCTCATTGGCTACGCCCATAAAGGCGGCCTCATGAAATTTGTTGTACCTGAAAAGAAAGGATAAGGCAATGATCTGCAACACCAGGAAGAAGAGAAAGTTAAAATACCTTCTGATGAAGAGAAAAATATTGCGCACAAAGAAAGTTTTATAGCATTACCTCATCACAAATGGATACCTGTCGTAATGTTTCAATGCAAGGCCGGTTCCTCTGACCACGCTTTTCAACGGGTCATCAGCCACATGAACGGGAAGTTTTATTTTCTGGCTTAATCTTTTATCAAGCCCTCTCAGTAAGGCTCCGCCACCAGTAAGGTAGAGTCCGCGACGGTAGATGTCACCAGCCAGTTCCGGCGGGGTCATTTCAAGCGCTTTGAGGATGGCTTCTTCTATCTTGAAAATACTTTTGTCGAGGGCTTCTGCAACTTCCTGGTAGCTGACCATGATCTGTTTGGGTATGCCGGTTACCAAATCGCGTCCATTGACCGGCATGTCTTCCGGAGGTGTTTCCAGGTCTTTCATGGCTGCACCGATATTGATCTTGATCTGTTCAGCGGTTCTTTCACCGATGAGCAGGCTATGGTATCTGCGCAGGGCTTCCATGATGTCGGCGGTGAATTCATCACCAGCGATACGGATCGACTGATCGCAGACGATGCCTGCCAGCGCGATCACGGTAATGCCGGTTGTCCCTCCACCGATGTCGATGATCATGTTACCAACGGGTTCTTCTACGTCGATGCCAATGCCCAGTGCGGCGGCCATGGGTTCATGAAGCAGGTAGACTTCCTTGGCCCCGGCTTGTTCGGCACTGTCGCGGACGGCCCTTTTTTCTACCTCGGTGATGCTGCTCGGGATGCAGATCATCATCCTCCAGCTTGGAGGAAACAATGGTTTTTTGGGATAGATCATCTTGATCATCTCCCTTATCATTAGTTCTGCAGCGTTAAAATCAGCAATAACCCCGTCTTTGAGGGGCCTGACCGTTCTGATGCTTTCATGGGTTTTCTCGTGCATCATCAGGGCACGTTTGCCCACAGCGAGTACTGTCTTGGGATTGTTCCGGTCCAACGCCACTATGCTAGGTTCGTTTACCACAATTTCTTCATTATGGATGATCAGGGTGTTGGCGGTACCCAGATCCATCGCGATTTCCTGCGTTAGAAAATTGAATAATCCCATTTTATCAAGGTCAGATTTTAAAAATTGATGCTATAGCCGGCAAAATTCACGGAAATAATCCGAATTAGCAAAGTAAAGCATTGACTTGCAGTATAAACACAAAATGCCTGTCGTTTATTATAGTGCGATAGATTCTTTTTATTAATCTCTGAACTCCCAACCAATGTCTTTCCGGTAATACATTCCCTCAAATGAGAGTTCTCCCATCACGTCAACAGCGCTATGGACCGCTTCATCAATGGTCTCTCCATACGCTGTAACACACAAAACGCGGCCACCAGCGGTCACCACTTCTCCATCCCTTTCTGCTGTTCCTGAGTGAAAGATCAGTATTCCCGGAACCTTTACTTCAGTTCCCGTCACCGGGAAACCTTTCTCGAAATTGCCCGGATAACCTGCGCTAACCGCCATAACGGTGCAGGCTACTCTTGGATCTTCCTCGATGGTTACTTCCGAAATGGTGCCGTTTGCCGTTGCCATGAACAATTCTACCAGGTCATTTTTCAACCGCGGTATCACCACTTCCGTTTCCGGATCACCAAAACGGCAGTTGTATTCGATCACATAAGGTTCATCTTTCACCTTGATCAGGCCGATAAACACGATTCCCACATAATGTATCCCATCCTTTTTCAGTCCTTCCATGGTTGGCAGGATGATCCTTTCGTTCACCTTTTTCATGAAAACCTCATCGGCAAAAGGTACCGGGCTGACGGCGCCCATTCCGCCGGTATTTGGCCCTTTGTCGCCTTCATGGATGCGTTTGTAGTCTTTGGCGTTGGGTAGCACCACATGGTTTATGCCATCGGTAAGTACAAATATGCTCATCTCTATCCCCTCAAGGAATTCTTCGATCACTACTTTGCTGCTGGCTTCACCGAATTTGTGCTGCTGGATCATCAGTTCATACTCGCTGATTGCCTCGATTTGATTCTGACAAATGATCACACCCTTGCCCGCCGCCAGGCCATCAGCCTTGATAACGATTGGCAGAGCATGCTGCTGAAGGAAGGGAATACCATCCTGATAGTTGGAGGCGTCAAATTCCTGGTATGAGGCGGTGGGTATCGAATGCCTGACCATGAATTGTTTGGCAAACGACTTGCTTCCTTCCAGCCGCGCAGCCTGACGTGAAGGCCCGATAACCGGAATCCCCTTTACCGCCGGGTCTTCGAGAAAACTGTCAGTAATCCCCTTTACCAACGGTTCCTCGGGGCCAACGATTACCATGCCGATACTTTCCGCAAGACAAAAATCTTTAACCGCGGCGAATTCGGTGGCATCCAGTTTTATATTGGTGCCGCATTTTGCCGTACCCGGATTTCCGGGAGCGATAAACAGTTGATCACAATGCGGGCTTTTCGCGATTTTCCAGGCGAGCGCATGTTCCCTCCCTCCACTACCAATCAATAAGATATTCATTTGATGTATTCCTCTTTGTGTGGGCGAATTTCGTGAATCCATAATGGATTCTGCAAGAAAGTTACCCTCCCAAAGCTGCATGTGACAATTATCGTTACATTAGGCAATTCAACTGCCTGCCTTCAAATTTTCCTGAAATGGCCCAAAGCAACACAACTGCCAGGCACCCGAGAGGATTGTATGTGCTTTTTTTTACGGAGTTATGGGAACGGTTTGGATTCTACCTGATGATCGGCATCCTTTTCCTTTACCTCACCGACACCACAGGCCATGGTGGAAAAGGGATGGACAACGCCACCGCCGTTGATATTGTCGGCAGTTACACCGCACTGGTTTATCTCACGCCCTTCATAGGCGGCATGATTGCCGACCGCTTCTTTGGATACATCAGGTCCATTTACCTGGGTGCGATCCTCCTGGGATCGGGGTATTTTCTCTTATCGATACCCGGCAGCAATGTCTGGCTCTACTTGGGTCTTGCTTTTATCATTGTGGGCAATGGCTTTTTCAAACCAAATATCAGCACCCTGCTGGGTAATCTTTATAACACAGTTGATTTGCAGGCAAAAAAGGATGCCGGCTTCAGTATCTTTTATATGGGCATCAACACGGGCGCCTTCATCTGCAATTTTATCGCTGCCTATCTGCGTAATAATTATACCTGGGGAGCCGCATTCAGGGCAGCTGGAGTGGGTATGATGATCAGCCTGATCCTGATAGTTGCGGGCAGAAGGCATGTAAAAGTAGGCGATGTGATGAAGGGACCGGAACCTGGCGACATGAGTTTTGGCAAGATCACGTTGTCGGTGTTCGTACCGGCATTGCTGGCCGGGGTGTTGGGTTGGATGATCCCGGGCAACCTGGTGGGTTCCGACTCCAATGATGCCTTTATTTTTGCCTGCGTGCCCGTAATCGGTTTCTATATCTCGCTATGGCTTCGAGCTAAAGGGTTTGACAGGAAAAGACTGGGCACCTTGCTGGCCCTGTTTTCCATAGCCGTCATCTTCTGGAACATCTACAACCAGAATTCGACGGCGCTGACCATCTGGGCGGAAACCTATACCCACCGCGAAACTCCGAAGTCGCTGGAGAAGGTGTTGAAACCATTTGGTTTGTTGCAAACGGTGGATTCGCGCGTCCAGGAAGTACCCGTGGTGGATCAACAGTTCAGGCCAAAGTCGGATGACAGGGGCAGGGTGATCACTACTCAGGGTACCGATCTCTATCTGCAGAACCTTCCCAAGGAGCAATGGCCCCCGCCGGGAAAGGATCTCAAGTTATTGTCTACAGAGATATATCAGTCGGTCAGCCCATTCTGGATCATCGCGCTCACACCCGTTATTGTCACTTTCTTCTCCTGGTTGAGATCAAGGAGAAGAGAACCCTCCACACCAGGTAAGATGGCGTGGGGTGTAACTATCGCGGGCCTTTCATCGATTATCATGATAGCAGCGAGTCTTTCCACAGACATCTATCACGACAAGGTATCATCTGCATGGATCGTCAGCAGTTACGGCGTTTACACCCTGAGTGAGCTGTTTATGAGTCCGATTGGACTCTCGCTGGTGTCGAAAGTGTCTCCACCGCGATTTACCTCACTGATGATGGGTGGATGGTTCCTTACGATCTCACTCGGGGCCAAGATCTCGGGAATACTCGCGGGCTTCTGGGACCAGTTCGACAACAAAGGGTTTTTCTTCGCCATCAGCGCCATTCCGGCCCTGCTTGCGGGTATCATCATATTTCCAATTGTTAAAAAACTAAACAGGGTTGTGGTGGAAGCCACGGCACGCTGATCAATCTTGCAATTTTAAAAAAACGGATATGACCGGAAAGAACTTTCAGCCCTTTATAGCTCCCGAGCAGAACATACCCGAACTCACAGTCAAGTCGATACTGATGGGTAGTCTGTTCGGGATTATCTTTGGCGCCGCTACAGTGTACCTGGCCCTGAAGGCCGGATTGACCGTAAGCGCTTCCATTCCCATTGCGGTAATTGCGATTACCCTTGGCCGTAAGTTTCTTAAGACAACCATTCTCGAGAACAATATCATTCAAACCACGGGCAGCGCGGGTGAAAGCATTGCCTCAGGCGTTGCTTTTACTCTCCCCGGTTTCATCTTTCTTTCCTCACCCGACAGCGCCGCCTACTTCAACTATCTCACCATACTCATTCTTGCAATCATCGGTGGACTGTTGGGAACATTGCTGATGATCCCGCTACGGAGGTCCCTGATCGTCAACGAACATGGCAACCTTCCTTATCCCGAAGGAACAGCCTGCGGGGATGTGCTGAAGGCTGGTGAGAAAGGTGGCGACTTCGCCAAGACCGCATTCTGGGGGTTGGGTGTCGCGTTTTTATATGCGATCCTTCAGAAGATCATGCATGTGATCGCGGAACTGCCCTATTATGCCACGAAACAGGCAAATAAGTTTTTCCCTTCTGCCCGCGTCAGTGGCGAGATCACACCTGAATACCTGGGTGTAGGTTATATCATCGGCCCGAAGATCGCGGGTGTGCTGGTGGCGGGTGGCGTATTGAGTTGGTTTGTGTTCATTCCACTCCTGGCCACAATGATACCACCCGATACTATCGCCCTGCAGCTCGTTAAACTCGGCTACCTGTCCGATGTCACCAAACCCGGTGGCCAGGGTGTGTGGGACCCCGTGACCCACAGTTTCGCGAATTACGCTTCCGCCATCTATTATGCCTTCATCCGCCAGATTGCCGCTGGCGCCGTTACTGCTGCCGGCATTATCACCCTGGGGAAAACCATCCCGACCATCGTGTCGTCTGTTCGATCAAGCATCACCTCGATAAAAGACAATGCAGGGAAAACAGGCACTGCCGTTGCCAGGACTGATCGCGATCTGAGCATTAAGGTGGTGGGATTTGGAAGTCTCGCACTCGTTGTGCTGATCACCCTTTTACCGCAGGTGCCGGGAGATAGTGTTCTCCAGAAATTACTCATCGGAATTCTTGTGGTGGTCTTCGGAGCCCTTTTCGTCACAGTTTCGTCCCGGATTGTGGGACTGATTGGAAATTCCAATAACCCCATCAGCGGTATGACCATCGCCACGGTGATGGGAACCAGCCTTATTTTTCTCAGCGTTGGCTGGAGTGGGCAGGCTTATGAACCACTAGTACTGGTGGTTGGCGGAATGATCTGCATAGCTGCCGCCAATGCCGGAGCTACATCTCAGGATCTGAAAAGTGGATTTATTGTAGGCGCCACGCCGCGCAACCAGCAGATCGCACTCTTTGTGGGAGCGATCGTTTCCTCAATTGTCATTGGGGTTACGATCCGTTTTCTGGACCGGCCCACACTTGAGATGGCCCAACAGGGTATCACCCATGCTATCGGCACAGACAAATTCCCCGCGCCGCAGGCCACGCTGATGGCCACACTGATCAAAGGCATATTGTCTCAGAACCTTGACTGGCAATATATTTTCGTAGGAATGTTCGTATCCGTAGTGTTGGAACTCTGCGGCATCAGATCGCTGAGCTTTGCGGTTGGTACTTACCTGCCACTTTCCACCACCCTTCCCATTTTTATCGGCGGCGCCGTCAGAGGCCTCGTCGACGGGCGGAAGAAAAAATCTTCGTTGCCGGTCGTTGGTGAAGAAGAAGAACTTGGAAAAGGCAATCTCTTTGCTACAGGACTTGTGGCGGGAGGGGCCGTTGCGGGCGTATTGATAGCTTTCGTTGCGGGTTCTGATGCAGGTTCGAGATTCCTGGCTGCCGTTTCAATGGAAGAAGGCTTGCAGCATGCACTTGACGAGGGGGGCTATTTTATTCTTGGGGTAGTGTTCTTCGCCCTGATGGCTTTCATGCTTTACAGGACCGGACTTAAAAAATAAGGAGGATCAATTCATTTTAAAGGGCACAATCATTTCAAAAACGGGAATGTTAACTTCAAAATTCGATTTGTTGTTCAGGTTTTCCATGGTGTAGGTGCCATGCATCTTGCCGAACTCAGTGTGCAGGTTGCACCCACTCACATACTGGTATTTTTCTGATGGTTGCAGGATGGGCTGAACGCCTACCACTCCCTCTCCTTCCACCTCCCTGGTAGTGCCATTGCTGTCGACAATATACCAGTGGCGCCGGTGCAGTTTTACTGAAAAAATATTATGATTTTCGATGGTGATGCGGTAAGCGAACATGTACTCTCCGGAAACGGGATTGGAGTAATCCGGTTGATAGAACGTTTCCACACTGACCTCAACACCTTCTGATATTTTAGATATCATTCGGTTGATTTGACATAAAATTATAAAAAAAACAGGGGTTCAACGGTTAAACACAATATTTAACAGTGAAATGTATATAGCTTGCTAAATTTACGCGGTTAGTTCCAGTAATACTAAATCCAGAAAGAGATATGAAAATAGCCGTAGCAAAAGGTGATGGAATAGGTCCTGAGATCATGGATGCCGTGTTGAAGATCTTCAATGCCGCGAAGGTTCCACTCGAATACGAGTTCGTTGATATGGGTAAATGGGTGTTTGACAAAGGATTTAACAATGGCATGACACCTGAAGCGCTCCAGGCCATTGAACGGCTCGGCATTTTGTTTAAGGGGCCGATGGAGACTCCGAAGGGCAAGGGAGTAAAGAGCATCAACGTGACAGCGCGAAAAACCTGGAATACTTACGGGAACAAAAGGACCTTTCAAACCCTTCATGGTGTTGACACAGTTTTTTCGAAGGCTGGCATTCCTATCGACATTACAATCGTAAGGGAGAATATCGAAGATACTTATGGTGGCATCGAACACATGCTCACCCACGACGTTGCGCTGAGTCGCCGCTTCATCACCCGGCCGGGAAGTCTGCAGGTGATCAAATATGCCTTCGACATGGCCAAACAGAAGGGAGCCAGGAGGATCACCTGTGGTCACAAGGCAAACATCATGAAACTGACCGACGGGCTGTTCCTGGAATGTTTTTACGAAGTGGCGAAAACGTATCCTGAGCTAAAGGCCGACGATGTCATCGTCGACGACCTTTGTATGAAGCTGGTCACCCGCCCTGATACTTTCGATGTGGTGGTGCTCACCAACCTTCAGGGTGACATCGTAAGCGATCTTTGTGCGGGTCTTGTTGGTGGGCTTGGTTTCGCTCCATCTGCTAACATCGGCGACCACATTGCGATCTTCGAAGCCGTGCACGGTACGGCTCCCGACATTGCGGGTAAAAATATCGCCAACCCTACGGCATTGCTGTTGAGTGGTTTTGGCATGTTGCGACACCTGGGTCTTTTGCAAAGTGCGGTAACAATTGAGAACGCGCTTCTTTTTACCCTGGAAAGTGGTGTACATACGGGTGATTTTGGAGACAAGTCTATCGCCGCTGTCAACACCACGCAGTTCGCCGACGCGATCATTGCCAACTTCGGTAAGAAGCCTAACCACAATCCTAAACCTGATCTTACCGATGTGCCCAGCACCTGTACTGTTCTGCATCTTCAGGAGAATGCCATGATGGAAACAGTCGAAGGTGTTGAAGAGAAGATCATTGGCGTGGATATGTTCATAGAAAGCAATCTCCAGCCACCTGTGATTGCGAAAAAATGTGAACGACATGGCGGGGTGAAATTCAAACTGGTTAACATCAGCAATCGCGGAACGCAGGTTTGGCCGACGGGCAGCCGTTTTACAAATCTCGTGAATCTGTATAATGTGCGCTTCGAGAGCCTGGATGGCGAAGCGCTGAATCAGCAGGATATCATCGGGCTATACGTTGGGCTGAGTGGAGATTTTAAAATTCCAAGTCTGGAATTGTTGAATATGTGGGGCGACAAGAGAGGGTATAGCCTGGCGCAGGGGCAGTGATAAAATCAAAAATGAAAAATTAAAAATTAAAAATGTTATGCTGTAGCAGTTTCATTTTCGGTAGACGGTTTACCGATTAGCATTTTAAATTTTTGAAAATGGCAAAGAAAATAATACCAACTAACGGCATCGTATATTCGACGGACCCATCTTTCCGGACTGAGACTGGCAATTCACCATCGCAGGAATTACTTCCCCCCGAGAAGCAGCCTTTGAAAATGAAGCTCGATACCAAACACAGAAGTGGCAAGGCGGTGACCCTGATTGATGGATTTGAGGGGCCTGATGATGAGTTGGAGAAATTGGGAAAGCAGCTAAAGACCTATTGTGGCACAGGTGGTAGTGTAAAGGACAGGCAGATCATCATCCAGGGCGACCAACGCACAAAACTTTCAGAATGGTTTAAGAAAAACGGATATTTCAAAATCAAAAATTGAACATTCAAAATGCTAACAAAAAGACACACTCTTCAACATTAGCATTTTTGATTTTCAATTTTTGATTTTTGATTTGGAATTTGATTTGGATTTATGAAACGCCTTTAAGCTCATATCGAGGCTTCGTGCCTGGTGAATCAATGCACCTGCGCTGACAAAGTCTACACCCGTTTTCGCATAGTCTATGACATTATCCAGATCTATGCCGCCACTGGCCTCGGTTTCGACGCTTCCATTTACAAGAAGTAATGCTTCTGTTACCTGCGCCGGTGTAAAATTATCCATCATGATGCGGTCGACCTTTCCATGGGCCAGCACCCTGCGTACCTCATCGAGGCTCCTGGTTTCCACTTCAATCTTAAGTCCCGGCTTCTGCGTGTGCACATACTCATAAGCCTTGGTGATCGCGTCCTCCAGCCCGCCGGCATAATCGATATGATTGTCCTTGAGCATGATCATATCATAAAGGCCCATGCGATGGTTCAGGCCACCACCAATTCTCACCGCTTCTTTTTCCAGCAGTCTGAAATTTGGTGTTGTTTTCCTGGTATCAAGCAACCTGGTGTTGTAACCAGCAAGCTTTTGCGTATAAGCGCGGGTGAGTGTAGCGATACCTGACATGCGCTGCATCGTATTGAGCACAAGTCTTTCCACTCCCAGTATCGTATGTACGTAAGAATTTACCTCAAACGCGACATCACCGGGCACCATCGGCTCGGCATCTTTTTTGAATATTGTAAACTCCGCGGACGGATCAATCATCAGGAAGATCTTCTTTGCCACTGCAACACCCGCTAGTATTCCCTCATCCTTTATTTTTAGCCTGGCATTTCCTCTTGAAGAGGAAGGGATACAGGAGAGCGTTGAATGATCGCCGTCACCAATGTCTTCGACAAGAGCGGATTCAATTAATAACTGTAATTGTTCATCATACCCGTCCATTTGGTAAAACTACAAAATAAAAAACCCATGCGATGGCCGTGCATGGGTTTCCCTATTGTTGTCTGGATGTATTATTCTTCAGCCTGAAACGCGATTTCCTGAACTACCTGCTCCGAGCCCTTTTGCTTCATATAGAGCTTGGTGCGGAAATTTCCTTTTTTTGTCTGCAAAAGTCCTATGCAGAATTGCGATCCGTTATTTTCTCCTTTGTGTTTTACCTGGAAACTACGGACTTCATTACTGGCGAAGAAATCCTTCAGGATCATTTCCGCCTGGTTCTTTGAGAAGTTGTCCCTTTTATTTGGAAGTGAGATGTCGACTCTGCTATCAAAGTATTTTGCAAGCTGAGAAGCATTTCCTGCGCGCAAAGCATCCAGCACCTGTTCAATAGAGTAAGAAGGGGTAAAAGAAGTCAGGAATAGAGCAGCCGAAGCAAACGCTAATCCCATTAATCTTTTCATAACTGTTTATTTAATTAGAATTAGGCTAAAAACATGCCAAAGTACCGGGACTGGCAAAAATAACATCAGCGCGGGTTTGTACTATCTTTATGTCATAATCTTAACAAAAAAGGAAGAAGAATATGTCAAAGAAGGCAATGCTGCTGATTATGGATGGATGGGGATTAGGAAAAGAAAAAAAGGCCGATGCAATACAAAATGCGAGGACTCCATTCGTTAGTTCATTATATAGTAAATACCCTAATACAACGTTAACTACCTGCGGCGAGGTAGTAGGATTGCCCGATGGGCAGATGGGAAATTCCGAAGTTGGGCATCTTAATCTCGGTGCGGGAAGGATCGTTTACCAGGAACTGCAAAGAATCAACGTGGCGATAAGAGATGGAAGCTTCAGCCAGAATGCCAGGCTGGTTACCGCAATCAGAAATACCAGGTCGGCGCACAAGACATTGCACCTGATCGGCCTGGTTAGTAACGGTGGCGTTCATTCACACATCAATCACCTGAAGGCCATCCTCGATATTTGTTATAGGGAAGGGTTAAAAGAGGTGCTTATCCACGCTTTTACTGATGGACGAGATACCGATCCGAAAAGCGGTCTTGGTTTCATCACCGACCTTCAGCAATACACGGAAAAAACCGTCGGCACCATTGCCACGATCAGCGGTCGATACTTTGCAATGGATCGCGACAAACGCTGGGAAAGGATAAAGCTTGCCTATGATGCTATGGTTAATGGCAAGGGTGAAACTGCACCCGGCGCAATAGAAGCGATGAAAAACGCCTATGCGAAAGATGTTACCGATGAATTCATCAAGCCAACAATTATCATGTCCGGCAACCAGCCGGTGGGAACTATAAAGGATGGCGACGTGGTGATCTCTTTTAATTTCCGTACCGACAGATGTCGTGAGATCACACAGGTACTTACACAGGCCGACATGCCTGAATTTGATATGAAGAAGCTGACAGTGGAATACATTACTTTAACGGAGTACGACAAAACTTTCAAAAATGTGGAAGTTGTTTTCGAAACCGACAACCTGAATAACACCATTGGTGAAGTGCTGCAACAACAGAACAAAAAACAAATCCGCATCGCCGAAACCGAGAAATATCCTCACGTAACATTCTTTTTCAGCGGTGGCAGGGAACTGCCCTTTGAAGGTGAGAAACGAATCATGATTCCATCCCCGAAAGTGGCCACCTACGACCTGCAACCCGAAATGAGCGCCGTTGAACTGACCAATGCCATCATTCCTGAGATTGAAGGAGAAACTTCAGACTTCATCTGCCTGAATTTTGCCAACGCCGACATGGTAGGGCATACCGGCGTGTTTGCCGCCGCCATAAGGGCCGTTGAAACCGTTGATGGCTGTGTAGCAAGGATCGTCACCGCTGCCCTGGAACATGGCTATGCCGTGTTTCTGACCGCCGATCATGGCAATGCCGATTACATGATTAACGAGGATGGCAGCCCGAATACGGCGCACACACTCAATCTTGTGCCACTCTTTGTTATCGACAGTGATTGGCATGGTAGTCTTCGTCCGGGCAAGCTTGGTGATATTGCTCCTTCCATGCTCACGCTCATGGACCTGCCCATACCGCCGGAGATGACCGGGGACGTGCTTGTGGGGAGGTAAAAGTCAATCTCAAAGTTCTGATAGTTACCCGAACTATTTTTCCTGCCGTGCAGCTTTTACTTTGATAATTTGTCTAAATTACGGGGGCACCCAAACGGTATACATGACCGAAGAAGCCATTTTTTCAGGCTGTCTGATTAACGACCCGGTAGCTCAACGAGAACTGTATGGAAAATACAGTCCAAAGATGCTATCGGTATGTTACCGGTTTGCCCACAACAGGGAAGATGCAGAAGACATGCTTCAGGAAGGGTTTATCAAAGTGTTCTCACAGATCCACACTTTCCAAAATAAAGGCGCATTCGAAGGGTGGATCCGAAGAATAATCGTACACACCTGCATCAACCACCTGAAGAAAAACAAGAAGTTCAATGACAGCGTGGACATTATACACGCAACCGGAATACAAGTGAGGGAGGAATCGGTTCCATCCATCGTTCAGGCCAAACAGGTAGTGGAGTGCATCAGGCTTTTACCGATAGGATACCGCACCGTACTCAACCTTTATGCGATCGAAGGATACAACCACAAGGAAATATCCGAAATGCTGGACGTCGAAGAAAGCACCAGTCGTTCGCAGTACACAAGAGCAAAACAGATGCTGGAAGATATACTGATACGGAAGCACATCATTCAGCCTGCAAGAATAAAAGGGAATTGGTTCGGTTTAACTGCTACCGGCCAGTGACCTCTAACGACAATTATCCGGATACTTTGAAAAACACAGGCCGTACAAACATCGACCAAAATGGAGCGTAATTTTTACGATACTGATTTTGAGGATTTGCTCAAGGAAAAGGCTGATCAGTATAAGATGTACCCTTCCGATAAAGTATGGAAAGGCATCGACCGCTCCCTGCGTTCACGAAGAAAATGGTATTGGACCGGGTTTGTGGTTCTACTCTCCGGCATCAGCTATCTTGCCGTCAATGAACTCATCAAACCATCCACACCTGTCAGAATCCAGAAAGCTGTTGTACGCCCGGTAGCCCCGGATTTCAACACGCCACAGATCACCCCATTTTCTGCTGATCCAATCGCCAGCATCCAGGATCCGCAAATAGATCGCCTCATACCAAACGGATTTATCATTCAGAACAGCGATCAGCTGACCACCACCCTGGAGATTCCGTTAATTACCACGGCTTCCAATGACCTTTCTGAAGTTCAGGCTCCATCACAGTCGCTCATCATCGCAGGGATCGATCCAAACACTGCAAATGCCTTCAACCTCAGGTTCATGCTTCCGGAGTTGAATCCGGTTTCAAATCACGAAGAGGTCACTGCATCCGAAACAGGTAGTGAGAACGACATCCTGAATCCCGGCCTCCTGACCTCACCGGCAGACAACAACCACTTTAACTGGCTGCAGGATCAGGCGGTACCGAAACTCAAGGCAACACCTTCCCGCCATATTCGCTGGCAGCTCGCTTTCTCCCCAACGGTGAATTACCGGAAAATGACTGGCGCCAAGAACGCGAGGCTGAGCTCCAGTTCCGGAAACATACCGCTTGCGCTGAACATACCGGGAGACATCAACTCGCTTCTCGATCATAAACCAGCACTTGGATTTGAGCTGGGTACACATGGCCTGCTTTCGCTCACCAGGAGCCTCACCCTAAAAGGTGGTATTCAGTTCAACTATTCCAAGTACGACATACACGCTTACAAGTCCGGGGTTGAACTGGCCACGATCTCGCTGAACGCGACTGCTTTCCAAAGTCCCGGCACATTGACCAGTTATACCGACATCCGCAATTTCAGCGGGTCATCTTCCGAAGAGCTGAAGAACCAGTATTTCCAACTGTCTTTGCCCGTGGGTCTGGAACTTCGTTTGCTTGGCAATGACAGAATACAGTTGAATATCGCGGGCACGATCCAGCCCACTTATCTGCTGAATGGCAACACCTATTTGATCACGAACGACTATAAGAATTATACAAAAGCCCCTTCACTGGTCAGAAAATGGAATATGAACACCGGCTTTGAGGCCTTCCTTTCCTATGACCGCGGAGGCATCAAATGGCAGGTGGGACCCCAATTCCGCTACCAGCTTTTGTCAAGTTATAAAAACGCGTACCCGATCAAAGAATACCTGATGGAATATGGCATCAAGATCGGTGTAACCAAGACTATTCGGTGAAAAGGCTCTAACGATTGCGATGTGAAAGCTGCTGGAACTTACAGCAGCTTTTTTATTTGCTACCCGGATTGGTTAATTTTACCGGATGATACGCCCAATTCACCTGGCCTTTCTTACGCTATTCGTATCGTGTAAAGAAAAAAGGTCCTCCGCCCCTTCAACTCCTGTCAGGGACAGCGCTCAAACGGGGGCGGCGCCCTATTTCCCGGTGAAGCCCTACCTCCAGAGCCAGATCAGGGAAGTAGACTCGCTGCCAGGCGGTATCATGAAATACATAATCACAGAAGAAGGGCGACAGGACTCAGGGTACATCAAAACCGCCGAATTCCATGAACTGGTGGCAGACTACATTCCGGATGAATTGTCCGAACCCTATTTTACCGACCATTTTACAGAAGCTTCCTTCTTCGACAAGTCCAATGGTTCGGGCACTTTTTTCTATGCGGCAAAGGACAACAAACCCAGCCTGAAGCGGATCGACGTGGTGTCTGCGAAAGGAGATGTGTACGACAATGTAAAAAGCATTTACCTGGAAAAAATGTCCAGCCGCCAGGACACCGTGATCATTAAAAAAATGTACTGGAAGCCGGGAAGATATTTTCAGACCATCACACAGAAGGCCACCGGCCACACCAAGCCCGTAACAGAAGTGGTGAAAGTGGTTTGGGACAACAGGGATTAAGAGATATGACGCAGAAAGAATTTCAGGATATTGCGCACACCATTCCGCTGGAACCCGGTATATATAAATATTATGACAGCAAGAATGTGCTGTTATATGTGGGCAAGGCCAAAAGCCTGCGCAAAAGGACCGGCTCCTATTTCACCAAAACATTCACCACTTACAAAACCCATGAACTTGTTCAGCGGATCCACCATATCGAGTTTACCATTGTAAATTCCGAACAGGACGCCTTCCTTCTCGAAAATTCGCTGATCAAGCAATTCCAGCCTCGTTTCAACATCGACCTGAAGGACGACAAGTCCTACCCCTACATCGTATTCAAGAATGAACCCTTCCCCCGGATCTTTCTTACCCGAAGAAAGATCGCGGACGGTTCAGAATACCTTGGTCCCTTTACCTCGGTTGCCCGGGTTCGGGAGTTGCTCGACTTTATCAGGTCTACTATCCAGCTTCGCACCTGCAAACTCAATCTTACGGAGAACAACATCCGTAAAGGGAAATTCCGGGTCTGCCTGGAATATCATCTCGGGAACTGCAAAGGCCCCTGCGAGGGAAAACAGACGAGTGAAGAATACAGGCAAAGCCTTAACCAGGTAAAGAACATCATGAAAGGAAACCTCAACCCTGTGATCCAGCATTTCCGGGGGGAAATGAAGCAATACTCCATTGAGCTGGACTTCGAGCGCGCGGAGCTGACCCGCAAGAAGATCGAACACCTGGAAAACTATCAGGCAAAATCGGTCATCGTAAGCCGGCATGTGAACAATGCAGACGTGTTTTCGCTCCTTCGGGAGGGCGACCTGGCCTATGTAAATTATCTGACCGTACAAAATGGTACCATTGTACAGACACATACCTCCCAACTGGAGATTCACCTCGACGAAACCGACGAGGATATCCTGGCCTTCGCCATTGCGCGGCTGCGCTCAACTTTCAACAGCATTTCAACCGAGCTGATCCTTCCCTTTCCTGTTGAGTACCCGGAGGAAGGCCTGGTGATCACCATACCCAAAGCAGGGGACAAAAAAAACCTGCTCGACCTTTCGGAAAAAAACGTGAACTATTTCCGTGATGAACTCAGGAAGAAGAAGATTCTCCAGCTCGAGGGCAAGGACGACATGCAGCGCAAACAGGTGCTTTACCAACTGCAAACCGATCTTCAGCTTTCTGAAGTGCCCGTACACATTGAGTGTTTCGATAACTCGAATTTCCAGGGAGCCTATCCGGTTTCAGCCATGGTCTGCTTCCGGAATGGATTGCCCAGCAAGCCGGACTACCGCACCTTCAATGTGAAAACCGTAAAGGGCATCAATGATTTTGCGACCATGAAGGAAGTGGTATATCGCCGCTATAAGAGACTGAAGGAAGAGCATGAAGCATTTCCTCAACTGGTTATCATTGACGGCGGCAAAGGCCAGCTGAGCGCAGCTGTAGAGGCTATGGCAGAGCTCGATCTACTTGGTTCCACCACGCTTGTAGGGCTGGCGAAAAATGAAGAAGAGCTTTTTTTCACCGGCGACCAGCAATCCATCCGGCTACCTTACAACAGTGAGAGCCTGAACCTGATCAGGAGGATCAGGGATGAGGTGCACCGCTTTGGTATCGGGTTTCATCGTAACAAACGAAGCAAGGGGACCTTCCACAACGAACTGGAAACCATCAGGGGCATCGGGAAAAATACTGCTGATCAGCTCTTAAAGGAATTCAGGTCAGTTAAGAAAATCAGGGAGCTTTCTGAAGAGGAATTGGTGAGGGCAGTAGGCGCAGCGAAGGCGAAACTGATAAGGAATCATTTTACTAACGGAACTGAGCAGACGAAAGATCTGTAGAGAGGCATAAAAAGAAAAAGGGGCCAGGATAAAAATCCAGCCCCGTTTTTAAAATCCAATATCCTATGAAAAACCGTTGTAAAAATAGGAAAACGACTTTATAAAACAATACCCTAGTTGGGGTATTTTCAAAAAATCATCCTTTTTCTTTTGTCCTGAAACCCCCGTTACTATTGAATGACAGCGGAAGACTTTTTCCCATTTTTGGATTTAAATGGTTTCTGGGAAAGAAATAGGTGTTTTTACATATTTGGAATATCGCAGGCATATACAAAAAGAAAAAGGCGCTGAAAACTCAGCGCCTTAAATATGTTTTTACCTTCTGGCTTAGTATGACCAGAGATCCTGTTCGTAGTTGAAGATCTTTTCCTTCACGTTCTCGCCTTCGAGCAAAGCAAGGATTGGATCCTTTACATAAGAACTGATGAATGCGTCGTTCGGGTTGTTAACGGTGGATTTGATCACCCTGCTGGCGAACATCCTGCTTTCGAATAATTCTTCCCAGCTCATTTTTGCGCCATAGTTTCTTCCGTTGTACACGTCAAACTTGGCAAGCATTGGCCTAAGGTCGGGGTAGTAGACCCAGAAAAGTGGAGTTACCGCTCTGAAAGAGCCGTCTTCATTAAGGATAGTCTGCAGGGGAGCGATACCCAGGATTCGGGTATACATCCTTGATGATTCCTTGTCGAAAACCACGTCTTCCTTGATCCAGTATCTTTCCACCAGGTCGGGATTGAATTCCGCGCTGATGACTGTATCCTTCATGAGACCTTTTGAACCGTCGGGGTCATTAGCCCAGTCGGGGATCTGTTGAGTCTTTGGTTTACCAACCAGCATTTCGGCAATACTGCCGAAGGGCATGGGTGTAGTAAAGCGGTCATCTCCGCCTGCGGCACTGAAAGCCGTGATCTCATTGCTTTTGATGGCATTGAGCAGGATGATGATAAAGCGTTGGTTGCCGTTGTCGCCTTCTGCTTTGTACACGAAGGGGAGGTTCAGCTTTTCATGAACATCGATCTCGCGCCATACACGCTGCATATAGGTAGCGTCGTCTTCACGGATATGTTCATAATCCAGGGGTGTACGATCCTTAACCAGGTTACGCTGGATAGCATTGTCGTTGCGCAGGGAAGGACGCGGTGCGTCGATCTTCAGTTCAACCACAGGCGGCGTGACAGCAGTATCCTTGGGAGCGGTATTCAGCTGTGCGTTGGCGCCGCTTTTACTCCTGTTGGTGGAAGGCTTCTTGGTAGTAGCCGTTCTTTTTGTTTTCTTTCTCGTTGGTTTCTGCGTCTGAGCGTCAGCGGCCTCAACCACGAAGCAGAACGCACATGCCAGCAGACACAACCTGATCATTCGATTTTTCATCCCTGTTCTATTTAAAATTTATGAAAGGATGATGATCGCTCACCATCCTTTTTTTTGTTATTTCAAGTTGAATGACATCTGAGGCAGATCCCTGACTTTGCCGTCCGGACCCTGTACCTTAATGTTATCAAAAAATATGCTTGTTCCCGGTGTGGCATTGTTGATGATGGTCGCAGAAGCTCCACCCCACTTGTTGCCTTCATTGAGTGATGTCTGGTACACGGGATATTTTCCACCCAATGCGCCAACATTGTAGCTGATCACCTTGAACGCTGCTTCGAAATCTGAATCTTCCAGCCTGGCGATCACGCCGCCCATGGCTTTCAATTCTGAAGCAGACATCGGACCACCTCTTTTACCACCTACAAATGCAGCAGGGTTGGGGAGGAATTTCACACGGTATTTCACCGGGGTAGCTTTTCCGTCAACAATTACATTGACAAACTTCTCGCCCTGAGCAGCAGCCAATGGCTTAACCACCCATTTTGGGCCGTTTACTCTTTCAATTGTACCTGCTCCTGTGAAGCTGGCTCCTACTTTTTCGGCACCGACACCTGCTGTAATAGTAAGCGGATTATCAACACCGATGTAAAGAACGTTCATCTTATCTGCAGACACCGCAACACCTGAAGGCTGACCTACGATGTATTCCAGGGGCTTGGTAATTACTTTGTCGATACCGTCCTGATCCTTGTAGCGGATCACAACGTTTACTGTACCTGAACCAGCAACAGGGAATTCAGTTTCAGCGATGCCGTCTGCGTTTGCAGAAATGGGCTTGCCGTTGATACTGATGCTGGGAGCGGCTCCTGAAGAAGTAGCGCCGAGGGCAGCATACACTTTCAGTTTTTCGCCTGGCATGAGGTAGCTGGAACTGAGTCCACCTACGAAGCCATATTTATCGAACCGAACAGCAACTTCACCGATCTTATTGTGGCAATAGGTCACGATCTGGTTTTCAGAATTCTTTACATCATTCTGAAACTTATTCAGGATCGTGATGGCAGCGATTGCCGGGGTCATGTGAAAGTAGTTGGTTGTCCAGTCGTTGTGCTTAGAACCGGTTTGTGATTCAGGAACTGAAACATCGATCGGGAGCTTGGTTGCGAATTCCTTCGCGATCTCGGGGTCAATGGCCAGGAAGTCCTTTTTCACTTTGGCAAGTTCGGCCTGCAGTTTCGCGCCTTCGCCTTCCTTGTCCATCACTCTTGTAGGACCATCGAGGTTGGCTTCGTAACCAAGGCTGTCTTTGGCTCCTTCGACAAATCCAGAAGCTTTTTTGATTCTCAGTTTGAGTTCCTCGATCCTGTCAAACATTTTCTTTGACAATACCGCAGCCTGGTCGGCCTTGGGTTTCCAGAGCTGTGCTTTCGCTGCAGTCTTGGGATCGTGGATTTTCTCGTTGAAAGAACTATAGATTACATCGTTGTTGTTTTTCAACACCAGGTTGGCGTTGTCGATGCTCTTGTTGACGGTTTTGAAGGCGTTCAGAATCTCGGCAGATACATTCAGTGCCAGCAATGCTGTTAGCACCAAATACATCATGTTGATCATCTTTTGCCGGGGCTCTTTAGGTAGAGACATGCGGAATTAGGTTTTTCGGTTTTTACAATTTCTATTCATCTGTGAACCGGGATACGGATTCTTTTGTCTTAATTTCTTCCCTGCATAGCCCCAAGCATGTTACCATAAATGGTATTCAGGTTGGTCAGGTTACCAGCAAGTTTCGCAATCTGCTCATGCGCTTTCTTGGCGTCTTCAACACTGTTCTGCATAGTCTGCGAAGCATTGGTGAGGTTGCCGTAGAATACATTCATGGCTTTCAGGTGATTGTTGGTATCCTGCAGTTCGATTTCATAGATCGCGTTCAGTGAACCAAGATTCTTGGTAAGAACCTGCACCTGCTCGTGGAAATGTTTGCTTCCTTCTGCGGCTGCATTGAAATGACCTATTGAAGTAGTAGCACCCTGGTAAGCAACTTTCATTGCATCCATTGCTGCTGTGGTTTCTTTTGTTTTAGCGGCATAATCACCTGTTGATTTAACCACGTCAGATACATCAGAGATCCTGTCGACCTGAGTACCCAGTTTTTTAAATCCTTCGCTGAGTTTGCTCAGGTTAGCGGGATTGATGTCAGCATCCTGAAGCATCTTGTCCATCTTGGCAAGAGCGGGATTTCCTGAATTAACACCGGCAAGTTTAGGAAGCGCTTCTGCGATGGCATGCATTTCGCCACCGGGAGGAGGTAAAAACGCATATACAACAAATATGATAGCCTCAGTGATCAATCCTGCGGTGAGGAAGAAATCAGCCAGGGGCTGGTGAGTGATCTTTTGCCATGCACCGAAAATTACAATTGCTGCACCCATACAGACAATGATGTTTACAATTCTGTCGGTGGATTTAGAAACGCCTGCCATAGTTAATTAGTTTAATAGGTTTTGTAACGGATTAGGGGATTGTTTATTAAATAGTTGCTTCTTCCGAACTACTGCTGTTACTTTCAGAAGTATGTTATTAAAACGGTAATGCTTAGTTTAAATTTTACCTTATAACAGAATTTATTTTTTCTTCTGGGTTGGAGGTAAATCAATCACGCAACGGAATCCGATATAGGATTTTGTAGTATCCTGGTATTCATACGTACGCGTGCTCGTTTGCAGGAAGTAGCCTACGTCCTTCCAGCTTCCACCACGGATTACTTTACGTTTCATCCTAGGGGCATCAGAATCCTTGGCTCCGAAACGGATGTCAGGGTTCATATCATGCTGGAAATTGTAAGCGCCTTCATAATAGAATGATGAGGTCCATTCTGCCACGTTACCTGCCATGCAATACAGACCGAAATCATTAGGCCAGTAAGCATCTGCACGCACTGTGTAGAAACCACCATCTTCAGGATAATTACCACGACCTGGTTTGAAGTTCGCAAGGAGGCAACCCTTCTTGTTTCTCAGGTAGTAGTTACCCCAGGGAAACATGGATTGTGACCTTCCGCCTCGTGCCGCGTATTCCCATTCTGCTTCTGTTGGCAGACGGAAATCAGACTCGGTGGTTTTCTTCTTTGATTCAAGAAAAGAATTGAGATAATGCGTTCTCCATTCGCAAAAAGCAGTAGCCTGTTTCCAGTTTACGCCAACTACAGGATAGTTGCCAAATGCGGGGTGGGAGTAATATCTTTTTGTAGCTGGTTCGTTGTATGAGTAAGTGAAGTCACGGATCCATACCAGTGTATCGGGATAAATCTTGGTGTCGCGCTTGATCATGAACTGTGAGCGGGGCTTGCTGGCATTCTCTCTCTTCGAGGCTTCTTTCAGCTCAAAGGTTTCAGAATGATAAACCAGTTTCGAGGGATCCAGGTCCTTCTTGCCAAAAACCCTGTTCTCAGGAGTCAGGATCATCTGATCGATCTTTTCGACAGTTGCCTTGTCAGCCCATTTGATGGTCTGCGCTTTTTTCCAGTCAATGGAAAAACGGCCGTCCACTTCTTTACCAAGCTGCATCAATGTAGCAGCAGTAGAATCCCTGACCCAGTTTACAAACTGGCGGTATTCGTTGTTGGTAATTTCAGTGGCATCCATCCAGAAACCATTGATGGAAACCTGCTTGTTACGTGCTGTATAAGCAAAGTTCACATCCTCATCGCTGGGGCCCATGTGAAACGTTCCAGGCGGAACGTACACCATTCCGGGTGGTTTTGTCTGATTGTAGCGGGCTCCGTTGGCAACTCCATGGAGCTGGCCATCATTAGGTGTACCCTTTGATGACTTCGTGAGCTTTCCGCAGCTGGCCGCAAGTACAGTGACAGCCAGTAAGGTTAAAGCGGACAGGGTTTTCATTTTCATATTATTAAAGGGTATGGGGCGAAAAGAGATTATTACCGACTTCATCACAACTTTTTGTATTTAATTATTGAACAGCATAATAACATCATCTGCCAAATCCTTAAACGGGCATGATACACAAATATTGTATCAATTAAATTAAATTAAAAGAGTTTGGCGAGTAGAATTTTTAATGCATCCAATTGATTTACAGGACTTTGACACGAATAGTCTTTACATAGGTAGATCATTGGAGTTGTGGAAAACGTTTTTCCTGCCAACAGGGGGAAATCTGGAGCTTCCGAAGGGGAGGATTGTATTATACGGAACGGGATGAAAATACGCAATAATTCCTTAAGAATCGCACCTGCCGATGAACCTGTGAGGGCAATTTCGGGGATCCCCATGGACTGGCCCTGCATAACCGACGCCCAGACCCCGAATGATCCAGGGTATTTCCTGATCACTTCTCTGAGGCCGGAACACATATTCACCGCTCGCTCCTTCCACTCCTGATTGTCAAAAAGAATACCGGCATAAGCCAGATTCCAGGCCATCAGGGAATTCCCGGAGGGTGTAGCTCCATCGTACAATTCCTTTTTCCTGAGTATTATGTCTTCCTGTTGCTGATTAGTAAAATAAAAATAACTGCTTTCTTCTTCCGAAAATTGTTCTATCACAGATTTTACCAAAGTTTTTACCTTTCCCAGGTAGGCCTGGTCGCCCGTGATCTCCTGCAAATGGATCAATGCCTCGATCAGTTGGGCATAGTCATCGAGAAAGGCAGGAAACCTTGCCACTCCGTCTTTGTACGTATGCCTGAACTCCACTTCCTCTTCGCCCTGGAACCTGGCCAGCAAAAAATCCATATTACTCACCGCCAGCATCCGGTATTTTTCATTACCGGTGGCCCCGAAAGCCTTGCTATAAGCGGTATTCATCATCGCGTTCCATCCCAGCAGTATCTTGTCATCGGTCTGCGGACGGATCCTGGCGCTTCTCCTCACCAGAAGCTTCTCCCTGGAGATACGTAAAATCTCCTCCAGGCGGTGCAATTCCAATCCATTATCCTTTGCAAAAGTTTCGGGCGGCGTCAGTACGCGAAGGATATTTGTATGTTCCCAGTTGCCTTCCGGTGTTATGTCGTAATATTTGCTAAAGAGGTCAGCATCCTCACCCAAAACCTCGTTGATCTCTTCAGTTGACCAAACATAAAATTTGCCTTCCACTCCTTCACTGTCAGCGTCCAGGGCAGCGTAGAACCCGCCTTCGGGAGAAAGCAGTTCGCGTTCGGTAAAGTCCAGTGTGGAATTGATGGCTTCGAGGTATTTACCTCGTCCGGTTATCTGGTAGGCTTCACTCAATGCAATGACCAGCAAAGCATTGTCGTACAACATTTTTTCGAAATGCGGCGCCAGCCAGACCTCATCAGTTGAATACCTGGAGAACCCGCCTCCTATCTGGTCGTTAATGCCACCATCGATCATCTTGTCCAGGCTGAGGCAGGCCTGGTCCAACGACTTTACATCTTTGGAATAAAAGTGATGGTGGAGGAGGAAACGGATGCTGAAGGTCTGCGGGAATTTCGGCGCGCGACCGAAACCTCCGTGCTTGGTGTCGGCCGTATTGAGGAGATTACCTGCCAGTTCATCGAGTTCTTCCCTGCTGAACACTTTATTACCCTCCTTCGACGCAGCGAGACCAAAGCGGTTAGATGCATTCAGCTGTTCGGTCAGATTTTCCGCGTGCGCGTCTATTTCGTGTCTTTTCTCATGAAATGCTGATGAAATAGAGGTAAGTACATCCTTCCAGGATGGCCTGTTGTAAATCGGCGTGGGTGGAAAATAGGTGCCACCGTAAAATGGCTTCTTTGATGGCGTGAGGAATACATTCAGCGGCCAGCCTCCGCTGCCAGTGATCGTCTGCACCGCTTCCATGTAAATGTGATCGAGGTCGGGTCTTTCCTCCCTGTCGATCTTGATGTTGACAAAAAGCCTGTTCATGAGATCGGCAGTTTCCTGGTCCTCAAAGCTTTCTCTTTCCATAACGTGACACCAGTGACAGGCAGCATAACCGATACTGACGAGAATCGGCTTGTTTTCATATCGTGCCTTGTCCAGCGCCTCCCTGCCCCATGGATACCAGTCGACTGGATTATGCGCATGCTGAAGCAGGTATGGACTGGTTTCGCTTATTAGCCTGTTGGGCATGCAAAAAGTTTACTTTCTTTTCAGAATTGCAGAAAGGTACTGCTCGAGGGCGGCAACCATCGAAGGGGTCTGGGGCTGGGGGGCTTTGATGTCGAGGGTTAATCCGGCCTGTTCAATGGCCTTGGAGGTGTTGAGGCCAAAGGCGCCGAGTTTGGTGCCATTTTGTGTGAAGCCGGGAAAACTATCCAGGAGGCTTTTGACGCCGCTTGGAGTGAAAAAACAGATGATGTCATAGCTTTTGCTGCCGATGATTTCTTTCACATCATTGCTTATCGTACGGTACATGAATGGGGTCGCGTACCCGCAATTATTGGTTTTCAGCCAGTTAACGATCTCATTGTCCTGTTGGTTTTCCGAACAGGGGTATAGAAACCTTTCGTTTTCCTTGTGTTTGTTTATTACGTCGAACATGCTCTTGTTGGTGCCGTCCGCGCCGTAAAAGACTTTTCTCTTACGGTAGAGTATGAATTTTTGAAGATAAAGTGCTACGGATTCCGTTATGCAGAAGTACTTGGTGTCCTGCGATACCGTTACTTTCATTTCTTCGCAGAGCCTGAAGAAGTGATCAATGGCATTTCGACTAGTAAAAACGACCGCTGTGAACCCAGCAATTTCGATCTTCTGTTTACGGAAATCTTTTGCCGCGATCCCTTCTACGCGGATGAAGGGAAAAAAATCAAGAAAGAGATCATACTTCCGGGCAAGCTCAAAGTAAGGTGATCGCTCGGTATCTGGCTTGGGTTGAGTGATCAGGATGCTTTTAACCGTGTTCGTAGATGTGTGGATCCCGTTTTTAACCATACTAGTGCCTTGTGTTACAATGTTGTTTAAAAACTGCTGTGTGAATAAGCCAGTAACACCCTGTAAATCAATAACAGAGGTGCTATTTCAAAAGCACAAAGGTAGAGAAAAAAATGTAATCTGTTTAGTTTTATTTCCGCTCTCACAGGCCGGAAAGAGATGATAAATCGATACAGAATCATTACTGCGATCATGATGTACGAGAGAATCGTCACCGCCGGCAGGATTTTCGGATCAGGAAAGGCAATCAGGATCAGGAATGGAAGCAAAAATATGCCGATCATTTTATTTGTGAGAAATACGATGAAAATATACGTGTTGGTTACCTGTGAAATTCCCGAAATCCAGCCAAAGGTCTTAAGGACAACGAACTTACCCAGGTAAATGGTTGAAACAATAACCACCCCGAGCCAAAACCTGGTCCACAGTCCGGCAGCAGGAAAAAAGCCGATCCTCCAGGCCATGAGGGCGAGCCAGGCGCCGGTGATGACGACAAAGAAGATGTTCAATAGCAGGGCGGGCAACGGCGACTGGAGCATTTGTTCCCTGAGTTGCTGCTGTCGCATGGTGGCCCTGAAAAACAGGGTAAACATTGTTGACATGTATTTTGGAAAGAAGAGCCTCATCAAAGCGAGGTAGAGAACGAGGGAAAGGATGAAATAAAAAACGCCTTCCTGGTGGATTTTTTGTTTCGCTTCAACAACCAGCGAAACAGAGGGTGCGCCAAACCGGTAGTTGGGATTATCCGCGAGTAGTTTTTGCACGCCGTCAATGAGATCCTGCCTTCTGGTGATGGCTAGTTGCTCTCGAAGCGAATCTGCGGCATTGTTGATCTGCTGTTGTATTTCACGAAGCAACTGTGATTTGAGTTGCTCCTGTTTGATTAATTCGGCGGAATCAATGACAGTATTATTATCGCGGACTTGATTAATGGGAGCCTTTTGAATAGCAGCCTTATTGATTACAGTCGTATCAATGGCGCTAGTAGAGTCCGATTGCGCCCTGATCGAGAGTGAAATAAATAGAAATAATAGTAGGGCCGCGTATTTCAAAAGGAGTTGTTTACAGTGCAAAAATCAAATCTTAATAATTAAAAAAATAAAAAAACTTTCATCGTGCGGAATATATGATGAGCTATTCACTTTTCTGTTTGATGTATGATTGAACATAGGCTTTAAAAAAAGTTCACGTAGCCCAAATGAATCTTCGACTGCCTCAGATTAAATTTATCCTCATCCCGCTTGCCTGCCGCATAGGAAATATTGAATATCCCTGCCTTCGTTTCAAAGGACATACCCAGCCCGGCTCCCAGAAAATGCTGCGTGCCGGCTGCAGGCAGAGAACGGTTTGAACTGAGACCATAGTCTGCAAAGACTGAGAAAAATGAGTTCAGACCCAGCAGATAGCGGTATTCCACAGAAGCCACACCATATTGAGAACTGAATATGCTTTCCTCATCGAATCCTCTCAGTAATTTGTACCCCCCGATCTGGAACAATTCGTTCCGGAATATATCCGGGCTCTGGAACCATCCACCCGTCAAGGAAGTTTTAATCGTTGATCCTCTGGTAAGCGGGAAGTAATGGGCTGCCTTGAGTTTCAGCCGAAACTGGTAAGACTTCAACTGGAATGTGTCATATAGACTGGCATAATCGAAGGAAGGATCTGAAAGATCCTGCAGCTTCACAATTGCATTGTTCTTCCTGATGTTTTTTGTTCCCACAGATCCAATGATCGACAATTCATTTCCTCTTCTTGGATTGAACCGGTAATCGGTGGTTATCCATTCATAACTCACGCCAAGGTTGGTACTATTCAGGTCCGCCTCAGGGGGAAGGCGTTTGCTGTTTTTTACGTTTTGCGTGTCTACCGTCAGGAGGTTGGTGGTGAGTCGTTGCAGGAATACTGCACCCGTCTGTCGCGCTGAAACAGCATATGATACACCCAACAGGATGCTGATGTTGATAAATGAAGAATCCTTTTTGAAAAGATCGAAATTAAAATTGGTACCGAAGGGCGAGCCAAACAGGTAGGGTTGCTGATACAGCAAATTGAGCCGCGGTGACTTCACCTGCAGCTGCTGCCAGTCGAGGCCGATGGTTTCTCCTGAACCCAGTGAATTTTTCAGGTTGATCGTTGCCTCACCGGTGACCAGTAGCTTGTTTCCTTCAAGCTGATTATTCGCCGGCAGCAAGCCGATAAGCACATTCACTTCACTGCTTTTCCTGGGATCGAGGTACAGATTGAGTACTGAACCACTGCCCAGCAGTGTCATGTCCCAGGGTTGTTTTTCCTGCAGAAAGGGAAGTTCCCTCAGACGGTCACTAACGTTCGCCAATTTCTCCTTGCTGTAAATGCTGCCATTCGGAATTCCCAGGTACTGCTGCAGGAAGGAAGAAGAGATCGAACCCTTGCCATAGTTACGGATGCTGTCTATTTTATAGAGCGGTCCCTTTTCGATGTTCAGGACGGCGCGCATTGAATTGTTTCGAAAGCTGACGCTGTCGGTGATTACTGCGGCAAAAGGATAGCCCATGTTTTCCAACTGGTCGAGAAGTTTCTGCTGGAAAATGCTGAACTGTTCCATAGTTATCGGTTTGACCGATCTCACCGGCCAGCCGATGCGCTGAAGCAGGGACCTGTCGACCGAATCCGTGTTGATGACTGCGCTCGTGTAGGCTTCGCCTACGTAGAGTACACAGTGGGCCCCGACACTGTCATACCGGATACTATCAACCGAAGCGGACATGTATCCTTTGTTCCTCAGCAGCCCCGGCAAGGCATTCACATATAGCTGGCAAGCCTCTTTTCCGGCAAATTGCATCCGCAGGCGGAGCGTATCCTGGATGAAACGGGCAGACTTATCGGCAGGATTTATTTCCAGGCTGTACTGGGCGTGACACCAGGAAGCAGTGGCCAGCAGGAGCAGCATCAGGGCAGCACTATGGTAATATCGGTTTACCTTTGCCATTCGGTTTCAAATGTATGGGTTGAATGGCGGGCATTTATGTACATATTCCTTTCTGCAGGCAGGCATGCAATTACTGTAATTTCCACTTTTCCACATCATTAAAGCTTCAAAACGATTTTTTGGGTGCTTTATTGAAAGAGATAGAGTTACGAAGGGATTATACCGCCGGTGAAACCATCAACACTATTTATTTTGGCGGGGGAACTCCATCCCTGCTCCCCATCGCCCACGTTGAACGCATCCTTGCATACCTTAGGTTGAAATTCCCGGTAGATGCCGGCGCGGAGATCACCCTGGAGGCCAACCCGGATGACATCACCCCTGTCCGGCTGGCGGAATGGGTGGGTTTGGGCATCAACCGTCTGAGCATCGGCGTGCAGTCGTTCTGCGAGGCAGACCTTCGCTGGATGAATCGCGCCCACAATGCTGTGCAGGCAATGGCCTGCATCCCCATGGCGCAGGATGCGGGCATCAGAAACATCAGCATCGACCTGATCTACGGCGTTCCGGGCATGTCTGATGGCAACTGGCAAAGTAACATGGCGAAGGCCGTTGCGCTTGGGGTACCTCACCTCTCCTGTTACGCGCTCACCGTAGAATCGGGCACTGTGCTGGATTCGATGATCAGGAAAAAAAAGGTCACCCCTGTGAACAATGAGGATCAGGCCAGGCAGTTCCTGATGATGACCGACTTTCTTCAAATGGAAGGTTTCGATCATTATGAAATTTCCAATTTAAGCCGACCCGGCTGGAAAAGCAGGCACAACAGTGCATACTGGAGCGGGGTCAGCTACCTCGGCCTGGGGCCGTCGGCACATTCGTTTGACGGCAGCTCGAGGCAATGGAATATTGCCAACAACGCAATGTATATTCAGGCACTGAACAATGGAGATCTTTCCGTAGAAATGGAATCGCTGAATGATCAGCAACGCTTCAATGAATATCTGATGACCTCCGTGCGCACTTCCGAAGGTACTGACCTGGACAGGGCCCTGCAGATGGCCGGTACGGCGCACGCGACTGTTTTATTGAAATACCGCGATCAGTTTATCGGCAAAGGATGGATCTCAGTTTCCGAGCAGCGGATGGTGCTCACACGCGAAGGAAAATTATTTGCGGATCATATTGCGTCGGAGATGTTTATTGAGTGAGGAACAGTGCGGAGAGCGGAGAGCGGAGGAACAGGAACAGGCTCGCCCGCCGAAGCCTGTTCCTGTTCCTGTTTCTGTTCCTGATTTTCAAACCAGCCCATCCTCTATCATTTTAAAACCTTTTGCAGGCGACAATTGTTCCCAGAGAATCTGGTAGATGGTTTCGGCAATCGGCATGGTGGCGACTACGCGTTTATTGATCTCATGTATGCAGCGGCTCGCATTGTATCCTTCCGCTACCATGTTCATTTCAAGTTTCGTTGCGCTCACTGAATAGCCTTTGCCGATCATCGTTCCGAATGTTCGGTTGCGGCTGAACAACGAATAACAGGTCACAAGCAGGTCACCGAGGTATACCGAGGCGGCATAATTTGGGCTCTTTTTGTGCGTAACCCCGTCCTCTGCCTCATGCACGCCAACTTCCATGTGTGGAATACCCGATTTCTGAAGAAACCCCGCCATTTCATCGGCGCAGTTCGCGATCAGCACGCTCAGAAAATTATCTCCATACTCAAGCCCGTGCGCAATTCCGGCGCCCAGTGCATAAATATTTTTCAGGATGGCAGCGAACTGTACCCCCATCACGTCGTCATTCACCACCGTATTAAGATATTCCGTTGTGAAACACGCGGCGATCTCGCGAGTGGGTGCCGCAACGGTTCCTGAAAAGGTGAGATAAGATAACTTTTCGGCAGCAACCTCTTCGGCATGGCAGGGTCCCATTACCGTAAAATAATTCGACTCGGGAAATCCAAATTGCTGATTGAGGTATTGATTCAGCAGAAGATTGTTCTGTGGGAGTATGCCCTTAATTGCAGACAGTACCTTTTTGTCTTCCAGTATGTCCGCATCCAGTTGATTCAGCACGTCAACGGCATAGGCCGAGGGAATGGCGATTACAATGCAGTCGGATGATTCGACCACTGCTCTTACATTCGTGTGTAACCGAAGTTTGGAGATGTCGAAATAGACTGAACTCAGATAGTTCGGGTTGTGCTGTCTCAGATTCAGATGAGAGATCACCTTTTCACTTCGCACCGCCCACTGAATTGTATGATCGTTTCCGGTCAGGATCTTGGCCAGGGCGGTTGCCCAGCTGCCGCTGCCGATGATGCCAAATCGCATTCAGTGATTTTAATTGATGAGCACTATTTCGTAGGCGTGAAGAGCTGTTCCTTTGGCACTACCTTCACTTTCATTCCTTCCTTCAGCGTTTTGCTTACCACATTATAGGGGGCGGAGATCACGTTCGCACTGTCGCTCAGCCCGCTGAGCACTTCGATGTAGTTGATATCCTGAATTCCTGTCTTAACCTTGTGCTTCTTCACTATGCCCGCATTGTCTACTGTAAACACCACTTCGTCGAGGTCGTTTGATAAAGTGGATTTATCATCTTCCTGTAGCCCGCTTTCAGGCGCTTTTTCCTCTTTCTTCTTCTCACCCGCCGGCAAGTTGGAGTCCTTCTCTCTTGTGCTGACGCCATTGATAGGCACGGAAAGCACGCCGGCCTTTACGTTGGTCTGGATGTCGGCGCTTGCGCTCATTCCGGGACGAAAGGGAAAATTCTTTGGCCTGGAACGATCGATTAAATCGGAATAAGATGAAGGCAGCAGTCGGATATACACCATATAGTTGGTGACGTCGGTAGAGGTCTGGGACGCGCTTGATTGTTGCGAGGCAGCCAGCGCGCTGCTGGCAGCGATCTGCGTGACCACACCGCGGAATTTCCTGCTGTTGTATGCATCAACTTCTACGAGCGCCGAGTCGCCGAGGCTCACCTTGGGAATGTCGTTCTCCCCCACGTCAACCCTGACTTCGATCTTGCTCATGTCCGCGATCCGCATCATTTCCGTGCCGGCCATCATCGAATTACCCACCACTCTTTCGCCTCTCTTTACGTTGAGCAGGCTTACTACTCCGTTCATCGGTGCAAGGACAGCCGTACGGCTAAGATCTTTGTCTGCCTTCTGCAGACTCGCCCTGGCCCCGAGCACACTAGCCTGGCCGCCACGAATCACTTCCGCCGCAGCATTATAATTCGCCTCCGCAGTCTGGAACTGACTTAGTGCCTGTTCAAATTCGGCACGGGAGATCACCTTGTCATCGACGAGTTGTTTCTGCCGCTCGTATGTTTTCTTCGCGAAATCGCGTGCAGAGAGTAGACCCGGCAATTGCGCCCGACTGTTCTCCACCCTGGACTGCTCCTGGGTAACTATTGCCGAGGCCTGGTCACGTTGGGTGGTGTAGATGTCGGCATAAATCCTTGCCAGTACCTGGCCTTTCCTGACGCTGTCGCCTTCAAGTACCGCCAGTTCGGTAATCTCGCCCGAGATGTCGGGGCTTACCTTTACTTCAATCTCGGGGTAAACCTTCCCGCTGGCATTGACGGTTTCTATGATGGTTCGCTTTGCCGTTTTTTCAGCAGTGACCTTCACGCCTTCTTCCTTTCCAATCACCCCGCTGGTTTTGAGCAATACGAAAACGATGATAATGGCCAGCAGTGAGCCAATGATTATCCAGGTCTTTTTACGCATGATGCAAATTTATTGTGTTTCCTTAATCAACCTTAATTCCCTGACCTTTATAAAATTCAAGGAGTTTTAAACGGAATATGTAGTCTACCTGGGCCTGGGCAAGTTCTACGCGGGCCCTGTTCAGGTTGTTCTGATTGGTAAGCAGGTCGATAGTTGTCAGTAATCCCAGTTCATATCTTCTCTGCGCGAAGTTGTATGCCTTCTCGGCAGTTTGTACACTTTTCTTTCCTGCCCCATAGCGCTGCAGCGAGCTGGCCGCATCGTTGTATGCGGTATAGATGTCCTGTTTAAGGGTCTGCAGGTCGAGGTCCCTTTGTAATTCAAGCGAGGTCACATTGAGTTTGCTGCGTTGCAGCTGTGTCCTTGCCACCCCATTGTTGAAGATGGGAATGTTAAGTTGCACACCGATATTCTGCCGGAAGTTGTCACTTATCTGGGTTTTGAAAGGGATCTTATTGCTGGTGAGCACCGTATTGAATCCGGGGGCATAGATATCATAGAGGGTGCCGTTGACCAGCGCCTTGGCGCCGGTAGTGTCCAGTGTTCCTGTAGGGATCTGGATTGCGGAAGGTATTTTGTTGTTTGCGTAATTGTTTCCGAGCCCACCAAAAAGGGAAAAGCTGGGATAAAGCTGTCCACGTGCGGCCTGTACATATTTCCGGGCGGCCCGTATGCGTAGCTCGTTTACCTTTTGCAAAGGAAGGTTCTGAATGGCGATATTATATACATATTCGGGTTGCAGTTCGCCGAGGGGAAGAACCGGGATCCCTTCCAGGGGTGGTGATTCGATGGCAAAGGGAGTGCCGGCATCGAGGTTGAGTATGGCTTTAAGTTGCAGGAGATTCTGGCGGACGGTGTTATTGGCCGAAAACAAAGAAGAGCTGTCGAGTGCCAGCTGAGCCTCCAGTTCTGCCACATTCAGTTCAGGCAGTGCGCCAGCGTTCACTCTTTTGCGTGTGTTATCGAGGTTCTGCAGGGTCTGCTGAACAGCTACCTTGGCGATCTTCTCCTGTTCTTCGGCGACCAGGATCTGCAAATATGCCGTGGCTACATTAAGGGCGACATCGTTCCTGATCCTTTCCACATTGATCCTTGAGGCCTCACTGTCGTAACGGCTTCCCAGGATGTTGTTCCGTATGCTGAAGAAATTAAAGACCGTTACGGCCGAGGACATACTAAATCCGGAATTAAATAACTGCGTTGTCGTAAACTGGTTGGTTGTGGGGTCGATAGAACGCCCGAAATTCAACCCAGAGCTCAGTCCGGCAGAAAGATTGGGAATCTGCTGCAGCCTGTTTTGATTCAGAGTAAGCACCGCCAGCCGCGATTGAATGTCGGCCTGTTTAACTGAAATATTGTTTCCCAGCGCGTACTCCACGGACTTTCTAAGGGTCCATGCCTCCTGTGAGATCGCAAAAAAACTTGCCAGCAACAATAGGGTGGAAAGAGAAGCTTTTCTCAAATTCATGCGGCAAAAATAAAAGGAAATGAAAACAGGATTGCAGTATTTTTTGTAATTCCGTGAGTTTTCGCTGTTTATTCACAGCATCGGGCGATTGAGCTTATCTTTAGTTCCTTATTTTACTAGGATATCTCATGAAGAATTTTGTTGTTGTTGGTGTGACATTGATCTGTATGATCTCAGTAGGCTATGCCCAAAACGCTCAACCGCCCGAGCCTCCTTCAGATTCCGCAACGGTGTTGGAAGAAGTGATGGTTCGCGCTTTTGAGGCCAATAGAAAACTAATCGACGTTCCGGCTGCCATCACCGTGATCGGTAAGGCGCAGCTGACCAGGTACAACAATACTTCCCTGGTTTCCGCACTGAACACAGCGGCGGGGGTAAGAATGGAAGAAAGGTCACCCGGCAGTTACCGTTTAAACATCAGAGGGAGTTCTCTTCGTTCACCCTTTGGCGTTAGAAATGTAAAGGTGTACTTCAACGACATTCCCTACACTGATCCGGGTGGCAACACCTATCTCAACCAACTTGGTTTTTATAACATCACCTCAATGGAAGTGCTCAAAGAACCCGGCAGCAGTTTGTACGGCGCGGGAACGGGGGGCGTGTTACTCCTGAGCAGCGACCAGGTACCGTTCAGACGGGGAGCGACCGTGGATTATACAGGAAGCAGTTATGGCGGCAATAGCTTTCATGCGAATATCAGGGGGGGTACCCCGATATTCAACTCATCAATGAGGATTCAGTACCAGAACAGCGACGGCTACCGTGATCACACGAAAATGGAACGAAGGGTGATCAGTTCAGACCTGGAAGCCAAGGTGGGAAAGAAGGGCGTACTCAGGGCACATTTCATGCAGGGAGATTTATTTTATGAAACACCTGGTGCGCTGAATGCTGCCGAGTTCCTTGCCAACCCGAAGTCAGCGAGGCCAAGAGCCGGACAGACGCCGGGTGCTGAAGAGGCCCACGCAGCCATCTCACAGAAATTATTCATGGCGGGACTTAACTATGTGTCGGTTTGGGACGAGCACTGGCAGAACTCGGTGTCGCTCTATGCGGCCTATTCGAGGGTGAACAATCCCACCACCCGTAATTATGAAACAAGGACCGAGCCGCACTTCGGCAGCCGGGGCAAGCTGCAGTATACAACGCTTCTCGGAAAAACAAAGTTCACCTGGACAGGCGGCATAGAAGCGCAGCAGGGATTTACAACATCCCGCGTATTTACAAATGTGCAGGGAAATCCCGATTCCCTTAGATCTGACGATGAGATTACCAACAAGGCAGCATCAGTATTTACACAAGGCGTCTTTGAATTTTCTTCGGGATGGAGCGTCACCGGCGGATTGAGTTACAACCTATTTGGCGTGAAACTCCAAAGACTTTCAAGACCACAGTCGTACCAGGAGAAAAAATTCAACAACCAGGTTGCGCCGAGAGTGGCCGTTTTGAAAAAGGTCAATCCCCGGTTGTCTGTTTACGGTAGTGTGGCCAAGGGATTTTCACCACCAACAACCGCTGAGATACTGCCATCCACCGGTGTGATCACTGCCGGCCTGGAGCCTGAGACGGGGTGGAATTCCGAATTGGGCCTGAAGGGAAATTTTTTCCGGAACAGGGTCTTTCTGGATCTGAGTGTATTTTATTTTGGCCTGAAGAACACGATAGTCCAGAGAAGGGATGCCTCGGGTGGTGATTATTTTGTCAATGCTGGCAACACCAGGCAGAATGGTGTGGAAACTTACCTCTCATATAATTTCATGGAAAGGCCGACTGGCGCCTTTGATAACGTCAAGGCCTGGGTGAGTCATACCTGGCATAATTTCCATTATCGTAATTACATAAAGGTGGGTGATGACCTGAACGATTATTCCGGCAATCGTTTGCCGAGCATACCGCAGCATTTCTTTGTTGCGGGTATAGATGCCCTGACAACTCCCGGCTTTTATGGAAACATGACCTATTACTATAGTGACAAGGTTCCGCTGAACGATGGCAATACCGCCTTTGCCTCTTCGTATAATCTCCTGAATGCAAGAGTGGGTTTTAGAAAGGCTTTGCGGAGTAATATCAACCTCGACCTCTACCTCACGGCCGACAATATATTTGATGTTAACTACAGTTTGGGTAACGACATCAATGCATTGGGCGGAAGGTATTATAATGCGGCGCCGGGGGCTAACTTTGCGGCTGGCGTGTCTGTATTTTATGGCTGGTAGGGTTTGGATATTTAGTATCTACCTTAAAACGATTCCATGAGCTGGACCTTTGATGAGTTGTTGACGGTCACCTTCACTCTTTTTGCGGTCATCGACATTGTTGGATCGGTGCCTGCGCTGATCACGCTGAAGGATCGCATGGGCGGGATTCGCGAGACCAAGGCTACGCTGATCTCCGGGGCGCTGATGATCCTTTTTGTTTTCGTGGGTGAGAAGCTGCTGAGCATATTTGGGGTCGATGTCAGTTCTTTTGCGGTGGGTGGTTCGATAGTGATCTTCATACTCGGCCTGGAGATGGTGTTGGGTGTGGAGTTTTTCAAAACCGAAGCGGATCCCCGTTCGGGGACGCTGGTTCCTATTGCCTTTCCGATGATTGCGGGTTCAGGTACACTGACTACGATCATCTCGTTGCGCGCGAACTACGACAAGATTCCGTTGTTGTTGGCGATATTGATCAACCTGGTTTTCATTTACCTGGTGCTTCATTCGTTGAAGTACATCGCGAAGTTACTGGGACCTGCCGGATTGACTGCGGTGCGAAAGTTTTTTGGTGTAGTTTTGCTCGCCATTGCCGTAAAGATCTTCAGTTCGAATGTGGGCGGGTTGATAAAGTGATGGAATATTGGTCTCGTAGTACAATGGATAGTATAAGGGTCTCCGAAGCCCTGGATACAGGTTCCCTGCCTGCCGGCAGGCAGGGATTCCGATCGAGACCAGAAGAATTAGTTGTGGAACGTAATTAGAGATTCCTGAAAAACAGCAGGAATATTTGAAATACTGGTCTCGTAGTACAATGGATACAGGTTCCCTGCCTGCCGGCAGGCAGGGATTCCGGTCGAGACCAAAAGCTGGTAGGTTTGCTTATCGAAACAAGGCATTCCTGAAACACAATAAGAGTATTTGAAATAATGGTCTCGTAGTACAATGGATAGTATAAGGGTCTCCGAAGCCCTGGATACAGGTTCCCTGCCTGCCGGCAGGCAGGGATTCCTGGAAGCAGAAAATAAGTTGGTAGGAGGTGAGAATGATAACTGTGTATGCGATAAGGAGTTTGGTGAATGGAGAAATTTATGTGGGCATGGCCATGCATCCGGACGCTCGATTGATAGAACACAATAATGGCAAGAATAGATATACAAAAGGACTGAGGCCGTGGATTACGTTGTGTCGTGAGCAGTTTCCAGATTGGGCAGCCGCACGAACCAGAGAAAAATATTTGAAGTCCGGATGTGGAAAGGAGTATTTGAAGTCATTGGTCGGCAGTAAATGAATAAAGTTTTGCCTTCGGCGCGGCATTCCTGAAAAACAGCAGGAATATTTGAAATACTGGTCTCGTAGTACAATGGATAGTATAAGGGTCTCCGAAGCCCTGGATACAGGTTCCCTGCCTGCCGGCAGGCAGGGATTCCGATCGAGACCAGAAGAATTAGTTGTGGAACGTAATTAGAGATTCCTGAAAAACAGCAGGAATATTTGAAATACTGGTCTCGTAGTACAATGGATAGTATAAGGGTCTCCGAAGCCCTGGATACAGGTTCCCTGCCTGCCGGCAGGCAGGGATTCCGATCGAGACCAGAAGAATTAGTTGTGGAACGTAATTAGAGATTCCTGAAAAACAGCAGGAATATTTGAAATACTGGTCTCGTAGTACAATGGATAGTATAAGGGTCTCCGAAGCCCTGGATACAGGTTCGATTCCTGTCGAGACCACTGATACAGGTTCCCTGCCTGCCGGCAGGCAGGGATTCCTGTCGAGACCACTGATGCAGATTCGCTAAAGACCGCTTGCACAAAGGGAGCTCAAAAATTTTGAACTCCCTTTGTCTTACTACCCGCAGCGCAGCTATCGAGATACTACTCCGATTTCTTTTCAGCCTGTAATATGTCTAGAACAGCTTTTCAGCTGGTGGTTTTACCCCTTTTAAACGCAGGTAAACGGTCGTTTGGCCACGATGATGCGTCTGGTGTTCGAAGTCCTTCATCAATACTTGCGCTTTGGTCAGATCAAACTTGCCAAATAGCTTTACTTTTTCGTCGAATTGTGAACCGGTCATCTTTTTAATACCGTCGATGACAAAGTCATATCCCGCCATTACAGCCTTCGTGACAGCCACTTTTGATTTGTCAGTGGATTTTTCTAATTCGCCCTCACCGTAAGGACTTTTTACTCCCGTTGCAGCAGAACCAATTCCGTAGTTGGCGTCTGTTAAATGGAGCATCTGCTCAGCGAATGATCGCATCTCCGGTGCCGGCTTAAACCCAAAGCCAGCATCTGGCATGGCATCTAAATATTCCTTCGTGTAGGCTTTGGCTCTTTCCCATTCTTTTACAACGTCATTTGTTGTCGACTGTGCCTGCGTCGAAAACACAAAAAGGAAAATACAGTAAACAGTGGCTAAAGCGGCCTTGATAGTCATTAGGTTTATTTTTAAAATGAATGAATTTCGTGAATGAATTATTTCAGCTTATTATTTTCCGCAGAGTCACTTCCGATAGAACGATCTCCCGAATGATAAGATAACCCTTCATTTCGATTTAGTGTACTGTTCGTCCGTAACCTTTTCCATCCATTCCACTACCTTGCCGTTGAACTTTTCCTGAATGGCAATATGGCTCATGGCCGTGGTGGGTGTTGCTCCGTGCCAGTGTTTTTCATTCGGTGTGAACCAGACCACATCGCCAGGACGCACTTCTTCGACTGAGCCCCCTTTCCGCTGCACCCAACCAACGCCTGCAGTGATAATCAATGTCTGACCAATCGGATGGGTATGCCATGCCGTTCTTGCACCTGGTTCAAAAGTAACAACGGCGGCAGCACTCCTTCTCGCATCATTGGAATCGAACAAAGGATCAATACGCACAGCTCCGGTAAACCAATCTTCAGGCCCTTTAGCGGAGGGTTTCGAACCTACTCGGGTTATTTCCATACTCAATCACTTTTAAATTCCATAATAACTAACTGAACTAACCTGCCCCGACAAGTCTCTTTGGATCATCTCTCGCTTCAAACATACTCACAATTACACGGCCGCAATTCGTTTTGCACTTTTTGCCACAAAAACTTATTCCCGTAAGCTGGCACATAACGCAAGATACTCATCCTGGTCAAGAGCATCCTTATCCGTAGATCATAAACGGTCTTGGGAAAATCTCAGCGCTGAATTCACTCATTTTCTGCAATAGGAACAATCATAACTGACGCCAAAGCCCAGACGGGATTTTCTGGTTCATTCATTCACAGACCTCGTTCGTTCATTCAATAACGCAGTTGATTCAAATCTCCTACAATTCCTGGCATTGGGCAATATTTTTGGACAGAAGTGTTCGTCGATATTTTTATTTCATCACAACAATCTGTTCAATTTTTTATCTATGAAATGTTTACGCTTTAATCCTTCAAAGTTCGTTTGTGAACAGCGAAACGTGTCCAGGTTCACCGTCACTATCTTTACAAGCACCTTGATGCTTGTTGCGACCTCGGCGGGTTTTGCTCAATCCGACAATAGTCTGGGACTGAAGAACGAAGTTACAGTCGGCGCTACTGTCGTCACCACGGGGGTCGGGATGGGTGCCAGGTACGGGGATACCTATCACAATTTTGCCTATGCAACTAAGTCTGCAATAGAGTTTGGCTTGTGGCAGGCTGGTCCGGGGGTGTTTACCCTGGGTGGAGCACTTGGGGGATCCTTCTCTCTGGGGGGATATGAAGACGATTACAAATCCCGGGTATTCGTAGTCAACTCCAGGGGTGCGTGGCATTGCGGATGGAATGTGCCCGGGCTTGATACTTATGCAGGCTGGTCGGCGGGCGTGGGTTTCAGGAACAAAGAGTACTCAACCCGCAATACTCACAGTCACTATTCTCACAATGATATTGTGCCCGCGATCGGTGGTTTTCTGGGTGTCTCCTATTTTGTTTCACCGCATTTCGGCTTTAATGTAGAGACGGGGTACGACATTACCAATGTTCAGGTGGGTATCATCTGTAAAAGGCAGTAAGACTCGCTGCCTGGCCCGGCAAAACTGATTCGGTATTTTTGCGCGAAGGTTTTCTTTTCAAAAGACAATCATTAAACTATACACTTATCCTGATGCAGGTGTTTAGAGGGGAGAAGGCTATTTCCCGTAAATACTGGTTACGATGGCTAACCATTTTAATTTGTTACACGGTATTTGCGCTGGTGATATTATTCCTTTTTTATCTGGATGGGCCCGATGCCATGTACAAAAATTACGGTCCACCGAGCCTGCGGGTTTTTGATATAGTGCATAATATTATAAAATGCACCGTAGTATACTATTTCCTTATTTTCTGGATATTTCTGCCCATAGTGAGATTGAGAGAGATGAAGACAATATTCCTCAAACTCTTACAACTCTTACTGTTTTTCGTGCTATTAACCAGATATGAATATTTTATCGTCTTTCAAACAAAGAACTCTGCTGCCCAGCGTCAACACCTTACTTTTTATGACTACATGTTCTGGGAACTTGGTATTGGGATCACCATCTCTCTGATTAGTTTGCTCACCGCGATTGTTATTGAGGTAAGGGCCAAAGCGAAGCGCCAGCGGGAACTGGAGAAAAGCAAGGTTATGGCCGAGTTAGCAGCCATCAAATACCAGATCAATCCGCATTTCCTCTTCAACTGTCTGAGCTTTATTTATACTAAGGCGGTTGGAAAAAACGATGAAGTGGCGAGTGCCGTCAACTTGTTATCGGAGATTATGCGTTATGCGCTCGGGAAGGAAGAAGACCAACAAGGATTGGTGCTCCTGTCCACTGAGATTGATCACATGAAAAATGTGATTCAAATGAACCAGATGCGTTTCAATGATGACTTAAAGATCAGGTTTCTGGAAAATGTCGATAACCTCAATATTCGCATCCCTCCGCTGATATTGATTACACTGGTAGAGAACGCTTTTAAGCACGGCGATTTGAGCGACAAGGACCACCCGCTGGATATAAGAATGGAAGCCGTCAGGGGAAAATTATGCTTCTGTATCAGGAACAAGAAAAAGAAAGGTTTAAAAGAATTATCAAGTGGCATAGGGCTTGTTAACGTAAGACAAAGGCTGCAATTGATCTATGGGGCCAGGCACAGTTTTCAGATCAGGGAAGATCAGCAAAACTATGTCGTGGAGTTAACATTAACATACAAAAATGATCAGATGCATAATCGTCGATGATGAATCGCATGCCATCGAATTACTGTCGATGCATATTAACCAGACTGGCATCCTTGAACTTGTCGGTTCAACTACCAGCCCGGTGAAAGCTTTACAAATGGTTTTCGAAACAAGGGCGGACGTTGTTTTTCTGGATGTACAGATGACGGAGATGTCGGGCATCGAATTTATGCAGATGCTCAACGGTAGATGCAAGGTTATACTGGTCACTGCCTATAAAGACTATGCGATACAGGGGTTTGATAACGACGTTGTCGATTACTTACTTAAACCAGTAACATTCACCCGTTTCTTACAGAGTGCCCGAAAATTATTAACCCTACAGGAGCGCAGTACTCCAGTCGAAAATGACTTTATCCTCGTGAATGCGGAATGTAAAGGAAAATTGTTGCGTGTGACTATCGACGATATCGTTTATATAGAAGGGCAAAGACAATACGTCAGCATCCATAGCCGTCACGACAGACGATTTCTTTCCCTGATAAGTCTTAAAGAGTTGGAGCGCCGGCTGCCGGCTGGTAAATTCATTCGCGTACATAAATCATTCCTGGTGGCTACTCAATATATCACCATGATCCAGCATAATATGGTACATATGGCAGGCACAACTAAAATCGTTGCAATTGGGGCCACTTACCGCGACGATTTTATGGCTAAAGTAAAAAACAGGATCATTCCTTGATTTATGCGGAAATCTGGACGCATAAAAAAAGCGAGGGAAATCCCTCGCTTCTGATTTTGAATATTTTCGTGGCTGCTGTTAATTAGCTTGCGAATTTAGTTTCATAATGTGGTTTCGCTTTTCTCTGAACTTGATGGTTTTTTTCGTGCAGGTTGAGTTTGAGAGCGACAATGTCGTTCTGCAATCTTCTCATTTTGACCTGTGAAAAAATGAAGTAAACAAGTGAATACGCGATAAAGAGTACGACGGTCCAGAATAGCATAGTTATAGATTTTAAGTTTGGTACCTTATAACAACTATGTCACCAGATTTAGTATAGCGAAATTAAACTTATAACGTATTTATAGTCAAGTGTTCATATTGGGAATGAGGAAGCAGTTGAACACCAGGGTTATGAGATTTTGTCCGGATATAGGAAAAAAATTTTCTTTTTGGGAAGCTGTGTATATTCCAGCACCCTTCACCAACACGATGAATTGCTTAAGTAGAAATCATTGTGCATTCTAAGTGTAACACCTAAGAATAAAATGCTGGCCCCCACCAATCTCCAAGTAAAATCATGGAATGAATCACTCATTTTAGTTGCGGGTTTGCTTTCCAATTGGATCGGAAACGTAAATTTTATGACAGTACTTTTGATTCATTCTTCTACATAGCTTTCACCGCATTCACGAAACAACCTCCTCCTTTTCAATTACAACTTTTAACCAGGGATATCTCCTGATCGTCGCCGAAATAAAATCATCGAAAACAATCTTCTTAATAAGAATGTTTTCGAGAAACAGCCTCGTAAGCAAAATTACTCCCTCATATCCCCTGCCGGAATCAGGTGCATCCTTTCCCAGTATTCCTGGTAACTCCGATTTCAAAATTCCAAAACTGGTAAAATAACCATGATCCATATTCTTCATGGCTACAAGGAATTTCCTGGTGCCCTCAACGGATTTCAGCCAGGAAAGATCGGTGTACTGATCACGGGAATTGTAGAGATGGAGAACCGGTTGCTTTATTTTCTTCACATCATAGAACACCTGCGATTGAAGCAACTGCGCGCCGAAGGCGGAGCCAATGCCTCCATCAAGACTTACCACCGCCCTGACATCGCGGTTTCTGATGGCCAGGGCCATCGCCGACTGGCCGCCAAAACTGAACCCCGTGACAGCAATTTCGTCGGTGATAATCGGAAATTTCTCTTTCAATATTTTTAATCCGAATTCATAATCGAGCACCTGCGATTCCAGCCCTCTGTCCTGGTAATCGAGTTCATACCTTGTCGTTCCTTTCACCGGAACCTGCATCACCACGAATCCATGCGCGGCAAGTTGTTCCGCGAGGTAGGCATGGTCGGCAGCAAAACCATGCACCAGCATGACAAGTGGATACTTCTTCGCGGGCAATTGCGCATTTCTGACCGCATACATGGAAACCTTCTTATCAAGGAACGCCAAAAATTCTTTCTTATCCGCCTTTACCGACTCAGGCCAGGCAAAATACCTGGTGATTCCTGTGTCGGTCCAATTGTTCGCCCTTGAAGTATCCAATTCCAATCCGGCAAGGGCGACGTAATCGCCGAAAGTCATTCTTTCACCAAATTCTTCTGAAGGATACCATACATTGATCTGAATGATGCGACCAAACTTTTTATCCGTTTGTTCCTGTATTGCCGCCCTGCTACCATCGAACCGCGTGATGGACATGAAACCAATTTTCGACTGTGGGAGCGCATGGGCTCCGATCAACAACAGAAAAAACGTGATCGCTTTCATGAAGTGCTTGAAAGACTAAATATACATAAGTGGATAACCGGTGACCGTGCCGTTCATCAAGTAAATGGAGGTCTTTGTTTATCTCAACCCATAATACTTCGTTATCAGCAGCAATTCCGCCGATAGCTGACTATGAAAAATAAATTCTACTATTGACTTCACTCAGGATTTGTTAATTGGGCACAACATAGGGCCATCCGTTTTTAATTTTTATGGGGGAAATGCACATCACCCTTTTTTGCCCGGTACTCGTGTCTTTGGAAATTGCATGATAGGCGATCCAGGGATCTCCATTGTCATCTTTGAAAATAGAATTATGCCCGGTGGCGTACCATTGGCTGTTTTTTTCAAGGATAACACTCTTGCCAGTACCCATGGCTTCACCCATCCGTTTAAACGGACCAAGTGGATGGTCTGCCCTGGCTACCATCACCGCATAATTTGCTTTGACGCCACAGCAGTTGTCACCCGAATAATAGAGGTAATACTTTCCGTTTTCTTTATCTACCCAGGCGCCCTCAATGAGCTTGGTGTAATTGCCTTCTTTGCCCGGTTGCATCACATTTATTGACGATGATCCGGCGCGGAAACTTTGATAATCCGGGTTCAATTCCTGCACCCGTATCGGCTCAAAGCCCGAACCCCAATACAACAGCTTCTTCCCGGTGGCAGGATCGGTAAATTCCATCGGGTCAATATTTACAAATCCTACTCCACTGACCAGTGGTTTGCCCATATCAATAAAAGGCCCCTCCGGGTCTTTTGAAAAGGCAACACCAATACATTTGTTCGTAGTTTTTTCGTCCGACTCCGCAGAATAGAACATCACATACTGATCAAGATCTTTGTCGTATGAAACATGTGGCGCCCAAAAATCCTGTGTGGAGGAAGCCCACGCCGGTTTTTTTGGCAATGCGTCATCCAGAATCTCCCACTGCTGAAGATTCTCGGATCGTGCGACCTGGATATTGATCATTTTCCCCGCCCTCCCGGTTTGAGTAGCATAGGCATAGTATGCACCGTTTGCCTTGATTACTGTAGGGTCAGGAAAGTCTGTATCAATCACCGGGTTGTTTATTTCTTTCGACAGTGAAGTCTCACCCTCACTCCCATTCGCTGTGTTGTCAGTTTGAAGAAGATGAAAACTCTTTGCATCAGCCACCAGTTTGTCGAATGAACCCGCTGCTTCGAACCTGATGTCGATCAGCGCAGAAAGCCGCGGAATCACCATCATGGAATCATGATGAACATGAAACACGTATTTCATGCTACCATCGGGCATCGCCAGTATGTCACCATGACCCGGACCGTGCAGACCAAGCAATTTCCTGCTTATTATCGGTGATTCGTCGGCCTTTGTCCAGGGCCCCAATGGATGATCCGCCACGGCATAGCCAACCGCATAATCCTTGTTTCTGAAATCATTGGCTGAATAGAGTAGATAATATTTCCCCTTATGTTTGAGAACAGTGGGACCCTCTGTGACAGACCATTTCACGTGCTCTGTATTTTCCCATTCACGGTCGCCATGCAAAACCGGCTTCACGGTGGAAGGGAGGATGTCTATTCCGTCGGCAGCTAATTCAGCTACAAAAATCCGGTTACCATCCTTCAGACGCACATGGTACAAATAGCGTTTTCCATCCTCGTCAGTAAACACAAACGGATCAATTTGTTTACCCTCCCCGGATATGGGGCGAATTACTTCCTGATGAAAAGGTCCCAGCGGTGAAATACTTTCGGCAATGGCGATCTGTTCATTGGCCGTATAGGCCATACGGTATTTCCTGCCATAGCGATATACCTGCGGGGCCCAGAAACCCTTGTCGCCGTAACTCTTTCCCTTAATCAACGCGTATCCATTATCAACTCCGGCAGGCCCTTGCCAATGCTCGAGATCGTTTGAGGTGTAAACCGTAAATCCCTGATCAGCATGCCCACCGGTGCCATAGAGATAATAAGTGCCATTATCGTAAAATATAGTCGGGTCGGCCAGTGGCACAGGCGTATCCGCCGCAATTGAAAAGACCGAAAGCAATAATGCGGTAATTGCAGTGAGCATACTGCGAAGGTTAGCCAAAAAACAACATTCAAAAATTAAAAATAGAGAGGGGAATTACCTAATTAACTGAGATCAGCCCCGGGGCAAAATGAAAATGCTAATTGACAAGAATGATTGATTTTTGATATGGTTACCCTACCGACCGCATCTGGAATTCAAGGCCCCAGCGAAGGATAAGCTTCCTGAGGTTTTCGACCTTGATCGGTTTACTCAGGTAATCATCCATGCCGGCATTGCGACAATCGGCCTCGTCACCCTGCATCGCATTGGCAGTAGTGGCGATGATCACTGGCTGGGTGCCTGGCAACAGCCTTATTTCTTTTGTGGCCTCGAAGCCATCCATAACCGGCATCTGAACGTCCATGAGAATCAGGTCAAAGCTTTCGTCCTTTACCCGGTCAACGGCCTCCCGGCCATTTTGTACTACAACCGGCTCATAACCCAGCGTGGCGAGCATCTTCTGTACCAGCAATTGGTTAATTATATTATCCTCTGCTACCAGTATATTCATGGGATAGAGGGTGGACAACTGCGTGGATGTGCTCTGCTCAGGCTCCCTCGATGACTTAATATGAACACCAGAGGCAGTCACCGCAGGAATTAGATGGTCCAGCAATGATAGCTGCTTGATGGGTTTGGTGATCGTTGAGTTAAACAGGTGATTCAGGTCCTTACTCCGGATGTCGCCGACAGAACTCAACAACACAATTGGCAGGTCAGCATGCAGACTCCTGATCTCCATACCCAGTTCGATGCCGTCCATTTCAGGCATCTGCATGTCGGTGATCACCAGGTCAAAAGATGCCTGGTCCCGGATGAAATCGAGCGCTTCTTTGCCCGAGCACGCCAGCACAGTCTCCATCTTCCATTCGGCGAGTTGTTTCTGCAGGATAATGCGGTTCGTCTTGTTGTCATCCACCACCAGCACCCGTTTGCCTTCAAGAACCTTCATATTGGTATGGGCCGGCCGGCTTACCGATGTCAATACACGACTGGTAACCATCGTAAACGAAAAAGTGCTTCCTTCTCCCGGTGTGCTTGTCACCTCCATTGTTCCCCGCATCAGGCGAACAAGATTTTCACTGATCACCAGACCCAGTCCGGTGCCACCATACTTTCTTGTAGTAGATGAATCTACCTGTGAGAAAGCGCGGAATAACTTGTGTATTTTATCAGCGGGTATTCCAATGCCAGTATCACGAACGCGGAAAGCCAGTTTTAGCTCTTTGTCGTCCTTTTCTTCAACCAAAGCTACCTCCACCACTATTTCACCCTGATGGGTGAATTTAGTAGCGTTGCTCACCAGGTTGATCAACACCTGCCTTAACCGCAGACTGTCGCCCATGATCAGTGTTGGAACCCGTTTGTCGATGTCGTATATCAGGTCGATACCCGTCTGCGCGGCTTTATTTGCGAACACATCCAGCACTTCTTCGATACAAATCCGAAGATCGAACGCTTTGTGCTCGAGGTCCAGGTGTCCTGACTCAATTTTCGAAAAGTCCAGAATATCATTGATCACAGTCAGCAGTGCATCGCCACAAGTGCTGATCGTTTCAGCATAAGTTCTTTGGTCGGGCGAGAGTTGTGTTTTGGTAAGCAGTGATGCCATTCCTATCACGCCATTCATTGGCGTACGGATCTCATGACTCATGGTTGCTAAAAAAACGCTCTTGGCTTTGTTGGCATGTTGCGCTTCGTTTCTTGCTTTCTCCGCTTCCTTCCTGGCTTTACGTTCTTGTTCTGATAATAGTGCAAGCTGTGCCGTTCTTTCTATAACCTGAGTCTCCAGCACCTTTTTCTGGTGTTTGATCATGCTCATGCGGTAGCGGAAGAACCCGCTGACGCCGCCAACGATCGCTAACAGGCTTGCCACTTTGAACCACCAGGTTAACCAGAAAGGTGGCGTTATGGTAAGTCGGATCATCGCAGGTTTTGTTGACCACTTTCCATCCGCGGTCATTGTTGCTACCTTAAATGTATATGATCCTGGGTCAAGATTAGTATAGGTGGCCATATGCTTCGTACCTGCATCGTTCCAGTTTACATCGAAGCCTTCCATCTGATAGGCGTACCTCTTCTTCTCTGGGGAAGAATAGTCGAGCGCGGCAAATTCAAAAGAAATAACAGAACTGCCATGAGGGAGCGTGATATCTTTTGTTTCAGTGATGCTTTTTTTCAAAGGGGATTGGTCGCGCGCATTCATGGAAATTTCTACAGACTTATTGAAGATCTGAAAGTCTGTGAATACCAGCCTTGGCTCATAAGAATCCACCGGTATGCTATCCGGAAAAAATTCGTTGAAACCATTGTTGCCTCCGAAATACATTTTTCCTGACGAGCTCTTCCAGCATGCGGTTTTGAATTCATTTGACTGCAGTCCGTCTGACACGTCAAAATTTCTAAAAGTCTTCCGCTGCGGGTCGAATTCAGAGACTCCCTTATTCGTACTCAGCCACAGATGTCCTTGCCTGTCCTCCAGCATCCCATATATCACTTCACCAGGCAGCCCGTCCGCAACATGATAAGGCGTGATGACATTCGTTTTCCTGTTGAGCAGGAGAAGACCACCATTTGTAGCGATCCAGAAATTCCCTTTGTCGTCTTCCAGCATGCTGTTGGGCGTGTTGTCCGCGGCAATATCTTCATAAATAAAAGGGATAAAACGATCAGTCTTCCGGTCGTAAGTGTTCAGTCCACTGCCTGCCGTGCCAACCCACAGCGTGCCATTGCGGTCCTGGAACATCGAGATAAAACTGTTACTGGACAACCCGCTGAGCTCCGCAGAATAATGTTTGATCTTGCCGGTCTTTGGTTCATATCGGTCAAGACCCTTTTCCTGGGCGGCTATCCATATGTATTTATCGCTGTCTTCATAAATCACCCACACATTATTCCCGGAGATCGTATTAGAGTCTGACGGAATATTAAAAAGGTGTTTATATGAATTGGTCCTGGGATTGAACACAGAGATTCCATTGCCCCAGGTTCCTGTCCAAATATTATGTTCACTGTCTTCTATGATGGTAAGCACATGATTGCCGGATATCGTTTTCGGATCTCCTTCCCTGTGGATGTAATGGATAAACTTGTTTGTTTTTCTGTCGAGCCGGTTTAGCCCGCCGCCATCGGTGCCGACCCATAAGTTCTGACGGCTATCTTCCATGATGGACAAAACCTTGCTGCTGCTTAGACTTCCTTTGTCGGTGGTATGACGATAATGGTCAAAGGTCCTCATCTTTTTTGTGATGTAGTTGACCCCAGCGTTGTAGGTGGCTATCCAAATATTACCCTGATGATCCTTATACACGCTGTTTACCGCACTGCTGCTGAGCGTGGTATTGTCGAGTTCGTTCGATTCATAGGTATGAAATGTTTTTTCGAACGGGTTGTAAATGCTGATTCCGCCGTTCTCTGAGCCAATCCAAAGGTTTTTTTCATCATCCTCTGCGATTGAGAAAATGACATTATTACACAAGCTGTTGGGATTGTTTTTTTCCCGCAGGAATACCTTGCATTTCCCCGTTACGGGATCCATCAGGTTTAGTCCATTTCCTACCGTACCGACCCAGAAGTTATTCCTGCTGTCTTCAAATAGGGTTGTTATCTTATTCCCGCTAAGAGAATTTTTGACGGCAGGATCGTGGGTGAAATGAACAAATCCGTCGCTGGTCTCATCAAATCTGTCCAGGCCCTTGGCAGCAGTGGCGATCCAGACACGATTCCTGCTGTCCTGAAAGACGTAGGTCGTTTGGTCTTCACTCAATGACCTCGGGTCGTTCTTCCGGTGATAATATGATTTAAATTTATAGGTCTTCGGGTCAAAGACATTCAGACCCTTCGAAGTACTCATCCAGATCCTGCCCTTGTGGTCCATCATCAGATCCGCTATAAAATCGTTCGACAAGGTGGTTGAATCGCCAATTTTGTTTCTGAATTGCGTGAACCGGTTTGAATTCCTGTCATATCGGTTCAAACCACCACCCATGGTCGCAATCCAGAGGTCGCCACTTGCATCTTCTACGATATCCTTTATATAGTTGTTGGAAATAGAAAACTTGTTCTTTGCCTCTCTTTTGTACGAAATCAGGTGGTAGCCATCGTACCGGTTCAGACCGTCTTCAGTGCCAAACCACATGAAGCCATGACTGTCCTGGAAAACACAGGTCACGTTGCTATGGGTAAGCCCGTCGGCGGTCGTCAGCTGGGAAAATTCGAGCACGTCCTTCTGTGCGCTTGCGGTCACTGAAACCACAAACACCATGATAAAGAAAGAGATGCGCCTGGCTAACATATCAACCTAACGAATTTTGCGCCGTAACGGTATGCCACGTGGCTTTTATATAGGCGCATTAAGGGTTTTCAGTACTGCTATGGGACAGTAATTGCCCGGCAGATCGCCGGGCGAAACCATTATTTCTATATAAGGCATTGATAGACAATGCGATCGACGAGATTTCCAGGTCAAGGCCAATAATTGAATTTCGAGCTGGCCTACTGCTACTATCCTCCTTGGCCAGGCCGATCCACCTGGAGATAAAAGCGAAATTGCTTGTCGATTGAGCCTACTGCTCACATCAAATTCTTCATTCCGCTATTTCTGATATAATCGATTTTGAATTCAAACAGCTCAGCCATTTTTGCAGCACGGAATTTTGCTTCATTTGCCTTTTCGCCAGTGAACAACTGATCCGTTGCCTGATTAAAGAGTTCCAGCCACCTGGAAAAATGAGCGTGATCTATGGGCAAACGCGCATGATGCGGGAAAGGACTGCCACGGTAAGTGTCTTTCGCAAGTAATGCCGATCCCCAGAAGGCATACATCTTCGGCAAGTGTTCCGCCCAGCGATCACCGATGCGCTCATTGAAAATGGGAGCAAGCATTTCATCCTGCCTCACATTCTCATAAAAGAGGTTGACCAGGTTTTCTATGTCCATGTCGGTGGCTATGTCTCGTTTTTGATCCACTGTTTTATTTTTGTGTTGAAGCCAGGGTTAGCAAGAAAAATGTTTCTTCGATGGCAAGAACGCGATGTGGTATTTTTTCATGCAGGGCGATCATCTGATTTCTTGATAATATATGCGATTCACCCCCCGTATCAAATTGCATTTGTCCTTCCAATACCTGTACGCTGATCAAGCCGTCAGCACTGTGTTCTGCCATTTCGGCTCCGGCGGGCAGAGCGATCAAAACAATGGACATGCCTTTCGTTTTGAACACGGTAATTGAATTTCGTTTCCCCTGCTTCCAATTCGATTCTTCTTTGATCTGGCGGATATAAGCAGGAAGGTCAATGCTAATCTGCTGACTATCGACCGGCTTGTCACCTTCCGGACGTTGAGTTGTTGCTTCGTTATGTTTCTCTGCCATCGTTTATTAGTTTTTGTAATTCTCAGAAAATATTTGTTTCATCATTTTGCTTAACCATCGTTCTCAATTCATTCAAATTTACCAGCCTTATTTTTTTGCCCGAGGTGGCGACAATTCCATCCTTTAATATCTGAACGAATAATTTGAATATCGTTTCGTAGGTGGTGCCGGCATAGGACGCAAGATCCTGCCTGCTTAGTACTACACGCAGGAAACCGTCATCATCAATTCCAAATTCATCGTGAAGTTCGATCAATATTTTTGCCATCCTGCTTTTAACATCCATCAGAGCCAGGTCACTCATCCTGGTCTCGGCCTTCTGCAGCTCCCGAGCATACATTTCCATCAGCCGATGCATCAGTGAAGGATTCGCCTTCAGACTTACTTCAAGGAACTCTTCCGTGATAAAACATACCCTGGTATCCTCCAGGGCCGTGGCGGTAACGGGGTAAATATGTGTTGAACTCAATCCCCTGTGACCGATAACGTCGCCGGTTTTTGCCAGGCGGATGATCAGTTCTCTTCCATTGGTCCACTTGCGGTGAATTTTTACACTTCCTGTATAAACAAAGAAGATGCCGCGCACCTGTCCACCCTCTTTGAAAATCTGCTGGCCACGCTTAAATAAATAGGTTGTTTTTTTTATGCCGATGAGACCCTTCCATTCCGGAATGCAGGAACTACACAAAAAACAATCGGTCAGGTTACAAGAATGCGTGGCCATGCGCAATACTAGGAAATTATTCCTTCGATAGCTAACTGATTGAAATATAGATTATCCTAGGTAATAGTCGTCGCAATTTCGCACTAAATTCGGAAAAACATGAATTATGCAATATTTTTGCAAAAAAGAGAATGCGCGAGCGTGGAGATTTTATACCGTTGACCAAATCCCTCCCGGGACAGCGGGTTTATGTGAAAAAGAAGAAGAGGACGGCGGTGAATAAAAGGGTGCTTTATCTGAGCATCCAGGCTTTGTTGAATGCGCTCGTCATCGGTGTGGTGGCCAAGTTGCTGATATTCCTGATCGACCTGATCACCAATCTGGCCTTTTACCACCGGTTTTCATTTGCTCCCAGTTCTCCGGCAAATCATCACCTGGGGGTGCTGGTCATCCTGGTTCCTGTGGCCGGTGGTGTGATCGTTGGGCTGATGGCCAAATACGGTTCCAAGGCGATTACTGGTCATGGCATTCCCGAGGCGATGGAAAAGATCATACTGGCCGACAGTAAGATTCCGCCCGCGCTTACTTTTCTAAAACCCATATCCGCCGCAGTGTCTATCGGTACCGGAGGTCCTTTTGGAGCGGAAGGACCGATCATTGCAACTGGCGCAGCCTTTGGATCGATGACCGGTCAACTGATGCATATCAATCCGGCAGAACGAAAGATCATCCTTGCCGCTGGCGCCTGCGCAGGGATGGCCGCGATTTTTGGCAGTCCACTTGCGGCCCTCCTGCTCGCTGTTGAATTGTTGTTGTTCGAATTCTCGCCACGATCCATAATCCCGGTAGCGGTAGGCTGCATCACGGGAGCGGGGATTCATATTTTCCTCTTTGGCAAAGCGCTGGTTTTCGACATGCAGGCCATACCCCAGGTTTCAATCGGGGGGTTGGCAATTTACATGCTGTTTGGGTTGTTTATCGGCGTTGCCGCATCGTATATTTCGAAATCCGTGTACGTTATTGAAGATTATTTTGAACGATCTTCCATACCCTGGATGTGGTGGCCGGCGCTCGGGGCGCTGGCGATAGGAGTGACCGGTTATTTTGCGCCCTATACCATGGGTGTGGGTTACGAAAATATACAGCAACTCCTGACAGGCGCCGTACCTCTTACCCTTTTGCTTTCCCTATGTTTTCTCAAATATATCTCGTGGTCAATTTCCCTGGGCAGTGGCACCTCCGGCGGAACCCTGGCGCCATTGTTGACAATCGGTGGGGCCTTTGGTGGGCTTCTTGGTTATTTCCTTCTGCATTATTTTCCCGCAGCGCCCATTCAGCTTGCCACCGCGGTGCTGATTGGAATGGCCGCGATGTTTGCCGGAGCTTCGCGGGCATTATTAACCTCCATCGTATTCGTATTTGAAACCACGGGGCAGATCAACGGTTTGTTGCCGGTGCTGGCAGCGAGCCTGAGCTCATACTTTATCTCCTTCTTTCTGATGAAGGGTTCAATCATGACCGAAAAGATCCAGAGGCGCGGGGTGATCACCCCCGATGCATTTGAACCCGATATCTTCAAAGGTGTTACTTGTGGAAAATTGATGAGCAAGCCCCAGGCCTCGACAGAAGAAACACCTTTCGTGTTTCAGAATGACGATGTTGGGTTTGCGGTTGAACTCATGGGAAAGTATAAGGTCGACGGTGTCCAGGTGGTGGACAACAAGCATTCCATGACTCCGGTCGGTTCGCTCAGTTCGGCAGCCGTTATCGGTTTTTACAGTCAGCAAAAACATCAGCAGCACACCTATGCATCGCCTGGCAAAACCAGGAGAATAATTGTACAGGGAAGAAAATTATTAATGAAAAACTATTCATCAAACACCTAAATAAACTTTTATGAATTACGAATTTGAACAAAGTCCATTGAGTAAAGGCATTCTGGTCGGCCTTTTTGCAGGCATCGTGGCCACCTGTCTTTGCCTGTTATTTGATATTGTGTACCGAATGATCACCGGGTTCGCCATGTCCGAACTGATAAATGTGTCTTCGATTATTTTCATCACCAACCTTTTGCTGCTTGTGCTTGGCCTGATCTATTTTGCCCTGAAGAGAGCCTTCACTTACGGAGGGTTGGTATGTATCCTGGGATTCATCTTACTCGGAGCATTTACAGTTTACAAGGCCGAATTTGTACAACGCTCGACAAATCCCGGGCAATCTGCGGCTTTCACGGGACTGTTGATCGGATTGCTGATCATCATCGGCCTGTGTTCCTTTTTGCTGCTACCTCTTCTGTATACAAACAAATGGTTCAACAAGCATGTGGTCTGAGAACTGAATTCGGTGTAAATTGATGCCTTCTTAGGTAGTCAGAACATAGATCATTTATTATGCAATTAAGCGCAAAACTTTCCCAGTTACTTCCTCTTCAAACTGGCACGGGCAAAAACGGCCAGTGGAAAAAGCAGGACATCATAGTGGAAACAGAAGGACAGTATCCCAAGAAGGTATGTGTGTCGATCTGGGGTGATAAAATCGACGCGCAGAAACTCAAGCCTGGTGCGATGTTAACGATTGATTTTGACGTTGAGAGCCGCGAGTACAACGGAAAGTGGTATACGGATGTGAAGGCGTGGAAAATAGACCTGGCAACTGAATCAGGAACTATCGATCCTGCACGGAACAATACTTATGCGGATGCAAGCCCGTCGGATGATGATTCGTTGCCTTTTTGAATTCCTGCAAAGGCGCAAGAGGTTTCTCACAAAGTTTCACGCAAAGGCGCAATTGCAGTGATACTTTAATTGCAAGCAGTTCCGCGCAAAGGCGCAATACATAAAGGTTTCACGCAGAGATTTCTCACAAATGTTCCGCGCAAAGGCGCAATTGAGACAGGTTTTCTTATTTGGTACCACGCAATACGCAATGAAGACAGGTTCCCTGCCTCCCGGCAACCAGGCTTTTGCCTTAGCGTTTTCTTCGCGTATTCGCGTTAAATTCGCAACTGAAATATTCAAGAACGAACAGTTGATATGCTTTAACTTTTCGGCCTTAACGAAATTATGCCCCCGAAAAAACACGGCTTTCTCTATCGCAATGGCCTCAGCATTGTACTGTTGATACTGATGCTGATGTTCTGGAGCGCGCAGATGCTCACTGGCTGGAAAGACAACAATGAAGAAATGCTGGAACATGGCTCCCCGGAATTGTCCATCGGCCAGTACCTTACCAGCGGCCACTTTATTTCAGCTACTTTTGAAAACTGGGAAAGTGAGTTCCTTCAGATGGCCATCTATGTTTTACTTACGATGTCTCTCAGACAGAAAGGCTCTGCGGAATCGAAGCGACTCAAGGGAGAGGGTGAACCAGAAGAGGTAGACAGAAAGCCGAAGCCGGGGCCGGACGCACCCTGGCCGGTAAAGAAGGGCGGCATCTGGCTGCGCCTCTACAGTTACTCATTGTCCATCGCGTTTTCTCTACTATTCCTACTTGCATTCATTTTTCATTTTGCGGGATCCCTGAAAGAATACAACCTCGAACAGACCCTGAAACAAAAGCCAGAACTCACAGCAGGCGAATACCTTCATAATGTGCATTTCTGGTTTGAGTCTTTTCAGAACTGGCAGAGCGAATTTCTTGCCGTTGCCTCGATAGTCTTACTTTCGGTGTGGCTTCGGCAGAAGGGTTCACCGGAATCCAAGCCGGTAGATGCCCCCCATTCACAAACCGGAGAATAAAATCTTAGACTATATGATCGTAACAGTGACTATGAATCCGTCCCTGGATAAAAGCACCAGCGTTGACAAGATGGTGGCGGAGAAGAAACTGAGATGTGACGAACTGCTAATCGAGGCCGGAGGCGGGGGACTCAACGTCAGCAAGGCTTTGAAAGAACTGGGTGAAGAAAGCTGCGCAGTATTCCCCGCGGGTGGCAACAACGGACAAATGGTGATCGACGAACTGAACAGACACAAGGTGCGATCAAACCATATCGCCATCGGCCATGAAACGAGAGAAAATATCAGTATTCTCGAAACCAGTACGAACCAACAGTTCAGGTTTGTGATGCCTGGCGCACCACTTTCACAAAAAGAAGCAGACCAGTGCCTGGAGGTAATAAAAAATCTCAATCCCCGGCCAACTATTTTGGTGGGAAGCGGCAGCCTGCCCCCGGAATTTCCAGAAGATTTTTATGAACAGCTGGGACAGGTCGCCAAAGAATTCAATGCAAAATATATCGTTGACACTTCCGGTGATCCGCTGCGGCTCGCATTGAAATCCGGCGTCTTTCTACTCAAACCCAATGTTGCGGAACTTGCAAGGCTTGTGGATAAGGATACGCTCGAGATGCAGGAAGTTCAAAGTGCCGCCATGCAACTCATCCGCGACTATGGCTGCCAGGTAATCGTCGTTTCACTTGGCGCTTCCGGAGCGTTGGCTGTAACTGCCAGGGGATATGAATACGTGATCGCTCCCACTGTAAAAAAAATGACTACTGTTGGAGCTGGCGACAGTGCCGTGGCTGGTATGATCTATATGATGGCCAAGGGTAAGGGCCTTGCCGAAATGGTGCGCTTTGGTGTGGCCTGCGGCACGGCCGCTACCATGAATCCAGGAACCCACCTCTTTCGTAAAGAAGATGCATGGAGACTGTACGAATGGATCTCACAATCTCAAAAGCCTGCAAATTTTTACTAAAATTTTTCACGCAAAAAAAGTTTCACGCAAAAGCGCAAAGAAGACGCTAAGGCGCAATCGGAAGCCTGTCTTTCTTGCGTCATTGCAATCAAATCAAATACGAAAACCTTTCTTTCTTGCGCCTTTGCGCCGAACTACCTGCACTTAAAGAATAACTGCGGTTGCGCCTTTGCGTGAAATAAAAGCCTCCTATTTGGCGCGCAACATATTTAATCCTTCATGATCGTAAACTCTACCCTTCTGTTCTCCTGGCGATGATCATCTGTGTCGTTCTCCACAACGGGCTTTGTTTCACCATAACCATGAGAAACGATCCTCGATGACGAAATTCCTTTCGAAACGATATACTCCATCACCGACCTTGCGCGGTTGTCACTCAACTTCAAATTGTAGTCGTCGGAGCCCTTACTATCGGTGTGCGCACTCATTTCAATCTCCAGACTTCGATTCTGCTTCATCAGGTCCACCACCCTGTCGAGTTCAACAAAAGATTCCGGACGCAGGTCCCATTTGTCAAAGTCAAAGAACACATTGTTCAGTCTTACCACCTGCCCGATCTCGATCGGCGCAAGGAAAAGATCCTTGCGAATTTCACGCAGACCCGACTTCACAAGTGAGTCCAGATTTAGGTTTTCGGAAACAGAGAAGAAATGATCAGCCGTGGCCCTGATGCTGTAGTTCTTGTCATATGGCAACACGATCTTGAAACTACCATCGAGTGCACCGGAAACAGCATTACCTACTTCCGCACCGTCGGGCAGCGTTTCATAAACCAGCATCGCGCTTAAAGGCTGTTTAGTTTTTTGATTATACACGTTGCCACTGACGATCACCACCGGATCAGGACGCTCCTTTTCCAGGAGTTTGACCCGCACGATGTCCGACTCGCCATAGGATTCCACACTGTTTGTGAGGTAAGCATATTCGCCGCCCGCGTCAAGTGTAAAAAATGCATCCCAGTTTTCGGTATTGATCGGCGCGCCAAGATTTACCGGATCGCTCCATTTCTGCCAGCTCTTGTCGAGACGCTTACAAATATAAATGTCATTATCACCCAGGCCACCAGCGCGGTTGGAACTAAAATACAGGGTTACTCCGTCCGAAGCCAGGTAGGGTGCCATCTCATCGGTATCGGGGAAATTGATTTTCTTCCCAAGACTCTTCGGTTCCGTCCAGCTGCCATCAGCAGTAAGAAAACAAACAAAAAGATCATTTTCATAGCTGCCCGGTACGGGCGACATATACAACAGCAGGGTCTGCCCGTCGTGGGCCATCGTGGCTCCTGATTGCATTCCCCTGTCGTACTTGAAATAATTCTTTATTCGCAACATGGCAGGCTCGCCCCAATTGCCATTTTTTTCTTTGTAACAAAGACTCAACCCTTTGCCCATGTAAGCGCCTCCATCATTGAAAGCGCCGCGGATCAGGATCCTGTTGTTATCCGGCGATATCCAGTAAACTGCATTGTATTGCATCGTATTGAGAGGATACCTCAGATGCCGGGCTTCACCCCAGATGCCAAAGCTGTCTCTTTCCGAATACCAGATATCCTGTGAATTCGGAACGGCGCTATATTTTGTGTTTGCCGGGTGATTCTCGCAAATGAAGAACAGAAGATTGCCATCCGCGGAAACCGTTGGCCTCAGCTCTGCCAGGTCCGAGTTGACTTTGACGCCAAGATTCTCAATTTTCAAAATAGTGGAGGCGGTAATGATATTGTCTTTCTGCTGTTTCAGCTTGCCACTGGTGTCTACGGAATATTGACCGGAAGCCAATGACCCAAAAAGGCACAGCAAGAAAAAAAAGTAGAGTTTTTTCACGGAACGGGATTTAGTATCTGCTATAACGCTAAATCCGCCTGAAAATTACCTGGAATGCCCAGCCCGGTAGTGTTCCAGCAAGGCATCGCCACCGAAGTCGTGTTTCAGGTCTCGGACTACTGTATGAAGATGGTTACCATTGTTTTGTGTGTTGTCGTACTCTATGATCAGCGTGGGCCCCTGGATACGATAATAATGGGGATGACCCGGCCCTGTAACCTGGTCACCCGCCCAGGCAAATCTCAGGTTCGTCAGCCCAGCCTTCCTGATCTCATCCAGCATGTCACTGGCAAAGAGCTTGGTAAAGCGGTGCACATAAAGGGTGATGATGGCGAGCAGCTGCTCTTGTTGCGCAGGGTTCAGCGAAGCAAAAGCGATGCCCTGGTTATTTTCAATTGTTGCGTCTCTCTTGATAGCAGTAACAATGTCTCCTGGTGCCTTGTCTGAAAATATGGCCTGCTTCTTCTGATCGGCATTTAGCAATTTCAGCAGGGCGAGACCGGTTTCCTTTTCTTCCCTGAGCACCTCCTTTCCCTTTTCGGGTCCGCTCTGCACGATGGCAGGATTTGATCCGAGAAAGGCAGGACTGCCTCCGACGAGTTTGTTGTCCTTCGCTGAAAAATTAAAATAAACATGATGGCCTTCGATCCTCCATCCCCAAATTGTTTTTGGCGAAGGGATACCAAAGACGGTGAAATAATATTTTCCCGGATCGCGGAAATGATCATCGGCCGCGCGGTTTTCTATTTGTTTCAATAATACTTCCAGTTGAATAATTTCCCGGATCTTTTTTTCTGTTTGTCCGTCAATGCATGATCGCACGAGGGCAAAGGCCGCCTCCCGCTGCGCCGCCGTCATTCGACTGAGGGGTAATCCCTTGCGGTCATCAACCGGAAAATAATGATAAACATACCGCTCTTCATCGTCAAATGGATACACGGCCTCATGATGCTGGGTTGAGTCGAGCAGACTGATAAATTGTTTTGCCGCTGCAGCCGGTGATTGCGCAACGATTCTGTCCGCTGTCATACAACAAATAGAAAAGATCAGGAGGAACCGGAATTTATACATGACGATGTAGTTAAGTGAGTAATATCAATGTACCCTTGATGCCCTGATCTGATCATAACGCAGCATCGAAACTGTGGTGCCCGATACAGACCTGAGCGCAATTTTTGTAAAAGGTGAAGAAGGAAAAAATATTTCTGTCATCACATTAAGGCCCTGGTCGGCGAACAACTCAACGCTTGCTATGTCAACCACCAGATCAAATTCGATCTGCCTGGATTCAGCTAATCTTTTCATTGTATGGCGGCCACTAAAAGCAGAGCTGAACTTCGTATTTCCCGAAGCAGTCCTGTCGATGAAATAATCATTTGATCTCGAATTGTAGCCTATCTCCACCGATTCACCGGCATCATTCGATAAAATGACTGAGACGTCGTTTTCAGGCGCTCTGAATTTCAGACGAAATAATCCCGTCGTGTTGTTTACGGCAGAGGTCAGGTCGTTGTTGCCTTTGATCTGGAAATTATTCTGCACGATCGGATGCATGAGCAGCTTTCCGATCTCGTTTACCGGCACGGAGGTCAGGTAAAGCGCGCCGTTTACCTTCCGCAGACCAAGTTCTCTTGGAATAGTTGTAGCGCTTCTCCATTTTTCTGTCGGCACTTTATCTGCATACAGCCAGTTGCTCATCCACCCCAGCAGGATTTTGCGATCTCCTGTATTTGACCAGGTGACTCCGGCGTAATTATCCGGGCCGTAATCCATCCAACGGGTAAGGGTATCCGAAGGATGGAACTCCTTGCCGTCAAAATCGCCGATAAAATATTGGGTTGCAGAACCCTTATTCGGCCCTCCCGGGTTGATGTTTACGAGCAGCACCCAATGGGTCCTGTTCTGGTATTTGAGAGGAAAAAGATCGGGACATTCCCAAACCCCGCCATGAGCTCCAAAATTATTTCCAATTTCACTTTCCTTTGTCCAGGCTTTGAGGTCAGGAGAAGAATAAAAACTGATGCGGTCCTTTGTGGCCAGGGTCATGATCCATTTCCTGCCGGCCTCAAACCAGGTCACCTTGGGGTCCCGAAAATCACTGATCCCGGGATTAGGCAGCACGGGATTGTTTTCGTATTTCTTCCAGGTCTTGCCATCATCAACACTGTAGGCCAGGCTCTGGTATTCGTGTTGAGTTCCTCCGGGCTTTTCCAGTTTTGGATTGTGATGGGTGAAGATGGCAACCAGCGGCACCTGCCCATTCTTACCGAAGCCGGTTGTATTGTTGAAGTCAACAACGGCGCTTCCCGAAAAAATATACCCAAGGCTATCGGGGAACAACGCGATGGGAAGTTCTTTCCAGTTCACCAGGTCGGTGCTGGTGGCATGACCCCAGTGCATCGGTCCCCAGACCGTTTTGTCGGGAAAGTGTTGAAAGAATAAATGATAAACCCCTTTATAATATACCATGCCGTTGGGATCGTTCATCCATCCGGTCGCGGGGGTGAAATGAAAAGCCGGGCGATGTGGGTCTGATCGTCGGGAATCAGCCGGCTGCGCAAATGTTGAGGTAACTGCACCCAGACTAAGAAGCAAAAAAATGACAGCAATCGGATTTTTCATCGTTTAAATTAATGAATTTTCCGATCGCTGCCCTGATCAGCATTTCCTGCCTACTGATTCACAAGTTTGAGTGCGCCGTCGCTATAGCGCTGACCGGTGTTTGGATACTTTCTCACAATAGCTTCGATTTTGTCAAGATCTGACTTACTCAGTGCTATCTCAACAGCTCCGGCATTGTCGATTAAGTATTTTCTTTGTTTGGTTCCGGGTATCGGTATGATGTCCTCTCCCTGGGCAAGTACCCAGGCCAACGCCAACTGTGATGGGGTGCATTCTTTTTCTGCCGCCACTGCAGCAAAATCTTTCACCAGGTTGGTATTGTTATTCCAGGACTCATCCCTGAACCGAGGCAATGTCCTGCGGAAATCGTCTGCTGCCAGCGCTTCATTGTCGGTAACCGTTGCCGTGATCAATCCTCTTGCCAGCGGACTGTAAGGAACGAAGCTGATGCCGAGTTCGCGCACGGTGTTGAGAATCTCTCCTTCAGGATCCCTGGTGAGCAAAGAATACTCAGTTTGCAGTGCGGCGATCGGATGGACCTTGTGTGCCTTTCTGATCGAGGCTGGAGAGGCTTCGGACAGTCCAAGAAAGCGAACCTTACCGGCTTCCACTAATCTTGACATGGCCCCCACTGTGTCCTCCACTGGCACATTTGGGTCGATCCGATGGGCATAATAGAGGTCAATGGTGTCAATCTTCAGGCGTTTGAGGCTCAGCTCCACTGCCTCGGCAATATATTTTGGCGATCCGTCGATGTAGGAGGTGGGTGAGCCGGAGATGTCCTGTCCTGTTGCGGTGCTCCGGAATCCGAATTTTGTGGCGATGAAAACCTTGTCGCGGTTCGGCACCAGCACTTCGCTGATGAGTTCTTCATTGTGACCTGCACCGTACATGTCGGCCGTGTCCCAGAAGTTGATGCCCAGTTCGATGGCTTTGTTCAGTGTGGCAATGGATTCCTTGTCGTTGCGCGGGCCATAGGCGAAGCTCATCCCCATGCAACCGAGCCCAATGGTGGAAAGTTGTTCGCCGGTTTTCCCAAGTGTTCTGTATTTCATATATATATCGTTTTGAGAATCGAAGGTAGGCAGAAGGTGCAGACGACAGTTGCCGGATTCAAACGGATGATTGTAAAATTCAAACAATGCAATGCCTGAAAATTTCACGCAAAAAAAACCTAAAGCCTGCCGTTCGGGCAGGACGCAAAGTCGCAAAACAATTCGCTCTTTTGCCTTGGCGTACCCTGCCGCAGGCAGGGCTTGGGGCCTTGGCGTGAATTTCCGCGCTCAGTCCCTGAACGATAACGGGGTAGCGCCGGTCTGCTTCCTGAAGAAATTATTAAAGTAAGAAGCGGTATCAAAGCCCAATGAATAACCGATTTCAGACACATCCCAGTCTGTGTGGAGCAATAATGCCTTCGCTTCCTTTATGATCCTGCGGCAGATGTGTTCCGTTGTGGTCATGCCCGTTATTTCCTTCACCGAGCGATTCAGGTGGTTCACATGCAGGGATAAGGCCTGGCTATAGGCACTGGCCGATTTGAGCCGCAGCGGATGGGCCTGGGATTCAATAGGGAATTGTCTTTCGAGCAATTCCATAAACAACGAAGCGATCCGGCCTGACGCATTGGTGTGGCGGATGAAATTGTCGGTGGGCTGCAACCTGATTCCCTCATGGAAGAGAAGGTTCACGTAATTCCTGATCAGATCGTACTTTAAAGCGTAATCTGATTGATTCTCCTGCGTCATCCTTTCGAAAACTCCAGACACAGTTGCCAGCTGTTGTTCATTGAGAAAACTTACCGGGTTGCCCCCGATCCTGAACAGTGAAGAATCAAATATCGCATGGGTGGACTCGGTTTCATTGAGAAAATCAGCAGTGAATACGCAAAAATACCCGCGTTGATCGGCTGAAAGTGGCTCCCAGGAATAGGGAACCAGTGGATTGGAAAACATCAGAGCTGGTGCATCGATCAGCAATGCCCTGTCCGCATAATATAATTTACCCGTCCCGATAACCAAGGATATTTTGTAAAAATCCCTCCTGTTATAAGTACTTGGTTGTGATCCGCAAAAATCCTCCCTGCGGTGAACATTGAACTGCCCTCTTGAAGCGGGAGTGTCGGTTAGCTCATTGACTAATGCGTAACGATGATAGAATTCCTGAATAGATTCTGCTTTCACAAAACGAAATTACGGAATGAAGACATTTGCTTGTAAAAATCAATTAAAATGATTCTCCGTTCAGGCTTAATGTAGTGTTGGAAAGCACCTTAGTATGGCAGCTGTTTATTCACCGCCCCGAAGAGCCAGGTTCCGAGCAAGGCCCCCGCAATCACCAACAGCATCACCTGATAGCCCTGACCGAGCAGCACAAATATGGGACCCGGACACGCACCGGTGAAGGCCCATCCCAGGCCAAAGATGGTACCACCAATAAGGTATCGTTTCCAGCCCTTTTCCTTCTCCGATATCACAATCAATTTTCCGGATATATCCTTCAACCTGTTCTTTTTGATTATCGCTATGGCAATTATCCCCACGAACACCGCTGTGCCAATGATTCCATACATATGGAACGCCTGAAACCTGAACATCTCCTGGATCCGATACCAGGAAACAGCTTCGGATTTGCTCATGATGATCCCAAATACAACACCGGCAATTATGAATTTTAATCCTTTCATCATGACTGAAAAATTAGGGGAAACAACAAATGGGTGGCAACGAGCCCTCCGATGAAAAAACCAATCACCGCGATCAGCGATGGTAATTGCAGATTGGAAAGCCCGCTGATGGCATGGCCCGATGTACAGCCTGAAGCGTATCGGGTGCCAAAGCCGATTAGTATTCCCCCGCCAAGGAACACGATCAAGCCTTTCGGGCTAAGACCATAGCCCAGGTTGAACAACTGTGAAGGGGCAGTTTGTCCATCAAAATGAATATTGAGTAGCTGTAGATCCCTGATCGTGGCCGCCGATAATTTCAATGGCCCGGGTGAGCTGAGCCAGTGGGACGACACCCAGCCTCCCAGCACCGCGCCGAAAAGGAAGAGCAGGTTCCAGGCAGATTTTTTCCAGTCTACCTTAAAATACCCGGTCGATCTGCCAGCACCAAGGATTGTGCACATGGTCTCGAGATTTGTAGACAGGCCAAATTTCTTCCCGAATAAAATCAGGACAACCATGACCGCCGCGATCGCGATGCCCGAAAACCACCAGGGCCATGGCTGGCGAACAAAATCCAATATTGACATACATTAAGTTTAGAGATTCCTGAGGTTAGCCACCCGCCTGGGCGGCGAGCCGGTATGTTAAAAACGCTGCATCCTTCTCCACTACGAAGGCTTGCTGTTCGTTGTCTTCAGCAGCGCAATACCAGAAAAGAAAAAGATGATCCCAAGAATGAAATACATAATGATGGCCTTGGTTCCCTGTCCTCCACCGGGACCATTCACGAATTTATTGCCCGCTACAATCAATCCTGTAATGCCCAATAAGATCAGGACTATTCCGATAATGCGCTTTTCCATATTAATTTTTTTAGCGGTCAGATGAACTACTAAGATAACCGAAAGCCGCCTTTGTCATACAAAAAAGGCCACCCCAGATGAGGCGGCCCGCGTTATTATAGATGGATGAATGAGTACTAAGAACTGCAGGTAACACAACCTTCTTCCATGGTGCAGACAGCCCCGGTGAAATCGGTAGTGATCTCATCCACACTGGCGGCTTCAGGGGCCGCGACCGGAATCACCGGCAGCATTTCCTCGCTACCCTGCTTTTCAATGGTGAACTGGACAGCCTGCGTGGCCGCCTGTGACCTGAGATAATACATGCCCGTCTTCAAACCCTTCTTCCATCCGTAAAAATGCATGGAGGTCAGTTTGGAAGGACTTGGTGTGTCCACAAAAAGATTCAGTGACTGCGACTGGCAGATATATGCCCCGCGATCCGCGGCCATGTCGATCAGCGTGCGCTGTTTGATCTCCCAGACCGTTTTATACAATTCTTTTATTTCCGTTGGAATGGCATCGATGTTCTGAATTGAGCCATTGGCTGAGATGATTCTGTTCTTCATGTCATTGTTCCACAAACCAAGATGGATAAGGTCTTTGAGCAGGTGCTTGTTGACAATAATGAACTCTCCGCTCAGCACCCTCCGGGTGTAGATGTTGGAGGTATAGGGTTCGAAGCATTCATTGTTGCCGAGAATCTGCGAAGTAGAAGCGGTGGGCATGGGTGCCATCAGCAATGAATTCCTGACGCCATGTTTCACTACATCCTTTCTCAATGCTTCCCAATCCCACCTGTCGGTTGGCTGCACATTCCACATGTCGAACTGGAATATTCCCTTTGACAATGGCGATCCGGGAAATGATTCATAGTATCCTTCTTCTTTTGCGAGGTCCATGCTCGCCGTCATCGCGGCAAAATACATGGTCTCAAAAATGTTCCTGTTCAGCAATTTCGCCAGTTCACTTTCAAAAGGCAGCCTCAGCAAAATAAATACATCCGCGAGGCCCTGAACACCGAGTCCTATTGGGCGATGACGAAGATTGGAGTTCTTCGCTTCTTCAACAGGATAATAATTGTTATCAATGATCTTGTTGAGATTTCGGGTAACCTCGTAGGTGACTTCGTACAATTTATCATGGTCGAATTTTCCATTGATCACATATCTGGGCAAAGCAACCGATGCCAGGTTACATACTGCCACCTCATCGGGAGAGGTGTATTCGATGATCTCCGTGCATAGGTTGGAACTTTTAATCGTTCCCAGGTTTTGCTGATTGCTTTTTTTGTTTGCGGCGTCCTTATAAAGAAGATAAGGAGTGCCGGTTTCGATCTGCGCATCTAGTACCGCAAACCAGAGTTCCTGCGCCTTGACGGTCTTTCTGGCTCTTCCTTCCTCTTCGTACTGGGTATAAAGTGCTTCGAATTCGGGGCCCCAGCAGTCACTAAGCCCGGGAGCTTCATTGGGGCAGAACAGGCTCCATTCGCCATTGGCTTCCACGCGTTTCATGAACAGGTCGGGTATCCAGAGCGCATAAAAAAGATCCCTGGCCCTTAATTCTTCCTTGCCATGGTTTTTACGGAGGTCGAGGAATTCAAATACGTCGGCATGCCAGGGTTCGAGATAAATCGCGAAGGCGCCTTTTCTTTTGCCACCGCCCTGGTCCACATACCGTGCGGTGTCGTTATACACCTTCAGCATGGGAATGATGCCATTGCTGGTGCCATTGGTGCCGCCGATGTAAGAACCGGTTGCGCGGATATTATGAATAGCCAGGCCGATGCCACCCGCGCTTTGGGATATCTTCGCAGTTTGTTTGAGAGTGTCGTAAATGCCGTCGATGCTGTCTTCCTTCATGGTCAGGAGAAAACAGCTGCTCATCTGCGGCTTGGGCGTGCCTGCATTAAATAATGTTGGTGTGGCATGGGTGAACCATTTTTCACTCATGAGGTTGTAGGTCCTGATCGCTCTTTCAATATCATTCTTATGAATACCGATCGCTACGCGCATATACATATGCTGCGGGCGTTCAACGATTTTGCCATCAACCTTCAGCAAGTATGATTTCTCGATCGTCTTGAATCCAAAATAATCAAAAGCGAAATCCCGATCGTAGATCAGGGTGCTGTCCAGCAGTTCTGCATGTTCCTCTATGATCTCCATCACATCGTCGGACAGCATAGGCATGTATTTGCCATTGGTACTGTCGGTATACCGATGTAACATCCTCATGGTTTCCGAAAACGACTTGATAGTATTCTTGTGCAGGTTGCTCACCGCGATCCTCGAAGCCAGCAGCGCATAATCAGGATGCCTCGTGGCCAGTGAGGCGGCAGTTTCAGCGGCCAGGTTGTCGAGCTCTGTGGTCGGAACCCCGTCGTAGATCCCTTCAATTACTTTCTTCGCCACCTCGAACACGTTCACCAGCGGGCTAAGGCTGTAGGACAATTTTTCAAGGCGGGCGGTTACCTTGTCGAACTTGATGCTCTCTTTCTTTCCATTTCTTTTGATAACGTAATGCATGTACCGGATTTTTATGGTTAGTGGATGAGGGGTTTAGAAGTCTTCCTCAAGACTGAAGGTCTGGGAGTCTTTGGCAGTGGCCATGACTCCGGACTTCTGGTAGTCGCCTACCCTTTTCTCGAAGAAATTGGTTTTTCCCTGCAGGGAGATCATTTCCATGAAGTCGAAGGGGTTGGTAGAGTTGAACATTCGGGGATAGCCCAGCTCGGTTAGCCAGCGATCGGCCACGAATTCGATGTATTGCTTCATCAGGCGGGCGTTCATGCCGATCAGGTCAACGGGCAGGGCCTCGGTGATGAATTCCTTCTCAATCTTTACGGCGTCGCCGATTACGTCAAAGACCTGCTCTTTGGAAAGTTTTGTGCTCAGCATGCTGTAAAGCTGGCAGGCAAACTCGCAATGAAGGCCCTCGTCGCGGCTGATCAGCTCATTGCTGAAGGTCAGGCCGGGCATGAGCCCCCTTTTTTTCAGCCAGAAGATGGAACAGAAGCTGCCGCTGAAGAAAATGCCTTCCACTGCGGCAAATGCCACCAGTCTTTCGGCAAAATTCCCCTGTTCGATCCAGCGTAGGGCCCATTCAGCCTTCTTTTTGACGGCCGGAACGGTGTCGATGGCATGGAAAAGCCGGGTTTTTTCCTGTGGATCCTTGATGTAGGCATCTATCAGAAGGGCGTAGGTCTCTGAATGAATATTCTCCATCATGATCTGGAACCCGTAAAAACAACGGGCTTCCGGGAGTTGGACCTCGCTCATGAAATTCACTGCAAGGTTCTCATTTACAATGCCATCGCTGGCGGCGAAGAAGGCCAGGATGTGTGAAATAAAATGTCTTTCCCCGTCATTCAGGGCGGCCCAGTGCTGAAGGTCGCCACTCAGGTCGATCTCTTCCGCCGTCCAGAAACTGGCCTCGTGCTTTTTGTACATTTCCCAAACTTTGGGGTAATTGATCGGTAGGATTACAAACCGATCCTTGTTTTCTCTTAGTAACAATTCTTCCTGGTTGCTCATGGGTCACAATAGTTTTTTGAATTTTTCAGAGACAGCGCTGCCAAAGCCAAGTCATCACTATTCTTGGAAGAATCCGGGAAACTTTCAACTGTGGTGGTGTATTACAATACTACTAAGACTGCCACGAAAAAACCTCCCGAAAAAAGTCACACAATGTTAATATCCCCGGAAAGGCTCTGCGATTCATCGTTATATAATGTTAATATCTACGGAAAGCCAGCCCAATTCAGCATTTTCCGGTGGAAAAATCGCCGTGTAAAATTTTCTACACCGTTAAGGGCGTGTAATTTGCAATTGTTTAAAACTGGCACGGGCTGCCGGGGACTGAAACTATATGGAGGAGCAGAAACTAACACCTGAGAAAAATCTTAAGGGAAGGAAAATTGTACGGATTATAGTTCGGGTGATCGGTGTTTTCATATTGTTTGTGGCTATCCTGGCCCTACTCATTATAACTCCCCCCGTCCAACGATTTATCATTTCCAAAGCGCAAAACTGGCTCTCTGCCAAACTACACACGAAGGTGGCGGTCGGCAGGATATATATTGGCTTCCCCAAGAAGCTGGTCCTCGAAAATATCTACATTGAAGACCTTAAAAAGGATACCCTGCTGTCAGCCGGCAAGATTGACCTCAATATTGAAATGCTGAAGTTGCTGGAGGGGTCAGTGGAGATCAATCAGATAAATCTGAGTGATATAACGGCAAAGGCCAGCCGGGTTCTACCCGATACGGTTTTTAATTATCAGTTTATCATTGATGCTTTTGCTTCGGACAAGCCAGCCGAGCCTAAGAAAAATGACACTGCAGCCACTAAGATCATTGTGGAAAATCTGGTATTTGACAACATCCGTTTAGTTTATAAAGACGTGGTTACTGGTAACGATGTAGACTTTGTACTTGGTCACCTGGATACCAAGTTTCAGACCTTCGACCTTGACAAGATGATCTTCAATGCACCTCGGACCACCATTTCAGGGATCCGCGCGCACGTGCATCAGACAAAGCCGCTGGTCGCCGCAGTGAAGAAGGTTGACACCACGATCGCCACAGCGTCAGAGAACCCATTGCAGTTCAAATTCAAAAAATTCACTCTCAAAGACAATTATGTCGACTATAGCAGTGAGACCGATGCCATGGTCGCTAATATTAACCTGGGTGAACTTGTCGTGGAGGCCGATAGCTTCGACCTGGTGAACCGGAAGATCCAGCTCAAGAACGTGTTCCTGAATAAGGTAATTGCCGCCGTACAAATGGGTAAGTCGGATAAGCCGGCAAATGTGAAGGATTCTGCTCTGCTCTCTGACACTACAAGCGGATGGCAGGTGAAGATCAAGACCTTCAGGATGAACAACAACAGCATCGTTTACAATAATGTTACTGCAGAGCCACAGGAGAATGGAATGGATTACAACCACATCGTGGCCAAGGGCATCAGTTTACACGCCGACAACCTGGTGTACAACAAGGATTCGGTAACAGGAGCCGTCGTCAAGGGAGAACTATACGAAAGAAGCGGCTTCATTTTGAAAACATTCAAAACAAATTTCTTTTACGGCCCTCAACAGGCTTACCTGAGAAACCTGCTGGTGCAAACACCTGGTACCACCCTGCAACGTTCCGCCGACCTGCATTTCGCTTCAATGGAAGCCGTTCAGAAAGACATCGGCAAACTGCAACTGGACGTTGATTTGAATCAGTCCAAAGTGCAGGTGAAGGATATACTCGCCTTCGTTCCTTCCCTTGAGGGCAAGCCCGGATTTACCGATCCCAATGCCACTTTCTATGCCGATGGATTGGTTACCGGCAGCGTAGGAAAGATGGACATAAAAAAATTGCAGCTCTCGGCATTTAACGACACCAGGCTGGATCTCCGGGGAACTATTACCGGACTGCCCGACGCAAAGAAGGTCAGGGGCAACCTGGTTATCAGGAACCTCAGCAGTTCGCGCAGTGACATAGAAATGCTGGCACCTAAGGGATCTCTGCCGTCAAACCTCACCCTGCCGAACCAAATGGCTCTTCGTGGTAGCATTGCCGGTAGCATGAATGATGTTAAGGCGGACCTCAGGCTCAACACCAGTCTCGGAACGGTTGCCGTCAAAGGCACCTTGTCGGACCCCACAGACAGCATCCGCGCGAAGTATGACCTTGCCCTGGCGCTGAATGACGTACAACTGGGAACTATTCTGGAAAACGATACTTTGTATGGACCGGTAACCGCCAACTTTGTTGCTACCGGCACCGGGTATACGCAAAAGACAGCAAACGCGAAGGTTCAGGCAAAGATTACTTCGGCGTCGTACAACAGGTACAGGTATCACGACATTGCGCTGGATGGACAAATCGCAGACCAGAAAGCAACCTACAAAGTTGTCAGCCTGGACCCGAACCTGCGGCTCAAGATTGAAGGAAGGTCCAACCTGGCAGGGAAATACCCGACTGTTGTAATGAGCGGTGGCATTGAAAGCCTGCACCTGCTGCCATTGCACTTTACGAAGGATACCATGATCTATAAAGGCACGATCGCCGCTGTATTCGCCAGCACGGATCCTTCGGACCTCAAGGGTAGTTTATTGGTGACAAGGGCGATGCTGAAAGTAAACTCGCAGGTCTTCCCACTGGATACCATGTCGCTGATGGCGGGTGACGAAGGCGGAGGTAAATTCATCCGCGTAAATACCGAAGCGTTTTCCATGGAGCTCGTCGGCAAATACGACCTGGCCCAGCTGGGTTCGGTATTCAAGCAATCCATCGATCCTTACTATTCACTGGGCAGCGACAGTAAGCCCGACACGCTGTCGGATTACGATTTCAGGTTCAAGGCCCAGGTGCTCAATGGCCCCTTACTCAAGGTTATCGTTCCAACGGTCGATAGCCTTGCCCCGGTTAACCTCAGCGGACATTTCGTTTCCGGCAAATCCTGGGAAACCAATATCAGCGCCCCACTGGTGATCATGCAGGGCAACAGGGTGGATAGCTTCAAACTCCGGGCAGCACTCGGAAACGACAGCGCCATACACATCGCCGGCGGCTTTAAGCATTTCAACAGCGGATCCACACTTGATATATTCAACACAAGCCTCGATGCTACCGTAGCGCATAACGACATCAATTTTTTGGTTAACCTCAAAGACAACGGGGCGCGGGATAAATACAGGCTTGGAGGTTGGCTGCGGCAGCCGGGCAAAGGCGTTTATACGCTGGCCCTGAATCCTGATTCCCTCCTCCTGAACTACGACAAGTGGGTGATCGCAGCCGAAAACAGAATCAGGCTCGACAGCAGCGACATCAATATCCGGAATTTCACCATCAGTAATAAGGGCCAGCAACTGGCGATCAACAGCGCCTCAGACTCCGTCAATGCACCCATGCAGATCAGTTTCGGCAACTTCCGGATCGGCACTATCACCGCCTTTGCGAAACAGGATTCCGCACTGGCTGATGGAACCATCAATGGAAAAGTGCTGGTAAATAATATTCAAAAGCAACCCACATTCACCAGCGACCTGAATGTGGCGAACCTCTCATTCCGGAAGGATACCGTCGGCAATCTTTCGATGAAGGTGAATAATACGGAAAATAATATTTTCAATGCAGACATTAACCTCACAGGTAAAGGCAACGACATCGCCATCACCGGCGACTATGAGGTGAAGCCCGCGAACCAGAGCCTGATCGATCTGTCGATGCAGATCCGTAAACTGCAGATGAAATCAGTTGAAGCCATTTCCGCTGGCGCCATCTCCAGGGCCACCGGTTTTATTTCCGGCAATTTCGACGTCGATGGCAGTGTTGAAAAACCGAACGTCGAGGGACAACTAGTATTCAATCAAACAGGATTCAGTCCAACCCTCCTCGGCAGTTACTTCACTATCGACAATGAGAAGATCTCCATAAACAACAAGGGCATCAGTTTCGATTCATTCAGTATTCGTGATTCTGCGAAGAATGAATTGAATATCGATGGGGAAGTGCTAACAGACAATCTTACCGACTACAAACTCAACCTCAACGTGACAGCGGATAACTTCCAGGCGTTGAACAGCAGCAAGGAAAAAAAGAAATTGTTCTGGGGACAATTTTATTTCGACACCGACCTGCGAGTAACAGGTACACCAACTAGTCCGAAGATTGACGGAGACCTGGTGGTTAACGAGAATACCAAACTCACTGTTGTATTGCCACAGGACGAACCCGGTGTGGAAGACAGGGCCGGGGTGATCCGGTTCGTTGACATGGATTCAATGAGAATGGATACTTCCTTCAATGTAGCACTGGCGGATTCGCTGTCAAAGACAGACGTGACAGGACTGGACGTTGCAGTCAATATAGAAATCAAAAAAGAAGCTGAACTGACGCTGATCGTGGACGAAGGGAACGGAGATTTTCTGAGGATGAAAGGCGCAGCCCAACTCACCGGGGGCGTTGACCCCAGTGGAAAAACCACACTGGCGGGATCCTACGAGATCGATGAAGGCGCGTATGAACTTTCGGTCAACCTGCTGAAAAGACGTTTCGAGATTCAGAAAGGCAGCAAGATCACCTGGCTGGGTGAACCAACCAAGGCTAATTTGAACCTTACCGCATTGTATAATGCCAGCACAGCTCCTCTGACTCTGGTGGAAAGTCAGTTACCGAACGGACAAAATAAAAACTTATACAAGCAAAAACTTCCATTCCAGGTGAACCTCATCCTGACTGGTGAGCTCCTGAAACCTACGATCAACTTCGACCTTCTGTTGCCGGAACAGCAGAAAGTAGTGGTATCGGGCCAGGTTATTGAAATGGTCCAAACCAAGCTCACTCAACTGCGAGCCGAACCATCGGAACTGAACAAACAGGTCTTCGCACTCTTGCTGCTGAACCGATTCATCACCGAGAATCCTTTTGCAAGCAGTGGCGACGCATTCAGTGCAGAGTCGGCCGCCAGGCAGAGTGTAAGCAAGATCCTCACTGAACAACTCAACAACCTTGCCGCCGAACTCATTAACGGGGTGGATCTGAATTTTGATCTTGAATCCTCAGACGACTATACTACAGGAAGTCGTGAAAACAGAACGGATCTCAATGTGTCGTTGTCGAAAGATCTATTAAACGACAGGCTGAAGGTAACCGTGGGCAGCAATTTTGAACTGGAAGGACCACAGAACAGCAACCAGAAACAAAGTTCTATCGCGCCCAATGTTGCCCTGGATTACATGCTCAGTAAGGATGGCCGCTATATGTTGCGCGCTTATCGTAAAAATGAATATGAAGGTCTGCTCGACGGCTACATTATAGAGACAGGGCTGAATTTTATTCTCACCTTCGATTACAACCGGGTGCGGGAATTGTTTCACAGCCCTGTTGAAAAAAAGAAGAATGTAAAAACAAAATCAAAGAAAGCTGAACCAGTACCTGTGGATGACAGGAAAGCGGGTTTGTGATTATTCGTGCGGAAAACCAGTAAAATGAGTATGGAGAAAATTGTTCTGATCCTCTTTCTTGCCACCGTCGGTTTGGGTTTGATCTCCTGTAGTAACACCAAATACCTGCCGGCTAACGAGTCCCTGTATACCGGAGCCAGGATCAACATCGATTCTTCACAGCTTTCAAAAAAGAAAAAGAAGGCCCTGAAGGCCGAACTGAATGATCTCACCCGGCCCATCCCCAACAAGAGCATACTGGGATTAAGACCAAAGCTCTGGTTTTGGAATATCGGCGGCACGCCGAAGAAAAAGTTTTCCGTCAGACGCCTGCTCAAAAACATGGGTGAACCTCCGGTACTGACCAGCGAGGTCGACCTGGAAAAGAACGATCTCATCCTCCAGAGTTATCTGGCAAATAAGGGTTTTTTCCGATCCACCGTATCCGGCGACACAATCGTTAAAGCGAAAAGGGCGACGGCAGATTATTCAGTCCACCCTGATGCCCAGTACACAATCAACCAGGTGCTCTTTCAGAAAGATACCAGTGAGGAATTAATTGCGGCCATCAACCGTATGAAGCGAAGAACTTACCTCGTTAAGGGCAAGCCATTCGACCTGGACATGATCAAGGGTGAAAGGGACCGGATTGACGGAAGGCTGAAACAACGAGGGTATTATTATTTCAACCCGGATGATCTGCTTGTCGACGTAGACAGTACGATTGGCAACAATCTGGTGAACCTTTATGTGAATGTGAAACCCCAGACACCCAGGCGGGCGAGGAATCATTACCGGATCAACGAAGTGGTCGTATATCCCACCTTCAGCCTCACGGAATCGGGTGATGACACAAGCCGCCGGTATGCCGAAAAGTATCGCGACTACATTGTTATCGATTCATCAAAGATGTACAAGCCCAAACTGTTTCAGCAAGCCATGCAGTTCATCCCCGGCGACCTGTATAATCGTACTGAACATAACGCTACGCTCAATCGCCTGATCAACCTGGGCATATTTAAATTTGTCAAGAACAGATTTGAACCGGTTAAGGATAACGACAGCCTGCTCAACGCCTATTACTACCTCACTCCCATGCCAAAAAAATCACTGAGGATGGAAGTGGGCGGAACAACGAAATCGAACAATCTCGCCGGTTCGGAATTGACGATAGGCTTTACAAACAGAAACGCTTTTCGGGGAGGGGAAATTTTATCGGTAAACGTTTCCAGTGGATTCGAAGTGCAGTACAGTGGACAGTACAAGGGCTACAATACTTATCGGATCGGTGCCGAAGCCAACCTGACCATACCCCGGTTTGTGGTTCCTCTGGTATACGTCAATCCGCGTGGTGGATTTGTGCCCCGTACAAATATCCAGTTGGGCTATGAGGTCCTGACCAAGCAGAAGTTGTACACCCTGAATTCTTTGCGCGCGGCCTATGGATATGTATGGAAGGAAACCGCCAAGAAGGAACATACTTTTTACCCGATCAGTATTCAATATGTGCAGCCCGTAAATATCACGGATCTCTATAAGACAAGTGTTATCGATAATCCCACACTGGCTAAGGTTGTTGACACCCAGTTTATCCTGGGGGCAACCTACAATTATCAGTACACCGACGTTGAAAGGCGAGGATCCGACAATGGGTTTTACTTCAACGGACTGCTCGACGTCTCCGGAAATATCGCCGGACTTGTGAAACGGGGTGTGATCAAGGGAGGGGACACGGCAAGATTATTTGGCGCGCCGTTCTCGCAATACGTGAAAACAGAATTCGACTTCAGGTATTACCGGAAACTTTCGCAAAAAAATAGTTGGGCCAACCGGATCATATTCGGTGTTGGCTTTCCTTATGGAAATTCAAAAGAGCTTCCCTTCATCAAGCAGTTTTTTGTTGGGGGAAACAATAGCCTCAGGGCATTCAGGAGCCGGTCGCTGGGGCCCGGAATCTACAAAGGATTTGGTGACGACGGCTTTTATCCGGACCAGTCGGGAGATATCAAACTTGAGATCAATTCTGAATTGCGATTCAACATTGCGGGGCCCGTATACGGAGCATTATTTGTCGATGCCGGAAACATATGGTTGTACCGGGAAAACGCCTACAAGCCCGGTGCGAAGTTCAGCAGTAACTTTTTGAAAGAGCTCGCTGCAGGCACTGGTCTTGGTCTGCGGGTTGACATATCGATCCTAGTGCTTCGCCTGGATGTCGCGTTCCCAATACGCAAACCCTGGTTGCCCGAAGAAGACAGGTGGGTGATCAACGACATCAAATTCGGGGCGGGTACCTGGAGAAAAGAAAACCTGATTTTCAACCTGGGTATTGGTTATCCCTTCTGATGAATTGCTTCTACATAGCTGGTTATTAATGCACTGTTTCCCTCATGGCATCGCGGGCACATAATTTTTATGATCCTGGTTGGTCATTATATTATTCACATGATTAAAACTACAATCATGGCAGACAACACCAACCAAAGTAGCCGTCAGGGCGGATCCGATCAGGATCGTTCAGGAAACCAGGGAAGTTCGGGTCAGGATCAGAAAGCCGGCATGGGCAACCAGGGCCAGCAAGGCGCCGGAACTGGCAGCAAGGGCATGCCCGGTCAGCAACAGTCTGGCAGTGACATGGACCAAAGTGGTCAGGAAAGCAGCAGGGCCAATCCTAATTCGGGCAAAAAACCCGGATCCGATGCCGGCAGCCGTGCCAACACATCATCAACTGATTCAGATGAAGACACATCCACCTCAAAAGGTAAGATGTCTGGGGATTCTGACATGGATGCAGACAGGTAAGATTGCGCCGCCATCAAGGCATTTAACTCGAAAGCCCCGTAGCTGTTTAGCTAGAGGGGCTTTTAAGTTTATGCACTATCACTTAATAGATTTCACGCATAGAATTTGGTGCAAAGAGTTTCACGCGAAGAAAGCGCAAAGGCCACGAAAACCTGTCTTTTTTTGCGTCTTTGCGCTGAACTGATCGCAACAGAAAATAACTGCAATTGCGCCTTTGCGTGAAACTTTTTGTGTGAAACCCTCCACGTGAAACCCCTTTCATTTCTTAAAGATCTCTTCCAAGGCGGCTTTTAAAAATATTCGCTTCGGCAGGTGCCTGATCAAACGCAGGTCTTCGGAAACACTGCTTTTGTTCTCGAGGAATTTCATCACCGCATGCATGGTGTTCTTCGACAGCAGCCGGTCGAACACCTCTTCACCTTTCATCCTTTTTTTTGCCAGGATGTTCAGCAGGACCGCATCATAAAAGTTGAATCGCTTTTTCGATCTTTCGGGCTTTACGAATGGTTCGCCCCGCTCCAGCAGAGCCGTCACGATTTTTTCGGTCTGTTCCTGGATGAACTGAAAGGTGTATCCGCTCGAAGCCTTGGTCTGGCCCCCGGCAGTGCCGAGGTTGACGAGGTTATTGTGCGAATGCTGGAAAGGATAAGTGGTCATTGGGATGCTTCCGAATTCTTTTTCCACTATCGAATACTCCCTAAGTTTAAGGATGTCGCGGCAATATACCTCAAGACCTTTGGTGTACAGTGTTTCATCGATCAGGCGCTCCGAGAATATTGTGTATTCAACGAGGGCTTCAGAAGCAGATAACGGCATCACATACACGAAGGTTGTTCCATGCTGCTGAGAGGTGCGGAAATCCATCAGCGTTGCCTCCCCTGGAACGAAAACAGGCGAAGGGGTAGAAATCACCCAACCGGTAAAATGTTGCAGCAGGTAGTGATGATTACCTGAGAGCAATGCATTCTTGAAGAGGATGCTGTTGAATACATAACCAGCATGCAGCTTTTCTCCATTAATGACGATGCCCGTTTCATTTTCATAGCTGAAACATTCTTCTACCTCTCCATAACGAACGGTGATGTTCGGCTGGGCCCTGATGGAGGCAAAACAATAATTGTAGAAGTCGATACCACGAATCAGTTTGTAAGTATATGGATTGATGTCGTGCAACCTGGATTGGGTATGGCTGTGGAACCAAAGCTGTTGCCATTGCCTGAACACGATCGGTTCGAAGAATCCCGGTTCCTTTTCCCAGAAGCACCAGGTGCGGTCGTTTTTGATTTTGGGGTGATTGTTGACCAGCAGGATGGACTTGTCGCTGAACTGTTGAGAATGGATCATTCGCATCAGCAGACTGAGACCAGCCGCGCCTGCGCCACTTATGATGTAGTCGTATCGGACCATTCTGCCTTTTGCGCGATCTTGCTTTTTTTTATTTTTTCCCGGTATTTTTTATGTACCCAGAGCATTCCGAAGGATTCACCATCATGCCGGTCGAGGTGTTTGTGGTGCATTTTATGTGCCCACCGGATCGCACGAATGTAGGAATTGTTGGAGCGGGAGAACCATTTCAATCGCTGGTGAATGATCACATCGTGCACGATAAAATATGCGAAACCATAAGCCATCACGCCAAATCCCACGGCCTGTAGCCAATAGATTTTTTCAATGGTGCCGTAGAGTAGCATCAGGAAGCAGGGTACGGCGAAGATGACGAAGAAGGCATCGTTCTTTTCAAAGGTGCTGTCTTGTTTGTGGTGGTGGTCTTCATGGAGATACCATAGAAATCCATGCATCACAAACTTGTGTGTCAGCCAGGTAATGAGCTCCATCACCAGGAAGGTTGCCACGATTAAACCAGTATATAAAAGCCAATGCATAATTAATCTCTTTGGACAGCTCTAACGTTTCGCTTTTCGAATCTCTCCGCAGCCCAATCGCGGATTAGCGGGAAGGCAAGGTGAAACCATGAGCTGTATTTATTGGGGAAGGATTCCAGGGATGAGGCGATTTCGCTAAGGTTCTGGAAGCAAACGTCCTTAACTTCTGCCCGGTTCACGTCAATTTTACCGTCATAAATGCCCACGTACACGTGGTCGAACTCGTGTTCCGTCAATCCATTTTCATATTCCGAACGATAGGTGAAGTCAAAAATCTTTTCCAGCGGCGTAGTAAATCCGAGTTCTTCCTTAAGTCGTCTCGAGGCGGCGATGCCTGTAGCTTCGCCTGGGCTGGGATGGCTGCAGCAGGCATTGGTCCAGAGTCCGGCGCTGTGGTACTTGTTGTCTGCTCTTTGCTGCAACAGCATCTGTCCTCTCGGGGTGAAAATGAAAACACTGAAGGCCCGGTGGAGCAGGGCCCTGCGGTGCGCCTCCATTTTCTCCATTGTTCCAATGGGCTCGTCTGCTGCATTTACCAATATCACTTCCTGATTCAACATTTAAAATCTCAAATTAAATTTAACTGGTTCTTTAATTTTGCCCGCACCACGATCATCGCTTTCACGTAGTCGGGGATGCGGATCCTTTGTTTTAGTATCCTTGAAGCCTGCACCTGCTGGATACGGGTGAACAGGCACCAATAATATTTGTAGGCAACATATACGCCAAATCTTGCTTTCCAGGGAAGGTTCATCAATCCCTCAAGGGCCTGGTCAAAATCTTTTTCAATGTCCTCTTCAATCCGGAGTTTCATCTCAGGATCAAAGCTCCTGAAGTCCACTCCCGGGAAATAGGTTCTTGAAAGTCCATGGAAGTCGGCGTTGATGTCGCGAAGAAAGTTCACTTTCTGAAAAGCCGCCCCCAGCGCTCGTGCCGGAGCCTGGAGTTTGTCAAACTGCTCGCTGTTTCCATCGCAGAAAACACGCAGGCACATCAGTCCTACCACCTCGGCGCTGCCGTAAATGTACTCATTATATCCCTGCTCATCATAGGTGCGGTTGTTCAGGTCCATCTCCATGCTATTGAAGAAGGACAGGATCAGATCCTTGCTGATCTGAAATTGATTTACAGTGAGCTGAAAGCTATTGAGTATTGGATTGAGGCTGATCCCTCTGTTTATTGCTTTGAAGGTTTCGGATTTGAACTCGTCCAGTAATTCTTTTTTGTCGAAATCATGGAAGCTGTCAACGATCTCGTCCGCGAACCTTACAAATCCATAAATATTATATACGGGTTCCCTCAGATCCGGGTGCAGCAACCGGATGGCTGACGCGAATGAGGTACTGTACTTCTGTGTGGTCAGTTTACTACAATGCTGGCTGAGTAGGTGAAATGTTTGCAGGTTCATGATATCGGCTTTGGATGGTTGGCTGCGACCAGCCTGGCAACAATTTCGCCGCTGATCAGACTGGGTGGCACCCCGGGGCCGGGAACTGTCAACTGTCCTGTGTAATATAAGTTGTTTATTTTACTGCTCCGGCATTTAGGTTTGAGCAGGGCCGTCTGTTTTAGTGTGTTGGCGAGCCCGTAGGCGTTCCCTTTGTATGAGTTGTAATCCATAATAAAATCTGAGCTGCTGTAAGATCGGTTGTATGTAATATGATCACGGATCGATTCACCCGTATGGCGTTCGAGGCGGTCGATGATCATGTTGAAATATTTTGCTTTAAGGATTTCGTCATCGCCCTTCAGGCCCGAAGCGACCGGGATGAGGAAGAAAAGATTTTCACAACCTTCCGGTGCGGCTTGGGGGTCGGACAATGAATTAACACAGAGATAGAACAAAGGTTCATCGGGCCATGCTACAACTGTATATATCTCGGCCGCATGTTTTGCGAATGAGGTGTCGAAGAAGAGGTTGTGGTGGCGGACTTTCTTTAGTTTTTTATTGATCCCCACATAATAGATCAGGCAGGAAGGCGCCATCTGACGACCGTTCCAGTAAGCAGGAGAATACTCCCTGGCCTCCGGGGGCAACAGTTGCTGTTCAACATGGTGGTAGTCGGCTCCCGCGATCAGCAGATCCGGCTGAAAAGAAGAAGTGGTGGTGATTATCTTCTCTATTTTCTTTCCTTTTACCTTAAGCGACGTCACCGCTTCATTGAAGTGAAACTTGACGCCCAGTTCGAGAGCCAGGCTGTACATGGCTTCCACCACGCTGTACATGCCACCGGATGGATACCAGGTGCCACCGCAGATATCCGCATAATTCATCAGGCTGTAGAGTGCGGGTGTTTTCTCAGGGAGGGCGCCGAGAAAGAGTATGGGAAATTCCATAAGCTGACGGATCCTGGGGTCCTTGAAATGATGGCCAACATGGTTTTTTATCGAGGAGAAGACATCCATGCGAAACAGTCCTTTGAGAAAATCCATCTCGGCAAATTCAAGCAGGGAAACACCGGGTTTGAAGACCAGTTTGCCCATGCCAGTCTTGTATTTGAATTCCGCTTCTTTAAGGTATTTATCCAATTGCTCGCTTGCGCCGGGTTCCCAGGAATCGAAAAGTTGTTTGAGCTGGTTGATGTTGGCTGGGATGTCGGTGAAACTGTCGGGCCAGAATACGCGGTAAGAAGGATCAAGGCGCTGGAGGGAATAGAAGTCAGCAGTTGTTTTGCCGAAAGCCGCGAAGAATCGTCTCGAAGACGTCGGGCATCCAGTACCAGCTTGGGCCCATGTCGAAGGTAAATCCAGCAGCTTTATGTTGTCTCGCCCGGCCGCCGGGGCCATCGTTTTTTTCGAGTACGGTCACTTTCCAGCCCGCTTTGGCCAGGAAGGATGCCGCGGCCATTCCGGCGAATCCACTACCTATGATGTATGCTTTATTCAATGAGGTTAGTTTCTTTCGACTGTAGTTTTTAGAATTTTTCGGGCGAAGTGGATGCGGCTCTTGATGGTTCCCAGGGGTTCCTTCAGCATCCCTGCGATCTCATGGTATCTGAATCCTTCGAAGTATAGCAGGAAGGGGTGTCTGAATAGTTCCGGGAGATCGTAGATGGCCTTATTGATGTCTTTTACCTGCAGGGAGGAGTAGGTAGGATTACCGTGGTGCTGGTTTTGGGGAAGATAGTCGAGGACCAGTTCATAGGGGCTTATGTCGACCACGGCGCGTTGTTTACGTTGGCGGCGGTAGTTGTTGATGAAGATATTGCGCATGATGGTGTAGAGCCATGCGCGGATGTTTGTGCCGTTGTTGTATTTATCGCGATTTGCGAGGGCGCGGTAAAGGGTTTCCTGGAAGAGGTCCCTGGCCACTTCGGAATCGCGGGTGAGGGTGATGGCGAAGGGTTTCAGAAATTCCGAATTATCGAGAAGAATGTTATCAAATTCAGGCTGGCTCATGCAGATTTTTGTTTAATGTATGACTATAATCTTTAAACAAAGTTTATGCCTTGAGAAATGCTTGTTGTTGTTGAGCCAATGTGTTGGATGTCGCAGAAATGTTAAACAGAATGTGCGGAATGGGGAATGGAATTACCAAAAGGATTTCACATAAAGGCCCAAATTTCTGCCTGCGGCAGCTTACGCAACGCAAAGAAAGTATCACCTGGGACTTTGCGTCCTGCCCGAAGGGCAGGCTTTGGGTTTTCTTTGCGTGAAATCTTTGCTGAGTTGCTGTTTGTTTTACACCCCAATCAACTGAGCCAGCACTTCTTCCAAACTTCTTTTAATGATGATGCCGGCCGGTAACTTTTTGTGGTAGTTCTGGGGGATCAATCCAGACATGAGGATGGGTGTGACGGTCACCTGCGCTTGCAGGATGCCCAGGTATTTTTCCAGGTTGAAACGTGCGGGCAGGCTGGTAAGGTGAGTGTAGGCGAAGTCCGGCTTTTTCATTCTGCATAGGAATTCGAGGTCTTCGGCGGGAAGGTTGGCGCCGGCATAGAGCACAGTGATTCCGCGCGACTTGAGCAGGTAGTGAACAAAGAGCAATCCGATCTCGTGGTGTTCACCCTCGGGGAGGAAGAGCAGAATAGTTCTGTTGATTGGGACGGAGCTGACGGCATTTTCGATGCCGAGTATCAGTTTCTGACGAATGATGTTCGATACCAGGTGTTCCTGGGCCACTTTCACGTGGTCGGTGACCCAGAGTATGCCCACTCTTTTGAGGAAGGGGAAGACCAGGTTGTTGATGGTCTTATCGATGCCGTTGGTACGGATGTATTGGTCGAGCGTTTTGGAGAAGGTGGTGGTGTCCATGTCCACCATGAAGTGGAGCAAGTCGTTGACGAGTCGTTCCTGTTGGGCATCGGCGTGTGAGAGGCTGAGGAGCTTTTCGCGCATGACCTCGGGGGTCATTTTGTCGATCTGTGAGATCTTGAAGCCGTACTTGTTGAGGAGTGCGATGTTCAGGAGAATCTTCAGCTCCTCGTTTCGGTAATGCCTGATGTTGGTGTCGGTACGCTGGGGTTTCAGGAAGGAATAACGTTGCTCCCAGATCCGGATCGTATGGGCCTTGATGCCGGAAAGGTTTTCGAGGTCCTTGATGGTGAACGCATTCATACCTCTGGTATTACAACAGCGAAAGGCAAAAGTTCAGAGAAAAATAAAGAGAGGAGAAATATTGCCTGCAAACCGAGGCAGCCTGCTGACTCAGAGCATGTGGTTCATTAGTCGGCCGCTGTCCTGGAGGCCCTTGATAATGTCGGTCAGCTGGGAATTGCTTTGGAGGGCCTGGAGGTGTCGTATGTGGTGGAGGTCGGTGCCGAGCAGGTCGACATAGTTTTTTTTCACCAGGTATTGTGCGAGCTCGTGGGTGCTTTTGCCGTAATAGCCGGTCAGGGAGAGCAGGTTGACCTGGAAGCGATAGCCCGCTTCTTTCAGTTCGTCGTACATCTTACGGTCTTTTGAGTAGTAGTTGTATCGTTCGGGGTGTGCGATAATCGGGTTATAGCCGGCGATTTGCAGAGCGAAGAGTTTGTCTTTGAGGTCCAGCGGTGCGCTGATGAAAGAAAATTCCACGAGCACCCAGTTGTCCTGGATCGTGAGCATGTCCTCTTCGTTTTCGATGATGTCGTCGACGTGGTCGTCGAGGAAATATTCGGCAGCGAAACGAAAGGGGATCTTCATATTTTGGTTCTTCATTTCCTGCGCCAGGGCGAGGTAGGCCGGTTCGATCGTGGACTTGTCGTTCTTGTACATATCCCAGAGGATATGCGGTGTGGCGATGAATTTCTGGAAGCCGAGTTCGGTAAGTCCTTTGATCAGTTCAATGGATGTTTCGACATTTGGCGAGCCATCGTCGATACCGGGCACGAGGTGGGAATGCATGTCGCTAACCAGTGTGCTGAGGTCAGGTCTCTCGGGTATTTTCTTTTTAAAGATAGAGATCATTAATACGCGTTCAGTTTGTTTTCGCTAAATCTGGCTTCGTAATCTTTATATACGGAAGTGATTCCCTGCTCTAATTTAATCTTTGGTTTCCAACCAAGGGCGGATAAGCGGGAAATATCCATTAATTTTCTGGGGGTGCCATCAGGTTTGCTGTGATCGAAGAGCAAGTCACCGCTGAATCCGACAATTTTTTTAATCAGCATGGCAAGATCCATGATGGATATGTCTTCACCGCAACCAATGTTCACAAATTCTTTCTGGTCGTACTGTTGCATCAGGTAGAAACAGGCATCAGCGAAATCTTCCGTATGTAAAAACTCTCTTCGTGCAAAACCGGTGCCCCAAATGGTGACATTGTTGAGTTTGTTGAGCTTCGCATCGTGAAATTTTCTGATCAGTGCGGGCAGAACGTGAGAATTATCCGGATGATAGGTGTCATTGGGGCCATAAAGGTTGGTCGGCATCACCGATATAAAATTGCAACCATACTGGTCGTGATAAGCCTCGCAGAGTTTGACGCCGGCAATTTTCGCGATGGCATAGGGCTCATTTGTAGGCTCCAGCGCGCCCGTGAGCAGGAATTCTTCTCGTAGTGGTTGCGGTGCCATCCTTGGATAGATGCAGGAGGATCCAAGGAAAAATAATTTCTCAACTTTATTAACATAAGAGGCGTGGATCACGTTGGCCTCGATCATCATATTATTATACAGGAATTCAGCGCGATAGGTGTTATTCGAAACGATGCCGCCCACTTTTGCGGCCGCGAGAAATACGTATTTCGGTTGCTCCGCGGCGAAAAATTGGTTGACGGCTTGCTGATCGCGGAGATCCATCTCGGATGAGGTTCTGTAAACAAGATTATTGAATCCTTCCTGCGTGAGTTTTCTCACGATGGAAGAACCCACAAGTCCCAGGTGGCCGGCAACATAAATTTTATCCTGTTGTTTCATGATGTGTTAGTTCCTGCGGATAAATTGAAATATTTTTCTGATGGGTTTGAAGGGAATCGTAAAGAAATGGGGCTTGATGCCATTTAGTTTCCATGCCTGCCAGTCTTCCTTGTTTGCGGATATCCTATGTTGGAGTGTGACATTGCTCATTCCTCCTACTCTCATCTTCACCAGCACCCTGGGTAGATAGGAAACCGGGATTTTGTGAATCAGGAGTGCGCGCAGCATGAATTCGTAGTCGGCGGACGAGCGAAGGGATAGATTGAACCCACCTATTCTTCTATATACTTCGCTGCGTACAAAAAAGCTGGGATGTGGTGGCATCCAGCCGAAATAGAATTTCGCTCTTGAGAACATACCGGCTTTCCAGTAGCGGGTAACTTTATTCAGGTCGTCTTGTTTTACGTATTGCAGGTCGCCAAAGACAGCTTCGACTTTATTATTTGCAAATACAGCCATGACTTCATTGATCACTTTCTCATCGAAATAAACATCGTCGGAGTTGAGGATGCCGATCACGTCACCGGTGGCCAGGCCGATACCCTTGTTCATGGCGTCGTAAATTCCATTGTCTTTCTCCGAAACCTGTTTTGCCACATGGGGAAACTGCGCCACTATGGCAAGGGTATCGTCTTTCGATTGACCGTCCACGATGATGTGTTCTATATTGGGATAGTCCTGGTCGCGTATGCTTTTGAGGGTATCGCCCACTGTTGCAGCGCTGTTGTAAGTAGCGGTGATGATAGAGAATTTCATAGATTAGGGCTGCCTTGTAATAACACAATTCTGAAGCACCAGCATGTCCATTTTTGTTCGCAGGAAACAATCCAGTGCTTCTTCAGGGGTGTTTACAATTGGTTCATTCTCATTAAACGAAGTATTCAACAGAATTGGTATCCCGGTTTTCTGCCTGAAATTTTCAATAAGGCCGTAATACCGGGGTGAAACCTCCTTATCTACGGTCTGCAGCCGGCCTGTACCATCAACATGGGTGACTGCGGGGATCAGCCCCCGCTTTTCCGGACGTATCGGGAACACCTTCTCCATGAATGGAACATCATCTGTTACTTCAAAGTACTCTGAAACATATTCCTTTAAGATAGATGGCGCGAACGGGCGAAAACTTTCCCTTCGCTTGACTTTATGATTGAGCAGGTCCTTGGCATCTATACGACGGGGGTCGGCAATGATGGACCGGCCGCCCAATGCCCTGGGTCCGAATTCTGCCCGGCCATTGAACCAACCTACCACTCCTGAATCTATTATTTGATCGGCGACGATGTCAAACAACTCCTTGTCGGAATATTTCCGGCACTGAATGCCTTTGTTGTGGAGAAAAGATTCTATCTCTTCGTTTGAGAATTGACTACCCGTAAAAGCCGTGGGCAAGAATGCGGTTCTTTCTTTATTCAGCACCTGGTGATAGTGATAAAGAGCGGCACCCATGGCAATGCCGGCATCATGGCCTGCTGACGGAATGAATATTTTTTTGAATTTGGTGTTTCTTGTCAGTTTGCCATTGGCTACCGAGTTTTGCGCAACACCGCCGGCAATACAAACTTGGTCCAGACCTGTTCGGTTATGGAGGGCGGAAAGCAGGTGATAGATCAACTCTTCAGTCAGCCGCTGAACAGAAGCAGCGAGGTCTTTATGGAACTGGGTCAGCTCATCGCCGGATCTACGGGCAGGACCGAAAACAGAAACCAATTGTTCGGAGAAGAGTTCTGCCACTACTGGTATATGGTCATCGCCGTATGAAATAATATTCTGCCTGGCGATGTTAAAATATTTGAGGTTGAGTTTAAAAAATCCATTGTCGGTGAATTGAAGGATGTCTTTGAGTTTGTCCACATACAGTGGGGTGCCATATGGGGCCAGTCCCATAACCTTATACTCATCTCCATAATGGGGGAAGCCAAGGAATTGGGTCAGGCATGAATAGAACAGTCCTGCGGAGTGAGGAAAGTCGAGTGAACCAAGGACTTCAAAAGAGTTACCTGATCCTTTCCCTGTCATTGTGGTTGAGAAGTCGCCAGAACCGTCGATGGAGAGCAGGGCTGATTCGCGAAAGGGGGAGGCAAAAAAAGCCGAGGCCAGGTGGCTGCGGTGATGTTCGATCTGATGAATTTTTTTCTTTATCGCTTTTGGATCGACGCCAGGATCAATTTTTATAAACTCCTCTTCCAGGGATGACACATGTATCGCATTCTTCGCCCGTTGGGTCGCCGCCCTGAACAAACCATTTGGGTTGCTGAGCAGGTAGAATATTTTTCTATGCAACTTGGCAAGCGGGTCTCTGCCGATGGCGATGTGATCCACCTGGTCGAGAGAGATGCCGGCTTCTTTGAGGCAAAATTTTACGGCGAGGTCCGGGAACCCAGCCCAATGTTTGATCCTGCGGAACCGCTCTTCTTCGGTCGCAGCAATCAGCTGACCATCCTGAAATATGGCGGCGGACGAGTCTGCGTGATATGCGTTAAGGCCGAGGGTGTACATGGGATTTTTGTTGATTGGCCAGGTTCCTCGAATTGAATACCTGGGCGTACTGTTTCACAAGTTCAGGCAGGTCGATTGCGAACTTTGAATATTCATAGGCCGACTCCGACCACAAAGAATATTTTTCCTGATCCATATCAACAGACTCAGCAAGGGCATTGATATATGCATTTGGGGTATCTACGTCTACATCCCATCCAACCTTCTTCTCCACGAGACCTTGCCATGGCGTTTGGTTACTAATGATAACAGGAGTTCCGGCTGATAGGGACTCGAGAATCGCATAGCCAAAGTTCTCACCCTTGGTTGGTAATGCCAAAAAGTGATGTGTCGCAAACATCTCTCTTAATTTAGATTGGGGCACAGCTTCTATAACTGATATCGAGATGCGCTCTCTCAATTGACTGATGATCGGCAGGCATTCTCGCCAGTAATCAAAATCTTCTATATTTCCGATAATCGTGAGTTGAAGATTTCCCTTTACTTGCAACAAAGCCCGAAGGAGGAAGATCAGGTTCTTAATGGGGTGAATTCGCCCAACAAATAGGAAACTGACTGCTCCCGGCGATTTAGGCAAGTTGTTTTTTCTTTCGATAGGTACAAAAGGAAAGTGTGCAAGTGTCTTAGAGCGAGCCTTATTTCCAAATACACTCTGCACATCCGCTGCTTCTTCCGGAGAGGATGTGAGAAATAACACCTTACGACTTACTCTTAGATGACGATACATCCTAAGCAGCAGTAACTTTCTGAAGGGTTTAAAAGACAGGGCACTTAATTTTAGCATTCCATGAGGCAGCAACAAAACCTGCCCCTTATAACCAGACCGCAAATATGCCCCTAATGGTAATATGGAGTACCTAAATGAGAATATCCCATTAATGATAAAGTGATGAGGCTGCACCGTTCTGAAGACATCCATCCATCGATGCCAGGTCATTTTCCTCCGCCTAGCATAATATATTTGGTACCCATCGCTCTGTTGCCAGACATCGGGAGTACAACCTGGGTATGGTTTGCTATCCGTCAGGTCCCGATCAGAAGTTAGAATGAAAATCGCGTATTCTTCTTTCAGCACATGTACCAGATTGGCCATTGCGGTGATAATGCCCCCGGCTTTATACCCCGGCGTAAACCAGTCAACTGATATCAAGATTCTTTCCACTGGTTTGCTCTCGAGATTCCGATCATTTAATTTTTGAAGGAATAGTTAATATGAGCTCTTCCAGCCTGCTTGCTGCCTGGGCATATGTAAATCGGCTCGCCCAGGTCCGCAGTTCCTCAACGCTTGCGGGCGTTGAGCTCTTTGTCATTGTTAGCAAACTCTGCTTTATTGATTCAATATTAGCAGGATCGCAAAATACCGCCAGACCATTTGCCACTTCCGGGAGGCTGGTCACTGTAGATGTCATGACCATCTTTCCTCTCGCGTAGGCTTCAATCACAGGAAGCCCGAAACCTTCATACAGTGAAGGAAATAGCAGCCCTTCACTTTGATCAACCAGACTAATTAGATTCTGTAGTGGAATTTTGGACTTCAGATGTACGCGATTGGTAAGTTCACACGTAATCAGGTGGGCTCTCATGCGTTCAATCGAGTCGGAGTCGAGTCCAGCGAGGATGATATCCGGCAATGCATTTTTTTCATCGATTAGCAATTTGTATGCTTCAAGCAAACCCTCGAGATTTTTGCGACTGGTAAACCCGCCTCCCATCCAAATCCAGTAAGATTGGGGCAGACTGCCATCTCTCAAAGTCGGCTCCTGGTTGAACCATTGGGAATCGATACCATTATAAATCACCTTTACTGGCACTCTAGTGCCTGGAAAATGATGGAGGTACCTCGATCTGGTATATTGGGAAACTACAACTACGAGGTTTGAACGCCTATCCATCAACCTAATACAAATTTTTCTGAACCAACTGTTGAACCGGGATAGCGAGGTATTTCGCATGTCATCGTAGACAGTGAGGTCAGGCAAAAAGTTCAGAATGGGTCGACATCGTTTTCCAAACGTCTCGATGTCCGGGCTGATATAAAGGTCAGCCCCGCGCGGTAGCAATGGCGATGGAAGCCCAACCACCTGAAGAAGCCTGGACAGTCGTTGTGCTCTTTTGATCTTCCTGATTTCCCAGTTCTTCAACTCAGCAATCTCAGAAAAAAATTCAGAAAGTATGGTATCGCTCAGAAATCTCTTATGTAGATAAAAAATGAAATTATCAAACGGCCTGTTGACCATCATTTGTTTAAGAAGGCCCCTCTGTGGCATCATACTAGTAAAAACGCGGAGATTATCAGCATAAACGGCTATTACCATTTTTTCATTTTAGACCACTGGCACTGGCTGCCGATCAAGATTAAGTTTATTAGCCAATATTTTATTGGTGGGGGCCTCTGCGGTACTACGAAGGAACTCATACAAAGCCCAATACATAAAAAAGAAGAAAAAGAATCCATTACCTACATAGTTACCTGTCCTCAGCAACCGTATAAGCATCATAATAAAGATGCCTTGATTAAAAAGAATTAGAAATCGAATAGTAGGGTCTGCATTTCTCTTGATTAGAAGATTCCGGAAGACAAAATATAGGAAGAAAGCCAGTCCCAGTACCCCTGTTTCTGAAATCAATCTGATAAAAGTAGAATTGGCATCTTGCTTGTTAAGTTCCGCCACGAAGCGCTTTACAATACGTGAAGAAAAGTGCTCGTAAAAATACTTTTCATAGTTCAATTCATGCGTCCCCAAGCCAGAGCCAGAAATAGGATTCTCAGCAAATGAATTTGAAGCTACTTTGAAATTAGAGTAAAGTGCGAAGCTGCTGCCATTGATCTTGCCAGCCTTCACCCCTTCATCCTCGTCTGAAAAGAAAACGTACCATGTGTCATTGACCCTTGACGTAAAGTCCTTGGAGTTTGAGGAAAATATGTTAAATAAAAAATAGACGGCGAAAAGAAAAGCAGGAAGAAGAACTAATCCAAGACTGCGAAGGTTTAGGAGTTGCTTATTATAGGCGACGAATGCAAGCATAAGGAACACCGCAACATAGCCAGAGGATGCTCCTGTTAGCAAAAAGCAGGAAATTGTAGTGACACATTTCACCCAGGAAAAGTCATGGTCGACAAGGGACTTCTTACTGAGTATGTCATTGATGTGAATGTATACCGCAGGAATTAGGGAAACAGCAAGGAAATAGGGCTCTTCTGTGGATCCTGATATTTTTGCGAGGCCGAGCAAATTTCCACTCTGCCCATAAACGCCGAACCGCCCTAACCCAGTTGATGAAACCAACAGACCCGTAAGTCCATAAAGCGATTCAATGAAAGCAACATTTATATAAGCTTTTCCGATCAGCCGGAGATTGCCATTTGCAAACATGAAAAGTGCCCAATACGCCATTGCCGAAAACAGAATTCCCCCAATTTGTTTTATCATCAAAAATCCGAAGGTCTGATATAGTACTCCAGTGACGATGTTAACCAAGAAGAAAAAGAAAATGAACTTGACAAACCATGCTGGTCCGATAGACAACTTTCGTTGTTGTATGGAGTTTGTAATGATGCTGATGATAAAAATAATGTAGTAATAATAGAAGTCAAACCCTCCTACACTTCTGATTGTGAATCCATCCAGAAAGATGGCTGCAAGAAGCAAGTAAACAAAAAAGATATTTGTTTTTGATAACCTCATTATAGAGACTTGAGAACCAAGATTAGAAACTAATAAATTTCGGATGCCGAAAGTTTTGAAGCGCATACAGCAACCCTTTGCCCATTCTCACTAAGCTTAGTACCAACAGATGCGGCCGTAGTAATAGACGCTTATCGTAAAGAAAGAAATGAGCAGTTGCAAAAAGATGGTAAGGAAGCTCTTTCAGTCTAAAATGCCTAAACAAAAAATAAAATGCCCCATCATAGTTGTGTTGCCCTTTGAGTACTGAGGTACCATTATTCCATGATCGGATGCCGCCAGATGTTGACCCTAGATGTATGATGTCGGCATCAGGGTCATATTGAAGCAGGCCAAATTTCTTAACCACTCGAAGACAGAAATCCGACTCCTCTCGATGAGCGCCTCTAACAAAATTCTCGTCCATGCCTCCAACTTCAATTGCTACGGAACGACGGACGGACAAATTGCCCGAACCACCGGTATGAATGCGGGTATTGAATGCGAAATTACGCGGAAAGAAAAGCCAACCTACGTCGCTATTAAAGCTCCATTTGTGCCTTGTCGTTCTTTTGATTCTGTCGGGTTCCATGATGCAGCCTGCCACACCCGGAATCAATTTGTTATTAAAATGCCTGAGGTGATTGGATATGAAGTCCTCGTGCGGAAGTAATATGTCATCATCAAGAAAAAGAAGCAGGTCGGCCTGCGCTTTCAGGATACCGAGGTTTCTAGCAGCCGATGCTGACTGTTGATCAAGCCAATAATATTTAATTCGGAGCCCATATGCGCCAGTTATCTCGGTTGGGTTCAGCGTTTGATCGACAACTATGATCTCAAAATCCGTAAAGGATTGTCGTGACAGCTCTTCCAGCGTCTTGTCCAGATCAGCATAACGATTAATTGTAGGAATGATAATTGAAATCGCCGGCATAATTTTCTATAGTTTTCTCAGCCAGATGCTTGCACTTCCGCCTCTAGCATAGAGCGGGAACGCGGCCAGCAGAAATTCATTCTCCAGGGCTTCGAGACATGAATTCCAGACTACAATTTCGTAGTCAGAGTTATATGATAGGAATGCACGCAACGCATAGGCCTCGTTCCAACTGAACCAACGATCGCCCAGGACGTGCTCTTTAGGATACTCGAAAGGAAAAAAAATGTCGTGGAAGTGAATCAAGGTTCCCGGGTTCAATGCCGGCAATACCTCAAACAAGATAAAATGCAAGTCACTTCCGGTTTTCAGGACATGAGAGGAATCTACGAACAGAATGTCATTTCGCTGAAGCTTGGAGAAAAATGATACTTGCAAGTCCTGAACCTTTGACTTGACCACCTCAATATTGGGGCTTATCGCAAGCAATCCCATCAATCGATCTCAGGATACGGTTCAACAAAAGCAAGACTAATAGTATCGTTAAAGAAATCTCGATTGATATCTAGCATCAGGGTGGAAGAAAACCCTGACCCGACTTCAAATATATTGGACGGGCGAAAGTGTCGGATCATGCAATAAAGAAAGATGGCGTCAGTAAAACTATAGTAACCGTTCGTGGGACGAAATGTTTTGCCAGCTGTTTCTTGCGCGTATGCTTCTGAAAAGTCAGTATAAAAATTGCCAAACTGTTTCACGAGATTGAGTTGCGCCTCAACTTGGAGATTTATTCCAGGAATCTCTCTACCGCGAGCACCAAATATTCTTTCCTGGTTCAGTATCATTTCTGACTTCGAAGCAATGGGACTATAGTAATGCCCAGGTGGATTGTATAAGCCCATAAGCTGTCGGAAGATTTCATACTTTCGTTTCAATCCTCTGATGATCGGCAATCGGACTATCCTGTTTGTCAACATTACTTTTTTCTAGTGATCCAAAAACTCGCCGGTTCGATACCTTCGCCTGGAGTATCTATGAACAATGTATCCTGAAAAATGGCAGGCGAATGATGTCGAAGAAAATTAAGCGCTGCAATTATGCTAAAGCTTGAATTAAAGCAGAGGAACGCCTCAAGAAGGTATTGTTCATTCCAGAACCTGTGATCCTTAGTGACCCAGTTACTTGGATAGTCGTGAGGCGTGAATATGTCGTGAATATGTATTAGAACTCCCGGCGGCAATACCGGCAAAATTCGTAAGATCTCGTATAGTACGTCTCCCTGAGGCCTGATCATGTGCGATGAATCGATAAACAGAATATCATCAGCGGAAAGTTCCATAAAAAATGATACATCAATGTCCTGCACTTGCTTTCTTTCTACATTGACTCCGATACTCTCTAGCCAACCTATCTCATATGGCTCAATACAGGTAATACTGGTTGCTATTCCCGTTTCCTCATAATTTTTTTGCGATGCCATATTGGCGATCAGCGTGCTGTTTCCGCTTCCAATTTCAATGATCCTTGCAGGCTTTCTGTGACGAATGATATTGTAATAGAATTCAGCATCACCATGTCCAAAAAATCCATTGTCAAAATGGTATTTGGGCTCTTCCCTCGGTTTGTTCAAATCAGTAAGAAATTCCGAAGTAAACTTCAGCTCAGACAGCAGACTTAGCTGGCCGTCAATATTTAGATCAATACCAGGGAGTTCTCTGGCTTGGGAAAGGGGATGACGGAGATGTTTATCAAAAATGAACAGTGGTTCATAATAGTGATTTTGGATAGGGAAAATTCCGATTAACTTGTAAATGTGTTCCGCAACAGGTAGATAAGTCCAGTCCTTACGGAGGTATTTCAACCAGATACAACTGAAAAAAGTGATCGGGCTGAATACAATATCTGCAATAGCTTTCGCTACATGGTTGTGAAACACCTTTCTATAGACTTTGTATGGCATTGATGAGCTGTTACTCACACACTCGAATTTGAGCCATAAAATGTTTGCTTTGCACGGGCTTCGGAAAAGAAAGTTAGTAGAAGGCGCTGCATATTTCCTTTCAACACCTCATATCTGCTATTTGTTGTCAGACGTCGAAGTCCAAAGCTTCTATTTCCTCTTCATTTTCAGTTGATACGACTTCGGCAAAATCCGGGATTAGAGGATTCCGTGCCCATTTCACTATTGAGGCATAAACAGGTGCGTTAATCAATATCGGCAATCCGATCCTAGCATACTCTGCCATTTTACTAGGAAAAGCGACCTCCATGTTATCCTTATACTTAAGGTCAAAGTCCATTGGTAAAAAAAAGCATTTGACAGCTGTGTCGCAGTTCTGGAATGAGTTCAGCTGCCGGAATAAATTCTCTCATTTCAAGGTTTGATGTCGTCAATCCACGATTTCGCATGAAGGTCATGTCTCGATTCGTAAACGCAATGACCTTGATCCCCATTCTGTCAGTAGCATGACAAAGACGAATGAGATTGTCGGGATAACCGTTCCAGAGAGAGCCGGCAAATCCAATAGCCAGAGGTGCTCTCAGTGGTTTGAAGGACTTTGGATCCGAGTATGATGGGGGAGTATCGATGGCAACGGGATAGAGCACATCACTTGGTTCTCCATAAATTTCCTGATACCGTTCCGACATATAAGGCGATACCGAAAACCGTCTTTTAGCGACTTTAAAGAGCTTTGTAAAGTGAGGCTTAAGATATTTTTTGAGCCAACTCCCATTGACTGTAATTGGCCAGTCATCATGAACCATCACCCAGATCGGGATGCCAAGTTGCCGGTGAGATGCGATAAGCAGTCTCCCAGAACATATGATGAGCTACTGTCAAGATTAGCTCAGGCCTAAAATTTTTTGCGATTCGCCTTACCTCAGCGGTGTGAGTTTTGAGATAAAGATAATTTATCCAATGATTGGCATGATCGACAAATGGAAATCGGCGAGCCACGCAGACGGAGGTATTGTATCGTATGGTAGCGGACGCCAGGAAGTTCTGCGTTACGGGAAATCGCGTATGATTCTTGCCGGAGTTGCGTGTTTGAATTATCTGCAGAGCATTGGGATTGTGGTTTTTCAATACTTTATACAACAGCATTTCGCCCCCTGTTGTTCCCTCAACCGGAACGTCGCCAATATACAAAATACGAGTGTCGATATTTATCAAAGCAAAAGAATAACTATCGAACGTTGTACTTTTGTTTCATCCACTTAAAAGTCTCTGCAATACCATCCTCTAGCGTCACTGTGGTCTTGTGATTAAGATCTCGTACAGCTTTTTGACAGTCAACCAACTTCTGTTTGGTTGTTAGCATCTCTTCATCTTGGTATGTGACAAGGTCTTTTTCTGATTTACCACAAAGTCGAAGTATGATTTCAGAAGCAGCTTCAATAGAATGATAGTCTTCGCCGCCAATGTTATATACTTCACCACCTTTGAAATCTACCGCGATATTGGCAATCGTCCGTGCCATGTCGGTGATGTAAGTACTAGTCCTCTTGTATCCACGGTAAACAATGTATGGGATGTCGTGTAAGGCTCGGTAACAAAAAAGGCATATAACGGACCGGTATGGGCTATATGGTTCTCCTGGGCCATAAGTATTAAATAGCCGCAGGCGCACCGACTCGGTTCCGAACTGTGTCGCGGAGTTCAGCACTTGCATTTCGTTCACCCATTTAGTCATTGCATAGTCATTCATCTGACGAATCTCATGGCTATCCATCACATTCTCGGACATCACTCCTTCATAATCCCCGTACACTTCTGATGAGGAGAAATAGATTGCTTTAAATCCCTCTTTCTCCTGCATGCGGATAAAGTTTTTTGTCCCGACTGCATTAGTCATCCAGAGATTTTCATAATAATCCTCGCCATTCCATCGGCCAAACTCAGCAGCCAGGTGATATACATAGTCAAATCTGAACCCTTTCGGAAGATATCCGTGAGACCAGCCACCACCGCGCCAGATTCTTTCGACTTGATGAAATTTTCCAATGTCACATCTAATATACTGCGGATCATTGCTATGCGGGAGGTCAGCAATCCACACGCTGTGGCCTCTTCGTCTGAGTTCCGCTACAAGATAGGTGCCTACGGCTCCAAGGCCGCCAGTGACAAGAATGTTCTTAGACATAGTAATGCAAGAGTATTGATGAAAATATTATGTGCTCAAGAAGCACGCTTTTGCAAAACGCAAACTGCATGGTCTTTGTTATACTGGTCGAAAATTGGATAGTTCCATTTTCTGGCAGATTTAAGAATTGGCGTAGCCCTACTTAATTTGGACAAGACCTTAAATCTTGCAATTTGAAACAATATGTCAGCTACTGATTTTCCGATTGAAGATTTAAGAGACGAGTCATAGTGTGACATCAGGTCAATGGTTATTAAACGGAAGTCCAGCTGCTGTGCCAACCAGTGGAAGTGGGCACAAGTAGCCATTTGAAGATGACTAAACAATTTAAAGTACCAATAGTGACCTATCCGCTCCTTGTATTTGACACTATCCGCCACTCCTGTCGAGATGATTAATTTACCTCCAGGCTTCAAACAAGCGCTCAGACGACGAACCAACCGCAAAGGTTCCGCGAGGTGCTCGTACACATCTGTTAGCAGTACCACATCAAAGAACCCCACTCTGGCATCAAGTTCTGACTCGGGAATAATCGTAACATTTCTTGAAGTTGCAACCTCAATTGCGTCCTGATTAACTTCTACCCCAAATTTGCGTGCAGTCTGGGGGAACTTCGCCAACAACCTCCCTGAACCACAGCCATAGTCAAGCAACGTAATGTTTTTTTCGGCGGACTTTGCCCTGTTGAAGATTACCTTGTCCGTAGGAAACACTATATCTACGTTCTCATACCGAATATTAAGAGAGGCATAGTATTGAGCCAGTACTGAACCATCAGGTACACAGGACTTAAAATATAGCAAGCAATTTTTGCACATCAGCACTTTGAAAGCCGGGTGATTAAACAAGCCAACACCATCCACTATTTCCTCAAACCCTTCGATTTTGTTACCATACTCAACGCTGTGACTTGATCCACAGGCAGGGCACAGTAGTACATCTTTAAAATGCTGAATGAGCTGCATCAATTAACGTGAATTCAGGATCACTTATGGTCGTCCATGCAAGTTGTCCATAATTATATTCTTGCTTGAAATCCCAGGACAAACTATTGGGATTGCTCATCAGCACTTCAAATTTTAAGGCATTCTCTGCATAAAGGTCCCATCCGACTTTTGGCTGGGAAATGGCCAAGTCGAGATAGTATGCGCCAGAAGCCAAAGGGAATGGATTTAAAGACAGTTTACATCTGTATTGTCCGCCTGATTGAGGAATTGACTGGTCATGAAAATGTGAGAGTGATGCCAGAGCAATCTTTCTGTGCGACTGATCCTTAAGGAAAAGTTCAAAAGACAGATCCGGGAAATCGTTTTTTGCAAATGTAATTTCTAGATGGAGGGGAAGGCGAATATCATAGAAATTGGTTGCATGACCATGTTCATTGATCAATCTTAACGATGCAAGCGAACTGTTTTTACCTCTAATATTAAGAGTTGTCGACCCAGAACCAGCTTGGTTCAAGTAGGTGGCGACAATTTCGTCTGTAGGTCCGTATGCCTTTGTTTTCCCTAGTTCTAGCAATAGACACTCCTCCGTTAGTGAGCGCACAGCCGTGAGATCATGGCTCACAAAGAGCACCGTTCTTCCGGTATTGGTAACTTCCTGCATTTTTCCAAGACACTTTTTTTGAAACTCTGCGTCCCCAACTGCAAGTACTTCATCCACAATCAGAATTTCTGGTTCCAGATGTGCCGCAACTGCGAAAGCCAGCCTCAATTGCATCCCACTGCTATACTGTTTCAAAGGTGTATCAAGAAATCGTGCGACACCACTAAAATCAACTATTTGATCAAACTGTTGTCTAATTTCAGCACGTTTCATCCCAAGAATACTTCCATTCATAAAAATGTTCTCTCTTCCTGTAAGTTCTGGGTGAAACCCTGTACCAACCTCAAGCAGAGAGGCGATACGCCCTCTGCAAACAATCGAACCCAATGTCGGAGGAGTAATTCTGGAAAGAATCTTGAGGAGAGTGCTTTTTCCAGCACCATTTTGTCCTATTATACCAATGCATTTTCCTGGCAGAACGTCGAGAGAAACGTCGTCAAGTGCCCAGAAGCTCGACGTCTTGTTCGCGGTTCGTTTACCAACTAAATCTGTCAGCGTCTTCACCCGGTTAGATATTACCTCTCTAAGTGAAAGATAGGAAGGCGACGAGCCCAACTTGTACTTTTTGCTGACATGTTTTATTTCCAGAATCGGCTGCATCTATGTTAGATCTGCGAAAAAGCGTTCCGTTCGGCGGAAGGAATAAAGGCCGACAAGACAAAGAATCATTGCAATAAAAAAGTGCAGTATTAAAGCACCCCAATCAATGTTGGTACCGGTAATGCCAGTCCGCAGCAGGTTAATCGCCCCGGCGAGAGGATTCAAGGCCAAAATAGAACTTAGCCAGCTATGGCTTACTGTCGAACTGCTGTAAATAACGGGATTGACAAATAGCAAAAACTGAAGAACAAAAGGTAACGCATATTGAAAATCCCGGTACTTGACATTCCAGGCGGCCAGCATCGTTCCCATGCCGAACGTAACCAATACCGTCAACAGGATACTAAGAATCAAACAGCTGGTGAGAAAGAAGAGATTTACTGGTTGAGAATAATATACAAGTATTATGACAAAAAGTACTAAAGCAATGCAACAGTCAAACAGAGAGGTAAGCACCGCGGACATAGGAATAATAAGCCTCGGAAAATATATTTTCTTAATAATATTAGCATTGGTGATCATGCTGTTTGCACTATTGGATACACCGCTGCTAAAAATATTCCAGATGATAAGCCCCGCAAACGCAAAAATAGGGTAAGGCAGGCCGTCAGACTTGAGATTCAGGCCTCGTTGAAATATGACTGTAAATACAGCCATCATAGCAAGTGGCTGTAGAAAAGCCCATATTACTCCCAACGCGGTCTGTTTATACTTAACTTTAATATCTCTCCATGTAAAGAAGATGAATAGCTCCCTGTATGACCATAACTCTGGAAAACCTAAAGAGAAACTGCTCTTAGATGCAATCGTATATATGGTCTGAGGTTGTTTGAGGTTGGTACCAATCATACAAGGGTTAGAGTTTTTTCTTAAACCATTTTCTCTTTTTTGACTTTTTTGTTTCTTCAAAGTAGTCATCCGTGCTATAACCGTGGCCATACCCGTATCCATAGCCATAACTGTAATATCCCTGACCGTATCGCCGATCAGCCGCAACATCATTTATAACGATTGACAATTTTGGAAGTTTGTTCGCGGTATAAAGTTCCTCAATGAACCTGATTTGTCGCTTGAGGGTATAGTCATGGCGTACAATGTATACGCAGGTATTGGCGTACTGTCCTAAAGTCATGGCATCGCTGATCATTCCAACAGGGGCCGTATCAACTATAACGATGTCGAAATTCGCTTTGGCGTATGCAAATAGTTTTCCAACGCGTTCTTCCATTAAAAGTTCGGCTGGATTCGGTGGTATTGGACCGCAAGGAATGACAAATAAATTTTCTGTTTCCGGAACACTCTTGACAAGCGAGGCAATATCCTCATCGCCCACAATATAGTTTGTAATGCCCTTTGCCTCATTTAGTCCAAGGCCCTTCATAATTTTCGGCTTGCGTATGTCGAGCTCAAGAATGAGTGTCTTTTTTCCGGACAATGCCAGAACCGCTCCAAGATTTGTGCTTATGAAAGATTTTCCCTCTCCACTAAACGAAGAAGTAACCAAAATCACTGCCTTATCGTTTTTTTGGATAAAAAATTGTAGGTTGGTTCTCAGTATCCGAAACTGTTCAGCAATGTAACTACGGTTGGTCGACGAAACGACCAATGTGGCAGAAACCTCTGAATGTCCTATCTCTCCAAGCACAGGCACCCTAGTGAAGCGTTCAATATCCGATTTGCCCAGAACCTTGTCATTGAACAATTCTCTCAATAAGATGATCAACACAGGCACTGCTAATCCGATCAACAAGGCAATGAGATAGTACGCTTTTCGATTGGGTTTCACCGGAATTGAAGAGGCGTCAGCAGGCTCCACAATCCGGCTATTGTTAATAGTTGAAGCAGAAGAGATGGAGGTTTCAAGTTTTTTTTGAAGAAGTAAGGAGTATAGATCTTCCAGGATTTTCTGTTGACGTGTGATTTCAATCAGTTGTTTCTGTTTTCCAGGGATTTTGCTTATTTCGCCAGAAGATACCTCCGACTTTGCTGACAAGTCGCCCAGTGCAATTTGATAACTTTGCTGAATGTTTTTCAGACTTTGAAGAATGTCTTGTCTGACCTTTGTAATCTGTAGCTCTAATTGCAAGAGCACCGGATTCTCAGTCGTCGTGCCAGACAATAAAACCTCTCGTTCCAATTGCCCGCGATTATACTGATTGATAAGTTGGACCAGTGATGGCTCCGGTATGCCAAGAGAATTTGGGACCATTCTGAACCGGTTCTTTTCTGTTTCAAGGTATTCAATAAGGCCACCCACTACCCGCTTCTTTACTTCCAGATCCGTTATTTGGGTCTGTATCGCTTCCACGTTGCCGAAATATAATGAGGATTGCTGTTCTACATCAATTACTTTGTTTTTCTCACGATAAACCTGAAGGTTGCGTTCGACCCCACCGAGCTCGGCTTTCAATGTGTCCAGCTGATCATCAATAAACAAAAGCGCATTCACTGCAATCTGCTTTTTGTCCTCCAGGTTGGCGTCTTGGTACGCTGACATAACCCCGTTGACAATCTCTTTTCCGATCTTTACGTTTTCAGTTTCATATTTGATGGAAAGGACATTAGAATATTCGTTGATAACACTTACATCGAGTGCGCCTATCAATTCCTGACACTTTTCGGTCTTAGGTGTCCAAATGGTCTCAAAGATGTTGCTAGCGAAGCCAGCGTCAAGTGATCCTGTCCTTTGAATTGTGAAGAAAGAACTTCCCCATTTGAATACCTGATCATAGTTATATTTTCGGGGCTCTTCTTCAAGGCTAAAACCGTCTTCAAAAAGTTTAATCTTAAACTTGATATCCTTACTGGAATCTACAATATCAACAACTTTCAGTTTGAATGGAACGTCGTCACGGTGTAAAAGCGTAGATCGAATTTTTCCTACATTAAAATATGTCTTTTGTAAGTCAAATTTTTCCACGACCCTTTTCGTGATGGAAGTTGACTTTATCTGTTCGATCTCGTCTCTCAAATTGTCTTCACCTTCATTCATGAACATACTTTCGAACCTGTCTGTTGTAAGTCCATTCGACTGGGTTTTGATAATAATCTTGCTTTCAACCAGGTATAAGTTAGTAGAGTACCTTAGTTTGGCATATGCCAGCCCCACACAGACCAGCGCGGAAAATAACAGCCACGGCAGATATTTCAGGTAAATCCCTAAAAACTCCCTTGGGCTAAACTCATTTTTTAGCTCGTCCCGATTCTCTGCATTATTTCCGTTGTTAAACTGCATGTCGCTTATTGCATATTATCTGAGTACACTCACTAACACCGCTATTGCCGAAACAATTGTTGCAGCCAATGAGATATTTCTAAACGCTATCTGATCGTTTGCTGCGATCTTCCTTTTACTCATTTCCACAACGACGATGTCATTCTGCTGAAGAAAATAATAGGGCGACTTGAAGATAGACGGATTTCTCAAGTCTATACGTCCGAACTCCCTCTTGCCATTGGCCTCTCGAATAATGAGAACATTATCTCTTTTGCCAAAAAATGTAAGGTCCCCGGCCATTCCTACTGCCTCCAGAATGTTGACTCGCTCATTAGGAATTGAATAGACCCCTGGTTTGGTCAACTCACCAATCATTGTTATTTTAAAATTTAGAAATTGAATGTTGTAGTAGGGGTTTGATAACAACCGACCTAACCTACTGTCCAACAAATCGCTTAACTGTGCTTTGGTAAGACTGTCGATCTTGAGCTTGCCGACAACAGGAAACGTAATGTTTCCCTGAAGATCAACCAGGTAACTTTTGCTCGGGGATCTCCTCTCTATTCTGGAACCTAGTCCCGTATTTGACTCCTGGCTAGCAAAATCATCTGACTCCTGATTAAACGGCCGGGAGGCATTTGAATTATCACTGAAAACTTCGATACTTATCATATCTCCTTTCTGGATCTTCGGTTCCGGTAACACCAATTTGCTGAGCTCCGCAGTATCAAAATTTCCTTGCACATATTGCAATTCCTTTGGGCTGCTGCAAGAAGAAGTAACGAAAGCAATCAGGACAGTAACTACTGCAAATTGATATCTCAGTTTCATAATTGTCTTTTGGAAACTAGTTCTCCACTCAACTCATATCTCTCTCCGGTTTCGGGGCAAATACCGATTCCGGCAATATCAAACTCCAGCCTGTGCCCGGCCTCGCTTACCCAACCGGTTTGACGCCCAGGGTTGCCCACAATCAATGCATAAGCAGGTACCGCCCTGGTCACCACCGCACCCGCCCCGATCAACGCGTACTCCCCGATCTCATTACCGCAAATAATGGTAGCGTTTGCGCCGATGCTGGCGCCACGCCGCACCAGGGTCTTGCGGTATTGATCCTTCCGGATAATTGCACTCCTTGGATTGATGATATTCGTAAACACACAGGAAGGCCCCAGAAATACATCATCCTCACAAATCACCCCCTCATATATCGACACATTGTTCTGCACCTTTACATTATTACCAAGCACAACTCCTGGCGAAACCACCACATTCTGACCCAAATTGCAACGCTCGCCGATGACCGCACCTGACATGATATGGGAAAAATGCCAGATCCTCGTCCCCGCACCAATCGTAGAACCCTCATCAATCACGGCCGTATTATGCGCAGTATATTTCATCTGAATTTACTCTCTCCGACCGCCGCATCGAACCATATTTGGAGGCAGAGCTTCGCCTCCTCAGTCACAATATGTTGTAACTGGCTAGCTATCAACGCAACCTTGCCCCCGTTCGTATTTACTTGCCCAAATAAAAAAAGGGCATATAAGTATTGTACAATACTTTTATACCCATCCAATTTTTTGCAGATATCGGAACAATTAGTTGTGGTTTTTCGTGTTATAGCAAATATAGGGGATTTTTATACGGAACTAACTAAGGCTCAATGCGGAAACTACTACAGCGGATCCTTAATAAACCTGTCACCTGGATGGCCAGGAAATTCTCCTCCTCCCCCCACCGAAAGGACGTATACGAATCCCTTGCCCTCCTCCTCCAAAACATCCGCGACCAGAAATCGGGCTACACCCCACCGATACCCTTCGACATGAACACCACAAAACTGATCATACTCAGCGATCAGCACAAAGGCGGCAAGGACTTCTCGGATGATTTCCGAAATACGGAAAACAATTACATGACCGCCCTTCAGTATTATTATGATGAGGACTTCACCTTCATCAACCTGGGCGACTGTGAAGAACTCTGGGAATCTACCCCCTCCACAGTGATAACAAAAAACCGGCTCACACTGCTTCAGGAGGCCCAGTTTCTTGCCAGGGAACGCTACTACCGTGTGTATGGAAACCACGACCTCGAATGGAAATATGCCATCCAGCAAAACCTCTACCTCAAACCGATCTTCGGCAACAAACTCATCATCCACGAAGGTTTGGAATTCACGACCCAGTACAATGGAAAAAACTACTCCATTTTCCTGGCCCATGGTCACCAGGGCGACCAGCGCAGCGACGGCAATGCATTCAGCATGTGGTTCGTGGCGGCCATCTGGACACCCATCCAGCGCTTTCTCGAAATAAGTATCGATACGATCTCCGATTCCTACGAACTTGTTGACAAACACAATATCATGATGTACAACTGGAGCGCCACACAGAATAACCTGCTCTTCATCTCCGGCCATACACATAAACCCGTGTTCGCTTCAATGGATCACATCGACCGACTAAATACCCAAATGCAAAAAGCGGTTGAAAAGAATGATACGCAAGCTCAACAAGCGATTAATGAGGAACTGGCGCGCAGAAAAAAAGAATACGAGGGAAAAGAACTCGTGAAAAAAATGGTCAAGCCAAGTTATTTCAACTCAGGCTGCTGCTGCTTCCGTGATGGCGACCTCACAGGAATCGAAATCGCCGACGGAATGATCCGCCTGGTGAAATGGAAACCCGATGGAACAAAAGGTCAACGTATCGTGCTGGAAGAGTCACCTCTGTACTATATTTTCGATCATATGAACCCTGATTCGCACCAATTACCGATCTGAGTAATTTCGGTAATTTTAACATGGTTCATCCGTTTAATTAGACTATCTTCAAGTACATACTCACCGTAAGTTAACTCAGCCTGTCTCCTCCCGTATTGGTCATTAGTTGAGCCTTCTAACAGATGAGCAATCCTGACCGATTCTCTAACCAATCCCAACCAGCACCAAACAATCTTATTCGTTTATGACCGCAAAATTCTCAAATGGGTTTTGCGTTGATTAATACATCATTTAAATTTTGCCAAGTGAAAAAACCAACACTGGAACGAGTCCGTTTTGCAGCGAAGGGTGACAATAGTTTCCACGAAGCAGTGCTTCGGAATGTTAAAGAATACTTCGACTCAAAGAAAATGAGTCCTTTTGCCAATAACGAAATGTGGATCAAGACAGCTTCCATGCTGATGATGTATTTTGTACCCTATGCGCTGATTGTCAGTGGCCTCGCCTCCGTCAGCATCTGGCTGTTCCTTGGATGCTGGCTGCTTATGGCATTGGGTATGAGCGGTATCGGCACCTCCGTAATGCATGATGCAAACCATGGTACCTATTCCGCCAATCCGAAGGTCAATAATGTCATCAGTCGAATACTGGACATGATTGGCGGCTACCGCGTCACCTGGAGAATACAGCACAACCTGCTGCATCATACCTATACAAATGTGGCCGGCCTCGATGAAGACATCGGTAGTACCAAACTGCTCCGCCTTTCACCACAACTACCTGTAGCCTGGTTCCATCGTTACCAATACCTCTATGCCTGGTTTCTCTATGGCATGATGACCCTTTTCTGGATGACCGTTAAGGATTATAAGGCCGTATTCAGGTACAACCAACATCAATTATTGTCCAACCAAAAAGTAACATTGATGCAGGCGCTCCAACGTGTTACCTTTTATAAGATATTTTATTACGCTTATATCCTGGTCCTGCCTTTGTTCTTCTCTGGCATGCCCTGGTGGCTGGTATTAATTGGTTTCTTTTCTATGCATATCGTCTCGGGCCTGATACTGTCCAGCATCTTCCAACCTGCCCACGTGATGGAAAATTCAGGATACGCGGCTCCGGTTATGAAAGCAGGAATGCCGCATATGGAAAACAGCTGGGCCATTCATGAAGTGGTGAATACCACGAATTTCGCACCCAGAAACACGATACTGACCTGGTTCGCCGGTGGACTTAACTTCCAGATCGAACACCATCTGTTTACCAATGTCTGTCATGTCCACTACCGCAAACTGGCCCCTATAGTAAAGGCTACCTGCCTGGCTTACCATATTCCGTATCACAGTCAGCCGACCTTTCGCAACGCCTTATGGGAACATGCCCGGATGCTCAGGAAACTGGGCAGGGCTTAACCGGCCTCACGTACCTTTTCTCAACTATACATACGAATCCCTGGCCAGTGCCGGGGATTCGCGCGTCAAAACAGCCTGCCTTGTTCCCCTGGTCTTCTGAACCTGGAACAATCCAACTCGAGACGTTCGTGATTCAACCCGTATTTGGAAGTGTACTTCCTGTATTGCTGGGCCACCATTTCAGCGATGTTTCCCTCGCCGCGCATGCGCACTCCCCAGCGACTGTCATTGACCTTTCCATTATGACTTCCTTCAATCAAATGCCAGACCTTGTCGGCACGATCCGGGAAGTTTTTATAGAGCCAGTCGTGGAAGATGAGTTTGATTGATCCATTAAGGCGGATAAAAGTATAGGCCGAAAACTTTGCCCCAGCCTCACTCGCGGCCTTGATGATGTTATGCATCTCGTGGTCATTAAGACCTGGGATCATCGGACCCAGCATGACGCCCATGCGCACACCCTGGCCACTTAATTCCCTGATGAGCTTTATTCGTTGCACGCCGGTGGTGGTCCTGGGCTCCATCACTCTTCGCAGGTCTTCGCTGAACGATGTGATTGATACCAGGATAGAAATCAACTTCTTCTCCGCAAGCTTTTTCAAGAGGTCCATATCCCTGAGCATGCCTGCGTTCTTGGTGATCATTGCCACAGGTTGGTTGAATTCCAGGCACACTTCGAGTAGCTGCCTGGTAATATGAAATTTCTTCTCCGCGGGTTGATAACAGTCGGTATTGCCACTGAGGCTTATAGGCACACATTCCCATTTCGGATTCATGAGGAATTTCCTGAACAGGGCAGGGGCATTCTGCTTGACGATGATCTTTCGTTCGAAGTCTAACCCCGCGCTATAACCGAAAAACTCAAATGAATTCCTGGCATAACAATAAATACAACCGTGCTCGCAACCCTGGTATGGATTCATACTATACATCATCCCCAGGTCGGGACTCTCCACCTTGTTCACGATTCCCTTCGCCGTTTCGATAAGATATTGAGTGGCCTCATTGGATTCCGTCCAGTCGTCGATCGACTCAATATGTTCCCTTACCCTTTCGGTTTTCAAAAACCTGTTGGGCGTATTGATCTGCGCTCCCCTGCCTTTTAGGTAAGGGGGATCTTCTGATTCATCCATGATCATTTGTTATCCTGGTCCCTGGAAAAGCAACTCACCCTGACGTGTGGTCACGGGCAGGTTCCTGAACTCGAACCGTTTTACAATCTGGTATACTTTTTCTCCTAACGGGCGCTTGAGCATGAGCATGCCGTCGGCAATCATCCGCGCATGAAAATGCAAGTGCGAAAACTCCTGCCAGCCTTTCTCGTACTGCCAGGGTAGCAACTTGCGGGCGATCGGAATAAAGGGCTCCTGGATAAAATGCGGATCATGGTCCGGATGGGCCTTCATCATCCGCTGAGTGGATTTCAGCGTCCTTATCAGCTCCTGTATGGGCAACTTGGTGGCTACATTTATGAAGATCGTGTGAGTGGGAAAACTTCCATAGTCCTTTAATTCTATTTTGAATGGGGTAACGCCCATGGATAAATGCTCAAATCGCTGCACGAATTTATCTTCATTCATATTCCAGCTGACGAAACGAACCAGGGCCATATGTGGCTTGCCCGACAAAGGCATCGAGGGTTCGAATTGCTCATTGAAGTATTTTCTGGATTCGTTGATCCTTGTCCTGAGTTCATTATTAGGGCTAAGAACGAGGAGGTATTCGTTCAATTTATAACCGGGCATTGCTTCCATTTCGCTAATTATTTTAGTACAATTTACTAATATATTTAGCTAAATGGAAGCAAAAATTAAAAATCAAAGAATGAAAAAAATCTATTGAGTAGCAAGAAAGACCTAAAAATAAAAAAAGAAAATAAAAATCAAAAATTGAATAGTGAATCAGACGGATGAGCAGGAGGCAGCGCCTAACGCACTGACTATCAATAACATTTTTAATTTTTAATTTTTCATTTTTAATTTAGTCCAACAAGAAACATCTAATAAAACATACGTTCTGCCTGGGCGACTGCTTCCGGTTTGCCGACGTCGATGAAACGCGTTTCACTGTGATCAAATCCCTTGATAATTTCTTCCGCGGCAAGCGACAGATATAGATCCACCATGGAGAATTTTCCACTCAGCTTCACCAAGGAAAATATTCCCGGATCAATCACGTGAATGCCACTGAAGGCCCTTTTTTGCCGGTCGGCAGTTTCGCGTACGATCTTCTCCTCGCCCGAGTTTGTATTCGTCCATCCGCAAAGATTTCCGAAATGATCAAAAAGAAAATACCTGGATGTGTTGCGATCACTGGTGGCAATGGTGGCCAAAGGCTGTAGTTTCTCGTGCATCGCAATCATGTTTTTCAGATCCATGTCGGTGAGTATGTCCACATTCATCAATACAAATGAACGGTCTTTCAACAAGGTCCTCGCCTTCATCAACCCACCTCCCGTTTCCAGCACCAGGTCGCGCTCATCACTGATCACGATATCAGAACCCCACCCCGAATTTTTATTTATAGCCGATTGAATCTGGTCGGCAAAGTGATGCACATTCACCACCACTTCGGTTATACCTGCCCGTTGCAGGTATTCAACGTTTCTTTGCAGCAGGCTCTTGCCGTTGATTACCGCCAGCGCCTTTGGATGTTTATCTGTCCATGGCTTGAACCTGGTACCCAGGCCGGCAGCGAGTATCATTCCTTTCATCTGTTCTTCTATAAATGTTCGGCAAAAAAATCATCATCAACTCAAAGTACAATGTATTCTTCCATTGCGTTCTTCGTCGGGTAGTCGGTATTGAAGTGCAGTCCGCGGCTTTCCTTCCTCAGCTGCGCACATTTGACGATCAGGTAACCCACAGTGATCATGTTACGCAGTTCGCAGAGGTGCGGCGACAGGGTAGTGGCCTGGTAGAGCTCTTCGGTTTCCTCCCAGAGAAGGTCCAACCGCTTCATCGCCCGGGCTAAGCGCACGTTGGTTCTTACGATACCCACGTAATCACTCATCGTCAACTGCAGTTCCTTCAGCGTTTGCGTGATGAGGATCATTTCCCTGGGCTGCGACGTTCCCGACGTATTCCAGTTCGGTATGCCCGCCTTGAATTCAATCTCGCCGATCTTCAATGCCGAATCAGCAGCACAACGGTTGGCGAAGACCATCGCCTCGAGCAAAGAATTGCTCGCCAGGCGGTTGGCGCCATGCAAACCGGTGCTTGCGCACTCCCCGCACGCGTAGAGGTTACGGATCGAGGTTCTGCCCCATTCGTCGGTCTTGATGCCACCACAACTGAAATGCGCGGCCGGAGATACGGGAATGAACTGGGTGGTCACATCGACGCCGATCGACAAACACTTCTCGTAAATATTGGGAAAGTGTTCTATGAAATTCTCAAAGGGAATGTGCTTCACATCGAGATAAACATATTCCGTACCCGTGATCTTCATCTCATTGTCTATCGCGCGGGCCACGATATCCCTTGGTGCCAGGTCCTTCCGGTCATCGTATCGTTCCATAAAGGCTTCACCATTCTTGTTCCTTAATATGCCTCCGTCACCACGCACGGCTTCGGTGATCAGAAAGGATTGTCCTACGATGCCGGGTTCATACAAGGCAGTCGGGTGGAACTGGATGAACTCCATGTTTTCAATTCGTCCCTTCGCCCTGTACAACATGGCTATACCGTCGCCGGTGGCAATGAAAGGGTTGGTGGTTGACCGGTACACCTGTCCGTTGCCGCCGGTGGCGAGCAGGGTTATCTTGGCGAGAATGGTTTCGATCTGGTTGGTTTCCCTATTGAGTGCATAGACTCCGTAACATTCCACATCAGGTGTGGCCTTGGTAACGAGATAGCCGAGATGGTGTTGGGTGATCAGGTCAAGGACAAACCAGTGTTTGTAGATGGTGATGTTGGTGTGCTCCTCGAGCTGGGCCAGCAGGGCTCTTTCCATTTCCCGGCCTGTAACGTCCTTATGATGCAGTATCCGGAATTCGCTATGACCGCCTTCCTTGCCAAGCTTGAAGTCGCCATCCGTTTCCTTGTCGAAGTTGGCGCCCCATCCGATGATTTCGCGGATGCGGTCAACGCCCTCCTTGACCACGATTTCCACCACCTTCTCATTGCATAAACCGTCTCCTGCGATCAGCGTGTCCTCGATGTGTTTATCAAAACTGTCCTTCTCCGAATCCATCACTCCGGCGATGCCGCCCTGGGCATACTTGGTGTTCGTTTCATCTGCCTGAGCCTTGGTGATCATTAACACCTTTTTCTCTGGAAACTGTTTAGCCACCTTGAGAGCAAAAGTTATCCCGGCAATGCCGGAGCCTATTACAAGAAAATCTGTTTCCATGGAACTATCAGTAACTGATGGTGTAGGAATATTTTGAAGGATCATCAAGCAATTTGATCAGATCGTATTTTATGGTTGCTGTCTTTTTATCCGCTGATAATTTGACCAGGGGATTGTCTGATTTCTTCACGGGCCTCGGAAATTTCAATGTAGTGGTGTACAATAGTTCCATACCCATGTTCTTCACCTGTTCGATCTGTTGCATCTCGGGCATGGCCATCAGCGCTTTGAAACGCACCGTGTCGAGGTGGCGGCTGAATTCATTTTTGGTAATCTTGATCGCGAATATCTGGTTGACCTGATCCATGCCTTCATTGTTCATCGGCGAGGCGGCTGCCGCTCCCAAGGCGCTGTCTTTCATGAATGCGCCTTTGAAAGCCTGGGCCAGCCCTGCAGTGCCGGCTCCCGAAAGGAGTTTCTGGAGGTCGTCGAGGTTCTGGAATGGAAAATTGATATCGGTTTTGAAAACGTTCTCGGCCATGTTAAGCTTGAGGTTGAGCTTGCCGTCCTTGAACAGGCGGCGTTGCTCTTCTGTGGCGTCTTTTGCAGAGTCCATCACGTTATTGAGGTACATGATGGTGTCGATGGGTTTGTCGAGGCCTTTTTTTACCATTTCGTCTTCACCGCCCATGCTTTGCACCATCTGCAGGAGAGCGCTCATATCCATCTTCGCCGTATAGGTTCCCGTGCCGTTTTCGTTGATCACGATATCTTCGGTCATTTCATAACAGCCGCTGAATAAAACCAGCATAAGGAACATAAGGCTATATCGCCATTGCTTCATAATTAATTTTTGAAATGGAAAGATATGAAGTTATCACGCGGTGATAAGGATTGAAGAAATCAAAAATTAAAAGTTAAAAATGAAAAATCCTAATATGCGAGGTGTTAATCCCAGGCCCGCCGGTAGCATTCAGTCTCCGGGAGGCAATCAGTGACGCTCCGAGAACTGGGCCTCCTTCGCACTTATTTGCCTCAGTTTCCCATCTTGCAAATCGTTGGTCGAATAGCATTTTTCATTTTTAACTTTTGATTTTTAATTTCACCAGGTTCTTGAACTGGTTTTATGATTTTAAGGTCACCGGCTGCACGGAGGCGTTTCGCGCGGGGAACCACGATGCAAAGAACGCAATCACAATAACGGTGATCATCACCAGCAGAAAGTCTGTCGCGATCATTTTCACGGGATAGTAATCAATCAGGAAGGTGCCTCCATTGATATTAACGAGTTTGAACTTCACTTGGGCCCAGCAAATGAGAACAGCCAGCAGGATGCCCGTCACGGAACCAAGCGCGGCAAGCATCAGCCCTTCGGTAAGAAAGATCGTCCTTATCCTGGCATTGTCGGCGCCAAGTGCCTTAAGCACCTGGATATCTTTTTGCTTTTCCAACACCAGCATCGTCAGCGACCCGATCATCGTGAAAGACGCCACCACCAGCATCATCGTAAGTATGCCATACATTACCCATTTCTCCAGTATCATGGTACTGAAGAGACTCTGGTTCTGTTCGAACCTCGTCTTTACCATATATCCGGAACCGAAGATCTGCCGGATGGCCTTCTGCGTAGCGTTAATTTGGGCAGGATTCTTCAATGCCACTTCAATACTCCCGTATTCATCAGGCTTCATCGAAAGCATCTTCTTCATGAAGTCGACATTGGTGATGGCAAAAGTATTGTCGATGTCCTGCTGAATATAAAAGGTTCCGGAAGTTGACACGTTCTCCGCTGAGAATGCATCCAAAGGATCCACAGAATTGACGTTCACACCTCGCCGGAATATGTATGCCGTTACCGGGTACAGATTGCGGTCCGATTGCAGTCCCAGCGCATTCTCGATGCCACTGCCCAAAACGATCGATGCCTTTTCTCCCGTGCCGAGATTGAATTTTCCGCGAATGATCTTTTGGGGCACGGAGGTGATTTCGCCATAGTTTTCATCAACGCCCTTGAGCTGAACCACGGTCTGGATCTCGCCATTCTGCAACAGCGCCTTGTCCTCGACAACCAGCGAATACGCCTTCACATTTTGTGTCGACTTTAATTTTACCAGCTGGTCATCGCTGATCAATATACTCTTCCCTGTTGCTGGCGACACACTGATGTCGCAATAAAAAGAAGAATACAATGATTTCACCAGGGACTCAAAACCATTGAACACACTAAGGATAACGATGAAGGCGGCTGTAATAATTATTATGGCAGCCGTGCTGACCCTCGTTATGAAGTTTATGGCGTTTGTCGATTTTTTGGCTTTGAAGTATCGCCAGGCGAAAAGAAGGTTCAATTGCGGGAATTTATTTGCTGAAGGTCTAATCCTGTGGGGACTGATCCTTGTTTTCGGTGTTTAGCTTTTTAAACAATTCTTCCATTTTGAATACCTGGTCGAGGGTGTCGTCGTGAAAAAATACAAGGACCGGCATTCTTCTGAGCTGCCTACCCAGGCGTGCCGCCAGTTCTTTCTTGATTTCCCAGCTTCTTTCTTCGATCTTCTTCAATGCAGCCGCATCGTTCTTTACCTGGTAAAGGCTCAGATAAATGCGGGCTTCAAGCAGGTCCGGGGTCACTTTCACCGAACTGATCGAAACCATCCCTCCATCCAGCATCGTCAGGCCCAGCCGTTGAAATATACCACTGAGCTCTTCGAACAACAAACCTCCAACCTGCTTTTGCCTTTTGCCTTCTTCCATCAGGTAAAGTTACTAAAAACAGCCTTGGCCGGGAGCAAATGAAAAATCAAAAATCAAAAATGAAAAATTCATTGGTTTCACGCAAAGCCAAGAAAGACACGCAAAGAGCCGCAATAAATACTGCCTTCTTTGTGCCTTGGCGAACCCTGCCGCAGGCAGGGCTTTGCGCTTTTGCGTGAAATCAGCCTTAAAAGCTTTCCCATTACCTTTGCCTTCATTTTTAATTTTAATTGAAAAGATTCTCCACCATACTCAGGCATCTGCGCGACCAAAAAGGCAAAATCGCGCTATACGTTCTCTTCAACCTGCTATCCGTACTCTTTTCACTGGTGTCCCTGGCCATGCTGGCGCCCTTCCTGCAGTTGCTCTTCAATAAGAAACAACTGGTAACCACCCAACCAGGCTTCCGCTTCACCGCACAGGGATTGCTCGACTCGCTGAAATATTACCTGAGTACGCTGATCCGTGAACACAATGAGGCTTATGCCCTCGCGGCCATTTGTGTTATCATCATCGTCGCCATTTTTTTTAAGAATGTCTGCATCTATCTTTCTTACCGTGTTCTCGGCCCCATGCGCAACAAGGTAATGAACCACCTGCGTGCAGACCTCTACAACAAGATCCTCGAACTGCCCATCGGGTACTTCACCGAACAAAGAAAAGGCGACATCAACAGCCGGATGAGCAATGATGCCAATGAAATCGAATGGAGCGTCATTGGCACCCTTGAGGGCCTGATCAAGGAACCCATCAACATCATAATCATACTCACCACCTTAATATTCCTCAGCCCCACGTTGTCGCTGTTTCTGCTTGTGCTGCTGCCGGTTACCGGCTTTATCATTGGACGACTTAGTCGCTCACTCAAAAAACAATCTACCTCGGCGCAGGAAGAAATGGGAACGATGATGTCGATACTCGATGAAACCCTTGGTGGACTGCGGGTGATCAAGGCTTTCAATGCCGAGAAGCTGCTCAGCAACAAGTTTCTAACCAGCAACAACACCCTGACCAATCTCCGCAACCGGATCATCTTTCGTCGCGACCTGGCCTCGCCGATGTCGGAATTCCTGGGCGTGCTGGTGCTCTGCTGTGTCCTCTTTTTCGGCGGTCGCCTGGTGTTTACTGGTCATATCATGCAGCCGGAAGCCTTCATTACCTACATCGTTTTTTTCACACAAATCATCAACCCGGCCAAGGCGCTTTCTACCGCATTTTACAATGCCCAGCGGGGTAGCGCTGCCATCAGGCGAATAGAGGAAATCGTGTCCGCGCCGGTGAAGGTGGCCGAGGATGCCGATCCCGTGTTCCTCGAAAGTTTTAAAGACAGCATCGAATTCAGGAACGTGAATTTTAATTACGAAGACACCTCCATCCTGAACAGTGTCAACCTCGTTGTCCCAAAAGGGAAAACCATTGCACTGGTGGGCTCCTCAGGCGCCGGCAAGTCCACACTCGCCGACCTGATCCCCAGATTTCATGACACGAGCAGTGGTGAATTGCTGATCGACGGCATCGACATCAAAAAATATTCTCTCAATTCGCTACGCCACAACATGGGCATCGTTACGCAGGAACCGATTCTCTTTAACGACACCATCGCTGCTAACATCCGGCTGGGGAAAGCAGAAGCCAGCATCGAAGACGTGATGCAGGCGGCCAGGGTGGCCAATGCCCATGATTTCATCCTCGCCAAAGAAGACGGATATGAAACCAATATCGGCGACCGTGGTTCCAAGCTCAGTGGAGGCGAACGTCAGCGGATCACCATCGCCCGGGCACTCCTGAAGAATCCTCCAATACTGATCCTCGACGAAGCCACCTCTTCCCTCGACACCGAAAGCGAAAGACTGGTTCAGGATGCTATCAACAAAATGATGCTCAACAGAACAAGCGTGGTCATCGCCCACCGACTCAGCACCATCCGTCATGCCGACGAGATCATCGTCCTTATGAAAGGCCAGATCGTTGAACGGGGCAACCACGAAGAACTCCTCGCCATTGGCGGCACATACAAAAGGTTGGTAGATTTGCAGGAAGTAAAATAATTTCCTGGCGCTGTATTAATAGATAGTGAAAATGAAAAAAAGATCAGTACGAACCCTGTTGCTTTTTATACTCGCCCTCCCTTTCAATGCCATCAGCCAAAACAAACCCTTCACCTATGACCAGTTGTTCAGTGGCGCCTATCCGGAAAACATATTCCGGAGACTGCCCAATATTCTGGGATGGCTGGACGACATGCACTACCTGCAACGCAATTCGTCTGGCGTCCTCGAATCGATAGACGCTATGTCCGGCAAGGCCAGTAAATATTTGGGTGTCGCACCGGAGTCAAACCGTCCCGCACACAGCTCCCCTGAATTCATCAATCCCACTGCCTCACCCGATGGCCGGTGGATGGCTTACACAAAAAAGGATAATAATCTTTATCTGCTGAACGCAAAATCGGGTGAGGAAAAACCGCTGACCAGCGATGGGTCCGATTCCATACTGAACGGCTATTCGTCCTGGATATATTTTGAGGAGATCCTCGGCAGGCCAACAAAGTACAAGGCCTTCTGGTGGTCGCCCGACAGCAAGTATATCGGCTTCATGCGCTTCGATGATTCCAAGGTTCCGGTTTTCCCGATCTATGTGCCCGATGGCCAGCATGGTTATCTTGAAAACAGGCACTACCCTCAGCCCGGCGATCACAATCCAACAGTGAAAGTTGGCATTGCCGGCATCCAGGATAGCAGTATTACCTGGGCAGACTTCAATTCCGAAACGGACCAGTATTTTGGAATGCCGCAATGGACTGAAGATGCCCAGCTCTGGATTCCCTGGATGAACCGGGATCAGGATACCCTGATTCAATATGCGGTCGATGCCGACGGAACAAAAAAACAGGTTTACCTCGAACACCAGGCCACCTGGATCTCGCTGAAGGACACGGACCGCCTGAACTTTCTTCCGGAAGGCCAGGGATTTATTGTCAAAAGCGACAAGGATGGTTGGGAAAACCTTTATCTCTACGACAAGAATTTCAGGTTGGTAAACCAGATCACCAAAGGCAATTACTGGGGTACCTCTATTCTGAAGATCGACCTCAAACAAAAACAGGTTTATTTCACGGCTAGGAAAGAAAGTACAACGAGGTTTGATCTCTACCGTACCTCGTTTGATGGCAGATCGGTGAAACGGCTCAGCAGAGGGAACTACGACTATAGGGACGCGGAGGTTTCGCCTTCGGGCAAATACATCATCGCCACTTACTCTTCATTGACCACGCCACCAGTAATGGTGCTCATCAATAACAATGGCAAGGTCATAAGAGAAATTGCGAATAGCAAAACAAAAGACCTCGACCAGTACTTTGTTTCGAAGCCCGTACTTAAGACCGTAAAATCCGCGGATGGGATTTTCGACCTACCCATGATCATCAGGTACCCTCTTGGTTTTGATTCAACCAAAAAATACCCCATCCTGGTGTCGGTATATGGTGGACCCAAGGCTACCGCTGTCTTTGATCGCTGGACCATGCCCTATGGCATAGCGCAGTGGTTTTCACAGGAAGGTGTGATCCAGGTAAGCATGGATAACCGCAGTTCCGGTCATTTCGGCAAGAAGGGACTCAACTATATATACAAACAACTGGGCAAATGGGAGATTGAGGATTTCATGGCCTGCGGAAGATGGTTGCGCGGCCAGCCCTGGGTCGACAGCTCAAAGATCGCTATCACTGGAGGTAGTTTCGGGGGCTACATGACTTGCATGGCGCTGACTTATGGTGCCGATGTGTTCACTCATGGCATCGCCAATTCTTCGGTCACCGACTGGCAATTGTACGACTCGCACTACACAGAACGATTCATGAACACACCGCAGAGCAACCCGCAAGGATACAAGAACACATCAGTGCTCAACTATGCCAATAAGTACAGGGGTTTGCTGAGGATCAATCACGGAACCGCGGATGACAATGTGCATTTTCAGAATTCACTGCAGCTCATCGACCTGCTGCAGGACCAGGGAAAGCATTTTGAAATGATGGTCTATCCCGGTCAGCGGCACGGCTTTCATGACGAAAAACTCGCTCACACCTCTATGGAGACAATGAAGTTTGTCGAGAAGTATCTGCTGGGCAAAAACTAAACTTATTTATTCATCATCTGCTTCGCCTCGATGCTCAGCGTGGCATGAGGAACGGCGCGAAGACGGGCCTTGTCGATCAGTTTGCCAGTTACCCGGCAGATCCCGTAGGTCCTGTTTTCGATGCGCATCATGGACTTTTCGAGGTGATCGATATAATTGATCTGACGGCTGGCCATCTGCGCCAGCTGTTCCCTTTCCATGCTCATGCTGCCATCTTCCATGGTCATATACCTGTTCTCATTCTCGTCGCCACCCATTTCATCTTTACGGGTGATCAAACCCTGCAGGTAGGTCAATTCTTTTTTCGCCTGATCGAGTTTCTTCTGGATCAGTTCTCTAAATTCCTGCAATTCCGCGTCACTGTATCTCATCGTTGGTCCTGAATGTGTTATTTCCGGTTGATCAAGCACAGACTTTGTAAACTCCGGCTCGTATTTCCTTGCTGTCTTTGTTTTCATTTCCGGGATCACCACTTTTGCGGGCTTGCTCGGTGGTGCCGGCTTTTTCGGTGGTGGTATGTTAATTAGTTTAGTTTTCGTTTCCTCTTTTTTCGGCATCACTGTATGGTTAACTTCTGTTTTCTTTACGGGTTGAGCGTGAACTGCCGGTTTTGCGGCTGCCACTGGCTTGTGTGCCGCAGGCTTAACCACTGGTTTGACAGATCCTTTTTTCACTGGCGGGGCCGGTGTATGTTTTTTGGCAGCGATCGGGGTTGGTTTTGCGACCTTTTTCGGCGCATGTTTAGCCGCTTTGGCAGGATGGGCAGCCTTGGCGGCCGGTTTCTTAGCAGGGGCTGCCTTTTTTACTGGAGTGGTTTTTTTGGCAGGCTTCGCTGCTTTCTTCTTGGTTGCCATGTAGTTAGGCTTTTTTGGTAACAAACACTTTTACGGGAATATCGTTGACTTCAACTTCGGTACCCTCCGCCAGCTCAGGCACCATTTCGAGTTGATCTGCTAAAATTTCGGCGCAAATATAGCTATTAAATCTTGCGATAGATTCTTTTAATTGGTCGTGCTGGCTGAGTTTAACAGTAATCCTGTCAGTCAGTTCAAACCCACTGTCTTTCCTGATCTTCTGAACCCGGTTTACAAACTCACGCGCATTGCCCTCAACTACAAGAAGTGGAGTAATGGTAACATCGAGGGCTACCGTTAGTGTATCTTTATTAGCAACCATCCATCCGGGTATATCTTCGCTTGAAATATCAACCTCCTGTAGCTGTAATATTACAGGTTCGCTTCCGATTTCCAATGAAATAACGCCCTCTTTTTCAAGTGTTGAGATCTGCTCCTGCGTCATAGCCGAAATCGACGAAGCCGCGGCTTTCATTTTGGAACCAAGCCGCTTTCCGAGGGCTACAAAATTGGCCTTAACCTTTTTCTTTATGAAGTTGTTTGTATCCTCGAGGTACTCTATCTCCTTTACATTGACTTCGGATTTGATCAGGTCGGCTACCAATTCCACCTGTTTGCGCAGCCTGCCTTCTGTCACGGGGATCAGGATCCGTTGCAGGGGCTGCCTGACCTTGATGTTCACTTTCTTCCTCAGGGAGAGTACCAGTGAGGAAATGTCCTGCGCCAATCGCATCCTTTGCTCAAGCGCCTCATCGATCGCGGCCGGATCCGGTATTGGAAACAACACATGATGCACCGAGGTTTCTGAAAATCTGCCGGTGACACTATTCAGGTTCCGGAACAAACTGTCGCTGAAAAATGGAGCTATCGGTGCCATCAGCCGGACAACTACTTCAAGGCATTCATAGAGTGTCTGGTAGGCACTGATCTTGTCCTGTTCATATTCTCCTTTCCAGAACCGGCGTCTGCAAAGCCGTACATACCAGTTGCTCAGCTGACCGTCGACAAAATCTTCGATTGCCCTGCCTGCCTGGGTGGGTTCATAATCATCCATATAGGCAGTGACCGATCCGATAAGCGTGTTTAACGACGAGAGGATCCACCGGTCGATCTCCGGGCGGGCGGAGGGTGAGATCGGGGCTTCGCGAAACGCAAATCCATCCACATTGGCGTAGAGTGCAAAAAACTGGTAGGTATTATATAAGGTGCCGAAAAATTTTCGCTGAACCTCCCTGATGCCTTCGGTGTCAAACTTCATGCTTTCCCAGGGAGAGGCATTGGTGATCAGGTACCAACGGGTGGCATCAGCCCCGAATTCCTCTATGGTCTTGAATGGGTCGATTACGTTTCCCACCCTCTTGCTCATCTTGTTGCCGGACTTATCGAGCACCAGTCCGTTAGACACACAGGTCTTGTAGGCTACCGAACCAAAGATCAGCGTAGATATCGCATGGAGGGTATAAAACCAGCCGCGGGTCTGATCCACCCCCTCTGCTATGAAGTCCGCCGGGTAATTGGATCCGAAAGGCATATTGAAGGGACGCTCGTCGCCAGCATCCATTTTGTCATAGTCCAGTCCCCATTGCGCAAATGGCATGGCGCCACTGTCGAACCAGACATCGATCAGATCCGGAACCCTGCGCATGGGCAAGCCGCTTGTGCTCACCAGCACAATTTCGTCCACGAAAGGTTTGTGCAGGTCAAGGATGCCCTCATGCAGATAAGCCTGGTTTGCATTGCCTCCAAGTATATCATTTGCCTTGCGTATCTCCACATTCAGTTCGCGGATGGAGCCAATGCAAATTTCCTCGGACCCGTCTTCAGTTCTCCAGACCGGCAACGGGGTGCCCCAATACCTTGATCGGCTGAGGTTCCAGTCGACCACATTTTCCAGCCAGTTGCCAAACCGCCCCTCGCCTGTTGACCTGGGTTTCCATTTAATTGTTTCATTCAGTGCCACCATCTTCTCCTTCACCGCTGTGGTTCGGATAAACCAGGCGTCGAGCGGGTAGTAGAGTATGGGCTTGTCTGTTCTCCAGCAATGGGGGTAGTTGTGTTCGTATTTTTCAATTTTGAAGGCCCTGTTCTCTTTTTTCAATTTCACACAGATGTCAACATTGACGTCAACGTAATCCTTCTGGTCCTTGTAATTTTTTACAAAGCGGCCGCTGAACTCACCCAGCCCCCCGATAAATTTTCCTTCGCGGTCAACCATCACCAGCATGCCGATATCATATTTCTTCCCCACTTTATAGTCATCCGCTCCGAAGGCTGGTGCGATATGGACTATACCGGTACCGTCCTCTGTGGTCACAAAATCTCCAGGCAAAATTCTGAAGGCGTGTCCACTACCTCCCGCTACCTGGGCAGTATTGGCAGGATAAGGCATCAGTTGTTCATAGCGACAATCCTCAAGCGCTGAACCCTTGCAGGTGGTAAGGATCTTCCAGGGAAGAATTTTATCTCCTTCTGTATAGCTCGCAAGGTCTTCCTGTTCCCCTTCGGGTTTGAAGTATTCATTCAACCTGTTCCGGGCGAGCACCACATTGATGGGTAGATGAGTGTAGGGATTGAATGTTTTCACCAGCACATACTCGATATTGGGCCCAACGGCCAGGCCGAGGTTAGAAGGCAGGGTCCATGGTGTAGTGGTCCAGGCAAGAAAGAAAAGTTCTTCGGATTTTTCGGGGATGTGTTTGAAGAGCAGTTCTGATTTTTTATTTCTGATGCCCCTGAACATAACCACCGCAGAACTGTCTTTAACGGGTTTGTATGTGCCCGGCTGGTTCAGTTCATGAGAACTCAGGCCAGTTCCGGCGGCAGGAGAATAGGGTTGGATGCTAACACTTTCGTAAAGAAGTCCTTTTTTGTGCAGCTCTTTCAACAGCCACCAGACTGTCTCAATATAGTTATTGTGGTAGGTGACATAGGGTTGTTTCAGATCGACCCAATAGCCCATCTTCTGAGTCAGCTCATCCCAGCGGTCCTTGTATTTCAACACCTCTCTGCGGCAGGTTTCATTGTATTCAGCAATGGAGATTTTCTTTCCAATGTCTTCTTTCGTGATTCCCAGCGTTTTTTCTACTCCCAGCTCGATCGGCAGTCCGTGGGTGTCCCAGCCACCTTTCCGGTTAACCTGGAACCCCTGCATGGTCTTGTACCTGCAGACAAGATCTTTTAGCGTGCGACTGATGACATGGTGAATTCCGGGCAGTCCATTGGCACTTGGCGGCCCTTCATAAAAAACAAAGGGCTTGGCTCCGTCCCTGATCGTTACACTTTGTTCAAAAGCGTGATCTTCAGTCCACTTAATCAGAATTTCCTGCTCAATTGAGGGGAGGTTCAGTTTGTCAAATTCCTTATAGCTGCCTGCCATGGATGTTTCCCGATGAACGAATGATAAAAAAATTGTGCAAAGTTACGTATTTCGGCGCAGGTTTTGTAGAGTGATGGCGTCGTATCTGATGAGTAGGTAACAAAAAGATAAATTCCTTAAAATTCTACGTGCTTACTCTTAGAAACCGGCTTAATTTTAATTTTGGCATAGTTTGTGAAACTATCAGCAAGTCAGTCAAACGGAGTAAGAAGAGATTGTGTAGAATGGACATGACAATATCAAATTTAGATACATCTACCTTGATGCATATTTTTTCTACGGTTTAGGGTTTAGGGGTTAATAAGGGGAGTATTCCTACTCCCCTTTCCTTTTAAATTTCATCCCTTTCCCTGATCTGATCCTCTCCCGATTGAACTATCGATCCTTTTCTACTGAATTCCAAAATGGTTGGCTCACTTTCCGTGAACCTCACACAACAAACACCCCACCCGTTTTTAATCTCTAATAGCCGAACAGGCTTTCCATATCTTGATAAAACCTAAGTTTTAGGACATGTCCTGGAAAACTATACCAGTACCAAGCCTCTTCCACGGAAGAGGCTTGGTTATTTATGACCGGCCCAATTCAATAATTAGTTTTTCCTTAAAGTTTTATAGATCCTGATGGCCGTCATCAACAGAATGCCCAGGCATAATAAACCGAGGATTCCCCAGAGCCAACTCATTTGTTGTTTAACAACAACCAGCATCACGATTGCCACCAGAAATAACGTGGCCACTTCGTTCCAGATCCTGAGCCGTTGACTGGAATACCTGAACTTACCCGCCATCTGCTGGCGGAAGATCCGGTGAAGGGAAAAATGATAAAGATAGAGCAGGACCACGAAGGCGAGTTTAATGTGCAGCCACGCCGGCGTGCTCCCAAGCAGGGTCCACATCCAGATGCCCAGTACCAGGGTAAGTATCGCCGAGGGCCAGGTGATCCCAAACCAGAGCCTCCTGATCATGATGCTGAATTGTTCCCTCAGCACTGTGGACGCCGGTTCTTCCCTGGTCCCCGCCTCTGTATTGTAAATAAACAGTCTGACTATGTAGAACATGCCACTGAACCAGGTTACAATAAAAATGATGTGGAGTGCCTTAACGTATAAGTACATGACTTGCTATTAATGCATGATGAGGTCTTCATTTCCGTTCCGGTATGCTTCAATCCACCCCGATAGCGCCTTCACCCATTTAGGATGGGTGTTGAGGCAGGGAATCATCTCATAGGTTTCACCACCGGCTTTCATAAAACTTTCCTTTCCCCTCATTGCTATCTCTTCCAGTGTTTCCAGACAGTCACTGACAAATGCGGGGCAGATGACCAACAGTTTTTTGATGCCTTCCGCTGGCATTTCTTCCAGCCTGATGTCGGTGAATGGCTCCAGCCATCCCTTGCCCAGTCGCGACTGAAATGAAATGCTGTACTTTTCTTTGGGAATATTCAACGTTTCCGCGACAAGCCTGGTGGTGGTAAAGCACTGGTGCCGATAGCAGCGGGCATGCGCTGGTGAGGGCATAGAACAGCAATTTGGCGACGCGAGACAGTGTCGGCCAGTTATATCACTTTTACGAATATGCCTGCCCGGTACACCGTGATAACTGAAAAGCAGGTGGTCGAATTCTCCGGCAAGGTAGGGGCCCATCCGGTCGGCCAGCGCTGCTATATAGTCAGGGTGATTGAAATAGGGTTTTAGAAATTTGAGTTGGAAGGGATAGTTTTTTTTCCTGTGATACTCCTTTGCATATTCGACGGCAGTTTCAAAGGAGGACATGGCATAGTGGGGATAGAGTGGAATGGCCAATACCTCGTCGAGTGCAGGCTCCCGGCTGACCAGGTTGCCAAAGGCGGTTTGCGGATCGGGGTTGCCATAGCGCATAAGCAACTCAACGGGCTCCTCCACCTGCAGCTGAACGGCCTGCTGTAATTGTTTACTCAACACGATCAGGGGAGAGCCCTCCGATGTCCAGATGGTTTTGTAGGCCTCGGCCGACTTCGGCGATCGTGAAGGAGTTATGATTCCTTTGACCAGCAAGCTCCTTAACAGAAACGGCTTGTCGATCACTCTTTCATCCATCAGAAACTGGTCGAGATAGCGTTTTACGTCCTTAACCTCAGTTGAATCGGGTGATCCGAGATTCATAAGGAGGATTCCTCTTTTTATACCCTGTGCCATAGTTCGCTGCGAAATTAGCTCAAATGAAACAATGGATTAAAATGTGACATTGCAATGACACAAAAATTAGAATCGTCGGCTGTCCACAAGTATTTTTGCAGCGTATTATGTAGGAATGAACGGACAGAGTCTTCAGGACATACCAAAATTTTTTGTAACAGGAATCAATTACAAAAAAACAGATGCTGCCATTCGTGGGTTGTTTGCTGTAAGTAGCGATGATTATGAAAGGATACTCCTTGACGCATCCCGTGCAGGAATTGCCGAAATTTTCATCCTTTCCACCTGCAACCGCACAGAGATCTATGGCCTTGCGCATGATCCATCCTTATTAGCCGAATTACTCTGCAGGCATACTGCCGGCGATCTCGCCAGTTTCAGGGAGATGGCCTATACAAAAAAAGGATTGGATGCTATCGACCATTTTTACCGGGTTTCCGCCGGGCTGGATTCACAGATACTGGGTGACTACGAGATCGTGGGACAGATTAAACAGGCGGTGAAATTCTCCAAAGAAAGAGGATCGATCGCGGGTTTCACTGAAAGGCTCGTCAACAGTGTGTTGCAGGCTTCCAAAACAATCAAGAACCAAACCGGCTTAAGCGGGGGTACCGTTTCTGTTTCCTTTGCTGCCGTCCAGTTCATCAGGAAGCAGATCAAGGACATTCAACATAAGAAAATTCTGCTTTGCGGCATTGGCAAGATTGGCCGCAACACCTGCCGCAATCTGGTCGACTATCTCAACACAAACAACATTACCCTCATCAACCGCACGGATGACAAAGCAAGTTTACTCGCCAATGAGCTCGGACTAAAATTCGCTCCTTTCGCCACCCTTGCCCGGCAGGTTCGTGAAGCGGACATCATCCTGGTAGCCACGAATGCCCCGAAGCCTACTATCCTTGTACAAGACATTGCGAATGCCGGCGACAAACTGATCATCGATCTTTCCATCCCATATAACGTTGAAGCCTCAGCGCAATTGCTGCCCGGCATCCGACTGGTTAATGTAGACGAATTATCAAAGCTGAAGGACTCGACCCTGCACCGCCGCGAGGCCGAAGTGCCAAAGGCCGAGGCCATCATCAGCGAACATATACGCGACTTCACAGAATGGCATGAAATGCGCAAGCACGTTCCTGTGCTGAAGGCCGTTAAGACGAAGCTCCAGGAGATCCACGGGCACCCCGTATTCTGCCAGGGTATCTCCACCACTGGCTTTGCCGGATTACCTGTGGCAGACCACCAGGAAAGGATTCAGAAAGTGATCAATGTAATGGCCGTGAAAATGAGAGGGAGGAATCAGAAAGGTTGTCATTATATCGAAGCGATCAACGAGTTCATGACTCCCGTGGTAAATTAAGGGCTATGATCACACCGATCAGGATAGGCACAAGAGACAGTCCATTGGCAACATGGCAGGCATCCAGCGTTCTTCAAACGCTGAAGGCCAATGGCTATGAAGGTTTAATGGTTTATATAAAAAGCGAAGGCGACCTCAATCTCACCACTCCACTGTACGAAATGGGCGTTCAGGGCATCTTCACCAGGAGCCTGGATTCCGCTCTTCTCAATAACCAGATCGACATTGCGGTTCATTCGATGAAAGACGTGCCCACGCGTTTGCCGGCAGGACTTACGCAGGCCGCAGTGCTGGAAAGGGCCGCGGTCAATGATTTGCTGGTGTACAACAACGATCTTTCCTTCCTTGAAAATTCCGAAACGCTGGCCGACATCGCCACCAGCAGCATCAGGCGGAAGGCGCAATGGCTGCATCGTTATCCGCTGCACCGGGTGCACAACCTGCGTGGAAACATGCAGACGAGATTAAAAAAACTCCATGATGAACAATGGCACGGAGCCATTTTTGCGCAGGCAGGGCTGGAACGGATTGCGATCCGTCCCGCAAACAGCCTTGTGCTCGACTGGATGTTGCCCGCTCCCGCACAGGGCGCCATCATGGTGGTGGCGCGGCAGCAGGACGATAAAACTATTCGCGCCTGCGAGGTACTGAATCATGGCGACACGGCCATCTGCACCGCTATAGAAAGAAGCTTTCTCCGCGGCCTGAATGGCGGCTGCTCCACACCCGTTGCAGCACTGGCCACGATCAAAGGTGATGAGATCCATTTCAGGGGCAACATGTTCTCTCCGGACGGAGCAAAAAACGCAAAGATCGAAAAAAGCTGGCAGCGTTCGCTCCAAATTGATTTTGGAAAAGAAGCCGCAAAAGAAATACTCGGGCAAGGGGGTAGGGAGATCGACCTGCTGATCAGGGCACAATCACCAACGCAGGATCTGTCATGAGTCCCTTCCGCATGTTATTTACAAAAAAAATGAAAGGCTCCTGCCCGGCCGTTGCTGAAAAATATGGAGTTGAGTTTACCGAACTACCTTTCATCAGGATTGAAGCCCTTGGCGATGATAACTGGCAGGTAGAACAGATCACACATGATGCGGTGCTTGTATTTACAAGCGTGAATGCCGTTACATTTTTTGCCGGCCGGCACAAGTCTCCGGAAGGATTTCGTTTGTATACGCTCGATGGCTCAACCAGGCAGGAGACTGAAAAGTATTTTCAAAAAGGTCAGTTGCTGGGTACCGCGGAAAATGCCGTAATGCTTGCCCGGCTGATCATCAGTGAAAGGAAGACAGAAGAGGTGTATTTTATTTGTGGCAACCTGAGACGAAACGAGCTGCCTGAAATGTTAACGGAAGCTGGGCTCCGCGTCAACGAGATCATCGTTTACCAGACGACCCTGGTGCCACAGGCCGTAGTGGAGGAATTTGATGGTGTCGCATTTTTCAGTCCGTCCGCCGTGGAAAGTTTTTTTATCAACAATCATCCCGGCCCGTCGACAATTTATTTTTCTATTGGGTCTACAACTTCCCGGGCTATCAGCGGTTATACTGGGAATACCATCATAACAGCCGGCACCAGTTCTGAAGAAAGTTTATTGGAAGCTTTGGAAATTTACCTGTCCGGAAAAAAAGAATCAGATGAGCAGTTTACAAAATGATTTGTTATTAAGAGCGCTAAGAGGGGAAAAGTTGACCAGGCCACCGGTATGGATGATGCGACAGGCGGGGAGATACCTGCCGGATTATATCAAACTGAGGGAAAAATATTCCTTCTTCGAGCGCTGCCAGAATCCGGAGCTGGCCACCGAGATCACCGTTCAACCGGTAAACCAGGTTGGTGTCGACGCCGCTATAATCTTCTCCGACATTCTTGTGATCCCGCAGGCGATGGGTATGGAAGTACAGATGGTCGAAGGCAAGGGACCTTACCTGCCAGACCCGGTAAAACAGATCGCGGACCTGAAAAAACTCCGGGTCCCCGATGTCAACGAATCGCTGGGCTATGTGTTTGATGCCCTTGCCCTGACAAAGAAAACCCTCGCCGGCAGGGTGCCATTGATTGGATTCGCGGGGGCCCCCTGGACCCTGCTTTGTTATATGGTTCAGGGAAAAGGATCCAAAACCTTCGACGAAGCCAAGGCTTTTTGTTTTACCCAGCCTGCGGCCGCGCACCAGTTGTTACAAATGATCACGGACAGTACCATTGCCTACCTGAAAGGACAGGCCAGGGCTGGTGCCGACGTTGTTCAGTTATTCGATTCGTGGGGCGGCTTGCTGAGTCCTAAAGATTTTGAAGAGTTTTCGCTTCGTTATATCAGGCAAATCATTTCAGCCCTTAGGGATGATGCCCTGACCATATTGTTTGCCAAAGGGGCCTGGTTTTCTTTGAAGGAGATGAGTGAAACCGGAGCAAGCGCGCTTGGAATCGACTGGTGCGTGAGCGCGGATTTTGGAAGAAAGATGGCCGGTGAAAAGATTACACTGCAGGGTAACTTTGATCCCGCCCGCCTGCTCGCACCGATTGCCGACATCCGTAAGGGTGTGAAGGAAATGATTGACGCCTTTGGCACCGAAAGATATATTGCCAACCTCGGACATGGCATACTGCCCAACGTGCCCGTTGATCACGCGCGTGCCTTTGTAGATGCGGTGAAAGAATATGAAAAATGAACAGATCTGTAAAAGATGATTTCTCCGAATACATCATTGCGCTGCAGCAAACCATAACCGCTGCGGTGGAGGAACTTGATGGCCGGGCCCGTTTCCTGGAAGACAGGTGGGAAAGACCAGAAGGCGGAGGCGGTATTACGAAAGTGATGACTGAAGGAAAAGTCTTTGAAAAAGCCGGCGTGAATACCTCCGCTGTCCACGGTGAACTTCCGGCATCAATGGTGGAGGCGCTCGGTGTGAGGGGCAAACAATTTTTCGCCTGTGGCATTTCGCTGGTCTTTCATCCCGTGAATCCATTCGTTCCAACCGTGCATGCCAACTGGCGATATTTCGAACTATACAATGATCAACAGGAACTGATCGACAGCTGGTTTGGCGGCGGCTCCGACCTGACACCCTACTATATTTTTGAGGAAGATGGAAAACATTTTCATCGCACACTAAAAGCAGCAATGGATCCCTTCAGCGCAGAATACTATCCCAGGTTCAAGCAACAGTGCGACAATTATTTCATCAACAAACACCGCGGCGATGAGGCCAGGGGTATCGGCGGAGTATTCTATGATTATCTCAGGCCGGCAGATGCAGAGGAAGCAAAACAATGGCTGTCTTTTCAGAAAGCCATTGGTAATGCCTTTCTTGATGCCTACCTGCCTATAGTCGAAAAAAGAAAGGAAATTCCTTATACCGAAGAAGAGGTGAAGTGGCAGGAGATCCGCCGGGGACGTTATGCTGAATTCAACCTGGTGCACGATCGCGGCACCTTGTTCGGCCTGCGCACGAATGGACGCATAGAGTCCATATTGATGAGCCTGCCACCCCGTGCGAGATGGGAATACAACCATCACCCAAAGCCCGGCAGCCGCGAAGCCGAATTATTACATTATCTGAAACCCAGGGACTGGATCAGTTGACTCCGTCCCCGAAAATACATTTCTATGATACACAGAAACAGAATCATCAGGAGGTCGCCAGCGATAAGGGCGATGGTGGCAGAAACCATCCTCTCCCCTTCCGATTTCATCGTGCCACTTTTTGTTGTTGACGGAAAGGATCAGAAGGAAGAGATCTCCTCGATGCCTGGATATTTCCGGATGAGTCTCGATTTAATCAGGACCGAAATCCGTGAATTATGGAGCCTTGGAATAAAAAGCGTGCTGATCTTTGTCAAATGTTCCGACGACCTCAAGGACAACAAAGGAACAGAGGCACTGAACCCCGATGGTCTGATGCAGCGCGCCATTGCAGCCATCAAGCTGGCAGAGCCCGAAATGGTGGTGATGACGGACGTGGCACTGGATCCCTATTCATCCTTTGGTCATGACGGGATCGTGGAGAACGGCGAGATCGTGAATGATCCGACGGTGGCTGTGCTGGCCGAAATGAGTGTGTCGCATGCGAAGGCAGGAGCCGATTTTGTTGCTCCGAGCGACATGATGGATGGAAGGATCATCGCGATCCGGCAGGCGCTGGAATACAATGGTTACACCAATACAGGAATTCTCAGTTATGGTGCGAAGTATGCTTCCTGTTTGTATGGTCCCTTCCGCGATGCGCTGGACAGTGCGCCCGGTTTCGGCGACAAGAAGACCTACCAGATGGATACTGGCAATCGCAGAGAAGCAATAAAAGAAGTGCTGGCTGATGTGGAGGAAGGGGCGGACATCGTAATGGTAAAACCCGCGCTTGCGTACCTGGATATTATCAGAGAGGTCGCAAATAGTGTGCAGGTTCCCGTTAGTGCCTACCAGGTGAGTGGTGAATATGCCATGATAAAAGCTGCTTCAAAGATGGGATGGCTGAATGAGGATAAGGCAATACTCGAAACGCTGACTGCAATAAAGAGAGCAGGAGCAGGGATCATTGCCACTTATTTTGCGAAGGACGCCTGTCGTTTGCTCAATGCCTGAAACGATTTTTAGATAATTCAATTTTCCAGATATCATGAGCAGAAGCGAAGAATTGTTCAGACGCGCATCCGTATCGATTCCCGGTGGAGTGAATTCTCCCGTGCGGGCCTTCCGAAGCGTGGGCGGAACGCCGGTCTTCATCCGGAGCGCGAAAGGTGCCCGCCTGATTGATGAGGACGGCACGGAGTATATCGATTACATAAATTCATGGGGGCCGATGATCCTCGGCCATGCCTGGCCGCCACTGGTTGCTGCCATTCAGGCCAGGGTGGCGGATTCTACTTCTTTTGGCGCGCCAACGGAGATCGAAACCTCGGTGGCTGAACTGATCAGGAAGATGTGCCCCGGCATTGAGCTGGTGCGGATGGTGAACAGCGGAACCGAGGCATGTATGTCGGCGCTGCGGCTGGCCAGAGGATACACGGGTAGAAACAAATTCATCAAATTCGAGGGCTGCTATCACGGACATGCTGATTCTTTCCTTGTGAAGGCCGGCAGCGGTGTGGCGACGCTTGAAATTCAGGCGGTACCGGGAGTAACCGAAGGAGTGGCTATTGATACGCTGACGGCAGCTTACAATGATCTCGAGGCGGTGAAGAACCTGGTGGCGAACAATCCCGGCAATATTGCGGCAATTATCATCGAACCCGTTGCGGGAAACATGGGTTGCATCCTCCCTGAACAAGGTTTTCTGCCCGCGCTACGCGAGATATGCACGAGTGAAGGCATACTGCTGATATTTGATGAAGTGATGACGGGATTTCGTTTGGCGCCGGGCGGAGCACAGGAACGATTTGGAATTACGGCGGACCTGGTGACCTATGGCAAGGTGATTGGTGGCGGCATGCCGGTGGGTGCCTTTGGTGGCAGTCGCGAAATCATGTCACATATCGCACCTTTGGGGAAGGTCTACCAGGCGGGTACACTCAGCGGCAACCCCATTGCGATGATTGCCGGATACACCCTGTTGAAGGAACTTGATGACCACCCTGAAATATATCAACAACTGGAATCAAAGGGTGCCCGTCTCGAACAAGGGTTGCGTGAGGTATTGGATGATTCCGGTGAGCCCTTTGTGATCAACAGAGTGGGTTCGATGATTAGTCTTCACTTCAGCGGGAAGCCGGTGAAAAACTTTCATGATGCAGGTGCTGCCGACATCAAGAAGTTCGGACGTTTCTTTCATGCCATGTTGAATCGTGGCATATACCTGCCACCCTCGGCTTTCGAAAGCTGGTTCCTGTCAAACGCGCTGACCAACAGCGATATTGACGAGACGGTTGATGCAGTGAGAGAGAGTTTAAAAGAGCTGAAAGTTTAAAGTTGCTTTACGCAAAGAATTTCTCATTTGCGGCTTTGCACTTTTCTTCGCGGTTTTGCGTGAAATTTTTTCTTAGTGAAACAGCAACTCACAAGGCTTGAGTCCTGTGTGTTTCTTGAAAGCAGTAGAAAAATGTGAGATGGACGAATATCCAAGCATCATCGACACATCGGTTACGCTGAGTCCTTTTTCATACAAGAGATACCTCGCGTGTTCCATACGTTGGCTCTGGTAAAAATCAAAGATGGTGGTGCCGAATAATTCCTTGAATCCCTTCTTCAGGTAACATTCATTGATGGCGACCTTCTTGCTCAGTTCTTTGATGGTGATCGGCTCGCCAATATGCTGAAGCAGGATTTCCCTGGAACGGACGATCTTCTCGCGATCCAGGTCGTTAGACAGGAACTTGCACTGGAAACCTTCGATAGATTTTTCTCCGATCATGCATTCCAGGCTGTAGAGCAGCAGCATCTGGGTTTGCGCGTTGATGTAAATATTTTCGAGGCTGTCGGTGTAATTATGATTGAGCAGCGCCTCAAGCACCATTGAGCTTCTGCCGCAGATAGATAGGATCTTCGCAAAGGAAGAAGGGTGGCGAAAGTTGAGGATGTCCTCCGAGAGCCGGTTAGCCTGATTTCCAAAACCTGCAAATTGCGAAACGTGCAGCCCCGAAAAGCGAAAACTTAGCACGTCGATCGTGCTCACGCGGTTTGAACAGTTTTTTTCGGCATTGACCAGGCATTTTTCGCATTCCCCACCCTGGTGGTTACAGTAAACGTTGCCGGTGATACAAAATTTAAGTTCGAGATAGTTCTCCCGGGCATCGGCTTTTTTGTATTGGTAAACCATCATGCCGGTGTCCTCCATGTTCCACTGCGGGTTTCTCTGGTATCTTTTGATAAAATACTGCACTGACCCCGGAATCTGCTGTTCCCTTTCAAAAACGAGCCTCAGCTCATTCTCCATTACCGGTTGCTTGTAGGCTAATGCAAGTATGTCTGGGGGGTTGAACACGAATGCAAATTTAAGGGTCCGGGTTGATTTCTTCGTCAAGAATAGTCATGAAACCATCAAAAGTTAAAAGTCAAAGCTTCAAAGTGATAGGAGTGGTTTAAGTTCGGTTTCACGCAAAGGCGCGGAGCCGCCTTCGGCGGACGCCAAGATAGCAAGAAAATACATTGCCTTTTCCTGGCGCCTGTTGGCTTTGCGTGAAATACGTTAAGCTTTACCTTTTATATTCCCTAATCAAAACTCTGATTACTGGCCGCCGCCAGCTTGATGATGTGATTGAACTGAGCGGGAGTTAGATCGTTGTAGAAGAAGTAAACGGGGTCGATCCTTGTGCCATTCTTGTGTACCTCATAATGGCAGTGTGGTCCGGTAGACTTGCCGGTGCTGCCCACATACCCGATGATCTCGCCCCTGCGCACCCGCTGTCCTACCCGAACCTTCACCTTGAACATATGCCCGTAGAGGGTCTCATAACCATATCCATGGTTGATCACTACATGATTCCCATAACCATTGCCCGAGTTGCCGGCAGTTTTTGCCACCCCGTTTGCCGTGGCATATATCGGTGTCCCCTGCGGAGCGGTGAAATCCAGGCCGGCATGAAAACGAGGCGTTTTATAGATTGGGTCGATCCGGTACCCGAAGCCCGAAGCCACCCTTTTGAGGTCGGTATTACTCACTGGCTGAATGGCCGGTGTAGAGGCGAGCAATTGTTCCTTGTTCTTGATAAATCCCGCGATCTGCACATAGGACCTGTCCTGGACCACCATCCTCCGCTCCAGTTTCAGCAGGGTATTCATCACTGAGGTTTCCAGCTCATACTGGTTGAGACTGTTCACCAGTTTCATTTCATTTTGTTGTTCGAGTTCTTTCAGCCTCGCACTGTCGGGTATCGGGTTGGCCTCGAAGATTGCCCGGTATACTTCATTGTCCCGGTCCTCGAGCTCCACCATCCTTGACTGCAATTTCTTCGCCTTTTCGTCGAGCAGATAGTAATTTTCTTTGAGGGCATAATTTTCCTGCAGAAGCCTCTTTTCGTTTGCAGAAGGGAAGTAGCGATATGCGGCCGAAACAATGATCAGCGCCGTCACTATGGCGGCAGAAATAAATCCGAGCACCCTAAGCAGTTTCACCCGCAGAGGAGTGACCAGCTTTTCATACCGTAGCGAATTGGTATTATAGAAGTACTTTATCTTTTTCATGACCTTGGGCAGAAGGGGCTCATCCGCAACCGTTTCCTTAATTTTGCCCGGTGTTAAACGTAGCCAAAGTAACCAAAAATAGTTTTCCGTCCTCAATATACCTCACACAATTGTTCCCGTTATGATGAATAGCTCGGAGATTCGCGAGCAGTTTCTTGCCTTCTTTCATTCAAAAGGTCATAAGATTGTTCCATCGGCGCCCATAGTGATCAAGAATGACCCCACACTGCTTTTCACCAACGCAGGGATGAACCAGTTCAAGGACTTCTTCCTGGGTAACCGCAAGCCAGAAAACCTCCGCATCGCAGACACACAAAAATGCCTGAGAGTAAGCGGCAAACACAACGACCTGGAAGAAGTGGGTGTGGACACCTATCACCACACCATGTTCGAGATGCTGGGCAACTGGAGCTTCGGCGATTATTTCAAGAAAGAGGCGATTGAATGGAGCTGGGAGCTCCTCACACGCGTGTACCAACTCGACAAGGAAAGGTTGTACGTGACCATATTCGCCGGAGATCAACAGGAAGGTCTCGAAGTGGACGATGAAGCGCTAAGTGAGTGGAGAAAATATGTGCCTGAGGACAGGATCCTTCGGGGCAACAAGAAAGATAATTTTTGGGAAATGGGCGACACGGGCCCCTGTGGCCCCTGTTCGGAAATACATTTCGATTCACGTAGCAATGAAGAACGCCTGAAAACCGAAGGAGCATCACTCGTAAACAAGGATCATCACCAGGTTATAGAAATATGGAACAACGTGTTCATGCAGTTCAACCGTCTGAAAGACGGCAGCCTGGTTCCATTGCCTGCTAAAAATGTGGACACCGGTATGGGCTTTGAAAGACTGGTCCGTGTGATCCAGCAGGTGCAGAGCAACTACGACACCGATGTTTTTTCCGGAACAATCGCGGCAACGGAAAAGATCAGTGGACAATCTTATGACCGCAGCGACAGCAAACAGGCTATTGCCTTCCGCGTAATCGCCGACCATATCCGTGCCATCGCATTCGCGATAACAGATGGACAGCTGCCCTCGAATACTGGTGCGGGTTATGTAATACGCAGGATCCTCCGTCGTGCAGTTCGTTATTATTATTCATCATTAAATTATCGTCAGCCCCTGTTGTATCAATTGTTACCCGTGGTTAGCGAGCAATTCAAAACCGTTTTCCCTGAACTCAGGCAACAAGAAGATTTCTGTTCAAAAGTGATCAGGGAAGAAGAAGAGGCATTCCTGCGCACCCTGGAAAAAGGTCTCAGGAAAATTGACGAGATCCTAACGGTTACCAATACTGCAAATACAGGCTCTGCCAACGTTCCCGCTGGGGTGATCAATGGCAGAACTGCTTTTGAACTCTTCGATACCTACGGATTCCCAATCGACCTGACCAGGCTGATCGCAGCCGAACAAGGTTTGTCGGTTGACGAAGCTGGCTTCGAATCAGAAATGCAGCAACAGAAAACGCGCAGCAGGGCCGCCACCACGGTGGAAACGGAAGACTGGGTGACCCTCAACGAAAAAGCCGGAAGCGAGTTTGTCGGGTACCAGGATCTGCTGGTGGAAACCAGGGTTTCCCGGTACCGCAAGGTCAGGGCCAAGGGCAAAACGCAATATCAAATGGTTCTGGAAATCACACCGTTTTATGCGGAAAGCGGCGGACAGGTGGGCGACCGGGGCACTCTGAGATTCGGCGAAGAACTGATCAATGTGACCGACACGAAGAAGGAGAACAACCTCATCATACATTTTACAGATGCCTTTCCCTCCGACATTACAATGCCGGTGACTGCGGCTGTAAACCTGGAGGCCAGATTAAATACCACTTATAATCACACGGCCACGCATCTCCTGCATGCGGCGCTGAGACAGGTGTTGGGCAAACAGGTAGCTCAGAAGGGTTCACTGGTTTCTCCCGATATCCTGCGATTCGACTTCTCTCACTTCACAAAGATGACGGATGAAGAAATTCACGAGGTTGAAAGCATCGTAAACGAAAGGATCAGGCAAAACATCCCCGTGGTTATCACGGAAATGCCAAAAGAGGAGGCGCTGAAGCTCGGGGCCATGGCGCTGTTCGGAGAAAAATATGGCAACAGGGTGCGGGTTGTTACCGCCGAACCCCAATTTTCTGTCGAGCTGTGCGGGGGAACCCATGTGCAGCACACCGGGATGATAGGGGTTTTCGCCATCCTTTCCGAAAGCTCGGTAGCCGCCGGTGTAAGAAGGATCGAGGCCATCACTGGTGCCACTGCGATGAACTACTTCATGGACAAGGTCTCCGAGTACAAACAACTGAACGACCTGCTGCGCACCAGGGAACCCCTGAAAGCCGTCGAAAAACTGATGGAAGAAAAACTCAGCCTCGAGAAAAAGATCGAAGGGCTCGAAGCCAGGCAGCTGGTACAGCTCCGCAATGACCTGCTCACCCGCGATGAGATCATCAACGGTGTCACTTTTGTTGGTGACATTGTTGAGGTGGGCAACCCGGACGCACTCAAAAAACTCTGTTTCGACCTCAAAAACAAACTGCGCGATTATGTTGCCGTCGTCTGCGCCAACATCAATGGCAAACCCTTTGTAGCCATCGGCATCTCCGAAACGGTGGCGGCCGCCCGCAACCTGGATGCGGCAAAGATCATCCGCGAACATGTCGCTCCGATGATCAAGGGGGGTGGCGGCGGGCAAAAAACCCTTGCCACCGCGGGAGGTCAGGACGCGAGTCAGCTGAATAAGGTTCTGGAAATCGTGAAAGCGCTGATTTAAGCTCGAACTCCCCCATTTAACATTTCCGAAACTTTTCGTATTTGATTCCTTTCCCTATATTTGATCTACGAAGATTAACGTAGAATCAAATTTAAAAATCAGAATATGAAAAAAATCCTTTTCACGATCGCTTCCGTCCTCCTGGTCTCGGGGTTCATCAGCGCCCAGACAAAAAATAAGGAGGCCAAGCCCGCAGACGGGAAGATTAACGAATACGATGAGATCATCATTAAAAGAAAGGATAAAAACAAAGATGGTAAGGTGACCGTAGAAATAAAGGGCGACGAGGTATTTGTCGATGGTAAGCCCATCGATGATTTTGTCGATGACGAGATCGCCATAACAATCCGAAGCCCAAAACGCTTTCGCCTAAACACATCCCCTTTTATCCAGGACGGCACATGGACGCCCGAAAGCGATGAGAGTGGCCCCGAAAAAGCCTTCCTTGGTGTGGCTGCTGAAGGTTCGGCCTCCGGCGCCAAACTGATCAAGGTCTCCGACAACAGTCCTGCAGAGAATGCCGGGCTCAAACCAGGGGATGTGATTACTAAAATTAACGACAAGGAGGTTTTCGACCACGAACAGCTTGTAAAGGCCATATCCGAGTTCAAACCCAACGACAAAATAACGGTACACTATACCCGCAACGGCAAGAAAAACAAAGCAGCCATTTCGCTTGCGGGCAGACGAATTTCAAAAAACCGCACCTTCCGTGGGTATGGACCAGACGGGCCAGAAGTTCCTGAAGCTCCTGAGCTACCCGAAGACATGGATATTACCATTCCTCCTATTCCTCCCATTCCGCCACATACATACAATTTTAAGTGGGACAATGGCGATTTCGATCACGCCTTTAAATTCAAAGGCAAACCGCGGCTGGGCATCAAGGCCCAGGACACTGAAGACGGAAAGGGTGTCGTTGTGTTAGATGTGGACCATGATTCCCCTGCTGACAAGGCGGGTTTGAAAGAAGATGATGTCATTACCTCATTTGATGGTAAACCTGTTGGCAGCGTGGAAGAATTGTCGAAATTATCAAGGGATGCAGGTGAAAAATCCCCGCTGAAACTAGAGGTGAACCGCAAGGGCAAGACCCAGAATATTGATATCAAAATCCCGAAAAAATTGAGGACCACAACATTGTGATCTTCGATATGTGAAATTTTGCATTCCATAACACTATCTCCAGGCCGCTTTTCTCCAAAAGCGGCTTTTTTTGGGTAGTTTTGCACCCCGGCGACGAAGGCCAAATCACCAGTTCCATTGGAAACAACATACGAAACAGTAATCGGACTCGAAGTCCATGCCCAACTCCTCACAGCAAGTAAGTTATTTTGCGGTGACAGTGCCGTCTTCGGCTCTGAACCTAATACACATATCTCACCCATTACCCTTGGTCACCCGGGCACCCTTCCCCTGCTGAACAAAAAAGCGGTCGAACTCTCTGTAAAGCTGGGAATTGCCTGCAATTCTGCCATTACCAATGCAAATTATTTCGCCCGCAAAAATTACTTCTACCCCGACCTTCCAAAGGGTTATCAGATCTCTCAGCATACCATCCCGGTTTGTGTTGGTGGTTTTGTAAAAATCACCACCGGTGAAGGCCAGAAAAACATCGAGTTGAACAGGATCCACCTCGAAGAGGATGCGGGTAAGAGCCTGCACGAAATCGATCCGGAAAACACTGCACTGGACTACAACCGCGCGGGGGTAGCCCTGGTGGAAATTGTAACCGAACCCTGTATCTCAAGTGGGGATGAGGCCGCCGCCTATCTTACAGAACTTAGAAAAATGCTGAGATATCTCGGGGTTTGTGATGGCAACATGGAAGAAGGCAGCATGCGTTGCGATGCAAACGTGTCTATCAGACCAAAAGGTTCCGGAATATTGGGTACCCGGGTGGAGATCAAAAACCTCAATTCTATCCGAAATGTCCGGCGGGCGATCGAATTTGAAGCCGAAAGGCTGTCCACTATCCTCAAAGACGGGAAAGAGGTGATCCAGCAAACGCGGAGCTTCGATGCCGGCAGCGACACCACCTTCGCTCTCCGCTCAAAGGAAGAGGCCAATGATTATCGCTATTTTCCTGATCCCGACCTGGTACCCTTCACCGTAAGCGACAAAACCATTGCCGATATTCGATCGGCCATGCCGAAGCTGCCCGAACAACGCATTCAGCATTATACCTCAGCCTACCAGCTGAGTAGCTATGATGCCACTACTTTGACCGAAGAAAAAGCATTCTCTGATTATTTTGAAAACATCATCCAGCATACAGGCAACTATAAGGCGGCTGCAAACTGGATGCTTGGTCCGGTAAGGGCATGGCTGAACGATCACGGCCTGAGCATTGGTGAATTCACCTTGCCTCCTGCAGCGATTGCGGGGCTGATCTCACTGATCGACTCTGGCAAACTCAGTTTCTCCGTCGCTTCATCCGCCGTTTTTCCCGAATTGATCAGCAATCCACTAAGGAGCGCAGAACAGGTTGCCCGGGAGAAGAACCTGATCCAGGACGCCAATGCCGACCTGATCGCAGGCTGGGTAGATGAGGTGCTCAACAACATGCCCGACAAGGTTTCGGAATACCGTAAAGGCAAAAAGGGACTTATTGGCCTGTTCGTCGGCGAAGTAAAAAAGGTATCAAAAGGAAAGGCTGATCCCCGGATCACCAACGAATTATTATTAAAAAAACTTCAATCCTGATAACAATGCACCGATCAATTTTGTATAAGTGGGTTTTTATTTGTTGTACGCTGGCGGTATTTTCCTGCAACCACAGCGACAGTGCAAGCCAGATCGAGATCAAGGGCGAGTTCAAGAACTACGAGGCCTCCATGGCCCAGTTTCCGCAAACCTTCCCTACAGACTCCGTCAAGGTCTTCCTCTATGAAGTGCCCTTTGGAAATGATGCAGTTCCCGTGAAACTCGACAGCACCACTGTCAGCGCAAAGAATACAAAATTCATGCTCCGGGCGCCGGTAAAAAGCATTGGGCTCTACGATGTGATGGTAGAAAATGGCCCGATGATACCGATCGTCAATGATGAAAATTCCCTGACATTGAATGTGGACATGTTAAATAAGGAAAAATATTACGACGTGCAGGGATCAGAGGCAAGTTCAGAGATCCGGAATTTCATTTTTGGCTACAGTGAAAAAAGCACGGCTGCCAACAACGCATTCAGAAGACTCGACAGTTTGAAAATGTACAAGTCTGAGGACGTTGCGGTGATGACGGCCACCGATCAAAAAAATCAGGCCGTGAGCGGCCTCAATGCTTTTGTCAAGCAGTCTATCTCCAGTGTGAAGAACACGGTGGTGACAGCTTTTGTGTTGGGAACCGCTGCCAGCACTTTTCCTGAAGACGAATACGAAAGCGAATTGAACAAGGCCTCTGCCAAACATCCATCGGATCCCAACCTGAACTTCCTGAAGAAACAGCTCCTTCAGCGGAAGAATCAGACTGCGCAAACGCAGAATTCTTCACTAATTGGCAAACAGGCCCCCGAGCTCACCCTGCCTGATGTCAATGGAAAATCGGTCTCCCTGTCGTCCTTCAAAGGAAAATATGTATTGGTTGATTTTTGGGCCAGCTGGTGCATGCCCTGCCGGGAAGAAAATCCCAATGTGGTGAAGGCCTACAATACTTTCAAGGACCGGAACTTCACGATAGTGGGTGTTTCCCTCGACAAGGAAAAAGGCAACTGGCTGAAGGCAATCAAAGACGACAACCTTACCTGGACCCACATCAGCGACCTCGCATTCTGGAACAGCGCCGCCGTGGAAACCTTCGGCTTCCAGGGTATCCCGTACAATGTACTGCTCGACAAGAACGGCGTTGTAGTTGCTGAGGGGCTGCGCGGCAATGAACTGTTTGCCCGGCTGGAAGAAGTGCTGAATAAGTAATTCATTGCCCGGTATAACAGGCAATATTATTGGTTGATTATTTTTACTTGCATCACTGCCGAAATATTGGCCGCTCTTTGTTTTGCCAACGTGGCATTCTTACCTTCAAACAGCGCATCGACGGTTTCAGTAAATAATTGATTCCATTGACTGAAGTGCTCCTTCGTCAAAGTGACGAGTTGATGTAAATGTTTGTGAACTTTCATGGGATTTCCGTCATAACCGCCAGTAAAGAAAATAGTGTTTTCCCAAAAATCATACATCGTGAGCAGGAGACTGTTCCAATTCACTTTTGCAATATCATTGAAGATAAAACCGATCACAGGATCTATTTTTACTTTTTCATAGAACTCATCCACCATCAGTTCAATATCTTCCCGGTTCTCGATATCCCGTTTCATACCGAGCCTTTTTCGGTGAGTAAGATATATACTTCGTTTAAAGATTCTTCTGAACAGTGTTCCTGAATCATCGGGAACAAGACCCTTTCTTCTTTGCGGATATGTTTCTCAAGCTTAACCCCCAGGCTGTTGAGCGCCTCGTTCAGGTTATCCGCGTGACGCAGCGAACTGAAATCATTGCTGATCTCCTGATGTTCCGCAAGTATTTCCGAGGCAAGCTTAACAATTCCCGAATAGCAACCGGCGACGCGGGTAAGCATGGCTTCCTCTATCATGAAATGCCGCAGAATTGTCGTTTCAAAGAGGTTGAGGGCATACGCCATTTTTTCTTCCGGTGTATCCGGGAGATTTTTATAAGCAGGTGCATTAGTTTGCAACAGCCTTGCCAGTATTAATGTTTCGTGGTGCTCCCGGGACAGGGGGGCAAGCGATTTATGTCTTTGCATATTTAAAGGTCTTTTCGGTTAAACGTACGAATTGAAAGTGATGCCGGAACCACTATCCAGATTGCCAAAACGATGAATGAGAGTATCAACCCTGTTTTAGTTCCAAAGAAATTCCGAAACACAGCCCCGGTATAACCCATAAGCGCCGAAACGTCCATTTTCAGGAGAATCAGGATCCGGCTAAGATCAATGGGGTTCAGCATACTCATTCCAATCATGATCTTTTCTAATGGGTAATCAGCGAACTGAAATAGCAGGAAAAGCACCAGGCCATCGAACAGCAATGAAAAAAATAGCCAAAGCAAAATCGCCAGACCAATCCCCTTGGCCTTGTCCCTTGTCTTCACCGCCGTCAGCATCGCAATCATTACAAAAATAACAGACAGCAGCATCCCGGTGGCCATCATCATTAGTCCCGTACCTGAAGGTTCATAAATCAAAATGGGAATTCCTGCGCCCACAAAGAAGGAGAGTGTCATAGCGGCGGCCAATACTATGCAAAGACTCAACCAGATCGAATTTCTTTTCAACGGCTGGCTGACAAGTAATTCGAGAAATTCTGCGCTGTTATAAACATAGATCACTGAGAACAACATGCTCACAAGCGGAACGATGATCAGGATAACATTTAACAAACTTAAAAGTCCTTTAGTGGAATTGTCCTCCAGATTAAAAACACCCACAGACAGGAGCAGGAGAAACAGCGTGTATCCCAGCACAATCTTATTACGCAGGATGTCGATGGCTATATATTTAATAATCTGCCTCATTGATTCAAGGATAACATGTATGCGGCTATTGCTTTGGATAATTTCTCCTGACCCGTATCCGTCCTAAGGTCCTCAATTCGTTTGTGAAAGCACAACTTACCATCCTGCATGTAGATCACCTGCGTTACCAGGTCGTCCAGCTCGCTTAAAACATGGGATGTGATCATGATCAGCTTTCCACCCTTAATCTGCGTAATGATCTTGTCCTTCAGGATTTCAGAAGCAACAGGATCCAGACCCGCTGTTGGTTCATCAAGGATGAGCACTTCAGGATTGAAGAGAAACGCGAGCGCAGCGCTTACTTTTTGCCTCGTGCCTCCGGACAGGGTTCTCATGCGTTTGTTCATTATGCTCCTTAATCCGAATTTTTCAATCAATTCCTCATCTGTCATTGCGGAATCAGCTTTCCTGATATCCTTCATCATCGCTATTACCTGGCCGATACTCATGTTATCCGGATATCTCCCGGTCTGTGGCATGTATCCAATCTGGGCGCGGTATTGCCAGTCATTAAGGATAAGCTTCCCATTGAACTTTATCGATCCCCCGGAGCAAACCACCATACCAAGGATACTCTTGATCAGTGTAGTCTTGCCGCTTCCGTTTGGACCGATCAATGCGATGCATTCTCCTTTGTTACAGGTAAATGAAACATCGCTAAGCGCTTCAAGAGTACCGAACTTCTTCGAAACATGACTGGCAACGATCATAACGGTAAAGCTTGCATGAGTGGGTGGTCATCTTTTAAATTTTCCGGCGTAAGAGAAGGCAGGAGTCGTTCCGATTTGTCCAGCAGGCCAGCCATAAAACTCCTAAACAACATCATGACAATGGGGTTTTGCTCTGCGATCATGGAAAACATGCTAACCGGCCTGTAAGGAACATCTCCGAAATTATCCTTATCCAGGTCATATCCTTCGTATTTATCCCAGTAGTTATTATTGAAGGTATTGAGCACGAGGCTCCCATTTGTGGCTACATCAAAAGTGTTACCGATGAAATTGTTGTTTACCAGCCTGACTTCAATGCAACTTGCCTGTATTCTTAATGCCCACCCGTTTCCCTCGAAAACGTTCCTTTCCATTTTGATTCGACTTGCCCCTTCCGCATAAATAGCAATTGTATTCTGCATGAAATGATTGCCTTCAATCTCACTGTCCCTGATTTCCTTAAGCAGGATGCCATAGGATCCGTCGCCCCAGTTGTTCTCGAAATGGTTCTTTATCATTTTTACGCCATGCGAAAACATCACTGATACTCCGGCTCCATTATCCCTGAAGGTGTTACTAATGTATGTGTCATCCTGCGAAAACATAAAATGCAAACCATAACGGATATTTCCTGCGGATAAATTCTGGGCGGATCAGAGAATTGGTGACGAACTCGAAATAGATCCCATCTCTGTGACCTGATATTTCATTTCCAATGATCTGCATACTGTCTGATTTCCAGCAATGAATTCCGTTCCCGCTTTGCTGTTCCTGTGTTGCATAGGCATTCATTCTGTTATTGATTATGGTGCAACTGACAACCGATTGTGCATAAATACCAAAGAACGTGTCATCCAGAATATTATTCCGAATAATTACATCTCTCGAGTCATAGATCTTTATCCCTGCAATATCCAGCAAACTTGAAACACCTGAATGAATGAGCTTAAACCCGTCTATCACCACGCTATTCGACCGGACCGAAATAATTTCATATCGGTGATCTCCATCCAGTATGGGATAATCTTTTCCCACAAGGGTAATGGCTTTGCCGATGACCAGGTTATGTTCATGATATATCCCTTTTTCCACGACAACAGTATCACCTGCCCGGGCAGACCTGATTGCTTCACTGATGGTTTTGACAGATTCATGAATTCCGACCCTGATGGTACCCGCCTGAACGACAAAAACCAAAAACAATAAAGGCAGTATGGAGATTAGTCGGTTCACTACTTGATCATCTGTTCCCAGGTGACGGTTTTGCCTTTGAACTGTTGAAGTACAACATCTAAACTATCGGCATTACTGAAGGCTACGGCGTTCCCGCCCATTGGGCTCCTCAGCTCATTGCTTTTCAGGAAATGGGCTTGGTTAACATCAAGCAGTTGATGCCCATCACAGAAGTCTGACATATAAATTGTCTGTACCGCAGGCTGCTGAACTTCACCCGATCTGAGGAAAGCGGCGATACAGTGCGAATCGTCAAACTTGTAAATCCGGCCCTTTCGGGTGAGGATCTCGCCTCCGAAACGAATGTCACTGATAGTCATTTTGCAGGAAGTGCACTGATCGGTGCCGGGCCGTAAAGGTTCCGGTCCCGGATTACACGCAGCAACGATAGACCAATCCAAACAATCCAATGCCGGCATACGCAAATTTATTCTGATGAATACTTTCTTTTGACTTTCTTGCTTCCAGTATTGAACAAATTAACAATATCAATCCCACGATGATGAAGATCCATGCCCCGACATCCGGAACTGAATACGCGCCGAAATTGAGGAGTTGCTTGAATCCTATTAGTGGAGGCTGGTAGGCCATTCCCGGAACAATGATGGCGGCCGCAGGATCCAGTTCATGCCCATACTGGTACTCCCATCGCCAAAAATCCACCATCGCAATAATACCAAATGCCAGAAACAAAAAGAAGATCGTATATAACCAGGGCCGTTTGTTTAAGACGGCTACCAATAACAGTAAGATTACAAAGAACAGGATAAAATAGGGAAGTACCTTGAATTCAATGAAGTCCGCATTGTGCAAAGTCTTCATTCCAATGTAATGATTGAGCCCATTGATGATGTCCACATTCCCCTGGAGTCCCTTTGCGTGTATCGTCAGGGCCAGCCCCTCGGGATATTGTGGTGCGGTAAGCTCGATGCGCCATATGGGACTGATTAATACAAACACCAATGCAATCGCGGAGACGACCAGAAGCAAGCGGGTACTGTTTTTTAATTTGTATTTCATAAAATATCTTCTGTTCCAGGTCAGGAATAGAGTTTCCCTTTAACTTCAATACTGTTGCGCCCTTGTGATCCGGATATCCGCTTTAAGACAATTATTTCGTTGAAGAACTGTCGGATGCGGGCAAGTTCTTACCCGTACTGAATAATAGTGGCACTGCACTACCCGCTGGCGAAATCCTGATATATCCGGACATCTCCTGGTGAAGGGCGCTGCAAAAATCTGTACAATAGAATGGAAATATTCCCACACTATTTGGTACCCATTTGAGCGTTTGGGTTTCCCCTGGCATGATTAATAGTTCACCATTTAATGCGCCTTTTATGGCAAAGCCATGAGGAACGTCCCAATCCTGCTCGAGATTGGTCACATGGAAATACACTTCATCACCCACTCGAACCCCCTCAATATTATCGGGGGTGAGATGAGAACGGATGGCGGTCATCGACACATCAACTCTATTGCCTTTTCTGACCACTTTCGTCGCCGCTTCACCTTTGGCTGCAAAGGGATGCGCGTTTTCCTCGATCTTAAAAAACTTCAGAGAATTGTTCTTGATAACATCGGCGGCAACTGCCTGGGCGTAGTGTGCTTCGCCGATGGTAGGATAGTCCAGAAGCAATTTCATCTTGTCGCCAGTAATATCAAAAAGTTGGGCGCTCTGTGAAAGTTCAGGGCCTGTGGGCAGAAATCGGTCTTTCGTAATTTTATTGTAAACAATTACATACTTGCCATTCGGCTTCTTCGTGTCGCCTCCGGGGATACAAAGATGGCCAGGTGAATAGAAGGTTGGCTGCCTGTCAATGACCCTCAGGTCCTTGATGTTCCACCGCACGATCTCAGAAGAGACAAACATGGTGGTAATAGCATTGCCCCTTCCATCAAATTCAGTATGTAGAGGGCCGAGGCCAGGTTTCTTCACTTCGCCATGTAAGGCAGACTCATACTTTATCACCGGGATTCCTTCATAGTCTCCGATATAGTCTTTGCCTGCAATGGCCTTCTGTATTTTATCGAAGCTGAAAACCGGGATAAGTGCCGCCAGCTTGCCGCTTCCGACAATGTATTCACCGGTCGGATCAACGTCGCAGCCATGTGGCGATTTTGGACAGGGAATAAAATATACTATATCGACGAGATCCTCCACATCCAGCACTGTAATCTCCGTCAGCATCTCCGATTTGGCCGTATGTGTTTTCTCATCATAAACATTGTGGGCATACTGCACCTTTTCCTTTTTACCCTTCCCCGCTTTAAGGTACTCTTCTGCTTTTTTCCAGTTGACAGCCATAATAAAATCCTTATCGCGTTGTGATGCATTCACTTCAAGCAAGGTATTGGCCTGTTCTGTGTTGTAGCAGCTAAAAAAGAACCATCCGTGTGACTTTCCCTTGCCTGCATGACTGAGATCGAAATTGATGCCCGGGGTTCTCAACTGGAAAGCAATTTTCATCCCGCCAGTATTTTTATCTACACTGATGAATGTGATCGATCCCTTGAAATTTTGTTTGTATGAATTGATTGGCACATCCCCATTGGCATTGTCGGGGGGTACGCTGAACCGGGTACCGGCAACAACGTACTCTGTATTTTCCGTAATAAAGGGGGACGAATGGTTACCCGCGCTGTTTGGTATTTCCAGTATCTCTGACGTACGGAAGGTGTTCAGGTTGACCCTTGCCACCCGGGGTGTATTATTGGCATTCGCGAAAATCCAGCGTCCGTCAATTTCTCCATTGGTCTGGGACATATCCAAATGGTGCTGGTCGTCCCAGGGAACAAACCCATGAGATGTATTGAGCATTGGTTTTGTTTCTTCACTGTAGCCATACCCTTTCTCCGGATCCACCGAAAAAATTGGAACTACCCTCAGCAGTCTGCCACTTGGCAGGCCATATACGCTCATCTGCCCACTGAACCCTCCGGAAACAAAGTTGTATAGTTCATCATACTTTCCAGGCGCAACATAGGCCCGTGATGCGGCGTCAGAACTAACCGCGTTGGACGCGTTGTTTGGCTTGCAAGCCGCGAATAAAACCGCGGCGACAATTAAAAAAGCGATGGGTTTGGGTTGAAAGTTTCTCATTTTCAAATATTGATTTTACTCTTATGTGGATATGAACCTTCGCTCAAAATGGGTTTCGTGGTTCGGATTATTTAACTCCGTCAACCTTTCTCATGAACTCGTATAAGGCTCTCGCGTCATCATCATTGATATTCTGATTCGGCATTCGAACAAGACATATTTCCAGCATAGCCAGCACCTTTGGATCCTTATCGATCATGGCATCGGTATTTGTGACAAAGTTCATGATCCATTCTGCGGAGTGCCGGCTTGTTACACCCTTCCAACCGGGGCCAACCAATTTCTCGTCTGTTGTTTTGTGACAACTGCTGCATTTGACATCATAGACTTTTTCTCCCTGCGCAGCCTTTGGCTGATCAAGAGTTGGGCTTAGTTCCACTTTTGTAAATTTTCCTTCTCCCCGGTTGGGATCATAGGATGGGTTAGCATTGGCATTGTCATTGCTAGCCGACCCCCCGGCATCAGACGCCGTTTTATTTTCCGAGCCTGATCCGCATGAGCCAATAAAAATCCCGATCGATAGAACAACGAGTAACGATTTCATCGCAATTGATTTGATACTGAATGATTAATTCACAAGATTATCCCAAAAGCCTATCTTCGTTTATGCGTTGGATCATAAAACACTATGCTTCTGTGTCAGCCCTGAAGGTTTCCTGAGATCTTGCGCAATTCTTTTCCTGATTATTTACCTGATTATTTACAAGCTAGTCAGCGCTTGCATTCGGAAGAATTGCGAGAATACAAATTTGAGTTATGATGATCGATACCGATATCCTCCTCGCCTGGGGAGCAGCATACAAAAAGCTCAGTGCAGGAGATGCCCTGTTTAGGGAAGGTGTCATGGGTAACTTTTACTATCAACTCGTGAGTGGGAAGGTCCGGTGGATAAACATCAATGACAACGGAAAAGAATTTTTGCAGGAAGTTATTATCGCCGGAGAAAGCCTTGGAGAACTGACCCTTTTCGATAATGAACCCTATGCGGCCACTGCCATTGCAGATACGGATTGCCTGGTATTAAGACTATGCCGTTCCAGTTTTCAACAATTGATCGCCGAAAGTCCCGCCATACTTCTTTCCTTCACCAGGCTAATGGCGCAACGCCTGCGGTTCAGATTGTTTATTCTTAAAGAATTGGCTGACCATAACCCTGAACATACCATCGCTGCACTTCTCAACTATTTCAGGAAAAAGCACAGCAACATCTGTCTACTGACCAACAGGATCACGCTCACGCGCCAGCAGATCGCGAGCATGACAGGCCTGCGCGTTGAAACGGTTATCCGTACCATTATGATATTACAGGAAAAAGGTAAGCTTCATATTGAAAAGGGAAAGGTCTTTGTCGACTATGATTCAGATCATACAGAACGCGACGACCCCCAACTTACTTTGCACGGGTAGTTACCAAAAAGTTCGCCCGTAAAAATTTATTATGCCAACCCCCACGGCACGCTGGTTGAAAGTTTCATTGTTCAATTTACTGGTTGTAGCGGCCATTGGAATGATCCTGAGGTATAAGATCGTCTTCCCCCTTCCATTGATCGATCAGAAATCCCTGATGCATGCTCACTCACATTTCGCATTCGCCGGCTGGATAACCATGGTGCTCATGACTCTTATGGTCGCCTTCCTTTCGCAGGAACTTGGGGAAACTGTGTTCAATAGATACAGATGGATCCTGTTTTTCAACCTGGCTACCGCTTACGGCATGCTACTGTCCTTTCCATTTGAAGGGTATGGAATATTTTCAACGGGATTCTCACTACTCTCCATTCTATCCAATTATATTTTCGCGATATATTTCTGGAAAGATCTGAACCGACTGAAAGCACAAAGTATCAGTCATCGATGGTTCAGGGCGGCACTCCTGTTCAATGCCATTTCTTCTCTCGGCACATTTGCGCTCGCCTTCATGATGGCAACGGGAAATGTCCAACAGCATAGCTATCTCGCTTCGATTTACTTTTACCTGCATTTCCAGTACAACGGCTGGTTTTTCTTTGCCTGTATGGGTTTGTTCACCAGTTGGATAATTGACCATCCCGCGCTGCAGGCAACGCATAAAAAAATATTCTGGTCCTTTGCCCTGGCTTGTATCCCTGCATTTTTTTTATCGGCATTGTGGCTACCCATACCATTCTGGGTCTATGTCCTTGTGGTACTCGCAGCACTCGCCCAACTGGCAGGATGGGTATGGCTCCTGCGGTTAATCAAAATACAGGCTCCGTCCATTAAATCAAAAATGGGTTCGGCAGCCTTGCGTATATTGATCCTGTCTGCTATAGCCCTAAGTCTTAAACTACTATTGCAAACAGGGTCAACTATTCCTTCCCTCAGCGATCTTTCGTTTGGCTTCCGGCCTATCGTTATTGGCTATCTGCACCTGGTTCTGCTGGGTGTAATCACGCTATTTATTATTGCATACATTATCGGGCGTAAATATCTGCACGTCAGCACCCGCCTGCTCTGGGGAACGGTGGCATTTGTTGTGGGCGTTATACTCACTGAATTGCTTTTGATGATACAGGGTGTTGCGGGCATATTCGACAACCAGGTTCCTTATATCAACCAAATCCTGCTTTTTGTGGCCGTCTTGCTATTTACCGGGTTGCTGATGATGAACCTGAGCCGGCATGGCAAACACTAATTCCGTTCGGCCTTGTAGGCGCCTAGCCTTCGACAACAGCTTGTCATATTTTTTTCTATTTGTAGAGATCAGTATTGACGGCAGAAATACCAGGTTAGTAATCGTAGCCATAACGAGTGTGAGCGAGGTCAGCCAACCCAGCGCCTGGGTGCCCCCAAAGCCGCTGAAACAGAAGATTACGAAGCCTGCGATCAACACAAGTGAGGTATAAATTATGCTGATACCTGTTTTATGAATGGTACTGATCACTACGGCAGTTCCACCATGTTTGTTCGCCTTCGACTCCTGTTTGTAATTCACCAGGAAACGAATGGTGATGTCTATCGCGATGCCCAGCGCTACCGAGAACACCAGTACAGTTGAAGGTTTGATCCTCACACCGGCCCAGCCCATTACCCCCGCGGTGATTATCAATGGTATCACGTTAGGGATCAGTGAGCACAACAGGATGCGGAACGAGCGGAAGAGATAGAGCATGCACAACGCGATCAGCAGGAAGGCCCAGAGTATGCTTTCCTTCAAACCATTGATGATAAATGCCGTTCCTTCAAGAAAGGTGACGCTGCTACCGGTGAGCACTACACGATAGGAAGCTGTGTCAAAAATAGTTCGGCTGGTGCTGTCGATCTCGCCAAGCATCGCCTGCAGCCTTTTGCTTCCGATGTCGGCCATGCTGGTGCTGATCCTTGCCATTTGCCTGGTGCTGTCCATAAAACTCCTGACCAGTTTCGTAAAACTGTTCTGGCTTCTTCCAGTATCCTGACCCTTGCTGCCCAGGTACTGCGAAAGGAATGCGATGTCGAAAGAATTGGGTAGCCCATAGTTGGTGCTGTCGCCATCATAGTAGGCCTGACGTGCGAACTTCATTCCTTCCACAATGGACAGGGGCCGGTTCATCTCCGGTTTGGCGCCGAGATAGGCGGCCAGACTATCGATCTTTGCAAAAGTCTTCATTGGATTACTTCGAAGTCCATTCTTTCTTTTGGTGTCTACGATTATTTCCAATGGCATCACGCCCTTGAAATTCCTTTCGAAGAATTTCAGGTCGGTATAGATCTTGTCGGTTTTTGGCAGATCATCGACGATAAATCCTTCTGACTTCAACCGCAAAATGCCAACGATGGAAAATAGCAAAACCACTATCGTGGTAGTGTAAGTGGTGGTTTTGTGGTGTATCGCCCAGCGTTCAAGACGATCGAGCAGCTTAAGCAGCCATTTGTTATCGAGGTATTTGGTATGCCTGGCTTTTGGTGCAGGCAAATAGCTTAGCGCGCCTGGTATGATGACCAGGGAAATGAAGAAGAGGGCGAAAATATTTATCCCGGCAACTATTCCAAATTCTTTGAGGATGGCACTCTTCGTCAAGGCAAAAACAGCGAAGCCAATGGCTGCGGCGATGTTGCAGAAGAGGGTGACGATGCCCATGCCCGAGATCATGGCAATCAGCGATTGGTGTTTGATGTTGGCAGAAGGCATTAATTGCCCCTTGCTGGTATCCCTGTAGGCGCTGTGGTATTTGTTGAGGAAATAAATACAATTGGGAATGCCAATCACAACAATCAGTGGGGGGATAAGAGCATTGAGTAAGGTGATCCTGAAGCCGAACAGATGCATGGTGCCCAGGCTCCATACTACACCGATGATCACGACCAGTAAAGAAAGCAGGGTCGCGCTGAGACTTCTGAAGAAGATAAATAATATCACCGCCGACAGCAACACTGATCCCAGGAGGAACCATTTCATCTCGTCCGCTACCCGGGTAGCGAGGTTGGTCCTGATTAGTGGTAATCCGCTGTAATGCATGTCCAGGTCATGTTTTTTTCCAAATATTTCCGCCTGCTCCACGATGGATGCTACCACCTTGTTCCTCGCTTTGGAATTCATCACAGCCTTATTTACGCTGACGCCGGCGAGCCAGGCATGACTTGAATCGTTGTAAAGCAAACCCTGGTAGAACTTCAGGTTCAAGAAAACTTTTCTGGCGCTGTCGAGCGCCTCCTGTGACACCGGCGGCCTCGGGAATACCGACATTGCCCTGAGCGATTCACTGCTGGTGTCCTTCAGCAGGTTGGTGGCCCCGGGCACACTCAATACACTTTCAACCGCCTGCGTCGACTTGAGGTGGTCGATCAATGTCGCGTAATCGTTAAACAGGTTTGCCTTAAAAAAATCGGAAGTCTGAAATCCAATCACCAGCAGGTTGCCATCGTCGCCGAATCTTTGTCTGAAATCCTGGTACGCCTGGAATTTTGGGTTATCAGTGGGTATGGCCCTGGCGAATTCATAACTCATCTCAACCTTCGAAGCATGGTAGCCCATGAAAACAGTCAATGCAAGAACGATGGCGAGCAAGGGTATCCGGAACCTGAGAACAAATACAGCAATACTTTCCCACATGACTGATTATGGATTTTGGCTGAAGAATGAGATCGCCGCAAAGAAACTTATTTTGCCTGTCCCGGCGAACTTTATTTCCTTTCCTAAAGGTTAACTTTGAACAGATCAACGGGCAGCGTTGCCGCAAATGAATCATAAAACCAGGGGCATAGTTCTTAAAACGGTGAAGTATGGAGAGACCAGCCTTATCGTTTCCATCTATACCGAACTCTTTGGTTTGCACTCTTACATCGTTAATGGCGTCCGCATTTCCTCAAAAAGGGGCAGCGGCAAGGCCAATCTTTTCCAGCCGGCGGCGATCCTGGATCTTGTAGTTTATCAAAATGACCTGAAGAACCTTCAGCGCATACGTGAATTCAAATGGGCAAAGCTTTACCAGCACTTGTTCTTCAACGTATTCAAAAACGCGGTGGCCCTCTTCATGATCGAACTCCTGCACCGCACAGTCAAGCAACCCGAATCCAATCCCGAATTGTTCAACTTTGTCGAAGACGCCCTCGCTCATCTTGATCAATCCTCCGATGCGGTGGTTGCAAATTTCCCCTTGTACTTCGCACTTCATCTTAGCGGGTTTTATGGCTTCCGGTTTTCGGATAAATATTCAGAGAACCTGAATATTATCGACCTGCAGGAGGGCGAGTTCGTGGGTGCCAGACCCACACATCCTTATTTTCTTGAAGGAGAATACAGCGAAGTGACTTCACAATTACTGAAGGTGATGCAACCTGCTGAGCTGGCACAGATCAGGCTGAACCAGGAAACCCGCAGGGTATTACTGCATGCCTATGAAACTTTCTATGCATTGCATATCCAGGATTTTGGCAAATTAAAAACCCTGCCTGTGTTGGAGGAAGTACTGGGGTGAAAAAATTAAAAATGAAAAATCAAAAATGAAGGGCTTCCAAATAACGAGGCCAAAGTCGGAGCATACATTGGAAAGACGTTTAGAAAATCACATCGAAGGGCGTCGCCTGCCTTCGCAAAGGCCCGGCGGGCGAGGAAGAAAAACAGATGTTACTGTGGTTCGGATATATTCTTTGCGCGTAAGTCCTACTGGTGCCCGGATTTATTCTAATGTTGTGACTTGTTTTTCTTCAGCCCGGAGATGCGATTTTTAGTCTTTCCAATGTGAGCCTTGATTTTTTGCCCCGCTTTTTTATCAAGAAAAAAGCGGGTCCGGTGCTCAATTCACTCTCACCGAATAAGCTTCCGAAATATCCCTGCCCTTCGCTCCCCTGATGAGAACCAATCCAGGGTTTTTTCCCTTTTCAAAACTTCCATACCGGCCTTCAATGCCCAATGCCCTGGCGCCATTGAAGGTTACCCATTGCAACATTTCCTGCAGCGGGACTTCAGGAAAATAGGCATGGATCGTTTTCAGCTCAGACATCATGTCCAATGCATAATTTGAAGCCAGGCTGTCGGTGCCCACCACAAGGTTGAGCCCACTTCGACGAAACAGGGCCACGTCAGGCATAATACCGTTGATATAAATATTCGCATTGGGACAAAGACACCAGGACAATTCCGGTAATTGATGTCTGCGTTCGCCAATCCATTTCAGGTCGTCCTCGGCAGTGGTAACATTGTGCACGAGCAGCAGTTTGTGTGTCCTCCTGATCATGGGCAGATAATATTGAAGGCTGGATTTTCCCGGGGCGATAAAGTTTGCTGTGTTGACTCCGATCGCTGAAAAAAGTTTGTGCATCTCGCCGCCACCGCTACCGAAGAACTCTTCTTCCGCCGCCGACTCCTGGTTGTGTATGCTGAGCAATGCCTGCGGATCCAGCGCGTCAATCAGGCCAAACAATTCTTTTGATACCGAATATGGGGCATGCGGCACCACAGATGTTTTTCCGGGGTCCAGTTCGTTGAACGCATGGTGCACTTCCATAGCCTGTTGAAAGCGGGCGGGCGCGGTACTGCCGGTGAAGCCCAGGGCTTCTACAAAATGATGATAGTAAAGATTCCTCTTTTTCTTTTGTGGTAAGGTGTCGGCAGTGTTGCATATGTCGCCCACCGCAACTATGCCCGACACCACCATTTCCTCCTCAGCGAGCTGAATGGCAGTTTGTACAAAACCGGAATCAATATTTCGGTTACCCATAACCGATACCAAGAAGGACACCATGCCCTGCCCGTCCGGGATCACCCCTTTGAGATGGGATAATTCAAGGTGGCAATGACAGTTTACAAATCCCGGACTGAGTACGCCATCGAGGTGTTGGACGCCTTCTCCAGCCCGATCCCGATCGACAAGATCTGCAATGGTTCCGTCATCTTCGATTACCAATACCTGATCTTGTCTGCTGAATTCCTGGCCTGTAAAAATCCGGTCGGCACTGAATTTCCTGTAACCCATGATTGATGAATCAATTAACTTTGCGCTCCCGATCTGACCAAAAGTAAATCAATCTATGCTAGATAAATTAGAGGCCATAAAAGCCCGCTTTGATGACCTTGGTATGGCCCTGACCAATCCCGAGATTGTCAACGACAATAGAAAGTTTACGGAGACGAGCAAGGAATACCGGAGCCTGGAAAAGATCGTAAATGCTTATGCCGATTATAAAAAAATTCTCGACGATGTCGTTTTTTACCGTGAAGCGCTAAACGGAGATGATACGGAAATGAGGGACCTCGCCAAAGAGGAAACTCCTGCACTAGAGGCCAGAAAGGAAGAGATGGAAAGCGAGATCAGGCAATTGCTGATACCCAAGGATCCCCAGGATGATAAGAACGCGATCATTGAGATCCGGGCAGGAACAGGTGGTGATGAGGCCAGCCTGTTTGCCGGCGACCTCTTGCGGATGTACCTCAAATACTGTGAGAAAAGGGGTTGGAAAACGGCCATTCTAAGCGAAAGTGAGGGCACTGTTGGTGGGTATAAGGAAGTGCAGCTGGAGGTGACGGGGGATGAAGTGTACGGCATCCTTAAATTTGAGAGTGGGGTGCACCGCGTCCAGCGGGTGCCTGACACGGAAACCAGTGGAAGGGTGCACACTTCGGCGGCGACGGTGGCCGTGATGCCCGAAGCTGAAGAGGTGGACTTTGAGCTCAACCCGGCGGACGTGAAAATGGAGACAGCCCGTAGTGGGGGCGCGGGAGGCCAGAACGTGAACAAGGTGGAAACAAAGGTGATGCTTACCCATCTACCCACCGGCACGGTGGTAGTTTGCCAAACTGAGCGATCCCAGCTGGGTAACCGCGAAAAGGCTATGCAGATGCTTCGCACCCGTCTTTACGAAGAGCAAGTGAGAAAACAGGAGGAGGAGATCTCCAGACATCGCAAAAGCCTGGTTAGCAGTGGCGACCGGAGCGCCAAGATAAGGACCTATAATTTCCCGCAGGGCAGGATAACGGACCACCGGATCGGGTTGACCGTTTACAACCTTGATAGTGTATTAAACGGTGATATACAAGAGTTTATAGATGCACTTCAGTTTGCGGAGAATTCAGAAAAGTTGGCTAAACAGAACTGACCTTCTCTCTTCTCTTACCGGAAGGTCAGTTTAAAAGCAGCAGTAAAAGCCGTGTTAAGATTCTGAGAAATCACCCCATTATAGGGAAAAGATTTCTACAAGATGCTACTTTTGTGGTATGAAATGTTGTGGGGATTTTTGTATTTTTATAAGACGCCGGGTTTAACATAGTGTAAAGCACTAATGGCACCCGATTTGCGTTTATATAAATACCTTCACAGTAAGCAATAAAAGAAGGCAGTTCAAAAGAATATTAAATTTTCTCATAAGCAGTTAGTTTTGGTTACAGCCCCTGTTTCTACAGGGGCTATTTTTATGCTTATGATGATTTTGGTTGGTCGTTTTCCGAAGGGTCGCATATATGAGACCACCGGATTTAGTGATATGCTGCACAGTTTCTAAGAATTTTCTTTAAAAAGCCAAAAAGTGCCTCCCACAGCACCAACGGCATCGGCCACGATATCATAACCGTCGAACGAACGGTTGGGGATGAAGTACAATTGAACGAATTCCAGTAAGATACCCAGTACGATTGTGATTAAACCGGCAGAAAGGAATACCCTGCTTTGATTTTGCGGATTGGACCTGTTGACATAGTACCATCCCCAGAAAACCACATTGGTTCCGAAGAGGATTACATGTACGACCTTGTCGAGATGTTCAATTGAAAAAATACCAGTTCCCGGAACCATGGAGCCCGGCAAACAAAGGAGGATTATTAGAATGACTGTCCAGATAACAGGAATTACCGCATTGGAGAAAAATCTTGTAATCAGGGCCCGCATAAAGCGGTAAGATAATTCAAAAATCCGAGTTGATAATTCCGGGCTGCAGGTGTAACAAGAATTTAAACCTTGCCCATCACATAAAGCTGCTTCAGGTTTGGAGTCGGGCTTCCGCCTTTCTTCTCCAGTGTGATGGCGAATGCATCCGCCTTTGAAATATTTTTCATTTTTACCAGGGCAACCCCATTTCTGAGTTCGATAACACCCGCGTCAATAGGTTTGCCATCAAGCAAAGCCCAGAGCTGATATTGCTGGGTTTCTGAAGGGTCCGGCAGGTGACTGACACTGAGATAAACATCTTTGGAAAGGCTATCCCAGTAAACGGTTGTCATACTTCCCGAATCCGGGCCCTTTGGTATGGATGGCATTCTCACTACCAGCATTCGGGGATCCTTCATCAGGTTCAGTGTATTTTCATATTCTGCCATTTTCGCCTGAAGCACCTGGTTGTTGCTGGCAAGCTCGGATTGACTTTGCACGAGGGCCTGATACCGGGTGTTATAATCCATGTATTTCCTGAAGTAATAAAAATTAAGCGCAACGCTGCAAAGCAGTAGTATCACCGACGCGGCGGCAAGGAAGCGGGCCCAACCCATTGAAACCACTGCAGATGGGCGTTTGACGAACGTCTCAGGGGGGTCATTCATTACCAGTTCATCTGCTTTGCCACTCTCCGTACTGAAACGCTCCTGGTCGGATTGCATATCGATCGAGGCGAAGATTTTGCTTTTCAGATTCTTTGAAGGCTGGGTCTGATTCATCATGGCATACTCCTCAAGCGTTATTTCGAAAGCATCCCTCGCCTGCACCAGTTCGGGGTGGAGAGCACACATCCGCTCAAACTCCTGCCTTTCCGAATCAGTAGCGAGACCCAGTATATAGCTCTCTATTATTCCACTTGATATGTATTCCTGAATGTTCACTTCAAATATTCTCTTAGTTGTAACAGTGCATTCCTGATCCGGGTTTTTACTGTCCCCAGTGGTATATTTTCAATTTCCGATATTTCTTCATGTGTGTAACCCTTGAAATAGGCCAGATCGATAAGCACCCGGTGTTCTTTTTTTAGTCGCTCCATCACTTTTTTAAACCCGATTATATCTATGTCCTGATTCGCTTTACCAGGAGATGAAGAGAACTCTGTGGTGTCCGAGATCGACTGGTTCTTCTGACTATTCTGATAACTTTTCGATCTCAATGTGTCTATCGATGCATTACGTGCGATGTTAAGCATCCAGGTGAACAGCCGCCCCTTTGTTGCATCATAGGATTCTATCTTCCTCCATATATTGATGAACACTTCCTGGAGTACGTCATTTGCCAGCTCCATGTCGTTAACGATTTGGGAAACTATCGTAAGCAGGGATCCCGAATAGTTGTCGTACAGATAACCAAAAGCCTTATCATCCCTGCTTTTCAGCAACGACACCAGCTCGCTCTCACTATATGTATTTGTGTTACCCAAGATATTACCCGATGCTGCTCAAGATATGAAAATTTGGTTAGGGTAATCTGTCATTAATATACGAAGGCCAGGATTTGACGGATTTATTCACCCGCAACATTGCTATACGCAGAGGCATCAAGCAGCTCTTCCACATCGGCCAGGTTGTCCACCTTTAGTCTGACCATCCATCCTTCGCCGTAAGGGTCGCTATTTACCAGTTCCGGAGTTGCGGCCAGTGCAGGATTGAGTTCGGTTATTGTTCCCGCTATGGGAAGAAAGAGGTCAGAGACCGTCTTCACCGCCTCTACTGTGCCGAATACCGAGCCGGCGGCCAGTGCCTTTCCGACTGTTTCAATTTCTACATACACAATATCACCTAATTCCCTTTGTGCAAATTCGGTGATGCCGATAACGGCTGTGTCTCCTTCAAGACGTACCCATTCGTGGTCCTTTGTGTATTTCAATTTCTCCGGAAAAGTCATGCTGGAAAGTTTAAAAGTTGCAAGATGAATAAATATCTGGTTTTTTTAATTACCGTCCTGTTCAAAAATCATGAGTTTCAAAATAGAGGAGCACGTGGTCTTTGATAAAACTCTCCTGTTCGATCATATTCATGACGGGCAGTTCCTTTAACTGCCGGAAATGTGGCCAGCCTTCTTCATCCACCCCATCGACCTCGTAGTATCCGCTTTGTGCAAATAAAGAACAGATAGCGACATGCATCAGGTCCTGCTTCTGTTCCTTGGTATATTTTTCTTTCAACACCCCATATTCCTGGATCCCGATCAGAAACAAAATGGCCTCAAGATCGGGTTTCTTGCCAAATCTTTCAAGGAGCCTGCCTTCCAAATCCCACCACCTCGTTTGCAAATCATCCTGAATACGCATTCCACAAAGATAAGCGCTGTCAAATTCCTTCTACCCCGGCTTCCTATCTTTGCTTTTCAATATTTTTTGCATGTTACAGATCAGCATGATCCGAAAGGATCCGGACGAGGTGAAAAAAAAACTGGCCAGGAAGAATTTCAGGGATCTGTCGATCGTGGATCAGATCATTTCAACAGATGACGAAAGAAAAAAAATTCAACAGGAAGCCGAAGGCCTCCAGTCGCGCGCAAATGCGCTGTCAAAAGAGATCGGTGCACTGATGGCCAGGGGCCTGAGGGAAGAAGCCGCGGCAAGGAAACTGGAGGTGGAAGAACTGAACGCCGCCCAAAAACCGCTCAAAGAAAAATTAAATCAAACGGAAACATTGCTGGAAAATCTGGTGGTCATCCTGCCTAACCTGCCAGCAGATGCGGTTCCCGAGGGCAAATCACCCGAAGACAATGTGGTTGTGCGTTCCGGCGGACAAGTTCCTAAGCTTCCGGACGGAGCCGTGCCGCATTGGGATCTTGCCAAACAATACCGGCTTATCGACTTTGAACTGGGCAATAAGGTTACCGGCAGTGGCTTTCCTTTTTACACAGGCCAGGGAGCCAAACTCCAGCGTTCTCTGATTCAGTATTTTCTCGACTATAACAGTTCTGCTGGCTATGTGGAATACCAGCCGCCCTACATGGTGAATGAAGACTCCGCATTCGGCACAGGCCAGCTGCCCGATAAGGAAGGTCAGATGTATCATGCCACCGTCGACAATTTTTTTCTGATTCCCACCGCCGAGGTTCCGCTCACCAATATCTATCGTAATGAAATTGTGAAAGAAAGTGACCTGCCATTGAAACTTACGGCCTACACTCCCTGCTTCAGACGTGAGGCAGGAAGTTACGGGAAAGATGTCCGGGGGCTGAACCGCCTGCATCAGTTCGACAAGGTGGAAGTGGTACAGTTCACCACGCCTGAGACGAGTTATGACGCCCTCGAGGAGATGGTGTCTCATGTTGAAGGACTGATCGGATCTCTGGGGCTTCCTTATCGCATCCTCCGCCTGTGCGGAGGCGACATGGGTTTTACTTCGGCCCTCACCTATGACTTCGAAGTGTTCAGCGCCGCCCAGGAAAAGTGGCTGGAGGTAAGTTCTGTTTCCAATTTTGAATCCTTCCAAACCAACCGTATGAAAATAAGGTATAAGGGAGCAAGTGGCAAGACGCAACTTTTGCACACCCTGAACGGCAGTTCTCTCGCATTGCCAAGGATCCTTGCCGCATTACTGGAGAATAACCAGGAAAAGGAAGGAATAAGAATTCCTGATCCTGTTCAGAAATACTTTGGCGGTCGCACCCATCTGGCCAGGCAGTATTGATCAGCGTATAAGCGTGACCGTTCCTTTTTTGAAATGTGGCTGTCCATGGAAGTCCCTGCCACGAACCATCCAAACATAGGTGCCGCCAGGTTGAAGGGTTCCGTTCATCCTGCCATCCCAACCCGGTTGTAAATCTGATGAGGTGTAGACCAGCTGTCCATAGCGATTGTATACCTGGAATAACTCAATACTACTGATCCCTGCTGCGACGAAAGTGAATTTGTCGTTCTTGCCGTCGCCGTTTGGTGTAAAGGCCGAAGGCACATAGATGTCGGGGCCTTTATATATCCTGATGTTGACAGTGTCGGAGCCGGTGCATCCATTTTCATCCGTACCATTTAGCACATAACTGACATCACTGCCATTGGTGGCCACGGGATTCTGGCTGGCGGGGTCATCAAGTCCTGCAACTGGCGACCAGGTGTAATCGACTGCGCCACTTGCCGACAGCTGTACAGGCTGGCCGGGGGCAGCGATTGTGTCGTTACCCGCAGACAGTGCGGGTTTGCTCATCTGAACTTTCCTGACGATTTCCTCCGTGGCGCAACCATTCGAAAGGATGCCTGTCAATTTCACCGGGTGGACGCCTTCCTTGTCAAAACTAAATGTTTCCTTGTCCTGCCCTTCGCCTTCTCCCTCACCGAAGTCCCATAACCATTGGACCACCTGCAGGGAGCTGTCTTTATTGATCGCCTGGAAAGCAACAGGTGCATTTACACAGGCCGCCTGAAATTCGAGGTCCAGGATATCCGCCGGAGTAACCGGTATCACCTTAGATAATAGATCAGAGATGCATCCTTCCTGGGTGCCTACCGTAAGGCTCACCCTTCGGTTATTCTTAAAATGAATCAATCCCGGATCCCGCGTAGAATGGGAATCGCCTTCAATTGTCCAGTTCCAAGTGGTGATGGTTCCGAATTCAACTTTCGATGAGTCAAAAAAACTTACCGGTAGCGTGTCGCACATGAGGGCAGGCGAGTACCTGAATCCAGCGAGGGGTTGTGAGCCTGCGATAATTTTTTTGGCAAGGGTGTCGGACTGGCAGCCATTGGTACCATGGATCGACAATTTTACTTCATATTCTCCGGGTGCGGGAAACACATGTGGCGGTGGGTGGGCGATGTCGGCGGTGGTGCCATCTCCAAAATCCCAATGCCATTTGTCGATCGGGCTGAAGGACAGGGAGCTGTCCAGGAATCTGAAGGGTTCGGGATAACAGGAAATCTGGTCCTTTGGAAAGTAGAAGTGCGGATCCAGTGCGGTGCATATACGTTGCCTGTTGCTTCCAACGCCTGTACCTCCTGTGAACCCCCAAAAGACCATGGGATCACCGCCAAAAATATCATCAACGATGTTGATGGTGGTCTGCACCCTTGTTACGCCGTCTATTTCCGCCTTCAGTACGCGCGTTGATGCATCCCAGGTTACCCGGAAGGCGTGGAACTTACAGTCTTCAATATTTCCTCCATCGGGAAGGGCGGTAGCCGTCAGTCCAGCCTGTTCGCCGTGGTGATCGATATCTCCATTGGTGTGAATGGTGATATGGTCTTCGGGAGGGTCCGCGAAATTCGGGTTTTGCCAGGTGTCAATGGCGATGCCCACGGAAGGGGTAATATTCAGGTAGCCCATACCTCCTCCAGTTGTGCCGAGATTGGTACTCAGGTTTTGTAAGACGAAGGCAATGCCATCCGCGCCCTGGTCATCGTTGCAGCCCAGGTTGATCTTAAACTTAAAATCGAATGATTGATTGAGGTTGATCTTGTTAACATTCCACACCGAACCCGATACATTGTCTGCGTCTGGAGTGAGGGTGTAACAATTGCAGCTTTCTGAGTACGCCTGGCCGTTTAGGAAGTAGGGAGGTTCTTCATTTTGGGCAAGTGCGGAAAAGGCCGGCAGACAAAGCAAGAAAAGCCAGAGCACACGTAAACCACCAGATATCTTCAGAACCATTGGGTCCTCATGGCAAAATCTGTTCCGGCAAGTGGATCCGTCGGAAACAAAATCATAAGAAGTGGCCCGGGAGCAGGTATTTGGTTCAGGTGTTCTCAAAAAAAAGCTGTTCATCCCTTAAGAGATGAACAGCTCAGACCTTTTATGAAGACTACCAGCCTTGTTTGGCAATTCCAGCTTTGATGGCATCAAGCGCCTTAGCTTCTCCCAGAAGCGTGGTCAGCTTGTTTCCTTTCCCATCATTTCCCTGCGCCATGTAGGCACCTTTTGCAGTCTTGGTAATTACTGCATCTTTCATTGGAACATTTTTTTCTTTGGTCTTGACGTTATAGGCTGTTAGCGTTACTTCGGGCATAACTGTGTTTTTTTATTTGTTTTTAATGACGGAACGAGCTTTTCAGCCTGAATCCATGTTTTTAAAGATAGGAATTATTGAATACCAGTATCCAATATATTTAATTTTAACTCTTTAGATATCAAGTTTCGCATATTTCGCATGCGACTCAATAAATTCCCTCCTGGGGGCTACTTCATCACCCATCAACATGCTAAACACCCGATCCGCTTCTGCGGCACTGTCGATGCTCACCTGTTTAAGGGTCCTGGTGGCCGGATTCATCGTCGTTTCCCATAGTTGTTCACTGTTCATCTCGCCTAATCCCTTGTATCTCTGTATATTAACTGAATCCTCTTTACCCTGGCCGAACTTGATCATCAGGTTTTTACGCTGCTCTTCCGTCCAGGCATATCCCTGATTATTGCCTTTCTTCACCAGGTATAGAGGAGGTTGGGCGATGTAAACATATCCTTGTTCTACCAGTTCATTCATGTACCTGTAGATGAAAGTCAGGATAAGTGTTGCAATATGACTGCCATCCACGTCCGCATCGGTCATGATGATCAGCTTATGATATCTAAGTTTATTGATATTCAGCGCCTTAGGGTCATCCGGGGTGCCTACTGTAACACCGAGGGCGGTGTACATGTTCCGGATTTCCTCGTTTTCGTAGATTTTATGCTCCATGGCCTTCTCCACATTGAGGATTTTACCTCTTAATGGCAGGATGGCCTGGAAGCTTCGGTCGCGGCCTTGTTTGGCGGTTCCCCCGGCGGAATCACCTTCCACCAGGTATAGTTCACATTTTTCCGGGTCTCTTTCGGAGCAGTCCGCCAGTTTACCCGGAAGTCCACCCCCGCTCAGTACGCTTTTGCGCTGGACCAACTCCCTGGCTTTCCGCGCCGCTGCTCTCGCTTGCGCAGCAAGGATCACTTTCTGGATGATGTTCTTGGCTTCCCTCGGGTTTTCCTCCAGATATTCTATCAGCACCTTGGATACCGTTGAATCGACCACACCCATCACCTCGCTGTTGCCCAGCTTGGTTTTGGTCTGTCCTTCGAACTGGGGTTCGGGCACCTTTACCGAGATGATGCTGCTGAGCCCCTCCCTGAAGTCGTCTCCTTCAATTTCCACCTTTGCTCTTTCGAAGAGTCCCTGTTTGTCACCATAGCTTTTGAATACCCTGGTGAGTGCTCTTCGGAAACCGGATACATGGGTGCCTCCCTCGATAGTATTGATGTTATTGACGTAGGAGTAGATGTGTTCGCTATATCCGTCGTTGTAACTCAGTGCAACCTCAACCATCACATTGCTGGCCTCATCCCTTCCTTCCACATAGATCACCTTGGGAAGGATGGATGTTCTGCCCGCGTTCTTGTCGAGCATATCCACAAATTCAACGATACCACCCTGGCTGTAAAAAGTTTTTTCGTAAGGCTTTCCCTCCTCATCTTTTTCCCGCAGGTCGGTGAGTTGGATGGTGATTCCCTTGTTGAGATACGACAGTTCCCTTAGTCTTCCTTCAAGAATGTCTTTCTTGTATTCAAGTGTAATAAAAATGCTGGAGTCGGGCCAAAAATGTACGAGTGTTCCGGTGCGATCACTTTTACCGATCTCGCGAACCGGATATTCGGGTATACCGGTATGGTATTGTTGTTCGAATACGCTTCCATCGCGGGAGACTGTAACGTGCAGGCGGCTGCTCAGTGCGTTGACGCAACTGACGCCGACACCGTGCAAACCGCCGGACACTTTATAAGTGTTCTTGTCGAATTTACCCCCCGCGTGTAGTACGGTCATTACGATTTCCAGCGCGCTCTTTTTTTCTTTAGTGGTGATGCCTGTGGGTATCCCGCGGCCGTCATCATCCACCGATACGGAATTGTCTTCATGAATGGTCACGTCGATCCTTGAGCAATAACCCGCCAGGGCCTCGTCAATGGAGTTGTCCACCACCTCGTAAACGAGATGATGAAGACCTTTTTCACCAATGTCGCCAATGTACATGGCGGGCCGTTTCCGAACCGCCTCCAAGCCTTCTAAAACCTGTATACTATCGGCACCATATCCGGATGCCGTCGGGGCTAAGGTTTCCTGAGTAGCTTCATTCATATTTGCGCGGATAATCCGTTGATTTATAGGAAATGAGAGTATCTGTAAAAGTAAGAAAATTAAGCCTTATAACCTTATTTAAGAGTACGTATATTTACTCCATAATTTTTCTGTTTTAGCTGACTTTTTGCGGTGAATTTCTTTAAAACTCTTTGATATATGACGAAGACTTTTTCGCAGATAACCTTCGATTTTTCTCCGGCAGAAATCGCTGCGTCCGAGGCGCCACCGGTGGGTGTTGAAGACAGTCGCGCTGCCGCTCTCACAAACCATTCAGCAGTAGTGATCCAACCGCGGGATCAGCCTGGTTCCGTCATAGTCAGCAAGCCCTCCGGCCGTGGCCGTAAATCGCAGAAAACATTCGCCGCCGAAGCGGATCTTGTTTGCATCCCCGACGACGAACAATTATTCTCTAAACAGTATTATTCAATTGGTGAAGTATCCCAGATGTTCAAAGTGAATGCTTCCCTACTACGATTCTGGGAGTCTGAGTTCGACATAATCAAGCCACGCAAAAACAGGAAGGGTGACCGGCATTTCCGGCCTGTTGACATAAAAAACCTGCAACTCATTTACGATCTGCTCCGGCGAAGAAAGTTGACCATTGAAGGAGCAAAGGATTTTCTTCGTAACAATAAAAAATCACAGGAACGCTTCGAAATGATTCAGTCATTGCAAAAAGTGAAAGCGTTTATACTGGAGATTAAAGCATCGATATAGGGGCTTAAACTTTTACTTCACTCCCATCCTTATTCGCGAGCCGCACTCCCAGTTCCTCCATCATTTCAATAATAGAAAGATTTACCACCTGCCTTAATTCATTAAAGTCGGTCGCGGGAATTGTTGCTGTGAAGTATTCAACGGTAACAAGGTATGCGCCTTTCACAATGTCCGCAAGGAAAACGGTATGGTTCTCGATCCGGGGATTCAGCTGCATCAATTCTCCAATCCTGCCAGTCAAAAGATGGATCATGTCGTGCGTGGTTTCGGAATGCAGTTCCAGCTGAACAAAGGCCCTGCGCTGTGTTTGCAGGGTGATATTATCCATGATGCTGTCCACCATTTGCTTGTTGGGCACCGTCACGTAGGTCTTCTGTGTGGTGCGAAGTCTCGTGCTTCTCAGGCCGATCTTTTCAACGGTACCCTGGATGTTGTGCACCTTGATCATGTCGCCCGCGGTGAAAGGCTTGTCGAAAAAAATAATGAATGATGCAATCAGGTTTTCAATACTCTCTCTCGTTGCCAATGCTATAGCTGCGCCGGCAAGACTGAGGCCCGTGATCAGGCTCGTTATTTTAAAGTCGAACGCAAACTTAAGTGCCATCAATATCCCAAGGATAACCAGCATTGCCTTGAAAAAATCCTTGAAGAAAAGTATGAGCTGATTCTCACTGGCCTTGCCACTGTTCTGCGATTTCTCTTCGAGAATGATCGCAACAAATTCGATGATGCGCAGCAATAGTGTGATGAGAGTCACGATAAGTATCACTATCGCCACCACATCAATTATCCTTTGAAGCCTGACCTTGAATACATATACATTCAGGAGGTCGGGAAAGTGAAGTTTATCCAGCGTGATGATCGTGATCAGAATCAGCAGAAACTGTTCGAGCGGTATCACCACAAGGTCAACAAAACTTTTTTTATCGACGCCGTAGGCAACCCTCCTTACCAGGCCGAATACCAGTCCTGCAATATGCCGGGACATGAATCTTTTCACCGAGAACGCCAGCATGATAATGCCCACGATCAGGAAGTAAGTGCCCAGCGTGTTTCCAAGAAATGTATAATCGAAAAGGCGCGCGATCATCGGGGTAAAGTTAATTGTTTCAGACAGACGGATCAGGGATAGCTAAACAGCTTCAGCTCACCATTCCTCAGCACATAAACCATGCCTTGCACTATCACTAGTTTTTCGGACCCTTTCATAAAAGATGGTATGGCCATTTGCTGTAGGTCGAGACTGCCGAGGTCGTAGCGGTAAAGAAAGTTCGGGTCGCGGCCAAACAGTGATTTGTTGATCACCCTGAAATCGGTCCAGCCCGTGAAGGGTATCCGGTTTTTGAAACCACCGTAATAGTCGAATACATACACGCCCATCAGGGAGTCGTAGAGGTAAACCGACTGATCCTGGTCGAGGATAAATTGCGGTGAAGGGGTGGAATCGAAAACCTGCCTGAGGTCGGTAGTCTGGTCGAGCAGCTTACCATCATCTCCGATTTTCTTCAGCTTGTTTTCCAGGCCGTCGAAGATCCAGATATTGTTGTCGTATGACTGTCCGATGGCATTTACCTGAAGTAAATGCTGGGCGCGGAGATCCAGCACCGACCTGCTGTTGAGTAGCCTGTCGAGTATCACCACCGTGCCGAAATCCTTGAAATAGAGCAGGACCTTAAGCGGGTTAGATACGTCCAGAGAATAAGGCTGTCCAAAACGGCGCACATTATTGTACACTGCAACCGAATCGCCGTTGGGGTTTATCTTTTTTAACTGGCCGTTTTGTAAGAGCAGGTAGAGGTTACCGATATTGTCGACGTTAAAATCGGTTATTTGTTGCCGGTAGCTTTTCCGGAAGTGGAACAGGCTGTCCTCCTGGCAGTTTGCCTGATTGGCAAGGGATAAGAAAGCAACAACAAAAAACAAGAGGTATCTCATTTCCGGACGATCTTGAAGTCTAGGTCAGGATAACGGGACTTCAGGGTCAGTTGTTGTCCGTCGAAGACGGCATATGAAAAATACCTGATCCAGTCTCCCAGATTGATATAACGGCTGTTATTGATCGGGAAGTCAATCGGAAGGTGACGATGGCCGAAGATCAGGAAATCATAATGTTTTGACTGAAGCAATTCTTTGCAATAGATAATCAGCCACTCCTTGTCTTCTCCAAGAAATACCTCATCGTGAGAGCCAGTGGCATGGCGGCTCTTGCGGCTGGAATAATGTGCAAGCCCCATCCCTATTGCGGGTGGCAGGATGCCGAAAAGCCATTGAGAGAAAGGGCTGCGAAAAACTTTTTTTAGCATTTTATATCCATGGTCGCCGGGGCCAAGTCCGTCCCCATGGCCTATCAGGAAGCTTTTTCCGCCGAATTCAAATTCCCTGGGTTCAAAATAAACAGGGATATTAAGTTCTTCCTCAAAATAATGACGCATCCACATGTCGTGGTTGCCCACAAAAAAATGGATGGCGATGCCAGCGTCTGTCAGTTCGGCCAGCTTGCCGAGGATGCGGGTGTAGCCTTTTGGAACAACCTGCCGGTATTCATACCAGAAATCAAAAAGGTCTCCTACTATGAAGATCGTGGATGCACCCGGTGCGATTTCTGTGAGAAAATCCACAATCAGTTTTTCCCTCTGCCGGCTGGATTTGATATCCGGGGCCCCAAGGTGAAAGTCGGAAAGAAAATAAACCTTTTTGTTTTCGTGCACAGGATGAATTGATGATGGCTAAGGTATTGACACGTTCAGGCCGTTCCGGAATTTCTTTCAATCAAAAATATATAGACCTCCTTTGGTCCGTGGACGCCAACTACTAAAGTTTTTTCGATGTCGGCCGTTCTGCTTGGTCCGGTAGCGAAAGTAACCAGCGAGGGTAGTCGGCCACCATGTTTTTCCCTGATCAGTTTCAGTCCATCCTTCACGTCATACACGAGCTGATCGCTGTATGCAATACAGATATGTACAGCGGCGTAAACACTTGTCGTGCGGCCACTTTGCTGGGCGGAGGTCATCATGATGCTGCCCGTCCGGGCTATCAATGCCTCGCAGCTGGTGATGGCAGCATCAGCCATAGCAAGGTCCTTATACCGGGGTTTATTCTTTAAAGCGGCGGGCAGGAGAGGAAGAAGGGCCTCTTCCCGCAGGTATATATTTTCCCACCTCTGGTGAATAGAGATCGCCTCGATTTGAAGGGCAAATTCTTCAGGGCCTGAACAATAGACAAATTTACCAAGCAGTGAAGAAAACCGTTCCGCGAATTCAAGTTCAAGCTCCTGCTGACTTGGTTGAAATACACTGGACGTGCCCTCGCTGCCCGGAAAAGGAAGAGGCGTTGACTCGGTCAACGCCTTCCTTATTTTCTTTAATATATTTTCCTTGGAGGCTGATACGTGCATCTTCAGTGCATTTTTCTAGGTAGCCGGGAGATTGGTGAGGCTGCTGTCATATGGCGGTACCCCTTCGCTGATGGCCCCATTTTCTGAATGGTGATCGGGGTCTTCGTCAACGTCAAGCGTTTTTGTTTCCTTGAAAGGTCTCTTGCCAATAAGTTTTTCTACATCACTTTGGAACAATACTTCCTTCAACAAGAGCTGTTCTGCAAGCAATTCCACTTTGTCTTTCTTCTCTCTCAGCAAAGCCTTTGTTTTATCATACGCGTCGTCAATCAGTTTACGTACTTCCTCATCGATGATTTTCGAAGTTTCCTCAGAGTAAGGCTTAGTGAAAGTATTCTCAGCCGAAGGATCATAGAAACTCACATTGCCCACCTTGGCATTCATTCCGTAGACAGTTACCATAGAATAGGCTGTCCTGGTGATCTGTTGGAGATCATTCTGGGCACCGGTTGATATTTTCCCAAAGAAGATCTCTTCACTTGCCCGTCCGCCAAGGGTCATACAGATCTGGTCCATCAGCTGGTCGGTGTCGTAAAGATATTGTTCCCTTGGTGTATACTGTGCATATCCGAGTGCCGCCACGCCCCTTGGGACGATGGTGACTTTCAATAACGGGTAAGCATGTTCGAGGTACCATCCGCAGATGGCATGGCCCGCTTCGTGATAGGCGATGATCTTTTTTTCTTCGGGAGAAATGATCTTGTTCTTTTTTTCCAACCCTCCGATCACACGGTCAACAGCATCCTGGAAGTCTTCCATTTCAACTGATTCCTTCCCTTTACGGGCCGCGATAAGTGCCGCTTCATTACAGATATTTGCGATGTCAGCTCCGGCGAAGCCGGGAGTTTGTTCGGCCAGTTTATGAATGTCCACCTTGGTCGAGATCTTGATCGGTTTGAGATGCACCTTGAATATGTGTTCCCTACCTTTCAGGTCAGGTTTGTCGATGGAGATCTGGCGGTCAAATCTTCCTGGACGCAGCAGGGCCGTATCGAGGACGTCGGGACGGTTGGTTGCTGCCAGAACGATGATTCCGCTTTCGCCGCTGAAACCATCCATTTCCACGAGCAGCTGGTTGAGGGTGCTTTCCCTTTCGTCGTTGCTCATGATGGCGTTCTTTCCGCGGGCGCGGCCAATGGCGTCTATTTCGTCAATAAAGATGATACAGGGCGATTTTTCCCTTGCCTGCTTGAAGAGGTCACGCACACGGCTGGCACCCACACCTACAAACAGCTCTACAAAGTCTGAACCCGACATGGAAAAGAAAGGAACCTGCGCTTCACCGGCCATGGCCTTGGCAAGAAGTGTTTTACCCGTGCCGGGAGGACCAACAAGAAGCGCACCTTTGGGGATCTTTCCGCCGAGTGCAGTGTATTTTTTTGGATTCTTGAGGAAGTCAACAATTTCCATCACTTCCACCTTGGCTTCGTCCAGTCCGGCTACATCAGAGAAGGTGATATTTACCTTTGTGCCTTTGTCGAAGAGGGTAGCCCTGGATTTGCCGATATTAAAGATCCCGCCTGGGCCGCTTCCTCCGCCTGCGCCTCCGCCCATCTTGCGCATCAGCATGATCCAGATCAGTACGATCACGATCAGGGGCAGCAGGAAGTTCAGGAGGTGGCCAAACCATTCACCTTCGGTGATGATCTGGTATGGTACTTCCAGGTTAGGATCTTTGGCGAAGCTGGCGTTTAATCTTTTTTCAAATTCTTCTGGCGAAGTGATGGCAAATTCAAACTGTGGCCCGTCTTCTTTTGAAGAAGGAATCAAGCTTTTACTGATCTTGTCCCGATAGTAGGGTTTCTGTAAACTGTCTTTTTTGATATAAACCCTTGCAATGTTCTTGTTGGTTACGATCACGACTTTTTCAACATCGCCGGTTTCGAGCATGCGGGTGCGAAACTCCTGTTCGGAAGCCAGAGGCTTAGCGTCAGGGTTCATGGAATTAATAAACTGGAAACCCACCAGTACGGCAAATATGATTGCCCAGATCCAGTAAATGTTAAAGCGTGGTCCCTTTTTATTGCTGCCGTCGTCCTTGGGTCTTAGTTTGGGAAAGCCTCTCTCGCTCTGTCTTGGGTCATCTTGTGCCATAATTTATGTAGCTTCTTCTCTCTGCTTATTTGGTGATAAAAGGATATATGAGTCAGCTGTTTAGCCTGGTTTGCCGGCGCGGTCATCAGGCATTGAACTCTTCTGTTACTGCGTCGCTCCACATTTCTTCCAGCTTATAAAATTTTCTTGTTTCGGGCTGCATGATGTGTACCACTACATTGACATAATCCAAAAGGATCCATTGCCCGGATTGTTGCCCCTCTGAGTGATAGGGCTGATCCTTCACAGTCTGTTTGGTATAAAATTCAATGTAGTCCGCGATGGCCTTTACCTGAGTATTACTGCTGGCTTCGCAAACAATGAAAAAATCTGCAACAGCTTCAGGTATTTTGCGGAGATCCAGTGAAATGATGTTTTCTCCTTTTTTTTCCTGGATCGCGGTGATAATGGATTTAATTAATTTTGAATTCTTGGTTAATTTTCCTGCACTTGGCCGTGTCCTCGGGGTATTTAAAATTGACAATTGTTCCAATAATCAAAACATTTTGTGATGAATAGAAATGGGCATTTACGGGCACCCGCATTTCAGAATTATCAAAAGTAGGATATTGTTCTCACAAACCTTTCCCAATGATAGGCTCAGAAAGCCATTTATTCTGCTTTCCGAGGTGGAAAGTACCAACAACTATGCCATGGCAAAACTTCAGTCAGGACTGGTAGAAGCAGGCAGTTGCATAATGGCAATAAATCAGACCAGGGGCAAGGGTCAAATGGGAAAAAACTGGGAGTCGGATCCCGGCAGTAATATCACCATGAGCACCGTCATAAGCCTTACTGGCGCTGATTATCATCCATTTGTGCTCTCCTCTTCCGTGGCGCTTGCCTGTGTTGATCTGGTGGCGGAAGCCGGAATCAGTGGCGCCAGGATCAAATGGCCTAATGACATTTACATCAATGACAGAAAGACAGGAGGCGTACTGATAGAGAACCTGATCAGGGCAGGCCAACCGGTATGGTCCGTGATTGGCACGGGACTAAATGTCAACCAGACCTCCTTCCCCCTGGTGGGTCAACCCGCTACCTCGTTCCTGCTTGAAAAAAGCGGGGACTTCGATCCGATTGAACTTGCACGGCGCCTTCACGGTCATATTCTGCGAAGGACCTCCGCCATCGCAACGCTTAACCCTGCTCACTTGCTTGAGGAATACAATGGCCTGCTCTACCGGCGTGGTCAAAAAACCAGGCTGAGGCAGGGAAATATAGTTTTTGAGACGATGATCCGCAGCGTGAACGCAGATGGAGAATTGATCACCAACGACAGTATGGAAAGACGGTTTGCCGTGGGTGAGGTAACATTTGTTTGAATTCGCACCTGGCTATCTCGTGAAATGAAAGCTGCTTCGGGCTTTGTTGCCAGCCACGTCTTCCGCGGTGATGACCAGTTCGTGATTCCCCGGTGGGCATTTTTCGTCGAAGCTGTAGATGAAATTCTTTCCTTTGTCGTTGGTAAACCTCAGCCATTTCCCATCCAGTTCAGCACGCACATTCTGCACTACAGGCAGGTTTTCTTTCACGGTGAACATGATGCGCTGGCTCTTGGTTAGATCGGCACCATCCTTAAAACCAATTGGAATGATGACGGGCGGAATGGTGTCGAACACCAGCATAAAATTGCCGAAATCCCGGAAATTCGCCGTGGCCCATTGGTTCTGCCATTGCACCTTCTGGGCGCTTGAACGGGTGCCGCTGAACCATTGCATAACGGTCCACTGTTTATCCAGCTCCGAGATCAGGGTGAGCGGCTGTAGCCGCACCATAAAGGAATCGTGAAGGGGGATGTATGAGGCGCCAATAGCATGCACATCCGAGATCACGTCAGGATTTGGCGAACTGAAAGCCTTGTAATTGACGTGTACCGAGTCGTATAAGCAGTTTTCGCCGATGTAGAATTCACAGGTCTCCGATTCAAAGCCATCAAGCATCAGTGGGTAAAACATTTTCCCCGCCATTGCAGCAGGAGGTGGATGCTGGTACTCGTATTGAACATGGGTCAGCAATTTGGAACTGTTTCCTTTAATGTCCGAAACTTCCAGTTCAATGTCATACAGGTCATTGTCGCTGATGTCGATCACTCCGCGGGTCGTGTCATTCGAATAGATTGAATTGAGATAGCCGGGCAGTTCGGAAAAGTGCTGGAGATAGGCACCGTTGAGGGTTTTATAACGGTAATCGATATGCGCGTTAAGGTAGCGAGTGTCGTTGTAACTGATGTCGTCCATGCGGAAGGTTTCCTCTTCTTTATTGTTGACCTTCAGAACCCCTTTGTAGATGCCATTCAGGTTGGTGGAGCCTGTATGGGTGTCGAAGGCGGTGAGGGCGACGCTGATCAGGGGGGAACCCAGGCTGATCACGGCCGGTGTGGTTACATAACCTCTCGGTGTCAATTTCACCGGAATGATCCTGGGTGCCTGTTCGTAAATACTCCGGGTGCGATCATAGATGGCCAGTCTGAGAATCCTGGGTTTCACGTTATCCTGGACGGGAAGTCCAAACAACAACGGGTTGAGGTTGACATCGTCGGCGGTTCTGCGGATCTCAAAATGAACATGAGGCGCCTGGGAGCCACCTGTGGTGCCGCTGAATGCTATCTGTTCACCTTTTTTTACCGGGAACTGGTTCGGCTGCAGGTCAAGCTGGATCTTCCAGGTCTGCTTTTCGTACTGCTTCTGCTTCACCCAGGCCTCGATGCGCGGAGCAAAGTCGTTGAGGTGGGCATAAAGTGTCGTGTACCCATTGGGGTGGGTTATGTAGATCGCCCGGCCGAAGCCGCCTGGTTCAATTTTTATCCTGGACACGAAACCTTCGGCTGCGGCATAAACCGGGAGATTTTCCCGCTGGTTGGTTTTGATGTCGATCCCCATGTGGTAATGGTTTGGGCGAAGTTCCCCGAAATTACCGGCGAGGTTCATGGGTATCGCCAGCGGGTTTCTGAAATACCCCTGGGGGTATTGGCTCTGTGCCCCTGCAGCCATAGTGGCGGATACCAGGAAAATGAAGTAAAAAAGCCTTTTCAGGGGGTTGGTTTGCATAGAAAATGTTGAACAGGTGCTCGTTTTCAGCAGGCAGGATTAAATAATGATTAAAGAGCAAAAGTACCTTGTTTGCTTTAGGAATTTTTACAATCTTGATACAGCGTTTTTACGTAATTATTTGTCAATATAAGTACCAATTTTAAAAAACCAGTCATGAATCAAATCAACAATAAATGGGTGCTCAGTCTGATGATTGCTGCGGGGACATTTATTGGATTCGTCAAAGGGGATGAGGCCCGGCAGAAATGGTTGTTCAAAGTGCGTAACCGCGATGAACAGAAACGCCAGCTGGCTGAACACAAGAAAATCCTCCGCTCCGGGGGTGTGGCGCTCGATGACATCGAAATCGCCGCTTTTCATAATTAAGAGTATTCAAATCAGAGCAAAGAAACAGAGCGAAGAGCGCGTGCCTGGTGATTGTTCCGACTTTCGGTTGTAGACCTGCATCGAATTCATCGCAATTTTTCGCACTCCTCCCTGTTTCTCCTCCCTGTTTCAGGCACTCCCATACTTTCTCCTCTGCGAAATGCAAAATCCTTTACTTTTGCGCAATTTGTTTTAAAAAACAAGAGGAAAAAAATGCCAAAAGATCTCTCTATCAAATCCGTACTGATCATCGGGTCGGGACCAATCATCATCGGACAGGCTTGTGAATTTGATTATTCGGGAACCCAGGCCGCCAGGAGTTTAAGAGAAGAAGGCATAAAAGTGATCCTCATTAACAGCAACCCGGCAACCATCATGACCGATCCGATGATGGCCGACAGAGTCTACCTTTTACCGCTCACCGCCGAAAGTCTGGAAGAGATCCTGGAAGAAAACCAGATCGACGCTGTTCTTCCTACCATGGGAGGTCAGACCGCCCTTAACCTCGCCAAAGAGGCCGAAGACCTCGGCATCTGGCAGAAATATGGAGTGAAGCTGATCGGGGTGGATATCAAAGCCATCGACAAGGCTGAAGACAGGGAGAAATTCCGGCAATGGATGATCCAGCTCGGCGTACCGGTAGCCCAGGCAAAGACCGCCAACTCATATCTCGAAGGCAAGGAATTCGCGCAACAAATCGGCTTTCCCCTTGTCATCCGTCCCTCCTTCACACTGGGTGGTACCGGAGGAGGCTTTGTGCATGGAAAGGAGGATCTTGACGAAGCGCTGAACAGGGGATTGCAGGCATCACCCATTCACGAAGTACTGGTGGAAAAAGCGGTGCTTGGATGGAAAGAATTCGAACTCGAATTACTCCGCGACGCGGCTGACAACGTGGTGATCATCTGTGCCGTGGAGAATTTTGATCCCATGGGCGTACACACCGGCGATTCGATAACCGTGGCTCCCGCCATGACCCTCAGTGACACAGCCTATCAGCTTATGCGCAACACCGCCATCATGATGATGCGCGACCTCGGCAACTTCGCCGGCGGCTGCAACGTGCAGTTTGCCCTTAATCCCGATACCGAAGAGATCATCGCCATAGAAATCAATCCAAGGGTGAGCCGTTCTTCAGCGCTTGCCTCAAAGGCAACGGGTTATCCCATCGCGAAAATAGCCGCCAAGCTGGCCATCGGTTTCAATCTTGATGAACTACAAAACCAAATAACCGGCAATACCTCAGCTTATTTTGAGCCAGCCCTCGATTACGTGATCGTTAAGATGCCGCGATGGAATTTCGACAAATTTAAAGGCGCCAATGACACTCTCGGCCTGCAGATGAAAAGCGTGGGAGAGGTAATGGCCATCGGCAGAAGCTTCACGGAAGCAGTTCAGAAAGCCTGCCAGAGCCTCGAAAACAACGCCGTTGGTCTGGGCTACTACGGCAAGAGCCTGATGAAAGTGGAAGAACTCCTGGAGTACATCAAGGTACCCAAGTGGGACCGGATATTCCGAATCAAGGACGCCCTCATGGCGGGGATTTCGGTTGGCACCATATCTAAGGCAACCAATGGCATCGACCGTTGGTTTCTCTATGAGATACAAAAAATATGTACGCTGGAAAAAAAGATTGCCAACTTCCGGTTCGACACCTTACCCAACGACCTGCTTCTGGAAGCGAAGAGAATGGGTTTCAGTGATGAACAGATCTGCCGGATCATGAATGACGGCAACGACCGGGCATTGTATGAAAAACGTAAGGCAGCAGGCATCACCAGGGTATACAAGATGGTGGACACCTGCTCCGCCGAGTTTGAGGCAAAGACTCCCTATTTCTATTCCACTTTCGAAAATGGTCATGCCAACGAGAGCATAGTGAGCGACAAGAAAAAGATCATTGTACTTGGCTCGGGCCCAAACAGAATTGGCCAGGGCATTGAGTTCGACTACTGCTGCGTACATGGATTACTCGCGATAAAGGAATGCGGTTATGAAGCCATCATGGTGAACTGCAATCCGGAAACCGTATCCACGGACTTCGACATCGCCGACAAACTTTACTTTGAACCGGTGTATTGGGAACATCTCTGGGAGATCGTGGAGCTGGAGAAACCGGTAGGCGTCATCGTTCAGCTGGGTGGGCAAACCGCCCTCAAACTGGCCGAACACCTGCACAACAAAGGGATCCGGATCATCGGCACTTCCTTCGACAGCATGGACATCGCCGAAGACAGGGGAAGATTCAGCGACATGCTGAAAGAACTTGAAATACCCTATCCCAATTATGGCACTGCATACACCGTGGACGAAGCCATCCGGGTGGCAAACAGGGTCAGTTATCCTGTACTCGTTCGCCCCAGCTATGTGTTGGGCGGACAAAGGATGCGGATCGTGATCAATGACGACGAGGTGGAAAAGGCGGTGATCAGCCTGCTTAAACACATCCCCGGTAACAAGATCCTGATCGATCATTTTCTCGACAGATGCCAGGAAGCCGAGATCGATGCCATCTTCGACGGCGAGAATTTTCACGTCATGGGCGTGATGGAACATATCGAACCTGCAGGGATACATAGTGGCGACAGCAATGCAGTGCTTCCCCAATTCAACCTGTCGCCGTTGATCGTGCATACGATGGAAGAATACGCCGAGAAAATCGCAAGGGCCCTGCAGATAAAGGGCCTCATCAACATACAGTTTGCCATCAAGGATGGAAATGTTTTCGTGATCGAAGCTAATCCGAGGGCCTCAAGAACCACACCTTTTATCGCCAAGGCCTACCAGATCCCCTACCTGAATATTGCCACGAAAATCATGATAGGTGATCACAAGCTCACCGACTTCAAATTCGAGAAGAAGCTCAAGGGTTTCGCGATCAAAGAGCCGGTGTTTTCCTTCAACAAATTCCCTGGCGTAAATAAGGAGCTGGGGCCGGAAATGAAAAGCACAGGCGAGGCCATCCGGTTTATCAAAGACCTTCGGGATCCCTATTTCAGGCAGTTGTACAAAGACCGCAGCATGTACCTGAGTAAATAGGTTGATGGCAAGGCTGGTTTTTTTCTTTCTTCCGGTAGTTTTCTCATCAGCTCTGCCTGGCTATGCTGAAATAGATTGCGTTATGACCGGAACGCCATGCCATTCTGGATTGCCACACCTTTTCTGCGATTATTATTTCCTTTTCTTGCCGGCATTGTCTGCGGCTATTATCTGCTGCCTCCTGCCTGGGTAGAATGGACATGGATAAGTGTACCAATGGTTTTTTTGCTGATTGCGAAAAGACTGTCGCTCCGGCATCAGTTTGCATTGGCTACCTCGAGGGGACTTGCCATCCAATTGCTCGTGGCTGGTCTGGGTTCTTTTATCACAACGGCACAGGATCCACGGCAAGCGATTTCAATAATTGATGATGCTCATGTTGCAGCAATCGGTCTACCTGCTGCGGTTAAATGAAACGCCCGTGGAGAAAAAGGCAAGCTGGAAAGCCGAAGCCTCTATTTTGGCAATAAATACGGGTAAGGAATTGCCGGCACCGGTTTTGAAGGTCCTCCTCTACTTTCGAAAACCGCTTACTGACGATTTGATAAAGGTGACGAAATCCCATCTTCCCCATGAGGGTGAGATGATCTTCGTCACGCGGAGGCTGGATCCGATCACCAACCCTCCCGGCCTCGGCAGTTTCGACTATAAAAAATACTGTGCATTGAGGCATATCCATTACCAGGTGTTTCTGGGCCCCGGCGAATACAGAACAACCGGTTTGGGACAGGCCTCGCAATTAAACCAAATCCTTGACCTGGTAAGAAATCGAGTGCTGAACATCCTGCGTTTTTATATACCGGGCAAAAGGGAGGCTGGTATGGCGGAAGCCCTGCTGATCGGCTACAAGGGTGACCTGGATAAGATGCTCGTTCAATCTTATTCGTTGACGGGAGTAGTGCACATCATTGCGATCTCCGGGCTCCATCTTGGACTGATCTATGCCCTGCTTAGAAGGCTAACCCTGAGTCTGGGCAAAGGGCTGACAGGCAGAGTTTGTCGCGCAGTGTTGATCCTTGGTTGTCTTTGGGCATTCAGCATTATGGCCGGGGGCTCGCCCTCGGTGTTGCGCTCAGCGGTGATGTTCAGCTTCCTGGTGACCGGTGAGATCCTGCATCGAAAATCCCCGGTCCTCAACAGTCTGGCAGCCTCCGCTTTCGTTTTGCTCTGGTACGAACCATATTGGCTTTGGGATATTGGTTTTCAATTGTCATACACTGCTCTGGCGGGTATCATCCTGTTTAACAAACCTGTTTACCAACTGGTCAGGCCACGATCGAAGATCCTTGACGGCATCTGGAAACTCAATGCAGTCACGCTTTCGGCCCAGTTACTCACTACACCGATCAGCATCTATCATTTCCACCAGTTTCCCTTAATGTTCCTTTTCACCAACTTCATCGCCGTTCCGCTGTCCAGTGTCATACTCGGCGGCGAGATCCTGCTCTGCATGACTTCCATAGTTCCATGGTTGGCAGAGTTTATCGGGAAGATACTGGGCCTGCTGATCAGCTGGATGAACGGGATTATAGGATACACCGGCAGCCTGCCTTTCTCGACCTTGCAAAATATTCCTCTGGCAGCCAATCAGGTCTTAATTGTTTATGTAATAATCACTCTGGTGGCATTGTGGCTGCTGCATCGTGACAAGCGTTTTCTGCCGCTGGCGCTTGTTTCGGCGATTTGTTTTTTTATTTCAAAACTATGAGAGGCTGAGCTGCGGATGCCCCTTAATTCCAGTAGTTTTGCAGCTTTTTAACAGTGTTCCGGAATATATCCGGGCATCAAATCAGAAAAATAAGAATGGACAGGAAGATCGGATCTGCATTGATCTCAGTTTATTATAAGGATGGACTGGATGTCATCGTAACGAAACTGCACGAACTTGGCGTAAAATTGTATTCCACCGGTGGCACACAAAAATTTATCGAGCAACTATCCATCCCCGTTACACCTGTTGAAGATCTGACTTCCTACCCCTCCATCCTCGGGGGCAGAGTAAAAACCCTTCATCCTAATATATTCGGAGGCATATTGGGCCGCCGCAACCTGGATAGCGATCTGAAGGAAATGCAGCAATATGGCATTCCGGAGATCGACCTGGTTATCGTGGATCTTTATCCCTTTGAAGAAACATTGAAAACCACCAGCGAAGAACAATCAGTGATCGAGAAGATAGACATTGGAGGAGTATCGCTGATCCGCGCTGCGGCAAAGAACTACCAGGATGTGCTTATCGTAGCCTCCCCCGCCCAGTATTCCGACCTGGCAGCAGTGCTGGAAGAGAAAGGTGGAATCACAGGTCGTGAAACAAGGAGAGGATTCGCTTCACGGGCCTTCGCAATTTGCGCGCAATACGACATTGCCATTTCGAATTACTTCAATCCCCACCAGCCGATGGAACTGATACGCGGCGGTCATGAATCCATACTCCGGTACGGCGAAAACCCCCATCAGAAAGCTGTTTTCAACGGGGATACCAGTGAAGTTTTCGAACAGTTAAATGGCAAAGAGATATCCTATAACAATTTGGTTGATATTGACGCGGCCATCCAGCTGATCGGAGAATTCGATGAAACCGGATTCGCGATCATCAAACATACCAATGTGTGTGGAGTTGCGCTGCGACAGGATCCGCTGGAAGCCTGGCAGGCAGCGCTGGCCGCAGACCCCGAATCTGCCTTTGGCGGTGTTTTGATATGCAATGCATCCATCACGGGACCAATGGCCGAAGCCATCAACGACGTATTCTTTGAGGTCTTGCTGGCCCCGGAATTTGAACCTGCTGCGCTGGATCTGCTTCGTTCAAAAAAGAACAGGATACTATTGAAATACAATGCATCTCTCAAACCACAAGGCCGCATGTATAAAAGCGTGCTTAATGGAACGCTGACGCAGGATTCGGATAAAGGAAATTACATTACCTGGGACTATAGCGGCACTCGGGAGTGTTCTGAGCCTGAAAGAGCGGATCTCGAATTTGCCAACCTGGTTTGCAAACACCTCAAGTCAAATGCGATCGCCCTGGTGAAAAACCGCCAATTAGTTGGCAAGGGTTGCGGGCAGACCAGCCGTATTGATTCATTGCGACAATCACTGGACAAGGCAAGGCAATTCAAATTCGATCTGAAGGGAGCGGTACTGGCTTCCGATGCATTTTTTCCTTTCGATGATTCCGTTCGACTGGCGCATGAAGCCGGTATTACGGCAATCATTCAGCCCGGTGGTTCCATCCGCGATAAGGATTCATTGGCTTTCTCAAAAGACAACGGCATCTCGATGGTGATCACGGGGATGAGACATTTTAAACATTGATCAATGCAATCCCATCTGACGAGCGGAAGGCAAGACCTTTCAAATTTCTCACTTCTTAATTGTTAGTTTTTGATCTTTGCTGTTGCCTTTTACTTTTAGGCCTTTAACCTTCCTCATGCCAGTAATCCCCACCTCAATCAGTCTCCCTTCCCGTGCATGGATCTGTCTTGGCATTGTATCCGTTCTTTGGGGCACCACCTGGATTGCCTCAAGACAAGGTGTGTTCTTCATGCCACCTCTTCAACTTGCGGGGATTCGACAGCTGCTGGCCGGTGCCATTTACGTCACATACTTCACCTGCAAGAAGATGCCATGGCCAAAAGGCAGGGAATGGTACATCATCGGTGTGCTGTGTTTGTTGAACATAGTCGGTACCAACGGCCTTACCACCTGGGGAGTGAAGTATATTTCCGCAGGTCTGGGTGCCATCATCGCCGCAACCTTTCCGCTTTGGATGGTGATCATCGGTCTGTTCACGTCCAGGGAACGTATTCCGGTGGCTGCATTGAAGGGTTTTCTACTCGGTTTCGCGGGCGTCTGTATCATCTTCTATGAACACCTGGCGGATTTTCTCAATCCCGCCTTTCTTTTTGGAATTTCTATCTCGGTAACGGCATCATGGATATGGGCACTTGGTACCATCTTCACAAAAAAAGAAGCCCGCGACTTCAACCCATACTTCAGCCTGGGTTTCCAGATGCTGCTGGGTGGCCTTGTACTGCTTACGGGGTCCTATGCCAGCGGCATCGCAATCCCCCTCACGGACATTCCCTGGCAGGCGTGGACTGCGATAACATACCTGGTGGTCTTCGGTTCAGTATTCGGTTTTGCCGCTTACCTCTATGCGCTGCAACGTTTGTCGGTCGAACAGATGTCGGTTTACGCATATATCAACCCGGTAGTTGCGGTGGTACTGGGGGCGGTGATATTTGGAGAACGGCTGACCACCTTTATCATCGCCGGTGGTGCTGTCACTATTTATGGGGTTTATTTGATCAACCAGGCCTTGCGGAAGGTAAATACTGGCGGAGAACCTGCCGAAACTTCTGAACTGTAATCACTGGGTTCATGTCCGCCTGCCGTCGTCCCGGGTTTGCTTAATGTACGCCACCTTAAAGCTGCTTTCCATCTTTGCCCGAAAACGAAAAACTATCGTCCATCATAATATGCATCCCAGTAAACCGTTTCCTTCATGTAGAGTTCAAACATCTCACGCCAGCCCTGCTTGGCCCTGTCGGTACCAAGAAAGTCGTTATGCCAGATCGTAATCATCATCCCTTTCACCTTTTTCACAATGTCGTACAAGCGCATCAGCTCGTGGTATGCCTGTTCCGGTGAATTATTGTTTCGGTAAAAAGAAGTCGCATCCATAAAACAGAAAGGATAAATTATCAGTGAAGTGGATGTCTCCCTTTCCAGGTCGTACCAACGGAAAGGCGAGCTAACCGAGGCCCTGAAGCCGTTGATCGTACCGTATCCCATCGAAAATTCCTTCTGAACGCCAATCTCTGCCAGGTTGCGGAAAGTACCAGGGATGGATAAACGAAGATAGTGCTGCCGGCTGGTCGTCACCGCTTTGTCACCCACAACTTCCAGCCACTCCTTTTCTTCCTTTAGCAGGGATTTATCGTCGCCACTCTGCCATGAGGGATGAATGCCCACGGTGTAGGTAGAACAATAGTATTCTACCAGTTCCCTGAACTTCCGCGATGCCGTAGATACATTTTTGTCGTAGCGCCCGGGTGTTTTGGCCACCAGGAAAAAATAATAGGGCTTGAGACGGCAATAGAGGTGCAGGGCATCCAGCCATTCATAACAATCAAAGGGGTCCTTTATTTTTCCGGTGAGAACCCGCCATCTTTCCAGTGCCTGTGAGAACTGACCCCTGAACAGCGCTTTAACCAACCCTCCGACAGATCTTTTAAAACCCTTGTGCAGATAGGCATATGCGTTGTCAATGTCGTAAGTGACCAAATTGGCAAATTGTTCCATCCGGAAGACAATGCCGGGAAATTTTGCCTCCAGCGCGATCCTGAACTCATGGAGCCAGATGTTCACCAGGGGTTGATGCAGGAAGCTCTCACGGAAGGCAAGAGAATTGCTGTGCGCGTACCGGCCATAGAGGTCCTTGTCGTGAGGCAGGTATTCTTCGTAACGGCTAAGCAGATAAAATGATGCGGCGAATAGATCGAAATGCAGATCGCCGGAAGTCTGAAAAAACGCCTTGTGATAATTCAGTTCGAAACAATCCACGCGGTGCGGATGTATACCCTCCTCAAAGAGCAGTGCAACTGGTTGTATCAAAAATTCATCTTCAACAAGATCGACCAGGGAATAGTTTATTTTAGGTCCGGGAGAGGCCAGGTAATCGGCAACACTGGTCGTGATTTTTACCGGTTCGTCAAAAAGCTGATCACCAATAAACTGAAGGATATATTCCAGGCGTGAAGTTATTTGTTCGGAATATACAAGAAGCATACGGCAAAGTAAATACTTGAGGGGCAATCGCCCATATATTTGTATGATATGTGATTCTCAAATTTGTGGTCGATGATCAAACAGCTGTTCTGTTCATTAATTCTGTTTCTATGCGGCACCCGACTCATTGCGCAGCAGGGCTACGACATTTCTGTGCGGGTAAAACCCTATCATAATCAATTCCTTTATCTCGGTTATTATTATGGCAAGGTCAGGGCGCTGCAGGATTCCGTGATGCTTGACGCCAATTCCGAAGGGCGTTTCAAAGGCCCCAAACCTCTGGCAGGCGGGATCTACTTTCTCGTATCCCCTTCAAAACAAATCCTTTTCGAATTACTTATCGATAAAGACCAGCAATTCAGTGTAGTGGCCGACACATCGGAATTGCCTGCAAGTATTGAGTTTGAAGGATCAGACGACAACCCGCAATTCCAGCAGTATTCCATTTTCGCAGGCAACACGGGCAGGAAGATCAATTCGCTAAACGCGAGTTATGCATCTGCCAAAACCAAACAGGACTCCGTAATCATCGCTTACGGGGTGAAGTCGCTGACTGATGAACTGAACAAATACCGCGACAGTACCATCAGAAAAGATTCAGCGTCCTTTCTCTCCGCGCTTTTCAACGCGATGAATGAGCCGAAGACCCCATCAGCGAAAGAACAACCTGGTGGTAAATACGATTCCAACTTTGTCTATCATTTTTATAAAGAACACTATTGGGATGGTATATCGTTTGCTGATGACCGGCTGGTGCGCACGCCTTTCTTCGAACCCAAACTGGACAAATATCTCCTGAATATTGTTGCTCCTAACCCGGACTCCCTGATCAAGGAAACCGATAACATGCTCCTGCAGTCACGCACCGCCCCCGAGATGTACCGCTATCTCATGGTCTCGTTCGTACAAAGGTTCGTCAACCCGCAATACATGGGCCAGGACGCAGTATTTGTCCATCTCTTCGAGAAATACATCAACACGGGCAAGGCCGAATTCTTTACCGCACAATACCGCGACTTCGCCACCAAAAGGGCGTATAGTCTTATGGCCAACCTGATCGGCCAGGCTGCCCCACCACTGGATCTGACCGACACAGCTGACCATGCCCTTCCACTCTATGGCGTGAAGGGGAATTTTGTGGTTATTTGTTTCTGGGATCCCAACTGCTCACATTGCAAGGAAGTGGTACCGAAGGTGGACTCGATCTTTAAAGCCAAATGGAAAAAACAGGGTGTGCAGGTCTATGCCGTGAAGGTTGACGGCACCAAAGCCGAGTGGCTGCAATTTATTCACGACCATCACCTTCGGGACTGGAAACATGTTTACCAGCAGGAAGCAAAACAAAAACTGGAAGAGAAAGAAGGCAGACCCGGATTCCGGCAATTGTATGACGTGTACCAGACTCCCCTCCTCTACCTGCTCGACAAAGACAAAAGGATCATCGCCAAAAAACTCAGCTACCTTCAGATTGACGAGGTGATATCATTAAAGCTCAAAACAAACAAACCCTGATACCCATGTGTTCGCCGACTGGCCCGGATCACTGTAATCAAACCCAATTGCTTTTTCATAAGCCCTGGCCGGGCATCCTGGTCCTTCTCTTTCTGACGTCCTTTATAATCACACCTGTTTCGGCGCAGGTGGTTTTCAGTTATGGAAAACAGAAGGTGACCAAAAACCAGTTTCTCAGTGCATACCATAAAAATAACAGCGACACTGCCGGTGGCAAACTTTCTTACCATGAATACCTGGACCTCTACCTGCGATTCAAACTGAAAGTTCAGGCGGCTCTGGATGCCGGGATGGACACTCTTCCCGAACAAGTGGCAGAACTGGATGCCTTTAAAACACAGCTGGCGGAGAGTTTCATGAAAGACGATGCCAGCCTGAAAATGATGATTGACGAAGCCTTTGATAGAAGTCTTGTCGACATACATCTCTCGCATATCTTTATTCCGGTTCCAGTAGATGCACCCGATTCCATTGTACAGGCAGGGAAAAAAAACATTGATTCACTTCACGCCATCCTGAGCTCAGGCGCTGCCTTCAATGAAGTGGCTTCGAAATACAACAGCCCCGACCTCGGATGGATCACCTGCTTCGTACTGCCTTATGACCTTGAAAATCTCGCCTATACAACAAAACCGGGATCAGTATCGGCACCTCTGAGAACCAGGGCCGGCTTTCACCTGTTCAAAAATGAAGGTCAACGAAAGGCAGTAGGAAAAATCAGTGTGGCCCAGATCCTTTTGGCCGTACGACCTAACGTACCCGGACACACGAAATCGGAGATGAAGAGGAAGGCGGACTCGGTTTACGAGGCATTAACAAATGGAGCCAATTTCGGGCAACTCGTTGAACAATATAGTGATGATAATATATCCTGGAAAACCGGGGGACAACTGCCGGATTTCGGAGTGGGCGATTATGATCCCTATTTTGAAAAGATGGCTTTTTCACTTGCCAAAGACAGCCAGGTTACCCATCCATTTGAAACCACTTTCGGTTTTCACATACTTAAAAGACTGCACGCGATACCGGTTATCGACGACAACACCCTGCGGGAATACCGCGACTTGCTGAAGGAGAAAGTTGAAAACAGCGACCGTATGGCCGTTGCCCAATCTAAGCTGGTAAAACATATCCGCAACCTGGTGGGCAAGGACATGACCGGCGGACAGTTGGCCAACGATTCTGCCGTACTCGATTTCTACCGCAACAACATGGAGAAATATAACTCCGACTATGCGGAACAACTGTCTGAATTCAAAGACGGCAACCTACTGTTCAACATTATGCAGAAAAAGATCTGGGATCCTGCTTCAGCCGACTCAGCGTCCCAGCTTGCTTTTTATAACACGCATCCCGACAAATACTGGTGGGAACAAAGCGCCGACGCGCTTATTATTACCACGCCTAACCCAGACAGTGTCGGATTTTTACAGGAAACTATCAAATCAGACCCAGGCATCTGGGGTCAGATCTCCGCCTCCAGTGGCAATTCTATACTGATTGACTCAGGACGATTTGAACTCAGTCAACTGCCGGTAGTGGAACGCACCAATTTTACGGAAGGTCTGGTGACTGCGCCGGTAGTCAATGATCTGGATCATACCGCTACTTTTTCCTATATCATCCGGTTGCACCGCGATAAAGAGAGGAAACAGTTTAACGAAGCCCGTGGATCGGTGATCACCGACTACCAGGATGTTTTAGAAAACACGTGGATTGCCGAGCTGAAGAAAAAATACCCGGTGAAAATCAACAGGAAGGTGCTGAACTCATTGCCGTCCCTTAAACCAAATCCTTGACCACATTCCAGATCACCTTTGGTTTTCCCAGGGTGTAATAATGCAAGGCCGGTACTCCGGATTCTTTCAGCTCACGTGATTGCTGCAGCAACCATTCTCCACCGACCTTCTCCACGTCGACATCGGCTTTACATTTCATGATCTCTATGCTCAGGTCTTCGGGAATGTCGACAAAGAAAGTACGCGGTAATACGCTCAGCTGACGCTTACTGGTAATGGGTTTCAGCCCGGGAATTATCGGAATGTCGATTCCGGCGGCGCGGCAATTGGCAACAAAGTCGAAATATTTCTTATTGTCGAAAAACATCTGGGTAACGATATATTCAGCTCCCGCGTCCACCTTCGCCTTGAGATACTGAATGTCCGAGTTGATATTCGGCGCCTCAAAGTGTTTTTCGGGGTAGCCGGCAACGCCGATAGAAAACCGTGTCCTGAATCCATCCCTGATGTCTTCTTCCTGGTAGATCCCATTGTTGAGGTTGACAACCTGCTTGAGAAGGTCTATCGCATACCTGTGACCGTCAGGTTCGGGTTCGAAAAGGGTTTCATTTTTCGCCGCGTCACCGCGCAACACAAGTAGATTGTCGACCCCGATAAAATTCAGGTCGATCAGGGCGTCTTCGGTTTCCCTTTTGTTAAAGCCACCGCAGATCAGATGGGGTACAGCATCAACATGATAATAGTTCATAATGGCCGCGCAGATACCCACCGTGCCAGGTCTTTTCCGCACTTCCACCTTGTCGAAGGTGCCGTCCATCTTCTTTTTAAACACGTGTTCGCTGCGGTGGTAGGTGACATTTATAAAGGAAGGCTTGAATTCCATCAGGGGGTCAAGATGCTCGTATATTGAGTTAATTGTCTTTCCTTTCAGGGGCGGTAGGATTTCAAAGGAGATCAGGGTTTTCTTGGCCTGCCTGATATGGTCAATTACTTTCATTTTCTTTGAACAGTTAAAATTTGAAGAACAGTTGCTGAATCTTACCTGTCCTGATTGATAGCCTGCAAAAATAGGGTAGCTTTTCTGCATGGCAAACAAGGACTGCAGGCTACTCATAAATCAATTTGTTCCGGTATTTTTGCTCAAAGCCATATAGTTGATCAGCGAGATACATACCAGCCAGCTTATTAAGTCGTACCGCAACCGGACCGTAGTAAACAATGTGTCGGTGAGTGTAAAGCAGGGGGAGATCGTGGGATTGCTGGGACCCAATGGGGCAGGCAAGACCACCACCTTTTACATGGTAGTTGGTCTGATCAAGCCCGATCAGGGCAAGGTTTTCCTTGACCAGCATGAGATTACCCGACAGCCTATGTATAAAAGGGCGCAACAGGGAATTGGTTACCTGCCTCAGGAAGCATCGGTATTCAGGTCACTCAGTGTTGAGGCCAATCTCCTTGCTGTACTGGAGATGACTAAACTCACCAGGTCGGAACGCCTGCACAAGCTGGAAGAACTTCTTGATGAATTCCGTCTTCATCATGTAAGGAAGAATAATGGCGATTCACTGAGCGGTGGCGAACGGAGGAGAACCGAGATCGCCCGGGCGCTGGCCGTTGACCCCAAGTTTATTTTACTTGACGAACCCTTCGCCGGAGTTGATCCTATTGCCGTTGAAGACATCCAGGCGGTCGTTGCCCGGCTCAAATTCAGAAACATAGGCATCCTCATTACCGATCATAATGTCAATGAAACCCTTTCCATCTGCGACCGGGCTTACCTGCTGATCGAAGGGAAGATCTTTCAGCATGGAACAGCCGAAGAACTTGCAGCCAACGAACAAGTGCGGCGACTCTACCTCGGCAAGAACTTTGAACTCAAAAGAAAGGATTACCTGCACGAGGAGGCAAGGGGCGGATTGTGAAACTGCTTTCTCCAGCAATATCGCAACTCGCCAGGTTCAGGCTCTGGCGGATCGAAGCGTGGAAAACGCATCCTCACGACTCCCAGCGTGAAGTGCTGCAGGACCTGGTGACCTCGGCCCAATACACCGAGTTCGGAAAGAAATACAATTTCTCTCGATTGTTCAACATCAAGGCTTTTAAGCAGACCGTGCCCATACACGAGTATGCCGACGTTAAACCATATATTCAACGGATCATGGACGGCGAGCCCAATGTGCTCTGGAATACGCCGGTTTCCTGGTTCGCTAAAAGCAGCGGCACCACGAGTGACAAAAGCAAATTCATACCGGTGACCGACGAAAGCCTGCAGGACTGCCATTACCAGGCAGCCAAAGACGTGCTTACGCTTTATTATTGTTACCATCCGGATTCAGATCTGCTAACAGGCAAGGGCCTGGTCATTGGTGGCAGTCATACCGTGCACCAGGTGAATGACGAAGTACACTATGGCGATCTCAGCGCAGTGCTTCTGCAGAACACACCCTTCTGGGGCAGCTGGATAAAAACGCCCGAGCTGAGCATTGCGCTGATGGATGAGTGGGAGAACAAAATTGAAAAACTTGCGCAGAGCACCATCAGGGAGAATGTCACTTCCATTTCAGGCGTGCCCACCTGGACCCTCGTACTCTTCAAGCGCATACTCGAGATCACAGGCAAATCCTGCATCGCTGAGGTATGGCCGAGTCTCGAACTATATATCCATGGCGGCGTTTCATTCAAACCCTACGCAGATCAGTTTCAAAAACTGGTTGGCAAAAAGATCAACTACCTCGAAATGTATAATGCCAGCGAAGGTTTCATCGCCGCGCAGGAGAACCCCGGCGACGAGGGCATGTTACTTTTTGTTGACCATGGCATTTTCATGGAGTTCATGCCCGTGCATGAATATGGCAAAGAAAACCCGCAGACCGTCGGCCTGAACAAAGTTGAATTGGGAAAGAATTATGCGCTGGTGATAAGCACCAATGGTGGTTTATGGCGATACCTGTTGGGCGACACCGTCAGGTTTACTTCACTGCGTCCATACAAAATAATTGTTAGCGGGCGGTTGAAACATTATATCAATGCGTTTGGGGAAGAAGTGATCATTGACAATTCCGACATGGCCATTTCCATTGCCTGCAAAAAGACGGGGGCAATTGTAAACGACTACACCGCCGCGCCGATATATTTCAGTGATAAAGGCAATGGCACGCATGAATGGCTTGTTGAGTTCGAAAAAGAACCAGAAGATATTATGGCGTTCACGATTGAACTCGACAGGGCGCTGCAATCGGTGAACAGCGACTATGAGGCAAAGCGATACAAGGACATTGCACTGGGCATGCCGAGATTGAGGTCATTGAGGAAAGGGACTTTCAACGACTGGTTGAAAAGCAAGGGAAAACTGGGGGGACAGCATAAGGTACCCAGGCTGAGCAATGACCGCACAGTACTTGAGGAGATATTGGAATTTGCCGACGACATTCCTGAAACAGCAGAAAAATAATACTTATGAAATTACTGGAGAACAGGGTGGCTATCATAACAGGAGGGGCAAGAGGCATCGGTGAGGCCATCGCCCTGAAGTTCGCCGAGCACGGCGCCCGGATAGCATTTACCTATGTCAGTGAGACCAGCGCTCCAAAAGCTCAGGCCCTGCAGGAAAAGTTAAATGCTCTTGGAGTGAAAAGCAAGGCCTACCGGAGCAATGCAGGTGATTTTGCCGAGAGCGAAGCTTTTGTAAATGAGGTGATGACGGATTTTGGAAATATAGATATCTGTGTGAACAATGCGGGTATCTCGAAAGACAACCTCCTGCTACGAATGACCGAGGCCCAATGGGATGAAGTGATTGATATAAACCTGAAGAGTGTTTTCAATATTACTAAACAGGTGATCAAACCGATGATGAAGGCAAGGAAGGGATCGATCATCAACATGAGTTCGATAATAGGAGTGAGAGGAAACGCCGGCCAGGCCAGTTACGCCGCCAGCAAGGCGGGCATCATTGGTTTTACCAAGAGCATGGCACATGAGCTGGGAAGCAGAAATATTCGTTGTAATGCTATCGCTCCGGGATTCATCGATACCGACATGACCAATTACCTCAAAGAAGGAGACGTAGCCAAGGCCTTCCTTGCTAAAATTCCCATGGGTCGTTTTGGAACAGGAGAAGAGGTCGGCAACACAGCCTTGTTTCTCGCCTCAGACCTCAGCTCATATATAACAGGCCAGGTGCTTAGTGCCTGCGGGGGACTCAATATATAAAATGAAAATTAAAAATTAAAAGTTAAAAGTTAAAAATCTTATTGTGCCACGTTGTAACGAGTTGTCGACCTCTTTCTGGCTTAGCATTTTTAATTTTTAATTTCTCGACCTCTTCAACTCTTAAGCTTGAACTTCGCCAGCGCTGCTTTTGTAAAACTCGTAATCGCAAGTTTACCACTGATAGCTGCTCTTTCGGGCAGGAGTGTCGCCCAGTTGTCGGTGCCCTGCCATAGGATTTTTTTTAGTTCCAGCATTGCCGCGGGACTGGCATGTGAAAGATGATCGGCCAGCCTGCCAACGGCCTCATCAAGGCCCTGGAGTTCATTGTGCAATTCACAATACAAACCTTTTCTTCTTGCCCAATCGGCATTACGCCAATGATGCGCATCAATGGCCATCTGGCTAAAAGCCGTAAGTCCGATCTTCCTTTCAAGTACTGGAGCGATAACAAAAGGTCCGAAGCCCAGCGAGAGTTCGCTGAGTTTTACGTCGGCCCCATCGAGCGCGATGGCGTAGTCAACAGCAGCGGCGATGCCAACACCACCACCAACGCATTTGCCATGTATCCTTCCTATCGTTAATTTGGGGCATTGCCGGATGGCGTTGATCACATCCGCAAATCCTGTAAAGAATTCAGCCCCTTCCTCAACAGTAGTAAGTGCGGAGAGTTCGTCGAATGCTGCTCCGCCGCAAAAGGCATTGCCTTCCCCGGCCCGGATAATGATCACGGTGGTGGCCGGATTCTGACCAGCGCTGTGGATCTGCGTTGCCAGCTGGTCAAGTAAAACTGAAGAGAGAGAGTTGCCGCGGGGATGATAAAATTCTATAGTGGCAATTGATTTGTGAATTTCCGATCTAACATAACCCTGAGTATCCTGGAGCGCCATATTTTGCTATTTACATCACTGAACAATGATGTTACGAAAATAGCTAATTGAAATTATCAAGAAGGAGTAGCCCCACTATATCTTTGCAATTCTTTCTTTTTTTACCGATAAATTAATCAGATGCAAAAATTATTTGTCTGCGCTGTGTTGTCTTTGTTTATTCTCTCCTGCGGGGAGTCGGGTTCCGAAAGAAAAGATGGATTTTCCGAAAAGCCTAAAACTTTGGGAGATTCTTTGTTTCATACAGTGATGGAGGGTCATGACGAAGCAATGGCGAAAATGGGCAAGCTCAAATCTTACCAGCAACAGATCAACAGGAAAATAGACTCATTTGATAAGAAAGCATCCGGTAAAGCAAAACTCTTCCTGGATTCTTTACGACGGACCAACGACGACCTTCGGGCCGCAGAAGAAAAAATGAATGAATGGATGGATAAATTCAGTGTGGATTCGGCGCAATCTGAAACCGGTAACCGGGTGAAATACCTCAGGGTGCAGGAAGATCAGGTAGAAGCCGTCAAACAAAAGATATTCAAAGCGCTGGAAAAAGCAGATTCTGTTTTAAGGAAGTAAAGGAATCAGAAACAGAAAGAGAAACAGGAAGAGGGCAGAAAGAGAAGGAGAAAGAGGAAGGATGCCTTGCCAACTCTTGAATTTAGTTTTGTGTTCCAGTTCCTGTTCCTGTTTCTGTTCCTGTTCCTGTTTCTCTTTCTGTTTCTGTTCCTGTTCCTGTTCCTGTTTCTGTTTCTGTTTCTGTTCCTGTTCCTGTTTCTGTTCCTGTTTCTGTTCCTATTCCTGTTCCTGTTTCTGCTCCTGTTTCTGTTCCTGTTCCTGTTTCTGTTTCACCTTTCTTTCTGATTCAAAGCCTTTTAGCCTCAATGGCTGCGGTAAGGGCGTCGAAGATAGTGTCGATCTCCCCTTCGCCTTTTATCTTCACCACCTTGTCAAACTGCTCGTAATACCCTGCCACGGGTGAGGTCTTGTTCTCGTACTCCAATATCCTTGCCCTGATGATGTCTTCATTTACATCATCCGATCTTCCGGAGGTTTTTCCCCTGTTGAGAAGACGGGCGATCAGCTCGTCCTGGCTAACCTGGAGGGCAAGCACGACGTTGATCTCGGACTTGTATTCGGCGAGCAGTTCATCCAGGGCCTTAGACTGGGCAACGGTTCTGGGAAAGCCGTCAAAAAGAAAGCCCCTGGCAGCCTTGTGGTTCAGAAGAGCTGATCGAATCATGCCGATCACCACTGCATCGGGAACCAGCTGGCCATTGTCCATAAATTGCCTGGCCTTCATCCCCAGATCGGTCTTATTATTGATCTCTTCCCTAAGGATATTGCCGGTAGCCAGGTGAACCAGCTCGTACTGGTCGATAAGCTTTTCTGATTGTGTGCCTTTTCCGCTCCCTGGCGGCCCGAAAAGAATGATATTAAACATACGCTACTATCTAGTCATTGAACAAGTTAACAACCTGGGTTATGGGCCGTAAATATAATATAGCGGGGGTTAATTCCTTTAACAAATAAATACAGGTAACAGACCGCCACTCCGCATCCATGCCGGTCCTTAGTTCGTAAATTTGGGATTGTAATTTATATGAACATACTCAAAGGTCTGATATTTGTATTTACGGTGATGTTGTTGCAACAATGCCATAACAACCCGATTGGATCGGACAAAAAACAGAATAAAATGGCTGAAAACGAAAAGAAGGACACCAACCCGGTGTATTCAAGAACAGACAGTTCACAGGTGACGCTTAGTGATGAAGAGTGGAAAAAAGTGCTGCCGAAAGATGTTTACCAGATTGCCCGAATGAAAGGTACAGAGCGCCCGTTTAGCAGTAAGTTTGAAACTTCCGAAGAGCCCGGCACTTATTACTGCGCGGTCTGCGGCAATGCCTTATTCCTCAGCGACACGAAGTTTGAAAGCGGCTGTGGCTGGCCGAGTTTTTACCAGCCGGTGTCGAAGGGCAGTATCATTTACGAAGTCGATAATACACATGGCATGAAGCGCACTGAGGTCATGTGCGGGCGCTGCAAGTCGCACCTGGGGCATGTTTTTGAAGATGGTCCTCCACCTACCGGCCTGAGGTATTGTATTAATGGAGTGGTGCTGGATTTTGATAAGGCCAAGGCAGCTGAACAGAACTACGAAGAGAATAATAAGAACTAGGATCTCAATTGGATTTCACGCAAACGCAGAGACGCAACAGTCTTCGCGCTTCATGTATTAATTCCGGCCGGCGGGAAGGCAGTGTGGCGGCTTTCAGTGGGGCTTTCTCTTAACTTTGCAGGGTGCGGAAAAAGAAAAATATCATCCTGCAGAAAGTGCTGGTGGAAGACTACGCCGCCGAAGGCAGGTCCCTGGCAAGGATCGACGGTAAGGTGATCTTCATCGAAGACGCCATTCCAGGCGACGTAGTAGACGTGCGGCTGGGAAGAACAAAAAAAGACTGGGCCGAAGGAAGGGTGGCCTTCTTTCACAGTTATTCCCCCGACAGGATTAAACCCTTTTGTCAGCATTTTGGAGTCTGTGGCGGTTGCCAGTGGCAGATGCTCCCCTATCCCAAGCAACTCGAATACAAACAGAAACAGGTACGCGACAACCTCGAAAGGATAGGCAAGATACCGTTGCCGCCTTTTGAGCCCATCGAAGGCGCCTTTCCACAAACACACTACCGCAACAAACTCGAATACACTTTTTCTAACAAACGCTACCTTCTGCGTTCCGAACTCCAGGATCCTGAAATTAACACCCAGTTGAATGTAGCAGGGTTTCACGCACGCGGCATCTTCGACAAGGTGGTCAACATTCAGCAATGCCACCTCCAGGAAGAGCCTACCAATCTCATCCGGTTAGCAGTGCGGGATTTCGGACTGGCCAATAATTTCACGTTTTACGATATCAGGGAACATTACGGGTTCTTAAGGACCCTGCAGCTGAGGATCTGCCGTACCGGAGAGATCATGGCGAACATGGTCTTTGGGCATGAGGATCTCCCCAAAAGAATCGCCCTGCTGGATCACATCATTCAGCAATTTCCGTCGATCACCACCCTCTTGTATACTCTCAATACCAAGAAGAACGACAGTCTCAACGACCTGGATCCCGTTATTTATGCCGGCCCGGGGTATGCGATCGAAACCCTTGATGATTTCCGCTTCAAGATCGGGCCGAAATCCTTTTTTCAGACCAATACTTCCCAGGGCGAGAAGCTATACCAGATCACACGCGAATTCGCAGAGCTGACAGGCAATGAAACCGTCTATGACCTGTACTGCGGCACCGGCAGCATCGGCATTTTCCTTAGCAAACAGGCAAGGAAAATCATCGGGGTCGAACTCATTGGCGAGGCGGTAAAGGATGCCCGGGAAAACGCGGAGCTGAACAACATTGCTCATGCCGAATTCTTCACTGGCGACGTTGCCGAAATTTGTAACGATACTTTCTTTAAACAGCATGGAAAGGCGGACGTGATCATTACCGATCCGCCAAGGGCTGGCATGCATGAAACCCTGGTCAACACCATACTTGACATGGCCGCCCCACTCGTGGTTTATGTAAGTTGTAATCCAGCTACACAGGCAAGGGACCTGCAGCTGCTGGACAAGAAATATGTCGTCACCAGGGTAAGACCTGTGGACATGTTCCCCCACACGCTTCACATAGAGAACGTTGTGCAACTCAGGCTGAAATAATCGTTAAGGTTCCGGCTATTCGATTAAACATTACGATCTTCGCGCTTAAACTGAATTGAATGGCAGATTTCCGGATGAGCAATTTTCAGTCCGTCCCACCCGTGATAAAGAACCTGGTAATAATTAATTTCCTGGTATATTTTGCCCAGAGCATTTTTGCAAACAGTACCAGCTTCGATCTGGAAAACCTGTTCGCTCTGCACGATGTGCATTCAGTGTACTTTCGTCCCCATCAGATCATCACCCATATGTTTATGCATGGGAGTCTGACTCACATCATTTTTAACATGCTGGCGCTCTGGATGTTTGGCAGCATGCTCGAAAATCTCTGGGGAAGCAAACGCTTCCTCATTTTTTACATCGCCTGCGGACTAGGTGCCGCTTTCCTCCATCTCGGGGTCCTGTACGTTGAGATGAAGGATGTAATGGCAGCATTTCACAGCCTGCCGCTGGCCGAGCAGCAATCCCTGCTCTTTTCAGAAAGATTCAAGGTAAATACCGCCACAGTGGGGGCCTCCGGGGCAATATTCGGGTGCCTGGCCGCATTTGGCTACCTCTTTCCTAATACCCTGATATACGTTTACCTCTTTCTTCCCATCAAAGCCAAATGGTTTGTGATTATTTATGCTGCCATGGAATTATGGCTGGGGGTAAACAATTCGGCCGGAGACAATGTTGCACACTGGGCACATCTTGGCGGAGCGCTGGTTGGATTTCTGTTGGTTTTCTATTGGAATAAAAACAACAGGAAGAACTTTTATTAAGGGTTCGATCCCCGTCTGGCCTGTGATTTGTTCAGAATCCTTTTGTACATTCATAAAAAAAAATCTGTGCTACAGGAGGATCGTTACAGGAAAAAAATGATTTTGGGGCAGGATGGTAACTCTCTCGTGATGATGATTGTGATCCTGGTCCTGGCTTTCTGCATTTTCAAATTTATTTATGTCACTTATTTCCTCGCCGGATTGGGGAAAGAGTCCTTTTACGCTAATATATTCAACTGGTTTATCCTGCCCGCAAAAATAGATGAGCTGTTGTCCAGACCCTGGACCATTCTCACCTACATGTTCATGCATGATGGCGTGTTTCACCTGCTCGGCAACATTCTCTGGCTCTGGGCATTTGGTTTTGTCCTGCAGGATCTCGCGGGGAACAACAAACTCGTTCCACTATTTATTTATGGGGGACTGGCGGGCGCTTTTCTATTTGTGGTTAGTAGTAATGTCTTTCCCGTTTTTGCTTCGCAGATCGATGGCAGAACCCTCGAAGGCGCCTCCGCAGGCGTGATGGCCATAGCGATTGCCACTACCACCATAGCGCCTGATTACCGCATCTTTCCCATGCTCAACGGCGGCATTCCTCTTTGGGTACTTACGATCATCTTTGTGATCATTGATTTTGCTTCCATCCCTGGCAGCAATGGTGGTGGACATATCGCGCACCTCGGCGGCGCGGCCATCGGCCTGCTTTTCGTATTGCAACTCAGGAGGGGCAACGACTGGAGCGTGTGGATGAACCAGTTTTTCAACTGGTGCCATAATCTTTTCAACCCGGATAAAAAGGAATGGAAGAAATCCGCCCGCAAAGAACTTTTTTACAAAACAAAGGGTACAACTCCCTACAGGAAGGTGGCCAATGTAACACAGAAACGCATAGACGAAATTCTGGATAAGATAAACCAGCACGGATACCGTTTTCTCAGCGACGAAGAAAAAGAAATTCTTAAGAGGGCTTCAGAAGATGAACAATTGTAATTTTAGCCCATGGCCTTTGTAATCCGGAAATTTACCAAACGGGTTTTCATCATTTCCAATATCGTTACCGCCTGCTTCTTCCTCCTTGGCTGCTGTAACTCTTTTCTCAAACCTGAACAGTGGTGGTTTTTTGCTCTCCTTGGCCTGGCCCTGCCTTATCTGCTAGGTTTGATGGTTGGCTTCCTGATCCTCTGGATCTTCTTTCAGTCTAAATGGCTAATTCTTCCCATCCTCTGCCTGATCGTTGCCTGGTCGAACATCCGCGCCATGATCGGTTTTCATTATACCAAAGATTTTGATATGGAAAAGCCCGAAGGATCTCTGCGGGTACTTACATGGAACGTCACCTGGTTTGATGAACAATCACGACCCAATAAGAGCCGTATCACCTACCGCAAGCAGATGCTGGACTATATTGGCGAACAGGGCGCGGACATCCTCTGTTTCCAGGAATACGTTGAACCAAATACCCCCCGGCTCGACTACAATAACCTGGACGACATTACAAAACTTGGCTATCCTTATCATTATATCGCAGTGGATTATTACGGGTGGAAGGGTTGGTTTCAGGCGGGAGTGGCGATTTATTCCAAATACCCTATCCTCGACACAATTCGGGTACGCTACCCCGGTCCGCGCAGCTTCAGAGCCGCAGAAAGCCTCATAGGGATAGACCTTAAGATCAATGGTGAGAATATCCGGGTCTACACCACTCACCTGCAGTCGGTCCTGTTCCAGAAGTCGGACTACCGCAGTCTGGAAATCATCAAGAATGCAGATGACAGTATGTATGAAGCCTCAAAATCGGTGGTGAAGAAGCTGGTCCAGGGCTACCGGTTCAGGGGTGAACAGGTGAACATTGTCAGGAAAAACCTTGATGGTAGCCCTTATCCGGAGATCATTTGCGGCGACTTCAACGACGTACCCAATTCCTACACCTACTTCAGGATGCGGGGCGACCGGAAGGATGCCTTTGTCGAAGCGGGCAGGAGCATCGGAAGGACCTTCCCCAATGTGGCGCCCACCCTCAGGATTGACTACATCATGGCCAATAAAAGATTTGAGGTGCTGCAATACAAAACCGACCATTTGCCATATTCTGATCATTATCCTGTTGTAGCGGACCTTCTGCTGCGGGATAACCAGAATTGATCCATATTTTTGCACCCCATTTAAGTAAATTGAATGCATGTCCTCATTGAAGGTTTATAATTCTTACACAAGGCAGAAAGAAGTTTTCACCCCCATTACCCCAGGACATGTGGGAATGTATGTTTGCGGACCAACCGTGAGCGGTGAGAGCCACCTGGGACACGCAAGGCCGTATATCACTTTTGACATTATAAACAGGTACCTGATCCACCTGGGTTACAAAGTGCGTTATGTGCGCAACATCACCGATGCCGGGCATTTTGAAGAAGAAGGCAGGGAAGCCGAAGACAAGATCTCCAGCAAGGCCGTGCTAGAAAAGCTGGAGCCGATGGAGCTGGTACAGAAATACACCAACCTCTTCCACTGGGCAATGACACAACTTAACAACCTCGAACCCAGCATCGAACCCACGGCAACGGGTCACATCGTCGAACAGATCGACATGATCCGGAAGATTCTGGAAGAAGGATATGCGTATGTAGTGAACGGATCGGTTTATTTCGACGTAAAAAAATACACTGAACACTATCCCTACGGCAAGCTCAGCGGGAGAATTGTTGAAGACCTCCTCGAAACCACCCGCCACCTGGAAGGTCAGGATGAAAAAAGAAATAAAGCCGATTTCGCGCTCTGGAAGGCAGCACCACCGCAGCACATCATGCGCTGGAATAGTCCATGGGGGGCGGGTTTTCCGGGCTGGCACATCGAATGCTCGGCCATGAGCACTAAATACCTGGGTAAGGAATTCGACATTCACGGCGGAGGCATGGACCTCCAGTTCCCGCATCACGAAAGCGAGATCGCCCAGAGCACCATCTGCAACAAGCATATGCCTGCACGCTATTGGCTGCACAACAATATGATCACCATCAATGGCAGAAAGATGGGCAAAAGTTATAACAACCAGATCCGGCTAACGGAAATGTTCAGTGGGGATCATCCCTTGCTGGATAAAGGTTACAGCCCAATGACTATCCGGTTCTTCATACTTCAGACGCACTATCGCAGTACCCTGGATTTCGGCAATGAAGCCTTGCAGGCGGCGGAGAAGGGCCTCAAGCGCCTCTGGGAGGCTTACGAGATCCTGATGAAACTACCCAAGGGCGATTATCTTCATCCCGATGACGTGGAACTGGACGGAAAGGTTCAACGCCTGCTTGGCGAACTCGATGAGTTTATGAACGACGACTTCAACACTGCAAAAGTGCTGGCAAATTTATTTGAGCTGGTGCCCGTGATCAATTCCATCAAAGACCAACACTTTGCCCCTTCGGTGATCAGCTCCGAAACCATGCGAATGCTGAAGGAGTACTTCACCGACTATCTCGAAAACATCCTGGGATTGCACAACAATCACAACGCCGAAAATGAAAAGCTTCCCGGCGTGCTCGACCTGCTCATCGAACTGAGGAAAGACGCAAGGAATAAAAAAGACTACGCCACATCGGACAAGATCCGCAATCAACTTCAGCAAATGGGCATACTGCTCAAGGACGACAAGAATGGCAACATCAGCTATAGCATCGGTTAAGATGAAACCCCACCACCTGCATCTCTCGCGGGTCACGCAGTTCAGGCAACTGATCGCCGACCATGGTCTGCTGGACCTTCCCAAAAGAAAGAATGTATTCATCAGACTCTGCGGGTCTATCATGAGCCAGCAACTTTCTGTTAAGGTGGCCGCAGTCATCTACAAAAGATTCCTGGAATTATATGAGCGCGAGGAACCAACACCTCAACAGGTACTGGACACTGCGGATTCAACGCTTCGCGGTATTGGCCTGTCCAATGCCAAGGTTTCTTATGTAAAAAATGTCGCGCGCTTCGCCATCGAAAAAGGTATGGAAGACAAGCTGCTGCAGAAAATGGACAGTGAAGCCGTGATCGATTACCTCGTAGAGATCAAGGGTGTAGGACGCTGGACGGTGGAGATGTTATTGATGTTCACTTTAGGTCGCGAGGATCTTTTCGCTCTCGACGACCTGGGTATACAGAACGCAATGATCGGTCTGTTCAAACTCGACAGGAGCAATAAGAAAAAATTCTATGGTGACATGGAGCGGGTCTCGCGGAAGTGGGCGCCTTACCGGACCTATGCATGTTTGTATTTGTGGAGGTGGAAGGACAACGCCCCGGAGGCGAAAATTAAAAATCAAAAATTAAAAATTAAAAATCCTAAGAAGGCCAAGCCTTTGAAAACAAAATCTGTTTCTGGCAAAGCGAATAAGGTTTCACGCAAAGGCGCAAACGCAGATACCTTAAAAGCAAAATCCGTTTCACGCAAAGGCGCAAAGAAAACAACAAGCGGTGCTGGAGGAAAGTAATCTTATCACTCTCCAATCTTTAACTTGTAACTCCTCACCCTTCCTTTTCCCGCGGTCATCCATGATAAGATTTTTAACTTTTAGTTTTTGATTTCTGATTTTCTCGCACCAATTGAAGTTCACTAATAAGATTTCCGGCGCCGCCGAGTTTATCAATACACCACAGCACGAAGCGAATATCCACGCAGATGGTCCTGTTGAGTTCCTTGTCGAACGCAATCTTGTGACTCAGTGCTTCATAGTTGCCGTCAAACGCAAGACCTATGAGGTTGCCGTTCGCATCGATCACCGGTGATCCCGAATTGCCGCCGGTGATATCATTGGTGGTAATGAAGTCAACAACCAGGTCATTGCGTTGTTTGTCGATGTACTGTCCAAAGTCCTTTTTCGCTACAAGTATACGGAAGTCATCGGGCAGGTCATATTCATAATCAAGCGGCTTGTATTTTTCAATCATCCCCTTCATTGTGGTTATATAGTCGTACCGCACAGCGTCACGGGGCTTATAACTCTTCACATTGCCAAAGCTCACCCGCATAGTGAAGGTTGCATCGGGATACATCTTCTTCGCTTTGACGCTGTCCATCTGGAATATGCCTTTGAGGTACAGTTTTCCTGCCTCATTATTCTTTACATTGAACTCTGTGAGTCGTGGCAGGAATTTTCCCTGCCAGTTTTTTAGAAATGCGGATGCTGTGGCATAGGCAGGATCAGCCTGTAGCACTGTAGCGTCAGGGTTTTTTATAAAGGCCTTCCACCGCGCACTGTCCAGCAGGAAGGTTTTTGTAAACAGGTTGGCAGCATATTTCTCGTAGGTCGCCGGATCCTTAAGATCTCCATATCCCGCCTTCAGGGATTCATAAAAACCGATGGGATGCTGGCTTTTCTCGATGTCATGGTAAAATCTCTCAAGCACTGCGGCCACGATCTTCTGGTCCGAGACGAGATTCTCGCCGCTGATAAAATTCGCTCTCGCCTTGTCGATAGCGACGAGGGTTGAATTGATCTCCTTCGAGTTTCCGCTCTTGACCAGCGCATTTTCGACCTGTTGCATTACACCGGCAAAGGCCAGCAGGGGCGACCCAAAAATCCCTTCATTAACATACATGTGGTGTTTAGCATAAGGCCTCCAGTTTTCATAGGTCTGCGCGAGGTTGGAAAATAGATTTTCAAATTCGGGTTTGCCATAGGCCCACTTAATAAATTGTTCCTCCTCCTTTTCTTTCTGTTCCGCAATATTATAGCGCAACAGTTGTTTTGTCTCTCCATCGTAAAATTTCCAGTAGTTGGCAATCGACGCATAATAGGGCCCAAGCTGGATCTTCACTGCAGGATCATTCTTCATTTCCGGCATCATGAATTTCAGCCGCATGTCTCGAAGGTCCACGAGGGCCGGGTTGGTAACACTGGTTTTCAGCCGCACACCATATGAGCTCTCATACCTGTTTGTTGTGCCTGGATAGCCATAAATCATTGCATAGTCGCCGTCTTTGAGGCCCTTGATAGATATGGGCAGCACATGTTTGGGTTTGAAAGGGATATTGCTGGCTGAATGCGGGGCCGGAAGACCGTTTTTGCCTGCATAAACACGGAACACCGAGAAGTCGGCGGTATGCCGGGGCCATTCCCAGTTGTCTGTATCTCCGCCGAATTTACCCAGACTTTCAGGAGGGGCGGCCACCAGGCGTATGTCTGTGTAACGCTGATAAACAAAAATCAGGAACTGGTTGGATTTGAAAATGGGGCTGACCCTTGCACTGATCCCCTTGGCAGAATCCGAATAGGAATCGGTCAGACTGGTAAGTACCTCGACCAGGCGTTTCCGTCTTTCGGTGCCTTCAAGGCCTTTAACTGAATCCTCCGCCTTGTCGGTGACGTCAACAATATTCAACAGGAATTCAACATAGAGGTTGGAAGCGGGAATTTCCTCTGCCTTATTTTTCGACCAGAATCCATCGCGCAGGTAATTCTTTTCAATCGAGCTGTGGCCGGCGATGGTGCTGTACCCACAGTGATGATTTGTGAAGAGCAGACCCTCATTGCTTACCATTACACCGGTACAGATGCCACCGAATAATACAACCGCATCTTTGAGCGATGATTTGTTAACACTGTACAATTGTTCTTTGGTAAGCTTCAGCCCACGCTTCACCATGTCGTTATACACCTGCTGGCCAAGCAACATAGGCAACCACATGCCTTCATCGGCGAAGGAGCGGAAAATAGAGCCAAGGAGCAGAAAAACCAGGATCAGTTTCTTCATAATACGTCAGTTATAAAAAACAAACCTACAGCAAAATTCTTAATGCCATAAGGCCGTCAGTTTCAACTGCGCGATCTTCAGAAATCCTTTCCCAAAGGCGTTCTCAGAATTATTCATGAACCGCACTTCTGTGTGCAGTTCATGAACCATTCAATGACTTAGATGATCTTCTTCACGACCACTTCCTCAACGAAACGGACTTTCGAATTTACTTCAAAGGTCTGTGGCAGGCTTCCGGATTCGTCTTTGATGATAAATGTGTATCTACCGTCATCGCTTTTTGGAAGCTGGAATTTCTTGTTAAAATTCTTTTCGGTGTAAGAGTTGTGGAACAGGGTATTGCCATCTGTGTCCTTAACAACCACGATGAATTTCTTTCCCTCTGTGTTTGGTATTTTCACGTTGAACACGAGCTTATCGTCTGAAGTTGAGATGTGATTTACCACCACATTGTTAAGAACAGGTTCGTTACTTGCGATAAAATCGGAGCTCACTACTGTCTGGGCGTTAGTGAAATTGCTGGTTCCTGCAATGAGAGCCACTACCATGGCGGCTTTGAAGAATTTACTTCTAAGGGAAACAGTTACAAAGCGCATCAATTGATTTTTCATTTTTTGAAAAGTTTGAGATTAGGAAATACATTGATGGCTGCAGTCGTCAGTGAGGCAATAACAAAACGTCAGGAAGGCTAAACAAGCGAGGGGCAAAAATTGCGTTAGAGGAATTTGAACTGCAAGGCAGGCAGTCTCGTCGATCGACTTATACAGTGCAAAGTTACGAGGTCAAATCTGTATCCGCAATAGCCGGTGAAACTATTTTTGTTATTTCTGAGTTAACGTCTTCCAGAGAAGGTCTTTAAGCTCAATCAAACCCTTACCAGTAACCGAAGAAATAAAGATATGCGGAACTTCTGCGGGTAGTTCTGCGGCAATAGATTGTTTCAGTTCATCATCAAGCATGTCGCTTTTGCTTACGGCGATGATGAATTGTTTATGAAGGAGTTCTTCGTTGTATTCAGCCAGCTCATTGACAAGAATCTTAAATTCCTTTGAGTGGTCGTTGCTGTCGGCTGGCAGTAGAAATAAAAGGACAGGGTTTCTTTCAATATGTCGCAGGAAGCGGTGTCCCAGGCCTTTGCCTTCCGCGGCGCCTTCAATAATCCCCGGAAGGTCGGCAATGCAAAAGCTTTTTCCGTCCCTGTATTCCACCATCCCCAGCTGGGGTGTAAGCGTGGTGAAGGCGTAGTCGGCGATCTTGGGCTTAGCTGCGGTGATCACGGATAGAAGGGTTGATTTGCCGGCATTAGGGAAACCCACCAGGCCCACATCGGCAAGTACCTTGAGTTCCATTAGTTTCCAACCTTCTTCCCCATCTTCACCGGGCTGGGCATGCTCAGGGGCCTGGTTGGTGGACGTCGCGAACTTTGCATTGCCGAGTCCGCCCCTTCCGCCCTTCATCAGGATCACTTCCTGGCCGTCTTCAAGTATTTCAGCTTGTTTCACCCCTGTCGCCTCATCCCGGGCAATGGTGCCCAGCGGCACTTCTATGACGATGTCCTTGCCACTTCTTCCCGTTGAATTGTTGCCGCTGCCACCCTCACCGTCTTCGGCAAGTACATTTTTGTAATAGCGGAGATGAAGCAATGTCCACAGGTTCTGGTTGCCACGGAGTATGATATGCCCACCACGTCCACCGTCACCGCCATCGGGGCCTGCGTGTTCATTAAATTTTGTACGCATGAAATGCTTACTCCCGGCACCTCCATGCCCGCTATGGCAGAAGACCCGTATATAGTCAATAAAATTGCTTTTCTCCATCCCCCCGCAAGTTACCAGCATTCCTTTAAAAATATTATCTTTCGAAAGGAATACCCTTCAATAGAGTATCTACCCGCTAATCCCAGATATGAGAAACATCGTTTCCCCCCTTGCCGTTCTGCTGCTGTTAATTTTCAATAGTTGCAGCTCCCCCGACAATCCTGCTTATATCCGCGCAATGAATGCCGCCTCCAGGGCCGCAAACAAAGTGGATTGCTGGATCACCAAACCCGATCAGACCTGGCTGTTGAAACAACAGCGACCGACATATTTCGACAATGCCGCCAATTCCTTTCCAGTCATAAATGTCGACTCCGGGAATGTTTATCAGTCCATCGACGGTTTCGGTTATACATTAACGGGAGCAAGTGCCATGTTGATCAACAAAATGGACCCCTCACCGAGGAAGGCCCTGTTAAATGAATTATTTGGCCATGGCGAAAAAAGCATTGGCGTCAGCTACATAAGGCTATCAATTGGTGCTTCTGACCTAAATGAAGACGTGTTCAGCTATGATGATCTTCCCGATGGAGGAGAAGATCTTGCGATGAAACACTTCAGTATTCTTCCCGACAGAAAGAACTTGCTGCCTGTAATCAGGGAGATCATCAAGATCAACCCAAACATAAAATTTATGGCTTCCCCCTGGTCGGCGCCAGCCTGGATGAAAACAAATAACGCTACCGCCGGCGGGTCCCTGAAAGAAATATACATGGAGGCATATGCGCTTTATCTGGTGCGATATATTCAGAAGATGAAAACTGAAGGGGTGAATATCGATGCCATTACCGTGCAGAACGAACCCCGGCATGGAGGCAACAACCCCAGCATGCTGATGACCGCGGAACAGCAGGCAGAATTTATCGCGCAGTGGCTGGGCCCCGCTTTCAGAAACGCCGGAATCGAAACAAAGATCATCATCTATGACCACAACTGCGACGCTCCGGAATATCCATTGACCATTCTAAATGACCGGAAGGCGAAGGGATTCATCGATGGAACCGCATTCCATTTGTACGCGGGGGAAGTGGAAGCGCTTTCCAGGGTGTACAACGAACACCCCGATCGAAATATATATTTCACCGAACAATACACTGCCAATAATTCCAGCTTTGGCGGCGACCTGCAATGGCACATGAAAAATGTGATCATCGGAACTACCCGTAACTGGAGCAAGACCGCACTGGAATGGAACCTGGCAAATGATCCCGCATTCAGCCTGCATACGCCCGGCGGCTGCACCACCTGCAAAGGGGCGCTGACCATCGACGGTTCAAACATTTCGAGAAACGTAGCCTATTATATCATCGCCCACGCTTCAAAATTCGTTATACCCGGGTCCCTGCGCATCGGCAGTTCGGTAACAAACAACATTCAGAATGTGGCATTCAGAAGACCTGATGGGAAAAAAGTGCTGATCGTCTACAACGATTCAGGAAAAGAATCCGAATTCAATATCAGATTTGGCAACAAGTGGACCACCGCCAAACTCCCGCTAGGCGCGGCTGCTACTTTTGTTTGGTGAGTAGACAGAAAGAGGCAGAAACAGAAAGAGAAACAGAAAGAGGCTTCGCCCGCCGGAGCCTTGGCGAAGGCGGGAAGAGAACAGGAACAGAAACAGGAACAGAAACAGGAACAGAAACAGGAACAGAAACAGAAAGAGGCAGAGACCGAGAGAGAGAAAGGATCTTGTGTAAGGCCTGCGTTTCGCCGGACGGACAATTTTTCCTTAGGTTTGCTCACCGAAAATTTATCATTTATCTGAAATATTCTTTTTTATGGCTGTGATCGTAGTGGGCAGTATGGCTTTTGACGCAATTGAAACCCCGTTTGGAAAAGTTGACAGAATAATCGGCGGATCGGGAGTCTATCTCGCCTACACCGCCAGCAATTTCGTAAAACCCATTCAGCAGATATCCATTATCGGCGAGGACTTCCCCCAGTCCGAGCTCGACGATCTCAGTGCCAGGGGAGTGCAGTTTGAAGGCGTTGAAAAGGTGAAAGGCAAAAAATCATTCTTCTGGAGCGGCCGTTATCACCTCGACATGAATACCCGCGACACCCTGGTGACAGACCTGAATGTGCTCGCCGACTTCAACCCTGTTGTTCCCGAATCCTACCAGGGCGCCGAATTCCTGATGCTTGGCAATCTCGATCCGGTGGTTCAGCTAAAGGTGATCGAACAACTCCGCGTGCGACCGAAACTGATCGTTATGGACACCATGAATTTCTGGATGGAGATAGCGCTTCCCGGCCTTATGGCAGTACTAAAAAAAGTAGACGTGCTGATGGTCAACGACAGCGAAGCACGTCAGCTAAGTGGTGAATTCTCTCTCGTCAAAGCGGCCAGAAAAATCATGGCCATGGGCCCTGAATACCTCATCATCAAAAAAGGCGAGCACGGCGCCCTGCTTTTTCATGCCAACGAAGTGTTTTTTGCCCCGGCTCTTCCATTGGAAGATGTGTTCGACCCGACTGGCGCAGGCGACACGTTCGCGGGCGGCTTCATCGGCCACCTGGCAAAAACCGGTGACATCTCCTTCAAAAGCATGAAGACGGCAATAATCATTGGTTCTGCTATGGCCTCCTACTGCGTGGAACAATTCGGCCCAAACCGCCTGAGAACACTCACGAAATCAGAGATCGACAGTCGCATCAGGCAGTTTGTCGACCTCGTGAACTTCGACATTGAATTGGTTTAGGCTTCATAGCCTAAATAGCGGTAATTTTACTTATTAAACCAGTCAATTTTGATCGCAATAGATAATGTGCTGATAAGTGATGCCGTGGTGGAGGCTCAGTTTGTTTGCGACCTCGTAAAATGCAAAGGCGGCTGTTGTGAAGACGGCGATGCAGGTGCCCCCCTTGAAAAAGAAGAGCTGCAGCTGGTCAACGACGTATATGAAGAAGTGAAGCCATATCTCACCAATGAAGGCATTCGCTGGATTGAAAAACACGGCCGCTATCTCTACGACAGGGAATTTGGGTGGGTGACTCCAACTATTGAAGGCAAGATGTGTGTCTATGGATTCAGGGATGACAAAGGCATTATCAAATGCGGCATAGAACAGGCCTACCGCGACGGAAAGATCAACTGGAAAAAGCCGATTAGCTGCCACTTATATCCAATCATCACCAACAAAGCAAAAAAGAAGGGCGACTTCGAACGCATGAATTACGAACCCCGCGAAAAGCTCTGCAACCCAGCCTGCGTCAATGGTAAAAAATTAAAGGTTCCTGTTTATCTCTTCCTCAAGGAACCTATCATCAGAAAATATGGGGAAACTTTCTACGAAGCATTAGAGAAAGTAGCCGCTGACCATAACAGCCCCCACAGATAATTTTCTCAAGCGTGCCATCCCATGAATGAAACCGCTTCCTCATTTATTGCCAAAAGCACTATTAAGACGGCTGATCTTGATCATCGCAATAAAGTAAATTTCAATATCAGCAGATACGATCTCGCCGTTCCCAGGGGCAAGGAACAGTTTCCCAACGTGCACCTGGCACGGGAACGAGCAAAGAACATAAAGTGGCGGGCGATTGAATCCCTGGACCAGTATCTCGAAGCCTTTGAGTCGAATTTTACTGCCCGTGGTGGCAGGGTGATCTGGGCCGAAACTCCGCAAGACGCACTCAACGCGATCCTGAAGATTTGCGAGAGCAAGCAATGCAAAATGGTGGTTAAAAGCAAGAGCATGGCCACAGAGGAGATAAATCTGAATAAATTCCTTGAAGAACACGGCATAGAAAGCATTGAAACCGACCTGGGTGAATACATCCAACAGCTCGACGGGGAAGCCCCATATCACATCGTTACACCGGCCATGCATAAAAGCAAGGAAGACGTAGCCAGGCTGTTCAACAATAAGCTACACACAAAGCCTAACCTGACACCCGAACAACTGACCATGGTAGCAAGGGAAAAACTTCGTGAAAAATATGTGCAGGCCGAAGTCGGGATCACCGGAGCAAACTTCCTGATCGCCGACACGGGGAGTATCGCCATCACGGAAAATGAAGGCAATGCACGGCTCAGCTGCGCATTTCCAAAAACCCATATCGCCATAGCAGGAATAGAAAAGATCCTTCCGTCGTTTCATGACCTTGCTTTATTCTGGCCACTACTTGCTACTTACGGTACAGGGCAAACGATAACTGTTTACAATTCGATTGTCAGCGGTCCAAGACAGCCCGGAGAAACGGACGGCCCCGAAGACATGTACGTGATACTCCTCGACAACGGCAGGACGGATATCCTGGAGAATGCAAAGCAGCGCGAGAGCCTTTATTGTATCCGTTGCGGCGCCTGCCTGAATGCATGTCCTGTTTATAAAAATATTGGCGGTCATAGCTATGGCACAACTTATAGCGGACCAATCGGCGCGGTGATCACACCTCAGATGAAAAAATTGGACGATTGGAAACATCTGAGCTACGCCTCTTCACTCTGCGGAAACTGCACCGAGGTCTGCGCCGTAAAAATAAATCTGCATGAACTGCTGCTGGAGAACAGGAGCGAAGCTGTTCAGACCGGCTCCACCAACTGGGCGGAAACTCTGGCCTGGAAAGCCTGGAAGAAAGCCAGCCTTAATAGAAAACTCATGAATACCGGCAAGCAGTCGTTAAAGAACTGGCTTGTCAATAAAATGTTCAAGGGATGGACCAGCCACCGTGGAGATCTGAATTTTTCAGAGAAAACATTTAACCAGATGTGGATCGGGAAGAAGTAATTTTGCGGCATGAAACTTTCTCATCTTTCTGAAACCTTATTAGGGTCAGAGATCGTCAAACTTGGCGGAGACATCAGGGATAAAATGCGGCAGGGTCACAAAATCTACAATTTTACGATCGGCGACTTCGATCCTTCCATTTTTCCAATACCTACAGCGCTTGAAGAAGAGATCATCAACGCTTACCGTGAACACTTCACAAATTATCCCGCGGCAGAAGGCAATCTGGACCTGAGAGAATCTATCTCCTCATTCATACAGCAACGCGAGTCGCTTTCTTATAATGTTTCTGAAATACTTGTAGCCAGTGGCGGACGTCCGCTGATCTATGCTGCCTTCCGAGCGATCTGCGATGCGGACGACAAAGTACTCTACGCGGTACCTTCGTGGAACAATAATCATTACACCCATTTTGTCGACGGCACCCACCTGCTGATTGAAACCAGTCCGGAGCACAAATTCATGCCGGTAGCCAGGGACATTCAGCCTCTCATCGGTGGCGCAACGTTGCTGACCCTTTGTTCGCCACAAAACCCAACAGGCACCACTATCTCAAAGGAAGCTTTGACAGAGATCTGTGACCTGGTACTCGAGGAAAATGCTTCCAGGAGTCCCGGTCAGAAGAAATTATACCTGTTATACGACCAGATGTACTGGCTACTCACCTTTGGCAAAATCGTCCATTATGACCCCGTTTCGCTCAGGCCCGAAATGCGACCCTACACGATATATATTGATGCGATCAGCAAGGCCTTCGCCGCTACCGGAGTCAGGGTCGGGTGGGCGATGGGACCAGCAGAGGTGATGTCGAAGATGAAAGCAATTCTCACGCATGTCGGTGCCTGGGCACCGATGGCAGAACAGAAGGCGGTTGCCAGGTTCCTGAAGAATGGGCCCGCAATTGATAAATTCCTGAATCATTTTAAGGCGGAGATAGAAGAACGGCTAAGAAAGATATTTGAAGGATTCATTACGCTGAAGAAAGAAGGATTTCCGGTGGATGCAATCACACCCGAGGGCGCAATTTATCTCACCGTAAAAATAGATCTGGCCGGAAGATCAAAAGAAGATGGAACTATATTGGAAACACAGACCGAAGTCACGGCTTATCTCTTAGATGAAGCAAGGTTGGCGCTGGTCCCCTTTTACGCTTTTGGTGGACCAAAAAATTCACCTTGGTACCGGCTGAGTGTCGGCACCTGCAGAAAGGAAACTATAAATGAAGTTCTAGTAGAGTTAAAGCATGCGCTGGAAAAGATAAAGTAGCGGTAATCAGTTCTTGTTTGAAATAAATACAAAAGGCTTGATTTCCTTCTGATTCAGGATCTGGCGGATCGTCTTTGAATTGCTGACAATTTTGTATTTGTTCATGTCAAATACTTCATGTGCAACGCAAAAATTGTCAACCGTTTCAAATACAAATAACAACTGATTTAGCTGCTCCAACTCGAATTCAATGGCATCTTTGTCGAGGTGGTCATCTTTCACTAGTACAAGCAAGTCGCGATTAGGTGTTTTCATCATCTCATATGGATTTTAATAACCAACAAAGCCTTTGTGAATACCGCAGCCACATTTCTTCGAGCTTCCCATTTTATTGCCCGCGCTACAGCCCACTGCAAGCACACTCATTGTTATTAATAAATAAATCAATCGATGGTTGACCTTCTTCATAATTTGGTCTTCTAAAGTAAAGTATTTTATATCAAAAAAAGTACCCCAAATTGACCCATTTGGATAAAAACCTGGCTTATAAGGATAAACCCCTAATACTTTATGCTCCCCTCGATTGGGGGCTGGGCCATACAACGCGGTCAATTCCCGTGATCAGGGCCTTCCTGGAAGGTGGATGCCGGGTGCTAGTTGCTTGTGATTCAACGCAAAAGGAAGTATTGGGACAGGAGTTTCCCGACCTTGAATTCAGGCATCTTAAAGGCTTTGGGTTGAAATACGGGCAAAACAGGACAACCACACTCATTCGGCTGTTGCTTCAGGTTCCAAAAATTTTGATGAGGATCAAGAATGAAACTAGGGTTGTGAGGAAAATTGTTGACAAAGAGGGGATCGCCGCGGTGGTTTCCGACAATCGTTATGGCGCATATAGCCCCGGGCTTCCGTCTGTTTTCATTACCCACCAGTTATGGCCGGCGACTGGTTTGGGTAAACTCGCCGACCTTTTTTGCAGAATTACTGTGAAAAAATATGTCACCAGATTTGACGAATGTTGGATACCGGATCTCCACGACGACGGTAATCTTGCGGGTACCCTGTCTCATCCATCCTATCCGTTTTTCAGGGGTACCGATATCAGGTATATCGGGCCATATTCCAGGTTCGAACCCTGCTCATCAATTAATGGCCAGGCCGTGCGGGGCGACGAACTCCGTTTGCTTGTCCTGCTCTCTGGTCCCGAACCACAGCGAACCATCCTCGAAGAAAAAATTTTGCAACAGGTTGTCCGAATGCCGGCCCGGGTTATATTGGTGAGGGGACGACCGTCAAATAACATCGCAGGTCCTGATATTTCGTCTCTTCGAATTATCAACTATGCCGGCACGGTGGAACTGAACAAACTGGTTTGCGAATCTGATTATGTGATTTGTCGTCCTGGCTATACGACCATCATGGACATGCTGAAGCTCAAGAAAAAACTTATCGTGATCCCTACACCAGGCCAGGCCGAACAGGAATACCTGGGCAATTATCTTCATCAGAAAAAAATGGTCATCAGTTCAAAGCAAAATGATCTTGATCTCCCGGTTCTCCTCAATGCAGCAAAAACATTTGCTTACCAGGAATTCACGGCTGGTTTCCTGGGTTATCAAAAGGCTGTGTCGCATTTCGTGGGAAGACTGAAATAGCCAGGACCGTATCGACCCGGTGTTTAAACAGGCGAAGTTCAATTCGCCTGTTGCACAAAGCCCGGGAGGCTGCATGCATGGTGCCTGGCCTTTCGGGTGGAAGTTATTTCCTGACGATCTTCTGCGCATCCCTGAAATTGCCGCCTGCGGCCTTCAGCAGATAGATGCCGCTGGATAGATCGGCAGACGGGATCATCACCGTTGAATTTCCTTTTGCATAAAAACCTTTCACCACCCTGATCAGCCTTCCATTCATGTCGGTCAGCGAAAAAACCACTTCCTGTGCCATGTCAAGTGATAGGTAAGCAGTTATACTATTCGTGAAAGGGTTTGGAGAAGCGATAAACTGGGATCTGGTTTTAACTGCATTCACCACTGCAGTTGTGGCAGAACTGCTGACCTTCCCGGTAACGTCCAGGACCAATAGCCGATAATGGCTGATATCGGTCAGGGGTGAAGCATCATTAAAATGATGAGGTAGTTCGGGCCAGTTTTTGTTTGGTTCAAATCGTCCCAGGTCAATAAACTGTTTGTCGGGACCTGATCGTTGTATCAGGAATACTGGATTGGGAACGCTTCCATCAGTTTCCCATTCGAGTTCGACACGACCGTTATTGACCCTGCCAACCAGTGTGGGCTGTTTCGGAGGGGGTGGCGGCGGTGGCACAACCTTGTCTCTGCTTTGCCGGATAAACCATTCGCACATGTTTAGATTGACGTTGTCATTGGAACCATTGCCGTTGACAAAACTCTTCCGGAAAATTGGGTCATAGGCCCGGCTCCAAGCGTCATGCAGCAAAGTATCGCTGCATTGATAAAGCGGATCACTCTGGTTGTCGCGAAGGATTGTAAATCTGGGCACTACACTACCGGCCGTATTTTTTATGACGTTGTACCAATCCTGGGCGGGTGCCAGGCCGCATGGGACATCCACCACACATTGCACAAACCAGATGGGAAGTTTCCCGTTAATGATATTCGCGGGTTTAATGTTGGCCTGTGCGTTCCGCACAGAATTGAGGAAGGTGCAGTTGGAAACTGGCATGATAGCGGCCACGCGTTTTGCCCTCGCGACACTACTGCCAGCATACTCAACGATCATATTGGCGCCATTGCTATAACCCGTTAGGTAGATCCTGTTCGTATCGATATTGTAATGAGCAGCTACATAATTGATCACTGCTTCCACATGAGGTGCACTGGGATACTCGGCTGGTGCGGATTCGTCAAGTGGCCTGTCATAATTATAGAACTGCGGGGAGATCACGATAAACTTATAAGTCTTTCCATCGTATTGCTGGGTAAGCGGTAACTCCTGCCTGGCAACTCTGCCTGGAATGGATTTATGCGTGGCCAGGTCGTCACCCCTGTCTTTCAACAGGCGGCAGAGCTCTTTTTCGGAACCATTGCCCCTTGAGCTTCCACCGTGAAAAAAAATGATCACGGGATACTTTGTCTCTTTGTCTTCCGCATTATATCCTGACGGAAGATATTCCAGCAATCCGCGGAACATGTTGTTGTAGATATTCAGCCCGGTTCTTTTCGTCTGGTTGATATTGGTAAAATCCCAGGCGGCGGCATTATACTGGTAGGTGATGCCGTTTATAGTTCGGGGAAAATCACCAGGTTCCAGATAGTTTACACAGCCTGTCGATTGTCCATAACCGTGAATACAAAATGAAATCAACAGGAATAAAAATATGAACGGGATGCGGGTTTTCGGATTTGATTGAGTCCTCTTGGGCATACACATGGCTACACTTTTGAATTATCGCAAATCTACGGGGATAGCCTGGAACAGCCGCACGGGTTTTGGCACTGGATCGGCCCGCAGTAAAGGCTCATTTTAGCCCCGGTTCTCGCGACCTGACTTAGGGTAGTCAAAAAAATAAAACTCATTGCCTGAGGGTTGGAATTCTGTCCAGTCGCCGATGTCCGATTTTATCGCAAACACCGCGCAGGTGGGCATACTGTCGATCCGGGTGGCAGTCAGCTGGTTCACATATTCCGAAATCACGGGATTGTGCGAAAACAGGGCGATGGTATTGGCCGTAGGCATCGCGTTTCGGATGGCGGCGGTAAAGGCATCAGGCTGGGCATTGTAGAGGGCAGGCACTATCCGGATTCCATTCGGATCCATCTTCCAGCCGGTGGCAAATATCTGCGCGGTGGTCAGCGCTCTTTTCGCAGGACTTGAGATCAGCCCGTCGGCTATTATTGATTTGGACATCAGCCTTGTAGCCATTTCGGTGGCATTTTTCCTGCCCCTGTCATTCAACGGCCGCAGCTCATCTGAAACAGTAAAATTCTCCCAGCTGCTTTTGGCGTGCCTGATGATCAAAATTGTTTTCATTTCTCCGAAAGTAAATTTCAATTATAGGCCACTGGAATTGATAAAATTAATAAGTGAAGCAGTATTCTTGACCTTGAGTTTTTTGAGGATATTATGACGATGGACCTCAACCGTTTTTATAGAGATGGCGAGCTTGTCGGCAATTTCCTTGGAAGAAAGTCCATCGCGGATTTGATTGATCACCTCCAGTTCCCGTTCCGACAATTGGTTAAGACCGGTAGCCGTATCTTCCTCACTAAGCATCTGGTCCGATAGAATATTCTTTACTTCCTGGCAGATGTAAACATTTCCCTTCGACACATCCATGATGGCGTCGAGCATCTCCTGTCGTGGGGAATTTTTGGTCACATATCCTTTGGCCCCAAGGCGTAGCATTTTTTTCGCATAAGCAGGCTGAGAATGCATGGATACTGCGATGACTTTAGATCCGGGGGATTGTTTTCTCACCATTTTCAACACATCAAATCCGTTCAAAGGCGTCATGTTGATATCCAGCAGGATAATATTCGGGCGCTTGTCGCGGGCAATGTCAATCGCTTTCTGACCATCACCTACTTCCGCAATAACTTCAAAATTCTCATTCCTTCCCAGCAAAAAAGCCCAAGTTTCACGGATCAGGGTGTGGTCATCAACGATCATGACGGTAATTTTTGGCATATTTGGGAATTTAAATTGGTATTGAAATTTTGAGAATACATCCTTTGCCAGGCGAACTGATCACTTCCATCTCCCCTTTGTGCACTTCCGCTCTGCTGGCAATATTACTCAGGCCAATGCCTTTCGTTTTCGTTTTTGGATCAAATCCCACTCCGTTGTCCGTAACCGTTATTACAAGCAATTGTTTTGCCAGTGCCAGTTTCACTTCGGCTATAGTTGCCTGTGAATGTTTGAGAACATTATTCATTTGCTCCTGAACGATTCTGAAGACCATAAGCTGAATATTTCCCGGAATCATCGTTTTTGCAAAGCCGGTCGTTTTGAGGGTGATCGTCAGTTTCGGAGAGATTTTCAGGTTATTGATCATCTCCTGTACTGCAGCCCTCAACCCAATGTCGCCAAGAGATGGCGGAACCAGTGACTTGGACAGGCTCCGGATCTCCTCAATTGCCGTGGAAATATTCGAATGACTTTTGATAGTTAACTCCTCGCTTATGTCTTTTTCAGTAAGTGCCATATCGAGGTACATCTTGGTGGTTGTCAGAATCTGGTTGATGTTGTCATGCAGCTCTCTGCCGATCTCGGCCCTTTCTCTTTCCTGGGCCATAATAGTCGCCTCTGTAATCTGTCTTTGCCGGGAAATAGTCTGTGTCGACAATTCCTCCTGCAACTTCTTCCGCTCAGTAAGGTCAACCATGGCCCCAATCATTCTATACGGTTTGTTCTCCTTGTCGAGCATCAGGTATCCTCTGTCAAAGACCGATTTATAGCTACCGTCGCTGCACATGAAACGATATTCATCCTGCCAGTTTTCGATGGCTTTGTCGATATGATTTCTGATCCTTCTAAGCACCCTCGCCCTGTCATCCGGATGAATATTCTGTTCCCACCAATCAGGGATTTTTTTGGCATCATCTTGTCGCACGCCAAACAATATTTGCAACGCATCATTCCATTGCACCACGTCGTTCACCAGGTCCCAGTCCCAGATGGCATCATTAGTGGCTCTTGACAGAATATTCGACCTTTCCACGCTAACCCGCAGTGATTCCTCAATTTTTTTTCTGTCGGTGATATCTCTGCTAATGCCTACCAGTCCGATATTTTCCTGGTGATCATTTTTGAGTGGAACCCGGGTGGTGAGCAACCATTTCTTTTCACCATTTCGCATCACTACCAATTCCTCCGCACTGCTCAGGGACTGCCCCGATTCAAGAAACTCACGGTCACGGGTAATCTGTGCGAGTGCTGACTGCTCGTCGAGATAATCAACAGCCGTTTTTCCAACGATGTCTTCTTCCCGTCCGACTCCGGATAATTCAAGGTTGGCCTTGTTGGTCAGAATGTGTCTCGAACCAGTGTCCTTTACATAAATATAATCGGGCAGGTGGTCAATCAGTGTTCGGAGCAGGTAGCGTTCCCTGACCAGTTTTGCCTGTGCGTCGAGTTTTTCGATCTCGGCCCTTCTCCTTTCGCTGGCATCCGTGCCGAGGGCCTGCAACCCCCTGGTCCTGCCATCAAGAACCAGGACGCAGAATTCCCATCTTATCAAGAAATTGCTGCCATCTTCGCGTGTCCTGCGAAGGTCTACGCAAACTGATTTTCCTGGAAAAGCCAGGCATTCAGACCTTGCATCCTTGAATATCGTAACGTCGTCGCCGACCAGGCTGGAGGTAAAATTCGAATCCTGTATATCGGTATCGGGTTTGAAAAATATCTTTTTGTAAAGCTCGTTACTGTAAAGATAATTTCCCTCCAGGTCAATAAGGATGTTATATACGCTTCCAGAATGCTGGAGAAAGGACAAAAGGTTCTCATCGGATTTCATCTGCAAGCATTACCATCCAATTTACTGAATTCCGGGTAATCTTTCAATTAAACCCTGACAGGGATCAGTATCCGCGAATATTCTTTCCTTCCATGAAATTCATGAAGGCCTTGTTCACCACTCTGTTACCTCCGGGCGTGGGGTAGTTTCCGGTAAAATACCAGTCGCCGGTATTGGTTGGACAGGCTTCATGCAGCGATTCGATGGTCTGAAATATGACCTGGATGGGAATTTCCACTCCTTTTGGCGTGATGAGTTTCGCAATCCTGTCCGAGATCTCCTGGGTAGTCACCATTCGGTACAATTGCTGTACAACATTTTCCGTATGCAGTTGCCCGGATCGATGAAGCTCCTTGCATTTATCGTGAAGTTCTTGCAGACAATTTTCTTTATTCTTTTCTCTGATCAGTGAAATAGCTGCGCGAAAAGCGATGAAATCGCCCAGTTTGCTCATGTCGATACCATAGCAATCGGGATATCTTATCTGCGGTGCGGAGGAAACCACAATGATCTTTTTGGGTTCGAGCCTGGCCAGCATTGTAACTATGCTTTCCTTGAGCGTGGTGCCCCTTACGATCGAATCATCTATCACAACCAGCGTATCAACGCCTTTCTGCACGGTTCCGTAAGTGATATCGTACACGTGCTGCACCATTTCATTCCTGCTTGAATCCTCGGTGATAAAGGTGCGCATCTTGACATCCTTGGTAGCAATCTTCTCTATCCGGATCTTTCGGTTGATCATTTCCGAAAGCTTTTCTTCGTTTACATCATCACCCCATGAAAGAATCCGCTGGATCTTCACTTTCTTCAGGTAATCATCAACCCCTTTCCAAAGGCCATAGAAGGCCACTTCAGCGGTATTTGGTATGAAAGAAAGTATTGTATTCTTTGTGTCGAATTCTATGGCTTCAAGCACCTGGTTACTTAAATTATAGCCGAGATTGCTTCTTTCCCTGTAAATTTTTTCATCGCTGCCGCGAGAAAAGTAAATTCTTTCAAAACTACAGGCCCTTCTCTCTTTTGGTTCAAGAAGCTTCTCAAAACGGACGGTTCCATCGGCTCTAACGATCATGCTCATCCCAGGCATCAGCTCCTGCACTTCATTCTCCCCTACATTGAATACCGTTCTGATGGCAGCTCGTTCGGATGCTGCCACTACCACTTCGTCATCCACATAGTAATACGCCGGGCGAATGCCATGGGCGTCACGAAAAACAAATGAATCGCCATTGCCAAGAACACCACCGACGGTGTAGCCGCCATCGAAAAGCGAAACCGATTTCCGGAGCACTCCGGCGAGGTCGAGGTCGCCGGGTGATTCTTCATCTGCACTTACCAGGAAATGATGGATAACCTCCATCATCGCGGCAAGGTCACTCTGTTTTTGAAAAACCCCCGGATCAATATTCACAAGAGCAAATAACTCGTCGGTGTTTACAAGATTAAAATTGCCCGCAAGAGCGAGGTTGCGGGCAGGAATTGTATGTCTTTTAATAAAGGGATGACAGAATTCTACATTGTTTTTCCCCTGCGTGCCGTAGCGTAGGTGACCCAGGAGCAGCTCTCCGAGAAACCCAATATGCCCCTTCATCAATCCTGGATGGGCGAGAATGTCCGGCTGGTATTTCTGCAGTTCCTGAACTTCCTTGTTGATCGTGAAAAAGATGTCGGCGATGGGCTGATTGGCACAACTGCGGATCCGGTGCAAGAATGGATACCCTGGTTCCGTGTTTAATTTAACCGCTGCAACACCCGCGCCATCCTGGCCTCTGTTGTGCTGTTTTTCCATGAGCAGGTAGAGCTTGTTAAGCCCCCACATCACCGTGCCATGTTGTTGTTGATAATAAGAAAATGGCTTTCTTAATCTTATGAATGCGAGGCCGCATTCATGTTTTATTTCATCGCTCATGAGGCCCGCAAAGGTAGTAATTAATTATGCATTCGTAGACTGGTTGATGAAATTGACCAGCGATGCAGAATTTTTGAGCTTGAGTTTTTTCAATATGTTATGCCGGTGTACTTCCACAGTTTTAAGGGAAATATTGAGGTTGGCGGCGATCTCCTTGGAAGATTGCCCTTCCTTGATGAGGTTTATGATTTGTATCTCTCTTTCAGTCAACGCATTAACATTCGGAGTGTCGCGATTGTCATCCATTACGAGTTCGGAGATGTTATTTTTAATCTCGTCGCAGATATACCGGTTGCCAGCATGCACTTCCAGAATGGCCATGATCATTTCTTCCTTGGAGGAATTCTTGGTCACGTAGCCCCGGGCGCCAATCTGTAACATTTTTTTTGCATATGCGGGTTGAGAATGCATAGAAACACCGATAACCCGGGTCTTTGGAGATACCTTCCTGATGCGTTCAGTGGCATCGAAACCAGAAATGGGCATTATGTTGATGTCCATCAACACAATGTCGGGATGTTTCTGCCGGGTCATTTCCACGGCCTGTTCGGAATCTCCACATTCGGCCACTACCTGAAACCTTGGATCCCCATTCAAAATAAAACTCCAGGTTTCTCTGATGAGCTTGTGATCGTCAGCAATCAATACTGTGATCTTGTCCATATAGCGCAGGTTTTAGCTTTAAATAGGAATACTGACTCTTAATTTACACCCTTTTCCTGGTGTTGATTCAATCCGGATCTTTCCATTGACCAGTTCCACCCGGTTTGCAATATTTTTCAGGCCCACGCCTTTCTTTGTCTTAATGTGTTCCAAATCAAAACCCTTACCATCATCAGAAATTGAAAGCTCGATCATTCTTGTCTCGGCCACCAGGTCTATGAAAATATTGGTCGCTTCAGCGTGTTTCAGCACATTGGTGACCTGCTCCTGTATGATCCGGAAAATGACGAGTTTGATTTTCTCACGAATGAGAGATTCCAACTCTCCCGTATGGAAGAATTCCACATTTAACGCTTTTGTGAAACGAATATTTTCCAGGAGGTCGTCAACCGAGGCAATTAATCCGAGGTCATCAATGCTCGCGGGCACAAGAGACTGGGAAATATGCCGTATTTCCGCAACGGCGTCGCCTATACCTGTTATACTCCGGGATATCAGATCCATCCGCTGTGTCTCGTCGTTTTTGGCCAGTTCAAGATAAAGTTTCGAAGTAGAAAGGATTTGGTTCACATTGTCGTGAAGTTCATAGCCGATGTCGGCGCGCTCTTTTTCCTGTGCATCGACCACCGCCTGGGCCATTGCCTTTGTAGCGCTAAGATATTTTTCATTACTCAGTTTCACTTCTTGCTCGGCCATTTTATTTTCAATGATGATCCTCAGCAGGTTTCTTACCCCGTCGAAGATCTTGAATTCCTTTTTCTCAGGAAGCGCATGATATGTATGATACGCAGTAATCGTTCCCAGCACTTCATCTTTCCGGTTGAGAATGGGAAATGACCAGGAAGACTTAAATCCGAATTGCTCCGCAATGCCCGAAAGTTGACTCCAACTGGCGTCAACCGCGATGTTATCCGTGATCACGACCTCTTTCAGAAACATGGCCTTTCCGCTGGTTGACGAGTTCGGACCTATCACAACAAGTGGTAGAACTTCCGAAAAGACTTTCGGTAATCCAGGCGCTGCGACAATTTTAAGGTGTACACCATCGGGATCTGGGAAAAGTAAGGTGGAATACATGCCCGGAAAGATCCTGGCGAGACCCTGCAAAAAATAATCTGCCACTTCACTTACGGTGATGGCTGGACGCGCATTGAGTTCAAGGACTTCCTTTTCCAACTGCAGAAATTGCTGGTTGACCTGCAGTTCCTCCCTATCGGATTTTGCCTGGGTGATGTCAATGAATGAAACGACCACCGCATCTGGCTTTGACTTATCCTCGGTATAATATATTGGCGCCGTATTAACCGAGATCCATATAGTTGTTATGCCCTGATGTATACCTATTACTACATCCCTGTGTGCCTGGCCGGTTTTCAGCGTGTCGTAGGCAGGGTGGTCCATAGCGGGAAATGGCGACCCATCGGCCTTCACATAATCGTCCTGAATTTCCCTGTTGAATTTTAATATCTGTTCACTGGGTACATTGAATATTCTCTCGGCACTTTTATTACACGTGATAATTTTTCCCGTGACATCCATCATAACAATGCCCTCGGCCATGGCGTCAAACAATGAGTGATATCGCTCTTCGCTTATCCGCAGTGCAGTTTCAGAGCTCCGGAGTTCTTCGATTAAATGTTGTTGCTGGGTGAAGTCATGCGCAAAACCCAGGATGTGCGTGGGCGCGCCGTTTTCGTCAAAAAAACACAGGGCAGAGCAGTTTACCCACAGGTAATGTCCATCGTGATGCCTGACGCGGAATATAAGGTTATCCTTGGCCTTGCCGAACTGCATAAGTACCTGGACTATTTCAACAGTGGTCCCCAATTCATCGGGATGAACGATGGAGGTGAAATGTTGGCCTTCCACGTCTTTCTGACTGTATCCCAGAAGTCGGCCGAACTCACCTGATACGAAATAGAATTTTCCTTCCGCGTCTATCTTAAAAATAGCTTCTGTTGCATTCTGCATCACTTCTTCATAATCCTTGCGAATATGTTTAAGCTGATCGAATTCTTTCGAAAGGGCGGACAACTTCAGTCGAAGTCGGGTCTCCCCTGCGGCTGGTTTTGTCACTTTTGCCGGCTTGCCAGTGATTTTTTTCTTTGCCTGGTTTTTCGTTGCCATAGTTCCCGGGTCTGGGCTTGTTCGGTTTGCGCACAGGAGCGCACAAGGTATAGCGTAAAAAAGCCCCGTAAATTGCACGGGGCTTCGTATTTAGTGAGTTTACGTGTTTATCTGTATCAGTCTCCGGCTTTTGCGGCATACCGGATCCAGTTGCTGAGTCCTCCGCATTGCGAGAATTGGTTGTCGATGAGCAGGTAGTAAGAGGATATTCTTTCGGCGAACCATTTTTCCATCACCCCCTGTTTTTTCTCTTCAAGGGCCCTCTGGGCAACCCGGTTGTAATCATCCTTGAGGTTCTCCCTGTGTGGCTCTGTGCGCGACTTAAGGTAGGCGATGCGCACTCCCTGTTTGCCCCTTTCGTCGGTAAAAGGTGTTGGTTTGGAATATTGTCCCACTTTCAGATCCTTAAGTATACCTATGAGGTCCTTATCGAGTTCATCGATGGTAAGGAAATTTCCATTGCCGCTACGGCCCTGGCGCATCCCGCCTGTGTACTTGGAGCTTTCTTCCTCGCTGTAGCGGGCAACCGCCGCACCAAATTGAAGTGTGCCGGCAACAAGCTGGTTTCTGACCGTATCCAGTTTCTGCACTGCTTCCTGTACTTCAGTTTCCGTTACTTTAGGAATTCTGAGTATATGGCGAACCACCGCGTCATCCCCGGCCCTGCTGACCATCTGAATGATGTGATAGCCAAATTTGGATTTGAATACGGGCGAGATCTGCCCTTCCTTCAACCTGAATGCCTGGTTGATGAATGCAGCATCCATGGTCTTTTCTGTTCTGTTTATGTTGTAACTGCCCCCTGTGTTCTTGCTGCCAGGATCATCGGTATAAAGCGAGGCGAGAGATTCGAACCTGGCCTTGCCCGTTTCTGCCTGGTTTTTGAAGTCGGCCAGTTCATCCATAGCCAGTTTTTCCAGGTCGCGGCTGGGTTTGGGAAACACGATGATCTCCCCCAGTTCCAGTTCTGATTCGATGAAGGCAAGACTGTCGGGTGGAATTTTATCGAAATAGGCTTTTACTTCCTGCGGCGTGATCTTTACAGTTTCAACGATCTTTTGCTGCATCTTTTTAGCCAGCTCTCTTTCCCGGAATGCGGGGCGGAAATCTTCCTTAATCTGGTAAACCGTACGACCCGCGATCTCTTCCAGGGCTTCCTTGGAACCGTACTGATTCACAAAGCCGCGGATCTGGTTGTCGAGGAGTGATTCTATCTCATCGTCGCCAAGCACTATCGAATCCTTTTCGGCCTGGACCACCAATGCCTTGTTGATCAGTTGCTGCTCCATGATGTAACACTCAACATCCGGGGGCAGCTGCGTTCCCTGGCGTTGCAGGTCACTGACCGCATTGGTAATGTCGGACTGCAGGATCACTTTGTCGCCCACGATGCCAACGATCTTGTCGGCCACCACTTTCTGCTGCGCAGCAGCAGTCACGGACAATAATCCGGCCGCCAGTATGATTGATACAATTTTCACCTTTCAAAAATAGATTTGATCATCCTAAGGAAATGCAAAACTTACAGCGTTCTCTTAACTTCTTCTTCCTCGTAGGCTTCCACGATATCCCCTACCTGAACGTCAGAATAATTCTTGATCGTAAGACCACATTCCATGCTTGAGCCTACTTCCTTTACGTCGTCCTTGAAGCGTTTCAGGGACTGCAGTTCTGCGGAAGCACCTTCGCCGGTTGGATAGATCACGATGCCATCGCGGATCAGCCTAACCTTGGAATTACGGTAGATCTTTCCATCAAGCACATAACATCCTGCCACCGTGGCCTTGTCGAACTTGAACACGTTCCTGACTTCCACATTCGCAACAATCTTCTCCTGGATCTTCGGTTCGAGCATCCCTTCCATCGCACTCTTCACTTCATCTATTACGTTGTAAATGATCGAGTAGGTCTTGATTTCCACCCCTTCGGATTCAGCAAGCTTGTATGCCTGGCTGGAAGGCCGGACGTTGAACCCGATGAGGATAGCATCGGAAGCAGTAGCAAGCAGTACGTCACTTTCCGTAATGGCGCCGACTCCTTTCAACACAATGCTGACGGCTATTTCTTCAGTAGAGAGTTTCTGCAATGCGTCACTAAGGGCTTCTACGGAACCATCCACGTCACCCTTGATGATGAGGTTAAGCTGTTTGAAGTTCCCGAGTGCAAGGCGGCGACCGATCTCGTCAAGTGTGATGTGTTTCTTGGTACGAATTCCCTGTTCACGCAGGATCTGGGCGCGGCGGTTGGCCACTTCCTTCGCCTCTGCTTCTTCGGCATAGACCCTGAATTTTTCACCCGCTTGTGGAGCCCCATTAAGTCCCAGTATCAGCACAGGAGTAGATGGAGGGGCTATTTCCGAACGCTTGTTGCGTTCGTTGAACATGGCCTTCACCTTGCCAAAATACTGCCCGGAAACCACCAGGTCGCCGAGGCGAAGGGTACCGGTCTGAACCAGTACCGTAGCCACATAGCCACGACCCTTGTCGAGGCTCGCTTCCACTATGGTTCCTATGGCTTCCCTGTCGGGATTAGCCTTAAGATCAAGAATTTCAGCTTCCAGCAGGATCTTTTCCAGCAGGAGGTCGACGTTCAGACCCTGTTTGGCAGAGAGCTCCTGGCTCTGGAACTTACCGCCCCAGGCTTCAACCAGGATATTCATCCCGGCCAGTTGTTCATATATTTTCGCGGAGTTGGCTCCTTCTTTGTCAATCTTGTTGATCGCGAAGATCATCGGCACCCCGGCAGCCTGGGCGTGGCTGATCGCCTCCCGGGTCTGTGGCATTACCGCATCATCGGCAGCTACCACGATCACCGCAATGTCCGTCACTTTCGCACCACGGGCACGCATGGCGGTAAATGCTTCGTGACCGGGGGTATCGAGGAAGGTGATGTGTTTTTCGTTGGGGAGGGTCACTTCATAGGCCCCGATATGCTGGGTTATACCACCCGCTTCACCGGCCACAACATTGGCGCTTCTTATGTAATCAAGCAGTGAGGTTTTACCATGGTCAACGTGACCCATGATGGTGACGATCGGCGCCCTGAAGCTCAGGTTTTCATCCGGATCTTCTTCCTCCATTTCTTCCATCTCCAGTTGTTTCTCCATGTCGATAAACTCAACATCGAAACCAAATTCGCTCGCCACCAGCTCAATCACTTCCGCGTCGAGACGCTGGTTGATGGATACCATCAGGCCCAGGCTCATACACTTTCCGATGACTTCGGAATAACTCACATCCATCAGGTTGGCCAGTTCGCTGACGCTGATGAATTCTGTCAGTTGGAGTTTGTTGTCCTGCAGTTCGTCACCGCCAGATTGGTCTGAAACCTCATCGCGTTTTGCGCGGCGGTATTTGGCCTTGAGGCTCTTACCCCTGCCACCGGAACCGGCCAGCTTGGCCTGGGTTTCGCGTATCTTATCCTGGATCTCTTTTTTATCGATCTCTTTCTGCTCGCGTGGCAGAAATGCGGGTCTTGGACCAGATGCAGCCGGGCGATGCTGACCGGGACCGCTGCGATTCTGCCCGGGACGGAATGTAGCTCCCCCGCCGCCATGGGATATTCCACCCTGTCCGGGAGGGCGCGGACTGTCATCTCTTCTTTTGAAGAGATCATTTCTTTGCACCGGGGTATCCTTTCTCTGTATCGGTATGCGTTTGCGCTGTCTTTTTTCGTCGTTCGTTGCTGGTTTCGGCGCGCCTGTCGTGGGGAGGTCTATTTTTCCCAGGATCTTGGGGCCTTCCAATTTTTCCGCGCGGATATTAGTGATCACGGGGGCAGTTTCTTCGGCATTTACTTCAGGGGCTTCCGCCTTCGCTGAAGCTGCGGCGGACGCGGTCCCTTTCGCTGAAGCTGCGGCGGACGCGGTCCCCTTCGCTGAAGCTGCGGCGGACGCGGTCCCCTTCGCTGAAGCTGCGGCGGACGCGGTGCCCGTCGCGGAAGTTGCAGCTGACCCGGTCCCCGTCGCTGAAGTTGCGGCAGACGCGGTTTCCTTCTCTGAAGCGTCGGCGGTGGCAGTCTCCTTCGCTGAAGCGTCGGCAGGCACAGTCCCCTTTGCTGCAGCGTCGGCAGGCACAGTCCCCTTTGCTGCAGCGTCAGCAGGAACAGTTCCCTTTGCTGAAGCGTCGGCAGGAACAGTTCCCTTCGCCGCGGTTTCAGCAGGCGCAGTCTTCTTTTCCGTCGCCCCTTCTGATGAGGCATTGGCGGCTGTAGCAGCAGGCGCGGGGTCTTCTTTTTTCTTCGTCGTTTTTTTAGGGCGGGTGGAAGAGTCGATCATTGAAAGGTCGATCTTATCCAGGACCACAGGCTCTTCCAATTCGGGTGCGTCTATTTTTATATGTTCGGGAGCGCCATCTTTCGCTGCAGGGACTTCTTTACTTCCTGCCTTTGCTGCCGCTTCGTCGGGCCCGGTTGGCGGGGCTTCGACCGTCTCCGGTGTCGTGGCCTTAGCTTCCTCCTTAGCAGGCGCTTCAGCCTTCGCCGAGGTTCCATTGGAGACAGCAGCAGGCGCATTCGCCCATGAGCTTCCTTCAGCAGCACTTGCAGCCCTGGGTGCGACTTCTGCCGCTGCCGCAGAGGCGGCAGCCGCGGCTTCCTCCGCAAGTTTGCGGGGGCCCTTCTGGAACAGGACGGCTTCGTCTTCCTTACGTTTGCGCGCTTCAGTAGTCCCTTTTGGCAGGTCGATCTGATCGCTTTTCAGCTTGGCCACCTTGTCGCCCGCGAACTCCTGTTGCAGGGAGCGGTACATGTCTTCGGTGAGCTTGGATGTTGGTTTAAGATCGTCGCTACTAAAGCCTCTGGCCACCAGAAAGTCCACGAGGGTATCCTTACCAACGTTGAACTCCTTGGCGGCCGCCATTAATCTGGGTGTTGTTGTTTCTGCCATTCGTTATTTTAAGACAATTATTTTGTTCTTTCGCTGTCTGCACAGCTCAAGATTCTGATTAACACACCACCTGCTCCGGCAAAGGGAGCAAAATGATATTATTCTTTCTCGAATTCTGCTTTTAAGATTTTCCGGACGTCTTCAATAGTCTGAATCTCCAGGTCTGTTCTTCTTTCCAGTTCTGCAGGGGTCAGGGCAAGTACGCTGCGGCCAGTATCGCAACCGATGCGCTTGAATTCGTCGATGATCCAGGTTTCGATCTCATCGCTGAATTCCTCCAGATCGATGTCAAATTCCTGTGGTTCGCCTTCAGTATCGCGGAATACGTCGATGGTATAGCCGGTCAATTCCTGGGCCAACTTGATGTTTACGCCTTTTTTCCCGATCGCCAGTGAAACCTGGTCGGGCTTGAGGTAAACATTCGCGTGCTTCTTCTCTCCGTCGAGCTCCATGCTGGTGATCCTTGAAGGGGTCAACGACCGCTGGATCAGCAACTGGGTGTTATTGGTCCAGTTGATTACGTCGATGTTCTCATTCTTCAGTTCCCGCACGATACCATGGATACGACTTCCCTTCATCCCTACACAGGCGCCCACCGGATCAATCCTGTCGTCGTAAGATTCTACAGCAACTTTCGCTCTTTCTCCTGGTTCGCGGACAATTTTTTTAATCACGATCAGGCCGTCAAATATCTCCGGCACCTCAATTTCAAGCAATTTCGCCAGAAATGAGGGAGAAGTGCGTGAAAGTATGATTACGGGAGAATTATTTTTGAGTTCTACTTTTTTTACCACTGCTCGAATATTCTCCCCTTTCTTGAAATAGTCCTGTGGGATCTGCTCCGACTTGGGAAGGATCAACTCACTGCCTTCCTCATCCAGGAGCAGGATCTCTTTCTTCCATACCTGGTAAACCTCAGCGCTGATGATCTCGCCGGAACGTTCGCCATACTTCTTAACCAGGACATTCTTTTTCAGGTCGCTGATGCGACTGGCCAGCGTTTGCTTGGCAGCCAGAATGGCCCGACGGCCAAAATCCATAATGTTGATCTCCTCATAGAGTTCCTCTCCCACTTCAAAATCGGGTTCAATCTTAACTGCCTCGCTATACCCCACCTCAGCAAGAGGGTCGGCTACCGCACCGTCGTCGACGATCATGCGTCGCCTGACGATTTCAAGGTCACCCTTCTCGGCGTTTACGATCACATCAAAGTTCTCGTCGCTTCCATATTTTTTACGCAGAAGAGTTTTAAAAACGTCTTCCACCACCTTCATCATGGTGGGACGATCAATGTTTTCGGCTTCTTTAAAGTCCTGGAAAGCGTCGATGAGGTTTATGCTGGCCATAACGTCCGGTTTGTTTCCTGTCTTTCAGACAGGGTTTAGAAAACTATTTGAATTTTTGTTGTTTTAATTGATTCGAATAAAATAGTGTGAGGAATGGTTTCCTGCTTTTTTCCTTTGCCCCTGTGCTCTTCAACGAGAATACCATCTTCCGTCACTTCCTTCATCAGGCCGTCCAATCTGACTCCGTCCTTTCCGACTACTTCCACCTTCCTGCCAAGATTTTTCTTGTACTGCCTAAACAATTTCAGGGGTTCATCCAGTCCCGGCGATGATACTTCGAGTGAAAAATCATCCGCAGGAAAAAGGGAGCTTTCCTCGATCTGCCGGTATAGCTGCCTGTTGATCGCCACACATTTTTCAATGGATATGCCTTTGTCGCCGTCGAGAAAGACCTTTATATTGTTCGTCGGGCGGATGCTGATATCGACAAGGAACAAGTCTTCGTCCTGGGAGATAAGTCCCTCAACCATCTGCTGCAATGTCCTTGTTTGCGATTCATTCGTCATGCGAAATAAAGAAGGGAACGATTCCGTTCCCTTCGATTTTGTCTTTTGCCTTTGCAAAGGTAAGACTGTTTGCCTATTCGTTCCAAACTTATGTGAATCTGTAAGGGGCTCTTAACAATTTCTTATCCCCGTTTATCGTAATTTTATGCCATGATCAGCTACATTATATGGACCCTGGTGTTCTATTTTCTGTTCAGGTTTATCTTCAATTTCGTTGTGCCGGTCTTTCAGGCCACCCGTCAGATGCGCTCTCAGGTGAAGGAATTCCAAAACAAAACGCAGGGCCAGCGCCCTGGCTATGACTCCTATCCTCCCCAGGGTGGCTATCAAAGCGGCTCTGCTTATTCAGCCGGAAACGAATCCGGAAAATCCACGTCTGCAGCTTCGCAATCAGGTACCGCTTCTCCCCGACCCAAGGCAGAAGATTATATTGATTTCGAGGAAGTTAAGTAAGATTTATTTTAGGAGGAAGGGCAAAATCGCCTCTTTCCAGATCGCATATCCCTCGGGTTTCATGTGAAGCTGATCGTCCCGATACAATACAGGCCGTGTCTTTCCATCCGCCGTCAACATCGGCTTGTAGACGTCTACAAATCCGGTCTTCGGATAACCGGTTAAGAAATCCCGGATCATTTTGTTCCCTTCCTCGAAGATCGGCATGAACTTCTCCCTGCTCGGACTGGGTTTCATTGACACATAAACCACGCTGGCTTCAGGTATCTTGTTCCTGATGATGTTGAACAATTGGGTGAATCGTTGCAGCACATCGGTGGCAGTAACCGTACCCGTGGCCACATCGTTCTCGCCGCAATAGATCACCACCTGCTTTGGATGATAGGGAAGTATGATATCCTGTGCGTATTTGATGACATCATTCAAACCAGAACCTCCAAAACCGCGGTTGATGATCGTATACCCGGGAAAATAATTCTGCACGTCTGTCCACATTCTGAAAGATGAACTGCCGACAAATAGGATGGCGTTGGAAGGTGGAAATGATTTTTTATCAGCCGCCCTGAATGCATCAATCTCGGGTTTGAATGGGTCGGATGAATTTTGGGAGCAGGCGGATAATAGCAGGGAACTGCAAACACAAACCAGTAACAGGCGAATTATGAATCGTTTCATGGCAATATTTTATGGCGAAACAGTTTTCAGATAAGGACTCTGAAAGCCCAATTTCCTCAATCCATTTTGTATTTCCGTATTTCTCATGAACAATTTCCACAAAAGTCCGCTGCGATAATTTTCGATCATTACAATGATCGGTCCCTGGTCGATAGAAATATGTGTTTTGCCATACCAGTTCTCTGTTTCATTGAAAGCGTCAGCAAATCCATATTCCGTCCAGATCCGGTCGCCAAGATCCTCATAAAAATGTCGCATTGCCTTCATCGAGAATTCTGGCGTGTAAGGGAAGGACGAGAGTGCCGCGGTTGGACTGATTACCCCGAGGTCTTCTGTTGGAGAATGCCCGGCATATCCGTGCTGATTGTCGCTGGCGGTCAGTCCCCAGCAATTTTCCCCATATCCTTTGTAATGTTTCGGATTCAACACACAGTGTTTGCGATTGATCAATGTATGATTCAGGTTCTGTTGCCAGTAGTCGGCATACCGATCCTTAAGGCCATGCGGGTCAAGTCCAAGGAAAGAAAAATGCGCGAAGAATAACGGTCCGCCATAATCGAAACCCAGTGGGAGTTTTATGCCATAGTATTCACGGTCGTTCCTGAAATAGCTGCTGTTGGCCCATCCTCTCTCATACACATCCCTGTTGATGCTAAAATTAGGAGAGGCGGCCGCAAGCACATAAGTGATGAGACATTCATTCCAGCCGCGAATTTCGTTGTTCATTGCCCAGCCATTGTTTGGGCTCCAATGCCAGAACAACATGCTCAGGCCACCGCGGGTGAACCAGGTCCAGTCGGCTTCGTTCCATATCCAGGTGATCCGACTGCGAAGGAAATTCTCCTGCTTATTGTCTTTATCAAAATATTCACGCGCCGTCAGCAAACCCTGGAACAGGTATGCCGACTCAACAATGTCTGCGCCATCATCTCGGCGACTGAAAGGAATTGTCTTTCCCGTGGCCCCATCCAGCCAATGCGGGTACATGCCATGATAACAATTTGCCTTCATGAGAAACCGGATGATTTTATTCATTCTCTCAACGGCCTGTTCGCGAGTGATCCATTTCCTTTCCACTGCCACGACAATCGCCATTATGCCGAATCCCGTGCCGCCGACGGCCACCACTTCGTGTCCATATTCTGAAGTGACGTTGCTTCTTTCCCTGGCCATACCGCTCACGGGGTGCGCAAAATCCCAGAAGTAACGAAAGGTTTGTTTCTGCACAAGGTCAAGGAGGGCGCTATCGGAAAGTTTTTTCAGTATCCTCGTTTCGACCGGGATACTTTGCGCCTCAGATGCAAATGGGGCAATGATGACAATACAAACTAATAAGAGAGCGCGGAATAATTTCATTTATCAGCTTTTTGAAATTCAGTGAAAAAGTGCGGGGCTGTTGATCCGGAATAACCGCAGACTGTCATCATTCGCCGCAACAGCAAGTACACTGTCGGTACTGGTCGTCTTTAACCATTGCAGGTCCCTGACCTGCGACTTGAACATTGGGTTGAATCGATCGTGCGACACTGCTATCTTTCCATCTTTATAACGGAACGCACTCATTGCCTGGGCATCATACTGTCCTTCATACGGTACGACATCGAAATAGTTTCCTCCTGCAAAATAGATAGCCGGATCGCCCGAGCCATTGGTCATTTTCTGAAAACACATAATTGGGGCAAGCTGAAGATCGGCAGGCAGGTCGGTAATCTGGAATCCCCCTTTGCCGTTCCCATAAAAAACCGCTGAACCCAACCGCTCTGCTTCTATAGGTTTGATGCTGTCCACCCAGCCGTAGAAAACATCTTTCATTTCCACGCCAGCGTATTCGCCATATTTGAGGTAATGTTTTTTTAACAAGGGAAGCGATCGTTCCACTTCATCTTTTGCCAGGAAAGGATATTCCCGGCCATCAACCGTGTAGGACATCAGCTGGTCTGTCTGACCATTTTTATCATAGTCGGATACATACAATTTCAAAGGTCCATTCTTTCCGCTCCATAGTTTGGAGTTCCATCCCCAGTTGCCACCGAGGATGTCGGGCGATCCGTCCTTATTCAGGTCATCAACGAATATCGTTTGCCAGAGACCGGTAGAACCAGGGATTGATTCCTTGCGAAATTTGCCTTTCTCATTGATGAAAATAACAAGGGGCATCCATTCTCCCGCAACGATAAGATCAACCCATCCATCCTTGTTGATGTCTGCAAATTGGGCGCTGGTCACCATCCCGATGTCTGCCAGTGAAATGGTTCCGGGATCAGCTCCTGAAAATTTACCTTTGCCATCGTTGAGCAGGAGATAAGAAGTCTGAGGAACTCCATAAGCTTTTGAGTCGGCCAGGGTGCCGATAAAAAGATCCATGTCGCCGTCGTTGTCAATATCCGCCGCAGCTACACAGGATTTGTTTTCGAAGATTTGGGGCAATGCATTTTCAGAAGGCAAGAATTTTCCCTTGCCATCATTGAGGTAAAGTTTGTCCAGCAGTACGGGATTTGACCCGTTGTATTCATTACCACCACTCACCACATAAAGGTCCTTGTGGCCATCATTATTGACGTCCACAAACAGTGCATCCACTTCTTCTGAAAGTTTTGCTTTGTTGAATACGGCGGTGTCGACGGATAGATAACCTCCTTTCTTTTGACTAATCAGCAATTCACCAGCCTGGTCTTTAGCCCCGCAGACATAAAGATCTTCCAGGCCATCACCATTTATATCTGCGATAGCGAGCTTTGGACCCCGGGTTGATTCCGCATGCGGAATTAGGTATTGGTTGTTGAAGTCTTCGAAGACATTCTCCCGGTGTCTCCAGTTGACAAGATTATTTTGCCTGGTCATCCCTTCGGACGGAGGCTTAAAAAAATCATTGTAGTCGAATCTCCCAGAAGCGTTTTTGTGATCCACGACCAACGGCTTGTTGGCAGGGACATTTTTCAACACCTGGAATTGCTGGTCGGGCCATAATATGAGGATGCTGTCGACGGTGGTATGCTGGCTCAATCCAAAATGCAATCGTGCGTCTGACGAAGACATGAATCCCCTGGTGAGCATCAATTGCTGATACTGCATGCTGTCGCCATTGAAAACATACGCCTTGGCGCCGATGCCTTTTGTGTTGGCGTTCTTGCCGACGAATGAGATGCTGAGCGCGTTCTGTCTGGGAAGGTTATTTTGCAGCACTACGGCTTCCTGATTGAGGGCATTGATGATCAGATCGAGGCGGCCGTCGTTATCGAGATCCGCATAGGCGGCTCCGTTATAATACCCCTTCATCTCGCCGGTGCCCCAGGTATTGCTGAAGTCCTGAAACTGCGCATTGCCATTTCCTTTGAACAGAAATGGATGTGAACTTCCATCAGGCATGGCTGCCAGGGCATCCTCGTCGTATTTGTTGGTTTTGTTGAATTGTTTTTTTTGGTAGAGGTCGGAAGCAAAACGAATATAATCCAGGTCCACAGGGCGTTTTACGATCCCACTCGAGATAAAAAGGTCCTTGTTGCCGTCGTTGTCGAAGTCGGCAAACAGCGGGCACCAGCTCCAGTCGGTGGCGTACACGCCGGCCAGTAAAGCCTCATCGCTGAAAGTTTTTCCGCTGCCGTTATTTCGTTGGAGGGTGTTGCGGGAAACCTGGTACTGGAAACCGTTTTTGATCAGTTTCAGTTTGTAGATGTCGGCATTCTCGTCGCTACCGTAGGTCTTGAGCACTTTTTCGTTGTCGGGAAGCATGTCTACGGTAACCAGGTCCAGCTGTCCGTCATTGTTGTAGTCCGCCGCATCATTGCCCATGCTAAAGCGGCTATAGTGATTAAAATGCTTTACCCCTTCTTCTGAAAAAGATCCGTCGCCCTTGTTTATATAGTAATAATCGTTTTCGTGAAAATCATTGCCTACATAGACGTCGTCCCAGCCATCATTGTTGAAATCTCCAATGGACAATCCAAGACCATATCCGAGGTTACTTTGATAGATGTTGGCTGTCTTCGACACGTCTGTGAATTTCTTTGACCCCTCGTCATTCGTGGTAATAAGTTCGTTGCGATACATTCTGTCGCCTTCATCAACGTTAACTTTTCTCCTGTTGCTGGTGTCTACAATATTCTGATTGGGCTTTTGTGATTGGTTGAGCAGGTAACAATCCAGGTCACCGTCATGGTCATAGTCAAAGAAAGCGGCCTGGGTGGAGAAACCGGAGAAGTCCAGCCCATATTCAATGGCGCTTTCGGTAAAGCTGTTGTCTTTGTTGTTGATGAATAGTTCGTTCCTTCCTTCCAATCCATGCGCCTTGCTGAAGGCAGAAACATAAATATCAAGAAACCCATCGCCGTTGACGTCGGCCATGGTTACTCCGGTACACCAGTCGGAACTGCCGGCCACTCCTGTTTTCGCCGTGATGTCTTCGAATTCAAAATTTCCTTTGTTAAGGTAGAGTTTGTTGTGACCGTTGCTGTTGGCGGTAAAATAAAGGTCGGTGAGACCGTCGTTGTTGATGTCGCCCGCGGCCACGCCTCCTCCATTGTAGTAGTAGAGATAATAAAGAATGCTCAGCAGTTCACGCTTTTCCGGCACATTCTCAAAATCAATATTTGTTTTTGAAGCGGGCAAAGCGGTAAATTGATCGTGATTACGCTGGCAGGAACTGGAGAAGAGCAAACAGAAAAGAAGGCTGGCAGAGATAAAGCCTTTGACGGCCATATATATATTTTATAAGATCAGAAAATATCCATTTTAAAGATACAGGTATTTTTTTTCGGAGCATTTCATGAATTCGATTTCAGCCAAAATGAAAATATTCCGGCGCTATTTTCCGCAGATCAGGATCATCATTCCAATGATGCTGATTGTTTTTGTGTTGTCCCAATGCATGAATGAAACGCAGCAGCCGGAACAGAAGATAGTCGAGGCTTCTCCTGAACCCGAACTTGCGGGATCTGAAAGCTGCAGGTCCTGTCACCGTGATATTTACGATGATCATGTTCATACTGCGCATTTCCTCACCTCTGATACGGCCAGTGTTGGTTCCGTCATGGGCAGTTTCAAGCCCGGGCAAAATACCTATGCTTTTAATCAGAGCGTAGTGGTGGCGATGGAGAAAAAAGGTGATTCATTGTACCAGACCGAATATTTCAGGGACACGCTCAGAAAATCCTTTCGTTTCGACATCGTGATCGGTTCAGGCACCATGGGTCAGAGTTTTCTTTCCTGGCGTGATCAGCGCTTGTTCCAGCTGCCCATTACTTATTTCAGCGCAGCGAAAAGGTGGTCGAACAGTCCGGGATTTCCCGACAAGGTGGTGTTCAACCGGGTCATCACTTCGCGCTGTATGGAGTGTCATACTTCTTATGCAAAGACAATCTCAATGCCAGACATAGATCCGGAAAGTTTTGATCCGGCAAAAATTGTTTATCGCATCGGGTGCGAAAAATGCCACGGTTCGGGAGTAAAGCATGTTGCCTTTCACCTGGCCAATCCAAAGGACAGTTCGGCAAAATTCATTGTTAACCCTGCGCATTTTACGCGCCAGCAAAACCTGGATCTCTGCGCGCTCTGCCATGGTGGCCGTTTACAGAAGACAAAGCCTTCTTTTTCTTTTCAGCCCGGTGATCGGCTGGCTGATTTTTTCATAGTCGACACCATGCCTCCGGATCCCACGCGAGTGGATGTTCATGGCAACCAGTATGGGTTGCTGCGTTCGAGTAAATGTTTCCTGCAAAGTGAGACCATGACCTGTGGTTCCTGTCATGATCCGCACAAAAAACAGCGTTCACAGATGGAGGTGTTCTCTAAAAAATGTGTCAGCTGTCACAACGATGCACAGGAAAAACACTGTCCGATGGAGAAGACTATCGGGCCGTCGATCGTTTCGAATTGTGTGGATTGTCATATGCCCTTGAAGGAATCACGGGCGATCGCGGTTTTGTTGCCGGGAGAGATCTCTCCGCTCGCCGCGAAGATCAGGTCCCACCTGATCGCTGTTTACCCGGATGAAACGCAGAAGGTGATGACGATGATGAAGAGCATGAAGAAATAAAAAAGGCCGGCATATTTCAGCCGACCTTCTTTGAATATCTAGTATTGGGTTATGTTACCATTCAGGGTTTTGGGTGAGGATGGTTGTTCCATTTGTCTGTTGGGTAAGATTGATCGCCTGCTGCGGAATCGGGTAGAACCTCGCCCGGTTCGTATATCCCAGGGGTCCCAGTTCTTCCAGCGCATCATCCCATCTTACCAGGTCATAGAAACGATAGCCTTCCATCGCGAATTCCCATCTCCTTTCATCCTTGATTGCCTGTCGCATTTGCTCCTGGCCAGCAAAGGTGATCTTCGGAACGATCGATCGCCCTTCACCTTCACCTCCGCTTGCGCGATCCCTGATCAGTTCAAGGTTTGCTTCGGCGGTGGCACCATCACCCAGTTCATTTGAAGCTTCAGCCAGCATCAGGATAACGTCTGCATAACGGAATATGCGGTGGTTGATCCAGCCTGCTGCTCCCTGCCGGGCAAAGCCGGTAAAGTTGCGCATCGCAGGACTGTTGCCGGTGTATACTTTCTTGTTCCAGTACTTCTGGGCAAGTCCGCCTGTGCCGTCCGGATTAGTGTATGCAGGAAGTGTTGCTCCGTGCCCACCCAGTTCCGGACCACCGTCATATTGCCCTGAATATAAAATGGTCTTCGCTTTACGAGGATCATCGTCGGGCCAATCGTCTACCAGTTTGTCTGTTGGTACATTCCAGCCCCAACCGAGGTTCCAGTCATTGGTTGCCCCGTTCTGGCGCACCTGCTGGCAGGTGCCGAATGGTGAGTCAAAGTTAACTGCGCCGTTTGTGGCAGCGCCCTGGCCCGATGTGGACTGCGATTCAAAAATGGATTCTGCGCTGTTCTTTCCGGTACCATTCAGGTCGTCTACCCAGATGCTGGAAAATTCGGGAAGAAGTGCGTATTTACCGGATGAGATGACGGCATTCGTCAATTCAACCACCTTATCCCATTGTTTGCGGAAGAGATAAGTCTGAGCCCAAAGCGTGTTTGCTGCACCAACGGTGAGCCTGCCAGGATATTTACTTCCGTAGTCTTCCGAATTTAATGGAAGAAGGGCAGTTGCTACCGCCAGATTGGAATCAATGAAAGCATAAATGGTTTCCGCAGAGGTACGGTCCTTCAAGCCATCAGCTGGGTTAATAATCGGGAAATTGATCAGTGGCACGTCTCCGTAAGTTTTGATCAGGTCGAAGTAGGCATAGGCCCTGAAGAAACAAGCTTCACCGATATTGCGGTAAGTAGCCGGTTGTATGGCAACACCGGGGTTGGCCGCGCTGTCTTCGAAGTAAGTAGCTATCGCATTGTTTGTCGTATTGATCAGCGTGTAATGATTGTTCCAGTATTCATTCGGCGCCCAGTCGTCCTTGCTGTACTGATAGGTATCGAACTCGGTAACCACTTCTTTACCGTCATTCGCGTCACTGCCTTTTGCGGCATCATCCCCTCTGATACTGTGGAAATCAATCCAGGGAAGGGTCGCAAGGCCGGCAGCTGTTCTCATCTGCGAGTACATATTGAGTACTTGCGCTTCCAGTTTACCTGTGTTCAGGTCGTCAAGGGTAGCCTGAAGTGGTTGCCGGTCCAAAAATTTCTGGCAACCAGAGATGCCTGTCAGCGCGCAGATCGCGAACAAGAGCCAGAAGGTTAATCGTATATGTTTCATATTCATAATGTTTGATCGTTAAAAGGTTACGTTTACTCCTGCGGTCCCTACAACTGGTATTGCACCACCTGCGAAATCATAACCAAAGGAAGTTGCATCTCCGGTAAACTCGGGAGAATATCCGAGGTTGTTCTTAAATGTCTTTAGATTCTGAACATTTACGAAAACCCTCAATGCTTTGATTTTTGCTCTGGAAAGCATAGCGTTAGGCAGGCCATAACTCAACTGGATGTTTCTGATCCGTAAATAAGTACCGCTCTCTATATTATACGTAGAACCGTTGTAGTTGACCCTGCTACCCTGACTTAATTTTGGAATTGTGTTAGACGTACCCGGGCCGTTCCATGCACCAAGTTTATCCTCTGCATAGTTCACCCTCTGGAATGGAGATTCCAGTGAACCCCAGGTGCGGAAAATTTCGTTTCCGGAAACACCAGTGATGTCCACAGAAAGACTCAACATCCTGTAAGAAAGCATGGCTGAAGCGCCATAAGTGAAATCGGGGGTTGGATTGCCGATGAATGTTCTGTCATCCTTGTTCACTACACCATCTCCATTCAGATCTTTGAATTTGAAATCCCCAGGACCATAGGCTTCCCCGCCAGTATATTCTGGCGATTTGTCGATGTCTGCCTGGTCCTGATATATTCCTTCAACCTCATAACCAAAGAAAGATGCGATCGGGTGACCGGCAGCAGTGCGGCTTTCCGCGGCGCCGTTGTTCTGGTTGGCGCGGATCAGCAAACCGGTTGGAATTTCATCGCTGAGGCTAAGTACCTTGTTTTTAAGAAAAGTGATATTGCCTCCGACGTTTAAACTCCAGTCGCTGGAAAGTTTCTGGCTCCAGTTCAGGGACACTTCGACACCCTGATTGCGGATACTTCCCCCATTCACCAGTTTATCTTTCAGGCCAAGCGACGCTCTGCCTATGTAGGTCATCAGGTCGTTGGTTTCTTTCACGAAGTAATTGACTTCACCATTCAGGCGGTTGCCAAAGGCGGCGAATTCAACACCTCCCTCATAGGCGGTGACAGTTTCCCATTTTAGATTAGGATTGGCGATATACTGCGCATCAGCTACGTTGAATACGTTGGTTCCGAAAATTGCGGCTGCACTGTTACCTGTTGTTAGCGTTGGGTATGATGGATAATCAAGCGGTGTATTGTCTGTTGATTTGTAAGCCGATTGGTTACCCAGCTTGCCGTATGAGGCCTTCAGCTTCACAAAATCAAAAATGCGCTGTTGATCCATAAAGGATTCTTTGCTCAGTTCCCAGGCTGCGCCGATTGCATAGAACTGTTGGTTCCTGTTTTGCTTAGGGATACGTGAAGAAGCATCATTACGGAAGGAGGCGTTCAGAAAATATTTACCTCTGTAATTATAAAGGGCGCGGGCGAGGTAAGAAACCGTTGTGTTCTCCCGTTGAGCGGAGCTGGACGAAGTATTTGCCTGGTCCTCAAATCCACTGGTTACATACCAAAAACGGGGATCATTTGGAATGGGCACATCGCCAGCCTGAGTAGCAATGGCGCCGCGTTTCGTATAGCCGAAATAGTAGGTGGTAAAGCCCCCGGTAAGTGTCAGCGCATGATCTCCGAAATTGTTCTTATAATTCAGCACATGATCCTGCTGGAACTTCCTGTATGTTTCATCATTTTCCTCGACCTTACTGGTCTGGGTGTACAGCGAGGCAACATTGTCCCGCGGATTGTAGGCATAATAAATAGGGAAGTACTGCCGCTTGTTGATGTTGCTGATATCGGCATAAACCGATGACCTGAAATTGAAATGTTTGAGGAAGTTTGCTTCTGCAAAAACACTTCCCACCGTGCGGTATTCAATGTTCTTCGTTTTGTCCCACTCGTTTTCGATCTTAAGCAAAGGATTCACGACTCCGGCCGCCTGCAACCCTTCTTCAAGTCTGGAGTAAACGTCAACATTTACACTGTCGAATTCACCGCCGTAAGGGTTTCTAACGAAAAAGCGTTGGGTCCCTGGAGAAATTTGAGGGATGGGCTTGCGCGCATCGTCCAGCAGGTGATCTGCATCGGAATTTAGTGTATAAGGGTTGTTCTGTCTTGAGACGTTCAGGTTAAATCCGACTTTGAACACGTCGTTTAATTTCACCTCGTCGTTAACGGAAAGCAGAAAGCGTTGCAGTTTCTCATGTTTGATGATACCTTCATCAAGGGTGTAGCCAAGTCCAAAGTTGAACTTGTTTTTCTGAGTACTTGAAGAGATGCTCAGGTTGCTGGCGCTGAACTGAGCCTTACGGGTAACCTGATCGATCCAGTCGGTGTTTGAGGTGAGTCCCGTGTAATCAAAGGGATCAGTCGTTCCATTAGTCGCCCTTTCCTGGGCGAAGAGTTTCTCAAAACCGGCCGCGTCCACTAATTTGATCTTGTCCACCAACTTCTTTTGTCCATAAGTCGTGTTGAAGTTAACTATGGTCTGACCCGCTTTGGCGCGTTTGGTCGTGATGGCGATCACGCCTGTGGCGCCGCGCACCCCGAAGATCGCGAGGGAAGAAGGATCCTTCAACACTTCGATGGATTCGATATCATTTGGGTTGATGTAATCAATATTGTCCTGCAGGATACCATCTACGACATACAGCGGGGTAACTGCACCGATACTCACCGTACCTCGTATGCGGATGTCCGGGGCCTTGCCGGGTGTGGCATTCGGAATTACAGACAAACCGGAAACCTTGCCGGCCAAAGAGGTGACGGGGTTAGTGTTAGGTTTGTCGGCGACCTGTTTGCCTTCGATTTTAACGATCGAGCCGGTGAGGTCTCTTTTGTTGGCTACACCATATCCGATAACCACTACTTCGTCCATCGTGTTATTCGAAGGTTGCAGTGTTATTTTAATTGGTCCGGGGCCGGTGGTTTTGAATTCCTGTTCAACAAATCCAACGGAAGAAAAAACCAGCGTGGCACCCGCTGGTGCATTAAGAGAAAAATTTCCAGTGACGTCGGTACTGGTTCCCGTGGAGGACCCTTTAACCGTTACCGAAACCGCGGAAACCGGTTCACCAGCGGCGGAAACGACGACCCCTGTAATCGGGGCTGCCTGTTGCTGAAAATCGTAGGCCGGAAAATAGTTGTGAGCAGTTGCCGGAATACTGGCGGTCAGAAAAAGAATGGCGGATAGCCTGGTTACTCTTAGCAGTTGGCAGAGACCGGTTCGATCCGGGCGGTCAAGACCTGGTCGTCTTAATTTCATATGCATCATCGTTTGTTTGAATAAGATAAAATGGTCGAAGGAATGGCGTGTGGGTGGCAGGTGCCAGCTATTCCGGAGGTTTAATTTTCATGGCAGCGTTAGTTCGTTTGTCACTGTTCGTTTCCGATCACCCCGTATGTTTTTGATCACTCACCCTGGGGTGGATTTAGGTAATCAGCAGCCGGCATGATGATTCAAGACAATCCATTACAGCATAAAGCTGCCTTGAATATATGTTAATTTAACAAAATTTTGAATGCAAAGTTCTGAGGACCTGTCTTTTGGCATGCTCGCCGAAGACTGTACGCTTTTAATACAAGCTGATTCTCCGTTCGGTTTTGACACGGGAAAGAACCTTGTATTATATAATACGTGCGTTCCTTTTGTTCAGTTATTCCGGCATGCTGATGGAGACCGACTTTTGCAGGATCTGGTATTTAAACCTGTTCGGAAATCGCAGAGAATCGAGGACGACGGTGATGGGCTGATGATTAAAACTGCCTGTAAATCTGAGTGCCTCCAGTGAATGATGTTCAAATTGAAAGTCGAGGTCGTAACGTCTTCTAAGGGTTTTGGCGAGGTCTGTAAAGGAAAGATCATCAAAGATGAGCATGTCTTTTAGCCAGGCCAATTCGGGAATGATGTTATCAGCGGCAGGCCGGCTGAAGTTGAACCAGGCTGATCATCGTTTCATTTGCGCTTTGCAATCGTAAAGATGAAGTGTCGCCTGATTCATGGTGGTCATTCCAAATGGTCAATTTCTCATTGGGCTGCATATTTATCGTTCTTCCTTTCATATTGTTCAGCGTGGCCTCGATGCTTCCATTGAGCAAAATGGCTTCCGTGCTGTGGTCTTCAGGATAGGCTTTGATGTTGAACCGGATGCCCATGACTTTGACATCCATTGTGCGGGTATGAACAATGAGTGGTTTGGATAACTTTCGCGTGACCTCAAACCATGCTTCGCCACTAAGGGTGATCTCGCGAACCTTGTCGCCAAAGTTTTTGCCATAGCTCAGGGTGGAGCCTGAATTCAGTCTGATATTCGTGCCGTCGGGAAGGGTTAGGGAGGCTCGGGATCCCCTGGGAATGGAGATCTCACTAACCGAAGGGGGGCCGGGTGGCGGGTCCGGCAGTACAAGTGCTGCTGTGACATAGATCACGAAGGCGATGAGGCTGATCGCGATGAAACCGATAAGCATCCGTGTTGCAGGTATCTTACGGGGCGGGGGTATATCGGTGGGCTCCTCCAGGTCATTCGGTTCTGCGACCTCCGTCGGAGGAGGGACACCCCGCTCCTTCATTCGTTGCAAGTGGACCTCGTAGGCCGCCTGTAATTCTGCTGATGTATCAGGTGGATTGCGGTGCCATAATTCGGCAATGGCATGAAGGGAGAAATACAGCTCAGGGTCTTGTTTCAGGATTTCCTCCAGTTCCCTCAGCTCTTCGGGCCTGGCTTCACCAGTCATTTTTCTTCCCAATAAGACCCAGGTTCTGTCGTGGAGCATAACTGGTTAAAGACAAGCTTTTCGAATCAATCTACTAAAGGACTTCGATATTTTTTTTGCGTTTTTGCTTTTGCGGTTGCTTTTTGCTTGATCAGTCTCTGCCACTTTTTCCTGATGAAAAAGTGGCCAAAAAATCAAGGCTGTCGTTGGGCGTTTAATTTGCAGGAAGTTTTATAGCCTTTGCGTCAGCCGAAGGCTGCTTTGTGTGAAGCTCTGCGTGAAACTCTTAAAATTTCAGCTCCCTGGGCTTCAGGCTAAAATTGATCGACTCACTGATCTTCCTGAGCGCGATGGCCAGTTGATTGTCGATGGTCTTAATTGAAATGTCCAGAATCTCCGCCACTTCCCGATAGGGCAACCCGTCCTCGCGAACCAGCTTAAATATCAGTTTGCATCTTGGGGGAAGACCTTGAATCGCTTGTTGAATACGTTTCATCATTTCCGCTGAAATCATGATTTGTTCAGGATTCAAAAAAGGTGAACGCTCCTCCTGCTGAAGTTCATCCAGGTTAAGGAATTCGGTACGCTTCTGCCGGACGAGGTAATTGAGCGCCGTATTTTTTGTGCTGATATACAGGTAAACACGGAGATTCTGAATCTGGGTGATGGTGTTTCTTTTCTCCCATATCTTGATAAATACGTCTGAAACTACTTCTTCCGCCAGAGATCGATAAGGAACATATGAAAGGGCAAAATCAACGAGAGTTGTATAATATCTGAGGAAAACCTCCCTGTAAGCAGATTCGTCGTCGTATCTACCGATACGTCTTTGAAGCTCCAGAATGTTGTCCGTGATTATCATTTGCAAGCAGATCTGTAAACACCGGGGAAGGTAAATTAATTTTCTATAAGAAAACCTGCGTCCCATCTTTGTTTTTTTCTAATTTTGGCCCTCCCCGATAAGGGGTCAGGACCCTTAGCTCATTTGGTTAGAGCAACAGACTCATAATCTGTGGGTACTCGGTTCGATCCCGAGAGGGTCCACTAATCACAGCGCTTGCCCGCCATAGCTCTAGCGACGGCGGGGAGAGCGGGGTGCGGAGAGCGGAGATTTAAGAATGTTAGTAACAGTCGCCGACCTCGCAGTCACTATCACTATTTCCTTGAAAGACAATGATGTGCGAAATCTAACTGTCTCCGTTTTATCTCCCTTACATAAAGATTTTACCAATCAAACCCAACCAGCATGAATGTCAGAATCCCTTTGTTCCTTGTCTGCCTATTTCTTGTTCTGTCTTCCTCCGCCCAGAATCCCGATAGCATCCTGCTGAAAAATTACCGCCCGGTTTCTATCTATAAAATACCACAATCGAATATCAGGAAAGCCGCCTATCCCGTGATCGACATGCACTCCCACGACCACCCGGAAATTTCTGCGGCAGAATGGCTTAAAACGATGGATTCGGTCGGAATACAGAAATCCGTAGTCCTCACCTACACCACCGGCAAAGCCCTCGATTCCCTGATAGACAAATACAAGTCATATCCCGACCGCTTTGAGATCTGGTGTGGATTCGACTATACAGGTTTTGGTCAGCCTGGCTGGGCAGATCGCGCCGTAAAAGAATTGGTTCGCTGTCATCAGATGGGGGCTAAAGGCGTCGGCGAGTTGGGCGACAAGGGCGAAGGGGAACTTTATTCCGACCCAGCCCGGGCAAAGGCATCCATATCGATAACCCTGCTCTGCAGCCCCTGCTCCGCAAATGCGCTGAACTAAATATGCCGATCAGCATCCACGTATCCGAAGACCAATGGATGTACGAAAAACCGGATTCGACCAATGACGGCCTGCTGAATGCCGCCAAATGGCATGTTAATATGAATGTCCCGGGCAAACTTGGTCATGATGAATTGCAGGCCACCCTCGAACGTGCCGCTGCCAACAATCCAAAGACAACCTTCGTTGCCTGTCACTTTGCCAACTCCTGCAGCGACCTCAACAAACTAGGGGCCATGTTCGACAGACACCCCAACCTATATGCCGACATTGCCGCCAGATACGGTGAGGTCGCCCCTATCCCCAGGGCCACCGCGGCCTTTATCGCCAAATACCAGGACAGGCTCGTTTATGGAACCGACATGGGCCTGGATTCCGGCACGTACCAGATCACTTTCCGGATCCTCGAATCTGCCGACGAGCATTTCTACGCTTTTGACCACTTCGGTTATCATTGGGCGTTGAACGGACTCAATCTCCCCAAAAAACAACTGCAGAAATTGTATCACGATAATGCCGCGAAAATCCTGAACCGCAAATAGAAAGGAACGAATCATAGCGGGAGCGAAGGAGCGGTTGCCCAAAGTTTTATCGGCGCAGGGGAGAAATAGTGCCCAGTGCGAATTGCCTTTCATCGCCCTGACATTCGTTGTGAACTTGTAACCCATTTCATCGCTCCCCGCTCTCCGCTCTGATTAACTATGCCGCCAAATGATCCATTTGTGTTGCATCCTTCCACCGCATCAGCTTATCGATGAGCTCCTCAATTTTGATCGGCTTGCCGAGGTAATCATTCATTCCGGCTTTCAGGCATTCGTCCTCATCACCAGGCAATGTATTAGCGGTTAAGGCGATGATCACTGGCTGATGCTTGCCCCTCGCGCGGATTATTCCTGTTGCCTCGATCCCATCCATCTCCGGCATCTGCATGTCCATTAGTATAATATCGTAGTTTTTATTTGAACTGGCATCGACTGCCATCAGGCCATTTTCAACAAGCTCCGGCGCGTATCCCATATTCTGAAGGATCTGCAGGATCACCTGCTGATTGACCAGATTGTCTTCTGCAACTAAAATCTCATACGGGAACCGTAGCGCAAAATCAGCCTGCATTTTTGACGGCGGCGCAGACAATTCAGGACCTGAATTATTCTGCAAAGCCTTTTGTATCTGTCTGTACAAAATATGTTGACGGACTGGTTTTGTAAGTATTGAGCTAAAGAGCTGAAGGTTTTGACTGGAACATTCGTCGCCGATGGAACTGAGCAGGATCATTGGAAGATCTGGAAAATATCCCCTAATCCTGCGTGCAAGTTTCAACCCATCCTCATCGGGCATTTCCATGTCTGTTAACACAAGGTCAAAGCCACTTTCCGCAGCTAGAATGTCGAGTGCTTCGGAAGCAGAACTCGCCCTAACAGGAATCATGCCCCATGAAGTAAGTTGAATATGCAGAATTTCGAGATTGGTATTGTTGTCATCAACGATCAGCACTTTTTTCCCGTGCTGAAATATGGAACTATAGCTCTGTGTTGCAGGTAAAGTTTTCACGCTCTCAGCCGATTGCATGGTGAAACGAAAAGTAGACCCTTTCCCAGCTTCGCTCTCCGCCCAGATTTTTCCCTGCATAAGCGCTACGAGCTTTTCGGATATCGCCAGGCCAAGACCAGTACCTCCGTATTTACGCGTGGTAGAAGAATCCACCTGCGAAAATGCAATGAATAGCCGGTCCAGTTTTTCTTCGGGGATACCAATGCCTGTATCACGCACCTCAAATTCCAGTTCGAACTGGCCTGTGGTAGAAGCGGCATTGAGGTGGACACCAACAAAGATCTCACCATGATTAGTGAACTTGATCGAATTGCTGATAAGGTTGGTCAGAATCTGCTTGAGGCGCATCTGATCACCAATTATCTGTTGCGGAACGTCGGGATCGATAAGGTACATCAGATCTAGTTCCTTCTGTGCCATCTTGGGACTGAAAATGTCCAGCACATCTTCTATACATCCGCGGAGTTCAAAATCTTCCTTCTCCAACTCCATGTTACCCGATTCAATCTTTGAAAAATCAAGTATGTCATTGATTACATTCAGCAGACTGTCACCACAGGTGGCGATCGTTTCCGTATACATGCGTTGCTGGTCTGTTAACGGCGTTTCAGTAAGCAGAGAAGTCATGCCGATCACCCCATTCATCGGGGTTCTGATCTCGTGGCTCATGGTGGCAAGGAAGATACTCTTGGCCTTATTTGCCTTTTCCGCTTCTGCCTTTGCAAGTTCAAGCTGATTATTAGCCTTCAGGAGCTCCTTGTTAGATTGTTCAAGCAGGGCCTGGTGCCGGATTCTTTCTGCGCTTAATACAGCCTCTTCTTTCAACTTGATCATCTGCACGGTCTGAAAGTATTCACGCTCATTATATTTATTGAGATGATAACTCCAGAGGCCTGATATAAAGAAAATCACCGCAGCGAGCATTGTGTGGATTATGAAAGTTTGCAAAGTGAAATAATCCAGCTGGGTAAAATACACAGTGGTGGATCCGGAATTCTGCAAATATCCAAAGATGGAATGATGAAGGACGACGATAATCATCAATGGCAACTGCAATTTCCAATTCTGGAAGGTGATGAGGATCGCCGACCCGATGAATGCAAAAAAGTGCATCTCAAACAGCCCGTGCATCTGGTAGATGTATTGCGCCATAAATATTCCCAACACGGCGCTCAATACATAACCCGAAAGATCAGAAGCAGGAAATAAGAACTTTGTTGAATAAAAGGCTATGACCGATAGTCCGCCTACACCGACAGCGATGCTCCAGGTATTGTAAAATCCTGCAAACAGCAACCCTGTGAGAAAATACAAGTGGCAGAAAATAATTCATTAACCGGTCAGACCTTTTTTTCACCTCCAACTTCCGGACAGCGTTGTAGTCTGATTTTTCCATGGGGTAGTACTGATGCATAAGCAATTATGGTTTTGTACAGTTTGGCAGCTCGCAGCCATAGGCCTTCAGTGCAAACTGATCAAAGAAAATATTATGATTGGTATTGAGCAATCCATCTATCGCCTGTTGGGCGTAGGCGGTCTTTTTTTCAGTGCAATAGCGGCTCCTGTTGTAATTACCACGGTAATATAGCTTTCTCGATTTGTCGAGCAACACGGCCTGTGGTGTTGAATATACTCCGCATGCCGCTGCGATTGAACTGTCGAAGCTAACGGGGATGTTCAGGTTAAATTTGTCCTGGATCTCATCGCTGGTGTAGCGGGAATTGTTCAGGACCACAATGGCAAAGTCGATTTTGTTACTATAATCCTTTACCAGGGTTTTGAAATATGGTACATTGAATTTTGAACAGGGGCAATCGGGATTGAAGAAGTGGATGAACAGCGGTTTGCCGGTTTCAGCAGCAAATTTATGAGGTATTGAAACTGCAACCCCGGTGCTGACGGGCTGATAATGTTCAGGAACTGGTGTAGGAAGAGTGTACTTCCATTCGTTGTACCAGAACAATCCCAAGATTCCCGAAACGAGTAATCCCAGCCATAGGGTTAAAACAAGGGTTTTCATAGTCATAAAACTCAGGTACGAGATTGGACTACTGATCGATCAGTAGGGTAGCAAGCTTCGACCGGGCCTCCAGCCTCTGGTCAAACCAATAAGCAGTTCCTACTAGTCAGTTCCAACATTACCGTAAACGTTGATTAAGTGAGAATAGTCTTGAAAGAGGAAATATATTTGGGCTATTACAAGCCGGCGATTGATCCTGATCAAACAGCTGTGCTTACCTGCTTCGTTGGCGGCCACCTGCTGAATATTAATTGCACTCGTGGTTTTTCCTCTTATGCCAATTGTTGTTTGGAGCTCCGAATATTATGATAAATCTTAATACCATTATGCGGCACATATTATTGTTTTAGAAATGGATCTCCCGATCCATTTTAACGGTTTTTTGGTACCTTCATTCAAAGCTCGCCAATTATGAAAAAACCTTTACTCCTCCTTGTGCTTGCATTTATTACAGCTCTCGTTAGCGGATACCTCAAATTACTTCATGATCAAAATGCGGGAACTGTATTAACCATTGCCCTGAGCGGAATCATCGCTGCCACACTTTGGCTGACAATCATGTCCTTCTCCGCCAAATCCAATCTTCACGGGTCGATTAAAAAACCATTACTCCTTTTGATCTTTTCTTTCCTTGGATTTCTGGCAGGCGCCTATCTTAAAATCGTTCATCTCGAAGGTGGCAATATGCTCCTTACCCTCGGCCTGATCGGTAAGGTTGTTGCCACACTCTGGCTGTTCATCATCGCATTCCTCCCCAAATCCACAATGCCTTCGAGGCCAGTGAATCAGGTGGAAATCTGAAGCCAGCTTACTTGCAGTTTTGCATTTCGTGTATTAGTTTAGGGCGCTAATTCTTAACTCCCTATCTCTATGAAGAAAACCTTCTGTGTAATAGCACTGTATTTTGCGCTCAACAACCTGTCTGCCCAATCACTGATGCATTCTTTCGGAGCGAACATCTCGATCATCACCGGTACAACCGGCGACGAGTATAATAGTTCGAACTACATGATGTCTCAGACGATGTTGTCTTATTTTCCACGCTACAATTTTGTTGAAAACGACAACTCCTCTATTAGTCTCGGTGCACCGCTTGGTATTGGATTTGGAATTGCCTCCAATTCATACTATGAAGATTATGGATTGGCCTTCGCCTACGACATTCCACTGGTGGTCGACTACAACATTGGCTGCAAGTCAACACCAGATAATGAAGGAACCTTCGGAGGATATTTTGGCGCCGGTTTTGGCTACTCCAGTGTCGCCGTTTCAAAAAGCGAATCTTCTGATTTCAAAGGGAAATCGATCGGACCCATTTTCAGGGGTGGAGTGCGAATCGGGTCAAACAGCGAATCCTGGGGAGGACACGCCATCACCATTGGCCTATTTTACAAAAAAGGAATAAATGAAGGCGCCTTCCAGACTTTTGGCTGTAATGTCCTTTATGATCTGTAACGCTTAGGAAATCTTCAAGCTTCCTTAAGACTTATCCTGATTGGCTCTGCCAACAATTTTTGTAGGATATCTTCAGGATGAAGGGCTCGTAAAATTATCTAAACAAATACTCGAGCGATCCTTTTTACTTTTTTTCAAAAAAAGTAAACAAAAAAATCTGGCGCTGTCAGAATAAGACCTAAAATTTTCTGCGTGCCGCTACGGCGAAGGAATGCTCCGGTCAGCCGAGGTAATTCTCGTCTGCTGTTGCATCTATCGTCTATATATTTTCAATCGTCATCTTCGCCGTTTTTCGCGGCACTTGAAAATTTTGCCTTCGGCCGGCCTTATTCTGAAGGCGCAAATACAAGAATCAGAAAGAGAGAGGAAGAGGGCGAAGCGCTCTCCGCTCTGTTTCTCACTCTGCTTCCCTTGTAATAGAACCGATCCGGAATCTAGTTGAAGTATCTACAGGAATATGATGGGCAACATCACTTAGCCCGTACCCTTTATGCAAGAGAGTTTCGCCTTTGTAGACTACGATAACCGTTCCGTTAAAGGTCGATTTTCGTTTCGGCTTGGTGAGGTAATTGTCGAGCTGTTCTGTTATCTCCTGCGCGAATAATAACTGGCCTGCTAATACCGATAGCAGGAACAGCAAATATTTCTTTAGCATAGGAATAAATGTCCCGCCAATTTAAGGTGTTGCCACTATCAGGATAAGTGAATTAGGAAACCATTAACCAATCCAAACTTTTGGGTTGTGTGTAACATGGTTTATTATTGCTGGTTCGTTGCTACGAACTTCATACAGGCTGGCTTTGGCACATCGATCCTTAGACCCGTGTCCGTAAGCAACCCCGATTGCTGATCTCTTTTAAAAATCACGACCTGGTCGGAATTCATATTGGCAGCCAGCAAAAATTTACCACTGGGATCGATGACAAAATTCCGGGGAGCCCTGCCCAGGGTGGATTGACGTCCTGCAAGTGACAGTTTCCCGCGCTCATCTATTTTAAATATCGAAATCGCATTCTGTATTTCCCGGTTAGAGGCATACAAGAATTTTCCATCTGCAGAAACATGAATGTCCGCGCCTTCAATTGTACCGCTAAATCCCTCAGGAAGCATGGAGACCCTTTGCAGAGGGGTGAGCCTCCCTTCCGAATATCCGTAACCATCCACAGAACCGTCGAGTTCATTTACCACATAAACAAAATTTCCATTGGGATGAAAAGTCAAATGTCTTGGTCCGGATCCAGGCTTCACTTTTACAAAAGCCGGATCAGCCGGCGTCAGAGGCTGTGCTGCAGTTGAATCGAAACGGTAAACAAATACCTGGTCTGTACCCAGGTTGCAGACAAGCAGGAATCGCTGATCCGGGGACAACACCGCAGAATGTGCATGGGGCTTGTTCTGGTTGTCTTTATTGATACTGCTGCCCTTGTGCTGAATGATCTGAGTGCCGGCATCTGTCAGATGATGTCGATCGTCAACACGAATGGCGGATAAACTTCCACCGCCATAATTCGCAGCAAAAACAAAATTACCAGAAGCAGTTGCCTCAACATAGCAGGGTCCGCTGCCGCCGGAACTGGCCTTGCTGTCGAAGGTGAAAGCACCGGAGATGGGGTCGGCCTGAAAAGAATATATGCTGCCCGCACCCCTGCCCGTTTCACTCACAGCAAATAAAGTTTTGCTATTGCTTCTGTAACAGAGGTAGGAGGCATTGGGTATGCCATTAACACTCGATTGCAATTTACCCACTCCGCTGTTCGTGTCAAATGAATAATATCGGATGCCTGTACTGTCCTTGGAATCGGTATAAGAGCCGATAAGCAGGCCAGTGGTTTGAGCATATGCCTGGAGGGAAAGGCCCAGGAGAATTAATATAAATAGTGTCTTGCTCAAATTTTGAAAAATTAAAAATTATAGGCTTTAGTCTTTTATTGTCGTTATTTCACGTAAACGCCAAAAAGCTTTCACGCAAAGTCGCAATTGAAATCATTTTCAATTGCGGTCAGTTCAGCGCAAAGACGCAAGAAAGAGAGATCTTTGTTTGTCTTCTTTTGCAACTTTGCGTCTGCCGAAGGCAGATTTGCGACTTTGCGTGAAACTAAAGAAGGAGTTCCCAACTTATGTTGCCAATGGCGGCCCACTGGGTATCATAAACGGTCGCCTTTCCTTTTTCTCTTTTTGTTTCGCAGCCGTAAAGGTTGCTGTACGGTATTCGCCCATGAATATGGAGCCTGACATGCTCTCGGCCGTCACTTCACCGGAAAAAATAAAAGTAATATGATCTCCGGGTGCACGGTCAACACTGCGCAGCTTGATCGTCTTGCCCGACACTGAACCTTCCATGTCGCGTACGGAAAAATCTCCCTTGTGCGAACCGCTGATCCAGTTGCCATCCTGCTGAATGGTAAAATTATGCATCGATGCACTGCTGAAAAATTTCACCTGAACATCCCATCTTCCGGTAAGGTTCGCGACAGGCGTTTCCATTGACGTAGACTTTGCCTCTCGCTTCTGCGAAAGAATTTCACGGACCCGATCCGCAACGACTTTCTCTTCCCCTTTCTGCATCTGTCCACTGGTGATGTCGATACTTGTTTCGCCTGCCTCACCCACCTTTGCTCCACCGCTTCCCAATGCAATCCTCGGCTTGGTCTTTCCAAGTTCCTCAGCCACTTCCTCGCCCGTGATGTGCAATTTGTCAGCATCCCATTTAATCATCAGGGTGGGACTGTGGTTCGACAATTCTGTTGGTTCATTCACCTGCGCCGTTACTCCTTCTACTTTTGAGACCGTCTTAGAGATATGGCCCAGTAGTTCCAGCCATTTGTTCCATTGATCCTTGTGATCCATGGTTACCCATGCCTCTACAGCTGCAAGCATACCGATCATTTCTTCCCTGCCCACCTTGTTGTCGCGACCCGGACCATGATGCGGCGAACTGGCCTGCCAGGCCGACATCAGTATATCCTTATTCCCAATCAAAAGGCCGGCGCATTGCGGTCCGCACATCGCCTTGCCGCCACTGTAAGCCACAATGTCGGCGCCTTTCTGTAAGTGAACATTCGGAACGGTAAGGTCCTCCGCCGCAGCATCCACCAGTACCGGAACCTTATGCTTCTTCGCAATTGTACTCACCTGTTCCAATGGAAAGCCCTCCGCTTCGGAAGTGAGATAAATCATGGCAACTCCCGGATTCACCTTGGCTTCCAGTTCCTGCATCGAATACACATTGGTCACCTTCACGCCAACATTTCTAATCGCATGATCATAAACGTTACGTGAACTGATGGGTATGATGACTTCGGTCTTATCAAGTCCGGTGAGATATGGTATGCGCACCAACTTCTCCGGATTGCCTCCGGATACGCAGGCCGCAGTAGTGTGCTTCAGTCCCGCAGCGCAACCTGCCGAAACCATGGCCCAGGGCGCCTGCGTCAGTTCAGCCAAACGTTTGTGGATGCCATCGGCCAGCTCATCATATTGCACAAACGACCTCGAAGCCGCTTCCATGGCTGCGCGAACGGATGGCCTTTCGAGTGAACCTCCGATGATCGTGAAGGTTCCCCGGCAGTTAATTACGGGTTCTACTCCAAGGGACCTGAAAATATTCTGGTCCGGGCCACCTATCAATTCATCCGCAGTAGTCACTGCGGCACCTGCCCCGGTTCCTGCCCGGCCCGTGAGGGGCGCAGCCATGAGTCCCCCGGCCATGGGTAAAAAAGGCAGACCCTTGATAACATCTCTTCGTTTCATATCAATATTTTAATTGTTGAGCAATGTGTTTTCATTGAAATTCTATTGTCCCCAGGTTTTCGAGTTCATGAAAGTCTTTTTGGATCCTCGTCGACCAGGACCATTGGACCATGCGCCCACTGTCATAATCTATCCGGCAAAAATTCGCATTCCATTTTGTACCTGACTTAGGCGGCGACTTTGGAAGCAATCCAAATATCGCATATGGGAAGAAGATCTCCGCTGTCCAGGAATTAATATTTGCACCAACCGCTGCCTCTCCACCGGCGACAGATACTTTTCGCTGCACCAGCCGGTCCTGCCGGTATTCGGTTGGCCAGGGAGCCCAGCCGATGTTGTTTGTTTTTGAACGCGCCAGTGTAAGTATGAGTTCCCGGCCCAACGGATTGACCTCATATTCAAAATATAGCGGCACGGCAGGTTCCGGATGAAAGAAAACTTCATAAACGTCACCCTCATAGATCTCCTCAAAATCCTTGTAGTCCTTAGTCGTTACCTTCCCATCCTCGCCCCGAAACAACAGATAAATACCCTTCTCGGCATAGATCATTTTGAATTGGGTCAGGTAATTCTTTCCACCCGCATCCACTTTTTTGCCCAGCACGGACCATTCTGTAGCCTCCCAAGCTTTGTTGTCGCCCTTACCGGTTATAACAAAGTCAGCACAGCGTTTTATCCTCAATACTGAATCTCCCGGGTCGAATACAAGTTTCCCCGAATACCCAATCTTCGTGATCAGTAATAATATGATCAGGAATCCGGATTTCATTTAGCCTTCGTTTTTGCTGGTCCCGCTTTGCGCGCATTGATCACTTCCATTTCCGTGACGCCGGATGCCTTGTTGCCAAACCTGTGGCGTATATACGTAGCTATTGAGGCCAGGGCGTGGTCGTCGAGGATCTCCGAATGGGGAGGCATAAATCCATTGTACTTCTTTTCATTTACGATAATTGGTCCTCTCAAACCAAAAAGGATTGTTCTGATCAGCCTGTCCTTGTCACCGCCCACCCAGTCGGAACCGGCCAGCGGAGGAAAGCGGTTGTTGTCGCCCAGTCCATTGCGCTGGTGACAGGTGGCACAATAGGTTTCGAAAAGAATACTGCCTTCCAACTGGTCGCCGCGCCGCAGGTTGTCTTTTTCTTCGTGCGGTGTTTTTACATATGACCTGGATTCGCTGGCCTTCATTTTTTCCAGCTGTTTGATGTCGAACTCGTCTTTCTTTCCTTTGTACATCACCCTCCAGATCTTGCCGTCATTAGAGTCGGTAATATATAAAGAGCCATCGGGTCCTGTAGCCAGGCCCATCGGCCTGAACTTCGCGTCATTGGTATTGATCACGGTGTCAACACCCGTGAATCCATCAGCAAATACTTCATATTTACCGGTGGGAGCACCATTTTCGAATGGAACGAAGCACACAATATAGCCGGCCTGAGGAAAGGGTGAACGGTCCGTGGATCCATGAAAGGCCACAAAGGCACCATTCTTATACCTCTCCGGGAATTGATCGCCTTCGTAGAACAATAGATCCATCGGCGCCCAGTGACCGGGAAAACCGATCACCGGTACATCGAAGTCCTTAGCCCTTCCGATAATCTTGCCATCGCCACCATATCCCGGCTGTAATACGTTCTTGCCCTGGATCTGGTCGAAGTAAGCATAGGGCCAGCCGAAGTTGGCGCCATCATGCAACTTGATCATGATCTCTGAAGGCAACACCGCTGCCTGCCAGGATGAATAGGTCTTCGGGTACAGGGTATGAAAATTATCTATTCCGTTTACTACAGCATAAACATGTTTGTCTTTCTTATTCCACTGTATGCCCAACACACTGCGTATACCTGAAGCATAATGGTAGCCATCTTTCTGCGTCTGCCCTTCCTTTGCGGGATCAAAGCGCCAGATGCCCGCGTGTTCATTCAGTTCCGGTGTGGGATCAATTCCCCTTCCACCGGGTATCCCTACTGGTCCATATTTCGTGATGTCCTGGCCAGCGTCTGTCGGCGAACCAAAGGGTACGTACATGCTGTCTTTATCATCAAAGGCAACAGGCTTTGTGGTATGCCAGTTCCTCACCACATTGGTGTCCATATCGGTAAGAATGACCTCCGTTTTACTGGTGGGCACCAGTTCGCCTTCTTTTAATTTGTTACGCAACACCTGGCGAACCGTACTCGTGTACAGGTAGCCGTTATGTATACTCATGCCTGCGGCCGATCCGCCTTCATCCTTATAGTCGCCAAAATATACGATCGAGTCGGCCTTGCCGTCATTGTTCAGGTCTCTTAATCCCACCGTGCCGCCTGAGCCATCCATGGCATCGTTGTAGGTTAATTTAACATAGATGTCACCGTTGTCATTTACTGCGATATGTCTGGCCCTGCCAATGCTGTCGGCTACTACGACAGCTTCAAATTTGTCTGGGAGTAATAGACCGCCATTGTTTGGATCGGAAGGCGGAAGTCCATGTTTGTCACTGCACGCTATTGTGAACATTAATGGCAGCATGATCAATGGGAAGAATCGTTTTGTCAAATGAAATACTGACTTTCTCTCAAAGTCAAGGGAAGTTATCATGTTCAGGTAATTTTAATTGAGCCCTGCTCTTGTGCAGACCGTAGTTATTTTTCCAGCGGTTTTCCGGAGAGTCCATTGAGGTCCCAGACCACCTTTCCCGCGCGGACCGTTAATTCAGCGACCAGTTTCTTATTTCCTTTTAATTTGAAGCCGCCGGCATCGGTATATCCGAAATCACCCTCTGCGATGCGGATCAGTGCGATGTCCGCTGCCGATCCAACAGTCAGGGTCCCGAGGTCTTCTTTCTTTATCGCTTTTGCGGCGTTCCAGGTAGCCCTGAGTACCACGTCTTCGATGCTCATGCCAAGGTTAAAGTATTTCGACATCACATTCAGCATGTCCTTCATACCGGCATTCATGCTGAACCGGTGCAGGTCGGTGCCGAATGTATTTGGCGCAAGTCCCTGTTTATATGCCGGTATTGCCACACTGAACCAAAAGCCCGCACCGCCATGGCCCACATCAAACAACACTCCTTTTTTCTGAGCATCCAGAACAAACGGACGAACCTTGTCCTGATCATCGGTCACGGCCATTCTTTCATCCACCTTCTCATACGAATGCGTGATGATGTCTCCCGGCCTCATTTTATTCAATTGCTCTTCGAGTGTATACTGTGGCAGGTGACACTCAACAAACAGGGGATGATCGAATTGTTTTGCGGCATCAAGCGCGCGGTCAAAAGGCGCCCAGTCTTTGCCCTCGTAGTGGCCAATCTTCACGCCGACAATGATGTCGGGATTTTCTTTGGCGACCATAGCGGTTAGGAAGGCATCCATGTCACTAAGGTTCTGTTCAGAAGCGCCGCCTGTCATCCCATTTCCCGAAATATTCACAAAGGCGAGGATCCGTGTTTTGGACTTGTCGATCACCTGTTCCTTGAACTGTGGAAAATTCCTCCATCCCGAAGTGCCTGCATCCACCACGGTAGTAATACCTGCCCTGAATGTGAAATCATCAGGCGACACGCTATAGGAGCCATTGGCGAATTTCTCGGGAGTGCCTCCGACAAAGACATGGGTATGTATGTCGATCAATCCAGGCGTAACAATAAGTCCTTTCGCATCGATCCATTTCTTTGCATCTTTGACGGGCAGGTTGGTGGCGACCTTAACAATCTTGCCATCCTTTACCGCAACATCCCTGTTCTCATCAATCTTGTTCTTCGGGTCGATCACCTTCCCGTTTTTTATCAGCAGGTCGTACTCCTGGGCGCCAGCCAGCAAAGGGATCTGCAGCAAGGCAATCAGCAAATATTTCTTCATCGTTATCATCTGTATAATTACAAGCTCATTTTTTCTGACGAACTAATACCGTTAAGATCCCAAACCACCTTGCCTGCGCGAATAGTCAATTCCGCTTCAAGCTTGGTTTTACCATTCAGTCTTATACCCCTCACATCGGTGTAACCAAAATTGCCCTCCTTAAGTGTAAACACGGCTACATCAGCATCCGAGCCGGGAGTCAGCGAACCGAGTTCCTTTTTTCCAATCGCCATGGCAGGATTCCAGGTGGCGCGCAGTATGACTTCCTTCAATGGAAGTCCCAGCGCAAGAAATTTCGACATGAGGTTCGCCATGTCCTTCATCCCTCCGTTCATACTTTCGGTATGAAGGTCGCTGCTGATGGTAGTGGGAAGAAAGCCTTGTTTAATTGCTGGTATCGCCTGCACCCAGCTGAAGGCGCCACCGCCATGGCCCACGTCGAATAGAATTCCACGTTTCTGTGCGGCGAGTACAAAGGGTTTAAGCTTGCCTTTGCCGTCCACGATGGTTTCGCGTTCATCAGCACCATTCGCGAAGGTGTGCGTAAACATGTCGCCCGGGCGGAGGTGCTTCATAAAAAGTTCTTCAATAGACAATGGCGGCTGGTGCTCACCAAAGTCAACGATTACGGGTTTCTTCGCCAGTTTTCCTGCCTTGACGGCAAGGTCAACCTGGCTGAAGTCGCCCCAGTAATGCGCAGACTTGATCCCCACGATCAGGTCGGGATACACCCGCGTCATCATGTAAGCAGTCATGGTTGGATTCATGTCATTGAGATCCTGTTCTTCCAGACGTCCATACATACCCGCACCTACGATATTCAGAAATGCTAGCACCCTCGTTTTGGAGTGATCGATGGTCTGTGCCTTGAACTGCCGGAAATTTTTCCATCCGGAAGATCCGGCATCGACTACGGTAGTCACTCCTGCCCTGAAGGTGAATGCATCGGGAGGAACGGAATGTGGACCATTCGCCAGGTAAGATTGTGTGTCGGTTCCATAGAAAACGTGAACGTGCATGTCGATGATCCCCGGAGTCACGTACATGCCCGTGACATCAACCACGCGCTTCGCCTCTTTCGGAGGAATTGCGGTGGACACCTTCAGAATCTTTCCATCTGCGATGGCCACATCCATAATGGCATCGATCTTATTCTTCGGGTCGATTACGTGTCCGCCTTTAAGCAAAATGTCGATCTGCTGGGCCCGGAGCAAGCCGTGACTGCCCAGGGCTATCAACAGAATTAATAGAGGGTGGATATTTCGCATGTGCAAATCCGTTAGTTTTTCATGTGATCAGATACAGGCAATACAGTCCATTTCAACCAGTGAGTCACCGGGAACGCCACCCTTAGCTACAGCCACGGTAGTGCGTACTGGTGGTTTAGGGCCGAATCTGCCCTTGTACACTTCATTCATTCCCTGAAAATCAGCAATGTCATTCAGGAATACTGAAACTTTCAGCACCTTGTCCATGGACGATCCTGCCAGCTTGAGTTCTTTTTCGAGTTCCTGTAATACGGTTTCGGTGTGAGCCTTAATGTCGCCAGCATAATGGGCACCCTTGCCGGCGATGAAGACGAGTTTACCAAATTTGGTATGACCCGAAAACATAGGCACATCCTGGAATGGCGTGATGTTACCGGCCTCGATCTCTTCTCCTGTTTCATTCTTGACTTTGGCATTGGCCACAAATCCAAGTCCAAACAGTCCAAGCGCGGAACCCATTAATTGTTTCAGTGCAAATCGTCTTTTCGTTTCCATAAGTTGTATTTTGTTTTTTACTGTTGATTAATCTACGTCCCACCATAGTGGGGTTGAAATATTGTCAGGCCCGCCGAGTAAAGATTCGGCAGCATCTACTGCGGGTCCGTTCCTGTCCCTGTCGTAGTTGAGGAATGGAATGCGTTTGATAAAGGTACCCGCCGGCGCAGCGGGATTGTCGGATTGAATGATGGGATACAATTTCGGATAACCTGATTGTCGTATCGCTGCCCATGCTTCATGCCCCTCAGGAAATAATGCTATCCATTTCTGCGTGCCGATTTGCTCCCGCCGTGTTTCGGGGTCGGAAGCAAATTTTATAGGTATGGTTGCCACTGCCGGGCTGTTGAAATAGCCTCCCGGTGCGGAAGGAACTGCGGAACTGTTGATGTAAGTATTGATGGCATTGTCATCGGTGACGCCCCAGGTACGAAGCGACATCTCAATGCCTTTGTTGTAAAATTCTTCTGCGGTACCGCCCATCTCCCAACCATTGAGTACGCCTTCGGCTCTGAGAAAATACGCTTCTGCAGTGTACATCACTGTTGAAGGTGTTGTAGCTGAATTCTCGGGCAACAGGTAGTCACTGGGGCCCGAAGTGTTATCGGGTTCATTTTCCGATGCCACAATCTGTTCGGTGTTCATCCCATTTCTCACACCCTTGTATTCGCCGGTATTCACAGAAGGTTGCCAGTATTTTTCGAGGCGCGGATCACTATACCCAACGAGGTAACTTTCCATGGTAGTGCTCATCCTGAATTCGTTCCATCCAGACTGTCTCAGGTAACCATTGTAATTCACACCGGAACTCTTCAGGTAAGCATCATCGCTGAGTTCAGTCATCACACCACCTGCCACGGCAGCTTCCGCTTCAGCCTTGGCCATTGCCGGCTCCACACCAGATATGCGCACTGCGAGACGCAGGCGCAGGGTGTTGGCGAACTTCACCCACAGCGCATTTTGGTCTTCGGGAGGCACGGGAGGCCCGTAGATGACATCCGATTCGCCATAGGATGGCTTATCGAGATTGGCCTGCAGGTCGGCCGTCGCTTCCGTCAGCTCCTTGAACAAGTCCATGTAAATGTCGTTCTGCGCGTCGTAGGGAATTATCGTGCTGTCGTAACCGATATAAGTATAAGGTATAGGTCCATAATAATCAGTTGCGCGATGAGTTGTCCATACTTTCCAGATCCGCGCTATGGAATGCAGCGCAATCTGATCGGGATCTGTGGTGGCTTTGATGATGTTCACAAGTGGCGCCATCGCCCTGAATGTGCCAATCCATTGTTCCTGCACCCATTCTTGTGTAATGTTGTAACGGTCTGTCGGATCGAACGTGGCGGTTATCGCAGAATACTGTGCATAGAGATCGGCAAAAAATCCCTGCGCATACTGGTATTCAGCGGATCCTTCACCGGAGTACATAGCCATGTACTCGGCGTTGTTGAACAGCCCTTTGATGTCTTCAGTTACAAGGGTGTCGAGTCGTGTCGGATCGGTATTGATATCACCATAATTCTTTGTACAACTGCTTACAGTTGCGAGCAAGAAGAGTGTAGTGATATATAATGAGCCCTTGATTGATAGCTTCGGGTATTTCATTTCTTATATTTTTAATTCAGATTCCTGTTTCATTGCATGAAGACGATGAAAAGGATATCAAAATGTCAGTATCAGGTTTAGTCCATAATTGCGGGTGGAAGGCAGGGCCGCATACTCCAGTCCGCCACCGTCGGTTCCTCGCGTGATCTCCGCGTCGATTGGCGCCGACCTGTGGAAGAAGAAAAGGTTTCTTCCCACGGCAGATACCTCTGCCTTTTTTATGAATTTAGATTTTGTCAATGCCTGTGATGGAATACTGTAAGTCAATACCAGTTCTCTCAGCCGGGTATTGGTGGCCGCATAACTGTAGAATTCCGCGATTGGATACCTTCCTCCGATCAGCCCGAAGTATTTCTGTGATTCGACGGGGGTTGTATTCTTTGTTCCATCAGCCTTGACGCCATCGAGGACGATGCCGCCTTCGCGGCCTCTCAATGATTCCTTCGAATGTCCGTCCGCGTCAATTAGGGCCTGTGTTCCTGAGATCACAACACCACCCTGCCGGTGGTCGATCAGGAAACTGAGTGAAAACGACTTCCAGGTAAATGAATTTGAAACTCCCAGCATGTAGTCGGGATTGTAATTGCCCACAAAGGCATTCAATCCATCGGTCAGCGTTGGCGAACCATCTTCATCCACCAGTCTCTGGCCCTTGTCATCCTTTGCCCAGCCTCTTACATACACATCACCAAAGCTGCTTCCTTCATCCACTTTGATCAGATACACTGCGTCCCCTTCGGAGATGATCACCGACTTCATCTCTTTTGTCAAACGTTTTACCTTGTTGACGTTCTTTGAATAGTTCAGTCCGACCGTCCAGGAAAAATTGGTTGTGCGCACCGGTGTGTAGTCCGCGGTGATCTCAATTCCCTTGTTCTGGATCAGCCCGGCATTGATATATTTTTCATTGAATAGAGTAGGATAGGGTATGCCTATCAATAATAACTGGTCCTTGGTGCTGGTATGATAAAGTGTCAGTTCGAAACCCAGCCTGTTGTTGAGAAACCGCCAGTCGAGCCCTGCCTCGAACGACTGCGTGATCTCCGGCTTGTAGTCACCCAGCGATTGAATAGATGGAGTCTGGATAGAACCGCCGGCTCCCACTCCAAAATAATTCCGGTCGAGGTATTCCGTCCCACCAAATCCGGAGCTGGCATAAGTCAGCCTCGCCTTGCCATAGGTGACCCATGAGGGCAGGCTGAACATATCAGATAGAATGCCTGACAGTCCGAGAGAGGGATAAAAAATAGGATTGATTAGCCTTAGGCAGCGCAGACGACCAGTCGTTTCTCGCAGTGGCCTCGAGGAAAAGATAATCCCGATAACCTAATGTTGCCGTGGCATAAAGTGATTGCACTCTCGGCGACCTTCCATATGCATTGGCAACGATGGGACTTCTGGCATTGTTCATGAAGAAAAAATTTGCCTTATTCAACCCATTGGCGTCTTCGTCGCTGGATTCATAGCGGCTTTCCTGGATGGCTGCGCCAAGATTGCCGGAGAGGTTGAAGTCTTTACCCAGTGCATGGTTGAAGGAGAGCAGCGCATCCATATTCATGCCTTGTCTCCTGTTTTCGTGGCGCTCATAAGTGGAGCCCACCTGGCTGAAGTAGTTGTCGGCATATACTTTATGGTCGTTGTTCGTGATCGTCCTGTCAAGGCTTCCACGAACCTGCAAATTCAGCCAGCTGTTGAAACTGTATTTAGCGGAGATAAGTCCGAGGAAACGTTCTCTCTTCTGATAATATAAGACGCGATTTAGCGCCCAGATGGGGTTGAGCTGTACCGAGGAGCCCGGGTTCCAGTAACTTTGTTTTTCGGTACCTGCTTCGTCGAAGTAATTGTATTTCTCCATTTCGCTGAGCGGGATAGTTACCGGTGAACGGTAGATAGAAGGCAATGCGTAGGTGCCCGCATCACCGGGTTCCACGCGATTGGACACACTCTCATTGATGTAGGTAAGTTTTGTAAAAAATGTAAGTTTTGAGGAAATGTTGTTGGTGAGTTTCAGGTCGATATTATGCCGTCCCAGGTCGTTGTTCCGCATGATGCCCTGCGCCGTCATGTTCGCATAAGAAAAATAGGTCTGCATCTTTTCGTTGCCACCGGTAATGCTGAGGCTGTTGTTGAATGTGGCTGCATTCCTGAAGAATTTTTGCAAGCGGTCAGGTTGACCAGAATATGGTACCATGTCGCCATTCCACAATTCCACAGGCTGGCCATCGGTCTTCGCACCCCAGCTGTGTTCTGACGATTCATCGTATTTGCCCACATCGCCCTGGCCGTAGTCGAACTGCAGTTCTGGAAGTACTGCGGCCTGGTCTATCGTGACGCCACCGTTGTAAGTCACCAGCGTTTCACCCGTTTTGCCGCGCTTGGTAGTGATGATGATGGCACCGTTCTGGCCCTGACTGCCATAGAGTGCGGCGGCGGACGCGCCTTTTAGTACGGTCATGCTCTCAATGTCATCGGAACTTAGCATGCCAATGTTTCCACTCAGAGGCACGCCGTCGATAACGTATAGTGGTTCGTTGCTGTTGGTAATGGACCGGTTACCGCGGATCAGCACTTTTGAGTCACCGCCTGGTCCTGTTGCATCCTTAGTGATCGTTACGCCGGCAATCTTACCCTGGAGGGCATTGACCACGTTCGTTTCCTTGGCCTTGTTAAGTTTATCGCCTTTAACATTCTGTGCCGCATAGGTTAGGGACTTTACCGACCGGCGTATACCCAGCGCCGTTACGATCACCTCATTAAGCGATTTATTTTCTTCAGTCATCCTCACCTCGATGGGATCAGACCCGACGGTTATCTCCTGGGTGGCGAAACCCACCGAACTGACCACCAGCACCTGGTTGGCCCTGGCTTCAATGGTGAAGTGACCATTCTCATCAGTGGCTGTTCCCCTACGGGTGCCCTTGACAATTACGTTTACACCGGCGAGTGGCTGTCCATCGGGCCCGATTATCGTTCCCGTTACGGGAGGAGCAGGTGGCGCGGCAGGAATTTTGGGTTGATTGGCGGCCGCGTAACCGGATGTCGAAGCCTTCTTGATGAAGATGGTCTCATTCTCGATGTAGAAGCTGAATGGTTGACCTTCCAGGGCCGACTGAAGGAATCTTGTCAGCGGCATGTCCTTCGCGTCCACTGTGACGGGCTTGGCGCCTTCCAGCAGGCCCTTCTCATAGAAGACCGAGTATTGGGTTTGTTTTTTGATCTCCTCAAAAACCCTTTGCACCGGAATGTTCCTGCCCGACAGGGTTACCGTTTGTGAAACCGTGCGCGCCGAGACGTGCAGGCAGAGCGTGAGTAAAAGGATGCCAGTGAGTTGCATAGCTTTCAGCGTTTTGGAAATGTTCCGATGCCTGCCCCAGGCCGAACGGAAACAAAAAGCAGTTTTTTGCATAGCTTTGTGTTGTTTGGGTTGATGAACAATAAGCAGTCTTGCCCGACTTGTATTATGTGATCAATTTGAATCATTCCCTGAGGCGCTTCGAACCGCTTCAGGTTTTTTTTCGCTTGATCTTATTTAAGGTTTCACTGTCAATTTTCTTCCATTTAGTTCAAAGCGCAAACCTGTGCTTTCCATTCCCTTCAACACCTGGCCCAGGCTGAGGTTCCTTCCCATCTCCCCTCCATATTCTTTCTTCGGAACACCCATTGGATACTCCACTTCGAGGTTGTACCACCTTGCCAGCTGGCGCATCACCTGGGCAAGGTTCTGATCGTTGAAATTGAAGACACCATTTTTCCAGGCCACGTCGCGCGCGACGTTTGTCTGAAAGACTTCCCCGTTGGCAAACGCCTGTCCGGGCTTTAGTATCCGGCTGTTGATCTTCACCGAACCCTCAAGCAATGAAGTTTTTGTGTGTTCCTCGTTCGCATATGCATTTATGTTAAAATGCGTACCAAGTACTTCGATATTTGCGTCGCCTGCCTTCACCCGGAAGGGTCTGCTGTTCTCCTTGGCCACTTCCAGGTAAGCCTCGCCGGTTACTGTCACACTGCGTTCCGTTGCGCCGAAAACTGTTGGATAGGTAATTGAGGATTCAGCATTCAGCCAAACTAAAGTCCCATCGGGTAGGGTTAAGCGATATTGTCCGCCCCGTGGGGTCGACATGGTATTATATTGAAGTGTGGTTCCCGAAGGAACCTTGCTGTTGAGGAGCTGGTACTGCAGCTGACCGTTGGATAACTTGACTACCTGCACGGATCCCTGTTTGGCGATTTGCCCGTTGGCTGCGCTGTCAAGGGCGATAGTGCTGCCGTCAGCGAGGGTGAGCATGGCCCGTTCGCCGCCTGGTTGCAGGTCATTTGGTACGGGTTTGTTCTCCGCAATGACTGCTGGTGGGGGCTGTTTGGAGGGCTGTTGCCAGAGCCAGGCCGCGGTAGCAAAAAGCAACAAAATAGCGGCGTACTTAAAAAACCGGCCGATGGGAGCCATCTTTCTTACCGGCGGGTTAATTTGCTTCAGCCTGGCAAGCACTTCGGCTGCCTGCTGTGGTCCGGAGAGGCCGTGAAGTGCCTTATCGTGGAGTGAGGATTCGATGACTTTGAACCAAACTGCATCGTGATTGCTGTCGGAAAGGGTTTCCCAGAGTTCTTTGAATTCAGTCTCCGAAATGGTTTCGTCGAAATATTTCTCCAGTAAACGCTGCAGGTCGGCGGGTTGCATAAATGAAGTACCGCGAGAGGAGAAAAGGGAAGTGATGGGTTATAATTTTTAACGCAAAAACGCAAATCAGCCTGCGGCTGACGCTAAGACCCAAGAAAATACAGGTACCCTTTGCGTCTTCTTTGCGGCTTGCGTGAAACCATATGAAACCCGTGAAATTAAAAATAACAGATAAGGCAGGCCAAACACCCATAATGTTCCACATACGGCCTCAGGTAGGCGATTGCACGTACAATATAGTCCTTAACCGTCTTCTTGCTTACGCCCATCAGCTCACTGATCTGGTCATGAGTGAGGCCCTCTTCCCGGCTCAGCAGGAAAGCTCGCTGCTGCTGCGGGGGGAGTTTAGAGATGCCCTGCATTATCGATTGTTGCAGTTGTTTCAGGTTGAAAGATTCTTCCTGCTCGTTCAATCCTGGGACAGAAGAAATCTTTGAGGCAAGGTAGTGCGCATAGGCATCTTCTACCTTCATCCTTCTGAGCCGTTTGTGTACTATGAATTTTACGATCGTGTATAGATAGCCTCGGAAATTGCCAATGGTGTCGAGGTCACGCCTGTTGTTCCAAATGGCCAGGAAGGCATCCTGTGCAATGTCGTTGGCGAGTTCCTGAGACTTGGTCATCATCAGCGCCGCAGAGAATACAGGATCCCAGTGTTGATAGAACAGGCTGTCGAATGCACTATCGTCGCCACGCGCAAGGCGCTGCAGCAAAGAGAATTCATCATATTGATTATCCCTGTTCAACAAGATTGTTTACATCGTGAAGCCATAGTCTGCCAATTTTAAGTGCCATTGGCTCAATCGTACGAGTCGTTCAAGAGATAAAGGAATTGAACCAGTAAAGATGCTGGTTGGAGAATAGCAATTTAATGAAAAAAAACTGATCCCATTTCGAACTGCCCGGAAGTTTTTCTTGCATGGTCGCATTAGCGGCGCTTCCTGTCAGAAGGAGGTGCAGTTGATACTCAACTAGTCCGCCATCCAGAGGGCATTCCATCCCTAGAACAGTATTTGCATTAGTAATCGAGGAAACAGACCGATCCACTTAATCGGCTGAATTAGGCGAACTTTATTACTTATTCATCATTCATCCACTTCGTTCATGAATCCTTCTGAATTTCCCCTGACCGTCAAACGTTCGATAGAAGCGGTGGGACTGGCAATACTCGTCATGCTGCTGAGTTATGCATCGAGCATCCTTTCACCCCTCATCATCGCCTTCTTTCTGACCATCCTGGTCTTTCCCGTTTACAGTTTCATGAGAAAAAGGAAGTTCCCGGAGATGCTCGCCATCTCGATCTGCCTTTTGGTATTATTGATCGTTATGGCCGGTGTAGTGTGGTTCTTCTCGGCACAGGTGTCGCGGCTGATCCAGGATTTCCCCACACTGAAGGCGAATGTGACCCTGCACCTGCAAAGCCTGAGCGAATGGATCAACAGCAAAACCAAATTCTCCACCGACAAGCAACTGGCCATCCTCAATGAGCAGAGCTCGAAGTTGTTGAATTTCGCGGGCGGATATATCGGAGGCGTTGCTTCTTCCCTGACCTCCATCTTTGTTTTTTTTGGTCTGATACCTATATATATATTTCTTTTTCTTTTCTACCGTAACCTGCTCCTGCGTTTCCTTTTTTCCTGGTTCGAAGCAAAAGATCATGAGAGGGTCAAGGAAGCCGTTGGCGAAACGCGGCTGATCATCAAAAGTTACCTGGGTGGGCTGCTCATACAGATTGCCTACATCACCATTCTTCTGGGTGGAGCGCTGATGATCATGGGCATCAAACATGCACTTCTGATCGGTGTGGTCTTCGCCATCCTCAACCTGATTCCCTATGTGGGCGCGTTGCTCGGCAACATCATTGGTGTACTGCTAACTCTTACTTCTTCGCAGGAATTGTCGCCTATCCTCACGGTTTTAATCACCATCGCTGTCGTGCAATTCCTGGACAATAACATTCTGATGCCGCGGATAGTGGGTTCAAAGGTGAAGATCAACGCGTTGACGAGTATCGTGGGTGTGATCGTCGGAGGCAGCCTCGCCGGTGTGGCGGGAATGTTCCTCTCATTGCCGATCATAGCGATTCTGAAGGTGATGTTCGACAGGTCGAACCATTTTAAGCATTGGGGAATTCTGTTCGGGGATGAACGTCCTGTTGCCAGCCCCCTGCACTGGCGGGTGTTGCGCTTGCCAAAAAAGCAGGCACCCAAACCTCCGGATCCGGCGGGGTAAGCGATTTCACCGCCGGTTGCAATACGTTGGCGCATTAACCGTCTCATTTTTAACGTTAACTAAAGGTTTCACGCCCAAAATTAGTTGGCGGCTGTTGCCATTCGCTTAATTTTGCCCGGATTTGCTCCGGCCGCTGTATGGTACGGACAAGCCTCCATTTAAAACTAACGGATGAAAAAAGTATTGGCGCTGTTTGTCGCCCTGACCGCTTCAGTGATGATGATATATGCGCAGGATTCTTCTGTGGTCGTGCCTCCGGCAACACCCGCACCTGATCCACTGACCATGCCTGGCGACTCCCTACCCAATATACTTCCCGATTCCTCCAAACCAGTGATGCCGGAAGCTCCGGACAGGAAGAACAAGTGGGCAGCGATGAACCTCGAAACCCGCACCCAGGACCACCTGATTATCCAGCTCGGATACGACATGTGGGCCGGCAAACCAGATAGCATCAACCTGAAAGGGCTTAGCCGCAGCGTTAACATCTATTTCATGCTCGACTTCCCTTTCAAGGCCAGTCCGCAGTTTAGCGTGGGTTTGGGAGCGGGCATCTCAACCAGCAACATGTATTTCAAAGACACCTATATAGACATTGCTGGCAGGAATACTACAAGCATCCTGAATTTCCAGGATGTCTCCGACACCACCCACTTCAAGAAATACAAGCTGATGAACAGCTTTCTCGAGGCGCCGGTCGAACTCAGATATGTCAAGGATCCGGTTCATCCGAAAAAATCTTTCAAAGCCGCTTTAGGCCTCAAAGTGGGAACCATGCTCACCGCCGTCACCAAGGGTAAGAACCTGCAGAGCAGCACAGGTCAGACCGTTTTGAGCATCACACAGAAAGAGAAATCCCGCCGGTTTTTTAACAGCACCCGCCTGAGTCTCACAGGACGGTTGGGTATCGGCAATTTTGCCGTTTTCGCCAGCTACCAGATCAATGCCTTCATTAAAGAAGGCTTCGGGCCAGATATCCGCCCTTATTCGATCGGACTTTCGTTGAGCGGATTATAATACCTTGCCTGTTCATGTTAAATAAGAAGACCAGTATCCAGGAAGAAAAAGCCATTTTAGTCGGATTGATCCACGGCACCCAGACTGAGGACCAGGTGAAGGAATACCTGGAAGAACTTGCCTTCCTCGCCGAAACCGCGGGCGCCAAAGCGGTGAAAAGATATGCCCAGCGCTTGTCGACCCCCGATAGTCGCACATTCGTTGGCAAGGGTAAGCTCGAAGAGATCAGGCGTTATGTAGAAGACAAGGACATCCAGCTGGCGATCTTCGATGACGAACTTAGTGGTTCCCAGATCACGAACATCGAAAAGGCCCTCGACATCAAGGTTATTGACCGTTCGGATCTCATTCTCGACATTTTCGCTTCCCGCGCAAAGACCGCCCAGGCGAAAACTCAGGTTGAACTCGCCCAATACCAATATATATTACCGAGGCTGAAGGGGATGTGGAGTCACCTTGAACGACTTGGTGGCGGCATCGGCACCAGGGGCCCTGGTGAAACCGAAATCGAAACTGACAGGCGTATCGTCAAAGACAAGATCACTCTTCTGCGCAAAAGACTAGCCGTCATCGACAAGCAAGCTTATGTTCAGCGGAAGGATCGTGGTGAATTCGTAAGAGTGGCGCTGGTGGGGTACACCAATGTGGGCAAGTCGACCATCATGAACATCCTTAGCAAGAGCGAGGTATTTGCCGAAAATAAACTCTTTGCCACACTCGACACCACCACGCGCAAGGTGGTTTTTGAGAGCACGCCTTTTCTTCTTAGTGACACCGTGGGTTTCATCCGTAAATTACCGCATCACCTGGTGGAAAGCTTCAAGAGCACCCTCGATGAGGTAAGGGAGGCAGACATCCTGCTTCACGTGGTAGACATTTCACACCCCAACTATGAAGAACAGTTTGGCGTGGTAAATAAAACACTGCAGGAACTGGAGGCGTTTGACAAACCGACCATCACCGTCTTCAATAAGATGGACAGCTACGAGCAGAACACATTCGACCCCTGGCTGGAAGAATCCGTCAGATTGGAGATCCTCGAAGACCTCAAAGAAAGATGGGAACGCGAAACACATGGGAATTGTGTATTCATCGCGGCCATCGAAAAGAGGAACATCGAATTGCTGAGACAGACCGTCGTGAACAAGGTGCGCGAAACATATCGTGTGCGCTATCCATATAAATCTGAATTCTTTTACTAACTGATGCCCTTGCTTGCCATATACCTTCTGTCCTTCCTGCAATGGCTGGGACGGGCAGACAGTCAGCTGTTCAAAATCATTGCCGGTGCCCACAACACCTGGCTGGATGTACTGATGACGCTGATGCGTAACCAGTATACATGGATACCCCTCTATGCTTTTATCCTCTATTATATCCTTCGCTATCAACGCAGATACGCGTGGCAGTTCATTCTTTGCAGCCTGATCTGTTTTGCCATTACCGATTTCAGCAGCGCTTCTATATTTAAACCGTTATTCGGCAGAGTGCGGCCCTGTCATATTACAGAATTGCAACCCTATCTGCGCGACCTGGTAGGTTGCGGGGGAAGATATTCGATGCCCTCTTCCCATGCTTCCAATCATTTTGGACTGGCCAGCTTCTGGTACCTTAGTATCGCGTGGATGAGTAAGCGAAGATGGTGGCTGCTCTGGGTCTGGGCATTTGTGGTATGCTATGCGCAGGTGTACGTAGGTAAACATTATCCCGGGGATGTGTTAGTAGGGGCACTGCTTGGGACTTGCGTTGGGGTGTTGGCTTATGTCCTGATGAAGAATTGGCTGGTTACCAAAATGAAAAATCAAAAATTAAAAAGTAAAAATCCTAAGCCTTGAGGCGATTGGGTTTTGGATGAAACTGGCAATTAGAAAGATTAGAATTGCACACCGCCTGACTTTAAATTAGCATTTTTAATTTTTGATTTTTGATTTTGAAACTATGAAGCCGCCTTTCAAACTTTCCCGCGCCTCCTTTCTCTGGTTCATATGCTTCGCATTCACGATGCTGGTTTACTTAATTGGCCTCTACATACCCATCATGGAACCCGACGCTGCAGTCTACGCCCAGGTGGCCATGGAAATGCACGACCGGCACGACTTCCTCTCCATATTCTGGAAAGGCCATGACTGGCTCGACAAGCCGCATTTTCCTTTTTGGATGTCAGCCATTTCTTACAAAATATTTGGCGTCAACGCAGTAGCGTACAAACTGCCCGGCGTACTCTTCGTCCTGCTCGGCGGCATCTACACCTATCTGTTTGGCAGAAGATATTACTCATCCTTGCATGGATGGATATCCGTACTTATCCTGCTCACCGCCCAACACATTATTATCTCCAACCAGGATGTGCGCGCCGAACCCTTCATGACCGGCCTGCTCATCATGTCGCTCTTTCATTTTGCCAAATATGTGGATGAGAAAAAATTCACCGACCTCGCCGCCGGCAGTCTGGGTCTGGCCTGCCTGATGATGACCAAAGGCCTGTTTACCATCCTTCCGGTTGGCGCAGGCATCGGTTTAAGTTTATTGATCCGCAAAAACTGGAAGGCTATCCTGGATTGGCGATGGCTGCTCGCTATTGTGCTGACTTCTGTTTTTCTTACTCCCGCTTTATACGGATACTATCTTCAGTTTGACCAGCATCCCGAAAAAACAGTGTTCGGGCAAAAAGGAGTATCTGGTGTCGAGTTTTTCCTGTGGACCAGCCAATGGGGAAGGTTTACCAATACCGGTCCGATCAAGGGCAAAGGCGACCTCTTCTTCTTCGTTCACACAATGATCTGGGCGTTTCTTCCCTGGGCCTTTCTCGCCTTCTTCGCGTTGTATCAAAAAACAAGAAGGCTCATCAGGGGAATCGATAAAACCGAGACCTATACTTATTTTGGGTTCATAAGTTTGTTCCTTGTCTTTTCCTTCTCAAGGTTTCAGTTGTCGTTTTACCTCAACCCTCTATTTCCCTTGCTCGCTATCCTCACTACAGCTATACTCCTCGACCAGAACCGGAAAACAATCAGGGTGTTTTCCATCATTCACCTCGTGACTTGCTGCCTCTTGGTTGCCGGCCTCAGCGCCCTGAATTATTTATTTTTCAACCATTGGCCACAAACGGATACGATTATTATTCTGATCTGTGGCTTTGGTGGCGGATTCTACTTATTTTCTCTCAAAGGAATGTACCTCAAGAAAATCCTTTTTGCCACCGCCATCGTTTGTCTCAGCGTCAATTACTATGTGAATCGGGATTTTTATCCTGCGCTGATGAGATACCAGGCCGAGACAAGAGTGGCTGAATACTTCCAGCACCAGGGACTGGACGCCGGTCAACTGGTATTTGCCGGTGACATGCAATCGACTGCGGACCTGATACTGCATCGGACGACTCCCGTTATTCCTGTCGACAGTATTAATGCAGGAAATATGAAGCAGTTTGTATTTACATCGCCGCTGGGGAAGTCCAAACTGGATTCCCTGGGATTGAAATATGAGGAGCTAACGAGATTTAAAGATTTTCCGGTGACGAGGCTTAACGGCAAGTTCATCAACAGGAAAACCCGCGACAATGCTGTGGAAGTTAAATACCTGTTGAAGAGGCGAGAGTGAACTAAACTAAAAATCATCTTCTTGGATCCCAATCCCCATCATCCGCCAGTTCATCGGTCAGATTACTTTCTTCCAGAATTCCGTCATCGAGCGGCTCCTCATTTCCGGAGGGAACAGCAATATCTTCGGTGTTTTGGACACCAGGGCGGGCGTTCTTCATGGCTGCAGAAGCGGCTTCTTCGAAGCTCATGGACTTGTTTTCGGGGAACAATTCAGTGCGGCTGGATTCGTTTTCGTTATTTCGTGGAGGGATCCCGGAATCATCTCTTCCGGGAAATTCATTTTGGTTAATCATGGTAAATGGTTTGGATTGTACTATTCAAAACCAATACCAATACCCTGACGAGTCTCTTCCATCAGATCTGGGTATTTTTTTTCTCCCCGCCATCCCTGCCGGCCCCAAATGATCAAAGCGTTTTATACTTGTCGTAAACAGCTCTTAAGGATTGCCCTGCGAGCAACTCCTCCCGGGAGAGGTTTTCATTTTGGATCTTTTCCAACGCCAGCTGAAAAACTTCATTTTCAATCTGCTTTGGAACGACCACCACCCCATCAAAGTCGGCAAAAATGAGGTCCCCGGGATTAACAAGCACATCCCCGCATTTGATTGGTACGTCATAAGCGATCACCATTCCCCTGCCCTTGGAATTCAATGGCCTGATACCAGTATAAAATACCGGGAATTTCATTTCGATGATCTTCACACAGTCGCGGATCTGGCTGTCGCACACACAGCCGCTTACACCCTTTCGCCTCGCGATCGTCGACATCAATTCGCCCCAGGGAGCGTTCGTTCCATTTACGTCAGTAGAATGCACAACTACGTCGCCCTTAATTAGCGAATCCACCGCTTCGATTTCAAGACCATAGGGGTTTTCATCATAGACCCTGTCTGTCTCCAGCCAGTCAATGGTTCTTGCTCTTCCAACAAACCCACAAGCTCTCATGTCCGGCAGTATTGGCCGGAGGCGATGATGCATAGCCTGACTCCAATATCCCAGCTCATCAAGTACGTCACAAACTACGGCAACATAAAAATGCTCCTTGATAAACTGAAACAATTCCGTATCATTTTTAAATTGTCGCATCAATGTGTTTTTAGGAGTATCTGTTTCTGTTCAGGAACCCGTGATGATTACGTCTCCATCAGTAGTTCTGTTGATTGTAACGGTATAGTCGCCCGTCTTTAATTTGGTTATAGTATATCCGCTTCCGTTAGTTTGGTCGCGTTTTGCGAGCGCGGTGCCGTTCAATGTAATTTTCGAAGGCCGGAATGCGAGTTTCACTGTTTCAATTCCATTTTTCCCTGTAGCCGTATATTTAACCTTTTTGGGGCTATAAGACACATTCTTCAATACATCCTTCGAATAAAGTATATGATTTTCACGGGGCGGCGCCCAGTCGGGAACTGCCGCCAGCGCATGATAAAACATCCTGGGGCACTCACCGTACGTGTCCGACCACCAATTAGAAATGCCGACACTAAGCGGGCACTCAAATGCCATTCCGTTGGAATCGCTGCAATAGGTCACCCAGTTTAGTGAACGATAGGCTTTTTCCTTAAAGGATTTGTCGCCCGAAATAGTGTACCACCTGGAGCATTCTGCTGCATAACGGGCCGTCTGATAATCCATTTTAAAATTATATCCATCCTGTTCGCCAACGATATTCGCTCCCCACATCTGCCCGGGCTCACTGGAATCGCCGCGCTCGATAAAATACTTCTCCGTCCATTTGATCAGCATCGGCACATCGGTTTTCCAGTCGGGATTGAATTCAGGATAGTCCAGCATCAGCAGTGTCATGTTGCTGGCGCTGAGGTTGCTCTTGTAGGTATTACTTTTAACATCGGTGTCGGTGTGGCCATCAGTCCAGTATCCGGTTTTCATTGGAAACTCTCTTATAAAATCCTGAACCATTTTGCAGGCCTTTCGATAAGCTTCTACTTTGCCTATACCCGCATCTGCAAGGTTTTTCAACAATAAATACGCACCCGACCAATTAGCGCCATAAGGGGCAATAACTATCCCCGAATCCATGGTTACCCGGTAAGGCCATGGGGATTGTTCAGCCGTTCCCACCCTTACTTTTCCTGCCAGGGTATTTGCCGTATTAATCGCAGCTTTCAGGAATTTCTCATCCCCGGAATATTGATACATGCGGTAATACGTCAATCCCATATCACCCGCATGGTCAACCTGGATCTCATGCAGTTTGAACCTATTTACCGAAGTGAATCCTCTGAATAAAGTATCCCCGGCGTTGGTTGTGGTGTAAGGAAAATTTGGCCACGAGAAGTTAGCGGGACTGGTTCCATGTTCCAAAGAATAGTCAAGAAAATCGGTCATGATCTTCATCACGGAACTATCACCCGAGTAGGAATAATACAGTCGCGCAGACTCAAACCAGTTTGGAAGTTTCTCCCCAACATCATTCATCCAGGTATCGGGCTCCAATACACCGTTTTTAGGTTTGAAGGCACAATAGAAGTAATACTGGGGATAATTCGACCTTGGCGGCGGACCGGGACTATTAGGCACCATGGTTTTGATGAAGTTCCAGCGCTTTCGTAGAAACACGTCATAAGCCATCGACTGCGGCTTCGTCCAGGGAATAATTTTTCCTTCGCCGTCCAGTACAACCTGATGAGTATTTCTCTGGAACCTGGCCTTAGCGGAATCTTCAACACGTTTTTGCCGGTCGACGTCATTTTGCGCAACACAGACAAAACCCGCCAGACCAAAAAGCAATGCAAAAGCCTCCTTTCTCAAAACGATATTTTTTAAAAAGTTAATTGTGTTCCCGCCTATATTAAGGGGAGAAGGAAATGGTTGTTGAGGTAAATTCACAGACCGTGATTATGGATGAAACCAGTTGGCGGTTCCAATCAAATTTAATACACCTGCCCGCGCTGTTCTTATGCTATCTTGATGATTATTTATTCTATTCCGACCCCATCTCCGCTGGTAAAACATTTAGTTTTTTCTTTCGATCCCGTATTTTTTTATCACATCCTGATTCAGTTCAATGCCCAGACCAGGTTTTTGGGGAACTTCAACATATCCGTCGCGCATAACAAAAGGGTCCTGGAGTATACCTTTCCTGATGGGTGATTCAGTAACCGAAAACTCCAGAAAAGGCGCATTAGGAATGGCCGCAATCAGGTGAATAGAAGCCGCCACGAGGATGCCGGTTTTGAACGCATGTGGTACACACAGGATGTTATTGTCTTTGGCTATCGATGCGATCTTTTTGGCTTCGGTCAGGCCACCGCATCGTGCCATGTCGGGTTGGATTACATCTACATGCGTTTCGTTGATTAAACGCGTAAAAGCCGTCCTGCCGGTTTCTTCTTCTCCTGTGGCTATCCGCATCGTTGTTGAGGCGGCCAGAGTCCTGTACCCGGCAAAGTCTTCCGCGGGCAGCGGTTCTTCCAGCCAGTAGATGTCCAGTTGCTCCAAGGCCTTTGCCACATACATGGCGGGCTTGAGTCTGTACCGCTTGCCAATGTCGATCATGATCTCGATACCATCACCGGCAGCCTTCCGGGCTGCCTGTATCAATGCAATGTCGAATTTCGCGTCATAGCCCAGTGGCCCCCATCCGAATTTCATTGCCGTGTACCCATGGGCCAGATTGGCATCTACCAGTTTTTTTACTCCTTCAATAGTTTCAGGCATCAGGGCGCTGGCATAGGCTCTGGCCTTATCAACATATGACCCTCCCAGTAATTTATGAACCGGTTTGCCTGTGGCCTTGCCCATAATGTCCCAGAGCGCCATGTCAATTCCACTCATCACGTGCATCACGGGCCCGCTTCGGCCATAATAATAGGTCTTGAACCACATCTCATTCCAGATCTGTTCGTAATCAAATGGATCCATTCCGATGATAACTTCGGCCAGTCCATAACATTGTCCATGCGACATGTATGCCTCAACCACAGCCTTGCCAACATAAGGAGCGGTGTCCACCTCGCCATAACCGGAGATCCCCTCATCGGTTTCTATTATAATAATCAGATCGTCCTGTGTGCCGTCGGCGGCATCTGAAATTTCCGGAAGCTTTAATATAATGGGAGTGACTTTGGTGATCTTCATTATCTAAGATTAATAATCCAGGAATCGGGCCCGGGACATTCATTTCTGCCGCGCCAGTGTTAAACTTAACCAGTGTAAAACTAAGTTTACCACCCTCCCGGTTTTTATGCGATTCTGATGAATTACTATTCTATATTGTCGAACGCTGTTACCGCATTTTGTATTAAATTGAATTAAACTAGCCTGCATGAAACCCGCATACAAACCCATTCCCAAAGACAATTCTTCCTTGTTCAGGGTGGAAAGACAGGAAACGAATCAGGACTTTGACTATCCCTGGCATTACCATCCGGAGTATGAACTTACCCTGATCCTGAGCAGACATGGTATCCGGTATGTGGGAAACAATATTGAACATTTCTTCGACCATGACCTCGTGTTGTTGGGATCCAATCTGCCACATACCTGGATCAACTCCGCGGAAGAAAAGGAAATACCAAAAGCATTTGTTATTTTCCTGAATGAAGAGTTTATCAACTGGCTCAACAACGACCAGTTTCCCAGCATCGTGCAATTATTCAAAAGGTCAAACCAGGGAATCAAATTCAGCAAGGAAGTTGCGCTGCGGGTAAAGGCCAAACTGCCTGAACTGCTGGAAGCTGACCACTTTGATAAATGTATTATCCTGATGCAAATTCTTAAGGAACTGGCCTCCACAGAAGACTTTCACCTGCTTTCCACATACGGCTTCACGAATGAATTTACCCCAACGAAGAGCGAACGCATCAATGCGGTTTATCAATATGTGAGCAAGAACTATGGAAAAAGGATCTACCTCGAAGAAGTGGCCAGCCACGTGAACATGAGCGAAGAAAACTTTTCTCGCTTCTTTAGCAAGACCATGATGAAATCATTTTTTACTTTTCTGAATGAATACCGCATAGGCAGCGCATGCAAATTGTTGATCGAAACGGATAAGCAGATAAGCGAGATCTGTTACAAATCGGGTTTCGAAAGTATTCCGTTCTTCTACAAACAATTTAAAAAATTTATGCATTGCCAGCCAAGAACTTTCCGGCTGAATTACCAGAAGGCAACTTTATAAGTACAGATCAATGCGTATCTACCTGCTAATTATTTTCCCAGATCCTGCGTGCGGACGCACCAGAAACTTACTACGGCACAAAATAACACCTCCCTACAAAATAGCATAGGTATTATCCTAAATAGGATAATCGTATCATAAGAGGCTGAATTAACTTTAGCTGGTAAGCATCCTCTCAAAACGGATTTTTTCTCGCTCAGGCGATAGGGATGTTTTAGTTATGGGATCCAACTCAACCACCAAATTATGAGCATCGATCAACGTCCATTTTCACGCAGAAAATTTTTGAATACCAGTACACTGTCAGCTTCAGCATTTATGACAGCGCGTCTGCCCTTTCTGAATACGCTGACAACGACCACCGCATTGCGCAGTTCGGGGGGAATACCGACTCTAACCGGCAACATTGAGCCTGAAAAGCTCGGTGTTACCCTGATGCATGAACATTTGTTGTTCTTCAACGGCGCCGCGCCCGACGACCCGGGTTTTCAATCTATCCCTGAAAATCTGAGAGAGGAGTCCATAAATTTTGTGGTGGGAAAATTGAATGACGCGGCCAGGGTGGGTATCAATACCCTGGTGGATGTGGGGCCCTACAGGCCGATCGACATTTATGAACAGATAGCCAAAAACAGCAAAGTCAATATCATTGTCTCGACGGGATTCTACCGGCAGTCCAAACTTCCACCCTGGTTTGCAGATATGAAGGAAGAAAGCGCCATGGTGGATTACATGGCGAAAGAAGTTACAGAAGGAATTGGTAAAACAAAACTCCGGGCTGGTATTATCAAAGTGGCGCAACAACACCATCCGATGTCGGATTGGGAAATAAAGGTATTTAGTGCCGCGGCTAAAGTGCAAAAAAAGACAGGCGTTCATATCGCCACGCATACCGGCAATGCGGTGGAACAATTTGATCTGCTGACAAAGCAGGGTGCCGATCCCAAAAAGCTTTACTTCTCACATGTTGACGTAGGCCGTAAGGGTAGGATTGGAGATCTGATTAAACTCCTGAAAGCAGGGTCCTACCTTGAAGTAGATACTTTCGCGCAGTCATTTTATACTCCGGAATCACTGCTGGTGTCCTTCATTGGGTCCATCTGTGATGCCGGTTATGCGAGGCAATTATTTTTATCCATTGACAGCAACTGGCATTGGGTGAATGGACAAAAGAAGTACGAAGGATCCGAAGCACCCTACCTTGATGAGGGTGCTTCGAAGAGAACCTTCGCATATATGATCACCGATGCGGTGCCCATGCTGCTGAAGTCGGGGTTCAGCCAGGATGAGATCAAAACATTTTTGATCGACAACCCAAGGGACTATTTTGGAAATCGCTCCTGATTGAGTTTTGATTCGTAGAGGCGAAGGATACAATAACTCGCGAGATTACATTAATCTTGACGTCGTGTAGCGACGTACCGTGAACTCAGCAAAGTCATATATTATTTCTCCTTCAGATTGAGTATCCTGAAGTTCCGCGGTTGCAGCGGAGGCAGGTTATTAGTCGGCTTATCCAGGTAAAAATAGGCCATCGCAGACAGATCATCAGAGCGATAAAAATTTGCCCATCCCTTTTTATACTGCGTGGAATCCAGTTTGAACGGTTTATTCTTATCATAGACAGACAGCAGCACGGGCCCATCTTCCGTTGTTACCGGAATGAATGGAACGCCGGACTCCTGTATTCGCTGTGCCCCCGCCATCCAGGTGCCTCCTATCTGCTGTATAGTGACCTTGCATTCAGTTTTAAAATAGATGGGGTCGACCACATGATACCGGTAGAAAGCCCATTGCTTCAATTCGGGATCTGCCACTGTGCAGCCCGTGTATTGTTGAATAAATTTTTGCTGCCCCCAGCCCGTACCAATATAGTCTTCTGTACCTGTGCCATTCAGTGTAGGCAGGTTTTTGTCACCGTCCTTATAGATCTTTACCTCTCCTTCTCCCCACCAACTATCACCATACAGCGGACTTCCATTCACTCCAATGTTGGAGCCGAGAAAGCGACCCTTGCCATTTACAGGTGGCAATATTTGAAAATCCTCAGTGAGGGCGGTTGCTGTATCCCTGTGCCAGAAGCCGTGAAAGTATAGATTGTTATCATTCCAATCATCAGTAAGCGTGTAATCCACGTCATAATACATTTCAACTCCCTGGTCTTCAGATTCATTTACTATCTCAATCCGTGCACCGCTATGAAAAGGCATGGGAATAAAACAGTTGAAGGACCTTGCTTCAGGGCTTGCAAAGAATGTATTTTCGAAACTGGTCGTTCTGCCCAACCCAATTCCGAAGAAGTCCCCGAAGGGGGCAGAGACTGCTGGTTTGGATTCGCCATCCCAATACATCTCAATTTTTAGTGAACGAAGTATGGATGGATTGCGTTCAGAAATTGTTATCCAGATCCGGTCTACGATGCCCTGATCTTTAATATTTAATAACTCCAGGGATTTACCCGGATCAATCCTCAGATATGCGCGGCCCTTGGCCCCGGAATTTGTTTTTCCCCCGGCCCCCTTTGCGCCATTTGGATTTTCCGGGCTGCTCCATCTTGCCTCCCTTCCCGCCTGGAATCGAAACAGGGCGGTCTCTTCAGGCACAGGCGCTGAAGAAGCATTACAAGAACAGAAAACAATTGCACAACACAGAAATCGAATCAGGTTTAATAGCTGCATGGTGAAGTGATTCAGAAAAAATATTTCATGCCGACTACTGCCCAACCTTAGTTCTTATCCCACCAAAGCGGCGTCGTCACTTTATCCGGTCCGTTAAGTAAAGGCAAAGCTGCGTCGACAGCCGCTTTATTCCTTTGTGTTTCGGCAAGCAGAAATGGAATTCTCCGAATCCATTGCGTATTGGTATTCGTGATGTCGGGGTTGTCTGAATTGGCAACCGGATAACGCACAAAGGCTCTGCTTCTGCGGTAATCGGCCCAGGCTTCATAACCATCGGGAAACAAGGCAAGCCATTTTTGTAAACCGATCTGCACTTTTTGCATTGCCGGATCAGCGGAAAATTTTACTGGTGCATCTGATACGGGTGGTGAATTCAGATAATCTTCCGGCGCGATGGGAACCTTGTTGCTGTTGATATAATTGTCTATCACTGCCTGATCAGTAATTCCCCATTGTTGCAGTGAATTTGTAATTCCGCCTTCATAAAGTTCCTGGGCGGTTCCCCCCATGTTCCAGCCCAACATGGCACCTTCCGCACGCAGGAACCAGGCTTCAGCGGTGCACATAATATTCTGTGGTGTTTCAAGAAAACCCGCGGTGCCGCCGTAAGCGGGAGACGACCATCGGGGGCCGGGGTTGGAGAGATTTGCGGGCTTGTTCGCAGCTTCGGTCAGTTGCGTAGTCGTAAGTCCGTTTCTCAAACCCTCGTAATGACCAGTACCCTCAGGATTATCGGCGCTGGCGCCAGCTGGCAAAAAGTAAACAGGTAAGCGCGGATCTTCATAGCCGGTGAGGGCCGACTCCATGGCGGCGCTCATGCGGAATTCATCCCAGGCGGTCATATTGGAAAGGCCATTATAATCCTTGCCTTTCAGGCTTTTCTTGATTAATGCATCGTCATCGGGGCTGGTTTCAAAAACGCCGGAAGTGTATGCAATTTCAGCTTCTGCTTTTGCTCTCGCAGGATCTACATTTGAAATTCTGACAGCCAGGCGAAGTCTTAAAGTATTCGCCATTTTGATCCATTTGCTCAGGTCGCCCTGGTAAATCAAATCATAATTCCCGAAAGAGACAGATGTGGAGTTCTTCAATGTATTAACGGACGAGTCTAGTCTTTTGAAGAAATCATCATAAATCAGATCCTGGGCATCGTAAGGAATGCTATTGTTTGGCAGGCCTGCCTGGAAATATGGGATGGGACCCCAGTAATCTGTTACCTTATGAAAACCTAGTACCCACACAATGTTGGCCAGCGCGTATTCGGCAGAACCCGGGTCTGAAACCGAAAAAATTGATTGCAACTGTGGAACCATGTCGGTATAGATCGGATCGAAAGCAGAATAGATCCAGTCCATCCTGATTACATTGCGATCGGATGGAAAGTAGGAAGCGGTACAGGCAAAGTACTGTGCGTAATGATCCGCAAAAAGATGCTGAGATATTTCATAGGTATCGTTAGTGGGGATCGCAGATTGTTCCGCCTTCGCAAAAAGAAATGGTAATTCTGACTGACCCACCGTTGCAATGGTGTTTTTGTCGTTGTTGGTGTCGGCAAAATCTTTAGTACAGGATACCCACAGCAAAGAACACAGAACAGGCAGGTGCGCTGCAAAGCGTTGAATATGGTTTCTTTTTTTCATGTCAGTCTGTTGTGTTTGTTTCAAAAAGTTAGTTGGAGGTTAATGCCGAGGGTGCGTGTTGAAGGCAGTGCACCGTATTCCACACCCTGCCAGTTTCCATTTCCGAGTGTCAGGTCGGGATCGAATTTCATTTTCCTTTTGCCAAGACCAGGGATATCAAGCAAAGACTTGCCACGATAGAACCAGAACAGATTTCTGCCTACGAGGGAGATCCTGGCCGAGGTAATAAACTTGCCTGCATCTATTGGAATCTGATATCCGACCGAGGCCTCGCGAAGCCGGAAGTTGGTGGCATCATAGGCGAAGAATTCGCCGGCACCATAATCCTTGCTCGAAGCAGTCTGCCAGAAATCCTGCGACGTAATAGGGGTGGTCACTGGTTGACCGCTTGCATCGACTGCATTCAGGTCCCATCCACCCTCACGATATTTTTCTGTCGCTTCGGTGACGCCTCCAAAGGCGAGGTTCATTTCAGTGCCGGATACTATCGTTCCACCCACGCGACCATCGATCAGTACGCGCGCGAAAAAGCTTTTATAGTTAAAGGTGTTTGTGAAACCGATTGTCGCCTTTGGGTTGTAGTTGCCAACATATTCCTGTTCTTCACTCAAGACGGGCTTACCATCTTCGTCCACCAGTCGGCTGCCTTTTGCATCAGTGGCCCATTTGAAAGCCAGTAACTGGCCATAGGGATCGCCTTCCTGCACAACCGGAGTGGCGGACCTTCCAAAACCTCCACCGAGGTAAAATATTTTCACATCTTCACTCAGCGCAATGACCTTATTACGATTCAATGCAGCATTTAGGGCTATATCCCAGTGAAAATCCTGGCTTTCCACCGGCGTTCCTGTTATTGTCAGTTCAACACCTTTGTTCTGAATATTTCCGGCGTTGATGTATTTATTTGCATATCCGGTAGCAGGGGGCAAGGCTACTTGTAACAACTGGTTGAAAGAATTGCTCTTGTAGTATGTTACGGAGAACCCTATCCTGTTGTTAATAAATCTTGCCTCAAATCCCAGCTCCAGGTTTTTTACGATCTCCGGTTTCAGTCCGGGAATCGGATAGGTTAAGCCACGCTGGATATAACCATATTCGGGTCCCTGGTCATAATAATAAACCGGGTTCAGAAGACCGAATTGTCCCCCATTGCCTACCTGTGCATAATTGGCGCTTACTTTCAGGAAAGAAATTTTTTCAGGCAGCGCGATCAGGTCAGACAACAGTGCTGAAGCGCCGATGGAAGGATATTGGTAAGAGTAGGGACTGGGCAATCTTGAGTCCCAGTCGTTGCGCAAGCTGGCGTCCAGAAAGATCATATCCTTCCAGGAGAAATTCACCTGGGCAAACACTGCTTGCGTAAGCACCTTGTAAAAAGAAGAGCTTACAGAGGGTGCAGCGGCAAAATTCATACTGAATTTGTTGGTCACGTTGAGACCATTTGATGAGGCAGATTTTGTTTCGGACCTGCTGTCCTGGTATATGCCCCCAAGGTGGTATTTGATTTTGAGGTCTTTTGTGATGTTGTTGCCACCTTCGAGAATTACATCAAACCATTTGTCTGACTTGTTGATGCTATTCTGGGAATAATTTCCTCCTCCCGCCTTAGCGCTTAGGCTACCCTGGTAGATGGGGTTCTCTCCCTGGTCAAAGGTTTGGTCGAGATTTCCTCTTGCAGATAAGCTTAACCATTTTGTGAATTGGTATTTAGCTGTCAGAAATCCAATGACCCTATTCCTTGTTTCATTGAGCGCATTACGATTGACGATCCAGTAGGGGTTTTGATACAGGGCAGCAATTGCGGCCGGAAAAGGAGCCGGTTCAGGTATCCCAGTGGCATCAAGCACTTCATATTGCTCTACGTCGGAGGTGGGCACGCTCCTGGGAATCTGGTAGTTCTGAAAAGGTGCGCCTCCCGGCCCGCCCGTAGGTCTGTTTTTTACATCCTGGATGATATAAGTGATCTTGGCGTCTGTCGAAATTTTCTCATTGATTTTGTGGCCTACCCGCAGATTTACTGTATGGCGGGTCAGATCATTTTTTGGAACGATACCCTGGATGGTATTATTTGTGTACGACAGATAGGCCTGCATTTTATCACTGCCTCCGGAGATACCAATCGCGTTATTGACGCTAACACCATTTCTGTAGAAATCTTTGATATTATCCGGTTGGGCGGTGTATGTCGCATCCTTGCCATGATAGTTCGTGTAGCTGCGGCCATCCATTTCCGGGCCCCAGCTTTCTCCCGCGTCAATGTCCAGTATGCCGCTGTTACCCTGGCCATACTTATTTTGAAGCGCAGGTAGCCCGATGGCTCTTTCAGTGGCAACACCCGAATTGAGCGTCACCTGAAGTTTGCCCCTGGTTCCCTGTTTGGTAGTGATGACAATAACACCATTGCCTGCCTGACTTCCATATAATGCGGCGGCTGAAGGACCGCGGAGTACTGTCATGGAGGCTATGTCATCCGGATTGATATTTGATGCACCATCGGATCCCTGAACACCTCCGAAATCGCTGGAGGGTCTTCCATTTGTTGAATTGTTAATCGGAACACCATCAACTACTATCAGGGCATTGTTGGATCCCTGGATGGAGCGGTTGCCTCTCAATACAATTCGTGAACCGCTGCCCGGACCACCTGATCCTTGAGTTACTACGGCATTAGCGATCTTACCCTGCAACGAATTCAATATATTGTTGGGATCCCTTGCCTCGACCAACTCTGCGGGCTTGACCGTCTGGGTTGCGTAAACCAAAGTTTTCGCCTGCCGGGTTATGCCAAGCGCGGTGACTACTACACCGCCCAATTCGCTTTGATCTTCTGTGAGGTTTACAGAAATATTTAAAGAACCACCTTCTATACGCCTTTCAATCGTGGTATATCCAATATAGGAGATCACAAGTGTAAGGTTTCCTGCGGGGGCATTAAATGAGAAGCTTCCATCGTTTTTCGTCACCGTTCCGGTCGGGCTCCCTTTCACCTGGACGGAAGCCGCGGCAATTGGCGTGTTGTCCTTAGCTGATAACACCGTGCCCCGAATGGTTCTTACCTGGGCGCTAACACCTAGGCAGCAAAGTAGACAGAGCGCAATAACGAATGTTTTCCATATTCTCATAATAGCTTGTTTTGCGATGATTTAGCAATTGAAATGGTTGATTTGATCCTTAGGAAAGATCGATAAAGCACTGGCGAACTTTACCTGTTCAGCTGATCAGTTATTGATTTCAATAACAATCAACCGTTATGGTTCTGTTGTATTGTTTTGTCCTTTCTGCAGACGATAAGGCCAATCAAATATACTCCGGGGCGCAAGTGTATTTTTCGCTTAAATTGTCAAAGCACTATGCTATTTTGTAGGGAGTAAAAAATTAAAGCTGAAGCTTAAAGTCGTAAAAGGTTAGTCTTGAGTGGGAAGGAAATTCAGGCAGTGCCGGAAAGATTGGAATAATGAGGCAAGGTTCTCAAATCTACCTTACGCCTGCCTCGCATAGGATTTTTAATTTTTTAATTTTTGATTTTTTATTTGTCTCAGGCAATCTGTTGCTCTTGCAACCATTCGCGGAGCCGGCCTCCAACCCACTCTGGGTATATCCCGGTAATGCATGGCCTGGTGACACAGGTAGTCTTACGGTGATTGGCGGCACTCACGCAGGGTGAGCAGGGAAGTTTGAGGTAGAAGGGTTCCGCATTGCCACCAAGCGGACCATAGAGCGCGGGCGTTTCCGGTCCGAAGAGCACGAACACTTTGAGAGGAGTCACAGAAGCAAAATGTGCAGGACCGGAGTCATTGGTCAGCATGAACTGCGACATCGAATACAATGGTACCAGTTCGCCAAAAGTGAAGACGCCGGAAGAGTTTACAAAACGCGGGCTGCCACAGAGATCGATCACTTTTTGCACATAGGCCTTTTCCGCCGGTGCTCCGGTGCCAATAATGATGATATCCTGAAACTGATCAAGGAGCTGTCTTGCAACAATAGCAAAATTTTCCTGCTGCCAGCGGCGCTGGGGAAGCATGTCCGAAGCATTTACATTGAAGAGCACCACCTTCTCGTGCCGCCATGGAGGATAGAGTTCCTTGATCTTTGACCTCACTTTGGCCACGGCCGATGGATGTACTTCCGCTCGTACCAATTCAAGATCTCCTTCAACCAATGGAACCGTAGCATAAGGATTTTCGAATTTGTTCATCGCCCTGTTCACCAGCGAAATAAAGTTTACCGCAACGTGCACGTGGGCATTATAACGAACTGGGAAATTAATGATGCTCCCCCGGTAAAGTCCTTCATCATGAAAGCTTGCGAAGCCGATCCTGGAATGTGCTCCGCTAACAAATGAAAGCAGTGCAGTAAACCTGGAGAAGAGTTCCAGGTCGATTACGCAGGTGATCTGCTTGCGGCGACACCAGCCGATGAATTTCAACATACTGAAAAACAGCGCTACCAGGTTCGATGCATCCATTCTGAAAACATTGTCTGCAGGAATGGTGTTGAGTATCTCCAGGCTTTTTGAATTGTCTTTAAATATGGCGAAGAAAAGTTGGGCATTGGTTTCGCGGCGCAGTTTCCGCATCGCCGGGTCCACGATCAGTGCGCTGCCCATTTCCGACAGTTCGATGAATAGCGTTCTGGATGTGTCGGGTAATTTCCGCGCAACAAAAAGGTGCCTGATGTTCGACAGTAAGGAAGCCAGCCAACAGAGGGGTACCCCGGCCCACTTGTCAATCTTGCGCATCGCATTAACGTTCATCGTCTTGTCTTGTTGGTGTATTGGGCTGCGAAGTTAAGCCCTCTTTCTCTTCCTGTTTCTGTTTCCTCGCCCGCCGAAGCTTTAGCGAAGGCGTGGCTGTTTCTGTTTCTGCCTCGTCCTCTTTCTGATTCACTGGCTCATTTATTGCCTCCATAAATAAAAAACATCTATATGGCTTTACTATCCGGAAAAGTGATCGTCATTACCGGTGCCTCCAGCGGGGTGGGTCGGGCCATGGCAAACGCACTGGCAGAACAGGGCGCTATTCTCATACTGGCGGCCCGCGACGAGTCAGCACTGGAGGAAGCGGCTAAAGAATGCCGGGAGCTCGGAGGTGTCAGCTATGCAATACCTACCGACACCCGAAACGCCGCAGACGTTGAGCATCTTGCGATGACCGCTACCGCGCTGACCGGGGAATTATTTGCCTGGATCAATAATGCCGGCGTTATGGCCATCGGAGCCCTGGACCAGGTACCCGCCGAAATTAATGAGGAGGTCATACGCACCAACCTGCTCGGATATATCCATGGCGCACAGGCGGCAATCCCAATATTTAAACGACAGCGCCACGGCATCATCATCAACAACATTTCTGTCGGCGGCTGGTTGCCTACTCCCTATGCCACGGCCTATTCGGCCAGCAAATTCGGACTCAGGGGCTTTTCAGAAGCGCTGAAAGGGGAGATCAAACACTTCCCCGGCATCTCCATTGTAGATCTTTACCCCAGTTTTCTGGATACACCAGGCCTGCAACACGCAGCCAATTACACCGGCAAGGTAATCAAGCCCGTGCCGCCGCTTGTAGACCCACGAACAGTCGCCAGCGCAGTAGTGCGACTCTTGGTGTATCCAAGACCACGAAAAACCATCGGGCTTCCAACATTCGCCCTGCGACTATCGTATTCACTCTTCCCTGCCTGTACACGGAATATCACGGGATACATCATTCGCACTTACCTAAAAAAAGCGCAGGATATTGAAATGACTTCAGGAAACATCCTCGCACCCGTGGCTTTCGGCACCAGCATTGACGGTGGATGGAGAAAAGAAATGAAACCGGCTGTGAAAGTCGCAGGGATGGGACTGGCGGCATTGGCGGGAATTGGTGCACTGATTGTTACGATGAATAGGAGGAAATAAGAGAACAGGAACAGCCACGCCTTCGCTCCGTGTGGGAGCTATGGCGGCCGATGCAAAATTTTCAAGTGCCTCGGAAAACGGCGAAGATGTGGATTGAAAATCTGAAGACGATAGTTGCAAATGCAGAACAGTATTACCGCACCCCAACGGAATGTTTCACGCAAAAATGTTTCACGCGAAGGCGAAGAAAGCGTGAAAGGTATTTTGCGCCGTAACAGCGAAGGCGGGTGATATTTTTTTGTCTCACTTTTTCTATGCATGCCGAAATTTCGTCAGCACCTCACACCCGTCATCAGTAACTACTACCAGGTGTTCCAGTCTTATGCCGTAATCTTTTTTGTAAATCGCCGGTTCCAGGGCAATCACCATATTCTTCTTTAATTCCATATGGTTGTAAGAAACGATCCTGGGTTCTTCGTGATAATGCAACCCCACGCCATGACCGCTGTGATGGGGATAATCACCAATATGATTTCGCATCAATTCATCTATTGTAGATGCCTTCACTCCAGGACGTATCGCTTCAATGCCGATTTCCAGCGCCTCGAGCACCAGTGCAAAGTTCCTGGATTTCTCTGTGCCCATCTCACCCACCACGAAACTGTTGCAGGAGTCGCCCCAGTATCCATTCAGGCAGGGAGTAAGATCACAAAGGATCATGTCTCCTTCACTAATCACTTTGTCCGCAGGCATGCCGCCACCCGTAGCACTGCGAGAACCCGAAACGAGATCAGCCATTAAGGGCACTCTTAGTCCTACCGCATTGTCCATCTCCGCACGCATCATCGTGAACAATTCCAATTCGGTGATCCCAGGCCTGGCATATTTAATGGCTGCGGCCTGACCGATGTCGCAAAGACGACAGGCCGCACGGATCTGTTCAACCTCATCATCATCTTTCACAATTCTTAATCTGTCGATGTCGGGGCTGAGGTCGATGAATTCAATTGATGGATGCAGGTAGATCAACAATTCAGTAACGACAAAGGGCAATGAATTTTTCTCGATGCCGATTCGGGAAGCCCGGAAATTCATTTTACCAAATAAGGACTTCAGCTGATTAAGAAAATCACGATTGAAATCCAGCGGAGTCTCATACACATAACTGCTGTAAACCCGGATCGACAGTTTCTTTTCAGCGGCGGTGGCAGGTGGAGTCTCGTTGTCCGCAAGCAAGAGTGTGCCCTGAAGCGATCTATCCACAAGTAAAACCGCTGGCAATACCTGAAAGGGTGAGGCCCCATATTCAAAGTAAAAATAGTAATCAGAAAAATAACGTAGAGCAGCAGGCGAAGTAATAAGGCAGGCATCAAGTTGATGTGCTTCGACTGCAACGGCCAGTTTTTCGATCCTTGATTTCACGACGTCTAAATTGATGTAAAACTTTATTTAGGCGGCAAACCAGACCCAAAACCTCCATCAACGACAATTGATGCGCCGGTAATGAAAGACGCATCCTCGCTCGCCAGAAACACGGCTACTCTCCCTACTTCCTCAGGCTTTCCGATCCGCCATAAGGCATGGAGCTTGCCCGCTTCCACACGTGCCTTTGCCGGATCGGGCTGGCTTTGAAAATATCCTTCGGCAAGACCGGCATCAATATAACCCGGACAAATACAATTCACTCTCACGCCTTGATGACCATGGTCGATGGCCATCGCCTTGGTAAGGCCGATGATCGCGGCCTTGGTGGCACAATAGCCGGCGCAGGTGGGCTCCACAAAAAATCCATTCACCGACGACATATTTACAATGCTTCCCCTGCTTTCCTTTAAATAAGGAAGAAAGGTCTTCGAACACAAAAAAGTGCCGCCCAGGTTCACCGCCAACTGCCGGTTCCATTCTTCAAAACTCGTGTCTTCAACGGATTTGTTTACCTGGATCGCGGCGTTGTTAACCAATGCATGCACTTTGCCATAGCGCTGTACAGCGAAGCTGGCCAAATGTTTCACCGACTCGGGATCGGCCACATCCGTTCTGCATACCGAACTCGATCCGCCTTCAGCCCTGATCTGTTCGCGGGTTTTTTCGGCCCCTTCCTCATCTACATCCGCAATCACCACATCCGCTCCCGCCTTTGCAAATTCAATAGCGCAGGCCCTGCCAATGCCCGATCCGGCACCGGTGATTACCACCGTCTTATTATTCAGATCTATTCCCATATCTATAATGATTTGTATTTGTCATATACCTCGCGCAGCGACAATCCTTGCAGGAGTTCCTTGCGCGAAAGATTTTCATTGCTTACTTTTTCCATTGCCAGTTCGTACACCTGTTGTTCCAGCCCTTTAGGTACAACAACTATTCCATCAAAATCTGCAAAGATCAAATCGCCGGGATGGACCAGCACATCTCCGCACATCACTGGTTTGTCGTAACCAACCACCAGTCCGCGGCCCTTGGAATCAAGCGGACGTATGCCGGCATAATATACAGGAAATCCCATCTCGATGATCTTCACACAGTCCCGCACCTGGCTGTCGCAAACGCAACCGGTCACTCCTTTCCTCTTGGAGATGGTCGACATCAGTTCGCCCCATGGGGCATTGGTGCCATTCACATCGGTAGAATGCACCACCACGTCGCCACTCGCCAAAGAATCCATCGCTTCTATTTCAAGGCCATATGGATTTTCTTCAATTATTGTATCGGTTTCCATCCAGTCGAAAGTCCTTGCCCTGCCAATAAATCCGCACGCCTTTATGTCGGGTAGCAAGGGTCGAAGTCGCTGGTGCATCGCCTGGTTGCGATGACCGAGCTCATCCAGAATGTCACAGACCGCTGCCACATATAAATGATCGTGAAAAAAGCCAAATAACTCTGCATCACTCTTGTTAGGTTTCATTCAATTCTTTTTTTTCAGGATTTAGTTTCAATAGCTCACTTTGATAGCATGATCGCTGCCAGGGTGCACAGTCAACATCGCATACTCAACTCCTTTAATTTTCTGAAGCCGGTATGTTTGTGCAGCATCCTTTTCTGTGATGCTCCTGATATTCCTGCCGCCAAAGGCTCCGGGTAACATGATGGTAATTCCATTGGGATGGGACAATCCCGATTTCAGGATAAAAGAAAGTTCATTGTTTTTCCATAGGATCTCAGTAAACCGGGCCTCGTCTTTTGCCTGCAAAAACCTTAGCAGGTTGACCTCCGTCCAGACGGGCACCTTCTTGCTGTTGGCATAGTCCAACATGTTCATCAGGGGTATTTTGGAGAAATGATATTCGTTGTTGTGCGCCTTTACACTGATATAAGAAAATACGTCTTTCTCGAGACTTCGGTCCATTAATCCTTTAAAGGCATTAAAATAACCATCGGGATCCTTGTTTTCCATGTACTGTTGGTCATACACATTATTCAACTGCTGGTAAACGTTAATCGTTCTGCCCTGCATATCCGCGAATTTCATGGCCAGTCCGCTACCGGTGTAATTCCCCTGCTCTGTGCCCAACCTGCCCAGGAAATGCCCATACTTCGACCCGTTGTCGTAGTGCGCATAGTTACAATCGAGCCGCATGCCATGCTCATCTTCCAACTTGGCCATGGCGGTATGGTCCGGCCGATCATCGGGATGCTTACCTACCCATACAAACCAGTGATTGGTATTGGTATGCAGGTCGGCAATGCCGTATTTTGTTTTGATCCTTCCCTTTAACTCCTTCAGCACACTGTCCATGGTGTTCCAGTCCGGAGCCGTTGCCTGATGGGTGTCGTTCGGATGACCCGCCATTTCAAAGTCCTTGTCGGCCCAGTGCTTCACCCACTCGGCAGAAACCCGATCGGTCTCTTTGATATAGAGCGTCATCTTCGCGCCCTTGGCATCAACGTCTTCAAACTGCGGCGTGAATTCTGCCTCCTTTGAATCTTCTCCATCATTATTGAGAGTCACCAAGCAATTCAACGAGTCTGGAAAATACCACAGCCTGGGTATCGGTTTTTTGGACGCGATGGCGGTCTCGATACACCGGCTCAACAAGCGCATCTGCTCATCGGCCTGGTTGAGTGTATTCTTTGATGAATTCACCCAGCCGCCGGTGAACAGGTCCATGGACCTGATACCAGTGATCCCATCCATTTCCTTACCTGCATCTGCGGGATTACCCTGGCGGGTCAACACAATGCTCCCGGGGAGATTATACGCAAAGGCAAAGGCTCGTCCTTTTTCGAAACTATTCATCACCAGGGCCGGAGCACCAGCAGAACTGGCGGTATCGTTAAACAAAGAGGCAATGAGTTTGCCAGTCGTCAGCTGGTAGAGATCCGCGCTTCCATGAATCTGGAGCGATTCCTTTGGCAAACCATCAGTAACAGTGGAACCGGCATCCATGGAAATATATCCATCGTTGACCGATCCCGGCTTTTCGGTTATGCCAAACAGTGGGTATAAAGACTTCGCGGGACGAAATGCGACCAGGCTGCCCCCGTTTCCTACATAGGCCTTCAACGCCTCGCTTTGAACCTGATTAGGTTCTGATTGGGCCAGGATCACCAGATCATAACCTCCGAGTGCATCGGCAGACCAATCACTGCCACCGAGAGAATCAAGATCAACGGTATTAAAGCCCTCTGTCAATAGAATTTCTTTTGTGTAGGCACCAAAATGGTCTTGCGTGGCAAGCAATAATATCGGATTGCCCGCCTTTTCTTTTGTATCAGCCTGGCATTGACTGAATGCGAAGAGACAGAGTATGAGAAACGATTTAAGCCGCAAATTCATATGGAAGAAAATTGTTCTAATTTAATAACTGTTTAGGGCGAATACCGCATTGGCAGGAATGGTTACCTTGAATTTCTTTCCCTTTATTTTCACGTCTTTGTCGGTATGGAGGTTTTCGGTGGCCGTAGTGTGCGACATGTGAAAGCCTTTGACCTTCGCTGAATTTTCAATACTCCCTTCGATCGTAACAGGAATGCCTTGCATGTTGATACCCAACAGGCGAACAGCAGCTGTAGAATCCTCGACCGCGATAATATAGAAATTCTTTGTCGAGGCGGTAGTTCCGATCCGCGTGGCGCCGGGATGAATGAATTTCGAGATCTGGGAGACGGTATTGAAATGGGCCCTCCGCGTATAGGTCTTTGTTGCGTTTTCATATTTCAACACACCCCAATAGCTGAAAGGGCTGGGTGCATGGTGCTCATAATAGCTGTCATATGCTTCCCACAGGATCAGGGCCGATGCCCCTTTTTCGAGCAGGTTGATCATGTGCCTCACTGACCTCGATGCATAGTCGAAATCATAAGTCCCAATCTTGCCGTCGTCGCAGCCCGGGCACCATTCGTTCCATTCCGTGATCCAATAATCGATTTTGGGATAAGCCGTTTTTTTCAGCGTGGAGTCTACGGGTGCATAGGAGCCGGCATAAGAGTGCAGGCCCACATGGGCAAGATGATTCATGATGGTGGTATCCTTCATCATCTCCGGAAGATAATCGTTAATGCCCGCGCCCATGCCAGCTACATCAGGGCCAACATATTTAATGTCACCAAGACCTACCTGCTGCATGCGTTTGATGAACTTTGAAAAGATGGAAGCGTATTGCTTCGGGTTTACGGTTGGACCTTCTTTTTTTATATCCGGTTCATTCATGTGCGAGATCAGCCCTATTTTCAGGTTTTTCTTTTTCACAGCATAGTAAAAAAACGAGACGATCATTTCTACATACTCGTCTTCATGTTGTGGCAGGATCTTTTCTTCACCCATCCATTTGGGCACAACACCCATGAAGTTGATCATCAGGTTGTCAGTAATTCCGCGCTTGTTCAGATAGGCGATCATGTCCCATGCCCTGCGGAACTTGGTGGTCTCATATAGTTTGTCATAGTAGTCCCAGTTGAAACTAAATGGATCCTCGTTGTCGTTTTCTACTTCCCAGTTTTCTACAGTTTCCGCGATCACTCTCCAGATAGTAGAATTCAACGAATCCTGAAGGATGTTGATAGCGGGTTCCAGCCGGGCGCTATCCCAACTCCGTGTGTTTACATTAACGCCTATGCCGTCAAGACGCTGGAACCTTTGTGCCGCATCCACCTTTAGCACAAATCTGTCGGAGGAATCCGTGTTCTCCTGTGCAGCCGTAATTAATGCAATCAGGCAGAAACAATTTAGGATCATAAAACATTTGGGTAGCTGGTTCATTGATTTCTATTGATAGTGCGTTTGCTGAAAAAATTATTTTGATCCGGAAATGATAATATCGCCGGGGCTTGTTCTGGAAATTCTGATTACATAATCTCCTTCGCCAAGCGATTTAAGCGTATATCCGGTTTTGGAATCCTCAAATAGTTTTTTATTGTTTAGCGTGATGGACACAGGCTTGAAATTGAGCCTGATTGTTTCAATGCCATTCTTCCCCATTGCAGTATAGCCCACTTTCGCTGGCTCGTAGATCACGGCTTTTAACACGTCTTTGGAATAAAGAATATGGTTCTCACCTGGTGGCGCCCATTCGGGTATTGCCGCAAGCGCAGGATAAAACATCCGGGGGCCCTCGCCATAGCAGTCGGACCACCAGTTCGATATATCCTTTGATAGCGGGCTTTCGAACGCCATGCCATTAGAGTCACTGCAATAGGTGACCAGGTTCAGAGAACGGTAGGCTTTTTCCTTATATGAGTTATCGCCGGAAATCGCATACCAACTGGCGCATTCAGCGGCATAACGTGCGGTTTGGTAATCCATCTTGAATAAAAAATCATCCTGTTCCCCAACAATGTTCGCGCCCCATAAAGTGCCGGGTTCGCTTGAATCACCGCGGTGCACAAAATATTTTTCTGTCCAGTTGATAAGCATGGGAATATCCCGCTTCCAGTTGGGATTGAATTCAGGATGATCGTACATGAATAGTTTAAGGTTACTGGCGCTGAGGTTGCTCTTATATTTGTTGCTGGTGATCTTCACATCCGAGTGCCCATCTGTCCAGTAACCCGTCTTCATGGGGAAATTCAATAAAAAATCCTTTGCCTTTTTTGCTGCCACTCGATAGGCTTCAACTTTCCCGATGCCCGCATTCGCGAGTTCGGTCAGCAAGAGATAGGCCCCGGACCAGTTGGCGCCATATTCGCTGCCCACCTTGCCGGTCTTTATGTTCACAATATAGGGCCAGGGTGATTGGGTAGCGGAGCCAGTGCGAACCTTGCTTGCCAATGTGTTGGCCAGTTTCCTGGCCGCTTCGAGGTATTTTTTGTCCCCCGTGTACTGGTATATTCTGTACCAGGTTAAACCCATTTCACTGCCATGATCTACCTGCACTTCATGGAGTTCAAATCTTTTTGCAGAAGTGAAACCCCTGTATAGCGTGTCGCCGGCATTGGTGGTGGTGTAGGGGAAATCCGGCCAGGCATAGTCTGATGGACTTTTTCCATGCTCCATGGAATAATCGATGAGGTCCCTGGTGATCTTCATCACAGAGCTGTCGCCCGTGTAAGCATAATAAAGACGCGCAGATTCGAACCAGTTGGGGATCTTTTCGCCCACATCATTCATCCACTGATCGGGTTCCAGCGTGTCGCCTTTGTAGCGATAGGCGCAATAAAAATAGTACTGCGGATACGACGACCTCGGCGCAGGGCCGGGGCTCATCGGCACCCTGGTCTTGATAAAATTCCAACGATCACGCAAAAAACGGTCATAGGCAGTGGCTTTCGGACTACTCCAGGGAATAATCTTCGATTGATCGTCCAGCACCACTGCGTGGGTGTTTGCCTGGAACCTCGCCATGGCAGAGTCCTGAATAGTTTTGCTGGTCTGCCCGCTGGCTCTTGCAACAACCAGGTACACTATGATAAGGATGACTACTCTTCTCACTTCAACTATTTTGATTGATCAATTGGTTAGTAACCAGGGTTCTGTCCCAGATTCTTATTAATGTCGATTTCTGATTGCGGTATCGGCCAGAGATAATTTTTTGAAGGGTCGAATACTCTTTGTTCGGAAAGAATCCTGTCGTCACTCAGATTCAGCGTTCCGTTTTCGGGATCCACTGTACCCAGTCTCGATCCGTACACAGGTCCGTTCATCACCTCTTCGGCTATCCTCCAGCGTTGTACGTCGAACCATCTTAGGCCCTCAAGCGCAAGTTCAATCCTTCTCTCCCGGCGCACCAAAGTACGCAATGTGGACTGAGAATTGTAAACGGCCTGGTCAACATCGGGCATGCCGGCGCGGCTCCTGATTTTATTGATTGCGTCGTACACCGTGTTGTCGACCTCTCCATTCTCGATTTTTGCTTCAGCAAACGTCAGCAGGACTTCGGCATAACGGATCACTGGTATGTTCAGGCCCGTGTTCCATTTGTCATCATAGTCTGACATATTCTGAGTGTACTTCTTGCCGGCATAACCGGTATAGTTATAAGCTGCGTAATAGTCGAATGAGGACGGATTGAGCGGATCGAAATAACCTTTGTCGTACCAGGCGCCGGGAACGACGATGGTATTCTGCAGCCGTGGATCTCGGTCATTGTAAGGATCTTCAGCATTGTAACCCGATCCTGCTTCATTGATGGTTTTTCCATTCGCCATTTCATAGTCGTCCACCAACGCCTGTGTAGGGTTCACCGACCACCAGCCACCGGAGGTTTGGGGAGGCAGCACACCTACTCTCAGCGAATTTGTATTCTGTACAAACTGTACATCGAGGATGATCTCGGAATTGTTTTCATTCTGAATCCTGAACAGATCGGGATAACTGGGGAACAGTTCATATTTGTCCATGATCATGTTGCAGGAGGCAATACAATCCGCGTACATTTCATTGTATAGTTCGGCGCGTGCTTTCAAGGCCCAGGCGGCTCCGCTGGTAATCCTTCCTACTTCGTCGCCTTCGTAGGATTCGGGCAACGCCCCGGCGCAGGCGGTCAGCTCACTCAAAACGAAACTCACAACTTCCGACTTTGACGTCTTGGTCATAGCATTCGCTTCTTCGGTCGACAAGTTCTTTGTCACCAGGGGCACATCACCATAAGCCTGAGTCATGATGAAATATCGATACGCCCGTAGAAACCTTGCTTCCGCAACCATTCTTCCCTTCAGCTCCGCATCAATGTCAACCTTATCAATATTTTCAAGGAACCAGTTAACTCGCTGAATGGTTGTGAAAGTCCAGGGGTTGATGCCCGTGTTTGTCGGCGTGAGTAATACTGCGTTGCCCATCATGGAATAACCTTCCCAGGGATAGGGATTGAACGCGTTGTCAGAAGCACAGTCGATGTAATAGATCCATTCGCCATTTTCCCAGTCATTGTAGCAGCCGTTTAGCGCGGCCTGCGCATCGCTGACCGTAGCCCACAATGAAGATTCACTGAATGCATCCAGCGGCTGGCGGTCCAGGAAATCCTTGCTGCAGGAACTCAGTAGCAAGGCAAGTGAACTAATTATACTAAAGGATATCTTTTTCATTTCTTGAACTTTAGCAATGATTAAAAGGTGAGGTTAATGCCGAGGGTATGTACTTTAACCTGTGGATAGGTGTAGCCTGATTCTCCTGCGGGCGCTTCGGGATCCACCCATTTGTAGAACTGCGTAGCGGTAAAGATGTTCTGGCCGCTATAATAGATCCTGGCCTTCTTCATGCCGGCGCGGCCGAGCCATTTGGCCGAGATGGTGTAGCCCAGCTGCACGTTCTTCAACCGCATGTAACCCGCGTCACGAATCCAGAATGATGAAGCATTACTACTCGGATTGTTCTGCGAATAAGAGTTCCAGAATCTTGGAAACTTGTCGGTGGGATTGTCTGCCGTCCATCTGTCCACAAACACTTCAGTGGGCTTACCGATCTTGTCGCCGGTCATACCCATGAGCTCGCCACGGAGAAATCCTTTGAGCCCGGCGGCACCCTGGACGAAGATGGTGGCATCAAAGCCTTTCCAGGCTGCGGAAATGTTTAATCCATACGTGACCTTTGGAAAATAGGTGCCCAGGTAAACGCGGTCGTCGCCATTGATCACGCCATCGCCATTCTGATCTTTGTATTTAAGATCACCCGGGGCAATCACGCCACCACTTTGAGTAGCATGTTCTTCCACTTCGCGTTCCGACTGAAAGATGCCTTCTGACTCATATCCATAAAACGAATTGATGGGATACCCCACTTTAAGGAAGCTGTAGTTCTGAATAATTGGGTCGGTGCCTTCAAGGTTGGTGACCTTATTTCGGATGAAGGCGGCATTGCCGGAGATGTCGTAAGTGAAATTTGTGTGACGGCCATGGTAGCCGAGTTCGAATTCAAAACCCTTGTTCTGAATGTTGCCTGCATTTTGAACCGGTGGATTGACTCCATAGACATTACTCACTGGAATATTCATGAGCATATTGCTGGTGTTGCGAATAAAGTAGTCGGAAGTGAGGGTGATTTTGCCGCCGAGGAATTCCGCGTCGAAACCGAAGTCTGTCGATTTGGTGTCTTCCCACTGGATCAGCGGATTGGCGCCATCTACGGGTGCTACGCCATTGGCGACCACATCATGGAAGGAGTAGTTCATCCCCGATGCGATGGTGGCAATGTAAGGATAGTAGCTTCCGATGTTTTGGTTGCCGAGCATACCCCATGACCCGCGGAGTTTGAATTCAGAAACGATGCCCTTTGCGCCATTGAAGAAGGGTTCTTCTGAAACACGCCAGGCTGCTGAGAAGGAAGGATAGGTGCCCCATCTCTTCCCTTTGGCAAACCTTGATGATCCGTCATATCGAATGTTTGCTTCAACGAGGTATTTGTCTTTATAAGAATAATTTAATCTGCCGAATCCTGATTGCAGGGCGATCTCGTAAGAGGAGCCACTGGTTTCCTGTCCGGTCACCGGACCTGCATCGAGTTCACTCAATGAATTGTTGAGGAAGCCAAAGCGATAACCTCGCAGGTAATTAAAAGTTGTTTTTTCCTGTGAGTAACCTGCGAGTGCGGAGAAACTGTGGTCGCCAACAGTCTTTTCATATTGCAACACCGCCTGCAGGGTGATAACGCTGAGGTTGTTGGTATTTTCAGTAAGGTTGTTCGGACCCTGGTAAGTAGTGGGTTCACCAGTTCTCCAGTCGTAGTACTGAATATCTTTTATAAATTCCTTTGACTGATTCAGGTCGAGGTTATAGCCGAAGAGTGGTCGGAAATGTAGACCCTTGATGATCTCCAGGTCGCCATCGAGTATACCTCTTAACGTGTGTTGACGATTCTTGAGATAGGATCCCGATTCGATCCATGCGATCGGGTTGCCACCATCGTTGTAGCCGTAGTAGCCATTCGAATATTTGTAAGGAATGTTTCTGCCGATTCGATTCATTTCCCAGAAGAAGTCGTCGAAGCCACGGCGAAGTGGATTCGCGGGTTCTTTGAAGTCCTGGACTGAGTAGGCGATGTTGCTGTTGACCGTAAATTTTGATCCGAGTTTAGTGGTATTCTTGAAGCGAACATTGTAGCGGCTGAGGCCCGTGCTTTTTACAATACCATCCTGATCATAATATGCAAAAGACACGAGTGTCTGGCTTTTTTCGTTGCCACCGCTTACATCCACATGATGACTTGTTTGCAGACCAGAGCCCGTGTAGAAGAGGTCGAGCCAGTCGGTGTTAGGGTAGTTGTCGAGGTCGGATCCGTCCTTGAATTTCTGGATCTCGTCTTCAGTGTATCGTGGGTTTTGTCCTTCGTTGGCGAGGGCTTCGTTGAAGAAGGAGGCCGCCTGCCAGGAGTCAAGGAATTTGGGCAGGCTGATCGGCGATTGTTTGCCGATGTATCCGTTATAGTGAATCAGGGTTTCGCCTTTTTTGCCGCGCTTGGTGGTGATCATGATCACACCGTTCGCTGCTCTGGAACCATAGATGGAAGCAGATGCCGCATCTTTTAGAACGGAGACCGATTGAATGTCGTTCGGGTTGACGTCGTTCATGGAAGAGACCACACCATCTACAACTACCATTGCGTCACTATTGCCAAGTGTGCCGATGCCACGGATGCGGATGCTGGCCAGGTCCTTGCCCGGCTGGCCGCTGTTCTGGACAACGGTGACGCCAGCCATGGTACCCTGTAATGCAGTGGTGACATTGGTTACCGGTCTCGATTCAATTTCTTTCGCGGAGACGGTAGAGACAGCGCCGGTGAGGTTTGCTTTTTTCTGTGTTCCATAACCAACGACGACTACTTCGCTCAGTTCTTTGTCTGAGTTCGAAGCCAGGTTGAGGGAGATCCTCAGTTCATCGCCAACGACGATGGATTTGGTGGAATAGGCCACGTGGGAGAATTCCAGGGTTTGACCTTTTGATGCAGAGATCTGGAAGACTCCCTGTTCGTTGGTGGTGGTGCCGGTTGTGGTGCCTTTGATGCTGACGGAGGCGTTCTCTATTGGCTGGCCGTTGTCTGTTACTTCACCGGAAATGTTGCGCTTTTCCTGCGCCGAAGCGGCGAGGGCAAGGAAGATGAAGAGGAATTGGAGGATGACGGTTTTCCCATAGGACCGACACGTCTGATGAATAATATGCATTTGCATAAGTTTTAGCGTAGATGAAATTCTGGAAGGTGCTGATCAAATATAGAATTGGAGAAAGCGGTGATCTTATCCGATCTTGACTATTAGTTACCCTATTCTGTCGGCATGAGGGAAATTAAAAATCAAAAATTAAAAATTAAAAATCCTATAGTGCTGGATGGTGAGGTTTTACTAGATTTTACGCAAAGTGAGAGACGCAAAGACGCCAGGAATATTTGTATTTCATTGCGGCTTTGCGCTTTCTTCGCGCGTTTGCGTGAAATAAAAATTTCAGACTATCGGCGTGCAGCAGCTATCGCCTCTTGCCTGATCTTCTTATAAACCCCCAGCGCCTTTGCATAGCGTTTCGAAACCGAAGTGTAAGTTTCCGGGAAGTATTTATTCCAGTCGCCACCGGGTTTTGTACTGGCGATGATATTATTGATCCATTTGATGAAGTAATCCGCATCGGCCACAGAAGTACGAATAGGTTTGTTCTTCACCGACACATACACAGCTGATGTATGCACCATGTGCCCTGTCGGACTCATCCTGCGTGCGCAGATCCAGCCGCTCTGAAAAAAAGATGCGTTAACGGCAAGTATCGCGATGCTGTCGGTTTGCAGCGTGTCGTTTAGCGAAGCGATCACCTTTCCATTCTGAACAATCTCCAGCGTGCCCGACAATTCCTGGTCGGCCGACCAGGTGACGCTCACATTCACCCCACCGCGTTTGTCCAGGAGAATAGTATCTCCCGGACCCTTGGTATCATCAACAGAGAGGTCGAGGAATTCATGATGGGCATTGCGGGAGACTACTGTTTTACCCTGGCGTATTCCATCTACCCATTTTGGATAAGTTAAATTTCCATCGGGCACATTCACATAGGTAAGCAGGGTGCCGAGTGGCTCATTGTTGTTGCAGGGATAATCCGTTCCTGCAACAAGCGCCAAGCGAAATCCACAATTCAATAATTTATAATATGCATTGATAGCGCCGTCGGCATAGTAAGTTCCGTTGTTGGGAGAGGACGTGCCGAAGACGTCTTCTGAAATAAAATTGATCGTGCCCATTGCCGCTTCCACCGGGTAGTCGATCGGTATGCAACAATTCAGTTTGGTCTGAACAGAATCGTTCAGGTATTCCATGTGCGCAAATCCGGAAACCGCATTCTGTTTTCTACCCCAGTCCAAGATCTTGTATGGCGATTCTTCCCAAATCTGTTTGGCATTGTTCAGCCCCAACAATACCAGGTGACCACCGAGTGCCTGTTTCGCGAATTGCGAATAGGTGGCATCCCAGTGCCATTCCACATCCCAGTTCACAATTCTTCTGTCTGATGATTCAGCAGCCGGTTTGCCATTCACATTCATCAGGTCCTTTTCGGAATACTTTACTTCTCCATTGCCCATGTCGGCCAGCACCGAGATCACGTCAAGGTTATTGACCTCCATCATTGACTTTAACTGACTGACATCAGTTACTGAATCATTGCCACAATTGCGATGTACATGCATGTCGCCCGTGTACCAACCCTGTGGTTCGGGTCGCTGTGTTTTTTTTGTTTGGGCGTGAACATCGGTGTAGGCAATGAGAAGGAAAATGCAACAGGAAAATGCAATTACGGCTTTCATATCAATAAATATTCTTTGTTATTCGTTCGTCTTAAACCCTTGCACCAGCGGCAGCACCATGGCGTCGATTGAATCCTCCGATTCATCGCTCACCAATTTATCCAGCAACCAGTGTTCGGTGTGTTCGATCATTTCACCCGGTTCAACCAGTTTATTCTCACTCAATGTTTCAATCTCCAGAAACTGTCCGTTGATATAGGTCTCATGGTTGCTGCCCCCATCAATGTAATTGACTTTGGGATCGAAGGGAAATTTCTTGATCAGTATTTCGTTGTTCAGGCAGTAGGCGGTCCATCCTTGTTTGTTGGTCACGCCGATCTTTTGTTCTGAAGGATGTACTGGATCTTGTTTCGCCTGGATGTACTTATTACCCCAGATCCAACGGGAATCGTTCATTCGAGTGTACTGCCAGAGCGCCATCGTGCGCGCGGGCAGCAGGTAATCATCACCGTCACCCCAGGGCTCCTGCGGGATGATCGCGCGGCCATGCTGTGCCATCATCGAAAGACCCCAGGCGCAGAGTTCAATTGCATGATCATTCAAATTGGTAAGGCGGTGATTCACCCGAACCTGGTTTTTGTCATGCAACAAAAGGATCTCTATTTCCTTGACCACGCCTGAAACCGTTTCTCTTTCGGAGGTCAGTCGAACCGACAACTCACTGGCTTCATATCTCACCTGAAAGTTATCGGGATAAAAAGTTCTGGGTATCGCTTCAGGGGCGATCCACAATCGATGCCCACCATAGAGCCGCCATTGAGTGCCGCCGTTCTTGCCCGCATCATCCGGCACGAGATGAAAAAAATTCTGTCCACCGATAAACCCAAGTTTCAGGATCCGCGGACCGACCTCCGTACTCACGATGAGTTCGCATTCCTTATTAGATATGCGCAGGCAATTCTTCCAGCCACCGAAGTCAATCAGCTCAAGCATTCACTATGTATTTTTTGATGATGTCGGGATTCAGTGAAACACCCAGGCCAGGCCTTTGCGGCACCTCTACATATCCATCCTTCATCACAAATGGTTCCACTACGAGGTGTTTACGCAGCGGAGATTCGGTGACCGTGAATTCGAGAAAGGGCGCATTCGGAATCGCCGCCACCATCTGAATCGAGGCCGCCACCAGTATGCCTGTCTTAAATGCATGCGGTATGCAAAGGATATTGTTGTCTGCAGCAATCGCCGCGATCTTCTTTGCTTCTGTTAAGCCGCCGCAGCGCGACATGTCGGGCTGTATCACGTCAACATGTGTTTCTTCCACCAGTCTGCGAAATGCGAGTCGACCTGTTTCCTCTTCACCGGTTGCGATGCGCATGGTGGTAGAGGTGGCGAGCGTTTTGTATCCGGCCAGGTCCTCGGCGGGCAGTGGTTCTTCGAGCCAATAAATATCGAGTTGTTCCATGGCACGTGCCACATACATGGCGGATTTCAGGCGATATCGTTTGCCAATGTCGATCATGATCTCGTTCTTGTCCCCGGCGGCTTTCTTCGCCGCCTTGATCAGTTCCAGATCTTTCTTCACGTCGTAACCCAGCGGACCCCAGCCGAATTTCACTGCGGTGTATCCCTGTTCGAGGTAGGAGTCCACCATCTTCTTTATACCATCGGTTGTTTCGGGCATCAGCGCGCTGGCATAGGCCCTTGCCCGGTCTGAATAACTTCCGCCTAATAATTTATGTACGGGTTTGTTGGTGGCCTTGCCCATGATGTCCCAGAGTGCCATGTCGATGCCACTCATCACATGCATGGCGGGACCGCTGCGCCCATAATAATAGGTCTTGTCCCACATAGCCGTCCAGATCTGTTCGTAGTCGAAGGGGTCCATGCCGGTGACCACTTCGTTCAGTCCATAGCAAGTGCCGTGCGACATGTGTGCTTCAACTACAGCCTTGCCTACAAGTGGCGATGTGTCGGCCTCGCCATAACCGGTGATCCCTTCGTCCGTTTCCACGGTAATCACCAGGTCGTCCTGTGTGCCATCGGCAGCTGTAGAGATCTTGGGTAGTTTAAGAATAAGGGCCGATACTTTTGTGATCTTCATCCGTTCAGTTTTTTATTGAATGCAGGGTGGTTGGCTTCGGATTGATTTTCTTTCTGGAACGAAAATAGTTCAAGAGGCGTTCTTCATATATGGTTACCATCAATGTGCTGGCCAGAATCAGTCCGCCGCCAATAAGCATGGTCAGTGTAATCTTTTCGTTCAACAGCCAGACGCCCAATAATGCGATAAAGAAAGGCAGGAGGTAGTTGCCCAGTGTGGCCTGTGTGACGTCCATTCTTTTCAGTACCGAGAAGAAAAGGATCATTGAGAGGCCGTAGACGATCACGCTCAGTTCGAGAATGCCAATGAGAGGCACGGACCCGGAACTTAGGAATTGAGTCAGGTTGAAAGGCTCCATCCAGATCAGCAGCGGGATGCTGAGTATGCTGCCGATGAGAGAACTGTAAACCATGATCTCGAGTTCGGTGTAGCCCTTGTCCACAAGCAGTTTGCAATAGGTGTTGTAGAAGGCGCAGCAGGCGGAGGCGAAGAGAAAGATTAGGTTTCCCGCGAGGAATTGTCCTTTACCGAAGTCGGCCCCGCGGATATCTGAGACCGAGGTGATCAGCACGCCGATGATGGCAATCAGGAAGCTGATTATCCTGATGACGTTGAGTTTTTCTTTTAACAAGAAGGCTGCGAAGACCGCCACAAGTACGGGAATGGTAAGGGTGATGATGCCCGCGTTTGCCGCGAGGGTGTAACGCGAGCCGACGGTGTAGGCATATTGCATCACGAAAACGCCGATGATGGCCGGCAAGAGAAATACTTTGAAATCCTTGAACTTGTACCTGAACCCAACGCCGCGCTTTTTATTTTCTATCGCCAGGATGGGAAGGAAGATCAGGGAGCTAAGGATCATGGGCACGAAGGCCACAGTCACCGCGCCCATGCTGTCACCGATCAGGCGGATCACCGGCACCTGGGTGGCCCACATGAAATTCACGATGATGACCATTGCCCAGTCGATGGTTTTCTGCGATGTGTTTGTTTTCGTCAAGGTTGGTATTGGGAGTTAGGTCTCGTTATTATTCATTGCTTTCATGGTAAATGTAAACCCGGAAGATCGAGGAAATTTATCCGATTCTGGCTAATTACTACCCTATCTTGTACAGGTATCAGTTGTTTTTTGATTAAATTCATTCAAAAAGGATATTGATGAAAGCCGCTTTCAAGCCAGTGCCCAAAGAAAACGCAGCGCTGTTCCGTATCGAGAAGCAGGAGACAGATCAGGAGTTCGACTATCCGTGGCATTACCATCCGGAGTACGAGCTGACTTTCATTTCGAACAGTCATGGTGTGCGGTACGTGGGCAACAACCTCGAGAATTATTTCGATCACGACCTGGTGCTGCTCGGTTCAAATCTACCGCATTGCTGGATCAATTCAGGCGAGGTAAAGTTTTCGAGGGCCATCGTCATTTTTCTGAATGAAGAATTTATCAATTGGCTCAACCAAGGGCAGTTTCCCGAGATCATGGAGATGTTCAGGAATTCCGGGAAAGGTATCAAGTTCAGCCAGGAAGTAGCAGCGCAGATAGAGGGACAGTTGAATCAGATCGTGGATGCGCCACCGTTTGAGAAGTTCATCCTGCTGATGCAGGTGTTGCATTCACTCGCGGGACAGAAGGACTATCACCTGCTGACGCAGAACGGTTTTAATTATGAACTCAATCATAGTAACAACGAGCGCATCAATGCGGTGTACCAGTTTGTGAGCCGGCATTATGGAAGGAAGATCTCGCTGTTTGAAGTAGCCGGTTTTGTGAACATGAGTGAAGAATCCTTTTCACGTTTTTTCAGCAAGACGATGATGAAGTCGTTCTTTACCTTTTTGAATGAGTACAGGATCAACTGTGCCTGCAAGCTGCTGATCGAATCGGATAAACCGATCACCGAGATCTGCTACAAGTCGGGGTTTGAGAGCATTCCATTTTTCTACAGGCAGTTCAAGAAATTCAAGCTCTGCCAGCCGAAGACCTATCGGCAGAATTATCAGAAGGCAAGTGCCTAGGAATCGAATATCCTTGCTAATGATCAAACCGAACACTGGAGGTCGGGTAGTACCAGTATCGTACATTTTTCTCAGGCTTTATTCACTGAATTGATTGATAATAAGTCGATTATCAAGCGGCATTTTTTTCGCTGCAATTAGTCATGCTTAAAAACTACTTCAGGATTGCGTTCCGGAATATGGCGCAAAACAAGGTGTATTCGCTGATCAACATCTGTGGGTTGGCTACCGGTCTGGCCGTGACCCTGGTCATCGGGTTGTGGGTGCAAGGCGAATTGAGTTTCAACAAGTCGATAGCGAATTATGACCGTGTTGGAGAGATCTGGCAGTTTGTAAGTTTCGATATCGAGAAGTCCGCATTTAATGTGATGCCGGTTCCGCTGCGGGAAGACCTGGGCAAAAACTATCCTGAAGTAAAGCTCACCAGCCTGTCGAAAGAAAATGTTGCGGTGTTGGCAAAGGGTGACAATAAATTTTCCGTTACCGGTCAGTACGTAGAACCTGAATATACCGAGATCATGTCGTTGAAGATGAAGTCGGGCAACAGGGCTGGATTGAAAGACATGCATTCAATTTTGCTGAGCAGCCGCATGGCGAGACAGTTGTTTGGAGAGAAGGATGGTCTGAATGAGCTGATCCGGTTGAACGACACTTCCCTTGTAAAAGTCGCGGGCATTTTCGAAGATTTTCCGCAGAACAACAGGTTCAAAGAAACGACATTTCTTGCGCCCTGGTCGTTGCTGGAAGCGACGGATGCTGGTGCCCGCTATTCGAGGACCGCGATCGATGACAATAATTACATGGTCTTTGTGTTGCTGAATAAGGGCGCTGATTTTGCTGCCCTTTCTGAAAAGATCAGGGATATCCGGATGAAGAAAGAAAACCCACCTTCCTACAAACCCGAATTCTTTGTACATCCCATGAGCAAATGGCATCTGTATGGTGAATTCACCAATGGAGTGAACACGGGGGGGATGATTTCCTATGTGTGGTTGTTCGGGATCATCGGTGTTATCGTGTTGTTGCTGGCTTGTATCAATTTCATGAATTTAAGTACAGCGCGTTCCGTAAAGCGGGCGAAGGAAGTGGGCATAAGAAAAACGATTGGGTCTATGCGATTCCAGCTGATCCGGCAATTTTTTGTAGAATCCGGTGTGTATGTATTTATGGCCACGCTGTTTGCGTTGCTGCTGGTTGCGTTGAGTCTCCCATTCTTCAATCATTTGTCGGGCAAGCTGATGAACATACCCTGGACAAATTTTTACTTCTGGATGGCGATTATAGGTTTTGGGATATTCACCACATTTGTCGCTGGCTCTTACCCCGCATTTTATCTGTCGGGGTTGGTGCCTATCAAGGTGTTGAAGGGAAACATGAAGGTGGGGCGTCTGGCTTCTTTGCCAAGAAGGGCGCTGGTGGTATTGCAGTTTACTGTTTCAGTATTCATGATCATCGGAACTATTGTAGTGTTTCGCCAGGTACAGTATGTGAGGGACCGTCCTTCCGGGTATAGTCGCGCGGGGTTACTGGAAATAAAAGTGACGAACAATACCTTGCGGAATCACTTCAACGCATTGTACACCGATCTTAAAGCAACCGGCGCCGTGGAGAGTATGGCCACATCCTCCTGTCCGATCACCATGCAGTATGGTGGCACCACCGACATCAGCTGGGCAACAAAAACGCCCGATCAGCATCCGCTGGTGATGAGCAATGCCGTGAGCCAGGATTTTGGCAAAACTGTTGGTTGGAAGGTTAAGACCGGCAGGGATTTCTCGAGGACATTTATAACCGATTCGTCGGCGATGATATTGAATGCGTCTGCTGCGACGCTTATGGGTTTCAAGGATCCTTTGGGTCAGTTGGTTCGGGCGCGGGGCCGGCAGTACCAGGTGATCGGCGTGACTGACGACCTGATCAGGGCCTCACCGTTTGAGAAGGTACATCCGACTTTCTACACCATGAATGCGAATGACGCCAGCGTTATTGATATCAAGCTCAATGCGAAGGTTGGTGCCAGCATGGCGGTCGATAAAATAAAACAGATCGTCGAGCGGTATGACCCATCGACGCCATTTGTGTATCAGTTTGTGAACGACCAATATGCCGCCAAGTTCAATAATGAGCAAAGGATCGGTAATCTTGCCGCTGTTTTTGCGGCCCTGGCGATTTTCATTTCCTGTCTGGGTTTATTCGGCCTCGCTTCCTTCGTCGCCGAACAGCGGAACAAGGAGATTGGCATCCGCAAGGCATTGGGGGCCTCCATTCAACAGATGTGGAGGTTGTTGTCGGGCGAGTTTATCATGCTGGTTGGTATTTCGCTGATCATTGCGGCGCCGCTGGCCTATATGGCGATGCATAAATGGCTGGCTGGTTACGAGTTCCGGACCGAGATCAGTTGGTGGATCTTCGCGGCTGTAGCTGCGGGGACGATCGTGATAACATTGTGTACGGTTAGTTTCCAGGCGATCAAGGTGGCCCTGGCCAATCCGACGAGGACCTTGAGGACGGAGTGATTTCCAGCTTCGTTCCCCGGCGAGTACAGGAGATATCTGTGTTATTAGAATAAGAAAGAACCGGGTCATTTTACGCGGATGATCTGCGCGTCATTCCGGCGGATGAGGCGTTCCTTTATAGTTGATAAGTCGCTGACTACAAGGGATTTTCCTGATCAACGTAATCCCATTTATCTTCCTGTCGCTCCGCCAGGTTGAGCGGCAAAGTAGATTTTGATTTTTGCTTAAAAGACTTAATTTTGCCCTCCCTGTTGCAAACAGGGAATATTCCTCCTTAGCTCAGTTGGTTAGAGCATCTGACTGTTAATCAGAGGGTCGCCCGTTCAAGTCGGGCAGGGGGAGCGGCCACCAGAAAGGGTTTCAAGAGATTGAGCCCTTTTTTCATATTAGAATTTGCATACTATTTGCATACAAACGAAGTAAAATCATTCTCTTCCGCGAATATTCGTATACACCTTGGTTATATAATTTGCTCTGCTAACAACTTAAACGTGGGTTTTCCACTCAAAATAACTTTCTTACGCGACGAAGTCGACAAAACCATTTTATGGATATTGAAAACCTCAGAAATCTCCTGCGGAACTTTGCACAGTCCAGGAATTGGGAACAATTTCACAATCCCAAAAATTTGAGCATGGCATTGACCGGTGAAGCGGCTGAGTTATTGGAAATATTTCAATGGCTTAATGAAGCCCAATCGTTTCAAGTCCAAAACGAACCAAAAACCATGAGTCGAGTTAAGGAAGAAATGGCAGATATTCTACTTTACCTAATCAGAATTTCGGACGTCTTAAAAATTGACCTTGAAGAAGTTGCATTAAATAAAATTAAACTTAACGAATTGAAATATCCAGTCGAATTATCGAAAAACAACGCAACGAAATATAATCGAAGAAATGGCTAAAGTTATACTCCAACCTGCGGGCAATAAAAATGGGAGGGAACACTATTTCGAAACAATCACTAACCCGGTACGATTGTCAGAAATCAAAAAGTTCCTGTCCTCTAGCGACATCAGTGAATTAGATTCTCTTTATCCTGATGGTACTTGTCCAATCTGGGGCGTAACACCGGGGAAAAGGGAAGTTAATATACCAAAGTGGAACCGCATAGATCGGGGAGATATTACGCTCTTTTCGAAAGATGGAGGAATATTTGCATCTGGTGTTACTACATATAAACTTCATAATAGAGAATTGGCAATAGAATTATGGGGTATAAACAGCGAAGGGCAAACCTGGGAATACATCTACTTTTTAGACGAAAAGTTGAATCTAAATATTGACTATGCCACATTTAACAGAATTGTAGGCTATCAGGAAAAGAATGTCATCCAAGGATTCGATGTTCTAGACGAAGGAAAAAGTTGGAGAATCTTAAATGCATTCGAATTACTCAGCGACACTTATATTGAGGATATCAGTGATGATACATACGACAGAATTTTACAGAATCTAAATGCTTTAGAAGAAACAGAGCGGGAAGTTCTTTCTCAGCGCAGGGTAGAGCAATCTTTTTTAAAAAAAGTTTTATTTGGACGAAAAACGATTTACAAATGTGGATTGTGTGGCGATCGCCTTCCAATAAGATTTTTGGTTACCGCGCATATTAAAAGACGAGCCCATTGCACGATAGAAGAAAAAAAGAATAAATTCATAGTTTTCCCTGCCTGTAAATTTGGATGTGATGAACTATACGAAAGCGGGTATATTTCAATACTTAATGGCGAAGTAGTTTCGCTAAAAAAGAATCCAAGCACATCTCATTTAGACAGAAAATTGGAGAGAATCATAGGTATGAAATGCGAATATTTCAATCAACATACAGCACCATTTTTTGAATGGCATTACGCTTTCCACAACGCTTGATTTGATCAGTTGCCACTTCAAATTGCAAAAGATGTATGACTATTTCTACAAACTGCCTCAAATCGCTGTTTTCCAATTTATTACCAATTTAACGATTCACCCTAACCCATTTCGATGAAGATAAATTCTCTCCGGATATCGAATATCCTCAGTTTCGGCTATTATCGCGATATTACTCAGGCCCAAATCCTGCATTTGGACAACGGCCTCAATATCCTGATCGGCCAGAACGGCTCGGGAAAGTCCACAGTATTAGAAGTGATTAACCTACTCTGCAAACGCGCGTTATTTCGCCACTGGAATATAAATGAAAATGCCTTTGAATCCGCCCATACCCTCCAGGCCGGTGAATTGGCCAATACAATCTTCAGTGAAACCCGCAACAATGCTGACAATCTCCGGCTGGGTCCACATTGGGGCAATGAGGCCGACCCACAGCTCATCCGCGTGACGCTCACGCTTGATCCCATTGATATCGCCAACCTCGCCCTGTTGCACCAACATCGAATCGCGCTACTAGACATAGCCGTGCACTATTCCAATTATGGGGCCGGCTTCGTAGAACAGATCAATTTCACCCAGTATTCTAACACGCTCGAAATAGATATTGAGCTGGAACGGCAGAACACGCAGCTTACTTTTAATTTGAACAATCACGGACCTACTGATGCCGCCCTAACCTATCTACAACAGTATCATTTCTATCAACAGTTGATCGTGCTCCATAACCGTCTTCACCCCGATCGGATTATCTCTGAATTGTGTGATTCGTTTACAATGATCAACAGTTTTCGCAATTATTCTTCTTTCAATAACCAGATCACGCTCAGAAGCCAGAGCGCCTGGGCAATTGCAAGTAATGCGCGACGTTATGGCCCAACAGAGCCTAAACTCGGCGGAACGTGGTGAACCAGCCATCTTTAACTTGGTCAGGCTCTTGATCGCCCGTCGCCATTTTGATATTTACGGCCGGGGAATGAACATGGAACAGGCCGAGCAATACGCAAACGAGGATCCGTTCTTGGAAAAGATCAATACCAAACTCTCCGTAATTGGTCTTGAGGGGAAAATCCGGCTGATAGATCAATGGGACTGGAGGTACGAGTTCAGCTTGCGAGATGTCGGGAGGGACCGCTTCCTTACTGATATCAACAGTCTCAGTTCCGGCCAAAAAGCGATTATGCATCTAATTTTTGAAGCTTACGGTCGCGGTGAACTCAAGGGTGGGATCGTCGTAATCGATGAGCCGGAGATTCACCTGCATTATCAGTTCCAATCCGAGTACTTGCGTATCCTTCAAGGCCTCCAGGTAGAACAGGATGCACAATACGTGATTGTTACACATTCGGAGTCACTTATTCATTCGGAAACAATCAAGTACGTGAAACGCTTCAGCTTGGACGCCGAAGGTCTAACGGTGATGCATGCGCCTAGACTCACATTCGGGCAAGTCGCGAAGATCAGGATACTTGATAACACTCGTTCGACGTATTCGTTTTTTGCACGCAGAGTTCTTTTGGTAGAAGGGGATACCGATCGATATTTTTACCGGGCGGTCCTCGAAGCGCTCTATCCTAAATCGTCACAAGAGATAGCCGTACTTAACCTAAATGGCAAAGGTAACCAAGCGGAATGGCGAGCGCTGTTTGAGGCATACGGCTTGGAAGTACATTACGGTGGGGATTTTGATAATGTTTTCACCCTTCGGAACATGAATGGTAGAACTATAATTGACAGATCCACAGTAGAAGCGGCAAGGGAACACCTTCGCCAAATCAAATTGAACGGTATGACGGCCACTGAACACGCGCGATTTGAACATCATTATCAAACACTTATTTCTCAGGCGGATTTTCTTACACGTCCACAGTTGTTTCCTTGGAGGCGGCTGGCAGATGCCTTCGACCAGCTATCCGCCGCTCCTAATAAAGAGGTAGTACAGCAGGTACGCTTAGCTCACCCTACCATCGAGCAGGAGATTGAAGCCCTCTATTCTGAACGAAACTATATTCTCAAGCGGGGCTCGATCGAGGACTATACTGGCACCGCGCATGCCAAGCTTCAAGAGATCATTACCTTTTGCGAGACTGGATTTCGGACATGGCTGGAGGGGGCTGATGCGGAAGAGATCCGGAACATTGCGGCGATGGTCGCCCACTAGTTCGAATTATCATCCACTAGACGATTCTCACATATTTTGAAATTGTAAGGTTTGTGTACCACAGCGCCAATTCCCGAAGGGCATTTTACAGGAAGCAATTCCGTGTATTCTAGTCCTCCGCCGGTTAAAGATCCGCCACCTTTCGTCGTTGGCTAGACAAAGGGTTAAGCCATTTTTTTACCTTTTTACACTAAATTTTCTTGATTAGTGTAAAGTAATTCCATAACTTGCTCAAATGAAACGGAAAATAATTTCGTCTCTCGATGATATCGACCGGTCTTTTCCCACTGATCTGGAATGTATCAAGTATCTAGAAATTCTTAGATGGAGCGGCTTCGTGGTTTCTCCATTCGACGCAACGGCGAAGGTTTATAAGTGTGCTGGTAATAAATATAAATGCCAACAAACAGGCAAATATTTCAATGTTAAAACTGGAACCTTGTTTGATAATACTAAAATTGCCCTGAGAACCTGGTTCTTCGCAATCTATCTTGTTGTGATCAATCCCAAAATTCGATCGCCTCATGTTCTTGCAGGTGTGCTTGGATTGAGTCCGAAAACATCTTCGCACCTTTTTAAACGCATTGCTGATAGGTTCAAAATCGAATAAAAAAATTCTAACAATGAATACTCATTTTAAAGCGACCAACGAAGGCGTGATAAACTTAGGGGATACCGAACTCAAAGTAGCTGTCTTGAATGATGGAACACGACTCATAAATTACAGCTCAATATTCAAGGCTTTTGGCAGGACCAAAAGAGGCAATCAAGTCGATGGTCACCGTGTGCCCAATATGCCCGCTTTTCTCAATGCAAACAACTTACAACCCTTTGTGGGACCAGATTTGACGGGTGTACTAAATAAAGTAACTTACATTGATAAATCTGGCAACGAAAACGAAGGCTTCCAAGCTTCCATTCTTCCCTTGCTTTGCAAGGTTTACCTCGATGCGCGTGATGCCAAAGTTTTGAAGAGGCAACAAATACCCTTAGCGCGTGCTAGTGAAATTCTTCTCTTTGGGCTTTCAAACATAGGGATCACAGCACTGATCGATGAGGCGACCGGTTACCAATATGAAAGAGAACGGTTTGAACTGCAGAAGATTTTGTCCGCTTACATATCTGAGGAAATCTTGAAATGGCAATTGACCTTTACCGATGACTTCTACAAGGAAGTGTTCCGCTTGTGGGGAATACCGTTTATTTCGAAATACATCAAGCGGAAGCCATCCTTCATTGGAAAACTCACCCTAAAGTATGTGTACGAGCAACTTCCCAAAGGTGTACTTGAGAAAATAAAAGAAAATACACCCCGAACCGAACGCGGAAACTGGAAATATCGGTTCCATCAATCTTTAACCCCGGAAATTGGTCGGGAGCATCTTAAAAAACAGATCATTGAAGTCACAACGCTCATGTCGATAGCTGGCTCCAAAGAGCAGTTTCAAGAACTTTTTGCACGAAAATACCACACCCGCGTGCAGCTCGACTTGGAATTTCAGGAAGAAGTGCGTGAACCGCAACCAAGTCAATTTGATCTTTTATTATATACGGCTCTTAGCACAATATGAATTTACACTCACCCCAAATAAAAGAAATATCGAGCGGAAGTACGAATGGAAAACCAGATGACTTATGTTCTTGGATAATATAGCACCGGGTGAAGCACTCTGAACAATTATCTAACTAGAAATCAGCTCGGAGTAATGTAATTATCAATTGGTATTGAGCCCAAAGTGACCCGGACTGATGAGAACAAATTGCATTGGGTTATCCAACTTTAATTTCTCGAAATTCTTAAAAGACTATTTTTTTGACTCTCCTTATTAGATCATCTTTACCGCCGTTAGATAGATCGTAAACAGTGGAGGTAGCTTTTAATGCATCAAGGTATTCTTTGATATCTTCATTACCTGGCTTTTTTATCACGGATATAGTTTCTACTTTATTTCGTCTTCCTGCCTTTAAGTCTTCGAATTTGTATGCGGTCTTATAAGTGTCCTTTTTATCGCCGATACTCAAATCTAAAACATCAATGAGATATAGCTTACCGTTTTGATGGGAGAAATCAACGGTATGGGAAAGATTTGATCTCTTTGAATGTATCTTCTTATTCCATTCAAGTTTATGTCTGCCAACCAATTTTTCTTTCTTAAAAGCCTCTCTTATGGTGGTTTTTAACCTCGGTTTGGACCGATCTGCAATTTGAGGCTCATCTTCAATATATGTTCTATACAGATAGTCAAATTCAGTAGGCAGTGAATCCTTTTCGGTTACTACCGATTTTATTTCTGAGAGTTGAATTTTTCCACTAAGCCGTCCCATGAAATTACATAATTCGTCTTTTGTTGAAAACGGACTACTACTCAAAAAGTTTGTGTACTCGGCTATTACTTTTTTGTCAGATGGAAGCAAATGAAGTCCGAATTTTGGCTGACTAAATTGAATAAATTTTGAGTTAAAAACATGGTTTTCTTCGTTGACCAAAATCAACCCAATATTCTTAGGTTCATTCCTTAAAATATTAGGGATATAACGCGCAACCGTATAATAACAAAGAGTTTTCATTTACAATTTGGGAATAAGGTTGTTTGCAAATTTGAAACCAAATCAAGAATTTTTGGTCGCTTGGTAATCAAATATCTCAATAACTCGTCACGTTCAGGTGTATCTGGTAACCAATCATCAGGAATTTGATTCACTAAATTAGCGATAAAATCGTCAGGAATTGCACCTATATCGTCCGCAGCGCCCAAAAGTGCCGGGGGATCAGTTATCTCATTGTAAAGTTCCCTTAGTATTGTGTCGGGGGGCGTCCATTTGTCGACAATGAGCTGAAGCACTGCAATCGTCCAATTAGCCAGAAAACAATGCCCGTGATCGATTATATAGAAATGTAGGCCAGTTGTTGTTGCAACAATCAGATAATTCCCGTCGTTATTCCGGTCAACATTGTACGTGTACCCGTCGAATGTAGCAATTCCCGGAAACGAGCCTTTATTGCTACACTGAGCGATTAGACTGCGTAGAAAAAAAGCTTTGTATACGTTGTCGATTTGTTTACTTGCGAAATGCGGGCCGGTAGAAATCGGTACTCCGTTTATTAAAATGGAGGACGCTAGAAGAGGGTCAACCTCTGCGACATCGCATTCTGCGCATGGCAAACTTAAATGAGTTGCCAATCTTCCAGCAACAAATTCATTAACAAGAATTTTGGGTGTCAGTTGCGCATTTTCTTTGAATTTTACAAAGTATCTGTTACCGCTTGCATCTTCCATTAAGTGTGCTTGGGATGCTCCAGCGCCAGCGTACCCTAAATCGCGGGTAAATACAATAGGCATTTAGCAATTATTTGGCTTAGGAAAGGGTTTAAAGGCTTTAAACATACAAAACATTTTATTCTTATGGATTATATTTTTTAAGCGCTTAACCAACTGCAGGTGGCAGAAAGGGGTTAGTTCTCCGCTTTTCTTTTTGTAGCTACCTCTTTTCTATAGTTCTGTAGTATGAACCAGATTTACAATATCCCCAATAGTCATAAGCTTCTTTTTGAGCTAAGCGTCCATCGCAGAAGGAACCCCTGAGGGTTTTGTGACCTTTGCAAAATTGTAGTACACAAAGTCCAGGGCAATAGCGCAGGAGTGGGTTTCCAGCTGCCTTGAGAAAAACATTAGTAAGCCTACTAAACCTCTGATATGCATTCTCGTTGTCGTTTTGACGTTCTATATAGCTTATCGATACATGCAGTTCATCAAGCTCATCGGATTCTTTATCCCCGGCCTTTATTCGGTTGCGGAGTTGCCCGACTTGAAAACTGGCCAGGTGATCAAGCGTTATACCTACACCTTGATCACGCGGAACACGAATGATTTAATGCGCAAGACTCACAATAGTGGCGATAATAAATACCGCACGCCATTGACGCTCCCCTGTGAAATGTCAATGGACTTCCTCGGGCCCGGAATCTCGCCGGAGTCATATAAAACAATTCTCAACTTTGAGATGCCACCGGAAGAAATGTCTGCACATGCTGTCTTTACCATTCGATCACCTAAAGGCCGTCCAGATGAAAAGTCAAAGATGGAGCCTTAGGAGAGCGACTAACTTCACGCACAGGGGAGTTGAATCCTGAGTGTGGATAAAACTGTAAAGTGGTGGTGTTTTCCTTGGCGAAATTTTGTGCTGTCAAATTACCTTCACAATAGTAACGTTACAGGCCTCTGCCGGCCCCGCATGGACAAATGGCGGGGCTTCTTATTTTCTGAAATCTCCGGTCTGAACGATTCCAGCCCTTCCCTTGCTATAATAATTCGGTGCAAAGTTTCTCCGATCTATTTAAGAGCTGAGGCATTCTAATAGTGATCTTTTAAGGTGGCGGCGGTGACCTATGCGATGGACTAAACTCGAAGCTTTTCTGTGAATCAATCAATCCCGGTCTGTCTTGAATGAGGGTTCGGGTGATTTTCGTGTGTGAACTGTCTAGGCGGCTTGTCGAGAAGGTCAGTATATTAGATTAAATTGCCTCGCAATGACTATTCCGGTAGATGGCCTGATATCTAGAACGCTAGAGCCTGGGATCAAGAAAAATCTGGAGCTCCTTTCCGAGCATTTAGATGAGTTGGTGAACTTTGGATCGCACATATTTAGCTGGGACGTAAAGAAGGTCCGAGAAGATCAAGACGAGCTCCTGCAATTTCCCCCCGTAATGATGTTAAGACAGTTTCTTGATGTCCTGGATTCGGTTTCAATTCTCATCAAATTTGGTACTGGCGATCCACCTAAAATATTAGCCCGAGCGCTGTTTGAACTATGGTTCTATCTTGAGTATCTACTGCAAAAAGACTTTGAAAAGCGAGCGAGCGCGTTCATGGTGGCGGACATCATAAAGCAAATCAAAGTCGCGAAGCAATTACATCCTAAAGAAGAACTAGGTATAACGTTTCGGAAATCGCTAGATGAAGAGAACCTTTTTCAAGGCTTGTTGGACGACTTGAATGTCCAAGACCTTGAGCAGTACATTGCTTCGAAAGAAAATCTGCTGACCTTGCCTCAATACACTGCTGCCATGCAGGAGTATAAAAGGCTGACTCGTATCGACGGGACGAAAAATATTGCCTGGTACAGGTTCTTTGATGGCCCGCGTAATATTGAAAAGCTTTCGACCTATTTAAAGAAGAAGTCGCAATATGAACTAATCTATCGTAAATGGTCTGCAGCGGTTCATGGATCAGACATATACATGGGCAAAATTTCTGCCAACCCTGAAACTAATGGGTCACTGATCGTCCAACTGCGATACATTCGAGATGTGCAGGATATAGTTGTTTACTCTACGCTTATGACAATATCAGTTTTCAGAATTTATGTTGACGCCAGGTTGCCCGAAAAGAAAAAGCGATTGGCAGAGTGGTACTTTAACATAAGACCGACCTTAGAAAAGATTGGGAAGGAAAAATTAATAGTTATTTCCTAGCTCGCCCTCTCTTTTGTTTTAGCGAACCGATCGAACAAATGATGACCTGAAAGCGGAAAACAAAGCGATGCTTTCAGCTTTTGTGGAGGCATACTCAGATTCGAAACGTCTAAATAATCTGCTGAGGTCCGATTATCTCAGCAATGACCTCAAAGCTCTTCATATGAAATGTCAACTATGTGAACAACGAGATGTTTATGAAATCAAATCGCATTTACTACCAGCCTCATATTTGAAAAAGCTTATTGGCCCTCGAGATTACGAACATCTTTTTCAGGCATCACCTTTCGCGGGCATTGAAGAATACTTCGGCCAATCAAATCTTAATACCCCTTGGCCAGAAATAAAGCATTTGCCAGTATCGCCAAAGGCTGTCTTTTGTGAAGTTTGTGAAAAAGGCTTTAAGGTCTGGGAAGATGAATGCATAAACAAACTTGAAAAGTTTAACGATAGAATTTCAAGGGAATTCACTCAGAAACTTTCAGCAACAGACTCGCGGTTTATGACAGTAGAACTCTCGCTTGAGTCCAACATTATTAAAATGTTTTTCTATTCAATAATCTGGAGGTTTCTGTTGTTACAACAAACAAAAAATGTACTACATCATCTGAACACCTTTGATTCGCTCAAGGCAATTCTAAACCGCCACCTGCTAGAAAAAGTTCAGTCCGTCTCAGAGAATCTAATATTTGATACATATCCGGACATCGTTATCTATACTACAATACATAGAGAGCTAATCGCCAATGTAGTCAGTGCAAGCATTAAAAAGGGAGATCCAGCGCTATTCATGCTGGGACCATTCAATGCGTTAATCTGGGGAGAATGGCAGCTTCCTTTCAACGAATTAATACCCATCGAAATTTGCAATGAGAGACTAAAAATAATGGCTAATAGAAGTGTTCAAATTCCGATATTAAAGGAAGAGGAATGGCTGAAGCCAGTCATGGAATGGAATAACTACGTGTCACTAATCGTACAATATCCTATGTATAAAGCTGTGTCCGACGCGAAGAATGTGAGTCTTAGAGAAGCTATGACAATTTTAAATACCAAAGCAGTTTCAATTGCCCAGAGCTCGACAGGTCAGCCGATGAATGCTTTTTATAGGGCATTTAGGGACCTAATGGGAATAGGGGCCAATCTTGGTAATCCAATTGTTAAGCTGCCAAAGTCGCTATTTGATTTTCAAATAGAGTCGATGTCAATTGATGAATACTTGGAAGGGATTGCGAATCAGCTTCTTTCAGGCTCAAGAACTCAACTCGAAAAATTCATGAAGACGTTGAAGCTATCGGGCAATACCACATTGAAAAAATACCTGGCTGTTCTTCAGGTGGAACTCGGATTTTTCGAGATCACTAAGTTCTATCACTCAAATGATGATGGAATGTTAAAAGTCGCTATTAAAAGCTTTCGCGATGGGGTTGAACTGGATTCTCAAAATATTAGCTGTCTTATCGGACTCGGACAAGCATTGACTCATTACGGTCTAATAACTCGAAAGGATAATCTCGTCCACGAAGCATTGCTTCATTTTGCGCGATTATCACCTCGAGAAGGCAAATACTTTTACAGAGGAACAGCGCTTTTTGAATTGGCCAAAACCAAGAATCTGGATACTCCTAACCTATTGAAAGCCGCAGCAGAGCTTGAGCAAGATGAATCTGACTTGGTTCGTCATGGTTCTATTTTCCTCGCGACAATTTACAGTGTTCTAGCTCTGAAAAATAAGGGGCTCTATAAAAAATATTTTGCCTTGGCTGTATTAAAGTATCAAGAGATCATTGCCGCTTTCCCGCAGGAAGGAGCATTTTCATATAAATTAGGACTTCTGTATCGCGACGTAGGAATGATGTTAAACTCGAAAGGTGATTTGATCAAAAGCACGGAATACTTTGCTAAATCAGTGGCAGTATCTCCTCATCCAGATACCTATCACAACTGGGGACGATCACTTGAACACTTATTTGATTTTAATCCCCACTTAGATGTCTGGTTAAATGCCCTCAGTAAATACGATAAAGCTCTCGAGCTAGATCCCAATCATTTCCAAACTTTGTTTATTAGCGCGGCGCTTCTTTTGAAGACCAGCGCAAGGCGCATTTTAACGGAACAAGATTTACAAGTGGTCATTGATAGGCTGACCCAGTATGTTAAACTTGACGAAAAGAATTTTGACGCATTTAATAGGTTGGGTTCTGGATATCTCTATAAAGCAATTTCTAAAAAAATGGATCACGAGTTAACCGAAAAGGCTAAAAGTTATTTTAATAAGGCAATATTGCTGAACCCCAGATTTGCTCACCCATATGCAAATTTGGCAAACCTTCATTTTGTAATGGCTCAAAAAACGAATGATCCGTTGGAGTATAAAAAATCTGCCTCATATCTACTTCAAGCCTTGAAACGCACAGCGAACGAGACGACCATTTTGTTGTCAACGATTCAATATGTGAAAACATTTGATGACTACAACCTGAACGAGGTTCGTGATATACTGAAGCTTTTTGTCAGGCAGCGAAAGCGCCTCTCTCACTCAGACACTGCGACACTTTCAAATGTTTTACCTGAGGTAGAAAAGTTGATTGCAAAATACAGAATTCTGTATTAGACGTACCAAATGCATACTAGATCTGTTTCCCCGGCCGACATGAAAGCGCGACACTCTGATGTTAAATCATAGGTCCAATGCAAACTACGAGGACACTAAGTATTTAGCTATCAATTAAGTTGAGGGACATGAGCCTACGCTTAAGAAGCAGCATTGCATACATATTACATACAAGCGTGGCAACATTGCCTAGGCCCCTCCTACCTATATAATCTCAATCGCCGCATCTTCCATTAATAATATCGCTCATGGAGTACTTGCTCCCTTCCTCGAGCCATCGGAGCAGCTTAACATGCTTCTTGGTAGGTTTACCTCGATAGTTGCTCTTGTAATACTTGGAAACCATGATCTTTTCAGCATCAATTTCACGTTGCTTCTTAACAAGAATTTTTGTAATTGGCCGTTCACTGCATATTCCGGTATAAACTGAGCCAGCATTCCGAACAAACTGAGCCACTTCAGAATTTTGGTCCGACAGCCTTGCTTAAGATCGCAAATATGGAGATTCCGGGCAAACTGAGCCACCTACAAATTGGTAGCCTTCATGACATTCCGGCGTAATTGAGCCACCTGACAAGAGCGTACAAATTCATTTAATCAGCAAGAGATTCCTTTGCGTTTCAGCAAAACCGCAGTGGAATGTCAAATCACCTGGTAACGATGCAAAATGTGCGCACTATAATACAGCTTTTACAGCGCGGTTTTTCAGGCCGCAGGATCTCAAGGGATTTGAACATATCACGTAATACATTTAAGATTTATGCAGACAGGTTAAATGCATCTGGCTTTAACCTGGAACAATTGCAGCACATGAATGATGAAGACCTGAGCCTTGTGGTGTATGCCGATGCAAAACAATTGCACGCAGATCCCCGCAGAGAGGATTTTACCGCCAGAGTTCAGTATTTTCTTGCCGAACTAAACGAACAGGTGTAACCAAACAGTTACTATGGGAGGAGTACAAGAAAGAGAACCCGGAAGGATATGAGTATTCTCAGTTCTGTGAACTTTTTGTCCGGCACAGAAAAGTAAATGAGGCCACCATGCATTTCGAGCATAGGCCTGCAGAGGTGATGATGGTTGATTTTGCAGGTGAGACTTTAAGTTATGTAGATCGTGCAAGCGGTGAAGTTGATGAATGCCCGGTTTTTGTGGCTGTGTTGCCATGCAGTGGGTACAGCTTCGTTATAGCACTTCCTAACGCAACGCAACCCAACGTTGTAAAGGCACTCAACGCCTGCCTTGCGTATTTTGGCGGCGTTCCGCAGAACATTAAGTCCGATAATATGCGAACTGCAGTAAGCAAAAGCTGTCGGTACGAACCGATTTTTACTGAAACATTGCAGCAATGGGCATTGCATAATAATATCAGCTTACTGGCTGCCCGAGTGCGTAAACCCAAAGACAAGGCACCAGTGGAAAACGAAGTAAAGCTCTCTTACCAGCGCATTTATGCTCCGTTGCGAGATAGAATATTTTTTAGTCTTGAGGAACTAAACGAAGCATATAGCCGGACAACTCGACACTGCATCACCATCGCCCCTTTCCAAAGGAAAGATTATAGCCGCCTGTGAATGTTTTACCAGGCAATGAAAAGACATTGCTTCAGCCAGCTGCCTCCAAGCAGCCTATGTGATCAGGCATGTCGGCAGAGGCAAAAGTGCAAAAGAACTATCACATCACCCTGGGTGAGAACTGGCATCACTACAGCGTGCCATTCTGCTTTATTGGCAAAACAGTGAATGCAATCTATGATACCGACACAGTAGAGATATATTATGAGCATAAACGAATTGCCCTGCACAAAAGAAGTTATAAGCCCCATGGTTTTACTACTATTAAAGAACACATGCCCGAAAGCCATCAACGATACTCTGAACAAAGGGCTGGACGGCAGAATACTTTCTGGAACAAGCCGCAAGAGTTGGAACCTCTGCCCATCAGTATATGCAGGGTGTATTAAAGGCGAGAAGGTTTACAGAACAAACATACAATGCCTGCCTTGGTATCCTTACGGCTGGCTAAAGCCTACACACCAGTGCGCGCTGGAAGCAGCCTGCAAAAGAGCATTTACAGGGCAGTGCTATAGCTATACTACCATCAATAATATCCTTTTAAACAACCTGGATACTCTGAAACCTGATCAACCACTTTTATTCAATATGCCGGAGCATAATAATCTTCGTGGTCCAGGGGCATACAATTAAAATGCTGCAAAACATTATTCACTTCTAAAACAAAAACATGAACACACAAAGTACTGTAGAACAAATGCAGGAACTGAAACTCTTTGGTATGTCCAAGCTATATCAGGCAGTCATAGATCAACCCGTACATCAGCATCCCGAAGCCCACACACTGATGGGTATGCTTGCCGATGCAGAAACCCAATACCGCTTGGGACAAAGAACCCAGCTCTTTCTGCGGCTATCCAAACTCCGCTACAATACTATGCCTGAACAGGTGAAAACGCAAGGCGGACCGTGGGATTACCAAAGAGCAGTTAATGACGTTTTGTGATGGATGTTTTATTGACAAAGGGACAAAATATTTTAATCACCGGATCTACCGGGTGCGGAAAAAGTTACCTGGCCTGTGCCTTAGGCCGGCAGGCCTGCATGCTGGGTTACCGAACACTCTATTTTGCAATGAACAGGTTTATAGAAGCCCTGGCTGGCGCCAGACTCGATGGTACATATATCAGATGGTTAAATCAAATAGCCAAGACACCCTTGCTTATACTAGATGACTTTGGCCTTCAACCTCTGGACCATAATATGAAACTCGCTTTACTGCAGATACTTGAAGACCGGTATGCAAAAGGTGCAACCATTGTTACATCGCAATTACCCGTAAAAGCATGGTACGAATACATAAAGGAACCTACCATTGCCGATGCAATAATGGACAGAATGACAGCGCATGCAAATAAAATAGAATTAAAAGGCGAGTCGTTAAGAACAAAGAAAAACAGTTAGTTTAGATATTGAAAATACGCTCTTTATCAGATGGCTCTCTTTGGCCGGAACAGTGGCTCAGTATCAGCGGAATATGCATTCACTGTACCATTCCGGTTTTATCTTTCTATAGTAATTTTTTATGCATGACTGGTGCAGATAGCGACCTGATGCAAACACCAGCTTTCGACAACGGAGTTGTGAGCTCGGGCATATGAAATACCATTGCAGCCCAGGTACGTTCCCCTTCATAGTTTCGCAAACCATTTCTATTCGATGTGTTTCGTCTAGGATTATGAAACAACGTTTCCCTTCTGGAGGCGCCCCAAGCGAAACTTGCTTTCGCACTCCGGCAGCCGTAATAGTTTTAAGCATCCCCTTTGATTTTGACGTGAATAAGCCGAGAAGACCCGAATTTGAAAGCATGTCACGCTGGGTCTTCATTTGAAGTAGTGAAGACTGCAAGCATTAGTTACTTAAGAGGGGGGTACGATAAATAATACCCCCCCCTCCTTATTAATAAAATCTTATTGTCCTGCAGTCCTAAACTGAATGCATGAGACCTTATTGGGGTGAGTGCCCTTGAAGTACTTGTGCAACTTCCACCCCTTCAGCGCTGCGAACCTTTTCAGCAGCGTCGTAAAGGCTCTCTGCTTGAATCCTTGCTGATCACCGTCATAGTTCAACTCGAGATAATCTTGATATAAAAACGGAATCGTATACTCGAGATAGGTTTCAAATTTTTGATTTTCCACCCACTCCGCGAACTCTTCTCCGCATTCCTGAATGAGCCTGTTTGCGCCCACACCCTTCAGCTCATAACCCAAAAGCCCGTTGAGAAAATAAAACTGAGAGCAGTCAAGCATGAACGAATAAAATCGATTCCATTCCTGGTTGCTCCAGTTTTTGCCAAATAGCATTCCGCCATGTTCTGAAGTTATAGGTGTCTCAGTGCCGTTGGAGATCTTCTGACTATAGTAGTCGGAAAATTCTAGAATAAATTGCCTCCGCTTGTCGCTAGTTCCTAAACCTCCAATCACAGTATTTGACGCAAACATCAACTTCGGACTCTGTTCAGGTGAAAGTTTGATTTGCTTCTCATGTTTTCTTTCGATTGTCCATCCATCGGTAAGGGCCGAGAAGAAAGTGGTGAATGGAACTGAGGGCTTTAGGTCGTCTATAAACGCAACTTGCGTCGTTTCTTTGACTGATTGATATCGGAATTTGTCATCAGGATCAAAAAACTTTCCATCAATTTTGGCCATTTGTCGGAGTTTGGAAATCGCCTGTCCGTAAACTCCCTTTCCTGTCCCTCCCGAAGGTAAATCATGGCTTGTTGGCTTTTCGTCATACAAAATTAAGGCTTGTCCCATGCTGCTGTCGGTATAGTGATTCAATACATATCCGGTTCCCGACTGGAAAGCCATCATCCGATCGGAATCACGGTTGGAAACGTTAAACGAATACGAAACATAACTAGAATTATGTGTTGAATATGGCACGTACTTAAAGTCATGGTCAATAATATGCGCCTCCCATACACAAGACCCTCCTAAATCCGCATATTGAATATACTCTTTGCCCCCTGAACTAACTCTAACTATAAGATTTCTAAAAAGAAAATATGACCAGTCTTTGCCATCTTTGAGCTCGGGCGCGTCATACATCTCCAGCATTTCACATTTATTCTGGTTGAAGAAGTTGTGTTGTTGATCTAGAAACAGGGTGATTAAAGTTGCTCTTCCAAAAGGAAAGGCTACGCCATTTTTATAAAACTCAACCTCCTGACCAAGTTCTTTGATGATGTCCAGCACTGCATTCTTCATCATTTCTATATTCACCACTCGCATTTTATTGTCGACAACTTGAATTAGCACTGTAGAATTAGAATCCCCCAAGCACCGTCGCCTATAACCCATAACCTCAAGCAAAGCCATTAAACCTTCCGAATGTAAGCCAGATATGGAAAGCTTACCACTACCAGACTTATCGAAAGTTGTCTTGAACTTGAAAATTCCAAAAGCGATAGAATGCTCTACCAATTGAATCTCTCGCTGGACAAGGTTAAATAGGTATAATGTTTTTTGTCGCTCGTTCCCTTCCGATACACTCACGGTCTCGGTGGAATCTTCTGGAAAATTTACAGAAGATAATTTCATCAATTCGTTCAAAAACTCCTCCCTCGAAACCGTCACTTCGCCTTCTGGGCTGATAATTCTAAAGGAGTGGGCGGGCTTTGGAACGAATAAATCAGGGGGGCAAACCTCCCATCCCGTATCACTGCTGTATCGCCATAATGGATCATTAAGTGCTGACCTTTTCATACTGGTACTATTTTATTTATGTTATATGTGTTATGCGGCCATTCTCCGGTTAGATTCCTCGAGCCAGCTTATAAGTGATTTCCTCGAAAAATAGAGGCGCTTGCTCTTCTTCATGAAGGGGATCTTTCGATTACTAACTAAGCAATAGACTCTTTGCTTTGACAGGTGTAGAAAAGTTGCTGCCTCGTCAATTATCATCAGGTCATCGGTCACAAGTTGCGGACCTTCCCTTTCCATCCGGAATTGTGCTTCGATGTTGGATATTTTCTGGAGAATCAGTCCTACCGTGAAAGGGAGGTTTTCAAAGTTCATTTCCATCTTTAATTGTTTTAGGGTTTGTGATTGTGTTAATTGTGTTCTGCAAGTGATACCTCGGACGCCCATTAATCATGCAAAAAGGATGAACTAACCCTTGCATCTGCCAGTTGGAAATGGTTTCGTCGGTAACCTTGAAAAAATCAGCGAGCTCTTTCCGTGTTAGGAGATTTGTTTTCATTTTAGAGTATTTGTATTAAGTATTAAATTCTGAATCACGTTTCAGAAATCGACCAAATTCGCTCGATTTCCAACGAGAGTACAATCAAACGAACTAGCCAGTTCGACCATAACCTTGTTGATATAAATCTTTGGCAGCAGCCTTATAATTTCCTTGGTGGACTAAGGTGGTATAAATGCCTGCGGGATCATATGGCATTCCAGTAGAAAATTCGGTGGAGGTAGACCAAACCTTAAATAAATTCTTTCCCTTATGAAAGTTCCCCGAGGATTCCGCAGCGGTGTGCCCAGGTCTTTTCAAAAAAATCCGCTCTTTATCTTCTCGGACCACTGTCCACCCGTATGTTTCAAGCAGGGCAATCGGCGTTCCTCTAAGATTATAATCATCGAGTGGTTTGTTAGCCGTCGCTACTTGCAATACTTTGGGTTTAGGAACCACGATCATTTCCTGAATTTCGTTGAAGGAACGAGCGATCGCTAAAAGAGTTTCTCGCTCATCGATTTGTATAAACGGAACCTTAACTCGGTGGTGAACCCTGTAACCGGGCGTTGGAGGGGCGACGACAAATCCTCCTTGCCCCCTCGTTTCTATCAAAACCAATTGCTTAATGTGCGGAGATTGGCAGACTTCCCCTTCTGTTGCCTTTCGAGAAGCCAACTTAATATTAGTCGTAATCTTCTCACATCTATAGTAAATGTGGTATCCCTTTGATCGAGTTTCCACAATGCACAGCTTTTCTAATAGTGCTTTTGGCACCCGGGAAACAAACTTCTGCATTAACACCCCGGACACATCATACTTTAGATCAAAATCGATCACCTCTAGATTCCCTGACACCGATCCACAAACAACACCTAATCCTGCTGCCTTTGGGTGCTTCAATTGTTTAATCAATTCGCCCATCGAAATCATATTCGTTTGAAATTTCTTCCAGGGGTACACCGGCCGCTTTGAATCGTCGACGACGATCGCGTTTAAATCGTGTTCAATAAGTTTTCGAGCTGCTTGTAAAAAAATTGACATCTTATCCATAGTGCTTGTTTAGGGGTTTAGATTTATGATGTAAATCTTGCAAATTCCTTTTGGAAAAAAAGCCCGAAAAAAGTCACACAATGTTAATAATCAAAAAGCCCAAATGAGGCCTCCGGACGCGGGGTGCGGTAATGTTTGATTTAATCATACATTGCTAATTACTGTGCGATTTTTCCGCATGACGAAGTGGATGATTTTGATGGTGTCAAGAGTAAAAACACGCAAAAAAATATTTTACCACATTTTAATTTATTGGAAAAGCGCAATCTTTTTTACCGCGTATCGATTGGTCTCGCCATTCAAAATTCCAAAGCGTATTAACTCAAGAACTTCCTATGTGTTTAAGAGTCATTTCGGCCGCTATTACACCAGCCTGTTTCCCGTTTAAACGTTTGGTGACATCGACGGTGAGGTATCGTTTTCTTTTGCAGAAGCGTTGATAAAATTGATCAAGTCACCGATCCTAGATGCTATTCGTGTCAAATGCGATTAGTGCTTTCACGACATCCGTTCTTTGTCTGTCCTCAAAACCCGCAAGATAATTCTGCGTAGTCTTAACGTTGCTGTGGCCAAGAGCCTCCCGAATAAAATCGGTGCTAACTCCACTTCTCTGCAATACGGTGGCGAAGCTATGCCGAGCGGCATATGTTGTAATAGATTGAGCAATTCCCAGGTCCTTTGCAATTACCTTCATATTATCATTGATAACGTGGGTTAATTGCTGTATCAACTGACGTTGCTTTTGGGCGGTCAACCCATATTTGAGAATTGGAAATATGTAAGTTTGTTCATTCTGCTGGGTATTACCTCTCGTCTTTATTATTTTCCAAATCTCGTCGGAGATGGGGATTCTTATCTTTTCAGAGGTTCTCTTTGTTCTCGCCGTTTTCGCCCTTTCAAACTCAATAAACTGCCCCTTGATATTCTCGAACTTCAGAAGACACATATCCTTCACATTGATACCGTAACACAAATACATGAATATCCAATAGTCGCGGCAGGCTAATCGATTAGAATCCTCTTTAAACTTATAAGAAAAAATCAAGGCTATATCCGCTAGGCTGAGAGCCTTTTTAAAATTTGACCCGGTCGGTATTTCATATTTCCTTTTGCCAAATGGATACATTTCTTTTGGAATCCCTCCATCCGATATTGCACTGTTTACGATCGTTCTTAGTGCTCGAATATAAATTCCCACGGTTGTCATTGAGTTCTCATTATTAAGCATCCACTGCTCGTAATTTCTTAATATCTCGGGAGTAATATCTATAAATCTCAAGTTTGGCATAAACTTATTTAGGCTTCGACTGGCGCATTCATAAGATACGGCTGTCCCTATTCGACCTTGAACCCTAAGTTCGGTTGTATACCCAATAAAAGCCTCAGCGATGGTTGATCTGAGTGTACGATTTGAATAATATTTCTTTTCAAAAGATGTCCAGCTGAAGAAAACCAAAGACTCAATTGTCTCGATTGCCTTCCTTTCGATGCCATGCAGATCAAGGGCAATATCCTTAAGGGCACCCTTCGGACGTCCTGCTCTAATTTTGCCGTAGTCCTCTCGGGTGAGGCTGTAGTGCGTAGGATAATATCTCTGTTCTCGGTTGTGGGTAATCCGAAGTTTGATAGGGAAGGTGCTGTTCTTCTTTTGTTTTCGAGTATCAAGAATGATAGAGGTGCTTGTTTTCATACGGGTGAGGTAAAATACAAATTTGCATACAATTTGCATACAAAATCAGTAAATATCGAGATAATAAAAACAAGATCAAATTCATGAAAGCCGAGTAATAATATTGAAAGTCAACTAATTGTGTTGCTTTGTTACTTTCTTTGTCCTCGTTGCTTACCATCGGTTCTATGACTGTTAATCAGAGGGTCGCCCGTTCAAGTCGGGCAGGGGGAGCTAAACAGCACGATTCAATACGCATTAAAAAGCGCCAAAAAGTTAGAAACCCGCGCCAGACGCAAGTTTGAGGCGGGTTTTAAATTTTCTTCAGGTTTTTAATTCCCACCGATTCTTTTAAGCTTTCTTTTACGGTTTTTCGGCACATTCTTTATTAAGAAGCGTATGAACATCCTGGTAGTGACCCGTGTGTGATCGGGTTCGAACACTGAAGAGGTGTATATCCCCTGTACATCTATTAGGTCTACTGACTTAAAGTGGGACATACACTCTCATGGTACAGCCCTTTTTTCGGACGGCATGGCACTGGTTGGAAAAAGAAATTCTGCAATGCCTTACACTACAGATAAAACACAGTAAGTCGAATAAACACCTTTGCGCAGATCGCAAATCATTATGAAGAGCTTTGGGATAAGCCAACACTTCTAAGGTGGGTAGTCGCCAACCCGGTAAATTGATTTCTTGACGTTATTCATTTGCTCCAAATATTTCAAATCCCACATTTGAATCCCAGTCTGGCTTTCCGCAAAACCCGGTGAGCTATTCGGTGAGTTAAGTTTGAAGGCATTTGAAGTGGATTGATATGAATATCATGGTAGTCATGTTTAAGATGTTAGACATACCTTCAAAATAAATCATATAATTCAGTGACCAAATCCGACTGCCAATATTGCTTGGTTTCAACATCCATTATGGTTACTTTTCCATCATGACCACCACCTGTATCTAAATTCCAGATATTGGCAGCATGCATCGGCTGATTGGTTTTCCAGGTCGTGGTACTTGTATGTCCGATAAAGATTTCATTGAATACTGTTTCCATCTGAAATATTCCATTTTTATTTCTGCCCTTGGCCGCAAAGGATAATGCCTGTATCCACAACTGCCGGTCCCAATAATAAATATCTGGTGTCTGCCCTTTAAAAGGCTGATGCCTGCTAAATCCGGCATGCACGAACAGGTTATTTTCATCGTCTATATAATACAGTACCTGCCGTCTAAAAAATTCCTGATGCGCCTCTGGAACGTCAGCGGGATTCAACGCAACCATAAAACCACTGCCCATTGGTGTGATCATATCCTCTTTATTTATTCGGCGTAAATAAGATACAGCGGTTCCCTTCCCACCTTGCTTCCATTGATCAGGGTGAATTCCCGAGGCAAGATATTCCTTAAACCATTCGTCATGATTACCTTTAATGGCTACCAAATTTTTGATACTCAACAATTCTTCAACGCATTCGTAGACATGGGGATGCCCATCTGCTACATCCCCTAAGTGAATTAGCATATCGCTTTCATAATCAAAAGAAGCACGATCAAGGCATTGTTTCATCGCACGGTAAGCACCATGGGTATCTCCCATTACAAAAGATCTCATAGGAGCAAAGGTAAATATGTTTTAGTACATTGATAATCAATACAGTAAACTACGTTTTTAATAGTAAACCTATCTAGTTTATCATCGTAGTTGCCATTCCAAGGCAAACATAGAGCCATTGAATATCAATATAATAAATATACATTTACATAATAAACTATATAGCTTTATTACTGTTTATGACAAATGAAAGAAGCAATTGATTATATAGAAAAAGTATTGCCTGACAACGCCGTACGTGAGCTTGCAGATCCGCCGGCCAGGAAGGTATTGCCTATTTACATTGACCAAGGATATGATCTCGCTTTCCTGGATATATATCACAAGCAAGTAGTGCTGGTGGAGGCGAAAACATATACCGGCTTTAATAGCGATCAGATCAAAAAGCATTTAGATCTAATCGCCGACCGCCTGAATATTCAGCCAATTTTGTTGCTCAACAAAACCAATAATGGCCTAAGCCGAAGATTGGTACAAAAAGATATCGACTTTGTAATTCCTGGCAAGCAGATGTTCATGCCGCACCTAATGATTAGTTTGAAAGACCAGGAACATTACCCCAAGCATAAAAGAGATAAAAGCGCCCTGCTTCCTTCTGCACAGTTAGTATTTCTTTACCACCTACTCAATAATAAAGAGCATCTCTCCGAGCTAAGCTTGAAACAGCTATCTAGTAAGTTCAATTATACGCAAATGGCCATGACAAACGCGGCAAGCAACCTTGAACATCATGAACTTTGCGAAATACAGGGTACTAAAGAAAAGCATATCGTCTTTAAGGGAGACCGTCCCGAATTATGGTATCGGGCACAACCGATATTCATCAATCCCGTGTTCAAAACGGTATATGTAGATAAGATGGATGATGCCACAGGATTACTGAAATGTAATGGTTCAGCGCTACCTGAATATACAGATCTCAACCCGTCCAGACAAGCATTTTATGCTATAGATAGAAACGAATACAATACGCTGATACAGGAAAAAAAGTTGAAGGAGAGTAATGATCACGAAGGACTGTATTGCCTGGAAATCTGGAAATACGATCCGAAAAAACTCGCCGATAACAGTCGTATTGAAAATATCGTCGATCCCCTTTCCCTGTACATTAGCTTGAGGGAAACCGTGGATGAACGTATTGAAATGGGACTAGAGCAAATAAAGAAAAATTACATATGGTAAATGGATTAAACATTTTCAAAGACTATTTTAAAGACTATTCTGACAATTATATCATTATCGGTGGTACCGCTTGTGACATGATCATTGACGCAGCAGGATTTACTCCACGAACAACCAAGGATATCGACATCATTCTGGTCATAGAGGCCCTAAGTTCGGAATTCGTAAAAAAGTTCTGGGAATTCATTAAAGCAGGTGATTATGAGCGAAAAGAACAAAGTGAAGAGCAGCGCAAATACTATCGGTTTTGTAAACCCGCAAATAAGGAATTTCCGTTTCAGTTAGAATTATTTTCAAGACAGCCAGATGTGTTAAACATTCAAGAGGGCGCTCAATTGACTCCTATACCTTTTGATGACGATCTGTCGAGCTTATCGGCCATTCTAATGAGTGAAGACTATTATGATTTTACAATTTCTCACTGTCAAAAAGAACAAGGATTACATCGGGCCAATACCGAAACCCTGATGTGCTTAAAAGCAAAAGCCTACCTGGATTTAAAAGAACGAAAAGCAAAAGGTGAGAACATCGATGAAAAAAATATCAGGAAACACAAAACCGATATATTTCGATTGAGTGCGTTATTACCAACAGAAGATATTGTTGAATTACCTGCATTAATCAAAAATGACATGCAGGTCTTCGTGGATGCTATTGCCACAGAATTACCCGATAAAATAATTTTCAAAGAAATGCAAATGCCAGGGGTTGATGTTTCTAAATTATTCGAGAACCTTAAGTCAATTTTTCAATTGAATAAGTAGGAATTGCGCTTGTTGTAAAAACCAACCAATGGTCACAAGCCATCTACGAATGTAGATCGTTTCCCTTTTGGAATGGGACTTTTGTTCAAAATATATCAAAGCGCTACTTTTGAATTCCAGTGGGGCTTCCGCAAATCTCGGTGAGCTATTCGATGAGTTAAAGAGCTTCTTAATGGACAGCAGTTTCAGGTTCGCGTCGGTGAGGACCGAAAAGTCAGAACCGGTCTGTTTGCAGATCTTATCATTGCGCATGAGTTTTTCGGCCACACACTCACAAACTGCGCACTGAGGTGATCAGCATCTGTATCATCCAGGAACTGTCGATCAAAAATTTCCGAGAAGTGGTCAACTGCTGAGCCCATATCGATATAAATACTCTTCGTGATCCGGGCCTCGATTCGTGTTCACGCTCGCGAGTATCCGGATCTAGCCGCTTCTGCGGATCAGCTGATTTCGCATTTTCAAGGAATTTGTTCACCGCATGATCACCTAAGTTTGTATTCCTTTAATAAATGCCAGCATGAATAACCCTGACTATATCGCGAAAAAAATTTCTTCCCCCATCACTATTGACGGCGATGTCAATAAAGCACCCTGGCAAAACGCAACCTGGAGCAAACGCTTTGTGGACATGGCGAAAGGTGATCCGGCCATATATAATACACAAGCCGCAGTACTATGGACCGACGATTATTTATATATCGCATTTAAAGCCGAAGAACCTTTTGTCGAGGCGAAACTGACGGAACGCGATAGTATTATTTTCCTGGAAAATGATCTCGAGGTGTTAATTGATGGCGGCGATTGTTATTACGAACTGGAAGTAAACGCGCTGAATACGGTCTATGAAGTATTTTTTATCTGGCGCGATGCATACACAAAAGGCAGTCGTTTTGATACCCCGTTGTTTGACGTTCATCACCCACAGGTCTACACGTTTGGGGGCAACTACGACCGGAGCGGCGCTTCATTCTGGAAGGGTACACATCCCCGGGGTATCCGCTGGGCATTTACCAACTTCGATATGCCCGGTTTACAAACAGCAACGAAGATTGACGGTACAGTTAATGATAACCGCGATATTGATAAAGGCTGGAGCCTTGAAATAGCTATTCCCTGGACCAGTCTTCAGCTGTTGGCGGACGGGAGAAGCATACCCCCGGCAAACGGAGATATCTGGAAAATATTTCTCGGACGTTTTCAAAAATTACTGCTCAACGGTATTGAAGTAGAACCGCACCCCGCCACGGCATTAAACAGTCACGATATCTATGATACCCACCTGCCGGAAAAATGGAGCAGGATTGAATTTGTTTCGGAGTAATGTGAAATTGCTGTCTCCCCCGCTGCCCATATCTGCTTTAGGGTTTTTGAATATTATTTGGTCACTATGGCTGAGTCAATCAACGAGTGAACCACACGACAGGTTGACAACTGTTCCTGTCATGGCGCCGGCTCCATCCGAAGCCAGGAAAGCCGCCGTCTCCGCTACCTGGGAGAGCGTCGGCAAACGTTTCAACAACGTGCTTTGCGCCATCGCCGAGCCCGGCAGCCATTCTTCCACCGACTGGCCGTTGGCAGTTTCTTTATACCAGTTGAGCGTTTCAAAGACATCTTTGGTATAGGAACCAGCGGCCGGAGCATCTGCGATCGCGTGTGGACGCAGACAAACAACCCGGATATTTTTGGGCGCTAATTCTGCGGCCAGAACCCGTGAGAAAGCTTCCTTACCGGCACAGGTTACGCTATATCCTAAAACGCCTGCTGCAGCCATTTTGGAACCCGGCGTGGATAAGGTCAAAATCACACCAGGACGCTTTCCACCCATATGACGTATCACAGCCTTGCTCGTAATAAAAAGAGTCCGCAGGAAACCATCGACGGGCTTCATGAATTCATCCAATGACAGGTCTTCAAGCATAGTTCCCTGGTTGTGCATGACGCTCACGGCGTTGAGAGCGATGTCGATACCACCGGTTTTCATCGCAATGGCCTCAGCATGCTTTTCGACCGCCTGTTGGTCGAAGGCGTCGACTTGTGCGGTCTCGACCGCTCCGCCTGCAGCGGTGATGTCAGCGGCTACAGCATCGAGCCTGGCCTGCGTTAGCCCGGCGATAAATACTCTTGCGCCTTCCCTGGCGAATACGCGAGCCACGGCGCCACCAATGGCCCCACCTCCTCCATAAATAACGGCGATCTTATTTTTTAGTAACATACCTGTCCTCCTTACTATTTTTTAGAAATTCTCAAACATCAAAGTTATTATCCTAAGTAGAAATATTCAGGTGGTGCTTTAGACTTTAAAGGGGCCTATTTAGACAAACCGCATCACGCCATGGCATTTAAACACTCACGGTCTCACTGATATCCTTCCTGCCGGAAAAGGGAGCAGGATTGAATTTGTTTCTACGTGATCGATATTCAGCATGCTGTTTCCCGGACTTCATAATTGCGGAGTCTGTAACTACCGGTAATGCCTACTTCTAAGCAATTAAACTGTGCTTGGGGTGTAAAAATTCTTCCCAAAACCCCTTCGGGTTTCGCATATTAGTGACTTCTATGCTTTCCTGTGGTCATATGTGAATTTGAATATCATGTTCAGCCCCATCATCGGTAAGGCGAAAACTGTTGCCTTCCTGCTTCACCCCATCAGCTATAACCATAATCGAATCCCGCCTGTCTTTTTGCTGAATGACTATATGGTATTTGGTATTCATATATCTGTAGTGCACTTCAAAATGCGTCCATTCTTCCGGAAGGCAAGGCGTGAAGCTTAAAGTATCGCCTTCTCTTTTTAAGCCAATAAAAGAATGAATGATCAGTTGATACATCCAGCCTGCTGAACCTGTGTACCACGTCCAGCCACCCTGCCCTTTGTGCATTGGTTCGGCGTAAACATCCGCTGCTATAACATAAGGTTCGGTTTTGTACCTGCCGATATTAACTTCACTGTTCGTTCTGTTTATAGGATTGATCATCTGCAATAACTCCCACGTTCGTTTCTTATCGCCAATAGCGGCAAACGCCATCACTAGCCAAATCGCAGCATGTGTATATTGACCCCCATTTTCGCGTACCCCTGGCACATACCCTTTTATATAACCAGGGTTCAGGTCAGATTTATCGAAAGGCGGATTAAAAAGTTGGATAAGTCCGTCTTCCTTACGGACCAGGTGGTTGTCTGCAGATCGCATTGCTGTAATAATTCGATCCTTTTCGCCGGCTTTTGACAACACCGACCAGCTTTGTGCGATAGAATCAATTTTACATTCCTCGTTTGTATGAGAACCAAGGGGCGTGCCATCATCAAAATAAGCGCGCCTGTACCATTCACCATCCCACGCCTGTTCATTGATGTTGATGCGTAGTTTTTCTGCTTCGTCTTTACATTTTAGGGAGAAGGCATCCTCATGTCTTAAGAGTGCCACCTCTGCAAACTGTACCAGCACATCGTAAAGAAAAAATGCAAGCCACACACTCTCCCCTTTTCCGTGATTGCCTACCTTATCCATACCGTCATTCCAATCACCGGAGCCTATAAATGGCAAGCCGTGTACACCAAACTTTAACGCGTAATCAATTGCTTTTACGCAGTGGTCATACAAGTCTGCGGTACCATCAGAGGTAGTGAAAAGATCAAACCGAGAGTCTTCATCTGCTGCCAGCTGGCGTCCTTCAAGAAAATGTACTTGCTCATCCAATATAGCATTGTCGGCAGTGGCTTTAATATATTTCGCTGTTACATATGGCAGCCATAAATAATCATCCGAGCATGTGGTACGTACGCCTCGTCCTGTAGGTGGATGCCACCAATGCTGCACATCTCCCTGCTCAAATTGCCTTGATGCGCACAATAGTATTTGTGACCGTACTAGCTGAGGATGTGCATACATTAATGAAAGAACATCCTGTAACTGGTCTCTAAAACCAAAAGCTCCTCCTGATTGATAGAACCCGCTTCGTGCCCAAAGCCGGCTGGCAAGTGTCTGATAGTTTAGCCAGCCGTTTGCCATGATATTTAGGCCAGGGTCAGGTGTATAAATTTGAATAGCGCTTAATGTTCTTTCCCAATAATTATGCACCTTTTGTTTCGCCTCATGTGCTACCTGCGATCCTTCATGAGCCTGTATAATCTCTAATGCATGCTCAATATCTCTTCCCGCACCTAACCGAAAAATAACCTCATGCTCTTGTTCTTCTACCAGGTCAAAGACTATCTGGATCGCGGCACATGGATCCAATGCAGCGCCAGTTTTACCAGAAAGCCTTACCCTTCTTAATCCCTCAGGATTAGTAAGTGTTCCATTTCTCCCAATGAATTCAGTTCTGTCTGTAGTAATAGTTTTGTTGGTTCCGTCCGCGTCAAAGAATGCGACCCTATTTACAAATTCCGAACTGTAAGCATTTTTTGCCAGGATAGCGCCGCTGCGGGCATCCAGCTCTGTTACCGTGTGCTTCATGTATTTGGCTCTCAAATCGCCCAACACCCAGTCGACAAAGCCCGTAGCAGACATGCGTCGTTGTCTGCCCGAATGGTTACGGATTTTAATAACAATAAACTTTACCGGAGTTTCAATGTCGGTGTAAATGGTCATTTCAGAATAAATACCATCTTCACTATGTTCAAACACACTGTATCCAAACCCATGTCGGGTTATGTATGGCGAATTACCACGGCAGGGTAAAGGGGAAGGCGACCAGAACTTGCCGCTTTCTTCGTCCTTTAAATAAAATGCTTCTCCCCTTAGATCAGTTACCGGATCGTTATTCCAGGGAGTAAGACGAATTTCATGAGCATTATCTACCCAGGTATATGACAGACCACTTTCAGAAACTATAGTGCCAAAGCCAGGATTAGCCAACACGTTTATCCAGGGCGCAGGCGTTTTCTTATCTGGAGTAGTGGTTATGACATACTCTTTCCCATCAGCGGTAAATCCACCAAATCCATTAAAAAATTGAAGGTCCTTTCGTTGTTCAACTGAGCTGTTAATAAAAGGATGTGTCTTAACAGGCACGAATAATGGTATGGATGTTTTGCTTTTAATTCGCCTGTTCATTTGTTCTTCCAGCGTGCCAAATCTGTCAGCAATCACAACGTGCGCAACCGCTTCAAACAAAATCCGGTCTTCACCTGACAGCTGTTCGGCTGCCATGATAAAAATTCCACCTGGCTTTCCTTTCATTTCATTGCTTACTCCGGGGGCAATGAGGCTATGAATAAGATTATGGAGTTCCTGCCTGTAGCCGCCATGATCATCGTTTAAGATAACAAGATCCACGATCAGTCCTTTCAGGCGCCAATATTGATGTGCCTGAACCATCTGTTTTACAAGCAGAATGTTTTCCGCGTCCATGATTTGAACCAATACAATGGGAATATCCCCCGAAATAGAATACCGCCATAAGCCAGACTGACCAATTCGATTTTTACTGATAACAGCAGGTTCTGCCCGGAATAATTGATTTGAGAAAATAATCGAGCCCGCAAGTCGTGAATATAACTGAGCGTCAGCTTCAACGGCGTTGAGCTGTCTTAATATTACCTGGCTGTGAGTCCATGCAAGTTCCAGCACACGATTGAACAAATGAAAGGCCTGGTATTTGTCGATAAGATTATTGCAACCTTCTTTGGTTTCTGCCGCTCCCGAAATTATATCAACGGTTACCGATTCATTGCCCTCCAATACTATCCTGTACTGTATTGAAACTATGGGGTCCAGCACCGATCCGCTACTCCCGCTTAGCGGTTCGGTGTTCTTCATCGCCTGTGGCTGGTTTATAGTATTTCCTCTTCCAATGAATTTATCGCGGTCTGTTTCGTAACTGACATTTAAAATTGCCGCGTTGTGCACTTTCATTAAATGAAACATCCAGGGAGTTCTCTCTTCTGTTGAGCGAGGTCTCCGGGTACATAAAATTGCATTGCGCTGGCTATTAATTTCTGTTTGAACAAATAGATTGCTAAAAGCCGGATGGGCTTCGTCCGCTGCCTGAACTGCCAGCACTATTTCAGCATAACTAGTAATTTCGAGGACCATTTTCTTACGAGAACGATTTGTGATCTGTACCCTTTTGAGTTCAATATCATCTTCCGGTGAAACGACAATTTCTGTATATGTTTCCAGCGAAGAATCCCGACGACGAAATTCGGCCCTACCTTCCGAAAAAACTGCCTCATAGCTGTCGCTTCTCTTAAGAGTTGGCTGCAAACCAGATGACCAATATAAATTACTTTCCAGGTCACGGATGTAACAAAAGCTACCCCAATTGTCGCAGGTGACGTCCTCACGCCAACGCGTAATTGCAATATCTTTCCACCGGCTATAGCCACCGCCGGCATTGGTAACCATTATATGATAATTGCCATTAGATAATAATTGTATTTCCGGCACAACGGTGTTGGGTGTATTTACAACACGTATAGTTGAATCGCTACCCGAAATGATACTTGCATCACCGGCATGTACATTTGGAGAATAGAAACTAGTCACTCTTGGTATCCGTTCCTGTAATAAAAGCAATGTTGATTTTAAATGCACTTCAGATTCAAATCTTTTCTGCATCGGCCGGTTATGGAGCAGGTAGGAAAGAGCAAGGAAAGACATACCCTGGTGATGCGACATGAATGATTTAATCACCACACTTTTTTGCTTCTTCAGTAAACGGGAAGCTGTATAGTCAATCGCTTCATAAAAGCCATAACCACCTTCGTAACCTTCTTCTTTTAATACCTGCAAATTGCTATAGGCATCTTTCGGCGCCACCATTAAAGCCAATACAGTTGAGTAAGGCGAGATCACGAGGTCCTCGCCCAAACCTCTTTTGAAGCCTATCCCCGGAATACCAAATGATCTATATTGATAATTAAGGTTGGCATCCAGCATGTTATATCCCGATTCGGACATGCCCCATGGTATCGAATGTTTATTGCCGTATTCAATTTGCTTACGAACAACAGCCTTGTATGTTTGATCCATTAATGTCCTTTCGTAAGTGGGCATTACCAAAAGCGGCATCAGGTATTCAAACATAGACCCCCCCCATGAGAGCAGTATTGGTGCGCCGCCTTCACTGGTTAGCTGCCTGCCTAAGGCAAACCAGCTTTCCTGCGGCAATTTACCTTGTGCTATTCCCACCAGGGTAGTTAACCTGGCTTCAGAAGCCAGCAGATCATAATAGCCATTGTCTCTTCTACGCTCCTCTGCATGGTAGCCTATCGACAACAAGTTCTGCGACCTGTCAAACAGAAAATCATAATCCATATTTGAAAGATCCATGCAATGCCCGGCAAGCATTTCAAGAGTAGTTATGAGATTCCTGGCATGGCTGGATGCCGCCGCCAGGGCGGTACTAAAATTGCCGATCAACTCATTCTCCGATTGGCTATTTTCAGCAGAAAAGGAATCTTTGATGTTTAAAAGCCTCTGCTCGGCTTCTGCTATGTCTCTTAACGAGGGCATGGTCGGAAATTCAGATATAAATACCTGATGCTGCGCAGGAATTTCTGAAAGTGTCCGCCATGGTATTAGCGCATTGAATTGATTTTTCTGCTGGGAAATTTGATGGCGTACTTTTTCAAACCATACTTTTTGATGTTCACCGCCATTCGAACCTTGTGTTGATTGAATACCTGTAAAAGAAACCTCCAACTGATCCAGATACTCCTTTATACCGTGAATGCTATGAAGTTTATCCCGGTAATTAATTTCCACATCATCACGAAACCTCACCAACTGTTCATTGTCTTCAGCATATTCCAGCAGCACACTAACTGTATCCGTCAAACCAATAAAAAAGCTTTCCTGAATTATTGGCGCATTGGGTAGTTCAAGTAGCCCTTGCTTTAATGTAATAAGATGCCCGGCGAGATTGCCGCTGTCAACCGAAGAAATGTATTTTGGCAACAAGGGTACTAAAGTGATAGTGTCATACCAGTTAAAGAAGTGTCCGCGGTATTTTTCCATGCCCTGCATAGTATGCATTGTATTACTGGTGCGTTGCACAACTTCGGTAAGCGTGACGTAACCAAAATCATATGCAGTAAGGTTTGACAATAAAGACAATCCTATGTTAGTTGGCGAAGTCCGGTGGGCAACCCTTTCGACCGGCTCTTCCTGGTAGTTATCAGGGGGTAACCAATTGTCTTCCGGTGTAACAAAACCTTCAAAAAAGCTCCATATTTTTCTAGCTAAAGTGCGCAGATGGATCGTTTGCTTTTTTGAAATCGTCATCTTATCTGCAGACAATGGGCGATTTATTAAAAAAGCGATAGCAGGAGCTATCATCCAAAAAACCAGAAATGGAAGGGCGATCAGGAGAACTACAGAATTATAAAAAGTTAAGTATGCATATAATGTTACAGCAAATAGTGGTTCAAACCACATTACAGTATATGATTTCAGGATACTGTCATTCGCATTGCGGGCTCGACTGTAAGGGTTCCACTGTAATAAGTTTTGATGGGATATATATACCCTCCATAGCGTACGCAGAATGGCATCAATGTTTAAAAATACTTCGTAGGGCAGAAAAACAATGTCGAGCATTTGTTGCACAAAGTTTTCAAATGCGGTGCGACTGGTATATACAAAGTGTTGGATAAAAATTACATCAGGAGGCTTCCGGTATAGCTCCCAAAAGAAATTAACCATTGACGGCAATACAATAATCAGCGTTACGGCAAGCGTCCAGAACCAGGCTACCGTTGACAGTGTCCAACCAAACAACAGCAGTAACAATTGGCATAGCGGGATTAAACTGCGACGGAGATTATCGAATACTTTCCATTTTGAAAATAATGAAATCGGATTCCTCTGCAATTTCCTGTCATGGCCGGGAACAAAAGGCAAGATCCACTTACCTATCTGCCAGTCACCTCTTATCCAACGGTGCCGTCGCTGCATATCCGTGTCGTACCTATGCGGATATTCTTCATACAATTGCACGTCGGTAATTAAACCGGAACGGGCATAGCAACCCTCAAGCAAATCGTGGCTCAAAATGCGGTTTTCAGGAAGCTTGTCTTTCAACGCTAATTCAAAGGCGTCCAGATCGTAAATTCCTTTTCCTATAAATGAACCCTCTCCGAATAAATCCTGGTACACATCCGACGAGGCTTTTGTATAAGGATCTGTACCCGGATCGTTACCAAACAGGCTCGCATACAAAGAGCTCTCAGCAGTCGGCAAACTATTTGATACCCTTGGTTGTAGAATACCATATCCTTCAGTAACCCTCCTTGACTTTTCACTATAAATGGGACGGTTCAAAGGATGCGCCGCGGTCCCAATCATCTTCCATGCCGTATCGCGGGGTAGCTGGGTATCTGTGTCAAGGGTGATAATGTATTTGATTTGACTGAAGCAAGTGGGGTCGCCAACGACCTCAGAAAAACAGTTGTCGTCTTTGCCTCGTAAATATGCATTGAGATCACCCAGCTTTCCACGCTTTCTTTCATAACCCATCCAGCTTTTATCATACTTATTCCACTTGCGTGGACGGTGAAAAAGAAAAAATGTATCGTTAGATGTTCTGCCATATTTCTTATTCAATAAAATGATCGCGTTTTTGATTGCAAGCACCAGTGATTCATCTGCAGGGCAATGTTCGGATGCGGCATCATGGAAATCTGTAAGTAAAGCATAGAAAAGGTTTGCGTCACGGTTCGCAAGAAACCTAACCTCCAACCCCTCAATTAAATCATTGATAGATTCAACACTGGTAATTAAAGTAGGTATCACCACCATCGTTTTCGCTTCTTCGGGTATCCCTTTGGAAAAATCCATTCTTGGCAGAAGAGATGGCTTTATGGCGACAGTGACCAACCAATTCACCAGGGAAACTGCAAACCGGGTTGTGGTTAGTAACGCCACAAAACATACTGCTATGATTACAGTAGTAGAATGGTTTTCCTTTGCGACTTCCTCAATAAGTAGCCAGCAAGTAAGAAAAGTTAGTATGCTGATACTGCCCAGATAAATTAATAAGGGATGTTTAGTCCTTATTAGTCCGCATTTTTCAGAAATATTCATTTTAGCATTGGCCGCCTTTGCCGTAGCAATACAACCATCACCGGTGAGATAATAACCTACATGTGATTGCTTAACATTGTTATTTAACGCAGCATTTCTTGCCGCTCGAACAACGCTTTCTGCAACCACTTGCTCTGAAGACTTGCTTCTAAAAGCAATTTTTTCAACGACATGCCGGTATTGATCGCGCGTATGAAAATCCATTTTCTCATAAATGCCGTCAATGTCCTGGCGCAGCGTTGCTTCAACTATGCTGGTGTCTTCTACAAAATCTCTCCAGTTCGTAGTGCTTAGAAAACGAAAGCTGTTGATACAATTACTTACAGATACCTGTGTAGCAGCCTGGTTTTGATTATCAAGCTGTACGAGTTCACCAGTTGTGACCCCCATTTCTGACAGTGTTTGTTCTATCCAGTTTACCGCTAAAGAAAGAGAATTGCCTTTTTCAAGTAAACGCCTGTTCAATTCTGCTACAAAGGTGCTCTCCATCGGCGGCTCTGACCTGGCCATATCTGCAATAACCAACACCAGGTTCTTCGGGTCCTTTTCAGAAATTTCCACCATTTCATCAGCCCAACGATTCGCAAGCGATCGATTGGTAATTTCTTCGGCGATAAGTATGGAAAGTCGCCTTAAATTCTCAATCAATCCCAATCTTAGCATAATAGGAATTGCCCATAACTCACCAAGCTTTAATTTATCTATGGTTTGGTACGCATTTACAAACGATGTTAATTTAGCTATGTCCACATGTCCATCACTATGTGAAATAATTTCCACCGCCATATCGTATACCCTCGGCAGGCCAGCCAGTTTGCCCTTCACCAACCGGGGCAAAGCCTTACTGTAACCCCTGGGCAAATGTTTTTTTCCGGTATAGATCTGCTCTTCAATTAGGTAAAAGTTATCAACCAGCCATTCCGCTGCGGGCGAAATCCGATTATTTTGTTGTAGGCTATCAGACAGCAATGCATATACCTCGAGCAGGATATGCTCATTGTCTGCCAGGCGTTCCAATAATTGTTCTGAAGTTTGATTGTAGATGAGTTCATGTCTTTTGGCAATTGCAACGGCATGTTGGTCCAATTTTTCACTGGTAAATATTTCAGCTTTAAAAGGGGCCCTTTCGTTTATGTACTTAAGATTATAGTTTTCACCGAGAAAAGGATCTATAACATTCTTCTTCAGTTTTGCAATGGCCTGTGGCAGTGAATCTATAAAATCATTCTTCTTATTTCCCCAGGTAACTTTCATTTCCTTTTAAGTATTTAGTTTTATGTTATAACATATAAATATCAGGTAGTCTGTCAGGTTTAGTCAACAGACGAAGTAATTCCCAATTGAAATTCAATATTTTGGGGATGCCTTCTCCATGCAATTCAATATAAGCTTTATGTTGAAGCAATTTGTGAATTGGCGACAAGCCAGCTGAGACGGTGGTAAGTGGTGCGTTGGTCAAATCCCCGGAATCTGCATAGTTATTCCGTGTTTCGAATATAACTTTTTTCCCTGTAAAGGAACAAACTGGAAGAAAAAGAGCTTGGCGCAAACGATTATAAAAACCATGACTGTTTCCGGGCTTTTTAATAGGGTATAAAATGTCAATACGGTGCTATCACTTTGTTTTAGTGTTTTTCACAATCGACAATCAAAGATCCCCCAATCCATTACTTACCTTTTCATCGCCAATTGTAGTTGGATTACCAGAAGTCTCTTATTTTCATCGGACAACAATCTTGCGCTGCCTTCCGGTGCTTCAAAATCCGATAAATACGAATTTGAGATTGTGGAGTATTTATTAACTTAGATTTTCATACGATTTGAAGTTGTCTGCTTCCCTTGTTTAACTCCTTCTTGTTCCTGCAACCCCAATCACTCTATCCAATAAATTTTTTTATGAATAATTATCTCGACACGATCATTTCGCTTGTGTTCATTTTTTTCATTTTCAGTATCATCGCCTATATTTTTCAGGAAATGATAGCCGTCAATCTGGAATACCGGGGACGGCTGCTGTGGAAATCAATCGCCCAGTTGCTGGATGGATTCCGTCGGGAAGGAAAGGATCTAGGAAAAAACAGGCTAAAGTCAGGCGACGCTACAAATACCGATGCCCTTTTCAATCATCCGCAGATATTTACCTTGCGCAAAACACCAAAGAGCTATCCCTCATACATTCCAGCCGCCAATTTTGCGCTGGCCGTTATGGATCTTGTAGGCAAGAGGGTGCCGGCCGATAAAAAGACAGCCGATCTTTTTTCTAATATCAAATTAGCCTTAGACCTCAATACAGATCAATCCAAAGAGATATTCATTGTACTTGAAAATTTGGTCGCGACTTCAGGAAACATTGGAGAGTTGCAGGCGAAGATTGAAGCGTGGTTCAATGATTATATGCAACGAGTTACTGGCTGGTACAAGTCAAATACCGTCACCACCCTCCGGATAATTGCTGTTGCGGTTACACTTTTCTTTAATATCAATGTAATCAAACTCACCCATGAAATCTTTACCAATTCACAAATGCGTGCAGCGGTAGCGAACGCTGCGGTGAATACTGAGGCAAATCAGGAATTGATGGATGCCTATCTTGGTGAGGGGCGGAGGGCAGCGATTGGTTCAATAGAAAATGCATACGGCAATAAGCTCGCCAGCGCCAAAAATGCGCAGGACAGCTTAAGCATACAGAAACAAATCGCCGACGAGCAGGCGACAGCTATTCAATTGTACAATAAAAGGAGTCTCGAAAATATCGATACGTTGTACCAGAAAATAAAGGCAGCGGGCATTCCGCTGGGTTGGAATAGCGGCGTTCTGACCACCCTTCTTGTACCTGACAGTGGCGGCAACTATTCGGTCGGTGACAGTATTGTTAACATTCTCTGGTTACTGTTAGGTTGGGCCATCTCTGCGGGTTGTATATCCATGGGGGCGCCGTTTTGGTTTGATATCCTTGCGAAAATGGTAAATGTGAGAAGGGCAGGACTGGTTCCGGGAAATAAGGAGCCGAAGTAATTAACCTTCCATATCGTTGGTGATTAATTTTAAAATACAAGCCTACTTTTCCCGGTCAGACTCACAACATAACCCTTCTGGATTTGCAGGGATTGGTAAGTGCAAGAGAATGGTCTGCCATTATCAAGGGTTTCCTTACGCATGGGGACAAGATTCACTATAAGAATAAATATTGGTAATGCGCGAGTCGCCTGTTGATCTTCGTAATCCACGCGCATGATCCGGGTTGGGGATCTGATTTATTGCCGTAAACGGTGTACTTTCGCACTTGCTTTGAACAGGTTGGTCTCCATATTATTCTTCCTACTGTACCTGTTTACCACCACAGAGTTCAGCCAGGTGCTGAAGGTTCCTATACTGTTCGAGCACTACCAGGAACACAAGCTTATGAATCCCCGCGGAACCCTACTCGGATTTTTTCAGGAGCATTATTTTAATGGCGGCCGCGTAAATCCCGATTATACCAGGGACATGCAACTTCCATTCAAGTCGCACAGTCAGTGCCAGGTAAACTTTGACACCATCTCTCCAGGGCCGGAAACGACACTGGGAGTTCCGGGATTTCATGAAGTGATAATTACTTTCGATAATAAGGTGGACTCACTTCCTTCCGCAATTCATTTTTCTATCTGGCAACCCCCGGAACAGCATTCCTGATTTATTTACTGTTATCGCCGTATGACATTCTTACGTCTGTCAGGTCGCGCCATGCGCGACTTCAAATATTCGGTGGTGAAAATTGCTATTCAGTTATCCTGAATCAAAATTACTATGCTGAAAAGAATAATCGCATTTTCGGTAGGCAACAAGCTGATTATTGGATTGCTTACCGTGGGGTTAATCTGCTGGGGCGTTTTTCAGACCACCAGACTCCCCATCGACGCCGTACCGGATATTACCGACAACCAGGTTCAGGTCATCACCACTGCCCCATCACTCGGGGCACCAGACGTAGAAAGACTGATTACCTTCCCCGTCGAGCAGGTAAACAGCAATATTCCCGGACTGAAACAGATCAGAAGCTTTTCGCGCTTCGGCCTTTCGGTCGTTACCATCGTGTTCAATGATAATATCGACGTTTACTGGGCGAGACAGTTGGTTTCTGAGCGATTGCAGCAGCTACAGGGTCAGATTCCCGAAGAGTTCGGGCACCCGCAGATGGCCCCTGTAACTACCGGGCTTGGTGAAATTTATCAGTATGTGGTCCGCGCGAAGCCAGGCTACGAGGGGAAATATGACCTAACTGAATTGAGAACAATACAGGACTGGATCGTTAGGCGGCAACTGCTGGGCACACCAGGAATTGCAGATGTGGCCAGCTTTGGAGGAAAACTCAAGCAGTACGAGATCGCGATCGACCCTTACAAACTGCAGGCATATCGCCTCACGATTGACGATGTGTTCAATGCGCTGAAAAAGAATAACGAGAATATCGGGGGCGCTTATATTGAAAAGGGACCCACTGTATTGTTCATCAGGAGCGAAGGATTGGTTACCGGCCAGGATGATCTCAAAAATATTGCGATCAAATCCACGACGTCCAACACCCCAATCCTGATCAGCGACATCGCAAAAGTAACGGTAGGATTCGCGACGCGTTATGGCGCCATGACATTCAACGATCAGGGTGAAGTCGCCGGAGCAGTGGTGATGATGTTGAAAGGCGAAAACTCTTCGGCAGTCATCAGGAAGGTAAAGGCGAAGATTACCCAGATCCAGAAGACGCTCCCTGAAGGCGTAATGATCGAACCCTTTCTGGACCGTTCAAAAATGGTAGATCATTCCATCTCTACGGTGAAACGAAATCTGATTGAGGGCGCGCTGATCGTCGTATTTGTGCTGGTTGTGTTTCTTGGAAATCTTAGGGCAGGATTGATCGTGGCTTCCGTAATTCCATTGTCTATGCTCTTTGCCGTTAGCCTCATGAATCTCTTTGGTGTCAGCGGAAACCTTATGAGCCTTGGAGCCATTGATTTCGGACTGATCGTTGATGGCGCCGTCATAATTGTTGAGGCCGTCATGCATCGATTGAGCAAGTTCAGGCAGGGAAACTATTTAGCCACGATTGACCAGGCGAATATGGATCGCGAAGTGAGGGTAAGCGCCACCAGCATGATGAACGCGGCTGCCTTTGGACAGGTGATCATTTTGATTGTATACTTACCGATTTTTTCATTGCGGGGCATTGAAGGAAAGATGTTTCGCCCGATGGCGCAGACGGTAACCTTTGCCCTGATCGGCGCCTTCCTTCTTTCTATAAGTTATATTCCCATGATGACTTCCTGGCTGATCAGTAATAAGCAAAAGATCGGGCAAAACTTTCAATGAACGAATGATGGCAAAACTTGAAGGCAGCTATGAACGCTTGCTCAAAAAAGTGCTGCGGCATACGAAACTCTTTATCGGTACGGCGGTGTTGCTATTTCTTATTTCCGTTTTTATTCTCACCCGTTTAGGTGGTGAGTTTATTCCAAAACTCGAAGAAGGAGATTTTGCTACGGATACCCGGTTGCTTACCGGGAGTAGTTTGACGGCCTCAGTTAATACTTTACTCAAGGCTTCGGCCATTTTGAAACGTGGGTTTCCCGAAGTAGAAAAGGTGGTTGGAAAGAACGGCAGCAGTGAAATTCCCACAGATCCGATGCCGATGGAGGCGAGTGACCTGATGATTATCCTGAAAGACAAAAGTACCTGGACGAGTGCCAGTAGTTTTGATGAGCTCGCCATAAAGATGCAGGATTCCCTGAAGGAGATACCCGGTGTCACATTCGGCTTTCAGTATCCCGTTCAAATGCGGTTCAATGAACTCATGAGCGGCGCCAGACAGGATGTGGTCTGTAAGTTGTTTGGTGAAGACCTTGACACCCTTGCTGTTTATGCTGCGAAACTCGGTGCCATAGTTCGCACAGTTCCTGGTGCTGCGGACTTATATGTGGAAACGATCACCGGCATGCCACAGATCGTGATCAATTACAACAGGCCGGTGATTTCTAGATTTGGCTTGAATATCTCAGATATTAACCGCTCGGTAAATGCCGCATTTGCCGGACAAAAGGCCGGTCTGGTGTTTGAAGGAGAGAAAAGATTTGACCTGGTGGTTCGTTTGCAAAGCGATCAACGGCAACAACTAAGTGACGTACAAAACCTTCTTATCCTCACTCCTTCGGGGGCCGCGATTCCTCTCAGCCAGCTTGCACAGGTGCAGGTTAGAGAAGGACCCAGCCAGATACAGCGCGAAAATGCGCAACGAAGAATAATGGTGGGTTTTAATGTAAGAGGTAGGGATGTAAAGTCAGTTGTAAATGAATTACAGGGAAAAATAAACGGTAAACTTAGATTCCCTCCGGGCTATTCGCTGGCGTATGGTGGGGCATTCGAAAATTTACAAGCTGCGCAGCAGAGACTTAGCTTGGCAGTACCCATCTCACTCCTGTTAATATTTCTTCTGCTTTACTTCGCCTTTAAGAGTTTGCGACAGGGATTGCTAATTTACAGTGCCATACCCTTGTCGGCCATTGGTGGCATTATCGCCCTTGCCCTCAGGGGTATGCCTTTCAGCATCTCCGCCGGCATTGGATTCATTGCTCTCTTCGGCGTCGCGGTGCTGAATGGAATCGTACTCATAACCGAATTCAATCGACTCGCAAAGGAAGGCGGAAGGGATATCAGGCAGATCGTGCTTGAAGGATCACGTTTGCGGTTAAGGCCGGTTTTGATGACGGCCGCTGTCGCCTCTTTGGGGTTCCTGCCCATGGCACTCAGTGCAGGCGCTGGAGCTGAGGTACAAAGGCCATTAGCTACTGTCGTAATTGGCGGTCTAATAACTGCTACTTTCCTAACCTTATTCATTTTACCCATGCTTTATGTTCGATTTGGCCAAAGAAAATCGGCCTCAAATTCAAAGACAATAATTGCAGTCCTGATGATTTCTTTAGGCTGTTTGCCTGAGACGACATTCGCCCAGACGCCAATTACACTGCAGGCAGCTTTTGATACCGCCCTGAAAAACAACAGGTCCATTGAATCTGCCAGGCTAAATGTTGACTTTGCCGCTGAATCCGAAGGTACGGCCTCGGATATCCCTAAGACGGGTGTCCTTGCTGATTTGGGTCAGATCAATAGCATATATACCGACAGCAGGTTCGGCATTTCACAGACGATCAACTTTCCAACCGTTTATAGCCGACACAGAGATGTGTACAAGTCTCAGACAGAGAAGGCGGTGTCACAATTTAAACTCGCTGGATCGCAGATCAAATCCAATGTGGAGCAGATTGTATTTTGATGTGTTGTTACTGAAAAAGAAAAAGAGCATCCTATATTTTGCAGACAGTATCTACAATGAGTTCCTTCGAAGATCGCAGCTGCGGTTTCAAGCGGGAGAAACGGGGATAGCGGAAAAGGCAGCTGCAGAGAATCAGTCTAAACAGATTTTATTTCAATTGAGAATACGGAATCCGCGTTGAGGATAGCGCTTATTCAATTTAACAGCCTGCTATCGGCGCAAGGCGAGTTTATTCCGGGAGACACTGTTATTAAAATGCCCGATATCGTTCCCGACTCTGGCGATTTAGGTAAAAACCCGGAACTGAATGTCAAGTCCACTGACATTATAATCGCTGAGAAAAATATCAGACTGCAGCGATCGAAACTGTTACCCGACCTGATGATCGGCTACACCAACCAGAGTTTTATTGGCACCCAAACGATCAGGGGTCAGGAGAAATACTTTTCATCAGGCAAACGTTTCAACAGCGTGCAGGCTGGGCTTAGCTTTTCGCTATTCTCTTTTAGTCAGAAACAGCGAATCAAAGCGGCAAAGACATCTAAGCGACAGGTAGAAAGCGAATTTAGTCACCAACAACAGCTGGTCAGAGAGCAATACCAGACCCTGCGGGAAGAATACATGGTACAGAAAAAAACCGTTTTGTCGTATGAGGGAATTATGTTGGCAAACGCCGAACAGATACTTACTGCTGCATCACAGCAATTCGAAAATGGTGAGATCAATTATCTCGAATGGGTATTGCTGACTAATCAGGCCATTGGTACACAGGCAGAGTATGCAGATGCGCTGACCAGGTTGGTTAAGTCATATATCGATTTGAAATACTTGTCCGGCACCTATTAAACAATTTAACATGCAAAAGCAGATATACATTATTTCCCTTTGTACTATCCTATTTTCCTGTACATCTTCTAAAAGAGAAAAAGAGCCTGGTCAGGAGGCCGTGATAGATCAAAATGCGGTAACACTAACGGCATCGCAGATACGAAGTGCTGGTTTGGAAACCGATACCGTGGAGATCAAAGAGATCGGATCTCATTTACGGGTTGCGGGCAAAGTCGATGTGCCGCCTCAGAATATGGTTTCGGTGAGCTTTCCCTTGGGAGGGTATCTCAAATCGACAAACTTGCTCCCTGGTGTTTACATACGTCGCGGCGCCATCCTGGGTGTACTGGAGGATATCCAGTTTATACAGATTCAGCAGGATTACCTTACTGCAAAAAGTCGCATGGAGTTTTTACAATCGGACTATCTGCGACAGCAGCAATTGAATGCCAGCAAAGCGTCCAGCGACAAAACATTCCAGCAGGCCACCAGCGACTATAAAAGTCAGCAGATACAGGTGAGCGCGCTCGAGCAGAAACTCAGTCTTATTGGAATTAACCCTGAAAAACTGGCAGCGACCAATATTTCCAAAGAAGTAAACATTTATTCTCCGATCAACGGCTACGTTACAAAGGTCAACGTGAATATCGGAAAGTATGTGAGCCCCACTGATGTATTATTTGAACTGGTTAACCCGTCAGATATTCACCTGGTTCTTACGGTTTTTCAAAAAGATATCGAGGACCTGAAAATCGGGCAGAAGGTGCTTACTTTCACCAACAGTGATTCAGCCAGGAAGATTCCGGCCACCATATTACTGATCAGCCAGGACATCGCAGCCGACGGTACCACAGAGGTACACTGTCATTTTGATGAGGCTACTCATATGTTGATCCCCGGAATGTTTATGAATGCAACCATTAACATAAAGAACAGGAAATCGGTCACCTTTACCGGAATCTGCCGTTGTGAGTTATCAGAACAAACATTATATTTTTCAGGCAGTCGGCGACAGCACTTTTAATATCGTGGAAGTGGAAACTGGTGAAACAGAAGATGGATCGGTGTCACTGATCAAGCCGGCAGAATCCGTATTGAGAAAAGGTCGGTTTGTTGTTAAAAACGCATATACGCTCCTAATGGCGATGAAAAATGCGTCGGATGACGAATAGAATACTAAATCGATTGTTATGAATACAAGTCACGCACATGCCGAGCATCACCTCCGGAGTTCCGCATTTATACAGGATGTAGTTATTGGGATGAGTGATGGACTGACGGTTCCCTTTGCATTGGCCGCAGGGTTAAGCAGCGCGGTGGCGGACAACCATTTGATTACTACTGCGGGAATTGCGGAAATCATCGCGGGTTCTATTGCCATGGGGCTCGGCGGATATCTTTCGGGCCGAACAGAACTCGACCATTACAGGTCTGAGCAGCGGAAGGAATATGACGAGGTGGAACGCATTCCCGGCAAGGAGAAAGCAGAGATCAAGGAGATATTCGCGGGTTATGGATTGAGCACGGCCTCTCAGGAAGTGGTTGCCGCAGAACTCTCCAAAGACAAGGATAAATGGGTAGACTTCATGATGAAATACGAGCTTGGCCTGGACAAACCTGATGAAAAACGGGCGGGTAAAAGCGCGGCCACGATTGGGATCTCCTATCTGGCAGGAGGCTCAATTCCCCTGATACCCTATTTTATTACAGAGGTTCCTTTGCGCGGACTGGAGATTTCGGCAGTAGTGACACTTGTCTGCCTTTTTGTGTTTGGCTATTTCAAGAGCAGCCTGACCGGTCAACCCGTTTGGTCTGGTGCGCTCAAGGTTATGGTTATTGGAGCCATTGCGGCCGCCGCCGCATTTTCTGTGGCGAGGTTATTTGGGAGTTAGGGGTGATAGGGACTCGAAAGATCTCTGACGTTATTTTTCATTCCCCCCTAATACCATTCCAGGCTTCACCAACATATTTTCGCAAATGTGATGATGAAACGTTGCTGTGCTCAGGTTCTACCGCGCTCCGAGTTGAACTTTCAAATTTATGCTGTTTCCACCTTGTCTTCAACCTTCTTCACCTTCGACCGCATAGCTTTCTTCTTCACTTCATCCGATGCCTTCTTTACGCTCTTCACTTGTTTAGCCATCGCCTTACTCGCCTTCCTGATGTTCCTCTTGAATTTTTCGTCGCCCAGTATTTCCTTGAAGTCCTTAAAAGTTTCCTTTAAGCGGTTAGACACTGTATTCCTTACCGATTTGCGCGCTTTTTTTGATTTCGACATTGTTTTCTATATTATTGACAACAAACTTAACAATAAGATAATATGGCCAATGTTAAGTTTTGAAAATGCTGGTTTTGCACCTCCAAAATCCAAAAATAATATTGCCTCCTTCAAGACATTCACGAACTTGCCACTCTATTATGGAAGCAGTTAATTTACCTCCGGCTAGCGACTACCTAAGATTTTACAAATATCTTCCGGTGCTCTCGGAACTTCAACTTGCCAAACTCAGAAAGATAGCTATTGGAATTCTGTCAGTTAGCGCTTTCACCGATGAAGAAATTCAGGTTCTGGAAGTCAAGCTTCTTCTCGAAACGCAATCATCCAATTCCGTAGATCAATATTCCGTGAAATCTGAATGATTTCATGAAGGTGACTATCGATCGGAATCAAAAGTGCATGGAGCGCGACAACATTTAATTATCGTCCCGTTTTCAACACCTTCACCGGCCGGGAATTGTATCCAACCACCTTAAGGAAGTAACTGCCTGCGGGTAAGCCGGACAATGAAATTGCGGTGGTACTACTTAATGCTATTCCGGTTCTAACCGATTGCCCCTTTGCATTTATTAAATCATAACGCGATCCCGGCTGAGCCCCGGCGAGTTGCAGAAAACTGGAAGCAGGATTTGGAAACACGCGTAACATGCTACCGCCTGTGGGTTCGCAATTCACTGCAACAATCTTTGACAAATTGGTTTTGCCGTTAAAGTCGACCTGGCGTAAACGATAGTAGGTCTTTAATGAGGAAGCACTGTCATTGAACTCATAGTGCTGGTCTACACCGCTATTACCCATGCCCTGCACACTGCCGGTGACCGACCATGTCAATGCATCAATACTTTTCTCTACAATAAAATGACTGTTGTTGGTTTCATTCGTTGTTCCCCAATTGAGTAACGTATGACCGCCGGCGCAGGATCCCGTAAAATTTGTCCATTTCACAGGAACAACTGCCTGGAGGGACACTGCAGCCACGAGGTTCTGTTCCAGATGCAGGGCCGCTTTGTATGTTGAGCCAAGGGTAATTTCATCAGTGCCAACGTCGGAATACCTATTATACAATTCAATCCGGTCAAACACGGGGGCAAAACTTACGGACGCCGAAGGCGTTTGGGTGCCATCGAATCCCGACACTGGCGGATCGATCCATAGAGAAGAAGTACTCGCCGTATAATCAATCTTCATCAAAGCAAGGTGTTCGGTGCCATCCAGAGGCACAGAAGTCGAAGCACCAGCATTCAGGCCGTTGTCTAAAATGGACCAATTATTTATTCCGCCATTTCCGCCTACGCCCCCGGAGAGGCCACCGGGCAAATACAGTCGCACGTTGCTGAAGCCGCCGCCTTGTTGATTATAGTTAGCCAAAAAAGCCAGCCACACTACCCCGTAAACGGCATTCGAGATTGACGCCAGATTGCGTCCGCCATCCCCGCCGTTACTTCCTATATAAGAAGCACGGCCGCCGCTCGTGGCGAAGCCGGGATAACTAAACCCCGTGGTGTAAACATACAGATCAGTGAAGGCCGGGTTAGCGCCAAACCAGGCGCCCGACCAGCCTGCGCCGCCATTGTTGCCGGTGAGAAAATCGTCTCCGTATTCAAATGGTTCGGTGAGAATAACGGGTTCAGACCTGAACTCAAATGAATACAACTCGTCCGCGATGCCGGTAAACGTAAGGTCGGTGAATGTCGCTATCCCATTTACTGCATTAATCCTGGTGGTTCCTCCAAGACTTCCGCCGGATCCATTAGCTATTACAATTTCCACCTGGGCCGTACTTGTGGTTACCAATATATCGCTCACGTTTCTGATCTCAACTACTGGTTGAACGGGCATCAGCGTTCCGTGTCCGGAGCCAGGATCCGGTTGTGTAGTGATCGCTACTTTCGTTGCCTGGCCGAAACCCGTCAAGGAGCCAGTGATCAAAAAAAATAAAATTAAAAATTCAGGAATTCGTTTTGCAGCACTGCGAATTGAATTGGCAGGAGACTGCACGAAATGCATTTGAGTTGTAGCCTTGGAGCGGGCTCTCAACTGTATGTGTTGGCTCATAAGTATATTGGGATTGAAACACCACAAACATACGCCTAATCATAGGCTTTGGGGGCTAATACATTTAGTCAGAAATTGATGCCGTCCACCCTTCCCGGATCCTGGCGGCCGCACTATGTGATACAGGTATTGTGAAGTAGAATTGACGCCATTGCGTGTCTTCCTTGCCGGCAGGCATTGTGAGAATTCCGACAGGGGTGACTTGATCTCTATGTGGGATATTCCTCGTCGGTCCGATTTTTATGTTCTTTCAGTAAAGAATAGAGCATGCTGAAGGTCAAGTTCAATTTTGCTTATAAGGGCAGGAAATATGGTGCCGAGTGTCAACCATTCCCGATCGATGGCACCACCGAGCTGCATATCACGCCTCACGACCCAGATCTGTTTCACCGCTTTGGCGTTCAGATATTGCTGCAGAGAGCAGATGCCAGTATAGCGACGCGGCTTAAGCCCGAGCCGGAAGAACATGAGTACCTGGTGGCAATCGCCGAAGGCGTTTCCGCATACTTTGATGATCAGCAGAAGCCGATTAACTTATAGCATTTAATGAATTCCCTGACGTATTCCGGGGAGAAATATCCACCAAAAGAAGTGCAACCTTTAGGCGAATATGGTTTGACAGACGCTCCATAAAGTAATATCATTATTTCATGGAGTGATCTGGATTATCAACGACCCTTAAAAAAGTCTCTCACTTTAGCGATGGCCTGATTGTCGGTCAGCTGCCCCGAACTATCCACTGTAATTTTCTTCGCATTGAACTGAACCTGATCCTGCAAATGATGCTGCAGTTGTTCCTGTGATTGTCCGGGTCCGAAGATCACGATTTCATCATAGGGAAGTAACGCAGCGGTCACGCCTTTTAAATACTTCAGGTCTTCGGATTGTTTGGCGTTGTTCATCGTATGTTCGTTGCCGCCGCTGTGACTTTCATGCCCCTTCACTGTATTCTGCACACTATACGTTCCACTTTCATTCGGTTCCTGCGCGATAATGACCGCCTTGGTACTGTCCAGCCAAATGCCTGCAAATTTCTTCTGGTGTTGGTCTTTCATATCATTTGTTTTGTGGTAGCTTTTCCGCTCCTGTTATTTGAAAGGTAGTCTACTTTATGCGCCTCAACAGACAGAATTCGCTGAATTAGCAAAGGTTTGTGGATGCATGCATTTATTTCCCGCAATGTGTAGCAAAGCAAAGAGGGACTAGTATATTTTATTGCGACTGCCGAAGATAGATTTGGCGTGAGACTATAAAAAAGCCCGCCCCAATGAGGAGCGGGCCTTTCATTAATTGCCGCCTACTTGCATGTACAGGTAGAGCCACACGCATCGCAACAAGCTTGCGAGCATTCTGTTTTCGCCTTTGCGGGTGTCTTACCGCCGTCCGCAAGCAAAGTAGCAGACATGACCGTAATAGCCACGAGGCTTAGAAATAATCTTTTCATATACCTAATTGAAAATTAAATGAATTGTTTTTATCTATACTAAGCAGGAAACACCCGGGGTGGATGCCAGCAATCAGACAACGCAGTGAATCTACGCTTATCATTGGTAGTTGGGATCTTTGACTCTTTTAAGAGAATATTAATGATGTGCACATCCGAACTGTCCACAACAAAGAAATTGCCGTAAACACAAGCACGAAGCGGGTTGCAGGCATTCTGACGGCACGGATTCTTCTCCTTACCTGAACAATCACCTTCTTTGGAACAACATTCGGTCTTTGCGTCAAGGTTAATAGCCGAACTCATCACCGGTTGAACGGTGAGAAAAGCGAGGATCAGCATTAATATGTAGCCTGCTGTTTTCAATCCTTCACAAAGTACAGATTTATTTATGCTCGTGCAAATCATCGAATCCGGGAAGTTGTAAGTTCAGCTTAGGTCAGGACTTGATAACTCTTTGAGATACAAATAAAGTCTTAGTTGGTTTTGGATCGTTGGTGAATTTTGTGTTAATATAAAACGTGATTGGTTTCACGCAAGGGAAATCTGCCTTCGGCGTACGCGATTCGCTATAAAGATTTTTAGGTGTTTCACTGCGGCTTTGCGATTTTCTTCGCGTGAAATCCGCCTTTGCACAAAAAAAGCCCCGCATCGGCGGGGCTCCTTACTAACCTAAAAAATTAAACTTAATACCCGGGGTTGTTGGGCAATACGTTCGGATTCACATCGAACTCCTGCTTGGGTACGGGAATCAGCAGATTCTTCTCACTGAAAGTTCCACCGATGGTCCTTGTATGTCCCACGAAGTCGTCGAAATTTCCGGTGCCATCATTACGAACCTTTCTCGTCCGCACGATGTCGAACCACATCTTATTTTCGAAGGCAAGTTCGAAATATCTCTGCGACCATACTTCTTTCTCAAATGCATCCTGTCCCAAAGCCCCGATGGGCGCCAGTTCCGCGCGGTCACGGATCTGATTCACATAATCTACAGCCGTGGCATTCGGTCCGCCCTCGGCTCTGTTCGAAGCTTCGGCATACATCAGCATCACATCGGCCAGCCTGTAGATGGTATAATTCAAATCCGACTTGGCGGTGTTGGTCACGGCATTCACGTCAAAATACTTGTAAATGTATTTATGATCGAAAGTCTTCAGGCCGGAACCGTTGATGGCTGGATATTCGGAGAAATAAAATTGCTTTTCCTCAACGCGCTTGTCTCCGGCAGGATAAGAAGCGATAAACTCATTGGTTGGCCACACGGAGCCATACTCATCGGAGTACTTCGAAATGCCGGAGAAGTTGGGGATGGTCAGTGCAGTCAGCGGGTTGTTCACGTTCTGAGAAGCCGCATACTGGCTTTGCCAGATGAATTCCCCGGTATTCTTATTTGCCGGGTCGATCATGTCGTTGTACTCATCAAACAGCGTAAATCCGCCATCTTCAACTACTTCAAGTGAACGCTTGGCAGATTCTGCATACGCCGCTTCGCCTCCATTAATGGCCTGACCGGCATAGGTCAGGTACACATCGGCGAGCAACGATTTCACTGCTCCCATGCCTACGCGACCAGAAGGATCCGACCAGGGCAGGCTCGAAGCCTCAGCGACGAGCAGATCAGGAATGATTATCTGATCGTAAATGGCCTTGGCATCGGTACGTGCTGGTTTGATACTGTCAAGATTAGCCACCACGCCGGTTACCATCGGCACCGCTCCATAGAGTCGTACAAGGTCGAAATAAAACAATGCCCTTAGTGTGTGCGCTTCAGCGAGCATGTTGTTGCGCACGTCTTCCGACAGGCCCGGTGCTTCGATCTTAGGAATCGAATTCAGTGCGAGGTTAGCCGCACCAATGCCCTGGTACATCTGCCGCCACCAGGTGTCTACATAGAACGAAGTGGGACCGTATGTGAGGGTCTGATAATTCACGTAACCGGTCTGACCGAGATCCGAGTTGGCCTTGCCCGTAAGGAATTCCAACAGGTTATACGTGTTGCCACCGTAGGATCCGTCCTGCCCGTTGAGCAGGCCATGCAGTCTTTCGTATGGTGCATCGGCAAAGGCGCGCGCATCCTTCAGACTGGTCGCCACCGTTTCCGGCGTCAGGAAGGTCTTGGGATCTTCCTCCAGGAATTTTGTGCAGGAGCTTCCCAGGATCATCAGGGCCAGCGCTGTATATTTTAATGATTTCATGTGTTTGTTTTTTAGATTTTCCGCGGATGATTAAAATGTGACGTTCAGTCCAACGTTCCAGGTCCTTGGTCTCGGATAGGAGAAGAAGTCCAGATTCTGCGAGAAGTTCGTGTTCTGACCATAACCAGACATGAAGGTGTCCACCTCAGGATCATATCCGCTGTAGTCGGTGATCACAAACAGGTTCTGAACGCTTACATAGAGCCTTGCCTTGTTGGCCCTCACCCGATTCACCAAATTCTTCCCGAAATTATATCCGAGGATGAAGTTCGAACCGCGGATGAAGGATCCGTCTTCCACCCACCATGTGTCGAAATGCGAATCCTGCGCATACTTGTAATTGCGAACCTGCGAGATCATCGTATTCTGATTGTCGGGTCTCCAGCCATTCAGCACGGTAGTAAGACTGTTCGAAATCGTCTGCCTGTCTTCGACAGAGTGCTTGTAGTTGGCGCCCACGTTCACACCCTGCACAAAGCGGATGTCGAACTCGAAGTCGAAATTGCTCAGAATGAACTTACTGTTAAATGTTCCTGTCCACTTCGGATAGGCCCTGCCGATGATGCTGTAGTAGTTGCTTCCGTCTTCATTATAGATGTACTTGCGGTCACCCACATGTAAACCATGTTCAGCAGCTTCGGCGGCTTCTTTATCGCTATAGGTACCTGTACGCGTCATTCCGTAGAATGAACCCAGCGGCTCGCCTACGCGGATCACATAGTTCTGACCGAGAAAGTTGGGACCCGGAAAAATATCCGCGTTGCCTTCGTTCAGAGCCAGCACGGTATTCTTGTTTGAAGCAAACAGCAGGGTAGATGTCCAGGTAAAGTTGGAAGTCTTGATATTCACTGTGTTTATTCCCACTTCAATACCTGCGTTGCGCACCTTACCCACGTTACTTGTTACGTTCGAGTTGCTCTGTCCATTCGACCAGGCGATTGGTGCCTGCAACAGCAGATCCTTTGTAACACGGTTGTAGTAATCAATTTCGGCGCTGATGCGTCCATTAAACAAACTGAATTCCAGACCAGCATCAGCCTGCCATGATTTTTCCCACTTCAGGTTGGGATTGCCCACATACTGAGGAAAGAAAATAGTGTTGAGTGCGCCGCCAATGGCTGTAGTGCCAGGCTGGATTTGTGCCAGCGACTGGTAGTTACCAATCTCCTGGTTACCCACGGCACCATAACTCGCACGCAATTTCACATTGCTGAAAAGTTCGCTGCTTTTCAGGAAGTCTTCCTCAGACAGCCGCCATGCCGCACCTACCGCAGGGAAGAAGTCGTACTTCTGGTTTGAACCGAGCCTCGAGGAACCATCGTAACGGCCTGAAGCCGTGAAATTGAATTTGCCATTCAGGTCGTACAGAATACGCGCATAGTAAGAGTTCAGTGTGCTCTGTCCAAAACCGCTCTGCGCCTGGCTCTTCAGGGCACCGGCCTGCAGGTAATTATACTGCAGGAGGTCATCCGTAAAATTCTGCGCTTCCACAAAGGAGTTTTGACTTACCTGTTTTTGCCATGAGGCACCCGCCAACGCGGTGATCTGGGAACCTGATCCCAACTTGTGTTTCCATGTCAGGTAGTTTTCTGTCTGCCAATAGTTGAACAGGTTGTTCCGGATATTCGCAACGCCACCCTGGTCCTGTGAAAGGTGAGGGAGGTCTGTAGCAGAATAAAAATTACTGTTATAGTTGGCAGTAGTAAAACCGAAGTCGGTTTTAAAATCGAGTTCCTTGCTGAAAATGAAGTCAAGGTATACGTTGCCCAATCCTGCTGTAAGGTTGTTGAGCGTGTAGCGATTCTGGGAAATATGAACCGGGTTGGGGCCGCCTTCAAGACCGGCGATGTCGAAGTTACCGGCCCAGGTACCATCGGGATACTTCACCGGTACGATGGGCACTTCTTCAGAAACCATGCGTGGCACATTCAATGCACCGTTGGCATCCGAAACCACACGCTGAGTGCTCTTGATGATATTTACCGCACCACCTATCTTCAGCCAGTTGGTCACATCATTGTCCATGGTAAACCTGGCGTTATATCTCTTGAACCAGGAGTTGATCATCAAACCATTTTGATCCTGGTAGCCAGCACTAAGACTGTAAAGAGATTTGTCACTGCCGCCCTGCAAGTTCAGGTTATGGCTATGGGAAACGGCAGACTTGTAAACTTGGTCCTCCCAATTAGTATTGTAGAGCGGCCGGTCGTTCTCATCAAATAGAAGTGGCAGGCTTGCATGATTCAGCTGCACTGGGGGTACCTGTTCAACCCCACCCGGATCGAAGTTTTTGCCATTGGCATAAGACTGGTTGTAGATGTCAACAAACTCCTGTGCATTTAACGTTGGCAGGTGACGGGTAAGTTCAACCACATTCACATTGGCATCATAACTCAGCCTGGTCTGGTTGCGAATACCGCGTTTGGTTGTGACGATGATGACCCCGTTGGCACCCCGCGCACCAAAGATAGAAGTAGCAGCCGCATCCTTCAGTACTTCAAGGGAGGCTACATCTGCGGGGTTGATCGTATTCACGTCAACGCCAATTACACCGTCCACTACATAAGTGGGATCGAGACTGGAGTTGATGGAACCAATACCACGCACGCGCACTTTCGCGCCATAACCGGGTGCATTGGAGTTGATGTTCACTTCCACACCGGCAATCTTGCCCTGGAGCGCCTGGGTGATGTTGACCACAGGTCTGTCGGTAATCTGTTCCGCTTTTATGGATGCCACAGCTCCGGTTAGTTCCGACTTGCGTGCAGTACCATAACCGATCACCACCACATCGTTCAATGTGTTGGAAATTTCGGCGAGTGAGATGGTAACAGCATTCTGGCCATTCACCGACACGGTTTGTGGTGTGAAACCAGTGTAGGAAAATGTGAGCCTCGCCTTGTTACCAGGCACATTGACTCTGAAATTGCCCATGGTATCGGTTGTGGTACCCTGGGAAGTGCCGAGGACGGTCACGCTCACATTTGACAGCGGAGTATTGTCCCTCGAATTCGTTACTCTTCCGGTGACCGTTTGCTGGGCCATTGCCGCCACGGCAAGGAAGGACGAAAAAATGGTGATGATTAAATTTCTTAACATAATCGTAGGTAGTTTTTTTAACGGCAATATTGAAAATGGATAATCACCGGTTCCGGTTGGGAAACGGGTATGCGAAGTCATTAAGGAGGTTTGGAAGGCGCCTGATAACGCGTAGAATGTTGCAGACAGTTTTGTCCCGGACATCGGCATAAACTCGACATAGCAGTTCGTTTTTTTTAAACGTTCAGGGCGGGGGTCCTGATCTACAGCCTTGGTTAGGTCTTCGGGGTCAATTAGAACAAACGATTTCGCTTCAGGTTCTAATATGTCACAATGTTAGAACATTTAACATATTCAAACGTTATTTTTTTTTGATGACTTTCGTAAATCAGAGCCGGTGAAACAGGAATAAGGAAAGCCTCAGAACCAGCATTGGTGCTGATTATCCGGGATTTAGCAGACTAACAAAACTTTTTAAAGCAATGCCAAAACGGAAATATGACCGGTGGTTGACCATTGGGAACTTAAACGATTGAGCAAAGGATGAATATCCAATTGATCTAAATTCAAAAAAATTCTATCGACTTTCGATCACTATCTCGTCTTCCTGCCTACTCGTTTTATGATTAAAGGTCAGGCTGCCCCCGTGATTGGTTTTGACGCGCTTCAATAATCGCCCGTTCACCATCACCCCGTACTCATGGTCAGGTTTAAGGCCGTGGACCTGGCAGGTGATTGGAGTTGAAGAGGAAGCCGATGATATTTGCATCCACGCTACGTTCTTTTCATCATAATGTTTAACGGTCATCGCCAGTCTGGTTTTTGGAGTAGCCTTCACTTCGATGGCGGCACGATCACTGCCTCCGTGGAAAAACGAGCAGCTGTTAGTAGTTGCATAGAAGCCAAAATCCCGCGCAGCAGTGATCTTGAACTGACCATTTGAGACAGCATACCGGTTCAGGTCCAGATCGATCGACAAGGATCTGGCCCCTGAACTGGTAATTCACTTTTGTACCGGCGAGTTCGGGCGTGATGTGCGGATCCAGATAAAAGCGATTGTGCCTGGGATTAATGCCATAGACCCCCTGGTAAAGTCCAACAACTGAACTGCAGTTGCCGGACAGAATATCATCACCCAACCCATCCTGTTTCACCCGGCCATAGCGCTGGAAGGCAAGACCATCCTTTGCATACTGCGTCAGTACATTCTTAATGTATTTCACAGCAAGTTCCGGCTTGTAGGCAGCATAGGCCTTCACACCCATCGCGCCCCAGGATAAAAACAGGTCACCATTTTCATAATTGGGAAAAGGAAACTGCCAGTCGTTGCCCTCGCCTTCCTTATACGTATACATGCAAAGCGGCCAAAAGAAAAGGTTTTCTTTCTGCATCTGTGATTCAATCCGGTCCAGTATAGTTTTAGTACGATTTGAATCTTCACAGATCCCATAGCCGATGGCCATGAAGTTTACAGGTGTAACCATGTTTCTGCCGTGGATGGATCCATCTTTGTCGCGCCAGTGGATATAGCATTTGTTCTCTTCGTCCCAAAAACCTCCTTCACCGACTGGTTTGTTGAAACTTGCTTTCAGTTTTGCCGCAAAACCCGCATACAGTTTTTCTTTGGCGCCATCCCCGAGTTGTTTCTCCACATCCGCCCACAGGGTCAGCGCATGATAGAGCTTGGCATTGACAAACGCGTTTTCATAGGCGGCCCAGATGATGTCGATCCAGTCGCTGCCTCTTTTTTGTTTATGGCTGTCGGTGATCATCTCCACCAGTCCGTTACTGTTGCTATCTCTTTTTAGTAGCCAGTCAAGCGCCTTCTCACAGGAGGCCTTATGCGTTTTCAGCCATGCCTTGTTTCCGGTCTGGTCGTACAATTCCACCACATTGGTTACCAGGTCGGGGTTGGCGTCAAGCAGATAGCCCCATTGGGCCTCATAAAAACCCTTATCGGTCACTTCGCCCGGCATCATGTCTTCGTTGGAATATGCCCAGCGCGGCCATACCCTGCCATCTGGTTTGATGGCATTGTCGCGGTAAAAGTCCAGGCAATCCTGGTATCCGTTTAAATAATTACTGTCATTGATCGCGAGGCCAAACTGGGCAATGTATTGTTCGTGCAGACAGATCGGCCCATATGGAGTATGCCAGCTGTTGCCGCCAAAATGTTTATTGTCGATCACGCCGATCCTCGCGATAGTATTCAGCACCGCGCTGACCTGGTCCTGGTTGATGCCCGTAAATTTTCCGCGTCCAAACTCTTTGTGGAAATCAAAATAAGCAAGTCTGATACTTTGTTTGCTGCTTCCTGCTTTCATTTCAAATGGCGCCCAAACATCGGTACGGTCGCGGATGTAGCGCCTGCGCTGTGTGCCTGAATCAAATCGGGGAATCATTTCATCCGGCGACACCGCGATGTTGTAACTCAGCGCGTCCTGGGCTGTGCGGCTGTACGTCATCGCCACTTCCCTGCCAGGTGCGTCTATCCTTATTTCTAAACCATTGCCGGTTTTACTGTTCCAGAATTGCGAGACATCTGTGTGCACTCCGTAGGTGTCCAGTTTTTTATTAAAGAGGTAAAACCAGGCAAGTCCGCCATAGCCCTGATAGGCACCTTCCCAGGTATTGATCTTCCTGAACATAAAAGCGGGCAGTGCTACCTGGTCGGCGACGATGTTTTTCGACAGGTTTCGTTGAATGTCGAAATTGAGATCCGCATCGGTCACCGTAAACTTCCATGTTTCTGTTATGGTGAGTTCATCATCGCCATAAGTGATGCCGGTCAGGGTTGCCGTGTTGCCGGACACCTTCAGCACGGGAGCAGTTGATAGATGCAAACTGGAATAGGCCGCATCCTTTGTATTGATCTTGGAGTAAATACCACTGTCCTCATCCAGTACCTGCTCACCGTTGACTGCCAGCAAAGCGACCCTCGCTTTGTTCTTGTAGTCGAGGGTGATTTTGATTTTCTGATTGCTGATTATTGCCTGCTTACTATTTGCGTCATTTTGAATATTCTGGCGCTGGGCATTGCCGACGCACACGATAGTTAACACAGAAACTAATAAAAATGAAAGCCTTTGCGTATTAACCATAGATCAAACAATTTCAGGATGCCTGGTAAATTAAGGGATTCTGCACATCGTCATTCAAAAGGTCTCCAACTTTTAGTTTCGCCACCTGTTCATCGGTGAGGATATTCTTAATGCCGTTGAAGGCTGCCCCATCGGGCATAAACGCGCAGGTCATGGCGCGCCTGTATCCGTTGGTCATGTTAGCTCCTGCTCCGTGGATGGTCAATCCATTATGAAAGGAACAGCTGCCGGCTTTCATGGGAACCGCCACTGACTTTGAATCCCTGAACTGTGGGTAAAACTCGAAGATGGCATCCATGTTTTTACCGATGCCCGGGTTCTCAAAAGTAGTACTGTGAAAAGAACCAGGTAAGAAATAGAGGCAGCCATTCTCATAGGTTGCATCGTCCAGCGCTACCCAGATAGACAAGGCGCGTCTGTCGCTGAATGACCAGAATGGTGTATCAAGGTGCCAGGAAGTAGGATTGGCCCAGGGTCGCTTGATCAGGGCCTGGTCGTGCCAGATGCGGGTGCCTGTCCATCCGGCGAGGGTGGCCACCATCTTTCCCAATTCCTGATCGACCATGATTTTTTTGACTTTTTCATTTGTCTGCCAGAGGTTGAGCATCTGGTCGAATACTTTTCCATAGTAGTCGCTGTCCTTATTGATGCCATCGTCGTCGCCCAACTTTAAATCACCATAAGGTAGTTTTCTTCCTCCTCTTTCTTCGATAGCTTCCGTAACGGCCTTTCGCCAGAAGTCTAATTCCCCGGGACTAAGAAAATTTTCCACCAGCAGATAGCCATCCTTTTGGTATTTAGCTATCTGTTCTGCCGTGAGTGAACTGTTCATGATGGAGATTATTGGTTATCAGTTGAATTTGAATTAAGTATGCGGGCACGGCGCTTTGTCGAAGGAATCCACGCAAGTAAGCAAAGAAAGCGCAAAGTAAAATTAAAGATTATGCGATCCACCAACCCTTCGCAAGATGCAATTGTTTCCTTGTTCGGGTAACCGCAGTATACAGCCATCGAAAAAATTCAGGTTTGGGCATGCCATAGATTTTTTTGTCAAGAAACAGGTACACAAAATCCCATTCGCCACCCTGTGCCTTGTGGCAGGTGACGGCATAGCCATATTTCACTTTCAGACAATTCAGATATGGATCGGTACGCATCTTTTCCTTGAAGGCCTCAGAATTGCCACGGATATTTTTTTTGTTCATCCGTTTACTGAAATCGATCATCAGCATGCGTTGCTGCTCCCTCGAAAAATTTGACTCGCCGCCATAGAGAATGTCCAGAGACACGAGCATTTCAAATTCATCATCTGAAATCATAGATTTGACCTTGACCTCGAGGAAGTGCATACCAAGATGGAGGCTGATGGCGCCCATGCTGCTGACCATAACAAAATCTCCGTTTGTCAGGGGCACCGAGTAATTGTTCTGCACCACCAGTAATACATCGTTAGTTTGAAGCGGCAGATCTGCAGTACCATGCAATACAGCGCGCGTTTGTATGTTGATGGCGTTCACCATTTGGTTTGACCTTGCAATGGCAATGGTCCGCAAAACGCCATACTCCCTGTACGAGTGCAAATAATCTTTCAGCAGATCCTCATCATCAGAATGCAGGGTTACGTTGTTCCTGTTCTTCGCAGGGATTCTTGGAAACCGGTCCCATTCATTTTGCAGGGACATGTCGCGCAGACTGTTGGCCAACAACAGGATGTCATTATTAGGTTCGTTCCTTTCGATCTTGGTTAACGTGGCGGCGATCGCTATTCTTTTTTCGGTGGCCAGCCAATCCATGTCGAGGGCGGGGCTGAATGTTTGTCCTACCGGCGGCAGCTGACAGGGATCGCCGACAAAAAGGATCTTGTTGTTCCCCACCGATTCGAATAGGTCGCTCATCAGGATTCCCGATCCAAATGAGAGCATCGCATCATTTTCCGAGAACTCACTGGAGAGCATAGAGGATTCATCCACTATGTACAGGCATTTCTCTTCGTCGGGCTTTCGCAGGGAAAACTGCATGGTCATCTGGCCATATTTGTCGACCGTCGCATCATCGGAGATCTCGTCGTCGGCGCCTTCCACCCTGGTGAAATTATAAAGTTCGCTGTGGACGGTTTTGGCAGAGAATCCTGTTTTACCCCGAAGGATCGCAGCCGCCCTGCCGGTTGAAGCGAGCATGGAAAAGGGATGTTTCTGTTCATTCAGCCACTTCCCAACATATTGCATCAGGAAGGTCTTGCCGGTGCCCGCATTCCCTTTCAGTACCAGGGTATCGGCTGCTGAATCCAGAAATCTTTGGATGATTTTGAATACTTCTTTCTGGTCTTCGTTGAGCGTGGGTTTCGAAGGCATAAGCGCCGGTCAGGTTTCATGCAAGGTCGCAAAAAAGACCTGAAACAAATTTCACGCAAAGGCGAAAAAAAACGCAATAGATTTCACGTAAACGCACGAAGAAAACCGCAGAGTGCGAAGGCGATTACACGGGCACATTCTTGGTCGTTCCCTTGTCGTCAGACTTTAGGATATTTTCAAGTCTGTATTATTTAGTGGAGTGTATGTCTACGATACGGGCGGGTTTGGTATCTTCCGAGTCCTGGACCACCTTGAAAACGCCATGCAGCAGGCAGCCATGCCCGGGACTGCTGGTCACCTGGAGCGTTCCATGTGCCGCATGCGCCCTGTTCCGCATGTTCGAAATGCCAATTCCCTCTTTTCTTCCATCTGCTTCAAAACCTTGTCCATTGTCGCTTATTGTGATCTGCAACTCATTCGGACTGCCTTTCAGTGAAATGTCGACTTCAGTGGCGTTTGCATGTCTGGATATATTCGTGAACTGCTCCTGCACGATACGGTAGACCACGAGCTCGGTTTCTTCTGTTATTGGGCAAAGGGAAAGATCAACAGAATGATAATGATAGTGAACACGTGCATTAACGGCAAAAGAAGCCATCAGTTCTCTCACTGCTTCCTCCAAACCCAGACCCTGGTCTTTTGGCCCTACCAGTTTCCGGGATAATTTTCGGATCTCTTGGATCGCCGAATCAATGGAGGCGGTGCATTTGGGTATGCAGGACTCACATTCTGCGCCATCAGTCCGCATGACGTCCAAATATAATTTTGCGGAGGCCAGAAGTTGATTCACATTGTCGTGCAGTTCGGCACCAATCCCCTGTCTTTCCTTCTCCTGAGCAAATATTACCGCGCGCGTAATCTCACGTTCCCTGTGGGCCCTTGCTTCCTTTAGTTGTTCCTGTAGTTCCACTTTATCCGTGATGTCCCTTGAGTTGATCACCATTCCATGGATCGCCGGGTTATCCAACAGATTAGTCAGTCTGCTTTCAATCCAGCGCCATTCACCACTCGCGGCGAGAAACCGGAAAGGGACAAAGTCCACAACCCTTTCTTCGCCGAAAGATCCAAGTTTCTGCTGCATGGCAACCGCGTCCTCCGGATGGATGAAATCAAAGGCATTCTTTCCAATAAAATAGGTTGAATCATATCCGAGCAATGCTTTGGAGTTGTTGGCAACATAGAGGTAGTTTCCATTCTGGTCGATGATGCTTACGAGGTCAGCACCATTTTCCACCAGGCATCGGTAACTGTCTGTATTGTCCAGCCTGAATAGGTAATCGGTTGGTGGTACCTGGGATGGGGCCTCGGGCCACGGCATGCTGCCGTCCGTGTTTCCGGAATTGATTTTTGCATCCTTTGCCAGTTCAAAGGGTCCGGTACCCTTGTCGAGATTCTGTTCCTGGCAGCTTGAACTTCTATTCATAATGCTAGTATTAAGCGCTCATTTTGGGATTATCGCGTGAGAGGCAAAAGTATTTTAAACTCGGTGCCCTTTTTTTCTTTTGAAACCACGCTGATATGCCCATGATGGTTTGCGACTATTGTCTTACACAATGCCAGGCCAATTCCGGTTCCCGAATATTTCGAGTGATTATGCAGGCGGTGAAAGACTAAGAATATCTGGTCGGCAAACTTTTGCTGAAAGCCGATGCCGTTGTCCTTGATGCTGATCTCACAATACGAAAACTTGGGATTCATTCCATGGATATCTACTTCTTCTCCCACGCTCAGTATCCTGGAACCGATCTTTAATACTGGCGGGGTCGATTCCTTCGAAAACTTGATGGCGTTACCTACCAGTTGATAAAACAGCTGATTTATTTGAAAAGGGATGGCATCAATTAATGGGAGGGGATTGCGGTGAATTACCACCTTCTTTTCGTTAATGAGCAGGTCGAAATCAATGAGCACTTTGCTCAACATTTCATCTAAATCTGTTCGTTTGAATACCGCGTCAGAGTGCAATACCGTCGAGAAAGTCAGCAATTCGCTTATCAGGGACGACATTCGTTCCGATGAACTGTTGATCTTCGCCAACAGCTCCTGAACCGGTTCCGGCAGGTCCGGGAGGTGCCTGTCCCGCAGAATAGCCGAAAATGTCCTGATTTTTCTCAGGGGTTCCTGTAGATCATGAGAAGCGATGTAAGCAAACTGTTCCAGGTTTTCATTTGTTAGCTGCAGGTCATTGTGTACTTCCTCTAATTCAAATGTCCTTTCAAGTATTTTTTGCTCCAGTGTTTCTTCGAATAGTTTCGTTTCCATTTCTACTTTCCTTTTGTCCGTCACATCTTCGATTGCCATCAGTATCGACTGTTCATCCAGGTGCTCGGTCATGATCCGGGTCGCATAGAACAACATGGTGCGTTTACCCAAGCCAGCAAAATCGTGCGTTACTTCAAAATCCTCAATACTCGTTTGACGTGGCAGCACTTTTTCCAGCATTCCGCGCAGTCCGGCTATGTTCCATTGTTTTTTGCCTACATCGAACAATATTTTGCCCACGGTGCCTTCCGGAGTAGCGTGAAATCTCTCGTAGAACGATTTGTTAGCGCTTTTTACTTTTAGCTCCTTGTTAAGTACAATCAGAGGTTCACGGATGGTACTGACAACCGATTCCGCAAATAACCGGGAAGCATTCAATTGCTCATTTCTGTCATAAAGCTCCTGGTTTACAATGACCAGTTCCTCATTACTTGTCTGCACCTCTTCTTTTGAAGTCTCCAATTCTTCATTCAGGCTTTGGAGCTCTTCACTTCCCGACAACAATTCTTCGTTGGCACTCTGTAATTCCTCATTTGCCGCCTCCTGGTCTTCGGTAAGAGTCTTCATATCTTCCCGAACCTGGGCCAGTTCCTTCTGAAGATGTTGATTACGCGACAGCGCCTGACTGAGCTTAATATCAAAACGTTCTATTTTCGCTTTCCCGAAAGGTTTAACAATTTTTGGTTCCGGTACAGTTACATCGTCCTTAAAAAGTATCAAAAAATACAGTTCGATAGTATGTGGAAGCGGAATAACCTCAATAGTCACCTGCTGTTCGTTGCCCGCGTACTTTACGGTAATATTGGTCTTGATTACAGAAGTTTTTTGCTTTTTGGCTTTATGAAGGGCATTCCGCAACTCGAATGCCAGCCCTTCGCGTGCCATTTTCAGCACATTCAGGCTCGGTGTGCCTGGTGAAAATTCCAGCCATGGACCGGTTGCTCCCCGTACCTGCACAATATCCATGAGGTCATTTACAATTACCGCAGGTGGAACAAACCTGGATAACAACAACTCGTCACCGCTTTTCTGAAAATCGTCCTTATTAATTTCGGGGGCCACTATAATTTGCTGGCCATTTCTCAAAACTGGGCTGGTACGATCGCCCAATACATGCAGGAAACTTCCCTTCACGAGTTTCCTCGTGTAAAGCTTATTTGACTTGTCAAAAGTATTATAGAGGTCCATCGCCTGTGCCGTAGTCTCGGATTTTCCCAGTAATAAAAAACCTTTTTCCTTCAATGCATAATGAAAAGTGGTGAGTGCCTTTTTTTGCAAAAATGGCTCCAGGTAAATCAACGAATTACGGCAGCTGATCAGGTCTATTTTCGCAAATGGAGGATCTTTCAGATAGTTGTGGCACGCAAATACACAACAGTCTCTGAGGTTTTTATTGAGTCTGTAGGCCCCATCGATTTTCGTAAAAAATTGTTGAAGCCGGGCAGAGGAAAGGCTCGCCGTTTCACTTTTGGAATATTGCCCTGTTCTTGCCTTTTGTATGGACAGTTCAGATATGTCTGTTGCGAATATCTGCATCTTTACCGTTGAAGCCTTATCACCCAGATATTCCTGGAAACTCATCATTATAGAATACGCTTCCTCTCCGGTCGAACAGCCTGGGACCCAGACACGCAGGGGATCATTACCCCGCCTGTCCTTCATAAGTGCGGGGAACACCGTTTCTGCAAGTGTTTCGAAAACTTTGGGATCCCGGATGAATTGCGTTACGGGTATAAGCAGGTCCTGAAATAAAATATCCTGTTCTGAATCATTGTCTTTGAGATAATCAACATATTCGCCGAGGTCGGACTTCATAGACAATGCCATTCTTCGGGTGATCCTGCGTCGTATGGTCGTCTGTTTGTAGTAAGTGAAATCGACCCCACGCCTGATTCGAAGTATGGAAATGATCTGGCGGAATATTTCATCCTGATTGTCTATTGTACCGTCTGTGCCATTCCCAGGGACATGGTTGAACGTTTTATGCACCTCCAATAACTTTTGCGGAATTCGGTCTGGAGACAGGATGAAATCGACCACTCCCGCTTCAATCGCGCTTTGTGGCATGCCATCATATGCGGCGGACTCCTGAGTCTGAGCAAATGTAATGCCTCCATGTTCTTTGATCGCTTTCAATCCCAATGTTCCGTCCGAAGCGGTTCCCGACAATACAATGCCGATGGCATGATTCTGATGAACTTCCGCTAATGACGTAAAGAAAACGTCGATTGGCAGGTTTCTTTGAGATTTGGGAAGACGGGCACTCAGCTGGAGAACACCATCTGTTGCGGTAAGTAACTTGTTGGAAGGAATGATATAGATATGATCGGCCTCCACCTGTATATTATTTGTTATTTCCTGTACCGGGATCCTGGTGAACTTTTGCAGTATTTCTGCCAATATGCTGTCGTGTGCGGGATCCAAATGCTGCACTAGTATATATGCCATTCCCGAATTTTCAGGAACAGCTTTCAGTAACTGTTTGAAAGCATCTAAACCCCCTGCAGATGCCCCGACACCAACTACAGGAAAAAGATTGGAGGACAGGATTTTCACCTTGTCCTTATTGGACTTAACTGCTTTGGTCTTCATGATAAAAAATATGTATAATCGATGAACAGGAAGAATCTGCTGGGTACCGATGATGTTCAAACCTGAGTTCAAGTCAGATTTGAATCCTGTTCAGTAAATAAATAATGCAACAATTACTGTGCTATTGTTACGGATTTCCTTCAAAATGTCTAAAATATCCCGCCGCCATTGAAGTATCTAACAACTCTATATTCTATAGTTCGAGGATTACGAAAATGCAGGGACGTACAATGTAGCGTTTTAAATCAACAGTGAGGAACTAAATCTGCCTTTTTTAGCCTGCTGGGCTCCGCCCAAAAAATTCGTTGTTCTTGATCGTTAGAACGAATAAATTGATGGCGGTCAACCGTATTCGAAAACAAATGTACTTCACCGTTTTCTATTACGTAGTTATACTACACTGAATCCAAACTTGTCGCCCTTTTTCGCTGGTTTTTTAAATTAACCTAATGTATATCTTGTATGGAAAATATCGAATATGAACAATGTCAAAGGCGAATATTAAACACTGAATCCGCGGCGTGGGGCCGGGGGGCCTTCAAAATTTTCCTTCATTCACAGAACATCTTACAAACAAGATGTTGGGCAACATGCCGTCGTAAACTGATCCAACGAAAATGCAATTATTCGAGCTAATCTATAAATCATCTGGTTCGATATCCGCACATCAGATCGCGGACTGCATTCATTGGACCAACAGATCAACCGCTATTTTCGGGTGATCCCCAAAGACCTCGCCCGTAACGAAAACGACCGATTTATCTACGCTCGCTCCAAATAACTTTGAGGCTCTAAATGGGAGCTTATGTTAGTAAAGATGAATGCTGATGTCAATGCATTGAACTGGTTTCGACATCCCGGTAGTTGATCTGAAAAGAGCAAATTTAAGATACGGCACCGTCTTGTTTCCTCTTTCTCCTTCCCGCCTTGCCAAGGGCTTCCACCTTCGCCGCCATTGGCGGCTGCGGCGAACGAGGTCGGCGGGGGAAGCCTCTTTCTGTTTCTGTTTCTGTTCCTGTTTCTGTTTCTGTTTCTCTTTCTGTTTCTCAACTGCTTCTGATCGCCTGAAAAATGGCATCGATCATTTCGTGATACCCCGGTCTGTTCAGGGGTTTGGTAAGAATCAGGGTAGCCCCGGATTCAACGGCCTTGCTGATGAGCATTTCATCAGCATAGGTCGAATAGATTACCACCGGTATGTTATTATAGCGCTTGGATGATTTTAGCGCCTGCAAGGTTTGAATTCCATTCTGCCTCGGCATGTTCTGATCGAGGATGATCAAGTCGGGCAACTGCTTTCCTTCCGGAATCAATTCAAGTGATTCCCAGAGCTGAACCCCATCTTTAGCAAAATTCAACAACTGAATATCTGATCGGTCCGCCAAAAAAAACTTCATCAATTCCTGATCGTCCAGATCATCTTCAGCAACCATTAATCGCCTGGGGACACTCATATGAAAACATTAGATATTTTGTCTGATTGGTAAATTAATGCTAAATGTAGCACCTTGTCCGTTTTCACTCATCGCTTTTATGTTTCCATTATGTTTCTCGATGATTTTTTTGGTTATTGCCATGCCCATTCCTGTGCCCTCGTAGTCATTCTTTGTATGCAGGCGCTCAAAAAGTGCAAAGATATTCTCTGCATATAGTTGATCAAATCCAATCCCATTGTCGCTGATGGTAATTCGGCAAAAGGGTCCTTCGGGATCGGGTATGCCCTCATCCAATTCGATTCACCCGTTCTCCGCTAATTACTATCCGAGGTTGGCCTTCGGGTCTTGAGAATTTTATCGCATTCGAGATGATATTCTGCAGTGCCTGGCGCATTTGACCCTGGTTGGCCTCGATAAGGGGTAGCTGCCTCAGATTCATTTCAACTTTGACATTTTTTTCCTGAATAGCCAGTTCGAAATCTTCTAGTCAATTCCTCTATCAGTTCCTGCAGTGCAAACTGGTCGTCGATATGTTGTGTGTAGGACAGTCTGGAATATTGCAGAATGTCAACAATCAGCGCCTTCATCCTCGCCGCGGAAAATATGATCTTGTCGAGATAATTCTTTGCCTTGCCCGTTAGATGGGTCAATTCCTCTTCTTTAAGAAAAGTAGAAAAAATCTGGATCTTACGCAGTGGTTCCTGCAAATCGTGTGAGGCGACGGAAGCGAATTGCTGAAGGTCGGTATTACTAACCGCCAGCTGGTAGTTGTTGAGTGCCAGTTGACGTTCCGTCATTTTTTGCTGACTGAGATCTGTGATGATGACACTCAAAATAACGGTTTCTTCTATCTCCAGCTTTGCCATGGAGATCAGGACAGGGATCGGCTCGTCCACCCCAAAAAATTCCACTTCACCCTTCCCTTCACCCTGGAATGACTGATTGAGTAGCTTAGTGTATTCTTCCTGGCAGTTTTCCGTAATATAATCCGACAATGATGATCCGATGATGCCTGAGATGGGCTTTTTTACCAACCTCGCAAACTGGGAATTGCAATAGAGTATGGTGCCATCCTTTCCCAGGGTGATGGCACCCTCCGTCATCTTTTCAATGAACACGCGATATGCGAGGTCAGCGCTCTTGAGCGTATAAAGTTGATGCTGGTCTTCCTGTTCAACCACCAGGGCATCCACCTGGCCGGTTCTGATCGCTTCTATGATCTCGTGGGCCTCAAAAAGCTGATGCTTCACCTCGACAAGTTCCGACTGCAGTGCTTCATAAGACGGTTTTGACTTCATAGCTGTCATTTTTTATAAACCAAGTGCACTTAATACTTTAGCTGTTTCAGACAAGTCGCCAATCAGCCTTCGCTCAGGCAACGGCATTTTTTTTATTAATAGCGGCAGAGCTATCAATTGTTCCTTTTTTGCAAGGTCTGCCTGCTGGTATACATCGATGATCTCAAGTTTGAACTCTCCCGGCAGATGAATTTCGCAGATTTGTTTGATATTAGTCACTGCCCTAAGAGAATTAGGCGAGCTACCAGCGATGAACAAACGCAGAACATATGCCCTTGCTGTGCTTTTTTGCGTTTTCGGTTGATGGGTGACCGGTTTGTTTATCATGCATTCATTTTATTGGCTTCAGATTCAGGCCGACTAGCACTTTTTCCTCATTTGACAGGTCGCCGATGATCTTTCGTATCGGTACAGGAACTTTTCGAACCAGGGTTGGAATCGCCAGAATCTGGTCGCCAGCGGCGAGCTGAGGGTGTAATAGCAGGTCAATCACCTCAAGAGAATACTCACCTGCCAGGTGCGTTTCACAATATTGCTTCAGGTTAGTTAGGGCCGCCAGTGACTTGGGCGTATTTCCCGCGATATATAACCTGAGCTCCCATTTCGGATGGGGTGATTTCCTCCCTTTACGGGCTATAGTTTCTTTCTTATTTTTTGTTTTTGTTGCCATCATCTGTAATGTTTGATCTTTTGTCAGCAAGTCGCCTCCTGTTCCTCTCCATAATTTGTTTGCGGAGATCTTCTTCCTGGTACGACTTGTTCAGCTCTTCCTTCACCGTTTCGAATTCTGACTTAAGTGATAAAATCTGGGCTTCCAGCATTCTGTTTTTCCGTTCGATTTCGCGTTCTTTTGATGCAATAGCATGGGTACGCATTTCGTCAATGGCCGAATCGCTTAGTTGCTGTGCCTCTCTGGCTGAACCGATCAGTACACCATCCGGACCCAGATATACTGGCACCAGGTGCAAACCCTCGTCGGTGATCACAAACTCCCTTACCTGGTTGGAATGTCTCATGCCCCGGGATTTCATCACATATAACCCACGGTTGCGTTCTCCATTAGATTCGAGGTCACGAACCATCAGCCAGGAATCGACGAGGGAAGAGACTCCTTCTTCATTATGATCGTTCTGCGTATTATATGTGTTCAGTGCCGTGAACATGACTGTGATGTTCTCCGCCTGCAGGAAGTCAATCAGCCTGGTGAGTATGGATTTCACTTCTCCTATCGTGCCCACAGTGATAAGGTTGGTGATGGGATCAACCACAACGACCGACGGTTTGAATTTTTTTATTTGCTTGTGTATGGTCACCAGGTGCATTTCCAGTCCATAAATAGTGGGCCTTGATGCATTGAATTGTAATAATCCCTGATCTACATATTCCTGCAGGCCAATACCAATCGATTTCATATTCCTGATGATCTGTTGCGGAGATTCTTCAAATGCAAAGAAGAGTGCTCTTTCCTTTCGTTCGCAGGCTGCTGCACAAAAGGCGCCGGCCAGGCTACTCTTGCCGGTACCGGCAGTTCCGGAAACTAAAATAGAGCTTCCTCTGAAGAATCCCTTCCCTGCCAGCATTACATCGAGGCTGGGTATGCCGGATGAAATCTTTTGAGTGGAAACTGGGCGATCGAGCCTAAGGGAGGTTACAGGCAAAACCGAGATGCCTGCTTCATCGATCAGAAAAGGATATTCATTGGTGCCGTGTAGTGAACCTCTGTATTTAACTACTCTCAGCATACGGGTTGAAACATGGTTGATCACCCTATGGTCAAGGACGATGACGCAGTCCGAGACATATTCCTCAAGGCCATATCGCGTTAAGGTCCCTTCTCCTTTTTCTCCCGTGATGATGGCGGTAACGCCTTTGTCTTTGAGCCAGGTGAACAGTCTTCTCAATTCTGTCCGCAGCACATTTTCATTCATCAATCCGGAGAAAAGGTTTTCGATGGTGTCGAGCATCACTCTTTTGGCGCCGATACTGTCGATAGCATGCCCCAGCCGGATGAAGAGTCCGTCCAGATCGTATTCGCCGGTTTCTTCGATTTCGCTTCGGTTGATATGAACGTGGTCGATCTTGAGGAGGTTGTTCTTCTGCAGCTTTTTCAGGTCGAATCCCAGAGAAGCCACATTTGTATGGAGGTCTTCAGGATTTTCCTCAAAGGCCATGATGACCCCCGGTTCTCCAAATTGCATGGCGCCTCTTACAATGCATTCAATGGAAAACAGGGTTTTGCCTGCCCCGGCGCCACCACAAACGAGTGTGGGACGGCCGAGAGGAAGGCCTCCGCCGGTGATTTCATCGAATCCGCTGATACCCGTGGGTGCTTTTTGTAGTTGCTGATCAATGGATGTTGCCTTAATTTTCTTCGCCATTTCTACAATTATAGGTTAGGAATCCCTTGGCCGCATATTCATAAATATGTTGATATACAGTTTTTTGCGAACAGCGCCGGCCGTCCGGGGAGTATAACGACTGACTTCATACAATTTGCGCGCCACGAGAAAAAGGAGAAAGAGAAACAGGAACAGAAACAGAAACAGAAAGAGAATGAAAACAGAAAGAGAACGCACTGATTTATTGTGTCAAGGCAATGAAATGTTCATTTTTTTTTATGGTTCGACTTCAAAAGACGCTTTGGCGTTTGTTCCACCGTTTTGAGGAATTAGGTGGACCGTGCGCTTGCAAATACAGAAAGCGAAATATATATTTACCCTCTGTTGACCCGTTAAAATCCAAAAACAAACCCTATGAACCACGCAAAGCGTATTCTTCCTTCAATTCTCCTTGCCTCCCTATTCGCATTTACTGTTTCCTGTAAGAAATCTTCAGATGAGGTGGTTACCCCACCGGAAGTTGAACTCGCAGAATCCACCATGACTTTCAAAATGGATGGCGCAGCAAAAACATACAACAATTGCCTGGCAGTTAACCAGACCGCAGATGGCCTGGTCGGACTGACCATCACAGGCACCGTTACCACTGATGATGAAGATTATTTATCAGTATATCTCGCAAGCAAAAATGCAGTTGCCACCGGCTACAGCACCACCAAAGTCTTTTCTGATGATGGAACCAAGATCCAGGCTACCATTGGCCTCGCAAAACTTAGGAGTTAATTACGCAAGTGTTTATACCAGTGATAAGTCGAAAATGGCTATCGAATTGCACATCACGGAAAGAACCGCAACCAACGTGAAAGGAACTTTCGCAGGCAAGGTTTATTCAGATGATGAAGATGACATCAAGACTTACGTAGTGTCTGAAGGAAAATTCAATGCCAAAATGATCCAGGATTAATTTTTATTAACTTTTTATAGCTACTCCCCTCAGCGATCTGAGGGGAGTTTTTTTGCTCCTACCAGACTGTTTCCATCACCATCGGGGAATGCGACAATAAGATGGACTCGTCCTTGCGCCTCAGGATTCACCAACATGATGACCTGACGCCGAACCATCTGGCCTTTATACTTTTTTCTATATCTATTTTCAAAAATGGGTGCCCGGAGAGCGCGCCCATTTTTATTAGGTTGATTTTTATCAAGCCAGCCCGTGGGCAAAGCCTCGAACCTGATTCTAATAAGTTATAGTCAATCCGCCACCCCAGCCCATGTCTGTTTCATAATGTGTAGACAATGAAATGTACTTCGTAACGACATATCTTAAACCCGCCATGTATTCCCTGTCGGTGTTGGCATAAAAGTTCAGCCGTAGTCGTTTGGTGAGTGCCAGGTCTTCCCTTCCCAGTTGTAATCGGAGCCTGCCATCCATATCCACCCGCGCATCTGCGCGCACCAGCATCGGTAAAGTATATTGCAATCCGAAGCAAATCACACCCCGCTGGTCCTTTGTATTCGCCTGTCCAAAGAGGTTCTTCTCTTCTTCGCGGTGTTTTCTGTAGCGCCAGTCGAATCCAAGATAGGCCGCCGCCCACTGGTTCCTGTCCAGGTATCGACTAATGTGCGTTTCGCTTTCATATCCTTTGCGGTCATTCAGGCCTAACCGCCATTCGGTCTGAAGGCTCCAGCGTGTATTTGAAAAAGCAATCTCACCATCGCTTCCATTGCTCTCCAAGCCGATTTGTGCCGCAGCATAGAATCTGCGGTCGTCATTGTACACCTTTCGCATGTTGGGCCTGTAGGTAGCCGATGCTGCCGAATCATTGTTCACATAACTAAATATCCTGCCCATGCCCGACATCATGTGATAAAGGATATGGCAATGGAAATACCAGTCACCTCCCGCCTCAGATGCATGAAACTCGATGGTGTCCGTTTCCATGGGCATAATATCGAGCACTGTTTTCAGTGGGGCATTCGCGCCCTGTCCATTTAATACCCTGAAAAAATGGCCATGCAGGTGCATGGGGTGACGCATCATCGAATTGTTGGTGATGATCATCCTGATGTTTTCCCCTCTTTTGATCAGAATCTTGTCGGACTCAGAAATGGTTTTGTGATTGACGGTCCACACATATCGGTTCATGTTGCCGGTGAGCTCGAACTTCAATTCGCGGAGTGGCCCTTCTGGCAAAGTAGTTTTTTCGGGCGCCCTTAGCATCGAATAATTCAGTGTCCTGATGTTTTGGTTGCTGTCTGCGATCTCCGGATACATTACCCTGTTCATATCCATCTGTTGCAAACTCATGTTCATCCCCATGTCGTCCATGCTGCCATCCATATTCATCATCCCGTTCATCATCTCCATCCCCGCGAAGTATTTTAGTTTGGGCATTGGTGCGGCGGGTCTTTTTTTGCCTTCTCCCAACCAGAGGGAACTACTCCTGGTCCTGTCTTCAGAAGTGGCATTGAATTCATAACTGCCATCGGTCGGGATAGTCACTACGAGGTCATAGGTTTCCGACACACCCACCATCAGGCGGTCGACCACTACGGGAGCGACGTCTTTCCCATCGCTGGCTACTACCGCGAGCTTTCCACCCGCGAACCTCAGCCAGAAATATGTTGATGAACTTCCGTTGATTACGCGCAGCCTGACTTTGTCACCTGCTTTAAAGTCCCTGACCTCTTCCTGCGCTTTGCCATTGACCGTAAAAAGATCGTAATACACATCACTTACATCCATCGCCAACATGCGTTTCCATTCATTGGTCAGCTTTGTTTTCAACCGGCCTTCCTTTATTGCATGCAGGTAATCCTGGGTGGCACCCTTGCGGATAGCGTACCAGTCGGTGGCATTGTGGAGCGAGCGCTCGATCTGGTTTGGATTTTCATTGGACCAGTCACTCAGCACTACGGTATGTTCTTTTTGTTTTGGATCAGCGAATTTTTTATGAATGATGAAAGCACCATAAAGGCCAGACTGTTCCTGTAACATCGAATGTGAATGATACCAATAGGTTCCATTCTGCACAATGGGAAATTGATATACAAATGTCGAATTCCCCTTGACGGGCGGAGTAGTGAGGTAGGGTACCCCATCCATTTCATTTGGCAGGATGAGCCCATGCCAATGAATGGAGGTTTCCATATGCATCAGGTTATGGACATGAATTTCCGCGGTATCACCTTCGGTGAAATTCAACTTGGGAGCAGGGATGGTGCCGTTGATCGCAATACCCCTGGACTTCTTACCAGTGTAATTTACCAGTGTGTCGGTTACATACAGATGATAGATCATCCTGCCTCCTTTTCTTGTCAAAAACGGTTCCCGCGTGCCGCTTTCCTTCATATTCATGTGCTGGGCGCGAAGAAAAAACGACGCTAAAAGGCAGGCGGCAAGGATGGAGAAATATTTCGTCTTCATGTTACTTTATTGCCGATCCGGGAAGGATCGCGCCTTATATGTTAAACGGAATTATTTGATCGTTCCGGTGATATTTCCGCAGGTAAGCATTTCGCTGCCGTAATAAGGATTCTCTATCTCCTTTTCCCGGGACAGCCAATATGCCTTTTTCATCGGGCAATAGGCAATATAGGCCGGCTGAGGCAATTTTGCTCCTTTGCTTAAACTGATAAGTTTTTGAGAAAGACTTTGAAAAGAGGACCTCTGTTCTGATAGGTTCTGGGTGGCTGCTATACTGATAGCGTCATCGATCATCCGACTACGGAGGGTGCTTGTTTTCTTTTGTTTTGGCGCAGAGTCGGACAAGGCCAGGGCTTCCGCACTCCTGCTGAAATCTGCTGCTGCGGCGGCGGCGGCGGCTGCATGATTCTTCACGAGGGCGTCCTTGATCCTGTAGTAATCAGGCAACAGGGAAGCAACCTGTGAGTTGGGTTGCTGACCTATGGAAACCGTCGGCAGCGTCATTATTGCGGCAATAACCAGCGAAAATATCACAGTCTGTTTCATACGCGTCATTTGTGGTCCAAAGCTAGGTTGAATAAGTGTCGAGACAGTTATAGAATGCCCTGGAGAATGTATATAATTAATTATAGACGAATTAATAGATTATGGGTTTAATGCAGTGTCAATGCAAAATCTGCTCCACGGTAATCAGATCTCGGAAATTTAGTCAACTGATCTTCTCGGCCTGATAACCAAGCTCATTCATCGACTTGACAATAGCCTGATCCGGAAGGATTTCATTTTTTAATATTGTTAACAATTTTCCGGGGCTTTCCAAATCGACACTCCAGTTTTCCTTACCAAGTTTCGCATTGAGTGCAGGGGTGATTTTTGCCACGCAGCCCGAGCAATGAAGGCTGGTTTTAAATTGTACTTTTTCCATCTTTGTGTGTTTTATATTACAAAACTATGATGGACAGTGATGGGAATCGTTATACAGTTAAAGGAAGACTTTATAGAATTTTCTCTTTCTCGATTCATATTGAAGCATAATAAATGTAATTCGACAATTTGTTAAATTGCAATGGATGAAAACAATCTTCAAAGCAAAAAAGGGAGACTACCCAGACTATGCGGAGATGTACATGAAGTGGTTGCCGGATGATGGTCTCATACTTCAACACCTTGAAGAAAATTTTAAAGCGACGAAAACATTTGTCTACGGCCTGCCTCCGGAAAAATTATTATATCGATATCAGCCTGGTAAATGGAGCATCAAGGAGGTACTGGTGCACATCATTGATGATGAGCGGATCTTCGCTTACCGCGCTTTGTGCTTTGCCCGTGGAGAAAAGCTGGGACTGAGCGGATTCGATCAGGATGATTATGCCCGGGCCTCTGAGGCCGACAACCGCCCGCTCGACAACATATTTGAAGAATATGAGGCAGTGCGCAGGGGAACGATCGCCCTTTACAACGGTCTTCCCGAAAGTACTCTCGACTCCAGGGGAAATGGCTCCGGCTCATTCAGTGGCGCCACCGTACGCGCACTGCTGTTTCATCTTGCCGGACACGAACTGCACCATGTAAACTTTATCAGGGAACACTACCTGTAGGCACAGATCGCTTAAGGTGTTCAGGAAAACGCAACCCTGATTGGGATATTTCTTCGTTTGCTTTTTATCCGGAAAAAAGGTAAAGACGAATTTATTTCCCGATGCGGATATTCGCTCCGCCCTGGATACTGAAAGCATAAATGCCCGTGACTCCCTGGAAGTATCCCGTAACCCGGTTCTTTTCAAAATGAATCGTATGCACGAAATAATAAGAACGATGCACTCTTGGATTGTCTTCCTGGTAATAAACATTCAATGTGGCCAGGTCCATCACGCCCGCAACCCTGAAGCCTACCGAATTGCTCCTTCGCCTTAACACGAGGTCTGTACTAAGTCCCGCTGTGAAAAAATGATCCCTCTGATCTACCAGGTTGGCGGCATTCTGGGGAAGTTTTTGGCGGAAGTCGAGGTATTGACCAAACTCTTTTGTGTATGTAAATTCCGTCCCCAAAAAGCGCCACTCGCCCCCGGAAAAAGGAATGACTCCATTGACTCCTCCGAAGGCACCGTAGGAGCGAAAAGATTTTCTGCCGGTCATCGAGTTGAGCAGGGAGGAACTGGGATATCCATCTTCGCTTGTATTGAACCAGCCGTTCGTCGAATCGATCTTGTAGCTGCCAAGGGTTCCGGTGAGTCCATAATATGCCTGGAAGTTTCCGAAATGATGTGCCACATGTGCACTGGCGTTGAAGCCATTGATGTTGTCACGCAGTCTTTGATTTGCAAGGCCGCCGATAAGGGAGCCACTCAAATAAAGTTTTGCTTTTGCGCTGTCGGCAATCATAGGCATGGCGCGATAGGCGCTGGCATTTGCATGTGTTGGGCTTTGGTAATACGCGTACCTGGTGCAACTTGATAAAATAGATATGATCAACAGGCACGGAAGCAGTGTTTTTTTCATAGCTTAAGGTTATAGGCATGACAGGCCCAGGCAACAGCCTGTTGCATTCTTTAACGTGATTACACATAAATTTATTTTTTACATCTCCTACCTTTATTATAAACCTGCATATGCCTTCTCCAGCAACCACACACCAGCGGTCACGCGCATGGCTTTTTTTACTCGCATCGGGTTTACTGGTGGGCACGCTGGACATTTTTGCCGCTTTCACAGATTATTACCTCAACACAGGAAATGGGCCTGAAGGGGTGTTGCGATACATTGCGAGCGGGTTGTTTGGAGAAGAGGCATTCAGCGGCCCCGGAACTATGGTGCTATGGGGATTGCTTTGTCACTTCATTATCGCGTTTGCATGCACGTTAGTATTCTATCTACTTTATCCCAGGTTTATTTTTTTTATTCGTTTCCCAATACTCAGCTCTTTGTTGTACAGCATACTGATCTGGCTGATCACAACAAGGGTGATTGTGCCGATGAGCAATGTTCCTCAATCGGGCAAACCGCCGGATTTCTTGCAGGCGTTAAAGTCGATCGCTATTCTTTTCTTGATGATTTCCCTGCCCCTGTCCCTGTTGATGAGAAAACATTTCAGGGTGGTTAGTAAAGGTTTATGACCTGATACCAGTGCTGATCGATATCAACGCAATAAAATATTTTGTGTAACGGGCTTGCAAACGCGAAAAGCCTGTTATATCTTTGCACTCGAATTAACAAATCCAATTTAACCCCTCTATGAAGAACTCTAAACGCATCCTTTTTGCCCTGGTTTTTGTATCCTTTTTCGCCTGGCTCATCGGTTGTAACAAGTCAAATGACAATCCATCAAACGTAACAGTAGCCGAAAACAGCATGAGTTACGAGCTCAATGGTGCTGAAACAAAATTCACAACCTGCATAGCAGACATTCAGAGTACAGACAGCTTCATGACTGTGAGCATTTCAGCGCTCAGCAATGATGATACTACACGTGCATTATCGATAACGCTTGGCAGCAGCTACTCGATAAAAAGCGGTTTTACATTCAACGAATCCACATCCAGCAGCACTGCCGAAGGATTTATCAGTTATCTGGAACACACCAAAGGCTATCATAGTCTTACCATAAATGAAAATGCCGCTGCAAAGGTAGAAGTGAAGATTACCGAAAGAACGAGTACCAATGTCAAAGGAACATTCACCGGTAAATTGTATGCACAGGAAGATCAGTTGGCGGCTCCTTATGCCATCACCAATGGCCAGTTCAATGCAAGGATCATTCAGGAGTGAAGAATCAGAGCGTAGAGCGAAGAGCGGTTAAGACCATCGCTCTTTGCTCAGTTTATTCGCTCTGATAATTACCGCACTTCGCTCTCACTTACCCAGCATCCTGCTCAAATGCACACCGACCTCAATCAGGCGCATGGTTTCCTTTTTCCTGATTAATGAGCTATTGACCTGGAGCAGGCAACTGTGTCCAAAGAATTCCAGGGAGATATGGCGGATGGTAGACAAGTAGATCGGCAGTTCCTTTTTCATTACCAACCGCAATCTTTCGTTATCAGCACTGAGACAAGAATATTTTTCTGAAAATCTTCCTGCTATGGCCGGGATGCCGGTCGACGGTGAAAAAAGCCCAACGAATTTGTCCCTGAGCGTCTTTGGAGTGATCAGTGTTTCCGGAAAATCATCGGCGGTTTCCAGTAAGCAAAGGAGGTGGTCATTCTTGTGCGTAGAGATCATCGGGGCTATATGGGTGTCGAATTTTATTACCGAGTCTATCGATACCAGCACCATCAATAAATCCCCGATCCCAAAATCCAGCACCCAGGCATCCTGGATATCAATATTTTCCTGTCCGCGGAAAGTATGGAACTGCTGAAGGATCGCCTGGTAAAACTGGAGATTAACTTCCTTTCGCAAATGATATTTTGCGCTGATCACCGACAATATCTCCTCCAGATTGCGATGAAATTCATTTTCTTCCCCCATGCACTGAATTTGGATGCTTATTTAACACAATATTCGAGAAAAGGGAAAGACGGACAGAAAATACGTTGATAGACCTCTTTGTCCTCTTTGTCCTCTCCTCTAACCCTTTCTCCTCCTGTTCCCGTTCCTCTTTCTCTTCCCGCCTTCGCCAAGGCTTCGGCGGGCTAAGCCTGTTCCTGTTCCTCTTCCTTTTCCTGTTTCTCTTTCTCTTTCTCCGCTCTGCTTTTTGGTCTTTATTGCTCACTTGGCTATATTAGCATGGCTTACCAGGCTGTTTTCCCATCTCAACGAATTTAAGTTGCCAATGAAACTGTTGAACCACAGTAAAACAATCGTAGCTATTTCTACTTGCGTAGTTGTCGCCGGAGCCTGTTTCACCTTTCAGCAGGATGAAATTGTCGACTACAGCACCGACGTAAAGCCGATCATCAATAGCAAATGCATTACCTGTCACGGAGGGGTGAGGGCGAAGTCCAATTTCAGCCTCCTGTTCAGGGAAGAAGCCATGGGAAAGACTGAAAGCGGCAAACCTGCTATCGTTCCGGGACACCCTGAACGAAGTGAAATGATCCGCCGCATCAAGCACAATGATCCTGAAGAACGGATGCCCTATAAACACCAGCCACTTTCAGAAAAAGAAATCGCCATACTCGAAGCCTGGATTCGCCAGGGTGCCAAATGGGGCGACCACTGGGCATATCTTCCATTAAAACAAGTGCCCGTTCCGGAAACGGACCCCGAAAAACGATATAATGATATCGACAACTTCATTATTCAAAAGCAGGAAGAACAAGAACTGAAGCTCTCCCCGGAAGCATCGAAGGAAACACTCCTGCGCAGGGTCAGCCTCGACCTGACGGGCACACTGCCAACGGCCACCCTTGCTAAAAAATATCTTGCTGACAATAGCCCCAACGCTTACGAATCCCTTGTGGACTCACTGCTCGCTTCTCCGCGTTTTGGAGAAAGATGGGCCTCCGTGTGGCTGGACATTGCACGATATGCCGACACCAAAGGCTACGAGGCAGACGTTGGACGTAACATCTGGAAATACCGCGATTGGGTGATCGATGCATTCAACAAAGACAAACCCTATGATGTATTTCTTACCGAACAGATTGCGGGCGACCTGTTCCCACAACCGACCGACGATCAGTACATCGCCACGGCATTCCACCGCAACAGCATGACCAACGACGAAGGGGGCACCAACAACGAAGAGTTCCGCACCGCTGCGGTACTGGACCGCGTGAACACCACCTGGGAATCGCTGATGGGCACAACCTTCGCGTGTGTCCAGTGTCACAGCCATCCCTACGATCCTTTCAGGCACGATGAATACTATAAATTCATGGCCTACTTCAACAATACCCGCGACGAAGATGCCAACGGTGATTTCCCGCTGCTGAGACAGTTCAATGACACAGCGAGAGAACAGATAGCGCAGCTCACCAGCTGGGTGAAAACGCACAGTTCTCCCGACAAAGCCCTGAGGGTCGACAGGCTTGTGAGAACCCTGCAGCCGTCGATGTACTCTGGCGGCGTCGATTCGCTAAAAAATGCCCTGATCCTCAACAATAATGGCGACCTCATGGCGAAGGACAAGTCGTTCATGACCTACCGCGGCGTGGACATGGAAAATGTGGGACAGCTTATCGTCAAATATTATAGCAATTCCCCAACGGCCACCCTCAGGGTCTTCCTCGACAAATCCGACGGTCCGCTCGTTGTAAGTACAAAACTCAAGGCCGGCAAGGAATGGCAAACGGGTATCATAGAATTCCCCGCGCAAAAGGGAACTCATGACGTGTACATTTCCTATTTGAATCCTGGTGGGCAGAAAGGGGATGAAGCATATTTCTCATGGTTTTCATTCACGCCCGACCTTCCCGGCGCAGGCGCCCTCGATTACGCCCGCAAAAAACAATTATTCAAAAATCTGATCCTGGAGGAAACGGACGGCACGCCGGTAATGGTGGAAAACGATCCATCCATGCACCGTACTTCCAATGTGTTCGAGAGAGGCAACTGGAACACCAAGGGCGCCGTGGTCAACTCCGACGTGCCTGCAATATTCAAATTCGCCATGCCGAAGAATGCGCCAAAAAACAGGATGGGACTGGCGATGTGGCTGACTAACGAAAAAAATCCATTGGTTTCCCGGACCCTGGTTAACCGCTTCTGGGAGCAGTTATTCGGCACCGGCATTGTAGAAACACTGGAAGACATGGGCACCCAGGGTATCCTGCCCACCCACCGCGAATTGCTCGACTATCTTTCATACAATCTCATACACAGCTGGAAATGGAGTACAAAGACACTCCTGAAACAGATGGTGATGAGTAAAACTTATCGCCAGGATTCAAAAACCAATCCTGCAGTTGATCGAGAAGGACCCAAATAATAAATGGCTCGCACGCGGACCACGGTTAAGGTTAAGCGCAGAGCAGCTTCGCGACCAGCATCTGCAGATCAGCGGCATGCTGAGTTCGAAAATGCATGGCCCCGGTGTAATGCCATGGCAGCCCGACGGCATCTGGGTGTCGCCCTATAACAGTGCGCGCTGGCAGACCGACACGGGAGAAAATCACTATCGCCGCGCCGTTTATACCTATTGGAAAAGATCTTCTCCCTATCCTTCAATGATCGCCTTCGACGCACCTCAGCGGAATCTTTGCAGCGCCCGCCGGATCCGTACCAACACGCCGATTCAGGCACTGGTGACCCTTAACGATTCCGTGTACGTAGATCTTGCCCGCCATTTTTCTCTGAGATTGAAAAAAGAAGCGGGCAATACGCCAGCCAGCCAGATCGAGCATGGCTATGAATTGATGCTCTACAAAAAAATACCGAAGGACAAGCTCGACGTGATGCTGACCCTGTTCAATAAGGCAAAAGCCACATTTGAAAAAGACAGGAAAGCGATGAAAGAACTTTCCGGAAAAAGTAATCCAAATCCCGACCCTTCTTCCGCTGCCATGGTAGTGGTGGCGAACGCCATGTTGAACCTTGATGAAATAGTGACCAAGAATTAACACATTAAACTGATCATCATGACCCGCGATGAATTAAATGCAAAGCGACTGGCCAGAGAAGCCGAGGAGATCCGCATCAGGATGCACACCAGACGACATTTTCTTAAGGAAAGTGCCATGGGCCTTGGTGCACTTGGAATCGGCAGCCTGCTGGGCGGCTGTGGCATAGGGGGCAATAGCAATAATCAAATGGTATCGACATTTGACCCGGTGCACCCGCTGTTGCCGAAATCACCTCCTATGCCTGGCAGGGCGAAGAGCGTGATCTACCTGCATATGGCAGGCGCGCCCTCACAGTTGGAACTATTCGATTTTAAGCCGGAACTGATGAAGATGGATGGACAGGATTGTCCGAAATCTTTGCTGGAAGGAAAGAATTTTGCATTCATCCGCGGCGTTCCAAAGATGCTCGGTCCACAGGCCAAATTCGAGCAGCGTGGCCAGAGCGGTGCCTGGATCAGCGATAATCTCCCACACCTCTGCACCGTAGCAGATGAAGTCAGTTTCCTGAAATGTGTTACTACAGATCAGTTCAATCATGCGCCTGCGCAATTGTTGGTCCACACCGGCAGTGCGAGACTGGGTCGACCCAGCATGGGTGCCTGGGTAACCTATGGACTTGGTACCGAAAATCAAAACCTGCCCGGTTTTGTAGTACTGACCAGCGGGGGCAATTTTCCCGATGCAGGTAAGAGCGTCTGGGGCAGCGGTTTCCTGCCTTCCGTTTACCAGGGCGTACAGTGCCGCAGTGAAGGCGATCCAGTGCTTTTTATCAAGGATCCTCAAGGCATGAGCCGGGACCTGAGAAGAGCCTCTATAGACGCCATCAACGAATCTAACAGGGAAGAGTATCAGTCGTACCAGGATCCCGAAATACTATCAAGGATCTCGCAATACGAGATGGCTTATCGCATGCAGATCGAAGCGCCAGGAGTGATGGACATCACGGACGAACCCGATTACATCCACCAGATGTATGGCACAAAACCAGGACAATCCTGCTTCGCCAACAACGTGCTTCTTGCCAGGAAACTGGTGGAAAAAGGCGTTCGTTTTGTACAGCTCTTCGACTGGGGCTGGGATGCGCACGGAGATGGCGCCTACAATGCGCTCAACCTCGGCATGCTAAATAAATACCGCAGCGTTGACAAGCCCGTCACGGCTTTACTTTTGGATCTCAAACAAAGAGGGCTGCTGGAAGAAACTCTGGTGGTATGGGGAGGAGAATTCGGCCGCACACCAATGATGGAAAATCGCAATGGGGCGCAGAACCCTTACAAAGGCAGGGATCATCATACTGCAGCATTCACGATCTGGATGGCGGGTGGAGGTATTAAAAAAGGATACACCCATGGTGAAACCGATCAGATCGGTTATTATCCTGTCAGCGGGAAAGTGGACGCATTCGACATACAGGCTACCATACTCAATCAACTCGGATTTAATCACGAAGAATTTACCTTTCCCTTCCAGGGCCGGCCTTTCCGGCTCACCGACGTCGGAGGAAAAGTGATCCACGACATCATAGCCTGAGATGACATTAATTTCCATATTCGACCTCACAGGACGATTGCACCCCGCGCTGGTTCATTTTCCCATCGGCTTCCTTCTGCTCGCCTGTTTTCTGCAATTATTTTCCGGTAGAGCTTACGTCAAATCGCTGGCCCCAGCCACCAGGCTGCTTTTCGCCTTAGGTATGATCAGCGCGATCATTTCGGTGACTACGGGCCTGATCCTGTCCAGTGGAGACGATTACGACAGCGAGGCCGTCAATACCCATAAGTGGACAGGAATTAGCGTGGCGGCCATTTCTGTTCTGATGATGATCGGGTATAAGAAAATGGCTGCCAGAATATTCAGCCTGTTTTCACTGCTGCTGATTATTCTGGTGGTCATTGCCGGACACCTCGGGGCCGAACTCACTCATGGCGACGACTTTCTAAGTTCAGCTTTCGAGGAAAACAATAAAGGACCAGCGATACCACCAATTAAGAATATTCAGCAGGCGCCCGTTTATGCTTCTGCGGTAGAGCCACTTCTAAAGGCCCGTTGCTATTCCTGCCATGGCCCCAATAAGATGAAGGGCAAACTGAGGCTTGATAATCCCGACCTCATTCTCAAGGGAGGCGAAGATGGCAAAGTTGTACTGCCGGGTAAGGTTGACGAAAGCAATCTGGTGGATCGACTGAGGTTACCACTGGAAGACGATGACCACATGCCGCCGCGAAGTAAAACTCAATTGACGCCCAATGAGATTTCCCTGATCCATTGGTGGATCGCCAATGGTGCCGACTTCAAAAAAACTTTTGATCAATTTCCACAGGATCCAAAGATGAAGGTCGTACTGGCGGCAATAGAGTCTGGAACCGTAGAAGTCGCAAAGGCCGGAGACATGCCGCTTGAACCCGTAGGAAAGCCTGATGAAGCCGCGATAAAAAAATTGAAAGAAGCCGGCGTCACGGTACTGCAGATCGCAAAAACCAGCAATTACCTGTCGCTGAGTTTTGTAAATCAACCCTCGGCACCGGATTCGGTTTTGCGCATACTCCCACGCCTGCAACAGCAGATCATCTGGCTGGATCTTTCCGACGCGAAGATGGACGATGCGAAGATGAAATACATATCCCAATTATCCCGCTTACAGAAACTTAATCTGAATAACACGCAAATATCAGACTCCAGTTTTGGGGAACTATCAAAACTTAAGCAACTAAAATATCTTAACCTGGTGGGCACTGGAATAAGTTCAAAAGGGCTGACGACTCTCAAAGACCTGAAGACTTTGAAGTCGGTCTATATTTATCATACAGGGATAGACAGAAACGATTACCCTTCATTGAAAACACTGTTTAAAGAAGTGATCATTGACACGGGCGGGTATTTCGTACCTACACTGATAACTGATACTACGGAAGTGAAGTATTAGTTTACATACACACCTGCCGGAGGGGAAACATAAACAAAGTTTACGTGAACATCGCCGTTGTTATAGTCCGAGGGCGTTGGAATACATTCATCCCTGTAGGTCGCCAGGACCTCGCGGAACGCATCAAAAAATTCTTGTTTTGCTTCATCAATCGAATCACCGTATCCGGTGATGCCGGGAAGATCGTTAGTATAGATTCCAAAACCGGACTTTGAAGCTTCAATAATTGCAGCTACGTTTTTCGTTTTCATGGGTTGGATATATAGGGTCTAGAACAGTTGTGAAAATAGTGCCGATTTAATTCAGGTGCAAGCATGGACGGGCGAGATTTTTATTGTGGTAAACCCCAATATTTTCCAGCGAAATGCACAAATAATCAGCCTTCTTCCCCTTCCCCTCTGCCCAAGACTTGTCAAAGGGAGTTGCTTGAAACCGATTTATATTCGTCAAATAAAAATGTATCCCGATGCGCCTGCTCTTTTTGCTCGTCATTTTGCTAATTACCCTGACCGGATCGACCCAAACCATTGCCCTCCATCCCCAGAATCCTCATTATTTCATCTACAAGGGAAAACCCGCGGTGCTGATTACCTCAGCGGAACATTACGGGGCGGTAATAAATAGTGATATCGATTATGTCAAATACCTCGACGTGCTGAAGAAGCATAAGTTCAATCTTACCCGCGCATTTGTTGGAAGCTATTGCGAGGGAGAGACGCTCGACTTCGATCCTGGTGAGATACATCCATGGGCTGAGAATCAGAACACGCTGGGCATAAGACCGGGTAAGCTTATTGCCCCCTGGGCAAGAAGCGATCAGCCTGGCTATAAAAATGGGGGCAACAAATTTGACCTCGGCAAATGGGATGTAAATTATTTCCGCAGGTTAAATGATTTTTGCAAGCAGGCAGCAGCCCGCGGCATTGTGGTGGAGATCGTCTTTTTCTCCGCCAACTATGGAACCGCGACCTGGAAAAATTCACCATTATATTATGGTAATAATATTAACCTGAAAGATTCTGTTCCCTACAACGAAATCTTCCTTACTAAACATGAGGCGCTTATCAAACGCCAGCTGGACATGGTTCGCAAGATCGTCGCGGAGTTGAATGACCATGACAATGTCTATTACGAACTCTGTAATGAGCCTTACTGGCTAAAGGGCATACCCGAAGTGGAGCTTGAAATCAAGACCCAGCAGTTTCCTCCGGAAGTGGAGGCATGGCAACAGCTTCTAGCCAGGGCGGTTGTGGAAACAGAAAGCAAATTGCCAAAGAAACACCTGATCGCGCAGAATTTTGCGAATGTTTATCTCAAGATTGAAAACCCATTTGATGCGGTGTCGGTGTATAATTTTCATTATGCCTACCCACCCCATTCGGTAACACACAATTATCATTTCAACAAAGTAGTAGGCTACGATGAAACCAGCAGGGGATTGAATGCGCCGGAAAAGAGACAGGAAGCCTGGGCCTTCCTGCTGGCTGGCGGCGCGGTCTACAACAATCTTGATTTTTCCTTTGCAACGGATGATGTTACTGGTCTTGGCAGGAATGCTTATGGCACAAGGAGTAGTGGTAAAGAAGTGCGTGATCAGCTGCAGGTGTTGAGCAAAGAAATCAACAGCTTTGACTTTATTCACTCCAAACCTGTTGATACCCTTTTTGCCGGGAAGCTGCCGGCTCATTTAAGGGTCTATTGTCTGGGTCTGGAAGGCAAGGACTATTTGGCTTATTTTACCAAGGACAGTATAGTGAACTTCCGCCAGGCCTCGATCGCGGTGCCCGCTGGTGCCTACCAGCTCAGGTGGATAGATCCACTGGACGGAAAAATCATACGTGAGCAAAACCTGACAGCTTCTTCTTCCGGTTTGAAAACAGATCTTCCTGAATTCAGTGACGACATTGTGGTCAGGATAAAATTGACAGGCAGGAAACCAAAGTAAATAAGGTAAAGTTATTGAATAGACATCAGCAGATCTCATTTACAAATAATTGCGTACTTACTGATGTAAACGTCATCGAATTGAAATACATCTTCTCTCTCCTGGCCTTTTCTATCCTTAGTACTTCCTGCAAAAAGGATGGAAATAGTAATGAAGATCGGGCGATGCTATTGGGTTCCTGGGAATTAAGCAAGGTGTATGGTGGGTCCGATCCTGAAGACATTTATGCCCCCGGTAATGGGAATATTCTCAAGTTTACGGCCGAACGGTATGAACAGTTAGTAAAGTTCGACCTGATGATGAGCGGGACCTATCAGCTATCGAAAGATAGTGTTTCTACGAGGGTTTCGCCGGATTCTTCCTTGTATCAGGTTGCAGATAAGATCTGCTTAGGCATTGCGCCGCCGGATTGTCATCTCATCAAAATTGATGGCAATATGCTGATTATAGATTTTGCCGCACCGGATGCGGGGGGAAGGGCCAAATTGTACCTGCGGAACGACTAGCTGTCAGCAGTCGCAGCTTGGATGTACCGGAATGGATTTGTATACTTGCGAATCCTCAATCCAACCAATCGTATGAAAACATTCCGCTTGTCTCTTATTTGCTTTGCATTAGTTTGTTTTTCCCTTAATTTTTCAAGTTGTTCAAAAAAAGATAGTCAGGAAAATGACCTGACCGGCCAGGCTACTTATGTGCTCGACGATGAAGCTAACACGAACCTTGTGGCTTCGGGCAAACTCGTTCAGGGCTCGGTTTCTGACGAAAGCGTCACGGCGGATGTGGGCATCAATGCAGTGAGTACCGGTGCATGGGAGATGTCGACGGCCTTTGTTGATGGCATTTCTTTTTACGGCAAAGGAGTACTGCATACAACGGGAGCGCAAAAAATACAGCTGCATGCAAAGGGAACCCCTACACGGTCGGGCTTCATCACTTTAACGCTTCATGGAGGAACTCAGTTCACCGTCGAAGTGACCGCCAACTAATTAATAATTTTCATTGGTCTCTATGTGTTAACAGGTCAGGTAATTGCCTGGGTTTGTCTGTTTAATCGCTGAATTGCGGGCACAACTTTTTCGCAACCTTCGATAATCGGTAGCAGTACCGGTATATTAAACATTTGTTGATAGTCTTTTTGAAATGCCATCGCCTGCTCTTTACTCAGCCCTTCGGTATTCAATGCCAGCGCGATCACAGATGAACCCAGCTGGCGCACCAGTGCCATTTCGGATTCAACGGTTGGAATGGCACCCCAGGCCGGATCGTGGTCATAGTACTCTCGTGCCGGCGCATGCACCAGGATCACCGATTTCGCGTTGCCAGAGATCAGGAACTCGCTGCCGCAGGGCCCACTTGGGTTACGGAGCCCGGATTGGCCTTCGATAAAAATCACATCGGGGTGCGTGTCCTGCTCACAGCACAGGATCGCGTGCTCGAGTTCACCGGATACAAAATCATTAAGCGTTGAGTCGAGTATGAATCCATACTTACCTCCCTGCAACCAGCCCGTCTGCCCCGTGTAGATCATCTGTGCATTGATACCGGCCGCTCTGCACGCATTGATCACCAATTTTGTCGTGGTGCGTTTGCCCAGTGAGCAATCCGTGCCGATCACTGCAACGATAGGGGTGGTGATCTCCTTCACCTTGCCGGTCCAGAAATGCAGGTCAGTAAACTTTTTTGCGGCGCGGATGTCGGTGAGTTGCACGCCGTTCTCCTTAGCGAGCTTCACTATCTCAGGTCTTTCGTTCAGCTTGTCGTGCAACCCGCTTACGATGCTGAGTTTATATCGTATCGCTGTTTTGACCTCTTCCAGCAATTCTTCAGTAAACATTCCGCCGGTAAGGGCCAGGCCCACAATGCATACTTCTGGTTTTACCGAAATGCTCCCGGCGATATTTGTGAAGACCGGTATGTTTCTCGTCTGGCCATCCAGTACTTCGCCGGCATCGCTTCCTGCATGTTTCTGATCGCAGACCCCAACTATCCTATACCGACCGCTCTCACGGATAAGGCCATGCGCCGTTTTAGCGTCGTTCGTGTCCAGTTTATTACTCGTGAGGATGATTGCCCGCTCCATCTTAAACTCTGCCATGGTGTAAAAATAGAGCCCAATATATTGATAACCATTATTTTTATCCTTTCTACTATTGATAAAATATCGTGATGAAAAATCTGAATTACCTCTTCCTGTTCCTGGGGCTGACATTATTAATTAATGGATTGGCTGCCCAACAAGAACGCTACATTCACAACCGTAAGCCTTTAAGGGAGAACCCTTATATTGAATTGCCCCTCGGCGCCATCAGGCCACAGGGCTGGCTGAAAGAAATGCTGATCCGTCAGAAGAATGGTGCCACCGGCAGCCTCGACTCTCTCTATCCCCTGGTGATGGGCAAAAGAAACGGCTGGCTGGGCGGCGACGGTGATCAGTGGGAACGTGGTCCATACTGGATCGATGGGGTGATGAAGCCCTGCACGGTAATAATCCCACACAGGGTTCCGAACTCTGCACAGCTGTGGAGATGATGTTCACGCTCGAGAATACAATACGCATAACCGGCGCAACAGCCTATGCCGACCATCTCGAAAGAATTGCTTTTAATGCATTGCCCACGCAGATTGCTGAAGATGGCATCAACCGTCAATACTTTCAACAGGCAAACCAGGTAATGGTTACGCGGCATGTGCGGAATTTCGACACCGATCAATGAAATGACCGGCCAGTTCCCTTATCGTGTTAGTAAAGAGCAGGCAGCGGCGTCCGAAGAAGAAATAACGCTGATACCTTATGGTTGCACAAGACTGCGGATAGGGCAATTTCCTGTACTCAGGTGAGGGTGTAAGGTTTCACGCGGAGGCAAAGAAAACGCCAAGGCGCAGTAAGAAATGTTTTGCGGCGCGGTGTGACATCCTTGTTGTATTTTCTTTGCGTCTTAACGTAAGCCGTAAGCTGCTTCGCGTGAAACCTTGTTCCTGTTCCGCTGTTCCTGTTTTCCTGTTCCTGTTTCTCTTTTTGATCACTTCGCCTGTCTCAAACTAAATCCAAAAGTACTCCCTTCCCCAGGCTCACTTCTGACCCAGATCGTTCCCTCTTGCGCATCGATGAATTCCTTACTGATAGATAATCCAAGACCATTGCCTGCACTCTGCGTTCCCGGCACACGAAAAAACCGGTTGAATACTTTCGACTGATATTCTTTGGGAATACCAGGCCCCATATCGCTGACGGAGAATTCGATGAAATTGTCTATTTGCATCAGGTTCATGGAAACGGAGCTTCCATTAGGCGAATATTTCACAGCATTATTAAGAAAGTTGTTAAGCACCCAGGCGGTCTTATCGGGATCAGCCAGTATTTCAGGAAGGTTTTCCTGGAAATTCCTCGTAATAGTGATAGCTCGTTCCCTTGCCTGCGACATTACCGAGTCTATTGCTTTATCAACAATAGCATATGGGGATACAATATGAACATCAAGCTGGATCTTGCCCGCTTCTATCTGGGCCATATTTAAAAGCTCGCTGAGAATCTTTAGCATCCTTTGGTTGTCCTGTTTCAGGCTCGTCACAAATTCCTGTTGTTCTTTATTCAGTTCACCGGTCCTTTGATCTTCCAGGAGTTTGATGCTTAGGTCTGATGCAGCCAGGGGAGTTTTTAATTCATGCGAAATCGTAGCAATCAAATTAGTTTTTGCCGCGTCGATTTCTTTGAAGGATGTGATATTCTTTAACACAATAACTTTCGCATAATTATCGGTGTTAGGGATCTCCAATACCTCCTTCATAAAGTAATTCTCACGGTTGTTTACCACAACAGAGAATGGAGCGGTCCCTTTTTCCTCCAGCAGAAACCGGAACAGGTCATTCCTGGCTGCAATATCCTCAAGTGGTTTAGATACAATTTCTTCGGTTTTCATACCGATCAGTTGCAAGGCCTGATCATTGGCAAATAAAACCCTGCCATTGCCGTCGATGCCAATGCTCGCATCTTTCATGCTGTTGATGACAGCCTCGGCTCTAGTTTTTTCGAAAATGATCTGATTCAGGTTGCTGCTTTCAAAATATTCGAGGCGGGTGGCCATAGCATTGAAGGCATCTGCCATCTGCCCAAATTCATCTTTTCGGTCCAGGTGAATACGGTGATGGTATTTCTTTGTGGCTATTTCCTTAATCCCTGTGGTGAATGCTTCAATCGGACCGGTGACTATTGAGGGGAAATTATATGAAAAACTCAGCCCTATAAGAAAGATGATGGTCGCGATCAGGGTAATATACGTGAGGGCACGTTCTGCAGTTGCGCTCGCCCTGTTACTTTTCGATTCAATCGCCACCATATTCGCATTAATCACGATTTGAAGGTTTGCTCTGATCTCATTTGGCAATGTCGGTGAGTGATCGCCGGTTCTCAGTTTTTCAAATAATGCCCGAATTTTTTTACTTGGGCTGATTTCCGCCGTCTCCGTAATATTTTTTTCCTGAAGATCAAGGGCGCCGTCGAACTGCTGGAGATATGCCGGCGGGTATTGCGAAACACTATCAAGGGCTTTCTGCATCTGATGGCAGTAATCAAGAGACTCATAGTTGTTTCGCAAAATGATTCCGGAGTCGTTTTTCAAACGGACTATGTAGAAGATGCCTGTTCCGCCTAATAACAGTAGGAGAAGAAAGAGGAACAAAGTTCCCCAGCGTATTTTTTGTTTGACGGTTTGCAGCATTTCAGGATAAAATTACCAGATCAACGTCGTTTTTACTCAGCGTTCTCAGCAGTTGGTTGAACACCCCTGTTTTCAGGATGATCTGCCAGAGCTTTAAATGGGGTTTTCCTATGCACACGGTGGTAATCTCACGCTCGCTTATGACGTCGAGTATAGCCTGCGCAATAACTTTTCCTTTTATTTGAATGAGTGTAGCCCCAAGCTCGGTAGCCATTTTGAAATTGTTGATCAGGTGACGCTGTGTAGCCAGGCGGATGCGGGTAGACGATTCATTTGGCGTTTGAACATATAACACAAACCACCTGCTATTATAATATGAGGCGAGCCTTGCCGTTTTTCGGATTATTCGTTGAGCGGTCTCATGGTTGGAGGAGATGCAGGCCAGTAAATGTTCATGTCGGAATGGGTGCGTTCTTGCCGTGATCGAATAGTCCACCTTTCTCTCTACCTGCCCGGCGACTTCCTTCAGCGCCAGTTCCCTCAGCTGGAGAATTTTTTCCGGCTGAAAAAAATTAGTCAGCGCCTGCTGGATCCTTGTTTGGTCGTAGATCTTCCCTTCAAGTAAACGACGGATAAGCTCGTCGGCAGAAAGGTCGATATTCACCACTTCGTCGGCCAGCTGGAGAATCTTATCAGGCACTCTTTCCTTTACTTCCACTCCAGTGATCTGTTTGACTTCTTCATTGATGCTTTCTATGTGCTGAATATTGATAGCTGTGATCACATCTATGCCAGATTCAAGCACATCAACAACATCCTGCCAGCGTTTTTGATTTCTGCTTCCCGGAATGTTCGTATGCGCTAACTCGTCAACCAATACTATCTCAGGATGCATCAAGAGAATGGCCTGAACGTCCAGCTCTTCAAGTCTTTTGCCCTTATAGAATGCCGCCCTGCGGGGTATAGCCGGCAGACCATCTATTAACGCCTCTGTTTCCTTTCTTTCGTGAGTTTCAATGTAACCAATCTTAACGTTTTTACCGTCCCTCAGCAATTGGTGGGCTTCCTGCAGCATTCGGTAAGTCTTGCCCACGCCTGCGCTCATTCCGATGTAGACCTTCAGCTTTCCCTTTTTGAAGGAAGTGATGTTCAATGGTATATTATTGAGGGCGTTAGTGCTCATGATGAATTGACATGGTATTAATCTCGCGCGAGTTGATCGACTGCAATGTTGAGCCGTAGCACATGCACCACGGCGGGGCCAAAAACCGGTTTGGTGGTATTCCCGGCGATCAGTTCCTTCAGCTTTTCTGCGTCGAGATTTCTTACAGCAGCGATCCTGCCGACCTGAATTTCTGCCGCAGCCGGTGAAATATGGGGATCCAGGCCACTGCCGGAAGCCGTTACCATTTCGACCGGTATTGTTTCTTTTTTCACAGTTGGGTTGTGCACCAGGAAGGAATCGATCCTGGACTGTACAGTTTTCAGGTAGTCAGGGTTGGAAGGGCCCTTATTACTGCCAGCAGATCCCGCTGCATTATAATCCACAGCTGAAGGCCGACCCCAGAAATATTTGTCTTCGGTAAACCTTTGTCCAAGCAGTTCGTAACCCACGACTTTCCCATTCAATTCCAGTTTTTCTCCCGAACCGTTGCCGGGACTCAATTTTCCAATGAAGGTGATCATGCCGAAATAAATGACGCAGCATAAAATGATCATCACGAACGTTGTTCTTATTGAGATTGATATATAATTTTTCATTTTAAGCTTGATTGTTTACATAAATAATCCAATGATCAGATCAATAACCTTAATGCCAATGAAGGGAACAATGATCCCGCCTAGGCCATAGATCAGGAGGTTTCTCCTCAGCAGCGAAGAAGCGCCAATCGGTTTGTATTCTACTCCTCTCAGCGCAAGGGGAATTAATATGGGTATGATAATGGCATTAAAGATCACCGCTGATAATATCGCAGACTCCGGGCTTTTCAGGTACATGATATTGATTCCCTGCAAAGCGGGTATGGAGGCGACGAAAAGCGCAGGAACAATCGCGAAATATTTTGCCACGTCGTTGGCGATAGAGAAGGTAGTAAGCGTTCCCCGGGTGATTAGTAATTGTTTACCGATCTCCACTATTTCTATGAGTTTGGTGGGGTCGTTATCAAGATCAACCATATTGCCCGCTTCCCTGGCCGCCTGTGTTCCACTATTCATAGCCACGCCTACATCTGCCTGCGCCAGTGCAGGTGCGTCATTGGTACCGTCGCCCATCATAGCCACCAGTTTGCCCTTAGCCTGTTCAGAACGGATGTAGTTCATTTTATCTTCTGGCTTCGCTTCGGCGATGTAATCGTCCACGCCTGCCTGAGTGGCAATGTATTTTGCCGTTAGTGGATTGTCCCCCGTAACCATGACCGTCTTCACACCCATCTTCCTGAGCCTGTCGAATCTTTCACGGATACCCGGTTTGATAATGTCCTGCAACTCGATCACACCCTTTAATTCATTATTTGCAGAAACTGCCAATGGGGTACCTCCATTCTCCGCAATCATCCTGATCCTTTGTGTCATAACTTCTGGAAATGACAACCCGTTCCTGGTAACGGAATTTAGAATAGTGTCCTGTGCGCCTTTTCGGATTTTAAGTCTGGAACCTATGTTTACGCCGCTGCTCCTGGTTTCTGCCGTGAAAGCAATGAAATCCATAGTTTCGTCCCTTGCCATCGTGATGCCTTTTTCCCTGCCCAGTTCAACAATAGACTTTCCTTCCGGAGTATCATCGGATATGGAACTCAGAACCGCCAGTTGAATAAACTCTGTTTCGTCGGTTCCTTCTGATGCGAAGAAATTTGTGGCTTTTCGGTTGCCAATGGTAATCGTGCCGGTCTTGTCTAGCAGCAGTGTATCCACGTCGCCCGCAGTTTCTACTGCCTTACCGCTTTTTGCGATGATGTTGGCTCTCAGTGCGCGATCCATTCCCGCAATACCAATGGCAGAAAGTAACCCGCCAATGGTGGTGGGAATCAGGCAGACAAAGAGGGCGATAAAAGACGCAATAGTGATCGGCGTCTTCGCATAATCCGCAAATGGCTTAAGGGTAACACATACAATCACGAACACTATTGTAAATGAGGCCAGCAGAATGGTAAGCGCTATTTCATTTGGTGTCTTCTGTCTGTTAGCGCCTTCCACCAGTGCAATCATTTTGTCAAGAAAGGTCGCGCCGGGCTGCGTCGTTACCCTGACGATGATTTTGTCAGAAAGGACCTTTGTTCCGCCGGTAACGGACGACTTGTCTCCACCGGCTTCACGGATCACCGGAGCGGATTCTCCGGTAATTGCGCTTTCATCGATCGTGGCGATGCCCTTGATGATCTCTCCATCCATCGGAATTACATCGCCGGCCTCACAAACGAACCGGTCGCCCAGTTGTAATTGGGAAGAAGATACATTTCTGATCTCATCAACATACATTTCCCCGAAAACTAAGATCTTCTTTGCCGGGGTATCCTGCCTCGTTTTCCTAAGACTCTCGGCCTGAGCCTTTCCTCTTGCTTCGGCAATTGCTTCGGCGAAGTTGGCAAAAACTACCGTTAGAAAGAGTATGAAAAAGATAGCAAGGTTATAACCGGTAGATCCCTGAGACAGGTCGCCGCTAATCAATGCGTACACCACAACGATCAGCATCACGACTGTGCCAACCTGCACAGTGAACATCACCGGATTTTTGACCATCACGGCGGGTTTCAATTTTATAAAAGACTGCTTCAGCGCGGTCTTCACCAGATCCGACTGAAAAAGTTTATTGGAATTGTGAGTTGTTGTCTGACATTGTGAATAATGATTTATCTGATTAGAAAAGAATTCTGCTATTGGTCCAAGCACCAAGGCGGGGAAATAGGAAAGTGCATTGATTATGATAATGACCCCGAGGGTCATCATACTGAATGTGATTGAGTCGGTCTTCAATGTTCCCGCCGAATCGGGAATGTATTTCTTCTTCGCAAGCAGGCCTGCTATCGCTACCGGACCAATAATGGGAAGAAATCTTCCGAGGATCAGGATGAAACCGGTAAGTACATTCCAGAATATATTGTTGTCGCCCAGTCCCTCAAAACCGCTCCCATTATTGCCGTTGGCGGAGGTATTCTCATACAGCATCTCGCTGAACCCGTGATAGGAGGGATTGTTCAGCCAGTTAGCCGGCTGGACTGCCCAGGCCATCTGGGGATGGTGCACGTTAAAATACGCAGACAGGGCCGTTCCAGTAAGAATCAACAAAGGAGACAGGAGCGTGATGATGGCTGCGATCTTTATTTCCCGGGCTTCTACTTTATGCCCCAGGAATTCAGGGGTTCTCCCAACCATCAGTCCCGAGATGAACACCGCCACTATGATGTAGATAAAATAATTCAACAACCCGACGCCGCACCCGCCGTAGAATGAATTGATCATCATCCCCAGCAATTGCATCATGCCCGACAAGGGCATGGAGCTGTCGTGCATGGAGTTGACAGATCCAGTGGAAATAACGGTGGTGACCACACTCCAGAACCCAGAAGCAGCAGGACCAAACCGAACCTCTTTTCCTTCCATCGCACCTGTCGGCTGGATGACGCCGAGCCTGGCTATCGCAGGATTTCCATTGATTTCCTGCATTACTACCGGTATGGCCAGCGCAAGAAAACCAAGGGTCATTACACCCAGGATCACATACGAAAGCTTTCTCCGGTTTATAAAAAACCCAAAGGCGAAGATCATCGCGAGAGGGATGATCAGCTGCGCAACCAATTCAACACTATTCGTAAAATAGTTTGGATTCTCCAGGGGATGGGCCGAGTTTGTACCAAACCATCCGCCACCGTTGGTACCAAGATGTTTGATTGCGATCATCCCGGCGGCGGGTCCGCGACTGACGTTGACTGTATCACCCTGCAGGCTTATAAAATTATCTTGTCCCTCCCATGATGTAGGCGTGCCATTAAAGGCGAGGAGAAGGGCCAGCACCAGGCTGATAGGAATCAATATCCGGGTGATGGACTTAACAAAAAAGACCCAGAAATTTCCCAGCTTGTCCGTCACCTTATCACGGAGCGCCCTGAAAAAGAGGGCTGCCGCGCTGATTCCTGTGGCAGCAGAAACAAACATCAGGAATGCCACGACTGCTACCTGCGTGAGATAGGTAACTCCGGATTCTCCACTGTAATGCTGGAGATCGCAATTCACCAGGAAGGAAATGGCTGTATTGAAAGCGAGATCAGGCGACATGGAAGGATTGCCGTCCGGATTCAGAAACAAGCTGCCTTGTGAGATCAACATTACAAATGCATAGACGAACCATACCATATTGATGGTGAGCATAGCCTTGAGGTTTTGCTTCCACCCCATCTCCTGGCGAGGGTCTATTCCGGATAGTTTGTAGATCAGCGCTTCCACAGGATTTAAAAAGTCAAGAAGGGTCTTTCTGTTTGCAAAAACATTAGAAATGTATTTGCCAAGCGGGAAAGAGATCAGGATGGCCACTCCGAATGACATTGCTATGCCAATAATTTCCCTGTTCATAGTTTTACTTATTTAAAATTTTTCGGGCTTTATCAACACATAACACAGGTAGACAAAAACCATTAAGGCAAGAATGAAAAGTATTGTCATCATGAGTTTCAGATTTTATCGAAGAAATCTATGGTCTTGAAGAATAGCCAGAAACAGAGAAGGCCGGCAAGTAGTAAAATTGATATGAGCACTGGTAGAGTTTTCCGGGTAGGTTCAAAGGGAATGCCCATTCATGCAATAGGATGAAAGTTGAGTTGAAAGCCTTTACAGACAGGTGGTTGAAAGATTATGCGTAATGAAGATGGTCGGTGGAAAATTCCGCAAGACTCTCATTTTGAGAGGGTGAATTATCATTTTGGTTGTCCGGTACCGATCTTATACTCGTCAATTTTCCGGTACAAGGTGGCGAGTCCGATGTCCAGCAACTCGGCGGTTCTGGTCTTGTTGCCCCTGGTGTATTCCAGCATACGCAGTATGTGCTGCTTTTCAACAGAAGAGAGCGTATAAGCATTCGATGGCTCTCCTGAGAAAGATTGAATTTCAAATGGCAGGTTGGAACCCAGGATCTCGTCGCCCTCGGCGAGGATAAGAGCCCTTTGTATCACGTTTTTTAATTCGCGGATATTGCCTTTCCAATTGTAGTTTTTCAACAGACCAACTGCCTCCCTGTTCAATTTCAATTGTGGCCTACCTTCCAGAATGGAAAATTGCCTGATAAATCCATTGGCAAGGACTTCTATGTCTTCGGTTCTCTCCCGGAGTGGAGGCAGCGAAATGGAAAAAACATTCAAGCGGTAATAAAGGTCTTCCCGAAACTGACCCTTTTCTATTTCTGCTTTTAAATTTCGGTTTGTCGCAGCAATAAGCCTTACACTCACGGTGGACATCCTGGTATCTCCAACTTTGATAAACTCTCCGTTCTCAAGAAAACGCAGCAATTTCGCCTGAAATTCCAGCGGCAGTTCACCCACTTCATCGAGGAACAGTGTGCCGCCGTCAGCAACTTCCACCAGTCCCTGTTTATCCCTGGTTGCGCCAGTAAATGATCCGGCCTTATGTCCAAACAATTCTCCTTCAAGAAGATCCCTGCTGAATGCGCTGCAATTGATAGCGACAAAGGCTTTTCCATTTCTTTTGCTGTGATGGTGAATGGCGTTCGCAAAAACTTCCTTCCCGGTTCCAGTTTCTCCGAGTAACAAAACGGTAACTTCAGTAACTGCTATTTTTTGAGCCTGGGCCAGCGCAGTCTGGATAGCATCGCTTTTGCCTGTTATCGTGCTGAAGTCATTACTCGTCTTCTCGCTGATCTTTACTGCCCCTTCAGACAGCCGCCTGACTTTAGCCACTGCCTGGTGCAAGAGTGGGATGATCCTGCTGTTTTCTTCTCCTTTGAGGATATAATCAAAGGCTCCATTCTTCATTGCATTCACACCATCTGAAATATTGCCAAACGCGGTCAGGAGGATCGTTTCGCATCCTGGATAATTTTTTTTGACGACTTGGACAAAGTCGATGCCGTTTCCATCGGGCAATTTAACATCGCAAAGGACCACCTGAATTGTATGATGCTTTAATATGGAAATTGCTGATTTCAGATCGGCCGCCTGCTGCACCTCGAATCCCTCTAATGAGATCAGTCTGAATAATAATTTCCGGAGTTGCGGTTCATCATCAATGATCAATATCGAACCATTCATCTTAAAATGCTTTAAAACAGTATGCTCTTTCTCTTCCTGTTCCTCTTCCTGTTTCTCTTCCTGTTCCTGTTCCTGTTTCTCTTCCTGTTCCTCTTTCTCTTTCTGATTCACTCCTCCACCCGTTTCATGTCGGGAAAAATTACCGGCGACACGATCAACGGGAATTGCTCTACTACCACGTTACTCGGATCCAGACCGAAACCGCGCTCCTCCGAAGGGCTCAATCCTTTCAGCCAGAAATGTAAACGCATCGTCTGCTTCTCCCAGAAGGGAAGTTCATTCTCCTCACTCAGGTATTTCTCCAACACGATAAACTGAAAATCACCAACCGTTTTTGATTTCTCAAGACTTTCGTAACGGCTGAGCACATTCACCTCTTTATTGGCCACCAGGTCTTCCACCACCATCCGGAACATAGAGTTGATGCGGGGCTGCACACGGAAGCCCAGCCGAAATTCGATCCTGATGATATCGTTTGGTATGATGTGCTCTACCTGGTACTCTGAAGTATAAGGGTCATCGAGTGTGTCAACATGCACAAACCAATAGATGTCTGCCCGCTTGGGTTTTTTGTTGAGTATGGAGTAAATAATCTTGTGTTCAATTTCCCGGGCATTGTCGGCGCTGGTAAGGTAGACAAGGTGGGTGGCATATTTCGGGATCTTTTTATCGTTGCTCAGCTCCTGGATCTTGCCAATGTAATTTTCCAGCCGCACAAATTCAACATAACGATTCTTGATCTTTCGCGCCTTGTACCAGTTGAACATTACCAGGAAGAGAAAGCCACCGGCTATAACTGTTACATATCCGCCGTGTTGAAATTTGCCGATGTTGGCAAAAAGAAAACAGAGTTCTAAAGTGATGAAAACGACCAGATATATATAGATCAGCCAGGGCTGAGTTCTGCGTATCACCAGGTAGTTGGCAAATAATATCGAAGTGGCGATCATGCAAAGTGTAATGGCCAGGCCATAGGCGGCTTCCATGTTGGAGGCTTTTTTGAAGAACAGCAGGATGCCAATACATCCGGCAAACAAAAGAAAATTTATCGTTCGGATATAGATCTGGCCGCGCGCCTCGCTTGGATAATTCAGTCTGAATTTCGGCCATAGGTTCAGTCGCATCGCTTCACTGATCAGCGTAAACGATCCGGAGATCAGGGCCTGGCTCGCGATTATTGCAGCAAGGGTGGCAATGGTAATTCCGAAATAAATGAACCACTCGGGCATAACTCCATAAAAGGGATTGAAGCCATCGCTGATCATGGCCGGTGTGATGGCCTCATTACGGTGCCGCGAAAGCAGCCAGGCGCCCTGGCCGATATAGTTCAGGATCAGACAGGTTTTCACAAAAATCCATGAGATGCGGATATTTCCCCTGCCACACTGGCCAAGGTCAGAATATAATGCTTCTGCCCCCGTGGTACAGAGGAAGATGGCACCCAGGATATAGAAACCATTTTGGTGGTTGTTCAGCAGCCTAAGTCCATAATAGGGGCTGAAGGCCTTGAAAATCTCGAGGTCGTCGCTGAGATGTACCACTCCCAAAACGCCAAGCATTACAAACCAGACCGACATGATGGGGCCGAAAAATTTCGCGATGAAGCTTGTTCCGAACTGCTGAATTAGAAAGAGAAACGTGAGGATGCCGATTACAATATAAATGATTGTCCACTGGCCGATCTTCTCCAGAAAGGGCACCTGCTTCAATCCTTCCACCGCCGATGTCACTGAAATAGTGGGAGTGATCATCCCATCGGCAAGCAGAGCCGCCCCACCAATCATCGCCGGTATCACTAGCCATTTTCTCCTTCGCCGTACCAGCGCAAAAAGTGCGAAGATGCCACCTTCCCCGCGGTTGTCGGCCTGCAGGGTCAGGATCACATACTTGATGGTGGTCTGCAATGTCAGCGTCCAGATGACAAGCGAAAGCGAGCCGAGCACCAATTCCTCCGTTATTGTCTTGCCACTAATGATAGCATTGAATACATAGAGCGGAGAGGTACCGATATCGCCATAAATAATACCCAGCGCTATTAGTAAGCCGCCAAAGGAAACCTTGTCTTTCGAATGTGATTCCATCTATGTCTCGTCCCCAAAGGACAGGGTAAATTTAGCTGAATTGTACAGAACGCTGCCTAACTGTTTGAGCACCTTTCATTCTTGACACCGATTTCTATTCGATCCCGGCCTAGCCCGGAATAAAACTGCTATTTCGTTTACCGGGTCGATCCCGGAATTCATCGATACTGGGAATTTCTTAACAGATTATCGATTTGTTTTGCGTATTTACAGATATGCGAAGTCTTGTTTCGTTTTTGGGATGCTTTGGTCTCCTGGCGATGAATATCCAGGCAGCCGCCCAGGACAGCATTCAGCGCTGTGCTACGGCAGAACGGCTTGAACAGAAACTATCCAATGCAACGTTAAGGCAAAATTTTCTCCAGGGTCGCCAGCTCTTCAACCAGCGATTGAAGAGTCCTGCTGGAAACAACCTCATCCTGGAGAACGGAATCAACACCATCCCCGTAGTTTTTCATGTCGTTCTCCCAAATCCCTCTGTTGTAAGCAATGAACAGATACTGGCCCAACTTGACACTTTGAATAAAGATTATGGTGGACTAAATGGAGATTCCTCAAAGATCCCTTCCTGGTTCAAAGGACTGTTTGGGAAATCCTCGATCAGATTCTGCCTCGCCCAAAGGGGTCCCGACAATCAGCCAACCACGGGGATTCATCGGGTGACATCCAGGGTAGCCAGCTTTTCGGTAGGCAGTGAAGACGTCAAGCATGATTTCGGAGGGGGCACCGACAGCTGGGATCATAACCAATATATGAATATCTGGATCACTGCCCTTTCCGGTGGCATACTCGGTTATTCCAGCTTTCCCGACGACGGATCACCCGATGAACAGGGAGTGGTGATCGACTATCGTGGCTTACCCGGCGGGTCCTTTTCTTCTTATGATGCGGGCAAGACGCTCACACATGAAACAGGCCATTTTTTCAACCTCTATCATATCTGGGGGGATGATGACGGCGATTGTTCCGGAACCGATTTTATCGACGACACACCCGACCAGGGGAATTCCACCTCAAATTGCCGAAACGGCATTGAGCTTGACTTATGTACCCGTTCGGGCAATGGGATCATGTACCAGAACTACATGGATTATACGCCTGATGCCTGTCTCCTGATGTTTACACCGGACCAGGTGGCCAGGATGGAAGCAAGCTTGTCAAATTACTACCCCGGTCTACTCAGTTCAACGGTCTGCCAACCCTTGTCAACTGCCCGTAACAATGTGATGTTGGTTCAGACTACCAGCCCCGCACAAAGACTTTGTGAGAACAATTTTATTCCAGCCATCGTTATAACGAATCTGGGCAACGAGACCCTCACCAGATTGAAGATATCGACACTGATCAACAATGACAAGGCCCAGGACTATGAATGGACGGGGTCACTGGATTACTTCGCGTCGACTACAATTAGTCTTCCTAAAGTCCTCTTGCCTGGTGAAGGCAAATACAGTTTACGGTTCATTTCCAGTCAACCGAATGACGCCCCCGATGAAGTGCCGGCGAATGACAGCCTGTCGATAAGCACACAGTATTATGCTTCGGTTGAACATTTGTCAGAAGGTTTCGAATCAACGGAGCTTCCCGCAGGCTGGGATATAGTGAATAAGACTTCGCTCTTCTGGCAAAGAATAAACGGAACCGCAGCCAACGGAAATGCATCATACCTGGCACCAAACTTCGGGACTACGGCTGGTCGGACCGACCTGCGATTGCGCGCCATCCGTGCGGACAATGTAGATTCGGCATACCTCGGTTTCAAAATTGCTGCGACACGCAATGGTTCCAGTGCCGCACGAGCCGATGATGGAGACACCCTGGAGGTACTGCTCTCTACTGACTGTGGACTGAACAACGCGGTACTGTTCAGCAAATCCGGGAATTCATTGTCCACTACTGGTTACACCAGTGACAACGAATACTCACCTTCCGCTTCGGAATGGAAATCAGATAGCATCAACCTCACGGCCTATGTCGGGAAGGGTGATTTGCTTATTTCTTTCCGTAACGGCGGAGCAGGGCAGAACAATATTTACCTGGATGATATAGAGCTCAGGACGATAACGGTGAATCCCAACCTGAAATCGAAGGGAATTCTGATCAGCCCGAACCCAGCCAGGAATTCTATCGCCATCCAGTTTTACCCCCCACCGACCGACCTGCGTTCTATCTCAATATTTACAATGTCTGGTCAGAAGCTGAGGGAGATTTCGGTGGGCAATACTGGTTTGGGCCTGTACAATATGGATCTTTCGGGCAGCCCCGCCGGAGTTTACCTGGTGGTACTCAGGTATGCAGACCGGATTGTTCAGCGAAAAATTGTGAAGGCCAAATAATTCAGAAATAATTAAAATTTTCAAACCCTGCTGACATAGGGCTGTCACTACCCCATGGTTTCTTTGTAGAACAAAAACAAAAAATCATGGCAACCTACACTACCACAGCTCCAAATCAAACAACAGTGATCAGCCCCGAAAATCTGTTGGCACAATGGCAGGGTCACAGACAGCTTACACGCCGGGTGATCGAAGCATTTCCCGAAAAGGAACTTTTTACATTCTCAATTGGCGGCATGCGACCCTTCTCGGCTCTTGCCGGCGAAATGATCGGCATGACCAGACCGGGCATCCTGGGCATCGTCAATGGCAACTGGAGCGAATTCAAGGACGCCCCTCCTGCCACAAAGGAAGAATTGCTCGCCACCTGGGATGAAGTGACCGCCGAGATCAATGCCTTGTGGCCAAGCATCCCCCATGACCGTTTTCAGGAGGTTGAACTGGCCTTCGGTCTCTACGAGGGCCCTATCTACGCAACGTTATTTTATTTCATCGACAATGAGATTCACCACCGTGGTCAGGGTTATGTTTATCTCCGCGCGCTTGGCATCGAGCCCCCGCCTTTTTGGGACAGAGATGACAAATAAACCTGACCGGGCCGAGGATGAGGCTGATGAAATCTGGTTCCTCCAGTTTCCATTTCCGACCGCTACTCTGTTTTGAATTTACAGTGTGGTAGTAGCCTTTCAGAAGACCCTGATTCAGGGTCTTCTTTTTTTATTAGTACATTAGAATTATGAACCGATTCATGGTAATCTTTCTCCTCCTCATTGTCCTGGCAGGATGCCAGGAGAAAAAGGATCCTCCCGCGCGCGTACTTCCCACTGACGACCTGGAAGGAACGGTGCATGATTTTATGGAAGAATATGGCAATCTGATCAGAGAGGGTAATTTTGATTCAGTTCCCTTTCTCTATGATACTCTGGGCGCTATTATCGTCGGTGGGGATAAGAAAGTCTTTCAACCCATGGATTCACTAAAAGCACGGTATGGGCGTTATTCCAAATCGAAAGTTTATTTTAAATGGGATAGCATGGACGTACAGATGCTGGATACATCCATTCGCGCTGGTGGCCTCGATCTTTTATTGGAATCAAAAGCCTTCAAAGGACACGCTGAAATTTTATTACACCGGTGTATTGATAAAACAACGCGAGAGGTGGAAGATCAAATACGAACATGAATCGCCGGACTATTCTAGTTTCAAAAAATTTTGAGGCTGCAACTTAGAGTAGCTTCATTTGTTCAGGATCCCATTCAAGAGGCTTATTCTGGAAATAGCTTTCGTTGCAGGCAAGGCAGGGTGCCGCCGCCCGGAACCCAAACGTTGCGTCTTCGAATACCGGCTTCCCCGTCCGGACACTTTCGAGAAAATTTCCCAGGTGGGCGACGTGCTCGCTATACCCTTCGGGTGCAGAGAAGCTGAGATCAGGAAGCTGACCGGACCTTGTGTCTGATTCTTTGTATTTTCTCTGATGTTCCTCTTTCAGCGTGGCCTGCATGCTTTCAGTGAATGTGCTAAGTGAATCCCATCCGCCAATGCCAGGCGCCGCGGGCATCTTATTTCGTTTGACGGTAACCTTGTTCTGGCTCAGAAACATGACGCCTTCTGACCCCGTAATTTTCGTGTAGTTCACATCTCCTTCCCCACTGACAAAATTGACGCGAAGGGTAACCTGGAACGGGCGGTGTTCGCTGCAATCTGGGTAGTGCAGAATTGAGGTCATTACATCGGGTACATTGCGCCCGTCTTTCCAGTAGGTGAGGTCACCAAGCGCAAAAATCTTTGAGGGTCCCTTAGATCCCGTGATATAGTGAAGTCCGGTCAGCAGGTGTACGAACAGGTCCCCAGCCATCCCGGTGCCATACTCGCGATAATTCCTCCACCAGAAAAATCGCTTGGGGTCGAAAGGATGTTTCTTCGACTGATCGGCCTGAAATTTTTCCCAGTCGATAGTAGCATCTGAAGCATCGAGAGGAATGGTGTATTCCCAAGCTCCCAGGGCACTCTGCCTGTTCGTCACTGCCTCAACACTGTTCAGAACGCCTATCGCACCAGAAGTATAAAGTTCTTTCGCTTTTGCGTATGTCACACTGCTTACGCGCTGGCTGCCTACCTGGAAGGTCTTCCCCGACTTCTTCTGTGCATTGATCACGTCCCACCCTTGTTCAATTTTGTGTACCATCGGTTTCTCACAGTACACTGCCTTGCCTTTCTGCAATGCCTCGATACTTATCCTTGAGTGCCAACTGTCACTGGAAGCAATGATCACCGCATCGATGTCTTTTCGGTCAAGAAGTTCGCTGTAGTTTTTCGTCGTAAAGACGTGAGCGCCGTATTTTTCTTTTGCGTGATCCAGCCTGCCGGAATACAAGTCGCAACAGGCCACAATTTCAGTCCCTGGGTTTTTCAGGGCAGCATCTATATCGTGGAAACCCTGGATGCCAATCCCTATTCCGGCCAGTCTGATCTTGTCATTTGCGCTGTATGCTTTTCCGGGGTCGAGTTCTATCGTTTCATTTTCAGTTGCGCCAGCTGAGAGTGAACCCGATGTGATCAGCGCAGCGGTAGATCCTAGTTGAGACAGAAATTTCCTTCTGTTGGGCATATCGTATATTTAAATAAATTACTGGTGGTTTTGGAGGTAGCGGAAATCTTCGGTCAGGCTTTCGATAGCTGTGCTCGCATATTCTTCCTGTTCAACGAAGAAGTGTTTCATCCCTGATTTGCCGGCATTTTTCAGCATCCTGGAAACATTTATCTGACCCTTGCCGAACTCCACACTGTGTTTCTTTGCCACGTCCATGTCTTTCAGGTGCCATAAAGGGAATCGACCTGGATATTTTTCAAAATATTTCACAGGGTCATTGCCTGTAACGATGACCCAGCCAAGGTCAAGTTCCATATTCACCAGTGACGGGTCCGTTTTTTCAAGCAGCACGTCATAGAGAACTTTGTCCCCATCCTTTTCAAATTCATAATCGTGGTTGTGGTAACCAAATTTCAGGTTGGCCTTTTTGCAATCTTCGGCTGCTTTTGAAAATATTTCAGCCACCTTTTCATAATTCGAAACTGTTTGACCCTGGGTAGGCATGGAAGAGCAGATCAGGTATTGCTGTCCGGCTTCGGCTGCTTCATCCACACTGCGGCTCCATTGATCGTCGACATGCACGTGGCCGCTGACAACTTTCATTCCCAGGTCGCCGGCGATTTGTTTGATCTCTTTCGGTTTGAGGCCATAATAGTTGCCTTTGTCGCTTTTTGCAGATTCTAGTTCCGTGAATCCAATCTTTGCGATTTGCCTGAGCGTGCCCCTGGCGTCTTCCAGCATTTCTTTCCTTACGGAATACAATTGAACTCCGACTGCCTTTTTACCCGGTGAGTCGACAAAAGAAGGCAGGGTCAGCATGCCGAGCCCTGCAAGACCTGACTGCTGAAGAAATTTTCTCCTGTTTGTGTTGATATTCATTTGGCAAGATTGATTTTTTATCAGTTCGTCAAGTTAAAGAAAAAGCCCCATGTAGAAACACGGGGCGATACTAACGATTGCTTGTTGGTCGTGGTTACGGGTGGATTCGAACCACCATCAAAGTCTTTTGACAACTTTGCCTGCCAACTCAGGTCCGTAACACTTTATTGCGCAAAAGTATTCCTCGTTGATGTTAAGGAGTTCTCAATTTTGGAATCTGATTTGCGAATAAAGGAAAATGAAACAGAAAGAGGGAGAAACAGACTTCGCCCGCCGACCACGTTCGCCGCAGCCGCCAAGGGCGGCGAAGGTGGAAGAATTGGCGAAGGGGGAAGAGAAACAGAAACAGGAGAAGGGTTTCTTGTCAGGCCCTCGCGTGAAATTTTGTCCGCGTGAAAATTTCTTTGCGCCTGATCGCTAACGTAATCTAATATATTCAATACGGTGCCTGGGGCCGGTAAATCGCGAATCACGAACAGTTTTATTCAGCAGAAGCCCCACACCGAACACTCCTGCGGAAATGGCCATGGTCCTGAGATTGGAAGGCTCGGAGAATTTATGATCCCGATTGACGGCATTCAGCAATAGATAGCCCGCACCCCCTATCATTAGGATAGTCGACAGTTTGCCATCAAGAAACCCACGACGCTTATAAAGCTGAATGGAACTGATGTCAGTGTACCGGTACCCCGACTGATAAACGGCGACTGTGTCGATATAATTGAATCCCTGCTGGGTGGGCACCATTCTGATATTATATTGTTTAATAAACAAGGTGTCGTCCCGAACCAGGCTGATATATCCATCAACATCTTCATCATTGACAGTGGTAAAATGAATCTTTGATCCCGAACCAAAGTTCTTTACCACACGACCCTTCTTCTTCACCGTAATGATGTCGGAAAGCTGCGCACAGAGGCCCACATGTGTAGTAACCAGCACCGTGGCCAGTAAGTATTTCAGACAGTCCATATTTTTTAAAGCCTTGTCATTCGAAAATCTGCTCCCTCTTTCTCTTTCTGTTTCTATCTCTCCTAAGGTGCAAGTTATTATCAGAGAATCAGCAAGAGGTTAAATATTTTAACCCTCCAGCGATTCAAATTGCCCGTTCACCGATTCGGGGATGAGTACGTTTACGGTCAGAAGTATTTTTACAGCAGAGCACCCACAGTAATTAACAAATCAAACCGGCTCTCCACAAAAAATTTCAACATGAAAAAAATTATGATTGCCGCATTTGCCCTGATCATTTTCAGCGCCCCCGGCTTTGCCCAGACGGCATCTACGGGTCAGAAGGCTGATTCTGTCAAAACACACATTTCGAAGAAATCAAAGGAAAAGAAAGATCACGTACGGGTAGAAGCCAAAAAGGAGGGTAATTCTGCCTCCTCCTCGGCGAGCAACGCATCCGCTGCAGTTACGGATAACACCGTGCATCGAAAAAAGAATGGCACCCATGGCAAAAAGCACTAGGATCGCAAAGTGACCAGGCCGTCAAACATGATGGAACAACTGAAAATTGATAAGGCGAGTACAAAGTAAAGGCGCAAGTGAGACCGTTCCTTTGGTGCAACAACCCCCTCCGATCGGAGGGGGTTTTCTATGTGTACCCTGCTCAATATTTTCTTAAATTAGACTAAGGCCGCAAAAGGCCAATGAACAATTTTTCGTCATTTTAAAATTGAAAACATGCATTATCAACAGGCATGCGCCACAAAAGGCGAGTACGGACCCAGGAACAGACACCTGGCTATTCGTTCGATGCAAAGGGCATCGATCAACATCTTCAAAACGGAGGCCAGTTACGAACTTCTGGTATTTGCTCCGGGTCGCATTAAAGAGAATTTCAAACTGGAGGTGAAGGGCAACCAGCTCACTGTTTCCTACAATCCCCCCGACGGGTTTCCACGTCCGGAATGGGTGATGAGGGAATACAGCCGTGGCGGTTTCTCCAGGACTATCGGTTTGAATGAATCCATTGATGCCACGAAGATCACCGCAAAATATACAGACGGTGTTCTTGAAGTAAGTCTGCCATTGGTTCCACAATCGGAACAGCAGCAGCACAACATTCCTATTAGCTAACAAAAAGAAAGGGGTGATCGACAATCACCCCTTTTACATTATGCTTCAAATTTTTTATCGTTCACTCAATTCGTCCTAAAGAATCATTCCATATTTCAGGTTAAGTTGCAATTTTGCTGATGTAAATATTCTTTTGCAAAAGAAACATAGTGCTGGTTTGGGTGGGTGTGGTAAAATACACATCAGTCCTTATAATTCAAAGCTTTCCGGTCATCATCACTTATCTGCCAGGCATGGAAAACTTGTCGGGCAAATCAATTTTTTGAATTGAATGAGTTAAATTTCCAGCCGCAACTCCCCCAAACTCTTTTCACGTAACCGTGACCCCTATTAATGTTGGGCACGTTGAATCATTACTAAAAACAAGCATATGAGAAAAGTCTTTGTTCAAAAGGCGAAGTCCGCGATTTTGTTAAGTTTTATTTCTATGTTCTGTGGTTTTATGGCGTCAGGCCAGGTGTCGATCAGGGGATCCGTCAGTGACGCTGCAGGCAGAGGAGTACCCGGCATCAGCGTCAGTGTTAACAACACCAATTTCGCTACAGCTACTGCATCCAACGGTGAATATTCTCTTCAGACCAACCTCAAGCCTGGCACTTATGTGGTGCATTTTTCGGGCATTGGTTTCCGTTCGAGGGAAGCGACCCTTCAGGTGGGTACGGAAACTTCTTACAATGTCAACTCGGAAATGGTGAATGACGCGATCGGTCTGGATGAAGTGATCGTCACCGGCACCTCGGCAGGAACTACCAAAAGACAACTTGGAAGTTATATCAGTACTGTCACAGCAAAGGACCTTACCAAAGGCGCCTCGGGTAACGTGCTCCAGGCCCTGCAGGGTAAAACGGCAGGCGCGCAGATCATTCAAAATTCCGGCGACCCTGCAGGTGGAATTTCTGTTCGCCTGAGGGGCATTAGTTCCATCTCCTCTTCTTCAGAGCCATTGTACATCGTTGACGGTGTGATCGTCAACAATGCAACTACGCGTGTGACCAATACCTCAAGCAATTATGATGGTGCAAATTTCGTGGGCACAATCGGTCAGAACAGGATGGTGGACATCAACCCAGCTGACATCGAACGCATAGAAGTATTGAACGGCGCTGCAGCTGCTGCCATCTACGGTTCCCGTGCCAATGCGGGAGTAATTCAGATCTTCACAAAGAGAGGTAAGAGCGGTGAACCCCAGGTAAATTTCTCCACCAACTTTCTTGTCAATTCACTTCGGAAGAAGCTCAACGTGAACCAGTCTCCTATCAAATTCGGAGGTCCTCCCGATGTGTTTACCCAGGACCTGATCAGCACCACAGGTACACCTCCATCGCTGCCAACGAATACCACCGATGTGACTCGATATGACTATCAGGATTATATTTTCAGAACCGGGATAGGAACGGATAATAATGTGTCGGTAAGCGGGGGAACAGACAAGACAAAATACTTTGTGTCCGGTTCTTACTTTAAAAATCAGGGCATAGTGCAGAATACCGATTTCCAGCGCTACAGCCTCAGGGCGAACGTCGACCAGACCATTTCAAAATGGCTGACGGTGTCCGCAGGCATCAATTACGTCAACAGTATGGCAAATGAAAAACCCGACGGGAATTCCTTTTTCTCTCCCGTAAATTCCATCACCATCCTCGGCAACTTTCATAATATTTATGAAAGGGATTTATTGGGCAATCTGAAAGCAGTTGGGGAAAGAGGCAGGGTAAATCCTGTTTCCGTCATCGAGGATATCAAACAGAAACAAACCACCAGCCGTGTACTCGCCAATGCGGGTCTGAAGATCACACCAATAAAAAACCTGAATATTAATTACACTATCGGCTTTGACAATTACGGTCAGAACGGCACTACCTTCATTCCGCCATATACCTACAATGTGAACTCGGCATTCTGGGGTGGCGGCTTTCCGATAAACGACTCACTAAATGGCTATGCCGGCGCCGCCAACAACAGTTTTCTCCAGGTGAACAACGACCTCAGTGCTAACTATGAATTCAACATCAGCGACAAACTCGTATCAGTGAGCCAGTTGGGCTACTCACTGCAATACGAAGAAAATCATTATATCCTTGCACAGGGAAGGGGTCTTGCCCCGGTAGTACAAACCGCTACGGGAGCCAGCACCCTCCTGCCGCCGGCAGATGAAAGAACCAGGACCTCGATCTCAGGTACTTATTTTCAGCAGAATTTTAAGTACAATAACCAGTTGTTCCTCACGGGTGCAGTGCGCGTGGATGGATCATCCGTTTTTGGCGCCGACCAGAGAAACCAGGTTTACGTTAAAGGCAGTGGCAGTTATGTTATTTCGGGCGGAGAATTTTGGAAATCAGACTGGTGGAATCTTTTCAAGATCCGTGCGGCATATGGTCAGTCCGGCAATCTCACAGGTATCGGCGCTTATTCAAGATTCAACAGTTATTCTTCGAACTCGTACCTGGGCAAAACATCCTTCACCTCTTCAACCCAGCAGGCAAATGAACAGGTGAAACCTGAAAGACAGGAAGAGTTTGAATTTGGAACCGACCTCGGGTTTTTCCACGACCGGATCGGCATACAATTCAACTACTACATCAAGAATGTCAAGGACCTGCTGATCTCAAGGGTGATCGCCCCGACCCAGGGATTTTCTAACCTGCTTGATAATTTCGGGTCCTTGCGTAACAAGGGATTTGAAGTGGTTCTCACCGCCGCCCCGGTGAGAACTGCGGACTTCAGCTGGAACCTAACGGGGATCTTTAACCGAAACAAGAATAAGGCGGTTAGCATCGGCCAGGCGTTGACTTTGCTCACACTCAATGCGGGTGCACCTGTTGCCATAATTGAAGGTCAGCCTGTAGGCGTGTTTTATGGATCCTTCTTTGCTTCCAATCCCGATGGATCACAGTTGAAGAACGGATCCGGGATCCCTCAGATAGAGAAAGGCATACAGGATGGTGTACTTACCTATACCCCACAGAGAACAGATAATCTTCCATCGGGCACGACCACTCTCCGGAAGGTATTGGGAAATCCGAATCCGGATTATACGGCGAGTCTGGTGAATGAACTTACTTATAAGAATTTCGATCTGCGCATTCAACTCGATGCGGTGCAGGGTGTTGATGTATGGAACGCAGACTGGAGAACCAGACAGGGTGTGGGCAGCGGTGAGGTTTCACAAATGGAAGATGAAGGCCTGGTGCCAAGGGGATATATCGCCGGCGTCTATGCGATTGAGGAATGGAGGATCGATGATGGGTCTTTTGTGAAACTTCGCGAAGTATCATTATCATATCGCCTCGGCAAGATCCGGGGAATGAGCGACCTCACGATCAGCGCCAGCGGACGTAACCTGATTTCCTGGGACAACTACAAAGGTTATGACCCTGAAGTGAATGCTGGCGGGCAGAGTACGGTGCTCCGAGGCATAGACTTTGGTGCCGTCCCTATTCCAAGAGTATTCAGTCTCGGACTTTCCGCAAAATTCTAATCACCCAAAAAACTCAACATGTCTAATCTTAAAATATTTATACTGTCAGGCATCCTTGCAGCAATTATTTTACTTCCTTCCTGCACAAAGGATTACCCGAATCCAAACCAGCCGACTTTTGAGGAGGTATACAATTCGGAACGAGCAGTTACAGCCATCGCCGGCGGTTTGCAAAGAGTGTACACAGCAGGCGCAGGGAGCGCCCTATATGCCCTGGTGGATGCAAATGGCTTTACCACAGGTGAACTTATACTTCGTAACGCGGGGAACGTGCCCGAACTGCAATTGTCTACGGGCGGTAGCGCGGTAGATGCCGCCAACACGGTGCTGCTGAACGTCTGGACCAAAAGCAACAAGATCATCTTTGACGCCGACAGCGTGATCAGTTTCGCGAACAGGTTGCCGGACAAGTCATATGCGAGTGGGCTGATTGGCTTCGCTTCGATTTTTAAGGCCTTGTCATTGGGCAACATGTCGATGCTATGGCAAAGTGTGCCGGACACTACCGGGCTGAATGTAAACTTCATCGATCGGGTTGAAGGATTTAACAAGGCAGTGGCGGTAATCGATCATGCGGCTGCAGCGTATCTCGCGAACCCACCGAATACCCAGGTAACCGGCAGGCTGCCAACAGACGTAAACATCATCAACACATTGCGTGCGCTCAAGGCACGCTATCACTTATTTGCGGGCAATTATCAGGCGGCTCTTGACGCCACAGACAGCGTGTCACTTACTACTTCCTCTGTCATAGGTTTCGACGCCATCACGCTGAATCCTGTTTTTGAATCCGCCACTTCCACCAACAATGTGTATCAACCGGTGGATTCAACGATGGGACTGCCAACCGACCTCGCCCCTGATCTTTCTGACCAGCGCGTGCCGTTTTATATCGGCATCAACCCGAACATTCTTCCCCGTTATCGCATCAAAGGGTTTTATGCTTCCGGTTCTACAAAGGTGCCGTTTGTGCTCCCAGGTGAGGTAATGCTGATCAAAGCAGAAGCACTGGCCCGTCTCGACAGGTTGCCGGATGCCCTGATAGCATTAAACGAAGTGATCACGAAGCAACCGGCTGATGACATCTACGGTGTGGGCGCAGGACTGAGTCCCTTTGCAGGAACCACAAAGGACGAGATCCTGACGGAGATCTATCGTCAGCGTTGTATTGAATTGTTCATGTCGGGGATGAAACTGGAAGACATGCGCAGGTTTGGCCGCCCACTGGAAGAGCGTAAGCGGAACTTTTTCCCTTATCCTTTTGCGGAGTCAGATAACAATCCCAATACTCCCGAGAATCCGGAATTTTGACCGTGGATTGATCGAAACCGCAATTCAATACAGAACAATCACTCACCAGTACAAAGGCCATTGGTTGCATGGTAAAGCGGAAGAACCAGAGTTAAAAATAAATATAACCTCGATGTATATGCGGGCCCTCTTAGTCAGAGGGCCCGCTGTTTTTACGCCTGTGGGAGATTGTCCCGTTATGGATTTTTTTCCAAAACTCAGAACTGCCGTTCCGAAAATGGGAAATATTTCGCGTTGTGCCCGGATTACAAGCAATTAAAAATCAAATACATTAGAAATTGGCCCGCAGTTGGAAATGATGCTGACAGCTAAATATCCAGCAAAATGAAAAACGCAATCATCCTCACCATCCTCCTGATCCTCGTAGCGATCACCAGTGCAATGGCTCAGACCGTTTACAATGTAACTACCAACAAGACAGCAGTAGCTGCAGGTATTCCTACAACTTGTACCAACTGCAGACTCAACATTTCAAACGGCGTTACGTTGACCTTGACACAAAATCAAACATTACGGAACACAATCATTACCGGTGGTAATGTAGCCGTGAATGCCAGTAAGAACATTAACCTTTAACACAACCGCCAGCACGCTCACAAATACCAAGATTACTTTTGCATCTGGCTCCAACCTGGTTAGTTCAACTCAGGTGACGCTTAATAATTCAACCTACACGTTCCTTGGAAACGCTACCGCAGCTATTTCGGGGACTTTGAATATGGTTGCAAGCTCAATGAAATTCCTGGGTTCTTCCAACATGGAAGTAACTGGCGCGTTTAACATGAGCAGTGCAAGTTCGCTGATTGTCGGTGACGGAACTCCAGCCAGCACCGCCTTCGTCAATTTCGAGACCTGGCTCCTGAGTGAAGCCGACCTTTCATACATTACAATGCTTGGTTCAAATAACTCTTACATAAACTGGCGCCCTTACAACCTGCTCACCGGTGCAATCTGGTCTATTCTGACTCAGATAAATTGTGGAGTCCTCGGTTTTAACAATTGTACTGCCGGAACTACTTACGGTCCTTCAACCCTCACGGTAGGCGGTGTTATTTCAAACGCCACTCTCCCTGTAAAGCTTTCTGCATTCAATGTTAAGCTCACCGGAGTAACTTCTAACCTTACCTGGACTACCGACATCGAACAGAAATCATCACGCTTTGAAATCGAACGTAGTGTTGATGGAATCAACTGGAACAGGATCGGTTCTGTAAAGGCGCAGGGAAATTCAACTGTAAAGGTCAACTACTCATACAACGATGTTCTTAAAGGTGAATCAGTGATGAGCTACAGGCTGAAAATTATTGACCAGGATGCAACCTTCGCTTACAGCCCGATCAAAACGGTAAAAACACAGGGCGGAGTTGCTGAGATGAAGATCTTCCCGAACCCCGCTACTGAATACGTGGTGATCTCTGCTAAAAACAACGCGAACAAGATGAACGTTCAGCTGATCAACCTGAATGGTCAGATCCTGAAGCAGACCAACGGAAACGGTAACATCCAGATGTCGGTGAATGGTGTGAATGCAGGAAGTTATGTAGTGAGGGTTACTGACGCAACCGGTACTGCACAGAGCTTTAAACTGATGATCAACTAAGATATTTTCGCTGGTTATGTACGAATTGAATGGCTCCGATTGTGGAGTCATTCTTTTTTTGGAGGCATTGGTTGAGTGATAAAACAAAAGAATCAGAGTCCGCGCCGGACAATTATAACCTTGATGTATATGCGGGTCTCTTAGCTCGCGACCTTGCTATTTCTCCTGTGGGAGCCTGTCCCGTTATGGTTTTTTTTCCAATATTCAGAAATGCGTTCCTGGGATGGGAAATAATTCCTTGAGTATTTCCCATATATAATTGCAGATCAATGCGATAAGAATTGGCCCGTGGTTGGAAATAGTACTGGTATCTAAAGATCCAGCAAAATGAAAAACGCAACCATCCTCACCACCCTCCTGATCCTCGTAGCAATCACCAATGTAATGGCTCAGACCACTTACAATGTGACTTCTAACATAACAACGTCAGCATTGAATGTGCCATCACAGTGTAACAACTGCCGGTTCATCATCTCAAGCGGTGCAACGTTGACCCTGAACAATGATCAGTATTTGCAGAATGTAAGTTTTGATGGTGGCACTATAAATGTGAATCCGAATAAGACTATGACTTTTTGGGCACCGGGTTCGTTCACAAATACCAAAGTCAATTTCGCTAACGGTTCCACACTGATTTCATCTGGTGCTCTGACTATCAATAACTCAACTTTTACTTATCTCGGTAGCGCTAAAGCAACCTTTTGGGCTGCTGTAAACATGACGGCCAGCTCAATGAAGTTTTTAGGTGATGCAGGTATGGAATCAACTGCTGCTTTCAATATGTCAGGTACAAGCTCCCTCATTGCCGGCGACGGAACTTCAACCAGCGCAGCATTTATTAAGTTTAACGGTGGTGTCCTGAACGAATATGATCAATCCTATATCACGTTGCTTGGTGTAAATAATTCTTATTTCAACTGGTCCCCTTATAATCAGGCTACTACCGCAATTGCCACTGCTTTTAATACGTTCAATTGTGGTGTTGCTGGTAAGCCGGCTTGTTCTGCTCCGGTTGTCTACGGTCCTGCGGGTTTAACTATAATCGGTGTAGGTACAAATGCTATCCTGCCTGTAAAGCTTTCTGCTTTCAATGTTAAGCTCACCGGAGTAACTTCTAACCTTACCTGGACTACCGACATCGAACAGAAATCATCACGCTTTGAAATCGAACGTAGTGTTGATGGAATCAACTGGAACAGGGTCGGTTCTGTAAAGGCGCAGGGAAATTCAACTGTAAAGGTCAACTACTCATACAACGATGTTCTTAAAGGTGAATCAGTGATGAGCTACAGGCTGAAAATTATTGACCAGGATGCAACCTTCGCTTACAGCGCGATCAAAACGGTAAAAACACAGGGTGGAGTTGCTGAGATGAAGATCTTCCCGAACCCCGCTACCGAATACGTGGTGATCTCTGCTAAAAACAACGCGAACAAGATGAACGTTCAGCTGATCAACCTGAATGGTCAGATCCTGAAGCAGACCAACGGAAACGGTAACATCCAGATGTCAGTGAATGGTGTGAACGCAGGAAGTTATGTAGTGAGGGTTACTGACGCAACCGGTACTGCACAGAGCTTTAAACTGATGATCAACTAAGATATTTTCGCTGGTTATGTACGAATTGAATGGCTCCGATTGCGGGGTCATTCTTTTTTTTTGACTTAACCCTTCAGGGCAATCTTCTTCCCTGTTTTTGCTGCCAGGTAGATGGCATCAACGATCCTCATGTCCTTTGCTCCTTCTTCCCCGTCAACCGGAACAATTGGGGTTTTGCCTTCGAGGATGATGCCTGCAAATTCATCCATCTGAACCGTCTGGTGTGTTTTATGTGGCTGGGTGAGCGGCCCCTTACTTGTTTTACCTTCTATGGGTCCGTAGCCAGTGGAAGGCATGAGTTCGGCATAGCCCTTGTCCCCATCCAGGAAAAATCGATCGAGATTCGACATGGCATAAGTCGACAGGCAGGAGGCAACAGCCCCACTCGGAAATCCGAACTGGAACATGATCGTCTCATCAACTCCCTCCTTGAACAATTCCTTGTCGGTTTTTGTTTCCTGGGCGGTGACCCAGACTGGCTCCTCGCCGATCATGTACCGCGCTCCATTAACAGAGTAAATTCCGATGTCCATCATTGCACCGCCGCCCGCAAGTTTTTTATCAAGTCGCCATTGAGACGGGTCGCCAATTTTGAAGCCGGAAAGGCCCTGGAAGAAAAGAACTTTACCAAACTCTCCATCCTTTCTCATTCGGATGATCTCGAGTGTTTTCGGTTCGAAGTGCATCCTGTAGCCTACAAGCAGTTTTACATTCGCCTTCTTGCAGGCATCCACCATTTCCTGAGCTTCCCTACCGTTGAGAGCCATCGGTTTTTCGGAAATGGCGTGTTTGCCGGCTTTTGCTACGCGGATCACCTGGTCATGGTGCAGGGCATTGGGAGTGATGACGTACACCGCGTCGATATCCGGATTGTCTTTGATCTTGTCGAAGTTTTCGTAATTGTAACAATTCTTCTCGGGGATATTGTATTTGCTTTGCCACTTGGCCACCTTCTCAGGCGTGCCGCTGATCACCCCCACGAGTTTTGCTTTTGTGCAATCCTGCATAGCTTCCGCCACGCGGGTGCCATAGCTTCCAAGACCCATAATGGCTACACGCAACACCGGACCTTCATAAGTCTTTTCTGATTCTGATTTCGCTGAAGTTTTCGAAACTTCCATGAAGGAAAGCGCAGGGAGTGCCACTGCGGTGCCAGTAATTTTTCGTAGAAATTTTCGGCGTGATGAACTCATTGGTGAAAAATTAAAATCTGAAAATTGGTGACTGTGACGTGCGTCTTCGAAAGTTCAATTTAATGAACATTTATCATACCAGACGTTCGTAAGCGAGATAGAGAATGGATTCGTAGTTTGCCTTTACGGCTTCTGTCATTGCCATCTCGCAGGTCCTGGTGGAGGAATAATAACCTTCGTAGGACTGCTGCCGCACTTCTGCTGCTTCGGGAGCGGTTGCGGCTACGGTGAGTTCCGGAAACAGAAATCCACGATCCCCTGCCATTCCGCAGCATCCAGCATGCAGAGGCACCGTAACGCTTTGAGCAAAGAAGGTGGCGATGGCGAGGAATTTCTTCTCCGTTCCCATTTTCTGTAACGAGCAAACAGGGTGCAAAACAACGCTTCCCTTTTTTGCTACGGGAGGAAGGCGGGGAAGCACCAGGTCGTGGAGATAATCCACGCTATCCATCACCTTCATGCTATCGAAGCGCAGCTGATTGGAAACAGACAACACCGGCCTCAGGTGGTGCAGCGTATAGGCGCAGGAGCTGACATCAATCACCACAGGATATTTCCCTTCGTGCGTAGCTTCCCAAAGTCGCTCCACAATATTATTGGCAGTATGGGAATAGGCATTGGCAAAACCCTTGGAAGAAAAGATCTGGCCACAACAAGTGCCCTTTAAAGGATTCAATATCGAAACATTGATACCAGCCTTTTCCGATACGCTGATCATGGTTTCCATGATATCCTTCTTTCCATTCAGCCCGGTTCCCAGCAATCTGGATATGCATGCAGGAAAATAGACGACCCGTTCGCCACCAGTCATTTTTTTGGATCTGATCATAGGAGGTGGACTAGTCAGCTGATCGGACCAGACTGGAATATCAGAACTTATCCGTCTCAGCATGATTGTCAGCTTTTTCATGGTTTGCGCGCCTGCCACCCGGTTAATAAATAGGCCGGTCTTCAATGCCCGGCGGGCGAGGGTTTCAACAGTACGGAAATTTCTCGCTACAAAGGAAGCCAGTTTATTTGCGGTGGCTGAATGATTCTCTCTCCTTAATCTTTTGATCAGGTCGCCCGTGTTGATATCTACCGGGCAGGCGGTGGCGCAGAGACCATCCACGGCGCAGGTTTCAAGTCCGTCATACTCATATTGATCCAGCAGCAATTTATGGTTGGCGCGGTCCCCTGCAGCTTCCAGGTTCTTTAATACCCTGCGAATGACAATTCTTCGTCTGGGCGTGGTTGTTATGTCTCGGCTCGGGCACTTGTGTTCGCAGTAACCGCACTCGATGCACTTGTCTACTTCTGCTTCTACTGTCGGCAGACCCTTAAGGTCATGAATATGGCACTGACTGTCGGCGTTGATGATCACGCCTGGATTAAGCAGCATCTGCGGGTCGATAACTTTCTTCAGCCTTTTCATGATTTTATAGGCATCCCCGCCCCATTCGGTTTCAACAAAGGGAGCGATGTTCCTGCCTGTTCCATGTTCGGCCTTCAGCGCTCCATCATATTTTCCTACCACCATCTCTACCACTTCCTTCAGGAAGCGGTCATAGCGATCAACTTCGGCAGAAGAATTAAAGGAAGGAGTAATGACAAAGTGCAGGTTGCCGTCTTTCGCATGGCCGAAGATGATCGCATTGGTGTATTCAAATTTTCGGAATAAATCCTGCAGGTCCAAAATCGCATCGCCCAGTTGTTCCAAAGGGAAGGCCACATCTTCCAGCACCACTGTGGTACCGCTCACTCTCACGGCACCAACCGCCGGGAACAGCCCCTTACGCACCTTCCAAAGAAAGGCCTGTTCTTCATAGTCGTTTGTGAAAACAGGTGCTGAAAGCAATGACAATCCGGAGGCGGACTGCAGGAATCCGTTTACTTTATCCGCAAGCAATGATTTATCATCCTCCTGGAATTCAACCAGCAGCGCGGCTGCGCCTTCGGGCAGTGTTTTAACAATCGCCGGCATGCCGGGCAAGAGCTCAACAGAACGAAGAGAGGCGCGGTCCATTAATTCAACCGCTTCCGCGCCCGCGGTCTTCAGGGGAATTATCGCCTGGCAGGCCGCGTAAATATCCGGGAAATACAGCAGCGCTGTCGCCTTGAAGGCATAGTCGGAAATAGTTTGCAATACTGCCTCAGAAATAAAGGCAAGCGTTCCTTCTCCCCCGATCAGCAGCCTGGCTAATATATCCAAAGGGTGTTCGTGATCCAGAAAGGCATTGATGGAATATCCGACGGTGTTTTTTGTTTTATATTTTTTCCTGATCCTGGTAGTGAGTTGCTCACTGGCAAGTATCTCGTTTCTGATTGCCGATAATTCATTAAAGATCGTGGAGCAATCTTTTTCAAAGCGGTCATAATCGCCGGCCGTTTGTGTATTGAAACTGTTTCCATCGGGCAGGATGAAGCGAATATGCTTTGTGGTATGATAGGCGTTGTTGACTACCCCGCAGCACATGCCGCTTGAATTATTGGAAAGAATTCCTCCCATCATCGCCGAGCTGATGCTGGATGGGTCCGGTCCGATCTTGCGCCCGTATTTTTTGAGGTAATTGTTAACCATCTGGCCTGTGATACCTGGCTGCACCCTCACCAGTTCACCATCCTGTTCTATGCTCAGGCGGCTCCAGTACTGGCTCAGGTCCACGAGGATACCATCGGTTATGGATTGACCAGAAAGGCTGGTACCACCTGTCCGGAATACCAGTGGAATTTGTTTTTGATGAGAAAGTGCGAACAGTGCGATGACTTCTTCTTCCGACTCGGGCCTTACTACCGCCTTTGGCAACAGGTAATAGAAGCCTGCATCGGCGCCGAATGAAACCCTGTCTATATATCTCGTTCTTATCCGCTCTGGTGGCAGGATGGTACTTAGGGCTGATTCAAAATCCTTGTCGTCCGGCATTTAAAAAATAATTCATCAAAGATAAACGGAAGCGCGGAGCTTCGGCTGAAACGTTCGTGCTCAATCAGAAAGGCGAGGGGCTGATAGCTGTCCAGCCACCATCGATGATCAGCGTTTGGCCGGTGATGTGGCGTGATTCATCCGCGACGAGGAAGAGCACGGCGTTAGCAATGTCCACAACGGTGGCCGGCCTTTTCATTGGGGTGATCTTCTTCCAGGTCGATTCATAATGGGGGTCATCCGTGGTTCTCTCCGTCAGCGTCGCTCCGGGCGCTACGCAGTTTACCGAGATATTATATTCAGATACTTCGATCACCAGGTTCTTCGCGAGCATTTCCAGGGCCGCCTTGGTCATGCCATAAGCAGCGAGGTTCTTGTGTGCCTGGTGCCCTGTAACGGAGGAAGTGAATAGAATGGACCCTCCATTGCCCTGTGCCTTCATTTGCCTTGCTGCGCGCTGAGCAAGGAAAAAACTCCCACCCAGATTCACATTGAGCACCTTGTAAAACGATTCCGCAGGGTAATCCAGAAAGTCGCCGAAAAGGGTAATTCCCGAATTGGCTATCACGATGTCGAGTTTGCCAAATGCATCCACCGCCTTATCCACCATTTCCTGGATGAACCGAAGGTCGGAGGAGTCGCCAGGCATTGCGATGCATTTTTCGGAGACAGTATTGATAGAGGCGGCTGCCTTAATCGCAAGAGCGGGGTCTATGTCGTTCAGGATCACCGTAGCGCCTGCTTCGTACAATTCCTTACAGATACAGTATCCAATGCCCTGCCCTGCCCCTGTTACTATGACTACTTTGTCATTAAAAGATCTTGCAATCATCAGGTTTCGTTAATGAGATTCGCGCGAAACTTCGCTGCCGGAACTCCCTTTTAAAAAATCAAAGTCGGCGCCGAGGTGCGCCTGCTCAACGTGCTGAATGTACAAATGAGCGTATCCCCTCGTGATCTTGTTAGCGGGATCAAAATATGTTTTCTTTCTCCTTGTAAGCTCTTCGTCAGAAACCTTGACGTTCAATTGCCGTGCAATAATGTCCAGCTCGATGATGTCTCCTGACTTAAGCACCGCGAAATTTCCGCCTGTTGCCGCTTCCGGTGAAACATGAAGCACCACTGTTCCAAAACCGGTTCCGCTCATGCGGCCGTCGGAAATTCGCACCATGTCGGTCACACCCATTGCAAGGAGCTTCTTTGGAATCCCCATATTGCCAACCTCCGGCATGCCCGGATAGCCTTTGGGACCCACGTTTTTCAGCACAAGAACTGAGTTTTCATCCACTTCCAATTCTGGATCGTCGATTCTTTTTTTGTAGTCCTCTATGTCCTCAAAAACTACAGCCGGACCGATATGTTGCATCAGGTGCTCGCTCGCGGCATTCGGTTTCAAAATAGCGCCATTGGGACAAAGATTTCCTTTCAGCACAACAACGCCAGAGTTCTGCTTGAATGGTTTGTCCATACTTGTGATCACCTTGTCGTTCAGGCTCACCGCCGTGTGGATATTGTCGCCAACGGTCTTTCCATTTACCGTAGGTATATCAGTATGCAAAAACGATTCAAGTTGTTTCATCACTGCAGGCAGTCCTCCCGAGTAATAGAGATCCTCCATGAAATAGGTCCCGGAAGGTTGCAGGTTGGCGAGCAGTGGAATCTTAGTAGGCAGTCCATCAAAATCATCAATTGTCAGCGGCACACCGATCCTTCCCGCGATAGCAAGGAGGTGAATAACAAAATTTGTTGAACCACCTATCGCGGCGTTGACCCTGATAGCATTCTCAAAGGCCTTTCGTGTAAGAATGTCGGAGATCCTGACGCCTTTGTTCACCATCTCAACAATCCTTGCGCCGGACAACTGGGCGAGCACTTTTCGATTGGCATCGGCAGCTGGAATGGCGGCATTCTCGGGCAATGAAATACCCAGCGCCTCCACCATGCAGGCCATAGACGATGCCGTGCCCATTACTGCGCAGTGACCCCTGCTGCGGCAGAGGCCCGCCTCGGCGATGTTAAGCTCTTCCTCTGACATGATCCCTGCCCTTACATCATCAGTGAAGCGCCAAATGTCAGTAGTGCCGATATCTCTACCCCTGTACTTCCCCGTTAGCATAGGTCCGCCTGACACAACAATGGTGGGGATATTGACGCTGCAGGCTCCCATAACCAGGGCTGGCGTAGTTTTATCACAGCCGCACAAAAGGATCACGCCATCGATTGGATTAGCCCTGATCGATTCTTCCACGTCCATGCTCACGAGATTTCGGAAAAGCATGGCCGTCGGCTTCATTAAGGTTTCGCCCAACGACATCACAGGAAATTCAAGTGGAAACCCTCCCGCTTCAAGTACCCCTCTTTTAACTGATTCAGCAAGTTCACGGAAATGTGCATTGCAGGGTGTGAGTTCCGACCAGGTGTTGCAGATGCCGATCACCGGCTTTCCTTTGAATTCGTGTGAAGGAATGCCCTGGTTCCTCATCCAGGCCCTGTATATAAATCCATCCTTGCCCGTTAAGCCAAACCATTTTTCGCTTCTGAGTTTTGTCTCCATATATGCTTCTGGCGCTGGTAAAATCCTAAAGTTAGGGAGAAAGAGGGCAGAAACAGGAAGAGGAACAGGAAGAGGGCAGGAACAGACAGAAGATCGACGAGTGAAACCTTTCTTTTGGATTCATTTCACGCAAAGGCGGCAAAGCCTGCCGGGAGGCAGGAAAGCGAGTCTCTTCCCGTCTTCGCCAAGGTTTCAGGCGCGAAGCCTTTCTCCGCTCTGTTTCTGTTTCTGCCTCTTCCTGTTCCTGCCCTCTTGCTCTTTCTCATTTACTCCTCCACCGCATCCTCTGCTTTCTCTGCATTTTCGATGATATCCCCCGGTTGAAAGAGTACTTTCTGAAGGATGATCTTCCATTTGCTCTTTTTCCTGGTCAGGAATTCGAGGTCCATCGCGAAATGAATGAACTCTTCCTGTTGGGTGTGCTCCATGATCTTCTTTGCTTCCTTATCCTTTTCAACGGCCATGCGTTGTTCATACCAGTCGATGGCTTCAGCCTCCTCTATTAAAGATTTGATCATCCGTGCGAATGTTCTTACTTCCTGGGGCAGTTCAGCCGCTGGTTCATGATACTGGTCGAATCCCATATTATTAATTTATTAAATAATTAATTTTACGCGCAGGCAAATCCACTTTTGGTGGTCGCAAAGCCGCAAAAATAAATCTTCTTTTTGCGGCTTTAATTCACCCACTTATTGAACTGATTTGTCACGCAGCCATCCGCCTGCAATACTCGGCACAGGCACGGCATTGCTGAGCGCAATCCCTGCAATGATCATGATCGTGTTTGCTGCATTCATCGGCACAGGCCATGCAGATATCCGAACAGATGGAACAAATCGCCTTGGATTGATTGCTATTCAACGACATCAGCTGTGCAGCGGCATAGCAAATAGCAGCACATTCCATGTCGAGCCTGATACATTCCGCCATCATTCCCGGATCCTTCTCTTTTGTACACTCGGCAGCACAATAATTACAGGTTGAGGCACAGGAAAGACATTCATCAATGCAGCTTTTGAATTTGAAGTCCTTTTTCATGACCCGCGATTTAAAATGAAGGATTCTTTGGGTACGGAAAGTTAATTCATACCCGACTAAATTCAATATTTATCGGTGATGCGACAGATGTGAATTGTCTCTCAGTTTCCGTTCTTCAGGTGTTTGTTTTCCACAGGAAGGGAGGAACCCTCTTTTTCTATCTCTCGTTGTTCTATCTGAACGGCATATTCCGCCGGCTCGATGCTCCCTCCGGTGGCAGCAGTGTACACCTGGGTGAACTCTGCTCCCAGGTACAGTATCACGGCGCTGTAATATATCCAAACAAGAATTATCACAATTGACCCTGCTGCCCCGTAGGTAGATTCGGTCCCTGTCTTAGTGATGTAGAGCCCAATCAGGTAGCGGCCAATCATAAAAAGCACCGCTGTGAATATAGCGCCCGAACGCACATGTTTCCACTTGATTTTGGCATCGGGCAGAAACTTGAAAATAATTGCAAAAAGTACAATGATCACAATAAAAGTGAAAAGATAATTCACCCCGATCATCAGGTACTGGGTCATCTCGGAGAAGCGTTTGCTAAACAAGCTCACTGCCGCTTCAATTACACCATTCACGATCAGCGATACCACCAATAAAAAACCCAGCGAGATGATCAGGGAAGATGAGATCAGCCTGTTTTTCAGGAACTGAACCCAACCCCTTTTTGGTTTGGTCTTTAATTTCCACACCATATTTATCGAATCCTGGATCTCTATGAAAACACTGGTTGCTCCGATGATCAGTGTCACAATACTGATGACGAGCGCGAAGTTTGTTTGACCGGACAACTCAATATTCTTGATGATCTCCTGGATCTGGGCTGCGGCAGAATTTCCGAGGAGTCCGTTGAGTTCGTCAAACACCTTACCCTCCGTGGCATCCTTCCCATAAATAAATCCCACTACCGATATCAATAGCAGCAGCAATGGACCCATCGCAAATACAGTATAATAAGCTAGTGCGGCGCTAAGCTTTAACCCTTTGTCTTCAGAAAAACTTTTGAAAGTCGTTAGTAATACCTTTGGAATTCTTTTCATAAATCTCCCGACGGAACTGCTCATATTAAATTATTGTATTTCATTAGAAACGGCCAGCTGCCAGTCAAGTCAGCAAATATTTAATGAATTTCCTCTTCTATTTGTCTTTCTTTCCCTGTGTTTGCTCTTTTTCTTCTTTCTTCTTATCCTTCTTCCCATTGAAGATGCGTTGTATCAGGTTTCGGTCGTCCTTCTTCTCATCTTTATCCAATGAAGCAATGTTTATCTGGTTGTCGACGCTGGGCACCAATGCCTGAATAAATGCGTTTCTCAAAACCTCCCAGATGGCATCGAGGGTGTTTGTTTTTGGATCCTTAAAACTTCCTTCGAGGCGTACTTTTGTTGCTATCTGGTCCTTCTTCTGGTTTCTGAACACCACACCTACCGCCCCAACCAGAGACTCCCAGATTTTATGAAAGAAGCTGTCTTTCTTGTCTTCCTTGCCTCTTACATCAAGGTCCTTGATCACGGGTTTCACATAACCCTCGAACTTCCCATCCTTTGCAGCCAGTTCAGTATACAACCCAAACCGTCCTTTGTTCACGTCAAAATTTCCATAGGCCTGCAGGAAGTCATTCATCAGCACAAGATTGGTGTTTTTCAGTTCTGCGTTTACATCAAACAGCGGGTTGTTCGCGAGAGGGTTCAGGCGCATATTCAGATCCAGGGTTCCCTCATAGGCCGTTGCATGTGCAGTTACAGAAGCTGGTAGTAGTTGGGCGCTGTCGTATGAATTCTTAAGGTTCTTTGCCAGCACATAAATGTTCTTCATCGTTAAATCCACCCTGGGTTTTGACCCGTGATCGTCATACCGAAGTCGACCGTTTCTGATCTCGAACCTGTTTATGTTCAAAGGCATAAACTTGTCCAGTACCTGCCGAAAGTCGTTCGTGTCTTTCTTTACATCACCCAGCTCTGTTTTGTCCTTTGTGAAAATAAGCGAAGGACGGTCCAATTCTAGCTCCCCTACGAGTGAACCATGAAACAAGGCTTTCCATTCTACTGACAGATCAATTCTTCCGGCCTTAAAAAAATCTGTTTGCTTACCTGTTGCACTGTCTTTTTTATTGAGGTAGATGGAGTCGATCTGATATGCTCCTCTGTATAATGACAAATCAATATCCTCAATATGTCCATAATAACCGGGCACTTGAGCCAGGGTCTTATTAGCATAATGGAGAATTACATAGGGAAGTATCACCCTGATTATTATCAATACTGCAACGACGATGAGGACAGTTCTGGTCCCCTTGTGCCTAAAAAAATTTGCTTGTCGTTTCTTTCCCGGTTTAGTAGCCATAGAAATTTTATTGCCTTGAATACTGGTGGTTAGTGGGATTCGTGAAGGTGTCCTCCTTGTTGATCCACATCACCCGTTTGTTTACCGGACTCCCGTTTATCCTCTCCTGTTCTTTCCGGGATGAAGGTGATGGCTGAAGGTGCTGCCTTCGGCAAGCCGCCATAGCCCGCATTTGCCACTTCAACCAGCTCATACAGTTTAGCTTCTTTATAATTGGGCTCCTGCGCTGTGTTTTGCAGCCCTTTGGCCGACCGGGTCACGGGCATCAACACGAACATCAGATGATACCCATCACGCGCCCTTAACCAGGCAATTTCATACCCAATTCCATTCGTTCCATCGGTGATGAGTGCATGCTTTTTCTGCGCTGCAGTGTGTGTCATGGTTATCGTATTCATAACCAGGTAAAAAATAGTGCCAGCAGATCAGGCCTGCCTTTTTCTGTGGATGGAAGCCAGGGCCATGGTAAGGAGCGAAAAAATCAGAAAAAGTAACACCAGCCAGCCGCTGTTACGGACGACGCGGGTAAAGCCGAGTTCGTTGACGTTCAGGAAGGGATAAGGATAGTGCCCGGTGAGTTTGCCCAGTATTAGTACCAAAACAGCATAAACTGCAGGGAAGATCAGCCAGCCTGGTATCATTATCAGTTTCAGTGGGGTTTTGGGTACCCAGATAATCCAGAAAAACAAAAAGAGTAGCGGAATCACCGTGTGCAGGATCTCGTCTACAAACATTTGAAGCCCGTGAGGGTCCCATAATTGCCTCAAAATGATGTTATAAACCAATCCCACAACCGTAATGTAGACGGTGATTGCGGTGAGCACACCCGGCCGGGAGAAAAAATCGGTCATAGGGCCAGGTTTCGGCGAAACCAGGGTGGTGCAGCAGGCCGTAACTAGGATATTGACGAGAATAGTAAAATAGGTGAAGAAACGCAGGAGGGTTGCCGGTATGGGCACTATTCGGTTATCGATACTAAGATAGAGCTGGGCGATGAGAGCAAACCATCCGAGAACTGCGATAACCGATAAATAAGTTTTATTAAAACTCATGATGAACAATCAGATTAATTATCAGTGCTGCTGAAATGATGAGCAACCCGAAAAACTCTCTTGTCTTCTCAATATAAGGTTTTGTTGCCTGCATGGTCTCTGCAATGTGTTCCATCTTATATTTCGTTATCCAGTCCCTCACACCGTCTTTGGCAAAGAACAGAATAATTGCATAGGTAAGATAAAAGGCGACAGCGGCAACAGAAATTGCGGGAAGGTTGATGCTGAAGGCGGCCAGTCCACAAAGTGCAGCCGCCACCAGGTAGATGGGTACCCAGAGCCAGGAATCAGTGTCGTTGAGATTGAATTTCGCAAACCAGATGAAGGCAATGCAAAAAATTACGTTAAGTATGATTAAGACGATATGCATATTATAATCAGATGCCTGAAATTAAAAATCCCTGCCCGAAATTTGAAAAGTATTCTATTTTAATTTGATGTTACTTCGCAGAATATAGATCCCTGTGTAAGAAAAGGAGAACTCATGTATTACTACCAGCACGAAAACTTACAATCGATTCTCTCTGAACTAATCATTGCCCATACCGCCCCCGGGGGCTGGGAATGGCTCACTGAAATGTCGGTGAACGGCCTGCCGGAAAATCTTCCTTCGAGTTTCGCGATGGTTCCCCGGAAAACCGGTCACAACTCTATAGTTGTTAAAAAGTCCCAAACAAGCGAAATTGAATCTTCCAGGCCTGGCCTCGAGGTCGATGGGTGGACAGTAGACAGATTGGCCAGGGTATGGTTGCTTTTGCAGCTGCCGGTTTCAGAAAGTGACAATTATTTTCAATCCGTCGACAGTCTTTTTCAGGCAGCAGCTGTGAACGAGTCGGTTGCCCTGTATTCTTCTCTGCCCCTGCTGGCTTTTCCTGAATTATGGGTGAACCGCTGTAGTGAGGGGATCCGGAACAACATCAGCGATGTGCTTGAGGCGATTATGTGCAATAATCCCTATCCGTCTGAAAATCTCGATGAATCCGCATGGAACCAAATGGTGCTGAAAGCTTTTTTTACTGAAAAACCCATCGACAGAATTATCGGGTTGGACAAGAGAACCAATCTTCATCTTGCCAATACACTTTCTGACTATGCACGTGAGCGATGGTCCGCGCACCGCCCGGTGAATCCCCAACTTTGGCGCTGCCTGGGTCTATTTTTGAATAAGGATCTTTTTGAAAATATTCTCCACCTGGAAAAAACAGGCAATGCGTATGATCTCGAAGCTGCGGCACTGGCCTGTTCGGCTTCATCTTATTCAGAAGCCAGTTCCTGGCTCGATCAACACGAAAAATTGAAAGCCGATATCGAATCAGGCAAGCTGTCCTGGAGAACGATGTCGGAAAAATCCTCCGAATATGTGCTGCAGTAATCACTTCACAGAACAAGATCTGAGCCCCGAAAGCCGCGACACGAGTTATCTGGGTCAGATCAGTGGCATGCGATTTTTCGATCCTCATGTTCACATGACCTCCCGAACTACCGACGATTACCAGGCGATGGCCGATGCCGGTGTAGTGGCCCTGATTGAACCCGCTTTCTGGCTCGGACAACCGAGAACTGGCCTGGACAGTTTCAGAGATTATTATAGCAGCCTGATCGGCTGGGAAAGATTTCGTTCCTCACAATTCGGTATCAAACATTATTGCACGATCGGTCTGAATTCCCGGGAAGCTAATAACGAAGCGCTTGCCGAACAGGTGATGGAGATCCTACCCCTTTTTATCAGCAAGGAAGGCGTGGTTGGGGTTGGCGAGATCGGTTTCGATGATCAGACCGGCGCTGAAGACAAATATTACAGGCTTCAGCTCGAACTGGCGAAACAAGCCAACCTGCCTGTTCAGATTCATACCCCCCACCGCGACAAGAAGAAAGGCACTACCAGGAGCATGGATATTTCGGATGAACACGGCCTCTCGCCCGAAATGGTGATCGTTGATCACAACAATGAAGAAACGGTTAAGGAAGTGCTGGACAGGGGCTTCTGGGCGGCGTTTACCATCTATCCTTTTACTAAAATGGGCAATGAAAGAATGGTAGATGTGTTGAAACAATACGGCCCTGAAAGGATTATGATCAATTCCGCGGCGGACTGGGGAATTAGCGATCCTCTTGCCGTACCAAAAACGGCAGCCCTGATGAAGGCCCGTGGCATCAATGACGATGTTATACGCCTTGTCACCTATCAGAATGCGATAACCGCATTTGGAAAAAGCGGACAGATCGATGAGGCCGATTTCGCGGTAGTTGCGGGGGTGGACCAAAGTCAGAAGTTTAGTGGCAACACAATCCTCAGAGGTGGGCAACAACCCCGGATAGACAAGGATTCCCTCATTATCAAATAAGTTTGTGTGAAGAGGCTGATGGGTTTATTACGTTTGATGCGCCCTGCCAATATCATCACGGCATTTTCAGATATACTTGCCGGTATGGCGATTTCAGGATACTTCACTAACCTCTACGGGCAAACGACAAATCTCTCGGCTTTCATTCTCCTGCTATTGTCAACCGCTGGTTTGTATGGAGGCGGTGTGGTGATGAATGATGTTTTTGATGCCGGTCTCGATAGCGTGGAAAGACCGGAACGTCCCATTCCTTCAGGGCTCATAAGGAAAAATTTCGCGGCCGGATTTGGCTTGACACTCTTGCTGGCAGGCATTCTTTTCGCCGGCTTGGTTCAGCCCCATCATTTCTTTTCCATATCTTTTTTTCTAGCTGGCGGAATTGCAATTGCGGCGTTGGTCTATGATAAATTCGCGAAGCACCACCCATTGCTTGGACCACTGAATATGGGCGTATGCAGGGGTTTGAATCTAGTGCTCGGAATGACCATCATTACAGATACACCGGGGATGTTTTGGGAACTTGGGATCATCCCCCTCATCTACATAGCTGCCATTACCATGATCTCCCGTGGCGAGGTTCATGGCGGCCACAAGCGGATCATCAGTTTTGCGGGTGTCCTCTATTTTGTTGTGCTGGTTGCCATCGCAACGGTTGCATACATTAATCGGCAACTGATTGTAACATTACCTTTTATCGCAGTCTTGGGCATCATGATCTTTCTTCCGCTGTTCAAAGCGATGCAGAATCCGGAAGGGCCAAGGATCGGCAAAGCGGTAAAAATGGCCGTTCTCGGGTTGATCCTGATGAATGCTGGATGGGCAGCCGCTTTTGGTGCCATTCCTTACGCCCTGTTGATCGTATTGCTCTTACCACTTTCCATCCTCATCGCCAAAGTATTTGCCGTCACCTGATGGCTTTCTTTGTCAATTCCTTAATTTTATCGATTCAAATCGGGTTAAGTCTTTGTACTATCAGTAATGGATTATTTACAGCAATCGTTCAGTGTCAGATTCGACTATAAAGTTTTTTTTACCGAACACCTTTTCGATCAGAACAATCCTGTATTCAGAAATTTTCTGAACTCGCAGTCGTCCGAAACCGTCAGAAAGATCTTCTTCGTGATCGATTCGTCGGTACATCTCCGGCATCCGGATCTGACCAGGCAGGTAAAGGCCTATTTGAAGGGGCACGAAGGGTATTCATTCGTAGAAGAAATTAAGATTATTCCCGGTGGAGAAAGTGCTAAAAATTCAGCTCCGTTATTTTACGAACTAGTTGACGCAGTAGACCAGGCCGGCATCGACAGGCACTCGTTCATCGTTGCCATTGGCGGAGGTTCCATCCTTGACCTGGTAGGCTATGCCGCTGCTGTTTCGCACCGTGGAATCAGGCATATCCGGATACCTACTACTGTGCTTTCACAAAACGATTCCGGCGTTGGGGTGAAAAATGGCATCAATTACGCCAATAAGAAAAATTTTCTTGGCACCTTCGCCCCTCCCGTAGCGGTATTCAACGACTATCGTTTTCTCACAACACTTGAAGACGAGGATTGGAGGTCAGGGATATCCGAAGCGGTTAAAGTTGCCCTGATCAAGAACAAAGAGTTTTACGAATGGCTGAAGGACAACGCGGGTTTACTCAGGTCCAGGGATGACGAGTCGATGAAATACCTGGTGAAGAAATGTGCCGGGCTGCATCTGGATCATATCGCTTCCGGAGATCCATTCGAGCTTGGCTCTTCAAGGCCGCTTGATTTTGGTCACTGGAGCGCTCATAAAACCGAACAGTTGAGCCATTTCACGGTCAGGCATGGTGAAGCCGTTGCGATGGGTATCGCACTAGACACTGCCTATTCCTTCTTCTCTGGCAGGCTGAGCGAAGCGGATGCAAGAGACATAATAGGGGTCTTGATTAATGTTGGATTGCCGGTTAAGCATGACCTTATGAATATCGACCACCAGCAGAGCCCTGTGCTGAAAGGACTCGATGAATTCAGGGAACACCTGGGCGGCAGGCTAACGATCATGCTCCTCAATGCAATTGGGCATGGCACTGAAGTGCATGAACTGGATACCGATCTCCTGATCCGGTCCAGCAAGTGGATCAGGAATAATTTCTAAAAGAAATAAATGTTAACATCTGCCGGACATCTGACTTATTGCAGCAATATACATGCTGGCGAAAGCTGGACGGATCATTTTGGCCGGTTGAAAGAACATATACCGGCAATAAAAAAACAGGTGGCCCCAGACATTGCCTTTGGCATCGGTTTGCGGTTGTCGAATGAGGCAAGCCTGGAACTGATAAAGGCGGAACAGCTGCAGGCCTTTCAGTCGTGGCTGAAAGAAGAGAATTGCTATGTGTTCACAATGAACGGATTCCCTTATGGCGGTTTTCATCATACTGTTGTAAAGGACCATGTTCATTCTCCCGACTGGCTCTCGCCGCTTCGTGTCGATTATACGATACGGTTAGCCGACATTCTTGTGCAATTGCTTCCGGAAGGTATGCATGGCGGGATTTCGACCTCTCCGTTGTCTTACCGGTTCTGGCATTCGCCAAGCAGGAAAATAGATGTGTTCAAAAGTTCCACAGTAAACCTGTTGCAGGTGATGGATCACCTGATACAGATACAGAAAAATACAGGAAAACTGATCCACATCGACATTGAGCCGGAACCGGACGGAATGCTTGGAAACGGAACGGAATTTATGGACTGGTTCATGCTCTATTTGCTTCCACTTGGAACCATGTATCTGCAGGAAAAACTGGGCGTAAATGCAGGAGCTTCAGGCATCATCATCAGGGACCATCTCCGGCTCTGCTACGACATCTGTCATTATGCAGTTGGGTTTGAAGACCACCTCGCACAGATCGAAAGACTGAAGAAACTACGTATTAAAACGGGGAAGATCCAGATCAGCGCTGCCTTGAGGGGAAATTTTCCCATTGACCAGGAAGGTAGAAATGCGGTCGCCGAGGCGTTTTCGCGTTTCAATGAACCCACCTACCTGCATCAGGTGGTTGCCCGTCAGCCTGATGGCAGCATGATCCGGTACTCGGACCTGCCAGAGGCGCTGGCCAATGCGGCCGCAACACCATCGGTAGAGTGGCGAGCCCACTTTCATGTTCCAATATTCGTAGACCGCTATGAATTGCTCCTGTCGACGCGCCAGGACATTGTGCGGGTACTCGACATACTTCGGGAACAACCCTTTACTGATCAGCTTGAAATCGAAACCTACACCTGGGAAGTGATTCCCGCAGAGATGCGATTGCCACTAACGGAGTCGATCATACGGGAAATAGAATTTGTGAAGGAGCTGCTTACTAAATGATTTGAAAAATGAAGAAGACCGTTGTCATTGATATCGTGGGGTTGTCGTCTTCCCTCATCGGGGAATCCACTCCCTTCATTAAAAAATACCTGGCCGGCAAAAAACTGAGTCGCATAAAACCCATGCTGCCAGCCGTCACCACTGCCGTTCAGTCCACTTATATCACGGGCAAATGGCCGGCCGAAACTGGGATCGTCGGCAATGGCTGGTACGATCGTACCGACGCAGAGGTCAAATTCTGGAAACAATCTAATAAACTGGTTCAACAGGAAAAGATCTGGGACAGGGCAAAAAAAGCGGATCCCACATTCACGGTCTCCAACATGTTCTGGTGGTACAACATGTATTCAACAGCCGATTACTCTGCTACACCCCGCCCAAACTACCTGGCCGATGGCAGAAAGATACCCGACTGCTACACACATCCCGCCGGCCTGAGGGATGAACTGCAGAAGCAACTCGGCCAGTTTCCATTATTCAAATTCTGGGGCCCGGGGGCCGACATCAGCTCAACGAAATGGATCGCGGACGCTTCGATCGTCACCGACAAAAAATATGACCCGACACTCACCCTGATCTACCTGCCGCATCTTGATTATTGTTTGCAAAAATTCGGGCCCGGCCTCGCTTCCATCAGCAGTTTTCTTCTGGAGGTTGACAAGATTGTCGAAGACCTCGTGAATTACTACGAATCCACGGCCGCCGGAATTATTTTACTCTCCGAATATGGTATCGGGCCGGTGAATACGCCTATTCATCTCAACCGCCATCTTCGCAAAAAAGGATTGCTGGCTATCCGGCTCGAAAGGGGTCTTGAATTGCTCGATGCCGGTGCCTCAAAGGCATTCGCCGTGGCTGATCACCAGGTGGCACATATCTACCTCAATGAACCCTCACTCGAAGAAGAAGTGCGGCTTTTTCTCAGAACGATTCCCGGAGTGGCATTGGTGCTGAATAAGGAAGAACAGCGGGCCTATCACATTAATCATGAACGCTCGGGTGATTTTGTAGTAATGGCTGAGAACAACTCCTGGTTTACCTATTATTTCTGGGAAGACGATGCCCTGGCGCCCGACTACGCGCGGGCTGTTGATATTCATAAAAAACCCGGATACGATCCGGTTGAATTATTCATGACCTCCAAGGCGAGGGCTGCTTACAAATTGCTGAGGAAGAAAACGGGACTCAGGTACGTAATGGATGTGATCCCACTGGATGCAACACTCATCAAAGGCTCTCATGGAAGTATCACAGTGGCAGAGGATTATCACCCGGTGCTGATCGCAAATGGAAATAGCGGCAAAGACAATCTCGATGCGACCGAAGTATATTCCGTTATCTGGGAATTATTGAACTCATAAGTTTTCGCGCCTTTTTCGCCCACCGCAGCTGGCTTCGCAACTTTTTACACATGAGATTCCACTGGCATAATTATGGCTGTAGCTACCCAAATTTGATTTTATGTCAGATACCTTAACAGCCGAAGCCTCCATCACCGTCAATGCAACTCCAGACAAGGTTTGGAAGGCACTCACCGACCCAAAGCAAATTAAAAAATACCTTTTTGGAACCGAAACCACAACGGACTGGAAGAAAGGGAGCCCGATCACCTACAGTGGCGAATGGGAAGGAAAAAAGTATGAAGACAAAGGAACGATCATCGAAATCGTCCCTGAGAAATTACTTCATACAACATACTTCAGTTCCATGAGCGGCAAGGAAGACAAGCCCGAGAATTATTCAAATGTTTATTACAAATTAAGTCCCGAGGGTCAGCAAACCCGACTCACCATCACGCAGGATAACAATTCCACCAACGAGTCAAAAGAACATTCCGAATCCAACTGGGGGCAGGTACTTCAGTCCTTCAAAACCGTGGTGGAGAAATAGAGTAAATTGCGACATCAGTCTAAACTGATGTCTATGGACAATCTTTTCGTCATTATTTGTGTCCTTCAGGTTGTCGGTCTCATCCTGATCGTTTTGTTCCGGCCAAAACCTTCATCGGAGGTTACACTCCTGCGTTCAAGGATCGAATCGCTTGATCAGACGGTTAATCGCCTCGATGCCACCATCAGATCGGAATTCATGGCTAACCGACGCGAAATCTCTGCAGTTACCAGGGACACCCGGGAGGAGTTATCCGGGGCGGTCCGTAATCTCAGTAATGACCTGTCCAATGCACTCCGGGAAAGATTTTCCAGCCTCGAAGAAAAACAGGTCTCCCTGGTCAACAGCACGGAAAAGAAGCTGGATCAAATACGGGAAACGGTAGACGAAAAGTTGTCACGTACGCTGAATGAGCGGTTGGGGCAAAGCTTTGAACAGGTTAGCAAGCACCTTGAAAATGTACAAAAAGGCATTGGTGAGATGCAGAGTCTTGCGCAGGATGTGGGCGGACTTAAAAGAGTGCTTAGCAATGTCAAGATAAGAGGAGGCATGGGCGAGGTGCAATTGGCCATTCTGTTAGAGCAGATTCTCGCACCGGGTCAATATGAGGCCAACGTGAGAACCAAGGCAGGCAGTTCGGAGTCGGTGGAGTTCGCCATCAAACTGCCTGGGCGGGATGAAAATGAAAAGAGCTTCGTTTACCTGCCAGTGGATGCGAAATTTCCGAAAGACGCTTATGAACATCTAATCAATGCTTACGAGAATGCCATACCGGATGACATTGATACAGCAATAAAAAACCTGGAAAATACGATCAGGAAGATGGCCAGGGACATCAGGGATAAATACATCGACCCTCCCCATACCACTGATTTTGCGCTGATGTTTCTTCCCTTTGAAGGTATATATGCCGAAGTGATCAGAAGAAGTGCGCTGGTTGATCAGCTGCAAAATGAATTCAAGGTAGCCGTTGCCGGACCTACGACTCTGGCGGCTTATCTGAACAGCCTGCAGATGGGTTTCAGGACGCTGGCTTTGCAAAAACGGAGCAGCGAAGTATGGGAAGTGCTCGCCTCGGTAAAATCGGAGTTCAGTCGCTTTGGTGGTCTGCTCGAAAAGACACAAAAAAATCTGCACAATGCAAGTAGCCACGTAGATGAACTGCTGGGCACCAGAACCAGGGCGATCACGCGAAGACTAAAAAACATAGAAACCCGCCCTGAAGAAACACCGCCCGATATCACAGCGCTGATACCAGGGGAGCTTCCGGAAGACGATACCGAATAAACAAAGACAGCCGAGATAGAAACCACCACCACCTGTTTGACAGGTCCTTTAACTGGCAATCCCTCGTTATCTACACCTGTCCACCCAATTGCCGGGTTACCTGGAAATACAATCAGGTTTTTCCGCACAGCTCGGAAACGGAGTGAGTCGGTCTATTTCTGATTGGCCACAAGCGAAACATCCAGTTCAAAGTCGTCGTAGATCACCTTGTCACCGAGGTTTTCAAAGAAACTTCCTGACCGGTATTTTATATCATACTTGGTACGGTCGACTGTGACCTTTGCTGTGGCATTTACCGAAGCTCCATTAATGACAAATGTTGCCGGAAACTGGATGGGCTGAGTAATGCCTTTGATAGTCAAATTTGCTTTGATATCATAATTGTTACCGCCCTTACCGGCAGCGGATAAGATGGTCAGCTTTGCTGTAGGAAACTTCTCAACGTCAAAAAAATCTTTGTTTTTCAAATCTTTGACCAGTTTATTCCTATCCTTTTCACTTTTCAGGTCCGTGTTTGTAATGGTGCGCATATCGATATCAAATGAGCCTCCCTTTAGTGCGCTCCCTTCTATCTGCAGCGAACCCGAACTTAACGTGAGGTTGCCTGTATGGCTTCCCGTGACTTTCTTAGCTGTCCAGACGAGAGTACTTTTTTGGGTGTCCACCACATATTCAGTTGGTTTGGATCTGAAGGCAGTGGCGATAACTGCGAGCACTGTTAGCGACAATAATAATTTACTTTTCATACGTCAATGTCTTGAGATTTCACCTAAAGATATTTTTATTTGATGACGATTTCGTCAAAAACCATCCAGGGTGTGTTCTTGGGGCCACCAAACCACTCAGGCAGCTTCCGGGAGATCGGTTTGGTTTCAATCCTGATATATTTGAAAGGCTCATCGGGAAGTTTGAACTCAAAATTAGTACTACCGGCTTCAAAATTTTTCGGAGGCAATTCTGAATGGAGGCTGGCCACCTTTTTCATTTTTGAGAGGTCATTGCCCATCCACACGTTTATCTGCTCAGGTGGGAAGAACCTGTTTTCTTTATTCAGGTAACTCGTCAGAATTAATGATTTCGCTTTTGTTTGTTGGTTGAATTTTAACAGCGAAGAAAATTTCTTTGGAGAATTAAATCCAAGCCAGTCGCTGCCACTCAGGGAACTTGTCCCCAACTGACCGTCTACAAGGCTCTCCGCCCCGTTGGCGGGATATGGCCAGTCGGGCGGTCCGTCCAGGGATATGCTGTCGGGTTTTATGGTTCCGAGATAAAACCTTGCCACCTGCACATCGCTGCTGATCCATCCTTTGCGGTAAGCCTTGGTTTTTAGCGTGGCATTTTCTGCTATCATGGTTCCGGGCTTGAAAATGGGTGACCGCACACTGTCCGGGTCGGAACCATCCAAAGTATAGTGTATGGCCACACCATTGATATTGTGCTTCAATTTGAGCTCCACTGGTTCGGTATTAACGAATTTCTCGTTCTGAATCATGGGCGGTGTTAATTTCAAAACCACAGTATCTCCATAAAACCCTGTCTCGTACTGAATCTTACCTGAGCTGCGCTTGAGCTTGTCAAGGTCGGCGTCGGTGATTGCAGTATTCCAGATAAATACCTTCGTGAGAGCAGGAAATCCGCTCAACGTCTTCAGGTGATCGATATTGACTGCTGTACCTGAAAGAGATATCTCCTTAAGATATTTCAGCGGTTTCAACGCCGATAGTCCTTCTCCATTGATTGGCGTGAAACTGAGATTGAGATTTCGGATGTTCGTGAATTTAGCCAGCTCACTAAGCTGTTCATCTTTCAAAGGCATGCGGCTCAGGTCAACACTAACTACCTGTTGTTTTACCTTCTCAATCTGTTGGAGGGAACTGTCGCTGAAATTCGCGGCGTTGAAGTATCTGACGTTCAGGGCTGGAGTATTTTCGGCGATCGGTTTTACAACCCGGTAGAAGGTATTTAGTGATTTGATGGTTTTATCATCTGCTGCGGCAAAATTGAATTGATCCTGCTGGTCTGATTTGAATAAACGAACCGCAAAGGTCCTCAGCGTATCGTCCTTAGGAAGTTCAGAAACTTTTTTTACAAAATTACTTCCGGTTTTGACCCAGGCCTGCAAGATGGTGATCTCGTCTTCGGTCAGCTGTGGCTTACCGGCCGGAGGCATGTGGTCATCATTATCCAGTGGAAGGTGTACGCGCTTCAGCATGAGACCAAGGTCAGCCGAGGCCGTATCCCATGGCTTACCGTTCTTGCCGCCTTTTTGTAAAAGCTCAGTCGTTTCCATCACCAGTTCTCCTTTGGCCTTTTTTCCGTTGTGGCAGGAGATGCACTTAGCCGACAATATCGGGTGCACCATGTCGCGGTACACTATTGCTTCTTCGAATTTTACTGGTATGGGCTTACTTTTTTTCACCGCCGGCCCCAGCACGTAATTTTCTCCATGTGTTACACTGCCGCCAAGATGACCTGTTACGGTGATGGTGAGGATGGAGGCAAGGGCAACCGCACTGTTGGCAATTCGATTCTTGCGTAACTTTTCGCGCCACTGGTACCAAAACATAAGAAAGAAACACAGACCAGCTCCCCACCATTTGTGCGCGGCCACTCCCGTTCCATCATATCCTTCTTCCCTTGAAAGCAGCAGGCCCATTAAGGCTGTGATGGCCACGGATGCGTAACCGACTACGAGCAGAAAATCACGCAGCTCAACAGAAATTCCGGAGATGCCTTTTTCTGACGAAAGCAATTCTGTTATCGCATACAGCAATAACAGTCCAATGGGAATGTGCAGAAAAAGGGGATGTATCCTTCCAAAAACCTGCAGCCAGATGGGAACCGTAAGCCTGCTCTCAAAAATGAGTAGAAAAGCAAGCAGGCAGGTAATTGAGAACCCGGTATTGTATAAGATGTTTCTCCAGCGCATGTGTGCGGTACGGCTTCTTTATGCTATCAGCCCACTGACCTTTTTTCCAGCAACGTCTGTAAGGCGATAACGTCGCCCCTGATGTTTGAAAGTAAGTTTTTCGTGGTCAAGTCCAAGCAGGTCGAGTATCGTTGCATGAAAATCATGCACGTGGACCGGATCCTTTGCGACATTGTATCCAAATTCGTCTGTTTCCCCGTAGACGATGCCTGGCTTTACACCTCCTCCCGCCATCCAAACGGTAAAGCAGCGCGGGTGATGGTCCCGTCCGTAATTGTCATCTGTGAGTTTCCCCTGGCAATAATTAGTTCTGCCGAATTCTCCGCCCCAGATCACAAGGGTTTCATCGAGCAAACCTCTTTGCTTCAGGTCTGTTACGAGTGCCGCGCTTGATCTGTCCACGTCCTGGCATTGTCCCACGATCTGGCTGGGGAGGTTGTCGTGGGCATCCCAGCCCTGGTGGTAAAGCTGAACGAAGCGCACGCCATTTTCACTAAGCTTCCTGGCAAGCAGGCAGTTTGCAGCATACGTGCCGGGAACGAGCGCATCGGGGCCATACATTTTGATGATCGATTCGGGTTCCTTGCTAAGGTCTGTGACTTCCGGAACAGCAGTCTGCATCCGGTAGGCCAGTTCATATTGCTGCACTTTGGCAGCAATTTCAGGGTCGTGAAATTCCGCGAGGGACTCGTTGTTCAGTTCGGCCAGCTTGTCGAGCATATTGCGACGGTCGGCCATGTTGATACTTTCATCATTCTTCAGGTAAAGAACAGGATTTTCGCCGCTGCTGAACTGAACCCCCTGGTGTACGGAATCCAGAAACCCATTGGTCCATAATTTTGAATAGACACCCTGCCCGTTTCCTTTGCCTTTGGACAACAATACGCAGAATGAAGGCAGGTTTTTATTTTCGGTTCCGAGACCATAGCTCAGCCATGCGCCCATACTGGGCCGGTTGCCAACCTGGGCACCCGTCTGGAAAAAAGTAAGAGCTGGGTCATGATTGATGGCATCTGTGTTCAGGCTTCTGATGATACAGAGATCGTCGACAATTGATGCTGTATGTGGAAGCAGTTCGCTTACCCATGCGCGTGATTCTCCGTGCTGGGCGAATTTGAACTTGGAGCCGGCAAGTGGAAAATGCGCCTGGCTGGCGGTCATACCCGTTAACCGTTGCCCCTTCCTGATGGATTCGGGAAGGTCTTCACCATGACGTTTGTTGAGCATAGGCTTATAGTCGAAAAGGTCCAGTTGAGACGGTGCTCCATTCTGGAACAGATAAATAACTCTTTTTGCCTTGGGGGCAAAATGAGGCAGGCCTGAAATGATCTTATCCATTTGCTCTTCCTGACTGCCCTTGAACAGATCGGGAAGGAGTAATGATCCGAGTGCCACGCTTCCTACCCCAAGACTTAATTTGGATAGAAAGTGACGCCTGTTTACGTTCAGGCCAGTTTCTAACAGATGTTTCTTCATATCAGGTCTTTGTTAGTACTTCTTCCAGGTTATAAATAAGCAGAATGGTTTTCATCATAGCCGCCGCCGCCACCGGATCGGCTTTTTTGTTATGCGCATACTCACCCTGATCCAATGTTGTTTTCACATCAAGTTTTCCGGACCGGAATTGTGCAAGTTGATCAACGTAATATCCTGTAATGGTTGCCAGCTCTTTTTCCTTTGGCTTTCTCAGCACTATCCTTCTAAATGCATTCTCAAGCGCCTTTTTGTCGTCCATTTTCTCTGCCGTAAGATTTTCCGCGAGCACTCTTGAAGCTTCCATAATCGTAGGATCGTTCATCATGATCAGCGCCTGCAACGGTGTATTGGTTTTCATTCTCTTCACCTCACACTGATCCCTGTTGCTGGCATCGAACATCATCATGGATGGAGGAGGAAGGGTGAGTTTGATGAAGGTGTACATCCCTCTTCTGTACAATTTATCCTTATGATCCTGCCGGTAAGTGGCCAGTTCGCCCCTTCCGGAAGTGGAGGCTTCCCATAAACCCGCAGGCTGATAAGGTTTCACACTGGGTCCGCCAACAGTGCGGTTCAGCAATCCACTGCTCGAAAGTATGATGTCCCTGGCGAACTCTGCGTTTACTCGATTCCGTGGAAACCGGGAGTAGTAGGCGTTGTCCGGATCCTGTTCTTTTTGCTGTTCGGAGATGACCGATGATTGCCTGTATGTGGCAGACATCAGTATTTTCTTCACCAGCCTTTTCATGTTCCATCCACTTTCCATAAAATCCACGGCAAGCCAGTCAAGGAGTTCGGGATGTGTAGGCAAATCACCCTGCATGCCGAAATCACCGGAAGTCTTTACCAGCCCTGAACCGAAAATTTCCTGCCACATCTGGTTCACAAATACGCGGGCGGTCAAAGGATTATTTTTATCAACCGTCCATTCGGCCAGGCCCAGTCTGTTGCGCGGATATTTCAGCGTGTCGAAATTCATAACAGCCTTGGGTGCTGCAGCCCTCACTACTTTCCCATGTGATGCATACTGCCCGCGCAGAAGCACATAGGTATTCCTGACGGTATCTTTATTTTCCTTCATGATCGACACATGCAGGGAAGATGTATCACGGTGATTAATGAATGAGTAAAGTTTTTGCACCTCATCCGCAGTGATAGTGGTCATCGGCGTTTTCGCCGGGAAGGATGTGGAGACGTCTCCTTCGAATCCCTTTTCCTCAGAATTATTGAAGAAGGCAAAGAGTTTGTAATAATCTTCCTGTGAAACGGGATCATATTTGTGGTCGTGACATTGCGCGCATTCCACGGTCAGGCCGAGGATGCCCTTGCCATAAGTTTTTGTTTTGTCGATCAGGTATTCTACACGATACTCTTCAGGGATGATACCGCCTTCTTCTGTGTATTTATGATTTCGCAGAAATGCGGTGGCTAATATTTTTTCCTTGTTTGCGCCAGGGAGAAGGTCACCCGCAAGCTGCAGGGTGATAAACTGATCGTAAGGAATATTTTTGTTAAAGGCGTGTATTACCCAGTCGCGATAAGGCCATTGCGTGCGAACATTATCGTCCTGGTACCCATATGAATCGGCATAGCGGGCAATATCGAGCCAGTGAACGGCCATTTTTTCGCCATAGGCAGTACTCCCAAGGAGGGCATTAACCTGTTTTTCGTAAGCCATAGCCGAAGTGTCGGCGAGGAAGCTGTTCATTGTTTCCAGCGAAGGCGGAAGCCCCGTAAGATCCAGTGACAATCGTTTAAGCAATCGTTCCTTGTCGGCCTCGGGATTAGGGTGAAAGCCCCTTGTCTCCATTTTCGCCATGATAAAACGATCGATCTCATCCTTTGCCCAGGTCTTGTCCTCGTTATCGGGGAGTGGCGTTTTGTTGGGTTTGCTGAAGGCCCAGTGGCGCTCATATTTGCCACCCTGTTTGATCCACTTCCTGATCAGTTCCTGCTCATGTTCGGTGAGTAAGCTCAGGTGTGATTCGGGAGCGGGCATCTGGTAGGATGGGTCTTTGGAAGACACTCTCCTGTAGATTTCTGATTTCTCCGGGTGGCCCGGAACAATGGCAAACTCCCCTTTGCTTTCCTTTAATGGGGCAAAGGCGGAATCTTCGATGTCGAGTCTTAGTCCGGCTTTTTGCTTCGATACGTCGGGCCCATGACAGGCGAAACACTTATCCGATAATATGGGTCTGATATTGAAGTTGTAGCTGATCTTGTCGGGTATGGCGGCTGCACCAGTGGGGTCCTTGCGATCAAGGCAGGAAACTGCCAATACAATTAGTATTACAATACCCAGAATAGTGAGAAAAACATTCTTCTTCATATTGGCGGCAGATGATCGTTTTCACAAACTGCCAATTTACACGTTAATTATGACAACCGGGTGTTAATAGTGGCAAAGTTGGGCTAGCGTTTCGTAAAGGTTCCGACTTGCGCAGTACTGCTTGTAGAGGTTAATTTGATAATGTAACTACCTGGCGCAAAGGAGCTAATGTCGAGGCGGAGCTGATTGTTGCCATTTAATGCGGTCCATTTTTGGGACGCCTGTATGATTCCCGTAACGCTATACACTTGCACCATCGAGGGGCCCGAATTATTGCTCGTAAATGCTACGTTAAGGATGGAAGTGGCTGGGTTGGGAAAGAGTTTCATAGCCGTGGCTCCATTGTCATTGGTCAGGGTAATCATCTTTGAATATGACAATCCGGATTTATCACCGGTCATTCTCAGCCTGTATTGATTCGATCCTTTCAAGGGATAAAGATCTGTAAAAGTGTAGGTTCGGGCTCCCGCGGAAGGATCAATAAACACACTACCCAGGGAATCAAATCCATTGGTACCGGTCCTTTCTATCACAAAGCTGCCCTCCTGGCGGTTCAGATTCTCGGCTTTCCAAACCAGATGATTGGCATTGACTTTTACCGTGCCGGAAAATGTATGCATTCTCATCGGCAGGACCGCATCAACAGTAACAACCTTGGTTAACGTAATGACGTTGCAGGTGCCATTGTTAATCCTGGCCAGGACTATTTTACTGCCCATTGTCGACCATTGAATTCCCGTCGGATCTTTGGCGGTTGAGCTTGCCGGGGTCGCATTCGCGCCGAAGTTCCAGGTATAAACGGCGCCTGAGGCGGGAGCATTGACAAAGCTGAAGTTCACCGGAGTATTGAGTGCAGCAACGTTGGGGCCGCCGATGCTGAGCTGCTGCGCCAGGTTTGGCCCATATATGAGGCTGATGTCATCAATCAGAACTCCATAGGTGCCTGTGTTGTTGTAGCTCACGAAGGAGATATCCAGCCGCTTGTCTGCCGAACCTGCGGGTACCGTTACATCATAAGTGTATGTAGTATATGCGTATACAGTGTTGCTATAAAAATGATTAACGTTGAGGTATTCGATTCCGGTTTGCGTTCCAGTGATTTTCACCGTAATACCTACTGTGGCTGCGGTGGAACTTTGTGTTCTTCTGGATCCTTTGTAGCTGAAACGATAGGTAGCCGCCGGCAGGATGCAAACCTGTTGGTTGATACAGCGTTCAACGTCTATTTCGGTAACATAGTTCGTAGAAGAGCTTCCACCGTAGGTCGTCTCCGGGTTTAATTCGGTTGTGCAAAGAGTAGTCCATCCAGTCGTGCCGTTTGTAAATCCACCATTCACTGCCAGGTTCTGAGCGAGAACCGGGGAGGCAACCAGAAGAATCAGGCATCCGATCAGTGTAGCGACTTGTTTCATAGGTATCATAACGTGGATTCAGCCTCTATAGGCACAAAAGGAGCCGGTTTTTTATCTCTTTGATCTTCAGAAATTTAACACTCCTGCCAACATTCTGAAATTCCCGGATCGGGAGGGGCATTCCCGTTATCCAACTTTTCCCTTTTTTTGTTGTATGAACCAGATTCCGAATAACCAGGTCCGGCAGGTATTGATGCTTTCGGTCATCATTCTGCTTGGCGTAATCCTCTACCTCGAGCTAAACACTTTTCTTCCGGCCTTTCTGGGTTCATACACTCTTTATGTGCTGATGCGTAAATACATGTTCATACTCCAGGAAAAATACAAATGGAAGAGAACCCTCGCTGCCGTGGTGCTAATGTTTCTTTCTTTCCTGGTGATCCTGCTGCCGTTTTTCCTGCTGGCAAATATGATGGCATCAAAAATCGGCTTCGCAATTCAGCATTCTTCCGAAGTATTACAATCGCTGAAACAGCTGATCCAGCAATTCGAAAAAAAATATTCAATAAATATCTTCACCGACACCAATATTCAGAGGCTTACATCACTTGGTGCACAGACGTTGCCGAAATTGCTCACGGGTACTCTCAGTTCACTTTTTGCCATCGTACTCATGTACTTTATTTTATACTTCATGTTGACCGAAGGGAAAAAAATGGAGTCTGCTTTTTACAAATGGGCACCGTTGAAAGATGAAAATATTCTGCTGCTGCGCAAGGATATGAACGGCATGGTGCTCGCAAATGCAATAGGGATACCACTTATAGCGATACTACAGAGTATTGTCGCCCTGATAGGATACTTCATCATTGGAGTTCCCGAACCTTTGTTCTGGTTTGCGATCACCTGCATCACGGCGATGCTCCCGGTGATTGGCGCGGCGATGGCTTATATTCCGCTCGGATTATTGTTGTTCGCTAACGGCGATCCAGTCAGGGGGGTGATCCTCCTCGCATTCGGATTCCTGATCGTTGGGAGCGCCGATAATGTATTCCGATTCTGGCTTGCGAAAAGACTGGTGGACATACACCCGATGATCACTGTTTTCGGTGTGATCATTGGCGTGAATATGTTCGGTTTCATCGGGTTGATTTTCGGTCCGATCCTTATTTCCCTTTTTCTGGTTTTGATCAGAATATATTCGAATGAATTTGGAAAGGGCAGGGCTGAACCCACGTAGGATGTGCTAAGGATTTATCATTAAAACAGGAAAAATTTCATTTTTAACAAACAATAAAATATATTCGGTATAACTGTTGCTATGCATGGGTACCGATACTATTTTGGAACTGTCAATCGTTAAAGTCGAAGTCCAATATATATCCGAAAAACCCGTCTGCATGTCCCGAATACCGTTTGCTTCAATCCTTTGCATCGCTTTCATCTTTTTGGCGCCAGGACTGGGTTATGCAGCAACAAATCCGGGTTACAAGAAAGATAAAAAATTTACCCCTGCCGCTACTTCGGCGGTTGCCAAAAAAGAACTGTCCGCCTTCCGGGAGTCGGCTATTATATATGACAGTCTCGGCCTGGATGAGATTGGGCTCAATCCCAAGGCCTTCAGGTATGCCTGGGCAGGATATCTCAAATTGAAGCGCAAAGGAAAGCTCCGAAATACAAACTTTTTGTCGATTTGTGATTTCAGTCAGTCCTCAAAAAACAAACGGTTATATATTATCAATCTTCGGACGATGAAGGTTGAACGAAACACCTACGTGGCTCATGGGCGAAAATCCGGTGGCGAATTTGCCCGCACTTTTTCTAACAGGGCGGAATCACATAAAAGCAGCCTTGGTTTCTACATAACGGGTACGCCTTATGTAGGTGAACACGGTCTTTCCCTTCGAATCATTGGCCTTGAAAAAGGAATCAATGACAAGGCCCTCGCACGGAGAGTGGTGATTCATGGCTGCCAGTATGTAGGTAACGATTTCCTGATCAACAATGCCTTTAGCGGAAGAAGCTATGGCTGTCCCGCGATACCGTCTGATGAAACAGAAGAAGTGATCAACAATATCAAAGAAGGCAGCTGTCTTTTTATTTATCATCCCACGAAACAATATTTCCAGCAGTCTAAGATATTAAATGGCTGAGTGCACGTAAACCTCAGATGGTTTGAAGGTGAAAAAGCTCAATTTAGGTTCGTACCCTATGATTGGGCTTTTCTTTTGTGTAGAACTTATGCCCCGCAAACGGGTTTGCACTTTTAATAGAAGAATTATAGTCTATATTTAAATATCTGACAGACAATTTGTTGAAATAGTTCCCCCTAGGCCGTCCCGGATTTTACCGATCCGTTGGCTGTTTTTGGAATAGTTTTTTCAGAATGTAGTCGTATAGAAATACAACAATTTTCACTCACTAAAGTAACACTCATGAAAAGCGTACTTTTCATTGCCTTTTTAGCAATTGCAACTGTTGGTTGCGATACTCCAGAATCAACTACCGGCACCGAGAGCGCACCACCGATGTCGGATTCAACATCTATGTCTATGCCAACCGATACAGTTACGACTACTCCGGTTGACACTACTTCTACCTTGCCTGTGGATACATCAACTACGAGGTAAAAACGGTTTAGTGGCAATTGAACAGGAGCTTTGAACGGGCTGCTTCCGAAGGGGAGCGGCCCGTTTAGTGTTTAGAATTCTCCATGTTGATTTCTTTCTAAAACTTACCTTTACCGCGCCTAAACACCATATGTATATGCTAAAAAATGTTTTTCTGTTTGCCCTGATGTCCATTTCCCTGATTTCATGCGTAAGTTCAAAGAAGTATAAAGCCTCTCAGGCCAAGTACGAAACGCTGAACAGCGAGTTTTTAAGATTGCAGTCTGATCTGAAGAATTGTGAAGACTTCAGCGCCCGCCAGAAGGCCAAGCTTGAAGCTGACATCGACGCCCTGACCAAACAAAACTCTTACCTCAAGGAAAACAATACCAATGTGCTGGGTCAGTTGAAGGACCTTTCCGTCTTGTCTGCAACGCAGGCAGAAAGCGTCAAAAAGTCCCTGGATAACCTGGGTTCCAAGGATGCCTATATTCAGGATCTGAATAGCGCCCTGGCCAGAAAGGATTCGTTAAACATGGCCCTGGTGATGAACCTCAAAGGAGCCCTGAACGATGTGAATGATCAGGATGTGAACATCCAGGTTGAAAAGGGAGTAGTTTTTATTTCTATTTCCGACAAATTGTTGTTCAGGAGCGGAAGTTCTATCGTTTCTGACGCGGCTCAGACTGTTCTCGGCAAGGTTGCGCAGGTGCTGAACGCGAATCCGCAGCTGGATATCCTTGTTGAGGGTCATACTGATTCAGTGCCTATCACCAATAATTGTATTGTTGATAACTGGGATCTTTCGGCCAAGAGGGCTACATCTGTGACGAGGATCCTACAGAACAGATATAATATTGATCCATTGAGGATGACTGCAGGAGGCAAGGGTCAGTATTCGCCACTGGTTGCTAATGATACACCAGCCGGCAGGGCAACCAACCGTCGCACCAGGATAGTGATCCAACCTCAGCTTGATCAGTTCTTCAAGCTGCTTGAGAAGAAAAGTTAACCATAAAATATCATCGCCATGTTGTGGCAGGGAAGACGTCAAAGCACAAATGTTGAAGACAGAAGAGGAATGTCGACCACTGGTGGACTCGCCGTAGGCGGGGGTATTATTGGGGTGATCGTGGTTGTTTTGAATTTGTTACTCGGTGGAGATGCGGATGTATCCCAACTCCCGGAATTACTTCCCGGTCAGCAGCAGGGTACCGCGCAAGGCCCTATTGATGAAAGTCCTGAGGAAAAGAAAAGGGCCGACTTTGTAAAGACCGTACTTGCTGACACCGAAGACGTCTGGGATGAGATTTTTCAAAAATCGGGGGAAGCGTATCCAAAACCAACACTCGTGTTATTTCGGAGTATAGTGCAGTCCGGATGCGGCAACGCAAGCGCCGCCTCCGGGCCATTTTACTGCCCCGGCGATAACAAGCTTTATATCGACCTCTCTTTTTTTGAAGAACTTCAGAATCGTTTTAAAGCTCCGGGGGATCTTCCCATGGCCTATGTTGTGGCTCATGAAGTTGGTCATCATGTTCAAACCGTGATGGGCACATCAGCCAAACTTGCCCGCGCCCGTCAGCAGATGTCCGAAGTAGAATACAACAAACTTTCAGTAAAAAATGAACTGCAGGCAGACTTTTATGCGGGCATTTATGCGCACTATCTGAACACAGAACACAGAATTCAAAATGAAGACATAGAACAGGCCCTTGTTGCCGCCAATGCAATTGGCGATGACAACCTCCAGAAACAAACGCAGGGAACCGTTGTTCCCGATGCCTTCACCCATGGTAGCTCACAACAAAGAATGTACTGGTTTAAAAAAGGATTTGAATCAGGAGACATCTCGGAGGGTGATACTTTTTCGGACCCCTCGTTAAACTAATTTCATCATGCCGCCCATTCGCAAACTGGCAGTGATCAATGCCTCCGGTTTACTATTGCATATTTGTGTTGCCTACGCTACGCAGTTCCGATTGATCAATATGAAGGATGTTGGGGAGGTCTCTGATGAATATCCCTCGTTGTTTACCCCTGCAGGCTCAACGTTCGCCATCTGGGGCGTGATCTATCTATTGCTGATCGCCTTTGTGGTATATCATCTGTTTCATGCGTGGAAACATCCACCCGAGCATGATGCCAACGGAGACCTGAAAAAGATGGGTTACCAGTTTGCCATTAATAACATTGGCGCGGCGTTATGGCTGATCGTCTGGGTGCATGACCAACTCCTTTTTTCTGTTTTGCTAATACTGGTTCTCCTGGTGACTTTGATCATCCTTCACCAGAGGCTTCGGATACACAACCATTCGCGTTCATTCGCAAATAAGACGTTCACGCAGCTTCCGCTGAGCGTGTATTTGGGGTGGGTCACCATTGCAACCATTGCCGACATCAGCAGTTGGCTTACTTCCATACACTGGAATGGCTGGAATGTGTCGCCGATCAATTGGGCGCTCACTATGATCGCTGTCACCGTCTTGCTGACTGTTGGCGTGATTAACCGCAAAAAGAATGTAGCCTTTGGTCTCGTAGTGATCTGGGGACTCTATGGAATTATGCAAATGCGCATCGCGGTTGACCAGGAGGATTATCAACCTGTGATTTGGTTGATTCAGGGAGGAATAGTAATCGTTGCGGCGGCTTGTTTGTTCGGACTGATCAGGAATCTAAGAAAGAAATAAATCTTAAACGGTAGAGGCAACCTTTAAGCTTTCTAATTTTAGTCTTTCTCCACTTCTGAGGGTTCTTCTTTTGGTTCGGCTTTAACCGCCTCGGCAGTTTTGTTAACTATGGAAAGCTGAAATTTTGTATTCAGGCTGATGTTAAGATCATTTGTTTGAAGAATGGTTCGTGCTGCAGGATCGCCAAGCAATACCGCAGCGAGATCACTAGCTAAGGGTGAACCACTGATCACATTACCAACCCTTCCCTGGACCAGTTCAATAGTAAATTTATATCCCGCTTTCCGGCCACTCCCTGCCTTTTCAAAATCAACCCTGTTAAGATCAAGTGTTTGATCAACTGCGGCTGACTTTTTCATTAGTATTTTAATGATCGGCAGGTATTTAGTCCAAACATGAACATACATCATTAGATATAAGTATTTCCTCGAAGGTCGGTAATAAATGCCGAAATCTGGATTCCTGAACAAAAAGACCTTATTCCGGGCCTTCCGCGGAGCTTTCAAAATGTTTCTGGTTTTGAATGAGCCACTCGCAATCCTCCGTTGCTGAACACATTGCACATCTTAAAAAGCGAAATGCGAGGCTTTTGGTTCGGTACAATTATTTTGGACTGCCTTTTCTAATGTTTCGCAGGCTGTTCTCAGCTCGTCGCCCCCGCAGACCGGGGAATTCCAGCATCCTAGGGCATAGTCAACCCTTTAATAAGTAACTTGGGTTTGAGAACAACAATCCATGCAAATATGAGAATACCTGTTTACTGCCTGATTAGTTTGGTGCTGACCGCCAGTGCTTGTCAGCAAAAGAATAAAGCCCTCGAACCAAAGGATGAACCCAGACTGGCCGAACTCAGGGTTCCGGAAGGTTTTAAGATCAGTTTTTTTGCTTCCGACGTTGAGAATGCGCGGTCACTGGCACTTGGCGACAAGGGCACAGTCTTCGTGGGCAGCCGCAAATCAAAAAATGTCATTGCACTGGTCGATGCCGACCACGACGGTGTCGCCGAGAAGAAATACACCGTTGCCGAGAACCTGAATTCACCCAATGGCGTGGCATTCCACGATGGTGCTCTTTACATTGCCGAAATCAGCAAGATTTGGAAGATCAATAACATCGAATCCACTCTCGAGCACCCCGCCAAACCCGTCCTCATTTTTGACAGCCTGCCGTCTGAGACGCACCATGGATGGAAATACATAGCCTTCGGCCCCGACGGCAAACTCTATGTACCCGTTGGCGCGCCCTGCAACATTTGTAATGATTCGGAAAAAGATCCACGCTTTGCTTCGATCACACGAATGAATCCCGATGGTACAGGGTTCGAAATATATGCCAGCGGCATCAGGAACTCTGTGGGGATGACATGGCATCCTCAATCTAAGGAACTTTGGTTCACTGATAACGGACGTGACCAGTTGGGGGATGACATTCCACCGGATGAACTCAACATTGCTGTAGAGAAGGGCGAACACTTTGGCTATCCTTATTGCCATGCAGGAGAAATACTGGATCCCGAATTCGGAAAGGGAAAGAAATGCGAGGACTACATGCCCCCGGCACGGAAACTCACGCCCCATGGCGCCTCGCTCGGGCTCAAATTCAACACAGGTACCATGTTCCCGGCCAAGTACAAAAACCAGGTCTTCATCGCCGAACACGGTTCCTGGAACCGCACCCAACCGATCGGCTACCGGGTAATGCTGGCGACCATTGAAGGGACTAGCGTGAAGACTTACGAACCCTTCATTGACGGATGGCTGAAAAATGGGGAAGCCTGGGGACGACCGGTTGATGTGCTTTTTCTGAAAGATGGTTCGATGCTTATCTCAGACGATCATGCCAATGCGGTTTACAGGGTTAGCTATGCGGGTAAATAACCAGCCTGTATCTTTGCGCCATGTTAAAGGAGATCCTTATCAATGCAACGGAGGCAGGAGCAGCCGTATTGAAACACTATTTTGCGTTTAAGAACCTTAGGATCAGCAACAAGGAAGGCGTCAACAACCTCGTTACCGAGGCCGATCACGCCGCAGAAAAAGCAATCATCGAAACCATAAGGGAACGATTTCCGGATCATTTTATTTTAAGTGAGGAAGTGGGTGAGATCCGTTCGGAATCGGAATACAAGTGGATTATCGATCCAATCGACGGCACGGTGAATTATGCGCATGGGATACCACTCTGTTGTGTTTCGATCGGAATCGAACATAAGGGAAAGATGATCCTGGGCGCCGTGTATAATCCCCTGATGAATGAATTTTACATTGCCGAACGTGGCAAAGGCGCCACCCTCAATGGCGATCTGATCCGGGTGAGCGCCAAGGAGAAAGTGATCGATGCCTGCCTGGTCACCGGATTTCCCTACACATACCTCGACAATCCGAATGGCCCACTCCAGGTCTTCGACCGTTTTATTCGCAAGGGCGTGCCGGTCCGCAGGCTTGGTTCGGCAGCCATGGACCTATGCTGGGTAGCTGCAGGAAGATTTGATGGCTTTTATGAACATAAGCTTCAGGCCTGGGACAGCGCTGCAGGTTTCCTAATGGTTGAAGAAGCCGGGGGCAAAGTTACTGACCTGACTGGAACAGATTACAGCCCTTATCAGCCAGGAATTGTGGCTACTAATGGACTTATCCATGAAGAGATCCTTCAATGGATCAATCCCTGACGACCGATCCAATTAAATTTCAGCACGATGACTGACCGCACAGAGATCACCTCCCTGGGAGAATTCGGATTGATTGATCATCTCACCAGGAATATAGAATTCCGGAATGTATCATCCATACTTGGTGTAGGCGATGATGCCGCCGTAATTGACCATTTTGGCAAACAAACTGTGATCACCACCGACTTACTGATCGAAGACGTTCATTTCGATTTGGTCTATACACCACTTCGCCATTTAGGATATAAAAGTGTAGTCGTGAACCTCAGCGATGTCTACGCCATGAATGCGACACCTACCCAAATTACCATGAGCATTGGCTTCAGCAACAGGTTCAGCCTCGAAGCGCTCGAAGAATTCTATGATGGAGTTTATGCAGCATGTGAAAAATACGAGGTGGATCTGATTGGAGGCGACACCAGCACCTCACAGAAGGGTTTTATCATCTCAGTTACTGCCATCGGGGAAACGCTCCCGGAAAAAATAGTAAAAAGGAATACTGCCAAAGCTGGCGACCTGATCTGCTGCTCGGGCGACCTTGGCGCTGCTTATATAGGTCTGCTGTTCCTGGAGCGGGAAAAAAAGATCTACCTGGAAAGCCCCGGCGTGCAGCCCGACCTTGAAGGTGAAAAATATGTGATCGGAAAACTGCTGAAGCCGGAGGCAAGAAAGGACATCATCGAATTTTTCGAAGCCAACGACATTATCCCAACTTCAATGATGGATATCAGCGACGGGCTTAGTTCGGAATTGTTGCATATCTGCCATGACAGCCAATTAGGCTGCAGGATCTACGAAGAAAAAATACCCGTCGCCGATGAAATGAAGGCGGCTGCCTATAAGTTCGAAATCGACCCTACTGCCTGCGCGCTCAGTGGAGGCGAAGATTACGAACTTCTCTTCACTATCCCACAATCCGAACATGATAAACTCGTTCTAAACGAGCAAATCAGTGTGATTGGTTATATGACCGACCTTACTGAAGGAACAGAGATCATTACAAAAGGTGGGAATCAGTATAAGCTGACCGCCCAGGGCTGGAACGCATTTAAATGACAATATTCTTGGTAATCCGAAATCAGACTGGAAACTGTAAATGCAAAGCGCTTGCTTCCCTTTCGGGGTGCCTCATGTTGTTCTTGTTGTTTTCCTGTTCGGCTTCGAAAAATGTTTTCAACAGGAAATATCCCCCAGCCCAGTTAAAAAAGGACTTTCAGATTTTCCGCGGTGCGCTGGAGGAATCTCACCCGAGTTTATATTGGTTCACGCCTAAAGACAGCATGGATCTGATTTTCAACGCGGGCTACAACAGCATACAGGATTCCCTGACTGAACGCGAGTTCAGAACACGGTTGCTGAAAGTTGTGGCTGCCATACGCTGCGGACATACTTCTGTGTCCTACTCAAAAAAATACTCGAGATATCTTGACACCGCCGACCTTAAATTATTCCCCTTGCTTTTTAAAGTGCTCGAAGACACATTGGTGATCACCAGGAACCTCAACGAAAAAGACGAAGTGCTTAGCAGGGGAACGGTTGTAACGTCTATAAATGGCCGTTCTGCGGCTTCACTGATCGACACTTTAATGGATTATACTACCGGAGACGGGTATTCGAAAACAGGGCGGCTGCAGTCTCTGAGCTCCTGGGGGAACTTCGGTGTGCTTTACAAGAATGTTATCGGCCTGCCTGACAGTTTTGATATCGGCTTTGTTGACGACCAGGGTTTCTCAAGGGAAAAATTGATCCCGGTTTTCAAACCGGAAAAAGACTCCTCTGGTTCCGACACGCTGAAACCTGAAAAATACACGGCCAGGGAAAGGCGAAACCTTCGGTCGCTGTCGACCAGGAGCCTGCAAGTGGACACACTGTTAAAATCCGGCTTCATGTCCCTGAATACTTTCGCCAGGGGCAATGGCCTGAAAAAATTCTTTCGCCGGTCTTTCCGCACGATCGATCAATTTGGACTGAAATACCTTGTCATAGACCTTCGTTCAAACAGCGGTGGCGACGCAAGTAATTCAACCCTGCTTACGCAATATCTTGTTGACCATCCTTTTCGTATTGCCGATTCTTTGTATGCCATCAAAAGAACGACACGCTATCGCGACTATGTTCCTTTTCAACCAATTTACTGGCTGATGATGAAGTCAGTGACGAAGAAGCGTGCCGATGACAGGTATCATTTCGGATATTTCGAACGGCACCAGTTCAAACCCAAAATAGCACATCACTTCAACGGTCAGATTTATTTGCTTACAGGTGGCAATTCATTTTCAGCCACTACATTGCTGGTGCAGGAACTCAAGGGACAGAAGAATCTTACGATTGTTGGTGAAGAAACAGGTGGAGGAGGATATGGTAACACAGCCTGGATCATTCCGGAACTGACTTTGCCGAATACAAAGCTCCAGATTGGTATTCCAAAATTCAGGCTGGTGATGAAAAGGGACCTGGTTCATGCGGGCAGAGGAGTGTTCCCAGATATTGAGGTGTCACCAACCTCCGATGATATTCGCGAAGGACGCGACGTCAAGGTGGAAAAGGTCAGGGAGCTGATACTCATGCAGCATTACAACTGATGCTCTGCGCCTTCTCCAACCATAAAACTGTCGGCATCTTTCAGAAAAGGCAATTTCTTTCTTAATTCATCAATTCGTCCGGCAGACAGAGAGGCGGTATATACTTCATCCTGCTGACCAGAAGAATGAAGCGCCTGTCCGAGCGGATCTGCGATCATGGATTCCCCTGTGTAATTATTGCTATTACCATCCATACCAATTCTGTTGACACCAACAACGTAGCTCTGATTTTCAATTGCCCTTGCCTGCAGCAATGTTTTCCATGCATGAATTCTTGGTTCAGGCCAGTTGGCCACATAGATGATCAGGTCATATTCCGGCTCGGCGGTGGCAATAACAGCCTGTTGCTTCACCGGATCGAGCGGCACTGATTGACGCGACCATACCGGAAATCTCAGATCATAACAAATCAGCAGGTTGATCTTCCATCCCTTTACAGAAGCGATCAGGCGCTTGTTCCCCGGAGTATAATGTTGGTCCTCATGGCCAGCTCCAAAAAGATGGCGTTTATCATAGTATCCGAATTCTCCTTGTGGCAGCATCCACACGAACCGATTATAAAATTTTCCTCCTTCTCTTATCATCAGGCTGCCGCAAATGATAATACCCTTTGATGCAGCCATGTTTCGCATCCAGGTTACCGCGCGGCCATCCATGGTTTCCGCGAACCGCTCAGGATTCATAGAGAAGCCAGTGCTGAACATCTCGGGAAGAATCACGATCTCCATCTTTTCATTATGCGCATTGATCTTCTCTTCGAACATCCTCAGATTCGCTTCTGGGTTTTCCCAGTAAAGATCAGACTGTACGATCGTAACAAGCAGGAATGGCGATTTCATTCTAAGCGGGTTTGTTCATTAATCATTGCCAGGCAAAGATCGCGTTCATATCCCTTTTGCAGGAGATAATCCATGAGCTTTCTTTTTTTTATGAACCCGTTCTTCTCCTGGCTCAGTGTTGCCAGTTTTTTTTCCGCCAGTTTTCTCAGTGTCTTTTCATAGTCGTCCTCTTCGATCTCCCGTAGCCCGATCTTCATGCAATAGGCGCTAATTCCTCTCTGCTTCATTTCATAAGTGATTTTCACACGTCCCCATTGTTTCATTCTGAATTTCCCACCTGCGAAAGCCTTCGCGAACCTTTCCTCATTGAGATAATCTTCCTCAATCAGTCTGGAAAGCGTTGTTTCCACGTCCTTCTTCCATAAGCCCAGTGAGTATAACTTGTCTTTCACTTCCTGGTGGGTCCTTTCCTGGTAGCCACAGAAATGTTTTAGTTTCTGAAAAGCCTGGTCCGGTGTGAGATAGTTTTTCTGGATCATCGTTCAATCAGCTTTCTTCCAGTCTGGGGGTGCATCCATAATGCTGGATGAGTATCTTGTCATAGTCTTCCGCCTTTTTAAACAACAGGCCAAACATTTTTGTGCCGGTTTCCTTGTTCAGATCGAGGTCGTTCAGCACGCCCGAAAGTACGATGTTCTGTCCCGAACAACTCACCACCAGCCCGTCAATACAATGGTTTTCCCTGAGCAGGAATTCATACAGGGTTTTGATTTGCTGGCTGTCCTGCGGCAACTGGCATAGATAAGCGTCTCCACTGATGAAGAAACTGTCCGTATTGTATGCGATCTTGATTCTTGCGCTGCCTTCACGCACCTCCCATTTATTGGTGCCCTCTCTTGCGAGACGGATGTTTTTTCCCAGGTCCTTTAAAATTTCTTCTATCAGACGGGCGGGACCAGAGAGTGAAAATTCGGTCAGTGATATTTCGGGAAGCTCAACAGAGGTGCCGCATGAAGGACAATACTTTCCCGCCTCGATATTTGAAACCAGGACCAGAAAATCGCAACTAGGGCAACGTGTTGATGGCGATCCGCGGTATGGGAAATAGAGATCGAGTGCAACCTTCAGATAGGAAGCCGGCAGTGCAAATCCAAGGTTGTCGCCGCCTTTTATGATGAAGGTGTTTACGCCGATCACTTCACCGTTTTCATTGACGAGCGGGCCTCCGCTGTTACCCGGATTTATGGCGGCATCGATCTGAATAAATTTCAATCCCTGCCGCACCCGGTCTACCTTAGATATTACGCCCTGCGTTGCCGTATAGTTCAATCCATAAGGATGTCCGATCGCCATGACTTCATCCCCATCCTTGAGCAATTTATCATCCCCGAGCAGGATGTCCGGAAACTCGGCCCTGGGCGGTGGCTGGATAAATGCCAGGTCATGTTTTTTGTCGGTGTACCAAACTTCCGAAAGGCGCTTTGGAAATGCCTTGCCTGCAATGGTGAGTTCAGCGGCCTTGCCAACTACGTGCTCATTAGTAACGATGAGGTCGTAAGCCTTAAGATAGAAGCCTGTACCGCTACTGCCATTGGAGTTAATCTGGATAACGGCATGTTGAAAGTTTTCTATGATGCTTTGAAATTCCATGGTACATTAATCGAAATCCATTTGTGCTATCTCTTTCAAAAAACTTTCATTAAAATCAATCAGCGTGGCGTAATCCAAATCCCTGGTATTGAAATTCAGCGAAGGATATTTTTGTGTCCAGGAATTGATCACCTCCGTGATAGCGTCTTCTATGTCATTTTTAAAAAACTCGTTTTTTGATTCATTGTAGTATTTGACGAGAAATCCCAGGTCAAAAAAGTAATCCGGATAATTAATTTTCATAAATAGTTTGAAAAGCTCGCTCAGCGGAGAGGGCAGGCTGTAAGAGTACTGGCAATACGCAAAACCGTACTCCATCACTTTTAGTGCAATCTCCGGGTAATTATTGTCGCGATACCATTTCATGTTTTCAAGGGAGGTATCGATTGCATCAGTGACCGTCTTGTGCACGCCAGGGGCGACAATGGCAAAACTGTGCCGGGATTTGAAAAAATGAAGCGCCAGTTCTTCATTGGTTTTGCCGAGTAGCTTTTTGAAACCCTCGATCATCAGGGGATTCCTTTCCGGTGCCGTCTTGTCTTCCTTCCCGTAGTAAGCGGAAGCGATTTTTTCCAGGTCCTGCAGGAGCTTTCCTTCCGGCAGGGTGAGGTAATCAATCCTGAATACCAGAGAAAGGAGCATATAGGAGATGCCCCCGGAGAATTTCTCCTGGTCCAATGTGTCAACGATATGCAATGAGGCTTCGATCCATTTACGCAAATAACGGAATTTGATTTCCTTCTCGGCATCGTCCAAACCGATGACATGATCATGGTCGATTGGACTGAGGCTTTTGAATTCATCAAGCAGGAGGTCATCTTGTTTGTCGGCTTTCGTGGCCAGTTCTTTCAGTCCGTAATAGATCCTGTTCGGGCTCGCGGAACTCAGATCACAGTCAAATTTCATGTAGATTATTCCATCACGTAGTGAATATCTGCTATAATAGAGGTTGAAATTCATCTCGAGCAGACGTCGCATCACCGGTACGGCTGGATTGTCGAGCTTAGCAAGTTGTACCTCGGCTGAAAATCTCGAGGTATTGATTTTTCCCCTTACAAGCTTTGAACCCTGGTAAAGCCGGAAGTTGAACCCGTCGGGGATGGGTTCAAGAATAACATTTTCTTCCCTGGGATCTGTAAGGTAAGCGAAGATCTTTTCAATGCATTTCCTGTATTCCTTTTCCCTGAACAGTTGGTCGGCCTCTGTCCAGTCTGCCACCTGATCAACAGTTTTGTTGTTGTCCGAATACCTTCCGAAGGGTAATTGCGGCTCCTCTTCCTGCTTCTTCGACCAGCCAAACAGTTTGTCTAATACCATAGAAAGGATTGTCCTGCAAATTGACGGAGAAATTACATAACCTGCTTGATTTTCAGTAAAAAAACAACGTTTTTTCAACGCGATGCGCTGATGATGTTAGCGGTTTTGGTACATGCGGGATTCTGCTCATTTTCCCTTAGGTTTGCTGAAATTCATAATAGATCTTCGCATGAAATTCATCGTTTCATCTTCAGCATTATTAAAGCAACTTCAGCAGATCAGTGGTGTAATCAACAGCAATACCGTTCTTCCCATTCTTGAAGATTTTCTGTTCGACATCAATAATAATAAATTGAGCGTTGTTGCGACTGACCTGGAGACGGTAATGAAAGTGCAGCTTGAAGTGGAGGCTAACGGCGCCGGCAAGGTTTGCATACCGGCTCGCATACTAGTCGATTCTCTCAAAAACCTTCCCGACCAGCCCCTCACTTTTAATATCGACAAGAATTTCGGCATCGAAATTACCAGCGATAACGGTAAGTATAAGGTGATGGGTGAGAATCCTGACAACTTCCCCAAGGAACCAGCCGCTGACGAAACAACTTCCTTCACGATCAGTTCTTCAGCGCTGGTGACTGCCATCAACAAGACTTTGTTCGCGGTGAGCACCGACGACCTTCGTCCGGCGATGACGGGTGTTTATTTCGAAATGGCGAAGGACTCTCTTCAGTTTGTTTCCACCGATGCGCACAGGCTGGTTCGTTTTAAAAGGTCCGATGTTCATTGTCCCGCGACGGATTCCATGATCGTTCCCAAAAAACCATTGACCCTGCTGAAGGCAGCCATGCCGATGAATGAGGACGAACTTACTGTGAGTTATAACAGCAACCACCTTTTTGTACAACATGGCACTACCCAGCTGAGTTGTCGCCTGATCGATGCTCGCTTCCCGGATTATAAAGTAGTGATCCCCCTCGACAACCCTTACAAACTCACTGTCAACAAACAGGAATTTCAGAGCGCTTTAAAGAGGGTCAGCATATTCAGCAATAAAAGCACCAACCAGGTCGTGGTAAATATCAACGGCAGCGAACTTCAGCTGGCGGCGCAGGACATAGATTTTTCGTTCGAAGGCACGGAGCGTATGAAGTGCCAGTACAATGGAGAGGATCTGCAGATCGCGTTCAACGCGCGCTTCCTGATCGAAATGCTGAATGCTACCGATAGCGAAGAGGTAACCATCGACCTCTCAACGCCCACCAAGGCAGGAATTCTAAAACCCGCCACCCAGGAAGAAAGCGAAGAGCTGCTGATGCTGGTGATGCCGTTGATGCTGAATACGTAAAAAGAATTTCACGCGAAATATTTCACGCAAAGGCCACTTGCATTTTCTTTGCGGTCTTCGCGTCAGCCGTAGGCTGCTTTGCGCCTTTGCGTGGACTACTGCTGCTGTTGTTGCTGAATCATCTCCATATATCTCCTGTAAGAATTGCTATCCCCATCATTGTTGCCGGGGGCGGGCTGAGGTGTCAGTAATATAACATTATCCTCGTGGCGGTGTCCATCCTCGTAACTGACGGAAACGCCCACATGAAGCACATGTTGGGAAGTACCTTTATAAGATCCGCGAACGGGTGAACAGTCGCTGAAGTTTCTTCCCACAGCAAGCCTCACATGCAGGTCGCTGACTACACAATTATTTGTCGGATCGAGCCCTAACCAACCATAAAATGGAATATAGACTTCTACCCACGCGTGTGTGGCTCCTTCACCCCGCATGCCGTTCTTATTCGGGCAGATATACCCACTCACGTATCGCGCAGGCACGCCGAGCATGCGCAACATCACGATCAGGATGTGCGCAAAATCCTGGCAGACGCCTGCTTTCAGCACCCATACTTCTTCAATGGTCGTTTCGACAGTGGTTATCCCTTTGATATATTTGAAATTCCTGTACACGAAGTCGGTGAGCTGCTTGCATATTTCCAATGGGCTTTGCTTGTGGTCGTATTGTTCCACCATCTCTCTCATTTCCCCATCCGAAGGAAAACGCACAACCTTGAAGAAGTCGATAAAAGGAAGCTCGTTTTTCAGGCCGATCAGGTGTTCCCATTGTTCTTCGCAGTTGATCACATCCTGGGCAGGTTCTCTGAGGTGGGTCACCACTTCGATCTTGCTGTCTATCACCAATTCGGTGTGTGGTTCCGCATGCATGAACAGGCCCACTTCATTGCCATAATAATCATTGTATATCTCAACCGGCGGGTTGCCGGTAATCATGAGGTTCTGCTTCAGCACTTCCTGGTAATCGTCCTTGACAGGAAAGAGGATGACCTGGTTGGCGCTGTCTCTTACCGGAACGTGGTAGTTGTACTTAGTGACGTGATGGATTTTAAATCGGGGCATGGATCTTCGGATTATAATGAGTATGCAAAATAATGTTGGTTGAGGGAATTTGCAATATTGAACAGGTCTTCTTTGACACGGAAGAGGTAGGCATGCAAACCCTGTTTCATAATTGAGTCGGCCGTCGAATATCTCACCCGGCTGTGCAATTCGCCAATCATAAAGTTGAGTTTGTTGTAGCCGTCCGTGTTTCGTTCGCTTCTGAGTCTTTCAAAGTACCTGTGTAGCCGGTTGATAGAGTAGATGATCGACCTGGGGAAGTTACCATTGAGTATTACCTGTTCGATCACATTTCTCGCTTGGAGACCACCACGATAAGTTTTAAGATATAATTCATACCCGCTGATAGAATTTAGCAGGTGCTTCCAGTATTCGGCACCGGCGTCTTCGGAAATGCCCTCATTATCGTCAACAAATTTCACTCCCAGGATGTCGGCCACCTGCACAGCGCGCTCGAGGAACTTACCAATGTTGATAAAGGAATATCCTTCGCCCCTGATCATGGTCATGTCGGCCGTTCCATAATAGGACACACATTGCCTGGTAAGGCCATCAAGGATGGTGATCGGATCTTCTTTCAGCAACACAGAATTCAGTTGTTCTTCTTTGATGGAATGATAGAATTCATTCAGGCACTGCCAGAGCTCCTTGGTAATATGGTCCTGGCCACTCCGCGCATTTTCTCTCGCCCTGGTGATGATGTTGATGATCGAATTCCTGTTTTCCCGGTTGCTCACCATGTATTGAAGTACAGCCCGGCTGTTGCGGGTCAGGGAATTGATCGGCGCATCGTCGAGCACGGTGAACATCTTGAGGACGGGTTTCCAGGAAAACCCTTGGAAATCTTCCTGGGAAAATGCGTAGTTAACGCGAAGCATTCTTATTATGCCGTCACTTCGTTCCATATAACGGCTCATCCAGTATAAACTATCCGCAACCCTGCTTAACATGCAAGAAATTTAATTTTCTATTTTGATAATACCCAGGTGTCTTTACTTCCGCCGCCCTGCGATGAATTCACAACCAGCGATCCTTCCCTTAGTGCTACTCGAGTCAATCCGCCAGGGACGATTTCAATGCCGCTTGGCGAGCAAAGTGCATAAGGCCGCAGATCCACCCGCCTTGGCGTCAATGCACCATTCATATAGCACGGTGCCGATGACAGGCTGATGATCGGCTGCGCGATAAATTGTCGCGGGTCCTGCATCACAGCGTCCAGGTAATTGCTGATCTCTTCATCCGAACTGGAATGTCCCATCAGCATTCCGTACCCTCCGCTTTCATTTGTTTTTTTGATCACCATTTTCTGCACGTTCTTAAACACATAATCCCGTTGATCAGGTATGCCTAGCTGATAGGTCGGCACATTTTTTAAAATGGGTTCTTCGTTCAGGTAGTACCTGATCATTTCGGGTACATAACTATAGATGGCCTTATCATCAGCCACCCCATTTCCTAAAGAATTGACGATGGCTACATTCCCCTTCCGGTAAGCGCTCATGATGCCTGAAACACCAAGGGTGCTTTCGGGTCTGAATACCAGTGGATCCAGAAACTCGTCGTCCACCCTCCGGTAGATCACGTCCACCTGCTGAAGGCCCGAGGTTGTTTTCATGTACACCCTGTGGTTGTCCACTACCAGGTCGCGGCCTTCCACCAATTCAACCCCCATCATCCGGGCCAGTGTCGTGTGTTCAAAATAGGCAGAGTTGAACATGCCGGGAGTAAGGACCACAATCGTCGGGTGGGCGATCTGCCTCGGAGACAGAGACATCAGGTTTTTATGAAGCAGGCTGGGATATTCCATCACGCTCCTAACCTCATTGGCGGGTAACAGATCGGGGAAGATCCGCTTGGTGATCTCTCTGTTTTCGAGCATATAGCTCACTCCGCTGGGAGTCCTGAGGTTGTCTTCGAGTATGTAAAACGAGCCGTCGTTGTTCCTGATCAGGTCAATGCCGGCAATGTGAACATATATGTCATAGGGTACCGGGAATCGGTACATCTCCCGCAGGTAGTGTGGGCAGCTGTACACCATGTCAGCTGGTACTACCCTGTCCTTGATGATGAATTGGTTGTTGTAGACGTCTTTGAGAAAGAGATTGAGGGCCTTCAGCCTCTGGGTTATTCCCTTTTCTATATGGTCCCATTCTACTGCGGTGATAATCCTGGGGATGATATCGAAAGGAAAGATCTTTTCAATGCCCTCGCCGCTATTGTATACAGTGAAGGTTATCCCCTGGCTCATGAACAGCATCTTGGCCATTTCTTCCTTCTTGTTCAGCTCCTCTACGCTTAGCTGATGCATGAATTCCACAACATTACGGTACTGCTCACGCAGTTGGTTGTTGCTGTACATCTCGTCCCATGTCTGGGTGTCCACAAAATAATTGTCAAGCAGTTCCTCGGCTTTCATACCTGAAGTTTCATCAAATGGCGGCTAGATCAATCGATAGGTAGGAAAAGATCGGACTCAACCAAATATAAAAAACAAAACACAAATTTCCTTCCCTTATTAATCAGGCCTTACTTTTATGAGATAATGAATGGAATGAAGACAATTGCCATGATTCCTGCGCGATATAATGCGACCAGGTTTCCTGCCAAACTGATGCAGCTACTGGGGGATAAGACCGTTATCAGCCACACCTACGACAATACTCTCGCCACCGGTTTGTTTGATGAAGTGATCGTAGTTACCGACAGCGACATCATACTGAATGAAATTTCTTCGCGTGGGGGCAGGGCCGTGAAAAGTCAGCGCCAGCACGAAAGTGGAAGCGACCGCATTGCCGAGATCGCCGCCGGTCTCGAAACCGATGTGATCGTGAATGTTCAGGGCGATGAGCCCTTTGTGCAGAAAGCACCGTTGCTGGCTTTGCTAAAGGTATTTGAGGGAGAACGCGGAGCCGGTGTGAAGGTGGCATCGCTGATGCAGACGATCACCGACCCGGCGATCATCCTCGACCCAAATTATGTGAAAGTTGCTGTGGACCTGGAATTTAACGCCTTGCTCTTCAGCAGGAGTGTTTTACCTTATGCCAGGAACAAAGACATCACCATTCCCTATTACGAACACATTGGCGTTTATGCATTTCGGAAGCAGGCCTTACTGGATTTCACATCCTGGCAAATCACTCCCCTTGAGGCCGCAGAAAAAATTGAATGCCTTCGCTATCTTGAACACGGGATCAGCCTTAAAATGGTCCTCACCGAATATATGGGTGTCGAAATCGATACTCCGGAGGACCTGCAGCGTGCGCTGGCTTTGATCTGATCAATATAATATTTACAAAAGATTGCTGTTATGAATTCACGTTTATGGGGCATCGACCTTGGAGGAACTAAGATTGAAGGAGTCGTTCTTGAATCATTGGAAAATCCCAAACCACTGGTCAGGCTAAGAGTTGATGCTGAGGCCCAGAAGGGATATGACTCCATTCTTCTGCAGATAAGGAAGCTGGTTCAAATGATGGAACAGGAGTCCGGGCAGCCGCCAAAAAAGATCGGCTTTGGCACACCGGGAGTTCTTGACCCTATGCTGATGACGATGAAAAACTGCAATTCTACGGCGTTAAATGGTCAACCGCTGCAAGAAGATCTCGAAAAACTCCTTGGCGTTCCAGTGGCGCTGGCCAACGATGCCAACTGTTTCGCCCTCGCGGAAACCAAATGGGGGATCGTAAAAGAAAAGGCGCCCCACGCCAAAGTGGTGTTCGGTATCATCTTGGGTACGGGTGTTGGCGGCGGCCTTGTATTTCATGGAGGTCTGTGGAACGGAAAGCATGGCATAGGCGGTGAGTGGGGACATAATTTTCTTGATGAGTCTGGCGGGCCTTGTTATTGCGGGAAAACCGGTTGCGTGGAAAAGGTTTTATCAGGCCCCAGCCTGGAAAAATATTACACATCCATCACGGGCAACAAATTGAAACTCCGGGAAATTATTAGCAAATATGAATCGGACAACGACCCGGCTGCGAAAAAGACCGTAGATCGTCTCATCCACTTTTTTGGAAAAGCCATTTCAGTAGTGACCAACATCCTCGACCCCGACGTGTACGTGATAGGCGGAGGTGTTGGAAATATTGACTTGATCTATTCCGAGGGCGCCCGATCTTTGCAACAGTTTATTTTTAATAACAGGGTGGACGTGCAGATCCTCAAGCCTTCGCTCGGCGACAGTGCCGGTGTTTTTGGAGCCGCCGCTCTCGTCGACAACCAATAAATCGCAAATTCAATTCTTATGAAGTTCCGGAATTTTAAAATGGTGGATTATGTAGTGTATGGACGTGGCTGCTTTTCCCAGCTGGGAGAGATCATAGCGCCCCGCAGGAAGCAGGATGCCCCCATGATCTTTCTCATCGATCATTTTTTTCAGAACAATGCCCTGATATCCCGCGTGCCGGCAGAAGGGAAAGATAAGATCATCTTCGCTGACGTCACCTATGAGCCAAAAACCAGTTATGTTGACGCGATTGCCAATCAGATCAGGGAAGAATTTGGCGAGGTAAGCGGCATCATTGGAATCGGCGGTGGCTCCGCGATGGATCTGGCAAAAGCGGTTGGTCTGATGATGAACAATCCCGGATCCTCTGCCGATTACCAGGGATGGGACCTGGTAAAAAATCCAGGAGTGTATAAAGTCGGAATACCCACACTAAGTGGAACGGGTGCCGAAGTATCCAGAACAACAGTGCTTACAGGTCCAACGAAGAAGCTTGGGATGAATTCCGACTTCACCCCGTTTGACCAGATCGTGCTGGATCCAGAACTAACCACCGGCGCTCCGGTAAACCAGCGATTCTACACGGGCATGGATTGTTACATTCATTGCATTGAAAGCCTGCAGGGAACCTTCCTGAATGAATTCAGTAAATCATATGGCGAAAAAGCGCTGGATCTTTGCCGGAAAGTATTTGTTGAAAAAGAAATCTGGACCGATGAATCGGACGACCAATTGATGATGGCCTCCTATGCCGGCGGCATGAGTATCGCTTACTCACAGGTAGGGGTGGCCCATGCCGTTAGTTACGGACTGAGCTATCTCCTGGGAACCAGACATGGAATCGGCAACTGCATCGTTTTCGATAAACTGGAAGAATACTACCCCGAAGGGGTAGCCGAATTCAAATACATGGTGAAGAAGAACGGCGTGGATATTCCTCAGCAGATCACGAAAGGATTGAGCGAGGAAGACTTTGATAAAATGATAAATGTCTCTCTTGGTATGAAGCCCTTATGGGAAAATGCCCTGGGGAAAGACTGGGAGAAGACTATGACACGCGATAAGCTGCGCGCACTATACGGCCAGCTCTAAACTCATTGCTCACCATGGAACTCAAGCCCGACAAATACCTGCGATTTCTTGGCGTTCCTGCGCTCTTCGGCACAGACCGCACCAAAAAAATACTGGCAGTCAACCCCACGATTGCCCCGGTGAGGGAAGAAGCCGCCGAAGTCCGGATCTTCGTTTATGAATACCAGGACAACCATCTGCAGGAGTACCAGGTTGAGAAAATTGAAGACTGTCTGCAGTTAAAAGAGAAACATGGAACAACCTGGATCAACATCGACGGCCTTCGAAAAGCAGATGTTGAACTGATCAGTAGGGAGTTTGAGATCCACAACCTGATCATCGAGGACATTCTCAGTATCAATCAGCGACCAAAAATGGATGAGATCAATACCATCCTCTATTGTCTGCTGAACATGCTTTATTACAACAACAACACTACATCCGTTGAGCAGGAACAGATCAGCATCATCCTTGGCAAACATTTCGTGATCTCTTTCCAGGAAGACGCGAAGCGTGACGTATTCAACCCCCTTAGGGACCGGCTCAAGATCGCTCATTCCAAACTCAGGCAGAACGGCGCTGACTATCTCTGCTATAGTTTGCTTGATCTGATCGTTGACAATTATTTTGTTGTAATGGAAAGCCTCGGAGAGTGCATCGAGGACCTTGAGGAAGATGTAATCCGAAGCAGCAACAAGCGTTCGCTTGCCAGAATCAACAAACTGCGCAAGGAACTGATTGTTCTCAAGAGAAACATCACACCGGTAAGAGATCTGATTAATGGGATCATTAAGAGCGACAGTGACCTGCTTCAGGAAAGGAACACCAAGTATTTCAAAGACATCTACGACCATATCGTCCAGGCGCATGATCTAACCGAGAACTACCGTGATGTACTGATGAACATTCAGGACCTCTACATCAACAATGTGAATTTAAAGATGAACGAGGTGATGAAGGTCATGGCCATTGTTACCTGCCTGCTGGCACCACCAACTGTGATCGTGGGTATCTTTGGAATGAACTTTCGGTTCATCCCCTTTGCAAATGAGAAGGTTGGCTTTTACCTTACTGTCTTCATCACACTGTTGATTCCTGCAGTGATGCTGATGATCTTCAAAAAAAGAAAATGGTTTTGACGGTTTTATGCTGAGTGAATTACTTCTTCTTGAAAACCGGAACTGTGCTGCATGGTTCACCATACATGATGCTCTTGGCAACGGGTCTTAGCATCTTGGTAATCTGCAGGTAGGCGAATTCACCGATCGGCTGATCTCCGCAGCCCTTGACGACAACACGCTTATCGGCATACTGGTTCACGTCTATAGCGCGAATATTTTCCATAAACACTTGCTGGTGGGCCTCTTTTTCGTCGCCAAGGATAATGTCTTTCGCTACGGGTTGCAGGTAAACCGCTACCAACATATAAGCCCAGACCGGTATGATCGCATCGGCGGTGCAGGTAACTGCCACAATTTTGTCCTGATATGGTGCCCAGTCAAATTTTGTGAGTGCCTCTCTGAAATCTTTTTCTTTGAGGATCAGTTCCATGAAGAGCATGGGCTTCAGGTCGAAGACCGCAATCTGGTCACTGGGATAATAATCCTCCAGATCCAGTTCCATAAGGGCGCTTCCTGCTACTTTGTTGATAATTTCTTCTGCCATGTTTCAGCAGCAAAAATACGACCTCTAAAAGAACTTGTAGCGGTTGTCCTTGATCTTTACTGTTTTTTTAAGGATTTCTGTGATCTGGCGGGGGTCTGAGTAGGCCCTCTGCTGCATCTGCTCCATCAGTTCCTTTTGCTGGGCAGGGTTGGCATCGGCGCTGGATATGGCGCTAAGATTGTCGATCTTCAATACAAATACACCCACATTGCCGGCAATCGGGGGTGAAAGCCTGGTTTGATACGCCTTATTGAATGAAGCGCCGATCACTTTGGCTTCCTGTCCAACATTTGGAATGAAGGTCGTTCCAAAAAGAATGCTGTCTGATTTGGCAATCGGAGAACTGGTTGCTTTCGCTACGGCATCGATAGTGGAAGTGGTACCTATTTTCCGGGTAATCTGTTCGGCCTTAATTTGATTTCTGAGGATGTTTTCTACCATTGGCCTGGCCTTGTCCACCGACATGGTTCCTTCTTCGTAGACCTTGGTCAGCATTGGTACCACATACTTGTCGTCTACCTGAATGGGGGTCTCCGCAATGTTGCCCGGTGTTGCGTCATAAATCCATTTCACCAACTCCCGGCTGCTGCCGAGGTTGCTGACCGTAGCATCCAATGGTTTCACGTCAACGGCAATGAGCTTGTTGTATTTTTTGGCGCGTGCATTGTCGTCGAATTGTTTTTTATTCCTGCTCTCCGCTGCGAACTGCGAAGCGATGCCCATTTCGCGATTAGTGGTTTCATCGGAAGGAACTATTGCCTTTGTGAAATAGGCGATATTGAATGCCGGTTCAAATTTTTTCTGCCCGAGCACTTCTATATAATGATATCCGCTATAAGCGGAATTGTCAACCTTCACCACTTTTTTGTCGCCAACCGATCCGTAGAATGCCACTTCGGCGAATTCCTTGCTTATCTGCCCAAATTGCTCTGAGGCAAAGTCGTATTCACCGCCTTTGTCCTTACTTCCCTGGTCATCGCTGTAGCGGACAACCATGCTGTCGAATTTTGCACCGCCTTTGATCGCGTTGGTCACGCTGTCCATTCTTTTTTTTGCTACTGAATCCGGAATTGTCGGCTTGCCCTGGTCGGCGAACTTGATCAGGATGTGTCGCACTTTCACACTGTCGGGAATTGTGCGCTTGCCCATGAGTCGGGCGAGTACATAATTTCCACCCTCGAGATAGGGGCCTGTAGTTTCTCCTTCTTTCAGAGAGAAAAGAGAATCCGCATGCTGAGAATTGATCTTTGATTTTTGCTCATAAGCTCCCGTAAAATTAGTTTCTGAGCCGTTTCTTACCATGAAGGCGGCAATGTCATCTGTGGTCCGGAACTCATCTTTCACCGCGTTCACCTGGTTGAGTATTGCGTTGCTGTCTTCTTTGGTGGGACCTGCATCGAACATCACGTATTCCATCGTTCTTGTTTGTTCCTGCTTGTATTCGTCTGCATGTTTGGCAACATAATCAGTAATCTGTTTGTCATTAATGCTTATTGACGAATCGCTGACGGTAGAATAAGGAATGCTTACATAACTGATGGCAGCTCTCTGGCTGTTATCGGAAAGCATCCTGTCCACCATCCATTTCGGAACATAGGAACTGGTTGCGAGCAGGGAGACATATTTTTCTTTCTGTCTTTGTGCTGCCAGAGCAGGCAGGTATTGGCCGAAGAAGCTCTGGTACATTGGAGTGCTCTTCTGTTTCCTAAGCGCCTGGATCTGCTGGTAAGCTGCATTAGGATCGTATTGCCCGGTTTTTGGATCGGTAAACTGCTGCCTGAGATCCTGGGGAGGATTCGCTCCATATAATATATCACTGAGTTCTTTGTCGCTCACGCTAATGCCGAGGTCTTCATACCGATCACTCATAATGGCCTCGTCAACATATTCGTTCCAAATGCCATCACGGATATTACCTCGCATCATGTCGTTCAGGGGATAACCCTGTTGCCTGTACATTTCTTCGGCCCTTTTGAATTTCTCTTCAAAAGAGACGGCGTCAATATCCTTTCCGTTCACGACTCCTATAGTTGTAGTGGAACCCCTGAACATACTCTGATTCTGAAATGCATCCTGCACGATGAAAGCGATCAGAGCCAGCGCAATGGCTCCAATAATAATCCAGGCAGCCTTGTCACGGATTGTTTGAATAATGGACATAATCTTTTACTGTCTTTTTTTTGAACGGAGGGCAAAAATAGGCTAAAAACCCTGTGAAACAAGCGTGGAAACAACATTAACATCGTTGGGTTGAAAACCCAAAATACCTGTTGATAAGCGCGGTTTTCGGGCCACTGATCCAGTGGATAGTCGGGTAACAATTGACTGGCAACGGACGGTGGCAGGTATTATTGTTCAGAAGAGCAGATTTGTACCTCATCAACTAACATGGTCATTGCCTGTTTTGGACAATGATTTTTTCCAGACCCCCTTTCATTCACATCCCTTGATAAACTGCCAAAACCCTCTGTGAGCAGACAGACCTGTTGTGAATGAACTGTGCATAAGGGTTGATAAATCCATCTTTGTAACTTTGGCAAATTATTGAGCCTGTTACTTCTCCACAAATTCACACCCGTAATAGTAATAGGTCTTTTATATATATAAGATATATTATTAAATACTACAGTAGTTATGAACACCAGCGCGGCGATATCGAAACTTGATAAAAATGGATACCTTGATCTGGAGATAGATCCCACACTCGATCTTTTCGAGGAGATCGAAAACCTGAAAAAAGAAAAGAATGCTGTGGTGCTGGCGCACTACTACCAGGAGTCGGACATACAGGATGTTGCGGATTATATCGGGGATAGTCTTGGCCTGGCTCAGTTTGCCGAAAAAACAAGTGCGGAGATCATCGTGTTTGCCGGTGTGCATTTCATGGCTGAGACAGCCAAGATCCTGAATCCGGACAAGAAGGTATTACTGCCTGATCTTAAAGCCGGTTGTTCTTTGGCTGACTCCGCTCCGCCGGTGCTCTTCAAGAAATTCAAGGATAGTCATCCCGGCCACGTGGTGATATCCTATATCAACTGTTCTGCCGGGATCAAGGCGCTGAGTGACATCATCTGCACGAGCAGTAACGCACCTTATATCGTCGAAAGCGTGCCGGCGGATCAGCCGATAATTTTCGCCCCGGACAAAAACCTGGGTGCCTACCTGGTGAAGAAAACCGGAAGGGATATGCTTCTTTGGAATGGTGCCTGCATGGTCCACGAGATGTTCAGCATGGAAAAGATCATAAAACTCAGGATAAGGCATCCCCGGGCAAAATTGCTGGCGCATCCTGAGTGCGAGGATCACATTCTGAAGTTGGCAGACTTTGTCGGATCTACAACCGGTTTGCTGAAGTTCAGTCAGAACGACCCGGGTCAGGAATACATCGTGGCAACCGAAACAGGTATTTTACATCAGATGCAGAAATCATCTCCTGCCAAGACCTTCATTCCGGCCCCGCCTACAAACAACTGTGCATGCAATGACTGTCCGCATATGAAACTCAACACTTTAGAGAAGCTTTACCTGTGTATGAAGTACGAACTGCCTGAGATCCTCATGGATGAGGAGATTCGGGTTGCGGCGAAAAAGCCCATAGACCGGATGCTGGAGATCAGTAAGAGGTATGGACTGTGACCAAATCAAAAATTAAAAATTAAAAATTAAAAATGCTATAACGCAGGCATAACTAATTGGTTACTAATCATTCCAAACATCTCCTGGACGTCTAAAGGCACTTTTACCTACAACTCAAATTTTTGAGTCTTAAAATTTTTAATTTTTAATATTTATTTTGATATTGAAATCACCTCCCCATGTACACCATGAGTATTTGGATGTCGCTCGGATTAACGCCGCTGATGCGACTGGCCTGCCCAAGGGTCGACGGACGTATCTTTTTAAACTTCTGCATCGCTTCGGACGAAAGTGCCTGTATTCTGTCGTAATTGAAGTTGGAGGGTATCTGCAATTCTTCCAGCTGCGACATCCGCGCAACCAGGTCACGTTCTTTTTCGATATAGGTTTCGTATTTGATCTGGATCTCAGTTTCCTCAAGCACTTCATCGCTGTAACCGCTGAGAACCTGGCTCATTTTCGCGGATCCGATCTTCATTCCCTGCAGGTCTACGTTTGGTCTTACCAGTAACTGAACGAGTTTTTGTTTCTGGTCGATTGGAGATGAATGATTGTTAATCAAATAGTTATTAATTTCATCGGGCTGAAGAGACACCTTTTTTAATTCCTGGGTAAGCGAAGCGATGGAATCCTTTTTTGTCCTAAGTAGTGACATCCGGTCCTGTGAAGCGAGGCCCAGGAGATAGCTTATTTCGGTCAGTCGCATGTCTGCGTTGTCCTGTCTTAACAAGGTCCTGAATTCGGCCCTTGAGGTAAACATCCGGTAAGGCTCTTCGGTTCCCTTGCTGATCAGGTCGTCGATAAGAACGCCGATATAGGCCTCACTTCTTTTCAGAATAAGGGGTTCCAGGTTCCGTACTTTCTGGTGGGCATTTATGCCCGCCATCAGGCCCTGGCAGGCGGCCTCTTCATACCCCGTGGTTCCATTCACCTGTCCGGCCATAAAAAGGTTATCGAGCAATTTTGTTTCCAGCGAATATTTCAGCTGTGTAGGTGGGAAATAGTCATATTCGATGGCATACCCCGGTCGAAACATGCGGACATCTTGAAACCCCGGCACCTTACGAAGAGCTTCGTATTGGACTTCTTCGGGTAAAGAGGTAGAAAATCCGTTTACATAGATTTCAATCGTATTCCAGCCTTCGGGTTCTACGAACAACTGGTGACGGTCTCTCTCGGCAAAACGATTGATCTTGTCTTCAATGCTCGGACAGTATCTTGGACCGGTGCCTTCGATCCGACCAGTGTACATCGGACTGCGATCAAAGCCAGTTTTTAGTAAGTCGTGTACTTCTTTATTTGTGTAGGTAATCCAGCAGCTTTTTTGTTTTTGGATCTTGGGTAAGTTAAGGAAAGAAAAACCCTGGATTTTCTCGTCTCCCTTTTGCTCCTCCATTTTTGAATAATCCAGACTTCGGCCGTCAACTCTTGGAGGTGTTCCTGTTTTCAACCTGTCGCTTTCAAATCCATGTTCTCTCAGTTGTTCGGTAATGCCTGTTGAGGCCTTCTCGCCTACCCTGCCTCCGCCGAATTTTTTTTCGCCGATGTGAATGATGCCATTCAGGAATGTTCCACTGGTAATTACGACTGTTTTTGCCTGGATTTTATGCCCCAGGGTGGTAATAACACCTTCAACCCTCCTTTCATTGACGATGAGCGACACCACCATATCCTGATAGAAATCGATATTCGGTGTTTGCTCAAGCATTTCGCGCCAGGTGGCCGCAAAAAGCATTCGATCGTTTTGTGCCCGTGGACTCCACATGGCGGGCCCCTTTGACTTATTCAGCATCCTGAATTGGATCATACTTTTGTCTGTGACCAGTCCGGAATATCCACCCATGGCATCAATTTCCCGAACAATTTGTCCTTTGGCAATACCGCCCATAGCCGGATTACAGCTCATCTGCCCAAGGGTCTGGAGATTCATCGTTACCAGGAGCACCTTCGAGCCCATATTGGCGGCGGCCGCAGCGGCTTCACAGCCAGCATGGCCTGCACCGGCTACAATTACATCATACTTCGGAAACATGGCGCAAAGTTATCCTTTTATGCCCTTTACAGAAAGATGGTTCCACGTGGAACATTTTATGATCGCCTCCCTTGTGGCAAATTCAGATTGATGTGAGAATTTTATGCGACAGCATCCATCGCTAACAAAGGACAGTTAGAAAAGCGCGGTTTCACGTGGAACAAGTCTTACAAAGAAAATTGACATGTATTGGCATTACTTCGTGGCGGGCATCTCGATGTCTTGTCGTACATGGGAAAAGAAGCACGTTCCACGTGGAACCTCATCCAGCATATTTTTGCAGGTATTCATCCTCCTTCGATCGGATCAGGGCAATGTCCACAGGTTTTTTATCCTTGTAACCGCAGAGATGAAGAACCCCATGAAAGATCACCCTATGCAGTTCGTTTTGGACGGAAACGCCATAGGCTTGGGCGTTTTCTCTGACCCGGTCTATACTGATATAAATTTCAGCGGCAGATTCAAGTTCATCCGAAAGATCAAAAGTGATAATATCCGTCAGATCACCATGGCCGAGAAAATTATTGTTGATCTGAAGGAGATAAGCATCCGAACAAAAAATGATATCCAGACTGCCCAGTGTTCTTTTTTCTTTTTTAAAGATCGATGAGATAAAATCCTTGAGCTTGGTGCGTTTCCGAAGTGGGCTTGGAGCGAGGGAGTGGATTTGGGTATGAACACCGGACTGTCTGGCCATCAATTAAAAGTGCTGGATTATAGTTGTTACAAAACTACATTTGTTGTCAGTATGAAAAGACTATCGGAGATCAAGCACGGGAAATCACTGACCATACATTCGTTTGAAGACAATGATCTTTTTTTGAAATTAATGGAAATGGGCTGCCTCCCGGGGGAGAAGATCAGGATTGACCAGGTTGCGCCGCTCGGCGACCCCATATCCATCGCGGTTTCTGGATATAACCTCAGCCTCAGACTAAACGAAGCACATTCGATCTTCGTTGAAGAAATCGATATATAATTGATTATCATTGTATTGTATGAGAATTGGGTTATATTTTGGGTCCTTTAATCCCGTACATACCGGACATCTTATCATTGCCAGTCACATCCTGCAGCACACCGGGGTCCAACAAGTCTGGTTTGTAGTTTCACCCCAGAATCCCCATAAAAAATCCGCAACGCTGCTCAATGAGTACCATCGGCTATTCCTGCTTCAGCTTGCCGTGGAAGGCAGCGCCGACCTGCGGGCCTCGGACGTCGAATTCCATCTGCCACGCCCATCCTACACCATCGACACACTCACCTACCTGCAGGAAAAATACCCTGTACACGAGTTTTCTGTGATCATGGGCAGCGATAGTTTTCAGAATCTGCATTCATGGAAAAATTACACTCAGATACTTCAGCACTATCAGATTCTTGTTTATCAGCGCCCGGGTTTTGAAATAAACTCCGAAGAAAAAAATTCGAACATCGTCTTCCTGAAGGCACCCTTACTGGAAATTTCGAGTACCCATATCCGTGAGTCGATCAGGGAGGGAAAATCTATCCGCTACCTTGTTCCCGACAGTGTGATGAATGAAATAGAAAGAAACAGTTATTACAAATCGGTTGCGGGTTAATACTTAGTTTAGCCGGGTAAATATTTTAGGGATAGACAATGATACTCTTGCGTCACATTCCATTTTTGAAAGCTGTTTTTTTTCACAGCATCACCGCATTTGGCGGACCCCAGGGGCACTATGGAATGATGATAAAAACTTTCGTTCAGCAGCGCCATGATATCACCGAAGCAGAGTTGATGGAATACAATTCCTTCTGCCAATTGCTTCCGGGCGCCTCGTCAACACAGATTCTTACACTGATCGGTTTCAAACGGGGAGGTGTGCCACTGGCAGTTCTCACACTTATGTTATGGATCTTTCCGGCCTGCCTGCTGATGAGTGTATTTTCATTTCTACTTTATCTTGTTGATGAAAGACCAGGAGCGACAGCCGCCCTGCAATTCATGCGGCCGATGGCTGTGGGATTTCTTGCATATGCTTCAGCAAAATCATTTAAAATCTCTATAGCGGGCCCCATCACCTGGCTACTGCTTCTTGTCAGTACCATTGTAACACTGGTTTTATTCAAGAGTCCCTGGATCTTTCCGCTGCTTCTTGTGGTAGGCGGAATTGTATCTAACCTTAGCAAAAAACGTATTCCGCAAATTGAACTCAGGAAGAAAAAAATTAAATGGTGGAACATCTGGCTCTTCGCCATTATATTTTTATTGGCGGGAACGTTCAGTGAATTGGCCAGGAGAAACGACTGGCCCAAAAGAAATGCGCTGAACTTATTTGAAAATACCTATCGTTTCGGAAGCCTTGTTTTTGGTGGCGGCCAGGTGTTGATTCCAATGATGTATGAACAATTTGTTGCTCGACCTACCTCACCGCTGGTAAAAAGGAAAAACCTGACCAAAACTCAGAATGTAATCGAGATACCTCGCGATGATTTTTACATTGGCGCAGGCATCGTTAGAGCCATTCCCGGACCTGTATTCTCTATTTCCGCCTTTACGGGGGGGCTTGCGCTTCGGGCAAGGGGCCCAGGCTGGCAACTGCTCGGTTGCGTAATTGGATCCCTGGCCATTTTCCTTCCCAGCGCCCTCCTGGTGCTGTTCTTCTTCCCCATTTGGCATAACCTGAAGAAATATGCAGTTGTTTATCGCGCCCTTGAAGGGATTAATGCGGTGACCGTAGGCATCATGGTGGCATCAACGCTTTATATGATCAGGGACATAACCTCCCTCGATTTCCCCTCAACAACACTTCTTGTAAATGGGCTCATCGTGATATTGACGTGGCTGGGTCTCGCATACACACGCCTGCCTTCGCCTGCTATCGTATGCGTGTGCATGTTAGCCGGCATTTTGATTCAATAAGGCGGGTCTTGTTTGGGCGACTCGACATCCGGACTTTTCTCTTCAACATCCTCCCCGGCCTGTTCTTCTGCAGGGCTTTGCTTTGGAGAATTATTGGCTTTCATTTCTTTTTTCATATCCAGTATAACCCGGGCCCTGTCTTGCCATTCATTGACATGGCCGCTATCAGCGTTTCCTGGATTTTCTATGTCTTCGGGATACATAATTGATATTTTTTATAGACTGTTTCTTCGTTGGTTCATGCCTTCATTGGGTTTACCGCGATTGATTTCATCCTCGTTTTTTTCTTCCTGGCCGGGGTCAACCGGGGTCGTAACGTCTTGCAGACTGTCCATTTTTTCAAGACCCTCATTATCGGGCAGGTCTTCTATTTTGCCGGCTTCTCTGAGGTATTTTTCCTTGTGCTCAGCATTTTCGCGATTACTTTGATCCCTGACAGAATCACCTTGGTTGGGAAAGGATTTTGTTTCTGGCGATTTTTTCATAGTATGATATTTCTTTTATAAGCGAAAAAAACATGCCACCAAAAACAAAGGCCACCTACTCGGTGGCCCTTGCATATAGATCGGATTTGAAGTGTTAAGTTATTTCCAGGAATCCTGGATTGCCTTTGCCGAATCGAGGTGGGACTGGACAATGGGCAATGTTTTTGTTGCAAAAGCCTGAAGCTGAGTATTTTTGGCATCCTTCGATGCTTTTTCAAAGGCATCGACTACCATTTTATGATCCTTCACCATCATGTCAATATAATCCTTGTCAAAATCCTTACCGGATTTGGCAGACAGCTTCTTGATATGGTCTAGCTGATCTTCTCCGGGAGAAGGAGGGAGGGTGATATTATTGGAAGATGCAATGGCCTTGAGTTCATCCCCTGCAGCGGTGTGGTCTTTCACCATCATTTCACCAAACGCTTTTACTTTTTTATTAGACGACTTTTGTTGAGCCAACTCTCCCAGCTGAACTTCGGTCATACCTGCTCCGGCCGCTTCAACTGCAAATTTTGAATCGGCTTCAGAAACAGGAACGGCTTCAGCGCCTGAGGTTTTTTCGGCAGAGTCCTGCTTCATCTCATTAGACTCTTTGGCACTGTCGATACTGTCGGTAGACGAATCCTGACAGGACTGGAAAAAAAATAGTCCGAGACAGGCGATCGCTATAAAACTTAATTTCTTCATAATTCATTACTTTAAATAATCAAGATCGATTTGTCCCTAACATTACAAATCATATGCCCCGCGCAGAAAATGCTTAATCCGTAGAATTTGCCGCTACCTATATTAACTTGCAGGAATGAACAGCGATTTTAACAGCATATCACAAGTTATCAAGAAAAGGAGAACGGTTAAGCCAGACCGTATGAATGGCAATCTCATTGAGGATGAGGTAATTCAGGAGCTGATCGCCCTGGGCGACTGGGCCCCGACCCACGCCAAAACAGAACCCTGGAGATTTGTGGTATACGGTCCCCAACAGGCAAAGTCATTCGCGATTACCCACGCCGACTTGTATAAAACATTTACTGGCGAGGCCGCATTTACCCAACAGAAATACAACAATTTGTTAAACCTGGGGAATGGCGTGTCGCATATTATCATCGTATGGATGAAAAGAATTCCCAATCATAAAATTCCGGAATCAGAAGAGATCGCCGCCACTGCCTGTGCCGTTCAAAACATCCTGCTTGGGGCAACCGAAAAAGGAATAGTCTGTTTCTGGAGTACCGGTGGAATGGCTTACCATGCCGCATTCAGCGCCATGTTGAAACTTGGCGAAGAAGACAAGGTGATGGGCATATTGTACATGGGTTATACCGATGAACCGTGGCCGGCTGGCAGTCGCATGATTCCCCTTGATGAGAAAATTGAATGGGTGAAATGAACAACACCTCCAGTCTGATGAAATTGGCTCATGACCTGGAAGGCGAGCTGCATACGGACAAAGGGACGAAGATCCTTTATGCCACCGATGCATCAGCATATCGAGAGATGCCGCTCGCCGTTGCGATCCCCAGATCCGTCAAAGACCTGAAAACCCTCATTCGTTTTGCAAACACAAATAAGGTGGGTCTGATCCCCAGGACCGCAGGCACCTCCCTTGCCGGACAGGTTGTGGGTAAGGGAATAGTAGTAGATCTTTCGCGGCATTTTACCAATATTATCGAGTTAAATAAGGAAGAGGGCTGGGTAAGGGTTCAGCCCGGGGTCATAAGGGATGAGTTGAATGTATTCCTCAAACCTCACGGCCTATTTTTCGGACCCGAGACCTCCACCGCAAACCGCGCGATGATCGGGGGCATGGTAGGTAACAATTCATGTGGATCAAATTCCATCATATACAGAAGCACAAGGGAACATTTGCTGGAAGTAAAATGTCTGCTCAGCGATGGGAGTGAAGCCGTTTTCAATCAGATCGATCCAGAAAGTTTTCATCACAAGTGTGAAGGAGATTCACTGGAAGCAAAAATTTACAGAACCACACGTAGTCTGCTGGGCGACTATGGCAATCAGACAGAAATCAGGAAAGAATTTCCAAAGAAAACCGTGGAAAGAAGGAATACGGGTTATGCCGTAGACCTGCTGCTTGAAACCGCGCCTTTCACCGCCGGAGGAGAAGATTTCAACTTCTGCAAACTTATTGCCGGATCAGAAGGAACCCTGGCCTTCATTACCGAGATCAAATTAAATGTAGTTCCGCAACCCGCACCAGAAGCGGGTTTGCTCTGTGTTCATTTCAATTCGATTGACGAGGCCCTGAGGGCCAACCTGATCGCACTGAAATACCATCCGACAGCGAGCGAACTCATCGACCATTATATCCTCGAATGCACAAAGGATAATATCGAACAGTCGAGAAACAGATTTTTTGTCCAGGGCGACCCTGCGGCAATATTGGTGGTTGAATTCATTGCCACCACCAGGGATGAGGTGTTGGACAAAGCCGCGAAAACCGAGGCTGCCATGAGAGCGGACGGTCTTGGCTACCATTTTCCTCTTCTGTTCGGTGGCGACATAAAAAAGATCTGGACCCTGCGAAAAGCCGGGCTGGGCTTATTAAGCAATCTGCCGGGTGACGAAAAAGCAGTACCCGTAATCGAAGACACTGCTGTTGCTGTGGAAGACCTGCCGGCATACATCAGGGAATTCAATGTGATACTCAAACGATACAATCTTTATTCAGTGCATTATGCGCACGCTGGTTCAGGGGAACTCCACCTCAGGCCAATCATCAACCTGAAAACTGAAGAAGGAAACAAATTATTCAGACAGATCGCCGAGGAGATCGCAAGCCTGGTAAAAAAATACCAGGGTTCCCTCAGCGGCGAACATGGAGATGGAAGACTGAGGGGTGAATTCCTAAAACAGATGATCGGCCCGAAAAATTATGACCTGATCAAAACGATCAAGCAGAGCTGGGATCCCAACAATATTTTCAATCCCAATAAAATCGTGGACACCCCACCGATGAACACGATGCTTCGTTATGTGCCAGGCCAGCATACACCGGAATTTAAAACCATATTCAGGTTTCACGATCAGGACATATTACAACACGCCGAGCAATGTAATGGGTCCGGGGATTGCCGGAAAACGCATATCTCCGGAGGCACGATGTGTCCATCGTTTATGGCTACCCGAAACGAGAAGGATACTACCAGGGCGAGGGCAAACATCCTTCGTGAATTTTTAACTAAATCCGACAAGGAAAACCGGTTTGATAACAAGGAGATCTATGAAGTGATGGATCTTTGCCTTAGTTGCAAGGCATGTAAATCAGAATGCCCCTCAAACGTCGACGTCGCCAAGCTTAAGGCGGAATTTCTGCAACACTATTATGACGAGAACGGTGTTCCCTTGAGATCCAGGCTGATTGCCAACTTTAGTTTCTTTTCCCGCATGGGGACGATTGCGCCCTCTGTTTACAATTTTATGATGAGGTCTCCGCTGATCAGCAATGTCATTAAGCATTTCGCTGGATTCGCGCAGAACCGGTCGATGCCTTCCCTGGATCATACCACTCTTATGGCCTGGTATAAAGATCACAAAAAAGAATTGCCGGTCATCGAACCGATCAGAAAGGTGTATCTGTTTTGCGATGAGTTTACCAACTACAACGACGCCTCCATCGGTATCAAAGCGATTCAACTGCTGGAAAGACTGGGTTATGACGTGGTCATTCCAAAGCATATGGAAAGCGGGCGAGCCTGGTTATCAAAAGGATTGGTGCGGAAGGGAAAGGAGATTGCCAACAGGAATATCGAATTACTCGCACCCCTTATCAGTCATGCGATACCGCTGGTCGGCATCGAACCTTCCGCCATACTCACTTTCAGGGATGAGTATCCCGACCTCGCCACAGACTCCAACCTCGAAGCTGCCCGAAGCCTGAAGTCTAATGCTTATCTTATCGATGAATTTATAGCGAGGGAGGTGCAGAATGGCAATATCAATTCAAGTTCATTCACGAAGGAATCCAGGGAAGTGCTGCTGCATGGGCATTGTCAGCAAAAGGCCATCAGCTCCCTCGACGCTTCTGTTAAATCACTAAGCCTGCCTGAAAATTATTCTGTAAAAATTATCCCTTCGGGGTGCTGCGGCATGGCCGGGTCATTCGGTTTCGAGAAGGAACATTTTGATCTTTCGATGCAGATCGGCAACCTTGTTTTATTTCCAGCTGTCAGAAAGCGAAAGGAAGACTCCCTCATTGCTGCACCCGGCACCAGTTGCAGGCATCAGATCAAGGATGGCACGGGTGTCAGGGCATTGCACACAGTTGAAATTCTTTATCAGGCATTGGTCTGATTTTTCTAAAGAAAAGCAACCTCCGCCGCCGTTGTTTTTCTCTTTTCCATTTCTTATTCAAATGCGAATCTTGCTGCCATAACAGTGCAGCATGATCGACAATATATTCAGGACCGGACGCCCTCCCCCGGGAAATTTTTAGCAACCAGAGACAGGCAATTCATATTCATTTTCCTAAACCATTATTTATGAAACCAATCAAAACAATCCTGATGGGTTGTGTAATCTGCATATCCATCGTCTCGTGCAGAAAGGATCCTGACTTATCCCCTAAGGGATTGGCGCATCCATTAGTTGAAAGAACGGCCCAACAGGAATCAGTTGCCGTATTAACGCGAGAGGTTGCGGGACTGCTCGAGAAGGTTTATCAGGACAGTCTCGCATACCGTGAAGTAAACGCAACAATATATTGCGGGTATTATGAGGATGAAAGGGTATTGCTGAGAGACCTTCTGGATCCGGATCGAAGTAGTTTATATGCATCGGCCGCATTCAGGAAGCAACAGGCAGGCGTGGGCCGCTTTCGAAAACGATTTTTGGAAGCCTTGAGAACCGGATCTTTTCCAAGAGTCACGGCGGAACTGGGAGAGAGCAGGAATACCGTGAATGCTTCGGCAATTGTAATTCAGCCCGCGACAATCGGTTCAGGGCTAGCTTCCCTGGGCAATTTGTGTATCTATTTTCCTTACTCGGAGGAACATGTTGGGGGAGGAATCAACGCCGTTGGAGTGTCTGCCACCATTGTGTCTACTGATCGGCATGCTGATTCGGGTCCGGGCAGGGAACCTTACAAATGCAGCCTCGGTTCCATCTGTTACCGGCAGGTGCTGGTAGATGATAATTATGCCTTTGATCATCCCACACACATAGTAGGTGTGGGGGCTGATGCTTCCGCAAAAACGCCAGTCGAGGCGGTGAAAGGGACGGTCGTGAACCAGGTGTATCATGGATGGGGCAAGCTAACCCGCCAGATGGATAAACTGATCAGTTTCACGGGTAATGGTGGCGGGTCCGAGATCAAACTAGGCAGGATCAGTGCCTACCTCAAAACAACCAACCAGCAAGTGACTGGTTTTACGGGCGACCTGGTGACGGTGCAGTTTACCAGGGGCGACATCAGAAAATCGCGGTGGAAGCGAATCTTCAGTATCTGGGATCCCAACTGGGCAACGACGGATAAAGAAGAAATCTATGCGGTGTATGAAGACGATACGGAAGGCAGCTCTACGCTCAGTGGTAGCCTGAACGTAAGTGTAAGTATTCCTGGGAAGATAGCAAAGGTTGACGGCAAAGTGGGTTACGAGGTGAAGGTAAAAACGCAGGACGATATTCTCACGCAGCGCAAGTTCGAAAGGACCTCTTATTACCGCGGTGCCATGCTGAACCAGGGCTGGGGATTCATCAGGGATGACAATGATTTTCTTCAAACAAGCCAGGATTGGCCCATCTATGATGGGGCGGCCGTCTGGCAATACACCATGGCAAACAGGGAATACTGAATGAATTCAGAGCGAGAAAGAGAGCGGAGAGCGATGCGTCCCTCTCATCTCTTTCTCTTTCAGTTTCTGTTCCCGCCTTCGCCAGGGCTTCCACCTTCGCCGCCTTTGGCGGCTGCGGCGAACGAGGTCGGCGGGCGAAGCCTCTTTCTCTTTCTCTTTCTCTTTCTGTTTTCTGGCACCGTAGCTTTGTGCCAGTTAAAAGAAATCAATGGAAATAGGGATAGACAGTTTCGCCGCCATGGCGGGCGCGGAATCGGGAATCGCGAAAACTAATGTGGAGGCGATGTCATTGCTGATTGACAGGATGGTTCATGCCGATCAATCAGGGTTGGATGTTTTTGGGATCGGGGAACACCATCGTAAGGAGTTTCTTGATTCGGCACCGTTTAATATATTAAGCGCAGCCGCGGCAAGAACGAAGAAGATCCGCCTTACCAGCGCTGTCACAGTCCTCAGCGCGGCAGACCCGGTGAGAGTGTTTCAGAATGCAGCCACCCTCGACCTGATCTCAGAAGGCAGAGCCGAGATGGTGGTGGGCAGGGGATCATTTACCGAAGCGTTTCCGCTTTTCGGACTGAACCTGGAGGAATATGACGAATTGTTTATTGAGAAGCTGGACCTGCTGCTGAAGATCAGGGATAACGAATCCATAACCTGGTCGGGAAAATACCGGCCACCATTAGTCAATCAAACAATCTATCCCCGACCAGTGCAACAACCCATTCCGGTTTGGATTGGCGTTGGCGGCACGCCGGCATCCTTTTACCGTGCGGGATTATTGGGCCTTCCCCTGATGGTTGCGATCATCGGCGGAGAAACTCATCGGTTTCGACCATTGGTCGATTTATACCGTAAGGCAGGTCAGGAGGCAGGGCATGCTGCTGAAAAACTGAGTGTTGGCATTCATTCGCTGGGCTATGTTGCCGAAACCAGGGAGAAGGCCATCGAAGAATTTTTTCCAGGGTATGCCGAAACCTTCACCAGGATTGGCCGGGAAAGAGGTTGGCCGCCAACTACAAGGCAAGGCTTCAACGGCCAGAATGGACCACTGGGTGCATTGATCGTTGGCAGCCCGGAAGACGTGGCGGAAAAAATAATCAGGCATAGCAAGGCCCTCGGCGGGATATCCCGACTGACATTCCAGATGGACAACGCCAAACTTTCACATGTGCAGTTGATGAATGCCATTGAACTTGTTGGGTCCAGGGTTAAATCACTGGTCAATAATGAAATTAACTTAGCGATGAACAGCGATAGTGAAGGCGGCAAAAAATAAAGGTTTAGGGGCCAGGCCAGTGGAATAACGCCATTTTAAAGAACGGATGAATAATATCGTCCTTTGAATAAAAAAGTCCAATCCGCGAACATGGGAAGGGCATTTATCTGCGACTCGGATGACGAGGCAGGCAGGGAGGCCAGTGTATTTTTTGTACTGTCTCTTCCTTCCGCCGCTGATGCAGTAAACACATCCAGGCAGAGGGCCAGTATTCCCACTCTTCTGATTATGTCAGACCATGACTTACATTGGTAGACGACCGGACGAGATGGACACATTTGAACTGTTTTGCTGTAAGTGGCTACCACGGGATCAGGAAGAACGCACAGAGACAGGGCAGGACCTGAAAGCACTAAATATTCGATTCGTGCGGTTGATGAATAGTCGTAAATAACTGTCTATGCAGAACATCGAAAAGCCGTATTCCGACAGGCTTAACCCGGGCGTTTATTTGCGGCAGATGGAGGAGCAGGATGAAGTATCTGGTGATAGATCTGAAAACTCTGATCATCAAAGCATACGAAAACCACTTTTTGGACCGAACCAGGATGGTGGAAAAAATCCTTCACTGCCCCGACCGCAATTTCGGCGGCAGCTTGTTTTGGAAAATGATAAACACCTGTGCTGATATTCGGAAAGGCGATGTTTTCTGCCTTTAATTCGGCGGCCAGTCTCAGGCTGTTCAGGTAGGCATTTTGTAACAGGGCTTTTTCACTGTGCCCGCCACCCATCCAAATCGGGCCAACGGTATGAATTACCCATTTTGCAGGAAGATTGCCAGCGGTGGTATAGACCGCTTCTCCAACTTCGCAACCACCCTGCTTTGCTATTATCTTTTTACAGTCTTCAAGTATGGATTTTCCGCCAACGCGATGTATCGCGCCATCTACACCTCCTCCGCCGAGCAGGGAACTGTTGGCCGCATTCACGATTACATCTGCGTGTATTTTTGTGATATCACCTGTTACCAATTCGATCATCACTAAGTAATAATTTGGCCTATACCCGAAAATGTATGCCACAATGCGAATCAGACATGCCTGTCAAAACCTTTCAATGGCAATAAAAGGAACTCAGCCGACTTCCATGTTCACGTCCACCCGCAGCGCCTTCAATCCGCTCACCCCCTGCAATTCTTCAAGGTCGAGGTATTCTATGCCGGGAAGCAGCACATTTTTATTCTGCAGGAAACTGATGTATTCCACGTATTCGTCTGCTTCTTTCTTATTAAAATAAACCATCGCTATTTTTCCCGGTTGAGTAAGCCGCTCATTGGTTCGTTTGATGGTTACTTTATCAATCCTTTTCTTGATCACCTGGTAACGGATGTTGTATCCTCCTTCAACATCAAATCTCCTTTCATCATTGCGGAAGCTGATATCAATACTATTGGAATGAATAAATATCAGTTGGGTGGTTTGCAGCGGTTTGCTGAGTGTAGGCAGAAGTTGCTGCGTGAGTGTAGAGATCGCCGCCATGGCGCTGAGCTGCCAGAGACGCAGATTTTTAAGATAAAGAATGTTAAAGGGCTTCTCCGGAGCAATGGACTGACCAATGTACATGTCGAATTCTATGCCATCCGTGCGGAATTTTTCAAAATACCAGGGGTAGGATTCCTGAACCCCTGCCTTAAATAGCTCCAGGTATTTATTTATTGCTGTATTGATCTGCTGGATCGAAATTTCGAGGGCCCTCCTGTTCTCAAAGGAGCTGCCGGTTTCTTCATCGATCTCATCGAAATAATTCGCCACTATCGGAGCCAGCGTTGAATCGGATGATTTAAAATGGGAAAGAAAATCGCTCACCTCATAATCCAGAAAATCCCTGATAAGGGTTTGATATTCCTCCATTGGCTGCTCCTCAATACTCTTCAGCCATTGTTGACATTTGAAGATCAACCCATCCGCAATGGCAATATTCTGAACTTTCTTGATTTCTTCTACCGCCGATATAACAAGGTTGAGCTGGATGCTTAGGTCCGCCTTGAGCGCGTCATTTCTCTCAAGAGTTGAATTCCTGATGTCGACAGCAGCATACAGGGGATAGACATCCCTGAACAATATATTCCGCACTCCATTTTTGTCTCCTCTTTCTTCGTGACGTAAATAATGCCATGCCACTTCATTGAATTTCCACTGAACCGCGGGCTGAAGAGAGGTAAATCTTTCTGTTATGACCGATTGTATCTTGGTATTGAAATGCTCGATGCTCTTCTGAAGGAGCTGGGCTAGCAGAGGCGTCGCTGCCTCCATCCTGGACAGCACGGTCTCGTCCAGCAGGTCTGGTTTGTGACTGAAAACTTCAAGTACACCGGCCACATTGTTGTTGTAATAGACGGGAATCAATGCATAGGATACCACTCCTGCATTCCGGATCGGCTCAAGGACTGGTACCTGGTCCACGTCTTCATCGGTTAGCTTGCGATAAAACAGGACCTTAGGATTACGCAAAAACATTTCTGCCATTTCTGACAACTGGCTCTCACTATTGCCTGATTTCAGATTCGTTTTCACCAGCAGGCTTTCCTGGCTGGCCTGGTCATCAAATACCAGTTTGTTGTTGATGCGCAGGCAAGGCAGGAGATCGAACATAATATCGCCGGACTCTGCCAGCACCTGTAGCGAAAGCCTTACTTTCTGGTAATATTCTGAATCCTCCGTCTCGGACCTGTTCAGTATGATGGACTTGATGTTTTCCAACGCCTGTGTTGATGTAATATCCTTGAGGCAGAGAATGGTAAATCCTTCAAATCTTAATTTAGAAAGCGGAAGAATTTTATACAGGGTATCCCAATCAAAATGACCCTGCAGATCGGTCTGCTGCTGCATTTTTTCGAAATGGAGATCCGGCAGCTCTTCCCTGGCAAAAACCTCAACAAACCTGCTGTCGATACTTACTGTGAAATACCTGGGCATACCCGTCGCCTCGTCAGGGATTGTCAGTAGCAAATCGCTTTTAACAGGGAGGACGTAGTTATATAGCTTGTGAAGAATGAAGGCATATATATGCCGGGCCTTTCTTTCTTCCTGCTGCCGGTCAAAGATCTGGGAAGAAAAAGTGCACCTCATGATTCCGGTCGAATCATCCTTAAGCAGCCCATAGAAAGAATTCGTGCCATAAAAAACAATGGGATTTACCGGAGCGCCCAAAGCCCAGTATTCTTCTTTCTCTTTTGAGATAACGGGCATGAGCAAACTGTATAGCAGGGTAAGCTCATCCTTGTATTTTGGTATATTTTCCAGTGAAACGCTCTCTCCAAGTTCTTTTTTTGCCTTGAATTTTCGCAGGACGTAGGCAAAGAAATTCTTTTTTACAGAATCCTCTTCAACAACGCGTTTCTCGAGATAACTGATGAAATGTCTGAAGGTAACTTCAATCTCTCCCTTGAATAAACTTGAGCCGGGGTTGGGGCTGATTTCTAATCTCGTGGTTTGCATCTGGTAAAGCTTTGGCCATTCTAATGTTTAAAATCTAAATCCCATCATGAAATATGGATACCAGCCTTCCTGCGAATAACCCGCCACTAATTGAAAAACTGCCATTTGTGCAGGCGCAAAGTATAATCCGCCACCGAGGCTCTGATGAATAATGCCGCTATTATAGTTCTTCTTCCAGACTTTTCCGGCGTCGTAAAAGGCAATGATGCCAACCTGACCCGGTGCGATATATCCGCCTAATTGTGCGAGTCTTATTCTGGCTTCGGCATTATTATAAATCATACTCTGGCCCGCAAATCTGTACTGGCGATAACCCAGTAGGTTTTCGTGGCCACCAAGGAACAATGACTGATAAAAGGCTGGCTTGCCGATTGTAAAACCGCCTCCCACGCGGTTTGCAATTACCAAATTCGACTGTCTTCCCAATTCCTGATAAAATGCCAGTTCCGGAATCAACTGTACGAAAGATCCGGTGCCACCAACGATCGGGGCATAGCCCTGGGCTTTGAGATTTAGAAAGAAGCCGCTCTGAGGCAACAGCTTATTATTTCTGTTGTCAAAGGTATAATTCATCACAAGTCCGGCATAAAATTTATTTTCCTCGACGCTGGCGCTGTCAGGGCTGTGAAGCATGGCAACCTTGTTTATAAACCGTCCCAGGTTATCGTCCCTGTCAAATACATAATATTGAAGGGATGGTCCCGCGGAAACCACACCAGACTTTCCTGTTTGCCAGCGGAGTGAAGGATCCAGCTGGTAGATGCTAAAACGTGTCCTGTAATACCTTTTATAATTGCCTGATTTATCGATTGGTGTATTGTTTCCCAGGCCGAAAAAGTTCTGGGTGTTCTCGGGGGCGAAAATTTTTGCATTGAGCAACAGGTCTGCGCTTCCTGCCAATTTGAGCCATTCGCTCTGTAACCTGAACCGGAAGGCGTCGGTGGAGAAAGAATGCGCGAATGAAAATTGCTGCATGCTCGCATAGGGAAGCTTGCGGAAGCCCTGATTGATGAATTTCACTCCGGCCCCCGCAATGAACCCATCATCGGGGTTGAAACCAACAACCAGGGAAGGAATGACTTTGTTATATGGGTTGGCTGGAACATAGGCTGTCAGCAAACTGTCATTTTTCTCGTGAAGCCTGAGTTTAGATCGGTCCCCGGACAAAACGACATCTTCCATTTTGTCATACAACATGACCCGTTTGCCAGAATTGACGATGTCGTATTTCTTTTTTCCTTTCTTGCCAATGATGCGAAGCCTTATGTCAGAGCTGGTATTTACTACAACACTGTCATTACCCCGGTGAACATACAGCCTGATTTCCCTCGTGACTTTAGGATCGAATACATGTTGATAGAGTTTGTCGCTGACCTTGCCAGCCTTATTAATTTTAAAGATTTCCACGCTGAGCGATCGTTCCGGACCGTCGGTAATGGATACATAATCGTGCTTGTCGGAAGTTTGCAGGTCCACCACCTTGTTTACGAACCGGAAATAACGCTCCATCGCCCTTGGAAGGTCATCGCGTCTTTCCTTCCATTTCTTCATGAGAACATCATGTTTTAACTGGTAGGATTGCGACGGTAATTTTTGCAAAGCCGTTTCCAGAACGGAATCAGTCATTGCCGTAGCAAATTCTCTCGTAGTCTTCATCCATTCCTCATAACTGAACTGATTCAGGAATCGTTTATTCAACTGATTGCTTGACAAAAAGAAGGCGTTTGTTTCCCGGATCCTGCCACTGAAATTGTGAAGAAAAGGAGCGATCCAGGGCAGTGTTGCAATTTTGGGAAACACGCCTTCGCTAAGGTGAAATACCTGGTCCCTGTCGCGTGGAACAGCTTTATACTTTTTGCCCTTGCCCTTCTGAACATCCACCCATCTCCACTGATCTTCATGACGGTCCCAGTCGCCCAGGAAAAGATCAAGCAACCTCGCGCGGAGAAACAGGCTGCTGTCGAAACCATTGTCATTATCCTCAGTAAGTTCCTTGTACATCTTCCTGGAATTGTCGGATTCACCGAGAGGTTCCCTTTCCTCGAAAAGGCAAACAGTGTTTGCAAAATCATTTTGAAAGATGCCAAGCCGCTGGTCGGGAGCCACAAGGCCTATTACAGGATTTGAATGCGGTACATGGGCAGCATTGGCAATCACAGGAACTACCAGGGCGGAATAAGGATGCTGAGCACTCATTGCGTCGTTGATCACATCTTTTGCAAATGTTTCTCTCACCGCTTCGGGAAGTAGCACTTCCGGAAACTTATTTACTGTTCTCAGCACGTATTCCCGGCCTTTGGCATCAGCCAGCCGCAATGATTTCGATTGATGCCCGCCTCCTCTTTGCAATGGCGTAAGGCCACCTTTTAATTCTGAGATTCTCAGAACGGGCAGCGTGTTTGGCGTAGACCATTCCTTTCTGTAATTTTCTCCAAATAATCTTCTATGCAGCCGGCTTACGCTGTCATATGCCGTATTTGCGGCCACCAGCACACTGTCGCCGGATACTGCGGCACTTAGTATTTGTTTCTCCTTTTCCCTGAAATCGGTGTAAGGCAGCAGGTAACTGAAGGCAGGTGATAACAGTGTATCTCCTGCCAGGTGATAGGATATCCTGATCCTGTCCGCGCTTAATTGATCGATTGTAACAAATCCACCTCTCGTATCGGCAAATCGTGAGTATTTTCCTTTGCGCACATACGCATTCTTTGAGCCCGATCCGCTGATGACCTGGATCTCCTTATCGCTGATAAATTGTAAACCATGTTCATGGCCCGCAACATGTATAAGGTTGGGAAAGCCTTCAAAAACCTCGTCTACCCGCCTGATCATTCCCTTATACAAAGGATGCCGCAGGTCTTCCGGACTGTTGAATATCTGCCTTAACAAGGGATATAGTGATCCGACCACAGGCAGTGGGATGAAAAGATTGGGGTGCGCATTTGTGAATGGGAAAATATGGTCCATGACCGAATAATATCCCGAATGATGTCCATAGGATTGAAAAGGATGATGACCCGCGAGGAGAATTACCTTATAACGGTTCTTGTAAAACAGACCATCCATTTTTTCTATTACATCATCTGTTGTGGAACATTCACAATCAGCGTCAGGATCTGTCTTGTTAAAGGGAAACAACCACCACTCGCTGTCGTAGGCGATCATCACGACGTGGTCCGAGATCCTGATTTCTACCGGGTCGGGGCAACCGTTGGGGGGCACGAATTTCAACAGTGAATCATGCTGTTCTTCAACAAAGGCCCATTGCTTCTGAACCTTTTCAAGACCTCTGCGGCCCATCTTGTCCCAGTCGTGATTGCCCGGGATAAAATACACACCAGCTCCCCGCGCCCGCATCGGCGCAAACTGCTTTCTCAGGATCTGTTTTGATGCAGCAGCAGAGTTATCCGTTAAACCAAATCCATTGGGGTAGATATTGTCACCGAGATAGGTTACCGTCGTCTTACCCGGTATGATCATTCTCGCAGCATCTGAAATTACTGCGTTCTGTTGGCCGTCGATTTCTCCGGCGTCGCCAATAAAGATCACCCTGGACTGTATAGAATCCTGCGAGAATGAAAGGATTTTTCCATTAAACATGCAAATGACCGTGAGTATAAAAGCCGGTATGTTTCGACGGAATGGGATCATTTTATTTTGCTGGACGGTATTTAAATTTCAGAATATTTCCATTGCTGGTGGTACCTGCTTCATTGCTGATATAGAGATTGTTTTTACTGTCGAATGCGAGGCCTTCCGGCTGAACAAAAATTGACCCGTCGAGGGAATAAACGTTTTTGATTGTCCAGTCTGCCGAAGCTCTTACCAGCATTTTGTTGACCGACGACAAAACGAACCATTCATTGGTAAGCTTATTTTTGGTGATGGCAGAAGGGCGAAAGTTTACTTTCTTATTTTTTGTAATTTCCTGAATGGCATCCACATTCAGACTGAATGGTTCAGAAGCAGATAGTTTTCCATCCGAAGAGATGGACAGTGTGTATCCTGTACCCTCACCGACTTTTTTGCAATTTTTACATAGGACATAAAGCTTGTTGTTACTTTCATCGCCATACATTCCTTCATATTCGCCCTCGGGAACAAGGTCTTTAAATTCCTGAACCTCATCTGAAGCCTTGCTAACGGATTTGTTGAGCGGAAGCGTGTAGATGGTGCCATTGCTTTTCAGGATGTATATCGTATTTCCAACGATGGTCAGGTCCTCATAATCTCCCTTTTTTCCAAATTTTGTTGTAGTGACATTGTCAGATCCTGGTAACATCCTGAACAGGATGCCATCTTCATCCTGGATGGCGTAGATCGTGTCGCTTGATTGTCTCATAGCAATCCCGGAAATTTCCGCAAGAGCATCGGACATTACAAACTTTTGAGGAGAAGTCAGGTCGTATGGAAGGTCAGCAGGCTGTTGCCGCTCGCTGGCAGAGCAGGAGAACAGAAAAAATAATAGCAGTGTGATAAGGTTTGTCTTCATCAGATACTTCATAGTTCTTGACGGGCAAGAGTGTTTCGGAAGCAATAATCATAAATTGCTTCCTGTGAACGGATGTGGTTTGGTTTATCGGAGATGGGTACATTTTGTAGTGATTCATTCAGCCATACTGCAGCAACGTCATCCTGCAATTGTAAATCCAACATGTCTATCAGTTCTTTCTTTAAATTCTGGTCGTAAACGGGAAAGCAGACTTCGATCCTCCTGTACACATTTCGATTCATCCAGTCCGATGACCCAAGGAAGATCAGATGCTCATTGTTGTTGTTGAATACAAAGATGCGACCATGTTCGAGATAACGGTCTACGATTCTCTTGATGGTGATGTTCTCACTCATGCCCGGAATGCCAGGAATCAGACAACAAACACTGCGGACGATAAGGCTAACCTTCACACCTGCCGTACTCGCCTCATATAATTTGTTGATCAGGGTTCTTTCCTCGAGGTTGTTCAGCTTGATGGTGATACCTGATGCCAGGCCTTTTTTCGCATTGGCTATCTCGGTGCCGATCAGTTGCAGGAATTTTTCCTGCAGGTTAAACTGCGCCACCAGCAGATGGCGGAATGAGATCGCGTCGTTGTCGCCGGGCTTTTTTCTTCTCGCCAGAAATAAGAATACCAATTCGAGTTCACGCAGCAGTCCCGCATGAGCGGTCAGCAGTATGTGGTCTGTGTAAAATTTTGCCGTGCCCTCGTTTAGGTTTCCCGTAGCCAGCAGTCCGAGATATACCTGCCTTGCCCCTTTCTTTTTTTTGACCAATGCGATTTTGGCGTGCACTTTCAACTTAGGAATGCTGTATATGATCCGGACTCCCGCTTCCTTCAGATTTTTTGCCCATTTGAGATTGTTCGCTTCATCAAACCTGGCTTTCAATTCTATGAAGACGGTCACTTTTTTTCCATTGCCAGCAGCTGTGATCAGCGCCTGCCCAATCTGGGAGCCTTTGGCCACCCTATACATGGTTGTGAATATTTCAGCAACCTCCGGATCGATCGCCACCTCATTAAAAAACCTGAGCACCGTGTTATAGGATTGATAGGGAGTGTGTACCCAGACGTCCCTATCCTGAACTTCCGCGCAAAGGGACTGCGCTTCATTCCGCACGCTGAAGGCAAGCGGGTTTCTGTTAGGATAAAGAAGACTGCTATCATTGATCGGAAAGCTCATCAGGTCTTTCATGTTATGATAAGCGCCACCCTGCATTTTCCCTGAGTTCGCCAGGCTGAATCTTGAAGCGAGTGATTGTACCAGCGTCAACGGCATATCTGGCGGGAAGAGAAATCTTGTGGCCAGACCCATATCCCGTTTGGTGATCTGCTTTTCAATCTTCTCCGCTATGTTCCCTTCGTACTCATCATCGATGTCGAGTGCTGCATCGCGTGTGATTTTGATGCTGTAAGCCGAAATTATTGTATAGCGGGGGAAAATATAGGGTAGACAGGCCTTAACAATGTCGTCGATGAAGAGGACATATTGAATATTGTCTGAGGTAATTGTATAAAAACGGGAAACCGTATCGGAAGGAATATTGAGGATCACCAGGTCCGTACTCCTGTCTTTCTCCAGCATGACCACGATGTAAATCCTGTTATTTGCCGGAAAAAATGACCTGTTCCTGGACAACCACGTGATTTCGATCAGGCCCGCCAGCGATTCAAAAAAATAATCCCTCGCAGTTTGAATGATGCCTGGTGGTATAGTTGTATTGTAGAGCAGGTCGATACCGTTTCGGCGCAAATCAGGAATGATATTTTCCGTGAGCAGCTTCCCAAACAGATCCTGCTGGCGGCGGATGATTTCATTTGCCTGATTATAATTATCATTGCTGCCGGCTTTTCGCCGGATCCCAATGACTTTTTTCTGAAAGTTGCAGTTTTTGCAATGCAAGGAGTACAGGAATCCTTACCCGGTAAAATTCATCCAGGTTCGAGGAGAATATGGAAAGAAATCTTATTCTTTCCAGTAATGGCACCGCTTCATTTGCCGCTTCAAGCAAAACTCTTTCATTAAAATACAACCAGCTGATATCCCTGCTGAAAAACAAACGCTCATTCATAGCTTGATATAGTTAATTGGCAGAGCTTCGCTTACTTGCTGTACAAAATAGAAACAACCGCGAACCATAGCACGGATATGATCAGGCCGTACATAAAAATATTGTATGAAGCCCTCAGGTACCGGTATTTTCTGCCGAGCACCACTCCCTGGGCATAGACGTCTTTGATCAGGCTTCCGTATAGGAAGTCGCTGTCGCGCATCACCTTCCGCATGCCGGCGCTGTAATCCTCAAGGGTCATCCGGTAGAAATTGCCAAAGAATAACAGGTTTACTTTTTTGTCTTCGATATCCTGTTGTGTGAAAATCCCCTGGGGAATAGAAGGCCTGGTGGCAATGATCGCAATAACGATGGTCAGCACGCTCACTCCCATCAGGGCGAAAGTTGGATAAGTCAGGAACTGACTTTCTTCGAGTCTTCGCAGCAGCAGACTAATAATTGCCGAAAGGATGATGGAATTAACGGTGATGAGTATGTGCGCTTTGTTGTCGGCCATGTCGCTCAACCTCTGGTTGTTGCCGGATGTAATCCTGAACATCGTTTCGATTCCCCTTCCCGGATTATTTTTTTCTCGGTTAGGGTTTATTCCCTGATCTGGCTGGATTCCGCCTTGCGCAGGGAAACTTGCAGGGGGGCTATGGAGTTTCCTTTTAAGTTTCTCGACGTTCTCCTGTTTCTTATCATTCAGCAACAAACGGCAGTAGTCGGTAAAATAATGGTGTTGCTCCAGCAGGACGAGTGTCTGTCTTCGCCATTCCTCTTTCGAAATATGTTTGTTGTGTGAGAATTCGACTTCCTTGTGTAACAATTTATTATTCCTGCTGAACTCGTCTGTGCCAAAATGAAAGAGGTCGGCATCACAAACAATTTCTTCGAGCACGCCGTTGGGGTTCTGAGGCATTTTGGTAGCCAGTATACACCTGCCCACACTTGACTGTATGGACGCGTCAACGTGTTTTTTTTCCATGAAACCGGTGGCGAGGAGAACCCCCCTTTCTTCGTGGTTGATTCCCGGGCCGTTGAAATACCCCGTATCATGAAACCATGCCGCAACCACCACCACAAAGAAATCAAGATCATTCAGCTGATAATGATTGGCGATCTGAATGGCAGAACCCACAACTGACTTCGTGTGGTCAATCCCGTGATAGCTAAGGTTTTTACCCTTGTGTTCGTCCATAAAATGACTCACAAACCTGCCTGCGTCGTCAATTAATTCCGAATAGTTCATTTGAAATCAGCTTTGGGTTAAGGTAGGGACGACCTGCAATTTACTGAACTGGAAGTAATTAGTTGTTGTAGTGTATTTGCGTCCAGGACAGGAAGTCTCCATTAAAAGTTTAACCTTAAAGCTAAATTATTCATTCTCGCAAAGACTAGTCGCCAGCACGCAGCGCAGGAAACGGGCTTTGTCGGGCGCAAAGACAAAAATGTCGTTCGTGGGTCATCAATCTGCGGGATCTTTATTTGATCTGAATCAGCTTAATAGTAAGGAAAGAATTTAAGCATTCTCTAATTGATGTTTGAGCATTATATTGAGCTCTTTCATAGGATAAGGTTTAATGATTCCCCGGGTGTCTACCCGGGGTTTCCTTTCTTAGTCCTTTTTCCATTCAGAGGTGAAAGTAGAGCACATACGAGTTCCAGGTCATTTGACGCTCCGAATTTTGAAATAATCATTACTCGCTTCTTAGGCTACTCACCGGGTTTGTCAATGCTGCCTTGATGGCCTGGAAACTGATAGTAAGGAAAGCAATCAGTAAAGCCAGTACGGCTGCCAGGATAAACACCCAGGGCGAAATCTGAGTATGATAGGCGAAGTCACTCAGCCAGCTCTTCATTGCCATCCAGGTCAGCGGGAATGCGATCAGGGCGGAAATACCAACCAGGATCAGGAAGTCCCTGGATACCAGCCCAACGATATTGAAAACCCCTGCACCCAGCACCTTGCGGACTCCGATTTCCTTGATACGTTGGGTGATGGTGAACGCCGACAATCCAAACAGGCCCATGCAGGCAATAAAAATCGCGATACACGAAAAGCTCATGAAGAGAACCTGTTGCTGGTGTTCGGCTTTATACAACTCGGCGAATCGTTGATCAAGAAATCCGAATTCAAATGGAACATTCGGAAGAAATTTTTTCCAGGCAGCCGACACCTGGTTAATTGCCGGTTGTGCATTCCCGGAGATCTTGATCGAGATGCGGTTGTAGCCGTTCCGTTCTCTGGAATTCCGGAGCACTATCGGGAGTATACGCTGGTGCAGAGATTCAAAATTGAAATCACGAATCACCCCGGTGATCTGTCCATTCCTGTCGCCATACTGAAATTGTTTGCCAAGCGCGGATTCGACCGAGGGCAGTCCGAGAATTTTTACTGCGGTTTCATTGATGATAAATGAATTGGTGTCGTTGCCATCGTAGCCATTAAAATTCCTGCCTGCAATTAGGTCAACGCCATAGGTCTTAATAAATCCTTCGTCGGCCTCCACATACTTAATGTCGGCCTTAGAGGGAGTTAAACCATTTCCGAAACTGATCTGAGAACCACTGGCATCAAGCAAGCGTCCGGAAGGGATACGGCTCGACCTTGCAACACTCTTAATTGCACTTCCACTCAGCAGTTCCTGCCTGAATGCGGGAAAGGATTCGTTCAATCCAGGATCCTCGTTGAGTACGATGATCTGGTCTTTGTTGAATCCCAGGGCCCTGTTCTGAATGTACTGTACCTGTTGAAAAACGATGACCGTACTGATGATAAGAACAATCGAAACGGAGAACTGGACGATCACCAGCGCCTTTCGCATAGAAACCGATCTGCCGCCGGTCTTAACTATCCCTTTTAACACTTTAACCGGCTTGAAGGATGAGAGGAAAAGCGCAGGATAGATGCCGGAGAGCATACCGATAAGAATGGGTATCAATACCACGGGCACCAACACACGTGCCTGAAGAAGTTGTTCAACGCCCATTTGTTTTTCAGCAATTGTGTTCAGCGACGGCAGGATAAGCGCCGCCAGGCCAAAAGAAATGATTGTTGCCAGTCCGCAAATCAGCACACTTTCCGTAAGAAATTGTGCGATCAGCTCTTGCTTTACGGCGCCGGACACCTTCCTAATCCCGATTTCTTTTGCGCGCAGTGCAGACCTCGCGGTAGCGAGGTTCATGTAATTGATACAGGCTATCAACAGGATGAAGGCGCCGATCAGGCCGAAAATATATACCCTGCCGATATCTCCGTTCTCTTCAACTTCTGAGTCCTTGTGCGAGTATAGATGAATGTCGGTGAGCTTGCGCAATGAGAGTGAGGTCCAGGTTGAAGCCTTATTACTGCCGTCGGGTATGTGCCGATCGACAAAAGCGGGAAACTGTGCTTCAAGCCGTTCTGGATTGTAGTTCTCCGGAAGGAGGATATAATCATAGAACATGTTGTTTCCCCAGTTTGATCTCAGATTCTCTTCACCATAAATAGCGCTGTCGCGCAAAGTTGAAAAGGACATCATCATTTCGGGATGCCAGTGTGCCGTGGACGGCAGGCGCTTATACACCCCCGTTACTTTCGCTGGAAATTGCTGGTTGACCTTGATCATTTTGTTAAGCGGGTCCTCTGTGCCAAAATATTTCTTTGCTGCCTCTTCGGTAAGCAGGATGGAATAAGGTTCAGTTAATGCGGTGGCAGGGTTTCCTTTCAGCAGGGTGAGATCGAAAATCTTGAAGAGCTGGTCGTCGGCAAAATACATATTGCGTTCGGTGAATATCCGGTCATCGTACTGCAAAGTTGCTGTGCTCCCGGGGAGTAAGCTGGTAATGGCTTTGATTTCTTTGAAGTCGTGCTGAAGCAGGGGTGCGGCAGGAGGAGCAATACCTCCCAGTTCCAGGGATATGCTTTTCTTGTCGGGGTTCAGAAAGGTACGTTCCACCCGGTACACCTGTTCTGCATTTTTATTGTATTTGTCGTAGCTCAGTTCATCGAGGATGTAAACAAGGATCAGCAGGCAACAGGTTATGCCGATGGTGAGTCCGGCCAGGTTGATCAGGGAGACCACAGGATTCTTCCGCATGCTGCGCCAGGCCATTTTTATGAAGTTTCTGAACATATCGTATGAACTTTGGCAAAGATGTGGGCAAGATGGCTGCCAGTTTTCTAAGTCGCTGACAATAAAATATTTAGCGGGTGATTCAGAAATCAACTGTGCGTTTCCGGACGATTTCCGTGAACACATGCCGACTTCAAAGCCACCAGGTAGCCGGCCTGCTGGAAGACAGTTCCCCGCGCCTCGGACTAAATTACCTGAAATTTGGCCCCTGGGGTTAACCTGATATCAGATGGTCAGAATGACTCCCTGATCATTTCTCTGTTTAAGACAGCACCAGCTATCGATCCCGCTCCAATGGCAGCGGCGAGGGATCGCATTGGCGAGCAATTGTCACCGGCAGCGTACACTCCCGAAACTGAAGTCATGCCCAATTCATTTACCTCTATCAATCCCCTGGTAGGGCCATCGCTATTTATTTTGCAACCCAGGTCTTCAGCAATGGAACTATGCTGTACCCCTTCAGCTTTTGCAAAGATTGATTTCAAGGGCATCCGGGCATGATCTTGAAATTCGAGATGCGTCAACATTCCGGATTCATGAATAATGGCCAAGATCGGCTTTTCAATAACTTGAATGTTATGGGCATTGAGTTTGCTTCTTTGCTCCTCGCTCAGGGTGGATGGCCCGTTTGTGAATAAACTAATTTCTTTTGACCAGTGGTGGATCAACGCTGCAAAATCAAACCCCATGTCACCATTCGCAATGATCCCAAGAGGCATATCCCGCACTTCGTAGCCATGACAATAGGGGCAATGCAACACGGAAATACCCCAGCATTCCGAAAAACCAGGTATCGGCAGTGGTATATCGCGGACCCCGGTCGCCAGAAGAATTTTTGAGGCCTGGTATTCATCACCCTCTTCGGTAGCAACACTGAACTTTCCATTTTCACCTGTTACGTTTACAACGTTGCCGGTTACCAATTTGACTGTCGGGTAGTTTAATACCTGTTCCCGCGCCTTCTTCGCGATCGCAAATGGCGCATCACCATCGTGGCCAATGAGATTATGTGCCTGAGGTGTTTGCGCGTTGCAGGGTCTTCCCCCGTCGATGATCAGCACGTTTCGCCGCGATCGACCAAGAGCCATAGCGGACGAAAGACCGGCATAACTGCCACCTACTATAACGACGTCAAACAGCTTATTTTTTTCCATGCCCCGAAGGTATCTAAAAATTATTGATATGCAACAACGTTGCATATCATAACAGCTAAATTGCTTTGCCTATTTGACGGGGTGATATCAGCGAGGGCATCCGGCGGCAAACGAAAACGGTGTCTGACATGATTTGCGGGTGTAAGGGCATAAATTGCAGATCTGTTATGTTCAACACGATTGCTATGGCATTGAAAAAAAGTCTTCTATTTTTATTCTCTATAATTAGCATCTCTTTCCCGACAACGGCAACCGCACAGAATAAGGCGGCTCCTTCCATTGCATCCTGGATAACGAATGCAGACCGGTCTGCCCTGCTCGTCAAACAACCGACCTCCATTATTTTTGAACGCCAGAGTAAGGGTCGTGGATTGCCTATAATTATCGACGACCGCCAGAAATTCCAAACTGTCGACGGTTTTGGCTTCGCCCTGACCTGGGGTAGTACACTTCACCTGCATAATATGAGTGCCCCCGCACGGAAAGCAGTGCTGAATGAAATTTTTTCTGTGGACACCGGTGCCGGAGTCAGCTACCTGCGCCTGACCATTGGCGCTTCCGACCTCAACAGTTTTGTTTATTCATATGACGACCTGCCCGCCGGTGAGACAGATCCTGAACTGAAGAAATTCAAGCTGGGGCATGACTATGATCATATTATCCCAGTTCTGAAAGAAATTCTATCCATCAACCCCAAAATAACATTGATGGCGTCTCCCTGGTCGGCTCCCGTGTGGATGAAGACAAATAACAATGTGCGCAATGGCTCGCTGAAGCCGGAATACTACAATACCTATGCGCAGTACTTCGTGAAGTACATCCAGGCCATGAAAAAGGAAGGGATAACGATTGACGCGATTACCATTCAGAACGAGCCGCTGAATTCAAAGAACACACCTAGTATGCCGATGCGCGACCAGGAGCAGGCGGCCTTTATCAAACAGAGCCTGGGCCCGGCATTTAAGGCGGCGGGCATAACAACGAAGATCATTTTGTTCGACCACAATCTGGATCGTCCGGACTATCCATTGTCCATCATGAACGACCCGGAAATTTCAGGGTATGTTGATGGTTCAGCCTTTCATCACTATGGTGGAGAGATCAGCACCATGTCTCTCGTGCACCTTGCCCGGCCGGATAAAAATTTGTATTTCACGGAGCAGATGGTAGTTGAAGACCCCGCAAGTACAACCATAAATATTGCCACGCAGGTGAAGAGGCTTGTAATCGGTACGATGCGCAACTGGAGCAGGAACCTGATCCTTTGGAACCTTGCGGCGGACAAACTAAATGACCCGCATACCGACAATGGCGGTTGTTCTATGTGCCAGGGAGCAATCACGATCGACAAAGACGAGGTGAAGAGGAACATTGCATACTATACGATTGCGCATGCCTCGAAATTTGTTTCCCCCGGCTCGGTTCGGATCTCTTCCACTTCGCCAACAGAGAAGACGGTATCGCTCACCAATGACGAGGAAAGGCCAGAAGTTGCGCGGGTCACAGTTATTGAGAACAGCAATGTAAAGCCCAATGTTGCGTTCAGGACGCCCGATGGCAAAATTGTACTGATCGTGGCAAATGATAGCCAGGGCGCCACGTCCGTTAAAATTCAGTACAGGGGAATGTTTGCCAGCCTGCCACTGAAACCCGGCTCTGTGGGTAGCTTTGTGTGGAAGGAATAGATGGTGACGTTGTTTCGTTCAGTCTTGCCGAATACAACATTTAAATCAATACATCGTGGAAGAAGTTTCGATAAGTGTGTATGGCTGTTATGACCGGGTGTAGGCCTTTTGTAGTGCCCGTATAGACCTTTGCCTCAATACAGGGTGGAAACTCATGATTGAGATCAACTTATCCCATCTTTTTAAACCTCGCTTTATATGCCGGTTTTTACTCCGTTCCTGAAATGATTTAATGTCGAATAAGGGTTAAAAGTCTACTTTACATCTCGACCCCTTCTACCCATCCCTTTTCTATGAGCAAAACCAAAAAATCCGATGAATTAATTATCGCAACAAAAGAGCTTGCGGTTCAAAACGTTGAGAAGAAGAAGAGAGCTGCGGAATTGCTAATTGCCAACAAAGAGTTGGTTTATCAAACAAAAGAAAAAGGCAAACGTGCTGCCGAATTAATTATTGCTGATAAGGAGCTTGTCTACCAAACCAAAGAAAAGGACAAGCGTGCAGCGGAGTTGGTTATTGCAAATATTGAGCTGAACTATCAGAATGAAGAGAAGGAGAAACGCGCGGCCGAATTAATAATAGCCAATAAAGAACTCCTTTTTCAAAACAAGGAAAAAGAGCGTAAGGCAGCCGAACTGATCATTGCCAATAAGGAATTGGTATTTCAGAACAAGGAAAAAGAGCGCAGGGCTGCGGAATTAAATGTCGCAAATAAAGAGCTCGCTTTCCAGAATAAGGAAAAAGAAAAACGGGCAGCTGAATTAATTATCGCGAATGAAGAGCTGATCTACCAGAATACGGAGAAGGAAAAGCGCGCCGCGGAATTAATAATAGCCAACACTGAATTAAAGAAAGCCGAACACCTGATCGTCGAACTAAACATTGGATTAGAGCAGAAGATCATTGAGCGTACCGCGCAGTTGGAAGCCGCCAACAAAGAACTTGAATCCTTTTCTTATTCCGTTTCTCATGATCTCCGCGCCCCACTACGGTCCATAAACGGATTTACTCAAATATTAATGGAGGATCACCTGGAAAATGTCAACGAAGACGCAAAAATGGTAATGGAAGAGATCATTATCGGATCAAAAAAAATGAGTGAATTAATCGACAACCTGCTTGAATTTTCTCGGGTTGGAAAGCAGCAGGTCACCATGGAAAATGTAGACATGCAAAATCTGGTGGTGTCTGTAATTAATGAAATTAGGCAGGGAGACTCCAGCCGTCAGCTCTCGATTACGCTGAATAAACTCCATAACATCAAAGGCGATAAAAATATGCTGGCCCAGGTATTTATCAACCTGATTTCAAATGCATTTAAATATACCGGGAAAAAAGAGAATGCTAAGGTGAGTATTGGCTCTTATATTCAGGACCGGCACTGCGTTTATTATGTAAAGGACAATGGCGCAGGATTCGACATGCGCTACTATGATAAATTGTTTGGTGTGTTCCAGCGGCTGCACAGCAGCAGCGAATTTGAGGGAACTGGAGTGGGGTTAGCCATCATACAGAAAATCGTGCTGAAGCATAGCGGGAAGGTATGGGCGGAAGGATCTGTTGATCAGGGAGCTTCATTTTATATTTCACTACCCAATGAATAATTCAAAACCGGGTTCAATACCTACCTATGTTTAAAGATGATGTCGAACTACTGCTGGTGGAGGATAATAAGTCGGATGCAAAGCTGACTATCCGGACACTGGAGAAATACAAAATGGCAAACAATCTGGTTCACGTGATAGATGGAGCACAGGCGCTCGATTTTATTTTCGCCAGGGGAGAGTTCGAGGGAAGAAATATGACCAACAAGCCTAAATTAATATTGCTTGATATTAAAATGCCTAAAGTCAGCGGTCTGGAAGTACTTGAAATTCTAAAGAGTGACGAGCGAACCAAAAGCATTCCCGTCGTAATGATCACATCCTCAAAAGAAGAAAAAGATATTGTGGATAGTCACAAGCTAGGCGTAAACAGCTATGTGGTCAAACCCGTGGTATTTGCCGACTTTTCGAAAACGATTGGTGATCTTGCATGTTATTGGTTGTTAGTAAATAATACTCCTCAATAAAATGCCGACTGGAAAACTCAATATTCTTTACCTGGAAGATTCAGTTAGCGATGCGAAGCTGGTGAATCATATCCTTAAGCAGACAAATCTGAACTTCGAAATACTGGTGGTGGATTCTAAATCAGGTTTTATTAAGGCCCTGGCAGAATTTTCTCCCGACGTGATCCTCGCAGATCATGATCTTCCTTCTTTCAATTCGTATGAGGCCCTGGATCTGTTTCGGGATACGGGATTAAAGGTCCCTTTTATCCTGATAACTGGCAATATCTCCGAACAGTTTTCAGTGGACCTGATCAAACGCGGTGCCCATGACTACATTTTAAAAGACAGACTGCAACGGCTTCCGTCCGCAATAATCAATCTCCTGGAAAAATTTCGGGTAGAAAAAGAACGGCTGAGGATTGTTGACGCTCTCGTCAAAAATGAAAAACACTACCGGGGACTTATCGAAAATATGTGCGATGCGATTGTTTTAATAAATAGGCGGTTAGAATTCGTCTACCAGAGCCCATCGGTATTCCGCATCACTGGATTCACATTGGAAGACAGGACAATGAAGAAGTATGTTGATTACATCTATCGCGACGACTATCTGGAAAGTAGAAGAATATTAGAGCTGGTATCAGCGATTCCTGGAATATCCCATCATTTCCAGTACAGGATACTCCATAAAAATGGCCGTTATATTTGGACCGAAGGCACACTTACCAACTTGCTGGACGATGAAAGCGTGCAGGCCATTGTCGTTAACTATCGCGACATCACCGACCGGAAACGGTCGGAAGATGCATTAAGGCATAGTGAATTTCGGTACCGCCAAATCGTGGAAACCGCCCAGGAGGGAATTTGGCTGATCGATGAAAATAATATCACGACGTTTGTGAATAGTAAACTGTGTGATATCCTTGGCTATTCCCAGGAGGAGATGGTGGGTAAAGAAAACTTTTATTTTGTGGACGAGGTCGGCATTAAGAATTCGACTAAATCACTGGACATGCGGAGGAAAGGCAAGGAAGAGAATATCATATTGCAATTGGCCACGAAGTCAGGTAGACCGATTTGGGCGAAAGTTTCGGCAAATCCGGTATTCGATGATAACATGAACTATTGCGGTGCCCTGGCAATGGTATCCGACATTACGGAAAAGAAGATTCTGGAAACTTTGTTGGAAAAGACAAATACATTGGCACGCATTGGTAACTGGGAGCTTAATCTAATCGATAATTCTATTTATTGGTCACCTCAAATCAGAATGATCCACGAAGTGGATGCAGATTTTATGCCTGACCTTCAATCGGCTATTAACTATTATAAACCAGGAAAGAGCAGAACCGCAATTACGCGTGTTCTCCAGCGCGCCATTGAGAGCGGAATTCCGTGGGATCTGGAGCTTCAAATCATCACTGCAAAAAACGATGAGCGCTGGATGAGAGTCATTGGAGAAGCGGAGTTTGTCGAGGGTAAATGCGTCAGGGTTTATGGGAGTTTCCAGGATATCCACACTAATAAATCGGCTGAATTAGAGGCGTTAAAAGTATATCAGGAGAAAAATATTATCCTGGAAAGCATCAGTGACGCCTTTTTTGCAGTAGATAAAAACTGGTTCGTCACGTATTGGAATAAGGAAGCTGAAAGAATACTCAGGCGACCAAAAGAGGAAGTGTTGGGGCATAATTTATGGATGGTTTATAACGATGCTATTGATTCCGACTCTTATAAATATTACCATAAAGCGTTACGTGAGAATGCTGTGCAGCATTTCGAAACCTTTTATGAAACACTGAATCAATCTTTTGAAGTTAGCGTCTATCCCTCTGCGGCAGGACTTTCGGTCTATTTTAAAGACATCACCGAGAAGAAGGTACTTGAACAGAGACTTCAAAGGGAGCGGATGAATTCGCAGAAGGATATTACGAGGGCCGTTATGTTTGCGCAGGAAAAGGAACGCGTAGTAATAGGGGAGGAATTGCACGACAATGTAAATCAACTGCTGGCGGCTTCCCAACTATACCTTGAGCATAGTCTGGCAAATGACCGTGATCCTGAATTTATCGCTAAGGCACAGCAATACATTTCGATTTCCATGGATGAGATCCGAAAGTTGTCACACGCCCTTGTTGGACCCGCCGATGGTAAGATGACGGGGCTGATCGAAGCTCTTAGAGACTTTATTGGCGATTTAGAAAGCCTGAAACTTTTTAAGATCAATTTTAAGCATTCCTCTTTCCCCGAAAAAACGACGGAAGCCGGTCTCAAAATGGTGATCTATCGGATAATCCAGGAGCAGATGAATAACATCTTAAAACATTCCGAAGCCACAGAGGTGCAGATTATTTTACGAAAACTAAAGGCAGGTGTGTCCCTCGTTATTCAGGACAATGGGATTGGTTTCGACAGTGCTGCTCATGGCGACAGTGCTGCCCATGGCGACGGTATTGGCCTCATGAATATCAACCATCGCGCCTCGCTGTATAATGGCGTAGTCAACATTATCTCTTCGCCGGGGGCAGGTTGTAAAATGGAAATTGCTTTCGGATAATCTCTGTTTCTTTTGGTTGAGTGTTGATGTCTACCCTTTTTTACTTCAATCGTCGCCCAATCAAGCCGAACCAGGTGCTTGCTTCATGAGAACGGAGCCTTAAGTTTTTTTACTGAGTGTTTCCTGTAAGGTCATCGTCAAGTTTTTTTTGGTGGTGGCTTTCCAGGCGCGGTATTTTTCGGGAAGACAGTGTGCGCAGGGCCGGTATCCGGCCTTATTGGCTTCTGCCTCGGTTTCGAAAAACACCCGGTTTTCAGCTCTCATTCTCTTTCCCGACGTACAGCTCAGAATGCCATAAATCCTTTGCTTACTATTGCCGGCCAATTGCACACCGGCAGTTTTTATCAACAGACTCAGGTGGCGACTGCGGCTGAATACAGTTGTTCCAAGTGAAAGATGCGGAATCATACTCCAAAGCTAGATCTATGCCGGCTGCCGGGAAACCCGGTTCTTGCTCAGATTTCGGGACCCCGTGCGAGCAGGTTTATGGAGGCCTTACTGCTTATTTCTTTTTTTCGCGGATGGCCTTGAATTCGGATCCTTCGTTCCATTTCGGCCAGGTGGTTTCGTTGCCGAGCGTGAGTCCGATATTGTACAATAGTTTCATGTCTTCGAGGCCGCCGTCGAAGGTCCAGGTGCTGTCGAACTGATCGGAGGGCTGGTGATAATGCAATTCTCCATATATGGCACCGATTTTCTTTCCATACTCCTTACCCTTGCCAACCACATCATCACCGCTGCCCATGCTCAGTGAGGGTACGCCGCGTTTCGCAAAGCTGAAATGATCGGACCGGAAATAGCCGCCGCCCTCAGAGTGCGAGTCGGGCGCTATGTAACGGCCTTGTACATGCGCAGCTGAGTCAACATAATCTTCCAGGGTGTTTTGGCCTCGCCCTGAGATCACTACGTCTTTGGTTCGTTCCCCGGAGTTCATCACGTCCATATTCAGATTGGCAACAGTTTTATCCAGGGGATAAACCGGGTGCTGTGAATAATAATCGGAGCCCAGCAGACCCTGTTCTTCTGCTGTTACGGCCAGGAAAAGGATACTGCGTTCAGGTTTTGGGTCCAGGTGAGAAAAGGCTCTTGCCATTTCCAATAAGGCCGCGGTACCACTTGCATTGTCCAGTGCGCCGTTGTAAATCGTGTCACCGGTGGAGTCCGCGGCGCCGATCCCGAAATGATCCCAATGTGCGGTGTAAATAATGTATTCTTCGGGGCGTTTGGTTCCCGCGAGTTTTGCAATTACGTTCTGCGAGTTTCGGAATCTCGACTGTACTTTAACCGAGGTCGTGAGGCGCTCATTGAGTGATATTGCATGGAAGCCGTGCTTGTTCGCGCTTGCCAGCAGGCTGGTGTCCTTGCCCGCGCCGGCGAGGATTCTTTTTGCTGCAGAGCCTGTAATCCATCCTTTCAGAGGCACATTGTATGAGGGAGATTGCCTGCTATCCATGTAAAGATTTGAAGAGCCCCAGGAATTCTGAACCACGCTGAAGGGATAGGACGCTGCCGCAGTATTGTGGATGATGAGACATCCTTTTGCGCCCTGTCGGGCAGCCTCCTCGTATTTGTAGGTCCAACGGCCGTAGTAGGTCATTGCCTTTCCTTTGAAAAGGACGGAATCGTCTGTACCATACCCCGGATCATTTACCATCACCAGCACAATCTTTCCCTTTACATCAATTCCCGCATAGTCGTTCCAGTTATACTCCGGGGCGACAACGCCGTAACCGGCGAAGATCAGTTCATCGTTATCCCAGCGAACTACCGAATCGGTATTCTGAGTGGTTAGCACATAGTCCAGCCTGTTCTTCAATTTAAAATTTCCCTTGGGTGCGGAAATGAGTAATTCGGACGAAGGGCTGGGAGTGATCTCTACGAGAGGTACCTCCTGGATAAAGCTGTTGGCGTTGCCCGGTTCAAGCCCAAAACTTTGAAACTTGCTGGAGAGGAAGGACACGGTAAGGTCTTCGCCTTTGGTAAAGGGTTTGCGTCCCTGGAAAGAATCGGAGGCGAGGATTTGAATATCCTCCAGCAGGCTATCCCTTGAGAATGAAACTTCAGCATTTGTTTTAGTTTCTTTACTGTTTTGCTGGCAGGCCGATAAAAGGGCCAGTATGAGGGTGAAGGCAGTTAGTCTTTTCATGATTTCAAAGATAAGGCCTGGAGGAATGATCGAGTTGTGCCCGAGGTCCGGAATCGGCAATTTCTGTACATTCATAGTTGCAAGCGAATTCCATTAAAACGGGAAAAATTCGCTGCAACTACAAACGTGAGCCGCCATATTTCAAGAAACCAGTTTCTCCGGTACACTGCATCTGCAGGCGCCGCCAGCTTATTAACTTCTCTCGAAAGTTTTGCCATTCCCGCTGATGATAAACAATTGCGTGTAGCGATCATCGGATGTGGCAGCGTAAGCAACAGGTATATTCCTCATCTGCAAACATCAAAGTTGATAAGGATCGTTAGTCTTTGTGATATCAAGCCGGACAGGGCTGATGAACAAAACAAAAAATACAAGGTCAGGGCGAAGACCTATCCCAATATCGAGGCCATGCTTGGAGGAGAGCCTTTCGACATGATGATTACGCTCACCGACATGCAGGCACATGGGATGCTTAACAAGAAGGCACTGGAGGCCGGCAAAAATGTGTGGAGCGAGAAGCCGCTGGCAAATAGTTATGCGGAAGGCAAAGCCCTGGTAGACATGGCCAGGGAAAAGAAATTAAGGATCTGGGGAGCTCCTGCTGTGGTTAACAGCCCGCAGTTTGCTTTCATGAGCAAATCCATTCAGGGAGGAAAGCTGGGAATCCTTTCCAGCGCTCATGCGCAATATGGCCATACCGGTCCCACCTGGTCGGCATTCTTCTATGAAGCGGGAGGGGGTAGTATGCCAGATTTGGGTGTTTACAATATAGCAACTCTGACCGGCTTGCTGGGACCCGCCAGGTCTGTCATGGGTATGACCTCGGTGGTCAAGCCCGAACGCAAGGTCGACGATAAGGGTACGGTAAAAGTGGTTGCGGAAGACAACGCACACATATTGATGCAACACGACAAAGGAGTTATTTCACACGTTATGTGCGGCTTCAACTTTTTTGACCCGCACGGACACGAAGCCGGTACGCAATCATTGCATTCGATCCAGATCTTCGGTGATAGTGGGAACCTGCGGCTGATCGGGTACGACTGGGAAACCAATGGCGTTGTTCTTGACAATTCCGACACCGAGCCTCCCAAGCTCTATCAAAAGGATTCCGAAGGATATGTATGGCAGGAAGGAGCGACCAAGGTTGGAGAGTCGCTTGTTAAGGGCATTGAGCCCCGAATCAATGTGGAGCACGCGCTGCATGTTTTGGAAATCATGGAAGCCACGAGGAAATCTCAATCCACCGGCAAAAGAATTGATCTCGTCAGCAAGTTCACCTGGCCAATGGTTTAGGCGTAATTTTGGCGGCATAGTCAGGGCTGTGTTACAACTACTGGCATCTCGATGTAGGAAGCATTTTCTCCCGCGCAGTGTATCGTCTGTGTTGCCTTGACATAGTCGTCTTCATTCGCGCCGAAAATATTCGGAACAAATTTTTGCGGGTTACGATCGATTACGGGAAACCAACTGCTCTGCACCTGGATCATAATTCGGTGGCCAGGCCGAAATACATGGTCGATCTGATGCAGGTCGATCACGACCTCGTCTGCTTTTCCAGGAACAAGCGGCAGAGGACGTTCAAAACTTTTGCGGTACCTGGCCCGGAATACTTCCATCGCCACAGGAAACTGGTAGCCGTCCATCGTTGCATTTCTTCCACTGTCTGGATATACATCGATCAGCTTTACAACAAAATCTGCATCGGTGCCGGTTGAACTGACGAAGAGATGCGCTTTCACATCGCCCGTAACCGTTACGGGTTCTTCAAGTTTGTCAGATGGAAAACTTATTACGTCCGGTCTGGACGCAACAAAGCGCTGGTCTTCCACCTGCCAGGTACGCCACCGGCTACCCGGACCATAGGTAGGTTCGATGGGCCGTGTACGGTAAGGAACCGGATTTGCCGGATCGCTTACATAACTCACGGATGAATCCCCGTCGACAGTGTTGGCGAACGTGCAGGTTTTGTCGGCTTGTAAAAAGAGTTTGGATTGTTGTGTATTACGGGGAGGCCAGACTTCATAAGATTTCCATTCGTTGCTACCTGTCTGAAAGCAGGTCGACTCGGCAAATTTTCCATCACCAATTCCCTTCAGCCAATAATCGAACCATTGCTTTTGTAATTGCTGAAAGTAAACGGATGTTTTGGATTTGAATGAGATTGACCCGAGGCTGTCACCCGATGATCGTGCCCAACCCCCATGAAACCATGGGCCGAGGACAAGAAAATTTCGGTTGGAACTGTCTTTTTTCTCGAGGTGTTCATACATGATCTGCGGACCATTGAGATCTTCCTGATCATAATAACCGCCTACGTGCATCACCGGAATCTGGGGTAGGCTTATCTGCGAGAGCATGGAAGCCTGCTGCCAGAATTCATCATAGTTCGGGTGGTTCACGAAACTGTTCCACGCGGGAATACGCGTATGGTAATATTTCCTGTTGACATTTTTGAGAGGGCCGAGTTTCAGGTACCAGTTGTAAAGATCCTTTTCCTTAAAGGGAAAACTGCTGTTACTGGTTTTTTCATTCTCCACCATATAACTGTATTCAAAACCATAACTCAAACGAAATGCACCGTTGTGATGAAAGTCGTCTCCGAGAAACATGTCGGATGGAGACGCCTGGGGAGAGCTGGCTTTTAGTGCAGGGTGCGGGTCGCTGATGGCGTCCAGTGCGGTATAGCCCAGGTAAGAAATCCCGAATATGCCCACCTTGCCGTTGTTGGATGGAAGGTTTTTGACCATCCAGTCGGTTGCATCCCAGGCATCCGTGCTCTCATCGGTCTTGTTCTTATCGCGCAGATGATAGAGAGGCCGGTTCATTTCAAATTTGCCTTCACTTTTGAACTTGCCACGGATATCCTGGAATACGAAGATGTATCCCTCCGAGGCCATGGCAGCGAGATAAGGGTCCTTCAACAGATCATATTTGTCACCGTTGTCAGCACCATATGGGGTTCGCTGGATCAGGATCGGGAATGGTCCCTTTGCGTCTGCCGGAGTATACACAACCGTATAGAGTTTGATGCCATCCCGCGTTTCCATCCGGTAATTTTTCCTGGTGTAAGATCTTACGGTCGGCTGTTGCGCAAAGCAATTGTTTACCAGGATGATAAAGGCGATAAGGAAGCAAAATTTTCGCATTGAATAAAGATATTTCAAAAAGGGGATCAGACTGCATGAGGCAAATTGGCTGCTCGTTATGGCTACGGCATATGCGGCGGCTGCGTGAAAGAAGGCTTAACTCTGGGACCTTAGTTTCGCGCAAAGATGGTCTGGCACTTATTGATCGATCGTTCTTTGCTCTGATTTATCGCTCTCCCAACTTCGCTGCATTCGCAGCTTCAGCGGGTGAAGCCGCTCTTCGCGCTGATTATTCAGGGATGTTCGGATTCGGGTTTGATTCCAGCCAGACCACCTTTTGTTCCGATTGGTGATCCTGGCCGAGAATATCTTTATAGAGAGCGGGGCGCCTGGCTTTTATATACCTGTTGCCTCCAGCCAGAACAATGTTTTCGGCGATCAAAGTGCCCGTAACAACCTCATTGTTCAATGCCCTGCACTCTGCAATAATGTCGCCGAATGGATCAATGATCATCGAGCAACCGTTTTTTAACTGATCATCATCCATTCCGATGGCGTTGGAAAAAATTACGTAAACGGCGTTGTCGTATGCTCTTGCCGGAAGCCATTTCATTAGCCAGGCCCTGCCTTTCAGTCCGTCAAATTCCATGCGCAAAGACGTGGGATCTTTTTCCCGGTTATACCACAATTCAGGGTTTACAAAGCCTGCCCCGGGGCGGGTGGAAGGAGTACACATGGTAACATGAGGCATAAAGATGACCTGTGCCCCCAGGAGCGTCGTAGCTCTTACATTCTCAATGATATTATTATCATAGCAGATAAGGATTCCGCATTTCCATCCGTAAAGGTCGAACACGCAATACTTGTCGCCAGGGGTTAAATGAGGATTGATAAATGGATGCAGCTTCCTGAATTTCGCGATCACCCCGGTCTCATCTACACACACATATGGTTTGTAAAGGTTATTATTCTCGTCCTTTTCAAAGAGGCCGGCGAGAACAGTAATATTATGCCTGGCGGCTATTTCTCTGAGCCGTTGAATGCTGGGTCCTGTAGGTATCGGCTCGGCAAGGTCAAGCATTTGTTCTTTGGACAGATGTCTTGCGAAGGTGTACCCCGTAACGGAACATTCGTGAAAAGCCACTACCCGCGAACCCTGGAGTGCCGCTTCCCCACAGAGTCTGTCAATAACAGAAAGATTGTAATCCTTGTCGCCGTTCCTGTGCTCAAAATGAGCGGTGGAAATTTTGAGATCATTCACTGTATTCAAAATCGAAAATGAAAAATGTAAAATTAAAAAACTTTAACCGCAACCCACGCGGATAAATTAACAACGAAGATCTTGAGCGAAGCGCATCCAAACGGTGGCGAGGTTTTAAGTTTTGATTTTTTATGGTTTACGGCAATGATTTTTTAAACAATCCTCGCCCTGGAAATCACATTCCCTTTTTTGGCGGCATAGGGCGATTGACCCTGAAGGCTTTTGCAGTCTATGGAATTGACACGGCAGTTTGTATTGAACCGGGAAGGGTTGGCCCGAAGCGGCATGGGAATTTCGCCTGGGGATTGAAATGTGGGAATTACAATGTCATACTCGCGGTCAAATGTCTTTGTCGAATCTGCCGCCGTCTTGTGATAATGACCCCGATTGATATTTTGGGGATAGATATCAGAGATTAATCCAGGCTGAGATGCTATGAGCAAAGCAGTTAACGAGAGGACACCAATTACGCTGAGAGAATTTTTCATAAATAGTTCGTGTAAATCAAATGAGTGAAATATGTACCTGTACAAATATGGGGTTGATGACAGGTCAGTTCAAAGAGGGATAATCCCGTATTTGGTACGGTGAAAACCACTTTATTGATTTTGCAACGTCCTGGAACCGCCCGGGTTTTTCCGGTAGTTAAGCATAAAAGAGAAAGAGAAAGAGGCTTCGCCCGCCAATACAATGGTGTTAGCTCATTTAGAATCCAATCCCAAATCCACGTACCCATTCTTGATTGCAAAAAGAACCAGTCCGACCCTGCTTTTTACCTCAAGCTTTTCGAAGAGAGAGTTTCGATATCCATCAATCGTTTTGGGGCTCAGAAACATTTTGCCTGCGATCTCATTGTAAGTCATCTCCGAACAAGCAAGTTTCAAAAAAGTTCTTTCTTTTTCAGTGATCTGGACAGTCGATAGGGATGAACCATTCGTTTCCGGAAACTGGAGTGAGTGAACCAATTTCCCGGTAATATAATCTGTATAATAGAAGCCCTTGTTTTTGATGGCTCTCAGGGCCTCGGCTAATATCTGGGGCTCAACGTCCTTGCATAAGTAACCTTTCACGCCCAGCTTCAACATTTTTACTATGATCTCCTCATTTTCGATCATGCTGACCACCAACACCTTTGATAAGGGAAAGTGTTCGCGAAGCCAATTGACGGTTGCGAATCCATCCATGTCTGGCATATTAACATCCATCAAATAAATATCCGGAGGGTTGTGGGGATCTATTTTTGTTTGTAAATCCAACCCGTTGTCGGCTTCAAATAAAATTTCATACTCATCATTGATCAAATCGATGAGACTCATCAATCCTTTCCTGAATAAGCGATGATCGTCAACTAAAGCAAGTGTTGTCCGTTTCATTGTCTAATATGGTAGTTGTATTGAAACTTTAGTTCCTGAGCCTGGGCCGGTTGCGATATCCAGGGTGGCATTCATCAATTTTGCCCGGGAGTAAAGATTTGTCAAACCAGATCCCCCTGCTTTCAATTCAATGTCCTTATCAAACCCTTTTCCATCGTCTGAAATAATCAATGTAAGCATATTCTCGAAACACTCCAGGTGAACCGTGACGTTCCTGGCACGACTATGCTTGACAATATTGTTGAGTGTTTCCTGTGCCATCCGGTACAGGAAGATCGTAAAATTGGGTGTGAGCACAGGCACTTCGCCAGACTGCACAAATGTTGCCTGAAAATAGCCACTCTTGCTCAGGCGGGAGACCTCTATTTCCAGCGACCTTGCTATTCCGACCTGCACAATCCGGTCACTATTCAGGCTCAGAGAAAGTAACTTAACATCAGTAATTAATTGTCGGGTAAGTTCTTTGGTGTCCTCCAGTTTTTCATTTTGGGCCTTTGTGTCTTCCAATGAAAGGGTGTTAAGATTGATCTTGATCAGGCTTGCGATCTGGCCAAGATTATCGTGAAGCTCGCTAGCGATGTGCTGAAGCGTCTGTTCCTTTATTTCAAGCTGTGTTTCAAGCAGGACCTTTTGAAAGTGTGTTTTTATGGTGGCCATTTCATCCATATGAGCGCTCTTCCTTCTTTGGTACACGATTATAAAGACGATAATAAAAGCTGCCAGGAGAAATAACACTGCTGTCGCAATCAGAATACTGAATACAACCTCACCTCTTATTTCCAGAAACATCTTCATTATTGGCATTCAATTTATGGCCGGAAAGATAAAAGCCCAACGTGATAAGAATGAACAGACAGTAGTTAGAAAGTGAAAATAACGTATAAACAACTCCATAGTGCTCGGCACTGTAAGTGGAAAGGTAATTCGAAAACCCCTCCAGCAAAACATTCAATACGGAATGAAAGAGAAAGGCCACACTGATCCAGAAACCAGGTTGTATATACACCTTCACGAATGGCATAATAGTTACTAATTCATAAAAATAGTACAAGACGGCTACAGTTGTCAACAGGTGGTGGACGAGGATTTGATAAACATTATACTCCTGAATTTCCTGTACAAAGAGTGATAGAAAGACAGACATCAGGACGTAGGCGGGGATTGCAATTAAAATCGCTTTCTTTATATGAGGGCTTCGAATTTCTTCGTAATAAAACAACATTATCAATGTGAACCGGATGGGCGTCACGATATGATACAAGAAGAGGTTCGAGTTTTCTAAAACGTGTTGCAAATACCTATTGAACATGATGATGGTAGCCAGCCCGTCGAAGATAAAAGTGGACACCAGAAAAAGGCCAACGAATACAAATCGCCTTCCAGTTAAGAATTTCCTCCTGTAAAACCATACTGCCAGACTTGCGGTAAGAAAGGTAAAATGCAACACGACATCCAGTTCTCTCGACATGCTCAAGGGTTTACTTTGTCATGGGAGGGTTCAGCAACTTATCCAGTCTGCACGGTTTACAGTGGCAGCAGGGGGCGGCGATCGTATTGGCAGTTGCTGGGTCCTGCGCGTCGAAGGTTTCAAAATTGGTTTTAATTGGGGCGGCGTAGGTGATGTATTGCCCATTTTCCATCAATGCATTGTAAATCCTGAGATAAGCAACATCCTCGCTGCCCAACATTCTTTTGATGTCTGCAACGGGAAAGGAAGTCGCTCTGAAGATCGACCTTATGCGGGGATCCGACGATTCGTTTTTTGCCTGATCGAAGGCGCGGATCTGGTATGTGATTGCCAGGGTGTCGTAATCTTCCAGGATCTCTCTGTCTAGGATGATACCCAGGTTCTCGGAACTGCATTCCGCAAAGTCATCTTTACGATTTTTGATGAAGGTGCTCATAATTGAAGATTTAAAGGTTTATTAAAAATTAAAAATAGTTTTCCCGGCACAAAGTCAGCTCTCATTTGCCGGAAACAGGGGTTTAATTTGACAAATACAGGAAAAACCCTGTAAAAAATCCATGGATTTTCCGGAGGAAAACATCCATGCCATCAGAAGTAGCAAACCGAGGACAAATTTCGCTTTGGGCGATGATCCCCAATACTTTTTCCGAGACGAGCTTTTTCAATCCGATGATGAGAAAGTACGGCTCAAGATGTTTTATATCAATGAAATTGAAAGTTGCCGTACATGGACTCTTTTGAATATTAAAGTTAATGCTGGAAGACAGCAGGCTGCAAAAGCGGCATATCTCTCAAGGCTTATTGCAGCGAACAGAAAGTCTCCAGTATTTTCCAAAAAAATTGCGTGTTATTGCGTTTTTGGAAAGCTAAACCAAGTAAATTCATGCAATATTCAGACTGTATTCGTTTTGCGAATAGAAAAAATTACCCGACTGGAGATGTTACGAAGCTAGCGCCTGAAGGAGATCAACTCTACGGTGTTGTCGCTGATCTGAGTGAGAAGCTCAACGTTTCAGAGGATACCATCTGCAGGGATCCGAAGGAGTTGTCCGATGAAGGCGTTATCGTGAAAGTGCAGGACGGGGCGATGAGTAAACCATTTCATTCGCCCTTCGATGTCGAGGCCGGGATGTAAGGTTTTCTGAAAGATCTGAGTCGACTGTGATCCGGAACCGTACGAAGCGTGAACGCATAGCCGAGGGCCCTTCAAAAGTACTACGCTGCGACAAATAGTGAATTTGGTAAATAACAATATGGAACGGAAATGAGTTTGAACAATTCCCGCATGGCGATTGCGGATCACCGCCGTACTACCGGTGGTCCCTAACCGAAAAGTGAGGTATGCATTGAGAGTAATTTGCTGCTTGAAATAAAAACTAACAATAAAACAACTGACCTCCTCTAATCCCAAAACACACTGTCATGATTCAGCGATCAAACTCCCTGCGCACCGTTCTGCTGGTGCTTTTAGCGATCTGTACCGGATTTGTCACCTCTGCCCAGGACATTGTTTCACTTGGCACCGGCCCAATACCCTCCCGCAAGTTGGGACAAGACAACCCTTCCAGCTCGATTCCAGTAGAAAAGCTTATGCAAAAGCTCAGAGGAGCTAACAATATCTATTTTAGTTACGAGACCGACGTGCCTCCTCCAGTTGTCATCAAAGGACGTGTATCGGACATGAACGGACCACTCGCAGGAGTGACGGTGTCGGAAAGTGATCACTCGGCGGTCACGACCACCGACGGCAACGGTAATTACGAACTGATGGTCAGTGCGCCCGACGCGACACTGATATTCAGCTTTGTTGGCTACAAAACAATGGACGTCGCCGTGAATGGACGCACCACGGTTAATATTACGCTCACGCCAGGCAAAGCTGAGGAACTATCCAATGTGGTGGTTACAGCCCTCGGCATCACGCGCGCGAAACGCTCGCTCGGATATTCCGTGGGGCAGATCAAGGGCGACGATGTGAACCGCGTGTCGCAGACGAATGTACTCAACGGGATGGCAGGCAAAGTATCGGGTGTCACGATCAGTTCCACCGGCAACACGCCCACCTCCTCAGTGAGCATGGTGATTCGCGGTATCCGCTCGCTGAACAATGACAACCAACCCCTTTTCGTAGTGGATGGGGTTCCGGTGAAGAATTCGATGAATAATGTAGGCACCAACAATGGTAGCGATAATGATGTGGACTATGGCAACGCGATTTCCGATATCAATCCCAACGATATCGCTGATGTGTCGATTCTTAAAGGCCCGAGTGCCGCCGCCCTTTATGGATCACGCGCGGGTAACGGTGTAGTGCTCATCACCACAAAGTCGGGCAAACATTCAAAAGGACTTGGCATCACCTTTAATAGCAATACCGAATTCGACAAACCCTATAAATATCTGCCCACCAATCAGAGCTACACCGTTGGTACCGATCCTTATACCACGCCGAACGGATACAATAGCTGGAACGGTGACCTGGTAGACCTCGCCGGTACCGACACTTACCGTTTCGGCACCCCGCTGAACCAGGGGTTGAAAGCCATCCAGTGGAACAGCAAGCAGGGAGACAACGGGAAATATGAATTACAGGACCTGGTAAGCCACAACAACCTCAAAAACTTCGTGGAGACCGGCATCACCTCGATCAACAGTATAGCGGTCGAAAACGCTACCGACAAAGACAACTACCGGTTATCTTATGCCAACACGGCCAACAAAGGCATCGTTCCCACAACTGGCGTAACGAAGCACAACCTGGGACTGAATATAGAGCACAAAGTATCCAACGGATTTAAGATCAGCTCATCGCTCAATTATACTCGCAGCAGCGCCGACAACATCGTGGCAGGAAACAATGGCGGCGTTTTTGCGGACGTGGCCTATCTTTCTCCAAGCGTTGATATCCGCGATATGAAAGATTATTGGCTCACACCCGGTATTCAACAACGAAAGGCATTACCGCCGGTAGGCGTCGACCAGGACCCAGGGGTCAAGGATCCGTCTGAAGATGGAGATAACAATCCATGGTTCACGCTCAATCAGGTGAAGAACAGTTTTGTCCGCAACCGGTTTTTCGGAAACTTGAAGGCCGATTTCCAGATCGCGCCGAAGCTTAGCGCATTTGTCCGGTATTCACAGGACATGCTGAATGAATATCGCGAAACAAAGATCTCCAAAAGCTATAACTCCGAGCGCAACGGCTACTACGGCGTTACAAAACTGTTCAACACTGAGAGCAACACGGACTTCCTCGTCACGTATCACGATAACTTCAAAGACTTCGATTTTTCGGCCTCCGGTGGTGGCAACCTGCAATACGTGTACGGTAATAACCAACAGACGTATTCGCAATCAAGAGCGGGCATCGTGGCACCTGAGTTTTTTAGCGTCGCCAATATCGCACAGGATAACCTGCGGTCAAACAGCGGCATTTATGAAAAAGCGATCTACAGCCTGTATGCCACTGCATCGCTCGGTTTCAAAGACATGGCGTTTCTTGATCTGACCGGCCGCAACGACTGGTCGAGCACACTGCCGATCAATAACAACTCCTACTTTTATCCGTCGGCCTCGTTGAGCTTGCTCATCAACCGCATGTTTCACTTTGGAGAGAAAGTCAGCCTCGTCAAACTTCGCGGTGGATGGGCCCGCGTAGGTAAGGATACCGATCCCTACAATTTATATGGAACGGTGGGCATGGGCAGCTTTGGTAACACCACTATCGAAGCCACTTCCGCCACGCTGCGCAACCCGAATCTAAAACCGGAACAAGCCACTTCCACGGAACTGGGCCTCGACCTCGCATTCTTTAAAAGCCGACTGCGTTTTGAAGGAACGGTTTATAGATCGGATAACAAGAACCAGGTTTTGGGTATTAACACCGCTCCATCCTCAGGATACGGTAGCGGCCAGATCAATGCCGGTCTCGTCAGAAGCAAAGGCATCGAGCTTATGGTTGGAGGAACGATCATCACCAATAAAGACTGGAACTGGGATCTGAGTGTGAATTATACCAAGAACAACTCCTATATCATCTCTCTCGCCAACGGCGTTCCCTATTATCAGTTCTGGGCAGATGGAAACAGCGGTGCATGGACTTACGCCAAAGGACAACCGGTTCCCAACCATTTTCACGCCGACGGATCCCCCGTCATCAGCGATGGCAAGCTGGGTCAGCTCTGGGACAACCAGGTGGCCACTGTTACCGACAAATCTTCTCCATACTATGGATGGCCATTGCTCGATAACAGTGGCCAGTATCAGAAGCTTAGCGGCGGCGATTTTGAACACAAAGAAGTGGTTGGAAACTACAACCCCAAATTGCTGATGGGCGTGCAGACCAGCGTATCCTGGAAAATGCTTACCCTCACAGCCAGCATCGACATGCGCTTCGGCGGCACATTCTTCTCTCAAACCTACCGTTACCTGCAGTCGGATGCCGCAATGGCGCGCCAGGAAAATATGGGGATACCCGTTCCGGAACAATACAAAAACGACATCCCCGGATTTCTCAAGGCTAATCCCGATGCCTACATCAAGTTTGCAGGTCTTCAGCAGTTCCATCTTATCGGCGGGCCAACTACCGAAACAGGCGGGTTTCCCTATCAAACGAATGGAGGCATCACGATCAACGACGGAGCATTCTTCCCCGGTGTGTATGAAGATGGTTCGGGCGGCTATATTGAAAACCTTGGCGACATGAACCTTACCAAACTCGATAGCTACGAGGATGCGACAACGGCGGGTTGGAACTTCGCGCGAATGAGCATGTTCGACGCCTCTTATATCAAGATGCGTGAACTTACCGTCACGGCCGCAATAGGAAGCCGCTTCACACACAGACTTCACTTGCAGGGCCTGACCGTAGGGATATATACAAGAAACCTGATACTCTGGACCAAAGCGAAAGCGGGCATCGATCCCGAAGCGGCTTACCAGTTGCGCTCCGACAGCCAGGGCAATGGCTCGCAGTTCCGCCAGGGCATTGAACGGTATAACATCACGCCGTGGACCATTCCAATGGGTGTAAAACTTAACGTTCGTTTCTAAAAATCAATTCAACCCCAAAAAAGATAAAGATGAAAAGCGCGAATAGTTTTCTCAAGATATCGAGCGTTTTCCTGGCGATACTGGTCATGGGTTCGTGTAGAAAGTTTTCGGAGATCAATAAAGATCCGAATAATATTACCCCGGCCGATGCCGCACCAGATTATCTCATGGCGAATGTGCTGACTCAAACAGCCAAGTTCTATGGCGACCTCGGTTCCGGAGATCTTTCCGGCGCCATACAGCATACTTATGTCGACGCATTTGGAAACAGTTACAGCGGATACAATTGGGAGCCGAAAAGTTGGAGCACCAGCTATGGCATCCTGCGCGACAATAAGCTCATGATGGAGAAAGCCGGGGAAAATCAATGGCAGTTCCATCAGGGCGTCGGATTGATCATGCGAGCATTTAACTACGGAGTGATCGCCGATTTCTGGGGTGATGCGCCCAATTCGATGGCGGTGAAAGGTGACCTCGGCAGTCCCGAATACCAGTTCCCCACATTCGATTCGCAAGAAGCTAATTATGATGCAGTGATCATAGACCTCAAGGCGTCCATCGATCTGCTCGCCGGAACCATGGGCGATCATCCCGAGATCACCGCAGCGACGGCAAGTTCCGACGTATTTTACAGCGGCGATCCGGAAAAATGGAGCAAACTTGCTTATTCGTTGCTGTTACGCTATTATCTGCGCCTTTCCAACAAAAGAGATGTTCAGGCAGATGTCGAAGCCATCGCCGGAAAGGTGTTCCAGAACAATGAGGACGACTGGGCGATGCCCTTTCCGGGAGTCGATGAGAATACTTCTTATCCCAAAGCGGCCAAATATAAAGGACAGTCCGATTTCGATCGCAATAAGATGTGTGCCACCCTTGTCAAAAAACTTGATGCGCTTAAAGACCCGCGTATCGTGATTATGGCAGAGCCGATCACCACGCCCTCGGTTGTTGACGGAACCAAGTTTGCTCCGGGCGATAATGAAACACCTGTCCTCGTTGATAACGGCGTCCGTTATATCAACCCGCTCGCTGCAGCAGCGACACATTATAAGGAATTTGACATCAATACTTATTCGACCGACCGGCCCTGGGGCGCGCCAATCGCCACGGTTTGGAATTTCTTCGACACCTCACCACGCTATGTGGGTATTCCGATCAGTTATTCCACTGCCGACTTTCAATATAATCTCAACGGCTCGGGAACGCAGTCTACGTCCAACAACGACTACGTTTCATATATGCGTCGCGATATCTATGATAACCCTTCTGGTGATCTGCTCAAAGAGCGTATGGCCTCCTACAGCGAGATCTGCTTCGATCTCGCTGAAGCTGCGCAAAAAGGATGGAATGTGGGCCACGACGCTGCCTTTTGGTATAACGAAGGCATAGCCGCTTCCTTCGACACGTGGACCGTATTTTCGAACCACCAACCGGATGTAGACGGATACAGCGGGTGTGTCAAAAGCCTTGACGAATACGTGGCTCAACCGCTCGTTGCCTACGACGGCACACTTGCCCGCATTATGGAGCAAAAATGGATCGCTGCCTGGCAGTCATCCGGTGAAGCCTGGATGGACTGGAGAAGGACAGGATTGCCTGAACTTCATGTTGGCTGGAATTCGTATCGTGCACAGATACCCGTGCGCTTCGCATACGACAATACTGAATTACAAAATAACCCGGACAATTCCGGAGCAGCGATCAGCAAACTTGAATCGACGGCTTATGTGGGCCCTGATGGAAACAACAGTGCCTGGTCGAAATTTTGGCTGATACAGGGAACGAACCTTCCCTGGTAAGCGGACAGCGAAACGGTTTATGAATTCCACAAAATCGCCAGCTCCATGAAATTTATTTTGGTTACCCTGTTGGTCAGCGTTGTTCGGTGTTCCTTTGCCCAGTCTATAGACAGCACTTTCACCGACACCGCTTTTGATCAGGAGTATCACGTGCCCTATCCTGTCCGGGGAACGCAGCTTCAAAACAACGTGAAGCGGATACTGGTCGATAGAAACGACAGGATCTGGATTGCCACCGCCGGCGGATTGCTTCGTCGCAGTGTCGCCGACACTTCCTGGTCCGTAGTCCCTCTGCCAGGCACAAATAGCGGTCCCGTATATGCGCTTTCGTTGCTTCCTGATTCTGCATTGGTGGCGGGCAGTTGGAACGGGTTGCATGTGTTGTCGGGCGGCGATGTGCATGTTGTGCCCGGGACAGATGGCCCGATCTCCGTTTTATGTGCTGCTAAGGAAGGCGTGTACGCATTTGGACCGAAAGGCGCGTGGCTATTCAATGGCAAAGCCGTTGAAAAGAAATCATGGCCAATTGCGAGATCAGTCCGTGCCGCCATTTCCGACGGTGTAGGCGGGGTTTGGCTGGCCAGTGAGGTCGGTCTGTATCATTGCACCGACGCCAAAACAGATCATTATGTTGACACAAACTATCTTATAAGTGCCTCTCTTCGGGGTCTTGCCTTTTCGGCTCCGGGCCGGCTTTGGGCCGGTGGTCTCGGCGGCGTGTCAGCGTTGCACGACGGCATGCTTATCAACAAGATCACGACCCGGGACGGCAATCCGTCAAACGAAGTACACTGTGTGCAACGCGCCCCCGATGGCACCATGTGGCTTGGCACCAACGTCGGTATTCGTCCGGTATGTACCCGGTGGCAGTCACTCCCTCCGCTTCACCCGCAGGTGGCTGCTCGACGACCATGTCAATGATATTGCTTTCAGCGGCGATGGCACTGCCTGGATCGCCACTGCCAATGGGGTCAGCGCCATCTGCAAAAGGAAGATGACGCTGGACGACAAACAGAAATATTTTTATGATGTTCAGATGAGAAGGCATATCCGTGCTCCCTGGATTTCGGGACAATGCCGCCTGAAGATCGCTGGCGACACGGCATCGTGGCAGCCTGAAGATGACGACAACGATGGCGAGTACGGTGGAAACTATCTCACGATGGAAAGCTTCCGCTATGCGGTCACAAAAAGCGAAGACGCGCGGCAAAAAGCGGCAAAGTCATTTGCATTCTTGAAGAAGCTTCGCGAGATCACCGGCGGAAGCGGCTATTTTGCAAGAACGATCGTGCCGGTGGATTGGGCTGAAGCGGTGCACGACGGAAACCGGGCGTACACTATGATGGAAAAGGCCGACGAGCTCGTAAAAGAACCGCGCTTCAAGCCTGTTGAAACGCGTTGGCGAAAATCGGCCGACGGCCAGTGGCTTTGGAAGGGCGATGCGAGCAGCGACGAGTGGTGCGGGCACATGATGGGATATTTCTTTTATTATCAGCTCGTGGCCAACGAATCGGAAAAAAAGGATGTCCGCAAGCACGTGTCCATCCTTGTCGAGCATCTCATTGCGAACGACTACAATATGATGGACATTGATGGCACACACACGCGTTGGTCGGTATGGTCGCCGAAATTGCTCAATGGCGATCCCGAGTGGCTGCCCGACCAGAGTGAAAACTCGATGGAATTGCTCGCGTTTCTAAAGCTTGCCTATTACATGACCGGCAACGTGAAATACGAGCAGCACTATCTCAAGCTGATCAACGAACATCATTATCTCGATAATATGTCGCGGCTCACTGAACAGAATCCTGCTTGGTTTGTGTACTTCGACGTGATCATGCAATGCTATCTATATCCGATACTGATTCAATGCGAAAAAGATCCCAAGCTGAAATCGTGGTACGAAGCCCATATGGATAAATGGATGACGCGCCGCATAGGCGATCACAATCCGCAGATTAACTTTTTATACTGCTATTCGAGGAACAAAAAGGTTGAGCTGAAAAATTCGGTCGACTTTCTCACCGACACCCCGCTGGACCTGGTGTGCTGGAATGTGGATCACACCAAGCGTGAAGATGTTCATATTGTGCACAGCCCCGACCTTAGTGAATTTCAAATAGATGAATTACCGCCTGCAAGCATACGCGCCACTGTAAGATGGGATTCGAATCCATGGCTGGCGGTGAACGGGAACCCGGAAATTGAGCGGGAACCGGTATTCTGGCTTTTACCATATTGGCTCGGGCGCTATCTGAAGATGATTCAGTAGTCCGGGCACACGTTTATTTATTTTTTTATGAGGAAACAAAATATCTTCCTGACCCTGTCGTGTATAGTCGTCTCGATGTCTGTCCGATCCCAGCATCCGGCCCCCGGCCAACCGGTCTATCGCGATACCGCCTTCGACCAACGCTTTGCCGTCCGCTACCTGCCGGATATCCACGAAGCGCGAAGCCGATTTCATTTCAGTACATGCAGATCGAAATGGGACGGTGCAGGTGCTAAGCACTGCCGGTGTGCTGAAACCGGCCGGAGGCTTATTGCTTTACCCTGGTACGCTCGTTCACGATAAATTATACCGGCCGATCAGCGCCCGCAATATATCCGCCATCACAACCTTCGGAGATCAATTTATTTATGCCGATAGCACGCAGTTGTTAAGCAATGCCTGGGCAGGGAAGCCGCTTGTAGCGCATGGCCTGCGCGATATTCGCCTGCTGGCGTCGGCCGGCCCCTTCGACTTTTTACTGTCCAATGGTAAGGCACTGATTGAGATAGAAAAAGATTCAATCGTCTGGTCCGGTGAATCGAATGATTCGCTCATTGACGTCATTTTCGACAGCCGCCGACAACGGTATTATTTGCTCGCGGTAAACAGTGTTCACCTATTCGATTTGCGAACCCATCGGATCGCCCCCCTGATTAAAGGAGAGGGTTTTACGGCAATGGATTTGGCCGGCGATGGAAAGCAAATCATTGTTGGCACTGGCGATGGATATTTTGCGGCGGATGCATCAAGCGGCCAGCAAATCGGCGAATTGGTGCGGAAAGTTCCCTGTGCGCAAATTACCGTGGTTCGCAATATCGCCGGGAGGATATGGTTCGGATCCAGGCGTGGCGCTTTTACCCGGCGGCCGGATGGTCGCTTCGATTACTTCGCCTCGGCGCGATGGATTCCCTCTGATCATGTTATCGATGTCTGCGGCGGAAAAGACGGAAGCGTTTTTATTCTGACAGACAAGGGGCTTGGTGAAATCCGGTCGCAAAAAATGACTCTGGAGAAAAAGGCCGCCTTCTTCGAACGACAGGTTCGCGAACGCCACATCAGAAACGGTTTCAATGCCAGCATTTCCGGGATGATCAACGGCGACCCCTCGACGGGGACACTCGAAGATTCCGACAACGACGGACTCTGGACATCGATGTATCTCGGCGGCGAAGTTTTTCGCTACGCTGTAACACATTCGCAAGACGCTTTACAGAACGTTCGCGAGTCACTCGATGCCATGGAGCGCCTCTACACCATCAACCCGATCAAAGGATTCCCGGCCCGCTCATTCGAACGTACCGGCTACCAACTGTCGGATAAAGATGTGTGGAAACATTCCCCTGATTCGGGATGGGACTGGAAATCGACCACCAGCAGTGACGAAGCGATCGGTCATGTCTTTGTGTTCGGCGCAATCGCTGAACTGATCAGCGACCCCACGATCCGGAACAAAGCAGTTCATCTCCTCGACGCACTGATGCAGCACATCGTCGATCACAATATGTATTTGGTTGACTGGAATGGCGAACCGACGCGCTGGGGACGATGGAACCCCGAGTATGTCAATGCCCGCCCCGAAATGGTAGGCGACCGGAAGATCACGTCATCGAATATTATTGCGATGTTGCAAACGGCGTATTATTTCACCCATAAAAAAATATTCCGCGGTCAAAGCTGAAGAACTGATGCAAAAGCATGGCTTTCTAACCAATCTTATGCGGCCGATGAGCCAGATTGCGAGCGCACCGGATACTGCAGACGAGCTGAGTAGATTGTTGTCCGATGGCTGGAACCACTCCGACGATGAAATGTATTTTCTCGGCTACTGGGGGCTATACCGGTATGCGCTCAATGAAACGCTTAAAGCGAAGTACAGAGCGGCGATACTCGATCACTGGCAAGCTGAGCGACCGGAAAAAGAAGCGGCCTGGAATATCTTCACGGCAATGACCGGTGTGAAAGATTTTGATCTCTCCGAATCAGTAAATTATCTTCAGCGCTATCCGCTCGACCTTATTGAATGGAAAGTGACGAACAGCGAGCGAAAGGATATCGAACGCATACCGGAAAACTTCCGGGGGCAATCGATCAGCGAAGTGCTTCCCCCCGACGAGATGCCGATTCACAGGCACAATGCAAACTTGTTTCAAATTGACGGCGGCAATGGCGGCGAATCGGAGAAGAGTGCCGGCGACATATGGCTGCTGCCATACTGGATGGGGCGGTATCTTGGTGTCATTTCCGCTCCAAAATAAAATGCCATTGAACATCCTCATCACCGACAGCGGCTCAACCAAAACCGAATTGAGGTTACTATCGGAAACGGGTAACCGAAGGATTGATTGTACGCCTAAGAAGCCAACGCGATAAAGCAGCGCTAAGTGTGATCATCTAATACTGAAGTAACGGGCGGGAGTTAAGACACGACCAAATAAAAAAGCGACTACAACATTTCGTCATAATCGCTTCATTTTCTGCGTGGTGTGGGGCGGGATCGAACCGCCGACACAAGGATTTTCAGTCCTTCTATCTCAGTTCTATCACATATGCTATTTGCTGTCTTTTACTTTGCCACTGTCATTTTCCTGCTGATCTTTTTTCCGTCGATCGTCAATGTGTACATATAAGTTCCGCTTGCCAGAAAACTGCCGTCGAGGATCACTTGCTTTGAGCCAGGGGAAACGTTTTGAATTTTGATCACTTTTCCTGAGCCGGCTTCAGTGATTGTGAGCAGAGCACGTGAAGCGCTTTCAGGAACATTCAGAGGAATGATCGTTGAGGCTCCGAAGGGATTAGGTTGGTTTTGGAGCAATGAAGCGTCACTCAGAGATGCAGAGGTAATTTGCCCGGTCACTTTGAGTTTTAATGCTGAAGTTCATCTTTTAACTCGGCGATTTGCTGTTTTAATTCTTTATTTTCCGCGTCGACTCCTGCATGCCTTTGATTATAATCGGTATCAGCTCTGTGTAGTTAATTGCTTTGACCTGCATCGTTTCGATTTTTGGCGCGGATGGAATTTGAACTACATCCGGCGTGCCGGGCGCAGATGAGTTAGGCTTTTGGTCAACCACTTTCTGAGGGTCCTGAACTTCAAGGGGAGCTTCTCTTACAAGACCTGGGAAAAGTTTTTCTACGTCTGCCGCGAGGAATCCATAATGATTTCCTTTTGGCAGATTAAGATTCGCAAGTTTTCCTTCGGTAGCGAATTCGTATGCTTTTGGTTGCAGCTGATTGATCATGGCCATTCCGTCTTTAAACTCAGTGATGTTTTTCTTTACACGTTCATCACTTGTCTGGTAAGTTCCGTAAGAGTAGGTGTTTCCCTGAAAAATGGCAGCATAGGCAGCCGGGTTCGTATTTAATGTCTTCGCATAAAGACCGTGAAGATTGGTGGAGGTAAAATAGCCGCCATAGTTTCCGGAGCTGTTTCCTTGAACGCCAAATGCGCTTGTTCCGTTTCCATATACGCCACTCATGTTAAAGGTGTACGCGCTACCGTAAACGCCGGCGGCTGTACCGGATCCGTAAACACCATAATTTCCTCCTGATCCATACAAGGCATAAGTAGTACCGTAACTGTAAAGGCCTATTGTTTTGCCGGTGACATAAACCCCGTAACTGTTGGTGCTGGTGAACTGGCCGCCGTAGGCGTTGGTGCTGGTACCCTGGACACCGTAGCCGTTGGGGCTCGTGCCCTGGACGCCATATGAACTACCACTTCCTGCAACGCCGTACACACCGGCGCCATACACACCATATTTTCCGCCTGCGCCATAAACCGCAAAATTGCCGGTGGTTTTTCCATAAACAGCTGCGGTGCCGGCGCCTGCATCGACATGGAGTTTGTAAATCGGATTGACTGTACCAATTCCAACGTTGCCGCTGGGGTTGATATACAACCTTGCAACGTTACCGGTGTACAGACTTAGAGGGATGGCGTTGGTGGTGCCGAGTTTGGAAGCCGCCGTGGCATTACTGTTGCCGACCGCGCTCCAGAATGGCGCCACGTTTTGGGCGTGTGAAGAATTAGCCAGTGCAATTGTCGTTGCACATAAAAGTAAATGAAGATTCATATTGTTGAGTTTTAGGAGAAAATAGCGTGTTCATAATAAAGGCGTGGATATTAAGGATATCAGAGTCTGTGTCGGAAGGATATGGAAGTTCTTGAAAAGGATGGGCATTAACAATTCTTTTCTTTGTCAACGACTAATGATGGTTTTTCAACCGGGTAAATGTTGAACCGCCACTTTAATCGAATCATCCATCGTGTGTATTTACTGGCATCATCGCTGGCGATTAGTTTCAACGATTTATTTCAACATGCGACTTAAGAGAAGAGAGATAAGACAATATCGGTAGAAAAATTGCAGAAAATAAAAAAGCGACCACAACCCTTAGTCATAGTCGCTAACCTTATTCGTGGTGTGAGCGGGATCGAACCGCCGACACAAGGATTTTCAGTCCTTTTCCGCCACGGCGGATCCCGCAGCAATCATTTAAACAAAAAACCCGGTATTATTTACCAATGAATCTGTAATGTGGGGCGGTCCGCTTCGTCGGAGAACGGCTGACTCAAGAATTTCTCATTCAACATCGCTTCCTGCTTCGGCGGAAACTCTTCTGATTTCAAACAAACAACCACGGCATTTCTAGCCAGAGTGAATCTGCTGTGTTCGGTGCGGTTATGCCTCGTCGGAGAACCGCCGACACAAGGATTTTCAGTCCTTATCCGCCACGGCGGATACCGCACCGAACTGAGAATAAAAAACCCCGGCGTTACTGCCAGGGAATTTGTGGTGTGGGGCGAGTCCGCCTATGTCGGAGAACGGCCGACACAAGGATTTTCAGTCCTTTTCCGCCACGGCGGATACCGCATCAGATTTCAAACAAAAAACCCCGGCATTTCTGCCAGGGAATCTGTGGTGTGGGGCGGTCCGCCTCGTCGGAGAACCGCCGACACAAGGATTTTCAGTCCTTTTCCGCCACGGCGGATACCGCATCAAACTTAAAACAAAAAACCCCGGCGTTTCTGCCAGGGAATCTGTGGTGTGGGGCGGTCCGCCTCGTCGGAGAACCGCCGACACAAGGATTTTCAGTCCTTTTCCGCCACGGCGGATACCGCATCAATCTTAAAACAAAAAACCCCGGCGTTTCTGCCAGGGAATCTGTGGTGTGGGGCGGTCCGCCTCGTCGGAGAACCGCCGACACAAGGATTTTCAGTCCTTTTCCGCCACGGCGGATACCGCACCAATCTTAAAACAAAAAACCCCGGCATTTCTGCCAGGGAATCTGTGGTGTGGGGCGGTCCGCCTCGTCGGAGAACCGCCGACACAAGGATTTTCAGTCCTTTTCCGCCACGGCGGATACCGCACCAATCATAAAACAAAAAACCCCGGCATTTCTGCCAGGGAATCTGTGGTGTGGGGCGGTCCGCCTCGTCGGAGAACCGCCGACACAAGGATTTTCAGTCCTTTTCCGCCACGGCGGATACCGCATCAGATTTCAAACAAAAAACCCCGGCATTTCTGCCAGGGAATCTGTGGTGTGGGGCGGTCCGCCTCGTCGGAGAACCGCCGACACAAGGATTTTCAGTCCTTTTCCGCCACGGCGGATACCGCACCGAATCTTAAAACAAAAAACCCCGGCGTTACTGCCAGGGAATCTGTGGTGTGGGGCGGTCCGCCTCGTCGGAGAACCGCCGACACAAGGATTTTCAGTCCTTTTCCGCCACGGCGGATACCGCACCGAATTTAAAACAAAAAACCCCGGCGTTACTGCCAGGGAATCTGTGGTGTGGGGCGGTCCGCCTCGTCGGAGAACCGCCGACACAAGGATTTTCAGTCCTTTTCCGCCACGGCGGATACCGCATCAGATTTCAAACAAAAAACCCCGGCATTTCTGCCAGGGAATCTGTGGTGTGGGGCGGTCCGCCCGTCGGAGAACCGCCGACACAAGGATTTTCAGTCCTTTTCCGCCACGGCGGATACCGCATCAGATTTCAAACAAAAAACCCCGGCATTTCTGCCAGGGAATCAGTGGTGTGGGGCGGGATCGAACCGCCGACACAAGGATTTTCAGTCCTTTGCTCTACCGACTGAGCTACCGCACCAAGTTTCCAGTCCTTTTCCGCCACGGCGGATACCGCACCAAGTTTCCAGTCCTTTTCCGCCACGGCGGATACCGCACCGAGTTTCCGGTCCTTTTCCGCCACGGCGGATACCGCACCGGTTTCTTTTATAGCGGACCGCGAAAATAAAGAGAATAAACTAAAAATTAAAACATAAAACGCAAGAAACGACCGATGCCGCCCGCATTTTGAGTTTAATTGCCGTACACACTCAAAAACTTAATCCTCATGATCTTAAGCTGCTCCCAGGTGAAATTGCCGTCTGCCAGCTCTTCAATCGCCACCTGCAAAGATGAGGTTTCGCAACCCTTGAAATATTCCAGTATGTCGTCCTGCTCCTCTTCGTCGAGCATCTCGTCAATGGCATAGTCGAGATTTAGCCTCGTACCGCTGGCAGCGATGGTCTCCATATCTTCCAGCAATTTATCCAGCCGAAGGTCCTTGTTCCGCGCAATGGTATCCAACGGGATCTTCTTGTCTACCTGCTGTATGATATACACCTTGTTGACGCTCTTGTTCACCACACTCTTCATCACAAAATCATCGGGCCTTTCTATACTGTGCTCCTGCACATAGTTGGCAATGGTTTCCACAAAGGGTTTGCCATAACGCAGGGCCTTGCCCTTGCTAACCCCCTGGCATTTTTCCAGTTCTTCGATGGTCCTGGGGTACATGGTGGCCATGTCCTGCAAAGAAGATTCAAGGAAGATGACGAATGGGGGAAGGGAGCGTTTCTTTGCTTCCTTCTGACGCAACTCCTTTAGCATTTCGAACAATTTGTCATCGACAGCCGTAACCGTCACCACCTCGGCGCCTTCATCATCGTCGTCGCCATTGGCATCCTGGAACAAATTATTCATGACGATCTTAAACGACAGGGGCTTCTTTACGAAATCCTGGCCCTTCTTGCAAAGCTTCAACAAGCCATAGTCCTCGATCTCCTTGCCGATCAATCCCTGCAGCAACATCTGGCGGATCAAACAGCCCCAATATTGCGGTGTCTCGTCCTTGCCAATGCCGAATTCAGAAATGCCCTCATGGCGGAAGTTGCGGATATTCGGAGTGAGTGTTCCGGTAATAATATTGATCACATAGTCTGCGGCAAACTGCTCGTTCAAAGCCTTGACAGTCTTCAGCACCTTTACCACATTGTCCTTCGCCTCTACCCTTTCCTTTGGATGCAAACAGTTGTCGCACTTGCCGCAATTCTCGGCTTCATATTTCTCTCCGAAATAAGTGATGAGCATTTTCCGCCGGCACACTCCACTTTCCGCATAGGCAACCATCTCGCCAATCAGCTGGGCACCCACTTCCCTTTCACTTAGCGGCTTATCACGCATCAGGTGTTCGAGCTTGCTAACGTCCTTGTGTGAATAATAAAGGATGCACTTGCCCTCCATTCCATCGCGGCCCGCCCTGCCCGTCTCCTGGTAATAATTTTCTATGCTTTTGGGTATATTGTAATGTATTACATAACGGATATCCGGTTTGTCGATGCCCATGCCGAAGGCAATGGTGGCAACGATCACCTGCACGTCCTCATTCATAAACAGATCCTGCCGCTGGGCCCTCGCCTTGCTATCGATGCCCGCGTGATAGGCCACAGCCTTGATGTCATTCTTCTGCAGCAGCTCCGCGAGCTCTTCGGTGGTCTTGCGGTTGGTAGTATAGATGATGCCGGTCTTGCCTTTGTTCTGACTGATAAACTTCACCATGCTTTTCAGCGTGTGTTCCTTCCTGATCTTTGGGAGTATTTCATACTCAAGGTTCGGCCGGTTGAAAGAAGAAAGGAACACCTCCGCATTGCGGAGCTCGAGATTTTTCTTAATGTCGCTCTGCACCTTCGGCGTGGCCGTGGCGGTCAGCGCGATCATCGGAGCGTTCGGATTGATCTGCTCGATCATCTCTCTCAGGCGGCGGTATTCTGGCCTGAAGTCATGACCCCATTCAGAGATACAATGCGCCTCGTCAACCGCAATAAAGGAGATCTGCAGGTCGCGGAAGAAATCCAGGTTTTCCTGTTTGGTGAGCGTTTCGGGAGCAACATAGAGCATTTTGGTCTTGCCCGACAACAGGTCCTGGCGAACGAGAGTAGTTTGTTTTTTATTGAGGGTGGAATTGAGAAAATGCGCCACTGAATCATTGGTGCTGTAACTGCGCACCAGGTCCACCTGGTTTTTCATCAACGCGATAAGCGGACTTACGATGAGCGCAATTCCGGGACTGATGATCGCCGGCAATTGATAGCAAAGACTCTTGCCGCCACCGGTTGGCATAATCACGAAAGTGTCCTTGCCCGAAAGCAGGTTCTTGATGATCGCTTCCTGGTTTCCTTTAAACTCAGTGAACCCAAAGTTCTCCTGTAGCGCCTTTTTCAGAAAACCGTGGTCCATGAAAGACCCGGTCTTGACCTCTTTAGATCCGGTTGACGTCCGCGCCGGTTCAGTTGACCCGCCTTTATTTTCCAGCACAGTGGTATCCGCATCAACAGACTTCGCACCTTTACTTCTGGGGCTTCCCGTCGAAAGAGTTGATTTCACAATAGGTGTTTTTGATTGGGTGGTTCGACCAGTACCCGAATTAAGTTCAGTTTCGGGCTCTGTCTTCTTGGGTGTTCCGCTGGTGGAAGAGGTTTTTTTAACTGTAGCCATGAATGATTATTTCCTTCTTCACTTAATATTAGAGGTAAGTATTATGTGTGTTGGAAGAGCGCGAATTTAATCTTTTTAAGGAGTTTTTCCCAAGTTTCCCATTTGGTGATTGTTAAATGTCAGCGTAGGTTTGCGCTGAAATGGGATCTGTTACACTACCGGATATCAAGCTTACCGGGCTGAGAACTATACGTTTAGAAGCCGAGGCTATCTCCTCCCTGGAAAAGATGATCAATGACGATTTTGAGAAAGCCGTCACGACCATTTCTTCCGCTACCGGTCGCGTGGTAATCAGTGGAATAGGCAAAAGTGCCATCATCGCCCAGAAGATCGTCGCCACCCTCAATTCCACGGGAACACCTTCTATCTTTCTTCACGCTGCCGATGCCATACATGGCGACCTCGGAATGATCCAGAAGGACGATGTGGTGATGATTCTCAGCAAAAGCGGGGAGTCGCCCGAGATCAAAGTGCTCCTGCCCCTAATCAGGAATTTTGGCAATACAATTATCGCCATCGTCGGCAACATACATTCCTATTTGGCGCGACAGTCAGACATCATCCTCAATACTACCGTTGATCAGGAAGCCTGCCCCAATAACCTTGCACCTACCAGCAGTACTACCGCCCAGCTGGTTATGGGAGATGCAATAGCGGTTGTGCTGATGGAGATGAAGGGTTTCGGAACCGCCGAATTTGCAAAGTTTCATCCGGGCGGGATGCTGGGGAAAAAACTCTATCTGCGGGTTGCCGACCTCTTCTCCGGTAATGAAAAACCAGCTGTGCCCGCGGATGCCACCCTCAGCAAAGTGATCGTGGAGATCTCCCGCAACCGGCTCGGCGCCACCGCCGTACTTGATGAAAAGGGCGCATTGCTAGGTGTGATTACCGATGGTGACCTCAGAAGAATGCTCGAAAAGAATGCCTCGCTCGACAAGGTAATTGCCAGGGACATCATGAGTGCCAACCCCAAAACCATTAACCCTGAGGCCCTGGCAGTCGATGCCCTTGACCTGCTCAGGAAAAACGACATTACCCAACTGGTGGTCGCCTCGGGAGACGAATATCTGGGTATTATTCATTTGCACGACCTTGTGAGGGAAGGAATCATTTAGGCCGGTACATAACCAATTACAATGAACAAGCACCAATACGTAGTGATCATGGCTGGTGGGATCGGCACTCGTTTCTGGCCGAAAAGCCGTACCAACTTTCCAAAGCAGTTTCTCGACATACTTAATATTGGGAAGACCCTGATCCAGTCGACCTTCGACCGCTTTTCTTCCTTCATACCACTGGAGAATATCTATGTGGTGACCTCAGGCGAGTATGTCAACATTGTGAAAAAACAATTGCCGGAACTTCCATTACAAAATATCCTGGCCGAACCATCGAGAAAGAACACTGCTCCATGTATCGCTTATATTTCTTTTAAGCTGAACAAGCTGGATCCGAACGCACTGCTTATCGTGGCGCCGGCGGACCACCTTGTCTCCGACAACATCGCGTTCAAGAAGGTCTGCCTCGAAGCCCTGAGCTTCACCCAAAAACACAATGCCATCATTACCCTGGGCATCAAACCAACTTATCCGAATACGGGTTATGGCTACATACAATACGAACAGCAACCCGTTTCCGACAATGTGTTCAAGGTAAAAACCTTTACAGAGAAACCAAATCTTGAACTTGCCAAAACCTTTCTTGCCAGTGGCGAGTTTCTCTGGAACGCGGGGATCTTTGTCTGGCAGGTGAAGAACATCATTCCCGCCTTCGAAAAATACCTGCCCGAAGTATTCGACCTCTTCGTTTCTCAGCAAGATAAACTCAATACCCTTGAAGAGGAAGAAGCCCTCCAGCAGATCTATCCCTTTTCCGCCATTGTTTCCATTGATGTGGGGATCATGGAAAAGGCAGACAATGTATACGTAATTCCATCTTCTTTCGGATGGAGCGACCTTGGCACCTGGAATAGCGCGTATGAAAACTTGCAGAAAGACAGCCATGCCAACGCGGTTTCCTCACACAACGCCATGCTGATTGATACGAGCAACAGTATCGTACACGCAAAGGACAACAAGCTCATCGTAATACAAGGACTCACGGACTACATCGTTGTAGACACCGATGACGTGCTTTTAATCTGCAGAAAAGATAAGGAGCAGGAAATCAAGGAATATGTAGGCGACGTGAAAAGACAAAAGGGAGAAAAATATCTTTGACCCAGCTTGGCAACATATTATTCCTGGATATCGAGACGGTTTCGCAATACGCCACCTATGCCGAACTTCCTGATGCATGGAAGGATCTCTGGTCGAAAAAGGCAGAAGGGCTGTTGCGCAGCAGCATGGAATTGCTGACCGCAGATGTAATTTATGACAAGGCCGCGATTTACGCTGAGTTCGGTAAGATCATTTGTATCTCCTGCGGAATAATCCAGGGTGAGGGCGAAAACAGGAGCATGACGATCAAATCGTTCTTTGGGGATGATGAGAAAACATTGCTGAAAGAATTCTGCGACATGCTCACCAAGTGGGGTGCAGGGATTCAAAAATATCTATGCGCACATAACGGGAAAGAATTTGACTTTCCTTATTTATGCCGCAGGATGATGATCAACAACGAATGCATACCCTCCCTCTTGATGATCAGCGGAAAGAAGCCATGGGAAGTCAACCTTATCGACACCATGGAAATGTGGAAATTCGGAGACTATAAAACCTATACTGCACTTCATCTTTTGTCGCACGTGCTTGGCATACCCACTTCCAAGGATGACATCGACGGCAGCATGGTCGGGGCGGTGTACTGGAAGGATCATGACCTTCCCAGGATCGTACACTACTGCCAGAAGGATGTTATCACTATGGCGCAGGTCTACCTGCGGCTGAATCGTGAACCACTGATCGCCCCCCAAAACATCGAACTCAAATAGGCAATGGAGATAAGGAGTAAACTTCCTGATGCAGGGACCACGATTTTTACTACCATGAGCCGCATGGCTACCGAATACCAGGCGGTGAACCTCGGGCAGGGTTTTCCGGATTTCAGCATGGATCCCGAACTTACTGCGCTCGTTGGAAAGGCGATGTCGGATAACTACAACCAATATGCGCCGATGCCTGGATGGCCGCCATTACTCGAGGCCATCGCGGAAAAGATACAGTCTCTTTATGGAACCAACCTGGATCCATTAAATGAGATAACCATTACCCCCGGAGGTTCCTACGCAATTTATTCCGCGCTTACCACAATTCTCCAGCCTGGTGATGAAGTGATCGTCATGCAACCTTGTTATGACAGCTATGTGCCGAACATCCTGGTGAGCGGCGCCAGGCCGATATTCGTCAGCCTGAAATTCCCTGATTACAGCATCGACTGGGACGCAGTTGAAAACGCGATAACCTCGCGTACCAGGGCGATCATTATTAACTCCCCAAATAATCCAGCCGGCAGTGTGTTGTCGGCATCCGACATCGAATCGCTGAGAAGGTTGACCGCAGGAACAAATATTTTTATCGTTGCCGATGAGGTGTACGAACACCTGACCTATGACGAAACGCCACACCTCAGCATGCTCCGATATCCTGATCTGCTGGAGAGGAGCTTTGTCTGTTTTTCGTTTGGCAAACTATATCATTGCACGGGGTGGAAGATTGGCTACTGTGTGGCGCCGGCAAAACTCACTGCCGAATTCAGAAAGATCCACCAGTTCGATGCTTTCAGCGTGAACACACCCGGCCAGGTCGGGCTTGCGTCCTTTGTTTCAAAAAAAGAAACCTACCTCGGACTCTCCTCCTTCTTTCAGAAAAAGCGCGATTATTTTATAAGCCTGATGAAGGAGACCAGGTTCAGCATGCTGAACTCGGCAGGCACCTATTTTATTTGTGGGTCTTATGAAAGGATCAGTGAGGAACCGGACCGCGATTTCGCGATACGACTTACAAAAGAGGCAGGGGTTACGTTGATCCCGGTGTCGGCCTTTTACCAGTCTGGTAAAGACAACAAAGTGGTAAGATTTTGTTTTGGAAAGAAGGAGAGCACACTGGAGAAGGCGGTGGAGCGATTGATGAAAGTATGAGGGGATTTCAGACCAAGTAGGGTTTCACGCCAAGCCCAAGGAAAGCGCAAAAGAATACGCAAAGAAATTTAAGTTCATTTTATAGCGCCTTTGCGTGAGGTTGATTTTTGAAACGGAATGACCGCGATTGCCTTTGCGTGAGGTTTATTTTGGAAAGGAAATGATTGCGATTGCCTTTGCGTGAGGTTGATTTTGGAACAGAAATGATTGCGATTGCGTCGTTGCGTGAGGTTGATTTATGAAAAGGAATGACCGCGATTGCCCCTTTGCGTAAGGTTGATTTTGGAAACGGAATGACCGAGATTGCCTTTGCGTGAGGTTGATTTTGGAACAGAAATGATTGCGATTGCGTCTTTGCGTGAGGTTGATTTTTGAAAAGGAATGACCGCGATTGCGCCTTTGCGTGAAATAATTTTAATTTAGTATCATGTCAAAATTCGAAGCCGTAATATTCGACCTGGGTGGAGTACTCGTCGACTGGAATCCCGATTACTTGTACAAGTCCGTCTTCAACGACGAGGAACGGATGAATGATTTTTATGCCCGCATATGCACGCCGGACTGGAATGAACAACAGGACGAAGGCCGAACACTAAAGGAGGCCACCGAAGAACTCGTTGCGAGGTTCCCTCATGAAGAAGAAAACATCAGGCTGTATTATGATCGCTGGGAAGACATGCTGAAGGGACCGGTTGATGGAACCGTGGAGGTATTCAGAAAAATAAAAGAAAAGGGAATTATGAAACTCTATGCCCTCACCAACTGGAGCGCCGAGACCTTTCCCGTTGCCCTGAACCGCTTCGACTTCCTGCATTGGTTTGATGGCAGACTGGTATCCGGCGAGGAAAAAATGCGAAAGCCATTCCCACCGATTTATGAGACGATCATAAAAAAATTCAACATCAATCCCGGCACGGCGATCTACATCGATGACAATGCACGCAACCTTGCCGTGCCAAAGGAAATGGGGATACACACGATTCATTTTACATCTCCCGAAGCGCTGGAAGAAGAATTGAGGGAACTTGGTGTGCTATAAACAGTTTTGTAAAAATTATAAGCTTCAGCTTCTCCCTAACTTAATATCTGATAGGTAAGCAAACTCATCAGGTATGCCAGCACAGTCATATAGATCAGCTGTATCACCGGCCATTTCCATGAACGCGTTTCACGTTTAACGATCGCTAGCGTACTCATGCACTGCATGGCGAATACGTAAAAGATCATCAGCGAAACACCACTCGCCAGCGTATACACCGACTCACCACGGGAATTCTTTGCCTGCTGCATTTTTTCGCGCAGCAGTAGACTCTCTTCACCATTGTCCTCAACACTATATAGCGTGGCCATAGTGCCAACAAACACTTCGCGCGCGGCAAATGATGTGATCAATGCGATGCCGATCTTCCAGTCGAAACCCAGCGGTTCTATCACGGGCTCGATGGCCCTTCCCATGATGCCCGCAAAGGACTGTTCCAGCAGGGCCGTGCCTTTTTGTTTTTCAAGTGCATGATTCGACCCGGGGTCGTTTTTTTCGATGAGGGCGTATTGCTGGTGAACGGCACTCATTTTATCAGGAGGACCGTAAGTGCTCAGGGCCCAGAGGATCAGGCTGATGACAATGATCACCTTTCCGGCTTCAAAAACAAAGATCCTGGCCTTTTCGATCATAGTCACCAGGATGTTCTTCCACCTGGGAGAACGATATACAGGTAACTCAAGGATGAAGAAGCTTTTCTCGCTGGTGCGGATAAACCAACGGGCGACATAAGAAACGGCCAGCGCCATAACTACGCCGAGCAGGTAGAGGCCCATCATTACGAGCCCCTGCAGACCAAGAAAACCTAAAAGCGTGGTCTTTGGTATTACCAGGCTGATCAGGATGGTGTAAACCGGAAGCCTTGCGCTGCAACTGATCAGTGGGGTCACCAGTATGGTCAGCAATCGCTCTTTTTTATTTTCAATATTCCGCGCGCTCATGATGGCGGGAACCGCGCACGCAAAGCCGCTGATCATGGGCATCACACTTTTGCCGTTAAGCCCCACTTTTCGCATGAGCTTATCCGTGAGAAAACTGATTCGCGCCATGTACCCGGTATCTTCCAGAATGTTGATCAGCCCAAAAAGGATCATGATCTGCGGGATGAAAACAAGTATGCCGCTCAAGCCCGCGAGCAGCCCGTTCACGAAAAGATCAGACCACCAGGCCACAGGCAGCACATTTGTGAACCAGGATCCCATCCGCGCAAAAGACCATTCGATGAAGTTCATCGGGTATTCAGCAAGCCAGAATATACTCTGAAAAAGAAGAAACAATACTACAAACAGGATCAGATATCCCCAGACACGGTGCAGCAGGATGTCGTCGACCTTGTCAGTGAACAACTTCTTACTGATAGCGCTTGGCTCCGAAACCGATTGTTTAAGCACGTGTGAGATACGCTGGTATCGCTGCACGATCTCTTCGGCCTGCACTTTTGTATGGTTGAATTGGTGGTCCTGCTCGATGGTTTCTATCCTGTCCTGAAAACCATCATTCATTGCGAAAGATTCGTGATTGATCAGGTAGTGTATTGCCCGGTAATTACTGATCTGGGGCATCAGGGTCCGAACATTTTGGATAGCTCCTTTAGCGAGCGATTCGTTGTTGATAAAGTCCCTCACCGGCGATCTTCCCGCCTGGTTGACGGCCTGTTCGATGACCTTCTTCAACTGCGCGATTCCCTTATTCTTCCTCGGGTTCACAGGTATTACGGGCACACCCAGTTCCCTTTCCAGTTCACCGATGTTGATGTCAATGTCTTTCTGCCTGGCTATGTCGAGCATGGTCAGCGCGATCACCACAGGCGTCTTAAGATCTATCACCTGCGATACAAAGAGCAGGTTTCGTTTGAGGTTACTGGCGTCCGCCACCAGCACCAGCAGCTCGGGGTTCACCCGGGGATCCTGATGCATCAGCACCCGGTAGGCTACCCATTCATCTTCGCGCCGGGGATAAAGGCTGTAGGAACCGGGCAAATCGATGATCAGGGCGTTGAGTTCATCGCTGATCCTGCAATGGCCGGCTTTTTTATCGACGGTCACCCCGGGGAAATTGCCTACTTTCTGGTTGAGACCGGTTAAGGTATTGAAGAGAGAACTTTTGCCACTATTTGGGTTGCCTACTAAAGCTATATTGATACTTCGACCTGACACGAGGGTCAAAATTACCCCTTAATGCCGACCGTCTTGTTACGATTTGAGTAAAACTTATTTCGCTTACTGACTATCTTTGGGCCCAGTTTCCAAAAAACATCAGATGTTTAACAACAGGATCAAGATCAAGGATTTACTTGCCGCGGAACCGGATGGCCGGGAAGTGATTGTCATGGGATGGGTGCGCACATTCAGAAACAACCAGTTTGTCGCTCTCAATGATGGCTCCACCAATACCAACCTGCAGGTAGTTGCCGAACTTGGCCTCCTCGACGAAGCCCAGCTGAAACGGATCACCACGGGAGCTTCGCTGAAAGTAAAAGGTCTGGTTGTGCCTTCCCTGGGCAAGGGTCAGAAGCTGGAGGTAAAAGCCGGCGCTATTGAGGTCCTGGGCGATTCGGACCCCGAAAAATACCCGCTTCAACCAAAGGAACACAGCCTCGAATTCCTGAGGGAAAAGGCACATCTCCGCTTTCGGACCAACACTTTCGGAGCAATTTTCCGCGTACGCCACGCTCTCGCATTTGCCGTTCACGAATTCTACCACAGGAAGGGTTTTGTGTACATGCATACGCCTGTGATAACGGCCAGCGATGCCGAAGGCGCCGGAGAGATGTTCAAAGTCACCACCCTGCCTTTCAATAACACACCCCGGACGGAATCCGGGGAGGTGGATTTCTCCGAAGATTTCTTTGGAAAAGCCACCAACCTCACTGTTTCCGGACAACTTGAAGGAGAATTGGCGGCGATGGCCTTCAGTGAGATCTACACCTTCGGACCCACTTTCCGCGCCGAAAACTCCAATACTACACGACATCTCGCAGAATTCTGGATGATCGAGCCCGAAATGGCATTCTACGACATCGAGGATAACATGAATCTCGCAGAGGAATTCATAAAATATATTATCGGTTATGTGCTCGATCACAACAGGGAAGACCTGGACTTCCTGGCGCAACGCCTCGATAAGGAAGAGAATAAACTACCCCAGCAGCAGCGCTCGGGCATCGGTCTGATTGAAAAACTGGAAATGGTGGTCAACAACCAGTTCGAAAGGATCAGCTATACCGAAGCGATCGACATCCTGCTTGACAGTCCGGCCTTCAAAAAGAAAAAATTCCAATACGACGTCAAGTGGGGCATCGACATGCAGAGTGAGCACGAGCGCTACCTGGTAGAAAAACATTTTAAAAAGCCTGTGATCGTCACCGGGTATCCCAAAGAAATCAAGGCATTTTACATGCGTCAGAACGATGACGGCAAGACCGTCGCCGCTATGGACATCCTCGCGCCCGGCATCGGCGAGATCGTTGGGGGCTCCCAAAGGGAGGAAAGAATGGACAAGCTCCTGGCCCGGATGGAAGAAATGCAGGTCCCCGCCGAAGAATTGTGGTGGTATCTCGACACCCGCCGGTTTGGAACTGTTCCTCATGCGGGTTTTGGACTCGGATTCGAAAGACTGGTGCTTTTTGTTACAGGCATGACCAACATCCGCGACGTAATCGCCTTCCCCAGGACACCCAAGAACGCAGAGTTCTAAGCTTTCACCATTCCCGACGAGAAGCAGACCCCTTCGAATCATAAATTCTACCGGCTTTTCCTGCCTGATTGAGCCCCTCTAGCCATTGGTGTGCCCATTAAAGATGGGAATTCTCGTCCTATAGAACCCGCCAAAGGCAGTTACTAAAAAATAAATACTACTTTGTTTTGCATAGTACTAATTTAATTGCATAGGTTTGTGCAAGCAACGTTATCGAAATGCACAAAACAGCAGACAATGAATATTGACAACACGCAGAGTCAGATGCGGAAAGGCATACTGGAATTCTGCATACTCTCCATCATCCGCAGAGGGGAAGCCTACCCTTCGGACATCGTAGAGGAAATGAAAGCGGCCAACCTTCAAATCTTTGAAGGCACCCTTTACCCACTCCTGACCAGGCTAAAAAATGCAACCATGCTTACCTACAGATGGGTCGAAAGCAACTCCGGGCCCCCGAGAAAATACTTTTCACTCACACCTACCGGCGAGGGATTCTATAAAGAACTCGAGGCCACCTGGTTCGAATTGGCCAATGCCGTTAACGCATTAACCAGCAAAAAAGAAGTTTTTGCAACTAATATAAATCAGGATGAATCCAATTTTCAGCAGGATGAATCCAGCGAACCACCGGTAAACAATTAAAATAAAAGACAAACCGAACAGAAAATGAAAAAGGTCATTAATATAAACTTTCAGGGGAGGGTCGTTCCAATCGAGGAAACCGCTTATGAATTGCTGAAGCAATACATCGAAAGCCTGCGAAAGTACTTCGCATTCGAAGAAGGTCGCGACGAGATCATCAACGACATCGAAGGTCGTATCGCAGAACTCTTCTCGGAAAGACTGAAGAACGGCGCGAACTGCATCACCGACGCTGACGTCAACACCGTCATCGCGGGCATGGGACGACCGGAAGACTTTGATCCGCAGGAGCCGGAAGCAGCCACGGCAGGCCCCCGCGATGCAGGGACCCACACCACCTCTACCAGTTGGACCACCGGCAACGTGCCGGGCAGGGGGAGCCTTTACCGCAATGCCGACGACAAGATCGTAGGTGGGGTATGTAGTGGGCTGGCAAACTACCTGAAGATTGATCCGGTGATCATGCGGATCCTCTTCGTCGTATTTTTTGGTCTCCTCTTCTGGGTCTACATCCTTCTTTGGATAATCGTGCCTTCCAAATCAATCAGTTCAAGCGTGACTAAAAGGCTGTACCGCAATCCCGACCAGAAGGTGCTTGGAGGAGTCTGCGGGGGACTGGCCGCCTACTTCAATATGGAGGCCTGGATACCGCGACTTATTTTCGCTCTACCCTTCATTTTTGCAATCCTATACGGCGGATTCAGTCCGTTTTGGAATTGGGACTTCGGATTCGTATCTAATATGGTCTCCGGTTCCTTCGGCGGCAGCATGTTCATGATCTACATCGTGCTCTGGATTGCCGTTCCGGTGGCGAATACTGCAGCCGAAAAGTTGGAAATGCGGGGTCAGAAAGTAGACCTTGATTCCATCCGCCAGGCAATAAACAAAGACCTCCAGAACGTCAAGGCCAGGACGGAAAAATGGGGTACTGAATTGAAGGAATCAGCCGAAAATCTTGGGCAAAGGGCGTCAGAACAGGCGCGAGCTTTCACGGCTCAGACAGGCCCGGCCATCAGGAGAAGTTCCAACGGCCTCGGTCATGCCATCGGTGTGATCATCAAAGCCTTCCTGATTTTCATCTTTGCCATTGTCGCTATCACCCTCTTCGGAGTACTGATCGGACTACTGTTCGGCGGGATTGCATTGGCTCCGCTCAAAGATTTTGTGCTGGAAGGTTCCTTCCAGAACTCACTGGTCTGGCTCACACTTTTCCTGTTTTTTGGTACACCCCTGATAGCGTTGATCACCTGGGGTGTCAGGCGGATCATGGGAGTGCGTTCGAAGAGACATTTTCTTGGTTTCGCGTTCGCAGCCTTGTGGATAGCGGGGCTTATCTGCGCCAGCGTGCTGTTTTACAAGGTTGCCGGCAATTACCGCCGTGTCGCAAGTCTGGATGAAGAGCCGATCTCGATCACCCAGCCAGACAGTATTCTGAACGTCACTACTTCGAGTCCAGACTGGAAGAAGTACGACCGGCTCAGGTGGATGGGTTTCGGAGACGATGATGACTGGGGTTTTGACAGCATCAACCAGGACTCCATCATGCTCAGCACCGTAAGGATCAGCATGGTGAGAAGCAACGACAGCGACTATCACGTTTACCGGATACGCTCAAGCCGCGGCAGGAACATTGACGACGCAACGCGCACCGCCTCGACCATAAATTTCGATGTCATTCAGAACGACAGCAACATCTTGCTGCCAAAGGGATTTTTCATCACGAAACAATCCAAGTTCAGGAATCAAAGGGTATGGATGGTGATCGAAATCCCGGTAGGCAAGAAGATCAGCTTCAGCAAAAACATTTCAGGATACAACTGGTTTACCGTTAACTACAACCGGCACGGGTTTAATTTCGATGACTTTGACAACGATAATGATTATCACAACAATGATTTTGATGACGAGCGGGAAACGAGCAGCCTCTATCGACCCATTCCTGGCAGGACTTACCTGATGAAGGAAGACGGCCGGCCCGAAAGAGTGAATGACTGACTGATTGCAGGATATCAGTAAATGAATTGGTTGCCTTCCGGGCAACCTTTATTTTTGCTGCACATTCAACATGCTTTCTTCAGGATGAAATCCACTGCTTTTCTCGAAAAACATCTTGCCCTCGGGGCGAAAATGGCCGAATTCGCCGGGTACAATATGCCCATCTCTTATTCGGGAATCAATGATGAACACCACACCGTGCGAAAGGGAGCGGGAATCTTCGATGTGAGTCATATGGGTGAATTCATACTCAAGGGTCCTGGCGCTCTCGACCTCATCCAGCGGGTGACCACAAATGACGCCTCGAAGCTGACAGCCGGGAAGGCCCAATACAGCTGCCTTCCAAATAATGAAGGGGGAATCGTGGATGACCTGCTCGTGTATTGCCTCGAAGAGAACAAGGCCTATATGCTCGTTGTAAATGCTTCGAACATCGAAAAAGACTGGAACTGGATCAGCGGCCGCAACAATACAAGTGTGGAAATGCACGACATTTCCGACAAGACCTGCCTGTTGGCGATCCAGGGACCGCAGGCAACAAAAATACTTCAACCACTCACGGACACGGATATTCTCAATCTGAAATATTACACATTTGAGAAGGGGAGATTTGCGGGCGTTGATAATGTGCTGATCAGTGCAACTGGTTATACCGGGGCCGGCGGCGTGGAGATCTATTTTGAAAACAAAAATGACGATGCCGAAAAGATCTGGGATGCCATATTTGAAGCGGGGGGGCCGCAGGGTCTCAAGCCCATAGGCCTCGGTGCCCGCGACACGCTTCGACTGGAAATGGGATACTGTTTGTATGGAAATGACATCGACGACAGTACTTCGCCAATTGAAGCAGGCTTAGGTTGGGTAACGAAGTTTAATAAATCTTACCCATCCTCAAATGTATTTGAACAGCAGAAAAAAGAAGGCGCAAAGAGAAAGTTGTCGGGGATTGAAATGATCGAAAAAGGAATTCCACGCCACGATTATCCGGTGACGGATTTCAGCGGGAAGATCATCGGCAAAATAACTTCAGGAACGCAATCACCTTCTTTGTCAAAAGCCATTGGAATGGGGTACCTTGAAACCGCATATTCTGCGCTTGACACAGAATTATTTGTTAAGGTTAGGGATAAATCAGTAAAAGCTAAGGTGGTTAAAATTCCTTTTCAATAATAATAAAAGGGCATGTCGAAAATTCATATTACAACGTTTATCGCGGCTCCGGTCGAAAGGGTGTTCGACCTTTCGAGGCACCTCGCGCTGTATAAATTTCTATTTCAGAACAGGAACGAGAAATTCAGCGCTGCTACGGGTTCCAACCTCATTGCCAAGAACGAGACGATGTCAGTTAACATCAAACACGCAGGAAAGACCCGGGTGTCCTTGCTGAAGATTACAGAATTCATGAAGCCGTTGGCCTTTACTGAGGAACAGGTAAAGGGTGATCTGGAAAACTTTAAACACGAACATCATTTTCGCCAGATTGAAAATGGCACGATAATTATCGACATAGTAGATTTTGGAAGACCCCGTGACCTGATCGGTAAATTGCTTGGTAAAGTATATCTGAAAAAATATATCGAACAGCTGGTGCTAAAGCGTAATGAAGTGATTCGAAGTTATGCGGAAACAGAAAAATGGCGTGCGGTGCTTTCCTGAACCGGCGATCTGATCAATGGAAAATTCCAAACCTTCATTACATACCGTTTTCTCCCCTTCCCTCCTGGAACTTTATGATGTGGAGGAGGCCATAGTGGTGGTGATAGATGTGCTGCGGGCCACTTCAACCATTGCCACAGCTCTATTCAATGGCGCGAAAGCCGTGGTTCCGGTGCTGGAAATAAATACCTGCATTTCATTGAGCAAGGATCTCGGAGGAATCACAGCGGGGGAAAGGGATGGCAAAATAGCAGATGGTCTGCAATACGGAAATTCACCATTCGAGTATCCACGGGAATTTATTGAGGGAAAGATATTGGTTTTAACTACCACGAACGGCACACGCCTGCTGCATATGGCGCTGGTAAAGGGCGCGAGTCATATCATAACGGGATCATTTCCGAATATTTCGGTGGTTTGCGATTACCTGGTTGCGAAGAAAAAACCGGTGATCCTGGGATGTGCCGCCTGGAAAAACCGGGTGAATATTGAAGACACCCTTTTCGCGGGAGCGGTGATCAGCAGAATTAAGGAGCATTTCTCCATCCATTGCGACTCATCACAGATCGCAGAAACGTTGTATCGATCGGCGAAGGGTGATCTTTATGGATTTTTAAAGGAACAGAATGCCTCTCACTATCGCAGGTTAGCCGGATTTGGGCTTGAAAAAGACCTCATATATTGCCTGCAGCCCGATGTCGCAAACGTGCTCCCATTCTATGAAAATGAACGCTTAGTGACGCATTCGGGAGGCTAAAATTTTTGCTTTTCCTAATTTTGGTGTATTATTGTGAAGGAATTGGACTGATTGGTCGCCCTGGCACTCTCTTAACTCGTCAGTTTGTAGCATTCCGGTCAAAATATATCACATTTCAAAAGACATTTTCAACAGACCAAGTAGGTTTCATTGATCAAGTGGTAAACTCTCAAGTTTTTTTATGTACGACATTCTGCAATTGAACGACATGCTCGTTCCTGAGCTGCTTGATATAGCCGAGCAGTTAAAAATACCCAATGCAAAGAAGCTCAACAAACAAGATCTCATTTATAAAGTGCTTGACAAACAGGCTGTGAGTGCGAGTGATGTAAAACCTTCAGTGGACGAAAAGGGAAAAAGAAAAAGAATAATTAAAACAACAACGGCAAACTCTACCGAAGAAGCTGTAGTGGAAAGTGGCGATGAGCCGAAAGAAATAAAACGTGAACCGCTTCGGAAAAAAGCACCTGAAAAACCTGCTGAAAAGACAGTCATCCCGGTAAAAAAGGGAAGAAAGAAACAGGAAGATGAAGAGCAGGAACAACCAGCCTACATAGCAAGAGAAGAGCGTCAGTCATCGCGTGACCGTCAGCCGCAACCGGATGAACAGGACGACTCTGAATCAAACCAGGAGCCAGCTGTGTCGAAGGACGACAACCAGGGGGAAAATGTGCAGCAGTTGCAGAATGGCAATGGCGGAGCTAATGGCGCCGATGCCCAGCAACGAAATTACCCGCACCGCCGCGAACCGGTTTTCAATATTGAATTTGACGGTGTTATACTGGGTGAAGGCGTGCTTGAAATGATGCCCGACGGATATGGGTTTCTTCGTAGCAGCGATTACAACTACCTCAGTTCTCCCGATGACGTATATGTTTCACCATCACAGATAAAATTATTCGGACTAAAAACAGGTGACACCGTTTACGGTGCAGTGCGGCCGCCGAAAGAAGGCGAAAAGTATTTCGCCCTGCTTAAGGTGGAACATATCAACAGTAAGAGTCCGGAGGACGTAAGAGACAGGGTTCCCTTTGATTACCTGACCCCTTTGTTCCCATTCGAAAAACTGAATTTATTTACAGCTCCGAATGGTTATAGTACGAGGATGATGGATCTCTTCACGCCAATTGGCAAGGGCCAGCGCGGATTGATAGTGGCGCAGCCCAAGGTTGGTAAAACGGTGCTCCTGAAAGAAGTAGCCAATGCCATCGCTGCCAATCATCCGGAAGTGTACCTGATGGTTGTGCTTATTGACGAACGCCCCGAAGAAGTCACCGACATGGAAAGAAGTATCCGTGGAGAAGTGATCGCCTCAACCTTTGATGAGCCTGCGGAAAAACACGTAAAGGTTTCCGCTATCGCTCTTCAAAAAGCAAAAAGGCTTGTGGAATGTGGTCATGACGTGGTGATTCTGCTTGATTCAATCACTCGTCTGGCCAGAGCCCATAATACTGTGGCACCTGCCTCAGGCAAGGTGTTATCGGGTGGTGTGGAAGCAAACGCGATGCAAAAACCCAAACAATTCTTTGGTGCAGCAAGAAAGATAGAGAATGGTGGTTCGCTCACCATCCTTGCTACCGCGCTGATTGAAACAGGTTCCAAAATGGACGAAGTGATTTTTGAAGAATTCAAGGGTACGGGTAACATGGAACTGGTGCTCGACAGGAGACTCGCCAACAAACGAATCTTCCCTGCCATCGATCTTACGGCATCCTCTACCCGCCGCGACGACCTCCTGCTGGAAAAGGACGTATTGCAGAGAATCAACCTGCTTCGGGTTTTCCTCAGCGATATGAACACAGAGGAATCTATGCATGAACTACTGAAGAGAATGCGTGGCACCAAGGACAACCAGGAGTTCCTGGCCAGTATGAACGGATAGGCAGTTTCCTCAAAATATTATCAATGCCGTCTCCCGGAGGCGGCATTTTACATTGTCGCCCTTCCCAGCAGGCATGATTTTTTTAAATTGAATAGTAAAACGCATATATGAAAAAGTCTGCACGCATACTCACCTTCTTTTTTGCCATTGCATTGCTTGCCAGCTCCTGCGGTGAAGAGCTCCCGTCAAAGGACAGTGGTGACGACCAGATTCAGCAACAGCCTGTGCAAAACAGCGGTACCGAAGCTGAGGCGTCGAGGGCAATGGAAGCCGTCAAGGATTCTTCCAGTACACGTGACTCCGCGAATAATGCAAATGACCTTCCGGATTCAGTTACGGGATCTAAGCCGCACCATTAATTACTAAAACCCGGTCTCGCGCCGGGCCGGAAAGAATTTCTTACTTGCCTTTGCGGATTTCTGGGACTTTGCGTGATACCGCCTCCGCGTGAAACATTTCAAAAGATCATGTGCCCCTTGTTCCTGATCTTATCGCACATAATCTCCATGGTCAGCTGAACACCGTTGATGGTTTTAATTGTATCCATCAGCATATGCAGGTAATCGTCATGAACCATGTCGCCCTTGAGCAGATAAAGAAAATCAAGGTGGCGGAACTCGGGTAAAAGATATTCACCATCGAACTGGTTGTTGTAGAGATAATGTACTAACGCATTGCTTTCTTCACAATATTGAAACACTGCAAAGTAATAATCGCGGTTTTTCCGTTTTAGTTGAATTTCAATATCATTATTATTTCTCAGGTCTATGCTCAGCAACTGGTTCAGTTGCCAGCATAGCTGGTAATCCTTTACTGGCGCTACAATACCCACCAGACGCGTGTCACGGAAGAATTCTTCGGCAAGTTCATCAACGTCAAGTTTGAGTTTTATAGCCAAGATATATCTATTTTCAATTTACAGATTTGACAGTGTTCTCAGGCAGCTCACCATTCATCAGTCTCACACCGGCTTTAACTTTATTCAACAAGGCACTGCGGTCACCATCCTGTACGGTTCCTGGCAGAAGCGTATCCACACTGATTATTTGCTTCATTTTATCCAGCTTGAGATCGCCAGCCGTGAGCCGCTGTCTGGCCTTTTCAGAACCCAGCGCAATAAAAAGATAATTATACGGCGCACGTTTGGTCCTGGCCGCAAGTGAAGCCATCTCTATGAGCACCGCAAGGTCACTGGGATTTGTCATCAGCGCCCCTGCCACGCTCGTGCTGTCGGCCCCGTTGTCGATATATCCTGCAAGGTTGTAACCTTTGGTGGAACTGGATTTCAGATTGGTGTGCATTGCGATGTCGAGCGGCTCCGAGTCATCAATAAAGTGTTTCCCGAATGCGTTTTTTGAGACGAAGATTACTGGTATGGCAGAGAGTTGCTCCTGCATCAGTGGATGGAACACCATGTCAGGTGCCATAGACTTATTATAAACAATTAGGGCGGATGCTCCCTTGGCAGCAGACCGGTCGGCCTTCTTCAGGATAGCGACCAACGTGTCCCGGCCTGTCGCTCCGGGGTTCGTGTTAAGAATGTCTTTGAGGTCAGCAAACCAGGGAACACCTTTCTCTGCCAGGGCCATCACCACCGAAGCACTCACCTCTTTGTTCGGACTAAATGAGAATGGAAAAAAATCATCGTTCAAACTAAGTGCTATTCCATTTACCGAGAATTTGGTGCCGGCCATGTTGTCGCGGCCATTGTTGATGCTGAAATGCTGATACCACGAACCTTTGTCGCCCCTGGACTTTAAGCCAAATTTTTCAAACTGTTTCCTTGTGTATTCTGAAGCCCTGGAATGGACGGAATCGGTTGTGCTGCCAGGTTGGGAAAGGTAGGCAACATCACGTTCCAGGGCAGTCAGCATGCGACGGTCCGATCTTTTCGATTGTTGGCAAGGGGAAATCGTTGGTATGGCAAGGATAAGTGATAGGGCAATGAACAGAGAATTCATATGTCGTTGTTACGATTTGGAGGATCCTGATAGAAGGAGTCAAAGGTATGCATGTCAAAGCCCATACCAATCCTTGTTGATACATTTTAGAAAGCTTCATATCAAACAATCCTTTCAGAAGCTTATGATTTTTTCTTTACTTTTGCAGATTGTCCAATTCACATTATGGCGTTACCACATTTAATCAAGTATGTCTACACCAATGGCACTGATGAAGTAATAAGAAGGGGAAAGAAGATACATGCTATCGGCTATGTGGAACTCGTTGATTTTGATGAACTTCTGGATGCTGTATCCTTCAGGGTAAAAGACGACAGTTACAGCACTTATTACAGGGTTAACATTCAAAAATTCAAAGACCCCAAAACCCTCTCGGTGCGTTGCACCTGCCCCTATAACCTGGGTGATATTTGCCGCCATGAAGCAGCTTCCTTGATCCAGCTTCAGGAAATGCTGGATAAGAACATTCTGAAGGCAGACAAAATTGATTACGACCAGCAACACACGGTCGTAAAAATGAAATTCATCGATCTTAAGACGCTCAGATTGCTCTGCTCTCCCGAAACTTATGCGGCAGCCGACAATTATGTGCGCAATAATAAAGCCGAGATCCTCACCGCTAAGGATGAAATGGTCAAGGCAACGGTGAAATTAGAAGAGGCTGAATACAAGGTAGTCATCCGCAAAAACGAAGAAAGGAATTTTGACACGAGTTGTGATTACGAAGACACGAAATATCCTTTATGTCTGCCGAAAGTGATCCTGTTCCTTCAACTTCTCAATGCCGGTGGTCCTTATTATTTTGATACGATCAGGAACTGGGACAAAGAAAAAAATAAACTCCTGGAGTTGTATGGTTATTCCATAACGGATGACCTCAAAGGCAAGTTTGAATTTAGCTATAAGGACGGCAAGCCCTTCTTAAGATTACTCGACCCAACTATCAAGCGAGTTACGCCTCAGGAGTTGTCGAGAACAAGAGCACCAGTGCCAGTGTCTGAACCACAGCTAACAGACATCAACGAAACTGTGCCTGATAAACTGGAAACTTCTGCCCAGCGACTGGGAATCGTATTTAATTTTAACAGCAATGCCTATCCGAATTTCCTCGTCGAGTCGGTTTCCGGTGAACCATCCGATGAGCAGGACGCTTATGTGAGCAAGGTGGTAAAACTTGATCTTGCCAAATACGTGAACGGTGATCTGTTCCCTGAATCAGACCGGCAACTGCTGCCTTCAATCCGCAAATTGCAGGAAGGGGAGATCGGCAAATACCTCAACAGGAATTCTCCTTTCAGTGGTATCTGGGAGAACATCATTCACCACGAAGATGATGACCTGCCCGAAGAAACAAAATCACTCATCGTAGAGTACATACATCCAAAGCTGAAGAAATTACTCGGTGAGTTGGGGGAAAACCCTTTTGTTTTTATCCTCCCCGCAAAGAAGCCTTTCAAAACCGACAACCTCGAATCGGTCGGCATCGTCACACACCACATAGAACCCTATTTTCGGGTAAACAAAGTTGGCGACGAATATGTAATGGAGTGCTGGGTCAGACTCAGCGGCCAACCGGTGCCCGTAACAGCAAACGAGGTAGATTCCAGCCTCATCTTTGTCCAGAACCATAACATCTATCTCTGGCATAAGCCCGAAGACGTGAACCTGGTCGATCGCTTCATATCAAGAGGAAAACTCGTATTCAATCAGGACGACTGGCCTGAGCAATTGCGCAAATTTATACTTCCGCTTACTAAGGATTATCATGTCGACTTCGACCCTACGCTCGTTACACAGGTGAAGGATGGTGAGCCTGAAAAGAGAGTGGTGTTGCAGGAAAAGGGGGATTACCTCGTTTTTCAACCACTGTTTTCCTACAAGGGTTTTGAAACCAAACCTGGTGGAAAGGACGACCTTGTTGTACCCGCTGGAGACAAGGTGATGATCGTAAAAAGAGACAGGGACAAAGAAAATTCCTTTACCCGTCAGCTCGAAATGCTCCACTCCAATTTCATCAGGCCGGAGGGCGGTCAGCAGCTGGCCCTCAAGGGCAATGACGTGCTTAAGAACAACTGGTTCTTCCTTTTTGTCGACGCGATGAAGGAAATGAAGGTGCCTGTATTCGGCTACGAGGCGCTCAAGAATTTCCGGTTCAACACCGCCAAGCCACAGACAAAGATCCACATCAGCAGTAACACAGACTGGTTCGACGCCAGGGTGGACATTGTGTTCGGCGACCAGAAGGTGACCATCGCGGACGTTAAGAAAGCGCTGGCTAACCGTCAGCAGTTTGTTCCCCTGAGTGATGGCACCCTTGGTATTCTTCCCGAAGAATGGATCAAAAAATATTCGCTGTTGTTCAGGGTAGGTGAAGGAAAGCAGGATCAGTTGCGATTGTCGAAATATCACATGAGCGTCATCGACGAACTCTATGATGATCGCAACGAAGAAGAGCTGGTAGTAAAGCTGGAAGAAAAATACGACCAGCTGAGAAACTTCAATAAGATAAAAGAAATCCCGGTACCTGAGCATTTGGCGGCGATTCTGCGGCCCTACCAGGAACACGGTTTTCATTGGATAAATTATTTACAGGAAATCGGCTGGGGCGGTATACTGGCCGACGACATGGGTTTGGGTAAAACGGTACAGGCCTTATCTTACCTCCATTACTATCGGCATCATTATGGAAAACTCACTGCGCTGGTGGTCTGTCCAACTACACTGATGTTCAACTGGGAGAATGAGATCAAAAAGTTCACCCCCTCTCTGACATATCATATTCATCATGGCGCGGACCGTACCAAGAACCGTGACATCTTCATTGACCGCGACATTGTCATCACAACATATGGCACCCTTCGCAGCGACATCAAGATGCTGGTTGAACTGCCGCTGGACTATGTAATCCTGGATGAATCCCAGGCAATCAAAAATCCATCCAGCAAGGTTACAAAAGCTGCCAGCCTGCTTAAAGCAAAAAACAGGCTTTGCATGAGCGGTACGCCTTTGCAAAACAATACTTTTGACATCTTCGCCCAGATGAACTTCCTGAATCCGGGAATGCTCGGCAGCATCGAGTTCTTCCGCCAGGAGTTCTCTATCCCCATAGATAAGTTTGGAGAACCCGACCGGAAAGATCATTTACGAAAGATCCTCTTCCCCTTCATTCTTCGCAGGACCAAGGAGCAGGTGGCCAAGGACCTTCCCGAAAAGATCGAGACCATCCTTTATTGCGAGATGGATGATGAGCAAAGGAACATCTACGAAGCCTACCGCAACGATTTCCGCGACAAGATCCTCGGCACTATCGAACAACAGGGCATCAACAGATCGCAGCTCACTATCCTGCAGGGGCTGATGAAACTGAGGCAAATCTGTGATTCACCGGCCATACTGAATGAAACCGACAAGTTCCCTAACCACAGTATCAAGTTGGAGGAGCTGGGCCGGGAAATCACTGAAAACATCAGCAACCACAAGGCATTGGTTTTCTCCCAGTTCCTGGGTATGCTCGCGTTGATAAGAGAGAAACTGGTGGAACTTGGGGTGGACCATGAATACTTTGACGGCAGTACTTCGGCCATTGACCGCGAGAAGGCTATTCAGCGTTTTCAAAAAGATGAAAACTGCCGGGTATTCCTGATTTCACTTAAGGCCGGGGGTGTTGGGCTGAACCTCACCGCGGCTGACTATGTTTACATTGTGGATCCCTGGTGGAACCCGGCTGTGGAGCAGCAGGCGATCGACAGAACACACCGTATCGGCCAAACCAAGAATATCATGGCCTACCGCATGATCTGCAAGGACACTATCGAAGATAAAATTCTTCAATTACAGGAGAAAAAGAGGAACCTTGCGAAAGACCTGATCACCGACGATGAGGGATTTGTGAAAAGCCTGTCCAGGGCCGACGTGGAGTACCTTTTCAGCTAAAAAAACGGCTTTGGCTAGTGAATCCTTCTTTTTGTTGCGGAGTGCATAAATGGAGACGCACCACTCATAATCACTGAGCAGACACTCTTGACCAGGGAAACGACCCCGATGGTGGGTTTGTAGTGTGCCTTGTTGATGCGGGTGTACTGCACATCATAATACATTGATTTCTTCAACATTTCTAAACAGTTTGGACAGGTTAATAATTGGGGTATTGCAATAACGGCAAATTATGTGGACTTATTGTGTATAACTACTAAGTATTTTTTCTATTGTATTGTTAAAATTCAATTTCTATTTTGGGGCAAATCCCCCCTTGAATGAAGAACCTGATCCTCGCCCTGATCCTGTCTGCACCAGTGCTGACTTCAGCACAAGGTGTCTTCACAAACAACGCAAACACCACCCTCCAAACGGTAATTGGCGACTACGCCAACAATTTTAAAAATATCAGGGGAACCCTTTTAAGCCAGGAGCCTCAGAGTACAGATTACACATCTACGGCGCAGATCCCAGGCTCGATAAGCGCAGTAGTCACACGGTACAGTTCAAGCCCTGATAAAGAGATCTACAGCTGGAAGTGTCTGCTTACCCAGTCCGAAGATTTTGAAACGGCAGCGAGGCGATATAAGGAAGTTTACAAACAGATACGCAACAGCATCATCAAGATTGGTGGAGACAAACCATACATACTAAATGGCACCTATCAGGAGCCCACGGAGCAAAAAAGATTTGTGTCAAGTGACCTGTTTTTACTGCCGGCCACTGGAAGTATGAGAAAACTGAAAGTGCAGATCACCCTGGAATTCCTTGTCACGGAATGGAAGATGTCCGTGCTGGTTTATGATCAGGACGATGCCGTGGCGATGGAATGAAGTATCTCTTCAAGTATAGCGTTGACGGATTGATAGTCTGTATATCCCCTCGAAGCGAGATAAAACCTGGTCTCATCTGCCTGGACCAGCACGGTAGGAAACCCATTTACCTGCAAACGTTTCACCAGCGCGAATTCTGAAAGCGCTTTTTGCCTGTATTCTTCTTCTCCCAGCTTTTTATAAAAGTCTTCAACCGGAAGTTCATATTTTTCAATCAGGTGCCTGTAGGCTTCGTCGTCAGTGAGGTCGCGGCCCTCAAGTTTGAGGGCCCGTTGGATGTCACCGGCAATGCTGATCTGCAGGTCGGGAAGATATTCTTTGAAAATGCAGAGAGCAATGGCGGGTTTTTCTGAATTCGGATACCAGTCGCTTTCTTCAGGATGAAATATATGCCAGAGAAAATCTTCCCCGAATGTTACGCCGGTTCTTTGTTCAACGTTTTTGTACGCCTCGCGGATGTAGCCAGCTGTGGCGCCGATGGCTACGGGCGTTTCAGGGAGGATCATGCCGCCGGAGAGTACCTCGAAGTTCAGACGGTCTGCAAAGGTCGTTGCAATCTTTGCAATTACCGGGCTGAATCCATAACACCAGCCGCAATAAGCGTCATAACAGTATATAAGTGTTGGTGTCAATGATTAATGGGTCAAATTTAATGTGCTTCCAGCCAATTTGCACCCCCGCCGATCTCTGCTTCAACAGGCACACCATTGGGAAGCGGCAAAGCGCTGCGCATGCAATCGAGGATCACCGGCTTGATCAGCTCGGCTTCTTCAATCGGCGCATCAAATACCAGTTCGTCATGTACCTGCAATACCATTTTGGATTTAAAATTTCTAGCCTTGAATTCGTGGTGCACCTTGATCATAGCCATTTTTATCATGTCGGCCGCGGTGCCCTGGATCGGTGAATTAATGGCGTTCCGTTCGGCGAATCCGCGAACAGTAAAGTTCGCCGAGTTGATGTCTTTCAACCAGCGCTTCCTTCCCATCAATGTTTTCACATAACCGTGTTCACGCGCGAAATTGATGGTTTCATCCATGTATTTCTGAATTCCCGAGAACTGTCTTTTGTAGTTGTCAATGATCTCTTTTGCTTCGGTTCTGGTGATGCCCAGGTTATCTGCCAGGCCGAAGGCGCCTTGCCCGTAGATGATGCCGAAGTTGACACTCTTGGCCTTGTATCGCTGTTCCTTGGTCACCGCGGATTCTTCAATGCCATACACTCTGGCTGCCGTGGCGTTGTGGATGTCTTTTTTTTGCTGGAAGGCTTCACACATCGCCGGATCGCCACTGATCGCCGCCACTATGCGCAGTTCGATCTGCGAGTAATCGGCCGAGAAAAGCATGTGACCCGAATCCCTGGGTATAAACGCTTTCCTGATCTCCCTGCCTCTTTCAGAACGAATGGGAATGTTCTGGAGATTGGGGTTGTTGCTCGAAAGCCGCCCGGTTACAGCAACGGCCTGGGCATAACTGGTATGCACACGTGCAGTTTTGGGATTGATCATCAGCGGCAGGGCGTCGACATAAGTTGACTTGAGTTTGGTGAGCTGGCGGTATGCCAGGATGTCGTCAACAATCTGATTGTTATGTGCCAGCTTCATCAATACGTCCTCACCCGTTGCGTACTGACCCGATTTTGTTTTCTTCGCCTTGGGATCCAGCTTCAGTTTTTCAAACAACACCTCACCCAATTGTTTAGGTGAAGAAAGGTTGAATTTCACACCCGCCTGTTCATAGACCCGAAGTTCGCTGGTCCTGGCCTCTTTCTCTAGTTCCACAGAATAATCATTCAGGAACCGCGTGTCTACCCTGATGCCCTCAAACTCCATATCGGCAAGCACCTTCACCAGCGGGTTCTCTACTTCGGTGAACACTTCTTCTACTTCCTTCGCCTGAAGCAAAGGAGTAAATGCATGTTTTAACTGCAGGGTGATGTCGGCATCTTCCGCAGCGTATTCGGTGATCTTGTCGAGCGCCACGTCTCTCATGTTGCCCTGGGCCTTTCCTTTCTTGCCAATGAGCTCTTCAATTGGAACAGGTTCATACCCGAGGTATTGTTCACTCAACAGGTCCATGCTTCTCTTGCCCTCCGGTTCGATGACATAATGTGCGAGCATGGTATCGAAAATGTTTCCCTTCAACTCATAGTCGTACCATTTTAGGACGAGCATGTCGTATTTCAGGTTTTGACCAACCCAGGTGATGAAAGGATTTGTAAAAAGCGGTTCGAAGAAAGTGAGGAGACGTTTTGTTTCTTCCTGGTCATTGTGTGGAAAGGGAATGTACCAGGCCTTTCCTTTTTCATAGGAGAAGCTCGCACCCACCAGTTCGCAGTTGTTGGCGTCGATGCATGTTGTCTCTGTATCGAAGCAGATCTCGGTCTTTGTATTCAGATCTTCCACCAGTGCAATGATGGCCTCGTCGGTTTCCACTGATTTGTAGTCGTGTGGAGTGTTCTTTATGTTGCCTGTAGGCTGCTGGATGACGGATTCAATTTGTTCTCCCAACACCGGCCTTTCTTCTTCGTCGGTTTCCGTCACATTCCCGAAGAGATCTGTCTGCACGCCAGAAGGAATTACTTTATCAACCAGTCCTTTGGTCAATGCCGGCGCTGCGCTAATGTCTTCGCCGAACAATCTTCTGCCGATTGTTTTGAATTCGAGTTCGAGAAATATTTCTTTGAGCGCGTCCTTATTACATTCCTTGATCCTGAAGTCTTCTTCATGGAATTCCACTGGCACATTGGTGATGATTGTAGCCAGTTTCTTGCTCATCACCGCCAGTTCCTTTCCCTTCCTGATCTTTTCGCCGAGCGCACCTTTGATACCATCGGCATTGGCCAGTACATTTTCCAGAGATCCGAATTCTGTCAGCAGTTTCGCCGCGGTCTTTTCTCCTACACCGGCAATGCCTGGTATATTGTCTACTGCATCGCCCATTAGTCCGAGTATGTCAATGACCTGGCTGACGTCCTTGATATTCCATTTCGCACAAACGTCTGAAGCGGAAAGGATCTCGGGATCACCGCCCTGGTAGCCGGGTTTGTAGATAAGGATCTTCTCTGTTACCAGCTGGCCGTAGTCTTTGTCTGGCGTCACCATGTACACTTCATATCCTGCCTTTTCCGCCTGCTGGCTCAGGGTGCCGATAATATCATCGGCCTCGAAACCGTCTTTTTCTATGCAGGGAATGCAGAAACCTCCGATAATCCTTTTAATATCCGGCACCGCTGAAAGAATATCCTCGGGCGCTTCCTGGCGGTTGGCCTTGTAGTCGGTGAAGTCGATATGTCGTTCCGTTGGAGCGTGCGTGTCGAAGCAAACGGCCATGTGTGATGGCTGTTGGTTGTTGATGAGGTCGATCAGTGTGTTCGTGAATCCAAACTGGGCGTTGGTATTGCGGCCTTTCGAAGTGATCCGGGGGCTCCGGATCAGGGCATAGTACGCCCGGAAGATCAGCGCCATGGCGTCCAGCAGAAACAGTTTCTTCGTCATCTGGCGAAGATAAAAACTGTTGGGGAGAGCGCGTATAAAGCTTGTAACTTAAAGCCTAAACTCCTGGCGAAATGAACTTTTACGGAACCGGATCATGCCCGTGTCCGCCCCAGGGATGGCAGCGGGCGATTCGCCGGCAGGCTAGCCAAAGTCCCTTGAACGGTCCATATTTCTGAAAAGATTCGAGTGCATATTGCGAGCAGGTAGGAGTAAACCGGCAGGAAGGTCTAAGCACAGGGGAGATAATCCACTGGTATAGTTTGATCAGCAGTATGAACGGCGCACTAGCGATTCTTAGCAGCAGGTTCATGGATCTTGTTTGTGAGTTTTCCGATCAGTTCCTTCATTTTCAGGTTTAGTGACGGCCACAAGGGCATTTCCCTCGACGTGTACATAATAAAAATAGACAGGTTATAAGGGCGTGCTGATACAGCTTCAGATAGAGTCGTTCGACTGGTACGGTATGATTCCCGCATCAGTCGTTTTATGCGGTTTCGGTCCGTTGCCTTTTTGAAACTCCGCGTACTTACACCAAAACCAGCCTGTAGATGGCCCGAAACTGAGGCAGACACAGGAAGCTGATGAGTTGTTCCCGGATCAGCACTCCCCCTGGCGCCCACACCTTCCGTTTTTTTATTCAGTGATACAGGTTCATTGATATTCTCTTTAGCCCGACCTATTTCGCCCCTCAGGTAAGTGACCCGCAGAGGAGGCAATGAGATAGTCTGCCCGGTTTCGAACAATTGCCCGATGAGCTTACGGCTTTTCAGCCGTTGATTCTTTCCCAGGGAGTTTGCTTTTGCTATTGCTGGTTGTTTGTACAAACAAAATTAGCCTCTAATGAGGCTAATGAAAATATTATCTAAATCGGGATTTGGCTATTTCAGCTTGCTCTCATCGGACACACTCAGCTTCTTGCGACCTTTCCTGCGACGTGAGGCCAGCACCGCGCGACCATTAGCAGATTCCATGCGTTTGCGAAAACCATGAACGGTTTTACGACGGCGACGGTGTGGTTGGAATGTACGTTTCATTGTATTCTATTTTGTTCTTGTTGTGAAAGGTCGGCAAAGGTAGGGCAAAACAACTTTTCATCCAACAGATTTTTCATTCAGCGACAGGTGGTGGGCCAGAACGGGCTCACCGTAAAAACTGCCCGCGTGGCTGGTAAAATCAACGGCAGAATCCGTGGTAAAGAATCTCCTGCTTCCCAACCGGGTACATCGACGCTCTATCTCGGGGTGATTATTAAGATATTGAGCCAGGCTGTTAGCCACAATGTCCCCCTGGGCTACCACCTTGATATGATCACCCGTATGTTTTCTGATTTGATCCATCAGCAGGGGGTAATGGGTGCAGGCCAGCAGTATGGTGTCTATCTTTTTATCCGCTGCCAGCAGCTGATCCAGGTGTTTGGCAATGAAGTAATCCGCGGCAGGGGTATGGTGTTCATTATTCTCGATCAGCGGCACCCACATCGGACAGGCCTCCTGAGACACCTTGAGTTCAGGGTAAAATTTACTGATCTCGATCAGGTAAGAGTTGGATTGCACCGTTCCGGCAGTGGCCAGGATGCCGACTGAACCCGTTTTGGTGAGTCGGCCAATGATCTCGGTTGTTGGTCTGATCACTCCGAGAACCCGGTTTGCGGGAGCAATCCGGGCAAGGTCATTTTGTTGTATGGTTCTCAGCGCTTTGGCTGAAGCCGTGTTGCAGGCCAGTATCACCAGGGGGCAGCCCATCTCAAAGAACCAGGTCACCGCTTCCAGGGTGTACTGATAAACTGTTTCAAATGAGCGGTTACCATAGGGAGCCCTGCTGTTGTCGCCCAGGTACACATAGTCATAATGTGGCAGCTTCCTGACGATCTCCTTCATGACGGTAAGGCCGCCATAACCCGAGTCGAAAATACCTATGGGACCGTTTGAAGGCATGCACAAATTTAAGTGAAGTTCTGTTTTACCCAGACGACCATCGATCGCTAACAAATTAAAAGCCGCTCCGGATCTACGGAACGGCTTTTACAATAGTCAATAGTATATGGTATTAAACTATTTGTCGTCGGCAGGTGCAGGGCGCTGCTGTCCGCGATTGGCGGGTGTTTGACCCTTGACCGGAATCTTTACATTCAGCTTCTTGGCCACCAGCGGGAGAACATCCTCCGCGGGAGGCGCTACGAGCAAAGCATTTTTTTCAAATATGTAAGTGTACCCACTCTCCTTGGCAACGGCCTGGATGGCATCGAAGGCCTTCTTGTTAATCGGAGCGATCAGTTCCTCCTGGCGCGCCCTGAGTTGTTGCTGAATTCTCTGGTCTTCAGACTGAAGATCTGTAAGCATTTTCTGAAGTTCACCACGCTTTACATCCTTTACAGAATTACTCATGGTAACCGAATCCTTGTTGAATTTTTCAATTGCGGACTGAAGAGTAGACTCTTTGTCCTGGGCATTCTGTACCAGGGCAGTACGGTACTGGGTAAGGTTGGAGTCAGCTTTCTTGGTTTCAGGCATGATGCTGATCAGTTCTTCGGTGCTGATGTAACCGAATTTCGACTGGGCTTCTGCATTAGAAAGAGAAAATACTGCGGTTGTGGTGATAATAGCAGCAGTTAAGAATTTTTTCATTTGTACATTTTTGGTTTAGGCATGTATTCGTTTGTCACGCCATTGGATATTTAAGTTGAAAAATATAGAAAATGAGTTGTATCCCCCGGGGCCTTTTAGATTTATTTAACACCCAGTTCCTTCAGTACATCTTCGCTCCGGTCAAGTTTTGGGTCGGCAAAGATAACAGTAATTCCCTCACTTTTGTCCAAAATAAAATCGTATTGACGGTTGGCGGCGATTTTCTGAATGGCCGTATACACCTTATCCTGGATAGGTTTTACCAGTTCCTGGCGCTTTTTGAAGAGATCGCCCTCAAATCCAAAACGCTGACGTTGGGTGTCCCTAAGTTCTTTTTCGCGCATAAACAGCTCATCTTCACGCTTTTTCTTCAGTTCATCGCTAAGCATAACCTGCTCGGCTTCGTAATTCCGGTACATCCTGTCCAGTTCCGCCTGCTTGGTGTCGATGTCTTTCTGCCACTGCACACTAATCTCGTCAAGTGACTTCTGGGCCTCGGCATATTGGGGGATTTTATCGAGTATATACTTGGTGTCAACGATCGCATAACGCTGGGCCTGAACAGCTATGCTGCAAATGGAAACAAGGCAGGCGGCTAGAACAATCCTTTTCATATCCAAAAATTTAGGTTGTAAAATAATGATTGAAGTTCATTTATTCAGGTTCGTAACCCAGCATGAAGGTAAACTTGGAAGCGTCCTTCAGTTTCGCACCCGGTGTCATGCGGTCAAAACCGATTCCATAGTCAAATCCAAGCAGGCCAAACATCGGAAGGAAGAACCTCATACCCAGCCCTGCACTTCGCCGCAGGCGGAATGGATTGTAGGTCTTGTAATCATACCATCCGTTGGCTGCCTCGAACCACGCCATGCCATAAATAGTGCTGCTGGGATTGGTGGTAAAAGGGAACCTCAGCTCCAGTTGATATTTGTTGAAGATCGTAAAGAATGTGCGGGCATTCTGTTGGTCGGGATTGATCTTCGGATCTGAATTCTCATACACAGGGTATCCCCTGTGGGCAATGATGTCATAACCGAGGATGAAGTTTCCATTGGCCAGTCCGGCGTCTCCCAGCTGGAATCGTTCAAAAGGTGAGAAGTCAATTTCCTTGTTGTACCTGCCCATGAACCCGTACTTCGCGGCGGCCTTCAGCACGAATTGCTTGCTCTTGTCCGCACCCATCGGACGGCCGATGGGAATATACCATTCTGAATTAAAGCGCCATTTATGGAACTCAGGGAGTTTGAAACTGTTTTCTCTGGTGATGGACTTGTCAAACAACGAATATGGTGGTGTGAACTGACCACTCAGCAAGAAGTTGGAACCGCTGGTCGGGAACATCGGATTGGGGCCCGATGAGTTTCTGCTCAGGGCGATCTTCAGGTTCACGTTGTTCGAGGTACCACTGTCAAATGCAGCAGAGAACAGCGGGTAATTCTGCAACTTGTATTGTGTGTAGTTCAATGAATATACAAGGGTAAAAAAGTCATCCGGCTTCTTGAGCTGCTTACCCAGCGAAACGGTGGCGCCAAAGTTCTTCAGACGGTTGGTATCACTAAAGAAATAACGACCATTCAAATCGATACCACCGGTCCTGAACACACTTTTGTACATACTGACCGTTAGCGAATTCCGCTTCTTGCCACCAAGCCAGGGTTCGGTAAAAGAAAGGTTGTATGACTGATATGCCCTGCCATTCGATTGTACGCGAATACTCAGTTTCTGGCCATCACCTGTTGGTAAAGGATCCCAGGCTTTCTTGTTCCAGATATTGCGGATGGAGAAGTTGTTGAAGGATACACCGAGGGTACCGGTAAGACCAATACCACCACCCCAGCCCGCAGAAAGCTCCAGCTGATCGGAGGATTTTTCTTCAACCGTGTAGTTGATATCCACGGTGCCATCATCTGGATTGGGTACCGGCTCGATGCCGATCTTTTCCTGGTTGAAGAAGCCAAGCTGGGAGATTTCACGCTGCGATCGGATCAGGTCGGTTCTGCTGAACTTTTCTCCTGGAAGTGTTCTGATCTCCCTGCGGATCACATGTTCCTTGGTTTTCTCGTTGCCGGCAATTGTAATGTTTTTGATCGTCGCCTGCGGTCCTTCCACCATGCGTATCTCGAAATCGATGGTATCGTTGTAAACTGCGGTTTCAACCGGGTTGATGCTGAAAAACAGGTAACCATCATCCTGGTAAAGGCCACTGATATCCCCGCCTTCCTGGGTCATTTCCTTACCGAGTTTCCTGTTCAGCGTCTCCAGGTTGTAAATTTCTCCTTTGTGAATACCAAGGATCACGTTGAGTACGGAATCGGAATACTTGGTGTTCCCCTTCCAGCTGATGTTGCCGAAATAATATTTTCTTCCTTCACTCATCTTCAGGTCTACATTAAGACTACCGGCGCGGTTGATATATTGCGTGTCCGCGGCAATATTCGCATCACGATAACCGAGTGAGTTATAAAAACCAAGCACCTTTTCCTTGTCCTCTGAATATTTTTTCTCGTTGAATTTGGCGGAACTGAAAAGCTTGAAACGAAAATAGGGATCGAGGTATTCTTTGGACTTGGAAAATGAAAGAAACCCGAGGTCGCTGACATAATCCCGGAAGCTCATTGGTTTGTTCACTCCATAAGTGCTTACTATTGGAACAGGATGCAGAGTGAACCTGGATTTCTCCTTGGTGCCCTTCATCTTTTTCTTCAGTTTGATGTCGTCAATGCTTTCGTTGCCGTAGAAACTGAGTTCGTTGATCCTCACCTTTGGTCCCTTCACCACATTGAAAACTACGGTAACAGAATTCGTTTTTGTTTTGTCGGCTACCTCCGAAACATTCACGGTAGCGCTCTGAAAGCCTTTCTCGGTATAGAATTTCTGAATGGCAGAAACAGCACTTCGTTTAGTGTTCTCCGTCACTACGCGTCCTTTTACCAGGCCGGTCTTCTTCTCTAGTTCTTCTACGTCCGATTTCTTTATGCCTTTGAATATGAATTTCGACAGTCGGGGCCTTTCGGTAACATGTACCTCGATGTCGATATTTCCTGCTTCTACTTTTGTATAGTAGATCTCCACATTCGCAAAGAGCTTTTGGTTCCACAGGTTCATGATCGCCTTGCTAAAATTATCGCCGCCGGGGATCATAATCTTTTCGCCAATAGTCAGCGCCGAAATAGAAATAAGCAATTGTTCATCGAGGTATTTTGTGCCGGTAACCTTGATTGACCTGAGGCTGTATTCTTTTGGCACTTTGGATGTGCTTAGTTCCTGTAGTTCGGGGTCAACTGAAGTGGGGAGGGTATCATTTTTAAGTACTGAAGCATTAGAACTATCCCTGGCCTGCATTGAAGCGGGCAGGGAGTCCGTCGCCGGATTCAGGACAGGCGGAAGCGTATCAGTTAGCTGGGCCCGTACAGTGCAACCAATAAAGATGAAAAATGCCAGCAACACTGCACTTGGCGTAAACTTCCGCTGCATTCCGGGATATTTAATGTAGGGCAAAATAACCTTGATTTATTAAAAGTTTTTGTTAAACCATAACCTGCTCGCTGGTCTTGCCAAACCGGCGTTCCCTCGACTGATAATCGAGGATGGCGGAATACAGGTTTTCCTTCCTGAAATCCGGCCAGCGGACCTCAGTAAAATACAATTCAGCATATGCGAGCTGATACAGGAGGAAATTGCTGATCCGGAACTCTCCGCTGGTGCGGATCATTAGTTCGGGGTCGGGAAATTTGCCTGTACAGAGATATGTACGAAATTTATCCTGGTCGATCTCTTCAGGCTTGAGCTTTTCATCTTTGACGTCCGCAGCTATCTGCCTGGCAGCTTCCACCAGCTCCCAACGGCTGCTGTAGCTCAGTGCCATAATGAGGTTGAGACCTGTATTCCCGCTGGTGATGCCAATTGATTCATTCAATTCGTTGATCGCGTCCTGTGGCATCATTTTGAGATCACCGATCACATGAAGCCGGATATTGTTCTTGTTGAGGGTGTCGGTTTCTTTTCGGATAGTCTGCACCAGCAATTCCATCAATCCGGCAACTTCGTTTTCAGGGCGGTCCCAGTTTTCTGTAGAGAAAGCATACAGGGTCAGGTAGCCAATACCCAGTTCGGCACAGCCTTCAACGATGTTTCGTACGCTCTCCACACCATGAAAGTGACCATAAAGCCGGTCCTGACCCTTTTCCTTAGCCCATCTGCCATTGCCATCCATGATGATGGCGATGTGGGCCGGAAGCCGGGTCATGTCGATCTGTTCTTTCAAATGAGTGCGCTTTTTTTTGGCGCACAAAGGTAATAAAATTTGCCTCCCTCCCCAGAAAACTTAATACTCAGGCAGGCAGGCAATTAAGACAGGAAAGCTGATGAATTTGACGATGAATAAAGCGCGGGTATCACTGGCGAATCCACGATTGAAATCGTTCAGGACACTGTGGTGCTCTCAAAAATACATAAGGGAGGTTCTTAATCTGCCGTAGGGCAGCGGTATGAGGTCAGGTTGAAGGAAAAGGTGAGCTCGGCGATTACGTATTGGTCTTTTTGATTAGGCATTCCGCGTTGTCTTCCTTCTATTCCGATGAGTTCGCCGGTTTCATACGACCGGTCCTGCATCAGCTGACCCATCGAAGGCTGTCCATCGGGTAAGGAGGGAAAGCGACTGGCGCCGACATAAGTTTTACTAACGTCGTCTACATAGTCGGCGTTGGTAAACCGGTGTGTGATCTCGAAGCCAACGTTCATTCTGGGGTTGATGGAATACTTCACCCCGACTCCTAAGGGAAGGCAAATGCCCATACTTCCATAAGGCTGACGGTCGGGATAGGCGGCATTTCCCTGTCCTTCCGTTCCAAGACTACGAAGGGAGATCTTCTGACCTCTGTAGTAGGCATAGGGATCATAACTGAAAACGCCAACACCAAGGGTTACATAAGGCGTGAACCGATGGTAGGGATCCCCGGGAACAAATCTGAAGAAGTTAAAATCACCCTGGAGGGCAATTTCAAAAACATTGGTATTGAAGCTCAGGTTCCTTCTTTTTTGAAATTCGTTGTCGGTGTTGTAGATATCTGAATAGCCCAACTGAAGATAATGTCCGCTGATGCGCATTCCGATATAGTTGCCGAATTGTTTACGGAAGAAAAGGCCGATGGCGGGTTTTGGCCTGTTGATCGCGGCCCTGGTGTTCAGGTCGCCGAAATAATGGGCTGCTCCGGCCGAGATGCCAAATTCGCCTTCCATCACGGTACTTTCATACTGCGCCACTGCCCTGGTCAAACCTGCAGAACCTCCCAACAGCAACAAGGCCAATATGATTTTCTTCATAAACGCAAGATAATAATTTAGCAATAACGCCATTAAGGAGCTTTTCGTGTACGATGAAAAGTTAATTCCTTGTATCAAGCCCCCACGAAAGTTTTTCACGAAGGGTTTGCAGAAAATTGTTCTCGTTAAGCCGGACGAGACTAATGGTAAAAGACTCACGGCGGACCGCAAGCTGGATCTTTTTTTCCACTATCTCCTTGCGGGAATCCAGGGCACAGATGAAATGGTCGGACCTGCCTTCGACCTCAAAAGATATGATATTGTTGTCGGGAACTACAATTGCCCGAACATTCAGGTTGTGCGGAGCCACGGGGGTAATCACAAAACTGCTCGACTCAGGAAAAACGACAGGACCGCCGCAGCTAAGCGAATACCCGGTGGATCCAGTGGGTGTAGCCACGATCACACCATCGGCCCAATAGGTATTCAGAAACTCTCCGTTGAGATAGGTGTGGATCTTCACCATGGGTGATGTATCCGTTTTGTGGATAGCAAATTCATTTAACCCAAAAGGCATTCCATTGAAAAGGGTCTTGCTGCCATCAAGATGAATGAGCGAACGCTTGTCGATCACATAGGTGCTGTTAACGAGTGCGCGGACGGCTGTGTGTAATTCTTTCCGGCCGATACCCGCGAGGAAACCGAGTCTGCCGAAGTTGATGCCCAGCACTGGAATATTCTTGTTCCGCACCAGCGTCACTGTGTCCAGGATGGTGCCATCGCCGCCAAGGCTGATTACGAAGTCAATGCTTTCATCAAGGTCATCGGAATTATGAAAAACCTGGATTGAATCTGTTTTTGCGAATGAGGAGCGGATGGTTTCGTAGAAAGGATAATAAATGACTGACTGTATATTGTTGCGGGCCAGCTCATCAAAAAGTTGCTGAACATCTCCCTGCTGGTCAAAGTCGATTACCCTGCTATAGATCGCTACCTTCATTATTTCTGCTAAAAATCATTTTTGAGATGTAAAAATAGACCGTTTTGTCCTAACTGATTAAAGCTGTAGTCGACCCTGAGGGTAAAATCGTAAAAACTGATCAGGTCCAGGCCTCCGCCGGCGGTGTACATCATCTGGTTGACCAGTGAGTTTTCGCGGGCGCTTTTATTCAATGAATACCCGGCGTCGGTGAAGATCTTGGCGAAGATCCTGATGGGTATCCTGGCATGCGCCTTTGAACCAAGAAAGGTCGGAAGGCTGAAGTCAAACAATTGTTTTCTCAGGGTTTGTCTTCCCATCGCGCCAGCCACTCCGTCTACCACATATTTTTCCAGTCCGCGCAAATAGAAGTCGCCGTACCCAAAAAGCTGGGTGTTGTAAAATGGCTGATCAAATGGGAGCCTGAGCATTCCCTGCGCCTGCCAGTTGAAGTAGAATTTGTTTCCCAGGGGAAAGGATACGTTGTATTTGGCGCCGAGCTGCCACATTTCCGAATAGGGATGAATCCCTTTTCTGAGGAGGGAAGCTTCTCCCATCCAGCCTTTCAGGGGGTAGGGAATATAATCTACGTTGTAATGATTCAGGGTGTAGGAAATCTCCGGGATGTCAATTTTATTTACTCCTTCGTGGTAGTATTTTGGATTGAGTTGCGCGATCTTTTCGTCAATGATCATCCTGGTAAATCCGAATCTGAGCGCATGAAAGGTTCTAAGGCCCGGCCGGTAATTGTATTCCACATTGCCTGACCATTTGGTGATCCCCGAAAAACTGTCGGAAAATTGCTGCTGATTGTTAACCGTCGCATAATTCACTTCCTTATTTGCCGAATAGGAGACGCCCAGTTTGTAACCATGTTTCAAAGTCCTGTCGGCATACGGCTGGTCATATTGAAACTGGATTTGTTTGGTGTAGCCGGTGACCAGCCACAACCTGAGGCGGTCATTTCTGCCGGAGAAATTGTATTGGGAGAATTTGAATCCATAATTCAGTCTGTCGGTGCCATAGCCCTGTTTGGCCCATTCGGTCAGGTTGCGATCTATGGGTTTTAAATAAGGCAAAGGAAACAGGTACCACCTTTCTTTTACGTCGATAAGTATGTCAACGGTGTAACCCCTGAATGCGCTGAGGGCCACTATGGCTTCAATAAAAAGCTTGGTGTTGATGAGCTGCTGTCTGGCGATCTCGAACTGTTTCACCAGTTCTGTGAGGTTAACCGAGTCACCGGTTTTAAAAGGAAGCTCCCTTTCGATCACATAATCTTTTGTTTTTTTGTTGCCGGTCACAATGATCTCACCGATCACAAAGGCCGGGCGTTCACTGAACACTACAGGTGTCAGGGTGTCTTCGCGGGGAGAAGCGATATCTGGCCGCAGTGATGAATGGTCGGGAAAGGTGGGTATGTTGAGGGTGCCCGAGGCGGATTTGCCTGTTTGGGCACAGAGTTGCAGGCTGAAACAACAGCAGGTCAGCGTCCTGATCAGGCATTGATATATGTTTTCAAATGGCATGCACTCAGTCACCACAAGGAAGCCTGTAATACTTTTTTGTGTAACGGATCAGATACTCAGGTAGTTCATCAAGTGGTCGTAGTTGTCTTTCAGCTCGTTTTCGTATAATTCTTCTCCAAAATAATATTTCACCTGATAGTCATAACGCTGAAAAGTAGCAACGATATCTGAGATCTCAAACTTGTTGATTCGGATAGTTACGAGGAAGGAAGCTGATTCGGGGTCCCAGGAAGTATTGAGCTGGGTGATCTGGGCGTCATTTGTTTCGATCAGTTTGTTGATCTCGGAGAAAGAAAAGTTCCGCTGGTCCATTTCAAGCACCAGCAGCCCTCCTGGATCTCCGGCTCCGGTGATGCTGCTAAGCTGGCGCAAAAGGTCAGTTGCCAGAATTACTCCGGCGAATTCATTGTCCTTTTCCACCACCGGGATCAGTGAAAGGTGATAGTCTGTAGCCGTTTGAACGGCATCAAAGAAATGCATTTCACCATGCACCGCCACTTTAGAGAAATGATCGGCGATACTTTGAATGTTGGCATTCTCATCGGCATTCATCAGGTCATCTTCAAATACCAGTCCTGTAAACTTCTCATCTTCCAGCACAGGCAGGTGCCTGACATAGAACTCGGCCATGAGGTCAATAGCCTTGGAAACCAGATCGTCTGGTTTCAACGTTGGAAGGGAAGTGGATATAAGTTGTCTGTTTAACATATCTCTTCCTATAAAGTACGTAAAAATTCCAGAATCAGACGGCACAGTTCAGGCTACCGCTGCAGGAGTATTTAATTTTGTCAGAAATTTATGCAGAATTGCATTGAATTCTCCGGGCCTTTCCATCATTGGAGCGTGCCCGCACTTATCCACGAAGTGCAGTTCGCTGGTCGTGATCAGCTTATGAAATTCCTTACCGACAAATGGAGGCGTGATTGCATCGTTATTTCCCCAGATCAGGAGGGTGGGTTTTTTAATCTGGCTTATCTCGTCACCAAGATTATTGCGGATCGCACTTTTTGCCAGGGCAATGATCTTGATCGCTTTCAACCTGTTATTCACTGTGTCATACACTTCGTCGATTAGGTCCTTGCTTGCGGTGGCAGGATCGTAAAAGGTAAGTTCGGTCTTCTTCTTTATGTATTCGTAGTCTCCACGTTTTGGATAACTGTCGCCCATCCCGCTTTCAAACAGACCCGAGCTGCCGGTGAGAATGACTGATTTGATTCTCTCCGGGTGCTTAAGCACGTGCAGGAGGGCAACATGACCGCCCAAAGAGTTCCCAAGCATATGGATGTCGCGGTAGTCGCGCGCTTCGATGAATTTGTAAACGAACTTTTCCAGTCCACCGACCGTGGTATGAAGAAGGTCGAGTTCAAAAAGTGGAAGCATGGGCACAACTACTTTGTTATGGTGCCTGAAATATTCAATCAGATCGGTAAAATTGCTTAGCGCCCCGAACAAACCATGAAGGAGCACAAGGGGTTCCCCCGTACCTACCTCAATGAATTTGAATTTTTCAACCTGTTTGATATCGTAATCCATCTTTCAGTCTTTCTTCTTTCGTCAATTAATAGCTAAAATAGGCGTTTTAGCGTAAAAAAGGTAGTTGGATGATGTGCGCCGCAGGTTTGATAAAGGGATAAACCCTTGAAGAGGAGATGGTTTCCTCGCTTAGCAATCGAACCCTTTCTGCAAAATTCAAAAGCACACTTAAAATAAACGTGTATAAAAATACGTAAAAAAAAATTCCCCCTAGCCTGTTTGCCCAACCCAGCAATGCCAGTTCAACGGTTTTCTGGATGAGGACGGCGCCCATCCTCACCAGGAGCATTACAATCAAAAAAACCAGCGCAAAGGCGATGACGGACATCCATCTCGGGCTGAAGTTTACCGAACTCTGAAAATAGCTTGCTACAGTCCCTGAAAATTTCAGGGCGGCATAGAGACCGGCTATCCAGCCAACTACTGAGAACACAGCGATGATCAGCCCTTTGCGGAATCCCTGGAAAACGGCTCCCAGCATGGCTAAGAGAAATAGAAAGTCGATGGTCATCGATAGTGGAGGCCGATTATTTTGATAATAGTTCCTTGACCGTTAAACTGATATTTTTCCCTTCAGCCTTCCCCGCAAGTCTTTTATTAGCTTCACCGATCACCTTGCCCATTTCGGCCGGACCAGTAGCGCCCGTTTCACTGATGATCTTTGAAATCTCTGCGCGCAGTTCGTCCGGACTCAGTTGCTTTGGGAGGAATCTTTCAATCACCTCAATTTCTTCCTGTTCCCTCGCGGCCAGTTCGGGCCTGTTCTGATTCGTGAAGATCTCCAGGGAATCTTTCCTTTGCTTGACGAGCTTCTGTAGCATTTTGATTTCTTCGGCTTCAGAGATCTCCCCTCCAGCACCTTCGGATGTTTTCGCTAGGATGATACCGGCCTTGATCGCCCGCAGGCTCCTGACTGTCTTTTCATCTTTGGCCAGCATCGCAGTCTTCAGCTCGCCCATAATTTTTTGTTCAAGACCCATATGCTATGATTATGCTTTGTTTGCTTTTAGCTGAGTTTCCTGGAATCTGGTGTGAAACTCCTGCGCGAATCTTTTCATATCTTCTACCAGCTCCGGTTGCCTGGTCGCCCTGTGGTAACTGTCCGCCATCGACATCATGGTCTGGTAGAAGAAGTCCGCCATCTCATCGATCATCATGTCTTTGGTCCAAAGGTCAATCCTCAGTGCGGACTTGTCGCCTCCATCCCAAAACCCAAGAAGCATTGCCTTGGCCTCTCTTTTTTCATCTGCTGTGCTGTCGCTTGCCGACCAGGTGATCTTCTCTGGCATCCGGTTCCCATCCAGGGAAACATTTATGTTTATGATTGACTCCATCTGATTAATTATTGCCGCAAAGGTAATGCCTTTAGGTTCAGCACAGTAAAGGAACTGAGACCGGAACTGCATAAAATACCAATGCTTCAGCACATGTGAATGTACCTGTAAACAGGCAGTAATAGTCCTTTGCAGACCAGCAGATACCGGCGTATTTTTGAATTGACCGAATCCAGATCCCAGACCTAAATCAGCACCTATGAACCAATGCTACCCTAACACTTTTTTGTACCCGGTACTTTTCGTTCTTTTTTTATTTCATCCAAATATATCCCAGGCACAATGTACCTGCTCCGATGGTTCCCCTGCTCTTACAGAAATCAGGAGCACTTCCATCACCTTCTCCAGTAACAGCACCAAGCTAATCACCATGCCACAGTTCAACCCAGCCACGGGGATGCTGGTCTGTGTGAATGCCAGGATTTACCTGACAAGTGTGGTAAAGCTGGCACTCGAGAACGACGAACTTTTCGCCGTGAATTACACGGCCTATTACAACCGCAAAGACACCTTTACCGGACCAGGCATCGCCACCCCGATCGTTGGAGCCGTCAACAAATCGTATGGGCCCTATTCCCTGGGCGCCAGCGACGGCGGCTACCAGGGTCCCGACTATGTGTCTATCGGCCCCGACACCGTCTACAATAAAGTGCTTTACCAGCTCAACACCACGAATACGGTGAATTACCTCGGCGCAGGAACGGTGGATTTTTTATATAAGTCTGCTGTAACCCCCTATGCGCTTGGCAGTGACTACTATCTTCTCGGCGTTTCTTCCAAGAACGTCCTCGATTTCCAGCTCACTTATTCCTATTGCTCGAACATCATCCTGAAAAGCAATATCAGGAATTTTCAGGTCCGGAAAATAAGCGGGGACGAAGTTTCGTTATCATGGATCGCCCTAAACGAGTCCAAAATCAATAACTATGAAATCCAAGTCAGCGAAGACGCAACCACGTTCGAAAACGTCGGAAGCACTTCAACTGGATCTGCTTCTGGTACTGAAACAAAATACGAGTATCAGTACCACCCTGATAAACCTGCTAGTCGGAAGTCATACTTCAGGATCAAACACGGAAGCGGAACAGCAATCAGATACTCAGAGATAAAAACGCTCAACCCGGACGGCTCCGCCACCGACCTCAGGATCTACCCAAATCCTGTCGTCAGGACGATCAATATGGAACTTAATGAGCCTGTTACCGGCGACCTTACGGTTGAACTGATCAGTCTTACCGGCCAGGTACTGCAGACAAATAAGATATTTGCCAGGAACAACACCTCCCTGCAGATGAACGTGGTTAACACACCACAGGCTGGCTTTTATTACATCAGGGCACGTCATGAGGCATCAAATAAGGTGTATTCCGGCAAGGTGTTGTTTGCTAGATAAGAAGCAGGAAAATACTGTATTATACGTCAAAAGCTTATTTTTGTCCAATGTACAATCTTGAGGACATGGAATACAACACTGGCAGGAACCAGTTGGTCATGCGTGAGTATGGAAGGCATATTCAGAAAATGATCGAGTACCTCCTGACCATTGAAGACAAAGAGTTACGCCAGAAAAACGCATACGCAGTAATTGAACTGATGGGTTTTCTCAACCCGCACCTGAAAAATGTTGAAGACTTCAGACATAAGCTCTGGGATCATCTGTTTCTGATCTCTGATTTCAAGCTCGATGTGGAATCCCCATATCCGATTCCGACGAGAGAGAGCCTGAGGTCAAAGCCGAAACCGCTTCCTTACCCTAAGCGTTACCCGAAATTTGCGCACCTGGGCAAAAATCTTGAAATAGTCATCAATAAGGCCCTGAAAGAAGAAAACCCTGAAAAGAAACAGGGATTTGCCAACGCAGTTGCCTACTATATGAAACTGGCCTATACCAACTGGCATAAGGAACAGGTTCACGACGATGCCATCCAGAGTGAATTGTCGAGCATCACCGATGGCCAGCTTGCCTTCACCAACACGCCGTTCGTGAGAACGCCGAGAACAAACGAAGGCAACAACAACGAAAGAAGAAACTTCAACGATTTCCGCAACAAGCGCAATCCAAAATTTCAGCCACGCGGGCGGAACGACCGAAATGATCGCAACGACCGTAACGATCGGAATGACAGGAATGACCGCTCTGGTGGTGGCGGAGGAAAATTTGGAAATAACAATAAGAAAAGATTCAAATAATTTCTCCACGCCGGGAAAGAAACTAAATTACAAGCCCTGACAGCAATTCACTGTCAGGGTTTTTATTTCACATACAGGAACTCTTAAAAACCGGCACATGCGATCCTTTGAGGTAACAGGAGGGAAGAAACTAAAGGGAGAGATCACCCCACAGGGCGCCAAGAACGAGGCACTGCAGGTGATCAGCGCGGTCTTGCTGACCGACGAGAAGGTCACGATAAGTAATATCCCCGACATTATTGACGTGAACCTGCTTATCGAGCTGTTATCAGATATCGGAGTGAAAACAGAAAGATCGGCGAGAGACACCTGCGTTTTTCAGGCCGATGATGTGAACCTCTCCTTTCTCGAAAGCGAAGCATTCAGGAACAAAAGTGGAAAACTGAGGGGCTCGGTGATGATGGCGGGTCCTTTGCTGGCAAGATTTAAGAAATCCTTCATTCCAAAACCAGGTGGTGACAAGATAGGTAGAAGAAGACTGGACACCCATATTATCGGATTTGAAAAACTCGGCGCCAGGTTCTCCTACAACAACGATGATGGATTTTTCCACCTTTCCGCAGACAGTCTCACAGCCACTCAGTTGCTTTTGGACGAACCTTCGGTCACCGGCACTGCAAATATTCTAATGGCTGCGGTGTTAGCCAGGGGTTTAACCACAATCTACAACGCCGCCTGTGAGCCCTATGTTCAGCAACTATGCAAGATGCTCAACAGAATGGGCGCTAAGATCAGTGGCATCGGCAGTAATCTCCTTAGCATCGAAGGGGTGGAAAGCCTGGGAGGCACCACCCATCGACTCCTGCCCGATATGATCGAAGTGGGATCCTTTATCGGCATGGCCGCAATGACCAGGGGAGAGATCACCATCAAGAATGCCGGCATCAGTGACCTTGGACAGATACCCGAGAAATTCAGACAACTGGGCATTCAGATGGAATTCAGAGGTGATGATATTTTTATTCCGGAACAGGACAGCTACGAGATCCAGAGCTTCCTCGATGGTTCCATCCTTACCATTTACGACCACCCGTGGCCAGGTTTTACACCCGACCTGTTGAGCATCGTGCTGGTGGTGGCTACGCAGGCAAGAGGTTCAGTGCTGATCCATCAGAAAATGTTCGAAAGCAGGTTGTTTTTCGTCGACAAACTAATGGAGATGGGCGCCCAGATCATCCTCTGTGACCCTCACAGGGCCGCAGTCATCGGGCTGGGCAGGATGCATAGTCTCCGCGGCATCACCATGAGCAGCCCTGACATAAGGGCTGGTGTGGCCCTGCTCATCGCCGCCCTCGGCGCAGAAGGCACCAGCATTATCCAGAACATCGAACAGATCGACAGGGGTTATCAATATATCGACGAACGTCTGCGAAATCTTGGCGCCGAGATCAGAAGATCCGGCTCATGAATAATCACCGAATTCACAATGGCCCTGTTAATGGATAGATTTACCGAGAAGATTCTCATTATCACTGCACCCTCCGGGGCAGGAAAGACCTCAGTGACCACGCACCTGATCCAGCAGTTTAACCAACTGACCTTTTCGGTTTCGGCTACCACCCGGGAATCCCGTGACAGCGAGGTGGACGGCGTAGACTATTATTTTATGAGCCTGGAAGAATTTAAAACCAGGATCCAGCAGAATGAATTCATCGAATGGGAAATGGTGTATGAAGGGAAATATTATGGCACCCTGAAATCGGAAATGGAAAGAATTTGGAAGAATCAGAAAGTGCCGGTGCTGGATATCGATGTGAAAGGAGCGATCCACGTTCAGCAGCAGTTCCCAAACAAGACCCTGTCTATATTCATTGAACCTCCGTCCATCAACGAGCTCCAGCGAAGGCTGCAGACAAGGGGCACAGAAACAAAGGAGTCTCTCCAGGCAAGGATCAACAAAGCAGCCTATGAGATCAGTTTCAAAAATTCCTTTACCCACACCATCGTTAACCAAAACCTCGAAACTGCCAGAAGAGAAGCCGGTGAAATTGTCAGAAATTTTCTGCTTCCAGCTATAGAAAAACCTGAAAACTAACCGTTCTGGAAAAGAGTTGGGTTCAAGCGACACTTTTTTCTTCTCATTTTCGTAGTTACCTTACACTATGGATGTTTTAGTAATCATTGCCATCTGCCTGGCAGTCCTCCTCCTGGCATTTTATTCAGGAATTGAAGTGGCATTCGCTAACGCCAACAGACTTGGCATTGAATTAAAAAAGAAGCAAGGTTCCAAAAGCGGGATTCTGCTTGCAAAACTGGCCGAAGATCCAAGTCGTTTTATTGGAACCGTTCTGGTTGGCTTCAACCTGTTCCTGGTCATTTTCATCCTCCTGCTCAGCACCTACAGCAACCTCCTGCTGAATCAGATAGGAATTACCAGGTCTTTCATCCTTCCGGCACGCCTGTTCACAGAAATTATTTTCTCGCTCGTGATTGTCATCATCCTGGGGGAGTTCATTCCAAAAGCACTTTTCCGCACCAAGAGCGATACGCTGTTGGATTTTTTCGCGAAGTCAGGGCTTCTGGGACTCAGCCACAACATATTCTACCCCATTGCCGCTGCTTTAGTGCGGGTATCACAATGGATACTTACCATAATATTTGACATGCGAATCGACAAACGGAAACAGGCTTTCTTCCGTGCCGACGTCGATCATTTTTATCAGCAGACCAGGGAACTTAGCGATGAAGGCCACGACATGAATACGGATCTTTTTGAAGCGGCTCTCTCGCTGCACAAGGTAAAAGTGAGGGAATGCCTGATCCCGCGTAAGGAGATCGAGGGAGTGCAGCTGAACACCAGCGTTGAAAAGCTGCGTAAAAGATTTATTGACACAAGGCTCAGCAAACTGCTTGTCTATGATGGCAATATCGACCAGATCGTAGGCTATGTGCACCAATTGGATCTGTTCAGGCACCCAAAAACGATCAAGGAGATCCTGCTGCCGATACCGGCGATCCCTGAAAGTATGAGCGCCACCGACCTGATCACCAAGTTCTCCAAGGAAAGGAAAAGCATAGCCTGGGTGGTGGACGAATTTGGAGGCACTTCAGGAATTGTGACGATGGAAGACATGCTCGAAGAGATTTTCGGAGAAATAAAGGACGAATATGATGTCGAAGAATTTGAAGAGAAAAAAATCTCAGATGAAGAATACATTCTCTCGGGAAGACTGGAACTCGACCGCCTTAAAGAAAAATACGGCCTCGAATTTCCTGATGATTCATCAGAAACCCTGTCGGGTTTTATTATTCACCAGTATGAAGCCATCCCCAAGTTGAAAGAAAGGATCATCATCAATGATTATGAATTTGAAATTCTCCACGTCAGCGACACCAGGATTGAAATGGTCCGACTCAAAATCCTTCAGTAATTAGAAACTCCTTAACCCTTAAATTTGCGCCTCTCAGCGTAACATAGAGAAACAAAAATGGCATTATCTTTTTTAAATAAACGCAGCCAGGACAGGGAAATGGCCTTCGTGGATCACCTTGAAGAGTTGCGCTGGCACATCGTGCGGATGCTGATCGCCATTATCGTCTTTGCCATATTGATCTTCGTGAACATGGACTGGTTTTTTGACACCGTCATCCTGGGCCCGATCCGCCCTGATTTTGTGAGCTATAATGCGCTCTGCCGGTTCAGCCATTGGGCGTATCTGGGAGACAGCCTCTGTGTTCCTATCGTGCAGACAAAGCTCCAGGCCACGACCTTCGGGTCTCAGTTCATGTCGAGCATTTCCATCGCCTTTGTGTCCGGGATCATTCTTTCCTTCCCCTACCTGTTTTGGGAGGTTTGGCGGTTCATCAGTCCGGCCCTCACTGCCAAAGAATTGAGCACTACCAGATTTTCGATATTCTTTGTATCCGTTTTCTTCTTTGCGGGCGCAGCATTCGGATATTACCTGCTGGCACCCTTTACTTTCAGCTTTCTAGGCAACTACCACATGGGAAACATGCAAATGCTGGAAACCAGGCCCATGCTCTCGGATTACGTAGAAAATCTTGTCGACATCACATTTGGCTCCGCTCTTGCTTTCCAGTTGCCGGTCGTCACTTATGTGCTCACAAGGATCGGACTCGTAACGCCAATGTTTCTGAAAACTTATCGTAAGTATGCCTTCGTGGCTATTCTGGTCATTGCAGCCGTGATCACTCCGTCGCCCGACTGGATGAGCCAGCTGATCGTAACCATTCCACTTATGTTGCTTTATGAATTCAGTATCCTTCTTTCCAAGAGAGTGTACAAGGCTGAACAAGCTAAAATGAATTCGTAAAAAACTTACCTTCGATTTTGAGATAGCCTCCCGGGGCCGTCAAAACTAATTCTATATGCCAGAAAATGCACAACCCTTAGCCATTGGGAGCGATCATGCGGGGTTCGAATATAAGGCTGAACTCGTGAATTTTCTCGAAGAGAAGGGGTTCCAGGTCAAGGACATGGGCCTGTATGAGAATGTGTCTGTGGACTATCCGGACTTTGCGCACCCCGTGGCCTATGCTGTGGAAAAAAGAGAAGTGTCATTGGGCATTCTGATCTGCGGGAGCGGCAATGGAGTTTCAATCACCGCCAATAAGCATCAGGGTATACGGGCAGCGCTTTGCTGGGAACCCGAAATCGCTCGACTGGCACGTTTGCACAACAACGCGAACATTATTTGTATTCCTGGCCGTTTTGTTGACCTGGCGAAGGCAAAAGAAATGGTTGATGTATTTCTTCACACCGAATTTGAAGGAGGCCGCCACCAGAACAGGGTGGACAAGATCGCCTGCTAACTACCAGCCAAGGATATACGCAAACATGAGTGGAGCTACGATGGTGGCGTCGCTTTCAATAATGTATTTGGGTGTTTTTATGTCCAGTTTCCCCCAGGTTATTTTTTCATTGGGAACTGCGCCGGAATAAGATCCAAAAGAAGTTGTTGAGTCGGAGATCTGGCAGAAATAATTCCAGAATGGAACATCGTGCCATTCAAGATCCTGGTACATCATTGGCACTACGCAGATCGGAAAGTCGCCGGCAATGCCGCCACCGATCTGGAAAAAGCCAACACCCTTGCCCGCTGAATTTTTCCTGTACCATTCAGATAGCCATACCATGTATTCAATGCCGCTCTTCATCGTGGAAGCCTTCAGCTGGCCCTTGATAATGTAGGAGGCAAATATATTCCCCATCGTGCTGTCTTCCCATCCTCCGACAATGATCGGAAGGTTTTTTTCCGCTGCGGCGATCATCCAGCTGTCTTTGATGTCAATCTCGTAGCTGTCTTTCATGACGGCGCTGTTGAGCAGTTTGTACATGTACTCATGCGGAAAATAGCGTTCACCTTTATCATCAGCATCTTTCCATATCCGGTAGATGTGTTGCTGGATGGTGCGGAAGGCTTGTTCTTCAGGTATGCAGGTGTCGGTAACACGGTTGAGGCCTTTCTCCAGCAACTCCCATTCCTGTTGCGGAGTCAGGTCGCGGTATTCAGGAATGCGGCGATAGTGTGAATGCGCGACCAGGTTCATGATATCCTCTTCAAGATTGGCGCCGGTACAGGAGATGATCTGCACCTTGTCCTGCCTGATCATTTCCGCAAGTGACACCCCAAGCTCAGCCGTACTCATGGCCCCGGCAAGTGTGATCATCATTTTTCCCCCATCCACAAGATGAGCTTCATAACCCCTGGCGGCATCTACCAGGGCAGCTGAATTAAAATGACGATAATGATGTTGGATAAATGCAGATACTGGCCCTTTGTTCATATCCCTGGTTGTGCCACCAAAGTTAATGCAATTGGATTTCTCCAATTGCATTAAACATTCAAACTGCGATATGTGCGGGACGGATTATTCGGTGATTTTTTTACGACTGAATTCTTTCCAGCTGCTTATGCCATCGGTCTTGTAAACAATGGTTTTGTCGCCATCGGTAAGTGATGCGTAATAAGCATTCTCCTGTTCGGAAACGACTTCAAAAAGCTGGGTGAGCCATAAATTCTTTTCGTATTTAGTCCTGAGTTCATTACGTAGGGAGGCGGTAAGTTCTTCAATGTTCATGTTCCTGGTGGTAGCGATCTTTTCGCCTGTTTGCCTGTAATAGGCATAGAATACTTTCCCTTCGATCGAGAAGGTCGCTTTCACGAAATCTTTTTTTACATCCCAGCTTACGTCTTTTGCGTTTTCATATGAATTGTTAAATGCGGTGAGGACATTTCTGTTAACCGATTCGGGTGCAGTGGTAAATGATGATCCTGCCACGACAGCGATCAATAAAGAGAGAGCAACTAAAACCTTTTTCATTGTGATGTTTTTTATAATTTTCGTTTTGATTTTTTCAACGCGTTATATCCATCAGACGCAACTCATGAATAAATGTTACACCCCCACCCGGGTTTTTTTGTAATTTGTTTTAGTGAATTACCTCGCGCATGCTTACCTGTCGTTTGGCGACCCTGAAGTCCTTGCCGGAAATATGATCAGCGACTTTATCAAGGGAAAAAAGAAATTTGATTACCCCCCAAGAATTCTCGCAGGTATAGATTTTCACCGGGAAATTGACCGGTTTACCGACATTCACCCGATATCCAAGGGGTCGGCGGATATCTATCGGCCACATTACGGGTTGTATTGCTCTGCATTCATCGACGTGGTCTATGACCATTTCCTTGCCCGCCAACTTGCAGTGGAGGGACAGTTCCAGGAATTTACTGACGGGGTCTACAGGCTACTCCAGAACCAGATCGATCTGTTGCCGGTCGGTTTTGCCAGGATGCTGCCATATATGATCAGGGATAACTGGCTTTTCAACTATCAGTATGATGACGGCATAAAACATAGTTTCGCAGGTCTTGTACACCGGGCGGCTTATATCTCCGACAGCGCTACCGCATACCAGTTATTACGAAAACATTATGATCAGTTAAATGATGATTTCCAACTTTTTTTTCCCGAGCTGTACAATTTCTCTCTGAGAAAATATTCAGATATTCACTGAATGTTACCAACCAACAGGCCAATTTACATGGCCGTGTTATGTCTTGCACTCACAGTCGCATGTGGTCGAACTGATTCAACCTTGAAACCAGCGCCGGCGGACAGCTCAAATTCTCCCCTGCCAGTCCAGAACCGCAATCCCCTGCTTGATAAATCTCCCATGGATATGATTTATTATCCCGTTGATTATCCCATACTAAAAATGTCCGGCAAACTGCACAGCCAGCCGATTGCCAGAGTGATCTACAGCAGGCCAGACAAGGACGGCAGGATCATTTTCGGCGGTGTGGTTAAATATGGAAAGCCGTGGAGACTCGGTGCAAATGAAGGAACGGAGATTGAATTGTTTCGGGATGTAAGCATCCTGGGACAGAAAGTCAAAAGAGGCAGATACCTGCTCTATTGTGTGCCTTATGAAAACAGGTGGACGGTTGTATTCAACGGCGATCTGTATACCTGGGGACTAAGGATCAACCCAAGGCTGGATATTTATCGATTTGACGTGCCAGTAACGTTGACCAATAGCCGATATGAAGTGTTTACCATGAAATTTGAGACTTCGGAAAAAGAGGTGGGATTGAGCATGGCCTGGGATAATGTATACACCGTGCTTCCGATAACGGACATAAAAAAGGGGTCAGAATAAAAATTCAACCCCGTTTTTAAAATCCAATATCCTATGAAAAACCGCTGTAAAAATAATGGGTTAATATCACATACCCAACTCGGAATGAATCTCGAGTACTTTTACGCGATTAGTTTTTAATTAGCTTTTCCTGGGAGATAACGTTAGTCAATTTGTTACTAAAACGTAAGAGGTACACACCCTTTTCGAGGTCGGAAACATTGAGGGTGTTAAGTCCCTGGACGTTCTGCACTGAAATCCTCGGTTTACCGGTACCGTCGGATATCCGTACATCCACGGGCTGCTCCGATCGTATAATAAGTATATGGTCAACCGGATTGGGATAAAACTTCAGGTTTTGCCCGCCGGTAAGTACGAATGAAACGGTTTTCGAATACCTCAGATCCCCGGCTTTGAAACCATATCTAATCCTGTATTCGTTCTTTCCCTTGTGGGGTGAATCATCTGACCATTGAAATATAGTTCCGGACAGGTTGTTCAGCACTGCTTTTACTTCAAAGCGGTCACTTCCATCACTGCGTTCCACTGTAAAAAAATCGGGGAGTTTACCCTTCACCTTCCAGGTAAGCATGGCCTTGCCGTTCTTCTGAAAAACGGCAGTAAAATCGAATAATAACCGGGCCGGGTCTTCAAGCACCATTTCAGAGGGTTTTGATTCGCTGGTTCCGGAATCCTGTGCAAGGCTTAATACGGAAAACAGGCTTCCGTATGCACAAAGCAATAATTTCAACATAGAATCTAATGGGTAGAGTCGGAATAAGTTGTTCACAAAGCTATGGCCTCAATGTGGAAAACTCTCTATAGTGTTGAAAATTATTTTTTTATCGTTAAAAAAACTCAAAAAAACATAACTTATTCGTGGTATAAATTCCAAAAAAGCTTCGCATGATCCAAACCAGAAAGATACTTTCCAGAAAGCGGATCGCCCTGGTGGCGCACGACAGAAAGAAAAAGGATTTGATTGAGTGGGTTGAATTCAACAAGACGGTGCTACAGCGGCATGAACTTTATGCTACTGGTACAACGGGGAGACTGCTGGAGGAACAACTTGACCGGCCGGTATCCAAATTATTAAGCGGGCCGATTGGTGGTGATCAACAGGTCGGCTCCATGATCGCGGAAGGGTTTATCGACATCCTTATCTTTTTCTGGGATCCGATGGAAGCACAACCACACGACAGTGACGTAAGAGCCCTCCTGAGGGTGGCGATTGCCTGGAATTGTATTGTTGCATGTGACAGGGCAACGGCCGATTTTGTGCTGACTTCCCCCTTGATGATGGTGGATTATGAACTGGCGGTTCCGGACTATAGCAGTTACCTGAAAAGAAAAATCGAGACCTAGGCTTTAACTACATTATTATACAAAAGGGAGGATTAGGTGAAAAAAGTATTGCGATTTGGTCTGAAGTCCCTGCTATGGATACTTGGAATCATAGTGGTGCTTTGGGTCGGCCTGCTGGTGTATGTGTCACTGAATGAGGAGAAACTGATCAGTACAATATCAACAGCCATAACTCAAAAAACCCGGGGTGAGACCAAGATCGAATCTGTTTCGGTGAGTCTTTTCCGCACTTTCCCCATAGTGTCGCTCCAGCTCGAGGAGATCGTGCTGCGCGACAGCCTTTACAGTCGTCATCACCAGGATCTCCTCAAAGCCTCGGACATATACCTTAAACTCAGTCTTCTGGCCCTGGTTAAGGGAGAACCCGCTCTCGGCAGGGTCATCGTCCGCAATGGCAGTATCAACCTGATCGTTGACTCGGCAGGATACTCTAATCTCTATGTCCTCAAATCAGACAAAAAACGAGACACCGGCTCTGGAAAGCCATCGTCTCCTCCGGATATTGTCCTGCAAAATATCCTGTTCACGCATGTCAATGCTGCAAAAAGAAAATTTTATCAGGGGCAGATTAATGACCTGGTTTGTTCGGTGAAGGATGGAGAAAGGGAAAGTGTGCTGAAAATTGACACAAAAATTCAGATCCGCCACCTTGAATTCGACACAAGAAAAGGCAGTTTTGCCAGGGACAAGCCAGTCCGGGGAAAGATCATTCTCGTTCTGGACAAGACAAATAAAAACCTGGTTCTCAACAACGTCAAACTGGATATTGACGATCATCGGTATACCTTCAATGGCTTCTTTGAAACGGAACGCGAGTCGCCTGAGTTCAGACTGCAGATCAACACCCGGAAACTTCTCTACGACAGCGGACTGGCGGTGGTCAATGACCATATCCGTCAAAAACTCAATAAATATAGTATCAGCGAGCCAATGGATATTGACGTGATCATTGAGGGGCAAACCGTTTTTAAAAGTGAACCCAGAGTGGAGCTAAGGGCCACCGTTGCCGGCAGTGAGATCAATGCGCCACAGGGGGCCTTCACAAACTGCGGCTTCAAAGCTTTTTTCACCAATGAAATGGAGAAGGGAAAGGAAAGGGTCAACAAGAATTCCCTGCTTCAGTTTACGGATTTCTCAGCCACCTGGTCGGGGATACCATTCAAATCCCGGGAGGTCAGGATATCCAATTTTGACACCCCCCAGTTGGAATGTGATATCCGATCAGAGGTGGACATGAAGACGATAAACAATGTATCAGGCAGCACCACCTTTCAGTTTCAAAAGGGCAAAACCTTGATTAACGTGAAGTACAAAGGTCCGGTTGATGCAAACGCACCCGGGGCACCCAACATAAACGGCGAAGTGAAGATCATCGGAGCAGAAGTGAAATATCTCCCGCGAAACTTCCTTATGTCAGACTTCAACGGCTCTCTCGTATTCGAAGGCCGTAACCTGTCGGTTGATAAGGTGACCGCTATGATAGGTAAAACCCCGATTCAAATTACCGGTTATGCGAACAACTTTCTGACCATGTTGATCACGAGCCCTGAAAAGCTGGAAACCAAATGGAACATCAATTCCCGCGAGATCAGGTTGGAGGATTTTACCACCTTTCTCACACCGGTGAACGAGGGCAAGAAAACCCCGACGCCCAAAAAAGGGGAATTCAGCAAGGCTTCGGACCGGATCGACAAGGTGTTCCGGGAAGGCAACGTTTTTGTCAGCCTTTCTGCTCCGTTGATGACGTATAAAAAATTCAGGGCCACTAATGTTAAAGGCGGGGTAGTATTGAAGAAGTCGATGCTGGAACTGCAAAATGCACATTTCAATCATGCCGGCGGTTCGATGGACATCACAGGCACTTTGGAGAACAAACCAGCCGACAACCCCTTGACCCTCCAGACCAGGATGACCAACATGAATATCCCGCTTCTGTTTGCGGCCTTTGACAATTTCGGGCAGGATGCCATCACGGATAAGAACCTCAAGGGTACCCTGTCGGCAAATATCAACCTGACTTCATCTATTTCCGACAAGGCCAAGATGGTCACCAGCAGTTCGAGGGGTACCATAGATTTCCTATTACAGAACGGCGAGTTGAACCATTTTGAGCCTATTTTGAAGGTAGGAGAAAAGGTTTTCAAGAAACAGAACTTTGAGGAGATCAGCTTTGCGGATCTGAAGAACAGGCTCGAACTCAAGGGCACCACCTTTATCATCAACCAGATGGAGATAAGGTCTACGGCAATGACGCTTTTTGTTGAGGGTGTTTATGACGTAAAAACCGGCACGGATATGAGTATCCGGCTGCCGGTCCGAAATCTAACCCGGAATCAGGAAGGTACCGACCTCAGCGAGGGCGGAAAAAACAAGAAAGGATTAAGTTTGCGTTTGCGCGCCCGAACCGGTGACGATGGCAAATTGAAATTATCCTGGGATCCCTTCAAGAGGTCGGTGCAAAACAAAGAAGCTGTGAGAAATTCGAAGAGGAAGAATAAATAATTTATGCAGTTCAATTTACACACTACATACGAGCCTGCAGGCGACCAGCCTCAGGCGATAGAACAACTTGCCAATGGCGTGCTGGAGGGAGATCGCTACCAGACCTTGCTCGGCGTAACGGGTTCGGGCAAAACTTTTACCATTGCCAACGTAATTCAGAAAGTGCAACGCCCAACACTTGTGCTGACCCACAACAAAACACTTGTCGCCCAGCTCTATGGCGAGTTCCGCCAGTTCTTTCCTGAGAATGCGGTTGGATATTTCGTCAGCTACTACGATTATTACCAGCCGGAAGCCTACATGCCTGTCAGTGATACTTATATCGAAAAGGACCAGTCGATCAATGAAGAGCTCGACAAACTTCGTTTGCAGGCTACAGCCCAATTGCTGAGTGGAAGAAGGGATATCATAGTCGTGGCATCGGTGAGTTGCATTTATGGTATTGGTAACCCAACAGAATATGAGAACAGCATTATCCGGATCCAGCCGGGACAGGTGATCTCGAGGCAGGGTTTTCTGCATGGCCTGGTGAACTCATTGTATACGCGCACCCAGGGAGAGTTCGGAAGAGCCACCTTCCGCGTGCAGGGTGACACCGTGGACATCAACCTGCCCTATCTTGATTATGGTTATCGAATTTCGTTTTTCGGCGATGAGATAGAAGAAATAGAAAGCATCGATACTTCGAATGGGAAACGGATCATGAAACTCGACAATGCCGCCATTTTCCCCGCCAATCTATACCTGGCGCCCAAAGACATGATGCAGCAGATACTCAGGGAAATCCAGGACGAGATGTCTGCACAGGTGGACTATTTTAAATCGGTGGGCAAATTCATAGAGGCACAAAGGCTGAGCGAACGCGTGAATTTTGATGTGGAGATGATCAGGGAACTCGGCTTCTGTAACGGTGTTGAAAACTATTCGAGGTTTTTTGACAGGAGAAGACCGGGCAGCCGGCCCTTCTGCCTGCTGGATTATTTTCCCAAGGATTTTCTCTGCGTGATAGATGAGAGTCATCAAACCATACCACAGGTCAGTGGCATGTATGGTGGTGACAGGAGCAGGAAACTGGTGCTGGTGGATTATGGTTTTCGTTTGCCATCGGCGCTGGACAACAGGCCATTGAATTTTCATGAATTTGAAAGTATGGTCAACCAGGTAATATTTGTGTCCGCAACCCCGGGTGACTTTGAGTTGGAAAAAACAGAAGGCGTGGTGATCGAACAGGTGGTCAGACCCACGGGCCTGCTGGATCCGCCCATTGAGATCCGCCCAAGCGTCAACCAGATCGATGATCTGCTGGACGAGATCGACAAGCGCATCACCAAGGGTGACCGGGTGCTCGTTACCACACTAACCAAAAGAATGGCGGAAGAAATGGACAGGTACCTGCACCGGATTAACATTAAATCAAAATACATACACAGCGAAGTAGACACACTGGAAAGAGTTGAGATACTGAGGGATCTTCGACTAGGTGTTATCGATGTACTTGTTGGCGTGAACCTGCTCAGGGAAGGACTCGATCTTCCCGAAGTTTCGTTGGTGGCGATTCTGGATGCCGACAAAGAAGGGTTCCTGAGAAATGAACGGTCACTCACACAAACCGCGGGCCGCGCGGCGAGGAACGTGGATGGACTGGTGATCTTCTATGCCGACAAGATGACCGATAGCATGCAGAAGACCATTGATGAAACAACAAGGCGCCGGGAAAAACAGATTACATTCAACCAGTTGCATGGTATTACACCCAGGACAATTATAAAGAGCAAAGAGCAGGTTTTCGCCCAGTCTTCTGTGCTGGAGATCAAAGGATACGATCCGAAGAACCCAAGGGCGCTGGACGCGGAGGCACCGCCACTCACACTTGTTGCTGAAGAGCAGGCGGAATACGTAACCATACCCCAGATGGAAAAGGGTATTGCGAAAATCAAAAAAGAAATGGAAAAGGCCGCCCGCGATCTGGATTTCATGGAAGCGGCGAGGTTACGCGATGAGATGTTCAGACTGAAAAAACAATTGGAAGGAATGGGAAAATGAGAAAGAGAAACAGGAACAGAAACAGGAACAGGAAGAGGAACAGGAAGGATTAACTTTCATGAATCGCTTTCGTCACGCTTAAGGTTGACACGGTAGTCGACACCGGGATTTTGCTGCATGTACTCGATAAGCGATTTGACGGATTCGTCCGGTCCCGGGCGTAATATCTGTGGTGGCGTTTTTTGTTTTTCGAATTTTTTTCCCAGTGTCAGCCACATTTTAATCCGGATACCCATTTCAATAACGGGGCGGAGCAACTTTGAAAAACCGCCGGTTGCATATTTCTCCGAGAACTGGCTCATTGTGAAATAGAACTGTTTTACATAGTCACTGTCCATAATCGTGCTCTTGCCTTTGTAATGAAGGATGGTGATGCCAGGAAAATAATAACAGCTGAAACCAGATTTTGTAATCCGAATGCTCAGGTCAATATCTTCGGCGTACATGAAGAATCGCTCGTCAAATCCACCTGAAAGTTCAAGCGTGGACCTGCGTGCAAAAAAAAATGCACCTGAAATAACTTCAATGATATGGGTTTCATCTTCATTCAGGTGCCCAAGGTAATAACCAGCGAAAACCTTAGACCGCGGAAACCGGGTAGCCATTCCACTCATCTTCCACAGCGAAACCGATGGCGATGGTAAACCTCTTTTCGATTCAGGAAGATAGTACCCCCTGCCATTGATCATCCGAACTCCCAGGGCGCCGGCGTCGTGATGCGTATCCATAAAAGCAACGCATGAAGTAAAGGCATCTTCCGGAACGACGGTATCCGGATTGAGGAAAAGTATATAGTTTCCCGTGGCGACTGAGAGCCCCTGGTTACATGCCTTTGAAAAACCCCGGTTGCTGTCGTTGACAATAAATCTGAAATCCGGAAACAGCCGGCTTAGTAGAATTGCCGATTGATCGGGCGAATCATTGTCGACAATGATCACTTCTGCATCCAAAGTGTTGATGGCCCTTCTCACAGACAGAAGACATTGTTCCAGGAAGTTCTTTACATTATAACTGACAATGATGATCGAAAGTGTCACACTACATTGAATTAGCGGTAAATATACAAAGGGCGCCAATCGCTTATTCAGCTCAATCACGTACTTTTGAGCCTGCTGGTACAAAGCTGGCCGAAAAAAACGGATGGCTCTATTTGATATCTCGTTGCCGCCAACAATTGCTAAGGCCCTTCGATTACCTGGTAAGTCTCCGGGCAGGCAACAATTGAAAGTTCTCAAGCGATTGTTGAACAAGGCGAGATTCACCGAATTCGGTCAAACCTTTCACTTCGACGAGATATTGCTGAGCGCCGATCCCATTGCGGAGTTCAGGAAGAGAGTTCCCCTTTTTGACTACAACAATATCTACAAAGACTGGTGGCATCGGACGCTGGAAGGCAAACCAGATGTTTGCTGGCCGGGCAAGATCAAATACTTCGCGCTGAGCTCCGGCACATCTGAAGCCTCGAGTAAATATCTTCCCATCACCAGCGACCTGATGCGGGGAAACCGGATTATTATGATCAAACAGTTGATCAGCCTGCGTACCTACCACGACATTCCCGTACGCAGTATAGGTAAAGGTTGGCTCTTCCTCGGCGGAAGTACAGACCTGCAAAAAGGCCCCGGGTATTATTCTGGCGACCTTAGTGGCATTACCGCAAAAAAGGCTCCCTTCTGGTTTTCTCCTTTTTACAAACCTGGTAAACAGATCTCCAAAACAAGAGACTGGAATTACAAGATAGACAGGATCGTGGAAGAAGCTCCGAACTGGGACATCAGTTTTGTTGTCGGCGTGCCAGCATGGATCCAGATGTGCATGGAGAAAATCATCGAACGTTATAACCTGACCACGATACATGACATCTGGCCCAACCTCGCATTTTTTGTTCACGGCGGCGTTTCATTCGAGCCCTATCGCAAGGGATTCGAAAAACTCGTCAGCAAACCACTTACATATATTGAAACCTACCTGGCTTCTGAGGGTTTTATCGCCTACCAGGACAGGCAGTATGCGAAGGGAATGAAACTGGCCCTTAACGAGCACATCTATTTCGAATTCGTTCCCTTCAATGAAAGGAATTTTGACGTGGATGGCAACCTTTCTCCAAGGGCGCAGATCCTTGGCATTGACGATCTCGAGGAAGGAGTGGACTATGCTATTCTGCTTAGCACCTCCGCAGGCGCCTGGAGATATCTCATCGGCGACACCATAAGAATGGTGGATGTCAAACGCAGCGAGATCATCATCACCGGGCGGACCAAACATTTTCTTAGCCTCGTTGGTGAGCACCTTAGCGTTGACAATATGAACAAGGCTGTTAACCTTGCCAGTGCCGAATTAAATATCTGCATTCCTGAATTCACAGTTGCCGGGGTGCCCCATGGCTTGTTCTTCGCGCACAAATGGTGGGTTGCATGCGACGACAAGGTGGATCCCGAACAACTTCGCCATAAGATCGACCAGCATCTTGTCGAATTAAATGATGATTATGCAGTGGAAAGAAAAAGCGCGCTGAAAGACATCTACCTGGAAATTCTTCCCGAATCGAGGTTTTTGGAATTCATGGATCTTAAAGGGAAGATCGGTGGTCAGCACAAATTTCCCCGGGTGATGAAAGGGAAGATGTATGAAGATTGGATAAGGTTTCTCGAATAAAAACCAGCAGACACAATTTGGTACATTTACAAGCATGTGGCAAGCAATCGTTAGCGGAATAACGTTGGGTTTGATACTGGTGATCTCGGTTGGCCCGGTCATCTTCACCATTATCAAACAGAGTCTTGACAACGGCCGCGATGGTGGCTTGAGTTTCATTGCAGGTGTCTGGCTGAGTGACTTCCTGCTGATACTTGTCAGTAACGCCTTCTCCGAACTCGTCACGAGTCTGCTTCAATACAGGGAACTGTTGGGAATCATCGGCAGCTGTTTTCTCATAATCATGGGCGTGTTTTATGTTTTCTTCAAAAAGATCAGGCTTCAAAACAATCGAGGAACAATCCAGAAGTTCAGCAAGTCAGAAATGGTCAGGATCTTTTCTTCCGGCTTCTTCCTCAATACACTCAACCCGAATGTCTTCCTGTTCTGGCTTGGCGCCGCCACAGCCTTTGCCAGCAAATATTCTCTCTATCACCGGATCATCATCTTCGGAGTGTGTATGTCGATAAACATGGCTGCGGATGTAATCAAGGTGCTGATGGCAGGGAAGCTCCGCACACGACTGACACTTCACAATATTTCAGTTATCAATAAAGTCTCGGGAACAATACTCATAGGATTTGGAATCGCGCTGCTTATCGGCACCATGCTGATAACCGCTTAACCTCTCTTTCTGTTCCCGCCTTCGCCAAGGCTTCAGCGGGCGAAGTCTCTTTCTGTTTCTTCGATTCTCTATCTTGCGGCGAAAGCTGTACACGGATGGAAATAAAGACCAAAGGCCTCGTACCCAGGTTATGGCGAAGAATCAGAAGAGTACTGATCATTCTTTTCCTGCTGCATTTCGTGTACATCCTGGTGTTGAAATGGATCAACCCGCCTATCACCCTAACCCAGCTTGGCAGCCTCTTCCAGGGAAACGGTTTAAAGCGCGACTATGTTTCCCTCGATGAGATGTCCCCAAATGCGAGGCTGGCATTTATTGCTTCGGAGGACCAGGCTTTTCCCGACCACAACGGATTTGACTGGAAAAGCATATCCCGTGCGATGGAATACAACAGGAAAAAACCTAATCGTGTCCGGGGTGCTTCCACGATAAGTCAACAGGTGGCGAAGAATGTGTTCCTATGGCAGGGACGAAGCTGGATTCGTAAGGCACTGGAAACCTATTTTACTTTTATGATCGAATTGGTCTGGGGGAAAAGAAGGATACTGGAGGTTTATCTTAATGTTGCCGAGACCGGCAAAGGGATCTATGGAATTGAAGCCGCTTCTCAGGCATATTTCAAAAAGCCTGCGAAGAAATTATGGAAAAAGGAAGCCGCGATGATCGCCGCCTGCCTGCCGAACCCGAAACGATATACCGTGGTTCCACTATCCCGGTATGTGCAGATCTCCCAGTACCGCATCATGAGACAGATGGCTTACCTGATGCGCGACCCTGATATCCAGGTGCTCCTACAATAGCCGGTCGATGGCCTCGATAGCAGTAGTTCTGCGCTCCAAATTTTCGCCCCGGATCTCGACCCAGGGTGTTGTTTGATTGATCAGCAGGTCGCGATAAATATGATAAAGTTTGGTTCTCGATTCGAGGTCGGGATACTCCCTTAGCTCGTCGCTTACCCAGTCAATATCGGGATTGCATAAAAGGTAAAGGTCGTATCTTCTTTCAGTTATCCGGTCGAGGATCCACTGGTGGCAGGCATTGAAAACAAATTCGCTCCATACTTTCATCACCTGCATGTTTGTATCGAGAAAGATGATGTTTTTCCTCGCCTCCTGCAACCCTTCATCCTCCAATTGCAGCTGGCCCCTGGCAATGGCCAGGAGATCGGTGAAGCTGTAACGTGTTCCATGACGCAGGAGGTATTCCCTTGCATACTCTCTTACCCAGTTGGTTTGATAATGGCTCGCAAGCTGTTCGCACAGCATACTCTTCCCTGTTGATTCGGGTCCGATGGCAACGATTTTCCTGATCATGGGTTATTGGCTTTTTTCTTCCAGGCGATTAGTCCCGCGACCGCCAGAACAAGTAGCACCAGGTAATAACAACTGGTAAAAACATATCCTTTGACAAAGTAAAGCGGGATAGAAACTGTGTTGGTCGCTATCCACCAATACCAGCTCTCCACTTTTTTGCGGGTCATCAGCCACATGCCGGTGAAGGCCGTGGCAGAAGCAAAGGCGTCGGGAACAGGCAGAACGCCCGGAGCAAATCCGGTTTTCAGATAGGCAAGGGACAAATAGATCACCACAAAAAACCCAAGGAAGAAAACGAGCTGGGAGATCCATTCTTTCCCAGACGACCAGGTGATGCGAAGTTCAGGCCGGTGTTCCCTGTCTTTCCTGGCCCAGCGGACCCAGCCATATATACTCATAATTGAGTAGTACAAATTCACCGAGGCCTCGCCAAAGAGGTGTCCCTTTACGCTCAGGTAGATATACATCAGTGTGTTCACCAGGCCCACGGGATAAACAAGGATGTTTTCCTTTCTGCTGTACCACACACTGGCAATGCCAAAAACTACAGCAACGACCTCATACCATGGCGAATGAATGATTCCGTTCGTGAACTGCCGGAGGATTTCCTGCACCGATTCTCAATTGATGATTAAGAAAAAACCTTTCCCTGTGAGAGAAAGGTTTACGTATTTAAACAGTTTCCGGAATTTTTATTCAGCTTCAGCCACTACTTCTCTTACTTCAGGAATCATTCTTTTCATCATTCCTTCAATACCCGCTTTCAGGGTAATCATTGATGAAGGGCAGCCTGAGCAGGATCCCTGGAGCATGAGATTAACCACGCCTTCGTCATAGCTTTTAAACTGTATTGCTCCCCCATCCATTTCAACGGCAGGTTTAACATAGTTTTCCAGCAATTCCTTGATTCTCTTCACTACGTCATCATCATCCGCGCTAACCGTATTGCTGCTTTCCTGCTTCATGATGGCCACCTCTTCTTCATTGATCACCGGTCTGTTGTCTTCGAGGTAGTCTTTGAGGAACTGGCGGATTGAAGGGATCACATCGTTCCACTCGGTTTCGTTGGTTTTTGAAAGCGTAACAAAATTGCTGGCGATGAAGACCGCACGGATGAATGGGAATCCAAAAAGCTCGGTTGCAAGTGGCGAAACTTTGGCGCTCTCAATATCGGGCAGATCAAGGCTCTTACCCGGATAAAGGAGCTTGTTAGCCACAAACTTCATGGTTTCCGGGTTGGGGGTCATTTCAGTATATATGCTGATAACGGGATTTCCTGTTTTTATCATAACACACAAATTTAGATACAAAAATAGTCAAACCCCGAGAATATGCAGGGTTTTGACATTTATTTTGCAACTCGGTTGCATAGACAAATCCGGGCAACTGTCGTAACTTTGTGGCTAAACCCGGATATGAGCAGAAAGTCGATTTTTTACACAGTTTTTTTCCTGTTGCTGGTGGTGGGTTTCTTCTATACGCTGAAAGCGATCATTCCCGGTTACGGTGTTAGAAAGTTTTCGGTGCTGAACCAGGTGAAGCCCTTTTCCTTTTTGAACCAGGATGGAAAGACGATCACCGAACGAGAGGTTCAAGGGAAGGTCTACGTAGCTGAATACTTCTTCACCACTTGTACCGGAATCTGCCCGATCCTAAATGGCAATATGAAACAGGTTTATGAAAAATACCGTGATCAGCCCAATTTCCTGATTCTTTCCCATACCTGTAACCCGGAAACCGACAATGTTGCCCGGCTTAAGGTGTATGCTGATTCAATGAAAGTGGATGCCCGGAAATGGTATTTTCTCACTGGTTCCAAGGAAACGCTGTACAATGCCGCGAGGATGAGCTATCTGCTTGATGATCCAAAGAACAATGTAAAAAGTATTGAAGACCAGTTTCTTCACACCCAGTATTTCGCACTCGTGGACAAGAACGGCAGGGTCAGGAAGAAGATCTATGATGGGCTTAAGAAAAAAGAATTGGATGAACTGGAGGATGATATCGCCATTTTATTGAAGGAACCAGCCTCCGATGTCCGTTTTGTGAACAATCTATTTGCACAATGAGGAAAGGCGTACAGGCCATACCGAAAGCTTCAGCCTCAGAACTGAACGACCTGCTGAAAAAAAATCAGCTGAGCGTAACGGGCAGCCGAAAACAGATACTCGAGTTGTTCCTGGTTAGCGAAGGCGCCCTCGCCCATGCCGACATTGAAAAAATGACTGAAGAAAAATTTGACCGCGTCACTGTGTACCGGACCTTGCAGTCATTTATGGAAAAAGGGATAATTCACACTATTCCAACTGCTGGTAACTCCATTCGTTATGCGCTTTGTAAACAAGACTGCTCAGAAGGACATCATCACGATAACCATGTCCATTTCTTTTGTACAGGCTGCCAGAAAACAATATGCCTTGACACGGTTACCATACCCAATGTAAAACTTCCGGAAGGGTTTACGCCTACAGACCGACAAATGATCGTATCCGGAGTTTGTGAAGATTGCCGCTAGACAGAACATTTTACCGCAACCCGCCAATTCTTCTTAATTTTTTTTAGAAAGCGGGCATTCATATTTCGAATTTTTTGGAAGGTCCCGTAGGACTTTTGGCGGAGAGTAAACGAGCAGCGTGGTATTTAGAAATAAACTGGCAGACGAGGCCTAAAAAGACAAAGCCCCGATGTGGAAACATCGGGACTTTTTGGTTAAGGCTCTGATTAGTAGCTATTTCGAATTATTTTTTTATCGTTTTCTTTCTGTATACGCCATTGCTTTCTGGTGTTGCGGCATAAAGATATATTCTTGGTTCAAGACTTTCAATACCACAATGTGGGTATTTTTAAATCTTAACTATTTTCAAGGGAAATCATTTCATCCTTAACAAAAACCATCAGGTCACGGATATACTCAGGCGCAAAATTGAATTTTAGTCCGGCCGCGTCATACAATTCAGGAAGTGTTTTTGTGCCTCCCAGACTTAATGCCTTCATATAATTGTTCAATGCTGCTTCTTTGTTTTTTTTGAACTGCATCCAAAGTCCTATCGCACCGAGTTGGGCTATGCCGTACTCGATATAATAGAAGGGTACCTCAAAAAGGTGAAGCTGACGCTGCCACGCAGACTCCCGAAAATGTTCGAGCCCGCTGAAATCAACTTCACTACTGGTGAACTCGTTTAGAATCTTTACCCAGGCCTCAGTGCGTTGCTGCGCTGAGTGTCCGGGGTTTTCATAGATCCAATGCTGGAACTTATCTATAGTCGCAATCCATGGGAAAATGGTAATCACTTTTTCAAGTTCTTTCAACTTCGCCCTTGCCAGATCATTTTCCTTTGCAAAGAAAACATCCCAGTGGTCCATACTGAACAGTTCCATAGCCATGCTGGCTACTTCGGCAATTTCCATTGGATAGTCCTTGAAAGAACTGAGCTCGAGCGGATGGGCGAGGAAAGAATGAACGGCGTGTCCGCCTTCATGAACCATGGTGGTGACATCGCTGGTCTGACCCGCGGCGTTCATAAATATGAAGGGAGCTCCCGTTTCCGCGAGCGGGCAATTGTAACCTCCGGGGGCCTTTCCTTTGCGACTATCCAGGTCGAGTCGTTGCATTTCATTCATCCTTTGCAGACAGGCCGCAAAAAAAGGATTGAGTTCATTGAAACACCTGATAGTTTTATTTAGCAGGTCCGGGCCGTCGGTAAACGGATGCAGAGCGTGGATGCCTTCTGGTTCTGCCTCAAGGTCCCAGGGACGAAGGGTATCAAGACCAAGTTTTTTCTTCTTGTTCCTGTAGATCATGTCAACAATCGGGGTGACATGCTGCTTTACTGATTCATGAAACTGGTAGCAGTCTTCCTTGGTGTAGTCAAAGCGACCGAGTTCGCGGAATTTATAATCACGATAATTGTCAAACCCTGCGTTTTTCGCGATCTGGTTTCTCTTTTCGACAAGTGAATTAAAAAGATTGTCGAGTTCGTTGCGGTCCTGTGATCTTCTTTCATTGATCTTTCGGTAGACCTCTTCACGCTTTGCGCGTTTAGGATCTTCAAGGAATTTTGCCGCCTGCTGCAGTGTATATTCCTTCTCATCAACCGTCACGGTCATCTTTCCTGAGATCACCCCGAACTGCTGCTGCAAAACGCTGAGTTCGGCCTGCAGGGGCACATTGGCCTCCCTGAACAGTTCGATGCTTTTGCGGATATTCCGGAGATAGGTAAAATATTTCTTCTGATCGAGTTCGGCAGTAAATTCAGAATCGATTAATTTTTTGTTCAGCCGGTCAGCGTAAGGCTGAATATTCGGCTGTATCTGCATACAGAAAAATGTGAAGGCCTCTTCCAGTGCTTTGTTCTCCGTGTCGCAGGTCATGCGGATCTGCCGCCAGCAAGCATCTTCACTAATGACGGATTCCAGCTCGCTCGTGTCTTTCAGCCATTTTTCAAGATCAGCTTTTGACTTCAATGGCCTGTCTTCCAATTCCCGAAACCAAGGTTCAATGTTTTCCCATGTACTCAATGCAAAATCCTCGGGCAGGAATTGCCGGGGAAGTTTTTTGATATCAGCTGTCATTTTTATTTTTTCTTTGGTGCTGCCTTCTTCGTTACTTTCTTCTCTGTTTTTTTCTCTGCAGGAGCAGGTTTGGCAGATGTAGTTTTTTCAACTTTTTCTTCTTTGGCAGGGGCAGCTTTCTTCTTTGGAGATGTTTTCTTTTCTTCTTTTATTAGATCCTTGTTAACTTCTGCTGACAGGTCGTGGCTGTCCGGTGTCTTTGCCGCTTTGGGAGATTTCTTTTCTTCCTTTTTTGTTTCCCTGGCAGGCTCTCCAGCAGGTTCTTCAACTGCTACTGATTCAGATTCTTCAGGATGTTCGGTGAGTTTAATTTCGATGTTGTTGCTTTTTAGCACTTCGAACCACTTCACCATTTTTTTCAGGTCACTCGAATACACTCTTTCGAAGTCGATGTCGGGGAATACTTTCTGAAAATATTTCTTCAGTTCTGCATTGTCTTTTCCGTCCGGGGCCTTCGATCCGTCCTGTTCCATCGCATGGAAAATATCGATGAGATTCACATTGTCTTTAACCGTGAATACTTCGATGCTTTCCAGGTGTGAAAAATTATGCAGCCTGGAAGAGACAAAACGGCTGGACTTATCTTCCAGCGACCGGACGATCGCTCCGTCATTCTTACTACTCAATAATTCAAATAGACCTGGTAATCCTGTTACTGCTATGATTTTTCCGTATTCCATATTGGGTGTTTAAAAAAACGGACCGCAAGATAAATGATTTTATCCGCATGTTTCCGGGGGCCTTGTCGTCCAAAAGTTACAGTGAAAAACTATGCCTGCAAAAACCGGTTTGCTCTTTTGCATTTTATTCTGTTCCCTATCCATCCATGCCCAGGTTCGCAGACTCAGCGGCTTTATTTTGGATAGCAGCGACCGGGCGCCTCTTTCCGGTGCCACGATAGTACTCTTTCCGATCTCAGACACCAGCATTCGCATTCCGGCAGTCAGTCAGCGAAACGGCTCTTTCATATTTTCAAATATTCAAACCGGCGATTACCAGTTGAGGGCGAGTTCGGTGGGATATGACGAGGTTTTCAAAAAGGTTAGCATCACCGACCTTTCGAATAGCCTGGGGGTGATCGAGATGCAGAAGCGATCTTCCATGCTGGCGGAAGTTATTATCCAGGGAACGCCGACCCCGGTCAAACAGAAGAACGACACCCTGGAATACAATGCGGCGGCCTTCAAGGTGAATCCGGACGCCAATGCGGATGACCTGATCAAGAAAATGCCGGGCATAACTGTTGAGAACGGGGCCGTTAAAGCGGGGGGAGAGGACGTCAGGAAGGTTACGGTCGACGGACGCGATTTTTTTGGGGATGATGCCACTGCGGCTCTTAAGAACTTGCCTGCCGAGGTAATCGACAAGATCCAGGTCTTCGACAGGCTCAGCGACCAGTCGAGGTTCACGGGATTCGAGGACGGGAATACCACCAAATCGATCAATATCATAACCCGGGCGGGCATGCGAAACGGGCAGTTCGGAAGGGTTTATGCGGGGTATGGAACCGATGAACGTTATTCCGCCGGTGGAAATGTCAGCTTCTTCAGTGGGAAGAGGAGATTGTCGCTAGTTGGCATGGCAAACAACGTGAATCAGCAGAACTTCTCTTCCGAGGACCTGCTGGGTGTCACCAGCAGCCAGTCGCGCGGAGGCGGCCGCCAGAACGGTGGTAGAGGTGGAGGTGGAGGCAAGGCAGGTGGTGGCGGAAGGGGCGGCAGCAGCAATTTTTTGGTAGGCCAGCAGAATGGCATCAGCAGCACCAATGCATTCGGTGTTAATTTTTCGGATCTCTGGGGTAAGAATGTGGAGGTGGCGGCCAGTTATTTTTTTAACAACAGTAAAAACAGGAGCGACGATCAACTGAGCAGGGAGTTCTTTCTGACTGGCGACTCAAGTCAGTTTTACAATGAGGAGAATAATTCCACCACCAACAACACCAATCATCGCCTTAACCTGAGGGCAGAAGTGAAAATCGATTCATCAAATACACTGCTGTTTACGCCGACGGTCAGTTTCCAGGATAACAATTCATTCAACGGCACCACGGGAATAAATTCGGTGAAGGGAAACGGGACTACCAGCCAGTCGGTCAGCACCAATTCCAGAAATACCGACGGATACAACCTGAGAATGGGTGTACTTTATAGGCATGCCTTCGCAAAAAAGGGAAGGACGATATCTGTGAACCTGAACAGCGGTGCGAATGAAAGGAAGGGAGAGACCTATCTCCAGGCGCTAAATTCCTATACGGAGGGCGGACTGCGTACGGACTCACTGTCACAATTGACCGACCAGCATACCAGGGGTTCACAAACTGACGCGAATATCGCATATACGGAACCGGTAGGAAATAAAGGGCAGATCCAGATCAATTATCATCCCTCCTGGGCAAAGTCCAGGGCCGAGCAACTCGCCTGGCAATTTGACAACAGTACACAGAAATATTCAATGTTCGACAGCAGTCTGTCGAACCAATACGACAATCTTTATACTACGCAGAACGGCGGCCTCAGCTACCGTTATGGCAACCGCGACAACATGCTGTCTGCGGGAATCGAATATCAACAGGCGCGACTCGATGGCGACCAGTTTTTTCCATCGCGTTCTGCGGTAGCAAGAAAATTCACTAACCTTCTGCCAAATCTGATGTTTCGCAAAAAACTCTCGGAGCGCAGCAGCCTGCGCATCTTTTACCGGACTAGCACCGATCCACCGTCGATTGATCAGTTGCAGGAGGTGATCAACAACAGCAATCCCTTGTTTCTGAAAACGGGCAATCCCGACCTCAGGCAGGAATACTCCCATCGCCTGGCAACGAGATACACTTACACCGATCCCGTCAGAGGGCTGAGTTTCTTTGGCAATGTATTCCTGCAAAAAATTCAGGATTATGTGGGCAATGCCACCTACGTGGCCAGCTCCGATTCGGTATTGTCGAATTCATTGATCCTTTACAGGGGATCACAGCTGACCAAACCGCTGAATTACGATGGCTACTGGAGCCTTCGTTCCTTCTTTACTTTCGGCATGCCCCTAAGGTTTATTAAGTCAAACCTCAATTGGAACGTGGGATACACTTATGGCAAGACACCAGGCATGATCAATGAAGTTTCGAATATATCAAAGACCAGTAATTACAACCTTGGAGCCGTGCTGGCAAGTAATATCAGCGAATATGTCGACTTCACGCTCTCTTACACGGCGAATTTCAACGACGTGAGGAACACCATCCAACCTGAGCTGAACAATAATTATTTCACCCAAACCGCGGGGGCGCAAATCAGCCTGCTGAGCAAGTCGGGTTGGTTCATTCAAACCGACCTCAACAACCAGCGTTACAGTGGGCTGACGGATGGATTTAACCAAAGTTTCTGGCTATGGAATGTAAATGCGGGAAAGAAGATTCTGAAGAACCAGAAGGGCGAGTTACGACTCGGAGTATTTGATCTGCTGAAGCAAAACCGGAGTATTTCCAGGACCACTACCGAAACCTATATCGAAGACCTCCAGACCACCGTGCTTCAGCAATATTTCATGCTTACGTTCAGCTATCGCCTGAGGAATTTTGGTGGTAGTTCCAAACCAGGTAGGTAAAGAAGCGCCTCATGTAAAGTTCCTTAACATGCACTGCTACTTTGCCATACGATAAAGGCTCCACCCGACCGATAATGCCAGTTTTTCGTTTTCACCCTTTTCTGCTTTTGCATTTTAAGGTTTAAGTTTGCTTCAAAGGCACAATCAGGCGATTTGAATGAAGCGATCTTAATCGAAAGACTTAAGCAGGGTGATGAAGGCGCCTTCAAACAGATAGTGGAAAGCTCCCAGGGTTTGGTGTACAATACAGCACTTGGAATTGTTCAGAGTGCGGAAGATGCCGAAGACGTTGCCCAGGAAGTATTTGTTCAGCTCTATGAATCCATCAACTCTTTCAAAGGCGAATCAAAGCTGACCACCTGGCTGTACAGAATAACCATCTCCAAGGCCATGGATCACCTCAGGAGAAAAAAAAGGAAAAAGAGATTCGCATTCGTCCAAAGCCTTTTTGGCGCCGATGAGGAACTTGTTCATGACCCTCCCGACTTTGTTCACCCGGGCGTGAGCCTGGACAACAAGGAAAGGGCCAAAGAGCTTTTTCATGCCATTGATCAGCTGCCTCCAAATCAAAAAATCGCTTTTACCCTTCACCGGATCGAAGGCCTCAGTTATCAGGAAGTAAGTACTATTATGAAAATGAGTCTCGCTTCGGTGGAATCCCTGCTGCACAGGGCAAGGAAAAACCTCAAAAAAATACTCGAAACCACTTATCTTGAAAGCAGGGACTAGCACAAGTTTTTTTATGTATTCACGTCAAATAGAAGGCAATGAATAAACAAATACATATATCGAAACAGGTCGATGAAGCCCTGGCGAGTATTGACAATATTCAGCGCGCTGAACCTAACCCATTCTTTTTCATGAGGTTACAGGCGAGGATCCACCGTCAGGAGTCCAATTTCTGGGTCCGGGCGACAAGCATCCTCACCCGACCGGCTATCGCGGCGTTTGGCGTCATGGCCATCCTCCTGATCAACACCGCAGTCATCATCAATAAAGCATCAACTTCTACAGAAGTACCCGAACACGCAGAAATGGCAATTGCCGATGAGTACAACAAAACCATCGCTTATTATGCCATTGAAAATGCGCAACCCTGATGAATAGTCTTTCCAGAAATAAGGTTCTGCTGGCCATTGTTGTCCTTCTCCTGCTTACCAACCTCGGTATGTTGCTGTTCATCATTTCAATGAACAAGTCCTCCCAACCCCCTCGAAAAGGTCCAGGCTTTACGGAAAGGCTGAGAAAGGAAGTAGGGTTCTCGGAAGAACAGATGAAGGTGTTCGAACCCAAAAAGAAAGCCTTCTGGACCATGATGAACACCCGGTTCGAGGCTATGCACAACACAAAAGAGCAGTTTTATTTCCAATTATACGATCCCGCAATCCCGGATTCTACACTGGTTAACAAAGCCAGTGAGATTGGCAATCTCCAGAGAGACATTGACCTGCAGGTAATCCGTCATTTTAAGGATGTGAGGAAAATGTGCCGACCCGACCAGCTGGTCAAATACGACTCTCTCCTTCCCACGATCATCCACCGGATGACCCAGATTCCTGGTAAAAAATAATAGTAATAAGTTGCATTTCAGCAGAGATACCGGAGGGCTTTGAAGCCACACGACTTTGGCATTTCGATAAATATTTCGCGAATTCTTCCTTAGATAAGTTGTGATTCGAACGGGGACGTTGCTGATATCATTTTGACCTCCGTGAAGTATGGTCAGATGATCTGCACCCAATTTCTGAGCGCAGTCTCTATCTCATCGATCCTGAAGGGTTTTGAAACATAGTCGTTCATTCCGGCTTCAAGACACCTCTCCCTGTCGCCAGTCATTGCATCCGCGGTAAGCGCGATGATGGGCAGGTCCTTCCAGTGGTCTCCCATGCCACGGATCATCCTGGTGGTAGCATAGCCATCCATTTCGGGCATATTGACATCCATGAATATCAGTGAAGGACTGTTCAGCGCAAGGATTTCGAGCGCTTTCTTCCCGTTCTCTGCTTTCAATACGGTGAGCCCCATCCGGGTAAGCACCTCATTGATCAGCATCATATTCACCGCATCGTCTTCTACTACCATCACACAAGCCGCTCCAAATCTTTTTATCCTGGGTACAACGGGACCCTTTTTCTCTTCGATATTGGCAGCAACAAACAGGGAGCAGATCATGGCATAGAGTTCATACATCTTCACCGGCTTGCTCAGCAACTTATATATGCCCGCGTCATCAGCTTCTTTCTGGTAAATGTTCTTCTCCATCGTAGTCAGCATCAGGATGTGCGCGGCCAGGTTATACGGCATTCTTTTCCTTATTTCTTTCGACAGACTTAGGCCGTCCATTCCGGGCATGTTGTAATCGATAAGTATCAGATCGAATGGTTCGTCGCCGGCTTCTATCCTGTCGAGTACAGCGAAGAGTTCAGTGGCACCAGCCGCCACTTCACAGCCAATGTCAAAAAATTTGAAGATCTTCTGTATCAGCCAGAGACTGGTGGCGTTGTCATCCACCACCAACACTTTCCTCAGCGGAGGACGATATGCAGAAGATATTTGCGGCATGTGGTTCAGTACTTCCAGCGGCACATGCAGGGTAAATTCACTGCCCTTGTTGATAGTGCTTTTTACAGTCAGGTTGCCGTTCATTAGTTCAGCAAGGCTTTTGGATATGGTAAGGCCCAGCCCCGTGCCACCGAATTTCCTTGTGGTGGAAGAATCGGCCTGGGTGAAGCTTTCGAATATCTTTCCTAGTTTTTCCTTCGAGATACCAATGCCGGTGTCCTTCACCGACAATTCGATGTCGAGAAATCTTTTTCCGTCCTTGAGATATATCTCACCCGCAGGTATAACCGAAATTAGGATCTCGCCGTCTGAGGTGAATTTTATGGCATTACCCAGCAAATTGACCAGGACCTGCCTGATCCTCACCGGATCACCGGTAAATATCGAAGGGATCGCCGGATCGATGTAGCAGATCATTTCGAGGTTCTTCTCGAAGGCCTTCACTGTCATTATATCGACCGTTTCCTCAACCAGTTCGTCGAGCCTTAGTGGTGTATTGTCGATATGCAGTTTGCCGGCTTCGATCTTGGAAAAATCCAGGATGTCATTGATGATTTCGAGTAGTCCATAAGCGGACTTTTTAACGTTGCCGAGGTAGTCTCTTTGCGATTTCTGCAGTTCGGTGGTCAGCACAAGGTCGGTAAAGCCGATGATCCCATTCATTGGTGTTCTTAACTCATGGCTCATATTTGCCATGAATTCACTTTTGGCATTGCTGGCTTTTTCGGCGATGTCTTTTGCCTGCACCAGTTCCTGTTCCATTTGTTTTCTTTCAATGGCGGCAGCGAGTGTAGAGGCAAATGATTGCAGAATGGAGAATTCGGTAATTGTCCATTCACGTTCGTTCTTACAATCTGCAAAACTTACGAATCCCCAGAAGTGATTAAGCGTGAATATCGGGATCGCAGAGACCGACTTGATCTGCAGGGTCCGATAGTATCGATTGAGGTCTTCCTCCTTCAATTTGCTTACATTATTACAATAGATGTCTTCCTTCCGCAGAGTTTGAACCATCTCTGAATCTTCGGGCAGTTCAATTTCCTGGAAGGCAGGATCATTGGTGGTGAGTTCACCACTAAAACTGTCCCAGTGCACGAGTTGGCTGCTGAAGCTCGATTTGGTATCCCTGTCGTAATAATTTCTGTAAACATCAACTACGTCCACGTGCATCTTAATCCCAAGCAGCTGTATCGCTTCGCCGATGGCTTCTTCAAGGCTATTGTTGATGATCAGCTGGTGGGTTGCTTCAGCTACTGCCTGTAGCAGCTGGTCCTTCCTGCGCAGACTTTCCTCGGTCTTCTTGATCTCGGTGATATTGTGAACAAATCCAAGTACGCCCCATACATAACCCTCCGCATCGATCAGGGGCACTTTCACCGTACTCATCACCTGCGGGACACCATGTATGTAGGAAGGTTCTTCCATGATGAACTTCGCTTTCGCTGTATTGATCACTTCTGTGTCATCGGCCCAGAATCCACGAATGCCCTTCATCGGATCACCCTTCACCACCTCTTCAGGAAAGCCGATCTCGAGGTCATCCTTACCCACAAAATCCTGTGGCGTCAGTGTAAGACTGTCAGCATAAGCCTGGTTCACCAACAGGAAACGGTGCCCCAGATCCTTGATAAATATCCAGTCGGGGGTGGAATTGATCACCGTGCGCAATAGCTGTTCAGACTGTTTCATTTCCATCAGCAACTGTTCACGTTCCCCTTCAACCTTTTTTCGTTCGGTAACGTTTCGTGAAGTACAGATGATCTTCACTATCACGTCGTTTTCCTTCATTGGCTTGAGGATACTTTCGAGCCAGAGGTATTCTTCATCCTTAGTTTCTATCCGGAAATTAATAGTAAGTGACTCCAGTTCGTTCAACGATGGGCTGCCTTCCTTTGGCAGAAACTTATGCAGGTCATCGACATGTACGTAGTCGAGGATACGCGCTCCGACCAATTCCTCCCTTGTGAACCCCAGTACTTTTTCAACTGAAGGACTTATATACAGTATCGTTCCATTAGGCGAGTGTTCGGAAATGATATCTTCAGAATGTTCTGCCAGCAAACGGAATTTCTGTTCGCTTTCCTGCAGCGCATTTTCGGCTTCTTTCTTGGACTGTTCCGCAAGAAATTTGTCGGTGACATTCAAACCGATGCCCTGGATCTCCGACACTGTACCCAAGTCGTCCTGCAGGCTGATGAATTCCCATTCGGTCCACACAAAATCATCATTCCTGCGAATGGGCTTGCGGATAAGCAGTTTGTATATTCTCCCTGGATTTTTCCAGCATTCGTCAGCGACTTCCTGGCAGCGCTGCACATCCTTAGAAAAAATGGTAGTTTGAAAAGGCTGACCGATCAATTCCTGTTCTTCATACCCGAAAGTTTTCAGGAACTGTGCATTTGCATAGGTGAACAATGCCGAACGATCGATCCGGATCACATAGTTGGTCTGTGAACTGAGTATGGAGGAAAGGTATTTTTGTTCTTTGAGGAGTTTGTTTTTTGCGGCCTGCAGCTCCCTGAAATTCTTCTGATTGCTTTTGAACAGTGGTTCCAGTACCAGTACACCCAGCACGATGAGTGCCAGGATCAGAGACACCAGTTTGCTGGTGTTGATGGTTGAGGTTTCCTGGATCTTTTCATTTATTAAACTTAGAAAAAGACCAGCCGCCTGCTCCATCAATGGAGTCAGCCGGCGCTCATTTTCCATCAGCCTCGTAAGGTATTCGTCATGGTAGCTGCGCAGTTCGTAATTCGTGGCTCCTGCTACTTCGTTGGCTACCGCGGTTATCTTGTTGACAAAAACCCTGGCCCGGGACAGGATCTCATTGATCTCGGCGGCTTTGGGACCAAATATTTTCTGGTGGCTGAGGCCCCCCTGAATAGTCAGTTGATTGGTGTTGAATTCGGCAAGCTCCTTCCTGAGGCTTGTCCGGATTTCCAATTCGCTGGCACTCGTTTCGTGAAGTGAAAGCAAAAGAAGAGCGTCCTTGATGATGGATTGTGTGAGCATCCTTTGCCGGGCAGCAAAATTCACAACGCTCGCCATTTTTTCATTCTGCTCCGATTTGGACCTCACGAGGTAATACCCAAAGAAGTTGAATAAAATGATGAGCGTAATCAGTATGATAGCTATACCGATAAGTTTACGGAAAGGGGTCTTCATTGGTGTTCAACGGGTTGACTCCATGTTAAACTGCCAAATGCCGATTTAATTGTGGGAAAGTGGAAGTTAAATCCAAAAATAATCAGTAATCAATGACCTGTTCCTCAATTAATTCGGGTATTTTCCGGAACTCATATTGCTGGTTCCTTAATTGGGGCTCGAAGCCCGCCTCGGAAATGGCCTCCTGGATGCTTTTGTAAGTGAATCTATGAGGAGCGCCGGCAGCGCTGACCACGTTTTCCTCGATCATGATACTTCCGAAATCATTGGCCCCAGCCTGCAGACAGAGTTGGGCAGTTTGTTTTCCCACCGTTAGCCAGGATGCCTGGATATTTTTCACATTGGGCAGCATTATCCTGCTCATGGCGATCATACGTATGTACTCTTCCGGTGTAGTAAGGTTGTGCACGCCGCGGATTCTTGTAAGCAGGGTGTCAACATCCTGGAAGGTCCAGGGTATGAAGGCCAGGAAGCCCTTGGCTCCTTCCGGTTTGCGGGACTGGACTTCCCTGAGCTTGACAAGGTGCTCAAAGCGTTCGGCTATCGTTTCCACGTGGCCGAACATCATGGTTGCGGAAGTAGTGAGGCCGGCCATATGCGCCTCATGCATAATGTCGAGCCATTCCTGTGAACCGCATTTGCCCTTGGAGATCAGCCTGCGCACACGATCGGTCAGGATCTCGGCGCCCGCACCTGGCAATGAATCGAGCCCGGCATCTTTTAGAGCGGCAAGAACTTTGGCATGGGTGGATTTTTCCAGTTTGGTGATATGGGCGACCTCGGGAGGACCCAGCGCATGCAATTTGAGCGTTGGATAGAGCTTTTTCAGCTCCCGGAACAGGTCGGTGTAGAACGACAGACCAAGGGAAGGATGGTGGCCACCCTGCAGCAGCAACTGCTCTCCACCATACCGGAAAGTCTGGTCGATCTTGGTTTTGTAGGTGGAAATATCGGTGATGTAGGCATCAGGATGGCCGGGAACACGGTAAAAATTGCAGAATTTGCAATTAGCGATGCACACATTGGTAGTATTTACGTTCCGGTCGATGATCCAGGTGACCTTGCCGTGCGGAACCTGCTTCTTTCGAAGTTGGTCGGCAATGAACATCAGATCGGCAAGGGGAGCATTTTCAAAGAGAAAAACGCCTTCTTCGACAGACAAAAACCCGAAATTCAGCGCTTTGTGGTACAGTTCATCAACATTCATATCAAATCTGTTCACTGCAAAAGTACTAAATGAACTAACTTAAGTTGTGCTAAAACAATTGCCTGATTCAAAGAGATTTCATGGTCTGGAAATTATCCATAACTGCGCTGCTGCTGTTTTCCATTTCTTCCACCCGCGCCCAGGAAGAATTTGTTCAAACCCCTTCAAGATATATTACGGAAATTCCTTTTCGCCTGCTTACCGGTGGCATCATTATTCTTAAGGCCAAAATTGGCAACTTCCCGGACAGTCTGAATTTCATCCTTGATACCGGCAGCGGGGGCATCTCCCTGGATTCGCTTACCACCGCCCGCATGAATTTGAAAACCGAGCAGTCGCAACGGACGATCCGGGGCATTGCGGGCATTCGAAAGGTGAAATTCTGGTATAACAAGCCGCTCCATTTGCCGGGCCTCACGGTCGACAGTCTCAATTTCCACATCAACGACTACGACCTGCTCTCGAGCGTTTACGGAGAGAAGATCGATGGCATTATTGGATTTAGTTTTATATCGCGCTACATCCTCCATATAAATTACGATAGCTCAAAAATATTTGTATACAGCAGGGGAAGCGTGCGCTACCCACGCGGAGGGTATATGATGAAGCCCCTGCTCGTGAACATCCCCGTCACCTCTCTGACTATCCGGGATGAGAACCAGATCACCGGCAAATTTTACTTCGACACCGGCGCAGGCATGTGCCTGCTGCTTTCGTCCGACTTCGTGGAAGACAGCATGTTTGTGCGAACCAAAACCCACTGGAAGTTGTCCCAGGCCGAAGGCCTAGGAGGTAAAACACCAATGAAACAGGGCGTGATCAAACAAGTGAAACTCGGCCCTTACAAATTTCGGTCCGTACCGACATATATTTTTGACGACGACTTCAACATCACGTCCTATCCTTTTCTTGGCGGGCTTTTGGGGAACGACCTGCTGCGACGCTTCAACCTGATTATCAACTATGAAAAAAAGGACATCCACATGATGCCCAACTCTCATTTCAGGGAAAAATTCGACTACTCATACACTGGCCTGGGAATGTATATGGTGGACGGCCTCGTGAAAGTGGTGGACGTCATGAAAAATTCGCCTGCGGAAAAGGCAGGATTTCTGCCCGAGGACATCATCGTTTCCGTGGACAACGACCCCCGCGGCACTATCCAGGATTTTAAAAACCTGATGCAATTTCCCGGGAAAAAAATCAAGGTGATCGTCTATCGCAACAGCCAGCCTGTTCAGCTGAACCTCAAGGTGGGGAGTCTCCTAAAATGATTAATTTGCGTCCCTTATGCTACAATTTGATCGTTTTACACTCGATAACGGGCTTAAAGTGATCGTACATGAGGACAAGTCTACGCCAATGGCCGTGGTGAATGTCATGTACGATGTTGGTGCGAGGGACGAAGATCCTTCCAAAACAGGGTTTGCCCATTTGTTTGAACACCTGATGTTTGGCGGCAGCGTCAACATTGAAGATTTTGAGACGCCGCTGAACATGGCAGGAGGAGAGAACAACGCTTATACCAGCAATGATGTAACGAATTATTACATTCAACTTCCTGCCGAAAACCTGGAAACAGCGCTTTGGCTGGAAAGCGACCGGATGCTGTCTCTCGCTTTCAATGAAAAAAGCCTGGACGTTCAGCGTAAAGTGGTTTGTGAAGAATTCAAGGAACACTACATCAACAAACCTTATGGTGACGTATGGTTCAGGCTGCGGGAAATGGCATACAAAAAACATCCCTACCGCTGGATGACCATCGGAAAAGAGCTTTCGCATGTTGAGAATGCCGAGCTGTCGGATGTCGAGAATTTTTTCCGCAAACATTACAATCCGACAAACGCCATCCTGGTGATAGCGGGAAATGTGCAGACCAGCGATGTAAGACCACTGGCTGAAAAATGGTTTGGCGATATTCCCGCCGGAGAAAGATATATCAGAAATGTAGCGCAGGAGCCGAGGCAGACAGAGGCCAGGTCGATGGAGATCAAGGCTAATGTGCCGCTCGACGCGATCTACAAATGCTGGCACATGGACGCAAGGCTGGATCATGGTTATTATGTCGCGGATCTGATTTCTGAAGTGCTCGGTGGCGGAAGTTCTTCCAGGCTCTACCAACGGCTCGTAAAGGAAAAGCAATTACTGAGCAACATCGAATGCTATCATTATGGTTCCATAGATGCGGGACTGATGGCCATCGAAGGCAAACTCGTAAAAGGTGTCAGAATGCAAGAGGCGGAAAAGGCCATTGAAGAAGAGCTGGACATCATGAAGCGCGAATTGATCAGTGACAAGGAGCTAACGAAGATCAAGAATAAAACAGAGGCGGCTATTGCTTTTGAAGACATGAGCGTGATGACCAGAGCGAATAACCTGGCCTTCTACGAAATACTCGGTGATGCAGCCCTGTTCAACACCGACAGGGATAAATATTTCGCGGTTACTGCCAGCGACGTACTTGAGTACAGCAGAAAGATCTTCGACAGGTCGAATTCAAACACCATTCACTATTACAGCGAGAACTGACGATCGATAAAGAAAGGAAAAAATTATGCTGATAAGAACGGTTCCACCACCTATTAAGGATCCCACCGAATTTGAGGTAAATCTCCCTCCCTGCGAAAAACATACCCTCAGAAATGGAGTGGAAGTCTACTCGCTGAATATGGGCACTGAAGACACATTGATGATCAACTGGACCTTTCATGCGGGCAACAGCTATGAAACCAGAAACCTGGTGGCAACCGCTACCAGCCAGCTTTTAAAAAATGGTACAGGAAGATTGTCGGCATTTGAAGTGAACGAACATTTCGAATACCATGGGGCCTCACTCAGCAGGCACAGCAATCATGAAACTGCGGACATTGTATTGCACTGTTTGTCCAGGCACGCCAACGAGTTGCTGCCGGTAGTTGCCGAGATCATTTCCGACAGTCGCTTCCCTCAGAATGAACTGGACATTTTCATCCAGAACTCGAAGCAGAAACTCCAGGTCAGTTTGCAGAAATGTGAATTCGTAGCCTCCAGGCTGATAGACGCGCAACTTTTCGGGGAAGGACATCCATATGGCAAATACAGCACACCGGCCGACTATGATGCCCTCAGGCAGGAGGACCTGCTCGCATTTTTTGATGAGCACTATCGCAACGGCAGGTGCATCATCTTCGTCGCCGGCAAGCTTCCCCCCGGTTTATTTGAATTGCTCGAAAAAGAATTTGGGGACCTCAGCCTCCATGCGCCCCAGGCAGGTTATATTTCTACCAGTCACTTGCTCAACCCATCAACGCAGAAAAAACAGATGCTGATCAATGATCCCGAAGGAGTGCAGGCAGCGATCAGGATAGCCAGGCCATTTCCGAACCGCCACCATCCGGATTTCAAAAAAGCGATGGTGTTGAATAATATCTATGGCGGGTTCTTTGGTTCGAGACTGATGACCAATATCCGGGAAGACAAAGGTTACACCTATGGTATCTACAGTTACCTGATGAATTTCATCCAGGAAAGCGGATGGATCATCAGCACTGAAGCAGGCAGGGATGTTAGTGTAGCCACTGTGTCGGAGATATACAAGGAAATGGAAGAGATCCGTGAAGAATCAATTGATGAGGAAGAATTAAGAATGACGCGCAACTACATGATCGGGTCGATACTCGGAGAGCTTGACGGGCCCTTCCAGGTATTGAGCCGTTGGAAGAGTCTTGTTCTGAATGATCTTGATGTGGGATATTTCAATGAGGTGATAAATGTAATCAAAACAATCACCGGTGAGGAACTACAGGACCTGGCCAAAAAATATCTTGTTCCCGATGAATTCTATGAGCTGGTTGTGATTTAATTTCAGCACCCACGAACCTGTTGATTATGATTTACGACCGCAAGGATCTGTCAGGGGATCAACTGATTCACTTCTACCGCAGCATTCTGCTTCCGAGAATGATCGAAGAAAAAATGTTGGTCCTGTTAAGGCAGGGAAAGATCAGCAAATGGTTCAGTGGCATCGGCCAGGAGGCCATATCCACCGGCATCACCCTGGCGCTTCAACCCGATGAATGGATACTCCCACTGCACCGGAATCTCGGTGTTTTTACCAACAGGAACATGCCATTGAGGAAACTAGTCAGACAATGGCTTGGTCGCGCCGATGGTTATTCGAAGGGTAGGGAAAGAAGCTTTCATTTCGGGAGCAGCGAACATCATATCTGTGGGATGATCTCACATCTTGGCCCCCAGCTTGCCATCGCCGATGGCATCGCGCTCGCATCAGTATTAAGAAAGGAAAACAGAGTGGCGGTGACTTTCACTGGTGAAGGCGGCACCAGCGAAGGTGATTTTCATGAGGCGCTCAACATCGCCGCAGTTTGGGACCTTCCGGTAATTTTTGTTGTTGAAAACAACGGGTATGCACTGAGCACGCCTTCTATAGAACAATATCGTGGCGAAAGCATTGCTGACCATGCGCGCGGTTATGGAATGGAAGGAATAAGGATCGATGGCAACAATTTGCTTTCGGTTTATGACACTGTAAAGGGAATCAGGGACTATTGCCTACAGCGACAAAGACCTTACCTGCTTGAGTGCGCCACATTCCGGATGCGCGGTCACGAGGAAGCAAGCGGAACAAAATATATTCCTGACTACCTCTTCGAAGTATGGGAAAGAAAGGATCCTGTGGCCAGGTTTGAGGAGTGGTTGATAACAACCGGCGTACTTACTGATGAACTGAAAGCCAGCATCAGGGAAGAATTCAGGAATTATATTGAAGAGGAGATCTCCGACGCTTTTGAAAGCGACACCACCCCAGCTTCAACCTTTGCCGAACTAAAAGACGTTTATGCTCCGCCCGTTTATCCATCACCGTTAGACCATCCTGTGGCGGAGGCCGACAGGGATGTTCGCGAACCGGTCAGATTTATTGACGCGATCAGTGAAGGGTTGCAACAATCCATGCAACAGCACGAAGAACTGATCCTCATGGGACAGGACATAGCGGAATATGGCGGTGCATTCAAGATTACGGAAGGATTGCACGAGAAATTTGGCAAGCACAGGGTTCGTAATACACCTCTTTGTGAAAGCGGGGTGATAGGGACCGCACTGGGTCTGGCACTTTGCGGTTTTAAGTCTGTTGTTGAAATGCAGTTTGGTGATTTTGTCAGCTCAGGGTTTACGCAAATTGTCAACAACCTCGCGAAGATCCATTATCGTTGGGGTCAACCCGCAGACGTGGTAATCCGCATGCCATGCGGGGCCGGTGTAGGCGGTGGGCCGTTCCACTCACAAACAAACGAAGCATGGTTTGTGCATACGCCCGGTTTGAAAGTGGTATATCCTTCTTCACCTGCTGATGCAAAAGGATTGCTGATTGCGGCCATTAATGATCCCAATCCCGTATTATTCTTCGAACACAAGGCACTTTACCGGAGCGTTTCGGGCCAGGTTGACCCGGAATATTATGAAACGGAGATTGGAAAGGCCCGTGTGGTTTCACAAGGAAGGGATCTCTCGATCGTTACATATGGCAGCGGGGTTCACTGGGCTTTGAATTTTGCCGAACAAAATCAGGATCTTACTGTTGATATACTCGACCTGAGAACGTTGGTTCCGCTGGACTATGAAGCTATCCGTGCGGCGGTGAAAAGGACGGGCAAGGTGCTGGTATTGCACGAAGACACGCTCACCGGCGGAATAGGAGGCGAGATCGCTGCCTGGATTGGCGAACAATGTTTCGATTATCTTGACGCGCCGGTCATGAGATGTGCTTCCCTCGATACACCGGTCCCTTTCAATTCTGAACTGGAAAAGAATTTCCTCGCACAGTCGAGGATCGAAGAATATGCCTTTCGGTTGATTGACTATTAATTTCAAAAACTCAAATGGACCTTACATCTGGCTATCCTTATTCGCTCATAAGGAATGGTCTTCCCTATGACTATCCCAAACTCACCACAGACCTTAAAGTGGATGTGGCCGTGATTGGAGGCGGGATATCGGGGGCACTGACCGCCTTTTGTCTTACACAAGCGGGCTATGGCTGCGCCGTTTTCGACAAGAGAACGATAGGCCTGGGCAGCACCGTGAGCAGCACTTCATTACTGCAATACGAACTCGACCTTCCACTCTGTAAACTGCAACATAAGATTGGGAAAAGCCAGGCTATTCGCGCCTATCAATATTGTGGCGACAGCGTTAACACCCTGGCCGGCATTGTGGCAAAACTGGATTTCAAACAATTCTCATTCAGGAGTAGCCTGTATTATGCCGCTTCATCAAAGGATATTCCCCTGCTTCACGATGAACTACGAATTCGCCGGGAAGCCGGGTTCGAAATCGACTACCTGGAAAGGTCCGACATCAGAAAACAATTTGGATTCGATGCTCCAGGTGCCTTGCTTTCTGCTTTGGCGGGCCAAACCGATGCCTACCTGCTGACCCACGAACTGCACCAATACAATCTAGCCCGCGGAAGCAGGGTCTTCGACAGGACCAATATTTCGGCTATTGATCACCGACAGAGGTCGGTAAGACTGAAGACTGAATCGGGGCCGGTTGTAAATGCCAGGTATGTTGTTTTCGCCAATGGTTATGAAGCCATCAACTATGTCGATGAGAAGATTCTCGATCTCAAGTCTACTTATGTTGTAATTAGCGAGCCGCAGGAGGCTAACAGTAGGGTTTGCGACTTGAAATCCGTCATCTGGAACACCGGCGATCCTTATCTGTACATGCGCATGACTGCCGATGGGAGAGTACTTGTTGGGGGCAGGGATGAAGATGGGTATCATCCAAAGAAAAGAGATCGGCTTATGGTTCGCAAGGCCGGCCTGCTTACGCGTGATTTCAATAAATTGTTTCCCGATGTGCCCTTTAAGCGAGCGTTATGCTGGGCCGGAACCTTCGGTTCTACCGATGACAGTCTGCCCTACATCGGGGGTTATCACAAACGTCCTAATGGCTTCTTCGCACTGGGTTATGGGGGCAATGGTATCACCTTCAGCATGATCGCCGCCGAGCTGATTACAGCACTGATCGCTGGGAAAAAACACCGTAACATGGACATCTTTGCCTTTGACAGAAAATTTACGCGAGATCGGTGAGACTAGTCCGTCAGTGCCTGGTAAACCAGCACTTTGAATTTTTCTCCAAGGCCATCTGTATTGGCATTCCAGAGCTGGTTGTAAAATAAACAGACGAGTTTTTCTTTCGGATCCACCCAGTATTCCGTGGAATACGCACCGCCCCACTCGAACGTTCCCTCCTGGGCTGGCAGTTTTGCGCTTCCTTTTTTGCTTGTGACACCGAAACCCAGCCCGAACCCATTGTCCCCAAAGAGGCCATCGCCGATCTGGTTCATGGTCATCATTCGAACGGTATTCCTTGCCAGGATCCTTTTGCCGTCATAGGCCCCGCCATTGAGCAGCATCTGGAGAAAAACCGCATAGTCATATACGGTAGAAGACAGACCTGCGCCGCCGGAAAAATAAGTGCCCTCCGTTTTTGGATAATCCGTGATCATCGGACCATTCTGGTCAATTACTTCCGGGGCCTTTTGAAGTTTTCCGGTAGAATCACCGACATACAGGGTCACGAGCCTGTTTTGTTTGGCGGTAGGCAGGAAAAACCAGGTGTCGTTCATCCCCAGGGGATCAAATATTCTTGCCCTGAAAAATTTATCCAACGGCATGCCCGAAACAACTTCCACGAGATATCCGAGCACATCTGAATTGAGTCCATAGGTCCACTTCTCGCCGGGGTTATGCATCAACGGGAGAGAACCAAGGCGCTGAATGTCTTCGGCCAGGATGTGTTTTCCCGTACCAAGTCCGGAAGCCAGGTTGTTCTTTGCATAGATCGCGTTGTTTTCCTTGCCCCCAATCTGCGCATATCCAATACCGGAAGTATGCGTTAGGAGGTCGCGGATGGTGATCTGCCTTTTGGCAGGAACGGTGGTATAGGTAGTGTCGGCTGGATTGTATTTGTCGAGTACCTGCGGGTTCTTGAATGAATGAATATAGTTGGAGATCGGATCGTCGAGTAGGAATTTTCCTTCTTCATACAGCATCATGACCGCCACGCTGGTTATCGCCTTGGTTTGTGAGGCGATCCTATAGATCGCGTTTCTTTTCAGGGGAGTTTTTTCTTCCTTGTTGTCATATCCGAGTGCGCGGTAGTAAACGATCTTTCCATCTCTGATCACGAGGCCTACGGCGCCGGGTATTTTTCCCTTATCAATATAGTCTTTCACCACACCATCGATACGCTGGAGGCGGATCGACGACATGTTCACAGATTCCGCTGATGCTTCCATAATTTTCCCCGAAGTGGTGACGGCGGGGGGATTTGGTTTCTGGGCCTGGAGATGTGCGATAATTAAAAAGGCCGGTAAAGCCAGGCCAATTGATCTTCTCATGTTGATTCGGTATCTATTTTACAGAAAGATAAGGCATATCGCCGGAAGATCATTTCCCCTGAAGTTCCTTTCTGAGATCAAGATACTTCCGGTAATGCCGGTAAGAAACCTTGATGTATTCCTGGAACTCATAGTCGGTTGCAAAGCGCACGAACTCTGCTTCGGGGCGATATCTTTCGATGAACTGGTTAAGTTCTTCCCCCCTCAGCCCTGTAAGTTTGATGATCAGCACCCGGCTGAACCGGTGATCGATGAAATGGATTTCTTCTTCTTCGAGCAATTGTTTCTGAAAAGCAAGCATTCTTCTGTTCCGGCGAAAATTAAACATATTGATGAACTGGTCAAGATCGAGGCCTACACTTCCCTGGTTGACGGAAAGAGAACTGCCGATACCGGGTTTCTGGAAATTGAAGGCCTTCGCATAGTTTTCCCGATTTTCGATTGAATCTTTACGATAACTGGGGGGCATCACTCTCACTTCTTTGAGCAGTTCTGTATTTACGTGCAGGGAGATCTCGAAGTTCTGAATGTTGCCAATCGACCTGATCGGATACTTTGGCGTGGGGCGTCCAAGATATGAGAACCAGATGGAATCATTTGTATTGGCAATTATTGAGTAACGGCCGAGGGAATCGGATGTGGCTCCCCTGCCCGAGGTGGTCATTACGCTGACGGCTTCCAGTGGCCGGTACTGCGAAAAATCGTACACTCTACCAGACACTCTCACCTGCGCCTGAGAAAATACAGGAAGCCATGCCGAAAGCAATGTGAGGAGGCAAATTTGAATATAAAACCTGGGGAAATCCAATTTTCAAGTGTGATATTAAGCTAAGGTGATCAAAAGCCATTCCCAAAGCGGGGATTTAACGTTGATTTTGCAGGTCGATCACCTGTTCAATGACATTGGGAAAGTGTTTATGTTCAAGCTCATGAATTTTCCCGGCCAGTGTTTCAGGGGTGTCAGATGGTTCTACAACCACCCTGTCCTGGAAGATGATGTCGCCATTGTCGTAATGCTCATCCACAAAGTGGATGGTAATGCCGGTGACGGCTTCTTTTGCGTTGATAACGGCTTCGTGTACCCTTCTTCCATACATCCCCTTGCCCCCAAAAAGGGGTAACAGTGCCGGATGTATATTAATAATTCGACCCGGAAAGGCGTTAATCAATGTAACTGGCACCTTCCAGAGGAATCCCGCAAGTACGATGAAACCTATCCCCGCAGCCGAGAGTTCTTTGAGATAACCATCCTTAAAAAAGGGTTGCTTTTCGATCAGAAGGGCAGGAATGTTATTTTCCGCCGCTATGCCGAGGACGCCCGCCTCAGGGTTGTTGCAGACAATCAGGGCGACGAAAATGGAGGGGTGATTTGCGAATTTCTCGATGATAGTCCTGGCATTACTACCAGCGCCTGAAGCAAAAATGGCGATCCTTGTCATGCTCAAAACTAGTGGAAAAAATTTTTGAAACCCCGCTTGACAATTAAATGACAATTTGAAAAAACGCAAGCATGAAACAGCTGCTATATCTGCTGAAGTGCAGGCTGGCATTGACTTAAAATTTTTTTAAACATGTTGATAGAATGTTAAAATCCTGACTTATTTTTGCACCCAATCACCGGAGATTTTTCCACATAATTGAGTCAGATTCAACTGATATGATTGACAAAAGACCAGGTGTTAAAAGTCTTGTATCCTTCCTCATCGTTCTCCTATTGCTGTCAGGCACTCAGTCGTTTTCACAGGATGGCGCCGCCATCTTCCAGCAAAATTGTGCTTCCTGCCATGCTGTGAATAAAGACCTTACGGGACCGAAACTGGCGGGTGTGGAAGAAAGAGGCCCGTGGAGCGATCGGAAGAAATTGTACGATTGGGTTCACAATCCGGCTAAGTTCATGCAGACGGATCCTTACACCCAGGGCTTGAAGGCATCTCACGGCAATGTATTGATGACCGCCTTTCCCCAACTTGCAGAGAAAGAAATTGATGCCATACTTGACTATGTTAAAAAAGCTGGTGCAGCAGCTCCCGCAGCAGGGGCCGGCGGGGCAGTTGCGGATCCCTCTCAGGCCAAATATGACGACGATGACAACTCCATTTTGTATGGCATCCTTACCTTGATCCTTGCGGTTGTGGCCCTGGTAATGCTGCAAGTGAACAGTAACCTGAAAAAACTGGCGGACGACAAGGACGGGATGCCTTCGCATGAACCCATCCCTTTCTATCGAAATAAAAGCTATATCACCCTCCTGACTCTGATCCTGTTCGTCGTCGGAGGATTTTATGTGGTAAAAGGAGCGATCGGACTTGGCCGGCAGAAAGACTATCAACCCGTTCAGCCCATATATTATTCTCATAAGGTGCATGCAGGCAAGAACCAGATCAGCTGTCTTTATTGTCATGGTGGTGCCATGGAAGGCAAACATGCAAATGTGCCTTCGATCGGCACTTGTATGAACTGCCACATGACCATCAATGAATACGCTGGTGAAAAAATATTCCGCGAAGACGGCAGCGAAGTAGACGGCACCGCTGAGATCCAGAAAATCTACGCCGCCTCAGGCTGGGACCCCGGTACCAAAAGCTATACTGGTGAAACCAAACCGGTGGAATGGGTGAAGATCCATAGCCTCCCTGATCATGTTTATTTCAATCATTCCCAACATACAGTTGCCGGTCAGGTACAGTGTCAGACCTGTCACGGAGAAATCCAGAAGATGGATGAGGTTCATCAGTTTGCCGATCTAAGCATGGGCTGGTGCGTCAACTGCCACAGGACAACGAAAGTTAATTTCAACAATGAAGCAGGTGACAAGGGCAACCAGTTCTATAGCATCTATGAAAAATATCATGATGAGATCAAGAGTGGTAAGCGAGATAGCGTTACCGTCATGGACATCGGTGGTATCGAGTGCCAAAAGTGCCATTATTAATACAAGGGAGCCGGAAGTTTAACCGGTATCAGATCTTTTTTCAACTGCGACAATGCTTTCCGGTTTCCCGGATTTTGTTGCAAAATATCAAATATGTCTAAGAAAAAATACTGGCAAAGTTTTTCAGAATTCAACGAAAGTGTCCGGCAGGAAAAGCTGGCTGCTGATGAATTTCAGGAAGACCTTCCTATTATCAGTCCTAACGCCGGCAGAGAAGCCGAATCCGACAGTTCCGGCTCTTCAAGGAGGGATTTTCTGAAATATATGGGATTCAGCACCGCTGCTGCCGCGCTGGCTGCCAGCTGTGAAGTTCCGGTAAGGAAAGTAATTCCCTTTCTCAATAAACCGCAGGACGTGGTCCCTGGGGTGTCGGATTACTACGCCACAACCTTCGTTTCCGAAGGAGAGTCTGTTCCTGTTGTTGCCAAGGTGCGTGACGGACGGCCGATCAAACTGGATGGAAACAATCTTTCTTCCTATACGCAGGGCGGTAGTTCGGCCCGGATTCAAGCCTCGGTACTGGACCTTTATGACACATCCAGACTACGTTTTCCCATGGCTGACGGGCATTCCGTATCCTGGGAACAGTTGGATAAATCGATAGCCGCGGATCTGGGGAAAGTTGGGTCCCAGCCCATTGTTTTGCTCACCGGCAGCGTCACATCCCCCACCACAAAACTGGTCATCAACGAATTCAAAACAAAGTATCCCTCCCTAAGGCACGTACAATACGACGCCACTTCATATTCCGGCATGCTCCAGGCCAACGAATCCACTTATGGTAAAAGGGCATTGCCTAAATATCATTTTCAGGAAGCACAGGTGGTGGTCAGCCTTGGCGCTGATTTTCTTGGCACCTGGCTCGATCCTGTCACTTACCAGCGCTGGTACTCCAAGAACAGGAAGGTATTGGATGGTAAGCTCTCCATGAGCAAACATTATCAGTTCGAGAGCATTCTTTCAATGACCGGTGCCAACGCCGATGAACGTTTTACTCACAAACCCAGTGAAACTGGTGCCGTAGCAGTGGCAATCTATAACGCGATCACCGGTAACGGTACATCCGCGATCAGCAACCCCAAGCTCCAGAAAGGTATTCAGAAGGCTGCTGCCGACCTGAAAGCGGCAGGTGGAGCCGCTCTTGTTGTGTCCAATAGCAATAATGTAAATGTCCAGATTGTTGTCAATGCAATCAACGAAGCTATTGGCGCTAACGGCAAAACCATCGACTGGAGTGGAACCCTGCAGACCAAACAATCCATTGACAGTGAAATCGCCACCTTGGTCGCAGATATGAATGCGGGCCGGATAGGCGCGCTGATCGTTAATGACGTCAACCCAGTTTATAATCATCATAACGCCAAGGGCTTTGCAGATGGCCTGAAAAAGGTTCCTGTCTCGATAGCGATCAGCTATAAGCAGGACGAAACTGCCGAACTATGCAAATACAGTGCGCCCGTTCATCACTTCCTCGAAAGCTGGGGTGATGCCGAGCCATACACCGGGTATGTGAGCATGATGCAGCCCACGATCTCTCCCCTGTTTTCAACCAGGCAGTTTCAGGAGTCTCTGCTGAAATGGGCAGGTCATGCATCTAATTACGAAAACTTTTTCCGCAACTACTGGAATACAACACTGGGCGGAGCGGATAATTATAATAAGGCCCTGCAAGAGGGAGTCATCGAAGCTCGTTCAACAGCAGCCCAGGGAGGAACGTTCAACGCCGGAGTGGTGGCAGGCGCGGTATCTGCCATTGGATCACTTCCAAAAGCAAGCGGACTTGAACTCGTGTTGTATGAAAATGTGGCTATGGGCGATGGCCGCCAGGCAAACAATCCCTGGTTGCAGGAATTACCGGATCCCATTACCAAGGCGGTCTGGGATAATTATGCGATGGTATCGCCCAAAGTGGGACGGGAATTGCTGAAGGTGGATATTTCAAAACAACGCGATGCAGACGAGTACGAGGTGCATCCCGACCGCGCTGTAGTCACTGTGAAAGCGGGCGGAAAAGAAATTGCACTTCCTGCCCTGATCGTTCCAGGTATGAATGACGACACCATCGGCATCGCCCTTGGGTATGGCCGGAGCAGCGCAAGCAACAACGACGAAGACACAGCAAGGAAGATAGGGAGGGCTGTAGTTGGAGCCGGCAAGAATGCCTACGTGTTCACTTCCTACAATGGAGCAACGGTTGAACGCACTCTGGCTTCGGTGACGCTTACGCTAACCGGAGACATGTACAAGGTTGCCCAGAATCAGACCCACAACAGCTACGAGAATCGTCACAATGTTGTGCAGGAGCTGACCCTCGATGAAATTAAAAAGAATCCTACCGCCATCCTCGATGAGCGCAAAGCAGAAATGGCGCCCTGGGGTGGTCTCGATAATTTTGAAGAAGAAGGATCACCATACCCGGTTTTCGACCGGCCTGGCGCGCGTTGGGGTATGTCTATCGACCTGAACTCCTGTTATGGCTGCGGCGCCTGTGTTGTCGCATGTAATGCCGAGAACAATGTGCCTGTTGTGGGCAAGAACGAAGTGCTCCGTTTTCACGATATGCACTGGCTGAGGATCGACAGGTATTTCACTGGTGATCTCAACGATCCTGAATCCATTCAGACCGTCTTCCAGCCGATGCTTTGCCAGCATTGCGACAATGCGCCCTGCGAGAACGTTTGCCCTGTTGCGGCAACAAATCACAGCAGCGAGGGCATCAACCAGATGGTTTACAATCGTTGTATCGGAACACGATATTGCGCCAACAACTGTCCCTATAAAGTTCGCCGTTTCAACTGGGCCGATTACACCGGTGCAGACAGTTTCCCTGACAACCAGCATCCGTCTGGGGTTGGTGAACTCAATGACGCGGTATTTATGATGAATGACGACCTGACCAGGATGGTGCTGAACCCCGATGTAACCGTCCGCAGTCGCGGGGTGATGGAGAAGTGCACGTTCTGTATTCAGCGTCAACAGGAAGGGAAGTTGAAGGCAAAGAAAGAAAACAGACCGCTTGCTGATTCCGATTCAAGCGTGGCCTGTGCCAGTGCCTGCCCCGCAGACGCGATCGTCTTTGGCAATGTGCACAACAAAGAAAGCATGATCAACAAGGTGCGGAATGAGTCAAAGAACAGGTTGTTCTATGTGCTGGAACAGACTCACACACTTCCAAGTGTCAGTTACATGGCCAAGGTGAGAAACTCACCGGTTTCGGGAGGTCGCCATGAAGAAGCCGAAACAGCGGAACATTAATAAGGCAGCTGTTGCAAACTTGTAATAAGAGGTTAAGATCAAAATAGTCTTATGTCATTAATGAAATACGAATCACAGGTAAGGCCTCCGCTGGTAGACGGCACCAAGGATTATCATCAGGTAACCGAGGACATCGTCAGACCAATCGAGGTAAATCCGAGCCGTTCATGGTGGGTGGGTTTCCTGGTCTCAGTTGCGATGCTGCTATTCGGAGTATATTCCGTTACGCGTGAAGTGATCTATGGAACCGGCCAATGGAATCTCAATAAAACCGTGGGCTGGGGTTGGGATATTACCAATTTCGTATGGTGGGTAGGTATCGGGCACGCAGGTACCCTCATTTCCGCCATCCTCCTGCTGTTCCGGCAGGGGTGGAGAACCGGTGTGAACCGCGCAGCGGAAGCAATGACCATCTTCGCGGTGTTGTGTGCCGCCCAGTTTCCCCTCTGGCACATGGGTCGTGTATGGCTGGCTTTCTTCGTATTCCCCTACCCCAATACGCGGGGACCAGTATGGGTGAATTTCAACTCCCCCCTCCTTTGGGATGTTTTCGCGATCTCAACTTATTTTACCGTATCGCTCCTGTTCTGGTACACTGGTCTGCTGCCCGACCTGGCCACCGTCAGAGACAGGGCCAAACTCAAATGGAGAAAGGCAATGTACGGTATTCTTTCCTTCGGCTGGACCGGATCAACCAAACACTGGCAGCGTCATGAAAGTCTTTCGCTGGTGCTTGCCGGACTGAGTACCCCGCTGGTACTTTCAGTACACACCGTCGTATCCTTCGACTTCGCCACCTCCGTTATTCCAGGATGGCACACGACCATCTTCCCACCATATTTCGTCGCAGGAGCCATTTTCTCGGGTTTCGCCATGGTGCAAACCCTTCTTCTGGTGACGCGGAAGGTGCTCAATCTGAAAGAATACATTACCCTCGAGCATATTGAAGTGATGAACAAAGTAATCGTACTCACCGGATCGATAGTGGGCATCGCTTATCTGACAGAATTATTCGTAGCCTGGTATGGGCAGAACCCTTATGAAAACTGGGCATTTATGGAAAACAGGGCCAATCCATTTAGTCCTTACGGATGGGCGTATTTCCTGATGATGAGTTGTAATGTGTTGTCCCCGCAGATATTCTGGTTCAGGAAAATGCGAAGAAACATTACCGTGACTTTTTTCATGTCCGTGATCGTGAACGTTGGCATGTGGTTCGAGCGCTTCGTAATCATTGTTACCTCGATCTACAGGGATTATCTTCCCAGTAGCTGGAGTACTTATTACACGCCTACGATTTATGAGATCGGGTTTTACATGGGAACCTTCGGGTTCTTCTTCACCTGTTATTTCCTCTTCTCGAAATTTTTCCCGGTTATCGCAATTGCGGAGATCAAGCATATTCTGAAGAAATCAGGCAAGTCTTATAAAGAGGAAATGAGTGTTGTGGAAAACAAACCGTCCGAAGTGCTTTTTCATGAGACACAAGCGGCACACCATTGATATTAATTTTGAATTTTTAATCAAGCTGAATGTCTATACACAAATTTGTTGTCGGCTGTTTCGAGGAAGAAGAGGCGATTTTTGAGGCAGTGAGAAGGGTCAGAAAATCCGGATACAAAATTCATGACGTGTACACACCCTTCCCGATCCATGGACTGGATAAGGAGATGGGGCTTCGCGAAACCAGCATCCATACTGCTGGATTCATCTATGGGATTACCGGTACTGCCACGGCTCTCGGAGGTATGGCCTGGGTGTTCACAGCCGATTGGCCATTGAATCTGGGTGGCAAACCGCATTTTGCTTTGCCTGCCTGGATCCCGATCATGTTTGAACTGACCGTCCTTTTTGCGTCGGTGGGTATGGTACTGACTTTCTGTTATCTCTGCCAGATGGCCCCATTTGTAAGGAAACATCATTTTCACCCGCGGGCAACGGATGATAAATTCGTAATGGTCGTCGACTGCTCGGCCAGGAACAATGAATCGGAAGTGAGCGAATTTCTGAACAGCCTTGGCGCGACGGAAGTCAATGTGCAGAATGCCGAAACGGGCTGGTGGCTTGGTCGATATGATAAACAACAAAAGTTATTGGCGGAAGAAGTGGTAACACATTAAGGAACCGGCCTTTCAGTGGAGATAAAATTTATGCAACGCAAATGAAAAAACTATCTATCATATCTGTCCTGGTGCTGGCGGTTTCTATCTGGGGTTGTTCAGACGTCAGAAGAAGTCCCGGAAGGGCTTACATGCCGGACATGGTATACAGCAGGGCCTATGAAACCTATGCCAGTACCGCGAATCTCGACTCGCATGGCATTCATTACGACAAGAGACCCGTTCCGGGCACAATTAAAAGAGGAGAATTATTTCCCTTTCCCCTTTCCCAGGATAAGTCGGGCGACTCAACAAATTATGTGCTTTCCCGCCAGATCGCCAATCCACTTCCGGATTTGAACCCGGTGAAGATGAAGGAAGCAGAAAGATTATACCTGGTTAATTGCGGCATTTGTCATGGAATGAAACTGGACGGCAATGGTCCACTGTACAATGGTGGAAACGGTCCATTTGCTGCCGCCCCCAAGAACCTGATCGCCGACCCGGTGGTGAAGGTGATGCCTGCGGGACAGTTGTTTTACTCTATCACGTACGGAAAAGGTCAGATGGGGCCCTATGGTCCCCAGCTGAGCACCACCCAGCGCTGGATGGTGGTTCACTATATTCAATCTAAACAGAAAGGTGAGGAAATGCCGTCTTCGGGCAAAGATTCTACGGCTGCGGACAAAAAAGATTCCGTATCAGGGTCTAAAAAAGCCTCGGCTGTCGGAACTTTGCAAAATGATGCTTTGGTGAACAACGGGCATGAACCGGTGGCGAAAAATGGAAACGCTTTCAAATTTTAAAAAAGGCAACAGAAAAGAAAAAAGGTAGAGCATGGCAAGTAAAGAATTATTTCAGATCACCCCGAGTTACAGGAACTGGTCCATCGGCCTGATTGCCATCGGCGTCTTGTCACTTATCGTTGGCTATATGCTGTATGGTACGGGTGATGTTCATGAAAAAACCCGATTCTGGGCCGCGCTTCTACAGAACAGCACCTATTTTCTGTTCACGATCAATGCCTGTATGTTTTTTATCTGCGCGACCATCCTGGCCTGGAGTGGCTGGCAGATGGCCTTCCGCAGAGTTGCCGAAGCCATAGGCGCAGCAGTGCCTATTGTCGGATTGATCACCCTGATCATCCTGCTCTGCATTGTGTTTGGCGGGCACGAAATGACCCATATTTACCACTGGACGGATCACGAGGCAGTAGATAAGGATCCAATCTTAAAAGGCAAGTCACCGTTCCTTAATGTTTCATTTTTTACTATTTGGACCATCCTCACTATCGGCCTTTGGGCAGTGCTGGGGTATAAGGTAAGAAGGATATCCATCACAAACGATGAGGGTCCGGGGGATGTAGCGCGGGGGAAAAAATATGTCTGGAAAAATACCGTTTGGGCGGCACTTTTTATTGTTTGGTTCGCGCTTACGGTAATGTCTACCACGCCCTGGCTATGGCTGATGAGTATCGACGCGCACTGGTATTCCACCATGTACAGCTGGTACACCTTTGCCAGCACCTGGGTTGCAGGCCTTGCGCTGATGTTGCTTTTCGTGGTTTACTTCAAGAATAATGGCTACCTGGAATACACCAACATAGAACACATTCACGACATCGCAAAGTTCATATTTGCATTTTCCATCTTCTGGGCATACCTGTGGTTTGCGCAGTTTATGCTCATCTGGTATGCCAATATACCAGAAGAAACAGTTTATTTCAATCCACGGCTCTCGGGTACATACAGCGGAATATTCTGGTTCAGCTTCATCATTAATTTCGTTGCTCCACTGTTGTTATTTATGAAGAGGGGATCAAAGAGAAATTATGGAACGGTGACTTCTGTATCATTGCTGTTGGTCTTTGGGCACTGGCTGGATTTTCACCAGATGGTGTTCGCAAGCGTGGCCTCTGAACATATCGTGCTGAATTTATTTGATTTTGGATTGGCGCTCGGATTTGTAGGAGTTATAATGCTCGTCACCGGCAGGGTACTAAGCAAGTATCCGATGGTGGAGAAGAATCATCCTTTCACCAAAGAAAGTATTATTCACCATACCTAATCCTGTTATCGGTGCATGATTGCGCGTAAAAATATTTGAACCTCATGTCTACAACTGCAATTTTTTTGTTGGCTATACTGGCTCTTGGCTTCCTGATCACCTTCCAGATCGCAAAGGCGAGTGAGTATGTTTCTGTGCTGAAGGGAGAAAAGAAAGCCTTTGAGCAGACCAACAGGATCAACGCCTTCCTGCTGGTGGTCTTCCTTGTGTTAGGGCTGGTGGGCATTTGGTGGTGCCACGACCTCCTGTACAAGAAGACATTACTGCCATTTCCTTCAGCCTCAGAACACGGCGAGAAGATTGACACCATGATGTTCATTACCATCGCGGTTACGGGTGTCGTGTTCTTTCTTACCCAGATCCTGTTATTCGTGTTCTCCTTCATGTACCAGCACAACGAGAAGAAAAAGGCCTATTTCTATCCCCATAATACTAATTGGGAAATACTCTGGACCACCATTCCCGCAATTGCGCTTGTTGTACTGGTAGGCTATGGCCTATACTACTGGTACAATATTACTGGTGACGCACCTGAGAATTCCATGCAGGTTGAAATCACCGGGAAGCAGTTTGGGTGGATCTACCGCTACCCGGGTAAGGACAATGTTTACGGAAAAAGGTACTATAAGAAAATAGACGATACCAACAATAATGAACTGGGTATTCTTTGGGATGATAAATACAGTCACGATGACATCGTGACTACAGAAGCCATGTATCTGGTGAAAGGTCAATCAGTTAAGATCAACATATTTTCCAGGGACGTGATACATGATGTGGGTCTGCCGCATTTCAGGATGAAAATGGACGCTGTGCCAGGCACGCCCACCACAATACATTTTATTCCGAAGTACACCACGGAGGAAATGAAGAAGATTACCGGAAATTCGAAATTCGAATATGAAATTGCCTGCGACCAGATGTGTGGCAATGGACATTATTCCATGAAGGGAATTGTAAAAGTGGTTACTCCCGCTGAATTTGTATTGTGGAGAGCAAAGCAAAAGCCAAAGTACCTGATGGCTTTTCCGGAAAAGGATCCCAGTAACAAAACAGCAGCAGACACTACTAAGTCAGCTACTGCGACTCCTGTAGTGATGAATAGGACAAAGACGGAAGAACAAAAAAATTAAAAAGATTGTCATGAGCGATGAAGCAGCAATGTACGGACAACCAGAAATAGTTACTACTCATGAAGCTCATCAGGATGAGCACCATGTGCATCACCATAAAGAGACCTTCATTACGAAGTACGTATTCAGCATGGATCATAAAATGATCGCCAGGCAGTTCCTGATCTCGGGAATGGTTTGGGCGGTCCTTGGCGGGTTAATGTCGGTACTTTTCCGTTTACAACTTGGATATCCGGATCAGAGCTTTCCGATATTGGAAGACATACTTGGTAAATGGGCCAAGGGTGGAAAGATAACCGCTGAAGCCTACTATGCATTGGTGACGATGCACGGCACGGTGCTGGTGTTCTTTGTATTGACCGGCGGGTTGAGCGGTACCTTCGCCAATTTTCTCATCCCATTGCAGATCGGCGCCAGGGACATGGCATCTCCATTCCTGAACATGCTTTCTTACTGGTTCTTCTTCTCGGCCAGCGTGGTTATGATCTCTTCACTTTTTGTTCAGACCGGTCCGTTCAGCGGCGGGTGGACAGCCTATCCTCCTTTGAGTGCGCTCGGTGACGCGTCCCCGGGATCGAAAACGGGGATGGACTTCTGGATAACGAGCATGGCGCTCTTCGTGGTGTCGTCGCTGCTAGGTGGCCTGAATTATGTTTCTACCATTCTGAACATGCGTACCAAGGGCATGAGCATGACGAGGCTGCCCCTGACCATCTGGGCTTTGTTCTTCACAGCGATACTCGGCATATTGTCATTCCCCGTATTGTTGTCCGGGTTGATCCTTTTATTATTTGATCGTCATGCAGGAACCAGTTTTTACCTGTCTGACATTTTTCTGACCTCAACCAACACCGCCCTTCCGAACGAAGGGGGCAGCGCCATACTTTACCAGCATTTATTCTGGTTCCTGGGACACCCTGAAGTGTATATCATCATATTGCCAGCCATGGGTATTGTTTCTGAAGTATTGAGTGTAAATTCCAGGAAGCCCATTTTTGGTTATATGGCGATGGTAGGCTCTTTGTTCGCTATTACTGCACTGGCCTTCCTGGTCTGGGCGCATCACATGTTTGTCACCGGGCTCAACCCATTCCTGGGATCTGTGTTCGTGCTGCTGACACTGTTAATTGCTATACCGTCGGCCATCAAGGTGTTTAACTGGCTAACCACTATCTGGAAAGGGAATCTACGGTTCACACCCGGGATGCTTTTCTCCCTGGGGTTTGTGAGCCTGTTCATATCAGGAGGGCTGACAGGTATCTGGCTCGGTAATTCCACACTTGACATTCAGTTGCATGACACGTATTTTGTAGTTGCGCATTTTCATATCGTTATGGGCGTGGCAGGTATGTTCGGCATGTTTGCCGGCATTTATCACTGGTTCCCGAAAATGTATGGCAGGTATTTAAACAACACCATGTCCTACCTGCATTTCTGGGTGACCATGATCGGCGCCTACCTGATCTTCTGGCCAATGCACTATGAAGGTCTGGCAGGTATGCCCCGCCGTTATCTCGACTATTCCAACTGGGAATCATTCAATCAGTTCAGCGACCTCAATAAATTTATTTCAACAGTGGCGATGGTAGTGTTTGCTGTTCAGCTGATGTTTATTTTCAATTTCTTCTATTCCATTTTCAAAGGAAGGAAGATGACCGTAAAGAACCCATGGGGGGCAAGCACACTGGAATGGACCACGCCGATCCGCGCCGGTCATGGAAACTGGCCAGGTGAGATTCCGGAAGTACATCGCTGGGCTTATGATTACAGTAAGGACGGAAGAGAATTTATTCCTCAGACTGAACCGGTAGCGCCTGATGAAAAGGGCCATTGACCAGATCGCTTTGACCCGCGTCGAAAGTGGCGGGATACAGGATAACAGTTCTTTTACATTAGCGAGTAAGATCCGCGACTACATGATGCTGATAAAATTCAGTCTCAGCTTCATGGTGGTCTTTTCTGCGGTGGTCAGTTATCTGCTCGCACCGAATGTCGTCAAGTACGACTGGCTGATGATCATGCTGCTTTTCCTGGCAGGATTGCTGGTCACGGGCAGCGCCAATGCTGTCAACCAGGTGGTGGAGAAGGATACGGACGCCCTTATGAAAAGGACGGCTAAAAGGCCAATTGCCTCTGGAAGAATGAGTGCGGAAGAAGGCTGGACGTTTGCAGCGATTTCCGGAATTGCGGGGGTGCTGATCCTGGCTTATTTCTTCAACTTATTGTCGGCCGGAATAGCCGCATTCAGCTGGTTCGTATACGCGTTCATGTACACCCCGCTGAAAAAAGTGAGTTCGGTGTCAGTGCTGGTTGGAGCAATTCCCGGAGCACTTCCCTGCCTGATCGGCTGGGCGGCGGGGCAGGATGAATTAACGGCGGGTGGATGGATTCTGTTCGCGATACAATTTTTCTGGCAGTTCCCCCATTTTTGGGCCATTGCCTGGATCGCGCACAGGGATTATACGGACGCAGGCTTCAAGCTGATGCCTTCCGTACAAGGTCCTGGCAAGTATTCGGCAATCCAGTCGGTTATCTATTCGCTGGTGCTGGTACCTGTTGGGGTTCTTCCCTATCTTGCCCGCATGAGCGGGGTCGTGAGTTTCTGGATCCTGCTGCTAACTAACCTGGCCATGGTGTGGCAGTGTGTTAGGCTATACAGGGAAATGAGTGTAGCTGCGGCTAGAAGAGTGATGTTTGGAAGTTATATATACCTGGCGGTGGTGCTTTTGGCGCTGCTGGCTGATAAAAATTAAAAATTCGCCAACGGGGGTGTTAAGATCCTGCGCCGGCTTTCGAGATGTAAAGTTTTCAGTTTTCAGTTTCGTCAACAATAAAAGATCATCGTGTTAACCGCAACCGTGAGTACGCAAAGAAAAAAGATTCATCCCCACAAGTTCACGCTTTGGGTAGGCCTGGGCAGCATCGTCATGATGTTCGCAGGCCTGACCAGCGCTTATATTGTGAAGGGTGCCCAGACGGAATGGACGACTGTCGAGATACCAAGACTGTTTTATTACAGCACCGCGGTAATTCTGGTCAGCAGCATCACCGTGCAACTGGCCCTGAGGATGTTCAAGGAGCGAAGGATGCAGCAATACAGGAAACTGATCACTTTGACGGCGATTCTCGGTATAGCATTCATCGGGATGCAGCTGATTGGATTCAACCAGATGTGGAACAGGGGCGTGAACTTCAGCGGATCAGGTGCCGGCCAGTTCCTGTACATTATTTTTGGATTGCATGCATTGCATGTGATCGGCGGCGTGGTGGCACTGCTGATCATGTTTTTCAGGGCATTCAGTTCCAGGATAAGAAACTACAACCCAGTGTCCATTGAGCTGGCGAGTACCTACTGGCATTTTGTGGATCTGTTATGGATCTACCTGTTTGTATTTTTCCTTTGGACTGTTTGAGAACGATAAAAAGAATTAATAATAAATAAGAAACATGGCTCAAAGTATTTCTGCAAATCAAAAATGGTGGGGAGGCGGAAGAAGCCCCTTCAACGTGGAGTATGGCAAACTCATGATGTGGTATTTCCTGATGAGCGATGCTTTCACCTTTGGCGCCTTCCTGATCTCCTATGGCACCATCCGGTTTGCCACCAATGCATGGCCCGATCCCAACCAGGTCTTCTCTTCGTTCCCTTTGATGGGGCATGCGCATCTGCCGTTGGTATTTGTGAGCCTGATGACGTTTATACTGATCATGAGTTCGGTGACGATGGTACTCGCGGTTGGCGCAGGCCATAACAATGACCGGTTAGGTGTTGTAAAATGGATGGGCTGGACGATACTGGGTGGGATTGCGTTTTTGGGCTGTCAGGCCTGGGAATGGACGCATCTTTTTCATGAAGGAGCGTGGTGGGGAAGAAATCCATTTATGAATTATGATGGTACCCAATCCACAACAAACTTTTCCAATTTCTTTTTCACGATAACCGGTTTTCACGGATTTCACGTTTTCTCAGGAGTGATCATCAATATCATCATGCTATTGATGGCGCTGAACGGTACTTTTGAGAGAAAGGGACATTACCTGATGATCGAAAAGGCCGGACTTTACTGGCACTTTGTGGATCTGGTCTGGGTATTCGTATTCACCTGTTTTTACCTTTTTTGATATATAAACAAGAAATAACCGGCGTATGGCAACGATAGAAACCCATGAACATTCAACACATGCAGATGGGACCGAAGGCAAGGCTCATGGACTAAGCAAGAAAGCTATCTGGCGCACCTTCTGGATCCTCCTGGTCATCACCTGCCTGGAACTGATAGTGGGCATGTTTATCGCTCCATCGTTCCCACACCATACCAAGATCTGGTTCAACCTTCTTTACGTCATCTTCACCGGCGCCAAGGCATTCTATATTATCGCGGAATTCATGCACCTGGGTCATGAAATCAAGAACCTTGTGATGACCATCGCAGTTCCTGCGATGTTGTTTCTCTGGTTCCTTGGCGCCTTTCTCTGGGATGGCAATTCCTTCAAACACCTTCGCAATACCATTAATCCAAGGGACGTACAAAAAGTGGAAGCAAAATCCCACACACCTGCTCATGGTGAAGAAGAACATTTAAAATAGGGTCGTACATTTGCGGCTCAATTGAAAATGTGAGCAAAAAGGCAATACTGGCATTGTGTATCGCGCTGCTACTTCCAGTGGTCAGCTATTTGTTGATGAGCAAAATCAGTGAAAATGCTGTGAATATGCCCCCGAGGTATTTTCCGGATACCGTGATCAATAAAGTGGTAGACGGCAAAAATACTTCTGATACGGTTTGGCACTCCGTGGCTGACATCCATCTTACCAACCAGCTTGGAGAAAAGGTATCGCTCAACGACCTCAACGGTCAGATCATAGTAGCGGATTTTTTCTTTACCCGCTGCCCTTCCATCTGTCCCACCCTCACCAAAAACATGCGCGGCCTTCAGGATGCTTTGAAGATGAAAGATTTCAGGCATCAATTCGACAGCAATTTTGTTCATTTCCTTTCTTTCAGCGTAGATCCGGAAAGGGATTCCGAAACAGTACTGAAAAAGTATGCGGATAAATATGGAGTGAATTCTGACCTTTGGTGGCTGCTCACAGGACCGAAGAAAGCCATTTATGATTTTGCATTCAATGAGTTGAAACTGGGTTTACAGGATGGTGAAGGGATAGATTCCAATTTCATCCACACCCAGAAATTCGTCCTTCTGGACCGTAACAGGGTGGTAAGAGGCTATTATAATGGACTTGATACGGCCTCCTTGTCGAAGCTTGCCGAAGACCTCACGATACTGATGTTAGAGAAAGATAAAAAAAAGAAAAGAAAAATATTTTAGAACTTCCTAATTTATGCTCGGACCCATATTATCCAAGAATGATGAGAGAGCAAGGGTTGTCATTCTGATTGTTTCTGTTATTGTGTTTGCGGCTGTGGTTGTGCTGGGTAAAGTGCAGGTGCCTTTTGGAGGCGGCTTCGATGTTCACTTATTCGCGAAATTCAATGCAATCATTAATTCGATTGTTTCGGTGTTACTCGTTGGGGCACTGGTGGCCGTGAAGAGTAAACGCTTCGTGCTGCATAAAAACATCATGCTGACTGCCATTACGCTTTCGGCATTATTCCTGATTTCTTATATCTGCCACCACCTTTTTTCCGGGGATACAAAATTCGGCGGAACGGGAATGATCAGGTATGTCTATTTCGTCATACTGATCACGCATATTTTCCTCGCCGCAATTATACTTCCGTTTATTTTGTTCACAGCTTATCGTGCGTTGATCGCGGAATATCTCCAACATAAGAAACTTGCCCGCATCACCTGGCCGATCTGGTTTTATGTTTCCGTGACAGGGGTGATAGTGTACCTGATGATCAGTCCCTATTATACCTGAAAAATTCCTGTATTTATTTCACGCAAAGGCCAAGAAGGTTTCACGCAATGGCGCAACTGCAGTCATCTTTCAATTGAAATCAGCTGAACGCAAAGACGCAAATAAAGAAAGGTGATTTCACGCGAAGGCGCAATTGAAGTTATGTTTCACTTACATTCAGTTTGGCGCAAAGACGCAATAAAAACAGGCTTCTTTTCGCTTTGCGTGAAACCATCTTCTTTACAATTTTTTAATTTATCTCCTCACTCGGGTCCCAGAACAATCGTTTAAAATCCTGCACCGTATCATTCACCACTATTATTTTTTCTCTCTCCAGCCTTTTTTGCATGGCATCCGGCGTTGGGAAAGCATGCTTTCCCGAGAGCATGCCGTTACGATTCACCACCCGATGTGCCGGCAGCGGTGGTGACTCCTTCGGCACCGCATTCATCGCCCAGCCGACCATTCGTGCTGACGACTTTGTTCCAAGGCATGCAGCGATAGCCCCATAAGTGGTCACCCTGCCCTTTGGTATCTGCGCGACGACCTGGAACACCAGGTCAAAAAAATTACTGTCCTTGTTTCCCGAAGGGTTGACCGATCTGAGTTTTTCCCTTGATGAAGTCCGTGGCTTAGATGTTTTTGTCATTGGCTTTTCGTTGTTGCAATAGAAAGGTTCTCCGGGGTTCTGTTACATTGATGTAATCATATGGGCAATTCCTGCATGCATTGCCGCAGCAGTAGCCGCGCTTCAGCAGGTATTCTTCTGTGAAGATGGTAAAGCCTTCATCATTGGAATACGATTCAGATTCTTCATCTGATGGTGGCTTCTTGTTCAATGATCAGTTTTTTTAGCGCTTCGTCTAGATCGGCAAGTTCAATTTCGGGTAAAACAAATTGCAGGTAGAATACTCTTTTGCTTCCTGCGATATCGAGGCCCTCGTAATGTGTCCTTATTTTTAATTCTTCAGGAATTAACGGCAACCCATATATATTGTCGCTTTCATCAGTGAGCCTGATCCGATACAGCTCGATCACCGATTTGGTAAATCTGTAGAGGTCCGGCGAGTCGGTTTTCAGGTGAATCTTTCCTCCAGGCCTGAAGAAATTGCTGGTAGAGGCGCAGAAATTTTGGATGCGTTAGTCTTTTCGATGCCTTGGAAGTTCTCAGTTGCGGATCGGGAAAAGTGAGCCAGATCTCATCGACCTCATCTTTGAAGAAATACTGCGCTATCTTGTCGATCTGGGTCCGGATGAAGGCAACATTGTTCAGTCCCTCTTCCAGCGCCTGTTTTGCACCCACCCACAGTCTGTTGCCTTTCAGGTCTACGCCAACATAATTCTTATCGGGATGCATTCTCCCAAGCCCAACCGCATATTCCCCCTTTCCACAGGCCAGTTCGAGAACCAGTGGAGATTTGTTTTTGAAGAAGGAGGCCCATTTTCCCGGCATGTGCACAGGATACTCCAGCACATTGGGGAAGGTTCTGATCTCTGCAAAGCGCTGTAATTTTTTCTGGCCCATCACAACAAAAATAAACAAAGTACATTCGCAATTCATTAAAAGAGCACTATGAAGCTTGCAACAAAACTTATTCATGGCGGGATAGAACCGGACCCCTCCACCGGTGCGATTATGACTCCGATTTACCAAACCTCAACTTATGTTCAGGCCGCGCCGGGCAAGAATAAAGGATATGAATACGCACGTTCGCAGAATCCCACACGCACAGTTCTCGAAAAGGCGCTGGCCATTACCGAGAATGCAGCCTTCGCGCTAAGCTTTGCCAGTGGAATGGCCGCAACCGACACCGTGATGCGACTGCTCAAACCCGGTGATGAAGTGATAGCGGGGATTGACATGTACGGAGGCACGTACCGGATGTTCACCAAAGTGTATGAGAGGTTCGGGATTATTTTCCATTTTGTGGACATGACCGATGTGAACCAGGTGAAACAGAAGGTGGGTGAAAAAACAAAACTGATATGGGTGGAAACCCCTTCAAATCCTTTAATGAATGTTGTGGACATTCAGGCTGTTGTTGATCTGACGAAGGGCAAGGCGATCATTGTTTGTGTTGACAACACATTTGCTTCTCCTTACCTGCAGAATCCACTCGATTTCGGAGCACATCTGGTGATGCATTCTGTCACAAAGTATCTTGGCGGGCACAGTGACGTGATCCAGGGTTGTCTGATGATGAATGATCCGGATCTGCGTGAGCAGTTGTATTTTCTTCAGAAGACCTGCGGCGCTGTTCCCGGTCCGCAGGATTGTTTTCTTATACTCCGGGGCATGAAGACCCTGCACCTTAGAATGGAAAGGCATTGTTACAATGGCGAGAAGATTGCCTACTTTCTCAGGGACCATAAGAAGATCGCCAGGGTCAATTGGTGTGGATTTCCGGATCATCCGGGTAATACCATCGCCAAAAAGCAAATGCGCGGATATGGTGGGATGATGAGCTTTAGCTTCAAGGATGATAACCTGGAAACTGCAAACCGGTTTCTATCCTCCACAAAAATATTTGCCCTGGCCGAAAGTCTGGGCGGTGTCGAATCTTTGCTTAGTCATCCTGCTTCGATGACCCATGCCGCTATTCCGCGGGAAGAACGGTTGAAGAACGGCCTCTCCGATTCATTGATACGGATCAGCATCGGGGTTGAAGATGTCGATGATCTGATTGCGGATCTTGCCCAGGGGATTGACAGCTTATAATTAATTTCTATTGGAGCCAGCTCAGCTAAGGGAATTCCTCAACCGGAAAGTAGAGGAATACAATACACCAGCGTTTGTTGCGGGTGACCCCATTTCGGTTCCTCACCGTTATGCAAAGAAGCAGGACAGGGAGATCGCCGGGTTTTTTGCGGCCACTTTTGCATGGGGCAACCGAACGACGATCATCAACAAATCCAGGGAACTGATGGCATTGATGGATGATAGTCCACATGATTTCATCATCAATCATAAGGAGAAAGATCTGCAGCGGATGGAGGGTTTTTGTCACCGTACTTTCAACGTCACCGACCTGCTTTATTTCATAGCGTTCCTAAGGAAGCATTACCAGTACCATCGAAGCCTGGAGGACGCTTTCCTTGCTAAAGATTCCGATCATCGCGGGGAGCCAATGGAACGGGCACTGAACCAATTCTATCATAATTTTTTTTCACTGGAACACATTCCCGCACGGACCCGCAAACATATTGCTGCGCCGTTCAGGAATTCCAGCTGTAAGCGGCTGAACATGTACCTGCGATGGATGGTAAGAAATGATAAGAAAGGGGTTGATTTCGGTCTTTGGAAAAGGATTTCTCCCGTTCACCTGATCTGCCCGCTTGACTTGCATGTGGGAAGAGTAGCCCGGGGCTTTGGTCTGCTGCAGCGCCCGCTGCCCGACTGGCAGGCCGCAGTCATGCTCACAAGTCATCTGCGCGAATTGGACCCCCTGGACCCCGTAAAGTATGATTTTGCTCTTTTTGCGCTTGGCGCCATGGAGCGATTTTGATTCGCCATGCTAAGAAGATGCGCTCGCTTTGACGGGAAAATGCTAACTGCTTACCTTTGATAAAAATCAACCAGATATGCCAGGTTATGAATTTTTTGGGGAAGAGGAAAGAAAGCAGGTTGGAGAAGTAATGGAAACAGGGATCCTCATGAGATATGGATTTGATGCCGCTCGTAAGGACAGATGGAAGTCAAAAGAATTGGAGCAGGCCATCATAAAAACTTTCGGTGCCGGGTATGCGCAATTGGTCTGTAACGGCACGGCTGCCCTTACTTCCGCTTTTGCCGCCCTTGGCATTGGATATGGCGACGAGGTGATCATGCCTTCATTCACCTTTGTGGCTAGCTTTGAAGCCGTGTTGAGTGTAGGAGCGCTACCAGTGCTGGTTGATATCGACGATACGCTGACCCTTGACCCGGCCGCTGTGAGAAGAGCCATCACTCCTGCCACAAAATGTATAATGCCCGTGCACATGTGTGGAAGCATGGCCGATATGGGTGCGCTGCAAGACATCGCCAGAGAAAATAAACTCCTGATACTTGAAGACGCCTGCCAGAGTATTGGTGCGAGTTTCGGAGGTAAATTCCTTGGTACCATTGGCGACGCCGGCACCTTCTCTTTCGATTTTGTGAAGACGCTGACCTGCGGTGAAGGAGGAGTGGTGATGACTAATCACCCGGATGTATATGCGAAAGCGGACGCATACAGCGACCATGGTCATGATCACAAGGGAGTGGACAGGGGAGCGGACCTGCACCCATTTCTTGGGTACAACTACCGGATCTCCGAATTGCATGCTGCCGTTGGTCTGGCACAGATCGGTAAGCTCGACAGGATTCTTGAAACGCAAAGGCGGAATCATAATTACCTGAAGAACCTGCTGAATGAGATCCCGGGCGTCAGTTTCCGCAGGATACCCGATCCGGACGGAGACAGCTGTACTTTCCTCAGCTGGTTTCTTCCAACCGCGGGTGAGGCCCGTGCTGTGGTTCAGGAGCTAAGAGCGCAGGGAGCCCTTGCAGGTAATTTTTACTGGTTTGAGAATAACTGGCATTACATCCGCAAATGGGACCACCTAAAAAATTCATTGACCCTCAATGCGCTTCATCCTGAGTACAGGGAAAAACTGATGTTTCAGGCAGGAAAAGATTTTTCCGCCAGCGACAGGGTGATGGAGAGATGTATTTCCACACTGATAAATCTATCCTGGACTGAAGCACAACTTAAGACCAGGGGCCAGCAGCTGGTGGATGCGATTGAAAAGGCGCTGAAGAAAATTCCTGCTTAAGCAATACCCGATCTTATTTACCCTCCATTTTATTGGATTGTTCCAGGGAGCCAACGCGTAACCTCAGGGGGAGGCCGGTTGTTTTCTCGAACCTCAGTTCCTGCCTGCAAAAGAAGGCCAGGTGCGAAGCATAGTGATCTGCGCCAAGTTTCTGCACTGCATGGAGGCCAGCAAAAGGGGCTGCCAGCTGATGCTTCCCATCTTCGCCAGTCAGGAGCGCTGCGTAGGGGATGATGAGAATTGGCGGGTTTAACGGTGAACTAATTGACCAGTAGGCTCCGGATAATTCAGACCTTTTGAGAAGCAGACTGGGGAGTAACTGTACTGAGTTGACGAAATACTGAGCCTGGAGGGGATGAGACGCAATTACTGCCAGTCTATCTCGTTTGATTAAGGTATTCAGTTCAACCTTACCAGTGGAGGCTGAATGGAAAGCGAGAGGGGGTGTTTGTGATGATTGAATAGAAAGGGACTGACCATGAATGTTTTGGCTGCCCGACAGGAGCAAAAACACAACAATAATTTTAGAAAAACGTTCCTTCACCCCTGTTGTTTTATTCGTAATTTTACGGCCTGATTTTTGTGGAGGGCGCGAACTTTTGATAAAGTTCAGTCTTTCGAAAGTTAACCCCGGTTCAGAATATGGCACTTAGTCAGAGTTTACAGCAAAAGCTGCTCCAAAAGTTATCTCCACAGCAAATACAGCTGATGAAGTTGCTGCAGGTGCCTACTGCCAATCTGGAGGAGCGCATCAAGGAGGAACTTGAAGAGAATCCAGCCCTTGAACAATCCGAAGAGGATTACGACGACCAGTTTGACGAGCAGAAGGATGAATTTGAGAATGGGGATGACGACGATTTTGAGGCCGATGGCAGTGAGGAACAGTATGACAATATTGATATCAGCGAATACGTCGGGGATGAGGACGGTGAAATAGCTGAATACCGGATGAAGGATGACAATTATCCTGAGGTAGACGAGAATAAGACCGTTCCTTATAAGATTCATACTTCGTTTCACGAACACCTGCAGGAGCAGCTGGGTATGCTGAAGCTGGACGACAAACAAAAAAAGATCTCCGAACAGATAGTAGGGAGCATTGACGATGACGGTTACTTGCGAAGGGAAACGGCGGCGATTGTGGATGACCTGGCTTTCCGGCAGAACATTGAAAGCAATGAAGCGGAAGTAGAAACGGTGATCTCGATGATCCAGCAATTCGATCCACCTGGTGTTTGCGCACGAAACCTGCAGGAATGTCTGCTGATACAGTTACAACGGCATAAGGTGCAGCAAAAAGAGGTGGCGATGGCCATTGACGTGCTGACGCAATATTTCGATGAGTTTACAAAGAAGCATTACGATAAGATCCAGCGCGGACTCAACCTGACTGACGAAGAGTTGAAGGAAGTGATCAATCAGATCATCCGGCTAAATCCCAAACCCGGGGGCAATCATACGGACATCAACAAGGCCGAAAGTTATGTTGTGCCCGACTTTTTTATTTACAACAATGCGGGCATGCTGGAGCTGACCCTGAATTCAAAGAACGCACCGGATCTCAGGATCAGCGAGGGGTACAAGGACATGCTGCGGGAGTACGACAAGGGCAGCAAGAAAGACAGGCGACAGAAAGAAGCCGTACTCTTCATCAAACAAAAAATTGACGCCGCGAAATGGTTTATCGACGCCATCAAGCAACGGCAGCATACGTTGTCGAGCGTGATGGAAACCATCATGGAATACCAGCATGAATTTTTCCTGACGGGAGATGAAACGGTATTGCGCCCGATGATCCTTAAAGACATCGCGGAGCGCACGGGATTGGATATATCGACTGTCAGCCGGGTCGCGAACAGTAAATTTGTGCAGACGGAATTTGGCACTTACCGGCTGAAGTTTTTCTTCAGTGAATCTCTGAGTACTGAAAGCGGTGAGGAGGTGTCTACCCGAGAAGTCAAGAAGATCCTTAGCAATTTTATCGAAGGAGAAAGTAAGAAGAAACCCCTGAGCGATGAGAAACTCACAGAGCTGTTACAGGAAAAGGGGTATAATATTGCGCGCAGGACCGTGGCCAAATACCGTGAGCAGTTGAATATTCCTGTGGCGAGGTTAAGAAAAGAATTATGACAGACCTGACCATGAAAATGATGCCCGGCAAAACTGTTCAGAAGCAGCCATGGATCGTCCGGGCCATTGCCAGCCTGGTTTCGGTGGTCTTTCATCCTTTGTTTATTCCAATATATGTAAGCTGTTTCCTTCTTTTTTTGCATCCTCTTTTATTTGCTGGTTATGATCTCTCTTCGCGCATGAAGCTGCTGGGGACGGTGTTTGTAAACCTTTCATTGTTACCGGCCATAACTGTTTTTCTCTGCTGGAGGCTGAAGTTTATCAGTGGATTGCAGATGAATACACAGAGAGACAGGATCATTCCGCTGGCTGCCGCGATGATATTTTATTTCTGGGGATGGTTTGTGCTGAAGAATTTTTCGGAGATCCCGATGTTATTCAGGCTTTTTCTTTTTGGATGTTTTCTTACGCTGATTGGCGCCTGGTTGGCGAATATTTATTTCAAGGTAAGTTTGCACGGGCTGTCGATGGGAGCGGTATGTTTTTTCATGTTCCTGGTTTTAAATCTCAACGCCGGCGGCAGCGCCCAATACTTTGCCGCGACGATATTAGTTGCCGGTCTTGTTTCTACTTCCAGGTTGCTGCTGGGGGCTCATGCTCCATTTGAACTGTACGCTGGGTTGGTGATCGGTGCATTCTGCCAGGCGGTGGCTTATTGGATCTCCTGATTTTTCGGTCAGTCAAATGCCCGCTCAGAAAATCACTGTTTTAACGTTGTTTTTTTCTCCAAATAAGTTAGTTTTTTTCTACTAAATTTATTAGTGTTGATAAGATAATTTTATCTAGATTTGTCAAACATTTACTTTGATCCCATTAAATTTTAACGCATGTCAAATACTGAAAAATTCAAGGCACTGAAGCTCACCATGGACAAAATCGACAAGGATTTTGGGAAGGGAAGCGTAATGATGATGAATGAAAAATCGCAGGATGCGATGGAGGTGATATCCACGGGATCTATTGGCCTGGATACGGCCCTGGGTGTTGGCGGTTTGCCAAAGGGAAGGATCATAGAGATTTACGGTCCAGAGTCTTCAGGTAAAACAACTATCGCCATCCATGTGATAGCGGAGGCCCAGAAAAAGGGCGGAATGTGTGCGATAATTGATGCGGAACATGCATTTGACAGTATTTATGCCAGGAAGCTGGGAGTGGATGTGGACAATTTGCTTATCTCTCAGCCGGATTATGGTGAGCAGGGGTTGGAAATTGCCGACAGGCTGATTCTTTCCGGGGCGCTGGATGTAGTCGTTATTGATTCGGTGGCTGCTTTGGTACCCAAAGGGGAGTTGGAAGGAGAGATGGGCGACAGCAAGATGGGTCTTCAGGCTCGCCTTATGTCCCAGGCGCTTCGTAAGCTGACGGCTACGATCAGTAAAACCAATACCATCTGTATTTTTATCAACCAGCTCAGGGAAAAGATCGGTGTGATGTTTGGGAACCCGGAAACGACCACTGGAGGAAATGCGCTCAAGTTTTATGCTTCCATACGCCTGGACATCCGCAGGATGAGCCAGATCAAGGACGGCGATGAAGCAGTAGGCAACCGTGTTAAGGTGAAGGTGGTGAAGAACAAGGTTGCGCCCCCGTTCAGGGCGGCAGAATTCGACATTGTGTTTGGTGAAGGCATATCCAAGTCAGGTGAAATTATCGACATAGGCGTAGAGTTAAATATCATCCAGAAGAGTGGCAGCTGGTTCAGTTACAATGGCGACAAGCTTGGCCAGGGAAGGGAAACTGTGAAACAGCTGATGTCGGATAATCCCGGACTGGGTCTTGAAATTGAAACGAAGATCCGGGAAAAGCTCAAGGAACTCCAGGAGGCCTGATCGCTACACTGCCATAAGAAGGAAATTCAGGGTTGATCACATTCCGGCTATTTCAGAATGCCGGATTGAAAGACAGGCACTCGCCTGATCTGGTGCGAACTATTGCCGCAATTTATATAGGATAAATTTTTTTGATGGGTTAGTAAGTACAAGGGGCCTCCTTTTGGAGGCCTTTTGTAATGGGGGGAAAGAGAAACAGGAACAGGAACAAGAACAGGAACAAGAACAGGAACAGGAGCAGGAACAGGAACAGGAACAAGAACAGGAACAAGAACAGGAACGAGAACAGGAACAAGAACAGGAACAAGAACAGGAACGAGAACAGGAACAGGAACAGGAACAAGAACAAGAACAGGAACGAGAACAGGAACAAGAACAGGAACGAGAACAGGAACAGGAACAGGAACAAGAACAGGAGGGATGAAGAGATATGGAATGGCATTCAGGCAAAAAACGTGAACAAAACCTGATCCGAATGCGCAAGAAGAAAAACAGATGTTACTAAAGTCCGAATTTATTCTTTGCCGGCAAGTCGTACTAAAGCCTGGTTATATTCTGTAGCTGTGACTTGTTTTTCTTCAGCATGAAGATCAGGTTTTTAGTTTTTTGCCTGATAGCCTTGATTTTTTTTGGTTACTTTTTTTTATCCAAGAAAAAAAAGTAACAATGTTCAAGAAAAAAGTGTAAAAAACTGCCACAACGCACGGTAACCCCCATTTTCAAAAGAATGCCGTTATTTGCACTCGGGTATGGTTTATAAAACATTCTGGCTAAGAGTCGTTGCGGCATTTCTCGACAGCCTCCTGCTCTGGCCCCTCATCATCATGCAGTCGAATAGAGAAGACAATGGCCTGGGTCTGCTGGGCGTGATGATATTGGTACTTCAACACAGCTATTATATCATTGGGCATGCGCAATATGGCCGCACATTGGGGAAAAGATTATTGGGCCTTAAAGTAGTCAGGACCCATCACCACCTTCCCCTGAAATGGAAACATGCCATCTGGAGAGAAATGCTCTGGATAGTGGTCAGCATCGCCTATTCTATGGTAGACATGAAAAATGCGCCTGAATGGATCGCCATTCCTGGCATCAGTTTGATCCTCCTGGATGCCCTCATCGCATGGGTCCATCCGCGACACCGTTCCCTGCGCGACTTCATCGCCGAAACGGTGGTCATAAGAACCAGCATTTAATTTTTCCTGTTCACCGACCCGCTTCCAGCGATATTACTGCTGACATGGGCATCTCCGGTGTACTGTACATCACCGCTGCCGGCAATATTCACTTTCAGCTCCTTGCTTACATTCACCCGGGCATTACCACTGCCGGCCACCCGCAATTCCGCTTCTTCGGTCACCAGGTCGTTTGCGGTCAGTTCACCACTGCCGGCAATCTCCGAATGGAGTTTCTTTGCATTTCCCTTGACCTCGATTGCCCCGCTGCCGGAGATGTCGGTATCAACCGATGCCGCATCGACCTCGGTCCTGATGTTGCCGCTACCGGATACCCTCAGTGCCAAAGACTCTGTTTGAATCTTATTCTTCGTATAGATATTCCCTGATCCCGAAACAGTGAGTTTGTCGAAAGAAGGCGCCGTGATATACACCTTGATGTCGTTCCGGGGCCGGAGCGAAACATTATCACGGGTGCCGATATCCAGGTCGTCCCCTTTTATTTCAGTCTCAATGTATTCAAGCAGGTTGCCGTCGGCTTCGACCTCCACTGAAAAATTTGATCCCGTTGTGAGGTAAATATCCATTGAGCCATGGGACCTTACGCCTTTGAAACCGGAGACATTTCTGGATTCTTTCTCCAAATGGCCATCGCCCCTGACCCTTTTGCAGGACGTGAACAATAAAGTGGAAGAAAAAAGTACGAGGACAAGCCCGGATAGTGAAGATTTATTCATTGTCGCAATTTTTTTCGTTTGACTGAGATTAAGACAACAAGGTTACAGTATTGAAAAGAATATTCAGTGCTATACCAGCCACACATTCAAAAATATCCTATTTATTCAAAGTTTGAGTACTGCCGGCCCGCCGACCGGGAAGCCCGTGCAGGTAAGCACACGTCCCATGCGCAGGTCTTCCTCAACCAACACTTCATTTTGGGCCATCCAGATCTCTCCAGCCATACAAGTGGCCACACAAGTGCCGCATTGGCCCGCCTCACAGCTATAGGGAATCGAAATGCCTGCAAGCCGGGACGCCTGTAATATCGTAACCGGGTACTGCACCCTGATCCTCATCTCCTGCACACCAGCCACGATTGTTACCGTCTGGGCCCGCAAATCCGGGGGCTTCCTGATCTCAATGATCTTCCCGGTGTGGAAGATCTCCCTGCGTACCCTCCCAGCGGCAACACCAAGCGTCATCAGCTTGAAGTAGATCATCCGCATATAGGCAGGTGGACCACAAAGATAAAAGACTGCCTTTGCGGAAACCTGGTAGTCACTAAGCAGATATTCGAGTAATTCGGGGCTCAGCCTGGCTTCAGATACCAAGGAACGCTGACTGAACAGGAACCGGATCCTGAAATACGGCCCGTAGCTTTCTTCAAGTGCGCGCAGCCTTTCATAGAAAATGGTAGTGTCTGCACTGATATTACTGTAAATCAGGAGCACTCTCTTATGTGGTCGCAGATACAAAAGGGTGCGGATCACTGAATAAACAGGGGTGATGCCGCTGCCCGCGGCGAAGAACACATATTCTTCGTAGTCATCTGGTTGAGTCGGCAGGATAAAAAATCCGGAAGCGCCGATGGTCTCAAGGACATCACCAACCTGAGCTTTGTTGACCAGCTTTCGCGAGAACTCACCATTGACCACCCGCTTGACGGTGATGGTTAACGGCTCATTAAGGTTCGGTGAGGAGGAGATGGAATAACTTCTGCGGGTAGGATGCCCGGTCCAGGAGGTGAACAGGAAGGTCAGGAACTGCCCTGCCTTATATTCAGGAGCAACACCCATTGGTTCAAGAACAAAAGACCTCGCCTCTTCCGTCTCCCTGATGATCTCCCTGATCCGCAGAAGCGCTGCAGGTAGTATTTCAGCCGAATCCATCGAGGGGAAGATAAAAATTTAAAATAAAAGGGCATTGGGAAATTAAGACTGAAAAGTCCCAAACTTCTGGCTATGGCTCCGCCCAGAAATCAGAGCGCGGAAATGTCGGTCCTTTAAACGCTGATTTGAAAAATTACCCAGTGAAAAAAGAAGGGAGAGCGGCGCCAGGCCTGGTAGCACACGTAAACACGCGTTGTGAACGTAGGCGCTCTTTAAAATAAAAGATGCGCTTTTTTATGCAGGATTCCCAAAAACTTAATTAGTCATCGAAAGCTTTGCCGGCGAAAATCAGCGCAGCTCGCGAATGTAGATATTCTTATACCCCACTCTTGACCCGTGAGCCTGCAGCTCTATCTGTTCCCTGGGAAAGATCGGTGCATTCCGGTCCCAGTAATTTTCAAGCGCCACTTTATCGGTTACGAGTTCACCGTTGAGATAGACAGTCACCTTGTCGCCCTTCATGATTATTCTGAAATGATTCCATTCGCCGAGTGGTTTGTCAGCCACCTTCAGGGGCTTGCTTTGGTTCACCTGGTTATTATACAGGCCGCCCGATCCAACTTCTGCGCCAACGTCCCTTCGTGAAGTATCCCAGATCTGAACCTGGGGCGTTCCGCGAAGGTATATGCCGGCATCGCCTTTCTTGTTGCCGTCGTCGTAGATCTTCCAGTCGACCAACAGTTCAAAGTTCGCATACTGCTTTACGGTAGCCAGGTTGTCGCCCTGGCCGGTGAAGAGAAGTTCACCATTTTCCACTTTCCACCCGGACATCATCACTTCGTCGGCAGCCTTTTGTTTAATAGCGAGACTGTCCTTACTCATCTTCTGCCTTGAAATGGGATCACCGACCAGTCCTTTCCATCCACTCAGGTCCTTTCCATTGAATAATGGAACGAAGCCCTTGCCAGGAGATTGCTGAGCGAACACAGGGATGGCAAAACATAAAATCAGAGTGAATAAAAGTCCGGTTGTTCTTATCATAATGTGAATCTATGACAGTAAAACTATTTAAATCAACCGGAATCACGAAGATTTTTGCATCCCTGGAACTTTGATGGCGGCCCAAAATCATGCTCACCCGTTTGCAAGATTATCGTACTCCTGCTGCCAGGATATCATTTTACCTCGCTTCAGTCAATTTTCCGACGTTTATTGCTTCTATCGCTCGAATTCAGCATTTCAATAAAATACAATTCCTCAACGCTGGTTTCGTGATACTGACAGTCTGATTCATCGCCACAATCACATGCACCATAGACTTCATATCTGTGGCTCTGCTCTCGGCTTCGCTGATCCCGTACCTTAAATTTGGATATAATTATCAGTACACCTCAGAATAGGTGTTTGGCTTAATTAAAAGCCAGGTAAAGAAACGTCGCCAGAGCGATCATGGAAATAAAATTCACGGATGCATTCTTGATGTAATTGGAGTGAGCTGTGCCAAAACGATTACGTACAGTTGTTGCTTTCATACTTTCATTTTTTTTAGTGGATAGATCCGGAAAATCTAAATGCCCACAGGAATGGAATAAAAGTATTTCTTAAGAATTGGAATTGTTTGCGGTTGCAAAGGGAATGTTGGAGCGAGAACAAATATCTACCAAAAAAGGAAGGTTTGCAATAGTAAAACCACGATGCACCGTAAAAGAATTCCTACGATTTTCCGCGAATTTTTCTACCTGTTATATATACTTGTTTTGATGATATATGAACCTTTAGGCCACAATGTATAAGGCACCGGTTCAATTGGAAGAACGGAAACTCACTGCCACGATAAACAAAAACAGGGATAAAAGGCCTAACGAGAAAGGCAGCGAAACGGCTTCGGCTACAAAACCGATCAATGCGGGGCCTGCAAGTTGTCCCGCATATCCCATGGTTGTAATCGCGGGTAAGGCTATAGCCGGAGGAACTCCAGGCACACGCCCCGCAGCGCTGAAAAACACAGGTACAATATTCGCAGCGCCAATACCTACAAGCACAAAACCGGCGAGCGCAGCGGATGGCATCGGTACAATCACGGCTAATAAAAAACCCGCCGCAGCAACAAGGCCTCCATACAAAACAATTTTTGATGTACCGACCTTCGCGACAATTTTATCACCGGTCAATCGCATCACGGCCATGGCGATAGAAAATGCAGCATAACCCAGGCCGCTGAATGAGGGACTGAACCCACGGCTGAATTGAAGAAATACAGCACTCCAGTCGAGCAACGCTCCTTCTGCCAGAAAAACGACAAAGCACATGAGCCCAAGTGCGAGTACCGGGCCACGTGGCAGCGCCAGCACGGCTCCTGTATGTTTTGGCTCATCGGCAGCCGGAAGCAAACGCTGATATTGTGTAACCGTAATGAGCAGTAGCAATGCTGATATAGCCATGATCGCGTATAGAGGCTTCAATCCTTGGTTCATCAGTATGCCTGGAATAGCGGAACCCATGAGACCACCGACACTGAAAAGACCATGAAATGAAGACATGATCGGCTTATCAATTTTATTCTGAATCACCACAGCCTGGCTGTTCATGGCCACATCAATGGCTCCCGCGGAACAGCCAAAAACAAAGAGGAGCAGTCCAAGGCCAATGGCCGTTGAAGCAATCAGCAGTGAGGGCAAAACGATGGCGATCAGTAAGCTACTGATCAGTATGATCAAACGACTGCCATATCTGTTGATCAGTATACCGGTAAATGGCATCGTGAAAATGGCGCCTGCACCGAGCGCCAGCAACAGTATTCCCAGTTCTGCATCATTAAGGTTCAGCCTGATCTTTGCGAAGGGAACAAGCGGGGCCCAGCTGGCGACACCAAGCCCGCAGACCAGAAAGAAAAATCTTGTCGCATTTCTTGCTTGTATGAGATTTGCAGGTACATGGGAAGTCTGACTGATATTCATTGGATCAGCAATATGCTGAACAGTTGGTGAGAAAAAAAGAATAATTTTAAAACTATGGGAGCTGAGTATGAAAAATATTTTGCGAAGGCCGATCAGGGCCATATATCCTCACGGAACCAATTAGACTCAACGCCTTATTTATTCGTGACCGTGTAAGTGATCTTATTTATTCCCGCACCCTTAATGGTCAGAGACTTCCAGGAGGCCGGCAATTTTGTTTTCAGCTGTGTCAATCCTTTTTCGTGATCTCTATTCCACCAAACCCATTGATCATTGCCTGAAGTAAGCCTCCCGCACCAGTTGCGAAATATGGATTTGTGCCCCCCGCATTTTCCGCGATCACATTGAAGGGCGGAAGTAGGTTAGGTTGGTACCCATTCTTGAAGGCCTGCAGTGCTTTATCGGGATTGCCACTCCGTGAAAAAAGAATGGAAAATATCGCGTGGGTCATAGCGGGGCCGTTGCCAACACGGGGGAGATAATAATCCAGGTCCTTCTGGATCGCCACCGGATCAGTGACCTCATGCAAGGGATATGCAAGGAGGTTCACATCAGCCTGTTTGATCTTTTCTCCTGCATAGGCGGCATGTTCCTTTGTCACTCCATCCGGAAATTTGAGTATGGGAATATTCGAAGCCACTTTTGCCCAATCGCGATTCGGTGCAATGCCGATGATTCTGGCGGCCTCTGCCGCATACCGAAGGCTGGCTTTTGCGGCAGCGTTGGTGAAAGCATTGTTGTCGACGTTCTCCGCCCATTCATCCGCAGCGACCACGTTCCTGATCTCATACTTCCCCGGGCCATTGCGTTCGACCCTGCTGGACCAGAAGTCCGCCACACCAGAAAGAACGGGCCAACCCTTTTCTCTTAGCCAGGACTTGTCTTGTGTGACGCAGTAGTAATTCCATGCCGCTATCGCCACGCAGGCGGTGATATGATGTTCGAACGGACCACTCAGCGCCCAGACAGGCGTCTCTTCTACTCCTGTGGCGGCGCTCTCCCAGGGAAACATCGTACCCTTATATCCTTTTCCGAAGGCGTTTCGCCTTGCCGCTTCCAGTCGGTCATAGCGGTAATCGATCATGCTTTTTGCGAGTTCAGGATGCATCACCAGTATCGCCGGATACATCCAGAGTTCGGTGTCCCAGAATACGTGGCCGTTGTAGCCCAGTCCACTCAATCCCATTGGTGAAGGAGAAAGGGCAGAGCCCTCCCTTACAAATGAATAAAGATGGTAGAGCATGCTGTGCACATCCTGCTGCGACTGGTTGTCTCCATCGATCACGATGTCGGATGACCATAGTTCGTTCCAGGCCTTTTCATGAAAGGCTAGCAGTCTTTCACGTCCTTCCAGTTTGGCAAATATGGTCAGGCGTTCCGCCTCATTCAGCGGATCATCGTGATGCGCTGAAGTGATGGATGATCCCGCAATAGAATACCGGTACGTTGTGCCTGCTTTCAGTTTTTTTGCAAATTTGATCAGGTGGAGGTTGTTGTCCCACATTTCATGGATCACCCTGGGTTCCTCTCCATGGGGCTCGCTGAAGAGAAATGTATTTGAAGCGCACATGGTCAGTTTGCCCGTCGGGCTCTTCGCACTGGAGGTCAGCAGACTGATCACCACATGGGGTCTGTCGATCTCATTGTAATAATTCTGAACGTCTTTCAGCGCGTCAGGGGCCTCCATCACACTTGCCGATGTGATGGTGATGTCTTTCCGGGGTGTGATGCTGACGTCCATCAATACGGTGAAAGGCAACTGGCGAAGGGCATAATAGGTATAGGTGATGTCTGCATCTGCATGGGTCAGCGTAGTGGTAAAGGATGCATGACGCATGTCGAGCTGCTGTTGAATTTTTGAGATCTTCGAGCTGTCCACCGACACGCCATCGATCTCCATTCTCATGTTCAGGAGGTTGAAACTTTTCAGAAAGTTGCTGACCCGGCCTCTGCCATAGAGGTCATAGGCCCCGGCCAGTACCACCTCCTTCACCTTGAAGGGTTCTGCCGAGGACACGATGCCGATCATGCCATTGGCAACCGTTTCGCCATAATATTTTGAAGGGTCAACTTTATCGGCCTTGATGATCCATGGATCCTGTGCGCCGAGGGAACTGATCAGGGAGAGATAAAGCAGGAAGATGCTTAAGGTTTTGGTCATCGTCAGCAGTCGTAGGTGAGCTGTAAATATATTGAAAGCAGGGATCATGTCCGCGCAGGACCTGGAGTACTGAGAACGGATAAAGACTACCGCTTGAGCAGCTTATTTTCCATGAGCTTTTGAAGCAAGCGATTCTCTTAAGTTTCTGCTTACAGTAATTCTGTCGGCGCCGATCGAAACCGTATTGCCTTCGATGGCTGATATTTTCTGCAGTGCAACGATGTAGGACTTGTGAACTTTCATGAACCGGGCTGTGGGCAATTGCTTTTCCAGGAGAGATAAGGTGCTGTAGGTGATCAGTTTCTTTTCTCTCAGATGAAGTGCAATGTAGTTCTGCATGGCCTCCGCATAGAGAAGGTCATCATAGTGTATCTTGACAAACCGGCCGTTCTCTTTGATAAAAAAATGATCATTTTCATTTGCGGCTTCCAGTCTTTCGCATGAGATCTCACCGGCATCAGTTCCTTTACCTTGTTAACGGCCTTGATAAACCTGGCCAATGACACCGGCTTCACCAGAAAGTCTACTACATCGAGTTCATAACCCTCCAGGGCGTAGTTTGAATAGGCAGTAGTAAAGATGATCAGGGGTGGAATTTTAAGGGAACGGATAAAATCGATTCCAGATAAACGGGGCATCTCTATGTCGAGCAGGATCAGGTCGATGTTTTGCGTATCAAGGATAGAATAAGCTTGCAAAGGGTCCTCATAAAATCCCGCCAGTTCGAGGAAATCGACCTGGCCAACATATTCCTGCATACCCTTGCTGGCAATGGGTTCGTCATCTATTATGATGCATTTGATTGTCATCACAACGGTATTTGAAGTTCTACAGAAAAACTGGATGGGCTCCTGTTGATATTAAGTTGGTATTTATCGTTGTACAAAAGGTCTAGTCGCCGTTTTACGTTCTTCAGGCCAATGCCGGGTTCGTTTCGGTTTGGACTATTTTCGTCAACGGAATTCCGGACATTGAACAGGAAACTGCCGTTTTCTCTACTCATGTTTACTTCCACGGTATTACTGATGTTGTTGTGATTGGAAAGGTGTTTGAATGCATTTTCAACAAATGGGATTAAGAGTAGTGGAGCGATGCTAAACCCTTTTACACTGTCATCGGTTTTAAAAAGGATGGAATGCTGGCTATTTTTTCTCAGTCGTTGCATGTCCACATAACTTTCGAGGTATCCGATCTCTTTTTCCACCGGTATCAGGTCTTCATTGCATTCATATAGCTGGTACCTCAGCAGGTCGGAAAATTTTTGTAACGATTCCCTGGCCTCCGTATTAGAGCGGTCAATCTGGAAATAGATTGTATTGATTGAATTGAATAGAAAATGTGGGTTGATCTGTGCTTTCAGGAACTGCAATTCCGTGTTGAGCTTTTCTGTTTGAACCCGGTGCAATAGTAATTGCTGCTGATACCATTTCTTACTAAGTTCCAGGGATAAAGTAAATCCTGCATAAAAGATGCAAATGGAAATATTGTAGTAGGCATTGGAGAAAATATTTTTTCTCCCTGAGTCGGATTGGACATACGCTCGAAGCCAATCGTCCTGCAACTGCTGGAGTCCGGCATAAAGTATAAAGAGCCCTAGCAGCAGGAGACCATACACGAGGTACCGGCCCTTATTGAAATAGCGCTCGAAAAGAAAATAGATGTTGACGTAACAAACCGCGGCAATGAGGATGTTTCGAACGCCCACGTCCTCCAGAAAAAACAACAAGCCCGCGGAAGTGATCAGGTGGCTTTTAAGAGAAGCATAAAAAAGCACAGTGATCAGCCAGAAAATTAGGTGGTCGAGTTTGTATTTCCAGACATAATTCACACTAAAAGTTACGCTCAACGGGGCAAAAACTAATAGCCTTTATTCAAAGAGAGCCATTTCCTTGACGAAAGGTATTTGATACGGAGTTGTAAAAACTTACACTTCGTCATGAAATACAAGCAGATGGTCAAACTAATTATTTTCCGGCATGGGCATATACTTTCTTTGGCATGAACAATTATTCAATCAAATAAAACAGTTTTTATGAAAAAGACAATGATCAGGGCGATTATGGCCGGAACTTTTGGTCTGGCTATTTTATGTTCTTCTTTTGTTGGCTGGAAGGCAGGCGTTGGCAGTGATGTTGTTCAGATTTACCTGAATAATAAATTGATTATGTCGGAGGTAGCCAACAAGCCTATAGATTTGAAGGCGCTTCCTATCTCGGAAGCCAATTCAGCAGACAACCTGGTGGTGATTTTCAAGAAATGTCACCCAACTGATGGGATCGACAAAAACAGGACCATCATGATCAGGGATGCCGGTGGAAAAACGGTAAGGGAATGGACCTTCACCGGATCTGAGGATAACGGAGGGATGATTATTCCGGTCAGGGAGGTGTTAGACCTGATGAAAAAATCGAATGACGCACTAACCCTGACTTATTCAGGAAGCATGCGCGTAAATGGTCAGAAGACGGCCGGCGTGGTTACGCCGAAGAAGAGTTAAGGTCTCAGAATGGATTAACAGAGATCCCTGGCCAGGATAAAAGCGGTTCAATCTGTTTGTGATATCAGCCAGAAGCCTGTAAGCACTACTTACAGGCTTTTTCATGGACCTCTCCGAAACTCTTTTCTTCTTATTTTATCTCAAATGATTTGATATCATGTAAAAATCCGGTCCCCCTAACCACCCCTTTGAAATAATCCCAGGAATCTAAATCGAAGTATCATGTATATCTGGATATGAGCGCTATTTTTGGACGGTAGGGAATTAATGTGATCATCAAAAGCAAAACAGTTTAACGGCATTTGTTATGGAAAAACAACAGAAACCTTTACGTGTGCTGGTGGTAGGTTGCGGAAACATGGGCATGTCTCATGCCTTAGCCTATCATACTAATGATCAATTCGAGATCTGCGGACTGGTATCACGAGGAAAATCCAAGGAAAAACTAAATGAAAAGTTAGACAAAAAATATGCACTGTTCAATGATATGGATGAGGCGATGAATGCAACGACCCCAGACGCGGTAGCCATTTCAACTTATCCCGACACACATGAGGCATATGCAATAAAGGCATTTGACAAAGGGTGTCATGTTTTTATAGAAAAACCTCTTGCCGATTCGGTCGCAGGCGCTGAAAGAGTGGTGGCGGCGGCAAAAAAAGCTAATAAAAAACTCGTTGTAGGCTATATTCTCCGTCATCATCCTTCATGGGTGAAATTTGTTGAGCTTACGGGCGAACTCGGTAAACCACTCGTAATGCGTATGAACCTTAACCAGCAGAGCGATGGCAGCATGTGGACACTCCATCGCAACCTCATGAACAGTCTGAGCCCCATTGTGGATTGTGGCGTCCATTATATAGATGTGATGTGCCAAATGACGCGCTCCAGGCCAGTACAGGTATATGCGATCGGTGCGAGGCTGACTGAAGAGATTCCTATGGGAAATTATAACTACGGACAATTACAGCTGCGCTTTGAAGATGGTTCTGTGGGTTGGTATGAAGCAGGCTGGGGACCGATGGTAAGTGAAACCGCATTTTTCGTTAAGGATGTCTTCGGTCCCAAAGGTTCTGTATCCATTGTGGCGAAGGATGCGGGTGGCGCCGGCAAGTCTTCTTCAATTGAAGCTCATACGAAAACTGAAGCACTGCGGTTTCATCATGCCGAACTCGATAAAAACGAGAAGTTCGCGAAGGAGGATACGTGGATAAATCTTGAGGATGAGCCCGATCACCAGGAGCTTTGTAACCGCGAGCAAAGATATTTCTTAAAGGCGATCAGGGAAGATGTCGACCTGACTGCGCATGCAGACGATGCAGTGAATAGCCTCAGGATCGCGTTTGCCTGTGATGAGTCTGTAAAAACGGGGAAAGTGGTTGTCTTGTAGCTGACAAATGATGGTACTTCGTAATTCTCAATACCCCTGAAAACACAAACGGCCTGCAAATCAATGATTTCAGGCCGTAAGTTCTGCTGTAGAGGGAGGGCTCGAACCTCCACGAGGCGGTTAGCTATAGTACAATGTTTTGTGGTGGTCAACCCCAGTCGCCCTGATTGCTCAAAACGGCATTATGCTACGTTTATTCCGTGATCCCCACCCCCGAGACAAGAGGGCATGTCTGCCAAGATTCCATCACTCCACAATCTTAAATAATCTCGTTGAAAGAACTATACTATCACAAAACTAAGGAAATCCCCTATTGTTTGAAATAGTTTGAAGAATTATTTTGAAACTTTCGAAAATATTTAAATATTTGTGGTCTGCTATTAATGATATCAAAATCTACTATTAAAAATGGGGCAGAAATTGAACCTTGACAAACTAGACCTCCAGATCATCCACGAGATGACGGCCGACGCCGAAGTTTCCTATGCTGATCTGGGCAAGAAACTTTTTGTTTCTGGCGGCACGATCCATGTCCGGATCAAAAAACTCCAGGAGGCAGGCATTGTAAAAGGTACCAGGCTCAGCGTGGACCTCAAGCAACTTGGATATGATGTGATCGCCTTTATCGGCATCTATCTTGAAAAGAGTTCGCTTTATGATTCTGTAGCGAGAGAACTACACAAGATCCCGGAGATTACACGTCTCAACTACACCACAGGCAACTACAGCATGTTCGCCGAGATCGTCTGCAAAGACATTAATAAACTCCGCGCCGTACTCCACGATGAATTGCAGAAGATCAAAGGAATTGAACGGACGGAGACCTTCATCTCGCTGGAAGAAAGTTTTATCCGGAATGCGCAGGTGTATAAGCCCTGATGAATCAGTTGAAGCGAATTTGACTGATGATCATTATGTTTTCACGTCCAGCGCATCCCTCAACCCATTCCCCAGCAGGTTAAAAGCCAGCACCATTATCATAATCGCAAACCCCGGGGCCAGGGCCAGCATGGGGTTGTGCGTAATAATGAAATTGTAATTCTCTTTGATCATCAAACCCCAACTGGGCTGCGGCGGTTGCACACCCACACCCAAAAAACTCAGACCAGCTTCGATAACAATCGCCGATGCAAAGTTGGACGCCGCGATCACGATTACCGGCCCCATCACATTTGGGAGGATATGTCGGCCGATGATACGCACCGGGGAATAACCCAGCACACGCGCGGCATCGATGTATTCCAGTTTCCTGATGGCAATTACCTGCCCCCTGATCAGCCTGGCTACATTTACCCAGGTGGTCAGACCGATGGCGATGAAGACCTGCCAGAACCCCTTTCCAAGAACCAGGGTGATCGCGAAAACCAGCAACAACGTAGGGATACTCCAGACGACATTGATGAACCACATGATCACCGCATCCACCCTGCCAGGAAAATAACCAGCCAGTGCACCCAGCAACACGCCGATCAGTACGGAAAGGATCACCGTCACCAGCCCTACTCCCAGGCTCACTCTGACGCCGACCAGCAGGCGGCTGAGGATGTCGCGCCCATACTTGTCGGTCCCCAGGTAAAACTTCTTAACTACCACCGGCGGATCGCCCACTATCTCCCGTGGCACGGCCAACCTCTCACTCACCCCCTCATCGATGAATTTATCAGCAATCACACTGTCTTCAGTGAGCTGACATGTGTTTACCGGGATGTAATCGTAACGGTCCGGCAGGCCGTAGACCAGGCGTTGAAAGAGTGAAACATAAGCTGGCTGTTCTTCCTTCACCAACCTTAAGAATTGTTGGGAGCTGCCCGGCTTCAGACCGCCAATTTCGACCACCATGCGGTTCGCATCGGGAGAACTGTCGGGACTGATGAAATACGCGAAGATGGCAATAAGTACGCATACGATAATGATGACCATACCACAGAGTGCGCTCTTGTTGCCGAACAATCTCCTCCATGTATTTCGCTGATTGGAACCCAGGATCATGACTGAAATTACATCATTTATCATGGGCTTTGCTTCCCACATTCACAACCCTTCTCGACTTCCACCTGTATGATCCAAACCTTCCCAGCCACCCTGCGACGATGGTATAAAGAATATGCAGCGGCTGAAGAAAAACGAAATACCACATCAGTCTTTGCTGACCAAAGAAGAACGCCACAGTATTAACAAATGGAAATTCAAGAATGATCTTGCCAGCCAGCATCAGTAAAAGAAACGGCAGCCATTGCCTGTCGATTATTGATGCAATAGTCAGAACCAGGAAGCCGAGATTAGCGAGGTAGGTGACCAGCAGAATGAGAAACAGTTTTTTGTCTTTGTAATGAACCGCCTTACTGGCCCAGCGGATACGCTGATTGAAGAAATCACTCCAGGTTTTTTCCGTCGGCGTTTCCACAATAGCGAGCTGCGATTTCAAATATCGTACGCCAGAGGGATAGATGCTGAATACTTTTTGCATCAGAAACACATCATCACCCGAAGGCAGCTGGTCAACGCCTTCGAATCCGCCCACTTCCAGAAAGGCCTCGCGGGTATAGGCAAGATTCGCCCCGTTGCATAGTGCATGCATGCCCTTACTCACCGCGGCTCCTGTTATTCCCTGGAGGGTAATAAAATCAAGTGTTTGAAAGATGCCCAATAACGAACCCCGGGCTTTCATCTTCACCGGCGCTGCGATGAACTTCCCCTGCGTTGAAAGATAGCAGGCCACGATGGAGCTTATCCAGGTTTGGGGTTGAACACTGTCGGCATCGGTTGTGATGATCAGTTCACCCGAAGCTGATTGTATGCCGGCTTCGATGGCTTTCTTTTTCGATTCAAGACCTTCCGGAAGTTGAAGGACCAGCAAGTTCTCGTGCTGACGCGAAAATGCTTCCATTAAATCGTTGCTCCGGTCAGTAGAATGGTCATCGATGAAGATCAGCTGAAGATGTGTTTTTGGATAATCCTGTGCGATGAGAGCGGCGTAGAGAATGGGCAGGTTTTCTTCTTCATTTCTCACTGCGATCAAAACAGAAACCCGCATCAGGGGAGGGCTCTCCAGGGTGGCAAGATGGTCCGGAACCGGGATGCAATTCCAGGCTCGGCGATAGGCATCGATCTGGAGACCATATACGATCATCAATATAAAACACAGGAGAATAACGATGGTCATTATCGCTTGATTTTTTCACAGATCCGGTCCGGCAATCACTTGGAAAGTACAGATATTATTATTAAGTTTATATAGTTGTTTAAACAACCATATGCCAAACAACCAATTCAAAAAGGGCGAGCTCCACAGTTTCATTACGGGTAAGGCATCGATCGCGATTGCCCGGCGGCTGCAGAAGAAATTCAATACGGCATCGCTCAACCTGACTATTGAGCAATGGAGTGTGCTCTATCAACTCTGGAAGCAGGATGGAAGTAGTCAGCAGGATCTTTGCCAGCGGACCTTCCGCGACAAACCCAGTATTACGCGACTGGTTGACAACCTCGAAAAAGGTCAGCTGGTAAAGAGAGTGCCTTCGGCGGCGGACCGCAGGATCAACCTGGTCTACCTCACAAAACAGGGACTTAAACTGGAAGAGCAAGCTATGGAACTCGCGGAGGAAACACTCAACGAAGCCCTTAGTGGAATATCGCCTGAACACATAAACCTCTGCAAGGAAATTCTGCAGCGGGTATACGATAACCTTAAATAAATATATGATGAGCACTGCCACGGAAAAAACAACAATACAAGGAGGAGAATGGCTGGTACGTGAATCAACAGCCGCAGACACCTTCATCCCCGAAGAATACAATGAAGAGCAACAGATGGTCAAGAACATGTGTGCTGACTTCCTCGACACCGAAGTGCTACCTATAATCGAAAGGATCGACAAACAGGAAGAAGGACTGATGTCAGCCCTCATTGACAAAGCGGGAGCGCAGGGACTACTTGGCGTATCGATCCCCGATACCTATGGTGGCCTGGGCAAGGACTTTATTACTTCCACGCTCGTAAATGAGGGGCTCGGCGGCGGGTTCTCTTTTTCAGTTGCTGTTTCAGCGCACACGGGCATCGGTACCCTGCCGATACTATATTTTGGAACCGAGGCACAGAAGGAAAAATACATTCCGAAACTGACCACCGGAGAATGGAAGGGGGCTTACGGTCTTACCGAACCCGGCAGTGGAAGCGATGCGCTGGGGGCGAAAACCACGGCCACGCTCAGCCCGGATGGAAAATACTACCTGCTCAATGGGCAGAAATGCTGGATCACCAACGGGGGCTTCGCTGATGTGTATACTGTCTTCGCTAAGATCGATGGGACCCAGTTCACTTCTTTTATTGTTGAAAGAGGTTTTGAAGGATTTACGCGTGGCCCCGAAGAACACAAAATGGGTATCAAGGGATCGTCTACTGTTCAGTTATACTTCCAGGACTGCAAAGTACCGGTTGAAAACTTATTGGGCGAAGCGGGTAAGGGCCACGTAATCGCCTTCAACATCCTGAACATCGGCCGGCTGAAACTATGTGCTGCAGCACTCGGCGCCTCCAAACGATCAGCGACGATTTCCGTAGAATACGCAAATACCAGGGAACAGTTTAAGACCCCTATCGCCAATTTCGGCGCCATCCAGTCGAAGGTCGCCGACATGGCCATACAGGTATGGACATGCGAAAGCGCCCTTTACCGAACCTCAAAATGGATCGATGACAAGGAACACGAACTTCTGGAGGCGGGCAAGCCCTTTAATGAGGCACTGCTCGGAGCGGCGGAAGAATATGCCATCGAATGTGCTATCCTAAAAGTATATGGAAGTGAAGTCCTGGACTTTGTTGCCGATGAAGGCGTGCAGATCCATGGCGGCAACGGCTTCAGCGACGAATACCTGATCTCCAAGGCTTATCGTGACAGCAGGATCAACCGGATATTTGAAGGGACAAACGAGATCAACAGACTGCTGATCGTGGACATGCTGCTGAAAAGAGCGATGAAAGGCAGGGTGGATCTCATGGGCCCCGCTACCGCCGTGTCAAAGGAACTGATGAGTATCCCGGATTATTCCGGCGACGAAGAAGAAATGTTCGCGGCCGAAAAAAAATCCGTCCATAACTTTAAAAAGGCGATACTGATGACAGCCGGAGCGGCTGTGCAGAAACTGATGATGAAGCTGGAGAATGAACAGGAGATCCTGATGCACGTGGCCGACATGATCATCAAAACCTTTGTTGCCGAAAGCGCCTTGTTGCGGGTGTTGAGCCTAACTGAAAAACATGGCGAGCAGGCCATTAGTTTTGAAATCGATATCCTCAGAGTATATCTTTATGACGTGGCCGATGGCATTGCCAAGAATGGAAAGGATGCCGTCAATTCCTTCATGGAAGGCGATGAGCAGCGGATGCTGATGACAGGCCTGAAGCGCTTCACAAAAACAAATCCTTTTAACGTGAAGGAGGCAAGAAGGAGGATCGCCGCAAAAATCATTTCGGAAGGAAAATATAATTTATAGATATCAAACCCCCGTTTTTCAAGTTTCACCCATCCCGCCGATCGATTATCGCAACCACTGGAAAGGTTACAGTTGCAGGCAGTTCCGGTATATTTGCATCAAACAACATCAACAATATGGGTGCAGACAGTTTTTTCATTCATCATGTATTTTTCTGGCTTAAAAATCCGGCGAGCGCGGAAGACAAGTCTAAGCTGGTCGAAGGTCTTAAAAAATTATCCCAGGTAAAAACCATCAAATCATTTCATATCGGCCATCATGCCGGCACTACCCGCCCGGTGATCGAAAAGTCTTATTCCGTTTCATGGATGCTTACTTTTGAGTCCCTGGAAACCGAAGAAGAATACCAGAAGGACCCCATTCACCTCCAATTTATCAAAGAGAATGAGGCATTGTGGGAAAAAGTGGTCGTCTACGACGCTGTTCCCGTTGCCTAGGGTAAGATTTTTTTCTCGGTCAGAAACCTCCAATACCTTTTCGGCATGTGCTGAATATGGAGTTTCATATTTTTCCTGGCGGCAATATTTACACTGCTGAAATATTGCTGCCATAACTTTTGGTACAATTCTTCTTTTTCATCACTGATGACCTTGATATTTTCTGCTACCCGCTTCCGCGAATGACATGGTCACCGTTGTCACTTCTTTGCCATCATAATAGATTCCATATTTGCGGTGCAGGTCGTAGATCATCCATGACTGATCGGCGTAACGGTCTGTAAAATGTTTCCTGATCAGTGGAAGCACATCAAAATCAGGATCGATCACCGCGTAATACAATTGATCGCGGGTAAGCTGAAAACGGATGAAGGCCTCCATCCTGTGCTTTTCGCGATGGACTTTTTTTGCGGTCTGTATCACCGTGAGTACGGCAGGGTGGCTATAGTCTGTTTCCATCACCTTTTGACTGGAGATTGCATACCGGACAAAGGCAAGCAGGTGGGTGTCGATATCCCTGCTCTCCGAAAGAAAGGCCTGGTAGAGTTTGGTAAGGGTATGATTGGAAACCCGCTGCTGCAAGCCTTTCCACACACGCATACACTTGTTCTCCTCGGTTATGGTTTTATGAACGACCCCGAAGACAGGTTCCTGGTAATTGGGATCACGGGAAAATCTAACCCCATCAAATTTGTATTCATACACGTCGAATACGGCGGTTAGAAAACCTTCAAAGCTGCCGTCATACACCACGAGTACCATCTCAGAATATTTTTATTTGCGGCGAGAAGTTGGGCGTATACTTGCTCCTGCCGGTCGCAAGAATCTGCTCCCTGATGCGGGAAGGACTGAAGTCCAGAAAGTCATTTTCTCCGCCACCACAACTGATAAAATACCTTGCCCGGTTCACTGCAATGCCAATTTTTTTCAGGTGGCTCCAGCCAAGCCGGCAAAACTTTCTTGCCTCCCTTATTTTTTTTGCTGATTCGATCCCGATACCGGGCACTCGCATAATCATGTGAAAGTCGGCCTTGTTGATATCCAGGGGAAAGATGTCGAGATTTCTAAGGGCCCAGCCAAGTTTTGGATCGATGTCCATGTCAAGCAAGGGATAATCTGGGCTAACGATCTCGTTTACACGAAATTGATAATTGCGCATGAGCCAGTCGGCCTGGTACAATCTGTTCTCCCTCACAATTGGTACGGGCGTGCCGACGGCTGGAAGCCTGTTGTCGTTACTTACCGGAACATAACCCGAATAATAAACCCGTCGCATTTGGAATTTCCGGTAGAACTGGTCGGCGATGGCCAGGATCTGGAAGTCGGTTTCAGGGGTGGCGCCGATTACCATCTGCGTGCTTTGACCAGCCGGCGCGAAAACAGGACTGTGTTTGAATTTGATTTGCTCCTCCCTGTGTGCAAGGATCGAGGAAGCCAGGAACTTCATCGGCCTGATCATATCTTCTCTTTTCTTGTCGGGTGCAAGCAGTTTAAGACTTTGCTCTGTGGGCATTTCAACATTCACGCTCAATCTGTCTGCATAAAATCCGGCTTGCTTAACCAGTTCGTCACTGGCGCCGGGAATGGTTTTGAGATGGATATATCCGTTGAATTTATGTTCGGTCCGGAGTTTTTTGGCCACCAGTACCAGTCGCTCCATCGTATAATCGGCATTTGAAAATATACCCGAACTGAGAAACAGGCCTTCTATATAATTCCTCCTGTAAAAATTGATAGTAAGATCAACCACTTCCTGCACGGTAAATGCCGCCCTTTTAATATCATTGCTTTTTCTGCTGACGCAATATGCGCATTCATAGATGCAATGATTGGTGAGGAGGATCTTCAGCAGCGAAACACATCTGCCATCTTCGGTATACGCGTGGCAGATCCCGTGCCCCGTGGTACCCAACCCTTTGTTGGTGTTCTTCCTTGAACTTCCACTGGAGGCGCAGGATACATCATATTTAGCAGCATCGGCAAGAATGCCAAGTTTCTGCGTCAACCTTTCCACATTAGCCATCTACAAACCTACTAATATATTTAGCATTTTTATGCTAATTCCTTGAGTGTTTCTTCTTTGTGTAAGGATTAAAATTGATTACAGAAAATCATTAAACAAGACCCTGACCCAGGCTATACCGGGCATTATTTTACAAGATGGCAAATCAAACAAGAAGCAAAACGGCTTCATCAACTGAGCGAAAAAAGAAGAGTCCGACGCCGAAACCAAAAGGCGTAAATAAGAAGGCGGCTGACAAAAAGAACGCAATATCAAAGAAAACAGCACCGGGAAAAAATGCTGGAGGAAAGTCGACGACCCGAAAGAAAGCAGCACCAAAAAAGAAGGCCGTCACTAAGCGCAAAAACAAACTGGGCGTGACAAATTCGTTGGTGAACAACATTAACGCGAGGAAGAAAAAGCACAAATCAAGACCAAGGAAGAAATCCACGGTAACCGGGAAAGCATATCAACGGTTGAAGAATAATTGGGGCAAATGAGCAAGCCTGGCTCATCCAATACCAGATGCGGAATTTTTAACATTTAAATGATTCCACAGGCTTTCCTGGTCTCGTTGTGATTTAAATGCCAAAGGATAAGTAATTTTACAGTATGAGCGAAGTTTTGCAAACCCCGCTTCCTCCACTCACCGCGAAGGATTTCGCGACCGATCAGGAAGTCAGGTGGTGTCCCGGATGTGGCGACTATTCGATTCTTGCCCAGGTTCAGAAAATTATGCCGGGAATTGGTGTGCCCCGGGAGAACATCGTGATCATCTCGGGCATTGGCTGCAGCAGCCGTTTCCCCTATTATATGAATACTTATGGCATGCACTCCATTCATGGAAGAGCTATGGCCGTGGCGTCGGGGTTGAAGGCAACCCGCCCGGAACTAAGCGTATGGGTAGTCACCGGCGATGGCGACGGACTCAGCATCGGCGGCAACCATATGATCCATCTTTTGAGAAGAAACTTCGATATCAACATCCTGCTTTTCAACAACCAGATCTACGGACTCACCAAGGGTCAATATTCGCCAACGTCAGAATCCAAAAAGGTGACCAAGTCTACCCCTTATGGCAGCCTGGATCATCCCTTCAACCCGCTTGCGCTCGCCATGGGCGCTGATGCTACTTTTATCGCGCGCAGCATGGATCGTGACCCCAAACACCTGCAGCAGGCATTGGTAAGAACAAACCAGCACAAAGGCGCGTCCTTTCTCGAGATCTACCAGAACTGCAACATATTTAATGACGGCGCTTTTGAAATATTCACGGAAAAATCCAGCAAACCTACCGAAACACTGTTTCTGGAACAGGGCAAGCCGCTGGTCTTTGGTGCTGAGCAGAACAAAGGCATTCGGCTCGAAGGTTTCAGACCCGAGGTAGTTGAACTGGGCAATGGCTATTCTGCTGATGACCTCTGGGTGCACGACGAAAATGACTTCTATAAAGCACAGATATTAGTAAGGATGTTCGACGATCCAAGGATCGAAGGGCATCTCCCGCGTCCTTTCGGTGTGTTTTACGAAACCGAACGACTCACTTACGAAGACCAGCTTTCGCTTCAGATCGAAGAGGTGGTCTCGCTTAAAGGCAAGGGTAATCTCGATAAGCTGCTCAGGGGCAACGAAACCTGGACCATTTATTAGGCTAACATAGTTGCGGGCTGCCGGCCATTCAATTCTCATCACGGAATTCCTCCATGCTGTAGCGAACACAATTTTATCGGGCAAAAAAATGCCAGCGATGAACATCGCCGGCCTGTGCTTACCTCTGAAACCACAAAAAGAAATAGTTGGAGGAATATAGTTATGCTTCCTGTTAATGAATTGACTAAGACAAGGTGGATATTATGACAAAAACGGTGCGGCTGGGCTTTGACAGGGGGTGGATCGGGGATCGGAAGGGTTGAATTAAAACTTTTCCCGATGGCGAGGCCTAAAAGTAAAGACTGTTTGGAAATTAATCAACAAATAAAAAAATAAATCTCAGTTTCTTGACTTGCCACATCATTGATGTAATCAACTAGATGGCAGCATCGCGAGTTCTTTCTCGGCGGCTTTGAAGATCTGATCCTGTTTGTAATCATACCACCATTGAGGCAGCATCCTTTTCATCAGGGTGTCGATATGCCGCATCCCCACCAGGTTCCAGGCACCTTTCGCGATTCCGGGAATATTTCTTTGTACAGCACGCAGACTCATGGCGAAGCCACTGTCGATGTATTCCATGTGATGCCAGAATCCTGCCGGCATAAACAGTGTGTCGCCGTGCTCCAGCGTTACCTCGTATCCGTTAGCCAGCTTAAGAGCGGGGAACCTCTCATAATCGGGCTTCTCTCCGGAATCATAGTGACTAAAATCAGCCAAACTCAACACTTCGAAAGGTTTCCTGTATAGCTTGCGTTGTTCTTCATATGGAAACAAGAGCACTTTTTTCCGGCCCGCAAACTGGGTATGTAGAATATGTGAAAGGTCGATGTCGAAGTGCATATGTGTTATGCTGGTAGATCCTCCCACAAAAAGCATGGGTACCCGTTTGACGAATCCTTTCATCATATTTTCCGGCCAGGTAAAATCCCTGCTGAGCTGTGGAGCATGGTTGAATATGTTAAAAAGGAAAATGCGCCATTCCGCAGGACCCTTGCAAACCATGTCGATGTAGTCGCCAAACCTGATGTAGTCATCGGCTTTGTTCACCGGAGTATAGGCATCACTTTTGATGTTGTTGTAAATACCGACTTCTTTGTCCCCAACAACGTCCTTGAAATAATCCCAGGTCCATTTATTATAGGCCGGCCAGGACTTAGCAAGGTCAGTAAGCACGATCGGTATACCCGGTTTGTAATATCGTTCTTTAAAATCTTTGTCACTGATCGATCCTATTTTCTCAATAGGTTGTAAACGCATTTTCAAAAATTTGCACAAAGTTAATGTTAAATTAGCCATATGTATTTACACATTCATCCTCAGAACCCCCAGCAGCGCAATATCAAAACAGTCACCGACATCCTTCTCGATGGCGGTGTGATCATCTATCCAACGGATACAATTTATGGTCTTGGATGCGACATACATCAGCCCAAGGCTGTGCAGCGGATCTGCCGGATCAAAGACATCGATCCGGCAAAGGCAATGCTTTCGTTTGTTTGTTATGATCTGAGCGACATGAGCAAGTACATTAAAACGATCCCCACTTCGTTATACAGGATGCTCAAACATTATCTCCCGGGCCCCTATACATTTATACTTCCTGCCAGCAAGGAAGTGCCAAAACTCCTGAAAAGCAAAAAGAATACGGTGGGTCTCAGGATCCCTGACAACCTTATAGCCCGCACTATTGTACGGGAGCTCGGGCATCCCATACTTAGCGCCTCCCTACCCGGAGAGATGGTTGAGGAGTACACGGATCCGGAGCTGATGAATGACAAATTCGACAAACAGGTCGACGCGATCCTGGACGGCGGTATCGGAGGCATGGTGCCTTCAACCATCATCGACTGCACGCAGGATGAACCCGTTCTCATCCGGCAGGGGGCAGGAAAATGGGAATCCACAATGGCCCAACAATAAGATAATCAGCGCGAAGTAATAACTTGCCCCACAAAATTTTCGAATGTCAATCAGTTCGGCCAGCCTCTTCGACAAATACTTCCCCGAGAACTTCACACTTGAAACACCAAGAGTTACCCTAAGGGCCATGCAACCCGGGGATATCGAGACTTTCATCCCCCTGTGCCATGACCCGGAAACCTGGAAGTACTTCACCAAAGACCTAAGCAAGGAAGATGATCTGAAGAGCTGGGTAGGGACCGCCCTGGAAGAAAAAGCAGAAAAGAAAAGAATGCCCTTTGTGATTTCGGACAAGGACACAAAGGAGATCTGCGGAAGTTCAAGCTACGGGAATATTTCTTTCTCTGAAAAGAGGCTGGAGATTGGCTGGAGCTGGCTTGCACCTGCCTACATTGGCATGGGTGTGAACAAACAGTCCAAATTCGCTTTACTTAGCTATGCATTCGAAGTAATGAAAATGGAAAGGGTGGAGGCGAAGACTGATGTTCTGAATGAACGGTCTAAAGCGGCCCTCCTCAAGATCGGGATGATCCCGGAAGGCGTGCTCAGGAGCCACATGATTACGCAATCGGACCGTCGAAGAGACAGTTTGTATTTCAGTCTGCTGAGGTCTGAATGGCAGGAAAGGAAAAACAGTTTTTTCGCCGAGCTGCTTTGACTTCAACTTTCCATTTCTATTTTCCAGGTTGACAAAGCACAATCCTTTCAAAAATGTGGATATCCTGGAATGGAAAGATGGCAGCAGTCTGCTTACTTTTGAAAAAAACACAGAGTGCTGAAGGCAAGTTATCAGGACAAGAAAGTTGAGGCAGGGTGTGATGAAGCCGGAAGAGGTTGCCTGGCCGGTCCTGTGTTCGCTGCCGCCGTTATTCTTCCGCCTGATTTTTTTCATCCATTGCTCAACGACTCCAAACAGGTGCCCGAGCCGATTCGGAACGAACTCCGCACCTACATCGAATACCACGCGATCTGTTACAGTGTGGCGAGGGTTGATCATGATGAGATCGACAGGATCAACATTCTCAAGGCTTCTTTCAAGGCCATGCATCTCGCGTTGGACTTGCTGAAGCAACGTCCTAAACTGCTGCTGATCGATGGCAACCGCTTTGTCAAATACCGCAGAACTCCCCACCAGTGTTTAATCAAAGGGGATGGTGAGTACGCGTCCATCGCCGCTGCCAGCATTCTTGCCAAAACCTATCGCGACGCCTACATGCGCGACCTCCATAACCATTTTCCTAATTATAAATGGAACACGAACAAGGGCTATGGCACGGGAGAGCATCGCCAGGCAATAGCCACCCATGGCCCTTCGCCATATCACCGAAGAAGTTTTAACTGGGGGCTGGAAGATCTGACAGTTCCGACTGAAGAACTCCAGAATTCCTGATCCCTCGTTTCAATACCTTTGCAACCGTCATGAAGAAAATCAATGATGGCTCGCGAGCAGTTGCAGTCTGGATAGCACTAGGTGTTATCATGCTGATCATTCAGGTGATACTCGGAGGTGTCACCAGGCTTACCGGTTCGGGATTGTCCATCACCGAATGGAATGTGGTCACGGGTACTCTTCCTCCGCTCTCCGAACGCCAATGGGTAGCCGAATTCGACAAATACCGTCAGACGCCACAGTTTCAGCTGCTCAACATGGATTTCCAGGTTGAGGATTTTAAGTTCATTTTCTTCTGGGAATGGCTCCACCGCTTCTGGGCACGACTCATCGGGGTAGTTTTTATTGTTGGCTTTGTTTACCTCGTCGCCAGGCGTTACCTGAAGAAAGAAATGATCAGGCCGTTGTTGATCCTTTTCCTTTTGGGCGCCTTACAGGGAGCCGTGGGATGGATCATGGTCGCGAGCGGCCTGACGGGTGATGCAGTGTATGTTAAACCAACAAGGCTGGCCCTCCATTTTATTTTTGCCATGGGTCTGATCGCCTATGCATTCTGGTTCCTGCTCGGGCTGCGGATTCACGGGTCGGAAAGAATGACACGGCCTGAAACCAAAAGGTTCGCTGTTACATTGTTGACCCTTACTACTATTCAGCTGGTTTTCGGGGCGCTAATGGCTGGTCATAAAGCGGCAACTGCAGCTCCAACCTGGCCGGACATCAATGGCAGTTTTATTCCTGCCGGGATGTTTCAACATTCCCCTGTTATTCTCAACCTGGTCGACAACAAGATCACCATCCATTTTATCCACCGCTCGCTCGCTTATATTCTGATCGTTCTGATCAGCTGGTTATCCTGGAACTTGTTCATGACCCGTGGTGCCCCAGCCTCGATCCGCCGCTACCGAACGTTGCCCTTCATTCTCGTGCTTATCCAGGCCATTCTCGGGATTGCATCACTGTTTTTCAGCAGATCGATTGTGCCGGGACATTGGGGTAGTTTCGAATGGTTCGCGCAACTGCATCAAATCACGGGAATGCTTCTGGTCCTGAGTTTGATTACTATAGTTTACCTGTTCACAGGTGGCCAAAAACCAGCGGGCCTAAGACCGAATTGATCTGAGTCAGGACTTTGAAGTTCAATATTCCCAGGATGGGCAAAGTTTAACATTACCCTTAATAACATTAGTTCCGACCATTATGTATTCGCATAGGAATTGTTTATTTTGAGAGCGCGCGTCCTCCCATGAAATCATTTTTATCAGGACTATATCATTCATTCCCTGTTCAGCTGGTCCTTTTACACTTCAAAAGGTTCCAGGTACTCCTATTGTTCTGGTTTCTGCTTTTCGCCACTGTCGCCGGAACCTTCATGAACAGCTATGGTGCCGATTCGCTTTTCCTGGCCCCTGAATACCTGGGAAAAATCAATATAGCCAGTTCAACCATCATGGGTTTTTCCATTGCGATCTTTGTAATGAGCTGGAACATCACCACCTTCATACTTTTCAGCCGCCATTTCCGTTTCCTCGCCACCACATCCAACCCTTTTTTAAAATACTGTATTAATAATTCAGTCATACCCCTGTTCTTCCTGACGTATTATTTCATCAGGGTGATCTATTTCGGCGTGTACAAGGAATTGATGTCGGGATGGGAGATCGTCCTGTTTGTTGCAGGCATGATAGTGGGCATGATAAGCCTGGTGGCCATTTCGTTTCTTTATTTTTTCCGGGCCGACCGTTCCATCATTCGAACGCTGGCACCCGTCATGAGTAATCCCGCCCTTTTCAAGGAAAAGTTCAGGCCGCTCGAACGCAAGATGTACAAAAGCAGACTCATCGAGGTTCAATGGTACCTGAATGCGCATTTCGACGTGAAAAAAACCCGGGATGTCACTCACTACAGTCATGAGTTCATAGAAACGATTTTCAGCCGCCACCACTTTGCTTCTGTGGTCAGCATATTCATTGCTTTTTTATTCCTGATCATGATCGGCTTCTGGATGGACAGTCCCTACTTTCAGTTGCCTGCTGCGGCTGCGATAACTATATTCTTTGCCATCCTGATCGCGGTGTCCGGCGCGTTTTCTTACTTTCTTCGAAACTGGAGTATTGTTTTCCTGGTGCTTTTGCTTTTGTTGCTCAATGTGCTCTACCGTTTTAATGTGATTGATCCAAGCAACAAGGCTTATGGGTTGAACTATACCAACCGGAACGAGCGGCCGGCATATGACAGGGAGGCTCTGTTACAGCTATGTACACCCGAAAAAGTTGAAAAAGATAAGAAAGCGATGATCTCCATTCTGAACAAATGGAAAAACAAACAAAAGTCTGACAAGCCTTATCTTTTTATTCTAAATACCAGCGGCGGCGGCAATCGCAGCGCCAATTTTACAATGAACACACTGATGAGAATGGACAGTCTTTCCGGTGGCGACCTGATGGACAAGATTTTCATGATCAGTGGCGCTTCCGGCGGCATGCTGGGTGCATCATATTATCGGGAATTAGCGAGGGATCATCCGATATCGGTTTCTTCGGGTAGGAAAAGTCCTGTTGACCTCATTTCCCAGGACCTTCTGAATGCAGTGTTTACTTCACTGGTGGCGCGGGATATCGCAGCACCGGCCCAAAAATTCAAAGTGGGCGATTACGAATATGTCAAGGACAGGGGTTACGCCTTTGAGGAGAAGTTAAATGAGAATACACTTGGGGTATTGAACAAACAGCTGAAGGATCTCGAGGACGATGAAAGGAATGCCAGGATCCCACTGATGCTATTCAATTCTGTAGTGACCCGGGACGGCAGGAAGATGATCCTCAGCACCCAGCCGGTAAGTTTTATGATGAGGCCATTAACGAATTCACCGATGGAAGCGGATGTAGATCCTGACGCCATTGACTTTCAGGCGATGTTTGCCAAACAGAATCCGCTGAACATCCGCCTGCTTACCGCCCTGCGAATGAACGCAACCTTTCCTTTCGTGCTTCCGAATGTGTGGCTTCCCAGCAGGCCAGTCATTGATGTGATGGATGCGGGTTTGCGTGACAACTACGGGCCGGAAACAGCAGTGCGATTTATCCAGGTGTTCAAAGAATGGATACAGGAAAATACTTCTGGTGTGGTATTACTCCAGATTCGTGACAGGGTAATCGGCGGTTGGGACCATCCTTATGAGTCGACCGACATTACTGAAATGTTTACCAAGCCACTGCTTATCATTCAATACAACTGGTACAAAATGCAGGACTATAACCAGAATGACCTCCTGAGCCTTACACAGGAGTCAATGGGAAAACAGTTTCACCGCATCACCTTTCAGTATGTACCCAAAAAGGAAGACGCGGCTGCCGCCCTCAACTTCAGACTGACAAGGAGAGAAAAGCAAAACATCTTTGAAGCCCTGGACAATGAGCTCAACAAGGCATGTTTTGCTGAATTCCTTCGTTTCAGCCAAAGCAATGATGCCATCAGAGGGAAGGCTGTAATAGCCGGAAAGCCTTAGGTATTATCCTTATTGATATTTTTTCTGTGGGTGGCTCTGGTTCTCCGTCTATATGCAGCGGGGCCAGGTCGTGATTGTGGACGATGACCTTGTCGGTCTGGAAATACAAGATATTTCGTTTATCCTCCTTATGCGTTTGCCGTAGTCGGTTCTTGCCGGAGATCTGGTGCAGCAATTGAAAGGGCAGAAGTATCTTACTCATTTTATTCACCACAACAATGTCGAGCAAACCGTCGCTGAGGCTGGCCCGTGGTGCGATGGTGATGTGATTTCCAAACTGGTTGCTGTTGGCAATGCTGATAAAAAAGGCATGACTGCTGATTTGCCTTCCCGGCAGTTCGATGGTAAATGAATGCGGTCGCGCGCGGAAAAATTGACCCGCCGAAATTTTCAGGTAGGTTTTGAGTCCCCTCGTTTTTCCCGCCGCGAAGTCGTGCGCCACCTGCGCGTCGGAACCCATGCCGCACATCATGCAGGAAAATTTTTCATTGACCATGAATCCATCGACAAGTGAGGCCTTGCCTTGTAGAATGACAGCCAGCGCGCCACGTGTTGATGCCGGTATCCTTGCCGCCAATGCCAGCCCGTTGCCGGATCCCATTGGAATGATGCCGATATTGATATCCTCAGCAAGTAAGGAAGCGGCAATCCGGCTTACGGAGCCATCTCCTCCGCAAACGATCACATCAGTGACCATTTCGGCCCTCACCTTACTCGCAAGAAATTCATAGTCTCCATCAATTGAGGTTTGGATGATTTCGAATGCTAGCCCCGCCTCAATGGTCGTGCGGGTCAGGTAATTGCGAAGCGTTGTTTTGTTTTTCGTTCCCGATATCGGATTGATGATATAAAGGATTTTTCTGCTCACTTCTTCAATTCAATTTCATCACTTCATGCAGAAATTTTTCGATCTCTGCTTTTACTCCTTCAACATCCTTCGAGCGTATGTAAGATCCGATCACATGATTACCGGCGTTGGGGATGGCTTTTTCTCTCTTCAATGCGGGTGGCGTACCCAGCTCGCTGTACATTTTCTGCATGGCCACCACACTTACCACGCTGTCCTGGTGAACAGGATCTTTGTAATAATAAAGCAGCAGCAGTGGTTGGCTTACTTTCCGGAATGTTTCGGGGACCATCGTTGTCTCAAGCATTTCTTCCAGCTGAACGGCGGCTTCGATCCGGTAACCAAAACTCCAGTATTGTTTGTATAGTGCGCTGGTATCTTCTGAATAGATATAATCTGATCCTGTGATCATTTGGGCCAGATTCAGACCCCAGGGGTCATTCAGAATTCGTGCGCTCTTGCTGAATATCTCGATATTGGGAGACAAGAGCACTATACCTGCAATGTTGGGATACCTTGCAGCCAGCATCAATGCCAGTGTGCCTCCTGTGGATGTTCCCATGAGAATGACCTTCTTTCCCAACTTGCCGGCCAGGGCAAAGGATTCCTTGGCTGAGTTCCACAATCCATCCGCTGTCATGTTCACCATCTTTTCTGTAGTGTCGATGCCATGTTCGGACAGACGTGTCAGCAAAAGATTGGAATGAAACCTGGCGGCGATCTGCCTGTGAACAGGATCGCCTTCGCCCTGGGATGCGGAAAATCCATGCAGATAGAGAATCACATAGTCAGTGGGAGTATGCGAAGAATCCGCCCAAACGATCCTTGCCTCGTTGTCTTTTCTCAACTTGTGCTGTTTCTCTTTTTCGGCAATGTAATTATCCAGTGCAGAAGGCAAAGCGGGAACAGCCGGAAGTTCATCGCTGAATGTTGGTTTGGATGGTCTGGGTCCAATGAGATAGATGATCAGGATCATTAACGGCACAAGCACCCATCGGTTTTTCCGCATCGTGGAATTTTAGAGTGAAATTAGAGAAAATGCAACCATATCTTTGTTTCAAACAAAGTATATATGTCCGCTCCCGGTAGATTTCAAGCACTTGATGTGTTTCGTGGAATGACTATCTGTTTTATGATCATCGTGAATACCGGAGGCAATGAGGAGACCTTTTCGCCGCTATTGCATGCCCGCTGGCATGGATTCACTCCTACTGATCTTGTATTTCCTTCCTTTCTTTTCGCAATTGGAAATTCGCTGGCATTTGTGCTTCCGAAATGGGAGTCCCTTCCTTCATCGGAGGTAAGTTTCAGGATCATAAAACGAACGCTCATCATCTTCCTGATCGGAATGATCATGTTCTGGTTCCCTTTTGTCAGGTACGATGAGCACCACGAACTGGTAATAAAATCTTTCGCACAGGTAAGGATACTGGGCGTTTTACAAAGGATTGCCCTAACGTACATGGTTAGCAGCTTTCTGTTGTATTTTCTCAAGCCGCGGGGAGCGGTTGTCGTCAGTGTAATTTTTCTATTGCTATACTGGATACTCATGTATGCTTTTGGCGACCCTGGCGACCCATTCAGTCTCACGGGCAATGCCGCACTCAAACTGGATCTCTGGCTGATGAGCCCCGACCACCTTTATCATGGAGAGGGAATGGCTTTTGACCCGGAAGGCATACTGGGAGTTCTCCCCTCAGTAGGCAACGTGGTAGTGGGATTCCTCGCCGGAAAGGTCATCATGCAGAAGGGAAAGACATACGAAACACTGTCAAAATTGCTACTGGCCGGATTCGCGCTGATTTTCATCAGCTATTGCTGGAATTTCTTTTTTCCGGTCAATAAAAAGATCTGGACGAGTTCCTTCGTAACGCTGACAACAGGCATTGACTGTGTGCTACTCGCCGGGATCATCTACGTGATCGATTTCCTGAAATACACCCGCTGGACTAGGTTTTTCGAGGTCTTCGGCAAGAATCCCCTGTTCATTTACATCGTTTCGGAAGTACTCGTCATCCTTTTGTGGTTTATCATCGTTCCTTCCGGCAAGCCTTTGTACTCCACGATATATGACAATATATTCAGTTATGCGGGTCCCTATTGGGGTTCGCTGCTGTTCGCTGTTTCGTTCATGTTAATCTGTTGGTTAACAGGATGGTTTATGGACAAGAAAAAGATATATGTAAGGGTCTAACAGACTGATAATAAGTTTCGGGGAACCCTTGTCCTGCCGGGGTTTTTAACGTACCTTTGCGCCTCGAAATTTACTATGAATATTAGAAATATTGCCATTATTGCCCACGTTGACCACGGAAAAACTACCCTGGTTGACAAGATCCTTCACGCCACCAAAGTGTTCCGGGACAACCAGGATACAGGTGAACTGATCATGGACAGTAATGATCTTGAAAAAGAAAGGGGTATCACTATTTTCAGCAAGAACGCCGCCGTTGAATACAAGGGAGTGAAGATTAATGTAATCGACACCCCTGGTCACTCGGATTTTGGAGGAGAGGTGGAGAGGGTGTTGAAGATGGCTGACGGTGTGCTCCTGCTGGTTGATGCATTCGAAGGGCCCATGCCCCAGACCCGCTTCGTATTGCAGAAGGCCCTGCATCTCAATCTCAAACCAATCGTGATCATCAACAAGGTCGATAAGCCCAACTGCCGCCCCGATGAAGTACACGATGCTGTTTTTGAATTGTTCTTCAACCTCGACGCCACAGAAGAACAACTTAATTTTCCAACCATTTACGGCTCTTCAAAACAGGGCTGGATGAATACTACGCTCGAACCGACCGATAATATCACGGCTTTGCTGGATGCTATCCTCGAATACGTGCCTGAGCCGAAGATTACCGAAGGAAACCTGCAGATGCAGATCACCTCACTTGATTATTCATCTTTCCTGGGCCGGATCGCGGTTGGTAAAGTAGCCCGGAATACAATAAGGGAAGGTCAGAATATTGTGATGGTACAGGCATCTGGTGCGCTCAGAAAGGCAAAGGTGAAGGAACTGTACACATTTATGGGTATGGGCAAGAAGAAAGCCACAGAAGTTTTTGCAGGTGATATCTGCGCTGTCGTAGGCCTTGAGGATTTTACCATTGGCGACACCATCGCCGACCCCGAAAACCCGGAAGCATTACCCGTGATCAGCGTGGATGAACCCACGATGAGCATGCTGTTCAGCATCAACAATTCACCGTTCTTTGGCAGGGATGGCAAATTTGTCACGTCCCGTCACCTTCGCGACCGGCTGATGAAGGAAACCGAAAAAAACCTGGCACTAAAGGTGGAAGACACCGATAGCGCGGACAGTTTTCTCGTTTTTGGAAGAGGAATACTCCATCTCGGCATCCTGGTGGAAACTATGAGAAGAGAGGGTTTTGAGCTCACCGTCGGCCAGCCAACTGTAATTGTAAAAGAAGTCTCAGGCAAAAAGAATGAGCCTTTTGAAAACCTGGTGGTTGATGTTCCACAGGAATATAGTGGGAAGGTGATCGACCTCGTTACGCAGAAAAAAGGGGAAATGCTGGTTATGGAAAGTAAGGGTGAAATGCAACACCTTGAATTCGAAATTCCGTCGAGAGGACTTATTGGTCTTCGCAGCAATATGTTAACCAATACTGCCGGTGAAGCCGTAATGGCGCATCGTTTTCTGGAATACAGGCCCTGGAAGGGACATATTCCCGGAAGAAATAATGGGGTTCTGCTTTCCAAGAACCAGGAAAAAACCACGGGTTATTCCATTGACAAGCTTCAGGACCGGGGAAGATTCTTTGTTGATCCGGGTGAGGAAGTGTACATGGGTCAGATCATTGCCGAGCACATCAAGCCAGGCGATCTCGTGGTGAATGCCACGGAACCCAAGAAGTTGACCAATCACAGGGCAAGCGGAAGTGACGACGCTTCCAGGATAGCACCCAAAACACTCATGACACTGGAAGAATGTATGGAATACATCCAGCAGGACGAGTGTATCGAGGTAACACCTAAATACATCAGGCTCCGGAAGGTAATCCTGAATGAAGACGACCGTAAGAAGGTGCAGAAGTCAATGGCCGGCGCACAGTCATAGTGGTTTTCATACGGTAGACTATTTGCTCTTACTGATCACACCACCCTGCTTGCATTATCAACCCGGAGATCCTCAAATGCCTCCAGGAAGCTTAAATTTGCAGTATGAGGAATTATATACAGATCGCATCGCTGTTGCTGGTTTCCTTTCTGATCCAGATCTCCGGGTTTGCGCAATGTTCAATCTGCACAAAAACCGCCTCGCAGCTCGGTGAAGATGCAGCCCGCGGACTCAATGGCGGTATTCTTTACCTCGTCGCAGCTCCCTTTCTTATCGTTGGCTATATCGGCTACAAGTGGTGGCAAAGCAACAGGCAAGACTGAGTAGACCATTAGTCTTCATTTTCTTCCGTAAGGCTGTTGATTGCGCTGACCAGTTCTCTCATTCCCTGCCTGCTGCTGGCAACAGTCTTCACGACCTTGACTGATCTGACCCTGTTTTTGGTATCACCCCTGATTTGATTATACAAATCATCTGCGCCAGGCTTGTCGCTCTTGTTGATAACAAGGATGTCAGCGATTTCCATCAGGCCAGCCTTCAAAATCAGGATCTCATCTCCCTCTTTGGGCGCCAATACCACCATCGTTACATCGGCGAGACTGGCAATACCGATCTCGTTCTGACCCACGCCTATGGTTTCAACAAAAATATAGTCAAAGGCTCCATTTCTTACCAGTTCGATGACCTCTTTTATCATCGGTGGAAGTCCGCCGGGCTGACCCCTGGTCGCGAGTGAACGGATGTAGACCTGTGGATTGTTGTACCATCCCTGCATTCGTATGCGGTGCCCGAGGGTGGCGCCATGGGTAAGTGCCGATGAGGGGTCCACGCAAAGAACTGCGATGGAATGACCGTCGCGAATCAATTCACTGATCAGTCCGTCCAGCAGGGTGCTTTTGCCCACTCCGCGAGGGCCGGTGATGCCAATGACCGGGGTCACTGCGATGTCATTTTCACCAGCAAGCAGCTGTTCATAACCGTTATACTGATTGATAACAAGGGATATCGCCCTTGAGAGCGCCTGGCAGTTGCCTGTTGAAATGTCAATTGATAACTGTTCCCAGTCCATAAGGTTCAGGATGAAACCAGTGAAGATGATTTTTGTTTGACATACAATTTGATGTGTTTCAGAAAGCTCAGGTGGGCCACCTGCTTCGAAATCACCAGACCATAAAAGCCATCCAGAAAACCCTTCCTGATAAAGAATCCAAGGAAGAATGCCCAGGCAGGATGAACGATGATTTTGAAGAGATTTGTTTTCTTGCCCTTCCTGAAAAGGGTGTCCGCCGAGATCGTGCTAAATTTATTATTCTGAAGAACATGTTCTTCGATGCTGTGATAGGAATAGTGTAGTATGTCGCCTTTAACCAGCCGAAGCTGCACGCCATCATTGAGAATTATACGGTCATGCGGGTTATCGCCCCCCCAGGAGGCCTCGTGCCGGTTGAACAACCTGACCTTTCTGTCTGGATACCAGGACCCATGCCGGATGAATTTACCGCAGTAGTTGGTACAGCGGTTCATCTCATAAGCGCCGGAAAATCCTGTCGATTTTAAAGTACGAATTGTGTCCAGCAGGACGGGATCAAGGGCTTCGTCCGCGTCGAGTGAAAGCACATAATCATTACAGGCAAGGGTAAGCGCTTTATTTTTTTGCTCAACATAACCCAGGAAGGGTTGAATGTGAAGCGTAGTATTTTTTGTTCTGGCGATTTCGGCAGTGCCGTCTGTGGAAATGGAATCGAGAACGATGATTTCATCGGCGACATCGGCAACAGAGTCGATACACCGGCCTATGTTTTTTTCTTCGTTAAAGGTTATTATTACAACCGAAAGCTTCATGATAGTAAGTATTATTGCGCATAATTTGAAAAGTAAGTAAAAATTGAACAAGCCTACAAATAAAAAACCTGCCTATGTTCCTGATAAATGGGACACTGTTCATTGCCCCTTTTGTGATGCGGACAATTATACTGTGTATGAAAAATTTGGCAGCGAATTGCAGTATACCTATGTTTTGTGCAGGCAGTGCGGACTTGTTTACTGTAATCCAAGACCCGCATACAATCAGCATTTTATTGATGCTGCCTATGCGTCGTACTATCAGTATGCCGACAATATCTCCGTTGACGACCTCCATTCGATCAACGAGTCTTCTGCAGAGATGTTTGCGCTTGAGGTGAAGCACCTGATGAGATTTTGACACTGCCAGAACCGGTGTATTGGATATCGGAAGCGGGATGGGTACTTTTCTGCTTGCAGCAAGAAAATATTACCCGAATAATATCGCAGGGCTTGACGTATCGGTGAAGATGGCTTCCTTCGTACAGCAGAATATTGGCGTGCCGGTGCACATCACGCAGTATGAGGAATATTTTCCCGAGGTGAAGTATTCAATGATCCACATGAGTCATGTACTGGAACATGTGCCCAATCCGAATGAATGGATCAGTCATACGCGTGCCCTGCTTGAGCCCGGAGGGATACTGGTGATCAATGTGCCGAATAAATTCGGCATCGGCAACCGCATGCAGCATCTGTTTTATAAAACCGGACTAAAAAAACAATTTGCCAATGACTGGGCTGATTCCTCCCGCACTCCGGATCACCTGTTCGAGCCGACGATAAAAAGCATGAAGTACCTGCTGGCAAAACACCGTTTTGAAATTCTTGAGTACTACACGTATAGCAGAAGGGATCCTGTTTCAAATAGGTCCTTGTATTCCAGACTCGTGAACAGGGGGCTGAAGAAGGGCACGAACCTGGCTTTGATAACGCGGCCGATGAAGTAAGAAAGAGAAAGAATCATTTCTCGCAAAGGCGCAAATCTGCCTTCGGCAGACGCAAAGGCGCGAAAACAAATGCATGTCTCTTTGCGGCTTTTGTATTAATCTTTGTGGTTCTGCGTGAAATGAATTCAAAATAAGAGTTCTCTTTCTGCTTCTCATATTTTCTTGTAATTCCGGAAGTCAAACAACCTCTTTCCCGTCAGTTTTTCGATGTAATAGAGCAGCCGGTCCTTGAAATCAAATCGTTTGATGCTGGTATCGAAATCGAGGTGCCAGTTTGATCGTTGTACTCTTTCCTGCATTGTTTGCGGATGAGTGTCGTTAAACCTCTCCAGCGAATCGAAATCGTGGTAATTAAAGACTTCGGCAGCAATGAGATGCTCCTTGATCTTATCGTCTTCATGCCATAGCCTGGAGAAGTTGTCGATCTTTTGTTTCATCTGAGAAGGGCTTTTGACCCATCCATAGTGATAGATCCATGCATCGATTTCCTTCACATTCAGCCTTGTCTTCCCTTTTCGAAAACCCTGCGCATCGCGGAAGGCACGGATGTTCTTGTCATTCCTGATGATCCGCACTTCGCGGCGATACCATTTTCTGCTGTCTCCAACGTAGTCAAAAGTGCCGTAAAAGTGAAGGTATTTGAACAAGAGTCCTTCTACCTCCGGGACGTCCTTATATTTATGACAGGCATCAAGGATCACCTGCTGGTACTTTTCGTGCAGCACTTCGTCGCCCTGTATGTAAAACGCCCAGTCGCTGGAAGAGTCGATCTGATGAAATGCCTTGTCCGTTTCAACGGCAAGCACTCTTCCACCCGCCCGAAGGGAAGGATCCCAGATAGAATCGACTCGGCGGATCTTGGGATCATTGATTGAATCAATGAGCTGATTCGTGTTATCATTACTGTCGCCGGTCAGTACGATCATTTCATCCACAACGGGAAGTATCGAGCGTATCGATTCCACTACCGGGTACTCATTGTGGACCGCGTTTTTGATGATAGTGAACCCGGATATTTTCATACTTTAGTCCTTAACATTTATAAAGAACAACATATTTCTAAATATATTACGAGTTTCGATGCGATTATGACCAATTTCATCCCAATATTCCCATTAGAAATTGTCATCTATCCCGGTGAAAGACTACACCTTCACATTTTCGAACCCCGATACAAGCAATTGATCCGGGAATGTCATGAAGCCGGGAAACCATTTGGCATTCCAACGGTGTTCAAGAATCAGATGCAGGAACTGGGCACCCTCATCGAACTTAATGAAATTGTGAAGGAATATGACAACGGTGAAATGGACATCAATTCCACGGGTGTAGCCGTATTCCGCATTCTTGAAACGATCAGTCAGGTTCCGGAGAAACTTTACAGTGGAGCCATTGTGAACTATCCCGACAATGACCTGGAAGGCGGCAATGATAAACTGATGAAGTTTATTATTAATGGTGTAAAGGAAATACATCGCCTGCTCAATATATCCAAGGATTTTAAAAAACCCGAGGTTGAGCTCAGGACCTATGACATCGCCCATCATGCCGGTCTCTCCCTGGAGGAAGAATATGAGTTCCAGGGATTGTTCAAGGAATTATACCGCCAGGAGTATCTGAAGCGGCATATTCAGAAGGTATTGCCGATGCTAATGGAAATGGAACAATTGAAGGAAAAGGTGAAGCTCAATGGACATTTCCGAAATCTCTCGCCCCTGGACCTGAATATCAATCCCCCGGGGGAATAAAATCCATGTTCGTGATCAATGACCGCCTGAAGAAAAATTTCCTTACCCTCTCGATGGCAGCCGCGGCGGTTACAATCCCGCTGTTCAACAACCTGAACAGCATACTCACCATCATCTTCGTATTTGCCGCGGCCCTACAGACCCCGGTTCGCGATTCTCTGCAGCGTCTTCGGAAGAATAAATTCTGGATGGTTCCCTTTGTTTATTTCCTGTGGCTGATCTGCACCTGGTTCTGGGACACCAGTGGCGGGTTCACCATCAAACAGGTGGAACGATACGCAGGACTGGCTTTTATACCATTAGGGATGGCGATTGCACCGCCATTCTCGAAGCGACAGCTCAAGACCACTTGCATTTCTTTTTCTGTCGCCACCATCCTGATCTGCCTGATCTGTTTATTCAAATCTTACCTGGAGTACCAGCAGACCAGGGATTACCGCGTTTTCTACTATCATTACCTCAGTGAGCAGATGCACCTCAATGCGATCTTTCTCTCAAATTATTGTCTTGCTTCGATCTTCTGGCTTCTGTACTTCGGATTAATACTACGCAACTCGATGGCCATTGCTTTACGGATCCTCCTAATCTGCGCGGTCATTTTTCTCGCCTTCCTGATCCTGTTGCTTTCGTCGAAAATGGTCATCGTACTGGGGGTGGTGGCGATCATCTTCTCTCTCATCTACTTCGGCTATCAGAGAGGCTACCTGGTAACTTCGATAACGGCCACCGTTCTTATCATCCTGGGCGGATTCTTTGCTGTCAGGAACCTGAGCTATCTGAAGTACAGGCTGTCCGTAGTTGAATTCAAAGAATACCAGGGTCATGCCGATGACCAAAATGGACTGGCGATCCGTTTGCTGATGTGGAAGAGTGGACTGCATTTGATCAGGGAGAGACCAATACTTGGTTACGGACTGAAAGGCGGCCGGGATGCCACCCTGATGGAATACAAAAAAAGAGGCTATGAAATGGGCTACGTCAGAAAATGGCATACCCATAACCAATACATTGAGACTACCCTGATGTCCGGCATACCCGGACTTGTTCTGCTGCTTACAATTATCAGCGTGATATTCATTGCAGCCCTGCGGACAGGAAGCTATCTGCTGCTTCTCGGGATACTCCACTTTGCCTTTCATGCCATGATAGAGGCGGTTTTCGAAGTACAACAGGAATTGATTTTCTTTACCTTCTTTCTTTTCCTGTTCTATTATCATCAGCCGGGACGGACCATAAAAAACAACAAGATCTGATGGCAAAAACGCTGTGTTTCGATTTTGGGAACACCCGTCTTAAATGCGGGGTATTTGAAAAAGGTGAACTGATTACCGTGGAAACGCTGGATGCCGGGACCCAAGAAGCAGTCACCCTGTTGCTGGAGAAACATCGTCCTGAAAAAACGATCCTCTCCTCTGTCATCGAACATGATCCGGAAGTAGAAAAGACGCTCGCGGCAGCTTCTTCGTTTCACCTGCTGGACCATCATTCCAAAATTCCCATTACCACCCCTGTTGGCAAGCCAGAAACCATTGGGGCCGACCGTTTGGCCATGTTGGTTGCAGCCCATGATCTGTTTCCGGAAGTACATACACTGATTGTTGGCCTCGGCACCTGCATCACCTATAATTTCCTGAACAAACACGCCGAATTCCTTGGCGGTGGGATATCACCTGGAATGGAGATGCGCTTCAAATCCCTGCCCGCTTTTACGGCAAAATTACCGCTGATCCAAAAAGACTGGAACTTCCCGCTTGTGGGGTATGACACCCGGACAAATATACTCAGTGGGGTGATCCTGGGAATGGCTAAGGAAATAGACGGAACCATTGATTTGTACAAGGAGAGGTACCGTAAGCTTAACGTGCTGTTAACAGGGGGTGATTCGGCTTATTTTGCTTACCATATTAAAAACAAGATATTTGCAGACCTCAATCTCATCTTTAAAGGCCTGTATGTTATCAGCGAGCTCAACAATGTGTAAGAAAATCAAGCTTTTAGTCATTACAGGTATACTGGGAATCACGGTGGTTAATGCCCAAACAGAAAATTCTCCTTACTCCCGATATGGTCTTGGCGATCAGTTGCCTGCGATGAACCTGCTTAACAGGGCAATCGGGGGGATCACTGCGGCGTACAACGATCCCATCACAGTAAATTTTGTAAACCCTGCTTCTTATTCCAGACTCAAAAGAGCAAGTTTTGATTTTGGGTTAGAACTGGACTCCAGGACGCTGCGCGTACTCGATCCACCCAGGAAATTTTCATCTGCCACACCCATCATTTCATACATTCAACTCGGCCTCCCCTTATCGCAGAAGCGGAACTGGGGTATGAACCTCGGCCTCAGACCCATTACGCGCATTAATTACAAGATTGAACGTAATGAGAAGCAACCGCTTCCAGGGGTAGACAACATCAACACCACTTTTGAGGGCAATGGCGGCGCTTATGAAGTGTATGCCGGCACAGGCTTCGCAATCAAGGCCCTCAGCCTGGGTGTCAATCTGGGCTACCTTTTCGGTTCCAAAGACTACATGACCTCCCGTACAATTACCGGAGATTCATCCTATACTACCTTCCTTCCCGCCCGGTACGCCACCAATGCGAGTTTTGGAGGCGTTTTTGGGAACGCCGGGATTCAGTACAACATAAAATTATCGAAGACAAAGACCCTGAAGCTAGGCGCTTTTGGCTCTCTCAGGCGTGAACTCAGCAGCACAAGGGACGAAAAAGTAATCACCTATGCGCTCAACAGCAACACCGGCATCGACACTATCGACAATATCGTGAGTAGCAGCGAGAAGGGGAAAATCGTTTATCCCGCCACCTATGGAGCCGGATTTGTTTATCACAATGGAGATAAATGGTTCATTGGGGCCGATCTCACCCAGACAAAATGGTCGGACTACCGGTATTTTGGCTCCGAAGACGCAGTACAGGATTCCTGGCTGATGCATATTGGGGGTCAGGTAATACCCAATGCCCTCAATGCGAAATCATACTGGGGACGCGTTGCCTACCGCCTCGGCGTTAGCTACGGCCAGGATTATGTTAAGATCACAGAAGATCTTCCCGTATGGACGGTAAGCCTTGGTTTTGGTTTTCCGATGCGGCCGGCCGCTTACACCAACCAGTTTTCCGTCATCAACACCACTATTGAATTTGGGAAGCGCGGCGAAAATGATGGACTGATACGTGAGAATTTTCTGAGGGTCGGTTTCGGACTCACACTTAGTGACCTCTGGTTCCAGAAAAGAAAGTACGACTAGCCATGAATACCCGGTTAACACAATATTTGTTCCTGGCAGCTTGTTTTACAAGCTGCTTTTTTATCTCAGCCTGCGAGAATGACATCAGGAAGATCGATGACCTAATGAAGAAAAAGACGGCCGTCGAAGAAGGGATCGGCGTTACTACCTATCTCAGTCAACAGGGCATAATGAAGGCTAAACTCACGGCGCCTTATATGCTCCGCCACCAGACCGATTCTGCTTATATCGAGTATCCAAGGTCGGTTCATGTTGATTTTTATAATGATTCCACTAAGGCCCTGGATCGTATCCTTGATGCCAATTATGCGCGTTACCGGGAAATTGAAAGAAAGGTATTTCTGAAGGACAGCGTTGTGGTGATCAACTTGGTAAATGGAGATACATTAAAAACCGATGAACTCTGGTGGGACCAGGAGAAAGAAGAATTTTACACCGACAAACCGGTACGTATCTATCAGCCTGATAAGACGATCTACGGCAAGGGTCTTAGGGCTGCGCAAAACCTTGCCTGGTACGACATCTTTAATATTACCGGAACGGTACTTACCAACCCCGACAAGCTTCCATGAGGCCGTTTAAACCGGATACCCAAAAAGCAGAACAGCCCCGGGATTAACGGAGCTGTTCAAAAATCTTTGTACAACCTTAACAACATTACTTGGCCATCAATAGGTACAAATTCTACAGATTTTTCAAGGATTAAATGGACTTTGGATCTCTGTCAAATGATTTAGGAACCGGGTTTTTCTTGGATTTTTGGATTTGGTTTTTCAGGACTTGGACATTGTTGGTTTTTCGGATACTGGGTTTTAGGGTTCCTCGATCATCCAATCGAGAATACAAACATATATCACGGGAACAGCAGGTACAAGCGCATTATTGCTGGATTTTCCGGGTTCAGGTTTTACTCGATTAATGGTAAAACACTAGTTTTTCTCTAGTAAACATCCGAGGCCTCCGGTGTCATCTTTAACCATACTTTTACCATCTCTTTCAAAACCATTGACTCTCAATATATTCAGCCATGTTATTCACAAACCGGAACGTTTTAATCACAGGTGCAAGCAGGGGAATTGGTAAGGCTATTGCCCTGCGACTAGCCGCGGAAGGTGCCAATATTGCCATTGCTGCCAAGACCGTCGAAGCGCACCCCAGGCTGGAAGGAACCATTCATTCGGCCGCGGAAGAGATCCGGCAAGCCGGAAGCAGCAAAGTTCTAGCCTGCCAGACGGATATCAGGAATGAGGGGGACATTGCCAGGCTGGTTGAACAGACCATTGGGGCATTTGGCGGCATCGATATATTGATAAACAATGCCAGCGCCATCGACCTGTCGACCACTGAAACAATACCATCAAAGAGGCTGGATCTGATGCATCAGATCAATGTGCGTGGAACCTTTCTCGTAAGTCAGGCATGCATTCCATACCTGAAAAAATCAGCCAACCCGCATATCTTAAATCTTTCTCCGCCACTGAATCTTGTTCCAAAATGGTTTGGCAAACATCTGGCTTATACCATGAGTAAGTATGGAATGAGTATGGTGGTGATGGGCCTGGCTGAGGAGTTGAAGAAATATCCCATCGCGGTGAATGCATTGTGGCCAAAGACAACCATTGCAACAGCTGCTGTGAGAAATCTTCTGGGAGGCGAAGCACTCATCCAGCGAAGCAGAAAGCCATCCATCGTTGCTGACGCGGCATTTTTTATTCTGCAACGACCGGCAGCAAACTGCTCGGGAAATTTTTTCATTGATGAAGACATCCTACGGGAAAATGGAATTGATAATTTTGATGATTATGCGGTGTCTCCCGGCACTCCACTTTTCCCCGACCTTTTCCTCTGATCAGAAAGGTATCAGCGGAAGGTTTTGACAATGGGTGAAATATGCACAGCAGAACCATTTATTTCTTCCCAACAAATTGATTTCTGACCCGACTAGGGCGGGCTTTTATCGTATTTTTGATTAATGCAAGAATACCTCGCGGGACTGAATGAGCGGCAACTGGAAGCTGTGTTACATAAGGATGGTCCGCTGATGATTGTGGCCGGGGCCGGAAGTGGAAAGACTAAAGTGCTGACTACGCGGATCGCCCACCTCATGGCCTGCCACGGCGTTGACTCGTTCAACATACTGGCGCTGACCTTTACCAATAAGGCCGCCCGGGAAATGAAAGAGAGAGTAGAAAAAGTACTTGGGAATACAGATGCACGGAATCTGTACATCGGAACCTTCCATAGTGTTTTCGCCAGGATCCTGAGAAGCGAAGCACCAAGGCTCGGCTTCCCTTCCAACTTCACCATTTATGATACCGATGATGCCAAGGGTGTGATCAAGACCGTCGTGAATGAATTAAGCCTCGACGACAAACACTACAAGCCCTCAATCGTGTACAACAGGATCTCCAGTGCAAAGAATGCGCTGGTTGGTCCCGCCGAATATGCAGGCGATTACAATATCCAGCAGGAAGATACCCGATCGAACCGGCCTGCCATCGCCCAGATCTATGATGCCTATGCAAAGCGCTGTTTTAAGAACGGGGCGATGGACTTTGATGACCTGCTGATAAAATTCTATGAGCTCCTGAAATTCTTTCCGGAAGCCCTCCACAAATACCAGCACAAATTCAAATACATCCTGATCGATGAGTACCAGGATACGAACCCCGCACAATACGAGATCATCAAATTATTAGGAGCGGCTCACGAAAATGTGTGTGTGGTGGGAGACGATGCGCAGAGCATCTACAGTTTCCGGGGAGCTACGATCCAGAACATTCTGCAATTCCAGAAGGATTATGACGATGTGAAAGTGATCAAACTGGAACAGAATTACCGAAGCTCGCAGAACATCCTGAAAGTTGCTAACGAGATTATCGGGAACAACAAAAACCAGATACCCAAGAACCTCTGGACAGAAAATTCTGATGGGGAAAAGATCCGCCTGGTTAGAACGATGACCGACAATGACGAGGGCAAATTTGTCGCCGACACCATACAGGAACAAAAGCTCAGGAATCACTATCGCAACAATGATTTCGCGATTCTCTATCGCACCAATGCGCAGAGCCGTGCTTTCGAGGAAAGTTTGCGAAAAATGAATATTCCCTATACCATATTCGGAGGCATCAGTTTTTATCAGCGCAAGGAGATCAAGGATTTTGTTGCCTACCTGCGATTGCTGGTGAATTCAAGAGATGAGGAGAGCCTGAAACGAATCATCAACTACCCCGTCCGGGGAATTGGAAAGACCTCCATCGACAGGGCCATCCTGGCAGCGAATACATTGGAGATATCGATGTGGGAAGTGCTGGAAAATGCCGCCCAACATGGATTCAAGGCCGGCACCCTCGAAGCAATAAATGGTTTCGTGCTGATGATCCGTTCCTTTTCAAGTATGATGAAAGAAAAGAATGCGTATGAGGTGGCACTGCATGTGGGCAAACAGACCAGTTTTGTGAAGGAACTGTTCAATGACAAGAGTACCGAAGGGGTAGCCCGGTATGAGAACATCCAGGAATTGCTCAACTCGATAAAAGAATTCACTGACACGCCCGGTAACGAATATGGGGAGGTGGGTGACAAAAGTCTTGGTGCCTACCTGCAGCAGATCACCCTGTTAACGGATGCCGACCAGAAGGATCCGAATGCGGACACTGTGAAACTGATGACCATTCACGCCGCTAAAGGGCTTGAATTTTCCTGTGTTTTTGCCTGCGGCCTTGAAGAGCTGCTATTTCCAAACGCGATGTCGATCAACACGAGGGAAGAACTGGAGGAAGAGAGGCGATTGTTTTATGTAGTGATCACCAGGGCGAAGAAGGATCTCTGGATCACTTATGCCAACACGAGATACAAATTCGGTTCACTGGTACAGAACGAACCCAGCCGGTTCATCAACGAACTTCCTGAAATACACGTTGATCGGAGTTTCGCGGGAGGCGGTGCACGAAACCAGCAGGGCAGCTTTTTCGGAGGAGCCGCATCGGCCTTTGATCGGATGCACGGAGGATATGGCAACGCGGAACAGGCGGAAAAAAAATATGGCCCTCCGGGTAAGTCCGGGCCCTCATACATCAGCCCCAAACCAACCATCAAGACAGTCGAACACATTCCTTCGCCTGATTTTGCCGCGAGCGACACTTCTTCGTTGGAAGTGGGACAGCGGGTCGAACATCAGAAATTCGGATTCGGAGAAGTGATCAAAGTGGAAGGATCGGCTCACAACCCTATTGCTACAGTGAAGTTTCAGCTGAATGGGGAGAAGAAGATCATGCTTAACTATGCGAAGCTGAGGATCATGGGTTCGTGAAAGTGAAATCTTAAATCTTAAACTTAAAAGTTGTTTTGAGAACTTACATTGAATGTTCTTCATTTTTACCTTTTAAGTTTTCACTTTCAAGTTCAAGAAAGATATTACAGACCTACGCACTCTGCTATCTCTTCATTCTGGCCTTTTCCGCCACATGCTCTGCACAGTTCAGCAGGAAAAGAGTGCAGACCTCTGAAAATTTCACTGTCGAGAAGATTGCACCAGGGGTATGGGCCGCCATTAACAACAAAAATTACGGCAAAGCGATTTCAAATGCGGGCATCATCGACATGGGCAATAAAACCATCGTCTTTGATGCATTTATGACGCCGGAGGCTGCCTGGGAACTTAAGAATATCGCCAAACAACTTACCGGCAGGCCGGTAACACTGGTGATAAACAGTCATTTTCACACCGATCATGTAAGAGGAAACCAGGCGTTCGTTCCCACAGCCGCCATCATGAGCAGCAGGCTCACCCGCGAAATGATCAGGGACAACGAAGGCGAAGAAAAAAAATGGGAGCGCGCACATGCGCCACGACTCCTTCAGGCGCTGAAAACGCGCATGAGCAACAGCGGTACTACGGATGTTGAACTTCCCTATTGGATTGGTTATTATGAGGGCATGGTTGAATCCTCACAGGATGAATTTGTTGCGCTTCCGGATGAAACCTTCGAGGATTCCCTTTGGATCACCGGCACCAAAAAAGAAATTAAACTGGAAGAAAGAAAGAATGGACATACAGTCAGCGATGTAGTGTTGCTTATACCGAAACAGGGCATCGCATTCATGGGTGGACTGCTGAACAATAAATACCATCCATGGATCAGTGATGGCGATCCTGTTGCCTGGCAGGAGTCATTGAGGCGATACTATGAAGACACGCTCTACACCATTTATGTGCCTGCTTATGGCAAAGTTTCGCAGAAAGAAGACCTCCGTACATTGTATGAATACCTGGACGACATGCAGAAGATCTCCAACGATGCTAAGACCGATTCCGCCCAGGAAACACTGATGAACCAGGCTGTTCCTGCTGCCTACAATGACTGGATGTGTTCGAGGTTCTACCAGCAGAGTTTGGAGTTCCTGGTGCAACAGAAGAAGGCCTCACGCAAAGGCGCAAATCTGCCTTCGTCAGACGCGAAGGCACAATAAATGAAGTCGACTCTGTTTGTGGCTTTGTATTTTCTTGGCGTTTCTTTCTTGATCTTTGTGTGAAATCAATGAATTTTTCATTTTTCATTTTTCAGGTTGTTCAACTGCTGAACTGTCTTCTTCTCGCTTCCGGAAAAGAGTTTTTTACCATCGATAACTACCGGCCGTTTGAGAAAAGTATATTCTTTTAATATCAGATCGCGGTAGTCGTTTTCGGTAAGTTTTTTATTCTTCAATCCCATTTCCTTGTATTTCAAAGCACGACGGCTGAATAGAGATTCATAACTCCCCGTATGTTTTTTCATTTCATCAAGTTGAGCCGGAGTGATCTTTTCTGTCTTGATATCCTGCAGCCTGAACCCCAGTTTTTCGGCCTTCATGTCGCTCAGGATCCGCTGGCAGGTAGTGCAGGTGCCGAGATGATAAATCTTTTTCATGATGCAAATTAAGGGTTGTATTTTCAGTCTCCTTTAACAGTTCTCACGTTTGCTCATCCAAAAAATTGACAATGTCAGACCGACGCAAATTTTTACAGAATGCCGGCATGCTCGTTACCGGTTCCAGCCTGTTGTCTTCACTCGATAATAATGCCTTTGCCATTTTCAAAAGCACGATTTCGCCCGCTGACCAGGTGAACATCGGGGCGATTGGCATAAATGGTATGGGGTGGTCCAACGTAAAGTCGGCACTAAAAGTTCCCGGGGTTAATCTCGTGGCACTTTGCGATGTTGACAAGAACGTGCTGGATAAACGGCTCGCAGAACTTGCTGAACTGAAAATAGATGCTTCCAGGGTGAAGACCTATGGTGACTACCGGAAGCTGCTCGACAACAAAGACGTGGACGCAGTCATCATCGGTACTCCGGATCACTGGCATGCGCTGATCATGATCGAGGCCTGTGAAGCGGGCAAGGACGTTTATGTGGAGAAACCCGTCGGCAATTCAATCGAGGAATGTCGTGCAATGGTCGCCGCACAGAAAAAATACAACAAGATCGTGCAGGTAGGCCAATGGCAACGCAGTCAACCGCATATGGTGGATGCAGTGGACTATTTGAAAACCGGCAAGTTGGGAAACATACGCACGGTGAAGGTCTGGTGCTACCAGGGTTGGATGAAACCCGGTCCTGTAGTACCTGACACTGCACCTCCTGCAGGTGTTGACTATACCACGTGGCTGGGACCAGCGCCAAAACGTTCATTCAACTCAAGCCGGTTCCATTTTAATTTCAGGTGGTTCTGGGATTATGCAGGGGGCCTCATGACCGACTGGGGTGTACACCTGATCGACTATGCGCTGTATGGAATGGACGCCGGGCTGCCAAAAACAATCACCGCTATCGGCGGACCTTTTGCCTATCCGGAACTCTACCAGGAAGCCCCCGATACGATGTCGACCATGTATGAATTTGACAAGTTCAACCTGCTGTGGGATCATGCCATGGGCATCGACAACGGACTATTCCTGCGCGACCATGGAATATCCTTTATCGGTAACAACGGTACACTTGAACTCGACAGGAGTGGATGGGAAGTAGTGGAAGAAAAACAAAGTACAGCAAAGGCAAGCGTGCCCAGGAAGCCGCAGGTCGGCAATGGTCTTGATCTGCACTGGGTCAATTTCATCGAAGCAGTGCGGGCGAAGAATGCCTCCAAATTGCGCTGCCCGATTGAAACCGGTGCACATATCGCTACCATTTCGCAGATGGGCAATATTGCGTTCCGAAGCGGACAGAAATTGTATTGGGAAGGCGACGGTGCAACAGGGAAGTTCAAAGACGAGGCCATCAATACTAAATATGTCAACAGCCATTACCAGAATGGCTATAAACTGCCGAAGTTTTAATCAGCCTTAAAATCAAAATTAAAAATTAAAAATAAAAAATTAAAAATCCTATCTGTTGGCTGATGGGCTGTTTTTGCATTATGCGTTCCCGCCAGATATCGTACTTACCCAATACAGAATTTTTGATTTTTGATTTTTGATTTTTCGTTTTAATAAAAAGCCCCGAATTTTCGGGGCTTTTTATTAAAATGTTCTGATCTTGACATTCTTATACGACACCATGTTGCCATGATCCTGCAGCGCAATATGACCACGTTTGAAAGTGCCAAAATCTTTCCAGGCCTTGAACTTAGATCCTGCGATCATTTTTTTCCAATTGCTGTCCCAGGCACCTGTTTTTACTACGGAAACGCCATTAAGGATGAGTTCAATGGAATCCGTTCCGGATATGATTTCGGCAGTGTTCCATTCGCCAACGGGCTTAACGGGTTCTGAACTGGACGAAATGAGATCATAAAGATCGCCAGCGCGATGCTTCTTGATCTTGCCATCAGCATGACCATCATTATCCAGCACCTGCATTTCAGGACCGGTTTCATAAGTTGCCTTATATTTTGGATCTTCCTTCATATTGAAGATGATGCCGCTGTTTCCATTCTTGCTGATCTTCCAATCTGCCTTGAGGTGGTAGTTCTCGTATTCATCATTGCTGACCAGGTCGCCGGAATGTCCGGTGCCTTCAGAAGTTTTAGAAGTGTCTAACACCAATGCTCCATCCTCCACCTTCCAACTTGACCCATCCGATTTATTCAGGTAGGGATGCCAGTTCGCTTTGCTGCTGCCATCAAATAGCAACACCCATCCTTCGGCGACTTCATCAGGAGCGAGAGTGTTATCTGTTTGTGCTTGTGCCTGTGACATTGTTGAATCCTTGGGTTCTTCAGAATTTTCAGAAGAATCAGTGCCCGAACCGCAAGCAGTTAAAAGGGCAAGTAAAACGGGCATGAGTAACCGCATAATTTATTGATTTTTTAAAGTGAGTATATACTTGATCATTTCCTTGATATCACTGTCGGGGACTGTAGGATGCGGGGTCATTGGAATATTGCCCCATACACCTACACCGCCGACCTTCACCTTATGTGCAAGCGTATCAACAATTGATGCATCGGCTGTTGCGTACTTCTTAGCCACATCGTTGTACGCAGGGCCTATGATCTTTCTGTCAATCGCATGGCAGGTGGTACAATCGGAAGCTCCGATCAACTCCAGACCTTTTTCATTTGGCAGTCCGGCGTCAGCGGGGGCAGGAGCGGCTGTTGTGTCCGGGGCTTTGGTTTCTTCTTTTTTTGCGTCGCCTCCGGAATTGCACGAATAGATCACGGCAGTTGCGAAGAGGAGAATGAATGCCTTTTTCATCTTGTTATTTTAGCGTATTTGTATAAATAATTATTCCAGACCTAATACAGACCGATTGAATTTTTCATTGCTTCCAGTGCCGGCAAAATCGTCGAAGGCTCTTTCAGTTACACGGATGATGTGATTTTTAATAAAAGGGGCTCCTTCTTTAGCACCCTGCTCAGGATGTTTAATGGCGCATTCCCATTCCATCACAGCCCATCCGTCAAAATCATAGGCTGCGAGTTTGCTGAATATGGAGCCGAAATCTACCTGCCCGTCGCCAAGGGAGCGGAACCGTCCGGCACGCTCAACCCAACCGCTGTAGCCGCCATATACGCCCTGCTTTCCAGTGGGGTTGAATTCAGCGTCTTTGACATGGAACATCTTTATCCTTTCATGATAAATGTCGATGTAATCCAGATAGTTAAGGCATTGCAGTACAAAATGACTGGGATCGTACAACAAACATGCCCTTGGATGATTATTCACTGCCTTCAGGAAGCGTTCGTATGATACACCATCATGAAGATCCTCGCCTGGATGAATTTCATAACAAAGGTCAATGCCGTTGGCATCGAATTCATTTAGTATCGGCAGCCATCGCTTTGCGAGTTCGCCAAAGCCTGTTTCAACCAGACCGGGAGGGCGCTGCGGCCAGGGGTAAACAGTCTGCCACAAAAGGGCACCGCTGAAAGTTGCATGTGCCTTTAACCCAAGGTTCCTGGAGGCCCGGGCTGCGTATTTCAGCTGCTGGACTGCCCATTCATATCGCTTGCCTGGATTATTGTGATATGCTGGGGGAGCAAAACCATCAAAAAGCTGATCATAGGCCGGATGAACGGCTATCAGCTGACCCTGGAGATGAGTGGAGAGTTCGGTAACCTCAACACCAACCTCATTCAGCTTTCCTTTCCACTCATCGGCGTAGGTCTTGCTTTCCGCCGCCTTTTGCAAATCAATACATCGTGGATCCCAGGTCGGGATCTGCACCCCAACAAAGCCAAGTTCTTTAGCCCATTTGGAGATGGAAATAATATCATTAAATGGTGCAGTGTCGCCAAGGAATTGTGCAAGAAAAATACCCGGGCCTTTCAGTGTTTTCATAAACTCTAATTAGGCGATGATGTGTTTGGTCCATTTTTCATTGGAGTTGGCAGAGGCAACAACATTGTCGATGAATGCCATCCCGCGGATCCCGTCTTCAACACCGGGAAAATCAAGATTTTCTGCCGCCGGTTGTTTTCCATCGATCCTGGCGGATAAGGTAAGTGCAAAATTGCGGTAAATATTTGCAAATGCTTCGAGATATCCTTCAGGATGACCACCTGGTGTACGACAATTGGATGTGGCAGCTTTTGAAAGATATCCATAGCCAGACCCTGCCCTGTAGATCTGCGTTGGCTGATCCAGCCATTTCACCAGCAGGGTATTGGGCTCGTGTTGTGCCCATTCCAATCCGCCCTTCTCTCCATATACCCTGATCTTCAGGGCATTCTCCTCTCCCGCAGCAACTTGTGAGGCCATCAGAACACCGGAAGCCCCATTACTGAATTTTAGCAGCACGCCACCGTCGTCGTCGAGATGTCGACCTTCAACAACTACGTTCAGGTCGGCGCAGAGCTGGGTAATCTGCTGACCCGATATATATTCCGCGAGGTGGGCGGCATGAGTGCCTATGTCGCCCATACAGCCGCTTTTGCCGCTTTTCTTAGGATCTGTCCTCCAGGCGGCCTGTGCATTGCCTTCTCTCTCTGACAATTTACTTAGCCAACCCTGGGGATATTCCACATACACTTTCCTGATCTTTCCGAGGGCGCCATCCTTAACCATTTGCCTTGCCTGCTTCACCATGGGATACCCCGAATAGGTGTGTGTCAGGCAGAGGATCAGCCCGGTTTCCTCCACTTTCTTCCTGAGCTGTTTAGCCTCGTCGAGGGTAAAGGCGATCGGTTTTTCTATCACCACATGAAAACCATTGTCGAGCGCCTTCATCGCCGGTGCGAAATGCGCAAAATTGGGCGTGACGATAGTAACAAAGTCAATTTTTTTGTCGCCGAGCTTGCTCTCGTTTTCGATCATCTCTTCGAAATTGAGATAAGATCGGTCTTCAGGGAGAAAATAGGCCTTTGCTGAATCGCGTGCAATTTCCGGATTGATACTCAACGCGCCAGCGCTCAGTTCGATCAATCCGTCCATATAAGCGGCATGTCTGTGTATGGCGCCAATGAAAGCATCCTTGCCTCCACCGACCATTCCCATTCGAAGTTTTCTGTTCATGAAAAAAGAAATTAGAAAGAGTTAAACAACAAGGCATTCGAGAAAATAAAAAAATTACATTTATGCGTAATTTTTAGCGGGGGTGAAATTACGGCAAAATCATTATTATGATGTTAAATTGTGAAAGTCTGCGTAAACGCAGTATGTTTATCACAACATTTATTAATTTTCAGCTTTAACGGTTGCATCATGGAAAATTCATCCTCGCGCCGCAACATGCTCCGGAATTTGGTAGGAGGCGTCGCGGCAGCATCTGCAGGTACACTCATCACATCATTTGACAATCCCATCGATAATTCAGATTCAAAATTGAAGAATAATATCAAACATTCTGTTTGCAGGTGGTGTTATAATGACATCCCGCTCGAAGAGCTCTGCGTAGCTGTAAAAGACATTGGCATGGGCGCCATCGACCTGGTAGGCCCAAAAGACTGGCCAACCTTGCAGAAACACGGCCTCTATTCTTCTATGTGCAATGGCGCCGAGATCAACATCGAAGACGGATGGAACGAGAAAAAAAACCACGCCAAGCTGATCAGCAATTATACGGAGATGATACCGCTGGCGGCAAAGGCGGGCTATGTCAATATCATCTGCTTTAGTGGCAACAAGCGTGGTGTGGATGATGAAATCACCTGGGCAAACTGCGCCGAGGGACTGAAGAAGATCATGCCCCTGGCAGAAAAACACAAGGTGAATATTGTGATGGAATTGCTCAACAGCAAGATCAATCACAAGGATTATAATTGTGATCGCACTCCATGGGGAGTAGAATTGGTGAAGAGGACGGGATCGGAAAACTTCAAATTGCTCTACGACATTTATCACATGCAAATCGATGAGGGCGACGTAATCAGGACGATCCAGGACAATCACCAATATTTCGCTCACTACCATACTGGTGGAGTACCAGGGAGAAATGAAATTGACGAAACACAGGAACTCTATTACCCTGCGGTAGTAAGAGCCATTCTCAATACGGGTTTCAAAGGTTACCTCGCCCAGGAATTTATTCCTAAGTCAAAAGATAAGGCACAGCAGCTGGCTGCGCTGAAAAATGGCGTCAAAATTTGTGACGTTTAACAAATTCTCTGAATATTATTTATTCACTTTTGTTTTTAATAAAGGGTTATGGCTGATAATGTTTATGACGCAATTGTTGTGGGATCCGGTATCAGTGGAGGCTGGGCTGCAAAAGAATTTGCGGAGAAGGGACTCAAGGTGATTATGCTCGAAAGAGGAGAAAACATTGAACACATAAAAGATTATGTAAACGCGACTAAGGGACCCTGGGAATTTCCACACCGAGGAGGTCGAACGCAGCAAATGATCGAAGACTATCCTGTTCTAAAGAGAGACTACGCTTTAAATGAAGTCAATCTGAGTTATTGGACTAACGAAAAGGACTGCCCTTACACAGAAACAAAAAGGTTTGACTGGTACCGGGGTTATCATGTGGGTGGGCGTTCCCTGATGTGGGGGAGGCAAAGTTACCGACTGAGCGAAATCGACTTCGAGGCAAACGGAAAAGAAGGAATAGGGACCGACTGGCCAATTCGTTATAAAGACGTTGCTCCCTGGTACGACCATGTTGAAAAATTCATTGGCGTCAGCGGCAACAGGGATGGCCTGGCAATACTGCCAGACGGTCAGTTTCTTCCACCTATGGAAATGAACGTGGTGGAAAAAGACGTCGCAGCCAGGATCAAAAAAGAATTCAAGGGTCAACGACTGATGACGATCGGAAGAACCGCAAATCTCACCGTTCCGCATAATGGCCGTTCGGCCTGTCAGTACCGCAACAAATGCTGGCTGGGTTGTCCCTTTGGGGCCTATTTCAGCACGCAGTCGTCTACACTGCCCGCAGCGATGAAAACAGGCAACCTGACCCTCAGGCCCTATTCCATTGTAACCAGGGTGATATATGACAAAGACAGCAAAAAAGCTACCGGTGTTGAGGTGATCGACGCGCAGACCAACCAGACTTATGAGTACAAGGCCAAGGTTGTTTTTCTATGTGCTTCATCATTGAATTCCACCTGGGTGCTCTTCAACTCCGCTACAGATGTTTGGGAGGGCGGACTGGGCAGCAGCAGCGGCGAACTCGGGCACAACGTAATGGACCATCATTTCCGCTGTGGCGCCGCCGGCACCGTAGAAGGATATGAAAACAAATATTATTTCGGCCGCCGCGCCAACGGCATATACATCCCCAGATTCCGCAATCTCAATGGTGAAAAAAGAGATTATGTCCGTGGTTTTGGATACCAGGGTGGAGCAAGCCGTGACGGCTGGCATAAAGACGTTGCCGAGATGAACATAGGAGCCGAGTACAAGGATGCGCTGACCGAGCCTGGTCAATGGACCATCAGCGCAACAGCCTTCGGTGAAACCCTGCCTTATCATGAGAACAAGATCACACTCAATAAGAGCGTAAAAGACAAGTGGGGCTTGCCGGTACTTGATTTCAACTGCGAGATCAAAGACAATGAGAAGAAGATGAGAAAGGATATGATGAATGATGCGAAGGAAATGTTCGAAGCAGCAGGGGTGAAAAATGTAAAGACTTACGACAATGGCTATGCGCTGGGCATGGGCATTCATGAAATGGGTACTGCACGGATGGGGAAGGATCCCAAATCATCCGTTGTGAATAAACATAACCAGGTATGGGACGCAAAAAATGTGTTCGTGACCGATGGTGGCTTCATGGCCTCCGCGGCCTGCCAGAATCCATCGCTCACCTACATGGCAATGACCGCAAGAGCAGTGGATTTTGCTGTAGGCGAACTCAAAAAGAATAACCTGTAACTTAACAACGATCTAACAACAATATTATGGACAGACGTCAGGCAATAAGTCGTGTAGGGTTGCTTTTAGGAGGTACCGTTATCGGCGCCAGTTATTTTCTGGAAGGATGTAAACCCGAAGGCAAGAAATTAACCTCCGTCAACGATTTTTCTGCCGAGGATATTGCCTATCTGGATGAGGTTGCCGACACCATCCTTCCGACAACAGCAGGTAGCCCTGGTGCCAAGGCCGCTAAAGTTGGCGCCTTCATGACCGTGATGGTCCGCGACTGCTACACCGAAAAGCAGCAGAAGACGTTTATGGAGGGAATGTCAAAACTCAACGACGCTTGCACAAAGAAATTTGATAAAGTGTATATGGAGGTAACTCCTGATCAACGGACGGAACTCCTTAACGAACTGGATACAGAACAAAAAGCATACACGGCGAAGCAGAAGGATATGGATAAGGATTTCGCGGCGAACCTGAGAGATGATCCGGCCGATAAGGATCCGCATTATTTCAGATTGATGAAGGAGCTGACACTTCTCGGTTATTTCACCTCGGAGATTGGGGCCACTAAAGCGCTTCGTTATGTTGAATCTCCCGGCAAGTATGACGGGAACGTCGACTACAAGAAGGGAGACAAGGCCTGGGCAATCTGATCCTGGCCCTGACTTGTTGAATATTTGTTCACTCTACCTCTGTGCCCCCCATTTGTAATTAGAAACTGATCTATAATGACGCATAACAGACGCTTGTTTTTAAGACAAACCGGATTGCTTGCCTCGGCAATTGCCATCACGGGTATTAAATGTGCCTCTCCTTCCAACGGAGATCCGGCAGAGGGTGCAGACAGCACCAATAAAGACACCATCGCTTCAGCAGCGGCAGAACAAGTGCTTGGCCAGTTCGGCCTCCAGCTTTACACACTGCGTGACGTACTTCCCAAGGATCCGAAAGGCATCCTCAAACAAGTATCAGGCTTCGGCTATAAACAACTGGAAGGATATGAAGACGCTAAAATGGGCATCTACTGGGGGATGACCAACAAGGAATTCAAGTCCTACATCGACGGATTGGGCATGACGATGGTCTCCAGTCATTGCGCCTACGAAAAGGATTTCGAAAAGAAAGCTGCCGAAGCCAGTGAGATCGGGATGAAGTACTTACTCTGCCCTTACCTGGGCAAGCAGAAAAAACTCGACGACTACAAGAAAGCCGCCGACAAATTCAACAAGGCGGGTGACATCTGTAAGAAGAACGGCATCCGTTTCGGATACCACAATCACGGATATTCTTTTGAAAAGGTCGATGGACAATTTCCGCAGGATATCATGATGCAGAATACCAATCCGGAGACCGTTGATTTTGAAATGGACATGTATTGGACAGTAACCGCCGGAGAGGATCCGATCACCTGGTTGCAGAAATATCCGAACCGTTTTAAACTCTGTCACGTAAAAGACAGACAGAAAACCGCAAAGAAAGGCGAAGCGGATGCTTCAACCGAACTAGGTGCGGGTTCGATAGACTACAAATCAATTTTAAAGGTTGCTAAGGGCAGTGGCGTGGAATACTATATCGTTGAACAGGAAAAGTATGACAACAGCACGCCGATAAAGAGCGCCGAGATTGATGCGAACTATCTTAAGACATTGATGTTCTAAGACGCTACGAAATTAAAAATCAAAAATTAAAAATTAAAAATCTTAATGGGTCGCGGCTTCATCAATGGTAATTGCCTGTGGTTATTGATTTAGAATTGTCAGACCATGGCGTCGTAAAAAGTGCGCTACAACTTATAAATTGTTATTGTCCCGACATGCCTTACGTGCTTATTTTTATTTTTAATTTTTGATTTTTAATTTATCAAACTCAGCACTGTCTCCATTGAACACATTAAAGTCAACCTTGCTCAGTATGCCATTCACACGCCCGGTTTCACTGTACTGCCAGAAATGCCAGTCGCGGTAGATGCGCGGTTTACCCTTGCTGATGTAGTGGGCCACCCATAGTGGATAATCATCAAAGGCTTCGTCGAGGTAAAAATTATAAAAATCCACGTTGGTGTAGATGATTGGCTTCACCCCATAGAAATCCTCTACGGTCACCAGCCATTCTTTTACCCGCTCCCTCAGCTTTTCTGGAGCAACGCCATAGGTTTGTTCAATATCAAGCACAGGCGGAAGGTCACCGCTTTCCAGATTGACATTGCTAATGAAATTTTCTGCCTGTGTTTTTCCGCTTTTCGTAGCGAGGAAGAAATGATAAGCACCCCTTACCATTTTTGCCTGCCGGGCTTTTGCCCAGTTGCGTTTGAAGAACCTGTCCTCATTAATATTCCCTTCGGTGGCTTTGATAAAAGCGAAGCTGAGCCGCACGTCATCCACCTCCATCGACTTTACACTGGGCCAGTTGATTGTTTGCTGATATTTAGACACATCGATGCCATGAACTGAATAATTAAGGGGGACGTCGATGCCAAACTCTGCATAGCGAACATAAGTGGCTTTTCGCGCCATGATCAATTCATACACCCATAGAATAATCATCATGGCAATGCTTATGCCGATGCAAATGATCAACAGACGCCAGATCCTGTCTGTTTTTTTCTTTCTGGCCATTCGTTTGCTCAAGTGTGGGGAGGTAAAGCGGGCGCCTTCATGCCGGTCACGCGGAGCGCCGGAGCTTATCCAATAACAAATTCATTTTCTCCGCTTCTTCAACCGACAGGCTGCTCAGGTTGGAATCGAGCTCGTGGGTAGCCTGATCAAGCATATTCAGCAGGTTGAGTCCTTTGTCGGTGATCGTCACGTCGACGAGTCGCCTGTCTGTTTTGCACACGATCTTCTGGACAAGTTCCTTCTTGATCAGGCGGTCGACTATACGGCTGGTATCGCTCATCTTGTCCAGCATGCGCTGGCGAATCTGAAGTGTCGACATAGGCTTGGCCGCGCCCCTCAGGATCCTGAGAATATTAAACTGCTGCGGAGTAAGGTCCGCCTTTTCAAAAAATCTTTTGCTTTGTTCCATTATCCAGTTATAAGTATAGATAATGTTCACATTCATCTTGTGGTACTCGCTGTTGAACTTAGTCTGGTGTATGTCATTTTCGATGCTCATATACGGATCCGGTTATTTCGGTGAATAAATTTCCGTCAATCGCTCCATACTTTTGTGCCTTCACTACAATTCGAACAAATATCAATATTCTTCCGGCTACTAAGTATTTGAGTGCGGAAACTTTTGTAATCGCTGTTGTTCCAGATATCGCGGAAGGGTGTACCCTTCAGGTCGCCAAGGCGGTGAGTGGCATCCTTGTCAAAACAACAAGGCACCACCATTCCATCCCAAGTTATGACCGTAGCATGCCACAGCCTCCAGCAATGATTGGACATTTTATTCTTCAGCCGATACCTACCGTCTCTGTCACGCTTATACCTGCTGAATTTTTGTGTTTCGGGGATCAGGTCATTGGGATCGTTTACATAATCGTAGACCTGCGCAGTTTTGAATCTGACCTCGTCCACACCAATCTCCTTCGCAAGTATTTTTATTTCCTCTACCTGGTGTTCATTTGGTTTGACCACGAGGAACTGGAAGATAACAAATGGCTTACGACTTCCCAGCCGCTTTTTCCAGGCAACAATATTCTTAGCCCCGGCAATCACCTTGTCTAAGTTTCCCCCAACGCGATACTGCTGATACACTTGCTGGGTGGTTCCGTCTATAGAAATGATAAGCCTGTCGAGTCCACTTTCGACGGTCTTCCTCGCATTCTCATCATTAAGATAGTGGGCATTGGTTGAGGTGGCCGTGTAGATCCGTTTTAAGGAAGCATAACGAACCATGTCGAGGAATTCAGGATTGAGATAGGGTTCGCCCTGGAAATAAAAAACCAGGTAAAAAAGATCCCGCGAAAGCTGGTCGATGGTGTCGCGAAAAAAATTATTTTGCAGCATTCCCGTCGGACGTGTGAAAGCCCTCAACCCGCTAGGGCATTCCGGGCAGCGAAGATTGCACGATGTTGTGGGTTCCACTGAAATTGAAACTGGATATCCCCACTGTACAGGTTTACCCGACCATTTGCTGAGATAAAAGCTCGCTGTTACCCGTGAAGCATTCCAGGCACGCCGGAATGTCATCTTTGAGATGAGGTTGATGGTATCGTGGAAATCAAAGCGAGGCACTTTTATAAAGATAAGCCCCTTTACTTTATCTATACATGAGCTCTCTCACTCTTTCCTTGTCTTCTTTTTCCTGGTTAAGATCGAACATGGTACCAAAAACGTGATCCCAGAGCGTCGTGCTCACACCGAAGCCCCGGTGATCATTCTTGTAATGATGAAGATGGTGGTTCCTCCATAGGGGCTTCATCCATTTGAAAGGAGGATTCCACGCATGGATAGCATAATGCATAGATCCATACATGAGGTATCCGATAAGGAAACCAGGGAAAAACGCAAAGACCATCGTTCCCATGCACACATACATCAAAGCAAAAATTGCCGAAGCCAGGATGAGGCTGGGTACAGGTGGCATGAATAATCTTTCCCTGTCTCTGGGGTAGTGATGATGATTGCCATGCATCACATAAATAATTTTTTGAAGTCGCTCGCTGTTGGCGATAAAATGGAATACAAAGCGGTGCATTATGTATTCAAACAGTGTCCACAGAAATATACCAGCCAGGAACAATAGAGCAGCCGTACTCCATGAAAACCCCAGTTGAAAAGAGTGATAAACCAGCCCCACCGAAACTGGAAGATACATGCCCCAGATTACGAGGGGATGTGTCTTGGTTAACATTTCGAGATAGTTGTTTCTAAATAGCTGCGCCTGCCCCTTGTTATGAATTTTATCAAATTTCATGTCTCCCGATTTGATAGTGCAAAAATACAAATAGTCTAATTCTTTCCCAGCCAATTCCAATTATCTTTACCCCCCCTCTCAAAGCAAAAAAAATGCCTGATGAAATTTGTCTCATATCTCTACGACGGTCATGACCACTTGGCATTGATGGTCGACGGTCTTTACTATGACATGGAAAACCTTCATCCCGACATTCCCAACACGATGGGCCTGTTTCTCCAGTATTGGGACGATGCCTTTCCAATGGCATTTGGCGGAGAACTAATGGTAAAGGAGGGCCGGATCACCGATGACAAGGGAAATGATCCTTCCGTTGCAGAACTCATCGCCCCGGTACCGTTTCCTTCTTCTTTTCGTGAAGCTTTTTCCCTTGCCGGGAACCTGCCATTTTTTCATTTTCTGAACCATCACAGTATCAGGGGTCCGGGTGGACTGGGATGCACCCCGTCGCAGTTGACCCAACTGGATTTCACCCCACAGGTGGCGGTTGTGATCAGCCGTCACGGAAGGAGCATAAAGGCTGAACAAGCCGAAGACTACATTGCCGGCTTCATGCTGCTGAACAGCTTTACAGCGCAGAACCTTCGCCGGGAGGAAGTCGCTGCCGGTGCCGGACCGGGTAAATCAAAAGACTTTGGTACCTCCACAGGTCCGTGGCTGGTGTCAGCGGATGAACTGGTTCCCGCAGAGTTGCCCTCTACGGAAGAGCGAAGGGGTAAATGCTGGGACATCCGGATCCATTGCCGATTAAACGGGGAAGAGATTGCATTGATCCGACTGGCCGACATGACCCGGTCCTTCGCAGAACTCATCGAACTGGCTTCCGACGGTGTCGATCTTTATCCGGGCGATGTAATTGGCTGCGGATCCCTGGGAACCTCGCCTATGTTGCGACTCAACGAAACACGGAATTCAGCCAATTCCTCACACCCGGATCAATGGCTGAAGGACGGGGACATAATAGAGCTGGAAGCAGATGGTCTCGGGGTGCTCACAAGTGAAGTGATAGCGGAGGAAATCTGATTTACAACTTCCCGGATGGGCCTAATCATTTATTTTTGCGCCTCAACAGTGAAAAAAACATAATGCATCTATCAGAACAGGAGATCATTCGCCGGGAGAAACTAAAGGAGCTACAATCCCTCGGTATTGACCCTTATCCGGCCGCGAGTTTTCCTGTGAACATAACTGCAGCCTTCATCAAGGCAAACTATGCATCGAACCAGAATGAGGCAGATTTCGCCGACGTCTGCCTCGCGGGAAGGATCATGGGAATCCGGGACATGGGTAAGGCATCGTTCGCGGTTCTGCAGGACAGTTCCGGTAAGATTCAACTCTACATTAAAAGGGATGACATCGCAAACGGTGAAGACAAATCCCTATACGACAAGATTTGGAAACACCTGACCGACATAGGTGACATCATCGGTGTCAAAGGCTACGTGTTTACCACCAGAACCGGCGAAGTATCCGTGCACGTGAAAGAATTGAAATTCCTGTCCAAATCTGTCAAGCCGCTGCCCATTGTAAAAGAAAAGGAAGGCGAAACCTTCGACGCGGTTACCGATCCGGAGTTCAAATACCGGCAGCGTTACGCCGACATGATCATCAACCCGCACGTTAAAGAAACTTTCATCCGAAGGACAAAGATGATCAACGCCATCAGGGATTTTCTGAACGCCAAAGGCGCCCTGGAAGTGGACACCCCGGTATTACAAAATATTCCCGGCGGCGCGGCAGCACGCCCCTTCACTACCCACCACAATGCCCTGGATATCCCATTATACCTGCGCATAGCCAACGAGCTGTTCCTTAAACGCCTGATCGTAGGCGGATTCGACTGGGTGTATGAGTTCAGCAGGAATTTCCGTAATGAAGGGATGGACCGTACCCACAACCCGGAATTCACCGTACTGGAGTTTTATGTGGCCTACAAGGATTACAATTGGATGATGGAAACCACGGAGCAACTCCTCGAAAATGCCGCCATAGCCACTAACGGAACCACGCTGGTAGTAGCCGACGGTAAGGAGATCGATTTCAAGGCGCCATATAAACGGGTAACCATGTACGATGCCATCAGGGAATACACCGGACACGATATTACAGGCATGGGCGAAGAGGGGTTGACAGCAATTTGCAGGGAATTGTCGATCCATGTCGATAAAACCATGGGCCTGGGCAAACTGGTTGATGAGATCTTCAGCAAGGCCTGCGAACACCATTTCGTTCAGCCAACCTTCATCATAGATTACCCGGTGGAGATGAGTCCGCTCACCAAGAAGCACCGTTCAAAGCCAGGCCTGGTAGAAAGATTTGAGTTGATGATAAACGGCAAGGAGATGGCGAATGCCTACTCTGAACTCAATGATCCGGTAGAACAACGTGAACGTTTTGAAGAACAGGCCAGGCTGATCGAAAGAGGAGATGACGAAGCCATGTTTATCGACAACGACTTCCTCCGTTCCCTCGAATATGGAATGCCACCCACGGCCGGCATTGGTTTCGGAATCGATCGATTGTGCATGCTGATGACCGGGCAGCCTTCTATCCAGGACGTGCTTTTTTTTCCTCAAATGAGGAATGAAGAGATTCGGACGGATGCTTAGTTCTCTTTCTTCTCTGACACCATTTTCTTCAGGTTGTCGGCTGTAGCTGCAATCTCCTTGTTGGTGAAAAACTTGTAAACTTCGTGTTCTTTTGACGGGTCGAAGGAACCGGGAATGTGCAGGTAGGGTCCGATGATCTGCGCATCAGTATTTTTCGTGATGAGTTTTATAGCGAACGGCGGTATGTTGTAATTCCTTGCCGCTTCGGTGACGTTTGTGCCAGCCATAAGTGCGTGTAGACTGTCCATCCTGTTGATCAGGTCGGCCTCGGTAATCACTGTCCGTGAATTGTCGGACCCTGTTTTTTGATAGCTGCCTACCAGGGTATCCTTCTTAATGTTCAACAGGTAATAACCCGGTTCCTTCACTGAAAACCCCTGAGTGCCTTTGGGCGAAACCACAACCACAGAGTCTCCATCGGGTACAAGCTCAGTTTCCTTATGCGAGCCACCGGGAGTGAGCGTGATGGTGTTGCCTTCGATCGCAACATCTCCACTCGATTCAACAAGTACTTTTTTGCCTCCGCCCGATGAACAGGAAGCCAGAAGAATTACCGCAAACAGAAGAGGATATTTCATTATCGGAGTTTTTATTTTGTTCACCGAAGTGATTTCACGCAAAAGCGCAAACCTGCCTGACGGCAGATTACCGCCTTTGCGTGAAACAAATACTAAGCTTTTTCAAATCTCTCACCCACTTTTTTCCAGTTGATCACGTTCCAGATCACACCAAGATATTCGGGTCTGCGGTTCTGATACTTGAGGTAGTAAGCATGTTCCCAAACATCAACACCAAGAATTGGCTTGCCCTTAACCTCAGCCACATCCATAAGTGGATTATCCTGGTTGGGAGTAGAACTGACTTCCAGTTTTCCATCCTTTACTATCAGCCATGCCCAACCGGACCCAAAACGGGTTGCGCCGGCAGCGTTGAATTTTTCTTTGAATGCGTCGAATGATCCAAACTCCTTATCAATCGCTTCGGCCAGCTTGCCAGAGGGCTTGCCTCCTGCATTTGGCGCCAGGGACTCCCAGAAGAAACTGTGATTCCAGTGTCCTCCACCATTGTTGCGGACGGCGGGACTAATCGAGCCTGCAGCTGCAACGAGTTCTTCAATCGATTTATTTTCATTCGGAGTGCCCGCTATAGCTTTATTGAGATTGTCGACATAAGCCTGATGATGTTTTCCATGATGTATCTGCATGGTCGTTGTATCAATGTGAGGCTCCAGTGCATCGTGTGCGTAAGGCAGAGCTGGTAATGTGAATGCCATAACTAAAGAATTTATTGTTGATTAAATTATTGGCAAAATTACATAATAATTATACCAACCTCAGACAATCATCTTTTTGACTGAAAAAATTCCTTCATTAGTAAAGCACACTCATCATCCAGGATGCCGGAGTATATTTCTGTGCGGGGGTGAAACGGCGAAATAATGTTCGAACCGGCATACTTGCGATACCCATTTTTGGGGTCGGCGGCTCCGTAGACAACTGCGCCGATCTTGCTCCAGTAAATTGCGCCTGCGCACATCAGGCATGGCTCGATGGTTATGTAGATCGCAGCGTTGGGAAGGTATTTGCTGCCAAGGAAATTGAAAGCCGAAGTAAGCGCGATGATCTCTGCGTGTGCCGTCGGATCGTTCAGGGTTTCAACCTGGTTGCATCCCCTGGCAATTATTCTGTCGCTTTGTACGATCACCGCACCTACCGGAACCTCCTGGGCATCGAAAGCTTTTCTTGCCTCCTTCAGCGCCTGCTGCATAAAAAATTCGTGGGTCATCGACCCACGAAAATAATAACAATCATTTAATCAATGCGTCTAACATTTCCCGATCCGGAGATCCGGGTGTCGATGAAGGGCCTTCCCCTGTACCAGACATCTCCACTGCCTGCGATCTTCGCATTCAAACGTTCATTGACGAAAAGCCTGATATCACCCGAACCACTTGTTTCTGTGTCAGCAGTTTCTGCGGAAATGTTGCTGAGGTCGATGTCGCCACTGCCTTCGATATCCAGGTTTTCATTGCTTACTAAGCCGTTCAATGCCTCAACATTGCCCGAACCACTGATCTTCACTTCCAGATTGTTTGCTTTAAGGGTGGTAACAAGGATCTTGCCTGAACCACTGATCCGGAGTTTGAGTTGATCCGCTGAAAGACTGTCAGGAATAAAAAGGTTACCCGAACCGCTGACCTTAAAAGACCTTGCATTCGGTCCCTCGACAGTGATCCTCAGGTGTTCGCCCGAAGAGATGACCCGGTTATGCTGGAGTTTTACTTTCAGCTCGCCATTGTTCACGTTAGTTTCAACGATATCGAGGATATTTCGTTGTCCTTCAAGGGTGATTGATTCAACATCGGACTGAATGAAAACAAGTTCGCCAGGAACTTCGAATTCCAGTTCGGTAAATGGTGCGGGGGTTCTTTTTTCGGTAACGATGGGGCCACTTCCTACGATTTTGCGGCAGGAACTCAGGCTGAATAAAGTAAGGCCTGCAAGTACTGCCACGAATAACTTTTTCATGATTTTTGTTTGTTTTATCCCATGACAACAAACGGAGGTCATACCCCTACGAATATTTTTATTTTAGAAAATATTAACACCCGCACTCCAGCCCAACCAGCCAGTTACCTGATCGCTGAACTTATGTGTGTTGTACCCGCCGGGAGGGGTGGACTTGTATCCAGGGATCTGAAGATCCTGATCAGAAACAAAAAACGAATATGACGGCCCGGCAAAGACGGACAGGAATTTTGTAATCCTGAAGGTCAGTGCAGGGTTGACCCTGTTCAGGATGTTGGTATAATCCCAGGTTCCCCTGTACAAGTACTGGCTGGTGAGATCAAGGTTTAGGCTGAACTTTTTCCCCATCCGGATCTCTGACCCCAATCCATAACCGAAACTCAAAAGTTGTTGTTCTGGCGGCGTATTATATCCGGCAAGAAGAATACTGTAAAACTTACTATTGCCAGTTTTAAAGGCGACGTTCAGGTCGGTGACCTCGTTAGTGGAAACAGATAATTTATGATATCCCCTGGCCACGATATTGATCAGGCCGATACTGTATCCTTCTGATGTGTCGGACACGTTGATCAATCCGATCTGCACCCCCTTCAGTTTCCGCGTATAGTTAAACAGGCCGGCGATCTGCATGCCATTTGTCTGTTTTGTGCTTACGTTCGCCACGCCCGCGATTTGTATTCCCTTTATGGTCCTGTTAGTAAAATTCGCAACTCCGGCAACCTGCATGCCGTTCGTATGTTCACCGACGTGATTGTAAACTCCCGCCAGCTGTATTCCCGTCAGGTTGTTATGCTGATAATTAACGATGCCGGCTACACCAACACCCACGAAATCCTTCAGGTTGGTATTGTTCAGGCCCGAAACCTGCACACCGGTCACATCGCCTCCAACGAGGTTCGACAATCCTGCCAAGTGCACGTAACCCATGTCCTTCTTATCGATATTGAAGAGCCCTCCGATTTCAACTCCTTTCGTGCCACCAGAATAACCACCGAGGACGTTCAGGGAAAAATTATTGATCACCTGGCTGTTGAGCCGGCCATTTGTACTGAGGCGCGGCAGCAGGGAAACCTGCCATGGCCTCGCTGTAAAGAAGTTTCTCAGGTTGATGCTCTGAAGTTTTTGTCCTGATGAAACAAACCACCTCGTAAGTGTTTTCTTATCCACCATTTCTGAATCAGCTTTAACATACCGGTACAGCCAGGAGGTACTGTCGTTCAGAGGAACTTCCAGGTCGATCGATTCAGGTGCCTTGTAACCATCGGGACCGATGATGACTGTGTGCTCTTTAGTGAGTAGTGGAACGAGAGTGACAGTGACGGTCTGATTGAACCGCGGTGTGAGCACCACACTGGTATCCTTGTAAAATTCCTTACTCACCGAGATCGTTGCCTTTTGGTACCTGCTTTTCAGCCGCATCCGGAAAAATCCATTGCTGTTGGTGTTGACGATGATCAGCCGGTCCTTTTCATAAAGGCTGGCGCCTTCGATTTTTTCCCCTGTCTGATCGTCAACCACATGCCCGCTGATATAATAAAACTTGTTCTCTGTTTCCGCGGCGCTGGTAACGACCCTCAGCTTCAGCGGAGCCCTGCGAAGAATGATATAATTGCCGCTTTCCTTGAATTCGAAACCATCGCCCAGCAACTGCTTCAACACTTCCACGATCGGCCGGTTGCTGACATTTGCCGACACCAGGGTGTCTTTGTTGATGATCCGGCTATTATACGAAAAGTAGAAATTCTCCTTGTTACTGATGATCTCCAATACATCATCCAGTTTTTGATCGCTGATATTGATTGTTATATTTCTTGAGAGCAGCAGTTGTGAAAATCCAGTCACCGAACAACTGAGGAGGAACATCAATAGTATTGCCCGGCTTATCTCTTTTTGCCTTTTCATGATACCTTAAAATCTTGTTTTTATTTGAGAATTATGTCCTCGCCTCGCCTTTCGATAGTGATGCCGAAGGTTTCGCCGATAACGCGGAGTACATTTCCCAGTGATTCATTTGAAAATGTAGTGGTCAGCGGCAATTGATTCAAAGATTTTTTTTCAATAACGATATTTACATCATAAGCCTCGTTCAGGATCGTCACCAGTTTCCATAAAGGGGTATTGTCGCAGACGAATTCTTTTGTGCGGTAGTAATTATACAGTTTATCCAGGGTTGGTTCTACCTGAAGACTGTCACTGGTTCCGGTTAACAGTTTCTGGCCTTTGGTCAGCAGTCTTTCGATATTGTGTCTTTTGATTTTCACTACACCCGATTCGACGATCACTTCTGTATTTCCGTCACTGGTTTTGACATTGAAAGCGGTACCCACCACGGTGATCGTCATATCATTCACTGTAACCACGAATGGTTTCTTCCTGTCAGGGGCGACTTTGAAGAAAGCTTCACCTTTAAGACTGATCTTTCTCTCATTTCCTTTCAGGTTGCCGGCATAACTGATCTCTGAGTTTTTGTTGAGCGTGACGACCGACCCATCAGGAAGGGAATCCGCTTTGGATACCTGCCCTGAAGCGAAAACCACAAGCGCCGAATTCGTTTTATCCCAAACCAGGTAACCAAGTGTGAGCGCGCCTATCACCAGGATGATGCTTGCTGCCGCGCGGAACCTGAAAAATCCATCAGACATCTGGCGGACGAGTCGGGGTTTTTTTTCCTCGCTGGCTACTCTTTGCTGGAACCTGCGCCAGGCGGCCCGCTCGTCAATTTCCTCAGGCAGTAACAACCGCTCACTGTTTTTCCAGATAAGCCTGAAATGATCAAAATATTTTTTATTGCCTGCATCCGATGCAACCCAGTCCTCCACCCATCTCCGGTTTTCCGGATTGCCTTCATTCAGCAGATAGCTGATCAGCAGTTCGTCGATCATATTTGGGTTGGGATGTTTCAAAATAATTGATGGTTTACGGTTGGCGCCAGTATAATTGCAATCAAGGGGAGATAATCTGCCAGTTTGATCCGGAGGATCCTGAGCGCCTTACCCATCTGGTTTTCTACTGTTTTTATTGACAACCCGAGCCTGTCCGCTATTTCCTGATATTTGAGTTCTTCAAAACGGCTCATCTGAAATATCGTCCTGCATTGTTCCGGCAGGTCTTTGAGCGCAGTGTCGATCCTTTCCTGCAGTTCCGACAATTGCACCCTCGAAGAAGTATTCTCGACGTCATTTTTTTGTCGCGCAGCATGCATGGTATACGCCGACCTGACTTTCTGGTGCTTGAGATGATTCAGGCTTTCGTGATAAACCGACTTGTACAGGTAGGCGGTGAGGGAGGTATGCACATCGTTGATCATGCCTTTCTTCTCCCATATTTTCAGAAATACATTCTGAACCATTTCCTCTGCAGTGACTTCCTCTTTCACAATGGTAAAGGCATACGCATAGAGCTTCTTGAAATGGGAAGTAAAGATCCTTTCAAAACTGAGTTCATCTTTGGAAACCAATGTTATAGTGCCGGATTCCGGTATTTCCATCCTGTAATTTTGAAACTTCGTCTTTTCAACGACTGCACCTGCCATTTAAATCAGACAACGGAGGCTTACGTTACCCCTATGACGAAGCAGAATTTTCTTCGCATCCCAAAAGTTGCCCAAAGTTAAGGGCTGTTCATGGGTGTAATCAAGCCGCCCTACGAAATTTCGGGGAACAGGTTCTATTCAACGATGATCGGTGTATTTTCCTGCAGGAATGGCAGCCTTGAGGGTATTTATTTCTTCATTGGTTAAACTGTCCATGTCGAGAGTGGTGGCTGCCTCCTCAAGTTGCCTGAGTGTGCGGATACCCGTTATAGCCGAACAGATCGAGGGGTTATTGAGCACGAACTGAATCGCCGTTTGCGCCCTGGTTCTTTCCCCGGCTGACAGTGCTCCAACGGCACTTGCCGCCGAACTAACCATGTCGGGTGCCTGCCCGAGGTAAGGAGCGGGTGACTTGTCCACCAGCAGACCCTGAGCTACACTGCCGCGCGCAAGCACCCCAATATTGTTCCGGTGTAGTAAATCAAGGCAGTTCTCTTCGGGTCTTCGGTCGAGCAGGCTGAATTGCATCATCACACTGACCATGGAAGAACGGTTGACCCATTCGCGGATCACGTTCGGCCGGATAGAGGAGATGCCATAGTATAGGATTTTCCCCTGTCGCACCAATGTATCAAAGGCATCGATAGTGGCATCTATCGGGTCATCGATGGTGCCTCCATGCAACTGGTAGAGGTCAATATGATCAGTCTGAAGACGCCGGAGGCTGCCTTCCACTGAACTGATGATGTGCGCCGGGCTGGGATTCCAGGTCAGGGATCCATCGGATTTGCGCTGGTTGCCCACTTTCGACGCAATAACAGCCTTGTCCCTCTTAGTCTTAAAGGCTTTGCCCACAACTGTTTCATTGTCCCCGTCATCGTAGATGTCAGCGGTATCGAAGAAATTAATGCCCAGGTCAACGGCATGGTCTAAAAGGGAAATGGCTTCCTTTTCATATTTTGGAAGCGACATACAGCCAAAACCTATTGAAGAGATATAAAGCGTAGAAGTACCGAGTTGTGAATATTGCATATCGAAGAATGAGTAGTTTAATGCCTTGCAAAAATCAGACTGCGCATTTCGAATGATAATTTTCGAGCACGATGGCAGAACGCTCAAATTCATATCCGGAATAATGTCGTTCGATCTCTGTCAATACGTCTTCTATTTCTTCGAGTGATTTGAGAGTCACCAGCCGGGCACGATAGTCCTTGATACTCGGCAGCCCTTTCAGGTAATTCGCATAATGCCTTCGCATTTCCAGGATGCCCACAACCGGGCCCTTCCATTCAAAAGATCTGCGCAGGTGTTTCCTGCACACTCCGATACGTTGCTCAATGGTAGGGGATGGAAGCTGTTCTCCTGTCTTGATGTAATGCTTTATGTCGTTAAAGATCCAGGGATAACCAATTGCTGCGCGGCCGATCATGATCCCATCCACCCCATAACGGTTTTTGTACTCTACGGCTTTTTCAGGTGAATCTATGTCGCCATTGCCAAATATGGGCATGTGGATCCTGGGGTTGTTTTTGACCTTCCCGATCAGGGTCCAGTCCGCCGATCCTTTATACATCTGCACCCGGGTGCGGCCATGAATGCTAAGGGCCTTAACGCCAATGTCCTGGAGTCGTTCAGCTACCTCTTCAATATTTTTTGAGTCTTCGTCCCAACCAAGTCGGGTCTTCACGGTAACAGGCAGTGAAGTAGACCTGATCACCGCCTCTGTAAGGCGGACCATCAGGGGCAGATCTTTGAGCACGCCGGCCCCCGCTCCCTTGCAGGCCACTTTTTTTACCGGACAGCCATAGTTGATGTCCAGCAGATCGGGATTGGTGACGTCGACGATCTTTGCGGCCAGGGCGAGGCTATCTTCATCCCCTCCAAATATCTGGATACCAACGGGCCTTTCGTAATCAAATATGTCGAGTTTCTTCCTGCTTTTGATGGCATCGCGGATCAAACCCTCGGAGGATATGAATTCGGTGTACATCAGGTCCGCGCCATTATCCTTGCATACAGCCCGGAATGGCGGGTCGCTAACGTCCTCCATGGGTGCAAGGAGGAGCGGAAATTCGGGAAGCGATATGTTGCCGATGGTTATCATGTTGTCTGGCTTTTGGGCCGGGTTTGCTGAGCGAAGACGCCAATAGCCTGACTGTGGTCAGAAAGCTTATCCGTATCTTGTAAAACAAACGGCTGCAAAATTACATTTAATTGGTTATGATCGGTTACCTGCGCGTTAAAAGTCCCTGGTCTCAGTTAGCTATTTTCCTTGGTTTACTCGGCGCTGCCTTTTTCCTCGCCTCGCTGGTTATGGCCCTGCTGTTTATGTCTAGCGGTATTCCGTTGGCCAGGATCAAAGACATGAACCTGGACGAACCACGCGTGTTGAGTGCTATGAAACTCATTCAGGGCATTTCTGCCGTGATCATCTTCCTGTTTCCCGCCATAGCCTTCGCTTTAATAGTCTTCAACCGGAAACCGCTTGAGTTCCTTGGCTTTAAAAGAGCCCGCACAGTCAAAATGTACGCGATGGCCGTGGTCATCATCCTGGTGGCTTTTCCGCTCGTTTTCTGGTTGGGTGAACTGAACCAGGGCCTGCCTTTACCAAAATGGGTGACGGGCATGGAAGCCGAAGCGGCAAAGCAAATGCAGGCCTTCCTGAAAGTGACTGGTCCGATGGATATCGTTGTGAACGTATTCCTGATCGCCCTGGTGCCAGCCTTCTGCGAGGAGGTTTGTTTTCGCGGTACTCTTCAGCGAATCCTCATCCACGTCAGCCGGAGCCCCTGGGTTGGCATTATTATCACTTCAATCATTTTTTCAGCACTGCATCTCCAGTTCCAGGGTTTTCTGCCCCGCATGCTCCTAGGTGTCCTTCTTGGCGCACTTTATTGGTATAGCGGCAGCATATGGACCAGCATACTTGCCCATTTTGTCAACAACGCCGTGCAAGTGGTAGCCGTGTCCTATGCGCCGGGCATCGCCACCAAAGATCCATCCATTCCATTCATTGCCGCCCTGATCAGCGCCATCGCAGTGCTGGCGGTGATCTGGCTGTACAAATCATTTTCCACGGTCACTTATGAAAAAGTTTACGAACCCGACGATCTCAATAAGTTCAACCAGTTCATCGCATAAAACCTCCTGCTCATGGCGCTGAACATTACCACCTTCCGGACCCGACTAGTGACTTCGATCGTGTTTACTGCTGTCATGATCCTAGGGGTAGTTACCAGCAACTGGACATTTTTCATCCTTTTCAGCGTGATCCATTTTGGATGTTGGTTCGAATTTCAGCGCATCCTCGCGAAGATCGATCCCGAATACTCCGGTATTACTGCATTTCATAAGTATGGAATCATGCTTGCAGGATGGTGTTGCCTGCTTTACTTCACCAATAATACCTTTCGATTCGGCGATTTTGTGTTTCATGCGGTAGGATGGTGGCTGGGTCTGCTTTTCGCTTTCCTGCTGCCGATCACGGAATTGCTCTTTGCCAACACGATCTCATTAAAAAACATAGCCTACTCGATGGTCGGACTCATCTACATCTCCCTGAGTTGCGGACTGATGATCGACCTGCTGATCTTCCCTTCACTTCCTTTTCAATCTGTGCCTTTATTTCCAGTTGTGCTCATCGCCTGTATGTGGATCAACGACACCATGGCCTACCTCGTGGGGTCGCTGATCGGCAAAACACCCCTGTCGTCCATCTCCCCCAAAAAAACCTGGGAAGGAACCATTGGCGGAATTATATTAAGTGTAACCGCAGTGACTATTACCAGCTATTACGTGGTGGTGTTGCAGGATTTCAGCTGGATTCACTGGCTGATGATCTCCCTGATTGCCAGCATTACCGGAACCTTCGGCGACCTCGCCGAGAGCAGAATGAAAAGACTGGCGGGCGTCAAGGACAGCGGAAGGATAATGCCCGGTCACGGCGGCTTCCTCGACCGATTCGATTCCCTGCTTGTGGCAACTCCTTTCGTGTGGGGCTATATTGAAATTTTTATGAGGTAAACTGCGCTCATGTTCCCTATTTTTGGGTCTTAACCAAGCTGTCATGACGATCCACAAGGAAGGAATAAAAACGATTGTAATAACAGCCATCCTTTTCGGCGCGATCAACCTTGCTTCGTTCTTTTTTCTTAGTTTCTATTATCCCTGGCTCAGCTGGTTTATTTTCCTGGTGACCATAGTAGCCTGGTTGTTCATCATTTCATTTTTCAGGATCCCCGGACGGTCCCTGGCGGCTGCCGAGCAATCGGTGATCTGTCCTGCCGATGGTAAGGTGGTGGTGATTGAAGAGGCGTTTGACGATGAGTATTTTAAAGACAAAAGACTGCAGATCTCCATATTCATGAGTCCGGCAAATGTGCACCAAAATCGGAATCCGGTCAGCGGTGAAGTGGTTTACAACCAGTACCATAAAGGCAAATACCTCGTGGCCTGGCATCCTAAATCTTCTACAGAGAACGAAAGGCACAGCGTGGTGATAAAAAACCAATATGCCGAAGTACTGGTGAAACAGATCGCCGGAGCGGTTGCCCGAAGGATCGTAAACTACTTGAAACTGGGTCAGCGGGTGGATCAGGCCGCCGAAATGGGGTTCATCAAATTCGGCAGCAGGGTAGACGTGTTGCTGCCTGTTGGTACTACAGTGCTGGTGAAGCTCAATGAATCGGTGAAAGGTGGTGTGACCGTGCTGGCTACTTTCTAAAAAATAGACTGCAGTTCTTTCATCGACCTGACGATATATGTAGGAACAATCGCGCAGGCGATATTGGTGTGATTCATGAACACCTGGTCGATGCCCGCATTCTTTGCCCCAGTGATGTCCACTTCTACACTGTCACCTATCATTATGCTGTTGCCTGGCAAAGCTTGTGCTTTCATGAGGGCATAATCGAAGATTTCCTTTTGTGGTTTGATGCTGTTGCAGGATTCCGAGGTGATCACTTCAATGAAGAATTTATCGATGCCCGATCTTTTCAGTTTGCTTTGCTGTGTTAGTTCAAAACCATTGGTGATCAGATGGAGTTGGTACCCTTTACGATTGAGGTATTCCAGAGTGGATATGGTGTCGGGAAAAAGATGATTGTAGTCAGGAAGCTTTTCCGTGAACTCGTCGCCAAGCAGGCGGGCCAGCGCCTCATCGCCAATCCGGAAATCCATCAGGGTGTGGTGCATTCGTTTCCAACGCAGGTCGGCGCCTTTGATCTCGCCATTTCGGAACCTTTCCCAGAGCTTGTCATTGTGCGTGGTGTAGCTGGCATAAAAAAGTTCGAAATCATGCACCCCTCTTTTTTCCAGTCCGTGTTCACGGTAAATATCCTGCATCGTCAACCTCGCATTGGAAACGTAATCCCAGAGCGTGTGATCGAGGTCGAAAAAAAGATGCCGGTACTTCATGGGGCGAAATTACACATTGAAGGGTCTTGAAGCTTGCGGACGATAGATTTAAAAAATAAAGTGAACTATCTTACTTCGCAAATACGTGAATTCGACGCGCAGTAAATAACTTAAACGCAGATTTCAGGTATGACTGATAAATAGAATTTTTAATTTTAAACTTTTCACTTTTAATTTTGAAATCGAACATCATCATAACAGGCGCCTCAAAGGGGATCGGAAAGGCAATTGCGGAAAAGTTTGCGGCCGATGGCTATTCATTGTGGGTCTGCGCCCGGAACGAAAAGGATCTCAGGATCTTGTCAGATCAGATTACCAGTGTACACCCATCATCAACGATTAATTACCAGGTTTGCGATTTGGCAAAAAAATCTGAGGTAATGAAGTTTGCTGCATGGGTAAAAAAAGAGGCCGGCGGGGTCGATGTTCTTGTCAACAATGCGGGCAGTTTTACACCGGGTGAGATCCAAGATGAAGACGATGGCGTTTTGGAAACCATGATCGAAACAAATCTTTACAGCGCTTACTATCTGACCAGGGCACTGCTGCCCCTGATGATCTCAAAAAAAAGCGGGCACATCTTCAATATCTGCTCCATAGCTTCCTTGCAGGCTTACAACAACGGGGGCTCCTACAGCATTACAAAACATGCTCTCGCCGGATTTTCGGCCAATCTCAGGCATGAATTGAGGGATGAAAATATAAAGGTGACCTCCGTATTCCCCGGAGCAGTTAACACTGCTTCATGGGAAGGCAGCGGGGTGGCCGCCGAAAGACTGATGGATGCCGACGACATCGCAGCGATGATCCATGCTGCTTCAAAATTGTCTCGCAGGGCCTGCGTTGAAGAAATGGTGATCAGGCCACAGTTGGGAGACATTTGAGTTTAGGCCCGAACCCTGAAAACTGGTTGAAATAATTTAACATTTAACTTTTCACCCGTTCATCCCAAACATCCCCGCGCACTACCATCCCTCATTTCCCTTGTTTATCTTTGCGAAGCACTATGATTCAAAAGGCACCCATCAACCGGCTTATCCTGATAATCGCCCTGGCCTGCAGCCTGCTGACAACCGCGGCCCAGAGTGATTATGGCAAGGTTCCCGACAAACACGAGGTGGAGGACCAGTCGGCAATTGACGCCAGGGATAATATGGAAGAAAAGATCCGCAAGAACTTTTTCCTCCGTGCCGAAGTCAGCAAGAAACAATGCTATGTTGGCGAACCGATCATGGCTACTTTCAAGGCGTATTCCCGCCTCACGGCCAACTCGCAGGTGGTGCGAAGGCCTTCCCTCACTGGTTTCAGCGTAGTAGAAATGGTCGACTCCTATAGCAGCCTGCCCGACGTAGAGCAACTGGACGGAAAATATTACAATGTTCACCTTATAAGGAAGGTTCAGCTTTTTCCACTTCAGCCTGGGCATTTTGAACTTGAGCCGGCAGAGGTCGAAAGCACTATTCATTTCCGGCATCCCCTCAGACTTAAATCGACCTCCAGGAATTTCAACGACCTGCTGGGCGACCGGTCAAAAGAACTGCTCCCCGACTCCCTGCTGGAAAAGAAGATTCTATCATACACTCCAGTGGTAGCCATTGATGTTTTGCCTCTGCCCCAGCTAGCCACAGCCGTGGACAGCTTCAGTGGAGCCATCGGCAATTTTGCCATCAGGATGGAAGCAAAGGACCACAGCTGGAAACAGAACGAACCCGCTACCGTTAAACTGGTCATATCCGGCACCGGCAACTTTCCCCTGATCACTCCTCCACCGATCAGTTGGCCAAAGGGCATCAAACCCGGCGATCCGCGGGTAGTTGAGGAAACAAACAAATACATATTCCCGCTGTCGGGAACCAAGGTATTCGAATATACCATCGACACCAGGGACACGGGTTCCTTTGAGATCTCGCCTGTCATTTTTTCTTATTTCGATCCGATCAACAAAACTTACAGGGAGGCAAAGACGGACCCATTTTTTTTCAGTATCGAACAGTCTTCATTCAACCTGAAAAGAGATCCCGAACCTGTTGCTGTGACCGAACCACTGATTCCCAGGCAATGGTATTTTTATGCCTTCATCGTCCTGGTGATCATCGCGTGGATCGTGGTGCAGGTGGTCAGGTCGGGCAGGCAGCGAAGTAAGGGCAAAACAAATCAAGCACCTGCGGCGTTGATCAAAACCCCCGAACCTGAAGGTGAAGACATTGTGCTGCTCGAAGACATGATCTTCCCGGTAAAGAAAGCCCTGAAGGCTGGTGACCATCCTCAATTTTATCAGCAGCTCAAACAAACTGTGTACACAGTAATGGGCAAGAAATTCAACCTGCCTTCTACTGCCCTTTCCAAGCAATCAATTCTTTATTACCTGAGAAAGGAGTCGGCGGACGAAAATTCGGTGAAGGAATTGTCCAGTCTGCTGGATGAATCGGAACTGGCACTTTACACACCAAATGCGGTTGCCGAGAACATGGAAGAGGCCTACCAACGGCTTGAAACAGTGCTCAACAAACTCATTGCTTAATGAGGTCTTCGATTCTCCTGTCATTGATGTAAACACCTTCGAGCACTCCGGAGCCATTGTAAATCTTCACTTTCGCATAGGTGTCACCGTTCAAGCGCGCAGAATCCCGATACATTTTCTCGGCCTGGGGGGCCTTGAACTCATTCATATAATATTCGTCGAAGGGAAAATTCAAGGCGAGGGCCCAGAGGCTGTCATTTTCTTTCGAGGCATAATTTACCTTTGCCTTCAGGTAATTCCTGCCTCCCGAAGGAACATGATGAAAAACTTTTTCAATCTTCGCATGGCCGTCTGCGGTAGTTCCCAGGAGAAGGTATACATCCTGCCCGTAGTGAAAGGCAGATCCGTTTTTCACGAAGACGGTTTCATCGGCGAAGGACAAAGCCACAAAACGTCCTTTGAACGGATCCACAGGATCGATGGGCCTGGTCCTGAATTTAAACAGCTCTCCCTGGTTCAGTGCCCTGTGTCTGGACCAGAGCATCTGTACCGGAACGAACCACTGCGCTACAGCCATAATGATAAAAGCATAAAGCTGGATCTTCTTCATAGCGCGGAATTTTCAATGATTTTTTTTCGCCTGCGGATCATCATCGAATTCAGGATGAAGAACCCGGCCCCGGAAGCGATGAACATCAGGCCACGCCACATGAATGGGATATTTGTGTCGAAGAAACGTATCAACGCAAGGGTCGCCAGTATCAACAGGCCAAGATTAAGATAGCCCAGGTGGTCGCGGCTTGTACCCCGGTAGATGTAGATCACCCCGGTGACCAATATCAGAATGTTGAATATGAAGATGCCCATGAATGGAGCCTGCTGCAATAACAACAAGCAGGCAAGAAAGATCACCGGGATCAGGGTTACCAGGTCAATCCCTGTCTTTAGTGTTTTTGAAATATTCCTGAATAAAACAACGAGATAGACCATGACGATAAGGAGGCACAGGTAGGTAAAAGATACTCGAAGCAATTGTCCGATTGCCGGCCTCTCCGCAGCTTCGATCCAGAATTCAGCAAAGGTCCAGAAGCAAAGAATGCCTACCATAACCGGAAGTGAAACCAGCCGGAAGGGATTAAGAAAAAGCCTTGTTTCATTGAACAGCTCCCGTTTGCCTACGAGGTAAAATATTCCTGCGAGGGAAATATAAGCACTGCTGACGAATGGAAGCTGATTGTAGCCTGAAGGAATAAAGGCTCCCAACGCCATCATTGTCGACAATACAAAGAACCAGTTGTGGAGGTAGAAGGAATTTTTGCTGGTTCCCATGTTGCGCAACAGGGTCAGGTATTTCGGGATCAGACATATCAGAATAAGAAAGTAAGCATAGGGAAGACGATTACCCATTTCAGTTCCGAATGAGGCATATTCCTGCTTCTCAAAGGCAAACCAGGTAGCAAGGGCGATGATGAACAGCGAAACTGTGGAAGACCCGGTTACATATACAATGGGAATCGCCAGCGCCATCCAGGTCAATAAGAAGTCACCAAGCTCGCCGCTGATCTGATAAATCTGAGCGATAAGCGAAATCGATGCGGCTATTCCAAAAAAAAGCAGCACCGCGGAGACTTCCATCCAGCTTCTGTTTTCCCTGTGTTTCAATAGAGCAAGCAGGCAAAGAACCTGGCCAACCAGCAGAGGCAAAATGGCAATTAGGGTCTTCACTTCCCGGTCGATAAATTCCCAATTGTGCGCGAGTACGAGTATTACACCGGAGCCCAACAGGATGCCTCCCATAACGGCGAGGATCAGGGTAAGTTTGCCCGACTGACCGCTTTTCTTTGCATCATAATACCGGCTTATTTCTGCTGCCGATTCCGATGTAATGATGCTGCGGCTGACTAATTCATCCAGATCGCGCAGTAGCTGGTTATTCATAATTTGGTTATTCTGTGTATTTGTATCCCACCCCCCTCACCGAATGAAAATACTGAGGATTGCGACTGTCCTCCTCGAAGTATTTGCGGAATCCCAGAATGAAATTATCTATCGTTCTGGTAGTGGGATACACATTGTAACCCCAGACTGCCTGAAGGATCTTTTCTCTTGGCACTACTTCATTCTTGTTTTCAATCAGCAACTTCAGCAGCATAGACTCTTTCTTGCTGATCTGGAGCCTTTCGCCTTTCCTCGTGTGGACTTCCTGTGCCCGAAAGTCGATGGCATTTTTACCAAAGGTATAGAGGTCGCTTACAGAATCCTTTTCCTGCATCTTCTTGTTCTTCTCTATTAGCTTCTGAACACGCAGCAACAGCTCTTCCAGGTTGAAGGGCTTGGTCAGATAATCATCGGCACCTTTCTTGAGGCCGAAAACCCTGTCGGCACTGGTATTACGCGCGCTCAGCATGAGTATCGGCACGTCGTTGTTTTGCAGGCGAATGCTTTCCGTGACGCTGATTCCATCCAGCAGCGGCAGCATCACATCCATAATGATGAGGTCGAAATATTCCTGCTCCACTTTCTGAAGGGCCTGGGTTCCATCATAAGCCGAAGTAATGTCATATCCTTCGAGCTCCAGGTTGAGCCTAAGCGCATCATGAAGATTTTCCTCGTCCTCTACCAGTAACACAGAAAGTTTGTCGGAAGACATGAATCAAAGTTGAGGTGCAAATTTAATCACGAACACGGAACCACGCGGCTGGTTGTCCTCTATCCTGATGACGGCGTGATGATCAGCAGCGATCTTTTTACAAAGATACAATCCAAGACCCGTTCCCTTGGTAGATCTTACTTCCTCGTTGCCCAGCCTGTAAAATTTGCGGAATATCTTTCTCTTTTCGTCGGCGGGTATCCCGGGCCCTTCATCTCTGACCTGCAACACGACTGCATGTGCTACTTTTTTGAGTGAGCATCCAATGGGCGTCCCGGACCCCGAATACTTTACGGAGTTTTCAAGGAGGTTGTTGACCAGGATTTCCAGGAGCAGGGCATCTCCGTCGAGTTCAAGTTCGTCTTCCACATCGATTGCCCAGCGCCTCTCCGGATAACGATGCATGTATTCTGTTGCCGAACGCTTCACCAGGTCAGAAAAATTGAGTTCTTCCTTGGGAAAGGGGCTTTCTGCTTCGAGTTGGGCGGAAACAAGAATATTGCTCGCCAGTGAATTCAGGCGGTTGATCTCCTGAACCGTCATGTTCAGCAGTTTTTGTCTTTTTTCTTCGTCCAACTGGTGCTTCTGCAATGTTTCGAGGTTCAGCTTGGTAATGGCGATCGGGGTTTTGAGTTCGTGAGTGACGGCCATCATAAAATTTTCCTGCTGTATTTGCAATGTGAACTGCCTTCGGATAGCCCTGTACATGAACACTGCCACGATGATGATCAGTGCAAGAAAAGTGCTGCCTTCGGAAATATATTGCGTGGTCTTCCTGGCCTTGTCCGACTCCACCACCTCCATTTTCTGATTGAAACCAGGGTCGTCGAGGCGTAATTCGCTCAGTTTGTAATTAGCCATCTGCCGGTTCTGGCCTTCCAGTTCGATAAACCACCAAACCAGCGCGGCAACGATGTACACTAACAATAACCAGTAAACGATTGTGATGATCCTTAGCCGTTGTTTTTTGAGTATCATTAGGCAATCTTGGTCTTCATCCTTTTGACTTTTCCACCCTGATGCCGACATTCATAATATGCCGCAAAGGGTCTTCGCGCATGATGTTCTCCAGCCGGAACTTGTACATTCCTTTCCTGGTTAGGGGAAGGGGATTCCTGGTAATCTGAATCCTGTGTTCAAAGATGTCGTCCATTCCTGTACCCAGCCAGCCCTTGTCGTCAGTGGCGAGTTTAAGGTCTAGGCGCTGCGTGTTCACCGAATCGCCGGGCACCTGGGTGGATACATTCATCCATAGGTTATTATACCGGTAAGCATCTGTATGTCGCACCACCACATAAATATTGTAAAGAGCCAGGGTGTCGGTGATCTCGAAAGCGATCTCGGGACGGAACGATGCTTCCCATTGCTGTTTGGGAATAACGACATTCTTTTCAAAAACATCCACTGTACCGCATGACGCCGCTGTTAGGATGAGGGTTGTCAGAAGAATAACGGAAGGGGAGAATCGTCTTAGCATTCTTGACCTATAAAACGTTTAGTACCTGTTCTTTTGCTTTTTCAAGTTCGTCCTTCATCAGCACGACGCATTTCTGGATACTTGAATCGTAGGCCTTCGCCCCGGTGGTATTGATCTCCCTTCCGATTTCCTGCAGGATGAAGGATAATTTTTTTCCTTTCCCATCCTCTGGCTCGGAAATGATACTCATGAAATAATCACAATGATTCTTCAACCTCACTTGTTCTTCGCTGAGGTCAATCTTTTCTATATAATAAATGATCTCCTGTTCGAGCCTGTTTGAATCATAGTTCTCCTTACCCAGGTTCTCTTCCAGGATCTTTACCAGGCCTTCCTTGATCCTGGTTTTCCGGGCGGGTTCCAGTTTGTTCACCTCCGTCTGTTGTTTCAGTATATTGGTAATGCGAAGGGTAAGATCAATTTGTAAAGATTTTCCTTCTTCCTCGCGGTGCTGATTGAGGTTGTCTATAGCTTTTAGCACGATTCGCTGAAAGGCGGACCACTCATCATCTGTCAGGGTTTCACCTGTGGGGGTGATCACCTCAGGTAGTTTCAGCAGGGTGCTTAGGATGTGGGCGGAGTCGAGGTTGAGGGCGGCGGACAATTCAGCTATGGGTTTGAAATAGGCCCTCGCGAGGTCGGTGTTGATCGTCACCGGTTTTGCATTGCCTGTCTCTTTCAGGGTAATTGTGCAGTCGATAGACCCACGGTTCAGGTGTTTGGAAAGAATATTGCGGATCTCGAACTCAAAAGGCTTTAAGAATGCAGGCATCTTAAGATTCAGCTCAAACTGTTTGCCGTTCAGGGATTTCACATCTACCAGAAAAGTCTTGTCACCGACAGTCTCCTCCGCCCTCCCAAAGCCGGTCATTGATTTCAACATAGCGATCTCGATTTTATTGGCAAGATAATACAATACCCAGTAATCATCCGTATATACGCTCAATCGCCGCCATGTTCCGTTCCATCACCACCTTTCTTTTCAGGCTCAGCTTTGGCGTCATCTCCCCTCCATCTATCGTCCATTCGCGGGGCAGCAACTGGAATTTTTTCACCTGCTCCACATGGTTGAAATAGTTGTTGAAAGAATCGACCAGGTCGTGGTAAAATTTCACGACCTCTTTGTTATTGACGAGTGATTCGTTGTCTGGTTCATCGATCTTATTTGCCCGGGCCCATTCGCGCAGGTTGGGAAATGAAGGAACGATCAGGGCAGCCACAAATTTCCTGTCGGCGCCGATAACCATCACCTGCTCGATGTACAAAGATTCCTTTAGTTTGTTCTCAACGGGAAGCGGGGCCACGTATTTGCCTCCACTGGTTTTGAACATTTCCTTTTTGCGGTCAGTGATCTTCAGGAAGCCGTCACCCACTATGGTACCGATATCTCCGGTATGGAACCAGCCGTCCACCATCACCTCGCTGGTGAGTGCCGGGTTTTTATAATAGCCCAACATTACGTTCGGTCCCTTGCAAAGGATCTCGCCATCCTCGGCAGTCTTGATCTCCACATTGTCCATTGCACGCCCAACGGTGCCGAACATGCGTGTGTCCTCAGGATATCGGTTCACGCAGATCACGGGCGAGGTTTCAGTGAGTCCGTAGCCTTCAAGGATCGGAATGCGCGCGGCAGTAAAGATGCGGATCAGCCTCACCTGGCAGGCGGCGCCGCCAGAAACGATCACTATGATCCTGTTACCAAGCGCCTCCCTCCATTTGCTGAAGATGAGTCGATTTGCCAGTTTCAACTGCAGATTGTACCAGGCACCCTGGTCTTTGTTGATCTCGTATCGTGTCGCCAGTTCATGGGCCCAAAAGAAAAGTTTCTTCTTTATACCTTTCAGGTCGGCCCCCTTCTGCATGATCCTGTCGTACACCTTTTCCAGGAGACGGGGCACTGTGGTGAAAATGTTTGGCTTAACCTCCCTGAGGTTGTCAGCGATCGTTTCCAGGCTCTCCGCATAATATATTGAGGCGTACTTCTGCAGATAATAATAGGTGATCATCCTTTCGAAAATGTGATTCATCGGCAGAAAACTTAATGCTCTGAGTTCCACCGTTACCTGCAGACAGGGCACAGCGGCCAGCACATTGCTGAGGATGTTATTGTGTGAAAGCATCACCCCTTTCGGGTGGCCTGTAGTTCCGGAGGTGTAAATGATGGTGGCCAGGTCGCCGTTCTTAATCCTGGAATCTATCTCCCTGAGCCGCTGGCTTGTTTGGGGTGTAACGGGTTTAAGCAGGTTGCGCCAGTAACTGGGCTCGCCAATGTCCTCGAAGGTGTAGACATGTTCAAGACTGGGTATCCTGTCCCTGACGGAGATGATCTTCTGATAGTCATTGGCGTCGTTGACAAAAACCACTTTTACAGCCGCGTCATTGAAAACATATTCCAGTTCGTTGATGTTGATGTTGGGATACACGGGTGTCAGGACCGCGCCGCATTTCTGTACGGCCAGGTCAAGGATCAGCCACTCGGGTCTGTTCTTCGACATCACGGCAACCTTCGACCTCCCTTCTTCTGATCCATCACCCATGCCAATGCCGGAATCCAGGAGTCCCCCACTTAGCTGGTCCACCAGGGTGATCACTTCGGTTGTGCTGAATTTTCTCCAGGCGCCATTTTCTTTCCCTGCCAGCAGGTCCGGCTTTTCGGGCAAACTACGCATGGCGTCGAGGTAATCGTATAACCGTTTAGGTTCTGGCATATGGCTGCGCATTAAAATCCGCTCATTGTCAAATTAGCCAAAAAAGAATAAACCTCATAGTAAATCGATGCTATAAGCGATCGATTGGGTTTTGAGCCCGACTTCTTGGGTTAAATCATTTCCCCGAATGATAATATTGCCCTTCAGGCAGTTTGAAGACCCTGCTTTTTTGTAGCGTATTAAAACGAGTGTAGGCTTCGTTGTTGTTCGCGGTCCACTGCTGAAAGGCCGAAAGATCATCAGCGGCGGCAAATATCCACTGGTTGTATGCCTCAAAGAGCCCCGACCTCGCCAGCTGCTGTTGGTACTCGAAAAGACGAAAAGGAAACCTGGTTGCATTTTTGGCAAACCAATCCAGCAGGAAGCTTGTCCGCAACGCGGAAAGCGAGGCAGGACTTACTCCTGTTGAAACCAGGTCCGACTTGTCCTTTATCACCGCCAGGTAGGCGTTGATGAAATCATTCTTTACTTCCTGCTTATTCGCGATGTCGGATTCCCGGAACAATTTCTTGTATCCTTCAAGCAACATTGTTTTTATTTCCGGGGTGCGCTTGCTGAAGCTTTCGAGATTGACGAAGATCTCGCCGTAGAGCAATCCCCAGACCTTGTCCTGTGAAAAGAAATAATATTTCGCGAGATTATAATAGTTGCCAGAATAATTTGGGGCTTTTTCAACGCCCTCTTCCCAATGTTTCGCAGCCTCCGCGAAATTCTTCCTGTTCCAAAGCAGTTCTCCGTATTCATTCCAGAGCGCTCCGCTTTCAGGAAATTTCTTCAGCGCATCACGGTACATTTTATCTGCCATCTTAACTTCATCGGTGGCGGTAAAGATCATACCTAGGATCTGGAAGGATTTTACATCGGCATTGCGGTTTTCTGCGAGAGGTTTTGCGAACTCCAGTGCTTTGCCATAATCCCGCTGAAGATAATATGTGTAAGCGATTTCCTTTCTCAGGTCTACGTTTGAATTGTCCTTCTCAAGTGCCTTGTTCAGCACAACCAACGCATTATTGTAGTCGCCGTTGAGCGAATATTTGCGGGCTGTTGCCAGTGGACCGGTGCCGGTGCTGTCCTGCGCCTCCGTGGCGATCGACAGTATCAATAACAGCAGACTTGAAACAAGGATCTTCTTCATCATGAATTGCGGTGACATTTAATGATTGACCAGGTTCGTTAACAGTCCATCCCTAAGCTTCGGTTCGAACCAGGTACTCTTGGGAGGCATCACCTGTCCGCTGTCGGCAATGGCAAACAGTTGGTCGATACCCACAGGGTAGAGACTAAATGCGACGGCCATCTCGCCATTGTTTACACGGGCTTCAAGTGCCGACAATCCCCGGATTCCGCCCACAAAATCAATTCGCTGGTCGGTTCGCTGGTCGGTAATTCCCAACAGTTTGTTTAGAATTTTATCAGAGAGTATCGACACATCGAGTATGCCGATCGGATCCTCGGTATAGCTTTCTTTTTTTGCCGTCAGGCGATACCAGGCATGATTGATGTAAACACCAAATTCGTGCAGGGCGGCGGGCCTGACGGGTTCAGCCGATGGGGCCACCGAAAAGTCCTCATGTAGTCTGGCCAGAAAGTCTTCCGTGGTATATCCGTTGAGGTCCCTGACCAGCCGGTTGTAATCCATGATCTTCAACTCTTTTTCGGGGAAAAGGGTAGTCAGAAAATAGTTTTCTCCTGTCTGTGTCCTTGTCTTCGCCGCCGAGGCAGCCCGGTGATGACCATCTGCGATATAGGTTGAGGGAACTTTTGATGCAAATAGTGCTGTGATCCTTTTATTCACTTCATCGGAATTGATCACCCAGATCTTATGACTTACACCGTCATCGGCCACGAAATTATACACAGGATCATGGGCCGATTTCCAGTCCTTCACGAGCTGATCGATCTCGTCAACATTACGATATGCCAGGAAAACATTGCCGGTTTGGGCGCGGGTGCCAATAATATGGTCAATCCTGTCTTTCTCCTTTTCTGGCCGGGTGAATTCGTGTTTTTTGATGATGTCCTCTTCGTAGTCATCAATTGAGCTCAGCGCTACCAGGCCCGACTGACTCCTGCCTTTCATCACTAACTGATAAATATAGAAGCAGGGTTTGCTTTCGCGGAAAAGCACACGCCGCTGGACATAGGCATTCAGGTTCTCCCGGGCCTTCTCATACACCTCTTTACTATGAACGTCGGTGTCTTCCGGAAGGTCGATCTCCGACTTTGTGATGTGCAGGAAAGAATAAGGATTTCCCTGGGCTGCCACCTTGGCTTCCTTACTGTTCAGCACGTCATAGGGCGGGGAAGCCACCCTGGGTGCGAATTGGGGATCAGGACGGAGCGCAGCGAACGGAATGATTGTGGCCATTGAATAATTTAAAGTTGATTGATCAGGTTCTGCTACTTGCAAATTCCCGCATAAGATCAGTTACTGCTTCAACGCTCTCGTAAGGGAGCGCGTTGTAAAGCGAGATCCTCAGTCCACCGGCAGAACGATGTCCTTTCACACCCACCATTCCTTCCCTGGTACAAATTTCAAGAAATTCTTTTTCCAGTGCGGGGTCTACCGTTGTAAAACAAACATTCATCAGGCTCCTGTCATCTTTCTTGACTAATCCTTTAAATATTGGCAAGGCATCGATGGTGTTGTACATTAATGCGGCTTTGCGCTTGTTTACTTTTTCGAGGGCCGTCGGTCCACCCAGTTTTTTGAGCCAGCGAAGGGTGAGCAAGGATACGTAGATCGCGAATACGGGTGGAGTATTAAACAAAGAATTGGCTTCTATGTGATTACGATAGTCCAGCATCGAAGGGATCTGCCTGTCCACTTTGCCAAGTATGTGCTTATTGACCACGACAATGGTCACACCCGCCGCCCCGGCGTTTTTCTGCGCTCCGGCATAAACGAGATCGTATTTGTTGTAATCGATTTCGCGACTCAGTATGTCGCTGCTCATGTCCGCAACGAGGGGTACACCCGTCCGGTAGAATTGGGACAGGTCCTGCCATTGGGTGCCATAGATGGTATTATTAGTTGTGATGTGCAGGTATTTAGCCGTTTTCGGAACAATAAAATCTTTGGGAAGGGAGCGAAAGCCGTCCTCTTTTGAACTGGCGACCACTTCAACATGCCCGAACAGTTTTGCCTCTTTTATGGCCTTGGTCGACCAGACACCCGTGTCGGTAAAGGCAGCAATTTCGTTTTCATTGAGCAGGTTCATTGGCACCTGCATGAACTGGGTAGATGCACCGCCGTGGAGGAATATGACTTCATGATCACTATCCAGGTGCATTAGTTCTCTTATCAGTGAAACGGCTTCTTCCACCACTTCCTGGAAAAGCCTTGTCCTGTGCCCGAGCTCGAGGATCGATAAGCCGGAGTTGTTGAAATTCATTATCGCCTGGCTGGCTTCTTCAAACACCTCTCTTGGTAAAATGCTGGGTCCTGAGTTGAAATTGTGAATTACCTGTGTCACGGTCGGTACTTTGTTTGTGAACATTATATGGGCCGCAAAGATAATAAATAGCCGGTAGCGCTTAATTGCAAGATTTTCCCTTAGGATTTCCTTTCTCCCATTCGCGGTTCAGGTTGTCAAACTCTTTTTTCTGGTCCACATCCGGATCCGTCCCAACCATTGCCCCAAGGTCGGGCTGGCCCGCGTTTACCCAGGCTGTGTACCAGAAGGAGGCTACCGTTGAGATGGACTGTCTCAGTCTGCGTTCAACCATGTGGTCCATCATCCTGTCGTAAGCGATGGTGTAGGCTTCAGAATATTGCCTCAGCATCTGTCCTGCCCGGGGTCTGTAGGCATATTTACGGTCGGGGGAGAATTTTTTTGTAAGCCTCCGTTCATAACCGAGAACGGTGTCGCTGGCTGCAGCACTTGCAAGGACTGTCGACCATGCATAACCGAGAGGATCGCTGATGAGTGCGGCCCGCGGAAGGAGGAGGTCCCATTCTTTTTCTGCCAGCAATTCCGGGATGACCGATTCCCAGAATCCATGTATACCCTGCTGGTTGGTGAACTGGCCGTTGTGGTTGCTGCTGGTGTGCAGGGGCACATGGGCATCCGCCAGGTAATGCCCCAGCTCGGCAGACAATTTCAGGATCCGACCCAGGTTCTTTTCGCGGAATGCATCAGTCAACCGCGCGAACATCACCTGTATCCACCATGGAACTATTCCGTGGGCCTGCAGACTGTCATTAGTGTAACAATCCACCGCCTCTTTCCATTTTCTGGGCAGGTTGTCAAAAGGAGCAGCGCCATAATGGTCCATGTCAATATAATGGCGCGGGGCCTCTTCTTCAATGGCATAACGTCGTTTATCGGGATCAACAGCATGTTCTGTTAGAAATGCCAGATGTGGTTTATAGAAAATCAGCATGTCGGGAGGAAGAAGAAATATTGCCTGCTGATTGATCAGGCGGTGAGCATAGAATCCCCAGCAAAGACCGTCGAGGCCCTGCAGCAAAATTATCCAGACGAGGACCATCGTTTTCATTGAGGCAATATCCACCAGAACTTTTGCACACATGCCGTCCTTTCCGGCTGGCTGGTGGTTTTCTTCGCAATGAATGGCAGTATTTCGCGGAAACCCTTATGCGAAAAAAACGTTAAAGGTGACCAGGTCTTACCGCAGGGAATGTTCTCTTTGTTGCAACATCATTTGATCATTCCTTTTTGAAGAAATTGTTGAAACGATTCAAGTGCCCGGAGTTTTCGGTACGACATCGTCATCAATTTCTGTCACTCCGCCTGAGATAGCAAATTTCATCGCGTCGGCTGAGCTGATGTCGGTAAGGAGGCGCACGCGGTTGCGGTTAACAAAGTAGAGCTGTCCGGCGAAGGCATAAGATTTTGGTACATAAACGGCAACATGGGCTTCCAGTCCGAACTGCACCGCATCCTGTTGTGTGATGAATCCCACCTGCCACACTTCGGGATCTACCACACTGACTAGCACTGCTTTGTCGAATTTTCTTTTATTGCCGGCGAAGGCTTCAAAGAAATCTTTGAGTGTAGAATAAATGATCTTGATACCCGGGGTACGTTCCAGTACGTGATCAAGGAGGTCTACCAATCTTCCAACGATGAACGATGATGAAACATAACCCACTGTAACTACGGTCAGCACAACCAGTATGAAGCCGAGACCGGGGATCCTGAGGCTGCCGACTCCGCCGCCTCCGAACACATAAGGAAATATTCTGGCCAGCACATCTGGTATGATATTGTCTATGAAATTGAAAAGTGCGGTTACAGCGTAGATCGTAATAATTATCGGAGCAAGGATGATGAGGCCTTGCAGAAAATACTGGAAGATCTTTCTTAACGTTTGCCGGCCTTTCATAAATTTTTCTCAAAAATAAGTAGGACTGGCCGTAACGAAACAGGATAAAATATTGTCAGGGTTGAAAATCCGCCCAAAAAATCTTACGGAAACTTTGGTTACATAAAAAGTTTCCATAGTTTTGCCTGGCCATTTCGGTGAATTATGGAAATGAAAGAGAGAATACAACAAAAGGCTAACGATTTGTTCTGCCGCTATGGAGTTAAGTCGGTGACGATGGACGAAATAGCTGCGCAGCTTGGTGTTTCGAAGAAGACTATTTACCAGTTTTTTTCTGACAAGGATGAGCTTGTGGAGGCTGTTGTAACCAGGGTGATCAGGGATTCTGAGAAAACCTGTAATGTCAACCGGGACAATTCCCGAGATGCCATTCATGAATTGTTCCAGGTGATGGATTTTATACAGGATCTGTTCAAGGATATGAATCCGTCCATGATACATGACCTGGAAAAGTTTCACCTCCGGTCATACAGAATCTTCCTTGACTATAAAAACAAATACCTCTACCACATGATCAAGGACAACATCCACCGCGGCATGAGGGAGGAACTATACCGTACCGAAGTGAATGTAGAGATCATCGCAAAGTTCAGACTTGAAGGAATGATGCTGGCCTTCAATCCTGACATATATCCGCCCAGCAAATTCAACCTGGTGGAAACCCATCAGACCATTATTGAACATTTTCTTTTCGGTGTTGCATCATTAAAAGGGTACAAGCTTATTTTAAAATATCAACAGGAAAGAATAAAAAGCCTAGACAAATGACATTTTCCAGGAAACAATTATTCGTGCTGGCCTTCGCGGTCTTACTGATCTGCATTCCAGGTATAGCCATTCATGCGCAGGACAGCGCCGCCAGGAAGTCAGCTTCACCCGTTCCCGGTTCTGCCCGCAACGCGGATAGCACCTTCGAACTAACAGTGCAGCAGGCAGTCGATTATGCCGCCAAGAACAGCCGCCAGGTCAGAAATGCCCTGCTTGGCATCAAACTGCAGCAACAGACCAATAGGGAAATTACCGGTTCGGCATACCCGCAGCTCAGTGCAAGCGGCCTCATGAATTATTATCCCAATGTTCCCGTCCAAAGCTTTCCCAACTTCATCGCACAGGCCACCTATGGCGTGCTGGTGCAGGAGGGAATTAATAAAGGCAACGGCCAACCTGTTGTGGCGCCTTCCGACTTCGGGGTGATCGCCGCGCAGTTCGGAACAAAATACACGGCTTCGGGTGGCGTGGACCTGACCCAGCTCGTATTTGACGGACAGGTATTTGTGGGACTTCAGGCTAGGAAGACTTCAATGGAATATGCGTCAAAAACAGCCGAAGTAACCCAGGAGCAGGTTAAAGCCAATGTGTACAAGATATACTACCAGGTAGTGGCCGGTCGCCAGCAAATTTATACCATCGATGCCAACATCGCGCGAAATGAAAAATTGCTCAACGACACCAGGGAGATATTTAAAAATGGATTTGCAGAGCAACTGGATGTCAGCAAGGCTGAAGTAAGCCTCACGAATCTGCGCACACAGAAGAGCAGGATTGAAAACCAGCTGCAAACTGCGGCACTGGGGCTGAAATTACTGATCGGCATGCCTTCATCGAGCAGGTTGATCCTGACCGATACGCTCCCCGAAAAGATGTTCACCGAGGATATGGTGGACACCCGCTTTGACTACAAAGAACGCGTGGAATATGAACAATTGCAACTCAACAGGAGATTGAACGAATACAATGTCAAACGTTATAAACTCAGTTATCTTCCAACATTGTCGATCAATGCGAATTACTCGCAACTGGCGCAGCGCAATAATTTTAACTTCTTTAAATCCGGCGAGCCCTGGTATCCTTCTTCATACATAGGGTTGAAACTGAATGTTCCCATCTTTGACGGTTTCGTGAAGGATGCCAGGATAAAAACGGCTAAGATTCAATTGGAGCAGACTAATAACAACCTGGAAAACCTGGAGCTGCAGATCGACAAGGAGATCAATGAATCGCGCCTGAATCTGCGCTCGGCACTGGTAACCATGGAATACCAGAAAAAGAACATGGGCCTCGCCGAAGAGGTGTACAACCAGACCAAGTTGAAATTTGAACAGGGACTCGGTTCCAACCTTGAGATCACAACCGCCCAGACTGAACTGACCACCGCCCAGAACAACTATTACACGGGATTGTATGACGCAATCGTTGCACGCATAGAATTACTCAGGGTAACAGGAAAATTATAACAAGCCAAATAACTTTTATGACAGTCAAACATTTCAATATGAATATCATTCACAAATTCACCGGCCTGGCACTAATTGTAGTTCTGGCGGTGGCCTGCGGAAGTGATGCGCAGGAAAATCAGGCCGGGGGCTCGAATAAAAAAGCCCAGCTGCAACAACTCAAGGACCAGCAGACCAAGCTGAATACCCAGGTGAGGCAAATGGAAGAAGAGCTTGCAAAGACCGACACTTCTGCTGCCAGCGCTGTTAATGCGAAGCTGGTTGTACTCAAAGCGGTAGCAACCGAAAAATTCACGCATTACATCGACCTGCAGGGAAAGGTTGATGCTGATAATATAGGGTATGTCACGCCCCGCGGTGCGGGCGGACAGGTGAAGGCCATTTACGTAAAACAGGGCGACCGTGTAAAGCAGGGACAGTTGCTGATGAAGCTTGACGACGCCGTCACCACCCAGCAGATTGAGCAGGCCAAGATCCAGCTAGAACTGGCCGAAACGCTGTATTCCCGCAGGAAAAATCTCTGGGACAAGAAGATCGGCACCGAAGTGGAATTGCTGCAGGCAAAGAATAATGTCGACAACCTGAATAAACAAGTCTCACTCCTCGATGAGCAGTCATCGATGACGAATATTTATGCCCCCATTTCCGGTGTGGCTGACATGGTGAACATCAAACTGGGTGAATATTTCAGCGCGCAAAGCGCCAGCGTCATGGGCATTCGGATAGTAAACACCAACAACCTCAAGGTGATCGCCCAGGTCCCTGAAAATTATCTAAGCAAAGTAAAGGAAGGATCTAATGTGCTGATCAGCCTTCCCGGCTCTGACAAAGTGTTGAAGTCAAAAGTGAAAGTGAAAGGAAGTACGATCGACGCCAACAGCAGGTCGTTTTATATCGAGGCACAATTACCATCTACTGCTGACTTTCACCCTAACCAGATAGCGATGGTGAAAATCCAGGATTACACCTCTCCCGATGCTGTAACGATTCCAATGAATACGTTACAAACGGACGACAAAGGGAAATATGTTTTTGTGGCTGTGAATGAAAATGGAAAGAAGCTGGCGAAGAAGAAGCCGATAGTCGTTGGTGAACTCTATGGCAATGATCTTGAAGTCAAATCAGGACTGACTACAAGTGATACGTTGATTTTAGAAGGATTCCAGGGATTGTACGACGGGCAGCTGGTGATGACAAGCGAGAATTTATAAGACAGGAACAAGACAGTCATTTTCAAAAGAAGTAGTATGAGCGTATTAGAAAACCTTCATGGTAAAATAAAAAATTTCGGGCCCACTACCTGGAGTATAAAAAACAGGACCGCGATCTACCTGCTGATGTTGTTCGTGAGCTTGCTCGGGGTTTACCAGTTTGTAACCCTGCCCAAGGAGCAGTTCCCCGATCTTGTCATACCTAACATTTATATACAAACGATCTACGTCGGTAACTCACCCAAGGATATAGAGAACCTGGTGAGTCAGCCGATCGAAAAGCAATTGAAATCCATCAGCGGGGTGAAGATTCAGAAAACGACCTCCACCTCGCAGGCCGACTATTCAGCCATTCTTGTGGAGTTCGATGCTTCTGTAGACATCGACGTAGCCTTGCAGAAAGTGAAGGATGCGGTGGACAAGGCAAAACAGGACCTGCCCACCGACCTCACCGAAGAACCAACGGTGATAGAAGTGAACCTTTCCGATCAGCCTATCATGTACGTGAATCTCAGCGGTGACTATGATCCTATGCGACTTAAAGAATATGCGGATGACATGCAGGACAGGCTGGAAGAGCTTTCACAGATCAACCGTGTAGACATTGTCGGCGCTCCTGAACGTGAATTCCAGATCAACGTGGACAATTACAAGATGCAGAGCTCTAATATCACCTTCGATGATATTGCCAATGCCGTTGCCCGGGAGAACCTGGACATTTCAGGCGGTTTGCTCGAAGTGGGAAACATGAAGAGAACACTTCAGCTGAAAGGTCAGTTCAAGTCGGCGCCGGATATTGAAAAAGTAGTAGTAAGAAATACAAATGGCGACCCGATCTATCTTAAAGACATCGCCACTATAAAGGATACCACCAAGGAAAGGGAAAGTTATGCCCGCCTGGATGGAAAGAATGTAATCACGCTTAATATTATTAAGAGAGCTGGAGAGAACCTGATAGAAACTTCAGCTAAAGTGAAAGCCACTATCGACGAACTGCAGAAGGCTAGTTTTCCTCCGGATCTGAAGATTGTGATGACTGGCGACCAGAGTAAGAATGCAAGTAATTCGTTTAACGAACTGGTCAACACTATCGTTATTGGGTTTGTGCTGGTTTTGCTGATCCTGATGTTCTTCATGGGAGTGGTGAACGCCTTCTTCGTGGCGCTGAGTGTGCCGCTGAGTATGTTCGTGGCCTTCATGTTTCTTCCGGCGGCCGACATCATGGTAGGAGCACACGTAACATTGAACTTCATCGTACTCTTCGCCCTGCTGTTCGGGTTAGGTATCATTGTGGATGACGCGATTGTGGTGATTGAGAACACGCACCGCATATTCGTGAGCGGCAAGGGTAAGATCAACTCGGAGCAATCGGCGATGATGGCGGCGGGTGAGATCTTTGTGCCCGTATTAGCGGGTACCCTTACTACCCTGGCCCCCTTCTTTCCGCTACTGTTCTGGCCGGGGATCATCGGAAAGTTCATGATCTATCTGCCGGTGATGCTGATCTTCACGCTCACGGCCTCGCTGGTGGTGGCCTTTATCATGAACCCCGTGTTTGCGGTGGATTTCATGAATCATGAAGAACACACGGGTGAGTCAAAACTTACAATATTTAAGAAGCCTGGCCTGTGGATAGGCGTTGGTCTCGGCATTTTGCTGGACGTCACAGGCGCGAGTTTCTGGGGTAATTTGATTTTATTCCTCGTGTTGGCGGTGTTGCTGAATCATTTTGTATTGGGTTGGGTGATCAATGGATTCCAGCATCGCGTATTGCCCGCGTTGATGAATCGCTATGAGCGGCTGCTGCGGTGGTCACTTAAAGGATGGAGGCCTGTATACCTATTACTTGGCACTGTAGCATTTTTTATAGTGAGCCTGATGATCTTCGTCGGCGCCGTGAATGCGGGAAGGGTCCAGGTGGTCTTCTTCCCGAATGCGGATCCCAATTTTATCTATGTGTATCTGAAGGAACCGGTAGGCACTGATGTAGATTATACTGATTCCGTAACCCAGGTGCTTGAGAAAAGAGTGTACAAGGTTTTGGGAATAGACAATGAAAAAGGAATAAAGAATGACATTGTGGAGAGTGTGATCTCAAACGTAGGCGTTGGTGCTGCTGACCCTGCAAGCGGCGACCAGAGTACGCGAGCTGAATTGGGACGTATCCAGGTTTCCTTTGTGGAGTTCAAGGATCGTCATGGCAAATCCACGGCACTGATACTGGATTCGATCCGGGCGGCGATGAAGGGTATACCGGGCGCTGAAATCTCGGTGGACCAGGAAAGCAGTGGCCCGCCTACAGATCCACCGATCAATATTGAAATAGCGAGTGAGGATTTTGACAACCTGATCAAGTCGGCGGTAGGGTTAAAAAACTACCTGGATTCCATCAGGGTGCCGGGGGTAGAGGAATTGAAGATGGATGTTGACCTCACTAATCCGGAAGTTTCGCTTATTGTTGACCGTGAGCGTGCATTGATTGAAGGCGTTTCCTCTTCCCAGATTGGCCAGGAGATCAGAACGGCCCTGTTCGGTCGTGAGGTTTCCAAGATCAAGGATGGGGAAGATGAATACAAAATACAGTTGCGCAACATGAAGATGCAGCGCAAGAGCCTGACGGACCTGTTGAACATGAATATTACCTTCCGTGATATTGCCACGGGAGGCATCAAACACATCCCGATCAGTTACCTGGTAAAGGTGGACTATACCACTACGCTGGGATCAGTGAAGAGAAAGAACCAGAAGCGTTCCATCATCCTCAGGTCGAATGTACTTGAGTCGCAAGGTTATACGCCAACGGCGGTAAACGCTGATATCAAGTCACACATCGACAAATTTCAGGCCCAGCCTGGTGTAACGATCAGGCAGACGGGGGAAGGTGAACAACAGGCTGAGACTGGCGCCTTCCTTGGCAACGCCTTACTTGTGGCGCTGATGCTGATCCTGCTGATACTTGTACTTCAATTCAACTCTGTGAGCAAGTCGGTAATCATTCTTACTGAGATCGCCTTTAGTGTGATCGGAGTACTGCTTGGATTCGCTCTAACGGGATGGCAGGTTTCAGTGGCATTTACCGGGCTTGGTGTAGTGGGTCTGGCAGGTATAGTAGTGAAGAATGGTATCCTGGTGATCGAGTTTGCAGATGTATTGAGGGCAAGGGGGCTGAAAACCCGAGAGGCGGTGATACAGGCCGGTAAGACGCGTATCATCCCGGTATTGCTGACCGCCCTGGCTGCGATATTTGGTCTTATACCATTGGGTATTGGGTTCAATATTGACTTCATTTCATTATTCGAAAACCTTAACCCGCATATTTTCCTTGGCGGTGACAGTTCGAGATTCTGGGCCCCGCTGGCATGGACAATCATCTTCGGTTTGATCTCTGCATTCTTTATGACGCTTATAATCGTTCCAGGAATGTACCTGGTCGCCGAAAGACTGAGAAGACCAATGCGCAGAATGTATGGTGGCAAGTGGGTCTCCATGATGGGTATTCCTCCATTGACACTGCTGTTCATACCGATGATGATGATCACTTCTTTTGCTCATCTCTTTGACAGGAAAAGAAGAAAAAGAAAGATGCCTGAACTGGCCAATGACAAGGCGCTTATGGGAGGATGGTATTAACTAAATCAAAAATGAAAAATTAAAAATTAAAAATCTTAGACTGGAGTTGGCGATGACGGGAATTGTTTGAAAGTATAGCACTAAGGACAGCGTTAGAAGTTAAAAGTGAAAGGGTTGTTGGTTTGGAATTTTCTTAGCATGGATTCGGAGATTTGATTGTGTTCACTTTTAACTTTTACTTATTTACTGAAAAATTTAACAGTTCGCTGGCTTCACAACTACCCGATGCCATCGGTGGTTTTCCTGCAAAAAGTTTGTAATTTTTCATTTTTCATTTTTTAATTTGTCAAACATGATTTCGAATCATCAAATAGACTACCAGATCCACGGTGAAGAAATGCAGTATGTGGAGATCGAACTGGATCCCTCAGAAACCGCGATCGCTGAAAGTGGCGCCTTTATGATGATGGACGATGGCATTGGCATGCAGACCATCTTTGGTGACGGCTCCCAGCAAAACCAGGGCATCATGGGCAAACTGATGTCAGCGGGAAAGCGTCTGCTGACAGGTGAAAGTCTTTTCATGACTGCTTTCACCAACACCTCCCCTGGCAAAAAGAAAGTAAGTTTTGCCTCGCCATATCCTGGCAAGATCATCGCGATGGACCTGTTGCGAATGGGCGGAAAAATGATCTGTCAAAAAGATTCATTTCTCTGCGCCGCCAAAGGCGTTTCCGTTGGCATTGAATTCCAGCGCAAGCTCGGCACTGGGCTGTTCGGTGGTGAAGGATTCATCATGCAGAAACTCGAAGGTGACGGCCTGGCTTTTGTACACGCAGGCGGTCATGTAACTGAAAGAGAACTTCAACCTGGTGAGCTGGTCAAGATCGACACAGGTTGTATCGTTGCCTTTACGCAGAATGTCACTTATGACATCCAGTTCGTTGGCGGCATCAAGAATACTATTTTCGGTGGAGAGGGATTGTTCTTCGCAACCCTCCGGGGTCCCGGCAAAGTTTGGATCCAGACGCTTCCAATCAGCCGACTTGCGGGAAGAATACTTTCCTATGGCAGATTTAAACGTAAGGAGGAAGGCAGCATACTGGGCGGTATCGGCAATGCCCTTGATGGAGATGGATGGTGAGGGTTCCCGCTTTTTTCTGATAAAAAAGCGGGGAAAAAATCAAGGCTCACATTGGAAAGACTAAAAATCGCATCTCCGGGCTGAAGAAAAACAAGTCGCAACATTAGAATAAATCCGTGCAGCAGTAGGACTTACAAGCAAAGAATAAGTCCCAACGACAGCAACATCTGTTTTTCTTCCTCGCCGCCGAAGCGTTGGCGAAGGTGAGCAACGCCCATCGATTCGATTTTCTGAACGTCTTTCCAATCTATGCCTGTCAGCGGTACTTTTTGGATTCCTCTTTCTCTCTCTGATTCCTGTTCCCGTTCCTGTTTCTCTTTCTGATTCTACTGTTCTTTCGGCGGTGGCTTGGGTGTATTGGGATTGCGATTATCAGAAGGGCGATTCGCATTTGGATTACCTGGTCTTTGATTGGATCTGCCGGAAGGATTGCCCCCGCCCGAACCTGAATTTGACCGAGGCTGATTTGGCCGCCCCTGGTTAGGACCGCCGGACCGCTGATTGGGCTTGCCAGACTGGTTACCTCCCTGACTTCCGGAACCACCGCGACCGGAATTTCCTGGTGGGTTTCCGCCGCGCTGATCGGGTCTGCCGGAACCACCATCTCCCTGGGGCCTGATCTCGGGGCGACCCGAATTCGGACCACTGCGCTGATCGGGTCTGCCGGAATCCGGCCCGCCCTGGTTTCCTCCCGAGCGTTGCTGGGGACGTCCATCCCGCCTGCTTTGCTGCTGTGAGCCTGATCTTTTCTTTCTGTCGGCTTTATCAAGACTCTTCAAAGTGATCTGTCCAACCAGATCAACATATTCGGGTTCCACTTCCTTGGGCTTGCCACTGATCACTTCCACCGGTTCAAGCTCCTCGGGAATAACATTCTTCACATTCTCCGCCTTTATCTTGCGAACACGCTCAATTGACAACGGATACTGTTTGCTGCTGTCGGGAAGAACATACCACATAAGATTCTTGAAAATATCTTTCTTGATAAGCAAGGCCGTTCCCTTGGCAACCTGCAGTGTATCTGCATTTTCAGGAAAATTCTGGAGTGCGTCGAGGTAAGTGTCGAGTTCGTAATTCAAACAGCATTTCAACCTGCCGCATTGCCCACTGAGCTTGCTCTGATTGATGGAGAGATTCTGATACCTGGCGGCGGTGGTATTGACCGACTTAAAATCGGTGAGCCAGGTACTGCAACATAACTCACGGCCGCAGCTGCCGATCCCACCCACTTTTCCGGCTTCCTGGCGGGCACCGATCTGGCGCATCTCTACTTTTACCTTGAACTCCTTCGCATAAACCTTGATCAGCTCGCGAAAGTCCACCCGGTCATCGGCTATATAAAAAAAGGTTGCTTTCCGGCCATCGGCCTGAAATTCAACCTCACTGATCTTCATGTCCAGGTTCAGTTGTTTTGCGATGGCCCTGGAGCGGATCACCGCTTCGGGTTCGCGCAACTTGTTCTGTTTCATCAAATCGATATCCCGCTGCACCGCGCGCCTCAACACCTTGCGCATGTCAGGATCGGATTCCATCACGCCCTTCTTCTTCAATTGCAGGCGGACCGTTTCACCGGTTAGATTCACGCTGCCGACATCAAATCCGCTCACACCCTCAACGGCAACCATGTCGCCCTTTTCGAAAATCTGCACCGTGCTATTTCGATAATAATCCTTCCGGCTTCCGTTATTGAAGCTGATTTCCACCACCCGGCAGGAACTTTCGGGATCTGAGAAAGGAAGATTGGCAAGCCAATCGTACACATTCATCCTGTTGCAGCCACCGCTTTCACAACCTCCATTACTTTTGCATCCAGCCGCTTTGCCGCCTGTGCCACAAGAACTACATCCCATTTTATCTGTTCTATATTGTGAAATTTACTGCTTAACGTGCAGTAAATTAGAATGTTATAAAAGTCAATTCGTCAAAATTACGGATTTATCCCTTAAGATATGGTAGAGTTTGATGGTCAGGGAATGGAAGAGCATGCGGGCATGAGCGTTCCTCTCAATGTAAAATGCCGCTCGGTCCAGTTCCCGGATAATAGCCTGTTGTTGCGCTATGTCGGCCATTTTGTTTAACCTGACAGCGAAATCCCGTTCATTTTCCTCCATAGGAAAGTCGTGACCGCCCATCACCTGTAGTTTGATGGCCTGTTCGAGCAGGTGATTGAAATACCTCAGAAACTGCTTTTGCTTTTCCCTGCCTATCCTGCTGATCTCCTCGATCCATTTCACCTGGGCCACGGGCCCCGTCTTCATTATCGCATTTAGCCATTCCCTTAGCAGCGCCTGCCAGTCGTCGCCGGCATGCTGGATCAGCTGAAGACTTTCCCGGTAATTGCCTCCGGATACCGAAGCGATCTGCCTCGCCTGTTCCTTGGCGACCCCTTTTGAGATCAGTCCGGCTTCCATATCGGCAGTTTGCAAGGCTGGAATCCTTATGAGTTGCGTCCTTGATATAATAGTGGGAAGAACCAGCCCTTCATTTTCAGTGACTAAAATAAATATGGTGTCGGGGGGTGGCTCTTCAATCAGCTTCAGCAATTTGTTGCCCTCCTTGCCCAGGTATTCGGGCATCCAGAGCACAAGGATCTTATAGTCGCTTTCAAAACTCTTCAGGCTCAACTTGTGGATGATGTCATTGCATTCGTCTGCAGTGATATTGCCCTGCTTATTTTCTGCGCCGATAAACTGCAGCCAGTCATACACGTTTCCATAGGGCATAACGGCCATGAATTCGCGCCATTCGGACACGTAATCGGTACTGACGGGTTTGTCGCCGGATTTTTTTGGGATGACGGGGTACGAGTAATGAATGTCCGGGTGAACCATGGCGCCTGCCTTAAGGCAGGAATTACAAACACCACACGCATCGACCGGGAGTATTTTCTCATCGGCGGGAATTTCACTAAATAGACCGGGCGCCGACAATTCATATTTTCTGAACGCCAGTTTTTCGCACATGATGTATTGTGAAAAAGCCATCGCCAGGGCAAGCGCACCATTTCCTTCCCTGCCGCTGAACAGCAGTGCATGGCTCAGCCTGTTCTGTCTGATCAATTCTGTCAGCTGCATTTTGACAACGGGCTGACCGATCACGTCCTTAAACTGCATAAGCGCCGGGGCTAATTAAGATACCTGGTGATTTCTTCGCTGGTTGGCTTCACCTTGCTGTCGAAAACTGCGATCAACTTACCCTTTTCGTCAACAAGGAATTTGGTAAAGTTCCATTTGATGGGATCTTCAACACCCAGCTTGGCGGCCTCAGCGGTAAGGTATTTGAACAATGGATGTATGTCCTTGCCTTTAACGGAAACTTTTTCAGCCATAGGAAAACTCACTCCGTAGTTTTTCTGGCAGAATTCTTTGATCTCGGAATTAGTTCCTGGCTCCTGATCGCCAAAATTATTTGCGGGAAAACCGATAATGGTCAATTTGCCCTGGTACTGTTTGTACAAAGCTTCAAGATCTGCATATTGGGGTGTGAAACCACATTTGGAAGCAGTATTAACTATTAGGATCTTCTTTCCCTTGTAGGCAGAGAGGTCGAGATTGTTACCATCAAGACCTGTTACTTTGAAATCATAAATAGACATGGCGATAATTATATAGCCTGATAAGAATAAAAGCTTAAGCATGACTTTACGTTTTTAAATTGGATGTCTGAAGTTAACCCTAAAAGTCGGATTCGTATGCGCCGGGGTCGGGATTTGAAGGATCTCTTGCATTTCCATCAAGATCAGTGAGGATGCCAGCGGACTTTCCCATATTATTAACAGGTGAAGATTCGGTCAACCGGAAATTGTCGGGCGATTCTGGAGAACCACTGCTAACAAACTGGGGGTCCTGGTTTAAAATCATCGCTTCGCTGATGAAATCAGGCGGAATGTTTTTCATTTTCCAAAGACTGTTGATGAACCTCACGTCAAAAACGCCGGCAGTTTCACGATCCGCTACCACCTCGTCTTCAACAACACTGTTCTCGCCCCAGAATATGCAGTTGATAAATTCTGCTTTCATGTCTCCGACAAGCAATTGGTCGCCTACTTTAAAATAATCTGTAAGCGCCAGCACGGGTTGCTTGTGGAGAATATATACATTAGAAACAGCTACATCCGTGCAATGTGTGAATGAATAATTTCCCCCCTGGAGTAAAACAATATTCTTGCCGCAGTTGCTGATGAGGCTGTTGCTTGCTTTTATATCCGATGAACGACCGATGATGCCCGCATCATAACAGTTGTTAACGATGCAGGATTCCATGGTGAGTTTAGGAAAACTATTCACAGTTGGTCCACTCGCTACGATCCCCTGATGGGCATTTCTTATTTCTACAAATTCCAGGAGATTGTTTACACTGGATTCGCGAAAGAAGATGCCGGGCCATGCGCCGGGATATTCTTTGTATCCCTCATCGAGCCTGTCGCCCGTGAATACGATATGGGTGCTGTCGTATTTTTCGCCTCTGGCTCTCAGCGTGCCATCAACGATAAGTGCAGCATCTGCATGAAGAAAGATCCTCGTTCCTTTATCTATTGAAAGTTCCGCACCTTCGGCGATCTGCAGCGCACCAATGATGACATATGGTTTTGTTTTTGTCCAGATCTTATGCCCGGTTATCAAACCCGACCTGATAAAATTTGCGTCCTGTCCCCATGCCTGCAATTGGATCCAGCGCGTGCCATCAGCCATTTCAATTCCAATACTATCTTCCACCATGAAAGGCAGGTTCCCCGATTGCGGGTCTATCTTCACGGAAACAAAAACATAAAGACTATCCTTTCCCGCAATCTCCGCATTGGTAACGCTGGGACCGGCCACGCCATCTACGTTGATCTTAAAAAGTGATGTGGCGCCGCCTGCAAGCCTGATACCCGGTAAGCGGATCGTTCTTTTTCCGTCGTTATAGATTTTGAAGTATTGTGTAACAGAACCTGTGGTTGTGAAGAGCGTATCAAAGTAGAGTATGTCTTCGGAAATGTGAAAGGAATCGATTCCGTCATTACCTGCCGGATCTTTTGTACACGAGCAGAAAGCAAGCATGGCCGCAAAGAGTAATATAGAATCTGGGTCCTTTCATAGTGTGGTAAAGGCAAGTGTTGCAATGCTCAGTCGGGCTCCTTTGGTCTTAAGCAGCTCGGCGCCACATGCCTCCAGTGTGGCTCCGGTAGTGACAACGTCGTCAACCAGCAATATGTTTTTGTTTTCAGCACTGCGGGTGTTTCTAAGTTCAAAGCTACTGCTGATGTTCTCCCATCTTTCGATACGGTTGCGAAAGGTCTGGGTGTCTGTTTCCTTTTTTCTGATCACAAGATCTTCCGCAATTTCGGTTTTCATTACTGCACTGATCCCCTGGCAAAGTATCATTGCCTGATTGTATCCCCTTTTTTTCTCCCTGCGGGCATGCAATGGCAAGGGTACAAGCAGTTCTGGTGGCCGGAACCTCTCACTACTTATGATGGCTTCACCGATCCTGCGGCCAAAGTACAAACCAATTTTCTTATTACCCTCATATTTAAACTGGTGAAGCAGGTTGCGGATGACAGATTGTTTACTAAAGTAAAGCAGTGAGGTTGCCGCAACCAAGCCGATCCTTCCCCTGAAGAGCTGTTCAATGGGATTTCCGGACATCGGCGTGAAGTCCGTGAAAGGAAGTTCTTCATGACATCGGAAACAGAGCATCTCGCCCGCCTGCATCTGATCGGTACCACAACCCGGACATAGTGTTGGATAAAAAAGGTGGGCGAGGCCGTTGATCGCATCTTTCCATATCATCTTGCATGTTGTATTAAAACAGGTATTTGTACAACTCTTCTACCTTGGTCATCTCGATCACTTCGATTTTAAACTGCTGTTCACTCAATTTCTTTTCTCCCTTTCTTCCACTGCCCATGTTGTAACGCGATACGATGATCTTTTCAAATCCGAGTTTTTCTGCTTCCGCTATTCTTTGCTCGATCCTGTTTACTGCTCTTATCTCTCCACTAAGTCCTACCTCGCCCGCAAAACAGATCTGCTGTGGCAATGGTACGTCTTCAAATGAACTCAACAAGGCCGAGATGACGGCAAGGTCGATGGATGGATCTTCAACTTTCAAACCACCTGCAATATTGAGAAACACATCCTTGACGCCAAAGTGAAAACCGCCTCTCTTTTCGAGCACCGCCAGCAGCAGTTGCAGTCTTCTAAGATCAAAGCCGGAAACGGTTCGCTGTGGCATGCCATAGACCGACTGCGTTACCAATGCCTGGACTTCGATCAGCAGAGGACGCATTCCTTCGAGACTTGCTGCGATAGCGATGCCGCTTAGCTGATCTTCTTTTTGTGTGATTAGCACTTCGCTGGGATTTGTCACTCCACGCATGCCATCGCTTGTCATCTCGTAAATACCCAGTTCCGAAGCGCTTCCAAATCTGTTCTTCAGCGTTCTGAGTATGCGATAGGCATAATGGCGATCCCCTTCGAACTGCAACACCGTATCCACCATGTGCTCAAGTATCTTTGGCCCGGCAACAGTTCCATCCTTGGTGATGTGTCCGATCATGAATACAGGAATGCCTGATTCCTTAGCATAACGATGCAATTCTGAAGCACATTCCCTGATCTGCGAGATGGATCCGGGTGAAGAGTCAATATAATTCGACTGGAGGGTCTGGATGGAATCAATGATCACCAGGTCGGGTTTTACTTTTTTCAACTCCTGAAATATTGACTGCATGGAAGTTTCAGTGAGCAGAAAAAAATCGGCATGCCTGATGTTCAAACGGTCAGCACGCATCTTGATCTGTTGTTCACTTTCTTCTCCACTTACATACATGATCCGGATGTTAGTCATCATCAATCCATTCTGGAGCATGAGAGTCGACTTGCCAATGCCTGGTTCACCTGCAATGAGTACAAGACTCCCCGGAACAATTCCACCTCCGAGTACTCTATTGAGTTCATTGTCCGGAGAAACTATTCTTTCGAGCGTGACATCCATGATGTCGTTGAGGGAAATTGTTTTTACTTCGCGATTTGTTCCCTGAGTTTCTTTCCAGGAATCTGACTTTGAAGTATCTCTTTGAATGAGTTCTTCAACAAAACTGTTCCAGGTATTACATGAAGGACACTTTCCTGTCCATTTTGGAGATTCATATCCACAATTCGAACAAAAAAACGCAGTTTTTACTTTGCTCATTCAATGAAGTTAACCGATCAATAAGATGAAAGTTGAATATAAAAACGGGAGTGTGAGAGGAAAAATCGTACAAAGTAAAAGGGTCAACATTGCTGCTGACCCCTTACTTACTAACCCATTAAATTCTTCCACTAAATTACAAATTAGCACCACATAACAAAATTAATTTTTGACTGTGTGAATAAATTTCAGCGCCGGAAGGAAAGATGGAAATTCAATGTTAACAATTGGCAACTATTTAATTATCAATATATTGTGAAAGGGTATGTAGGAATATATCAGGTATAGTGATAAATTGTCAGCCCTTGTTTTTCACCTACTTATCTAATGACAAAAAGGCCAGAAAAAAGGCGAACTTCAGATCAAAATGTCGTCTAAAAATCTTGGATACTGATTTGATAACTTGTACTTGTACTCTAAAACCGATTTGAGATATGACACCATCAATTTTGTTTGTTTCCATACTTTTTCTTGGTTTGAGCCTCTTGGTCTCGGCCATCCTGAAGAGGAAGTTTTCCGCCTATGGAGAAATCGGTCTGGCTTCCGGTCTGAGCGGTGCCGAGGTGGCTGCCCTCATGCTTAGGCAGAATAATATCTATGATGTGAAAGTGACTTCCGTGGAAGGATTCATGACCGACCACTATAATCCGGCTAATAAAACCATCAACCTCAGCCCCGATGTTTATGCGGGCCGTTCAATCGCCTCTGCGGCCGTGGCCGCCCACGAAACAGGTCATGCGGTACAGCATGCCACTGCATATCAATGGCTTACGCTCAGAAGCAAACTGGTTCCGGCGGTGCAGTTCAGTTCATCCATAGTCCAGTGGGTGCTGCTGGCCGGCGTGTTCATGATCAATGCCTTCCCTCAGCTCTTGCTTGGAGGTATCATATTGTTTGGGGTAACCACCGTCTTTTCAGTAATCACCCTCCCTGTGGAGTTCGATGCCAGCAGGCGTGCTTTGGCCTGGCTGAACACTTCCAGGATCACCAGCCCGACGGAATACCCCAAGGCTAAGGATGCCCTCAAATGGGCCGCTCTGACCTATGTCGTCGCTGCTCTGGCTTCGATAGCTACCCTTGTACAGTACCTGATGATTTATCTGAGTGGCAGCAGGAGAAATTAAACCGAACGCTAAGGCATAGAGCTCCGGAAGTCATGTTCACAGACGGTAAATGTTCCAAAAAGTGGCCATTCGAACCTTTTTGGGTGGAATTTTAGCGTTTCTGAGCTCCTAAAGCTTGATTTCTTCCTCATGCTTGTCAAAGAAGTGGTACTCGGTGAGATGGTAGTTGGTATTTTCCTTCATTTTGATCTTCTGGCCGTATTTCCAGCGCCATTTCCAGCGTTTTGACCTTAAAAAAAGGCCACCCTTTGTGAAATAGGAGTAAAGGATGGGATGAACGACCAGCAAAAGGTCGCTATGTTTATGTGTGAGCAGGTATTGGAGGTTCTTTTCGATTTCATCTTCCAGCAGCAGGGTGGATGAGATCTTGCCGGTACCATTACAACTAGGGCAGACCTCCTGGGTGTTGATGTTCATTTCCGGCTTCATCCGCTGCCGGGTGATCTGCATCAGCCCAAATTTGGAGATGGGCAACACCGCATGCTTCGCCCTGTCGGGTCGCATGAATTCCTCCATGGCCTCAATGAGCCTGCGCTTGTTGTCGGGTAGTTTCATGTCGATGAAATCCACCACGATGATACCTCCAAGGTCGCGGAGGCGTAATTGCCTGGAAATTTCAGCAGCTGCTTCAAGATTGGTTTCCAGAGCGTTTTGTTCCTGGTTGTTGCTCACGCTCTTATACCCGCTGTTAACGTCTATGACGTGTAATGCCTCGGTGTGCTCAATGATCAGATAGGCGCCGCTGTGGAGATTAACAGTTTTGCCGAAGGCTGCCTTCACCTGCTTGGTGATGCCGAACTGGTCGAAAATCGGCATGCCGTTGTTGTACAGGCTGACTATTTCTGCCTTTTCGGGCGCGATCCGTTGAATATAGTTTCGGGTGTCGTTGAAAATATTTTTGTCGTTGATCACGATCTTGTTAAAGTCTTCATTTAGCAAATCGCGAAGCATGCTGGTTGTCTTGGTCTGCTCGCTCAGGACTTTTGCTGGAGCGACGGCTCCCCGCAGGTTTTTCTGAATCTGTTTCCAGGTTTCCACCAGCATGGAAAGGTCTTCGTGGAGTTCCGCGGTATTCTTGCCTTCGGCAGCGGTGCGCACAATAACCCCGAAATTCTTCGATTTGATTGCCTCGACGATCTTCTGCAGTCTTTTTCTTTCTTCGGCGGAGTGAATTTTTCGGGAAACGGCAACGATGTCGTTAAATGGCGTGATGACCACAAATCTTCCGGGAAGGGAAAGTTCGCAACTGAGCCTGGGTCCTTTTGCCGCTATGGGCTCTTTGAGGATCTGGACCAGGATGTTGGGTTTGCCGCTGAGTACCTCGTTGATCTTTCCGGTTTTGATGATCTCGGGTTCTACCTGGAAGCTGCCGAAGTCGAACCCGTTGGGGCTGGTGTCGTTCATGGCCACACCGGTAAACTTCAGCAGGGAGCGCGCATATGGGCTGAGGTCGGTATAGTGAAGAAAGGCATCCTTTTCAAAGCCAACATCAACAAATGCTGCATTGAGTCCGGGAATAAGTTTTTTTACTTTTCCCAGATAAAGGTCACCCACAGCAAAACTGGCATCCGTTTTTTCGTGATGTAGTTCTACAAGTTTTTTATCCTCGAGCAGAGCGATTTCTACGCCCAGGGGTGCTGCATTTATGATTAATTCCTTATTCAAGCGTAATCACTTTTGCGTCTAACCATCATTACTGACAGAAGGTGCTGAAGAGGAATTACTTGTCAGGTATCGGCGGGGAGCAGGCAATCAGCAATAAATGACAGGTAACAGGTTCAGCGACAGAAAGAATGGGCCCACAATGCGGGCCCCGTGTACAGTGGAAGATTAACGGGTCTTCTTCTTGTGACGGTTTTTTCTCAGTCTCTTTTTACGCTTGTGCGTCGCTATTTTATGACGCTTTCTTTTTTTTCCACAAGGCATAATTTCACCAATGATTTAGTTAAACAATTATTTTAAAAATATTTTATATAAAATGATTATTTGCTGAGCGATTTTATCCGGGCTTCGATTTCTTTCGATACATCCGGATTATTCACGCGGCTTTTTACATTTTCATACCATTTCACCGCCTGCTGTTTTTCGCCTTTTCTTTCGTAGGCTTCTGCCAGCATCAACAGGACTTCTGCGTTGTCGGGCTGCCTTGCGGCAACGATATTTAACCTTTCAATCGCCTTGTCCAACTGGCCTGAGATCATCGCTCCCATACCCAACATATACTGGGCATACATATTAGAAGAGTCTCTTTCTGCAACTTCCCGGATCATCATGATGCCCTGCATCGGATTGTCCGCTATGTCCCCGAGGAGATAACAGGACCCCAATCCAACCTTAAGGGAATCATTGCCTGGATTGACTTTCAGCGCTCTTTCAAACAACTCCCGCGACTCATTTGCCATCCACCTTTTCAACTCGTCATCCTCCTGGCCCCGAGCGCTCTCTAAAAAGAAACGGGCAGCAAAGGTGAGACTTTTTTCAGAATTTTCCAACTTAGCCGCTTCTGATGAATAGTAGGCAAAGGGGAGAAGGAGGTGGGCGGTGTCTTTATAAAACTCCGCAAGCTGACGGTAACGTGCTGCCTGCTGGGCGTTTACGTCGCCACGGACTACCGAGGATTCCAGTTGAACAACATAAGATTGTTGTTCAGGACTCAGTTGTGAACGCGCAACCTGTAGGGCGGTATCTATATTAAATGTGTTGGGCTTCAGCGATCCGGCAGCGACCGGAGGTTTTGGCTTTGGTGATTTTGGTGGGATGGTCTTGCCAAAAAAAAGCAGGAGAAGCAGCAATACTGCTGCGCTGCTTACCAGGATGAGTTGTTGTTTTTTCAATCCGCGAGTTTAATCCGCGAATTTACGCCTCGTCATCGGGGTTTGGCTGATCTTCTTTGACCGACTGCAATTTTTTTACTTCAGCAACAAATTCCTTTGCAGGCTTGAATGCAGGAATGTAATGTTCAGGAATGTGAACCGCTATGTTCTTTTTGATGTTTCGTCCGATCTTCGCAGCCCTTTTTTTTGTGATAAAACTGCCAAACCCTCGGATGTAAATGTTTTCCCCCGCTGCAAGGGTGTCTTTTACTTCTTTAAACATCGTTTCCAGCGTAACCAGCACATCAACCTTTGGGATACCTGTTTTTTCAGATATTTGGTTAACGAGGTCTGCTTTTCTCATAAAATTTAATTTTAGCCTTTGGGGTTAACTTTATCTAGGCAATTACCACGAAATCAATTCATTATTGAAATTAACAGATAATTTTCACAAAAGCAAGAATTCCGTAAATTATTGATAATGAATTTACTTAATTTTTTTTGTTCCGTTGCGCTGGCAATATATTGGCTCGGTTAAGCGATAAACATTACAGTATCTTATGCCCTCTGAATTCACGATAAACCTATTGAGCTGGAATGCGCTGGAAAACGACCGGGCCATGCCCTGGAAAGGGGAAACCGATCCCTACCGTATCTGGCTCAGCGAAATCATCCTGCAGCAGACCCGGGTTGAACAGGGGATGGCTTATTATCATCGATTCCTCGCGGCCTTTCCAACCATTAAAGCATTGGCATCCGCGCCTGAGAACCAGGTATTCAAACTCTGGGAGGGACTGGGTTATTACACAAGGTGTAAGAATCTGATTGAAACGGCGCGGGTGATCACCGATAAATACGGCGGCGTCTTCCCATCAGATTATGCGGATATTCTTCAACTTAAAGGAATCGGACCTTACACGGCTGCAGCCATTGCTTCGTTTGCGTTCAACGAATGCAGGGCAGTGGTAGACGGAAATGTGCAGCGGGTGCTGTCGCGTTATTTTGGTATTACCACACCGGTGGACACAGCGGCAGGCAAGTTGATTTACGCCGGGCTGGCCCAGTCACTCATCGACATTACGTCTCCGGGAGTGTACAACCAGGCCATCATGGATTTTGGTGCGGTCATCTGTAAGCCGAGAAATCCCCTTTGCAATATCTGCGTGCAAAGAGCCGAATGTGAGGCGTTCAGCCATGGATTCGTAAACCAGCTTCCGGTTAAGGAGAAAACATTGATCCGGCGTTCGAGGTGGTTTTATTATTATATACTCCGACTCAACAAGTGTGTTTACATCAGAAAAAGAGGAGCCGGTGACATCTGGGAAAACCTGCATGAATTTGTACTGGTAGAAGTTGAAAACCCTGCAGAAGATCCGACAAGAATTTCACTTGCTGAAATATTGCAGGGTACGAGGTACAGGGTTCAGCATACCAGTGAATTCCTTGCACAGCAACTCACCCATCAGCTCATTCACGGACGTTTTGTTGAAATTCTTCTAACTGGTCCCGTTGAGTTGGGTTCAGGATACCGGCTGGTGCCGGATGCCGAACTGGGGCAGTACGCCTTCCCAAAACTGATCAATACTTACCTTGAAAGAGAACGATGATACATCTATGATAAATTTGGAACGAAGAATAAATCAGACAGGTATTCAGATATATAATTGACAGATGTGTTTGCCGTCATTGCAGAGTGTCATTACAGTGATTCGTGTTGAAAGAAATTTTGAAGTGGATCGGATTTCGCTGGCTGCACCGTTGGTTATTTTTCGCGGCTGATGACTTAGCCCGGATCACAATGTTAAATCCGCGGAAGTTCGGAATAGCCACGGTGATTTTGCATCAAAGAATTTGGGGCTTTGTCTCCGAAAAATTTTAACTTTAAAGAGGAGTAAACTAACAGATGATTCGTCACCATCAAATTTTATTATATGAGGGGTGTAAACAGGGTAATGTTGATTGGAAATCTTGGTAAGGATCCTGATGTTCAGCATCTTGAAGGAAATATTGCCGTTGCGAAATTTCCACTGGCAACCACCGAAACCTTTAAGGACCGCGCAGGAAAACTAATCTCACAAACGGAATGGCACACAGTCGTTTTGTGGAGAGGACTCGCAGAACTGGCTCAAAAATATCTTCACAAAGGGAGCCTTGTTTATATAGAAGGTCGTCTTCGGACCAGGAGCTGGGAAGACAAGGAAGGGAACAAAAAATTTGCTACTGAAGTGGTGGGTGACAACCTGATCATGCTTGATAAAAGGACTGAGGGTGTACATGGGTCTTCCGGCCCTTCGAACCACGAAGCGCCCGAAGGTTTCAATACAGAGATCCCACCTATGCCAGACGGGGCACAGGATCTTCCATTCTGATTAATGGTCACCTATTTCCGTATGCACACCTCCTGAACTCTTTTCTCATGACCAATTTATTTGAATACCATAATACAAATCATTAATTTATTTTTGCCGGCATGTTGAAGAGGGCGATCAAGACTTATAGAAACCATTTGCTTTGGAGAACCTGATAAAGTCCTTTGTATTTTGTGAAATTTTCCAGCCCCTGCTTCTGGTAGCGAACACACAGGCTTCTGTGATGCTGGCGCTCACTGTGATAATATTCCTGATACTGTCTTTCTTTATCTCCGGAGCGGAAATAGCTTTTTTCTCGCTGACCTACAAGGATGTGAACCTGCTGAAAACAAAACAGGATGCGGGCTGGAAAAGAATAGCCAACCTGCTGGAGGAACCGAAGACACTCATGGGTGCCCTTCTGATCGCCAACAGCCTGGTGAACATCGCCGTGATCATCCTTTCCAATGTATTGATCGACCAGATCATCGTGGTAAACTCGGTGCTCTGGTGGGAGAAGCTGATCGTGATCGGTGTCAAGGTGATCGTGATCACCTCGGTGCTGGTCCTGTTTGGTGAAGTGTTGCCGAAAGTTCGTGCCACCCAGAACAACCTTCGTTTCGCTTATGAGGCGTCCTATCTTGTTGAAATACTCTACTATCTCTTTAACAAGATGGCTACCCGCCTGATCAACATTACGGACAACCTCGAACGCTTCTTTGGTGGCCGGGTGTCGAGGGCCAGTTCGCAGCAGCAGCTGGAGGAAGCGATCAAGTCCACCGTCCAGGAAGAGGAAGAGCAACGAATTCTCACCGGCATCTACAAATTTGGTGACATCACGGTAAAGCAGATCATGCGTACCCGGCTGGATGTGCATGGTGTGGATTTCAATTTGTCGTTCGCAGAACTTAAGCAGAGTGTGGAAGACCTGCATTATTCGCGTTTTCCGGTATACAAAAGCAGCCTCGATGACATCGCAGGCATTATTCATACGAAGGATCTGATACTTTATCTCAACGAGCCGGACGACTTCAACTGGCATACTATCCTGCGTGTACCTTATTTCGTTCATGAACAGAAGTACATTGAAGACCTGCTCAAGGAGTTCCAGCGACGCAGGATACACTTCGCGATCGTGGTTGATGAATTTGGCGGAACCAGTGGCATCGTGACGCTCGAAGATATCCTCGAAGAGATCATTGGGGATATCCATGATGAATTTGATGAGGAGGAGCAGGGCAACAAGAAAATTGATGAGAAGACGTACATCGTTGAAGGCGGAACCATGATCAGCGAAGTCTGTTCGCTTATGAGCCTGCCACAGGACACTTTTAATGATGTAAAGGGTGAGAGTGATTCCATTGCCGGTCTTCTACTGGAAGTTGCTGGCGAAATTCCAAAAGTGAATGATAAATTGTCGGTGGGCAATTTCGAATTCACCATCGAAGAAGTTGACAGGAATCGCCTCAAGAAAATAAGGATCACCGTGAATTCCTAATGAAAAAGCAAGCCTTCACATACCTGTTTTTTGCTGCACTCATTGCGCTCGCGGCTTGTAATAGTGATTACACCATTCGTCAGAAAGGGTATTTCAGGATTGATTTTCCAAAGCATGAATACCGGCTATTCGACAAACCGGGATATCCATTCAGCTTCGAATACCCTGTATATGCCAATGTGGTGCAGGACACGACTTACTTTGATGAGAAGCCCGAAAATCCCTACTGGATAAACATCGAATTTCCCTCCCTCAATGGCAAGGTGTACATAAGTTATAAGGAGATCAGGAATAACGAATTCAGCAAGCTGATCGATGACGCTTTCAAACTTACCTACAAACACAGCTCCAAAGCGACGGCTATCAGGGACTCACTGATCCGGACTCCGAGTGGGATTCCGGGGATATTTTTCAAGGTCGGTGGGAACGCCGCTACCGCCAGGCAATTCTTTCTTACTGATTCGGTGAAGCATTTTCTCCGGGGGGCGCTGTACTTTGATGCTACTCCAAACTCGGACTCCCTGGGAATTGTAAATGATTTCCTGGAAGTGGACATGAAACATTTGATCAACACGATGCGGTGGAAGGACTGAAGAAATCAAAAATCAAAAATTAAAAATGCTATCGGGTGGAACCACGTGCATTCCGTATTGAGCGATTCTGGATGCAAGGCGCGTAAGTACGAGGATTTCACGCTAAGGCGCAAATCTGCCTTCGGCAGACGCTAAGGCGCAACGAAGGTTTCACGCTAAGGCGCAAATCTGCCTTCGACAGACGCTAAGGCGCAAGAAAATGAATACGTATTTTTTTGCGACTTTGCGCTTTCTCCGCGGCTTTGCGAGTAATCATTTAATTTTTAATTCGCCCCACCACAACCGCTTTCTTGAATTTCATTTTCCGTCCTTTGTCGGTGAAGATGTCCATCACTAACACGTACAATCCCGCGGCAATGGCTTTCCGGTTGTTGTCCAGTCCATCCCATTTAAACTGCCCCCTGCTCCCCAGCAACTCATTGCGCACCAGGTGTCTTACAAGCCTTCCCGAGGCATCGTATATTGTCCCATTGGCCACGGCCCCTGTCTCCTGGATCCGATAGCCGACAAGCAGATAATCATCCATGCCATCACCATCAGGAGTGAATACATCCGGTGTCACAGAGATCTCGCCATGCATTGAGGAAAGATCCCGCCTTTGCGAATTTTCTGCCCCCGGAGTCGCATAACCCGCCGATGCAGATGCCGAAGTCCAGTTATTTGGATCCTGCGTAACGCCGGTAACACTTATCCGTTCCAGACTCACGCCCTCGGGATCCGAGAGTAAGGAAAAATGCCAGTCCTTATTATAATGCAATTCATCAATAATGCTACTATCAATACTGTTCATCACCAAAACGGTGCCTTCGTCATCGGGCCATGACGGCAGGGATGGAAGATCGCAGGCTATAGACTCAGCGGCGACCCGGTAATGCTGACCCACCCACCTGAGATTGGCAGTAACAATACAATACTGCCCACCGCTGAGCAGGGTCGGCGTGTCGGCCAGCCGCCTAAGCGCAGCAGGATCTCCGGTGCTGTTCCTGTTGCCAATCATCAGCTGACTCAGGTCTATTTCATCAAGACCCTTGTTATAGATCTCAACGAAATCAAAGCCGTCAGGCGCCGGGTTGAATAACAACTCTGTGATTATAAGTTCAATATTTCCATTCCATCGTTTTGAAAGGCCCTCCACAGTAAAACTTTGGCATTTGTAGTTCGATACCAGTATCGCAAAGATTATCAACAGCCGCATGAACAATATTACGCATGGCCACAACTTATCCACTGAGGGAAACCTCACAAACCAAATGGAAAATCACAAGGATTATTTGGTACAATACCAATTGTCTTTTACTTTTGAACCCGCATGTTGACAATGAAACTCATAAAGACTATCAAGACCGAATCCCCGGCGGAAGGCGCTTAGTATCTTTATGTAAAGAATATAGCAGGGCCTTCCATCAGGAAGGCCTTTTTATTTTTATTCATCACCAAAACACCTCGCAACCGAGGAACAAGGAGGATCCATGAAAGTCGCAGTTGTTGGTGCCACAGGTCTGGTAGGCACCAAAATGTTACAGGTATTAGCCGAAAGAAATTTTCCCGTCACGGAACTCATACCCGTGGCCTCAGAACGTTCAATAGGCAAAGAAGTATTTTTTAAAGGAAAACCTTATGCTGTGGTGTCCATGCAGGACGGCATCAAAGCCAAACCTGCCATCGCGATCTTCTCTGCTGGTGGCGGCACCTCCCTGGAATGGGCACCTAAGTTCGCCGAAGCAGGCATCACTGTAATTGACAACTCCTCCGCCTGGAGAATGGACCCCTCCAAGAAACTTATCGTTCCTGAAATCAATGCGGATAGCCTCACCCGTGAGGACAAGATCATCGCCAACCCCAATTGCTCTACCATCCAGATGGTGGTTGCCCTTAACCCGCTTCACAAAAAATATAAGATAAAGAGAATCGTCGTGTCGACCTATCAGAGTGTGACGGGCACCGGTAAAAAAGCGGTTGACCAGTTGATGGGGGAGAGGAATCGGGCGGTCGCCAACGGATCCGGGGACTATCCAATGGCTTATAAATATCCTATCGACCTGAATGCTATTCCGCAGATCGACGTGTTCCTCGAAAATGGATACACAAAGGAGGAGATGAAAATGGTGCTCGAAACGATAAAGATCATGAGAGATGAATCCATCAAGGTCACCTCAACAACCGTTCGCATACCCGTAGTTGGCGGTCACAGTGAAAGCGTAAACGTGGAATTCCTGAACGACTTCGACCTGCAGGAGGTTCGTGATCTTCTTGAAGCCGCCCCAGGAGTGAAAGTGGTTGATGATCCTTCGGCCCAGCGTTATCCCATGCCTATGGACGCCCACGAAAAAGACGATGTGTTTGTCGGAAGACTAAGAAGGGATGAAACCCAGGAGAATACACTGAATATGTGGATTGTGAGTGACAACCTCCGCAAGGGCGCGGCCACGAATGCCGTGCAGATTGCAGAGTACTGTCATGCGAATCGACTGGTGTGAAAAAATTAAAGCTTAAAACTAAGGAGATAACCGTGAATGCGGATTGTTAAACCTGCATTCAGATACTTAGTTTTAAGCTTTCTTTTACCCTTAAGTTTATATCCTCGACCAGTTCTCACCGCTCTTGATCCGGTACATCGTCATCTCACTAACTCCAAACTTTTCCGCCAGTTTCTTTATGGTCAGTTTCCGCCTGCTATCATCCAGCATCTTCTTTATACTTCGTACCTGAGTGGCGTTTAGCTTAAGACCCTCACTCCGGTTAGCCTGCACTTTCTTATAGGCAATTTTAGCGGGACTCTTCTGCTGGTGCGCAATCATTTCTTCCAGGGTGGCCCAACGCAGGTTTTTTACCGAATTGTCAAGCTTATTGTGATTTACGTGGATCACGTAACGCGCCTTCGCAGTTGGTTTCTTTAAAAACAACCGGGCGATCTCCCTGTGGATATAAAGCGTCCCATTATCGCCCGGACGATGAAGGTTCAACGTACGATAACCAGTGGTGAGGGATCCCTGGAGTAGTTTTCCATCTTCCTGTATGTCTTCATTATAACTGGCAATCCTTCCTTGTGAAGAAAGCGCATATTTTTTACGAAGGTGTTTCCATCCGGAAAATTGCAGTGGTTTCCAAGTTTCACCTGTAATTTTTTTCATTGGTAGTCTAGTTTATAAGATTTTACAAAATGATCACGGTAGATAACGGGGATGAATATGCTCACTTTTATATCAGTCTGAGAAATTCACTTTCAGAAATTACCCGAACCGTGCCAATTTTTTTTGCTTTTTCCAGTTTAGAGCCGGCGTCCTCACCTGCAACCAGGTAATTTAGCTTACTGCTCACACTTCCAAGAAGCTTGCCACCATTCTGTTCCACCATTTCCTCTGCAGTCGCGCGTTTAAGCGTGGGCAAGGTGCCGGTGAACAAAAAAGTAAGCCCCTCCAGCCTGCCTGAGGCTCGTTGCTGTTTGCGTGTATTCGCAAGGGTGACTCCCAATGCCTCTAACTGGGAAAGCATTTTCAGGTTGTCATTATTGTTAAAGAACTGAAATATACTCAAGGCAACTTTCGGACCAACATCCTCCAGTTCAAGCAGCTGATCAACATTGAATTTATTGAACTCATTAATATGATGGACCGAGTTGGCAAGCACCTTGGCGGTAGTTTCCCCCACATATCTGATACCGAGAGCAAAAATCAGCCGGTGCAGGGGCTGCGTTCTGGATTTTTCTATGGCGGCAGATAAATTGCTGATACTTTTTTCCCCAAATCCTTCCATCTGTCCGATCTTGTCGAAAGGCAGTCTGTAAATGCCGGGGATGTCTTGAAGGTAACCCAGCGTATAGAATTTCCTGATCAGCGCGTCACCAAAACCCCTGATATCCATCGCATCCTTGGAGCCAAAATGGATGATCCTTTCAACTACCTGTGCCGCACAGTTGATATTGACACACCTCCACACTGCCTCTTCCTCAGGTTTTACCAGGGGGTCGTTACAGACCGGGCATTTCTTTGGAAAGACGATCTTCTTTTCCTTACCCGTTCGGCTATCCGAAAATGATTTCACTATGTACGGAATCACGTCCCCCGCCCTTTCCACCAGTATCGTGTCCCCAAGCCTGAGGTCTTTGTCTGCGATGTTTTCTTCGTTGAACAACGACACAGAGGTTACGGTCACCCCGCCGATGGGGACTGGCTCAATCTTGGCTACCGGCGTAATCGAACCCGTACGGCCTACCTGGAATTCCACGGCATTGAGTTTACTAGTGCCCTGCCTTGCTCTGAACTTGAAGGCCATCGCCCAGCGTGGGTGATGTGACGTCATACCTAGTTTGTCCTGCAAGGCAAGGTCATTCACCTTGATCACCATGCCATCAATCTCATAAGGTAACTCATCCCTGCCCGCCTCAAATTCATTGCAATATTCAATCACCTTCCTTATCCCTTTTAACACTCTTTTTTCTTTTTCCGGCGTCTTGAAACCCAGCTTCCAAAGTAAGCTCAGAGATCCTGAATGCGTGTCCACTTCGTGAGTGGGATGTTTGCCTTCGCTTTGGATATAGCTGATATGATATAATATGGCCTGCAGGTTTCTCCTTTTTACCTCCCGGGAATCCTTGATCCGTAAGGACCCTGCCGCAGCATTCCTCGGATTCGCCAGGGGTGCATTGCCCTGTTCCACCAGCCACTCATTGTATTTTTTGAAATTCGACTTGCTCATCATCACCTCGCCCCTGATCTCGATGGTTTGAATGCCATATTTGGCAAAGGCGGCCGACAATGGCACCGAACCAACCTGTTTTATATTCACTGTTATGTCATCGCCCTCGACTCCATCACCGCGAGTTACTCCGCGAAGTAAATGATCGTTCTCATATATAATAGAAATGCTCGCCCCGTCAAACTTCGGTTCAACACAATATTCAATAGTGTCCAGCTTCGCAGCCTCTCTTGCCTTCCTGTCCCAGTCGAGGAGGTCGTCTTCGTTGTAGGAATTATCTAACGACAACATCGGCACCAGGTGCGGCACACTATAAAAAGCCTTGGTCAGCTGGGTTGCAACACGCTGTGTGGGCGAATCGGGACGGATCAGAGAAGGGTCGCCTGCCTCCATTTTTTCCAGCGCCTTAAAGAGTTGATCATACTCAAAATCGGCGACCAAAGGATCATTTTCTATGTAATACCGGTACTCGTGAAACCGCAATACATCTCTCAGTTTTTCAATGTCATTAACCGCTATCTTGCTCTCTCCCTTTACTGTGGCCGCGAGAAATGATTTGGTTACTTTTTCTAAAGTCCTGATCTGTTCTTTCGAATACATACCGGAAATTTAGTTAAAGAATCTATTTTTACAATATGTCAATGATTGCTGGCCAGAACCTTCTTTCGCCGTCTTCCCCCGGCATCGATTTTCTCAAAGCCCTGGTTTCTATCGACTGCGTAATTTTCGGGTTTTCAGAGAATGAACTCAAAGTGCTGCTCATCAAATCAGACCTGGAGATCTTTAAGGACCAATGGACTTTGCTAGGTGACCTGGTGCTTCCAACTGAAGAACTTGAGTCGGCCTCCTACCGTGTTCTCAAACAACGCACAGGGCTAAGCGATGTTTACCTCGAACAGGTTCATACCTTCAGCGCCATCAACCGGCACCCGGGAGGCAGGGTGATCTCAACGGCTTTCTATTCTCTTGTCAATGTCAATGACCACCAACTCCAGCTCTCCCACAATGAACTGCACTGGCATACCGTAAAAGAGATCCCGGCCCTGGCCTTTGACCATAATATTATATTACAGACCTGCCTGGAGCGACTGAGGGAACAGATACAGGAGCGTCCCATAGTTTTCAACCTCCTCCCTGAAAAGTTCTCGCTTCGCCAGCTCCAGAGCCTTTACGAAGCCATCCTCAATATCAAGATGGACCGCCGGAATTTCAGGAAGAAGTTCTTTCTGATGGACTGGCTGGTGGACATCGACGAGCTGGAAGCCGATGTGGCGCATCGCCCTGGCCGACTCTATAGGCATAATGCGTCCGTGCCACCCCAGGGACGTCAGACCCATCCCGAGAATCACTAACGATGCGCTTTCCTTTCCATGAAGGGTAACCGAGGATTCCTGGTAGGCATCATATCAATTTAATATGAAATCTGACCCGACCGGATTCGACCCACTCCTTCCCGTTAGTAAGGCCACCCTAACTCAATTAAAATAAAGTAGTACCATCCAGCAGCTTTACGATCCATTGATCTGTCTTACTAACCGAATAAGTTTTTTAATTTTTCTTTTTAGAATCAAAAATTTATTTATCATTGTGTAGGATATACACATAGTTTCTAACTCCGAAAATTACTAAATAACGATTGCGCTATGAGACAAAACTCAAGTGTCAGGCTGGTTATACTAAGCTTGGCCATTCTATTATCCACCTCAGTTTTTGCCCAAAATAAGACAGTCTCCGGTACAGTTCGCGACAAAGATGGCGCGGGTATAGCAGGCGCGTCTGTTGCCGTTAAGGGCACCAACACGGGAACAAACACGAGCCCAACAGGTACATTCAGCATTAATGTGCCACCCAGTGCAAAAACCCTCGTGATCTCTTATGTAGGGTTCGCAACACAGGAGATGGCCATTGGCAGCGGCCCCATTACTGTAACACTAACACAGGCCACCAGCAACGACCTCAACGAGGTGGTTGTAGTAGGTTATGGAACTGTCAGAAAAAGAGACCTTACAGGCTCTGTGTCTTCCATTGGTGCGAAACAATTCAACACCGGTCAGATCAACTCGCCCGAGCAATTACTGCAGGGTAAGGCACCCGGTGTCCAGATCACGAATTCAAGTGGCCAGCCCGGCGCAGTGACCATTGTGAGGATCAGGGGAAACAACTCTATTCGTTCAGGCAACAACCCATTATATGTAGTGGACGGTATTCCACTTGATGGCAGGTCTGCTAAACCAGGGTTCAACAGCGCTGTAGGACAAAGCCCCCCATCTGATCCGCTGACGTTTATCAACCCCAACGAAATAGCTCAAATCGACATACTTAAAGACGCCTCCGCTTCGGCCATCTACGGTTCAAGAGGCGCAAATGGCGTGGTACTCATCACCACTAAAAAAGGTGTTAGCGGTCCTGCAAGAGTAGACGTAAATGCAACGGTTGGTATTGGTGATATCATGAGGAAGGTTGATGTGCTTGATGCCGATGGTTACAGGGCTGCCCTGGCGAAGTTCGGTGCTCCGGTAAGTGATTCGGGCAGCCACGTGAATGCTTTGGACGAACTGATCAGAAAACCAGCAATCACACAGAACTATTCGTTCGCTATTGGCGGAGGTGGTCAGAATGGCAAATACAGGGCTTCTTTTTTCATGGGAGACCAACAGGGTATCCTTGCGAAAACTGGTCTCAAGAAGTATGTAGGAAATTTTAATGGTCAGTACAGATTCCTCGATGACAAACTGAGTGTTGATTTCAATGCATCTGTTGCCAATGTGGAAGAAAGCATTGCACCCATCGCCCAGAACTCTGGCAGCAATGGTAGCCTTATTTCTCTTGGACTAATCTGGAACCCGACCCTTTCGCTTAAGAGGGCGGATGGCACCTACAACCAGACTAACCCAAGTGGCCAGATCAACCCAATTGCACTTTCTGATGCATACAATGACTTTGCGAATATAACTACCGTGCTCGCCAATTTCAGCGTGGGTTACAAGTTCACCAGCTGGCTGGAATACAAATTACTTTATGGTGTGAATTATAGTGCAGGCAGTCGTAAGGCTGAAGTTCAGGGCTGGCTCCAGGGAACAGGTAATACCGCGGGTAAGGGTGAAGCTGCATTTGCATCCAACAAACTCTCCTCCACTACCCTCACACACACGCTTAATTTTAATAAAGACCTCTCCAACGATTTTAACCTTAGCGCTCTCGCCGGTTATGAATACTGGACAACCGATTACGAAGGAAACGGAAGTTTCGCTTTTGATTACAAATACAATCTTACAGAGGCAACCCGTGACAGCAGGCACTATTATGACAACCTTGATGCGGCCAACAGGGCGAACCTGAACAGCTTCGCTGGAAAAGATCCCACAGTTGAGATTCAGAGTGTGTTTGCAAGGGTTACTGCAAATCTTAAAGACAAGTATCTGCTGACCGCTACGATCCGCGGCGACGGCTCCAACAAATTCGGTTCAAATAACAAATATGCCTACTTTCCTTCAGTAGCCGCAGCCTGGAACATCGACAAGGAAGACTTCATGAAGGATGTAAACTTCTTCCAGTCACTTAAGCTTAGAGCAGGTTATGGCCAGACGGGTAACCAGGAATTCAGTGCTGATGCCTCATTAGGGGTACGCAGAGAGAACGGCTACAATAACCCTTCGACAGTACACAATGCCAATCCCAACCTGGTTTGGGAAACTGTAAGCTCCTACAATTTCGGTATCGATTTCGCGGTCCTCAACAACAGGATATACGGAACAGTGGATTATTTTAATAAGACAACGAACGATCCTGTTGTATTGAAAGTTGCTGCTCAACCACAGCCACCAGGAGGTGCAAGTATCTTCTTTAACCTTGATGGAGCAAAAGTTGAAAATAAAGGTGTCGAAATCACCCTCGGTGCTGACATTATCAAGACTGAAAATTTCACCTGGAATCTTAATGGAAACCTGACCTTCCTGAAGAACAAGTTCGTTTATCCCGCCGCCGGCAAATACCCGCTGATCCTGACTGGTGCACTTCATGGCCAGGGTACATCTGGTGCTTATGCGCAGGCGATCGCCCACAATCAACCGCTCAACGTTTATTTCCTTCCCGAGTTTCAGGGATTTGACAAGGACGGTATAGGCATCTACTCACAGGCGCCTGACTATGCCGGTGATCCCAACCCAAGCACTTACCTGGGTCTCAACACTGAGTTGAGCTATAAGAAGTTCGCATTGAGTATCGGTGGTCATGGTGCATACGGAAACTATCTGTATAATAATACCCTGATGAGCGTATTGAATATCTCAAATATCATTGGCGGTAGAAATATTAGTGGTACCCTGGTGAATTCAGGAGAAAGCGTCTCCAATCCAATCAGTACCTCCACCAGGTTTATGGAGAAAGGCAATTATTTCAAAATTCACAATGCCACCGTCCGTTACAACGTAGGTGATATTGGCAGCGTCATCAAAAACTTTGGAGTATATGTTGCCGCAAACAACCTGTTCGTGATTACTAAATACAATGGATTTGATCCGGAAGTTAACGTAGATAAGCAACTAAACGGAGTTCCGTCACTGGGTATCGATTATATCGGTTTCCCTACACAAAGGACCTTCCTGTTAGGACTTAACTTCTCACTTTAACCCTAGATAATAAACTTTCATCATGAAATTCAGATATATAACGATTGCAGCGATTATTCTTAGTACCGGGTGTACTAAGCTTGATCAGAAACTCAATGATTCCATCATCCTGCAACCTTCAGAGGGTGGTGGCGATATCGCCGGTCTGTTGAACTCTTCATACAATTCCATGAACGGTTTGATGCACAGCCAGGACCTGATGTTTTCTCTTCAGGAAACAACAACCGATGAAGCGCTGATTCCCGTTCGCGGTGGTGACTGGGATGACAATGGCGTATGGCGCGTACTTCACGCACACACCTGGACCCCGATACATGGTCAGTTCAAATCAGTTTTCAACGGTCTTGGCGCCTTGCAGAGTTCGGCTGTTACTGTTCTCGCTTTCAATCCAACAGCTGAACAAAGGGCCGAAGCCTTGTTTCTAAAAACACTTTCCATGTTTTATTACCTGGACCTTTGGGGCCAGGTACCAGTGCGTAGCGAAGCAGATTACAATTCTATTGAGGCCTCGGAAGTGCTACAACCTGCAGATGCCATCACCCAGATGATTGCCAACCTGGAAGAAGTTATTGGCGTTCTCCCGCCTTCAAATGCACCATATAAGGCCAGCCCCGATGCTGCTAGATTCCTGTTGATGAAAGTCCTTTTGAATAAGGGCGCCTGGTTGAACAGGGAAGCACCGGCTTTTGACAATGCTGATATGGCAAGGGTTATCGAACTGGGCAACCAGATCATCGATGGTGGAAATTATACCCTTACACCTAATTATTTCGACAATTTTGGCCCCACCAATGCAACCACCTCAACGGAAATGATATTTGGCTGGCCAAATACCGGCGCAGCAAATAATGCAGAGGGAAGAAGCAGCGGTGGTGTCAATGCCCGCTGGATGATGACCCTCCACTACAACTCGTTCAAAAACGAAGCACCCAACGCGGGATGGAACGGGTTCACTTCCCTTGCAGACTTTTATAATACTTTCGAAGCAGGCGACAGCCGCGTTGGAGGTACCGACTACGCCGGAGTCACTGATGTATCAGGTCTGAAAGTTGGTTTCCTGGTAGGTACACAGAAAAATGCCGACGGAACGAATATGAAGGACAGACAGGGTAATGACCTGGCATTCACTCCTGATGTAAAACTGATTGAAACCGACAAGAACAGGCTTGAAGTTGCCGGTATCCGCGTCATAAAATATCCACCCGATTACAGTGCCTATTCCGGAGGTAACCAGCATAATCAGTTGCAGATCTTCCGTTACGCTGATGTGATGCTCATGGTGGCAGAGGCCAAAGCAAGGTCAGGAGATGATGGAGGCGCACTGACAATGGTTAATGATTTACGTGCTACCAGAGGTGCTGCACCCATGGCAAGTCTTACTCTTGTTAATGAATCGAACGTCAACGACCCCAATACCCTCCTTGCAGAAAGAGGACGTGAATTGTACTGGGAAAGCTGGAGAAGACAGGACCTTATTCGTTTCGGAGTGTACCTGAAAGCATGGGGCCTCAAAGAAGCAGATCCTGATTCACGCAACCTGCTTTATCCAATTGCTCCTGACGAATTACTCGCTAATCCCAACCTGGTTCAAAACCCCGGGTACTGATCATAAAGTTTAGTTTATCTTGTAAAGGTCATTATGAGAATAATGACCTTTACCTTTTTATATATATCCTACTTACAATTGATGAAGCGTAGATCATTGCCTGCTGTACTGGCCTGCTCAATGATAGTGATGATTGCCACTGTGTCGTGCCGGGAAAACAAATCCGATCAACCTCATTTGTTCCAACTCGTCAGGAACTCGGGCATTCAGTTCAATAATGCTGTAGCTGACCAGGAACTCAACAATAGCTTTCTTTTCAGGAATTTCTATAATGGAGGTGGCGTGGGCATCGGAGACATCAACAATGATGGCCTGGCCGATGTACTGATGACTTCTAACATGGGAGAGAACAAACTCTACCTGAATAAGGGCAATCTGCAGTTCGAAGACATCACTGCTAAAAGTGGAATGAAGCAAGACAGTATGTGGAGCACCGGCATCGTCATGGCCGACATCAACAACGACGGTTGGCTTGACCTTTATGTCTGCAATTCCGGCAACATGCATAACGGTAACCGGAAGAACAAACTCTATATCAATAACCGCAACCTCAGTTTTACGGAGTCCGCCGCATCCTACGGCCTCGACATCTCCTCCTACGCCACACAGGCATCCTTCTTCGATTACGATCTCGATGGCGACCTGGACTGCTTCATTATCGCAAACAGCCCCATGCCCGTAAACACCCTCGGATACACCAATAAACGGGATCTCCTTGCAAAGGACTGGCCGGTGAAGGAATTTGTGCGAGATGGAGGAGACCACCTTTACCGGAATGATGATGGAAAATTTGTTGAGGTAACGAAGGCGGCGGGCATCCACGGCACACTGATGAGTTTTGGGATGGGCGCCTCCGTCGGCGACATCAACAATGACGGCTACCCTGATATTTATGTCGCCAATGATTCTTATGAAAGGGATTACCTATACGTGAACCAGAAAGACGGCACCTTCAAGGATGACCTGGAGAACTGTATGAAACAGATCAGCTTCTCATCCATGGGCGCTGATATAGCCGACATCAATAATGATGGTTATCCTGAGATATTCACAACAGACATGCTGCCCGAAGGTGACTACCGCCTGAAAACCCTCGGCGCTTTCGACAACGTGGATCTCTATCGCAATAAGGTCAAACTGGGGTTTTACCACCAGTTTATGAAGAACTGCATGCAGCTGAATAATGGCAACGGCACTTTCTCCGAGATCGCGAATTTCAGTGGCGTGGACGCCACCGACTGGAGTTGGGGCGCATTGATCTTCGATGCCGACAACGACGGCTTCAACGACCTCTACGTATGCAATGGGGTCAACCGCGACGTCACCAATCTTGATTTCATGAATTTCTTCGCAAACGATGTGGTGCAGAAAATGGTGCTCACCCGCAAGAAAGATAATGTAGAAGAAGTACTGAAACATATTCCCATCAATGCGGTCGCCAATAAAGCATTTCGCAACGACGGCAAACTGCATTTCGAGGACGCGGGCGACGAGTGGGGGCTCAGCGAGAAATCCTTTTCGAACGGAGCCGCATACGGAGACCTTGACAATGATGGCGACCTCGACCTCATCGTGAACAATGAGAACCAGGAAGCCTTCGTGTACAGAAATAATTCAAGGGAACAAAACGGAAACCATTCCATCTCCCTTAAGCTCGTCGGGACCAAAGGCAATGTATTCGCCATTGGCAGCAAGATTGCGGCTTATGGAAAAAACCAGACATTCTATCGTGAGCTCATGCCCAGCCGGGGGTTTCAGTCATCCATGGATTATCGCCAGGTAATTGGCATTGGAAAAAGTAAACAGATCGATTCGATTATTATCACCTGGCCCGACAGGACCTGCACAAGATTATTGAACCCCGCTATTGACAGTCTAATAATTGTCGACAGGAATAAATCGGAAAACTTTGTTCCGGCTCATACACCAGGAACTGATCTCTCCCTGCTCGATTCAGTGTCATCGCCTTTTGAAAAACACATGGAAGATGATTACATCGATTTTTATTACGAAAGGAATGTTCCCGAAATGCTGTCGCGTGAAGGACCAAGGGCCGCCGTTGCCGATGTGAATCATGACGGATTCGAAGACATTTATATCGGTGGCACAAAAGGATATCCCGGCCAACTGTATTTCCAGGTAGCAAAGGGAAAGTTCGTGAAGCAGGACCAGAGAGTATTTTACCAATTCATGGAATTTGAGGATGGCCCCTCAATTTTCTTCGATGCGGATGGCGACGGAGACCAGGATCTTCTTGTGTCTCCCGCAGGAAACAATGAACCACCCTATAGCAGACTAATGCAAAACCGTTTGCTGGTCAATGATGGAAAAGGAAACTTTTCATTGCAGGGCTCTGCCTTTCCCCCAACAGGTGTGAACGTGGGTGCTATCGCGGCCTATGATTTTGACCATGACGGCGACCAGGATGTTTTTATCGGAGGACATTGCACATCCCGCGATTACGGGACGAGTCCCTCCAGCTTCATTCTGAAAAATGATGGAAAAGGACATTTCGAGGACGTTACAAAAACTGCCATTCCGGAACTGTCCAAAGCAGGCATGATCACAGGCGCCGTCTGGGCCGATGTGCTTGGTGATTCCGCAAAAGAACTGATCGTTGTCGGAGAATGGATGGAACCGCGGATCTACAGTTTTAGTAACAGGAAATTCAACAGGGTGGAGTCGAATCTAAATGGGATGAATGGACTCTGGAATTGTGTCAGCGCAGCGGATCTTAACGACGATGGTAAAATGGACCTGGTGCTTGGCAATATCGGAGAAAACTTCTACCTGCACCCCACAAAGGACGCTCCGGTGAAATTGTGGATGGCTGATTTTGACATGAATGGAGAAACGGATAAGGTACTCACCAGGAAGATCGACGGAAAAGACAAGCCCGTTTTCCTGAAGAACGATCTGCAGGACCAGGTTCCAGGCATCAAGAAAGAAAACTTCAAGCACAGCGACTTCGCATTGAAATCCATAGAGGACCTTTTTACCAAAGAGATGACCGAAAAGGGAGTGGTCAAAGAATTCAATTACTCCAGTTCAATTATCGCCTACGGAGATGGAAAGGGCAAATTTACTATTCAAAAATTGCCCGTTCGCGCGCAGCTGTCGTCGGTGAATGCCGTGCTCTGCCTGGATGTGAATAATGATGGACGAACCGACATTATCACTGGTGGAAACAAATCGGGCTTCCCTCCTCAATTGCAGAAGCTCGACGCATCTTTCGGTGATGTATTCCTGAATGACGGCCACAATGGCTTTTCCAATTCGACACCTTCGCAAAGCAACCTGAATATCAACGGAGAGGTTAGAGATATCAAACTGGTCAGTAATGGAAAGAAAAAGTTGCTGATCTTTTTGAGGAATGATGATTTTCCAAAAATGTTCAGTATCAGGAATTAGTAATGAGGAAGCCTATATCTTGGATCGCCAGCCTGCATTTTGGCAACCCGCAACCAGGGCTGTTTTGCTTCCTTTTGGCTCTATTGCTGTTTGCATGCAAAGAAAAGAAAGATGAAAAGGAATTGTTTGAGGTAATGGATAATGAAGTCACGGGTCTGGACTTTACAAACCGCCTTGAGTCAACGGATTCGCTGAACCTTTTTAAGTACATGTATTTTTACAATGGTGCCGGACTGGGAGCAGGAGACTTCAATAACGATGGACTTATCGATCTATTCTTTGCTTCCAACCAGGGATCGAATACACTTTACCTCAACGAAGGCAAACTCAGATTCAGGGATGTAACCAAAACCGCAGGTGTTCCCGACGACCATGCCTGGAATACGGGCGTTTCGGTTGTCGACATCAATAATGATGGCCTGCTGGATATTTATATCTGCAGAGTAGGAAAGTACCGCAGCCTAAACAGCAAAAACCAGTTCCTCATCTGCCAGGGACTGAACGCGGAGAAAATCCCCGTATATAAAGACATGGCGAGAGAATATGGCGTTGACTTCTCAGGGTTTGGCAGTCAGGCCGCGTTCCTGGATTATGACAAGGACGGCGACCTTGATCTTTTCCTACTCAATCATTCGGTTCACGAGAATGGCACCTTCCGGGCGAGGAATGAATTTATTGGGACTACTCATCCCACCACGGGTAGCAAATTATTCCGGAACGACGGCGCTCATTTTTCTGATGCAACAAAATCTTCCGGCATCAACAGTACCGCAATTGGGTATGGTCTCGGCGTGGTAGTTAGCGACATCAACAACGATGGCTATCCCGACTTGTATATTGGCAACGATTTTCACGAGAACGATTATCTCTATATCAATCAGAAGAACGGAACTTTTATTGATGACATCCACCAGGTAATGCACACCAGTCAGTTTACCATGGGAGTAGATGCCGCCGACGTGAACAACGATGGCCTGCCTGACATCATATCCGCCGACATGCTGCCCGAAGATCCTTATATCCTCAAACGCTCCCTGGGCGAGGACGACTACGACATATTCTTCCTGAAGATCAGCTATGGATATAATTACCAGTACACCCGCAACAATCTGCAGTTCAACAGGGGCAATGGCAATTTCAGTGAACTGGGTCTTTATTCGGGCGTGGCTGCAACGGACTGGAGCTGGGCACCGTTGTGGGTCGACTTCGACAATGACGGACTGAAGGACCTCTTCGTTTCGAACGGGATACCCAAGCGGATGAATGACATCGATTACATCAATTATATTTCCGACCAGGAGATCCAACAGAAGATCAGGGACAACAAACTGGATGAAAAAGACCAGGTGCTTATCGATAAATTTCCACAGATCAGGATCCCCAATAAATTTTATAAAAACGCCGGCGACTTAAAATTCACCGACCTCAAGGACCATATCGGCCACGACAAGGGTACCTATTCTAATGGCGCTGTTTATGCTGATTTTGACAATGACGGCGACCTCGACATCGTAGTAAACAACATTGATGCTGCAGCCTTACTTTATCGCAACACCGCTAACGATAGTGCCACGCAGAAGTTCATGAGTTTGCACCTGGAGGGACCGGAGAAAAACCGGAACGCCGTTGGGGCAAGGGTGGTAGTTTTTGAAAAGAATGCCAGGCGCACCTATGAGAAGAACCCCGTGCATGGGTTTCTTTCCAGCTCCGAAAGCCCATTGCTGATTGGTTTGGAAGGCCAGGCACCAGACTCTGTATTGTTGGTCTGGCCCGACAACAGTTATCAAAGGATTGCGATGAACCCTGACAGTTCGTCGATTCATCTTCGGTATCAACAAGGCCTGCCGGCATTTAATTTCAACTGGCTGAAGTTGGCTGCGGACCCTTCCGTGGATTCCCTGGAAGACATTACGAAATCGACAAACCTGGCTCTGAAGCACCAGGAGAATTCCTTTGCTGAATTTGACCGTGAGCCGCTGATACCACATATGGTGTCAACGGAAGGACCGGCACTCGCCAAGGCTGATGTGAACAGGGATGGGCTGGAGGATTTTTTTCTTGGGTCATCAAAAGGCAAACGCAGCAGTGTTTACCTGCAGGAGGCATCCGGGAAATTCCGAATGCTGGACCAGCCCGCGTTGGTTGCCGACAGTAACTTCGAAGACGTTGACGCGGTTTGGGTTGATGTAAACCGCGACAGTTTTCCCGACCTGGTGGTAGCCAGTGCCGGCAACGAATATTATGGCCGCGACCGGCATTTGTTGCCCAGGCTCTACCTGAACGATGGGCAGGGTCATCTCACCAGGCGCCAGGACGCCTTCGACACTTGTTTTGCTTCTGCTTCGCGAATCACGGCCGATGATTTTAACGGAGACGGGTCGGCTGATCTTTTCCTGGCGGCCAGGGCTGTGCCCTGGCAATATGGGAAGAAGCCTTTGTCGTACCTACTGCAAAACGATGGTACCGGAAAGTTCAATGTGGTGACCAATTCGGTTGCTCCCGGTCTCAGTGACGCAGGCTTCGTCACTGATGCCAAATGGGTTGATCTGAATAAAGACAATAAAAATGACCTGGTGATTTGCGGTGAATGGGGAACGATCGACGCGTATATAAACAAGAATGGAAGGTTTGAGAAAACCGTGCTTTGTTCTCAGCAGGGATGGTGGAATTTCATACTTCCCTGTGATGTGAATGGGGATGGCAATCTGGATTTCATCGCGGGCAACCTGGGGTTGAATAGCAGGCTGAAGGCATCGGCAAAAGAACCTGTGCGTCTGTATTACAATGATTTTGATGGCAACGGCAAGAAGGAGCAGGTGCTGACATACTATGTGCAGGGTAAGGAGATTCCCTTTGCCAACAAGTCGGAAATGGAAAGACAGATCCCGATTCTTCGCAAGAAATTTTTGTACGCCAAGGACTTCGCTAAGGCAACACTTGATGACATCATCGATCCCGAAAAACTGGAGAAGTCTGAATTACTTACTGCAGATTTCTTTTCCAGCGCAGTGCTGATCAACAAGGGTAATCTGCAGTTCGAGGTTCAGGCGCTGCCATGGGAGGCTCAGTTGAGTCCCTGCCGTGATGCTGTAATTGTGGACGCGAATCATGACAAGTGGCCGGATATATTGCTTGCGGGAAATTATTATGAGAACAACATCGAAATGGGACGTTACGATGCTGACCTTGGAACCCTGCTGATCAATAATGGCCAGGGAAATTTTCGGGCGACACAGGTGAAGGGTGTGACGCTGAAAGGCCAGGCCAGGCACCTGCTGAACATCACCGTAGGGGGCAAGCCAGCGCTGCTACAGGCGAATAATAATGATAGTTTGCGGGTATTGAGGTTCTTTAAATAATTATTTCACGCCAAAGCGCAAATCTGCCTTCGGCAGACGCAAAGCCGCCAGGAAAGCCGGTCTTTCCTGCGACTTTGCGCTGAACTCATCGCAATTGAAAATAACTACAAGGCCTTTGCGTGAATGCGTGAAAAATCACACAATCGGATAAAAAATCCTCGTTACCCATTTGGATGCATCCTTTTCTTTTCTGCGATCGGTGATGAGCAATTCAAAGTGAACGGTCGGGCTGGTCAGGTGATAATCTTCCATATATTGTTGAATTGCGTGAAGGCCTTCTTCCACTGCCTTATGGTTTCCGGTCACGAGTGTTGTCAATGTGCGGTTCTTATACTGCGCGAGGCGTTTGGTGACGAAGATACCCGAATCATTTACCTGCCTGTTTGTTGCAATGCCGACAGTCACCGTTTTGGAACCATCTTCATTGCTGGCAATGTTCAGCATCGGATCATTCATTTCCCGGGCGCCGGAAGCAGCAAGATAATTTTTGATCTGGTCTATTCGTGAATAGATGGTTTTGGTTTCCGGGTAGTTCCGCGTTTCAAACCTGACCGCCACCAGGAAGGTATCGGTTAGTGTTGTCCGTGAGACACGGAAGCCGTAAAGGTGCTCATTGTGCCGGAGGTAATCATCCGCGGTTTCCAATATGCTGTTCATGCAGGCCTTAAATTTTACCGCTTTGCGGTAATTGATGATCCGCTGGAAAGGATCGAGCCCCGCCCGGTAGCGTGTCTCCCATTTAAGGCGGATGGAATCCGGATGCGATTGCAGCAGGAGCAGTGTGGTGACTTCCTCAGTCAACGGGGTCGCATTAGTGATCTGCAGGGCTGAGGGTATTTTTCGCGATATGGTCAGCCTGGTTCCCTCGCAGCTGAGTCTGTACCTCCAGGACGAATCGTTGGCCAGAAAGCGGTAGGTTCCCGGCATTGAAGTGGCAATTGTACGCAGAGAGATGACGGTAAGTGTTCCCGGGATGAGGAGAAATACAATCCCGGTACCAAGAAGAAACCCGAGTAACAGGGCGAGTATTAACTTTTTCAACATTGCAGGGAGTGAGAAATTAAAAATCAAAAATTAAAAATTAAAAATTCTATAATGCTTACCGTTTAAACGTAAACAGATTGTTGAAACAGGCCGCTGGAGACCGAAACTGAAGATTGACTGCCGCAGTGAACCTGAAATTCCTGTGGCACTTTTGATTTCTAATTTTTCATTTTTAATTTCCGTGCAAAATTTTCATTGAAAATCAATCAATTGCAAGGGTGGGATAAAAAATAAATCTCCCGGAAAGCGCAATTTACAAACTAAGTTCCTAGCTTCGCGCCTCAATTTTAAATTCATTTCTTCCCCGGGTTGGCGGAGAAATCAAAAAAACATCAATGAGCAAATTACATTTTACCACGAAGCACGCGAACGCGGCTACCGTTAAACACAGCTGGCATGTTGTGGATGGTACCAATCAAACCGTAGGACGTATGTGCGCCAAGATCGCTGCTGTCCTTAAGGGGAAGACAAAGGTCTATTACACTCCGCATGTTGATTGCGGAGACTATGTTATTGTTATAAATGCGAGCAAGGTTAAGTTTACCGGCAACAAACTGGAAGACAAGGAATACCTGACGTTTTCAGGATATCCCGGTGGCCAGAAGGCTGAAACTGCCAAGGAACTGCTCGGCCGCCGCCCTGAGGCGGTGATCGAAAGAGCCATTAAAGGCATGTTACCGAAGAATCGTCTCGGCCGGAAAATGTTCAAAAAATTATTCGTGTATGCCGATGACAAACATCAGCACGCTGCACAGAAACCACAACCATTAACCTTCTAATTCCAAGCATACATGGAAAAGCAAAAAACAGCCGTTGGCCGTCGTAAGGAAGCCGTAACCCGGATCTTTCTTTCCAAAGGACAGGGTAATATAATAGTGAACGACAAGTCCTATAAGGAATATTTCTCCCTGCAATACCTGCAGAATCAGGTGGATCTTCCTTTAAGGACCATCCAGTCACTTGATAAATATGACGTTAAGATCAACGCTACAGGTGGTGGGATCAAGGGTCAAGCTGAAGCGGCGAAACTGGGCATCGCCCGAGCGCTTGTGGAACTGAACCCGGAATATCGCCCCGCGCTGAAAGCAGCGGGATGCCTGATCCGCGATCCAAGATCGGTTGAACGTAAGAAATTCGGTCACAAGAAAGCGAGAAGAAGCTTCCAGTTCAGCAAGCGTTAATTTTTATCCTTCAAATTACAACCTACAATAATGGAAAATAACACTTCATTGCAACAGCAATTACTCGAAGCAGGCGTTCATTTTGGTCACCTGCGAAAGAAGTGGAACCCAAAAATGCTGCCTTATATTTTCGCCGAAAAGAAAGGCATTCATATAATTGATCTGAATAAAACCACTGAACACCTCCAGGAAACCGCGGCCGCGCTAAAACAGATCGCCCGCAGTGGAAAGAAGATCATGTACGTGGGCACAAAGAAACAGGCCAAGGAAATCGTGACGGAATGTGCCCGCCAGGTGAACATGCCCTTCGCGACCGAACGGTGGCTGGGTGGTATGCTTACCAATTTCAACACCGTGCGCAAGAGCGTGAAGAAAATGCAAAGCATCGATAAGATGCTCGGTGACGGCAGCGCGGAAAGTCTGACCAAAAAGGAACGCCTCCAGTTGCAACGCGACCGCGACAAGATGGACAAGGTGCTTGGTGGCATCTCCCAGTTGGGTCGTGTTCCGGCAGCGCTGTTCATCATCGACATCGGACATGAGCACATCGCGCTGGCTGAAGCCAAACGCCTCGGCATCCTCACCTTTGGCATCGTGGATACCAACTGTGATCCCAACAAGGTTGACTTTGCCATTCCCGGGAACGACGACGCTACAAAATCTATCGCCATAATCACCCAGTACATCACCGCCGCCATCGCTGAAGGTCTTGCAGAACGTCAGGCTGCCAAGGATGAAGACGTGGACGATGCTACACAGGATGAAAATGAAAGAAGGGCAGAACGCCTGCAGGCGGAAGCTGAGGCCGAAAGCGGCCGTGGCCGTCAGGCTGGCGGCAATGCTCCAGGCAGGGGACGTTCAGGTCCCGGCGCACCCGGCGGGGGTCCCGCACGGCGCAGACCTGGTGGTCCGGGCGGCGGGGGAGCACGCCGACCAGGAGGAGGCAGATAAACAGAGAGTTCACATTCGTTCAAATTTAAACTAATGGAAATGTCAACAGCAACCATCACAGCGGCTGATATCAATAAATTGCGCCAGGCAACCGGCGCAGGGATGATGGACTGCCGCAAGGCACTCACTGAAACCAATGGAGATTTTGAGGCAGCGATCGACTGGCTTAGAAAGAAGGGAGCCAAAGTAGCAGCCCTTCGTGGCGACAGGGAAGCAAAGGAAGGTGTGGTCATCGCACGGACCAGTGCAGACAAAAAAACGGGCATCGCATTTTGCGTAAGCTGTGAAACGGATTTCGTAAGTAAAAATGCCGATTTCGTTGCCTTTGCTCAGAGCATCGGCGACACGGCGGTAAAAAATAACGTAAAGAGTGCCGAAGAGCTGAACAGCTCCACCATCAACGGGGCAAAAATTTCCGACCTGGTTAATGACAAACTCGCCAGCATTGGGGAGAAGATCGGAATCACGAAGTTCCAAAGACTCGACGCTCCCTTTGTTTCGTCCTATATTCATGGAGCGAACAGGATCGGCGTTCTCGTTGGGTTCAATAAGGAAGTGTCCGATGCCGGCAAGGACATTGCTATGCAAATCGCTGCAATGAATCCGATAGCCGTTGACTCAGACAGCGTTCCCGAGGCAACCATTGACCGCGAAAGAGATATCGTTACTGAACAGATCAAGGCCGACCCGAAGATGGCTGGTAAACCTGCCGAGATGATCTCCAAGATCGCTGATGGCAAGCTGAACGCCTTTTTCAAGGAACAAACCCTGCTCGCTCAGGTATATGTGAAGGACGGAGGGAAAAGCGTAGCGGATTACCTTAAGTCTGTTGACGGCACCCTGAAAGTGACTGCCTTCCAAAGAGTAGCCCTTGGTTAATCATTAGAATATAAAATATCCGAGATCCATGCTTCCAAAGTATAAACGTATCCTGCTAAAACTATCGGGCGAATCTTTGATGGGGGATAAGAGCTTCGGCATGGATCCCAAGGTAATCGAGCAATATGCCCGCGACATCAAGGGGATCGTAGAAATGGGTGTTCAGGTAGCCCTTGTCATTGGTGGTGGAAACATCTACCGCGGGATGAATGAGAAGGACACCGGCATCGAAAGAGCGCATGGGGATTACATGGGTATGCTGGCGACCGTGATCAACGGGATGGCACTGCAGGCCATGCTGGAGAAGGTGGGGGTATATACCCGTCTCCAGAGCGCCATCAAGATGGAACAGATTGCCGAACCATATATCCGCAGGAGGGCCATGAGGCATCTGGAGAAGGGCCGGGTGGTCATTTTTGGGGCCGGAACAGGCAATCCCTATTTTACAACCGACACCGCCGGCTCCCTCAGAGCCATTGAAATACAAGCTGATGTGATCCTCAAAGGCACGCGCGTGGACGGTATTTACACTGCCGATCCTGAAAAGGATCCTACTGCAAAGAAGTTCGCCACACTTACATTTCAGGAATGTATCTCCAAAAACCTTAAGGTTATGGACATGACGGCCTTCACGTTATGCATGGAAAACAAACTTCCAATCATTGTTTTTGACATGAACGAACCGGGTAATTTGCACCGCGTAGTAAGCGGTGAAGCCGTAGGGACCCTTGTAAAAGATTGATTACTAATAACTGTTAAACTTATTAGGGATTATACTTGTAAGTTTCAGATTCCCATAGTATTTTCCGTATCAGAAGCCACTTTCAAGTGGCTTTTTTACGAACTCTCCGCATCCTTTGAAGAACGGTTTCTTTACCCAACATTAATACCTCCGAACCGTTATGAGTCAGTTGATAATCATCCTTGGTTATTCAGTGGTGCTTGGACTACCCGAAACTATCATCTTCGCCCTTGCTGCCGTTCTTCTCGGATTTTCCATCCATTTCTATTGGTTTCGACGAAACACCGCCGCGAATATTCCTCGCATCTTTAAGGGTGACTCGACAAGTATTGATGATGACGACAAATGGAGGCTTGAAGTCTATGAACAGATGGAACAGCAGGAACAGATAAAGCAAAGGCTCGAAAAGGAACTCAAGGGCACAAAGGAAGCTGAAAAATTGCTGCTGAAAGAACTTGAAGCATCTCGTGATGAGCTGACCAAGATCGCCCTTAAGGATAAGAACTCCGCAAACCAGCCTTCAGAGGCTACCGCAACAAAGATCACCGACCTGGTTATCGCACAGCAGAACCTCAATGAATTTTTGTCGAAGGAGATGACCGAAAGGCTCCAAAAGGCCTACCAGGAATTCAACTTCCTGCAGGAAAGGATTCAGAAGATCGAATCGACCATCGTCGAGCCCCAGGAACGGCAGCTGGAATACGAAGGACTGCAGGATTCGTACTTCCGCATCACCAAGGAATGCGACGAGGTAAAACTTAAAAATATTACGCTGCTGGAAGAGAACCAGCGACTTACCCGCACCCTCTCCGACACTGAGGAAAAACTCCGCGACTCAAACTTCCAGAAAATTCAACTCTCCAAGAAAGTGGTGTTCCTGGAAGAACTCGCCAATGACCTGCAACATGTGGCCGGCCATCATAAAAAACTGGAAGCCCAGCTCCGGCGTATCAGCGAGATCGAAGACCTTATGCACAAGACGATGGAGAAGTAAAAGTCAGAAACAGAAACAGAAACAGGAAGAGGAACAGGAAGAGGAACAGGAAGAGGGGAAGGAAGAGAAACAGAAACAGAAAGAGGAAGAGAGAGAGGCTTCGCCCGCCGGAGCCTTGGCGAAGGCGGGAAGAGAAGAGAAAGAGGAGGCTCTCCGCCTTATCCGATCAAATATTTACTAATACAAATAATCAGAGCAAAGTGGAAGAGCGAAGAGCGCTCTCCGCTCTGTTTCTGTTTCTGTTCCTTCCCTCTTTCTGTTCCTGCTCCTTACCTTTGTAGGAAATCACTCCGATGTTCGACCTTATCGCAGACATCCGCAAAGACTACATTCTAAAGACCCTCTCAGAATCGGATGCGGAGGAAAATCCGATCGCACAGTTTGAAAAATGGTGGAAGGAAGCAGTGCACAGCGAGATCATCGAACCAAATGCCATGACCCTTGCCACAGCCTCTTCCGATGGGCTCCCTGCGGCAAGGATTGTTTTACTCAAGGGTTTTGATCAAAGAGGCTTCATCTTCTACACCAATTATACGAGTTTCAAAGGACAGCAACTTTCTGAGAACCCCCGCGCCTGTCTGGTCTTTTTCTGGAAAGAGATCGAAAGGCAGGTACGCATCACTGGTATAGTAAGCAAAGTGGATCCGACAAGCAGTGATGTGTATTTCAATAGCCGCCCACCACTTAGCAGGGTGGGTGCGATCGGATCACCGCAGAGCCAGGTGATCGAAAGCCGGGAATGGCTGGAGCTACAAATTGAGAAGCTCACAGAGGATCTCGGATCCGAAGATCCGAAAAGACCGGAGCACTGGGGCGGGTACATCGTTCGCCCGGTGACCATCGAATTTTGGCAGGGCCGTTCCAACCGCCTTCATGACAGGCTACAGTACACGCTTGAGGAAGGTGGGGGATGGAAGGTAGAGAGGCTGGCGCCGTGAATCAGAAAGAGAAAGAGAACACGAAGAGAAAGAGAAGCGATTTTTGGTGGATTTCCCGTGAACCTCCTTTTTATGAGAGCCTTCTAATCATTGCGAATAGCATTCGGGATAACTCCTCATAGTATGAAAGTAAATCAGAAAAGATGGCAGTTGAAAGTTCCTTTTCATCATGTAGAAAGTGTACCAGGGAGGCGCATTCAAACACAGACCCTCTTGCGGTTACGTAAAAATTCCTTTTATCCTTTTCGCCAATTTTGGCAGAACCTTCAGCAATATTCAACATTATGCTTAAACTAGCACGTCCGAGCTGCTCTTTCGTATAGCGCGGAACACTGTTCACGTCTTTTGTGAACAGGTAGATAACTTTATGGGCATGCATTGCTTTTTTATAAACTTCTAAATTTTCATAGGGAAACATAACATCCGTCCAGAATGGTTAGATGCAAAGAAAGAATACAAAGAATCAAATCCGCACCGTCAAATACAGTAGAAATGGAAGAAAAAACCCGTTCCCTCTTTCTCTTTCTCTTTCTGCTTTTTCCTGTTCCTTACTTCTTCTCTTCTTTCTTCTTAACTGCTGCTTTCTTTACCGGATTGGCGGGACGCGACTTTCCAAATGATCCTGCGAAAATCTTTCCCTTCTTGGTTTTTTTATCTCCTCTGCCCATGACAAATTGATTTTTTGATTTCTGTAAATGTAAAAGGTAAACCTCAGACCTGCGGACCTTTTTTCAGGTCCCCGATCCAAACTTTACCTTCCACGCTAATGAGGCAGTTTTATAATTTTCCCTGCAATTCTTTTCCTGCCTTGAATTTCGCCACTTTCTTCGCTTTAATCTTAATCACGGCACCAGTCTGCGGGTTGCGACCATTGCGGGCAGCTCTTTTGGAAACAGAAAAAGTTCCGAAACCAACCAGTGTGACCTTGCCACCACCTTTCAGTGTTTTCGTAACAGCCTCAACAAATGCATCGACTGCAAGATTCGATTGGGTTTTTGTAATGTCTGCGTCATCGGCAATTTTGGAGATTAATTCAGCTTTATTCATAGTGAAATTTTTTAGACTACAACAAATGTAGACGCTTTTTCGGTGCAAGAAAATTTTTCGAGGTTAAATTCCATCATCATGCCATTTTGAGCAAACTCAGGCCTGATAAGGATTTCGAACCAAATCGTAGAAATACTAATTGATTCGAAATTTCACTACGCCCACTGAAACCCGCTACCATGGCCAATGACAGCGCTTATCTTCTGAAACTTGCACCCACAAAGGGTTTCGAAGGGAGGCAATCCGGTAAATGTAATGGTGCCGATTTAAATATTATCCACATTTAGTTGATAACTTCCATGATCGAACGAAATGAATATGCACTATCACCCCAGGTAAGCCGCTCTTCACTCTCGAACCCCGGCTGATAGAGCCGGCGGAACCGCTCCACCGTAGATAGGTGTTCGGTGAACAATTGCACCGCGTAAGTCGGCCCCTCATCATCAGGAATTTCAAGTACCTGCACTATCCGGTAATGTGTAAAACAACCGGTAGCCATCATAGCTGGCAGATGCGTGTCGCGCAGCCAGGTTAGCCACTTGTCCCTGACCTGCCAGCTCACCAGAGTGGTAATATTGGAGATGATCATATGATTGTCTTCAGTTCCAGGAAAACCGGACAATGATCGCTGTGCTTCACGTCGGGAAGGATTTTCGCACCCACCAGGAAGGTTTGCAGCGCTTTGGTAACATTGATGTAGTCGATCCGCCAGCCCTTATTCTGGAGCCTGACGGTGGGAAAGCGTTGCGTCCACCAGGTATAGTGATGCGGATCGGGCTGGAAATGCCTGAATGTATCCACAAAGCCCGAATCAAAAAGTTTATCCATCCAGCTTCTTTCGGCGGGAAGAAAGCCGGAGGATTTCTTATTGCCTTTGGGATCGTGAATGTCGATCTCTTTGTGAGCGATATTGTAATCACCGCAAAGGACCACCTTGGGATGCTGTTTTACGAGTTCCTGGAGGAACAAATAAATTTGATCCAGCCATTCATATTTGAAACCCTGGCGTACATCGCCCGTAGTGCCTGAGGGAAAATAGGCGTTGATCAAACGTATGTCCCCAAAATCCATTTGCAGGATCCGGCCTTCGTCATCACTCACTTTGTGACCATTGCCATAGAGCACCTGATCGGGTATTTTTTTTGTGAAGATTGCCACTCCGCTGTATCCTTTCTTCTGAGCTGGGTACCAGTAATCATGAAAGCCGAGATCGTTGAAGAGTTTGGGATCGATGTTCTCTTTCGCGCCCTTGATTTCCTGTACGCAGATGACATCCGCCGGATCAGTCTTAAGCCATTCGATGAAGCCTTTGGTAATAGCCGCCCTTATCCCGTTGACATTGTAACTGATGATGCGCAGGTTGGTTGTCAGTTCGTCATTCATATTCCAGTATGGGCATCAGCCATTTTTCGATTGTTTCCAGCGACATCTTTTTTCTGGCGGAATAGTCGATCACCTGGTCCTTGGTGATCTTTCCCACACCAAAATATTTACTCTCCGGGTGAGAAAAATACCATCCGCAAACAGACGACGCCGGGTACATAGCCAATGACTCTGTAAGTTCGATACCTGAATGCTTAGTTGCATCAAGGAGGGCAAATAATTTTTGTTTTTCAGTGTGATCCGGGCAGGCAGGATAACCCGGTGCCGGGCGGATACCGGTGTATTCCTCTTTGATCAGGGCCTCATTGTTCAGCTGTTCCGCAGCCGCATAACCCCAGTATTTTTTCCTTACATCGGCGTGCATTTTCTCCGCGAAGGCCTCGGCCAGCCTGTCGGCCAGGGCCTGCAGGCTGATCTTGTTATAATCATCATGTTCCGCTTCAAACTTCTGCAGGTGCTCCTCGATGCCATGAATGGTGACGGCAAAGGCGCCGATATGATCCGTCAATCCCGTTGACTCAGGGGCGATATAATCCGCTAGCGAAATATTGGGTTGTTTTTCCGTTCTTTTGGCCTGCTGGCGAAGGCATTCCAGGTGTATGGGATGCGAGTGTTTGTCTTTTTCTTCCTTCAGGATAATGCTATCCCTGCCATCTGTGTTGGCTTTCCAGAATCCGATCACGCCTTCGGCGCGCAGCCATCTTTCATCTACAATTTTTTTCAGGAGCAGTCTCGCTTCGTTGTACAATTTTGTCGCTTCCTTGCCTATCACACTATCGGTAAGTATCGCGGGAAATTTTCCATGCATTTCCCAGGCGATGAAATAGGGCTGCCAGTCAATGTATTCAACCAGTTCTCCCAGATTCTGGTTATGAACGGCTTTTATGCCCAGGAATTCAGGGGTGGGGGGTGTGTAATTTTTCCAGTCGATCTTGACTTTGTTAGCCTGAGCCTGGGTCAATGAGAGGTATTCTTTTTTAGCTCTCTTGCTTGCGAAATCGTTGGCCAGTTTTATGTATTCAGTCCTGACGCCTTCGAGGAATGCTGGTTTCTGTTCCCGACTCAAAAGGGATCCGGCAACGGTGACGCTCCTGGAAGCATCCAGCACGTGCACCACTCCATTGTCATACTGGGGTGCGATCTTTACCGCAGTGTGCATTCTGGAAGTGGTTGCCCCGCCGATCAGCAGGGGTTGTTTCATGTTGCGGCGTTTCATTTCCTGGGCCACATTCACCATTTCGTCGAGTGATGGAGTGATCAGGCCACTTAAACCTATGATGTCGGCGTTTTCTTTTACTGCAGTGTCGAGTATTTTATCCGTGGGCACCATCACGCCGAGGTCGATCACATCATAGCCATTGCAGCCAAGCACAACACCAACTATGTTCTTTCCGATGTCGTGCACGTCGCCTTTCACTGTGGCCATGAGGATCCTGGCGGCGCCACCCTGAAGTGCGTTGGGGTTATTCTTTTTTTCTTCCTCAATATACGGAGTGAGTATCGCCACACTTTTCTTCATCACCCTGGCGCTCTTGACTACTTGAGGCAGGAACATCTTGCCCGCGCCAAAGAGATCACCTACCACATTCATCCCGGCCATCAGCGGCCCTTCTATCACATCGAGCGGACGCGGGTATTGCTGCCGGGCCTCTTCGGTATCGGCATCAATAAAGTCGGTTATACCATTGACTAGCGCGTGCTTAAGTCTTTCTTCCACCGATGTTTCTCTCCAGGCGTCATTTTTCTTTTCCACCTTATCGGCGGCCTTCACGGTTTCTGCAAAGGTGATCAGCTTTTCGGTGGCTTCGTTGTTGTCATTGTTGCGATTGAGGATCACGTCTTCGCAGAGTTCCCTGAGTGCGGGATCGATTTCATCATAGATCACCAACTGGCCGGCGTTGACGATGCCCATATTCATCCCGGCCTTGATGGCATGAAACAGGAATACAGAGTGCATGGCCTCCCGTACCGGCTCGTTACCACGAAATGAGAATGACAGGTTGCTCACACCGCCGCTGACGCTGGTGAGTGGCATCCTACGTTTGATCTCTTTGGTCGCTTCAATGAAATCAACTCCATAATTGTTGTGTTCTTCAAGTCCGGTAGCTATCGCAAATATATTTGGGTCGAAAATGATGTCCTGGGGGTCGAAGCCTACCTGCTCTGTGAGAATCTTGTAGGCTCGTGTACAGATTTCGATCTTCCGGTCTTTCGTGTCGGCCTGACCTTGTTCATCAAAGGCCATAACCACCACTGAGGCACCAAAGCTCTGACAGATGATGGCCTGGTCGATGAACTTCTGTTCCCCTTCCTTCATGGAGATGGAGTTCACGATCGACTTACCCTGCACGCATTTGAGTCCGGCTTCAATAATCTCGAATTTGGATGAGTCGATCATCACCGGGATTTTCGCGATGTCCGGTTCGCTCTGCATCAGGTTGATGAAGGTGGTCATCGCGTTCACACCATCCAGCAGGGCATCGTCCATGTTCACGTCGATCACCTGGGCGCCACCTTCCACTTGTTGGCGGGCTACACTTAGCGCTTCTTCATACTTGTTTTCCCTGATGAGCCTTGCAAATTTCTTGGAGCCTGTAAAATTTGTTCGTTCGCCGATGTTCACAAAGTTCGTCTCGGGACGAACCACCAGGGGTTCGAGGCCAGAAAGTCGCAGATAAGGTTTGATCCGGGTTTGTTCACTCATTATTCAAAATTATACTAATTCCTTTTCCACAATTGGCAAGGTGCGGGGCGCAAGGCTTTTTACGTGCTCGGCGATATCCCTGATGTGGTCAGGAGTGGTGCCGCAGCAGCCTCCGACAATGTTCACATAACCATGTTGTGCCCATTCTTCAATAAATCCTGCTGTTTCGTGTGGTTGTTCGTCATATTCTCCCATCGCATTTGGGAGGCCAGCGTTGGGGTAGGCCGAAACATAACAGGAAGCAATATGCGATAGCTCTACGATGTGCTGTCTCATCTCTTTCGCACCCAGCGCACAGTTCAGCCCTACACTTAATGGCCTGGCGTGGGCGATGGAGGTGTAAAAGGCTTCGACGGTCTGACCACTTAACGTTCTGCCCGATGCATCGGTGATTGTGCCGCTGATCATTAATGGGAGTGATTCCTTGCCGGTATCGCGGAAGTATTTTTTGATGGCGTAGATCGCCGCCTTGGCATTGAGGGTGTCGAAGATGGTTTCAACCAGCAGGAGGTCAACGCCGCCATCAACAAGTCCTTTCACCTGCTCGTAGTAAGCGCTGACTACCTCGTCGAAGCTGACTGCCCTGAAGCCCGGATTGTTTACATCCGGTGACAGGGACAATGTTTTATTCAGGGGACCAATGGCGCCGGCGATCCAGGCGATGCGACCTGACTGAGTAATTGCTTCACGCGCACATTTTGCCGCGGCCACGTTCAGTTCGTAGGCGAGGTCCTGCATATCATAGTCGGCCATGGCGATCTTTGTACTGCTGAAGGTGTTGGTCTCGATGATGTCGGCGCCGGCGTCTAGATATTGTTTGTGTATTTCGATGATGATCTGCGGCTGTGTGATGCAGAGCAAATCGTTGTTGCCTTTCACGTCGGTATGCCAGTTCGCGAAGCGTTCGCCCCGGTAGTCGGATTCCTGCAATTTGTAGCGCTGGACCATGGTTCCCATTGCCCCGTCGATGATGAGTATTCTTTTTTCGAGTTCTTCCCTGATGTTGGGCATACGGTAATATTTTAGAGCATGGGAAAGTTCCAATGACTCGTTATTAATACCGAACTGATTAAACGTTTGGGAAACCGGAAGGAGGCGTTTCGTTTGCGTTTATTAGTTCAGTTTTTGCACAGGCTGAACAATAAACAAATCTGCCTGAGGGGCAAAGTTAGATTAAAAATCAAAAATTAAAAATTAAAAATGTTATGGTGCTACATACCCAAGGACACAAAGGCAATCTCACGCAAGGGCTCCTTCCTGCACTTCAACTTCCCGGCCGCCCAGGCCCGGTGCTACACTATAACATTTTTAATTTTTTATTTTTAAATTTTTGATTTTTCTTGATTCCGCCAACTCAACAGGTTAATAGGCTACAAACCTCTCCACCGGCACCCTGTTCTGCAAACTTCTCGCGAGCGTCATTTCGTCGGCATATTCGAGCTCGCCGCCAAAGGCAATACCCCGGGCAATTGTAGTGATGTTGAGCGTATGCGGCTGAAGCCGTTTCTGTATGTAGTATATTGTTGTATCACCCTGAATGGTAGGATTTAACGCAAAAATCAGCTCCCTGATCTCATCGACCCTGGCCCTTTCGAGAAGCGACTCGATATTCAGTTCATCGGGACCAACACCGTCCAGCGGGGAAATGATTCCGCCGAGAACATGGTAAACACCATTGAACTGCTGTGTGCTCTCTATGGCAATCACGTCGCGGATGTTCTCCACCACACAGATCATCTCCTGCTTGCGAGATGGATTGGCACAGATGGAACAAATCTCCCCATCCGAAACATTACAGCATTTTTTACAGAATTTGATCTCCTGTCGCATCTTGAGGATCGTCTCCCCGAAACCCTGAACCATCGAGGGCTCCTGCCTGATCAGGTGCAGGACCAGCCTCAATGCGGTCTTCTTTCCAATGCCCGGCAGCCGAGCAAATTCATTGACCGCATTCTCCAGAAGTGCCGATGAAAACTCCATCCGTTAAAGATACGACGAAGCCACCTGAGTTCCCGAAACAGCTGGCCTTTCAGAGAATCTGCGGAGTTAAAAAAAGCGATGGGGAGCAGGCCTGCTTTTACCTGAGGAAATCTATCCGTTAATTACCGATCATAACGTGATGTCCACTTCGGTGTCCCAGTTGGCCTTGATATTCAGCTTGCGGGGAACGGGCAGCACTCTTTCCGGCTGTTTGTGTGTCTTAAAGAACTCACCGGGATCCCAACGGCCATTTCGGTTCTCATCATAAATGATGCGCAGGTCAAAATCACCTACCTGGAAGAGGTCGATATTTACCTGGTTGTTCCTGAACACGTGGGTGTACTTTATTTCGTTGTTCTGCAGGAAGAACAATATTGGCCGTTTCTTGAGATCGAGGTTGAGGAATCGCAGTTTCAGCGACCCATACTCAGACTTCTTTTTAGTGGTAAAATGTAAGGTATCGGGCCTGAGGACCACGCGGTCCATGGTGTCCTGAACAAACCCCGAATCCAGCACGATGTTGTATTTGGTATTCTCGAGCCAGGGATGGACGATGGAAATCTTTTTATCCGATGTGTCCATCACAACCCGATATCGGTTGAGAGGTTCAAATTTTTCATTCAGCAAGTGTATTCGGGAGCTGTCTAGGTTGCGGAATGGATCCACCGGCACCGCGATCTCGGGATTCGACAGGAGATCAAGTTTCTCACCAGCCAGGTTGTTGGCGGTTTGCAGAATCTTGTCCTGCGGACCGGCTTTTTTCTTCTTTGAGCCCGAGGATTGAGTGGCAGTCTCCTGTTCTTCCTTTTCTTCCGAATAGGCATAAAGCATGAGGTCGTTTCGCTCCGATTCGCTCGTCACTGTTGAATCCATGAAGGCAAACAACTGCGACTTGTCGAAATATCTTCGCGACCCTTCGTTTTCTAAAGCAAACACCCGGTACTTGCCCGGGGCGAGATTTCTGAAATGAAAATTTCCCGAAGTGTCCACCTTCGCCATATACCTCGATCTTTCTTTAACGATTGCGGAGTCATCGAATATATTATACAGCAGCACGATCAGCGTACTATCCGCCTTTCCGGTTTCTGCAACCACCACGCGGCCCGACAGTTCAAGCGAGTCGATATACTTTCCCGTTGAGAACAGGTAAGTGAATTGACGGAAGACATTTCCTTCATTAAGGTCGGAGATGGCGTTCCCAAAATTAAATGTGTAAGTGGTGTTTGGATCCAGCGTGTCCTTGATCACCACATTGATCGATTTAAGCTTGGTGGTCACGATCGGATTTGTCTTCGGTGTTGGGGAAACGATCAGGTTTTTCTGCACTTCATCAACTTGCACGTATTCATCAAACCCAAAACTTATCTTCTTGCCTTTGAAGTTAAGTGTTGAATCTGCGGGGTTAACCGTCAGTAGTACTGGTGGCAGACTGTCCCTGGGTCCTCCTGTTGGGGGAACTATGGAGGCACAACTGGATTGCATGACCAACAGCCAGGAAGTGAAGAGAACAATCGCTATGAATGGAAGGAGCCTGGTCAAATTAAGCATTAGCGGGAATTTCGTCCTCCTCTTCAATCTCGTGAAGGTGAGTATATAATTCGTTTGTCTTGATGAAGTTGCAGTAGTCGCAATCGGGTTTGCCGCAGCCGGTATAAAACTGGCGGTTCTGGATCTTGTGCCAGGTGTCGGTGATCTGTCTGGTGACGATGTCAATTTCTTCGGATGTGATCACCAGCTTCTCTTTCACATAACCCTTCTTACTGTCGGGCTCAATGAAGTCGAACTCTACACTTGTGGCTACCCAGCCGCTCTGGCCTGCATTGTCGACCAGGAGTTTGTAAAATACTGCCTGCCGCCAGTAGTCGCCGCCGTTCGGATCATCAGTATTTGGCCGATGCAGTTTTTTCATTCTTTTATCGGTGTTGCCGGTTTTATAGTCGACAACATTCACCTGTTTGTTGTTGAACTCGAGTTTGTCGAGCTTGCCCTTCACTGGCACCCCACTGATCACCACGTTGCGGATATTGCGTTCCAGCACCACCACTTTGTTCCATTGGTGAATATACTCGTCATAATAGTCTGACAGAATTTTATGGCCATATTCCGTGCGCCGGTCGAACGCTTCCTTAAGAAAACTTTCGCGGTTACGACGCATATGCCATTCAAAAAATCCGATCAGTTGATTCTTGGTGGGGAACTGTTCCTTCGGATCATCCTTCATCACTTCAAAAAAGCGCTGAATGGCATAGTGGACCGCCGATCCGAATGCAGCGTGTTCATTTTTGGGTGAAGGGATGCGAATCAGGTTCTTGAAATAAAATTCGAGCGGGCATTTGAGGTAGGTATTCAGTGCGGTCACACTCATCACAAATTTTTCTAGCAGTCTTGTGATGAAGTCGGACTCGAGCTGGGCGATCTCCGGTGCGGCAGTGTCAATAAAGAGTTGGGCCTGGAAGTCGGCCATCAGTTCGGCCTGAAGATGTACTTTTTCGATCTGATGCTCGTGTTCGTCGCGGATCTCTTCGATGAATTGAGTTGGCTCCAGTCCCTTGCCGGCATTGTCGAAGTTGGCATAGCTGATATAAAGATTTGTTTGTGCACGTGTGATGGCCACATAGAACAGCCGGCGCAGTTCTTCATGGTCGCTGGCCAACGGCTTGGAAGAGAATACCGTGTCGGGTATTGCAAAACTGGAATTGGGACTTCTTTTTTTCTCCCATAGTTTGGCATTACAGCCGGCAAAGAATACGTGTTCGAATTCAAGGCCTTTCGAGCCGTGTGCAGTCAGCAGGTTTACGCCCTTGTCGGTACCACCAATCTGCACCAGTGGAATACGTATTCTGTTTTCTTCCATCTGCTGGATCGTTCTCATAAATTCAGCGAGGGTGATGTCGGGCTTGCGGCGTGTTTCGTCCTTAACGAAGTCGAAGAGCGCGGTGAGCACCTGAAGGTTCCAGATCTTCTCATTGCCCTGCATGATTTGTGCGAGAATGCCGGTATTCCTGATGATGTTTTCCAGAAGCGACTGCAGGGTCATGTTCAGTGTATCGGAGATCAGCTGTTCCATCACTTCTCCTGCTTTTTTCAGGTTGGGATGGATGCCAGCGTCGAAGAGGTCGCGTGGGGGCATGGTGGCTCGTTCATGCAATAGCCGCCTGATGGATGTTCTCCTGTCACTGAACTGTCGTTCCGCTACTTCCACTGAGAGTTTGGCGATCTCGATCGGCGGGATGTTGAAGAAGCTGGAATGCAGGATACGGAACAGCATCTCGTCGCCGCCATAGGGTGCGTCGAGTTCGGCGGAGATGTAATCAAAGATGGCGAGGATCTTTTGCGCGAGGGGAATGTCGAAAAGGTTCAAACTTCGTTTACTGTAGGCCGGTATATTGCGGAAGCGGAAAAGTTTGCCGAGTTCTTCGCCATAAATATTCTCTTTAAAAATCACCGCGATCTTCCCCGCCTCTGTGCCTGCCTCAATAAGTTTTTCAACTTCCAGGGTGATGCCGATCATTTCCTGTCTTTGTGATTCATACTCCCTGATGACAGGTGGATGCATCAGCAGGCTGAACTCAGGGTGACTTGATACCAAATTCTTGGTAAGCCCTTCCATTTTGCTAATCAGTCTTTCCTCGTTTTTTGAGATCAGTGTTTTTGATATGTCGAGGATGGGTTGGGTAGAACGATAATTGTGGGTGAGCACGACTTTGAAAAGGTCGGTAGAATAGCTGGTGACGAAGCGTTCCATGTTTTCAACGTTGGCACCCTGGAAACGGTAGATGCTTTGGTCGTCGTCGCCGACAACAAATACATTTGGCTTTTCCCAGAAGTTGATCAGCAGTTGCACCAGTTTATTCTGCGAGCCGCTGGTATCCTGGTATTCGTCGACGAGCACATACTGGAAGCGCTCCTGGTAGTTTCGGAGAAGTGTTTCGTTTTCCTGGAAGCTTTGGATCACCCAATTGATCATATCGTCGAAGTCGTAGCGGTTATTACGGTGCATCAGCGACTGGAATTTCGGGTACTCTTTTACGCCTGCCGCCAGCTTGAGCATCGGTTCGGTGTCGCGTGCGATCCAGTCGGTACGGAGGTCGCCTTTTTTAAAGGAGCCGGAGGCTTTTTTAGCAATGTAAGCCGGGCGGTTGGGCAGGTCGGCGAGGTATTCTTCTATGCATTTCAGGATGTAGTCGGGGGACCAGCCTTCCTGTTTCATGGTCGAAAAAAGGTTGAGCAGTCTGCTCGTTTCCCAGTAGGCGTCGGATCGATATCTTTTCAGCGGATGGTCTTTGGGGAAGGCGTCGATGAGTTCCTGCATCAGTTCAATCTTCTCCAGTTCGGAGATGGGATCCAGCTCCTGCTTTTCGAAGTAGGAGAGATTTTCCTGGATGATGTCGTTGCAGAAGGCGTGGAAAGTATAGATATTAACTTTGTAGGCGTCGGAGCCGATGAAATGGATGAGGCGGCGCCGCATGGCGAGGGCACCTGCATCGGTGTAAGTGAGGCAAATGATGTTAGAGGGCGAGGCGTCTGTTTCCAGCAGGATCTTGCCGATCCTGGCCGCCAGGATCTGAGTTTTCCCCGTGCCCGGACCCGCGATCACCATCACCGGCCCATCGATACGGTCGACGGCCTGTCGCTGATTGTCGTTGAGCCGGGCATATTCGAGGTCGAACTGCTGCTTTAACTTGTCTCTGAGGATCATGGCGCAAAGGTATTAAAATCAGAAACAGAAACAGGAACAGGAGGGAGGCAGGCAGAAAGAGGCTTCGCCCGCCGGAGCCTTGGCGAAGGCGGGAAGAGGGGAGAAACAGAAACAGAAAGAGGGCAGAAACAGAAACAGAAAGAGGGCAGAAACAGAAACAGAAAGAGAAAGAGATAAGGCGTGGGCTTTCTTTTCCTGGTTGCGTGGCCAGGGATTAACTTTAGATCCAGAACTGTTGCCGAAAAATTTCGGAAGGCAGCTTTAGTCAATTTTTAACATGATGAGAAACTGTTTAATTGTTTCTATCCTGCTGGCAATTTCCACGAATGTATTTAGCCAAACTGCCCCAGACTCTTATGGCCCTCTGCCCACGAAGGCACAACTGAAATGGCACGAAATGGAAATGTACTGTATTATTCATTTCGGCGTCAACACCTACCTGGATCACGAATGGGGATATGGCGACGAAGATCCCAGATTGATTAATCCTACCCGTTTTGATGCCCGGCAGATCGTAAGCGCTGCAAAAGCAGGTGGCTTTAAGGGTATTGTAGTAGTGGCGAAACATCACGACGGACTCTGCCTCTGGCCTACAAAAACTACTACGCATAATATATCAAAAAGCGGCTGGAAGAATGGCCATGGCGACATTGTTAAAGAATACCAAACGGCCTGCACGCAGCTGGGAATGAAGCTTGGCGTTTATTGTTCACCGTGGGACAGGAATAGTGCTGTTTACGGCACACCCGAATACCTGGCTATTTACCGCCAACAATTGAAAGAACTCTACACCCGATACGGGCCCCTGTTTATGTCCTGGCATGATGGTGCCAATGGCGGCGACGGCTTTTATGGTGGCGCGAAGGAAAAACGAAAGATCGACCAGAGTAATTATTACGACTGGGATTCTACCTGGCAGATCACGCGGAACATGCAGCCCGATGCTGTGATCTTTGGAGATGTGGGTCCTGACGTACGCTGGGTGGGTAATGAAAAGGGCCATGCAGGCGAGACCTGCTGGACTACCTATACGCCCCGTGCACCGGACGCGGGCAGGAAGCCGGCAAATGGTTATGTACGATCTGAAGAGGCCACCGAAGGCACAAGGGATGGGAAATTCTGGATGCCAGCTGAGTGCGATGTCCCATTGCGGCCGGGGTGGTTTTATCATGCATCGGAGGATGCAAAGGTGAAAACTCCGTCGGAGTTGGTGGATCTGTATTATCAAAGTGTTGGCCGCGGTGCAAATCTGGACCTTGGCCTGGCACCGGATCAGCGTGGTTTGCTTCATGACAATGATGTGGCTGCATTAAAAGGGCTTGGTGAACTGATCAGGAAAACCTTTGCGGTCAATCTCGCTGCCGGAGCGAAGATACAGGCAAGCAATACCAGGGCGAAGGATGCGGCATCGTTTGGACCTGCACATTTGTTAGATGAAGACCGGTATTCTTATTGGGCTACAGACGAAAGTGTAAGGCTTCCCGAGTTGACGCTGGATCTCGGTCGTGAGACCAGTTTTGATGTAATACGGATCAGAGAGAATATAAAACTTGGCCAGCGGATTGAGTCCTTCGCCATTGACGCGCTGCAGAATGGGAGCTGGATGGAGATTGCACATGCCACGAGTATCGGTTCTAACAGGCTGATTCGGCTAAACGAGCCCGTTACCGCCAGTAAAGTGAGATTGCGTATTACCAAATCGCCGGTTTGTATCGCGTTAAGTGATTTTGGGCTTTATAAGCAACCGTGAACCTTTTTTGAAAACTCTTTTGAGAAAGAGGAGACCTTGTCTTACTTTTTTTTAGAAACTCTTTGAGAAAGAGGAGACCTTTCTTACTTTTTTTTAGAAAAAAAGTAAGACAAAAAAATTGCGGCTGTCGTAGTAAAGGCTAAAAAGCCAGTGCCTTCGCCTGAAGAAAAACAAGTCACAGCAGAAGAATATGACCGTGCTGAGGTAGGACTTACGGGCTAAGAATACTACCGGGCTGGTGGATCATCTGTTTTTCTTCTATCGGCTTCGGCGACTGTTTTTTTAACGCCTTTCCTACGAAGGCCGAAATACAATGTCGGAGAAAGAGATGAGAGGGATGCATCGCACTCCGCTCTGTTTCCCCGCACTGATTCTTGCTCTGTTTCTGTTTTTCCCTTCCTCTTTCTCTTTCTTTCCTTTAGTCGTCTGTTCTTAGCGTCCGCACCGGGTTGGCGATGGCAGCCCTGATGGTCTGAAAACTAATAGTAATAATAGTGATGGCAATAGCAACAACACCCGCAGCCACAAATACCCAAGGTCCGATATTGATTCGGTAATTGTATTGATCCAGCCAGTTCTGCAAAAAATACAAAGCAAGAGGCGAAGCAATAACACAACTGATCAACACTAACAGAACAAAATCCTTCGTAAGCAAAAGCCAGACCTGGCCTATCGAGGCGCCTAATACTTTTCTTATTCCAATTTCTTTATTACGCTGTTCCGCCATATAAGTGGCAAGACCGAATAAGCCCAGGCTGGAAATAAAAATAGCCAGCCCCGCAAAGATGGCCGCCATCTTGCCAATAAGCATTTCCAGATTAAATTTTTGGGCATAACTCTCATCCGCAAACTGATAATCATAAGGGTAGGAAGGATTGTATTTATTGAATATACTAGTGAGCCTGTTGATTGCATCCATTGTACTGATACGTGAAGACAAACGGTACATGACCACACTTTGAGAAGCGGGTGCATAATCATAAAGGAACATGGTGGGGTCCGCGGGATTAAATGGGGATTGTGTCAACGCATCCTTTACTACACCAATGATCGTGCGCGTGGTGTCGTAGTCAAGAGTTTGTTTCAGGGGCTGCTTCAGACCAAGACGCGTTACGGCAGCTTCGTTTAGGATCACTGTAGTTTTATCGGAGACACCATTAAAATCCATACCCTGCTGAATCTTCATGCCCAGGGTTTTGAAATAGTCCTTGTTTACCCATATAACGCCCATGGACATTCGCTCTCCGGCATTTTTGCCAGGCCAATTGGAGATATCGTCATGTAAATAAATATTGGCGGCTGGAGCAGATGCCGTCGTGACGGATTCTGCAATACCGGTTTGCAGTAATTCGTTTTTCAGAGCTGTGTAATTATTAACCAGGTCTTCACTCATTCCAGTCATCATTAACCTGTTTAAATCATAACCTGTGGGTCTGTTCTTCGCATACTGTATCTGCTGGTAAACAATAAATGTGCTGATGATCAGGGCGATGGAACAGGTAAACTGCAGCACCACCAATACCTTTCGGGGCAGGGTGGCAAGTTTCCCAATATGAAGTGATCCTTTCAATACCCTTACAGGTTGAAAAGAAGATAAATAGAATGCAGGTCTACTGCCGGCAGCTAATGAGGTGACACAAATGCAGGTTGCCATCAGCACCCAGAACCAGCCGTTGGAATAGGGAATGCTGATTTGATTGTTTGTTAGGGCATTAAATGCAGGCAATGAAAGTTGTACCAAAATGATACAAAGAACAAATGCGAAAACAACCAGCATGAATGACTCAGCCAGAAACTGTATAATGAGGTCTTGTCGCTGAGAACCGATCGCCTTTCTTATACCTACTTCCCGCGCTCTTTTTTCCGAACGGGCAGTAGTCAGATTAACAAAGTTGATGCAGGCAATTGACAAAACAAAAAAGCCTATGATGCCAAAAAGGCGGAGATATTCGATATATCCGCCCGTAGGCACACCATTTTTATATTCCGTATAGAGGTGCCAGTCCTGGATGGGTTGCAGGACTACTTCAGTACTGTTCGCATTCAGGTCGTCTCCTCCTTTCTGAAGGTTTTTGATTTTCGCCGCAACCTGGGCATAAGATACACCCGGCTTTAACCGAACGAATTGCTGGAAGGCGTTCCCACTGCCGAAAGGCATACTCCGCATCGTTTTTACCCAGGGCTCGGTTTGCTCAAAATAACTGAAGGGGGCTAAAAAATGAAACTGGAAAGAAGAATTCGCTGGCGGGTCCTTTAGAACGCCGGTAACTTTCAAATCATTCTTGTTATCGAATCGAATCGTTTTGTTGATTGGATCTTCATCACCGAACAATGCGCGGGCAGTGGATTCGGTGAGTACAATAGAATAGGGGTCTTTCAATACGCGATCGGCGTTTCCGAGTAAAAGTGGAAACTGAAATAGTTTCAGGAAATCTTCTTGAACCTGCCCGCCATTGACATATAATTTTTTGTCGGCAACCTTCAATCCATGGTTGCCAAACCAATCTGTTTCGGAGACAAATTCTATTTCGGGAATTTGCGTCCGTAGTACTTCGGATAATTTCAGTGGCGTACTGTTCTCGGTCGAAACTACTCCATCCATGCTGTAATTGCTCCTTACCTGGTAGAGTTTCCGGTACTCAGGCAGGAAGCGGTTAAAGGACCATTCGTTGTGCCCCCATAGTCCGATCAACAAAGTCACGGCCATTCCTGTGGCCAGTCCTAATATATTGAGCGCACTGTACCCCTTGCTTCTGCTGATGTTTCGCCAGGCAGTCTTTAGATAGTTCCTTATCATCCCCTAGAATTTTGACCGCTATAGCAGTTCAAAAAAAAGGCCCTTTCATATCTGGTTGATTTATAGCCTTATAACAGGCCGGTGTAATGAATGTTGTTCTATTTTGATACATGGGGTGTATGCATTTAACCTACTTTTTTTCAAAAAAGTAGAAAGAGCATTCAAAAAAGTAGGAATTGAAGCAAGAATACAAATCGAGGTAAAAAAGGTTGGTGTCAAAGAAGGCAGTTCTGGCAGAAAAAAGAAAGAAAAAGCTCTCATTTTGGGAATAAATTCACTTATTCTGCGTTAGGAGATAAGATTCTAACCCATGAAAAACCCGAACGCACTCAAGATTTTCATTCTTGAAGACGACACCTGGTATGGCTCCATGCTGCACCATTACCTCTCACTGAACCCTGACTATGAGGTACGTCGCTTCGAGAATTCCGCCGAATTCTTCAACCAGTTGCACGAGCTGCCTGACGTGGTTACCCTCGATTACTCACTGCCCGACATGGCAGGAGACGAGGTCCTCAAAAAAATAAGAGACACCTATCCCACCATCCAGGTTATCGTGATATCCGGTCAGGAAGACGTGGCCACCGCCATCAGCCTCCTGAAAAATGGCGCCTTCGACTATATCGTAAAAGACGACGATACCAAGGACAGGGTATGGAACGCCATCGCCCATCTCCAGGAAATCCACGGCCTGCGCAAGGAAGTGGAAGACCTCAAGGAACAGGTGGGCAGAAAGAACGACTACTCCAAATTTATCATAGGAAAAAGCGACGCTATATTAAAGGTGTGCGCAATGATCGAAAAAGCATCGAAGACGAGCATCACCGTATCCATCTCCGGTGAGACGGGTTCAGGTAAGGAGGTAGTGGCCAAGGCCATCCACTTCAACTCCGAAAGGGCCAAAAAGCCTTTCGTTGCGGTAAACGTAGCAGCCATTCCCAAGGAACTGCTGGAAAGCGAACTGTTTGGTCACGAGAAGGGAGCCTTCACCGGCGCCGCCACCCGCAGGATAGGCAAATTTGAAGAAGCCAATAACGGCACTCTCTTCCTCGATGAGATCGGCGAACTGGACATCAACCTCCAGGCAAAACTACTTCGCGTGGTCCAGGAAAGAGAAGTGGTGAGAGTCGGCAGCAATGAAGTAAACAAGATCAACTGCCGCATCATCGTGGCTACACATAAAAACCTGCTCGACGAGGTTAGGAACAAGACCTTCCGTGAGGATCTGTATTACCGTTTGATCGGTCTGCCCATTCATGTCGCTCCACTGCGGGAACGCGGCAATGATATAATCATCCTGGCCAAGCACTTCATTGAAGGATTCTGCAAGGAGAACAACACCAACAGGAAACAGTTGTCACCCGAGGCCCAACAGAAACTATTGTCATACCCCTTCCCGGGTAATGTACGTGAACTCCGATCCATAGTTGAACTGGCCGTGGTGATGGCCGACGATGACACGATCGAAGCCAATCATTTCACCCTCAGCACAGCGAGCTCGATAACAGGATTCCTCAACACCGAGAAATCTTTAAAGCAATACGAAATAGATATTATACAGCACTACCTCGATAAATACGATAAGGACGTTTTGCTGGTAGCGAAAAAACTGGATGTTGGTAAATCAACTATTTACCGAATGATACAGGCAGGAGAAGTTAACAATAAATAGTAAAGGCGATGATCCAACGAAAAGAATATTGCGGGCTCGAAAACAGGAAGATCCTTGTTGTTGATGATGTAGAACTCAACCAGTACCTCGCGCGTCATATCATTGAAAGCTGGGGGTGCGAGGTAAAGCTAGCCGAAAATGGGAAGGAGTCCGTCGACATGCTCGAAGCGGAAGACTTCGACCTAATCCTGATGGACATTCAAATGCCCGTGATGGATGGCATCGAAGCCACCCGTAACATCAGGAAGATTCAGGACGAATGGAAATCATCGACACCCATTGTCGCGCTCACTGCCAATGCCCTGGTGCACGAGCTCGACACCTACCAGCAGGCCGGGATGAACGACTGCCTGCCGAAGCCGATACATGAGCCATCTCTGTATAACGCCATAATCAAAAATATCAGACAACACAAACCCACGTCAATGCATAATGCCCTCCCATCTGAAACTCCTGCTCCCGCTCCAACAAAGGCAGAAGCAAAAATGTATGATCTTACCCTGGTGGAATCCATCTCCGGCGGCGACCAGGCGTTCATCAATAAAATGCTGAAGCTGTTTCTTGATACGGCCCCGGTTACCCTAAGGGAAATGCAAAAAACAGCCGATGCACGCGACTGGGCTGCATTGAGCAAACTGGCCCACAAGTTGAAAAGTACGGTAGACTCAATGGGTATAGTTTTACTCCAGCAGGAGATCCGGAAAATCGAAACCGACGGCAAACAGGGTCATGATGTTGATCACCTGCCCGAACTTGTTGAAAAGGTAGACGGGATTATGGCTGTTGTGATGCAGCAGGTAAGAAAAGATCATGCTCTTTAAACAATATGGGTGAGTTTTTGTTAGATGGGGATACGAAAAACTATGTCTTCATATTCTCTTAAGGCGATCCAGCGCGTCCCTGTATCAAGGGAAATAGCCTGGGATTTCTTTTCCAGCCCCCAAAATCTTCCTTTGATAACGCCAAAGGAGATGGGTTTCCAGATCATTTCGAAACATCATGGCGAAAAAATGTACCCTGGCCAAATCATTGAATATACCGTGAGGCCACTGTTAGGGATATCATTTTACTGGATGACTGAGGTCACGCAGGTGCATCCCTTTGATTTTTTTATCGATGAACAACGCTACGGCCCCTACAGCATGTGGCACCATCAACATCATTTTAAGGAAATAGATGGTGGCACGGAGATGACGGACCTGGTCCACTACAGAAACCCTTTGGGTATATTGGGAAGATGGGCGAATCCCTTGCTGGTCAGGCCAAAACTGAAGTCCATTTTTGAATACCGGTACCAGAAAATAACCGAGCGGTTTGGGACATGGGATAATGATAAAATGCAGGTAATTATTTCGTAAATTAAGAAGATATGTTGTTCGACAAACTTTTTCCGCGCACCGTCAGGGTCCGGATCGGGATAATTGACAAGTCGCCGCTTTTCAGCCAGGGTTTGAAATTGATGCTGAGCGCGGTGGGTCATACGGTAGTGTTGGATGCTTCGGATGAAGACAACTTCCTTCATATTGCAAAATCGCTCGATCAGCCTCCTCAATTGATTATATTGAATGTGGACGCGACCGATAAAGATTTTCGGCAGATCATACAACAATTGCTGCGGGCCATGCCAGGGGCAAGGATCCTGCTCTTGACCTTCGATAAAAAATACCCCGACCTCAAGGTTCTCATTGAAGGTGATGGGGGTGCCTCCGGGTATATTTATAAGACCGCCGCCGTAGATGTATTCCAGGAGGCCATCCGCCGGGTCATGGGTGGTAAGGTTTTCCTTCCCGACCTCGGTATGATGCTGATGGTCCAGAAGGGGATTTTGTAGAGAAACGTATTAGTTTCGTTGCCTTGGCGTCTGCCGAAGGCAGGTTTCCGTATTCGCGTGAAATCTTCGCGTAAAATCTTTGTACTTCAATAACTCTCAAAGGCCGGTTTGTTTTTGCCGACAGGCACTTTCCACTCCAGACCGAACAGGCCTCCAACGTTGCCGCTCAACTCACCAAAGTCGATGCCCAATCCAACTTTAAGGTTGAGGTTGTATGCAGGCACTTCGTAACTGAATTCATTCAGCGTGTATATCTGTGTCTTGCTCGGCGCAAATGGAGAATTGAATTTCAGGTCGCCGAAGTATTGAACGTAAGTAAGCAACACTTTTCCTTTTAAAGTGCCCAGATCATAGCCGGCCCCCGCGTGAAAGGCGAATAATTCATTGCTGATGATGTTGGAGTTCGGCGGAATATCATTACTCAGCGTGTCCCAGTTGTATGCGTTGATTTCCGGGTAATAATTGTGAGCGGCTTTCCTGTTAAGAAATAATGGGTTACCGATCACCTTGCCTTCATATTCCCAGCCGGTTTTAAAATCACCGTTGTTATAAAGAGATGATGATTTTTCATAGGAAATGAAGGGTTCCTTTTTTCTCGAATAAATCACTTCTACCAACGCATTCTTGAGAATGGATTCCTCATCTTTCGGCTTTATGGCAAACCCAAACAAGATGCCTTTGTTTTTTCCACCAATGAGTTTTCGGTCTTCGGTGGCCATCTGAATATAACCCTGGTATTCAAAAAATTCATTGTTGTAATAAGTGCCCAGTTCAATCAAGCCACGGTGGTCCGCAACCTTGCTTATTCGCCCGTCTGCCTCGGCTGAGTCTCTCACCTCATCTTTATTTTTTCTGACCAGTAAAACACTCATGAAACCGTTGAGTGATTGGTCCACGATGGCAAGACCAGTTCGTCTTCCGCCCCATTCCGCGTAGTGTTGAAATCCGCCATAAAATTTCAGGTCGCCCTGACCCACCCGTAGGTAGAGGGATTTTTCGTGGTAGTATCCATCTTTCATGTAGCGGTTTTTTCCAAACCATCCATGGCCGATGGAACCTTTCGCGCTCACCCACCCGCCTGTAAAGTTCAGATTCGAGTAGTCACTTACCGCAAATGAAACTTTTGGGATGGGAATGCTGTTTCCGCTCACTCCCAGCGATCCGCTGGAAATGTTTTCGTTGTCATCATTGAGAATTTCTTCATACCTGCCTGCGGTCAGGGCCATACTTCCGTAAGAGAACCTGACATACCCTTCCTGAATGAAGGTGTGATCAAACTGGGAATTGTTGTAAACCGAGACTCCATACTCAAGGCTCAAGTCGCGGTAGGCAACCATGAGGTCTTCGTCCAATGACTCAACCCTGGACAAAACATGCTGATTCGACGCCCTGACGAAGCTGGTAATATCGGTTTGATAGTCTGAGATGGTGCCAAACCGTTTCATTGTATTCCAAAACGGCTGATATTGTTTGGAGGCCGATGTCAAAAATAGTCCCAGCCGCACATTTGCTGAATCAAATTGTGCTAATATTAGCGTAGTTGGGACGGTAATCATCACACAGGTGAGGCAAAATGCCTGCAGCCTGGTATCCATTCTCTTCATAAAAACAGTTCAATTGCTTTAGGGGTAATTGTTTTGGTCTTCAGCAGAGTTAGGGAGTCTGGTTTTGGTCTTCAGCGCAGATTAAATTTAGAGGTTTTGATGAATATTTGCTGTTTTTAATAAAATATATCTGGTTTCGCCTGTAATCGATTGATGATGTGTAGATTCGGATTATGTTCACCGGAATCTACGGGGCATAGTACGTCTGCACTCTTTCGCAAACTTACGATGATGGGATTCTCAAATATTTCGTTCAGGCCGACCGCGGATCTTGACTCAGGGGGGCAGGAAGATTTGGACCAGTTTATTGAGGACGAAAAATCAAAATTTATTTTCATCCCAGCAGCCAAAGTTGGCGGCATCATGGCCAATAATACTTTTCTGTTTGCTCGAACCAGCCAACGAACCTATGCGATCGCTAAGATTGCGGGAATCAAAATCTGCGAAGCCTAGATCTCAGATCGTATACCCCGCAAACTGCTTGATGTATCAAAACCCCATGAACTTGGATGGAAACACACGTTAATCTAAATGAAGGGCAGCCACTGGCTTACAGTCATTATTTAAACTTGGATTTTCACGACAGCAATTTCTGCGTCTGTCCCTATCCCGGTATTCTTGAAATGTACTTTTCGATTTCCTTCACCTGCTGAACGATCTGAGGATTGGTAGGTTTCAGCGCTTTGGTCTTTTTGAAGAAATCTTTGGCCGCGCGGAATTCTCTTTTGTTCATCATGATATTACACATCTGTAGATAGGCGGCGGCTTCATTCTCTTTGTCAGGCAATCCTTTTCGAATCGCCTGGCGGATATAACTTTCTCCCTGTTTGAAATTCCCCTTCTGCATGTTGATCATCCCGATCTGGAGGAGGTTGGCGCCTTCCACTTCCTTGATCGGTGAGCCCAGGTCGATTCCCTTCTTCATGTTCAATTCCGCCCCATCATAATCTTCCTTCATCATGGCCATTTGTCCTTTCACCGTGTAGTAGGCGGAGCGGACGGGTTTGTAGAGCAGGTTGGGATACTTCACCGAATTCACAACTCTTTCGGCGCCCTCCATATCACCCTTTTCCATGTGCTCCTGAATGAGGCGTAAAGGGCCGATAAAAAAGTGGCCGGCGATGGCAATCAAGCCCAGCAGATAGGCGGGAAATGCGGGCCAGAAACCGCTGAACACATTGGCCACTATGCCAATGATTATCAGTGCTATGCCTAACTGGAGGCGATAGCGTATGAGGATGTTGTAAAATTTCATTGTAGACCTATAAGGGAGGGCAAAGATAGGCATAAGCTTTTCTTTTTACTCCGCCTCGGAATCTTTACTTTTGAGCCCCATTTGAAAAAATGGATGGTCCCGTAGTTCAACGGATAGAATATCTGCCTAACGGCAGACGGGGAAGTTTCCTAAACTTTAGATACAGGTTCCCTGCCGGCAGGCAGGGATTCTGGGGAGTGATTATATGGTATAGTATATTTGAAATTATTGGTCCCGTAGTTCAACGGATAGAATAGAAGTTTCCTAAACTTTAGATCCCAGTTCGATTCTGGGCGGGACTACATAATCGTTCTCGTCATTTTCCTAAACTTTAGATTCAGTTCCCTGCCTGCCGGCAGGCAGGGATTCTGGGCGGGACTACATAATCGTTCACGTCATTTTCCTAAAAACTCTTAGATTCCAGTTCCCTGCCTGCCGGCATTTTTGTTTCCGGTTTTCTGCTTCATATGAACGTAAAAGAACAAATCATAGAATACATTGCCAGTCAGCCCGAACCAAAACGCGGCGACATGCAAGAGTTAGACCGCATCATTCTAAAATTAATGCCCGAATGTAAATTGTGGTTCCTGGATGGTAAAGACAGTAAAAACAAAACCGTTTCTAATCCTAATATTGGATATGGCCTTCAAACCCTAAACTATGCTGATGGCAAAACCAAAGAGTTTTATCAAATTGGCATCAGCGCAAACACAACCGGAATTTCTGTCTATATCCTGGGTATCGATGATAAGACTTACCTCGCCAAAACGTATGGAACAACAATAGGCAAGGCGAGCGTGACCGGGTATTGCGTTAAGTTCAAAGCCCTAAAAGATATAAACATTGAAATACTTGAAGCGGCAGTGCGATATGGGGTTGAGACTTCTTCTCACACAGGAAAATCCCCTTGATAAAAAACGCTCATTAAAATGGAACCCTATTCCGATTTTAAGATTTTAATTGGGTTAGCCAGTTTCCTGACATAGATCATATAATTTCGAGCTAACGATGGTACAAACCTCGGCCGCTCCTGCATCGACACGTGGCGGGCTTTTTGTTTTTTGATTTACCTTGTGTATCTCAAGCCTGAAAATGAACAACGCCGGCCAAATCGTGATAATTGATGATGATCCCGACGATCACGAAATATTAAAAGGCCTTCTCGAAGAATTTGCAGACATCAAGGAAATTGTGATTTTTGAAAATAGTATTGCTGCATTAAGTTATCTGAGGAAGCCTGAAGTCAAACCATTTTTAATCCTGTCAGACATCCAAATGCCTCCTCCTGGTGGCTTTGAACTTAGAGAGAAGGTTTTCAATGATGATGACCTGTGTGAGAAATGCATCCCTTATGTATTTATGACGACGGGATTAGCGCCTGAGTTGGTACGCAAAGCATATAGACTATCAGTTCAGGGAATCTTTCAAAAACCGAATTCTCTTGTTGAATGGAAGAGACAACTCAAAGTTATTGTCGATTATTGGTTAGAGACAAAATCCCCTAATCGGTATTAGCGCATTTTTCCCTTTGCGACCCAGCAGAGCGTGTTTAAGATTTCACTCGAAATCGGGATTATCTATTCAACACCAAAGCGTCTTACAAGAATACTCTTTAAGTTCTTGCCCGGATATCGTCGACCAGGATTCAGCAGACCGGACGCTCTTTCATACAGGCCCAACCCATCAGCGTTTCGGAATTCAAATATTGTCCTTCTCCTTTGCAGCCTGGGTTTGCAACTTAAAGTATGGATGCCCAACTGTTCAAGATGATCCGGAACCTACAAGCAAGATTAATCATACCTTACCCTTCAGTCTGCCGCGTAAGAATTCGGCATTAACCCGGGAATACAATCAAAAAGAGAAGAACGATCAGCAGGCCAATCGACGGCACACCAATTCAGGTTCACATGTTTCCCGAAGGCTACAGCAGATGGACGACTGCGCTAATGCCGATCGTTACGCCTTTGTTTTAATAGTCTATCACATTATTAAATACTAACAGAGTCCAGGAATGTGAAGCAACAAATGATTGAAGTCACCCCGTAAAAACGAGGGGACTCTATTATCCAATCAATAACCAAAATTGTCCAACACTTTTAGAATCGGGCAAGATTGCCAGTCACTTTAGTTTACAAATGCGCTCTGGAAGGCTGGGGTGATTACGTTATAGCCTGTACTCCTTAGATGTGTCCCATCACTATTATACAAGGCAGCATTTGGTGTACCATCGAGGTTTCTCAAATAGACATCCAAATTTAAGAAGCTTACATTGCCTCCCACTTCATTAGCAAGGATGCTCCTGCATATACTATTGTATGCAGCTACGTCAGCAGCTAGTTCTCTTGTATTTAAAGCAGGGGTGAGATCGAGGTCTACATAGGTAATGGTGGCATTAGGATAGAGCTGTCTAAGTTTCACGACAGTATTCTTAAAGTTGTAGAAGGCAAATTCGATCCACATCGCGCTGCTACTGTAGCGAATTGGCAGATTAAGTTTCGTGAACCATGAATTGACTCCTGGCCAGTAAGGGGTAGTCCAACCTGTAGGTAAAGCAAATTCATTTTCTCCGCTTTTAAGAATGATTTGCTTGGGAGGAATTTGGGTGTGAGTTAAGTCTTGAGCAAACATAGCATAGGCATCAAGGGCAGCTCCACTAATCCCCCTAAAGATCACCGGATAATTGGCAAATTTTGTATAGCCATCACCTATGGTTGGGTTAGCATAGTGGGATATTTTAGAGTTACCGATAATTATAATAGGTCCTCCCGGTGTTCTGGCTTGCCAGCTGGTATCACTTCCGAAATTCGTTCTTCTAAGGTTCATGACTGCATTAGCATATGCGGCAGATGCTGGTCCGAATAATACCATAGGAGTTTGGTCTACTTGCAGTAGATGGGGTCCTGAGGTATCCGGATTCTGACATATACAACAGCAACTATCTTCACCAGCCAGTTTAGCTGAGGAGGGGAGTACCATAATTGTCTTTGTACAGCTGCTCATTACTACTGCTGTTGACAGTGCAAGCAGAGAAAGGGTGCGTGTTTTGTTCATTTTGTTTAAGATCTAGAGGGTTATTATTAATAATTAGTAAACTGTTTTGCAATTATTTGCTTAGTCTGCGCCAGGGAGGTATCCATTAACACTGGCCATTCAGAGCACCATATCCACATTCCCCGGAACTGCCATGTAGATGTTTGAAGGAGACATCGGCAATCTGTGGATTGCAGCATCTGCTGCAGGCATAGCCATCCCGGAGTTTCTGAGCTGGCAAATCATTATACAGTAATAGGTAACTTATCCGCTGCTTAGTTCATCGTATAAACGGCAGTTCCATTGCGATAAGGGTAAATACTTATCAGGGGAGATTTTTGTGCAGTCGAGTTTGGATTCCAATCGAAAAGAATTTTTTGGCCCGTATCGAGTCGGCCGACTTAAAGGTGCTGGTCCCTGCAATTGCGGTGATCATCGGAACGCCCGCTGTAGACAATCGCGCGGGGCTGTATTTGGTCTCCTTGGAGTCTTTGCTATGGTATTTGCCGGATCTGCCTTGCTGTTTGGCAAAGCGAAGCGTGGAGTGAGCCGTTCTGACCCGTTCTGATAAAGCTGCACATAGTTATACAATCCGCGACTTTTTCTCACTCCTGAATATCATCCAGAAATAAATGCCGGTAATAAGGTCGACCACAGCGCAGAATAGGGGCCAGTATGTGGGAACGGAAGTAGATATCAAAGCTGAATGATGATGCAGGAAATCCCATAAGCCATGGCCAATGGTCCCATAAGCGATAAGAAACGGATTTGATTTGAATCCAATAAGCGCGATGAAATAAAAGACCAATGCGGCTGCGATTTCAAGAACGATAAGGTTTACCGGATTGCCCTGAAGCGAGAAACCCACGTAAATAAAAGCAATAGACACAAGTATGGTCATCGCAAATAGTTTCGTCGTAAAAACTTTCGATAAAACCCTCGCGAGAATAATGATGACCAGCGAACACCCGACCGCAGATAATATTTCGATCATTTTAATAATTGTTTTCTTTCCTGTTCCAGGTATATCTTCCTGCAATCCTCAGAACAAAAAAAGATTGAAAGCGAATCGGGGTGAGGTATGCTCCCTCCTTTGTCAGGAATGATCATCCGGCAAACGGGATCGATCCAAACTATGTCATTTCCCCCAACGCTCAGTTCATGGAGCTCCGCTTCCGCAGATACATTTTTAAATGTGTGTTTACCGCAAGGCGTCAGGTTGAAGGGCGAGTTTCTACCAACCTGATTCATAAATTGATCAGAGCACCAGAATGTGCCAGCCCTGGCCTTAGAACCGATTCGGGCAGTTACATTTATTGCATGACCAGAATAATGATTGTTCCTCTCCAGTATTTTACCCCAATGCAAGGCGCCGTGAACCTGTAGGAAATTGACTTCGCCTGCTGAAAGTTTAAGAATTGAATAAGCGGTACCTAATAACATATCGGCCGAATCCGCAATAATCATCACCTCATCTCCCTTACGTTCGCAAAGTTTGCTGTTTCCTACCAGCGAGTTTTCGACGATTTCGATAAACTTTTCAATCAGATTTGCGGCAGACAAAGCGCCGTGCGTTTCAGTTAGCGCAGTATAACCGGACAAGTCTGCGATCAAAATAGACAGATCTTGTTCCATTATTAAGGTTTATCGGAAATGAAAGCTTGCTTTATAGCCGGATGGGTTCGAAACAAAGGTACTATTGATAAAATATCAACCGGGTGATAAAAATACCATCACCATCATCCGAGCCTGCCTTACTTTCGACACCCGTTGATACGAAGGATAATTTCCATCCGAGGGCACTCAGTTCGTTGATCTTTGCTGCGATCATGACGTCATTGGAAGCGATGTTCTTGAAGTTGATGCCTACAAGACTATAAAAATTCAACAGCTTCGTTTCAATAACATCATCTTGCTTCAAATCCCCCCTGTCTATCTTCCCGTCTTTTTTTGTTTCAATAATTCTCGAACGTCCAACCCCTCCCGGAACTATAGATTCCACAATCGTGACGACTCTATAGTGAGGAGGGGCGTCTTGTGCCTTAATGGAGATAGTAATGATGGTTGTAATAAATAAAACTAATAATCTTGATTTCATGGTAATTGTGTTATAAGGGTTTAATCTTTTAGAATTCTCTGTAATTGTCGGGCAGAACTAAACCCGCATTTGGTGGCGATATACTCGATAGTATATTCAGGATTATTGAGCATGGTGCTCGCGAATTCTTTTCGCAGCAGCGTTAAATATTCCAATATCGTCGAACCGGTTCTTTCCTTGAACACCCTGCTGAGATTTCTTGGGCTCATCCCGACCAGGGAGGCAAGTGTTTCCAGATCGTTTTTTTCGCTAAGATGGTCAATTAAATAATCCTGCACCTCATGAATTTGCGGGTTAATGTGATTTCTGTAATCCAGGTAAACGCTTTGCTGATTATGTTTCCCACTCCTGCGGTGATAAACTACGAGCCCTCTTGCGACCTTGTGCGTAAACAGCGGTCCCTTCAATTCTTCGAGGATGGCCAGCGCCAGGTCAATTCCTGCGCTGATTCCTGCACTCGTGTAAACATTGTTGCTCTTGATATAAAGGATATCACCTACTACTTTGGCCGTTGGAAATTCCAACTGTAGGTCTTTTACTCTTCTCCAATGCGTGGTGCATTCCGTATCCTTCAGCAATCCTGCGTGTCCCAGTGCAAAGGCCCCGTTGCAAATCGAACAGACAATGGCCTTTTTATCCGAGCTTGCCTTCAGCCATTGGAAAAAAGAATGCTCCCCTCGGAATGCTATGCTGGTCACGTATTCGAAACCCATACCAGGAATAAAAATGAAATCACCTTCATTAAGGACTGCCTTTGAATAATCTTGCATTTCGGCGAAACCAAGCCCCGAGGTGCTTATCGGTGATTGGGCAAAGCTGCAAAATTCCATTTCAATGTCAAATCCGTAAAACTTCGCTTCGGTGAACACCTGTACGGGTCCGGCGAGGTCAAGCAATTCAACATGAGGGGGTATGATAAATACGATTTTTCGCATATATTTTTAAGTTATTGGCTCGCACTTAAATCCTGAATACTTACGCGATTTCTCATCGCCTGCGACACATCTCAAGTGGTCCCTTGCACCCTGAGTATTTTGAGGGCAACCCTTCAAATCGAAATTTACTTTAATGCCGGCAAATTGTTCGATTAATAAACTTCCGCTTTGCTTCGCCTGGCCGACAGTCTCGACTTCGGGCGTGAGTGGTTTAAGCAATGAATATTTGTGTTGGGAAGAAAGGCAAAAAGCCGTCGCCAGTGAAGGACTGATTCACTATGCAGGTGCAATGATACGCCTACTCGCAGCTTGCGCAACTGCAGGAGGAACCATAGCTGCAGTTCTTGCAGGTGCAATTTGGTTTACCGCATGGGTCGTTTGTTTTTGTCAGATTTGTTGTTGATGATTGCATGTTGATTGGGTGATTGGTGATTTAAGAACGGAATTGATTTTGTGCGCTTGAAATATGCCTGGATTGTCCTTTTCCGATATTTCAATTCGGGTAGGACGATTCGGTTTTGGATCATGCGAGGCGTGATTGAGGTAAAGAAGGGCGATGATCGGCAGCATTCCCAGTAAACTCAAGACCTGTGCGGTGAACATTACATTTTTCATTTTAATGTTTTTTAGTTTTTTTATGACACAAAGTTATCCCGGATACTTAGGGGTTCGGGGACAGGATGGTGTCAGATCAGGACAAATCTCTCTTGCATCCTTTTTAATTATTTATTGTATCGGGAACGCATACTTCTGTGATCCCATTGCTTGACTTTAACCTTGTAGATCAGAAGATTATGAAACTGCCACTGTTTTTTGATCCGTTTGCGGAGGGTAATGAACCATTATGAATAGTAATTCTTTGATCATTTTTTTCCGGTGCTGGGGAATAATAAAACGTCCTCCTTTTTTAATTAAGCCGGGCTTTCAGTCGCTATCGGAATCAGCCCGGTGATCTTTTGCGATGGCCCGTGTCAGGGCCGCCGTGTTCGGATTTTTCATTAAAATCACCGGAGTATGTGTTAGGGAAGTTTATGTTCTGGTCGTCAAATCAATCGGCGCCCATTGTTGGTGTGGTGAAAGATTTCCAGTCTGGATCTTTAAAGGAGAAGATTTTGCCACTCGCATTATTTTCGGCAAGAGAAAATTACCGGACGCTGGCGGTAGGGATGGACGCATCATGCCTCATAGCAACGATTCCAAAATTGGAAACACTGTATTTGGCCCAGTTCCCCAATAAGCTCTTCGATGCTCCATTTTTTGATGAAACGATTGCTGCATAATATAAATCGGAAGCCGTCGCGTTGAAGCTATTTAAGATCTTCGCGGCCCTGGGCATCTTTATTTCCCGTCTTGGCCTGTACGGCCTCGTTTCCTTTATGACCTTTCAAAAAAACAAGGAAAACAGGATCAGGGCGATAGCGAAAACACTGCTCCCAAAAACTGATTAATTAATACAAACCTTCAATAAAAATATCGCCCGAGACAAGAAGATATTAAAGAGCTTGCCAGAGAATCGGTATAGATGCGTGGCGGGCGAAAAAATAGCTGGCGTTACTCCTGGAAAAGCGGTTAAAAGTGTACGCGACCAAGCGAGTCGATGCGCCGGATTATGATAAGAAATGGAATAATCTTCTTCGGAATCATTCCATCCTCTATTTGCATTCTATCCAGCCAAACCAGCCGCTTCTTCCTGCATTGCCGTAATCATCGGTGTGAAGGGTTGATCCTACAAAAATACTTTGTCCGCCAGATCCGCTTGTGATGCGATTGATAACACTACCCGGACCGCCTGTACGCCGGGTTGATATCACCTGAGCATTGCCGTCTATTTCAATCAGCGATCCCTCAAGCGAATTTTCGCCACTATCAATTGCTCGTGGTACCAAACTTCTTCCCACCAGAATGCTGCTGAAACTATGCCGCGTACCCGTAATAGCTCGCAGTTCATCAAAGGTTGTATACTTTATTGTTTTCTTCGATAATAGATGACCATCATTGCTGTCGAACCTGGCCTGAAATATATTTTGTGTGCCATCAAAGTCTGGGAAGATGTCGCTGCTGGTTGTATTGCCAAATAATACGCTTCCTCCGGCAAGAACGCCTCGGTCTACCCCTTCGCCGGCAATGTAACTTTTCCATAACACGTCCCCTTCCGGTGTCGTTTTCACCAGCCATGTATCTTCCGACGTAGTGGGCTTATCCGGGACATCCCCATCTGCTGTGGTACCGGAGCCGGTAAAAGCAAGACCAAACTCTAATTCTCTTACATCGCCCGCGTGGTCCAATGCCGAGCTGCCAAAGGTTTTTTCCCAGACGACATCGCCATCTTCATTGATTCTCATCATCCATTGATCACCGCCTTTAACTCCACTGAGTAACAGGTTTGGATTTGCCCCTTCCGAAATCCCCAGTATTTCATCATCACCTGGTCCTCCAAGAGTTTTTTGCCAGACAATATTGCCCAATGTATCTGTTTTAATGATCCACGCGTCTTTCCCACCATGGTTTCCGCTAACATCGCCGTCGTTGCTGTATGTATAGCCTGCCACTATATATCCATCATGGAACGTAGACATGTCTACTCTCTTATAACTTCGGGCGATAGCGGTGGCTACATCATCGCCGCTACCTCCAAATGAACGGCTCCATATTTTAGTGCCGTTGTAATTCAATTTTAACAACCAAAAATCCTTTCCACCTCTGTTCATAGCCAGGTCACCTGTCGAGCTTGTACTGTAGCCTGCCGCGACCGCCTCGCTATTCAAGCCTATTGTAACTAATGAATTGAAAGCATCATCTCCCTCTCCTCCAAATGCGAATACTTTATTCGAAATGGCGGAGCGTACCACATTGATGTTTGTCCTAATAGTATCTGGATTGTCGGCAAGCCGTATCACGATTACCGCTTTAAGATCAATTGTCTGTCGAATTTGATCAGTTGCGAATATTACGAGCTTTGTTGAATCCGATCCCATTCTGCTGACGCTCATCCACCTGTCTAAAGGACCGGGCGGAAAGACTACATCAGCTACCCATGAGCCCCGGGCATCAACGGTAATAGTGTCTGTATGAAAGAAGTAATCAAATACAATGTCTGTCTTGTTTACCTTGATTACTTCGGAATCCAAATTCCCCGGCTGGTCTGGCTGGGCCTTCTCAAGATCTTTTGTGCAACTCATCACGGCAATCAGGAGTAGCAGAAAAACATAAGTTTTCAACGAAATAGAGGTTTGATGCAAGGTATAAAATGGATTGCGAGAATGCAATCATCTGGGTCACTCTTATCACATTTAATCTTCACTCTACTGCATCTTAGAATCCTACTGCACTCTCACCACCCACCACCCAAGGCCCTGTACAAATCCACCAGGGCAAGCAACTGCTGCAGCTTATCGGTAACCCCACTCAGTTGTGCCGTCAATAAGGATTGTTCGGAAGTGAGTACATCCGTATAATTCGTGGCAGAACTGTATTCCAGCAACTGTTTGGTATAATCAACCGCCTTTGTCAACGCGTCAACCTGGTATTTTCTGCTGGATTGTTTTTCCAACGCTGTCTGATATGCATACAAAGCATTAGAGACTTCTTCGCCGGCATTTAATAAACTTTGCTGGTAACGATAATATGCTTCCCGCTGTTGCGCAATCGCTATCCGCAAACGGGCTTTGTTGAGTCCCTTGTTGAATACCGGTTGCGCAAGACCCGCAACGATATTGTAAAAGACCGACATGGTGAACAGATTCTGAATCTTAAGCGTGGATAATCCGCCTTGCGCCGTCAGCGTGAACTGGGGATAAAAATAGGTACGGGCAATATTGGTGTTTTCAAATGCCGCACGAAAATCAAATTCGGCCTGCTGAACATCAGGCCTGTTTTTTAGCAGTAAAGATGAGAATCCTGTTTTAACATCAGGATAAATCGATTGAGAACCCAATGCGGTTCGTTTAACAGGACCAGGAGCTCGCGCCAATAAAATACTCAAGGCATTTTCAGTTTCACGGATAGTGCGTCTCAGATCGGGCAAACTAACTTCCGCCGCGTATCGGTTGGCTTCGCTTTGTACCACCGCAGCACCGGTTACAATGGCGCTCTCCTTGAATGCTTTCATCGTTTCCACGTCCTTAATCCTGTTCTTCAGCGTTTGCTCCGTGATCTGCAACTGTTGATCTAAAGACAGCAACTGGTAGTAATAACTTGTAATGGAAGCAATCAGCTCCGTCTGTATCGCACGCCTGGCTGCATCGGTCGATAGCCATTGCGCAAACGCGGCTCGCTTTGCACTTTTCAGTTTGCCCCAGACATCAGCCTCCCAGCTTGTGCTAAAACTCAACTGATAGTTGGAGGTCGTCAATGGAAAAGTTCCGACAAAATCCGGGGGAAGATTCAGGGCGGCAATTGATTGTTTATTGCGACTGACATTTCCATTGGCATCAAGCGACGGCAGAAATGCGGCTTTTGATTGCCGGAAACTCGCACTTGCCTGGTTGATGCGCTGAATTGCTATTTTAAGATCCAAATTTTCATGAATTCCTGATGTGATAAGCCCCTGCAAAACAGTATCCGAAAAAAATGTGGTGTAAGGAATGGAAGCAATAGAAAATGTGTCTTTGTCGACCGAGGTGTTTGCGGAATCCCGCGCATTTAAGATTGTATCACGATAAAGTTGACCATGAACATCTATGGCAGGCTGCTGATATTTTTGGGTAACGCAGGCACTCAGTACCAGAACGACTCCCAGAAATGACCAGCATATTTTTAAATTGGTATTGATCATTTTTTTTGCTTCAACTGACTTTGTGATCACCGGATTCAGTAATTATAAGTATTGATTTGTTTGAGGTTCCAGAGGCACGGGCTTTGGTTTGGTACTCACCCGCTCCTGCAAGGACTGGAATATGATGAACAATATCGGAATTACAAAAACGCCAAAAACAGTGCCGATCAACATTCCACCAACAGCCCCCGTACCAATGGAACGGTTCCCCGCAGCTCCAGCTCCCGTTGATACCATGAGGGGCATGATACCAAAGATGAAGGCAAGTGAAGTCATCAGGATGGGCCGCAAACGGGCTATAGATCCGTTGATCGCAGCCTGCACGATGGACTGCCCTTCCTTACGGCGGGCGACGGCAAACTCAACGATAAGAATTGCATTTTTCGCTAGTAACCCGATCAACATGATCAGTGTTATCTGCAGATAAATATTATTCTGAACATCAAAGAGATTGGCAAAGATGAATGCACCGGCCAATCCCACCGGTAACGACAGCAATACGGCCAATGGGAGAATATAACTTTCGTACTGAGCACTGAGCAGGAAATATACAAATACGAGGCACAGTACGAAGATATACACCGTTTGTCCTCCGCTGGTAATTTCCTCCCGGCTTAACCCGGAAAACTCATAGCTGTAACCAAATGGAAGGGTGCTCACCGCAACCTCCTGTATCGCACGGATTGCGTCACCAGAACTATATCCTTTTTTCGGCGCGCCGGTAACAGCAATAGAGGTAAACATATTAAACCGATTGATGAACTCCGGCCCATACACACGTTTCAAAGTCAGGAATTCCGATATCGGCGCCATGACGTTATTATCTGTACGCACGTAAATGTTATTGATGCTCTCGGCATTCTTGCGATAGGCCGCATCGGCCTGCACCATTACGCGGTATTGCTTTCCGAATTGGTTAAAGTTCGATGCATAGATACCACCGAAGTAACCCTGGAGCGTCGCAAGTACTGCATTGGGCGAAACGTTGGCATCCTTGCATTTTACCACGTTTAAATCAACCTGGTACTGCGGAAAATTTGTATTGAAATAACTCGTCGCAAACTGGATCTCCGGGCGCTTGTTAAGCGCTTCCAGGAATTTTCCATTTGCCTCGGTGAATTTGTTGATGCTTCCCCCTGTCCGGTCTTGCACCTGGAATTCAAATCCGCTGGTGTTTCCAAAACCCTCCAAGGTTGGCGGGGCAAAAAACAAGACATTGGCGCCTTTGATCTGTGAGGTCATTCCAAATAGTTTATTGATAACCGCCTCAACAGAATGATCGCTTCCCTTGCGCTTGTCCCATGATTTAAGATTCATAAACAGCGCTCCATACGATCCGCCGTTCCCACCACTCAACAAACCCAGCCCGCCCACCTGAGTCACAGATTCAATTTCAGGTAAACTCTTGGCCATCTTCGCCACCTGTTCAGTGATAACAGAAGTGCGTTCCAGCGATGAAGCGGGAGGCAAAGAAATATCAGCCATGATAAAACTTTGATCTTCGTTTGGCACAAATCCTCCAGGAGTCGTTCTCATCAACCACCAAAGTGTCACCGTAAATAAGAGTATCCCTGCTATCGCTATCCCTTTTCGTCTTGCTAAAAATGTGATGGACCTCTTGTATTTATTGGTCATCGCTTCAAAGGCCGCGTTGAAAGCACCATAGAAGCGTTGCATTGATCCTTTTCTGAGTTTATTGTCGTGGTGCGGCTTCAACAACATAGCACAAAGAGCCGGGCTTAGGGTGAGCGCATTAACAGCAGAAATGATAATGGATACAGCAAGCGTTAACCCAAATTGTTTATAAAACACACCCGTGGAACCGGAAATAAAAGTGACCGGAAGAAATACTGAAGCCATTACCAGCGTAATTGACACAACAGCGCCACTGATTTCGTTCATGGCCTTCTGGGTAGCGGTTTTGGGAGAGGGCTCACCGTGATCCAGTTTTGCATGCACCGCCTCCACGACGACGATCGCGTCATCCACAACAATCCCGATCGCCAGCACAAGCGCAAACAAGGTCAGCAGATTTATAGTGAACCCAAATAGCTGAAGAAAGAAAAAGGTGCCAATGATGGCGACAGGCACTGCTATAGCGGGGATAAATGTAGAGCGCAGATCCTGCAAAAAAATGAACACTACAATAAATACAAGTATAAATGCTTCAAGCAGCGTGGTAACGACCTTCTCTATCGAAACATTGAGAAAATCATTCGCGGAAAAGATGACAGATGACTTTACTCCAGGGGGAAAAGATTTAGAAGCCTCTGCCAATGTCAGCTCGATCTCTTCGATCATCTTATGAGCGTTGGTGCCGGCGGTTTGAAATATACCAAGCACGATCGATGGCTTGTCGTCGGTAATGGATGTGATCGAATAATATAATGACCCCAATTCAACACGGGCAACATCTCTCAGGTGGAGCAATTGCCCGTTTCCTGCCGATCTTATTACGATATTTTCGTATTCTTCGGGTTTTTCCAGTCGCCCTTTGTACTTAAGTACATATTCGAAAGACTGATTGCTATTCTCACCCACCTTTCCCGGTGCCGCCTCGATATTTTGTTCTGCCAGCGCATTGGTAATATCATCGGGCACCAGGCCATAGTTGGCCATTGCATCAGGTTTAAGCCAGATCCGCATTGAATAGTCACCAGTACCCCATGCCTGCGCTTCTCCCACGCCATTCACGCGTTTGATCATCGGCACCAGGTTGATGTTCGCATAGTTCTGAAGAAAATTGGCGTCGAAGGATTTGTTGGTACTGCTCAGTGCCAGCACCATGACCATGCTACTCTGTTGCTTATTTGTAGTTACCCCCGCGCGTGTTACTTCTGCGGGAAGAAGTGGAGTTGCACGGGAAACGCGGTTCTGAACATTTACTGCTGCCAGGTCGGGATTTGTACCTTGCTTGAAAAAAATAGTAATCCCCGCTGAGCCATCGTTGCCGGCAGAAGACGTCATGTAGGCCATGTTCTCGACGCCGTTGATCTGTTCTTCGAGAGGAACTATCACACTTTTCATCACAACGTCGGCATTGGCCCCCTGGTAGAACGCGGAAACCCGAACAGTCGGAGGAGCAATATCCGGATACAATGTGATAGGAAGCGTAACGATACCGATGATTCCAACGATCACCAGCATTACCGAGATCACTGTTGAAAGTACCGGCCTTTCGATAAAAATTTTGAACATTAATGCAGGTTAAAAATGAAGTCAGTTATTTTAGGTTCTTGTACACAGTGGTGTCGGCGATCAATTCTGGTTTTATCACTGTGCTGTCTCTTAAAGCTGAGGTGCTCTCATAAACAATTGCTTCGCCTTCCTTCAAACCGTTGGTGACCACGAAGTACTGGCCTGCTGCAAGACGCATAATTTCAATCTCGGTGCTGACCACTTTGTTTCCGGGTTTCACAACATAAACAAAACGCTTGCCCTGCAATTCATAAGTTGATCTTTGGGGGATCACCACGGCATTCTTCACTGTAACCGGAATCTGTATATTGGCGCTACCACCGCTTCGCAGCAGCCCCACCGGGTTAGGAAATGTAGCGCGAAAACTCGCCGAACCCGTCTCTGTGTTCAATTGGCCGGCGATCGTCTCAACCCGGCCTTTCGCGGGATATTCAGAACCATCTGCAAGTACCAGTGTGACCGCTGGCAACTGTTTTATCTTTTTTTCAACAGTATTACCGGGATATTGTCTTGAAAAATCGAGTAGCTGCTTTTCGTTTAAAGAAAAATAGACATGGACGTTTCCGATGCTGGAGACCGTTGTGAGTGGCTCTTCAGTTGTACTGGTGATAAGACTCCCTAAACGGTATGGAATGTTGCCGACAACCCCGTCAACCGGGCTTGTGATATCCGTGTATCCGAGATTGGTTTTTGCGTTCGAGAGCATCGCCCGGGCTTGTGTCAATGCCGCTTCACGGGCTTTCAGTGTGTATTCCGCCGTTTCAAGTTCATACTTGCTGATGATCTCTTTTTCGACAAGAGGTTTTGTTTTTTTCACCTGTAGCTCAGCAGCACTTAGATCCGCTTGAGCACTATTGATCGCAGCTTGCGCTGTATTTACGTCCTGTTGATATTGGGGTGCATTGATCCGAAAAAGAAGTTGACCCCTTTTTACCACCGCTCCTTCATCCACATAAATTTTGTTTACAAAACCATCAATTTTTGGGCGAATGTCGATGTTTTGTTCTCCACGTACGTTGGCGGGATATTCAGTGACCAGGGTGGCGGTCTTAACAACTACATTAGCCACAGGATAAGCGGGAACCTGTGCCGGTTGTTGGGCCAGTTGATCATTTGCTGTATTATCGTTGCAGGAAAGGATGGATAAAACAATACCGAAAGAAAGCATACTGGGAAACGTCCGGATTAGACCTCTCTCTTGAGACATATATCGCATAAGTTGTACTTGGTTTTGGCTTTAAATTTTCAGGGGTATCGAATTACGGGCACAAAGATATCGGAAACCAGCACGACTTGTTTTATCAAATAAATCACTTTCAATAAAATTTTTCAACCACCCATTCCTCCACAACCTGGCCTGTTGGTGAATACCATCAATGCGGTATATCTTCCAGGGCTTGGTTTCACGCAAAGTATTAGAGTGCCGTACCAACACTGGTTCACCAAATAGAACTTGAATTTTTAATTAATTGATTTTCAAGTGTAAAAATTTAAGTTCTATAGTAGACGCAATTGCAGTTATTTTTCAAATGTGGTCAGTTCAGCGAAAAGGAAAAGGCAAGCTACGTTCCCCTTTGCGTCTGCTTTACGTGAAATCTTTTTTTCCCGGTTTGAAATGCTGATGTTAGGATTATATTGCAAGTGCGAAAATTTTGAATTCTGAATCAAGCGTGAAGTATCAGGTGTATGTTATTGAACTCTCCAAGCGGGTGTTTACAGAGAATGCCAGATTTCGTGCTGCCAACCCTCAATTCAATGGCGTACTCGAATGCCTTTATGTCGGTATGAGTAGTAAGACGCCAACGGAACGCTTCAAACAACATAAAATCGGGTATAGGAATACGAAAGGTGTTAAACTCTCAGCTTACCTGCCGCAAAAATACGGGTTGCATCTCCGCCCAAGTTTGTATGATCAAATAAATCTACACCCGATGACGAGGCAAGAGGCGTTACAAATGGAGGAAAAGCTTGCCTGGGCTTTGCGAAAACAAGGTTATGCTGTATGGTTTAATTAATGTTGGCGCCATGGCAGGTATTCCCTTTGCAAATGGCAATATATTTGACGAGGTATTAAAATATAATCGGGGTGACCCTAACCCGGAAACCTGTAAATCCAAAAAAACGACATGGCACCCAGGAACTGGCAAAAAGACATTCAACCGCTCATTAAAAAATACAAAGGGAAAAAATTCCCGCTGGAATACCGCAACACGTATGAGTTGGTGGTGATGGTGATCCTGGCCGCACAGGACACCGACGCCAATATCAATAAAATTGCGCCAGACTTTTTCAAAATATTTCCTAACATGAAGGCGTTGGCCAGGGCGACGGAGGACACCTTGCATCCGCTGCTCCGCAAAGTCCGCAATTTTGCCAACAAAACGAAGTGGCTCATGGCCATGGCCGCCAAGGTTAAACAGGACAAAAATATTCCCCTTACCATGGATGAGCTGACCGCGCTTCCCGGAATTGGTCGCAAGTCTGCGAATGTCATTATGCGCGAGTCTGGCGCGAAGGCTGAGGGTGTTTACGTAGATCTCCACGTCGTACGCGTGGCTCCACGACTGGGCATCGCTTCGGGTACCGATCCCAAGAAGATCGAGAAACAAATGATGGAAGTGCTTGCTCCGAAGGATTGGGCCGAAGCCGGAATAGCTATCTCGTTTCTCGGGCGGGAGACCTGCCGTCCTACCAACCCGAAACATGCCGAGTGCGTAATGAAGAAGGTCTGTGCTTATTATAAGTCGCTAAGCCGTTAGCTCCTAGTTATTATCCAGCAATAAACGATATTCGTTAAAAGAAATATTATGTCTCATTTTCTCAGATTACTGGTATTGGTAACGTTCGGTTTCAGCACCATTTCCTGTTCTTCACAGTCAACGGTTTCGAAAAGTAAAACAAAGAAAATTGTTTTTATTCCGGGGAATGACAGTCATGGTGTGGGTGAACATGAACATCTGGGAGGATGTATTTTATTATCCAGGTTAATTAATGAAAATGTGCAGGGGGTGCATGCAGTTGTAACCGAACAGAACTGGCCAAAGGATACCACCATACTCGACGACGCTGATGCGATTGTAATGTACAGCGATGGCGGCGACGCACATATGGCCATTCCGCATCTCAGGCACCTGGACCGGTTAATGGACAAAGGTGTAGGGCTGGTAAACCTGCACTATGCAGTGGAAGTGCCGAAGGGCGAACCAGGAAATTATTTTCTAAAATGGGTTGGTGGATATTTTGAAACCTATTGGTCTATCAATCCCTTTTTTACAGCCGCCTACGACCATTTTCCAAAACATCCCATTACGAGCGGCGTTAAGCCCTTCTCGATTCGTGACGAGTGGTATTATCACATGCGCTTTAAAGAGAATGATAAAAACCTTGTCCCGATCCTGCAGGTTTTGCCGCCGGATTCTTCATTGTCGCGTCCTGACGGTGAACACTCTGGAAACCCGGCGGTCCGTGAAGCAGTTTTGGTTAAAAAAGAACCGCAAACCACTGCCTGGGCGTATACAAGGCCGGGGGGCGGAAGAGGTTTTGGTTTTACAGGTGCCCATGTGCACGACAACTGGTTGAATGATGACTTCAGAAAACTGGTTCTCAATGCCATCATCTGGACTGCCAAGATAGATGTACCTGCTGATGGAGTAGTATCACCCACGCCCGCAAAGGCCGAACTTGATTCCCTTCGAAAAAAGGATAGATGATCGGCATTTGAATTTTCAATAATTATTCAAATTGGATGTAGTGGTTGACGACAGCCAAATAATGAATATAGGACCAGGTGATTGCTCTGAAGGATTGGGCGAAAAAGGAGTAGCTATCTCCTTTCTCGGCCGGGAGACCTGCCTCGCTACCGACTCGCAGCCTGCCGAGTGCGCGATGAAAAAAAGTGTGTGCTTATTTTAAGTCGCTAAGCCATTTGACCTCGCCCGTAGCTCAATTATAGTAAGAAAAAGCAGGCTATTTGGTACTATCTTGGTTCAGGGAGCGTATTTCATTGTCTTGGTTGCCCCTCCATACAACAATTCCCACATACGCACGGCACCCGTATGATCAACCTGTTTATGAATAATTGACTTTACTAGTTGCATGGTACATGTTCCGGTATCCGGATTAAAGTCATCTAAGTGATGCCAGGTGTAACCCACGGTATCTGCCGGGCTTAGACCTGCTACTTTGAGTGCATCTTCATAATCCAGGGCGCGGCTTCCGGTCATTTTTATTAAAATATCTCCGTAAGTTTTTCCTGCTGCGTCTTTAAATAAATGTTCTGGTGTTAAACGAAAATCCGGACTCATGCCAAATGCGCTTTTTTCGACACGGAAGGAAAGCGCTCTCAATTTTGCTGCAGCTTCCTCAAACACATCGGAGCGCACCGCAATAAGACGGTCCCAGAATTGTTGTTTCAACAGATACCAAACCTCGGTTCCTTTTGTCGACTCTACATCAAGGAACAATTTCATCATCCAGCCCTCGCCCCGAAATATTACGTCGCCAACTTCATCAAGCAGATCAGCGTTCACCGTCTTGCCGTAGAAGCTCAGGCCAAAGCCGCTACGTTCGAGAAAAACCATGTTGTCTGGCTTTAAATAGCGGAACAGGTCATCCGCCTTTGTGGTAAACATCTCCATGCCGCCGAGGGATCGAATGGCATCCAGAAAGAATTGAAAATTATCCTGTCCACGTTTACCAAATACGCGGACATTTTTGTAAAGAATGTCATAAGTTTCCTCAATACCTCCCAACGCCTGATATATATAGACCTTGAAACACATTTAAACGGATTTTAAACACAGAGTGCAATAGTCGTCATAGAGCCCGGTAAACTCCATGCCAAGCCTCTTGGCCTCTGATAGCTGTTCAAACGTAATTTTATACAAGCCCCTGATTTCCTCGATAAATTTTTCAAGACTCTGAAATCCTCTTCGCAGTGCGGAAAACATGGAGCGGATGTAATCTACCACTGCAACAGATCCTTTCCTTATCAGGTCAAGGAGATCGCCGATCAGGTTCATGATGTTTTCCAAACTAAATCCCGTGGCCATGCCAGTTACATTTGCAACCGATGATGTCATGAAAGAGAACATATCTGTACCCAACTTGCCAAACCTTTCGAGCTTGTTGGCCAATGCGGCTATTTCTGTGCTGCCGCCGGAAGCGATACCCACCAGCGTTTCTACTGCTATTCCCATAAGGGACCCAACAAAATAGGCCACCTTCTCGGGAGTAATGAAACTTGTCCACCCCATTAAGTCAAGTTGCCTGACCTGGGTATAGACTTCAGTAAATGCATTGGAAAACATCTCCGCCATAGAGGTTGCAGAGAAAGATTGAATTAGTTCGTCCAACATTTCTTGCGCCTGTGGTATCAGCTTCTGGGCTTTGCTCATTGCATCGCCGGCAGCGCCCATCAGTTTGAAAATATAGCCTAGCAGGTCCACGATTCCCAGTACTGCTTCTACAAGTGCATTCCACAGTCCGCAATAAAAAGCGTTGATCATATTAAGCCAGGTCTTACCCATGGCGGCAAAGGATGGCGCGACTGTTTCTATACCGGTTACCATTTCGTCTATGAGATCGGTTAATAGCGCGGATGAATAATCCAGAAATTGTAAAATGCTGTCAGGTACCGCCATCCGTACCATACTCAATCGGCTGAATTGGTCCAGCCTGCTGCGAATAGATTGACGCTGCGCCATAAGCTCCCGGCGGAGCATTCCGGTGACTTTTTCCAAGGCATCAAATTCCGCTTCAGACAATGTATCAATGACCTCGTGGGTAAAGGGGAGCAGTATAGGTTTGAAGTTTTTATTTTCCTTCGTTTTGCCATCACCCGTAGGGATTCCTGCCTCGGGGTTCCACGCATGATCCGGAAATTCGATGTTTTCACGAAGAAACGCCGTGGCCGCCAGCAACCCATCCCCCAAAGTATTGTACGCCGGCGCTAAAAGAATGTTGAAAGAATTAATAAGCTGAAAAAGACCGATTGCAAAAGATCGGCTCGCGTTGGTTAATTTCCCGTTGCTAATTAACGTTTGCATCTCGGTGCCAGTGAGATTTACTTTAAAACCCAATTGTTGCTCCATGGCCTGGAGGGAAGCAGAGCCGGACAGTTTTCTTGCCTGTAAACAACATAAATAATTCATCACGTATGCTTGGCCCTGCAACAATGGAATCGATGCCACCCGTGGCTACCCAGGCGCCTGTACCGCTAAAGGTATCGGGAGCTGTTATCTTCCAGGAAAATACAAACATCTCCTTCGCCGGGATCAAGGTTGTCAAATACCTTCCGCAGGTAGCTGACATCTTTTGAGATGAATATCGTAAACGCATATTTCTGGTAAACTTCTTCGCCGGCATCGTACAATCCGTTCCGGTTGGCGTCGGCAAAAACTTTCAAATCTTCTAATATAATGCCGACTACAGCCTTCATCAGAATAGACCTTAAACCTTCCAGCTTGCTCTCCGGCACCTGGCCCAAAATACATGGCGGCAGTCTTTGCGGCATCGCGTTTAAAAGGCGCATCTGCGTCGGCGCTGATATATTCGGGAAAGTCACGCATCGGTTGTTTTGTTCTCCGTGATTATTTGGGTCTGACCGTGATGGAAAGTTGTATATCCATCACTTTTTGGAACGGCCCATCGACAAATTAACATGTGGTTCATAACCTAACCCGTTGCTTAAAACCGCGATATCATAAAAGGTAACAATAGAAATATGAACGAATAAGGTACTGATGCGGTCTTGTTCCCGCCAATGGGTTATTTTGATGGTTCAATGGTGGTGTTGACTCCCTCCAGGATAGCGGCGGATGCAACCAAGTGTGTCGTATTTTTTTCATTTTCTACATCCTTGCAACAAGGCAGGCCGCCTTCTTCCAACAGCACCGACTCGCCTTGTATGATGGTAAGTGTAGTCGGTACCCGCGTGGCCCATTCATCCTCCACAAACCCTTCGATCTCCTGCAATTCTTCGGCAATGGAAAGGTATAGATCGTCATCTGAGTCCATAACCATTTCTTCACCAAGCCAGACATCACCAGTTTCCATATAATAGGTCACTGCTTTCTCAAATCCACGGCGTACCGGAACTACCACCCGCGCCATTCCACTTTGTAAAAAGGCCTCGAAAATGGGATCGGCTGCATATTCCAATTGAATGAGTTTTGTCCAGTCGCAAATGGCTGCCCAGTAGTAAGGATAAAAAAGGTAGGATATAATTTCCCACTCAAAAGCCTGCTCAAAGAATTTGACACGAGCGGCGTATTCTTCCAGAGTGGCGGTTTGATCAATTTCCGGCACACAGCGGCCATCAATGTAAAAGCTTTTGCCTACTCGCAGGCCGAAGGGTCGAGTCAGCATTTCAATGCACAACCGCTTGATTTCCCTTTGCTCCACGTTGCGGTTAAAAGCCTTGTGGGCCGTTTGTTGCGAGGCGTCCTCTTCAGCTGCTTTTGCATCTTCAGCTGCCTGCGCCACGGCATCCTTGTATGTGGCCAGCAGGGCCTGGTAAGCGCGTACAATCTGGTCGTAGGCCTGGTTCTGCCAGGCGCTCATTGCGCTGTCTGAAACGGAGAGATTTGCGGAGACATTAATCGAAAACGAGTCTACATTTTTACACGTCACATGTACAGGAAGCTCATTGCTCCAGGTTATGGAAAATGTGCGGGAAAAATCGTCGCCAAAAGTTCTGATACCGCTTGCCTTACCCAGCGCACTAAAGTTTGTTGTATAAGTTTTATCGCCTATTGTGATGATGAATTCGGTATTGAACTCCGCTGTAGAATACTTGTAGTTGACTGTGAAGTCCACGTCGGCAGAATAGGCGACATAGTCCGGAGGGAGAATTAATGGAGGGTTAAAATCATACGACATTGGTTTTTGATCCGGCGCAACTACCGGCGAAAAACTGTCTGTGGCGGGGCCTCTCTGTGGCAAAGGAGCGGCAATGGTAATGCCGTATAGTCGGGCAAAATTTAGGTAAGTATCTTCAGTAATGCTTTCCGCATCAGGAATGTTATTGTCATCAGGCGAAATGGGTTCTTCCAGCACCACTGTTCCGGCTGAACCGACTGAACCGGACTCCTTTACCCTTTTCTCCAATGCCTGCTTGTAAAAATAGGCAGGTTCCGGCACCATGAACTCGAACATCAATCGCTTGCCGTAGTTAATTAATCGGTTCATGTATACAATATCCACGAATCGGTACACGCCGGTTACGTTTTTGTCGCCGCGGCGGTTATCAAAGCCATGCCGGTTATTTTCCTCGTATTCCTGTAGCATCCTGACTAGTCCGCTTAATCGTCGTTTTTTGCACTACCCTTTCAAGCGCTCTGTCGGTCACATCCTGTGCATAGGTTTTGGCGGCAGAGTCTGAGATGGATGAAGACGTGGAAGAAGAGTAATCGATATAACCGTTAGCATTAACGTCTGCTCCAAAAACATGGGTAGAAACGCCCAGCGAACCGCCCGCGGAAAAAGACTTGTCTTCATCAAGCACATGTCCTATTTCCGTTTGCATTTCATTTCTTTCCGTAGTAGTCGTATCGGTCGTATTTTCTATCTCTACTTCAGAAGTGGTTTCTTCGGTTGTTTCGCTGCTTGTCAGGCTTCGGGTCTGCCGTTCTTTGTACTCCCGTGCCATAATATTTTCTATCCGGGACACTTCTCCCGGCACGTAACAGCAGATTTCCTGTTCCACTTTTCTATAGATGCCGATGCCAATATTGCTCACGCCATACAATTCCACCTTAGGCAAAGGAATGACAGGAGGAACATCTCCCTCCATCCCGGTTGATTGCGCACATCCGTTGGTCTTAAATTTCGTGCTGCCCGATGCATTAATAGAAAGCTGTACACCGTCGTCTAAAATAAATTTGCCCTTCAGTTCAAAGAGACTGTCATCTTTCAGGTTCAAATCCTTGTTGGGAAAAAGTTTTAGGTGGAGATACTTTCCGGTATTTCTGAGAGTATCTGCGTCTGTGCCTTTCAATGCTTTACCCTGCTCGAAGGAGAGTGAATAGTCTGTGACTTGCATGTAAGCATCCGGGTAACCAACATTGATCGATAAGTAAAGCATTCTTGACAGGTTGCTTTCTGCAAACGCTTCAAATTCGCTGGTTCTGAATGAAAGCGTAAAACAATACAGGTCATTCGTATTTTTGACTGATGATCTTTCCTTTTGAAATAAGGGTCTCACGACCTTTTCTCTTCGGGTTGTAGCTGGCTCTTTGTATTTTGGTAATGCCTTCGCCAAGCCGCCTGATCACCCGGTCCACGGTTCCGGTATCCGGCAGGTTTTTTATGAACGCGTTTGTCATGGGTGACACCCGGATCTCGGTTTTCTTTTTAAGTTCTGAAACTGGTATGTCTCTATGTGCAATTCCGAACAGCTTTTCTTCGACCAGTCTACCCTTCAGTTCCTTCAGTTCTGTCTTAACCGCCTGTAGATTGGCCACTTGCCTGCCGATAACCGCATTGTCGTGAACCGTCCCCAGGGAGGTAAAAACTCCACTCGTATATTGGGGTTTTACGATCGCGTCCGGGTTTTCTCTTTCACGGGTTGTGCTGAAAACCTTTGGAATAACCACTTTTGCATTCGCCAGTCTTTTTATTAAAAGCTGTTTTCGTTTTTCAACATCGGGGGGTAACGGCAATCGAGGGGTGTCTATTAGTGCCGCAGCAAGTTCGCTAAGTTTTTCTTTTTTTATCGTTTGTAAAAAATTGTTGGCAACGATCATTTGAATAGAAGCCTGTCGTACATGCGGTGCATCTCGTGCTAATGTCTGGTAAAAAAGATTATCCCATAAAAGAATGAGATCCGATTGTGGCAAAAGAGCCAGGGGTTGCACATTGCTCTGTAGCTTGTCTGGGTCAATCATATTCCGGTTCTTCGTGAGCCATGATGAAAAGTCATACAGGCTAGTATTAATAGCCCGGATGACCTGGTAATTCCGAACACCCGGAAAACCTTCGGTAAGTTTCATCACTATATTGCGAGCTTTCTGAAGGCTGGTTGCGTCTTGAGTTTCTTTTAGAAAGAAGCTTTTATCCGGGGCGGGGTGGTAGATGAAACCAAGCTCCTTTTTATTTTGGGAAATAAGTTGCGGCGTTCTAATGGTAACAAACCGAAACAGATCTGTGCGTATGGGCTCAATGCCTTTCATACAATCATTTTTATTTTGAAAAGGATGACTTTCCACACCGGGTACCAAACCACCCTAAGCCGACAAACGCGAGCTTATTGAAAGAATAAAAGAAAAGGCGTCGGGTGTAAAAGGAATAAGATGAAAAAAATTTTACCCTAAAGTATTTTGAAAATTAACGGCGCTTCCTCTAATATACATTATTTTTTTACTCGTCAAAAAATTTAAAAACGCTTTTACTAATCGCGCGGCACTGGCCAACTCGTTCATTTTATGAGTACTGTTGGGGATGCGTGAAGCCCTTACAAAAGCATCCGTGCTCAGATGTCCGGATTAGTATAAGACTCAAATGCAAGTCAAACCCGGATGAGATATTATAGTGAGTTCCTCCAATCAAAACAGGTGGCCAAGAATGACAGGGCAGTTATTGACTTAGTTTCTGTGCCGGAACAGGCTAACTGATTTCATAAAATGCTTACTGCTACTTCGGCGCCTTGCCAGTCAGGCGATAAATAATCGGCTATATCGTTGATATTACATCAGCGGCCAGGGTCCTTCCAAGTATTCCTGGTTTTGGTTCAAATTTTTTGCATAGTGGGTCGCTTTATTTATTCAGCCGAATCAGATATTTTCATCAAGTCCTGTTCCGTCAGTGTTCCCGAATGTTTGGTTCGGAGGGTTTTGATTCTTTCGGCTTTTATACTTTTCGGGGGTTTTGCTACAAAGGAATTATGCAGATATCCAATCACGTCGGCAATCTGCTGATCAGTGAAATTGTTTCCGAAGTTGGGCATGCTCCCATTGAACTTATAAAGTTTTCCATTGATATGGAGCGGACCTGTTAGTCCATTTAACAAGATCATGGCTAACCTCTCTGATGAGCCTTCCAGGTATTCAGAACCTTTTAATGGGGGCGCTATGTTCGCTATACCTTCTCCGTCGGTCCCATGACAGGAGCCACAAGTGCTGCGAAAAATAACCAATCCATTTGTTCTCTCATCCATCGAAACGGCAGCCTTAACAAAGATCGAATTTTTCTTGCCATTACGTTTGTTGGCAATGGTTTGGCGCAGCAGATTATTCAACAATGCATTGTCAGCCTTATTGTCGATGGACTGAAAATCTGTCTTCCATGTCCTTCAGGCTGCTGACCACTGCCTCCTGGAAAACTGCATTGTCAGGATATAGCTGTGAAAGTTTTGCCAGCATCGGCAAAAAGGTTTCACGCGATGCGGTTGCCCATGCGCCCAATGAACTGGCCAGGTAAAAATTTACAACCGTATCCTTTCTGGTCATCAGGTTGGTCGTGAGTACCTCCATGGATTTAAGATGCTCACTTGTATTGTACTTCTGCAACAACAATAGCGCATGTGACGACAGCATCGGATCAGAGGCAGCGGCTACTTTCTCCAGAAGTTTGAAAGAAAGTGCATTCAAACCTTCGAGTACGTATAAAGCATGTATGGCAGCTACTGGATTTTTGCCTTTCCGGACTATTGCCTCGACTTGCGGCACTATTGATTCTTGTTGCCTGAAAATCAGTAACTGCTGGGCGCGATCCCTGATCCATCCATTGGGACTTGTTAATAGCGCCACTAATTGATTCTCCGTGGCATTAACAAGATTCGGTATGCCACTGAGGGTGTTATTTTTATTTTTGACTCTTAAAATGCGCCCGGTAGTTACAAGAGTATCAAGATTTTTACGTGATATTCCGTTGCGATAATAGGGAGTAGCATAGGCCCTGTGCTGCATAATTCCCCTGTGCATGTCCACCACGTAAATAGCACCATCTGGGGCATTCAGCAAATTCACAGGACGGAACCCTTCATCTGTCGAAGCAAGAAATTCCCTGTCGTTCCAGGCTTGCACAGCGGTCGTTTTAAGTGCGTTGAACGTCAGGATATTCCGTTTGACGAGATTCGCTTGCGGTTCGCAGACAAAAGCGTTTAATTGGTACTCATCGGGAAATTGATCGCCGCGATAAATTAATGGTCCGCAGGCCGCAGTTGCGTTTACCAACAGGCTGTCTTTATTTAATATTCCCTTTTCACCTCCGCGATTTACCGTTGTAGGATGCAAAGGGTAAACTTTTTGATTTTCGGTAAGGAGTTTATCAATGGCCTCTGTTGGTTTAAAATATGGATTGCCGATCACTGTATTGGGTAACACATAATCACCTGCTAACTGGATTTCATTTGAATTATAATAAAGCCTTCCCACATTGTCCTTGCTGATTCCCCATTGGCCACGGAAGGACGTAGGCTCTTTTTTCCATTTCCCGTCTTTCAACTGATACCTGAAATTTGAATTTGCATTGTACAGCCAGTTGTCGATATTCATCATTAGTCCATTTGGCTGCGATTCCACATTTCCTCCATCTGAATACAAAGAATCGACGAGTGTTCTTTTGCCGGGCTTGTCGTTGTCTTTTTCGACGAACCAGAGATTAGGTGGCGCGGCATATAGTAAGCCCCCGTACACATGTGCGATTGCCCTGGGCAACACGAGGCTATCCAGAAAAACTTTCGAATGCTTCGCCACGCCATCTTTGTCAAAACTGTCAAGAATACTGATTCTGCCATTGGGTTGATCCTCGCCTGTTCCTGCAAGATTTGGCATGTAGCCGCGCATCTCAACAACCCAAATTCGGCCCTGATCGTCGAAATCCATTACTACGGGTGCTTCGATCAGAGGTTCTGATGCGACTAATTGTATTTCAAACCCGTCGGCTACTTTGTAGGTGTCGAAAGAAATATCCGGCTGCTCTACAGAAATTGTATTACAACTTCCGATCGAACAAAATATTGAAATCAGCAGCAGAATTGAATATTTTATTTTCATAATAAGTAATGGGCATCCCCCTAATAAGCGAGCAGCCGTCCGCAAGAAATGACAGCATCCAAAAAATATTTGTAGTTTCACGCGAAGCCGCAAAGAAACCGCAAAGGCGCAATAAATACAAGTAAAATTGGCGCCTTTGCGTGTCTTCACTTTGCGCCTTTGCGTGAAATGTGATGTAACTCCTAATCACCTTTGCGTGAAACCCCTTGAAACCCCTGGTAAAACTTTGGAAGATTTGATTTCATATACTCCGGAAGGTTGATTGCAGCGGTCAGTTTTATAAAATATTTCTTATCGTCTATAACCGTCAGCGGATCAAGTTGGATAGATGGAAATTCTGTAGGCATGCTTGCTCTTGTACCGCCAGGTCTGATCTTCATGGTGAGTTTATTGTTCTTTGGCAAATGTGTCCGCATGGGTTCGCCTTCTTCTTCATCATGGTCAAGAACCAGCACCCATGTTGTTTCTGTTGTTTTTTGAATAGCGGAGGTGGGCATCAATACCCTTTCATGACCAAATCCGACCGATTGTAGCGGCGGTGCTTTTCTCGCGATGTCGTTCAGATTTTTCAGGGCTCCCTTTAATTTTTTTTCCGCCTGTGATAGTTTGAGTTGTCCCACGATAGGATTTTGCGTTTCCTGTTTGAGATTTAATACCCTCGACTGTTTTCCCAATTTCCTGTTCTCACTTCCTTTGCCGAATGCTTTCATCAAAGTGGCAGTACCCAGTCTTGGGGTGCCATCGATCACCACCATACTGATGTCCGATTCTGTGGCATGAAGCAATTGGTTGTATGGATTTCCTTCGACCCCCTCTACTAAAAACAGGTCGGCGAGTTTTCCGTTTTCCAGTGTTCCCAGCCTTTGCTCCCAATGAATGATCTCTGAGGCATTTTTAGTCGCCATGCAAATCAGTTCGTAATCGGTAAAAATTTTTCCGTTATTGTCGCTGAATACTTTTGCAGCCTTTAGTTCCCCCAATAAATTTTTGCTTCCCGAAGGTGACCAATCTGACCCCAGGCCGATCTTTATTCCTTTTTGTTTTGCGGCTTTCACTTTAGCGGTTGCACCATATAGTAGCAGGTTGCTTAACGGCGACCATACCATTGAAGCGCCCATTTTTTTCATCACCGTATAATCTTTTGTCATCAAGCCCCCACAATGGATACCCGTAAGCGCCGATGTGATGGCCCAGTTCTTTTTATCGATCCTGAGTGATTCAAAATGCGTGCGAGCTGATTTATCGGCACCTTCCGCAAGGTGTAGAAGCAGACAGGTTGCTTTATTCAGTTGTTTTAGAAAATGTCCTGCATCTTTCGAGGCGATATCGGGAATATGAGCGTCAACATTGGGTAATTGCTCACTCATGCTGTCTTCAACATTTCGTACAATTCCGCGGTAATATTTCCTGATGCCTGCGTTGCTGAACAACATAATTCCCTGTGACGTGGTCACACCCGCCATCAGGCATTTACATTCTACATACCTTACAATAGCCTCAACATAGCCCGGTGTTTTTCCAAGCAATTTCATTGGACCACTGATCAGTTCCTGGTAAGCGTCCACACGGCCCCATTGGCCGCGATTTCCAAATTTTTTCGGCACGTTCCACAATGGAAGACAATTATAGCTGAGGTGATTGTGCAGTTCGATCATACCAGGAAATATGGTACAACCTGAATTGATCACCGGCAGATCCCTGCAGGTTGCCGGCACCGGATCGCCGGCTTTGACTATGGCAGCGATAATGGTGTCGACAATGTAAACAGTTCCATCCTTAATCACAGCATCTTCTGTGGTCATTGTGACAATCCTTCCCCTAATTCCGTAAGATGAGAGGACCATTGTTATTCGTTTTTGGGTGCTTTCCAGGTAAGGGTATGCCTGTCATCAGGAGAAGGACGACTCACACTGTTCATCCTGTGGTGCGCCCTGAACCAGGCATCATTACCAAACCAATCAGGCAAGCCGAATGGCAGATCGTATTGTGGTATGGGTGAATAGTCCTCTTCCGAGAATTTTTCGCCGTATAAGGGAAGATCGACCGGCGCGTTTTTATCAGGAGTAATTAATCCGCGAAGCTCCGATACCACCCTGTTCCAGTCGTCGAGCATTTTCTTTTCGGCTCCTTCGGCATCGGTATGATAGCTTGGATGATAGGTACTCAATACCGGAATGTCGTCTTTACCCGTCCACAATTCCACAGCTTTCTGCGCAACGGCGCCAAAGGCGATCACGGCCTGCATAGTCGGTTTTTTGAGCTTGTTCAGGAAAGCATTGCGCCACTTGAGCATTTCAGGACGCTCCAGTGCCTTTATGCCCTGACTTAGTTTTCCAGGAAAAAGCGCATAGGCAAATCCGTTAACACATATGTAGGATTCCGTTATCCCGATTTTATTCAGCATGCCCTGCACCCGCTGCCCGGCATTTCCAACCAGTGCTCTGCATCCAATACGTTCGGTAGGCCCGGGATCGGAAGCAATGCACATGACTTTCGCAGTTCCGTCCAGACGGCCACGATATAATACAGGTCCCCAGTCGAACCAGAAATTTTCCTGGATGGGAGAGTAGTGGGGTAATTTGTTGAAATGCTTGAGGAATGTTGCGGGAGGACCGCTGTCAAACGTCTTCATAACATTAAATTTGACAGATAGAAGGTAAGATTTATTTGTTATAATACAACGCAATTATTGGGTTTGCGGCTGCTGAAACGCTGTCTTTTTTAATTGGACATACCCCTTAAGCAATCGATAAAAATAACGAGGTTTAATTCACACCATGAGATACAGTCATTTTTATAGCCCGGTTCTATTGCTTTCGATTTTAATATCCTTCATTGGATATACAGTTTCAAAGCAGTCCTCTTCACATGGTTCTCAGAAGGCAGCCATTGCGCAAGATGATGTCTATGCCATCATGAATGTGAACATTATTCCAATGACCACAACAAATACAGTCATTGAGAATGCTACAATAGTTATTGAAGGCAATAAAATCCTTTCAATCAATAAGCCGATCCCGAGTCAAGCAAAGACTATAGATGGAAAAGGGAAATGGTTAATTCCCGGTCTTATTGACATGCACGTCCACAACCTGGCCGACATTAATCTGAGTTCGAGTTATCCAACGAAAGGAGCTACCCTTTTTACGGACAACCAGGATTTCATGCTGCTCTACGTTGCAAATGGCGTCACTACGACATTTGAATTGAGTGCAAGGGTCGAGCATTTTGGACAGAGGAACGAAATTATCAAAGGCAAAGTGATTGGACCTCGTATCGCATTGGCAATTTTGGTGGAAGGAGGAGATGGCCCCGGGAATGTAGCCGACACCCCTTCTGACGGTCGCCAAATGGTGCGTATAGCCAAAGCTCAGGGTTATGAATTCATAAAACTGTATTCCCGGCTCAATATTGAAACATACAAGGCCCTTATTGACGAGGCTTACAAACAAGGAATGAAGGTTGTTGGTCATATCCCCAACGCCTTTAAAGGAAGAATTGAAGAAGCATTTGTGCCGCATTTCGATATGGTAGCACATGCAGAGGAATATGCCAAACAAACGGATAGCTTTACTGAGCATGACGCGAAACGCTTTGCAAAACTTGCCAAAGCCAACGGAACCTGGTTAACACCAACATTGATAACAATGGAGATGATCGCCCGGCAAGCCCGTTCTCTCGATGCTGTTCGTAGCCTACCCACTTTACAATATGTGCATCCACTACTGCAGAGTAAATGGCTAACCTCAAATAATTATAGCACGGGTACCAACCCGGAGCGTGTGGCTTACTTTGAAAAATTGACCAAATTTCACGTACTGTTAGTAAAGGCGTTTAAGGATGCTGGCGTTCCTATGGTTGCAGGTACAGACGCCGGAACTTCCGGCGTAGTATGGGGGTTTTCACTTCTCGATGAACTTGAACTGCTGGTGACAGCCGGTCTAACCCCAGAAGAGACATTGACTTCGGCAACCCGCCTGCCCGCAACCTGGCTTGGAATTGATGACAAAATTGGAACAGTAGAAGTTGGAAAATATGCAGATCTTATACTTTTGGACGCAAACCCCTTAGACGATATTAAGAATACACGAAAAATCTCCGGAGTTTTTGTGAATGGTCGATGGGTTGCCAAACAAAAAATTGATAAAATGCTTGCTGATTTAGCAAAGAGGAACAATGCTAATAAGGATAAATTTGATTGGAAGAAAAGAAAGGAACTCTGAAATTCAAACCAAGTTCAATATGGATCAATGGACATAACACCCCACAAGTACTTCTTCCTTGACCCATGCAAAGGCAGGAAGATTTTTTTCCGGCTTCGCAACTTTGCGAGAAATCAGGTTTGCCATTTCGTGAAATCGGGTTTGTGTTAAACCTTGTTTTCGCATTTAATTAAGCATGCTCCACTCATTTTCTCTTCGCCAGATATTTATAGTGATTTTTGATAGGGGCATAAGGACCATACTTATGCTGTGCCTGGTCGAATAAGCTCTCGGGATAAGGACCAAACGGATGATCATAGGGTTTGGTAGTACGATCGGGCCAGTCCATATCTGTATTTTTATATGGTCGTGCCTGTGAGTTAATGAATGCAGCCACATCCCAGGCTTCTTCGGTGTTGAGTTGTTGTTTGGAATGACTTGCACCAAAAGGCATGTTGTTCTTCACAAAACCAGCCATCTTTGAGATTCGGAATAGGCTGGCACCAACGTTATAACTCTGCGGCCCCCAAAGCGCCGGATAAGCATATGCTGTCCCCTGTGCTGTCAGAATTCCAGCCCCGTTTTGTCTGTGGCAGGTTACACATTTCTTCTCATACACTACCCTCCCGAGGGCGGTATCAGCAGCCCTGTCTAAAAACGGCAACTCTTCGATACCCGCTCCGTGCGGACGAGTCCCTTTTACCACGTTTTTCCCAATCCACTTCAGGTAGGCAACGAAAGCCTTCATTTCCCTGCTGTTGGTGTCTATCGTTTTGCCATTCAGACTTCGTTCAAAACAATCCTGCACTTTTTTTTCAATGGTCTCCACGGTTCCGCTTCTTTCTTTGAATTTAGGATAGTTGGTCGCCACCAGCGAAAAATTATTGCCAAAAAGCCTGGTGCCGGCGTCGAGGTGACAGTTCTGGCAATTGAGACCGTTACTTTTATGCGCGACAATTCCTTTCGGTCCAAAGTAAACTGAGGTGTTTACTATCAATTCGCGCCCGTACCTTATCAATTCTCCGTGGTTAATATTTGCGAGCTCTGTTGTGTCGGGGACGATCCATTTTGGATTGTTGCCTACAGCAGCGCCTGAAAATCTTGCAGTTCGAACATTTGAATCCGCTCGCCCCTTACATGCGGTTAATAACCCCGTGATTGCCAATAATTCGAAGCAGGTAAAAATGAGGTGCTGTTTAAGCAACATAAGAAACTATTTGTCAGTGGATATTGCAGCTGGTCAATGCGCCACTTTTATATAACCCCAACCATCTTGTTGTTTTGTGACGATTTCATATATGCCATCGGCTACCGGTTGAACACCAGGCACTAGTTGGCTTTCGTCTACTTTGTTGCGTTGCATGGTCATGGCGCATACCTTAAATGACACGTTTTCATCTTTCAGTATCTCCTGAATTGCTTCCGTTTTTGTGGACTTGTCTTTAACCACCAGGTCCAGGCCCTGGCCGTACACCACAACTTCCAATTTTGCCTGTGGGTTCGCTTTTTTAATCAGTGTTATTTCTCTTATTACTGTCTGGTGATTGACGGTATCCTTGCTCGACATATCGAATACCACCTTGTAATTCTTAGACTGTGCCTGTATCACGGTTGCGGAAACAGTGAGAAGGCCTGCAAAAACAATAATCTTTCGCATACGACAAATTTTTTATCAACCTGGCAGGTATCTGATTCTGCCAGGTTGATGATGCGGTAATGGATACATAATTTTTATGTTCAGCCCACGAAACAATAAGCACAGCCATGTTCCTGCGCGCGTCCAACGGCCCACACTCCCGATGGCATCGGCTGGATGCCAGGCAACAAGCCGGCAACCCATTCTTTCTTCACGATCGCGGGATCTTGTTGTAACTGACCCGCCGCCGCTGCGCTGTATACTGTCATTGCCATGTCGCATACCCCAAATAGCACGCCGCTTGCCTGCAGCTCGTTTATGCCAATAGGCACATTGCCAATCCCGGGAACGGTAAAATCGCCCTCCTTTGGCTGCCAGAATGGATTCCGCACAGCCGGAGCTTTTGTTTTGGGATCGTCGGTTTTAAACATTTCGCCGAGTTTATATTTCTCCCATAGGCTACTTTCCATGGCGTAATGGATCGCTTCGTGGCGCAGGATTACGACCGCGGTCATATCTTTTGCTGTTGAGCCGGTTTTTTCATTTGTTAGTAAAAAAACACGCGGCCAGGCAAATGGGAATATGCTGTGGGGCTCTGTCACATCAAACACGATTCTGTGTTTGCCTTTTACCTGATCAAACCATTTGTCTGCATCTGAAATGTCGGCGCGATCGATTTGCTCCGCGGCTAATTGCAAGGGCATCGATAAAACACCGGCGCCCAAAGCAGCGGTGCCGGCAGCAACCTGTTTTAAGAAGCCGCGGCGTTCATTTTTTCTCATAAAACGAAATTTTAAATGATTGAATATTATTTTTTTGTGAATGTGTTGCGTATAGAGTCTCCTTCAAAAGAATGCATACGGCGATTGTCATGATAAACCATCCATAAATCAGCTTCAGTCGTCCAACTGTAAACCTTCTGCTTAAAATACTTCCTGCAAAAATGCCTGCGACAGCGATTGCCGTGATTCTCAAAAGGAAAAACCAGTCAATTTCAAAGTGACCTGCATCGCCCAAAAAGCCAGTGAAGGAATTTAACGTGATGATGAATAATGAAGTGCCTACAGCTTCTGTCATGGGCATCCCTGCCAATAGCACCAGGGCTGGTATGATAATAAACCCGCCCCCGATGCCTGACGATCCCGCTATGAAACCAATGATCAGGCCGTATAAGGGAAGTTTATACATAGTTCGTGTCACGACTTCAGTTTCTGAAGTTGCGCTTTTTTGGGCGACCATAGACACTGAAGCGCACAGCATGAGGATCGCAAAAGGCACCATAGTGATAAAAGATCCCGTAATAGTATAGCCGCCTATTTTTACGATTGTTCCGGGTATGAGCGGTATAAAAAAACTTCGGGTGAAGGTCACTGCGAGTGTGGAGAAGCAGCCAAAGAGTAAACCTGCTCTTATATTTATCAATCCTTTCTTGTAGTAATAAAATGCGCCCACTGCGCTTGCGGAGCCCACCACAAATAATGAATAGGATGTTGCCAGCGAGGGCTCAATGGCAAAAAGATATACCATAACAGGCACTGTTAGTATTGATCCTCCGCTGCCGATGAGCCCGAGTGACATGCCAATGAAAATCGCAGCTGTATAACCAATGATTTCCATGGGCTTAGGTTTGTTTATTGTGTTGAAACATTACCAGGGGTTATAAAAAATTAATTGCTTCCTAATAGCCTTATTGTGTCAGAGCCGTGTTGCCGTGCAGGTGCCGAAATGTGCTAGTACGGGTGCGGAAATTTATTACTATGCGGGTGCGGTTTCTGAAAAGATTCACCGTAAAAGTATTTGGAAGAATGTTCACTTTCTATCCCCTAAACAGGGGATAAAGGGTCGGGATCGAGGATAATGAAAGTATTACCCGCTTTTGCGTGATTGAGACAGGCTCGAGGTCTATAATTTTCAGGACCTGCAAATAAACAATTGAGCGCCAGTCTGGTCGGGATAAACCGGGCTTGGGATTTACAAACAACCAAGAACTGCATTGTCTCGATTGCCCCCTTCGATTGTCCTGATCCTACAGCTATCATAATATAAGATCATCTAGCTTCGTAAGCGGGATTCAAGTTAATTTCATAGCGTAAAAAACATAAAGATGGAAACAAAAACAGCAAGCACCAGAACCGAGGGTTTAGTAGCCTTATTTGACCTGCACACGCTTTATTTTGAAAGGGCGCTCGATGGGATCCCGGAGGACGCCATGCACAATCGTCTGAACACGAAAGCGAATCATATGGCATGGCTGGCTGGGGCCCTTGTAGGCCAGCGGTATAATATGGCCTCCGAGATTCGTCCAGATTTGAAACAAACTAAATCGGAACTCTTTGCAGACTTTAAAGGCATTCAGGATGACGCTAAGTACCCTACCAACGCCGAATACCTCAATGACTGGAAAACTATAACTCCGTTTGCACGTGAAGGAGTGGTCAAAATGGATGATAAGAAGCTGGACAGTGATTTCGACATGGGAGGATTCAAAATGAAATGGCATGAACTGATGGCTTTTACCGTCTATCGCGAAGCCAGCATGATCGGCCAGTTGGCGCTATGGCGGAGACTGCTGAATTATCCTGCTATGAAATACGATTAGTTCAGCCTCGCACATTTCATACACAGAATACTGAATACCGAGGAGGCATCAATCAATCCACAGTAGGAGGGAGCCGGTATTTCAACAAATGAATGTATCAGCTAGTCGCCATTTCCACTTGCTCCTTGTCAAGAAACTGCAGTTGACTCAATTCCTTGTTGATAAAAGTAATTTCATCAACAGTAAGTCTTAGGTCGGCGGCCTTTGCATTACTGATCGCCTGCGACTCGTTTCGTGCGCCGGCAAGGGCAACGGTTATACCCGGTTGTTCCAGTGTCCAGCGAAGCACCAGCTGTGCGAGGGTTACATTACGCTCAGAGGCCAGTGGCGAGATCTTACTCAGGAAAACATTTGTTCTCCGGATATTTTCTTCCGCGAAAAAATACAGCGTTGCGCGATGGTCACCTTCGCTGAAAACATGACCCGGTTTTATCTTGCCAGTTAACAGTCCGCGTTGCATCGGGCTGTACGCGACAATGGAAACGTTTTCCTGAATGGCGTACGGCACCACATCTTTCTCGATATCCCGCTTGACCATGCTGTAGGGCACCTGGTTCGACAGGAGCCGCACTACTTTCCGCGCTTCCTTCATTTGGGCGACGTCGTAGTTGCACACACCGGCATGTCGGACCTTGCCCTGCTGAATCAATTTAGCCACTGCTTCCATAGTTTCAGCGATCGGTGTAGTAAGGTCCGGCCAATGGATCTGATAAAGATCGATGTAATCGGTTTTTAACCGTCTTAGACTTTCCTCGCATTCGCTTACTATACTTTCGGACGAGGCATATTTGTAGATGTCGAGGGGTTTGCCGTTGTTGTCAGTGCTGTGGAATGCAAGATTTCCTTTTTTTGCGTCCCACCGCATTCCATATTTCGTAAGAATCTGCACTTTATCGCGCGGCAGTCCTTGTATGGCCTCGCCTACAATTTCTTCACTGGCGCCCTGACCATAAACTGGTGCCGTATCGATAGCGGTAACTCCCAACTCATAGGAAGCCCGGATTGCGCGTATTGCATCATTTCTGTCCGAACCGCCCCACATCCAGCCACCAGCGGCCCAGGCTCCAAAACAAATTACAGACAGTTTGAGATCTGAGTCGCCTAAAGTTCTGTATTCCATAATTGAGATTTGATGAGTAGGTACCAGTGCATAAAATATGCATGACGAAATTACCCAATACCGATAAATAAACCTCCGAAATCTGCGCAGCTGATATTTTCAACCAACTGTTGACACAAATCCACCATAGGTAGTTGTCGACCGGTCATTGCGATTGCAATAACTGCTCAATTGATAATTATGCTGCTATCGCCGCTGCCTGTTTGATCAATTGTATCTCGCCGGTTATGGATACATCTTCGCCGAGCATTACGCCGCCTGTTTCCAGGGCCGAGTTGAAGGTCACACCCCATTCACTGCGTTTGATTTTACCTGTCACAACAAAGCCTGCTCTTTCACCACCCCAGGGGTCTTTTGTAACTCCGTTGATTTCAACGTTCAGTTTAACTGCTTTTGTGATGCCTTTCAATGTTAAATCACCATGCAGGGCAAGGGTGTCATCATTAATTTTATCGATTCTTGTTGAAGTGAATGTCAAGTGAGGGAACTTATCCACCTCGAAAAAATCTGAAGTGCGCAGATGCGCATCTCTTTGTTCGTTGTTGGTAGAGAGCGAAGCCATTTCAGCGTTCACACGGATTTGTGCCGTGCTAAAATCCGATCCATCGGTTTCCACTTCTGCCTGAAATTCTTTGAATGATCCCGAAACATTGGTAATCATCAGGTGTTTGATTTTGAATCCTAAGTCACTGTGCGTTGGGTCGAGTGTCCATTTTGTAGTTGCCATGATAATTTTTGATTTAGTATTTTTTTTGAAAAAAGATTTTAGTTTTCACTTCGGACCTACTGCGTCGACATACCGGTTGGATATAATGCGGTTTATTTTATATGGGCCAACGTCGGCCCTGCGCCCCTGTGAGGTAACAATTATTTTCTTTTTCATTGCTTTAATGCTTTATTCTTAATCGACCCTAGATGTACGCCTGAAAGTGGCGCAAATCCTGCCGTATTTGTTCGATCAACTCACAATACAAAGTTGCAACATTGAACGGCTGTAGACGATGAGATATGGTAAAAAAAACCGTTGACATTTGTCAACGGTTTCGGGTTCTTAAAGCTGTAAATCTATTTTTTCAGGCCCTTCTGGCGGACTCTGCTCAGTGTTTCCTTCGTTATGCCAAGGTAGGAGGCGATCATATGCTGCGGGAATCGTTGTAGGAATTCGGGATAGGTATTGACCAGGTCGGCATAGCGTTCTTCGGCCGATAAACCTAGTGAAGCATTGACTCTTTTCTGCAGCGCAAAAGCATGGTTGTCATCCAGTCTTCGCATCCATTCGGTAATCGCCGGAATGGATTCCAGGCGGTTGGAATCGGCCTTGGTGATGATGAGCATATTCGTTTCTTCCCAGGCATCAATATTATAAATGGATGGTGTCAGCATGGTAAAACTTTCCCGGTCGCCGGTCCACCAGTTTTCGATACAGAGCCGCGAGATATGTTCCACCCCTTTAGTATCCACTGTGTATTGTTTCGTGGCACCGGAAACTATAAACCCCACGTATTTACAAACCTGCCCTTCCTGAAGAAAGTATTGTTTCTTTCGCAGGGTTTTTGGGGTATACACCTCTTTTATTAATGAAATTTCATTTTCAGTGAGTGGAGTGGTAGAGTAATTCCGGATGTAGTTGATCAGTTGTTCGTGCATTGTTTGGTGCAGATAGATCATGCAAATGTAGAAATCTGATCCAGGAAAGGGCAAAACTGTTATCAGGAGCACTTCGAATTCAATTATGGCCCGTCCGCCTGTCCGAATCGACCCGGTAGAAAGTCTGATTATCACCCCGTAAAATATAAACGCACGCAGTAGGTTTGTACCTCGTAAGCTTTACGGGGCAGGAGTTGTGGATGTGGTGCAGGCGGAACAGGGTACGTGTTGAGGATAGTCAGGACCCGTAAATAATGTGCGAATACAACCTATGAAAATGAAACCAGTTGAGTTTATTGCCCTCTCGGCCTGCACAATGACCCTGACGGCTTTGGGAATTGACATCATGCTCCCGGTTTTCGGTGAGCTTAGGCAGCACTTTGGACTCAGCCCTGAGTCTACCGCTACTGCGGACATCATCGTGTTCTTTTTCCTGGGGCAGATTGCTCAGATCGTGTTCGGTGTACTTTCGGATCGTTTCGGACGACTGGCGATCCTGAGGATCGGATTCCCGCTGTACATTTTCGGCGGAATTGCTGCGACCTTTGCCCCGACGCTTTCGCTCATGCTTGCGGCACGCTTTGTTGCTGGAATGGGAGCTTCAGCTGTCTTTATGACCACCATCGCCTGCGTTCGCGATCGTTTTGTGGGCGACCAGATGGCCCGAACCATGTCCCTGGTCTTTACGATCTTCCTGTTCACGCCTGTCATTGCGCCATTTCTTGGAATAGCCATACTCTCAGTTTCATCATGGCGCATGGTATTTCTCACGCCACCGTTCTTTGCGGTACTTGTCTTTCTCTGGTCACTCAGGCTCGAGGAATCCCTACCTCCCGAAAGACGCAATGCACTCGACTGGAAGACTATTATACAATCTGTCCGGGGAGTGGTAACCAACCGGACCTTTCTTCGGTACACCTGTGTGACTACCATTCTTTTCACTGCATTAAGTTCCTACGTTTCCAGTTCCGAACATATTGTCGGTGCGATCTATGGAAGGCCCGAGTTATTTGCCTGGCTATTCGCTGGTATCGGCCTGGTGATGTGTTGTTGCACACTTTTGAATTCACGTTTGTCGACCAGGTATGGGGCAAGACGAACCATCAGATCACTGACCGTCATTTACGCCGTAGTAGCAAGTCTGCTGCTGGTGATCACATTCAGTTTTGGTGATCCTCCACCCATCCCCGTATTCTTCATTGCCGTCGCTTTGCTAATGGGTATCAATATTGCCGTTGAACCGAACAGCAGTGCCCTGGCGCTTGAACCAATGGGAAATACGGCCGGCCTGGCGGCGGCGGTTTCCGGTACTGCCTTATTCTTCATCGGGGCTTCGCTGGGATCGGTTATCAGTCATTTCATGGTACACGAGGTTTATCCGATTGTTATCAGTTTTTTTGTGATAGGAGTTACAACGGTTATCCTGGTTTACAGCGATCGCCGCCCGCTTGTCAGAAAGATTTCGTGAAGGTGTTTACGCAAATTTTGTTTCACGCAAAGGCAAATCTGCCTTCGGCAGACGCAAAGTCGCAATAAAAGGATTACGTATCTTTTTCGCGGATATTTCTCCTGCGCTTTTGCGTTAAACGAACTCATCCCGTTACTTCCAGCCGCCTCCGAGCTCCTGGTAGATATTCACCACTGCATTCAACTGCTCTTTTTTTGTTTCGACCAACTCCAGTTTTGCTTCCAGTGCGTCCCTTTGGGTCAACAACACTTCCAGGTAATCGGCCCTCGCCGACCTGAACAGGTCATTCGAAATGTTGATGGACCGCGTCAGGGCCTCTACTTCCTTCGATTTCAGGTCATAACTCTTACCCAGGTTATCGATCTTCGATAGCTGCGTCGCAACTTCCATATACGCATTCAAAATACTGCGCTCATAATTATAGATCGCCTGAAGCTGTCGCGCATTGGCACTGTTGAACTCGGCTTTGATCGCCCTCCTGTTTATCAGCGGCGCGGCAATGTCTCCGGCAAGCGAATACAACACCGACTCGGGGAGCTTCACGAAATAGGAAGGTTTGAATGCCTGCAGTCCCAATGCCGCCGAGATTCCGACTGAAGGATAAAATTCTGCCCTTGCCACTTTTACATCCAGCTTCGCAGCGGCCAGATCTAATTCGGCTCTTTTGATATCAGGGCGATTGGCCAGCAGTTGGGAAGGAATGCCTTCATTGACAACAGCTGGGTCCAGGTTGATCAGGTTGCTCGTGTCGCGCGGTACATCCTGTGGATACCGGCCCAAAAGGAAGTTGATCCTGTTTTCAGTTTCCCTGGTCTGTTGAATGAGGTCATACTCCAGGCTTTGCGACTTCAACACCTCGGCCTGGAATTTCTGAACCGCCAGTTCTGTGACGCGCGCAGCTTCCTTCTGAATTTTTACGATCTCCAGCGCATTTTTTTGCAGCCCGATATTTTGCCTCACAATCTTCAGCTGGTTATCCAAGGCCAGCAATTCGTAATACGAATTCGCCACTTCCGCTACCAAATTGGTGACCACGAAATTCCTGCCTTCTACAGTTGACAAATACCGGGTGATTGCGGCCTTCTTTGCGTTGCGTAACTTTTTCCAGACATCAAGTTCCCAGTTTGCATAGACCGCTGCGCCAAGGTCGGTTAGCGGATCGGGCACTTCCTTTCCCGGGAGAATTTCCGTGGAGGCATCGCCCGCGCCCTGACTCGTGTATCGCCCAACTTTTTCCACGCCGCCGCCAAGCCTTAGGCCCACTACAGGTGACAAGGGTCCCTGTCTGAACCGGACATCATTCTTCGCTATTTCGATTTCCTGCAGGGTGATATTCAACTCCTGGTTGCGAGCCAAGGCAGTATCGATCAGGTTGACCAGGTTTTTGTCAGTAAAAAACTTTCGCCACTGGATGGCCGCCATGTTGGTGCTATCCTGGCTTTCATTGAATGCCTTTGGAACCGATCGATTCTCCGTCTTCTGTACCATCGACGGTATTGAGCAGCCCACGATGGTCAAACATATGCCCAACAGGACAATGCATGAATTCATCCTGAGCCTATGCATACTGATCGACTTTTTCGGTGTGATGATCAAATTCTTCACTTAAAGGGTTTTCGTTTTCATCTTTAACAAGTATGTGTTTTTCTGAAATTTTGCTGAATATGTAATACAGTCCGGGTATGATCAGCACACCGAAAACTGTTCCGAAAAGCATGCCTCCGGCGGCGGCAGTACCGATGGTACGGTTACCAATTGCTCCAGGCCCCGATGCAAAAACAAGTGGGATCAGTCCCGCAACAAATGCGAAGGAAGTCATCAGGATCGGTCGGAACCTTACCGCCGAACCTTCAATCGCTGCTTTTAATACCGAATCTCCAGACCGGTGTTTCTGAACGGCAAACTCAACGATCAGCACAGCGTTTTTGCCCAGCAAACCGATCAACATCACCATGGCCACCTGTGCATAGATATTATTTTCCAATCCCAATAACTTCAGCAGCAGAAAGGCACCGAATATGCCCGCGGGAAGTGATAGAACAACCGCGAAGGGCAGCAGGAAGCTTTCATACTGGGCAGACAGCAACAGGTACACGAAACCCAGGCAGATCAAAAAGATGTAGACGGCTTCGTTCCCACGGGACACCTCATCTGCGGATATCCCTGCCCAATCGATCCCGTATCCTCTCGGCAAACTTTTTTTGGAGACTTCCACCACCGCATTGATAGCTGAACCGCTGCTGAAACCCGGTGCCGCTGCGCCACTGATCTCCGAAGAATTGTACATATTATGACGGGTGATTTCCGACAGACCGTAAACTTTTTCCATCTTCATAAAATCAGAGAAGGGCACCATCTCGTCATGGTCGTTCTTCACATAGAGTTTCATGATATCCTGCGGCAGGGCCCTGTACTCGGGCGAGGCCTGTACCATCACCTTGTATTGTCGTCCATATTTAATAAAACTGGTCTCGTAATTAGATCCTATCAGCGTAGACAGCGTGGTCATCGCATTTTCGATCGTCACGCCTTTTTGCTGCGCGATGTCGTTGTCGATTCGCAGCATGTACTGTGGGAAACTGGCGCTGTAGAAGGTGAATACAGAAGCGAGCTCTTTGCGTTTGCTCAATTCTTTTACGAAGTCCTTACTCACCTTTTCCATTGATTTGTAATCACCGTTGCCGGACTTATCCAGCAAGCGCAATTCAAAACCACCTGCCGCTCCATAACCCGGCACAGCGGGTGGCTGGAAGAATTCAATAGTGGATCCTGTGATGTCTTTGGATTTTTCTTCCAGTTCGGCGATCACTTCCTGCACAGAATGTTTACGTTCATCCCAGCTTTTCAGGTTGATCAGACAGGTGCCGGAATTTGCTCCGGTTCCTTCGGTCAGCACCTCATAGCCTGCCAGGGAAGAAACGGATTGTACATCTTCGATCCCTTCAGCGATTTTCTGCAGTCTTTCAGCCACCTGGTTGGTCCTTTCCAGCGAGGAACCCGGTGGCGTTTGAATAATCGCGTAAAACATCCCCTGGTCTTCGTTCGGTATAAACCCCGACGGAAGATTGCTGCTCAAAAGCCAGGTGCCGGCACAGAAGGCGATCAGCATGCCGAAGGTTACCACCCTTCTGTTTACAATTCTGCGCAACACCCTTTGGTAATTTCCAGAAAGTCTGTTGAACCAATTATTAAATCCACCGAGGACCGTATGGAGCCAATTTTTCTTTTTTACTTTTCCATGATTATTTCTGAGCATCAGTGCGCAAAGCGCCGGCGTAAGAGTCAGCGCCACTACTCCTGAAAGGATAATTGAAGTGGCCATGGTAATGGAAAACTGCCGGTAGAAGATGCCGACGGGACCCGACATGAAAGCGACGGGGATAAATACCGCAGCCATTACGAAGGTGATGGCGATGATGGCTCCGCTGATCTCATGCATCGCTTCTTCCGTTGCCTTAATGGGCGAGAGTCGCCTCGTTTCCATCTTCGCGTGTACAGCTTCGATCACCACGATCGCATTGTCCACCACGATGCCTATCGACAATACCAGGGCAAACAGCGTGATAAGGTTCAGGGTAATACCGAAGAACTGCATGAACATGAATGTGCCGATCAGGGATACCGGAACCGCAATCGCCGGGATCAGCGTCGAACGCCAGTCGCCGAGGAAAAGAAAAACCACGAGACCCACCAGGATGAAGGCCTCTGCCAGCGTGTGCACTACTTTGTCAATCGAGGCATCGAGGAATTTCGAAACGTCATAGCTGATCTCATAGTCCAGCCCCTTCGGGAAAGAAGTCGACTTGATCTCCTTCAGCTTTGCTTTTACGTCCGCGATAACCTGGCTGGCATTGGATCCGTAAGATTGCTTCAATACGATCGCGGCCGAAGGCCTGCCATTCAGCGTAGAATAGATGTCATACATCGAGCTGCCAAATTCCACCTCCGCAACGTCTTTGAGGCGGAGGATTTCTCCTCCCTTGCCTGCTCTTAAAATGATGTTTTCATAACCTTCCTTGTCACTAAACCTGCCGGGATATTTCAATACGTATTCAAAGGCCTGCGAACGTTTCCCCGAACTTTCACCGGTTTTGCCAGGCGAAGCCTCGAGGCTTTGTTCGTCCAGCGCCTTCATTACTTCGTCGGCGGAGATCTTGTAGGCCAGCATGCGATCGGGTTTCAGCCAGATCCTCATCGCATACTCCCGGTTGCCAAGAATGTCCGCAACACCGACACCATTGACTCTTTTCAATTCCGACAAAATATTAATATCGGCAAAGTTGAAAAGGAATTTTTGATCCATGTGTGGATCCTTGCTGTACAAATTGATGTACATGAGCATGTTCGATTCCTCGCGGGTAATCTTTACGCCTTCACGCACAACAAGTGGCGGCAATTTGTTGACTACCGAAGCCACCCGGTTCTGAACATTTACTGCCGCTATATTTGGATCGGTGCCCAGGTTGAAAACTACCTGGATGCTCGCCTCACCGTCATTGCCGGCATCGGAGGCCATGTATTTCATTCCAGGGATGCCATTTATTGCCCTTTCAAGGGGAATCAACACCGCTTTGGTCATCAACTCCCCGTTTGCTCCTGGATACTCCGCCGTAACATTCACTTTGGGTGGTGAGATGGTAGGAAACTGAGTCACTGGCAAATTGGTCATGGCCAGCACACCCATGAATACGATGACGAGCGATATCACAATTGACAGGACGGGCCTGCGTATAAACATTTTAAACATTGGATAAGTCTTTAGATGAGCTATTCGGCTTTTAACCGCAGTTCGGCGATCACTTCTTTTGGTGCCTTGAATTCGGTTTCGATTCTGGTCTCATCTTTTACGTTCTGAACGCCGTCAAGCAATATCCTGTCCTGATCAGAAAGGCCGCTCCCAACCACATAGAGGTCAGGCATTTCACCGCTGATGCTGATGTTTCTTGACCTTACCACACCATTCCGGTCAACCACAAAAACATACTTCTTATCCTGGATCTCATACGTCGATTTCTGGGGAATGACCAACGCATGTCTGAGCGGAACTGTCAGTTTAACCTTGCCGGTCTCACCGTTCTTAAGGAGTCTGTCCGGGTTCGGGAACTTAGCTCTGAATGCGATGTTTCCTGTTTCGTTATTGAACTCACTTTCTATTGTTTCCACCATGCCCTGATACTTCAGTGGCTGGTTGTTGGCCAGCAGCAGGTTTACTTTACTGCTCCCCCGATTCTTGACATTGGTTTCATAATCCAGATACTCCGGTTCGGATACATTGAAGTAGGCGTAGACCTGACTGTTGTCGGAGAGACTCGTCAGCAATTCACCTTCATCAACCAGGCTTCCCAACTTCAGGGGAATACGATCGATGGTTCCGTCGAAAGGCGCCCTGATCTCCGTAAATGACAGATGGAGTTTTGCCAGCGCCATTTCAGCATTGGCCTTGTCGAGCCTGGCCTCCGCCATTGACAATTCATTTTTCGAAACCACGTCTTTGTCGGCCAGGATTTTGGTATTCTGTAATTCAATACCAGCGGCCCTGTATTCAGCCTGAGATTTTAATAGTTCAGCTTCGTACACCTTGGGCATGATTCGGAATAAAAGTTGACCAGCTTTTACAAAGCCCCCTTCGTCAACGTAAATATTTTGCAGGTAACCCTTTTCCTGCGCCCTGATCTCGATGTTTCGGAAAGACCTTATCTGCGAAACATATTCTTTGACAAAAGAGGTGTCTACTTCCAGGGGAGTGGTCACTGCATACTTGCCCACCTCCTCCTTTACTTCTGTTTTGGATGTACAGCTCGTATGGCACAGGATGGCCCATAAGCCCATAAGCGCTAGAAATCTGTTCATGATAGTTGAGAATATTACTTGATTGGATGTTTGGAATCAAAGACTCCGTTTATGCGTAAGGCCTCAGCCTTAAGTTGAGAAGTGATTCGTAATGAATTCACCAGGCATACCGGAACACCTCCTTGTTAACTGGAGAAAATAGTTGATTAAATCCTTAAGGCTCTTTGTTCAATGTATATACAGGAACCGCGGAAAGACAGCGGATCTTTCACAATAGGTGATTCTGCAAGCATGTTGCAGAGACAACTTGTGATCAACGCGTAGTGTAGTGCGGAAATGGAACTTAGTGGTAATAAATACCTCCGGGTGCTAAATTCCTCTTCGTCCTGGTCATCCGAAATGATGGGATCGGTGTTTTCATCCCGGATTGATGCCATTTCAACAACCAGCTGGTTTGCATACCTGACCTGTTGCTTATTGTCAATAGCGCGAAGATGTGAATGGGAGACGCAGAACGGAGTGCCGGCATGAGCGGCATGATCACCGCCAAACAGGTGAAAACAAAGCACCAGGAAAAACAATACGCCGGGTTTCATTTAGGAACGTAAAATTAGGAGATGAATTCAAAGAGGCGAAATTCTATGTTAAAAACTTAAGTGAAAATAATTTTTCCGACAAACTGTCAGTTTATTTAGCAAAAGTATTTCCACGCCAAGGCACAATAGCAGTTATTTTCTAATTGCTATCAGTTCAGCGCAAAGACGCGGGAAAAGACAGAAATTCCTGCCTGCCTGCAGGCATTTGCGCCCTTGCGTCTTCCTGGCGGCTACTTTGCGTGAAATTATTTTTTCGGGGTATTCTTATCAAAACTCAATGTGTCAAAAAATATTGCAAGAGATTTAAGTTTTCCACTTTCCACTTTCCAGATTTCCGCTACGTCGCCATTTATACGCGTCCCGTTGGGAAACACAAAGTCATAGTTTCCAATAACAGAGGCCATGTCGCCTTCAACAATCATTTCTTTTACTCGCATGGTATCGAAAGCGCGCGAAAATCGAGCGATGACATCAATGTAGGCAGCCTTGCCGGTTACGGGACTTGATTTCGTCATGTCTCCCCCGGTAAATATAAAGTCATCGGCGATGACCGATTCCCAACCCTGCTTTTGTGCAAAGCCTTTGTAATACGTGTCAAGCAATTGCCGTGTTGAATTTGAATTTTCCATTTTCCTGTTTTGAAGATTACTAATAATTATCTTTGTTGTTGCAGTTTGCAAGTACTAAGATAGATAGTAATTGTAAAATGCAAGTACTTTTATAAATAAATAAAATGGAAAAAACCAGGTCGGATTGCCCAATCAGTTGTTCCCTGGATGTTTTTGGGGACAGATGGTCGCTGTTGATTATCAGGGATATTATGCTTAGGGGAAAATTGTCCTACAGTGAATTTCTTGAGTCGGAGGAAAAGATAGCTACAAATATCCTGGCCAACAGGTTGTCCGTGCTTGAGGCGGAGCAAATCTTATCAAAACGGGTATCACCCGTTAACAAATCTAAATTTCTTTACAGCCTTACCAGGAAAGGGGTTGACCTGCTTCCAATTATCATTGAGATAATGGATTGGGGAGCCAGGTATAACGCAAACTGCCCGCGGAAGGAACTCGGCAAAAAAATAAAAACAGACAAAGCCGGGACTGTCAGGGAGTATATGCAAAAATTGAAAGGGCAGATTAAATCAGAAAGAGAATGAGAATGAGGCTTCGCCCGCCGGAGCCTTGGCGAAGGCGGGAAACAGAAAGAGGAACAGGAACAGGAACAGGAACAGGAACAGGAACAGGAAGGGAAAGAGGAACAGGAACAGGAAGGGAAAGAGGGACAGAAATAGAATCAGGAATTGAGGGAGTTATGGCGCGCAGGTGCTCCCATACTCTATCTGATCAATGAATAATTTATTCGCAATGAGACAACACTTTGAACTGGATAATCCTGCCTGGTATGCCTTAACCGAATACCATCAGAATTTTGCCCTCGACTATGGCGAACTTAAATGTTATCACCCGGACTATTGTCCATTTGGAGGTTGTGAAAATGGCAGTGAAAATTCATCTGCCCTGGACCAATATGCGATGCTGACAAATAACTTTTTTATCATCGGGGAAAAGCCTGTCCATTCGAAGAACCTCCACTTCAAACAGGAATTGATCTGCGTTCAGATGATTTGTACGCAAACTCTTGACTACGGCATCGAAGAAGAAATTATAACATTGGGGGAAGCGCATGCCGAACCTCTATACAAACTGGTCAACCTGGTGCAACCCGGTTATTTTAAGGATAAAACACATTTATTAGGCAACTATCAAGGCATCTTCCTGAACGGATCCCTGGTAGCAGTGACCGGTGAACGCATGAAGACCAATAACTACGTTGAAGTGAGCGCGGTGGTAACTCACCCTGAATACACAGGCCTTGGGTATGCCAAACAACTCGTCACTCATACCACCAATGCGATATTAAAGCAAAACAAGATTCCATTTCTGCATGTTGCGAAAACCAACACGGCGGCGATTCGATTGTATGAAGGGCTCGGTTTTGAGGAGCGTAGAGAAATCAGCTTCTGGAACCTGGTCGGATAGATTCAGACCGGCGGGGTGATCGTTCGTCCGGCATTCAATACAGGTAAACACTTAGACCCCCCGAACTTTAATCAGATCCCGGATCATAAAAACTCGGAAAATTCCTATCTTAAATTAGCTAAGCGCTTTGTTTTCAGCGCGGTGGAGTTTTCAGTACTTTGTTTCATTAACTTCAATGCTGATTGCTGCAAGTGACTGGCTCGAGTATTTTCCCGGGCAGATCTGGACTAGAACCCTATATCATCCATGGAAATGACCAATCCTATAAATTCCCGCCAGCTTCGATGTCTTGCGCCCTGGGCATTCGTTACCCTACTCATTTTGTTCGCTCCCGCTCCCGGATTTTCCCAGGAAAAGCATAAAACAGCCGTGTCGCTCAAGCAAATGACTTTGGAACAACTGATGGATATAGAAGTCACCTCTGTATCCAAACGTCCGCAGCACCTTGCAGAAGTGGCCTCGGCCATCCAGGTGATCTCCAGAAAAGACATTATACAGTCGGGAGCAAAGACCCTCGCTGAAGCTTTGCGCCTTGCCTCCAACCTGCAGGTGGCACAGGTCAATTCGAGCCAGTGGGCGATCAGCGCACGAGGTTTCGACAATGTGCTCGCCAATAAATTACTTGTACTCATCGATGGCCGCACCGTTTACACTCCGTTATATGCCGGCGTGTTTTGGGATGTTCAGAATCTGATACTGGAAGACGTTGATCGTATTGAGGTGATCAGCGGTCCCGGTGGAACACTGTGGGGTGCAAACGCCGTCAATGGTGTGATCAACATCATTACGAAAAGTTCTAAGGAAACCAAGGGTCTTTATGCTGAAGCCGCAACAGGAAGCAGCTTACCAGGCCTGGGCAGTGTGCGTTATGGGGGTCGTCTTGCCAAAAATCTCACATACCGGGTATATGGAACCGGATTCAGATTGGGCCAAACCGTCGACTCCAATGCTGTGAAAGTAAATGACGACTGGTCAATGCTCCAGGGTGGACTGCGTCTCGACTGGGAGGGCTCCGACAAAGATGTTGTAAGTCTGCAGCAGAATATTTACAACGACAGGCCAAATCCTGATGCGACAGACGAATCGTTGATCGCGCGCGGGAACAATGTCGTCACGCGGTGGAACCATACTCTATCCGACAGATCAAAATTCCAGTTACAGGCTTATTATGATCACACTTTCCGTGACTTCCGGAACAACTTCACTGAAGACCTGAAGACCTTTGACATAGAATGGCAGCAGAGTTATCAGCACGGGCATGGCAATCAGCTGACCTACGGGGTGGATTTCAGGATGATGGATCACAAGGTGACCAACCTCCAGCTTTTCCAATTTCTTCCCGAGCGCAAAAAACTTTATCTCTACAGCCTGTTTTTACAGGAAGAGTTGTCTCTGATCCAGGATCGCTTACACCTTACCGTGGGATCAAAAATCGAACACAATTCTTACACGGGGTTTGAATTTCAACCAAGCGGTCGACTCAGCTGGACCCCTGCAAAGAGTAACACGCTGTGGATGTCTGTTTCAAGGGCTGTGAGAACGCCGGCGCGGATTGACCGGGATTTCTTTTTACTCCTTACTCCGGAACTTCCTTTTATAGGGGGCAGTGAAGATTTCAAATCCGAAACGGTGATTGCCTATGAATTGGGTTGGAGGTCCCGGCCGCGAGAAGATCTGTCGCTTTCTTTATCTACATTCTTTAACACTTACGATAACATCCGAAGCGCGGAACCTGGCCCTGAGCCGTTTTTCATTCCAATCACATTTGCCAATGGTGTTAAGGGTAAAACATATGGCTTCGAATTAGCTGCCACCTATCAAATCAACCCCTCATGGAACCTTCGCTACGGCTACACATTTCTGAAAAAGGATCTCAAGGTTAAACCGGAGAGCAGGGACCTTAACGCGAGTAGTGCGGAAAGCGATGACCCGCAGACCCAGTTCGTCGTTCAGTCATCGGTAGAGGTTTTGAAATGGCTGGAACTGGGAGCTCTGATTCGTTATGTTGACAAGCTACCGCAACCGGAAGTACCCTCATACACCGGACTGGATCTTCGTGTTGCCTTAAAGTTGGGTAAAGCTTTTGAATTTAATATCGTCGGGCAAAATTTGCTGGACAGGCGCCATTTTGAATTTTTACCCAGCTCGCCTGCGCCCCGTCAGATTGAACGCAGTATATACGCTAAGCTCATATGCAGGTTATAATGTCCATATTCTCCCGGCTAATCCCACGGTTGTCCCGGACTGTTTGGAATGGCCGGTATTGGTTAAGTGTATTACTATTGCTGGGTACGCTCTCCGGCAACGCACAGAATCCATCCCTGGAATATCAATTGAAGGCAGTCTTTCTTTTCAACTTTACGCAGTTTGTCGACTGGCCTGCCGAATCCTTTCCTGACGACCAGTCACCACTGGTGATAGGAATCATTGGTGAAAATCCCTTTGGCAATTATCTGGAACAAGCTGTTTCAGGCGAAACAAAGAACGGGCATCCGGTTATTGTTCAATACTATCAGGATGAGGATTCAGCGAAATCCTGTCATATGTTGTTCATTAATCTACCTGAATCGGACAAAAGAAAGCAGGTGATTGAAAAAATTAAGGAAGAACCTGTGTTAACGGTTAGTGACGCTTCAGACTTTTTTGTCCAGGGGGGCCTGGTTCGTTTTGTGAAAAAAAACAACAAGATAAGGCTCCAGATCAACCTGGAGGCCTGCAAGGAACTCGGAATTGTGCCCAGTTCCAAGCTATTGCAACTTGCGGACATCATTGAACCGGATAAAACTAACTGAGGTGCTATTCAAAAATCTACCCATACGGAAAAAGCTGATGAGGATAGTATTCCTGATCAACGGCATTGTGCTGCTTGCTGCGGGGATGGCATTCTTCAGCAACGAATTTTATTCGTTCAGAAAAACGACTGTAGAAAAGTTATCGACGATCGGAGAAATCATTGCGGCTAACAGCACTGCCGCCCTTGCATTTGACAGTCCGAATGACGCCAGGGAGATACTCGCTGCCCTTAAGGCAGAACCACATATCGTAGCCGCCTGCCTTTATGATAAGAATGGAAGAATTTTTGCGGAATACCATGTTGCCAATGGAAAAACCAAATTTCCACGCAGCCCGGGACCGCGAGGATATCAATTTTCATATACCAATCTTGATGGATTTTTTCCCGTGACGCAGGAAACACTTCCCCTGGGCACACTCTACCTGAGATCAGACATGGGCGCGCTGCATGCCTGGCTGGCTTTGTACGCTGTTGTGGTACTCGTGATCCTGCTGGTTTCCTTCCTGCTTGCTTTCATCCTGGTAAGATTACTAGGTAAAAGTATATCGACCCCAATTCTTGCGCTATCCGCGACGGCGAAAATTATTTCAGAACGGAACGACTACACTGTGCGTGCTATAAAAATGAGTAATGATGAACTTGGTTCATTAACAGAAGCATTCAATCAGATGCTGGATCAGATCAAGAGAAAGGACGACAATCTAAATGAGTTTAATCAGAACCTTGAGTTAAAGGTACTTGAGCGTACTGCACAACTTGAGACGGTGAACAAGGAACTCGAAGGATTTTCCTACTCTGTGTCACATGATCTTCGCGCACCCCTGCGTGCCATCATCGGCTTTGCATCGATTCTCGAAGAAGAGTATGCAAACAGGCTTGACGACGAAGGCAAACGCATAACGTCAATCATTAAAAAGAATACCGTGAAGATGGGTCGTCTCATTGACGACCTGCTCGAATTTTCCCAGATGGGCCGGCACGACGGTACGAAAACAACCATCAACATGGAGAGAATGGTAAATGATGTAAAGGATGCCATGGCCATACAATCTGATATTCGCAGAGTCAGCTGGACAATTGGGGACCTGCCCAACGTTAACGGGAATGCCAGTATGATCAGGCAGGTCTGGGTCAATCTTATCGCTAACGCGATCAAGTATTCGTGCAAAAATGAAGCCCCGGTGATTGAAATCGGAGCGATGAGAAAAGAAAGCGAATATGTCTATTATGTAGATGACAATGGCGTGGGGTTCGATCAACAATACAGCGAAAAATTGTTTAAGGTGTTTCAACGCCTACATAGTCCTGAGGAATTTGAAGGCACCGGCGTGGGGCTGGCATTGGTACAAAAAATCGTTACCAGGGAAGGAGGATCTGTTTGGGCGGAATCCCAAGTTGGAAAGGGAGCATGTTTCTATTTCAGTTTACCGATACGAAATGAGGTCAGGGTCAACCATCAATAAAATAAAGTAAAATTATGAAGAACCAAAATGTGGACATTCTCCTTGTTGAAGATAATCCCGACGATGCCGAGCTGGCAATAAGGCATCTTCGAAAGAATAATATGGCCAATAACCTGATCCACGTCCATGATGGCGAGGAAGCGCTCGAGTTTATTTTTTCGACAGGCAGGTATGCGGACATGCATAACGAACCGCAGCGGCCCAAAGTGGTGTTACTCGACATCCAGATGCCAAAAGTCAATGGCATTGAAGTTTTGGAAAAGATCAAGGCCGACCCCCGGACAAAGTCGATACCAGTGGTGATGCTCACGTCCTCTAAGGTGGACCCGGATATTGAAAAATGCTATGCCCTTGGCGCCAATAGTTATCTTGTAAAACCGGTTAATTTTGAAGGTTTTGCCGAGGCGATAAAAAATCTTGGTTTTTACTGGCTATTATTAAATCAATTGCCTTCGGAATGAGGACAATGGAAGCGTTGAAAATATTACTACTTGAAGACAGTCCTGAGGATGCAGAAATTGTCGAGCGGTTATTGAGAAAAACAATACCGGGGAACATATTTTGCCTGGTTATGAACAAAGCCGGATATGTGAAGGCCCTGGACGAGTTTCAGCCTGATATTATCCTTTCCGACAACAACCTTCCTATGTTCAATGCTCAGGAGGCATTGACGATCATCCAGGAACGTTCATTGTATGTGCCATTTATCCTCGTAACGGGCACAGTCTCGGACGAGTTCGCAGCCAATATTATCAAAGCAGGTGCTGACGATTATATTCTGAAAGACCGCCTGACCCGGCTACCTGTGGCGATCGAGGGTGCGTTAAGGCGTCAACAATTGAAGAAGGAGAGGAGCGAGGCCATCGAACAACTTAGATCGAGTGAGGAAAAATACCGGACCCTATTTCTTAGAAGCCCTGTTCCCAAATGGATCTATGATTTTGAAACCCTGCGCTTCCTCGAAGTAAATGAAGCAGCAATAGAGCATTACGGCTATAGCGCTGAGGAATTTCAGAACATGACGTTGAGGGACATTCGACCAACTGAGGAGCTGCCAGCGCTGGAGGATGATCTGGAACGAATACCCTCCGAACATGAGGCACGTAAAAGCAACTGGATTCATTTTAAGAAGAACGGGGAGCGTATTATCGTGGAGACTACCGCTCAGTTTATCGAATACCAGGACAGGAAGGCGCGAATTGTGGTGATCAATGATATTACCGAGCGCGTGCGTGCTGAGGAAGCTTTAAGGGCGATGGAAATGGAAGTGTTGAATCAAAAGATCCAGGAACAGAAGAAAGTTACCCGGGCTATCATTAAAGCCCAGGAGAACGAACGCAATCATATCGGCAGGGAGCTGCACGACAATGTGAACCAAATACTGGTAAGCACAAAGATCTATCTGGGTGTAGCTGCGGACGACAATGAATCGATGAGAGATATGATCGGATACCCTCTTAAGCTGATTGACAATGCGATCCAGGAAATCAGGGAGCTGACGCATGGCTATGTGGCGCCCACGAAGAATATCGACCTCTACGATGTCGTCGATCTTTTAATGGAGGGCATGCAGGATAATTACAAGATCAATACGGCCTTTGTTTATGACTTAAAGAACCTGACTATCGACGACGAACTGAAGCTGAATATATACCGGATCATCCAGGAGCAAACAAACAACATCGTCAAGCACGCTGCCGCGAAAAATGTAAATGTTTCCATCACTTCCACAGAAAATAATTTACTTGTCCGGGTGGCTGATGATGGAAAGGGCTTTGATCCGGAGAAGAAAAGAAAAGGCATAGGCATCTTCAACATGCTCAATAGGATTGAGTCTTTCAATGGCGAGATGAAAATTGAAAGCGCACCAGGGAAAGGAACTTCAGTACAAATTATCATTCCCTTAGAGGAGTAAGAACAGAAAGAGAAACAGAAAGAGAAACAGAAAGAGAAAGAGGAAGAGAAACAGCCCTGTTTCTTCGCTCGGTTTCTCCGCTCTTACCTCGCCAGGTAGGTGTTAAGCCGTTCATACAAAGAGTCTGGCTCACCTGGTTTCCTGTGTCGGTAATCACCAGGTTGCCGGAGTTATCTAAAACCATGTATCGAGGCATAAAGACCGGGGCTGTGTCATTATTAATTGATCTTCGATACAAGGTTTCGTATTGATCGCCTTTGAGAAACAAATGGCTGCCATTCAGCTTATGCCGTTCCAGTTGTTTTGTTTCGGTCGCTCTGTCGACAAGGGATGAAGAAAATCAGGATTTGAGGTTTAATTTTTTAAATACCGACGGATTCGCGCCAGTGAGTTTTTTAAATAGTTTATTGAAATACGAGAGGCTCTCGAAACCAACTTCATAACAGGCTTCCGACACCGTAAGATCTTTCAACAACAATGTCTTCGCCTGTGTAATCCTGTACTGGTTTACAAAATCGGTGAAGGTCATATTTGTCTGCTTTCTAAAATACCTGCAGAAAGCCGCCGTGCTCAGATGCACACTGGCCGCAACCACATTCACATCCGGGCGATCATCATAATTCGCGTGTATGTACTTGTAAATGGCGCCCATTCGGATCTTATCGTCCAGGAATAATTTGATGCTAGTGTCCCGATCGTTCAGCTCGGCTACCTCATCGGAATTGGCCAGGATCTCAAAGACCTGCAGTAAATTCATTAATTGATCGAAATGGCGTTGCCCCTGCATCTGATGAAGTTTCTCCGCTACCACCTTCTTCGTGGCGCCACCAAAGCACAACCCGAGGTTGGCCCTCTCGAACAATTGATTGATGCCCGAAAACTCGGGTGTTTCCCTGAATGCATCTCCCAGGAATTTTTCCTTGAGCTGTACCACAATCTGATGGTATTCGGTTTCGATACCATAGTCAAAGTTCAGGTGCGGCACATTGCGCCCAATCAAAACCAGGTCATTGTTCATGAAGCTCGAGATGTGCTGACCCACATGTCGAATGCCATTGCTGGCCTCGACATACACCAGTTCATATTCAGGGTGATAATGCCAGAAGAAGTAGTTTCTTAACCGCGGCTCGAAAAGCCTGAAAGACTGTCCCGGGTCTGGCAGTACGATCTCTTTTTGAATCTTCAATTTCGTACGATTTATCTGTGAAGATAGAAAAATGAGAATAAACTACCATGCTTTGGTCAATACAGAGCAAAAGACGGTCATTCTTGGAGTAGAAAAGCGTTTCCGACTGTCACACCTTTGGGTCAGGAATAAAACTTCACACATGGAACAAAGGACAATGATACCAACCATGGGTACTGCCAACGCCCACAAAGACATACCCGGCAACCCTTCTACATCGAAAACCAGCAAAGTAAAACTGAACGACCATAGCAATGGGGAGCCCCTCCGCGTTTTAACCGAAGAAGACTGGAAATTCTGGATACAGGAAGGTTATATAGTGATAAAGAACGCCGTTCCGAAGGAGCAGGTCCGGCGCCTGGCTGACTTTCTTTGGGATTTTGAGGAAAAGGATCCTAATGATGCTGAAACCTGGTATGCACCGCCGCGGGCCGAAATGAAAATGAAGGAACTGACCAACACAGGAATGGTTGAGTTGTACAACCACCAATATTTATGGGACAACAGGCAGATGCCAAAAGTGCACCAGGCATTTGCCGACATCTGGGGCACTGAAAAATTATGGGTGACGATCGACAGGGCGAATCTGAATTTCCCTATTCGACCCGGTCATGAATACAAGCCTTTTATTCATTGGGACTATGACCCTGAGACAAAGCCCGAGAATGTTCAGGGTGTGTTGGCGCTCGCTGACCAGACAGATGAGCAGATGGGAGGTTTTCAATGTGTTCCCGAACTCTACCGGACCTATGAAAACTGGAAACTATCTCAGCCTGAAGGCAGGGACCATTTCAAACCCGACGTTACCGGCTTCCAAATTGTAAAAGTGCCTATGCAGGCTGGCGACCTGTTGATCTTTAACAGCAGGCAGCCACATGGCATAAGGGCAAACACCAGTACCAACAAAGTGCGGATGGCACAATATATATCCATGATGCCTTCGGAAGAAAACAATGAAGAACTTCGCCAATGGCGGGTATCATCATGGCGTGAAAGAAGAGCGCCTGAAGGTTATGCCTTCCCCGGCGATCCAAGAGGCTGGGAACAAAAAAAATACAAGACGGCCGAATTGTCACCGCTGGGCAGAAAGCTCCTGGGATTGGATAACTGGTAATTTCTGGTAGCCAATAGCGGTATGAGTCAAATGGATTAACTTAATAGAAGGGATCTAACGTAGAAAGGTGAAAAAACTATCCTCGAATTGATTTACTCCATCAAAACTCCTGTTTATGTCAACCGATTCATCTCCTCAATGGCGTCTGGAAACAGAATACATTCAAAGTTGCAATTGTGACTATGGCTGCCCCTGCAATTTCAATGCGTTGCCAACTTATGGTAACTGCGAAGCGCTGGTGGGCTATCATGTCCTGAAAGGACACTTTGAGCAAACTAAACTGGACGGTGTGGTTTTCGCCTGGGGGCTATGGTGGCCCAAAGCCATACATATGGGAGAAGGCATAGGAAAATTATATGTTGATAAGAAGGCTTCTGCTGACCAGGTGAAAGCCATTGAAGAAATTACCAGCGGTAAATACGGAGGCGGTATGTTTGCTATTTTTCCAAGCACCTTCAAAAAGACCATGCCCACTGAGATCACCGACATCGAATTCCAGTATGATCCGTATGATTCTTTTTTTACTGTGAAAGCCGCCGGTCAAGTAAGATCCGAGCACATTGTCAACGCCAAAACCGGCGCTGCCTGGGAAGGCGAGGTGCTGATTCCTGGTGGAATAGTTTTTAAAAGAGGCACAGTCACCAGTGTCGACTGGAACTGGAAAGCAGGCGATATTTCCCTGAAACACGAAAAGAAAAACGGTCACATGAGCCTGGCGACATATTCCAATGAAGGCTGCATTGCCTAATCCGCCTTCAATGAGCCGTCCCAGTACACTTGAACTTATTTTAAGGAAGGACCGCGTTTTCCTGATCGGCGGTCTTATAGCATTAACAGCGCTTTCATGGTGGTACATTATATACCTCTACCACCAGATGTATCCCATGAACATGGATGCCCTTTTTTTTGCCATGCCCATGAACCCCCAATGGACGCTGGTTGATTTTGTTTTATTGTTTCTGATGTGGCTGGTGATGATGATCGCCATGATGACTCCCTCCATAGCGCCGCTGGTGTTGGTTTTCGCAATGGTAAACCGCAGGAAGCAGGAGGTTCAAAATCCCTACACCCCAACGGGCTTCCTGGTAACAGGATATTTTCTAGTCTGGGCGGTGTTTAGTTTGATCGCTACTTTGTTGCAATGGGGTTTTCAGAAAATCGAATGGCTCAATCCGGAAATGATTGTTACCAACAAAATTGTTGCGGCGTTTATATTAATTGCCGCTGGATTGTTTCAATTCACTGCACTCAAAGTTCGCTGTCTTAACCATTGCCGCAATCCGATAGATTTTATCCATAAAAAATGGAAGAATGGGCAAGGTGGCGCTTTAAGAATGGGTATAGAGAATGGCTTCTATTGCCTTGGTTGTTGTTGGGTGCTGATGGCACTCTTGTTTGTGACTGGCATCATGAATGTCTTATGGATTGCGCTGCTGGCGATTTTTGTTTTGATTGAAAAACTTTTTCCCAGGGCCAGATTGATCTCTTACACAGCTGGATTTGTACTAATGGTATATGGGGGTTTTGTGCTGTTTAGGTGAGACTGATAGAAATCAAAAATCAAAAATTAAAAATCCTACAGTCAAAAGGTATGCTGAATTGAAAATTCACTTTTCAATACAAAATTTCTCCGTTTATATGAAAAAGTATGTCTTCGTTTTTGATTTTTAATTTTTAATTTTTCATTTCCCCTGGAATACCATATAACTCTTGATGCGCTTAACCTTACTTTCCTCGAATTCATACACATCACAAAAGAAGCTGTTCTTCAGCGTGCCGTCTTTTTCCCTGGAAGTAACCGTACCACAGGCGGCCACGATATTGCCGTCTTCAATAAATTCCTGGGTGCTGCCGGAAACCAGTTCAGGTATGTCACTGAAAAATTCACGCACCGCCTGCTTGCCCGGAGCCAGCTCGAAATATCCAGGCCAGCCCATTGCAACGTCGTCGGTCATATAGGTGAGCGCAGTTTCAACATCTGCATTCAGAAAGGCTGTAGCCACTTCTTTAACCACTTGTTTATTGCTCATTTTTTCTTGTTTTAATTGTTCAGAAGAAAAAATACCGCGTGGACAAATAGTCCATACGGTGCCGATCGGACTTCTAAAGGTGGTAATTACGACTTCTGCATTCCTTAAACTAGCAAGATCGCCCGAAGGCCAAATCAAAAATCAAAAATTAAAAAATAAAAATCCTAAAATGCAGATACCCTAGATAGGGTTGACCATTTTAGAAGTTTATTTCTTCAAAGTCGTTAAAACCCATCATGCGTTTACCCTCTTCTCAAAATTCTGGCGCCTTCGATTTCCATGCCATCAAGGCTGGGTCTTACGCAATAGCATTTTTGATTTTTAATTTTATTCAGGGCTCTTGTCTATTTTTTTTAACGACCAGAAGGACAATCCCAGCCAGAGCACACAAAGGCACACGCCGGCTATCACATCACTGGCATAATGCACATGCAGGTACACGCGGCTGAAGGCAATAGCGCAGGCAAACAGAAAAAAGGACGCAGTAAGTATCCATCGCAAGAACGGTTTCATCTGCTGATTCCAGATAATAAAGATCAGCAAGCCGAAGAAAGTAAAAGATGAAAAGGAATGACCGCTGGGGAAACTAAATCCATTCACGTGCTGCACAAGCGGATCCAGGGGACGGTGGCGCTTGAAAATGGCTTTCAAAGAAAACAGGATCATGGTGCTGGTTATGCCCACAGCTGCCACATCCCAGGAAAGTTTGCGGTCTTTTTTTACAAAAAGGTAAAAAGCGATGAGCAGAGTATACGCGGGTAGCAAAAAGAAGGAGGAACCGAAAAAAGTGATAGCCACCATCACATTTGTCATACCGGGATTCGTGATCTGCCGAAGCTGGTCAAACGCCACCTCGTCAAAATGCTTTTCATTTTCCAGCACCATTTCATCGGCGATAAAACCAAAGAGGACGAGCGCGACCAGAAATATTACTGCGATCACCAGGAACCGGAGGGATATTCCCTTTGCCTTTTTTGTCAATTCTTCCTGGCTACTCATCAATCAAAGGTATAAGTAAACCAGGCATGGTTAACTCCTGGCTGCAGGGCCTTCTCCAGTGAAGTAGTTACTTCAGGAAGCCAAAATTAACGCCCCCGATTGCCAGCATTTTGCCGGGTTGTGTATAGGTTCTGGAGTTGCCATCGAAATTTGATCCGTAGGTAAACCGAAAGGTGATCGATTCATTGAGCGAATAACTGAAGTTTACCAGCCAGGAACTGGTCCATTGGCTTTGAATGTTCGCAAGTTGTTCGGAGACATGTCTGGCCACCCCTTCAAAGGAAAAATTCCAGTCATTTCTGTTGAATTGCACCTTGGCGCCGCAGTCGAAGTAATTGCCAATATCAACTCTTTTGTTGTTCCACAAATACCTGATCACACCAAGGAAGTCGAGCGACTGAATAACTGTCGGGTCAGATATATCAGAGAGATCGACCCGGTAAGAAGGAGTGAGCCATAATCCGGTTTTTCCGTTCACCATGCCCTTCCATTCATTGCGCTCCAGAACCGAAACGCCTGCCAAAGCCAATTCTAAAATAAAACCTTCTCTTGCGAATGGAACTGTTCTCCGATCGATCCTCTCGAGTGCATTGATTTTTAGGTCCTCAAAGGTTAATCTGTCCGCTTCGATTTTGGCAGTTAGTTTCTCCGCCGTAAAGCTATTTGTAAACCCTCCCTTATATATTGTCAATGCCCTTTGGAGTTCCGGTATCATCTCCGCACGAATGTCCTGACGTTTGTAGAGGCCGGCGATAGTTTTATCAAAAGAGCGTATGATAAAATCGTACCTGAATTCAGGCTCGGATGCCATAAATGCTTCCAGTACCTCTAGGAAGGTGATCTTCATATCGTTCTCTGCATAGATCTCCATGTCCTGGTAAGTAGGTTTGTGCACCGTTCCGGGTATGAGCGTTACGCGCATGCCGTAGCCTAAAGCAGATCCCGGCTGAAGTGATCCGAAGACTACTGTGTCGGATTCAGAGGTGGCCAGCGAGATCGCAAAATTCTTTTTTATCGGTGGCAGTACGGACTTGCTGAAATAATCGTTGTACACAAAGCTGTTGGTAGTAGTTTCCTGCTGTCCTTCTTTGTTGACAGTCTTTTTCTTTATCCAATTGAAGGGATTGAATTCCATGCCGATATTCGGCTGGATCTTTCCGTTTACAAAAGCGCTTTGTATACCTGCGGCGAAGTCTCTGGGGGTCGAAGGTCTGCTGATATTTGAGGGTTGCACATTCATCAGTACATAAACCGGGTTATTCGTCAGTTCCAGTTTCTTGAGATCCGGGTCAGGGGTTTGAGCCAGGACACACTGTGTGGCAAGACAACAGAGAGACAAGGCCAGAATAAGTTTCATCGTACCGGGAAATTTATGGAGTAATTGAAGATTGCATTCAGGCTCAGGTTGCTGCTGTCGTCCATCTCGAGAGTCTCAAACTTCTGATTGCCGATGTTCACCGTAAGGACAGACCTGACGGGTATTTTTGCAACACTGGCGCGGCTTTGAGACACCCTGACTTTGTTCGCATTGATCCTGAAGAATGCTTGCCTGCCGAAGAGGTCGGCGACGGTGCCGAGTTTAAAGTCGGAGAACTCGAGCATCTCCACATCTATCTCGAGGCACCTGATGATGGAGTGGCCGCCAATTCTTACAATGACGGGATCGGCAGGTATGATCCTGGCGCTTACGGAGATAAGGGCATCAGGGGGAATATTAACGATGGAGATGTCCCTCGGAGCTCCATTGTTGAAGAGAATGACTGGCATATAATATTATTTAAAAGAGATTTTTGGTAAGGACATTCACTCATAGAAATTATCGACCAGGTCGTCATAATGGAGACGCGAAGCCACTTTTGACTATTCCCTGTCTGCCAAACCTCCCTGACCTGAAATACTTCAGCGAAAACTAATCTAAAAGCGTCAGCGCCTCATCATCTTTGTATTCAATGATCAGCACCTTCAGTTTTTTCTTTAGCTCACTGATAATTTTTTCACTGCCCTTACTACCGTAGATGTTTTTCATTTCACCAGGGTCCTCGTCGAGGTTGTAGAGTTCCCAAAAATTCTTCACCCCGTAAAACCTGATCAGCTTGTAGTGTTCGGTACGGATACCAAAATGCGGGTAAACCTTATGATCCCTCGGGTATTCATAGTAGTGATAGTAGACCTGCTTTCTCCATGGAATTTTGTTGGCCTTTGACTGGTCAAGCAATGGAATCAGTGAAACACCCTGCATCGCCCCGGGGATCTCCACTTTCGCGATGTCCAGCATGGTGGGGGCCCAGTCGATATTTAAAGCAAACTGAAAAATGGAAGTACCAGGCTTGATCACACCAGGATAACGCATCACGAACGGCGTTTTAAGCGATTCTTCATACATAAAGCGCTTGTCGAACCAACCATGCTCGCCTAAATAAAAGCCCTGGTCCGAAGCATACACCACCACAGTGTTATCCGCCAGTCCGTGTTTATCCAGGTAGTCCAGAATCCTCCCGATATTCCTGTCCAGCGACTTCGCCACGGACAGGTAATCTTTCATATAGCGCTGGTACTTCCATTTAACAAGTTCCCTCCCACTCAGTTTTTTCTCATCAAATTCTTTGCTCACTTTGTTTTCGTAATAGTCGTAAAACAATTTCTTTTGTTCCGGAGTGAAGCGTTTGTAGTTTCTTTCACTATCATAATTGACGTGCACCTTCAGATCCTGCTCCAGTCGCATGGTCTTTTCAATCGTCATGTCCTGGTCCTGGGCGGCAATCCTCCCTTCATATTTGTCGAAAAAATTTGGCGGCAGTGGGAAATCGATACTGTCGTATGCACCGAGATCCTGCAGGTCGGGCATCCACTCGCGGTGCGTTGCCTTCTCTCCAATGACCATAAAGAACGGTTTGGAACTGTCTCTCTTATCCAACCATTGAGTTGAGAATTCAGTAATCAGGTTTGTAGCATATCCCTCCGTTGCGACAGTGTCGTTGTTCATTTCAATAAAGGTTGGGTTATAATAAAAACCCTGACCTGGAAGGATCTTCCAATAATCGAATCCTCGTGGAAGCGACCCGAGATGCCATTTGCCCACCCAGGCGGTTTGATAGCCACTGGCTTGCAGTAGCTCAGGAAAAACCTGTTGCGACATGTCAAACTTTCCTTCGTTCTCTTTGTAACCGTTGACATGACTGTACTTTCCTGTCAGCAGCGCAGCCCGGCTTGGTCCGCAAATTGAATTAGTGACTAGCGCATTCCTGAATATGGCGCCCTCGCGCGCGATCCGGTCGATGTTTGGGGTTGCCGCCAGTTTGCTGCTATAAGCGCTGACAGCCTGGTAGGCGTGGTCATCCGAAAAGATGAAAACAATGTTTGGTCTTTTTCCTTTTTGCTGCGAATGGGCGTTGCCGGCAGAAACAAAAAGCAAGATCGGCAGTAACGCGAATTGGATACTTTTCAATTGACCGGGTTTGTGAAATTTGTCTGCAAAAATGAGGATAATTTCAATAATGAAGATATGGGTGTAAACCAACACTATTAATCACCCGATCAGGGGATGCCTTCAGGATAGGTGATTTGATTTGCTTCGTCGATAGCAGGGATCGATGGTAAATTGATTTTTCCTGCCAAATCTTTTATACATTTATCCCTTGTGCAAAAAGCCACCTTTAAAAAACGACTCCAACATTGCCATTCATGAAACTGATCTCTTTCCTGCTTCCATCCATCTTATTCGTTACTCAACTTTCTGCCCAGAAGAAAAACACCGTAAAATCGTTGTTTGATGGTCGCAGTTTTGCTGGTTGGACAGGTGACACGCTTAAGACCTGGCGAATTGAAAACGGCTCCCTGGTTGGAGGTTCCCTCACCGACACGGTCCCACACAATGAATTTATCAGTACAACGCGACCATACAAAAATTTCATTCTAAAAGTGAAATTCAAGCTCGTCGGCAGCGAAGGATTTATCAATTCCGGCGTGCAGTTTAACAGTACGAGAATAGCGGATCCGGCTTACGAAATGAGCGGGTACCAGGCCGACCTCGGAGATGGCTGGTGGGCATCACTCTATGATGAATCCCGTAGGAACAAGGTGCTGGTGCGGGGTGACACCGTGATTGTTGAGCAGGTGCTGAAAAGACAGGACTGGAACGACTATGAAGTGTGGAATGAAAACGGAAGGATCCGGATCAAACTCAATGGCAAGCAAACCGTGGATTACACCGAACCCGATCACGCCATCCCTCAGTCGGGCCTGATCGCCTTCCAAATACACGGCGGTGGCAAGGCCCAGGTCTATTTCAAGGACATTGTTATCAGGGAGCTCCCATAATCTTATTTTACACTTTTTGCTTAAACGTTTAATAGTTGCCTGCTTTATGCTAAAAATTAAAAGAATACCCGTCGCTCTGCTCATCCCAATCTTGCTACTGGTCCTGACTCCTGCGACACAGGCCAGAAATCAGCAACAGAATCCTGCGAAGAAGGCAGGCAAAGTGGACCGTGAATACACCCTGGAGGCAACCATGATCGGATACATCGCAAAGGATGGCACCAGGAATCCCGTGCTTAAGGCCAAGAAGGGAGAAAGAGTAAGGATCAACATCGTAAACGGTGAATTGATGACCCACGACATCACTCTTGAGAAAGGGAAGATCAAAAGCGGGGTGCTGGTAGAAAAGGGGTCCAGGGCCGCAATAACATTCATAGCCGTGCAAAATGACACTTATTTCTGCTCCATTCCCGGTCATCGGGCAGCCGGAATGGAAGGTAAGTTTGTGGTCACCGACAATATCTCCACTACTCAGCTGATGCCGAAAGGGAAATTGCCACTCAAGAACGGCAAGCCACTTAACCTCAATTTCGAAACGGGCACGCTAAAAGACTGGACTGCCACCGGCGATGCGTTTTCAGATCCACTGATCTCGAAGGAGCCTTCTCCAAAACATGAAAAGAACATGCAGTTCAGGAAGGAAGGTCGATATTTTGTAACAAGTGGCGGTGTAACCGGTCACGATAAAAAAGGTACATTAACTTCTGTTCCTTTCACCGTCACGCAACCCTATGCGGCCTTCCGAATCTCGGGCGGAGCTCTGCAGGACACCAGGGCGGAAATCGTTCGGGCCGACAACGACTCGGTGTTCTTCCAAATCCCAGGCACGGGCCGTTCGATATTGCGCCCGGTTGTTGTTGACCTGAGAAAACTCAGGAACAAGGAAATTTACATCCGCCTGGTGGACAATGAGACCGGCGTTTCACCAATTCCTTATATCGGTCCCGACAAATGGGCCCATCTGAACTTTGATGATTTTGAATTCTACACCAGCAGGCCAAAATTCTCCAATGAACTGAAGGCAAGCGATGTGATCGTGTTGCCTCCCCTGGACGTCACCACTTATGCCGGGCTTTCGGGTCCCAAAGCAGCGCAGGCCATGACCCTGCCAGAAGGCTTCACCATTAAACTGGCCGCCTCCGAACCACAGGTGATCAAACCCATTGCCTTTACACTCGACTGGAAGGGCAGGCTCTGGGTGGTGGAATCCCGAACCTATCCTGTGCCAGCAGCGCCAGGCAAAGGCAAGGACATCATTTCGATATTTGAGGATACGGATGGTGATGGCACACTGGACAGTAAGAAACTCTTTGCAGACACCATGAACCTGGTTAGCGGCATCGAAGTGGGCATGGGGGGAGTTTGGATTGGCGCCGCTCCTTACCTGCTTTTTATTCCGATAGATTCCGCAACTGAAAAACCCGCCGGTCCGGCACAGGTAGTACTTGACGGCTGGGGTTACGACGATACCCATGAGACCCTGAACAGCCTGCATTTTGGACCCGATGGCTGGCTATACGGAACCCAGGGCGTGTTCACACAGTCAAACGTTGGCCGACCCGGCGCCACCAACGCGGAACGTATCCGACTGAACGGGTGCGTCTGGCGTGTTCATCCCATAACGAAAAAATTTGAGGTGTTTGCGGAAGGCACCAGCAATCCCTGGGGTATCGACTTCAATGATTATGGACAGGCATTTATCACCGCCTGCGTGGTGCCTCACCTCTATCATATGATACAGGGCGGACGTTACATCCGCCAGGGTGGTGATCATCCTCCCTTTACTTATGGCGACATTCAGAATACGGCGGATCATGTGCATTGGATTGGCGACCGGGGCCCTCATGCCGGTAATTTCAGGTCGGCAAGTAAGGGCGGTGGACACGCACATGCCGGGGCGATGATCTATCTGGGTGGCGACAACTGGCCCAGCCAGTATCGCAACGACATATTCATGAACAGCATCCATGGCAGCAGGGTAAATATTGATGAACTGGTGCGCAAGGGCTCGGGATATGTTGGTCACCATGGCAAGGATTTCCTGCTGACCAATGATGCCTGGTCGCAGTGGCTGAACTTCCGCTATGGTCCGGGTGGCGATGTGTATGCAATCGACTGGTACGACAAGAATCAGTGCCACAGTTCCAATCCCGATGTACACGACAAGAGCATGGGAAGGATCTTCAATCTCAGCCATGTCAACGACAAATATGTGAAGGTGGATCTTTCAAAAGCCACGGATATGGAGTTGGTGAATTACCAGCTCAATCGAAACGACTGGTATGTGCGCCAGGCAAGATTGCAGCTGATGAAAAGAGGCGGCAATGAACAGGTACACCTCGCCCTGAAAAAGATACTGGCAGAGAATCCCGATGTGACCCGGAAACTGCGGGCACTCTGGGCCCTCCATGTAACCAAGGGTGCATCGGAAAATGACCTGGTCGCCTTGCTGAATAATGAAAGCGAATACCTTCGCAGCTGGGCCATACAGTTACTTACCGAAGAAAAGAATCCATCAGACCAGGCGCTTCAACATTTCGCTAAAATGGCAAAGTCTGATACCTCGGCGATGGTGAGACTGTACCTCGCTGCGGCCATGCAACGGACGCCATTGGAAAAAAGATGGGATGTGGTAACGGCATTGTACGAGCACGATGAGGACAAGGACGACCAGAATCTGCCGCTGATGTTGTGGTACGCTTTTGAACCACTGGTGCCAACCGACATGGACAGGGCAGCGGGCATTGCTACTTCAACAGAGTTGGTGAACACACTGGAATTTACGGTTCAGAGGCTTAAGGCGATCAACAGTCCCGAATCGAAAAAAGTTTTGCAGGGACTGTCGAAGAAACTGGCCTCAGCTGACAACATGCACAAGTACCACGATGTGCTGATGCTGATCAGTAAATCCGAAACCTTGCCAATGCATTGATTGGGTTTTCCAGTTGGATCAGCGAAAAGGGATCCATAATTGCGGAGCCTGAAAAATAAAAAAAATCTTTGTCCATCTGTCCAGTTTCGTTCCCCCCGATCATTATTTGGGTGTAACAAACAAAAACAGAGAAATATGGAACCAAGAATCAATCTTTTCGAAAAAGGACAGAAGGCCATCACTGCATTGCGCCCATTAGGGGTCTACCTCGCCAAATCACCGGTGGAAAAAAAGCTGCAGGAACTGGTGCATTTTCGTGTTTCGCAGATCAACGGCTGTGCTTATTGTCTCGACATGCACTCAAAAGAACTGCGCGCGGAAGGAGAAACGGAGCAACGTCTTTACATGATTAGTGCCTGGAAAGAGAGTTCTCTATACAACGACCGTGAACGGGCCGCACTTGCATGGGCAGAGGCAGTAAACAACCTCACCGATGGCCAGGTGTCCGATGAGGTTTTCGCCCAGGCGTCAGAAGAGTTCACAGATGAGGAACTACTTGACATAACCCTGACTGTCGCCGCGGTTAATATTTACAATCGCATGAACATCGCCTTCCGTCAGCCATCAGGCAACTATCAGCCCGGACAGTTTGCCGTAGCCAATTAGTTATTAATTTTGCATTTTTATTATCTGACCTATCAATCAATTACTATGAAAGAGTTTGCACTTCTGTTCAGACAACCGGATTACGATTATACAAACGCAAGTCCGGAAAAAATGAAGGAATTGGGTAAGAAATGGAACGACTGGGTGTCGGGAATAGTGGCGCAGGGAAGATTTGGCAACACCGGTGTCCGGTTGGCTAAGGAAGGAAAAGTTCTCAAAGCCGGAGGAGTTATCACAGATGGTCCCTTCGTAGAGATCAAGGAAAAGTTAGGAAGTTTTATCATAGTGAAGGCTGAAAGCCTGGATGAGGCCACCACATTGGCCCATGGCTGTCCTGCTATCGATGAGAAAGGAAGCGTGGAAATAAGACCGCTTTTCAATTGATTAATTCGTGATAGATAATGGTAAAACCTGTTTCGTCAACGGAATAGGTTTTACCTTTTGATGCAATGAACGAAGATCAGGAACTCATCAATCAATTGTTCCGGAAGGAATTTTCCAGGATGGTGGCGGTCATAAGCAAAACGTTTGGACTGGAACATATAGAGATCGCAGAAGACATAGTCAGCGGAACTTTCCTGCAGGCAATGGAGAACTGGAAGGGAAAAGGTATACCCGCCAATCCTACAGCCTGGTTGTACACTGTGGCGAAAAACAACACCCTGCAGGAATTCAGGAGAAACAATATCCTGACTACGAAGATCATCCCCGAACTCAAATCCACACAACCGCTGAGCATTGACGAAGAAGAAATTGATTTCTCAAGCGGCAACATTATCGACAGTCAGTTGCAGATGATGTTTGCCGTTTGTGATGAAGCGATCGCCAGTGAGGCACAAATGGCACTGGCCCTGCGCGTGCTTTGCGGCTTCGGCATCGATGAGATCGCCAAAGCCTTTCTTACCAACAAGGAAACGGTCAACAAGAGACTGCTCAGAGCAAAGGAAAGACTGAGAGTGGAACAGATCAGACTGGAGATGCCCACAGCTTCCGACATCGACCAGAGACTAAGCAATGTGCTTCATATCATTTACCTGCTTTTTAACGAAGGTTATTATTCCACCTCGCATGACCAGATACTAAGAAAAGAATTTTGTCAGGAGGCATTGCGTCTCGGCATTATGCTTTCGCAATTTCAGCCCACCAATCAGCCCAAAACAAATGCGCTGCTGGCCCTGATCTGTTTTCATGCTTCACGATTCGACGCGAGACTGCATGATGAGAGCGGGTTCATACTCTATGAAGATCAGGATGAAACACTTTGGGACCGCGAACTGATAAAGCAGGGCGTTGATTATTTAAATAAAGCCGCCACCGGCGACGCGCTGACCTCCTATCATCTCGAAGCGGGGATCGCTTACTGGCATTGCCAAAAGGAAGACACGTCGGAAAAATGGAGTAATATATTGTATCACTATGATCTGCTCATGCAGGTTAACAACTCCCCGGGAGTGGCGCTCAATCGCGCCTTCGCGGTGTATAAAGTGCGGGGGCGCTCCGCGGCGCTAATAGAGGCAGAAAAGCTCCAGCTTACCGCCGATCATTTCTACTACACGCTGCTTGGCGAACTGTATACTAACCTCGACAACAAGCAGGCAAAGACAAATTACCTGAAGGCCATCTCTCTGGCCAGTACCGAGACCGACAGAAGGACATTACAGAATAAGATCGATGCGCTCTACAATTGAAGCGTTCGCGATATTTTGAATGAAGCGGCACCTTCACGTACATTTGGCTGGATGCAGGAGCAGTTCCTGCGACCGGTAATCATGACCTTAAACGAAGCCATCGTTTTTTTGAGCGAGTCGGTTGATGTGCAGGACGGGCGGCAAACCTGGGCGGACCTGGGCTGCGGACGTGGCTTATTTACCCGTGCCCTGGCCACGCGGCTCGATACCGGCAGCACCATCTTTGCAGTAGACAGATCGAATAATTTCGAAACAGGCGATATCGGTGAGGCAGTGACCATTAAAGTGATAGAGGCGAATTTCGTTTCTGATGAACTTCCTTTTGACAGGCTGGACGGACTACTAATGGCCAACGCCCTGCATTACGTGAAGGATAAAAAGGATTTTATCGAAAAGGGGCTGGCTTATCTTGGAGGAAAAGGGAAATGGATCATTATCGAATATGAAGCGGCGAGAGCTAACCGATGGGTTCCTTATCCTGTTAACTTTGAACAATTGAAGGCTTTGTTTGCGGCAGCGGGGGCTAAAAATATTCAGAAAACTGCGGAGCGGCCTTCGGCTTACCAGGGCAGTATGTATAGCGCAGTCATCACATTGTAAATAACTAAATGCACACCGGAACTCATTATCGACTCAAAGAGTTTCTTGTCTGGACAAGAAGAGATATTTATATCGGCATTGTTATCGCAGCTGTTCCTACCATCTTGTACCAGCTTTTTGGTTTCAAATGGCTGGCGATACCCTGGCTGCCCATCGCGTTGATCGGCACAGCAGCTGCCTTCATCCTTGGATTTAAGAGCATGCAGATATACAACCGCCTCTGGGAGGCGCGGCAGATCTGGGGCACGATCGCAGCCACCAGCAGAACCTGGGGCGTGATGGTAACAAATTTCGTGCACAGCGAAACGAGGATCCACCAGCAGCTGATCTACCGGCATTTTGCCTGGCTTACCGCCCTGCGTTTCCAGCTGCGAAAACCACAGCCCTGGGAGAATATGAGCAAGCTGCACAACCAGGAATACCGCAAGTTGTTCTCCATACCGGAGTGGGATATGACCTTAGAAGATGAATTAAAAAAATATATCACGGATGAGGAACAGCACTATGCGCTGAGCAAGAAGAACCGTGCGACACAACTGATCGCCCTCCAGGCCAGGCAGCTGAGCATACTCAGGGCGTCCGGTGCGATTACCGATTCCGCTTACCTTGAGATGCAGAGGAGACTGGCTGACCTTGCGGAACAACAGGCAGGGTGCGAGCGGATCAAAGATTTTCCTTACCCAAGGCAGTTTGCCAGTGTAACCTTGTTGTTTGTATGGCTCTTTGTCATCCTGGTTCCTTTCGGCATGCTCAATGAATTTCAGAAAGCGGGTGAATATTTGGTATGGCTTACGATTCCCTTCAGTCTGATCGTTTCGTGGGTGTTTATTTCCATGGACAGGGTGAGTGAGGCGGCTGAGAATCCATTCGAAGGCAGTTCTAACGACATCCCCATGGCGGCCCTGAGCCGCGGCATCGAAATCGACCTTAGGGAGATGCTGGATGAAGATAATTTACCTTTACCCCTCAATCCAATGAATAATATCCTGATGTGAGCGTTACTTACTATGTAATCCTTAATCGAAGTAATTATGAAAAACATCATTAAGTTAATCGGTTTGCTTCTAATTGCGAGCCCATCCTTTGCCCAACACAAAATGGTGCTCACTCCCGATCAGTTTGAAAAAGCGATTTCATCGGGAGATGTCGCATTAGTTGATTTGCGTAGGCCTGATGAATTCAGCAAGGGCCATATCAAGGGAGCGGTAAATGCCAACTGGCAGGACATGGCTGAGTTTTCAAAAAAGACAGAATTGTTGGAGAAGTCCAGGCCGGTTTATATTTATTGCCAGGCTGGGGTCAGGAGTGAAAAGGCGTCCGAGTGGATGCGCAAAAACGGATTCAAGCACGTGAGTGGGTTAGATGGCGGGATCCAGGCCTGGAAGAATTCGGGGAAACCTGTGGAGTGATCCGGCGGCCTGATCATTGATATAATGTTCCGATGAACCTGGTTGTCTCTTATTGTTTCAGTTTTCTCGGGTCGCTGACGCCAGGGACCATCAATCTGAGTGTTCTTCATTCGGGTCTCACCAACAGGCCCTCGGTGGGTGTGAAGATGGCAGCTGCTGCGGCGATAGTGGAATACGGCTACGCCTGGATCGCAGTGCGCTTCGAAAATTTAATTACCTCAAACCCGCTTATCCTTTCCAATTTTGAGCTGATCGCCGCAGTGGTGATCACAGTAATTGGTTTGCTGGCGATTTGGTCTGCACGTGCACCCGCGGCGCTTACCCGGAAAATCCACGAGAGCGGTTTCAGAAGGGGGTTGTTGCTGGGAATATTCAATCCTTTATCAATGCCCTACTGGATGGGCATAACGGCATATTCTAAAAGTCAGGGCTGGATCGACCTCAATAATACGCTCGGACTGCATACTTACCTCCTCGGTGTTTCGCTGGGTGTGTTCAGCCTATTGTTGACAGTAAATTTTGCTGCCCGGAAACTGTCGGGCCTATACTTAAAAAGAGCCCCGGTCCTGCAACAAATCCCTGGATGGATCATGCTGGGACTGGGGGTCTATGCTTTTCTGAGGTATTTTATTGGAAGAACCCTCTAGTTGTAATCGACATAACCACTTTCCGTTGCGGCGTAAAATGTTTTCGGATCGGGCGCGGTCAGGGCCAGGTTGTGCTGAAGTTTTTCAGGCAGATCGGGATTCGAGATAAAGATGGCGCCAAAAGAAATAAGATCTGCGTGTTCATTATCCAATGCCTTTTCTGCGGTTTCTTTGTTGTAGCCACCGTTCAGAATCAACAGGCCGTTGAATTCTTCCCTGATGTTCCTGATCAACGATTTACCTTCTTCCGTTTTTCTTGCCGAGGCTTCCACCACGTGGAGATAAAGGATCTTCAGCTTATTCAGTTCCTCAACCAGGTAGTTGTAAGTGTCGGAAGTTTCAGGGTAGGAAGGCATACCGTTGAAGACGTTGAAAGGAGAGATCCTGATGCCGGTTTTCTTTGAGCCGATCTTCTCGATTACCGCTTTCACCACTTCGATCACGAAGCGGCTCCTGTTTTCAATGCTGCCACCGTATTCGTCGGTTCTGCGATTGGAGTAGGGGTTAAGGAATTGTTCGATGAGATAGCCATTCGCCCCGTGGAGTTCCACTCCGTCGAAACCCGCTTCGATAGCGTTGGCTGCGCCCTGGGCAAACTCGGTGATGGCGGTTTTGATTTCCTCCCTGGTCATTTCTCTCGGCAGGTCGGTCTTCTGCATACCAAGGCTATCGGTCCACATGTCACCATCTGCGGAAATTGCTGAAGGTGCCAGTGTGGTGCCTTCTTCGGAAAGGTTGGCTTTATGGGAAACCCTGCCCGTATGCATCAGCTGCAGAAATATCTTTCCGTTTTCGCTGTGGACGCTGTCAGTAACTTTTTTCCAGCCGTTAATCTGTTCCTGGCTATAGATTCCGGGTATCCGTGCATATCCAAGGGCATTTGGGGAGGGGGCAGTTCCTTCTGTAACGATGAGTCCCGCAGAGGCTCTTTGTTTGTAATACAATGCCATGAGGTCGTTGGGGATGTTGCCAATGGCCCGGCTCCTCGTCATAGGTGCCATGACGATCCTGTTTGAAAGTCCTATCGCTCCAACTAAGGGGGTAAATATGTCCAGTTTGCTAGTCATGATAAATTAATGTTTGAACAACAAATTTCACCTTAATTCCGCTCTAAACCAAGTGTTTAACAAAAAGATAGGGAGGAATTAACAGGAAGAACAGAAACAGAAACAGGAACAGGAACAGGCTTGTCCGCCGAAGCTTGGCGAAGGCGGGAAGAGAAAGAGAAACAGAAAGAAGGTAGAAAAGTCAAAAAACCCGCGTCGGGGTGGACGCGGGTTAGTTTTTTTATCCCAGGGTTAGTAATGCTGTATTTAGGGTTTTCAGCAATGGGACACGGAATTTTGGTTTTTCATGGACGGAATAGGCGGTTTCAGAGGTCAACTACAAATCAGAGCTAGCGTAACATTTTTTTCAAGATCGAACAGTTTGGTACTTGGTCGGGTTTAGGGATTTGGTTTTTCGGACGGATCTGGATTTTGGTTTTTTTCTTAGGATGGATCTGGTTTTCTTCGGACTGGATTTTTTTGGACTTCTTAGGATTGGACTTCGTTGCTTTGACTCTGTAAAGATGCGCCATCGGTTACCTCATTCCAAACATTCTACTTGGTTCATTTGTACTTTGAAGGTTTATACTTTACTCTCTAAACATAAGTACTTAGCATTCGTAGAACCCCCTGGAAACCTTACGTGTTTTGTACGGTTATTCAACAGTGGGAACTGCTGAAACCTGCAACAGTATTGATGTTAGTCAATTTTTCCAGGTAGACAAATTCCTCTTCCCCTTTCCCTCCTCTTTCTCTTCCCGCCTTCGCCAAGGCTTCCACCTTCTCCGCCTTTGGCGGCTGCGGCGAACAATGTCGGCGGGCGAAGTCTGTTTCTCCCTCTTCCTCTTTCTGTTTCTCTTACTTCGCCCGCCGGAGCTTTAGCGAAGGCGTGGCTCTTTCTGTTTCTGCCCTCTTTCAGGTGAACTTGGTGAGCATCATCTGATTATATTTGCCAGATATGAAAAGAGTAGTCGTCACCGGGATGGGGGCCTTTACTGCCCTCGGCAGCAATGCCAATGAATTCTGGAAGTCGGTCCTTGCCGGAACAAGCGGCGCCATCCCCATCACCCGTTTCAACGCGGAAAAATTCAGAACCCGCTTTGCCTGCCAGATTGAGAATTACCAACCCGACGTGTATTTCGAGAAGAGCGAAAGCAAAAGGATGGACTATTTCACCCAGTATGCGATGATCGCCGCCGGGGAAGCCATTGCTGATTCGGGGTTCGACTTCAAGGGCATGTCGCCATTCGATGTTGGCGTCATCTGGGGGTCGGGGCAGGGAGGAATGCAAACCTTCGAAGACCAGGTTGCCGAGTATGTCACCGCAGGCAGGCAGCCAAGATTCAGCCCGTTCTTTGTGTCGAAACTGATTGCCAATATGGCCTCGGGCATGATTTCCATAAAGTACGGGTTCATGGGTATCAACTACACCACCGTGTCCGCTTGTGCCACTTCGAACACGGCGATCATGGATGCCTTCAATTATATACGTTTGGGTAAAGCTAAGATTATGGTTACGGGCGGCTCGGAGGCTCCGATCACCGAAGCGTCTTTTGGTGGATTCACCGCGATGAAAGCGATGTCGATCCGAAATGATGAACCAGCTTTGGCGTCAAGACCCTTCGACAAAGATCGCGATGGCTTCGTGATGGGAGAAGGAGCGGGCGCCCTGATACTCGAAGAATATGAACATGCCAAAAACAGGGGTGCCCACATCTATGCGGAACTTGCCGGAGCGGGAATGACCGCGGATGCCTATCACATGACCTCCACACATCCAGATGGCCTGGGAGCCCTTCAGGCAATGAAGTTCGCACTCGAGGATGGCGGGCTGGTTCCCACGGACATCACATATATCAATGCGCACGCCACCTCTACAACCGTCGGCGACCTCAGCGAAGTGAAGGCCATCCTGTCGGTTTTCGGGGACCAGAAAGGATTATTCATCAGCGCCACAAAATCAATGACGGGTCACCTCCTTGGCGCAGCCGGCGCGGTGGAAGCAATTGTCTGCATCAAGTCGATCAATGAAAATGTTATTCCACCAACCATCAACACTGCAACCCTGGATCCGGAGATACCAGCCGTATTGAATATTGTTTTGAAGGACGCCATCGAAACGCCTGTTACCGCGGCCATGAGTAATACATTCGGCTTCGGCGGGCACAATGGGATTGTTATTTTTAAGAAGTTTGAGAAGTGAGGAATTTCAAAATTCAAAATGCTATCTCACGCCAATACGCAATTGCAGTTATTTCATCTAATTGCTATCAGTTAGCGCAAAGACGCAGGAAAAGACGGTTTCCTAGGCCTTTGCAAATTAACTATTGCAATTAGAAAGCACTGAATTCTTCTTTGCGTGAAATAGCATTTTTAATTTTTGATTTTTCATTTTTAATTTGTCTCACCCCATCCAAGGAGAGCCTTCCCCCTCCAATCACCACGAGCGTAGCGGCAATGCCGATGGCGAGTAAGAAAAATTCAGCGCCTTCCGTTTTATTCGTTCCGAACCAGTTCATAAAGAAATGATCATGCGCAACACTGACGATGACCCCTGTCATGACAACCGCAATGAAGAAACTCCAAATACGTGTTGCCCAGCCAGCCAGTATGGCAATCGTTCCGAAGAATTCAATGACAATCACCATCAGTCCTATGAACCAGGGCAGGCCAACCGTACCGGTGAAATAATTCATCGAATTATTAAAACCCATTCCATCAAACCAGCCGAGTAGTTTTTGCGCACCATGGGGCCACAACACGGCAGCCAGGAAAATTCGCAATACCAGGGAAGCGTAATCAATGGGGGAGTTTGTGTTAGTCTGTTTCATTTTGCATCAATTATTAATATTTTTTTCTAGAACTGATACTGCAAATCTCCGCAGGGGATAGGCCCCGGACCAATCACATTGGGTAAATAATAGCATTACCATTTGGTAACTCATCCCCTGTTGTGAATGCGCATCGCATGAGAAATGACACAATGGACACCCTGAAATCAATCCCTATTCATAAATTATGCGCATGTCAATAAGTACTATGATCAGGATATACAGTTTGCTTGTTGTTCTCGGATTCGGCATTGGCTGTTCGACGCCCGCGACCACGGATTTGACGAACTCTTTGAAGGCTGGATTCATGAACCCTCCCGACAGCAGCCGCCCTGGCGTTTACTGGTATTTCATGGATGGAAACATGTCGCGAACGGCGATTACCGGAGATCTGGAAGCAATGAAGAAGGCAGGAATTGGCTATGTCGTTTTCCTGGAAGTAAACATGGGAGTACCCAGGGGGAAAATAGATTTTTTAAGTGATGAATGGCAGAACCTGTTTGCCCATGCGATCAGCGAGTCAAAACGATTAGGCATCTCCGTTACCCTGGGTATTGGGCCCGGCTGGACGGGCAGCGGTGGCCCCTGGGTGAAATCGGAAGCCTCCATGCAACATCTTGTTGCAACAACCACCACAGTAAAAGGCGGCCGGCACCTGCAAATAAAATTGAAATTGCCATCGCCCGTTAAGCCATACTTCGGGGAATCCGCCTTCACTCCTGAATTACATGATCGATGGAAAGATTATTCAAAAGATGTTGCCGTACTGGCATTTCCATCGATGATGAAGGCCGCAAAGATAAAAGATATCATGGAAAAAGGGCTCTACTATCGCGCTCCATTTTCTTCGGTGAAGGATGTTGCGCCCTACATCGATGCCGATTCTTCGCAAGACATCGCCGGTGAGTTTATTCAGCCTAACCGGATCATCGATCTCACCGACAGTCTTTCAAATGATGGAATCCTGGAATGGACGCCTCCGCCTGGTGATTGGACCATCATGCGATTTGTGGCGAGAAACAACGGCGCGGTAACCAGGCCCGCGCCCATACCCGGAGTTGGGTTTGAAGCCGATAAATTTGATACTTCGGCTCTTAATGACCACATGGACGCCTATGTCGGTAAGCTCCTTACGAAAATCGGCCCCATTCTTCCCACTGATTCCGGTGGGTTGAAGATGTTGCACATGGACAGTTGGGAAATGGGCGCCCAAAACTGGACGTCAGCATTCCGCAAAACATTTATAAAACACCGGGGTTATGATCCCCTTCCATACTTTCCGGTTTATGCCGGTTTTGTCGTTGGCAATAAGGACATCAGTGAGAGATTCCTGTGGGATCTCCGCCTCACAGCGCAGGAACTGGTAGTGGAGAATCATGCCAACCAGGTGAAGCGCTATGCCCACCGTGCAGGGTTGGGCTTGTCCATCGAACCCTACGATATGAATCCTACCAGTGACCTTGAACTTGGCGATGTTGCAGATGTGCCGATGTGTGAATTCTGGAGCCGGGGTATGGGTTTCAACACCACATTCAGCAGCATTGAGGCAAGCTCCATTGCGCATGTAAATGGAATAAACCTGGTACCGGCAGAGGCCTTTACGACTTGTGAGCGGGAGGGGTGGACCCAATACCCTGGTGCGATGAAGAACCAGACCGATTGGGCATTTGCGTCGGGTATCAACAGACTGGTGTTCCATACTTTTCAGCACCAGAATCTTGATGGCAAATTAAAACCGGGCATGACGATGGGACCCTGTGGCATTCAATGGAATCGCAACCAAACCTTCTGGCCGATGGTTGGCGCATATCACAAGTACGTCAGCCGTTGCCAGTACATATTACAGCAGGGCCATTCAAATGCAGAAATACTCTTCCTGACGCCGGAAGGAGCACCGATGGTTTTCCAGCCACCGTCATCAGCATTCACCGGTGATTCGGTTATGCCTAACCGGAAGTCGTATAACTTTGATGGATGCTCACCCGGACAGTTGATGCGTGCCGCAGTAAAGGGCAGTCAAATCATTTTTCCATCGGGAGCAAGATACCAGGTTCTAGTGCTCCCGCAGGTTAATAACATCTCCGTTGCTTTGCTGAATAAGATCAAATCGCTTGTAAGCGAAGGCGCTGTTGTGGTTGGAATACCACCCGTCGTCTCCAATGGCCTGGCTGGTTATCCCCAGGCAAATGATGAAATAAAAAATACGTCGCGTGATATGTGGGGAGCATTGACGCCACCTCCTGGTAAAACCGAACGGACCTATGGAAAAGGTAAGATAATTTGGGGCGGCGCGTTCAATGCAGGCCGCGAACAAATCTATCCCGACTATGACGAGGTGGCTAAATGTCTTTCGGTTCATCACGTCGTGCCACAATTTGTTGCAGACCCCCAAATTCGATACACGCATCGTACGCTCGGCGAGAAGGAAATCTATTTTGTAAGTAATATCACAGGCAAATCGATCCAGTCGACTCCAAAGTTCGGCTCAACAGGAATGCCGGAATTGTGGGATCCAATTACGGGTTCAACAAGAGCAATAAACAATTATCAAACTACGGACACGCAAACTGAAATGGCATTGTCATTTCGTCCGCATGAAAGTTATTTTATTGTATTCGACACGAAGAGTAAGGGCAGATCAAATAAGACTACCCATAATTTTCCGGCAGATTCAACCATCATGACATTGACAGGAACCTGGGAACTTTCATTTGATACCAGTCTCGGAGGACCCGCACGGGTTCGTCTTGATACCCTGACCGACTGGCGGCAGAGTGCCGATGCCGGCATCAGATATTACTCCGGAATTGCGAAATACGCCAAACGTTTTGATCTCACACTGCCGCAAAACAAGGACAGTCGCATCTTTCTCGACCTTGGTAAGTTGAATATTATGGCATCGGTAAAACTAAATGGGCAGCCCCTGGGCGTGGTGTGGACCGATCCCTGGCGCATTAATATTACGAAAGCGGTGAAGGCAAAAGATAATTTACTTGACATTGAAGTGGCCAATCTCTGGATCAACAGGATGATTGGTGATGACGCCCTGCCTGATGATGGCATCACAAATGGCAAATGGCCGTCCTGGCTGGAGCAGGGTCAGCCCAGGCCCGGCAAGCGGATCAGCTTTCTAACGAATCCGACATACCACTATAAGGATACGTTGATGCCTTCTGGTTTGCTGGGACCGGTAACGATCCAAACAGAACGATGATTTATAGCCATAGTCCAGGTGTATACGATAAAAAGAGGCCCGGATTGCGGGCCTCTTGATTAATACTTATAAAAATCAACGCTGCTAGTAACCGGGGTTCTGTGTCAGGCTACTGTTGGTAATGATCTCCCTATTTGGAATCGGGTATAGAACTTCATTTTCAGTGAAAAGATAATCCTGGGCAGAGAAGGCCACACCTTGCCGGTCAACGGTCGGGTTGGCTTTTTCCTTTGCACCAAATGCGTTCAGGATCACCGCAACTTCGGCCGGCGTGTGCATTCTTTTCAGATCGAACCATCTCTGGTTTTCAAATGCGAGTTCGATCCTCCTTTCGTGCTCCAGTGTGTCGCGGAAACTGCTTTGACTTAGACCGCTTAGTGCTGGCAAACCCGCCCGTGCGCGCACATCGTTAATATACGTGTAGGCTTCACCGGTAGGTCCACCCTGTTCATTGATTGTTTCAGCAAGCATCAATAGGGCATCCGCATAGCGGAGCACCGGCCAGTTATCATTGGTCCGGTTGTAGATCGTATGTGAATGCGCATATTTCTTGATATAAGGGATGGTGTCGCCAGTGGCCGGGCTTGCAAAATCCATTCCTATTGACACATCTTTCCTAAGGTCACCTGGTTCATAAGCATTTATAATGTCATTTGATGGTGTATTCCAACCACCGGGGTTTGCCTGTGCCCAACCAGTAACCGCTTCCCCTGATAGACGCGGTGCAAATGAGTATATGAAATCGCTCCATTCGCCCTGATCATTGTCGCCCTGATACTGAATGTCAAAAATGGATTCCAGTCCATTTTTCTTAGTAGGGTCAAAAACGTCCGCATAATTGGGAACGAGACTATATCCAAGACCTGTTACCTGGGTTAGAACGGTCTGTGCTTCGGCATACTGCTTACGGGTAAGATAAACTTTCCCAAGAAGTGTGAGGGCAGCTCCCTTTGTGGCCCGACCCAAATCTGCAGGAGGGTAGGACTCGGGCAAACTAGCGGCCGCATCATTGAGATCCTGAAGGATAAGCGCATATGCCGTATCAACAGGCTTTCTTTGAAAGTTATACGCTTCAGCTGGGTCTACCAGTGGTTCCGTGATCACAATAACATCTCCAAAATACTGCGCAAGTAAAAAGTAAAAGTAGCCACGCAGAAATTTAAGTTGGCCTATATCAACTGCCTTTTCTTCTTCGGTCATATCGGCCTCAGGTATTTTGGTCAGCGCTACATTGATGTTATAAATGCCGTTGTAGGTTCGATTATACATATCGGCGAGATATCCATTTCCTGAAGTGACAGTCATGAATTCGAATGTTTCTAATGACGGCGCGTTGCCACGGTTGCCCGGATCCAGATCAACCACCGTGTTATCGGTAATCTGTTCGGTAAGCAGCCATTGCCCATCTCCTATGTTCTGAAGTATGCCGTAAACCCCATTGACGGCCTGATCTGCCTCGGTCTTGTTTTTATAGAACAATGCCGTCCCGATTTTCGTCGGATCCGATTTCTCCAGATATTCCTTTTTGCAAGCGCTTAACAGAATAGCTGCGATACCAGCTATCATTAATGTATGGTTGATTTTCATTTTTTGAATTTTAGAAGGTTACATTCAGTCCGAGAATAAATTTTCTTGGCAGTGGATAAAATTCGTCGTCTGCTCCTGGCTGAAGGCCGCCACTGTTATTAACTTCAGGATTCGCACCGGGGTAAGATTTGAATACATAAAAATTATCAACTGTGCCGTACACACGCAAGCCTTTCAATACCTTATTCTCAGGAAAGCTATAACCGAGGGTAATATTTCTGATCCAGAAATGAGTTCCATCGTATACATAAACGCTGCTGGACTCACGTTCCCATTGCCAGTTGTTCGAAGTAGGCCATTTTCCTTTTCCGGGTTGGGATGGAGAACGCCAGCGATCTACTCCTTCCTGCAGTATATTGAAGACGCCGTCCATGTTCATGGTTGATTCCTCAATTGCCCGGTAGATCTTGTAGTCGCCTGCCCCTGTGCAAAGAACGCTCAGGTCAAAACCCTTGAAGTCGGCCCCGACGTTGATGCCATAAGTATAAGCGGGAGTTGGATTGCCCAACTGAACCATGTCCTTGTTATCGTATGAGATGTTACCGTCACCGTCAGCGTCAAACATTTTGAAGGTCCCGGGAATGGCTCCGTTCTGAGTAGGCGACTTGTCTATTTCCTCCTGGTTTTGAAATATCCCTAACGCTTGAAACCCGTATAGCATGGAAATTGGCGAACCCACCTGTGAGATGTTTTGTGGTCCATAGAAATTACTATAGATGATCCGGTCTTCTGCGCCCTTGATTTCGAGGACCTTGCTTTTATTTGTTGAAAAGTTCGCGCTCGCATGGAAACCCACTTCCCCGAACTTGTTATTATATCCGAGAGAAAACTCGAAGCCTGAATTTCTAACGCTACCGACGTTGGTTGTATAATTAGTAAAGCCGGATATGACAGGTATCTGAACGGGCAGCAGCATGTCATTGGTTTTTTTATTATAATACTCCGCGCTGAACGAAACTTTGTTGTCAAAAGCATTCAGGTCGAAGCCTACGTCGAGGGTCTTTGATTTTTCCCATTTGAGATTCGCATTGGAGGGATTCTGAACGACAAGGCCACTCACAAATTGACCCCCCAATATGTAATTGTCGAGATTGGTGTTGCTTCGGGTCATTGGATCGAAAGGATCCACGAAAGACAACTGAGTATAGTTACCGATGTTGTTATTGCCAGTGATTCCATAGCTGCCCCGGAATTTCAAATCAGACAGGAATCCGTTTTTTGGAAAGAATGCTTCATTGTAAATCCTCCATCCGGCAGAGACGGCAGGAAAATCGCCATACTTGTTTCCCTCTCCAAATCTTGAACTTCCTTCTCTACGGAAGCTTGCCGTTAAGAGGTACCGATCGTCGAAATTGTAATTCACGCGGCCGAAGAAAGCAGCTGTTGTCCACCCATTTTCATCCGATGATGAAGATTTTGTTGAACCGGCGTCGAGATATGGAGTCAGGTCATTGGGGAATTTGGTGGCCGTTCCGCTTGTTTGTTTGAATGTTTCCTGCTGGGCAGTGTAGCCCGCCAATACTTCAAACCGGCTTGCACCTAACTGATTAGTGTAGGTAAGCAGCTGATCCGCACTATAATTGGTTACGTAGGAAGTGCCTTGTTCGAGGGTTGCGTCCCGTGGAGGAGGTGCATTCGTTCCGCCGATGGTAGATGGCTTGTACCATTTGTCGGTCAGGTAGCTGAGCCGCGTGTTAATCGATGATTTGAATTTGAAGTGCTTTAAAAAATTTACTTCAACAAACACGTTTGACAACAGGTCAGCCGTTTCGTCGTTTCTGTGCGCATCTCTTAAGAGCAGGAGTGGATTTGGCCAGCCAAACACGATGTCGTTGCCTGCGATATAAGGGTTGAGTGTTCCATCATCATTATATGCGGATTTACGGGGATCCATGATAAGGGCGCTGCCGACCGTATTGTCGCGGCCTTCGGTAGATGGAGCTTTCTGATTCCGCGCATAGGATCCATTTAGCTTTAATCCGATAGTGATGAAATCATTCACTTTTCCATCCAGGTTTGCCAAGACCGAAAACCTGTCATACCCAGTATACTTGAGCGCTCCATCCTCTTTGTTGTATCCCACGGATACGAGCGAATGAAATCTTTCACCGCCGTTACCGTATGTAAGATTGTAGTTCTGAGAGGGAGCATTGTTGTGAAGGATCAGGTCGTACCAGTCCGTTGTTGAATACTGCGAAGGATCGCGATACTCTTCCGGAACGTCGTCTATCGTGGGCTCCCTGTTATCATAGTATCTAACCTTTTCTTCATACACTTCTTTTTTGTACTGCGCGAATTCCGGCCCACTCATCATCTTAACCCTTCTGTCTTTTGGTACATTGGCAATTCCATAGAACGCATTGAAGGACGTATAGTGCTGGTTGGTCTTTGCCCGTTTTGTAGTGACAAGTATAACGCCGTTTGAGCCCCGCGCACCATAGATCGCTGAAGAAACCGCATCTTTTAAAACCGATATGCTCTCGATGTCATTCGGGTTAAGGTTCCTTCCGATATCATCGCCAAATGGAAATCCATCTATTACCCAGAGTGGCGCACTTCCCGCCCCCAACGAACTGATACCCCGGATGTTGATGCTCATGCCTCTTCCCGGTTCTCCTGTGGGCTGTTTCACAAGCACACCAGAAACCTGCCCTGCGAGCAGCTTACTTGGGTTGGTTGGCGGAATGTCTTTCACATTTGCAATATCTACCGTAGATACTGCGCCCGTAACGTCTTTTCGTCTTTGCGTGCCATAACCGACTACAACTACATCGGTGAGGGCGTTTGCGTCTCTTTTAAGTGAAATGTCAACAGGCGTGCCGGGTGTTGCAAGCAGTTCCTGACTTTCGTAGCCGGTATAGCTGAATACCAGTGTTGAAGGTTTTTGCAAACCGATGTTGAATTTTCCCTGGCCATCCGTGGTGACTCCTCTTGCGGAGCCCTTTTCTACAACGCTGACACCAGCCAGCCCCGAACCGTTTTCATCCTTAACAGTTCCCGCAACTGTTTGGGTTTGAGCTGTCGCAATATTTGCGTAGAAAAGAACAAAAGAAAAAACTAACAGCGACGTAAGCTTTTTGTAATTCCATAAGCAAGCCAGTCTTGGAGAAATAGGCAGCTTAACCGAAGTGTGTGTCTTCATGTTATTTCTGTTTCGTTAGTTTTGATTAAACCAAATCTATCCTCTCTATCATGGCGGTACTAGTGAAATGTGTTCTTTTGCGTACACTTTTTGATACTAATTTCCATTCGTTTGGGGGATGTCGTGATTTCCCCTTCAGCCTTGCCTGGGGATACGCATGTGCTGGTGAACTTGAAACTAAGACACAAATATTTTTACGCCCTGCACAAGGTGGGGGGAAACTGGAGGACAGGTGCTTCAGACAGAATAAAAACAAATTAATTGATTAATAAAGCAACTCAACCCTCACCCCATCGGGGTCATTGTTGAAGCCGAGAAACAACGTATTTGATTCTGCATTCCAGTCAGACCTCGCATCGGTGATGGCCTGACCCTTTGGATCGAGGACGGTGATTTTCGAGGGGGAACCTGGTAACCAGACGCGCATCGCGTTGACTGTATTCACCGGGCTTTTGGCAACAAAGGCATAACTGTTTGCTTTAATTTTTTCTTCATAAACCCTGCTGGCAGCTGCCAGCACATGAGGTTTCGTATTTGCGGCCCTCTTTAGGTTATAGAGGAAAGACTGTGTACCTGGTTTTATTTCTTTCTGTGTTAACACAGGAAGTTTCGGGTCGAAAAGATCGATGACCAGGTCCCTGACAACAAAGGATTCATTTCCGACACTCTCATCCATCACCGACACCAGGTCGAAAGGGCCGCGCTGCAGGGAGAGAAAGTTTTTAAACAATACTCTCCCTGCCTTCGCCGCGTTTTCATAGGCGTCTTTCACAAGACCAATATAATCTGCGTCCTCACCGGCCCGCATCACGAGTTCCTTTGGATTCTTTCTCAATACATAAACAGTACCCTTGCCCACTGTTTTCCCATTCTTCGTTTCATCTGGATTTACTTGTAGCATTTCGAACAGGTGATCAGCAGGTGCTTTGTACTTTTTTCCGTTTGTATTCCACCATTCCATAACGGTCTGATATGGATCATCGTCACGCCCGCAGTAGATCAATACCCCGCCCTGTCTTACCCAGTCGGCTAGCTGCTGGTGCACCTTTGCGTTATTGGGTTTCATGTTGGAATAACTCACTACCAGCACCTTGATATTTTTGAGCGTGTTGGCAAATGCCAGGTTTTCCATGTGCACTGTTTGCACCGGCACACCACGCTTTAGTAATGGAAAGGTCTGTCCGTAGAAATTGGAGAAAGCGGAATCCTGGAAACCCTTGTGCGTTGGAAAGCGCTGAAACATCAATGAGTTGCTCATCAATACGCCGATGTCGTTGTTTCCCGAAACCTTGTTGTCGGAGAGCGGCATGTCGTTCAGCGCATTGATCATGATTTGCATCTGGGTGGAATAGTATTTCGGGATCAGCACTTTCTCGTTGCTGCTGGCAATCTTGTATGGCCTTGTGTAGATCCGCTCTGGCCAGGGCATCACTTCGTAATCCGCCACCATGGGATACAAAAGTTTCGCCGTAAAAGTCGCCTCGTAATTCTTCTTGTAATCACTCCAGTCGCGCGGCCAGTCTTCAATTGGATCTGTCAGGAAGAACATCTTTCTGCCGGTTGGTGCAGTCATCGAAACCATCGATCCATATTCGAGAAAAGCATTCTCGAATACTCTTTCCTTTTCGACTCCATTGAAGAAGGTCGGTTCCCTGGACGTGCCGGTCCATACCTGCGCGATGTATCCGTCAATGCCAGGCAGCGAGGCAAGACTGGCCTCAGGGCTTATGATCTGCCACGAAGAATAGTTAACAAGAGAATGCGTGGGTATGTACACTTTTACATCCTTCCCTTTACTCTTGCCATAGGACTTGGCGTATTCCGACACTTGCTTTATCGCATTGAAGTACAATTGGTATTTGAGTTTGTTTGAGAGATACGTGTTTTCGGGCGATTCGTGCTGCGGCCGCCAGGGGAATCCATAATACTTCTGCCACTCTTCTTTGAACGGATCGCTGTAACCGGCTCTCGCCCAGAATTCGGGCTCTTCGAGGTAGATGGAGGTAATGCCTGCATCGATGACTTTCTTTACAACGCCTTCCTTCATGTAGTCGACAAATCCTTGAACAGGGACAACGTAAGGAGTGTTTTTTCCATGCCAGATGGAGTCGCCATTTCGGGTAACCTGAACTATGCCGAGGTGGTTTTTTCCATCCCACTTGCCCAAAAAATATTCGTCATATCTACCCCATGCGATGCCGGTCATAAAATGCGTAGTGTAACCGCGTTTCCTCCATGAGTCGACACGTTCCTGGAAGCTCATCCCTTTGCGGTCGCCGGGACCATACACGATGGCCACGTCTGATCTTACGTCTATCTCCGGCCGCCAGGCGCTGGATGTTTGAAAGGCAGTCTTTTCTTTGCCTGCATGCTGAGCGTTCGCGTTTGTTGTGATGATGGCTGCGATTATCAGGAGGAGAATAAACTTCATGAAGTATTGTCTTTTAAATAAAATCAAAAATCAAAAATTAAAAATTAAAAATGCTATTGTGCGAGTAGCTTTCACGCGAAGGCGCAAAGTAGACGCAAAGGCAAATGCCTGCCTGCCGGCAGGCAGGCAGGGACCTGTATCGTCTACTATAGAACTTAAATTTTTACACTTGAAAATCAATTAACTAAAAATTCAAGTTCTATTTGGTGAACCAGTGTTGGTACGGCACTCTAATACTTTGCGTGAAATCAACTGCCATCAAAGACGTACAAATATTTTTAATTTTTAATTTTTCATTTTTGATTTGCCTCAGGGCACCTGAATACTCTTGATATCACTGTAATTATAATATTTCAATCCATAGTCCACCCTTGCGCCGATACGCAGGTAATAAGTGCGACCGGTGGGCAGCGTTTCCCTTGACGTGATTGTGACAGTCTGGTCAACGGCATCATTACCCTCGGTGCCTGAATAACTGACCTGCGTCGAATAGCGGTTGTCGTAGTTGTTGTTGCCCACGTAGGGGTTGGTATTCACGAAGAAGAAGACGTCGCTTACATTCGATTGAAAACCCGGGTTGGAGGTTCCTCTCGAGAACTTAACCTGCACGGTGATCGTTCCCTCCGCGCTGTTGTACACCGGTTCACTCATCCAGGTTACATTGAGAAAGGGTTCCACCGAAAAGTCCAGGTTTGTTACGCCAGCGATGTCAATCGTCTGACTATTGTCAATAGTTACATTCCCGGACGAGTCTGTTTGTACCAAGGGAACAAAAGGTCCTTCAACAGACACGCGATACCTGCCTTTAAAGATCTTTGTATTGTTGAAACTGCCATCCTGCAAACAATAAAAGTAATAGGGAGTGGGACTGTCACTCCAGCTCAGTTCCTCCATTTTAATGCGTGTTCCTCCGCCGCCGATCTCAGTTTGTAAACCTTCCTTTCCTGCATTGATCACCTTACCAGCAAAGGTTTCTGCAGGCTCGGCGTAATTGTCGAATTTTTTGGAACAGGATATTGAGATCACCATCACTGCAAATAATCCTGAAGAATATAATAGCTTTTTCATTGTAGTTGTTTTGAATTAGTAGCCTGGATTTTGAAGCAGGTTCAGACTCTTGGAAATCTGATCCGTCGGGATTTCCTGATAGTACCACCTGGTGTCGAAAGTGTAACGGACGTTGCGTTCGTCAGGACGCGCATCGAAAAAGTATTGACTGGCATCGGCCGAGTAGAAAGGCATCAACACGCGGTAGGCGGTTCCGTTCTGTTCCTTGTCGATGATCCTCCAGCGTTTGAGATCCCACCAGGTCTTGTTTTCAAAAGCCAGTTCCTTTCTTCTTTCCCTCCTTACTGTATCCACGCTGTTGAGGTCGGCGGCTGCGCTCAGCAATGTGGCGCCTGCTCTCTCACGGATCTGGTTGATGTCGGTATAGGCCTGTGTGAGGTAGTCTGCATCTGTTTCCCCATCGTCATACAATTCATAGGCAGCTTCAGCGCGGTTGAGTAATACCTCCGCATAGCGCATTTCTATCCAGGTTTGATCAGATCGGTTTTCCAAAACTTCAGCTGTAGGTCTGTCTGGATCCACATATTTCCTTACCGAGAATCCCGAAATGGCAGCCGTGCCGTCGGCAGTGAACACTCCGCTTTTGCCGGAAGGGTTCTTTAATGAACCATCAGGGAGCGTAAATGGTGTTTGTGATGCATTTGGAGAGGACACGATAATATCAGTGGGATAATTAGACGTTGAGTTTTCAGGTAGCAGCCTGCTGATACCGCCCGCAGCACTGGGGGTATAAATACCGCGGTAAATCTCGATACTCTCACCCTTGAATTCGTCACCGGGAAGTATTACCGTTGCCCTCAGCCTTGGTTCGGCATTGGCAAACAGGTCCATGGTATTGGCGTACAACAGGTACTTGCCATTCGCATCGAAGGTCTGTATTTGACCATCTGCCGTTTTCGGAATACCCTCAAACATCTCTACGAAATTCAAAGTAGGGTTGACCTCTGCTGAGTAGCCATTCCCGCCGGCAAGCTGACGCGGTACGTTGTATGAGTCGTAACCATGCACGGATTCGGGATAGTGATATTCCTCGATGAATATGTTTTCAGGACTGGCATCATCATAGAACATGTCTACATAATTCTGATACTGCGCCTGTTTGTCGTTTGCCGCCCAGCCCTTCATGTACAGACTGTATTTCCCATCGAGCATATTGGCGGCGTCATAGGCAGCCTTGTAGTATTCGTCGGCTCTTTCAAGCGGAATGCCGCAAAGCTGGTTCTGATTCCCATCGAAGAGGGTGACCTTGTTGTATTTGGCAATGGAGCCGGCGTGAAGCATGGCCCTGGATTTAAAGGCTGCGGCAACATACTTGTTTGCCCGGCCGGAAACGCTGGACTCGGACATGTTCTCAATCGCAAAGTCGAAGTCGGATGCTATGAAATCATAGACTGCCGCTTCTGCTGCCCGGGGTACCTGCAGTTCTTCGATCGATTGTTCGGGATAACTTAGCACCGAGTCAAGAATTGGAACGCCACCGTATCTTTTTGCCAGGGCATAGTAGGTGACACCCCTCAGGAACCTGGCTTCGCCCATCCAGTTTTTTATTTGGTCCTCAGTAAAATTACTGGCATACTGCGGAAGAATTTTCATGAAGTAATTGGTTTCACGGATAAGTCTGTAACCATCTTCCCACCAGTTGAAAGTTTCTGAGGTCGCTCCCCCGATGTCGCGGCTGAGTGATTCTCCCGTAATCGCGCTAGGCGGATTGATGAGCCAGAAGAAATTCAATCCCCTCGTGGGTGTGTATCGAAAATCTTCGATCGGCAGTTCACTATAACAACGTGCCATGTAAATTTCTATACCTCCTTCTGAAGTGAATACCTCCTTATCCTGGATGATATTCATCGGCGGGATGTCGAGCTTGGTGCAGGCCGGGGAATAAAAGGCAACAACCAATATTGCCAGGAATATTTTGAGTTTCATGTTAATTGCTGTTTAAAAGGTTACGTTTAAACCCAGTGACACTGTCTTGTTCAGCGGGTAGAGGTAACTGTAAAGGGTGTTTGGGTGTTCAGGATCTACAAATTTCACCTTCGACCAGGTAACGATATTATACCCGTTGGCGAAGATCCTCGCTGCCTTGATCCCGACCTTTCTCGCAATCCGTTCTGAAATTGAATACCCAATTTCCGCTGTCTTGATCCTCAGGTAAGAGTTGTCCTGAACATTGAATTCAGAATTCTCATCGGGATTGCTGCCTGTGTAGCCATATTTTCCTGATATCCATTGCGTGTTGGGATCATAAGGATCTGCCTTCGGATCAGCAGGATGCCACCTGTCCAGGAAGATGGTCACACCACTACCGCCTCCCCACAAGGCCTCCCGTAACTGTTCCGTATAACCGACGTTGGACAGGGTGCTTCCCTGGAAAAGGATATTGAAATCAAATCCCTTGAATGAACCCCCAATGGTCAGCCCGCCGGTCATCAGCGGGATTCCCTGATAGGCTATCGGATGTACGTCGTGATCATCAATGATGCCATCCTGGTTCCAGTCTTCGTAGATGTAATCACCTAATACGGTGGACCGGTTAACGAACTGCTTACTATTGATGATGTCTTCATAATTATTGAAGCGGCCGGCTGCACTCCAGCCCCATTTGGCATTGTTGTACCTGTTGTTGGAATTATTCCTCCAGTTGTCGTATGAGTTGCCTGCTGCTGACCTTTCTACAAACTGGTTCGATGTACGGGTGAAGGAGAGTATGGCCTTCACGTAATAATTAAATTTACCCAGGTGATTCCGATGATTTACTTCCAGGTCGAAGCCCTTGGTGCGGTCGCTGTTGAGGTTCTCTTCAGGTAAAGCTGCGCCTACCACTCCGGGTAGACTTTGACTCCTTGTGGCTAACAGTCCGGTTCGGTCACGACTAAAATAATCCACAGTGAATCCCAGTAACCCCTTCCAGGCTTCCACGTCGATGCCGATGTCGAGGGTTTTGGCCACATACCAGGTAATGAATGGATTTGACAACCCCTTGCTTTGTAGCGAGCTGATAAACTCCCCATCGAAAATATGACCCGGAGGCAATTCATTGGCATTACCAGTTGCCGGAAAGAGATAACCGGTGATAAACTGATAACTTGAAGCGCGGTCATCCCCAAGCTCACCGTATGAACCGCGAATCTTCATGCTCTGAATGAATGAAAGAGCATTCGAATTTTTGAAGAAATTCTCTTCGGAGATCCGGTAACCGAGGGAGGCTGAAGGGAAGAAACCAAACTGACGGTTTTTTGGAAATTTAGACGAGCCATCTCTCCTGAAACTGAATTCCGCGAGGTATTTCGAGTCGAAATTATAATTCAATCTTCCTACCAGTCCCCTATTGGCATCTTTGAAGAGGCCGTCGGAATTCATGTTGCCTACCTGATTTACGCTGTTTCCGGCAAGTAGCTGATCAACAGCAAGAGCCAGTTCTCTCTGCGCATAGAAGTTATCGCTGTTTCTTACGCTGTTTTCCCAAAGCACGAGGGCGCCGACACTGTGCTTATCAAAAGTTCTGTCATAATTCAAGGACAGTTGTGAAAGTGTATTTGGTCTTGTGAAATATTCCCGGCGTATTTGATTGGGCGCCTGCTGAGGTTTTGCAGTGTATACATCCGAAGCGGCATCATAGGTGAATTGATCATACTGGCGCTGATACATTTTGTTGTCCTCGCTGTTGAAGTCATAGCTGTACAGGGCCTTCGCTTTCAATCCTTCAACGAGGGGAATCTTGTAGGTGAGTGAGATCGAAGACTGGAACCAGCGGTTCGTGAAGGTCTTGTATCCAGATACGCTTTTGTCGGACATGGCTACCGGGTTGGTGCCATCCACAGGTGTATGCGCGAAGTATTCAGGGTTATTATTCGCATACACAGGTTCCAATGGGTTTTGTCGCCAGAATGAACGTATGATCCACCAGGTATCCTGATAGGGTTGGTCCTTGGTGTCGAGAATACCCGTGATGTTGAGGTCGACGGTCAGGTCTTTCGTAACTCGCGAACTGATGTTAGAACGAACATTGAAACGTTCATAGTTGAGATCACCGCTTCTTAAAAATCCATCCTGCGCAGTGTATCCGAGGCTGAGGAAATAGTTTGTGTTTTCATTGCCACCGGTTACGCTCAGGTTGTGTTGTGTTTCCGGAACAATGTCTTTTACGGTCGGCTTGTACCAGTCGGTGCTGATCTTTGATCCGGTGCGATAGGCTTCGAAATCCGCGTCCTGGTAAGAGATAATTCCGCCGTTTACATTGTGCAGTAGTTTTTCGTTTGTCAGCGTCATGTATCCTATAGCATCCATAGGCTTGGGCAAGCCTGATGGAAACTGCATGGTGAAGTTGCCCGAATAGTTCAGTACCAATCCTCCCTTCTTGCCCTTTTTGGTAGTCACCAGGATCACACCATTTGCCGCACGAACGCCGTAAACGGCCGCTGAAGCATCTTTCAATATAGACACACTTTCAATGTCATTAGGATCGAGCCGCGTGATGTTGTCGCGGGGGATGCCATCGATTACGATCAAAGGTGTGCCGAGTCCACGCACGTCATATGAGTTGTCGAAATTCCCGGGTTCGCTGCTGTTCTGCACAACTCTCAATCCAGAAACCTTGCCCGTGAGGGAATTCACCACGTTTTCATTCTTGGTGGTGACGATGTCCTCCGAATTAACCGAAGACACCGCGCTGGTGAGTGACGCTTTTTTCTGCGTTCCATAGCCGACCACTACCACGTCACTGAGGGACGCGTTCTCAACGGCCAGTTGGATGTTGATCTGTGTCCTGTTGGAGATAACCACTTCCTGTGTAGTGTAGCCTATAAAAGAGAAAACCAATGTTTTCGCACCATCGGGGGCGGTAATCGTAAAGTTACCGTCGGCGTCAGTTTGGGTGGTCACCGGGCTGCCTTTGACATTTACGTTCACGCTTTGGAGCGGTTCGTTTTTTGGGTCTAGAACTTTGCCCTTGATCACTAGCGGTGGGGGCAGATTGTCGCGTATGGGCATGGGCTTTCGCCGGACAATGATTGTCTTCTTTTTGATGGTGAAGTCCAGGGGCTGACCGGCAAAACATAGCCGGAGCGCTTCAGCCAGCGGCGCGTTATTCACGTTCAGTGTCACTGGTTTAGCTTCCGTCAGCATGGGAGTGTTGTAGAGGAAATTGAAACCGCTTTGCTTTTTCAGATCCAGCAGGATCTTTTCCAACGGTGCATTTTTTTCAGCAAGGGTCACCCGCTGTGCGAGTGTGCCGGCGCTGGCGTGCATGAGCGTCAGAATAAAAAAGGCAGTTGTAAGTTTCACAATCAGCAGGATTTTGAATGGAACAACAGGTCGCTTTCCATCTTTCAGGTTTTGGTGAAATGGCATACATTTGATTGTTTGGGTCATCTTATAATATGGTTAGCTCAAACATTTTTCCAGGGGCGTTGCAGCGCTCCTGGTTTTTTATGGATCCGCAGCGCGGTTATGGCATAATAGTGATCATCCTTTCATTAATTTTATAGTGAATTGTACCCGTTTCCTCTAACAGATCGAGTACTTCTGAAATATTTTCAAACCGGGAGACTGTGCCGGAAAATTCTTTGCCTTTCATATCTCCCTGGTAATCTGTCGTAGTATTATACCAGCGCGAGAGCTTGCGCATAATGCTTTCAATATTTTCATTTTCAAAGAAGAAAAACCCTTTCTTCCAGGCTACGGCCTCCTCAACATTCACTTTTCGCTTTTCAATTGAACTGGTGCGCCTGTCTACCACCGCTTGCTGACCCGGAATTAGTTTGCTTTGTGAAGAAGCATTGGACAGATTCACGCTTCCTTCGAGCAGGGTCACCCGATTCAATTCTTCATCTTCATAAGCCATCACATTGAAATGCGTTCCCATTACGGTAATCGTGTTGCCATTAAAATTCACTTTAAAAGGCTTTGAAGGATTGTGTTGCACTTCAAAATAAACTTCACCGCTTACTTCAACCTTTCTTTCAGTGCCGCTGAAGGCGGTGGGAAAGCTGATGGAAGACGCGGCGTTGAGCCATACCCCGGTGCCATCTTCGAGGCGTAACTGGTATTGTCCTCCAAAAGGAGTAGTGAGCGTATTGATGGTTGAGGCAGATGAGCGCTTTTGATTTTTATTATACGCAATTTGCCCTTCCGCTGTTTGCACTATCTCAACGCCTTCATCCTTTGCGAAAACACCAGAGTGTGTACTGTCCAGTTCGATGGTGGCACCATTGGAAAGTTTAAGGATGGCTTTGTTGGTACCAGGGCCGATAACTGGTTTTGACACTCCTCGCGATACTTCTTTGCCGCTTGTATTTCTTTGCTGGCGAATAATATAGAGGGTTGTAGTAAGGGCAAGGCCCAGAATTAATGCGGCAGCCGCTACCCGGAAGACATACCGGATGGCGGATTTTTTTTTCGGCTGCAGATCTCGCTGCAGTTTACCGTAAATCGCTTGCCTTATTTCATCCTTATCACCCATTTCTTCCCCCCAGGGTTTTTCACTCCAGTCAAAATCGTCTTTGTAGGATTCGATTAAATTTTTTTCTTCTGCCGTGCATTTTCCGGCCAATAGTTTTTCATAGAGTTCTATATATTCATCGCGGGTCATTCAAGAATTTTTACGGGTTGAATAACAGAGAGTCCCGCCAGCTACGCAACGCACATAAAAAATCAAAAAATTTCCTAAGATAAAATTGTGAGTGTTTCGGATAAAGTCTTTAGCTTCATTCTCCAATAATTTATGATTGCTAGCCATCTGACAGATCACGAATTGTGGAAGGCCATTTCTGAAAATGATCATGTAGCCTACACCATCCTTTTTGAAAGGTATTGGGCGAAGGTGTATACTACGGCCTTCAGTTATTTGAAGAACATAGATGCCTCACAGGACATCACCACCGAGATTTTCCTCAATCTATGGCTGCATCGCAATCATCTCAACATTACCTCGTTCAATGCTTACCTGCGGGCAGCCGCCAGGTATCACGTTTTCCGCCACCTTAAAAAAGCCAAAGCGACTCCGGTGATTTATTTGAAGAATTTTGAAAAGGTCCAACAGCCTTCATGTGTGAACGAGGCCGATGAACATTTCAGCAGCCAGGAGTTAAACAATGATATAAATCGTTACCTGCTCGATTTACCAAGCCGCTGCCAGTACATATTTCAACTGAGCCGGCGTCAGCACCTGACCAATGACCAGATAGCCGCACAACTTGGCATTTCAAGAAGAACAGTTGAGAACCAGTTGTCACATGCACTGCAACATTTGCGCACCTCACTCAAGCATGTTGCGCTTTCGCTGATGATTGCCTGTTCGTTTTTCTAAACCTCCCTTAAATTCCAGTTACTTTTCTGAAGGCGGAGGATTTGTTGCTCCCCATTTTTTGTTGGCAATGGGTCCCATCTCCAGTGTCAGTTTGCCTCCTTTCATCAGGTCGTTCCTGTACATCCAACAATTATCCAGCGCCTTTCCATTGAATGTGGCGGACTGTATGTAAAAATTTGTCTGGCTGTTGTTTTTAGTTTGAATGATGAGTTGTTTTCCATTCGGCAAACTAATTACTGCATGTGTGAAGAGGGGACTTCCGATCTGAATGATGGGTCGCATGTCGGTGAAGCCCTTTACATCAAAAAGACCTAGTGCCGCCATTACATACCATGAACCCAGCTGACCCTGGTCTTCGTCCTGTCCGTATCCATAGCCATGGATGCTCTCCGTTCCATAGAATTCGTCACAGATGGCGCGCGTCCATTTTTGCGTTAGCCAGGGGCTGCCCGAATAATTAAATAACCAACTGATGTGCAGATTTGGCTGGTTGCCATGGTTGTACATCGATTTAATTCCAGCGAAGGCATTGATTTCCCTGCCGCCGCCAAAACTGTTCTTCTGCGCTCCAATGAAAATGCTGTCGAGCCTTGAGTTGAATTCGTTTTTGCCAATACTGTTAATGAGGCCCGCGGGATCATGCGGCACATAAAAGGTGTACTGGATCGCATTACCTTCCTGGAACCCGCGCCAGGGCTCAGACGGATCAAAGCGATCAATAAAATTTCCATCTGCTGTTTTTGGCCGTATTAGTTTTTGAGTAGAATCAAAAATTTGTTTCCAACCATGGGCATAGCTGATGAGTTGCTGATAATCCTTCTGTTTGCCCATGGCGCGGGCCATCTGGGCTGCAGCAAATGCACTGAATGAGTATTCGAGAGTGTGCGAGGCGGAAAAATGTGATCCCGTAGAGTCGGTCTTGTCTGATTCGAGATAGGGAACAAAGCCATGATCTATAAAAGCCTTTACATCTTGTTTGCCCGATCCCTTTTTTCTGTTGATCCAGCCGAGTTCATTTTCCTTTACCGCTTTATATGCCAGCGCGGTGTCGTAGTCCCTGATGCCTGCCTGAAAGGCTCCTGCGATGGCCAGGCCCACAAAATTGGTTCCGACCCCCGAAACAAAATTACTGTTGGCGATGCCGTCGCCGAGCCATCCACGCTCTTTGTAGATTTCAAGCTCCGTGTTCACATAATCACTGTATCGCTCAGGATAGGCCAGGGACCACAACTGTGTAAGATTCCAGAATGCTCCCCAAATCGCGTCGCTGTTCATAAACTCATGGGGACGCTCTCCCCGCTTTGACGCCGGCATCCTTCCGACAGACCCATCGTGCTTTGGATAGGATCCATTCACATCAGCGGCTATGCCCCTTCCCAAAAGGGCATGATAGAGTCCCGTATAAAATTTGATCTTGTTTTTTTTGTTTGCATCCTGAATTGTGATCCTGCTCAGTTCGCTGCGCCAGCTGGCCTGCGCGGCTCGCTTCGCCTGGTCAAACGAGAGCCTGCCTGCTTCGGCGAGAAGGTTTTTTCTTGCACTGTCGATGGATGTATAGGAGAGACCTACTTTAATTTCAATATCGTCCTGGTTTTTTGTCCTGTAAGTCAACGCAAGGCCGGCACCTTTTCCATTGGCCGAATCAACAGTTGCATTAAATCCCTTTTCCGAAAATGCGCCCACGCTGTCGGGCCTGCGGCTCAGCTCTCCATAGAAATACATCGAGATCCTGCCGCCCTCATCATAGTTCTGCACATATTTAGGATTGGTTGTCACAAAGCCCTCAAAGTGAGTTGGGTCCGTCATACGCACAGCGGCGCCAGTCACTACGCCGCTCTCCCCCTGTTCATTGCCTATGTCCAGGATGATCCTCGACTGATCACTGGCTGGGAAAGTATATCGGTGAAAACCCGTTCTTTTTGTTGCAGTCAGTTCGGCGATGATATGATAGTCATCCAGCAACACCTTATAGTAACCTGGTTCTGCAATTTCATTTTTTCGATCGAAAAGCGACCGGTATCCGGATCCGGGATTCTCAAGACTCCCTGGTTTCGTTTTCAAGGGGCCGTTCGCCGGCATGAAACTAACCCCACCGATCTGCCATTCATGAAAATGCACGAATCCTTCGATGGAATGATGGCGCACATCATAACCCACCGCCTCCCAGCCTGAGGCATTTCCATAATGCCCATTAGTTGAAGGAGCGAGTTTGGCCATGCCATAAGGCACTGCGGCCGGGGTAAAGAAGAACCAACGACTGTGCGCAGTGCCAATGCCCGGATGAACATATTGCAAAACATCCTGCGAAAGGGATGACTGCGCAAGAAGCATCAAGCCAAATAAGAGAAAGAAAAATGATTTCATTGAAACTGATTGTGTACTGCTCAGACAGTTGTTTCTATTTGTTTCTTTTGTGTCGTATTCCAGTAGGCTTCGATCTGTTCCAGGGAACGGCCCTTGGTTTCAGGAATAATTTTGATGGTGAGGTAAAGCGCGGGGGCGCAGAGCACAGCAAAGGTCCAGAAGGTTGCGGCCGGGCCCCAGGACTCACTCTTTAGCATCACAGGTGTGAGCTGACCGACAAAAAAATTGGCCACCCAGAGTGATAAGGTCGCAAGCGACACGGCCTGGGCTCGAATCGCTGTTGGAAAGATCTCACTGATGATAATGAAACTAACGGGGCCGAAAGAAAAGGCAAAACTGGCAATGAAAACCAGTATGAAAATAAGTATCCAGGGTCCTTCGGTCATGTTTTGAAAAAATAGAAATCCAATGATGGTCAATGATATCACAGCCAGGCTGATGCCAAGGATGAGCAAGGGACGCCGGCCCCATTTGTCGACGGTGAAGATGGCTACAAAAGTAAAAAGTACATTCACAAGTCCGATCGTAACCTGGCCGCCTAGTGCGTCGCCGAGTGAAAATCCGGCCTTGTCAAGGATGGATGGGCCATAGTAGATCACTGCATTTATCCCAGAGACCTGTGACAGGAAGGGTAGTGCCAGACCGATGATCAGCGCTGTGCGATAGACAGGGGAGAATAATTCCCTGATGCCCCCGGACTCTTGCCGCAGGCTGTCCGTGATGGAATTCATTTCTGTCCTCGCGATTGCTGCTCCATTTATTTGCGTAAGCACAGCTTCCGCACGCGCGGGATTTTTTTTCAGGACCAGCCATCTTGGCGACTCGGGGATCCGCAATAAGCCAATCCAGAAGATGAGGCTGGGTATCAGACCCACCCCGATCATAATGCGCCAGGTATCCTCAACCAGCACATAGTTCAGGAAGCCTGAGTAATCATGCTTAAGTGATGCGTTCAGCAAAAGGGAGTTGGACAAGTAGGCGGCTACAATGCCGAGGGTGATCGCGAGCTGATAGAGAGCCACCATTTTGCCACGGTAGGCGGGTGGGCAAATCTCCGAAATATACAACGGGCAGATCATGGATGCCACGCCAATACCCACACCGCCAACGAGTCTGTAGGTGATGAGCCAGAAACTCTGTGTCGCGAACATGCAGCCGACCGCAGAAAGGAAAAACAAGCCCGCGGACAGCAGCATTACAAACCGACGTCCCTTCCAGTCGCTTAATTTGCCTGCGGCAATCACACCAAAGATGCAACCCAGTAAAGCCGAGCTCACAAACCAGCCTTCCATCATGGTGCTGAATTGAAAATCTTTCACCACAAAAGTGAGGGCCCCTGAAATTACCGCGGTGTCAAAGCCAAAAAGAAAGCCGCCAATCGCCGCTATAAAGCAAATGGTGAATACAAATTTCCGGTGTTTTGTTTCCGGGATCACTGGAATGACTGGCATGACAGATTATTTTAGAAAGGCTTTGATCAATTTGGTTTCGGTTCTTCCTTCGTTCACTATTTCGAAATCTGGAATGCCCGCTGGAATAATAAATGTTTCGGCGAAGAGGAATCGTGCAGGTGAGGCTCCGGGAATTTTTATGATTATAGATTCCCCTTCCACCAGCATCATCACCAGGCATTTTTTATTTCCCGATATTTTTACGGTGGACGAAAAATCGATCCGGTGGACATCATAAAAATGTTCCTCGTGTGTGGGAAGGTGCACCGTCCTGGCGTCTCCAGCAGTGGCGATGACCTTCGGTGATGAGATCAACTCCTTTATCACCTTCTTTCCCTTTCTTGAAAAGTCGAGGTTTTTAAAAGCATGATCAATATTGATCGGGCGTGGGTTTCCTTCGAGATCCAGCCTGAGCCAGTCGTACATTTTGAAAGTGAAGATGTAAGGGGTGGCGCTGATTTCCAAAACAAGGCTACCCCTGCCAGCGCTGTGAATAGTTTGATTGGGAATCAGGAATAGGTCGTGTTTTTTTGCCTCATGCACCTGCACATAGTCGGGTATATTAACGGCGATATTTTTTTCAGCACTTTCCTCGAGCAACTTTTTGAAAGATTCAGGTTGGATGTTGTCCTGGAAGCCGAGATAAACCGTTGCATCGGGCATACAGTCGAGGATGTAATAAGTTTCATCCTGAGTGATCCGTTCGCCAAATTCCCTGGTGATATATTTGAGGGAAGGGTGGCATTGGATAGACAGGTTGCCACCATCAATTGTATCCAGAAAATCGAACCGAATGGGAAATTCTGTGCCAAAGGTTTTTTCGTCTTCACCAAGTATGGCCTCTGACTGATGCTCCATGAGCCATTCGAATGGGACCTCGAGGCGATTGCCCTCGCTTTCCAGAACAACACCATTTTCCGGAACGATGAGTTCAAATGACCAGGCATAATTCACCTCGTCCTGATTCAGGTTGGGAATATGCTGCTTCAGCCATTGTCCGCCCCAGGCTCCCGGTTCAAACCACGGTCGGGCGCGGATGGCATTTCTACTCAGTTGCTCCAGTCCGTCATACACACTCAGAGATTCTGCCCATGACAGGTTATCCCGCCATTGGGTATCGGCTACTATATTGATCCTGTTGTCGATCGACTGCCGATGATTTTTGTTCACTACCCAGTCAACAAAATACAGCCTCTTGTAAATTGCAGGATTGTTGAGGCCAATGGTACTACTCAGGCTCACGTTCATGCCTGCACGCATACGGTACTGGATCTCATTCTTGGGAACTTCCATGTAGATGAGGTTGTCCCAACCAGCGAGGGCTGCACCCGGCCCAATTAAAATGTTAAGCTGGGCTTTGCTTTCAGGCTGAAAATTTTCCAGGGAACCATCAAAGAAATCCGCAAGACGTAAATCGGTCTTTTTCCCCCATACATCTCCTGGCGCACCAACATAGGGTTTGAACAACGCTTCCACCGCGGAGGGAGACTTTTGAAATAAACGCGTGTCCTGCCATTGCACCCGGATGTTTAAATTTTTCAGCTCATTGTCAAGTTTTTGGCGGGTCAGTTCCCAATCGTTTCCGGGTATGCCATCGATCATCACGCGTTTTTTCGAGGAGATCCACTTTGCGAGGGATCCATATCCTGTAAAAATCTTATTTCGCCCAATGTCAAAAGATGGAAAGATATTGTAGGTGTCGTCAGTTGTATCGACCGGTTCTGCTTCCTGTGGCATCTGCCGCTGACCCGACTTGCGCCATTGCTTTGCTGGTCTTGTTTTTTTAGCTATTTCCGCGGCGCCCCTGATCGCGGATCTTTCCATTGACCGGGATATCTCAACAGGTACAGCGAGGCCTGATTCATGAAGGGCGTTGTGGTAGGAGGGAAGAAACAATTCCGAAGCTCGTGCGATGTTTCCACCGATGACCACCAGGTCTGCCTGGAATTGATGGAGCCATTCGCTGAGGAAGTGCCCCAGGTGCTGACCAAACTCATGGAAGATCCGGGTGGCCTGGCCCTCTCCTGTTTCTGTAGCTCTCTTCGCGATTTCCGCAACCGACAGGGCGGGTTCAGTGGAGATTTTGTTGTATTGTTCGAGTATCCATTTTCCTGAAATATGATCCTCAGCAATGCCACCCAGGTAAGGGGCGTCCCAGAGCTCGCCGAGCGGAGGCACACCTCTGCCTTCAGTCAGGATCTTCCCCGATCCGAGGAAGGTCGCACCAAAGCCTGTACCCAAAGTAATCGCGATGATTTTTTTTGACTTTCGGCTTTCGCCTTCCCGGCTTTCTCCCAAGCCAAAGCAGGCAGCGTCGTTCATAAAACTGATAGGAATCTCCGGATCCGTTTTGAGCAAGGCCCTCAATGCGGACTTGATATTGATACCATACAGCGCGTCGAATTTGTTAACTCCCTTCATCAACGAAACGCCTTCCTCGTAATTGAATGGCCCGGGCATGGCAACCCCGATACCTTTTAAATGATAGTCAGCGACGCTGGTCAGGGTGGAATTCATGGTATCCGACCATACTCCGATGATCTGATCCGATTCACCTTCGGAAGACACGGTATTTCTTCGCCAGGATGCATCCAGCACCTCGCCGCTTTCTTCATCAATAAGGGCGGAGGTAATATGGGAGCCACCAACGTCCGCACCGAGGATCAGATTTTTGTACATATGTTCAGACATATTGTTTCGGGCAAAAATTTTTAGTGATTGCTTTTAATGTCGATTGAGTAGATGAATTTATCCGAACGGTAATAGCCGAGGTTGTACTCTATGGGTCTGTCTCCAGGGTCATAGACGAAGCGTTCCCGCACCAATACGGGGCTCGCCGCCTGTACCCGGAGCTTCTTCGCCAGCCGGCCGGCTGTTTTGGCGCTGATGTTCTCACTTGAGCGCACCACCCGTATGCCATACTTCATCTGCAGCATGGCATAGAGCGGCACGGAGAAGTCATCGTCTTCCCTGATGCCGATTCGCGGGTGAAAATAGCTTTCAAAAAAAACAATCGGTGTGCCGTCGCCGGTACCTTTGAGTTTCGAAAGCTTCAGCACCTGTTTGTCTTCGGGAATGTTGAAAAAGCGCGCAATGGCCTCGGTCGGATTTACCAATTCGGTCTTCACGGCCAGGTTGACCACTTCTATGCCTCTCTCCTTCATTTCATTGGTAAAGCTGTACCAGTGATCGAGGCCGGTAGATAATTTCTTTTTTTTTGTTACGACAGTGCCGACTCCTTTCTTTCTTTTGAGGAGGCCCTCATATTCCAGCTTGTTGGTGGCCTGGCGGATGGTGTTGCGGGAAACGCCGAGTGTGTTGGCGAGTTCAACCTCTTTGGGAAGAAACGCGCCGTTGTTGAACTTGGCAGATGAGATCAGATCTCTGAGGAGGGTTTCCACCTGTGCGTGAAGGGGAATTTTGCTATTGTGATCGATCTTCATATTGCCACAAACGTATGTTCAAACATATGAACTTCGGTCAATGTATCAAATTTTTTTCTAACTCCCTAAAAATTTCACACGAAGAAGAATTTCACGCAAAAAAGAATTTCACGCCAGGTCGCCAAGACAGCGCAAAGCCGCAAAAAGATCTAAATTCATTTTATTGCGCCTTTGGGCTGAACTGATCACCATTAGAAAATGCCTGCAATTGCGCCTTTGCGCGAAACCCGGACGTGAATGAACACTACCCGATCGGAATATCCTGCGCCGGCTTTTGCGCGGCGGCGGTCTTGGGTAAGTTGATAGTCAGCACGCCTTCAAGATAGCTGGCGGAGATCGTCTCTGCGTCTACTTTGCCTTTCAGGTCGAAGGTTCTCTCAATGTTTTCGGCCCGGTATTCTTTCCGCGTGAAATGCTGCTCATCACGATCATTGTTTCCCGCGTACCTGACGGTCAGCAGGTCGTTCCTGGTAGTCAGGATGATTTCCCCCTTGTCAAGCGAAGGCGCATACAGCCTGATGGTATAAGCGGAATCGGATTCCGAAATATTCACAGGTGCCTGGGCATTGAAGGCGTTTCGCCAACCGCCTGGCCCGCATCCATATCCTCTGTAATACATATAGATTTGATTTTAATTTTAATAAATAGAAGTTGTATCGGTTGACTTTTCTGTGTCCCCATCGTTATTGCGCCGCGAGTCACTCCGATCATTATGGCGATCACGATGCCGATCTTCATAATAATGATGGTGACCCCAGCCACGATGCCATCCGTAAGGCCGTGGAATGAACGCCGATAAAGTGGCATATGTAGCTACAGCCACCAGCGCAGCAATCAGGAAATTATTTCTTCTTCTCATGATACTTGTTTGATGTTATTGAACATTGATTTTTTGTTCGGGTCCCTGGTTTTTGTAGGCAGCATTGTTTCCATACCCGTCAATCGATATTACCTGGTTGGGGTCCCAGCCTCTATGTCGCCATCCATAGCGCCTTCTGCTCCAGGGACTGAATAGAAATCTGCCAAAGAAGAATAAAAAGAAGAGCAGGAAGAAAGGAAAATGGAAGGGGGTAAAGAATATTGCCGCGCCTGCCAATAATCCTATTCCGATTGCTTTAAAAGGAAATTTCATGGTTGTCTTGTTTTTGATGATTAAGTATATACAGGCAGACGACTGACTACCCGTTATACTTTATCAAATCCAAAAAAATCATGAGTTTTTTTATGGCTTGTCTTTGTCTTGTGCCGGTCGCCTGAAACGTTGGGCCCATTGTTCTTTAAACTTCTCCCTGTCCTCGGGTGAAAGGTTCATAAGTTTATTTCTCCAGTGCGGGCCGCCCTTCCGGAATCCTCCTGGAGGCCCTCCGCGAAAGCCGCCAAAGAGGATCTTGCTAAGCACGAGCAGCCCGATAGCCTGGGGATAGCTGATTCTTTTTACATTCAGCACTTCTGTAACCACACCGTTCCACAGCAGCATCACGATGCCGCTGAATACAGCTATAGCCCCGATGATGATAAGGGGGATGAAATAGAAGCGTTTTCTTTTCCTTTCCATGCCACTGATTTTAATAATTTATAAATTCATCATAAAGTGTCTGTAGTCTCAGCCGGAGCTGTTTCACCGCGTATCCTTTTCTTGAAATAAGCGTCTTTATATTTTGCCCGGTTTGTTCAGCTATTTCCGCAAAAGTTCTGCCTTCAAGTTCGTTCAGAATGAACACTTCTGCCTGCTCTTCAGGCAAGTCTTCAAGACCTTCATAGAGCTGCTCCCAGAAAAGATTTTTAAGGTAGGCCGTTTCCGGATCATGGGGGTCGGCGAGGAGGATCTCCTTGAAACCCAGTTCGCCTTCATCGTCCTCATAGGTTTGATCATCAAGTAATTCCGGCCGTTTTTTACGGTACCTGTCGATGATCTTGTTCCTCGCCACCCTGTATAGCCAGGCCCCAAGCTGGTCGATGACCTCGGTAGTATTGTAAAGTTGATACCAGACGTCCTGCAGAATGTCTTCGGCGTCCTCGTTAGTGCGTACCCTTCCCCGGATAAACGAAAAGAGACGTTTACCATATTCTTTCACCGGTATGTTTCTAGTCTGCGACCGTTCCATGTGCAGGGATTAGCGGTGAAGACGAACAAGTGCAAAAATTACTTTACCGCCGGCAAATCAGTGCGAATTTCCGGGATTGCATCCAGGAAGACTTTCATTTTTTCGATCCCTGGATCTGTATTCCCAGGCCACCATCGATGCGGATTGCTTCACCCGTGATGAAAGACGCTTTGTCGCTGGCCAGGTAAACGATGAAGCCGGCAATTTCAGAAGCTCTGGCAATACGCTTTACAAGATGCATGTCCTCGCACTCGCGGATCACTGCCGCAGGATCCGCAGATTGCGCCGCGAGGCCGCGGAGTAAGGGGGTGTCAACAGAGCCCGGGCAAACTGCAACAGATCGAATGCTGGGAGCATAATCAATGGCAATGCTGCGGGTAAGACCGATCTGAGCGGCCTTTGAGCTTGCATAGGCAGCCACCTGTGACTGGGTAACGAATGCCTGCACGCTGGAAACATTGATTACTACGCCGCTGTACTCTTTTTGCATAAAAGGGATGGCATATTTTGCGCAAAGAAACCCTCCCCTGAGGTTCACGGCAAAGGTTTTGTCCCATTCTTCCACTGAGCATTCAGTGACAGAAGAAAAATATTGAATAGCCGCATTATTGACCAGCACATGGATACCGCCGAATCTTTCTACAGCTTCCTGTATGGCAATCACCACATCTTCCTCGCGCGAAACATCTGTTTTTACAAAAAAAGCTCGCTGTCCAAGTGTATCAGCAAGGCCTGCACCGGCTTCATCTGTATCGAAGATGGCCACATTTGCACCTTCCTCATGAAAAGCTTCAACGGTGGCACGGCCAATTCCCCTGGCGCCCCCGGTGACAATTATCGTTTTGCCTGCGAAACTCATTTGATCTGTATTAACGGCTTTTAAGATTCATCTACGCTATGAAGATACTTCCATCTGAAGTTTTCCCGGAGCATAATTAGCCCTTGTAGTGAGAGGCCAGTGGAACGCCCTTTATGCCGAGATCGATCCGGTTCACATGCCATCGCCCAAGGTTGGAGGTAAATAGCTGATCGAAGTTGCTGCCGCCAAATGCGATGTTGGTGGGATTAGAAAGGGTATGTGCTTCCCAATCGTCGATTAGCAGCGTCATTGTACGATCGGGACTCAATTTATATATGGCATTGGGGGCATAACAGGTGATATACAAGTTGCCGGCCTCATCAAATGCGATTCCATCGGGAACAGTTTGCGGCATCAGGCACCAGGTTTGTTTTTCGCCCGCACTGCCATCAGCATTGATCCTGATCCTTTCCACTCCAGGCAGCCAGGAGATGACTACATAAAGCCAGTTGCCCGTCCCGTCGAGTGCCATGCCATTTGCAAAGCTGAATGGACCAGGGTGCCAGATTTTTCCAGCGCCATGCTTGTCATACCTGATGATCTTGCCCACTGAGCTTCTGAATGCACCGCTTTCCGAGACATATAGATTTCCTTCGCGATCGAACACCGGGTAGTTGGGTATGTTGAACCGGTGGCCTTCAACACCGATGCTCAGTTCACTAATTTGCCTGGTGGCGAGGTCGTGTTGCCAGAGACAATGATTCGCCGAATCGCAGATACAGAGCCACTCACAGCCAGGGCTAAACGCAATGCCCAGGATGAAACCGCCGGTGTTGGCCACTTCAGTGACAACAGAGCCCTCTGCGTCGATCCGGTAGATCTGACCGCCCTCACCCCCAGCCCATACGGATCCATCGATGTGAACGGCTACGCATTCGGGATGATCCAGGCCTTCGGCAAATGTGGTGGTCTTCTTCAGTAATTCGTCCATAGGCAGCGCTCGGTTTTCAATTACCTGATTCAGATTGATCATTTCAGGGTCGGTTCAAATTAAACAAAGTCTTCAGCTTCCTGAAAAATTTATCGACCAACACTTAGTTTTACAAATGGCCGACGAGAAAATGCTGAAGATAGCGTGGGACCCTGTCTATTCTTACCCACTGCCCGACGATCACCGCTTCCCGATGGCAAAGTATGAGCTGATCCCCGGACAGTTGCTTCATGAGGGCACCATTACCCCAGAGAACATCTTTCACCCATCTCCCTGCCCGGCAGAGATTGTTATGCTTACGCATACCAGGGAATATCTGGACAAACTACTGAACCAGCAACTGACGCCAAGGGAACAAAGACAGATTGGATTTCCGCAGTCTCCAGCCCTGACACAACGTGAGTTGGTGATCACCCAAGGCACGATCGACTGCTGTCACTTTGCGATGAAGAATGGAGTGGCGATGAATGTTGCGGGAGGCACACATCACGCTTTTGCCGACAGGGGAGAAGGGTTTTGTCTCTTGAATGATTTTGCCGTGGCCGCCAATTATCTTTTGCACAAGCATCTTGCCCGTCAGATCCTCATCATAGACCTCGATGTTCACCAGGGAAATGGCTCCGCAAGCATATTCAGGAACAATGAAGCAGTCTTCACCTTCAGCATGCACGGGAAAAACAATTATCCGTTTAAAAAGGAGAAGAGTGCATTCGATGTCGAACTGCCCGACGGCATCAAAGACGAAGCATATCTTGATCTGCTCCGTAATTCTCTAGAAGAGATCCTCGGTAGGATGAAACCCGATTTTGTTTTTTATCTGTCGGGTGTTGATGTTCTTGTATCCGACAAATTCGGCAGGCTGGCCATCACGATGAATGGTTGCGCACTGCGTGACGAAATGGTTTTCACGTGGCTCAAAAATAAGGGCTTCCCATGTACGGTGGCCATGGGAGGCGGTTACTCTGCGGATGTGAAAACTATCGTGGAGGCACATTGCAATACTTTCAGACTCGCGAAGCAGCTTTACGAACTTGCGTAGTCTGGAAAACTATATTTCTTTCAGACAATGCATATCTACTGATTGCATTGCCGGGATTCTGGAATGAAGTTAAAGAAGGAGCTGCACCTCCTTCTTTAACCAGGTAATTATCTTATCACAGTTAGCTTACGCGTCTGTTTCACGCTTCCATCAACTACCAGGGAATAATTATAGACGCCTGAAGGAAGGGTGGAAGTGTTCACCGTGATATTTCCTTTAGAATTCGTGCCGAGTTGAATCCGTTTGATCACTTTCCCGCCGGCATCTGAAATGGAGATCAGGGGATAACCTGCTTTTTCAGGTAAGCTGTACTCAATCACAGTTGATTGCCTCACAGGATTGGGATAATTCTGACCAAGAACCGCCCGGGAGTCTACGGAGCTGCCGATACCTGCTTTCATTTGCAGTTCCCGAATCTCATTTCTCATGATATCGATGACCGAATCTTTTTCTTTGACGATTCCCGACAATTCCTGAACCGCCTTTACCAGCGGAACCACAAATTCGGAGTAACGCAATCCATAAAGATCGTTTTCATTTTTTGGAGCGTCGACGCCATCGAAATCATATTTGAGTTCCTTGGCCGCTGCTTCTACTTCCTGTGCTACGAATCCGGTGGCCACGCGGTTGTCATCTTCCACGGACGGTCTTGCTTCTTCTCCACCGGTTTTGAACCTGGCGTTCATGTATTTGTCGAGCTCCTGTTTCTTCCAGGTATAGGTGATCGGCCGGAGTTTGTTTATGAAGGTCAGACCGGGTACATTTTCCTGAATGTCTTTCTTGAACCTGCCATCACTGAGGTTGGTCCAGGCCTGGAAACCACCAATGCTTGTAACGCGGTAGTCGCCAATCCTGACCTGGTGACTGGCAGAAATAATGGCATAATAGCCAAGTGAAGTGGAATTAATAACGCTGTCAACAAACCCCGCACCATGATAACCGACAAAGGTATTCTGGCTTCCTTTCACATAAGCTCCGGCATAGGCGCCGACGAATGTGTTGTAGCTGCTGCGTGTACTCTGACCTGCGGCACGTCCCACGATCACATTTTCACTTCCTGCAGTACCCGAATACATGGCTCCCGATCCGACAACTACATTGCTGGATCCGCTGGTATTGCTTCTCATTGCCTGGTAACCGAATACCACGTTGTAACCGCCGGTGACCAAAGATTCAGCAGCATATGCACCGAAGGCGCTGTTGTAATTAATATTCGCGAGGGAATAGAGGGCACGGAACCCTAAAGCTGAATTGTATTGGGAAGAAGGGGTCGAATAACCAGCATAGGCGCCCACAAAAGTGAGCCCCACACCAATGGAGGCGTTGTATCCGGATCTAAAACCAATATAAGTGTTCCGGTATCCCGACTGGTTGAATCTACCACTCTCGGTTCCAAATGCGGAATTTTCATAACCAGTATTGGTGAAATCAAGCGAGGCATATCCCCCTGCCACATTTCCAAATCCAGTGGTCACATCCTGCAGTGCATTCGTGCCCGCTGCCTGATTTTTAGTTCCGGTTGCGAGCGGGTTGCCGGAATTCGGTCCCATGAAAAAATTGTATTTAACGGTATTTCCACTGAACGTGCGGTAGTTGTTGAAATTTACCTCGCCATTGAAATAAATATGGTTCCATGCCCTGGCTGAAGTTCCCAATGAGTAAGTGCCGGTCACGGACGGACGTAAAGTCCGGTTGATGGATGTCGGGTTTGCAAGGTTGGACAAGGAAGTATTTGCCTGTCCAAACAGCCTGCTTGCCAGAGAGAAAACAAAGAGACAGGTAAATAGTGGTAAAGCTTTTAGTAACATAACTGGAGGTTTAAAATGAGTAAATACGCATACGAAAAATGTTCTAATGCTACTAATCAAGTAAACCTAACCGTTATATAAAGGCAGGAGGTACTAATTATCCCATAACCGTCAATTTTCGGGTTTGCCACGCCCTGCGATCAACGATCAGTGAATAATTATATAATCCGGATGCCCCTGATGCCGTGCTAAAGGCGACAGTTCCTGTTGAATTAATGTATAGCTGATCCGGCAACTGCCTGCCGCCCTGATCGGATCACCGTTGTCAGGATGGTGGGTTTTCGAAATGGAATGCATCAATAAACATTTGTACCAGTTTACAGACAGGAGTCCGGCGGCAAAATGTCTCAAAACAAAATTGACAGAAAAGCTGGTGGAAAGAATTGACGAAAATCCATTCATCGGGCGCAGACCAATGACCGCAGGCCATTGGTCTGGAATAAGGGCAATAAGGGGCAGCCATTTACGACACATAATCTTGGTTTGATAATGGCAGATGTGCATACTAAATCAGCGGCCCTGTACCCTTGATTTGAACAAGGGTCACGGCGCCAAAGTAATTAATCGGAAAAACTACCTACAGAGGAAACAAAATGCAACAGATTTTGGATTAATGTTAGATAGGGAAGGGATAACGGTGTTTGTCTTGCGCAGTATAGATATCCCGAAGGATTCCCTGTGGTGGTGGGTTGATAAAAGTAAGATTTGTTTAATTAAAAGGAGATTTTTTTTCCGCAATACCGGAATGCCAGCCACCTGCCTGGCATAATATTCAACGATTGAGAATTCAGCAACCATATCAACGAAAGCTATAGCTGATCAGCACCGAAGTTCTGACGACGGGAGAACTCAGATTTTGGAGTCCCGACATGCCGTTGCTTCTTTCAAGGCGCAGTTCACAAAGGTATTGTTTAACCTTGAGGCCCAGTCCTGCCACCCAACCCTGTTCATATTTTCTGGGTTCAAAAATGGCCGCATCTTTTTCAGTACGTTCGGTAGTATAAAACCTCGATACGGTAGATTGCTGGTTGGTAACATTGAAACCAAATCCATTTGAAATACCAAGGTTGGCAAAAACAGAGTTATGCTTACCAAGCAGGTACCTGTAACGAAGCATGTTGTAGAGTTTCATATAGCTAAACCCGATCTCATACGAACTTTTTGCATAGTAGTTTGAACTGCGGATGTTCTCGTAATAGGCAGTTGTTTTGTATGATGTATATCCCAGTTCATTGTTAATAGACACTTTCCCAAGAGTTCTCGGAATGATAAAGTCATAAAATCCTCCAGCGGTAATATTGAGCGAGGATTTAAAGGTAGGTTGCGTAATCGCGTAGTTATCGTTTGAACTGAACTTTAGTTTGGTATTAGAGAAACCCGCAAACACACCCCATGGACTTTTTTCTCTTAGAGGTTTGAATACGTATTCCGGTTTTACCTGACTGCATGAATAATAAGATACATATGCCTTACGGAGAGCTTGCTGTTCATATTTCGCCTTTGCGACGACGTCAGTAGTCAGTGCGCACCCACCCAGATAATTTCCAAGCTGTGAGATGAAATCGTTTCTTGTAGTGGCAAAGGTGCTGTTGTTCCGGACGATCAGATATTTTTTATATCTGAGTAATGTAAAATCATTGCCTTCTTTGACGTAAAAATGCATGACTGCATCCTCATACAAGAACAGGGATTTGGTTCCTTCGACCATGGAAAGAAGAAAAACAGTATCTGTTTTGAGGGTGATTGTGCTGTCTTCCACCAAAGCGGCAATATGGTCATCGCGCAAGTCCACCACGACGATTGCGCTGGTGTATTTCTCATTGGCAACGGTAAACCATTTAATGTCGGTCGGCTTATAGCTTACCGTATTGCCAGTTTCTATTTGCCTGAACTGGATCTTTGAAGGGTTTCTCTTCCAGTTCTGGTAATTAACCTCGCCCTTGACAGTGTCACCAGCGTTGTTCACTACCTCGGCTGGTTGAAAATTTTTCTGGGCGCTGAGATCAGATTGGAATACAAGAAATGCAGAGGTCAACAGACCAACGGAGATCAGACTTTTCATAGGACGGGTTAGGTTATCGCAAAGTTATTTTATAAAACCCAATGATGCAATAGATTAGCCAAAAAATAAAGTTCCTTAATTTGCTTACACGGCTTTATACCTTTACTTGATTCATTTAATTGTTATGCGTAAGAACCTGTTCCTGTCAGTATCTGCAATCTTTTGTATAATCAACGTCAATGCCCAAAAATCATCAGCCCTAACCCTCACTAACTTCCTTGAAAGTTTTTATGACCTGTCCACATTGCCCGCTTATGAGAGAGGCAGTTTCTCCGGTCAGACGTCATCATATGATCGTACCGGTTATAACGATGATGGATTTGGAGGCACCTATTCCTTTGTTCGACGTAACCCCGACAGTTCCCTTGTACTCTTCGATGTGAAGGGAGCTGGAGTGGTTAACAGGATCTGGACGCCCACACCCTCAGATGACAGCCTGGATTTTTATATCGATGACAGTGTGACTGCGGCATTCACTATCAGGTATCGTGATCTGTTTACCGGAAAAGTATACCCCTTTGTTGCTCCGCTCTGTGCCAACCAGCTGGGAGGTTTTTATTGTTATCTGCCAATCCCTTTCAGCAAATTTTGCCGTATTGTGCTGCGTGGAAAAAAAGCACTCTTTTACCAAATTGGATACAGGCTTTATCCAAAAGGAAGCACGGTGAAGAAGTTTAGTCTGCCCCTGAAAGAAGAGGAAAAACAAAGTCTCGAAACAATCAGGACGAAATGGAGCCAGAAACCGTCGTTGAAGTCGCTGTACTCGTCAGAATTAAAGCAGTTCAAACAAATCGTAACAATTCGGCCTGGACAGACAAAAACAATTTATCAGTCAGTTCAACCCGGAAGAATAGCCGGATTTGAATTGCTGACTGCCGCCGAGCTCGGCAAAACAGCCAGGGACATTGACATCCGCATCACCTGGGACGATGAAACAGGACCTGCGGTGTATTGCCCACTCAGTGATTATTTCGGATATGCATTTGGCAGGGCATCCATGCAGGGATTGCTTGCAGGATCTGATGGCAAAAGACATTATTCATTCTTTCCCATGCCTTTTGACAGGTCCGCGAAGATTGAATTGATTTATCGCCAGCCGCAGGATAGCGCGGTCTTTGACAACATCGACCTGCAGGCAACGGTTTACACAAGCCGAAAGAAAAGAGATGCCGCTTCGGAAGGGAAATTCTACGCTTACTGGAACAGGAGCAACCCGGTGCCGGAAGGAGAGCCCTTTACCATGCTTGACATCAAAGGACGGGGACATTTTGCGGGAACGGCTTTGCAGGCACAAGGGCTTATCACAGGCATCACTTCATTTTTTGAAGGAGATGATTCTACTGTGGTAGATGGAGAGATGAGGATGCATGGGACGGGTTCGGAAGACTTTTTTAATGGGGGCTGGTATGCCCTGCTTGACTGCTGGGATGCGGCCATGAGCCTGCCCTTGTCGGGGGCTCTCGATTATTCCATACCGTTATGTCGAACCGGGGGATACCGGTTCTTCGTTAGCGACAAGGTTTCATTTGAAAAATCTTTCTTCCAGTCGATTGAACATGGTCCGGAACTCAACAGGGTGCCCTCAGACTATTCTGCGGTGAGCTATTATTATTGCAGTCAACGCAATCCCCAGGCAATTTCCCCGTCCGCGGCAAACACCCGGATCTACATGCCGGATACGCTCGAGGTTTATCCACACCTGCTTCCGATGACACTGGGCAACGGACTGAACTACGCAACGGAATGGGGAGCCTTCGGCTCACCCGCCACTACGCAGCATTTTACCGTTAATAATGAAACAGTGGTCAGGTATTCTCTGAAAGACATACCCGTGGGCGATTATGACGTAATACTGGACTATATAAAGTATCCTGAAGCCGGTTCTTTTTCGATCTGGCAGAGGCAAACCCAGATCTCTGAATGGATAGATGGCTATTCGGAAAAGGAGAAAGAGCGCTCGCCCCAGAATAAGGTCTGCGAACTGTCGCTGACTCCCATGAACAATTCCTTTTCTTTCCGGTTCAAAATAAAGGGAAAGCAAAATCAATTTTCAATAACGCGAATCATTCTTGTGAGGAAGAAATAGTTCCGGACGCTTGACAGAGTTATTTGTTTTGACCAGGCGTACCTTCGCTTACTTTTTCCCCGGCCTTGTAGACGGCAAAAATTTTCCTGGTGTTTTTGATCTCCAAGGCCGGATCGCCATCGATGATCAGGAGGTCTGCCAGCTTGCCCTTCTCAATGGTGCCTGTATGATCGCCAATTTTTAACAGGGTAGCCCCATTGCGGGTGGCGACGGTGAGTGCCTGCATTGGAGAAAGGCCGGCCTGCACCATCAGCTGAAGTTCGAGGTGTTCAGAAAATCCCTGGGCCCTCAAAGGAGTTGCTCCTGAATCGGTGCCCATCGCCACCAGTATACCGGCGTCAAAGATCTTCTTCAGATTTTTTAAGGCGTTTGCAAATCCTTTCATATTGCGGGCATAGTCGGGGGATTTTTCCAGGTCCTCGCGATATTTTTCAGAGGTGATCATTTCATAAACACCTGGTTCAAGTGATGCCTTGAAAAACGCATCATTCAGCCATTCGGGCTGGCGCGCATAGATGAACGCAAATTCATCCAGTGATAGCGTGGGTATGTAGGCAACATTGTGTTCTTTCATTTCTTTTAGGAACGCATCGTCGACAATGCTGTCTCTTATGCTATGACCGATGATGTCAATACCGGCCTGCACCAATTTCCTTACGTCCGATAGATAATAGGCATGAGCAGTTACCCTGATGCCATTTTTATGCGCTTCGCTGATGATGGCAGCGTAGACCGAAGGATCCATCTTCTTCATCCCTCTGCCAAAATCATCCACCCAGATCTTCACCATGTCGGGCTTTAATGCGGCCAGACTATCCATTTCGGCTTTCACCTGGCTTGCCGTTGAAGGACGGAAAACTTTGTCCATCGACGCACCTGAAGGAGGTGCCCCATTAGGAACGCCAAATCCATAACCAGCAGATCGTAGCCTGGCGCCGGGCAGCAGTCCGCTCCTGGATGAGTCGCGCAGACCGGTTTCAAATATCAATGGCCTGTCGGTGCCCATAACCTGGATATTTTCTACGCCATAGGTTTCATATTTCTTCAGCTGAGCGAGAATATTTTCACGTGTGTAGTGTTCCGGTGCTACTGAATTGCCCTGCAGTGTTCCCACATGAACATGGGTACTGATCAGCGCAGGAAGAATCGTTTTGCCGCTGAGATCTGTCGCTTCCGCGCCTTCATCCTTCAGTGCGGGTCCGATCCCGGCGATCGTATCACCCTTGATAAGTAGGTCAGCAATTACCGGCTGTCCGCCATTCCCATCGATTATAGTGGCATTTCTCAGGAGTAGTCCATTAGTTGATGTGGAACCCGGGGCCGAGTCCTGGCAGGCAAAAAGGAAAACGGAGAATACCGCAGGCAGCCAAAAGTTTTTCATGACAATAATGTTGAGTGAAGGCCCAAAATTATGATTAATACAGTATCCATGTAATGATTCATGTTATCGTATTGGAAAACATGAGCTGATGAATTTGAGGAATCATTTTCGCAGCGGTTAATTTTCAATCTGGCTCATATCATACCCCTGATTGACGCGTTTACACCGCCTCACTGATCTTTAATTGCATTCCATTTGTAATGAATTAAAACTTTACAAATGGACAAGCGGCAATTGCTACAAGATCTGGAAAGGAATACCGGGGATTTATTGCAGGTACTGGGTGAATTCAACAACGACCAATTCAACAGGTTGCCCTTTGAGGGCAGTTGGACAGCTGGACAGGTGGCGGATCACCTGTTCAGAGCGGAGCGCGGTGCGCCCGTGTTGATGACAGGAAATATTAAACAAACTACAAGGGATCCTGAACAATTTGTCAAACCACTTGATGATATATTCCTGGATTTCTCCACTAAACTGAAGTCCCCGGACTTCATTCTGCCCTCCGACGGACCGCATGACCAGGCCGAATATTATAACAAATTTGAAGCGACCCGAAAAAACATACAGGAACTTGCCGCGAATCTGGATCTTACAGAAACCTGCGCGGAATTCGACATGCCCGGAATCGGGCACCTGACCCGCTTTGAATTATTGCGGTTTATTGTTGCTCACTCAACAAGGCACATCAGGCAGCTTAAAAATATACATAGTCTGGTTGGGAAATTAAAAATCAAAAATTAAAAATCAAAAATGCTAATGAAATAGCTACGAAAAATTTGATGCATGCGATAATAAGTGTTGTCTTCAGGCAAAGTTTTTTCATTTTTAATTTTTCATTTTTCATTTGCCTCCACCACACCCGAGAAGCTAATCGGCTGCCTGTTGGTTGACGTCACCTGCAGGGTGCCAAAACCATTCTTCGAAACAGAAAGCAGTAACGACTGAACGTCACGTGCGTCCTTTGGTTTGATTCGGATCTCATGCAGTCCTTTTTTGGAAACCTGATCATCATATTCAAAATCAGTTGATGTGAACTGGAGACCATTTTCGCGTCCGCCGATCTGGGCTGTATAGGCCCTGCCGAAATAGGGAAGGTAGGAGATGATGGTGTCTTTTCCGATGTCCAGGTCAAAGTCAGAAGTTAATTGCCTGGTCCTACCGCCTGTGGGCACAGCCGTTCTTGCTTTGAATCTATAATTTCTCGCCTGAATGGCTTCGTCGATGGATGACGTTGGTTTTTTTTCCGTGGTATTTTTTGGTGAAGAACACGATGCAGCGGCAAATAACATCAACAGGCTGAAATGGATGAATGATTTCATGTGGATCAAAATTTAAGCAAAAGCAAATTTCGGACTATACGCGTAGCGAAAAATCCGGAGAGCCCGACTTTAACTTAAATGCAGGCATCTTGTGCCACTAAAATTATTTCCCCATGGTCGGCCCGGGAGTATTCACGGTTTTCGGTATCCTGTCAACCACGGGTGGCAGAGGTGGAAAAGCGGAATGCGGGCCAGTCTGGTACCAGTAAGCCACCGTGTAATAGGAATCGGAGCGATGATTCGCATGCCCGGCCTCGATTGTCATCCGAATAGATTTTGTGAATGTTACAGGTGATTCGGTATGAAACCGATAGACGGTCCATTCGGCGCCGCGATTATCGCCACCGTTTTTGGGATTGCCATATTCGGGATAGCTGAATGTGATCTGTGGATTTCCAAAAGGGTTGATTCCGCACCCGCCATAACACCAGGCACCCAGATAATAATCTTCGGCACCTGTTCCATTGATGGTTGGTTTCTTGTCACCGTCAATAAAGATCATTTCATCGCCTTCTCCCCACCAGTCGCCCTGGTTCTGAATGATGCTTTGAGTTACTCCAAGGAAATGGCCCTTGCCTTCTGCTTCGAGGATCACATAATTATTTTCACCCGTTTTGTTTTGCTTATTGTTGATCGCGGGATCCGCATTGCGTTTCCAGTCTGAGGTCCAGCCCTTCGTTGGAACTGCCTGGCGGTATTGTGCGCAGAAATATGCTGTATTCTGGGGAAGAGACTTATGTTTTTCCCAGTCGATATTGTAATAGAAAGCATTGATGGCATCTTCACCCTCATTGGTGATAGTGAACTTCGCCGATTTCCGAAAGGGCATGGGGAAATAAGCATTAAGTGATTTCTGTGATCCTACAGAAAGGTATTTGGAATGATACATGAAATATTTGCCCAGGCCCAGACCGAAAAAATCACCGATGGGTGATTCCACACTTGGAGTGGTTTCGCCATCCCAGTAAATTCTGAGGACTATTTTTTTGAGGTGATTGTATTCATTGGTAGCGATGGTGAACCAAATATGCTTGATGATGCCAGGTCCCTGCGCTTCAGCGATGGTACGGGTTTCATTAGGTTTGATCTTGTTTTTCCAGTTACCGTCGTCGTTGGCTCCGCTGGTGTCATAACTCGAGATCTTCTGTGCGGTGTAGTCGCGCAATTGCCAGATTTCCGGTTCGGGTGAGCCCACCTGGGCATGAACGTTAGAAGTCATGCAGCATGTTAATACAATCGCTGATAGAAAAATATTTTTCATATTGTGACCTGATTTTTTGATGAGTTAATGTTAATGAACCTGTTCTTTGGTTGAAAGAATTTTTTACTGCAGGAGCTCACGGGCTGATTTTCTCGAGAGGGCAAAGTAAAACTTTTGACCTTCATAAAATTTCTCGCGAAGTTCAAAGTTTTCAAAGGCCGTTCCACCGGGTATGGCAACATAATCTTTTTTATTGGGGCTGGCCACGCTCCAGTAATACTTACGGCCGTTCACCCGCAGGTGAAGGGAAGGATCATGGCCTGCTTCTTCTTTTCTCCAGTACTGTGAAAGTTTGAAAAAAGGCCGATAACGCCAGCTCCATCGGTTCTCGTAGTCTGGAGACTGGGGCCAGTCGGCTAATGATGGGAATGATTCATTTGTTTCGGCGATGACGATAAAGTCGCCGTTGCGGTCACGCATCAATTTTTCCGCGGGAAATTTTCCCGGCTCATCGATAAAGGCGATGTCATCGTAATTCTTGTAAATTTTTCTTGAATCGAGCGTGGAGTCTTTCAGATGAATGAGTCTCAGGCGCGAATAATTTCCCATGGTGGCGGTGAGTGCGCAGCGGTCCATTTTGGCCGAATTTTTTTCCTTGAAGATCTGCAGGCCGAGTTCTTCGGGGCGGTCGTTCCTGATGCTGAGTCTGAGGTAAGGATGTGCTCCATTCCTGAATTTCTCCATAAAAACATAGATGCTTAGTTCTTCAGTCGCGGGGTGAAGAGAGTCGGGGTGCGAGATATTTCCTCTTGTAATGGCTGCTGGATAGAAGCTCCCGGCCTCGGGGTCGCTGCCTGCCCATATTAATTTACCCCATTTGCCGTCGGTGATGGAGGGAGACACTTCACTGAATTCCATCTTGCCATCCACTACGGGCTCGATGGCAATGAAGTTGATAAGGTACACATGTCCCCTAAATTCATAGCCCACCCGGATGAGGCCTCTTGGTCCGCCGCCCTGTTTTTCTCCAGCGGTTTCAATGCCATAGGGCCAAAGACCTATTACGATACCATTTCGGATGCCCCAGACCGAGGGACTTTGGGTATTGTGGGGTCGGATCCAGGACGGGTCGGGAGTTATTTGTTGTGCCAATCCTGCGGCAAACAGTAGAATAAAACAACTTGAAATGAATATGATCTTCATCCAGATGGTAATTTTAGGCCGCCGGGCGCCCTTTTAATCGTTTAAGCTCCCCACTTTTGCGAAGCTAGGACATCGAGGCCGCTTTTGAACAAACTGGCGGGCTTATTGTACCGGACGTTTCTTCTCTTGGATTTATTCAGTAATTTAGTTAACGAATAAACTGTTTGCCATGTCATTAAAAGAAAATTTTAGTCCCGAGGAAATTCGCCCGCTTGCCAGTCTCGATGAATGGGAAGAAGCCGTGCTGGAACGTTATCCTGAACAGGACAAACCCGCAAAGCAAAAGGACGAGTTTCGAAATTATGAAGCACCGGCCAGGGACACCGTTCGTGAATTTTACAGGCTGAATCATACTTATCAGACCTTCGATTTTGTGCAGGAGAAAAAGAAAGAATTCCTTCAATTCAACCGAAAGGAAATGCCCGTTTGGAAGGCTTTCGACTTCCTTAACGAACTGGTGGATGACTCTGATCCCGACACCGACCTGGACCAGTTTCAGCACTTGCTGCAAACTGCGGAACAAATAAGGGCGGACGGCCATCCCGACTGGATGGTGCTCACCGGCCTGATGCACGACATGGGCAAGACCCTCTGCCTTTTTGGTGAACCACAATGGGCCGTGGTGGGAGACACATTCCCTGTTGGATGTGCCTATTCCGACAAGATCGTTTACCCCGAATTCTTCAAAAACAATCCCGACTATAACAACCCGAAATACAATACGCCAAATGGCGTGTATGAAGAAGGTTGCGGCCTGAGGAATGTGGATCTTTCCTGGGGACATGATGAATATGTTTTCCAGATGATGAAGGATCATCTGCCCGAAGAAGGCTTGTACATGTTGCGTTTCCACTCTTTCTATGCCTGGCATCGGGAAGGAGAATACGAAAACCTCCTTGACGATCACGACCGGAAAATGTTGAAATGGGTTAAGCTGTTCAATCCTTACGATCTGTATTCAAAGAATCCCATTCCTCCAGATTGGAAGGTCCTAAGACCATATTATGAGGACCTCGTGGCAAAGTATCTGCCTGCGACATTGAAATTTTGAGGAAGGTTTCTCGCAAATACGCGAGGTAAGGTTTCACGCAAAGGCAAATCTGCCTTCGGCAGACGCAGAGGCAATAATATGAATTTGTCTTACTTGGCTTTGCGTGAAAATATTACAACGCAAACGCCATATACCATCCACCCAGCTTCTGCCCACGGGCACCTCCAGCTGCAATGGCTACATACTGTTTCCCATCGATCTCATATGTTATCGGCGTGGCAAAACCCCCGGCGGGTAACTGGTGTTCCCAAACCTGTTTGCCGGTCTTCTTGTCGAAGGCGCGGATGCGTTCATCCTGTGTACTTGCAATAAAGAGCAAGCCCCCAGCAGTAACCAATGGTCCTCCATAGGTTTCTGTGCCGGTAATGGGGATTCCTTTTTTAGTAAGCTCGGGAAATTCACCGAGTGGAACCCGCCACAACCATTCACCCGAACTCAGATCAAGTGCATTCAATGTGCCCCAGGGCGGTTTGATGGCATTGTATCCATCTTTGTCCCGAAACCTTTTCCACTCCCTGGTCACGTAATCGGGTGTGTAAGGAAATTCCGTCTTCCTGGCAATGGTGTCGGTCATTCGGCCATGATCATCTGTACGTCGCACATTCAATAGAAAATCTACAATTGATTGTCTTTCGTTGTCGGAGAGATGCTGAAAGGATGGCATTCTGCCACTTCCCGTTTTGATCACCCTGGCAATTGACGCGGGGTCCTTTCTTTTTCCGATACCAACGAGATTTGGAAATACGGTACCGCTGCCTTTGCGGTCGGCGCCGTGACAGGACGCACAGTTAGTGATGTACAAACTATTGCCAACAGAAAGCGAGGCCAGCTCCTTGTTACGCCCTTCGATGCTGATCATCTTCAGCAACCAGGCGTCTTCGTTAGCGTTCAGATAGAGCACGCCGTCGGGATCGATTGCGTTGCCGCCCCATTCAGCACCACCGCTGTATCCAAAAAGTAAGGTGCCTGTTTCGTTTGGCGGACTGAATTTGTTTCCCGGAGTGGTGCCGAATTCTTTAAATGCATCCCGCGCCCAGGCGTTAGCTTCCGGAGAAATATCGGTGAGGTCGTTTTCAGTCAGAGTTTGACGGATGAAAGGTTTGGGCTTAACAGGAAATTTCTGCACGGGATAGGGTTTCTCACCAGGAAGGCCGTTTACAGGCACCGGTTTTTCTTCGATAGGGAAGATGGAACTACCACTGTCCCTGTCCAGCACATAAACAATTCCATCTTTTGTTGCCTGCACCACCACATCTCTTTTTTTGCCATCTTTTTCAATCGTGGTGAGGTTGGGCGGACAGGGAATGTCGCGGTCCCAGAGGTCATGATGAATGGTTTGAAAATACCATTTCATTTTGCCGGTTTCGGCTTCCAATGCTAGAACGCAGTTGGCAAAAAGGTTCTTGCCTTCTCTTGCTCCGCCATAAAAATCCGAGGAGGGTGCACCGGTTCCGAAATAGACCATGCCTCGTTTGTCATCAAGAACCATCCCGCTCCAGTTATTGGCTGCGCCTATTTTTTTATAAGCATCCTCTGGCCAGGTTTCGTATCCGAATTCACCAGGTTGCGGTATGGTATGAAAGACCCATTTCAATTTTCCGGTCAACACGTCAAATCCACGCACATGGCCTGGTGCCGCATCTCCTGCCTCGCTGACGCTCGAACCCAGCACCAGGGTGTTTTTAAATATCACGCCAGGACTTGTGGCGGTCACAGACAGGTTCTGCACGTCATGACCAACGTTTTGGGCCAGGCCAACATGGAGATCTACCATGCCCTGGTCGCCAAAATCCATATGTTGTTTGCCGGTCATGGCATCAACCGAATACAAGAAAGAACCCGCGGTATAGAATATCCTTTTATCGGCTCCATTTCTCCAGTACATCACACCGCGATTGGAATTGAGGCGCTTCATCTCTCCGGGAATCTTAAATTTCCACAACTGTTTTCCTGTACCCGCCTCAAGGGCAAACAGGCAAAGCTCTGCACTTGTGCCGTACATGATCCCATCCACTACAATTGGCTGGCATTGGGTTTCACGACCCCTGCGCTCTTTATTGACCGTATCAGCAGGGTCGCGGGGATCGTAGATCCACGCTACCTTTAACCGGTTCACATTGGATGGATTGATCTGTGACAGTGGTGAATAACGGTTGCCCGCAGCATTGCCACCATATGCGGGAAAGTCTTTTCCCGTTTCATGCAAGTCACTTTCGCTGGCCTCATGTTGTTTACAACCCACAAGTAAAACGCAGGTAGCAGTAATTAAGCCAAACCAAAATTTCATATTCTTCGTTCTTCTGTGAGCTTATTTCTTCAGGTACTCTGCACCGGTAGTTCACCGTCTGCTGGCATTGGATGAGCATCATCCTTAAGCGGTTTTTTGTGCCAGTACGAAGCAAGTATGGATCCGGTGACATTCATCAGCGGGCCAAAAATAGCCGGGGCGAGCCCCACGGTGGCCATCTTTCCCATCTGGTTGGCCAGCCCTGAGGCCAGCCCGCCATTCTGCATACCCACTTCGATTGCCATTGTACGGCAGTCGCGCTCGGGCATCCTGAACAACCGGCCCGACCAGTAACCAAGTGAATACCCAAGGAGGTTATGAATAAGAACGAGCAGAATAAGCAGTGGCCCGATAGTCAGCAGGCTTTGTCTTCCCGCGGCCGTGATGATCACAATGATAAATGCAATGCCGAACATGGACACCAGTGGCATGGCGTTGTCGAGCCATTTTGCTTTGCCTTTCAGTAATTTGTTGAACAGGATACCTGCGCCGATGGGGATGATCACCATCTTAATAATGTCCCACATCATGTTGCCTACATCGATCTTCACAAAGGCGCCCGCGAGGAATTTCATCAGCAAAGGAGTAACAAAAGGAGCCAGCAGCGTGGACACGGCAGTAATGGTTATTGAAAGCGCCAGGTTGGCTTTGGCCAGGTAGGAGATCACGTTTGAAGCCATGCCATTTGGGGAACACCCTATAAGTATGATGCCTGCGGCGATCTCCGGAGGGAGACCACTGAATTTGGCGAGCGTGTATCCAAGCAGTGGCATAATGATGAAATGACTGGTTACGCCGATGAAAACGCCCTTCGGCGTTTTGATCACTCCAACAAAATCATCAATACCCATCGAGGTACCCATGCCAAACATGATTAGCTGGATCAGTGGTGTGATGAGCACCGCGAACTTGAAGCCGTTTACTTCTACAAAATATTGCGGGTAATACAGCGCTGTGCTGACCGCCGCGAATATCATAATAGTATAAGCGAATCCTTTCAGGGAGGGATAACCCCTGAAACCAATGGCAAGAAATAAAAAGAAGGCGATCAGAATGGGACCTGCCTTACTGATATTACCCGAAAACAAATATCCAAGAACAACCAGCAAAGCCACCAGCGATATGATAAGGCTGATGCTGTGAGCGTTAACTTTTTTCAACTGACAAGCGGATTAAATAAATACAATGTGGGATCAATAATTTCTTTCTTTCAGATAATCATCCAGCTCCTTCTTTGTCATGGGCAATTTACCGGGGTAATTATTGAGCCAGTTGATAAAGTCCTTCCTGATCTCTTCGGACCACTGACTGTCGATCTGACCCGCGAGGTATTTTTTCTCGCGCAGGCGTTGGTGACCGAATTCATCCCGAAGCGCCGTGACTTCTGAAGTCAGGATTACGGTGTCCGCCAGGTAAGCAGGAATAAATATGGTGCCGTATTTATTTGCCAGCACCACATCACCGGGTAGCACTATAGCCCTGCCGATCCGAATAGGAGCGTTGATGCTGGTCAGCATCATGTCTTTAATATAGGAAGGGTCCTGGCCCCTGGTCCAGGCATTGAACCCTTTGATCTCAGAGAGGCCTTCTTCATCTCTCACCGAGCCATAGAAGATTACGCCTCGCTGTGATTTGGCATAGATTGAATTGCCAAGGTTGTCACCAATCAAAGTACCATCGGCGATTTTGCCATAACCGTCAGCAACATATACATCTCCCGGTGTAAGGACATCTATTGGCCAGGAGTTAGTGCCACCCTGCATTGAACGCTTTTCTACCTTTCCCTGTTGCTTAACTACATCGATGAGGTCGGGCCTTGATGGCATGTACTGTGCTGTTACTACCCGGCCTGTCATTGGGCTGTCTGGAAAGATCACCCGCCATTCTCCTTCATACTGATTGTTATAACCCTTGTTGCGAAGAACACCCCAGGCTTCTTCGATGGAAATGTTTTTCAGACGGGCAAGAAGGGCATCGGACACTTTGGGCCGCCCATCGGGCATTCTTTCACCCTTCCACTGCGAGGTCAGGCTTTTAATATATGCCGGTGACGAACCCACACTTTGGGCACTGGCAAAACCGAGACAAGAAACTAACGCAATCACTAAGCAGGACTTCTTATTCATAAATAGAGAGATGAGAAAGGTTATTTTTTTTATTTATTTCCAGATGTTTTTGAAATGGATTCCATCAATCCGCGCATGTAACCAAGCGCGAACAAGGTACCAATTGTACTGTAACCAGCATGTTCATTACTATCACCCGCCATGGTAGGCACGTGATCCGGACGGATCGGGCCTTTAAAACCGATGTCGTAATAAGCCTGCATGGCCGCGTGCATGTCAATGATCCCTTCATCATGAAAAGCTTCCTCAAACTTAAATTTACCACCTTTCACATTACGGAAGTGCACAAAATGAATTAGTTCACGCTTGCCGAAGTCCCTGATCGTTGCGGGAATATCGACTCCCATCAACGCGAAATTACCCTGGCACATCGTAATACCATTATATGGACTCTTCACAATATTGGTCATGCGGTTGAAATTCTCAACGGTAGTCATGATCCTTGAGATCCCTTTTATGCTGTCGACCTGGGGATCATCGGGGTGCATGGCCAACTTCATCCCAATCTTCTCTGCTTCGGGCACGGCGGCTTTAAGAAAATATTCAAGATTCTTCCAAAGCGTTTCTTTTGATACTTCACCGTATTCGGTCAACGGTGCATTTTTGATCTCTTCATAATCAAAAGCGGTAACCAGGGCGCCGCCTCTGCCAGGCTTATCCTTAGAAGTACGGTACCAACTGATGACTGGCATCCAGTTGTAGCAGATGACGTCGATGTTGCCATATTTTTTAAGGTTTTTCATGAAGGTGATGAAGTTGCTGATTTCTTCGTCCTTTCCTTCCAGACCAAGTTTGGTCTTTGTTCCGAGGGATGGCGGGCCTTCGACAACATTCCACCGCATACCCTCATTTTCCCACATGGCTTTGTTTGCCTTGATCGTTTCAGGATCCCAGGGCTTCGCATTCTCCCCAACCAGTTTGGAATCAGCTGGAGCCACTGCTCCGGATACTGCCATTTGTCGGCATAAGGCAATTTTCTGCGTCTGGCCGGAAAAGAAGAAGGCCTCACTCATGTGCATGCCGGCATCTTTCATCACCTCCTTTAATTTCCGTGCTTCTTTTTTAGACTTTTCTTCTTCGGCTTTACCTGCCATCACGGGCAAACTGCCAAGCCCGGCGGCAGCAGCCAGTGAGGCGCTTTTTTTGATAAAGTCTCTGCGATTATCTGACATAACAAATCGTTTTTAAGTACGCTGTGTTTCTCGCTTTCTTTGCAAGCACCGGCGGAAAAGATAAGTACAGCTGTTGAAGGCCGCATTAAAGAACCGCATTTTTTTCCTGTACTTTCCGATCAGGACGGTTTGCTCGCCGCTGATTGATCAGGAAAGCGGGTCTCATTATCAGACGCTCTTCGCGCCGTCTCCTTGCGGATTCACACTTTTGATCGGATCGGTGGGGAATCGGTAGCCACCCACAGGTACGATTTCAGTTGATGCTTCTTCATAATTAATAGTATATCTCGAGATCGTTTCGAAAACTATTTGTCCCACTTTACAGGTGTTGTGTACAGATCGGGGCCCTGGTTGGCGACTGCTGCCTCGTAGTTGGCCAAGTTAAGTGAGGATTCGCTGATGGGGTAACGGATGCGCAGGAGCGCCTGTCCTCCCGTGAAATTTCCAGGATAATTTGGAGGTATTGGTGCAGGATATCCTGTGCGGCGCCAGTTTGAAAATGCCTCAAAGCAATCGTACCACATGAAATGAGCCAGCCAGAACTGGGTGTGGATCTGTTCCATCGTTCCTCGCAACCACTAATGAACAACTTGCGCAAGTCTCTCGATTTCATATTTTATACTCTCATACGATCTGCCTGCCACTGTGTTACGGATTTTTTGATGTCGTCAGGGCTGAGTTTTTCCTTAATGGTCCGGTCGATAAGCATTGACAATTCTTCGTCTGAGGCAAAGCGCAGTGCCGCGATCTGACCGAAACTGAGGTCTTTTTCCAAACCGCGGAAGTCTTTACTGGTAAGTAAGAAAAATCTTAGTCGCATTTCAAGTCTGACGATCCGGTTCTGATTGGTTAAGGCATAATGCTGGCGAACCATAAAGGACAACCAGGTTATCAATAGCAGAAGCAGGGTGATGAATATCCATTCCATTCGTACCTCAGGATGCGCGTATGTGTGAATGGCAGCGATGGTAACAAGAATCCCCATCAAAGGATAAAAAACCAGGTGATGTATAGGATAAACCCTAATATGATTGTCATAATTCTGTTTTTTCATACCGATTTCTATTTTAAGCTTGTAAGATAAGTGATCAGGATCAAGACCGTTTTATCACGTTCATATATAACTGTAATTAGATTATTTTAATGCATGCCTGGCCTGCTAATTTGTACCTGGAATTACATTAATTTAGCAATTACTCTTCGCTGTTACTCAGCATGGTGCCTGATACATAAGGGATTTTACGTTCACATTAATCTTTTCGGTCTCCCGTCATCCACTCCTGGGAAAAATTTATTTTACTTAAGTAAATAGCAATGGTTAGCATATAAATTAGTGGCTTCTATGTACAAACAGATATTATTGATTGACGACGATGCGGACGAACATGAATTGTTCAGCGGTGCCCTGGGTACCATTGGCAACTTCAGCTTGATCAGCGCCTTCGGCACCGACGAATCGTTGCGTGTGCTTCAAACTTCTAAACCGGACCTCATTTTTCTGGATATTAACATGCCGGCAAAGAATGGTTTTATCTGCCTGCAGGAAATAAAGAAATCTCCGCAATTCGGCGGGATCCCGGTACAGATGTATTCGACGAGCACCAATGAAAAAGATGTCCAAAAAGCGTTGGAACTTGGTGCCAATGGTTATATGGTCAAGGCTGGGAGTTTTACAGAACTGTGTAAAAACCTAAAGAAAGTACTGCACACTGAATTGATGATGGATTCGACTAATCGCCAAGTGGAAAATAGCAACTGAATACCGCCCCGTCGCCCGGTACGCCTTCTCCTGTAATGAAGCCTTCGTGCATTTCCATTATTTTTTTGCAGATGGCCAGTCCGACGCCGGAACCCTTGTATTTTCCTTTTTCATGAAGTTTCGAAAATATGACAAAGATGTGCTCTGCATTGTCGGCTTCAAAGCCAACGCCATTATCACTAAAACTGATAACTGCATATTTGATACCCGGTAGTGCAGCAGGATGTTCGATTAGGTTACCTGCTTTATTGTTGCTTATGACGGTTATTCGCCCACCTTTTTCAACTTTTCGGAATTTTATGGCATTGTCGAGGAGATGGCTGAACAAAATGGAAATTAGTTGCGGATAACCGTCGATCATAGGCAGGTTATCATATTCCAGTTGCAGCTGCAGCTCAATCAAATCTTTTGCCACATCATTCGTAACTGTACTGAGGATCTCATTCAGGTCTAGGCGCTGAGACTGAGAGGGATGATTTTGAAGGCTGGAGTAGGAAATGATGTCTTCAGTAAGAAGTTTTAATTTCTGAATCGCCGACTGGGCTCTTCTCACATTCGCCTTTCCCTCATTACTTAAATTCTTTGCATCATTGTTAACGATGTATTCCATACCAGTATACAGTTTCCGGAGCGTCTCTTTATAGTCGTTCGCGGCAATACTGGTGAAAGTCTTAAGTTCATCTTTGAGTGACTCCAGCTGACGATTTCTTTTTACGAGCTCCAGATTAAGCGAACTTATCCTGTCGAGCAAGTCCTGCGCCCCTTGCGGGACCGGCAATCCGTGCGACATGGTTTTTAATTTTTATAAACAGTCATCCTAAACAGTGACCGAAAATTCCAGCTCCTGAAGAGATAATTATTCTATATGAAGAAGAGACGTTCTAAGAACAGCGAAATCCTATGCAATAGCGGAAATAATGCGATCTATGTATTTCCTGCGATGAGGTGATGCGAATGTACCACTTTCCAGTCAAAGAGGGCTATAAATATGAAATGCCTTCGAGGTTGCCAGGCTGATAAAAATAAGGCGAGAAGCCAGTTTCGATGCATTTACAGTCGACTGTCATGAAACTGTTCTCTGCATTTCCAAAAATACTTGCAACTGGCACATCTGCTGCGTCGCGGCTGCTCCCAATCTTAACCAGTCCATTCAGGGGAGCGAGACCGGTTGCATCAAAGAGTATCCACTTTCCGCCCAGGTATGCTTCAAAGCAGGCATGAAAGTCAGCAGGATAAAGTTGAAAGGCATAGCCGGTAAAATATCTGGCCGGAATAGTAAGGGCGCGGCATAATGCAATACCAAGATGCGCGAAGTCCCGACAGACGCCAGCCTGCTGTGTTACGGTGTCGTAGGCAGAGGTCTCAGAGTTCGTTGAACCGCTGAGGTATTCAACATTTCGGTTTATCCAGCCCGTTAGTTCAATTACTTGTAAATAGGGGTTTTCTATATTGTTAAACTTGTTGTTGGCGAGTCGCGCGAGCTTGTCAGACTGGCAGTATCTGCTAGGGTTCAGGTATTTAAGTATCGAAGGATCCAGGTAGGCCACATTTTCGGTGGTTTGATACTGTTGTGGGATAAATGCGCAGGAAGTGTTGACAACAGCCCGGTAGCTGATAAAGATGTCCATGGGAACCATAACCTGCATCCTGATGAAACGATTGCCCTCATTTGTGCGCTGCAATTCCTGGTATTGTATGGCAGGATCGACAAGAAAACTTTCTTCGATAACCTGTTGGTGAAGATTGCGTAACACGCCGATGTTGAAAATAAAGGTTGTCGGTGCGGTGACCCTGTAACCAAGACTGGCATTAACTTCAAATTTCATTCAACTGTATTGAAAGGTGGTGCGAATGTAGAGATAAGCGGTTGAAATCCGGAATCGATCACCGGGATCAGTATTCTGCAAGTCAACCTCCATTTTAATGTCTTTTTAATTCCCTTTGACTGTTAAACCATTAACATTTAAGAATTTCGCACTTCGCACTAAAAACCCAGGCCCCCATGGAAAATGTGAGAATTTTATTGGTTGAGGATGAGAAAAAGATAGCCGATTCATTGAAAAAAGGCCTTTCTGAGCACAACTATATCGTTGAGCTGGCTTATGACGGTGTCTCCGGCAGGAAATTATTCGAGGATCATCATTTCGATCTGATCATCCTGGACATCAATCTGCCAGGCATGAGTGGCATCGAACTCTGCCGGAAGATCCGGAACCGTAACCCAGGTGTTCCGGTGGTTATGCTCACTGCGCTCAATGCATTGGACAACAAGATCGAGGGATTTGATGCCGGCGCAGACGATTACATCGTAAAGCCATTCGATTTCAAAGAGATGCTCGTACGCATCAAGGCCCTCATCAAGAGAATATATCAGAACATCCCGGTTGGTAATATCCTTAAAGTGGGCGACCTTGTCATCAACCTCGATAATAAGGAAGTAATGCGCGGCCAAAATGGAATCTCACTGACAGCCAAAGAATTTCAATTGCTGGAATACCTGGTTCGGAACCGCAATAAGGTAGTGTCACGTGCCGACATCGCATTGAATGTTTGGGACATTGATTTTGACACCAAAACAAATGTGATCGATGTGTATGTCAACTTCTTACGGAAGAAACTCGATCACGATTATGAAAAAAAGATGATTCATACACAGGTAGGGGTGGGCTATATATTGAAAGAAGTAGTCTGATTGAAAAGCAGGCATAAAATAACATTGCTTTTTACCCTGATGGTGCTGGCAATTCTCCTCCTTGTCAGTATCGTTGTTTATTCCTTCACCGCACTTGAACGCGACAAATTCTTCCGGAAGCGGCTGAAAAGTCGGGCAAACAACATCGCCCAGATCTTCTACTATTTTGACGACACCGCCTCAACCGTCCTTAACAGGATCAACGCCAACCCATTGGAATCCTTACCAAGCAAAAGCGTGAGAATATTTAATGTGGAGGGGCAGGAATTATATGGCTTCAACGCGAATGCTGCGGAGGTAGGCGACATTGGCCAGTCCGTAATTTCAAAAGCCATCCTTGAAAGGGAATACAGTTTTAACATGGGCAACAGGGATGCCCTTGCTATGCATTATACTGAGGAAGGCCGCGGAATCATAGTGGTGATATCGGCGTATGATCCCGATGGCTGGAGGGCACTGAGCGAACTCAGACAGATCTTTGCCGTTGCGCTCTTGCTTTCCATGTTGATATCGCTGATGGCAGGGCACATATTTTCAAAACAACTGCTCAAGCCTGTGGCACAGATGATCAGGCAGGTCACCGATATCTCTTCGCATAATCTTTCTGAGCGCATCCATTCGGGGAAGACAAAGGATGAACTGCAGCAGCTGGCCACCACTTTCAACGAACTGCTGGACCGGCTAAATGAATCTTTCATCGCGCAACGACGGTTTATCTCAAACGCATCTCATGAATTGTCGACTCCGCTGACCTCTATTTCCAGTCAATTGCAGGTGACGTTGCAGCGGGAAAGAAACACAGAGGAGTACCAGCAGGTGATGTTTTCCGTTCACGAAGACGTGATGCAACTGCGTGAATTGACCAAAAGTTTGCTCGAAATCGCGAAAACGGGAACAGAAGGGAGCATAGAACTGAATAATGTAAGGGTAGATGAAGTATTGTTCAAGGTCATGGCCGACCTGAAAAAGATAAACAGCAGCTATGCCATCGAATTGGGGTTTGGAGAATTTCCAGATGATGAAGCCAGGTTTCTCGTTTTCGGCAACAGCGATCTGTTGTACATCGCCATCAAAAATATTATTGAAAATGGTTGCAAGTATTCACCGGATCATCATTCCCATGTTCATCTCAGCATCGAAATCGATTCCGCGGTGATCGAAGTAAAAAGCAAGGGCGACGAAATTCCGGCACAGGATATCGAACAGATCTTCCAGCCATTTTACAGGTCGTCCACATCCGCGGGTATTCCGGGCTTCGGGCTGGGACTGGCTCTGGCAAGGCGTATCGTAAGACTTCACAAGGGTGAGCTGCAGGTGAGTTCGGAAAATTTAAAAGGCACAAGTTTTATTGTCAGGCTACCGACGATGAGCGGCGGGAGATCTTAACAGAAAAAAATCAAGCGTAATAAAATAAAAACTTTGCTCGCGAAATCCTTGCCTGAATTTTAAGCTCCAGGATCTGTCTTTCAACTTTAAGATCTTTAAAAACTATTAGGCAAAGAAAAACCCCCCTGAAAAATCAGGGGGGTTAATATGTGGATGGGTTAGTAAGAACAGGGAATCAAATTCCCCTCCACAATATTAAATATATTTTTTCCTTTATGAAAAATTTTTTTCATTTATTTTATTAACATTTAAAAATTGTCTCTGTGGAAAAGCTCCGGCTTCATCGCTTCCCGAAGGCATAGTTTATTTCCTCCTACTTTTGCTCAAACATCGGATATGAAATTTTCTGCACCGGTATCTGTAGGATTTATCGCTGAACTCATCTCTGCCGACCTCGTTGGAAACACCGCTGGACACGCAACCGGAATAAATGAGATTCACAAAGTGGAAGCAGGCGACATCGTTTTCGTTGATCATCCCAAGTATTACGAAAAGTGTATTAATTCGGCAGCCACTTTTATCATCATCAATAAAAAATGGGAAGTTCCTGAAGGCAAGGCCCTTCTGATTCACGACGAGCCATTCGAGGCATACCAGAAAATAGTCAGGCATTTCAGGCCATTTGAACCTTCTCCGGTTGCGCAAAGTGAGTCTGCACGGATTGGAGAGCATACTTACATCTTCCCCAACACCTTCATTGGCAATCATGTAACTATCGGCCGTCATTGTACCATCTATCCTAATGTGACAATCATGGATCACAGCGTTGTCGGCGACCACGTGATCATCCAGGCCGGAACGGTCATCGGATCCGATGCCTTTTATTACAATAGTAAAAAAGACCGCCAGGTATGGTTCCGAAAAATGGAAAGCTGCGGAAGGGTGGTGATCGAAGATGAGGTGGAATTGGGAGCAGGTTGTACCATCGACCGCGGAGTGAGTGGTGACACAATCATTGGTAAGGGCACCAAGATCGACAATATGGTGCATGTTGGACATGATGTGGTGATTGGCAGCAATTGTCTGATCGCCGCCCAGGTGGGTATTGCCGGGGCAACCAGCATTGGCCACGGAGTAACGCTCTGGGGCCAGGTAGGCATATCGAAAACGCTCACTATCGGCGACAATGCTACAGTGCTTGCGCAGAGTGGTGTGCCATCATCATTAAAAGGAAATAAGGTTTACTTCGGATCACCCGCAGATGAAGCTGTTGTAAAAATGAAGGAACTGGTTTGGGTAAAGAGAATTCCGGAAATCTGGAAAAAGATCAATAGCTGATCTTTCCGTCATTCGTATACATAGTTGTAAGGCAAGAGCTCAGCCAGCTTTTTCCAGGCCCAGTAACCGGTATTGATCACGTCGTACTGTTCATAGAAATACCCGTTCTCTTCTATATAGAATCCATCCGACACATCCAGGAGCGTAACCTGTGCCGGGCTGTTTGCGGGCAGTTTATATTCTTCAAGAAATTTTTTATCAGGCCTCACCGGCGAATAGCTGATCCTGTAACGCCCATCCCAGTTAATTTGAACAGTGTTACTGTCGACCTCATACAAACTGCTGTCGAAGAGATTTTCAATCTCGGTGCCAATTACTTCTTTTCCGTTATTGCCCAGCTTTTCAACAATGAAACCTTCCTCGGTCGCGCTGCTGTCGTACAGGGAAGTCATAAAATGCAGTCGCGACCCCAGGTAGGTCTTTGCCCTGTTCTTAATCCATTCTTCTTTTACCTCAGCGGTACTGTCCATTTCGATAAAGAAGGGTGAGCCGGTGTACTGACCAATTTTCGAATTGTAGTCGAAACTGAATGAATCAAGCTGATAACGGATCAGATAGCCCAGCGAATTATTACGCACCAGCAGTTCTTCCCCTGCGATCACCTTCAGGCGATGTCTCTTCTTATTCTTCGTATAAAAAAACCTAAGGGTTTCGGGGTTGGTGATGACACACTCCGCGGCATTTGGTGTAGTGCCCAGGAAATTATCAATGAAAAATTTGCCAAAGCGAGCCAAACCATCGGCAACTTCGTTGCTGGCAACAATGGATACCTGCTCCAGAGAATTGCTTACCTGGACGAGGGCGATCTCCATGGTGTCCGGATAGGTTTGAGTGTTGCTGATCCTCATGGTCCTTTTTTCATAACCTGTGTAAGAGATGACCAGGTCATAACCCCCATTGGGTAATCTTAGTCCGAATACGCCCTCCGTGTTGCAGGTAGTGCCGTGTGTGGTGTTCTGGCAAAACACCGAGGCGCCGGATAAGGGCTGTCTTGATATGGAATCCAGCACCTTGCCATAGATCAGGAAAGTTGGACGCTGGGCAAAGGATGAAAGCCCGAGGCAGAGTGCCAGCAACAGCAGGTAGTTTTTCATATTTGTAAGTTAACCCTTTACAAACGTTGAACCTCGCCGCTATATTGGTTGCAGGCGCGGGTTATTATCTCTTCAATGGGAGAAAATTTAAAGCCTGGAAGTGCAGAAAGCAGTTTTTTATTGTCATATGCCGAATCAGAAAGGGCAAGGGTGGATGTTTCCCTGGTGATCATCCTGGGGGAACCCTGAATCATTGACCTGATTAAATCCAACCTCCAGGCGAGGGCGGCAAGAAAAGGAGTTGCCCTGCGCCATGGTCTTTTTTTGCGGAAAGCATCGGAGATGGCATAGAAAATCGATTGGTAGGATTTGTTTTCGGCCGATACAATGAAGCGTTCCGCCGTGACATCCGCGGTAAGCAATTCAACTATCACCCGGGAAACGTCTTCTATCCCCACAAATCCATTTACATGAGTCGTGTACCATGGAAATCCTCTGTATATGGATTTGAAGATGGCGGAGCTCGATTGGTTCCAATCGCCATACCCCAGGATGGTAGCTGGATTAATGATCACCGCATCCAGGCCTTCGCCAATGCCTCGCCATACCTCCATCTCCGCCTGCTGTTTACTGACGCCGTACCTGGTCTGCCGGAATTTGCCGGACCAGGTACCCGACTCGTTCACCATTGTGTCGTTTTTTTCTCTGCCAATGGCGGATACTGAACTTACGTGGATGAATTTTTTCATGCCATTTTCGATCGCCAGGTTCACCATGTTGGCGGTGCCTTCTACATTGATACGAAACATCTCCTCGGCTTCGGAGGGTTTGAAGGAGATCATAGCGGCGGCGTGTATAACGGCATCTGCGCCCTGCATTGCTTCCTCCATGCCGGGAATATCCATTATATCACCTTCGATCCATTCGGCTCGGCGGAGAATATCATTGTCAACAAAGAATGGCAGCAGTTTTTTCCGGCGGATGGCCCTTACGCGATAGCCGGTGAGGAGCAGGTCCCTGACCACGTATGCGCCTACAAAACCAGTGGCTCCCGTTACGAGGACCACAGCATCAGGAGGAAGGGAGTTCTGATCATTCATGGAAATCAGATGGCCGCAGTGAATTGTTTCAGAAAGCGTATGTCGTTTTCACTGAACAGCCTGATGTCGTTGATGCCATATTTCAGCATGGTAGGTCTTTCAATGCCCATACCAAACGCAAAGCCCGTGTATTTCTCCGGATCAATTTTGCAATTAGTAAGGACGTTGGGATGGATCATCCCGCATCCGAGGATCTCTACCCAGCCGGTGTGTTTACAAACCGAACATCCGGCACCGTGGCAGATCTGGCAGTTGATGTCCATTTCGGCGCTCGGTTCCGTAAATGGAAAATAACTGGGTCTGAATCGGATGCGTACATCCTGACCATACATTTCCTGCACGAAATAATAAAGGGTCTGCTTGAGGTCGGCAAATGAAACTTGTTCATCGATGTAGATACCTTCTACCTGGTGAAAAAAACAATGGGAGCGCGCGCTGATGGTTTCATTACGGTACACTCTACCCGGGCAAATGATCCTCAGTGGCAATTTGCCTTTCTCCATTTCACGTATCTGGATATTACTCGTGTGAGTGCGCAATAGCCAGTCCGGATTCTGGCGAATGTAAAAAGTATCCTGCATGTCCCGGGCCGGATGATGTTCGGGAAGATTCAATGCAGTGAAATTGTGCCAGTCGTCTTCTATTTCCGGTCCTTCAGCAACGGCAAATCCCAACCGGCTGAAAATTTCGATGATGTTGTTGCGCATCACACTTATCGGATGCCTGCTGCCGAGTGGAGTGGGATCCGCAGGCAGGGTAAGGTCCTGCAGGTTTTCCGAATTGTCTTCGGTATTTATACTGCCCGATTTCCACTGGTCATAACTTGTTTCTGCAAGTTGTTTGAATTCATTGAGTACGAGGCCGAATTCTTTTTTTTTGTCGGCAGGAACATTTTTCATCTCATTGAACAGTTGCCTGACGATGCCTTTTGTGCCGAGGAAGCGGATACGGAAGATTTCCAGCGACGCAGCATCTGCGGGGCTGGTTTCCGTGATCTCCTTCCTGTATGCAACGATCTGTTCGAGCAATTGTTCCATTCGGCAAAGATAGTGAGATGCAATACATTTGTAGCATGCCGGACACGTTACATCTTGCTGATTTCCTTGACCCGCTGCAACTTTCAGTCATCGCGGGAGACGAACCTTATCATGAAGGTCAGACTGGAAAGCACGTAGATATTTATGAAGAAGAATTTCCCGACCTGCAGGCTGCAGACCTGGTACTGATCGGGTGTCCGGAATACCGGGGTCTTGGACCCCGAAAAAGTTTGTCGGCTGCAGATGCAGTTCGCTCACAATTTTACCAGCTCTATTACTGGAACAAAGACCTGCGCATCGCAGACATCGGCAATGTGCGTACAGGAGCCGCCCTCCGCGATACCTATGCGGCATTGAAAATGATTCTCAAAGAGGTTCTTGCCCTGGGAAAAACCGCACTCATCATTGGGGGTAGCCATGATCTAACTCTTTCACAGTATTATGCCTATGCCGACAATGATAAAATGATAGAAGCCGCATGCATCGATTCACGGATGGATCTGGATATGAATGCGGTGACACCGGCCGACAACTTTCTGATGGAGATGCTCACGGGGGAACCCAATTTCATCAGACACTATAATCACATCGGATTCCAGAGTTACCTGGTACATCCGCGCATGCTGGAGACCCTGGACAAGCTCAGGTTCGACTGTTATCGCGTAGGGAAGGTGAGGGAGAATATGGAAGAGATGGAGCCAGTCATCCGCAATGCGGAACTGGTAAGCTTCGACATCTCGGCTATCGCCAATGCCTATGCGCCATCAAATACTTTGACGCCAAATGGTTTCACGGGCGACGAAGCCTGTGCGATCATGCGTTATGCCGGGATGAGCGGAGTTACCCGTTCGATTGGCGTCTATGGATATGAGCCGGCGAAAGACCGCGACCAGATTACGGCGAAACAGATTGCGCACATGCTCTGGTATTTCATTGAAGGAAGGAGCAAGGGCAGCCGTGAGGCGACAATACTGGAAAAGGAAGCCTTCAATGAATTTCATACTGTTTTCGCCGAGGTTGCGACCACCTTTTTACAAAGTAAACGTACCGGCCGCTGGTGGATGCAGTTGCCGGATCTCCAGTTTATTGCCTGTTCATACAATGATTACATCCTTGCCAGCAGCAATGAGATTCCTGAGAGATGGCTGCGCGCGCAGGAAAGGGCTTCATGAAACGTTTCACACAAAGGAAAAGCAAGGAATGCGCAACGACGCCGGGAAAAATACATCAGAACAAAATTTTGCTTTGCACCCTTGTATAGTCTTTGCCCTCTTTATGACCGCCATAGCCTGCAGAAGAAATCAATTCCGGGGGTCAATTTGGCTGCACATAATTTTCTGCCTGTTCTTACTTGCCTCATGCGCGGGCCCGGCTAAAATTGCCACCATTCAAAAACTAACCCCGCTGGATACACTGCTCAGGGACACTACACTCGCCAGGGCATTCGCCGGGGTATCCGTGTATGATCCCGTGACAAAAACCTTCCTGTATAATTACAACAGCGATAAATATTTCACACCAGCCTCCAACACCAAGCTACTGACCTGCTATGCGGCGATGAAATATCTAAAACATATTCTTCCCGCCATAAAATATTACGAGAACGACACCGCCATCTACCTGATACCTACCGGTGACCCCACCTTGCTGCATCCGGATTTCAAGGACCAACCCCTGATCCGCATGTTGCAGAATGAAAAGAAAAAAATATACATCACAGACCGCAATTGGAAGGATAAAGAACTCGGTTCGGGCTGGTCGTGGGATGATTTCAATGACGACTATATGGCTGAGCGGAATGCTTTTCCCGTCTATGGCAACCGCATACGCTTCATTCAGCAGACCCTGAAGGGTATGGGCATGGACACCGCCTCTTCGGTATCTGTTTATTCCGATCCTGAAGTAAACTGGAAGGTCAGGTTTGTGACCGACTCCAATGATGGAAAATTCTTTGTGCAGCGCGACCGGGACAGTAATATTTTTCACGTTTCACAGGGTTCGGATGGCTATAAGGAGCAACTGGTGCCCTTCCGCGTGAACGGCATCCGCTCGTCACTTGAACTGTTGCGCGACACCATCGGGAAGGAGATTCGTATCACCGATCATTTTACTGTTGCCGATCCCCTCCCAAAATTAATCTGGTCGCAACCCGTCGATTCGGTGCTCAAACCCATGATGTACCGCAGCGACAATTTCTTTGCGGAACAATTTCTGCTGATGGTTTCGGAGGAGCGCCTCGGCGTGATGAGTGCCCCGCTGATCATCGACACCCTGCTCAAAAAAGACCTTGCCGACCTGCCCGCAAAACCTCTGTGGGTTGATGGGAGCGGGGTGAGCCGGTATAATTTGGTAACTCCCCGGTCATTTGTGGCCCTGCTGGAAAAAATGCATGTCGAGTTTGGGATGGACCGTATCAAAAACATATTCGCTCATGGCGACACGGGCACGCTCAAAGGGTATTATAATAAAGGAGGGGATTATATCTTCGCGAAAACGGGCACACTCACCGGTGTGGTGGCATTGAGCGGCTTCCTGTACACGCGAACGAACAGGTTGCTCATTTTCTCTGTGATCGTAAATAATTTTAAGGGAAGCCCGAGACCTATCAGAAGAAAGGTGGAATCCTTTCTGGAATCCCTGAGATGACTGAAACAGGTCGTTTATCTGCGGAACAATTGTTCCAGGTATTCTTTTTTGAACTCCACATATGTTGGACTGCCATTGGCTGTTACTCCGGGACTCTTGCATACCAGCAGGTCCTGCACAAGGGCGGTCATTTCTTTTGCGCCTAAGGACATCCCCGCCTTGATTGCCTGCTGTCCCGCCAGTGAGCGGATCAATTTTTCCCGTTTCGAGAATTTCAGTTCGTTGCTGAAGTGCTTGAACTGCTCCAGCAAATTTTCGATCACATGTTTTTCATTTCCCTGTAACATGTCCGCCGGCGTGCCCTGGATAACAAAACTGTCTCTGCCAAAGGGCTCTACGAGATAGCCCAGCTGAAGCAATTCGGGAAGCAGTTCGGTAAGCAGAACGGCATCAGGCGCCGACAGCTGCAGTGTAACGGGAAATAAACTGCGCTGGTAGGCAACGGACTTACCCATCGCCGCTTCAGTCAGTCTTTCATATACGATCCTCTCGTGGGCAAGTTGCTGATGTACGAGTATGAAGCCCCGGTTGGTGGCTGCGAGGATGTAGGTCAGCTGTAGCTGGATAAGGTTGCAGTCTTCCTGCAAAGTAATATCACTGAATACCGGCGCAGATTTTTCGAAACTGATCTGCATGCCTTCGGTCGACTGATCTGGAATGTTCTCCGGCAGATAAACATCCGGCCACTCTTTCAGTCCGCTGTTGCTTCTTTCAATAAAATGCGCCTGGTTCTTCTGGGTGAATGCCTGGTATAACGAAGAAGCGGACGCTATCTCTGCCTTCCGCGCTTCTGTCTGGGGCTTGCTGATGGCATCCAGCTGCTGAATGCCCGGATCAAGGTCGAAATCCAAAGTGGGGGTGACACTGAACTGGGCCAGCGCGTGTTTGATTGCTGCCTGCACAAAAGCATAAACGATCTTTTCATCCTCGAACTTGATTTCCTGTTTTGTCGGATGCACGTTCACGTCTACCTGTGCCGGATCGAGGTCGATAAAGAGAACATACATCGGAAAACTGTCTGAGGGAATCAGATCCATATAGGCGTTCATCACCGCGTGGTTCAGGTAGGCGCTGCGAATGAAACGGTTGTTGACAAATAGAAACTGATCGCCCCTGGTTTTTTTTGCCAGATCCGGTTTGCCCACAAAACCAAAGGTGGTCATGTAGTCGGTTTTTTCCTGTACGGTCACCAGTTTCGAGTGGTACTGGTTGCCGAGTATCTGGATGATTCTTTGTTTCAGCGAACCTTTTTCGAGATGAAAGATCTGTTGCCCATTGCTGGTGAGTGAGAAGAATATATTGGAAAAGGACAGCGCCACCCGGATGAATTCATCCACAATGTGTCGCATCTCGGAAGGATTGCTTTTCAGGAAATTTCTTCTGGCGGGTACATTGAAGAAGAGGTTCTTCATTGAGATGGTGGTGCCGTTGGCAGAGGCAACAGGCTCCTGTTTTTTTACCAGGCTGTTGTCGGTTTCGATATAGGTGCCGAGCTCGTCTTCGGCTCTTTTTGTCTTCATCTCCACTGCAGATACTGCGGCGATGGAGGCCAGTGCTTCGCCACGGAAACCCATGGTGCGTATGTGAAACAGGTCGTCGATTTTTCTGATCTTGGAAGTGGCGTGTCGTTCGAAACACATACGTGCATCTGAATCACTCATGCCTTTTCCATTGTCGGTGACCTGGATCAAAGCCTTTCCTGCATCATTAACGGTAAGCCTGATTTCGGTAGCGCCTGCATCGACAGCATTCTCCAGCAGTTCTTTTACTGCGCTTCCCGGCCGCTGGATCACTTCCCCCGCCGCGATCTGATTCGCAATATTCTCAGGCAATAATTGAATGATGTCTCCCAATTCTGGCTTAATTTACGGATGCAAGTTACTGCGAATAAACAAGCTTTAATTCCCGTAAAATATGAAGAGAGTCCTGGTCGTTTTGCTTATTTGTTGTTGTTGCAGATCCTACTCCCAAACCACCACATCCACTCCCGCCCAAAAATGGGTGGACAGTGTCTACACTTCTCTTACCGAGGACCAGCGCATTGCCCAGCTGATGATCCTGAGAATGTCAACTATTGACGGTAGCACAAGAAAGGTTACTTATTACGAAGATGAAGTAAAAGAAGCCATTGTAAAATACAATGTCGGAGGTGTCTGCCTTTTCCAGGGAGGCCCGCTGAAACAGGCCGCCATGATCAATAGCATGCAGGCCGTTGCGCGCACTCCGCTGCTGATTTCCATCGATGCGGAAAATGGACTCGGTATGCGGATGGACAGCGTCATATCGCTGCCAAGACAAATGATGATGGGTGCGGTGGATGATCCCACCCTGATCTATGATTATGGCCGTTTGGTAGGCGAGCAGTGTAAACGAATGGGCATCCAGGTAAACTACGCGCCGGTGATGGACGTCAACAATAATCCCGAGAACCCGGTGATCAACGACCGTTCCTTCGGCGAAGACAAACACCGGGTGGCTTTGTTGGGTATTCAATATATGCGGGGTATGCAGGATGTAGGGGTGATGGCCAGCGCCAAACATTTCCCGGGCCATGGCGATGTGAGCGTTGACTCGCACAAGGATCTGCCATTGATTACCAAGTCGAGGGCGGCGCTGGATTCACTGGAACTATATCCCTTCCGGCAGATTATAAAAGCAGGGGTTGGCAGCGTAATGGTTGGGCATCTTTCCATACCGGCAATCGACAATACTGCCAACACGCCCTCGTCGTTATCCTATGCCGCCATAACTACCTTACTCAGAAAGGAGATGGGACACAAGGGATTGATCTTCACCGATGCCCTTGATATGAAAGGCGTGACAAAGAATGCCACCCCCGATCAGGTTTCATTGAGGGCCTTGCTTGCGGGAAATGATATGCTCTGCCTGCCGGGCGACATTCCGGGAAGCATAAAAGCAATCAGGCAGTCGATAAAGAAAAAGAAGCTGAGCAGCGATGAGTTGGCAATTCACGTGAAGAGGGTACTACTTGCAAAATACCAGTATGGCCTTGCCACACTGCAGGAAGTGCAACTTGCCCATCTTACTGAAGACCTCAATAGCCGTACGGAAGAAATGAGAAGACTGGTTGCTCAGCATTCAATCACCCTTTTGAAAAATGCCGATCCTTCACTTTTGCCATTAGCCACGGATAAAAAAGTCGCCTACATTGGCATTGGCCTCGACAGGGACAATACTTTCTCAAAACAACTTCGCGAAGAGTATAATGCCCACGTTTATTATTTTGATTACAAGATGGGGGAGGAAATGGTGGCTCCCATGCTGGAGATGCTGAAGAAAAGGTATGATGTGATCGTGATCGGTGTTCACAAATACAGCAGGGTTCCCGCAAAGGGATATGGGATCAGTACGGCCGCTTTAAGCCTGGTTTCGCAGCTGCAGGCCGCCCAACCCGCAATCACCTTTGTCTTTGGCAACGCCTATGGCCTGAAGAATTTTTGTGACAGTAAGAATCTTGTGGCCTGTTACGAAGACGACACCACCACACAGCGTGTAGCGGCCAACCTGTTGTCGGGCAAATTCGTTGCAAAGGGAAGATTACCCGTTACAGTTTGCGAAAAATTGCCCTTTGGTTCAGGCATATTTGCCTACAGATATATGCATGATGCGCGACCCGCCGATGTAGGTCTTCGGGCTGCGGAACTTTCATCAATCGACTCCATAGTAAATGATGCAATAAAGAAGAGGGCAATTCCCGGGGCGGTTGTTCTGGTGGCACGCGAAGGAAAGATCGCCTATGAACGGGCATTTGGATTTCTTGGATATGACAGTCTGGAACCCGTTTATCCCGAAACGATTTATGACCTTGCTTCGGTTACCAAGATCATGGCCACTACTATGGGGGTGATGAAACTGTATGATGAGGGCAAGTTGAAACTCAATGCCACCCTCGGAGATTACCTGCCATGGACCAGGAACACCAATAAAGAGAAATTGCTGATCTGGGATATCCTCCTGCACCAGGCTGGTCTGAAAGCCTTCATCCCATTCTATAAAGAAACCATTGACACGCTCAGTGCCGGCCGCCCATCATACAATATATATTCATCAACCCCCGACTCTTACTACCCGGTACGCGTAGCCGAACAAATGTACATGCGCCGCGACTGGACCGATACGATATACAAGCGGATCCTGCAGAGCGCGGTGACGCCACCTGGGACCTACCTGTACAGCGACATGGACTTCATCTTTCTGGGGAAGGTAGTTGAAAAGCTCACCGGCATGACCCTGGACGAATATGTTGAAAAAACATTCTATGAGCCGTTAAAAATGTCCTCTTCCCGTTTCAAGCCAAGACTTCATTTCACGCTCAACCAAATCGCACCGACCGAAACGGAAACAGCTTTCAGGCGGCAGCAGCTAAGGGGGGATGTGCACGATCCCGGGGCGGCAATGTTTGGCGGAGTTGCAGGTCATGCGGGACTGTTCAGTGATGCCTATGACCTCGCTATATTAAGTCAGATGCTCATCAATGGGGGCGAGATAAATGGGATCAGGTTTTTCAGGCAATCAACCATTGACCTGTTTACGGCCTATCATGGTTCAGCAAGACGGGGCCTGGGGTTCGACAAACCCGAGAGAGATAATTTATCCCGTGCCGACCCCTATCCCTGTCTGTCTGCTTCCCCTTCTACTTTCGGACATACGGGTTTTACCGGCACCTGTGTGTGGTTGGATCCCGCTTACAACCTGACTTTCATTTTTTTGTCGAACAGGGTATTCAACAATGGTGATCCGGGACGTTTTGGAAGACTGAATGTGCGACCCAAGGTGCAGGAAACCATTTACCGGTCGATGCTGGGCAATACCCCTAATTTCCTGCTTACGCAAACGGGAACTCAAAACATGTACTAATTTTGCCGCTTAATTTTATATATGAATCGTAAGGAGGAATTGCTGCAGGACGTAGTTATCAAATTTGCAGGTGATTCGGGGGATGGGATGCAACTTACCGGCAGCCAGTTCACCAACAACACCGCGATGCTGGGCATTGACCTGGCCACTTTTCCTGATTTTCCTGCTGAAATACGAGCACCCCAGGGCACGCTGCCAGGAGTGAGCGGCTTTCAGCTCAGGTTCTCCAGCGACAGGGTATTTACGCCGGGTGATGAATGCGATGTACTTGTGGCAATGAACGCGGCCGCACTTAAATCCAACCTCAAGGGTTTAAAAAAAGGAGGCAGGGTCATTGCCAACACCGATGGCTTCGACCAGAAGAATCTTCGCCTTGCTAACTACCCGGACGGCGTAAATCCACTGCTTGACGAAAGCCTTGGTTCCTATGAGGTGATCAGGATGGATGTGACGAAAATGACCAGGGAGGCGCTAAAGGATATTCCCCTGGGCGTGAAAGAAAAAGACCGGGCAAAAAATATGTTTGTCCTTGGGTTTCTATACTGGATGTACAATCGTGACATGGAAAGCACACTGGGCTTTCTGCGTGATAAATTCGGCAGGAAGCCCGAGATCATGGAGAGTAATATCAAGGTGCTGCAGGCTGGATATAATTATGGCGACACTACCGAAACCTTCACCACTCGTTTCAAGGTGGAGAAGGCGAAGATGGAACCCGGTGTTTACCGTTCCATCATGGGTAACCAGGCGCTTTCCTATGGGCTGATAGCTGCCTCGCAGGTGAGCGGGATTTCGCTGTTTCTTGGATCCTATCCCATTACCCCGGCATCCGACGTGTTGCACGAACTCAGCCGGCATAAAGGTTTCGGCGTACGCACCTTCCAGGCCGAGGATGAAATTGCTGCCATTACTTCGGCTATTGGTGCCAGTTATGGAGGCTCGCTCGGAGTGACCACTACCTCTGGTCCGGGCATGGCCCTTAAGGCTGAAGCCATGGGGTTGGCGGTGATGCTTGAAATTCCTTTGATCATCTGCAATATTCAAAGGGGTGGACCCTCAACAGGGCTGCCCACAAAAACGGAGCAGAGCGACCTGCTGCAAGCCTATTATGGCAGAAATGGTGAATGTCCGATGCCCATCGTGTCGGCCTCCACGCCGAGTGATTGTTTTCATGCGGTGTATGAGGCGGTGCGTATTTCCGTGGAACACATGACACCTGTAATTTTTCTCAGCGACGGATATATTGCCAATGGTGCCGAACCCTGGAAATTTCCAAAGACTGCGGACCTTCATCCGATTACCACCAATTTCAAAACCCAGCTGGGTCATCATGAGGAGAAATTCCAGCCCTATCTGCGGGATGAAAAGCTGGCCAGGCCCTGGGCAATACCGGGTACAAAAGGACTCGAGCATCGCATTGGCGGTCTTGAGAAGGAGAATGTCACTGGAAACATCAGTTATGACCCCGAAAATCACCAGCTGATGGTTAAGCTCAGGCAGGAAAAAGTGGACAAAATCGCGGACCATATTCCTTTGCAGAAGCTGGACAATGGCCCCGAGAAGGGTAAATTACTGATCCTCGGATGGGGCAGCACCTATGGTGCGATCAAATCTGCGGTTGCGGAACTGTTACTTGAGGGTATCAGTGTTAGTCATGCCCACCTTCGTTATTTGCGGCCTTTCCCCCGCAATCTTGGGACCATCATTTCTGGTTTCGACCAGGTCCTGGTTCCTGAAATAAACAATGGACAGCTGATCAAGATCATCCGGGATCAATTCCTGGTTGATGCAAAGGCTTACAACAAGATCATGGGTGTGCCCATCACCAAAACAGAAATGATAGTGAAGATCAGGGAACTGATGGCGGATTATGAAAGTTAGAGAAGTCTACCTTAGCCTTCAATTCTCTCCGTAATCTCCCTCCCAAAATTTTTATGATAATAGGCGCATACCGGCCTTAGTCCGCAGATATTGCATTTGGGATTGCGTGCGACGCAAACATATCTTCCATGGAGAATGATCCAGTGATGAAAGAGATGAACAAGGTGTGGAGGGATGTAAGGGAGCAGCTGCTTCTCTGTGGCAAGTGGGGTTTTCGCCTTGTTAGAAAGCCCAATCCTCGCCGATACACGGAATACATGGGTGTCTACCGCCAGGTTTGGCTGCTGATCGATCACTGAGGTGATTACGTTTGCAGTCTTTCTTCCTACTCCCGGCAATTGCATCAGTTCTTCAACGGTTAAAGGAACCCTGCCTCCGAATTTATCCGTCAGCATCGAGCCCATTCCCATCAGGTGCCTGGTTTTATTGCCGGGATATGATATGCTTTTAATCAGTGAGAACAAATCATCATAGGTCGCTTTGGAAAGTGCCTCGGCATCGGGGTACTTGTCAAAGATCGCCGGTGTGGTTAAATTCACCCGCTTATCTGTGCACTGTGCCGACAATATAACGGCAACGAGTAGCTGAAAAGGATCCTCATAAATGAGTTCCGTTTCTGCCAGGGGAGCATGTTCCTGGAAATAGTCAATAACAAAACTGAATCGCTCTTTGCGGGTCATTCTTCCACTTAAGGAGTTCGAATGTACGGTCAAAAAAACGAACAGTTGAGCTTCAGTGATGCATTGATTCGCTAACGGTATCCCTGGCGTAATTGAGAATGTTCATCACGACTTCGGTGCGTGGTGATTCCAGATTCCGGTTCAGCGATTGCATTGAATTTTGAAAAACCTCCAGTTTTTCGCGTAGAGCCCAATCTTGTTGGAGAGCTGCGTCAATATCAGCAGTCCGCTCAGGCGAGGTTTCGTTATACAAATATTGTACAAGTTCCTCTGGTGTAAAGAGTAATGTCATAAGCGTCCATTTATGTCCTAATAATCCGAAAGAGTCAATTTCGGAGTCCGTCCGGGTAATAAACGAAGATGAGATTCAACTTATTGTATTAACCCCCCGGAAACCGCTGAAACCTGCCTGAAGGCAGAAATGTCCGCTGAAAGGCAATGCGCATGGATAAACGGCACCTTACCTTGCGGCGGACGGCTAATCTACGTGAAAATGAGGAAAGAATTATAGCGGAACGATGAAGATATCCTCATTATCTTTTTTCATGCGGTATTTCTCCCGGGCGTATTTTTCCAGGACCGCAGGGTTAGATTTAAGATCCTGCAGTTCCTGGCGGGTTCTGGCGATCTCCTCCTGATAATAAGCCCGCCCCATTTCAAGTCGTTTGAGCTCCTCCCGGTGTTTGAAATGGGTGGTAACCAGGTCCCTGTCATCAAAAAACGCCATCCAGATCACGAAAGCGCCCAGGGTCAGTACGTATTTATTCTTTAGGATCGGAGGGATCGTCATCGGTAAAGGTTTGAGGATTTATTTCCCAAATTTAATTTTTCCCTGGAGATAAATGCCATTTGTATCAAGCATTTCTTCAATACGTATCAATTGGTTGTATTTGGCGATCCTGTCGGTGCGGGATGCGGAACCTGTTTTTATCTGTCCGCAGTTGAGGGCTACTGCAAGGTCGGCAATGGTGGTGTCTTCCGTTTCGCCACTGCGGTGGCTCATGATGGTATTGTAGCCATTACGCTGTGCCAGGGTCACCGCATTGATGGTTTCGGTGATGGATCCGATCTGGTTTACTTTTACGAGTAACCCGTTACCCACGCCCTTATCGATGCCCTGCTGGAGTCTTTCTACATTGGTCACAAACAGGTCGTCACCCACCAGCTGAACCGTCTTTCCGAGAGTGTCGGTCAGTAGTTTCCAGCCCGCCCAGTCATCTTCTGCCATCCCGTCTTCGATAGACACGATTGGATAATTTTTCGCCCAGTTGGCCCAAAAATCGACCATTTTTTCAGCGGCTAGTTTGCGGCCATCGGATTTATGGAAATGGTATTCTTTCGATTTTGCATCATACATCTCGCTCACGGCCGGATCCAGTGCTATGGACACTTCAGATCCCGGTTTGAAGCCCGCTGCATTTATAGCCGTCATTACGGTGTCGATCGCTTCGTCATTGCTTTGAATGTCGGGAGCAAATCCGCCTTCGTCGCCGACGTTGGTGCTGTATCCTTTCTTCTTCAATACAGTTTTGAGTGCATGGAAGATCTCAACACCCCAGCGCAGTCCCTCGCTAAAATTGGCGGCACCAATGGGCATCACCATAAATTCCTGGAAGTCGATTTTATTATCCGCATGTGCCCCGCCATTAAGGATGTTCATCATGGGAACGGGCAGGGTGCGCGCGTTCGTTCCTCCAATGTACCGGAACAGGGGCAGCCCGGCTTCCTGCGCTGCGGCTTTCGCTGCGGCCATGCTTACGGCCAGTATGGCATTGGCGCCCAGTTTGGATTTATTCGGAGTACCGTCCAGTTCCAGCATGGCCTGGTCAAGACCTGCCTGGTCTGCAACTTCCCAGCCCACGAGTTTGTCGGCAATCAGTGTGTTTACGTTTTCAACAGCTTTCAGTACCCCCTTGCCACCATAAACTTTTTTGTCGTTGTCCCTGAGTTCAACCGCCTCATGAATGCCGGTGCTTGCTCCGCTTGGAACAGCGGCGCGGCCGATGATTTCTTCGTCTGTTATCACTTCTACTTCTACTGTTGGATTTCCGCGGCTGTCGAGGATCTGTCTTGCGAATATCTCTGCGATATAACTCATACTGGGTTGATGTTTACGTTTTATTATTGAGGTCTGACGGTGTCGAGGTCAGTTCCCGGAATATCCCTTCCAGGCTCTGTTCACCGGACTGCAAAGAAACTATATTCAGGTTATGTCGCAAAGACAGTTCCAGAAGTTCTTTTCGGAGCAACTCCGCGCTTTCGGTATAAAACCGAAATTGGGCGGGGTCGATCATCTCCAATTTAGCCACCGCGCTCAATCCCTGCAAAATTTCAGTGGAGGGGTTGCCCTGGAAAACGACCTGCACATATTGACTGCCTGTACTTTGTTTCTGAAGATTTTGAAGATTGTCGTCGGCGACTATCCTGCCCTTGTTGATGATCACTACTCTTTTGCAGAGCGCCTCCACTTCCTGTAGAATGTGTGAGGAGAAGAGGACGGTTTTGTTTTGCCCGAGCCGGCGGATCAGTTCGCGGATCTCAATGATCTGGTTTGGGTCGAGACCGGTGGTGGGTTCGTCCAGGATCAGCACCTCGGGGTCGTGAAGCAGGGCTGCGGCGAGCCCGACCCGCTGTTTGTAACCCTTGGAAAGCTGGCCGGTACGTTTCCCGCTCTCAATGCTGAGGCCTACGGTTTCAATGATGTCGTTGATCCTCTTCTTTTTATTGGATATACCATGGGCATCTGCAATGAAGCCGAGGTATTCCCTGACGAACATGTCCTGATAGAGCGGGTTCGCCTCCGGCAGGTAGCCGATTTTTCTTTTGGCTTCAAGCGGTTCCTGCTGAACATTGATTCCACTAACGACTGTGCTGCCTGCATCGGGCAGCAGGTAGCCAGTGATCAGCTTCATGGTGGTAGACTTCCCTGCGCCATTTGGTCCCAGAAATCCTACAATTTCGCCTTTGTCTACATGGAAGCTCACCTTATCCGTCGCTTTCTGCGTGCCATAGATTTTAGTGAGCTGGTTTACTGCAATAGACATTCAGGAAATTAAAAATGAAAAATTAAAAATCAAAAATAAGAAAGCCTGAGTTAGAAACCTTAATCATCTGTCACAGCAGATCAAACTCAGAATTGCCTTTCTTTTTAATTTTTTATTTTTGATTTTTAATTTCGTTGCTAAAGCAACGTGTACTCGGGTTCTTTAACAGTCGGCAGCACATGCACGAGCTGTTTGAGTAATCCATCCTTCATTCCATATATCCAGCCATGTAATTCCGGGCGCTGTCCGGCTAGCCATGCATCTCGTATGATGGTCGTGTCGGCAATATTGCGCACCTGCTGCTCCACACTAAGTTCAGCGAGACGATCCAGCCTTTGATCCGCAGGAATGATGGCGTCTAACTCCCTTTGGTTTTCCCTCAGCACATTCTTGATATTGCCCAGCCAGCCATCCAGGATACCATAGGAATCATTGCCGGCGGCGGCTTTCACGCCACCACAACCATAATGACCGCAAACAATCACGTGTTTTACCTTAAGGTATGTAACCGCGTAATGTAAAACACTCAGCAGGTTAACGTCATCCGGCACCACAAGGTTGGCAATATTGCGATGTACAAATATCTCACCGGGCAATGTGCCGGTGATCACATTGGACGGCACGCGGCTGTCACTACAGCCGATCCACAAAAATTCCGGCGACTGTACATTGGCCAGCCTCTTGAAAAAATCGGGATCGTCAAGAAGTTGCTCAGCAGCCCATGCTTTGTTTTCCAGTAATAGTTTCTCATACGCTTTCATGTATCAAAGTTTTGCCAGGTTTAAAAATGTTTGCAGGTTGTGAAAAGCCCTGATCCTTATACAGGCTCTTCTTTAATTCAACCTTGATGTTACTCAGGTGAGCGTGTTTCATAAAGTCTTCAATCACCTCTATCACGTCTCCGTCTATGAAATCAGCCCTTGCAGCATCGATAAGTACATACGAATCCGCCGGTACTTCTTCAAGTTTAAATTTGATGATGGGTTTATTCAGGAAGGACACGTCCTTTCTCAGCCTGAACAGATATTTATTGTTATCGTGCACTACAAAAACGGCCGATTTGAAATTGCTTCTCATGACAAAAAACAGGCCGGCGGCACAACCGATGAATATTCCGATCAGCAGGTCGGTGAACAGGATGGCGAGAATGGTAATTACGAAAGGAAGGAACTGGATCATTCCCTTCTTATAAAACTCTCTGAAAATTTTTGGCTTGGCCAGTTTATAACCCGTGTAGATCAGAATACCTGCGAGTGCGGAAAGCGGTATCTGGTTCAGTATTGCGGGAATAAAAGCCACAGACACCAGAAGCATGCATCCGTGAAGTATGGTCGACATTTTTGTTTTGGCGCCGGCGTTCACATTGGCGGACGTTCTTACGATCACGGAAGTAACCGGCAGCCCGCCTATCAGACCGGAAACGAGGTTGCCCACGCCCTGTGCCTTCAGCTCTCTACCGGTGGGGGTCACTCGATGAAATGAATCCAATTCATCGCTGGCCTGTATATTCAGCAATGTCTCCAGGCTGGCAACCAGGGCCAGTGTGATCCCAGTCGTCCACACGGTAAAATTTCCAAGCTGCGAAAAATCGGGGAACATAAAAAAGGAGCCGAATTCTTCCAGAGATTTCGCAACGGGAATATTCACCAGATGGTTGGGTGTGAGCGCATAGGGCGAGCCGTTTGCAATCATTACAGCATTAATGGCTACGCCTGCGCCTACTACGACCAGTGGCGAAGGAAAGACCACAAAGAATTTGCCCAGCTTCACCAGGTATTTGTCCCAGACAATTTGGATAAGTATCGACAATACCCCGATGAGAGCCGCCGCGGGCAGGATTTTACCGAACGAAGCAGCGATCTCGGTGATGGTATTTTCTCCGTCCTTCTGCTCGAATGATTCGTCACCGGAAAAGTCCATATTGTATCCAACAAGATGCGGTAATTGTTTCAGAATGAGAATTAACCCGATGGCTGCCAGCATTCCCTTTATTACGCTCGACGGGATGTATTCTCCAAGTACTCCTGCTTTCAGAAATCCCAGGACGATCTGCAATATCCCGCCGATAATTACGGCGAGCAGGAAGGCTTCATAGACCTGAAGTTTCCCGATGGCCACTATTACGATGGCAGTAAGTCCGGCCGCAGGGCCACTGACACTTAATTGGGAGCCGCTCAGTGCGCCCACCAGGATTCCGCCGACCACCCCGGCAATGATTCCTGAGAACAGTGGAGCATTTGATCCCAGAGCTATTCCCAGGCAAAGTGGAAGGGCTACCAGAAAAACAACGATGGAAGAAGGCAGATCGGATAGTAAAGATTTAAAATAATTTGGAGATTTGGACACTGATGTTGGTTTTAGTGAATGCGACGTATTGCGGCCTTTACGGACATAGAATCAAGTCCGAGGCTGCAACCGTTAAAGATGTTTTGAAGTGAACCGGCCCTGTTTAAATCGATCGATTCAATGAGGTGCCATTGCCCTTACGGGCCGGGCATGCTAAAGCTTGCTGCGGGCTTACGCTTTTGGAGGGGGAGAAACGAGGTCGCCGTGAAAGACGGGAATCTTGTCGGCTTCAGCTACCTGGTGCTGGTATTGCTGATTTAAAATTTCGAAATTCAGAATGGGATGATTCTCATGCAGAAATTCTTCCAGTATGGAAAATCCTGTGTTGCCAGATTTTTCTTCTGTAGGACCTGAAGGATCAGGCTTGCTGCCCGAGTCTTCGGATTTATCCGTCAACGATGAAGCCTGGCATTCAGAATCCGTAGAGGGGTAGACAAAATAATTGAGTGAAGTAAGAAAGATCAGGCAGCAGATAAGCATCACTGCCGAGATAATTTTCCCTGCAGGTGCGCCTGTTCCGATCTTTTTAATTTTTCTCATTAGTCTGCAAATATAGTTTTGGAACGCCGTTTAGGGAATTCATTTAATTTTTTTTAACAATTTCATGATGTACGTGCAGTACTTTTAAGTTTCAAATTTACGGTGCATGCCAGTTTCTTACCAAGTCAGCAGTCTCGAACAGTATCAACGTGATTATGCTAAAAGTGTTGCGGACCCCGAGGGGTTTTGGGCTGAAATTGCCTCCCAATTTCTCTGGAAAAAGCCTTGGGAGAAGGTCCTCAGCTGGAATTTTCGGGAACCCAAAATAAAATGGTTCGAAGGTGGCAAGCTCAACATCACCGAAAATTGTCTGGACCGACACATCGCCCTGTTGGGTGACAGCCCCGCCCTGGTCTGGGAGTCCAACAATCCGGGTGAAGCCCACCGGACCCTTACTTATAGCGAACTCCTGCACAAGGTGAAGCAATTTGGCAATGTGCTGAAGAACAATGGGGTGAGAAAGGGCGACAGGGTCTGTGTTTACATGGGCATGGTTCCGGAACTCATGATTGCCGTTCTCGCATGCGCCAGGATCGGGGCCATCCATTCGGTTGTTTTCGGCGGATTCAGCGCACACAGTATTGCAGACAGGCTGGAGGACGCCCAGGCACGTTTCGTTATTACTTGTGATGGAGCCTATCGTGGTGGCAAAGAGATTCCGTTGAAATCGGTGATCGACGACGCTCTGGAAAGATGCTCCTTTGTGGAAACGGTTATCGTGCTGACTCGTACTGAGACACCCGTGAGCATGATCAGCGGCAGGGACCTTTGGTGGGAGGATGAGATCAGAAAGGTGGAGGAACAAGGCAACCCAGACTGTCCGGCGGAAGAAATGGATGCCGAAGACATGCTTTTCATCCTTTATACTTCGGGTTCTACCGGCAAGCCCAAGGGAGTAGTGCATACCTGCGCGGGGTATATGATCTTTTGCAATTATACGTTCCTGAACGTGTTTCAGTACCAGCCGGGTCAAGTGCACTTCTGTACTGCAGATATCGGATGGATTACCGGTCACAGTTATATAGTTTATGGTCCCCTGAGTGCGGGCGCAACGACGGTCATTTTCGAGGGGATTCCCACCTGGCCCGATCACGGAAGATTTTGGCAGATCGCCGAAAAACACAGGGTGAATATCCTCTATACCGCGCCCACGGCAATCCGGTCGCTGATGAGTTATGGCACCGACATTATTGATAAAAGTGACCTCCGCTCCTTAAAGGTCCTTGGCACCGTCGGAGAGCCGATCAACGAAGAAGCCTGGCATTGGTATGATGAACATATCGGAAAGAAGAAATGCCCCATAGTTGACACCTGGTGGCAAACTGAAACAGGAGGTATAATGATCTCAAACCTGGCAGGAATAACTCGATCCAAGCCTTCTTTTGCGACACTGCCCCTGCCCGGTATTCAACCCGTTTTGGTAGATGAAAAAGGAAAGATAATGGAAGGCAACGGGGTGAGCGGAAATCTCTGCATCCGATTTCCCTGGCCGGGCATGCTGAGGACGACCTACGGCGATCACGAACGCTGCCGCATAAATTATTTTGCCGCATATGATGACCTGTATTTTACCGGCGACGGTTGCCTGCGTGATGAAGAGGGTAACTACCGGATCACGGGAAGAGTGGATGACGTGCTGAATGTCAGCGGCCATCGGATAGGCACAGCCGAAGTTGAAAATGCCATCAACATGCACACGGGAGTTGTAGAAAGCGCGGTGGTTGGCTTCCCACACGATATTAAAGGACAGGGAATCTATGCTTTTGTGATCGTTATGGGCGATCACGAAGACCAGCAATTGACGAGGGGCGACATATCGGCTACCGTTTCAAGGATCATCGGTCCGATTGCCAAACCTGATAAAATTCAATTTGTGAATGGGCTTCCAAAAACCCGAAGCGGCAAGATCATGCGAAGGATCCTCCGCAAGATCGCAGAAGGGGAAATGGAAAAACTCGGAGATACCAGTACTCTGCTCGATCCGGGCGTGGTAGACGATATAAGGAAAGGGAAGGTGTGAGGGGAGTCTATTTCCTGATAATAACCTTCACCCCCGGCTTCACGTATTCGCAGATTTCATCAATGTCTTCATTGCGAAGAGACACGCAGCCCTGGGTCCAGTTGGTAAAATCATCGACCACTATATTATCGTGCGGCCAGGTGCCATGAAGTGCTATGCCTCCGCCGATCCTCGCTGATTTAGGTATTAGCCCCTCGGACTTCCGGCGTTTGAATTTTTCCCAGCTTTCCTTGTTGGGATAGTCCAGCAGTAACATCTTGTTCCATCGCTCGTGAGGCTTCTTACTAAGGATTTTAAAATTTCCCTCCGGCGTTCGACGGTCGCCCTCCATCATTTTGTCACCAAGTGATTTGCTTCCGAATACAACCGGATAAGTGGCATACCAACCCTGGTCGTCATACACGCTTAATTCGTAATCGGATTTGTCTACGATAATGTATACTGTACCTACCGGAAGTTCTTCAGCTGTTCTTCGGGAGGCAACAAAACTGTCATCAGTGCGAAAGGAAAGTAGCGCGAACAAACCCAGAAGAAAGACTCCGGGATACAGTCTTGTATTCATAAACCAATTTTATGTAAAGACCGTCTGTAGCGAAAAGAGTTTAGTCTGTGAAAAGAATCTGTTGTTGCCGGCTAAATTAATAAGTATTGGCGTTGATCAAAATCTTGTGGAAAAGTTTAACAATGCCGATGTTTGTAACTCATTATTACTCATTAGCGATGAAATATTTTTATTATATGTTGCCTTTGATGGCGGGTGTTGCTATTGCCATCCAGTCGGGCATTAACAGCCAGCTCCGGATGGCCATTCAGCATCCATTGGTAGCGGCTTTTATTTCTTTTCTATCGGGCACCATCGCATTGGCCATCATCCTCGCATTTTCCCGCGGTGAGATGCCGGCCCTGAATCTGTACAGTACGATCACCTGGTACAAGTATGCGGGAGGGCTGCTGGGTGTTTTTGTGGTGTTCGTTACCCTTTTCTCGGTGAGCCAGATCGGTGCGGCGAATATGTTCATGTTACTGATCTTTGGCCAGTTGCTCACGGCCATGCTGATGGATCATTTTGGAATACTCGGACTCCCGGTTAACGCGATCAATGCAAGAAAACTGCTGGGCGTGCTGTTCCTGCTTGGAGGTGCGTACCTGATTAATAGAAAATGAAAAATTAAAAATGAAAAATTAAAAATCCTATAATGCCACGTTGCTTAGAGATTGGAACACATTTACAAAACAATCTTGGTAGCGCACTGTAGCATTTTTAATTTTTTATTTTTCATTTTTAACTTACCTAAAATTCCCCAGCCTCAGCCCAAACGTATACGGCACCTGGTCTAATGTGTTTTTGAACATAGATTTAAAGGCATAGGAGCCATAGATCTTGATCGGCCCAAGTCCAACCTCGGCGACATAGGCCATTTTTATTTTCCTCAATTCAAAGTCGTCTCTGGTCTTTTGTTTGTCCCCGTTGAATTTTGTTTTCTGTCGTGAAGCATAGAGATAACCTGCGCTGATGCCTGCGCTGAGGTCGAAGATATGCTGACCGTAAGGGTTGATGTTGAAGTTTAGCATAAGCGGAATGGTAAAATAGTCCGCAGCCAGTTTATTTTTCTTGTAAGTATTCGTGGTCATGATCACCAGCGGTGGATTCATCCTCTGGAACAATATGGGTTCACGGTAACGGTAATTATTCAGTTCCAGACCCACGCCATATTTGAAATTGACCACGTGCTTGATCATGTTGATTTTCTGGTTGAAGATCCAGATGCCTACCGACCTTGATTTGAAACCGCGCTGGTCAAACCATTCTTCATTGGCTCCGGGAGGTAGCAAACCGGCGGCAATAGCGGCCGGATAATTGGTTTTGTCGTTTACTGCGCTGAATCCGAGGTCCAACTGCAGGTAAGTCGTCTGGACATTCTGGTTGCTCGGCTGGCTGTTGAAAGTGATCTCGCGGTCACCTCCGCTTCTTGACTTCCTGTCTTTTATAATAATCATGTTTCCGACCCTCAGCGTGTCGCGGCCCGGGGCGATCGTATCCGCGGAGTGGAAATTTACAGTGTCGGACGTGATGGTTAAGGATTTTGAGCTGTCTTCCTGGCAAAAACCGGTCACCACAAGGCAGAGCGCACCTGTGAACATCAATAATTTTTTCATCTGGGTAATTTTAATTTAAGCTGGTTTCATTATTGTTTTAGCATGGCTACCTCGTTCGTTGGCTCAGGTGCATTCAGTGTGGCCACTCTTTCGAAGAGGCGGGAAGCCTTTCGGAATACGCCACGCAGAGCACTTTTATTGATGGCCGTATTAGCTACGTAGATCACATTGCTGCGTTGCGGCTGGGCCGCATAAAATTCTCCTTTATTAACTTGCCTGTTTTCCACAGGATCAAGTTTTCGGCCTGAAACCGGAAGGGCCATGCCGGTGCTGTTATGACTGGCCAGCGGGTCGGTAGCGGCAACAAGTTTTGAATCGGAAAGGGGTTTCAGGGTGCTGGGTTCGGCTGTGGTCGCCAGATCGCTGTCGGCCGAAGGTTCTGCAGTAGCCCGCTCGATGAGTTTAGAAGCAACACGCTGCGCGGCGGGTCTGTTTTTCTTGGTATGAACGAGCGCCTTAACGTCGGCCTGGTCATCACGGTGAGGAGCAACCGATTTATTTGATGAATTGTTTTTAATAGCGGGTTTGTTCAGGTCAGCGATGCCGGAGTTGTTTTGTTTTTTCTCCACTTCTGTTATTGTGGTGGCAATTTTTCCATCAGTACCGGTGTCGGCAGTAGTAGTAGCTTGTTTGGTGTTGTCATTTTTCTTTTGACCTGTAACGGCGAGGGAACGATCCCTGGTTTGGCCCAGGTTCACGAACATCCACACAGCGGTTCCCAGGAATAGCAGCACAACAGCAGCCGCGGCCATCCGCCACCAGGCAAAACTCAGGACGACCGCTTCCTTATTTTCTTTGCGGAAGAGGATATCCTTATTTTCAAAACGAACTTCTTCTGGTAGGGTCAGCACAGCAGTCTTGAGTGCATCAAGTTCTTGTGCCAGGTCTGGATTGTCATGAATAAATCTTTCAACTCCATGCCGTTCAGCTGCGCTAAGCTCGTTGTCGACATAAAGCAGGAAGTACTCTTCGTATGTTTTTCTTGTCAATTCCATAGTTGTAAGTTCTTCACGATTCAAGAATGTTTTCAGGGCTGCCCAGGAATGATTTCAGTTGTTGCCGTGCCCGGTGGAGGTAAACCTTCACCTGACTTGCATTAAGCCCGGTTATCTCAGCGATCTCCTCATATGAATAGCCCTCATAATCTTTCAACATCACCAGCGATCTTTGTGTTTCATTTAAGCGGTAGAGTGCCTTTTCAAGGATCTTCCTGGTTTCCTGGCCCGATCTGGCGTCTGTCGTTCTTTCAACTGCCAATTCTTCGTTCACTATCACCATCTTTTTCTTCCTGATCTGGTCGATCATCTGGTGGTAAGCAACTGTGAAAAGAAATGATTTCCCCCTTGTGCCGTCTACCGTTTCACGATTCATCCACATTTTTTCAAATGCCGACTGCACCACATCCCTCGCATCCTCCACATGCCTCAGGTTTTTCAGGATGAACCTGAAGACCCCATCGGCATGGTCGGTAACACATTGATTGAACTCTTTTTCGGTCATAAAAACAGTCGCAGTTCCGGATAAAATTAGCAGCTATCCCTCTATTATACGCCAGGGGGGTCCGGAATGTTACACCTGCTAATGAATTTTCTGCAAGGGGGCATTCCTTATTTTTGCCCGAAACATGCAGTTATGAACAGCAAATTCGCGGCAAGGGTCGGGGCCGAACTCCAGGAGATCCGCAAAGCGGGGCTTTACAAGTCCGAACGGGTCATTGCCTCTCCCCAGGGGGCCGAGATCACGGTCAATGGCAAACAGGTTCTGAATTTCTGCGCCAATAACTACCTGGGCCTGTCCGACCATCCCCGCGTGCTGGAGTCAGCGGCGCGCACGCTTCAGGAAAGGGGGTTCGGGATGAGCAGCGTCCGGTTTATCTGTGGTACGCAGGACATTCACAAGACCCTGGAATCGAAAATTTCGGCCTTCCTGGGCACAGAAGACACGATTCTCTATGCCGCGGCCTTCGACGCCAATGGGGGCGTTTTTGAGCCGTTGTTCGGGGAACAGGATGCAATCATCTCCGACGAGCTGAATCATGCCTCCATCATCGACGGTGTCAGGCTATGCAAGGCGCATCGTTTCCGGTATAAGCACAACGACATGACCGACCTGGAGGTCCAGCTAAAGGCTGCGGCGGCGTTAAGAAGCCGCGTTATAGTAACAGACGGATCATTCAGCATGGATGGCACCATTGCGCAGCTGGACAAGATCTGCGACCTGGCCGACAAATACGATGCTATCGTCATGTCGGACGAATGTCATTCCACTGGTTTCCTGGGCAAAACCGGCCGCGGCACCCACGAGTATCGGGGTGTGGTTGGGAGGATGGATCTAATCACCGGTACCCTGGGCAAGGCGCTGGGTGGTGCTTCGGGAGGATTCACCAGTGGAAAGAAAGAGGTGATTGAATTGCTCCGGCAGCGTTCGAGGCCCTACCTGTTCTCCAACACGCTGGCTCCTTCAATTGTCGGGGCAAGCATCGCGGTTTTTGACCTATTGAGTGAAACTACCGAACTGCGTGATAAACTGGAAGCGAACACCCGGTATTTTCGCAAGGCGATGACCGAAGCTGGGTTCGAGATCGCCCAGAGCGATCACCCCATTGTGCCCATTATGTTGTATGAAGCGGTCATCGCCCAGGAATTTGCAGCAGCCCTGTTGGATGAGGGGATTTATGTAATTGGCTTCTTCTTTCCCGTTGTACCCAAAGGCAAGGCCAGGATCCGTGTGCAGATCAGTGCGGCCCACGAGCGCGCGCATCTCGAAAGGGCAGTGCAGGCATTTACCAGGATTGGGAAGTCGCTGGGGGTGATAGTTTAAAAGAATTTCACGCAAAGAAAACGAAGCCTGCCCTTCGGGCAGGACGCAAAGTCGCAAGTGATATGATTCTTCGCGGACTTGGCGCACACTGCCGCAGGCAGTGCATGGCGTATTCTTAGCGTGAAACAAATATCATCGACCCGCAATCACGCTTATCTCTACATTCGCATTCTTCGGCAGGCCCTTTACCGCCACGGTTTCCCGGGCGGGATAGTCGCCTGTGAAATACCCACTATATACTTCATTGACCGGAGCGAACAATGCCATATCACTCAAAAAAATGGTGGTCTTGATCACATTGCTGAAATCCATCTGTGCCTCGTGAAGGAGAGCCTGCAGGTTCATCATCACCCGTTGGGCCTCCGCATTGATGTTAGCATTGTCCAGGTCCCCGGTTTTGGGATCGATAGCCACCTGACCGGAAACGAACAACAATGACCCCGTCTGCACGGCCTGGCTGTATGGCCCAATAGGAGCGGGAGCTTCCTTTGTGTTGATGATCTTTTTTTCCATGAGGCAAAAATAGCAACCTGAGCTGTAAAAGAGTTTCTTTGCTAAAATTTCAGGTTCATGCAGATAGCTGTTCTGGCCAGCCGGCAACAAAAAGAATCTATTCAGAAGGAAAAATGGAGCGGCCTCCATGAATTTATCTGGGCCGACTCGCTGCGCTCCTTGCTGATCATTGAAGCTGATTTGTTCATCGACCTGCAATTCGACTACGAACGGGAGAGAATCGCAGGACTCACCAAACTCCTTCCCAAGCCGGTGCTTGTTAGCCCTGTCAGCCATACTCACTGGGACTTCCTGCCGTCTTTTATCCGGATCAATGCATGGCCGCTGCGAGTAAAATATGAGGTGGATGCGCTGGAAAAATCGTTGGCCGGAGTCAAACACAAGACATGACCCTGCTACTATGCATAGACACCTCGCTTGAACAGGCCTCCATAGTGTTCTCGGAAAATGGGCACGTGATTGCTGGCAAGACAAACAAAAAGCAGGTCGATCATGCATCATGGATACACACCGCCATCCAGCAGCTGCTTGCGGAAAACGGCCATTCGCTTCGCGACCTTCAGGGCATTGCTGTTGTAGCCGGACCCGGCTCGTACACCGGTCTTAGGGTTGGGATGTCGACCGCCAAGGGGCTCTGCTTCGCGCTGGACCTGCCCCTGCTCACCCTCAATACACTGGAACTGATGGCCTCAGCACAAAGTGAAGCAGAATGGCAACCTATTGACCTGCCCATCCTGATCTGCCCCATGATCGATGCCCGGCGGATGGAGGTTTTTGCCGCCATATATGATCCCGATGGAAATATTGTTGAGCCTCCTGCAGCGATTGTGTTGGATGAACACTCATATGAAAAGTATTTATCTTCCCATAAACTCATCTTCGCCGGCAATGGAACTGAAAAGTGGCGGAAAATTTGCCCTCACCACAACGCTGTTTATAGCGATCTAAACGTAGAAATGGCGCATATCGCCCGCATGGCTCAGCGCGATTTCACCAGCAGGAGGTTCGCGGACCTGGCCTATGCTGAACCTTCATATATAAAAAATGCATACGTATTCCCCCCTTCACCAGGGCCATAAATTAGTTAAACACCAAACGGATTTAATAAAAACGTGACCAGTTTTCGAATTAGAACTATAATTTGCAGATTGGTTATAAATTGATTAGACAAAAAGGTAAGTGGCAATGAACCCAACGAGTAACTATTCAATGATCCTGAATGCCGACGATGAAACCAGCGCTCCAGTCAAGGTCGACTTTGTGAATCTGAAGAAAGCGGCGATGATCCTGAGAGCGCTGAATCACAGGCTCCGTCAACAGATCGTTAAGCTGATCGACGAGAACAAGAAACTTACGGTTACCGAGATCTACATCAAGTTAAGGCTTGAGCAGTCCGTAGCCTCCCAGCACCTGGCCATTCTCCGGAGGGCAGGCATCGTGCAGACCTCTCGGGATGGAAAATTTATCTATTACTCAGTTCATAATCAACGCATTGACGATATTATGAAATGCGTGCACAGCCTTACAGAGTAAAATTTTGTAAATTGCAGCCATGTTTGTCAAGCAATTGTACACTGGTTGTTTAAGTGAAGCAGCCTACTTTATTGAGAGCGATGGGGAAGCCGCTGTAATTGATCCGCTTAGAGATATCGACGCCTATCTGGAACTCGCCCGGGAAAAAAAGGCTACCATAAAATACATTTTTGAAACGCATTTTCACGCTGATTTTGTCAGCGGCCATCTCGACCTTCACAAGGCCACTAATGCCCCAATAGTCTATGGTCCCGATACCGAAACGAATTTCTCCATCCACCTGGCTACTGATGGTGAGGAATTCCGTATTGGCAAGCTAACCCTCAAGGTTTTACACACGCCGGGGCACACATTGGAATCGAGTTGCTATCTCCTTAAAGACGAGTCCGGACAAGATTATGCCTTGTTCACCGGCGACACCCTGTTCGTTGGCGATGTGGGCCGTCCGGACCTGAGCAGCGGCAACCTAAGTCAGGAGGAATTGGCGGGTATGTTATACGATTCACTTCAGCGACACATCGTGCCCCTTAAGGATGAGGTGATTGTTTACCCCGCGCATGGCCAGGGCAGCAGCTGTGGCAAAAATCTTGGTCCCGACACCAACAGTACCATCGGCGAACAGAAAAAAACGAATTACGCATTGCAGATTGGAGATAGAGAGGCCTTTATCGCCGCGGTTACCTATGGCCTTAATCAGCCGCCCAATTATTTCCCAATCAATGCGCGAATCAATAAGGAAGGGTATGACACACTGGACAGTGTGCTGGATGCCGGCCTTCGTGCCCTCGACGTCACCGCATTCAAAGAATCGATGAAAGATGCTGGCACCATCATTCTTGACACCCGTCAGCCAGAAGCTTTCAGCGCCTCCTTCATACCTACTTCAATCAATATCGGACTCGAAGGAAGATTCGCGGAATGGGCCGGAAATCTTGTGCCCTTCGACAAACCAGTACTCCTGGTTACCGATCCCGGACAAGAGAAGGAAGCCATTGTCCGTCTTGCCAGGGTGGGCTTCTCCCGGATCCAGGGTTTTCTGGCGGGAGGCTTCGAAGCCTGGAGAAATGCGGGCGAACAGTTCGACCTGGTGATCAGCATTGACCCCGACGAACTGGCCATGGATATCCCCCACGATCCCAACCTGGTGCTTATAGACGTCCGTCGCGAAACAGAATTCGGTGATGGCCATATCGACAAAGCACTCAACATCCCGCTTGATGAATTGACTGACCCCGGAACCCTGGCAGACTTCGAAGAAAATTATAATATCTACCTCTATTGCGGTTCGGGCTATCGCAGCATGATCGCCGCCTCGCTGTTCAAACGGCAGGGATTTCACAATCTGCGAAATGTGGAAGGTGGGTTTGAAAAGATCAGAGAGCAAAAAACCATTCCCATCGTCAAGGAGAACAGTGTGTTGAATTAAGTACTAGACGCTGTTGTTGTCTTCCAGGGAAGGCACCGGATCTTCCCCGATCCAGAGTTTTTCATATTCCGGTTTCCAGTCACGCTTCCAGCGCCTGTGGCTCCAAAGCCAGCAGTCCGGATGCGCGCGCATCGCTCGCTCCAGGTATTTTGCATACTGCCTTGTCAACTCACCCTCTGGCAGTTCAGCTGCATTTTCAGTAATGACTTCATATTCCAGCTGGTAATGCCCGCGCTTTGTTTTGAATACATGCCCAAAAAAAACAGTCAGCCCGCCAACTACCGCTCCGCGTTCAGGGCCCCAGACAAATGGCGTAGGCCTTCCAAAAAAATTCTGCCAGTAGGCCTTCGTAACATCCCCGGGAACCTGGTCGGCAATCAGTGCCAATAAATATGTGGTATTGCGAAAAGGAAACAATTCTTTTTTGAGGTTGCCCGCGGCCAGCATGTGATTGCCACTGATCGCCCTAAGCTTAAGCATCACCCTGTTGAAGACCTGGTTGCTGATAGGGAGGTATACCATCAGCATTTCGTATGAAGAGATCCTTGGGACCATCACATTGGCAAGTTCCCAGTTGAAATTGTGACCCAGGTGAAACTGGCACCTGTGGCCCTTCCTGAACTGTTCTTCCATCAGTGAACCATCTGCTGTGAAATGTTTCAGTGCGAAATCTGCCCCACCCGAAAACAACTTCAGGGTTTCGATGAAGTTGTCGGTGAAATTGTGATAAAACTTTTTTTCTATGGCTTTCCGTTCCTCCGCCGTCAGATCGGGGAAGGCAATCATGAGGTTTTTTCTTACTACCGGTATCCTATAACCGAAAACACGGTATAACAGGAAACAGCCGAAATCGGAAATGAGATAAAGAATTCCCAGTGGCAGCAGTGAGAGGAGATAGAGAGATCCATAAACCAGGTAATACATAATGCTGAACTTAATTCGAAGAAATTGGGATGAAGTATCGCATCATCCGTTGATCCAGTTTTTGGATTCCTGCTCCAGATGATCCAGGACAACTTTTACCTTGAACTTGTTCTTGAGGTGCCTTGCCAGGTTTTCGGCTGCGTATACGCTTCGGTGCTGGCCTCCCGTGCAGCCAAAACTGATCTGGAGGTCGTGGAAACTTCTTTTGATGTAATCTTCCACGGAGATGTCCACAATGGTATAGACGCTCCCGAGAAACTCATTGATTTTTGTTTTCTGTTCCAGATAATCCTGTACGGCCTTATCCCTGCCCGTGAGAATTTTGTATTCTTCCATTCTGCCGGGATTCAGAATGCCGCGGCAGTCGAAGACAAAGCCACCTCCATTACCGGAGGCGTCAACCGGTATTCCTTTTTTGTAGGAGAAACTGGTGATCCTTACTGTCAGTGGTGTGTCAGGGCCCGCTGTAATAGTTTCGAAGCGGCTGATAATCTCATCTTCCACCACCACCTGCAGGAGCCAGTCGAATTCGGGCAGAGTAATGCCTTCTTTCTTCATGGCGAGGAAACGCTTCAGGTTTTTTATACCCAGGGGTATGCTGGTGAGAAAATGCGCCTTGCGCTCAAACATTCCGCGGAAACCGTAGGCGCCCAGCACCTGCAACAATCGGATCAGCACATATCCATTGTATCGGCCAACAAATCTCTTTCGGTCAATTTGTTTTTCGAGTTGCTGTTCCACGCAGTCCATGTAATACTCAAGAAGGGAAGTCTTCCATTCTTCAGACAACTCGGCTTTTGCCTGCCACAGCAGGGACGCCACATCGTACTGTAAGGCACCTTTCATCCCTCCCTGGTAGTCGATGAAGTTGATCTTTCCGTCCTGGACCATCAGATTGCGGCTCTGAAAATCACGAAACATGAAGTATTTGTGATCGGCGTCGGCAAGATAACCCGCCAACTCCTCGAATTCTTTGAGGAGCTTTTCCTTGTCATAGGGGATTTGCAGAGTGTCGAGAAAATAATATTTGAAATAAAGCAGGTCGCTCATGATGGCCTGCTTGCCAAATTCACTGCTGGTAATGCATTTGCTGTAATCCAGGTTCCTATCTCCCCTGATCTGCAGGTGAGCTAGCTGGCGGAGAGAAGACTGGAACAGCGCATATACTTCCTGGTTTTTGCCATGGGTATCCAGTTTGTTCATCAGCGAAACGTCGCCGAGGTCCTCCTGAATATAAATGGTTGACTCCTCGTTCACCGCGATGATTTGGGGTACTGGACAACCACAGGAAAGAAAATGATTGGTGAAATAAAGGAAGGTCAGGTTTTCCCTGATGTTGCGCCCATAGGTGGCGATGTAGGATCCTTCCCTGCCATATAGCCGGAAATAGTACCTGTCGCTGCCACTTTGTGGAATACGGTCAATGCCTTCCAGTGGCGACCGGATAGCCGTCTCAAAAAGGATTTTTATCTGTTCTGTTACATCTTCCATCATTTGCTTCGGGGTCTTCTAAAGTCGCCACCAAGGGGACGCAAATTAGGGTTATAAATCCATCGTCCAAATTCATTATTTGCCCTAATGCCCGGTCAGGCACTGATGGCAGCGCCGGTGTCTTCCTCCAGTTCACCGGTTTGATTTGTGTTGGTTTTGGTTACGCTTTTCTGCTCCATGTCGGCCCTGAGCATCTTCTCCAGTTCTTCCATATATGTTCGCGCGGTTTCTATATACACTTCATTGTCATTGATGGCAGCTAGTTTTTTCAGGTTGGCCTCATCAAGCTGAAAGAATTTTCTTGCCGCGCGAACGGCCGTATAATGTTTCAGACCGAGGGTCTTCATCACATCAACGCCCATACGAATGGAGGTGTCGATGGTTTCCCGGTAAACATGCAGCATCCCCGCATTCATCAGCTTGTAGGCATCGTACCGGTTTTCTGCCCGCACAAACATCCTTAGGTTTGGAAAATGCTTTTTGATGGTTTCGATCATCTCGAGTCTTTTTACTGAGGGTTCCAGGGCGATAATGATCATTTTTGCCGTGTTGGCCCCCGCTGCCGCAAGCAGTTCGTGCCTCGAAGCATCACCATAATGCACTTTGAATCCCAGCCTGCGCAGGTTCTCCACCCTTTCGGAATCTACGTCCAGGATGGTTGTGCCAATATTGTGTGCCCTCAGGAAACGACCCACCGTGTTGCCAAAATGCCCAAACCCCGCGATGATCACCGGGTTGTCTTCATTGATCACATCCGGCTCCTTTTCGGTGATACCTGGAACATACTTCATGTGTGGCTGAAGGAGCTTGTCGTTGATCAGCATGATGAGCGGAGTCAGGGCCATGCTGATCGCCACCACGGCCATCATGGTATCAACGATCTCCTTACTGAGTATGCCCTCCTGGCGGGTAAAGGAGAATAATACAAAAGCGAATTCGCCTACCTGGCTAAGGGAGAGGGCAAACAGCGTATTCTGATCTTTTCTCAGACGACTTACTTTGCCAAGGGTAAAAAGAACCAGGGCCTTGCCCACCATGAGCATGGCCACGATGCCAAGTATATTCAGCGGATCCTTGATGATCAATTCGAAATTAATGGAAGCCCCAACCGCGATAAAAAACAACCCGAGCAGCAATCCCTTGAAAGGCTCAATATCGCTTTCCAGTTCATGTTTGTATTCGCTGTTGGCCAACACTACGCCCGCCAGGAAGGTGCCCAGGGCGGGGCTCAGACCCACCTGGGTCATCAGCACCGCGATGCCGACTACCAGTAGAAGCGCTGTGGCGGTGAATATCTCCCGGATACCAGTAGCCGCGATAATCCTGAACAGCGGCCTGATCAGGAAACGACCGGCCACGATGATCGACGAAACCGAAGCAAGCACTACCAGGGCGTGCGCCCAGCCGGGAAGGTCGGCGACAAGCCCTGAATTGACGTGTTCCAGGAAGTGATCGTGCTGAGACTGGCCGGAGCTCAATAGTGGGAAGAACGCCAGCATGGGGATTACTGCGATATCCTGGAATAAGAGCACCGAAAAAGCAGTCTGGCCGGCTGCGCTTTTCATCAGTCCCTTTTCGTCAAGGGTTTGCAAAACGATGGCGGTTGACGACAGGGAGAGGATCAGCCCCAGCGCGATGGCCGCCTTCCAGGGCATGTCAAACGCCATGGAAAAGGCACCTGCCAGTCCTGCCGTAAGCACCACCTGCAAACCTCCGGTGCCCAAAATCGACTTTCGAAGCCTCCAGAGCAGCCTGGGCTCCAGTTCAAGACCGATGATAAACAACATCATCACAACGCCAAACTCTGCGAAATGCATGATGTCTTCACCCTCGGTTCCGATGAAACCCAGGGCCGCAGGACCAATGACGACACCGGCAAGCAGGTAACCCAGTACCGAGCCGAGGCCGAGTTTTTTTGAGATGGGCACCATAACTACCGATGCCCCCAGGTATATCATGGCCTGGAATAAGAAATTATGCTGATCCATAAGTTGCCTTGATGATTGAAAAAAAGACCCCCATTTCGTAAGGTAAAACAGAAAACCGGGATCATTTACACCCCCGGAGAAACGGATTCTTCGTGTCGAAAACAGCAAAACCAGGAGCCCTCAGAAAGGCCGAATCGTGTCGCTGATATTCTTCTCCATAACCCTGAAGCAGGATGCTGTCGCGGATCTTGAATACCAATTCACGCACCGATTTTATTCCTTCAGAATTAAAGGTGTATGAAGCAAGCAGAACACTGTCGTTGAGTAAACGTCCCCTGAAGGTTCCATCGTTCTTATCCTTCTCTTCCCGGTGATACGACAGTGATCCTTCTAAGAGCTCACCAGTTCGTGTAAAACTTAATCGTGCTGTATCTTTTTTGATGATCATTTGGTAACAGTCTCCGGGTTGTATGGCGGTGGCTAAAGTAGCTGCGGTATTTGGATTGATCGGATCTGAATCTGAAGGGTTGTTGCCACAGGAGAGCATCAGCACAACAACGAACCAAATTGGGCAATTGAGTTTCATCATGGGAAAAATTAATTTTTGTTGGATAAAAATGTTGCACCCTCGGATGTTAATACCCTCAAGAAAGTTGAGTAGCGAAATACACATCTGTTAACAATAGCATATAAAATAATAACCATATGATCGAACTTCTGTGTTAATTTTGTACCAAGTTCTGCTATTCTGAAGCCGGTCGTTGGATTAGTAAAAAGAAAGGCACAACGTTTGCAATAATCGACAAAAATACATTTCCATGCAAAAGAGGGTTTTAGGATTTCTTCTCGCCATTATGGGTTTTGGGGGCATGGCCCTGGCAGGATATCTTTTTGTAACCGGAAGTGGTGGCAGGGGTCACTTGTTCGAGGTTACAAGTTATATGATCCTGGGCGCCGCATGTTTCTTTGTAGGGCTCAATTATATATATGAATCGCGGCAGGTGTTTACAAGCGATCAGTTGCAGGGAAATCCTGAGCTGGATGAAGTGTCACCGATCCAGCAACAATGGCGGACCATCCAGGTTACTAAAACTGCTAACCAGCCCCCGAAAGCGGCCCGGTCAGCTATTTAACCTGCTCCGCTTCCCGACAACCTCATCGTGTGAGTGAGAACTACATTCTCCGCAATGATGGATCACATGGGACTAACAATCCTTTCTCCCATAATATTCACTGATTAGTTCTGCCACAAGTGCTGTCCACCCCGTCTGGTGATTTGCCCCAAGTCCTTTTCCGGAATCTCCATGAAAGTATTCATAGAACAACACGAGGTTTTCATTGCCCGGCTGCTGATAAAACCAGTTGTATTCTCCATAGATGTTTCTCTTGCCTTCGCTGGAACTTTCGAATAAACTGATCACTCTTCGTGTCAGTTCATCTGCCACATCGCAAAGATTCATCAGGTTGCCTGAACCAGTTGGGCATTCCACAAGCAGGTTATCGCCATAGAACGTTCCGTAAGATCGGATCGACTGAATAATGAGGTAGTTGATAGGCATCCACACGGGTCCCCTCCAGTTAGAATTTCCTCCGAATATGTCGGATGTTGAGTCTCCGGGGTCATAACGGATGCTATAAGAGATACCATCAACGGTCACCGAGTACGGATGTTTGTCGTGGCGTTTAGATAAGGCCCTGATGCCACCCGGGGAAAGAAACTCTTCTTCGTCGAGCAGTCTGGTCAGGAGGTTTACGAGACGGTCTTTTCGAACAAGAGAAAGCAGCATCTGTTCCCCGTCACCTCTTTCTTCATTTGGCCAGAATTTACTTTTCTTTTTTCTGTATGCCTCAAACCAGGAGATCCTTTTACTAAAATCTTTGAGTTTGTCGAACACTTCACTGGGTATGGTAGATACTGCGAACAGTGATGTCAGTCCAACGATTGACTGGATCTTAAGCGGAGTAGGATCTGCGCCGGGTACAACAAGCACATCATAAAAAAATTTGTCTTCAGCATTCCAGAGCCGGTGTTCGTTGAGTGATTCCGATATCAGAATAAAGTGTTCGAAGAATTTTGTGGCCATGTCCTCAAAGGAAGGATCGTGAATGGCGATCTCGATGGCCATCTCCATCATGTCGAGCGCGTAGGTCCCCATCCAGCTGGTTCCATCGGCCTGTTCGAGTTGCATCTCACCCGGGAAGTGAAAATTTCGGTTGAACACGCCGATGTTATCCAGGCCAAGGAAGCCGCCTTCGAAGATGTTGTTGCCATTGACATCTTTTCGGTTGATCCACCAGGTGAAGTTGATGATCAGTTTTTGAAATATCTTTTTCAGGAAGGGAATGTCACCCTGTCCTGTCTGTTTTTTTTCTATTCTATAGACCTGCATGGCCGCCCATGCGTGCACCGGTGGATTGACGTCGCTGAAATTCCATTCATAAGCGGGCAACTGGCCATCGGGCTTCATGTACCACTCGCGCATGATCAGCATCAGCTGGTGTTTTGCGAACACCGGGTCCGCGCCTGCGATAGATATAGTTTGAAAGGCCAGGTCCCAGGCGGCATACCAGGGATACTCCCATTTGTCGGGCATTGATATGATATCCTGGTTCTTGAGGTGGCCCCAGTCGTGGTTCCTGCCTGTTTTTTTGCTGTTGCTCACTGGTGTGATGCCATCACTGTTGGCAAGCCATTCCTCCACATCAAAATGGTAATATTGTTTGCTCCACAACAATCCCGCTATCGCCTGTCGCTGGATGCGTCTCATGTCATCGTTCATGCCTTTTGGAAGGATGACCTCATAAAAATCATCGGCTTCCTGTTTCCTGATGTTGAAGATGTCTTCGAATCCTTTTACAAAGGCGTTCTCCATCTGCAGGTTGCTCAGCCGGCAGTAGATCGTTTGCTTCTGACCACCCGCGATTTTCATTTTGTAAAGGGGCGAGCATTTTGTGCCGTTTTTCTTTGCTCGCAACTCAGGGAGATTGTTTCCCAGGATAACCGCGTCGTTGAAGGCATCTTTTGTGAAGATGGATGTATTCGGAATGTTGCTGACCTTGAGGGTGTTCGTTTCGTTGTTGGTGAACAACAGGTCATCGGGGTGCTGAAAATAAAAATAATAATTGTCGAGTCTTTTGTGTTCCGCCTTCACCATGGTCTTGTTCACATAGCTGATGTCGGGCATATTCTTCTGGTCCTGCGAATTCCACCAGCGGTTGTAAAACCACAGCGTGGGCATCACGGTCAGTTCTGCCGGTTTCGAATAACGGTTGGTGACCTCGATGCGTATGTAGATGTCTGTGGGACCCTGCTTTGCATAGGTAATCCTTACATCAAAGTATTGGTTGTCTTTGAATGCATCGGTGTCCAGTATTTCGTATTCCGGTTCCTGGCGGCTTCGGTTCCGGTTTTCCTCTCTTAACTGTTCATATGGAAATTCCTGCTGTGGATATTTGTAGAGGAAGTCCATATAATAATGGGTCGGAATGTTGTCGAGGTAGTAGTAAAGCTCCTTGACATCTTCGCCATGATTGCCCTCGCCATTGCGCAGGCCGAAGAGGCGTTCCTTGAGGATTGGATCCTTACCGTTCCATAACGACACTGAGAAGCAGAGGTTCTGGAAAAGGTCGGAGATGCCGGCAAGGCCATCTTCACCCCATATGTAGTGCCGGTATCCGGCATGGTCAAAGGGAAAATAATGCCAGGCGTTGCCATCGGGGCTGTAGTCTTCACGGACTGTTCCCCATTGTCTGTCACTCAGGTAAGGACCCCATTCAACGAGCGGCACAGGTTTTTTGGCATTTACAGCGAGTCGCTGTTGTTCTGCTGTCATGAAATACATTTGGTTACGGCGGGCAACCCTCAGCGCCGAAAGTAACAAAATAATGGGGGTGCCGGGAAAACGATTTTGATATTCAATTAAATAAGAACTATGTCAGTGCTATTTCAACGGTTAAGAATAAAAGATATCGAGTTCAGGAACCGGATTGTGGTTTCGCCCATGTGCCAGTATTCATCGCAAGACGGTTTCCCCAACGACTGGCATCTTGTGCACCTGGGCAGCAGGGCTGTAGGAGGGGCGGGATTGGTGATTTCGGAGGCCTCGGCGGTGACTGAAGATGGAAGGATATCGCCAAATGATCTGGGCATTTGGAAGGATGATCATATTGCGCCGCTGCGCCGGATTACTGATTTCATTCACGCACAGGGGGCGATAGCAGGTGTGCAGCTGGCACATGCGGGACGCAAGGCCAGTGTACGAGTGCCATGGGAGGGACGGCGGGCGATTGCTCCTGACGAAGGAGGCTGGGAAGTTTCCGCGCCCTCACCTATTCCATTTACCGAGGGTGACCCTCTACCCCATGAACTGACCCGGAAAAAGATTCAAAAACTGATTGGCTGTTTCCGTGATGCCACCATTCGCGCAGTGAAAGCGGGTTTCAGAGTAGTCGAATTGCATGCGGCACATGGCTACCTTATACACGAATTCCTATCGCCCCTGAGTAACCGAAGGACTGATGAATACGGTGGTGAATTTAACAACAGGATCCGCTTCCTGCTTGAAATAGTTGGCGCAGTAAACAAGGTCTGGCCTTCGGCATATCCATTGTTCGTGAGGATCTCTGCCACGGACTGGACCGACAAGGGCTGGACACCGGAAGACTCCGTAGATCTGGCACGAAGACTTAAGGAAGCGGGTGTGGACCTGATCGACTGTTCCAGTGGTGGCAACTCAACCGAGGTGAATATCCCTGTGGCCCCGCAATACCAGGTGCCCTTTGCAGAAAAACTCAAAAGAGAAGCGGGGATTCTGACAGGCGCCGTTGGGCTGATCACTACCTCCGCCGAGGCAGAGGCTATCCTTACTGAAGGTCGTGCAGACATGATCATCCTTGCCCGCGAATTGTTGCGGGATCCCTATTTTCCAATGCGAGCGGCCAGGGAACTCAGTGCAGAGCTGCCCTGGCCGGTGCAATATGAACGGGCCCGCTGATTATTCCTTGATGAGTTTGACCAGCATGTGATCCTTACTGTTGATGATGACTTCCAGGGTATAGGGCCCCGGGTTAAGTTTAGAGGTGCCCGAGACCAGGAAGCTGTTGTCGCCTCTTTCACCGGAAGCTGTTTCAAAGATCACAGGAACACCAGCTCCATTAATGACGCGCATCGACACAAAAGAATTTTCGAGAAGCTGCACATTTACCGCGATGTCATTCATGGCGGGATTGGGAGTAACGCTGATCATGGTTAGCGTTCGGGTATTATATACCCTGGCGATCAGCATCCTGCTGGTTGCAGACAGGCCATCCCTGTTCACCTGCCTGATCCGGTAATACAGGTCTTTTTTATGGGCGATGCTTTTAGACAAATTATCCGTAAAGGCATACTCGCCGGCCCCGCTGGCGGGCATAATCCCTGCATTCACCCATTTATATCCATCAAGACTACGTTCAATATGAAATCTCGCCGCCGGCGCCTGCAGCCCTGTAGTCCAAACGAGCTCTACATCGCCGTGATTGCGGTATGAACTCTTGAAATCAACCAGGCTGGTTGTTGTTGCTACGGGTGTTACGGGAAAGCTGAGATGCACGATGGCATTTTCGGAGCAGAGGTTGTTGCTGCCATCTTCGCAGATACGGTAGCTGAACCTGGTGGAGCTTCCTTTAAAGCCCTTGTTCGGTTCAAAACTAAATGCACCCGATTTGCCGATGACGACAGTTCCGTCGGTTGAAGGGCTAACAAGATACACCGACAATGCAGAGGAGGGAACGCCGCCGATCAGGAAGCCCGATGCAGTGCGGTTAGGCATGCCCGTGATGCTAAGCGCATTGGCAACCGGAGCCAGGCTGCAGCCTCCGGGATTGGCGATGACTGCCGATGCATCCAGCTGGTCGATGGCGAGTCTTGCGCTTCCACCATTACCGCCGTACTGAAGAACCAGACGATACTGGCCCGGAGTGAGGTTGCTGAAATTCGTGCTGTAGCGGTGTTTACGCGCTGCCGTACCGGCCTCAAATTCTATTTTTTCCAATACCTGGACGATCTCATTAGAGGCGTCTGCGAGACAAATCTTCAGCCAACGCCTGTCGCTGCCACTAAAGCGTGTGTTGAAAGTATAGTCGAAAGATAAATGCAGGTCCTGCTCCACCTTCAGCAATGGTGTGAACAGTCCGCTATTGGAAAATTTGAGGGCGTCGGGAGTGGCTACCAGGGCACCATCACCTTCAATGCCGGGGTTCCAACCATGATTATTGATATCAAAGTGATGGAAAGACCAGCACTGATTTTGAAGACTGGCCTTGAGTTGATTGGAGGGTATGCCTTTTCGGGAGTTGAAATTCTCGATTGTGCGGGCTTGCAATGCGAATGATGAGCTGAAGAAGGCGATGGCGATGAGGGCTCCCGGAATAACGCGTTTCATGTAAATAATTTCAGGTTGACAAAATGGTTCGCGAATGGACCGTGTAAACGGCCGGGATTCCAGAGGAGGGGAGTCGAAATTTTCTACAGGCTGGCTGTAGTTAAAGTAGAACGATCTGTCAACTTGGAAATGTCAAAGGAATGGGGAGAGAAAACAAATGTAATCTACGCTTTGTTTAAATGCAAGTGTTTCGATTTATTTCTAGTTCTTGTTCGCCAACTGGCCGCAGGCAGCGTCGATGTCTTTTCCCCGGCTTCGCCTCAGGCGGGCATTTACTTTGTGCTTCTCCAGGTAGTTCATGAAACGGTTGACAATGTCTTCTTCGGGTTTTTCGAAGGTGGCGAAGTCGATGGGATTGTATTCGATGATGTTCACGAGGTCGGCGGGCACCTGGCGGTAGATGCGGATCAGCTCATCGGCGTCCTTGAGACTTTCATTGAAGTTTTTGAAGAGTATGTATTCCAGCGTGATCTCGTTCTTCGTGGCCTGGTAGAAGTAATTCAGGGCATCGATCAGCGCTTTGATGTTGTTCGATTCGTTGATGGGCATGATCTCGTTGCGTTTGAGGTCATTGGCCGCGTGAAGGGAGAGAGCTAGTTTGAACCTCACCTGGTCGTCACCAAGCTGCCGGATCATCCTGGCGACGCCGGCGGTGGACACGGTGATGCGCCTGGCGCTCATTGCAAGGCCATCGGGAGCGGTGATCCTTTCCACTGCCCTCAGCACATTTTTGTAATTCAGCAGGGGTTCACCCATGCCCATGAAGACTATGTTGGAGAGCTTGCGGTCGTAAAGCTCTTCGCATTGTTTGTTCAGGAGCATCACTTCATCATATATTTCGTCGAAATCCAGATTCCTTTTGCGGTCCATGTAGCCAGTAGCGCAAAACTTGCAGCTGAGGCTGCAGCCTACCTGGGAAGAAACACAGGCCGTGTGACGATCTTCGGTGGGGATCAGGACTCCTTCAACGAGGTGACCATCATGGGTTTTGAAGCGGTCCTTGATTGTGCCATCGGTGGAGTTTTGGATCGTGTCGATCACGAGGGCGGGTAGGGTGAAATGTTCGCTCAGTTTGTTGCGCAGTTCCTTGCTCAGGTTAGTCATCTCCCCGAAATTCCTGGCCCCTTTCTGCCATAGCCATTCCCAGACCTGTTTGGTCCGGAACTTTTTCTCTCCGAAACTATCAAAGAAGGTTTCCAGGTCGGTAAGCGAGAGTGAGCGTATATTTTGTAGACTGTCCAGTGCTTGTGAAATTAACGCGCAAAGGTAGTCTTATTCATCAGCTTAACCAATGGAGAAAGCGTTAACAGGAACAAAAGGTTTTCGTAGATGTAAATGTCGAAGAGTACCCAGCCCCCGATGAAAAAGAGTATGTAGGCGATCAGCAGGTGTTTGTCGTAACGCAGGGTGAAGAAACCCAGCACAAATATCAATTCAAGCAGGATCAGCAGCACCCAAAAAAGCTGTGGCAGCCACTGCGTTGCGAGCACTTGTCGGATAATCACCTCGCGCCATGACTCCTGGCCCGCCGTTAATATTTCAAGGTTTTGGTCGATGAGGATGCTTCTGGCGTGGCTGGCATTGAACAGGTTGCCCCGGATGATCTTCCAGATGGCGGCGCTGAACATCATAAAGCAAAAAATAAAACGGGAAAGCGACACCAGGGCGGCAAAACGGACCGGTTTGTTGACTACAAAAGCCATCCCCATGATCAGGATGGCGGGATTGGTGTAGTGATGTCCCGTCCGCAGATTGTAGATCACGAAATACAGATAATAGAGGACCAGGAAAACGATGGGCCAGGTTTTCTTTCGTTGATCAAAAATGGAGAGAGAACAGGAAAGGATGAGAAAAATATCAAGAAAGAGGGCTGCCGGACCCCTGAGCCATGCTGGTATCCGGCCCATCATAAACAACCAGTACAGCGGGTCCAGGTCGGGATACAGCAACGGATTGGGGCCGATTTGATAGAGACTGACGTGGTTGAAGACATTCAGGATGAGGCCATAGAACACCAGCAGAAAAAACACTGTTTGAAACCGTGCGCGGCTTGGTTCCAGGGAAGAGGTATAGTCAGAATGCCGCCAGGTCTGCATGATGGATCAGCACAAGTTGTGAAAGAGAAGGGTTGAAGTAGTAGGTGGATTGCCGGATGATGATGGCAGGCTGGCCGTCAGGGGTGACGGTTAGTTTCTGTCTGAACCAGGTTTCAAAGTTGGTGAGGTCGCTGGGGCCGGTGTACACGCGCCGGGCAAAGAAAGGGTAGAATGGAAGGGTGGTAAACCACGGGTAGTTTTTTTCAATCCGGGTTTTCAGTACATCGGTGTTGTCATTATGCCTGATATTCAGATAATGGTCAGTGAGCACATTGAGCATCAGACGCTCTCGAAAGGGAAGTTGATATGAGGATAGCGGTCGGCCATCAACAAGGATGGTCTTTAACCGGAAACTGTCGGACGCTGGTTGAATTTCGGAAAACATGCCATAGAGATAGAAAGGAGTTACTTTGAATTTTGCAAGCGTCAGCACTAGCTGCAGGGAAAGAAAAAGCACTATAAAAGCGTATACCTTTGCATCCTTCTTCCGAAGGCTCCCGAGAAAAGATAAGAAGAGAGGCTGACGATCGGGTGCGGCTTGCATGGGTGATGCCCGGTTTTTTCAAAGTTAATCAATTAACCAGCCTGATGGTACATGTGATAGACGTTGTGCGCACTGCCGTTGGAAAATATGGAGGCTCATTGAGCCAAACCCGCCCTGATGACCTGCTGGCGCATGTGATCGGGGCGCTGATGCTGCGGAATCCTTCACTCGACCCGAATACCATCGAGGACCTGATTGCCGGCGACGCCAACCAGGCGGGGGAAGACACCAGAAATGTGGCCCGAATGGCAGCCCTGCTCGCGGGTTTGCCCGTTTCCGTTCCAGGCAGTACCGTGAATAGGTTGTGTGCCTCAGGTTTGCAGGCGATCATGGACGCGTCACGTGGTATTCTTTGCCGGGAAGGCATGATTTACATGGCCGGCGGCGTCGAAAGTATGAGCCGCGCTCCGTATGTGCTCTCGCGTGAGGTGGTGGCCCGGAAAACCCGGCAACTCTTATCCGGTTCAGGCTCCGATCCTCAGGGGGAAATCGATGCCGAACGATTCTTGAGTGAGATCAGTGAGGCAGACCTGATCGACAGCACCATTGGCTGGCGCTTTGCCAATCCTTCACTTACAAAAAAATATTATCCCTGGTCGATGGGTGAAACTGCCGAAAATGTTGCCAGGCAATTTGGTATTGGCCGTCGCCAGCAGGACGAATATGCTCTTCGTTCACATGAAAAATATTTTGAGGCCGCCGTTGCGGGAAAATTTGACGACGAGATCGTCGGAATTGAAGTGGTGGACCACAATGGAACCAGGCGGATCTTTAACAGGGATGAGTACCCGAGAAAGACTTCAATGCAGGTCTTGTCTGCGCTAAAGCCGGCATTTGCGCCGGGAGGCACAGTCACTGCCGGCAATTCGTCGGGGCTCAACGACGGGGCCGCCGCGATGTTGCTGGCAAACGAAGAGGCAGTGAGTGCATTTGGTTTTCATCCAATCGCGAAAGTTGTATCGATGGCAGTTTCCGGAATTGATCCGTCCATAATGGGCATGGGGCCGATCGAGGCGACGAGGAAGGCGCTGCAGAGGGCGGGTCTTACGATTGCGGACATAGGCCTTGTTGAGCTGAATGAATCCTTCGCCGCTCAGTCGGTACCCTGCATAGCCGAATTGGGGTTTGATCCGGCAATTGTAAATGTAAACGGCGGATCACTGGCGATCGGGCATCCATTAGGTTGCAGCGGTGTGCGCATCTCCGCCACCCTTGTTCATGAAATGAAAAGAAGAAAAGTGAAATATGGACTGGCCACTATGTGCGCCGGGATGGGCCAGGGGGCGGCGATTGTTTATGAGGGCGAGGGGTAAGAGAAATCAAAAATTAAAAAGCATTGGTGTCCGGTTAAATTTACGATTCCGGTGATTGTTTGCGAAGAGTCAGGCTTCCCATTATCTTTTCAGTGATTTGGACACTCCCAAGCCCCCTATTGGGAGAACAAGGGAGGTGCGACTATTTGTTTTTGTCGCTCTCGCATTTGTTTGAGCAGTGATTTTTCCGGAGATCTTAGAAAACTTTTCAGATCCATATAGGTCATCAGGTGCAGGCGGATCAGCCCTACAATATTAGAAAACGCCATTGATGAGCGGGTTCCCTTCTTAACCACCTTGAGTATTAAGTCAGCGATCAGGGCGCACCAGATCTGTATTTTGATGGCATTCTCATTGTCGCCCAGAAAGTATTGTAGCGGATAGTTTTGTTTGATTCGTTTGAAAAATGTTTCGATCTGCCAGCGTTGCCTATAGTAATTGGCGATGGTCAGCGGCGCCAGCTGCCGGTTGTTGGTCAGGAAGTAAAAAATATTTCTTGCTTACCGGATCCCGGTAACCAATCAGGCGTGCCTGGGTATGTGTTGCTCTGTCATGATGGTTATGTCCCAGTTCAATGTAGTGATCCGACCCGATTCCCTGCTGCTTTTGATAGTCATTGACGTGACAACGTTGCTGAACCTGGTGCACACTAAGGTCTCTATGCCGGGTCACCCAGGTAACACCTTGCTGGTCCAATTGATTATATGTCTGGTAGCTGCGGTACCCCTTGTCAAAGACGACCACAGAGCCTTTGGGCAAGCGTACTTCCTTTAAAAAGCGGGCGTCATTGGCAGCGGCGGCACTGTAGCGGATCATGGTCGGCACGTCTGTGGAGGCATGCAGCAAGGCATGCACTTTTATTCCTCCCTTTCTACGACCGTCATGTCTGTTGCGACCTGCTCCTTTGAGTATCTCCTGGAACAAGCCAATGGTGGTAGCATCAAAAATATAAACATTGTCTTTTTTTGGCTGCCGCCGGCTGTCCGGTAAAACTGACTGGTAACGATTTAATAAACCCAGGTATATTTTTTCAAAAATCTCCGGATTACGTTTGCTGTTGGCATCGGAGATGGTGCTCCTGCGGGGATGGGCGTTCATTCCCAGGTGATGGATGCGTCTGTCCCATGCCAGAAGGCCCGTGGTCACTTCCCGAAGGCAGGTACATTGATTAAAAATGGCATAAAGCATGGTCACCAGATGCTCATAGGTCTTAAACGTCTTGTAGTAGCGATCACCTCCAAGTTCACGGGCCACTTCACTGACCAGGCCACGGGGAATGAAATTTAATACCTGGTTAAAAATTGGCTGTCCGGTAAAAAATATACCTTTGTTCATTGCTACATTTTTTGTGTCGTAACTTAAAAATAGCAAAAAGGGAAGCTGAAAAGCCTCCCTTTATTTATTTATCTAACCGGTTTAACCGGACACCAATGATTAAAAATTAAAAATAAAAAATGCTATAACTCGGGCTACATTCTGAAATGGTGCCCTTATGCTCCACTCAACCGTCATGACTTCGCACTATGGCCGAGCAGACGATCTCCGCACAAGACACCACGACGAGCATAAGGATTTTTAATTTTTAATTTTTCATTTTGAATTTATTGACAGGAAAAGTCATGAAGAACCAGTTCCTCCCATGACACCGTAACAACGGTTCCACTACGAATATCCTTGATCCGCGCCGATCTGTTCTTCAGTTCTTCATCTCCCACTGTGACAACAAAGGGAATATTTTTCTTCTCGGCATATTTAAACTGCTTGTCGATCTTTTGGTGTTCGGGATAGAGCTCGCCACGCACCGCCGTAGCCCTGAGTTGGCCCAGCAGGTTGAAGCACGCTGCTGAAGCAGCTTCACCCAGGTTAAGGAATAGGACCTGCGTGGAGATCTGCAGGGTTGCCGGGAAAGCCTTCAGTTCTTCCATCACATCATAAATACGGTCCACCCCAAAGGAAATTCCCACTCCAGGCACATCGGATACCCCAAAGAGTCCGGTAAGGTCGTCATATCGGCCACCTCCACCAATGCTGCCGATCTGAACAGTAGCGGGCGCCCTGCCCTCGAAGATAATTCCAGTGTAGTAACTCAGTCCACGCGCGAGCGTGAAGTCGATAATTAATGGCAAGCCATGAATCTCGGGTTTAACCAGGTCAAGCACAGTCTGCAGTTGCGACAGGCCCTGTTCCGCAAAATCCCTGCTTTCTTCTGAAGCATTGGCCAGTAGTGCTTTAAGACTGGCGAGGCTTGTGGTATTACTCCCTCCGATCTGGAGGTATTGGGTGATCAGTTCAACCTGTGAATGGCTCAAGGACCTGGAGATCAATTCTTCCTGCACTTTTTCGAGGCCGATTTTGTCCAGTTTGTCGATTGCCGTAGTGATCGCCGTGAGCTGTTCCCTGCCTCCGCAGGCTTGGGCGATGGCTACCAGTATGTTGCGGGAGTTGATCCGCATTTCATAGCCATCGAGACCGAGTCTTTTAAATACAAGGTCATAGATCTGCACAAATTCAGCCTCATTGAGCAGTGAGCTGCTGCCCACCACATCTGCATCACACTGCCAGAATTCCCGATATCGTCCCTTCTGCGGGCGGTCGGCGCGCCATACCGGTTGGATCTGGTAGCGTTTGAAAGGGAAGTTAAGCTGCCCATGATTCATCGCTACATAGCGGGCGAAGGGAATTGTGAGGTCATATCGTAGTGCCCTTTCGGTCAGGTTGCGATCATTTTTCCCTTCCATCACCTGTTCAAATGCCTTGCGCGTCTTTTCAACATTTTTCGGGTCTGTGATGCCGTTATTTAAAATGCGGAATATCAGCTTATCGCCTTCCTCTCCATATTTACCCATCAGGGTCTCCAGGTTTTCGATCGCCGGAGTTTCGAGCGGCTGAAATCCATATAATTCAAAAACATGTCTGATGGTGTTCAGAATATAATTCCTTTTGCGGACCGTTTCCGCGGAAAAGTCACGGGTTCCTGGTGGAAGACCTGGTTTGGACATAATTTTTATTGTGGCAGCAAATGTAAACCTAAAGCGAAAAATGTCTTTATAACATATTTCATATCTTACCGCCTTTTAACGCAAAACAGCGATGGCAACTGATCTTGAAGAGAATCGAAAAAAGGCCTATGCCAACAGGCGTTCGTTAATGGACCTCGGAATGGGCATTATTTATGCCGTGATGGGAGGGTTTTTTTTAACATCAGATTTACTCGGCATCTCTATGGAATTTCCTCCCAAACCATTCTCATATATATTTGGAGGGCTTTGTCTTCTGTATGGAGGATTCAGGATATACAGGGGAGTGAGCAGAAATTATTTTAAATAGCCACAAACAGAAACAAATTGAAACGGCTCAGATTTTTAGGACTGGGAATGATGGTATTGGCGGCGTGCAGTATGCTGGACGGTTGTGCCGGGGAAACCGGCAAACCCATGGAAACCACCACTTCCGGCACGATCAATATCAGTGTGGATGAATCGTTCCGCCCGGTCATCGACTCACAGGTGCAGGTGTTTGAATCATTGCATCCGGATGCGCACATCAATGTATTTTATAAGCCTGAAGCGGAATGTTTGAATGATCTGAATAACGACAGCATCAGGATGGTGATTGTTACCCGTGGGCTTACACGTCCAGAGCAGGACAGGCTGAAAGCAAAATTGAGCTTCGTGCCCCCTTTCGGTCCCATTGCCTATGACGCCATCGCAGTAGTGACCAACAAAAAATGCAAGGACACGATGTTCACTATGCAGGACATACGCTCCCTGGCCAGGGGCACCAGCGGCTACAAGTATAAATTACTGCTCGATGGAACTTCTGCAACCAGCACTGTGAGATTTGTTGTAGATTCATTGCTTAAAGGCGAAAAAATTTCCTCCAATATCGTGGCTGCAAAAAATAGTCAAGCCTTAATAGACTATGTTTCAGCCAATAATGACGCAATAGGATTATTGGGCGTGAGCTGGGTGGGTAACAAGAATGATCCTGAGACGATCAGTTTTTTAGAAAAGCTTAACATTGCTTCCGTTGAATGCCGTGGCTGTACGGGTACCTATGTAAAACCGTATCAGGCGAATATCGCTACGGTCAGATATCCCATGGTACGGCCTTTGTATTATATCCTGAAAGAAAATTATAAGGGCGTTGGCAGCGGATTCACCAATTTCCTCATCTATGAAAAAGGCCAGCTTATTTTCAAGAGCGCTTATTTGCTGCCCGCGAGAATGAATTTTGACGTCAGGGAGATTAAAATTTCCGAGTAGATAAAAAAAATATATATTTTACAACCTTCAAAATTACGCCAACCAATATGACGAAACGTGTATTAAGTCTGTTAGTATCAGGTATACTTTGCAGCAGCATGCTCTTTGCCCAGAAAGTAGATGACGCAAAGAAATTCATCTACTACGAACGCTACAAGAGTGCTAAGGATATTCTGGACAAGAAAATTGCTGAAGACCCAAATGATGCCGAGGCCACCTATTGGCTGGGGCAGGTTTTATTGAAAACCAAGGATTCCGCCGGAGCCAAGGCACTCTACCAGAAAGCCCTTGCTTCTAACGGCAATGCTCCATTGATCCTGGTGGGGATGGGGCAGATGGAACTGATGGAAGGAAAAACAAACGAGGCCCGTCAGCATTTTGAAACAGCCATTAACCTTTCGAAAGGAAGAGATGTAGATGTGTTTAATGCTATCGGCACAGCGAATGTTGACGCCCGCAAAGGTGATGCTGCTTACGCTGTACAGAAGCTGACCCAGGCTACCACAACCAGGAGATTTAAGAACGCGTACACCTACCTCATCATGGGCGATGCCTACCGTAAGCTCATAGATGGAGGTAATGCGGTGACATCCTATAATAAAGCACTTGAACTTGACCCTACCCTCGCCGCTGCCAAAGTACGGATTGGAAGGATCTATCTTACCCAGAATAACCCTGACTACTTCCTTCCAGCCTGGAGTGAAGCAGCCAGGATTGATTCTACTTATGCGCCTACGTATTTTGAACAGTATTATTATTGGTACTTCCGTGATGTGAACAAGGCCGGTGCTTTTCTTGACAGATACATCGCGCACACCGATCCGGGTCCTGAAATGGAATACGCAAAGACAGACTATACCTACGCAAAGGGCGATTTTGCAGGTGCGCAGAGACGAGCGAAGGAACTGATTGCGCAAAATGGCGAAAAGGTGAGTCCAAGGATGTACCGTATGATCGCGTACACTTCCGATACCCTGGGTGACTACAACGCTGCAAAAGCGGCAATGGACACCTTCCTGGTAAAAGCAGATACTTCAGACATCCTCCCGACGGACTATGAAGAAATGGCGAAGATCTATTCTAAGCTCTCTATGGCAGAAAATAAGGATGTTGCCATCTCCGACTCTGCCTCTTCTGACAGCACCGGCGCAACGCCTGTGGTCAATACCAGTAATGTGATGTACGACAGCCTGATCGCGAAATATTACAATATGGCGATCGACAAGGACACTGTAGTTGCAAACAAAGCGAAACTTATCGCAAATGCGGCTGCGCTGGCCAAGAGATCGGGCAACAGAAACCTGCAGGCAGAATGGCTTGGCAAGGCCTATGCAATGGAAAAAGAGCCCAATCAGAACGACCTCTACAACTGGGCCTATGCACACTATGCCGCGGGAAATTTTGTAAAGGCCGATAGTTTGTTCTGTACCACCTACAAGGCTAAATTCCCGGATGCAATCTATGGGTACCTCTGGTGTGCCAGGGCAAGACAGGCGCAGGACACGACTATGCAGAAGGGCATTGCGGTGGAACCTTATAAGGAACTGGCCGAGAAAGCACTTACTATCGATAGTGGCAAGTACAAAACGCAGGCGATTACCGCCAACTTCTACCTGGTTTCCTACTACAATGACATAGCAAAATCCAAGGACACAGCCCTGGCCTATCTTGATAAGGTGCTGGAAATTGATTCTACTAATGAAGATGCGGTGCGCATCAAGAAGATACTGACTGCGCCACCGCCAAAAAGGGCTACCCGTTCAACAACATCCAAGTCAACATCAAAAAGCAAGGCCAAGACAAAGTCGAAGTCGGGCAGCAAGACTAAGTCTTCTGCGAAGAAGAATGACGATTAATTCGAAAACAGATAGTAAATCATTCCCCCGTTACGGTGTAGCGGGGGATTTTTATTTGTACTGGTAAATTGCCGATGCTAACGTAATTTTGCAGGCATAACCACAGCGGAAGGAGTACTTAATTTTCAGGCATGGATCTATTTTTACTACAGGCGGCAACCCCATCAGCAGAAAGTGCTTACTCGTATCTGCCTGTGGGTATCCAGTTGTTCTTCGCCATCGCCTTTATCGGGGTTATGATGGGGGTAACTCACCTACTGGGCCCCAGCAGGAAAACCGCAGACAAGCTGGAAAATTTCGAAAGCGGCATCGACTCCGTTGGCAATGCCCGTCAGCCCATGTCGATCAAGTATTTCCTTGTCGCCATTCTTTTCGTATTATTTGATGTGGAAGTGATCTTTTTCTACCCCTATGCTGTTAATTTCAAAGGACTTGGCTGGGATGGTTTTATCGCAGTCATGATGTTTGTTGGATTTTTCCTCTGCGGCTTTATTTATATCGTTAAAAAAGGCGCGTTGAAATGGGAGGATTGAAAATAAAAAACTATGGCACGTCCGGTACAGTATAATTTATCAGGTGAATCGAACCTGAAACTCGTGAAGGAAGGTCCTGAAGGACTGGGAGGCGAAGGCTATTTTGCTACTACTCTTGATAAAGTCGTGGGGCTTGCGCGCCAGAATTCGATCTGGCCGCTACCGTTTGCTACATCCTGCTGCGGCATTGAATTCATGGCTACGATGGGCTCGCATTATGACCTCGCTCGATTCGGGTCGGAGCGTGTGGGATTTTCACCCCGCCAGTGCGACCTGCTGATGGTGATGGGAACAATCGCCAAGAAGATGGGCCCAGTGGTAAAACAGGTTTACCTGCAGATGGCCGAACCCCGCTGGGTGCTTGCTATGGGAGCCTGTGCTTGCAGCGGCGGCATCTTCGATTCGTATAGTGTATTGCAGGGTATCGACCAGATCATTCCTGTTGATGTTTATATTCCCGGTTGCCCTCCCCGTCCGGAGGCAGTGATCGACGGCATCATCAAGATCCAGGACCTGGTTGGAAAGGAAAGTCTGAGGAGAAGAACCGGAGAGCGATATAAGGGGCTTATGGAGAGCTATGGAATACAATAAAATTAAAAATTAAAAATAAAAAATTAAAAATGCTATAAATCGAAAATCAAGACTCTCTTAATTAAGTCGACGGTAAAAAATGGCCGGACGTAACATCTCCGGGATCATTGGTAACTTTTGATTTTGATTTTTCATTTTTCGACTGAATATGTCATTAACGAACGAAAGAATAGCTGAGCGCATCCGGGAAAAGTTTCCCGATCAGATTGTCGACTTCCAGGAGCCTTATGGCATGCTGACGTTCGAATTGCCCAAGGAGATGAATCTGAAACTCCTTCAGTTCCTGTATGAGGACGACGAACTGAAATTCAGATTTCTTACCGACCTGCAGGCGGTGCATTATCCGGATCAGGCGGGACGGGAACTGGCGGTCGTTTACCACCTCCATAACCTGGAAGACAATGTGCGGATACGATTCAAGATTTTTGTCAGCACTGAGAAACCCGATGTTTATACAGCCACTAAGATCTTTGCGACAGCGAATTGGATGGAAAGAGAAACTTATGATTTTTTTGGAGTGAACTTCGTTGGCCATCCTAACCTGATCAGGATATTGAATGTGGATGAGATGGACTACTTCCCGATGAGAAAGGAGTTTCCCCTTGAAGAACAAACGCGGGTGGACAAGGATGATGAAATGTTTGGACGCGACTAAATAAAAATAAAGAAAAGGCTTTCATGTCTGATCACCATATAACGTTACCGGAAGGTTCAATTGGAAAACAAACAACGACACTCAATCTGGGTCCCACGCACCCCGCGACCCATGGCGTTTTTCAGAATATTCTTGAGCTCGATGGCGAACGAATTGTATCCGCAACCCAGACCGTCGGATATATTCACCGCGCCTTTGAAAAAATTGCCGAGCGTCGGCCGCTCTACCAGATCACTCCACTCACCGACAGGCTGAACTATTGCTCCTCGCCCATCAATAATATGGGGTGGCACCTCACCTGCGAAAAATTGCTGGGCGTCAAAACTCCGAAAAGAGTTGACTACCTCAGGATCATCATCATGGAACTCGCCCGAATCTCGGACCACCTGATCTGCAACAGTATCGTTGGGGTGGACGCGGGCGCATACACCGGGTTTCTCTACCTGATGCAGTACCGTGAACTGATCTATGAAGTGTATGAAGAGATATGTGGCTCCAGGCTTACAACAAATATTGGCCGCATCGGCGGATTCGAAAGGAATTTCACGCAAACGGCTTTCGACAGGCTTGAAAAATTCCTCGCTGAATATCCACGCGTGCTTATAGAATTCAACGACCTGTTCAAGCGCAACAGGATCTTCATGGAACGAACCATTGGCGTGGGAGCCATCAGCGCCGACAGGGCGATGAATTATGGATTCACGGGCCCCAACCTTCGTGCCGCCGGCGTCGACTACGACGTACGGGTGCACACGCCATACAGCAGCTATGAAGATTTTGAATTCACCGTGCCTGTGGGTACTACGGGCGATTGCTATGACCGTTTCCTTGTCCGGGACCAGGAGATGTGGCAGTCGATCAGCCTGATCAAACAGGCATACCAGAAGGTGCAGGAATTCAAAGGGGCAGAGGCGGAAGTTTTTCATGCCGACATTCCTGAATACTATCTTCCTCCCAAAGAGGATGTATACACAAAAATGGAAGCCCTGATCTGGCATTTCAAGATCGTGATGGGAGAGATCGACATACCGCCCGGAGAAGTGTACATGAGCGTGGAAGGCGGCAATGGTGAACTCGGCTTTTACCTGATCAGTGATGGTGGGAGATGCCCTTACAGGCTTCATTTCCGCAGACCCTGCTTTGTGTATTACCAGGCTTATGAGGAACTCGTAAAAGGGAGTATGCTCAGCGATGCGATCATTGTAATGAGCAGCCTGAACCTCATTGCCGGAGAGATGGATGCGTGAGGTATGCCGGAATTGGAATTATTAAGAAAGACAGAAGTATTGCATTTTTAATTTTTAATTTTTCATTTTTGATTTCTTTGCAACATGCAATTTTCACCAGATAAATTACAGGAAGTCGAGCGCATCATCAGCCGTTACCCACCGGGTAAACACAAGAGCGCCCTGCTTCCTTTGCTGCACATGGCGCAGGATGAGTTTGGCGGATGGCTCGACACCCCGGTGATGGATTATGTGGCCACACTTCTGAAGATTGAACCCATCGAAGTGTATGAAGTCGCGACCTTTTATTCTATGTATAATACCCGACCGGTGGGCAAATATGTTTTCGAAGTTTGCCAGACGGGCCCCTGCATGCTCAACGGAAGCGATGAGATTATCGATTACATCAAAGAGAAGCTGAAAATAGGATCCGGAGAAACCACGACAGATGGAATGTTCACGTTGAAAACCGTGGAATGCCTTGGTGCCTGTGGTTATGCGCCAATGATGCAGCTTGGAAGGACTTTCAGGGAACACCTGACCAAAGAAAAGGTGGACCGTATCATTGAAGAATGCCGTAATTAGTATAACAATATTGACCAATCAATATGGGCAGAAAAGTATTACTGGACAAGGCTGAGGTTGAAGGCATTCGCTTTTTTGATGCCTATCGCAAAAACGGCGGATATGCCGCTGCAGAGAAAGCATTTAAGATGCCGCCCGCGGACATCGTTGATGAGATCAAGAAAAGCGGACTTAGGGGCAGGGGTGGCGCAGGTTTCCCAACGGGAATGAAATGGAGCTTCCTGGCCAAGCCGGAAGGTATGCCGCGGTATCTCGTTTGTAATGCAGATGAGTCAGAACCTGGTACATTCAAGGACCGGTACCTGATGGAATTTCTTCCCCACCTCCTGATCGAAGGTCTGGTCATTTCCTCTTTTGCATTGGGTTCAAATAACACCTACATATATATCCGTGGTGAATATGCCTGGATAATCGACATACTTGAAAAAGCCATCGAAGAAGCAAGGAGCAATGGTTTCCTTGGAAAGAACATCCTCGGATCTGGCTTCGATTGCGAGATATATCTTCACCGCGGCGCGGGGGCATACATCTGTGGCGAAGAGACCGCACTGCTCGAGAGCCTCGAAGGGAAACGTGGCAACCCACGAATCAAGCCTCCATTTCCTGCTGTGAAAGGTTTGTGGGATTGTCCCACCGTCGTGAACAATGTAGAAACACTCGCGGCCGTGGTGCCGATCCTGAATATGGGAGGCGAGGAGTATGCGAAAATTGGGATTGGAAAGTCAACGGGCACGAAGCTGATCAGCGCCTGTGGCAACATCAACAAACCGGGTGTTTACGAGATTGACATGACCATTTCTGTTGAAGAATTTTTGTATGCTGATGAATATTGCGGAGGCATTGCGAACGGCAAGAAACTGAAAGCCTGCATACCCGGCGGGTCCTCTGTTCCTATCCTTCCGGCAAATCTGTTGCTGAAAACGGCAAAGGGCGAGCCGAGGATGATGACCTATGAAGGCCTTGCAGACGGAGGATTTCAAACGGGTTCGATGATGGGCTCGGGTGGTTTCATCGTGCTGGATGAAGACCAGTGCGTGGTGCGCCACACGCTCACGCTGGCGAGATTTTATCGTCACGAGAGTTGCGGCCAGTGTTCTCCCTGTCGTGAAGGTACGGGTTGGATGGAGAGGATTCTTAAGAATATTGAGTATGGAAAGGGAAAGCTGAGTGATATTGATCTGTTGTGGGACATCCAGCGCAAGATCGAGGGCAATACGATTTGTCCGCTCGGTGATGCGGCTGCCTGGCCTGTTGCGGCAGCGATACGGCATTTCCGTGATGAGTTTGAATGGCATGTGCTGAATCCGGAGGAAGCGCAGGTGCGGAATTACGGTTTAGCCCATTATGCTGAGCAGAGAGAAGTGGTAGTGGCCTAAAATCAAAAATCAAAAATCAAAAATCAAAAATTAAAAATGCTATAGGATACGAGGTATTAACGGCGGCGATTGTTGGAGGGTTCAGTAAGTTCAGACGAAAAAGTGAACTATTCTGACAGGAGATATAATATAATGCTGAGGTGTTACGAGCTGTCGAAGAATGTAGTTCTTTTCATTAATGGTACTAAATTTCATTGGGCTCATCATGCACTCGTCGATCAACTGTTGCGAAGCGCGACGTCTATCGGCGCAAATGTGATCGAGGCAAAATCGGGCAATTCCAGAAAGAATCTGCTCAGTTATTTTTCGATTGCCTTGCGATCGGCAAATGAAACTAAATACTGGCTTTGCCTGATAAGAGATACTTTGGACGTTGATAAGGAGAAGGTGGCCAAGTTGCTGCAGGAAGCTAATGAGATATCGAAAATACTGGCAAGGTCAATCATGACCTTAAAGCAACCAGAGCAATGAAGCATTTTTGATTTTTATTTTTTCCCTTGACCGTGGTAAGAATTTGATGCGCAGTGATAGGATTTTTAATTTTTAATTTTTGATTTTTAATTTTGCAATGGGAGACGAAAAAAAACTCTTTAAAGTCACAATAGACAACATCACTATCGATGTTGAACCGGGCACCAGCATCCTGCAGGCGGCGCGTAGCATTGGCGGCGACGTAGCCCCGCCGGCGATGTGCTATTACTCCACCCTAAAAGGAAGTGGCGGTAAATGCAGAACCTGTCTCGTTGAAGTAGCAGCAGGATCAACAGCCGACCCGCGACCCATGCCCAAACTTGTGGCGAGTTGCCGCACCAATGTCATGGACGGCATGGTGGTAAAAAATATCACCAGCGAAAAAGTCATCGATGCCCGCAACGGAGTAGTCGAATTCCTGCTCATCAACCACCCGCTGGATTGCCCCATCTGCGACCAGGCAGGTGAGTGTCACCTGCAGGACCTCAGCTATGAACACGGCAAGGAGGGTACCCGTTACGAATTCCCTCGCCGGACTTTCGAAAAGCACGACATCGGCCCCTACATCCAACTGCATATGACACGCTGCATACTTTGCTACCGCTGCGTGTACGTCGCAAACCAGCTTACGAACAAAAGAGAACACGGCATACTAGACAGGGGTGAACATTCAGAAATAGCCACCTTTATAGAAAAAGCACTTGACAATGATTTCATCGGCAACGTCATCGATGTATGCCCTGTGGGCGCCCTGACCGACAAGACCTTCCGTTTCAAGAACAGGGTCTGGTTTCTCAAACCGATGGACGCACACCGCGACTGCCCGAAATGTAGTGGAAAGGTGACCCTATGGAACCGCGGTGACGAAGTGTATCGCGTGACGGCCAGAAAGGATCAGTGGGGAGAAGTGCACGACTGGATCTGTAACGAATGCAGGTTCGAGAAGAAAAAAACCTCTGACTGGATCGTTGAAGGTCCAACCAGGATCAGCCGGCACTCGGTGATCTCACAGGGACATTACGTGGGAACCGTAACCCCCCATGAAACACTCAATGAAGTGATGGGCGGGCGCTCACCAAGACTGTTGATGGACATCCATTCTGTAAGCGAGGTGAACCAACCAGGCATCGATCTGTCGGAGATCGACGGGCCCGCCACCGGCGATGTGTTTAATAAATAGAAAGCTAATCAGATAGTATAATGACTTTACTCGCCATCGACTGGGCCTTTATTCTCGAAAAACTTGTACTCATCATTGGTATCGTATCGGTATCGTTAATCATCGCCATGTACGAAACCTACCTCGAACGTAAGGTGGCGGGTTTCATGCAGGACAGGCTCGGACCTAACCGGGCCGGGCCCTTCGGATTATTCCAGCCCCTGGCAGATGGTCTCAAACTCTTCATGAAGGAAGAGATAATTCCCAACACGTCTAACAAATTTCTCTTTATACTGGGTCCCTGCCTGGCCATGCTCACGGCCATGATGACGTCCGCGGTGATCCCCTGGGGGAGCAAACTTCATTTCACCCTCTTCGGACAGGACAGATGGGTCAGCCTTCAGATCGCCGACATCAATATCGGCATACTCTACATCTTCGGCGTGGTGAGTATGGGCGTATATGGCATCATGATCGGCGGGTGGGCGTCCAACAATAAATTTTCTCTGATCGCCGCTTTGAGGGGTGCTTCCCAGGTCATTTCCTACGAACTGCCCATGGGGCTTTCGCTCATCGCATTGCTGATGCTTACGGGCTCGCTGAAAATGAGCGCGATCATCGGTCAGCAGCTCGATGGCTGGTATTATGTTCTTTATCAGCCACTAGGCTTCTTCATCTTCCTGGTCTGTGCCTTCGCTGAATGTAACCGTACGCCTTTTGACCTGCCCGAGGCGGAAAATGAGCTCAACTTTGGATATCATCAGGAATATTCTTCCATGAAGCTGGGTTTTTACCTGTTTGCCGAATACATCAACATGTTCATCAGCAGTGCGGTGATGGTTACCCTGTTCTGGGGGGGATATGACATACCCTTCGTCAGCGATGCCAACCTCCTGGAGCGCGTGGGACAGAACTGGTTAGCGGTATTACAGGGCCTCTGTTTATTTTTAAAGATCGGAATATTCATATTCACTTTCATGTGGGTTCGCTGGACCATACCCCGATTCAGGTACGACCAGCTGATGAACCTTGGTTGGAAGACTTTGATACCATTGGCATTGATCAATATGATAATCACTGCCTTAGTTGTATTGCTTAAAGAGAACGGATGGAGATTTTAATTTAATTTTGGCCATGCAGTCACTTACAAACAGAGCGAGACAGGTTGACCGGAAGCCGATGACGGTGTTGGAAAGGATGTACATGTGGAACATAGCTAAGGGTATGTGGATCACCATGAAGCATATCTTCAAAAGAAAGGCAACCATCAGCTACCCCGAACAGAAAAGGACCTTCAGCCCGGTGTTCCGGGGCCTGCAAGTGCTCAACCGGGATGAAGAGGGAAGGGAAAAGTGTACGGCTTGTGGCCTTTGTGCAGTGGCCTGCCCCGCCGAAGCCATAACCATGGAAGCCGCCGAACGGCAGCCCGGCGAAGAACATCTTTACAAAGAAGAAAAATACGCGGCAAAATACGAGATAAACATGCTGCGGTGCATATTCTGCGGCCTCTGTGAAGAAGCCTGCCCGAAAGACGCCGTTTACCTCAGCGAAACCTTTGCCCCATCGAATTATCAGCGAAAGGGATTTATTTACGGCAAAGAAGATATGCTGATACCAGATCCGAAAGAAAATCCCGAAGAATATAAACGTGCGCTGGGAACCCGCTACCAGAACAGGGGAGGACAGGCTGATCCATCAACCAAATGAATGTATGCATCCAACTGAGATCTTATTTTATTTCCTGAGCGCGCTGGCGCTGGGCAGTGCGGTATTGGTAGTGCTCAGCAAGAATCCGGTCCACAGTGTGCTATGGCTCATCGTGACTTTCTTTGCGATCTCGGGACATTATATCCTGATGAACGCGCAATTCCTTGGGATAGTGAACCTGATCGTATATGCCGGGGCCATCATGGTGCTTTTTCTTTTCGTGATCATGTTGATGAATCTTAATGCCGACTCGGAACCACAGAAGAATAAATGGCTGCGGCTTGCGGGCATTGTGGCAGGCGGTTGCCTGATGCTGGTGCTGGTGGCTGCATTGAAGAACGCGGAAGTGAAGGGGATGCAAACACAATTGACTTATGGAGACATCGGGCTGATCGAAAACCTGGGCAAGAGCCTGTTCACCGATTATGTTATTCCGTTTGAAATCAGCAGTATATTATTTCTCAGTGCAATGGTAGGTGCGGTGGTGATTGGAAAAAAATGATCCTTAGTTTATAATTATGCCAATAGAACGTTATATCATCCTGTCGATCGCTTTATTCTGCATCGGAATCGCGGGCGTACTCATACGGAGGAACGCGATAATAGTATTCATGTGCGTGGAACTCATGCTGAATGCCGTTAACCTGCTGCTGGTCGCATTTTCGAAAATGCATCATCTGAAGAATCCTGGCAACCCTATGGCCGGCATCGACGGCCAGCTATTCGTCTTCTTTATCATGGTGGTGGCAGCTGCGGAAGTGAGCGTGGGTTTGGCGATCATTGTTATGATGTTCCGCAATGTGCACTCAATCGATATTAATTTCCTGAACCGGCTGAAACATTAATTTAAGGTCAGTATGAATCAATTAGTTTACCTGGTTCCTTTATTTCCGTTGATTGGTTTTATTGTGAATGGTCTGTTCAGGAATAAATTGCCTAAAGCCATATCCGGCGGGCTGGGCTGTGGCATGGTGCTGTTTTCTTTTGTATTGTCCATCGCCCTCTTCAATGATGTTCGCACCGGCCACAATTTCAACCTCACCCTTTTTGATTTTATCAGTGCGGACAAGTTGTCCATTCCATTTTCTTTCCAGGTAGATCAGCTCTCCTCCCTCTTCCTGCTGATCATCACCGGTGTCGGATTTTTGATCCATGTGTATTCGACGTCATACATGCACGAAGAGACCAAGGGACATTATGCGAGGTATTTTTCCTACCTGAATTTATTTATCTTCTCCATGCTGTTGCTGGTGATGGGTGGAAATTTTGTGATCATGTTCATCGGATGGGAAGGGGTGGGCCTCTGTTCCTACCTGCTGATCGGCTACTGGTTTAAGAACACCGATTTCAACAACGCCGCCAAGAAGGCTTTTGTGATGAATCGTATCGGCGACCTTGGTTTTCTGCTTGCGATATTTATGATGGTGCAGCATTTTGGATCGGTAAACTTTACCGAGGTGTTCTCAAAGGCCGGCCAGTTGCACATGGGCAGCGGGGTGCTCACCGCAATTACCTTATTACTTTTTCTCGGCGCTACGGGTAAGTCGGCCCAGATACCATTGTACACCTGGCTTCCCGATGCGATGGCTGGCCCCACTCCCGTGTCGGCGCTGATCCATGCTGCCACGATGGTCACGGCCGGGATATATATGATCGCCAGGAGCAATATCCTGTATACCATGGCGCCGGTATCGCAAACAGTTGTGGCGATCACCGGGTTGGTCACGGCCATACTCGCCGCCACCATCGCGCTAAAACAGAATGATATAAAGAAAGTGCTGGCCTACTCCACGGTGAGCCAGCTGGGGTATATGTTTGTGGGATTAGGTGTTGGAGCCTATACCGGTGCGGTATTCCATGTGATGACCCATGCGTTCTTTAAAGCACTTTTATTCCTTGGTGCCGGCTCTGTGATCCATGCCATGCACCACGAACAGGACATCCGTTATATGGGTGGATTAAAAAAGAAACTACCGGTAACACATATCACCTTTTTAATAGGCTGTATTGCCATAGCGGGCATCCCGCCTTTCGCCGGTTTCTTTTCCAAGGATGAAATCCTGGCAGCAGCCTGGGGACAAAATAAAATCTACTGGATTATCGGAGTCCTCGGCGCCTTCATGACTGCCTGGTACATGTTCCGTTTGTATGCCACAACCTTCCTTGGAAAGTTCAGGGGTACGGATGAACAGGCCCATCACCTGCATGAAAGCCCCGCAGCCATGACCATCCCGCTGATCGTGCTGGCGATACTGGCGGCAGTAGCTGGTTTCCTTGGCGTTCCCGAATTATTTGCACCTGATGTGCACGTGCTTGAGCAGTTCCTGCACCCCATCTTCGCGAGGTCGGAGGAGCTGAAAGCAGCGCATTCAGTGGATCATGGTACCGAATGGTTGTTGCTGATCGTTTCGGCCGGTGGCGCCCTGGTAGTTTCTATAATTGCATGGATGAGGTTCAGCAAAAAGCCGGAACTCGAACAAGCAAGCGGACTTGGGAAAGTGGTGGAGAACAAATGGTATGTTGATGAATTGTACGACAGAGTCATCATAGCACCCGTTAACTGGGTAGGAAATTTTTTCAACCGCTACATTGAAAAGGGCCTGATCGACTGGATAGTAAACGGCAGCGGCAGGGCTGTTCAGTACAGTAGCCGACAGCTGCGCTGGATGCAGAGCGGGCAGGTGGGAAGTTATGTGTTGTTAATGGTCCTGGGTATGCTGGTCTTTTTTGTTGTACAGTTCTTCATAAAAAAATAATTGATGCTACCTGTTCTACTCATAGCAATTCCTTTGATCACCGGTGTTATAGGTTTCTTCTTCAGGAACGACAAGAGCGCGCGGACCTGGTCCCTGCTTTCTTCCCTCGCAACCCTGGTGGTGGCCCTGCTCGGCGCTTTTGGCAAATATGAAGTATCAGCTCTGCACAAAGAAATCGAATGGCTGCCTTCACTGGGAAGCAGTTTTTCGGTAACACTGGATGGCATGGGCAAATTACTTTGCCTGTTGACGGGCCTTTCTTTCCCGGCCATCTTCACGGCCACCTGGAAGCACAGCTACAGCAAGGCATATAATTTTTATGCGCTGATGTTGCTTTCGCAGGCGGGACTGATGGGCGTGTTTTTAGCCTATGACGCCCTCTTATTTTATTTCTTCTGGGAACTTGCGCTGATACCTGCCTATTTTCTATGTTCAATCTGGGGAGGAGAGAAGCGGATACCCGTTACATTTAAGTTTTTCGTTTACACTTTCCTGGGTTCGTTGCTGATGCTGATCGCTATCATCTACATGTATACGAAAACTCCAAATCAGACTTTCTCTCTTGAATCATTTTACAAGATCAGTATTCCCAATCCCGATCAGCTCTGGCTGTTCTGGTTGATGTTCCTCGCCTTCGCGGTGAAGATGCCCATTTTTCCTTTTCATACCTGGCAGCCTGACACCTATGAACAATCGCCCACGGCCACTACCATGGTGCTGAGCGGGGTGATGGTGAAGATGGGCGTTTTCGGTTTGATACGCTGGCTGATACCTATTTTGCCCGTTGGTTCCTGGGCCTGGGGAGACACCGTTTCGATCATGTGCGTGATAGGCATGATTTACGCTTCGCTTATCGCCATGCGACAGGATGACCTTAAGCGGTTGATCGCCTACTCTTCCATCGCCCACGTTGGGCTCATGTGCCTGGCCATTTTCGCCACCGACAAAGTGGGCATGCAGGGCACGATGATACAGATGTTCAACCACGGCATCAATATCATTGGTCTATGGATCGTAGTCGAACTAATAGAAAGACAATTTGGGACCAGGAAAATGTCGGAACTCGGTGGCATAGCGCAGAAGGCGCCGGTACTATCCATACTGTTGGTGATCGTGGCTCTCGCGAACGTGGCCCTGCCGTTGACGAATGCCTTTGTGGGTGAATTCATGATGTTCACCGGCGTCTTCAGTTCCAATGTGTCGAAGTTCAATGTAGTGTTTGCTGTCTGTGCGCTGCTGACGGTCATCCTGTCGGCGGTGTATACCCTTAATATGTTGCAGAAAGTGCTCTATGGCAATACCAGTGCGAGAACGGAGAATGGGGTAGAGATCAGGAGGAACGAAAGTTTTGTACTGGCTGTGTTGGTGGTAGTGATATTGATGATAGGTGTGTATCCCAAGCCGATGCTTGAACTGACACAGACAACCGTGGATACTATTATTTCAAAGATGATCACCAAACATCCATAGCAGGGCAGGTTTGATTATCAGTTTTCAGATTATCATGCACCGTGGATTAACGCCCGGGTCATGAACAAATAAATCGTAAAGGATGAATTCAATTGTATTATCGGGCATCTGGGGAGTGATCATGATGTTTACCGGTTTACTGTCCAAGCAGCCTCTTACCATCAGAGCAACGGCACTGTTGGGTAGTGTTGGTTTGCTGGTGGTTAATATTCTTGAGATCAGCGGTTATACTATTTTCTCATTCGATACGCGGGGCATGATCAACCCCGATAATTTTTCATTGCTTTTCAACTGCATTGCCAGCGCCGGCACTCTCGTGTATTTCATCTTATCGGGCAGGGACATGGAGAAAGTGGGCAAGGATGTGAGTGAATACTATGCATTGTTGTTCTTTGTGCTTTGTGGCGTTTCGATCGTGTCCACTTACAATACGTTGCTACTGTTGTTCCTCGGCATCGAAATTCTTTCCATACCACTGTATATTCTTACGGGCAGTGACAGGCTGAACCTGAAGAGCAACGAGGCCGCATTGAAGTACTTCCTGATGGGCGCTTTCTCCACCGGGCTGATGCTGATGGGTATCGCCTTGATCTACGGAGCGAAGGGAAGCTTTAGCATGGACGTTATCGGCGCAAACAACACGACGCTCACCCCGATGATGTCGGCGGGGCTGCTGCTGCTGCTGTTTTCACTGGCCTTTAAGGTGTCGGCTGCACCCTTTCATTTCTGGACGCCCGATGTGTACGACGGTGCACCTGGCGTGTTTACTTCTTTCATGGCCACCATTGTGAAGGCCGCTGCCTTCATTGCATTTATCCGTTTATTCAAGGGATGTTTTCTCGAAATGCAGGCGCAATGGCAGTTGATAGTGGCTATTATTACGGCTGCCACTTTGCTGATCGGCAATATCACCGCGGTGTTCCAGCAAAGTGTAAAACGAATGCTGGCCTATTCCAGTATCGCCCAGGCGGGATTTATGATGTTTGCTATCGTGGCATTGAACCCGATGGCGCTGGAGGGTTTGCTGCTCTATACTGCCGCTTATAGTCTGGCCACTATTGGAATTTTTGCCGTCCTGATAAGGATGAAGGACTATACTTTTGAAGGATTCAATGGCATGGGAAAACATCATCCCGTGCTGGCGGGGTCGATAACAGTGTTCACGCTTTCACTGGCAGGTATACCCGCAACAGCTGGGTTCATGGCTAAATTTTACATGCTTTTCTCGGCTGTGAGCACGGGCAAGTTGCTATGGCTGGTCATCCTTGGGGTCGTCTGCGCAGCCATCAGTGCCTATTATTATTTCAGGGTGATCCAGGCGATGTATTTCAAGGATGGGCCGAAGCAGGAGATCGATACCAACTGGCGGTTTCGCACCGTGCTGGTGGCCTCTGCCGTTTTCATCGTTTTTCTGGGTTTATTTCCAGGGTGGTTGATTGACAAACTTTACATTTTCTTCTAGAAATTCTTTTTAGAAAAGGAAGAAAAAGTCACTTTACAATTAGAGGTGAAACTTCAGTCTTCAGACAATAGCCCCGCCCATGAATATTTGCAATGTTAACTGATGGATCGCTTTTCAGTTTTTTCCGGAGCCGGGACACATACATATCCAAACTCCGCTGGGTAATTACTCCCTCTTCTTCCCAACCCTCCCTGAGGAGGCGACTCCGTTCAATGACCTGGTTTAGATCCTTCGTGAAGATGGAAAGCAGCTTGGCCTCTTTTTGGGTTAATGAGATCAGATGGTCGTTATATACCAACAAGTATTTGTCGGGGTAAAAAAGATATTTGCCAATCCAGATTGCTCTCGCAACCAGGTTTGCCGCCGGAACAACAGCCGGGGAATTGGCACGTCGTCTTAACTGAAGCCAAAGGGCATTGCCGCCGAAGATTAGAAGGACAACAATACAGGCGAGCAACAATGCCTTAGTAGTTCCAGCATAAACCGGAGCAGAACCAGCAAGAAATATGTTGATTGCATAATTCTTTGCGGGCAAGCGTCTTCCAAAACAGGGAACCGCAGTCTCGTCTCCACTGGAAATATTAAAGCCGTAGACGTTCTCCTGGGTTGCCAGATCTACTACGGTCACAATGTACTCGTTTGACAGTCTCTTTGTCTTCATTGTTCTTACCATAATGTCAACCAGCGAATCTGGCAAAAATGACAGTGAGTTCTCAAATTCCAGCCGGTATTCGTTGTTTGACATTTTCCTGACAGGCAATACCCGGGAAGTTGAATCTCCTGAATGTAAAAGAAATTCGTGGCCGATCTGACGAATGCCAATCTCCTCTTTCATCGCTTCGTCCTTTTTGGTCGATGTGAACAACGGATAAAGGCTGGCCACAACCAGAACAAATATTATCAGTGCGGGTAATATCATTCGTAGACTCATGATGGGGAACTTTTTACAATTCAATTTACACTTTTTTACAGGCTTCCTCAGGCTTCGGGTAGCCCTTTGCTTTAGTTTGTTGAATCAATTCATTCAACAAATTTTTATGATCAGGCAATTAATCTCAGACAAACTCATTTTCGAAAATTGGTTGGTAGCGATCCGTGTTCTCTTAGGGCTCATAATCGCCAACCATGGATCAGGAGTATTTGACCCCAAACATATGAACGGCAATGTACAGTGGCTGACGGACATCCATTTTCCCGTACCACTTTTCATGGCTTACCTTGGAAAGACCACTGAATTGATCGGGGGTATCTTTCTTTTGTTCGGATTATTCACAAGGTTCTGGTGCATTGCATTGATCATAAACATGATTGTGATCACTTTTGTAATGGGCGGAGGGAAGATCCTGGGTGATGACCAGCACACCTTTCTGCTCCTCCTATTTTTTGTGACATTTTTGATTTTGGGTGGCGGGAAATGGAGTCTCGACCATAGACTTTTCGCAAAATGACCTGAAATGAAAAAATACAACTTTCTTTTACTGGCTGTGCTGTGTATGCCATTCTTCCGGGGTGACTTGCACGATCATCACATTTCCCGGGCTACGAACACGTTGGCTGCACCTATCCTTTGGACGGTAGACTTCAGTCCCGATAGCAGGTTTTATGCCACAGGGGGAAACGATAAAATTTTAAAAATTTATGACGCCAACACCCAGGCAACAGTTAAGACTTTTCAGTTGCCTTCGGGAATCCAATGCCTCGACTGGAATGTTGACGGAAAGACACTGGCCATTGCTCTTGACGACAGCCCCTTGCATTTGCTGAATGTTGCAACCGGCAAATTTACTATTGTACCTGGTACTGTTGGCTCCAGAGCTGTGGCATGGAATAACAATGGCCAACTGATTGCCTTCGGTGATTATGACGGTGTGCTTCAGATCAGGTCTAAGGATGGAACCCTTCTGAGATCGATTCCGAAAGAAAATACAAAGACTTATCTCAGTGTTGACTGGCATCCTTCCAAAAACATTATTTTAACAGGTAGCGACCGCATCAGAATATTTGATACAACCGGACAAATGCTTCAAAATATAAGTCACCGAAAAGAAAAAACTATTGTGCTGACTGTGCGATGGCATCCGGATGGCAATTTCTTCGCTACAGGAGATTATGGGGAGAAAGAAAATGGAATTGAATCACTGCTTCAATTTTGGAATGCAAATGGCTCTCCTATCAAATCTTTGCGGGGAAGCCTTTCGGAGTACAGGAACATTCGTTGGGATAATTCCGGGAAATTGTTGGCAACTGCAAGTGATGCAATGCGAATTTGGAGCGCCGAGGGGAAACTCTTGTATACTGGCAAATCAAAAGACCATCTTTGGGGAATCGACTGGAATGACAAAGATCACTCGGTGGTGACTACGAGTGAAACCGGTGGCATAATGTTGTGGAATGGATTATCTAAGTTCTCAGACTCTTTGAAATAAGCCAGCCCGACTTTAATTTTTTTTAGAAGCTCTTCCTCTTTCTCTTTCTGTTCCTGTTCCTGTTCCTGTTTCTGTTTCTGTTTCTCTTTCTGTTTTCCGCGGAGTAAGTTTATTCGTATCGCAAGGCTTCTATAGGATTAAGCTTCGCCGCTTTAAACGCAGGATACAAACCCGCAAGCAACCCCACTACTGAACAAATAAAGATCCCGAGGAAGACCCAATTCCAGGGTATAACAAAGCCGGTATTCAGCACCAGTGAAAAACTATTACCCACAATAACGCCGAGGATAACGCCGAAGACGGCGCCAATCATGCTGATCATAATCGCTTCAAATAAAAACTGCTGTCTTACATTGGCCTGCTTGCCACCAATGGCCTTCACCAATCCAATCTCCTTCGTGCGCTCGGTCACAGCAACAAGCATAATATTCATCAGACCGATCGCAGCGCCGGTAAGAGTAATGAACCCAATAATGATAGCGGCACCAGTAAGATAAGACAACTGGTTGAGCAGCATTTCTACAAAGCTGTCGCTCTTGTCCATCATGAAGTTGTCCTCCTCAGTTGTGGTCAACCTTCGTATGGGACGCAGCGTTGCTGAAGCCTGGCCGATCGCTGTCTCCAGGTATCGTATGTCATCTACACGTACCTGCATAGTGAATGAGGAGTTGGGATTGGCAAAGGAACGTTGAGCGGCGAGATAGGGAACAACAACAACATTGTCCCAGCTGAAACCCAGTGAGGATCCCTTTTCCTCCATAGTTCCTATTACCCTGAAGGGCACATTATTTACCCGGATGATCTTTTCCAGCGGCAATTCCATGTTCTTGTTAAACAGCTTCCGCGCGATATCACTGCCAATCAGGCAAACATTTCTTCCGCTGGACACGTCCATTGGATTGAAACCGCGGCCAAAGGAAATGGTATAGCCGTTGAGGAGTTCAAAATTCTCATCGCTCCCATAGATCCTGACGGTGGGGTTGGTCTTTTTGTTGTCATAACCTACCACGGCATCCCTTGTGCCGAATAAGTTGAGACTGACTTTAGCGGGGAACGAAAAATTCTGTTTGAAAGTTTCGGCCTGGTGACGTGTGAAAGGCTTGCCGGCATTAGACTTCTTCTCTTTCTTCTTTCCCTTCTTTTCAACAGTCACTTCATTGTTACCGCCGAAATGGATACGGGGTTCACGATATCTGACGGTGAATCCATTGGCACCCATCGCCGAAAAACTCTCCATGAATTTCTGCTGCATGGCCGTGATGGCGGTTTTGATGCCTACCAGGGCCATGATACCAAAAGCAATGATGGCAACGGTAAGCCCCGTCCGAAGCCGGTTGGCGCTGATGGTGCGAAAGGCAAGGAGAATGGTGTCGCGGAAATTCACCCCTGCAAGTTAAGGAAGAAACGGAATCAGAAAGAGGAAGAGGAACAGGAAGAAATCAGAGCGAGAAACAGAGCGGAGAGCGCTTCGATGGAAGTTGCTAATAATCGGTGGGCTTGCCCCCGTCTTCCTCTTCCTCTACCGTTTCTGTTTCTCCCCTCTTCCTGTTTCTGTTTCTGATTTCCGTTCATTCTTTCTCAAAGACCTTAATTATACGTTCATTAAGATCGATCAGATGATCCTTACTCATCCCAGCCCCATAACCCGGAATGGCTGTGCTGATCTCCCTTCTCAGACTACGCAGTTGTGCCTTTGCAACAGAAACGATGTCCGATTTCTTGATGTCCACCGGTGGTCCGAAGAAGATCATGATGCCCATGCCGCCTCCGCCGGAACCGCCATGTGAAGAAGGCTGTACGATATTGATCAGTCTTTCAACGAATGACTTCTGCAGGTTGCGACGGTAATTATCTATCGTTCCCCTTGTTTTTAGTTCGGACCAGATTCCCTTTCTCAGGTCAGTGATGTATTGATCAATGGGGTAGGCCGACTTGTCCCGATTGACAGCGCCTATCATCCTGAGCAATCTTGAGGTAGAGAGCAGGCGGTCGAGGATGTTGTCCTGAATGGCCGAGAGCCTGTTTTCCGATGGCTCATCGATCAGGTCGAGAATCTTTCTGTTCAGCAGCCAGCCTGGCGTGGTGAACAGATTTTGCTGGAGGAACCCGACCGCTTCTTTTTGCGTGGATTTAGAAACAATATGGTAGACTGCTCCCGGCTGGTCGCTGGTACGCGGGTCACTGTACACTCCGCCGATATTGGTAATCACATGCCCCATGTATCGATTGTACTGGTTGAGTAGCTCGTCGTACATTCTCTCCAGCCTGTCATAATTCTCGGCTTTCTTGTCGAGCCAGGTGGGGAGTTGAGGCAGGATCAACTTAAGGTTTTTGATACCATAGGCGCTAGCCTTCATGGCATTGTCGCCGAGGTCCTCTGTTTGTGCCCTTGGGTCCGCGCCATCGGCATGCAGGAAACGCAGCCTTTTGTTTGAGAACCTGGTTTTTTCCCAGTCGTTGAGGATCAGCTTTTCCTCCGCTTCTGTTTTGTCGGGAATTGGCCGGTAGCCCCATTCTATAGCCCAATTGTCGTAGTCACCGATACGGGGCATCAAATTCACGGGACTCACTTTATCCTCTGGCTGGGCCACGTAATTGAAACGCGCATAGTCCATAATTGAACTGGTATGGCCATTGATTGCCAGCCATTGATTGTCGCGAAGTTTCTCCACGGGCGTTGCAGAAGAGGCACCCATATTATGCGGAAGTCCCAGCGTATGGCCTACTTCGTGGGAAGACACAAAGCGGATCAGTTGCCCCATAAGTGAATCTTCAAAAACAGGATTCCTGGCCCTTGGGTCGCTGGCCCCTGCCTGGATCAGGTACCAGCGCTGAAGGAGACTCATAACATTATGGAACCAGTTGATGTGTGACTCGATGATTTCGCCGGTTCTTGGGTCATGGACATGCGGTCCCTGGGCATTGGCAACGTCCGAGGGCTTGTAGACAATTGCCGAATAACGGGCGTCTTCGATGCTCCAGGTGGAATCCTCTAATGGTGCTGGAGCCCGACGGGCTACGATGGCGTTTTTAAAGCCCGCTTTCTCAAAGGCCTTCTGCCAGTCGTTCACACCCTGGATGAGGTAGGGCACCCACTTAGCCGGAGTGGCCGGATCGATATAGAAGAGAATGGGCTTTATCGGTTCAACCAGTTCCCCTTTTGTGAACTTCTCTTGGTCTCCGGGTCTCACTTCCAGGCGCCAGCGGGTGATGATGCTTACATCCTTTACTCCCTGAGGATCAGCGTCGAAATCGGTATAATCAGTAGTAAAATAGGCTACACGGTCGTCATAATACCGGGGCCGCATAGGTTTACCCGGCAGCAACACCATGGAGCTGTTAAGCTCGAAGGTGGCATATCCGCCGGGCACAGCAGGGCTGCCACCGCCAAACGGACTGCTTCCCGAGCTCCGGGAAAAAGTCTTGACCGTTCGGATCTCGGTATTGATAGGATAGCTGCGAATGTCGGAAATATAGGATTTGTCGTTCTGTAATCCACCGAGTCGCAAGGCGGTTTTATAGGAATTGGCGAAGAAAAATACTTCGTTATCACCCATTAAGAGGTCGGTTACGTCCACGACGGTAGCGCTGCTGTCGGAAGAAAAAGCCCTGATGTCCAGGGCGGCGGTAATGGGCTGAATGTTTGAATTCATGACGGACTTATACATTGGCCCGGCGGTGTCCCTGGCATAAACCGCAAAGGAAATCGTGCGCAGGAAGATCTTCTTGTCCTGACTTTTTTCAAATCTTATGACGTTCTGATTGATCTCGTCGCCGGCATACCCAAAGAAGCCCGCCCGGATATTGGCGGGGGCCTTGGCGATCCGGTTCACGATTAAAATATCCTTGTTCAAGATACTGTCGGGGATTTCGAAAAACCATTTGTCCTCAACGCGATGCACGGTCAGCAGGCCTTTCCGGGTGAGTGCACTGGCGGGGATCACATCTTTATATGGCTTGATTCCGGCCCGGGGCGTCTTGACGTTCATAACCGGAATGGGCCGGGTCGTATCCGACTGGGGTGGAACGATTTTTTTATTCTGAGCTATGGACCATACTCCTGTAATCAACGTAATCATTAACAGACACAGCCTTTTCAGGGCAACCTTATAGTTCAAAATCATTTCAGAGATAATAATGATATAATAGAGTATTGAAGGTAATGAAATCGCAAAACCTTTTTTTTGAGGATAGTGTTTTGATATATATTTAAGTATATTGTGAGCCCCATTAACGCCCCTTTGAAAAACTTTTGTTAAGTAAAATGATACAGGGAAAAAGTTTTTCTGTACAATTGTACGGCAGTTCATTTTCACATTTATAGATCTAAAATTTCAAACTTAAAAAACAATCAACCATGGCTGAGACAAAACCAACTGCATCAGTTGTTTCTAAGAGTAGCACGTCTGTTCAACCACTTAAGAAGAGTAATTCAATTTCCTGGTTAGCTCCTGTTGCATGTATAGTTGCGGGTTATGTTATCTGGCGTTTCATTTTAGGTTCTCCTTCCAATTTTACTAACCCCGATCTCGCAGGTGGTTTCTGGCCAAAGCATGAAGGACCTAAAGGTGGTTTGGTGAGAATGTATGAAGGCGGTATAGTAGTGCCGGTCCTGATTGCAAACTTTCTTACCGTCGTAGTTTTCGCGATTGAACGCATGCTGACTATCGGAAAGGCTACAGGTGCTGGCAACATCGCGGAATTCGTTCGCAAAGTGCAGTATCATCTCGCCAACAAAAATGTGGATCAGGCGATCGCAGAATGTGACAGACAAAAGGGAAGCGTAGGAAATGTTATGAAGGCTGGTCTTCGCAAGTACAAGGAAATGATCGCCACTCCTGACCTGGACACGGATCAGAAGGTGCTGAACATTCAAAAGGAAGTCGAAGAAGCCACGGCACTCGAACTACCCATGCTCGAAAAAAACCTGGTTTTCCTCTCCACCATTGCCTCCATAGCGACTCTGTTAGGTCTGCTGGGTACGGTGTTAGGTATGATCACCTCATTTGCCGCACTTGGTGCAGAAGGTGGTGGAAATGCCGCTGCGGAACTGTCAAGGGGTATCTCTGAGGCGCTGTACAACACCGCCCTGGGTATCGGTACATCTGCCGTAGCGATCATCATGTACAACATTTTCACAACCAAGATCGATGGTATCACTTATGGTATCGATGAATCTGGATTCACACTTACGCAGAGCTTTGCATCTCTGTATAAATAAGCAGGAATTTTCCGGATCTATTTGTGGAAAAATCCCGAAACTGAATCTTTATCATAGAACCTGAAATTTAAATAATATGGGAAGGGCGAAAATTTCCAGGAAAAGCACGGCGGTGGACATGACGGCAATGTGTGATGTTGCATTCCTCCTGTTGTCTTTCTTCATCCTGACGACCAAGTTCAAACCACCTGAAATTCTTCAGGTTACGACGCCAAAATCGGTTCAGACCAAACCTGCCGACCAGAAGAATGTAGTCTGGATCACCATGGATAAAGGTGGGGCAGTGTATTTTTCAATTTCCGATGACGCGACCGATGAAAAAAAGACGGTCATCGACGAAGTGAACACTGCGAAGGCATTAGGACTGACTGATACTGAAAAGAAAGCTTTTCTCAGATCCGGCTCATTTGTAGGAGTACCTTTCAGCCAGCTGAAGTCATTTCTTCAGCAACCGACTGACAAACTCGCTTCTATAAAAATGCCAGGCGTACCAGTGACAGACACACTTAACAATGAGATGATTGTGTGGATGAACGCGGCCGTAAAGGCGTTTGGAGGTACTAAAATGAACATACTGGTAAAAGGAGATAACGAAGCCAAGTTCCCTTCTTTCAAAGGAGTGCTGGATGCCTTTAAGAAAACCGACCAGCTTAAGTTCCAGATGATCACGGACCAGGAAGGCGTGCCTCCGGGAACCGAACTTTACCAAAAACAACATGGTCCGAAGACACCAGCTTAGGACTAACAAACATCCGATCACTCAATAAAATGATATTTTATGGCAGAAATGGATACCTCGGGTGGCGGGGGGCATAAGAAAGGACCAGGAGTCAAGAAATCAAAAAAGCTCTCTACCCGTGTAGACCTTACACCAATGGTGGATCTTGGCTTTCTGCTTATCACCTTCTTTATCTTCACCACTACCATGACGCAGCCTTCAGCTATGAAGCTGAACCTGCCCAAGGATACTGAGAAAGAAGAAGAGCAGAATAAGGTTAAAGAATCAGCTGTACTTTCTCTCATGCTTGGCAAGGACAATGCTATCTATTATTATGAAGGTACCTTGTTACCCGACGGCACTAATTTCAAAAAGACCAATTTCAAGGACGTCAGGAAGGTCATTATCGATAAGAAGAAATCCACCAATCCCGCTGACTTTGTTGTATTGATTAAACCAGCTCCGTCATCAACTTATAGAAATACCGTAGATATGCTTGACGAGATGTTCATCAACGATGTTAAAAGATATGCCTTGCTCGACAACCTGTTCACTATGGAGCAGCAGCTGATCACACAGGCAGAGGGCGGCCCGTCGCTGCTGGACCAGCAGAAGGCGGCCCAACAGGCAGCGCAGCCGGCAAAATAGAATGTTGAATTTGAAATAAAGATTTTATAAATTAATTTAAAATGGAAGCTAACAAAATATTAAGTGCAGACTTTCTTGATATCCTGTTCGAAGGCAGGAACAAGGATTACGGCGCTTATGAGCTCAGGCGGTCTTATCGCAAGAGGCTCATGTTTGCGATGCTCACAATGCTCGGGCTGTTTGTGCTGATATTTGGCGGTTACCTTCTGGCTGCCAACTTCACTTCCACGGATGATGAGAAAGCCGTTGTGGTGCAGGAAGTGCAACTGGAAGACGTTAAACAACAGGAGAAAGAAGAGCCACCTCCCCCTCCTCCACCAAAGCCACCTCCACCCCCAAAGATTGAAATGGCCAAGTTCACTCCTCCCAAGATCGTTAAGGACGAAGAGGTAAAGGAAGAAGACAAACCGCCAGAAGTTGAAAAACTCGAGGAAACAAAGATCGGTACCATCAACCAGGAAGGTCTTAAGGATGACGGTATCGTTGCTCCTCCGATCGATGATGGTAAGGGTGTGGTAGAAGCGCCAAAACGGGATGCGACCGATTATGATCAGACATTTACCAAAGTGGAAATCGAATCATCCTACCCTGGTGGTGCAGCAGCATGGACCCGCTATCTGATAAAGACGATCCGATATCCTCCGGCAGCACAAGACAATGAAATCCAGGGAACAGTGGTGGTGCAGTTTATTGTTGACAAGGCCGGACAGGTGAGTGATGTGGAAGCGATCAGCGGACCCAACGAACTCAAAGAAGAAGCGGTGCGTGTAATCAAGAAGAGCGGGAAATGGACGCCCGCCGTGCAGAACGGTCGCCAGGTGAAGTCATATAAGAAACAACCGATCCAGTTCCGTCTGGAAGCACAATAGGTTAAAAATTTTTACAATAAGAATCCCCGTCAGTCAATGGCGGGGATTTTTATTTTCCGGTTCACCCTCCAGCATTACAAGCCCGTATAGCGATCTCAGGATTATTTTAGGATGGGTCACTGCTCACCCAATTCGAACATAATCTGTAACGATAACGAACATGGGACTTGAAAGGGGTTCTAACAACCAACTATATCTCAGGTGATTGCAATACTGGCATTTTGCTGGCCGTAACTTGCAATCATACATCAGTAACCCAACACCCGTGATCAGGAACTTTTTAAAGACGGCATTCAGGAACCTCTGGCGCAACCGGGGTTTCACAGCAATCAACATATTCGGTTTGGCGATTGGGATTGCCACCTGCCTGGTGATAGTATTGTTTGTACTGAATGAACTGAGCTATGACCGTTTTCACGTAAAGGCCGATCGCATTTATCGCGTCACCTTCGGGGGTGTTGTTGAAGGCGGTGAACTGAAGGAAGCAGTGACCATGCCTCCCGTGGCCCAGGCATTGAAGACCGATTTTCCCGAAGTGGAACAGGCCACGCGCCTTAGGGATTATGGCAGACCGAGGCTCCGTTACCAGAACAACATGTATAAGGATGATCCCCTTGGATTTGTGGATTCCAATTTCTTCCAGGTTTTTAGTTTTCCTTTAATCAAGGGAAATCCCGCCACCGCCCTCGTTGAACCGAACAGCATTGTAATCACCACCGCGGTCGCAAAAAAATATTTCGGCAATGAGGATCCGATGGGTAAGATGATTGAATTTCCAGATCAACATGCCTCCCTGAAGGTTACTGGCCTCATCAATGAAATGCCCACCAGTTCACACTTCAGGTATTCCATTCTCGGCTCGCTGGCAAGCATCCCGGATGCGCGTGATCCCAGCTGGATGACCTCAAACTTTTATACTTATGTGTTACTCGCCAAGGGAGTGGACTACCACAAGATCAATGAAAGGCTTCCTGGTTTATTTGAAAAATATGTAGGCCCACAGATGGTTCAGGCAATGGGTATGACCATCGAGCAATTCAAAGCGAATGGAAATCATCTCGGCTTGCATCTTCAGCGCCTGACCGACATTCACCTGCATTCTGATCTCACCGGGGACATTGCGGTTCATGGTGACATCCGCTATGTATATATTTTTACAGCGGTAGCAATTTTCATCCTGCTGATCGCCTGCATCAATTTTATGAACCTGGCAACGGCCAAGGCCTCGTCAAGGGCAAAGGAAATCTGCGTTCGCAAGGTGATCGGCTCTGGCAAGGGTCAACTCATCAGGCAGTTCCTCCTGGAATCCCTGCTGTTGACGAGTATCGGCCTTATCCTGGCTATTATACTGGTATTTTGGGCCCTGCCCATTTTCAGTGATATCGCCGGACAGGACCTCTCGGAGCAATTAAGGAGCAATCCGCTGGTATTGCCGGGGCTGTTGTTGTTTGGGCTCCTCACTGGCGTTCTCGCGGGAAGTTATCCGGCCTTTTTCATGTCTTCCTTCAATCCCATTACGGTATTAAAAGGAAAGTTCACCTATGGCAAAGGCACCATCAATCTTAGAAGCGGTCTTGTGGTCTTTCAGTTCTTCATCTCCATTATTCTGATCGTGGCAACGGCTGTAGTCTTCAATCAGCTTTCCTATATTCAGCATAAGAAACTCGGCTATGACAAGAACCAGGTTGTGGTGATACCAGACACCTGGTGGCTGGGTAAGAACCAGGAGGCATATCGTCAGCAGTTGTTGGCCGACCCAAGGATAGTTAGCGTGAGCTCTTCACGTTATCTGCCCGCAGGTCCATCCAACAACAATAATTTTTTTGTTTCACGCGACGGCCGTGCCTCCGAAAGTATCAAAACCCTGCGGTATGAAACGGACGAAAATTACATACCTACCCTGGGCATAGAGATGGCATTTGGTCGTAATTTTTCCAGAGACTATGGTGCCGATTCTACGGCTATGATACTCAATGAAACCGCCGCTAAGTTATTTGGCTGGAATAAGGAGGCCATCGGCCATACAATCATTCACCGCGATAACGATGGTACCAGCATCACCTATCATGTGATTGGCGTTGTGAAGGATTTCCATTTCAGGTCCCTGCATGAAAAGATCACCCCACTGGTGATGACCCTGGGCTCCGACTTCGGCACCATGATCGCGAAAGTAAAAACTGCTGATATTTCCGGGGTATTGTCTAGCATGAAAAAAAACTGGGACGACTTCAAACCGGAAGAGTCGTTCTTCTATTCCTTTCTCGACGACCGCTACAACAACATGTACAAGGCAGAACAAACGATTGGCAAGGTGCTGGGGATATTTACTTCCCTCACCATATTGGTGGCATGCCTGGGCTTGTTTGGACTGGCGACAATAACCGCGGAACAGCGCACCAAAGAAATCGGCATCCGCAAGGTGCTCGGTGCAAATGTTGCAGGCATCGTTTCACTGTTGTCAAAAGATTTTCTAAAACTTGTGCTGATCGCGTTTATTATTGCGGCTCCTGTTGGGTGGTATGTGATGAGCCGCTGGCTGCAGGATTTTGAGTACAGGATCAACCTCAGCTGGACCGTTTTCGCCCTCGCCGCTGTGCTGGCTATAGTAATTACGCTGGTGACCGTGAGTTTCCAGGCGATCCGCGCCGCCATTGCCAACCCGGTCAATAGTCTCCGCTCCGAATAGTTGCAATAATCTTTTGTAGTGACTCCCTGGTAAGTCTGGGTGGAAATTCTGCCTTATCTTCAATAGCAAAATCTCCACTTTGAAGCAAGCAACCCTGTTGGCAGGCGCGATGGCCCTGCTCATCAATCTCTCGGCCCAGTCAAAGATCACGGCCATCAAGGCAGGCCGGCTGATCGACACCGAAAAAGGAGTAGTGCTCACCAACCAGATTATTCTGATCGACAGCAACATGATTACCGACGTTGGACCGGGCCTGGCGATTCCGAAAAATGCAACCGTCATCGACTTAAGTCATGCCACGGTGATGCCCGGTTTGATTGATTGTCATACGCACCTGACCGACCAGCCCAGCGGTGATTATTATCAGGACATATTCAGAAGGACGCCGATGGACCGCGCCGTGCTGGCGCCGACCTTTGCAAAACGCACGCTGGAAGCGGGGTTTACGACGGTGCGGGATGTAGGGGCTGGAGCCTTTGTAGACGTGGCGCTGAAAAATGCAATAAACAATGGATCGATAGATGGGCCCAGGATGCTGGTGGCTACCCTGTTTATCGGTTCAACCGGAAGTCATGGCGACCTCAATGGATTTTCACCCTTCCTGGATTTCGAATGGCCAAAGAATATGAGTGGCGTGGCGAATGGAGTGGATGAGTTGAGAAAGCAGGTAAGGTATAATGTAAAATACGGTGCTGACCTGATCAAGTTTGGTGCGAGTGCAGGAGTGTTGTCAGAAGAAGAGAGTGTCGGTGCACCGCAATTCACGCAGGAAGAAATGAATGCCATTGTTGCTGAAGCGAAAGTTTGGGGCAGAAAAACCTGTGCCCACGCGCATGGAACGGTTGCCATCAAGATGGCCGTGAAGGCAGGGGTGGTGTCTGTGGAGCACGGCAGCTTCCTGGATGACGAAGCCATCCAGCTGATGAAACAACACGACACATACCTGGTTGCGGATATATATAATGATGATTACATACTCAGTGAGTATGCGAAGCTCGGTTATCCAAAGAAGATCATAGACAAAGAACGTTTAGTGGGGCAGAAGCAGCGCGAAAGTTTTGCGGCGGCGGTGAAGGCAGGTGTGAAGATTGCTTTTGGGTCTGATGCCGGGGTGTATCCTCACGGCGACAATGGCAAGCAGTTCTTCTATATGGTGAAGTTCGGGTTAACACCTGTTCAGGCCATTCAGGCAGCTACGATCAGCGCCGCAGATCTGCTGGGATGGAAGGATAAGGTGGGGTCGATTACTAAAGGCAAGTATGCGGACATCGTAGCGGTTGATGGAAATCCCGAAGACAACATCCGATCGATGGAGAAGGTATCATTTGTTATGAAGGATGGAAAGTTGTACAAGAATTCCCGACCAAACGTGGAGACGCAGAAACAGAAGAAATAAAAAGGTCGACAACAGCACTCTTTTAAGAGTACTGTAATCGACCGCACATTTATTTTTTAAGATTTAGAAAAGAGGATCGAATTATTTGTCACCTCTGTTGAATTCCTGGATCTGTTCCATTTCGCCATTTGCAATTCTCACGGTTTTGAGGGTTGTTTCATTTTCAACCTTCACAATGTAAATGAGGTGTTGGGGAACGGTGAGTTCTGAAACAGTAACGATTGAATAGTCGTAGTACACCGACCTTACCTGACTTCTTACGTCCTTTGGCAAGTTCTTTTCTCCGTAGATGCGGAGCGTACTGAACCAATGGCCTTTTTTATCGTAGTCGACGAGATAGGTTATACCATCTTTACGGAAGGCGGCCCGTGAGCCATAGCTGGAATTGGTCCACTCTTCAGTGTCCACAGCGAAAGTTTTTACAAAGTGTGCCCTTGCAGTTGAGCTGATCTCGCGTGCATCAGGAGTGAATGAAGTCGCAGACACAAATCCTGCGGGGACTTCGGTCCTTGATAGGTCATTGTCGCCTGACTGAGCATTTAAGGTTACGGAAAAAAGAAAAGCTGCTGCTGTTGAGCAGATGAGGGTAGGGATCTTGGGCATCATCATTGGATTTTTTGTAAGTGCAATAACGAGAATAGAGTTGTTTTTGTTGTGAAGGCGATGAATTCAGCACGTTCATTCAGCACCTCCTGATTTGATTGACGGCGCAAGATATATCGCCGAAAATCAAATAGCATTAGTAAAACTACTTCGTGGAAATCTTTACCTGTCTCCCCTGTCGAAGTCTTCTATCTCTTCCATGTAGCCATCTACCACCCGTACTGTCTTAAGCGATTTTTCGTCCTGTAGTTTGACAAAATAAAGTTTATTTCTTGGAACTGTGAGTTCTGTGACAGTTACGATATCGAAGTCGTAGTAGACCGATTTCACTGTATTTCTTACGTCTTTGGGCAGGCTCTTTTCATTGTAGATGCGGATGGTAGAGTACCAGTTGCCCTTCTTGTCGTAGTCGACGAGGTATAGGGCATCGTCTTTCTGAAATCTTGCACGAGTCCCTTCCTTGTTGGCGCTCCAGCTTTCATTGAGGTCATCCCCGAAGTTTTTCAGAAAATGGCGCATGGCTGAAATGTGCATGCTGCTTTTGAACGCCGATGAGGTGGTTACTGATTGAATAGCGTTTGCGGCATTTGATTTGGAGGCGAACTCTTCGGAAGGCTGTGCATTGGTGGAGCTGGAGATCAGCGCGGCCGCTGCGACGGCACCGATCATTAACATCATTTTAGGCATTGTCTGGTATTTAGTATTGTAAAAAATCTGGTTATGTTTTCCCGGTCTTTACTGCCGGATTATTGAGGGACTAACGGACAGCTGCATATGCGGAGCAAATCTAATATAGCAATCTGCGCGTAAGATGTTAAAGCACTTTTATCATTCGATTTGGATGGGTGATCGGTTATTAAACATGGTAAGCGGTTTTAATGATTATCGATTTTTGTTTTCTTATTTCTGACGACTTATTTGCTGTTCACCGATCCGCAGGTATTACGCCAGGCAGAACTTCTCCACCGCGCTGCAGGAGCGGTTTTTAGCGTTGATCCTATGTTTTTGGTATTACGGTATTTGGGGTCGGTTAGATCAGCAGTTTTCTTTCTGATGATGTAAAATTATGCTCGGCTTAGGAAGATAGAAACCCGAATCTTGCGGATTTGTTTTTGAAGTTCGGGTGCATTGCAGTTTCCGTTCGCCAGGCAAAGGTCATTTCATTATTATGATCCGGCCTTCCGTAAAATATGACGCAGGGTATTGTTGATAAGTTACAGGCTGCGCGAAAGTTTTTTTGAATGCCGATCATTGTTTACAACGCTGAATGATGCGGAGCGCTTGCAGGTTGTCCGGGAGTTGAAAAGATTCGTTGGATAATTCAGCGGTCGCCTCGCTGATAGGTGTTCAGGATTTTCAGTTCTCCATCTATGATGGAGATGGTTTTAAGTGTGGTCGAATCCTGGATCTGGATGAAGTAGGCCAGTTTGTCGGCGGTAGATATCTCATTCGTGGTAAGTATGGCGAAGGAAGGGAATTCTACTAGCAGTAGATTGGCGATTTGTGTGGGCAGTAGTTCTTGCTGGTAAACGCGCAGGGTGCTGATCCAGTTGCCGGCCTTGCTGTATTCAACGTGATAGATGATCGCGTTGTTGACATAGTCGGCGCGATAGCCATCTGCGGTTGCGGTCCAGTTTTCGTCGGTGAATTCGCCGAAGGTTTTGGCGAAATGCCGGATGGCGTTTCCATTAACGTCATTCAGGTATTTTGTATCGGTGTATTCGGGGCGGTAATTTTGAGCAGGCCTGTTGAGAGCATAGGAGTTCGGTGAAACCTGTGCATTGGCCGCGAGAGCAAATACCAGCAGCGCTGGCAGCAAAAAATTGCGTGACATGATCTATGGTTTGAGTGTTTAGGGGTCCGGAGCTAATTGCCCGGACCTATTAGTCTCCACTTTTGTTTTTTCGGGAAACAGAACACATGAAGAAGTTTTGCTTGGGCGCCGAAGCCCCACAGGGGGCGAAGGCGGCTTTCGCTCGCCATAGCCTCCGCAGGAGGCGACGGTGGGCTTGGCGTCCTGCCCGCCACAGGCGGGCAGGGTTGGCGCCTTTGCGTGAAACCAGTATTCTCAACGTGCGAGGCGAAAGCACAACTTTTAAGCTTTAACTTTTAACTTTTACTTTTGCCTCATGTATGGATCGAATTGGGATGACACCATTATCGCACTCGCCACTGCCCCCGGAGTAGGCGCCATTGGTGTGATTCGGATCAGCGGCAGTAAGGCTTTTGAGATAGTAAATGCGCTCTTTCCATCAAAAGACTTACAGAGTCAACCCAGCCATACGATCCTTGTCGGTCTCCTTAAATACAAGGAACAGGTCATAGACGAAGTCGTACTTTCTCTTTTCCGCGGTCCAAGGTCCTACACCGGCGAGGACGTTATAGAGATTTCCTGCCATGGTTCGCCCTATATACAGCAGCAGGTGATCCAGACTTGTGTTGAAGCCGGTGCCCGGCTCGCGGGGCCCGGAGAGTTTACCCAGCGCGCCTTTCTCAATGGCAAGCTTGACCTCGCCCAGGCTGAAGCCGTAGCCGACCTGATCGCCAGCAGCACGGAAGTCGCCAGGGACACCGCCCTCCATGCCATGCGGGGAGGTTTTTCCATTGTGCTCGCGAACCTGAGAGAACAGATGATCCGGTTTTCTGCGCTCATTGAGTTGGAGCTCGATTTCTCGCAGGAAGACGTTGAATTCGCCGACCGGACACAGTTTTACATCACTTCTGCAGGAGGCCTACATTGGTAACAAGAGACTATTGGACTCCTTTAAGTTCGGTAACGTGATCAGGAACGGAGTTCGGGTTGCGATAGTAGGCAAGCCCAATGCCGGCAAGTCGACCCTGCTCAATAACCTGCTTAACGAGAATCGCGCCATCGTGAGTGATATTGCCGGCACGACGAGGGATACGATAGAGGAGGTATTAAATATAGATGGCATTTTATTTCGGTTAATGGATACGGCCGGGATTCGGGAGCACACAACGGACATCATCGAACAGGCGGGGATGGACAAGACTTTTGAAAAGATCAAAGGTGCCGACCTGGTGGTTTATGTGTTTGATGTGAATGAAACAGGAGTAAACGAATTAAAAGGACTTGCTACTTTGTACAAAGTAGATCCCAACAAACTATTACTCGCGGGCAACAAGACCGATCTGCTGAAAACCGAAGGGGAGCTGGAGAAGTTCGACAAGCTGGAAAATAAATTATTCATATCAGCAAAGAACGACCCACATCTCGACAACCTGAAACGATCCATGTTCAATAAGGCCGCGCAGCGTTTGTCCCCCGACGATACCATCGTAACAAATATTCGTCATTATGAATCTTTGCGTATGGTGGATGCGGCGCTTAAGGATATACTCATTGGTCTTGATGCCGGAGTAGCTACCGATCTCCTGGCCCTCGACGTTCGCCGCTGTCTCCACTACCTCGGCGAGATCACCGGCGAAATAACCAACGACGACCAGTTGGATTATATTTTCAGTAAGTTTTGTATTGGAAAGTAGCAACTAACTTTATTTAATCTTCTCTTACGTTAATTGCTACTCTTCAAGCAATTCTGCTGCGAGCGTTTGCATGCCCGGAAAATGTATGTACTGATAGTAAATCTCTTCGTAACCGCTGACCCGTATCGTATTTAGCAGTAAACCGGAACCCTCACTCAAACTTCCGTTGTAAAACCTGCCATAGTCATTGACGGTTTTTAAAATTCAACTGTTGGCGGGAACGTCCACTTTTATTTTGTCTTCGATGACCTTGAGCGCAATATTTTCAATTTCAGCCAGAGTCAATATCATTTCTTTGATACAATAAATAATCGCATCAGCGCGCTCTCCGACTGCCATGCTTTTTTCCACTACTAAAACACCTAGGCGCCTAATGTGTTCGCCATTGCACTTATGGGTCGCCGGTCGATCTGCGCAGGATGAAGCCGTCGGGCAGTCGTGCGTGCAACACGGACCATATTTCTTTAAAACTGAACCTTTCCCCATTCCGGGTGCAGATACACCTCCGACAGCGGAAGAATAATTAATTGTTCGTTCACACAACTTATTGTTATGCGCAACGTAAGGATGGAAATATTCTACCTGTAAGGTAACGCGGTATGCGATGAGTGTCAAGAGACTTTTTAAGGTATTCAACACTTCTAGCTAAGGATCAAGGTTGGGTGACTATTGCGGAACCTTTACCGTTTTCTCGGCGGTGTGAGATTTGCGCCTTCTTGTGGCATAGATAAAGCGTGAATGCAACTGTAGATTCTGCTGGAACCGAATACACAAAAAAATATTTGGCGATTGTACCCGGATCAACAAAAAAAATTCCTGGTCAGGCGGTAAGAAAGAGCCTTTGATAAGGGAATGCGGATAGTCAACCTGGTTACTCCACTTTTCGTATGTCATCACAGAGTCTCTTGAACAGATAGCATTTAAATCGAAGCTAAATGCTTCATCTTGTGCTGTGCTTTTCCCTTATTGTCTACCAGGGCGATCAACTCCACTATCCAACAATTCCCTTGCTTGTCTATAAATTGTACGTCGGTTGAATAGTTGATATTAGGATATCGTTCCTGTTGCAATACAAATCGCCAAAATATCCACGCACCTCCTATCTGAACGCCAGCATATTGACAATTGTATTGGCGATCGATAGGTATTCTTTGAGATAGGATAGGCACATAGCATCTGAATATGAGAATATTTGAGATCTTTTAGGAGGCGTGACAGCACGATCGTGAGAATCCAGCCAAAACGTTCAGCAAATACAGATCTAACCATTTGATTATCAAATGTGATGGTTTTATGGTCAAAAAAAATTATCTTGCCTTTCCGAAGGAATTAAAATTATTAAGGGCAGTGTGACAATGATTAAATATGAACGTGATATCATTGCGTATGTGAAGACTCACAATTATGCTTTGGGGAAGCAGCTCAATGAGTTTCTCCAAGAAGTCTTTGGTGTCACGCCTGAGAACGCCCGGAAGATCTACCAGCGAATGGCTCTTGCCGGCACTTTGATCTCCAGCAAGCCGATTACATTCGGAAATGGACAATTTGCCTACTGGCTACCCGGAGACGATCTCACCCGCGACATGATCGTTGACATATCAAAGATTAACCGTCCGCCACTTTTCCGAATTCTTCAAGTGATGGATGTTCAGCAGGGTATTGTTGCTTATTACGAGGCGCTAAAAATCGTGGGTTCACCTCTTGACAACACGAATTCGAAGACGGATACGTTAGATAAAATATTGAAGGAATTGGAAGCCCTGCACTTGGTAGAGGTATGCGTTGATGCGCATTCGATCAAATACATTGTAGACATCAACATGCACGGTCAGGTGGCAGCGATCATGGCAACTCATCGGGCCAATATGTTAACTGACACTATTTTTATACCCGATATTTTAAGATCGCTAAAAAGTTATAATTTAATCAGTAATGCCCAGACTCTATTTCGGAATAAGACGAGCCCGTCGATTGGCGTCATTCACAACAATTTTATCTGGGATGCGATTGGCTATACCAAAACCACCGGCATTAATCCCGATATAGCCGCTCAAGCAACCGAAGCTGAAAAGCAAACGGCAGTGGTCATGGACATTGTTATTCATCGACCCTACACAGCTCACGACCTTAATGGTTTTTACGCAAGAATACAATCCATCCTGCATTCGGTGAACCATGGAACGCGGAAAGTTCTTCCCATAGTTGTTTATGTTTCTATTGATGCCAAGAAGACTTATAATACCCTGCACAAATTGGGATTTCTCACTTTTGATCTTGCTGCCATTTACGGAACCAGGATTTTTCAAGTTGTTAGTGCTATCAACCAACTGAAACTTACTGCTCAAGTTGAATTTGAAGGTGGGAGAACCCTGAAGCTTATTGAGAATACCTTGAATTGCGTCAGAGATGCGGGCCTGGAGAGTAATCTCAAAAGTATAAAAGGAGATTTATTTGAATCCATGATGTTCCCGGTTATTGGAGCCCTCTTTCCGAACGCTTCTATCGAACCGAAAAAGAGGCTAAATGCTATCGCTCCGGAGAGTGGCTATTTCGAATATGACTATATCGTTAAACCTGCCAATAAAAGTGAGTATGTCGTCTTTGAACTGAAAGGCTACCAGACCAACTCCCGAATATCCCTGGGCAACTCTGAAAAGCACAATTCGGTGAAAAGGTTTTTTGAGAAGAGCTTGCCCTTTGCAAAGAAGATACTAAATAAAGACCATGGCAATCCGCAAGTAACTGGATGTTTTGTTACTACTTCCAGCTTTACGGATGATGCCCTTTCGTATGTTCAATCCTTAAATACTGGAAAATTAAAACCTTCCACAATAGATACCTATTATGACGGCGCCAGATTGATGGAATTGCTCGATGCCCATCATATTCTTTATGTAAAAAAACTGCTTGGCAAATATTATTTAACAGAAGAAGATTTTGTTCCCCTCGCATCGGAAGACGATGTTGACGGTGATCCTGATTTTTAGACAACTCTTACGTTCAAAGATTCCAGTTTAATCTTTGTCGACTCACTAATTTTTTGCATGCAAGCAATGCATAAGAGCTGTTCAGCTCTGCTGAATGCTACATAACCCAAGCGTGGATAGTCAGTCGTTTCATTATTGCGTTTGGCATCCCTGATTGCAGGGTCCGTTTCGATCCAAAGCAATAGCTCAGCCTCCGTGTTCGCAATTGCCAATACAGCCGGAGCCTCTAATCCTTTAATTGTATGAATATTTGCAACGGTTACTAGTGAACCTTCTTCATAGATCATATTGTCCACTCTCAAATTTTCGATCTTTACCGGAAGACCCTCGTTTATTGTCAACTTAAGCGTGTCAGTTACAAATTTACCATAGCTGTCTTCGTCGATAATCATACCTGTATGAATGGCCTTGAATAGGGCTATCGCATGCCTTCTGAGCGCATAAATATCTGTATGATACTTTTCCAGAAATTGCGATTTATTCATTTGCAAGGTTGTCAACAGGGTGTCCTGAATAGCTTTCAACGGCAATATATTGTTCGCCTTTTTAGGGTTCATATATTTGTTGTTTACAGCATTAACAATCCGATTAAACAAGTCATTCCTTTTGCCAAGTATGCACCGCCCAGCTATAGGAATTGACACGCGGTCACACTCACTATAGAAATCTTCCAGCATGGGTTTTACGCTACCATATTTTGTGATAAAGCAGACATCCTCTCCATCAGGTAAGGAGGCGGAGGTTTTAGACAGGGCGACCTGCTCAAATTTTACAGTGTTGTATTTTCTGCCATTGAAGCGATTCAGAAATGCCGCAATTTTTTTTCCACACCGGAAATTGGCATTATTTATTTCGACCGTATAGCCGGAACTTACGGCAGCTTTAAGGATCGGAATATTGCCAAAATTTTTGATAGGAGAATCAAAGCTTTGGATATACTGTTCTGGATCCCCAACGCAGTAGATTTTTGTCTTGTTTTGTTTGCGGATATTTTCAATTATATTGAAGATGTGGTTGCCCGAATCCTGAAATTCATCTACAAACAGAAATTGCAGGCGGTTGCTTACTATTCTGCATATATTTTTATTATCCATGCAATCTCTGGATATAACAATTGTTTGGTCGAAGGTGATATACCCGAGCTGATTTAGTTTTTTTGCAATACGCGAGCGAACGATTGCAGCCTCCTGCACTGTTTTACTTCTTTGCTCTTTTGTTTTTCGTTTTTCTACTTTTTGGAAAACATCTTCTGTGCCGCATTGCATAAATATTTTTTCCGGCCCGATGTCACTGGCCCCAGCTGAGGCAAATGGAATAATAATAAACCTGTTGAGGAAGGAATGAATGGTTCCGATGAAGATATTTTCCGGTACAGTAATTATTCTAGATAGGCGTTTTTTGATATTATTTGTAGCAGCATTTGTATAGGTGATTACAGCCATATACCTGCAAGGTGAAAGTTGGGGAAGCGCTTGGAGAATCGTTGCCACCATGTTATGTGTTTTGCCTGCACCCGGGCCGGCAATGATCATTCTGCCTTCTGCCTTCTGCGTTGACATTAAGCGAGAAAATTTATTCCGTCAACAATGTATGTGGGGATAATAAAGCCTTCACTGTTGTCTTCCAGCATCAACATCAAACTGTACGCGAACTCGGATTTATATTCCTTTAATAGTAAGAAGAAATCCTCTACGGCCAAGTCGTTGTTACCGATGGCCGTAGTATAGTCTTTTCCCGCAATTGGACGAATATCTCGAATCACTTTGAGCAGGATATCCCTTCCCTTTCCAGATTTGTTGAAAAAAATGATATCCTTTTCAAAAGTCGTTTCATGAGTAATACCCACTTTTATTTGAGCCACTCCTGCATACTTGGCAGCCAAAGCGTCTGCTCGCTCCCTTGCTTCGGTGGCAGCGTCGCTGTCTGTGAGCACAAGACAGTGCTGAAAGAAACCGTTTTTTATTATTTCCAGAAAATAACTGAAAGCTAACCCGTTCACATTGATAATACAGCAACTTGACTTTTCCGTTGAATGACCCGTATGCATTTTAAAAAATACAGGAAGCAATATCTTTTCTGAAATCCCTTCTACCAGGATAATTTTCCGAGAATAGAAAAGATTAGCATTTACAGCATCGAGATATTTGTTCAGGTACTTTACCTGTTTTTTCCCTAAAGCGTTTGTACTGAAACCATCGAGTACATAGTGTGCAAAAATCTGATCGTTATTTTTATATAGCACGACCGTATTTTCGAAATCTATTTTGGTGGTGATATGGGTGGAATGAGAGGTGATCAGTAGCTGAATATCTTTACGAAAATCCTTTTGTTTTTCAATTTTAATTAGTGATTCAATGTTATGAGCGAGGTGGTCCTGGAGATTGGGATGTAAATGAGACTCGGGCTCCTCAATCCCTACGACCCTGAAATAGGCGCTCTGCGCTCGAGTGACATCTTCAATATAGGACAAGACCAGAGAGATAAACAGGAGATTGTTGCGACCTGTTCCATTTCGTTCAATTTTAATGGGATTATCACCATAGATGAGGCTAATTTTTTTTAGTAAATCAGACACATCGGGCAGTGTAAATATGAGGTCGACTAAGTTTGACGTTTCATCGGTTTTTAAAGATATTTTGTCAAGCTGTGTTGAAATGCCTTTTTTTATATCCTGCAAGGATTTGTTGTTGTTGATCGCTTCTTGGAGGCCTACCAGCTGCCCTTTAAGATCCTGGTATTCGTTTTCATTCTTGGAATTCAGTATTCTGAAAAGCAACTTGCTATGGTGGCTGGCAACAAGTTCGCTACAAGCATCCCGAAGCGCATCCAGCAATTCAAATTTCAACTGCGCGAGGTGATAGGTATTGGCTAGTGCATCAGTGGCTCCGCCAAAAATGCTGTAGTGATATTTAGATATGGGAAAGTTTATAAGGTCAAGTTTTGCACTTTCCAGCAGAGCGTTAAATTTATCCAACGTGATCTCATTTTTGTACGCTTCAATAAAATCTCGCTGCTGCTGTAGTTCCGTCAGCTGATCGAATTTGGAAGATGGCGCGAATACGTAGCGCAATGTCGCTTCCGTAAAATCATTGTTGCTGTACCAATCGGCCATTACCGATTCCTGGTCGTCGTTCCAGTTTGTAAATGTCGCTTCTATCGAAATCTCGGGAAATGTAATCTCGTCAATGGGAACAGCGAGATCTAGGAGTTGTCTTTTAAAATTTACCAAGATATCGTAATTGAAATCCGCTACCTCCAATACACGTTTTTTAAAATACGAAACTTCTTGGCCCAAAATCAACCCTATTGAGTCTAACAAATTGGATTTGCCAATATTGTTCTCGCCAATAATAAGCGTTAAGGGTTTCAGTGTGATCGAAAAATCTTTAAACGTCCTATAGTTCTTAATCGTCAGTTTAGAAATGTGCATATGAATCGTTGTAAGTAGTATTTTAGGCAGGAGGCGCGTCGGGGTCTCTCAAATTGGTTGTAGGAAGCAAAAATGAATTGCCGTGTGCTTAGGTATCTATTTTGGGTAGCGTGAGAAGAGAGATTATCTTCTTGGTGCCGTGCACTTTAAGGGTAAGCTGAGGAATTGGGACAATTTCAGGGCTTAATTTGTCTGCAGTAGATGTCATGTTTTAGGAATAAGGTTAAAGGGTTAACAAAAGTACTATTTTTTCGTGTCGGTGAACTTTTGCCGCAGGTCGTCTTTTTGTTGTCTAAAGGAGCCGGAGCTAGAGCAGGGCGGGCCCAGGCAGGTCGGGGCCTAAACCTCACACTGCCTACAGCAATGGTGTCGAAGGATTCGACCTAGAAGAAGCTGCAGTTTACGAGCACGCCGAGCGGGATTCGGCGAAGCGCCGGCGGCAAATGAAGTAAGACACTTTTTATAACAAACGAAAGACCTTGGATGGAGAGGTAGCGGGATCAGAGGCCAAAGTGAACTACAGCCCGTACCCAGATGTGGCGCTGGATGAAGCGGACGAGCAGGAGCGAAAGTCAATGAACGGATTGCGGCCATTCATAAAGAGTTGGAACGGCCAACGCAGAAATCTCTGAGATCCGTGTGAGCATTGTCAAAAGCTACCAGGAAAAGCCTGCCCTCGCTGTTGATGATAATGTCCTGTGGTTTGATATCGCGGTGTACGGCCTCTTGCACATGCACTTGCTCGATTATCCGGAGCAACTAAGCAACCAAATCGATTACCTGATTCTCGGACAATTTATTACTTCTTCGGTAGGTGTCGAGATCTTCTTCTGAGGTATTCGCAAACATAATACAGCGTAATTGTTTTATCCTTGAACGCAGTGATATTGTGTTCTAGCTTAGGGATACCCTCTATTTTCAACCTATCGTACATGAGTGTTTCGCTGGCAAATCTTCCGCGCTTTGTGAAAACACCCCTGTTATATTCCTTCACGAAGTATAATGTATGGGCACCTGCTTTCTTTTTTCCCAGGTAAGCCTCGCAGCCGCTGTGTCCAGATATTTTTTTTCCTTGTTCCCAATCATTATACATACCAGAAATTACTTATTTGTTTCCTACCTAAATTTTTGAACTTTGTCCGATGAACCTTATCCTGCATCCCGTCGGCGACGGCTTATTTATGGAAGTATTCTCTCGGTACCAGCGGCACCGGCTGATCACCGACTACGGATCGCAACAAGCCATCCCGACACATACAATTCGCCGGTTTAACTCGCTTCCTATTATTCCCACTGATTTTCTATTGTCTCATTTTCACCTAGACCATTACAAGGGAATCTTTCTGTTGGAAAATTATCACCTGCGCACCCGTTTTCGTAATGTGTACTGCGCGCGGCTGCCAGAGATGCCAGAAGCAACACACCTCATGTTTGCGATGTTGTCGATCAGCGCTTTTTCACTCGGAAGCCGTTCGGGTAGTTTGGAGTATGATTTCATTCGCACCATAAGTCGGGTTAACCTGTTGGATTTTGCCTGGCATCGCTTATCCCAAGGTGATCATTTTTCTGTAGGCGAACGAAAGTTTACGGTGACCTGGCCGCCACGGGTGCTGCCGGATGATACAAAAGAGTCCATCATGCGGACGATAAGCGATTTTGAGAAAACGATTGACGCGTACCCTCAGATAAAGAAATTGTATGAGCAGATGCGGGAGCGCGGCGAATTGTGGGTACGCGGCATAGGAGAGGGTAGAACGGCGGCCGATAGAGAGGACAGCGTACTTAAAGTTTCACCCGATACGCATGAAGATCTACAACACGAATTGCCGATTATTGCTGAAACCCGCGAATGGGCTCAGGCACTCAAACCACTCAATACGAAATTGAAAAGAGCAGCCAATCAATTGTCGCTTGCCTACTTTGATGAACAACTGAACTTTTTCGGAGATTTGTATCCACCGGAAATCAGCAGGTGCGTAGAATATATTGAATCAGTTACCGCCCAAAGAGAATGGAGCCAGGTTGTGTTGCCTCACCACGGAACACAGTGGCACGATGCCTTACTGAAATTGCAAGGAGTACTCGGATGCAGTTCCATCGGTCCTGAATTATGGCCTTACTGGAAAAATGAAAATGAAAGCTTTTGTCACCTTAATTTAAAGACATACCCCATCGACAGGCCCATTGTATTGGGGTAGTGGGAATAGCCAGTATACAATCCTGAGGCGAACAATTTTCACAGCCTACAAGTAGCTCCAATTAACTTTACTTAAAGCCAATGAGCAAAGATGAAAATCAGGAAAAAGTACCTTCTGCAACGGAACCAGCAGTATCATTTCTACATTCTTTTCAATGTACATCCGGAGTCTTTATCGAAAATTAACTATAAAATCTTCGGTATTGAGGGAATGAGCTTGGAAAGTCCGGAATTTAAGTTACTCGTTGATGAAATCAGTCAACTCAGAGCCACGATGCAGAAGTTTCTACCCGACCTACATCATTTTGGCGGCCAACAGATCTCCTACCTTATTTTTTCCCGCAGTGAACAAAATCTTGCTCGATTTTTTGGATTTTTGGCGATGCTTTGTCCGTCAAATATTATTTTGTGGATTGAATTTGAAACGCAGCCATCATCCGCTAAAGAGTTTGAGCCGAAGGCGCGAAATATACTCGGGACATTTGCAGAATGGGAAGGGATATTTCAGTTATATGACCGCGTAGACAACAATGGATTTTATCTTCCTGAGCAGGATATAAAGTTTGCAAATGCCCTGTTGAAAACCTTCAATGACCTGTCGTCAAGAAATAAAAGTTTCCTGGCATTGCTTGGTCTGTATCAGAGGGCTTACCAGGAAAGGAAAGTCTACTTTAAGTACCTTTTGCTGCTGATGGTTATCGAAAGTATAATCGAGGATAGCGGCAACGATAACATCAAATACAAAGTTCGCCGTTTATGCGCTTCGTTAATCGGTACGAATAAGTATCAGTGTGAGCAAATTTTTCACAGCGCCGGAAAGGCTTATGATATTCGTTCGAAACTTGTTCACAGAGCAAACTTCAACATTGAACGCGCGATGCTCCTGTTTGTTCATTCGATGGTTTGTGAACTGCTGCTGTTTATGCTCGTCAGTGGTATAGAGAAAAGCGACCTGTTTGATCATTCTACCATCCTGGGGTATGGACATAGAAACAGTTTAATAAAACATAAGAAATTCAGGCGCGAACCGTTTCGCGTTAATTTTGTCAATCTGTTCAACGCCGATCTATCTCAAAGAACAAGAAGGAAGAAACAGTAAAATGGAATTCCCGAAAATAATACAGACTTTTCGCTGATCGATCATCACCAGTTCAAAGAACCGCGTTTTGACCTGTTGGTAGCCTACCGGTTTCATCACCTGCGCTGGCGCAAGGGTGGCAGTGACAAGGGCCGAGACATCGAAGGGCTGACTGTATCCAATGCGATTACCGGCGCTATCACGAGCGCTGGTTCGTGGAATGAAAACACCCCGTCGGGTGTGGGGGTCGATGACCTTGCTCACTGATCCAGTTGCTAAGGGATTTTAAAACCTTTCTCATCGTTGGAGATCCTAAGATTCTTTTGGGGCACCGAACAGGCAAAATCAATAGTTTTTTTGGAGATGTCAGCGCCGATAATTTGTGGAACTTTCATAACTTTAATTTTTAAGGTACTTAAAAAAAAGTTGCCTAGCCTAAGAGCTTTAATTAGTCTTCAAGGACTTACTATTCTAAATGGGCCTTGGCAACCGTGAAAGAGAATGGGGACTGATACGCCAAATAGACCGCAAGTCTATGGCTTTGCAAAGTTCACCCCATTCTCTTTCACAAATTTGAAGCTTCCCAATTCAACTCTCTAAAAATCTAGAAAAGGACACTTTGATCTAAAGGCCTTTGCGTGAAATCATCAGAAAAGCACAACTTTTCAGCTTCAACTATTAACTTTCTACTTTTGCCCCATGTATGGATCAACCGGGGACGATACCATTATTGCGCTTGCCACTCCGCCTGGAGTAGGTGCCATTGGCGTGATCCGGATCAGCGGTAGCAACACTTTTGAAATAGTAAAAGCCCTGTTTCCATCCAAAAACTTAGAGGGTCAACCCAGTCATACCATACTGGTCGGGCTCCTTCAATACAAGGACCAGGTTATCGACGAAGTGGTCCTTTCCCTTTCCCTTTTCCGCGGTCCACGGTCCAATACCGGTGAAGACGTCATTGAGATTTCCTGCCATGGTTCCCCTTTCATACAGCAGCAGGTCATCCAGACCTGTGTGGAAGCCGGTGCCCAGCTTGCGAGACCCGGCTAGTTTACGCAGCGCGCCTTCCTCAATGGCAAGCTAGACCTCGCCCAGGCGGAAGCGGTGGCCGACCTGATCGCCAGCAGTACAGAAGTGGCCAGGGACACCGCCCTGCATGCTATGCGCGGAGAGTTTTCCATTGTCCTCGCGAATCTGAGAGAACAGATGATCAGGTTTTCCGCACTCATTGAATTGGAACTTGACTTCTCCCAGGAAGACGTTGAGTTTGCCGACCGGACACAGTTCTACACACTCCTGCAGGCGGCATCACTGGTGACCAGAAGGCTATTGGACTCGTTTAAGTTTGGAAAGGAAATCAGGAACGGAGTTCGGGTTGCCATAGTAGGCAAGCCCAATGCCGGCAAGTCGACCCTGCTCAATATGGTCAACGAGAACCGCGCCATCGTGAGTGATATTGCGGGCACAACCAGAGACACTATTGAAGAGGTGCTGAACATTGATGGCGTTTTGTTCAGGCTGATCGACACCGCAGGGATCAGGGAACACACAGCGGACATCATCGAACAGGCGGGGATGGACAAGACGTTTGAAAAGATCAAAGGCGCCGACCTGGTGGTTTATGGTTTGATGTCAATAAAACGTAGATCGATGAATTAAAAGGACTTGCTTCTTTCTATAAAGTAGATCCCAACAAACTTTTACTAGCAGGTAACAAAACCGATCTCCTGGAGAATGGAACGGCCTTGAATCAATTCAATAACTTGGAGAACGCCTTGTTCATCTCCGCAAAGAACGATCCCTATCTCGACAGTCTTAAGCAGTCCATGTTCAACAAGGCAGCACAGCGTTTGTCCACCGACGATACCATCGTAACGAATATTCGTCACTATGAATCCCTGCGCATGGTAGATGCTGCACTCAAGGACATCCTCCTCGGTCTCGATGCTGGGGTAGCCACCGACCTCTTAGCGCTTGACGTGCGCCGCTGCCTCCACTACCTCGGCGAGATCACCGGCGAAATCACCAATGACGACCAGCTGGCCTATATTTTCAGTAAGTTTGTATTGGAAAGTAAAGTCATTAGCTGATGTTTCCTTATATTAGTATATAGTTGATAGTGAACCTCCCCGGTTTGTAGATGTTGCCTTATCCTTTCCTTTGTTAATACCAACCTTGTTACTCAGTTGTTACTGGAGCTGGGAATTTGTTACTCTATAACATTTTTCTCTCGTGACATGTCATGACAAACATTTCTATTTATTTATGCCAATCTGAATTAATACTCAGATATTTTTAGAATCTGATAATAGGAACAAATTAATAATACACTTTAAAGATTGATTTGTATGAATGAAGACACTGTCTATTATTCGATAAAAATTGAAAAATTTCGTGGATTATTGATTTATCTGCAGGATAGTAAACGAATTCAAAAAGCTTGGTATTCGAAACGAATGGAGAATGACGATGACAAAAATTGTACTAAAGACGCTTGGGTTGAAATCGTAGAGGGTTTATCGACTATTGAAACTTGGCTTAAAAATCAATATCAATTTCCCAATTGGATTTTATGTAATAGGACAATATTGCATCGAAACCCCGTCGTTAATTACAGTTTGATGTTGGAAGAACTTGCTTCTGAATGTTCTTCCATATACGGATTTTATTCTGACGATCCCTTGGACTTTATTAACTATGAGTCAATAGAGGCGTTTGCCTATGCTAAGCCGATGGCCTACAAATGGAACAACCTGAGAGACGAAATCAATGGTTTAATAGCTCAATTGGCGAATAATTATTACGAAGTTGACTGGAAATTAAATTTTCCATATGCCAAAAGTAGAGACGATTATTACAATCAAAAAGACCAATACGAAGATCAAAAGAGTGATGCGGCGATGGAAGATATGGCTCAGGATGGATTAAATGAATTTTATGAAGGATTTGATGAAGAATATTTGGGAGAGGATTAATTAAGACCTTCCGAGTTGGAAAATACAATATCTAAATGAACAGGTGGGGGCAATAGCCACACCGCAGAATTTTCCGGTGAAGCTAGTCGTCAGATTTGAGAAGCTCAAGTACATGGGATCGAAATTAATTACAATGTTAAAGCCTTACTATGCCATACATTTTTTAAGAATTGCTTGGATGAACGTTTATAGGTGTATCAGAATCTGATATTCCAACTGGTTGTAATAGTCAGTATTTCCTGAAAACCCGCTCTGTCTACCTCCACTCACGACATTTGAGGCAATTTTTTGAACCGAAAAGCTTTAGGAACAGCTTTGCGTCAAATATTTTAAAAAGACGTATAAAGGAAAGAAACCGCGAGGTATTGGAGTCTCATTGAGAAACTTGAAGTATGGGTGAGACGACAAATGAGTTTGTTTAAAAGCACGTCCTGAGTACTACAACTTCCCCCCCACTTAACGTTTTTTATGTTGGCATTCCGGATTTTGGGCTGGGCCAATGGCTTATAATTAGATAAACACATATTAAAGAAGGTTGTATTGACGCACTTCACAATTCAGGAAAGCGAATATTATATTCCTGAAAATCAATGAGTAATTTTGTTAGAAATTTCGCCTAATACGACAATCTTAGTGTTGTGCTGCATACATACAAATCACTTATCAAAACATTTATTTATAATACTAAATAGGTGTGGCAAATGAAACGACTTTATTATTTAGATAATCTAATGATATTCTTATCTATTCTGGTTGTACTCCATCATGTTAGTATTGCCTATGGGACAATGGGCGGCTGGTGCTATGTTACATCTGAAAAACTAACAGGCACAATTGAAATTTTCCTTTCAGCCTTAACTGGAGTCGAGGCATCCTTTTCAATGAGCCTTTTCTTTTTCATTTCCGCTTTTTTAACAATTCCTTCATTAGAGAAAAAAGGTGTACGCAAATTTATAAGAGCAAGATTGATTCGCCTGGTGGTACCATTGTTATTTGTAATGACTATTCTTGCCCCAAGCATTTTATATTATATTGAAATCCATAATAAGACAACTCAATTGTCATGGTTCAATTATGTATTACTACAAAACACTAAACCTTATACTTCTCATGTGTGGTTTATTCTGGTGTTGATAACTTTTGAGTTACTATATATTTGCTATTGGAAATTAATAAAGCCTCATTTTTCTATTTCAAAATGTCTATCAGATAATATCCCCACACATGTAAATATATTGACGATCATTGTTCTATGCAGTGGTCTTACATTCCTAGTACGACAATTTTTTCCACTTGGACAAAATTTTATCGGCATAGAGTTTTCTAATATCACTCCTTACATTTTCATGTATACAATAGGACTATTAGTATATAGAAAAGGTTGGCTTGATGATCTTTGCAGAAAGGTGGCAAAAACATGGTTTCCCATCTCACTTATTTCAGCCAGCTACTTTTGTGTGATTATTTATCTTCTTACAAAGCACCCGCCTCTAATTAATAAATTTATGGGCCTTCGCTGGGAATCTGTTTCTCTTTCATTTGCCCAAATCTTTTTGTGTATTGGTTTTTCTGGTTTTTTTCTTCATCTATTTAAGAAAAAACTCAACGCTACAAATTCTATTTTATTAATATTAAGAGAAAATAGATACGGTGTTTATATTTTCCATTCTGCTGTTGTAGTTGGTGTTACTATTGTCCTGGAATCTTTAACACTTAAACCGACTATTAAATATGTTATGGCCGGTATTTTAAGTATTGTATTTTCCTACATGCTAGTCGGGCTAATTCGTAAAATTCCTTTGGTGAACCGAGTAATTTGACTATGCAAAGTCAAATACGACGGCACAACAAAAGGTTTGCCGCAAGGTCAGCTATTGAAAAAAGATTAATTTGCTGATACCTATGAATCATTCTTATCGATTGATTCTACCTGTCAAATTAAAATCAATGCGTAAATTCTTCTATCTATTCGTCACTGTCCTATCGGCTGTCATTGCGCGCGCCCAGGAAATTACACTGGTCAGCAAAGGAAAATCCGCCTATTCCATCGTAATGCCTGAAAAGCCCACCGCCATTGAAGTACAGGCGGCCAAAACCTTGCAGGATTATCTGTACAGGATAACCGGCGTGACCCTGCCAACGTCCTTCGATGACGAACAGGAGAAGCCCGCAGAAATATTAATCGGGAACGTAAACAGGCCGCAGGCAAAAAATATTTCTTACGCATCATTTAAACAGGATGGACTTCTCATTCGTACAGTTGACAAAAAACTGATCATTACCGGTGGCAATAAAAAAGGCGTCCTATACGGGGTGTATACTTTCCTGGACAAGTACCTGGGCTGCCGGAAATATGCAGCCGATGAAACCTATGTCCCCAAAAGACGAAAGATCACCCTCCAACCGATAGACGACACACAAATTCCCGCCTTTTCATTCCGCGAAGTATATTATAACGAGGTGTCGGACCCGGAATTCATGGACTGGCACAAGCTGAATTCTGTCAGCGACAAAAACGGCGAAAAAAGTCAATGGGGTCTGTTTGTGCATACCTTCCACGCGCTGCTCGACCCGGCGGAGTATGGAACGACGCACCCAGAATATTTCAGCTTTTATGACGGCCGGCGCCACACCGGGCTTGTTCCTTCCTGGGACAAAAGCAGCGTGCAGCCCGAAGCGCAATTGTGCCTCAGCAATCCAGAGGTGCTCCAGATCGTCTGCAAAAATCTGAAGTCGGCAATGGACAAGAAGCCGAATGCGCTCTATTGGTCCGTCAGTCAAAATGATAATGTTAACTTTTGCCGCTGCGATGCATGCGCAAAACTTGACCAGCAATTCGCCGCATTCCGGCCCGAAGAAAAAATGCTTTCCACTCATGGCGGAGAGCAATATCCGGCGCTGGGCATGGGTTCATTGCTGACATTCGTGAATAAAGTGGCGGACAGCTTTCCCGACAAAATCATCTCTACCCTCGCTTATCAGTATACGAGAGTTCCACCCCGAGGAATTGCGCCGCGCAAAAATGTAAATATCATGCTTTGCAGTATTGAAAGTTCCAGGAACGACCCGATGGAAATAGCAGATACTGCATTTAGCGAAGACTTAGTGGGATGGGGGAAGATCACCGACAATATACTGGTCTGGGACTACGTCATACGTTTCTCCAACCTACTTGCGCCCTTTCCGAATCTGAGGATACTGCAACCCAATCTTCAATTCCTGCACAGGAACCGGGTGTCAGCTCTTTTTGAGCAGGGAAACAGGGATAGCGGAGGAGAATTTGCCCAGTTGCGTGCATACCTTCTTTCGAGACTGGAATGGAATCCTGACGTCGACATTCAAAAAGAAATGGACGAATTTTTAACCGGATACTACGGCGAGGCCGCACCAGCTATCAAAGAATACATTAATCTCCTTCATGATAATAACCAGTCGAACAAGGGCGTCAAGATGTCCATCTTCGGCTCGCCTGTAGACGATAAAGAAACATTTTTAAGCGAATCGTTAATTGCACGCTACAACGAGATATTCGACAGGGCAGAGAAGAAAGTCATTAACACGCCCATTATTCACACTCGTGTACGGTCTGCGCGATTGCCGGTGTACTATGCGATGCTGGAAATTGCAAGAAGCGAAAGAACCGGTACCCGCGGTGCGTTTACAGCAGGTCCCACCACTCAGCTTACGCCTAACAAAAAGGTGACCGACATCCTGAACGACTTCTCTTACCAGTGTATAAAAACAAACGTGTCGCGCATCACAGAATGGCGGACCACTCCAAAAGAATATCTCCAGGAATACCTTTCGTTCCTAAATACTACATTGGCAAGTCTCCCATAAGTTGGTCCTTAGCCCTGTCGGGATATAGTTTACCTGGCATGAATTATCTCCTATATTGAATTTTCTTTTTCCAGGAGTCTGATCCACGAACGTTAAACCTCGATAAGACTTGCCTGTTGACCAGCAAGTTTTTCTATTAATTCGCTGGAATCTTTCATCCGCCTGCGGCGATGTTTCTCCTTGGAAAGCGTCCTTGTGAGCAAAATATGGCTCGTTTGCTGGGCGTCAAATTCCTGATGTTCCGTTATTTCTTCACCTGAAGCAAATAAGATCCAAAAGTCAGACCTGAAGTTTCTTTCTATTATAAGTGGGTATAACAGATCGTTTGGAAGTCGATGAGTTGTTTCAAAAACTTTAAGAAATAATCGTGCGCATCTTCATCGATTAAATAGTTGGCAAACAGCGAATAGAAATTAATTAAAGAATCCTACTTGTCATAATAGAAGCGATTGGAATAAAGGCTGTTTACGGCCAGGGATAAAATATCAGCAAGAGTGTGCAGGACCACCTAGTCAATTCTGACCTCCTTCACCCCGCCACCATCCTTCGCCAGTATACTGGGCACCGAAATTCTGTAGCAACTTCCATTAGTCGATGGGGGCGGTGCATCACCACAATCGATGGCAACCAGGTCGAAGCTATGACCGGCTGTTAACGAAATGGTTTTCGGTTGTCCCGAGGGACAACTGCCTCCCGAAGACCATTGACTGGCCAGCGTACCCTGATCTTCCCAGTTTTCATTTTTTGTTTTGTCGTAAATCCAGATCCTGACAGTCTTTCGATCGGTATGACAGTTAAACACGTTGATCGAACTAAATCCTGCAGTTGTTCCTTGCGTAGTAGTCGGACACTTTTCGGGAGTGGCGTCGGATCCCCCATCCTCGTTATAGGCAGATACTTTGATACAATATTTCACATTCGGATACAGGTCGGAAATATTGTAATTGGTATTATTTTTTCCCACCGTTTTCGACCTCGTTCCATATTCAATTTTAAAACCGTCTTCGTTGGAACTGTTGTCCGTCCACGCAATCGAAACGGAATATGCGGCGGTTTCGGTAATCTTCAAATCGGTCGGCTTCGCAGGTATTTCGGGAGACAGCGTGGTAAAAGTACGAGCTCCACTGCACATGCTTCCACCATAATTGATTGCACATACACGCAACTCGTAGGTCCTACCCGGCTTGAACCCATCGACTCCCCTGGACAGCGCGCGGTCTGTGCTGGTGCCTGCCGGTGGACAGCCGCCGACTTCCATGACATTCTCCTTCCACGGATCATTTCCGCGCCGGTATTGTACAACAAATAGTTCCTCGTTCGTCGACCTATCCTGCGAACGGACCATGACGGACCTTTTAGTGATGTGATCAAAAGTAGGCGCAGCGGGAGCATTGTCCGGCCTGGCCGGAATAACGCCATGCCAAAGATCATTGGAGCTCTCACCAATGTGCACCACGTGGAGCTGCGCCCGCGCACCTCTGCTCAAAAGTGTAGCAGCAGCGGGAGAAGTTCTGCTTGACCTGCCCGTCAGTTGTATATCCCGTGTATAATTATTACCATCAAAAATGGATAGCCAAAGGTCATTCGATTCGTCGCCGGTATGAACTATGCACAAATTGCCGTTGAAGGTAGCAAAGGCAGGCGTGGATTTACTTTTAGCCCCGCCGAGCCTTTCGTTAGGTGACCAGCCGGATGCTCCCAGCGTGCTGATCCAGATGTCGTTGGAAGTGTTGCCGAGGTGCGCCATGTACAGCGCATTACCGAGTACTGCGAATGCGGGGGTTGCTTTGCTCGCCTGGCCGGCAATTCTCATGTTCGGCGACCATGACGTCCCGTTAAAAGTCGAATACCATAAATCGTTTGAAGTATTACCCTGATGGACCATGTGCAGTCTGCCTGCGTAACTGATCAGTGCAGGTCTGCTTTTACTTTGCTGGTTCGGTATCCTCACGTTCGTTGTCCACGACGTTCCGTTGAAAGTCGAATGCCATAACTCATTGGAAGTGTTCCCCAGGTACACCATGTGTAACAGGCCGTTATGTTCCACAATGGCCGGTGTGGCTTTACTTTGCTGGTTGGGCACTCTCACATTCGTCGACCATGAAGAGCCATTATAACTAGAGACCCATATGTCATTGGAGGTGTTGCCTAGATGTACCATGTACAATCGATCCCTGAAATAAGCCAGCGAAGGGGCCGCTTTACTTTGCTGATTGGGAATTCTGCTGTCCGTATAGCAGATTTTATTTTGAGATAATGCGGGGAAAGAGGAAGTGAAGAGAATAATTAAATGAACTAATCGAGGTGTGATTGACCAGTACATAACTGAAAATTTTCGGGTGTTGAAATGAAATGCCAAGGGATAGATTGATCCAGAGGAGGACGGCAGAGGCGGATTGAAGGAGAGACTCAAATTTCCGCAATTACCACGAATCCCCCAACCTTTGTTTTCATAGTCCGGCCTGTGACGCAAAGCAATGGAGGCCGTTAATCACGACCAGACGCTACACGCATTTACACGGGTAAAAAATGACTCTTCGAACAAAAAATAAACACTTGCACTGAATCTAATTTGCCAGAGAAATGATAGATTGAACGGACTCTTTTTTGTCACCCAGAAAAACTGACATGCCTTTTAGTTGCAAAGTAAATTTCGATCCGGAGTCCGGAGCAAAGAATATGTATTTTACAGGAACGGCAATCCACCTAAGCAGGCCGAGATTTCATCCAGAATAAATGACCAATTACTACGACGAGCTTTAAACTCTCCGCTAGTTTGTTACCGCCGGTTCTGAAAATCTCATGGCCCTCGTCGTTCGTCTCTGCCTCCACTACCTTGGCGAGATCACCGGCGAGATCACCACCGAAGATCAGCTCGATTGTGTTTTCAGCAAGTTCTGTATCGTAAAGTAAACGCCAGCCAGTTTGCCACTTCCGCTAAAAGTAGCGGGAGTTTGAAATTATTGGAGAAGCTATCAGCAAAATGCTTAGACTGATGAGCTGAAAATTTATTACCAAGTAACATTTTGAGGCGGTGTGTGTTATGATATGACACCGTGAATCTCTTTCATGATCACCCACCATTCTTGCATGATGACCCACCTTTGAGATTCCTGGCTATGGTAAAAGGAATGGAGTTCTTACATGTTGACCCACCTCAGTGACTTGTGGTCGATAGCTTCAGGTGGGTTCAAAAACAAGCAATCCAGTACTAATAAAATGCGGCAGATATTCCTAAAACTGGAAAAGTGGATCGATTTGGGAAAAATCTGAATAAACCACACTCTGTAATTGGCTCTAAATCAGTGATGTAACCGAATGGTATAAGTATTGGTACCAGAAGTGTATCCAATGCCTATCAGAACAACCATACTAATCTTTTTACTTGCAACCTTTGCGCTGGCGCAGAGCGGTAACGCACAAACTCACGTAGCGACCGTCACCAAATATACCTCTTCGGCAGTATCGAACATTTCAAAATCACTTCCATCATCAAGTACAAACGGTAACCTAATAATAGTGCATTTGTCGTATGATAACGTAGCACGTTCGGTTTCATCGGTAACAGACACGAAAGGAAACACGTATACAAGAATCAATGGTCCCACTACATGGAACACCACCTTCCGTTCGGAATTGTGGTACGCCTATAATATAACAGGTGGTGGCGCAGCGATAAATGTAACGGCAACGTTAACGGGTTCATCGACTTCTTACATGCAGATTTACATCAGTGAATATTCAGGAGTACTCACCACAGCCGACCCGCTCGACCAGAAAGCAACAAGAACAGGGAGTAGTACGTCAATAACAGTAGGACCGAAAACAACTGCTTATGGAAATGAACTTGTGTACGCGGTAGCGATAGGTGCATCGGGAACATTGTCCAGGGGTGCGGGATTTAATTTAAGATCATCAGCGAACGAAAATATAGTAGAAGATAAAAATGCACCCACTCCAGGAAGTTACAACGCAACTTTTACAAGTGCGGGAGGTAATTGGGTGGGTGAGATGGCAACATTCAGGAGTGCATCGACATTGCCGGTGGAACTGGTTAGCTTTGGTGCGAGGGTGCTGCCAGACAAATCGGTGAAGCTGGATTGGGTGACGAGCATGGAGTTGAACAATGATTATTTTGATGTACAGCGTTCGCAGGACGGAGCAAGCTGGAAGAGCATTGAAAGAATAAAGGGCGCTGGAAATTCAAATAATACTATTAGCTACACAAAAGCGGACCATACACCTCTTGCAGGACTTTCCTACTACAGGCTGAAGCAAACCGATTTTGATGGAAGGATAAAGTATTCTACTGTAAGGACGGTAAGGCTTGAAGCGAATGGCGCCAAGAGTAAAATAAAAATGTATCCCAACCCTGCGGATAAATATATAGCTGTAGAAGGCAACAGCAGCGACCTGCGCGCAGTATGCGTGTTTAATTACCTCGGCCAGCCGGCAGCGAACGTAAAGACGTCTGGCGAAAATAGTGGTAGAGTTGTTTTAGACCTATCTCTCCTTTCTCCTGGAATGTATGTTTTGCAAACAAAGAGTGAGAGGTTTACGTTTTATAAGAAGTAATTCTGCAGCACATCTGCCACCTTCTTATCGCCATAATAGCGGCGGCGTTGACGAATATTTGCTATGTCACCCCTCTCGAATACTCTTTCCATCACAAACGTTGCCTTGATGTCAAAATCAAGGGTGCTATGTTTACATCCTTGGCGAAATCACCACCGAAGATCAGCCCGATTATATTTTTAGTAAGTTTTTGAATTGGAAAGTAACCGTTTGGATACGGACAACTGTTATCTTTGGTTTTAGCAAAATCACCTACCTTATGTAGGGAATCTTTTTCATATACTCAAAAAATAAGGTCATGGAAACATTTGCAATTTTAGCGAGACTTGAAGCAAAAGCTGGTAAAGAAAAGGAGGTGCTTGAATTTTTAAAATCGGCATTACCACTTGCTGAGGGAGAGCCTGGAACAATAAGATGGTATGCTTTGCAAATTGGGCCATCTACTTTCGGCATATTTGACACGTTTGAAACAGAACAAGGACGTGAAGCTCATCTAAATGGGCCAATTGCAGCTGCGTTAATGGCTAATGCTTCGTCGCTGCTATCCAAAGATCCTATTATTGAAAAAGTTGACTTATTAGCGATAAAATAATTGGAGCGGACATAGGTAAGCTTTCAGAAAGTTAGGCGCCAGCCTACGCTTTCAGGAACGTCAAAAACCCTTTATCCACTTCAACTTTTATTTTTTCGGAATCTCCCCGGTCTTTGAGCTCGTCATCCACATGAAGGTGTTTGCAATCCGTCCTGATGATGATCTTTTCGCCAGAGAGGATTTGCGGATGAAATTCCGATTCAGTATCGCTGAGTTTACTGCCGACATAGTCAGCAAATTCGTCGCGTGAGGCTTCGGGAATCAGGATTACTTCCAGTTTACCATCGCTGGTATCCGCAGTAGGAGAGATATTGAGATTTGGTCCGATTGAACCCGTATTCATGATTTCAGCCAGCAGGTATTTGCCCTTGTGGATCGTTTCATCGATGGTCACTTCAAACTCCGGCGCTTCATATTTGGAGATGATGTCGCGCAGGATCTGTTGGGCGATCGCGATTTTCTTTTCAGGTGAAGTAGAGTCGGCGACCGGGTGGTCCCGCATTTCCTTAATGAGCTTGGGAAAGACCCCGAAACCAAAACTTTCCAGGAACATCTCCTTTTCTTCCAGACCTTCGACACGGCCTACGTCGAATGCCTGCGTTTTTGTCTTGTCTATACTTCCTAGAATTTTGGACGGATTTCCTTTGATGCCGAGTGCCTTCGAAATGTTGTTAGCAGTGCCTAAGGGAAGCAACGCAATTGGCGGCAGCTTTTTCCAGTCCAATTTGTTGAGCACCTTCACCGCCGTTTTACGAATAGTACCATCGCCACCAGCTACAACGATGAATTCGGTGTCTTCGTCAATGTCCTTCCACCCTTTCTCTTTGGTAGAGCAGTAGGTGTACTTGTAACCATGTTCTTCCAGGGCGGATTTCAAATCAGCTTCACTGTGAGTTTCTTTTCCGGCCGTGGGGTTGTGAATAATCTTGGCTTTCTTCATGTGGCGGTATTACTGTTAAAGCTATGCCAGCTTCGCAGCTTAAATCTTAAAGCTTGGGCAGATTTGGAAAAATGAGACTCTATCACAAAGTTATCCCGAATCTGCCTTCGCGAAGTGAGAAGAGCTCCTGAAACACAAGATCGCTTAACTCATTAATTATTAAGCATTAAGATTCAAGTTGAGGCTGGGTCCACCGGAACAGAAATCGCCACTACCCCCGCATAAAAATTCTCATCCTCGGCGACGACGGAATCCACAGCCGGGGTTATGAGATCATTGGCCCACAACGAAAAAGAATTGGGGAAGTTCGGGTTTCTGCTTCTGACGTCGAGCAAATTTCTATGGGCATGCCGTAACCCATTCTCGCCCTTTGAATGTGAAACAATCACCCATCAACCTCCAGCACGGCATTTATTTCAGTGAGTTTGTATTGGAAAATAATCAAACCCCATACACGCATTCCGTCGCCCTCTAACTTATGGAGGAGATAAAACCAAGGCGTCGGAAGATTTCTTTTATAGATTGAGTTAGTGTCTTGTCACGCATCCATGCCATTATGTTAAGGCTTCAGATTGGGTAAGGATAATGAGCTAATGGGCGTGGATGTGAAGCCTTCGGTGTGAAGTGTTGGAACAGATTGACCGGACTTATGTATAATGAAGTAACCTCCCGTAGCTGAGTTCCTTAGAAATATTGTTAGGATTCTCTGGAGAATCCTAATAGAGTTTTTTTGAGAAGACAATTTCTGCATGCAGATCATTTTCTCCTGCTCCAATTTTATTTTTAATATTGATAATCAATTTGTTAGTATAAAAACTGAATGAAAATTTAGGAAAAATTCATGCAATTTCGGTGTTAAAATTGTACTTTTGAGTACATGAAGCAATTGGAAACATTAAAAAAGCAACTCAAGCCAGGGGAAGTATATCGGCGTGCCGATCTGCTGGAATGGACCTCAGCAGTAGACCGACATCTCTCGCAACTGGTGAGGGACGGTTCTCTCGAAAAGGTTTCCGGCGGGCTTTATTATGTACCCCGGCAAAGCGTTTTTGGAAAGGCCCCGGCCGATGAACAGGAATTGATAGGGAGTTTTCTGAAAGACAACCGGTTTGTGGTTATTTCTCCCAACGATTATAACACACTTAGTGTAGGTACCACCCAGTTATATAATGAGAGAAGGGTGTATAACCAGAAAAGACATGGCGTTTTTAAACTGGGAAACCGGCGTTTCAACTTTGTTCGTAGACCATATGTACCACTCAAAGTAACTAGAGAATTTTTATTGGTTGATCTTGTGAACAATGTAAAATACCTGGCAGAGGATCAATCGAGGCTACTTGACAATGTAAAAAGGAAGGCAAAGGAAATGGATAAAAATAAATTGAAACAACTGGTTCGTGATTTTGGGACAGTGGGAACAAAAAAACAATTCGCAGATCTATTTAAATAAACATGGCAGCGATCTACTTACATGACCATCCTGAATTCCCCGACCTGCTGAATATCCTCTGGGATGAAACCAGCATCTTGCCAGGTCTTGTTGAAAAGGACTACTGGATCATGCATTGCCTGTATGGTCTTAAAAAGCGGCTACGATTTCCAGCTAAAGGGCGGCACCTCCTATCAAAAGGATTTGGCATATTGACCGGTTTTCCGAAGATATTGATATGCATATTACTCCGCCGGCAGAACTCGGCATCAATGAAAATCCTAACAACAGCAAACCGAACAATATCCAAAAGAAAAAGGATTACTACGATCAACTAGCAGGCGAGATCAAGATCGATGGCATTATGGACATAAAAAGAGATACCGATTTTGATGATATCCGGCGCTATAACAGCGGAGGTATTCGTCTGTTTTATAAAAAGTGCATGGCACCTATCGAAGATCTAAAAGATGGTATCCTGCTGGAAGCCGGATACGATCGGTCACACCTAATATGCCCGTTACCATCACCTGCTGGGCATATGAAAAAGCAAAGGCAAATCCAGCCATCGAACTTATAGATAACCGGGCAGCGGATATGCTTTGCTATGACCATCGTTACACCTTCGTAGAGAAATTGCAGACTATCGCGACCAAGTTTCGCAAGGAAATGGAAACTGGCGATGTTTCTACCAACTATATGCGACAGTACTACGATGTGTATTCGCTGTTAGCAGACAAAGCTGTACTGGAATTCATTGGCACCAAGGAATACTTTGAACATAAAGAAAAAAGATTTCCTGGACCTGATCTTGAAAGGCCAATCAAAGAAAATGAAGCATTTCTGCTCAATGATCCTGAAATAAGAGACAAGTTGAAGAAAAGATACGAAGCAAGTAAGGCCTTATACTATAAGGGACAGCCCCCGTTTGAAGATATGTTGAAAAGAATCGGAGAGTTTGTGGACAAGCTATAACGCGGAAGAAAAAAGAGATTATATAAAACTGAGCATATACGCAGGGTTACCGTCTTGTTACCGCCGACGATACCGTTGTGATCAATCCTCGACATTATGAAGCATTGTGCATATATATATTTCCTCAAAGGAAATCTTATTGGGTCTTGATTAGCGAGTATCTATCGTTCTACTTTCCCGTGAGGCCCGTCTGTCTGCACTATCCCGGTGAGATCAAGACGACGACCAGCCGGATTATATTTTCAGTACTTTTCGTATTGGAAAGTGAAGCCTTGTTTTATTTAGATTTCTCTGCACCAGCTTTGCTATTCATTTGTTTACCTCTTACAAATACCGATTGAATTTCCAGGGTATTGGAAATGTCCTCCAGCGGATTTTTATTTAGCAGTAAGAACGATGCTTCCTTTCCGACCTCAATTGTACCAAAATCTGCATCCACCTTCAGAAAACGGGCCGGGTTAATCGTAGCCGATTTTAATGCTTCATAATTCGAAAGCCCGGCCTCAGATAGCAGCTGCATTTCCTGGTGCAAAGAACGACCCGGCACCAGCCCCGGAAGAGTAGGCGCATCTGTGCCAGCCAGCAACAAAACACCAGCCTTGTTAAATGCACCGACCAACTCCAATTGATACTGCGTATCCAAATTGCAAACGGGAAATAGATAAAGCGACTATTGAATTTTTTGGGAATAAAACTTGTCTCCTTTGACCATTGCCACGCTTTCGCTATAGGATGAGACAAAGCCAACGGAACTGCTTTTACATACGCTTCCAGGTTGATGGCCGATTCAAGAATGGACTTGTAGGCAATTAGCGTTGGACTGACGGCTTTTTTGATAGAAACTGACAGAATCGGCCAGAGCCGGAATGAATATTGGATTCGGTTTTTCCGGAGACTTAATATCGCCCATAAAATAATTGACGGGTGGGTTATACATAAATTCCTCTGCATGTACGATCAGTTCCTGGTTGCTGTGCAAAACTCCTGAAGTAGTGACTCTCTGCGGAATGTGACCAGCTATCCGTAATCCATATTTGTGGGCTTCACGGCTGATTTCATTAAAACCCTCCTTGGATAGGTCTGAATAGATTTTTACAAAATCGTAACCAGCCATCTGCAGGCTTTGCAATACCATGTTTGCCTGGAGGGCGGTCATGCCCGAATCGTTAACCTTTGGTCCGGAACACTGAATTTCCGGCCCATACACAAAACCTTTTCTGATGCTGTCGCGGTGCTTCAAAAGTTGAGGCGTGCCGTTCAACGCAAGAACCTTCACGATCCCATACTGCAGGTAAAGGCTATCGTAGGCTTGAAATAAAGCTGCGTCGGCCCCATAATGCACATGGCAGTCAATCAATGCGGGTATTAGATACTTTCCCTTCCCTTCAATGAACAAACCTTTTCGCACCGTGGACTTTCCGGGTTCAATATGCTGGATCCGGCCATTTTCAATGACAACATCCATGCCTCTCAGTATGGTGTCCTTATAAAGAGGAATGATGTTCACGTTCGCAATGATCAGCCTGCTGCTCTTATCGCTTTGGCTGTACGAAATGCAGGAGTACTGAAAAAGAATCATTAATAGTAGAATAGAGCGGTAAAGCATGGAGCATTTATTCAACGTTGTCCTAAGCTTTTTCATGTCGTTAAGTCTGGTTGTGGATGTTTTCCGGCTGCATCACCTTCAGCTCTTCCGGACTTATAATATCTATCGGCCATCAATGCTATGGGCATGCCAAATACCACGATGAAAATCACAAAACCTATTACTTCATCGATATTAAAGATAAACGGCTTGGGGGGAAGTGCCGTGAGTGGTATAACAATGAATTTCATTGTGAGCCATGCAAATAACGTGAACAGCAGCCCAATCAGATATTTGTTTGGCAACACTTTCTTTACTATAGGATAGCTCAGGAAGAAAAACAGCGAGAAAGCAAAGGCAATAAAATAATGAATAAAAACCCCTAACGCAAAAACAGCCGCCCCGCCGCTGAAGGCGGCTTTCAATCCGATAGCACCCGCGGCAATTACATAAAACATTTTAGCGGGGAATTGACCGCTCGCGATGGTGATATGGACGTGCGCGGCAATGATGTCCAGGGTGCCTGCCAACAGTGTAGTGAAGAGTACTGCTTTCCAGAATCGGTTCATTTAGTATACTTTTAATTATTAATTTTAATTGGGTTGCGGGTCCAAAAATCGATGAGACCGCTTTAATTTCTCAATCAAAACCCGTTCAAAGCTGCCCAAATCGCAACCAATCTGATATGAGTGACAAGGAATTAGTAAAAATAGCCCTTGGGGAGATTTGCCATAAATCAGGCTATGGAGATACCTCTTTATTGAGGCAACGGGACTTTGAACATTTGTCTGCGGAAATAGAAAAAGGAACAGGCACCCTGATCAGCGTTTCCACCATCAAGCGGTTGTTAAACGGGCAGTTCAATCACCTACCCCAGGCAGCCACACTTAATGCCATCGTCACTTGTCTGGGATACAATAGCTGGCAGGATTTCAGACTGAAGAAACAGGGTGAAGCAAGTAATACAACGGAATTCAAGCCCAAAGCCATCGCCCCCTTGCAAAAAAGTAAAAGACGTCGGATTTCTTATTATTTGGTCGTCGCGGTCATTGCATCCGCCCTGTTCCTGACCATAGTATCTTATAAATACTTTTCGAAGCAGGATCTTATCAATGAAAAGGATGCCGGTTTTTCAATTAAGAAGATCACAAGGTCTGACATCCCCAATACTGTGGTATTTAATTATGATATTAGTAAGATAAGCGGCGACAGCTTCTTCATCCAGCAGTCTTGGGATAGGGACAGAAGGGTAAGAATTGACAAAAATAAACATACTCTTACTGACATATACTATGAGCCAGGTTATCACAATGCAAAATTGATCGTCAATGACAAGGTGGTAAAAACAATTGAGGTGAGCATCCCAACCGACGGCTGGTTCTTCTTCAGCAAACCTGAACTTTTCAGAGGACTACCTACATACATTCATCCAGCAGCGGCGCTAAAGAACGGGGTACTATCGTTGACGCCTGAAGATATTGTTAACGGCAAAATTGATGCAGATAAAGAAAATTTTTATTCGTACACTTTCTTCCCTGACAAGTTTGATGTGTCAAGCGATAACTTCAGGTTTAAAGTGAGGATCAGGGTTAAAGAGCTAAAAAATGTTATGTGTCCACAAATCATGTATGAAGTTTCTGGGCAGAGCAATTCACTTTATTTCTCCAGCACCCTTCCAGGCTGTACCGGTAGAATTGAGGCAAATGTTGGAGAACATTTCATGAGCGGGAAAACAGCTGATCTTTCGGGCTTTGGCTGTGACATCCGCCAATGGCAGGATATTGAAGTAGTGGTGAAAAATAAAAGAGCCGCGTTCTACATTAATCAAAAGGAGATCTTCAGCAAATCATATACAAAATCGGCCGGCCTTATTACGGGGCTGGTATTCAGCTCGAACGGGCTTTGCGAAATTGACCAGATCGAACTGAAGGATCTCGATGGCAAGGTTTTTTATGAAATGGATTAAAGAAGGAAGGCCTGTTTAGCAATAAGGGGCTCTCGCGAAAAGCGAAAGCTCCTTAATGGATATTGAAGGATTTTATCTTACAATTACCATCCGCTTGGTGTCGGCAGTTCGACCATCTACAACGAGAGTAATATTGTATGTTCCGGCGGCGAGATGATTTGTGTCAAATCTTTCCTGACCTGAACCAATGTTCAGTTTTACAAATTTGATCATCCCGCCCTTGCTGTCAGTTACACTGAGGATGGCGGTCTTCGTTTCAGCCGGCATGTGATAACGAATGGTGGTACTGCCATTAACAGGGTTCGGTGCGTTCTGTTCGAGATAAGCCGATTTGATCACCGCAGGATTTCCTATAAGCGCCTCCAGTCGTGATACTTTGCTTTTCAGCTCTTCAATAAGAACCTGCTGCTCCTGCATCGCTTTGACGACAATTGGAATCAACTCCTGGTAGTTTACCGCCTTGATCGTAAAGTTTTCGGTCTTCAGTGACACTTGCTTGTTGTTGTGCGAGTTGGGATCCTTTCCGTCCGCACCGAGCCGCTGAAGTGGTTCTGATGACTCATCATCGACAGGGACATCAAGTTTCGACTCCAGTACAAGATCCGGCAATATTTTCTCCAGGTCTTGCGCCATAAAGCCATAATGCTGACCACCTGGAAGACGTAAAGACGAATACTTGGCATCGGTCTTGAATTGATACTGCTTGGGCTCCAGCTTATTGATCACTGATAGTGCATCGGGGAAGTCCTCAATGTTCTGTTTCAGGTTTTTATCACTGGTAACATACTGCACTGAAGAGTACACCCGGCCGAAGAACACGGCGGCGTAGTATGCACTGTCGCTTCTTGCCACCAGGCCATAATTTCTTGTAGAGCGGAAATAGCCGCCAACTGCCCTTGGGCTATTGCCGTACACGCCATAACCGTCGAAACTTTCTCCATGGATACCGTAGCCACTATTACTATAACCCTGGGTCCCATAGCTGGTGCCGACGCCATACAACCCGGTCCGGCCGCCAAAGGCGTAAACACCATAGGCGGTCGTTTTAGCAGCGTCCGCGTAAATACCATAGGGTCCACTAAAAGAATACGAAGCGAAGCCAGTACCGGTAGAACTGGAAACACGGCCTCCGGTACCACTGGTGCTTGTGGCATAAAGACCATAACTAGTTTCCGAAGCTCCAAAGACCATAGACGGAACCGCTACCGGCCACACCATACTGCCCGGCGCCGTATACACCGTAAGTTCCCCCTGCGCCGTAGACTGCAAAGCTTCCGGTTGTCTTTCCATATACCGCAGCGGTGCCTGCCCCGGCATCTACGTGCAATTTGTAAATCGGGTTAACAGTACCAATACCAACGTTGCCTGTGGGAGTGATTAAAAGTCTGGTCAAATTACCAGTGTAAAGCTGTAACGGCACGGCATTGGTGGTACCGAGCTTGGAAGCAGCTGACGCATTGCTGTTGCCGTTAAGACTCCAAAAAGGGGCTAAGTTCTGGGCGTTGGCGGCACAGAAGGACGCATTCAGCAGAAAGAGCAGAAGTAAATTTTGCGGGCGCATATGAAAGTGGTTTAGTTACAATGGAGGGGGCGAATAAGTTGATAAATGCCAGTTCCAAAGGGGGTTGGACGTATATGACATGCCAGGCGAAAGCAAATCGCACACTTTCTTTTGTCGAGTTTTCCCGCTTTAGGGAAACAGATTTTTTTATAAGTTGAAAAATAAGGAGAGAGGGATATGGGTGTCCGGTACTGACTGAAGGGATTTAATGAACATATTCCGGGCTTATTTATTCTCGCCGGTTACTTCATTGTTATGTCAGTGGTTTGGTCGTTAGATGATTCGTGGTGAAGAACGCGAATCGTGATTGAGAGATTCAGCAGCTGCTCATTTAAGAAAGGGCTTGAATAAGCGATTTCAGAAACTCAAATTTGTAATAAACCCAGATAACGGCGGCCATGCCGAGAACGCCGCCGATGATGGAGGCGATGGCATCATAAAGGTCATACCGACCTAGTCCGGAAACCATTGAGAATAGTTCAAATCCATAACTTATGGCGATCACAATAACAAAAGCAGAAAGAAATGCTGTAATAGAAGAATAAGGGAACAACCAACGACCGATCAGCTGTAAAAATGCACCCATAGCAATGCCTACCCAAAAATGCCTCCATTTATCCCGCTTAATTTTTCTGAGCATTGTTTTAACCGTGAACTTCGAAATTTAATGTTTCAATTATTGAATATAGGATGGGTTGGTGAAATTGTCACGACAGGAATTCCAACGGAAACCACTGTCACATGGACATCACCAGGAAGGCCTGCCGGAAAACAGCCCTAAGTAAATTTTGTATTGGAAAATGATTCAGTGACGGGTTTTATGAGCGAACTTCTTTTAAGCAGGTTGTTCATTTCGAAGCATTCGATTTATCTTCTCTGAAATCGAAATTTTCTGTAATCCGGGTGCCGTCTTTTTTAAACGCTTCGATGTATATATTGATTCGCTCCTTTGCTGTAGTAAGATCAACATTGTTGAGATTGATATTCAGCAGGTCAATAAACCAAGGCAATTTGTGCTTGCAATGAATGTATGCAACCACAATTTCTTTAGAGATGGGTAATGTTGTTGTTTTGGAATAATCAAATACATCCTTGGTGTTCGCTTGAAGTAGTTTATCATATTCCTCCTGAAGCAATTTCTCAAAAAGGTCAATTGAAAATTTATCACCTGCTTTGGTACCCGTTTGTACGTCGTCGTCGCTCAGTGTAGCTCCTTTATGTACCCATTCCCACAATATACTCAACCGGATCTCACCAGTTGCCATGTCTTCCATCAGATACAAAATGTCATCATTTCCAAAAAAGTCCGCCGCTTTTAATGCCGCTGCCTGCATTCCCTGTTCAAAAGCGTTGCCGTATTGCAAAGCGACACTCAACAAATTTCTTGCTCCCCGAATAGTAGTAGGACCTTTCTCCAGTAAAATCAGTTCTTCCGCATCTTGTTGTGTATAGTTAAGATTTGGAAATTTCCTTCCCGACTGATTTAGTTCTCCGATCTTTTCCCATACCGGCCGCACAATATTAACCATCTTCCAATGCGCTACCCATTTTCCACTTGCGCCTTCCCGTTGTTCACGCTCAGCGCCTGCAACCGCTTTCTTCATACTTGCCGCAACTCCTTCCGCTGATCCAACCGGGATATTTGGCTCCATACCACCCTGCCATAGCGCGAAGTTGCCATTGATATCCGGCGTGTTTACAGTGCATCGCACGCGATTCTCATAGTTGCGCATGTATCCATAAGTCATCGTGATAACTTCTATATCCGGGTTGATAAAAGTCTTGTCCCAGGCCATTGCATCGGCCACACTATTAATATAATCCCAGCGTCCCGTGTTAAAACCTACAAAATGTTTTCCCAAAGCAGCCCTGATTTCCATCAACTGGTAGGTGGCCTCCAGTTGCTCTATCAATACATAGACCTTTATTGTTCCGGCGGGAAGATCTATATGTTCCTCTAATGCACTGATTAAATCGTTCCACAACGCGGCTTCTCCGGCCGTTTGAATTTTTGGTAAATACAAAACGATGGAGGAACCCGATTTGATTAATTCTTTATAGTTGTTCACCACATACAAAGCGATATCCACGATAGATGCAGCCATTCCCGATCCATCCATGTCGCGGATGTGGCGGTCGTCGAGATGAAGACCGCGGGCGCGAAATATTTTAGTGGTGAAATTCAATTGTGCTTCCCAATCACTGATGATGTTTTGTCCAAAAAAGCCCTTCGCCCATTTGTTCATTTCTGCTGCTACAACCTCTGCAACTTTTAAAAAAGCCGGGTCCTTTTTGATAGCCAGTTTTAAATTACGCAGGTTATCCAATGACATTGTATTTATCTGTCCTAATGCATCTTCTCCGTCAAACATCCATCCATCGGCGCCGGACAACAATGCATATGCAACGTTCCGAATACTACTTTCAAGGGGTGCATTGGGTTTGGCTGCAGGGCCTGTACCTTGTATCCATTGTCTTCGCAAATCTGCCGGAATAATGGCGCCTTCAAATTTCCCATCTCTTGCATCCTGCACTTTTATTTTGGTACGTGGTATAAATCCCCCGGCATTCAAAAAAGTAATTGCTTTTTTTTGTTTCTGCCGCTCCTCTCTTCGACTCATTCTTGCCGACATGGCATCCTTAATTTCTTTATTAAATTGTGAAAGAGAAGAAATGGCATTAAGAACTTCCGGTGTATAAATATCTTTATAGTCTTGCTGTATGTCTCCGCTGATCATGAAATTATATCCCATCTGATATTAAATTGTTTTTCTGAAATAATTGACCGTACCGGTTATTCTATAATAAAAACGGTCATCGACAGCGGACCATGAGCGCCCAATACCAGCGCCTGTTCAATATCTGCCGTTTTAGAAGGGCCGCCAATGAATCCGCCAAAACCGTAATCCCCATCTCCAATCACTTTATAGGCTTCATGCAAAGTAGGAACGATGCTTTCTGCCCGAACGATTACTGCAAGGTGCTGGCAAATGTAGGGAATGATGCGTTGCCCCATCACTTCTTCAGTTAGCCACACTGCGCCATTTTCAGCAACAGAAAAGTGACCTTTTATAAGGGCTAATTCGATGTCATGATAAGAATGAGGATCGACATTCCCTGATATCAATTCAAAACTATCACCTAGTTCTGGTAAAGTAGTTACGATGCGCTTTCCGCTATCAAAATTGTCAGCAATAAATGTTTTAACAGCAGCTGTGCCCTTTACCAGAAAGCATGAGCCTCCAATCGTTCTAAAGACATCCATATATTTCTGAACAAGTCCATTGCTGTCTCCTTCAAACATAGAAATGTCCGGCAAAGTAGTTGTTGCAGGCTGGTTTTTTAAAACAGCTTCCAATATTTTCTCCCGGGTTGTCATTTTCCTTTATTTTTTATGAACCATTCGGTAAATGATTCCTTAGGTCCTTCCGGCATATCCCGTTGCTTGAACCAGGGGTTGAATTTATTCTTTATAACAAAAGGAATGTTTTGTAAAAACCATCGGCCGGCCTCGCCCACTTTTGTAATTCTTACCGGTGATGAAAAGGTCCATGCCATCGTTTTCATCCCCATTGCTTTTGTGTTTGCGGCATATCCTTCATTCACTATCACCTGCCTCCATTTATATAATTGTTCATGAATATTGATTTTTACCGGACAAACATTGGAACATGATCCGCAAAGCGTGGAGGCAAATGGAAGGTCGGCATGCTTTTTCATATCCAGATTGGGAGCCAGTATCGCTCCGATAGGCCCTGAAATAGTGTTATGATAACTCAGGCCGCCACTCTTTCTGTAGACGGGACAAGTATTCATACAACTGCCGCATTTGATGCATTTTAATGAATCCCTGAAATCTTTCCGACCCAATTGACGGGTTCGCCCGGCATCAACCAAAATCAAATGCATCTCCTGCCCTTTGCGTGGTTTTTTAAAATGGCTGGAATAGATGGTTATGGGTTGGCCGGTTGCACTTCTTGCAAGTAATCGCAAAAAAATGCCGAGATGTTGTTTTTGGGGAATTATTTTTTCCAGACCCATGGAAGCGATTTGTACCTCAGATAGGTGGGCCCCCATATCCGCATTTCCTTCATTGGTGCATACAACATATTCACCAGTTTCAGCTACGGCAAAGTTTACACCGGTAAGCGCTGCCCGTCTTGTCAAAAAAATATTACGTAAATGTTTGCGTGCAACTCTTGTTAACAGGGTAGGGTCCGACATTCCTTTTTCTGTGCCAAGGTGCTCATGAAATAATTCGCCTATTTCCTCCTTACGCTTGTGGATGCACGGAAGCACAATATGACTGGGAGGTTCATTGTCGATCTGCTGAATATATTCTCCGAGGTCGGAATTGATTACATCTATTCCACGTTCTTCCAGGTACTCATTCAAATGGCATTCCTCAGTAAGCATGGACTTACTCTTCACCATCTGATTTATTTCTTTTGCTTTTAAAATCGAATAGACAATTTCATTGTGCTCCTCGGCACTGTCTGCCCAATGCACCGTGATGCCATTTTTTATAAGATTTGATTCGAATTGCAGCAGGTATTCGTGCAGATTGGAGATAACATTGCTTTTTATATTGGATGCTGCTTCACGAAGTTGTTCCCATTCAGGTATCTGCTTTGCGGCGATGTCTCGCTTTTCCCTTATAAACCAAAGAGCGCCATCGTGCCAATCAACCCGCTCCTCATCTTTAATAAATGCTCCTGCTAAGGCAGCATGATCTTTTATTTTAGTTTGGCTCATGTTGCGCCATTTAGAATTTCAGCAATATGAATGACTTTGACAGCACTTTTACTTCTATGGAGAATACCTTCAAGATGCATAAGACAGGAGAGGTCAGAAGAAGTGATGTACTCTGCTCCATTCTTTGAATGATCTGTAATCCTGTCTTTCCCCATTTTCACGGACACCGCTTCTTCACTGACACAAAACATCCCGCCAAACCCACAGCATTCGTCAAGCCGGTCCAATGTAATTTGTTCCAATCCTTCCACCATGTTTAATAAGTATTGAGGTTTGGAAAATGGAGGAGCGTTGAGTTCACTCATTTGTGATAAATGCAGTCCCCGCAACCCGTGGCAACTGTGGTGCAAGCCCACTTTGTGTGGGAAGAAAGCATCGAGCTTTTCAATTTTAAGCACATCCGTTAGAAACTCAACGAGTTCGTACACCTTTCTACGGATATTAGCCGCCAGCTCTGCATCTTTGTCAGAATGAAGATGATCTTTAATGTGTAGTACACAACTAGCAGAAGGTCCCACGATATAGTCAAATGACGAAAAGTTTTCTATGAAAATATCGTTGCATCCTTTAGACAGATGTTCAAAACCCGAATTAGCCATTGGCTGACCGCAGCAGGTTTGATTTACAGGGTAGGTAACATTGACTCCTGATTTTTGTAACAGCTCAAATGTAGCCTTGGCAGCATTCGGATAAAACTGGTTAACGTAACATGGTATAAAGAGTCCAACGTTCATAATGCGTTTCGCTATGAAGATTTCTTGGAATTTACAATTTTTTCCTGGTCATCATTCTGATAATTAGGGCAAAGTGATAACCGGAGCAGGTGTTTGATAATGCGGAATGATCCAGCTGAATAAATAAGCCTGTGCTATCACAAGAAGACAGATCAATAGTAGCATAATGAGGCTATGCTTAAATGTAAATCTGAAAAGCTCGGATTCTCTGCCGACCAGGTTTCCGGCGGCAGCAGCAATCGCTATCGATTGAGGCGAGATCATTTTACCCATCACACCACCCGACGCATTTGCCGCGACCGTTACTACGGGATCCACACCGATTGATGAAGCCGTCGATGCCTGCAGTTTGCCAAACAATGCATTTGCGGAAGTATCGGAACCTGTAATAAAAACACCCAACCAACCCAATATTGGCGCAAAGAACGGAAATAAGACACCGGTATTTGCCAATGGTTCTGCCAGACTTAGTGTAATGCCTGAATCATTAATGATATATGCGAAAGCCAGAACAGAGGCGACGGTAATTACCGGGAACTGTCAATTGTTTCAATGTGGCGAAGAACACTTTTACTGCGTCGCGGAACTTCAATCCAATTAACGGTATTGCAATAATAGATGAGAATAAAATAGCTGTTCCAGCTGCCGATAAATAATTGAATTTAAAAATATGTGCTATCGGATTCCCAATCTTATCATGAATTACGTTATGAAGCCCTGGAAATTCGAATTGAACCTGCCCGACGGAATTAAATAGGTTTTTAACAGGCTGAGTGCCCCATACCAGGATCATTAAGGTCAATAAAATAAACGGAGACCAGGCCCGGAAGATCTGGCCGGCAGTGTACTTTTTTTCGAGGTGAATAGTTGGGGCCGGCTCTTTAGGAAATCTCCAGATATTTTTTGGTTTCCAGAACTTTAAAAATATAGTAAGGCATAATATTGAGCTCACTCCCGCGATCACATCGGGAAGGGCGGGGCCTAAAAAGTTTGATGTAAACCATTGCATAACTGCAAAAGAAATTCCCGAAACTAATATTGCTGGCAATACTTCTTTCGTTCTTTTATATCCTGCCATCAGGATTATCAGGTAGTACGGAAGTATCAGCGATAAAAGAGGAAGTGTTCTTCCTACCATTTGTGAAATAGCCATTTCCGGAATGGAAGTTACCTGCGATGCAACGGTTATGGGAATGCCAACTGCACCGAATGCAACAGGTGCTGTGTTTGCAATGAGACATATACCTGCGGCGTAGAGCGGGTCGAATCCGAGGCCGACAAGCATGGCTGCTGTGATTGCCACCGGAGCACCAAACCCTGCTGTGCCTTCTAAAAAAGAACCAAAAGAAAACGCTATTAACAATGCTTGTAATCTTCGGTCCGATGTGATCGAGGCCATGAAATGTTTAATGATCTCGAACTGCCCGCTTTTTACTGTGATATTAAATAGAAAAACAGCAGTAATAACGATCCAGCAAATGGGAAATAATCCATAAAAGGCGCCATTTGCGGCAGATAGCAATGCCAGTTTTGCCGGCATACCATAAATAAAAATTGCAATGCATATAGTTAATAAAGTAGCGATCAGGCTCGTTACATAGCCTTTCATTTTTTTGATCACCAATGCCCAAAAAATAAAAAGTATGGGCATTACCGCTATCAACGCCGACAAGCCTATATTGCCAAATGGATTAGTAACCTGTGTCCAGTTCATGAAATGATTTTGCCTGATGATGATGTTTGGCTACTAAATATATATACTTCTTTTGTTTTACTTTCTATATTGGTAGAATAGAGAATGGCCTTTAGCGCGCAGTTTCTGCTCGGTATTCGGGTTTCTACTAATTTTTAGTGTGTTTTGCAACAAGAGATTGCCGAATTCAGATCCGCATGAACAACACACGTTGTTTTCCTATGCTCCCGGCATTGATAATTATTTTAGGCAGGATCTATCTTACCGTCTTTTGTTGGCTCGTTTTTTAAGGTTGCCACCCGACGTGCCATAGAACTCCCGCATACGCGTAGTTTCGGCTTCCGCATCTATTATTCTGCCCCATTTGCGTAAAATTTCAGCACGATATTCATGACATTTTCCAGCCAGGTATGAATCTGGAAATGAACGCGCCGACCTGGTAAATAATTCAAAAGACGTCCGGATACTGGTCGAGTCATTCTTCCTGAATAGCTCAAGCGCCTTTTCAAAATCATCGCGCCATCCGAGCGCCTCGGGGCTCATCCGGCCGGCTTCTTGCAGCACCGGAAAAACCGGAATGAGTCCGGGAAGTTTCTTCGGTTCAATGGCCGGGGGCTTCGATTCGAAGAACCGAACGAGCGCACGGTAGTAAGCGGCAGCTTCGTCGGTGTTGTGTCGTTCCTGTTTAAGTTTATTTTCTTCCGCTTCATTTGTAAAGAAGGAGGCCTCCGCAAGTACGCCGGGAATGCCATAACTATCTCTCAACACCCTTGCTCCCTTTTCCGGAAATATGCAGTAATCCGAAACAAGACTCACTGGTACATTGCTTGCATAAAAATCCTCTCTGAAGGTGCGCGCAAGTAATCGTCCCAACCGCACGCCCGCTTTATTTTCCGACGCTGCCCCATGAAAATAAATAATGGGGAAATTTACTGAGCTGTCTGCCGTAGCATTGTGATGGATGGAAATAAAGACATCGACTTTATGATCTCCGGCGAGCGTTCCCCGAGCGCCAAGCTCCACCGCAGAGTCGTTGCTGCGTGTTAGGAAAACGACGGCATTCTGTTCTTCAAGCTTTGTCTTTAGCAACAGCGCTACCCGCAGATTGATCCACTCTTCCCGTTCGCCGCTCTTTCCGACGCGGTAATGATCCGTGCCTGCGGTTCCACCGTGACCAGGGTCAATGCATATCTTCTTTCCAGCAAGAGAAGACTGTGCAATGGATGACATCCAGCCCAGGAGCATGAAAGAAATGTAGACGAGATTACGCATGTAATGATTTTTGATTGTAATCCGCCAGGATGACCGGTGGATAGATGTTAAGCCGGAGCACGCTTCCCGCCTCGACCATCACGTTTTTCCGCTCGCGATCGGTTAGCGGGTGATTGGCCGGAAGGCAGACCAGTTTTAAAGATAGCGATTTACTCATCCGGCACGAATTGACCACTGTCATATCCCCGGAAAAACACCTAGCCGTCGGTCATCCGGGTAAGACTGATTTGAGTTTCTATGGAGGCAATGATATGTACTACCTTAGAGAAGGGAGTATTGAGGTGAATGGGTTTATCAAACTAAAAAGTAAAAATCATGAAATTGAAGTGTCTGCTTACTCTAGTTTTTGCCTCTATTACTTCAATGAGCCTAAGTGCTCAAATCACTTCATCATCTTTTAAGATTGTGGGATATTATCCATTCGATCAGGCGATGAAAGTAGATACCTCAGAAATGCCATTTGATAAACTTACTCACGTTGACCTGGCTTTTGTTAACCCTGATAGTGTAGGCAACCTTAACCAGAACTTTGATGCTTTATCGCCGTTTATCAAAGCTGCACACGCTCATAAAGTAAAAATTTTATTTTCCATTGGAGGAGGTTCGTACCAGGGCCAATACCATGCGCTGTTAAAAGATGGAAAAAGACAAGAGCTGGTTAAGAATTTAGTCGCGAAAGTAATCCAGCATGATGCAGATGGCATAGATGTGGATTTGGAATCGGGCTATGCGTTTGGATCCGAAGTTGACCCCAATTATGGTATTTTCATAAAGGACCTAGCCCAGGCTTTAAAGTCAAAAAATAAGCTCATTACAGCGGCTTTACCCAGCTCTCCGGGAAATGTGGTGACTCATGACGTGCTCGCTCGATTTGATTTTATTAACATCATGTCTTACGACCATACAGGTCCCTGGTCACCTGATCGTGCGGAAAATCATGCGTCATACTCCGATGCGATGGATGATTTGAATTACTATCTGAATACGTTAAAAGTGCCGAAGGACAAGCTGATCCTGGGTGTTCCATTCTACGGGCATGGATTTGGTCCCGGATTAAGCGATCCGGTGATAAGCTGGATGACCTACAAGGAGATCGTTTCAACCTATGCAGGAGCTGAATGGGTAGATCACTGGCATCTGCCCAATGGCTATATTATGTATTATAACGGCATCCCCACTATCAAAAGTAAAACAGAACTGGCAATGAAAAAAGCTGCAGGAATTATGATTTGGGAACTTACGTATGATTTAACTCCGGGTAGAAAATCTCTACTTAGTGCAATACATGCAGCTGCTTCAGCAAAAAAATAGAACGAATTCAGACTCCCGCTCCCCTCGAAAAGCCTGTATAGAATGACAATGGAGTGAAACAACCAAAGAAGGCATTCTTTTGATTCAAAAAACTTAACTTCCCTAACAGTACGCACCTCGTCATTCAATAAACGCCAAAATCATTTATGGTATGAAAACGAATGAAAGCCTACGCTTTGTTAGAAAAGCTAAATCTCTTTTGTCTCACGCTCATTACATCCTGATCGCTGCAGTACTTATGGAGGCATGTGCACCAGCAACCAAAGAGGTGAGCATAGGAGACAATAACATTGGAGGAACGGTTACAGGGCCCAATGGACCTGAAGCTGGTGTGTGGGTGATTGCTGAAACCTTCGACCTTCCTACCCGCTTTGCGAAGATCGTAGTGACAGACGATGCCGGCCGGTACCTGCTTCCTGAACTTCCAAAAGCAAAGTACAAATTGTGGGTCCGCGGATATGGACTTATTGACTCACCCAAGAAAGATGCAGATCCTGGCAGCAAAGTGGATCTAACTGCTGTGATTGCGCCTTCCGAAAAAGAAGCCGCGCAATATTATCCTGCCGGCTATTGGTTTTCACTTCTTAAAGTTCCGGATAAAAGCATGTTTCCCGGCACCGGACCAACTGGCAATGGAATCTCTCCGGACATAAAAGTGCAGGCTGATTTTCTCCGAACGATTAAATCGGGTACCTGCCTTGCATGTCACCAATTGGGGAGCAAAGGAACACGCGAGTTCGCACCCTCGCTCGGAAAATTCAAAAATTCTGTGGATGCTTGGCAGCGGAGATTACAGTCAGGTCAGGCTGGTAATTCAATGATTGGGGGAACCATGGCTCTTGGGCGTGAACAGATGTTAAAAATGATGGCAGACTGGACGGACCGGATCGCCGAGGGCGAGCTTCCATCAAAACCAAGCCGGCCGCAAGGTGTAGAACGCAATGTGGTGATCTCTCAGTGGGACTGGGCCGATCCGAAAGTCTACCTGCATGATTTGGTGTCGACTGATCGAAGAAACCCAACGGTGAATGCCAACGGTCTCATATATGGTGCCCTGGAGTTGAGTGCTGACTATCTTCCCGTCCTTGACCCAATGACAAGTAAGATCAGTCGCGTGCCACTTTCTGTTCTTGACTCAAATACCAAATCTGCATCTGGGGAAGTAGTACAACCTTCACCTTACTGGGGCGACACAGCCATCTGGAACAGCAAAACCAATGTTCACAATCCTATGTTCGACAAAGAAGGGCGAGTATGGATTACCGCAACAGTTCGACCACCGGATAATCCTGACTTCAGCAAAGAAGGTTCTGATCATCCGTCAGCAAAAGTTTTTCCTCTTGATAAATCATATCGGCAACTCGGAATGTATGATCCCAAGACAAAGAAATACACTCCCATAAACACAGGTTTTAGCACGCATCACCTGATGTTTGCTGAAGATGAAAATAACACGCTCTGGACCAGTGGTGGTGGAGACGTCGTAGGCTGGTTAAACACGAAAAAATATTTGGAGACAGGGGATGAAAAAGCAGCCCAGGGCTGGACTCCTCTTATTCTTGACTTTAATGGCAATGGCAAGCGTGATTCGTATACCGAACCTGATGCACCCGATGACCCAAAAAAGGACAAGAGAATCCCGAAGGGTTTCTATGCCTGTTCGCCTGCACCTGATGGTTCTGTGTGGGGATCTTATCTTGACTATCCAGGCGGAGTGGTCCGATTAAACCCGGGAGCAAATCCTGCCGAAACGGCTCTTGCGGAATATTTTGAGCTTCCACTAAATGAGAAGGGCGAGCCGGTTGAAGGATTTTCTCCACGTGGAATGGACGTAGATCGAAACGGCGTCGCCTGGGTACCTTTAGCAAGCGGTCACCTCGCCAGCTTCGATTGCAGAAAATGCAAAGTGCGTAAGGGACCAACCGCAACTGGTCAGCATTGTCCCGAGGGCTGGACATTTTACAAGGAGCCACTTCCTCAATTCAAAGGGCTGAATATTCCGGGCAGTGCGGAATCAAGCTACTACACCTGGGTAGATCAATTCAACACATCGGGACTTGGAGAAAATACGCCTATCAATACGGGCAATGAATCCGAGGGTCTCTTGGCGTTGAAGGATGGAAAGTGGGTGGTGCTGCGGGTACCTTATCCGATGGGGTTTTATACAAAGTGGATGGACGGGCGAATTGACGATCCGAATGCCGGATGGAAAGGCCGCGGATTATGGGCCACGATAAGCACGCGCGCACCCTTTCACATGGAAGGCGGAAAAGGCACATCCAGCAAGGTCTTTAAATTCCAGATACGACCAGACCCGCTTGCGAAGTAGAATTAGATGAAGATATAATTGACGAACGATTGATACTCACCAACTCAACGAGGGGCTACCTTTGAGTAACAGGAACAGTATCGCCCGCGAAGGTCTGCGTTACAATCTTTCCGTCCACGATAATGAATGTGTCTGTTGCATACTTAAAGTCAAGCGTTGGTGTCACAGCATTCCACACGATGTAAGCAACATCTTTGCTGACAACCGACTTGGTTACCGTCATGGTGGTCCCATTTTTGGGAAGCGCTTTATAAGCCTGAACAAAATTTTCACGAATCTCAGCAAGACCTTTGTAAGTACGGTCGGGTGTAATGAGTATGGATTTCTCGGTATAATCGGCCATTACCCCGTCAAGGTCATTGCTCTGAAAAGTTTGCAAATGATGACCCAAGACTTTTTTTGTTACCCCCTCATCAATCGAAAGCTTTCTGGAAGCCGGACCGCATGCAGCAGCGACTAAAGCAAATGCGACAATTAAGACATTTTTCATTGTTGCTTTTTTAGCGGTGAGATAATGCCAAATTACGCAGGTTATGCGAAAGCGCGCTAATGAAGTAGACACCGGCTCCGATACCTACGGATTTGCTCCGACTGACTATGTCGACATAACAGATGTTCGCGAGAAAAAGAAGGCCGCGCTGCTCGCTCATAAAACGCAGGGTCCGCAGGAGATTTATGATAAGGATTTCCTGGCAATGGAGAACTTCAGGGGTCTGGAGGCCGGCGTAAAAGCAGCCGAGGCCTTTGTTCACTTCAAGACCAAGGCACAAAGAGCGACCATTACCGGGCTAGGGTAACCGAACCAATAAGTCCTCAAGCTTTTAGCCCCCCGGTGGAATTCTATCAGGCCTCAACGAATCGCTGTTGCCACACCGAAATGGTCATTGAATTTTAATTTCCAAGTATGATTTTCTGGCCGATATTGCCTTAACTTTCTTTAAGAATTTCTCTCCTCCTCGTTCCTAAGAATCGCCCCTGGATTTTACTAGAAACCTTATATGGCGAACTTGCTGAACTTTATCGTTTTTCAACTTCCTTCCAACTTAAGTTTTGATATTCAGAGACTGCGAAAACTGTCGCCTCAAAATATTGTACTCCCTTGTAAACACAAACACTTCATATGAAACAATTATCTGCATCATGCCTTATGTTATTCCCAAGTAGTTGACGGACGCGCTGATTCGCCAAAGACAGGGTGAACACCGAAATCAAGCACGTGTTCCCCTCAGTCTCTCATTTTTCCAATTTATTTTTCCCTAAACTCAACGCTCAAGCGAAACACACAACTTCTTAAAATGAAAAAATTTTACTTCATTGTCGCACTGGCATGTCTGCTTGCGACGAACACTTTCTCGCAATGTGTGACCCCCGCACCTGCGACCATTACCGGACCAACTACTGTATGCGGCGTCCAAACTGTGACCTATACCGCAAGTGAAGTTCCCGGAGCCACTGGGTACGGCTGGAGTCTTCCCCCTGGATTTACTGTGGTGTCGTGGGAAGGTGGTAGAACGATCACTATTAAAAGTCCTGCAGTTTTTACAAAAGGCAATCTCATCGTCGCCACTTATTCTTCCTGTCCCACATCCTCGGAAAAAAGTATTACCATTACAGGTACTCTTGGTGATCTTAGTGATTCCATGACCGGTCCAACCCAGGTTCTGCCGGGCTCTACAAACGTTTATAGTCTTCCATCAATCCCCGGAGTGTCATACACCTGGATGGCTGACGGTGGTTCGGTCATCGGAGGATGGGGGAGCAATACCGTAAGTGTCAAAGCTGGATCAATTAACGGATATGTGAAAGCGACGCTGAAGAACACATGCGGCACCGGACCTGTCGCTAAAAAGTTTTTCACAACAAACTTTAACCCAAGTTGCCCATCGCCCGCTGCTATCACCGGTCCTGCCTACACGCTTTGTGGTAACAAGACCGTCTCCTATACGGCAAGCGCTACTCCGTCAGCAACGTCTTATCATTGGACCTTACCTATAGGATTTACGCTGGTGTCCGGACAAGGAACACAGACCGTTACGATCAAAAGTCCTTCAATATTTGATTCAGCAGCCCTACAAGTGGCCGCTATAGGTTCGTGCGGTACTAGTCCCGCCAGGAGTCTGATGCTTCATGGGGCACCAGCAGACTCATAGTGCGGAAATGACGGGCCCTGCGCAAGTCTTTACAGGCAGCACTAATGTGTACAGCATTCCCGCAGGTCAGCAGGATCAAATTATCAATGGATGGGCTGACGGTGGCTCAGTGGTAGGCGGATGGGGAACCAAAAGTGTGAGCATCAAAGCAGGCAATATCAGTGGCTTTGTTCGGGTACAAGCCTCCAACAATTGTGGAACCACTATTTCTAAAAAGGCATTTACCACTACCAATTGCTCGGCACTACAGGTAAAGGGCACAATTACCAACTACCAATGTGAGGGTGGCGGCTGGAACTATTACGTTGAATGTTACAGGAGGAAAAGCACCATACACTTACGAATGGCGAGAAGAGTACAGCGAACGGTAGTTGCGACAACTAAAGATGTCACGCTCGAAAATGGCCATAGAATGTTACTGTTAGAAGTGCAGATGGATGTACTGAAACAGAGCCATTCTTTGTATACAATGAATTTCCGGAACTCGAACTGCACCATACCCGATTACCGGCCCGTTAAATAATATTTGCAATGGTAAGACAGTTACTTATACTGCGAGAGCTACTGCCGGAGCCACTGCATATCACTGGATAGTTCCATGCAGGTTTCACGGTGATTTCCGGACAAGGAACAACAACGATAACGCTTAAGGCACCTCAGACTTTTCTTGGAGGAGTACTGCGTGTCACTGCTGACGTGCCTTGTGGCACTACAAGTAGTGAGAGAGGAGGTCTTATGTTAAATGGCACACCTAGTGGTTACCTGGGCGACGTAACTGGTCCCAATGAGGTGGTGGCTGGTTCAACGAACGAATATAACCTCTCATTACTATGACATCTTCCTGTCGGCATTTCTTATTCCTGGAAAACAGATGGCGGATCCATTGTAGGTGGATGGGGCAGTACCAATGCAAGGTTAAAGCTGGTTCGATAGACGGATATGTGAAATTGACGGGAACGAACGTTTGTGGAACAGGACTCATTGGTAAGCAAGCGTTCAAAATTGTACCAGCTGCCGCAGCTGTTGCGAGGAGTAGTCAGCTCGAGACCTTTGAAGACTTCATTCGGAGTATATCCGAATCCTGTGCATGATCAGGCTACGGTAGTCTTTCAGGGCGAAGGAGACGAATCAGAATTATGAGATAAAAGTGATTGACATGTATGGTAGAGTTGTTATCGCAAAACGAGGAATTGCCCTCGCAGGTGTTAACACATTACAACTGACCCTTGGTAAGTATGCCAAAGGGAATTTACATGGTGAATATTGATAACAGGTAGACAAGAACTAGAACTATTTAAACTATTGAAGAGTAATTAATTCTCTCAATGATTACTAAAGTCCGTGAGCAAAAACGTTCACGGGCTTTTTTTTGGGTGTCCGAGATTGCTCACCCGATCCTCTCAATGTACTACTAACATAATTCGGCATATCGGATGGTTTTGAAAACGGGTTTATGACCAAAAAAGACTGTTTGCTTCACTTCCTTTTTTTAGTCTCAGGGTACATAGCGATAGACAAACTACTATCTGTATGACCCCTGCTGCATCTCCAGGACTCATTTCAACTTATTTTAAACTGCACTAAAAACAACTGCTGTGAGAAAAATTTTTACGCTAACATCTATTTGTATGTTATTGGTTATTAGCGCCATAGCTGGTGGTAATAACTTCGAAGGAAGGAAGCTTCCAGCTGGTCTCCCGGACCGCACAATTCAAGGCACTGTCAACGATGCCTCTACAAGTCTACCCATCGAGGGAGTAACGATCGCAGTTAAAGGCACCACTATTGCTACAAAGACCAACTCACGTGGAGAATTTACTTTAATTGCTCCTGATAATTCAAAAAGCCTGGTAGTATCCTCCATCGGTTACATTTCCACGGAAATTCCTATAAACTCAGGTTCCATTTCAGTGAAGTTGACTCCTTCTGCTACCGACCTTAGTGAAGTTGTAGTGGTAGGGTACGAAACAATGAAAAAAAGTGACCTCACAGGAGCGATTACCACGATAGACGCCGACAAATTGGACAAAGCTACCGCACCGGATGTAAGCCGTATGCTGCAGGGTAAGGTAGCAGGCTTAGAAATTCTGCAGAACAGTGCTCAGCCTGGCGGGGGACTGGACATCATAATAAGAGGAGGAGGCTCAATAAACGCCAGCAACAGACCATTATTCGTTGTGGACGGATTCCCGATTTATGAGACGAGTCAGCCTGAGGGTACTGACCCTTTGCGTTATTATACAGAAGGTTCATTAGGCACCCTTAACTCTTTAAATCCTAACGACATCCAAACAGTTACCGTTTTGAAGGATGCCAGTGCCACTGCCATTTATGGTTCAAGAGCTGCTAATGGCGTTGTTCTTATTACTACTAAAAGAGGAGCTACAGGTGAAGCGAAGATTAGTTATTCGGGAAATTACTCCGTTCAACCTTACGAGAACAGGTGGAAATTACTTCCTTTCAAAACATGGCTGCAAACGTATAACGATGCAGGATGGGAAAACTTCCTTTATCAAAACCAGGTGGCACCATGGGGCTCAAGAACATTAGAGGAAGCCGAAGCCAATCCGGTTGCTGGCCTGTACACTCCCCGGTTCTCCCAGGCGTTTATTGATAATGCGGATCAGGGCACTGATTGGCTGGGGCTAATAACCAGAACAGGAAGCACCATGCAACATAACGTTTCTATTTCTGGCGGTAGCGAAGGAGTGAAATATTTGCTTTCCGGAAATTATTTTAAACAGGAGGGCGTGGTACGTAATTCAGGTATAGAAAGGGGAAGCTTCAGAGCTAACGTAGATGTCAAGTTGAATAAAATTATGAAGTTGGTCACATCTCTGAACTACAACAGAGTCACCAACAACAATAGTCAGCTTGGTAATGATCAATATGAAAAGTCGGGAATCATTACGGCAGCCCTTCAAACAGGACCACATATAAGGGCACGTGATGAGAATGGTGGTTATCCCATTAACCCTGATGCGGCAATTCAACCCAATCCGGCTTCGCTTTTGACGATGACTGACAAAGGCAGGCAGGAAAAATTGTTAGGCGATGTAGCACTTGATATTAACCCCGTGAATCATGTGAATATAAACGTCAAATGGGGAATCGATAAATCAACGTTTAAAAGATGGATGTATACTCCTACCACTATTGTAAGAGGAAGAGCGGAACAAGGTGTTGCTGATGTTATTAATAGTGATAACAACCACTATCTATTACAGGCGACAGCCTCATATAATAATATGTTTGCCTCAAAACATAAGGTGGATATCCTGGTGGGCGCTTCCCGTGAAAGGTTCATAGATGATATGGATGCGCAGAACGCCACCAGCTTCATAACTGATGCATTTTTAATGTACAATACCGGAGCTGGCACCGGCAAAAAGACACTGTCATCTTCTCACATTGAAAGTGAAATAGCTTCAATGTTCGGCAGGTTTAATTATAATTATGACAGTAAATATTACTTCACGTTCTCTTTAAGGAATGATGGAACAAGCTTGTTTGTGCAGGGCCATCAATGGGGTCTTTTCCCCTCCGCAGCCCTCGCATGGGATGTTACGAAAGAGTCGTTCTTTAATTTTTCCCCTGAAAAGATTTCACAGCTTAAACTGAGGGTGAGTTATGGTGAGGTCGGAAACTCGTCAATTGGCACAAATGCTTTTGCAGCGTATGCAGCCGTGCCCGCATATTTATCAGGAGCTCGCCAAAGGGTTATTGGCGTACTTCCCGATCGTTTAGAAAATCCGGACCTAAGATGGGAATCTACTAAGGAAGTTAATCTCGGTCTCGACTTTGGCTTACTAAATAATAAAGTGAGTGGCTCCTTCGAATACTTTAATAAGCAGGTATCTGATTTATTGGACACTAAACAACTGCAGTCTTATCAACCTATCAATAGCGTTATAGCTAATATTGGAGCGACACGAGTTAAAGGCCTTGAACTTACTCTCTCCACATTGAATTTGAGTAGAAAAGATTTTAGCTGGCGGTCAACGCTCAACGTTTCCAGATATAAAACTACCTGGGACAACAGAGCGCCCGATTGGAAGCCTTTTATATATGAGAAAGACAATGATCCTGTAAAGGCAATGTTTTACAGGCATGCTGAAGGGATCTTGCAAACGGGCCAGAAAGCTCCTGACGCCCAGTCCGATTTGCTGCCGGGCCAAATTATCATCAGTGACATAAATGGATTTGTCAGAGATGATAGCGGCAATCCAATTGTTGATGACAAAGGTCGTTTTGTGCTCTCAGGAAACTCAGATGGAATAATAGATGATGCTGATTACACATTAATAGGCGACCGGTCCCCAAGTTTCTCAGCAGGGCTGACTAACTCCATAGAGTATAAAAGTTTTTCCCTGAATTTTAGCTTCAATGGAATATTTGGGAGGATGATGGAAGATCCCAATTTCATGAGATATGGATTAGATGCATCGGGTATTTTTACCGGGGGACAAAACAGATTTGTAAATGTGTTAGATAGATGGACGCCAACTAATCCTTCGACTACACAACCAAGTTCATACCAAGGATCATCCATCTATGGAGATGGTGATTTCTTTCTTCAAAAAGCCTGGTTCATCAGGCTGCAAAATGTTTCTCTTGAATACAGGTTGCCGGACCGCTGGTTAAGCGGTGTTTTTTCAAGGGTTGGGATTCAGGTTGGTGCAAATAATCTTTTCCTGATCACGCCGTACAAGGGTATGGATCCTGAAACAGATGTTTACGCCGCAGCATATCCCAACATGAGAATGTACACCTTCGGTTTAAACTTCGATTTTTAGCACCAAAAAAGACATTTCAAATGAAAAATACTATCATATCAATCATTCTGCTTTCCTTCTTGATTACCAGTTGTAATAAAGAATTAAAGTATGTCGACACCTCAGCTATCAACCCTAATATATTTCCGAAAACGGCGAAAGACGTTCAGGCAATGGTTAATGCCTGTTATTACCCGGTCAGGGGGGCCTGGTGGGACGGAATCAATACAACTTCCGAGAGAGGATTAATGATGACTAAGGAACTGCAGACCGGAGTTCTAAGGGGCGCAGTAGGTGGTGACGATGGAAATAACTCCTCGATGAATTACAATCCTCAATCGGAAGCGATAACTTTCTTCTATGACTTTTATCACAATTCGATCAGTACGATGACCACCTATATTGCGACGATAGAGGAGTCTACTATTGAAATGACCGATCAGGAAAAACAAAAGGCCCTGGCAGAAATGCATACCGCACGTGCCCTGCTATGCTATGATTTGTTTGACCTATATGGCCCGATCGTCGTTGCGCCTTTAGAAGCGCTGGAAAATCCGCTGAATGATCAGCCTCTTCCCCGAATGGAGTATAACGAAATGGTGAATTTCATTGAAGCAGATTTACAGGCCGGGGCCCAGGGGTTGCCTTCACCTGCCGATGTGGAATATGGCAGATTCAGCACCGGATTTGCACGAATGCTTTTGATACGTCTGTACCTCCATGAAAAAAAATGGGATAAGGTTTTAGCCCAATGCGACACGATCATCAATATGAATCACTACCAAATAGATCCCGATTATGTCGGCATGTGGGCGGTGAGAGCTGCGCAGAATAGCCCTGAAGTTATCTGGGCGATTCCATGTGACTATGATGCAACAAGCGAAAATCAATGGCAAATGATGTCCTTGCCTGGTAATTTCCCTCTTCAACCGGGTTACGGGGCAGTGCAGAGTTCCTGGTGGTTCTACGATTCTTTCGAGCAGGATGATGTGAGAAAGACCAATTTAATTACTGCTTATACCGGTTCCGATGGCGTTGACTATAACAGGCAAAATCCTTCAACATTTTTGAATTATGGCCCGAGACCCTTAAAAATGGATGGCGATTGGGATCGGACCTCTGAACTTTCTGAAGTTGATATTATCCAATACAGGTATGCGGATGTGTTGCTTTCAAAAGCAGAAGCAATTGCGAACATTAATGGCGCCCCGACTCAAGAGTCGATGGATCTTGTAAATCAGATTCGAAACAGGGCAGGCCTCAGCGATTTACTACTTGCTGATTATGCTTCACTGGACAAGTTCATAGATATGCTGCTGATGGAAAGAGGTCATGAATTTTGGTGCGAGAACGGCGAGTACCGCGCTGATCTCATAAGATATAATAAACTCACGGAAAGGGTTAGATTAATAGCCGGAGACCAGTTTGCAGACGATTACAAAATTCTGTATCCATTCTCCCTTCAGAATATTATAGAAGGAAAAGGTGTATTTGTTCAAAATCCCGGTTACAATTAATCTGATACACTCAATCATTCGCCGAAAGAAGATGTTGAAGTGAATTCAAAAAATAAATTTTTAATATGAAACCTAAACTTTCTCTACTTATAATCACAGCCATATTTTTAGGCGCCGGATGCAATAAAAATGAAGATGATGCACCATTTAAGGCATTATTCAACTTTAACGTTAGTGGCTTCACTTCAAATTTTTCCAATTTTACAGATTTTACAAATTATGAGGGACCTTATGCGGAGTATTCCTGGGATTTTGGAGATGGTGAAACTTCTCTATTGGCTTCGCCATCTCATATCTATAATGCGACCGGTGAATATCAGGTCACTTTAACAGCCACAAAATCCGGCCAAACCAGTACATTTTCGGATAAGGTTACTATTAAAGGATCGGAGATTAAAATTGATGGGGATTTTACCGATTGGGAACATGTAGGTTTCAACTACACAAGTGATGATGCAGATGCTACTCTGAAAAGTGTAAAGGTTTTTGAGTCTGGCGGAAATATTAACTTCTACGTTGAAGGAAGCGCTGACATGGATTTCTCGGAAGTCCAGATATTCTTTAATACGGACGATGATTCAAGTACGGGTTTCCAGGTAAGCGATTTTCCAATGGGATCGGGAGCCGAATATAATTTCTATGGAGAGGGGCTGGGCGATTATACTGAAGTGAGCGCTCACCAGGGAGAGCCTGCCGATGATGACTGGGATAATGTTTTCTATTATGATGCCAGCGACGACGAGACCAGTGCTGATGGCGGACCCTCATTTTCGAGTGTCGATGATTTGCCTGATGGCAACAAGATTATTGAGTTTTCCTTTCCGCGGGGTCTGTTGGGAGGAGTTAGCAATTCGATAAGCTTCGCTATCTATGATAACAATGCGTCTGCAACACTTCCCACAAGCGGGGATCCATCTTCGAAGTTTATCAGAGTTGAATTTTGACCGCTGTAGTAAAAAAAATAAACATTGGGAAACAAAAATCTATTGTGTAAAGTTTATTGCCTGCTGCGGATAACCATCCTGGCCCTATGCTTAATCGGTGTCGATCGTGCTACTGCGCAGGATTGGTCCCACTTCGTGAGAACCGCTGGTCATGGCCTGCAGATGGACAATATTTCAGCTACAATAAAGGATGCAAACTCCACTTATTTGTACGGTATAGAAGTTGATAACGACATTCCTGGACGTTATGAGAGTTTTTTAGATCCCACAGAGAAGTTGCGGGCATTAAAGGCGATGGCTGATAGTGCACATGCCATCAACAACCATGCTTTTGTTTACATAGCCGGCCTGGAAATTATCACATCGAACTCGGATACTGCCCGCCATACATTCTTCAAGGACCACCCGGATTGGGTGCAGCGAAACATGAAAGGTGAGCCTGCAATTTTTGGTGGCGGAGACGCCTTTTGGATAACGAAGGGAGATGAAGATGCATGGATTACTCCTTATGCCTTGGAGTGGCGAAAAATTTACATGGAACGAATTCGTCAAATGACGGCCACGGGGATAGATGGAATCTATATAGATATTCCCTATTGGATGTGCCATTTTGAAGGCTGGCAGGACAGCTGGGCGAGTTTTGATAAATATACAGTAGCGGCATTCAGGAAGAAGACCGGGATTAATGCGCTGAAGCAAGTGAAGATTGGCGATTGGAATGATCCCAATTTTATTTCCTGGGTAAACTTTCGTAAGGGCGCTATTTCGGAATTTGTGGCGGAAGTAAAGGAGAATATGAAGCGCGTCAACCCCGCGTGTAAGTTGATTTTAGAGATATATCCGGGATTAAGCGAAGCAGAGGCAAGAATAGGAACCGATAATTATCAGTTGTACAAGATTGCGGATGTAATCGCCCATGAGTATAGTCCGAGAGATAAGGACTACGTCGACGGAGGTGGTGGCAACAGTGCGCGCAGTAATCCACTGGGATGGATGAACTACATGATCGCCATGTACAGTTTCAGGGCGATGGCGGAAGACAAGCCGACGTGGATGCTGAGTTACAGCTGGGGCGGCGAAGAGAAAATAAATCCGTCTGAAGCTATCAAAAATCTCTTTGTGAGCCAGGTGATGAGTGGAACGAACCCATGGGATGCGGCAATGCATGTAATGAGTGGATCCAATGACTATGACACGCGTAAGGAGGTGTATAAGTGGATAAAAGACAACGAACAATTAATCTATACTAAGCGGGAGCCCATCTCCCCGGTCGGGGTATACTTTTCACCAAACACAAGAGACTATTTTTCGGACAGCTGGAAGCGATCCTACTTTGGAACAATTGAGATTCTTATGCAGAAAGGGATCGAGTTTGAGATTGTTACGCCCAGGACGTTGGAGAAAGCTAAGAGTGACCTGATCATATTTCCGGATGTAAAAAGTCTGGGAGAAGTTGAGCTTGCGAAAATAGAAACAATCCTTAAGGAAAGTAAAAAGCAGGTAGTATTTACGGGGCAAACCGGGCAGTATGATAGCACTCGAAAGAAGGTCGTACAGGACCGGATCAAATCTTTTGTTGAAGGGTATAAAAAAAATGTCACATACTTGGAAGATGATCCAGGTTCAGACTTTAGCCGGTTCATGGAATGGGCGTATGATGTTACCATATATAATGATAAAGAACTCGACTATGAGGGTACCAAAGACTTTGACAAGCTGGAGGAGACTCTCAGCAAATTCTATTCACCCTCAATTGAGATCAAAGGAGCCGGAGGATGTGTTAGCCAGATGGCCTTAGTAAAAGGAAAACCCACGGTGTATATAGCCAATTTCACAGGATTAAAAAGTAAAGAGAACGCTATTCCAATACCAAGAAGAGACGTAAACATTACATTTAAGAATTTACCAGACAAAGGAACTGCAGTAACATTTATTCCTTTCCTGGGAAAGCCTGTCAAGTTGAAAGGGCTTTGGAATAAAAACGACCTGACTGTTAGCCTGCCTTCTTTTCTACGAGGTGCTATATTAACCTTGAGCGAATAAAGGTTGATGAATCTATTTTTTACACATATTAATTTAGTTGGAGACCAGGAATGAAAAAACTATCCAGAGTGCATCAAAGCATGTTAATTGTTGGGCTGGCGTTGTCGGGCTTGTTGTGCATCGCATATGTGAAAAAGGATCCTGGCAACGACATGAAATTGAAAAACGCCGATGATAGCAGAGTGGCCCCGCTTGTGCTGCAGGCACTTGACTATACGGAAAATCCCGTTGATATTCCGAATCCCGACAGGGGCGCCTACAGAGGCCGATGGCAGAATATATCGCCAGAATCGGTTAATGAAACTAATTCGCCTTTCGGTATAACCCCTGAAGTGGATCACCGGCTTCCGGTTGACGCAAATTCTGTGTTGTATCATGGAAGACAGGTACCGCCCGTGGAAGGTGATGATATCGAAGAGACTCAATTTTATAATGGTGTGAATCAAAACACTAAACCATATATTGGTGGTACCGGCGTCTCAGCCCTTCCATCCATCTCATTTATGTGTTTTGACTTGTGTAATTTTTCGTCAAACGCCTTTCTGTCCGCGAAAGATGCCTTTGCATATAAGGATGATGGGTTGTTTGCAGACCCTGGTACCAAAGCCACAAGAACAGGAAAAACTCAACCCTTAACGCCGTTTGCGCTCAATTATATCAGAGGCTTGCTTCAAAAAGTGAGGGACGGCAACGGCGTAGCCTTCGTGAAATTTTCTTATGACGGCAACGGGTTTAGTTATATCGAACCCCATAAGTATCCCAAGCTAAATCTCACCGAAGGGCTCATTCTTGGGCCGGAACCGATATACGTAACGCCGAATAATCCATCGGCCATGTGTGACATACCGGGGTTCGCGAACAAAAACTGGGCAGAATATCACATTCTGCAACTTAAACCCATTTTCAAGGAATACGAAGACGTTATTATGTGTGTTAAAGCCGGTATGTTCGGCCCCTGGGGCGAAATGCACACCTCGCCCATAGCCCGCGATCCTAAAGAATATAAGAAACTTCTTGATGCATACCTCGATGCGGTTCCCGATTCGCGTTCAATCTTAGCGCATGCGGGCGCATTTCTCGCATGGTATAACCTCACGTATAATACCCAATATGACTTTTCTAATATAGACAGCATGCGCGTTCCGCCCAGGGGTTCACCGGAATCACGTTTTGGTTATTTTAACGACAGCTACGCCGCCGGCAGTTGGGATGACCATGGCTCCCTTTCGGAGGGGAGCATGATGTTCCCTCCCCATCGGAATCGAGACACAACCGCGGGCAACAAGGAAGACACCGATGACTATGGATACGATCGATACAAAACGATCACCTGGATCCACAAGCAAAACCAATTCGTTCAGGGTGAAGGAGGCATAGGCAAGAATGTTTTCGGTACCATGCCTGGCGCAATCCTGGAAGCACAAAAACTTCGCACAAGCAATTTGAATATGCGACACGGTAACTATAAACTGTGGAGTAGTTTTAAATATAATGAACCCAATGTCACTACTCCGGTAACGTTTCCAGCCAATGACAAAGAAACATCTCCCCCTTACAGTGGAAAAACAGAAAGGGCAATCTTCGACCGGGTCTATGACGGAAAAAACGGACTGGAATATTTCCGCGACAGAATGGGCTATCGGCTGGTGTTGCGCGAGGCTAAAGTAAGTGCATCGATAAAGCCGAACGGTACCCTGAAATTTCGAAGGGAAAGATCCAAAATGTCGGATTTGGGAATGTAATAAACAAGAAAAAGGTGTCGGTTATTCTGAAAACCAGGAATGGATCTAAGGCCTATATGGCAGCAACAGATCTTGACGCGAGGGATTGGCTGACGGATGAGAAAGGGGATAGTAGGGCAGAAAACACTGCGGCATGGCGCAATTTGAACTTCTCTATTAATATGAGTGCCTTTGGGAAGGTGCCTCCTGGTGAATATGATATTTTCTTAAAGATCAATGATCCAAAGGAAACCAGCGAGAACAGGCGTTGCATACGACTTGCGAATAAGGGAGACAGTTGGAATGCTGAGCTTGGCGCTAACTTAATTGGCTCAACCAGAATTGCTGGCTAGATCCATATCGGCAGTGTGTGCATTTATTATAATAAAGTTAGAGTTGGATACAAAAAATTAGTAAGCGTGAATGGATTAAGAGTTTTCGTTTGTTTTGGGTTCATAGGTTTACTGTGTGCCTCATATGCGGAGAAGGGTCCCGGAAACGGCCGTGCAGTCAAAGACGGGAATGATGGAAGAACGGCACCGCTAGTGCTGCAGGCACTTGACTATACAGAGAATCCCGTTGATATTCCGAATCCAGACAGAGGCGTCTATAGAGGCCGATGGCAGAATATCTCGCCAGCATCGGTTAATGAAACTAATTCGCCTTTCGGTATAACCCCTGAAGTGGATCACCGGATTCCGGTAGACGCAAACTCTGTTTTATATCATGGAAGACAGGTGCCGGCTGTGGAGGGTGATGATATCGAAGAGACCCAATTTTATAATGGGGTTAATCAAAATACGAAGCCATATGTTGGTGGTACCGGCGTCTCAGCCCTTCCATCCATCTCATTTATGGGATTTGACTTGTGTAACTTTTCGTCAAACGCCTTCCTTTCGGCAAAAGATGCTTTTGCGTTTAAGGATGATGGTTTGTTTGCAGACCCTGGTAACAAAGCCACAAGAACTGGTAAGACTCAGCCCTTAACATCATTTGCGCTTAATTACATAAGAGGGCTGCTGCAGAAAGTGAGAGATGGCAACGGGGTAGCTTTTGTGAAATTTTCTTATGATGGAAACGGTTTTAATTATATCGAACCTCATAAGTATCCCCAACTAAATCTCACCGAAGGACTCATACATGGCCCTGAACCAGCATACGTAACACCTAATAATCCATCGGCCATGTGTACCGTACCCGGCCACAAGGATCAAAACTGGATACAGTATCATCTCTGGCAGCTTAAACCTATTTTCAATGAATTCGAAGACATCATCATGTGCGTTAAGACGGGTATGTTTGGTCCATGGGGCGAACAACACTCATCACCCATGGCTTTGAGTGCGGAGGCTGGGAAGATGCTTTTAGATGAATACCTGCGCGTTGTTCCTGCTTCGCGAATTCTATTAACAAAGCAGTCGTTATTCCTTGCATGGTACAATCTCACTTATAAGACCAATTATACCACCGGCAATATGGATAGCATGCCGGTTCCAAAAAAGGGTTCCCCGGAGGCCCGTTTTGGTTTTTTCGACGATAGTTATGCGGCGAATTATAGCAATAACGGACGTTTCGAGGAGCCGTATGATCGTTTCAGATTTCTCAGCTGGCTTTCTAATGGCAACACCATCCTTCAGGTGGAAGGCGGTGTTGGCAACAATGAGTTTGGTAACATGCCGGGCGCAATTGTCGAAGCTGTTGAATTTCGGACCACCGCCCTGAATATGAGACATGGCAATTATTCCCGCTGGAGCAAGTTTATCTATAATAAGGCAAACGTCACTACACCAGTTACATTCCCGGCATCAAATACAGACACCGTTCCTCCTTACGCCGGACCCACAAAAACGGCCTTCTTCGACCCGGTATATGATGGTAAAACCGGATTAGAATATTTCCGCGACAGATTGGGTTACCGTTTAGTGCTGCGGGAAGCTAGTGCAAGCGAATGGGTAAAGCCCAATGGCGCGCTGAAGTTCGAAGGGAAGATTCAGAACGTTGGCTTTAGTAACATTGTCAATAAGAAAAAAGTATCCCTTATTCTGAAGCCGAAAAATGGTTCTAAGACTTACACGGCAACTACAAATCTGGATGCGAGGGATTGGCTGACTGCCGCGAATGGCGATAGCAGGGCAGTTAATGTCGCTGCATGGCGCAATTTGACCTTCTCAGTAAATATGAGCGTATTTGGCAAGGTGCCTGCCGGCGAATATGATATTTTCTTAAGGATCAATGACCCTAAGGAAACTAGTGCCAACAAGCGTTGTGTACGGTTTGCTAATAATGGGAATAGCTGGAACGCTGACCTTGGCGCTAACTTAATTGGGTCGACAAAAGTGTCATAGATCGAATCTTTTTTATCGGATGAAAAAAAATAGATAACATAAATGTTATGAACAGAAAAACATTCTTAAGAAACGGTGCGCTTGCGGCTGCCGCTGCGGGAGTCATTCCTTCACTGATGTCGTGGATCCCCAGGGATAGGTTAGCAAAACAAAGCCCACTGTGGACGCCCAAAGGAGGTGTCACGATTGCAGGGCTAAATGATATAGTCGAACAGTATTATGGTGATCCTGATGATGTCAGCGATGTTGGACGCGCCCGCAAGATGCAGGCATTGATCATGGAACTAGCCATCAGGGCGAAGAGCCGAAACCCTAAATTTCAGGTCGTTCCCCAAGACACATTGGAATATGCCCACGTAGATGGAAATCCAAATAATTCGTACGATAAGAATCTCTGTGACCTGCTCGATGGCTGGGGAATAGAAAACTATAACGCTACTACCGTAACCAGGTTGGCTAACCTCACCAAGATTGGCATAAAGGGTACGGCCAACACCAATGGAAGGACCGTAGAAGTTGTTACGCAGAACCAGAAAATTGCTGCCGATAATAATATTCTTTGGCACCCGCGATTAAGTGCGGAAGTGTATCAGTCACCGGGCATAGGAAACCCCGGTTATATGCCAATCTATTCGCCCTCTTCCAACGCATACAATATCATTCATGATCCAATACCTGCCGGTGTAGCGAATACTTTGAACAGTAAAGATGTACTTAGCATGATGGATGCCAAAAACCATCTTTATATGATCAGCACCGGCAAATACACGAATTGGCCTGCCTGGGAAGCCAGGCCAGCCAGTCGTCTCGATATTACCAAAACTGCTGGCTATTTGGTTCCTTTTGCAGGCGGACGATTTAAGCCTACCGGTGATGCAAAGGTGGTTGCGCAGGCTATCAAAGACCACGGGACCAAATGGGACTTTTTCTGGAAGACGAAAGGTTATTCTAAAAATGAAGGAAGGAAGGCATACATCAAGGAACTCGCGGCTTCGGAGTGGGATGCTTTTTATATCGACGCACATTTTGATGGCGATGCGCTTACGAAGGAAGAAGTGGAAATGCTTAAGCGGAAACCCCAGGGCGGCAGGCGACAGGTGATCGCATATTTGAGCATCGGCACCACAGAATTCTCCCGGTGGTATGTTGATCCGGTCATGATCAATCCCAGCCCAAAATCTTTCATCCACGGTGCTGTCGAGAATGGCAAATTCATACCCGCGCGCGAAAGAGCTTGGGATGTCGGTATCCCAAATTGGATTCTATGGCCGGCTTACTCCGGACAATACGCCGATGAGTCCACACCGCTCTGGTGGCATCCTGAGTGGAGGGACATCATAGTCAGAGGAGGCAGCCCGTATAAAAATCCAAATTTCAATCAGTCGCCGTTTCCAGATGGCCGGTCCTCCATCGACAGGATTGTCGACATGGGATTTGACGGTGCGTATTTAGATAACGTAAGCAGAGCTACCTCGTCCAGTGCCAACTGGACGGCGTTGCAGGCCTACAACAAGGAACATCCCAAGTGGTATTTGGACCGTAGCTAAAGTCGTCTGCCAGATACACTGGCAAATGTGTAGCCTCATTACATTAAGTTAGATTGGTTATGAAAAGGTTATTTAGAGTGAAGAATGTCGTGTTGATCATTGGTCTTGCGTTGACAGGATTATTGTGCTTTGCATATGTGAACGATCCGGGCAAAGTCGTGAAAGGTAAAGAGGATAGCATGGCATCCACCCTGGTGTTGCAGAAGCTTAATTATACTGAGAATCCAGTTGATATTTCGAATCCGGACAGGGGCTTTTACAGGGCCGCGGAATTTGTAGTTCCTGTGGACAGTGGAACCCCAAATCTTCCTGACTTCGCAACAACTATAACCGGGACCAAGGTCCCTGTTAAAGCGGGCATCATTTATATGGAGTTTGATCTGAAAAACTTTTCGTCGAATGCGCCCCTTAACGGAAAGCCAATAGGACCCTGGAGCAAGAGTGGTGCTCGCACCCCGGACTACGGTACAACCCAGCCTTTAACAACCGCTGCCCTCAATTATATAAGGGCAGCTCTCCAAAAGGTAAGGGAGAGTGACGCCGTCGCCATTGTGAAATTTAATTATGACGGGCGGGGCCATACTTACGTCGACAACGAAAAGTTTAATCAACTCATTCACGATTGCGAACCAGGAGCTCCGAAAGGTCGGGTTTGGTATGAAACTAAAGTGATCAACAAATCAGATTTGTGTGGTGTACCGGGTCATGAGGACCAAAACTGGGTACAATATCATCTGTGGCAACTGGGAGATGTTTTTAGCGAATTCGAAGATTGCATTATGGCGGTGAAGGCGGGTGTCTTTGGACCATGGGGCGAAATGCACTCATCATCCTATGCAAGAACTAAAGAGGGATATCACTGGCTTTTGAAAGCGCTGCTGGGATATGTTCCCGCTTCACGTTCAATATTAGCGCATGCGGGCGGAGTCATGGCATGGCATAACGTGGAGTACAATACTAATTACAGCTTTACTAATTTAATGCCTGCCCCTGCACGCGGAACACCTGCCCAACGTTTCGGCATGTTCAATGACAGCTATTCCGCGGGTTCGAGCGGCGGCGGCGGATATAATGACAATGGCTCCCTTTCCGAAGGGTATGCCTTAATTGGAACTGGTAGTGAAGCTGATTTTAGTCGAAACGCAGCGCTGACATGGATAAGAAATCAAAACAACTTCTATGGAGGTGAAACGGTAGGGCCCGGCGCCGACGACAATATCTATCCCAGATTTCCGAACGTTCTTTATGAAGCCGCTTTTGCCCGAACGACTCATTTAAATACAAGTTATAACCCCCGTACATATAAGCTTTGGGGCGATTTTGTTTATAATAAAAACAATGTCACCGCACCATTTACGCCCCCACATGATAAAGTAACCCGAACTGCAATTTTCGATCCGCTGTATAATGGAAGAAGCGGAATGGAATATATGCGTGACAGATTGGGCTACCGGTTGGTGCTGCGCGAGGCTAAAGCAAGTGAAAGGGTAAATCAGAATGATACCCTAAGGTTTAAGGGGAAGATTCAAAATGTCGGCTTTGGCAATATTATAAACAAGAAACTGGTGTCAGTTGTTCTGAAGTCAAAAAATGGTTCTAAGGCTTACACTGCAGCTACAAAACTTGACGCAAGGGATTGGGGGGCAGAGCTGGACAGCCGGGCAAACAATACCGCGGCTTGGCGCGATTTGAATTTCTCTATTCATATGGGCGCATTTGGTAAGGTTCCTCCTGGTGACTATGATATTTTCTTAAATATCAAAGATCCTAAGGAAACCAGCACTAACAGGCGTTGTATCGAGTTTGCGAATCATGACATTTGGAATTCCAGCCTTGGTGCAAATTTGATTGGTTCGACTAAGGTCGCCTCTTAGATTCACGTCGAAACAGATGAGCCGAAGAGAGCAGGCGGAAATTTGAAATATACGGAGTAGATTCAAAGCAATCAATAATACAGATATATTTATAAGAACGGGAAATGAATGAAAACAGGATATAGTAGCTTACAATAAATAATTACTCGCATAGCATGAGAAATTTATTGCATCATCTCGCTCTCGCCGCAATTTTCCTGGCCACCCTGCAATCCTGTTCATCCCCGCAATCGACGGATCCCAAAAGCAAAAAGGATTCAACAGGATTCTATACAGCCAACGACTTTGCGACCATAAAAAAAACGGACGCGCATATTCACGTGCAGGTAAAGGACTCGGTATTCCTCAATCAGGCGATACAGGATAATATTAATCTGTTCAGCATCGATTACGACGATGTTAACGAACCACCTCCCATGGAAGTTCAGGAAGCATACGCATTGGCGCTGCAAAAGAATTTCCCGGAGCAGTTTCAATACGCTACAACCATTTCCGTGAGAAGATTCAATGATGCCGACTGGACTACACAAAATATTTCATACATACGTAATTCGTTGTCGAAAGGGGCGAAGGCGGTCAAGATTTATAAAGTCATTGGTATGAGTCTCCGCGACAAAAAGGGAAAACTTGTAATGATCGACGATCCCCGTTTCGATTCCCTGTTTGCCTTCCTTGAAGAAAATCACGTACCTGTCGTGGGCCATCTCGGCGAACCGCGCAACTGCTGGCTGCCAGTGGAAAAAATGACGGTTCGGGGCGACATCTCCTACTTCACACAGTGGCCGGTTTATCATATGTACAAACATCCTGAAATGCCAACCTATGAAGACCAGATCCGGGCAAGAGACAACATGCTCGCCAAACATCCTAAACTCACATTTGTCGGTGCACACCTGGGCAGCCTGGAATGGAATGTGGATTCATTGGGGGCACGCCTCGACCGATTTCCGAATATGGCTGTAGATATGGCCGCCCGTATCGTTCACCTTGAAGTGCAAGCGAGAGACAACTGGCAGAAAGTGCACGACTTCCTTGTAAAGTATAACGACCGCCTGCTCTATGCAACAGATCTGGTGATCACTGAAGATTCGGATCCTGCAAATGCAATAAAGTCGGCTCATGAAACGTGGACAAACGACTGGAAATTTTTCACTTCCGATGAGAAAATGACTTCGCCTCAGTTTGACGGAAGTTTTAAGGGGTTGAATCTTCCAAAATATATTGTCGATAATATATATAATAAAAATGCCCGGAACTGGCTCGGCGTTTTCAAAGGTGAGTAAGGAATGGCCTGCACGTGAAGACCTTTTTATGTACGGTCAACATTTGAACCAAGAGTCCTGATATCGAACCGATTTTACATCTGCTAAAAAAAGAATTGTTCGGAAACAATCTTGCCGTCCCTGGTTTCATACACGCAGATTTCGGACATCTTACTGCGGCCATTTGTAGTGGTAATATCCATGTCGAGCCGCAAAGCGAAAGCATTTCCGGCGACCACGGGATCAGATAGCTCAACACTGTGCACTTCCCTGGTCATGCCTGTAAATTTGCGGGCCTTTGCTAACATTTGTTCCTTTCCATTGGTGTGCTTTGGGAAATCAGGAGTATCCTGGGGTTCGATGCTGACGGCGTCATCGGCATACAATTCCTGAAGTGCTCTCATCCATTCCGAGTTACGGCAGTAAGCGACGAGCTGTGATGCAATTTCCTGAGGTGTCATATTGAATGGTTTTGAAGGGGGCAAGTTAAAAGTTATTAATGGTTTGGGCATTCTCTCGTAGCATTAAACTTCTGGCAGTCGGATGAGCGCATCAAAATTAACTTTCCAGATATCCAGTTCGAAAAGTTCGTCATGCTGGTCCAGGTTCAGGGAGGCGACGACTGCCACATGGTCTTCATCTTTGAATTCGACTTCATGCAGCATGCGGCCGAACATTTTGCCAGTGACAATCTTTCCATCGGGGTAGAGTACCAGGCTGCCCATTCCTCCATCGTCCATCGGTGCTACCATCAGGGTCTCCGACCAGGCGGCTTTAACTTTGCCATTTCCCTCTCGGATCATATAGGCAATAAATCGCAATTCCTGTTCGGATGGTTTACGTAATGGCATAGCTGCAAAGAAACGTCAAACCATTTTAAATGGCTCTCCAATTGCCGGCGTTTCTCCTGTTCGGGTAATTCAGACGGGTGAGGGAGGACCGCGCCGGAATTAAATAGATCAGCCCGGGAACAAAGTGCTCACGGGCTGATTTGAGATAGAGTCTCTGTAATCTATGTTTGAAAGGCTCCAAATATTACGATCTGGAAGAGAGCATACATATTCTCTCGAACAATCAGTTATTTGGTATCAGATGCATTTTCAACCCTGCGTTTCGCTCTGTCTGCCTGCCTTTCTACTTTTTTTTCCGCTTTGCTAGCTGTTTTTTTGATCTTTTTAGTTGCATTATCCGCGGCTGCGTCAATCTTATCATTGGCCGCTTTTGCATCGACGGCTTCTTTGGTCTCGACACCTGCTTTTTCTACTGCTGCATTAACGTTTTTCCAGGCGTTATCGACTTTTTGCCCAGCTTTGGTAAACACATCTCCCCCTTTCGTGATGACTTCACCTTCCTGCAGCTTGATCTCCATGTCGCCCTTTGTTATAAGGCCATCCGTACCGACAACAGCGCCATTGGAAAGCGTTATTTTTTCATCCGCTGCTTTCCAGTCGTCGTCTTTTCTAAGCATTACTTTGCCGTCTTTCAGCGCTAAGTCTCCTTCTTGTGGAACATATGCGCCAGCAACCGGTGCCTCTGCGTTCAAAGTTCCTGGCTCTTTCTTGTCCGCCTGGCTATCGGCGCAGGCTAAAAGCGTCATGCTCAATGCAATCGAAGCTAATATACTTTTCATATTGACTATTTTTGATGATAGTCAAAGAAAATTACGTGCCACCACGGTATCGGGTACCTGCTTTAGCGCAGATCCTCCGTTATAAATCCCAAGAATCGCGGATAGGACTACGGTCCAGACTGTTAGATCCAGGTGTCGATACCGATCGCCCCCAAGGTTAATGGAATAACATCGTGGTTCTTTGGATTTTTTCTGAGCTCACTTAGTTTTGAACGGCTACGGGTCCACGAAGGTGTTCATCCCGAGGATATATTTTCGGAAAGTTTTGTATTCGAAAGCATACTATGCACGTGTTACGCCTGTTTCTGCGAATAGCCGGATTTCCCGCAAATGTCAGGGCCGGTTGGACATAGGTGTTTTTCGACAGGATAGATATAAAGGAATTCTTAGGAGAAAGCAAGTAGCTCAATGATACTACAACTCACAATTTTCTGCCCTAATTTCGCCGGATTCAAGTATTCACGATTATGATTCAACTCGAAGAGAACCTGCTCAACAAATACGCGAAAGTAATGGTGCACTATGCACTCAACAACGGTATTGGCATAAGGAAAGGCGATACGGTGTTCCTGGTAGGACAGGAGTGTACCAAAGATCTTTACCTGGCCATCGCCCGCGAGATCTATGCAGCCGGCGGTAACGTGATCACTAATTACCAGCCGGACAATGTCCGCAAATTTAGTCTTGCCCGTTACCTGCTGGAAAATGGCTCGGACGAGCAGATCGGGTTTTTTGCAGGGCCATACTGGAAGGGAATTGTGGAGGCTATTGATCACATCTTGTTTATTATCGCTGAACCAGACATTCATTACCTGGAAGGGTTGCCTGCGTCAAAGATCAGCCGCATGCTCAGTGCTCGAGCTCCCTACATGCAGATGCGCGAAAAAAAGGAGCAGCAGGGAAAACTGTCATGGTCACTTTGCCTGTACGGAACACCGTCTATGGCCGAAGAAGCCGGGCTTTCTTTGAATGAGTACTGGGAGCAGATCATCGAAGCCTGTTATCTAAGGGAGGACGACCCCGTCGCGAAATGGAAAGAGGTACAAAGGCAGATCGAGGAGATCAAGGACAAGCTCGATGCCTTGCGGATCGAAAAACTCCATGTTAAAGGTGATGATGTGGACCTCCACATTGCCATCGGCGCAAACCGCAAATGGCTGAGCGGAGGCGGGAAGAATATTCCTAGTTTTGAAATCTTCACATCGCCGGACTGGCGCGGTACCCATGGCGTCATCAGGTTTAATCAGCCACTGTATTATGGTGGAAAGAGGATCAGCGGCGTGTCATTGCAGTTCGAAAACGGAGTTGTCGTTGCGTCTTCCGCGACAGAAAACCAGGCCGCTTTACAGGAAATGATCGCCCAGGAAAACGGTGACAAGGTCGGGGAATTCTCATTGACCGACCGGCGTCACTCCCGCATCACGAAGTTTATGGCCACTACGCTGTTCGACGAAAATATGGGTGGTGAATTTGGTAACACGCACATTGCGTTGGGCAACGCTTATAAAGACACTTATCCCGGCGATATCGCTGCTGTCGGGGAAGAGCAATGGGCAGACATGGGTTATAACAGTTGCCCGAAAGTGCATACAGATATCATCAGTACTGCTAATCGAACGGTGACCGCAACGCTTTCCAACGGAACAAAAATTCTAATTTATCAGAATGGAGAATTTGTGATGGGATGATTCTCAAGCATATGTAGAGAAGTATTTATTCATTTATCCATTAAATTGCCAGATAGCTTTTTACACTCATGATGTCCAAATGTTGGAATGGATTTATTTTGTTGGCAGTCCTTATTATTTCTAAAAGTTGCAGCTTTTCAGCCAAAGTAAGTAAGGAATATTTTGAGAAAGCAAAACGCAAGCGGTACGATGTTATTATTGTGCCTGGAGTTCCTTTTGAGGGTGAAAAGTGGAGCCGTACAATGAAATCCAGAGTTTACTGGTCGAAATATTTATACGAAGCGGGAATTGCAAGGAACATCATTTACTCTGGAAGTGCGGTGTATTCTCCTTTTTATGAAAGCAAGATTATGGCACAGTATGCCAGTGCGCTTGGTATTCCCGCAGCCCACATTTTTTCCGAATCCAAGGCAGAACACAGCACCGAAAACGTCTACTACTCCTGGAAACTGGCAAAAAAGCTCGGTTTTAAAAGTATCGCGCTGGCTTCCGACCAATTCCAGACAAAACAGCTGCGCAGATTTATTGCAAAGAAAGTTGATCCTTCAATTGACCTTATTCCATTTGTAACGGATACGCTTAGGATGATGGAGCCGGGCATGGTGACACCTGCCATTGATTACAAAGAATCGGGCAGCAAAAATTTTATTTCCCTGAAAAAACGAGAGGGCTTTAGAAAGAGATGGAGGGGTACACGCGGGTTGAATATTGTAAGAGACGAAGATTAATAGCGGAGCGATGAGAAAATACCCTTCGTGTGTATATTCTTTGCCTTTCTTTAACATCGCCAGGTAAGCACATGAGCAATGACGCAAATCGCCCACTAAATGTCGTATGTGGCCACCTTTAGGAAGAAAAATAGTGGCCATCTTTGAGGTGTTGATCAACTAAAACAAAGCAAGGATTTATATGGAGCAGCGACCATCGAAAACGGGCGAAACCGAAAAGCCAAAAGAGTAGGAACAAAAAAAACGATTTTATGTCAACGAATAATGTGTCATTACACCGGGTAATTAAAACGTCGCCAGAGAAGGTGTACCGCGCTTTCACTGAAGCACCGGCTATGGCCTCCTGGCTACCACCTTACGGTTTTACTTGTACAGTTCATGAAATGAACGTGAAGGCAGGTGGAACATATAAGATGTCATTTCAAAACTTTTCCACTGGCCACAGCCATTCATTTGGTGGAAAATATGTGGAGCTAAAGCCTAATGAGTTTTTGAAATATACCGACAAATTTGATGATCCAAATCTGCCGGGTGAGATGACTACCACCATCTCGCTCAAAAAGAACATTGCCGGAACGGAAATAAAGATCTTGCAGGAAAATATTCCTCCGCAGATACCTGCTGACATGTGCTATTTAGGCTGGCAGGATTCCCTTGAAAAGCTTATCAAGCTCGTAGAGCCTGAAATACCCGATGCCTGATCTTTAAGAAGATGAAGGTTAACAATCTGAGCCATCAGGAAGTAATTTTCCTGGTGGTTTTTTGTTGCCGGTATTCGCCTTGAGTATCCCGATTTCATACTGCATACTAGATTTGCGTTTGCGGTCTTCACGGAATGACCCCAACGGCATCATGTACCTCACCGCACTGGACGTTCGCCGCTGTCCCCACTACCTCGGCGATACCCTCCTTATTTGGTAAGTTAATTCCTAACTAGCTGGTCAGGAAATGCCGATGGAAGGCATTATAACAATTCCGGCGAAGCCTATGATGTTTTTACAAGACGCACTCTCTTCGATTTTTATTGCAGAAGAGTGAAAAAACAACGGATCTCCTGCCAGCTGGGAGCAGTGCTGTCACTACTACCTCGTTTATCGAAAGGAAAATAGGCGTTGCCGGGATCCGCGGAGAGAGTGAGAACCACTAACTTTTGCTGATATTTGCATTTGTTCGTACATTGGTAAGTGTAATTACTGCGCATTGTAAATGTTGCATTGTGCTCTTTGTTAATGCCTTTTCTGTTACTAATTTTTGCCGGAGCTGTTTTTTCCGCCTGTGGAATTTGATTGAAAATGCCATGACATCTGTTATTTCCCATATTTATAAAATCCCAAAATACCCTGTTGCCAACTTCTGCGATTGATGAGGATAAATCCTTGTTTTTAAAAATTTCGCAAGGAGATGAAACTGCTTTTAAGAAGTTATTCCACTCGTATGTTCCAGAAATGGTTTCGGTCATTACGGCCATCGTTCAATGTGAATCTGCTGCAAAAGACCTCATCCAGGAAGTCTTTTTAAGGGTTTGGCTAAACCGGGATCAATTGCCTGATATAGAATTGCCTCGGGCATGGATTTTTCGTATTGCTTATTTTCAGTCCTATTCCTGGTTGCGCCACAAGAAAGTGCGTGATAGGGCCGCCGCCTGGCTGAGAGACGGCCAGTCGCCTGTGGAGATCAACCAAACTGCAGATGTCCTTCTTTCTATGCATGAAACGGGGAAGCTCATTCTGGAAGCTATTGATCAGCTTACACCGCAGGCGCAGAAGATATATCGCTTGAGCCGGGAACAAAATTTAAAACCTGCTGAAATCGCCGCCCAGCAAGGTCTTTCCGTGCAAACCGTGAAAAATACGTTAAGCCGGGCGCTGAAAAGCATTCGTGAATACCTGGGCCTGCGTGGTGTCTTTATCCCCATCTTTCTTATCTGGTGCTGGCTGTTCTAAAAAAATTATTTTTGGTACTGTTGGTTCTGATGCGCGTCGTATAAGGACGAAGCATTAGATAACGATCATCTGAAAGGGCCGCTCCCGACGAATAAATATGTAAAAGTGGATACTAAAGAAAGACTACTCTATCTTCTGCAACAATGCAGGGAACAGTTGGCCACGCCAGAAGAAATAACAGAATTGCTGAACTTCATAAAATCAGGCAGCGCATCGGGCGATATCATCGATCAGCTTACTGTTTTCCAGGCAGCTGCATTTGCAAAAGGAGAGACGAATAAGTATGATTTTGCCTACTGGGACAAGATGGCGGATGAGATATTACAAATGGATAAATTCCATGACGAAAAGAATATGCATATCTCCAGCCCTGTTCGTCGTATTTCTTTTCCCTGGCGAGCGGTGGCAGCAGCCATCATTATCTTCTTTACTGCGGGCGCTTATCTGTGGCTCCAACACAGGGATACCCACCGCCAGCCGGTTGCAGAAATTGAACTGGTTAGAGATTCGCTACCGGCGAACGGCGGTGCCATCCTTACTTTATCTGATGGCAGTAAAGTGCTATTGGACAGTGCAGGAAATGGTGTTATTGCCACACAGGGTGGTACGGAAGTGAAACTGGAAAATGGGCAATTGTTATATAGGGAACGAAACAGAGCGCGGGGAGATGATGCTTCGTCTGTCGTTTACAATACAATGACCACTCCGAAAGGCAGGCTCTACCTGCTGGTTTTGCCCGATGGCACAAAGGTTTGGTTAAATGCTGCAAGCAGCCTCACCTATCCCACTGTATTCATGGGGACGCAACGGAAAGTAGAAATCGTGGGAGAAGCATATTTCGAGGTGGTGAAAAATATACGTGCACCTTTTATAGTGAAGATTAAGAATGGCACTGAGATCGAAGTCTTAGGAACGCGGTTCAACGTCAACGCATATGATGACGAAGCAAGCATCAATACCACGCTGCTGGAAGGTGCTGTACGGGTAAAGGCCCGCAACAGAGTACAGGTATTAGCCCCCGGTCAGCAGGCGCAGGTAAGCGTGGCGGATGCCAGTATAAGACTGGTGAAAGATGCTGATCTGCAACAATCGATCGCCTGGAAGAACGGACTATTTTCTTTCAATGATGCCGACCTGAAAACAGTAATGCGGCAACTCGCACGATGGTATAATATAGAAGTAAAATATGAGGGAGAAATTCCTACAGGGCAGTTCAATGGTGAAATTGATAATACGCTTTCCTTTTCCCAGGTGCTGAGAGGCCTTGCAAAAACACGAATACATTACAGGGTAGAGAAGGGGAATCAGATTGTTATTCTGCCGTAGGCAAACTCACATGATCGATACTAAAAAAAATAACAGGTAGCCTTCAGAACAGGAGATCTGTCATAGCTGGTTAACTTAAAATAAAAACCGGGTGCTTAGAATGGTGTCCAACTCCCGGCTTTCGTTCAGGTTATTCAGTAAACAATTGTTATGACTGCTTATTATTTAACCTAACAATGCAAAAGTATGCAAATTACGGCTCACTGCAATCCCGCTCTTGCCTTCCGTAGGCTGAGGACAGGACTATTAACCAAAACTGAGTTAGTGATGAGAAGGAATGCCCCCAAAGACAGGGGGGAGTACCATCGGGTCACTACCAGACAAATTATGCTGGCGATGAAATTAACCCCTCTTCTGCTGTTGATAGCAGCGCTTCAGGTCAATGCCAAGACATCCGCTCAAACAGTTAGCAACAGCGGTAAAGCTGTTTCGCTGCAAAAATTATTTGCCTCCATCAAGGAACAGACGAACTACACCTTCTTTTACCGAAAGGAAGACCTCAATAGTATACCACCGATTTCCATTAAATTGAAAGAAGAGCCGCTTCTGGAGGCATTGGAAGAAATTCTGATGGGGCAGCCTCTGGAATTTGAAATACAGGGAAAAACTGTTTTCATTACTAAAAAAATTCCGATAACATTAAAGACACCGGATGAGTTTATTTACGAAGCCCCGTCGGTTTCTGTTAGTGGAATAGTAAGGGATACCTTGGGCGCTGTGCTTGGCGGTGTTTCAATAAAAGTAAAAAACACTGAAAATGGTACAACCACTGATGTAAATGGAGCTTTTTCGCTCACAGGGTTTCCGGAAAATTCCGTTTTGGTAATTAGCTACGTAGGTTACCAGACGCTGGAAATTCCATTCAGGAGTTTTAAATCGCCTTCTCGGCTGAACCTTAAGAACGTTAAGGTTATTATGGACAGTAATGGTCTTTTTAATTTAGACATAACGCTGCTTCATAAAGACAGCCAGATGGAAGGCGTGGTAGTGGTAGGGTATGGTACACAGAAAAAACTGACCATGACCTCGGCAATCAGCACAGTGAAAGGAGATGATATTGGCAAATCTCCGGTAGCGGACTTGAGCAATTCCCTGGGAGGACGTCTCGCCGGTGTTTTGTCTAAACAGAACAGCGGGGAGCCGGGATCCGATGCAGCAGAAATACATATCAGGGGTATCTCGACATTAGGAAACAGTTCAGCGTTGCTGATCGTTGATGGTGTCCCAAGAAACTATTCTTATTTAGATCCGAATTCAATTGAGGCTGTCTCAGTACTGAAGGATGCCGCCGCAGTAGCACCCTACGGATTGGCAGGGTCGAACGGAGTAATCCTGGTGACCACCAAAAAGGGCAAAACGGGAACACCAACTTTTGACTATAATGGATATTATGGATGGTCCAACCCGATTAAACTGGTTAAAACCGCCAATTCTTATGAATATGCACAGATAGAGAACCTGGCTTATCTGAATTCCCATCCGGGCCAGGAGGCGACAGTTCCCTATAATGCCGAAGCAATCGAAGGATACCGCAAAGTGGTAGAACATTTACCTGGTGCAGAGCCGGATAAATATTTCAACAGCAATAATCTCGGCGATGTTATCCGGCACAATGCTCCGCAAACCAATCATTCCTTTCAGGTCACAGGTGGGACAAATAAAATCAGGTACTTCGCCTCGCTCGGCTATATCGATCAGGCATCCATGATGCCTAACGAATCGTTCGCCCGCTATAATGCGATGCTCAACCTCGAAACTGAGGTGACACAGACTACCAAAATATCGTTATCCGTTAATTATATCCGGAAGAAAACAAATCGTCCGGGCTACCAGGTAGCTGCCCCTGGTCCGAATAATATATCCGGAGCGTATTTCACAACTCCGGTGGAGCCGATTTACTACAGCAATGGTTTATGGGCCGCCGGATCGCTGGGCTATAACATAGTAGGCCGGATATACGAATCCGGGAAAGCAAACTCATATAACAATTCGACCTATTCTTCATTGAGTATTGAACAGCAATTGCCTTTTATTAAGGGATTGAGCATAAAAGGCACCTTGAATTATGATCCGACGAAGGATTATTCACATAGCTGGTACACAGATCCGTTCTACTATGCGATTGATTACAGCACTACACCTTACACCTTTAATAAAATCGGCCCAAATACAAGGCCTGAACTGCAGGAAGGATATTCACAGAATCAGGCGATCACCGCGCAGGGATTTATCAATTATCAGAAGAATATTGGCAAGCACAGTTTTACCGGACTTTTTGTGGCAGAAGCGCGACAGGTCGATTACAACAGCTTCTCGACAGGCCGCAAAAATTACAGCATTCCCATTCAAACAATTGATCAGGGAAGTTCAGATGCCAGCGATCTTAGCAATGGTGGAACTCAGAGCGGTTCCCGGCAGATAGGATATGTTACTCGTCTCAGTTATAACTACGATACCAGGTACATGGTGGAAGTTTCCGGAAGATATGACGGACACTACTATTTTGCTCCGCAACATCGTTGGGGGTTTTTCCCGGCTGTATCGATGGGATGGCGCCTTTCGGAGGAAAAATTCCTAAAGGGAGCTAAAGCGATCGATAACCTAAAAATACGCGGATCCTGGGGTCTGTCAGGTAATCTGGCAGGTCAGCCTTTTCAATACCTCAGCACTTACTCACCCTATGCACAGGCATGGCGCATGGGAGGAACCTTACAACAGGGCTTAACGGAACTTTCCCCTGCCAATACGAACATCACCTGGGAAAAGCAACGGCAGTATGATGTTGGCCTGGATGGCAGCTTCTGGAATGGATTGCTCAATTTTGAAATAGATTATTTTCATCAGAGAAGGAACAATATGCTGATGCAGCCGAGTCAGAATGTTCCCGTTGAATATGGAATTGGTATCGCCCAGGAGAATATTGGAGTGATGAGCAATCGCGGTGTAGAAATCACTTTGGGCAGCACACATACTTTCTCTAGCGGCTTGATACTTAACCTCAGCGGAACATTTACCCAGGCGAGGAACAAGACCATAGAGATATTTGAGAATACGGTTACCTATAACAATCCAAATCAAAGACGCACTGGCTTACCGTTAAATTCTTACTTCGGACTCAAATCAATCGGCTACTTTCAAACAGAAGAAGAAGTGGGAAAATCTCCGGTACAAAACCTGGGTTCCACTTATGGTGTCGGAGATGTTAAGTATGCCGACATTAACAATGACGGGCAAATTGATGAGAAGGATGTAACTCTGCTATCTACCTCGCTGAATTATCCGGATATTCTATTCGGGCTTACCGCCAATGCTTCCTGGAAAGGCTTCGATGTAAGCCTGTTGTTTCAAGGAGCCACCAAGAACCGGCAGGCCTTTCCTGGACCGGGATCAGTGCCCGGTGTTGGAGGCGGACCGATCCTGGCCGACTATGTGGGGAACTACTGGACTCCTGAACACAGGGATGCGAAATATCCGAGGATATCGCAAGATTATGCTAATAATTATCCTTCCCTGGGAGCTGACTGGTATTGGAGGGATGGAACCTATGTCCGGCTGAAAAACTTTGTTGTAGGCTATACTATTCCGAAGATCGTGGCGAGCCACCTGAATATCAGGTCGGTGAGGATATATGTCGCCGGACAAAATATGCTTACCTGGGCAAAAGAAATAAATGATCAGGATCCGGAATCGTCCACGGGTGGCAGGGATGGTACGTTCATTAACCAGAAGATTTTCACATTAGGGATCAACTTAAAATTCTAAAGGAATAAAGCATAGTAAGATGAAAAATATTCAGTCTTTTAATAGATATGCCCGTTTGTTCATGTTGATGGCTATCCCCGTATTGATCTTTTCCTGTAAAAAGTATTTGACTGTTACTCCACAGGACAGGGTGACCGATGAGGTGGTCTGGACAGATCCTATTGTTGCAGACTTTTTTTTAAATGATATATATAATAGCACGCCCATCTGGCATACAGCATATCGTACGAGTGATCATTGGACGGATGATTGTATGAATAATCAGTTCTGGCAGGGCACGCCTGAATTGATCAGGAGCGGCAATTATTCGCCCAGTGCGTACATCTCTCCGGGTGGAATATATTATACTTCAGGAGAATGGGGATATGAAAGAAATTTTCAGAACGTAAGAAAGTGCAATGTTTTTATTTCTAAAATAATCGCTTCCGAACTGCCAGAAGCGTATAAAAAGTCGCGGATCGCGGAAGCGAGATTTTTAAGGGCTTGGTTTTATTTTTATCTGATGAACTATTATGGCGGCGTATCCATCATAACTGAACCGCAGGATGTTTCTGAAGGTATTGATTCCATAGCAAAGCCCAGGGCAACCGAAACGGAAACGGCTGATTTTATCAGTAGTGAATGCGAACTGGCTGCTGCTGATCTTCCTGTGAGAGAAGGTGAAGCGGGGAGAGCAACGCAAGGCGCGGCCCTCTCTCTGAAAGCATTTGCCGAATTAGTCACTGCCAGCCCGTTAAACAATCCGGGAAATGATGCCGACAAATGGCAGCGGGCTGCTGCAAGTTACAAGCAGGTGATGGACATGGGCCTGTACAGTCTGTTTCCCAGTTACGACAGCTTATGGCTGGAAGAAAATAACGGAAATACGGAGGCGATATTCACCAGCCCTACAAGGTATCCCCGTTCCAATTTTGATCCGGATGACCGCTATCTGGAAGATGCGTGGGGGCCTGTGAATGTGGATGTAAATGGTGTGCTTACCACCATATCCATTGTAACAGCGGCGCCCACACAGGATGTTGTCGACTCCTACAGGATGGAGGATGGCAAAACCATTACTGAGTCACCGCTGTATGATGCCGCCCATCCTTACGATCACCGGGAGAGCAGGTTCTATAAATCCATCGTATATGATGGGGCTGTTTGGAAGAACACAATTATTACTACAAGAAGAGGTGGTAACAATGCCGTTGACAGAACGCGTACACAATGGATCACCCCTACCGGTTATTATATCATTAAAACACTGGATCCAAGGATCAATGGACTTCTTGACCGCCCCGGTGGCAGAAAAAACAGGAATGACTGGCCATTGACCCGCTACGCGGAAGTATTATTGGGATATGCGGAAGCCCAGAATGAGGCGGTAGGCCCGGATAATTCGGTATATGAAGCCATTAATGCGATAAGGATGAGGGGCGGTTTGCCCCGGGTGGAAACAAGCTACGGAGCGGTGAGTCAGGATAAAATGCGGGAGATCATCCGGAATGAGAGAAGAGTGGAATTGTTCTGTGAAGGCAAACGCTTTTTCGATTTATTGAGATGGAAAATTGCAGAAACCAAGTTGAACGGTTTTGTGAGGGGTGTGGAAGTTGTAGACGTAGCCGGCACATTAACCTATAATTATTTTGATGTCGCTGCACAGGCGTTTCACCCGGAAAAGAATTACCGCTGGCCAATTCCTTCTTATGTCATCGACAGGAATCCCAAGTTAGAACAAAACCCTGGGTATTGATAATACTGCGTCTGCGCATCTTGTTAGGGCAGAACTATTAACCCCAACGGGTGTAAAGCTCATGCCTTCAAATAACGATAAAAGTACCATGAATAAAAATCGGTATGGGAAGAGCTGGATACATTCTTCAGGGTGTTGTATTCTTTTTCTTTTAACTATATCACTGTATTCCTGCTCATCTTCCACGCATATCAAAACAAAAAACCTGGAAGTAGAATTATCCACGGAAGGAAGAATAAGCAGAATGTGGATCGGAAAAGACAGGATTGAAAAGAAAGTCGTTTCATTTACTGACATAGAAGGGTGTCGCATGGAGGGCAAGGTCAGGAGGCATCAATCCGGTAATGGAATGATCGAATTTGAACGCACCCTGGTAAACGATTCTCTGTATACGAAGTGTACGGTAATTGACAGGTTTTTCCCTGAAAAATCAAGTGTAAGATGGGAAGTTGAGATCCGCGGAAACGACCGTGCGTGGAGCGCTCCGATAAACACGGTATTTCACTATCCGGCAGGCAAAACAACAAAGTTCTGGACAACCTGGGGCAGACCGGCATTTGATTCATCCGGAGATAGTCGGATCCGCGAAGCATTAAGGCCGGTACCCGGGGGATCTACCAACAGCAGTATATTGGCGAAGAGCAATACTGATTGGGTTGATCCGCTTGTTCCTGTTCCGTTTATAAAGGATACGCTGTTTTATGGAGCTCCACCCCCATTTGGATATGACCGGTCCTTAACCTCCGCGGAGTGGACCTATTACAGAGAATTATTTTCAATTCCTATCCTGTCTGTCCTGGAAGACCGGGAGAACGTTGGAATCAACCTCGCGTTATCGCCGGAAGACGATATTTTGAATCTGGTGATGACCACTGATGCTGACGGATCGGTGACCTACAGCCGGCTTTCCAATCGAATAAGCCATTATAATGTGGTGAAGTTCTCCATGGACCTGGTCGGCGACGTTAGCGACTGGCGATGTGGCCTGAAATGGATGAGTGAACGATATCCTGACTATTTTAATCCTAAAAACCCTACCGCCCTAAAGCTGAATGGCACCGGCGCGTATTCGAATTCTTATTCGGATTTTGACGAAAAGAAAATGAAGGACATGAATTTCACCGTTAACTGGCAGGCAAGTTTTGATTTTCCATACATGGGCATGTTCCTTCCACCTATAGCGCCGAATGTTAAATGGAAGCGTTTTGGTGGAGGCGAAATGTCTATTGAGGCCATGAATGCCTATGCGGGAAAAATGAGATCCAAAGGCTTCTATGTGTTTAATTATTTCAACGTTACGGAGTTTGGAGCGAGGGTACAGTATCCTTATTCTCCAAAAATGGCCGCCGCGGATTCGAATTTGTGGAAAGATGCTAATGAATTTTTATACAATAAACTTTCCGGCGCTATCCTGCAGTTTAGAACGGGATACTATCCCGGAGTCAGGAATGGCGCCCCCTTTGGTAGCTGGGGAGGAGCTCTGGCAATGGATTGCGCCGATTCGTCCTACCGGCAATTTTTATTGGAGCAGGCGCGGCGTCATGTGAGGGAAATACCGAATTCATTTGGCATCTGCATTGACCGGTTGGACTGGTTAAATGTTTTCAACGCAAATGCCGATGACGGCGTTACCTGGTTTGATGGAAGGCCGGCCCGGTCTCTCATTACCTCTTATAAGGCTTTAATGGAAAAGCTGGGTCCCATCATGCATGATTCCGGGAAATATATTCTGGCTAACAGCATAGGCAGGCGCATAGATTATTTTAAGCACCTGGATGGGATGTTTGACGAATTTACTTATGCTGGCACCCCATTAAATAGCACGGCGTTGATTTGTATAAATAAACCTGCTTTGGGCTGGACCGATGACATTGAAACCGTACTCAGACAAGGGGGTGATAATTTCTTTCAAAAGTATTTATACATGGGTGTTTTTCCTATGTGCCCGTTCCCCGGCAATGATCATTCTATCCGGCCGAACGACGCTGTTGACCTCTATTATCTGGAATACGGTCCGCTGATGAAATTGATCAAAGAAAGAAAATGGGTTTTATTGCCAGAGGTCGTGTCTGTAACGGACGATGCCGCAAAAGCAAATGTTTTTTCAACACCAGATGGATATGTGGTTCCCGTCGTATACGGCAAACAACAGCGTGTCCAGGTGTCGGTCAGGATTCCCGATATCCCGAAGAATCTTTCCTGCCTCGTATATTATCCTGGTGTGAAGGAGCCGGTTGAATTGCCTTTTGAGAAAGTGATAGATAAGGTCGTGTTGGATGTGGATCTGCTTAGGGGATGCGGAGTGATTGTTTTAAAAGAAAAAAAGGATCAAGAGAAAGTTTCTTTAAACCGGTAAACGAAGTATATGCCAGAAGTCCTGATAATTCCAGTGAAAACTGTTTATCAGCTCCATAAAATTAAACGGCAACTCCTACGACAAATTCACTATTGATCACAACGACATCGTGAGAGGCGGGAGAATTGATTCTGGAACTGAATAATATACCCCGATGCCTGAATAGGAGATATGGATTCGAAAAGTAAACATGATATGGCTATTGGCGTCCAGTAAAACAGACGAGGCAGGTTCTGGAAGCCCGCATAAAATAAGTTGATAATACAGAACATGTATGAGCTTTAAGAAGATAGTGACCATTGTATTTTGTCTTTTAAGCTTGCAGGGAAACTTATGGGCAACAATTAGGATGGCGGTGATATTTCAGAGTAATATGGTTTTGCAACGGGATAAACAGACTGAGATATGGGGCTTTGGAAATGCGGGTGAAAAAGTTGCACTGGTCTTTAATGATGATTCGTACTTTGCCGTTACCGGGAAAGACGGAAAATGGTCGATCCGGATTCCTTCGCAACGTGCAGGTGGGCCTTACCAAATGATTTTTAAGGGTCCTGAGAATATTATTCAACTGGATAATATATTGTTCGGAGATGTATGGATATGCGGGGGGCAGTCGAATATGGGGTATACTCTTGGTGAAATGGGATATTCTTCTGCGGATACTACATTACGCATAAATGCGGATATCCGCATCTTTACAGCTTCGATAGCAATGGACTATGTTCCCAGAACAGATCTTCAGGGTGGCGAATGGAAGGAGGCTTCCGCCGAATCGATCAGGTCATTTTCCGCGGTCGCTTATTTTTTCGGGAAGTTTTTGACAGGCTCGTTAAACGTCCCCATTGGACTCATCAGTGATAACCTGGGATCTACTGCGATCGAACCATGGATGAGCGCAAAATCGCTTTCTCAGTTTCCGCAATTTGATTCTTACAGGAACGATTATTTATCGCCATTGAAGAGTTTCAAGGAAATTAATCAGACTTTCGAAAAGATAAAGCCGGCATGGGAACGCAGTGATTACCTGAAAGGACAGGGGATGGAGCAAAAGTGGTATTTACCTGAAACTGACATTTCTGATTGGAAGACAATGGAAATTCCTTCGTGGTGGGAAGATCAGGGTCTGGTTGATTTTGATGGTGCTGTGTGGTTCAGAAAAGAATTTAATCTTGCTCCGGATTTTAAGGGCGACACTCTTTTTTTGCTTCTTGGTCAGATTGATGATTATGATATAGTTTGGATAAATGGTCAGAAGGTAGGCGAGGGTTTTGGCAATCAGAACTGGCGCAATTACGGGGTGCCTGCAAAAATATTAAAAAGAGAAGGAAATGTAATCGTGGTCAGGGTATTTGATAAGAGTGGTAAGGGAGGAATGCATTCCGGTGATATGCGGGACAATCCCATTCTTGCCGGAAAGTGGTTGTATAAAAGTGATTATACGATCGATGCGAAAAAATTTCAAGCGCCGCATGTTGTGAACGCAAGTCCTTTTTCTACTCCTGCAGTTTTATATAACGGGAATATCGCGCCGCTCACTTCCCTTGCTATTAAGGGATTTATATGGTATCAGGGAGAAAGTAGCGGAAGCCGGGCGGAAGAATATGGTAAATTATTCCCGGCACTTATATCGGATTGGAGAGCGGCCTTTAAGCAAGGCGATGTTCCTTTCCTTTTTGTTCAGCTGGCTAATTTTTTGGAGGAAGATACTGTACCCCAGGATAGTGACTGGGCTGAATTGAGAGAAGTGCAGGCCGCCGCTTTAAAATTACCCCGCACAGGCATGGCAGTTTCTATCGACATTGGAGATGCACAGAGGATACATCCCAAAAATAAAATGGACGTCGGTAAAAGGTTGAGTATTGCGGCTCTGGATGTTGCTTATAATCTGCCTGTTGTCAGCCGGGGTCCTACATTTGATTATATGGAGATCATCTCAGACACGGTTGTTATCCATTATATGAAAGGAACGGATAGCCTGGTAAACTTCAATAAGTACGGTTATTTAAAAGGCTTTGCTGTTGCGGGTAGAGATAATAAATTTTATTGGGCACGGGCTCATGTCAGGAATAATACCGTCGTGGTCAATGCTAAAGCCGTGCCCTATCCGATGGCGGTTCGATATGCCTGGTCGTATAATCCGGGAACGGCTGATCTGTATAATCGCAGCGGTCTGCCGGCGGCGCCGTTCCGAACAGATAGCCTTCCCTTTAAAACTGCGGGCAAGGTCTTTGACTATTCCTGGCGGTAGTGATAGTTTTATTTATCAGTTGAAAGCGAAGTGATCTGATAGGAGACGGCATCTGATTCGAAGCCACCAAGTACTACTTCCTTGATGACTTTGTGTTGACCAAGTTTGCCACACCTTCCATTACCTCCACGAAATAACCGCCAAATGATCAATGGTGACCACTTAGGTTGCATTTTCAATAAGTTTGGCGCTGGAAATAATTATTTCTATCCCGAAAAATTAATTATCGCATCCTTCGGCCGGTATCAAGATCGTCAGGGTGTGGATCTGGTTGTAATAAAATGTATAGATGGGATCCGGGCGAAATATTGACAGATGTTTCCTGTCGATATTTATTTAATTTCAAAGTGTGGATCGCCTGCACATTCACCAGGCGCCCACCATACCGAAATGCATATATATAAACTCTTCACTCTTTTAGTGATCGCACATTTGATCAGCTTCGACGGGTCGGCACAAAACTACGACGAGTCTAAGGTTCCTGCTTATACACTTCCCAATGTGCTCAAATCAAGTGCAGGCGAGCCTCTTAAAAACGCGAATAGCTGGGAAACAAAGCGACGGCCTGAAATATTGAAGCTTTTTGAAAATAATGTCTATGGTCAGATGCCCCGCGATTTGGATAGCACTAAGTTCGACGTAAACATGTCAGCAGACAAAGTACTGAAAAATAAGGCCGCCCTGAAGGAAGTAACCATTTCCACCTGGAAAAACGGAAGGCATGTTCAAATCCATTTAACCCTCTTAGTCCCTGATAAGCGCAAAGGCCCCGTTCCAACGTTTCTTTTGATAAACAATCGTGATAAGTCGCTGACCGATCCGCGTAGAGACAGCTCAAGTAGTTTCTGGCCCGCGGAAATGATGATCGATAGCGGGTACGGGATCGCCGCCTTGCATGTTGGGGATGCATCGCCCGACAACCCGGACGAATATCAAAACGGCGTCTTGCAATTGTACCCAAATCAGCTCGGGGCAGGCAATGGGATGAAGGCGATCGGAGCATGGGCCTGGGCGGCAATGACAGCAATGGATTATTTCGAGTCAGATCCGGACGTGGATTCAAAAAAAGTTGTTTTGGTTGGACATTCCCGTGGCGGAAAGGCTGCCCTTTGGGCCGGCGCCCAGGACCAACGATTTGCCATCGTAATCGCTAATTGCTCTGGGAATACCGGTGCTGCCATTTCCCGGCGAAAATTCGGTGAAACGATAAAAGCTATCAATACCAGATTCCCATACTGGTTCGCGGATAACTATAAAAAATATAATGATAATGAAGTCGCTCTTCCCGTTGATCAGCATATGTTAATAGCATTAATAGCACCTCGGCCTGTTTACACGACAAACGCCACGAAGGATCTCTGGGCTGATCCAACCGGTTCATATCTTTCGATCTCAGAGGCAGCAAAAGTTTACAATCTATACCGCAAAAAGTCAACACTGAGTGCAGCGCCCCCAGCTGTTAATAAACCAATTATTAATTCGATAATAGGATACCATATAAGGGACGGCGTTCACGACATGACCAGTTTCGATTGGCAACAATTCGCGAGGTTTGCCCGGTATCATTTCAATCTTGTTGATTGATCTATTGCAGCAATGTTGCGTAGTGCGCAGAAAATGCCGTCCTAAAAAGCTGCTGTAGTTTCTGTTCCCATCTGGTTGATCAACAAAACCTTTCTAAAGAATTCTTAAAATTCGAATTGATTTATCGAAACATTTCAATAAATCAATTTTTATGCTTTAGCTTTGGGTTCTCGGCAGTACAGGCTGTTAGGATTTGTTCATCAACATAATTTAATCGGAATGAAGAATAGGATTTACTATGTATTGGCCCTCGGCGCGTTTGGAATCATTACTACAGAATTTGGTGTTATCGGAATATTACCCACTCTTGCGAAGGAATTCCACGTATCGATCGAGACCGCCGGGTGGCTGCTTAGTGGATTTGCATTAACGGTGGCACTTACCGGTCCGTTTACCAACATGCTCACAGCAAAGATTGACCGTAAGTTGATCATGTGCATCGTTCTCGGAATTTTCGTGGTGTCGAACATTCTCTCAGCCTTTTCTCCCAACTTTACTGTGTTGATGGTAGCTCGTATTTTGCCGGCTTTTCTACACCCGGTGTTCTGGGCGGTAGCTATGTCGGTTGCTGCTAAACAGGCCGGTCCAAAAGATGCTCCCAAAGCCATATCTATAGTCATGAGTGGACTCAGCATAGCTACGGTGCTGGGCGTACCGCTTACAACTTATGCTGCTGATCTGTTTAACTGGCAGGCATCGTTTTTCATTGCCGGATTCGTCAACCTCATCGCATTTGCGGGTTTGGCCTCGATGATCCCCGCAATGCCGGTAAAGGAAGATGCTTCTGTGCAGAATCAGTTGAGTGAACTTCGGAATCCGCTAATATGGGCCAGGCTTTTCACCACACTGATATTTATTGCCGGTATGTTTGCCAGCTACGGATACCTTGCTGAATTCCTGGGCCGCGTGTCGAAAATGAACGGTGCGGAAATCAGTATCATGCTGCTGGTTTTTGGTGGTGCTGGTATATTAGGCAACTGGCTCACAGGAATTGCTTTGACCAGAAATGTGGTGCTTTACAGCCGACTATTCCTTATCTCACTTATTGTGATACATCTTGCCGCCTACCAGTTTGGAAGTTTTTTTGTTCCGATGGTGATGATCATCTCTGCTTGGGGCCTCATACATACGGGTGGATTCCTTGTCGGTAATATCCAGGTCATTAACGGTTGCCCGGAAAAACGGTGGACGTTATTAATGGCATTATGCCTTCTTTTTATAATGCCGGCATTACCGTGGGAACGCTCCTTGGAGGATTTGTGATTGCGCGTTATGGGGTTCGTGAAGTGGTATGGATGACTATTCCCCTGCTACTAATCGCCTTCGGCATTACTTTTTTCACTCATCGCAGTAAACAACAGGTCTTAAAAATGTCAAGTCGTGACGTGTCTGGATCACCTACGGATGACCGGCTCATTCAAAAACCTGTGGAGAGAATGGAGGTAGGCGTGTAGCGCTTATCTACCACAGCATCTGACAAACGAATATCCGACGATGAGTTACACCATGAAGATTTAAGTCTTGCCGCAAATCTATGGACATCACACAATGTGTGCGCTCTTGTCATTTTGCACAAAGAGTGCCTGCTTATTCGTTTTTTAAACTGTTCACGGGATTACTCAGTGCAGTTTTGACGCACTGGAGGCCGATCAATAGCAGTGAACCCAAACCGATAATAAGAACTACTGACAGATAGGTCCATACACTTTGATCGATTCGATAGGCATATTGTTCAAGCCAGTTTGAAGTAATAAGATAGGCCAACGGGCAGGCGATGACCAAGCCGAGACCGATGAGAAATGCGTATTGTCGGGCAAAAACGGCAATGATATGGATGAGTTCGGCACCCAACACTTTTCTTACTGCGATTTCGCGTTTACGTCTTGCCAGCGATTGACTTAAAAGTCCAAATATCCCGAGCCCGACGATCAAACTCATCAATGCCGTGGATATGCGTGCCGCCTTTCGTAAACGCAACTCTGTCGAAAACACCTCATTGAATTTGTCGTCCATGAATGAATACTCAAAAGGTGCGTTGGGGGATAAGTCCCTCCACTTCGATTTGATCCTGTCCAGTGCCTGAGGAATGCTTCCGCCACTTAACTTAACAGACATATACCGATAGCCGAGCATATCTTTCATGTTGAACATGATCCCTGGTCCGATTGGTTTTGTCATGTTTCCGGAATTGAAATCGGCAGTTACTCCTACGACCACGTCAGGGTTAGGCGAGTCGCGAAAATAAATCCGTTTGCCAACGGCAGTTGTCCAACCGAAGGCCTTTTTTGTCGATTCGGTGATCACAGCTTCTCCAGGTGTGAAGGCCTCACCATCGGCCCTGAAGAATCTGCCTTCAAGAAGTTTGATGCCGTAGGTTTGACCGAAATGATTGTCGACATTATTGGTTTGAACGCTTATGGCCTGTGAAGCTGCACTTCCCTCAGGATAAATGAGTACGTCATTGAATTTTCTGTTGGGGATTTCGAAGCTGATAGATGCATTTTGTACGCCAGGCAATTGTAGTAATGACGAACGAACATTTTCCATGTGACTCACCCCGACTGAATCCCATCGTTTTGGAAAGGCTGTAACTATCAGAAGTTGATCACGATTATAACCCTGGTCCTTTTCAAAGAAGTATTTCACCTGCTTTGAGAGAGTAACCGAAAAGATAAATACACCCGCGGCAAGCGTGAATTGTAACACCAGTAAGGATCTTGCAAGCCAGTTGCTCTTTTCCCCCTCGACAAATTTCCCCTTCACAGAATTCACGGTGGACATCGAGCTGAGCTTTAAGGCAGGGTATGCACCCGCAAGCAATCCAGTGACTAGAAGAAAGGCCAACAACGCAAGAAACTGTGCGAAAGAGAACTGACCTATGGAGGGTAACTGTGTATCCCAAATCTGGTTGAATCCTGGCCTAAGCGCGAAATAGAGACAGAGTGCAACTATCCCTGAAAAAAAAGACATCAATATCGCTTCGCAGAGATACTGACCAATCAACTGTAAACGTCCGCTTCCAAACACCTTCCTCAGGCCAATTTCCCGCATGCGATACGAAGCACTGCCCACCATGATGTTGATGAAGTTGATCATTGCCAGCAATAGTATTCCTGCTGCGACAAATGAAACAATTTTTAAGCTTTTTCCGACAGCTCCATTGTTCGCATCAAGATAGTAGGTGCTAAGCGGTTTAAACTTTACGGTAAGATTTTTAGAAATTGTTTCAGGGGAATTTGTTTTCAGCAATTGTTTAACGGGATCGGCAAGCAACTTAGGGTTTTTTCCGGGCTGCATCTTGATGAATCCGACTGTGTAAAAATCCTGCCAGCTATCTTCTCCTGCACTACCGCCATAGAATCGATTCCCTTCAAAGGGAACAAAGGCAGAATACCCGGACTTGTCGAGATAATTGAGAACGGAATTTTTTGGGATGTCCTTCAAAACGCCGGATACTCGATAATCGGCCGAACCCGGAGCGGCGTTATTTATGGTTATTGTTTTTCCTACTGCATCGCTGGTGTTAAAGAGCTTCCTCGCCAGTTTTTCGGTGATCAGCGCCGAGCTGTTATTTGGCAAAGCATTCTTTGGATTTCCGTGGGCGAGTTCAAATCCCAACATTGTCACCAGGGTAGTGTCGCCGATGGCAATGTTTTCCTGGAAATGCAAGTCTCCTGCGGAGACGACATTGGTAACAGGGTTCATTCTATAATAATCACTGACCAGGGTGGGATATTTATCCTTTAGGGTTTTCGCCAGTGGGCCGACGGTTGTGATTTCCAATCCTCCCGAATTCGGTTTCCAGTCACTATTGACCATATAGAGATCAGACGCATCTTTCAACTGACTGTTCACGCTCAGTTCACTTTGGACATACTGTCCTATTAGCAAACAGGCACCGATCCCAACTGCAAGACAAAAAATATTGAGAGTAGAAAAAATGGCATGACGCCGGATTTGTCTCCAGGCGATGAGAAAGTAATGCTGGAACATGGAGCGGATTGAGTTATTAAATCATAATTCTGACGAGATAAATATTACGTTATTCAGGTTACAATAAAGGTAGTTGTTCCCTTTCAACACTATCCACTGTGCAGATCTAAACCTGTTTGAACGGTCTGAAAAATCTATGCACGGTTGTTAGGTAATCCCGAGGTCGCCGTATGAGCGACCGGCACTATGCCAAAGCTTGTCTAAGGGTGCACATTAGATAATATTCGAGATGTTTATTCATTGGGTATCTGACCTGTGTTACTGGTCCCCCAATTCGGTTGTGCAGAATCCCACAAACGGAAAGTATTCATTCAGTTCTCAGGCTGGTGATTGGATTTATTATTGCGGCCTTCACGGCCTGGAAGCTGATCGTAAGAAAGGCGATAACCACCGCCGCAAGGCCCGAAAGAACAAAAACCTTCCAGGAAATATCGATTGGGTAGGCGAACCCCTCAAGCCACTTATGCATTGTGAGCCACGCCACAGGAGAAGCGATTAGAAATGCAATCAGTACCAGTTTAATAAAATCTCCCGACAACAGCGTCACAATGTTTGAAACACTCGCGCCCAACACCTTGCGAACACCGATCTCTTTGGTACGTTGCATTGTACTGTAAGATGAAAGTGCAAGCAAGCCGAGACAGGATATGAATATCGCCAGGACAGAAAAATTGAAGAATAGGTTGCCGAAATTTTCTTGTGTACCGTACTGTTTGTTGAAATAATCGTCAAGAAAAATATACTCGAAGGGTCTGTTTGGAATTGCCTGGTTCCATTTACTTTCAATTGATTTGAGCGTTGCAGGCAAATTGGCCGCCGCAACCTTAATCGAAATGGCATTGAAGCCAAAAGTTTCTATCCGCATAGCGAGGGGCTGTATCGGCTGCTGTAACGACTTGTAATGAAAATCTTTAAGCACTCCAATAATTTTTCCCTGCCGGCCCCACTGATCGAAATTTCTACCGACCGCATCCTTGGAAGATGCATAACCCAGCATTTTGACGGCTGTTTCGTTAATGAGCATTGATTTTGTGCTGTCGGTAGTGAAAGCCCTTGAAAAGCTACGCCCCGATATTATCTTGAGCTGGTATTGATCGATGTAGTCGAAATCCACAAAATACAGATCAATATTCGTTTTTTGCATCTCTCCCTTCTTATTCTCAAGGAGTGAATAGGCAGAATTAGGCGAGCTGCCGGGTACGCCTGAGGAATATGAAGTAGAAATTACAGATGGGATTGAGGCGAGAGATTCCTTAAAAACATCCTTATTTTTGTCGAAATTAGTGTTGATAATCACCTCCTGGTCCTTGCTAAAGCCGAGTTCGCGGTTTCGCATGTAACTCAACTGCGAATATACCACCACCGTTCCTGCGATAAGTGCGATGGATATGGTAAACTGGAAGACGACGAGGCCCTTTCGTAACAGTAAACCACTGGTTCCCGTAGCGAACCTTCCTTTAAGCACACTTATTGGCCTGAATGAAGACAATACCAACGAAGGATAGAGGCCCGCGACAACCCCGATCGCCAATGACAACAACCATAAGGACAAAATGTGGGTGGGGTTGGTAAAGATACTTTGACTGATCACCTTCCCGGCAAGTTGATTGAAATGCGGCAAAGACAGTGCGCAGAGCACTACCGAAAGAAGAAAGGCAATCAGGCAGATGAGTACAGATTCACCGATGAATTGCCTGGCGAGCTGATATTTTGCGGCTCCTACTACTTTTCGTATCCCCACTTCCTTCGCACGCTCGGCGCTACGTGCAGTGGTTAAATTGACGAAATTGATACACGCGATCATTAGAATAAATGCCGCGATGACTGAAAATATGTAAACATTGGTAATACTGCCTGTTACAAAGCCTTCTCGCTTCGATTTAAGATACACATCCCGCAAGGGTTCGAGACTGAGGTAGTCCTGCATTTGCAATTGCTTTGCCTGGGCGCCATGATGAAGTTCCATGAAAGCCGGGAACTTTTTCTCGAGGTCTGCGGCATTTGTATTTGGCTTCAGTAACAGGTAGGTGTAGTTATTGTGATTTGTCCACTCACTGTCTGTTGTTGGGGTTCCATAGATCTGTTTGTAGGAAGAAAGCGAAACGAAGATGTCCGCCTGAATCTGTGAATTGCCGGGAATGTTTTTCATTATCCCGGTGACTGTCGCCGGTATGGCTGCGCCTGTTAGCAGAATTTGATGCCCGAGCGCCTCAGTGTTGCCAAAGTATTTCAATACTGATGATTCCGACATTACAATGCTCATGGGTTCAACCAGCGCGGTTTTTTGGTTGCCCGCTATCAATGGAAAGTCGAAGACATCGAAAAGCGTTGAATCCGCCATAACTGTTCGCTGCTCCTGGAACTTCAGATCACCCTTACGTACCAAAAATTCATCCTCCTCCAAGCGTACCTGCTGCTGTACTTCGGGGAAATCACGTTTAAGATTAATGCCAATTGGAGTAGTTGTGTGTGACTGCTCGATGGTTTCAGTGGGTGTTTTTGTATCTGTTACCACACGGTAAATACGATCGGATTTCGAGTGGAAGTTGTCATAGCTGGTCTCAAAGCTTACATACAAAAATATCAGGAAACAGGCCGTCATTCCTACTGCTAATCCCATAATATTAAGAAACGAGAAACCCTTGTGTCGCCACAGGTTGCGAAAGGCTATTGTTAGATAGTTCTTGAACACGGGAAGTAGATTGAGGGTGTACTGGGGTTTCCTCTCAACTGACATGCCAACCCGAAAACCCTCTATGGATATAATGTACATAAGAAGGAATTTTGATTAGTGTCCGGAAATGAACAGTAAACGGCCAATTTCGTTCAATCCTAATTCCCCTGCAAGGCGCTAAATAGAAGTTAGTACCTAGCCGGATACCATTTTTTTTCACCAGTAAAATATTATAGTAAGGTCAACAATTTTTGGACACTTGATTGCTTCTAAGTTCACTAACTTTCACCTAAAATTCTGGCATACAGCAGCACGGATCGGCACGGAATATTGAGGATAACAGGAAGACGAGAATTGACGCTATGGAGAAGCCGCTGCGAAACGCTGAATTGGATGGTTCGACGAAACCGGGTTGGCCGCATAAGCAATTGATTCACTACAAAAAACTTCTATGGCAATTATCTCCTGCACAATCAACAACAAGGAATATAAGCTGGATGCCGATCCTGAGATGCCGCTCTTATGGGCCATTCGCGATGTTGCCAAACTCAAGGGAACAAAATTCGGATGTGGCGTAGCGCAATGCGGAGCCTGTGTTGTTCATTTGAATGGGGACGCTGTTCGTTCATGTGTAACAAAAGTAAAGCGTGTCGAAGGGCAACACATTGTAACCATTGAGGGACTCTCGGATAGTAATGATCATCCTGTGCAACGCGCCTGGCAGGAGATCGACGTGCCTCAGTGCGGCTATTGTCATTCCGGTCAGATCATGTCGGCCGCGGTACTTCTTCGGGATAATCCCAACCCGACGGATGAAGACATAGACATCGCTATGGCTGGAAATATTTGTCGCTGCGGTACCTATCCGCGTATTCGCAAAGCCATTCGGATTGCAGCGGAAATGCAACGCAAATCGAAGAAGAATGGAAAGACAATATAAAATCGCAGGATGATGAAGAACATAAAATCAATACTTGTGCTCTTGGTAATCGTTGTTACCGTCGTCGCCATGGCACCTGTCTTCCCTCCTCACGAGATAATTTCGTCAGCAGGTCAGCCGGTAATATCGAATGAATCGGCCGCGCCCCCTGAAAAAGACAGTGTGGCATCCGCAAAGGCATTCCTGAAAGTGTACAAAGTGCTGATGAGCCCCCGTTGCCTGAATTGTCATCCGTCGGGTGATGTTCCCCTGCAGGGTGATGACAGCCATTTGCACACCATGTTACCGAGGAGAGGAAAGGATGGCAAGGGCCTTTATGCCATGAAGTGCACCAACTGCCATCAACCGGAAAATTCACCCGGACCAAACAGCCCGCCAGGAAATCCTACCTGGCATTTACCTCCGTCCGACATGAAGATGGTATTCGAGGGAAAGACGGCCCATCAGCTCGCGAAGCAACTTGTTGATCCCAAACGCAACGGGAACAAAAACATGAAGAAGCTCTTGGAGCACGTCTCCGACGATTTAGTAGTATGGGGATGGCAGCCAGGAGAGGGAAGGACCAAGCCACCCCTCCCTTATGAAGAGTTCAAGGCAGAATGGATCAAGTGGATTGAAACCGGCGCTTATGCTCCAAAAAAATAGGACTATGGAAACCAAAACATTTTCAAGACGTAATTTTCTTAGAGTTTCTGGAGTTTTCTCCCTCGGATTCTATCTGCCCGCAGTTGGGAAAGCGCAGGTGATAAATACTCTCCAGGCCGAAACTTTTGGTGTTGAACTAAACGCCTGGATTCACATAGAGACATCTGGAAAAGTCACCATATTCAGCCATAGGGCAGAGATGGGTCAGGGAGCTTACCAGGCTATTCCACAGATCGTTGCTGAGGAACTAGAAGTGAACCTGGATGAGGTTAATATCGTGTTCGCGCCGGGCAACGAAAAAAAATATGGCAGTCAGATCACAGGCGGCAGTTCAACTGTTCGTGGCTCGTATAAAAATCTCCTGAAGTTGAGTGCAACGGCCCGTGAAATGTTGATTGAAGCCGCTGCGAAAAAATGGAGTGCAGATAAAGCAGACTGCTATGCAGAAAATGGACACGTCATTCATCGGGCAACCAGGAAGAAATTCCATTATGGTGAACTGGTTACCGATGCAGCAAAACTGGAACCACCGAAGGATGTCATTCTGAAGAAACGCGCTGAATATAAACTCATCGGGAAGCCGCTGCATCGACAGGATACAAAAATCAAAACAAATGGTACGGCCACTTTTGGGCTCGACAAGGAAATCCCGGGAATGTTGTATGCGATGGTAGAACGTAACCCAAGACTGCGTGGAGTAGTCAAGAGTTTTGATGATACTGCCACAAAAAAAGTTCCCGGAGTAAAACACGTGGTAAAAACCAGGATGGCGGTATTCAATACCTACCGCGAGGGTGTTGCCGTCGTTGCCGATTCCATCTGGGCGGCTATGCAGGGCAGGAAAGTTCTCAAAGTGGAATGGGACGACACCGGTTTTGAGCATATGGACACCACGACGATTTTTAAACGCCAGCAGGTGGACCTGAATACGAAGGAAGGGTTAATATTCAAGAAAGTCGGCGATCCGAATCCAATTTTGCAAAAGGCATCGAAAAAAATTGACGTCTTGTATGAAACTCCATACCAGCAACATGCCTGTATGGAGCCGCTGAATTGTATTGCGCACTGGCAGGGTGACAAATTAGAAATATGGGGACCTATTCAAGCTCCCGATTGGATACAGGAGTTTTTAAGCAAAGAGATGAATTTGCCAAAGGAAAAGGTAATTGTCAATATGACTTTTCTTGGGGGTGGGTTTGGACGAAAGGCTTTTACGGATTATCCGCATGAAGCTGCTGTCATTTCAAAAGAAATTAGTGCCCCGGTGCAGGTCGTGTGGACTCGCGAGGACGACATGACGCAAGGTCCCTACCGGCCGGGTATGTCCTATCGATGTGAAGGCGTGGTTAACAACGGGGATATTAGTGCGATCAAAGTAAAGTTGTCGGGTCAGAATACAGACGTTTGGGGCGGAGGCAAAAAGGACGAACCGAACAGTAGTTCATCGGAAGGATTTCTTAAACCTTATTTTGACTCGATAAAGAACATCAGCATTCAGGATGTTCCATTTGATACGCCTATTCCTCCCATTTGGTGGCGCTCTGTGTATGCTTCAACAAATGGATTTGCCTACGAAAGCTTTTGGGATGAACTTGCAGTTGAGGCCGGGAAAGATCCCCTCGAGTTCAGGAAAAAGTATCTGAAAGATGACCGACTGCAGACCCAGATCAGCAAAATTGAAGAAGTCTCTGGCTGGAAGATGAGAAAGAAGAATTCCGGGTACGGCGTGGCAATTACTGAGTGTTTTGAGACCACCGTGGGTATGGTGGTAAAAGTGTCAAAAGGAGTGAAAGGCAAAATAAAAATTGATCATGTTTGGGCGGTGATGGACTGTGGCTGGTATGTAAATCCTGATACGATAAGGGCCCAGGTTGAGGGCTCCATTGTGATGGCGCTGGGTGCTGCAACCATGCATGAAATTAATTTTAAAGATGGGATGACAGTGCAAAAAAACTTTTACGCCTATGCGATGCCCCGCATAAATGACATTCCTCCTATCGACGTGTTTATCATGGATAATGATGCCGATGCGGGAGGCGTGGGTGAGCCCGGCCTTCCTCCGTTTGCTCCCGCCCTGACAAATGCCATATTCGATTTAACGGGAAAAAGAATTCGGAAGCTGCCTTTTGATCTTGGAAAGATCGATATGTAATGTCAACCAATAAAACGAATCAGATTCGCTTCGACAATTCTTACTTTGAATTTCCTATTTCTGCACCATATCGCCTAGTCTGCTCAGCATACCCTCTATTCTACCAACGTCAGCCCATTGAGTAATTCCTCGGCGTAAGCGAGTTGATCCTGGAACAGGTTCTGAGACGTGTAGGTCACCATCTGGACTGTGCCTCCCGGGTTGGAATAGTAATAACCGTAATATGAAAACTTGATGCCCTGAATCGTCCCGTTCATTTGCATGAGGAGCACCTTTTTCCCATTCACCATTCGAAATTCCCGTTTCACTATGTAGATATCAGCAGACTGCTTTTGCGCATTTTGAAAGGCTATCTGTGCCAGGGATTCGATGGGAATTTCAATTCGTTCCGCGATCATCATGCCGTAAACGTCCTTTCCTTTCGCCGCAAATTGATACTCTATATCGTCATTGCCACCACCTTTCCTGAAACTCCATTTCTTTGAATTGATCCAGACACCCACGTTTGCCTTATTGCTTTTCACCAAAAACGTAGAGTTTCCTGACTTTTTGAACGGCGTAGGATGCATTACAATCTGTGGCTGTGATAAGCTGTCTGTTTCAATTGGCTTCCAGGTGCCGTCGGCGTACAATACAATCTGGTCGCCCTGGTCTGTAATGGCTGTTTTCTGGGCATCAACATCAATACTTTCGAGTAGGAATACAACAGCGAGAATAAGCAATTTGTTCATAGGGGCAGGATTAATTCTGTAAGTATAAACTTATAAAAAAGCATTAACAGATGCAAGTGAATGAGAAAGAGGCTTCGCCCGCCGTAGACCTGGCGAGGGCAGGAAAAGGAAGAGATTGGTCAGTATCCCAAACAATGCCCACCTCTGGCGATTGGTCAGGGGAAATACCCCCGCTACGGAATTAATATCTACATATCGCAGCGAAACTTCGTGGTATGAGCTTCGCACATTGGATTGTGTTTATCTCTTTATTATTTAAAATTCAAAAGTCACAAGAATGAAAAAAGTGTTTTTACTTTCAATGGCCTTCCTATGCTTAATCAGTGTCAGCTTCGGTCAGTTGCAAAGAGGAAATGTGTTGGTCGGCGGCGACCTTACCAGCATCGACCTGAATCTGAACAAAGGAGGAAACTTCAGCCTTGCCATCCAGCCCAAAGCAGCCTGGTTTATTCGCGATAACAAAGCATTGGGGGCCTATGTAGACCTCAACCTGACCACCGCGAAGGGTGAAGGGACATCGGTCGGATACGGTGTCGGCGCCCTGGCCAGGTATTACTTCAGCGATAAGGACATGCAGCTAACCCGGCACACCAGGTTTTTTCTTGAAGCCAATACCGGGATAGAAGGCTACAATCCTGCAGTAGGTGACAATACCAACGGACTTGGCATAGGCGCAGGACCCGGAATTGCTTATTTTATCACGCCGAATGTAGGCCTCGAAGGACTGGTGAAATACCGCACCATCGTGGGATTCGGATCAGCACCTTCATCAAGCAACCTGAGCTTTAATTTCGGGTTCCAGATTTATTTGCCCAGAAGAGAACTCAGGGCTGCCGTAAACGACGTTAAGAGTTCGGCCAATTAAAATAGCCGGAGTTGGAACTATTTAGCAGGGAATGCAATGTTATGATGCACTGTTTGGCTAAGAGGTAGGATATCCTGGCGGAGATCATACTTCAGTATGCTTGCAGTGCATCATATTTTCAAAACCGGGTAAGAGTTGCCATTACTACCAGAACGGTTTACCCATACAATCACGAACTGGGAGAATGATGAAGCGAAGGCATCCCACAATAGTTAATCAAGCGCAGTTTTATGGGGATTAAAATTCTCATCGCCGGCATCAGAAATCGGCGAATATGAGTTATCGCGGTGGAAATCCTGCGGCACGAAATTGCTATCATTTACACTATTCCCATTCATTTTCGCAGCAAGCATTACTAAATTTTAGTACATAAGATTTGACACATTCCTCTTTTCCGGGGTGATGCTTCTTCAATAGGATAGGAAGAGCACATTATTAATTAATTAAAAACAACTTTTTATGTTTTACCATGTAAAAGAATTACAGTTTAACGCCCGGGTGTCAAAACCGGATCCGGCGTTTGCCACTCTTCTGCTTGAGCAGTTTGGAGGAGCTAACGGCGAACTCGCCGCTGCCTTACGTTATTTTGGGCAAGCTTTTGGGGCCAAAAATCCTTATCCGGATAAGTATGATCTGTTAATGGATATTGCCGTTGAAGAATTCAGTCACCTTGAAATTGTCGGAGCAACTATTCAAATGCTGCTGACAGGAATTAATGGAGACCTGAAGAATGCAGCAGAGAACTCAGAGATCATGAAACTTATGAACGGCAAGACAGCAAAAGAAGAGCTTATACATCAGGGAATCACGGCTCCTCAGCTATTTGTATGTACCGCGGGCGGTCCAGCATACACAAATTGCCAGGGTGTTCCCTGGAGCGCCGCCTATATTAATGGTGACGTGACAGGCGACCTCACCGCTGATCTCAGGTCAAACATCGCGGCCGAATCCCGTGCCAAGATGGTATATGAATATTTACTTCAGTTTACTGATGATCCCTACATTAAAGAGACACTCCAGTTTTTGATGACAAGGGAAGTAGCCCATTTTCAGATGTTTGAAGCGGCTCTGAATACAATTCAGCCAAATTTCCCTCCCGGAATCTTGCAGAGCGATCCCAAATACAGCAATCTGTATTTCAATATGTCGAGTGGTAATGATTTTTCTGGCCCCTGGAACAGCGGTGAGTCGACTCAGCTTAAGGAAGAGTTTCAGTTTATTGAAGACCCGATCAAACATGTATTGGAAACAAACGGACTGCTAAATCAACAGCCAAGTGGGACCGATCGGAGTGAGAAGACCGTTCAGCAAAATGATAAAAAACTTAGCGCGGAACGCAGCGATGAAATTAAGAAAGCTACTCCTCCCGGTTTAATGCAGTGGAATTTACCTGCCGACAAGGCGCCGGCAAACCCGGAGCCATTAAAAAATGGGAATGGAAAATCCAATTCTAAGGCAAATGGAAAGAGTAAGCAGCCAGCAAAAAAATAGGCATATTTCTAATGAGAAGGCGGGGGCGATGGATGTAATTTACTATACCGATCCATTGTGCTGCTGGAGCTATGTTTTCGAACCGGTGTGGCAGCAGCTTAGGAACACATTTGCCGATCAGCTCACGTTCAGGTATTGTATGGGAGGACTGATCCCCGGATGGAGTAACTATAACGATCGTGTAAATGAAGTCAGCCGACCTGCTCAGATGGGACCATTGTGGATGCAGGCAGAGCAGGTGTCCGGTAGAAAGATTGACTCTACTATTTGGGCAAAGGATCCACCCGCCTCATCATATCCTGTGTGCATGGCAATGAAATGTGCGGAATTGCAGTCTCGGGAAGCAGGTGAATTATACCTGCTTCTCGCGAGGCAATCCGTGTTTGAGAATGGAAGAAATATCTCCAAATATGATATCCTTCACCAAATAGCTAAAGAAATAGAAAGAGATGGAGAAGTGACGTTTAACGCTTCAAAATTTGGTGATGATATGAATGATGGCACGGGTCTGGAGTTGTTAAGAAAAGATATTCAGGAAGTGCAGCAGAAAGGTATAAATAGGTTTCCGTCTTTAATCATCAGAAGAGAGAACAAGTCTTCTCTTATAATCCAGGGCCTAAAATCGATCGACGATTTGATCCGTATCATAACCAGTTAAAATAAAGGCAGTCAATATGAATTCCTCATAACATACTCGGTGTTGATCTGGAACAGGCACCGGCGCCTTTCCACATTTATCATGTTTATAGTGCTTTCGTATCGATTACTATTGTTTTGGCCCCTTTTGATTTCGCTTGGCCCACCATGTGTTCCGTGCCACCCGGTCCATCACCCCCCTGACCATCCCAGAAGGCAATCACGGTCAAATGGCTGCCGCCATTGATCAGGGCACTATGTAGCATCCATAAATTAGCTCTTGTCCAGATTGTATATTTTTCTCTTTTATCAAGCCATTTTGGGAGAGACGGGGTATCGCACAGAATATGATGCGGTAATCTTTCATATAAGTTGTTGAACCTGTCTATCCACAATGCACCTGCAAATGCTACGGACCTTTCGATAAACTCATCTGCCGGCAGTCCAAGATATAGCTCTGTTGGGATGCCGAGCTCGATGCATACTTCATGAAATAGAATGTCGCCTCCACATGCACCACCGGCAATCCCAAGATATTGTTTACTCTTGTCTGAAATTTCGTTCAGCACCTCCTTCTTTATTTGTTCTTTAGCTGCCCTTTCATTCCTGGCCGGAAAGCGCGCGGTAGCGCGATCGGGTTTGTCAATCATATGTCCTGAGAAGAGCAATCTGTGCACCGGGGGCGATTGCACCGCATATTGTGCAGGAATCAATTTAAGTATTGCGTCAGCATTTTCTGCAAAAATGCCCAGCGCCTTAAATAACAGTAATTGCCGCTGCACAACATCAAAGTTGAAGGCATTTGCTTTTTGCAGCGCCATTTTGTATGCAGTGATTACGCGGGCTGGGGAAGTTTCTGTCAGGAACACCAAATCCGCTTCGGTAATGTCCAGCCAGGTATTTTGCTGATTTTTCTGTTTCAGCATTTGTTCCTCTGCGGCGATTGTTACGCGCATCGCTGCGGCTAGTTGCAGTTTTTTTTCATTTAGATCTTCCAGCTGTCTTTCTGCTTCCTTTTTTTTCGAAAATTTATTTTCCCAGTGGATGGGATATTTTTCCGCGAGCGCGGATTGCACAGTGAGTAAACTTACGGCATTGATGCCCGCGTAGTAATGATTGAGATTGTGATAATATCCCAGTTCGTAGAAAGCAATTGCTTCATCCAGTAACTCGCTTTGCAATGCGGTAGGTGCCATTTGATCATCAGGCAGATTTTTCCAGACGCTTACCCATCTCGACTTCTTATTCCGTCCTTTCAAAGCGTAAACCTCTGCGCGTTGTTCTTTCTCCAATGAAGACGGCTCTGCAAGTAATATATCCGTTGCCCCCTCGGACTTGCTCAGGAGTTCGGACCCCAAGTTGGGATTCCTTGGTAGTTCTTTTTCAGCAAGGCGCTGATAAATGGTCGCGAGCCGGTCATTGGCATTTATGTCGAGGTTAAGTTCCGATTTCACTTTTTCCCATACGAATTTTGCCAGTTCAAATGCCCTTGATTGATAAAGCGCTTCACCGATCAGCCGCAGTCCGGGGATTGCCCAACTGTAATCTTCGGCTTCATACGCCAGTAAAGAAAGCTTGCCTACTGAGCCCGACTCACGCGCAATACGCACCTCATCTACAAAGCCCTCCGGCAACACAAGAAATTTTTCATAGTCCTGCGACTTCAACTTAGGGAGTAATTTAAATATCGGACTGTCGACGCGATCCGAGCCCACCGTTTCTCTGATCATTGTAACGAGATCAGGCAGCGCGGCGCCCGGTGCTTTGTAATCATATGAAAGGTACCTGTAGCCCAATATATCGAAGGGCGTTTCGCTCATGCCGGGAGACTTGATAAGAATTGTTCTCCTGTCGCGCAATGCATGACGAATGCCCAATTCATAGAATGCATTTGCATTGTGCATGGTAATGTCAGCGATCACCAGGTCCGCCATAAGCAGAAGCGAAAACATATCCTCCCTGATATCGCCCGCTTCAAAAATCTTCCCGGTAGTTCCCCCTTTGAATTTAAGCAGAGCAAGTGCGGGATCGAGCAATTCTTCCTGCACTTTCTCAAAGTTGATTTGTATAGGCGTCTGATCCGAACCGGTGCCTTCTGCAAGTATTTTTTTCACGCCAAATGGTCGTACAATGAACACATCCATGAAAATCGTTTAGGCAGTTTAGAGATACGGAAGGAAGGTACGAAGCCGCTGATAATTTATTACCTTCCATAATGGCTTTGCAACCCGAACTCATCGAATTTTTCTTCCGGCAAATTGAACTTTCTGTTTCGAATACCCTGCGTGGCAATGTTGGGCAACTGTTCGAGCACCTGTCGCTGGAAGTGAAGGATAACCCTGTATTTAACAACTATCAACAGCAAGTGTCCAAATGGACGGACTGGCTCGACAAAAACGAAGGCGGCAATGTGGGTGTCGACTGGGAAATGCCACACTCTTTCACCGAGGCCAAAGAGTTGGCCTATGCCATGTTTAAGCAGGCAGAAACAAGTGATGCAGACTGGATGTTTTTTGTCACCGGAACAGACAATCTGGACGTGGCGGTAGTTACTTTTAATCGCTACTTCCTCCAACATTTCAAGCAGGCCTTGCGCGACATTTCCAATGCCAACCCCGAGTACGCGCGGTCCACGCTTAAAAAAGTGGGCGGTAAAACCGTCTTCATCATTCATGGCCATGATCAGGGGTTAAAGACAGAGCTGCAACTGCTGCTGAAAAACGCGGGCGTTGCCTGCATCGTCCTGCATCAGGAAGCGGATATGGGTCGGACCGTGATTGACAAACTAACTGAAGAAAGCGAACAGTCGAATTTTGCGGTTGCCGTGCTCAGCCCTGACGACCTGCTTGTCACCGGCCAATACCGGGCACGGCAAAATGTGATCCTGGAGATGGGATATTTCGTAGGGTTACTTGGCAAGGAAAGAGTACGCCTCCTGGTAAAGGGCGATATTGAAATACCTTCGGATCTCTACGGAATTCTTTACGAGCGCTATGACGAACCCGGCGCCTGGAAAGCGCGGCTGCTGAAGGAGCTGATCGCAGCGGGCATTTTTGTTGACCTCGCTGCTGTCATCAACAACTATTGATTGCGTTTACAATCGTGCTGTCCTCAATTTTTTGCCAGATCAAACGCCGCTGGGAAATGGTCAGGGCTTACCTGCTCTTTTGCTGCAGTCTCGCCGATCTGCAATAATTCTTCAACATTTTTTGCTGCGTCCATATTCATCAGATCGTCGATATTTTGCTGTTCGAATTCCCTCGAGCTTCAATCGTTCGAATGTTTCAAGATCCATCTCCACATTATAGCGGAGATAGCTAAACGCTTTTTGTCCATTGATCGCGTCTTTGCTCAAATCGCCCAACTCCCGGTCGATCTTCCTGAGCGTTACCCATTCCCTTTCCAATAAAATGCATCATCAGTTCCACCAATTCGTTTGCGTCGCTCATGAACTGGTCAGGGGCGAGTTGCGCAATCATGAGCAGGTTCGGGTCATTGTACTTCTTGCCGAGCAGCTTTTTATCCCGCCGCCCGGTGCCCACTGAAACGATCAGTAGTTTGTCCGGGCCTGTTTCCCATTTTAGCTTGTAGCCGTCCAGCGTTGCCGTTAGAAACAATTGTAATGAGGGATTATTCATCATGCTCATTCCGCCGTCCACAAAGACTCCTTTTTCGTCGCCGACATCAACTATTTCAGGTTCAAAAAAGCTCGGCGCCGCAGTGCTGGCCCGCACAATATTCCGAACGAGGAAACGATTTTTCTCATAGTAAAATGCGTCAGGATTGTTTGTGACAGGCCATGTACTGAATGTATCGAGTCTCTTAGTCACCGCGCAAAACCCTGTTTTGTTCGTGTCGTCGCCAAGCCGGGTGTCACCAAAAATTTTGTGGAGCTCTTCTTTCAATGGCTCCGAATCATACTTCCCTTTAAAGTAAATCTGCTTTCCAAAAATGTTGAGACCATTTTTTTCACTGAAAATCTTTTTTCCCAGGTCGCGGTACATCTCTTTTATTTCAGAAACTTTATAACCACCAATGGCCAATAAAGCCGCAATGATCGAGCCTGTACTTGTGCCACCAATGAGATCGAAATAATGATGCAGTCTGAATTCTTCCTTCGGCATCACCTTATTTTCGTCGTGTTTCGCCGCCATAATTTCTTCCATTTTTTCCAGGAAACCGAGGGTCATCGCTCCGCGAATTCCTCCGCCATCCAGTGAGAGGATGCGTTTGGGCCCGGGTGCCTTCAATCTTTTTTTCAATGATTCAGATGTGGGATACATAGCGGGTTTAGTGTTGTAGGATGAAGAAAAGGGGGACGAAATATGAAAGTAAGGCAAATTCAAAAACATTCCACCCGTTTTCTACTGAATAATGTGTAGGAAATTGCTTACTTTATCGTGGTAATTTTCGACATACCCCAGGGAAACAAGTAAATCCAGATCAGAGATTTTTTGTAACCAATTGACTGTTGATGAAATCCATGGGGTCTACGATCAAATACAAGGTCTTCATAGCCTGTTCGAAAGAGTTGCAATCGTACCGAACGAACTTTGCCTCATGCATCAACAATAAAAACAAGGTACTTATAGACAAAGGTGTTTTCCTCCATCTTTTCCAATGGGAGGATTCCCTCGAAAGTCTAAGTCTTGCTGGAAAACAAAATGACTATAATGAGTTCATTTTATCAACTGATGTTTTCGTGCTATTGTATCAGCACAAAGTTGGCCAGTATACGCGAGAGGAATTTGAAGTAGCCTACCGAACACTAAGCAATTCGACAAAAAAGAAGCCCGAGATCTTTATTTACAAATGTGGCGAAGACGCTCTGGGGGAGCCCGATAAAACCCTTGCTGATTTTCTCACGCGTCTCAATGCTGTCGGACACTATTATAAATCCTGCGACGATCCTGATGACCTAAACAAACAGTTCGACCAGCAACTCAATAAATTATTTGAGGAAGGCCGGTTGAAACTTAATGAACAGGGCCCTCCGGCTAACCAGGTCAATGAGCGAATTCTGTTCTGTAACAGGCACGACCAAAGCGCGCTGTTCGACAGGAACATTACCAGCGCAGATACGATCCAGTTTGTGCTTATTACGGGGCACGAACGCGACATTGCCGATTTTTTTGTGAGGCGAAAAGAGATCGAGCTTGATGGCGACGATGAACCATCGATCGTGAATCTTCGAATCAACCTCACAAACGTAGAGCAGAATACGTACGACGATCTTGAAATTCTGATGCGCGAAGCGATCAAAAGCGCGTGGAATAAACATGAGCTTCTAAAAAATTTCCGCATCAAACAGATCGATGAGCTGACCGTAGAAAAAATGCTTCAGGTCTTAAAAGACTTAAGAAAGCAATACCTGCTCATCACATGGCGGGTAAAGAGTTTTTATTGGAAAAGCGAGCGACTACAGGAATATATTGCCCAGTTTTATCAGCGGTACCAGCTGCTGAATGCCACACTCAATACCAACCTTAAGATCTTTTTTATTGGCGTCGTCATTTATACCGAAAATTCGGAAATGAGCTGGGACGCCTTCCAGACGCGGGTAAGTTCTCTGCAATTTGGTAAAGTACCGGTAAGACTCACCAAGATCAATGAGCAACAAATCAAAGACTGGCTGGAAGAATTTGAGCTGGAAGTAAACCCGGACGATCAAAGCAAGCTTATCCGCCAGGTCTTGCCGGGCCACCAACATGATCATGATTATTTTATGAGTGAACTAGAGGAGCCGTTAAGCCTGATCCTAAGACTTGTTAACACAGAAAACAGCTAGTATGAACACATTATCATTCGACCTCAACAGTATCAGGTCAAAAGAGGATCGATTGCCTTCCAATTACATTTTGAAAAACGAGGGACTGATCGCTGCGGTTCAAATGGCGCTTTGGTTGGGTAAACCATTATTGCTTACCGGGGCCCCTGGAACCGGCAAAACACAGCTTGCTTATAAGATAGCGGACATGCTGTCGAAAGTGCCCGGTGTTGGAGGGCCGGTTGCGCCATTTGCTGCAAAACCTTTTGTCTTCAATACCAAAACCACGAGCGGATTTACCGACTTGTTTTACGTCTATGATGCAATCCGGCATTTCCAAAGCCGTTATGTATCCCAGACTGTTGATGGTCAGCCTGCTTCAGCACATTCCTTTATTCGGACCCAGGCAATGGGCAACGCAATCCTTCAGGCATATGGCGCAGAAGCATTACATGGCCACCAGGTATTAAATGAACTAACGAAACTTGCCGACTTCGATCGCCAGATCCGACCGGAACCCATGAGCTCAGTAGTTTTGATCGATGAGATCGACAAGGCGCCACGGGACTTTCCCAATGACCTGCTCAATGAACTCGATAATATGGAGTTCTATATCCATGAACTGATGAACCTGCAAGTATCCAAACCTGACAATGGAACGCAGGTGCTTATCCTGATGACCAGCAACTTTGAAAAAGCACTTCCCGATGCCTTTCTCCGCCGCTGTCTTTTTTACCACATTCCATTTCCAGATCCAACTGAGCTGATTGACATTGTGACCGCCAGAATTATTCCTTATCTCAAAGATGTGTACCGCAACAATCCTGACCAACTGGTGAAAGTATCTCAGCATCTTGCGGCAAATACAAGCGCGACCATCACCGAGTTCATCAAGATCAGGGAGGTTATCAAAGACAAAGCCCCAACCACATCCGAATTGCTCGAATGGGTAAAAACGCTGGAAAAAACAGGTTTCTTTGACAGGGAGCTGCATTTCGACAACCTCGACGCGGCTCAATTGCAGCGACTTTCGCAATCCTTCCCGGCACTCACTAAAACTGAAGCCGATCAAAAGCGGTTAATAGCGAATTATGTGAGAGGATGAACACCTATCCGCCCATAGTGTTGAACGCATACCTTATTGCCTTTCTTAAAAAGGAACGCATTGAGGTCTCCCCACCCGCAGCCATCGCCATCTTTAAGGTCATCCATAAGCAATATGAAAGCGGACTGAATGGCTTTGCGCAGTTGAAATACAGCATAACTCCCATTCTGAGCAGAACGCGCGATGAACAGCAGAAGATATACGATTTGCTCGACCGGCTCGATCGGAAATTTGAAGATGAATTCCAGAGTTTCGGACCTGAACTGCCACCGGTACTCCAGCATGCGGATGAGGACGAGGGTGGTCAATCACTTATCAATAGGTTGAAATTGTGGCTTCGCCGGAACTGGATCGTTGTTGCATTATCGTTGGTAGTAATCGTCACCTTATTGTTGATCCAGAATGGGTTGACAAAAGCCGCCCCGAGTTTGAGGGTAATGTTTCCGGGAAGTGTCGTTACGGCTCAACCTGTTCAAATTTCTGCTGCGCTGGCCGACACCACCCTTCATACCGCTTATCGCATTGAATGGCTCATCGCAGACAAAAAGATATCAAACGCATGGACCGTTCAGACATCCTTCGACTCCTCAGGCACGTATACAGTTAATGCTTACCTGCTAAAAGGCGATAAGCGAATTGCTGAGTCAATAAATACGATCACCGTAAACTGCGAACCCTTACCCTCTGTGATCATCAGGGAGGTTTCACCTGAAACGATCACCACCGCACCAAATCGAGCCGCCATCCAATCGAGCAAAACGCAGTCTGTTACTGTAAGTAATCGTGTGGGTGCGAAGAGAAGGAAAAGCTACGAACCTGTATTTGGCAATGTGGGCAACGACAGCGTGAAATTTCAGTATCGCTGGTACGTGAACGATTTGCTGAGAGGGAACGACAAGTCGTTAAGCTACCTCAAATCGCTTGACGAGAATAATACCATTAGGCTGGTGGTGGCACTAAACGGCACACACTGCAGCGCTGATTCTTTGCCGGCTTTGTTTTATGAAAAGCAGAATATTACGGCAGTTCGTGCAGCCGGTACCCAATCCCTCATTATTCCCAGCGGATGGAATGCGGGAAACATTCTTTCCAGCTTAATTTTTATACTGTTGATTCCGGGTATTGTCGCAGGTGCGATTTATGGTTTTCAGACTTTTCGGCGAAGAGCGTGGCAACGCATTTCCACTTCAGCCAAGTGGGATAAGGATCTGCCACATACCTATGAATTCGATCCTGCCGAACATGTTATCCATCGTGAGCCGGGGATGAAAGTGGTGGCGGACATCCTTCGCAAACGGCAATCGAGCCTTTCCAGGCGGGTAGACGTTCCCGCGACGATAAAACTGTCGATGCGTTCATGGGACCTGCCGCAACTGGTTTTTGAAGAGGGCTCGAAGGCTTCAGAATATCTTGTATTGCTGGACAGGGAATACCCCGATGGTCACCTTACACAACTTTTTGCTTTCCTCTGCAGACAGTTGCAGAGCGACCAGGTAAATCTAATAACATATGACTATTATAAACAGCCACTTCTCCTGAATAGCCAAACGCTTCAGCACGAATTGATCCCCGTCGAACGGCTTGCTGCCCTGTATCCCGGGTCAATTTTGATCATCTTCGGGCAGAGTATTCAATTTGTTTCGTCGCGCAAGAATACACTGAAGCCCTGGGTGAATGAAAAGTTCAGGCAATGGGAAAAGAAAATATTCATCACTGCTTATGCTGGCCCGGACTGGGACAAAAAAAGAACGATTGCTTCAGCAGTCGGGTTTCTTCGTTTTGCCTGCCGATCTCGGGGGAATGCGATTGCTGGAATCTTATCTTTTTGATACGTTCGCTGGCGGTATCAATATTGATGGACCTTCCTATCGTAGCCGATTCCAGTCTTTTGCCTCAGTGCGAGACCTCGAACAGTATTTCGCCGGGCAATCTTTTTTGTTTCAATGGATAGGCGCGATCGCCGTTTTTCCCGTGCCCCAATGGCAGGTTACGCTACGTGTCGGCGAGATAGTCGAAACGTACTATCGGAAGAAAGGTCAGTCTATTGCATTGGTCACGTATACGAATCTGCTGAAATTATCCCGCATTCCCTGGATGCAGGATGGCAATTGGCCGGAATCATTGAAAGCAGACCTCCTTGCAACGATCGATAAAGATCTGCAGGCTGCAGTCAGGGCAGGATTAAATGACGAGGTCGCCCGCATGATCGCGTCACTGCCTGAGCGCTCGGTGGCCAGAGTGGAGCTCACCGATTATTTCCGGCTGAATAAATTCCTGCTTGATGCTTACGGTGGCCGGCGTGTGTCGGAAAGAGAATTCTTTGCCGTGAAGCATTTGCTCGATAGTGATCAGGTTGATGCCGCACACAAGATCTATCTTGATCGGGGCGAGAATTCCATGCTGCCTTGTCCCGGAAAGACGGGCAAAGCGGAAACACTAGATCGTTTTCAGGATTTTGCTACCCGTCCCGCAAAACGTAAGCTATTGCTGGAGGCCCTGGCAATTTTGGTCGTGCTCGCAACATGTATATTCACTTTACTCGCATTACGTTCGTCCCGACTGCTGCAATGGAAAACAACTTCTCCGGTCGACAAGTCGCTCTCCTTTACCCAGCAGCTCGATCGCCCCAGGACATTGTATGCAGACCTCATTTTGGGTGACGATGCGGAGCGCATTGCCTTTACTGCTGATACTTCAATATTATTCCGAAATATAAAAGTGCGCGATAGCAGTGATCAGGTCTATTTCAGGATTTCTGCAGATACCAATTCATTAACTGTTGCCAGTTATGATTCACTACCCTTTGAAAAATTCAGTGATACGATTATTGCGATCGCCCCGCGTGCCGTACCCGTTTCGATCATTAGCTCAGATGCAGGTGGTGCAGTTATTGCGGATTCCCTTGAACAGGCTTTGCCGGCAAATTTTGAAGTGACAAGAGTTCAGAGCAGTCAGGCAGAATCCAATATGAGCCTCGCCTTTTACGATACTTCGTTTGCCATGGAAACAAGGCAGCTGCAGACGATCATTCGAAACGTTCTCAAAAAAGATGCGCCGATCAGGACATTGTCGGCCCCTGCAAAAACGCCTGGCATCAATGTGTTTGTCGGGGTCTATACCCAAAGCCAAAATATTGCTCCGAAGCCTACCAAAGGCAAAGGGCCTGATGTTAGTAAGCCCGCCGGACCCACGGAGCCAACAAGCCTTCCTCCGAACGGTGAAAATCCGGATACTTCGGTAGTACAGCCTCGTGACACGAGTACCTATCTCAAGATGACCCCTGCTATACGTGCCAGCCGGTTGATCAGTCGGGGACAGGAACGATACAATGCCGGGGACTACCGTCAAAGCCTGTTGTATTATGATACTGCGATTCTATTAAATCCGAAGGATGCACTTCCATATTTTTATCGGGGGCAAAGCAACGAGCGACTTCAGGCTCTGGATGAAGCACTTCGCGATTATGAGACAGCTGTCAACATCAACCCCAACGATGTGCAGTCGCTGTTTCGTAAAGCTGAAATTGAATATAGCCAGCAATCCTACTCGAATGCCAATCAGGATTATTCGAGAATAATTCAGATGAAATCGGCTCCGCAAAATACATTGGCCAGTGCATACTACAAGCGAGGCGAGGCATACCGTCTTACGAATGACCTTTCGAAGGCATGCGAAGACTATCAGGCGGCATCTAAATTGGGTGTATCGCAGGCAACAACTGCCGTTAGCAATTATTGTTCTACCTCAGGCAATACGACCAATCGAATATTATGGTATGATACTTACACATCAGCGACCGGTGTTGCGCGCGAGCGCGTCGAGTCGTCAGGAGCCAGTATAACACTCACTAATAACATCGACGCAATTTCCAAGGCCCTGGCAAGCAAGGGGCAACTAATTGTATATGCCGTTAACTCCGCTGGTGATCTGAAAGAGCTCGATTATGTGTTAGCAATTCAGTCGAAAGCAGATGCGCCCTTCATCGTGTATTATTCTGATTATGCCAGCAAACTGGCAAGGAGCAATCTTCAAATAAGCAGTAAGCAGGTGAGGGTAGCGCGAAACGATAAAGAACTCCTCACTGCAATCCAGGAATTTCTGAAACCGCCCTCCAGGAATTCTTACCAGCCGCAGAGACAGTCGAAATATTGATCCGTGAGGGATTTGTCAATTTGCTATGGATCGAGGGATCATTACACCCTGGCAATATTTGCGGGCTTTTTAATACCTTACTCGCTATCCATCAATTTACCAGAATGAAAAAGCTTTCGGTCATATGCAGTATTGCAGTGCTTTTAATTTGCTCCTCCTGTCTGGAGAGTGATAAGTCCGATTTGGCGCAAGAGCAAAGAATAAACAGCGAGCTCCAGAAAATCACCGGTCTCCTGCAGGACAGCAGCTTTAGCCTGGAAATGGCAAAATCCCTCGAGCAAGCCTACTATGCGTCGCAGGGACAGGCAGCGCCTGATTTCTTGCCGGCCAATGCCGATTCATTATCAATTCGAAGAAGGTTGAAAGAAGAAAAGATAGCCACCAATATCGCGGCATTTTACGCACTGGAATGCGGGATAGGCGTTTTGATGGAGCAGAAACGTGGTACGCCGGTAGAGTGGTTGGATAAGATCATGAAAGACGACCTGGATTCCACCGAGGCGCTGGTACTTAACCGTTTTGCCAATGCAACATGGAAGGCAGGTCAACCCTTCCGGGGCTTGAATCGAATCACAAGAGATAATTTTATTTCCGCGTCTTTGTTGTCCGCGGGTGAAATAGAAAAAGATTATGACCAGATAAAAAGCGCATCGGTAAAGTTATCCGCAGCCTTGCAGGATGTAAAAGATTCTATCCGGGAAAGGCAAACGAAAGAGATCGGCAGGTTGTTAAAAGATGAACGCTTTGCCCTGGAAATGGCAGAGCACATGGAGGCGGCTTATTATCAATCGCAGCAACAACAGGTTCCCGTTTTCCTAAGGCCCGGAGAAGACAGCGCTGTTATATTGAAAACACCTAAGGAAGAAAAAATCGCCACGAACATAGCTGGCTTATATGCATTGGAATGTGGGCTGAGCTTTCTTGCCACGGCGCAAAACAAGCTCCCGTCGGAGGTGTTGCAATCTATCATAAACGATGAAATCAGTAACAATGACAAGCGATTATTCGAGCGTTTTGCTAATGCCACCTGGAAAGCAGGTCAGCCCTTTCGGGGGCTTGACAGGATTGCCCGGGGAAATTTCGTGCCATTTGACCTGCTTACACCCGAGGAAATCGATAAAGACTGGGTGCAGATTAAGGCGGCTGCTAATAAGTTGGGTCAGGTGTTAAACTGATTTCTTGTCCTAACGACCCATGCTAAACGGTTTCTCCTCTGCCATAGCTAAAAAAGATGTTTGTGAATAAAATGAGTGAGACAGTGAAAATTTATTTCATTGTTGTTCGACGGTTTCCTTTAACCCCTTCAGGATCTTTTTCCAACCTTTCACCGAACGGTGATATCTTTTCTGTGCCCCTTCACCCTGACCTACGTCATCGGTGATATTGACAACGGTTTTTCCATCGCGTAATTCCAGCGTATCGGTCACTGTAGACGTTGACTGACGTTCACCCTTGCCATTATGCAGCTCGTATTTCAAGCGCCTGCCAGGTTCGATCTCCAGGATCTTCCCGGTCATCGTAAAGGGTATCAGCCAGAATAGTCTGCCTTTGAAGGTGATCGGTGACCCTGGTGTCCAATTAGAAAGGACGCGCGCATTGAAAAAATATTTCCTGGTGATGTCGGGGTCGGTCAGGGCCTGCCAAACTTTGTCCGGCTGGGCGTTGATGGCGATAGTTTGTTTTACGATGTGTGGCATACCGAATTGCTTCAACCTTTATGCCACGTAACGGAAGAATGGGTAGCTGGTTGATTTTCAATGCTGGTAGTAATGTTGACTTATTAGGAATCGGTCGAGCCGGCGAATTTGCAGCGGTTGGATGGCGAACAGGATATCCGATCTCAGATGAGTATGGGTTGAACTCAACTTGCGCAGCAAGAAGAAACATCGCACTACAGATTGTTCGTTTGAAATGCTGTGTACGGTTGATCGAAATTTCATCCTCAGCATTCGTAAAAAGTTAAGCCAAGGTGAGTATCCACATACTTTGCACAGAATTGAATGTCGGGTAAATAATTTGATTCTTTAGTGTAATTTTAGTTTATACTAACCTACTAATATATCCATCATCCCGCGCATAATCTGTGCGGGATTTTTATTTTGGGAAGGTTCATCGTTTTCAGGAAAAGGAACAGGAACAGAAAGAGGAACAGGAACAGAAACAGGAAGAGGAACAGGAACAGGAACAGGAACAGAAAGAGGAACAGGAACAGAAACAGGAACAGGCGGGAATGGTATCAGGGCGACAAACAGAGCGCAGAGCGCCTTACTCTCTTTCTCTTTCTCTTTTTGCTTCTTGTATTGCGCCTTCAGAATAGGGCCAGTTTTTTGTCGACTTTTTTTCAAAAAAAGTCGGTCAGAGTTCTGAAAAATCTTATCTTCTGGCACCCAAACTCCACTTAACCATGTCACGACTCCTGACTCAGATCGGCATTTGTCTTATTATTATCAGTATTACAACCTTCTCATGCACAAAAAAAGGTGATACGGGCCCTAGTGGCACCAACGGCACAAATGGTACCAACGGAACTAACGGAACAGACGGAGCCCCCGGCGCTGACGGGAATACCCTTTATATATCGGACACCATTCACCTTATCAACACGGATTTTGGAACTGGATACTGGACCGTTCCAACCGAAGGCGGTGGCAATTTGGGCATTGGTGCAAGGGTCGCAACGATCGAGGTAGATACGATCACGCAGCGCATTTTTGAATCAGGAATCGTGATGGTCTATCTAAAGACCAGCACTAATTTTGCAAGCCCCAATCAGTGGACACAACTTCCTTTTCAGATAGGATCTTTCAGTGGGGGATATACTATCAATGTAACATTTGCGTTCGACGAAGGTCACCTTCGCATTTATTATTTTTTTATTGTAACCGATGCCGCAGCAACGGTACCAAATATCTACAGTACCGTAGTGCCCACACTGGATTTGAGGTACGTAATTCTTCCCGGTAGCGGTGGTTTTGGCGTAGCGCCGCCTGCGAGATTCATGGATGACGCTTCAATGAATAATTATTTTCGCATCAGGTAGGCTTTTTTTGATGGCCGGGTAATCTATTTTACCCCGATCTTCTGACGATAAAATCCTGTTCAATGTCGAATAAAAAAATTCTACTGTTTTATTGTTCAAAACAGGCCGGTTGATCCTTTTTCCAAAACTTCCCAGCCTTTTCGCGGAGTGGATTATTTTTTCGACAAGTAGTATTTATCTGATTTTCCTTCTTACATTAGACTGACCAATACTTCACGCGTACGACATTTCGGTAATCAGCATCCCTTAAAAAGGACCTGAAAAGCCATCCACATCCCTCCGAAAAGATTACGGGATAAATACCGTACAACGTACCACCAATACATATCACATTCAAATTGCACCCTTATGCCAGACGCATTGTCAAAAATGGATAAAGGTCTTAGGGAGATATTTGCCAACTATCAATATTTGCTGGAAAACGGAAGGGACGACCCCGGATGGCTTCATCCCATACTCGAGCCCGAAGGCACCCATATTGTTCCCGCGGAAATCAGGTACACGGGCAGCCTGGCTACAATAGTTGAAAATGGATTAACGATTATAGGCGTGCCGGAAGACGACGAATACGTCGAGGCAACGGTGGACCTTGATTTCCTGGAAGCGATCGGTGCCAACCCTCAGATCGTCGAAATGAATTATGGTGAGGAGCCTACCCTGAACCTGGATGGCAGTACCGTTGAAATCAATGCGCGGAAAAATGCTGATCCTGCCCATCCATTTATATGGGACGTAAATAAGGCTACCGGGGCATTCTCTCCGAGCCCCGGCGAGGATGTCATCATTGGAATCATCGATACCGGTATTGATTTCAAACATCCCGTATTTCTTAAAACTGCCACCAATACACGCATACTTCGGATCTGGGACCAGGGTCTGGTCAAACGCGGTGCCGAACAAAGTCCCAACGTTTCGTTGCTGGCAGGTACACAAACCTATGGCGTCGAGTACAAAGATGAGATGATCGACAAGGTGATTAACAAAGACCCGACTGCAATACCGATTCGTCATAAAGATTGCGTGGGTCATGGTACCCACGTGGCGTCTATCGCTGCCGGTGATGGCCGTGCCGTGGAATTCCTCGGAAGCTCGGGATTTGAATATGTAGGCGTTGCACCGAAAGCATCCATTATCATGGTAAAACTTCTGGCATTACAAACTCCGCCACCGGTAACTACCGCCATCAAACAGTTTGAGGATGCCGTCTCTTACATCTTAAAAACAGCCCAATCATTATCTCCGGTAAAGCCCGTAGTAATAAACTGTAGTATAGGCTCGGACATGGGACCTCATGACGGGATGGAGAAAGACGAAGTATTTCTTACTAAAACTTTCAACCAGTCTGTGGGCCAGGCCTGTGTTTTCGCAGCAGGCAATGCATCCAACAAAAGGCAACATGCGATCATTACCATTCCCTCTGGCGGATCAATCGACGTCCCCTTTGAGTTTGACGATAAACGAACCTTTAAAAAAAATAAGAGAACCTGTGTCTCCAAATCTACTACCAGAAGCAGGGATATCGAAATTTGGTACGGCAATATCGCCCCCGCGCAGGTTAAATTTTCGGTGAAGTTACCTGGGTCAAATGCTTTCACGACTCCTATGGCGCTTGGCGACGCTAGCATCGATGATAAAGTCAATCATATTCAATTGGTCCATAAATCAAGGCTTTCGGCAACGCCGGCCGGAGGCACAGCCATTAACAGGAACAATTTTACGCTAACAACAAATCCGGTTAAAGACGACCACAACACTGGGACCTACACTATAAAAATCGACGGCCCCGCAAACACAGTATTAAATGTCTGGTGCAATCAGGGCGATGGTCAGAATTTCAAAGTACTCGTTGGTGCCAATCCTGCCCCCCTGGAGTGAATGTAACGGATTCGAATACTATCGGGAGCCTGGGCTCTGCAGCAAATGTGGTTACTGTTGCAGCCTATGACGACGTTTCCGGTTCTATCGCCAATTTTTCTTCTCAGGGACCACTTGTAAAATACGCAGGCAACGCAAATGTTCTGCCGGAAAAACCGGATATCGCGGCTCCGGGCCTTGCGGTCAACGCAGCGAAAAGTGCGAACCACGACTTTCCGGTAGAATTGATTAAAACGATGCTCGGATTTAAATACCTGAATAAAAGCGGCACCAGCATGGCGGCGCCACATATTGCAGGAGTGGTCGCGCTCATGCTTCAAAAAACCAAGACGCTCAAATCCAATGAGATAATGCAGAAACTAAAAACTTTTATTAGAACTACAACACCACCGACCACGCTGCCGGCGAATAGTTTCGGCAAAGGAAAAGTTGATGCAAAAAAAGTTCTGGATAATTCATAGTTCGTCAACAGCTGGCGAAAGACAGTTTTTCTATGGCAAAAGTTCCAACAATTATACAAGTGGCCGTTTGGATCGGCCGTGCTCTCGCAAAGGGATCAGGAGTGTTCAATAACTTTTCTGCCGCCAGCCTGGGGACCGCTTTACCTGAGGCAGTGATCAAATTGCCCGCGGTCGCGGATCTGCTCAAAAATGCAGCGGGCTCTTCGAAAGAACTCAATGACATTGCTGCCGCCCTTGAAACTGCCGCGATCACCGGAAATACAGCGGGTCTCTTAATCCAGTTTACAAGACTCGGGCAAAAACTGAGTACTCATTTTTCAGTGATCAACAACCTGCAAACCACCCTCAATGGGGCCATAACACCTGCTACGATTCCGGACGCCGCGCAGCGAACATCAGCACAGAATTTTGTTGCCGGCTTTGCAAAAAAGATAGCTGACCAGATCATCCTCTCTGCTATCGAAGAAAAAGACGCTAATATTCTTTTCATATTTAAGATCATCGGTCTCGTAGACTGGGGGTTCACCCCGGCGGTAGCCGCAGATCCGCTGAGTACCGGATTTGTAAAAAAGGAACTCCACCTCGAACGGTTCAGCGGTCTGATAAAAAACCCATTAAAACATTTTACCGATACAATTGGCTGGGGGGGAAACGCATTTGACCCAACAGCATTCTTTAATATCTATTCTGAATTTTTTGACGGTGAATCAGGAATAGAAATTGGAAATAATGCAGGCAGCATTTTCATGCGCCACGGCAGTTTCCTGATCAGCACTGTACCAGGAGCCCCCACCGGATTAAAGATCGAATTTAAGATCGTAGTACACAAGGGAGACGACGTTCGACAGTCTTTTAGTGATCAGTGGGCATTCACGGCTTCGCCAAAGCTCGATATATCCGGCGGTGTAACTGCTGAATGGCGCCCTCCGCTTTCCATTCAATTATCAGCACCGGCCGGACAACAAGTTTCCGGAGAATTGAAACTGTTTGTTAACAGAAACGAAGCTGCGCAGCCGTTTGACATACTGGGTGGTAACGATCTATTGAGGATCTCGGCCAAAGATGTTCAGATGGGGATCGCATTGCAGGTAAAATGGGATGCAGGTGCAGGCAAGGCTTCCGTGGTGCCGGTATTTTTCTTAAACCTGGTGCAGGGAACGGTGAAACTGGGCACCGGTGATGCAGACAGTTTCATCGGCAGTCTGTTATCGGGAGCGAACATTGAAGCCAATTTCGATCTCGGACTGGAATGGGACATGGATAAAGGAATGCGCGTGCAGGCAAGCGGAGGCGTAGAAGTGCAACTGCCCATTCACAAAAAGCTCGGACCGATCGATCTCAATGCTTTATACATCGCTTTAAAAATATTACCTGATGCCACATTGGCCCTGGAAACATCGGTGGGGTTTACCGGCACGCTGGGACCCTTCGCTGCAACGGTCGATCGCATAGGCATCGAACTTGATACAAAATTCACTGGCGATACAAAAGGTACGTTTGGCCCGCTTGATATGAAGATCCGCTTCAAGCCACCGAATGGAATTGGACTGGCTTTGGATCTTGGTGTCATCTCGGGAGGCGGATACCTTTTTTTCGATTTCGACAAAGGAGAATATGCAGGCGCGTTGGAGCTGAATATTCTTTATCTCGTTTCAGCAAAAGCCATCGCGCTGATATCTACGCGTATGCCGGACGGCAGCTCGGGCTTCTCGTTACTGATCATTATCACAGCAGAATTTACACCGCCGATCCAACTAAGTTTTGGATTTACCCTGATCGGGTTGGGCGGCCTGCTTGGCCTCAACAGAACGGTATTGCTGGATCCGCTTCGCGAGGGAGTAAGAACGGGTGCCATCAACAGCATCATGTTCCCCCAGAATGTGATTGCCAATGCCGCGAGAATTATCAGCGATCTCAAAACGATCTTCCCACCTTATCCCGGCAAATTTCTTATCGGACCAATGGCCAAAGCTGGTTGGGGAACTCCGACGTTGATCAGTCTTTCGTTGGGTGTTATCATCGAAATTCCCGGAAATATTGCGATCCTCGGGGTGTTACGTATCGCTTTGCCAGAAGAACATATTGCGCTCGTAAATATCCAGGTAAATTTCCTGGGCACCATCGATTTTGGCAAACAGATGTTGACCTTCGACGCCAGCCTTTACGAATCATATATTTTGTTCAGTCCGCTGGAAGGAGATATGGCTGTTCGTATGAAATGGGGCGATAATCCAACTTTTTTAATCAGCGTGGGCGGTTTCCATCCACAGTTTACTCCGCCACCTCTCGCACTAGGCGTGCTGAAAAGATTGTCGATCACGATAATCAGTACCCCGGTGCAAAGACTCAGACTGGAATGTTACCAGGCCGTCACTTCCAATACCGTGCAACTCGGTGCAAGAATTGAATTGCGCTATGGTTTCAGTGAATGCAACGTAACCGGCTTCCTTGGGTTTGACGCATTGTTCCAGTTTTCTCCCTTTCATTTTATTGTCCAGGTTACTGCAGGCTTAAGCGCCGAAGTATTTGGCCTGGACCTTTTGAGCATTCAATTGGATTTTTCACTTGAAGGTCCGGGACTCTGGCGTGCCAAGGGATCAGGCAAGGTTAAGGTTCCGGTATTCCCGGACATTAATGTGAGTTTTGATATCACCTGGGGCGAGGCGCCGGATACTACACTTCCGACCATCGACATCTTACCCAAATTTATCGATGAACTGAATAAACTGGATCAGTGGAAAGCGAATCCTCCGCGATCATCCAACTTATTGGTATCGCTTCGCAAAATTGACGAAGCTGACGGCACACTCGTTCTTCACCCAGCTGGAACATTGGTCATCAGTCAGAAATTGTTGCCGCTGAACCTGCTGGTCGATAAGATCGGCAATCAACCTGCGGGGGATGTCAGGATGATCAGGATCAGTTCCGCTTCTTGTAACGGTTTCCCGTTAAACGTAGCAAAACATGAAGAACTGTTCGCGCGGGCGCAGTATAAAAATATGGATGATGCCGAAAAACTATCTCTCCCTTCTTTTCAAAGAATGGAAAGCGGTGTTGAACTAACCACCGGGCAAGCATCTGCGCAAACGGGTACCATGGTGATGCGGTCGATCGAGTATGAAACGTTGATTCTTGACAAGGATCCATCCACCTATGCACTATTGTACAAACCTTCAGGTATAATAATGGGCGTGTTTGGTGAGAGCAGTTCAGTCAAGAAGTCTGCTCTTTCCATGAAATCAAAATCACAACTACAGCCTTTTGTAGATAAGCCTGCTATGAAGGGCGAAGGTTATACCGTAGCAACCCAGTCCGATAATAAAAGATACGATAGCCTGTCTGCTTTCAGCAGTGAGGCCATGGCCAATGATTATTTGAATAAACAGATTGCCGCAAATCCGAATTTGAAAAAAGAGCTCCATATTATTCCAGATTATGAATTAAACGTAGTATGAAAGTTTTAAACACATACAGTTTTTTACCATGGCTCAGGCACGGACTGGCAAACAACATTACTAATAGTGAAAGTGACGCTGGGGTGAAGCTCCGCGCGGTGATCGAAGTTGAGCTGGGTGTTGAAGCTCAAAAAGCCGATGGCAGCAAGATCAATCAGAGCAATAAACATCCGGTTCAGATATATGGTCCTGGCGATATACAGGGGATCGAAAACAAGGCCATCATAAAAATGGAACCCCGGAATGGCATTACCAATTTCGAACCCAATTACTTTCCCTACATCGAATTCTATGACGAAGACTTCGCGTGGCGCTATACACCGGCGGCATCGAGCGGAAATTATCTGCGGCCATGGTTAACTCTTGTTGTACTCGAAGACAAGGTGGAGTTCGTCAATGATAAAATGGCTATCGATCAGCCGCTGCCTTCTTTTACTTTGAAGCCTGGTGTCAATACTACAGACGTGTTTCCTGCGTACGATCAACTTTGGGCCTGGGCACATGTGCACATGAACAAAGATTTAAGGGGCGCAGGATCAGCCAGCCAAAACAGGAAAAAGGAAGCGGTATTGCCGAACCTTCAACAAGCATTGAAAGAAGATCCTGATAATGGGTATTGCCGGATCATTTGTCCCCGCAGACTTGAACCACTCAAATCCTATTGTGCTTTCTTAATACCAACTTTTGAAACTGGCAGATTGACGGGTCTTGGTTTGAAAATTCCCGCTGCCACGCCTGCGAATCAGAGTGCGTGGAAAGGGCAAAGTCAATTTCCTTACTATCACCGCTGGTATTTCGGAACCGGAACTACCGGAGATTTCGAGTACCTGGTAACCTTGCTGAAACCTAAGCCTGCAGACAGTCGTGTGGGCATTCGCGATATGGATGTGATCCACCCGGGCTCCAATCTTCCGCCAATAAACACCCCTGCCGACCTCAATGGTATACTCCGCTTGGGAGGTGCACTTCGTATTCCGGAAGAATTTCAGGACCAGACTGAATTCAATAAATTTGACGAATGGGACGAACATCCATATCCTCATCCGTTTGAAGTGGCTATGGCCGCGAGGATCAACCTTGAAGACGATTACCAGGCATTGGATCCTACAGAAATCAATCTTGACGGAGATGCGGATCCGATCATCACTTCACCGTTGTATGGACGATGGCATGCGGCCGTGAGCCGGTTATTGAAAGAACGGGACGGCACCGACATTCCCAATAACAACAACTGGATCCATGAATTAAATCTTGATCCGCGGTTCAGAGTTCCAGCGGGATTCGGGACTAATATCATTAAAAAACACCAGGAAGAATATATGCAGGCGGCCTGGGAACAGTTAGGCGATGTATTAACGATCAACCATATCATACTACTCGCGCAGGTTGCCATGGAAGTGTCGGATTTTATTTACAGCAAGCATTTCACCACCATGAGCGCTGATAAAAAAATACTTTTTACAGCGCCTGTACAGAAAAGAATTGTTCTGGACGGAAAAACAGTTTTTAACCAGGTTCAGAATAGCACGATTCCCTATGCGGCCACCACGGCTGCTTTTAGGAAGGTCACCCGACCACGTGGTTCATTTCTTAAACGGATGGATAATGGTGTCGCTCTAAAACCTGAATCGTTGGTGACCAGGCTCGCTGAAGGAACCGTTGTTGCGGCTCCACCAAAAACCGCTCCCGCAGGTGCGATCAAATTGACAGATCTTGAAAAAAATCTTGCTCCCAAAAATATTCCGGCCTTTATCAAAGACCTGCTCACGCGTCAGCCCTCGTCAAGATTTATCCCGCTGATTTGCGCCCTCACGCTATTACTCGCAGTAATACTCACAGGTGGAGCGGGTTTAGTATTGATGCTTTTTCTTATTGTGATTTTTACAGCTGCTTATGTGTTAATGCAAAGATGGTATAAGCAGTTGACCAGTTTCGAACAAACAAACGAAACCAATCAGACACCGGCTGCTGTGGACGCATTACCCCAAAGCCCGGATTTTACCATCACGCAACCCGGCGCGACGGCCCCGGCGGTCCATTTCGGTACCACCGATAGCGTCGAAGCAGTTAAGTTTAAACGAGCACTGAAAGATGTGTACAGTTTTGTTTCAGTCGACTTCGCCGAGCCAGTGAAAACTAGACTGGATGTATCGCGCCTCGCTGAAAATATCCACACTGCACTCGATCCGCGAAAAACAATTCCGCACCGCACGCTGGCAAATATCCATCTACCTCCATCGTTCCGCGATCAGATCAGTGAATATTTTGCTCCCGTGATGAAATACCCGAAGATTGATCTGCCCATGTACCTTCCTCTTAGTATTTTATCTCCGGACTTATTCCTTCCAAATATCAACCTGATTGAAAACAACAGCATTTGTCTGCTGGAGATGAATGAAAAATTCATTGAAGCCTATATGGCCGGTCTTAATCATGAGATGTCTAGGGAACTATTATGGAGAGAATATCCTACAGACCAGCGGGGAAGTTATTTTCGCCAGTTCTGGGATGTAAGTAGTGTATACACCGGCAATCCGCCGCCGAAGGATGAAAAGGAATCCCTGCGCGACCTGAAAGAAATGCATACCTGGTCAAAGCATTCCAATCTCGGTCAACAAAACAATCGAATAAAGGCCGATGAGGCGCCCCCGGTCGTATTGGTTATTCGTGGTGAATTGTTGAAAAAATATCCGAATACTGTGTTATACGCACAGAAGTCGGCCTGGGTAAAAAATAAACACGGTGAGCTCGACGCAACGATCAACCGGACCCTGGTCGAACTTACTACTGAAGAAGAGAAAGATCCGCCAAAAACTAAAATGCTCACCCCGATGCTTGAAGCCGTTGTTGGACCCGATATCTATTTCTTTGGATTCAATCTTACCGCAACAGAAGTATTCGGAGGAGAAAAAACGACAGATGACCCGGGATGGTTTTTTGTGCTTAAAGAAAGACCCGGCGAAGCACGTTTTGGCCTCGACGAAGAGGACAAAGATCCGAAAGCACCCAAACTCTACAATTGGAATAAACTGGCATGGGACAATACAGGCACAGCACCGGGTAAATGCCTGGCGATAGACAAAAACCTTCCCATCGTGCCGGCACCGACAGTAAACCCGAATGAAGCAGACAAACATCACCCGGAAGACGAGCAGGCTTTTTGGAACACGGGTACCGACTCTGCACAGCTTGCTTATATACTATACCAGGTGCCGATGATGGTGGCCGTTCACGGATCAAAAATGTTATTGCAGGCAAACCCCACATAAAACCGCAGCGATGAGTGATTTCAAAACATTACAGGATGAGTTGCAAAAGTCGAGGCAGCAGCAGCAGGAGACCAGCAATCAACTGACCAGGCAACAGGCAAAATTGCAAAAGTCACAGGAAGCATTGCGCCAACTGAACAGGGTGAACCGCGGACAAGATGACCGATATCTGCAGCTGCAGGCAAAACTGGAAGCAGATCAACAAGCATTGAATGAACAGGTGGGTTTACTCCAGGGGAAAACGAAGGAAATGACGGCCGCGGACGCCGATCTCTCCCGCAGGTTTGCAGCGCTTTCAGACCCAACAGAACTGATTGAAAATTTGCCGGACGATACACCAATCCTGTTGTTTCCCGTTCGTATGGAGACCAGGTTCAAGAAAATAAATAATAACGATGAATTATGGATACGGATCTACCCTGACGATTGCGTAGTGGATAGTTTCCAGGAAATATTGACCGAATCTGAGATTGAACAGGCAAAATATTTCTGGGCAGGCATCTGGCAGGCCGGTGGCATCGAAGAACAACAAAAAGCAGCGTGGAGAGCGCTGGTGGCGAGTTTTGGTTCAGGTCGGGCACTGTGGATCTATCAGAAATACAAACCACTGAACGAGTTAGAGAAACCGCTGAAGCCAAAAGCTGAGGATCTGATCCTGACGATCCTGACTGACGAGCCATTACCTGCCGCTACGATCACGCCAGCGACAGAATTTTGGAAACAGGTGTGGCTTGCCGATGGAGACACGGTGAAAGAACAAAATGCTTTTCAGTCTCTCAAAGCAAAACTCGGTAACGCAGCTGCGCAAGAGGTCCTGGAAAAATATGAGCCGACAAATATCGAAGCGAAACCACCTGCGGGATCAAGAAGGGAAACTACTTCGGTTAGTGTTTCGTTTATTCTATTCCCCGCAGATGATACCGTCGATGCGGCGAGCTCGTCCTGGACACAAGCACCAAAGGCAAACCTGCTGCCGGACCGTTTTGTTGTGATGGGCTACAATAAACTGCGCCAGCGCGTTTTCATCAAGACGGGTAAAACGATTCCGTCCTCACTCGATATGGGTATCGATCCTGCTCTTCCCAAAGCCGATCAGATACATGCAACGCCGGAAGGAAACCTGGTAATGAATGAGGGATTAAACTGGCTGACCGATTTTAATGCAGCCGAGGACAAGGGAATGGCGATGAAAGTGTTTCAGGATGACATGCTGTCAGGCAAGATCATCGATGGATTCGATAAGGTTATTGTGCTCGGGATTTCCATGACCACAAATGATACTGTGAGCAGCCAGCAATTGCAGGAACTTCTTCAGCACCATTATTTGAGTCAAAAGGGATTCAGTGTAATGCCGCAGGGCGCCGCTACGAACAATACAGAGGAACCCTCAGGCTATTCCCGCTTTGATAATGCCGACCAAAGCTATGAAGTGGTGTTTAACGACAAAGATCTTTTCACGGACACCACAGATTCCTGGCAGAAGAAAGATGGCCAATGGGTGACAGAAGCGCTCGGCCTTGACTCCACTTTTTTTAAGCAGGTGCCCCATGCCGGCGGCAATGACATGGGAGAAGCTCGGGCGATGAATACTTGTCTATGGCCGGCAACACTCGGCTATTTTATGGAAGAGATGATGGGAAAGGTCTTCACTGAACAAGACATTACCAATACGCGAAAATTCTTCAACGAATACGTTTTAGGTTGCGGCAGTATCCCAGCCATTCGCATAGGCGCGCAACCCTATGGCATTTTACCCACTACCGTTTATTCAAAACTAAAGTTTACCGAAGAGCCGAATCTCGGGGTGTTTCTTCACCCGGCAGGGTCAATGTCAAAATATCTCAACTTACTGCACGGGGTTTTGAGAAATTTTGATATTGACTGGACCCGGATGTCGGAAGACGTAGCTCATGTAAGTAAAGCAACAACAGACCCCTATCAACAGGTGATGGATATCATCGCCTTGCAGGGATCTTCTGTTGAATTCTATCAGCGTTATGCCGAAGGAGCGGCCCACATTTATAATGCGAGCAAGTTCTCTTTCAATGCGTATGTTGCAGAGGCTTTTGCAGAATTTCTTCAAAGCAATGCAAAACGCCTATTGGCAGCCTGGGGTGTGGATACAACAGAAGAAATTCCTATTCTATCAAAGTTCTTTCTCACCAAACAGAATCCGTTACAGGGACCGGTGATCGATGATGTTCCTTTATCCGAAACTAGCCCTGTAAGAAAATATTCAGCGGACAATAAAAATTATCTTGAATGGCTCGCTACCGTTTCACTGAATCAAATGCTCAGTGAAAATTTTGGTGGAAACAAAGCGCCCACGGCGCTACTCTATATCATGCTTCGCCAGGCCTTGATGGAACAGCACAACAATACCAGCATACAACTCTATGACGAGAACAAGATTTTCGCCAACGCAAAAGAAACGATGAAAGAACCCGACATGCTTTATGTGTCGGATACCATTAAAGGCGACAGCAAACTGAAATACTTATACCAGGACGCGCCAACCATCACCAAAAAACCGGGACTCACGGTCGCCGATTATATTCAGAACGACCTGAGAGCACATATTTCTTTCACCAACTATTACCTCAGTGAGGTAATCAAGGGATTAGATTTCTTACAGGATCGGAGTACAGCGAATCTCGAGCGGGCTTTTACCGCCCACCTGGATTGCTGTGGATACCGGCTCGACGCCTGGATGCAGGGTCTGATACACTATCGCTTGCAGGAGCAACGCAGGCGTCGCGCACAGCGTCAGAATCCAAACCATGAAAACATTTCCAACCAGGGAATTTTTCTCGGCGCGTATGGTTATGTAGAAAACCTGTTCCCAGAAAACAAAAACCTTACTGCCGTCACGCTGGACCGTGAATTGGATGAGATATTTAATGATTCTGTCGACCTGCCTCCTTTGCAAAAAGATCCGACCAACGGCGGATTTATCCATGCTCCATCCATTAACCAGGCAACCACGGCGGCAATTCTGAACAATGCCTATCTCACCAACGCAAGCAAAGGGGAGAACAATCCTTTCAGTGTGAATATCTCATCCGAGCGCGTGCGACTCGCACAGTCTATACTGGAAGGAGTTCGAAACGGACAAAGTTTATCCGCCTTGCTGGGCTATCGTTTTGAAAGAGGGCTTCATGATAAACATTCCATGGGCAAGGGGGAAGTGGATGTGCTGATCTATCCGCTGAGAATGTTATTTCCTTTGGCGTCACAAAATATAAAACAGGATACGCCGGCTGTTCCGGAGAACGAACCGACTTCAATCGAGCAGGTGGAAGCCAGGAATACAATTGACGGGTTAAAACTGATCGCACACGTAAAAAAAACCGGTACTAATGTTTATCCGTTTGGGTTTCCTATTGGCGGTGGCAAAGGCCAGTTGCCGGCCGCAAATGCTATTCAGGTTAAAGCGGTAACCGAGGAAGTACTTTCACTGTTGAATGTTAACGATGCCGTGTCGGATCTTGTAATGGCGGAGAGCCTACATCAGGCTGTACAGGGGAATATGGAAAAGTCTGCGGCCAATACAGATATTGCCGGCAAAGGGGCCTATCCACCCGAAACGGAATTTATCAAAACGCCCAGAAGCGGCATTTCGATTACCAACCGCGTGGCCGTTCACTTCGATTCCAGTGCTGTTGCTTCGGCAACTGATACGCCGCGTGCAAAACTGGAGCCAGCCATGAATAAATGGTTGCGCGGCTTACTGCCGTCGCCCGCAAAAATCGCGTGTACAGTGAATTTCACCTTCCCCGATGCAGCGTTGAATGGGACGACCACCGTAACGCTGCCACAGCTGGAGCTGGATATCATCGATCTGGTATATGTTCTCGACCTGGACTCAGAAAAGGGCATGAATGAACTCGACGACCGTCTCGAACAGTTCGTCCGGCGAAATTTTGCAAAACATCCAGGCGCCGAAATAAAGATCAGGTATACGACCCCCATAGCTGGTCATTTCAGCTTTTTTGAAATCGCGTCACTGGTAAAAAGTTTGAACCAGGTCCTGTTGCCATCGCGGCACCTGGAGCCTTCGGACCTTGCACTTCCAACAGACAAAAATCTTTCCCCGGGAGTGCTCGATGATGTCGAGTTAACAACAAGGATCGTCGACATGCAGAATGCGATAAAAACTTTCTCCCCGAAGCTCCAGGCGCTCGTCGCCGATGTCGCTTCCGATGCCGACAGCTATGCTTCGCAGATCAGGGACCTGTATGTTGAGATGGCCAGATTCAATATTCCGGGTACGGGTATTGGCTTTATAACCGACGGTATCCGAAGCATCTATCAGGGGCTTTCGGGCCGTATAGACAAAGTGATTAAAAGATGGGAAGAGAAAAAAACGGAATACCAGGGACTGCTTGCCGGTTATCCCGCGCTCGCAAACGACGAGGATCGCTTTGCCCTGCTGCAAAATATGGAGCGCATTATCTCTACAAAATTGACCACGCCTTTGCCCGCGACTCCTGCATTATTTAAGAATGATTTGGAAAACTTTCGGGTCAATAAATTTGAAGCCTCTCTTCAAGACACTTGAAAGACCTGCAGAAGCTGAATATCAGTACGCTAAAGGATTTTTTTAGTGCCGTTGAGCCGGTTGTCAAAAATGAGATCACCCCTTTTGATCTCGAGTACTACAATCCCGACGGCAAACTGAATGACATTGTCGAGGAGCGGAAACGTTATGACGCATTCAGGGAGGATCTTACTTTGAAGTTGAAAGAAGTAATAAAGAGTTTTGACAAACAGTTGCTCGTTGCGGACGGATTTTTGGTGCAGGCGGCGAAAGAAAAAAAGAATAAAGAGAAAATCAAGCTATTGCTCAGCGCCGCGAAGGCATTAATGGGGGATGACGTTCGCATTCTACCTAAGTTCATTTTACAAGGTCAGCATGCCGACGAAGCCGATAACGCATTTACTGATTCGGCCAGTCTGCTCACCTATCTAAAAACGGATCTAAAGAAGAAATTCCCGGTGGAAGACTGGTTGTATGGTGCAAGCAGGGTACGTGCCAAATTGCAGCACCTTGAAAATGTTGGGATGCTCACGAATGGACTTGACACTCTCGAGCCGGAACTGACTCCGATGCAGTTTCCCTATCGACCCAACGACCGATGGCTGGGAATGGAATTTCCAAGCGACTATGTCGTGGATTCAGAAAAACTTCTGTACAATGCCCATTTCGCTACCGGAAGTTTCAACAAAACCATACCCCAATGTGGTGTGATCATAGATGAATGGGTGGAGATCATCCCTGGGGAAAAAGAAAATACCGGTATTTCATTTCACTATGATCAGCCGAACACGGAACCGCCGCAGGCAATGCTGCTGGTTACACCTGCTGAATTCAAAGACCATTGGAAATGGGATGACGTTACAGATGCCATCCTCGAAACATTTTTGATGGCCAAAAAAAGGGCCGTAGACCCCCAACTGATCGACAAAAGCGATTTTGCACAATTGCTACCCGCAACGATGATGGGAGTTACCTTATTCCTGATTACGATCTCGACCAATCTCGCCATTAACAATGGCGTGTACGATAAAATAAAATCTGTCTGATGGCCATCAAACCTTATATAGAGAATATCAAGCAGGCGATAGATACGGGTTCACATCCCACCGTGAAATTATGGAACCGCCTGGAAGCCCGCCCAAGAACAAATAATTTTGACCGCGCACTCAAAGCAGAAATAAAAGATGCTTTATGGATGTTGGCAAAGCAATGGCAGATGGGGGAATTTCAGGGTGACGACGCAGCCTCGCCTGTAACGGCAAAAATACATATTGCCACAACACGGCTAACAAAATTTACTTATCGCAATCATCCGGTAGAGTCATTTACGAACGAAATGCCACTTGAAACAAAAGTAGAACAACAAAAAATATCTTTAACGTGGAAAGGACAGCAGATGCGGATGGACATCCGGTTGCAATTGGGCCGTCGCTGGTTAAAGTTGATATCCACCGGGATATTGAATGGATTTGTAACTGAATACAAAAAGAAGTATGCTTTTGTATTGCCCCCGGAGGACAAAGCGGGTGATTATATCTATGCACACAAAGCTTCGTGGCAACAGCTAACGGCGGTAGCCGGCGAACGCTGTATGGATGGGGGCAAATTATATGCGTGGATGAAAGCAAACCCCACAAACAGCGCTGCGGATGGAATCGTCATGAATGCGGGTGAAACCGCCGAAGCGGATAAGCTGGCAAAGGAATGGATAGAATGGTTTGAAACGGAATTGTATGATCAGCCGGATCAGGACGCCTGGGACCCTGCTTACCTCGAATACCAGTGCGCTGCATCCGCACCGAGTGCGGGACAGGAAAAGATATTGACAGCAGATGAATATTATTCCGGTCACCTCGACTGGTACTCCTTTGATATCGATAACAAAATGCAGACGCTTGGTGAAACCGAGCCACTGCCAAAGCCGGTGGAAGAAACCTTTACCCGAACATTTCTTCCGGTTAGCATATCATTTGATGGCATGCCTAATAAAAGATGGTGGACTTTTGAAGACAGTAAAACGAATTTCGGAGCGGTAAGGCCATCGGCAGCAGACATTGGAAAATTAATGCTCATTGAATTTGGATTGGTGTACGCCAATGACTGGTTCATCCTCCCATTCAAGCTGTCCGTCGGCAGCATCGCCAATATTAGAGGCATGACGGTCACGAACACCTTTGGTGAAAGGCTATGGATTGAAGCTGCGGGGAAGGGGCCGGATGATGCCTGGCAGCGGTGGGCGGTATTTAATATGAATATAAAAGGCGTCGATCCGCACCAACAAGCTGACACCAGCTTGCTTTTGCTGAATACGCTGCCCAAAGTGCAGGAAAGTGAACCAGTGGAAGAAGTGGTATGCATCCGCGATGAAATGGCAAATATGGTTTGGGCAATTGAAACGAGGGTCCCTCTCCTCAATGGCTATGCAAAACCGGGAAAAGAAGTGGCTGATGAAACCCTGGCATATCACAAACGGCTCGTGCAGACCGCCGGTCCCGTTGCACCTGAACCTTACAAGGCCGATATCAGCTACCTCGCCATGACATCCGTTCCCGAAAACTGGATCCCATTCATTCCCGTGCATATTAAGGACTCTAACCGGGAAGTTCAATTGCAACGGGGCGCCATGATGCGCATCATCGAGGGTGATCCATCTCCTCTTCCTCCAAAAATTCAACCGCAAACCAGCATGATGCGTTTCGGGCTCGATGGTGTAAAAGCGCCTTATTATGTCCACGAAGAAGAAATCTTAAGAGCGGGGATCCGGCTCACCCAATCTTTTCAGCGCACGAGATGGAACAACGGAAAAGTTTTCGTTTGGCTGGGCATGAGAAAAGAAACCGGCCGAGGAGAAGGATCAAGCGAATTGGCCTTTGATCAGATCATTAACAGAAAAAAAGGGGAATAAGTAATAGATAGAAAGAGAAACAGAAACAGAAAGAGAAACAGGCTTGCCCGCCGAAGCCTCGGCGAAGGCGGGAACAGGAACAGGCAGAAACAGCCCGACTTCGCTAAGGCTTCGTCGGGCAACGAAAGAGAAAGAGGGCGGAGAATACGCTTGTATTGCGCCTTCAGAATAAGGCCGGAGAAATCAGAGCGAGAAACAGAGCGGAGAGCGCTTCGCCCTTTTTCTGTTCCTCTTTCTGCTACTTGTATTTGCGCCTTCAGAATAAGGCTGGCCTTGCCCGCCATAGCTGCAAAGCAGCGAAGGCGGTCCCAGTTTTTTGCCGAATTTTTTTAAAAAAGTCGGTCAAGAGCCCCCACCCATTCAATAAACGAAACCCGGCATTCAATAAATCCCCTCCCGGGCCACCGCACGCTCGCCCTAATTTGGATATCCTTCGATCTAGTCCCGCTTTATTACATCACCCCCTAATTATTTTTTATGCCTAAACTATTAAATGCTTTTCAGCGCCAGGTCAACTCCACTTAAATACCGTTGTTGTTACTGATTTGTTACTAGATACCCTGAAAACCATTATTCAAAATCGATTGACATTCAAGCAGAAAATAACAACACCATGAAATCATCAATATTTGGTACCTCAACCCAGTACTATTTTACGGCTGTATCTCCCACAAGCGTGTTTAGGCATAAACATTTTAAACTGCGATTTACATTAATAGCAATCTTTCTACTTTTTGCTATGCTATGTAATAGAATTGAGTCGCAAGGTCAGATAATACGCCACCCAATCACCAAAGGTCTAGTTTATGATTTGAAAGTTTCACGCGTCGATCAAGGTCAGTTATTGGAATTCACCCCCGTTACCGTGCGATTCAAGCTGACCATATCTGTAGGAGGTAACACTGGCCCTAATCCTGCACCGAAGCCTGTAAGGATCTGTTCTAAGGTTTCCAATAGTCAAACTACTTGTTTCACAATTGACGCTCCAATCCTTGATCATGAATATACTGGTACAGTGATAGCAATGACGTCTTTTGCGGGACAGAATTCACCAATCCGGCTTGTTGTATTGGGTGCTCCGGACCAGGGCGAAGATTATGGAAGTATACGCCTGGCTGAGAGTGAAGTTATGGCTCCGGTCGCGGCTCGATATGAGATTGCTATCTCAGGGTTCGAAGTGGTCACATCACGCTCCAATCAAACGGATACTCAATGGTTCATCTTGCAGGGTATGATAAACTCAGATCCACCACACCCGTCAGCTCTTGAAGGTGCGGGCAATTTAGCTGGTTTCCACTGGGTTCAACCCCCACATTGTGTAGGTGATAATGGTGATGGTAGGCATATTGTTAATGATGTTAGTGTGGGCCCCTATGATTTGGTACCCGACAGAGAGAAGGACCTGCGCTTCGTGTTTTACCTTGATAATATTGGAGATCGCCATCAAGAGGAAATCGCCGCTGGTGTAGCGAACGGGTTTTCAAAGGTTGGAATGGTAATTCTTGGTGGTTATGAAGCATCACAAGGTAACTCCAGTGGTCAGTCTTTTGCCACACAACTTGATAATGTAATGGAGCAAATGCATTCTAGTGCAACTGCCAGCTGCGATGGGCAGCTTGCTACTGATATTAGAGTTATACCAAACACTACCCTGGCAAACCGACCAGATCTTACGCTTGAAGCAATGACTCGTTCAAGTGGCACCTATTCGGAAACTTTGCCGAATGAGCTCGATACTTATGCGAATAAGGATGGTGACTTTGTATGCGATCGTAGAGGTAGTCATTATCGTGTTACCTATACAATCTACCGTACTTCGTGGGCTTCTTGGGCGACACAAGTCGAATGGTGATTTTAATTGGACACAAGGAAAGCGCATTTCATGAGCAGAGATATACTTTCGTCAAACTTGGGTCTGGTGTATTGAATGTAACTTAGAGTGCGGAAATCTGTCTAACGAGACTTAAGACGAAGGTGTATTTACCATCCCACCAGATGGATTGTTTACGCTCGGCAAAGTGAGGACGGCGGCGGATGCCTTCGGTGCGAAAAAATTCAGAGTGCATTACCCCGGTGTGCGGGGACTTGGACCCTGTGATTGGGAGGGAGAGGTTGGGCTGTAAGCATTTGACTATTTTAATGGCTGGCGGAGGGATGAGTATCCTTCAGATCTTCCGGCAGGAGTGAATAAGTTGACATGTACACCGATCTTATGACAGAAAAAACGGTATATGTTTACGGTGCGATTCCGAAATCGCATCTTAAAAACATTACTCATGAAATCGCTTGCACGTCCCCTCTTTATCTTAATGGCGTTGATTATCGTCTGCACAAACCTGCTCGCACAGGATAAGAAAATCCTTGTCGACGTTGGGCATGGCCAGAAATTTTACAGCGACCCTGCCGACAAAATCTCCACGGAACTTGTCCCCACTGGCAGATTGAATTATATGACCGGAGAGCTCACGAAGAACGCTTCAGCTCACAATGCCTCGATCGGTTATCTAAAAAAAACCATTACTGCAGCTGCGCTCGCCAAATGCGATCTGCTTTTTATCCATTCACCTTCTGTGAAGTATTCTCCCGAGGAATGTGATGCGATCGGCCAATTCTTAAAGAAAGGAGGCTCGTTATTTATTGTGATGGAAGAGGACTATTGGGGTACACTTGCCCAGGTAAATGTAAATGACATCGTTACACCTTTTGATATCACTTTCAAATCCGACAACCCAAACAAAACCTCGGGTGGACATTCCAATCCCGGGGCTATCACGAAAGTCAGGTATTCCATCCCATTGCACGGGGCACGACTTGTGGAGGGTGGCAAACCATTCGCGTTTAGCAATGCGTCTGAAGAGAATCCGATCGGGGTGTATGCGGAGACAAAGGGCGGTGGCAAAATCATCGCGATGGGCGAGGGGATGGTATCGTTATATATGACCAGCTGGCAGGGAGTAAATGACTATCAGTGCGCCGGGTTTATGGGGGAAGTGATCGGGTGGTTGTTGAAGTGATTTTATTCCTGCAAGGTTCAAATGTGACATCGACTGTTTAGGGGTTTCTCATTCAGTTTTGTAGAGCGTCTTCCCGCGAAAGCCGACCGATTTATTCGTTGCAATGTGACGTCAGTTGCCTTCCTTATCTCGGCTAGATCACTGACGAGATCGGCACCAAAGATCAACGTGATCAAAGTAACACAGAAACAACCTTCCATTAATCCATAAACGGAATCAAATAGCTCGCGGGTTATAAGATCACTAGCCCGCATCTCGAAAGAATTGGAGAAATCCGGGTTTTTGCTCCTGGCGTGGAACAAAGTTCTATGGGCATGCTGTAACTCATTTTTGCCCGTTAAAAATAAAATAATCGCCCATCCCTTTTTCCACTTCCTCCTTATCTTTACTTCCTCCAATCGCTGTACGGTAATGTATCAGCATTTTTAGTTCGTATCTAATCTATTACATAAAAAAAATTTGAACGATGAAACATTCATTACACAGGTTTGCTCTGCGCAAACAGCGAAAACTGTTTGTGCCTTTACTTCTCCTGGCATTGCTTATGGCAGGATGCCGCAAAAACCACGACCTTCCATTCGTTAAAGTAACAACACTCGCCAGCGGTCTCGAGGCGCCGATGGGCATTGAAAGTGATTGGAAAGGAAATGTGTGGGTAGCCGAGGCCGGCACCACCAAAAATGATGGAAAAGTAGTTGTAGTAGCCCCTGCTTTTGATAAGAGCGGCGGTGAAATGACTGTATCAGATGCCATTGTTAATCTACCAGCAATTGCCAATGCCCTTTCCGGAGAGCCCGAAGGACCTTCGAATCTTATTTTAGATAACGGCATCTTATACATTCTGGCCGCCGACTTTCTATACAGCATCGATGTGAGCTCATTTAGTCCAGGGGATGAGCCAATTGACGCCAGTAGCCTCCCTCATGAAGATATCGGTTCCTGGGTACGCTCCCAGAATATTGTTACCCCCAATGATAGTCATCCTTACGACCTCATTAAAGGTCCAGACGGGTATATCTATATCGTTGACGCAGGCGCAAATGCCATCATCAAACGCCAAGCAGCTGGCGACTACAGTGTGTTTACAAAATTCCCCGACCTGCAAAATCCAACTTCTACAGGACCGCCATTTATCCAAAATGTACCAACAGGAATCATTGTTAACGGAACCAATTTTTTAGTTTCAACTCTTACCGGTTTTCCTTTTCTCGAAAAGCAGGCTGTGATATACAAAGTCAGCCCTTCAGGCGAAGTATCCATTTATCAGAATAATCTGACAACACTAACTGGTATTGCCATGGGAGGTTCCGATTCTCATGTAGCGTTGTCCTTCGGCACTTTTGGCGCCACTGGTTTTAATCCTAACACTGGCACCCTTCAGTTTGTCGATGGCAGTTCTGCAAGGGTAATCACAGGCGGACTTAATATGCCTGCAGGTATTAAACAGATCAGTCGTAGGCGTTGGTTGGTGACTTCGATGGGAGATGGCACACTTCTGGAAATTTCTTACGCCAACATCAACTGAATTTAACCAATAGCAAATATTTTCTTTCTTCAAATCATTAAAGCCGGTCAAATGGACCGGCTTTAGCTTTTTGTCATTTCAGATTTTATCTTGAGATGCCTCCTTATAGTATCTATGCCGCAACGAGCCACATTTGGATGAGTTGAAAATGGTCAATAAGGCCGTGGTGACTTCTACCGGTGATGATACCGTCGTTACCAATGCGCGTCATTTCGAAGCCGTGCGCATGGTCGTTAAATCACTAAAGAGAATTTTGCTCGGTTTTGACTCTGACGTCTCCACCGATTTACTTTCTTTTTAATTGTCTGTCGTTGCCTTCATTACCTCGGCGAAATCACTTCTGTATTGGAAAGTAACAGGATTATTTTCTTCCTTGAAAATGAATTTTAGACGGAAATTAGGGTGATTTGTAGGCACTCAGGAGTAATGCTGTTACCGTCTTGGTACTCGACGTTAAAAAGGCTTGGAATCAAAAATTTTTCTTCTCACACAATCGTCACTTCAATCCCCGAACTCTCCAGTTGGGTGATAAAATGATTGGGAATGCCACTATCCGTGATTATGCGGTCTACACTGTCGAGGCCACAGATCCGGCCGACACCGCGCTTGCCGAATTTGGTGGAGTCGGATAAGACGATCACTTTTTGCGAGGCGGCAATCATCTGCCTGTTCAAATGCGCCTCCATGATGCTGGTGGTCGTTAGACCGAATTCCAAATCGATGCCGTCGACACCCAGGAATAGTTTGGTACAGGAGAAGTCGCTGAGTATGCTCTCGGCATAAGGACCAGTGACAGACGAAGAACTCTTCCGCAACATGCCTGCCAGCTGGTATACCTCAATGGCTGGATGCTTGGTGAGTTCCAACGCCACATAGAGTGCCGATGTGACGACCGTGAGACTCTCTTTTGGCTTGATGTTTCGCGCAAAGGCAAGCACACTGGTGCCCGAAGCGATGATGATCGAGTCGTTGGCAACAATGGACTGCGCCGCCGCCGCACCTATCTTCATCTTCTCCGCCGCCTGCAATTTCTCCTTCTCATTGACGGGGCGCTCGACTGTATACGGGTTGTTCGTAGTGGCTCCTCCATGTGTCCGGAACAACAAGCCCTTTTCTTCCAGCAGTTTCAAATCCTTTCGAATGGTTACCGAACTGACCTTCAGGTCATGGTAGAGGTCCACGACGTTCACATGACCGTTGCTTTTCAATTTTTGCAGAATAGATTGATGTCGTTCTGGAATCGTTGACATAAAGAGATATATACAAAGACTAATATACAAGAAATTAAAGATCAACATTACAACGCCAATACCATAAAGTGCAAAAGAAAAAGTTAATGATTTCGATTTGTTATAAATATTTTGCTATACTTTCGATTGGTGATCGAAATATCTTCAAATGAAACCAGTCGCTCGCTAAACGAAACAAACTCGTTCCTGGACAGGAAGTCGGCGATTGAAAAACTGAGTGAGGTTCCACTCTGGGACCTGATCATCATTGGTGGTGGTGCGACCGGACTCGGCGTGGCGGTAGACGCGGCCAGCAGAGGATTCAAAACGCTATTGCTCGAGCAATCCGACTTCGCCAAAGGCACATCAAGCCGCAGCACAAAACTGGTCCATGGCGGTGTACGATACTTGGCGCAGGGTGACATTGGGCTGGTATACGGTGCTCTTCACGAAAGAGGCCTCTTGCTACAAAATGCCCCGCATATCGTTAAAAAACAATCATTTATCATTCCATGCTATACCCTATGGGATAAGATCCAGTACCTGGTCGGCTTGAAACTGTACGACCTGCTTTCGGGTCGTTTCAGTTTTGGGCGGTCATCGTTTGAGAATGGAAAAGAAATGCAAGTTTCTCTTCCCGCTATCAATATCAGGGGCTTGCGCGGAGGTGTCGAATACTTCGATGGGCAGTTCGATGACGCCCGTCTCGCGATCAACCTCGCCCAGACCTCGAATGCCAATGGCGGTGTGCTCTTGAACTACATGCCTGTCGTTCGATTGCTAAAGAAAAATGGAAAGGTGATCGGTGTGACCGCTACGGATCAGGAAACAAAAAAGGAATACCTGCTTTATAGTAAAGCTGTTGTAAACGCCACGGGTGTTTTTGTCGACGACATCCTCCAAATGGATCTAAAAGAAAGTCGCCCGTTGGTGCGTCCAAGCCAGGGTGTTCACCTCGTGTTCGACAAATCCTTCCTCGACAGCAGTCGCGCCGTGATGATTCCAAAAACTGCCGATGGCCGCGTGCTCTTCGCCGTGCCCTGGCACGATCACGTGCTCGTCGGAACCACCGACACACCGCTCGATCAACACAGCCTCGAACCTAGGGCGTTGGAAGAGGAGATCGAATTCATCCTGAAAACATTTGGTCAATATTTCAAACGCAAGCCATCGCGCAAGGATGTTTTGAGTGTGTTCGCCGGACTGCGTCCACTGGCCGCACCGCAAAAAGATACCGACAGCACGAAAGAAATATCCCGCGACCACAAACTGATCGTAAGCGAATCGGGACTGATTACTATCACGGGTGGTAAATGGACTACCTACAGAAAGATGGCGGAAGAAACGGTGAACAAAGTGATGGGAGTGGCGGGTCTGAAAAAGGTTGATTGTCGCACTAAGCAGCTACCCATTCACGGTAGTATCGGTCGGTTGACTTCCGGTGCGGACCTTTCTATTTATGGTTCCGATGAATCGGGCATCATAGCTCTGGCAAAGGAAAACCCGGAACTGGGACGGCTGCTGGTGGATGGGTTCCCTTATATCAGGGCGGAAGTGATATGGTCGGTGAGGCATGAGATGGCTAGAACGGTGGAAGACGTACTGGCCCGGCGGTTACGGCTGTTGTTCCTCGATGCGCGCGCGGCGATACGCGCAGCACCGGTAGTTGCACGGCTGATGGCACCGGAATTGGTTCAGGGAAACGAATGGATCGAAACACAGGTATCGGAATTTAACGCACTGGCGAATAATTACTTGCTGGAACCTTATGGAGAGAAGGAGTTGGTTGGATCAGTTTAACTAGGTTTCACGCTAAGGCAAAGAAAATTTCACGCTAAGGCAAAAGAAAATTTCACGCTAAGGCGCAAAAAAGATTCACGCAAAGAAGAAAACGCAAAGCCGCAAAAGATAAATGATGAAACGATTCATACTTGCCTTAGACCAGGGAACGACGAGTTCCAGAGCGATCGTTTTTAACGAAAGCGGCACACCGGTTTCCGTGGCCCAGAAAGAATTCAAACAATACTACCCACAACCCGGATGGGTGGAACACGATGCCCAGGAAATATGGTCCTCACAGGCATCAGTACTCGCCGAATCAATGGTGAAGGCGGGTATCAAGGCGGAGAATATTGCCGCCATCGGAATAACCAATCAACGTGAGACTACGCTCGTCTGGGACAAGGCAAACGGTAAACCTGTTTGTAACGCGATCGTATGGCAGGACCGCCGCACAGCGGACACCTGCGACAAGTTAAAAGAACAGGGCCACGATAAACTGATCCAGGAAAAAACCGGCTTGGTCATCGACGCCTACTTCTCAGCCACAAAAATAAAATGGATACTCGATCACGTTGAGGGTGCTCGCGAGAAGGCCCAGCAGGGTGAGCTGGCATTCGGCACCGTCGACTCCTGGTTGATCTGGAACCTGACGGGCGGCGAAGTGCATGTGACCGATGTTACGAATGCTTCGCGCACGATGTTGTACAATATCCACACCCTCGACTGGGACAATGAACTCCTGCAATTGTTCGACATTCCCGTCGCAATGTTGCCGCAGGTAAAGTCGTCGAGCGAGGTCTATGGCAAAACATCTCCCAAGCTGTATGCCGCGGCTATCCCCATCGCGGGCATAGCGGGCGACCAACAGGCTGCCTTGTTCGGACAGATGTGCACAGAAAAAGGAATGGTAAAAAACACCTATGGAACCGGCTGCTTCATGCTGATGAATATCGGCGAACAGCCGATTCTGTCTAAACATAAGCTGGTGACGACGATCGCATGGAAGATCGGCAACCAGGTTCAATATGCCCTAGAGGGCAGCATTTTTATCGGAGGCGCGGTCGTCCAATGGCTGCGCGACGGACTAAAGATCATCTCAAAATCATCCGACGTGGAAGCGCTCGCCGCCGAAGTACCTGACAACGGAGGCGTGTACCTGGTACCAGCCTTTGCCGGTCTGGGCGCTCCTCACTGGAACGCCTATGCGCGCGGTATGATGGTGGGCATGACCCGCGGCACAACACAAGGGCACATCGCCCGCGCGGCGCTCGAAAGCATCGCCTTCCAGACTATGGAAATACTCGAAGCGATGAAGGCCGATTCGGGTATCGACATCAAACAGCTTCGCGTGGACGGAGGAGCTACGGCAAACGATCTGCTATTGCAGATCCAGGCAGACATCCTCGCCACCGAAGTGGTGCGACCGCAGATCACGGAAACTACCGCAATGGGCGCGGCCTACCTCGCTGGCCTCGCAGTGGGCTATTGGAAGGACATGGAAGAGATCCGGGAACAATGGAAGATCGACAGGTACTTTAAACCAGACAAAACAAACGACACAAAAACGATTATCAAGGGTTGGCATAAGGCAGTAAGAGCATGCAAGGCATGGACGGAAGAGTGAAAATGTTATCAGAGACTTAATGATTTATTCACAAAACGGCAATATCTATGTCTGAATTTGCGGCCGAACTAATCGGTACCATGTTTTTGATACTCCTTGGAAATGGTGTAGTGGCGAATGTTATACTGAAGGGCACCAAGGGAAATGGCGGCGGCTGGATGGTGATCACGACCGGGTGGGCACTGGCTGTTTTTGTTGGCGTCGTGGTTGCCGGGCCCTACAGTGGCGCGCATCTTAATCCAGCGATCACCATCGGACTGGCCATTGCCGGCAAATTTGCCTGGGCGAAAGTATTGTCATTTATCCTCGCACAGGTCATCGGCGCCATGATCGGCTCTTTCCTCGTGTATATTGTGTACATAGATCATTTCAATGCTACTGAACAGGCCGGGACACAGCTGGCCGTGTTCAGTACCTCTCCTGCCATCAGGAACCTGTTCTTCAATTTCATGAGCGAGGTCGTCGGCACCTTCGTGCTTATGTTCGTGGTATTCTATTTCACTAACCCGGAAATCATAACCGGGAAAACGCCGATTGGCCTGGGTTCGCTTGGTGCATTACCTGTCGCCTTTCTGGTATGGGCGATCGGACTCTCCCTCGGTGGCACCACGGGCTACGCGATCAATCCGGCCAGGGATTTCGGACCGCGCATCGTTCACGCACTATTGCCATTGAAACATAAAGGAAGCAGTGAATGGAAGTACGCCTGGGTGCCGATAATCGGCCCCTTTGTCGGAGCCGCCATCGCTGCCGCATTTTACATCATTCTCAACAGCAAATAGATAACACTCATTGAAAATTCAACGCCTGCAAATATGAAAAACTTCTTTACACCGGCGGTTCTTGCCCTCAGCGCCTCGCTCATGGTATTGAATACGTCTTCATGCAAAACAGCGGCGAATACGTCGGGCGCACCGAGGGAGTATCCTGCATTCTTCCAGGTCGGTCACCGCGGTACCAGGGGACTCATGCCGGAGAATAGTATTCCCGCAATGATAAAGGGCATCGAAGTCGGCGCCAACACCATCGAATTCGACATACACGTTTCGAAAGACGGACAGGTGCTGGTCTACCACGACGACTCCTTCGACCCAAAATATACAACCATGTCTGATGGCAGCGAGATCCCAAAAGACCAGCGTGAGAAATATACTTTCTACCAGATGAACTATGCCGACATCCGGCCATTCATTATCGGCATGAAGCCTTACGATGCATTTCCACAACAGGAACGATTGTCAACTTACGCCCCACTGCTGTCCGAAATGATCGACTCCGTTGAGGAGTTCACCAGCAGCCACAACCTGCCCCAGGTGTATTACCTGCTCGAAATAAAATCCGATGCAAAGAGCGATGGCTTCGAACAACCGGTACCGGAAGAATTTGTCAAAAAGATGATGGCTACACTCGAACGATACCATCTTGGTCACCGCCTCATCGTGCAATCTTTCGACATGCGGCCGCTGCAGGTGATGCACCGCCTTTACCCTGATGTCAAGCTGGGTTTTCTCACAGGTGACAAGAAAGTCAGCTTTGAAGAAAACCTCACCAAACTCGCCTTCACCCCTCAGTTCTATAACCCCAACTCCGAACTAGTTACCCCCGAGCTCGTTAAAAAATGCCACGACCTCAAAATGCTCATCGAACCCTGGACTGTAAATACAGTAGAGGAGATGAAGAAAATCAAAGCGATGGGCGTTGACGGCATCATTACCGACTATCCGAATTTTTTTAAACAACTGTAATATTTTTTGTTGACGGCGGGGAAGCCCACGAACCCACTGCCAACACAGTATTCCGCATTTATCAATATTCTTTATTAAACTTTTAACCATGGAACCGATCCTCAAACGATTCGGCTTTGCCAGAGCGCCGCTGCAAATGCTGACCTGCCTTTTTCTATTTATTTTATTGCAACACTCGCTGTACGCACAGCAAACTGTTACCGGAAAGATTGTTGCCTCGAAAGACCAGTCTTCCTTGCCCGGCGTCTCCGTTAATATAATGGGAACAACGCATTATGTAACCACCCAGAAGGACGGCACATTCACCATCAAGGCAAACAGCGGGACCACCCTGAGTTTTTCCATGGTAGGTTATCTTTCGAAGGAAGTGAAGGTGGGTGGAGCGAATGTGGGTGTGGTAGTGCTGGAAGAAGACGTAATGGCGCTCAACTCTGTTGTCGTCGTGGGATATGGGACTCAGAAAAAAGTAAACCTTACCGGTGCCGTCACCACGGTGGACATGACCGATAAAGAAGGACAGCCGATTACCAATGTCAGTAATGCGCTTCATGGCACATCCGGCTTGTTTGTCAATCAAAGCAATAGTCAGCCCGGCGTAGACCGTTCCACCATCAGGATCCGCGGCATAGGCACACTCAACGACAACAATCCGCTTGTGCTGGTAGACGGTATTGAATATTCTATGGATGAACTGAACCCAGCCGACATTGCCAGCATCTCTGTCCTGAAAGACGCGTCCGCCGCAATTTACGGTTCGCGCGCCGCCAACGGGGTCATCCTCGTCACCACCAAAACGGGCAAGGGATTATCTAAAGTGAACTACGATTATTATTACGGTATTCAGAAAGCGACATACATGCCCGATGCCATCTGGGATCCTATCGCGTACATGAAGCTTAAGAATCAGGCTGAACGAAACGGTGGCAAGACAGCGGTTGATTATTCCGATGCGGAGATTGCCGAGTACGAGGCGGGAATGAGTACTGATCCGTTCACCTATCCTGCGAGCAATTGGTTCGACATCGCCCTGGAGAACGGCAAAATTCAAAAACATGATGTGAGTGTTTCAGGGGGAAGCGACAAGTACCAATACCGTCTTTCACTGGGTTACCTCGACAGGGAAGGAATCATGATCGGCCCCAACAATCATGAAAAAAAATATTCCATCGGACTAAACACCTCGATAAACGTAACCGAGAAGCTGAAAGTTGGTCTTACACTCGATGGTTATGCGAGGCAGTACACACAACCTTTCTACAATAGTTTCTGGCAATACCTGACAAGGACCTTGCCTATCCTCACTGATACGCTCCCTGACGGAAGATATGGTAATTCATGGCTGCGTACCCCGGGTCGCAACAACTGGGAAAATCCCCGTATGATTGCTTATACCGGGTACGGAAAGAAGAGTGTTCAACGTTTTCTCGCCAGCGCCTTTGCAGATTACAAGTTGCCGTTCGGTATCAACTACAACATCAAGTTCGGCGTAGATAAATACGACGGACTGCTGGAAGAGTTCACGCCACAAGTGCAGACCTTCAATCCAAAAACGGGCGCCGCCATCAACTGGAACAGCCCGGCCACTGCGCCCCGTGCTGCCAATACCGATTTCTCGGACCTGAATATTCACTTCTACAATACACTGAACTGGCAGAAGAAATTTGGTCAATCGCACAACCTTGCGCTTATGGCCGGCAGCAGTTACGATAATTTTGGTTCAGGCACATTCAATGCGGCAATGACCGGTTATCTCGACGGCACACTAACTGCACTGGATGCGGGCACCGTACGCTATGCCACCTCTGGAAGTTCCACGAAAGACGTTCTTGAATCTTACTTCGGACGACTCAACTATGACTTCGATGGCAAGTATCTTCTTGAGGCGACCTTTCGTTACGACGGTTCTTCGCGATTTGCACCCGGCAACCGATGGGGCTTCTTTCCTGCAGTATCCGCGGGATGGCGCATCGACAGAGAAAACTTTTTTGACGGAGTGGAGAATGTGAACCTCTTGAAATTGCGCGCCTCGGTCGGGGAACTGGGAAACCAGGCTGTACCGTTATATAGCTATGAAAGCGCGATCAACCTGGGAAACAACTACAGCTTTGGCAAGAGTCTCGCTTCCGGCGCTGCGGCAACAGCATACAGCGACCGCGACATCTCCTGGGAAACTACAACCACCTACGATGTAGGTCTGGATGTTGAACTGTTCAATAATAAGTTGAGCCTGACTGCCGATGTCTACGACAAGCGAACTACAGGTATACTCCGTGAAGTAAACATCCCCGCCCAAATAGGCGGACTGAAAGGTCCGCAGGAAAATATCGGCACCATGCACAACAAAGGGTATGAGATCACCCTGGGTTACCGCAATAGTATCGGCGACTTCAACTACGAAGTTTCTGGCAATGTTTCCTACAACAAGAACCGGGTCGTGGACATCGATGACCAGATCCTGTACAACCTGAACACCAATGTTACCACCATTACACAGGCTGGTTATCCCATCAACGCATTATACATGCTCGATGCGATAGGCATATTTCAGAGTGATGAGGAAGTAGCGTCGAGTCCCTTTCAAAGCAACAGCACAAAGGCCGGTTACCTTAAGTTCAACGACATCAACAAGGACAATGTGATCAATGCAGATGATCGGGTGATCATCAACTCATCAACAGTTATACCTAAGTACACGTATGGTTTCGGTGTCAACGTGGGCTACAAGGGTCTTTCACTCAATGCGGTATTCCAGGGCGTGGCCGGGATAAAAATTTACCCGACAGCGAACCTTGCGTATCCATTCTCCAATGGAGCCAATGCTACCTGGGAATGGGCAACCGATTCATGGACGCCCGAACGACCAAACGCGCGTTTGCCGATCGTTACCGAAAGCACCGGCAACCAGGATAATTTCCAGTCTAACGATTTCTGGCTCAGAGACGGAAGTTACGTGCGGTTGAAAAATATCCAACTCAGTTACCTGCTTCCCCAACGCTGGATGTCGACACTGAGGATAAACAAACTTGCGGTATTTATCAACGCGGAAAACCCGGTGACATTCTCTAAGTACAAAGATTATGACCCTGAAACCCTTGTGAACGTAAATAGTTTATACCATTACCCCATGCTGAAGACTTTCAGCGGCGGTGTCAAAGTAACCTTCTGATCCAACTTCTTTACTATCAAACCAGCACGATGAAAAATAAAATATCAATTATAGGAATGGCCTTTCTCGCATTGCTGATGAGCAATTGCAACAAAAGCCTTTTAAACACATCACCCAACGACAGATATGTCGAAAGTAATTTCTGGAGCTCGCAAACAGCGGCCGAAGCCGCATTGACCGGCTGTTATGCCGTACTCACCTATGAAGGATTGTTCGGGGGCGAGGCTACACCACTCTGGGAAGAAACGGCTTCACCAAATGCATACAATTACAGTAACTCGATCGGTTTCAACTTTATCGCCGAAGGCAAGCAAATGCCCAGTTCATCGGGAATCATACAGACGCGGTGGCACGATTGCTATTCCGGAATAGGCCGCTGCAATACTTTTCTTCTAAACGTCGACAGGGTCGACATGGACGAAGAGATCAGCTCGCGCATGAAAGCCGAAGCGCACTTTTTGCGTTCGCTTTATTACTTTATGCTGGAGAACTATTACGGTGGTGTTCCACTTGTGCTCGACGCGCCCGACCGCGAAACGCAAACCGAGTTGCCAAGGGCAACGAGAGAAGAAGTGGTTACCCAGATTCTTGCTGACCTTGATACTGCCGCTGCTGGACTTCCTGCAAAATTCACAGGAGGTAGTGTAGGTCGCGCAACAAAAGGCGCAGCACTGGCGCTCAAAGCGAGGGTATTGTTGTTTGAAGCCAGTCCATTGATAAATACTTCCAATGGTGTCGATAAATGGCAGGCTGCCGCAGATGCGGCGAAGGCGGTGATAGATCTATCGGAAGCAGGTTACGGTTTATACAACGATTACCGTGGCCTCTTCCTTCCTGAAAACGAAAACAACAAAGAGGTAATTCTTGATGTGCAGTTTATCTATCCCGACCTGGGAACTTCCTTCGACCTGATCGGCAAGCAATACAATACGAATGCACCACTACTGAGCCTGGCCACGGCTTATGAAATGAACAATGGCAAACCCATTTCGGATGAATCTTCCGGGTACGATGAAGAAAATCCCTATGCAAACCGCGACCCAAGGCTTTATGCCACCATCGTGTACCCCGGAGATACTTTTATGACGGAAAAAGTGACGCCTGCGCGTTTCGCGATCACAGGCTATGGAATGAAAAAATATACCATCTACGACAAGGGAGCACCGCCTGCGGGCATGAGCGATCTGAAAGCCGGCCAGTCGGAAACAAATTTTATCGTCATGAGGTATGCTGACATTTTACTGTCGTATGCAGAAGCACAGAACGAAGCAGCCGGTCCAGACCAGTCGGTGTATGATGCAGTGAATGAAGTGAGGGAGCGCGCCGGCATGCCAGCGATCGCTACCGGACTTGCACAGGCAGATCTGCGCGAAGCGATTCGTCATGAACGCAGGATCGAATTTGCCGGAGAAGGATTATATTACAATGACGTGCGCAGGTGGCAGACAGCGAATGAAGATTTAAACCAAACTATTTTCACCTACGACCACAGCACGATCGAAACGCGGAAGTTCGACCCCGCGCGCGACTACTGGTGGCCGATACCGCAAACAGAAATGGACCTCAACCCTTCACTCGTACAGAACACCGGTTACTGATAACCAGGGTTACACCCTGCGTGTAAGCGGCCTGAAACTGTGGATAGCCGTCGGTCAGATATAAAACCTGTAGGTAATAAACAATCATCTTAAAAAACTCGGAATGGATACAAGGAGGGAGTTTGTCAAGAAATCTGTTTTGCTTTCCGGCGCGGCGGGACTGTCGTCCTTTCTTCCTGCTTCGGTGCAGCGTGCTTTCGCCATCGATCCGCAAACCGGCAGTACTTATCTCGATGCGGAACATGTGGTGATATTGATGCAGGAGAACCGCTCATTCGATCATTGCTTCGGAACCCTTCAGGGAGTGCGTGGATACAACGATCCCCGCGCCATCAGTTTGCCCGATGGCAACCCCGTATGGCTGCAGACAGATGCTGCGGGTCGCACCTTCGCGCCGTTCAGGTTGAACATTGCCGACTCAAAAGTGACCTGGATGGGAGCCCTGCCTCACTCGCGTGCCAGCCAGGTTGATGCGAATAACCTCGGCAAGTATGATCAATGGCTGATTGCGAAACAGTCATCGCATAAGAAATACGCGGACATGCCGCTTACACTCGGTCATTATTCGCGCGAGGACCTGCCATTCAATTACGCACTTGCCGATGCCTTTACGGTTTGCGATCAGCATTTCTGCTCGGCGATGACCAGCACCTGGCCAAACCGCTTATACCATTGGACCGGAAATGTTCGTCATAAACTCGAAGGCGGATCGAAGGCCACCATGCGTAACGACCTCAAATTTGGGGAGGCGGAATGGACGACATTTCCTGAAAGGCTCGAAGAGAATGGTATTTCCTGGAACGTTTACCAGAACGAGATATCCTCCGGAGGCGGATTCGAGGGAGATGAAAGAGCCTGGCTATCGAATTTCGGATGTAATCCCCTTGAATGGTTCGGTGCCTACAATGTGAGGTTCAACCCAAGGTACTATGCCAGCCTGCAGAAGCAGTCAAAGCAATTGCCGGGCGAGATCACTGCGCTTAAGAGCAAACTGGCTTCAACAACAGGTGCTGCCGCAAAAAAGATCGAAACCGATATAAAAAAGAAAGAAGAGGTTTTGGCCACTGTGCAGGAAGATCTTGTCAGATGGAGCCCGGAAAATTTCAAAAAGCTATCCGCAAAGGAAAAGAGTCTGTTTGAAAAAGCCTTTTCCAAAAATGACGGCGATCCGCATTATCATGAGATCGACACGCTGAGCTATTCGGACAACAACACGGAAAGAAAGATGACCGTTCCCAAGGGCGACATTCTTCATCGCTTCCGCGCCGACGTGAACAATGGCCGGCTACCAACCGTTTCCTGGTTGGTAGGTCCCCAGAACTTTTCCGATCACCCATCGGCACCCTGGTATGGGGCCCTGTATGTTTCGGAAGTGTTGGATATCCTCACAAAGAATCCCGAGGTGTGGAAGAAAACCATCTTTATACTTACCTATGATGAGAACGATGGCTACTACGATCATATACCTCCCTTTATGCCACCCGACCCGAAGGTGGAGGGCAGCGGCAAAGTGTCCAGGGGCATCGACACGGAAATAGAATTCATACGAAAGGATCGTGAGGTAAGCGATGGCATTCCGGTAAAAGAGGCGCGCGAAGGAGCCATAGGCCTTGGCAACCGCGTTCCGATGGTCATTGCTTCGCCGTGGAGCCGCGGCGGAAAAGTATGCTCGGAGGTATTTGATCATACTTCGGCCCTGCAGTTTTTGGAGAAGTTCCTGAATGAGAAATTCAAGGTTGATATCAACGAGACCAACATCAGCAAATGGCGCCGCACGGTTTGCGGCGATCTTACTTCAGTGTTCGAACCATACAATGGGGAGAAGCCAGACAAGTTGCCATTTCTCTCAAAGGATCCTTTCATCGAAAAGATTCACAAGGCACAATTTAAAAAGGATCCATCCGATTATCGTCAGCTCACTGCTGACGAGATCCAACAGATCGGCAAGGATCCCGCAGCGGTGTCTTTCATGCCTCCGCAGGAGGAGGGCGTGAGAAAGTCTTGCGCACTCCCTTATGAGCTTCAATCAGACGGAGCGCTGAGTAGTGATAAGAAGCGGTTTGAGATCACGCTGCATGCCGGCAACAATCTCTTTGGCGAAAAGTCGAGGGGGACTGCCTTTCGCATTCATGCGCCCGGGAAATTCACCGGCGCCAACGGCTCTTCCGAAACCGGCCGCGCCTGGTTTTATGCGGTGGAGGCTGGCGATAAACTTTCGGATGTCTGGCCCGTTTCTTCGTTTGCAGATGGCCGTTATCACTTGCGCGTGTATGGACCGAATGGTTTTTTCCGCGAGTTTATGGGCAATGCAAAGGATCCTTCGATCCAGATTCATCCCGAATACGAGATTATGCCTGGTGCCAGCCAACCATCCGGCGCAATAGTCATAGGTGTTTCCAACGAAGGTTCTGCCGCTGTGGCGATAAAACTTCATGATCACTATTCAAAAAAAGAAATTTTTAAAACAATACCAGCCGGTGCTAAGAACGTCGAACTTAAAATTGACACGGCAAAGTATTTTGGGTGGTACGATGTCAGCGTAGCCGTCAACGGCATGACGGAATTTGAAAAGCGATATGCTGGTAAAGTAGAAACCGGTAAGCCAACATTCACGGATCCCGCCATGGGAAGAACTATCTAAATGCGAAATGATCTTGGTAAATAAATTATTTGGCGTCTTATGCCTCTGTCTCTATCTGCATCAGGGCCTGGCGCAGGTCAATCCCGTTGTATGGGACAGCACATTCCGCCCGGCAGGATATGAGTTGAAAGCGGGTCTGTTCCAGAGCTACCCAAACTCGAAGCGCGATATCATTTTCCTGGGAAACAGTATTACCGCGGGCGTCGACTGGAACGAATTACTCGGAGTGACGAGGGCACGCAATCGCGGCATCTCGGGTGACATCAGTTTTGGCGTGTTGCAGCGCATCGAAGAAGTGATCGAGGGCCATCCCGCGAAGGTTTTCGTGCTTGTGGGCATAAACGACATCTCGCGCAACATTCCCGACAGTGTCATCCTGGACAATTATACAAAGATCATCCAAAGGATAAAGTCTGGCTCGCCGCGGACCAAAATATATTTTCAAACGCTGATGCCCGTAAACAATACGTTCGACAAGTTCAAGAATCACTACAACAAGGACGAACACATCGCGGCGGTGAATGAAGGGCTGAAAGCCATTGGTCTCAGAGAGCATATCACGGTGATAGATATCCACCCGCTTTTCCTTGACGGTGAGGGCAGGTTGAAAAAAGAGCTTACCCTTGACGGGCTTCATCCGAACGCGGCGGGGTATCTGGTTTGGAAGGCGGGGCTTATGCCTTATGTGAAGTGAACCTCACTTACATTTTTTTATTAAGAAAAAAGCGGGAATCCACGAAACCCGAAATTTTTTTAGCTTCCTTTTTTTTCAAAAAAAAGGAAGAAGGTGTCACTCTACTTCAGAGAAAATCAAATCCAATTACTTTTTCTCAAATAAAGAAAGAACCGTCTTAATTTCATCGTTATGGCTTCAATATTAGTAATCGGAGGCGGCATCGCAGGTTTAACAGTCGCTTACGAGTTGTCTAAGCGCAAATATTCGGTAACTATACTCGAGGCGAAACAAAGATTGGGTGGGAGAATACATACTCTGGTCGATGCAAAATTCTCCCAACCAGTGGAACTAGGCGCCGAATTTGTCCATGGCGACCTGCCCAATACACTTTCACTACTCAATGAAGCAAAGATTCCCTATCACAAGATAAATGACACCATGTTCCGCCTCGAGAACGGCAAATGGAAAGAACAGGAAGATTTTACTGATGACTGGGGAGAATTGATGAAGCAGATGAAGAATTTGCAGAACGACATGAACTTGTCTGATTTTTTGGAACAGTTTTTTGCTGCTGACAAATATGAATCCCTGCGTGCGTCGGCAAAAGGTTTTGCCGGTGGATTTGATCTTGCTGATGTAAAAACGGCAAGCGTAAAATCTTTGTACATAGAATGGACCAATGAAATGGAGAACCAGTACCGGGTAGCGGGTGGGTATGACTCATTGGTCGAGTATTTGGCAACGCAAAGTATCAATAACGGTTCTGTGATTGAGAGAGACTGCCAGGTACAGAAAATAGATTGGAAAGAAGGCGAGGTAGTTGTAACGGATAAAAGTGGGCGGGTCTTCAATGCCGACAAAGCTGTGATCGCTCTTCCTCTCAGTGTGTTGCAGTACGACAGTAATGATAAAAATTATGTTGGCTTCAAACCGTCAATTTCAAGCCACATTGAAGCCGCAAGAAATATCGGTTTTGGGATAGTGATCAAACTGTTGCTCGAATTCGACAATAATTTTTGGAATGCGCAAGCAAAAAACGCTGGTTTCTTACTGACTAATGAAGTCATTCCGACATGGTGGACACTTTCGCCAGACGGAAAGAATGTCTTAACAGGTTGGGTTGGCGCTGATAAGGCAAACGTATTGAAGATGAGGTCCGATGAAGATCTGCTTGGCATTGCTCTACAGTCTCTGAGTAATGCTTTTAAAATAGCGACACAAGAATTACAGTCTAACCTTAAGGCATACGCAGTTGCCAATTGGAGTAAAGAACAATACATCAATGGCGGGTACTCCTTCAACACTATCGAGAGTCCGGCCGCAAAGAAAGTTTTGCAAGAACCGATCGCCGATACATTATTCTTTACCGGTGAAGCTTTGTTTGAAGGCACACCAGGTGGCACGGTTGAGGCAGCGATCGCCAGCGCCTTCTATACCGCCCACCAGGTGATTACAAAACACAGAATAATTCGGCTACCTCGCTAGCAACATAAAAAACGCCTGCAAAACGTAGAATCTGCAGGCGTCGTATTCAAAGAGTCGATAAAGAGCTTACTTATCTTTCAGTTCGCTTTCTTTCAGAAAGGTCTTCTTTCCTTTAGCATCAACATAATAATACTGAGACTTTCCATCGATGTAAATCGTTTGTCCGTCTGGACCTACTTTAGAATCATATTTCTTGTCCTTGATACCAGACTGCACCTTAACAGCCGTCTTGGCAGTTTTATTTCCAATTTTATTGACCGTTTTCCCAACTTTTCCTTCCGTCGAGGCCGAGGTATCCTTTGATTGAGCATTTGCGTGAATACCTAGTCCCGCAGTCAAAAGCGAGGCCAGTACTAAAACTTTAATTTTCATGTTCTGATTTTGTAAAAGTGTTGAAAAATAATTTGGAGATAGGTCGATGATTACTCAAAGCGCTTGGCCGCGTGTTTAATATCGTCCGCTGCTCCACTAACTTTCGACTTGCCATCTTTGTAAAGATGCTTGCCTTTGTCAGATGCTTGTTCCAATTTGTCAGACGCTTTATCTAATAGGTCATCAAGTTGATCTTTTATTTTTTGCAGGGTTTCAGAACCCTTGTCTGGAGCGATTAAAATACCGATGCCGACTCCGAGGGCAAGGGCGATTAGGACTTCTTTCATTTTTTAAGTATTTAGAACATAAGTCTTAAAAAACTAGTGCCACGTCTGCTTCGAAGAACCCCGACGGGGCTATTTACAGCAGGAACTCGCCCAATTGGCTTAGACCCTACCGCCTAAGGCATTGATTGTCATACGAATAGATCGTTTGTTAAAATTTCCATGCATCCTGACTGCCAGGTAGCACCATACCACCTATTCTGTACCCCCAAATAACGGAACCACCCCGTCGCCGGTAGGGTATATGGCCCGAATTCGAAGAAATTTTGACATTCAGTAAATACATCAGCTTCTCCCAATAAATGACGGGATTTGTTTTTGGCGTTTAGGATATTTTGTAACACAGGCCACTGTGAGGTTTTACGCAGATGAACTTATGGCCGGACTGTGGACACTCTGCGATTTGACCTCTAAAAGGAACAAACCCCGTAAACAATAAACCATGCGATATTTATTTTATGTGCTCATTGGATCAATTGTACTGTTTTCCTGTCAAAAAGAAGGTTCCACGGGCCCCCAAGGCCCGGCTGGGGCAGCTGGTCCGGCTGGCCCCGCAGGCGCAGAAGGCCCACAAGGAGAACAGGGGCTGCCGGGGTTGCTGGGAAATGCCAATGTGAAATGCTACAAATTCGACACCAGGGATACTGATGATGACGGTTCAATAACATATAAGATCCCTGGTATTAATGCGACAAACATTGATTCCTTCATGCTTATCGGTTATTATGGCGGCAAGACTGATGATCACCTGGTCTGGTACCAGGTGCCGTTTAGTAATGACGTTTTATACCTCACTGTGAGTTATGATGTATCTGAGGATGGAAAAGGTGCCGACTATAAGGTAATTTTTAGAAGTAATAACGGTACTGCATTAGCCGGTGTGAAGGTCTGGGGCTTTCGGATATTTGTAATACCAGCCAGTCAATTTGAAGAATTGAATGCAAAAGTGGGAGACTTGAAGCTATATCTCAGTTCCACCATTCAACAGAAGTTTTAACCGAATCATTTCGTTTTCAAAATATCTCTATCTCGCCAATCTTGCTGGCCAGATAGAGATCTTGCTGATGGAAATAAGAGAAGGGCGTGTTCGCAAACGTATTAGCTTCGTGCATACTGAAGCATCCACTGGTAAATGTTCATTCCGTCGACTTTGGTGTTGGGATCGAAGGCTTTACCCCAGGTTCCATTGTGGTCGATTGAATTCCACAGAGTCAGTTTTACATTACTAGCTATTGCGGGGTTGTTGTTCCGAATCCAATCCACCCATTCCTTGGCCCACAGTGATGGAACTACCCTGTCGCCGGTCGAGTGAATGGCCCAGATCGGAAGATATTTCGATGCAATGTTTCTTGCCAGCGATGGGGTGGGTTGGGTGCCACCACAGACGGGAACCACGGCTGCTGCGTTCTGACCATATACCGCTGAATAATCCCAGGCGGATCCTCCACCCAAACTCATTCCGGCAACGTATACTCTCGCCGGATCCACTCGGAAACGTTTTTTTGCAAAGTCAATGACAGACTGGACGTCGGCGGGGGAGGCCCTCCGCTTAAACTGTGGCGACATCACGATGAACGAGTAATGTTTCCCTTTCACCTGAAAATCAGGGGGAAAACTTCTGTTCTGCAAATGCTTCGGAAGTCCGCAGCAGTTGATTTTAGCCAGGTTTGTTCCCAGTTCGCCTACACCGTGCATAAATATGATTAGAGGATATTGTTTTTTTGTCTGAGCATAGCGTGCAGGTAATGATTGCCAGAAGCCCGCTACGTTATTATTGACATTCATGTACACTGCGGTGTGTGACAGCGGCGAGGTCTCAATTTGGTTGTCAGCAGCGGCCGCCGCAATCGGCACGGAGTCAGTGGCCTTAGCAGCACTATCAGCCGCGCTTGTTGTTGAATCCGAAGCCGTTGTGTCTGAATCGACTGGCCTTGTGCTATCCGTTTTATGCACGAAACTTTTCGGAGAGACAGGTGCTATGTCTTTTCTGCATGCACCGAGCCCTAAAATGATCGTAACGGCGGCCGTCGCCGCTATGCTTTTGAAATTCAATACGTTATAGTTTTTAAAAAAAATGTATGGGAAAAAGACAACCGCAACTAGTAAAAATGATGCCAATTCCCGCGGATGAGAGTTGTTGATGATCTATAGTGCTGATGCAGGTATGTTAAAAAAGCAATACCAGTTCTGTTAAAACATTTAACATAATAGCGACATCAAATGATACCATGACGGGAAAGTGAGTATAACCGCTGGACGTTAATTTTCTCACTGGCAGAGGTGCCAGGTATAGACACATAATAACTCTCAGTCAGTTTTATTGCCGTCGCCATACACGTTAATCAACGACTCAATACTTGTTTTTAAGGTGTCTGATGCTTCTGCGAAATAGTCGTCCTTGCTTTTTTTGGAGGCCTTGTTGTCTGTAGATTTCTTAATTGCTGTTCTGACGGTGTCGAGGTCTTCAAAAAAAATGGCGGCATGCTTCTCGTAATAGGTATTTATGGCTTCAATGGTGATCAAAAGATCTTCATATTCCGAAACGAGAGAATAGATCTCTTTCACATTGTCTGGCGAATGTCTTCTCGGTATCCGTTCGAATAAATCAGTGAGTGCTGCTGTTGTTGGGTTCATGTTGGCACAAATATATCAAAGAGGATGTGTTTTGACTCGCACATTAAAGCTGCGCAAAAACGTCCTTTCCAAACTGTTCAAGGGTTGGATCCCTGGCACCCATCAGTAACAGGGTGGTTCCAGCGCCGAGGTGCTCTCTTGCTTTGTCTAAAAACTGGTTCCGGTCTTCAACGAAAAAGGCATTTTTCCCCGACGCCTTGATGTCATTGATCAGATCCAATGCGGAAATATCCTTGGCGGTAGTGCCTCCGGCATAAAAGATCTCGCTCATCCAGATCTCATCCTGCTCTCTCAAAGCCTGGCTAATTTCACTCACAAATTCCTTACGAAGAAACTTCGTGGGCGTATAGCCGTGCGGCTGAAACCAGGCGACCACCTTGCCGGAAACAGGCTGACAGGCTTTGATGGCGGCCGCGCATTTCACTGGGTTGTGCGCAAAATCATCCACTACCCATACGCCATTCTTTTGGCCCAGCACCTGGGCACGCCGGTAAATCCCTTCATAGTGTTTTAAGGCTGCGGCCGCATCGGCCAGTGAAACGCCCGCCAGGGCCGCCGCCGTCGTCGCAGCAACGGCATTTTCCATGTTGTGCCGCCCGAGAATATTCAACTCGAAATCCTGCCCGTTGATGTTAAAGGAAATATGAAATCCGTTTTGACGAAAAGCCGTCGCCTGAAACCCTGCGTCCCGATCACTGTCGTCGAGGTTAAAATCATTTTTTGCGTCACTAGATAACTTCCGCGAATATTCATTCGACCGGTTGACGGAGAAATACCTGCTGTTGCTGCGAAAGATTTCAAACATCTTGACCAGTTCATCCAGCTCCTTGTGGTCTTTCTCTACATTCAGCAACACGCCGATTTCCGGATGATATTGTACAATCGATCCATCACTCTCATCAGCCTCAATGATCAGCCAATCGCCACTGCCGACAAACGCATTTCCGATCTTACCTTTTTTTATGAGGTCAACCAGCCCGGCCCCACTGATCACGGATGGTTCCTTGCCGGCATGTCGCATGATATTAAACAACATCCCGGTGGTAGTACTTTTCCCACTGGTTCCTCCGATGGCTATTGTCTTTTTTGATGCGGCGATCAGTGCGAGCAATTCGGAGCGCCGGATAATGGGAATGCCCATTTCCTTTGCCTTTTTCACTTCGATCACCGTATCCTCAATGGCAGTGGAGACCACCACCATATCCGTATCGGAACTGATTCCCTCCCCATTCTGCAGAAAGCAACCGATACCGTCGGCTTCCAGCTTTGCTTTGATATCACCGGCCTTTCCTTCATTAAAAAAACGATCGCTACCACTAACCTGCAGACCCGTGCCCTGCAAATACTGGGCGATGGCACTCATTCCCGCACCGGCAACTCCAATAAAGAACGGGCTTTTGATATTTTCCAGACTTGATATCATAGCCCACAAATGTAAATTAATGATCGTTCATTCTTATGGGCTCCTGAAGTATCAATATGGGCATTTTCCGAAGGATGCAATCTCTTAATGCAAAAGCCACGTCCGTTGTTGGACATGGCTTCCGTGTAATGTTTCTCTTCCTGTTCCCGCCTTCGCCAAGGCTCCAGCGGGCAAGCCTGTTTCTCTTCCTGTTCCCGCCTTCGCCAAGGCTCCAGCGGGCAAGCCTGTTCCTGTTCCTGTTTCTGTTCCTGTTTCTGTTCCTGTTTTAAAATGTCTATTAGCTTCCGCTCTTTACCCGGCTTTGTTCTTCATTGGCACCACTGTTGCGGCGGCGTGCAGGGGCGATATTGCTTTTGCCGAACTTATAGGTGAAGGAAATGTTGAACACCCGGTTGTCTCTTCTCCTGTTGTTGGAAATGTCTAGATCGACATCGGCATAGCGCGAGTAGCCGCTGAAATTGGTGGTGCGGAAGATGTCGCGAACACCGAACTTGATCGTGGCCTTCTTATTCATCACTGATTTTGCGATAGCCGCGTTCACGGCGCCCATTGGCCGGCCGATCAGCAGTCCCTCCGATGGATTGGAGTTGAACCAGCCACTGAGCTCGCCAGTCCAGGTGTCGGCAAACGTGAAGCTATTGGTCAGGTTGCCGTCGAAGTTAGTCACAGCGATATGCACCGGCGTGTTTGCAGCTCCGTCGGTGTACAAGCCATCATACTGGTTGCTGAAAACCCCTGCATACACATTCAGGTTCCACCACTTTACAAGTTGTTTGTTTAGCGACACCGACAGACCAAACTGCTGCAGACGACTGAAGTTTTCCTTGGTTTGAAAAGTGGTCCTCTTTTCGGTGTTCTGCTTCAGTATCTCAGTAATGATACTATTGGTTTGAGTGAAGCTGAAGGTGGTTGTGAGAAACTTATTATAGGTGTGGCTTAATTCAGTTCTGTTGGAAAACTCGGGCTGGAGGTATGGATTTCCCTGGCCATAGGTTAATGAGTCCAGGAAGAAAGTAAAGGGGTTGAGATCTTCGTAGTCGGGCCTTCTTATTCTCCGACTGTACGCAAAACTCAGCTGGTGTTTATCATTTATAGTATAAACTGCGCCGGCATTGGGAAACAAGTTGGTATAATTCCTTTGGAAGCTGGAGTCATTGAGTTTCTGAGTGCCGCTGGCATTTGTATTTTCCAGGCGCAGGCCGCCGGTAAACTCCCATTTTTTGAAAGTCTTTGTAAGGATCGCATAGGCTGCGTTTACATTTTCTTTATAGATAAAATGATTTGTTCGCTGCAAGTCTGTCTTCCATCCGGTGCTCGTATCCCGCTGGTAGATCACATTGTTGTCGGTGTTTACAAAGCTTGTCTTGAGACCCGCCTCCAATTTCATGGTTTTACTAAATGGATGTACGTAGTCAGTCTTAGCGGTGTATATCCTGATCACCGAGGGGAGGTCGCCATCTAATAAAATCGTGTGCCCTCTCTTTACTTCGCCGGGATCATAGATTTCGGTGGTTAGAAAATTTGTCCCCTGGTTTTTATAATATCCCTGATCGAGATCTACTGTCCATTCCCTGCCTGTTGAGTCAAAAGTATGTTTGTAGTTGAAGTTGGTATTTATGCTTTTCGTCTCGTTGGCGTTATAGGCATCTGAAAGCAGCACGGTGTTGATACTGCCGTCGGCATCCCTGAGGTTTGAGAAGCCGTTTTGCCAGTTTTTCCATGGATTGAGGTTGCCAGATATTACTATGCCCGCTACATCCTTCTTTGTGAAGTTGTAGTCGAGTCCGAGTTTCAGGTTGTGCCAGTTGCTTTTATTATGTCTGCTGGTCGACTGATCGGAGGACCCTGAGAACTGGCTGCTCTTATAAAAATTTCTGTCAATGGTCAATACGCCAAGACCTTCCCATTGCCCGCCATCATAGCTACCGAACACGTTGAGACTTTCATTACGATAATTAAAGTTGGCACCGGCGAAATACTTGGGATAGAAACCCTGGTTATAGGTCAGGCTCACGCTGCCATTCATGCCTTTGATGGTGCCTTTTTTTGTTTTGATATTGATAACCCCCGCATTGCCAGAGGCATCATATTTGGCAGGAGGGTTGGTCATAATTTCTATCTGATCGAGCCCGCTGGCCTGAATACTCCTTAAAAATGCCGCTAGTTGCGTGCCTGACAGGTAGGTTTGCTTACCATCTATCAAAATCAGTACGCCGCTTTTGCCCTTCAGGCTTACGTTGCCATCGTTATCCACTGCCACCCCGGGCGATTTTTCGAGGATTTCCAATACGTTCAAACCGGCGTTGGTTGGAGAGGCATCGACATTTACCAGTGTTTTGCCCGCTCTCACCTCAATCGGCGGCCTCTTGGCGGTGACTACCACGCCCGCCATAGACTGGCTGCGCACGGTCAACTCTATTGTTTTTAAAATGACATTGAGATTTTTCGGGGATATTTCTGCTGGTGAATAGGAGGGTGAATAGCCAACTGCGGAAACAAGGACAAGGTAATTGCCATCGGCGATCTTGTCGAATTCGAATGTGCCCGTTTGATCCGACATTCCGGATTCCACTATGGACGAATCCTTAGCCTTGAGAAGAGCAACGGTGGCTGATTCAAGGGCTTTTTGATTGGCGGTAGTGACTGTGCCAACGATTCTTCCCCTGTTCGTCTGAGCCAGAGAGGTAAGGGAGCCAAGGATGAAAGCCAGAAAAAAAGTTATTCGTAATTGTTTCATATCTAACAGATTGCCAGGGGATTCCTGGTTGATTATTTTTCCAAAGTAAATCTTTGTATGGATCGGATTGGGTGTAAAAAAATGAACGGATGTTTTTCCGGATGACCGGCTAAACGCCCATAATGGTCACTATGACGCCGAACCTATACCGAAGGTTACAGGGACGACCCATATTTATTTTATCACGTCGTATTGGATTCAATTCCAAAGGAAGAAAATCCTAATTACCCTTAGCGCAGCGTGAACCGGCGCGAATGCCAATTGCGCTGCCACTGACCCAGTCTTGTCAATGGTCGGGTTGTTCAACAGATAAACTATTGGTGAATTAATTATAGAATCTCGACATATCCGTCGGTTCCATTCACCCGGATTCTTTGTCCGTCTTTGATAAGTTTGGTAACATTCTCCATTCCGACAACTGCTGGTAAACCATATTCACGCGCGATCACCGCTCCATGGGTCATGAGTCCGCCAACTTCGGTGACCAGACCTTTGATAGATACAAACAATGGTGTCCAGCTAGGGTCAGTAAATGAGGTGATCAATATATCCCCGTCTTCCAGGTCGGCATCCTCCATCCTTAAGATGACGCGCGCGCGTCCCTCTATAACTCCTGAAGAAACAGGCAAACCTACAATAGCTCCGGCTGGAAGATGTTCTCGTTTGTACGCACTCTTAATGACCTCCCCGTCGGAGGTGAAAACACGTGGTGGGGTTAGTTTTTCATATAATTTGAGATCTTCTTTTCGTTTGCTGACCACCTGGTAATCCAGTTTATATGAGCGAACGACTTCACGAAGCTCTTCAAAAGTGAGATAGTAAATATCTTCTTTCTCATGAATAACCCCGACTTCAACCAGTTTTTCGGCTTCTTTCATCAGGGCCTGCTTATAAGCAAAGTATCGACTAACAATACGATACTTCGGGTATTCGCGATAACCGGCAAAATTCCGGACCAGGTCAATCATTCGTTTTGTTTCTTTTACTTTTTGCTCACCATCTGGCAATTGCTTCAATCGCGCCAATAACTCCTGTTCCTTTTTAAGTGCTTCTTTTCGCCCTTGCTCAAATTTCCGATGGCTTTCATTAGCCTCAAAATTTTTGATATTATTCAGAATTATGGGGACAAGTGTAGTTGGGTTTTCGCTCCAACGGGTTTTTGTAATATCGATTTCCCCCGCGCATCGCATTCCGTATTTGTTTAGATAAACATCAATAGCATCCCGGGTTTCTTGTCCACCCTTAAATTTTAGCAGCTCATCCAAAAAGTAATCATCTTTTTTTACCCGTTGCAAATATTCGATTACTTCCGGATAAGGTCGAATCACATCGGCAACATCCAGCAGTTGCAAGCCCATTTCCGAAGTAACATTGTTTGGCGCAGATTGAGCAAGTACGTCTGCAGCATTTTTCTCTCCTAACCATTCATTCATTTTTTCATTGATCCAGGTTGCCGCATTCATACCAGTCATGATAACTTCAAAACTTTGTGACTCAGAACGGGCCTTCTTTGATTGCTGAATATCGTCGAGGATAAAATCGAACAGGTCCGACCCGGATTTCGTCTGAATGTTTTGCTTTAATGCTTCAATCGATGCCTGACTACTTCTGACCAGATCAGAAACTATTGTTGGATCGTAATCATTTAGTGCTTCATAATTCGGAAGTGGTGCGGCTTTATTGCTTTTACCGTCACCTGATTCTTTGTTTTCATCCGGTATCAACTTGATAAAACCATCCCGTTCTATGATGGTTGTAAGCGCCCCTTTTATAAGCGGATCGGATTTTCCGAGAACATTTACCAAAGTGTTTCTGCCTGCGGGTGAGGCCAGCATGGGTGCAACATCAACAAACAGCCTTCCGCCAGCGGTACGCATAAGTGCCGGGGTGATTAAAAGGAAAAAAGACAATCCCAATGGTTTCATGGCATCGGTCATCATTTGTTGATGACCAACGGAGATGTAAACGTGATTTTCCTGGTCATTCACTTCGGGGATTGGGTATAGAGTCGTGATCGGCCTGCTCTGTACAATATAAAATGTATCATCGGCCAAACACCATTCGATGTCCTGTGGGCGACCGAAATGGTCTTCGATCTTTCTGCCGATGCGCTCAAGCTGTAAAATCTGGTCATCAGTCAGCGCCTGTTTATTTTGCATCTCAGGTTCAATCTCGCGTTCTTTCGTGCCGCCACCTTGTACCGCGTAAATAGCCAGTTTCTTGGCAGATATCTTCTTTTCGACAACCCGGCCGCCGGACACTTTATAGATGTCGGCATTCACTATGCCGGAGACCACGGCCTCACCGAGTCCAAAGCTGGCATCAATGGATGAAATTTTCCTGTTAGAAGTGACAGGATCGGCAGTAAACAATATTCCTGCCGCCTCCGGGAATACCATCTTCTGAACAATCACAGCCAGGTGGACGTTTCGGTGGTCGTAGCCATTTTGTATTCGATACGTTACGGCACGATCCGTAAATAGCGATGCCCAGCACTTGCTGATGTGTTTTAGGATTGATTCTTTTCCCGTAACGTTCAGATACGTGTCTTGCTGGCCTGCAAAGGAAGCCGTCGGTAAATCCTCTGCAGTTGCACTGGAGCGTACTGCATAGCCATTTTCTTCTCCGAGGTGTTCAAGACGTCGCGTTATCTCATTGTCGAGGTGTTTTGAAATTGCTGATTCTTCGATCGACTTTCGAATTTTTGCACAGGTCTCGCTAATGCCTTTCCTGTTATCAGCTTTTAGCATGGCTAACTGATCCATCAGTGAATTAAACTCTTCACTATTCTCAATAATTTCTTTATATACTTCCGTTGTAACGCAAAAACCCGCTGGCACTTTTACACCTTCAACCCTGCTAAGCTCTCCAAGATTTGCCCCCTTGCCCCCAACCAGTTCGAATTTAGTTTTGTCAACATCCTTAAAACCCAACACAATTGAAGTCTTACCGATTATTGTCGCCATATTTTTGTATTTAGTCTGCAATGATCTTTTAATTATTTGTTCTGCATTCATTTTCATTTCCGTGTCAGCTTGTAAAATAAATGCGTTGTCAATGCCGATGGAATGGCATCGCTAATTGTAATGTCAAATTTGTCCTTCTGAATGTTGTCAAACAGCCGGATACCACTGCCCAAAATAACTGGGGCAATGTGAATGGAAAACTCGTCGACCAGCCCGGCGTTGAGGAACTGTTGTATTATGTTGGCACCTCCCTGGAGCCTGATGTCTTTCCCTTTTGCGGATTTTTTGGCTTTCTCTAGTGCGCTTTCTATCCCGTCATTGATGAAATGAAAGGTCGTGGTTCCTTTTTGCACCCATGGTTCTCTTTTCTGATGTGTCAACACATAAACATCCGTTTTGTATAAGTCTTCGGCCCAATGTTGTTCTCCTTCATCGAACATTCTCTTGCCCATGATATAAGCACCTGTCCGTATTAATATGGCTTCCAGCAATTGATTGTCAGGTCCTTCTTCCCCACCTTTCTTCTTACCTGACATTTCTACAAATGCTTTTTGGTTAAACATCCACTTGTGTATGGATACCCCACCGTCTCCAATCGGATTTTGTGGACCCCGATTGTCTCCTGCCATGTATCCGTCAAGGGAAATGCCGCTATCAAAAATAATTTTACTCATGCCGATTGATTTTTAGTTGTTAGTCTGGTTGTTGTTTCATTCATTATTTCAATAGCTTTTGAAAAGTAAGACTCAAGTATTTTGGTTTCATGGTCTGAAAATGAAGCAGTAAGTTTTTCTGACTTGCTCCGGTATTCCTTATAAAGCGGGGCAAAAACGTCCATTATCCTTTTAATGTTTGGTACAATCATCACCTTCCGCCTGTCGTCTTTAGCAAATTCTCTTTTCACCAGTTTTTTCTTTTCAAACCGGTCTATTAAACCTGTAACTGCACCTGTAGTTAAACCCGTTAGATTTGATAGCTCGCCTGCTGTCATTTCCCCCTTTTCTATCAAAAAACCCAGGTATTTATGGTCGGTCCCGGAAAGCCCAGCTTTTCGGCCGATGGCTTCGTGCATCTGAATCGAGGTATATGCATATGCCTGGCTCAATTTTCTTATTCGCTTTATTATGTCGTCGTTCATTTATATCTTATTAAGTAAATATCTTAGACACAAAGATAATAGGGATGATGGAGCCGATCCAAATAATTCGCCTGTTATCTGGACTCATTGTCATTTTTTATTCGTTTTCCCGTTCAGGTTGATTCGATATTTTGCCGAAAAACGATCCAATGTGTCCAAAACATCCCTCTACTATGTCTAATTTCCACCCTAGGTATTTCCAATTAATCCACGATTTTTGGGAACTGAAAAATTATCTAACAACAATTAAAGTCATTGCGCTATGCCTGGTATTCATCACGAATTAATTATTGGAGCATCTCCTGAAAAAGTTTACAGTGCGGTCACCAGCCAGCAAGGTTTATCGGCGTGGTGGACTCCAGAGGCAAGCGCAAAGCCCGAACTTAACAGCGTTGCGCGTTTTCCATTTGGACCGAAGTACTACAAGGAAATGAAAATAGTCGAATTAGAACCGTCTGAGTTGGTCAGGTGGCATTGCACCGCGGGGGCCGACGAGTGGATCGGAACCAATCTCTCTTTCCGTATTCAACCCGTTGACAAAGGCTCAGTGGCGAATTCCTATCCTGAGATCCAGGGACAGGTGGAACAACATACGAATTTTGAAAAGGGAGCATTGTTGATCTTTCATCATGACGACTGGAGAGAGTATACACCCATGTTTGCGGAATGCAGCTACACCTGGGGGCAATTCCTGAGAGGCCTCAAATTATTCTGTGAAACCGGTGTGGGTCTGCCCTGGCCAAATCAGCACCGTACGGACTTATAAGTAGTCGAACTTTAAAATGAATGACAGACGATTTTACAATTGTAAATCCTGGATGGGAGAAGTTTAAGCACCTTTTCACGCGACGGGAAATTTCTGCCAAAACAATTTTATTAAAGGAAGGCGAGGCTGTGTTTATCAGGCAAATGGTTCGCCAATGGATTTGGAGGGTTGAGAAAACCAGCGGGGGCCGTTTTCGGTCATGTACACACAATCTTCGAGGCGTACTCCAAATTCACCTGGAATGGCAATGGTCGGCTCCAGACTAAAACACATTCCCGGCTCTAATATCTCCTTGTTTCCTTTTACGACATTGCCCCATTCATGTCCATCCATCCCTATACCATGGCCGGTGCGGTGTGGCAGTCCCGGCAACTTATATCCGGGGCCGAACCCGGCATCTTCGATGACTTTACGCGCGGCAGCATCGACTTCTTCCAAACTGGCGCCAATTGTAGCACCGTTGAACGCAGCAGCCTGGGCCCGTTGTTCGAGCTTCCATATGTCGACCTGCCGTTTTGTGGGTTCGGCGCCATATACAACAGTCCTTGTGATGTCGGAGGTGTAGCCTTCCACCTTACATCCGCAATCCATCAAGACGATCTCACCTTTTTTTAATGATTGAGGCTGCGCACTGCCATGCGGAAATGCCGACGACTTGCTAAAGAGCACGAGGGCATCGGGAAAGGAGCCCCCTGATTGTTGTTGGGCATCTTCGATGATTGCAGCCAATTCCGATTGCGTCATCCCTTCATGCAACTGACTGATTCCATGTTTAATTGCCGCAACGGTGATGTCACTGGCTTTTTGCATCAGCGCTATTTCAGCGGAGGATTTTATCATGCGGCAGGGTATAGTAACAGGGTCGCCGCTTACATAATCGAAATCCGACGCTTCATTTCGAATACCATCGAAAACGAAAAAACGAAGCCTCTCTTCTATGCCGATCCTACCCGATTGAATGCCCACATTTTTTAATGCAGTAACAATATATTTGAACGGACTTTCATCTTCCTGCCAGGCGTACACATCTTTTCCTATTTTAATTGATTCGCGCAGGCGCGATTCCTCAAACCCGGGGCAAACATATATTGGATCTCCCTTTGCGGGAATTATCGCTACCATGGGTCTTTCGCTTGGCCACCAGCTGATGCCGGTGAAGTATTTCATGGAAGTGCCGGCGTCGATTATCAATGCTCCCAATTTTTCCCTGGCAAGCAACCCCTGGGCTTTTGCGATCCGGGCATTGATTTCCTGCGTCGATATGGGAACCAGGTCATTTGTCATGGACCGCAGGGCGGGTGTGACAGTTCTTTTTCCATTTACTTGTGAAACCGGGGTATAGGAACTCATGCCTGTGGTGATTCCGGCAGCCGCGGCGAGAGAAGAAAAATTGATAAAGTCTCTTCTTTTCAGAGTCATAGTGAGTTGTCGTTTGAAACTCAATTTACCATGTTTCAGGCGTCAATTGCTCCTAAAACTAACTACATGGCCTCACGACCGGAGTGATTGACGCGACCTGCCTGATACCTGTCAGGTGTGGATATTTAATTATATTAGCCAGATGGAGGTTAAACGAAGGGATTTTTTAAAATCATCACTACTCGCCGGCATTGGAACTTCATTCGTAAATGCTGACCCAATATTTCAGGATGAGTTGACGCTCTCACCAAAAAAGAAAAGCATCATCGTTGCAGGAGCTGGCATCACCGGTTTATGCTGCGCGTATGAGCTGATGCAGCTCGGTCATGAAGTGACCATACTGGAGGCAAGCGGCAGACATGGGGGGCACGTATTCACGGGTCGCGATGGACTCTCGGACGGTTTGTATGCCGACTTTGGTGCAGATCACATTACTCAACCCGGCTACGAACGTTTCTTCGAGTACGCGAAAAAGTTTGATCTAACCGTTCTTCCTTATCCCAATGCTGAAGGGTCGGACGCGGCGCCAGGGAGAAATGGGCTTCGCATGATCAAAGGTAAATTTTACACAGATGAACAGCTCGCGGATCCTGCTGTCTTAAAGTCGTTTGGTTTTAATGACCGTGAGATAAAACAGCTTTCGTCTCATCCCTGGTACACGCTCGCGCCGATGTATCTCAAACCTTATCTGTCAAAATTTAAGGATCCGAACGAACCCTTCGGCATCGGGTATGACGATTTTGACAAAATTCCTGTAGCAGATATTTATAAAAAAGAAGGTGCCTCCGAAGCCGCACTCGGCTTTCTTGGCGGTAAGAACAGCTCTGCATTATTTACTCTTTGGAGAAGAGCGGGGATGCAGTTCCGCGGAATTCCGGATTCGGAAGGAGATACTTTCCACCTGAAAGGTGGCAACCAGGAACTGCCAAATGCATTCGCGCGGCAGCTCGGCGACCGCGTGAAACTTGCACACCCCATTGTTTCAATTGACAGGACCGATACCGATGTTACCGTCCATTACCGCGCCTATGGCTACGAAGAGGTAAAACAAATGACGGCCGACGTACTCGTCAATTGTATTCCACTGCCTGTTTTTAGAAAGATTCCCGTTACACCTGGTTTGTCTGAAGCAAAGCAATACGTAGTTGACCATCTTTCTTATTCATCCCATCCTTTCTATGTATTTGAGGCCAGCTCGAGGTTCTGGCTCGACGATGGTTTTAAGAGCATCAATATGGAATTCGAACATCCCGATATTTCATCGATCTGGGAAGAAAAATATGACGTGAAGTCAAATCGAATTATTCTCAAAGCATATGCACCTGGAGGGGTTTCTGCATTGCGCGGTCTGGCGGCATTCAGGGAAGTATATCCTGGAAAGAAGGACACCATTGTGCAGGCATTGACAGTAGACTGGACTAAGGACAAGTTTGCACCGACCTGTGAAATGGAGGCTTTTCCAATAGGTGAAATGCATAAGTTCTGGCCCGAGATGTTGAAACCCGATGGCCGGATTTATTTTGCGGGAACATACGCCGACAACTTAAGCAGGGGGATGGAATCATGTATTCGGTCTGCCCAAAGAATAGCAACCGAAGTACACAAGCTATGATTATACGTTTTATTGCTTTTCTTCAGTTGCGACAAAATATTAGGATTTAAATTTTAAACAGCGTCATGCAGGCAATCATTAAAAAATTAAATTTTAAGGACAGCGGCGTAGTTCTCAACGCCCCCGCCGGAATTGGAAAGGAATTTGAAAAACTTGGGTTCAAGACCAGGTTAAACATAAATGAAAAAAGCCGGAGTACGCTCGTCTTTATAAACAACGGCAATGAATACCGTGACTTTCTCAAAACCAAACTCAAGAACATTGAACCCGATAGCGTGCTTTGGTTCGCTTATCCCAAACAGAGTTCTGGAATCAAAACAGACATCAACAGAGACAGCATCCGGGTTACCGGCGAAGAATATGGGATCACCACAGTAACCGCGGTTTCAATTGACGAAACATGGAGTGCACTTCGTTTCCGGCCGATTAAAATGGTTGGCAAATAGCTCCTCGTAAGCAATCCACCCACAAATCTTTATTTTTGACAGCTGATGGCTACAAAAAGCCAGTTGATCCATACTATGTCTTTATTGCAAAATCTCCTGGCAACCGGTACTGATGTAAACGACATCCCTTCTCCTGGTGGCTCCTACATTGCATTGAACATCCGCGGTACAACCGCCACGGTCGCCATTCAATCTCCCATCGATCAAAAGAAATTATTGTACACAGGCATTCTCGGGAAGGATCTGATTACCGAGGATGGTTACCAGGCGGCAAGGATCTGCGCATTGAATGTCTTAAAGCAAGTTAACCGTTATGTTAGTGAGGAGGACCTCGTTGGATTGAACCATGTTGACATTATGTATCAATGCACGCAGGAATGGGACGAGGGCCCGCTGGTAGCTAATGGTGCCTCTGATATTTTTTTGCAGGTACTTGGTGACAAGGGTGTACACACCCGATCCATTTCGGGTGTATTTAGTTTACCAAGACAATTTTGCGTCGCAATCGTCGCTTCGTTCACAGTGAAGAACGGAGCAACTTTACAGAAATAAGTGGTTGCGGGATAAAGTTGAGATTTGTCATACCTTTGACTTCTATAATCTATCGCCAGGGGCATCATGGCCAACTTTCCAATTATAAAAACAGAAAGCCTGCAGGAATTCTACCGGCGGACGCAGCAGGAAATCCCGCTGGATTTGCTGAACGAACGCACGGGCATGGGGCACTTCAATGTGAAGCAATCTTCTGTTATTGCCAACAAAACTCCCTACAACCGTCGGGACTATTTCAAAATCTGCCTGAGCAGGGGTTCCGGCGAGCAGGGCATTCTGCGATATAACGACAAAGAAATTCCGCTGGAACAGCCCTGCCTGATATTTACCAACCCCTCGGTTCCCGCATCCATTGAAACGAGGTCTTCATCAATGAACCGCTTCTATTGTCTCTTTGATACCAGGTTTATCCAGGGTTTTATGCGTCCGGATATACAGTACAGCTGTCCCTTGTTTAATCCATCTTTGCACCCGGTAATTAAATTGACAGAAGACGAGAAAGATAAACTGCAAGTCTATTTTCTTGAGTTGCAGGCATTAATGACTACCGATTATCCCTATAAATGGGATATGATCAGAACCTTGCTGCTCGTTCTAATCCATCAGGGTATCCGCCTGCAACAGATGAGCCTCGCTAAATCTGCCTCCGTAACCGACCGTGTAGTCAATGGCTTCTTCAGCCTGCTTAATCAGCAATTCCCCATCGATTCGCCTGAAAATCCGCTGAAACCGATCAGCCCTTCGTCCATTGCTGACCAACTGCACGTGCATGTCAATCACCTCAACAGCGTGATTAAGAAACATACAGGCAAAACTACCCGGGACATTATTCACGAGCGTGTTATCGGCGAGGCCAAAACTTTGCTTCGGAATACCGACTGGAATATTTCCGAGATCGCTTATGCACTTGGCTTCGAATACCCCTCCCATTTTAATAAATACTTCAAACATCTCACGACCAGCACGCCAATGGAGTTTCGTGGAGTGAAACAAGTCTCAGTGGCTGAACACATTTGATTTGTATAATTATCTCTTTGAATCTTCTTATCAGGGCACCCATGTGCGGTGGTAGCTTTGTTGACCAAATCAATGTACACGATGAGAAGAGTCAATGAATCAAAAACAGGATTTAACACCGTCATGGCCTTTAGCCTTATTCCACTGTCCGGTTTTGCCATGGATGTTTTTATACCCTCTCTACCTGATATGGCCAGGCAATTGCATGCTTCAGCTTCTGCCATACAACTTTCACTTTCCATATTCATTATCAGTTATGGCATATCCCAGGTACTGGTTGGAGGTTTGATAGACAGTTATGGAAGGTATCGCCCCGCTCTGATTTCTTTGCTGCTGTTCAGTGCTTCCAGCTTTATCATAGCATATACGCACAACCTGCAAATGATATACTGGATGCGAGCTCTCCAGGGCTTAACGGCGGCGATAATCGTCATAAGCAAACGGGCCTACTTCGTTGACATGTTTACGGGAGAGAGGTTGAAAAAGTATACTAGTCTTTTCTCGGTGATCTGGGCAATTGCTCCAATTGTCGCACCCTTTCTCGGAGGTTTTTTTCAAACCCACTGGGGCTGGACTTCGAACTTTATGTTCCTCGGCTATTTTGGTCTTGCATTTTTTGTGATTGAATTATTTGCAGGCGGCGAATCGTTGAAAATGCCACAGACTTTCCGTGCCCGTCCAATACTTGACAGTTATGTCAGTATGATTAAAACTAACGACTTTGCCTCGGGCGTCGTCATTCTTGGGCTGACTTATGGTATGGTATTCGTTTACGGCATGGCAAGCCCCTTCCTGATCGAAAATAAACTTCATCTATCCCCCTCGGTGACGGGTTATTGTTCACTGTTCTCCGGCGTTTCAGTTTTGATTGGTGGTTCCGTGTCGAGGATGCTGATCCAAAAGCCTTTTTTCAGAAAGTTGCTGATTGCAAATTCTGTCCAGCTTTTGGCCCTGGCGGTGATGTTGCCATTGACGCTGTACTATCAAAATCTGATAACCTTGTTCATTTACATATTTGTTGTGCACAGCCTTTCCGGGTTTATTTTCAACAGCCTGTTGTCGTATTGTCTCATCCGGTTTCCGCAGCATGCTGGTAAAGCCAGCGGACTCACCGGTGGAGGGTTTTCGGTGGTAACGGCATTTGCGAGTTCCGCCCTGGTTAGCACAATCACGATTTCCAATCAGGCGCTTTTAGGTGTCACCTATGCTATCCTGAGTCTCTTAGTTTTCGTGTTGCTGGTCAGAACTCGTTGGCAGGAAGCGGAGGAAAGACCTTCGCGTATTACTTTGAAAAAAAGCCGGCGCAGGGAGCCGAGCGCTGCATAGGAATACAGTCATAAACCGTATTTGGTTAGTAATCGCCGCAGATAAAGACGCTGAGTACTAAGACTTCCTTCATCTTTGCAGAAATATTTCCCAGATGAAGAAGGCTGCTGTTTTTGGGGCCAGCGGATTTATCGGTTCCTTTCTATTGACTGAATTGTTGAATGATCCTGATTATGATCAGGTAACAATAGTAGTCCGAAAGCAATTGGACATTCAACATCCGAAGTTAAAAACATTGATCGGTGACTTCAGCACCCTGTCCAGTCTTAAAGACCAGATCGTGGTAGATGAGGCCTTTATAGCCATGGGCACGACGAAATCAAAAACGCCTGACGAAAAGGAATACTACCAGATCGACCACGACTATCCGGTGCTGGCGGCGAGAATAGCCAGGGAAAACGGCGCAAGATCGGTGTTCGTAGTCACTGCCGTTGGAGCCAATCAAAATTCAAAAGTGTTTTACCTGAGAACCAAGGGTGAGGTTGAAAGGGATATCGCTAGTCTTGGCTTTGAACATGCCCACTTTTTCAGGCCGTCGATGCTGTTGGGTGAACGAAAGGAACATCTGAGCCCTGGAGAAGGCGTTGATCACGGTGTGGCCGGTCGTTCAGGGACTATTTGTTGGAGGGTTGAATAAATACAAAGGGATCGAAGGAACAGATGTTGCCAGAGCGATGGTACGGGCAGCCGGGCAACAATCAGAAAAGGTAAGGATTCTTGAGTGGAAGGAAATGAATAGCCCCTCGCTATAATAATTTTCACATTTCCAGGTAAACCGCCTATTCAGCTGGCCCTCAGCTACAAATTTGGTAAGAACACAAACCGCCATGGGAACAGGAGCGTCGGCAACGAAGAGGAGTGGGAACGTATTTAAGCAGATCCTGATATGATTCAGGTCGATCACCGGCGGTGGAACCAGGATCTTATACCCGACACTAATTGGTGATCGGAAGCGGCAAGACTGGGGTGTGATGATCTCTGCTCGATGGCAGTTGAGTGATTGTTCTGATCAAGAAATTCTTTTCTTACTTTATGGGCGGTCTTATGTTCGCCGTTATGGCTCCATCCCGGGGGCATGATGATGTACAGTATTTTATTTTTTATTCCCGGTGCGCGTCTGACATCTTTTACCAGGGCCCCAAACTCTCCGAAATAGGCATCAACGAAGCTGTTGGGTTTCATCTCCCGGGTGATTCCATATTCCATCGGGACGGTTTTCTCTTCTTTCTGGTACGTGCGGAATACCCTGTCCCAGATATTTAAAAGATTGCAAAAATTCGTGTCCATATACAAAGGATTCTTTGCATGGTGCACCCGGTGATGAGAAGGTGTCAGGATGTACTTATTGAGGAACCCCAGTCGTCCGTCTTTGATCATGTGTTCACCGATATGAATGAATCCTCCCCATACTCCGTCGATAAACATAATGATGAACAGGAGAGCAGGATTCACCCCTAATAATATACATACCGTGGTTCTGATCAAATCAGCATAGGGTCCTTCGAGAAAAAAATGCGCGAATGAAATGGACAGGTTCATGGTCTGGGGTGCATGATGAGTTGAATGCAGACACCATAGCACACGAACCTTATGCCCGAGATAATGGTAAAAAAAATGACCAAGCTCCCAGATAATATAACCATAAATGAACCAGTACCAGGTTAAACTGGACTTTAGAATGGCATAGGGTTCGAACAGGCCGATACAGAAAACTACAGCTGCAATCGAGATAAACCGGCCTATAATCGCATTTATGACCAGAGAAAACAAGGGGATCTTATAATCGAGCACCTTGAACTTCTTATACAGTAATACTGCACCGAGCTCAAGAAAAACAAGAAACGGAAAGAGGGGTCTGATAATCGCAAATATGCCATCTACTGTGCGGAAAGAACTGTAGTCTCCCGAATTCAGCATTTTTATCAATTCATGTAGCCCCATGAATCCAATAAACCAATCGCTTATGCCATGCAGAAAATCCATGCCTTGCAATTTACCTATTAATTTTTACGATTTGAAATCTGACCGCCGTCAACATCGATTACCTCTCCGCCAGTACTTTATATATTATTACGAAGTCGCAGGGCAGCCGGTTTCGTCGGCATGAGTGCTTTTTTTAACGTCTTTTTGGGTTGAACCGTATTTGGTAACTTTCTGCAATGAAGAAATGTTCTCCATTAATTCTTATTGTCCTTTTGTGTGGATGCGGACCGGAACCTGCCGTGCCGGTGAGTCCCGACCTCTCATCTGCCGGAAACGACTCATTGGTTTTTTCGCTCACAAAAGTGGCTGAGGGTCTCTTTGGACCCGTGGCGCTTGAAAATGCCCATGATGGATCCAACCGGCTTTTCGTTGGTGAACAGGCTGGTCATATCCGGATCATCAAAAATGGCCAGGTCCTGCTGCGCCCTTTTTTAGACATTCGCAAGTCATTGGTGCCCATGAAAAATGAATACATGGACGTTGGCCTGCTGGGGTTTGCGTTTCATCCTGATTTCGCACATAACGGGCGTTTTTTCGTGCATTACAATGCGCCGTCCGCGCGTAAAGGGTTCGACAATACATCAGTCCTTGCAGAATACGAGGTATCTGCCAGCGACCCCGACAGTGCAATTCCAAAAGGCAAGATCCTTCTAACCGTGGACCAACCGGAAGAAAACCACAACGGTGGGAATATTGTTTTTGACAAGCAGGGATACCTATATATAGGCTTTGGCGATGGTGGTGGACAACATGATCAACATGGAGCAAAGGGGAGTGGACAAGATCTTCAGCAGCTACTGGGGAAGATCATCCGCATCGATGTCGACCATGGTTATCCTTACCGCATTCCTCCCGACAATCCTGATCTTGGTGGCCGCAAAGAGATCTGGTGTTACGGTATGCGGATGCCCTGGCGTATCTCGTTTGATACCCAGACACAACAATTGTTTTGCGGCGATGTAGGCCAGGACCATTATGAAGAAATAGACATTCTTGAGAAGGGTAAAAATTATGGCTGGCGGGCAATGGAAGGTTTTCATATTCACGATAGCACCATTTATAACAGCGATTCCGCATATGCACTTCCAATAGCGGAATACGAGCATTCTGTAGGCGTGAGCGTAACAGGCGGATATGTGTACCGGGGAAAGGATCATCCTGCTATGAATGGCCTGTACCTCTTTGGTGACTGGGCATTCAAATTATTTTACCTCAAGGCCGATGCAAAGGGACAATGGACCAGGCATGATTGTGTTGTTCAGGGACATAAAGGGAACAAATTTGGTTTCCGGATTAATAGTTTTGGACAGGATGAAAAGGGGGAAATCTATGCGGTCACCCAGGATACAGTAGGTGCAATTAGTCCAACAGGAATAATCTATTCAATTGGACTGGCAAAAGCTGGTACAAAATAATAAGTCCACCCGCGGCCGCCAATGCGCGTGGGGACCGCACATTGCCAAAGCCCTTACTTCCTGTGGCGGTAGGGTAGGAATCTAGGCTGAAATCAAATGTCCTGTAAAGCCCAGGCCAACCAGTCTTTCATATGCCTGCCAGACTTCCATTGGAATGTCCTGTTCGATCTGAAATCCTCTGGACGGGTAGGTCCTGATTCGTTGGAGATCTCCAACCATTATGTGTATTACACGTTCTAAGGGGATTTCGTCGGTAGCGTAATTATCAAAACTATATTGGGGAGAGGTGACAAAAATTTCCTTCTCAGGCCAAAGTTTCCTTACAGTGGCAAAGGTTCTGCGTTCCATGTATGGTTTTTGCACCATCAGAATTGTCTTTGGATCAATCCCCCGCACTGTTAAAAGTTCCTTTGTGAACAGGATATTTTCACCCGTATTGGTGGACCTGTTCTCAATCAGGATTTTTTCTTCCGGCACGCCCATGCTGATGGCTATTTCGGCGAACCTGTCTGCTTCGGGTTGCACCCACATACCCTGCGTCAGGTTCCCGAGGCCTCCGGAAAAAATGATGTATGGCGCTGAACCACCAAGCCATAACTCCGCCGCGCGATTTGCGACCCGAAGATCATGACTTCCCAATGCAAGAATGCAATCACATTTGCTTAGAGGGTGTGATACATGATGGTAGTCCCACAAGGTTCTGGCCAGCGACAGCACTTCATCGGTCAGGGGTATGCCCAGAACGTATCGGTCATTCATACCATGGAAAATAAATCATTTTTGGGATTCGTCGAAAAATTGAAAAATCGATTTTGCAAAATTCTGAAAAATAGTTAGGTTTGATATGGTTCTCTGGGACCAGAAAACGATTTTCTATGCCACTAACGAAACTTGCTTATTCGCAAGCCGCCGACGCAGATTTATTGCAGTCGATGCAGCAAAGCGACGCCAGGGCCTTTGAGGAATTGTACAAACGCTATTTTCCCACCCTCCTCCATACCGCGTATAAACAACTGAATTCGAGACATCAAGGGGAGGACATCGTTCAGAATATCTTTGTCGATCTCTACCGCCGCCGAACGAGTATAGAGGTAAATGTGTCGTTGAAAGCATACTTGCACCAGGCCCTGAAATTCAGGGTCCGCAACGAGTACAGGGCAACGGTCATAAGAATGCGCTACCAAAAAAGTCTTTTTTTAGGCAGTTTCTGCAAAATCGATTTTTCTGACGCGCTGGAAGCGAAAGAACTGGAGACCAAAATTCATGTCGCCCTCAACCGCCTTCCCGAAAAATGCAAACAGGTTTTTCTGCTTAGCAGAAAGGCAGATCTCTCAAACAACGACATAGCAGCGGATCTTAATATCGCGGTCAGTACTGTGGAGAAACACATCAGTAAGGCATTGAAAACATTAAGACAGGACCTGAGACTGGCTCAGTCGGCTTAATCTAACTGTGGGCCAGGTCCATTGATTGTGGCGGTGCCTTACTTCCAGGTAGTAGTATTTGCGTACGAGCGGTGGACAAAACTGTTATGTGGATTTCCTGACGACTAGCGTAGTCTTCTTAATGATCTCACCATTATCTACCTGAACCGAAGTTCCTTCAATCCGGTTGATCAACATCTCAATGGAGGTTTTTGCTATCTCCTCTATAGGTTGCTCAATGATGGTAATTCCGGGGTTGAAGATCCTGAAGATGTCATGGTCGTCAAAACAAACAACAGCAATGTCGCCGGGAATGGAAAGATTTAAAAGCGAAATACTCTCCAGCCCATATATACCCAGGTAGTTGGTTGCAAAAAAAATAGCGTCGATTTCGGGATTTTTCCGAATGAAGGCGGCTATCTGTTTCACTGAATCCTGCTTCGGTTGGTGGAAGGGGAGTTTGAAAAGTAGTTGCTGTGCATACTTCAACTTATGACTCTTGATCGTGTCGCGATAGGCCTGCTCACGCTGGTGCATCTGTATCTGATCAAGGTCCACAGTCACAAATGCTATTCTGGAATATTTCTTTTCAATGAGGTGCTCCACGCCTGTTTTTACCCCGCCATAATTGTCAACCAACACATGAGGAACTTTAACATCAGGGAAAAATCGGTCCACAAGTACCACAGGTTTATGGTTCTTCAGGAGCTCTGCAATATTGTTGTGCATGCCTTTGGTGGGAGCGATTAAGAATCCGTCCACCTGTTGGTGCAACAACATTTTTATCAGGCCGTTTCCTTTGTCATCATCATTCTCCGTACTGCAATACACAATTCTATAACCGAGCGAGTAAGCCTTGTCTTCAATCGTTTTTGCCAGCGTGGCAAAGAATGCATTGGAAATATCTTCCACTATCAGTCCAATGATTCTCGACTTGCCGGTTCTCAGACTTACCGCCATGGGATTTGGCTGATAATCCGCTTCCTTGGCTAAAGCCATAATGTGTTTGGCCACCCTGTCGCTGATCCTTCTTTCCTTCGCCTTGCCATTTATTACGCAGGAAACAGTGGAAGGGGCGACCCCGGCGCGTTCAGCAATGTCTTTTATAGAGATCCTTTTCATTAATCTTGTTCAAGATCGGGAAAACCTAACGTACTGGATTACCCTAACTCACAGTTCCAATAAAATAAGTGACAATTCCAGCTATTCGGTGACAATTTCGATGCTGCCACCATTCTTAAAGAGGTCATGAGGCACAAAGTAACCCTCATTCTTTTCTCCATTGACAAGAATATTCTTCAGGGTTCTCGTTTTACCGGTTCTGGTAATAGTAAGGATTTTTCCGTTTGCCTGTCGCCATTTCACCTCGTCAAAGATCGGTATTGTGACGAGATACTTTGGATCCGTGGCCGAAAACGGATACAAGCCGAGGGCGCTAAAAACATACCATGACGACATCTCACCGGCGTCATCCATACCACTAAGTTCAAGCCCCTGCTTGCCAATCCCGTAAAGGCTGTCCAATATATGATCAATTATTTTTTGGGATTTTTCCGGCTTGCCCACAAAGTAATAAGCAAAGGGAGCCTCGTGATCGGGCTGGTTTCCCTGACAGTATTGGCCTATCATAGTCTCCACATTTCTTGCAATATAACTTGGGTTCCAGGGTACGGTAAAGAAAGAATCGAGTTTGGCCTCGAAGATTTTTTCACCTCCATATAAGGCAATAAGGCCCTTCATATCATGGGGCGCGAAGAAAGAAACCTGCCATGCGTTCGCCTCCCGATACATGTATTCGTAGTAGGGATACTGAGGATTGAAGTTCTTTATCCAATCACCATTTGCCAGTCTTCCCCTCATGAACCGGGTCGTAGGATCAAACACATTTTTGTAATTCCCCGATCTTTCCATCAATATTCTGTAATTGGCCGTGTCACCCAATTTCAAGGCAATCTGCGCAACAGAATAATCATCGTAAGAATATTCCAGCGTTTTCGAAACTCCAGCTTTAGCCTTGGTCTCTACTGTAGGATTGGCAATATCGGGGTCTGAAATGTATCCTTTCTGAATGTATTCGCGGATGAAGGGCCGCGATCCCCCTTCGACATTGGCATTTCGCAATAGTAATTTATAGGTCCCTTCTATGTCAAAACCGGTGATTCCCCTCAGGTACGCACCTGCAATGGATGAGGACGCGTGGTCGCCATGAAAGAATGTAGGAATGAACCCGGTTTTGTCGCCCATGTCTTTCAAAGATTTGATCACATCAAGCGTCACCGATGGGGAAAGTATGCCGAGTAAAACGTCCTTGTTGCGATAGGTGTCCCACAATGAAGGCACAGTATAATAATTAAAGTCGGCTTTTACGACCTTATTCTTTTCGTCTGTGTATTCTCCATTCCCATCACTCCGCAATGCCGGCCAGAGCAGAGATCTGTACAGACAGGAGTAGAACATCTCTTTCTGTTTCTGTGTGCCGCCCTTTACCTGGATCCTCGACAACACCGCTTCCCATGTTTTTGTTCCCTCGGCTTTGATTTCGTTAAACGATCTTTTGCCTATTTCCCGTTCAAGATTTTGTTTTGCATTTTCTGTGCTTACAAATGACAATGCAATTTTCACTTCTACCGGACCATTTTTTCCATTGCTGATATGCACCATCGCAAAACCATCGTTGGCGCCTTCTGCCTTCTTTTCCAGGCTGTCTATGTTTTGGTTCAGGCTTGCATAGAAATAAATTTTGTCGGATCCTGTTTCCTGGAACCCTTGCAACACAGAATTACCGACCTTTTCAATGGCCCAGTTCCGCACCTTGCCGTTCGCTTTCGCCAGGTCGAAAAGTACTTTTCTGTCCTCATTCTCTTTAAACTCATACCTGTGATAACCGCACCGTAAGGTTGAGGTGAGGCTGACGTTGACCTTGTAGTCTTCAAGATACACTTGATAAAAACCCGGCGAAGCATCTTCATTTTGATGGGAGAAGCGTGAAACATATTTGCCATCTTCACCACCAGTTTTCGACACCGGCAAAAGCGGGATGTTACAGAGATTCCAATGACCTTTATTGGTGTGGGTAAAGCCATAAATAAGCGTGTCCTCGTATTCGTATCCGGCCCCTGAGCCATACTCGGTGATCGGACTTAGCTGAACCATTGCATTTGGAAGAGAACTACCAGGAAACACGAGACCCGCCCAGGACCGCCAGCCTTCCGGCAATGTATAACCAAGTATTCTGGGATCATTCAACGGAGCTGTTCCAATGAAAGGATTCACATATCGGGTATATCCTTTGGACGGTTGAGCAATTGCCGTGCGCGATAATGTACAGCAAGCTATTGCCAGAACGACGAGTATGCTAACAAAATTGATCTCTCTGCTTTTCATTCAAATAAAATTAGGTGATACCCGATAATCTCTCCTCTCTTAATTCCGTGCACAGCAACCCGCCCGTACTTTGGACGGTAGATCCGAGTCGTCACACGTGTTTACACCACTACCAATTCGGGTTCTGGGCCAGATTTGCATTCTTCTGAATTTCTGACGTAGGTATCGGCCACAGGTAGTGCTTTGCAGGGTCGAACCTTCTTTCTGTTACTCTTATGTAATTATTGTCGGGGCTTGTGGGATCCCACTTTGGTCCGTGAATCCATCCATTCATAACTGTTTCTGCTATTTTCCACCTTCTGATATCATCTATCCTCAAAGACTCCAGTGCAAACTCCGATCTTCTTTCGCTTCTGATCAGGTTTGTCATTTCGGCTGCCGATGGATAATCAAGCGCACCAGGGTCGGTGAATCCTGCCCTCTCCCGTATAACCCTGATGGTTTTATCCCAAACCGTCGCGTCCATTTGTCCCAATGCGTCTTTTGCTTCCGCATACATCATAAGAACATCGGCCCACCTGATGAGGATGAGGTTCACATTGTACTGATTACTGACTGCAGTAGGGTCCCAGTACTTTCTCCAGTAATATCCTGTTGGCGTATGCGATCCTGAACCATATTCATTCGGTTTGGAAGGGTTAGGATCCGTGCCTGGCTTGATATAAATCACTTGCGTAGATCCATCCGAATTTGTCCATAGGTATTTATCATAAACAACAGTAGCGGTAAGGCGTGGATCCCTGTTGACGTAGGGGTCATTTTCATCATAGCCAGATCCTGCCTCATTAATTGCTTTCCCGTTCAGCATAATATAATTGTCTACCAGCTCCTGGGTGGGCGCGTGGTAGTTTTCTCCATTTATTGCGCCGGCTGAGATTGGAATTGCACGTCCTACCTCATCATAGGTGCGAACCGCAGGTACATATTGCATATCGAATATTACTTCAGAATTATATTCTTTGGTAGGATCTGAGAACAGCTCAGAATAGCTTGGATGCAATTCGTACGCACCATTTGTAGCCTGGTCGTTCATCAGGTCTTCACAGATTGCCGCCACCTCGGCCATTCTGTCGCCCTGATATAAAAGTACCCTGGCTTTAAGCGCCTTCGCCGCACCCCTGGTAATACGTCCCCTGTCGTCCGAACTATAATCTTCTTTCTTTGGCAATACCGCAGCCACCGCATCGAGTTCATCGAGAATAAATTGCAGTACTTCAGCTTTTGATGCCCTTGATGCAACATTTGCCTCTTCGGGAGTAACGACAGTAGTCAGCAGCGGAACATCGCCAAACCAGTTTATCAATTGAGAATACTGGTAGGCTCTTATGAACCGCGCCTCCGCCTTCATTCTCTCAATTAGGGCAGGATCGAGTGTTGTATTCTTATCTACATTTTCAAGAAAAGTATTCGCCGAGTAAATTCCCTGATAGTAGGCGGTCCAGTCCTGCAACACCCTCAACAGGTCGGCGGAGAAAGAAGCATTACTGCCGCCTGCGATAGAGGTAGGGGTACCCACATTGGCTTCCAGCTGGGCAAAGGCATTATCGCTCAACGTTTCATTGTAAAAATATCGTTGACTCGAATTTATACGATTGTACACCGTGTTCAAGGCATTGCTGACATTTCCATTGACGAGCCAGAAATTGTCTTCTGTGTACCTGTCGGTGGGCGACAGATCGAGCTTTTTACAGCCGGCAATCGCAACTGAGAAAAGAACGATGCAAGTTATTTTATTTAAATACTTCAAAAGCATATTATAGAATTTGGAATTATTAAAAAGTGACCTCCAGACCTGCGCCATAAAAAACAGGCGTAGGATATGCCCTTGCGCTGTTTGCACCGGAGTTGATATTTACCCTGTTGTCGAACTCACTTTGTTCGGGATCGATAATTTTTGTCTTGGACAGTGTGATCAGGTTCTGACCGGTGAGGTAAAATCTCGCCCTTTGAATATGAAGCCTGGAAATCGTTCCTGCTGGCAGGGAATAACCGATCTGCAGATTCTTAAGCCTTGCATAAGCGCCGTTGAACAGGTACACATCAGAGCCAATTTTGTAGTTAATGTCATTGGAAGAGCTTCCGTTTTCGGCGATGCGTGGAAATTTAGCACCTGTATTTTCGGGCGTCCAGAAATCTTTCTGGTGCTCGTACAGAGTGCCGCTGTAGCCATAATGATAAGCTTCAACCAACTCTCCCCTGATCAATTGGTCTCTTTTTCCTACACCCTGGATGAACACAGAGGCGTCAAATCCTTTGAACGTTACGTTGTAGGTAAAACCGAAAGTATATCTTGGAAATGGATTACCAAGAATGACCCTGTCGGCAGCGTCTATAACTCCGTCACCATTCTGATCGACAAACTTCAGATCGCCAAGACCGGGCTGAGTATTTCCGAATTTCGGATATTTATCCAATTCGTCGGTAGACTGGTACAACCCGTTTGTCCGATATCCCCTATACACAGTTATTGGAAGGCCTACGCGTCGGACGAACCAGAATTCCTCTCTTTTAAATTCATACTCCTGAACGTCGCCGCTCAGGGCCAGCAACTTGTTCTGGTTGTCGGCAATATTAGCAGAAAAGTTATGGGTGAAAGATTTACCTCTCAATTGATACGACAATTTCGCTTCCCATCCTTTGCTCCTTACTTCGGAGATATTGAAAGTGGGCAGCGCTGATCCAAAGAGGGCTACTACATCTTCCCTGTTTTGAAGAATGTCCGTTGTGGTTTTAGTAAAATATTCCGCGGTAAAGTTTAAACGGCGGTCGAGGAATGAGGCATCCAGGCCCAGGTTCAGGGTCGCTGCTTTTTCCCAGGTGAGACCGGCATTTCCGATATTTCCGGTTGCACCGCTGACCGCATTGTTATTGAAGCCATAGGTATTGTTGTTAGTACTGTATGTGGTGTAATACTGGTAAGGATCGACACTTTGGTTGCCCAATATTCCATAAGTGGCCCTGATCATCAGGTCGCCCACTTTATTCCTGTATCCTTCCAGGAAGTTTTCTTCGGTAGCACGCCACTTGACACCGACGGATGGGAAGAATCCCCATCGTTTTTCTTTGGGAAAGTTGGAAGAGCCGTCATACCTGAAATTACCTTCCAGAAAATATTTCTCCTTGTAGGAGTATTGCACTCTCGCGAGGAGAGAGTTGAGACTGCTTTCGGTGGTATTTGTGATCGTGTTATACGAGCCTCCGTTAACACTGCTCACACCCGCATCGATGATGGTTCCTGTAGTAGGAATGCCAAGGGCTGAATCTGTGCCCTGTTTTTGAACACCATTGCCTTGTGAGATAAAGGACTCGTTTGTGCCGCCGAAAAGTACGTCTACGTCATGATCGCCAAAGGACTTTGTATATTCTGCCAGCAATTGGGTATTCGTGAACAGTGCTTTGTAGTTCCGATCCCAAACCTGTCTGTTGTTGGCAAAATCGCCTGCTGGGAACTTGAGGTAGATCTGTCTTTGTGATTGCAGGTTGGAAGTAACGGTGGCGCCAAACACACCTCTTATCTTAAACGAAGGCGAAATCGTGTACTGCGCTGAAAAATTACCAGTCAATTCATCATTGTTGCTCTTATTTAAACCGCCTTGTTCCAGGATGGCTTTAGGGTTCACGCCTACTGTAGAGTTCGACAACCAATTGCCCTCGGCGTCCTGGAAATTATTATACAATGGGGCACGGGTTATATCTATCACCAGGCCTTCGGTACCGGCTGAAGGTTCCCTGAAACTGGACTTCACATAATTCAGTATAGTAGAAAGGGTAAACTTACCCAGAGTGGTATTCTGATTGAAACGGACATTGTACCTGCGTGCTCCGTAGCTTGGTCCAACAAACATGCTTTGCTGGTCAAAATAGCCAACGGATAGGAGGTAGGTGCTGGTGGCGGAACCACCGCTTATGGTGACGTTGTGAGTTTGTTGTGGTGCGTCGTGAAGAACGCTTTCCAGGCGCCAGTCTCCATCACCCTGTTGCCTCAGGTCTTCTATTTCTTCGTCGGTAAATGCGGGCGCCTTTCCTGAATTGGCAAGGGAGATATTTTTGTACTTCGCATTTTCCCAGCCGTGCACCTGGTGAAAAGTGATTCGCGGTGTTTGAATGCCATAGACTCCGCTGTAGGCAACGGTAGGCTTGGTGTCCTTTCTTCCTTTCTTGGTGGTGACCAGGATAACGCCGTTTGCGGACCGGGAGCCATAGATGGCTGCGGCACCGGCGTCTTTCAGAACTGATATATTGTCGATGTCGTTCGGGTTGATCAGATTAAGATCCCCACCGATGATCCCGTCAATAACAACGAGTGGGTTGTTGTTATTGGTTGTGCCCAATCCCCTGATATTGATATTCATGGCACCTGATGCCGGTTGAAAGGTTCGTTGTTGGATAATAAGATTCGGAGAAACCCCCTGTAGCACCTGCGTTGTGTTGGCAACGGGCTTGCCCACAAGTTCCTGGCTGCTGACCCTGTCAACAGCCCCGGTAACCGTAATCCGTCTTTGGGTGCCATATCCAACCACGACTACTTCGCCCAGGTCGTTGTTGGTGGCTTTTTGCAAACGAATGATCATTGATCCGCTGCTTGCGACAGAGTCGAGGCTTGCATATCCGACATACGAAAAAACAAGCACGGTATTATTGTTGGGAACGTCGATGGAAAATTTGCCGGCTTCATCTGTGGTGGTAGTTGTGTTTGAGTTCTTCACCTGTACTGTAACTCCCGCCAGCGGGTTGTTATTTTCATCAAATACCTGGCCTGTTACCGGGAGCGCCCATCTTTCTTTTTCATTTCCAACGTGGTTGTTGTCGCCATGCCGCGCAAACAAAGTTGTCGTGCCACTGAAGATGAAAATAATAAGCACCGTGACGATTTTCGTGAAGATTGTTGACTTCGTCAACTGGCGATCTGGAAATAGATCGACTTTGGGATTGTGCCCGTTCATACGCATATTAGTTTTGTGTTTTTCCTTCAGAATTCATGCTAATTGAATCTGAGGTATATTATGGATGTAACCCATGTCACCTTAAATGACATCTCCTGCTAGTGTGGGGTAAAATTTTTTGGGGATGATTGTGGAGTAGGGCTACGACGCGCGTCGTAAATGTTAACTGGTTGGTTTACAGTTATATGTTGATTCAGGTTCCCGCTTTTTTCTTAATAAAAAAGCGGGGCAAAAAATCAAGGCTCACATTGGAAAGACTAAAAATCGCATCTCCGGGCTGAAGAAAAACAAGTCACAACATTAGAATAAATCCGGGCTTCAGTAGGATTTACGGGCTAAGAATATTTCCCATCCGCAGTAACATCTGTTTATTCTTCTACGCCCTTCGATGCAATTTTCTTAACGCCTTTCCAATGTATGCCATCGTTGAAATCAGAGCGCTTCGCCCGCCGAAGCTTCAGCGAAGGCGGGAAGAAAGAGAGCGCATCGCCCGCCATAGCTCCCGCAGGGAGCGAAGGTGGGGAGAGCGAAAATATAGCTGGGCAAGGCAAAAGTTAGCAACCGAAAATCAACAAATGCAGGAAGGTTGATTCACTATAAGATTTTTAATTTTTAATTTTTATTTTTGATTTTGAAAAATCAAAGTCGCTCCAGCACGCCCTTTCGCTTGACAATGTTTTTATAATCCCACTGTATCGATTTTGATTTCTCAAGCCAACGCGCCAGGTCACCTGTATTGACCTGCGTCACATTCGTAAAGCGAGCCTCGGCGGCCTTGAACTTTCCTTCTGGTGTTAATCCAACTTCTTCGAAGGACTGTCCGCTCCAGAACAGTAGGCGTACACTGTCTTTCAATTTGTGATACCCAACAATTGGATTGCCGTTAAGAAACCAAACGGGATGCCTATGCCAGATCTTGTTCTCTGCTTCCTTCAGGTGCAGGTCAATTTCCCTGGCCAGCAAATCACAAATTGCCTTGTCGCTTGCCGATTGCGAGTCATTGTAGTCCCTGATCTCCTTGTTCATAGTGTTCGTTTTGCGTTAATTTATTAAGAAATAGTGGGCCACTCATAAAGCTAATGTCGGAGATTTTTCGTTCTCTTGGTGTGCGGCGTCATCCTGGCCCTGACGACAGACTATTGCTTAGGATTTTTAATTTTTAATTTTGAAACCCCAGCTCCGCCTGATTTAAAAATAACCACATGATCCGTCTTGATGCCGGCAGAAACTATAGTGGCCAGGTCAATGGATATTCCATCGTTTCCAGTCTTCCATTTCGAGCGGTTTTTCCACCCGAGGAGGGAAATGTCACGTATTGATCCGGGAGCAATTTCACTATACTTATAGTTTACCACCCTCAATCCCGCTCCTTCACGCCTGAAAAAGCCACGTAAATTAAACATCTCATCCTATGAAAGATTTTTGTGTTTATGGCCGATCTCCAAATCCGGGATTTCTGATTTATATTACTGTTTTTAAAACCCGCGCATGAAAGAAGTAAAACGTAGAGATTTTTTAAGGAATACACTGGTGGCAGGAGTCGGATCGACGCTTACTCCTGCTGTTCTGCTTGCAGAACGGGCCGGTGGCGAAAACCCGCAACCTGTTGATTATCTTCCGCCAGCCTCGGGAAAAAAGAAAAAGGTGATCGTCGCAGGGGCGGGTATCGCAGGACTTTGTTGTGCCTACGAATTGATGAAAAAGGGACATGAAGTGACTGTTCTTGAAGCATCCGGGCGACATGGCGGCCATGTATTTACTGTTCGTGACGGGCTGTCGGACGGCCTCTATGCAGATGGCGGCGCGGAACAGATCACCAGGCCAGGTTACGAACGTTATTGGGAGTATACAAAAGAATTCAACCTCACGGTCCTTCCCTATCCCCGGCGCAGGAATGTGTATACAAAAATGAATGACAAGTTTTACACAGAGGACCAATATAAAGATCCTGTCGTACTCAAATCAATGGGTTTTAATGAGCGCGAGATCAAACATATCGGTAAGTACAATTTGCACGAGCTGTCCAGGCTTTTCTTAAATCCTTATCTCGATAAATTCAAAGATGAGTATCAACCCTTCGGAGTGGGGTATGATGATCTTGATAAAGTTCCCATCTCAGATATCTTTAAGAAAGAAGGCGCATCTCCGGCTGCGCTTAAATTTCTTGGAGGGGAGAACTCCTCGGCATTATTCAAGTTATGGCAGGCGGCGATACTTCATAAACGCGGAGTAGCCAATTTTCCTATTGATGTTTTCCGGCTTAAGGGTGGTAACCAGGGTCTGCCGAATGAATTTGCGAAACGACTCGGGGAGCGCGTCAAACTGAACTGCCCCATCACCGAAATAAAACACGACAACAACGGCGTTACGGTTACTTACAAAAGCAATGAAGGAACGAAAGTATTGACCGCCGACTACCTGGCCAATTGTATTCCCTTGCCATTGTTTAAGAAAATTCCGCTAACGCCTGCGCTTACGCCCGAAAAGCAATTTGTTGCGGATAATATTTCGTACGACTCATATAGCCACATTATTTTCCAGGCCAGTTCCAAATTCTGGATCGAAGACGGCTTCAAGTCGATTAACATGCAGTTCGGACATCCCGACCTTGATTTCATCTGGCAGATGGCGGAAGAAGTGGATACCCACCGTGTGATATTGGTTGCCGTCGCTCCGGGCGGCGTTTCTCCGCAGCGCGCACTAGCCGCATTCAGAGAAGTATACCCGGGTAAAAAAGATTCCATAGAGCAGGCACTGGTTAAAGACTGGACAAAGGATCCATTTGCACCCAATTGTGAAAGGACAGATTTTCCAATGGGAGAATTGTCAAAATTCTGGCCACATGTGATGACCACCCAGGGACGTATTCATTTTGCAGGAGCCTATGCCGACAATCTCAACTGGGGGCAGGAGGCGGCTACGCGTTCGGCAAACAGGGTTGCAAAAGAAATCGATGAAGCTTAATTGGAAATTATTTTTATGTTGATCAGGTTCATTATCATAGGGAGCTCACTATTTTGGGGCATCGTCACGTTTATCACCGGGAACTACAACGAGGCACAAAAAAATACTCCTCCGCAGGTGCGCATTCAAACTCCCAAGGCGGCTGAAAGTTATCCAACGAACACGGTGATACCGTACGCAGTGACGGTTTCGGATAAGGAGGATGGGGAGTCGAAATATGATGAGATCCCGGCTACGGATGTTTTCCTCGAGTTGCGGTATTTTACTGATCCTGAAAAAGGAACCGCTTATGCACAGAGTACTCCCCAAAAAGAGCCGGATGGTTATTCGATCATTAAGAAACAGGACTGCTTTACCTGCCATTCGGTTCATACAAAACTCATTGGGCCGTCATTCAGCAAGATTGCGAAGAGATACAGAAACCCGGACGTTACTGCAATCGCAAGTCGCGTGATAAAAGGATCAGTGGGCCGATGGGGCCCGGTTGCGATGCCCACTCATCCAAACCTAAATGAAAAAAATGCAGAGCTGGTCATTCGATGGATATTGGAAAATACAAACAATCCCGAAGTTGATTATTTCCGTGGCGCAGAGGGAAGCTTCAGGATCCAACCTTCTCTTAAGTCCACTGCGAATGGCATCTTTGTTCTTAAGGCAACTTATACAGATCGTGGTATTAACGATGACTCTACCACTTCCCTATTAGGACAGGATATCATATTTTTTGGAGTGAAAAAAAATTAAAAATTAAAAATAAAAAATCAAAAATCTTATGCTTTAGGAGTTTCATATTCTGTCGATGGATTTCCCGATTTTCATTTTTGATTTTTAATTTTTCATTTTTGATTTATTAATAGCCCTATAGTAAACGAATTGATAAAATGAAACATTTTCTCCCGGCCCTACTTTGTTTGTATCTGGGGGCCTGCAATAGCAAGCCGGATCCGCAATCATCAGCGTTGCCGCGCATTGCCATCGCCCAGTTTGCTATTGAATCGAGTACTTTTTCGCCGGCACGTACAGAGGAAGAGGCCTTCCACCCGAAATATGGACAACAGGTATTCACCTCGTATACGTTTTTGTCCGACACATCCGCAATCCGGGCCAAGGCAATCTGGGTGCCAACGGTAGCTGCGCGATCTATTCCGGGTGGAGCGGTTACGATGCAGGCTTACAACTCTATCGTGAACAAAATTCTCGACTCGCTTAAAAAGAACGGCCCCTATGACGGACTTTTTCTGGATCTGCACGGCGCCATGAGTGTCATTGGGTTGGATGATCCTGAAGGTGATTTTATAGCGAAGATTCGGAACGTCATTGGGTACAAAACGATCGTCTCCACTTCCATGGACCTGCACGGTAATGTGTCGCGCCGTCTGGCGGAAAACACCGACCTCATCACCTGCTATCGGATGGCGCCCCACGAAGATGCCATGGAAACAAAACAACGTGCGGTGGAAAACCTGCTTGAGCGGCTGTCGACGGGGAAGGGCAAACCGCCCTATAAGGCCTGGGTACCCATACCCATTTTGTTACCGGGAGAAAAGACCAGTACCAGGATAGAGCCGGGAAAGGGTATTTATCGTGGCGTGGCACCCGCTGCAAAACAAGAAGGCGTTGTGGACGCCGCAGTATGGGTGGGCTACGCCTGGGCCGATGAACCCCGCAATCATGCGGTGGCAATGGTTACCGGCGATGACAGTGCAGTGGTCACCGCCAGTGCCGAACGACTCGCGAGAAGTTTTTGGAATGCACGGGATAGCTTTGCTTTCGTGGCCCCAACGGGTTCATTGAAAGAATGCATGACCGCGGCCCTGGCGAGCCAGACCCTTCCTTATTTTATCAGCGACTGCGGTGACAATCCCACTGCCGGTGGTGCCGGCGATGTAACCTGGACATTGAAAGAAATTTTGTCGCGAAACGAATTCAAATCTGCAAATGGGCCTTCGTTGATCTATGCCTCTATACCTGCGCCCGATCTGGTAGAGAAAGCGATCGCAGCGGGCGTGGGCAATCCAGTTACGGGATATGCCGGTGCCATCGTCGATTCACGATTCGCCCCTCCACTTCTTCTCTCCGGGACAGTGGAATCGATACAGTCGGGAGATCAGAACGCCGAGGTGGAGGTAGTTGTAAGAATCGGCAACATTCATGTAATCGTTACCCGTAAGCGAAAACCCTATCACAAGGAGGCCGACTTCACCAGGCTGGGTTTACAACCCCGCAAAACAAACATTATTGTTGTTAAGATCGGATACCTCGAACCGGAGCTATACGCCATGCAAAAAGGATGGATGATGGCGCTTACTCCCGGTGGCGTCGATCAGGATCTTGAACGATTGGAATATAAGAGGATCTTGCGACCAATGTTTCCGCTAGACAAAAAAATGCCTGATCCGGATCTTACTGCCCGACTGATTCCCCTGTCGGGGACAAATCAAAAATTAAAAATTAAAAATTAAAAATGCTGGAGTTGCACGCTAGAAAATCAGATGTAGGCGGGAAACTCATCTATTTATTTCTTTGCGGTTTTGCGTCTGCCGAAGGCAGATTTGCGCCTTTGCGTGAAAGAATAATATTTGTGCTTCCCGCAAACCCGACACATTATGCAATCGTCCATTGCCTGTCCTGGTTGACGAAATACTTCACTCCATTGCTCATCAGGAAAACGGAATGCCCCTGTTGGTCAACTTCCTGTCCTTTCTCATAAACCCGAATGCCATTGTTCTCGCGAGTGAGGTAATGAATCAGGGCAGTCATTGTGGGGTCGATTTCATGTAACCACTGCTCCTCATTTTCTTTTACAAAGGCTGAACTCATACTGATAGATAGCTAAATATGGGCCAGTTTGAAGGCCTGATACGTAATTCATCACTTTTTTCGCAAATTGCTTCTCAACATAACAAAAAGGTCAATCATTTATATTTCCCAGACATGCAGAAAATCGGATGAATGCATATGAACAGCGGAAACAAATTAAATGCGACGCCGGCGCCACGCTTGCCAGGCTCCGGTTGACCATAACGCCGCAAAAATAAGCACCCCCTGAAAGGGTAGACGTAACCAGCGGGCGAGCTCCGAATTCAAACCGAATGCATCACGATGTTCCGTAAGCTGGGCAATGTTACCCGGAAATACCAACACAAAAAATAACGCAGCTATCCAACCCACCGCCACACGTTGTTTCAACAACACCACCAGCGAGGCACCGAGCAGTATCTCTACAATTCCTGAAAGGACAACCACCAGATCAGGAGGCAGAGGCAACCAGGGTGGTACCTGTGCCTGGAATTCTTTACGCGAATAGGTAAGGTGACCAATGCCGGCAAATAAAAGAAAAAATCCCAGCAGCACCCGTACGGCATGCTGTGCAATAGTTGTCGGATGAATGGCCCTCTGTGTCATATCAGAAGTGTGCTTAAACGATGAAACAAAAATATAATATGCAAAACTGTGGCCAGTATTTCCCGCAGAGTTGAAAAACCAATCGAGTAGACGCGGTTTATTTTTTTCAAGGACGTCCCTTGCTATTAATAATTTACCCTTCCCGGAATTTCCCTACCTTAATAAACGTATTAATCACGATTGCTGTCGGTTGCAAGTAGGTACTACCGTCCGACGAATATTTCAATGCGCTTATGAGACCTGTTATTCAGAAGTGGATAGTATTTGTTATTAGTGTATCAGCATATTTTACTGCGACTGCGCAGGACCTTCCTGTCCATTATATAGGCATCGACCAGGGCCTCTCAAACAACGCCGTCACCAGCATCTACCAGGATCATTCGGGCTTTATGTGGTTCGGCACCTATGACGGACTTAATCGCTACGATGGGTATGAATTCAACGTTTTCCGTAGCGTCATCGGTGACTCGAATTCCCTCCGCACAAATATCATCGACTGCATAACCGGCGACGCCAATGATAATATCTGGGTAGGAACGGGAAAGGGCCTGATGATCTACGACCCCGCCAGGGCAAATTTTGCTGCCCCGGAGTTCCGCCCTCCGGGATTGAAGATGTCCCAAAAAATCAGCAGCAATATTCTTGAGCTAAAACTGATTCATGATACAATAATGCTTGTTGGTACGCAGTACGCTGGATTGATGATGTTCGAAAATGACCTCCGAACCGCAGACCAGATCGTCTACGCACCCGAAGACACTACTGCAGAGTACATGGTACCCGCAATCGCGTATGTCGGTCAGGGCGACCTGGTGTGGATATTTGTTCAGAATAAAGGACTGCATTCCTTCAATCTCAAAACAAGAACCTTACACCTGGTAAACAACAGCATCTCCACCGCGAGATGTCTCACCTTCGACAAAGCCGGAACGCTTTGGCTTGGCAACGACACCGGCCTGTTCAGGTATTTCCCGGACAGCAACAGCTTCTCCGGGAATTACATGCGCATACGCACCACGATCATGGATATCTCCGCAGACAAAGCCAATACATTGTGGATAGGCTCCGACGGCACCGGCCTCTGGACATTGCCAGACCATGCACCCTATGCCTCGCTTTATATGAAATCTTCGGGCGAACCGGCGGTAAACAGCAACGCGGTCTATAGCGTTTATGAAGACAAAAATGAGAGAAAATGGATCAGCACCTTGCGGGGTGGCGTCAACATGATCGAGCCGCACAACAATGCCTTTTCCCATATATTTTATAACAAATGGAACGCTCAGAGCAAGATCGTGGAAGATTTTATTCTTTCCTTTTGCGAGGACGAAAAAGGCAACTTGTGGATTGGCACCGATGGTGCTGGTTTGAGGTATTGGGATCGAAAGCTGAACCTCTATGATGAATACAAGAATGAATCGTGGAACCCTGGATCGATCAGCAGTAACTTCATTACCCGCATAATCAGGGATTACAATAACGACATCTGGACTTCGACCTGGTTCGCCGGCATCAACAAGTTCAATAAAAATAACCGGACATTTAAAAGGTATAGCTGTGTCAACCCCTTAACAAACAGCATTGAAAACCACGCCTGGCTTGTTTTCGAAGATTCGAAAAAAAACCTTTGGGCAAGCACAACGAACGAAGGCTATCTGTACAAATTCAATCGCGAAAAGGACAGCTTCGAACTTTTTGACGAGAATATCCGAAACGTTCTTAGTCTGATTGAAGACGATGATGGAACGCTTTGGGCCGGCAATTTCGAATCACTAATAAAGATTGACCAGGTTGAAATGAAGCATAGCTTCTTCACGGTGGGTTATGCAATACGCTGCCTCAGGGAGGATAGCCGCAATAACATCTGGGCAGGCACGCAGGATGGCGGCCTTTATCGACTGAACAAGGAGACCGGAAAATTCAAACGATTTACCGCAAACGACGGCCTCCCAAACAACTCTGTCCTTGGCATATTGGAAGATGGAAGTCAGAACCTATGGCTGAGTACTTTCAGGGGCCTGTCGAGATTTTGCACAAACAAACTTAGTTTTCACAATTTTACCGAATCGGATGGGTTGCAAAGCAACCAGTTTAGTTTCAATGCAGCGGCGATCCTGAGTACAGGTGAGTTTGCTTTCGGAGGCATCAAGGGGTTCAATATATTCTATCCCGACAGCATTACATGCAGGCAAACAATGCATCAGCTTTATATTACACGCCTGGACCTGAACAATATACCGATTGAAAAAACTCCCGGTTATGTCGACGATCGTGAGCAGGGTCAGATCAAAAAGATAACATTGCCGATTGACAGTGCGGTGCTCTCCATAGGTTTTGCTGCGCTTGACTATTCCGCAAACGACAAAATAAATTACGCGTACTTCCTCAAAGGATGGGACAAGGGCTGGAACTATGTTAACAAAGTTCGAACAGCCAATTACTCCAAGTTGCAGGAAGGAACTTACAGTTTCAGAGTAAAGACAAGTTCACCAGACGGAACCTGGACCGAAGCGACGACGCTTTTGGAAATAATCGTACTCCCGCCCTGGTACCGCACCTGGTGGGCCTATATGGGCTATGGTTTGATTTTACTTCTCGCATTATACCAATACATCAGGTATACGAAATGGAGCGAAAGACTCCGGTTTGAAGTTAAACTCGCTCACCTCGAAAATGAACAGGAAAAGGAAGTTGCCGAAAAAAAATTATCTTTTTTCACCAATATTTCTCATGAATTCCGGACGCCGTTGACGCTGATCATCGATCCGCTTAACCATTTGATGAAAAGTGACAGCCAACACAAATCAGACAACAATGTTCAGGTTGCCTATAGAAACGCAAGGCGCTTGCTGAGTATGGTTGATCAGCTGATGTTATTCCGCAAAGCTGATTCGGGTCACGACGATCTCAAAATCTCAAAGCTCGACATAACACAATTGTGCAGAGGCGTGTTTAATTGTTTCACACAGGTCGCAGCCACGCGGAACATTCATTTTGTATTTTTCGGAGGCGGCCAGCCAATAGAGATCTTTGGCGACGCGGAAAAGCTGGAAATCGTGTTCTTTAATCTCCTGTCAAATGCATTCAAGTTTACACCCGACCAAGGGCTGATCTCGTTGCACATCGATGAAACAAACACCGACGTATCGATCCGGGTTGAAGACACCGGTTGCGGCATTGCACCCGAACAGCAACAGAAGATTTATGAAAAATATAATCGCGGACAGTCAGCATCGGCATTTTCAAGTTCAGGTTTCGGCATAGGGCTTTACCTGGTGAAGTATTTTATCGACTGCCACAAAGGAACCATCGAATGCGACAGCACACTGAACAAAGGCACTGCTTTCTCGGTCAGGCTTGACAAGAAAAACCCCGGTCTGGCCAGAAGCGAATTTGTGGTGGCGGTAGACAATAATAATGCGCTACTAAAAGAGCTCTCGGCCGACATCGATCCCTCAGGCATGTATCACGGTTTTCCGGCGTTGAATGGACAAACGTCAAATGACCTGCTCACGGAGCGCAAATCTATACTTGCCATCGACGACAACGAGGAGATCACCAGCTACCTCCAGTTTGTGTTCAACGAACGGTATCTTCTGTACACATGCAACAATGGGGATGAGGGGTTCGAACTTGCGCGGTTGCATCGGCCGGACCTGATCATCAGCGACATTCACATGCCTGGTTTGAACGGCCTCGACCTTTGCCAGCGAGTAAAAACATCAACTGCCCTGGCGCACATACCCGTGATATTGCTGACTGCCAGCGCCACCGATGATTTGAAACTGCAGGGCATCGAATGGGGTGCCGACGACTATATCACCAAACCATTCAGTTCGGATCTGCTGCTTGCAAAAGTTGAAAATATATTAAAGAACAGAAACCACATTCAAAAATACTTCTTCGACAACATCACCTTGCAGGAAACCAGCACAAAGGTGCCCGCGGAATACCGGGAATTTCTGCAAGCCTGCATTTTGGTTGTTGAAGAAAATATAAGCCGGGACGACTTTAATATTGCCCGGTTCGCCCGGTGCATGGGAATGAGCCATTCCGCCCTCTACCAGAAAATAAAAATGATCTCCGGCCAGTCGATCAATACATTTATCAGATCCATTCGGCTCAGAAGGGCGGCGGTGCTTATGCTGCGAGAAAACATGCAGGTGAAGGAAGCCGCATTTTTTGTCGGCATAGTCGACGTCAAGTATTTCCGGGAGCAGTTCATCAAGCTTTTCGGTATGACGCCTTCCGAATACATCAAAAGATACCGTAACTCCTTCAACCGTGATCTGAACGTCGTAAGAATCTGATCTACGCCCCGAATTTTGCGAATCTACCCCCTCATTTAAGAGATTCACCCCCCTCTTTGGCGTCTGCGCCTTCCATATTTTGCCAGCGTAACTAATTACTAACTAAAACCTGCCAGCATGAAACGGCGATTGCTTATGAGGATAGTATCCTCCCTTAAGCCCCCATGTCTTAAAAGTCCGGGCTTTATTCTCTTTCTGTTATTCTTCTCGAACGCAATTTTTGCCCAGCAACCGATCAAGGGCCGTGTCGCTACCGGTGACACTGCACTGGCTGGCGTAACCGTTCAGATAAAGGGTTCCGATAACGCTACACAAACAGACCTTGATGGCAGGTTTAGCATTGTGGCTCCTTCGACCGCCACCCTCGTTTTTTCATATGTCGGTTATGAAACCAAAGAACTGCGAGCAAACAGCAACCTGCTTAATGTTCAGTTAACTGCTGCCCGCGGCGGCATGGATGAGGTGGTTGTGGTGGGTTATGGTACCCAACGAAAGGCCACACTTACCGGGTCAGTCGCGGCGGTTAAGGGCGCAGAGTTGACAAAGTCGCCATCGGTAAATGTCAGCAATAGTCTTGGTGGCCGCTTACCGGGTCTTGTGACCGTTACGCCAAGCGGCGAACCCGGAGCCGATGGCTCAGTGATCAGGATACGTGGCGTGAACACGCTCGGAAACAATAACCCGCTGATTGTAGTGGATGGCATTCCCGGAAGATCGCTGGACAGGATCGATCCCGCGACCATCGAGAATATTTCTGTGTTGAAAGATGCCTCTGCTGCCATCTATGGCGCCCAGGCCGCTAATGGGGTGTTGCTGGTAACCACCAAAAGAGGTAAGACCGGAAAGCCGGTGATCACCGCCAGCTTCAACCAGGGTTTTGGCCGGCCAACCGTGATTCCAAAAATGGCCGATGCCGCTACCTATGCAGCCATGATCAATGAGATCAATGAGTACGCTGGCAGGGGTCCAAAGTATTCCGAGGAAGAACTTCAGAAGTACCGCGATGGTTCTGATCCCTGGGCTTACCCAAACACCGACTGGTTTAATGAAGTGCTCAGGCCCTGGTCGGGACAGAACTATGGAAATGTATCGGTAAGCGGCGGCAATGAGAACATCAGGGTTTTTGCCGCGCTTTCAGCCAGAACCCAGGATGGATATTATTACAACAGTGGCACCAAGTACAACCAATATGATTTCCGGACAAATCTGGATGCCAATATCACAAAGGACCTGACGCTGTCGATAGATATGGCTGGTCGTGCGGAAAACAGAAATTACCCTACGCGCTCTGCCGGCAGCATATTCAGGATGGTGATGCGAGGCAAGCCGAATGAAACCGCTTATTGGCCAAACGGCATGCCCGGCCCTGATATAGAATATGGCGATAACCCGGTAGTAGTAAGTACCAAGGCTACAGGTTACAACCACGATAAATTGTATACCGTCAACAGCAATGCACGACTAACTTATCGAATTCCGTTTATAAAGGGATTGTCGTTAACGGGAAATGCCGCACTCGATAAAGGCTTTAGATTTGACAAGGTTTGGGAAACACCGTGGTTTCTTTATTCCTGGGATGGGGTGACAAAGGACGCGTCGGGCACACCAGTGCTCGAGAAATCACAAAAAGGCTTTTCGAGTCCAGCGCTGACGGAAGGCATGCTCGACAATCAGGCCATCCTTATTAATGGATTGGTCAATTATGAAACGGATTTTGGGGCCGACCACAATCTTAAAATACTTGCGGGCGCCGAGAAGATCACCGCAAAAGGCGATTTTTTTACTGCTTACCGCAGGAACTTCACCTCTTCCCTGATTGACCAGTTGTTTGCCGGTGCCCAGGATGCGTTCATAACAAACAACGGCGCAGCATTCAAACAGGCAAGGTTGAATTACTTTGGAAGGGTTAACTACGCATTCCGCGACAAATACCTTGCGGAATTCGTATGGCGCTACCAGGGTTCGTATATTTTTCCTGAAGACTCGCGCTTCGGCTTCTTCCCGGGGATTTCACTGGGCTATGCCATATCCAAAGAACCCTTCTTTGCAGACAATGTAAAATTCATTGACTACCTCAAGCTAAGAGGATCCTGGGGTAAGACCGGTAATGATCAGATTCCCGAATGGCAGTACCTGTCGACCTACGGGCTCGGCGGCATAAGGGCGCAGCCAGCCAACCCTCCACTGCCTTTCATTACAGACGGCAACCTGGAAAATTTAACCCTCTACGAAACGCTGATCCCCAATCCGAATGCGACATGGGAATCTGCGAAACAGGCGAATGTTGGTTTCGACATGTTGCTCCTCGAAAACAGACTATCGATCACCGCAGACTATTTTGTTTACAAACGCAGCGACATCCTTTGGGCCAGAAATGCTTCCGTTCCGGGTACCACCGGATTACTCGGCCTACTGCCACGGGAGAATATTGCCAGTGTATCCAACAGGGGTTTCGATTTTGCCATCAATTACGAGGATAAGCCAAACAAATTTGGATACAAGATCGGATTGAACGGAGGTTATCAGCGCAACAGGATCGATTTCTGGGACGAGCCTGCCGGTCACCCCGAGTATCAGACATCCACTGGCTATCCAATCGGAAGCACGCTCTATTACAACAGCATCGGAATATTTGCTGATGAAGCCGCCGTGGCTAAATATCCGCATTGGGTCGGCGCGCGCGCGGGGGACATCATCTTCGAGGACGTAAATGGAGATGGCGCCATAGATGATAAAGACAGAATAAGGATCACCAAATCAAACATTCCCCGATTCACGGGCGGTTTCACCGCACAACTCGAATATGGGGGTTTCGACTTTACCTTATTGCTACAGGGTGCCTTCGGTGGTGTAAGATATATTTCAACAGAATCGGGCGAAATAGGAAACTACTTACAAACATATGCTGATGAGCGCTGGACCAGCAGCAAAACAAATGCAACGGCGCCACGGACGTTTAACAGAGGTAATGAATACTGGGTTGGGAACCAGAATACATTCTGGGTTCGAAAAACAGACTATGTGCGATTAAAAAATATCGAACTCGGTTATAATTTCTCTCCGGGTGTGCTGAGGAAAGCCAGACTGCAGAAACTTCGAATCTATGTGAATGCTTCGAACCTATTGACCTATGCGCCGGACATGAGAGGAGAATTTGATCCGGAATTGACAGGTGGGGACCGGAACAGTCCAACGGGCGGAGACGTCAGCACCGCGGGCCAGGGTTATCCACTGCAGAAGATTGTGAACGGTGGTATTTTGGTTAGTTTCTAACAAAAAAGCAAAGCATTATGAAACATATAATTTATCTCATATTAACGATAGTCACTGTTTTCGGAACGGGCTCGTGCAACAAGGACTTCATGAACCTGCAGCCCTCCGATCAATTCGCCGACGAAGCAGTGTGGAGTGATCCCGCGCTGATCCAGACCTTTGTCAATAATATTTATCTGGGGCTTCCCCATGGATTCAGCAATATCATGATGTCATCGATCGTGGATGAGAGCATGTATAACGCAGACTTCGGGACGAGTAATGTAACCAAGAGCCTGGTGAGTCCCAGCGATTACAGTGTTTTCGATGAGGCTAATGGCAATGCCAACAGGCAAAGAGGGATGAACTGGTCCATCGTATACAAGTTTGTCAGAGCGGCCAACCTCTTCTTTGAAAAATCTCAGTCCGCTCCCTTTACAAGCGAGGACCAAAGAAATCAAATGAAGGGTGAAGTACATTTTCTTCGTGCCTATCTGTATCAGAACCTGGTTTCCATGTATGGAGGTGTTCCGATTATCAATAAAACTTTTGGGCTAACCGGTGAATTCGAACTGCCCAGGAATTCATTCGAGGACTGCGTGAATTTTATCGTGGCGGATCTGGATACTGCCACAATGCTTTTGCCGTTGGAAATGACTGGCGCGAACCGCGGCAGGGCAACCAGGGGTGCGGCGCTTGCGCTGAAATCAAGAGTGCTGTTGATGGCCGCAAGTGACTTCTACAATAGCAACGGTTCATGGGCCGCCGGTTATGGTAACAACGAACTGATCGGCTACACAAGCGGTGACAGGACGGCGAGGTGGCAGGCCGCAAAAGAAGCCGCGAAGGCAGTTATTGATCTTGGAGAATACGGAGTGTTCATGCCCGAACCCGCGACTGCTGAGGAAGCACAAACCAATTATGCCAATATGTTCCTGGAAGATGAAACCAGCGAGGATATTTTTGTTCGTTTCTTCACGCCCAAGATCGACGAAAACTGGGATGGGTATAATCCCGGATTGTACAATAATCCCAACGGCTGGCATGGATGGGGGAGTAATACACCTCTCGGCCAGATGGTCGACTCGTATGAAATGGCCGATGGAACGGCGTTCGACTGGAGCGATCCCACTCAAAAGGCTGATCCCTATGCTAACAGAGATCCGCGTTTCTATTCGTCTATATTATATGACGGAGCTGTGTGGCGGCCGCGTCAGTCTGATGCCGTCGCCAGAGATCCAATAGGAGTGGTGCAAACCGGGTATTATGAAAATCCGGATGGCTCGGTAGTTCCGGGTCTTGATACAAGGAACGGCCCGCTGGAGGACTGGAACGGTACCTATACCGGCTACTACATGAGAAAATTTATCGATCCTTCTATCGATGCCCAGTATAACAAACAGGACCACCCCTGGCGCTATATCCGTTACACTGAGATTCTGTTGAATTACGCCGAAGCGGCTATGGAACTTGGTGAAGATGCAGAAGCAAGGGACTATATCAATATGATCAGAAAAAGAGCTTACATGCCTCTGCTCACGGAATCGGGCGCTGCACTCAAAGCGCGTTATCGCAATGAGCGCAGGGTGGAACTGGCATTTGAGGATCACCGTTATTTTGATGTACGCCGCTGGATGATCGCACCCGAAGCATATGAAGATGCAGCAGGAGTTAGCATTCGCCATAAAGTTGATGGTTCCGGAAATATCCTTTCCACTACATACACAACAATCAATGTGCAGGACAGAGCGTGGAAGCCATCGTTTTATCTGTTTCCGGTGAAACTTGATGAGTTGAACAGGAACTCGAAGCTCGTGCAGAATCCACTGTATTGATCAACTATAGTAAAATGCAGGCTATATAAAAGAGCCTGCATTTTGTATTTCATAGCATGTTCTCACTTAACAGGTGTTATACTCTGTTTGCCGAACTTGTGGTAGCTTTTTTTCTGTTCGTTCAGGTTTTTGCCTGCAAACTCAACAGGAATGATTCTGTTGATGCTATTTCCACCGAAAACAGGAAGTCGGGCAAAACAATTCTACCTAAGAACGTGAGCGGGCCAAAGCAGCAGACAACTGCTACAGATCCGGAAGGCGGCATAAGTGTGGGGAGCCGTGATTGTTTTATATGCAGGGATAGCACAGATGGGGTGGAAGAGTCGGCTATAATGAATTGGTTGCCCGTTGAAGGTGCGTCAAAACCAGTCGAATCGAGGTCGAATCCGAAGAAGGCAACAAGGCCTGATGATAAGAAGCTCGTGAAAGGCACTGCCCTGGATGTTGTGAATACGGATCCTGTCAAACGCGGACTGGAACTGATGCTTCGGTCCGATTGTGCTATCTGTCATACCCAGACGGTAAAGTTGATCGGGCCGCCTTACACCGAGATCGCGAAACGATATTCCGGTGATCGCCGGATGTTGGCGATACTCGCAGATAAAATTATCAACGGCGGTATGGGCGCCTGGGGAAAGGTGCCGATGACACCACACCACGGTCTTACACCCCTTGAGGCGAAGCTGATCGTTCAATACATCTTAACACTGAATAAATAGTCTGAAGAACAAGGCCGCCGTCTCCCGAAATTTTCTTTCTGTCCGGCAATTGAAAATTCAGATCAGCTTTTATCCATTCCCTGCGGCCCGAAACTATTAGCAGTTCAATTTTGTTTTACTCAATAATGTTAGTAGTTGTTATATTGAGTAGTCTAAAACATAATTCCAATGACCAATAACCGAAGAGATGCGATCAAACTGATTGCCTTGTCTGCCATCGGCGTAGCGGGAACGGGATTTTCAAAACAGCAACATTCAAAGATGGGAGCAAATATCATAAATGGCGACGGTCTGCCAGTTTGGAAAGCTGGTGGAACTCAAACGATGATTGGTGCTTATGGTGAGCCACTGGTGAGGATGAAGGACAAAATGCTTCCAACCCTTTCATTCAGGAATAGGAGTTTCAAGGATATTGAGAAATGGCGGGCGAAGGCAAAGCAGACCGTTTTGGAAAGGATCGCGATGCCCGACACTGGTCCCATGCCACAAGTGACCATAAAAAAACAATACGAGTTTGATGGTTTGCATATTGAGGAGCTGAGCTGGCAACTGCCCTATGGACCGCCCACTGATGCCATCCTGCTCAAACCCATCAATTCATCCGAACCCCTTCCCGGCATTCTTGCATTTCATGATCATAGTGGAAATAAATATTTCGGCACACGGAAGATTACCAAAACATCCAGTCAGCAACATCCCCTGATGGCGGATCATCAGGCGAGCTATTACACCGGCAGAGCCTGGGCAAATGAGATAGCCAAAACAGGGTATGTTGTGCTCGTTCCGGATGCCTTCACATTCGCCAGCAGGCGGGTGCTCACTGGTGACGTTCCCGACAGGATTAACGGCGGGCTGAATGATAGTGACCCGGAAAACCCCGAGCACATCAAAGCATATAACGACTGGGCTGCCGACCATGAACACATTATGGCGAAATCCCTTTTCTGCGCCGGCACTACCTGGCCGGGAATGTTTTTGGCCGAGGATACGAAGGCGCTTGATATTCTTTGCGCGCGAAAAGATGTGGACGCCACCCGGGTAGGTTGCGCCGGCTTGTCAGGAGGCGGTACCCGCACGGGCTATATGAGCGGTTTGGATCCGCGGATAAAGTGCGCGGTCTGTGTCGGCTTCATGACCACCTGGAATGATTTTGTGCTGCATAAATCTTTCACGCATACCTGGATGATCTATACACCAATCCTGCCAAAGGAACTGGACTATCCGGAGATACTCGGGCTTCGCGCACCGCTGCCTGCTTTGGTGCTTAACGACATAGAAGACCAACTCTTCACACTCCCCGAAATGAAGAAGGCGGAAAAAATCCTCGCAGAAATTTACCAGAAAGCCGGCAAGCCGGATCATTTTAAGTGTTCTTATTATCCCGGGCCACACAAATTTGACCTCGACATGCAGACCGAGGCCTTTGCCTGGTTCGACAAATGGTTAAAATAAAAAGTTTTCAAACGCATTATTGTCTGCTATTTGAAAGAATCTCCTAACTGACACGGGTTAATTGGCGATCGCTGCAAGGTGCGAGAAAAGCACCACAGGTATAACGCTACATCGAATATTATAATTTTTTGACGGCACGGAGGTCTGGATTGTATAGTAGTAATATCCATTAATAAGAAGTCAGGTCATTAAAGCTAACGAGATTCACAATAGCGAACGACAACAGATTTATCAGATCCATATGCAGATAATTTCAAGGTTTGTTTTTTCACTAGCTTCATTAAAAATATATCGGTGAATTGTTTATCGCAGAATGTTACTATCAAATGCTTTATCTCCATCCTCTTTTTTGCATCACTTCAAGCACGATCTAATGTGGTACTGCCCGACATCCTCAGCACCAATATGGTCCTGCAACAGGACACGATATTGAAACTTTGGGGGTGGGCAGATCCAAACGAGAAGATTTTGATAACCACATCATGGAATGGCAAGATATACAATGCGATCGGCTCCCGCGACGCAAAATGGTCGACAAAGATTGAAACCCCCAGGGCAGGCGGACCCTATACTATATCCATCAAAGGAAATAATTCCTTGCTCCTTACAAATATTCTGATTGGCGAACTATGGTTGTGTTCGGGGCAAAGCAATATGGAAATGTCAGGGAACTGGGGCCTGCCGGATATAGATAAGGAAAAGCCTTCGGCGAACAATGATAGGCTTCGTTTCTTTTCTGTGGTCAAAAACACAGCCGATTATCCACAGGATCAAATCAGGGGTCATTGGGAACTTTGTGACAGTAACTCGCTAATGGATTTTAGTGCGGTCGGTTATTTTTTTGGCAAACGCATAAACGAAAGGCTTCGGCTTCCCGTTGGATTGATCAATGCGAGTTGGGGCGGAACGGCAGCAGAAGTATGGACACCCGACAGAATCATCAACAATCAACCGGTGCTGAAAGCGGCAGCGAAGATTATCCAGCCCGGCACGATGAACCCATATCTTCCCGGTCACACTTACAATGCCATGATCGCGCCTCTTACGTCCATGGCCATCGCTGGCGTTGTCTGGTACCAGGGTGAAAACAATACGGAAGCGGCAAACACTTACAATCTGCTTTTTACTACGATGATCAAAGCCTGGCGGACTGCCTGGAATCACGACTTCCCATTTTACTATGTCCAGATCGCCCCATACAGATATAAAAAAGTGAACAGCGGCGCACTGTTGCGTGAGGCTCAACTAAAAAGCACGGCGTATCCGAATACAGGCATGATAGTAATTACCGACCTGGTAACTGATGTCGACGATGTGCATCCAAAGGATAAACATGATGTAGGGTATCGGCTGGCCAATCTGGCACTGTCAAAGCATTATCAGATATCGGGCGTTCCTTTTAAATACCCTATGCCTGCTGACATGCACGTAATGAAAAGCAAAATTGTTATGAATATCAGGAACGCCCCTGGCGGACTGACCACAAAGGACGCTCCGCCCAGGGAGTTATATATTGCCGGGCCTGACAGCGTGTTTCATCTGGCTAAGGCCAGTATCAAAGACACGATGATTACTGTGTGGAATAAAGACGTGAAAGACCCAGTAGCGTTGAGGTATGCATTTTCGGACACGGCTATTGGCAATATTTTCAGTGCCGAGGGACTGCCTTTGTCACCTTTCCGTACAGACAAATGGCCGATTGTCGCCGACGGACACTGATTGAGGGGCTTGTTGCTGTCTTTATTCGTCTGTTTCTGTCTTCTTCCTGTTTTCTGTGTTTGTTTCTGTTTCTGTATTCTGTATTCTGTATTCTGTTCCTGTTTCTGTATTCTGTTCCTGTTTCTGTTTCTGTATTCTGTTTTCTGTTTTCTGTTCCCGATCTTTGCGTATGCCAGGATACACCAGTGAAGAACCTTTTGAGTTGCCCGTCGACTATCGCGGACAGGAAATCACCTTGTTCGGCAAGCTCGTTCAGATGGGATATACCTATAAATTATTCGTGGAGGTAGAGGGTCAGACAATTATTTTTGAGCCAGATGAAGAACGGAATTTTCGCGTGGTGAGCGAAATGCCAGGAATGAAAACAATTCCCGTAGAAATGTTCCAGGCGATCATCGCCTCCCTGGAAAAAAATTTGCGATAATTGAAAGAAGATGCGCCTGGTATCTATTCCCCACCGATGTTAAAAACCAGGCACAGATGAGATGATGGCATGAATGCAACTTCTGTCATGAGAAGAAGCTTATTGGCAGGCAGACAAATGTTCTTAGTACTTGTCTGCCAAATTTATCGCTCTGGTTCCTGTTTCGCGATAGATAATTCGGTAGTTTTGAACTACACCATCTTGCCATATTATCATGAGCTCACTAGACAAGGAAGAAATCAGCCAGGAAGTTTTTGATCTTTATGATGACTACGCGCACAACAGGATCGACCGGCGCGACTTTGTGCAGAGATTGTCGACCTATGCCGTCGGCGGTCTTACTGTAAGCTCTTTAATGAGTTTTCTTATGCCTGACTATAAGGCGGCCATTCAGATTCAGGCGGATGATCCAAGAATAAAATCAGAGTATATTACTTATTCGTCTCCGAATGGTGGGAAGACAATTAAAGCCCTGCTTTCAACGCCCGCTGATGGCAAAGGGAAGCTGGGAGGCATTGTAGTTGTTCATGAGAACCGCGGTCTTAATCCACATATAGAAGATATAGGCAGAAGAGCTGCCCTCGCTGGTTTTATCTCCCTGGCGCCGGATGCTCTGACTCCCCTCGGCGGCTACCCAGGCAATGATGATGCGGGCCGTGAACTGCAAAGCAAACGCGATAGGAATGAAATGCTAGAAGATTTCATTGCTGCCTTTGATTATCTAAAAGTCCACAAAGGCTGCAATGGAAAAGTGGGCGTGGTGGGTTTTTGTTTTGGAGGATGGATAGCAAACATGATGGCGGTTCGCATTTCTGACCTGTCTGCGGCGGTTCCTTTCTACGGTGGTCAACCCGAAAGCGGAGATGTGCCAAACATAAAGGCTCCCTTGCTACTACATTATGCGGGCCTCGATACGCGTGTGAATGAGGGGTGGCCGGCATATGAAACTGCATTAAAAGAAAACAACAAGAAATACACTGCCTATATTTATCCAAATGTCAATCACGGATTTAATAATGACACGACCCCTCGGTATGACAAGGCAGCGGCTGATCTCGCATGGAAGCGTACCATTGATTTCTTCCAGGAAAATCTGAAGTAATTATTCACCACTTTGCTGTAGCACATTCAGCTGCCCGATTGAATTAGACATTATCGCAGGTATCGTTTGAATCCGCCCTCATCATCGCCTCTTCATTCGGAATTATTATTTACCTACGTTTGTTAGTATCCCCCTCTGTCGTCGGCGGAAGGCCCATAGATCGAAGGAACCGCAATGTCGTTGAGTCGTAGGTAAACCGTCAGCTGTCCACGGTGGTGAACCCAGTGGTTAATGGTGCTGCCAATATTTTCGAGTTTCGGTCCACTGAGTAGTTCCTGCCCGTTATTTTTCAGGTAGAATTTATCGCGCGCGAGGTCTTCATCGTTTGATTTGGACAGCGCTTCCTCTGCTTTTTTGAGGTTCTCCTCGTAGTCCGCCAGCAGAGCTGCGGTGGTGCTTAATTTAATATGTTCGTATTTCGCGAGATCAATTACGGAATCTGTGATGATTGAGTATACCCACTTCGGAATTTCCGCGACCAATTGTGCCAGCGTGCCCATTTCCATGGATTTCTCGTGAGGCTTGAACTTGTAAACCGATTCCGGGATGTGTTCGAGGCACTTACGGGTCGATTTGGATTCTGCCCTTAATTCCTTGAGATAGAGCTGTGTGATTGTGTTTGCCATAACATGATTTTTAAATAGCCAGAAATTATTATGCCAGAAAATTACTACCAGTGACAAATGCAGGCATAATTCGCAGTAATATTTCTACAACCCATATCTACCAAATGCAGCAGAGTTCAAAGACACAAATACCGGCCTGAGCAGATGGTCTTTGCAGCTATAGATGCTTGTTATATGTCCGGATCGAGGCATCCCTGATTGATAAGGGTTCAAGCCAGATGTCAACGCGTTTCCTGTTCCACCAAAGACCTTTGGAATTCCCGGGTTTTGCAAAACTATAGTGGTATCGTACTACGCGGATAAATTTAGGAGGCTGGTCCTGGAAGGGATTTTGTGCAAGAAGACTGAGTGCACCAGGGTCGTTATGTAGTAGTTTGGAAACCAGGTTGAGGGTCCATGGATATTCATCGGAATTGGACATCGCAGCAAACCAGAGCTGCCAGTCGAGCCGTAACTGGTAGGGTGAAACCTGTGGAGGGCGCCTGTCGGTCAGCACCGGCAAACCCTTATATATATAGGGTTTCCAGTCGGCCTGTTCATTTGGCTCATCATCCATTGTACCTTCAAATATCAGGTTCATCCGATCTTTTTCCACAGTACCGAATGCGCCATAAGTGTTCACCAGATCCAACGGATCGTATGAAGTGTTCATGATCTGTTTTGATGACAACATGTTGCTCACTGGCTGAATACTGAGTACACCAATTAGTACCGCAAGCGCCCGGGAACTGATGATCATCGGTTTAGAGATGTCGGCTGCTGCAGCTGCTGTTTCTGCTTTCCGGACCAAAAGACGCGGAAGTAGTCTTGCCCAAAAGCCATCATCAAAACAAGCAAGGGCGGGGACGATGGTTAACCAGTTGAGAAAAGAGAGGTTGCCACTTAAAATTAGTGTTGCCTGAAATAGGATGATAACTGATCCCGCAATCTGGCGGGCGAGTCTTGGCCAGAAGACAAACCAGGGAGCAATAAGTTCGGCGAGGTGATTCATCCAAACACCGGTCTTTAACAGCAGGCGTGGTAAAAAATGAAACCACCTGCTCAGCGGTCCCGGCAGGGGCTGTGTTTCGAAATGGTAAAAAAGCGCGGTACCATCGTGCCAGATGGTGTTGCCGCGAATCTTGATCAGACCCGCGCCCAGCATGATGCGAAAGGTCAGCCAGCGAAATAATACGATAACGGGCATTGGCGGCGCTGCTCGCGGAAAGGGACGCATGTCGAGAAGCGGGCAAAGAAAAATAGCTAAGAACCCGGTTTCGGTGAGTTGGATTTCCCATCCGAAGCCATACCATTCCTGGCCCACATGTACAAACGAGAGATAGAGAAACCAAAGGACTGCAAGGATTATCGCGTTGGCAAATCCTGCTGCTACCAGGCAGGCCAGCAGGAACCCGATCCATGCGCCTATCAATAAGCTGGTATCAGAATGATCGAACCAAAACAAAGAGGGAGCACGTATAAATCCATTCGCTTTTGAGCCCACGGCGTCGGTTACGCGCTCCAAATATTCTCCAACCGGCAATAAGCCATTGGATCCAATTAGAGGAAGAATCTGGTTGATCGCCACCATGAAAGCGATCGCATAAATGAAGCCCAGCACCCGGAGAATCATGAAGCGCGTGAGCCAGTACGTTGGCATGACGGAAGTTAAATTAGAAACAGAAACGGAAACAGAAACGGAAACGGAGAGACAGGGAGGGCGTCTCCTTGGCTGACCTCTGACTACGCTGAAGTTTCCGCTGAGGCTAAAAGCTACGGCTGGCGAAAGCCCCTTGTCCTCTTCCTCTTCCCGCCTTCGCCAAGGCTCCGGCGCGCGAAGCCTGTTTCTCTTTCTTCCTCTTTCTTCCTCTTCCCGCCTTCGCCAGGACTCCGGCGGGCGAAGGCTGTTTCTGTTTCTCCTTCCTGCCTCCTTCTGCCTTTAAACTATATTCGGTATTTCTGTCTCTGGAGGAAGGGTCGGCTCGATCTCCGGGTTGGTTGTTGGTGGTGGTTCGCCCGGCTTCGGCTTTGGATCTACATATACAATTTGCTCACTCATGATTCAAGTTTCCAATATTTGTGAAAATGTCGTGCCAGCTCATCCGTATAAATAGTTAAAACAATGATTATGAGGAGATAAAGGATGAATCTTAGCGTTGACTTAGTGGCAGACCAAAAAAACTCAGTTTTCATCCTTCTTGCGATGATAGTACCTGAGGGATTTATCGCGGCTGCCACAATCACCCATGTCACACCATTTTCGACTCCGGTTGCGTGTGGAATCGTAAAACAACCAGTCACAGCCCGCACAATGTCTTACCCTCGAATGATCCGAATGCGTCAAAACTTCAGCGGCATTCCAGATGACTGGTGCAACGGCCTCCACCAGTGTTTTCGGCGGATTCCAGACCCATTCAAAACTTGTCGGATGAATGTGTCGCAGCCTCGAAATCCCCTGGAGCATTAATTCGAAGTTTTTTATCGAGGCGGGATCCGGCTTCTGATCAAAAGCAATCGGTGCCAACAACTCCCGCAATTCTTCCCTGATCTTTCTTACTGTTTTCATTTCCTTGGCGGATTGCCCGTCGGAGCGGTGGCGAAGGTAGTCTGCCGCTGACTTGCTGATCGTCTTCGCAGCTAATGACCAGGTGAGAAAATTCTCCGCCGATGAAAGCCAGTCGTGTGCCTCGTCCGTGTCACGCCAGGCCACAGTGTTGGTAAAGTCGAAACAAACCTGCTCGCCGATCAGCTTGTATGTGCCGCCATATTCACCACCATCCAGCTTGACAGATTCCATTTGTAAATAATTATCCACAAAGATAGACTTTACCTGCTAAATAAATTTGACTGGTTAAATAAACTGTTATAGTTTTACTGTCTAAATCAAAATAGACGGTAAAAACTAAAACGCTCATATATGCTTAAGTCACTCTTTATTTATGGATTTGCAGGAGCAGCGCTCTTCAACCATCAGTCTGTAAACGGCCAGGAGCTAAACAGGCACAACTACACTAACCCCAAACCACATGCGGATTTTGCGATGGAGAGAGCATCCATTTACATGAATGATCTTAACGGGACATCCATCCGGCATTTCTTAAATGCCTATGGAAACAATCGAGGTGAAATCTGGAGTTCCAGTTCCGACGGCTTCCGGGCATCATTCCGCAGTGAGAACATGCTTTACCTGGTTGACTACGACAAAACCGGGAACTGGTCTGGAACCACTCGGATCTACAATGAAACTAAATTGCCCAGGGAAATCCGAAGAATCGTGAAGTCTACCTATTATGACTATGCGATAAAATCTGTTTCGGAGGTATCCGGTGCGCAGAAACTGATGTATTTCGTGAAGATCCAGGATTCAGTTACACTGAAGACGATCAGGGTGATGGACGGTGATATGCAGGTGATCGAAGAGTTCAACAGGGGAGACAGGAACCCAGCCGGGCGTTAATAGGCGATCGTTTTTCTGTCTGATAAAATGGTGGTAGATACCTAATGCGGGAAAAGGAAGCTACCCCCGCTTACCCTGGGTTTAAAAATTCCGAAATGAGTGAAAGCCATTTAGCCTTAGATCTCCAAACTGATTTATAAATCGCTGTATTACACTGCGGCCAGTAAGGCTAGTCTTCAGAGAATTTATCAACGGCACTATGAGCAGTTGTCAGTTAGTGAAAGATGGATAAAAGGACTTGAATTGATCAGTAGGAATTCTCCTTGTCGTGAAAGTAAGATTCGATACGCTGGCGGTCGCGGCCTACCTGTGCGATCACATCGAAGATATCCCGGGCGGAGACACCCAGTTTGTTGGCCAAATCGGCAATTCCCTTTTCGTCAATGTTAGCAGGCTGGTCGCGTTCGGCTTCGCCGCAATATGTTTTATCTTCTGAGGCCATGATATTCATACTTCAAGTCCCATGCCATGTTCAGCGTTCTCTTTCTGTCTGCACCGCCAGCCTGGTGAGGTATTTTTGGATTGACTTGAGCTGAGAGAGGTTCTTGCGCACCAGCGGGATGGCTTCCGTGACGGCCATTTTCAATCGCGGATTGGTGACGGTCTCTTTATGCTGAACCAGTTCGTCATATTTCCCCTGCATCATCACCAGGACGTTGGATACCCAAATTGTGTCAAAATCCATCCCGGTCCGATTTGTCAACCTCTCGTTCAATGACACTGCCTGCTGATTTATTGGTGCCTGCCCGCTTCTCTCAGAAGCTCCGGTTCCCGATGTGGCCAGTTGATCCATTGAATACAGCATTGAGGTATGGACCTCCGTCATCTGCCCGGCAAGTTCCTTGACCCGGTCATCACCGCTGCGTTCCCGGGCCTTCTGCGCCAAAAACATAAAGGCCTCATTGTCTTCGATACTGGCCGCAATATAAGCGGCGTCATTCTTCGCTGCCGCCTGGGCGGAACGTTGCGGATCGATCACCTGTGCCTCAACTGCAACGCCAAAGACAATAAGCCATCCCGATATGAGGATACGTTTCATGTTCATAGAAATAAAGACGAGGCAGGGCAGTATCGAGTTGCGCCAGGCTGAATCAGTGCGCTTCGCCCGCCGTAGCTGCGGGACGCAGCGAAGGAGGGGAGAAACAGAGCGGAGAGCTGCAAAACACAACGAAGCGCTCTGCAACATACAAGGAATCAGGCCGTTTTGCCAGCACTCACGCATTTCCAAATGTTTTGATAATGGGGTCTCTCAATACGGCTGATTCTGGCAAAGTGTAACGAAAAATCACTTCTGCAATTTCATCGGCCTTGACCCACTTGCTAAAATCGGCTTCGGGCATGCTCTTTCTGTTCTGTGGCGTATCTATGGTACTAGGCACGACGACCGAGGTAACTACATTATTACCCTTAGCTTCAAGGTTCAGTATTTCAGCTAACCGGAAAATAAGCGATTTTGAAAGACTATATGCCACCGAGCTCTGTCCATCCTTCGAATTCATACCCGCTCTTGATCCAATGAGAAATATCCTGCCACTGTTTTGTTTCATCATCTGAACAAATACCGGGCGGGCCACATTGTATGCAGTTTCGAAATTAAGTTTGTATTGCTTCTGCATATCAGCGATGGAAGTATCCGCCACCTTTCCCATGGCGAAGCCGCCTACGGTAAGTACCGCCGCATTTATATTTTGATATTTTTCTATCACCGAGTCCACAAACGCGGCACTGTCCGCCTCACTGGTAAGGTCGATTACCGCTTTCTCGAAAGCATCCCCAAAGTCGAGTTCCTTATGTGAATCCTCTTCTGTTCCTATGACGGTATATCCTCCGCTGATAAATCTTTTGACTACCGCGTGACCAAGATTTCCGGAAGCCCCCGTAACGATTGCAATCTTTTCCATATTCTTCAATTATGTTGATTCATATCAGTAACAAAAATTACTACTGGTATTATTTTAGGCAATGACCTGGTAAAATTAATGCCAAAATGGGTATCCCAAGGGATCTCATCATTTCTCGCGCCAATATTGCAGAATAGGTTATTTGCATCATGGCCTTCTCTGCCGCACCCCGGACAGGTTTTCGAACATGATTTGTTGACCATGCGGTTCTCGCCATATCCCTGGTAATAATTTTCAGCGCACGGCAAATCATCCTTGCGATAAATTTTCCAAGTGGAGTAACCGGGGAGCCTGCTTTGGACAGATTTTCTATCGCTTAATAAACATCATCTGGATTTTGCGTTCAGAGTCACTGATCACCGCCAGATAAAATCCCGGCGGAAATGCCTGTATGTCGATCCTGTTCGCGTAGTCCTTTAATGTTGAGGAGAACATGATTAAACCGGACACCGAATAGATATTTATCAGACCGCCTGGTTTATTCCCTTCGTAGATTATTGTAATCTGGTTGGTTGCAGGATTTGGCGACAGGGAAGTTTGTGCCGGTTCAAAGTATACCTGTCTCACGGGACTAAAAGTGGATTGCCCATCGGTGTCGAACTGCTGGAGGCGATAAAAGCTTTTCCCTTTTGATGCATTCCGGTCTGTCCATTGATAATATTGCTTTACAGTAGAATTTCCATGCCCCGGTAATTCAGCTATCTTTTTAAAGTTCGTGCCATCTGTTCCCTGGAGTATGTCGAAACGATCACAGTTGAACTCCAGGTCGGTTGACCATTTCAGTTGAACTACCCGCTCCACTTTTTCCGCAGTGAAATTGAGCCCCGTGACAGGTACCACGCTGTTGTTGTAAACAATAGTATTGGAACTGAGGTAAACTAGTGGGTCAGTTGGGAGCCCTCCGTATTCAACTACGTACTGAAGGCTTCCGGAACCGCTTAGGTCATTCCATTTTCCGGGCGAAGCACCCGAAACATAGATCTCTCCATAGTTCTCATTGGATGAACTATTGTTAGGCTCTCCGGTGTTCCAGTTGTTGAATACTCCGGGCACCGGTACTCCTACTGATGAACCGTTAGGGGTATTCGCAGTGGTCACCTGGTTGCCTTTTTCAGGACCGGTTACCCAATACCATTTTCCCTCTGAAGCACCCTGATTGGCATAGGTAGTAGCACCTGTTGCGGTATTGATCTCCGAGTATGAATCGCTAAGCCCGATCCAGGCATCCGTACCGAGCGTCTGTTTGATGAAATCATTTTCTGCTGCAGATGTTACGGTGGCAAGATATCCCTGTAGCCCCAGGTAGGTCCGGCCTGCACTGTTGCTCTTGGACGTTGTCCAGTTGGCCGTGCTGGCCACAGATTCATAGAAATGTCCATTTGTGAAGGCAACATTGTTTCCGACCGAGAAAGTCACGGTGCGATCACCAATAACATTCGAGCTTGAATTGAATTTTACCGTGCGGAACAGGGCCTGCCAGTTCGCTGGCGTGGTAGTACCACTGAATGCAAGTACTCCGGTACTTGCTGTGTATCCCGAACCTGATACGGTTACACCAGATGGCAATGCTCCGGAATAACTGAGTACATCGCCGTTGTTGAAATTGGAGGAAATGGTCGCTTTTCCATCTGTAATCATCCCGGAACTAAACACTGTCATATTCGGATCTACGGTCATCGCCACATCGTGCAATTGATAACTTGTGCCTGTGGTGCCCTGCAGCTGGGTGGCGATCATGTTGATCACTCTGGAATGATTAAAGTCAACTGCCGGTTCCGAGGACACGCCTCCAAATTCAAGCAGGTAGCCAATTGTGTTGGTATTTATGATATCGTTCCATGATCCTCCGGAAGCACTGTTGTCTGCGAAATTTTCATTGCCGTTTGAATTGTTTGGCTCTCCGGAGTTCCAGCTGGCATAGGTGACCACTGTTGAACCATTTGAAAATAATGTTCCTCGTTCAGGACCTGTGACCCAGTGCCATTTGCCTTCCGAGGCTGCCTGGTTAGCAAATGTTGAAGTGCCGGTGGAAATATTAATTTCTGAAAATTCATCACTTGCACCCAACCAACCTCTGCCTGCCAAAGCCACTACGAACGTATTTTCTGCAGCGCTTGTAATGGTTGTCAAATATCCCTGCATACCAAAGAATGATTTGGAAGCGGCATCAGCCTTTGCAGCCGACCATATGTAAGAACCTGATACATATTTATAGAAATGCCCGTTGACCGAATTATACACTAGAGTGCCATCGCCTGCCTCAAAACTGATGGTTCGGGACAATGCAGAAGACGAGGTTGTAGAAAATGTTACACTTTGAAGCAAAGCCTGGTAACTCGCCGCAGAAGCGGCTCCGGTGAAAGTATAGATTCCTGTTCCGGGTGCATAACTCCCGGTTACACCTCCGGGAAGTGCTGCGGTAAAAGAAATCAGGTCACCAGAACTGAAATTAGACGAGATGCGTACCTGGAATGCTGGAATAGAGACGGGGGAAACGACAGTCAAAGAGGCATCTACGATCGTTGTGGGACCATTATTTATTGCTGTAGTTGCAGTGCCACTGCCAGTTACGGCTATCTGCCCATAGGACGCACCATGGCAGATGCAAAGAATAAAAATCAGAATTCGCTTCATAGATATTGGAATGGGGATAAGAATGTAATCTAAACTATTAAAGCTTCGGTCATTGTAAATAGTTAGTAGATGCCCTAAGATGGTATTATTTCAATTTGGGATCGACATCAATAAATGCTTTACCTTATCAACACTAATGATTTGCCTTTAAATTGGTCCTGAAACCCACACTTACCGCAAGCAACATGAAGAAGATAATTGTGTCGATACTTTTATTGCTGATAATTCCTGTTTCACCGGTCTTGGCACAGTATATCGACAATTTTGATGGCAACGGTACACCGGATGGATGGTCCTTTCGCACAGGAGATGGCACGGCTAGCATCGATTTCAAACAGCAAAATGGCATCGCCAGCATTTATGTGGATGCCACCCACGACAGCTTAGGCATCTGGTGGGCACTCATCCATCATAAAGCAGATGGAATCGACATGAAGCAATTGGTCAAACCAGGTTACCGGCTTAGGGTAGAGGCGCGCATCCGGGTAAGCCATGCTCCAAGGAGGGTTAATCTCTGTGTCAACCACCAGCGGACCACCGATTATCATGCTAATTTGATGGAATACGATATCGCAGATACCAGCAACTGGCACACGATCAGTATGACCGCCCGCAGCTTCGAGACGAAATTGGGCGATACGGTCGCAGCTCAACTAGCGCTTATGGACTGGGGTTTCAGAAAATACCGTGTCGATCTTGATTATTTTAAGGTTGATGTGGTGAAATCCGATACCGTAACACAAGATCTTGGTGAGCCGATACCATATCACCCTACAATCGCTGATCCTTCGCAATTCCGACATCAGCTCGGCGCCATCCACGATGCGGTTGTTGACACGCAGTTTCCCGGGATGAATTTCAACAATTGGCATACCCGCGGATCGTCTGGAAAAAACACCAGGATACTGACGGTAAGCGCAACGCAAAGAGTGATCATGCGTTGGGATTTTAGTTCATTGAAAGGGCGAAAAGTTAAACGCGCGGGGCTGCTGGAACTTACGCCCCACAGTGTTCAGCGTTCGCCCGACTTCGAAAAGGACTTTGGAATGGTGAGGGTCACCGAACTGCTCGGTGGCGATCCACGGTGGGATGAAAGAACAGTCAGCTATGAAAATCTTTTAAAAGATCAGCCAGCCGATCAGGTGATCAATTCACAAATGATCATTGACGATAGTATCACCTGGAATAAAGACGGAAAACTGTATTTTACTATTTCGAAGCCGGTGCTCCAGCGATTGATTGATGGAAAAACGCTCGGCATCCTGATCAGGCCGCTGGGCGCGATAAATGCCTCGTTTTATTCAAAGGATGAAGACAGAAAGAAAGGGCCAAAATTGTATATGGACGTTGAACCTTAAATCTTCGCTTTTTTTCTTGAATAACCTATCCCGCTTTTTTTCTTGATAAAAAAAGCGGGGCAAAAAAATCAAGGCTCACATTGGAAAGACTAAAAATCGCATCTCCGGGCTGAAGAAAAACAAGTCACAACTGTAGAATATATCCGGACCTGAGGAGGACTTACGAGCTAAGAATATATCCGAGCTACAGTAACATCTGTTTTTCTTCCTCGCTCGTCGAAGCCTTGGCGAAGTCGATCTACGCCCTCCAATCCGATTTTCTTCACGTCTTTCCAATGTATGCCGAAAATCAGAGCGCCTTTGCCCTCTTTCTGTTCCTCTTTCTGCTTCTTGTATTTGCGCCTTCAGACTAAGGCCCGCCGTCGCTGCTTCGCAGCTAGGGTGGGCGAGGCAAAATTTTCAAGTGCCGCGGAAAACGGCGATGATATGGATTGAAAATATACAGACGATAGTTGCAAATGCAGAAGAGAAATTACCAGAGCATTCTTCGCCGTAGCGGCAGGCAGAAAATTTTAGGCCCCAGGCTGCCAGCGCGAAGTTTTCTTGCTTACTTTTTTTCTAAAAAAAGTAAGTGAGGGTTCCTCCTTACCAAAGCAATTAACTCTTCAAACTATCCTCAAGTTCATGCATCATCGAACTACTACCGATAAACAGCGGTGTACGCTGGTGCAATTCAGTTGGAATAATATCAAGTATTCTTTGTTTTCCATTTGTGGCCATGCCTCCGGCAACTTCCAGGATCAAAGCGAGGGGGTTGCATTCGTACAACAACCTGAGTTTGCCCTTAGGCTTCCTGGCGACGCCGGGGTAGAGGAAGATCCCGCCCCGAATGAGGTTCCGGTGAATGTCCGAAACCATACTCCCTATGTACCTCAGGGTATAATTCCTTTGTTCGCAGAGTTCAATGTATTTTCTGACCCTGGGCTCGAACTGAAGCAGGTTGCCATAATTCACGGAATACATTTTCCCTTCCGGAGGACACTGAATCGTGGGATGGCTGAGACAGAATTCACCGATCGAAGGGTCGAGCGTGAATCCATTAACTCCTCTTTTTGTGCCGATTACCATCATCGTGGAAGAACCATATACAATATATCCCGCAGCGACCTGCATGTTGCCTGGTTGGAGGAAGTCTTCCGCCTTCGCAGTTGTGCCAACGGGACTGATCCGGCGGTAGATACTGAATATGGTGCCGATGGAAACATTTACTTCGATATTACTGCTGCCGTCGAGCGGGTCGAATAAACATATATACTTGGATGCCCGACTTACCTCATTGTCGAACACCTTGAAATCGTCCTGTTCTTCGCTGGCGATTCCCGCGCAGCTAATGCCCGTGCGCAGGTTGCCAATGAGTTGCTTGTCGGCAAATAGGTCCAATTTCTTTACGTCCTCACCCTGGATGTTTACTTCTCCCGCATCTCCCAATATGTCTACCAGACCGGCCTTATTTACTTCCACATTAATTCTCTTGGCGGCGCGGCCGATATCACGGATCAATCCACTGAGTTCGCCCGTAGCATGAGGGAAATTCTTTGACTGCCTGATGGTGAATTCATCGAGGGTGAGTACATTCCTGTTAAAATCATTCATATTCTGAAGATGTGTCTTTTTGCAAATGTAGTCGTTTCAGGATGGGATGCGTTTTATCATCTATCAGTCGCCAGTGAATTTTTTTCGATAATATTGAAGGCTCAATTGCGCATATGAAAAAGCCAGTCTCTATTATGTTTGCCCTCCTTTTATTCAGTACCGGGTTTGCCCAGAAATATGAAGCCAACTGGGAATCTTTGGAGAAACGCGAAATTCCTGAATGGTTCCACCATGACAAATTCGGCATCTTCATTCACTGGGGACTGTATGCCGTTCCCGCGTATGCGCCGGTGATACCCAACAGCGGCGTCAGTTATTCAGAATGGTACTGGCATAGTCTTACAGAAAAACAGAAGGACTTCAAGGCTTTTCATGACAAGAACTTTGGTGAAAACTTTACCTACCCACAGTTCGAGCCGGGATTTAAGGCAGAGCTTTATGACCCGAAACAATGGGCAGAGACATTCAAACAATCAGGGGCAAAATATGTCGTGTTGACGTCCAAGCACCACGAAGGTTATTGTTTGTGGAACAGCGCGGAAGCCGACCGCACCTGGGGTCGTCCATGGAATGCGGTCACTGGCACTCCTAAGCGTGACCTGCTTGGAGATCTTACCAATGCAGTGAGAGATGCGGGTTTGAAGATGGGATATTATTATTCGCTTTACGAATGGTACAATCCACTGTGGCTGTTGAAAGATAAAAGTCGCTATGTGAACGAACACATGACTCCGCAATTCAAGGACCTGGTGACACGTTATAAACCTTCTATAATATTCTCTGATGGCGAGTGGGAACTCTCAGATACAGCATGGAAGAGCGAAGAACTCCTGGCCTGGCTGTTCAATGAATCGCCCGTTGCAAAAGAAGTGGTGGTAGACGATCGCTGGGGAAGCAATACGAGGGGTAAACATACGTCAGTAACCTACACTACCTCTGAATACGGAAGTGGGATGGATGCCAGTATTACCTGGGAGGAAAGTCAGGGCATGGGACATTCTTATGGATATAACCGTAACGAACAACTGAAAGACTACAAGTCGAGTGAACAGCTGATCCTGATGTTGGTCGACATTGTATCGCGGGGTGGTAATTTATTGCTTGACATCGGTCCCGCTTCGGACGGCACCATCCCGGTGATTATGCAGCAACGCCTGGCAGACATGGGCAAATGGTTAAATACAAACGGCGAGGCCATCTATGGAACCACTGCTTTCAAACAACCTTACCAGTGGAGCGAAGGGAAGATGCCCGACAAAAAGAAAAAGAGTTTCATGGCCGGTTACAGCATCGCTGAAATGGTGAAGCCCCGGCAGGACCAGGCCTATGTCCAAGCCTTCTTCACGCGTAAGGGCAGTGACCTTTATTGCATCGTACCGGGATATAATAAGCAATTACGACTCAGGAATTTCCAGCCTGCTGCCGGATCGACTGCGACCTTGCTTGAAAAAAATAAGTCGCTAAAAGTAAAACAGGTAGGCAAAGACCTGGTGATTGATCTGTCCACGGTTGTGCCCGGGGACATCACACCGGAATTGTTTGTAATAAAATTGAAGGCGGCCTTAAAGGAGTGATCCATTGACGTCATAAATAAAACCTGCTGTATGAAATTCCCGGAGATATTATTGGCGGTCTCCTGGGTATGCAAATAATTATCAAGCTCAGCCAATTGATCATTCAGCCACCACCGAATCACCTGCGTCTTTTTTATGATCCGTTGCTAGTGCGTGATTCATTCATCTGTCAAGGCCGTCCAGAACGCCACGGTTTCATTCATCAGGCGTTGTGTCCGCAATGGTTAAATATTTTGCTGGTTACATCAGTGCTCGAGATGTAGTATCGAATCCGTCACCCATGGCCGGAGTCGGCATACAAGATCAACTTCCCCGCAGCATGATTGGCGTGGGCCGCAGCGATTTACCCGAGCCTGCTGCTTATTTCTCTGAATAAGCCTGCGCGTCAATTTTTTTGATGAAATTGTTGTACACGCCATTATAAGAAATGAAGTAATGGGAAACCGGTATTCCCTATGAGGTATTTTATGGTTTTAAAAGTTGATTTTCCTTTGGAGATTTCACCAATCAGATCTTCGGCCTCATGGGCATAACCATTTAGTTTTCTTCCCACGTGGTAGTTCCCTTTTGGATCATTGCCGACACAGTAATCGACAATCTTCTGCCAGTCTTCTACATGGTGTTTTGCGGCGATTTCATTGTTGCCAAAATCTATCAGACTGCTTCGGATCACCTGATCGTTCAGGGCATAGTCATGGACGCCATCCACCTGTATCCAACCACTCACCTGGGACTGATTATTTCCTTCTTCCAGGAACAATGGAACGAGCAATCCTCCCCAGCTATGTCCTATTAAATATATTTTCTTTGAATGACCATAGCGGCTTCAAAGGAGAAAAATAAATTTGCCAAGATCTTCCGTATAAGCATTTATAGATACGGCTGATTTGTTCCCCTGGGTGAAACCCGCTAATCTCTGGTCCCAATATACCATAGCAAATTTTTTTCGGCGATATTCGTGGCTTCGTCAGTGTTGTAATACAAGGCCCCATCACCCGGGCCGCCATGGACCATTATCAGAATCTTATTGCTATTGATATTGCCCTCGACATAAACCGGCATAGTGGCTCCGTTATTCTCCAGGAAAAAATGATCTTTGATAATATCGGAATGTTGAATTTCTTCCTCGCCGATCAGGAATACCAGCGATGCTGTTGCTATTAGTATGTTAATTTACTCATCTAAAGTTTAATTATTGGATCTTATTTTTTGACATGACGGATGTGCCAGAATATGTTTGAATTCCAACTGATACCCACTTCACCGAGGATCCTGGTATAGACAAAATTGTTATATGGCAAATTGGTGAAGAGCGTGGCCTTTGCAAATAGTGATAAAGGAAGATCAGGATGTTGCACGGAAAGGTCTTTACAAGGCCAAAAGACAATGCGGGAGAAAGATAAAAATGTCCGGCACCTTTCTTTCTTGTCACCGTGTGATCATCATTCACTTTGTAAACGGCCCCATCTATGAATGTCCTGCTGATACCGATCTGTGGCTCGAAACTTCTGAACCAGCCGTTGCTGTTCATGCGTTGAAACTGGTAACCTGCCTGCAAAAGCAGGTTCGTATTGTAGTCGCGGTGGTGATAAAATCCAATATTGGCGGTGATAAATTTATTCTTTGTGATCGTTTTTATCACTCCATTCGATCCTGATTGTTGAATTGTTTTGTTAATGACCATGTAGTCTATTCCTGCCTTCGCGCCTGGATATATGAATGCCCCCATGGCGGATACATGCGCGGAGATTTCCTGGTCTGCCGTTTTTTGTTGAGATGGGTAAGCTTGTGCGAATAACTCGCTGCCTAATATTTGTAAGGCCATGCATAATGTCAAATATAAAATTTTCATTGGATGTGTTGTTGGTGAATAATATTGTGCACTCATGACAACACTGGATTAAAATACCCCTACGGCGAGAAAAAGAAAGAGAAAGAGGAAGAGAAAGAGATGAAGGGACGGATCGAAATATTAGGTACAGAAAGAGATGAGAGGGTGCGCAGATCCTCCTTTCTGCCGATAGGCGGCTGTGCAGCTTTGCGCATCTTCATTGGTTGCGTGAAATTCTTGTGAGATGCTTATTTTCCCTCTTCCTGTTTCTCTTTCTCTTTCTGTTTCTCACTTCTCCCTAATCATCTCCCCATAGTCCATTCCCCTGGCAAGCGCATTCACCGACCTGGCGATGCGTTTGGCCTTCGTAGTATCTGTTTTGGCAGAGTTGATCCAGTTGTTGAAATAACGTTTATGTGATGGTACCAGTTTCTCAAAATTCCGCAGCGCAATGGGTTCGTCGGCCAGACATTCAAGCAACTCCGGGCAAATCACCAATTCTGCCTTGTCTTCTGTAAGCTGTACATCCACCATAGCGCCTTTGCTTTTTCTTATCGCTTTTCGCATGGTGGCATTTACAGGGAGAATAAAATTACCCTGACCCATCGGCATCAGATTCACTTGTTTTATCTGGTGCTTGTCCAATTTTCCTTTCACCCTAAAGGCTTTCTTGTTCCCTGGTTTTATCTGTTGAGCTATATCTTCAGTGATATCCAGGTAATACCAGCCGGTTTTTTCTCCCTTTTCCGGAAATTGTTTTATAGTACCTACGAAATAGACCATTCTCGGTTCAATTATTGACTATCGGTGTCCCTGTTGCCATCCATCTGCCCGATAATGCGGTTTACTTCGGCCTCGGTCGAACGCAGTTTGGTTTGACAGAAGGTGATCAGTTCTGCCGCCCGCTTTACTTTTTCAGCAAGGACATCGACCGAAACAGATTCTGTTTCTATGGCTTTGGCGATGGCCGCCAGCTCATTAAAGGCTTCTTCATAAGTCTGTTTCTGTGGCATGATGATCAGTTTTATTGTCGAGGGTGGCTCCGAGTTTTACCGTGGACATCAGGATGGATATTTTGTCACCGGGTTTCAGATTGCCGGGTTGGGTGCAGATCCGGTCATTTTGTTTTACAATTGCGAATCCCCTTTTCAGTATGCTTAGTGGCGACATCAGTTTCATCACCGACCGATAATGATCAAGATACCCGCGCTGATTTTTCAGGAACTGTCCATTGAAGGTTTTCAGATTGCCGATGAAATTGTTGAGGTCATTTCTCTGATTGCCGATGATGGTCCGCGGTCTGGATAACAGGCTGGCAGTATTTTCAAGAAGAGTATTCCTTTTGTTGAAGAGAATAGTACGTGTGTTGCCTGCCACGCTCTGCCTGATCCGGTTCATCAGATCCTGTTTCAGCGACAGCAGCCTGTTACTCTGCGTAACCATACGGGAATAAATGCCCGACAACGACTCTGCTTCGCGCGCAAATTGCTGTTGCGCGCGGATGATGATGGTTTGCTGATGACTGATCACCTGTTCCTCAAATCGCCGGTTGTGCGCAAGGATGAACTCTGCGGCCTTGGTTGGTGTTTTGGTAGATGAATGTGCCATCCAGTCGACAATGCTTTCATTACGCTGATGACCGATTCCCGTAATCACGGGTATCGGGAAACGCGCCACAGCCCTCGCGAGTTCGTAATTGTCGAAGATAAGCAGATCGGTTTGTGAACCACCGCCGCGAGTGATCACCACCACGTCATAATTTTTTCCCGACTGGAAGATGGCGATTAATTGACGAACGATCTCGCTGGCAAACTGATCGCCCTGCACCGGGGCATGGTACTCATCAATCATAAAATGATATCCGTGGAGATTCATCTGAAGCGTATGTCGAAGGTCTTCAGCTCCTGCTGAAGTGCTGGAAGCGATCACTGCTATGCGCTGCATCACTAGTGGCAGGGTAAGCTGGTTGTTTCTCGTGTAATATTTCTCGCCCATTTTCCAGATCACTTCAGGATTCCTCAGGAGCAACTGTTCCAGAGTATTCCTTCGCTGTTGCTCGAGTACACCCAGCGTAAAGTTGACATCAATCTCCAGCAAATTTGCCTGCAACCCGTAGAGTTGATGATACTGTATTTCCACAGCAATCAACACACTGATATTGTTCGTAAAGCGCTGCGCCGTACTCCGTTCAAACTGTTCAATCGACTGGCTGCCGGTTCCCCAGGCTTTTGCGCTTAACTTAGCCAGCAGGTTTCCGGACTTCGGATCCTTCTCTACAAGTTCAAAGAAATGAAGGCCGCGATCCGCTTTATAGGTATGGCTGGTCACATCCGCCATCACCCAGAACCGGCGACCGGTAAAACGATCGCTGAGCGCACGGTTGATATCCGCAGTTAATTCAGAAAGACGAAGATGTGTTTCAGCCAATGGAACCCGCGTTAAAGACCTGAAAATACCAATAAATTGGTCTTACTGTTAAACACGAAACTTCCTCGCTGATTTTTCCGGGATTTCCGAACTTGCAGACAGTTTGTTATGGTTCAGATGTTTTTCAATCTCGATCCGGAGTCACTGATCAGATATGGTGGATTATTGCTGGTCTGCCTGCTTACTTTTTGTGCTACGGGCTTATTTTTTTCTTTCTTTCTGCCGATCGGCGCCATTTTATTCACTGCCGGCGTATTTGCTGCGACCGGCCATCTGCCTGAACCTATTCTGACTATCCTCAGCCTGCTGATACTTTCTTCGATTGTTGGCAGCGTGACGGGATTTGGATTTGGACGCAGCACGGGCAGATACTTTTACAACAGAAAGGATTCTCGCTTCTTCAAACGCCGTTACCTGTTGGCCACGGAAGAGTTTTATAATAAATATGGAGCCCTTGCGCTGATGTCAGGATATTTTCTGCCGATGATCAGGAGTTTCTCGCCCGTTGTGGCAGGGATCATCGGGGTGAGATTTACCAGGTTTCTGCTCTTCTCTATCCTTGGATCAGTGATATTCATATTGATTTTTGTGCTATCCGGCTACCTGATCGGGAGTCTTCCTATGCTGCGTCAGTGGTTGAAATACATCGTGATCGGTTTTTTTCTTATCGTCACCGTGCCGTTGGCCATCAAAATTGTCAGGGAGATGAAGAAGCCGCAAAAAAAATTTACCGGTCAAGAGTGATCGAAGACTGCTGTTCTCGCAGAAGATCGTCGCCCGCCTGGCGCCGCTTCAGCACATTGATGTAACGCAACGCGAGCCGGTTGTTGTAATCGCCGTACGCTGCCTGCGCCCAACGAATGGCTTCAGGCAGGTTGCCATTGATCTCCTGTATGATCGCCATATTGTAACAGGCGCGACCGGCGATACTGGCCTTGGGGTTGTGTGTTTCCTCTTCCCAGAGTTTTGCAGCCTGGTCCCAATTGCCGGCCTGTGCTTTTCTTTTTGCTATGTTAAACCGATCGGTGCCTTTTACGTAATAGTCCCTGGATACCCGGATCCAGTAGGGAATTATTCTCGTAGCATAATCTTTGCCCGCCGCATATCCAACTGCCTTGACGGCATCCTTACGCCCAATCAATGCACCCGCCGCCGCTACTGGATTGATGCCCCTTCCAGTATAGCTGATTTCGCGCGCTAAGGCGAATTCATCCACCACTTCTTTTGCATCGGGATAATAGATCCTCCAACCAGCTCTCACATTTGTCCGCATAGTGGCTTCCTGCTCTATGGCCGGAATGCTGCCAAATACCGTATTCAACTTCACCGGGTGGGCCGCATAACTGATCCTTGACTCGGTATCAAATAATTCCAGGGAGAAGAGTACATCCGCCTCACTGGTCCTGCAAAGATTCTCAACTATATCCCAGGAAAGAGGAGTTGGAAATTGGGTGGGATTCAGCGTAGTTAGTTGTTCCTTCAGGATTACAACCTTGCCGAACCGCTCTTCGCGCTGCAGGGCATCCCGGAGTCCGGTAATACTTTGCGCCGCACCTGCACTGTCAAGACCGGGCCCTTCCAGGCTGAAGATCCGGTCCACTGCATCAGTTATTTTTGCCTGGTGATCAATAACCCTGCGATCGACGAGGGCGACGGAACGGACAGATGCTGGAATCGTCACCGGCGAAGGCTCCTGTACACTGAGGGTCATGAGTTGTGTGGAGGAGCAGGAACCGAGGATTAATGCGAAAAAGGCTGATGCGTAGCAAAAGATTGTCATTCGGCTCATAGGTGGATTTATTATAAAACGGTTCTGTGCGCTGATTAGTACCTTTAATGTCCCCAAAATCGCTCAAAAGTTTGCCCGGCACCGTTAGAATGCGAAGTAATTTTAAGTATGGGTTTGTTGTAAACGTTATCAGGAATACTTTTTATATGTTAAAAAAGGTGTCCTTTTTCACCTTATTTGCCTCTGGCTTCATTTTTTCAGTCTTTTTCACATGTCGAAACCGCTCCCCAATCCTTCAGTACCAGTGATCGATGAAAATAGGTATTGGTACAAGGATGCCATCATTTATGAACTGCACATCAAGGCCTTCAGTGACAGCAACGGCGATGGAACCGGTGATTTCGAAGGACTGATCGAAAAACTTGATTATCTGAGCGACCTGGGTGTGACCGCCATCTGGGTTCTTCCCTTCTATCCATCGCCCTTGCGGGATGATGGATACGACATTGCGGATTATTATAGCATCAACCCTTCATATGGGAATATTACCCAATTCAAAAAATTGCTGGAAGCAGCGCACAAGCGCAACCTGAAAGTAATTACCGAATTGGTCATCAACCACACTTCAGACCAACATCCCTGGTTCCAGCAGGCGCGGATTTCCCCGAAAGGTTCCGTGGAAAGAGATTATTATGTGTGGACCGATGACCCGCGACAATGGAAGGATGTGCGGATTATTTTCCAGGATTTCGAGGCCTCCAATTGGACCTGGGATCCGGTAGCCCAGCAGTATTACTGGCACCGGTTTTTCCATCATCAGCCGGACCTCAACTTCGACAGCCCCCGTGTGCAGGAGGAAGTATTCAAGATCATCGACTACTGGTGTTCGATGGGTGTTGATGGTTTCCGGCTGGATGCGGTGCCCTATCTTTTCGAAAGGGAAGGCACCAATGGTGAGAACCTGCCCGAGACGCATGCCTTCCTCAAGAAACTCAGAGCTTACGTAGATGAGCGACATCCTGCCACCGTGTTCCTTGCCGAGGCAAACATGTGGCCGGAAGACTCAGCATCTTACTTCGGTAATGGTGATGAATGCCACATGAACTATCATTTTCCAGTAATGCCGAGGATCTTCATGTCATTGCGGATGGAAGACCGTTATCCGATCACCGATATTTTCGATCAGACGCCACAGATCCCTGAAAATTGTCAATGGGCAATTTTTCTCCGAAATCATGATGAGCTCACACTGGAGATGGTTACTGACGAGGAACGGGATTACATGTATAAGGTCTATGCCAAGGATCCGAAAGCCAGGATCAACCTGGGTATCCGACACCGACTCGCTCCGCTCATGGAGAACAACAGGAGGAAAATAGAACTGCTTAACTGTCTTTTATTTTCCCTGCAGGGCACTCCCGTAATCTATTATGGCGATGAGATTGGCATGGGAGATAATTTTTATCTTGGCGACCGAGATGGTGTACGTACGCCCATGCAATGGTCGCCCGACAGGAATGCAGGGTTCTCGAAGGCCAACCCTCAGCAGCTTTACCTGCCGTTGATACTCGACCCGGAATATCATTATGGGGCAGTGAATGTGGAGACGCAGCAGCACAACCCTTCTTCCTTGTTGTGGTTTATGAAGCGTATGATCAGCATGCGCAAACAGTTCAAATCATTCGGCAGGGGTGATATGAAGTTTATTAACCTTGATAATCCTAAAATACTTGCCTTCACCAGATCCTATGAGAACCAGATCATGCTTGTGGTTGTCAACCTCTCCCGCTATTCACAACCCGCAGAGCTGGATCTCGCCGAATTCAAAGGATATCAGCCCGTGGAAGTGTTCAGTCGAAACAAATTTCCTGTGATCAGGGAGGGCATGCCCTATCTGCTTACCCTTGACAGCTATGCCTACGAATGGTTTTCATTGCAGCCGACCGCCGAGCTGGTGGTTGAACACACTACCTTGCCCATGGTCACCATCAAAGAATGGAAGGATATCAGCCAGGGTTATGTACTTAACCAGCTTTGCACAGAAATTCTTCCGGAATACCTGATGAATGCTCCCTGGTATCTTGGCAAGCAACGGACACTCAGTACCATTACTATACTTCGTAGTGCCGAAATCGATACAGGCACACAAATCATGGTGTTATTGCTCATAGAAATTAGTTATGAAAGCGGCCTGCCCGATAACTATTTTTTACCCCTGGCGGGGATGACAGAACAGGACACTCTGTCGTTTAAAGCAGATTTTCCTTACGCCGTGATCTGTAGGTTACAAATAGGAGACACTGAATCTTTGCTTTGTGATGCGGTATTCTCGGCTGAAGTTCAGGGATATTTTTATCGAAGGATGGCGGACCCTGGTAGTATTACTGCAGTCACACCTGAGATTAGTTATGAATCGAATGAAAAACTGAAACAGTATGTGCGGGACCATCCGGATGTGAAATCTAAAGTTTTACAGTCGATGCCAATGTTCACTGCGCTGGCTTATGACAACAATTATTTTCTGAAAATATACAGGAAGGTTGAACGCACGGTAAATCCGGATGTGGAAATGACCCTGTTCTTTACCAGACAGCAAAATGCATTCTTCATACCGCAGTTTGCGGGCACGATTAACTGGAACCTGGATGGGAGCGAACTGACCATTGGTTTGTTCCAGGAATTTGTGGAGTATCACGGTAACGGCAAGACCTATATGGAGGAAAGACTAAATAACCTTCAGGATAAGATCACCGCTCGCAAGAAGAAGGAACTGCCATCGTTAGACCTCCGGAAAAGCCTCATGGAGCCGGTAGATTATGAAGGACTCTCGGAGCTGTTAAGGGAATTCCTGGGAGCCCCGCTGGCTGAGGGCACCAGGCTGATCGGTTCGCGTCTTGCCGACCTGCATTGCAGGGCCGCTTCGGGTCAGTTGTCCAGGGATTTCGCACCGGAACCCTTTTCGCTGCATTACCAACGTTCCCTATTCGCAGGGATGCAAACCCTTGTGAGAACGGTTTTTCAAAATCTGGCAAGGAAGATCAGCAGCCTCCCCGCGGCACTGCAGGAAGATGCCAAAAAAACACTGGACCACAAGAATGAAGTGCTTGCCATCCTTAAAAAAATATACAGCAAGAAGTTTGACGTAGCCAAGATCCGGATTCACGGTTACTTTACCCTCAACCACGTGCTTTACACCGGCAAGGATGTGGCGATACCCTACCTGGGCGGCGACCCTTTTCGCAGTTACAGCGAAAGAAGACTCAAACGATCTCCACTTCGTGATCTGGCTAGTATGACCAGTTCTCTTTATTATACTGCAAGGGTGGCATTGATCACCAACCGGACCCCTGAGGAAACTTCCAGGCTTTCACCCTATTATGATCTGTGGGCGCAGTATGCATCCGGCTTTTTCATCCATTCTTATATTGAGGCATTGCAGAAGAATTCTTTTCTTCCGAATGACCGGAAAGAGCTGAATATTTTGCTGAAAATCTATTTGCTGGAAGTGGCGCTTCAGAATCTTCAGTTTGAGCTCAATTATCGGCCCGACTGGATAGGAATTCCGATGGGAATGATCAACAACGTCCTGACTACTGAATAATGCCTTGCGGTTTTATTCGTGTCCGTCTTCGGAAAGATCCATTGTGATGAAGCCCTCCTGATCTTTATCCATGATCAAAACGAGTTGGGCAGGTTTTCCATGATGGTCTCTCACCAGCAACTTCAATTCGCCACCATCAGACTTTACCGACATCAACTCTTCGAAATGTTCTTTTTTGATCCGGTCCTTTAGTCTCCTGACGTCACGTTGTGAATAACCTTTACTGTTCTTGCTGACCGCAAGGATGTGAAGTGATCTGATCTTCCTGGCCAGCTGCCTGATCTCGGGATCGATGTCTTCGTTGTCCGAGTCGGCGACGAACTGAAGAAAATTTCCGCTGACACTGAGCTTGAAGCTGTTGTCATCTTTGTATTTTTTTTCTAAGGATGAAAGGGATTTGTTCTGAGAACAGGAAAGAAGCGGAATTGTGAAGAGCGCGATGATGGCTATGAGCTTTGTCATAAAATTTATTTTGAGTTTATTTTTTATTCAGTTTATCCAACTCATTGATTCCTTCGATGTCGAGTGATTTTGAGAGCTTAGAGATTTTTTTCAGGTCGATGTCACCAACCAAACTCAACATGAAGAACTCCTTGTTTTTGCCGCTAAGCATCAACAGTTCTCTCACTTTTCCGTTCACCTCCCTGATCAGGAATTTAAATTCCGACTTGCCTTTTTCTTTCACCGACATGAGGTCCTGGAACCCCCTGGTCACCAGCAGGCCGTGCGCTTCCGAGTACATTTTACTGCCGTCGGTGTTGTCGGAACTGAGTATCCGCAGTCCGCCCAGCTTGCTCAGGATATCCATGAGTTCTTTATTCTCCGCCTGGTCATCTACAATGGAGAACATATTGAACATGGCGTTCGAAATGTACACGCTGGTGAATCGCGAGTCGTCGGCATATTTTGCGAAATATTTCTGGATGGCATCTTCCTGGGCAAACGAATGCATAGCCAGGCCGAGGAGCAGGGTAATGATGCTTAGTGGTTTCATTTTTTGTCAGTGTTTGTGTTAATGAGTTCTTCTGCTTTATTTATCTTGTTGATCTCCGCCATGCCGCCCTTGCCTATGCTGAGTTTGTGAGAGATCAGCATCAGCGCGTTCCTGGTTTCGAGATAGGCTTTTTCGGGATCCTGGTAGGTGTCTTCCTTAGAAGCCATTACCACAGGTTTCGGTGCCGGCATGAAGATAAAGATCAGTGAGCCCGTGATCAGGAGTACGGCTGCCACCTTCATCAACGGATCCCACCATTTCATCAATCTGATCTTTTTGACAGCGACAGGTTCGAAGTTTTCAATCAGTTCTTCAGAGATGCCCACCCGCTGTTCTTCCCTGAAATAATTAAAGAGGGGGGCTGCGGGATGATCGGCCAGCTCCGAATTGGAGGCGAAGTAGTTTCTTATTTCGGCTTCTTCGGCTTCATCGGTTTCGGCCTTCCAGTATTTTTCCAGTAACGCTTCTATTCTTCTATCTGTTTCCATATGCTTCTGCGTTTATGAGTTTTGCTTTGATTGTGTTTCGTGCCCTGAATAAATACACTTTCACCATGTTCAGGTCTATGTCCATTATGTCGGCGATTTCCTGGTACGCATAACCTTCCACATCCCTCAGGTGAATGATTTCCTTCTGTTTCTCCGGGAGGGAATTGATCAGCTGGTGCACCCTTTGAATGCTGTTGCCCATTTCCGCATGCTGATAGGGGTTCTGGTTCTCCGAGGGCAGTTCGGGGTTGATACTCGCCGCCTGGTTGCGGTAGTGAACAGACTTCAGTCGGTCGAGGGACTGATTTTTAACCATTTTCATACACCAGGCCTCGAAGTTTAAGAGCTCGCCAAGCCGGTTTTGCTGTTTCCAGATCTTGATCAGGACTTCCTGGATCACATCCTCTGCCTCTTCTTTGCTCTTCATAAACTTCAGGGCAAAGCGGAACATCTTGCTTTTGACAGGCAGAATCCGGCTGTTGAAATCTTCGAGACTCATTGCAGGGATGACGACTGAGGTGAAATAAAGTTACACTGACCGGAAAATAGGAAGAAAATAGACTATTCCAGGGGTAAATTAGACAATGCAATTGTATAAACAGGTAGCCCGGTTAGTGCATAGGTCAATGTTGCTCTTTCTTGCCGTACCGGCATTACATCTCAACGCGCAAAATTCTGACTCGGCATGGATCAGGATCAGTCAACTGGGATACCCTCCCGCAGGAGTTAAAGTAGCCGTCTGGTGCAGCAAGACAACAAACCTGCCTGCTGTTTTTGAACTGATTGATTCCGCCTCGGGGAAAACGGTTTTGAAGGCCGCTACAGGAAAAGTTTATGGTGCATATGGGCCATTTTCGCAAACCTGCCGCCTGAACTTCAGCCGCGTTAAGAAAGCGGGCACGTATTACTTAAAATGCGGATCTGCCCTCTCCCCGGTATTTCGCATTTCAGAAAATGTGTACAAAGGGATAGCCGACTTTACTCTCCGCTACCTGCGCCAACAAAGAAGCGGGTACAATCCCTTTCTAAGGGATTCGTGTCATAACAATGATGGATACACGATGTATGGACCGATGCCTGATTCGACGCATGTCGAAGTCAGTGGTGGCTGGCACGACGCCACCGACTATCTCCAATATGCGACAACCTCCGCGAATGCCACTTACCACCTGTTGGCAGCCTATCGCGACTTCCCCGCAGTGTTTACAGATCATCATCTCGCAAATGGCCTCCCTGGAGAAAATGGAACCGCGGACGTCCTGGATGAGGGAAGATGGGGGCTTGACTGGCTGATGAAGATGAATCCCCGCCCAGACTGGATCTTCAGTCAACTCGCCGACGACAGGGATCACGCGGGATTTCGATTGCCGACCCGTGATTCAGTTGATTATGGGCCGGGGCCCGGGAAGGGACGGCCAGTGTATTTTGTCACGGGTAAGCCCCAGGGGCTCGGAAAATACCAGAATCATACTACTGGCAGCTCCTCCATCGCGGGAAAATTCAGCAGCGCCTTTGCTCTGGGAGCACAACTGTACCGCGAAGCGGATCCGGCCCTGGCCGACAGCTTGAGCAAGAAGGCCATTGCCGCCTATAAATATGGGCTGAACAATCCTGGTTTTACTCAGACCGCACCAAACCGTGAGCCCTATTTTTATGAAGAAAGCAACTGGGTAGATGACATGGAGCTTGCGGCAGCGGCAATCTATCAACTGAGCGCCGATTCAGGGTATCGCCGGAAGGCTATGAATTATGCGGCACAGGAACCAGTAACACCCTGGATGGGCACCGACACGGCCCGCCATTACCAATGGTATCCTTTTCACAACTTCGGGCACTATGAACTTGCCCGCGCATCCGTGGGAAAACCAAAAGCGCAGTTGATATCCTGGTACAAGGAAGGAATTGAACGGGTCTGGGCAAGGTCCGCGGGCAATGCATTTTATCATGGCACACCCTTTATCTGGTGCTCCAACAACCTGATTACTTCATTCACCATCCAATGCTATTTGTACAGGCAACTCAGTGGGGACAATAGTTTTGCTGAACTCGAGGAAGCAGGATTTGACTGGGTGATGGGTTGTAACCCCTGGGGGAAAACCATGGTCTATGGACTGGGATCCGGCGATAGCCCCCTTCATCCTCATTCCTCGCTGTCATTTCTTTACCATTATCCGCTCGATGGCGGCCTTGTGGATGGGCCGGTCTATGGGAGCATATTCAAGAACCTCCGGGGACTGAAATTATATGAGGCTGATAAATACGCAGCCTTCCAATCGGAACTGGTGGTTTATCACGACGACGTGGGTGATTACAGTACTAACGAACCAACGATGGACGGAACAGCTTCACTGGTGTACTTGCTGGCGGAGAAGGAAAGCGGAAAATGAGGACGAAGAGCGGAGATCGAAAGGAAGCAAATAATTGTTAATTCCTTACGCTGCCGGCTAGGCGATCCTGAAAATTATTGAACTTAGAAGTCTAATAATAGCGGTATGAAAAAATTATACTTCTTCGTTATTATCTCCCTTATTTTATTTTCCGGTTGCAGCAAGGATGTCTTTAAGCGTTATGATGAAAGGATCGTCGGCCAATGGCGTATTTCTGACATCAATCGGGTCGGCATCGGCGGTAACAGCTCAGCACTGGCATTCCAGGAAGGCCATTTTGTTTTCAACCCCGATGGTGGCCTGGTATACACAGATGCGAACGGTACCAATTTCAACGGAAGCTGGGAAATCCAGAAAAGAGAGGTCAATGACGAAACGATCAGGACACTTCACATCACTGCTATCGATTTCAATAGTCAGTTAGTGAGGTCGGAATTTTATGATGATATAAATTTCCGGAGCACAAATCATTTTGTGGCAAAGATCCAGCAGTCCCTGCGCACTTATGTGACGCACTTCAGGAGATAGGTGCGAAGGACTTCTATCTTCCGTTTGCCCTCAGTACAACAATGTCCTTTTCCACCTGGTCGTCATATGTTTTTTTGACGATGTAGTGCCATTGTTTTTCGCCCACTTCCACAAAGAAGATATCGCCCTTTTTGTGATTGGCGACAGCGTCCTGGAATTCCTTTGGCATCATGTATTCGCCGAAGAACCAGCCCGTGTCGCCGCGGGTAGTATTTCCATCCATGGTATACTGATCTGAAAGGGCATCAAAAGCGGTGCCCTGAGAGGCCTTTGCGACGATGAGTTTCTTGAGGCTGTCAATTTCGGGAGCAGTCAGGGACGACCCATCCAGGAAAATATAACTAGACCGGTAGCTTACGGTGTCTCTGGCTTCTATGACCTTGTAGGTCACGTACCCGACAGAGAAGATGTCTCCCTTCTTTTGACGCAGTAATCTCTTTTCTATGAGGGAAGAATCTTTGCCAGCGGATAATTTCAGGATCGCGGGCTTGAGTTCGGGGTTGCCTTTGATGAAATCTTCTGCCTGCTGAACAGTTGCGATTTTCTGAAATTTTTCGGTTACGGTCTCCTGAGCGAAAGCGGAGCCGGAGATGAACAGGAGCAAGCCCAAGAGGCCATTCTTCATATTTTTATTTTAAACTGTTATTTGAAAAAATTGCTAGCAATTTCTGAATATAATTCGATTTATTGAAGATATCGTTTTGTTGTTTTCGTCCATCCCGAAGTCCTTCCTCCCGGCGGAAATTTTTTTGGCTTGCTTTATTTAGTTTCAAATCAAAAGACGGAAAAAGTGTAAGAAAAGATTGTTTTTCCACCTGGAACTTTCACGGATTAACAGAGAATTAACCAGAATCTAAACCTGGAAAAAGGCCTAACTTTCTATTGCCTAATTTTATGTAGTTTACTTCCTTAAACCCTAAAATTCATGCCATGCATCGAAGCAAATTCTTTCTCGCACTGGTTTCAATATTTCCGCTGGGCAGTTTTGCCGAAAAGCGTCTATTTCCTGATGGTCGCAAGGGTATCAAGATAGCGGCAGGGGAGGGACGATACAACGGGCATATGCGACTTCAGGGTGTTAATGCAAATGTACTCGACGTGAAGATTTCGGGCAAGGATACCGATGGTGCGCTGGCCATATTTGAACAGACCTCCCTCACACCCGGCAAGGGAACACCAATGCATGTGCACCCTGCACAGGATGAGGTCTTCTTTGTTGTCAATGGCAATTATTTTTTCAAGGTGGGCCCGGATGAATTTCGGCTGGGGCCGGGCGACTCCATCTTTCTACCCCGCAATGTCCCTCACGGCTGGACACAGCTAAGCAAAAGCGGCAAGATGACCGTCACTTTTCAGCCTGCTGGCAAGATGGAGGAGTTTTTTCTTGCGGTCTCCTCTCTCAAGAAGACCCCAAGCGCCGCTGAAATGGCGCAGCTCTTTATTAATGCCGACATGAAAATTGTTGGTCCGCCGGTAAGGCCGGAGAGTTAAAAGGTGACCGCGAAAGCTAATATTGCGCAGATCCGACATGATGCCGGGATCAGCACGATCCATCACTCTTGGCCCGAAAAAAGGATCAGATTGGACGAAGTCTATCTCCTTTCATATTGCAGCAAGACAATGCCCGAACTGAAAGATTCTGTTTTAACCAGTCGGAGCTTCGAGATCTGCGAAATGTCTTTGAACAGAGGCTTGCCCGCACCAAGGATCACCGGTTGAATGGCGATTTGGTATTCATCGATGAGGTCGAGATTCATAAAAGAAGTTACGAGACTGGCCCCGCCGAATAACCAGATGTCTTTACCAGGCAATGCCCTGATACGTTCTACTTCCTTTCTGAATTCTCCAGAGATTACCCCTGCAGTTCCGGGAATTGATTGTACCGTATTGGAAAAAACGTATTTCTCTTTTTTGTTGATAGATTCATAGAATTGTTCCATGGCCTCATCATTTTCCGATGTACCGGTATAATTCCCATAGAGTTCATAACTGACCCTGCCATAGAAAACGGTGTCAATGGTATTGGCGAAGTCGAGCAGGAGTGAACCTGTGTTTTCATCAAATTCAATCCAGTCTATTTCCCTGCTTGGCCCTTCAATCAATCCATCCAGTGACATAGTGAGGTCTAAAATGATCTTTCGCATATATAAATTGTTTTGCTCCCGCTTTGAAGGTAAAAAAATCTCCTAAGGCAGGTTTGAGGTGTGGAAAAATTCTCCGGCATCAAGATAAAGTACAAGCGACCTGGCGCCGGAAGGTGAGCGTGGCTCGCGAGTCGGAGATGTGAGCATGGCCCAGATAGTACACTTATTTTCTCCCATCGGGCTTCCCCTATAATAAGGCCCGAAATCCGGCGTTTAGAGTTGTTACCAGTTTCCCGCGGGAATGCGTCCTTTTACCAAAGGAATCCGAAGGTGGTCATATTAGATCAAGGCTACTGTCGGAAGGGAATCACTACCTATGAAAAAGCAAACCAAGGCTATTTTGTCATCACCTGCACGAAGTATACTGCGGTATTGCTTCTATTTGATCCTAATCCTTTTCTCGGCATTTAGCACCCAGGCCCAGATAAGCATCACTACACCTTACCCCTCGCCAGCTCAGCCCTTAACACTTAATTCCGACACCAGTCTGCTGACTGTAGAAATATTGTTTTCCGGTGCCTGCAGCAGCAATACCGCTTCGATCAAACTGACACCCGGGGTAACCTATGTTCCGGGTAGTATACAAAAAATCGGTGGTACCGCTGGCATAACCATCGCTTACCAGGGTGGAACTGCCAACAAACCCGATTTTTCAATCGCGGGTGTTACCGCAGGGGGTGGATTAACTTTTACCATTAAACGAATTGCAGGCTGCGGCAGCCCGGCCAGCGGTAAAGACACGGTGTCCGTAGCAGGTAGTTGTGGAACTGCTCTCGAAAATAATCCCGGCGTTAATTCCTACGACATCCTTTCACCCTCGCTGGTAATCACCCCACCATCGGCCATAACCAATGCAATTACAGGGACCACTTATCCGCGAACCCTGACTATCACCAACGGTGGCAACGGTTGTCTCGACACGCTGAGGTTTTACCTGGTTTATCCGGGAAGTGACATCCAGCTGCAAAGCCTGTATGCCGGTGCAACCTTGTTAACGCCCTACCTGGTAAATGGCGACACCAGTTTCTTTAAACTCGCCGGCACAGCTCTTTCGGCCGACAAAATCCTGTGCAATGGAGAAAACGTTGCATTTACAGAAAACATCCGGCTGACGGGATGTGCTAACACCACTACCACCTACAAAGCAGGCTGGGGCAGGTCCGTGCCCGGCGGCTGTAACTGGATAAGCAACACATCATCAGTCACAGTAGCTAATGGGGTTCCGTCGATTACAGGAACTTTTACCAGGGTGCAACAATTGAACTGGTGTCAAAAAGGAGTATTCAATATCACCTACACAAATACTGCTTCGAGCGGTAGCGGTGTGGCGGCGGCTGCGTATAATTTTATTGCCAATATCGGCTATAACAATACCACCAATGCAACGGTTCCATCAGGGTTTACCGCCCAGATCCCGGCGCGCATTGATAGTATCAGGATTGGTTCAGTTACAGTGCCTTTCGTTGCTGCCACGGCATCAACACCTGCCCGCGGTAATTTCAGCGGACTGTCGAGCGACCCCGACGCTGCTGGCTCAGGGCTCGAAGACATCGACGGCGATGGACAATTTGATGACCTTGGTCCGGGCAGGTCGGTGACCATCACGGTTTATGAAGAATGGCTGGATAGAAGTGCTACCTGTCCGATCCCTACTTATCGCTTTTTTACCTCGCATACTGCCGGTTACAGTACCATGTGCGGCACAGCTTATACAACCAATCCCTTGCCAGCAACGGGTTCCTATTCGATACAATCCACCACGGGTAACGTAGTACTGCCCGCAGAGGTTACCGGCGGAACCCCTTTCAGCGTTCAGCTTTGCATGAATCTTTCATCTATGTTCGAACCCGTATACAAACCAAAGGACAGCCTCTATCTCGACATCACATTACCACCCGGCATGACCCTATCGGGTACGGGAAATATCACCTACAATGGTGTAGCTGTGCCCGTCTCAGGATATTACACCGAGCCGGTGGGCATCTTTACCATTCTGCATATTCGCCGGAAAGGAAAAAGTAACAACTTTTGTTTCGGTGCAGATTTTCTGTACACCTGTAGCGGTCCCGCAACCTCTATCAGTCCGGTATTCAACCTGTATTACCAGGGTGATACATGCAGCGCATCAAAAGAAAAGTACTTGTGCGCCACCAGGAGTATCGCGGTAAGATGCCCCACTCCCTGCCCTGATGGCATCGTCAACTACCAGCCCATCGCCAACCGGGTAAACCTCGGCTGGACGGATCAAACCCTGACAACAAAAGTATCCGCAGCGTCAGTCACGGGTACGGCCAAATATTCGGCGCTTCCACTTGACACTGTCAGGCTGATAGTGACCGGCAAACAAATTGCATCAAGTCCATACAACAATCTTTATTACAACCTCCAGTTCGCCAAAATTGCGTCCACGGATGTGTTTGCCTTCGTGTCGGGAACCTTTAACCAGGTGGCCGGCGCAGTCACGTCAAGTTCAGCCATCGGTGCTCCGACCAATTTGGCGAGTACATCCACCCTCCAAAGATTATTGTGGAACCTGAGTAGCAACCTTGCAAGTGGCATCATCAGCAATAGTGATTCAGTATGGCTCGACTTACGCTTCACCGTTACCCGGGCAAACAACGACCTGCTCTTTGGGAACTCCCTGCAACAGGTTGCCAATACCAGCAGCACTTTATACAATGTAAACGGGTTAGGAGTGAAGGTCGCCTGCGACTCGGCACATGCCATCAATCTTTTGGTAGCCGGATACTCTGCATCCAATTACACGCCCGCTATCACCATCTCGAATTGTAATGCGGTATCGGCAAGCAGCAACCAATATGAGGGAAACAGCACAGGCAAGGATATTTTCCCAAATGAATACCGGCCGCAAAGTATTATTGATTCAGTAGTAATTACGCTACCGGCAGGATATGTGTTGTTCCCTACGACCAACACAATGAACGCGGCCTGGTGGTCGGCATCAACAACCTTCAGTTACCTCGGCGCAGTGGGTACTGGGGTCGTTATCGACCGGGGCAGTAACACCTACGTGATACAGAATCCGAATTTATCCAGTGGTGGATGGAGACTGGCCGATCTTGGTAATTCTGCTTCTCCGTCATATCCTCTAGGCTATTATATCTCTCCTACGTGTGCGGCCGTAACTGGCACTCAGAACTACAGCGCCAAATGGTATTATCGTGATGGCGTGTACACGGGTAATGTAGCCGCATACAATAGTAAGTCTTACACTGTCAGCGCCGCAATTATCAACAACACCGTGGCCAAGCCGGCACTGAGCATACAGAACAATACCGGAACCGTGGCGGGCATCCTGCCACAGCATTATTGGGATGTTCAAATCAACAGCACCGGTTCAGGTACCGCTTCCTATGTGTGGATGGCGTTGGACCGCACTGGAAGTAATATCACAGTGGACAGCGTGGTGTATGGAGGTGCTGTTATCACAGGAGCAACCTATGCATTGGGAAAATCATGGTACCAGTTGAGCGCTGCAGGCATACCCAGCGGAAATAATGCCATCGCCCGCGTATATTTCAAGTTCCACAGTTGCACCGCCGATAGCCTGCTGGTGAGCACAGGATGGAACTGCCCGGGTTACCCAACGAACCCCGATAACTATGTATGTTCTCTCTCTTCCACATACCTGAAAGTAATTCCGCAGCAGGCACAGATACAATTGTCAATCAGTCGCCAGCCAGGTAATGGCAGCGGGATCAACCTCTGCACACCCGACAGTTTGAGCGTGATCGTTAACAGCGCGCAAGTTGCCAATGTGGCCAACCCAACTGTTTCAGTTTATCCTCCAGCTGGTATAACGATCAATAATCCCGTTGCTGTAGAATATCCGCTCAATAGCGGGATCTGGCAGAATATAACGGCCACACCTATCAGTGGAGGTGGCTTCAGCATCAACCTCAGCAGCCTGCCCGCTTTCGCGGTGAATGGGATGCCAGGTTTGAATCTGAGCCCGGGGGCGTTGGGAAGACAGGCGAAAATAAAATTCTCTTACACGACCAACTGTTCAACTATCTCGGGCAGCCAGTTTGATTTTTATGTATATGGAAATAACCCCTGTGGCACACCAGCGACGGGCAATGGTTCGAATGTAAAATCCGGCACCATCAATATCAATGGGGCGGCGGCACTCACGCATTTCAACAGTGTCACTCTTACAGGAAGTTCATTTACCTGTGCCAACACCGATGCTGCCGGAGCGATTACACTGAATGGAACAATCACTAACAATGGCCCCGGCGTTTCAGTTGCCAATGAGTACATCATATTGACACTACCTGCAAATCACCGGTATGTGGCAGGCAGTATACCAGCTGCAACCTTCACCAATGAAACCATAGTCAATAATGCGGATGGAACTCAGACGATTACATGGCGATATCCAAACGCAACACCAGCAGGAACAACGCGAGCCTTTCAACCAAAGGTTTGGCTGGACACCGATACGCTTGCGTCCTGTAGTAGTTCGCCGAGCAATGCGAGCCTGAGGACCGTTGTCACAAGTACACTCAACTGTGGCGCCATCACCTGCACCAGCTTTACCACGCAAAATGGTATCTCCAGTCTTTCGTTGCTGAACAATCTTCCCGACCTTACCGGGAACATCATCAGCAGCACGGCAGATTATTATGCGCCTGGCAACTGGACCTGGACAATCAATGGAACATTGAACAACGCTGGCGCTCCCATAGTCGCGGGTACCTCGTCCACAGTCGAATTCTATTGTGACGCGAACCACAATGGTTTATTTGATGCAGCTACCGACTACCGGGTGGGTCTCTATACCACAACAGCAGCCATTCCGCAGTATGGCAGTGTACCCTTCACATATGTAAACAGTTTCCCCTCCTCATCCTGCAACCCAACAAGTGGCACTGCATCCTTCTTTGCTCTGATCAGGAGAACACCGGTTGGTGCGCCGAAACAGTGTGTGTGTTATGCACAACGATCTGTTGCATTGAATACGGCTCTTCCAATTGAATTGGTATCCTTTGCGGCAGCACAGCAGGGCCAGGCGGTGATGCTCAACTGGACAACTGCCGGTGACAACAAGCTCGACTTTATGCAGGTGGAGCGAAGCGCCGATGGCAACAGGTTTGTAGGCATCGCGAAGCTCAGGTCCAGGTCCAGCAAGGAGGAAAAATATAACCTGCTCGATCTTGATCCGGCCGCGGGTATCAATTACTACAGGCTCAAACTCACCGACAAGGACGGAAGGTCTGCGTACAGCAATGTTCAGGTAGTAAGAATAAATTCCGGCTCATCTGTTGTGATCTATCCCAATCCTATTTTTGGCGGTGACCTGACTGTCCAGATGCCGGCCGGACCCATAAGGTCCATACAGGCTTATGACGCCAGGGGAACCATGGTGGTGAACATTTCCGCACTGCCCAATTCGGCTACGAGGATCAATACAGACCGCTGGACAAAAGGCCTTTACACCGTAGTTACCCGGGAGAATGGACACATTATCCGTACAGAAAAAGTGATAAGAAAATAGCAGGCTTTCAAGCTGAAGCCTCCTTTCTACATGTATACACTTACCCCGGGAAATACATTGACTATAGTAAACATTTATGGTTCCCTAAAGCGTTAACTCAAAAGTATTGCCACCCCTATGACGGATCCATCAACCAAAACGGTCGATATTTATCTCAAAGTTGATCATCAGAGCATAGATGACTGCTTCAATGAGAACGATCCTGCGCCTCTCTACAAGCGGCAGTTGAGTTACAAACTCGAGCAGTATATCAATATGGCCACCTCGTCGGTGAAGCGATATTCTGTCATCCTTTACAAATTCAACTGCAACACTGAAGTTGACAAGCAATATACCGAACCGCTGATATATGCGTTGAGAAGACACTTCAATGCCCGCCAGGTGATTCGTGAGAAGGAGTTCAGCCGGTTCAAACGCAGAACCTGGATGCTCCTGCTGGTCAGTCTGGGCATTGTTATCATTTTCCAGGGTTTCCTTATGGTACTTTTTAATATGGACCATAATTTTCAAAGCGGATTCAGCAATATCCTAGATGTATTCAGTTGGGTCGTGCTCTGGCAACCCTTTGATAAATTGCTTTTCTACTGGAATCCCCATCTCAAGGACATCTCCCTGCTTAAGAAACTGGCTAACGCCGAAGTAATCATTTTGTCGGGTGAGAAATAGTTTGATATGGATGCTTTGCATTCTCGTGTGCAAGCAAGCTACCAGCCAGTCGGGTGGGGGCCTGGAACATTATTTATACCTGAGTAAGGAATCACTGGCAGTGCTTGTTCCTGTGGCGCACTACCAGTTCTCGGGTAACTGGTACGGTGAAGCCCGATACAATTATGAGGAGGCAAATACATTTTCAATGTATGGTGGCAAAACGTTTGCAAAGGAAGGTAATTGGGGCTATTCGGCAACACCGATGGTTGGTGCGATTACGGGCCTGATGAATGGAGGTTCGCTCGGGCTGAACCTCGATCTTAATCGTCAAAAACTATTCTTGTCTTCCCAATCTCAGTACAGTTTTTCAATTGAAAATCATGCGCAGAAATATTTCATGACCTGGTCAGAACTAGGCTACGAAGCCTTCCCATGGTGTTACAGTGGAGTTGCCCTCCAGCAGCGCAAGCCTTTCAGAAAAGATCCTCAACTCGAGACTGGCTACATGATCGGATTCTCTTTTGGCAAATGGGTGTTTCCACTCTATGTATTCAGCCCTTCGAAGAAAGAAAAGTATTTTGTCGCAGGGATCAACTATGAGTGGCAAAAATCTGTAGGCAAACAGAAAAAATAACACTACCGGTCTGCTCACTTATTAATCATACTGGCCTGATCACAGTTAGCCGTAAATTGCAGTTTTAACTTTCATTATGATTTTGATAAAGAAGCTGGTTGTTATCGCCGTTCTTGTCTTCGCTGCATTTACTGCGACCACCAATCCTGAGGTTACTTTTTCGCCTGTTGATCCGGGAGCATTTGCTGTAATAGAGCTTTTCACTTCCGAAGGCTGCTCGAGTTGCCCAGCCGCCGATGCGCTGGTAGCGAAGATTCAGAAGCAGGAAGAGCTTCAGCGGGTATATATTTTAAGTTATCACGTCGACTACTGGGACCGGCTTGGATGGAAGGATCCATATAGCAGTGCCGATTACTCGGCGCGCCAGAAGCAGTATGCAAATTGGCTGAACCTGAAATCGGTGTACACTCCGCAGATTGTGGTCAATGGCCGTAATCAGTTCGTTGGTTCTGATGAAGAAACTTTGCGAACAGCCATAAAGAATGGCCTGGGAAGTCCGGGTGAACACCAGCTTTCACTTGTTGATCTTAAATTCGAAAATGGCAAGTTGAAATTTCAGTACCACAAAGACGGATCCGAAAATCACCTGGCGCTGATGGTGGCCATTGTGCAGAAGTCGGCGAGCAGCAAGGTCAGAGCTGGTGAAAATAAAGGAAGGCTACTTTCACATGTGCAGGTGGTGCGCAAGATTCACAGGATTGTGCTCGACGGAATCAGTGATGGCAAAGCAGAGATGGAATGGCCGACTTCATTGAATCCCCATGACATGGAACTTACCGCCTTCATTCAGGACCAGCGTTCGGGAAGCGTTTATGCGGCGTTCAATACAGAGCTGGGGCAACTGGAATCGAAATAAACATGATCTATTTGCATTTTCTGTGCTTAATTAATTCATCTGGCCTTGCGGGGAATTACTGATATTAGTGTTTCCGGATGTGATTCTTAAACTTTTTAAAATTTAGAGTTGGAATCGATACTGCGATTAATCTATAACAGCATCAAATGAATCCCAAAGAAAACCTGATCCTGGCTACTCCTTTGTCGGCCAGGCTTTATTCGCTGGATGCCCTCCGGGGTTTCGACATGTTTTGGATCCTGGGCTTTGAAGAAGTGATCCATGGCATGAAGGAAATCACCGGCAGTGCCTTCTGGGCCGGCTTCTCAAACCAGCTTACCCATCCGGCGTGGCACGGCTTCCATATGTACGACCTCATCTTCCCGCTGTTCATCTTTATAGCCGGTGTGGCTACGCCATATTCCATTGACAAGGAAATCCAAAAAGGAAAGACTAAGGGTCAGATCCTTCAAAAAGTCCTGAAAAGAAGCCTTATTCTGATTCTCTTAGGTGTGATCCACAACAACAAATTGATTCTTCAACCGATGTCTGAGATACGGTTCGCCAGCGTGCTAGGCCGCATCGGCATCGCCTACTTCTTCTCGAATGTCATCTACCTGTATTCGAAACGGATACCGCAGATGATCATATTCGGGGCCATCCTGATCGGTTACTGGCTGATCATGCGATTCAATTCGGCGCCGGGTTTTCCAACTGGCGACCTCACCATGGAAGGCAATTTCGCGTCCTATGTAGACCGGCTCTTTCTTCCTGGAAAACTGTACTTGGGCATTCATGATCCCGAAGGGATTCTTTCTTCTCTACCCTCTATCGGGAATGCCATGCTGGGAATACTTTGCGGCTCCTTCATCAAATCAGGGACGCAGAATGGCAGCAAAAAATCAGGCTACCTTGCCATCGTGGGGACTGTGCTGATCGCCCTGGCACTGCTCTGGAACCTGAGCTTCCCGATCAACAAGAATCTCTGGACCAGCTCCTTTGTGTTGCTCACCGGCGGCATCAGCTTTCTGTTCTTTGCTCTCTTTTATTTTATCATCGACGTACAGGGATATAAGAAATGGGCCTTCTTTTTCAGCATCATTGGCATGAACTCAATTTTGATCTACATGTCGGGGCAGTTTATCAGTTGGGGCTACACTGGCAAAGCGCTGTTCACCATTCCTGCGGAACTTGTTGGCCCTACCCTGGGCATCCTGGTTGTTCCCGCGGGAATTATTGCGATCAAATGGGCCTTCCTGTATTTCCTGTATAAAAAGAAAATCTTCCTGCGGGTATAAACGAAGTTTAAATACATACTATCCATGAGGACAAACCTTGCTGGCCTGGTCTTCGCAATGCTACTTGCCAATTATTCTCTAAGCGCACAGCAAAGCAACCTGGATTCTCTCAAATATACTGATGGCCATCAATTGCTTGTTGTCGGAAAGTTACACTGGGAGAAGAATTACCTCCGACTACCTGCGTCCTATGTGACCAGGGTCAGGAGGCCTGTATGGGACCTTAGTCGCAACAGCGCGGGCATATCCGTTTTATTCAGGACCAATGCAAAAAAGATTGTGGTGGTGTGGACTGTGATGGACGACAACAACCTTCCGCATATGCCCGCAACGGGAGTAAAAGGGGTCGACCTTTATGCCTGGGTAGGCAACACATGGCAGTTTGTGAATGTGGGTGTGCCAGTATCAAAGGTCAATAAATACACACTACTTTCCGACGGTGATGGGGTAGTTAGGGATTACCTGCTCAATCTTCCATTGTACGACGGCATCGATTCCCTGTCCATTGGTGTAAATAATAATGCGATCATTACTACGCCTCAGCATTCCAGCCTTGCAACGAGATCACCGATCGTATACTACGGCAGCAGCATTGCCCAGGGTGGTGTGGCATCGAGACCGGGTATGGCTTTCACCAATATTATTGCGCGCCAGCTTGATCGCAGCGTGGTCAACCTGGGTTTCAGCGGCAATGGCACTTTTGATCTCTCCGTTGCCGAAGCCATGGCGCAAACAAAGTCGGCCTTATATGTGATCGACTGCAACCCCAATACCCACGAAGATTCCGTGTACAATGGTGCATTAAGAGTTGTGCGATTACTTAAAAGCAAGCATCCCGAAACTCCTGTCTTGCTGGTGGAAGGTTTTCATACCGCCACAGAAGAATTTGAGCAATCCAAAAACGCCAGTGTAGATAAAAAAAGACAGGCACTTGAAGCTGCCTACCAGGAATTACTAAAGTCTGGGATGAAAGGTTTGTGGTATAAGTCTGGAAATGATCTCCTCGGTTCCGATCATGAAGCAACCGTAGACGGGGTTCATCCCAATGACCTTGGCATGATGCGTATGGCGACAGTCCTGCTGCCTGTGATCAAATCGATACTTAGATGATTCCTCATAATGGAAATCCGGTGACCCCCCGGATTGATTTGCAGATGAAAGAATTGCGACTCAACAATGAAGCACGACAACAATTAGTGATTGCCATAAACCAGGACCTATTAAGTTCCTAGTGAAAAATCAAAAACAACCTTTGAACCATCCGGCGCGATGGCAAAAATTCTTATCATTCCGCTTTGCGCGGACAAGAGTGACCTGAGAGAGCCATGCCACCGCCCCAATAATAGCCTCCCCAGGGATAGTATCCATACAATTCCCTTTCATGCTGACGGGACACAGGTTTCTCAGTATCTATGTTGGGGCTATTCTTTATCTGTTCCATAGTTAAATTAACCTTGAATAACTCCTTCTCCCAATCCGACGTTGTTACCGCCTGTGGCGATAGAAGAACCTTACGACCAAAAAGCCAACTTCCGGTTTCGACGATGATATACCGGATTGTCCAGGTCTTATCATCAAAATAAAAGTCCTTTACATTTCCAATATCACCATCAGTTCCCCCAATTGTAAAACCAATCAAATTGTCGACGCGTCGTATCATAATTTAGGAATTTAAATATGATGATCTGCTAACGCCGTAAAATGGGCTATCGGATTTCGACAGTTCAGCGCTTGATTCTCATGGCTTATCGTTAGCAAGCATGATTTTTTACTAATTCATCTTCTCAAGCAGGTCTGCTGCTTTGGCAAAGAATGTTTTCACAGCATCTCTTTGTTGCAGCGTAAGTGTTTCGGGGTTGATTGCGTTTGCTGCTTTTTTGAGCTCTCCGGTTTCGTTTGCCAAACCAGGATATTTTGCTTGCTGTATATTCTGCAATACATTGGATAATATGTCCGCAGCCTTTCTTATCTCGTCCGCATGAGAAGTCTCAAGAGGGTTTTTTGTGATGTTATTTGCACATTCTTTAACCTTTTCCAAATCGCCCTTGATGTCAAAGCCAACCTCGCTTGCCATAACGCTTGTTGCCGATGTCAATTTCAAGAGTGCTTCATTCGTATAGGCGTGGTCAAGCGCCATTTTGTTTTGATTATTGTTTACAAAAGTTACGTATTCATTTACTGTACTGTTGTTTTCACGAATACCCGTGGCATCTGTTGCAGGTGCTTCAGCCTTGATTTCATTCTCCTTGTCTTTACAGCCGGTGGATACTGCAAATACTAATAGAATGAACAGGCCTAAGAAAGTTATATCCCAGCCACGATATCTAGTTTTTATTTCAATTTTTGTCATAACAATGTATTTAGTTGTTTATAAATTGCACATCAGAGATAGAAAAACTACATATACCGGCATCATCAATTAGAGGCTGTCATAAGTTACACAGTTCTCAAAACCTCTTCTATTACTTATTTAATGTTATAATTTGTTGTTTTCATATCAATTACGATTTCGACGTCGTTAATGGGAGGTTTTTCCCATCACCATTCATGTTTTTATTTAAAGGAACAGGTACTACCCCGGCCATTTCACCAATAATGTTTATCAGTTCCGAGCCAGACGGAATGACGATTTTGGCATTGGACATCAGAGAGTTTTCAACCGTTTCCAGTTTTCTCAACAACTGGGCGTTCCCAGTAAAAAATTCATCAGCCGCGACATTCACCAACTTAATGGCTTCGGCTTCGCCCTCTGCATGTAAGACCTTTGCACGCTTGTACCCTTCAGCTTCTTTTATTTTCGCCCGCTTTACCCCATCTGCTACTGTTTCGGCGGCTGTAGCATAGTCGATGGCAGCAATTTTTTCGTTTTCTGCCTTTACCACTTTATTCATTGTTTCCTGCACGTCAGACGGCGGGTCAATTTGCTTTAATTCGGTTCTAACGATTACAATTCCCCAGCTTGCCGTTTCGTTTTTAAGCGTACTATGCAGTTCGGCATTTATTTTGCCTCTCTCACTGTTGGCAGACCGGAGAGTAAGGGTACCTATAATATTTCGCAACGTAGTGCGGGCAAGATTGACAATCTGCAATTTGTAATCATTTACATGATACAGCGAGCTTTTTACATTTTGTTCTTCTTCCAGCACTCGAAAATAAATTTGGGCGTCTACACTGGCGTTCAGGTTGTCGTTGGTTATGATCTCCTGTGGCTGGGCGTCCACCATTTGTTCTGTAATGTTTACGATATACATTTTATCGATAAAAGGAATTATCCAATGGAAACCGGGATGAGCAAATCCGGAATATCTACCAAGCCTTTCAATTAAACCCCGGTGCGTTGGCCTCACTATATTTACCCCCGAAAAGAACAGCAATACAATTGCCCCGACTATCATTAATAATACTTGTGTGCTCATAGTTGCTGGTTCACTGTGAAAAAGTCTGGTACGTTTTCTGGCTATTATGTATCGTACCTGTTCAAAGGTCACGAAACTCTCGGCGTGATGCCTTACACCATTCCGGTAATAAGTTGCATAATTTACATATCCAAACTCCCTAAAAACGGTAAATGAAAACGAGGAAATACTACGTGCCGTTCAACAGAAGCTTGAGCTAAGAGTAGTCGGGGGCAACTTTGTTGCTTTTTGGCATCGACTTCATAATTCGGACGATCGACCAGGAACAAATTCGAGAGGAATTTGTTTTTCAAACTGTGTTTACCTACTATCGGCAAGGATAGTTATTCATTAGCAGATCAAACTTGGGCATGCGGTTCGCCGGTATTTCACCGTATTTCTAATTCGCTGTTGTATACTCCGCCACGGGCGGCTGAATCACATTTGGCCCGATGATACAATGCCTTTTGAGCCTCCGGTTTATTGTTTTCGTCCCCAAGCCAAATACTCATTGCGGGTTGCTGAATGGCCCTTGCAAAAGAGAATGTCAGTGGCCAGGGTAATTTCGTTCCGTGTCTGACATGCATGGCATTTAAATGAGCACTTGCCGATTCGCCAGATTGTCCACCGGATAAAAAGGCGATACCTGCAACGGCAGCGGGCACTGATTGCAGAAGGCATTGTACCGTAGCATCTGCAACTTCATTTACAGTTGCCTGCTCACGGCATTTCAGTCCGGGAATTACCATATTGGGTTTCAAGATTAAACCTTCCAGAATAACACGCTGTCGAAAAAGTTGATCAAAAACAATTCGCAATACTCTTTCTGTAACTTCAAAACACGCCTTCAAATCATGGCTTCCTTCCATTAACACTTCTGGTTCAACAATGGGTACCATCCCGGCTTCCTGGCATAATGAAGCGTAGCGTGCCAATGCGTGGGCATTGGCTTCTATACAGGCAGAAGTTGGAATTGTATCACTTATTGCGATCGCTGCACGCCATTTAGCAAACCGGGCGCCTATTTTATGGTAGTCATTCAGCCGTTCCCGCAAGCCGTCCAAACCTTCAGTAATTTTCTCTCCTGGAAAACATGCCATGGCTTTTGCGCCGGTATCGACTTTAATACCCGGTATGATGCCGTCATTAATAATGGAGCTGACTATAAGGGTGCCATCTTTTTTCTTTTGATGGATAGTCTCATCATACAATATGGCACCACTTATATATTTACCCAAGCCCGATGTAGTTGCAATCAGCTCGCGCCAATCGCGCCTCGCGTTTTCAGTTTCGGGGATTCCGAGTGCAGCAAAACGTTTGTTGCATGTACTGTTGCTTTCATCCATTGCCAACAAGCCTTTGCTACCTGAGAGTAGTCCATGCGCAATTTCTATCAATATTTGTTTGTTCACGAGTTATTGTTCCATTTCCAATTCAAAATTTCAGGTAGATCTTTGCCATGTTGTTGCACATAGATCTTGTGTTCTACCAGCTTGTCTTTTAGTTGTTGTTTCAGGTGAGAACCCTTACTGCCTAGTTGAGGCAGTCGGTCTATCACGTCTATTACCAGGTGAAAACGGTCAATATCATTCTGAACCCTCAGATCAAATGGCGTTGTAATAGTACACCAGTAATTCGTTGGCATTTGTTTCAAGCCAGTCTCCGGTATTTTCATGGCAAAGCCTAATCTTGTGCGAATCTTTGATAAGTGTTTTGGTTTCTATCAGGTCTTGCTGTCAGATTCACAATTCCGAAGACATCAGACTTGTACGTGATAATAAGCTGATAATTGCAGTTATTGCCATTTAATCTTCGTAGCCGCTTTTTATGATAGTAGAAATCATTTTAAATTGCTCTTTGGCATTGAAGCATTGCCTTGTGTGGGCAGGTATAACTATTCCCTCGCCTAACCGAAGTTTAAACACTTTATCGTTTATGCTTACTTCTGCCGCGCCGTCGATTATTTGAATAAACGTGTCAAACGGAAGCGTTTTTTCAGTTAGTTCCTCACCTGCATCTACAGATGAAGCAGTTACATTTCCGGTAATCTTTTTGACGATGGTCTTGCTGACTACAGCATTGGGCACATATTCGATGATCTCAACAATGATGAGCGCTTTCGATTTTTCAATTTCCGGCGATGTCGTATCAGCATTCATATATTTTCATTTTAGTCATGTTACAAAAATGTAAAGTTGATTTAATAAACGGACGACTTATTATACAACTTCGATATTAAGTTGCATGATTTACTGATTGAGCTGAAAAAGCGTATTAAAGCTGGGAGAGGTAATTGATCAAAACTTTAAAATGATGTGCCTGGCGACTTATTACAAATCTTCCCGTCCAATAAGCCGTTTATGCTTCATTTTCTTAAAGAAAGAAGGAGTTAAACCAGTCACCTTTTTAAACTGGTTTGACAGATGCGACACGCTGCTATAATGAAGTTGGTAGGCAATTTCAGTAAGAGTAAGTTCATTATACAGCAACATTTCTTTTGCCCGTTCAATTTTATGCGAAATAATATAATGTTCTATTGTAATGCCCTTTACTTCGGAAAACAGGTTGGAAAGGTAAGTGTAGTCGTAATGTAATTTGTCACTTAAATAATCCGAAAATTTAATTTTAGGAAGCTCATCACTATAGTGGATCATCTCAATAATGATATTCTTCACCTTTTCAATCAACATCGTCTTTTTGTCGTCCATAAGTTCGAGCCCGAAGGCTAATAACGCGTCCTTTAGTTGTCGTTGTTTTTGTTCAGTCAGGTCGTCCATAATTTCAACCTCTCCTAATTCGATCACAGCGTGGCGTAACTTCAGGTTCTCCAATTCGGACTGTACTATCATTTTGCATCGGAGGCTTACCATATTTTTGATTAAAAGCTTCATGTATTTCTTGCGTAAGTCTTAAAACATCTAGTGGCATTCAGCTTACAGGCATGAAGGTAACAGTAATTTGTTCGAAAGGTGCTATACGCAGCGCTGAAAACGTATGGTTAGGAAAGAGATCTATTCACTCTTATCTTTTCCGCAATCTTTGCATTCGCGTGAAATTGACTTTGCCTGAAATAAAATATTTTCTCCGCTTGCATGTTTGCCGTAGTTTTCAGATCGAAAAAAACCAATGCCATGACCGAGCTCATTCATCGACGTACATTGCTTAAAGGAGCCACCGCTTCTCTTGCCCTTGCAGCCATCAATGCTTCCGGCATGCAGGTTTTCAATCCCGCCAAAACATATCGTGTAGGCCTAATCGGCACTGGGTGGTATGGTAAAAGCGATTTATTCAGGTTGATACAGGTGGCAAAGATTGAAGTGATTGCCTTGTGCGATGTAGACCGTCACCAGCTCGAAGCGGCGTCTAAAATGGTCGCGGCACGGCTTAAGAACGGTAAGGAAATTGCGCTCTATGAAGACTACCGCAAGATGCTTGCGGAACACAAGTTTGACATTTTGCTCATCGGCACCCCTGATCACTGGCATGCTCTGCAAATGATCGACGCGGTAAAAGCCGGCGCGAATGTATATGTGCAGAAACCCATCAGCGTGGATGTGCTGGAAGGTGAGGCAATGGTTGCCGCGGCAAGAAAATATGATCGCGTGGTGCAGGTGGGCACTCAAAGAAAAAGTACTCCCCATTTGGTCGAAGCGAAAAGGAAAATTGTCGAAGCCGGCTTACTTGGAAAGATCGCGCACGTGGAAATGTGTTGCTATTTTCATATGAGAAACAATGGCAACCCGCCCGTTCAGGAAGTACCCGCTTATTTTAACTATGATCTATGGACCGGTCCCGCACCGCTTCGCCCATATGATGGTCTGCCACATGTTAGATGGTGGCGCACCTTCATGGAATATGGCAACGGCATCATGGGTGACATGTGCATACACATGTTTGATTCCGTGCGTTGGATGCTGGGTTTAGGATGGCCCAAAAAAGTGAGTTCTACCGGTGGTATTTATGTTGATAAAACGGGAAAGTCGAACATCAGTGACACGCAGTCGGCACTATTTGAATACGATGGCCTCAATTGTGTATGGCAACACCGGTCCTGGGGCGACCCGGCCGATCCTGAATACCCCTGGTCATTCATTATCTATGGCGACAAGGGAACGCTGAAGGCCAGTACCATGCAGTGTGATTTCATCCCTGTCGATTCCAAGACCTCGAAGATCCAGAAGATCCACAAGGACAATTTTTATGAGAAGGAAAAATACCCGGAAGACCTGAAGGAGCCGGATATAGAATTGAATGCTGCCCCGGCAACACGCAGGCACATGCTTAATTTTTTGTCTGCGATTGAAACCAAAACAAAACCCGTCGCAGACATCCAGGAGGGACATATCTCAACGGCGAGTTGCATCATCGCCAACCTGTCGATGAAACTCGGACGTCCGCTAAGTTATGATCCGGCCACGCGAACCATCACTGGTGATGAAGAGGCCACGAAACTATTGCAGCGAACCTATCGCGAGGGATGGACACATCCTGAACACGACAAGGTCTGAAAAATTATTTGTCCGACAGTTTGATCCAGGTGGGCGCATGGTCGCTGGATTTTTCCCATCCCCGTACATCCCGGTCTACCCCGGCGGCAAGTAAACGTTTGTCGACCTGTGGACTAAGCAGAAAATGGTCGATGCGCAAACCGGCATCACGGCCATAGGCGTTACGGAAATAATCCCAGAAAGTGTAGATCTTCTCGTCGGGATGCAGCTTACGTAAGGCGTCTGTCCATCCCTGCGCATGCAGTTTCTGGAAGGCAGCTCTTGTTTCAGGCCGGAAAAGGGCATCATTTACCCAGCGTTCAGGGTTATATACATCCAGATCGGTGGGCATCACGTTGAAATCACCCGTCAGCACAACTGGGGTATTCAATGCAAGCAGCTTTGCCGCATGAGTGGTCAACCTTTTAAACCAGTTGAGTTTGTAGTCGAATTTTGGTCCCGGCGCAGGGTTACCATTAGGCAGGTAGAGGCATCCTATTGTCAGGCCCTTCACCTTTGCTTCAATGTAGCGGCTGTGACTGTCCTCAGGATCGCCGGGCAGCGCCCGCCGCACTTCCTCCGGTTTGTCCTTTAGCGATAGTATGGCTACTCCATTCCAACTTTTCTGCCCATGCCAGAGCGAGTGATAGCCAAGATCCAGGATGGCCTGTTCGGGATATTTCTCCTGCGGTGCTTTCAGCTCCTGCAGACAGACAATGTCTGGCTTTTGTTCATCCAGCCAGCGGAGGAGTACCGGCAGGCGGCCGTTAACACCATTTACATTATAGGTCGCAATTTTCATGGTATAAATTTATGCAGTTGATGCATTCATCTTTAGTTTTTTGTGTCACGACTTCATATTAATACAGTATATCCCTGAATGAGTATCTTGCGGCTCTGGTTCAGGATGAGCATTTTCCACTTGCTGATCATGGTTCATACGCTCATCGCGCAGATTTTGTCAAACCTTTGAATATGCTGAGAGCCCGGGTTCTGATTTGTTATTTTTTTTTGTCGGCGCTGATTCCATCTTATTCGCAGAATCTTATTGTGAACCCGGGAGCAGAATTAATGCCCGACGGAACCGGGTGGGTTATCGTGGCTACGGGCAATTCGGTTTGTGCGCCGGGAACGGCGGCAGACACCTATAGCAATTGGACGATGGTTCCGGATGCATCCGCCAATTATCCTCCTGCTCATGGAGGAACCAAAACTTTTTTTGCCGGCTGTAATGTTCCCGCATCGGGAACCTTCGAACTCTCGCAGCAAATAGACGTGTCAGCGAATGCCCTCCAGATCGATCTTAACAATGTAACGTTTTTGTTCAGTGGATATATCCAGACGCCGATCTCTTCCCAGGGTGATGCCGGCAGGTTTACAATCGATTACCTCAACGCGTCAAACATTGTCCTTGGAACAAGTTATTCGGTCACCCAGTCGGGTACAGGCGGTTCAGGAAATGCATGGAATCTTTATTCCAACCAGAGAACGGCTCCTGCGGGAACACGAAGTATAAGAATCAGACTGATATCCATCATTGCAACAGGCCCGGCTATTAATGCTTATTTCGATGACCTCTCACTTGTCGGGTCTTATCTAACACCGCTGCCACTTACCCTGGTTTCATTTACTGCTAATGACAGCGCCGGAATGGATATTATTAAATGGGAAGTGGCGGACGTGGTGAATGTGGACAGATTCGAAATCGAAGGGAGTACTAACGGCTTGCATTTTCAATACCTGAACTCCGTAGACTACGTCCTGCACAAGACCAGGTATCGGTTTGTTCATCCGCGCGAACAGGAAAATAAACGAAAGTATTACAGGCTGAGGATCGTAGACAGAGATGGGACCTTTGCCTACAGTCCGGTCGTTGCTATCCATGCAGGCCATTCGTCCTTTCTAGTCAGCCCAAATCCTGCATCAGGCAACATAACGATTAATGGATTGCAGTCTGGTGGACAGATCAGCATCAGATCCATCACGGGCATCGAGGTCTACCGCAGTGCTGTGTGGACGGCCTCCCTTAACGTAAGCACCAGTTCATTCCCCCGCGGACTCTACATCGTCAGTTACTATTCCGACAATGCCGTGACCAGTGCAAAACTGCTCGTTCAATAGTTTCAAAATATCATCAGTACAATTTTCCGCGAAGATCCAGAGCTGGTTGCAATAGCCCTAATGTTGTTTACTTCAATCCGGCTTAACTTCGCCGAATGAAAAATCTGATTGCCATTTCATGCATTTGTTTGCTGTCATCCACAACGGGTTTAGCCCAGCACATAACTATTGGAACCTTCAATCTGAGGTACGATAATAAGAATGATACGGGCAACCTGTGGAAAGACAGGGCGCCAGTGGCAGCCTCACTGATCCGATTTCATCAGTTTGATATTTTTGGCACACAGGAAGGCCTGGAGAACCAACTGATGGACCTGCAGCAAGCATTGCCGGAGTATGCCAGGTATGGGCGCGGAAGAGATGATGGACAATCCAAAGGTGAGCACTCTGCTATTTTTTACAGGAAAGATAAATTCAGCGTCACAGACAGTGGCGACTTCTGGCTTTCGGAGCATCCCGAGCGACCGGGTTTTGGCTGGGATGCCAGGAACAACAGGATCTGTTCCTGGATCAGGGTGAAGTCGAAAACCAGCAAAGGTTCTTTTTATGTATTCAATGTACACTATGACCACCAGGGCATAGTGGCGAGAAAGGAAAGCAGCAAACTGATCCTGAAAAAAATCAGGGAGATTGCGGTGAACCAGCCGGTGATCTTCACCGGCGACTTCAACGGCAATAATAAATCCGAATGGTATCTGACGATCCTGAACAGCGGATTTTTAAATGATGCAATTCTGCTGGCGAAGGATCCTTACGTCAATAATGGAAGTTTCAGTGGATTCAGACCCAACAATCCTTCCGATGAAATCATCGACCATATTTTTGTTTCCAGGCAATTCCGGGTAACCCGATATGGCATTCTCACCGACACATATCATGGCAAGTTTCCATCTGACCATTTTCCCGTATTGACGGATCTGATTTTGGAACCATGACCCGCATCGGTTTATTAAGCGACACACATCATTACCTGGACGATCAGATCCTCACCTGTTTTGATTCCTGCGATGAGATCTGGCACGCGGGTGATTTCGGTACTATCGCCATTGCGGAGAAGCTGGCCGCGTATAAGCCACTCAAGGGAGTGTATGGGAATATAGATGGCCAGGATATCCGCGGAATATATAAAGAAACACTACGCTGGCAGACCGAAGGCGTGCGGGTACTGATGAAACATATCGGTGGTTATCCTCCCCGCTACAACCCGCCGACGCTAAAACTGATATTGGCTGACCCGCCACAACTCTTCATCTCCGGTCACTCGCACATTTGCAAAATCATATTCGACGACCGATTCAGCTGCCTTCACATGAACCCGGGAGCTGCGGGTAAACAAGGCTGGCACAGTATCCGCACACTGATCAGGTTCACCATTGATGGTAAGAATATGAAGGATTGCGAAGTAATAGAACTCGGCAAACGAGGCTGAACCTTAACGATTGAACGCAGATTGCTGGCGGGCAAAAAAGGAAGTACAAAGAAGACTGTATAAGCGTATAACGTATTTGGTTGGTAGGTTATTCAGAAATAAATGAGGGCCGGATAGAAATCCAGCCCTGTTTTAAAATCCAATATCCTATGAAAAACCAAAACAGGTAGTACGAAAGTCGTGCCGGGTTTGAAACTCAGGCTGGGTGGCGCTTTTAGTTAAATCCGAGCTTATTTCACTCCCCTGGTGGGAAGGGTTTTCTTGAATCAGGAAGGACTTGGGATTCTAGATATTTGTAGAAATGTTCTGAACGATTTCATTGGTTTTTTGAGGACTTTACTTCTGAGGATGGATGGTCCTCTTCTCCTGCAGCATCTTCACATATTCTTCAATTTTCCTTGCCCGGGTTTCCGGTCTTTTGACCTGGCCGATCCTGAATAGAATGGCGAAACGGTTTTGCGAACTGAGCTTTGAAAAAAAAGCCTTCGCCTTTTTATTGTTGTCCAATGCCTTCTGCAGATCGGCGGGCACCTCGATTGTTTTTTGTGATTTGTACGCTGCCTGCCATCTTCCGTTCTTCTTTGCGGCTTCAATAGCCGCCAGCCCTGTGGGTTGCATTCTTCCTTCCGTTATTAGCCTCGCCACTTTCTGCTGATTGATGACCGACCAGGTGCTGGATGATGTGCGGGGCGTAAATTTCTGAAGAAAGTACTGATCGTCCAGTCCCCTGCGTAACCCGTCAATCCATCCATAACAAAGCGCGAGGTCCAATGCCTCCGAATGGGTGATGGATTTTATTCCGGCGGATGCCTTGGCGATTTTCACCCACAGACCTTCAGTTTTCGCGTGGTTTTTCTTCATCCAGGTTTCTAACGCCTTGCTGTCTTTGAATGTACTAACCGGGTAAGTGTCGTGCTTATTTATCGTTGCCATATATCGATGCCAGGTTTTATTTCCCGGATGGGTATTCAATATCGGTATTAATGCCCACGGGGGACAAAAAAACCTGGCATCAAGTCATAAGCACCTAAACAAATCGATGATCAAATCCTTTGGTCTTGCGTACTTCTTCTGACATTTTCTCCCAGGAGGTCTAATTTTCGCATCCGAACCCTGCGGAAATAATATTCCGAACTTATAACAACTGCCGCTTTTCAGACCCAAAATTTTGAAATTTACTCAGTGGGTCTGGTTCATGTGAAACATGTGACCTGTGTCCGAGTGTCTTAAACAATTTCAGCAACAAAGCGCAGACGATAAGGAACTGAAGGGTGTCGGCCGCAAACCGGTACCAGTTTGTGTCCAGGAGTTCGGACAGCAAGTGCATATCTTTTCGTTTCTCCAGTTCCAGCTGAATTGGAATTTGCATGGTAAAACTGAAGATCCAGTGAACGCTATAAGCGATCAGGGACCAGGCCAGCCATTTTCGTTTTACGTAGGCCGGTAGGAGCAGCAGGGAAAGAATATTGAAGAACGTCATCACCACGGACGGAATTACGAAGATATTGAAAACGCGCTTCCCCTGGTATCGATGGAAATCAGCAAAGTCCTCATCATCAATGAGTTTCCATGGCTCATAAAGGGCAAAATATTCCATCATGCCTGCTCCATAGCAGTAGATGGTTAGTAAGATGAAGACCGTGAATACATAAGTCCTGAAATTGTAGGTGTTCATATTCCGGCGTCAATTTTACCCAAATATGAAAAAGCAGAAGCGGAATAACCGTCACCAATAGTGGGGAGGCGTGATTTATGCATATTTTTATGCGGGGCGGCTAAAATACTGCCTGCGTTTTTTTTTTGAACTTAAACATGATCAATATGAGACTATTATTTATGGGCCTGTTTTTCCTTATCCTTTCATGTAAAGGAGGGCCCAGCGACGAGCAGTTGCAAAAGCAGCTCAGTGAAACAATCAATGCCTCTTACCCGGGAGTGACGGCGACTGTTGCCAAAGGGGTGGTAACACTGAATGGTACCTGCCCGGACGAAACCTGTAAAACCGGAAGCGAGGCATCGGCTAAATCGGTTGAAGGCGTAAAATCTGTTGTAAATAATGTGGTTATCAGCGCACCGGCCTCACCTGTTACAACTCCGGAAGTAACAGCAGATGATCCGTTGCAGTCTTCTGTGACTTCACTTCTGTCTGCTTACAAAGGGGTAGAAGGAAAGGTGGAAGACGGTGTTGTGACCCTTACGGGAGAGATCAAACGATCCCAGCTGACCACACTCATGCAAAGCGTGAACGAACTGAAACCCAAAAAGGTTGTAAACAAATTGGTCATTAAATAATACATTGTTATGTCACTTCAGGACAAATACGCTGCCCTCATTAGCGCAGCAAAAGAAAAAGCAACGGGTGAATTGAAAATCTCTGAACAGGACGATGTCTTGTACATCGATGGGCTTGTGAAAAATTCCGGCGACAAGGAGGCACTATGGAAAATATACAATGAAGCCGACCCCGATTACCGTTCGGGTGACCTTCGGCTAAACATCGAAGTGGCGCCCGCCGAAGAGATGAAAGAATACGTTGTACAGTCCGGAGACAGTCTTGGTAAGATTGGCACCAGGTTCGGCGTGAAATGGAAGGAAATATATGAGGCCAATAAAGACATCATTAAAAACCCGGACCTAATACAGCCAGGGTGGAAATTAAAGATCCCCTCGGGCAACAAATAATGCTCAATATTTTAACTGGCCGAAATGCTGCGACCCAGTTTTCGGCCAGTTTTTTTTAACGATCGGCACGCGTGTATTCCGCTTCCACAGTCATCTCTCCATCCATCACGATCAATTTTTTGAGACTTGTCTCATCCTGAATATTAATGTGGTAGACGACGTGTTTGCCATAATTTACTTCGGATACTAATTCAATTTCATAGTCGAAGTACACCGACTTTACAATTCTCCTGATATCCCTGGGCATTTGTTTTTCTGAATAGAATCTGATGGTAGAAATCCAGAATCCACCCTTGTTGTAGTCGACCAGGTATTTGATTTCCTCTTTTTTAAACTCCGCCCGGTAACCAAATCTGGTTAGATTCCAATCCGCGTTCAAACTTTCGCCATAAGCGCTCATGAAATGTCGGAGAGCCACTGATCTGATGTCGTTTCGATGCACAGGACTGCTTTTTCCCCGAGCCCAGACGCTTGTTAAATTGTTTGAATTATCCAGCAGGGTCAGCGATTGCTGTGCGTGGACGCTGGTCGCAAGGAGCAGCGCGGCAGAAAAATAAATGGTTTTGAAATGCATGAGTCTGATCTTTAATAGTTGATGATAATATTAGTTGTAGAAAAATATTCGAACCAGAGTTCCTTATTCATGCCACAAAACCAATCTTGGTGAAACTCAGTGGATTGCTTAAAAGCATAGACGCATCAAAATCCGGAAATGTTACACCGGGTGGACGAATTTGATACAGACAATAATGCTGGTGCGATCCTTGAATCCCAATTGTTAAAAAATTTGTGAATCCCCGCGTGGCGCATTGTATCGGGTAAAGCACCATCCGGTCTAAGACAAAGCACACGTATTTATTAATATCGCAAAATGTGGATGGAAATCTATATTCAAATTATTTTTGCGACTTTGCTAAACATTACGACTTGCCACCGGGCAAAGCCTGCCTTGCATAAAACCAAAATCAATGATCACAGGCCATCTGGCTATACTGTTAATGCTCTCAACCTGCATCGCATCCGCTCAGCAGGCATCACGGTTTCGTGTACTCGCTGTTGCTGAAAATGGGGGCCATCATCTGCAATACTCCACAGCGGCGAAACGCTGGTTGAATACGCTTGCCGCCGACAGCAACTTTACCATCGACTACTTACAGAATATGGATAGTGTGGACGAGACCCGCCTGGGCAAATACCAGCTTTTTATCCAGCTTGATTATCCGCCTTACGCCTGGCCGGAAAAATCGAAGACTGCATTCAGGAAATACATCGAGGAGGGCAGAGGGGGCTGGATTGGCTTTCATCATGCTGCACTGCTGGGAGAATTCGATGGTTACCAAATCTGGCCCTGGTTTTCCAAATTCATGGGGGGTATCAGATACAAAAATTATATCGAAACCTTCGCCTCGGCAACTGTTCACCTGGAAAACACCGGGCATCCCATCTTTAAAAGCCTTCCACCGGCTTTCCAAATTAAAACCGAGGAATGGTATATTTTTGATAAGAGCCCCCGACCGAATGTAAATGTGCTCGCAAATGTGGATGAAGGTTCCTATCAGCCCGATTCAAAAATCAAAATGGGTGATCACCCGGTGATCTGGACCAACCCCAAGGTCGGGGCGAGGAATGTTTACATATTTATGGGACACTCGCCCGACCTGTTCGACAACCCTGCCTACCTCACCCTATTCAGAAACGCGATCTTCTGGGCGGCAGGAAAAAGACACTGATCAGGCAAAATACTCTTCCAGTTCGCGGATGAACGATGCCTGCGCTCGGTTGATCTTCTGCATCCCCTCAGCAATGGAAAACCACCCGGCTTTGTCCACCTCCGGAATTTCGAGTTTTTTGCCCGATTTCGGGGGCCAGTCAATGCTGATCAAATTTGAAACGATCGTTTCCGGATCAATCTCGCCCTCAACCGCCCATGCGATTACCTGCTTACCGGATTTCAGACGAATGGCACTAAGTGGAAGAAAATCCCCCGCCGGTAGAGATCCTGTCTCTTCCTCAAATTCCCTCATGGCTGCTTTCAAAGGGTCCTCACTAGCGGTATATTCCCCTTTTGGAATCGACCATGCGCCCTCGTCCTTGTTTTTCCAGAAGGGACCGCCCGGATGAACGAGGAACACTTCAATATTTTTTTTATGCCTACGGAACATTAGGATCCCCGCACTTTTCTTCATGGCATTGTTTGATTTGTTGAAGTTGGTGCATTTTGACAAGGTCACAAACACAAAAAAAGCTCCGGGAGGAGTCTTCCGTGCACCGCCGGCGGTGAGGGTTTCAATTGCACCTCTAAGATAATCCGTCTGGCGGAGTTGCACGCCTAGTTTATCCGTTTTAGTTCATCCTCGGAGCTGGATTTTCTTTGTTTATTTTTGATTTGCTGGTTGCCAAAATTATAAGTGATGCTTAGGAGGGCAACTCTTGAATCAAATTTGATGAACACGTTATTGGTGAATTGCGGCGTGTTGATTCTTGCCTTCCACCAATCTGTGTGGGAAAAATCATTCAGGCTAAATTTTATTTTCCAGGTCGATAGTATTGCTTTCTGTATGCCAACGTCGCCCGAAGCCATCCAGGGCTGTTCCAATTGTGCTTCCTTGGCAGGCGTTGTCACCCAACCATTCAGTTCGGCTGTCCAGCCCTTGCCAAAATCAAATGAATTAGAGAGATCCAGGCGTCCTGAGAATTGCGTGGTCTTGAAAAAAGTATTGAGGTAGGTGTACCGGTAATTGCCATAGGTGCCAAGCACGGTCCATTGAATCGACCAACCTTTTGAAACGGCAACGGGTCCGGTCACTGTTAGGTTATATAATGCCGACTTGCCAATATTGTCGGGAGTGCGTTCAGTGACTTTTGTGCTGACAGGGGAGATGGTAAAGAATATCAGGTCTTTTGTATAAGCTGCTCCAAGTGAAGTAAAAATCCTGTCCTTGTAACCATGCTTCAGTTCCAGGGAATGCGTGTATTCGGGTCTGAGAAACGAGTTGCCTTTTGAATACGCATAGGGATCGAGGTAAGATCGTACCGGATTGAGATTCTGGTAATTCGGGCGGTTGATCCTGTAGCTGTAGGATATGGTTAAACTGTTTTCCTTTTTAAGTTTCCTGGTGATGAATACACTTGGGAAGAAATTGAGATAGTCTCGCTTAATCTGTTTTTTCTGGGTCAGTGAATTGGCATCCGACACCGTTTGTTCGGCCCGAAGTCCCGCTTGTAATTCTGTTTTCGGATCGATCTTTCCGTTAATATTTACATAGGCGGCGTGGATTCTTTCCTTATAAATAAAATTGCTCGACAAACTGGTATCAAGGTCCAGGTTTCCGTTCTCCCCCTGACTTAGTTTCATGTCATTAGCGCTTCTGACCATGCTCGATTTCCAACCAGCCTGTAACGCCCATCCGTTTTTATAACTGCGACTGTAATCAATGGTTCCCGTGTAGATATTAATTTCTGAAGGCATGACGCTCAATAGCCCAGCCATTATGTCCGGCATTCCGGAATTGCTAATGACCGAATTCAGCGAATTATTGAAATCCCTTGTGAACTGGCCTGCATTGAGATCAATAGCAATTTGCCCAAGGTTGTTCTTCAATTTATGTTGGAAGTAGAAGGTCCCCAACTGGTTGGATGTCCCGTTACTAATGGTTTTATCCGTGATGGTTTGGGAATATGGAGCTTCCTGGGGATCGTGCCTGAAAACGGTTTCTCCAAGACTGGCTTCATTTCGCTGCACCCAGAATCCAGTCCAGATCAGGCCAATTGCGGTAGCAGGATTCAATTGAAGGTCGACACCTGCCTTGGCATTATGGCCATGATTTTTAAACCGGATGGGTGAAACCTGGTCCACGTAATTGTATTGGTTGCCATCGATTAACCGCCGCTGAAGATCGAAGTTGAAATAATCGCCCCCGCTGTTCACTGCATAGTTTCCAAAAAGGTTAAGTCTCGATGTTTTATGATTGATCTGAAGGCTGCCTCTCTGACGGCCATACTTGCCGCTGCCTGCGGAAATAGAAACTGAACCATTTGTTCCCAGGTTCTTATTTTTTTTCAGGCGGATGTCGATAATGCCTGCGTCACCTCCTGCATCGTATTTAGCGGAAGGGTTCGTTATTACTTCGATACGGTCGATATTGCTGCCGGGCATGTTTCTCAACATGGCTACCACCTGCTCTGCTGGCAGATAAGTTTGTTTGCCATCGATCTGAACAATCACTCCTTGTTTTCCGCGCAGACTAAGCAAATCGTTCTGCATGTCTACCACTACGCCGGGGGCTTTCCTGAGGATTTCCAGCGCGGTGCTTCCGCTTGAGACGATGCTGTTCGAAACATTTACGATCATGCGGTCAATCCGCTGCTCTATGAATGGTCTTTTTGCTGCCACGTCCACTTTTCCAAGTTCAACCGTTTCCCGGGATAGCATGATCAGTGGGACAGGCAGGATCCGCGTGTGCTCATCGATTGTGCAGGAATGATATTGGGTCTTAAACCCGACGGAAGATGCGGCGAGGAGATATTTGCCCAACTTAATATTATCCAGCGTAAATTTTCCGTCTGGGTCCGTTATCGTTCCCTTGAAAAGTGAAGAATCTTTTGGCATGAGCATCAGCACATTCACATTAACCAGGGGTTTGTGTTCATTATCCTCAATACTCCCGGTGATGCGCTGGGAAAATCCGGGCAATGCATATAATAGTAAGCCAGAAAAAAAAGCGATGGTTTTTTTCATGATCAGGGGCAACTACTACAAGTCGTATTAATTAAAGGTAGGGGCAATACTCAAAGCCAACTATCCCCTAATATGGTGATAAGTCCATGTTCACGTTTGGAAAGGCTGGCCATTTTTAGTTTCGCCACCCGTTAACAGTCTATGATCGCTGCACGGCTAAATCCGGCCAATGCAATAATTTTGATACATTGCGTTTTCTGATCCTCCGGTTATCAAGCAATTGCCCTCCCTTGAAGACTCCCCGCCGTAAATTATTCAGCAAGTATTGATTTATCTATTTTGACTACTACTGTTTTTTCGAGATCACATATGCTACGCCAGCTCAATGAGCGGAGAGAGTGGGATTTTATCATTATTGGAGGAGGCGCTACAGGTTTGGGCATAGCAGTTGATGCAGCAGGAAGAGGATTTACCACTTTGTTACTGGAACAGAGCGACTTTGCCAAAGGTACATCCAGTCGGAGTACCAAGCTGGTGCATGGTGGAGTACGATATCTGGCACAGGGCGACATCAGGCTGGTTTACTCAGCGCTTCGTGAGCGGGGTCTGCTCATGCACAATGCCGCTCACGTTGTGAAGTGGCAATCATTCATCATACCCAATTATTCGAATTTTGAAAGACTGAAATATTCAGCAGGATTGAAAATTTATGACCTGCTTTCGCGGTCGCACCAGTTTCAGTCATCGCGTTTTCTTTCTGCTGCCGCAGTAAGAAATAAGTTTCCGAACATAAAGTCCGCTGGATTGAGAGGGGGTGTTGAATACGTTGATGGACAGTTTGATGATGCCCGGCTGGCCATCAATCTCGCGCAGACTGCCATCGAAAACCAGGCATCGGTACTGAACTATGTTGCCGTTAAAGGCCTGATCAAGCAGAATATGCGGGTTGCCGGCGTGGAGGCTACTGACCTGGAATCCGGCAGGGATTATGTACTATATGCAAAAACTGTTATCAATGCCACCGGCGTTTTTGTGGATGACATACTTAAAATGGACGATCCCGACAGGCGTCCATTGGTGAGACCCAGCCAGGGGGTGCATATCGTACTCGACAAGAGATTTCTTCCCGGATCCAATGCCCTGATGATCCCTGAAACCACTGACGGGCGGGTATTATTTGTGGTCCCCTGGCAAGGTCATCTGCTTGTTGGAACTACAGATACACCGATAGACAATTATTCACTGGAACCAAGAGCACTCGACAAAGAGGTTGAGTTTATTTTAGAAACCATCCGGAGTTATTTAACGGATTCGCCTACACGCAAGGACGTTTTGAGCGTATTTGCCGGTTTGCGGCCCCTTGCTGCGCCAACCAACGAATCCGAAGCCACCAGGGAAATTTCCAGGGATCACAAACTGATGGTCGGTGATTCGGGGTTAATCACGATCACTGGCGGTAAGTGGACCACCTACCGGAAAATGGCTGAAGAAACGGTAGATGCGGCGATGAAGTCCGCGGCATTGCCGATCGCAGATTGCACCACCAGGAACATGTTGATCCATGGTCGACCTGAAATTATTTCTGAAACACATTTGTCGTTATATGGTACCGATGAAGATAATATTCTTCGGCTGATCAGGGACAAATCAGTGCTGGCCAAACCGCTCTCGGCAGGACATTCCTATTGTCTTGCAGAAGTAGTGTGGGCGGTTAATCATGAGATGGCAAGAACCATTGAAGACGTACTTGCACGCAGACTTCGATTGCTGTTTCTTGATGCGCGCGCGGCCATAGAAGCTGCACCGGTAGTAGGAGAAATTATGATGCAGGAGCTGGGTTATGATGTACTTTGGAAAAAGAAACAAATAGCTGAATTCACTGAACTTGCCAGTCAGTATGTTTGATGTAATGCAGAAACCACTTCATAATTTAAAACGATTGTCATGGGTGAATACATCCTTTCTCTTGATCAGGGTACAACCAGCTCCCGAGCCATCATCTTCGGCAGAAACGGGAGAATCATCTCAGTGGCCCAGAAGGAATTCAGACAGATCTATCCCCAATCAGGATGGGTGGAGCATAATCCTAAAGAGATCTGGACCTCGCAGATCGCAGTACTCACAGAAGCCATTGCCAAAGCAGGTATTGTGCCTACTGACATTGCTGCATTGGGTATTACTAATCAACGGGAGACGACCATCGTCTGGGACAAAAATACCGGTGAACCGGTTTACAATGCAGTGGTTTGGCAGGACAGGCGGACGGCTGCCTATTGCGATGCCATCAAAGCTTCACATGGGAACATCATCCAGGAGAAAACCGGACTGATCGTAGATGCATATTTCTCCGCCTCCAAGATCCGGTGGATCCTTGACAACGTGAAGGGCGCCAAAGAAAAAGCGGACAAAGGTTCCCTGATCTTTGGAACTGTCGACTCCTGGCTGATCTATAACCTGACCAACAAAGCCGTGCACGTTACCGATGTTACTAACGCGTCGCGTACCATGCTTTTCAATATCAACACGCTCAACTGGGATACCGAGCTGCTCGAACTGTTCGGTATACCAGAGTCAATGCTGCCCCGGGTAGCTTCCAGTTCGGAATTATATGGAACAACTGCCGGCGAGATACTTGCACATAAGATTCCGATTGCGGGCATTGCCGGCGACCAGCAGGCTGCCCTGTTCGGACAGATGTGTATCAGAAAGGGCATGGTGAAGAATACCTATGGAACTGGTTGTTTCATGTTGATGAATATCGGTGACCGGCCCATTGTTTCCAGGAACAATCTCGTCACTACTATTGCCTGGCAAATAAATGGGAAAGTTGAATATGCCCTCGAAGGAAGCATATTCATGGCAGGAGCCATTGTTCAGTGGCTAAGAGATGAACTGCATCTTATACCATCTTCGGCCAGCGTTGAAGCGCTCGCCGCGACCGTCGCTGACACAGGCGGCGTTTACCTCGTCCCCGCTTTTGCCGGGCTTGGTGCCCCTCACTGGAACCAGCATGCCAGGGGAACCATGGTGGGTATGACGCGGGGTACTTCTGCGGCGCACTTTGCGCGCGCCGCCCTGGAGAGTATTGCATTTCAGACAAGAGATGTATTAAAGGCCATGGAGACCGATTCACAAACAGCAATAAAGGAACTACGGGTCGATGGAGGAGCCACGGTAAACAATCTTTTGATGCAGATCCAGGCCGACGTGCTGGACGTGAAGGTGGTAAAACCGGAGATCATCGAAACCACCGCCATGGGCGCTGCCTACCTCGCGGGCCTGGCCGTCAGATTCTGGAAAGATGTTTCCGAGATCGAACAGCAGTGGATCGTTGACAAGGAATTTACTCCGGCTGATAATCCCTCGTTGTCAGTGAAGAAATGGGACGATGCAGTTGATGCTGCAAAATACTGGGCCAACTTATCTTCTTAGTTCAACTAAAATCAGTTTATGTCACCCTTTGCAGCGGAACTCATTGGAACTATGCTACTCATCCTCTTAGGAACAGGTGTGGTGGCAAACGTGGTGCTCAAGGGCACCAAAGGATTCAATTCGGGATGGATGGTCATCACTACGGGATGGGCACTGGCAGTTTTTGTTGGTGTAGTGTTCGCCATACCGTACAGCGGGGCTCACCTGAATCCGGCCGTAACACTGGGTCTGGCATTTGCCGGCAAATTCGCCTGGTCAAAAGTGGCTGGCTTTATACTCGCCCAGTTGCTTGGTTCAATGGCCGGAGCATTCCTGACATGGATTGTTTACTTCGATCATTTTAATGCAACAGAAGACGCCGGCACGCAACTGGCTGTGTTTAGCACTGGCCCTGCCATCCACAACAAGCTGTTCAATTTTATTAGCGAAGTTGTCGGAACCTTTGTGCTCATGTTTGTCATTTTTTATTTTTCGGGCGCTGAATTCACCGGTGAAAAAAAACCGATCGGTCTCGGCTCTCTTGGGGCCGTGCCCGTGGCCTTCCTGGTCTGGGCCATCGGATTGTCACTCGGTGGTACAACCGGTTATGCAATCAATCCCGCCAGGGATCTTGGCCCGCGCATAATGCATAGTGTGTTGCCCATCAAAGGCAAGGGCAGCAGCGACTGGAAATATGCCTGGGTGCCCGTCATCGGACCCTGTATTGGTGCGGCGATTGCCGCGGCCCTCTACGGCCTCCTGAAATGATGTTCACGCCTCTCATGAGTCTATTTTCGGATCCCGTTTGTACATACAGGTAACGTTAAGATAACAGGTATCAATTATTAATTTCTGTAGCTTGGACAAAACTCTACATCATGGACAGCAATTCAAATTCACTCAACTGGTTTGAGATACCTGTTACCGACATGCCAAGAGCCCGGCATTTCTACCAGGTCATTTTCAGTATTCATACTGAAGTAATGGATATGCCACGAATGCAGATGGCGGGATTTCCTGGTGACGCCTTCAGCGGTAAAGCATTGGGAGCACTCGTAAAAAGCGACATGCATATACCTTCTCAGGATGGAGTTGTCATTTATCTAAACGCCAATCCGGACCTTAGCACGGTTCTCGAAAAAGTGGAACAGGAAGGCGGAAAAATTGTGCTTCCAAAAACACAGATCACGGAAGATATTGGGTATATGGCTTTCTTTGTCGACACGGAAGGCAACAAGATCGGTTTGCACTCACAGCATTGACCCGTTGAGATCATAGAATCACAACGCAGGATTAATCTTCTCTTCATATTGATTTGCTTCATTTGTTCTTCTGACTAAGAAATCTATGAACAGAAACGATCAATAAAATGGAAGACTTGCTTTTCGAAGACTACCTGGATTGCTACCAGCAGCAGAGCTCACAACGATTTGAACTGAAATTCATCGATCCGATTGAGATTGGCATGGCAGAGAAATTTCAATTCGAAGCCCTGCTGGCAGAGCACCGCAGCCCAAAAAATTTGGAAAGCACCTGCTATTATTAGATGGGGAATCGGTCCTCCTCCTGGGTCACCAGCAACTTTTCCTCAAGCTGATGTTTTTCATCTTCGGTGAACGACGAGATGTCCAGTATGCCAATGGCGATTTTTCGCAACTTCATGATCTGTTCTACACTGAGTACGGGTAAGTACTGATACAACTGCATGTAGTCTGATACTCCAGGAACTGCGGATGTCATAGAAGTTAATTTGAAGACACTAAGTAAAGCAAAACGTTGAAGAAACAATATTATATTTCCCGATTCTTATACAGGACTTGTTCACCTTTCACAGGCTGAATGAAAAGTTCTTTTTGGCGGTAATTTTTACGATTCAATGATTTTTAACATCCATCTTTGATTTTTATTTAAGGATTAATGTTTTTCCAACAAATGGCATGATTCTTTCATTCGAAATTGCCCCCTCTTATCTCCCGTGGTAATACCCAATTTCATTCCAATAGTTTAATCGCCACAGTTCACAGAAAATTCATATAGAAAATATGATTGGTTAACACCGTCGCTGGAATTTTGCGCTTCGAAAACCAAAGTTGACTCTATGCATAAGAATCTTCTGTCCCCAATTCTTTTCTTTCTTCTCTTTGTCGGTATTTCCAGTGAACTCAGTGCCCAGACCACACAGGCCTCAATCTCAGGAACAGTTTCAGGGGAAGACCGCAAACCACAGGTTGGCGCTACCGTATCGGTGCGCAATGAGTCCACCGGCTTCCTGACAAAGACCACCACCAATACCCGAGGTGAATTCACATTCAAGGAATTGCCGCTTGGTGGGCCTTATACGGTGAATGTCACCTACTCCAGCTTTGGAGACCAGAAAAGAACGGGCTATACATTGAACCAGGGTGATGCAGTTCGCATTGACATCCCCATGCAGGTGAAGGAATCCAGCCTGGAGGTAGTACAGATCGTTGGATCAGGACTAAAGAATAAAATCGAAAACATTGGCGCCGCCACGGCAGTCTCTGCGAAGACAATGAATGTCCTTCCCGTCAATGGACGAAACTTCACTACCCTGATGGACCTTTCACCATTAAGTCGTGGAGGTACTATTGCGGGGCAGTTGGGTTCTTCCACCAATTACACCATTGATGGCATGAACGCCAAGAATCCCACCTCGGCCGGATCAACAACCAGCAGAAGCGGCGCTCCTTATTCTATCTCAATTGAAGCCGTTCGTGAATTTAAAGTGGTGACCAATCAATATGATGTAACATATGGAAGAAGCGGTGGGGGTACAGTAAGTGCAGTAACGAAGTCCGGAACCAACACCATGCATGGTTCGGTGTTCGGCTATGGAAGGGCAAACTGGCTGTCGAGTCGGTACGACATCCGGGGCAATAAACGCGACAACGATTATTCCACCTACCAATATGGATTTTCTTTAGGCGGACCTATTATTAAAGACAAGCTTCACTTCTTTATAGCATGGGACCATCAGCAGGACAACCGATCACTGGTGATTGCAGACATCAGGTCAGCAGCGGATGAAACCCGCTTTAATGCTACGCGGGAAACCCTTGATGATTTTGTTGCCATTGCCAGGGATAAATATGGAGTATCGGGCAAACCACAGTTTGGCAGCTTCGACAAGAGGCGGGGCTCCGATGCTGCCTTCGCCCGGATCGACTGGCAGATCAACAGCAGAAACCTGCTGACCATCCGCGATAATTTTACCAATGACAAAAACAAACTCGGCCTGGTAGACAACACTTCAATAAATCTGTATGAATCGACGGGCGATGACTACAATCGCGACAACAGCCTGCTGGCTACCCTACGCACTTCAGTTAGTCCAAGACTGACCAATGAACTAAAGGTCCAGCATCTCTATACATATCAGTCGAGCCAACCCGGCGACGAGTTGCCCAGTGCGAATATTCCACGGGCAATCGTGGAAAACGTTCCTTCTACAATCAATGGAGTCGTCAGGTCAACAACCATTCAGTTGGGAGGACACCGTTTCGCGCAAGAGAAATTTGACAACCATGTGTTGCAACTTGTAGACAACTTGTATTATAACACCAACAGGATTAAATATACATTTGGTGTCGACGCCATGTACACCAGGTCGCATTCTTTGTATGGAAGCGAAGTGAATGGCAGGTTTCATTACAACGGGCTTACCGCATTTGAAAACAATGAGCCCTATCGCTATTACCGTGAAGTACCACTGGTGCCGGATCCCAGCGTAGTGGGAAACATTTTCAACTTTGGTCTCTATGGCCAGTTGCAGACAAAACTCGCAAGAGGGCTGGAACTGATCGCTGGTCTGCGTTTCGATTATGCGCACTATCCTTCGTCACCGCTTAACCAGGTAGTATTTGAAGACCTCGGTGTGCGGACTGATAATAAACTCAAGTCATTCGTTGTCCAGCCCCGGTTTCAGTTTACCTGGGATGTGAATGAGCAACACTCGGATTATATCCGCCTGGGCGCAGGCGTGTTCGCCTCCGACCTCAACAATTATGTAACGATCAACAACCTGGTATTTGATGGCTATCATTCCGCAACAGTAGATGTAAGGGCTCCAAATATTCCGCCGGTTGATTTCGCCGCTTACCGCGCTAATCCATCAACTATTCCCACACTATCCCAGTTTCAACTACCCACCATCAACACAAATGGCCCCGATGCGCAGGTGCCGGTGATGTACAAGGCAAATATTTCCTACAGTCATTATTTCACCGCGAAACTAAAAGTGGGAATAACAGGATATGCCACTCTCGGACGACACAATTATATGTATGTCGACAGGAACATGGTGAACGAACCCTACTTCCGGCTACCCAATGAAGACAACCGCGGCGTCTACGTGCCACTGGAAACAATGCCTGCAAACGGTGCAGGCGACTGGCTCCAGGGCCGCATCAGCAACAGGCTGGGACGTGTGCTGGAGTTGAACAGTGACGGAAAAGTAAACCAGTTTGCGGTCGTGATCGATGGAACTTATCAATACTACAAGGACGGAGACATCACTGTGAGCTATACCTGGAACGATACGCGGGACAATACTTCATTCAATGGGAATGTGGCCAATACCGCCACGCTTTCCCTTCCCGTAAAAGACGATCCGCGTGACCTCGGTAATATGAGTTATTCGGATAACCAGTTCCGTCATAAAGTAGTCGTATATGGAACAGTGCCCACTTTTTTGGGTATCAGCATTGGCGTCCGTTATTCCGGAATTGGCGGAACCCGCTATTCGATGTTGTCAGGCGACAACAGCAATGCAGATTTTGTTTCCGGCAACAACGACCTCGCCTATATTTTTGATATCAACAATGCTTCCGTACCGCAAAGCGTTCGGGATGGACTGACGGCAATTCTCAACAACCCCGCGGCCAGCGAAAGCATCAAGGAGTATATTAGAAAATATTCAGGAAGGATTGCCGACCGGAATGCAGGAGTCAATGGATTTTATGGCATATTCGATCTGAGGATCGCGAAGAGATTCGCGCTGCGCAAGTCGCACCAGATCGAAGTGTCGGGCGATATTTTTAATGTGGCGAATATGTTGAACAAGAAATGGGGTGCCTTCAAAACGCTGGGCAACCAATCCTTGTACGGAACAGGGATAGCGGCCACGGAATCGAGTCCTGCTTTGCCTGCATTTGACAAGGAAAACCGCCAGTTCAATTACCGGGTGAATACAGCCGGGGTAGCGAATCCTTCGGGTGACCCATTCCAGATCCAGCTGGGGTTGCGGTATATTTTCTAATGAATGCAGAAATGATTTTATACAAAGGGAATTGATTCGCCTTCTCCAAGGCGTCCACTTGCGGCGAACGAGGTCGGCGGGCGAAGCCTGTTTCTGTTCCCACCTTCGCCAAGGCTCCGGCGGGCGAAGCCTGTTTCCCCCTTCTTCCTCTTCCTCTTTCTCTTTCTCTTTCTGTTTCTGTTCTGTTCCTGTTTTCTCCGCGCTGATTTGTGGAATTAGATTAATTTCAATGGTCTAAATCTGCATTGCTATTATGAGAGTCATAGTGTCCATCCTGATCTTTTCATTTTGTTTTTATGATCTCCACGCACAGTCCGGGTCGATTGGCATCTTTACACACAATGAAGACATTGGTAATCCCAAACTGAAAGGAGACGCGCGATATGACGCTGCTACCAAAACTTATTATGTCAAAGGAGCCGGATACAATATCTGGTTCGCCCGCGACGAATTCCGCTTTCTATACAAAGAACTCAGCGGCGATTTTACCCTCAGGGCAAATTTCCAGTTCGTGGGAACCAAGGGCAACAACCATCGCAAAATGGGCTGGATGATCAGGGAATCCTCTGATGAAGCTGCCGCCAGCATCAATGCCTGTGTACACGCGGATGGACTGGTGGTTCTGCAGTGGCGCCCGCTGAAGGGCGACTCCATGCGCGACCCGGAGGGGGAGATCTTCTTTCCCAGGAAAGAAGTCTACCAGGTTATCGAGATGGAGAGAAAGGGGAATGACGTCACAATGAAGGTTGGCCAGCCAGGAGAAGCGTTGCAACTGGTTGGCACACACGCTATGACGAATTTCAAGGATTCCGTGCTTGCGGGGTTGTTTATCTCTCCGCACGACGAAGGCGCAATTGAAGAGATGAAGGTCTGGAATGTGAGTATTGTTGAACCCGCGGGAAAAAAATCAAAGAAGGCTAAAGTAAAATAGGTCAGGGCATCGATAAACGCTCATCATTCACCCCAAATCAACCGGTAATGAAACCCATCCTCATGTTCGGCCTTGCCCTGTCCCTGGCTTCTGTCGGCCTTGGGCAATTACCGTCCACATTCGATAAAGCGCTGGCAGATTCCCTCGGGGCCGATGAATATGGCATGAAGCCATACATGCTGGTAATACTCAAAACCGGCTCTGATACCAGCGCCGGCAAAGAAAAAACGGATCAGCTATTCCGTGGTCACATGGCCAATATCAACAAAATGGCCACCGAGGGTAAACTGGTAGTAGCCGGTCCGTTTGGAAAGAACGACAGGAGATACAGGGGCATTTTTATTTTGAATGTGAAAACTGAGGTGGAGGCAAAATCATTGTTGGCCAATGATCCTGCAATCAGCGGCAACCTGCTGGCAGCCGAAATTTATTCCTGGTATGGGTCGGCGGCACTGCCCTTGTATCTCGATGACCACAAAAAAATCGAAAGAGCAGCACCCTAAGGGGCGATTTCTCATCTTTTTAAAGAAATAATTTAAAATGATGTAAATCTTTTGAAAAAATATCTCAAATTCGTAGGACCTCCGAGCGTCAAAAAAAAAGGAAGCTTGCCATTTGAGCCATAATTAAGAATAAGAAAGTATACTATTCCTGTTTATACGATCGTGGACATATGTCAACACGATCACCAAAAACTGCTGAGTTATGATGAAATCTACCATTGCATTTTCATGTTTATTCCTGTGTATGCTCGGTTCGGTCTTCGCCCAGAATGCCCGAACGGTGACAGGAAAAGTAACGTCTCTCAAAGACAAGTCGGGCATTCCCGGCGTTTCCGTTGTAGTTAAAGGTTCTTCCCAGGCAGTTGTCAGCAACGCGGACGGCGTGTTTTCCATTAGTTTGCCTGCGGCGCGAACAGTGCTGGAAATTTCCTCTGTGGGATTTACAACCCAGGAAGTAGCCGTGGGACCGACACAAACTTCGGTTTCCGTTAGTCTCGAAGAAAATTCAGAACAAATGGGAGAGGTGGTCGTTACGGCACTTGGCATCACCAGGGAAGCCAAGACGCTGGTTTATGCCGCCCAGACCGTGAAGCCCGCTACGCTCACCGAAGTTCGTGATCCAAACAACGTACTCAACTCATTGACTGGTAAAGTGGCGAATGCCGTGGTTACCCAGGGATCTGGCGGACCCGGCAGTGGCGCCCGTATCGTGATGCGCGGCAATCGTAGTATTCAGGGAGACAACAACGCACTTATCGTTGTAGATGGTGTTCCCATCACCAACGGTACCAGCAGCGTTCCAGGCAGTGATTTTGGTGCTGTCCAGAGTTCTGACGGGGCATCGAATATCAACCCCGACGACATCGAATCCATGACCGTACTTCGTGGCGCGTCTGCCGCAGCCCTCTATGGCAGCCAGGCGGGTAACGGAGTAATTGTTATCACTACCAAGAAAGGTGTGAAAGGCAAAATATCTGTAAATCTTAATTCCGGTATTGCATTCGAAAGCCCATTCGCTTTACCAAAGTTTCAGAATTCATATGGACAAGGCAATGGAGGCGTTTTATCTGATACGCTCCGTTCCGGTGAAAGCTGGGGAGCCGCAATGACCGGTCAATCTGTAATTAATCACCTGGGTGAGCCGACAACTTACAGCCCGCAGCCAGACAATGTGAAAGATTTTTTCAGAACAGGAACCACGCTGAATAATTCAATCGGTGTTTCAGGCGGATCAGATAAAATGCAAACCTACCTGTCCTACGCGAACAGTTCGATTCAGGGTGTTGTACCAAAAAATAACCTGATGAGGCACACTGTCAATCTCAGGGTAACCAATCAGATTAGTTCAAAGTTTTCTACCGATGCAAAAGTAACCTACGTTAGTCAGGATATTGACAACCGGCCAAGGACCGGTGAGGAAAATGCTCCGGTGATCGACATTTATCAGATCCCGAGGAACCTTCCGCTTTCTACTGCAAAGAATTTCGAGACCATTGAGAATGGCCAACCTGTTGCCACGACTTGGCCAAGCACACTTAGTTCTATTTATCAGAATCCATACTGGATGTTGAACAGAACATCTATCAATGAAGTTCGTGATCGTATCATCGGATTTGTTAGCGCAAAATATCAACTAACTCCCTGGCTTAATGTTACTGGCCGGGCAAATCTTGACCGCGTGTTTGACCGCACCGAAACTTCCTACTCTTACAGTACGGTGCTTTGGGGAACAACAGCGGGTGGTTCTTACCAGAAAACAAGTCTCACCACCACGCAGAAATGGTTTGACCTGATCCTGAATGGCGAAAATGATATTACCAAAGATCTCACCATTGGCTATCACGTTGGGGGCATTTACCAGGACAATCGGTTCGACCAGACTAATGCAATTGCAAATGGACTGAATGTAACAAACAAATTCAGTCTGAACTTCGCATCCAATCCTACAATAGAAGGTTTTGCGGAAACGGTTCAAACACAATCTGTATTTGGCCAGCTGAATTTGTCTTACAAGGATTTCCTCTTCCTTGATGCGAGTTTGCGCAATGACTGGACATCAACACTGCCAACTCCCTACAGCTTCCAATATCCCTCCATAGGTATTTCTGCGATCGTATCTGATATGGTCACGCTTCCAACGGTTGTCTCCTTCCTTAAGGCCAGCGCAAACTATGCGCAGGTTGGTAACGGTGGTGCATTCGGCGTTCGTAACAGCACCTATTCTTATGCACAGGGTGCAGGCAATGGGTTTCTTACCCGAAGCCCGACACTGGCCATTCCAGGGCTGAAACCCGAGATCGTAAAGAACATCGAATTTAATATCGACGCTAAATTTCTTGCTAATAGACTGGGTCTTACGCTCTCCTATTACAAAAGTAATTCTATCAACCAGCTGTTGAGAATTGGCTTGCCACCAGCTACTGGTTTCAGCGATCAATATATCAATGCTGGTGATGTTCAAAATACAGGATTTGAAATTGTTGTTAATGGAACACCTATCCAGGGGGATAAATTCACCTGGGATTTGACACTGAATTTCGCAACAAATAAGAATACAATTAAATCACTCAGTGCCGACCTGAAAGAGACCCAGCTGGGCGGCGGTTATGGCCGTTCTGCAACTCCACAGGTAAAAGAAGGTGGGAGCTACGGTGACCTGATCGGTTACGGTTGGCAAAAAAACGTCAAAGGTGGTTATCAGGTAACTCCGGCGGGCCTTCCTGTCATTACAGAGGATTACATTCTTCTTGGAAACTTTAACCCGAAGGCCACGGTGGGTTTTTCTAACTCATTTACTTACGGGCGATTTGGTCTTCGATTGCTGATTGATGGTCGTATTGGCGGAACGATGGTGTCCGGAACAGAAATGAACCTCGCCTTCAGCGGAATTCCAGAGGTGACTGGCAAATATCGGGATGCAGGTTCGCTGAATCTTGGTGGCCAGGACGTTGATGGTAATCCCATTAATGTAAGCACGTCTGCACAGAACTTTTGGCAGGTAGCTTCAGGCAAACGTTATGGCGTTGCCGAATTCTTCGCGTATGACATGACTAATTTCAGAGTAAGGGAACTGTCTTTCGGATATGATATTCCAACAAATCCTGAAACCAGCAAATTCATTAAAAAAGCAAGATTATCGTTCGTTGCAAGAAATCTATTCTGGCTATACAGGGGAAGCTCCAAATTGGACATTCCAGGTGGTATCGGTACGAGAAAGATGTGGTTTGATCCAGATATGAGTCTTGGTAACGGGAACTTCCAGGGGATTGAATACGGTAACCTTCCTGCAACAAGAACCATCGGTGCAAACCTTCAACTAACATTCTAATTCCTGATCAGCGCTAAAGAAAATAATTATGAGTAGAATACATTTTAAAATACTTGGCCGAAACCTGATCGGTATTCTGGCCTCCACGATTTTAATGACATCGTGTACTAAGAAGTTTGACGAGCTCAACACTGACAGAAACGCGATAGCAACAGTCGGTCCAACAGAATTGCCCTTCCTTTTTGCGAAGGCAGAATCTGTTGCGACGATCAACCAGGGAAATTACCAGGTTGCACAAAACCTGTTCTCCGACCAATATGCCCAATACTTTGCCTGCGTTGCAACTTACTTTCCATCTGACAGAAACGTGATCAGAATGGACTGGGTCGGCGCGGCCTTTAATCCGATTTATACTGAGGTTGTTCCGCAGCTTCAGACTATTTTCTCGGCAACTGAGCCCAACAGCCCTGAATATGCCCTTGCTAACATTATCTGGGTGCTGGCATTCAGTAAAGTCACTGATTACTGGGGACCGATTCCTTACTTCAATGCTGGAACTCCGGGTACATCCGTTGCATACGATTCACAGGAGAAAATCTATGACAACTTCTTTATCAAACTCGATTCATCCATTCAGGTCCTGAAAGCAAATCCTACTGCTAAGGCTTACGGCGGCACAGACCTTATTTATGGAGGCGACGCAGCCAAATGGCTCAAGTTTGCAAACACTTTGCGCCTGCGGCTCGCTATGAGGATTTCTGCTGCAGACCCGGCCAGGGCACAAAGTGAGGCAGAAATTGCTGTTGCTGATGGTGTCATGACAGCGAGCCCAACTGATGACGCACTTATCGCCAGAAGCCTTAAAGGAGGCGATGGAAATGGATTGTCTATCATGTCTGACTGGAATGAATTTCGTATGAGCGCTACCATGGAGTCGTATCTGGAAGGTTACCAGGATCCACGCTTGCCCGTCTATTTCCTCCCTGTTGGTGCAACTGCAACCAACCCTGCAGGTAATGGGCAGTACGATGGTGTTCGGAACGGACTCGACGCTACCCAGCTGACACAGTCTCAAAATCTTGCAGAAAATAACTCGCACGTTGGAGCACGATGGTCGTCTACCGCCTTCGGTGGTGTCGCCACCCACCTGGAGTCTTCTCAGAACGTCATGGGTACTGCTGAAGCGTATTTCCTGCGCGCTGAGGGTAAACTTTTGGGATGGAACATGGGTTCCGAAGACGCACAAGAGCTTTACGAGAGTGGTATCACTAACTCCATGGCCCAATGGGGTATTACCGAGGCGGGTGCAGTAAGCACATATATCGCCAGCTCAAATCTTCCAACTGCACCTAATGACTTTTTAAATTCACCAGCGGTTTCTACCACACCAATTAAATGGGCTGGCGACCTCCCCACGCAACGGGCTCAGATCGCTACACAGAAATGGCTGGCACTCTTCCCTGATGGCATGGAAGCATGGGCGGATTTCCGCAGAAGCCGGTACCTCAAACTTTATCCAGTTGTAAAGTCCGATAATCCGGACATCACCAATACTACAACCCAAATAATCAGACGTATTCCGTTCCTTCAGAATGAAACTGTAGTGAATGGACCCGCTGTCGAGGCCGCGATAGGACTTCTCGGTGGCGAGGACAAGGTCACTACGCCACTCTGGTGGGATAAAAATTAATCATGTTCATGTCTCTTTCGAAATATTCCATTGCACCCGCAATGGAATATTTTATTTATATAGCATCCTGAAACTATTCGTATGGTCAGATCCTTGTTGCGGCTCCTGCCGGTGATTGCTGTGTTGAACTCGGGTTGCAACAATGAACCTCAGCGCCTGTTCACCGCCCTGGATCCCGGAGATACAAACATCGAATTCAAAAATGAATTGTTCGAAGGCGAGTCACTGAACGTGATGAACTACTCCTATTTCTACAATGGGGGCGGTGTGGCGATCGGCGATATCAACAACGACGGCTTACAGGATATTCTTTTCACCGGCAACATGGTTAAAAACCGCCTGTATCTGAATAAAGGCAATATGCAATTCGAAAACATCACCGACAAGGCGGGCATTGCCGAAAAACAGGGCTGGTGCACCGGCGCCACGATGGTGGACATCAACGGTGATGGAAACCTGGACATCTACATTTGCCGTTCCGCCGACGGTGACGCAGCCAGAAGGAAGAACCTGCTCTTCATCAACAACGGTAACCTCACCTTCACAGAAAAGGCCGAACAATATGGCCTGGCCGACCAAGGCTATTCCACCCAGGCATCTTTCTTTGATTATGACCGCGACGGCGATCTCGACATGTTCCTCATCAACCATTCCCTGCAGCAATATGCCACCGGCATCCAGGAGAGTACCGACATCCGTAATAACAAGAATCCAAACTTCGCCAGCAAACTATACCGCAACGACAACGGCCACTACAGCAATGTGAGCCAGGAGGCAGGGATCACGTCCAATGTGCTCAGCTTCGGTCTGGGCATCGCCATCTCCGATGTAAACCGCGACGGCTGGCCAGACATGTACGTGTCCAACGACTTCAATGAACCGGATTATCTCTTCATCAACAATGGCAATGGCACTTTTTCAGAAAAACTGAGCGAGCGCATGGATCATATTTCTATGTATTCGATGGGCTCCGACTTTGCCGACTACAACAACGACGGCCTTACCGACCTGGTCACTCTTGACATGCTTCCTGAAGACAACCGAACTCAGAAAATGCACAACGGTTCGGAGAATTTCGACAAGATGCAGATGCTGTTCCGCAAAGGATTCTATTACCAGTACAGCAGGAACATGCTGCAGAAAAATAATGGTGACGGCACATTCAGTGAAATAGGGCAATTCGCGGGCATTGCGAATACCGACTGGAGCTGGAGCTCTTTGTTTGCTGATCTTGACAACGACGGCAACAAGGACCTATTTGTTTCCAATGGTTATGTAAGAGATTACACAGACCTCGATTTCCTTAAGTACACAATGGATGAAGCCATCAAGGCAAGAAATGAATCGAAAGAAGTAGTGGTGACTGATTTCATATCCCACATGCCCACGACCAGTATCCCAAATTATCTCTTTCAGAACAAAGGCGATGGAAAGTTCGAAAAGAAAACCGTGGACTGGGGCATGGACAAGTCGGGCATCGCTTCCGGAGCCGCCTATGCCGACCTCGACAACGATGGGGACCTTGACCTCATAATTAATAATACCAATGAGGTGGCGTCGGTTTACAAGAACAATGCGGAAACCCTGATCAGGAACCATTTTGTACGGATCGCGCTCAAGGGCGACAAGGCCAATGCAAGAGGCATCGGCGCAAAGGTGACGGTGCACTGCGGAACCCGGCAATATTTCCAGGAAGAATTTCCCGTTAGGGGGTTTCAGTCTTCGGTCGATCCAGTCCTGAATTTTGGTTTGGGCAACACGGCAGCCATCGATTCAGTGGTGGTAGTGTGGCCAGACAATAAGATGCAGGTGCTTAAATCACTGGCTGCTGATAAAACATATACAGTACAATTGGCCAACGCCGACCGGTTATGGATACCTTCGGTTCAAACATCAGCGAACACACTGTTTTCTGAAGACTCCACGCTGCGTTTTGCACATCGTGAGAATCCATTCAACGACTTCACCCTGCAGACACTGCTGCCACATTATTGTTCGCGTCCGGGCCCCGCTATGGCAAAGGCAGACGTAAACAAAGATGGCAGGGAAGACCTCTATATCGGGGGGGCGAGAGGCCAGGCAGGCCAATTATTTATTCAGGATGCACATGCAAAATTTAATTCGATATCACAATCCGCCTTTCAAAAAGATTCCCTGTCGGAAGATGTGGCTGCTGAGTTTTTTGATGCCGACGGGGATGGCGACGCCGATCTCTTCGCAGGCAGTGGAGGGTATGAAGTGGATGCGGAAGATCCCGCCCTGCAGGACAGGTTGTACATCAACAATGGCAAGGGAATATTCACTCCAAAGATCAACTCGTTACCCGCCAAAAAATTTGGCACCGGCGTAGCAAAGGCTGCCGACATTGACGGTGATGGAGATATGGACCTGTTCGTGGGTGGTAGAATCGTTCCGGGGAAATATCCCCAGATACCGGAAAGCCGGATCCTGATCAATGACGGCCATGGCAATTTTTCTGATGGCACCTCAAATGTTTTTCCCGGTTTGAAAAATTTGGGGATGGTCACCGATGCAATATGGACCGACCTGAACAACGATCATCAGCCAGACCTGATCGTGGTGGGTGAGTGGATGCCCATAAAGGTATTTATCAATGAAAAAGGAAGACTACGCGATGCATCGGCAACCTATATAAAATTTGCTTCCGGTGGATGGTGGAATACCATAGCTGCGGCAGACATGGATGCAGACGGAGACCAGGATCTCATTCTTGGGAATCTCGGCGTTAATGGACAATTCACGGCAAGTGAGAAAGAGCCCGTGAGTCTCTACTACAATGATTTTGATGGCAACGGATCGGTGGATCCCGTGTTTTGTTATTATATCGATGGGGTATCCTATCCCGCTGCCTCAAGGGATGACCTTACCGACCAGCTGCCACTGCAGAAAAAGAAGTTTCTTAAATACAGCGACTATTCAACTGCTACGATATCGGATCTTTTTAGTCCCGAGCAATTGAAGGCAGCGAAGGTGCTGAAGGCCGAACTGCTCAAGACTGTTTACCTGCAGAACAATGGCGCGGCGGGTTTTGAAGTGAAGGCGCTACCCGATGAAGCGCAATATGCACCCGTTCATGCTATCGCCGCGCTGGATGTAAATGCCGATGGGAACAAAGACCTCGTGCTTGCGGGCAATGATATATGGACCAGGATCAAATTCAGCCGCTACGATGCCAACCATGGCGTGGTGTTGCTGGGGGATGGCAAGGGCGGATTCAAATACCTGCCGCAAACCAGCAGCGGGCTTAAGATCCGTGGTGAAGTGAGAGGAGTGGAAATGATCGATGGAAACCAATTGATATTTGGACTGAATGATTCCCAGGCGAAGACCTACAGGTTGAATAATCAGAGCGAACCTCAAAAAAAATAAGAATACACTGCTCAGCAGGAAAGCCTGCAGCATGTTTAAATGATTTGAAAAAGCGAACCCGCCCAAATTACCGGGCGGGTTTTATCAATTGTCAATTCAATGTTATTAGTTGTCCCTTTCCTCAAAAAAGGCTTCCGGCAATTTTTTCGATGCTTTCCTGATCAATAAAACACTTCCCAGATAGCCACCGAGTTCAGCCATGGTAACAGGGGTTTGTTTGTTTCTGTTCCTGCTTCTTATCAGAAGAATGAAACAAATGGCTACGCCGGTCATGGCAAGGCCGGCGCCAACATACTGTGAGGCGGCGTATCCGAATCCCGCCGCGAGCGGCAATCCACCTAAAAAAGCACCCAGTGCGTTACCCATGTTTCCACCAGCCTGGATGGAGGCTGAGGCCAGCATTTCAGAACCTTTGGCCGCACGAATCATCATCATCTGAATGGGTGAGATTACCGCGAAGGCGATCATGCCCGTGATGAAAGTCATCACTACTGCAGGAATCTTGTATGGCGATACCAGGGCAACGATGATCAGTGATACCACCATGGCCAGGAGCAATGCGGTGGTTGTTTTCAAAGGCGAGAACCTGTCGGCCAGCTGTCCGCCAATAAAATTTCCCAGTGCCATTCCCAGGCCGGCGACGATCATGATGATCGTGATGAGGTTGGGTGAGAAGCCCGCGACTTCGGTCATCATCGGTGCGATATAACTGATCCAGGCAAAAAGACCCCCCGTGCCGATAGAAGTCATCAGGAGGATGAGCCAGGGTTCCGGTTTTTTGAATGCGGCGACGCTACTGGCGAGACCTTCACTTTTTGTTGGGGTAAGATTCGGCATCCATTTTTTGATGGCCAGTACGGCCAGCAGTGCAACTGCGGCTACGGCGATAAAAGATATTCTCCAGCTGAGATTGTGACCAATATAAGTACCGATTGGAACGCCAATGATATTGGCAACTGTCAGCCCCGCGAACATCATGGATACGCTGCTGGCTTCCTTCCCTGGATCGGCCAGTCTGTTTGCCACAACCGCTCCCATGCCGAAAAAGGCGCCATGAGGAAGGCCGGCAAAGAACCGGGAAATCATGAGCAATTCATAAGAAGGCGACAGGGCGAAGACGGCATTGAAAATACCGCAGATGGCCATCAGACCCATCAGCACTTTTTTTGGCGGGAGATGGGCGGTGAGCAGGGTCATCAGGGGCGCGCCGATCACCACTCCCAGCGCATAGATCGAGATCAGGTGTCCCGCGGTAGGAATGGTGATCTTCAGTGAAGCAGCCATGTCGGGCAGTACACCCATGATCAGGAATTCAGTCATACCGATAGTAAACCCGCCGATCGTGAGAGTGAGTAAACTGGGCTTGAGTGTCGTGAAAAGTTTTTGTATGCTCATGTCAGCGGTTTACTATGATAGGGCAATTTGGTTGTAAATGCCGGTGCGCAGGAGTTCCTGCACTTCGTCGTTTTCTACTGAAGGTGTAGGCACTGACGAAAGGGAAGCCACCGCGGTGTTGATGGTGGCCATATTATAGGCAACTACAACATCTTTTATTACGGCCGCTTCGATCAGTTCAGTGAACCAGGGTTCTTTCTTCTCTGATTTTAACGGGTCGCCAAAGACCAGGAGCATGTCTACATGATTTTCTCTGATCAGTTTTTTCACCTGGTGGTATCCACCTGCCCGGCCGTGGTCGAGGTTGAGCACCTGGGTATGAAGGGTTCCTTCGAGGATTCCGGCAGTGCGGGCTGTGGAGATGATGATATGATGTTTCAGCGGATGCTTATGTGCATAGGACCATTCAATCAGTGCCTTCCTGGATTCTGGTGCCGCCAGGATGACGATTCTTTTGAGATTTTCGAATTTGAGGGTATTGTTCATATAAGTGGTTTGGATATACTATAATGTTGTTTGTTGAACCGGTAAAAGCGTTAGAAAACTTGTTATACTGTCAGCAGGCTTACTGCTGAGAGATTCATTTGGCAGGCAGGTTGAATCTCTTCCGGTCTTTGTGTATAAACGACACAAATGTACTAAATATTGTTTAAACGTTTAACCCTAATCTATTTAATTAACATCGTTATTACACTTGAAAATTAGGGGGAATTTAGCTGTTTTCTAACTGAACTCAGGTTATCTTTAAGCATTGAGTTTAAACGATTAACGAAGCTCTCCAATGAAAAAGGTCTCCTTAAAGGACATTGCCCAGGAAGTGGGCGTCTCTACCGCATTGGTTTCCTATGTCCTCAACAACAAACGCGAAGGCCGGATCAGCAAACAAATCGCCGCCCGGATCAGGGAAGTGGCTCTTAAGCTGAACTATCGCGCCAACCAGATCGCCAGAAGCCTGAAAATCAGTAAAACTTTTACCCTGGGACTGATCGTGGCCGACATCGCCAACCCTTTCTCCTCCGCCATGGCCCGAATCGTTGAAGACGAGGCAGACCGCCATGGATATACCGTGCTCTTTGGTAGTTCGGATGAGAATGCCGCCAAATTCAAGAAACTGATCGACACCTTCCTCAACCGCCAGGTCGACGGCCTCATCGTTTCACCTCCGGCTGACTCAGAAGATCAACTGCTGATGCTGCAGCAAATGGATCTTCCCTTCGTTCTTCTCGACAGGTACTTCCCAGCCATCAAAACGAATTATGTAGCGATAAACAACTACCAGGCGGCAAAAAATGCCGTCAGTCACCTCATCGAGAAGGGCAGCAGACGTGTTGGCCTGTTGAGTTTCAACTCTGCACTGCACCACCTTAAAGAAAGAAAGCGCGGCTACCTGTCGGCGCTGAAAGATAATGGCATCAACTCAAGAAAAAGATGGATAAAAGAAGTGGACATATTTACCAACAAAGAAGAAACAGAAAGGGCCATGGCTGAACTGCTCAGGGGCTCCGATCCCGTCGACGCCGTGCTCTTCGGGTCCAATGTGATTGCGGGTCATGCGCTGCACTTTATTAATTCAACAGCCATTCGCGTTCCGGAGGAGCTGGCCATTGTCAGCTTTGATGAGACCGACGCACTTGACCTTTTCTATTCCCCGCTTTCTTACATACGGCAACCCTTAACCGAAATGGGACGGCAGGCCACCCGCATCCTGCTGGACTGCATAGAACACAATAACAAGGTCAGTCATATCGAAATGGAAACCACCCTGGTGGTAAGGGCTTCATCGGTGCGGCTGTAGGTTTCACGCAAAGGGTTTCACGCAAAGGTAATTGTAATCATTTTTTCAATCGAGATCAGTTCAGCGCAAAGGCAAGAAAGATAGTCTAAGTAAAATCTTTGTTTGTCTTCTTTTTCTTGGCGTCCGCCGAAGGCGGCTCGGCGCCTTTGCGTGAAACTATTGCATGAAATCATTCAAGCATTAAGTTTTAACTTTCAGAATATGAAACGCCGCAGCAGAATCTACCTCGCCAACGAGCAGGAGCCAGTGCCGATACAGGTGAAAAGAAAGATCATCAGCGCCGGCCACCTGGCGGGAACCACACCCGAAACATTGGCCGAATCCAGCAACCTCAGTTCCGACCTCTTATTCGAATCCAATGAATACGCCCTGCTCTGCCTGAAGCTCCAGAAACTGGTATTTGAAAAGAAACCCGAAGCAACACTCAGCTGCTCACAGGTATCCGCATGCGAAACAGTGCAGGAATGCATCGACCTGGTTCAATCCACCATTAAATTCTGAACTCATCCATGAAAAAGTTCATCCTCGCAATGATCATCATGGCTGTCGTCATCAATGCCAGCGCCCAGAAAAAGACCGTGGTCGAAAAAAGCCTTTCAATTCGCAATGCCTTCGAATCGACCAGTGAAATACCGGCTCCCGCGCAGGCCGCATTTACCATCCCGGATTCGGGTAAGGCTTCTTACCAAATCAACGTCGGCGTCGCATGGAACTGGAACTACAGCCGCATCGGTGTTGATGACAGGGTGAAGATCCATTCCTTCAGCCCCTTCGCTGTCCTTAACAGGAATACGATGATCGACGATGAACAACACAATTATAAGTTGGGTTTAGGCCATGAATTCAGTTTTGGAACGGAGAACGACCAGCGAAACCACGTTAATTTCCTCCATTCCTCCCTGCAGTTTATGAACGACAGGACCACACGTTCACGGTCCTTCATCGCGACGAGTTACTTTTCCTTACTAAGAGACGAACTGCAGAATCCGGCGGGTAAATTGTTTATCAACGCTTACAAACAAATCAGGCAGCTGCATTCCATATACTACCGGGTCAGCCCCGAGGCGGGACTGGAATGGCAGGCCACCAATGGCTCTGGTGATCAATACGATGGAACACAGGTGAGGATATATGCAAGGCTGCAGGCAGCCCTATGTTGGAGAGCGCCAACGGCCGTAATGAAAAAGAATAACCGCCTTGATCCAAACCAGTGGCCGAAAAGACTGGAACTGGCGCTGAGTTATACCGGGAGACTGAATTTTATTAATACGATGAACGGCGATGACTACCTGCCCTTATTCACACCTTCGCTGAACTATTATCCATTGCTTACTGATGCATTATCACTGGCCGTTTATTACCAAAACGGAGAGGATCCTTTAGCCGGACTTCCTGAACAACGCTACTGGCAACTTTCTTTACAATTTCAATTGTAGTTCCCGGATTGTTAAGGTGATACTTCAATCGAATCGGGGATTGCAAATATTTCCTTGGGAGTCTTACGTATGAGCATTGACACACTGCCGCCTTCTTTGAGTTTAAACTCTTCGATCACCTTGTTGGATATGAGGATTTCCACCACCGACGTAGATGATTTTTGAATTAGGTTGACAAAGTTGTTCACGGAAGAGAGTTTTTCCGGATCAATCCTGACCAGGCTGAACTCGTCTTTGCGCGAAGTCGCAATCGTTGTGATCTTTCCTTCGATACGTGTTCGGTTTGGAGCAATCGATGTCATGTCTTTGGTATAAAATAATTAGCGTCTCGCAACCTTCTTAACGGGCTTTTTTTTCTTTGGCTTTTTCTTTTTTGGTGGCTTGATGGCTCCCGGACTCACATAAAGGTCCGCGGTTACCACACCGCCACTCAGTTTGATCCCCTGTATCTGTACATTGGTTTCCAGTCCGCCATAAGAAAGAGTGCCTGGCGTGGTTTTCCCACTGATGTTTTTCTTTCCTGCCGATCCCGGAAACGAGTCGCCGGCGTCGCCCCTGTTGTTTCCTGATTCAAGATCCTGCTGTCCATCGGCCTGCACGAGACCAACCTTATAGTGACGTTCATTGTCGTTCTCTTCGATGTTATCATCTATGTGCCAGACAAGCAATCCACCGCCGGGCAAAAATTTATCATAATTCTTTTGTTGCCTGTTTTCTATGAGAAAGTATTCATTCCCAGGGCCACCGTCTTTCCACATCCGGAATACCTGCTGCGATTTTTTCACGTCATCGATCACTACCGCTTTCTGATTCACAGACTGATTGATGACCGTAACCCAATCCTGTTGCTTCTTGCACCATGCGGAGGGATGCGCCGGGGTGAGCCCGGTGTTGTTCCAGCTGCCACCTCCCATCAGGCACCAGTCGCCGACACCCTCACTGGAATAATCCGAGTCGTATAGATCCGGAAAGCCAAACAAGAGATGACCCAGCTCATGGGCGCAGACACCAAGTTTGCAGTCTTCCGGAACGGTGAGGTAAGCGTAGATCTTAGTGCCATCCGCATCGAATTCTTCCGGAATCAGCCATTTGTGACTCCAGATATCCGACTTGCTGCCGGTCTCTTCTGCACCGCGTCCCGCATGAATGACAATAAAGGCATCTACATATCCATCCTGGTCATTGTCATATTTTGAGAAATCTATTGAAGGATTTGCAGCTACTGCGGCGTCTTTTGCCATGGTCCGTGCATTAGGTAGCGTGTCTCCAATGCCACTGTCGTTGTGCGCATAGGCGCTTAATTTCTTTGGAAGCAGGAAGGGACCCGCCACCTCACCCTGGATATCTACAGCGCCATTTGTCACTTCGGCGTAATATTCATTCACACTGCCCGTGGGGACCACTCCCTTTGAAAAGAAGAGATCACTGTACTTCTTTTTACTGAGCGAAAGTTTCTTGTCGGAAAACTCAACAAGAACAACAACCACCCTCAACACGCCTTTTGCAGGCACGAGGTTTCTTTCATGGGCACGAACGCCCGAGATGGAGGTGCCCAGTGGGAAAACCCTGCCCGGATAAATAAGTCCATCGTTAAGGCCAAGCCTTGTTTTTTGCTTCACCCCCAACAGGTTGCTTACCAGATCCGATTGTGCGATGCCTTTCAGCTTCTTCAATTCTTTTTTGATCTGTTCCTTTACCTGAGGGCTGGGGGAGATCATACAACGGTTACCATCATTCGATTTTGCCGCAGCGGTGTAGATATCAAGAATGCCGGGTAATAACGGTTTTTTAGAACTCGCTTTCATGTCTTGCCGGTTTCGGTGAGCGGAAATAAAGACAAAACGAATGTAACAATTATTTTTTGGTGAAGATTTCCTTCAGCGTGTCGAAAGATTTTTTTGGTTTGCGGTCCGTGCTAACGACTCCATAGGGACCGAAGGCCGTATACTTTACGAAATGCTGGCGATGGTAATAGTCTGCCCAACACCAGAGGATGCCACCGGACAAGCCGTCAACATCCATGATCGCCTGCCATATCCTTTTAATGTAGGCCGCCTGAAATTCTTCGGAATTATACAGGTCGCCATGGATGTGCCTGATGCCAGGGGATCCGAACTCGCCCAGGTACATGGGTTTTTCGGGCATGTCCTTGCGGTGTTTGGTCATTTTCTGCACAAACGGTTCGTACCCGTTTTTTTCAATGTCGCCAATATGATTTGACGGGGTTCCCTGTATGGAGCCGTTATAGGTGTTGATGGCGATGACGTCCGCTTTGTCATAAGCCTTGCTCTCCAACGGATTTTCGTAGCCATTCAGTACATAGGTAACCAATCGCGAGGGATCGAGCGTTTTTGCCTGGGTAAGCAGATCGCGGAGCACGGTGATGGCAGTCTCGTTTGTGGTAATGCACTCATTGCACATACTCCATATGATAATGCAGGGATGGTTCTTGTCTCTTTTGATCATTGTGGTCAAGGCAGGTTTTGCCTGCTGGAGAATGTCTAATGATTGTACGGCATCCTTGCCACCCCACCAGCAGAATGGAATTTCTTCCATCATCAGGAATCCATATTCATCATACAGATCAAGCAGATCAGGGTTTTGGGGATAATGCACACGGATCATGTTTACTCCTGTGCTCTTGATCATCTTAAGTTCTTCCCGAACGAGTTGCTCCGGGGGCGTCGGCCCCATTCTGCCGTAGTCGTCATACCTGTTCACTCCCTTGATCAACAATGGTTTCCCATTTAGTAAAATCGCCTGTCCTTCCGTCGCGATCGTGCGGATGCCAAATCTTTCGCTGACATCGTCTACAACCATTCCCTTGTTTAGCAGGCTTGCCTTAGCGGTGTATAGTGCGGGACTTTCAGGTGACCACCAGGCCGGGGAATTAATTTCCAGGTCGAGGGAGAAACTTTCCTTGCCATCTTTCCCCAGTTTTACCGGCATCGTTTTTTTTATCACTGTGCCTTCCCGCAGGATCTCTATTAAAACCTGCGGGCTTACAGGTGACTTGTCTTTGTTCACGATCTCAACACGACAATGGACAACGGCTTTCTCATCCTTGCCTGAAGTGGTAATGCCTAGGTCGCTGATGTGCAATGGAGCCATCCCCGTTAAAAATACTTTGCCAAGTATGCCTCCATATAATATCCATTCAATCTCTTTTGCCGCCGGCAGCCATTCCAGTCTGGGACGGTTGTCCGCTCTCAACGTGATGAAATTGTTCTCCTTCGGCTTTAGCAGGGAGGTGATGTCAAATTCAAAAGGCAGGTAGCCATTGGTGTTTTCACCCACGTACTCACCATTGACCCAAAGTTTGGAATGATACATCACCCTGCGGAACAGAATGGATGAGATCCTGGAGGCGTCAAAATCCCCTGCGGCAATCACCGTCTTATACCAGGCCACACCCTCGTATTGCCAGAGACCTTCCTCATAGCAGTCCCAGGCCTGTGGAACCAATCCGGTACCCCAGTCGCTTCCCTCATTGCCCTGTGCATACCATTTTTCTTTCTCGCCGATGTCCTGTATATCAACCTGGAATTTCCAGACTCCTGAGAGGTCGCTGATCTTACGTGAATCAGAACGAGGTATCGGGGCGTTGTATGCCCCGGCCGGTTCTCCCGCATTTAGCAATAGCGGAGAGACGAAGGCTGCGCTTCCAACGAGGGCTCCCATGCCCGAAAGGGCTTTTCTTCTGTTCATCTTTTTAATAATTTTGCTGGTGAACAATGGCGACAAACATAAAAATCAGCTTTTTTAGCAGGTGAAAACTTTGATTTTTGAACTGATTTGTATGCTTTTGTATCCAGTTCCGGCCTTTTGTGCTAAAGAATGATCGCATCAACTGCAAAATGAATGCGTACATGGACAACAATTATCTGTCAGGGGTCACCAAACTATTCCGGTATTATAAGATGCTGGGCGACCGATCCCTAGGCCAGCTAAAGGATGAACAACTATTCTGGAAATACAATAACCAGAGTAACAGCATTGCTGTAATCATCCGGCACATGTCGGGCAACATGGTTTCACGGTTTACCAATTTCCTCACAGAAGACGGAGAAAAACCATTTCGAAATCGTGACGCCGAATTTGAAGAATCACCCATGACCAAAGCGGAACTGATGATCCTTTGGGACGACGGCTGGAACTGCCTGTTCAATGCCATCGATTCGCTAAATGAGATCGACCTAAACACGGTTGTTTATATACGAAACGAAGGACACACCGTTGTGGAAGCGTTGAATCGGCAGCTCTGTCATTATGCACATCATGTTGGACAAATTGTTTACATAGCCAAAATGATTGCTGAAAATTGGCAGCCGTTGTCTATCGCACCAAATGCCTCAAAGGAATACAATGAGGGAAAATTCGCCCGGGAAAAAAGGGAGGCGCATTTTACAGATGACCTGATTGATGAAGATGAAAAGAAATGAACCCACTTACCTGGGAATTTGGATCATAAGTCCATTGGTCTCCGACTTTAGATAATAAGTGCCGGCAACAAGACCCGATGTTGGCACGGAATGTATGCCTGGCGTGAATTTTCTGTACCATTTCATCCTGCCATTGATATCATAGAGAGCGATATGCTGCATTTCATCAACCCTGATCTTAATTGTTGCGCCAACGACGGGATTTCCCAAAACTTCGAAAGAATGCTTTTGCTCGAGTTTCACCAGCCTCACTTCACTATACATATATCTCCTGTCTTTGTTGATCTGTCGCAGGCGGTAGAAATTATCGCCGGACATTGGCGCAATATCGTCGAACTGATATGAATTAGTGGCCGCCTGATTGCCTGTCGCCTGTACGATCCCTATATCCTTCCAGCTGCGACCGTCAGCGCTTCTTTCTATAATAAAACTGTAGTGTAATTCTTTATGGGATGTGTACCAGTCCAGTATCACCGACTTATTCTGTTGACCTGCACTAAAGCCGAAAAGGGGTACTGGCAGAATTGCAGAACTTTCTATCACTGCGAAATAAATCGCCATTTCATTGTATCCTGAATAAAGCAGGCTGGTGGCAGTTGGTGAACTGGAAATTCCGCTGTTCGCAACTGACCATAGTGAGGAGAAATAATGATACATGACGGGATGTGTCACTCCATTATTTTGTGCGGGAGTCCAGTTGAAAACAAAGCTGCTCCCTGATGGTGATATATTCAGTGAACGCTGGATTTGCCAGGTCCGGATGATGTGCGCATCCGGGATAACGGCGCCGGACAAACTATTTACATACACTTCATCCAGAACGCGTGCGCTGTATTGGTCTGCTTCCGTATTGTCATTCGTTATGAAAACGGGATTGTATGTTGAATTCCCTATCGGGAAATTTTTCGAAGCACCTACTCCAGGAATGCTCATTCGCAGTTTTCCAGTGCCGTTGGTTTGCACGTAGGTCGAAGTATTCCCGCCGGTGACCGAACCCACGGTGATGTTAAAATTGTTCACCTTAAGCCTTCCGCTGGTAAGGTTAAGGTTGTTGATGACGATAAGGTCCGAGCTGATCGTTACCCCCGCTGCGTTGTTGATCGTCAGATTGCTAATGCCTCCGGGATAGGCGGCGGGGGAGAGGGACTGCGCAACTGCCCCCGAATAAACTATAGATGTTGCAATGGAAGTGGCATTTATCGAGCCGGCGCTCTTCGTAACAGAGCCGTTAATGGTCAGGGTTGATGAATCAAGCTTAAGCACCCCTGTTGAAAGTAAAAGGGAGATGTCCACTCTTGTATTCTCCGAGAGCGTAACACCCGAAGCGTTGCTGATGGTAAGATTTTTCAGATTGCTGATACCCTCAAGTACCTGTAGATTGGTTCCGTTCAAAACAAGGGTAGCGCCAGTTCCGCTTTCGATGTCACCATGGTGACTGATTTCACAGGAAAGGGTAGTGGTAGTGCCAGCGGTTATATTCAGGGTCTTGCCTGCAGGAATACTCAGCTTGCCGGCGACCGTCCAGTTTGTTCCGGTATTGAATGTTGAATTTCCACTGGTGTTTGTCAGCACAAATTCATTCCCCGCGCCAAAGTTCGCTGGGACGGAACCGGATCCGTCGGGTGCTGAAGACCAACTCGACAGCGTGCCCAATTGGTTGATGCCCGCTGGCTTAACATAGAAAACCGGTCTGGCCACCAGCACCGTGTTTGAGTTGGCGGGCGAAAGATTGCTCGATGTGAATGTAAGAATATAGGTGCCGGTGTCACAAGGCATCACCAGGTTGGTGAAAATCGCTGCTCCCGAATTGTTTGTTACGACTGTTGTAGTTCCCGCAAGTGTCCCTGTGCCCACCGGTCCTGAAAAAATGGACGCGGTAACGGGTATACCTGCCTGCAGAATTAGATTTCCTGCTTCGTCCATTACCTGTAGAACTGGCTGTTGGACAAGGGCGGTACTTCCAGTATTGCCGCAGCAGGCGGGATTGGTAAGCGAAGAAGGTTGAGTTGTGACCCCAAGTTTGGTAGCCACACTTAGTGAGGGTGCGTTGAATGCGACAAACGCCACGTCGGATTGGCCGTTCAGCCTGTAGATCAGCGCCACAACACTGGATGAATTTGCGGAATTGATCCCGAAACTTGACAAGTCGGCACCCCACAAACGAATATCTCTCTCCGAATTGGTAAAGACAATGGTTCCATTAGGATTGTAAAAATCGGGCATCCATTTTCCGGTTACCGTAACGGCCGTCTGGTTGATTGCCATTTTATTTCCCACCACGTTGCCAGATGCGTCAACAAAATAGATACTGTCGAGAGTGGCACTTGGTGAAGCAACCTGCGTCACCAGCACGTCGGGTACGTTGTCGTTGATAGCGGAGGGACTTATTCCCGAAGCACTCAGGTTGAATCTCAGTTGGCCGGTGGCGATATTCGCTACGCAGGTGCCGAGGTCGAGCCCCTTGATGCCATCGGTCAGGAAAGCAGCGAGGTCCGCTCCCGAAGCTGGAGTATGGAATGGTGCAGGAACGGAATACCCATTGTTTATTCCATCGTTTAATTGACCCAGTCCCAGGTAGGTGCTGCTTGTTGAAGGAACCGCATCAATGGGCAGTGCACGAAAATCTTTTGCAGAAAAGGAAACACCTTTAGATGTGAGGATGCCGTCATTTACTCCTGTTGAGTAAGTAATGCCATTCCACGTGAATGCCAGCAGGTTGTGACTTTTTTCCGGTTTGGTTGCATTTATAGAAGATGATGAGGATTGCCAGTAGCCGTTATAGTCTGTGTAAATGCCCGTCACATCGAATTGCGAATAGGCTTTTGTACAAAGCAGGGAAAGGACAAACAAAAATTTAAGGCAGGTTTTCATGGGGGATTCGTTCATAAAACGAACTAAGCTTGATTGTATTTTGTATACAGGGCGCACTAATTCTCACTGTCAGAGCAAATTGACATGGGTCAACCATCCGGCAGCACCGGCAATACCGAAAATCAAAGCAAACTTTCTTGTAATATGATACCACTCAACCTCTTATCATGACACGCTCCTCAGCCGGATGCTGATCCGATAATAGCTGTGCCCAATAGGTGGAAATAGTTAGTTCTAAAAATAACTTGTACAGTTGAACGGCGGCTGGCGGAAGATCATTCCATGGCTTTCTTAATCTGGTCAAAATCTTTCTTTTCAATTTTCCTGAAACCGCTCATGAGGTAAAAGCCCCAGCGTTTTTTGTTCCTGATGAAGTCGAGCTTATCCAAAAGTGGTTTGATCGGCGCATTCCTGGTTTTCAGGAAACGCACCTTTCTTCTGAAGGGCTTGAAATCTGACTTTGTATCGGGCTGGAAGGGTTCCTCATCCATCACCATACCAACGGCCGTGAATTCCTGGAGAGGCTCTCCCCCCTCCAACTTGTCTTTTGATGAATAGAACAGCAGCCAGTCACCTTTCGCCGGCCTGCTCATCGGGTCTTTTCGGCCATGGCCGGCCTGGGCGAAGCCTTTTGCAACGCCTTTGCGTACGTGGTCTTCGGATGCGCAGATCAGAAAGTAGGTAACCAAGATGAGTGTTTAGACAAATTTGAGAAAATTTTTGAAGTCTGCTTTGTAATTTCATCCCGCGCCCTGATTCTCCTTTCCTTAAATTTAATGCGTATCAATTGATGAATGAATGACAGGATCGAATCGGCCTACACCTCCGCAGCTTCGAACATTTTCACTGACCATGATCGTGATCGGGCTGGTGATCGGGTTGGGCATATTCAGGACGGCCAAGGACGTAGCCGGTGCGGCCCTTACCCCGGGGATATATTTCACCGCCTGGATCGCCGGAGGCATCATCGCTATTTGCGGCGCATTGGTCTTTGCCGAGATCGGTAGCCGTTATCCGGTGACCGGTGGGTATTATGCGATATTTTCTTATGCCTATCATCCTTCCGTGGCCTTTGCCATCAACTGTGTAATTCTCGTCAGTAATGCGGCTTCTTTAAGTGGAGTGGCACTCATTGGGAGTGAGTACCTGCTGGAGTTGTTCCGGCCTGGATATGGGTCCTCCCCATTGCTTGCTTCCCTTGCGATACTGATTTTCTATCTCGTGAATTTCGCCGGTTTGAATTTCAGCTCGAAGACGCAGAATTTCCTGATGATCATCAAGATCATGGTATTGGTGCTGATCATTGGCGCCATTTTTTTTATCCCGGGCAATCCAAACGCAGTAGCGACTGAAGCAATACCCGGCGTTGGCTGGGTGGCCATGCTTATCTCTTTTGGTGCTGCCCTGAAAGCGGTTTCCTTTTCTTATGGCGGATATCAACAAACCATCAATTTTGGTGACGAAGTACACGATGCAAAACGTACTGTGCCTCGTTCGATTATAGCTGGAATGATCGGTGTGATCATTCTCTACCTGCTCGTGAACCTCGCCTATTACCGAATCATCGGCTTTGAAGAATTGAAGCAGACCAATGCGATAGCTTCAACGGTAGCCGGGCGATTGTTCGGAAAGGGAGGCGCCTGGACGTCGGGCATCATCATGTTCATTGCCGTGCTGGCATATGTAAACGTCAGCCTCCTGAGTAACCCGAGGGTGATGGTGGCCATGAGCCGCGATGGAATACTCCCATCTGCCTTTCAGCGTCGGCACGAGGCCACAGGCGTTTTCCGCGTATCCCTCACCGTCTTTGCCGCCATTTGTGTATTTGTATTATTTTTTACCGACACCTTCAACGAGATTCTAAGTTTCGTGATCTTCCTCGATTCAATAGGTATGGTAACCGCGGGAATTGCATTGTTTGTTTTCCGAAAACGGCAGGCCGGCGATACTTCAAATGCATACAAGATCGGCCTGTACCCCCTGGTTCCGTTGATCTTTATTTTCGGTTATTTTTTTGTGGCTGCTGTTATCACCATTCAATTCCCGCTCTACGCCCTCAGCGGAACCGCGGCTCTCGCATTTTTCTTTATCTTATATTTTTTGATGTATGGAAAATTATTCCGGAAATAATCTCTCTGAGATCATTTACAGTCTTGGTGAAGACCGAAACCTGTATTTCAACTCCATCGCTCCGCCGATCGTGCAGACCAGCAACTTTAAATTCAACAAGGTGGCTGACTTCACCGGTGCGATAGAAGATGAATACAGCACCTATATTTATAGTCGCGGCAGGAACCCAACAGTAGATATACTGAAAGAAAAGCTCGCCGCAATGGACGGAGCAGAAGATTGCCTGGTTGTCAACAGTGGATCTACGGCGATCTTCGCCTCGGTGTTGTCGCAAGTGCAGTCGGGCGATCACATCATTACCGTGCGCGGCGTATATTCCTGGGCACAGAAAATGTTCGACAAGGTGCTTCCGCGATTTGGGGTAACCACTACCTACATTGATGGCAGGAACATAAAGAATTTTGAAGCCGCCATTCGCCCGGAAACGAGGCTGATCTATCTGGAATCTCCCACCAGCTGGGTATTTGAAGAACAGGACCTCCCGGCAGTGGCAAGCCTTGCAAAGGCCAACAATATTGTTACCGTAATAGACAACACTTATTTCACTCCACTGTATCAGCAGCCTCTGGGGATGGGGATCGACATAGCCATACAATCGGCGAGTAAGTACATCAACGGACACAGTGACGCGATTGCCGGGGTGATCTGCGCTTCACACAGCATCATCCAGAAAATTTTTCACAGTGAATTTCTGAACATCGGTGCAGGCATACAACCTTTTAACGCATGGCTGCTACTTAGGGGACTAAGAACCCTGCCCATCAGGCTGGAAAAGATCAGGCAAACAACAGCCAGACTGAAACCCTTTTTCGAATCCCATCCTGCGGTGGATCACCTGCTCGCGCCAAAAAATGGTTTCGGATTATTGACTATCGTACTCAAAACTCCTTCCCGCGAAGCAATTATCAGGTTTTGTGAAACGGTGGACATCCCAATGGCCGTCAGCTGGGGAGGATACGAAAGCCTCGTTCTGCCGCGGTGCGCAGGCATACCGGACGAAGTGTTTGATGCGGGCGACAGATTCCACAAGTCTGTGCGAATTTACCTGGGCCTGGAAGAACCGGAATATTTGATTGAGAAATTTGAAAAAGGCTTCGCCCTGATCTAACTTTTTTTCTTCTATTCATTACATTTAAAATCAAACAACTGCGCATGAACAGAAGGCGGTTTTTACAGTCCGGTTCAATCTCCGGTTTGGGTATGGTAATGGTTCCAGGCCAGGCCTGGGTTGAAGCCGGGCAGGTTTCCGACCTGATTGAAGCTACTATACAGCAATTGCAGGAGCAGATGAAAAATGGACAGACGACTGCTGTTCAGATAACCCGGGAATATCTCAAAAGGATCAAGACTATCGACCGTCAGGGTCCAACTATCAACTCCGTTATAGAGGTCAACCCCGACGCCGTGGATATTGCAGGATCGCTGGATACAGAAAGAAAGAACGGCAAGGTTCGTGGTCCGCTCCACGGCATCCCTGTGCTGGTGAAAGACAACCTGAATACCGCAGACAGGATGATGACGACAGCGGGTTCGCTGGCCCTCGAAGGAAATTTTGCAAAAACAGATGCCTTCGTGGTTCGCCAGCTTCGGTTAGCCGGAGCCGTTATACTTGGAAAAACCAATTTGAGTGAATGGGCCAACTTCCGATCAAACAGGTCTACCAGTGGCTGGAGTAGCCGGGGAGGGCAAACCAAATGCCCCTACATGCTCGACCACAATCCTTATGGTTCCAGCGCGGGATCGGGTGCTGCCACTGCGGCCAGTCTCTGCACGGTTAGCATTGGAACCGAGACCGATGGATCCATTGTTTCACCGGCTTCAGTAAACGGCCTGGTTGGCATCAAACCAACTGTGGGCCTGGTTAGTCGTTCGGGTATCATCCCGATCTCTGCCACCCAGGATACAGCAGGGCCCATGGCCAGGACCGTAAGAGATGCTGTCATATTGCTTGGGGCAATTACTGGCATCGATCAGGATGACAAGGTCACCCTCGAAAGCAAGGGCAGGTCGCATGCCGATTATACCGAATATCTTGACAATAATGGACTCCGGGGAAAAAGGATCGGCATTGAAAAAAAACATCTGACCACTCATCCTCCAAGTGTAAAATTATTCCGCCAGGCGATCCGGGTACTGGAAGCGCAGGGTGCCACAATCGTGGAGGTGGAATTGTTTAAAGCATTGGAGCAGGTTGGTGACCATTCAGAGTTCACCGTTTTACTTTATGAGTTCAAGGACGGGGTAAATAAATACCTCGCCGACAATAATACCAGGATGAAATCACTGGCAGATGTGATTGCCTTCGACTCGGCGAATGCCTCCCGGATTATGCCCTGGTTCGAGCAGGAAGATCTTATTGAAAGCAATCGGAAAGGAGATTTGAATGATCAGCCATATAAAGAAGCCTTGTCAAAGACCCTGAGCTCAAGGAAGATCATCACTGAATTGATGATGGCGCAAAACCTGGATGCGCTTTGTGGAATTACTGCCGGCCCTTCTTTTCCAATTGACCTTGTGAACGGCGACAATGGTTCGGGCCCCTCTATGTCAACTCCTGCAGCCATTTCGGGCTTTCCCCATATTACGGTTCCGATGGGTCAGGTTCACGGCTTGCCCGTGGGCATTTCTTTTTTCGCATCCGCCTATCAGGAACCAAAATTAATTTCTATCGCTTATGCCTATGAGCAGTCGTCGAAATTAAGACAGGCTCCCCGCTATCTAACGTCTCTACCTGTACAAGGTTAATTTAAATCCTGGGGGGCAACTGTTTTCCATACGCCGCTCTTCACATACCTCGTCCTGGTTCCCAGGATCGGGCCATTGTTTGTTTCCAGAAACACCGGTTCCCTGACGAACCTGCTGTTTTGATTTTCCATTTTCCTGATGCCGGGATTGCTGACCGCCAGTTTGAGCATGACCGACTGAGTCATTTTGTGCTGCATCCCGTGTCTTTTTCTGTGTTCCATTTTTATTACTTTTTTGTTGTTTCTAGTATGACGACGAATGTTTTTTAAAGGTTACACCCGCTTATCCTGTTTTCAATTGTTTTGCAAAACTGAGATCTTTTGACAGTTCAATCAATCACTGATATCGGCTCGCCCGATCACTGAATCCGGTGATTGGGCACGATAAGTTGCAATTTTCCTGATCTCGTAATGCCTATTCCGCTTCCCGTAACCTAATTTTCGCACCGCTGAATATTTTTGCGCCGAGATTAAGATTATGAAAAAGTATATTTTCCTTTTTGTCTGCTTTGTATTCAGTGTCAGCGTATTATCTGCAAATGAAATTGAGGGCAGGGGCCAGATTGCCGGCCAGGTAACTACCTCCGATGGTCAACCAGCTGCTTTTGTAACGGTTTCTCTTGAAGGAACCAGATTCAGCACCCTCACGGCCGAAAATGGCCGCTTCATCCTCCGAAACGTTCCCGAAGGAAACTATCAACTGGAAGTCACACTCATCAGCCATGGAAGAATCGTTCGGCCGGTATCAGTCGACAGCAAGAAAACCACTTCAATTGCGCTGGAGCTTTCTATAACCGACAAGGAACTCCAGGAAGTAGTAATTACAGCGGTAAAGAATAACTATTCCGTACGTAATCCGTCATCCTCTCTCAAACTTGCCCAGCCAATGCTTGGAGATCCCGCAGAATATACAGGTGGTTACCTCAACAGCCCTCACCGAACAACAAGTGATCAGCATGAGTGACAACCTTATCCGCAATGTGAGTGGCGCCACGCGTCTCGAGCACTGGGGCGACCTCTACACCAACATCACCATGCGCGGTTCACAAATCCAGGCTTTCAGGAATGGTTTCAACGTGGTGAGTTCTTACTGGGGCCCACTAACCGAGGACATGAGCTTTGTTGATCACATCGAATTTGTGAAAGGCCCTGCAGGTTTTATGCTGGCCAATGGCGATCCCAGCGGGTTGTACAACGTTGTCACAAAAAAACCTACGGGAAAAACAAAAGGAGAGCTCTCATTGACCACAGGAAGTTTCAACCTGTTCAGGGGTTCCCTGGATCTCGACGGCAAACTTAGTAAGCATGGTAAGCTTCTGTACAGGCTTAACCTTGCGGGACAGAATAAAGGATCACACCGTCCCTATGAATTCAACAACCGTTATAGTTTTGCGCCGGTGATTTCCTATCAGCTTGACGACCAAACCAAAATTACCGCCGAATACAGCTGGCAGCGTGCAGAGATGTCAGATATTGGCTCCTATTATGTTTTCTCCCCATCAGGCTACGCCACACTTCCGCGCGACTTCACCACCATGCCTCCCGGATTACCTACAACAAAGATCGATGACCAGAGCATAACTATTAATCTGCAACACGAGCTGAGTCCAAACTGGAAATTAACTGCTCAGACAGCATATTATGATTATAAGCAGCAAGGTACCAGCATGTGGCCAGCCTCGGTAAATCCGGATGGCACCATCATCAGGTCCGTAGATATCTGGGATGCTAGAAGCAAAATGACTCTCGCACAGGCCTTCCTGAATGGTGAGGTGACTACCGGCGGAGTGTCACATCGCATACTCACGGGTATCGACGTAGGATCTAAAAATTACTGGGCCGACTGGATACAGAGTCATGACCTGGATTCGGCAGGAGCAGAATTTGATCCCAAAGCTCCATATTACGGTACCCCAGTTAACGGCTATCCGATTTATGACCGCAGTCTCAACCTGGAAGCGCGCGCAGTGAATGGCGGAGGTCTCATCGACCAACAATACTCAGGGGTCTATGTGCAGGACGAACTCGGATTCCTGGACAACACCATCAGGCTGACACTCGCAGGCAGGTATACCACTGTTACCCAGTCTGCCTGGGGCGAAGATGCCCAATCGGCAAACCGTTTCACGCCAAGGCTCGGCCTGAGTGTATCGGTGACTCCACAGACTTCAATTTATGCCCTCTATGATCAGGCTTTTATCCCTCAATCCGGACGGTTGGCGGATGCTGGTCATGTACAACCGATCACTGGAAACAACATGGAGCTGGGTATCAAGAAGGACTGGGCAGACGGAAAATGGAACACCTCGCTTTCAATTTACCGGATTCTCAAAAATAATGAGCTCACTGCAGATCCGAACAGTCCGCCAAATTCGGGCCTGAGTGTAGAGCTTGGTCAGAAAAGAGCTCAGGGGATTGAGTTTGACATCAAGGGAACACTTGCAAAGGGATTAAATCTCACTGCAAACTATGCGTACACCAATGCCGAGGTAACCAAGGTTACCGATGGCGTGACAGATTACAAAGTAGGGGACGTGCTCCCTGGTTACGCGAAAAACACAACGAACGCCTGGCTCAGTTACAGGATACAGGGCGGCGCATTGAAGGGCACTGGCATTTCCGCTGGCTTCACCTGGCTTACCGATCGCGCCACCTCAAATTGGAGTAAAACCAATGGTGAGCTGAACCTTCCGGATTATTTCAAACTTGATGGCGGAATTTTCTGGGAAAATCAAAAAATAAGGCTGACGCTGAATGTATTTAACGTGCTCAATGACTACCTCTATGTGGGCGGATATTACGATTATCTCAGCGCTTACTACTGGCAGAGCGAACCTCCAAGGTCTTTACGATTCAGCATCAATTACAAGTTTTAAACTAAGCAGGACAGCTATAACTTTAGTCGAAAAATGGAGAAAGGCATTAAGTTTTTTGCATCTAAAGGTTGGGTATAAACGCAGTTTCCATGGCCCCGAAATAATAAGAGATCCCGGAGCGAATAAAAAATTATCAAGTGCAGTATTCATTCCGGCGGGATTCGGGTCGGAATTAGTAAATTATATCAAAATCACCGTCATGAGCCCCATTTACCCCCTTCTCTGTTGCATTGTACTGGCCGGCTGCCAGCAGACTCCTTCAGCCACCACCGCCGAAAAGGTAAAGGAATACAGTATCGAACAATTTTATGCAAACACCAATGTAATAGGCAGCGCGTTCAGTCCGGATGAAACGAAACTGCTGGTTAATTCGAACCGATCCGGCATTTATAATTTGTATGAGCTGTCAATTGCCGACAGCTCCATGTCGCCGCTGACCCGGTCAGCAAAAGAGTCATATTTTTCTGACGACTATCTGCCGGGCACAACGAGCTTTATCTACAATGCAGACAAGGGAGGCGACGAAAACTCACACCTCTATCTTCAACGCCAGGGTGACACTGCAGCGACCGACCTCACGCCCTGGAAGGGCAGCGCCAACAGCTTCATAGGGTGGAGCGCGGACAAGAAATCAATGTTCATCAGCTCCAATAAAAGAGACCCTAAATTTTTTGACTGCTGGGAACTGGACACCAGTTCATGGAAACCCACGTTGCTATACCAGAATGACGAAGGGTTAATGCTCAGCCAGATCAGCAAATCCAAAAGATTCATTAGTCTGAATAAAGAAATTACCGCGGATAAGAACGAATTATATCTCTACGACCGGACAACGAAGAAAATGAAGCGCTTGAGCAACGACAACGAAGCCATCTGGTATCCCGCGGTTTTTGAGAAGAGCGACAGCGCGCTGTATTATCTCACAAATGATGGTAGCGAGTTTATTTACCTGGTGAAGTACGAGATCGGAACCGGCGCGACAAGAAAGGTGTTTGAGACCAACTGGGATGTAGTGGACGCGTCGCTTAGCGAAAAGGAAAATTATATGACGATCCTGATCAATGAAGATGCGAAGAACAAGATCATTCTTCTGGATCACCATACGAATAAGCCCATTGATTTTCCGACAATTTCAGACGGGGATATTCGGACGGTGAAGATCTCACTAACTGAGAAGAATATGTTACTCACGGTTGGAGGCAGCACCACCCCGAATAATCTTTATGTGTACAATTTCGAAAATAAAAATTTGAAGCAGCTGACCCGTACGCTCAACAGCGAAATCGACCAGTCTCACCTGTCGAAGGCTGAAGTGATCAGGTTTAAATCCTTTGATGGACTCGAGATCCCATCAATTCTTTACAAGCCATTGAGTGCATCAAAAGAAAATAAGGCTCCGGCTATTCTCTGGATACATGGAGGACCGGGGGGTCAGAGCCAGATCAGGTATTCCAACGACGTGCAGTTCCTCGTCAATCACGGGTATGCGGTGCTTGCCGTGAACAATCGCGGCAGTAGCGGGTATGGGAAGAAATTTTATAAGATGGACAATAAAGACCACAGTAATGGCGACCTGAAGGATTGCGTTTGGGCAAAGAAATGGTTACAGCAGCAGGAATACATCGATAGTTCTAAAATCGGTATTGAAGGAGGAAGTTATGGTGGCTCGATGGTACTCGGAGCCCTGGCTTTTCATCCTGAAGAGTTCAAAGTGGGAGTGGACCTTTTTGGAGTGGCCAACTGGCCCAGGACACTGAAGAATGTCCCCCCTTATTGGGAAGCCTTTAAAAAAGCATTGTATGACGAATTGGGTGACCCAAACACTGCTGACTCGGTCAGGCTCCGGAAAATTTCTGCTTTGTACAATTATGAAAAGATCACCAAGCCGCTGATTGTGTTCCAGGGAATGAATGATGTGAGGGTGCTTCCCATAGAAAGCGAGGAGATCGTCGCGGGAGTGAAGAAGAACGGCGTACCGGTAGAATATGTTACCTATCCCGATGAAGGCCATGGATTCCTGAAAAAAGAAAATCAGATGACCACAGCCAGGAGTACCCTCGCATTTCTGGACAAATATCTTAAGGGCAGTCGGGATACGACCGCTTCCGGCAGACTGAATTAAGACGAGACGATACAGATTTTATTCTGAGATTATTAATTATCCCCCTACTGATGGAATGAAGTGTTATTTAGATAATTTTGAACCGGTCAGGCTAAGAAAGCATCCACATGTGGGCGATGCCATAATTGTTTTTTCAGTCTGAGATATGATATGAGCTCCCGGCTAACTGTAAATTGTCTTCTCTGGCTTTGCCTTTGTGCAGGATGCCACTCTAATGAAAACCTGTTATTTAAAAAACTTTCCTCAGGGGTAACAAATATTCATTTCTCAAATACCATCACCGAAAACGAGGATTTCAATATTCTCACTTATGAATATTTGTACAACGGCGGCGGGGTTGCGGCCGGAGATTTAAATAATGACGGTCTCACCGATCTGGTGTTCTCAGGAAACATGGTTCCCTGCCGTATCTATCTGAACACCGGAAATTTTCACTTTGTAGACATAACTGATAGTTGCGGATTCCGTGACCGTCCTCAATGGAAGACCGGGGTTGTGATGGCGGATGTGAACGGTGACGGAGCTGAGGACATCTATCTCTGTTATTCGGGACCGGGTTCGGATGAGCAAAGAAAAAACCAATTGTTCATTAACAGCATTGATAACAAGGGTATGCCCCATTTTACGGAAGAAGCCGGCAACTATGGCCTTGATGCTCCTGGAACCTATTCCACTACCGCAGTCTTCTTCGACCAGGATAATGATCATGACCTGGACATGTTCCTTGTGAATCATGCCGACATGTTTTATAATCCTTTCTTTAACACCGACAAACTCCGCTACTACACGTCATCCCAGATTCGGCAACCGTATGTACAGGAATGATGGTAATAAGTTTACCGACATCAGCGACTCGGCGGGCATCAATGGAAGTGGTATCAATTTCGGATTGAGTGTATCGGCGAGCGACATCAACCAAGATGGCTGGACAGATCTCTATGTAACAAATGATTATGATGAAAGAGATTTCCTCTACCTCAACGATCAAAAAGGAGGTTTCTCTGAAGTGCTCGACAAGGTAGCCGGCCATATTTCAGAATTCGCGATGGGTTCGGACATAGCCGATTATAACAATGACGGGAACAGCGATATCATCGTATTGGATATGCTCCCAGAAGACAATCATCGTCAAAAACTACTGAAAGGAGCAGATGGCTACGACAAATACACAACGCGGTATGAACACGGATTCCACCGGCAACAGATGCGAAATACGATCCAATTGAATAATGGCCTGTCCGCGACCGGGCTTCCGGTCTTTAGCGAAGTTGGTCAACTTGCCGGTGTTTCAAAAACCGACTGGAGCTGGGCGCCTTTATTTGCCGATTTGAATAATGATGGCCGAAAGGACCTCTTCATCACCAATGGCATATATAAAGACATTACCAATCTTGATTTTGTTAAATACACTTCCGGGTACAGCAATAATTTTTCTGACAAGAAGGGTGATAAGAAGCAGATGTGGGAACTGATCAAGGACATGCCATCGACCCGGCTGTCCAATTATTTCTATATGAACAATGGCCGGCTCGGATTCACAAACATGTCTTCTGTCTGGAACGAACCCGAGAAACAGATCAGTAACGGAGCTGCTTATGCCGACCTTGACAACGACGGCGATCTCGACCTGATCGTCAACCGGCTCGGCGACCCGGCCATTATACTTAAAAATCAGGCGGTAGAAAAGGGCATGGGTAATTTCGTCAGGATTAAATTAGAAGGAGATGAAAAAAACACATCTGGTATAGGATCGAAAATCTGGATCACCACGGCAGGAACCACCCAATATTTTGAACAATTTACCTCGCGGGGTTTCCAGTCGTCCGTAAGTCCCATCATTCACGCCGGACTTGGAAAGGATACTATAATCAACGAATTGAGAGTGGTCTGGCCCGGGGGTAGCACAACGATCTTAAGTAATCTTCGTGCAAACGGGCTGGTGGTGATTCCGGAAAACACTTCGAGAGACCGGGAGAATTTTGTGGACGATCCAGGTCAGGATTTTACCGATATCACCCCTCAATCCGGCATTAACTTTCTTCACCGCGAAAATCGGTTTGTCGATTTCAAGATATCGCCATTACTGCCTTTCCAGCCATCAAAATCTGGCCCCTCACTGGCGAGCGGAGACGCCAATGGCGATGGTCTGGAGGATCTGTTTATCGGTGCATCTGGTGCGCAGGGCAGTTTTTTATATTTACAGCAGCAGGATGGCAGTTTTACAGCAGCGAAGGACCAGCCCTGGAATACAGGCCAGAAGTCCACTGTCTCGGGGATTCTTTTCTTTGACGCTGATCACGATGGGGACAATGACCTGTATTTGGTCAGCGGCGGCACTGAGTATGCCGTGAATGCCCGGAATTATCAGGACAGGCTTTATGTAAATATGGGTTCAGGGAATTTTCAATTGGCGACGGATGCGCTCCCTGCTGAAACAAACAGCGGGTCCTGCGTCGCGGCAGGTGACCTCGATAAAGACGGGCTTCCCGATCTTTTTATTGGCAGCAAATTCATTCCCGGTTCATTCCCCGTCTCCCCCCGGAGCATACTTTTAAAAAATGATTGCATTAAAGATCGGCTCCACTTTGTGGTTACTGGCAAGGAAGATAGTTCATTGACCCGCGCAGGGATGATCAGTGATGCTGTTTGGGTTGATATGAACCAGGACGGCTGGCAGGATCTGGTCATAGCAGGCTTGTTCACGCCCATCACTGTTTTTGAAAATCACCAGGGACAATTAATAAACAGTACAACACTTTATGGGCTTGAGGATTCTAATGGCTGGTGGCAACGCCTCATTGCCGATGACATCGACAACGACGGGTATCCCGATCTGGTTGCGGGAAATATTGGAACAAATACTAACTTTAATGCATCACCCACGGAACCCTTGACGCTCACCTTCGGGGACTTTAATGGCGACGGAGTCATAGATCCGATCCTTTGCAATTACAATCAAGGTAAATCTTATCCGGTTTTCTCACGCGACGAATTGTTTGACCAGTTACCAGGGCTGCAGAAGAAATTCGGCCGGTATGCCGATTATGCTGATGCAGAACTTAGCGATATCTTGTCCGCTGATCAACTGGCGAGAGCAAAAACGTTGCGTATCAATACGTGTCAGTCGGTAATTATCATGAATAAGGGAGGCCGGAAACTGTCGGTCCAACCGATGGCCGACCTTGCGCAAATGAGTATGGACAATGGAATTGTTGTGACCGACGTGGATGGAGATAAAAAGAAGGATATTATCGTCGGCGGTAATTTTTTCCCAATGCGGGTGCAGGAAGGGCCATTGGATGCATCTATCGGCATGGTACTGAAACAGATCGGATCCGGTGAATTCAAGCCTTTGCCATTTGACTCGACGGGCTTGAATATTCCGGGCGATCTTAGGCAACTAATTAAAATAAAAAGCGGCAACAACGAATTGCTGATTGCGGCAAAATCTAATGATTCGATCCAGGTAGTGAGAATTAACAGGTAACGATCCGATATAACAACAAAATAAAACTGCAACGCTTATGAGCATCCGAAAAAAATGGGTGGTAGCCCTTATTCCAATCTTGCTGCCCACCCTTCTTCTCGCCCAGAAGATCGTCACGGGTTCCGTCTCCGATTCATTGGGAGCACCGCTGGGAAATGTTAGCATTCTTTTGCCCGGCTCGTCTAAAGGAGTCAGTTCTGATGACGCAGGCAGGTTCAGTATTAATGTGCCCCAGAATGCCGGCACCCTTCAATTCACCCTGGTTGGATATGAAGCAAAAACCGTATCCATAAGTGGGAAATCGCAATTAACCGTGATCCTAAGTACGGCTGCCACAGGCCTTGCCGATGTTGTGGTAGTGGGGTATGGTGTTCAACGTCGAAGAGACCTTACGGGCACGATCAGCACGGTCAAAGGTGATGATTTCAAAAACCTGCCCGTCTCCAATCCCGCAAACGCTTTGCAGGGAAGGGCACCCGGGGTTGACATTGTAAGATCTGACGGTGCGCCAGGGGCGTCACCCAACATCCGCATTCGAGGGGTGGGAACGATAAACAGTTCTGAACCGCTGGTGGTGATCGATGGTGTTCCCGCCGGAAATCTCAACGATGTAAATCCCAATGACATCGCTTCGATGGAGATCCTCAAGGATGCCTCCTCCTCGGCCATCTATGGAACTCGCGCCGCAAACGGTGTGATTCTCGTAACCACTAAAAAAGGAAACTTCGGGGAAGGGATCAAGATATCGCTCAATGCGTATACCGGCACTTCAAAAGCGTTGAAATACCTCGACGTGCTTACGGCACCCGACCTGGTGACGCTGAAGAGAGAAGCTTTTACCAATGATGGAACCACTGTTCCGGGGATATGGAATGATGCATACTATGCCACGCAAAGAACCGACTGGCAAAGAGCGTTGCTGCAGAAGGGAAAAACAAACAATGCAGACTTTGCAGTTCGTGGAGGCAGCCAGAGTTCCACTTATAGTTTTTCAGGAAATTATTATGATGAGCAGGGGATGGTGCCGAACACTTATTTCAGGAGGTACAGTGCGCGGATAAATTCCGAACACCGGGTACTAAAAATTTTCCGGGTTGGCGAGAATATGCTCTACTCGGCCACATCCGGAAACGGCATCGACACCAGGTCAACACAAACGGGTACGGTTTGGAGCGCACTTCGTTTCAATCCAGCCCTTCCGGTTACCAACGAAGACGGAAGCTGGGGCAGTTCAAAGGCAGACAATGAACTGGGTGACATCAACAACCCAGTATTCACAGCGGTTAATCCGGACGTGAGGAACCGGACAAATGCCTTACTGGCTAATGCGTATGCCGAGGTGGATATTATCAAGGGCCTGAAACTACGGGCCAATATCGGGTACAGCCTGACGAACTTTACCGGATCCGCTTTCAACCCCGCCGAACCGAATCAGACCCGGGCCATACAATTGGCTGGCCTGGAACAGAAATCTACAGAAAGCAGCTCCATGCTGGAGGAGTATACAATCAATTACAATAACATTTTTGGAGACCACAGCATCAACTTCACCGGTGGTTACTCGGCTCAGAATTTTAAAGGCCGCGAATTCGTTGCTTCAAGAACAGGTTTTGACGACACAACAATTTCACAAAGAAATCTTAACAATGGGAATCCCGCCAACCAGTTCAACAATGGCAAGAGAAATGTCGACGCCGGCCTGGTTTCCTATTTCGGAAGGGTCAATTATGCATTCAGAAGCAGGTATCTGTTAACTGTGACTATGCGCGCCGACGCATCCTCTAAATTTCCTGCGGGAAGGCAGTGGGGGTATTTTCCGGCTTTCTCGGCCGGGTGGAGAATTTCCGATGAAGATTTTTTCAAGAACAATGTCTCTTTCGTTGATGAACTTAAACTCACCGGGGGATGGGGTGAACTGGGCAACCAGTCGGTGCCCGATTTGCAATACCTGGCCATCATCGGAACCGGGCAGAATTACAACTTTGGAAACACACCCGTGCAGGGAACCGCAGTTACCAGCTTGCCTAACCGAAATATCACCTGGGAACGCGCCCAGATGACCAATATCAGCCTCGAGTTCGGACTGCTGGGAAATAAACTATCGGGAGCACTGACTTATTTCGACAAGAACACAAAGGATATGCTGATCCCATATTCGGAAGTTGAGACCTACGGCATTGCCGTTATTCCAAATCAGAACATCGGTACCCTGAACAATCACGGGATTGAGGTGGATCTGACCTATCGCGGTACTGCAGGGGACTTTACCTATTCTATTGGTGCTAATGCTTCCTTCATTAAGAACAAGGTTACTCTCCTGTATGGCGACGAGAAGAATTTTATCGGTTCGGTAGTCTACGGAAGGCAGTCCCTGGAAACTTCCAGAACATATGAAGGCCAGCCAATCTCTTCATTCTATGGCTGGAAAACAAATGGGTTGTATCAAAACCAAAAAGACATTGACAACGATCCCGGTCTTGCTAACGATGGCAACAAGAGTGAGATCCAACCCGGAGATGTGAGGTTCCTTGACCAGAATGGTGATGGAATGATCAATGATGAAGACAGGGTTTATCTCGGCAATCCAAATCCGAAAGCTGTTTACGGCATCAATGGCAGCGCAGGCTTCAAAGGCTTTGACCTGAGCTTTTCCTTTGCTGGTGTTAGCGGCGTGAGCCTCTACAACGCCGACAGGGTCGCCGGACTTGATGGCACCGGCGTATTCAATTGGTATGCTGATCAGCTCAACCGTTGGCATGGTGAAGGCACCAGCAATAGCGTTCCGCGACTCACCAGGAGAAATCGGAACAACAATTACCGGTCTTCTGATCTCTGGGTGGAAGATGGAAGCTACCTGGCTTTGAAGAATATTACAATTGGATACAATTTTACAAGACTTCGACTTCTGGAAACTGCGATTAGTTCGATCAGGCTCTATGTAAGTTGCTACAACGCATTTTACATTACCAATTATTCCGGGTTCACACCCGAACTTGGATTGACTGATACAAATAATAATGTTCTCACGAACAAGCAGCGCGGCGTTGATGTAGCACAGTATCCAACAGCCAGGTCCTTCACATTTGGTGCATCCATTAATTTTTAAACGACGAGGTTTATGAGAAAGATATATGTACTTAGTCCGCTGGCAGCGATCGTGATGATCGTTTGCGCGGGTTGTGTAAAAAAACCACTGGACGCGGAACCTACAGGAAATTATACCACGCAGAATTACTGGCGCAACCAGTCTGACGTACTTGGTGGCATTGCAGGCATCTACAATATTATGTTCCAGGAAGACGGAGTAGGGCACGGCAATTATGTGTTTGAAGATCAGAGTGATGACCTCTCGGTCGATGGTGACCATGCCGACTATTGGAGGATAGAAAATTTCAATCCCGAGCCAACCGATTACCAGATCAGGACATCCTGGATATTCGCCTATGAGCAGATCGCCCGCTGCAACAATGCGCTCATTTATATTCCCCAGGTGCCGGTGATCGATGAAGGCATCCGGAATAGATCTCTTGGCGAAGCGTATTTCATGAGAGCCTATGCATATTATGTTTTGAATACTCTCTATGGAGAGGTGCCATTAATTCTGGAAGACAATGTGCTCAATAGTGAATACAATGTTCCAAAAAATACCTCCGATGAGGTGCGTGCCCAAATTGAATCCGACCTGAAGCAGGCAGCCGATCTCCTGCCGGAAACTTATGGTGCCGACGACAAGGGAAGGGTACACAAGGGATCGGCGTGGGCCCTGCAATGTAAATTGTATATGAACTGGGAGAAGCTGGATCTTGCGCTGTCAGCAGGTCAGCAGGTAATCACCAATCCTAATTATGCATTGTCAGAACATTATGCCGACATCTTTGATGTGTCTAAACAGATTGACAATACAGAGATATTGTTTGGTATCTGGAGCAAAGATCAATTCGGCAGCGCCGTTGCCAATATCTATTTTACCAACCGCGCCTGGGGTGGTTGGGGATTTCATCATCCGACTGAAGACTTTGTTGAAAGTTTTGAGCCGGCTGACACTGAGCGCAAAGCTACCACTGTGCTCTCTGTAGGTGACGAGATCGTCAACCAGACAGCACAGATCGATATCAGCGACAAGGATGCCTACCAGATGTTTACCGGAATGGAGGGTCAGACCACTGCGAAGATGCTACCCAGTCAGTCTCCTACGGGATATTCGATGAGAAAATATTCTGCCTTCAAACCCGATGGGGCAGGACTCGATAACGGCATCAAACAACCTTTGCTGCGGACTGCTGATATTTACCTGCTTGTAGCTGAGATCAAGATCCGCCAGGGAGGCGCCGGAGCAGGAGATGCGGAAATCAATGCAGTGAGATCCAGGGCTGGTCTTTCCGAACTTTCAGGAGCTACCTTTCAGGACCTGGTAAAAGAGAGACGTGTTGAACTTGGCGGAGAAAACATAAGGCACTACGATCTTCTGCGCTGGGACAAGGTTCAGCTGATCAACCTGGATACGATCGTGAGCAAGCCAAAGCAAGCTTCCCTACTGGAACCCTTTAATGGTGCCGTGATTGTTCCCGGAAGAAGTTTTACCCGTCCGAAAAATTATTACATGCCCATACCGCAGAGTGTGGTAGATCAGAGCAAGGGCGTGATTACGCAGAATTCGAATTACTAGAGAAGCATAAACAGACTTCGCCCGCCGTAGCCTTGGCGAAGGCGGGAACAGAAAGAGGAACAGAAACAGAAAGAGGAAGAGCAACAAAACAGAAACAGAAAGAGAGCGAAAAAAGAAGGTGTTTCAGAAACCCATTTTGCGTCTTGCGTTTTCTTTTGCGTATTCGCGTGAAATCATCTTTCGCGTCTTGCGTTTTCTTTTGCGCCTTCGCGTGAAATCATCTTTCGCGTCTTTGCGTTTTTTTCTTCGCGTGAAATCATCTTTCGCGTCTTTGCGTTTTCTTTGCGTATTCGCGTGAAATCATCCTTCGCGCTTGAAATCATCTTTCGCCTGAAATCATCTTTCGCGTGAAATCATTCCCTGCGTGAAATGAATCATTTATAGTTATGAAAAATGTAATTCTATTTCTTTCTTTCGTGCTCTACGCTGCGATCGTTTGCGCGCAAAAGCCATTCAGAGTACTTGCCTTTTACACCGCGAAGGAAGACCGCGCCCACATTAGCTTTGTACATGAGGCCAACAAATGGTTTCCTGAAATGGCGACCTTATATCATTTTTCCTACGACTCCACCAACGACTGGTCGCGGCTCAACAAGAAGGAATTGAAAAAATATGATGTCGTTATTTTTCTTGACACGCGACCTGAGGACCCAAAACAGCGTGCGGCTTTTCAAACTTATATGGAAAATGGCGGTGCCTGGATGGGATTTCACTTCGCGGGCTTCGCACTTACGCCTTCGGCATTTCCGCAGAACTGGAATTGGTATCACAATGAATTTATTGGTGCCGGTTCATACAAAAGCAATACCTGGCATCCTACCCCGGCCATCCTGCGCAACGAACAGCCAGCCCATCCGGTGCTGCGCGGATTGCCATCCACTTTCAAAACCGCCCCCAACGAATGGTACAGCTGGGAGAAGGACCTGACTAAAAACCCGGATATCACCATACTTCTTTCGATCGATTCCAGCAGCTTTCCGTTGGGCAACGGCCCAAAACCGCACGAGATCTGGCACAGCGGCTATTATCCGGTGGTGTGGACAAACAAAAATTTCCGGATGATCTATCTGAACATGGGACACAATGACATTGACTATGACCATGGAACGAACAAGGAATTGTCATTTCAGTTTGATAACGAACTGCAAAATAAACTGATAATAAACAGCCTGCTCTGGCTGGGAACTAATGACAAGGCGCAACGCTGAATTCATTCGATTTTCACCACAAATCTTTGCCCGTCCCGATCCATTTGTAATTTTTTACAATATATTTGAGCTATTGGCTTAAACGTATAAGCAATTCATTTTAAAAACCCCTCACATGAAGGTTTTCATCCTCCTGCTTTCTTTCTCCCTGACCCACTCGATGTTCGCTCAAAAGGCAGTTGATCCATCCCACAAGGTTCCCATTGAAAAAAACCTTTCCGTAAACTGGAAAAAATCGCTTTACAGCGACGGAAGAAAAGAGTACAAAGGAGACGAACTGCTCACCATTGGAATGCCCTGCGGTGGCATCGCCGCCGGTCAGTTGTATGTCAGGGGCGACGGCACCCTCGCCAACTGGTGGATTTCCAACAATGCCTACAACACTGGTTATGGAATTGATTCACTCACCCATTTTAATACGGCTCTCGGTACCTGGACGGTCTGCTACCATACCTTCGAACCACCCAGCTACATCGCTCAGGGTTTCGCACTGACCATCCACGACAAGAAAGGCTCCAGCAGGTATGAGCTGAGTAAGAATGACTTCGACGACATCGCATTTACCGGGGAATATCCGCTTGCCCGTATCAATTATGCCTCGAAGAAAAATAAATTGCCCGTCTCGGTCCGCTCCGAAGTGTTCTCCCCGTTTATTCCCATGAACGCAAAAGAGTCGGCCACGCCTGCCACTATTCTGCGTTATACGATCAGTAATACTTCGAATGCACCCGTAAGCCTGTCGCTCGACGGTTGGTTGCAAAACCTGGTTTGCCTGGACATCGCGCCTGAAATTATCGGCAACAGCCACAACGCAATCGTAAAAGAGAAGGGCATGGGTTCTTTGGTGATGGACCTGCAGAAAGGAGGAGAACCGAATCCGGTTAGCGCGCCGAGGCTCCGACTTTTCGATGACTTCGAGTCGGGCTACGCAAAATGGAAGGTGGAGGGAGAGGCCTTTGGCACCGCCCCCGCAAAGGGAAGTTTTCAGGGCGACCAGAGCAGGGTTGACTTCAACGGCAAGGGACTGGTGAATTCATTTCTGAATGGAGACACTAGTACAGGAACCATGCGGTCCGAATCCTTCGTCATCACCGACTCCTTCATTGTTTTCAGGATCGGAGGAGGGAAGCATCCAAACTCCACTTGCGTGAACCTCGTCGTTGATAACAAAGTCGTTCGGAATGCAACCGGAAACAATACTGAAGGACTCGACTGGAACAATTGGAACGTGGGCGACCTTAAGGGAAAGACCGCGCGCATCGAAATCATCGATGCCGACAAGGGTGGATGGGGTCATATCAACGTGGATGACATTAGCTTCAGCGACAAGCCCATCACCAAACCAAAGTACTTCCCCGGCAGCCATCCCTATTTCGGTAACCTTTCCCTGAGTATTCTCAGCAACGAATTTTCGGGCGACGCGGATTACAGTGGCGCGGGTGACAAAAGTAAATCCGCGGAGGCCTCTAAGCCCGTTGGTACGCCACTTATTGGTTCGATCGGCACGAACATGACTTTGAAACCCGGGGAGAGTCGTACGGTGGACTTTCTGCTTACCTGGTACTTCCCCAACCGCCCCTCTTATTATTTTGGCAGTGATGTCACCGATATCATCCCGAACGACTGGAACCAGGTATTGCCCAGCGACCAGGGCACCATCATCGGCAACATGTACAGCAATTGGTACAGCAGCTCAAGGAATGTGGCGCAACACCTGAAGAATAATTTCCGGAGGCTGACTGATGAAACCATGCGGTTTCACAAGACTTATTATGAAAACAACACCCTTCCATACTGGCTTGTAAAGAGAACACTCATGCCCTTGTCCATCCTCGCCACCGAAACCTGTCAGTGGTGGGCTAATGACAAGTTCTGGGCCTGGGAAGGAGTGGGCTCCTGCGTAGGCACCTGTACCCACGTATGGAACTATGAACAGGCGCTTTCCCGTTTCTTTCCTTCGCTGGAAAGAAACATCCGCGAAAAGACGGACTTCGGTGAATCGTTCCAGAAAGACGGGTCGGTGCTGGCAAGGAACGGCTGGGGTGGCGTGCTCATCGATGGTCATGCCGGTGCGATCCTGAAGGGATACCGCGAGCACCTGAATAGCAGAGATGAACTCTTCCTCCGCAGAAACTGGGACAGGATAAAAAGAGCGACAGAATTCATCATCAATGAAGATGCGAACGAGGATGGCCTGATCGAAAAGAAACAGGCCAACACCTACGACATTGCGTTTTATGGTGCCAACACTTATGTGGGCTCCCTCTACCTGGCCGCATTGCAGGCGGCGGCAAAAATGGCAGGGATCATGAACGACTCAGCATTCGCCACCAGATGTGAAATGATCGCGAAAGCGGGATCCGAAAACACTGTGAAGAAATTATGGAATGGTGAATATTTTGTTCAGGATGTGAACCTCAATGAGCACCCGGAATTTCAGTATGCCACCGGATGCCTGAGCGATCAGCTGTTCGGACAAACCTGGAATCACCTGAATAATCTCGGTTACCTGTATCCGAGAGAGAAGGTACAGAAAGCTCTTCAATCGATCTGGAAGTATAACTGGACGGCGGACGTGGGTGTGCAGAACAGTGTGCATCCCCCGGAGAGAACTTATGCCGACAAGGGCGAACCCGGCCTATTGGTGTGCACCTGGCCTTATTCGCCACACATGGGTGAAACAGGTGTACGTTACCGTGATGAAGTCTGGACCGGGATAGAATACCAGGTTGCGACTAACATGATCTACGAGGGAATGACTGAGGAGGGCCTTTCTTTGATCAGGTCGGTGGATGAACGGTACAGTCCGGAAAAACACAACCCCTGGAATGAGATCGAATGTGGCGACCACTATGCCAGGGCGATGGCTTCGTGGGGAGTGATGATGGCCGTGCAGGATTACTACTACAATGGCCCGGAAAAGATCCTTTCTTATGATCCAAAAATAAAGGCAGCGGATTTCACCAGTTTCTTCAACGCAGCCGAGGGGTGGGGAAATATCCAACAGAAAAGACAGGGAACAAAGCAGGTGAATGTCATCAGTCTGAGATATGGAGCCCTTGCTCTCAGGCAGCTGGAATTTGGCTTGGAAACGGCGGCCAGGAATGTGGTTGTAACTGCTGCAGGCAAAAAAATATCATCCAGGTTTATCAACAAGAATAATAAGCTGATAGTCGACTTCGATCAGGTGGATCTTGTAGACGGTGAAAACCTGGCAGTTGAGATTCAGCTATGAACCGCTGGAGGGATTTGCATCAGTCGCTGCTGAAGAAGGAGTGGCGCAGGTGATGAAAGAATACCAGAACATAAAGCTGAAGACCCCCGCTAACTAAACAAAGGCTTTACAGAAAAAAAATAAACCCAGGCGATAAAAGCTATCTGCAATGGCACCCTGAACCAAAGATAACTGACACCCGGGCCGCTCTTTGAAACATTCATGAAATTGACGTGATTCAAAGCCGCATAGATATTGGCCGGAAGCATCAACACAAAAAAGATGATCAGGGTGATGCCGGCGACCTGCCTCAACCCGGGAAAAAGGAGCATTATACCCAATAAGATTTCGGCAGTGCCGGTAACCAGAACAATACCGGCTTTGAAAGGAATAAAGGCTGGTACCATCATGGCCATGCCGGCAGGGTATTTGAAATGTCCGAATGCTGTCAAACACAACATCAGGCACATAGCCAGATTGCCGCTAAACAAGAGCTTCCAGTTGCCGGTACTGGCTTTGCCGATCGCCGCACTGATCAGAAATACAAGGATCAAAAGAAAAAAAAGTTTCATATCTGGTGATTGAGAGGTCTATGTTAGTCGGGCGGTTTTAAATTTCTCCCAGGATAGTCATGGGCGGTTTGTGCAACGCTCCCCGACTATTAACCAGGCCAATGGTTAAACTAACCAGGCATATGGCTGCTGCAATGGCCAGCGCAGGGAGGAGGGCGGGAGTGAACACGGTGTCAAATGCAAAATGCGCCAGGCACCAGCTTGCCGCCAGTGAAATCACCAGCCCTGTGAGTGCCGACAGCAGTCCCAATAAAAAGTATTCAATGGCCGTGATGGTGAAGATCTGCCTGCCGCTTGCCCCAAGAGTCCGTAGCAACACGTTCTCCTGCATTCGCTGGTATCGGCTGATCAGTACTGAAGCGATGAGGACCACCAGGGCCGTGATGATGCTGAACCCGGCAATGAAACGCACTACAAATGCAATCTTGCTGAGCAAGTCATCAACCACACTCAGTACAAGGTTGAGATCGATGATGGAAACGTTTGGGTATTGCGTGACGACCGACTGCTGAAAAGACGCAGAAACTTCCGGTGTTGATGCCCTGGTAAGCAACACATGGAACTGCGGCGCCTTTTCGAGTACCCCCTTTGGAAACACCACCACAAAATTTGTGTAGATCCTGTTCCAGTCTACGATCCGCAAACTACTGACCACTGTCGATATCAGCAGACCCTGTACGTTGAATTGAAGAGTGTCCCAAAGTTTCACTCCGATTCGTTTGGCAAACCGCTCCTCAAGCGAAATATATACTTGATTGTATGGTTGAATAACACTGCCCCTCCATTCTCCTGCTGTCACTTTTTCCATAGGTGTAAGCGTGTCGCGGTAGGTGACCCGATATTCCCTGCTGAACATTCTGGAATTCATGTCCAGGCTGGTATCTTCAACCACATCAGCCGCGGTTTTTCCATTCCACTGTTCCAGCCTCATATTTACAATCGGCACTGTGGGGCTGAGCGGGAGTCCCTGCTTTCTCGCCAAAGAGATCACACCTTCCCGCTGTTCGTTCTGAATGTCAAATAGTACAACATTAGGCTGATCCGCGGAAGAAGAAATTTTCACCCGGTTGATCAGGATGCCCTGAATGAAAAACAACGTACAGATGAAAGCGGTTCCAAATCCAATGGAAGTGATGAGCAGCAGGGTCTGGTTGTTCGGCCGGTATAGATTCGACAGTCCCTGCCGCCATACATATGCCCATGATGCAGGAAAAAATCGGCGGACCGACCAGGTGAGTAGCCAGGCAACACCGGTTAGCACCAGCATGGCTATTAGTATCCCCGTAAGTAATACAGCGGTGCGCTGCCAGTTGCTGATCCTCACATTCATCAACAGGAAAAGAAAAACAGCAATTGTGATATATAAAAGCCACCTGGCTGGATCGCGCGAAAGATTACTACCGTCGAAGGACATTCGAAGAACGTTTAGTGGTGAGATCCGGCGGATTGATATCAGCGGCAAAAGTGCAAACAATATGGATATAATCACCCCGATCAGTATTCCCTGCCCAATCGCTCCCCATGATAACGTGGTGGTAATTGTCACCGGCAGAAAATCGCCAAGGATCATGGGCAGCAGCTGCTGTATCAGTGTTCCCAATGCGGCTCCCGCGAGAGAACAGACTATGGAAATTCCCAGGATCTGCATGAGGTAGATGAGGAAGGCCTCACGGGAACTCGTACCCAGGCAACGCAAAAGCGCGATCATGCTGATCTTCTCCCTAACATAAATATGTATCGCGCTGGCCACGCCAATGCAACCCAGCAACAGGGCAATGAAAGCGACGAGTTCAAGGAAACGATTGAGGTCTTCAAAAGATCGTCCCGTGCCCCGTTTCCGGGTTTCGACAGTTTCAAGGTCAAAGCCCGCTGATTCCAATCGCGGACCCAGGCTATCGACGAATCGCTGTACATTAGTTGCGGCCCCGAATTTTACATAGTATGAATAGTTGACCCGGCTGCCCTTCTGCATCAGTCCGGTCGAATCCAGCCATTTAAGCGGCATATAGACCACAGGCGCAACCGATGCACCAAGGCCGGTTTGGCCCGGAGCTTTCAGCAGCGTACCCGCTATCCTGAATGTTAGATTGCCCACCTGTACGGAATCTCCAACCCTGGCGCGAAACTGAAGCATCAGTGTTCTGTCAACCAGTACCGTCTGGGCTTTTTTAAAACCCTCAGCTGCTGCTGCAGGAACAGTGGCCAGTCTGCCATAATAAGGAAATCCGCCTTCCAGGGCCCTGACCTGCACCAGCCGCGATCCCTTTGATTTCGGGAAATAGATCATCGAGGCAAAACTTCTTTCAACAGAAGTCCTGGCTTGCAGAGAATCCACCTTTAATTGTATAGCAGGCGGGGGAAGGGAATTGCCGGAGATCTCAAGATCGGCGCCGATGAGTTCCGATGCCTGTTGGTCTACATTCATTTTGAGATTGTCGCCCAGTGAGTAGATGGCTACAAGAGCAGCGATACCAAGGATCACGGATGAGCCGAAAAGCAACAATCTCGACTTGCTTCGCCTGCTGTCGCGCCAGGCCATGAGAATTATCCATGTAAATGGCGGCTTAGATGCTGGCTGCATGGGTCTTTTCATCTGAAACAATTCGTCCTGCTTTTAATCTGAGTATCCGCTGTGTCTTCGAAGCCAATTCCTGGTTGTGCGTTACAATGATCAGCGTGGTGCCAGCTTCACGGTTGAGACCAAACAAAAGTTTAACGACATTTTCGCTGGATTCTTCATCAAGGTTGCCGGTTGGTTCATCAGCGAAAAGCAATTTCGGGCTGGTGGAAAAGGCCCTGGCCATAGCCACGCGCTGCTGTTCGCCGCCACTCAATTGTACCGGGTAATGGTCCATCCGTTCCGACAGCCCTACTTTGCCCAGGAGCTCGACGGCCCTCGGCTTTATATTTTTCTCACGCCTAAGTTCAAGGGGCACCATCACATTTTCCAGCGCTGTCAGAGTGGGCATCAGCTGAAAATTCTGAAAGATGAAACCGACGTACTGATTCCTTAACCTCGCGCGTTCGTCCTCATTCATCTCATTAATTGAAACGCCATTTAGATGCACCGATCCGGCGCTGGCCTTGTCCAGGCCCGCGCTCAGTCCCAGCAATGTGGTTTTCCCGCTGCCGGATGGTCCGACAATGGCCATGGAACCACCGGGGTCCACAGAAAAACTGATGTCGCGCAAAACCGTAAGTTCATGTCCTGCGCTTTTATAAGATTTTGCCACACCGTTCAATGTCAGTATCGGATCCATTCGCCTTTTTAGTTTTACGATTTACACCTACTTTCAATGACAGTAAAAATAGGTCATCGTTAAAACATAGAGGAGTATGAAAAACATAAGCCAGGTAGTGGGGATCCTGATTGTCGTGATGATCAATATGGCATGCGGCGATCAGCCTGCACAAACGAAGGGAGCGGGTGAGGATAGCGGCAAAGCGGTCCTGCGGGTTGACACACTGGCAAAGGCGGAAAGAATGATCGTATTTTTTGGTAACAGCCTGACCGCGGGCTATGGGCTGGATCCTTCACAGGCTTTTCCTGCATTGATCCAGGCAAAAATTGATTCTGCATCGCTGGGGTATAAAGTCGTCAACGCCGGTGTAAGCGGAGAGACCACCGCTGGTGGCAATAGCAGGATCGACTGGATCCTGAATCAGGCCCTCTCCATTTTTATCCTCGAGTTAGGTGGAAATGACGGACTCAGGGGTATCCCGATCGCGGAGACGAGGAAAAATCTGCAGTCGATCATCGATAAAGTAAAAAAGAAATACCCCTCCGCAAAGATCATCCTTGCCGGCATGCAGATACCGCCTAACCTGGGCGTCAAATACACGAGAGAGTTCAGGGAACTTTATTCCGACCTGGCGACAAAAAATCAGATCGGCCTGATCCCGTTTATACTTAAGGGAGTGGGAGGTGAAGCTAGTCTGAACCAGCGCGATGGCATCCATCCTACGGAAGAAGGACACCGCATTGTGGCGGAAAATGTGTGGGAAGTGCTGAAAAAAGAACTTTGATTCTTACGCTGGAAGCAAGTCAACGGGCAGGCTGTGAATTCCCTGGATCCGGATATCCTTGTAATACACCTCGGCGCCTTCGGACTGGACCTGGATCTTACCCCTGGTCAGCGGTTTGGCCTCACCGTTATCCCATTGTTGCGATTTCAGGAGGACCATCATTACTTTTCCATTGACTACGTGAATGCTGCTGTCGCCATGGCAATAAAGATCAAGCGTGTTCCACTGTCCTTCGGGATTTTCAGCATCTCCTTTTTTGATACAGTGTCTTCCGGCCGGAGTCTGTTCACCGAAATCCATAGGCTCCCCGGCGGGGTCATATACGTACGTGTCGTCTGTGGCCTTCGTTGCCGGAATCGTTTCGAAACCATGAGCTACGCCCCAGTAATCTCCGCAATTGCCTTGTTCGATCTGGAATTCCTGGGAACGCATCCAGAAGCCTCCATCTGCACCATCTGCACCAATTGCATGATAGAGCAGACCACTGTCTTTCTTCTTACCAATCTTTGGGGGCCAGGTTTTCTGTCCCCATTTAAACTTTAGTTGAAGGTGGTAATTGTTGTATTCTTCCTTCGATGTAATGGCTCCGAAATATTCTCCTGAGATCCGGATGACCTTTTCTCCGTCAAGCGATACTACAGTAAAAACTTTCTGCGGATCATTGTTCAATCCAAATGGAGTGGCGGTGATTTTTTTGCCTTCGCTGTCAAACCCCGGTCCCAGAAAGGTCTCCCAGCCACTTAGGTCTTTGCCGTTGAACAGCGGTCTCCATTTTTCATTGTGCGCGGGACTAAAGGCAAGCAGGAGAACAGCAAGGCCGAAGACTGGAAGGGAATTCATAAAGAAGCTTTCAATAAAAATACTTCATTTTCATTGCATGCCAGGGTTTTGTGTAAAGAGAAGAATGACGCTGCGCCTTGCGCCCTTAAGGCTTTGACTGAATAAAAGTTGGTTATCGCACAAGCGTGACCGTACCTTTTTTGATGATGGTCATGCCCGTGTAATCCTTTGCCTTCAGCACCCAAACAAATGTTGAGGAATCCAGCGGTTTGCCCCTGTAACTCCCATCCCATCCCTGACTATGTGTGCCCGTACCGCTGTATACCAGCTGCCCCCAACGGTTGAACACCTGGAACAATTCTACCCGGCTGATGCCCGCGGAGAGCGGACGGAAGAAATCATTCACACCATCACCGTTTGGCGTGAAAGCATTCGGAACAAATACGTCGGGTGCAGTTGCAAAGACCTGCACGGTTACAGCAGCCGAGTCCACACATCCCGCCTCGTTCGAGATCATCACCTTGTATGGGAAGCGAAGACCCTCTCCCGCATCAGTAAACGTAGCAATCGGGTCGGCAATGTCGGCAGCGGATAAAGACAGCGAAGGAGACCAATGATAAAAGGTGCCACCGCTGGCTTTCATTTGCAACGGCTGACCAACAACGGCCGTGGTGTCATTGCCCGCTGACGGGGTGATCTTGTCGAGCACTGCGACTACCACCGTATCGAGTCCGGGTTTGGGGCAACCCCTGGTATCGAATGCCTGAAAGATGTATTCCCTGGTAGTCCGCGGCCTTGCTATTGGATCCAGTGTTTCCGCGGAGTTGAGCGTAAGATCCGTGACCCAAGAATAACTGCTTCCGTCGGTGCTCGCATGCAATGAGGCAAATGTATTGTAGCAGATCAGCGTATCTGGCCCCGCGTCGGTGACGGGGTAGGGGACAGTATTCACCTGCACCAACCCGCTGGCAACACACTGACTGATAAATCCGCGCACTTCATAGATAGTTGTGGCGGTAGGAAGGGCAAAAGGCTGCATGGCGCCGGCGTCGCTAAGCGTTTCAGAAGGAGTCCACACATATTTCAACGCATCCGAATTTAAATGCATCAGGATCTCGTCGCCCAGGCAGATAACCGTATCGGGCATCGCGGTCAGACTAACATGGTCGACTACGCGAACCCGAACCGAATCCGTGTTTACGCAACCATCGTCTTCCAATGTTACAATAATATGTGGTATTCGTCAACGGGTTTACGACGGGCCGGTCACTAGTAGGATCAGAAAGGGTAGGATTGGTCTGCCAACTGAATGCGCCGTTGCCTGAAACCTGCAATGGCAAGGCGTCCGGCGGGCAGATCAGGGTATCCCGAAAAGCAAGGTCGATCGGCGGCCTGTCGAAAACGACAATGGTTTTGTTCACCGTATCCCTGCATCCATTCGAATTTTGAACAACAAGCGTCACCATCTTGTTGCCCGAGGCAATATATTGGAAGGAAGGATGCTGCTCGGCGGCAATATCCGGGGAAACTGTGCCCTGGCCAAAATCCCAGTGCCAGGAACTCACCACTCCATAGGCGGACCTCGAGGTGTCCGTAAACTGGACCGGACGGGATATGCAGCTTCCACCGGTAGTAAACCCTGGTTCAAAACCTGGATAGACCCTCACCAGCGATTCGGAACTATCCTCACAGGCAGCGCCCTTGTTAATTTCCAGGCGCAGCACATAGATGCCGGTGTCGGTGAAGTTGTACGACATCTGGGGCAATGAAGAAGTGTACATTTCTTCACCGCTTTCTCTCAACACCGTCCAATTGTATGTACTGATCAGCCGGCTGGTGGAAAGGTTTTTCGCATTCAGCGTGGTGCTGTTGCTGCAAAGCAGGTATTCGGGGAGCAATGACGATGCCGCCACATCACATGATGCGATATTTATCTGAAGGTCTTTCCGCTGGGTGGCAATCACCTGTCCCTCCCTGATCTCTTCCACGCAAACAGTAAGAACATAGGTGCCCTCATCGGGCGCTATGCCCGTGACGACACCCGTTGCCGGATCTATCCTTGTATTCCCTCCAAAAGGGGCACTTCCTGAATAACCATTGCCGTACGGCACAGATGAATAGGGGGGCGCCGGTGGAGGGGAGCTCTCGCCGGGCCTGACGCCTCCCGAAGTCTGATAGGCGCTGCAAAGTGAATACCGTAACTGATCCCCGTCTGCATCAGAGGCACTGAAATCATACGAGAATTTATTGTTGGCACAGATGATCACCAGGTCATCACTCTGGAAATGGGCGCTGCTGTTCACTGTCCAGCCTGGCTGGCCGTTACCTGGAATTTCTGCGGTGTACGTTGCTCCTACCTGGTTGTATCCTTCGTAAAGATTCTTCATACCATCGACCCTGAATACTACGTGCGCGGCGATCACATAACCTTCCGCTGAAGCCGGCAGGGTGGCGCTGAAAGTATAGGTGCCGATGCGAAAACAAACCGGGGGCGGGTTGGTGATGCAGGGATTCGAATTGTTCAGGTTGTTGTCAATGGGCCCGTTCAGGCTAACTGCATAATCTCTGATTCTTTCTCCTGTTGCTTTGTTGAAGATGGAGAAAGTATTCGGATTTTCTAATTGGCGGTCCGATGAACAAAGCATGTACAACCGGACGGTGATATTATAATTATAGTTTGACCCGTCCATCCCGGTGAACCGGTAGAATATCTCACCACCGGTAATGTGATCGGCACGGGCAAGGGTAGCGAATGCCAGAAACACATATGCGAGTAGGAGTATACGCCTCATTGTTCGATGCTGCCGAAAAGGATGAAAAACCGGGAAATGGATGGGTTAGCACTCTCGTAATGAATATACGTAAGTTCGTCCACAAGGTTGCCGGCAACGCTGAAATATTGAGGCTAGGCAAGCGACTCGGTGTGCTTCTTAAAATTATCGAGAATAGCCTGCCATCCTCCCTTCTGCATTTCAACAGGATGCTGATCTTCGGCTTCAAAGGTTTCTACCACGCGGGTAGTTTTTCCATCGGCGCTGAAATTCACTGTTACCTGCCTGCCATCGCCGATCGTGTATTCGATCAGGCTGTTCGGAATTACCTTGTCATAGATGCCCCCGAACTCAAAGCTGAAGCTGCCATCTTTGGCTGCCATGGTGGTGGAGAAGGATCCGCCCTCGCGCAAGTCATTTGTTGCCCTGGGGGCATGCCAGTCGTCGGAAGCCTGCGCCCATTTGACGATGTGTTCGGGCTCACTGAAAGCATTCCATACTTTTTCGACTGGAGCATTTACAGTTGTTTCAACTGTGATCCTGGTGCGATTGATAGTTTCCATAATTGTTGTTTTTTGTTCTGTAAAGATAGAAGCCTCTTTTTCACAAAAACAGGGCGAACACGACCAAAATCAGGCATTTTTGCGACCGGATCTGATTTCATTTAGGCCGCGAACCAGGTCGTCCCGCACGGCAGGCGTAGTGAAGGAAACGCGGTTGGCTTTCATGGTTGTCTGACGATAAATATAAAAGTGACCCGAAACAGCCGTAATTTTATGCGTTGACCCAAGTTTTAAAAAATTGTTTATGCCAAACGCGTCTGTTCAAAAACCCAAACTCAAAAAAGTGCTGATCATCGAAGATGAAGCCGACATGTGTCTACTGCTGAATATTTTACTGGACGGAAAGGAAATGGAAATAGATCACGTCAAATCACTTGCCAAGGCAAAGGAATATCTAACTGAAACCGCACCGGACGTAGTATTGCTGGATAATAAACTCCCGGATGGATTTGGTGTGGATTTTGTTCAGTTTATTAAAAAAAATTATCCATTGGTGAAAGTGGTGATGATCTCTGGTTTTGATCCATCCGCAAGTGATGTTGCGATCGAAAACGGGGCGGACAAGTTCCTGACCAAGCCTTTCACCAGGGATCAGCTTCTTCAGTCGATCAAAGGTGTACTCAATTAATCAAATCAAACATTCAAGCCATATGAAATCAATATTTTGCGCGATCGCACTGCTATGTCTTATGTCCGCGGCCCCTCTTCCTAAAAAGAACAGGATACTTGTCTTTATGAAAACAGCAGGATATCACCACGAGTCAATACCTGTTGGCCTGGCCACCATTATCCAGCTGGGTAAGGAGAACGGTTTTTCTGTTGATTCCACTACTGATTCGACAAAATTCACATCGAAGAACCTGAAGCAATATGCTGCTGTTGTTTTTCTGAACACTACGGGAAATGTGCTTAACGATGATGAACAGCATGCATTTGAATCATACATCCGCGCTGGCGGTGGTTTCGCGGGAATTCATTCTGCAACAGACACTGAATACGACTGGCCCTGGTATGGAAATCTTGTTGGTGCATATTTCGGATCGCATCCCAGCCAGCAGGAAGCCGTTATAAAAGTTGCAGACAGCACCAGTCTTGCCACCAGGCATCTTCCCAAGGAATGGAAAAGAAAAGACGAATGGTATAATTTTAAATGGCTGACCGCGGAGCCCGTTCATATGCTGCTGTACATAGATGAGAAGTCATATGATCCAGGCAAGGGTGGCATGGGTGAAGTACATCCGATGAGCTGGTATCATGAATTCGACGGGGGAAGGGCTTTCTATACCGAACTTGGTCACACCGACGAGTCATATAGTGACCCGCTTTATACAAAACATTTACTTGCAGGAATTGAGTATGCGATGGGGAAAGTGAAAATGGAGCCTTAAGAGGGATTCTTTGGAAACCCTTTGTTAGAGAGGAAACTTCACTTACTTTTTTTAAGAAAAAAAGTGAGACAAAAAAATCTCGGCGCTGTCAGAATAAGGCCTAAAGTTTTCTGCCTGCCCCTACGGCGAAGAAATGGGCATCCTGACTGTGATAGATGCTTTTAATGTCTTCTTCGCCGTTTAACTGGGGTACTTTATATTTTCCCTTCGCTATGCTTCGGGCGGCTTATTCTGCGGCGCAAATGGAAAATTATTGCCTCCGCCCCTTGCTCGTTGCCACTTCGCACTATGGCGGCATGGTCGGCCGTATTCTGAAGGCGCAAATACAGCAGGAGAGAACGAAAATTAAGTCTTTCTCTTCTCTGTTTATCATTCTCATTCTCTATTCTTCCCTATTTTCGGAGTATGAAAGAAATCAGGAATATCATCTTCGACCTCGGCGGAGTAATAATGAACATCGACTTCAAAAAAACCAACGAAGCTTTCAGGGTTCTGGGGCTGGAAAATTTTGGGAATCACATCAGTCAGTATCATATCACGGACCTGTTTGAAAAGTATGAAATTGGAATGATCGATGACGAGACTTTTGTAAAAGGCGTTTCTGCATTGTTCGAAAAGGAAGTGAATTCAGAGGATGTCATTGCGGCCTGGAACGCCATTCTGCTCGACTTTCCACCACAAAGGATCAAACTGCTGCAGAGGATAAAACCAAAGTATCGCACCTTCCTGCTGAGCAATACAAATTCCCTTCACCACAAAGAATTCCAACAACGTCTCTACAATATTTTTGGCGTCTACCTCGAAGACCTGTTTGAGAAAACATATTATTCGCACAGCGTGCGGCTTCGTAAGCCCGGCGCCGAAATTTTTTCTCTGGTGTTAAATGAAAATCAACTGGATCCCGCAGAAACGCTGTTCATAGACGACACAGAGTCAAACTTCAGCGAAGCCATCAAACTGGGTATCCAAGTCTATCACCTAAAACCAGGGCAGGATATTACAGAGATGGATATGTTTTCTGAAAAAGCCGTTTGAGCGCTCAGTCGGTGATAAAGGCGGAAGCAGGTGGCAGTTGCGCAGCTCCCGAGAACGAGGTGCTGGAGGAGTTGGCGAATTTTTCTGCTTCCGATATTTTGCCTTGAGCTTTCAGGCTCTGTGACAGCCCAAGCAAAGACCAGCCATTGCCAATATTCTTAAGAAGATCATCCCGATAAACTTTTTCTGCGGCAACATTCTTTTTTGTTTTCAGAAGCCAGGCGCCAAGGTATTGTCGTGCAGGCAACATCCAGTCGGCGGGTTCCCTGTATATTAATTTGTCTTCAATTCCCGCAGCGGATTCAAAAAAACCAATCCCGCTTTTAACTTTTCCCTCGGCGAAGGCAAGAGAGCCTGAGAGGATCTTTACCGCGATCATCGCACAATCGAGGGTATTGTTGAAAGGAATATTTATGACAGTCAGCGTGGAATCAGACAAAAATGATTTAAGTGCAGAAAGAGCCTTCTTTGCTGAGTCCAGTTGATGAAGACCTGCAAAGGCCATTCCCCTGGCAAAATGATAAAGCACCTGCGCATAGGCCCAGTCTTGTTCCGGGCATTTGCTGCTGTCAAGGATGTCCTGCCATCTGCCCATTCTTACCTGGGTCAGTTCCGGGAACATGTACAGGTACTGGAAATAGGTATTCTCATGGTTGGGCTTCACAGCGGCCCGGCATTCCATTGCGTGTGGTGTGGCAACCGTATAGATCGCGCCGCTAAGAGCGCAGTAGGCGCGGACACCAAGATAATGAGAGCTGCTTGTGTTCAGAGAAAGGTTGGAGGCGAGAGAATCATAACTCCGGAGAGCTGCGTTTGCATCGTCGTTGGCGGTGACACCTTTTTCAAACAAACCATTTCTTTCATACTCATGACTGGCCATATGCACCATGTGCGCCACCCCTGGCATATTTGCTTTCAACGTACTGGCTCCAGCCAATGCTACTTCCGGGTGTGCGGATGCTTCGGTGAGGTGAATATAATAGTGAAGGAAGGCCGGGTGATCGGGGTTTTTCTTCATGCTGGCTTCGCAAAGACTGACCAGTTCCGGGGTCCATGGTTTCGGGCTGCCTTCATTGTTCCAGAAATCCCACGGATGTATCAGCATAACCGCGTCAATATAAAGTGCTGCGATGTCCGGGTCTTCCGGAAAATCCTTTAATAATTCACGTAAGCCCTGGGCATAATCTTCATTGAGTTTTTTTCTTTCCTTGTCATCAGGATCGGCGGAGTACCTAAGGTTCATCATCGCAGCCATCCGCTTTTCTCTTTCCGGAATGTTGGGATTATCCCTGTTCATTTTTTCCAGAACACCATAGATGTCTGGTGACATTTTATAAAAATGACTGGAATTGTAACTTGGGCCCAGGGTCAGTGCCTCACCCCAATAAGCCATGGTGCAGGTTGAATCAAATCTGGATGCTTCCAGAAATGAAGCGCGCGCTTCTTTGAAATGATAGCCGTAGTAGAGACTGAGTCCCTGGTTAAAATAATATTGCGTACTGTCGTTGCTGGTGCTGATCGAATGATTGTGATTCCCCCAGCCAGGCAGGGAAACGATGTATTTTCCCGTTGATGTTGTGTCGGGTGCCCGACCTGACGGTGGGGCGCAGGAGATCATATCTGTATCCGCAGTGATGCGGGTATTGTCAGGTACATCATGAGTAGAGAAGGAAAGCAGTACAACGGTCAGGCATACAGGAAGAGAAACGATGGGAAATCTTTTGTACATCACAGAACGATATTAACTAAAGGTAGTATTTGTCATGACGTTATTCCCGCTTTTTTCTTTAATTGAGGTGAACGGGCGAATCGGATTTTTTCAATTAAAAGCTTATCCCGCTTTTTTTCTATGAAAAAGGAGCGGGGCAAAAAAATCAAGGCTGCATGAAAGTCAGTGCGGAGAAAGAGAAAGAGGAGGAGGGAGAAACAGAACGAAGAGGGCGTTGAACTTAGAACAAGTATGCCTGCGTCCCTCTCATCTCTTACTCTTTCTGGTTTTCGTTTTTGCGCCTTCAGAATAAGGGCGGAAGGGAATCAGAGCGAGCAACAAAGCGAAGAGCGTTTCACCCTCTTCCTCTTCCTCTTTCTCTTTCTATTATTCTATTCGTCCTTTTTCCTGTTCATTCGAACTGCTCTTCTGTCGGATCTTGCGGGAATTCTGATCGTTTCCGAAACTGTAGGTAAACGAGATACCTATTCGTCGTGAGTCTGACCTGTTTTCCCTCGTCGAATAGACCTCACCGGGAATTATCATGACTTCTTTCTGTACCCAACTATATAACATGTCCTCAAAAAGCAGTCGAAGGGTGGCTTTATTTTTCCAGAACTTTTTCTGGACGACTGCCGTAGTCATAAATATGGGACTTCTTGTCTGCTGACCATTTATTTCCTTTCCCTGGTACCTGGCTGTAAGTTCGGTCATCCAGTTATTGGGAAGACTGAACTGGTTGATCGCATTGAACCTGACCGTGTACAATTCGGCGGACTGCACATCTTCGCTGTTTTTGGTATTGATCTTCATCCGGCCCCCGGTGGCGTTGAAGTTAAACTTCCACCACCCGGTCAATGAAAGCGAAGTATTAATGTTCAGCATCAGTAAGGATCCCCTTGCCACATTCCCCGGGGCCGAGATAAAGACATTGCCCTCCGGTTTCGTGGTCTGAAAGATCACGTCATTGAAGTAGCCATAAGACAATCCGCTTCCCAGCGCTTGTCCATGTTGATATTTCAGTTCAAAGGAATACTGGTATTGGGGATTGAGTTGCGGATTCCCCGTGGTGTAAGAAAAATTATCGCGGTAAAAGAGAAAGGGATTAAGCTGTTGGTAATTCGGACGCCTGATCCTGCGAGCCACACTCAAGGCAAGTATCTTTTTCCCGGCACTGTCCATTTTCCGGCTAACATAAAGGCTGGGAAACAACCCGGTATAACGCTTCGTGAAAGATTCAGAAGGGTATACCGCATTTTCTGTCGAGGTTCCCTGAATATTTGTGTTCTCTACTCTTACTCCGGCCCTGAAGCCGTATCTTTTTACGGTATGCCTGCCCATCAAGTATGCTGAATTGATATTCTCTCTGTAGATGAAGTGATTGGATTTTCTGAGATCCGGGTCGGAAATTTCACCATTCACGTTATAAAACCTTGAGTCATTATCATTGTCAATAAAATTGCTTTTTATGCCGGCTTCCCACCCGGATTCCTTGTCCTTCCCATGAATATAATCTGCGTTACCCGTCAGGATTTTTACGAAGCCAGGCAGGTCATAGGCAAAATTTTCTTCTGTTTTCCGGGAGCCGTCGGGAATGAATGTGGTGTTGTTGAGCAATTGATGCCCATTGGACCAAAATTTCAGGTATGAAACCTCACCTGAAAACTCAGAACCCGTTTTTTTCAACTGGTGGAGAACGTTCAATGATCCTTCGATATTTGATCTTTTGTCCCTGGCCCGGCCAAGACCGCTACCCGAAGAGTCGGGTCGCCGGTTCGCATCATAGCTGATTACGGAAGAACCAAAGAGATTCCTTCTGGGATCATACCAGGTGTTAAACATCATGCCATAGGTGGTACTTGAAGATGGACTGTAGTCCATGGCCGTCCTTACCTGAAACGTATGCCCCAAAGTTTTTTGAAAATTTAAAATTTGTTGGAATGATGAGGGTTGTTGATCGTTAAACAATAATGTCCGTTCCTGTGTTTCCCGGTATCTGGCGGTTTCGTTGTTATAACCCAGGGTACCCGATAAATTCAACTTTGTCGTTTGATAGTTCAGATTGAGTGAATTGTAAATCCTGGCATAGAAACCCTGACTATAATTCGACGACAAATTGCCTGTTAGTCCGGCGCCCCTGTTGCGCTTCAATTTTATGTTGATGATCGCTGACCCACCTGCATCATAACGGGCAGGTGGATTATCCATTAGTTCAAGTTTGTCCAATAGGCCGCCCTGCAGAGATTTTAAATATGCCACCAGATCCTGACCCGACATATATACCGTCCGGCCATTGATCAGCACCATGACTCCATTTTTGCCGTTTAGACTGATATCGCCGTTAGAAGCTATGCTGATTCCAGGAGTTTTTTCGAGTATTTCAAGCGCGTTGTATGCGGGAGATCCCAGCATCGATTCAACATTGATAATAGTCTTGTCGGGCTCCTGCACAACGAAAGGCTTCTTCGCGGTAATCACTACTTCGGCTAGATTATTTGAGACTGACTTTATCAGGCTAACGTGGTGTAGTAATGTCCTGTTGCTGTCATCAACGGATAGTGGCAGGCTGGAATAAAGTTCAAAACCCAGGGCATCAATTCTAAAAAAATATTTGCCAGCGCTCACATTAGTAAATTCAGTGCTTCCATCCCCCGCGGTTACCTGTTTGCGGACATTCATGGTGTCCTGTGCGTTGTACAACGACACAGTCGCACCACCGAAGGAAACCTGATTATTATCAACCACCACTATTTTAATGGCAGTTGGTTGGCCTTTTTGGGCCAGGATGGTTCCGCAGAGGAGCTGCGCAAGCATTAATAGGCAGGTAATTCTCATATCTTCTAATTGTATGAGCAAATCTGCGCAACCACTCTTCGGCCAGAAAATAATACTGATAAGAATTGCCTATTCCATGTTATATTCCGTTTTACTGCTGACGAAACTACTGGTCAGCGGAATTGGCTATTTGGGCAGTATTTTGTCAGCATTGATCAGATTAAATAATACCGCGCTGGACTGAAATCTATATTTGTTCGCACAATCAACGAACAACCTATCATGACAAAATCAAATACCATTTCCTTGTCCCCGAAACAAAAATGGTTCCTCACAGCAGTACTGGTGGTTATTGCTGCAATGTTGATCTATTCATTTATCAGGTCTTATGTAAAGCAAATCAATACCCGGCAGGACGAGGAGATTTCACTGGCTGCTACGCTGGGAATCTTCGTCTGCGTATACGCAGGCCGATTCATTTCTTTGTTGTGGCTGAATGTCCGTCCAGCAACGTATCGAAAAATGCTGATCTGGCTTCCAGTTGTGCTTGTTATCGGCCTGATAGCCTGCACAGCTTATGGGTCAATGTTGCTTTCGCATCAGAGTGCGATTGCACTATTGTTATTGATTCTCTTTTCAGTGCTATGCTGTCTTTGCCTGGGAGCATTTATCAAATTGCTCAGGCATAACATCTATTCGCAGATCCACGCAGCGAATATGGTGGCGGTGAACAGCCAGGCTGAATTACAACTCCTGCAGTCTCAACTTAGCCCACATTTCCTTTTCAATACGCTCAACAATCTTTATGGCGTTTCGCTTACCCAGTCGGATAAGGTACCTGCACTGTTACTCAAGCTTTCTGATCTGCTCAGGTATTCAGTGTACGATGCCAGTGAAGCCTATGTGCCCCTGAAAAATGAACTGGAATATCTTCGGAATTTCATTGATTTCGAACAGATGCGAATTGGTAACCGTCTGGAACTTAAACTGCAACTGGAAGAAATCAATGGAAACGATCTGAAAATCGCACCCATGCTGCTGATTATTTTTCTTGAAAACGCATTCAAGCATGCAAAGGATTCCGCGGATGAGCGAATATTTATCGAAATTGTTCTGAAAACCTGGGGACGGTCGCTGCTTTTTTCTGTGAGAAACTCGCATGGTAAAGCCCTGACCGAGCAAACACCTCCACTAAAAGCTGGTGGATTGGGCCTGGAGAATGTAAAAAAACGTCTTGAATTGCTGTATCCAAATGATTATGGCCTGGAGATTCAGGACGACGATAAATGGTACACTGTACTATTACAATTGAAACTACGATGAGATGTCCGAACGAGTCAGTTGCCTTATAATTGATGATGAGCCCATCGCGCGGGAGATCATCCTGAACTATTGCAAACAATTGCCTGTGCTGCAAGTGGAGGCATCCTGCGGTAATGCGTTAGAAGCGAGAAGAATCATCCAGTCCGGAAAAATCGACCTGATTTTTCTCGACATCAACATGCCGGTACTTGACGGCATGGCCTTTCTCAAGACGCTGAAGAAGCTGCCGGAAGTAATTTTTACAACGGCCTACCGTGAATATGCCGTTGAGGCCTTTGAGCTGGCGGCCTGTGATTACCTGCTCAAGCCATTCTCACTAGATCGTTTCATTGTAGCGGTGGACAAGGCACTGGAAAAAATCAACGGGAGGCAGGAACATGAACCGAATTCTATTGAAGCCGAGATCGAAGATTTTATTTTCATTCGAGCCGACGGCAAAATCTACAAGATTTTTCATAAAGACCTGCTCTATGCTGAGGCTAGCGGCAACTACAGCAAGATTGTTACATCCGGTAAGACCCTGATGGTAACCATGACCTTCACCAGTTTTGAAGCCATGCTGCCCCCCGCCGTCTTCATTCGAATTCACCGTTCCTATATCGTCAATAAATCGAGTATCACACACATTGAGGGAAATTATCTTTTGATTAATAATACTGAACTTCCGATAGGCAGTAATTACAAAACAGAGTTTTTGAAAAAGATCGGGCTCTGATCACAACTATTCACGTAAACCCCGCATACAGGAAGTTAGGTTGCCTGCGCCAGGCCGCAGCCGTGGCGGTGAGACTATATTGGAGAAGGGCTATAAAGACTATCACCAGAACGCCAAGCGAATTTTTGATTTCTGGTATCGGAGGTTTTCCATAACCTTTGTCTTCTGTAAATCATAGTCTATGTCCAGTCAGAATAATTCACGCCGTTCCTTTTTACGCAATACCCTGGCCACCGCAACAGCCGCCGCAATAATTCCCAACCAGGTTTTTGCCCAGACTCCGGCAATTATCCCCGACGCAAAGAAATTCCGCGTTGTACAGATTACCGACACACATGTACGAAACGAATTGAGCGCTTCACATACCAGGGCCGTGCTGGACAGGATCGCCCGCGACGAGAAACCGGACCTCATATTTCACACGGGCGATGTGATCATGGACGCCCTTGCCACAGGAAAAGAGGAGGTAGGCAAACAATGGACCTTGTGGAAACAGATCACAACCGGATTCAGCGTTCCCATAAAATATGCGCTGGGAAATCACGATGTATGGTGGAATAAACCAGATGCCTCCGAGCCGTTATATGGTAAGACCTGGGCCCTGCAGGAACTGGGGATGTCAAAAAGATATTACAGTATGTTGGAAGGCGGATGGAAGTTTGTGTTTCTCGATAGTATCCAGCCGCATGAAACCTGGGCATATAATGGTGGGATCGATAAGGAGCAGATGGACTGGCTCAGCCAGGAGTTGAAGGAGACGCCCCCATCGACGCCCATATTCATATCCTCGCACATACCATTGTTGTCCGCAGCGATCTTCGACCTTTCCGAAAAGGAAAAGGACGTATGGCAGGTTTCGGGCAGCCTGATGCACGCCGATTCGCACGAAGTGCAGTCGCTGTTGAGGACCTACCCCAATGTACGCACCTGTGTCAGCGGCCATTTGCACCTGCTCGACACCGTTGGCTATGACAAGATTCAATACCTGGGATGCGGAGCGGTTTCGGCCAATTGGTGGAAAACGTCTGCTTTTCACCAAACGATTTCAGGCTACGCCGTGCTTGATTTGAAAAAAGACGGCAACTTCACAAGGGAGTACAAGGTCTTCCCGTGGAGTTGATCAAGCCTACTCTGCGCCAAGTTGTTTCAGGTATTTCTCAGAGTTCGCCTTCACAGCGGGAATGGGATTAAGGCTCATTGATTTTTTGAAACTCGTGATGGCATTCTTCTTGTCGCCACTCAGCGCATAGCCCTCACCGAGACTGTCCCAGGCATTGGCGCTTTTCGGATTCTTTTTGGTATTCAGCTTGAAGATCTCAATGGCTTTTTTCTGATCTCCGTTTCCAAGCAACTGATATCCATAGTTGTTAAGCTCGAATTCGGTTGCGGTGGATAAAGAACCAGCCATCAGCGAGTCGGCTTCCGAGTTCTTCCCCAAGGCAGTCAGTAAACCTGCTTTTATATTTACTGCATTGAAAGTTTTGTTCATGCCGATAGCTCTGTCGATCCACTGGAGGCCTTTTTCATATTCCGTTTTATTCTGTAATGAATAATTGGCTGCGGAAATAAATCCCTGGGGGGTGAAGCCCATTGCGTTGTTCAATTCAGCTTCGGCGTTGGCCATTACAATGCTGTCGACATTAAAACTCAGCTTTAGAGGGAAGGTTTTCTTTTCCCAGCTCAGGAGCAGGTCTGCTCCGTTTTTTGTGTCATTTGCGAATTCATACGTGAGCATTTCTTTCATCGGCGATTCTTTGATCTGAATCTTCTCTCTCAACTGATCCCTGGATTCCTCGTAGAAAAAACTGCCCCAAAATTTATAATCTTTTGACAGGATCACTTCACCGGTATTGTCTTCGTTGATCACGAAGAATAATCCATATGAACCCGCGGGAACGGCGTGTCCTTCCACTGTGGCGTTATCTGAAAAGGTGATGACGGTATTCTCATTAGCCCCTGCCCTCCAGGGTGCACTTTTCGCATTTCCAAAACCTTGTTTGTTCCAGCCATAAGGAACCAGTTCTCCCCAGATCTTCCTGCCCCGCACCGAAGGCCTGGAATAATCAACGGTTACCGTTGAAATGCCAATTTTCTGGCTTACCAAAGCAGCAGGGCTGGGTGTCCGTGGCAGAGTCACCGGCTGCGCGGCAACCTCAAAAAATAGCGTTGAAAAAAATGCAAGAATAGTAACTGCATATTTAGCTGAATGTGAAGACATGGCAGAAGAGTTTGGTTAGTCTCAATTTAAGAAGAATGTATTTAATTGGCCCCGAAGGAGGGCTCGGCATATTTTCGAACGGTCAACGACAGGGATAAATGGAAAACCCGCGGCACCCCCATTCGTGCCGGAAAACAGAGTTTTCTGACTATCTTCAATCGATGCCCGCTTCGACAAAACCAGGTAGACTTTTCATTTTAGCGGGGTGGCTGCTGGCCATGCTTTTGCTTGCTTCTTCGATGACTGCCCAGGAGATTAATCCTTATCATCTCAATGGCAGCGCAAGCCAGAACTCCTGCAATTGCTATACGCTGACACAGGATCAGCTCAACGAGTCGGGGTCCCTTTGGAACAAGACAAAGATAGACCTGAATCAACCCTTTGATTTTAAGTTCGAGGTCTATCTTGGATGCCAGGATGCCCCCGGGGCCGATGGCATTGCATTTCTTCTGCAGCCCATCAGCACAGAAGTGGGAGCTACGGGAGAGGGGCTCGGTTTTCAGGGAATAGAGCCGTCAATTGCCGTGTCCATCGACACCTGGCAGAATCCCATACATGGCGACCCGTATTACGACAACATTGCGATTCACCAGGATGGAAATATTGAAAATACCAACACACCCAAGCTCCTGTCAGGACCCGTCAGCGTTACTTTTGACGGGAATATTGAAGATTGCGAATGGCATACCCTGAGGATTATATGGGATCCTGTGGCGCAACATATCCAGGCTGAAGTGGACGGCGAACTACGTGTGCAGGCACATAAAGACCTGATCGGAGAAGTGTTCCATGGTGATCCCATGGTGTACTGGGGTTTCACTGGTGCAACCGGAGGAAGCACCAACCTGCAAAAAGTCTGTACTTCGCTGAATGCTTCTTTCTATCTCCCCGACACCCAGAAAACCTGCTTCCCTGAGCCAATTCAATTTATCGACAGCTCACGTTCATTCGGTTCGATTGTAGATTGGCGTTGGGATTTTGGGGATGGTACTACATCGGCCCTTCAAAACCCGCCGCCACACATTTATCCGAAGCCCGGAATTTACGATGTGAAGCTGAACATACTTGGTAACGATGGCTGCCTGTCGGACACGTTTACCAAACGCATCGTTGCGGGAACCAAACCGGTGGCGGCGTTTGAAGCCGAACCACTGTTAGTTTGCGACGGAGTCCCCACCCTGTTGCAGGATCTTTCGACTGTAGAGTTTGGCACCATTAACACCTGGAACTGGCAGATCGGTGCACAGCAGTCTGAAAATCAGAACCCGAATATTCAATTACCCGTCGGGCCAACTCCGATTACGCTTTCCGTTGAAACACAGGAAGGCTGCATCTCGCAACCCATATCCAGGACCCTTGTCGGACATCCGAGCCCCAAGGCTGCTTACCAATTTACCGAAGCCTGCTTGTCGGAACCATCTACGTTTATTCCCACCAATGAATCTCATTCCATACCGGTGAAGCAATGGAATTGGAACTTTAATGATGGCAGCACGAATCCGCAGGCCACTACCCCTGTGCGGCAGCAGATCGTTGAAAGAAAATTTCCCGACAAAGGACTGTATGATGTTTCCCTCTATGCCGTAGGTGAAAACGGATGTTCGTCCCCGGTTGTCACCCATCAGGTGAAAATTGATGGTACCCGCGCCAATGCTGGCAATGATACACTGGTGGCAGAGAATCAGCCTTTGCAACTAACGGCCAGCGGCGGAGAGATATACAAATGGTCACCTCCCATAGGACTGAGTTCGGATAATATTTCAAATCCAATAGCCATCCTGCAAAGAGAACAAACTTATCTGCTGAGCACTTCGATACCATCCGGATGCGTCACAAATGATACCATCAATATAAAAGTGTATAAAGGACCAACGATCTATGTTCCCTCAGCATTCAGTCCTAATCATGATGGCAAAAACGATATGTTCCGATTTCTGGCCGTGGGCATGACCTCTCTTGACTTCTTCCAGGTGTTTAACCGGTATGGCCAATTGGTATATTCGTCCAGGGAACTGCAGGCAGGCTGGGATGGTGCAATCAATGGGAAGCCCCAACCGTCTGGTACCTATGTGTGGACAATAAAGGGAAGGGATTATCTTGGAAATATCATTTCAAAAAAGGGCACTGTGGTCCTGATAAGGTAAGGACGCAGTAAATCGTTTTTAAATCCTTTTGGCAGTATGAATACACTGATCAATACACACATCAGGCATCTCAATGAGCTCACGCTCGGTGATGCCTGGCTGGATGAATCTTTTCAAAAAAAATTGATGCCCGTCGATGAGAGCAATGCATTTCTAAGACCACTGCCAGATCTCCATAGTGTGGCCGAACTGGTTTCACATCTGACCGAATGGAAAATTTCTGTTCTTTCAATACTTAAAGGTGGCCGGCGCACCTTGACCATGACGAGTCCCGAGAACTGGCTGACTAATGAACAACTTAGGCCGGTGGGCTGGAATGCCCTGCAGCAAAAATTTTTTGACACCCACAATGAACTGATTGAATTTCTCCAAACTATCAATGATGACCTTCTCGGTAAACAGGTTCCTGAAGAATCAGGAGATTTTAATCATATGCTCACGGGTGTAATCGATCATGATGTGTATCACCTTGGGCAACTGGGCATTACTATCAAGTATTTAAAAATGAGATGAAAGGCACAGACTGGCGCCCATTTCATAAATTTATCATTTCAAACTTATTTCTATGCGGTCCGGCCATTTTATTCTGACAGCTGTATCAATCATTTTTATCTGTGGATTTATTCCACCCAAAAAGAAGAAATTCATCGATCCGTCAAACATGGATCTTACAGTAAAGCCGGGCGATAATTTCTATCTCTATGCAACAGGCAACTGGCTGAAAAAAAACCCCATTCCATCTTCAAAAACAAGATGGGGAAGTTTTGATTTGCTTCGCCAGCAAAGCAGCGAAAGGCTTAAAGGACTTTTGGAAGATGCCGCGGCAAAGGCAAAGACAGATTCGCTGAGCCAGAAGATTGGAGACTTCTATGCCAGCGGTATGGACAGTGCTGCTCTCGACAAACTTGGTTTCGATCCGATTAAACCCGACCTCAAAAGGATTTCAGGCATTGTGGATCTACACGGCGTGATCGATGAGATTGCGAAGCAACATACATCCGGGCTGAGTTCTCCATTATTTGATTTTGAAGTTGATCAGGACCGTAAGCAGGTTACCCGTTACATCGCGCAATTATCACAAGGCGGAACTTCCTTACCAGACCGCGATTATTATATTTCGAACAGCAGTAAGATGACCGGGATCAGAACCGCTTACCTCGCCCATCTCCGGAAGATGTTTGGGCTCATCGGCGAGGACTCTGCGCTCGCGGAAAAGCATGCGGCCGCCGTGCTGAAGATCGAAACTGCACTGGCCAAGGCGCAGAACACCCGTACGGAGATGCGGGATCCGATCAAAACCTATAATAAATTTTCGGTTAGTGATCTTAGTGAATTAACTCCTTCGATCGACTGGAAGTCGGTACTGCAAAAACATCAGCTCGCAGTTTCCGACAGCCTGGTCATCAACAACCCGGCTTTCTTCAAATCGATGGACATATTACTTTCTGTGATACCGCTTGAAGAATGGAAAACATATCTGCGCTGGTATTTCCTGAATAACACAGCTGCTTTTCTGAGTACTGATTTTGTGGCAGAAGATTTCAATTTTGGCAAAATCCTGACCGGCCAGCAGGAATTAACACCAAGATGGCAAAGGATGTCGAACCTGATAGATGCGCAGCTTGGAGAACTGGTTGGACAGCTTTATGTAAGCAAGTATTTCAAGCCCGAGGCAAAACAAAGGATGCTGGATCTTGTTAACAACCTTCAGCGCACATTTGGCGACAGGATCAACAGGCTCGACTGGATGAGTGCGGGCACAAAGAAAAAGGCGCTGGAAAAATTGAATGCTTTCACAAAGAAGATCGCCTACCCGGATAAGTGGAAGAACTATAATACGGTAAGGATTAACCGAAATGACCTGATGGGAAATGTCCGGAGTTCCTCAAGTTGGGCCTACCAGGAGATGATCGGGAGGTATGGCAAACCCGTTGACAAGACCATATGGGGAATGACACCGCCTACTATCAATGCGTATTACAACCCGGTCAACAACGAAATCGTTTTTCCCGCCGGCATACTTCAATTTCCATTCTTCGACTTTGAAGCCGATGATGCAGTTATTTATGGTGGCATCGCCGCCGGCATCGGCCATGAGATGACACATGGTTTTGACGACAATGGCCGGCAGTATGCGGCCGATGGCAATCTTCAGGACTGGTGGACGGCGGAGGATGCACAGAAATTCAAAGAAAGGGCCGACAAAGTAGTGGCGCAATACAATGCTTACACCGTGCAGGACTCGATCCATGTGAATGGAAAACTTACACTTGGGGAGAATCTTGCTGATCTCGGCGGCCTGGCCATGGCCTATGAAGCATTTACCCATACCCGTCAATTTAGCGAAGGGAAGAAGATCGACGGTCTGACCCCTGCGCAGAGATTCTTTATCAACTGGGCACAGATATGGCGCAACAACATAAGACCGGAACGCGAGGCACAGTTGATATTGGTGGATCCGCATTCGCCAGGATCCTATCGCACCAATGGGGCCGTTGTGAACATGGAGGCATGGTATGAGGCCTTCGGGGTAACTTCAAACGACAAGATGTACAGGACTCCGGCCGAACGCATAAGTATCTGGTGATAAAATATACCAACGCTCATTAACCACATCACACAATTTCAAACCACAAATTTCAATGATCAGATTGTTGCCTTACCCCGCAATGGCGTTATTGTTTTGTTCTACTCTCAATTCATGCGGGCTATCAAATACACCGCCCGCCGGCATTGACAGCCTTGCCAAAGGCGAATTGATCATCCAGGAAGACGAAGGTTCCGGCACGCTTTCGATCTATAAGAAAGGATCTAATGAGCCGATAGTTGTAGAGAATGCTGCGGAAGGTCACCGGCCATACATACATCCAATTGTTGCACCAGATGGAAAGGGGATATTAACGCAGAACAGTCCTGAGCATCACAAACATCAGACGGGCTTGTACTGGGGCTTCACCAGGGTTAACGGGCGCGACTTCTTTCACAATCCGGGAAAAGAATACTGGAAGAAAATTTCAGCCCGTGTGGTTGAAGCAAAAGGCAAAGAGGTGAAATGGCAAACCGTGTATGATCTGCTGGATGAGAAAGGTGCGCCCATGCTCACGGAAACGCAGAACTGGGCGATGAGCGAGGACAGTGCCGGCAATTATTTAATGACCCTTGAATGGAAAGGGCAGGCGAAAACAGACGTTACTATTGGGAAATACGATTATGGTGGGTTATTCCTTAGGATGCCCTGGGAACCAGGAATGAAGGGAGAGGTGGTGAATGCGGCCCGACAGAGAAATCAAAAAGCCGAGGGACAGCGCGCGATGTGGGTGGACCTGGGCATACAGGTGGAAGGCAGGGATGACCTCGCTCACATAGCCATTTTCGATCACCCTGATAATAAAGGTTATCCCCTTCCCTGGAGAGTTGATGATCAGATGGGTGTTGGTACCGCCAGAGCGAGGGAAGCGGACTGGAAGATCCCCAAAGGTGAGATTGAAACCATCAGGCACCGACTTTATATTTATTCGGGCAAACTGAATGATGTGGCGATGACGGAGAAATGGTCGGAATACAGTGGTACGAATTCCACCTATGCGTTGTGGCAGATCGCACAACAACAGGGACTGGATGCAAAATTTCTTAACCCTGCGGAAGCCGTGAAGGCCATGACCATCAAAACCGGTTTTAAGGTGAATGCCTTTGCTTCGGAGCCCATGATGACGCAACCCATGGCATTCTGCTGGGACAACAAGGGTAGAATGTGGCTCGCAGAAAACAAGGATTATGAATCGAGAGGCCATGGATTTTCAAATGCGGGCGACAGCCGGATACTGATACTGGAGGACACCAATCACGACGGTGTCGCCGACACAAGGAAGGTATTTTTGGAAGGAATAGCCTTTCCTTCTGCGATTGCGGTCGGCATGGACGGTGCCTGGATTGGCGCTCCGCCAAATCTTCTTTTTGTTCCCGACCGGAATCATGATGACAAGGGTGAGATGAATGATATCGAAGTTCGGCTAACGGGGTGGGGTATACGCGACAGGCACGAGACCCTGAACAGTCTGCATTGGGGCCCGGATGGCTGGCTCTATGGCTGCCAGGGATATGCAACTCCTTCTAAAGTAAGAAAGCCAAAGGGCAAGGGCAGGCTTTATAAATACAAGGACAAGTTCCCCGAAGACATTCTGGAGGGCGACGGAACCGATATCAATGGCGGTGTCTGGCGCTACCATCCCACCAAGGACAGGTTTGAGGTGGTGGCACACGGATTCAGTAATCCATGGGGAATCGATTATGACGCAAAGGGTCAACTGTTTATCAGCGCCTGTGTGATACCCCACATGTGGCATGTGATTCCCGGTGGCATCTATCACCGGCAGGGTGGCCAGCATTTTAATCCGTATGTGTATGACGACATAAAAACAATCACCGATCACAGTCACCGTTCGGCTCATGGCGGAGCGAGGATCTATCAGTCCGACGCATTTCCCGCCGAAGAAAAAGGCAGGATCTTCATGGCCAATATTCACGAACATGCTGTTCTGTCCGACGTCCTCACGCCAAAAGGCTCTGGTTTCGTGGCGAGTCATGGCGACGACTTCATGGCGGCCAACAATGGCCAGTGGGTTGGGTTCAGTATGGAAGTCGGCCCTGAAGGTGGGTTGTATGTGCTCGACTGGCATGATGCCGACATCTGCGGCCAGGAGGTGAAGAATAGCGAAACGGGCAGGGTGTTCAGGATCGTTCCGGAAAATACGCTGGCCAAAAACTGGCCGGGCCGGTATGGCGACCTTGAAAAACTGAACGATCATGAGTTGGTAAAACTGCAGACCAGCCCCAGCGACTGGCATGCGCGCCGGGCCAGGGTGATCTTGCAGGGCAGAGCCGCCAGTGGTAAACTGGATAAATCAATCAACACCGACCTGCTGAGTTTATTTCAGACGGCCTCAAACTCAGACTGGCGGCTGCATGCGCTGTGGAGCCTGCATATTACTAATCTGACAACTCCAGAACTGCTGGTCAATGCACTCGATGATAAAGATCCGTATGTGAGGGCGTGGGCGATCCAATTGCTTTGCGAGGATCGTAAGTCGCCTGCGGCGGCCAATGAAAAATTTGTGCATATGGCGCAGCAGGACAATTCAGCCGTGGTCAGGCTGTACCTGGCTTCCGCCATACAGCGTGTCGATGAAGGAACGGCATGGCAACTTTCCGCTAATCTTTCTCAGCACGGGGAAGACAATGCCGATCACAATCTGCCGAAGCTAATCTGGTATGGACTTGAAGGACTCGTTGCCAAAGATCCCGCGCGTGCATTGCAAATTGCATCGACCTCGAAACTCAACCTCCTCACCAGTTTTATTTCGAGGAGGGCTGTTGATGCCGGAAAGTTGGAGCCGCTGGTCAAATCGATCGGTGCAAGGCCGTCCAATATTGACCTGCAGATGGAAGGAATGATCAGCGGTATGGAAGGGCGCACGGATCTGAAAGCGCCTCCCTCCTGGACCGCGGTGTACAATGCGTTGAGCAAGGGTAATGATAAGACTGCACAATATGCCAATGATATTGCTGCCTTGTTTGGTGATACTGAATCGGCCCAGCGTTCTCTGGCTGTGCTCAAAAATTCCGGTGCCGCTGCAGACCAGCGAAAGAAAGCATTGTCGGCCCTGTCGGCGCAGCAACGCAAGGAATTGATCAAAGTGCTGCCCGGCCTGCTGCAGGATAAAACGCTGCGGCTCGATGTGATCCGCGCTGTTGCTTCTTTTAGTGATCGGGATCTCGGTGTGCAGCTGATGAAAATTTTTCCGAATGCGGCGGTTGATGAAAAGGCGGCGATCATTCAAACAATGGCTTCCAGGCCGGTATATGGATGGATCATCATGGACATGCTGAAGGAAAAGAAACTCGACAGGAAAGAAATCCCCGCAAGCACGGCGCGTCAGCTCAGAAGGGTGGTGGGCAGTGGTTTTGTAGAGGTGTGGGGGCCGATTGAAGAGACACCGAAGAATGACAGGGAATTTGCGAAATACAAAAATCTTTTTACAGAAACTGCGATGAAATCCGCCGACAGGAAAAATGGCGAGCAGCTTTTTCTAAAAACCTGTGGAACCTGTCATAAGTTATATGGTAACGGTGGCAATATCGGCCCCGACCTTACCGGATCAAATCGTACCAGCGTTGACTATCTTCTGCAAAACATCCTCAATCCGAGCGACGAGATCCAGGACGCTTACAAACTTGTGGTGGTAACTACCAGGGACGGCAGGACCTATTCGGGCAATGTGATTGGTGAGAATGAAAGGCAGATCACCATGCGGATTGTGGGGCAGGACGCGGTGAACATTACGAAATCTTCCATACAGTCCAGGGAGGTAACGCCGGTGTCGATGATGCCGCAGGGCATGCTGAACAACCTTAGCGAAAAGGAGACTGTTGATTTGTTGACCTATTTGCAGACAACGCAGAAGTGAGGAATTAGAAACAGAAAGAGGAACAGGAACAGGCTTGGCTCGCCGGAGCCTTAGCGAAGGCGGCATCAGAAACAGAAAGAGGAGAAAACCAGAAAGAGAAAGAGAAACAGGAAGAGGGGGTAGCAGGCAGGCTTTGCTTTGCGTCCTGCCTGAAGGGCAGGCTTGGTTTTCCTTTGCGTGAAATTAGCATAGCAAAAAAATCCCGGCCGGGGCCGGGATCAGGATACGCGTTTCAAAGGGATCAGTAACGTTTGTTCCTGTTGTGTTTATAATTGTAGATAGCTACATTGTTCCTTCTTTCGGCCTTCTTCAGTTGGCGCATTTCCCTGCGGGTGATCTTGCCATCGCGCATCGCCATTTTCTTGTCGTGCCGGAGTTTCGCCTCGCGCATCCGGAGATGCCTTGCTTCGTTGCGGGTCAACTCTCCATTATGCACGCCATTATGGATTCGTTTCTGATGATTCGTTTTGTAATCGTTCCTATTGTTGTACTGTGCAGAAACCTGTGTGGTAAAACCAGTGAGAGCCACAATCAACGCTGCAAAAAGGATCTTCTGTTTCATAATGTTACGTTTTTACTTGTTCATGTATTGGACCCTGTAGCGAAGTGAAGGTTTAACGGCGAAATAAAAGGATATGTTAATGGTTAAAAAAGTATAAGGATTCGTTGAATAATGATATTTTTCCTATCCGGAAAAAGAACAGATTTGCCTGTGGCATACTTCAACATATCAGGGAGTACGAAACAAAAAAATTAAAGGATGGAAAAGGACCGCATCAATGGGATTGAAGTGTACACGCTCGAGACAAAGCATCTTCGCTTAAGGATGGCTCCTGAGTTGGGTGGCAGGATCATAAGTATTGTCAACAAACCGCTGGGGAAGGAATTTCTCTGGCACAATGACGGATTGCCGCTGGCGGTTACTCAGCCGGGATCGGACTACGATTCGAATTTCTGGGGGGCAATCGACGAGCTGATACCAAATGACGTTCCCGAAAATATTGATGGTATTGATTATCCCGACCATGGCGAACTCTGGACCACACCACTTGATGCAGAAGTAAAGGGCGAAACGATCACCGTGCACGGCCGCCTCCCTTTGAGTGGACTTCATTATAGCAAAACAGTTACTCTGGATTCGACGGGACCCTCCGCCTTCCTTGACTACCGGATTACAAACGAATCCCCCCAAACCAGGCATTTTCTCTGGAAGCTTCACGCCGCCTTGATGATTAAGCCAGGTGACAGGCTGCTTAGTTCCGCCCTCAAAGGAAAAGTGGTGGACACGCAGTATTCCCGGTTTTCTCATACTGATGAATTTTCCTGGCCGGATATTGAGGGGATGGATGCATCAGTAATGCCGCCGAAATCGGATCAGATGGATTTTTTCTACCTCTACGACACCCCCGTTCCCGAAATGAAAATGGAGAGCAATAACGGAGACCACCTTTTTTGTTACAGCTATGACCCCCGGATCTTTCCCTACCAATGGTATTTTGCTTCCTTTGGCGGCCTGCTGGATCACTACACAGCCATCCTCGAACCCTGTACCACTATGCCCATGAGCATCAATGAAGCCGCTGATAAAAATCAAACCGCCCTTTTAAAGCCGGGAGAAGAGCTGACTACCCGCGTGAGGATCTATGCGGGTGAAAAAAAGGACTATATTTCATAAATGAGCCGACCAAAAGTTCTTGTAACGGGCGCCGCCTCCGGAATTGGCAGGGCCACAGCCATCCGATTTGCCAGGGAAGGGTACGATGTGTGTGCGAACGACATCCAGCAGGAGAAATTATTCGGGCTGATCGGTGAGCTCGCACCCGGAGATCACTTGTCCCTTGCCGGTAGTTACGCCGACAAAGATATCATCGCTGCCGCAGAGGTCCTGCTAACGGAAAAATGGAATGGTCTGGATGCACTGATCAACTGTGCGGGAATATCTGCGCCCAGCGATCCTATTGGAACGGACATCGGTGAATGGAGGAAGGTGTTTGATGTCATGATCAACGGTTGCGTGCTGATATCCGCCCTGGCGGTGAAATACATGCAGAGGGGAGGAAGAATCATTCATATCACCTCCATTCATGCCGAAAGAGCCGAAAAATCGGCAAGCAGTTATGCCATGGCCAAAGCTGCCATCAATCAGTATTGCAGATCCATGGCGCTTGAACTGGCGCCGAAAAAGATTCTTGTCAATGCCATTGCGCCAGGTTTCGTGGATACGGCGATGTCTGTCGTCGACGGTGTGAATGAACTGGAGACAGAATGGTTCATTAACAATTATATCAAATCCCACCACCTTCCTCTGAAGAGAGCAGCCCATGCCGAAGAGATTGCCGGTGTGGCATTTTTCCTCGCGGGACCGGATGCTTCCTACATCACTGGTCAGGTGATCACTGTGGATGGGGGATTGACAATTACTTTTTAAAATTTTAGAATGAAGATAGAATCGGTGGATTTCTTTTACCTCAGCATGCCCGAAGTGCTGGACATTGGTGATGGCAGCCAGGATGCGCTGCTGGTGCGTATCCGTGCCGGCGGTTTCGAAGGATGGGGCGAATGTGAAGCCTCGCCATTGACGAGCATTGCCAGCTATGTATGCCCCATGTCGCACAGCGCCTGCAAGCCACTAAAATATTCCCTGGAGGGACAGGAAATAAACGATCCGGCAGACATTCGGTGGATCAGCCAGCTTGTACATGAGAACTCGCTTGATCTATTACAGGCCGACCATACTTTATCGGGCATTGACATTGCGCTCTGGGACCTGATTGGGAAAAAAACGGGCGAACCTATATATGCATTGCTGGGTTATTCAATTGTGCATCCCAAACTTCCTTACGCCTCACGTTTATTTGGCGCCACGCCGGAAGAAACTTTTTCCAAGGCTAAGGACACCAATGCTGCAGGTTACAAAGCGGTAAAATTCGGTTGGGGCCCTTTTGGAAAATACGCGGTGGAAACTGATGAGGCCCACCTGGCAGCCGCCCGCGAGGGCATGGGCAATGAGGCCCATCTCATGATCGACGCGGGAACGGTCTGGAATGAGAACCTGGCTGAAGCATCGGCAAGACTTAAACCCCTGAAGGATGTGAATGCCTATTGGCTTGAAGAACCATTCATAAACGGCGCCCTGAATCCTTACAAACGATTATCTGAATCAACACCCCGTATACCATTGGCTGGCGGAGAAGGATGCAACAATTTCGTGCAGGCCCAGGCGATGCTCGATTTCGCGGGCCTGTCATTTATCCAGATCGATGCGGGCAGAATAGGGGGCATCACGGTCGCCGACAAGGTGACCCGTATTGCCACCGAACGGAACGTCACTTATGTCAATCATACCTTCACTTCGCACCTCGCCCTCAGCGCCTCGCTGCAAAGTTATGCTGCATACGAAAAATTTCAGATCAGTGAATACCCTGTTGAGCTGAAGGCACTTGCCCAGGAAATTACCGTAGAGAAAATTTCTACGGACAGCCATGGGTTTATTCATTTGCCCGACAAGCCGGGACTGGGGATGACCGTAGATTGTGCCGCCCTGAAAAAATATCTGGTGGACGTGGAAATAAAAGTGAAAGGGAAAACGCTATACTACACTCCCGACTTCTGAGCCAATTTTTTTTGATTCCATAGGACTCTTCAGAAAACGCTTGCGGTATTCTTTTGGAACCATTCCGGTGATCCGCCTGAAATGACGGTAGAAGTTAGGAAGGTTTTCAAAGCCGCTGGAATAACAGATTTGCGAAATCCCTTCATTGTCCTGCATCAGCATGCTGCATGCATGACTGATCCTGATCTCCGTCACGTACTCCGAAAATGTTTTTCTGGTGTGGTGCTTGAAATACCGGGAAAAGGAAACATTACTCATATTCAACATGCTCGCAGCCTCCTGCAGGTACATTTCGTGGGTATAGTTCTTCATGATGAACTCAAACACCTTGTGTATCCTTTCGGAGTCTTTCGGATTGTAATTCTTTTTCTGCGCCCTGTTTTTCGCGACAAAAGCTGTTGAGAGCAGGGGCTGCAGTTCCTTGCTTTCAGAAAGTTTGACGAGCATTTCCAGGAGCGCTACCAGTCGAAGTGCCGGCGTCATGTCTGCAAGGTGATAGAGTTTCGCTATGATGTACTTCCGGATCTTGCCATTGATCTGCAATGCATAGGCAGAATTGTCCAGCAGCTTCCTGACGAGTTTCATTTCAGGCAAATCGAAAAAATTAGGCCCCAAAAAGTCTTCGGTAAAGTGAATGAAGACGGATCTTGCCTCGAGTTGTCCATTTGTTTTATAATATTCGTAGTTGTTCCTGAACAGATGAGGGATATTTGAGCCGATCAGGATCAGTTCTTCGTCCTGGAACAGGCTCACCTTGTCGCCAATAAACTTGGTGCCCTTACTTTTTTCAATCAGCACAAGTTCATATTCCTCATGAAAATGCCATGGCTTGTCAAAATAGTTGCATTGCAATTTGCTGTAAAGAAAGGAAGTGTCCTTGATCAAAGGCAACTTATGCAGCTGGGGCTTCATGGGAACTGTTTAATCGCGCAATCAATTAATCAATATACGATAAAATTTGTGTGTTCAGAAGAGCGAATTCTGAGCTCAAACTTAAAAAACATAGCATTTTTAATTTTTGACTTTTGATTTTTAATTTTTTACTGGCGGATTGTCAATGATGAAACCCACATCGAGTAAATAGATTTGCCGGCCAATGCCATCATAGGTTGCATCAAAGCTTACTTTGCGGCCATCTGGACTGAACCGCGGATGCAAGTCCACCCGGAAGATCCCGGGGTCCTGGTCGCTGAATTTTCCACCAATTTTAAAAGGAAATTTTCCCAGCGCCACAAACTTTTTACTTGGAATATGATACAGGTAAAGATATTCATAACCGTTCAGCGGATAGTCGTCGTCCGTGCTGTAGGTATCGGTTAGTATCCAGTCGCCTCCGGGGTGATAACTGTCATGTCCGTTGGGGGCTGACCAGAGCTTATTGATCGGCTTGCCAGTATTGTTGTCTGCATATTCGAAATAGGCTCGCTCACCCCTGCTGCCGTCGGCTTTTTTTTCACGGACATTATCGGTGATGGTTGAATCGCTGCTCCAGTAATGATGGCTGGGCTCTTCAAACAGGTAACGAATATCCTGGCCTTCAGGAGTCATTGAAAATCCAGTTGTGCGTACACTGGTGTCGCCTGGTGATTTGATGCGCACATCCTTTACAAAGGCAATGAACCGGTTGCCCGATGGGTTGTAGCCTTCCCTGAAAATATACAACCTTCCATTGAGGGTGTCGCTGGGAAGACCGCGTGGATACAACAATGTCGCCATTTGGCGAACAGAAACTATCTGTACAGCCTTTCCCGTTTGCATATCCATTCGGAATATCCCCGTTTCCGCTGGCGCCCACTGACTTTTATATTTATCTGAAATGCCCACAAAATTAGTCCCCCCATGTTCCATTCTTTCAAACTCATGCGTCAGTGCGGTGCGGCCATCCGGAGATACCGTATACACCGGTCGGGGAAGCTTTCTTGTTTTTTTTGTTTCTGTATTATAGATCCTGCTCACGAAACTTTTTCCATCTTCCGCGCGGTCGTCCCAAATGATTTCAGTGTGTGACTGGGGGATCCATTCGAGGCGGCAACCCTGCTGCCAGTTCCAGGCTGTGGTGTATCCTACTGTGGTCCATTGATTTTTGTTTTCCAGGTCGATGATACCAATGGTCGCGGTGTCGTCTGGCAACACTTCACGGCCTTCGATCTTCACGCGCATCGCAGCCATATATCTTCCCGATGGATCGAACTGCAACAGGTCTTTAGGCGCGCAATTGTAAAAAAAGAAACCATGATATTCTGGATTATCCGGGGTGCCACCCTCGGTGATCCGGACCGCCTTCGGATACTTTGCATTTGTGGCGGAGATCAATGAATTGAAGTCAGTAAAAGTAGAATATGCAGCGGTAGAATCTGCATTCGTTGCGGAGGCCGGATACTTTGCATTTTCACTGCCACCGCAACCGGACAACATAGCGATCACCAGAACTAGAAACGAGTTGGCTGCAAATCTGTTAAATATCATTGGGAGAACAGGTTAGTATTATTGAGGATTAAGAGGAAGATTCCGTTTAACTGCTGCAGACCTGCGGTCGCAGAATATTCCGTAGATCACAATCAGTACAAAACAAAAACAGGGAACAACGTATGAAACCTGCACGCCCTCCATGTCCGCGATCCAGCCCTGGAGCGGTGGCCCGGCCGCCCCGCCAACAATGGCCATGCTGATCAGTGCGGACCCCTTCTCGGTAAAGTTTCCAACGCCTTCGATGCCGAGGCTGAACAGGCAGGGAAACATCACAGAAATAAAGGCGCCGAGACCAAGCAGGTACCAGGCATTCCATGCAGAGGTGGTGAAGGCAGCAAGCAGGTACATCAACACCATGCCCAGTCCGAATATCGCTACCAATCTACCCGCGGAAACCACCTGCAATAAATAGATCCCCGCAAGCGACATGATCGTAGAGGCGATATAGTAATAGGTTAGGTATCTGGCTGTGAGGTCCGCCGGAAATCCGCTCACTTCTTTCAGATAACTAATGAAGAAACCAGCTGTGCTGGACTCGGCGGCCATATAAAAGAACATGATGATCGCCCCCCAGAAAAGTTGGGGGTACTTCCGCGACTCACGAAGGATCGCCATGAAAGAGAACCCTTTCTCCACTTCTGGTTTCATAGAAGGGAAGGACGAATAGAATATGAAAATGGCGAGAAACAATGTGCCGGCACCGAGCACCATATAAGGAATATGAAAAGTCAGGGTGCCATCCCCATTGCCATAAATCAACTGTGTGGCCACTATTGGAGTAAGCGAATAACCGATCCTGCTGAATAGCTGAACGATGTTCACCCTTACGTGGCTTCCGGACGGGTCACCGAGGAGTGCCGCCAGGGGATTGGCGGCCACATTTACCAGCGTCACACCAATTGAAATGATGAAGATAGCAATCAGGGCGAGCGGATAGGATGATGTATAGTATGCAGGGATGAAAAGCAAAGAGCCTGTTGTGCAAATGCCCAATGCCGTCAGCACGCCAATTTTATATCCAAACCTGGAAATATAATAAGCAATGGGAATCGGAAAGATCAGGTAGACGAGATAAAAAGATTGCTGTACAAATGAAGCTTCAACGTAGGAGAGGTGAAAAAAATCTTTCAGCGAAGGAAGCAGGACATCATTCATGCAAATGATAGAGCCGGTAAAAATAAATATATAGCAGACGAGCAGCAGGGGCTTCCATTGGTGCTTCATGAAATATTTTTTCGATAATTAATAAGTGGCCCGTCCCCCGGAAATATCATAGATGAACCCAGTGGAGAAACTGTTCTCTTCAGAAACGATGTAGCAGGATATGGCGGCAACCTCGCTTATCGTTCCCAATCGCTGCATAGGAATCTTTGCAGTCATATAAGCGAGTTGTTCAGAGGATGTGTTATCGTTCATTGTGGTTCGGATGACTGCGGGTGCAAGGCCATTTACCGTGATATTGGTGTCGGCAAATTCTTTTGCCGCTCCTTTAACCAGGCCAATAACCCCGGCCTTGGAAGAAGAATACCCAATCATTCCGGGGTTACCTTCCTTGCCCGCGATGGAGGCGATCAGCAGCAACCTGCCCGATCCCGTTTTCTTCATTACCTGCAGTGTGTACTTTGTCATAAGAAAGCTCCCCTTCAGGTTTACCTCATAGATCTTATCGAATTCCGACGTCGGAAATTCTGTGATCTTCGTATTGGTTATTCCAACAATTCCCGCAGCGTGTACCAGGATGTCAATCCTGTCCCATTCTTTTTCCACCAGCTTTATGGCGTCGGTAACTTGTGATTCGTTGCTGATATCGACAATGTATCCTTTTGCGTTGATCCCCTCATGCCGGAATTCGGCAATAGTTTTTTCCAATAAGTTCTTGTTGATATCAAAAAGCGCCAGGATCGCGCCTTCCTTTCCCAGCCGGCACGCTACACCTTTGCCAATACCATCCGCACTTCCGGTTACTATCGCCACTTTGTTTCTGAACCTTTCATTTATCATCATATAGATCTTATTGATAGGAAACAGAATAAACTTCTGCTTTCAGGGTTAAGTTATCGGTATCAGTTGACAGGCACCGTATTTCAAGAGGCCGGCTATTGTTGAATGCGTTGCTTTTTATTTCCCCGGCTGCCCAGGACAAGCCGCTCCAGATCATTTTGTCATACTCTATCTGCAAAGGAACCGGTTTTCCATCCTGCATTACCATAATGCTAATTAATTTGTCCAACGTGGTTCCGTTGGGTGGAGGACCTCCGCTCACTCTTTTCGGAAAATTATCCGTTCCAAATTGTTGAACCAGTATCCGGATGTTTTTTCCTTTTGGGGGCTGAATGGTCGTGGTAATCAAATTACTACCACCTTCCACGAATTTGCAGGCAACCGGTTCTATCTCCACTGGAATATTTATGCTCCTGTCCGTTCCAAGTTGATACTTCTGATCGGTATACTCATCAAATCCTATTACCGCCAATTGTTCTGGTCCGAGCCTGATGGTATTGCCCTTCAACACCGGTCTGAAACCACCATCGGCATAAAGTTGTGCGGACTTTGTAAAATTGTCCACGGGTAATTTCAGATCGATAAAACCTTGCGTGGGATTAACAACCGTGCAAACGATACCTTTTTTTCCTTTTGACATAAAACCATATGCTTCTCTTTTCCCCGGGGTGCCACCGAAGGTAGAAGCTAGTCCAAACTCCTGGAGCTCGTGGTATAGCGACTGCGTTCTGGCGAACCAGGCTGCATCTTTTTCGTTGAGCAATTCCAGGTTGCCATGATAAACATTCAGCCACCCGCCCCTGGCAAGTTCAAGAATCAACATTCCCATCCAGGCACTGGTGGCCCGCTTGTAACAAGTGCCCGCAACCCCGATCATGAAACCGCAGTTGTCAATGCGCTTGATGGGAAGCCCGTTCATGGCATATTCCATCACCATATGATCGGAGTAGATGTCCTGCGACCTCCAGACATTTATGGCAGGGACATCTGAGAATCTCGGGTCTCCGCAATAAAGGGTGTCAAAAACCTCCAGCCATTTCAGGTCAACATTTTTCCGGAATGGATGATAGGTATTACCCATTTCACCTCCGAAACCATTATATCCGATAAACATTACTTCAGGATTCTTTTGCCGGAATTGCTTAAGTGCATCAAAGAATGCCAGTTTGTTCATCGCTTCGATTTCCGACTGAAGGTAGAGCCGCTGCGTTTCCTCGCTGGCGGCAAAAAATCGCGCAAAATCGAATTTGAAGATCTTTACTCCTTTGTCGAACCAGATCTGCAGGGTCTCAAATAGATGATTCAGATAGCCACCCCGGAACAGGCAGAGTGCCTTTGGAGTGCTTGTTTCTGAATCTTTCCATTCCGGTATGAGGTCGAGGAAAAAATCATCCCCATTGGCGATCCTGTCATTGACCGGAAACCACATGCCCGGGGTAATGTTGTTTGCTATGCAGGTCTGCAGCCATCGGTCCGGCCCATTGGGCCAACGTTCCTTGTGCCAGGTTCTGAATCCTCCTGCCTTATCGAACCAGAACGCATCCATCACGTAGTAGTCCACTTTTACTCCGCTTTTCTTTAATCGAATCAATTCATTTAGTTCCTTCAGGGCAAGAGATTCGGTGAGTGGTATGTTATCGGACAGTTCATCGTAGGACGACCAGTTGTTGTAAATGTGCAGTGGCCTGCCTGGTCCCACGGGTCTCGGCGCAGGACGGCTGTTTCGGTTTAATTCAGAAATTGCATTCCCCGCCGGAAGGAATCCAAATCCCAGCCCAAGTGTATTCTTTATTAACAATCTTCGGTTCATGATCACAGTTAGCATTTATTTCTTGTCCAGCCTGATCAGGAATCCTCCTCCCGGTGCCAGGTGTATCTTCAATTCTTCTCCTTTTTTAACCGGCTTTCCTTTTTCAATCATATAATCCGCAGCATACCTGTCGGCGTTTATCCCATCCCTGCAAATGGTGGCCTCGTAACTACCTTCTTCAAGGAAATCGAATTTTATGGTCAGGTCCCTTGGTTTCCAGTCGCACATGCCGCCAATATACCAGTCATTGTCTTTCTTTCTTGCCGTGATAATGTATTCCGACACCTTGCCATCGAGGATCACCGTTTCATCCCAGGTAGTAGGCAGGCCGCCTAAGAGGGTCATGAACTCCGGCTCCCGCATTGCTTCTGAAGGGTTGCCCGAGAAGATTTGCATAGGGCAGTCATACACCAGGAACATCGACAACTGATGACAGCGTGTGCCTGGGCTGGTGACCACACCGGCAACGGGTCGTGTGCCTTTTTCCGTGGCATTGTTCAATAAGCCAGGTTCGTAGTCGAGATAACCCGCCAGCATGCGTGTGAATGGGAGGGTCACATCGTGCGCCGGCGTTACCCTGTTGCTCCACATGTTGAACTCTGATCCGAGCACACCTTCCCGTGCTACGGCATTTGGCCAGGTTCTGTTGAATCCCTTTGGCGGAAAAGCGCCGTGGTACATGATCATTATCTTATGTTCGGCGCAGGCCTTTGCAATGCGGTGATAAAAGTTGACCGTTTTCTGATCATCGCGGTCGATGAAGTCGGTCATGATGAATTCAACTCCCCATTTGTTGAACTGATCCAGAGCGCTCTCGAGCTGCCTGTCGAGCGTCATGGCCAATGTCCACATGCTGATACCCACGCCTTGTTGTTTTGCGTAGGCAACAATTGTGTCCATGCTGATGGTGGGCGTGATCTTGAATAGGTCGTTGTTGTCGCTCCATCCGGCGTCCATCAGTATCCGGTCGAAGCCAAAGCGTTTGGCGAAATCGATATAATATATGTATGATGCCGTGTTGATGCCTGCGCGGAAGGGAACATCAAATAGGTTCAGGTCAGTGATCCATTCATCGGTCAGGTTGCCTGGCTTGATCCAGCTTGGATCATCCAGCCTTGATGGTGAGGCCAGTCGGTACACCAGGTCGTTGCCAGGAAGATCCTTGTCGGCCGGGGCAATGAGAAAAGCACGCCAGGGAAATTCCCGGGTTCCTTTTGTTCTCGCTATGTAGGTAGCCCTGCGGGTCACTTTCCACTGCCGGTACAAGCCCTCCGTTGCCTCTTCCTCGGCAGGGTAAGGTGCAAAAACTCCCTTAAGCGAAGAGGAACCTGTTCCTCCCAGGAACATGCCGGGGTAGTCTTCGAGGTCAGATTCGGTGATGCCAATCTTTGGTCCCGATTCCGGCGCAACAAGTATGGGATTATAACCCAACGTTCCTTCGGCAATGCTGTCAAGTTTTCGCAGGGGATACTCTTCTTCAAAGCTGGTGTGGTAGATGTCCGCGTCGTCTCTTTTCTGCACCTGGGGAAACCAGGCAGCAGGCTTGCCCGGGAAATTAAATTGAGCGACTTCATTGTTGACAGTAATCGAATCTTTGAAACGCGTTAATATCCGGTAAGCGACACCATCGTCGTACACCCTGAATTCGATCCTGTAGGGCTGACGGAATCTAATCGTTAACAGATTGTAATCATCACGTATGATTTTTCTTTTTTCGGGCATGGGTGAATTGATCACCTCACTCACTTTCCTGATGGCCGATGACTTTATGGAATTCTGCAGCGAGATTCCTCTGCCTTTATCAAGCAATAGATCAATGACCGACGGCTCAAGGATGGACTGGTTCTCATAACTGATTTTGTAATTCAGACCTTTTTCCATCCAGATCATTACCGCGATCTTCCCCGATGGAGAAGTAACGGTCATTGTGTCCGCGGCAAGAATATGATTCGAGAAGGCAATGACTAAAATCAAATAGACATACTTCATCTTGCTGTTTTTATTTATTAAGTGACACTATTGATAGTACACCAGAACCTGTACTTTTTTTTCGGTCTGAGGAATCTCTATCGATTCTTTCGCTGCGTTGAAATTTTCCGATTCCTTCCCATTTATCAGAACTTTTTTGATCGGCCTTCCATCGGGAGATCTTACATACAGGATCACCTTTGACGCACGATGTTCTGGAAGAACGATATTCGCTTCGACAGTTCCAGGTAATTTTCCTGAATGTAAGGAATAGCTTAGTTCGCCGAATGCCGTTGATGCTTTATTGAGCTCAATATTTTGACCGGCTTCCAACCAGCGGCGGGGCGTGCCGGCGGCCAGCCATAGTTCGTCATTTTTTTCAACAACCAAAATATCGCAGACCTGGCTGATAAATCGGGCCTCATCTGGGCATTTATAAAAGGGGCCACTGCCTCGTCCCCATTCCCGATACTCTTCTGTATGCGCGTTTATATCGGGGTAGAGACAGGAAACAAAATTATCGTAGAGTCCACGAATGGTGGCAGGAATTTCATTTCTTAGTAAATAGATACTAACTGGATTTTGCAGGTTGGCCTGGAAAACCATACCACCCCGGCTGAACCAGTATTCGTCGTCCACCCATCCGTGAACATTAAAATTCAAGGATGATGAAAGCGTAAGATTGTCTTCCCAGTCGTCAAGCACCCAATCGGCCATCGGTTCATCGGCTGAAATAAGACCAGCTTTTAAAAGGACCACCGGGCCGTACAAAACCTCCCGTGTCGCAGACAGACGAAGAGTAGGGTAGACTGACAATTTGTATCTGTCGTAGTAGGATGATTTTTTATGACCGAAAAGCCGGAATCGCTGATGTGCTCTCGAGGGAACATAGGGCACATAGGTGTTGTTCCTTAGTTTAACAACAGGGCAACGCTCACTGCATCTTTCAATACTTTGTCTGATGTCATCATGATAAGCTTTTGCGGCAATCCGGAATGTATCGGCCATTGGCAGCCCCGCCATCTCAAAGGCTTCTGCCATCGATTCCATCCCCAAACAGGCAAAGGCGTTTGTTGCATACCAGAATTGCCAGTCGTGCACGTCTTCGAGCACACCCGCGGGTAGCAATCCATAGTGAAGGACCTTGTTACCGTGCTCGTCAAGTAATTTAGTCTGGGCGCGTTGATCTATGATCCATTTTGCGGCCCTGATCATGTGGGGTGCTGCTTTCTTCAGCCATACCAGGTCGCGGGAATAAAGATAATGACGGGCGAGTCCCCAGAGTACCGTTCCATGGTGCATGTTATAGCCGTTCTGCTCCGTCCAGTCGTTCAGACTGTCCACTTTCGTTCCAAAGAAAACGTCTTTCTGGTCGCCGGTGAAAGAGCCCGGAAGTTTTCTACTTCCCTGGAGAGCGAGGAAAGTGTTCAAGTATTCTCCAGCGGTTTTATAATCTCCGACCCGGTCAAGCAACAGGGTTTGAAACACCGCTTCGTTTGGATACACCCGATAAGAAAAGGCTGCTGCGGGAACCATGTAGAGGCCACTGTTGGGTTCCTTCGTCACGCTCATCCGGATGTGCGGGATGACAGCTCTGGACATTTCATTGAATTTCCTTTCGGGAACATTAAAGATGGAGGCGTTTGTTACCACTGCTCTCCAGTAATCTATTACGCGGGTTTTTTGTACTTCATAATTTAGCGCCGAGATCTCCTGTTGCCGTGCTGCGGTAAGGTCCCCAACGAATGGAAAGTAGAAGTATACGGTTTGCGAAGAGTTAGGGCCCAGCACGATCTGTTGGTGAACAATCCTGGTTGAACCAGACTTGTCACTAATTAATTTGGAAACATTTTTCAGCGCCGGACTGAAGCATCTTATATACTGCGTGCCATTGACCTCGTCCATAAGGAAGCCGTTATCCTGTTGCAGGCCGTTGATGCCCTCATTGGAAGACAACCAGAGATGTGAAGTGTCCTTCTTCATCGACGGGTTTGCCATAGTCAGCTTGATCATCAGCATCGCTGGCGTTTGTTCATTTCTGTTAGGGTCATCCGGTGACAGCGGGCCATTCAGCAAAACCGTGAATGCTTCCTCGCGATAATTGAGCCCATCTTTCGTCCATTCGCTTTGAATGACCGGCAGGTAATCATTCAACACAGACATCCGGCAATTTTGCTTCGTCCTTTCATAGTCGGGAACCAGGCCAGTACCCAGGCTCCACCTGATATTCGAGCCAGGCCAGTTGCATCGCGCCAGTTCCTTGTCATAAGCCTTGGTTTCTTCTTTGTCGATCAGGATGTTTCCTCCCCATTGGATGGCAAATTTCTGCCAGTTCGCATCTGACGCGAGGGGTAGGTCTATGTTTCCACCGGACACCCTGTTGGTCGGGTCGAGGGCGGGAATTTCTTTTTTCGCGCGGTCGTAAGACTGTTCAGGTTCAGCGGGTATTCTTTCACGGATCTTCTGCCCGCTTACAATTGCCAGGGAAAATCTTTTCGGGTCATCGCTCCGGGTGATGTAGGTGCTAAAGGCTGGTACATAGATGGGATCTTTTTCGAGGTCATCAATGGAGAATGAAAACTTTCCCTTTGGTGTATTCAATGTCACTACCGTTTCATCGTTCGAGCCAGGTAATGTTTCACTGGAAGAATTAATTGTTGCCACGAGACCCGAGATGGATTTCAAACTGCCATTGAACATTTCAATATCGCCTTTTTGCAGCTTCCTCTTCCGGGACGATGAATCCAGGAATTCTACCCGGAAAGAAGTAGTTTTTTGCTTTGACACGGAATATACCTTCAGCGAGTTGATCGTCGCATGTTTCGATGGATAGAGCAATCGGATTTTTAGTGTCCGGCGGTAGGTGACCGGCCCCGGCAATCGTTCGGCAAATTTATTTTCCATTTTGGACAGTGGCTTGAAACTTAGTACCAGCCTGCCTCCTGTGTTACTTGTCTCCGTAGCGGCGGTGATCCATTTACCCTGCCAGGGGTCGTCCTCCAGGTCTTCCTTGGAAGGCATTTTGGGGGGTGTCTCCGGCCAGGAGTCCTGCCAGTATTGAACCAGCGGTATAATTGAAGGGTCGGATCCGACTTCGATACGTTCAACATCCCTGGCCTCCCACCAGAAGATGCCGATGTCGGATGAATCCGGAGAAGAATCGGCATTGAATTTTTGTAAACTGGCAGCAGAACCCAATGGGTCGGCTGTTCCTAGCCAGGATTTAAGTTTGCCAAAAGTACCGATCTCAAGGTTTACTCCCTCAGGAAGCTTTGATGACTGTGATTGCGCCTGGCTTTGCAATGCCAGTAGCTGAACAAGCGAAATGAATAAAACAGCTTTGGGGATCATGTACATAGCAATGCATTTCCTGTCATTCAGGTAGATAAATCATCTGCCGGTTGTGCAGGCCGGCAGATGATGTATAAATCAGAACTCGAACTAGTTTCAGTATCCAGGGTTTTGCTGGAGTTGTGGGGCCCTGTTGATCTCGTCAATGGGTATGGGAACCCAATAGAGTTTATCTGCAGCGGGACCGCGTTCTTCGACAATGATCTGACGCCAGGTCGTTGTGGTTGTGTTGTTATCCAGGTTCTTAGTTTCCACAACATCCACTCCGGTGGCATCGGCCAGCGCCTCGTCCAGGATCTTCCATCTTCGCATGTCGTACCATCGGAGATCTTCGTATACAAACTCAACCTTTCTTTCGTACCTGAGGGCAGTGGTAATGTCGCCTGTAAAATCAGGGAGACCAGCCCTGTTACGGATCATATTTATATAGGTTGTTGCTTCGGCGGTTTCACCTAATTCGAGGCATGCTTCAGCGTAGTTCATGAGAACCTCTGCGTAACGGAATTCAACCCAGGCATTTTCGTTGTTGGTGGCCTCAGTTCCGTAGACCGCATCGTCAAGGTATTTTTTAAATGTGTAACCGGTATAAGTGCCATCATCAGGATCTACGGGTCCCTGGCGGGTGTCAATTCCATAAAGTTTGCTCTTTTCCTGTCCGCCCTGTGTGGTAATGCGCGTTCGCCTGTCATAGATTCCCAGCGGATCGCGACCGGCAAGGTCCGCAAATCTTTTCTGCCATACCGCAGAGTCATACAGGATTTCGGCATAGAACCGCGGCTCCCTGTTGTAATACATGTTCTTTGGCGTATAGGTCGACGAAACGTTTTGATAGAAACCATTGCCATCTACCTCGTAATGGTCCGAAAACGGCGTGCCGTTGGCCATCTGAAAGGCATCGGCAAGATTTCCCGTTGGTGCATTACAACCATACATCACAAATCCATTGCTTCCATTAACCAGGTTGATCTGGTTTCTTGCGACCAACGCTTGCTAAGAACATCTTGCCCCAGATGGTTTCAGCAGGGGAGAGGTCTTTTGATTTGAAGTATTCAAAATATTTTTGGGACACTGTCGCCTGGTCGGGTGCGCCAAAATCCATCAGTGAATAGGTGCCGAGGTCGATGACCTGTTTTGCTGCGTCCTTGGCGGCAGTCCAAAGCGCCGTTCTGTCGGCGCCTTCATAACCTACGAGGTTGCTGGCGGCTGCACCATCGGCGGTCAGGTCACTTGCCGCGAATAATAATACTCTTGACTTAAGTGCGAAGGCGGCGCCTCTGGTGGCCCTGCCCATTTCCATGTCGGCCTTGTCACCGAGAACTGCTGCGGCCGCATCACAATCTGCCACGATAAAATCTACGGTTTCCTGGAAACTGGACCTGGACTGAGAAGAAAAATCGTCACCGAGTTTGAAAGGTTCCTTGATCAGGATCATACCTCCAAAATTTCTCATCAGCTGATGGTAGCAAAAGGCACGCAGAAAGGTGGCTTCCGCTTTCATCATTTCTGCTTTTGCTTTTACTCCGGCCTGTTCCGCTTCGGGGTATCCATCGGCAATCTGATCAATCTTTGAAATAAAGAGGTTGATCCGTTGTATGTTTTTATAGATGCCGTCCCAAGTGATGTAATTAAAAGACCAGGTGCCGAAGGGACCGGTGGCACTCGGAGAAATATTTCCCTTAAGGTAATTAGCGGTTTCAAATCCATGCGTGTCATGCGATTCATCTGTCAGCGAAGCAAAGGCAATATAGCCAACGGCACCGATCAGGCTTTGATTGTACGTGTCGAGCAGGTATTGGTTGGCCAGGTTGATGTCCGAGAAGATCGCCTGATCTGAAAACTTGTCAAGGGGCGATTTATCCAGGATCTTGTTACACGCCGGGAAAAACAATAAGGCGAAGGCCAGTATGGGGATGTATTGTTTGTTGAGTTTCATAATACTTTCTTGTTTGGGAATTAAAAGGATAAACGCGCACCAACTGTTAATACTTTCATGATCGGGTAATTGTAAACACCGGAATTTGGTCCCATCGGATGCTTTAATTCGAAGTCCTCCCACTTCCGGATCCAGGTACTTGTTCTTGTTGTAGAGAAGAAGAAGGTTTTGTCCCGAAACATAGATCTGCGCATTCTTCATACGGAGCTTACTCTGTATTGTTGCCGGGATCGTGTACGATAACTGCACATTTTTCAGTCGGCCGTAGTCGCCATTCTGGTATGAATAATTGGTTACATAATTTTCTCTCCAGTATGCTTCTCCTCTTTCAAATGCCCTTGGTTTGCTCGCGTCAATGTTATCTGGCGTCCATCTTCCTTCCGCGTCGTATGCGAAATAGTTTCCCGCAAGACCCTGCAACCCGATCAGCACCTGGCGGCTGGTACCACCTGCACCCTGCACCAGGGCACTCAGTGCCCAGTTTTTATAGCCCAGGTTGATGCTGATGCCATAGGTGACTTCAGGATTAACTGTTTTTGTAGTTCAGAATCTGGTCATCAGTGTTGATTTCTCCGTTACCATCAATGTCTTCAATGATGATGTCGCCGGGTTGAGCGCCTGATACGTGTACGCTTTTGTCGATCTGTTCCTGGTCGCGATACACCCTAATGGCATTGTATACTAGTTGTGACCCGTGGGGATTTTTTGTGAGCCGCTGCCAGGCAACACTCTCGCCGGCTCATCAAATTCGACGATCTTGTTCCTTGCGAAGGCGATATTGCTATTGATTGAATAGGTGAATTCGCCTGTTCTGTCGCCATACCCGAGTACCACCTCAAATCCGCGGCTGTCCACGATGCCATAATTTTCATCCGGCAAGATGATACCGGTGAACTGGGGTACAGATGCATTTCGGTGATACAAGGATATTCGCTCCTGCGCTGGTAGAAGAAATCGGCATTCAGTGTGAGTTTGCTATTCAGCATTTGCGACTCAAAACCCACATTGTAAATATTGGCCACCTCCCAGGTGATATTTGGGATTTGCTTCCACGCCTTGGGTGAGACCGGTAGTGTATGCTCTGCCGGAACCGAGAACATAGCCATGTTGAAACACCAAAGGACGACAGGTATTGAAATGGATCGATCAGGTCATTGCCCAATTGGCCATAAGAAGCCTTCAGCTTGAAATAATCGATGAAGCGAACATTGTTCTTCCAGAATTCTTCGTTGGATACTCTCCATCCTGGCGAGTACACTGGGAAAATTGCCCCAGCGGTTGTCTTCAGCAAACCTCAACGAACCATCCCTGCGTAAGGAGAATTGAAAAGATAGGTTTCTTTATAGTTATAACTGAGCCTTCCGAAAATATTCACACGTGAATCGATATTAGCAAACTCATTGTTGGTTTTTTCAGCATCCCCTCCCAATCCAAGATATGGTAAGTTGGTCACTCACGAAATATCTACGAAAAGCGCTGGTTCCTTTTTCTTCAAACTCAAAGGTTTCGAAGGCGACAAATGCACTCAGATTGTGCACGCCGTTAAAGGTGTTGGTGTAATCCGCCTTGATGTTGAATGTTTTGAACTCTCCATCGTTATAGTAGTTGGTGAGATTCGGTTCAGTTGTTCCCTTGAGCGATCCGGAAAGAAAAGCGGATCCGTCTTCAACGCCGGTGTTTCCCGCTGACCGGTAGGCTCCTTCGTCCAGCTGATAGAGGGTCCACGGCTTCTGAAAGCGTTTTCTGTTTCCGAGTGGTAATATCATATGCATAATAACTGGAGAGTGAAAGCCCCTTAACCCATGGAATCTTTAGGTTGGCGCTGAACATGGTATTGACCTGATAATTTGTGGAATCGTCAAAACCCGTTTTATCGGTGACTGTAACTGCGGGATTCTGCCCATAGGCGATGTCCGGTCCTGGTAGTCCATTTGGATAGAAGGCTGGCGAGGTGGGCAGGCTCTTGATCGCGCCATCGAGGTTGAAGCCCGCATCGGTAGACGGATATTTCCTGCTTTCCTGTATGCCGTTTATATCAAGTCCCAATGTCAGGTATTCATTGATCTTCGCATCGAAATTGGCCTTGAGGTTGTACCGTTTGAATTTAGTTGGCGAATTCTTAAATATTCCCGCATCCTGCTGGCTGCCGAAGGAGACATAATAACTTACACTTTTCGAACCACCGTTGAGCGATACATTATGGCTGTTGGACAAAGTGGATTTTTTGAATGATTCGTCAACCCAATCCGTATTCGGGTTTGTCCAGGGGTATGCCCCCGACCGGTATCTTTCAATGTCTTCTTCAGTGAATTTCTTGTTTGCCTCGTCTACGCCGGTGTAAGTCTGCATTTCGCGGATCATAGAAGCATATTGGACGGCATCTGCCATTTTGGGAAGATCCGTTGGTGAGGCGAAGCCCTCGTAGAAATTGTAATTTATAGTAAGAGGAGTTTCTGTCTCGCCCACGTTTGGTCGTAACGAGGATGACACCATTGGCGGCTCTCGCACCATAGATCCCTGCGGAAGCGTCTTTGAGCACGCTGATGCTTTCCACATCGTTCGCGTTGATGGCATCGAGATCACGGCCAATGATACCATCGATCACCACAAGCGGTCGAACTGTTGTTCAGGGTGGCGGATCCGCGTATCAAAATGCTTGCCCTGTCATTTCCAGGTTCCCCTCCCGATTGGGACACAATGGCGCCGGGAAGCCGCCCTGCCAGTGCATTTGAGATGCTGGTTACCGGTGCTGCGGTGAGATCTTTTGGCCCGACGCTCACTACCGAACCGATAACGTTCACTTTTTTCTGTGTGCCGTAACCCACTACCACCACGTCCGACAGGCTTTTATCATCGGGATCCAGTTGAACATTCAGATTGCTGAGATTGCCAACGGTGACCTCCTTCCCGGTATAACCAATAAAAGAAAATACAAGTACCCCTGTACGCGGGGCATTGATCTGGAAGCTTCCTTTTTCATCGGTCACAGTGCCGTCTCCTGTTCCCTTCAGTACAACGTTGACTCCCTGGATGGGTTCTCCTTTCGCGTCTTTCACTGCTCCCCTGACAGGTTTGAGGGCCTGGTCATTTTGTGCGAGCGCTTCCTGGAAGAAGCAAAAAACAATGAAGGCGAGGCAAATCAATCGTGATAAAAACAGATGTTTGTTCATATGCAGTAGTATAAAATGAAACGATACTTTGGTTACACTAAAAGTATACTTATCAAGAGGGGGAAAAATTTCATAATTCGTCTAATAAGTGTACTTTTTTAACATAGTATGAACCTGGCATTATATAAGGAGAAAACTGCTTCCAATGCTTGACTGGCCTGCATAAAATCCAATCTCATTCTCCGGATTATAGTATATTTACTTTGTCAGATTAATCATACACGAATTGCTTCCTTTTCAATTCTTCTGACATACTGCGATTTCTGCCATACAACTTGTTATTAATGTTTCACTTTAAAAAACAACTTGTATGCTGGACACTCTTGTTAGCAAAAAGATCAGCCATCCCCTGCAACCACTCGATCCGGAAGAAATCACTTCTGTAGTCCAAACTTTGCGCACAGAAAAAAAATTAGGAAAAGAAGTAAGGTTTATCTCTGTTGCGCTCAAAGAACCATCGAAGCAGGAAGTGAATGATCTCAAAACCCACCAGGGAATTGGGAGAAAAGCATTCGTAGTGCTGTTTGATAATTCGGTCAACGAATGTTATGAAGCCATTGTGTCGATCGAGGATGAAACGGTACTCGCCTGGAAACATATTCCAGGGGTGCAGCCCACGATGTCTGCCGATGAACAGATCGAGTGTGAGGCCGCTGTTTTGAACAGCGAAAAATTCCGTGAAGCGCTAAAGGCATATCGAGTCGATGATATCAGCCTGGTGATGGTCGACATCTGGTCCGCGGGTTATTATGGCAATGAAGAAGAAGGGACAATGCGACTGGCAAGGCCGCTTTGTTTTTTGCGTACCGATCCCACCGATAACGGATATGCGCGCCCGATTGAGGGAGTGCGCCCTGTGGTTGACCTGAATACCATGACGGTCATCAGGGTCGAGGAGTACGGCTTTGTTCCTCTACCGCCGGAACCCGGAAATTATGCTGCACACCGGATGACTAATTTTCGATCAGACATCAAACCGCTCGATATCACACAGCCCGAAGGTCCCAGCTTTACTGTGGAAGGCTACCAGGTCAGCTGGCAGAAATGGAATTTCGTCATTGGCTTTAATCCACGGGAAGGACTGACCCTGCACCAGTTGACCTACAAAGACAAGGGAGAGGATCGTTCTATACTATATCGTGCCTCCCTGTCCGAAATGGTGGTGCCATATGGTGACCCAACCGACACCCAGAAAAGAAAGAATGCTTTTGACACGGGTGAATATGGAATGGGAACCTGCGCCAACAGCCTCGAACTCGGTTGCGACTGCCTCGGATACATCAGATATTTTGATGCCCACATGACGGACAGCCGGGGCAATCCACTAACAATCAAGAATGCCATTTGTATGCACGAGGAGGACTATGGCATCCTGTGGAAACATACCGACCGCAGATTGAATAAACCCGAAGTTCGCCGGTCGCGCAGGTTGGTGATCTCGTCCGTTTCGACTGTAGAAAATTATGAGTACGGGTTTTTCTGGTATCTCTACCAGGACGGCAACATACAGCTTGAGATCAAGCTCACGGGTATTCTCTCCCTTGCGGCCTTTCATCCGAACTTAAAGCCAAAATATGGCAACCTGGTGGCCCCGGGACTGTATGCTCCGAATCATCAACATTTCTTCAATGTGCGTTGTGATTTTGATCTGGATGGAGAAGAGAACGCGGTTTATGAAGTGAATATCACTGCCGATGAGCTGGATGAAAAAAATTCTTTCGAGAACGCGTTCTATGCCAAATCCACCTTGCTCGAAACAGACTCCCAGTCCAGGGCGAATCTGAACCTCGCGAGCTCGCGGTACTGGAAGATCGTAAATCATAACAGGACAAACAGGGTCGGTGAGCCCGTAGCCTATAAGTTCATGGGAGGAGACAATTGCATTCCCTTTGCGTCAAAAAATGCCTGGTGGAGGAGACGCGCTGGTTTCGTTGAACACCATGTTTGGGTGACGCCATTCGATGAGAATGAAAACTATGCTGCCGGAAACTATCCCAACCAGAGCCAGGGGGGCGACGGATTGATAAAGTGGGCGGCCAATGACCGGCCGATCAATGACAGGGACATCGTGTTCTGGTACACAATGGGTCACACACACATTCCAAGGCCTGAGGACTACCCGGTGATGCCCACCGCCTACATTGGGTTTTTGTTGAAGCCGCTTGGATTTTTTGATGAGAACCCGGCCAATGACGTGCCGCCTTCGCCTTCAAAATCGTCTTCCAACGGAAAATCCTGTTGTCATTAGAATAATACATCATGAAAATCATTTGTCGGGATGAGTGCAGACCGGAAAGACGTCGTAGGGCAAACCATGGCTGGAGTATTTTGACAGGGGCGCTGGTGTTGGTTATGCCGAAGTGCGCATTATGCTGGGCAGCCTACATGGGTGTGCTTGGTTCATTTGGTATTGTAATCAAATACCAGCCATGGTTCCTGCCAGTTGTCATCATTTTATTTTTATTTACCCTGGTTAAATTGCTGATCGGTTCTTTGCGCAGCGGGAATTTTCTGGCATTTGGAATGGCGCTGGTGGCGGCAATGTTGATTTTGTCGCAGAGAGAAGTAGCGGGAGCAACCGAACTGAAGATACTTGCGGTTGGTTTAATGATTGGGTCGATTGCGGTAAATAAAATGACTTCACGCAAAGTTGTTGAAAAGGAGAATGTCCTGATTACCGGCTTTGAATAAAATACTCACTTCACAAATTCAATCACGTACTCTGACAAATAAGGACTCTTGTCCTTTTGATTGTCTTTGAAGAATAATCTGGCCTGGCGGCCCAGGTATACCGAACTGAATTTTCTGGCTTTATTTTCCGAAGTACTAATAGGCTGAAGCGAAGGATACCAAAGCACATGACCTTCAGGCTTCTTCACCAGCAGCCGGGGAGCCGACCACTGCTGTGAATTATCCCCGATACCCAGATTTGAATTTGTATTGAAGGATACGTACAGACTATTGCCTTTCCATGATGGTCCTTCCGCCTTTGCCATCAGCATCACCCAGCAATTCAAATAGGCGTTCCAGCTGACTGAAGGTCCCCAATAATATTTTGCAGTGGGTGAGGAGGCAGGACCGCCACCAGCTTCGGGCGGGATCTGTAAAGAGCGAATGGGCGAACCAATGCTGTCCGCGGGCGCGCTGAAAGATTTGCCATTCCATCTCCTTGCCTTAGCAACAGGATCATTCAGATCTGATAAACGGATCCTGGCCAAACTGATGCACTGCCCTTCCCATTCCCAGGCAGTGTTATAGGTAAGAGAATCATATTTTCCAGGAAAACCATATTCGCCGTAAAAAATATAGAGATAGTCGCCATTAGCTACTGCCGAAGGATCACCAACTCCACCTGCGAAATTGATACCCGTGTTATGTGGTTTAAGTATCAACCTTGGCTGATGGTCCTGCAATATGATACCCTTGTCGACCCAGCTCCTGCCGGCGTCGGTGGATTTCATAATGCCGATCCGGCATACCGCTGTCTTTGTGTCTTCGCCCTTTAAGCCCTGAGGCCATTTGTAGTCACGGTAACCCGTACCCGAAGAGCTGTCATAGGGAAGCGTGGAAGGGTAATTTTCATTGTGATAGAGTGCATAGAGGGTTTGGTCGCTGGTGTCTGCCGAGTCTTTGTACAATGTTTCGAACCAGACGGCGCCATGTAATCCGGGCCTTCCGGGTTTGCTGTTTGGAGGCAGGGATGGTTCAGTAAATGCGCTGGTTGGTTTGCCAAAGGTTTCATCTACGCTGGTACCGGTCGCATACTTCAGGTCATGGGCCTCGCCCCATAAAGGATCCTCTCCATATTTGCCTGGGAAGATCCGGAAACTGTCTTTGATCCACACCGTGGCCATGTTGCAGTCCACCATGGAATTAAATAGAAAAGTTTCCGACGGAATCAGCTTAAAACCGGGTGCTGTAGTGTCCCTGACCTCGCTGCTGACAGATGAGGTTTGTGAAGAGTTGCAGGAGATCAGCCAGAGACTAAACAAACAAAGAAAATAACGCATCGTAGTTGGTGTAAACAAAACCGGGAGATGGAAGATCTCCTCAGTTTTGATTGTAACGTTCGTTATTTTCTTTGACTCTTGTCTTGACAATTTTTTTGATCAGCGCAGTTGGAAGTTTTTTCCCAGGTTCGAAGTGAAGGGTGGAACCGCTGTGTTTTATTTCTTTGAGTTCCTTTTTCATTGCACGCACCAGTGCCGGATTCATGGTGTAAAGACTGCAGAAGGATTTCGTTACTCCAAAGCCAACCAGCATATGATTGGTTTTAAAAACAGGCACCCGGTAGCTGATCGTCTCCGTGGCTTCCGGCACGATTTCCCTGATGATGCGCCGCATTTGCTGAAGGGTAGTCTGATGCGCTTCGGGCTGACCTTGAATGTATTGATCGACTGTAAATGTAGGCGCGGTAGCTTTTTTCATCTGACTATTAGTGTTCTGACAATTCCTTCACTTTATCCAGCGCCTTAGGCCACATGCCCTTGAACATTTCGGCATATTCAGCTGCGGTGTCAACCTCTACCTCAAGTTCCGTTTTCCCGCCAAGGTCCTTTAACCGATAGTTCTCTTTTGCTCCTGCCCAGTCTTTAACCTTCTCGCTGGTCAGGTCTTCCACGCCATCTTTGATCTCACCCAGGTGCGTAAAGGACATATACTCATTGGGAATGTTGTCCGAGATTTTTGCTACCATGCCAGATCCACTGCCATCGCCAAATAAAATTTTACTGCCTTTTTTCCAATCCGTTTCCGGCATCAATGTTTCGGGATTTACAACATTGGAAGATGGAGAGAAGGCGGTAGTCCATTGGGTATAGGTGGGATCGCCCCAGAGTACTTCCCAGACTTTTTCGCGGGGTGCATCGATGGTAATTTTGTAGTGTAACTTTTCCATACATATAGTTTTAGACTTCCAAGGTCGGAAACTGTTTCATAATACATGAGGAGTAAACGCGACATTCTGGGGGGCAGGAAAGGACAAAAAATGATAGGTCGACGTAACTGGGATTCGCGTCGCTTGGTAAAAAATAAAAGGAGCGGAAAAAACCACCTCGAAAAAAAAGGCATTAATAATTTTTTGAATCAAATCATACGCTTAATATTGTACCGGCTTTAACATTTTGTTAAGGCGTCCAGACCCCAAGGGGTTTTTCTTAAGTATGGGCGCTTAAACGTTTAAAAGCTGATAATTAATTAGTTAGCCCTTTTTATCCCCAACACCTCTAAACCGGGAATTTATATTCGGTTTTGAACGGTACGCGGTCTCTTTTATCTGCTAGGTCTCTCAGAACAGTAAATAGATCGTTGATTTCATAACGCAAATATCATAAGCATCGACCTGGCAGTTGTCGGTTTGAACTCTATCCGTCATTGTCATTTCAAAAATTCTGGTTCGAACGATTCCGGACCATCATTAATCAAAATATAGCTGTATGAATAACCTGCAATGCAGCCCGGCAAGTCCATGCTGTGCTAACAAACATTTTCCGCCATTTTATTTCCTGTTTTTTTTACTGCTCACTTCGCTTAGTTTTTTCCCCTCGGTACTCATCGCCCAGCAGCAACGGCAGATCAGCGGTACTGTCTCTGACGATGCAGGCGAACGGCTCCGGGGAGTGACCGTAGGTGTGAAGAATAGGGCTGCCTCTACTCAAACTGACTCCGTCGGCCGTTTCCGGATCGAAGCGCCGGACGGAGCCACACTGGTGTTCACGTATATTGGAAAACAGACGCGGGAACTTCAGCTAGGGAATGCGAATAATTATCCCGTTGTTCTTGCAAATGATAGTAAGTCACTTGAGGAGGTAATTGTTTCAACGGGATACATGACGCAGCGCAAAGTTGACGTGACAGGCGCAATCAGCGTTGTGAACCGGAATGACTTTGTAAAAACGCCCAGTGCGAATGTGATGCGCTCGTTGCAGGGCAAAGTGCCGGGGCTACTGATCGGTACCGACGGAAATCCCGCGGAGAATGTCGGCATACAGATCAGGGGAATCAGTTCCATTGGAAACTCTGCTCCAACGCTTATCGTTTTAGATGGTCAACCGGTTAACATTAATCTAAGGGATATTAATCCCAATGACATTGAATCGATGCAGGTCCTCAAGGATGCTGCTTCGGCATCAATCTATGGCTCCAGAGCTGCAGGAGGTGTAATACTCATCAATACGCGAAAAGGCCGCAAGGGAGTCACATCGGTCACTTACGATGGATATGTGGGGGTATCGCAAATCACCGGAATTCCCAAAATGATGAGTTCGGAAGACTATGGACGCGGTTTGTGGCAGGCAACTGTTAATGATGGAGACGATCCCACTGCGATCCAAATCTATAGTTATGACTGGGGTTTCGATCAGAATGGTGTTCCTGTCTTAAATGGTATCACCCCCAGGGAATGGCTCAATGAAGCTCAAACTATGCCTTCGTCGAACACCAACTGGTTTGAAGCCGGAACCCGGAACGGTTTGCAGCAGAATCATCAACTGACGATTTCAGGGGGCGGCGAAAGAATGACCAGCCTTTTCTCCCTTAACTATTATAACAACCAGGGAACACAGCTCACTTCTTTTTTCAGAAGGCTGGCCGCGCGTTTTAATAATGATTACGAACTCATTAAAGGACGGGTCACCATTGGTGAAAATCTTACGCTCACCAATTTGAGATTGCGGGACGTCAATAGTACCTACGGTTTCCTGGTCATGCCTCCAAATATTCCCGTCTACGCCAATGATGGCAGTTGGGGAGGTGTAGCCATGCCTTTAGGGATGGATGACTACAATAATCCAGTTCGCCAATTAAAAATCGGCGAAGACAATATTCCAAATTTTGTCAAAGTACTTGGTACCGCTTATATAAATGCGAAAATCTTAAACAACCTCACTTTCAGGTCCCAGTTCGGCATCGACTACAGCATGTGGTATGAAAGGCGCATTGACCGGGCGTGGGAAGAAGCCGGCGGAAAAAGTTTTGACATAAACGGTGTCACTCAGGTCAATTATCATAATATCGGACAGACCTGGACCAATACCTTAACGTATAATTTAAAATTTGGTGAAAACCGGTTTGATATCCTCGGTGGCATTGAGACATATAAATTCCTGAATGAAAATATGGAAGGATATCGGAGCGGTTTGTTGCTGGAAACCAGAGATTACGCCTATCTCAGCGGGGCGACAGGTGAGAACAGAAGGTTCAGCGGAGGAAGTGACAATAATCAAAACAGGAATCTGGTTTCTTACTTCGGAAAAATCAATTATTCCTTCGCTGGTAAATATCTGCTGTCAGGTACTATCAGAAGAGATGGCGCCTCTGTTTTCGGAGAGAATAAACGTTTCGGAACCTTTCCTGCAGTATCTGCAGGGTGGAGAATTAACAGTGAGAAATTCATGAAACGTTACGACTGGATAGATGAATTGAAACTCCGTGCCAGCTGGGGCCAAAATGGAAACTCTGCGCCATTGGGTATGGGGAAACTTGTGACGATTTATCTTCCCGATGTAAATGGTACTTCATACCCAATTGCCGGCAATCCGTCCGGCAGCATACCGTCTGGCTATATCAGAAGTAGTGTTGGAAATGCGGATCTGCAGTGGGAAACTACCACCCAGATTGATTTTGGCGTAGATTTTAGTCTTTTCAACAATAAGGTTTCGGGTTCTTTTGACTGGTTCAATAAAAAAACAGCGAACATACTTTTTCTTCCCCCATATATTGCCGCTATGGGTGAAGGCGCCTATCGTTGGGTCAATGCCGCAGACATGACCAATAAAGGAATAGAAGTACTCCTGAGTTATGGAAATTCCAGCCGGGACTTTTCTTACCGCCTCACCCTCAATGCCTCAACCTATCGCAATAAAGTAATTTCTCTTCCTGACAATGTAAGATACGCGTACGGAGGCAATGGGTTACTTGATGACATCCTTGGACGACCATTGAATTCTTATTATGGTTTGGTAGCTGATGGCATTTTTAAAACTCAGGAAGAAGTCGATAATTCCCCACAGCAATCCGGAAAAGGTGTCGGTCGAATCAGATACAGGGATCTCGATGGCGACGGCTCAATCAATGAAATTTATGACAAGACCTGGCTTGGTTCAAGAGACCCGGATTTAATGGCAGGTTTGAATGTTGAACTGACCTATAAAAACTTTGACCTTACTTTTTTCATCCAGGGATTCTTTGGAAATGAAATGTACAACAACTGGAAGGAGATGAGTGATTTCTGGAACATCAGCGTTCAAAATGACAGGAATCATCCATACCGGTTAACCGGAGCATGGACGCCTAACAATCCCAATGCCGACATCCCCGCATTGTCAAGAAGAGACGCCAATGGTGAAAAACGTCTCTCCAGCTATTACATTGAAAACGGCTCTTATATAAAAATGCGTACGCTGGATATCGGTTATAATTTTCCAGATCGGATTGCGTCAAAAATGGGTATGACTCGTTTGCGTTTATATATTTCAGGACAGAATTTATTTCTGCTGAAAAAGAACTGGGGTAAGGACAAATTCACTGGATTGGATCCGGAATTTCGCGAGCCTACAGTAAATGATGGATTCAGGTATCCAATGCCCAGGGTCGGATATTTTGGTGTAAACGTTTCATTTTAAAGATTGACACATGAAAAATTTAAAGCTTGCATTGGCAACTATTTCTATAATTACTATTTTTTCCTGCAACAAAGAGCTCGACGTTGACCCAAGAGGAGTGCTCTCAGAAGAGCAGGTTTCTGGTCCCGATCAGATCGAAAACTTTGTCACCGCCGCCTATGCCCTGATGCCGGGACTTGGATTTGGAAGTACCCACAATGGCTGGATACAGAGTGTGAGGTCGGATGATTCCTACAAAGGCGGTGGAGGATTAAATGATCAGACGCCATGGTATGAAATGGAAATTTATACTGCCGTAACTCCGAACATTGGCAATAATGACGGGCCCTGGTACCTTGGTTATTGCGGAATAAGTCGAGCGAATACGGCACTGCGGTTGCTCAATACCGTTGAGGAAGGGGCATTTCCAAATAAAGCACAACGCATTGCCGAGATGAAATTTATAAGAGGTTGGATCTACCTGGGGATGAAACTTCGCTGGAAGTATGTTCCTTACATGAGTGATACTACAGCCCAGGATGCCATAATCGTCCAAGGCATATCAAACAGAGCCGCTGGGACGGCCAATGACATGGGTTTATGGGACATCATTATTCAAAATTTCGAAGAAGCCGCGGCTTTATTGCCCGAAACGCAGACGGAAGCGGGTCGCCCGACTGCTTATGCAGCTCATGCTTTCGCCGCCAAAGCTTTGTTGTTCCGTGCCTATGAGCAGGATGACCGCCACCAGGTGGTGAATCTAAATAAGGAGACCCTAACCAAGGCACTGGCTCATATCGACATCATCATGCAACATGATGGAGGAAAATTTGACCTGGAGCCCGACTTCGCCAACAACTTTCTAATCGATTATGACAATAACACCAAGGAATCCATTTGGGAGATCCAGTATTCCATCGATGACGGTACTACCAATGGCCGCGTCAACCGCGGCGACGAACTCAATGCCCCATGGTGGTCGCCATATTTCGCCTGTTGCGACTTCCATAAGGTTTCGCATACCATGGTAAATGCCTTCAAAACGGATGGTAATGGCCTTCCGGATTTTGAGAATTATAACAACACGGACATGAACAACAAGGATTACATTGAATATTTCAAGAGTCATTCCTTTGATCCGAGACTTGGACATACCGTGGCCATACCCGGCTATCCATGGAAGTACAACAATGAAATCCTGTTTGAGGAATCAGGATCGAGAGCTCCTTTCCAGTATGGATATTTCAATTCACTGAAAGAGCAGGTGGATCCAAATTGCAATTGCCAGTTCAAGCCATTTTATAATTATAATTCGATGAATAAACGGGAGATCCGTTTTTCTGAAGTGCTGCTTTGGAAGGCTGAGATCCTGATCCAGCTTGACAGACAGGATGAGGCCCTCCCTCTTATTAACAGAATCAGGGAAAGAGCCGCCAATAGCACGGAGCGGCTGAAGAAACCAGACGGTTCTCTTTGGATGGACTATAAACTTGAAATCTACAAGCCGGGTGAAAACTGTACCTGGACCAAGGATTTTGCGTTGAAAGCACTTCAATGGGAAGACCGTCTTGAATTGGCCTGCGAAGGCCGGCGTTTCTTTGACCTCCAACGCTGGGGCATACTCGAACCCACTATGAATGCATATATCGCAAAGGAAAAGACCAGGTTTGACTGGTTCAGTCTGGGACATTTTTCGGCAGGGCGTGACGAGTTCTTACCCATCCCTCAGCCCCAAATGAACTTTGCCGCAGGTAATTATGTCCAAAACCCTGGCTACTAATTTTAATAAACAATTTGTTATGAAACAGATCCTAACTATTTCCGCCGTGATGCTGACAGTGCTATTATCATCCTGCACAAAAAACACAGTAGAAAACAAAGCTGGTATAAGTCTTCCTACGGTTAATGACCTTGCTGTTTCACCGTTAAGCGATTCCGTTGTGCATGTCAGCTGGGAATTGCCGGGCGGGATAAACGAGAATATCTTACAACCACTGAAGGTTTACCTGGAAGTGAAGGAGGTTGTATCGTCTACAAGGATTGTCCCTATTTTTAACGTAACCATTCCTGACAATCCCTCGAGTTATGACTTTCAATTACCGGATCCCGCAAAAACATATCACATCACCGTAAAACTGAACGGAATGGTGAATTCAACGGATCCTAATTACTCCAACAACATCTTTTCCCTCGGCCAGACAGTAATAAGATAATTAAGTCCCTCATGAAAAACTATCAGCCGCCGGAGAGATCCGGCGGTTTTTTGTTTCACGCAAAGCAAAAAATACATTCGGATCTCTTGGCTGCTTTGCGTGAAACCTTCTTCGCTTCTTCTTTGCTTGGCGCCGAACTGATCGAAATTTAAAAATAACTGCAATTGCGCCTTTGCGTGAAACCTTCTTCTTTGCGTGAACCCTAATTTTAATTTTTATTTTTTGATTTAAGATTTGAGCTTTACTCATGTTCCGGAAGATCATACACATCGACATGGACGCTTTCTATGCATCAGTTGAGCAGCGTGATTTTCCGGAATACCTTGGCAAGCCCATCATTGTCGGCGGGCCACCGGAAGGAAGAGGCGGCGTTGTGGCAACTGCCAGTTACGAGGCACGCAAATTTGGCGTGCGCTCGGCCATGCCTTCCAAACGGGCTGCGGAACTCTGCCCGTCGGCCATCTTCGTTAAACCCCGCTTCGACGCATACAGGGCGGTGTCGGAAAAGATCAGAGAAATATTTTCGCGCTACACCGACCTCATTGAACCCCTCTCACTGGATGAGGCCTTCCTCGACGTGACGACCGACAAGGCAGGCATCGGCTCTGCAATACAAATCGCCGAAGCAATTAGAAAAGCCATTTCTGATGAACTGCAGCTGACGGCCTCGGCTGGTGTTTCCATAAATAAATTCGTTGCCAAGATCGCATCCGACATCAATAAACCCAATGGCATGGCCTTTATCGGCCCATCAAAGATCAGCTCCTTCATGGAAGCACTGCCCGTGGAAAAGTTCTTTGGCGTGGGGAAGGTGACTGCAGACAAAATGAAAACCCTCGGTCTGCATACAGGAGCCGACCTGAAAAAATTATCCGAGTCCGAACTGATCACGCATTTCGGAAAGACAGGCGGATTCTTCTACCGGATCGTCAGGGGAATAGACGAACGCCCTGTTGAACCACACCGTGTCACCAAATCAGTTGGCGTGGAAGACACATTTCCTTTTGATCTGGTAAATCAGGAAGACATGGAGGCTGAACTTACAAAACTCAGCACCACCCTTCACCACCGACTCGTGAAGCACGAACTTAAAGGCAGGACGATCACGCTGAAAATCAGGTATTCCGACTTTCGCCGGATTACCAGAAGTTTGTCATTCGAAACATTGCAGAACGAGCAGACGATCCTTTTCCGGACGGCCAGGGAATTATTGGCAGAAACGCTTCCGACCGATAAGGGTATCCGTTTATTGGGGATTACGGTTTCGAATTTCACCCTCCAAACTTATAACGGCAATAGCCAGGATCCTACCCAACTAAAACTAGACATTTAATTTATTATCCTCATCCATTATGGCTGAACCAAAACTTATTGTCAACGATTTTATTCAACTTCCTGAAATCATCGCCTGCCTTGACGACCTTCGATCTAATTTCCACGAGCATGACAAGTTCATCATCTCCGATGTGATTGACAATGATGGACACCAATTCGTTCACCTCGTTCAGAAAGGAGGTGGGGTCCTCGGCATCGCACTCGTTGGATACACCTACGTGCTTGAACAAATGGGTGTCCGATTTCTCAAACAGGCAGGAACAAGCGCCGGCGCGATTAACACCGCGCTGTTATCAGTGATCGGGGGGAAACAGGATGCAAAATCAGAAAGAGTTCTGCAGGCGATCTGCGATCTGGATATGTTCACATTGGTAGACGGCCATCCCTTTGCAAAATGGGTGATTCGGAAATTCCTCACACGGCCCGACTTTTCCGTGAAAATGAAAAAGCTGGCGGCCTACTTTCTCTTCAGCCTCTTTTTTCTTTTGCTCGCAGACTTTGCACTCACCGGATTGCAGCAAAGTTATACCTCTCTCGGCTTTGTCACCGGTCTCAGCTTCCTGTTAACGGGGCTTCTGGCACTATCCATCATTTCAATTGTATTTTACCTCGGCACGCTGATCAAAAGACTGAAGAATGCGGGCTTCGGCATCAACCCCGGAGATATTTTTTATGACTGGATTAAAGTACAATTCCAGACGAACGACGTGCACAAGGTTTCTGACCTGAATGCAAAGGCGGCCGCTAAGGTACCGGGTTTGCAACTCCGGGGCAGCGGGGACAATGACCTTTCGGACCTCGATGGTTCAGTGAAATTCATTACCAGCGAACTCTGCAGCGAAAACAAGATCATCTTTCCGGAAATGTGTGATCTGTTCCGTCGACCTGAAGACATTGACAACCTCCAGCCAGCCGGCTTTGTAAGGGCTTCGATGTCCATACCTGTGTTTTTTGAATCCTATCTTATCAAAGACATACCCTGTAAAGACCCCGTGATCCGGGACGTATGGATGAGTCGGTTCAAAGAAAAGGACCCACCTTCCATCGCCCGTTTTGTAGATGGGGGTCTGCTGTCGAATTTCCCGATGAGTGTTTTTTATAATCCACGGATCCATGTGCCTCGTTTACCAGTGTTTGGGATAGACCTCGATACTTCAACCGGAGGTGACAGGGGCAAATCCGCAGAAAACTGGACGCTTCCTGGCTATCTCGGGAAGATGTTCAACACCATCCAGATCAATTCAGACAAAGAATTCCTGCTGAAGAACAAGGTTTATGAAATGGGCGTCGGTAAGATCAATTGTGCGGGATTCAACTGGCTGAATTTCTTTATGAATAATAAAGAAAAGAAAGCCTTGTTCGTAATTGGCGCACGGGCAGCTGCAATGTTTCTGAAAAATTTCGATTGGCAGGAATACAAAAGAAGCCGCGCTGAAATGCAATCCGCCCTCGAACGGGCATCAAACTTCTAACCCTAATTGAAATTTCTATGTCAATCATTGTTCCCGGAGGATGGCTGATATTCTGCATCGCAGCAACAATCGTCATGCTATGTTCCCTCGTCATGTTCTTCCTGCAGAATTTTTTCGTAACTGAGGATCCCGATCTGCGCGACTTCACCATACTCGATCTGGAATGGGCATCAAATGAAAAAGAGATCAACAATACGCTCAGGGGCCTGATGCTTCTGCCACCTCAAATTCGCGCCAAGGTGAGAAGAGCATTGCGAACTCACCTGTATATTGACTTCCTGTTTATGCCCGCTGCCTATGGTGCGATGTTCATTGCCTGCATGCAGCTCTGTCTGAGGATGCCCGTCTTCGGCCTGTTCTTTTTTGCGATTCTCGGCTGGTCACTCGCAATAGCCTGGGTGAGCCATATCATGGCAAACATCGGCCTGTTCAAAAGATTCTCGTTCTGGAAGAATAATTACGAAACAGAAAAACCTGAAAAAATAGTTTTCCGATTTATTCCATTCCGCCTGTTCAGATTATTTGAATTTCTGAAATGGTCAATCTCACTTACTGTCCTGGCCTGTGTGCTTTCCGCCGTCCTCTACCTATGGGTCTCAGGTTTCTATGCCGTCAGCTCATTGTTCTACCTAATGATTACGGTCGTGGAATTCATTTTGTTTACTATTGTGCTGATTTTTTCTCTTCGCTGGGGAAAGAAGTGGAGGGCTTCCCTCAGAGCCTGAGACCTGATGGTATTGTCGGTTATTTTTTCTCCGCCCCACTTGCATCGAGCAATTTAAGTGGTCCGAGATTCAGTTCCCGCAAGCCGGATTCGATTTTCGCCCTGTCTCCGACAATCACCCAGGTAAGCTGATTTGGTTTGATCACTTTTTTCGCCGCCTTAGTCAAAGCATCCTGCGTAAGATTCTGTAACATCGACGGGTAATTGGCCAGGTATTCATCTCCCCGGTTATATATCAGGCTGTTGCGCAATGTCCGCAGGATGGCTCCATTGGTCTCCCAGCTGCCCGGCAATTGCAGGAGCGCATTGCCCTGGACTTTCTTAAATTCTTCAGTCGTTACGGGCTTGTCTCCAACAAACTGTGTCAATTCCTTTTTCAATTCCACCACAGATTCTTTTGTTTTATCAGTTTGTACGGGTGCAAAACCGGTGAAGAAGCTTTGTCCCTTCGCAGCAATAAGAACCGTAAATGCTCCGTAGGCCCAGTGTTTGTCTTCCCGCAGATTCATATTGACCCTGGAGGTAAATTCACCTCCAATGATCCGGTTACTCATTGTGATTGCATCGTGATCAGCATCAGTGGCCGATGGAGCGAGCTCGGCAGCAAAAATGATCGACTGCGCGGCGCCCGGCTTGTCAATGATATAAACCGATGGCTTTTCAGGCATGGCAACGGTGGCGAGGTTTTTTTCCGGAACCTCTTTTTTATTCCACCCGGCAAGACTCTTCTCGAGCTTCGACTTGAGGGCTGCCTCTTTGATATCCCCTACAACCACCAGTAGCGAATTGTTTGGTTTGAACCAGGTGCTGTGGAATTTAACGAGGTCTTCCCTGGTCATTTTTTTCACCGACTCCTCGGTGCCGGAACCTGTGAGCGGATTGCTGTATGCATGTTTGTCGCCATACAGGAGTCGTGGCAGTATCCTCAGACCCATGCTCTGTGGTTCAGCCTGTTCCTGCTTGATGGCAAGTACCTGTTGTTTTTGCAGCCTGGTGAATTCTTTGGCAGGGAATGAAGGATTCAGGAGTACATCCGTGAACAAATTCAACGATGCGTCCAGGTTTGTCTTCAGTGCGGTCATCGTCAGGTAGGTATTGTCGAGGTCGGAACCGCTGGTGAGGGTGGATCCATAATCCTGCAACTCATCACTGATCTGGATTGATGATTTTGTTTTGGTTCCTTCCACCAACATGTCTCCGACAAATGACGCGGTTCCGGGAAGTTGAAACTGATCCGCCGCATAACCCGCATTGATCACCAGTGACATGGTCACAGCGGGGATGACGGTTCTTTCTACCAACGCAACTTTCAGCCCATTGCTCATTGTAAACTGTTTGCTCGCCGGAAATTTTACGGTGGGGGAATTGCCCATGTCGGGCTGCTTGTTTCTGTCTTTTATGGAATCTGTTGTAGCGAAGTCAGGGTAAGGGTGAATGTTCAGGACATATTCTCCTCCATCTTTCATCCAGTCGTTAGCCACCTTACGAATGTCGGCAGGCGTTGCGTTCCGGATCCAGCCCTGTATTTTTTTGTAGTAGTCCGGGCTGCCACCATATGTTTCGTTCTGGGCGAGGATATCCGATTTGCCCCCAAAGCCACCGATCCTTTCGGCCCCTTTGATAAAGTTGGTGAAGTAAACTGTTTTGGCCCTTTCCAGTTCCTTCACAGTTACATCAGCGGTGAAAATCTTCTTCAATTCTTCGTTGATGACGTTATTTATTTTTTCAACACTGATTCCGGGCTTTGCATCAGCGGTGATAAAAAACTGGCTGCCAATTTCATTGTCGGAAATATAGGCGCTCACTGAACTGGCTATCTGATCGTCATAGACCAGACGCTTGTACAATCTCGAGGATTTGCCAGTAGTGAGTATGTCGGAAAGAAGATTGAAATAAGAAGATTCCTTTGTGCCCCATCCCGGAACATTGGAGACCTTGTACACCCTGTCCTGCGGCACCCTATCCTGGGCGTCCTGAAAATGAGTTCCCTTCAACTTTGCAGGCCACATGCGATGCCTGGCCACGGGGGGGCCGGCGGGAAAGCTGCCAAAATATTTTGTCACCTTTGCCAAAGCGGTATCGGCTGTTATATCACCGGCGATACAGATCACGGCATTGTTGGGTCCATAATAAGTTTTGAACCATTCCTTCACGTCCTCCAGCGAGGCCGCATTTAAATCTTCCATGGATCCGATCACGCTCCAGGAATAAGGATGTTCAGCAGGATAAGTGCTCTTAATGGTCAGCTCCTCGGCAATGGCATAAGGTTCATTTTCTCCCTGCCGTTTTTCGTTCTGCACTACGCCACGCTGTTCATTGAGTTTGCCTGAGTCGATGGCATTAAGCATATAACCCATCCTGTCGCTTTCAATCCACAGCACTTTGTCGAGTGCAGCCACAGGAAAATTTTCAAAATAATTTGTCCGGTCATTGTTGGTAGTACCATTCAGATCGGTGGCGCCAATGGCGTCCATCATGGTAAAATAGTCCTTATTATAATGTTCGCTTCCGTTGAACATCAGGTGTTCAAAGAGATGGGCAAATCCTGTTTTACCCAGTTTCTCATTTTTTGAACCCACATGGTACCAGATATTGAAAGCAACAATAGGCGCTTTGTGATCCTCGTGGACAATAAGTGTAAGTCCATTGGGCAACACAAATTTTTGGAAGGGAAGGTTTATTTCCGGATAAACTTTCCTGGCCTGAGCATAGGTTTGCGTAGCTGACAGGGCCAGTGTTAGAATGAGGAGGTATCTGATCATATAGTAGAATTGGGAAAGTCGAATTTAGGCCAATAATTTATCTTTTATTTGCCGTCTATCCGCCATAAATCACCTTCCAGATCGTATTTCCTTCATCATCGGCCACCAGCATGGACCCGTCTTTGAGTACGCGCACACAGACGGGTTTGCCATAAACCTCTTTATTGCTGTTCTCTTTGATAAAGCCAGTAAGAAAGTTTTCAATCTTACCGGTGGGCTTTCCGTCTTTAAAGGGGAGGAATGCCACCCTGAATCCGGCAAGGGTTGAACGGTTCCAGGAACCATGCTGTCCAATGAACGCTCCGCCGTGATAGTTCGCGGGGAATTTGGTCCCATTGTAAAAGGCCAGTCCCAGCGAAGCGGTATGCGCCCCAAGTCCTGCATCTGGTACAATGGTTTTAGCCACCAGGTCGGCCCGTTGTCCTTTCATGGTTGGGTCTTCGTGCTGCCCGAAATAGGCATAAGGCCATCCATAGAACCCTCCTTCTTTAACGCTGGTTACATAATCAGGGACAAGGTCGTCGCCAAGGCCATCGCGTTCGTTCACGGCGGCCCAGAGTTGCACTGTACCCGGCGCCCAGTCCATTCCCACGGGATTTCTCAAACCAGATGCATAAATCTTTTCACCCGAACCATCCGGGTTGATCTGAAGGATGTTGGCCCTCCGGATTTCGTTTTCCATGCCATTGTCAGCCAGGTTGCTGCCTGAACCAACGCTAATGTAGATCTTCGCGCCAGCGCTGTCGGCGATCAGGTTTCTTGTCCAGTGATTATTATAGCCACCCGCAGGAAGCTCAAGGATCTTCTTGCCCGCCGCCGTCATCGTGGTGATTCCATCCGAATAGGGATATTGATAGAGCCCATCGGTGTTAGCCACATAAAACGACCCTTTCAGGATCAGCATGCCCAAAGGTTTATTGAGCCCGGTGAGGAAGACGCCTTTCAATTCAGGTGTTCCATCTTTGTCGGCATCACGGAGAATCAGAATATTGTTCGCCGATTGTCCAAATGTTGCCGCCTGTGAAACAAAAATATCTCCGTTGGGCGCTTCGTAGATCCACCTGGGATTTTGTAACCCCTTCGCATAGGCCGAGACGATAAACCCTGCCGGAGCGACTGGTGTTTTGCCTTCGGGCCATCCGATTACCTTAGGTCTGTTGTCCGCAGCGGGCGTAGCGTAGGGAGCCGCAAGCGTATCCTGCACCACTGTGCTGGAATCTGCGGGATCTTCCGGGGGATCAAGATTGTCTTTCACGCCTCCGGTACAGGATGCGAGGATGATAATAAGTGCAGCATAAGGAATGAGTCGCGTACAGAATTTCATATTACATGTATTTCACGATGCACACATTCAATACCCATGCCCGGGGAAAAGTTTCCCATTAGGCACGGATTGACGACAAACAATTTGAGAACGAAAATTTTTCCATGCAGGAATATATATTATAATTTCCTATACCTTTATTTTCTCCCATCACATACACCCCTAAAACACCGTTTCATGAAAAAAGTCTACGTCTTTTTTCTCACTGCTGCTATTGTATTTGGCCCCGTAAGAATATTGGCACAGGTAAGTCTCGCATGGTCTACCAGTTATGGAAGTGCAGGAAATGATTATCTCAGTAACGTCGCCACAGATGGTTCAGGAAATGTTTACATATCGGGTACTGAAAATACTTCGAATGGTGCTACGATCGTGAAATATAATTCTCTCGGGTCGATGATCTGGCGTGTCAGATATGTCTCCCCATTATTCCCCTATACCTATGGTAGCGCGATGGCTGTCGACAACAGCGGCAATGTGTATGTCACGGGACGGGTTACCAATAACTCCCAGTCTGCCCTGGTAGCAATTAAATACAATACTAACGGCGCCTTCCTTTGGGCGTCGGTTTTTGACAGTTCGGCTGCTCTTCTTGAGACGCCCGTTGCGATCAAACTGGATGCTGCGGGAAATGTGTATGTAGCCGGGACCATCAACAGTTCACTTTCAGACTATGATTATCTGACTGTCAAATTTAATTCAGCCGGTGTGAGGCAATGGGCCAGAACATACTCGGGGCCGGGTACATACAGTGATTTTCTTTCCGGGCTCGCGGTTGATGCCGCAGGAAACGCCTATGTAACCGGCATGGCCTATCTCAACGTGACGAGAATATCCTACACCTACGATTATGTTACGGTTAAATACAATAGCTCGGGTGCCACTATGTGGACAGCCCGGTATTCGTATCTCAAAGGAGGTTATGACAGAGGAACCGGCATTGGTGTCGATGCGTCCGCCAATGTGTATGTTACCGGTTACAGTGCGGGTTCCGGTACCAGTTACGATTATGCCACCCTCAAGTACAGCCCGGACGGGGTACGGCAATGGGCGCAACGTTTTAATGGTCCGGGTAACCTCAATGATTATGCGAATGCCATGAGCGTTGATGGAGCCGGAAATGTGTTTGTGACGGGTCAGTCGCAATTAACTTCTTCCAACACAAATGTGGCCACTGTCAAATACAACACTGCCGGAGTACAACTGTGGGCATCGCAGTATGATGCCGGCCGTTCATATTTTGACGCAGGCAACGCGATTGGCATCGATGCCTACGGAAGTTGTTATGTAACAGGTGACTCCTATATCCCCGGGGTAACCAGTAGTGATGTGATCACTCTGAAATACACGAGTTCGGGAGCATTGGGATGGGGGACACGTTATAACAACTACTGGAATGGTTCCGACTATGCTAAGTCTATTGCCGTCTACAGCCCGGCATCAGTTGTCACCATTAACCCCGCAAGTGTTTATGTAGGAGGGCAAACCACAACCACCTCCTCGACCTCAGATTTCCTGCTGCTGAAATATTCCCAGCCGAAGGTGATTGCCCCCCGCGATTTCCTGACAGCTACCTTCTCTGCGGCCTCCCAGGTGGCAACGCCTGCGAACAATAGCATAATCAGCGAATTCAGGACTTCGGTATTGCCCAATCCGGTTCTTTCCACCGCCTTAATCAGCTATGACGTTCCTTATCAATGTGATGTAACGCTGAAAATATATGATGTGCAGGGCAGGGAAGTCGATGCCCTTGCCAGCGGACCGAGGAAGGCGGGGCATTACCAATCCGTATTCTCAGTAAGCCAGCTGACTAATCAACTTTATTATTATACGCTGGTCGCCAAATCACCATTGGGCGATTATAAGGAGACCAAACCTATGGTCGTCCGGAAATAGCTAAGATTTTCTGATCTGGTAAATATTTTCGTTTCTCGTAAGTGCTTTTCCCGATTGGGGTGAAGCGGCCTGCCGGGTCGGAATATTTTTGGTTACCAATGACTTTTAAGAAAATAATAGGGAAGATTCACCTGGTCCTCGGGCTGGGGAGTGGCTTAATCATAGTTATCCTGGGCATCACGGGATGCATCCTGGCCTTTGAAACGGAGATCAGGACAATTACCGAAAGAGCCCAGTTTGTGCAACCTGAAGAAAAGCCATACGTTCTGCCCTCAGTGCTGAAGGTGAATGCAGAGAAGGTGTTACCCAGTAAAAAGATTGTGGGAATTGATTATCCGGGCAGGGACAAGGCTGCCCTGGCCTATTCATATGATTCCACCTCCTACTTCCTGGTGGCTTTAAATCCGTACGACGGCAGGGTCATCTCATTCAAGGACATGAACCGGGACTTCTTCCGCGTTGTGCTCGACCTCCATTACTATTTATGGTTACCTCCTAAAATAGGACAACCTATAGTTGGCTATTCCACACTAATATTTCTGATCATGTTGATCAGCGGACTGATCCTGTGGTGGCCCAGGAACAAGGCGGCGAAAAAACAAAGGTTTTCAATCAAATGGAATGCAAGATGGAGACGGGTGAATTACGACCTGCATAATGTGCTGGGGTTTTACATGACATGGGTCGCTATTTTTATCGCGATCACGGGATTGGTGATGGGTCTTAATTGGTTTGCGAGTTCCTTCTATTGGGCCACCTCCGGCGGGAAAACCATGATTGCTCATGAGCACCCAGTGTCGGACACCACTTACGCAGGGCTTGTTGAAAAAGATATGGGAAACAAACTCTGGATTCAACAATTGCAAAGGGCGAAGGCGGGCGAGAGTGTCAGTATTTATTATCCTGCCACAGAAACGGACGCGCTTGAAGTGATGTTGAATCACCGTCCCGGCACCTATTACGACTATGAAGCCTTCCACTACGACCAATATTCCGGGAAGGAGATCTTTCCCAAGGGTGATGACAATGGAACCTTCGCAAAGGCTTCATTTGGCGACAAGATCAAAAGAATGAACTATGATATCCATGTCGGAGCCATCCTTGGTGTTCCCGGAAAGATTATGGCATTTTTCGCGAGCCTTATTGCAGCTTCACTACCCATCACCGGGTTCTACGTATGGTGGGGCAGAAGAAAGAAGAAGAAGAGCTGTGAGTGCACCGGTGCGCAGACGAGTCCTCGTTAACTGAGTCACCTACTTTTTTTTTTAAAAAAAAGGGCGAAAAAACTGGCGCTGTCAGAATAAGGCCGGAAGAATCAGAGCGAGAAACAGAGCGGAGAGCGCCTTGCGTCGTTCTGATTTTTGTATTTGCGCCTTCAGAATAAGGCCGGAAGAATCAGAGCGAGAAACAGAGCGGAGAGCGCCTTGCGTCGTTCTGATTTTTGTATTTGCGCCTTCAAAATAAGGCCGGAAGAATCAGAGCGAGAAACAGAGCGGAGAGCGCCTTGCGTCGTTCTGACTTTTGTATTTGCGGCTTCAGAATAAGCCGGAAGAATCAGGGCGAGAAACAGAGCGGAGAGCGCCTTGGGTCGTTCTGACTTTTGTATTTGCGCCTTCAGAATAAGGCCGGAAGAATCAGGGCGAGAAACAGAGCGGAGAGCGCCTTGGGTCGTTCTGATTTTTGTATTTGCGCCTTCAGAATAAGGCCGGAAGAATCAGAGCGAGAAACAGAGCGGAGAGCGCCTTGGGTCGTTCTGATTTTTGTATTTGCGGCTTCAGAATAAGGCCGGAAGAATCAGGGCGAGAAACAGAGCGGAGAGCGCCTTGGGTCGTTCTGATTTTTGTATTTGCGCCTTCAGAATAAGCCGGAAGAATCAGAGCGAGAAACAGAGCGGAGAGCGCCTTGGGTCGTTCTGATTTTTGTATTTGCGCCTTCAGAATAAGCCGGCCGAAGGCAAAATTTTCAAGTGCCGCGTAAAACGGCGAAGATGTGGATTGAAAATATAAAGAAAATAGTTATAATAGCAGAAGAGAATTACCACAGCCGACCGGAGCATTCTTCGCCGCAGCGGCACGTAGAAAATTTTAGGCCTTATCTCTGACAGCGCCAGATTTTTTTGTCCTACTTTTTTTCTAAAAAAAAGTAGGTGAAGTTTCCTTATTTCCAAAAGAGTTTCTAAAAAAAAGTAGGTGAAGTTTCCTTTTTTCCAAAAGAGTTTCTAAAAAAAAGTAGGTGAAGTTTCCTCTTTTCCAAAAGAGTTTCTAAAAAAAAGTAGGTGAAGTGTATCTTGTCGCGTTCAAATCCAGATGCATGAAGAAATTATTTTTTCTTTTCCTGATATTCTCTGCAACGCTCCAGGCACAAACAGACAAGGCACCCGCCTACCCCCTAATCACCCATGACCCGTATTTCAGTGTCTGGTCTTTTTCCGACGAGCTTGCTTCCACCACAACCCGTCACTGGACAGGCACCGACCAGTCATTGATCGGACTCATCAAAGTGGATGACAAGGTTTACCGCTACCTTGGCCACAGCCCTGAGTTGTACACAACTATATTACCCGCCGCGGATGAGGTGGCTTACAAAAGCAGTTACACCGAAACCCAGCCTGGTGACGACTGGATGAAGGAGGGTTTTAATGACGGAGAATGGAAATCAGGCAAGGGCGATTTTGGAGATGATGAAAAGCGCGCCGGCACGCACTGGACAAGCAAGCAGATCTGGGTGAGAAGAAGTTTCGAAATGAACAACACCAGCTTCAACAATCTTTTCCTGAAAGTTATTCATGACGACGATGCCGAAGTATTCATCAACGGGAAAAAGGTTTTTGAAAAGGTGGGCGTAAATGGAAAGTTTGCATACATACCACTGAAAAACACAAAACAGTTGCTGAAAAAAGGAAAGAACCTCATGGCCATTCACGTTACAAATACGGGCGGTGCCCAGTGGGCTGACATCGGTCTGGCCGCAAAACCCGAAAAAGTAAACGAGCCTTTTCCCGAGGCGACACAACAATCACTGACGGTTACCGCAACAAAAACCGCCTATGTATTCAATGCCGGCGGCGTACAGCTCAACCTTGACTTTGTTTCACCACTGCTGCTCACTGATATGGAACTGTTGACCCGCCCTATCACCTACCTGCTGCATAGCGTAAAGTCGACAGACGGCAGGAAACACCAGGTAAGCCTTTATTTCGGGGCATCTTCCACATTGGCATCCAATACGATCACGCAGGAAATGGAAACCAATGTTTCAGATCATGACGGGTTGCTGATTACAAGAGCCGGCACAAAAGAACAACCCGTGCTTCAGAAACGTGGCGACGACCTTCGGATCGACTGGGGCTATTTTTACGTGGCAACCTCGAAAGAGGGGGGCGCCCGCCAGTCGGTATCCGCTGGCAGCGATCGTCACTCCCCTTTTGATTCAAATATGATGAATAAGCAAGCTGTATCCGGGAAAAACCTGATGCTGAACACCATCATTCCTTTTGGCGAAATTGATTCCTCCACAAAAAAACAAACCATAATGGTGGGATACGACGACCTCTATTCGGTTCAGTATTTCGGGCAGAACCTTAAACCATGGTGGAAAAATAAGGAAGGCCAGGATATCAATAAATTATTCGCCCTGGCAATGCAGGAACAGGCCAGTGTGCTGACTGCCTGCGAAAAGTTTGACGCTGAATTACACGGCGATGCCGTAAAATCGGGTGGAGAGGAATATGCGCAGCTTTGCGAGATGGCCTACCGGCAAAGTATAGCCGCGCATAAGCTGGTGAAGAGCCCGCAGGGCGACCTCTTGTTCTTATCCAAGGAGAATTTCAGTAATGGTTGTATCAACACCGTTGATATCACTTATCCATCCGCGCCTTTATTTCTATTGTATAATCCGGACCTGCTCAAAGGCATGCTAAACGGAATTTTCTATTACAGTGAAAGCGGCAACTGGACTAAACCTTTTGCGGCACATGATCTTGGAACCTATCCACTCGCAAATGGCCAGGCTTATGGCGAAGACATGCCCGTGGAAGAAAGCGGAAACCTGCTTATTCTTACAGCAGCGATCGCAAAAAAAGAAAATGATGCGGCCTATGCCCGCAAACACTGGAAAACATTAACGACCTGGGCGGATTATTTATTGAAAGAAGGATTTGATCCGGCCAACCAATTGTGTACGGATGACTTCGCCGGCCATCTTGCGCGAAATGCCAACCTTTCAATTAAGGCAATTATGGGAATTGCTGGTTATTCTCAACTTGCTGCGCAACTTGGTTATTCGGATATCAGCAAAAAATTCCACGACAGTGCGGTTGCCATGGTAGCACGCTGGCAACAACTTGCCAAAGACGGAGATCATTATGCACTGGCCTTTGAAAAACATGACAGCTGGAGCCAGAAATACAATTTGGTATGGGATAAATTACTTGGCTATCATATTTTTCCTGATGAGGTCTACCAAAAGGAAATCAAATACTATCTTAAAAAGCAGCAAAAATACGGCCTTCCCCTGGACAGCAGGAAGACCTACACCAAATCAGACTGGATCCTCTGGACGGCCACCCTCGCCAACAATGCCACGGATTTTAAGTCCCTTGTTCATCCTATATATAAATATGCCACAGAAACTTCAACAAGAGTTCCTCTCAGCGACTGGCATGAAACTACCAACGGAAAAAAAGTCGGTTTCCAGGCCCGTAGCGTTGTAGGCGGATATTTTATCAAAATGCTTGAGGGTCAATTGAAATAAGAAATTTTCTGATGCAAGCCGCTCGCATTTCTTTGCACATATCCCAATAAGAAAGACGGATTACTAAATATTTTAGTAAATTGGTGTCCACGAAACGCTATAGAAATGGATACTACCTATTTTCCTGTCAGTGTGCCCGCAGGATTTCCTTCACCCGCCATGGACTACCAGGAAGAAAGAATTGACCTGAATAAATTGTACATCAGGCATCCGCTGTCGACTTTTATTGTCGATTGTTCCGGTGATTCCATGATCAACGCTTTTATTCCGCCCAAGGCGCGGCTTGTGGTGGATCGTTCTGTCGAACCAAAGAACGGAGACATTGTACTTGCCGTACTTCATGGTGAATTCACGGTGAAGTACCTCAGGAAAAATGAATTCAAATGCTGGCTTGTGCCAGCCAACAAGAAATATCAGCCAATCGAACTCTCGGGAGAGACGCCGCTGCAGGTATGGGGAGTGGTTACCGCGATCATGATAGAACCTAAAGACGTCAGTGGATGTATGCTCTAGTGGACTGTAATAATTTTTATTGTTCCTGTGAACGCCTTTTTAATCCAAAGCTGGAAGGCAGACCTATTGTGGTGCTTTCGAACAACGACGGCTGCGCGATCTCGCGCAGTGAAGAGGCTAAGGCGCTCGGGATAGTGATGGGCACACCGGCTTTTATGATCGAAAATACACTTCGAACGCATAATGTGATGGTGTTTAGCTCGAACTATACACTCTATGGCGATATGAGTGAACGAGTGATGCAAACGATCTCGCATTTTGTTCCCGGTATAGAGATCTATTCAATTGATGAGGCTTACCTCGACCTGCATAACCTGCCTTACACCGATTTGCTGAAACTTGGGGCCACCATCAGGCAAACCGTTCACCGCAACACGGGCATCCCGGTGACTATCGGAATTGGTCAAACGAAAACGCTGGCCAAGATGGCGAATCGGTACGCCAAGAAGCATCACCGTCAGACAGGGGTTTTCTGGGCAGCGAACTACGAACTCACCCGCGAAATGCTCGATGCTACACCAGTGTCGGATATCTGTGGTATCGGTCACCAATATGCGCTGCTGCTGAACCGGAGCAATTTCAAAACTGCGGGTGACTTCCAGGTGGCACCCGAAGACTGGGTCAGGGAAAAAATGAGCGTCGTGGGATTGCGCCTCCTTTATGAATTAAGAGGAATACCCGCAATCAAATGGGAAAGCGAAAAACCGGCAAAGAAGAATATCTGTACCTCGAGGTCCTTTGGGTACAGGCTGACAACCCACGCCGCTATTGCCGAGGCAGTAAGCAACTATGCGGCCACCTGCGCGCTAAAATTAAGGAACCAGAATTCCTGCTGCAGGATGATCAACGTGTTCGTGCAGACCAATACCCACAAAACGGAGGAAGAACAATATATGCGGTCCATCGACGTAGAACTGGACCAGGCTTCTAATGATGCCGCCACGATCATCAAATATTCGCTGAAGGGGTTGGACATTATTTATAAGGAAGGGTACCGGTATATGAAGGCCGGGGTGATTGTCTCGGACCTGGTTTCAGAAGACAATGTGCAATTGAACATTTTTTCTGCCGGCAACCAGGCCGTTCAAAAAAAACTCATGCTTGCGATGGACAAGGTAAACAATAAGATGGGCAGGGAAACGGTGCGGATGGCAGTCCAGGGTTTTGAAAGGAAGTACCGCCTGCGGGCAGATTACCTGTCGCCAAGGTATACTACCCATTGCGACGAGTTGTTAAAAATCAGGATCTGATGCTTCAGCCTTTTGAACTTTTTGAGCGCAGCTATATCGAAAAACTGATCAGCCTGAAAAAAAACTGGCTGGTGTCACAGACCTATGTCCGTCGTTTCGATCATTTTGACGATGGGCAGAAGATTAATATTCTCTTGTCGGACTTTGACGATCCCGGCCTGGCCAAGGTACACCTGAATGCCGTCAGGCAGGATCCGTACGCATCCATCATATACCTGCAAAAAGGGCGTCACAGAGCCAGTCTTGAAGCCATGCTAATGCCGGATTCAAAATACCGGGTTTTCTGGGCGGTGATCAACAGCCGGCAGGAACTCGAAAAACTGGTGAACACGAAGTACAAGGACAGGATGCGGGCATACATTGAAAACAGTACAAACTGGAGGGTCAGTGGCAGCAGCACTATACGCCCCGTTCTGCAACTGATATTTGGCGAACTTTACATTCTCCTCAAGCATGCCGGTCAGCAAATAAGAATTAAATTTGAGGAGATCGAAAAAGGACCTTAATGTGTTATGATATTTCCTTCACCGTTAACATACCCGAAATAGGTGAATATTTTCCGGAACTCATCAATGAGTTGCAGCCGGAATTGAATTTTGGACCCATTGACCATATACAGGGAGTCAGCGTTTTTGGCAAGCACCCCATACTTTATATCAACCGGGAGGACATGAATTTGCACCTGAGTGAAATGGAATGGTCCTGCATCGAATTTTACGCCAGGGAAGAGCCGGAAATGAAGAAAAGGAATGGTATGCTGAATATCCGGTCGGAAAGAATTCTCGGAGACCAGGCAAGTTACTGGTATAAGATCCGGAACAGGAGATGCCTGATACCTGTGTCAGGGATCTATGAACACCGCGCCATCCGGGGCTGGAAGAAAAAGGTGCCTTATCTCATTAAGCCATCGGATCAACGAATATTTTTCCTGCCCGGGCTTTACTCCGTGGCAGAATTACCCGACAGGTCAACGGGAGAGCTGGTGAAGAGATACACCTTCGCACTGATCACACGCGCCGCAAATGAATTGATGAGGCATATTCATAATGATGGAGACAATAAGGGAAGAATGCCTTTGTTTCTGCCGTTGGAAATGAGCAAAAAATTTATTTCCGACGAACTGAATCCACTGGAATACCAGAATATACTGGATTTTGAGATTCCCTCGGATGCGCTCAATGCCCGTCCCGTTTATACTATAAGAACGGGAAAGCTACGGCCGGATGGCAAGAGGAAAACTGAAGCCTGGGATTGGGAAAAGCTGCCACCACTTGGAATGGATTGAGTGACCGGGCATAAAAAAACCTAAAAGTGAAAAACGGAATTTCACCTTTCAGGTTAAGCAGTTGAGTTTATCCTTCGCGGATCTCGTTGAATTGGTATTTTATGCCCACTTCAATCTCCGGCGTTCAGATTATGCGTATCCGACCTTGAGGTAAAACCCTGACGATATTCTTTTGATTCGAGGTTGGTAATACTTCCGTCGAAGCGAAGGCCGGTGTTCACCCGAACCTGGTCGGTCAATCTCAGACTGATGCCTGCACCTGCCATTGCTCCGAGGTGCATACTGTTGTACTTGTCTTTTTCAGGACTGTGATTGTATGCATCGGTAACGGTTGACTTCATCATGATACCGAGCTGCGGACCGGCCTTTGCCGTAAACATCAGCAGCGCATCTGGATTGGTGTTATAGGTCAGTACCACCGGAATCTTCAGGTACTGGAATTTCTCGGTGTACCCACTCAGATTGTCCTTATAGGATTGTTTCTCGACGGAGTACATCAGTTCCAGACCAGCACCGAAATGTTGAGAGAAGTTGTAACCCGCACTCAGCCCTGCAGCATAACTTGTTTTTGCTTTGTAATCCATGCCGGGGTTGTGTACATCGTCTCCATTGAATTTAATGCTCAGCAATGGGGCAACCTGGGCACCCACATAGACACCTTTTTGTGCATGGGTGAAAAGGCAGAAAGCGAAAAGGTTGATAAGCAGTAATCCGGAAATTGTTGTTGTCTTTTTCATAACAGTTGTTTTGATGTTTTTAGTTTTGTTTGTTTGACAGAACAAATCTAGCGCGCTTCACCACCCTTGTTTTTTTGTATTATACCAACAGGACCAGCAATTATACGAAACGGAAAAATCGGATTTCAAAGGAATGAAATCAGTGCTGCGGAGGAAAAAACCGTTCAATTCACCGTTTGGTATGTAATAAACACAGGTTCGTATAAATTTGCCTGCTCCGCAGATGCAATTCCTAGATTTGTCTGGTGAATCCGACAACAACTATACTAACGCCTTACAGTAATCCGCTTTTCCGCTTTATTTCCGATAAAAAATACCGTTGGCTCAGGCATTTCTTATTCATTCTGCTGGGAATAATACTGGCATTCAAAGGCGATATTGGCGACGCGCAGCATTACCCATCAGAGGAAGCGCGCAACACCATACTGAAAGTAGACGTTGTCACTTTTGTGTTTATCATCAGCATGTTGTACCTGCTGATGATTGTGCTGATCCCTAGATTCCTGTTCCGGGGAAAGTTTTTCGTCTTCTTTTCTGGAGCCTTCGTCATCATCTTCCTTATCTATGTTGTAGTGTGGTTGCTTGACGTGTATTTGATCAGGCCCGTCAACATTCCAAATCTTTATCACATCGAATGGTCCCTGCTGAACTTCATACAGATCAGCGCGGTGTCATCGGTTTTGCTTGGCGCCGTAACGGGGATGATGGTTTTTAAAAAATGGATCAATGACATTCAGCGGATGAGCGAACTACACCAAAACAGCCTCAGGTCAGAATTAGCACAACTCAAGAGCCAGGTGAATCCCCATTTTCTTTTCAACACCCTCAACAACCTGCTTGTGCTGATTAAAACGGATGTCGAAAAGGCTTCACAGGTTCTGCTGGGATTGTCCGACATGCTCAGATATCAGTTGTACGACAGTTCAAAGGACAAGATCCTGTTGACAAAAGACATAGAATTTATTAAGAATCTGCTGGCGCTGGAAAAGATCAGAAAAAACGATTTCTTTTATGAGATCAAAACGGAGGGCCATATAGAAGGCCTGCAATTGCCACCCTTTCTTTTTATACCCTTTGTCGAAAATGCCATCAAGCATGGTGCATCTACAGTGGGACAATCTTACCTTACACTGCTATTCAGCGTAGAGGACAAGACGCTTCATTTTGTTTCGGAGAATTCTAAGCCCCCGGTACGCACTAAAATGGTGGGTGGACTTGGCCTGGCCAATATCCGCCGAAGACTGGAGCTTCTATATCCAGCTGCTTACCAGCTCGATTTAAAAGAAACTGACCTCAGGTATACTGTTAACCTCATAATACCTTTATGACCTGCATAGTTGTCGACGACGAACCGCTTGCCCGCCAGGGTATGGAAATCAACATCGCAAGTATTGCCGCGCTTGAATTGCGGGGTTCTTTCAGTAATGCATTTGCCGCCAGTGATTTTTTGCGAAAGGAGAATGTCGACCTCATGTTTCTTGACATCAACATGCCGGAAATGAGCGGGCTGGATTTTCTCAAAGCCCTCAAAGACGCTCCACTCGTCATCTTCACAACCGCTTACCCACAATATGCACTGGAGAGCTATGAATTGGAAGCCCTCGACTATCTCGTAAAACCTATTCGTATCGAGCGTTTCCTCAAGGCCGTAAATAAGGCAGAAAACCACCTGCGTATGTTCAGGCAGGAACTGAACAACAACCATGTGGAAAGTATTGAAGACGATTATGTGTTTATTAAGGCAGAAAAAAAATTCTTCAAATTATATTTCCGGGACATCATGTACATCGAGGGGCTGAAAGACTATGTGATTATCCATACGAACGAAACAAAAATCATCAGCGCAATGAATGTAAAAACCATTGCCTCCCAGCTCCCGGTATCGATCTTTGCCAGGGTAAGTAAATCATACCTCGTAAACACGCAGCATATTTCTTCATTCGATAATGAACTGATCTATATTAATGAAACAGAAATTCCACTTGGGCAAAGTTTCAGGGAGGATTTCCTCCGCCAGTACATCGAAGGGAAAATTGTCAGGAGACAAAACTGACCCGGATTATCAAATACTGTAACGATTCTGATTACCCCATAATTTCAGTTGCGCTAAACACTAATTTTGAATCAGGCCAGGCAATTCAACCCCGGCGTCAATTGCATAAATTTGTCGTTATATGAAATTTCCCGCTGTTGTAAATTTTGCTCCCCAGAAGGGTTCTGTGGAGATTCGTGAGGTTGACCTTCCTTTGATCGGGGAGGAAGACGTGCTGTTAGAGGTAGCTAATGTAGGTGTGTGTGGCAGTGACCTGCACCAATGGACCTCGGATCACAGCTGGCCGGTGAACTATCCGGTAGTTCTCGGTCATGAGTTCGCGGGAACGATCGCCGACAAGGGGTCGAGAGTGATCGGCTGGAAGCGTGGTGACAGGGTAGTCAGTGAAACTGCCGCGGTCATCGACCTCAATAACCACATGTCGAGGATTGGCCTTTATAATCTTGATCCTTCCCGGAAAGGTTTTGGTTATGGTGTTAATGGTGCGATGACAAAATTCGTTTCCGTGCCGGCCAGATGCCTGCATCTGATTCCCGATCAACTGCCTTTTGAACAGGCATGCCTGACCGAACCCTGCTGCGTTGCCTACAATGCAGTCGTGGAAAATACCAGGCTCAGACCAGGTGACCGGGTAATCGTCCTGGGGCCGGGAACGATTGGTATGCTCTGTGCTGCTGTTGCCCGGCTATGCGGAGCGGAAGTGGCGGTTGTTGGTCTTGAACCCGACCGGGGCAGGCTGAAGGTGGCGGAACAATACGGGTGCGAGACGATTATCGGCGATGCTATGGCGTGGGCAAGAACCCGCGACGGCCTTGGCGCAGATTGTGTGATCGATGCCGCCGGTGCGAGCATCACACTGAACATTGCACTGCAACTGGTGCGACCCAATGGGCACATAACCAAAGTAGGCTGGGGTCCTCAACCCTTTGGCTTCTCCCTTGACCCACTCATACAGAAGAACGTAACGCTGCAGGGAAGTTTCAGTCACAACTGGCCGGTGTGGAAAAGAGTGATTGCGTTGCTTTCCAACGGGCAGCTTGATGTGCGCCCGATCATCGGAGGTATCTGGCCAATCACTTCATGGCTGGAGGCCTTTGAAAAAATGCATCGTGGCGATGTGATCAAAAGTGTACTCAAACCTGTATAACCACCATGCGATTAAAAGACAAGGTCATTATTGTTACTGGAAGTACGACGGGCATTGGCAAAGCCATCGCCATCCGTTGCGTTCAGGAAGGAGCCAGGGTAGTCCTCAACGGACTCGAAGCAGAAGAAGGCACCTCCGTTTTTGCCAGCCTTGGAGAAGAGAATGCTGTTCTTCACATCCAGGATCTCACCGAGGATGATTCTGCGGACAGGCTGGTTAAACTTGCCCTCACAAAATTTGGAAAGCTCGACGCTGTGGTAAACAATGCGGCATGGGTAGTGAGTGGAAATATCGAAACGGTGGATGCTGGATTTTTAAGAAGGGTTATGGAGATCAATGTTATTGCTCCTTACCGGATGATCCGCGCCGCGCTGCCTGAACTGCAACGAAACAAGGGAAATGTACTGAATGTTGGTTCGGTTAATGCTTATAGTGGCGAACCCGATTTGCTGCCATACAGTATGTCAAAAGGTGCATTGATGACCATGACTCGCAACCTCGGCGACAGTCTCTTCCGAGACAAAGGTGTGCGTGTCAACCAAATCAATCCCGGATGGGTGCTCACGGAAACAGAAACTACCAGGAAAAGAGAACACGGTCTTGCTGATGACTGGTACCGTTCGCTGCCTAATGTATATGCGCCGTCGGGAAGAATTATCGCTCCGGCAGAAATTGCCGCAGGTGCCGTATTTCTGCTGAGCGATGAATGCGGCCCGGTGAGTGGTCAGGTGCTGGACCTGGAACAATATCCCTTTATTGGAAGAAATCCCCCCAAAGACAATTCCATGTTTTCATCCGCAAAAAAATAAAACACGATCATGCCCAGACTCGCCGTATTTCCAAAGGCATTTATGAACGCTCTTTGCAAGGATGGTTCGATGAAGCTGGCCGAATGGATCGAACTTGCGCAATCATTGCATGTGGACGGCCTGGAATGGTATGCAGGTTTTCTTGAAATGGCCGATCGGAACAACTGGACATTATTCCGCGAAGCTGTCGAAAAGACCGGGATGACAATTCCCATGATCTGCTGTTCTCCTGATTTCACGCATCCCGATCCTGGCTATCGCGAAGCTGAACGGGCAAAGCAAAAAAGATGGATCGACATGACTCATGCTCTCGGTGGAAAATATTGCCGTGTGTTGTCCGGTCAGCGACGCCCGGAAATTTCTATCCAACAGGGGCTGGACTATGCAGCTTCGAGTATTAGTGAATGCCTTCCTTACGCAGCGTCGAAAGGAATTTCGCTTATCATCGAGAACCACTACAAGGACGATTTCTGGGAATACCCTGAGTTTGCCCAGAAGATGGAAGTCTTTTGCCAACTCGTGGAGATGATCGATCATCCCTTTTTCGGTGTAAATTATGATCCCAGCAACACCTTCCTCGCGGGTGAAGACCCTTTGGAATTGCTGAAACGGATCTCAACGCGTGTGCTGACAATGCACGCAAGCGACCGCTACCTGCTCAGCGGAACGATCGAGGATCTTCGCAAGGAAGAAGGAGGAGTGACTGGATATGCGAAAAGACTTTCGCATGGTGAGATCGGAAAGGGCCTGAATGACTATGATGCCATCTTCACTGAATTGAAAAGAGTTGGTTTCGATGGATGGATTAGTATTGAGGATGGGGTTGACGGGATGGATCAACTTGAGCGAAGTGTGCAATTTGTTCGAGGGAAGATGGCCGAATACTGGGGTTAAATGTGCATAAAAGTCTGATTGTCAGTATTTACAGTCCAAGGGAATGGTATTTGCGTTATTTGGGTGACTGTGTGCGAAATTTGCCCACATAATTTCCAGTATGAGTGAAATAAATAGCCCTTCGGAGAAACCTTTAGTTACAAGTAAAATTGACAAGCTCCTCCTGAGCGTTTATAACGGATTTTCATTTACGGCCAGATTTTTCAAAGATGTTTTTCGGCCTCCTTTCGAAGCGAAGGAAATCTTCAATCAGTGTTACCAGATTGGCTACAAGTCCCTGGGCCTGATCACCATGACTGGTTTTATCACCGGCTTGGTTTTTACAAAGCAATCACGGCCATCCTTATCCGAATTTGGAGCCACTTCATGGCTGCCCTCCCTGGTGGGTATTGCAGTGATCAAGGCGCTTGCTCCCCTGGTCACCTCACTAATCTGCGCGGGTAAAGTGGGTTCAAGCCTGGGCGCTGAACTGGGCTCTATGCGCGTCACCGAACAAATCGATGCCATGGAAGTTTCTGCGATTAACCCCTTTAAATTCCTCGTGGTAAGCAGGGTGCTTGCCACCACATTCACCATACCACTGCTGATGTGCTACACGGCCTTTGTGGGTCTGATGGGTTCATTCGTGGATGTTCACTCAAATGAACAGACCAGCTTGCCTTTGTATTTTGTAAAGGCCTTTGAGAAGATCAATTTTCTTGATTTTACATCCTCGGTGGTAAAGGCTACCTGTTATGGTTTCACGATCGGCATTGTAGGTTGTTACCAGGGCTACCATGCCACACAAGGTACAGAGGGGGTGGGAAGAGCAGCTAATACCGCCGTCGTACTTTCTATGTTCCTGATCTTTATCGAGGAAATTGTGATTGTTCAGATTTTTAATGGATTAAGAACAACCTGATATGAATGGAACAGAATCGAAAGCCGGAGTTATTTCCATCAGGGATTTACATAAGGCGTTTGGAAGTAATAAGGTACTTCGGGGCGTAGACCTTGACCTTTTCAAAGGTGAAAACCTGGTAGTACTGGGCAGATCAGGCACAGGAAAATCTGTGCTGATCAAGATCATCGCCGGATTACTTAAACCAGACGCGGGCGAAGTTGAAGTACTTGGCGAGTCGGTAAATAAGCTGTCACACAATGAACTCAGGGATCTTCGATTGAAGATTGGCTTCTCATTTCAGGCAAGCGCTCTGTATGACAGCATGACCGTAGAGGAGAACCTCCAATTTCCACTTGTGCGAAACCGTAAGGACCTCAGTCGCGCGCAACGAAACGAAGCGGTAGACGCAGTACTGGATAACGTGGGGCTGCTTGATAAAAAGAAGCAGATGCCTTCTGAATTATCAGGAGGGCAGCGCAAGCGGATCGGCATCGCGCGCACCCTGATCCTGAAGCCCGAGATCATGCTCTACGACGAACCAACAGCGGGCCTGGATCCGATCACCTGTATAGAGATTAACAGCCTGATCAACGAAGTGAAGGAAAAATTTCATACGAGTTCGATCGTCATCACCCACGATCTCACTTGTGCAAAGACCACCGGGGACCGCATTACGATGATGATGGATGGGCAATTCATCAGCACGGGCACCTTTGAAGAAGTGTTTTCTAGCGAAGACGAAAGAATAAGAAACTTTTATAATTACAATTTCATACACCAATATGAGCGGAATGAATAATCGAAAATCGGTAATACTGGGTCTATTTATCCTTGTCGGGATTGCCATTGTAGTGGTTGGCGTACTGACCCTTGGCGGACAAAAGAAATCCTTTGTCAAGTCCGTTCATATCAATGCAGTATTCGACGACGTCAATGGTTTGTCTGTTGGCAACAACATCTGGTTCAATGGTGTTAAAGTGGGCACGATCAAGGGCATTGGCTTCAACCAGGCGGCGGATGTGATGGTGGAGATGAGTATTGAAGAAAAAGTGATGAAATACATAGCCAGCGACGCCAAAGTAAAGATTGGTTCCGACGGACTCATCGGCAACAAGATCATCGTTATTTACGGCGGCACTGCCGCGGCACCACGGGTTGCCGCCAATGGATCCCTCGAAGTTGAAGCAGCCCTCAGCACTGAGGAATTGATGGGTACCCTTCAGGAGAATAATAAGAACCTGCTGGCCATAACCAGTGATTTCAAGGCCATCAGTTCAAAGCTGGCCTCTGGCCAGGGTTCTATTGGCAAACTGCTTACCGATGAAAGTCTTTATAACGATCTGCGGACCACGATGACTGGGTTGAAGAGAGCATCTGATAATGCCAGTCATCTCACAAACGACCTTTCGGGTTTTACCGCTAAATTAAATGAGAAGGGTACCCTGGCCAATGAACTTGTGACTGACACTACAGTTTTTGCGAGCCTGCGGAGCACGGTGGCGCAGATAAATGAAGCAGCGCGCAAGGCCAATGACGTGGTCGCCAATTTTTCAAAGGCATCCTCACAGTTGAACAATGCAAAATCTCCCGTTGGTACGCTCCTTTATGATGAAGCCGCGGCGGGTGACCTGAAGCTAACCCTGCACAACCTGCAGCAGGGATCCGCCAAACTTGATGAAAACATGGAAGCGCTCCAGCATAATTTTCTGCTTCGCGGATTCTTCAGGCGAAAGGCAAAGGCTGAGAAGTCTGCCGCCAGCAAGTAAAGAGCAAGGAGAATTTCACTCAGGTGAGGAGTTGTTCGAAAAAGCCGCCAATCTTTTTTGCCCTGTCGACAAAATGAATTTCAAGTATCCAGTCTCTGGGCTTTCCGTCCTTGTCGGGAAGAAACATATCGTTGTGATTGCCAGGATGAACATAGAGCCCGTAGTTTCCTTTCTCCAGTCTTTCGTGGGGAAAATGGCCGATGAGATGTCCCGCTATTTCGCCGCCGTATTCCCAGCCGTAGTCTTTTGCCAACGCCTCAGCATGCGCGAACAATTCAGCTCCCGTTAATCTGGTTTGTTTATGAAACCAGTCCCATGCTGAATACCAGGCTTCTTCGATATCGTTTCTTAATTTGTGTTTGTGCCGGTCTCCTCCGATCACGTAAGTCCTTCCAAAATCTGCCTCCCATTCTTCGAAGATGGGACCGAAATCGAAAAATAAGATATCATTGTTCTGAACTACCAGGTCCGGTGGATTTTCGTCGTAAGGAAACAAGGTATTTGGTCCAGACCGGACAATTCTTTTGTGCCAGTATTTCTGAATACCGAACATCTCCATTGCCAGATCAAATACCTCCTGGTTCAATTGTGTTTCTGTTTTTCCCGGCTGGATGAGACACCTCTCTTCAATTGCCTGAAATAATTGGCCGGCCTTTTGTTCAGCTTCAATTAGTTTTGACTTTGAGGAAACCATAATGGTTGCGATTGGCAGCAAATTTATGAAACTGGAATTAATCGCATTAATTGTAATTCAAGGGCATGGCACAAATCGCAACAGCGGACACAGACGTGATTCTGATCGGAGCGGGTATCATGAGCGCTACACTCGGAATGATGATCAGGGAACTTGAACCGCGTGCTTCAATCCAGATTTTTGAAAGGCTGGATGTTGCTGCAGCCGAAAGTTCTGATGCCTGGAATAATGCGGGCACGGGACATTCGGCTTTCTGCGAATTAAATTATACCCCGTTGAGGAAAGACGGAAGCGTAGACATCTCCAAGGCCGTCAGCATCGCCGAATCATTTGAAGAATCAAGACAGTTCTGGGCATATCTTATTGACAAGAAAGTGATTGAGCTTCCCGAAACTTTTATCAGGTCAATTCCCCACATGAGTTTTGTGCAGGGAAAAGAGGACATTGACTATTTGAAAAAGCGCTATGAGGCAATGGTAAAAAGCCATCTTTTTAAAGACATGGTCTACTCCGAAGATCCTGATCAGATCCGTTCATGGATACCCCTGATGATGGAGGGCCGTGATCAGAGGGAAGTAGCTGCAACCCGGATGGATCTGGGCACTGATGTAAATTTCGGATCCCTTACCCGGTCCATCTTCCGGTCGCTGGAAAAAAATGAAACTGTCAGCCTCTTCTTCCATACGCAGGTGCTTTCATTAAAAAAAATTCAGGACGGCAGGTGGAGCGTGCATGTACGTGATCTGAACACACATAAGTCCAGATATATTGTCGCGAGGTTTATATTTATCGGCGCGGGAGGTGGGGCGCTACCCCTGCTGCTGAAATCGCGCATCGCAGAGGCAAAGGGTTTCGGAGGATTTCCGGTCAGCGGCCAATGGCTCAGATGTACCAATCAGCACATCATCGAACAACATCACGCGAAAGTTTATGGCAGGGCAAATGTAGGCGCTCCCCCTATGTCGGTGCCTCACCTCGACACCCGTTTTATCAAGGGCAGGCAGGAATTGCTTTACGGTCCCTTCGCAGGCTTCACGACGAGATTTCTGAAGAAAGGATCGGTATTCGACCTGATCAGGTCGATACGTATTTCAAACCTCTGGCCAATGCTGGCAGCAGGCTTTCACAACATTCCACTCACACGTTACCTGATCGAACAGGTGAAATTAAATTCTGACGAGCGGCTTGCTGAACTCAGGAAATTTCTTCCCGAAGCGAAAGGAGAAGACTGGGAGATTGAAATTGCAGGGCAGCGCGTACAGGTGATAAAAAAAGACGAAGAAGAGGGAGGTATACTTGAATTCGGAACTGAAGTTGTGAGTGGAGCGGGAGGTTCAATATCGGCACTGCTTGGCGCTTCTCCCGGGGCTTCTACCGCGGTATCGATTATGATCAGGTTGTTGAGCCAGTGTTTCCCCGATCGTTATCAATCTTCGGATTGGCAGAAAAAATTAAAGCAGATGATCCCGTCTTTCGGCCAGTCGCTTTCACAGCATCCCGAGCTTCTTAAAGAAGTGAGGAAACATACCAGCGACGTACTTCGGCTTTACAATCCTCAGTAAGCGACACCAATTTTTTTTGACTGCTAATTTCAAATACCTTACTTTTTGGAGCCGTTGGTTTGTTAATACGATTTTGAAATATAAATAACACTTAACTATGACTCCCTCTCAAAAATTCCTCGAAAGGATGGGCTTGAAAGATCCTGTTCCTGAATCCAATGAAAAAAACATCACCCCGGAAAACAGCAGGCGTTCATTTTTTAAAAAGTCAGCGCTTGGTGGTATCGCCCTTGGCGGTTCATTTATCCTAACACCAATTGAGGACGTGATCGCGCAGACTACTTCGAATGTGAGCAGGTATTCCGCACCTTCCGACCTTAAAATCACCGACATGCGTTATGCCGAAACCGCGGTCATGGGTAGAACCTCTATAATCCGGATCGATACCAACCAGGGTATCTCGGGTTGGGGTGAAGTAAGGGATGGCGCCGACGTGAAATATGCACTGATGCTTAAGAGCCGGCTACTCGGAAAAAATCCCTGCAATGTGGAAATGTTGTTCAAGAGTATCAAACAGTTTGGAGGACCATCCCGTCAGGCTGGTGGTGTTTGTGGTGTGGAGATGGCGCTCTGGGATATTTGCGGCAAAGCATACAACGTTCCTGCATGGCAATTGCTTGGCGGCAGGTATCGCGACAAGGTCCGACTTTATGCTGACACTCCTGAATCAAGTTCGGTGGAAGAACAAAAAAAACTAATAAAGTACAGGATTGAGGATCAGGGTTACACCTGGCTGAAAATGGATGTTTCCATTGGTGAGTTGAAAGGAAAGCCAGGCACACTTGTAAATGCGAAATTTTGGGAGAGTGAGAAAGGAAGCCTGAACCAATGGGGCGACCAGGCCAACTATATGAATTACGGCAATACGATGCATCCCTTCACTCAGATTCAGATCACCGACAAGGGTTTTGAGGAACTCGCAAAGATAGTCGAGAATGTAAGGAGCTTGGTAGGCTACGACCTCCCAATATCCACTGATCATTACGGTCATTTTGATTTGAATAATAGCATCAGGTTAGGAAAAGCACTCGAAAAATACAGACTTGCCTGGTTTGAAGACATGGTGCCATGGCAGTACACAGAACAATGGAAGACAATTTCAGATGCACTGGAAACGCCTACGCTTACCGGTGAAGACATTTACCTGCTGGATGGATTCAGGAAACTTATTACAGAAAGAGCCATCGACATTGTACACCCGGACCTGGCCACTTCAGGAGGATTGCTTGAAACTAAGAGAATCGGTGATTTCGCTGAAGAACATGGTATTGCAATGGCGATGCACCAGGCAGGAACACCCATTTCGTTTATGGCCAATGTACATTGTGCAGCTGCTACACAAAATTTTCTGGCGCTGGAACATCATTCCGTGGATGTGCCATGGTGGGAAGGTCTTGTGAAAACAACAGATGGCAGGAAGCTGATAGATAAAGGGTTTGCGCCTGTGCCGCTAACTGCGCCGGGGCTCGGAATTGAAGTGATTGAAGAAGAAGTGAAGAAGCACTTGCATGCCAAAGACAAATCTTTCTTTGCGCCAACCACTATGTGGGACGAACTCAAATCGCACGACAGAACTTACAGTTAAACCGACCAGGCAATAATGAATAGCGGGAAGCATACTTCCCGCTATTTTTTTGATGTTGAGATTGCAGCGGGGACAAAAAAAACCTTGCATCAACAGATGCAAGGTTTTTTTATTAGCCGGGGATTGATTATTTCGCGAGCATAGTGATTTTCACATCGTCGTAGGTAACAGCGTCTCTGTTATCAACAACTTTTGCCCTGAACACATAAACGCCTGCCTGAAGGGATCTTACCAATGTTTCACCAGTATTTGGGGTAACAAGGGATGCATTTCCTCCTGATACTTTTGTCCAGGAAATTGATTTGATATATCCATCAGGATCCTTTGAGAAGTTGGCATTAAGTCTCAGGTAGTTCCAGGAAACGGGTACCGTTTGATCAGGACCTGCATTGGCAATTGGACTTTTATTTCCACTTGTTGGTGTTGGAGCAGGAGTTGGAGTTGGAGTTGGAGTTGGAGTCGGAGTCGGAGTCGGAGCAGGAGCTGAAGTAGCACCGCCTTTTTTCCAGAGCAGCATCCATTCGTAGATACTTCTTCCGTCAACTCTTGATGTTGGAAGATATGCGGTTGCCCAGCTGCTGTTGTGGCTCAGGCCAGAGTAAACAGTCAGTTTGTAGGCAGAAGCCATTCCTGGGTTGAAACTTTTCAGCTGATTGATCCAGTTAACGGTGATAGATGCAGAAATAACTGCATCACCCCACGAGGCGATACCCCAGATTGGAGTATTCTTTGAAGCAACTGTTTTTGCGGTAGTAGCGTTTGAAGTCAACCCGCCAACAATAGGAACGATCGCGGCTGCAGTCTGTCCGTAAGTGGTTGCATAAGACCAAGCGGAAGTACCACCAAGGCTCATACCGGTTACGTAAATTCTTGAAGCGTCAATTCTGAAACGTTTCTGCGCGTAAGCGATGACAGCTTGTACGTCAGCACCAGATGCCATTGATTTGAACTGGGGCGACATTACGATGAAAGAATGATTGACGCCGTTTACGTTGAAATTTGCAGGGAAAGTTTTGGTGGAAAGAGCCCTTGGAAGGCCGCAGCAATTAAGCTTTGTGGGGTTACCATTACCTAATTCACCGACGCCATGCAGGAAAACGATCAGTGGATAAGATTTAGTAGTCAGGCTGTAGCGTGCGGGAACCGACTGAAGGAATCCGTTACAGTTACCATTTACATAACCGGTAACTGCAGTGTGGATGGCCGGTGACGTTTCTACAACATCGTTGGCGGTGGCATCATCGGAAACAGTTGCCTGAATAGTTTGGTCTTCTACGATATCTTTTTTGCAGGAAGAAAAGAAGACCAGGGTCGCGGAGGCGAGAATGAGCAGTTGCTTTTTAACGTTCATGAATCAGAGCTTTTAAATAGGAAATTAAAATCGAGTTACGACCCCTACTTAACCAAAATGATGCCAAACTTTGTGTTGAATACTTGAAACATTCTGGGGAATTCCTTCCATCAATAGAAATTTAGAAAACATCTAAGGGTTTTGTCTTAATTGAGGAAAAGTTTGCTGTGTTACAGGCAAATACATATAAGACAAACGTACAAATATTAGATTTTCTGCAATAAATACGGTGCAGATGACGCCAAACAAGTTCGATGTTGGGGTGATAAACTAATATCCTGCGATGAGCAGCTTTTTAGTCTCGATAATCTGTCCGCCGAATGAGAGATAGGAAACGAAATAAGCTCCTGGTTTATAGATAAACATCGGAATAACATTCCTGCCGTTGACCTGTTCCTCATGAATTTTCTGACCCAGCACATTCCATATTATTATGGTTCGTACAGGTGCGGCACCTGTGATGCCTATGAAGAATGAGGATCGCGCCGGGTTTGGCCACAGGGTTAAACCGAAGCCTCCTGGCTGTGGACCAACAGGAACTATATTGGAGTAGGTGATATTGCCATTGTAATCCACCAGCTTGATCCGGTAATAGGTGATGCCGCGATAGGCATTGGGATCGTTTATTTCGTAATCAAGATGCGGTGAAATGCCCGGCCCGCTTGCTTTAGAAGCATGCTGACCGACATCAGTGAATCCCGTTTCATTGCTATACATGCGCTGGACTACGAAATATCGTATACTCACTTCCGGGAAAGTGGTCCAGTAAAGGGTCACCTCCCGATCGTTAATACGGTTCGCCCTGAGTAGTATGAATGTTGTGGCCGTATCTGTTACTACGTCAACAATTTTGCTGAAGTATGAATTCAGGCCGATCGTCCCCGACAGTGACCTTGCATTTGTTCCGCCCATTGTTGAAGGAAGACCAGTGGTAAGATTCCCTGCCTGTGGTGCACCAGTGGTCGTCCACTTGTCCCAAGAGGTATTCATGTATTCGGAGATGTATGAGGCTGAGCGGTTAAGCCTGAAGGTATTGCCTTCTTCGTTTGTGCGATGCTGTAAGATCAGGTCTACCTGATCCTGTCCGGGCCTTCCGAGTTTGCCTACTGTCCAGGTTTTGTTCACACCAATGTCGCTTAGATCACTACCGCTGGTGACATGTGATTTGACACCATCAAAAACGCCTACTACAAAATCGTCAGGAGTTGCCGAATTAAGTCGCAGTGCGGCAGGGGCGTAACGCTTGTCAGAAGTGCCCACGGGAAAACTGACATAGCCATCGGCGCTGCTGATCTTTTCTCTCATCAGCAAGCCACCATAAGCCATGGGGCCAGTGACGATGAAACGGTTCTCACTATAGCCGCTGATCAAACCGGGGTTGCCATTGCCAATAGAAAGTACGTTGTCATTGAGGAAGAGATGTCCGTTTGAAAATCTCAGTTCGCGCCGGATCTTTGTACTGCTGCCCGAAAGCAACACCCCCGAGCGATTATTGATGGCGATATTTCCGAAGGATGCGCCGGTTCTTGTAGCGGCATTGTATCCTCCCGTAATTCTTTGTTGTTGAATGATGGATGCCGACAGTGTTTCATCCGGAACCATAAATTCGATGATGCCGCCGATACCTGTAGTGCCATCACCATTATTGCTTTCATCGGTGATCATGGCGTCGGCATCATTCTCCCATTTTTTTCCCTTGAATTTCACCGTTGCGTTCTTGCCAACACCAACCTGGCCGCTGTTTTTCACATCAGAGAAGATTGTAGCCGTGTCGCCTGTAAAAAATATCTTTCCTTTTGATGGTACGTAGAATCCTGATTGTCCATGGAGAGCAATCACGCCTGTAAAAAGCAATGCCATCACGACCATGGTATGTCTCAGAAAATTTTTCATGGATCCGGTGCTGAATCTTTAGCGGGATTTTTTTGGAAGATTATCATTGGATCACCGTTATGTCGAAGACAACAGTGCCTACAGCGGTTGCGCTTGTATTGTCATTGATAAAAGCAATCTGCACCGTATTCGTTGCGCTTACCCTGCAATAGGCTATCGCTATTCCTGCGGGTAAAGCGGTTCTGGGATTCACAATAACGGTGGCATTAGCGGTTGCTCCTGTTACGGTAGCCGTTGCAAGTTGCGTGGTTCCGTAAGTGAAAGCCGTATTGTTGGTGAAGCTGGCGTTGGTCTTGATCATGTTGGTCAACACTGTTCCTGCTGCCCCGAGTTTGTATGTTCCGCCAACATCAAGTTTTGCAGATGGGCGAAAGGGTGGCAATGCCAACGTTTCCTGTTCCGTCGATCCGCATCGCTTCGTTACTATTGGCCATGCCGCCTGTGAAGAGTCGAAGGTTCTTTGCTGCTGTGGCATTGCCAATGACCAGGTCATTGCCGGTGCCATAAAGGTATGCAAGGTTAGGTCCATTGAGAATCGGGTAGACCGTGTTGGAAAACGAACCTCCATTGATCCCCATGTCAATATAATTCGCTGATTCGGTTCCGTTATTTGAAGTGGCCACCACATCCGAACTGGCGCTGGTTCCGGAAGACTGGTTCTTCACATTGATCTGAAGATAATTGTCTATCGAACCCTTGCCAGTCATCAGGTTGATTGAGTTGGTTACACCGGCATCGACCAGGAGTTTTTCCGGATTGGTGGGGTCAAAAGAATTCGAGCCAAGTCCCATCCTTCCACTCTGCAGGCGCATCATCTCCGACATTCCATTGATGTAATGATAGCTCTTGAATACGATTGACTCATCGCCATCATCCCCGATGATGAATTCAAAGCCCCCGTTATTTGCGGTTCCTGTAGCACCCATTTCAAAGAGGTCGGTGCCTGCAGCACTTCCCTTTATCCTGAAGTTGCCATTGACATCCGTGTACATTTTCGGTTTGTAAAAATCTGCATTCGGTGCCTCAAACTGGAGGGAAGATCTGACATAGGTGACCTTTTCATCGTTATCAGTGTAATCCGGATAACCCTGGGTAAGTCCCAGTGTCTGACGGCGTCCGAATTCCAGGTAGGGAGCACTGTTGGATTTCAGGACCATCGCTTTGTCGTCATTGGTCCCCAAATAGTTCGATCCGCTGGTGCCGCTGTTGCCGGTCATCAGCCAGTTACCAGTGGCAGAGATCGCACCAGTTAATGAATCATATGCAATCCCCTGACCTGCGCTCAACTCATTCCTGACTTTCAGGTAAAAATTAGAAATATTTGTGGTATCAACTGTTGATAGTTTGTTGTTGAAGGTGGTCCAGTCTGTGTTGCTCAGGTAACCATTCACCGCGCTCGTAGCCTTGGCCATTGCAATCTGTCCATTGGTGATGGTGATTGGAGCAGAGCCGGTGAACTCACCTCTCACCTTCGTGTAGAAGTTCGCAATATTCGTGGTATCAACTGTTGATAGTTTGTTGTTGAAGGTGGTCCAGTCTGTGTTGCTCAGGTAACCATTCACCGCGCTCGTAGCTTTTGCCATGGCGATCTGACCGTTGGTAATCGTGATGGGTGCAGAGCCAGTGAACAGACTTCTTCCTTTGATATAAAAGTTCGCAATATTGGTCGTGTCAATTGTTGATAGTTTGTTGTTGAAGGTGGTCCAGTCTGTGTTGCTCAGATAACCATTGGTTGAACCGTTGGCCTGTGTCATTCCTATCTGGCCATTGGTAATGCTTATTGGACCCAGACCCGTGAATTCACCTCTCACCTTCGTATAGAAGTTTGCAATATTGGTGGTATCGATCGAACCTAATTTGGTGTTGAAGCTGTTCCAGTCAGCACTGCTCAGATAACCATTGGTTGAACCGCTAGCCTGCGTCATTCCGATCTGTCCATTGGTGATACTTATTGGACCGAGGCCGGAGAATTCGCCTCTCACCTTCGTGTAGAAGTTGGCAATATTGGTTGTGTCAACTGTTGATAATTTGTTGTTGAAGGTGTTCCAGTCTGTGTTGCTCAGGTAACCATTTACCGCGGTCGTGGCCTTGGCCATCGCGATCTGACCGTTAGTAATGGTAATCGGTGCGGACCCGGTGAATTCGCTTCTCACCTTCGTGTAGAAGTTGGCAATATTTGTGGTGTCGATCGAGCCTAATTTGGTGTTGAAGCTGTTCCAGTCTGCACTGCTGAGATAACCATTGGTTGAACCACTAGCCTGTGTCATTCCGATCTGTCCATTGGTAATACTTATTGGACCGAGGCCGGTGAATTCACCTCGCACCTTCGTGTAAAAGTTCGCAATATTTGTGGTGTCGATCGAGCCCAATTTCGTGTTGAAACTGTTCCAATCTGCACTGCTGAGATAACCATTGGTTGAACCACTTGCCTGTGTCATTCCGATCTGTCCATTGGTGATACTTATTGGACCGAGGCCGGTGAATTCACTTCGCACCTTCGTGTAGAAGTTGGCAATATTTGTGGTGTCGATGTTGACTAGTTTGTTGTTGAAGCTGGTCCAGTCTGCGCTGCTCAGATAACCATTGGTTGAACCGCTGGCCTGTGTCATTCCGATCTGGCCATTGGTAATACTTATTGGACCCAGACCGGTGAATTCACTTCTCACCTTCGTGTAGAAGTTGGCAATATTCGTTGTGTCGATAGAACCTAATTTCGTGTTGAAACTGTTCCAGTCTGCACTGCTGAGATAACCATTGGTAGAAGCAGACGCCTGTGTCATTCCGATCTGGCCATTAGTAATGCTTATTGGACCCAGACCGGTGAATTCACTTCTCACCTTCGTGTAGAAGTTGGCAATATTTGTTGTGTCGATCGATCCTAATTTCGTGTTGAAGCTGTTCCAGTCTGCACTGCTGAGATAACCGTTTGTAGAGCCCGATGCCTGGGATATAGCAATCTGACCATTCGTGATGCTCAGTGGTGTCAGGCCCGTGAATTCGTTTCTTACTTTCAGGTAGAAGCTGGAAATATTCGTAGTGTCGATCGTGGTAAGTTTATTGTTGAACGTTGTCCAGTCTGTGTTGCTGAGGTATCCGTTGGTTGACCCACTCGCCTGGGTGATGCCGATCAGGCCATTACTGTAAGTGATCGGCGCCGATCCGGAAAATAGATTCCTTACTGTCTGAGAAAAATTGGCTATGCTGGATGTGTCAAGGGCAGACCATACAGGGGCTGTGCCAGTGCCGGCTGAAGTAAGGAAGGTTCCGGCAGTGCCTGCGCTATTTCCAGGCATGAAGGCCCCGCTCAGGTTGAAATTGCCAGTCACATCCAGAACTTCTGTAGGTGCGATGTTTCCGATGCCCACATTGCCCGAACCATCGATACGCAGTCTTTCGTTGACGTCGTCATAGCCACCAGTAAAAAAACGGACGGGCTTCGAAGCTGTTCCGTTGCCGATAATGAAATCATTGCCGGTGGAATATAAATAGGCATTGTTGGCTCCATTGAGGATCGGGAGTGCAGTATTAGAGAAGCCACTGGAGTTGATGCCCATGTCGATATAGTTGACACTTTCGGTTCCGTTGTTTGCTGTCGCCACCACATCAGAACTGGCCGTATTGCCGGCCGATCCATTCTTAATATTCAGCTGGAGGTAATTGTTGATTGTGCCCTTTCCGCTGATGACATTGAATGAAGTGGTTGTACCCGCATCGACCAGCAGTTTTTCCGGATTGGAGGCATCCAGCGCAACTGCTCCGATGGCAAGAGCACCGTTACCAACGGTGGGGAACAACCGCATTCTTTCGATATTTTGTGTTCTGAAGACTACTGGCTGGGCACTTGTAGTTCCAAAAAACTGACTCGCAGGGGCAGTGATATTATTACCGGCTAACAACCAGGCTGTAGTCATTGCAGGCAGGGCGGTAACTATTACGTCGCCATTTGCATTTACGGACAGGGTTTTTGCTGTTACAGCAAGTGGAGTGGCAGTTCCGAGGCCATTAAGCCGGAGACCTGATGTGGCGCCTGCCACCGTTGCCTTGACTTCCAGTTTGTTGCCCACTGCTGCAGCACCGGTTCCAATGCCTATATTGCCGGCTGCTTCTATACGCATCCGTTCAATATTGTTGGAAATGAAACCGAGGTTGAAATTGTCGATGCTGCCAATGGTGTTGGCCGCACCGTCACTGTTTCCATTGAGTTTCCAGTAATCGCCAAGCATTGAATTTCTTGTCAATGGTTGCCAGTATCCCTGGGACCTCAGCAACAATTCATTGGTAAGTGTATGATAAATTACCATCCCGTTAGGAGGGCTCATCGCATTGATGAGTAATGTATCACTGATCCTCGTGAAGAGTAAACCCTGATTGTCGGATTCCAGTTCCATTACGGCAGACTTCGCAACAGTAGAGGGATTCTTTCCCAGCTTCAACTGCTGAGAAAAAACCCCTTGTGCAAAAAGTATCAAAAGCACCGACAGTTTCAGTCCACCCCTAGCGTTCATCTTAGACTATGATTATGATCAACTATTTTTTGATAATGTACCAGGCTGTTCCATCGGTCTGAACTGTCACATAGGTCCAGTCGTTGTAGATGATAAGATTTGCACCTCCATCGATGGTTCCGGAAGATGGAGTGATCGTCAATTCATTGTCGATGCCTCCCGTGCCAATCTTCTTGATGGTATAGATACGCCCCGGAAAACTTGCCGGGTTCGGCAGCGTCACGGTTAATGGTGTAGCAGATGTATTCATCAGCACGGTATTGTCGGCCCCGGTAAGTACATAGTTTGCGCTTACAGTAGAGATAGACATAGCCAGCGAGCCATTCACCTGAACAGTAGAATTGGCGCTTCCAGTTGATCCGATGAGGATCGTCTTGGCAGCAGCCACGCTATCCTGAAAGGTCTTGCTACCACCGAAGGTCTGAGCTGTAGTTGTAACCACACCACGGTTTGCTATGGCGGCATCCGGAACGTTTAAGAACACAGAATCAGCTCCGTTTGTCGAAACAGTAAGATTGGTTCCCGTATTCCTGAATGCGAAGATCTGCGATGTGTCTCGGTTACCATTGATGTTGGTGATGGCGGTACCAAAAGCAGTAGGACTAACCTTTCTTCTTTCGATTACTCCGTTATTAATTACAAGTACAGAATCCGCACTGTTGTTGTTGGCCACAGAACCGAGCGTTACAGTACCATTAGCAGTAGTGTTGCCCACAAAGGTTTTGTTTCCTCCGAAAGTCTGCGTACCAGCCGTTACTATACCAGGATTGGTGGCGTCAGCTGCGTGTAATATGATGGTTCTGGAAGTGCTGTCTGAAGTAATGGTCGCGCCGTTAACATCCGGTGAGGAAGAAACTGCTCCGATGGCGATCGTCTGGACCGTGCTCTGGATCTTCTGCCAGTCGCTGAAAGTCAGAAAACCAAAAGGTTTGGATGTTCCGGCGCTGCCGTCCTGAACGGGCAGGTAGATGGCAACTGTGCTGTCCGAAGCCCTGTTTTGCACCAGTACATTATTACTTGTGTCGCTGGCCGCTGCAGTAATTGAAATGGTCTGTTTCTGAATGCCGTTTATCGATTTGATAGCATTGGTAAAGGCGGAAGAAGACATTGTTCTCTTGTAAACCGATCCGTCGGTGGCAAGAACCAGCACATCCAGTTCCGTAGTGCCAGCGGCGAGGTTTTCCAGTTTCACGGTTCCGTCGACATTCAGCTTGGCGGTTGGAGTAGCTGTTCCGATACCGATGTTGCCGTTCTCGTCGATTCGCATCCTCTCAGCGTTATCCGTCCTCATGACAAGGGGCTGTCCATCCACCGTTCCGATGAAATCGGCGGCGGGGTTGGTTCCTGAATTACCGCCAAGCGACCAGTTGGCTGAGGCTGCTGCCATGTCCGCGATCTTTTTCCAGCTTCCATTGCTGCGAAGCCTTAAACTCTTGTCGGGGATCAGGAAAACGATCATACCATCGGGCGGATTAAGCGCATTGATGGCTACGGTGTCTGGAAGTCTTGGAAGAAGAAGACCCTGACGCAGGCTCTCTAGTTCAAGAATGGATGATTTTGAGATGGTGGTAGGGTTATTACCGATTTTCAACTGTGCCATGGTAGCGGTCCCAATCAGCAGCAGGAAAAATGACATCACTAGTGCCTTACGGCCGATCTTGGTAATCAGGGGATACATCTTTTTGGTTTTTGTTAGGATTGATAGAGAGCGGGTTGACTTACTCCTGGTCCATAAACTGTAAGCTTGGGTTTATAGTGTTTGTGAAGGAAACAGCAATTGACAAATAGGTAATTAAGGATGGCTATCTAAGTAGTACTACTTACCCGAATTCAAGATTGGGTAAATACCGCTTTTGCTAAAATTTATTTATCTAGTTGATTCTACTCATCTTTGACAGTTAAAACATCTATCAACTGAAAAATAATTTGTAAAAACACCATGTTGGGGCGCCCATGAACACTTCTGGGTTGCGTAACCTTTTCACTAATGAAGCTCAATAAGATCTTATACAGGATCACTCACTGGGAAACCTGGCACTATCTGGCTAAATACATCCCGCTTATTCCCGCCTGGACCTGGTATTGTATAAAGGGAAGGTCTGTTTGGTTTTTCACGCCTTCCAATCCTTCACTGACCTTTGGAGGGTTCGAAGGGGAAAGCAAAAAACAGATGTTCGAACAGCTCCCCCCGGATTCTTACCCCCCGACCATATATATTGATGCCGATACCGCCTTCGACGGCATCATTTCCCTTCTTTCGGAGAAGAAAATGAATTACCCGCTGGCCGTAAAGCCCGATGTGGGAATGATGGGCTTTATGTTTCGTAAAATCGAAAATGAGAATCAGCTGCTCCAGTATCATACGACGATGCCGGTTGACTACCTGATCCAGTGCTACGTTGATTATCCATTGGAAGTCAGCGTATTTTACTACCGTTTCCCCAACCAGATCCGGGGCACCATCACCGGATTCCTGAAGAAAGAGTTCCTTTCTGTCGTCGGCGACGGCAAATCCACCCTTTGGGAGTTGATAAAGACCTACCCAAGGGCCCAGTTTCGGCTCGACGAAATGCGGTCAAAACATCTTGAAAAGCTGGACCACGTACTTGCGGATAAACAGATATTCTTCCTTTCTTATGCATTGAACCTGAGCCGGGGAGGTAAACTGATCAGCCTGGAAGAAGAAAAAGACGAGCAACTGGTGAAAGTATTCGACTGGTTGAGCAATTACACGGGGAAATTTTTTTATGGGCGATACGACATAAAATGTGCTTCGATCGAAGACCTGAAAGCCGGTAAGAATTTTTCCATTCTGGAATTCAACGGTTGCGGAGCGGAACCTCACCATATTTATGGTAATGGAAACAACCTACTTCAGGCTTACCGGATCGTCCTTCATCATTGGCACGTTCTTTATAAGATATCCATGTATAACTACAGAAACGGCATACCAAAATGGGATTTTCAGAAAGGATGGTTGTTTCTTAAAAATGCCAAAAAACACTTTAAAATGCTTAAGGAATTAGATGCTGCCACAGAACTGTTATAAGTCTCCACAAACATATGCTGATCTACTGCCAGGGTTGATTTTTTTTCAAACCCTGTTTTCATCTACGAATTCTTCCCAGCAACAGTAACTCGCATGGACTCAGTGATTATCGAAGAAGAGTACAGAAATTTTCTCAGCAGCCGTGACTACCCCTGTGTGGGTGCGCGTGCCTCAGTAGCCGCAGGACATATCAGTTGTTTAGAAGCGGCAGACATGAGCAGCAATGCTGATGACCATCGGATCCTCGAATTTTTACATGAATTTGTCGACCGATACAGGAGCGGGGACGGAAAATATTACAGCGCAGCTGTCGTATTCCGGCAACCCAGAATTCTTACGGAAGAACGGTACGAAGAACTTCTTTGGGAAAGATTGCAGAATTTGCACGAGCTGGATGCCGAATATTACTCCTATGACCCCAGGGTGAAACTCGATCCTGCCTCACCGGACTTCAGCTTTAGTTTAAAAACGGAAGCCATGTTCATCATCGGTTTGCACCCGGAAAGCAGTCGAAAAGCAAGACGGTTTGCCTATCCTGCACTTGCCTTTAATCCACATGGACAGTTTGAAGTATTGAAGGAATCGGGAAAATATGAAAGTTTCAAGCATACAGTCAGGGAACGCGACCGTAATTTTTCCGGATCCATCAACCCTATGTTACGGGATTTTGGAACGACTTCTGAAGCAAGCCAGTACAGCGGAAAATTCTACGCCGAAGACTGGGTCTGCCCCCTAAATATTCATAATGGATAAATTGTCAATCATCCCCCCACGAAGTGGCGTCGGCTTTGTATTGAAAAAAGGCCAGACCCTCAAAGTGATCGACCTGGAGGGGGAACAGGTGTCGGATTTTGTGTGTTTCAATCTTCATGACCGCAAGGAATATCTTTCATCCGGCCGCACCATCGATTATGCGGAAACTATCTTCCTGACCCGCGGCCATCCGTTTTATTCAAATCGCAGTAATATCATGTTCGAACTCACAGAGGACACTGTGGGCAGACATGATTTCCTGCTGACTCCCTGCAGCGCCGACACTTTCCGTATCATATATGGCCATAGCCATCCCCACCAGGGTTGTTTCGGGAACCTCAGCTCCGCACTAAAGGAGTATGACATTGCTCCAGACTCAATTCCCATCTCCTTCAATATATTCATGCACGTAACGGTCGACGGCGAAACGGGTAGGGTATCTGTCCTTCCTCCAAAAAGTAAGGCTGGCGACTTTGTGATCATCGAAGCTAAAATGGATCTCGTTGTGGGTCTTACTGCCTGCTCCGCAGAAATGTCTAATAATTACGCCTTCAAACCTATTGGCTACACGATCCTTAGTTAAGGGAAGAGCAAACTTTACCTTTGTGCAGTGCAGTTATTCGGGACAAAGGACTATCAGACAGAGATTCGCAGATTCATCAGCGGGCAACACCTATATACCGGTTTACGGGTAACTGCCTGTGTGATCATACCAGCATGGCTACTGTATCATTATGGTTTGCTGTCCACCCTGATTAGTATACCCCTGGGCGCTCTCTTCGTCGGGCTGACAGACAATCCTGGCCCGGTACAACACCGAAGGAACGGTTTGCTCATTAGTTCCTGTCTGAATTTCATCGTAGTGATAATCGCCGGGCTGACCCGTTTCAGCCCCTGGCTGATTGGGTTAGAGATCATCAGTTTTGGAATTCTATTCTCCCTGATCTCGGTTTATGGCGCCAGGGCAAGTTCCATCGGCCTCACGGCGTTAATAGTGTTTATTCTTAGTATAGATAATCGTTTTGGCACCATCAATATATTCCAGGTGGCCTTTTACTACCTCATCGGCGGTCTCTATTATACTGCCGTAAGCCTCAGTTTGTATACCCTGCGACCATTTCGCCCCCTCCAGCAACTGCTGGGTGAATGCCTGATGAAAACTTCTTCCTATCTCGCGACGAAATCCAGGTTCTATGAATCGAACGTCGATTCATCAGAGATTGTCTCCCAGCTGATCGAACAACAGGTCCGGATCCATGAATACCAGGAACAACTCAGATCGATATTATTCACCACGCGACGCTTCCTCTCCGAATCGACGCACAAGGGAAGGATACTGACGATGATGTTCAGAGAAAGTCTTGACCTTTTCGAGAGAACAATTACCTCCCAAGAGGAATATGGCTTTCTTCACCGCTATTTTGATGGCACCGGCATCCTGGAAACCTTCAGGGTTCACGATCAATCAGCTTGCTGGGATACTCTACGACACCGGACTGGCCATCCAGGAAGGACGGGAATATCAGAACGAGGAAGAAATGACGACGGCCCTGCAGGATAGCGCAGATGCCTTTCAGAAGCTGAGAACAGAAATGCTCAACGCTGAAAATGTTGAAGCCTTTATCAAACTGAGACGCATCCTGACCAGCCTATATGAACTCGCCGACCGCATTAAACAGGTGGGTATCTACACCAGTTATGACACCACGCTGTCCTCAAACTTTCAGAGTACGGTCGACTTCTCTCGCTTTGCCACCCACCAGGAAATTAACATCGACCTGGTCAGATCCAATCTCTCACTGGGGTCATCCAGCTTCCGCCACGCGCTCCGGCTGACCATTGCACTCTTACTTGGATACATCATTTCACTTTTTTTCCCACTGGGTCATGGTTACTGGATCCTGCTCACCATTGCCACCATCATCAAGCCGGCTTACAGTCTTACCAGGAAAAGAAATATCCAGCGTCTCTCCGGAACATTCGCTGGTGCGTTCATTGGTTTCCTGGTATTACTCATTTCTCCAAACAACACAGTGATCTTCATTATCATGATCGCTATGATGATCCTCGCATACAGTCTCCTGCGGATAAACTATGCAGTGAGCATAGCCGGACTTACCATCTACCTGCTGCTTTCTTTTCATTTTATGTATCCTTCGGGACTGAACACCTTACTTACCGACAGGGTTATAGATACCGCGATAGGTTCGGTGATTGCCTACCTCATTGCTTACTTTGTTTTGCCCGCCTGGCAGCACGAACAAATAGACAAACTGATTACTCAGTCGTTTCGTTCAGACAGGAATTATTTTCTAACTGTGGCAAAGGCGTTTACCGGGCATCCGCCTGACGAGACGAGTTACAAAATAGCCAGGAAAGATGCTTTTGTAACGCTTGCAAATCTTTCCGACACTTTCCAACGAATGCTTTCTGATCCAAAGAACCAGCAGCCTAGCCTGCCGCTTTATCAGCAGATTGTGGCCAATGACCACATGCTCACTTCGCATGTCGCAACGCTTTCTCACTATGCGCAACAGTACGGATCGGTTTATCAGCACTCCGACTTCCAGCCGCTGATCGGCATGATTGAAAAAGCATTTGATCAGATCGAAACGGAAGAGTTGAATAACACCGCACAGTCTGTCAATGAAATGATGACCAACCCGGTTTTAAAAAAAGTCAGAAGGCTGATCGATCAGCGAAAGAAGGACTTGCAACAGGGATTGAATACCAGTTCCACGGAGAACAGAAAATTGCTTTCCGATCTTGTCACCATCACCGATCAGTTCCGTTTGATCCATTCTCTTGTAGCTGATGCCGGGAAGATTTCGCGGGAAATCAATAACCGGGTTTTTTCTAAAAAAAAGTAAGACGGAAAATTTTGATTTTTTGAATTACAGATAAGTCCTTTGGAAAGAAGAAACCTCACTCACTTTTTTTAAGAAAAAAAGTGAGACAAAAAAATCTGGCGCTGTCAGAATAAGGCCTAAAATTTTCTGCGTGCCGCTACGGCGAAGGAATGCTCCAGTCGGTTGTGGTAATTCTCTTCTGCATTTGCAACTATCGTCGATATATTTTCAATCCACATCTTCGCCGTTATACGCGGCACTTGAAAATTTTTCCTCCGCCCGATTTTACCCGCTAAAGCCCCCGAAGGCGGGCGGAGGCCGGCCTTGTTTTTCTTTAACCCGAGAGCCGGTTTTTCGCCTTTTCTCGCGACAGCCAAAGGTTTTTTTTCGCTTCCTGTTTTTTCCAGAAAAAAAGGAAGAAGGGGTTCACTGCGTTCGAGATGTAGGAATAATCTCAAATCTCGATTTGATCTTGAGAAACCATTTTTCATAAAAATGATAAGAAGCCAGGCTGATGGCAATCGACACCAACAGACTGCTAACAGTTACACCAACCATCACCAGCAGGGAATTTGAATCGAAATGCAGCTTCCCCATTAATTTATAGATAAACGTAACGCCCATGAGGTGAAGGCAGTACAAACCATAGGTATAGATACCCAGCTTACTCATTGTTTTGAACCGCTCCATTTTGAAAATAGAATGGATGCTGTAATTCTGTTCGAGAATGATCATGCCGAAACAGAGACCTAGGAAGAAGCGCTCAAAAACAACCGGGAAGCCTCCACAGATGAAAATGTCGCCCCGGAAAAGGCAGAGCAGGAGCGTAACAACATACAAACCGATGATCATGGGCCGGCTCATGTTTATGACAAAGCGCTTGAATTTGTTCTCATACGAACAGAAGTAGGCCAGGAAACCACCCAAGGCCATGTCGCCAATAAGTGAAAAAGTATGAAAATACCGGACGGCCTGGACGGCGTCTGAACATTCGGTGTAAAATGACCTGAAAATCAGCGACCCACCTATGATTAGAATGAAAACGTATTTCAGCTTGCGCAAGGGAAGGATCCAGAAGATCAGGGGCCAGGTGAGATAGAACTGTTCCTCTACACAAACAGACCAAAGTACGGGCAGCACCACCCCATTGGGACGGACAGGAACCATGTTGATGTAGTCGAAATTCGCTGCGAAAGCCAGGTAATATCTATAGTCGGCTGGCTCGAACGTGGGTTCGCCAGAAAGAATCTTTGACAGGGGATGCAACACAAAACCAATCAACACTGCCAGGTAAAACAGGGGCCAGATCCTGAAGATCCTTCTTAAGTAGAAGTTTCCCACATGCACTTGTCCCATCACTTCCTTTTCTTTTACCAGCAGGTAGGTAATCAGGAATCCACTCAGTACAAAGAAGAAGTTCACACCCAGGTAGCCGTTCTGAAACAGGAATTTCAGGGTATTATATGCTGCCGGTTGGGCATCTTTCAGATGAATATAAAAGGAAAGATAACAGTGGTAAAGAAAAACAACAAAGAATGAAATAAACCTTAATCCATTCAGGTTGGGAAAGAAGATCTTATTCTGTTTGAGGGGTTGAGGTTGCTCCATACCGGGTGAAAAATTCATAAAGATAAATAGAAATCTCGCCTTTCAAAGTATTGAGCGAACTGATTTTCAGCGCTTCATGAAATTAATAAACCGTAATGACAGTCAGGGAAAGTATACACGCAACCGGGATCGGCTTAAATTTTCGCGATCCTGAACGACTGACGAAAGTCTCCATTCGGGCCGTTTACGGTGATGACCAGGCTGCCTGATGGAAGGTTTCCATTCAGGTCGATCCTGAGTTCCTGAGTTCCTGCGACAACCTTAATGGAGGCAGCCTTCAGGATCCTGCCATCGAGACCGCTAACCTGGTAAGTGTAAGTTCCGGCGCTTGCATTGTTCAGGGTAATGTTGGTATAGGAAGATGCAGGATTTGGATAAGATTTGATTTGGCCCGCTGCCAGATTTCCGACCACTTTAACGATGGCAGAATAAACAACCTTTGCATCCTTGTCAATGGTTTTCAGGCGATAGTAGGATGCTCCTTTCAGGGGTGCAATGTCGTTTGTGTGATATACTGCACTGCCGTTGATCGGATTCTTTCCGCGTACGGTTTCGATTTTTGTGAATGAGGCACCTGATGACCTTTCTATTTCATAGGCGATCACATTGTATTCTTTTGTCACCGACCAGTCAATGTACACAATATCATTCTTCATGATTGCTGTAAAGACGTTCAACTTAGACGGCAGTGTGGCAGAACTGGCGAAAACAGAGATGGTCATGTTACTCAGTACAGGTATATTAAGACCTGTAGCGTCCATTGCATCACCTACTACAGGGTTTCCTGAGCCCGTCCAGTAAAGGCCGCTATTTGGAACACCGGTATAAGTGTATACGGTAGCTCCATCAACGAGCACCGTGGCAATACCAACAATGCTGTCGTAGCGAAAACGGTATTCATGAAAAAGATGGTCGTTGGGAATTACGTGAATGTTCCCTGAATTGATTGTGGTCACTGCTGCGGTAACATTATTGGTATAGGTAAACTTCGCCGTGAGATTGCCATTGTTCATCATGAATTCGAATATCGAACCCCTCCTGAAAAAACTCGCTGTGGATTCTTCCCTGCGGAAGTACAGATCAATGTCGATTGAAGGAACACTAAGTCCCGCACCATTCAGTACCAGGTTAACATCTGCCTTGGGAAGTCCGGGATTAAGCCCAAAATTAAGCGGGGCGGCTATTGCACCGGATATGGCGGAACTACTGGCTGAAATTGCATCGGGGCCTACTACTGCCTTGGTAACAGGATTGACGTCCCAGTTGAATTTATTGAGGATCTGCGCCTGTGAATAGAGGCAGATGATGGTGAGGATTAGAAGGAAAAGAGGTTTCATTTGTTAGGATATTGATATCAACCAGTATCCAAGGAAGTGCCGCATTACAAAGCTATAAGTATCAATTTCTTACACATATACTAATTTTGCAAAATCTCCATAAAGGAGACAACTTTCCGGTTTTGGGACCATTAATTGTGTTAACCGTGTTTTTCGGGATGCTTAATCTTGGGGATCGGATGTTGGAACAATACGATCGACCGGCCGGCTACGGTTACTACCTGCCCCGGCAGAAATGGGGGACCCTCAGGTTCAAATACAGGCGATTCGGTGTTGATACAGAGGATCCATTTGTTGCCATATTTTTCTGACGGAAGGGTGTAGTTTAAGGATTCATAATGTGAGTTGAAGATCAGGTAGAAACTGTCGTCGATGGTCCTTTCGCCCTGGGGTCCTGTGGTCCGTATGCCCAGGCCATTAAGAAATACGCCAAGCGATTTAGCATAATCGTGGTTCCAGTTCTCTTCAGGCATTTCATTGCCATCGGGCAGGAACCAGGAAATATCTTCTACCCCCTGCCCCCTGATTGGCTGACCGCGGAACCAAAGTCTTCGCCTGAAATTTGGATGTGCTCTGCGGAAGTGTATGAGACGTGAGCTGAATTCGATCAATTCCCGGTCGGCATCCACCCAGTTGACCCATGACAACTCATTGTCCTGGCAGTAGGCATTGTTATTACCCTGTTGAGTGCGACCGAGTTCGTCACCAGCAAGTAACATCGGCACACCCTGGGAGAGGAACAAGGTGACCAGGAAGTTTCTTTGCTGCTTTTTTCGGAGTGCTATGATCTCCGGATCGTCAGTAGGCCCTTCGACTCCACAATTCCAGGACCGGTTATGTGCCTCCCCATCAGCGTTGTTTTCACCATTGGCCGAGTTGTGCTTCTCATTGTAGGAAACCAGGTCATAAAGGGGGAACCCATCATGCGCGGTTACAAAGTTGATGCTTGCAGTGGGCCTGCGGTAGTCTGCCCGATAAAGGTCCGAACTTCCGGTTATCCTCTCTGCAAACTCGCCCAATACACTTTCGGCTCCCCGCCAATAATCCCTGATGCAGTCGCGGTATTTGCCATTCCATTCGGCCCAGCCCAATGGAAATTTCCCCACCTGGTATCCACCTTCGCCGATATCCCACGGCTCGGCGATCAGCTTGACCTGGGAGATCAGAGGATCCTGGTGGATGATATCAAAAAAAGCACTCAACCGGTCTACCGCGTGAAGTTCGCGGGCCAGTGTGGCCGCAAGGTCAAAGCGGAATCCATCCACCTGCATTTCTACTATCCAGTACCGGAGGCTGTCCATAATCAACCTCAACACTGATGGCAGGCGTGCATTTAAGGTATTGCCCGTTCCGGTGTAATCCTGATAATACTGGCGATCTTCGGTAAGGCGGTAGTAAGAATGGTTGTCTATCCCTTTGAAGGAGAGGGTTGGGCCGTTGTGATTGCCTTCCCCGGTATGGTTGTACACCACATCAAGGATTACTTCGATCCCGGCTTTGTGTAGCTCCCTGACCATGGTTTTGAATTCAGTCACCTGTTCCCCGAGCACGCCGGTACTGGCATAGCGTGCATCCGGCGCAAAAAAACCTACTGAATTATATCCCCAATAATTTTTCAGACCCTTGTCAAACAGCGTCCGGTCGCTCACAAACTGGTGAATGGGCATCAATTCTACTGCGGTAATGCCGAGATTCTTGAGGTAGCTGATGGTGACGGGATGCCCGATGGAGGCGTAGGTGCCACGAATCTCTTCGGGAATTTCCGGGTGAAGCTTGGTGAAACCCTTGACATGCATTTCATAAATAACGGTTTTATGGTAGGGTATATCGGGTTTGGGCGTATGCTCCCAGTTGAAGGAGTCATCCACAACCACCGACTTGGGGATATAGGGAGCGCTGTTAATTTCACTATAACTCAGATGGGCATCGTGGTGTCCCATTTCAAAGCCCCAGAGCGCATCATGCCAGTCGATGGTGCCCCCGATCGCCTTCGCATATGGATCGATCAGTAATTTATTCGGATTGAAGAGATGACCATTTGCCGGGTCCCAGGGACCATGGACTCGGTATCCATACAGCTGGCCAGGCTTGAGCCCAGGCACATACACATGCCACACGTGGTGTGACACTTCCCTGATGCGGATATTTTCTGATTCCGCCGCAGACTGCGGCGAGTCAAACAAACAAAGCTCAACCGCCGTGGCATTTTCGGAAAACACTGAAAAGTTCACACCTTTATGATCACATGTAGCCCCTAATGGAAATGCCTTGCCCGGAAATACCTTCATAGTCTTGGTTGTGTGTAAGCGGTCGGCAAATATCAAACCCGTTGAGCTTACAAGAAAATGTTTCTCAACTCTGCCTAATTTTGCAGTTTAAACTACTTCTGTGGAAGAATATCGCCGTTTATTGACAACCTATGCTTATAATATCCTGGGCAGCGTTGACGACGCGATGGACGCGGTTCAGGATACCTATCTGAAGTTTTCACGCCTTGACCAGGGAAAAATAGCTGATCCGAAAGCCTACCTGGTGCGAATGGTGATCAATACATCTATTGATCATAAACAAAACAAACTACGCACACAACAGGATTATCATGGCAGCTGGCTGCCCGAGCCGGTAGCAGCTGAAACTGCAGACGCCGTCGTCAACAGCAAGGATCTACTTGGATACAGCCTTATGGTACTATTGGAAAAACTTAATCCGCGCCAGCGAGCCGTATTCATACTTAAGGAGGCATTCAATTACACCCACCAGGAAATCGCCGATGCATTATCTATCTCCCAGGACAATTCCAGGACAATGCTCACGCGTGCGAAAGACCTGCTGAAAAAAGAAACCATTACCAGCCAGCCCGGGTATGAGAATGACCTCTTGCTGAACTATGTTGAACTGATCAGAAAAGGAGAAACTGAAAGACTTGAAAGACTGCTCAATGAAGAGATCATGCTGATCAGCGACGGAGGGGGCAAGGCTACGGCAGCTAAAAACCCCTTGCTGGGCAGACAGGTGGTAATGGCTTTTCTCGGGGGCATCCACAAGAAATTTTACACGGATACACAAATTCATTTTACTACTCTAAACCATCAGCCGGCTTTCCTGTATTACAACAAAAATGGGGGGTTGGCCAATTGCCAAATACTCTCCATGGGTAATGACCAGATCATAAGAATATTCATCATAAGAAATCCTGAAAAATTACGCCGCCTTCAGAAAACTTTTCATACACTGTCACATCCACATGCCTGATCCAGTCTTTAAATAAACGAAAATTGTATGGAAAGGATTTCACAAAGCGAATTACCAGAGGGTATGTTTGAGGTAGTAATGGCAGTACAAAATTATGTTAACACATCCGGTATCGACAAGAAGCTTGAGGAGTTGATGAAAATGCGGGTATCACTGATCAATGGCTGCGCTTATTGCATTGACATGCATTTCAAACTTGGGCTGCATTATGGTGAATCGGCACTTAGGATAACCTCAGTTTCGGTATGGAGAGAAGTGCCCTATTATTCTGAAAAAGAAAAAGCTGTATTTGAATATGCGGAGGTATTAACCCGGATGCCCGAAAACACCGGTATTGAACAACTGCATGAAAAACTTTCGGCATTCTTCTCTAAATCTGAAATTGCCCAGCTTGCGCTGTCGATCGCACAAATCAATACCTGGAACAGGTTGATGTGCGCATTTGGCCGAACACCCGGAAACTTCCAGGTGGCCACTTATCGCGCCGCCAGTTGACGAAATCAGGATGGCAAACTACGCGTAGTTTTTTTTGCTTAACTTTTCCTCAAAGGAAATAAGCTTATGCGATTCATTGCCATCCTGTTTGTATTTACCAGTATTTGCGCCGCCGCTACCGCCCAACGAAGAATCATCGTTCCTTCTCCTGACGGCAACCTGAAGTATTCACTTGATCTAAAGAAGAAAACGATAGTTTATTCGGTTTCCTACAGGGGAAAAAAGATCATCAATGAATCATCCTTGAGCCTTGACTTTGCCAATGGCACCTTCGGAAATGAAGTGACCTCCGGAAAGCCCACTACCCGCGTAGTCGATGAGAATTACTCTCTGACGGTGGGCAAGGCGAAATTGGTGAGGGATCATTGCACCGAGACCCTGATTCCTCTGAAAGAAACAAAAGGGCTAAAAAGGCAGTTGAATCTTGTAGTAAGAGTGTATGATGAAGGTGTGGCCTTCAGATATGAGATACCTGCGGCCGAAAACTGGAAATCATATGTGCTGAATGACGAGTTCTCCACATTTAACATTGCCGGTGATCCCGAAGTAAAGGCATTGTACAGAGAAAACTATAATACCAGCCACGAAGGCTACTACGAGAATGACAAGCTTTCAAAAATTCCCGAAGACACACTGATCGATCTACCTGTCTTAATTCAGTTTCCTGATAAAATATACATGTCGGTGACGGAAGCGTGTCTGAGGAATTATGCAGGCATGTACCTGAAAAAAAGAAACGGAATACTAACCTCGCAGTTATCTCCCTGGCAGGGACAAACGAAAATTAAGGTGAAGGCGGAACTGCCTCACAAAACACCCTGGCGGGTGATGCTGATCAGCAACAGGGTAGGTGCCTTGATCGAATCCAATATCATCACCAGTTTGAACGAACCTACCAAAATCAGTGATCTGTCCTGGATACACCCTGGAAAAACTTCGTTTTACTGGTGGAATGGTGATATAGCGCCGGATACCAGTTTCGAGCCCGGGAACAATTATGAATTCAACAAGTATTACATCGACTTTTCCGCCAGGAATGGGCTGGCCTATAGTTCGGTGATCGGGTATGCTGGCCATCCCTGGTATCAGAACGACGGAGGGCAGAGTTATCAGCCAGGTCCTGGCACGGACATTACCAAAGTGGCTCTGGGCCTGGACATGGACAGGCTGACGGACTATGCTAAATCCAAAGGAGTGGGGATCCATCTCTGGGTTCATTGGAAAGCTTTATACCCTAAACTGGAAGAAGCGTTCACAAAGTTTGAAAAATGGGGTGTCAAAGGAATGATGGTCGATTTCATGGATCGCGACGACCAGGAAATGGTAATGATCCAGGAGAATATACTCAAGGCGGCGGCAGATCATAAATTATACATTCAGTTTCACGGGGCGTATAAACCGACGGGGCTGCATCGAACTTACCCTAATGAGTTCACCCGCGAAGGAACCTACAACTACGAGAACGATAAGTGGAATGAGAAAGCCGTAAGTCCGGATCATGACCTGGACATCGTTTTCACACGAATGATTGCGGGCGCAACGGATTATCATCTTGGCGGATTTCGCGCGGTGCCGCCGGAGCAGTTCAAACCACGGATTACCAGACCTCTGGTGATCGGCACGCGCTGCCATATGCTGGCCATGTATGTGGTGCTGGAAAGTTATTTACAAAGTCTCTGTGATTATCCCGATGCCTACGAGGGGCAGCCCGGCTTCAGCTTTCTCAAAAAAGTGCCGACAACATGGGATGAAACCAGAGTGCTTGATGCGGAGGTATCAAAATACATCGTCGTTGCGAGAAGAAAAAACCTGGACTGGTATATCGGCGCAATTAATAACAGTGAAGCCAGAGATATTACCATCGACTTGTCTGCATTAACAGACAGCAGTTACCATGGTATGATTTACAAGGATTCGACGGATGCCGAAAAAATGCCCAACCACCTCCGGGAGGAATCCTTCGTAGTTAAGCCAGGTCAGCAGCAGACCATCCATCTCGCCGCTGGTGGGGGTGCGGTTATTGTGTTGAAGAAATGAGATAGAGGCGGAAACAGGAGCAGGAAGAGGTAGAAACAGAAACAGGAACAGGAACAGGAAGAGATGGGAGGGACGTAACTATGAAAATCTCGCTCTCTTCCCCACTCTTACAAACGGCGACCTCGCACTCGTTCTCTTCCTCTTTCTACCTCTTCCTGTTCCTTCCTGCTTCCTGTTTCCGCCTCTGTTCCTGTTCCTGTTTCTGTTCCTGTTTCTCTTTCTATCTTTCTCTTTCTACTTCTTCCGTAGCGGTCCGCACTTCAACAGAATATCCATGGGCGGAGCCATTGATAAAATTGATCAGGTCGAAGTTCAACTGTTTGCGGTGTGTGTAGTAAAGTCCATGTGGTGCACCATCATAAACCAGGTACTGACTGCCCGGGATCAGCGAAACGGTACGGTCACTGCTGGCTTTGATAGGCACGGTTTTATCGGCGGAACCATGAATAATCAGCGTCGGCACCTTGATGGCTTTCAAATCATTGCGAAAATCAGTTCGTGCAAAAGAACTTGCGCATTGCATTGTTGACCTGGCGGTTGCCATTGAAGCCAACATCCGGTTGTATTCAAGAAAAGGCGTACTAACGGGGTGTGAAATAATGTTTACGCCAAAAAACTGTTTTCCAAAGCTGTCAAGGAAGTCAATTCTGTCATCTTTCATCTGCTCCATCATCTCTTTGAAAACAGACTCGTCTACCCCTTCCGGATTGTCACGGGTCTTAAGAAGATAAGGCAGAACCGTACTGATCAGTACAACGCGGGCCACCCTTTTGTCTCCATATTGATTCAAATACCTCGCGACCTCACCTCCTCCCATTGAAAAACCAATGAGGGTTGCCTCGGTAAGGTTAAGCCCTTCCATCAGCGCATGAAGATCGGCGGCCAGGGAATCGTAGTCGTATCCATCCCAGGGCTTGGATGAATTGCCAAAACCCCTGCGATCATACTTTATTACCCTCGAGCCATTTTCGATCAGGTCATTCAGCTGATACTCCCACATCTCCCTGCTCAGGGGCCATCCGTGGATCAGCACAACGGGTTTGCCCTTTCCATAGTCGGAATATGCCAGCTTGATCTCCTCGCCGGTTTTAGTGTCTGTTGTCGTCAGAAAATGCATATGCTCAATTTAATTTGTGAATTATTCAGCTCTTACAGGATTTGTTTCAAGAATTACACCAGCAAGTGCCCGCCAGGTACCTGGAGCCGAAACCGTACAAAATTTCATGTGAGCAAAATCCTTCCCAGATTCGGCCACCAATGAGGAAGAGAAAGAGAAGAGGAGGAGAAAGAGCAAGAGAGTTAAGGAGGCGTAAAGCCTGTCTGTAACTCCTCTTCCTCCCTTTCTCTTTCTATTTGTGCATTTGTACCTGATGCGCAAAGATCACACTGACGAAAAATCTGTCAACTCTGTCTTCCGGTGCGTTGGCGGTCTTTTGGAAATTGTTTGTTCTCCAGCCTTTTTTGCTGAAGCTGCCGGTGTATCCCGCCACCAGTCCAATAGCGTGAGAAGGACACATGGGCGCCTTGAAACTTGCTCCCACGCCGACCCGGTAATTGAAAAAAGTGTTTCTGAATTTAGCGGGTTCTACAGAATTCCGTCCTTCCGCAGTGCCGATGAGGTCATCAAAGTCCACGTTGGTTTTGTCGGAGAAAAAACGAGCCTGATATGTTTCTACTCCCAGTCCTACAAAAGGATAGAGCATGGCGATCTTGTTATTGAGCACATTATAACCCGCATCGGCAGTGATGCCAAGGAATCTCATGCCGCTCCTTTTCTTAGAAAGATTATTTACGGAAGTACCGCCCTGTAGGGATCCCGCGGCCACCACATGATCTCTTTCCTTGATCCAGCCCATTTGTAGGGTAGCCATATGTTGTTTCAATTGATTGTATTGGGGGAATTGCCCCATCCGGTTGTTGAGACCCGAGAAATTTTGCCAGGTGGCTCCGATCCCATTGGCAGCCATCGGAAGATAAGCAGACGGATTTTTTTTGAACTCATCCATCTTTTCGTGATAATATTTTTTTCTGTCCTCCATGCTCATTTTCTTTTTCTGTGCAAAAGAAATAAGGGAGATAAAAAGAAGTAGTGATGTGCAGATGGCCTTCATAGCTTGTGTTTTTAATTAAATGAATTAACAGCAGGAAAGGAATATAGTTTGGTATAGCTTAATAATGGGCAATTCCTATACCACCTTCCGTTGCTTTTAATACATACGGATCCCAGCGACAAATCGTTGAACTTTGAAGGATTTTAAACAAAAAAGGCTGCCCGGGCAGCCTTGACATCAGGGTTTCACTTTCTTCCCAAGGGCCTTACCCGCATCTGCATATGCCTCTGCGAGCCGGACTCCGGTATCGTAGTCATTACCCCCAAAGGTTCTGCCCAGGGCGTCATTGACCGAAAGTTTGGCGAGCACCTTATCTCTATTTTCGGTTTCAACGAACCATACTTCCGCGTCTATCCGGGCGTTCTTCCGCGTGATGTATATATTGAACCCGGGTTCCATAAAAGTGGTTTTGAAGATCAGGGTGTATTTAGCGTTCTTGTTGATTCCCAGGCCACTGTGTTTACTAAATAGTTCGTCGAATTTCGGCTGAAACACGAATTCACGGTCATTTATCCAACTTTTCTTCCAGTTGTCTCCACGACCGGGTTCTTTTTTGTTATAATCCTCCACCTTCTTGTTCACATAGTCCTCCTCCTTGTCGTATTTTCCAATGCGCATGTTGTCGTAAGTGAATTCGGTGTTAATCGAAGATTGGCCGTTTAGGAAGCCAAGGTCACCTTCGGTAACCTTAATTCGCTGGGCTTCGGAAGAAAGGCTCATGGCAGCCATCAGGATAGATCCGGCTAATGCAGCTTTAAGTGTCATTTGGGTTTTTTTTGATGAAGTTAAAGCGTAAATGTAGGAGAAATCACCTCAACGGGAGGCCTTTGTTGTTTCATGCAAAATTTGCCATCCTTTGATAGTATCCCGCCTCCCGACATGCATGTCACGAACATTTATTTCTGCGGCGACCCCGTCAAATGCGTTTTCCACTTTCACCAGTTCCCTGATGGATGGCTGAGCCACCAGATGTTGAGTCGTGCCGGACATAAGTAAAATAAATATGATGCGTATTCGATTAATAAGCATTGTCCCTGATTTGAACGAAAAGTTAATGAATTGTGATAAAAGAGGAATATCCGTAAAAAGGTGTTACTCTGCATAGGGGTGAATCACCCCGGGATTGTTGTTAAGAGAACCGGAAGCCTGAATTCGGGCTAAATAATACCGGTGATCGATAAACGACATTCAACATTTTGCAATGATACCAACTATTATCCTTTGGCTGGTCGGGAAATACAAGACCAACCAAAAACAAAGCGCCGCCGGGCGTGATTCTGCAGGTTCTCCAATGAGGTTCTTCAGGAAGAAGGCGATTTTAATTCTAAGTGGCATGTGTCTTTTAGGTACTGCCATATCACAGGAACAATCACTGGTATACAACGTCGTCTATCATGGTAACCAGATAGGGAAGATGAAGGTGTCTCAATTGAAAAAAGGGGATGACCTGTACATGAAAGTGAACACCAACACCTCTCTGAGGATGATCCTGAGCATCAAGGTAAATCAGGAAGAGGAATCTCATTTCAGAAACGGAAAAATGCTTTACTCCACTGTGAAGCGTAGTGTTAACGGCAAGGAAAAAGCAAATCGCCATACTGTATCTGCCGCGAATGGCTACCAGCTTGATAAAGAAGGAAAACGTGCTGCGGGCAGCCAGGCACCGATCATCTATAATGTTCACCTGCTGTTAAGAAATGAACCGCGGAATCTCCAGAAAGTGTATTCCGACAATTACCAGGAGTACCTCAGCGTAGAAAAACTTGCCGAACATAAATACCGGCTCAAGCTTCCCGATGGCAATTACAATATTTATTACTTTCGGAATGGCATATGCGAAGCTCTTGAGATCAACCATTCCATGTACACTCTTCATATCGCACTTGAAACACCAATGATCGCAGCCAATTAACCCCATTTAAAATTTTTCAAATGCACATCATGGTTACCGGCGCAACCGGCTTCATCGGGAGAGAACTATGTCTTCATCTCGCTAACCAAAGTCATGTAGTTCATGCCTTCTGCCGTTCCGAAAATCATCCTCTTCTTCCTTCACACGTCAATATCCGTCCTTTCAAAGGAGACATCCTGGATCCTCAATCAATTCACGAGGCAATGAAAGGATGTGCCCAGGTTTATCATACAGCCGCACTCGCAAAACTGTGGACAAAAGATGCTTCAGATTTTTTTGACGTAAATGTTATCGGAACGCGGAATGTACTTGAAGCCTGCCTGGCCAACAAGGTGAAAAGAGTGGTTCATACTTCTACCTGCGGGGTTTGGGGCCCCACGCTAAAACTTCCCGTAAGTGAAAACGATCCACGCATCGCCGGTTTCCCAATTCCCTACGAGCGCACGAAATTTCTGGCCGAACTCGAAGTAAAGGCCGCATGTGCCAAGGGACTGAATGCTGTGATCGTAAATCCCTCCCGCGTTTATGGTAAGGGTCCGGTTACTGCGAGCAATACGGTTGGCAAAATGGTCAGCGCCTATGTGCAGGGACGATGGCGAATTAATCCTGCCGGGGGCAAGCAGGTTTCTAATTATGCATACCTCAACGATGTTGTTCGTGGGCATGTGGCCGCTATGGAAAAAGGCATAATTGGTGAGCGCTATATTCTGGGCGGGGAAGACATTAGTTTTGACCAACTCTTCCACCAGATCGGTGAGGCTTCCGGTAGAAAATACCGGCTGGTAAACGTTTCCGCCGCTATGATCAAGTGGTACAGCAGAATAGAATGGCTGAAGACCACTCTGACCGGGATACCGCCTTTTTTGCTTCCCGAATTTGCAGATCGCCTCCGCTTCGATCAGCGATATAGCAGTCAGAAAGCCGTACGTGATCTGGGATACACCATCACGCCATTCAACGAAGGGATAAGAGATACAGTTACTTATATTCAATCAACCAGTCATGTTTGACAATGCCGCCATGGTCACGGGAGCCAGCGAAGGCCTCGGCAAATCTTTTGCGATCGAACTGGCCTCAAGAGGCATAGACCTGGTATTGGTAGCCCTTCCGGGGACGGGGCTGCCGCAGCTCGCATCATTCCTGGAAAAGAATTTTGATATCAGAGTCATTTGGTTTGAGAGGGATCTTACAACACCTGACGCCTGTCACCAACTTTTCTATGCGCTAAACGCCAGGCAAATCACCATTTCTATTCTGATCAATAATGCCGGTGTTGGTAATCTTGCCCTGTTCGAGGAAAAGACCGCTGCGTTCTACAAAATGCAGATTGAGTTGAATTCCATAATTCCCGTTATGATGACAAGACATTTTCTCGCGCAGATCGACAGGAATCTTCAAAACCACATTCTCAATGTCGGCAGCCTCGGTGGTCGTTTTATGGTTCCGCGCAAACTGGTGTATGGTGCCACCAAATCCTTCATCCGTTATTTTACAAAGTCGCTTCGTTCCGAGATGGCTGGCAGCTCCGTATCCATCAGCCTGCTGAGCCCGGGAGGCATTGGAACCAAACCCGAACTTCTGGTAATGAATGCCAAAATGAATGCACTGGCACGGGCAAGCATTCTGGAGCCGGAAATGGTTGCGCGAATCGCCATTGACGGGATGCTACGTGGGAAGACTGAAATTATACCTGGCAGGCTTAATCGCTTCTTTTTACTCATCAACAACATAGTTCCGGAAAACCTTAAATCGTGGGTGATAAGAAGGCAGCTTAAAACTGGTGTATAGCGGGCCGGTAAAAAATTACCGCACTAAGGCGAGGGTCATCGGTGTTGATTTTTTTTTGAAAGCCGGGCGACACAATTTTCTGTTTTCATTTTGGTAGTGAAGTTCATACCTTCGAAATACAACGTGCGCTAAATATGGGAGATCTCCAGATCAAAAAGCAGACGAAAAAATACGATGCCATAATTGTAGGTTCCGGTGCAGGAGGAGGAATGGCAGCACATACTTTGGCCCATGCAGGCCTAAAGGTTTGCCTGCTGGAGGCGGGACCGGATTATGATCCGGCGCTGCATTCCGCGCAGCTTAAGTTTGCCTGGGAGTCGCCCAGGCGTGGCGCCTCCACGACGTTCCGCCCCTTCGGTGATTTTGACGGAGCTTTTCACGGATGGAGCATTGGTGGCGAGCCCTATGTAAGAGCCACCGGCACCGAATGGGAATGGTTCCGCGCCAGAATGGTCGGTGGCCGTACCAATCATTGGGGAAGGATCTCCCTTCGCTTCGGACCCAAAGATTTTAAAAGAAAAAGCATCGATGGCCTTGGAGACAACTGGCCGATCGGCTATGAAGATGTCAAACCATTTTACGATCGCATAGATAAAACACTCGGCATCTTCGGTACCAATGAAGGCCTCCCAAATGATCCCGATGGGTTTTTTATGCCTCCGCCCAAACCCAGGCTTCATGAAATGTTTATCAAGAAGGCGGCCAAAGGCGTTGGTGTTCCGGTTATACCATCTCGTCTTTCCATCCTGACCAAGCCTGTCAATAACGAACGCGGATCCTGCTTCTATTGTGCGCAGTGCGGACGCAGTTGTAAGGTTTATGCCGACTTCTCCTCCTCGTCCTGCCTGGTAAAACCAGCGCTGGCTACCGGCAATGTAGACCTCGTCGTTGGGGCCATGGTCCGGGAGGTGCTGACAAATAAAGAGGGACTGGCTACTGGTGTTTCGTATGTGGGCAAATCGGACCTGCAGGAATACGAGGTAAGCGGGAGAGCCGTGATCGTAGCCGCGAGCACCTGTGAAACGGCCCGGCTCCTTTTAAATTCAAAATCTCCACGTCATCCCAACGGCCTGGCCAATTCGAGCGGGGTAGTGGGCAAATACCTGCATGATTCAACCGGTGCCAGTATGAGCGGATTCGTTCCGTCCTTGCTGGGACGTAAAAGATACAATGAAGATGGCGTTGGTGGCGCCCACATTTACACCCCCTGGTGGCTGGACAACAAGAAGCTGGATTTTCCTCGCGGCTATCATATCGAATACGGCGGCGGCATGTCCATGCCAATGTATGGATTCAACTGGGACATCGATAAAAACAATGGCAAGTATTCGCCTTCGGGAGAAAAAGAAGCAGGAGGTTATGGCAAGTCATTGAAGGAAGACGTCCGGTTCTTTTATGGGGCCCAGGTGCATATGGCCGGCAGGGGAGAAGCTCTTCCGCGCGAAACCAATTATTGCGAGATCGATCCGACAACCGTGGACAAATATGGCATTCCTGTGCTTCGCTTCCATGTGAAGCATTCCGAGTATGAAATCAAACAGGCCAAGCACATGAAGGAAACCTTCCATGAGATCTTTCATAGTATGGGTGCGATAGTCACTTCCAATGAGAGTGGGAACAGCGATGCCAATCAGTGGGGTCTGGAAAAGCCTGGAAAAATCATTCATGAAGCGGGTACCGTTCGCATGGGTGACGATCCCCGCAAATCGGCGTTGAACAAATGGAACCAGGCCCATGAATGCAAGAACCTGTTCTGCGTGGACGGCAGTGCTTTTGTATCGCAGGCCGACAAGAACATCACCTGGACTATATTGGCGCTTTCGCTGAGGGCGAGCGAGTACCTGATTGACGAAATGAAAAAGAACAATATCTAATCAATATTCAGTCATGAACAGAAGAGATTCGATCAAAGCCTTTGTTGTAGGAACTGTCTCTGCGGGTGTGCTGGCGGAAGCCTGCGAAACCGCTGACAAAAAAACCATTGCACCGCCGGCAACGGAAGCAAAGGCGCCCGAAGCCACCAGGATGCCCGAGGAAAAGGAATGGGAAGAGAATATCGCGAAGATGAAGTTTTTTACGCCGGCCGAGATGGCAACTGTGGCGATACTCACGGACATCATCATCCCAAAAGATGAAAAGAGCGGCAGCGCTACCGATGCAAAGGTTCCGGAGTTCATTAACTTCATTGCCCTGGACAAACCCGATTTTCAGACACCCCTTCGCGGAGGCCTCCGTTGGCTGGACCTGACCTGCATGAAGACCCATGAAAAGCCGTTCAGCGAATGCTCAGCTGATCAACAGATTGCCATTGTTGATCTGATTGCTTATCCGAACAAGGTAAAGGCAGGGTTTGAACAAGGCACGGCATTTTTTTCGTTGCTTAGGAGTCTTACCGTCACAGGATTTTACACCAGTGAGATCGGATACAAGGATATCGGCTATGTAGGCAACAAGCCCAACCAATGGAATGGCGTTCCGGACGATGTACTTAAACAATATAATATTGCCTACTCCGAAAAGGAGCTAAAGGAGTGCGTGAGTTTTAGCTAAAACATTCAGTCTGTCGAATAATTTCGCATGAAAATGCCGGAATAAAACATTTGGCACAATGCCCACAATGGCAATGGCTTTTTTCGCGGGATTCTTGATTTAAAACGGTTAAGCCTCGGATACTTCCTCACACCCATCACTGTTGATGGCCAGCTGGCCGAATGGACGACTTAAAGTTCCATTTCCCTTTTTCAACGAAAGCATGACTGGATTCGAATACTCCGCCGCTATAGGCATGTTGTATCAGAATTTGGAAACGGAAGCCGAAAAATGTATTTCGGCTATACGTAGCCGTTTCGATGGCGGAAAACGAAACCCTTTTGATGAACCCGAATGCGGACAGTATTATGCCCGGTCCATGACCAGCTGGGGTACTTTACTGGCCTGGACGAATTTTCACTATTCCGCGGTCGACAAGAGCATGTCGTTCGGAAAACGTAACGGCAAGTTCTTCTGGAGCAATGGTTATGCCTGGGGTACCGTAGAGATCAGCGAAACCGATAGCCGCCTGACAGTGCTTCATGGTTCACTCGATCTGAAAAAACTGGCCGTAGGTGGTAAAAATATTCAAATCAAGAAAGCGGTGATCGCTGAGGGCCAGACAATCGCTTTGCGATAAATAAAAAACCAAAAATCAAAAAGAAAAATTGGCAGATCAAATGTATTCTGTATTTTTGTAACCGTTCGGTTACATATTTAATGATACCTCAATAACACATTATGAGTACTTCTCCATTTGTCATTGAAAGAATTTATAACTCCCCGGTTGACAAGGTGTGGGATGCGATTACAAATGTTCAGAAAATGCGAGAATGGTATTTTGATCTTCCCGCGTTCGAAGCAAGGGTTGGTTTTACATTCAGCTTCAGAGGGAAGGGTTCCAAGGGTGAGGAATATGTTCACCTTTGCGAAGTTGTTGAAGTGGTTGAACTGGAAAAAATCAGCTATACCTGGCGATATGAAGGCTATGCAGGAAACTCTACGGTGAGTTTTGAATTGTTTCCTGAGGACGAACAAACGCGAATCCGTTTAACGCACGCAGGGCTGGAATCTTTCTCGCAAAATGGGGCTGATTTCACTGCATCAAGTTTCGCAGCTGGCTGGACGGAAATTATTGGCAACTCGCTGGAAAAGTATCTTGAGAAAGTAAAAGACTAAAAATGCATGTGCCGTTGATGGCAATTGATTCACGCAAAGGAGAAGAGGGTTTCACGCGAAGGCCTTTAGATCAAAGTAGTCTTTTTCAGAAAATTTATAGCGTTGAATTGGGAAGCCTCAAATTTGTGAAAGAGAATGGGGTGAACTTTGCGAAGGCATAGACTCGCGGTCTATTTTGCGTATCAGTCCCCATCCTCCTTCACGGTTGCCAAGGCCCATTTAGAATAGTAAGTCCTTGAAGACTAATTAAAGGTCTTAGGCTAGGCAACTTTTTTTAAGTAACCTTAAAAATTAAAGTTATGGAAGTTCCACAAATTATCGGCGCTGACATCTCCAAAAAAACTATTGATTTTGCCTGTTCGGTGACGCAAAAGAACCTTAGGATCTCCAACGATGAGGACGGTTTTAAAGCCTTTAGCAACTGGATCACTGAGCAGGGCATCGACCCATCCCGGCTAACGGTGGTTATGGAACACACCGGCACTTACAGCTATCGCTTTGAGCAGTTTTTGCACAGCAAAAGCCTGCCCTTTGCCAAATCTTCCGCCCTGGCCATCAAGCGGTCCATGGGCCTGGTGCGCGGTAAAACCGACAAGCAGGATGCAAAAAGGATCTGCCGCTATGGTGTTGAAAAGGCCGACCAGCTGGTGCTGGCTCAACCCGTAGCCCAGGGCCTGCAACGCCTGCAGATGCTGTATTCCATCCGGGAGAGGTTCGTACGTAACCGCGCATCCATGAAGACAGCGGTAAAGGAAATGCAGACATCATACGGGCTCAAAGACACCGATCCGGTAATCGTTATGCAACAAAAGATGATTAAAGTCTTTGATCAGCAAATTGAAAAGCTTGAAGCCCAAATTGCTGACATTATAAAGACCGACAAAAACATGGATCAGAACTACCGCCTAATCCAGACGATCAAAGGAGTGGGCAAGGTGCTGGCCTTGGCTACGATCGTCAAAACCCAAAACTTCACCCGGTTCACCGATGCCAGAAAGTTTGCCTGTTTTTGTGGCACCGCGCCGTTTGAAAACACGTCAGGCACCAGCATCAAAGGTCGGACAAGGGTCAGCCACCTGGCCGACAAAGGGATGAAAACATTACTGGATCTGGCCGCAAAATCGGCCATCCGGTATGATCCCGAACTAAAACAATATTACAGCAGAAGAACTGCAGCAGGCAAGGCAAAGATGAGTACTATTAACGTCGTTAGAAACAAACTTCTGTATCGAATCTTTGCCGTCGTAAAACGCCAGACACCCTTTGAACCACTCTTAATAGCAGCATAAATATTTAATCCAACCCTAAAAAACTAAAAAAATTTGGTCAAATTGTAACCTTAGAATACGCAAATCTGCCTTCGGCAGACGTAGAGGCGCATAAAATGAATACCTGTTCCTTTGCGCTTTCTTTGCGGCGGTTTGCGTGAAATAAAAACTAATCTCCGTTGCGTGAAACCTTCTTCACACATTGTAATTTTCCATTCCGCCTAGTCAACTTCATCATGCACGAGAGATCCCGCATGTATGCCAAGCCGGAATTGCTGTGGAGAAAGACCGGTTTTTTCCTTAAAGAATTTGGAGAAATAGTTGTCTGACTGAAAGTTTAGCTCATACGCTATTTCTTTCACCGATCTGCAGGGATTGGAAAGTAATTCTTTAGCCCTGTTGATCCTCAATTGCAACTGGTACTGGCCAGGGGCAACACCAGTTTCCGCCTTGAATAACTTCCTGAACTTACTATAGCTCATGTTCAGTTCCCTGGCTATTTCCATCGGAGTAATGTCAACTTCAATATTTGAAAGCAGCAATGTGCGGGCTTTGTTTACTAGGTCGGCTATCTCATCTCTTTCGGCTGGTGGCGTTCGCGACACGGAGACCACATGACCCAGGATGTGCATGACCAATCCCGACACAATTGGCTCATTGCCTAGTTTGCCATCCTTGAGATGTCTTATCACTTCAAAAAACAAATTGAGCAGCACCTCGTCATATCCCACCTCCACCACAGGGTTCTCCGGAGTGAACATTTTTTCCCTGACTACGTCTTCGATAATGTTTCCATTGAAACCTACCCACAACTCATCCCAGCCCGTATTGGTATCGGGCCGGTAACGATGTTTTTCGTTTGGAAAAAGAAATATGACCTGACCTTCGGAGATTTTCCTGGTACCACTCCGTTCAGATTCAAAAAGGCCGCCTCCCCTGGTGATATAAATTATCTGGTATTCATATAATATCCTTCCACTGTTCCAGTCAAAATTATACCCTGTCGGATGAACGGGGCTAGGATATTTTGTGAAAGGCTGGGGACTTGAACATCCGGCGTTGATCACCTGCAAACCCCAGGGCGTTCCATCTTTTCGCGCACTAAAATATTTTGTATACGTATTCATACCAGGAAAATTTGAAAGAGGTAAACGATCATTTTCAATGGTGCTGAAATCTACCATAAAATAAAAACAAATTCTCTTTTACCCGAAAAGAAAGTTGCTAGCTACAATTCCAGGCGGTTATTTTCTTTCCCTGATCAAGTATTACAGCAAAAATGTCAATTTCTCCAGTTAAATCATCCTATAGTAAAACGCAATACCTATTTCGTTTATCTGCGTGACGTTTTAATTTACAAACAGATAGGTGTCAAAGGAAAGCAAATTCCACGCCGGGCAAAAAAAATTCTGCCCGAAATGCCTGGGCAGAATGTAACCGATGGTGGTGATCTTAATTTACACTTTCAACCACTTCATCTAATTTATTATCCTTTACAAATTTGTTCCTTGATTCAGAGAAAGCATCATGCAAATCCGTAGTTTTTTTCAGGGCATCATCCAGCAATTGAAATATTTCAGGCAGTCCCTTTTCGAGGGTTTTGTCGGAAAGATTGATATTGTCCGTTTCCAGCTGGCCAAGTTTCTTGACCAGTGAGGTTTCAGAATTCTTCAAATCATCAAGTTCCCGGAGCAGTTTATCAAGAACCTGGAGTTTTTCGCGTTTATCCATAACTTATTTTTGATGTTAACGGTGCGAATATTGTGCCACCACCCTCACTTCTTCTCAAATTTTAACATACACGGGCCCTGAGGCCCATATTTGCTGTTTTTTACTTGTACTGACCTGAATGGGTGCCGCAGAAACAACTTTAACACTATGATTCGTTCAATATTTACCCCCTTGCTGGTCCTTGCGCAAGTACCGCGGTTCCATATATTATTAATTTTCGTCTCCAATTTGAATAATTTTGTCACATGCAAGAAAAGCGTGTTTTTATTACCAGGCCAATCCCGGATCTTGGTTTGAAACTATTGAAGGAAGCGGGGATTATCTTTACCCAATGGACAGAAAAAAGAGAATTGACACCGGAGGAACTGATTGCGCACTGCAAGGACGCAGAAGCCCTGATGAGCGTGGGGCCGAATAAGATAAACAATCAATTTTTAGAAGCCAGCAGTCATTTGAAAGTCGTTTCACTGCATGCAGTTGGATTCGACAATGTGGAAGTGGATGCAGCGACCCGGCTGGGCATTCCCATTGGCAATACACCAGGCGTACTAAGCGGGGCCACAGCAGACACCAGTTTTCTACTCATGCTGGCAGTTTCGCGAAAGGCATTTTTTCACCATAAGAGAATTGCGCGTGGCGAATGGAAATTCTTCGAGCCAAAGGCCAACCTGGGTGTAGAACTCCAGGGCAGGACCCTTGGCATTTATGGACTCGGGAAAATCGGCACCGAAATGGCGAAGCGTTGTGTTGGCGCTTATGGGATGAAGGTGATTTATCACAACAGGCATCGCAATGAAGGTGGAGAAAAAGAAACCGGTGCTTCTTATGTGTCCTTCGAGGAATTGCTGCAATTAAGTGATGTGCTTTCGGTACATACTGCCCTAACGCCGGAAACCAGGGGCGTATTTAACCTTGAACGTTTTCGAAAGATGAAGCCAGGCGCTATTTTTATCAATGCGGCAAGGGGCTCAATTCACAATGAGTCAGATCTCAAACAGGCGTTGGACCAGGGAATGATCTGGGGTGCGGGTTTGGACGTTACCCACCCTGAGCCAATGGACAAAAACAATCCTTTACTTGACATGCCCAATGTGGCTGTGCTTCCGCATATCGGATCTGCAACACAGGAAACGCGGGACGCCATGTCACGCCTTGCCGTCGAAAATATAATTGCAGCGTTAAAGGGTGATAGAATTCCCTACGTGGTCAACCCTGAAGTATACAAAGGAAAATAATTTCTGGTCAGATCTTTACGGATTGTCCGCCCGCTGCCGACTTGTAAATCGCCTCCACAATTCTAATGTCGCGTAAGCCTTCTTCACCGGGAACAAGCACCTGGAGATTTTTGCGTATGGCCATTGCGTCGTCATCCATCTGTTTGGCCTGTTGCCAGGGCACTTCATAGGGATGATCGATCACTCCCGTTGGCGTAGTGCCTCTAACTCCGGCATACGCCGAATAAGGCGACATGCTGATCTCCCCTTTTTCAAGCAATACCCTAAGGTAGTTTACATTCTCACCGAAACTGCTTTTTATGTCGGCCATGATTCCATTTGGAAATTCAAGAGTGGCGACGGCGGTTTCATCGAGACCGTTTTTGTAGATCTCCGGCCTTGTGGTTGAAGTCACCGCCCTGACCACCTGTATTGGTTCCATGCCTGTGCCCATTCTGGCACCCTGGATGGCATACACCCCCATGTCGTACATCACGCCTCCGCCCATTTCTTTTTTCTGTTTCCAGTGATCGGTTCTGGACTCAAAATAGCCTGCTGCGCAACTCACTTTCTTCACCTTGCCGAGCGTTTGCCGGTAGATAATGGTGCGGTATTCCTGGGTATTTGGCTCGTGTTGCAGACGGTAACCAATCGACAGTTTTTTCTTGTTTTTGGTGCAGGCGGCGATCATCTCTTCACATTCTGCGGCTGTGATGGCCATGGGCTTCTCGCACCAAACATGTTTGCCCGCATTGGCGGCCCTGATCACGTATTCCTTGTGCATAGACGGGGGCAGCACCACATAAACAACGTCAATATCGGGGTTGTTGGCAATGCTGTCGAAATTCTGGTAGTTATAAATATTCTTTTCCGGAATATTATATTTCTTTTTCCAGGTTTCGGCCTTGGATGGAGTACCTGTTACAATGCCGGCGAGGTAACAATTTTTTGTCTGCTGAAGTGCGGGCGCCAGCAGGTCGGTACTGTAATACCCAAGCCCTACAAGAGCCACACCGATCCTTGATTTTTTCCAGTCGGCCGACAAAAGTCTCGAAGGACCCAGCATCAACGCACTGCCTCCAAGAGCAAAATTTTTTATCGCGGATCGTCTCGACAGATTTGACATAGCTTCGATTTTTGTGAATTTACACATTCGTCCTTGATTTACCTGATAAGGGCTCAGGTTTGAGATAGGTTCCCGCTTGCCGGTTCAAATCTTTTACATTTGTTCTCCGGTAATACGAACAGATGCACAGAAGAAAATTCTTTAAGTCCACCCTGATCGCGGGTTCAGTTTTCATTGACCTGCCCCTCCTGCTTCGTGCGGGCAATATCGAGTCTCTGGCCTTTCAATCCGATTTTCTTTCTGTGATTCCTGATCCGGATAAACCCGGGTTCAGCACTTTCCTCGTCGATTCGCTGGGCAAAAAAGTGTTCGGAGAAAACCCGGTGCTTCCGGGAAAACCTGAACGGAAAATCACGTCAAAAACATCCAGGAATACCGCGAAATATTTTGGCGAAGACGGTTCGTCGCTCTGGGACGTTAAATTTGAAGATAAAAAAATATGGCTGTCGGGGTCAGCCTCTGATACAACGGCGCTTCCATTCGAGCTGCTGATCAACCAGGAGATCAATCATGCCACAATTTTGGGTTACTGTCCTGAGAAAAATAAAATCAACCTACCCTGCCTGCTGCACTTGCCGGACAGGGGAACCTTCAAAGTGAGTGCCGACGTTCCCGGAACCATGCTTTTTTTTGATGGGCAGCGCCGCGTCGACCCGCACCAGGTAAGCATAAATTTTCTTCCACCACAAGTCGCGGGAACTACCGTGAACTATTTGCTCGAAGTAGTAACTCTGTACCCTGAACCCGACCTGCCGGAAAAAGACTTCGACCTCGACGGCTATAGGCGTGGATTTATCAATATTTTCCAGATGAATCCCAGGAGAAAAATGTTGGCCAATAATTCATCTTCCGATCCTTGCGCCTTCACCCTTTATTTTTATGCAGAAGCCGCACGATATACGCCCCCACTTTGCGAAAACCTCAGGGCCATGGACCTGGTAAGGATTTCACTTGATCAATACCTGGCGGGGCAGCTGGCTTATGGAATGGTGGGCTACAAGGATAATGCGGAGATCACCAACGCTGCTTCCTGGAACTCTCCTTACAATTCACTTGACGCTTACCCGTCATTACTCATTTCCGCCTGTTACTATGTACTTGAAACAAAGGATATGGATTGGGCCCGGAAAAATTTCGCCGGGCTGTTGAAATGGGCCAATATCATTGCCAGTCGCGAGTTTAAAGACAGTGGATTGATCGCCCATGAAGAATCGGGCAATGCCGGATCCTGGAAAGGCACCGACGAACAGCGTCCTTCCAACTGGTGGGATACGGTGGGCTTTGGTCACCAGGATGCTTACGCGAATGCACTGGCCTTTCGAGCTTATGTATTGTTTGAAAGAGTAGCGGCTTTGTTGAAACAGGCGGGCCCCCAGATCAGTTTTGCCGAAAAGGCAGCAAGGCTGAAGGCGGCTTATTATTCAACCTTCCTTAATTCGGAGAGTGGTCTGCTGGCAGGATGGAAAAGCGCAGATGGGAAACTACACGACTACCAGTTTACCTTCATCCAGGGCGTGGCCATTTGCTATGGACTGGTGAACGGCGAGAAAGCCGTCGCCATTCTTCGCTCTCTGCTGGATAAGATGAGGAACGCTGGTTTCACAGATCTCGGCCTGGGTTTACCAGGCAACCTTATTCCTGTTCGCAAGGAAGACTATACCCATCTCGTCCACAGGTGGGGCGGCCCATCCCTGGAAGACGGGAGTGATGGATTTCAGATCTATGAGAATGGCGGGGCCACCTCCTGTTACGTGTATTTTACTTTACGTGCGCTGCAGCAATCTGGAATGAAGCAGGAAGCCATGACTATCATGAAGCCGCTGATGAAATCGCTAAGCAATGGTGCATTCCAGGGAAAATGCGAAAATGGCATGAGTCGCGACTGGAAAGACTGGAATGGAGTATGCTGGGGATATGAAGGTTTTCTTGTCGACAATTACCTCACCTTTGTGGCCGCAGTCAAAGAAAAATATATATAAACTCACGTGTAAAAAAAAAATATTGGAAAAGAAAGAGATCATACATCCCGAGCGGGCCGACAAAAATTTTTCAACAGGAGCCTTTTCCGCAGGCGTACTCATCGATGGATGGGTATATGTCAGTGGGCAGGCAGCGGTTGATTTTAAAACGGGAACATTTAAACTCGGTTCGATAAAGGACGAAACCAAACTGACCATGCACAATATCGGCTGCATCCTGCGCGAAGCCGGATGTGATTTTGATGATGTGCGTCAAATGCACGGTCCACCTTGCGGATATAAAAGACTTTGACGTATACAATAAGATCTACGCCTCTTATTTTACAGGCGTCAAGCCGGCCCGCACAACTGTACAGTCCGTCATGGCAAACAATATCAAGATCGAGATCGACGCCATCGCGAGGGTTAAAACAAAAACCAGGCAATGAAGGGAGTTTCACCATGGTGGAAAATAAAAGGTGAGGAGCTTATCGACAGCCCTTCTCTTGCCGTTTATCCCGACAGGGTGGAGCAGAATATCGTCAATGCATTGAAGATTCAGCCCGGCAGGAATCTGTTCCGCCCCCACGTGAAGACCAGCAAAATGCCAGGTGTTCAGCTCCTGTTGATGAAACATGGCGTACGGAAATTCAAATGCAGTACAATTGCTGAAGCAGAAATGCTGGGTGAAATAAATGCCCCCGATGTTTTGCTTGCCTATCAGCCCTCAGGTCCGAAAATTCACCGGTTCCTGAAACTAACCAGGGCCTGTCCTGAAACTGAATTTTCCTGTTTGATTGATAATGCCTCAACGGCCTCGATCATTTCTTCTGAATTCCGGAAGAGCGGGTCAACAGCAAATATCTATTTAGACGTAAACAATGGAATGAACAGGACGGGCGCTGCCGTGAAGGATATCGTTCAGCTTTTTCATACCATTCGCAACCAAAAAGGATTACGCGTCCGGGGCCTGCACATTTATGATGGTCATATAACAGATAGCGGCATCCGAGAACGAATCAGAAGGGTCCGGGCCGATTTTGCCGAGGTGGACGCCGTCTTCGAAGCCCTTAATGATCAGGGTAGGGGAGACCTGGTAATGATTGCCGGTGGCACACCCAGTTTTCCCGTGCACGCTAAAAGAAGCAATGTGGAATGCAGTCCTGGTACCTTTGTATTCTGGGATGAAGGCTATGGTCACCTCTATCCTGAAATGCCGTATGTGCCCGCAGCCCTGGTGCTGACCCGTGTGGTGTCGGTGATTTCAAAAGATCTGCTCTGCCTGGATCTCGGCTATAAATCGGTGGCTTCAGAAAAGCCCATGCCCAGGGTAAAATTTCTCAACGAACCGAAGGCAGTGCCACTTCACCAAAGCGAAGAACACCTGGTCGTAAAGATCAAGGACGCCAATCGTTTTTCCCCGGGCGACCTCTGGTATGGTGTGCCCACGCATATCTGTCCAACGGTGGCGCTTTACGACCAGGCATTACTCATCAGCAAAGGCCAACTTTCGGGCGAATGGCCGGTAACAGCAAGAAAACGTAAAATTTCAATCTGAGATGAACAGCAGGCGGATCATTATCGACGGACACCTTGACCTGGCCATGAATGCGCTGGAATGGAACCGGGACCTGAAAACATCTGTTTCGGTTATCCGAAGACGTGAGAAAGGAATGACTGACAAGATCGATCGCGCACATGGCATGGTGTCGCTGCCCGAACTAAGGAAAGAGAGAGCAGCAGTAGTTGTGGCCACACAGATCGCAAGATATGTGGATGAAGATGCCAGACAGGCGGGCTGGAATTCCCCGGAACAAGCCTGGGCGCAAACGCAGGGCCAGTTGGCATGGTATCAGGCAATGGTTTCGGAAGGTGAAATGACACAGATCACCGATCTCCAGGAATTAGAGGCGCATCTGACAAACTGGAGTGCCGACGAAGTGGATGAGGAAAAACCTGTTGGCTTCATACTCAGCCTCGAGGGAGCCGACTCCCTGGTCAATCTGTCCTACCTTGAACGTGCCTATGAATATGGATTGCGTGCGCTGGGTCCGGCTCATTACGGTCCGGGCAGGTATGCGCCGGGAACAAACATGGAAGGCCCGCTTACCGCCATTGGCGTTGACCTGCTTAAAGAAATGGACAGGCTTGGGATGATACTGGACGTGACCCACCTTACGGATGAAGGTTTTACACAGGCGATGAACCTGTACAAAGGTGCAGTGTGGGCAAGTCATCATAACTGCCGGGCGCTGGTGCCTCATCAACGGCAACTGACGGATGAACAGATCAGGCAACTGATCGAAAGGAATGCGGTCATAGGCGGTGTTCTTGACACCTGGATGCTTAAAAAAGGATGGGAAAAGGGCAAATCCGATCCAAAACGAGAAGGGATTTCACTCAATACACTCATCGATCATTATGATCATATCTGCCAGATCGCGGGCAACAGCCAGCATGTGGCCATAGGCAGCGATCTTGACGGTTGTTTTGGTACCGAACAGTCGCCCGGCGATATGGATACCATCGCCGACTTGCAATCGCTTTCCGGCTTGTTATCAAATCGGGGTTACACGGAAATAGATATCGACAATATTTTTTCCAACAACTGGCTGAGGTTCCTGCGCAAGGCATGGAAATAATCCCAATTATTTTTTCAGACGCGTTGTCCTGAGAGACAAGGGTGGAAGTTCCGGTAGCTTGCTGGAGGGTTTGTCGAGGTAGAAATAGCAAGTAGCCGACACGTCATCCGAACGATAAAAATTTACGTACCCGTCCGGTATAGCGGGGTCGTCAAGTTGCACCACACTGTCTTTTCCCTTGTATAACTGGTGGATCTTTTTGAGATCATCTACAGAAACCGGTAACACGGGTGCGCCCGCATTTTGAAGAGCGCCGATGATTTCTTTTTTATTGCTGCCCATTTGTTGAATAGTGACCCTTATGTCTTTTTTGAAATACACCGGATCCGGCACATGATACCTGTAGAAAGCCCACTCATGCGTGTCAGGGTTACCCAGCAGGCAGCCAGCATAGTCGTTATAGAATTCACCCTGCGACCAGGCCGTGCCGATATAGTCTTCAGTCCCAGTGCCAACAAGACTGGGATAAGTCTTGTCTGCGTCGAGATAAACCTTCACTTCCCCCTCCCCCCACCAGTTTTCTTTGTAGACTGGGTTGGCATTCACGCCCATGTTCATTCCAAGGTACCTGCCCCTGCCTGCGACGGCCGGCAGGATCTCAAAATCTTCTGCGAGGGTCGTTGCCGTGTCGCGGTTCCAGAACGTATGGAAGTAGAGATAGTCTTTCTTCCATGTCGAGAGCTGCTGGAAATTGATGTCGAAGAATATATGACTTAGTCTTTTTGAGGATTCATTGGTCACCTGGATTTTTGCCCCCTTCCGGTAGGGCATCTGGAGGTATGAGATAAATGATCTTCCCTCCGGATTGCTAAAGAGAGAATTGTTGTACTTCGCGGTCTTACCGAGTCCCATTCCGAAGAAATCGCCCAGGGGCACGGATACTGCTGGTTTTTTTTCTCCATCCCAGAACATCTCCAGTTTCACCGATCTCAACATTTGCGGAGAACGGTCGCTGATAGTAAGCCATATCCTGTTGACGATGCCAGCTCCTGTGACATTCAATAATACCTTCGTTTCCCCGGGTTCGATTCCTTCTGCCGGATGACCCTTCGCTCCCCTGTTTTCCGTTCCTCCTTTTCCCTTTGCTGCGCGGATGTTCTCGAAGCTGCTCCATTTTGTGGTGCTGCTGCTGTCAAATTCGAAAATTGGTTTCTGTGCTGCCGCATGATGCCCGGCAAAGCAGGCGACGAGAAATATGAGGAATGAAAAGCTACAACTCAAGAATTGATCTACCCTCAACTTGTGTGCGTTCCGCAATCTTACATTCATTGTGAACATTAATTTTTTTTCACAGACTTAATCAACTCGATAGCCTTGCTTGCGTTTTCACCGATCTGTGTAAAGTCTTTTGCTTCCATCAAAGCCGGGCTGATCAGTTTGCTGCCGAGTCCGACAGCAAAGGCACCCACCCCAAACCACCCTGAAAGATTTTCTTCGGTAAGGTCAACACCACCCGAAGGCATTAGTCGCTGGCCCGGGAAGATATCCTTCAGCGCACCGAAATATGAGGGCCCAACGAGGTTGGCCGGGAATATCTTGATCAGCTTCGCATCAAGCTGATGTGCTGCGTTGATCTCCGTTGGCGTCATACATCCCGGCACCCACAGCAGCCCCGCGGCATGAGTGAGTTTTCCAACGCCTTCATCAACTACGGGGCAAACGATGAAGTCGGCCTTCGCCTCAATGAAACTCTTCGCTTCTTTGGTGTTTTTTATCGTGCCAATGCCGATGAGCAATTGAGGCATATCACTGTTCACTGCCGACCTCAGGGCTTTGAAGTTTTCTAAAGCCGCAGGGCCACGATTGGTGAATTCAATGGCCCTTACGCCTGCCGCATAAAGCGCGCGCACCAATTCAATACAGGTCACCGCGTCGTGGTGGTAAAAAAGCGGAAGAAATTTTTGGCCTCCGATAACATCCAATACTAAACTGTGTTTTCCCATTTCTCAATTTGAAATTTGTAATCGCGAAATTATTTGGTCTCCTGCCGCTTTCTTTTTTCCGAAACCTGTTCACCATCGAAACCCCAGTTGTCGGTATCAACCTCTGTGATCACCACGTGTGTTGACTTCGGATTCTTGTTTAGCACGTCGGCAAGCAATTTGGTTACCCCGGCAATTAGCAATTGTTTCTGTTCTTTGGTAACACCCTCATTGGTGATCTGGATATTTACGTATGGCATCGTTAAATCAAAAATTAAAAATTAAAAATCGAGCTCTCTTATTTAGATCATCCTCCCCATGAATGGATCGGTCTTGCTGTGTTTGCCTGTTTCAATACGTCCTGCATATCTCTTGCGGAACAGCGCGTTGCCTTTTGAGCTGATTGTGAAATCATACCACCCAAAGCTGTCACCGAGGCTCATTACCAGTGTCTGTGATGCTCGTTGCCCACCCGCGGGATCCAGGACTATATTTCTGTTGGAGGTTTTGTAAGCATTGTCTTTCAGTTCGAGCACCTGTGAATTGTTTTCGCGGTTCACCACCTGGACCATCAGGTTGCCGGTCATCAATTCTGGTCGAAGCGAGCTTCGTTCATATACGCAAAGCATATCAATAGCAGGGTCGTCCTTGGTACCGGTGAATTCCCTGAAGAAACCATTAGGTCCATAGATGGCAAGATGATAGATGTTGTTGGCAAAGTCTCCCAGCTGCCAGCTGGCTGTAATGTCCTGTCCCGCTTCCACAGCATAGGCCCAGGTCTTCACATTTTCGCCCCGGAAAACTCCCGGCGCATACACATTGAATGGCGAACCTGCTGAGGAGTTGGCAAAGATCTTGTTGCCAGATTTCATGCTGATCTCATAATTTTTCTTATCCATGGATAGTCTGCCATCGGCATACAATTCATAGGGAAGCGCCGATGAATTCCTGATACCCCTTTCCTGCTTGGGCAGGAAAGAAGCTTTGTGAGGATTCTTACGCGCGAGTTCCTTTTCCGCTTCTGAAAGTGACTTGTAATTCGTGGGCACGCCTTTGAACTGGGCCTTGTGTATGCTCTCGATAAAACTGTTCCTTTCCAGAGACTTTGGGAGTTTGATCGCTTCGCCATTGTAGGGCCGGAAAACCGATGTGAGATTACCGCAGATCGAACGCCTCCAGGTGCTGATATTCGACTCTTCAATTTTCTTTCCTGTTTTTTTTGACAGGAATTTTTCCAGAAACATAAGGGATGAGGTATGATCGAACACCTGGGAATTCACCCAGCCCCCGCGACTCCAGGGCGAAGCAATCACCATCGGCACCCGGTACCCCAATCCAATTGAACTTTGACGGACCTTGTCTTTGATCGACTGTTGTTCCGCCCCCGCTACGTAGTCGACTTCGGTATTAATGCCCTTAGAGGTAAAACCGGTTTCTTTCCTGGAAGGGTCAGGAGCAACAAAGGGTGGAACATGATCAAAATATCCATCATTCTCATCATAAGTCAGCACGAAAACTGTCTTCTTCCAAATTTCAGGATTCTGTGTCAGGATGTCCATCACTTCGCTGATATACCATGCTCCATACCAGGCCGAAGTGGGATGATCAGAAAAATTCGCAGGAGCAACCAGCCAGGATACCGTAGGCAGCACGCCGTTTTTCACGTCTTCGCGGAACTGGTAGAGTAAATCACCTTTTGGGATCTTTACTTCCCTTTCGGTGCCATTCTCTGAATAGGTAAGCCCGCTCAATTCATGATAAGCTGGATCCCTCCTGTTATTTACAAAAGCCTTGGCATGAAGGTTTTTCTCCCTTGGACTTAACTTCGCATATTGCTCATTGTTATAGAGTTTCTTCTGGGCCTCGTCTTTTATCGCGGCCATATGTTCTTTTGACAGTCGCACATTGTACTGGGTAAAGAACTCGAGGGGATTGTCAGTGAAGTTCGCCAGCCAGTTGGCTTCCTCCTCACTCAGGCCTGTGTTTACACTGAGTTCGTTTTGGTAAACCTTCCACGGAATGCCATTTTCCTCCAGGCGCTCGGGAAATGTTTTCCAGCTAACCGGAGTATCGTAGTCCGCGTCGTTGTTCCAGACCCTGGCCATCACAGAGGGATCCGGCTTTTCGCGGATAGTGCCCGACCAGAAGTAGAGCCTGTTTGGCGTAGTGCCGGTGAGGGAGGAAGAAAAATGCTGGTCGCAAACGGTGAATGCATCGGCCAGAGAATAATAAAACGGGATGTCTTCGCGATTGTGATAGCCGAGTGTCAGTGGCATGTTTTTGTATTCGTCATGGCCCGAGGCCTTGCTGTCGAGCCATTTGTTATGCTTCCCTTCATTCCTTGCATCGACCTGGTCGGCCCAGCCATGAGGAAGAGAATTCATCCAGGTTGCCTTCGTATTTTTTATATCGAGTCGAAAGGGTGCAAATGTTTCCCCTTTGCTATTGGTCTGCAACCACACCGGATTCTGATCGGGTAAACTGATGGCGCGCGGATCGTTGAAACCTCTTACACCCTGCAGTGTTCCGAAGGTGTGATCAAAGGATCTGTTCTCCTGCATCAGGAATACAACATGTTCTGCATCCAAAAAAGTTGTTCCCGCAGCGGGATCGATGGCAAGGGCCCTTGCTATGGACGGGGACAACATATTAAATAATCCGGCGCCACCTGAAAGCATGGTCGCTTTTTTCATAAACTCTCTTCTCGTATCCATAACTATAAACCCGTGAAATGATGGGGTGGTAAAAATATACACTAAACTGCTATATTTATTTAAGCATTTGAAATGTTAATTACTAAATTGTCCCAGTCATCGCTAAGGGTTCCAATGACAACGGTGAGGCCCCCCACGGAGCTGGCCATAGACCGTAAGTCAGTGCGCTTCGCCCGCCACAGACGCTACGCAGCTGGGGCGCGGGGAAACAGAGCGGAGAGCGATGCGACGAATCAGTGCGCTTCGCCCGCCATAGCTGCTACGCAACGAAGGCGAGCGTGAGGAATGGTGCAAATACCTTTGAGTTCCTTTTCGTGGTTTGAATAGAAAATAATAAATCTGATTATCTTTCGGTATGCCACCAACCACCCGGATCAGGTCAATCGACTTTCTTCGTGGACTTGTGATGATCATCATGGCCCTTGATCACACCAGGGATTTATTTCATGTGTCAGCAATTACAATAGATCCCCTGGATCTGACAGCAACAACTCCATTTTTATTTTTTACCCGCTGGATCACCCACTTCTGCGCGCCCGTTTTTGTTTTTCTGAGCGGCACCTCCGCCTTTCTCCAATCGCTCCGGAAATCCTCCGGGCAGTTGAGGTGGTTCCTCTTTACACGCGGCCTGTGGCTGATTGTAGCAGAGCTAGTGATCGTCACGCTGGGGATCAGTTTCGACATCTACTATCATATGCTGATCTTCCAGGTGATCTGGGCCATAGGCATCAGCATGGTTTTACTTTCACTGATCATACGCCTGCCTTTTCCTGTTGTGCTCGCGCTGGGGTTGGTTATAGTTTGCGGCCACAACCTCCTCGACTTCCTTGAAGTTCCGGCGCAGACTGCACCTCTCTGGCTTCAGGGGGTGCACCAACAGGCTTTTATCCCAGTCACCAGTAAACTCACGCTGCTCATCTTTTACCCGTTTCTTCCCTGGGTGGGCATAATGATACTTGGATATTGTTTTGGAAAGGTGTACACCCTGGAACCGCATGATAGAAAAAAAATCATTCTGCGAATGGGCCTGGGTTGCATTGCAGCCTTTGTTCTGCTCAGGATGCTGAACAGTTATGGAGATTCCCGGCACTGGTCGGTCCAGCCTTCATTGCTTTATTCCGTAATGAGTTTTGTAAATACCCAGAAATATCCCCCTTCCCTTTTATATTTCCTGATGACCATCGGTCCTGGATTAATCGTCCTTGCGTGGTCTGAAAAACTGCGTAACCGTTTTAGCTCATTTGCGATGGTTTATGGAAACGTTCCATTTTTTTATTACATAGCCCATTTTTACCTGATACACCTGGTTTCGGCAATCCTCTTCCTGCTGAGGGGCCATTCTGTGCAGCGCGGCATGGAGGGCACACCAAACCTGCCTTTCAAATTTCTTATTCCGGGGGAAGGATATTCGCTGGGCATAGTTTACCTGGTATGGATACTGATCGTTCTATTTCTGTATCCGTTTTGCCGGGCCTACGGTCAATACAAGCGTAATCATCACTACGCTTGGCTGAGCTATCTTTGATTGCTGATGACGCGTATCATAATTACCGGAGCTTCAGGGCTGGTAGGGTCCGAAACCCTGCGAAGGGCGCTGGACCATGGGCAAGTGACAGCAGTGACTGCATTGGTTCGCCGACCCCTGCAGATTTCGCATCCCAAACTAAAAATTGTCATCCACAAGGATTTTCTGAATTATGATCTGCTGGGTGATCTCTTCGCTAATCATGACGCCTGCATCTGGTGCCTCGGCATATCACAGTCAAGAGTAAGCGCTTCCGAATATTTTATTATCACTCATGACTATGCTCTCGCAGCCGCGACCGCGGCCTTCCATTTTAACCCCCGAATGGTATTCAGTTTTGTCAGCGCGATGGGCGCCGATCCGGCTGGTCGGTTCCCACTGAGGTTTGCAAGAGTCGAAAGGGCAGACCGAGTGCGCACTGGAAAGTGTAGGACTATATCAACTTAATATTTTCAGGCCCGGTGCCGTTCTTCACAATCCCGGTCAACAACAGCCGGGGTGGTATAAATATGCCGAGAGACTGATGATGCGTTCCTTTTCACTGGTGTTTCCGTCTCTTTCTATCGGTGTTGCCGACCTTGCCAGGATTATTCTGGATATCACCATTGCCGGAAGACCAGGCAGGATATATCACCAGTCGGAACTCAGTACACTGAGCAAGACAACTGAAACCTGACATTTGTTAAACTTTACCCGATCAATTTTTATGAGCATAAAGGGAAATACAATGTTGAAGATTCTGATGGCAATTTTTTTACTGGCAGTACCGGGTATGATCTCGTTGTATGCGCAGGATGGCGGGCGGACGTATGCCACCAGGCTTTGGTACAATAAGCCGGCAGTGAACTGGAACGAGGCCCTCCCACTCGGTAACGGCCGACTTGGGGTGATGATATATGGGGGAGTGTCCTCCGGGCTCATCGAGCTGAATGAGGCAACGCTGTGGTCCGGTGAACCAAGCAATTGGAATACACCCGTGACAAAAAAATACCTTCCACGCATCCGCAAAGCGGCGCTGAGCGGGCAGTACAAACTGGCCGACAGCCTCTCACGACTCACTCAGGGGCCTTATACTCAGTCATACATGCCAATGGCTGATCTCCGTATTGACTATGCTCGCATGACCGATTCCTCAGACTATGTCCGCGAACTTGACCTGGACAGCGCGATATCCAAAGTAAGGTTCAGTAATGGCGGCCATAGGTTCACAAGAACTGCCTTTGTAAGCCACCCCGATCAGGCCGTAGTGATGGATATTGCAGGAGACGCCGCGGGACTTATGAATTTTACTCTCAACCTCAGCAGCAAGCTCTACCACAGGGTTCGCGTGATTGAACCCGGTCACATCATTCTTAGCGGGAAGTGTCCACGACAGGTAGAACCCTTATACCGCAAGGTCCTGGAATGGCAGGCCGTGCAATATGATCCCTTCGATGGCATGAAGTTCGAAGTGCACCTGCGTGTGAAGAACCGCGGGGGTTCGATGAAAACCGTGGGCAATTCAATTGTCGTGGAGCATGCGGACGGCGCAACGATATATATATCGGCGGCAACTACCTTCAATGGTTTTGATAAGTCGCCCTCGACGCAGGGAAAAGATGCGGCAGCCGAAGCGCTTCGTTATCTCAACGCTGCTGCAGCCAAGAGCTTTGAAGAATTGCTGTCCGCGCACGTCGCAGACTATCAGCCATTCTTTCGCAGGATGAGGCTCAACCTGGGCGCCAGCCCAAATGCGGCGCTGCCAACGGACGAGCGCTTAAAAAAAATGAAGGAGGCTACAGACAACGAAATGGTAGCACTGGTGGCCCAGTATGGAAGGTATTTGTTGATCTCGGGATCCAGACCCGGAGGGCAACCGGTAAATCTCAAAGGGATTTGGAACAACAGGGTGCGGCCAGAATACAGTTCTAACTGGGCCCTCGACCATGATGCCCAGATGTGGTATTACCCTGTTGAAACCAATAACCTTTCCGAAATGCACGAACCTTTTCTGGAATTGATCGGGGAACTTGCGGTGAACGGGACAAAAACCGCGAAGGTAAATTATGGGATGAAAGGCTGGTGTGCCCACCACAACACGGATATCTGGCGCCTTACCGGATCGGTGGGCAACTATGGAGAAGGTAATCCACACTGGGCTTCCTGGAATCTTTCCAACGCCTGGCTCAGCAGTCATTTGTATGATCACTATCTCTTTACCGGAGATGTTGAATTTCTCAGGAAAAAAGCCTGGCCAGTGATGAAAGGCGCCGCGGAATTTTTGCTCGACTGGCTGGTGAAAACCAAGACAGGAATTTATGTTTCGGTTCCCTCTGTTTCTCCCGAAAATACTTTCATCACGGAAAAAGGTGACACTGCGCAGATCAGCGTAAACTCAACCTGTGACATCGCGCTGGCAAAAGAATTATTTACGAATTGCATAGAGGCCGGCAAAATATTAAAAGTTCCGCGTCCCTTCCTGGATGTGCTGAGGGGAAGGCTCAGCCATCTTGCCGTCTACCCCATCGGTTCAAAAGGGCAATTGCTCGAATGGTCTAAGGATTGGAAGGCGGTCGACCCTGCTCATCGGCATCTGAGCCACCTGTATCCCGTTTTTCCCGGTAGCGAGATCTCGCCTTTTCTTACACCAGAACTGAGTGCCGCCGCCTCGCTGGCGCTTTCCATGCGCGAGCCCACCAACAGCACCTGGGGATTCTCATGGAAGGCCGCTTGCTGGGCGCGGCTGGGCAAGGGCGACAGTGCCTGGTCGGAACTAAGCCGGCAGATACGCTATGTTGACCCTCAAAGCACCTCCAGCCAGGATAATTATGGACTCTATCCCAACCTGTTCAGCTCTGAGGCGCCTTATACGATTATGAATGGGAATGGCTGCGCCACCGCGGTGATCACCGAAATGATTGTGCAGTCACATACCGGCATCATCGACCTGCTCCCAGCAATGCCAAAAATCTTCCCGGAGGGAAAAGTTGAAGGCCTGCGTGCACGGGGGGGCTTTGAACTGAGCATATCATGGAAAAAAAATGTGCTCGAAGAGGCGAGAGTTGTGTCCAAATTGGGAAAGCCCTGCAAAATCAAGTCTGAGAAACCCGTCAGCGTATATGAGAATGATAAGCAATTAAGGTTGCAACCCGTGAAAAACATCTACAGTTTCAACACAAAGAAAAACGCTGTTTACGTCATAAAATAAGGTGCCTTATCATGTCCGAAATCCTATATTTGTGTAGTTGGTCATTTGGCCTAACTTATTAAAACATACCATGAATAATTTTTTCAGAGCACTTATCGCTGGTTACGGAGCAAAAAAACTCGGCGGAGGTTGTTTCGGAACAATCATTGTCTTTATCATTATCTGGTATGCTTTAGGCCATTGTAACTGATATTTAAGCAGCGGAATTTCCCAGGCGCAGGCGGATCCTGAATTATTCATGATTTGAAAATTGCTGTATTGGCAATACAAACCCCTACTAAAAGATCCATGTCCATGTTAACCGGAGGAGGAGAAACCGGAAAGCTCATCCGTGCGCACGACTGGTCCGATTCCTCACTCGGCACACCCGACAACTGGCCTCAGAGTCTCAAAACTACACTCAGCATCATTCTTCATTCCCGCTTTCCCATGTTTCTGTTTTGGGGAACGGAGCATATATGTTTTTACAATGATGCCTACCGGCCAAGCCTGGGCAACAACGGAAAGCACCCCGATGCCATCGGGCGCAAAGGACATGAGGTCTGGCCCGAGATCTGGGATTTCATCAAGCCATTGATCGATCAGGCCATGATCTCGGGCGAAGCCACCTGGCACGAAAATCAGTTTTTACCGATCTTTCGCAATGGGCAAATGGAAGACGTTTACTGGACCTTCAGCTATAGCCCGGTGAATGATGAATCCGGCTCTCACGCCGGCGTGCTGGTCACCTGCACCGAGACTACCAACAGCGTACTCGCACTCACCAGTATGCGGGAAAGTGAACAACGCTTCAAGAGCCTGATCAACCAGGCAACCGTGGGTGTTGTTGTGCTGATGGGCAAAGATTTGAAAATAGAAATTGCCAATGACAAATATTGTGAGTTGATCCGCAAGCCGAGAGAAATGCTCATTGGCAGGAATTTCTTTAATGTTCATCCCGAGGCAGAAGTAGAGTTCAGGCCGATCATCGAAGAAGTATTTCTTACTGGCAGGCAACTTCATCTTTCAGAAAATACTTTCTGGGTTAAGCAGGACGAGGAACAAATGCCCGTTTTTATGAACCTGACCTACCAACCCTATAAGGAACTCAATGGTAAGATCAGCGGGGTCATCGTTCTGGTCACCGACGTCACTGAACAGGTGAATGCGCTGCGTAAGATCGCCTTCGAGGAAGAAAGGTCACGCCTGGCTATTGAATCTGCGGAGTTGGGTGTTTTTGAAGTAGAGCTCCAAAGCGACAAGATACTTAGCAATCCGAGGTTCGACGCCCTTTATGGATTTTCGCACCCCGTCACCAGAAATGAATACGCGGCAACCCTCATCCCGGAAGACCTGCGACTCAGAAACAGTGCCATTGCGAAGGCACTGGACAGCGGACATCTCGCGTATGAAGTAAGGGTGAAATGGAAAGACGACTCAATTCACTGGATCAAGGTCGATGGGCGGGTGTTCAAAGACGAAGATGGCAAGCCGGTGAAAATGTTGGGAGTTGTGCAGGAAACAACCGAACAGAAAAGAAACTCCGAGGCACTTGCAACGCTGGTAACAGAACGTACCCGCGAGCTTAGTGAATCAAATATCCAGCTTCAGAATATCAATTCCGAATTGCAGCAGTTTGTACATGTAAGCAGCCACGATCTGCAGGAACCACTGAGAAAGATTCAGACCTACGTGGAGATGATCAACCTTCGCGATTATGACAAACTAAGTGAAGAGTCCCGGAATCATTTTACCAAGATCAGCTCCGCCGCCGGCAGATTAAGCGCCTCATTAAAGGGCCTGCTCGATTTCAACAGTCTCAACCGCGAGGAACAATATGAGGAGACGGACCTGAATACGATCGTGGAGAATGTCCAGTCGGACCTGGAACTGTTGATCGAACAGAAAAAGGCAAGGCTGATCGTGCAGCCACTCCCGGTTATCCGTGCCATCCCGGTACAGATGCATCAACTGTTGTACAACCTCGTAAATAACGCGCTTAAATTCTCCAAATCGGATGCAGAACCGGTAATCAGAATCGAATGCGGCGAGTCGGCAGCAAAAGATGAAACCGATTACCTGAAAACGTACTACCACATAACGGTGACGGACAATGGAATAGGCTTTGCTCCTGAGAACGCGGAAAAAATTTTCGTCATTTTTCAACGACTCCACGACCGTCGCTCGTACAGTGGCACCGGCATAGGTCTCGCACTCTCCAGAAAAGTGGTGCAGAACCACAATGGCAAAATCTGGGCTGAATCACACGAAGGCAAGGGCGCAAGCTTCCATATTCTCATCCCCAAAGGATAATCTGCCGCCCAGGCTGAACCCAGTCTTGTAAGTTAATTTAAATAGCCAGCCTCGTCCCCGAGCGAATGGTTTAAATACAAAACATTCCGGCCGCAAAGCAGCAATGTAACCTTTAAGGTAACCGGAGTTTGGTTGCTGCAAGGTTAGCTGTTGCTTTACAACTTTTTATCTGCCTGTTGCTCTATCTTTATTCACTTTAAATCAAACGGGTATCTGCAGATGGGCAATGAAGTTTTCGATGCAATTGTGGTAGGCTCAGGACCCAACGGACTGGCTGCAGCCATCACGATGCAAAGAGAGGGGTTGAACGTACTGCTGGTTGAAGCCAGGCCCACTGTCGGGGGAGGACTGCGAACAGCTGAGCTTACGCTGCCCGGCTTCAGACACGACATCTGTTCAACCATTCATGGGTTAGGTGTGATCTCTCCGTTTTTCTCTACACTGCCCCTGGCCCGGCATGGACTCGAATACGCCTACCCGGAAATTGCTGCCGCGCATCCCCTGGACAACGGCGCAGCAGGTGTACTTAAGGGGTCGGTAAATGAAACAGCGGCGCTACTTGGAGAAGACGGCGATGCGTACCGCAGCATTATGGCCCCCTTGATGCATGACTGGCCCCAGATCGCTGGAGATATCCTGTCGCCGCTTAAATTTCCCCGTCATCCCCTGGCTATGGCAAGGTTTGGATTAGTCGCTCTCCGTCCGGCCACACATCTGGCAAAGCGATTTAAGACCCCCGAGGGAAAAAGCTTGTGGGCCGGCATTGCAGCTCATTCGATTCAACCACTCTCCAATGTTGCCACCTCCGCATTTGGCCTGGTGCTGGCGGCGTCGGCACATTTATGCGGCTGGCCTGTATCCAAAGGAGGATCGCAATCCATGGCCAATGCTTTGCTATCTTATTTTTCTTCTTTGGGTGGTCAGTTTCGACCCGACCTTGAAGTGGGTAGCCTCTCCCAACTTCCTTTTGCCAAAGCGATCCTGTTCGACCTTACCCCAAGACAGCTGCAAAGAATCGCCGGTGAGAGATTTTCCGGTTGTTACAATCGCCAGCTTTCAGGCTACCGTTATGGTGTTGGAGTTTTTAAAATAGACTGGGCCCTCGATGGGCCCATACCTTTTATCAATGAGGACTGCCGTAAGGCCGGCACTGTCCATCTCGGAAACAGTTTTGAAGAGATTGCAGCCTATGAAAAAGCAATCTGGAGCGGCGACCTCAGTCACAAACCATTTGTGCTCCTGGTTCAGCAAAGCGTGTTCGACAGCACCCGGGCACCTGAAGGAAAGCATACTGTCTGGGGTTACTGTCACGTACCGCATGGTTCAACAACAGACATGACCGCCGCAATCGAGGCGCAAGTTGAACGTTTCGCGCCCGGGTTCAGCAAACTGATCCTGGCAAAACATACGATGAACACCGCGCAACTCGAAGCCTACAACCCAAGCCTGGTAGGCGGAGACATCAATGGAGGTGTGATCGACATCACCCAGCTTTACACACGGCCAGCGCTGAGGTTCTCACCATACCGGACTTCCGCGAAAGGGCTGTACATCTGTTCCTCATCTACACCTCCCGGTGGGGGAGTTCATGGCATGTGCGGGTATCATGCGGCAAACCGCGCATTGAAAGACATCTTTAAAATAAATATTTCAAAATCATAATTTATTATGACGGCAATCAATAAAAAATTTCAACTACATGAAGACTGGGCCATCGTCGTACTCGGGTTCCTGATCATTGTGCTCATGCTTGCCGGTGTCGCATACCCCGTACCGTCATACAGCTGGGGAAGTGGATCTGAGTTTCTGTCAACCATTCTTTCAGCGGGCAACCTCGTCGCCCTGGGACTGCAATATTTTTTTGTACTGATCGTCGTTTTTCTCGCGGCATTGCTCACGGGCAAACCGATCAGCAGGCTATTGATAGTTTTCACTACGGTTTACCTGTTGTCCATCATCGCGATGATATTGGCTGGCAGCAAACAGATCAAGATCCTTAATCTCGAATCGGTGATCTTCAGCCTGACGATCGGTCTGCTCATTGGTAATACCATCCGTCTGCCCGATTGGTTCAAAACTGCATTATCAGCGGAATTGTTTGTTAAAATCGGCCTGGTACTGCTGGGCACCGCGATAATATTCGGCGACATACTGAAGGCTGGCTCCTTTGGTCTGGTGCAAAGCCTGGTAGTGGTGATTTCGGTCTGGTATTTTGCATATTGGATTTGCGGCAGACTGAAAATAGACAAGGAGATGACGATGATGATTTCCAGTGCCGTGTCGATCTGCGGCGTATCCGCTGCCATTGCTACTGCCGGCGCCATCAAGGGCGATTCGAAGAAACTCTCCTATGTGATTTCCCTGGTACTCGTTACGGCCATACCTATGATGATCGGCATGCCCTATCTGGCCCGGTATTTCGGATTGTCGCAGGAAGTGACAGGTGCCTGGCTGGGAGGAACCATCGATACAACGGGAGCGGTGGTGGCATCCGGCACACTGGTAGGAGAAACGGCATTAAAGATCAGTACCATCGTTAAGTTTTCACAGAATGTGTTGCTGGGCATTGCTGCCTTTGCCATTTCCATCTACTGGACATTCCGGGGGAACAAAATGGAAGGAAAGGAACAAGAGAAGCCAAGTCTTCGGGTAATCTGGGACAGGTTTCCGAAATTTGTTCTGGGATTTATCGGCGCGTCCGTGTTATTTTCATTTTTTATTCAGCCAGAAACCGCGGCGGGAGTGAAGGACGGTCTTAAAAATATCCAGACGCTCTGGTTTGTGCTGGCATTCACCAGTATCGGTCTGGAAACAAATTTCTCCGATCTCTTCACACAGGAAAACCGCAAACCACTTTTCGGTTTCCTTATCGCCCAGATTTTCAACATCATACTTACTCTTGGCATCGCCTGGTTGCTGTTCCATTAATGCACGTATTCTGCCAATCTTTGTTCACTGCTTAGCATGGAGATACTGAGCCGTTATTATTTTATTTAGTTTCGGAACATTGCGGAAATAAAACTTTCCATCCGAAATTAAAATGAGCGTCATGCCAGGAAGATTAATACTAATACTTATTTTATTTACCAGCCATCTTGCCCGGGGTCAGTTTTCCATAAGTGCGAACAAAAGATTCCTGACCAAGGATGGGAAACCATTTTTCTGGCTCGGCGACACTGCCTGGGAATTGTTTCACCGGCTGACCCGTGAGGAAGCCGACCGCTACCTTCAAAAAAGAAAGGAACAGGGTTTTACCGTAATACAGGCGGTTGTGCTTGCTGAAATGGATGGGATTCGCAAACCAAATGCCTACGGACACCGGCCCCTGCTTAATGAAGATCCTTCCACGCCGGATGAAAAATATTTCGAACACGTGGACTATATTATCGACAAGGCCGACTCCCTTGGAATCAACATCGCCCTGCTTCCTTGCTGGGGAGACAAGATCGACAAGGGAAGATGGGGAAAGGGTCCCGAAATCCTGAATAAAAAAAATGCGGCTGCGCTGGGTACCTGGCTGGCAAAACGTTATAAAAACAGGACGAATATTATCTGGGTATTGGGCGGCGACAGAAATCCACGGAGCGATGCCGATGTTGCCATCTGGAACGCCATGGGCAATGCCATCCAGCAGGCAACAACCAACAAGGCGATCATTTCTTTCCACCCAACCAGTGGCGCCTACAGTTCGGCGGAATGGTTTCATAAACAAAACTGGCTGTCGTTTAACATGTTTCAGACAGGTCACTGCCGGGACGAAAAGGTGTACGACAAGATCGGCGCGGTTTATAATCTCTTACCGGTTAAGCCGGTGATGGACGCGGAATCGATCTATGAAGATCATCCCATTTGTTTCAATGCCAAAGACCTTGGTTTATCAAATGCATACGACATCCGCAGACTGGCCTACCTCGATTTATTCTCTGGCGCCTTCGGTCATACCTATGGATGTCACGACGTATGGCAGATGTATAGTCCACGTGAAGAATCGATCAACGGCGCCACTAAATACTGGTTCGACGCGCTTGATCTTCCCGGTGCCAATCAATTAAAATATGTAAGAAGGCTGATTGAAACGCATTCCATGGCCGACCGTGTGCCCGACCAGTCGATCATAAAAGAAAATAATTACCCGCCTTCTCAACGAATCCAGGCCACCAGGGGGAGAGATTATATTTTTGTTTACACTGCAGAAGGATTGCCGTTTACACTGATGCCCCGGAAGATTTCCGGACAGGAGTGCACCGGCCATTGGATGAACCCGCGAGATGGTTCCGTGAAAGAAGCAGGAAAAATTTCCTTGTCTGCTCAAAAAGTGATGATACCACCCACAACAGGCTATGGACAGGATTGGGTGTTGGTGATAGAAAATGAGCACTACAAAAACTCAACCGCCGTCAATTCTTTTTAATTCTTCATCCGCCCCACCGGCAGGCCGCCCCGGCGTAGTTCGGGCCGCGCTGCCAAATCGATAAACAAATCCAAGCGTCACTACGCGTGTGTCCCGGGTGATCTTAAAATACTCGGTTGCACCTTTGAAAATGGTATTCCCCTTCATCGCCTGGGTATAGAATATATCTTTCCAGCTGAGTTTCAGCGTTGCCCTGTTCTGAAAGAGTTGCTTTGCTAAACCGATACCCACCTGACCGGTGGGATCTGTGATTTCCTGTAGCTCCTGCTCGCTGTGTTGGTACACACCCGTTAATTCTCCTGACCAGCCTTTTTTGAAACTGAATTGGTTGTTGAGGTTGAAATTGAACTGGATGAGCGCGGCCTTTCTTTGATCCCATACAAAGCCCTTGATCTTTTTATAACTCAGCGTTGCTTCGGCTGTGAAAGACCACCAGCTTAATGGCGAAATTTGTGAACTGACCGTAAGGCTAAAATTTTCCATTTTGTCCAGGTTGCCTTCGGTGTAGGTGATGATATTTGTGCTGTCGGCATAAAAGATCTGAGAGAAATAATCCTTCGTATAACTATAACCTAAACTCGTTACCAGCAAACCTTTGAACGAATGGGTGAGTTCTGTGTTCCAGGTGTATTGCGGCCGGTAATATGGATTGCCGCTTTCATAAGTGTATTTGTTGATCACATAAACAAAAGGGTTCAGCGAACGAAAACCTGGTCTGTCGATCCTTCGCCCCGCGCTGAATGTAAAATTATTCACCGAGTCGGTCTGGACGCTGATCGTTGCGGTAGGGAAGAGGCTATTGTAATTTCTTGAAAATGATGAATCCTTGACCAGGGCGTTTCCCAGTTGTTTGGCATCATATGCCGTGAATTCATACCTCAGTCCTCCCTGGACTGTCCACTTGTCTTTGGTTTTTTTCATCGTGGCATACGCGGCATGGATCTGCTCATCATAGATAAAATGATTGGTCTTACCCAGGTCTGTATCCCAACTGCCGCCGTCGGTTCTGCTAATGTATTCGGCTTTATTATTTGTACGCACTCTTGAAGATTTCCAGCCTGCTTCAAGAGAAACACCCCTGCCGATGTTCTGGATGTAGTCGGCCTTGGCCGAAAAAACGCTGAGGGTGGAAGGAAGGTCCCCGCGAATCTCTTCTTCATATCCATTGATGAGATCCAACACATGATGATATTTTTGCCTGTTGTGTATCCGGTAACCAAGATAATTGACATCAACAGTCAGTTCCCTTCCTTCATCAAAAACATGCCTGCCTGTGAGGTTCACGGTTCCATTGGTAGTCCTGTCGAGGTTGTCGCTGTTGGTGAAGATCACCGAGTCGGTTCTCCCTGCTGCATTTTTCCAGATCGCGGTATTGGTGCCTGTGAATATCCTTTTGAATCCTGCACCACTAACAACGAGACCCAACGTGGTTTTCGGACTAATGAAATAATCCACGCCAGCCTTTATATTTTGTGAAGGCACCCGGCCTTTGAACCATGATGGCTGATCGAGGATGCTCACCAGATTGTTGCTACCATCATCCGAATAATAATTTCGGAGCGCATAGAAATCGCTGAAATTATTATTGACGTTCAGCCCGGCAGAAAGATAGAAATTGAGCTTTCCTTTGTAGTAGTTGAATGAAACCGAGTTGAAGGTTTTATTATATCTCCCCTGTCCGGAAGACAGGTTGAGGTTTCCATTGAAGCCTTTCAGTTGATTCTTTCTGGTAATGATATTGACCACGCCAGCGTTGCCTGCTGCCTCATATTTTGCAGAAGGATTGTCCATAATTTCGATTTGTTCCACCTGCGAAGCGGACATTCCATTCAACAGGTTATTCAGGTCACTGCCGGCGAGGATCGCAGGTTTGCCATCAATCATTACCATTACTCCGCGTTTGCCTTTCAGACTGATCTCCCCATTACGATCAACGGTTATGCCTGGAGATTTTTCGAGAATTTCCATCAATGTTGATCCGGTGGCAGTAATGGATGCTGCAACATTCACGATGGTCTTGTCTGGCAGGAACTGCACCATTGCTTTTTTGCCGGTGATCGTCACTTCATCAAGTGTCGACCTGAAGACTGTAGTATCGTGAGCATTATTTTTTTTGATCAATGAATCTGTCATCTGGGAAAGCGAAATTCCAGGCACAATAAGGACAAAGGCGAAGAAGATCCGGCCACGCATGTCTTGGGTTCTTTCAGAAAGTTAGTTCGATCGGCCGGGATAATTCGGCGAAAAGGGGCCAGCGGCAGTATAGAGATACAAACGTTCTAATTCATCTTATAAAGGCCGATAATGTTGTAATTTGTACCCCTTTCTTATTAATCACAGATTTTAATGTACACTGAGATGAAAAAAAGTTTTTTTGCATTGGTAATGTCACTCCTTTTTGCCACTATAGGTTTTGCCCAGGTGGACACATCTAAACAGACACCAGAGTCGAGTGAATTATGGGACCCGGTTCCAAGAATCGTGACACCTGGCACGCCACCGGTGAATTCAACTCCGGTCAAAGCGCCGTCAGATGCCATTGTGCTCTTTGATGGCAAGGATCTATCCAAATGGAAGGACACAAAGAACGGTGGCTCTGCCAGCTGGCCGGTTGGCGATGGCGCAGTAACCGTCAAGCCCAAAGGAGGGGATATCGAAACCAGGCAAACCTTTGATGACTATCAACTTCATATTGAATTCAGAACACCGGCCGAAGTAAAAGGCACGAGTCAGGGAAGGGGCAACAGCGGCATCTTCATGCAGGGTGTGTATGAGCTGCAGGTTTTGGATAATTATGAGAATGAAACATACCGCAATGGCCAGGTTGGCTCCATTTACAAACAAACCATGCCGCTGGTGAACCCCTGCAGGAAACCCGGCGAATGGCAGGTCTACGATGTCATCTACACAGCGCCCAAGTTCAACAAAGACAGTCAGATGGTGATTCCTCCTTACATCACCGTAATGCTCAACGGGGTGTTGGTGCAAAATCATACTGCCATCCAGGGCACCACCCCTTATATCGGTCAACCCGAATGGCACCCTCACGGAAAAGGTCCGATTCGCCTGCAGGATCACAACAATCCAACAAGCTTCAGGAATATCTGGATCAGAGAAATTTAAAGATCAAAGGGCGCATCAACAGATTGCGTCCTTTCTTTCCCCCTGATCTTTGGGGAAATTCGGGATAACTGCCGCGGTCAATCCTATTCAAATCCATTGGGAAGATGACAGAAACGACCAAAATTCTTAAAAATTAATTACAGATACTCCATGTTGAGTTCTGCTGCGCAGCCAGGTATGCGCAAAAAAAAACCCCTCAGTGGAGGGGTTGTTGGCAGGCAATCGTCTTAACAGGACGTTAAAATAAGATAAATCCACCCAACAAAAAAAAGCCCACTGTAGAAACAGTAGGCTCTAACGATTGCTTGCCATATGAAAAATTTCAAATCTGCCCTTTTATGATTTAACTTAGTCAAACCTCATCGGAGCCAGAAACATATTAGTTTTAATTTCATTTGTGCTTTCCCTCTAATCGACCCACGAATATAAACCTTTCTTCTGAAAAAACAGCATTTTTTACCCTGTTTTAGGTTTATTACATATTTTTTTCTTGAAAATAATTATATTAAATTTATTTTTATGTATCATTTATGGGGTTAATCAGTTTTCCTGGTTATCACCAAAATGTCAATCCCGGGTGGAAAACTATTTTTCTGCGAGGGATTCAGTTTTACCAGATTCCTCCGCAGGATTCAAAATTATAAGCAAAACCGCCCTTCCCGCGGACCTCAAACGGATATCCGCCATTTCTTTTATAGACGACGAACATATTGCCTGTCTTACTAATGAAACCGGTTCCATCCGAATTTACAACCTGCGGGACGGTACATTGGACAAAGAAATCCCATTTGCACCTCCGGGAAACTATGAAGCCCTGGCTATCGTTAATGAAACCGCCTACATCGGGTGTGCTGATGGCAGGATCTTCGAAATGGGTAGCTACAATTCCACTGAACCACAGATCAGGGAATACGGTACTTCTCTGACCATCAAAGAACAATTATCCGGTCTCTGTTTCGACAAAAAAAACAAACGCCTGCTTGTAACGATAAGGGCCAAAGACCCGGGATCACAATTTTTCAAAGGCATATATGCTTTTGATCTTTCTACAAAACAGATGCCCGTAATTCCTGTAATCCGCGTTAATCTGCAGGATTCCATCTTTGGCAAACCGGTCCGTAACCTACAATCTGTTTTTCAACCCGCCGACATTGCCTGCCGGGAATCAACTGGAGAATTTTTTCTTCCCGATGGCAATCGCCGGCAACTGGTCGTCCTGAATGAAAAAGGGGAAATTAAAAAGATCCTGACACTGGATAAGTCGCAATTTTCCCAGCCCGAAGGAATGAGTTTTTCGGGTTCAGATGAGGCCTGGATCTGCAATGCAGGTAAGGAGGACCAACCCGCCACGCTGATCAAAATAAGGATTGTAAACTAATTTCCGGTAGCAACAATAAAAAGCCTGAACCCCGGCGATAGTTCCGCGAGTTCAGGCTGATCTTATTTTTTTAGGCTTCTAGCGCTTGTTGTTAAATAAGGTAAAGAAGATGAACAGCTGGGCGACACCATTTTTGGCATCTGCGTTGGCCAGATCACCCGGTTCGAAGTCGCCAACCTTGGAAACTCCAACCACATATCTTCCACCAATTCCGACGCCCGAGCTGCTGTGGTAACCTAATCCAGCATCGACGGCCACATCCAGGTTATTCGCAAAACTTTCGACACTGCGGTTTGTAGTATTGTCGGATAGTTTAAAGCCTACCTGGGGACCCGCTTCAAGGTAGAAGCCTCCATTAAAACGGTATTTAAATAGCACCGGTACGGTAAGGTAAGAGACTTTGAAGTTCTGTTCATTGCCGGCGTTTTCATACTTGGCACCCTGTGAGGAGAAGAGCACCTCGGGCTGGATGGATGCGTTGCTCCCAAACATCAGGTTGATCATACCGCCAGCATGAAAACCAACTAATGCCTTTTTCTTTACGTCGCTGGCTGACCCGCTTCCTGAAAAATTGCTGACGTTCAAGCCACCTTTGATCCCTAATTGGAAACCCTGAGCGAACAATCCCGAACTGATCACAAGCAGTGGGAGGATAAGAATTTTTTTCATAATCTTTTAGTTAATGCAGGTATGGAATAGTACTACCTGATAGAAACTATAAAAAATTATGCCCCGGCTGGTTATTTCGATTTGGGGTAATCGTTGTTGATCTCGACCCAGTATCCATCCGGATCTTTGAAATAGATCTGTTTGATACCATCTACCCGCGTAGTAATTGTATTGGCCACGCCAGGCCAGCTTTCGTAAGCGATGTTATTTTTCCTGAGCCTCGAGATCACGTCTTCGACCGAAGGCACACTGAAGCAGAGGTGGCCGTTTTTATCGTGCGAAACTACAGAGTCGGCACCCTGAATAAGATGGAGGTGACTCGAAGGTCCAACGGAGAACCAGGTGTGTTTGCCATCGTGAAAAGGTTCAGGGATGGTGTCGAGCATCACCATTTTTTGATAAAAACCAGTGCTCACCGCAAGGTCTTTAACATAGAGGGCGATATGGTTCAGTACCGGCTTAGCCGTTTGGGCTTGGTCTGCCTGGGCAAAAAAAGTGGCGAAAACAACAATTGATATAAGGCGCTTCCAGCTTTTCATACTACAAGATAAACGCAGTGGACGGAATTTCTGGCTTTTAATTGCTAATTTTCTGGCATGATCAAGGTGGGAGAATTCAACAAACTAAAGGTGATCCGTGAGGTTGATTTCGGATTGTACCTCGATGATGGTGCTGAAGGCATCCTGCTGCCCCGGCGTTTTGTTCCCATGGGGGCCGGACCCGGTGATGAGTTGCGTGTGTTTGTATATCATGATTCCGAAGACCGGTTGATCGCCACCACCCAGGAGCCCAAAGCGGTTCTGGGCGATATTGTTCAACTTAAAGCGGTCAGCGTTACACCTCACGGCGCCTTCCTCGACTGGGGGCTTATGAAGGACGTCTTTGTTCCCGCATCCAAACAGCTGAATCGAATGTATCCCGGGGAGAATTACATCGTGAAGCTCTATCTCGATGAACGCACGGGCAGGGTGGCGGCAACAGAAAAAATTGAAGCCTTCCTGAGCAATGATTCGCTTACTGTGAAGGAATTAGAGGAAGTGAATTTACTGGCCTACCGGAAGACAGACATAGGCTTTGTGATGATCATTAACAATCACCACACGGGCATACTTCACTTTAATGAAGTGTATCGCACGATCGGGATCGGTGACCGTTTCAAAGGATTCGTCAAGAAAATATCCCCCGACAACAAGATCGATGTGGTTTCCGGCAAGAAGGGATATGAACGTGTGGAAGGAGAGCTGCAGAAGATTCTTGATCTGCTCGAGCGCAACAATGGCTACCTGCCATACAATGACAAGTCGGATCCCGCAGAAATCTATTCTTACTTCGGAATGAGCAAGAAAACTTTCAAGATGTCTACCGGTAATTTGTTCAAGCAAAGGCGCATAGAGTTTACTAAAACCGGTATTAAGATGATTGAAGACTGATCATTGCGCTGGTGTCAATTCTACTGTAACGCTTTCATAGAAAAGTCCTGACCAGCAACTTCCATTCTTCTTCGAGTGAAATATTCGGCGCATTCTTGCCGGCCCGATGATACCAGTAGTGTGCATTGTTTGCATCGCCTTCTTTACGATGCAGGTAGGCATGGATTAGCGAGCCATTGATCCCGGGAATATCCTGTGCGATCTCATGCGATCGTTCCCAGTCTTTACATCCGTCGTACCATAGCGATCGCAATTCTTCTGAGAGCACTGGAGGCGGCTGATCTAAACGCAGGCTCGCCACAAATTGGTCATAATCCATCCTTGAAGTTAAGTGCTTTTAGTAATTTTAGGTATGCCGAACGAGAACCTGAATGCGGGCAACAGCGTCCTCACACCCATGGACAAGGAATTTGAAAACAATATCCGTCCATCTGTTATCGCTGAGTTTTCGGGACAGGAGCAGATCATCGAGAACCTGAAGGTCTTCATCCAGGCGGCGAAGATGCGTGGCGAAGCGCTCGACCATATTCTATTCCATGGTCCACCGGGTCTTGGCAAAACCACGCTCAGTCGCATCGTGGCTAATGAGCTGCAGGTGAAGATCAGGGAAACATCGGGACCAGTGATCGAAAAGCCAGGTGACCTCGCCGGATTACTTACAAACCTGGAACCAAACGACGTTTTATTTATTGATGAAATCCACCGACTCAGCACCGTTGTTGAAGAATACCTCTATGCCGCCATGGAAGATTATCGGCTCGACATCATGATTGACAGTGGTCCTAATGCGCGCAGCATCCAGTTAAACCTCAGTCCATTCACACTGATCGGGGCAACAACAAGAAGCGGATTGCTCTCTGCGCCTTTGCTTTCTAGGTTCGCCATCAAGTCGAGACTGCAGTATTATTCTGCAGAAACGCTGTACCAGATCATCCTTCGCGCGGCAGCGATTCTTTCTGTAAAAATTACCTCTGACGCGGCGCGAGAGATTTCCGGGCGCAGCAGGGGCACACCCAGGATCGCCAATGGTTTGCTCAGAAGGGTTCGCGATTTCGCGCAAGTGCTGCACAATGGTGTGATCGACCTGGCCATTACCGCTCATTCGCTCAGGGCCCTGAACGTTGATGAACACGGTTTGGACGAGATGGACAACAAGATCTTAGTGACCATTATCGATAAATTTAAGGGCGGCCCGGTAGGTATCAGTACCATCGCCACAGCGGTAGGTGAGGAGTCGGGCACAATTGAAGAAGTTTATGAACCCTTTCTGATCCAGGAGGGATTCCTGCAACGCACACCGCGAGGCCGGGAGGTCACGGCCAAGGCCTACCAACACCTGGGGAAAATTTCGCCCGGTAAACTGTTTTGAATCCCAAAACCTGAAAGTAAAACCCCTGGCTGTTTTCAGATAGCCAAACCGGGTTTAGAATTTATCTTATTTAAGCCGCTGGTGTCGGAACAACCAGCCTGAAGCCGTTTCCATGTATGTTTACGATCTCGATATTCGAATCGTCCTTCAGGTATTTTCTTAATTTGGCAATATAGACGTCCATGCTTCTTCCATTGAAGTAGGTGTCGCTGCCCCAGATCTTTTTGAGCGCGTGTTCGCGTGGAAGAAGGTCGTTGAGGTGTTCAGCAAGCAATTTCAGCAATTCATTCTCCTTGGGAGACAGGGTCTGCATTTTGCCACTATGGCTCAGTTCCCGGAGCTTGGGATTGAAATGGTAACTTGCGAGGTCATATTCCTTGTTCTCATTCTCCTTATTTCCTTCCTCGTTTCGTTTAAGGATGGCCTTTATTTTCAATAAAAGCACCTCGCTGTCGAATGGCTTTGTGATGTAGTCGTCGGCGCCAAGCTTGTATCCCTGGATGATATCGTCCTTCATCGTCTTGGCACTCAGGAAAAACAGGGGGATATCGGGATCCACGTCGCGAATCTCCTCCGCCAGCGTGAAACCATCCATATGCGGCATCATAATGTCCAGCAAACAAAGATCAAACTTCTCTCTTTGAAAGGCAGCAAGACCGAGCCGTCCGTCCCTTTCGAGCGTAACGTCGTAGTCATTCAGTTCCAGATAATTCTTAAGTACCATCCCCAGATTTGTATCATCTTCACAAAGGAGAATTTTGGTTTTTTTACCTTCCATGGTTTAAATTTAATCGTTGTAGTTAAACATACGAGAAATAAAATTAATGAATTTGCCTTGTTTGGACTCCACTGAATAATTTTTTGTTAATATATATCTTACATAAATAATAGCCGGTTATGCCTGACAAAGACACCTTCCTGAAAGAGATCTCGCAGGGTTTTACGTTCAAGGGAGAAACATTTAGAATTGGTGTTGCAATGCTCGACAAGGACGCACTCACAGGAGCAGAAGTGTCCATTCCCCTCAAAACCATGAACCGGCATGGCCTGATCGCCGGAGCAACCGGAACGGGTAAAACAAAGACACTTCAGGTACTGGCAGAAGGACTCAGTAATGCCAGCGTTCCTGTATTGCTGATGGACATCAAGGGTGACCTCAGCGGCCTGGCTGCGCCAGGAACGGTCAATGACAAGATCAGGGAAAGAATGGCTTTGGCGGGCGGAGAATACAAACCTTCTGCATTTCCCGTTGAACTGCTTACGCTCAGCAACGAAAAGGGAGTTCGGATACGCGCCACCGTTACCGAGTTCGGCCCAATCCTGTTGTCTAAAATCCTTGGTTTGAACGACACACAGGAAGGAGTAGTCTCGATGATCTTTAAATATTGTGACGACAACAAACTTCCACTTCTCGACCTGAAAGATTTTATAAGGATCCTGCAATATGTGGGCAATGAAGGAAAGAAAGAACTTGAAAAGGACTACGGTAAAATTTCCACCACCACCACCGGCACCATTTTGCGTAAAGTGATCGAGCTCCAGCAGCAGGGGGCGGACCTCTTCTTCGGAGAACCATCTTTCGCTGTGGAAGACCTGATGAGGATGTCCGATGACGGCAGGGGAGTGATCAGTGTGCTGAGGGTAACGGACATGCAGAACCGACCGAAGCTATTTTCGACTTTCATGCTCAGCCTGCTTGCAGAACTGTACGGCTCTCTGCCCGAGGAGGGCGACATGGACAAGCCCAAACTGGTGATCTTCATCGATGAGGCGCATCTCGTTTTCCAGGAAGCCACAACAGCCCTACTGCAGCAGATTGAAACCGTGGTCAAACTGATCAGGTCCAAAGGCGTCGGCATTTTTTTCTGTACCCAGAACCCACAGGACATTCCCGCGGGTGTGCTGGCCCAGCTCGGTCTGAAGGTGCAGCATGCACTCAGGGCATTCACTGCTGCTGACCGTAAAACCATTAAGAAGGCAGCCGAAAACTATCCCGAATCTGCGTATTACGACGTGGACGAACTGATGACACAGCTCGGCACAGGTGAAGCATTTGTAACGATGCTGAATGAAAAAGGCATCCCTACTCCACTTGTTCATACCATGCTTATCCCTCCTTCGTCAAGGATGGACATACTTTCCGACAGCGAGCTCAATGACCTTACGTCCAGGTCGAAATTGATTGCCAGGTACAACAAGACGGTGGATTCTGAAAGTGCCTATGAGATCCTCAATGCTAAACTTGCCGAAGCCAGCGCAGGAGTCGAAACAGGAAAGGCCGAGACAGTGCGCACAACTTCAAAAGAAGCCCCGAAGTCTACCCTCGAGACCATACTCAGCAATTCAGTAACGCGGCAGATCGGCAGAACCGCTGCCAGCATCGTTACACGTAGCCTGCTTGGCGCACTCGGACTGGGTGGCAGAAGCAAAACAAAAAAATGGTTCTGAGAATACCGTTTACCTGCCAGGCAATAATAACCCCTGGTCCGTTCTACTGATCCTGTTTTCTGCTTCCAAAAAACGCAACACTTCCATCATCTTATGCCTGGGTGTGCCTCTCATGGTGGAGATGAGTTCCGTAACGGTCAGCGGCCTGGTGGTTAGATGAGCTAGTATGGTTTTGTGGATCAGTTCGAATTCGGCGGAGCTGGTGGCAGATTTGCGGGTCGAAAGACAGTTGTCACAGATGCCACAGGGTTTTATCTTACTGTCACCAAAATAATTTCCGATGAAAACGCTCCGGCATAATGTTGAAGGATATGCAAAGTCGATCATGGATTCCACTCTTCGCTGGAATTTCAGTTTCCTGCTTCGGTAATTTTCCATGTTAATATGAAGTTCGCCCGCGACGGTTCGGTTGTGCATCAGGTAAAGCTGTGGTTTTTCCTTCTGGGGGCTGTATTGCACTAATCCTTGTTTGTTAAGATCGAACAGCTGTTTGTACAAGTCATCAGTGCGGCAACGTAGCAAGAAGGCAAGCTGACCCTCAAAGATATTCACCGGCTGATCGAATATTCCCGAATAGGTTCTCAGCAAGGTCTTGATCAGATGTTCACCAGTCGGATTGATTTCCCCTAGTGTGTCCAGCGATTCCCTGCTGGCGGTAACCTGCAATTTCGCGGGGCTGAATACCTGTTCGTTCAGCGCCAGTAGTTCCTCCTGTTCAAAACAGCGAAGTGCGGCGGCGGTGGTGACCTGGTCTATCCCAAATTGCTTAACAAAAGAATGAAGGTCGAAATCATAGGAGGAGCCTTCACCGTATCCGGAAGGGATCTGGAGAAAATTCATCAGCGCGCCATAGATCCTTCTCAATTCATCCAATTGGGGAAAGCGTTGGTTCGGCAGGGTCTTCAAAGCTTCTATTTCTTCATCGTCATAAAGCAGTACCGCGTATGATTTTTTGCCGTCACGACCCGCGCGACCCGCTTCCTGGTAATAGTTTTCCAGGCAGTCGGGTGTGTCAGCATGTATTACAAAACGGACATTCGATTTGTCGATACCCATCCCAAAGGCATTTGTGCTCACGATGATCCTGACTTCATCGCGCTGCCAGGCTTCCTGTTTTGCGGACCTTTCCAATGCGGTTAACCCTGCATGGTAGTATGCAGCCGGTATGCCGTGTTTGTTCAGGAGGTCACTGATCTCACGGGTACGCCTTCGGCTTTTGCAATACACGATACCCGTTCCCGGAACCTTTGAAACAATGTCGAGGATCTTGTTAATTCTCGAAGGCACTGAGAAGGCGCTGAACGACAGATTTGGCCGGGAAAAAGATTGGAGAAAGGTGCGCGGATTCCGGAACATTAATTTCTGCCTGATGTCTTCCTGTACTTCTTCTGTAGCAGAGGCCGTCAGGGCAAGCACCGGAATGCCGGGGAGTTCGCTGCGCAGCTCGGCAATTTTCAGGTAAGCGGGCCGGAAGTCATATCCCCATTGGGAGATACAATGGGCTTCATCCACCGCAATGAGGTTAATCCCCAGTGATGGAAGATATTCCTGGAACAAACTAGTCCCGAGCCTTTCCGGAGATACGTATAAGAACTTACAGTTGCTTTCACCAGCCGCCTTAAGCGTGCTGACAACTTCCTTCCGGTTCATGCCGGAATGAATGGAAAAAGCGGTAATGTTTTTTTTGCGGAGATTTTCCACCTGGTCCTTCATCAATGCAATAAGCGGGCTGATAACCAGGCAGAGCCCAGGCAGGATCAGCCCCGGTACCTGAAAACATGCAGATTTCCCACCACCCGTGGGTAAAAGTGCAAGTGTGTCCTCTCCGGCCAGCACGGCATCAATGATGGATTCCTGTACAGGCCGAAAGAAATCATGCTTCCAGTATTCTTTTAATATAAAAAGTTTGCGGTCCAAATGTTAAATCAGATCACTTTTTTTGCGCGCAGTCTTACAGAATTGATACCGAGAACTACGTCGCTTAAACCCATGACCAGCGCGCCGAAAGCCGGTGTCAGCAACCCGATGGCAGCAACAGGTATGGCCACGACATTGTAAAGGAAAGCCCAGAAGAGGTTTTGTTTAATTGTGATGTAGGTGTGTCGACCGAGTCCCATAGAGAGCGGCAGATGCGAGAGTCCCCCACCGAGAAGCACCACGTCGGCGGTCTGCACTGCGAGATCTGAAGCTTCGCTAAGTGAGATCCCAATGGTCGCCTTTGCGAGCGCGGGTGCGTCGTTGATGCCATCACCAATCATCACGGTCGGCGCTATGGCATTTAGTTTGATGATCCTTTCAAGTTTCTGGTGAGGGTCCTGGTCACTGTGAATTTCATCAATTCCCAGCTGCTTACCGATCCTCTCAACTGCCGCACTGTTGTCTCCGCTGAGGAGGATGGTTTTAATGCCGTTTACCTGGAAATAATCGATCACTTGCCGGGCTTCGGCGCGGATTTCATCTTGCATATCGATCCAGCCGATCAGTACGTTGTTTCGGGTTACATAAATATTGTGGGTGGCTTCCACGGGTGGACGGTTCACCATCTGGTATGAACCCGCCTGGTAGTGTTCGCCCTCGCGGCTGAGGCCCCACATTCCGAGCCCTTTGATCTCTTCCACCGTTTTCCAGCGAATCTCGTCCCGGCGTTTCCAGTGATCGGTGATGGATCGGGCGAGTGGGTGGGTGGAATATTTTTCCAGTGAGTACACTATCCGCTGGAACTCCGGCTCTGACATGGCGGGATCGAGTATTTTGAATTTTTCAATTACAAATGCACCGGTGGTGAGTGTTCCGGTTTTGTCGAATACCACCTGCCGGATGGTATTGAAGAGTTCAAGCGTTTTTGCATTCCGGAAGAGAATCCCATTTCGGGCGGCCCTGCCAAGACCAACGGCAATAGCAGCGGGCGTGGCCAGCCCCATCGCACAGGGGCAGGCGATTACCAGCACCGCAATCGCCCGCATGAGAGAAGGAGGGATGCTGCCTATGACAAAAAGATTGATGATGAAGGTGAGCAGGGACAGGCCCAGCACAACTGGTACAAAGATGCTGCTGATCTTGTCTGCGAGCTGCTGAACAGGTGGTTTTTCACCCTGCGCCGTCGTGACCAGACCGATGATCTTCGCGAGCACGGAGTCTTTCCCCGCCGCCGTAACCTGCGCTTTTACATTTCCATCGATCAACAGACTGCCGCCGATGAGTTTCTCTTTCATTTTTTTTTGCACCGGCAGAGATTCGCCGGTGATCAGCGATTCATTCACACTAGCATTGCCGGTGAGGATTTTGCAGTCGGCAGGAACCTGTTCACCCGACCGGATGAGGATGAGGTCGCCACTGCGGAGTTGTTCATTGTCCACGGGCAGAATGATCTCTTCATGGGCTTCGTTGAAGGCGATCATGTTGGCGATCACTTTCTGCGAACGCACCAGTGTATCCAGTGATTTCCGGGTCGATTGGATGGCCGAATCTTCAAGGTAGTTCCCAAAGAATACCAGGGTGATTATGGATGCAGTGGTTTCAAAAAAAAGATACTCATGACCCATGCCCATTAGGAGTCCGGAGAGACTGTAAACAAAGGCAGAGAGGGCGCCAATGCTTACCAGCACATTCATGTTGGGAAAACCATTGCGCAGACTGTTAATGGCACTGCGCCCGAAGAAGTCCATGCCTACTACCAGCACCGGCACGGTGAGTGCGAATTGCACCCAGGGGTTCATGAGGATGGGCACCGGCACCCACCGGTTAAGCATATGCAGCATCAACGGGAGCGTGAATACGGCACAGAAAAGAAAGCGTTGAACGTGATTTTGGAAGAGCTTCTTTTTTTTGACAGCCGACATTCCCTGTAAGGGATTGACTGAAAAACCCAGTGCTTCGACCCCTTTTTTAAGCTGAGGCTGATCATTCACATCAGTGTCAAACACCACATCTCCGCTGAGGAGGTTGACCTTCACATTCTGTTTGCCCTTTTTTTCCAGGAATTTGGTGACAGTAAGGGAACAGTTGGAACAGGTCATTCCTTCTACTTTCCAATACGTTCTTTCCATGCTGCAAATTTACTCAATATCCTGCGGAGGGAAAAGGGGTAATATGTCAACACGGTTGCATTTCACCGCCCACCTACCGTTGAAAAACTTTTTCAGCGCGCTGATCCCCAGTTATCTTTGGGAGATGGAATTGGTGTTCATGAAAGCAGAAATCCATCAGGCGGCCAAAGTTTTCCTGTCGAAACTTGGGGATTCACGCGTATTTGCATTCAACGGCGACCTGGGCGCGGGCAAGACGACCTTCATCCAGGCAATCTGCCGGGAGCTCGGTGTGAAAACTACCATGAGCAGCCCCACATTTTCCATTATCAATGAGTACGCACTCGATGATGAAAGGGTCTATCATATTGACCTCTACCGCTGCCGGTTTGAAGAAGAGGTAGTCAGGGCTGGAGTGGAGGAATGCCTGTATTCAGGCCACAGGTGCTTTGTTGAATGGCCGGCGATTGCCAGGGCCATATTTCCATCAGACACCTGTTTTCTTGAGCTTGACGTGTTGGATGCACAGACCCGCCAGTTATCACTGTCCACGCCGGACTGAGTTTTATCTTCGTTCGCTACTGCGGGAAATGATCTGTGGACGGGTCTCGAATAAGACAATTGTAAATCGTAAATTGCCAGGCAATCAACACCAGCCATGTCGCAGTCTAAACCGCATATTAGTACTTCCTTTAGTTATGAAACCCTGGAAGAAACCCTTGATGTGAAGCCGAAGGGTACTCATCTGCATATAGGTATTCCGAAGGAGACTGCTTTTCAGGAAAACCGTATCGCTCTGACACCCGATGCCGTGGGAGTGTTGGTAAGCAATGGCCACCATGTTGTAATTGAACACAATGCAGGCGAGCCCACGCACTTTCGCGACAAAGACTACAGCGAGGCGGGGGCAAAGATCGTCTACGACAAGGCCGAAGTGTTCAAATCGCCAATCCTGGTCAAATCTGCCCCTGTGGTAGATGAGGACATTCCCTTCCTGCAACTGAATCAGCAGATATTTTCTCCAATACACATGTCCGTTATGAAGGCTTCTCTCCTGGAAAAAATGATGGAGAAGAAGATCACGGCGGTGTCTTTTGAATCGTTAAGGGATGATTCGGGCACTTACCCGATTGTTCGGAGCATGAGTGAGATCGCCGGCAGTGCCGTGATGCTGATCGCGGCCCAGTACCTCGGATCGGCCAACCATGGAAAAGGTGTTCTCCTTGGGGGCATATCCGGTATTCCGCCAACCAAGGTCATCATCCTCGGAGCCGGGATTGTGGGTGAGTACGCGGCACGGGCCGCGCTTGCGCTCGGCGCATCGGTCAAGGTTTTTGATAACAGCGTATATCGTTTAAAAAGACTGCAGAACAATATCGGTCATCGTCTTTGGACCTCCGTACTTGAGCCGAGGATCCTTTCGAAACAACTCAAGACATGTGAAGTGGCCGTCGGCGCACTGAGCGCCCCAAGCGGGCGTACCCCGGTGGTAGCGACGGAGGAAATGGTCAGCAACATGCGTCCCGGCTCCGTGATCATAGATGTGAGTGTGGACAGGGGCGGTTGTTTTGAAACCGCCGAAATCACTACCCACGAACATCCCATTTTCATGAAATATGGAGTGATCCATTATTGTGTGCCCAATATTCCATCTGGTTTTGCAAGGACGGCCTCTCAGGCCATAAGCAGCGTGCTGATGCCACTTGTTCCTGCAGGCGGGTGACGAGGGTGGGTTTGAAAACCTGATCTGGCACAAGGTAAACCTGAGATCGGGAGTTTATCTGTTCAAAGGATCGCTTACCAATTTTTATCTCAGCCAGCGCTTCGATCTCAAATACACGGATTTGAATTTGTTGATTGCGAGTAAGCGATGAGACTTCTGCTTTTTTTTCTTGATAAAAAAAAGCGGGCAAAAAAAATCAAGGCTCACATTGGAAAGACTGAAAATCGCCTCTCCGGGCTGAAGAAAAACAAGTCACAACATTTGAATATAACCGGGCTTCAGTAGGACTTACCAGCAAAGAATATTTCCCAACCACAGTAACATTTGTTTCTTCTTCTACGCCCTTCGATGCGATTTTCTTAACGTCTTTCCAATGTATGCCTGGCAGCAAATCAGAGCGGAGAGCGCTTCGCGTACTTCATTTTTCTCTTTCTGGTTCTTGTATTGCGCCTTCAGAATAAGGCCGGGCCGAAGCCACGCGAAGGCAAAATTTTCAAGTGCCGCGGAAAACGGCGAAGATGTGGATTGAAAATATAAAGACGATAGTTGCAACTGCAGAACAGAATTACTTCAGCCGATCGGAGCATTCCTTCGCCGTAGCGGCGCGCGGAAAATTTTAGGGCTTATTCTGACAGCGCCGGATTTTTTTTGCCTACTTTTTTTTATAAAAAAAAGTAGGTCAAGTTTCCTCTTTCCCAAAGAGAAAAAAAAGAAAGAAGAGTCTAAATCTTAAAATCCTTCATCTCCACAACCTCCCTGCAAAACCCATACTCCTGGGGGTCATTGGAACTGACGATCACCAGCCTGTCCTGACCATATTCTTCAATGAGTTGGTGATACATGGCGATCCCTTGCTCATCGAGGTTTGTGCAGGGTTCGTCAAGCAACAGCGTATCTGTATCGGAAAATATCGCCTGGGCAAGTTTCACCCGCTGTTTCATGCCTGATGAAAAATACCTGATCTGTTTTGCCGTAGCGCCATGGAGGCCCACCAATTTAACCACCTGATCAACGGGACGCCGCAGTGGTTTGAAAGTCTGGTGAAAATGGAAGAACTCAATCAAAGTCATTTCTTCAATCACTTCAAGATATGGAGCGGCGATAGACAGACTGCGGTAGGCACGATCGGTTTCTATCTGCTTCTCCTGCGCCCAATAACCAATTGCTCCTTCGCTGGGGGTAATCGCACCGGCTATCACCTGCAAAAGAGTGGATTTCCCCGAGCCGTTCGGCCCGGTGATGGCATATGAACTGCCAGCCTCAAATACGAGGCTGAGGTGACGGAATATCCAGTCGCGATTGAATCTTTTTCCTGTATCAGAAAGTGTAATCCGCATCACTGGCTGTTTTGGAAGGGCGCTTGATGATGCCGGTTTTTGAGGTATTGATGAAAGCAAGTATCTGATCCTTTATTTCGCTCGAAGCAAAATTGGTTTCAATCTGTTGAACTGCGGCGGAAGTGGTGTGCTTCTCAACATACAGGGTGTGGTAAATATTGGCGATCTCATTGATCTTTTCCCGGCTGTATCCTCTTCTGTTCAGGCCGACGATGTTCACCCCCATATAACTTAGGGGTTCACGCGCCGCCTTGATAAAAGGAGGTACGTCCTTTCTCACAACGGTGTGCCCTGCAATATAGGTGTGCTCGCCGATGTGTACGAACTGGTGGGCGCCTGCCAGGCCGCTCAATATGGCATAGTTGTCGACCGTCACATGTCCCGCCAGTTGAACGGCATTACCCAGGATCACGTAGTTTCCAAGAATGCAGTCGTGGGCAACATGTGAATAGGCCATCAAAAGGCAATTACTGCCGATGACAGTTTTCCAGCGGTCCTGCGTGCCACGGTTAACCGTTACGCATTCCCTGATCGTGGTGTGATCGCCGATCTCTACTGTGGTTTCCTCACCTACAAATTTCAGGTCCTGGGGAATGGCGCCGATCACAGCTCCCGGAAAGATGGTACAATGGCTGCCGATGATAGTATTCTCCGCTATCACGGCATTGGACATGACATGGGTATGATTTCCGATCGTAACATTATTCTGAATTACAGCGAAGGGATCGATGATTACCTCATTGCCGAGTTTTGCATTGGGATGGATATATGCAAGCGGACTGATCATATAATTCGTTAAGCTTTAGGTCTTTTTACAATTTGCGCTACCAGGTCAGCTTCCGTAACCAGCTTGTCGCCGATGAAAATGGTGCCCTTCATTTCACAGATTCCCCTGCGTATGGGGTTTGACAATTCCATTTTCAGAATCAGGGTATCTCCAGGTACAACCTTCTGTTTGAACTTACAATTTTCGATCTTAAGGAAATAAGTGTCATATTGGTCGGTTGTATTGCGCGGGATGGCCAGGAAGCCCCCGGCCTGTGCAAGCGCCTCAACCTGTAATACACCGGGCATCACGCAGTTGCCCGGAAAATGGCCCTGGAAGAAGGGCTCATTGTAAGTGACGTTCTTGATCGCCACTACATATTTATCGGTTAATTCGATCACTTTGTCTACCAGCAGGAAGGGATACCGGTGGGGTAGGGTCTTCTCGATCGCGTGAATGTCCAGCAGCGGTGGTTTGGTGGGGTCATATTTTGGTACGTCCTGCCTGAACTTGTATTTCTTGATGTGTTCCTTGATCTTCTTGGCAAAACGCACATTTGACGCATGCCCGGGGCGGTTGGCGATGATGTGTGCCTTGAAGGGGAAACCTACCAGGGCGAGGTCGCCCACCACGTCGAGCAGTTTGTGACGAGCGGGTTCATTGGGAAACCGCAGTTTGAGATTGTTCAGAATCCCCTCATCCGAAACCTGTACATCGTGTTTGTTGAATACCTTGGATATCCGTGCCACCTGTTCCTCGGTAACGGGTTTGTCCACCACCACTATGGCATTGTTGATATCTCCCCCTTTGATCAGGTTGTTGGCCAGCAGCCATTCCAGTTCATGAAAAAAGGAAAAAGTGCGACAAGGAGCGATTTCCTTGTTGAAGTCAGTAATATCCTTAAGTGCAGCGTGCTGCGTGCCGAGGATGGGTGAATTGAAGTCGATAAGCGTATTGATCCGGTAATCATTGTAAGGCAGGGCTACCATCTCCACCTTTTTCTCCTCGTCTACATAGGTGATATTGTGCTCGATATTGTAGTAAATCTTCCTGGAATTCTGCTTTAGAGTGCCTGTTTTCTCCAGGGCCTCAACAAATGGTTCTGCGCTGCCGTCGAGGATGGGCACTTCCTCGCCGTCTATTTCGATCAATACGTTGTCCACCTGCATGCCCACCAGCGAGGCCAGCAGGTGTTCGATGGTGCTCACCCTTCCCCCGTTGGCTTCCAGGGTAGTGCTGCGGTTGGTTTCAATGACATTGTCAACATCTGCTTTGATGATCGGCCTGTTCTTCAGATCCACTCTTTGAAAGAGAATTCCGGTGTTCGGTTCGGCGGGTTTTAGCCTCATGGTTACTGCCTGTCCGGTGTGAATTCCAGCCCCTGAAATTGTGATCTCCGCTTTTATAGTATGTTGATAATGATCTCCATTGCTGATGGCTCGGTCCATAGCCACGAAAGTATGAACCTTTCAGGATTAAATTTTCATTATTACACCGCTTTCTCCAGCAGGAGTTGTTTTACCAGGTTCTCAAGTTCGATGATCCTTTTTTCCAGATCGGGAAGATTTCTGGTAACTGCCTGGCTGCGCAAAGCACTGGTGTAATCAAATGCAGGAGAGCCCGTTACGGCCGTATGAGGAGTTTTAATAGACTTGCTGACGCCACTCTGGGCATTGATCTTGGCGTTGTCGGCGATCTGGATATGACCAACGATTCCGGCCTGTCCGCCAATCATCACGTGGTTGCCGATCTTGGTGCTTCCGCTGACCCCCGCCTGCGCAGCAATGACGGTATGATGACCTACCTCGACGTTGTGTGCCACCTGAATTAGGTTGTCGAGCTTGGCGCCTGATTTGATCAGGGTCGAGCCCATGGTGGCGCGATCGATGGCGGAGTTCGCGCCGATCTCCACATTGTCTTCTACCACCACATTGCCGATCTGTGGCACTTTCTTGAAACTCCCGTCAGCCTGGGGAGCGAACCCAAAACCATCGCTGCCTATAACGGCACCGGCGTGGATATTTACATATCGGCCAATAATGCAATCATAGTAAACCCTGACCCCCGGGTGAATTACCGAGTTGTCACCGATCCGCACATTGTTTCCAAGGAAAACATTGGGATAGATCTTTACGTTGTTCCCAATCTTAACATGTTCTCCGATATAAGCAAAAGCACCGATGAAAGTGTTTTCGCCAAGAATGGCTGTTTTCGAAATATACGATGGCTCCTGGATGCCCGTCATCTGCTGTGCAACCATTTCCTGGTATTTGGCAAGCAGGGTGGCAAAGGCAGTGTAAGGGTCCTGCACCCTCAGCAGGGTTGATCCAAGCTTTTCCTTTAATTCCTGACTTTCATGAATGATGATAACCGATGCGCCCGTAGTGTAAAGGAAGTCTTCGTATTTGGGATTCGCGAGGAAGGCCAGCTGGCCTGTAGTGGCCTCTTCGATTTTGCCGAAGGAACTGACAATTACACCGGGGTCACCTTCTATGCTGGCGTTGATTAGCAAGGCTATTTGTGCTGCGGTGAATTGCATAGACGTAGCTTGATCTTTAGGATGATGGCTTATTGTCTTCCCTGCCAGTAACAAAAAGACATTAAATCAGGTAACAAATATAGAATTTTTTTACAGGCGTTGAGAGGGTTTGCTGGATCAAAGCATGGTCGACCGCGGATATGTTCCTGATGGTTCCATCCTTAAATAAGATATTGATTTTTTCTTCAACGGGATTATAAGTGGTATTCTCGGCTTCACCAGTAAACAGAAAATACCTGCATTCCCTTTCTGATATACCAATATTATGACAAATAACATTCCGCATCTGTTGCAGCTGTTCCTCACCTATCGGTTCACTCTGTAATTTAACTTTTAATAAACGCCTTTCGATCAGCATCCGGCAAAGTGTGGAAAGAATTAAGTCGGAGTGACCCATCCAATTTTTCAGCGCCATCATCACATCGTAGTCATCCAACAGGCAAAATTTATTCAGGAGGTCGCCGGGAATGATGGCCGTAACGTCCTTCTCCAGGAAATAATCAAAAGGCAGGGAACAGGTTGGCACATCGTATCCATTCAGCAGGAGTTCCTTTGCCCGCTGAATTATTTTCACCAGCATCATCTCTGCGGCAAGCACCGTTTTATGCAAATAGACCTGCCAGTACATCAGCCTGCGGGCGACGAGGAATTTTTCTATGGAATAAATTCCTTTTTCTTCCACCATCAACTGCCCTTCATGGACGGTGAGCATTTTGATGATGCGGTCGTAACCCACAACACCTTCCGATACCCCTGTGAAAAAACTGTCGCGGGTAAGATAATCAAGCCTGTCTACGTCAAGTTGCCCCGAGACCAACTGCGAGAGAAAGGGTTTATGGTATTGATGTGTGAAGATTTGAATGGCCAGGTCCAGCTGACCATTGAACTGGACATTGAGTTCCTTCATGATCATCAGCGAAATGGATTCATGCTGGATACCAGGCAGCAGTATACGTTCAAGGGCGTGTGAAAAAGGGGCATGACCTGCGTCGTGCAGAAGGATGGCTGCCTTCGCTGCAACCTCTTCGTCGTCAGTAACCACGAAGCCCTTGTTTTTTAATTCGCCGATCGCCATGGTCATCAGGTGATAAGCGCCAAGGGAATGGTGCAGGCGTGTATGAATGGCTCCCGGATAGACCAGGTGGGCAAAGGCCATCTGGGTGATCCGCCGCAGTCGCTGGTAATAGGGATGGGCAACAATGTCGAGGATGAGTGGATGATCAAGGGTGATGAACCCATGAACCGGGTCATTGATAATTTTTCTCTTCCTGCTGATCATGCCTTTATTTGACTGGTGAAATAGGTGAAATAGTAGTCCCGAGCTGCAAAACTACAATATGTATCTTTGCTTTACCGGGTCATTAATAATCGCGTATGGGTTTAGGAAAAATTTTATGGGTGGATGATGAAATAGAGAGTCTGCAGTCACAGATGCTCTTTCTCAGAAACAAGGGTTACGAAGTCAGTCCGCTCACCAATGGGTTCGATGCGATCGACTTCATTAAGGACAACGAGGTTGACGTGGTATTGCTCGATGAGTCGATGCCCGGCATCTCCGGTTTGGAAACCCTGGCCAAGATCAAGGAGATCAACAATCAGATCCCGGTGGTGCTGATCACTAAAAATGAAACAGAGAACCTGATGGATGAAGCCATCGGCAGCCAGATTACCGACTACCTGATCAAACCCGTCAATCCCAACCAGGTTTGGCTAAGCCTGAAAAAGATCATCGACAACAGGAGGCTGGTTGCCGAAAAGACAACCACCGCCTACCAGCAGCAATTCCGCAACCTGTTCATGGCACTGAACAGCAACCCTGATCACAACGAGTGGATGGACATCTACCGCAAACTGGTTTATTGGGAACTGGAAATGGAAAAGAGCGACAGCCCCGAAATGACCGATGTTTTTCATTCGCAGAAAAGCGAAGCGAACACTGAGTTCTTCAAATTCGTGTCGAAGAATTATGCAAAATGGGTGGATCCTAAAAGCGGGGTAGGCCCCATCATGTCTCATACACTTTTCAAATTCAAAGTGTTGCCGCATTTGGAAAAGGACAGGCCGGTATTCTTTGTGCTGCTCGACAACCTGCGCTTTGATCAATGGAAAGCCATCCAGCCAATATTTTCAGAGAGTTTCAGGGTAATGGAAGAGGACACGTTTTACAGCATTTTGCCCACGGCCACACAATACAGCCGCAATGCGATCTTTGCGGGGCTGATGCCGATTGATATCGAAAAACAGCTCCATTCGCAATGGAAGAATGATGACGAGGATGGAGGCAAAAATCTCTTCGAGGAGGATTTTTTCAAGGCCCAGTTAAAACGGATAAAGAAAGACGACCTGCGATTCTCCTACACCAAGGTGCTGAACTACCAGGCCGGTCAGGATCTGGTGAACAATATGCATAACCTCCTGAATAACGATCTCAATATCATCGTTTACAATTTTGTAGACATGCTCAGTCACGCCCGCACAGAGATGGAAGTGTTGAAAGAACTGGCGGGCGACGAGGCCAGCTATCGTTCCGTAACCAAGAGCTGGTTTGAACATTCCCCATTGCATCAGGCCCTCAAGAAACTCGCTGATAAAAAGGTCACCCTGGTGCTGGCAACTGATCATGGGAGTGTACGCGTAAAATCACCCGCAAAGGTGGTCGGTGATAAACAAACAACTACCAACCTGCGGTACAAACATGGAAGGAACCTCAAGTATGAACCCAAGGAGGTGCTGGCGTTCCGGGATCCTAAAGAAGCAGGGCTCCCTGTCCCCACGGTAAATTCTTCCTTCATCTTTGCCAAGGAAGATCTTTTTCTGTGTTATCCGAACAATTACAATTATTATGTGAATTATTACCGTAACACATTTCAGCATGGCGGAGTAAGCATGGAAGAAATGATCATTCCTGTGATCCGGATGACAGGGAGGACAACCTGACAGAATGTAATTTTAAAATTGATGGATACTACGTGATGAAATACAACCAGCAGACACTTGATAAACTCGAAGACTTACTTTCCGAGATGCATTATGTGATCCGTTATGAACGCGGCACCTTCCAGAGTGGTTACTGTATACTTGAACAAAAGAAAGTGGTGGTGCTGAATAAATTTCTTCAGCTGGAAGGGCGGATCAACACCCTGATCGACCTGATCCCGAAACTTGCATCTAACCCGGAAACGCTCTCAGCGGAAGCCCGCAAAACTATTGAGCAGATCTCATCCAAAGCCTGATTGCCGCTGTGGCCTATCCTGAACTGAATATTACCTTCCTTGGCACCGGCACGAGTGGGGGAGTGCCCATGATCGGCTGCACTTGCGAAGTCTGTACCTCGTCCAATAAAAAAGACAACCGACTTCGCTCAAGCATACTCGTTAAATCAAAAAATACTACGATTGCAGTAGATGCAGGTCCCGATTTCAGGTACCAGATGCTGAGGGCGAATGTCCGGCAACTCGACGCAGTGGTCTTCACCCACCCGCATAAAGATCATGTGGCCGGGCTCGACGACGTGAGGGCCTACAATTACTGGAGCCGAAAGCCGATGCAGGTTTATGCCAACGAAATGACCCAGGCGGTGCTGGTCCGTGAATTTCCCTACGCTTTCTCCGACATCAAGTATCCAGGAGTTCCCGACATCTCGCTGAATACAATTGACGACTCACCATTCCAGGTCGGCGACATTCCCATTGTCCCGATAATGGTTTGGCACCTGAAAATGCCAGTACTCGGATTCCGGTTTGGGAACTTCACCTATATTACTGATGCAAACCGCATCGATGAACCGGAATTGAAAAAGATCAGCGGCTCAAAAATACTCACCCTCAATACCCTCAGAAAACAGAAACATATTTCACATTTCAACCTCGAAGAGGGAATAGCCATGGCCCAACAGCTGGGACCCGACCAGACCTGGTTCACGCACCTCAGTCACCAGATGGGCCTGCATGAAGAAGTTGACCGCGAGCTTCCCGCCGGGGTCAACATCGCCTGGGACGGACTTCAATTCACCATCTGACCCCGGGCAAAAAACACCGCTTTCACAGTTCAATGCCCTGGTTTAATGCTTTTCATGAGAGTAGCTTGTGTGAAAAAATGAGACAGAACTCTTTCTTCAACTATTCCAGGAAAGAAAGGACTGGCATTGGTGTGCTGGTAACACTGATGTTGCTGACCGCCATCTTCCCCCGCATTTTTCCACATGATCGGGCATTGGCGTCCAATACGTTCGTCGTTGGGAGAGGGCCGAATCCGGCGGACAGTAATGTCGAAACCAATGACCGTGCTGCATGGCGCACGACTTCGAAGCCATCCTCGCATCCGCCGCACGCCGGTGATGAGTATCTCTTAGGGAAATCGGCCAACGAAAGTTCGAAAAGCAGGCGCTACAAGGACTGGCCTCCTCCTCAACCGAAACACTTCCCGGCGAGGCCTGCCAGGAGACAGATCGATATCAACAAGGCCGACACCAGCGCATTCATCAGCCTGCCATTCATCGGGTCGAAACTGGCGGCAAGGATTGTGCTGTTCCGGACGAAACTGGGTGGTTTTCACAGTCGGGAACAGTTGACTGAGGTCTATGGCATTCAGGATTCAGTTTACCACATTATCGAAAAATTCCTGGCCTGTGATGCTGCGGACATACAAAAGCTGAACATCAACCACCTGGATGAGGAGAGGTTGAAGCAGCATCCATATATCAGGTGGAAATTTGCCTCCGCCCTTTGCGCATTTCGGAGACAACACGGCAATTTTGACAGTCTTGACGAGCTGGGTTCAATAAAAAATATCGACAGTGCCTCACTTAGGAAGATGTTGCCTTACCTTACCATTCAATAATCTGATCCCGAGAGCCTAAATCAGGCATGCACTTGATAGTCTATTAAATTATGACTTATTTTGCACCTGTATGAATTTTGAAGCCTCCGAACTCACCACCCAGGTAGCCCATTCGGCCCGGGATTTTGCACAGCAATTCATTAAACCGTACGTGATGCAATGGGATGAATCCCAGGAATTCCCCATCAAAGTATTCAGGGAAATGGGTAAACTGGGTTTCATGGGCGTGCTGGTCCCTGAAGCCTATGGAGGCGCTGGCCTCTCTTATTTTGAATATGTGGCCATCATCCAGGAGATTTCCAAGGTTTGCGGGTCCATTGGCCTGAGCCTGGCAGCCCATAACTCTCTGGGTACGGGACACATCCTTTTATTTGGCAACGAAGAACAGAAACAAAAATACCTCCCCAAACTGGCTTCCTGCGAATGGCTTGCCGCCTGGGGGCTTACGGAACCCAATACGGGAAGTGATGCCGGCAACATGAAATGTACAGCCACCCGTGATGGCGACGACTGGGTGATCAATGGAACCAAGAACTGGATTACCCATGGCATAAGTGGTGATGTGGCTGTGGTAATGACAAGAACCGGCGAACCCCGGGCAAAAAATAACTCTACCGCCTTCATCGTGGAAAGAGGCACTCCGGGATTTAAGGGAGGAAAAAAAGAAAACAAACTGGGCATGCGCGCCAGTGAAACCTCCGAGATGGTTTTTGACAACTGCCGGGTCCCCGACGCCAACAGGCTCGGCAATATCGGCGACGGATTCAAACAGGCAATGAAGGTGCTCGACGGTGGCAGGATATCTATCGCTGCCCTTTCCCTCGGCATCGCCAAGGGAGCATATGAGGCCTCAGTTAAATATTCAAAAGAACGTTACCAGTTCGATAAGCCCATTTCGTCGTTCCAGGGTATCGCCTTCAAACTGGCCGACATGGCTACCGAGATCATGGCCGCAGAACTGCTCACCAACCAGGCGGCTGATCTTAAAGATCGCGGATTGGCTATGACCAAGGAATCGGCAATGGCTAAGTACTATGCCAGTGAAGTGGCTGTTAAGGTGTCCAACGAAGCTGTTCAGATCTTTGGCGGTTATGGCTACACGAAAGATTTTCCCGTGGAGAAATTTTACCGCGACAGCAAGCTCTGCACCATTGGTGAAGGCACATCAGAGATCCAGAAACTGGTCATCTCCAGGGAAGTTTTGAAATAAAACCGTCGCGCAATTGTTGTAAGGAATTTTCAAATTCCGGTTTTCTCTTTGAATCCGAAAAGACAGAAGATGTAATTTCACTGACATGGGAACCATACATCTCGCCGAAATCAGCACAAGGGCACCAAAAGACCTTGAGAAAGCAAAGACCAAGGAAAAATCAGCGGAACTCCTGGCGGAGATCTCCGACCTTCAGAATCTACTTTACGCATCTTCCACTAATTCGTTGCTTGTCATCCTGCAGGGCATGGATGCCAGTGGCAAGGACGGCGCCATTCGTTCTGTCTTCAGCTCCGTAAATCCGCAGGGAATCTCGGTGTCTTCGTTCAAAGTGCCCAGCGAGATCGAGGTAGCCCATGATTTTCTTTGGCGGATCCACCAGCATACGCCAGCCAAAGGCATGATCCAGGTGTTCAACCGTTCACATTATGAAGACATACTGATCACCCGTGTGCACAAATGGTGCGACGACAAAACAGCGGCCAAACGAATGAAGGCGATCAATGACTTCGAGGACCTGCTTCAACAACATAACAATACCACGGTCCTTAAATTTTACCTTCATATATCACACGAAGAGCAAAAGGAAAGGCTTAATGAGCGCGTGCAAAATCCGGCAAAGCAATGGAAATACAATGAGAACGATCTTAAGGAAGCAGTTCTCTGGGACCAGTACATGAAAGTGTATGAAGAATGCATGGAAAAGTGCAACCTTCCGCCGTGGATAATAGTACCCTCAGATCAGAATTGGTACAAGGAGTATATAATACTCAAGAATATCCGAGATGCGCTATCGGAGATGAAGCTCAGTTTCCCAAAGATCAAACAGAAAGAAAAATAAACGAGTAAGTAAGGGTGCTCAGTCGACGAAATCATCCTTGTCTTCCGGCCTGTATTTTTTAAAAAGGTTCTCTATGGCTCCGGCGAACATCGGAAACTTTTCCTTCGTGTAGTTCTTGATTACTTCAACCGACTTTAATGCCTGTTCTTCGGTTATACCTGCCTGTGACTTTAATTTGTCGATAAGGTCTGTCATGCCGGGATTGTTTATGCAACTTTAAGCAGGCTGATCTTGCTCTTGCTGAATTTCTTCTCAGCATACTCGATATCAAGATGGAGAGCGGTCTGTTTGGACGAAGGCAGCTCAAACATCGCATCATTGAGAATGCTTTCGCAGATGCTGCGGAGTCCGCGGGCACCGAGTTTGTATTCAAGGGCTTTTTCAACCATGAAGTCCAGCACGGCATCGTCAATGGTCAGCTTGATGCCTTCCAGTTCGAAGAGCCGACGGTATTGTTTGATGAGCGCGTTCTTCGGTTGGGTGAGGATTGATCTCAGTGTTTCCTGATCCAGCGGGTTGAGGTAAGTAACTACAGGAAGACGTCCCAGTAATTCAGGGATGAGGCCGAATCCTTTCAGGTCGCGGGCATTTACATATTGAAGAAGATTCTTCTTCATATTCTCCTGCTGCTCCTTGTTGGTGTTAAAGCCAATGGCATTGGTATTCACCCTGCGGGCGATCACTTTATCTATGCCATCAAATGCGCCTCCGCAAATGAAGAGAATGTTATGTGTGTTGACCTTAATGAGTTTTTGTTCAGGATGTTTGCGTCCGCCTTGCGGGGGAACAAGTACGTCTGTTCCCTCCAGCAACTTGAGTAAACCCTGTTGTACTCCTTCGCCACTCACGTCACGGGTAATGGATGGATTATCACCCTTCCTGGCGATCTTGTCGATCTCATCGATGTAAACGATTCCTCTCTCTGCAGCCGGAACATCATAATTGCAGACCTGCAACAGACGCGTGAGTATGCTTTCCACATCCTCACCCACATAACCTGCTTCTGTGAACACCGTAGCGTCCACGATGGCAAAGGGAACATTGAGTAATTTGGCGATGGTCTTGGCAAGAAGTGTTTTGCCCGTGCCGGTTTCACCAACCATGATAATATTGCTCTTCTCAATTTCAATGTCGTTGTCGGCAGGTTTCTGCTGAAGTCTTTTGTAATGGTTATACACCGCTACCGCGAGTACCCGCTTTGCATCATCCTGTCCGATCACATATTCATCAAGAAATTTTTTCACTTCCATGGGCTTCTTCACGTTCAGCTTGAATTGCGCCGGACTTGGGGAGTCGCTTCTTACCATCAATTCCTGATCAATGATCTCACGTGCATGCTCCACACAATTCTCACAAATATGTCCTTCCTGGCCTGCTATTAATATCTTCACTTCATCCCGGCTTCGGCCGCAAAAGGAACAGTGTAGTGTTGTTTTTGCCATGAGTATTTATTTTCTTCTGCTACGAATCAACCTGGAATTTCTGATCTGGGGAATTTGGAAGGGTAACAACAAAGGTCCGCAACTTTTCGCTTACATCCAAGGATAGTTAGATAGAATCGACGATCCGGTCAACTATTCCGTATTCGATGGATTCCTTGGCATCCAGCCAGTAATCGCGGTCAAAATCTTTCATCACTTGCTCAACTTTTTTTCCACAATTTTCTGCCAAAATTCGGGCGCCAATTTCTTTGACCCTTCTAGTCTGTTTGGCTGTGATCTCTAAGTCGACACTCACACCCTGGATATGCCCGCCGAGGCTGGGCTGATGGATCATTACCTCGCCATGAGGAAAGATCAGTCTTTTGCCCTTGGTTCCTCCACTCAGCAGAATGGATCCCATGGAGGCAGCGAGGCCCATACAAATGGTACTTACGGGACTCTTCATCATTTTCATAGTGTCGTAAATCACCATGCCGCTGGTAACCACGCCTCCCGGACTGTTTATGAAGAATTTTATCTCCTCGCCCGGTTTATCGGCGTCTAAAAGCAACATCTTGGTGGTCACCTCGCGTGCGGATTTGTCATCCACAACACCCCAGAGATAGACCGACCTGGTCTCGAAAAAGTATTTTTCCAGTTTTTTGGCCAGCATGCCCATTTCCTGACTTTTTTCCTTCTCTTTTGGTTCTTCGTCTTCTTCTTCCTCGTCGTCCATTCTGAATGGCTTGTATGGGTATTTTGCGTAGAAACTCATGTTAGTACCTGATAATTAGTGAATAATAGGATAAATTAGTCTTTCTTGTCTTTCCTGGGATTGGTCAGCAGCACTTCATCCACCAATCCATATTCCTTGGCCTCCTCTGCTGTCAGCCAGTAGTCCCTGTCTGAGTCTTTCTCGATCTGCTTGTAGGTTTTACCCGTGTGGAAGGCCAGGATGTCGTAAAGGTTTTTCTTCACCTTCTTGATTTCATTAACTGTTATGTCGATATCACTTGCCTGTCCGCCGACGGCGCCACTCGGCTGGTGCATCATCACACGGGCGTGTTTGAGGGCGGTGCGTTTACCATGTCCGCCGGCTGTCAGAAGCACAGATGCCATTGACGCGGCCATTCCTATGCAGATGGTTGAGACGTCGGGAGTGATGTATTGCATGGTATCATATACGCCCAGTCCCGAATATACACTGCCTCCGGGAGAGTTGATATACATCTGAATATCCCTGGAGCGATCGGTGCTTTCCAGGAAAAGGAGTTGCGCTGTAACGATATTCGCTACCTCATCATTTATGGGATATCCCAGGAAGATGATGCGATCCATCATAAGCCGGCTATAAACATCCATGACGGCCACATTCATTGGCCGTTCTTCAATAATATTAGGAGTGAGGTTGTTGATCTGATGTTTAGTGTATGAATCGAGGGTATTAGATGAGATTCTTCTGTGTTTGACGGCATAATTCGTGAAATCCTGATGAATATCCATAGTGTTGATTTTCAAATGTAATTTATCCGCTTACCTTCCAAATCTCCGTCCAAACTTTTAAACTGCCAAAAAACTGACAGACTTGCAGCCGGACCCGACAAGCCAAGAAAAAAGGCCGGTTTTACTGCCGGCCTATGCAAATATGAGCTTCTCACTTAATGTTCGTGATGCTGGTGCTCCTGGACAATCTTACCAAAATCCTCAGCCGAAATGGGTTTTTCTTCTTTTTTCACCTGTTTCTCGGCCCAATCGAATAGTTTTTCAGTTCTTATCCTGTAATAGGAGTCGTCGATGAATTTCCTGTCCTTCATCATTTTGTCGAGATAGTCGTTCAGCCAGGGTTGTTGCTCCGTTTCGATGGAGTTCATACCCATGTAGCCGAATAGTTGCTTTTTCGCAAACTCCCTGATGTCATCGGGTCCGATCTCGATGTTTTGCTCCTTTCCAATGCGGTCATTGATCAGCGACCATTTCAGCTGATTGACAAAACCCGGAAATTCCTGTTCTACTTCTTCCGTGGTTTTGGGCTTATCGGTGCCGGTCTCCATCCATTTCCTGAGGAAGGCCTCGGGAAAGGTAATGTCCGAATGGTCGAGCAAAACGTGGTAGATATCGTGCTGCAACTGATTGCGCGACTGTGTGTCCCAATAATTTTCGATCTCGGAGCTGATCTCTTTTCTTAGTTCTTCTTCACTGTTGATTTCTTTGCCTGGATAAGCGGCCTTGTAAAACTCTTCATTGAGTTCTGCTTTTTCGATGTTTTCATCGTCGTCGCCGCCATCCGGGTTTTTTTTCTTTCCATATCCTTTTCTCAGCCTTTCCACCTGTTGGTCAATCATTTCGTCTGTGACTGCAACTTTATAAAATGGAACTGTTTCTCCGGAAAGGTCTGCCACTTTAAAATCGGGTTTCAGACCCACTTCAAATGCAAACGAATATTCCTTTGGCGCATTTACATCCAGCTGACTGGCGTCATTTTCGGGGAGCGGCAGCGGCTGCGCAAAGATGTCCAGCTTCTCTTCATCCATGTATTTAGTAAGCTCCTTTTCAACAGTCTTCAGCACTTCATCCGTAAACACCGACTGACCATGCATTTTCTTAATGACTCCGGCAGGCACCATTCCCTTCCGAAAACCTGGAAGGGTGGCTGACTTACTGTAATTCTTTAACGACTTCTCAAATGACGACAGGTAGTCTTCCTTCTCGATCTTAACGATGATCTTGTCATTCAGCAGACCAATATTTTCTCTGGTAATTGTTGCCATGATGAGCTTAAAAGTTAAAAGTTAAGAGCCAAAAATGTGCGCAGGGTTTATCGGTAAAGACTCGTTCCCTGACTTTTAAAACCCGCATATTTCCAGACCCTCTTAATTCGGGGCACAAAATTAAGGTTTTTTGTAATTTTTCCCGCCTTCACTTTCATTCCTTTTGCGGTATTCTGGTATTCAGGGTGACGGCAGTGGAAATCCCATTGACAAAAACTCTGTATATTACTTTCCTAACATTGCGATGAAGCCATTTCTAAAATTAGTCGACACTCACCAAAACAGCGCCTTCCAGGTAATTAAGGTAGAAGAACCTGTTTTTTTCCCGTCCTGGCATTTTCATCCCGAGTATGAGATCATGCTGGTGCAGGAAGGGACAGGGATGCGTTTTGTAGGAGACAATATCGAGAGGTTCCAGCCAGGCGACCTGGTTTTCTTCGGCAGCGAGATTCCCCATCTTTACCGCAGTGATGAAGAATATTACCAACAAGATGCAATTCTCCGGTCCAGGGCTGTTGTCGTTTACTTCAAGGAAAAATTCCCCGGCGATCAATTTTGGGACATGCCCGAACTATCGTCCGTGAAAAAAATGCTCACCTCTGCCAAAAGGGGGATCAAGTTCACAGGATCAACCAGGGCCCATCTTGAAACACAACTGCTTCAGCTTAGCGAATGTTCCAAGGGAATGGACAGGATCATCGGACTCCTGACTATCTTAAAGATGATGGCCGAGAGTGAAGAATTCAATTTTCTTTCAGGCAGCGCCTACAATACGACTGTTCAGGCTTCAGACTGTGTGAGGATAAACGATGTGTATGAATTTGTACTTAATAACTGCGCCGACAATCCAACTCTCGACGACGTGGCCAGGGTGGCGTGCATGAGCACAACGGCTTTTTGCCGGTATTTCAAAACTCATACAAATAAGACCTATGTACAATTCCTTAACGAAGTGAAAATCGGCAATGCCACAAAAATGCTTATTGATAATAAATTAACGATATCGCGAATTTGCTACGAAACGGGTTTTAATAATTTCAATCATTTCACTAAGGTTTTCAAAAGAATCACGGGGTACACTCCCAGTCAGTACCAACAACAATACAGTGAGTTTCCAATCACAAAAGCGGTTTGATCCTATTCATGTTAAAATAATTACCTGAACTGCTAATTACATTCACATCCTCTGCAGTGAATGAATCTAACTTCATGCTTTCATTACGGATCAGAAAACCGACAACTGAGATTCAGTTGGATATCATTACTAACGAAGGTCAACGGCTTTATGGAAAACAGGCAAACGCAACACAGGCTGTCAGGCAAAGTGGCCATCGTCACAGGTGCATCAAGCGGAATAGGAAAAGCAGTAGCCCTTGATCTGGCCAGTCTTTCAGTGAAACTGGTGCTGGTGGCAAGAAGAAAATCCGTGCTCGAAGAATTACAACAACAGATCGGGGATTGTACAATTGTTCAGGGAGATATTACCGACAAGGACATGCCGGCAAAATTGCTCGGCATTGCATTGAAAATGTACGGCAGCTGTGACATAATTATTCATGCTGCGGGAATATTGCACTCGGGGAAAATTGAGGAAGTGGATATCGACGACATGTGCAGGATGGTTCACCTGAATTTTGAGGCATCCGTGCGATTGTCTTACACGATGCTGAAACATTTCAAGGCAGTCGGATCGGGACACTTTGTGCACCTTTCCAGCATACTCGGAACGAAAGTACGACCAGGTAATGGCGTGTATGCAGGCACTAAGTACGCCATCGAAGCGCTCGTCGAAGCATTCAGAATGGAACTTGCCGGAACAAACATCAAGGTCAGTGCCGTAGAACCGGGTGTGACCATCACGGAACTACACAACAATATACCCGTTCATCCCACCGAAGCATTGGGCATCACGACTCCGTTACAACCAGAAGACGTGGCCAGTTGTATTCGTTTTGTTCTCGACCAGCCCGATCATATACGTATCCCTGTGTTAATGATCCTGCCTGGAGAACAGGCTATTTAAAATCGAACAATATCTGCACGATGAGAATTTCAGTTATGCTTACGCCATTGTCCGACAGGAACCTGAAGTTGGCCGCCCAGGCCGGGGCTGAAGGGCTGGTGATCCATTATCCCGGCCTCGACGCGGACCAACTCGTAGGAATCTGCCGTCGGACTGCAGCTCTTGGACTTGCGGTTAATGCCGTGGAGAGGTTAATCCCGCACTCAAAATTTGTCCACAACCTGCCTGGCAGGGACGAACAGATCGGCGACTTCAAACGACTCATCCGGAACATGGGCAAAGCGGGAATTCCCGTGCTCTGTTATAACTGGATGCCTCGAGACGATTGGGGCAGAACGCGTGTGGATGCTGCCGAAAGGGGAGGAGCACTGGTAACTGAATTTGACCTTGATGCAAATATGATCCCGAGAGACGAGGGCTACGAAGTTCCAAAAGAAGCAACAAAGGTAACCAGCGCCGAAGAATTGTGGGAGAACCTGGAATATTTTCTGAAAGAGGTCATTCCTGTTGCTGAAGAAGCCGGCGTCAAACTGGCGATGCATCCCGATGATCCGCCCATCCCGGATCTTTATGGACAGCCCTGCATCATGGTCGGTTTTGAAGCGATGGAGAAACTGGTGAAACTTGTGCCCAGCCCAAACAACACGATATGTTTTTGTCAGGGCACTTATTCTTCAGCCAACCTGGATATTTACGATGGGATAAAAAGGCTGGGAAAATATATTTCATTTGTTCATTTCCGTGATGTGGTAGGTTCGGTTCCAAAATTCAGGGAAACCTTCATCGACAATGGGAAGACCGACATGGCCAGGGCGATGAAGGCATATCTTTCCCTTGCACATGCAAGCGATATCAGTATCAGGCCCGATCATGTGCCGACAATGGAAGGGGAAACAAATGATAACCCCGGTTATGAAATGCTCGGCCGGTTACATGCCCTGGGCTATATGAGAGGATTGATTGATTCCATCGAATCCGCAAAGGCATGATCAATGAATACTTGTCAAAATTGTTATGTTACCTGCTAATCCTTTTACAAATGCATTTACGGGCAGGCATAACTTTATAGTGAAGAAGCAGTGTATCGCGATACTTACATAAACCCGGTTTGGTTTTATAGAATGGGAATAAAGATGTAAACTTTTGCAATGAAAATGAGTTGTCTCTCTGTTTCGTTGTTCCCTTTAATCCTGGACGGGCAGATGACTGTGCCGGATTACGCTCGCCTTTGCAAAAGTATCGGCCTCGATGGTTTCGATCTGGGCATGGTTGTTCTGAAGAATCATACTCCGAGGTATATCCATGACCTGAAGGAAGAATTGAATGAAGTGGGTTTGCCATTGGTGATGCTCACCACATACCCGGATTTTACTCATCCAGATCCGTTGCAGAGAGAAAGAGAATATGATTTCCTGGTGCACGACATCGCTTATGCATCAGCGTTGAATGCCAAATACCTGAGAGTTACAGCGGGCCAGTCGCATCCGGGTACAAAAATCAGTGAGGCAATAGACCATGTGGTAAAATATATCCGCAAGGCTTCGGAAGTAGCAGACAGGTATGGAATAGAACTGGTGTTTGAGAACCATTCTATTTCGAAAGGCTGGTTTTACAGAGACATAAGCAACTCTTCAAAGGTGTTCCTTGAAATATTAAGCAGGCTGTCGGACAGTTCCATCAGCGTGAATTTTGATACGGCAAACCTCCTGGTTGCTGGTGAAGAAAATGTAATTGACGTATTAAGACAGGTAATAAAAAAAGTAAGAACCATTCATGTCGCTGACGTATCCGCCATCGGAGTTATGGACCCAGTTCAACTCGGGACTGGCATTGTTCCGATGAAAGAGATTTTTGGCTTTCTCAAAAAAGAACAGTTCGAGGGATGGCTTTGCCTCGAGATCTGGAAGGATGAAGGGGTAGCCTCTGTGAAAAAAGCAGTGCAGGATGTAAAGGCGATTTGGGCGCAGGCCTGACCGGGTTTATCAATAATTTTTCAAGGGTGTGCAGAAACAGCGGGTCATCATCTGACTGCTGTGATTATGCCTTCCATAGTTTTTAAACCAACTGATGAAAATAAAAAATTTTCGCTGGTGGATTGCGGGATTGCTTGCGTTCGCTACTGCTTTGAACTACCTCGACAGACAAAGTCTGCCTGTGGTGATCAGTGAGCTGAAAAAAACGATTCCGATCGATTCAGGTCAGTACGGAATGATCAACGGCATCTTTCTTTTTGCATATGGCACCATGTATGCGATCGGAGGAAGGCTGATCGACATTCTCGGAACAAAAAAAGGGTTGGCGCTGATGGTTGCCTGGTGGTCGATATCTAATATCATGCATGGGTTTGTTTCTTCGGTCCTAGGTCTTGGTATCGTAAGATTTTTTCTTGGCCTTGGTGAAGGCGGAGGTTTCCCTGGTTCGGCAAAAGCAGTTTCGGAATGGTTCTCGGTAAAGGACAGGTCCATGGCCTTTGGAATATTCAACACAGGGTCCAGTGTAGGGGCGCTGGTTGCACCGCCCCTGATTGCATTAATTATCACTTTATTCAGCTGGCGCTGGGCCTTCATCGTTTGTGGCAGCCTGGGCCTGGTCTGGCTGGTTTTCTGGCTCAGGTTTTATTCTATCCCGGGCAAAAGTAGATTTATTGACGAAGAACAAAGAGCAGGTATCAGATTGTCACTTGAAAGTAATAGCGATACAGCAGATCAGTCGCCTGCCCTTCCATGGAAGGCCTTATTTCGCTACAGGAAAGTGTGGGGATTGATGCTGGTGAAATTCTTTACCGATGCCGGGTGGTTCTTTTTTATTTTCTGGTTGCCCAAATACCTGAACGATATCCGTGGGTTGGATATCAAACAAGTGGGTACATATGCCTGGATACCCTATGCTGCGGCGGGACTGGGAAGTTTCTCAGGAGGTTGGTTGAGCAGTCTGCTGGTGAAAAGAAATTTTTCGCTCGACCTGGCCAGGAAGTTACCACTGGCTATTTCCGCAGCCATGTTGCCAGCTTCGCTCTTTATTGTGGACGCATCATTGGAAAACGCGCTGATTTTCTTTTGTCTCGCCATGTTCGGTCATCAATGCTGGGCCACAATTGTTCAAACCTTGCCGGCCGACATGTTTCCTTCGAAGATCATTGGGTCGGTTGCAGGACTGATGGGTTGCATCGGAACCTATGGCGCCATGCTTTTCAGCCTGGTCATCGGATTTGTGATTGAGAAGTACGGCTATCACCCGGCATTCCTGATTGCAGGTATCCTGCACCCCCTGAGTTTCATTCTTGTTCTTCTGATGATAAAAAAAATAGAGTTCACCAAAACTGTATCACCACCAGGTCATAAAACCCTGACGATCGCATAGAAATTTTGCTAAAACTACAGCCATGCCAAAACTAAAATTTATTGGGACATCCTATTGCCCATCGATTCCTCCATTTCTGCGTTGCCGGGCAGAAAAATTTCTCAGGATCTTATTTGTTGTGACATTGGTAAGCCTGTCCTGGTTCACCGCAGTAGCCCAATCGAAAACGGTTACCGGCACCGTAATTGGCGACCAGGACGCAAAGCCTCTCGCCGGGGTATCTGTCAAAGTCAAAGGAAGTTCAAGAGGAACTGTCACGGATGAGGACGGTAAATTTTCCCTCAGGGCCGGACCGTCTGAAACACTTGTACTCAGTTATCTCGGATTGGAGGAGAAGGAGTTGCTGGTCGGAAAACAAAATGATTTCAAGATTAGTCTGACCGTGCTGGATACCAAACTCAACGAGGTGGTGGTAGTAGGCTATGGAAAATTGAGGAGAAAGGATCTGACTGGTGCCGTGTCATCCATCAGGCCAGACAGAATAGAAAACGAAAGACCGCAAAGCATTCAGGACATATTGCGAGGCAATGTGGCCGGACTGGCTGTGGGATTTGCAAGCAATGCCAAAGGCGATGCGGATTTGGAAATAAGGGGTGATAACAGCCTGAAGACTTCTTCGTCTCCCCTGGTTGTACTGGACGGCGTAATATATCCCGGTTCGCTTTCCGACATCAATCCAAATGATATCGAATCGCTCGACGTACTTAAAGATGCATCTTCAACGGCCATATTCGGCGCCAGGGCTGCCAATGGGATCATCCAGGTGACGACAAAAAAAGGAAAGACCGGCAAGCCCCAGATCAACGTCAATTCAAGTGTGGGCATGGCTTCTATGGCCACACTCGCGAAAGTATATGACGGCAATGGATTCATCACCTGGCGACGCGATGTGGCCAAATCGATGAATTACTACAATACCGCCGTGAATCAGAAATTGTACATCTATGATGATCCCCGGAGCCTTCCTTCCGACATAACCATGGACCAGTGGCTCGACGGCCGTACCGGAGATCCCCTTGATGTTTGGTTGTCCAGGCTGGGACTCTCCACGCTCGAGGTCAACAATTATCACGCGGGCACACCAACAAATTGGGAAGACGCCGTTTATCAGAAAGGCCTTAGACAGGATCACAATATTTCATTGTCGGGAAAAAGAAATGAATTCTCCTATTACTGGTCACTTGGATACAATAATAATGAAGGCATCGTAGTTGGGGACCAATTTAAAACCCTGAGAAGCCGGTTGAATCTCGATGCCAAGGTCACCGACTGGCTGAATGTCGGGCTCAACGTGCAGTTTTCAAAGAGAGACGAAAGTAATATTCAGGCAGTGTGGGAAGATGTGTATCGGGCCTCTCCCTGGGGTTCGTTGTACAATGACAATGGTAGTCTTCGTCTTAGCCCTACTGACGACCTGGTGGGATCGAAGAACCCGGTTTATGACAGGGCCTTCCAGGACAGGCTAAAACAGTACGTGACGGTGATAAGCACTCTGTATGCGAACGTGAAGCTGCCCCTGGGTATCAGTTACCAGTTGAATTTCTCGCCACGTTTTGAAACCTACAGGTATTACAATCACCAGTCTGCAATGCACGAAGAATGGTCGCGATTTGGCGGCGCCGCTACCAGGGAAAATCAAAACATTCAGAGCTGGCAGCTCGACAATTTATTTAAATGGAACAAAACGATCAATGGCATTCATCAATTCGACTTTACCTTCCTGATCAATGCTGAAAAATACAAAGGTTGGCAGGACTCCCTATCCACTCAGGGATTCTCACCAACTGACGTTCTTGGCTATCACAATGTTAGCGCGGGTGCCAGCTCATCAAACGTATTAAAGAGCAACGACGAGTATAGTACGGGAGACGCACTGATGGGAAGACTGTTTTATTCCCTGATGGACAGATACATGATCACCCTTTCGTTGAGGCGTGATGGTTATTCCGCCTTTGGCCTGGAAAATCCAAGGGCATATTTCCCCGCCGCCGCCCTGGGCTGGGTATTCACCGAAGAAAATTTTCTGAAGAATGATTTTCTTACTTATGGAAAACTGAGGTTTTCCTGGGGTGAAAATGGTAACCGCGAAATTGGTCGCTACGATGCTTTTTCTGACATGGGCATCGGTAAATACGTGTATTACACCCAGGCCGGCGTGGTGTATGAAAGCAATCAGCTGTTTGTGAACCGGATGTCGAACCCAAATCTCAAATGGGAAAAATCGAGAGCGGTGAATGTGGGTCTTGATTTCACGATCAAAAACGGCCTGTTCGATGGTTCGCTGGAGTACTACAACACGCGCACGCTTGATTTGCTGATCGATCGCAAACTTCCGGATATTGTCGGGTTCAGGTCGGTCACCGCCAACCTGGGTCAGGTGCAGAACAACGGCTTTGAGCTAAACCTGAACACCAGGATCATGGATCGAGCGAATTTCAAATGGAGGTCAAGTATCAACTTCTCGTTAAATCGCAATAAGATCGTACATCTCTATGGCGACATGGTCAATGTGCTGGACGCCGATGGAAAAGTGATCGGTCAACGCGAAGCCGACGACATTACCAACAAGTGGTTCATCGGTCATGCCATCGATGAGATATGGGATCCCCGGGTGCTGGGTGTTTGGCAGCAGGGCGAAGAAGCAGAGGCGGCGAGATACGGACAATTCCCGGGTGATTTCAAACTAAAAGATGTGGACAACAGTGGAAGCATCAACCAGATCGATTATGAATTTCAGGGCTACCGCGAACCACGATTCCGCTGGAACCTTCGCCAGGAATTTACCATACTGCGTAATATCTCTTTTTCTTTCTCGCTCTATTCCTACTGGGGTCACAAGGGTACTTTCAATGCGGCCAAGAACAGCAATGGTTTCCCCGAACGCAACAATTCATACGTCACCGAGTACTGGACGCCGGAAAACCCTTCCAACGATTTTAGTCGCATACGCTCACTTGCCGGCGGCGTGGACTTCAATGTATGGAGGAACCGGTCCTTCATCCGTCTGGACAATATTTCAGTAGCCTACAATGTACCCCAGCGATTGCTGAGCAGGGCGAGCCTGAGCAATCTCAAATTTTTTGGCACCGTCAGAAACGCACAATTCTTTGCTCCGGAATGGAATTACTGGGATCCTGAAAACAGCGGGCCTAATCCCCGCATCTTCACTTTCGGAATTAATCTCACCCTGTAAAGCCGGGTAAAAAACTAAAACTCATGAAATCAAAAATAACCATCCCTCTATTGCAGCGCTTACTCATATGCGCATTGTTGGTAACAGTGCAGGCGGGTTGCAAAAAAGAATTTCTCGAACCCAAGCCGCTATCCATCTTCACGCCGGAAACAGCATTTAAGGATGCAAGAGGCTTGATGGGCGCTTTGACCGCCTGTGAGCGTGACATGCGCGGAGAGGTCTATGGAGATGCGTCGCCAATACTCACTGAGATGATGTTCTCAGACCTTGCCGCAGAGGGTATGAATGACAATCCCGGCACTAACCAGAACCTCAACAACATGGTTACTCCCACTTCCAATCTGGACAATGGAAATGGGAACAGGATCGGCTGGTACTGGAACGCCTGGTATCTCGGTATCCGGTATGCGAACCTGGTAATTGCGCGGATCGATGATGCAGAACTCAGCAGCGAAGAGGAAAGAAATGCCATTCTAGGCGCCGCCTATTTTCACCGCGCCTACCGCTATTACAGGCTCACCCAGCAATTTGGCGACGTGCCTTTCATTGGCAGAGAAATCCAGGAACCCAAACTGGATTTCGGTTCTACCAAGAGAGAAGTAATTCTTGAAAAAATTAAGAAAGACCTCGAATTCGCGTTCCAGTGGTGCACCGATGCCGTCGACAGGGGAAGGGTGACGAAGGGTGCCTGTGGTCACCTGCTCACAAAAGTAAATCTTGCCCTCGGCAAGTTCGATGATGCCATCGCATCAGCCAGCGATGTGATCAATGGCGGCGTGTACAGTCTGATGACTGAACCATTCGGTGCGATACCAAAAGAAGAAGGAAACTATCTCACAAATCTCGGAGTGGTAAGGGACGATGTAGTTGCTCGTTTGCACTGGCCGCTTAACAAAGCCATCGCTGAGAATAAAGAGGTGCTCTTCATGGTCAATTCAAGAGAGGACCTTATCGATTCGAGGCTGGACCTGAGGATCATGCGCCAGGCACTACCTTTCTGGAGCAAGACTGCAGCAAATCAGATCTACACCCCGGATGGAAAAACGGGCACGAGCGACCTCGCTGGCAGGGAAATCGAACTGGTGGAAACGTTTGGCAGGGGCATCGGCCGTACGCCGCCAACGAAATACAACGCAACAGAGATCTGGGATGACTCCAATGACCTGCGGCACAAAAAGTACAACTGGATGAACATGGAAGACCTGGTGTACAATAATGCCGCACTTATGGGTGTGAGTTCCTACTACGGCAAACCATTGCAATTGAAAGATGCTTCAGGAAAAGTGCTCACACTCGACACCATCTGTAACTGGTATGGCTGGCCTCATTACAAATTGTATGCGCCGGATCCAAGAAGAACGCAGCCACAGGGGGGTGCATACGACTGGTACATCTTCCGCCTGGCAGAAACCTATTTACTACGCGCAGAGGCCTACTGGTGGAATGGTCAGCCCGAAATGGCGATGGCCGACATCAATGCGGTACGCACGCGCGCCAATTGTGCCCCTTACACGGACGTGAATAAAATTGACGTCTCCACTGTACTCGGTGAAAGGGCCCGCGAATTATACTGGGAAGAACCACGAAAGACAGAGCTCACCAGGATCGCCTATATTTTTGCGATGACGGGGAAAGCTTATAAAGGAAAAACGTATTCACTAGCCAATTTCGGGGCCGACAATTTCTATTATGACTGGGTAATCGAAAAAAACAATTTTTACCGCGACGGCGTTGTGGCAAATAACGGTCAGCAATACACGATAAGCCCTTATCATGTTCTCTGGCCAATACCCCAGAACTCAATCAGCGCGAACAGCAAGGGCGTGTTGAATCAGAATTTCGGGTATGATGGGTATGGCAACAATATTCCGGCCCTTACTTCTATCGATCCCGAAGATGACAACTAATTACTTAACAGACTTACTAAAAAACATGTTGATGAAAATTCTAAAAATGGTCCTGCTGATGGTCAGCGCTATTCTGGTACACCCGCTGGCTCAGGCGCAGGAACTTAAAAATAACTCTTCGTCCGGCATGCCAAAAATACCCGTAGGGTATGATGCTTACAGGATGTGGGACCAGTGGCCAAATCAACGTCTGGGGGCAAGGGCATATATGCGCAGTACTTACGACCGCACCGGTGGCAACGAAGGAGCGGATGCCAGCCATTTTCTATTTATGAAAGACGAAGACTACAATGTTTCCCTGGACCTGATCGGCAAGGGGATCGTGTATTTTATCCGTACCAATCACTGGCATGGAAGTCCGTGGCACTATGTTATCGACGGCAAGGATAATATCGTTAAGGAAACAGGAACCAGTGATCCGGTGCACGCTAAGAAGTCAATTAGTAATTCTGAGTTTATACCAACAGCCGCCTTTCCGAAACCATTGAACTGGACATGGGGTACTACGAAGGGAGCCGACCTGGTTTGGACCCCGCTACCCTTTGAGAAATCCGCCCGTCTGGCATACTCACGTACCAGGTATGGCACCGGGTATTATATTTTTCACCAGTTTGCCAACCAGGAGCAATTGTCTCAGCCCATAAAATCGTGGAACATTAATGATAAGCCGGATGCGGATGTCATTGACCTGATCGGCAAGGCGGGAACCGACATCGCCCCAAAAAATATTAAAACCAAAAAGGGCCGGGTAAAATCTGGCGAAGAAAATGCAGTGATTGCAGATATCAGAACCAGGGCATCTACGATAAGGGCTTTGAGATTTACATTGCCACTTGACAAGGCCCTGGACCTGGAAAGGGTAAGACTTAAAATTACCTGGGATGAGAACAGTGAACCATCAGTTGATGCGCCACTAAGTTTGTTTTTCGGCAGCGGAACTTTTTACAACAGAGACAAGAAAGAATTTCTGGTTAAGGGATTCCCGATCAACATCCGGTTCAATTATCCCGCGAATAAAGTTGAGCTTGCCTGTTATTACCCAATGCCTTTTTTCAAATCAGCGAAAATTGAATTGGGTGGACTACCTGCGGATGCCGGATCCATAGATTATGAAATAAGGTATGAACCACTTAAAACCGCCGCAGCGTATTCCTCTTATTTTCATGCTACCTATAAAGACATTCCCCAGCCAGAATTGGGAAAAGACATGGTGTTACTGGATACAAAGGGGGCCGAAGGACAGGAAGACTGGTCGGGTAATTTCGTAGGCACTTCGTTCATTTTCTCACATGATGGATGGCTGGGCACACTCGAAGGAGACCCAAGGTTTTTCTTTGACGACAGCAAGACCCCTCAGGCTTATGGCACCGGCACCGAGGAATGGGGCGGAGGCGGCGATTACTGGGGTGGTCAGAACATGTCACTGCCCTTCGCGGGACACCCGGTCGGCTGCCCCAAAGTAGATTCGGCGAGGGATCCCAGGGACCTGATCCAGTCTGCTTACCGCTTCCTTCTGGCCGACCTGATGCCCTTTGGCAAGCGCGCCGTCATTCAGCTCGAGCATGGCGGAGAAAATCTGTCATCAGAACATTATGAAACTGTCACTTACTGGTATGGTTTGCCCAAAGCCGCGCTGATCAAAACGGATGAAATCGACATCGGCAACCAGGGCAGTGAGCAACAGCATGCATACCAATCGCCGGAAGCATCCGATGTAGTATCTATCGAGTCAAGGTACGAACTCGGTATTGACCAGTTCCCGGTTAAGGTATGGGGAATGGATACCAGTAAGATTAAAAATTATTCATCTTTGTCGGGTAAGGAGATCTATCCTGCCCATAAGGAAGACGGACGGCACACCAGGGGGAGTTCAGAGTTTACCGTAAAAATCGATGCTTCAAATAACGGTGTGCTGTTGCGCCGGACACTGGATTATAGCTTCCCAAATCAGAAAGCCGAAGTGTTGATTGCAGATTCTGCCTCCGGTGGAGAATGGAAGTCAGCCGGCATCTGGTACCTGGCTGGATCCAACACCTGTGTATATTCAAATCCAAGAGGAGAATTGGATCAGCGGGTGTATAATGTACAGACATCTAATCGCCGGTTCAGGGATGATGAGTACCTGTTGCCTGCCAGCCTTACAGCGGGTAAATCTTCCATCAAAATAAAACTTAAGCATATTCCTGACGAAACATTGCTCTACCCGGATTACCGTTTCCCCAGAGAAAGCGCCTGGAGTGAATTGAGTTATCAGGTATATAGTTATATAACGCCGGCTTTCGGCACTGGAAAAAAATAACATCCACAACCGGCCCATATGAAATTGTCCATCGCCATTGCTGATTCGAAAGCATTGCCGACCGCATTCGTTGTGTTCAGAGGAATAGAAGAGAGTATTGCGAAGGCGGCCAGGCTGGGCTTCCAGGGTGTAGAGCTGGCATTGAGGAGAGCGGATGAGATCCATCCCGGAAGACTAAAAAGACTGCTCGATGAGGAGCAAATAGAAGTTTCCTGTATTTCCACCGGACAGGTTTACGCAGACGGCAATCTCATGTTGACAGACCAAGTTCACTCAAGGAGAGAAGAGGCAATCGCCCTGTTCAAGGAGTTCATTGAACTGAGTGTTTGCTTCGGGGGTATGGTAAGCATCGGAAGAATCCGGGGATTGGTGGGATCGCGCAATCGGGAAGAGGTTGAGCAATTGTTTATTTCCGTAGTCAGGGGCCTTGCAGATTATGCACAAAAACGGAAAGTAACGCTTCTGTTGGAGCCGATCAACCGTTATGAAACGGACTTTATAAATAATATTGAAGAGGGGGTTGCCCTGTTGCAAAAGATCGACCGTCCAAATCTGACGCTGATGCCGGATCTTTTTCACATGAATATTGAAGAGGTGGACATGGGTGTTGGGCTGGCCGACAATCTTGACTACATTAAATACATCCATGTAGCGGATTCCAACCGGATGGCACCTGGTTATGGACATACTGACTTCACTGCAATATTTAATAAACTTGAAGAGGCGGGTTACGACAACTGGCTTTGCGCCGAAATACTTCCACTGCCCTCTGCCGACGCCGCCGCCAGGCAGGCAGCGGGATTTTTACAACATCTCAGCAGTCAAAGGCTAAAACTTAAAAGTTAAGGAATACGAAAGAACTGGGTACCTGCCCAGAGAGGAAACGCTACGCAAGACCCGTTTTCATCGGCTGATTGTTGCTATTCAATGAGGAAACCCTCCCTCTGGCAGACTCATGCACCACAGGATGTACATTTATTTAGCACGCCTAAGTACCAAATGTGCGGGTGGAGGGACTCGAACCCCCATGCCTCGCGGCGCCAGATCCTAAGTCTGGTACGTCTACCAATTTCGCCACACCCGCATGTCCCGTTTTACCGGATGGCAAAAGTAGCAGATTAGCACCAAGAAACTGTGGTCGATTTTCTTCATAATACACTTCATTGGGTCGAATAATGACAATCCAGCCAACTGAGAAATTGGACCTTACATATTGATATTAAACTCAATATTATATGACGATTAAATTTATGTTAAAGAATTGATTGTTGGGAACATTAATGCCCTACTTTTGAATTCACCCCCTAACCACTGATCCAGAAAAAGACTGCGTTCGTCAGTCTATTTATCCAATCATCCCTACCGCTACGTTGTTTTACTTGCCATGCCATCGTCAGTCCAGGTTACCCAATGATGCATCAAATAGTTTACGGTCAACCCAATTATATATCAAAAACAAGTTTTATGAGAAAAACAATGCTCTTAAGTCTGATGTGCTTACTTCTGGAGACGGCGTTCGCCCAACAGAGGTTTGCAGTGATCGGCAAGGTGCTCGACAGCAGGGGAGATGCTGTCCCGGGCGCTACAATCACGGAGAAAGGGACATCAAATGCAGTCGCAGCAGATGATGCCGGAAATTTCAGAATCCTCGTAAATCCAGGCTCTACCCTGAATATTGCGGCGATTGGTTTTACTGCTTATGATGTACCGGCTGCTGCAGCTGTGAAAGTCAGGTTGCAGAATTCAAATGCTATGATGGACGAGGTGGTTGTCACCGCCCTGGGTATCCAACGTAGTAAGAACACACTGCCTTATGCAGCCCAGGAAGTTAAAGGAGAAGAGATCACCCGTATTAGAACCGGAAACGCCGCAGCTGCACTTTCCGGTAAAATTTCAGGTCTGGAAATCAGACAGGGAAATGCAATCGGAAGTTCCACCAACGTGGTTATCCGAGGTTACAAGTCACTCACTGGTAACAACCAGGCCCTCTTTGTTGTCGACGGCGTACCAGTAGACAACAGCAACACCAACACCCTTGATCAGAGAACCGGCCGCTCGGGTTATGATTATGGTAACGCAGGTGCCGACATCAATCCTGATGACATCGCCAGCATCAACGTACTGAAAGGGGCTGCTTCAACTGCTCTTTACGGTTCACGTGCGGCTAACGGTGTGATCATGATCACCACCAAATCCGGCAAAAAAGGCCTCGGAGTTGTGGTTAATTCAGGCGTTGTTTGGAACAGGATCGACAAAGAAACCATGCCTAAGTACCAGAAGGAATACGGTGCTGGTTATTCCGATCCCTACCAGAAAGACGGCTTCCTGTTTTTCGACGTCGACGGTGATGGCGAAAAGGATTACGTCGTACCGACATCTGAAGATGCTTCTTACGGTACCAAATTCGATCCCAACCTGATGGTTTATCATTGGGATGCTTTCGATCCTGCCAGCCCTTTTTTCCATACCAGGAAACCATGGGTGGCTGCAGATAACAATCCTACAACATTTTACGAAACCGGTCTCACAGTAAACAACAGCATCCTCATCCAGGGTGGCTCTGACCGTGCTTCCGTAAAATTGGGCTACACCCGCAATGATGATAAGGGTGCACTGCCGAACAGCCGGGTATTAAAAAACCTGGTGAACTTCGGATTGAGCTACAAACTGACCGACCGCCTCACTGTTTCATCCAACATCAACTACACCCGTATTGATGGTAAAGGAAGATATGGTACAGGGTACAGCGGACAGAACGTAAACCAAAACTTCCGCCAGTGGTACCAGACCAATGTGGACGTCCAGGAACAGAAGGAAGCCTTCTTCCGCAATGGAAAGAACGTCACCTGGAACTGGGCTGATCCCAGCACACCGGAAGGCCTGTATCCTAAATACACCGATAACTATTACTGGATCAGGTACAAGAACTTTGAAACAGACGTAAGGAACAGGGTGTTCGGAAACATCACCGCGAACTATAAGATTACCGACTGGTTCAATCTGATGGCCAGGGTGACAGTAGACAATTACGCCGAAGCTCAGGATGAAAGAGTAGCAGTAGGAAGCAATGGTGTTTCTTCATTCACCCGCTTCGACAGAACCTACAACGAAACGAATTTTGACCTCATCGGAACCTTCAATAAAGATTTGACGGAGAAATTAAAGTTGACTGCACTTGCGGGTGTGAACCTCCGTAAGAACCTGGTCACTTCTACCAAGTCAGGGACAAATGGTGGAATGGTAATCGACAATTATTTTGCAGTTGCCAACTCTGCGGGTCCTGTGTCTGCACCTATCGAAAGATACGAACCCAAACGCGTTGATGGTTACTTCGGTGGACTGACCCTCACTTACGACGAGTTCCTCACCTTGGATGGAACTTACCGCCGTGACCGTTCTTCCGCTTTACCCGTTGATGCAAATGCCTATAACTACTGGGGTATTTCAGGTAGCTGGTTATTTTCCAAGCACCTCGAATCGCTGGATTGGCTGAACATCGGCAAAGTGAGTGTCAACTATGCCATCGTAGCCAACGATGCTCCATGGGGCAGTATCAAGGATGCCTATGCAACCACAGATGCCACGGGCTTAGCCCTGTCACCTTTCGGATCGGCTATCCTCTACTCGCTTCCCAATTCAAGGAATAATCGCTTCCTGAAACCTGAACAGCTGACCACACGCGAAGCCAACCTGGAACTCGGTTTTCTGAGGGGAAGGATCAGCCTCGTTGCATCAGTATACCAAACCAACTCAATTGAGCAGATCATACCTGTTACCACTTCAACAGCGACTGGCTATTCCAGCAAGTATGTGAATGCCGGTGAGCTCCGCAACAGGGGTGTTGAACTGACCCTTTCCGGAAAACCGGTTACTACACCGGACTTCAGTTGGGATATCACCATTAACTGGACAAGGAACAGGAATATCGTTATGAGCCTTTTCGACACGGCTAAGAATCTTTCATTGGCAACTACCCAGGGTGGTATCAGCGTCAATGCTACAGTTGGCCAGCCTTATGGTACACTCCAGGGCAAGGCGATCAGGACACTGAACGGACAGAAACTTGTCAGCGCCGCCGGATACTATATGCAAACTACCACTACTACCAATGTACTGGGAAATGTGAATCCTGACTGGACGGGAGGTGTTTACAATACCTTGCGCTACAAGAATTTCAGCCTCGGTTTCCTTATTGACATGAGACAGGGTGGATCAGTGTTTTCACTTGATCAGTATTATGGCGCACAGACTGGCATTTCACAGCAATGGGCCGGCCTTAACGATAAGGGTAATCCCAAACGTGACGATCCTGAAAATGGCGGCGGAATTTTATTCCCAGGTGTGACAGAAGACGGCAAGCCGAATACACTGTATGTAGTGAAAGACGCTGCAATTGCCGTTCCGGTTCAGCAGTTCGTATACGACGCCAGTTATATCAAGCTTCGTGAGCTGACACTCAGCTATGCTCTGCCAACATCTCTTATACAGAAAACAAAAGCATTCAAAGCAATTGAACTTTCGCTGATCGGCAGGAACCTCTGGATCATTCATAAGAATCTTCCCGATTCTGATCCCGAAGAAAACTTGTCAAGCGGAAATATTCAGGGCATACAGAGTGGTGCTTATCCCACTCCCCGTTTCTTTGGATTCAATTTAAAATTGTCACTCTAAATTCTCGTTCATGAAAAAGATACTGTGGTTATGCGCTTTGCCGGCATTGATCTTCACGGCCTGCACAAAGCATATCGATACATACAATGAGGAAACGAAAAATCCGGCGGTCGTCCCTGCGGGCACACTGCTGGCCAATTCAACCGTCAACCTGGTGGATGGCCTTGCCAGCGCCAGTGTTAATACCAATGTCTTCCGCTTTACTACGAAACAGTGGGCGATGACTACCTACCAGGATGAAGCTCAGTATGATTTCTTCATCAGAAGAATTCCTGATAACTGGTGGACAAGAATGTACCGTGATGTACTGGCCGATCTGAACAACGCTATTGGAGTGGTTAATGCACTTCCCGAGGTGGAGATCGACGCCGCTACAAGAGCCAACCAACTCGCCGTAATTGACATCACCGAAGTGCTGACCTTCAGCATACTGGTTACCACTTATGGCGACGTGCCGTACACGCAGGCTCTGGCGGTGGATAGTATAGTATTTCCGGCATATGACGATGCAGCCGGAATTACAACTGATCTGCTGAACAGGCTGACAAATGACATTGCCATGATCACGCCCGGCTCTGCCGGCTTTAGCAAGGAACAGGATCTGCTTGGCGGTGGCGACATGGCCAAATGGGTGAAATTTGCCAATTCCCTGAAAATGAGAATAGGTATGACCCTCGCTGATGTGGACCCCGCTGCTGCACAGGCCGCCGTCGAATCTGCTGAAGCGGGCGCACTCGCTTCTTCTGATGACGACGTTATCCTGCAGTACCTGGATGCCCCACCAAACAGTAATCCATTGTATGATGATATCGTTCTTGGTCAGCGGGGTGATTACATCGCTTCTGAGGAACTGATGAACAACCTGATCGCTAATAATGATCCCAGGAAGTCACAATTTTTCTCTACTAACAACGCCGGAGATTATGTCGGCGGAGTTGTGGGAAGGGTGAACCCTCTCTCTGATTATTCCCGACCCAGTGACAAAGTGAGCAATGCCAATGCACCTTACGCTGTACTGGATTTTTCCGAAGTGGAATTTTTAAGAGCGGAGGCCATCGAAAGAGGGTTTTCAGTAACCGGAACTCCGGCTGAACATTATGAAAATGCGATCAGATCCTCCATCGTCTATTGGGGCGGTACGGAAGCAGAAGCTGACACTTATTTGGGTCAGGCAACTGTAGCCTATGCCACAGCAACCGGCGATTGGAAGGAGAAAATAGGAACTCAGAAATGGCTTGCCTTTTATAACAGGGCTTATGAGTCATGGCTGGAGTTCAGGAGACTGGATTATCCCGCGTTCTCACTCGCACAGGATGCCATCTCAGGTTTTCCAAACAGGTTAACCTATCCCGCAAATGAACAACAGGTGAATGGTGGAAGCTACACAAGTGCTGCTGCCAAGATCGGTGGTGATGAAGTAGAGACCAAATTGTTCTGGGACATTAATTAGTGTTTTTCTCTTCTCTTAGACCGTCTCCCGCGTTGGGAGGCGGTTTTTTCTTTTCCGGAAGGCGCGGAACCATAAGAAACTAAAAATCAAAAATTAAAAGTTAAAAATGTTCTTAGTGATGTATTGTGTTCGATCGTGAACAGCTTCGAAGAACATCATGACCAGGTTTTCATTTTACATTTTTCATTTTTAACTGTTGTAAATTTGTAAGGCATGGATACCGTAGCAGCGCTGCCAAAATACAACCTTACCCCCGAACAGGAACGAAAGCTGATCATCAGGGAATACCGGGCACTGCTGAGATCCCTGAAACCCAAATTAAAACCAGGCGACAAAGAATTGTTGCGCCTGGCATTTGAAATGGCTGCCGATGCTCACAAGACCATGCGCAGAAAAAGCGGTGAGCCTTACATCCTCCACCCACTGGCCGTGGCCCGCATCTGCGTCGAAGAGATCGGCCTTGGCGTGCGCTCCACCATCTGCTGCCTCCTCCACGACACGGTCGAGGACACAGACGTTACCCTCGAAGACATCGAAAAAGTATTTGGCAATGAGATTGCCCGAATCGTGGACGGGCTGACAAAAATTTCCAATGTAATCGACGTCACCGCCTCCCAACAGGCTGAAAATTTCAGGAAGATCCTGCTTACCCTCACCGATGACCCAAGGGTGATCCTAATCAAATTGTCCGACCGGCTGCACAACATGCGCACCCTCGACAGTATGAAGAGAGAAAAGCAATTAAAGGTCGCTTCGGAAACGGTTTACGTCTATGCCCCGCTCTCGCACCGCATGGGTCTCTACACCATTAAGACAGAGATGGAAGACCTCTCTATGAAGTACCTGGAACCCGAGGCCTACCGTGAAATCGCCCGCAAACTCTCGGAAACGAAAAGAGAAAGGTCGAGGTACATCAACGAGTTCATCCGGCCTATCCGCGAGAAACTCGAAAAAGGAAGTTTCAATTTTGAGATCTTCGGACGACCTAAAAGCATCCATTCCATCTGGAACAAGATCAAAAAAAAAGGCGTGGAGTTCGAGGAAGTTTATGACCTCTTCGCCATCCGTGTTATCCTCAACTCGACCCCGGACAAGGAAAAGGAAGACTGTTGGAAAGTTTATTCCTTCATTACAGACGAATACACACCTTCTCCTGAGCGGCTGCGTGACTGGCTCAGCAATCCCAAGGCAAATGGGTACGAGGCCCTGCATACTACCGTAATGGGCCCCCAGGGTAAATGGGTGGAAATTCAGATAAGGTCAAAGAGGATGAACGAGATCGCGGAGAAGGGATTAGCCGCCCACTGGAAATACAAGGAAGGCGCCAGCGACGAAAACCGGTTTGATAATTGGTTTCAGCAGATCCGCGAAGTGTTAGGCAACCAGGATGGCGACTCTGTGGACTTCCTGCAGGATTTTAAGACAAGTTTCCTCACCGAAGAAATTTATGTGTATACTCCCAAGGGCGACGTAAAGATGCTCGCCGTTGGATCGACCGCCCTGGATTTTGCCTTCGCTATTCACAGCGCTGTCGGCTCAAAATGTATCGGGGCCAAGGTGAACCATAAACTGGTCCCTATCAGCCACCCACTGCGCAGCGGCGACCAGATAGAGATCATCACCTCGGGCAAACAGAAACCTTCGGAAGACTGGCTGAACATCGTGGTCACTGCCAAGGCGAAGGCCAAGATCAAGGACGCACTGAAGGAAGAAAAGAGAAAAGTAGCAGACGAAGGCAAGTATATGGTGCAGCGCAAACTCGAAGGTATGGGTGCCGCGTACAACCAACACAATGTGGACGTGCTTGCTGGTTTTTATAAACTGACTTCGGCCCTCGACCTTTTCTACCAGGTCGCCATCAAAAACATCGGCCTGAAAGAAATGCCCGAATTCCAGGTATTTGGCGACCGCATAGAACCGCCAAAACCAGTGAAACCGGTCATCGAACCTAAAATCGAGCATGCAGCTGCCCATAAAAAAGACGCGGAGCTCATCATCTTTGGTGAGAGCAGCGACAGGATCGTATACAACCTTGCCAACTGTTGTAAGCCCATACCGGGCGACGATGTGTTTGGTTTCGTGACCACTGGCAAAGGTTTAACCATCCACCGGACCAACTGCCCCAATGCCGCCAAACTCATGGCTAACTATGGCCACAGGGTGGTGAAGACAAAATGGGCAAAAAACAAAGAAATCTCTTTCCTTACCGGTCTGAAGATCGTTGGCCTCGACGACGTTGGCGTAATACACAAGATCACCAACCTCATCTCCGGAGAAATGAAGATGAATATTAATGCGATGACGATCGAGGCAAAGGAAGGTGTCTTCTATGGCAATGTGCGCATTTATGTACACGACAGGGAAGAACTCGATGACCTCGTGGACCGTCTGAAACGCCTGCCCGGCATAGAAACGATAGACCGGTATGACACCGAAACAGTTGAGTGATTTTAATGGGATTCGACTACTTTTGCTGCTTTTTCAAAAACACAATACATGGTTGATGTAATCTTGGGTCTTCAATGGGGCGACGAAGGGAAAGGAAAGATTGTCGATTATTTCGCACCTCAATACGATGTCGTCGCACGCTTTCAGGGCGGACCCAATGCCGGCCACACTTTATACGTTCAGGGTAAAAAGATCGTCCTGCACCAGATCCCTTCAGGGATCTTCCACGAGAACAAGATCAACCTCATCGGCAACGGCGTCGTGCTCGACCCGGTTACGCTCAAAAGAGAGTGCGAATCCGTCAAACCTTATGTGTCCGATTTCCGCAAAAACCTCTTCATTGCGCAGCGTGCCCATGTGATCATACCCACTCATCGCGCCCTCGACAAGGCCTCGGAACTGTCTAAAGGGAATGATAAGATAGGATCCACCCTCAAAGGCATCGGGCCCGCTTACATGGACAAGACCGGCAGGAACGGAATCAGGGTGGGAGACCTGCTCGACAAAAACTTCACTTCGCATTATATCAAGCTGCGGCTCAAACACCAGAAACTGCTCGACAGCATGAATTTCAATGAGGACATTCACGAATGGGAGGAAGAATTCCTGGATGGACTGGACTTCATGCGTCAATTCAAGATCGTAAATGGCGAATATTTCATCAATGACCAGATCAGCCAGGGTAAAAAGGTGTTAGCCGAAGGCGCACAGGGCACTATGCTCGATGTTGACTTTGGCACCTTCCCCTTCGTCACCTCCTCAAACACCATCTCGGCAGGTGTCTGCTCAGGACTCGGCGTTGCTCCGCAGAAGATCAGGGACGTAATGGGTGTCACAAAGGCCTATTGTACCCGTGTTGGCGGTGGTCCCTTTCCCACTGAACTTCATGATGCCACAGGAGAAGAACTCCGAAAAGTGGGCCAGGAGTTCGGCGCTACCACCGGTCGGCCCCGCAGATGTGGGTGGATCGACCTGGTGGCCCTGAAATTTACCTGCATGATCAATGGTGTAACCAAACTGATCATGACCAAGGCCGACGTCCTGGATGCATTCCAGGAGCTGCAGGTTTGTACCGCCTACAATATCAATGGCGAGCCCACCGATCAGGTTCCCTTTCAGATGACCCGGTTGGATATTCAACCTGTTTTAAAAAGTTTTAACGGCTGGAACAAGGATATTACCTCCATTACCACCCCGGAAAACCTGCCTGATGAAATGAAATCCTATGTTGCGTTCATCAACCAGTACCTTGGGGTGGATATCACTTATATCTCCAATGGCCCGGGAAGAGATCAACTGATCACGGTCCGGTAAACGGGCGGGAAAATAAAGTGGAAAAAAAGTTTGGAGGTTTAAAAACTTCGCTGAAATTTTACAGCACAATATTACCAGAGTATGGCAAAATCTGATAAAAAGCCCGCGGGAAAAACTGATCCTAAATCTCCAAAGGAACCCCCTAAGAAACCTGTAACCAAATCCAAGAAGGAATTGGAAGATGACGAATTAGATGGGGATGATGATGACGAGCAGGATGCTCCTAAAGCACCAGCAAAAAAATCCGGATCAAAGACTACCGCCAGTAAGGGTAAGGAAGGTGATGACGAGGACGACGACGATGATTCCGAGGCCGATGAAGTGGATGAATGGGACAAGCCCGAAGAGGACGACTCATGGGACCCCGACTTTGAAGAATTTGACCTGCCGAAGTCAAAAACTAAAAAGGCAGTGCCGGGCACCGGTAAAAAAGTGGGCAAGGGCGGCGAGGAAGACGACCTCTCCCTGGATCCCGACTTCAAGGACCTCGACCTGTTCAATGATTCAGGTTCGGATGATGATGAAGACGATTATTAATCAGGGTTGGCAAAATCAGATTGTCCAGAAAATTTATTTCATTCCCCATAGCTGACCTTCAGCAAACAAAAACACGGATGTTGACCTGGGCAAACCAGTTTGACGTCTGTGTTTTTCTCGATACCCATCAATACCTTTCAAATACTTCTGATGTTGAATGCCTGGCGGCTGCCGGGGTTCTCCACTCTTTCTCTGCGAAGGCCGGCAATGCTTTTAATAGCGTGGCTGATTTTTACAATCAACAGCAGGACTGGCTATTTGGGCACCTGGCTTATGACCTCAAGAATGAAATAGAGGTTCTTGATTCCCGACACCCCGACAACATAGGCTTCGATGACATGTTTTTCTTTGTGCCCCAGGTGATCATGAAAATTTCGGGCAACGAATTGCAGATTGGGGTCAGGGACGAAACTCATCAGCAGCATTATGACGATCTATTACGGCAGGGCACAACCGAAACCGCCGCTGGCTCTCCTTCGGGGATAAGTGTCTACGGCCGCATAAACAGGGACGAATACATCCAAACCATCAACCTCCTGCGGCAACATATCTTGCGTGGTGATTGTTATGAGCTTAATTTCTGCCAGGAATTTTACGCCACTGTAAAACTCGATCCCATGCAGCTCTATCAGCGCCTGAGCAGGAATTCACCAAATCCTTTTTCTGCCTTTTACCGCAATGGCTATCGTTATGCGCTTTGTGCGAGCCCCGAACGCTACCTGACCAAGAAAAGCAACCGCCTCTTTTCCCAACCCATCAAGGGAACGGCACCAAGGGACCTCAATGATAAAGACAATGACAGGATGAATCGCCTCGCACTGGAGAACAGTCAGAAAGAAAGGGCCGAGAACATCATGGTAGTAGATCTGGTGAGGAATGACCTGTCGAGGATATGCATAAATGGAACGGTAAAAGTGGACGAGCTTTGCCGGGTCTATGCATTTCCCCAGGTTTTTCAGATGATCTCCACCGTTAGTGGTGAAATCAGGCCCGATGCTGCCTGGACCGATGCGCTGAAAGCCACCTTCCCCATGGGTTCCATGACGGGGGCTCCGAAGAAAAGTGTAATGCAGCTAATTGAGAAATATGAACGAAGCGCGCGCGGGCTTTTTTCCGGATCCATCGGGTATGTGGATCCCGCGGGCGATTTCGATTTCAATGTGGTGATCCGAACTGTCCTCTACAACCAGAAAACGGATTATCTCTCTTTCCAGGCCGGTTCAGCCATTACTTACAACTGCGACGCCGAAGCAGAATATGAAGAATGTCAGTTAAAGGCAGAAGTGATCAGGAACGCACTGTTCGAGACACCTGTACTTCCCGGATAAATCCAAACGATTCTCCGTTTTTTCGTACTGACGTAAATATTTGCGGGCACAAAGCCTCCGTCGACGAAGAGTATAGGTACAAATAAAAAAGGCATTGGCAGAGCCAATACCTTTCATTAGTGAACACAAACAGAACGTAAATTATTTTATCGCAGTAGCGGTTTGCAATTTCCCAGGGTCATTTTCACCATCTTCTTCCTTTAGCAAAGTCTGTACCGATTCATTCAAAATTGGATATTTATTCGCAAGAAACAATTCCATTTGTTTTGACGGAAGCCTCAGATCATATATTCCTTCGCTTTCGGTGATGATCTTGTCAAACATCGGATTGTATCTGCTGAAATCCTTGTTGTCCATATTGATGTACTTGGCAATAACCTGTGCTCTGTATTTGCCTGAAATAGTGGTTGTCCTGGATTCGTTGAGCTCTTCGGCCGACAACTTTCTGTTGAAGAGATACCCCGCGAGTGCACCAATCTGTTCGGTGGCTTCGGACCTCGTCAGCGTGGTGATGCCTCCCTGTCCCTCGAAGATATAATGAGTGCTGATGAATTTTTTTACGTGATTCCTTGTTTCGGCAGGAAGCAGGTACTGAAGTTCCCAAAAGTTGCGGCTCTTGCTTCTTTTGATGGCATTATACACATACCCGGGTCCGCCATTATACGCGGCGATCACCAACAACCAATCATGGAACTCTCCATACAAATATTTTAGGTATTTGGCTGCCGCTTGTGTGCTCTTGGCATAGTCCAGGCGTTCATCGCGCGACTTGTTTACTTTTAATCCAAGGTCCCTCGCCGTAACGGGCATCAATTGCCATGGTCCTGCAGCGCCAGCGCCTGAAACTGCCTTCGATTTCAATTTGGATTCGATTACGGCCAGATATTTCAGTTCAATGGGCAGGCCATGCTCTTCAAGAATCCTGTCCATCAGATTAAAGTAGGGTAGGCCCCAATCCTTTAAATTGATGATCGATTTGTTCTTGCTCATGTAAGATGTTACAAAGCTCAGCGCAAGGGGATTAAGGCGGATCATTTTTGAATTGATCGCCTCATTTTCAATGATATTAAGTGCTTCAATTTCAGGACCCGTGACCCTGCCAATAACCGTGGCCGGTGTTTCTACGGTGTCTTTTGCCATAGCAGCCGTTTTCGGGCGGTCGGGAAGGCTGGTAGTCTGTTCTCCAGCGATCAGGAAGGCCGGGCATAGCAAAGCCAGTAAGTAAATAAAAATACAACTCAGTTTCATCATCTGTTCTTTATGATAACAAATACCGACCGAAGGGATGGATTAAATAGATGATGATCTTAACAGAGGATAGCGGGAGAAAGCATCAGTGGGAAACCGGGGTCGAAGGTTTGGGTTTTTCATTACCGTGTTCCCTGAACTGCTGCATCCATTGACTGGATAAGCTGAGTAAAGATAACTCAGAATATCGGTTAGTCATAATCTGGACACCATAAGGTAATCCATTATTGTGCCAATAAAGCGGTAATGATATGGCTGGAACCCCGGTTAAATTGGAAAAAACTGTAAAAATGTCAGCCATATACATAGCAACTGGGTCCGTCATTTTTTCTCCGATCCGAAAAGCGGTGCCTGGCACAGTGGGAAAAATCAGCACGTCGAAGTCGCTGAATATCAGGTTGGTTTTGTCGACCAATAGTTTTCTTACCTGTTGAGCCTTAGTAAAATACGCATCGTAATAACCCGCGCTTAGCACAAAAGTACCCAACATAATGCGCCTCTTCACCTCTTTTCCGAAGCCATTCGACCGCGTATTATTATAAAGATCTGCCAGATCCTGATTTTTATCCACATCCCGGAAACCATAACGGATGCCGTCATATCTGGCCAGGTTCGAAGAGGCCTCCGCCGTGGTAAGCACATAATATGCTGGTACTATGTAATCGAGGAACTCGAAATCAACTCCCCGGACCTCGTGCCCCTGAGCCTTCAGTTGCCCGATCAGTCTCAACAATCCTTCGCGAATCTCGGGGTCGAGAGCGGGGCTGTCGAGGGCCTGGTTGAACCAGGCGATCCTGAGTTTCCGGTTGCTGGTGAAGTTTTCCGTTGCCGGGGGCAGTGGGTCACGGTTTGCGGTTCCATCGAACCCGTCGGGACCCCCGATCACCTGGAGTACGGTTTCAACATCTGGGATATTGCGGGCAAATATGCCAATCTGGTCAAACGAGGAGGCATAGGCGATCACGCCGTAGCGGGAAATCGTGCCATAGGAGGGTTTGAATCCCACGATGCCGCAGAAGTCAGCGGGCTGTCGTACCGAACCTCCGGTGTCCGTTCCCAGGCTTACCATGCATAGACCTGCCTGCACCGCAACCGCTGATCCGCCCGATGAACCCCCGGGCACCCGTTCCTGGTCGATCTCGTTAAGCACGGGGCCGTAAAATGAGTTTTCGCTGGATGAACCCATCGCGAATTCATCGCAATTGGTATGGCCAATGATGATGGCCTCTTCGTCGATCAGTCGTTGAACGGCGGTGGCGTTATAAATTGAATGGAAATTGTCAAGGATTTTTGAGGCTGCAGTTACCTGATGATCCTTGTAACAGAGCACATCCTTGATGGAAATGATCACACCATGAAGCTTGCCGGTCTTTCCACCCGACAACCTTTTTTCATCGAGCTGACTAGCCAGGATGAGGGCTTCCTCCTCATACACCCGCACATAGGCATTGAGGTTTGATTTTTCCCGTATCTGTTGCAGATAGTATTCTACCGCGCCCAAACAGGTGCTGCTGCCATCCAATAGACTTGAATGGTATTGTTGTATTGAGTCGTACCTGAACAAAGAGAATTCAGTCGGCTGTGAACAGCGGAAGGAAGAAGTTAGATTAAGGCTGAACTGTTGTTGATTGCTTTTCTTTCGCAGCGTCTTTTTCGGTCATTCCTTCTTCGATTTCTTTCTTCACGTTGCTTTTCGCATCGTTGAATTCACGGATGCCTTTACCGATGCCACGCATGAATTCTGGAATCTTGCGGCCACCAAATAGAATCAGGACAGCAAGGACGATCAGGAGCCATTCAGTTCCACCAGGCATCGCGATCATCAGTAAGGTATTAATAACTGTAACTAGCATGAGCATTGATTTGTAGTTAGACTAACGAAATTAAGACATTTTTGGTTTGAGTTTCGCAGAATAAAAAAAGCGGGAACAATAGTTCCCGCTTCAAACAAAGATTAAGTCGTATTAATTGTGGGCAGTGGTGGTTGCCATCCTTTTTTCCTTGATCCTGGCGCTTTTTCCACTCCTTCCCCGAAGAAAATAAAGTTTTGCACGCCTTACTCTTCCACTCTTGTTCAACTCGATCGAGTCGATATTGGGAGAAAAAATCGGGAAAGTTCTTTCAACTCCTATGCTGTCAGAAATTTTTCTTACGGTGAAACTGGCGGTCTGCCCCGTTCCCTGTCTCTTTATCACATCTCCACGGAAGCTCTGAATACGTTCCTTACCTCCTTCAACGATCTTGTAGTTAACTGTAATATTATCCCCGGCTTTGAATGCCGGAAACACCTTTTTGTTGGTCAACTGATCGTGTACAAACTGAACTGCGTGGTTCATGGCTACTTGTTTTTAAGGGTGGCGAAGGTAGTGAAGAAAATTCAAAAGTTAAAACTTAAAACCTCCCACGATTCTCCTGCAAATTTTTTTCTTTTTCGACGATTAAACGGTTTACCGGGCCACATTTACTGCCCTTTTCTCTCTGATTACCGTGACCTTGATCTGTCCGGGGAAGGTCATCTCGGTTTGGATCTTCTGGGCAATCTCAAAGGAAAGCCTGTCCGAATCCGAATCCGTAACCTTGTCCGACTCCACGATCACCCTCAGTTCCCTTCCCGCCTGGATGGCATATGCCTTCTCTACGCCCGTATAGGACATGGCAAGGTTTTCCAGGTCCTTGATTCGCTTTAGGTATTGCTGCATGATCTCCCTGCGGGCACCCGGACGGGCGCCACTGATGGCGTCACAGGCCTGCACGATGGGAGAGATCACGTATTGCATTTCCATTTCGTCGTGGTGGGCCCCGATGGCATTGACCACCGCAGGATTCTCGCCATATTTTTCAGCTAGTTTGGCACCGAGCAGGGCATGGCTGAGCTCGGTTTCCTCGTCCGGCACCTTGCCGATGTCATGGAGAAGGCCCGCTCTCTTGGCCAGTTTCGCGTTCATACCCAGTTCTGAGGCCATGATCCCGCAGATATTGGCAACTTCGCGGCTGTGCATCAGCAGGTTTTGCCCATAGCTCGACCTGAACCTCATCTTCCCAACAATCCTGACCAGTTCCTTGTGTAGTCCATGAATGCCCAGTTCGATAACCGTTCTTTCACCGATCTCTATAACCTGTTCCTCGATCTGTTTTTTGGTCTTTTCCACAACTTCCTCGATCCGGGCGGGGTGAATCCTTCCATCAGACACCAGGCGCTGGAGGCTGAGTCGGGCAATTTCCCTGCGCAAGGGATCAAAAGATGAAAGAATGATGGCTTCCGGGGTGTCGTCAACAATGAGATCAACTCCTGTGGCAGCTTCGATGGCCCTGATATTACGGCCTTCCCGGCCAATGATCTGCCCCTTGATCTCATCGCTTTCGAGATTGAAAACGGTGATGGCATTTTCTATTGCCTGTTCCGCTGCTGTGCGCTGGATCGACTGAATGATGATTTTCCTGGCCTCCTTGTTTGCCCTTTGTTTGGCGTCGTCAACAATTTCCTGCTGGATGGAAAGGGCCTGGGTATGCGCCTCCTGTTTGAGGCTCTCTATCAGTTGTGTTTTGGCTTCTTCCGCAGTCAGTCCGGCTATTTTTTCCAGCCTGCGGATATGTTCTTCCTGGTGTTTTTCCAGTTCCGTACGCTTGAGGTTCACCACGTCGATCTGGCGCGAGAGGTTTTCTTTGATGGTGTCGTTGTCTTTGGACTGCCTCTCAAGCTGTTCCAGTTTCTGGGTTATTCCCTGTTCTTTCTGCCTGGCGCGGTTCTCTGAGTCTCCGATCTTGCGGTTCCTGTCCAGTACCTCCCGGTCATGTTCAGCCTTCATCTGAACAAACTTCTCTTTGGCCTCCAGTAATTTCTCTTTCTTGAGTGTTTCTGACTGCAACTGTGCGTCACTAAGGATCCGTTTGGCCTGGTTGTCTGCTTCCTGGATCCGTTGTTGTGTATTCTTGGCAAATAAGAGTTTGCCGACTATGATTCCTATAATTAATGCTACACCTCCGATTATATACGCTATAAGGTTCGGTTCCATTGGCTATGAGCTATTTTAGATTGTTCTTCATATTGTTCCAAATTTCTTTCAATTTGCGAAAATACGAAAAACAACCCCTCATAACCCGTTATTTTTGAAGGGCTTTGTCGAGAAGGGATTCCAAAACGTTGAATTTTTCAGACACCTCTTTCGTGTATCCGGCACCGTTTTCATCACCTGTGGCGGTAGTGGCATACCAAAGGATCACCATGGCAATATAGTCCTGCATGTCTTTGCCGGAGAAGTTGGTCTTGAACTCGATCAGCTTGGTATTGATCGTTTTTACTGTTTTGCGGACGATTTCTTCATTTTCGGGCTCGATACGGACCCGGTAAGTACGGTCTCCAACCAGCACATTTATAGGAATTAGTGTCTCCATAACTTGCATTTTTGAAAAGCGAATATTAAATTTAACGACGAATCCGAGCACCGTCTTTTAATCCAGATATCCTACAATGGTACCTAACCTCTATGAACAACCAATTTTCACCCCTATGATTGCTAAAGTCAAGTCATCCACTTTCATCGATTCCCTCCAGTTTGAACTAGTTGCCCGATCCCAGGATTTCCTGAGAGCCGTCCTGCGTGACGACCAGGGGAGCGTTTGCAGTGAACTGGAAACCACCTTTGCCCACAACGAAACAGAAGTCGTCTGGAAAGGCCTCAACGATCTGCCTTATGGCGTCTACACCCTCGAACTATCGCAAGGCGAAGACCAACTAAGGCTCCGGATCGTAAAAAGAGTCTGATCACTCACTGAGCATCACTATGCATTTATCTATCTCTTTTAGATAGACATGCAGCTTTTTGTCCAGTTCCCTCTTCTCGGCCTCATCCATTGTGCCTGCGGAAACCTTTAGCACCATCACTTTCTCCTCAAGTGCCGTGATCTGGTTCATCAAGCCAATCTCGCGTTTTTTTGCAGGCATCAGTTCAGCCATCAACCGTTCATTCTCCAGTTGCAAAGTCTCATATCTTTTTAGTAAAAGCTGAAGCTTCTCACTGATACTTTTGATTTGCTCTTGCGGATTCATTTGATCATTTTTAATTGCCTCCCTTCCTGATCTCGACATCCAAATCCTTTTCTAAGATAAGTATGATCCTGTTCATCATCTCGTCTATTTCGCGGTCAGTTAAAGTTTTTTCCTCATCAAGAAAGGTAAGATTTATCGCAAGTGATTTCTTCCCTTTTCCAAGTTTTTCACTTTCAAAAACATCGAAAAGCCGGACCCCCTTTAATTTGGCAAGATTTATTTTTCCGATAGCCGACTCTACGGCGGCAAAAGCAAGCGAAGCCGGAACGATCATCGCCAGGTCGCGGTAAACCGGCAACTGGTTTGGCAGTGGTTGAAAAAGCAGCGTGTCGGATTTGGAACCCGAACGGACCTCGTTCCAGTAGATGTCAGTAAAAAACACTTCCTGCCGGATATCGAATGAATGGAGCATTTTCCCGCTGACCGTGCCTGTTTCGGCTAGTTTACTTTTTCCCGACAGCAATACCAGCCTGGCGCTTAATTTTCCGGCCTCGCCGGTTTCCCATCTGAGGTCGTTAAAACCACATAGTCTCAGAATGGCTTCCGTCAGCCCCTTGAGCTGATACAGGTCCGAGGGCACTGCCTTGTTCTTCCAGGTTCCTTCCTGAGAATTTCCGGAAAGGTATAGCGCCAGGTGTTCATCCTCTTTATATTTCAGTGCCGCATCCTGATGATATACCCTGCCGTATTCAAAAAAGCGCAGATTGGTATTCTTCCTGTTGAAATTAAATGCAAGTGACTCCAGGCCCGTTTCCAGCATGGAGGGCCGCATGATATTATGTACGGCGCTAAGGTTGTTCAACATCCTTACGCCGGATTTCAGTTCCTGCTCACCAAAATAAGCGGCATTGGTGATCGAGTTGGTGAATATCTCGTGGAAGCCTGCACCGACGAGGTATCCCGCCACCTTCTCACGGAGCGACTCCCCTAAATTTCGCGCACCCGATGATGGAGTGATGGTCATTGACCCGGGGATCTGCACATTGTCAAGGCCATCAATGCGCATGACTTCTTCAACTATATCAGCAGGCAAACTGATGTCAGGCTTACTATAAGGCACTTCCAGGTTCAGCATCACTTCATCATCCTTTACAATTCCGAACCCAAGGCTTTTTAATATGGATTTAACCACGCCGTGGTCATATGATTTTCCACTCAGCCTGTCAATGTACGCATACCTGACCGACAATTTATTCCGGGGTGCCGGATCCGGATAGATGTCTGTAACGGCCGATGACAGCCGTCCTCCCGCGATTTGAAGAATCATGGCAGCCGCCCGTTTCAATACATTCACCGTATTGCCAATGTCCACTGTCTTTTCAAACCGCTGGGCGGCATCCGTACGCAGCCCGTGCCGGAACGAAGTCTTCCTGATCGACACTGGATGAAACCAGGCGCTTTCCAGGAATATATTAGTAGTTGTAGCAGTCACCCCACTGTGCGCTCCGCCAAAAACACCCGCAATACACATTCCTTTTTTCTCGCCATCACAAATCATTAAATCTTCAGCATCCAGTTTCCTTTCTTTTTCATCAAGCGTGGTAAAGATGCTCCCCTTCGTGAGAGTGCCGACGATGATCCTGTTGCCAGCGATCAGATCCGCATTGTATGCATGCAGCGGTTGTCCGGTATCGTGAAGAATGAAATTGGTAATGTCAACTATATTATTGATAGGTCGAAGACCAATACAACGCAGCTTTTCCTGCAGCCATTTCGGTGAGGGACCTACTGTGATTCCATCGAGGCGAACGCCGCTGAATCTGCGACATGCAGTGGGATTCTCAATAATTACATCGTAGGGTCTCAGACCTTCCTCCACTGGCAGATCAGTGTCGAAAACATTTTTGACCTCAATATTTTTTTGCAGGTGGTGGGTCAAATAAGCACAAACATCCCGTGCCACACCATAATGGCTCATAGCGTCCATGCGATTTGGTGTGAGGCCGATCTCATAGATCCAGTCGGTGTAAACCTGGTAGTATTCCGACACTGCCGAGCCCACTGGCACCGTCGGGGGAAGAATAATAATTCCTTCATGGCTGTTGCCCACACCAATTTCATCTTCTGCACATATCATCCCAAAACTTTCTTCGCCCCTGATCCTGGCGGTTTTCATCGTCATTGGTTCACCCCTGACTGGATGAATGGTCGCTCCAACGGGCGCAACAACTACCTTCTGACCCTTGCTGACGTTTGGGGCGCCGCATACGATCCGCAACGTTGCCCCATTGCCAATGCCCACAATAGTGAGTTTTAATTTGTCCGCACCGGGGTGGGGCACAGAGTCCAGCACTTCGCCCACGATCAGACCGCGAAGGCCGCCGGGTACGCTTTCATAGCTTTCAAGGGATTCCACTTCAAGACCGATCGAGGTGAGAATTTTACTGACTTGCTTCGGGTCAGTGGGTACGGGAATATACTCACTGATCCAGTTGTACGAAATGGTCATGCCTGGTATCCTTTACATTTATTGGTTGGCAAATATAGCTGTTTGGGTAAAAATCTTTGCGCACACCGGACGGTGGATTACAAACCAGATTCCACTGAAAACTTTATTAAATTGTGAATAAACAATTTTACAATGTGCATTCTACTGCTCATGCACTGTTAATAACTTTGTGAATGGGGTACGAACAATTTTTGCAAGTTTTATAAGACCGGGATAATATGAATGACTTTATATTCGCCCTCCTGTGTCGCTCTGGTAACATTCCCGTAATCGTTGCGTAATATTCCGTTAACATTGAGATGACGACTATGACACAGTATTAATCCAACAATTCTTTGAATACCTTATCAGGTTTCACACATCGCAACAAGCGCTTATCAATGGACATAACCAATATAAACAAGGATAGAAAATCAAGGATAAAATCCGCACCCGATCTCAGCAGCATGGTCTATGGAAAGGTTCCTCCCCAGGCAAAAGAGCTGGAGGAGGCCGTCCTGGGCGCCATAATGCTCGAAAAGAGTGCGTTCGACACTGTTATTGAAATTTTGAAACCGGAATGCTTCTATGTGGACTCCCACCAGCGGATCTTCCGGTCCATGCAGTCATTGCAGCAAAAAAACCAGCCGATCGACATCCTGACCGTTGTTGAGGAACTCAAATTCCGTGAAGAACTTGACCTGGTTGGCGGACCCTATTTTGTTACCCGACTCACCAATTCGGTCATCTCCTCTGCAAATATTGAAGCACATTCCAGGATTGTTTTGCAGAAATTCATCCAGCGTGAGCTCATAAGGATCAGTGGCGAGATCATCGGCGATGCCTATGAAGACAGTACCGACGTCTTCGACCTGCTCGATGACGCCGAAAGCAAGCTCTTCGAGATCACCAACAATCACCTGCGTAAGAACTTCGACAGCATCGATACTGTTCTTGTGAAAACCATCCAGCGCATAGAGGACATGCGTACGCGAAATGAGGACGTAACCGGAGTGCCCAGTGGCTTCGCTTCCCTGGACCGGGTGACGTATGGATGGCAATCCACCGACCTGATCGTTCTCGCCGCCCGTCCATCCGTGGGTAAGACCGCCTTTGCCCTCAACCTCGCCCGGAATGCCGCACTTCATGCTACCAAGCCCACGCCGATCGCATTCTTCAGCCTTGAAATGAGCGCCGGCCAGCTGGTACAGCGTATCCTAAGCGCCGAAAGTGAAATATGGCTGGAGAAGATCACCCGCGGTAAAATGGAAGAGCATGAGATGAAACAACTTTATGCCAGGGGCATACAACGGCTGGCGGCCGCCCCCATCTTTATCGACGACACTGCTGCACTGAACATCTTCGAATTGCGCGCCAAATGCCGCAGGCTAAAAAATAAACACAATGTAGGGCTGATCATCATCGATTATCTGCAGCTGATGAGCGGTACCAACGACCGAAACAGCAACCGCGAACAGGAGATCAGCCGCATCTCACGCGACCTGAAGGGTCTTGCCAAGGAACTACAGGTGCCTATCATCGCCCTTTCACAACTGAGCAGGGAGGTAGAAAAAAGAAAGGAAGGAAACAAGATCCCCCAGCTCAGTGACCTTCGCGAATCCGGTGCCATCGAACAGGATGCCGACATGGTGATGTTCCTCTACCGCCCGGAATACTACGACATTACCGCCAACGAACATGGCGAAAGCAACAAGGGTGAAACCTATGTAAAGATCGCCAAACACAGGAACGGCTCGCTGGAAACCATCAAACTCCAGGCGCTGCTGCATATCCAGAAATTTGTCGACGCTGATGGGGATGACTTCAGCAATCTGGGATTACCAAAGGGCTCGTGGAAACCCGTGCCGGGACCACAGAACGACCAAAACGGCAATGCCAAACTCTATATCCAAACGGGCAGCAGGATGAACGATCTGCCTATGGACGAAGAAGACGCGCCATTTTAGTGTTCTACCTTTGCGCAAATTTCCTTCCATGAACGATCCCATTTTCTTCACCGACCTGACAATCTCGTCTGGCGGTGAGTTTGAACTCGACGAAGAGAACTCCAGGCACGCCATACAGGTTCTGCGCATGAAAGGCGATGACGTGTTGCGCGTCACTGATGGTAAGGGAACGATGATGGGCGCCCGTATTGTCAATGCCCACAAGAAACATTGCAGCGTTCGGGTGGTCACCTCCGAGTTGCAGCCGCAGCCCAAACCCAGGCTCACGATTGCCATTTCCCTGATTAAGAATATAAACCGTTTTGAATGGTTCGTTGAAAAAGCCGCGGAACTCGGCACGGCCGTCGTTATTCCGCTGATCAGTGAACGTACAGAAAAACTGAATGTCCGCACGGATCGGCTGGCGAGTATCAGCAAAAGCGCAATGCTCCAAAGTGAACAGTCATGGCTTACTAACGTTCACGATCCAACGAAGTTTGCGCAGGTGGTATCTGGTTCACAGCAGCAGCAGAAACTGATAGCGCACTGCACCGCCGGCAAAGAACGACATCTGGCTTCGGTATTCAACTCGGACCTGGAAGATCATATCCTGCTCATCGGGCCCGAAGGGGATTTCTCCACGGCAGAAATTGAATTGGCCAACACGCATGGCTTTACCGGCGTATCACTTGGAAAAACAATATTAAGAACCGAAACCGCAGGTGTATTTGGCGCGGCGATCTGCAGGGGAAGATGATCAATTTTTCATCCTCGGTTCATTAAGCTCGATTTTTTTCATCGACCTTTTCTTGATCCACATATTGAGGAGTTCCACACCAAAGGAAAACGCCATCGCGAAATAAATGTATCCCTTCGGAATTTCCTTATGATGGATGGGTTCAAGCCCTTCAAAGAAAAGACTGAAACCCACCATAAGCAGGAAGGAAAGCGCCAGCATCTTCAGAGTTGGATGTTTATGTATGAAGTCTGAAATATTCTGCGAAAAAAGAAACATGATGATCATTGCTATCACAACCGCGATCATCATGATCTCCACATGCCTGGCAAGACCCACGGCCGTGATGATGCTGTCAAACGAGAAGACCATATCTACCAGCACGATCTGTAGTATCACGCCACCAAAAGACGCATTGACCGATCTTTTCTCCGCAAGTTCAGAAGCTTCTTCACCTTCCAGTTTATCATGTATCTCCTTGACCGTCTTATACAAAAGGAACAAGCCTCCGGCGAACATGATGACGTTCCGGAGATTGAAACTATAGCCGAACACACCGAACAGATCGCGATTGCCATTTGATACCAGCCATCCCAGCAACAACAGCAGCCCAATCCGCACCGCTATCCCCGAAATCATCCATATCCTTCTTGCCTTGAGGTGCTTGGATGGATCGAGTTTACCCATGATGATAGAAACAAAAATGACATTGTCGATGCCCAGAACAATCTCAAGAGCAGTCAGTGTGAGTAAACTGATCAGCGAATCCAAACTGAATAGTGCTTCCATGTGCATTGTATAAATTAGTCCGCTTGAATATTTTGGGAACAGTTAGTTCTTTTTTATAAGGCCCTGGCAGATATGCCTTACAATTCCCGGGCCTTCATAGATAAATCCGGTCCACACCTGTATAAGGGATGCCCCTGCGGCCAGTTTATCTTTAACATCAGCATAACCGAAGATCCCACCCGATGCGATCACCGGCATTTTGCCGCCCGTTTTGTCGTGAATGTGCCTTACCACTTCGGTTGATCTTTGCACCAGCGGCTTCCCGCTCACACCACCTGGTCCAATCTCTTTGATCGTTTCTTCTGACAGGCTGAACAACCCATCCCTGGTGATACTGGTGTTCGTGGCTACGATGCCGTCGAGTTCAATCTCCATACACAGGTCAATCACTTCGTCGAGCTGGAAATTGCTCAGGTCCGGTGCGATCTTTAATAATATAGGTTTTGGTGTGGCCTTGTTTTTGTTTATGGTCTGCAGATGAGAAAGGATTTTGTGCAGCGATTCCTTTTCCTGTAGTTCCCGCAGGCCCGGCGTGTTGGGAGAACTGACATTGATCACAAAGTAATCAACGCAGTCGAACAGTTCCCTGAAACAGAGTTCATAGTCCTTCCACGCATCCTCGTTGGGAGTGGCTTTGTTCTTGCCGATATTGCCGCCAATGATTAGCTGCCGCCGCTTGCCACCAATCCTCCAGTGTCGTAGTCGACCGGCAATCACCTTGACACCGTCATTGTTAAACCCCATCCTGTTGATAATCGCCTTATGTTCGGGGATGCGAAACAACCGGGGCTTTTCATTGCCCTGTTGTGGGAGGGGAGTGACGGTGCCGATTTCGGCAAAGCCAAATCCCAGGGTGGCCAGCTCATCCATGTAGAGGGCATTCTTGTCAAAACCGGCGCCAAGTCCTACCGGATTGGCAAACTCCAATCCGAATATTTCTTTTTTTAGCCGGGGATCCGAGCAAACACCCGGTCGCAATAGCCGTGAAACGCCCGGGATCTTATCGGCAAAGCCCAGCGAACTCATGGAAAAATGATGCACCACTTCAGGAGGAAACCAGAATAAAATTTTACGAACGACCTGATACATACAAGACTGCGAAGATAAGAGGATTGAACGGAGCCTCATTTGACAATGCCATGGACAATTTTTAACTTTGAACAACAAGGTTGCATAAACAACTATTTGTGATCAATTTATTTTTATGCAGGAAGCATACATAGTTGCCGGATACCGCACCGCGGTTGGAAAGGCAAAAAGAGGCGGTTTCAGGTTTTATCGTCCCGATGACCTGGCTGTAGATGTCATCAAGGCATTGGTGGCTTCGGTGCCTGGCCTCGAACCCTCGAAGGTAGACGATGTGATTGTTGGTAACGCTGTGCCCGAGGCGGAACAGGGACTGCAGGTGGGCAGGATCATAGCCGCCCGTGCCCTGGACATAACGGTGCCGGGGATGACGATCAACCGATATTGTGCCTCCGGCCTGGAGTCCATAGCCCTGGCCACGGCACGCATCAGGACGGGACAAGCCGACTGCATCATAGCGGGTGGCACCGAAAGTATGAGCATGGTGCCCGCGGCTGGCTGGAAACCTTCTCCGGCCTATTCAGTCGCCAGCGAGGAACCGGATTATTACCTGAGTATGGGACTTACCGCGGAGGCGGTTGCCAAAGAATATTCTATAACACGTGCCGACCAGGATGAATACTCCTTTCATTCACACGAAAAAGCCATAGCCGCCATCAGCAGCGGGTATTTTAAAGGAGGCATCCATCCCGTTACCGTAGAGCAGGTATATGTTGATCCCAAAGGAAAACGAAAAACTAAGTCGTTCGTCGTGGACACCGACGAGGGTCCGCGCAGCGACACCAGCATGGAAGCCCTGTCGAAACTGAAACCTGCCTTTGCCGCAAATGGCTCCGTGACAGCGGGAAATTCCTCACAAACTTCCGATGGCGCGGCCTTTGTGATCGTAATGGGTGAGAAAATGATCACTGAACTCGGCCTTAAACCAATCGCGAGGTTGATTGGTTGCGTGAGTGCAGGTGTGCATCCCCGTGTGATGGGGATAGGACCCGTGGAAGCAGTGCCACGGGTATTGAAGAGAGCGTCTATGAACCTTGGCCAGATCGACCTCATCGAACTGAACGAAGCATTTGCTTCACAGGCGCTGGCTGTAATCCGCACACTCGAACTTGATCCTTCTATCGTAAATATCAACGGCGGGGCTATAGCACTTGGTCATCCGTTGGGGTGTACAGGTTGTAAACTGACCATTCAGTTGATCAACGACCTCAAAAGAGTAAATAAAAAATACGGAATTGTCACCGCCTGTGTGGGTGGAGGGCAGGGGATAGCCGGCATAATAGAAAATATTTCATAACACATAATATAATTTGCGTTCCGGCGTTTTAACTTTCGTTACTAACCCTTTCAATATTTTACATGAGCCGGATGTCCTCCGGCTTCTGTATTTTTATGAGGTCCTGAAACCTTGTAATGGAACTTTCAATCACAACGCCCGCACTATTATTCCCGGCCATTTCTCTTTTGATGCTGGCCTACACCAATCGGTTCCTGGCTATCGCAAATCTTATCAGGGGGTTGCACGCGCGGTATCAACTGGATCCCCGCGCCAAACACCTGATCACACAGATCAAAAACCTGCGTACCAGGATCAGGCTCATCCGGTCGATGCAGGCGATGGGCGTACTCAGCTTTATTTTTTGCGTGATTTGTATGTTCACTATATTCCGTGGATGGAACACGGCCAGTTATATAATCTTCGCCATAAGCATTCTTTGCTTCATTATTTCCCTGCTGACCTCACTGGTAGAGATTACCCTGAGTATGCGGGCTCTCGAAGTGGAGCTCAGTGATATGGAAGAGCTCACCCGCAGCAATATTTTCGAGGAAATGATAAAGAAAAAAGAATAGCTCAGTTATTGTCGAACTTAACAACCGGAGCATCCTTGTAGTTTTCGTTGTACCTCACGAAAAAGTACAGGTATACCACCCTGCTAAAACGCATCATCCAGGGCTGAATAAGAATGAGTGAGAAAATAGAAATTCCCATCCACCAGAAGAAACGGTTGTCTTTAATCGACATTCCGATGATCAGGTACCATAGAATAAAAGTGATGAGCAGATACACCACCGAAAGCAGGTAACTGACGTAACCCGTACCATACCAGAACCCTGGCTCGAGCTCAAAAGGCTGACGGCATACCGGGCATTTTTCGGGCATGGAAAATACCTTTCTCAGATTCCAGGCATTGCCGTTGTTGAACATATGTCCCCTTCTGCACCTGGGGCACTTCATGACAAAAAGGCTCCACAGCATATTTGGTTTCGACATGACGCAAAGTTACTTTAATTGCTGAGCTGCGGCTGTTTTTTGCGTTCGCCGATCTGTTGTCGCCACATGGCATAGTACAGCCCCATCTCACCAATCAGTGATTCATGCGTTCCCGTTTCTACCACATCGCCTCTTTCCAGTACGTAGATCCTGTCGGCATGCATGATGGTAGACAAGCGATGCGCGATGATAATACTGATCTGGTATTTGAGTGAAGACACTTCGATGATCGTATTGGTGATCTCTTCTTCGGTGAGTGAATCCAGGGATGAGGTCGCTTCATCGAAAATGAGCAATCTTGGTTTACGCAGCAAGGCCCTCGCGATAGAGAGGCGCTGTTTTTCGCCACCTGAAAGTTTGAGACCACCTTCCCCGATCATCGTGTCAAGGCCCTTCTCTGCTCTTTTAAGCAGGTTGTTGCAGGAGGCCTGGTCCAGCACCTCGGCAAGGTCTTCGTCAGTGGCAGCGGGATTGACGAAGATCAGATTTTCCTTTATCGTTCCACTGAACAATTGCGTATCCTGGGTAACAAATCCGATCTGGTTGCGAAGATCATCAAACAGTATGGAGGTTTCGTCAATGCCATTGTAAAGGATCTTTCCTTCCTGGGGGCGGTACAGACCGACCAGTAATTTCATGAGTGTGGTTTTCCCTGAACCGGAGGGACCGACAAAGGCAATCGTTTCACCTGTCTTCACTTCGAAGCTGATCTTGTTGATGGCGCGCTGTGAGGCAGTCTTATGTTTGAAAGCCACATTGTGAAATTCGAGCGTCTTGATCTCCCCAAGATGCTTTGGATGAGTGGGCTGGGGTTCAGGTGCTTTTTTCATCAGGTTGTGAAAATTATTCAGGGAGGCTTCTGCTTCGCGGTAAGAGAGCAGGATATTGCCTATTTCCTGCAGAGGTCCGAAAAGGAAGAAGGAAAATATCTGCATGGTCACCAGCTGATCGGCTCCCATCAACCTGCCGAAGATCAACCACATCAGGATAAAGAGAATGCCCTGCCGCAAGGTGTTTACAAAAGTGCCCTGGATAAAACTTATGCTCCGTATTTTTTTCACTTTGGTTAGTTCCAGCCCGAGTATCTTATAAGTATTCTTATTGAGTCGGATGACTTCCTGTTCAGTCAGTCCAAGACTTTTTACCAGTTCGATATTTCGCAGAGACTCCGTCGTGGAGCCCGCAAGAGCGGTCGTCTGGTTCACTATGTTTCGCTGAATGATCTTGATGTTTTTTGAAAGAACATTCGTGATGATGACCAGCAGTATGATTCCGCCGAAATAAACGATGGGTAACGACCAATGGATGCTCACTGCATAAATGGCAATGAAAATTACGCCGACGATGACCCCCAACAGTACGTTGATGAAATAGGTCATGAATTTCTCAGTGTCCACCCTCACCTTGGTAAGGATGCTAAGGGTTTCACCGCTGCGCTGGTCTTCAAAATCCTGGTAGGGCAGCTTCATGGCATGTTTGAGGCCATCAGTGAAAACATTCGCCCCAAACTTCTGAATGATGACATTGAGGAAGTAATCCTGAAAATTTTTCGCAATCCGGCTGACCATTGCCACACCGATGGAGGCGAGTAGCAGTTTCATTAATAGAGGCAGGTATTGGCCCCAGGCATAAAAACCCGTCGGTGTTTTTTGCTGTTCGTAGGCAAGTTTTACCAATCTTCCGAAGATGATGGGATCGAGCAGCGAGAAGCCCGTATTGATGGCAGAAAGCAGGAGAGTAAGTAACACCAGCCATCTGTATGGTTTGAGGTAAACGAAGAGTAGTTTCATAATCAGGGTACAATTTCGGAAAAATTTGGTACCGGAGGTTAACCGTTGATTCATCCTGCCCATCCCTCCCGGTCCAGACTTCGGTACTGAATGGCTTCAGCGATGTGTTCGGTCCTGATTTCGGCGCATGAAGCCAGGTCGGCAATGGTTCGGGAAACCTTGAGTATCCTGTCGTAAGCGCGGGCGGAGAGATTCAGCCGGTTCATCGCCTCCCCGAGTAGGGCCAGGGCTTCCGGTCGGGGACGGCAAACTTCACCAAACAACTTTGCCGTAATCATTGCATTGGAATACACTTCCGCCTGGTCCCTGAACCTTTGTTGCTGGATCAGCCTGGCCATAATCACCCGCTTTCTGATGGTGGCGGAATTTTCTCCCGGATGCATTTCAGAAAGGGTAGAAAAGCCAACGGGTGTCACTTCCACGTGCAGGTCGATGCGATCCAGCAGCGGCCCTGAGATCTTGTTCAGGTATTTCTGGACGGCGCCGGGCGGGCAGGTACATTCCTTTTCGGGGTGATTGTAAAATCCGCAGGGACAAGGATTCATCGAGGCGATCAGCATGAAATTGGCTGGAAAATCGACTGAGGTCCTTGCCCTTGAGATCGTTACTCTTCTTTCTTCGATGGGCTGACGCATCACTTCCAGCACCGACCTGCTGAACTCCGCGATCTCATCGAGGAAGAGTACGCCATTGTGCGCCAGTGAAATTTCACCCGGCTGGGGAATGCTGCCGCCACCCACCAGTGAAAAATTGCTTGCCGTATGATGCGGCGTACGGAAGGGCCGCCGGGAGATCAGGGTGGCATTTTCCGGAAGTTTCCCCGCCACGGAATGGATCTTGGTTGTCTCGAGTGCCTCGGCAAGGGAAAGGGGGGGAAGGATCGTGGGCAGTCTTTTGGCCAGCATGGTCTTTCCAGCGCCGGGGGGGCCGATCAGGATGGCATTGTGGCCACCCGCCGCCGAAATCTCCAGGGCCCGCTTAATATTTTCCTGGCCCTTCACATCGGCAAAATCCAGGTCGAACTGGTTCTGGGCGTCCAGAAATTCATCCCTTGTATTAACAGATACGGGCCTCAAGGTCGAACGGTCCTTGTAGAAGCCGATTACCTCGCGTAGATGAGATACCCCGTAAACATTCAGATTGCTGACTATTCCCGCTTCCCTGCAATTCTGTTTGGGAACAATGAGGCCATGAAAGGCTTCCTTCCTGGTTGTGATGGCGATGGGCAGGGCACCTTTGATCGGATGGACGCTGCCATCGAGGTTCAATTCTCCCATCATCACAAAACCATTTATCTCTTCCGCCTGTTCCAACTGAGCCGTAGCCGCAAGGATGCCGATGGCAATAGGCAGGTCAAAGGACGATCCCGTCTTTTTGATCCCTGCCGGTGCGAGATTGATCACCAGTTTGGTTCGCGGCATGAAATAACCATTTGTTTTCAATGCGCTTTCGACCCGCTGCAAACTTTCCTTCACCGCATTGTCGGGCAGCCCCACGATGTAGTAGTCTTTTCCGCTCATCACATTTACTTCTATTGAAATAGTGATGGCGTCCACGCCATAGACGGCACTGCCAAAAGTTTTCACCAGCATTCTACATCAAAGGACCAGATTGCACCGGTATTGAACACGGGGATTTTCTCAATCGCGATAGTATTTTTCTTGATTTGGATCTAGGATAACTCCGCAACTTAATGGCGTAAGCTCGGATCGAATACGTAATTTTAGCGAAACCCCTACTGCCTTAATGAGAAAGCTCTATGCCATCCTGGTAATCGGGCTGGTATTCGCATCCTGTAAAAAAGAGTTGCCGGATACCGACCAGCAGAACTTCACTGTTGAAAGCAACGTGGTCGACGAAACCCAACCGCCCGTCCACACTCCTGTCTCAGCTTACATCTCACAAAACATCAGGGGATATTACAAAGCGGTTCCCGCCAATTACAATATCAACACGACTGTGAAGTATCCGGTGATCATCTATTTTACCGGTGGGGGTCAGTTCGGCAATGGTTCCACCGAATTGTTTCGCTTGCTGAAGGAGGGCATGCCAAGGAATATCAACGAAAAAAAATATCCTCCATACGTACTTGATGCCAGTGGAAAAAAGGTGTCCTTCATCGTCATCACTCCACAACTGATACTTCAGCCTACATCGCCCACGTGTAACGGTGGTTGCGCCCAGGTGAAATCAGCGAACCTGACCTCTGCGGAATTCGGGCAGCTCCTTGCCTATGTCAAAAATAATTTCCGGGTCGATCCAACAAGAATTTACACCTCGGGCATGAGCCTCGGCGTGAGGACAGCGGTTGACCTGGCCGCAGCATTTCCCACGCAGATAGCAGCAGTGCTCAACACCGGCGGCGCGCCACTGATAAACACTACCACCTACATCACGAAAACAAAGGCGCTGGCCGCCAACAGGGTTGCCATCTGGCACTTACATAATCGCTCAGACGCTGCCGTTCCATATAGCGAAGGCCTGCGTTTTGTTAACCAGGTGAAATCATATTCACCGCAGATCATCCCCAAACTGACCACCTTCGAGGATGCCTACCTCAATGCCGTTTATTCGTCCGATCGCGTTTCCTATCCCGCAACCAAGCCCTCGGTGACAACCAAACATGATTGCTGGACCTTCGTACTGAATCCCAATTACAAGGAGAATAATATGAATGTTTATCAGTGGATGTTGCAATACAGTGTCGGTGGTTCCTTACCTCCTCAGCCGCCTCCACCACCACCTCCTCCTCCCGGAGGGAACTCGGTGCCTCAAATCACCCTGTGCAACGACGTGTTCGTAAAGTTGTCTTCGAATTACTGGCCTAATGTATATCCCCTGGAGGCCAGGGACCCGGATGGATATATAGCCAACATACAGTGGAGCAAATTCAGCGGCCCCAACATCTACACCATCGTATCGCCAAAGAGTGCTACAACCAGGATTTCTAATCTGGTCAGCGGCGTTTATGTGTTCAGGCTTACCATCACCGACAACAAAGGCGCCAGCGCCTACGATGACGTGAACATCACCGTTAGTCCTTAATCGCTAATTTCACTTTTCCTCGAACAATAGCTGACACTGTGGGTCAAGCGTGACGTCGCCCGGAGGCGAGTTCATGGGAATCACCACCCGGGTTTCTCTTTTCATTACCCTTACAGATTTGCGCAAGACGTCGTCACCTGTAACCAGGATATCCAACGGAAAAATGAACAAGTTCGGTTGTAGCTGCCTGATAGTAATTACCACAGACTTACCCACTTTGTCGTAAGCCAGGGTTTTGGAAAGTACAGGATGGCCGGAGCCATAGAGCCACTGATCAAAGAAGGGAGCCCAGTTTTTTCCGGTAACCGAATCTAGGATCTTTCTGAAGTCGTCTGTGACTGCATTCTTTCCCCCGAATGCCTGGTAGTAAGTTCTTAGTGTGGTCCAGAACAGGGAATCCCCGGCCTGCTTGCGCATCATATGCAAAACCCAGCCACTTTTTTCATACGTATTCGGGTTGAGCAGTTTAAGATAATTGGTGACAGAAGAATCCACAACAGGGCTTTGCTTTTTAGCGTAAAAATCGATCACTTTTTTTCTTCCTTTTACCAGCAGGGCCGTCATCGAATCTTTTCCAAAGGCATCTTCAACATACATCCATGAGAGATAGGTGGCAAAACCTTCGCTGAGCCAGAGATGCCGCCAGTCGGCCTCGGTGGCCATGTTGCCAAACCACTGGTGGGCGATTTCGTGCGCGAAGATCTGCCTTGTCTTACCCTCACCTGTAACCGAATTCTCCGAATAGAAGATAGCACTGGCATTCTCCATTCCGCCAAAGATGGTCGTCGACTGCACATTGGCTAATTTGTCGTAAGGGAAGGGGCCCAGGTGATCGGTGAAGAAGGGCAATACCTCAGTGCCCACCGAATAATCACGAAAACCCTTGTCTTTATTGTCGGGATAAACCCAGGACCAGAGCGGCACATTGCCGACCGTTCCCGCATACTGCACGGCGAAAGCCGCGATCCCAATGCACATTGACTTTAACGGGAGGTTTCTTTCTTCGCGCCAGTGCGTGGTCCTGGTCTGATCCTTCCCATCGGTTTCTTCCACCAGAATGCCGTTGGAAATAACCTGGTATTTAGAAGGAGCGGTAACAATAAAATCTACAGAAGCCTTGTCGGAAGGATGGTCGTTACTCACCAGCCAGTTGTGTCCGCGATTTGGCCAGTTGTCGGAGAAGAATGTCCGTTGCCCGAATTTATTTGAACTGATGATCAGGCCATCGGCAGGAATGCCATGATAACTGATCACCAGGTCAAGCGAACTATCACTATTCAGGGATGGGGGAATAGTTATCACAAGTTTTTCCTGGTCCTGAATGAATCTGAGCGATTTGTTCCCGGAAACCGTGGTTACCGTGGTCACCAGCATACCTTTCCCATTGATTCCCTTACTCACCAGGTCAAGAGAGACCGGTGCGTTCAAGTCCCGTCTGTTCAGCTGCAGGTTTGCCGTGATGTGCACTTCATTGGAAAGGTCGCTGACCGAAAGGGCGAAACTATAATGAGCTACGTCAATACTGTTGTGTGAATCCTGTGCTTGCACTGAATTGAGGCAACAACAAAAAAAACAAATACAAAACAGGGTGATGGATCTCATATCGCGAATTTCAGTCTAGAGTTTATCAAGCATTTCTACCACTTTCTCTCTCTTGAGGATGACGTAACCTATGCGGTCATTGCTGACCCCTTCTTTCAGCTGGTAGCTGAAATCAAGCTGGTCTTCCTTCACTTCGGTTTCAAAATACTTGAATGAGATATTTGGAAATTCTTTCAACTCCTCGCTGATCTCATAAAGATGTGTGGATAATATAAACAATGAATTTTGCATCCGGATCAAACCCCGGATTACGGTGCTTGAACACTTCATGGCGTCCTGCACATTGGTGCCTTTAAAAAGTTCATCGATCAGCACCAGCCATTTTCTTTCATTGTTTATTTTGACGATCGTATTTTTTATTCTTTGTACTTCATTGAAGAAAAAACTCTCTCCCCTGGCCAGGTTGTCCACCACGTTGATGTTACTAAGTAGTCCGTCAAATACGGTCAGGTTCATCTCGCGGGCGGGAACACCCATGCCCAGGTGGGCGAGGAAAACAGAGCTGCCCACGGCTTTGATGAAAGTGCTTTTTCCGGCCATGTTGGCTCCGGTGAGAAAAATGAAATTCGAGTTGATGTTCAAACTAATGTCATATGGAACAGGATCGGGCAGCAACACATGATAGAGTTGTTTTGCGTTGATCGATGGCGGCCCCGATTCAATAAATCTGGGAATACAGAGTTGATGATGCAACATTGCGGTGGCCATGGAATACCACGCATCCAGTCGGCCGTAGATCGCCGTCAACTCATGGAATGGAGTCTTGAAACTATGTTTCAGGTAGCGTCCGTATTTAATCACCTCGGCTACGGTAAACTTGTGGCCGCTTTCGAATGTCGCCAGTTCTTCCGCCAATCCGCGGGAATACAGGTCGCGTGCCCTGGACAAAAATCGGCTAAGACTGGCGGGCATCTCTTCATTGATCAGCAGTTCGGTCAGTTGCTTCATCCCGCGCAGGAAATCCGCGAAATGGGTGAGTGAATATTTGACCATGCCGAAATCGGGGCTGTGAAGGATCTTATAAGAATAGGAGTTAAAGAAATCATCCGGGGGCAGGCCTGCCAGGGCGGTTTCATAAAATTTTGATGCCACCATCAGGGTTCCGTTGGAAATATTTGTTGGCCATTTGTCCTGTTTGGACGCGATCAGTGTTACGATGTCCTGTGTTTCCCTGATCAGTCTGATGTCCGTGAAAGGATTGCGAAAAAATCTCAGCAACCAATCCTTGCCTTCGGCGGTGCGGGTATAATTGAGCTTATGAAAGACTGAAAACTCCTCTTCGTGATGAAAGAGGGCAAGGTCATTGTAGGTCGTGATGTCTACGTCCATGTTCCGATAATAATTTAGTTCATCCCCTGGTGAATTCCAACCGTTGTCCCTTCTGTGATTCGTTCCATACCCCATTTCCATAAACCAGGTGGCCATTGATGAAACTATGGGTGATGGCAGCCGGGAAACAACTTCCTTCCAATGGGCTCCAGCCGCATTTATACAGGATGTTTTCCTTTGTTACCGTGGTCGTAGCGTTGGTGTCCACGATCACCAGATCTGCCTGGTAGCCCTCGCGGATATAACCCCTGTTACTGATTCGGAAGCAGTCGGCAACAGCATGACTCATTTTTTCCACCACTTTTTCAATGGTGATCCGTCCCTCCTTCACATAGTGAAGCATCAGCAGCAGGGAATGCTGTACCAACGGCAGCCCGGCATGGGCATGTTCATATGCGCCTTCTTTTTCCGCCAGTGTGTGGGGGGCATGGTCGGTGGCAATAAGGTCGAGACGGTCGTCGAGCAATGCATTCCAGAGGGCATCACGGTTGAATCCTGCTTTGATGGCAGGGTTACATTTGATTCGGTTGCCCAGCCTGGCATAGTCCGTTGCACTAAAATGCAGGTGGTGAACGCATACTTCTGCGGTGATCTGTTTGTGCTTCAGGGGCATGAAGTTCCCAAAGAGCTGCAGTTCCTTCTCTGTTGATATGTGCAGGATGTGCAGGCGGGCATCATGTTTTTTTGCAAACTGCACGGCAACGAGCGAAGACTCGAAACAGGCATTCTCATCCCGGATCACCGGATGGTCAGCGGGTTCCAATACCTTTTTTTTCGACCTGAGTTCCTGAAGATTGTTGCGGATGATGCGCTCATCCTCACAATGGGTGGCGATCAGCAGCTCCGAATTCCGGAAGATGTTGTCCAGTGACAGGTAGTTGTCCACCAGAAGCCCGCCGGTAGAAGAGCCCATGAAGATCTTTACCCCACAGACCTTGTCCTTTTTGGCATTGGTCTTTAGCACTTCTTCAGCATTGTCGTTGGACGTACCCATGAAGAAGGAGTAGTTTGCGAGGGAGTTCTCGGCTGCGATACTGTATTTGTTCTCCAGCAGATCCTGAGTGAACACAGGGGGGATAGTATTGGGCATTTCCATAAACGATGTGACCCCACCGGCCACAGCGGCTTTCGCTTCGGTGGCGATCGTCGCCTTGTGCGTCAGGCCGGGTTCACGGAAATGTACCTGGTCGTCGATAGCCCCGGGCAACAAATATTTTCCTTCGCCGTTTATTTCAGTGACAGCATGACCTACGGAAAACCGTCCAATCTTTTCGATCTTCCCATTCCTGATCAACACGTCTGCCGGGGTTTTTCTGCCCTCATTGACTACTACAATATTTTTTATCAGGTAACTTTCCATACGTTTATCAAAGCAGCTAAATGCCTGAGATGCAATTTATCATAAAAATTCTGTGCGGGTTTTTGATTTTCTGCCTGCCAATGCCCCTCCTTTCCCAGTCGGTTTTCCTGCCGCAGGGATCCAGGCATAATGCCTTCCTGGACAGAATGGAGATCAAACTACAGTCATACCAGGCGCTGAATCTAAGCACTATCAAGCCATTCAGCCGGAAAACTGCCGGCGAACTCGGTATGTATGCTGATTCTCTCAGCGGGTTGAACAAATTGTCGCTATCCCAGGCGGACAAATACAATCTCTCGATTCTGCAAATGGACAACGCTGAATGGTTTCATGGAGACAGCAGTACTTTTCTCAGCAAGAGACCAATATTGAAAAGCATTTACCGGACCAAATCCAATTTCCTGGAGATAAATGAAAAGGATTTCTTTCTTGCCCTTAACCCCGTGCTCCAGTTTCAACTTTCCTCCGAGAAGGATAATACCGAAAGGGTTTTTGTCAACACCCGGGGACTATCGCTAAGAGGTATGATCGCCCGGAAAGTAGGATTCTATACCTATTTCACCGACAACCAGGAAAGGTTGCCCGGCTTTGCCAATAACTTTGTCAACACGCTCAGGGCGGTTCCAGGTGCAGGGTTTTATAAACCTTTTAAGACAACCGCATGGGATTATATTGATGGCAGGGGAGGGATCACCTTCAATGTCGCAAAATACATAGACTTCCGCTTTGCTTATGACAAGAATTTTATTGGGAACGGTTATCGAAGCCTGCTCCTCAGCGATTTTTCCAACAGCGCTCTTTTCCTACAGGTGAATACCAGAATCTGGAAACTGAATTACCAGAATATTTACATGGAACTGAATCCACAGTTCGTGAAAACCGGTGACAACCTGGTTGATAAAAAATACGCGACGATTCATCACCTCAGTCTCGACGTAACACCCTGGTTAAATGTCGGGCTGTTTGAAGCCGTGATTTTTGGAAGGAAAAACAGCTTTGAACTAACCTACCTGAATCCAGTAATCTTCCTGCGCCTGGCCGAGCAGCAAAACGGAAGTCCGGATAATGCGCTGATAGGTTTCGACCTGAAGGCGAATGTGGCGAAGCGGGCCCAGTTTTATGCCCAGCTCATGCTCGATGAGTTTGTGTTGAAGGAAATCAAGGCTGGCAATGGCTGGTGGGGCAACAAGTTTGCGCTTCAGCTTGGCGGCAAATACATCGACCTGTTTGGAATCAGGAACCTCGACATCCAGGGTGAATTGAACCTGGCCAGGCCTTTCACTTATTCACACTACGATTCTTCCGCAAATTACAGCCATTATAACCAGCCCCTGGCACATCCGTTAGGCGCTAATTTTATAGAAGGCGTGGGCATCCTCCGCTATCAGCCGCTGCCAAAACTTACTATGAGCGCGAGGCTGATCGCCTGGACTCAGGGTATTGACACGGGTGCTTCAAGCAATGGGTCGAATATATTCAAACTCTACACCCTGAGGACGACTGATTATGGCTTTGGCTTGCCCAGCGGTGTAAAAACCAAAGGCCTGAATTTGCAGATGCTGGCCAGCTATGAGCTTCGTACCAATCTTTTCCTCGATGCCGCCCTGCTGATCCGGAACAGGAACAGTTCTTCGGGGCTCATCAGTGCAACAGAATCAAGGACTATCACCGCAGGTCTAAGGCTGAATATATTCCGCAGGGAATATGATTACTAGTTCTGCCGATGTGCAAGCGTAAGGATTTTGTGATGAAACTTTATTTCTTATCCCTCAAAGATCAATGAGAAGACGATCATCCTGGAATTCAGCCTGTCAACCGTATTGGAGAATTTCAGGCTTGGGTCACGGCTGTGGCTGTTGCTAAGTCCGTTGCTGATTTTTAGTTCGGGCGAAAGTATAAATACCGGGAAATAAAAATTGAATCCAATGCCTCCTTCGATGCCATAGTCGATTTTTTTGAGTTTAACCAACTCTTCCGCTTTTTTTGCCCTTGCGGTGGAAGCAAGATCATACTCCACTTTTCCACCGGCAAACATGTAAACCCGGAAATTGTCGATCCGGTCGGACCTGAATTTGAGGTGCAAAGGCAATCCCAGCAGGATTGATTCAACCCTTTTGGACATGAATGGCTGTTCTTCTTTATTTCCGTCCGGATATTTCAGGCTATAGTTGAGGACTTTGTTTGAGAAAAGCAACTGCGGAAAGATGGCCCTTAGCTCAAAACGTGGAGACAACCTGAGTGTGTGCATACCCGCAAGGCCAATGCCTCCGGAGCTCAGGGGATCGACCGACAGGATCGTGTCGCTTTGAAGGAACTGTGGGTCGTGTGACACTTGAAATCTCGAACTGGCATAGATCAGGCCAATCCCGAGGTAATATTTTTTATCGTCGTGATTGGGAAGGTTGAGTTCTATTTGCGCGAATGAGGCGCTGCCAATGATCATCAAACCGATAACAAAACAGAATTTCAGCCGGGTTTTTTTCCGTAATAAATGGTACATATTCCTAAGCTCAGCCTTTTTAATGAAGTGTTGATAAACCCTTCTTGTTCCAAAATGTGTAAAAATGTTTCGCCTTCAGGAAATGTTTTAACGGATGAATGTAAATATTTATACGCCTCGCGGTCTTTCGACAACCACCTGCCCAACCGGCTGGCCACTGTATCCATGTAAAAATTGTACACGGACAGAAAGGCGCCTTTTGCAGGTCTTGAAAATTCCAGGATTCCAACAATTCCTCCCCTCCGCAGTACGCGGAATATTTCCGCGATACCCTGTTCCAGGTTTTCAAAATTACGTACACCAAATGCCACTGTCACTGCATCAAACGAACCCGTATTGGCCTTTATTGCCTCGCTATCGCCCTGCAACAGGGTGATACGGTCATTTAACAGCTGTTTAGCAACCTTTCGCCGACCCAGCTCAAGCATGCCATTGGAAATATCGATGCCGGTGATGCGGGCATTTTGGAGTGCTTTTGCCGTCATGATGGCCACATCTCCCGTTCCGGTGGCTACGTCCAGTATGTTTTGAGGATTCACCTGGCTGATTGTCCGGATCAATCTTTTTCTCCACAGGATGTCGAGGCGTCCCGACAGGAACCTGTTCAGGAAATCGTACCTGAAGGCGATCTTGTCGAACATGTTCTGGACCTGAATTTTTTTTGATTTTTCTGAACCTGATTCAGGCACAACAACATCATGGGCATATTTGGGCATGGCGGCAAAGGTAAGACGGGATGCCAGAACATCTATTGGTCGCATCTGGTCAAATTCCGGTAATTTTCCTGCCATGCAGATCAAATCCGCTGAATACCTGATCAGCAGTCCCACCATCGAGAGCTGCCCCGTTGCCGACAAGCCGGAATTCGCCTTTATCGGCAGGAGTAATGTGGGCAAGTCGTCACTCATCAACATGATTTGCGACAATCAGAAACTGGCTAAAACTTCCGGAACGCCTGGTAAAACCCAGCTGATCAATCATTTCCTGATCAATAAGCAATGGTACCTCGTCGATCTTCCCGGTTATGGGTTCGCCAAAGTGTCGCAGAATTCGCGAAACCGCTGGGAACAGATGATCGAGACTTACCTGAGAAAAAGGGAGAATCTGCTTAATGTATTTGTGCTGATCGATGCGCGACATTCACCCCAGCAGATCGACCTGGATTTTGTAAACAGGCTGGGCAAATGGGAGATCCCATTTTGTATCGTCTTTACCAAGGCAGATAAGGAAACGCAGAAAGTGGTAAGTGCGAACGTGAAAAACTTCCTGGAGAGAATGAAGGATAGCTGGCAATTCCTGCCTCCAAGTTTTGTGACCAGTGCGGTCAGGAAGCTGGGCCGGGATAAGATCCTGGATTTCATAGACGCGAAAATGAAAGAATGATCAGTTGACCACCTTGTTGGCACAGCTGCTGCTGGCGAATGCTTCAGGTTTTGCTTTGAAGGCAAAGCCCATTCCAAGGATATACCCCATGGCTTCCTTCAGTGCGTCGTTGCTTTTGAAATGTGGGTTGGTGTTTATGTCGGCATGAACTTCCATGTCCACATCATGTTCAGTGAACAGGGTACAAAGTTCATAGGCGATCTCGATACTCTTGGCCACTTCTACCAGCATCCTTTCCTTGATGCTGTAGCACTGCCTGGTTTTTTCGTTGTGTATAAACATGAAACCGCCGTGGCCTTCGCGAAGAAATACTATGACTGTGGCAAATTCAGTTTCCGCGCCTTTCACCTGGGAGTCGGTGCCGATACACACCTTAAGATGAAAACCGTATGCGGTTTCTCTTTTTATGGCCTGCTCAACGGCTGAGTAAATGGGTAGTTCAATCGGGTCGCCATTAAATTTTCTCCATTTCATAATTCAATAGGTTTTCCGAATTTACCGAAAAACCTATTGAAAGCCAAAAGCTTGATGGTTTAGTGATTGATCAACTTGAATACAGACTGTTCCCTGGCATTAAACACTTTGAGCAGAAGCACTCCCTTCTTCATTGTTTGAATAGAAACCGTATTCATTCCTGCTGAGAGTTTGCCCTTCTGCAACAACCTTCCGGTTTCGTCAAATAACTGGTATGCATGATCGCTGCCAACCGTTATCGTTGCCGAACCATTTATGATGGTCGAGAGCAAGGAAGTTGCCTGGGCAGTGGATTCTGTGTTTAGCGTGACCACATTGGAATAGTAAACCGATTCATTTTTTGCCGGATCCTGAACTTTCAAACGGTAGTACAGAGGTCCTTTTTGCATGGGTATGTAACTGAAGCGGTGACGGATTGGTACAAGGGTGCTCACGGCGCGGTAATTCGTACCGTCGTGGGAGCTCTCCAGTATCGGCCCAGTGACCGGGTCAACGGCTTCCAACGTCCAGTTAAATGCGTGGACAGTCTTCTCAACTGCGCCTGTAAGGGTGATGCGACTCACCTGTAGCGGCGTTAGAGCGATAGATCCATCCACACTATAATATCCAAGGCTGCTGTAATTTTTAGCATTCTGGTTTTCGGTGCCGTCGATGACGATATAATATACGCCTGCAACCAGGTTGGTGTCGAGTGATGCGTTGAGAATGGTTTTCGGATTGTATCGGCCAATTGTGTCGCCGCTACTTTTGACCAGGGTGATCTTAATATCGAGGTTGGCTCCCTCGTTGCCACTGCCTACATTATTCGGTACAGCCCTCACCTTCAGATTGCCCGTTCTGATAAAGGCCACCTTGAAAATATCAATGTCAGTGGCTGTGCTGATCGTTCCTGACATATGGAAATTATTCCCATTGAGTACAACCGGTCGGGCTGAAGCAAGGGTATTGCCATATTCGTCTGGCCGAAGTCCAATCTCATTCATCCCGTTGGCTATTATATCAATGTCATTCTGTATATCGTTGCAGCCCACGATGGTCGGTCCTGTGTGCCAGGTTGTTTGGTTTCTATAATACCCCACGCCCATGATCGGCGCCCAGCCGATTTCGCCTTCACCCTTGCCTTCCGAATATTCATTGACCAGCTGGCAGTTTTTGTCGTAGGTACTCTGATGCTGGAGCCCAAGCGTATGTCCGATCTCGTGGGAAGCAGCTTCACCAACATATTTTGGGTTGAATTGGAGCTGATCGGTAAAAACCCAGGCTGGCGTGCCATCGCCCCAGACAAACGAATTCACAAAAGCCACTCCGCCTGCGATTCCATACCAGTTGGAAGTTGGGGTAAGGATGATGCGCACACGCTTTGCAACCGGGGCTTTGGCATAAACGGCAGGATCGGTGGTAATGTTAAGGTTGAAGATGCGGTAGTCCTCGGCTACCCTGTTGAACACTTCGGTAATCCCGGGTTGAATGACACCTGAGGGAGCCGCGTGAATAGTGCTGTCCCAGTTCCAGCTGGTGCCCGCTACTGTTTCTCCATCAAAATCGAGGTAGACCGTTGCAGGAGCTTTTAAGTTGCTATTGTATTTTGGAATCTGTGAAGCAGAGGAAAGCGTGGTCAGCGTAACCAGCGCAGTGAATGTAAAATGTATGGATAAGCAGGTGCAGCGGTTCATGGTCAGAGAATAAAGGTTATTCGGGCATGTATAGTTTAAGTGGCTTTTTCCGGAAGTAGTAGCGGTTGTTTTCTCTGGTCAGCACCAGGGCATCGCCATACCTGGGATGAAGCATTCTGCCCTGATAAGAGAGGGTATTGTCGGCCAGAAGACGGACCGTGAGGTTGAAAAGCGCGTTGTGATAGTTCTCCGCCCTGATATTTATTGAAAAAGTACCGGGATTCTGCTGATTTTTTGCAACAATCTGGCCCTTTAGAAGAATTTGGCTAGATAATTGTATATTAATTTGCTCATTTTCGGCAGCACCCAATAACTGCCGGATCGCATCAGCCCGAATTTCGGAAACTTCCGGAAGGGCGGCAAAAAGTAAAGGTTTCTCAATTCTGTTCGGATTGAGGGCCAGTGGTGATTTTTGGGCGCATAACGAACCGTGCACCAAAAAAGTCGCACACAGGCATAGTATTAGTGTGTGTTTCATCTTAGTGGAATACTTTCACGAAATCTGGATACTTTGTTCAGGTACGGAGGAGGTTATTGGATAGTAAAGAGTAAAGAGTATGGAGAACACATAGGTACAACTAAAAAAGTTCACATTCCAAATTTCTTTTGTCCCACTTTAGTGGTATTCTCACGTCCTAATGGTTTTTCCTTAGTACTAATATTGACCAGTGCTTAGCAGCACAAGTGTACACGCTTCCATCGCTTTTATTCCTTTCTCCCTGGCCAATTCTGCAAGCTCCTCATTTTCAGCTCCCGGGTTAAAAATTATCCGCTTAGGTTTCAGTGCAAGTATGTAATTGTAATACTCCCGTTGATTCACCGGATTCAAATAGAGTGTAACCGTATCAAGGTTTTCAATTCTGCGTGTTTCGGTTTCCAAATTCGTATCGGCCACCACCCCGGATCTTTTTCCAATCGCCACAACCGGGTGATGGTGCGCACGCAAACGGGTAACAGCCATATTACTGTACCTGGATGGATTGTTTGAGGCGCCAAGGACCAATGTAGTTTTTGTTGTATCTGACATGCGTGAAAGGAATCTTCTGTATACCGGTCAATTATTATGCCTTTAAACAAATCGATTGATTTCTTAATTGAAAAATTTGTATCGTAACTTGGCCTGCATATTGCTTTATTATTATACACAATGCAGTATTGTTCAGTGAGATTTGTATGTAATGCACATTTTCTGAACATTAAACTTTTTAATTTTGCGGGCTTGCCATTTGCCAATATTATTGCAATGTTAGCTCAACCCATTCCTACGAATCTCAATTGATCATTGGTGTTTAATTGCGACAGCCTTATTATCAATTGCTTGCCATCGGTTCAGGGCCTTTACCTGAACCATCTCCCGTCAGTCGTTATTAAATTTTCCAGCATTCTGCCGTACCCATGACTCACGTGTGACTGAGAGGGGCGAAGCTTTGCATGATGTGGCTTGTCATGCACAGGATAAAAATAGCTTCCTGTCAGAAACCGGAAAGGTTCTTGCAGGATATCAGGCTGAGTTTCGGCCAGGCAATTGATTTCTTATCTGATCATTTAACATTTCGTATGAGACCAGACAATATTGAAGAGGATTTTGACAGTTCGGAAAATGTTTTCAGCGAGATCCTATCTCGCTATCTTCCGTTCTGGCCATTATTTCTGGTTCTGATAATATGCAGTCTTGGGATGTCATTTCTTTACCTGCGGTATGCGACACCCATTTATCAGAGTTCGTCAAAGATTCTGGTAAAAGATGAGAAGAAAGGTCTCGACGAATCCAAGATCATGGAATCTCTCGATCTGTTTGGATCCAAAAAGATCGTGGAAAATGAAATTGAAGTGATCAAGTCGGTGGAACTTACCAGCCAGGCCGTAAAAAATCTACGACTCTATGCGCCGGTGATGCAGGAAGGCAGGCTGTTTGACGCCTCTGCCTATCTGAGCTCACCAGTTCTTGTTGAAGCAAAGAATCCTGACACGCTGCGGGAAGTGAAGAAGAAATATTTTGAGTACGATTTCGACAGGCAGGTGGTTTCCATGGACAAACAGGAATTCTCCCTTAATAAATGGTTCTGGACCAAATACGGAACTCTCCGCTTTATAGCCAATCCTCAGTACACCGCTACCAATGAGGGCCGGCCTTTTTATTTTTCTTTATCAAGTGTTTACCGGGTGGCCTCAGACCTGCTCGAGAGGATGGAAGTTGAGGCGCCTAGCAAGCAGGCGACCATCATTTATCTTACTTTAAAAGACGCCATCCACAAGCGCGCGGAAAATATTCTGGATGAAGTTGTCTCTGTATATAATAAAGCCGCAGTGGAAGATAAAAATACGCTGGGCACCAACACCCTGAATTTTGTCAACAACAGGTTAACCTATGTAGTAAAAGAACTGGATGCTGTAGAACGGGAGATTCAGAGGTACAAGAACAAGAACAGTATCGTAGACATCAGCGAACAGGGTAAACTCTTCCTGGAAACAGTGGGCAAAACCGATGAAGAAGTGAGCAAAAATACCGTGCAGCTGGCTGTGCTCGATGAGGTTCAGAAATATGTGCTTGGCAAATCAGAAAAAACCGGCATCGTTCCTTCCAGCCTCGGTGTATCCGATCCTATGCTGGAAGGATTGCTGGAAAAATTATACACGGCTGAACTGAAGTACGAAGGCCTCAGAAAAACGACAGCCGAGAACAACCCCGTAATCATCGCCCTGCAGGACGAGATTGCCGTTCTAAAACCCAAGATCATTGAGAACATCCGGACACAGAAGAGAAGCCTGGAGATTGGTAATGCCACTGTTAATGTGGAAAGGAACCGGTACAACACGATACTCAGCACGATACCCCTGAAAGAAAGAGAGCTGTTGTCAATCAGCCGCCAGCAGGCCATTAAGAACAACATCTACACCTTCCTGCTGCAAAAAAGAGAAGAAACAGCGCTGTCGTTGGCCTCAACTGTGGCCGACAGCCGGTTGGTAGACCGTGCGCATTCCACCATCAAGCCCATTAGTCCGAAAATGCCCCTGGTGTTACTCATCGGTATCGCCGCTGCGATATTTCTTGGGATCATGTTCGTAAGCATACGGGAACTGATGAATCCCAATATCCTTTTCCGCACGGAGATAGAGGCGATCACATCGGCTCCAATTGTTGGAGAGATCACGCACGACATTTCCAAAAGTCCTATCGTGGTTCAGCAGGGCAACCGGAATATCATTGCGGAACAGTTCAGGCAGCTGCGCACTTCGCTCACTTATGTGGGAATCAATTCAAGGCACAAGAAACTATTGCTCACCTCCAGCATTTCCGGGGAGGGAAAAAGTTTTGTTGCCGCGAATCTGGGCGTTACGCTTGCGCTTACAGATAAGAAAGTAGTGCTCATCGAACTTGATCTCAGAAAGCCGAGGTTAAGTGCCTCATTCGGCATCAGGGCAGATGCGGGAATCTCCAACTACCTGATCGGCGATAAAGAACCGGAACAAATCATCAGGAAGGTGAAGATGAATGACAATCTCTACATCATTCCTTCGGGTCCCATACCTCCGAACCCTTCCGAATTGATCATGAACGGCAGGCTTAGTGAGCTTTTCGCCATGCTTGAAACAAGATTTGATTTTATCATCGTTGACTGTGCTCCGGTGAGCCCGGTGACCGATGCCTACATTGTTTCACCACTTTGCGATGCCACGATCTACGTGGTGCGTCATGGTATTACCCCAAAATCATTACTCAAGACCATCAATCAGAAAGATAAGGTGAGGGTCCTGAAGAATATGGCGATTGTGTTTAATGGTGTCAAGAATCGTGGATTTGGAAAGGGTGGTTATGGATATGGCTATGGTTATGGATACGGCTATGGATATGGAGAAGAAACCAAGGTTTCCGCAGGGGGCAAGACGATTATTAAGAAAACAGTTTAATTCCTCTCAAATCACAATCAGGAGCGGACGGGCATTATGCGTGTAGCGAACAGGGTGGTATTCAATACTGGCATCCTCTACGCGAAGATGTTGGTTACGATCGGCTTGACCTTATATTCGACCAGGTTTGTACTGGACGCACTGGGGGTTTCCGACTACGGGGTTTACAACCTTGTTGCCGGCGTGGTAACCATGCTTTCTTTTCTCAACACCGCCATGGCCATCTCCACCCAGAGGTACCTGTCTTATAATATGGGCGCCGGGCCAGGCAGCGCAGCAAGAGTAAAACAGATCTTCCATTCCAGCGTCTGGCTGCATTTACTGATCGGCCTGATCATCGTTATTATTCTTGAGCTGGGCGGAGTCTACCTGTTCAATAATGTATTATCGATTCCGCTGAACAGAATACATTCGGCCAAGATCGTGTTTCAGTTCATGGTGATTTCCACATTTTTCACTGTGAACGCAGTTCCCTACGATGCTGCCATAATCGCCCATGAGAACATGATTTTCGACGCCATTACCGGCATCCTCGAAGCAGTGTTGAAATTCATTATTGCCTACGGTCTGGCCTTTACCACAACGGACCGGCTCGTCCTCTATGGCGCGCTGATCGCAGCGCTTACAGTAATAATCAGGATTATTAAAAGCACATATTGTGTAAGGCACTATCCGGAATGTAAATTCAGTTATCTGAAGTTTGAATTCGACCGGCAGACCTTCCGGAGCATCTTCTCTTTTGCAGGATGGAACACCTTCGGAGCGTTGATGCAGGTGGGCAGCACCCAGGGAATTGCGATAATCTTAAACCTTTTTTTCGGCACCATTGTCAACGCCGGGTACGGAATCGCCTTTCAGGTCAATTCACAGATCAATGCTTTCTCATCAAACATGTTGAAAGCGATGAACCCGCAGATCATCAAAAGCGAAGGGCAGGGGAACAGGGAGCGGATGCTGACCCTGGCGATGACGGCGAGCAAGTTTTCCTTTTACCTGCTGGGACTGTTCACCATCCCTTTGATCGTGGAAATGCCTTTTGTGCTCGACCTGTGGCTGAAAAACGTACCACCATATGCAGTGACATTCTGTAAGCTTATACTGATCGTATCCCTGATCAACCAGTTATCGAGTGGCATTATGACTTCCATGCAGTCGGTAGGCAGGATCAAGGGTTATACAGTCACCATCAGCACGCTGATGCTGCTCAATATTCCGATTTCCTATGTTTTCCTGAAATTTGGCTTTCCCGCTTTCAGCGTGCTGGTTATTGCAATCATCATCGAGGTGATTGCTCTTCTGGCGCGCCTGTATTTTGCCCAAAGATTCACGGGCCTTCTGATTGGAAAATTCATGAAAAACGTGGTTTTGCGCGCCACCCTCACTTTATGCATCTCCGCTGGAATTGCTTATATAATTCCCTACCTTATAGGTCACGAATCCTTTGTACGGCTATGCCTTACCGTGATCGTTTTCCTGGCCAGCTATTGTGCCGGGTTGTGGTTGCTGGGACTGAGCAGGGATGACAAGGAAAAGCTTCGTGGCATATTCCGGTCGATTTCCGCGAAATTGAAACAGAAACTCAAAATCAAACCGTTGTAGCCGCCAAATGAAAAAGAAACTCAGGAATTATTACCTGGAATGGAAGGAATCCCTGGTATATTATTTTATTAACATTATCATTTCGGGCTTTCCATCAAGAACGGTAAGGAAATTGTTATTACTGGTCATGGGTGCCAAAATTGGCAAGGTGGCCATGTTTGGGGGATTCGAGATAAGGAATCCGCCGGGACTTGTAATTGAAGATGGATGTTCGATTGGTCGTCGGGTGTTGCTCGACGCAAGAAAGGGATTGCTCATCAGTAAAAATGTTACAATCGCTTCGGAAGCAATCATCTGGACCCTCCATCATGATTACAACGACCTCAATTTCAAAACCGTAGGGGACAAGGTGATCATTGAAGAATATGTGTGGATCTGTTCACGGGCCGTGATCCTGCCAGGTGTAACTATTGGCAGGGGAGCAGTTGTAGCTACTGGTTCAGTGGTAACGAAAGACGTTCCACCATTCGCCATCGTCGGTGGCGTTCCGGCTAAGCAGATAGGCACCCGGGAGGAGAAAAATTATAAATATGTTCCTTATTATAAGCAGCATATCATCTAACCAAATGAAACACCTTGAAAAATCTAGTTAAGAGGCTCATGCCGGAGGAAGTGCGGCTGGTATATTCCGGGCATAAGGCCTATTCACGCGAGATAAACCGATATAACCGGAATGTGATCAGCTCCCTTGTCAGTGAACAAAAACTACTCGGTGCGATCATACTGAAATATCATGTGCTGGAGAAAGGGTTCACTATGCCGACTATGCGCAAAGGCTTCGGTTATGAAGTGATAAAAACCCTGATCGACCTGTGCAATCTTTATCTTGATAAGAATTACGACACCGCAAACGTGCATTTCAAACATGCCGTGATGCTGCTTAATAAGTACCAGACCCTTCATATAGAGATGGGATTCGCCATCGATTCGGATATCAGTGGGAGGATTAAGTCGCTCAATGAAAGGTCGACGATTTCCGGAGTGGTTGAACAACTGGAATTTACAAGGGAGCAATACTTTACACACCAGTTCAGTCCCTTTAAGGAATTTGCACTTTCTCGTCACAGTGTCAGAAATTTTACCGAGGAGGATGTTGAATTAGACCTGATTAAGAAAGCGGTGGAGGTTGCTAAGAAAAGCCCTTCCTCCTGCAACCGCCAGCCAAACAGGTTGTATATTATCAGCGATACCAAACAGATCGAGTGGGTGCTTGCGGCCCAAAAAGGCAACAGGGGATTCGGAGACAGGATAAATAAATTGTTGTTGCTCACGGGTGAGATCAGCGTATTTAATGGGTACGCAGAACGCAATGAAGCCTATGTAAATTCCGGACTTTTTGCGATGGGACTTCTTTATGGGTTACATTATTATGGGCTGGGCGCCGTGCCGCTTGCTTATATCGCTGTTTCAGATGAAGAAGATGACCGGATCAGAACGCTTTGCAAAATTCCTGATTCAGAAGTGGCAACCATGTTTATCGGGTGCGGTCACCTTCCCGAAGAATTCAAAGTCGCCCGGTCCCCGAGGTACGACAGCGAACAGATCATATCCGTTGTGTAAGGTTTTGGCAGCAGGGGCTGTAATTCAAAAGAATAAATAAATTGATGGACACCAGCAGAAGGGTCGGCATACTGACCCATTTTAATGTATCAAATTTCGGTGCGAATCTTCAGGCACTTTCTACTGTCTCTTACATTAAACAACAGGGGCTGGATCCGGTTTTCATCAGTTGGGAAGGATATCAGCACGGATTTACCGGGTCGGTACCCCGGGAACAATTTGAGGCGCACCAGCAATTTATCAATGAACATTTAACATACACGCGACCCTGTATTTCCGATGAGGAGATCAGGCAGGTTATTACAGAAGAAAAAATAAAAGCGATCATTGTCGGCAGCGACGCTGTTCTCACTTACATGCCCTATCTCGACAGGTTCTATCTGACCAAAAAGGGAATCCGGTATATAAAACCCAATGCCGATTATCTTTTCCCAAATCCCCACTGGCTTTCTTTTTTTACCAAAGAATTCAAACTGCCAGCAGCGATGATGTCGCCTTCCAGTCAAAATTCAATCTACTGGCTGATCAGAGGAAGACTAAAAAAGTCAATGGGCGAGCACCTCAGCAGGTACACCTATTTTGCGGCCCGCGATAGCTGGACCCGGAAGATGATCCACTATCTCCATCCGGGGGCCGGCGAGATTGAGGTTACGCCTGATCCGGTACTGGCCTTCAATCAGAATTTTCCACAGTCTGTCACCAAAGACGACATCATCCGCAAATTCAATCTTCCGGAAAAATACATCCTGCTTAGTTTTCACAAAAACAACAGGAAACATCTGCCTTCTGACAAATGGATTGCAGACTTCGAGAGAGAGGCCACAGCCAAGGGTTACAGTTGCGTTGAGCTACCCATGCCGAAAGGCAAACTGCCGCTCAAACTCAAATTGCAGATCAATATGCCACTTGATCCACTTGACTGGTACAACCTGATCAGGTTCTCGAGTGGTTATGTTGGACATAATATGCACCCGATCATCGTTTCGGTGCACAACAGTTCTCCTTTCTTCGCATTCGATACTTATGGCTTTGTATTTCTCAGATTCTTCAGGGATTACAAATCGAGCAAGATCTATGACATTCTGAAAAATGCTGGTCTGTTGGCCAACTGGAGAAAGGCAGAAGACATCATGAAGGTTCCTCCTGCAATCGTGATCAAGGAACTGGCAAACTTCAACAAAGAAAGATGCCAGGCCTTCGCCAGTCAGCGATTGTCTGATTACAATACAATGATGAAAGGTATTACCAACATGATCGGAATTGAAAAATCCGTTCTTCAGTAACACCAGGCTATGAAAGAAAGGCGTAAAACAAGGATACTTTTTATTAGTAAGCACGTGGTCCACGACAATGTGGCCATGGCGGGCAATCAGCTGTTCAATTATTACTTAACGAGATTCTGTTCCGACAGCGCGTTCGACGTTGGTTATCTTATCGTACATAAGAATGATTCATCTTATCAGCAGATGCACGAAAAATTCCGCAACAACGCAAAGGATTTCTCCGTCTTTTTGCCAAAGGTCCTCAGGCTGTTCACTTATGCTTACTATAATTCATTTCTCAGGTTATTATTTTCCTGTCTGCATCCCGACTGGTACTACCTCGATCCTGTGTATGCCTGGTATCATCGCCGCGGTTTGAGAAAGATTAAGGCAACCGGCTGGGAGCCGGATGTAGTAGTGTTTGAATGGACGGAAATGCTTTTTCTGCTTCCTTATTACAGGCGACTGTTTCCGTCCTCGTACCGGATCGCGACCGAACACGATGTTTGTTTTGTTAAGCTTGACCGTCAATACGGGAAGAATGAAATACTGAAGCTATTATTCCTGCCGGCATTCCGCAGACGGGAAGTTGCACTTATCGACAGGCTGAACCTTGTGCTGGTGCTGAGTGCTGACGACAAGTCGAGACTGAAAGATAGTGGTATCCATCCCGATAAGATCATGCTGCTTTCTCCTTATTACCGCCGGCGGAACCAGAGTCAGTTGTCCGTTAAACCAGAAGTGGTTTTCTTTGGAGCCATGAACCGTGCGGAGAACCAGGAGGCGGTCGATTGGTTTGTGAATAATGTATTTCGTCCTTTTAACCTGTCCGCGCAGCTCAGGTTGGTGATCATGGGCGCAGGTCTGCCTTCAAAAATGAAAGAAGACCTCGAAAAGCACCGGAATATTGTTTGTACGGGTTTCGTGGAGAGACCCGAGGAATATTTCGAAACGGCATTGTGCATGGTCGTGCCCTTGTTATTCGGAGGAGGAATTAAAATAAAAGTGCTTGAAGCGATGTCCTGTGGGGTGCCGGTGTTAACCAACCAGATTGGCATCGAGGGTATTGGTGCGAATCCCGGAATTGACTACCTGCACTGCGAATCGGCCGAGGATTATCGGGATGGATTGATCAGCCTGTTGGAAGACCGGGACCTTGCCAGGCGAATTGGCGAGAAGGGTCGGAAACTTATGGAAAACCGCTTCAGTTATGAAAACAGTTATCTCGATTACAGGGGTAATATTCTTCATTCGGTTGGCATCAGCCAGACCTTAATAAATAATTGATATTACTCTTCCCAAAGAGGAAGGACATTCAGAAAGATGGTAGAAATAATTACACTGGGCCTGATCGTAGCATTCTGCATGATCGCCAGGATCGACAAGATCCTGTATCTGCTTCTATTGCTGCTACCCTTTCACTCCTTTATCAAAAATGTCTTTAGCAGGCTGTACGACGGGGGAAACCTCTTTTCATCCTGGAAGGAAATCGCGGTGCTGATCCTTCTTTATAAAATTTTCATGGAGTATCCCATCAGGCTAAACAAAGATGTGGTGCGCTTCATATTTCTTTTCTTTTTTGTGATCATTCTTTATTTTCTGATGGCCCCCAGCCAGTCGGACGCTTTGGCCACTTTCCGTGATCATACCTTCCCGGTGCTGTTGTTTGTGGCGCTCGCCAATTTTCCACTCAGCACACCGGTGGCCAGGAATGTGATCAACATACTCTCCCTGTCAACGCTGGTTGTGGCCATTGGTGGATTTCTGCAGAACTTTGTTTTCAAGGTGCCCATTGCCACCATCATGAACCGGATAGATTTTATTGATGCCGCTGGCTATATCCAGTACAATTCCACTTCCGCGCGCATAATGGGTTTTGAAAGAATGTCGGGATTAATAGGCGGACCCAACGATTTTGGACTCACCATCGCCTTTCTCATCTGTGGGCTCGGCGGGATTGTACTTACTGCCATGCGCAGGCAACTTAGCAGGGTGCAGGTTCGCCTGATCTATGCTTTACTCCTGCTTGCTCTTGTGTGCCTGATCCTTTCGTTTTCCAGGGCAGGGTGGGGGATCTGCGGCATAGCCTTCCTGTTTATGTGGAAGCTAAACAAGATCAGACTGCCGGTGAAGTTGCTATTGGGCTCGGCCCTGGTAACCGTATTTGTTGTGCTCATACTCGCACAGGTCTTTCCTTATGTAGGCGATGTGATCACCGATACGTTTACGGGAAAGGAAGCGAGTGCAGCTGATCGTGGCAATAGTTTTTCCAACGGGCTGAGCAAAAATATAAGCGAACCCCTGGGCCACGGCCTTGGGTCAACGGACCAGTCAAGAACCGGCAAGGCAAAATTTTATTCCGAGTCCGCTTTCATGAACATCACTTATGAGATCGGCGTGCCCGGCCTCATCTGCCTGATCTTACTGCATCTCAAGATCATGTTTGAAATTCTTCGTGTGAAGAAAAGATTCAACAATCCATTTTCTTCCATTGCCATTGTTGTTTCCGCGGCCACCCTGGTGGCCTGCCTGGTGTCGGTCAATCCATATGGCATGCCCTATTTGTTTTACTGGTGGACCATTCTCGGCCTGGGTATAAACAGAAGTCCTATTATGCCAAGGCCCGCAACTGACAAAGAGTCCCGCGCGCTGGAACCTGAAAAACCAGCCATGATATGAGTGTGGCCATGCTGATTCTTAACTGGAATGGTTATGAGGTTACTAAAGAATGTTTATTGTCCTTGCGCAAGGTCACATATCGGAATTTCCGGATCATCGTGATCGACAATGGTTCAAAGGACAATTCGGTTGAGAAGTTGAGAGTTGATTTTCCGGAAACGGAAATCGACATTCTTGCCCTTGACAAGAATTATGGGTTCACCGGCGGCAACAATAAAGGCTTTGAATACGCCCGGAAGAGGTATGATCCGGATTTTTACCTGATGCTCAATAATGACACGATTGTTGACCCCCTCTTTCTTTCCAGGATGACTGAAGCCATTGCGAATGACGACGCATGTTACGCGGTTGTTCCAAAGATATTTTTTTACGACCGGCCGAATATACTCTGGTTTGCCGGCGGATCGGTTTCGCGCATAACCGGCATCGTAACCCACTATGGCATGAGGAAGAAAGACGGCGGAAAATACACCAAGTCGGGGCCGACCGGCTTTATGAATGGCTGCTGCGCCCTTATACCAAAAAAGGCGATCGAATTCTTAGGCATTCTCGATGACCGGTTTTTCGCCAATTCGGAAGACGCAGATTATTCATTACGCATCCTCGATTCAGGTCACACTATTCAATACGCTGCAGACGCAATCATTTATCATAAAGTAAGTCATAGTTTCAAATCCAACAGGGGCAAGTGGCTGGCCTTTTACCTGGCCACGCGGAACTTAGTGCAACTGCAGCGCAAACACTTGCCACCATTGATGATGCCGGTGTTTGCTGCGGCATTCAGCTTGCGCTGGGTAGCCTACCTGGTCGTTAAGCTCACCCTGTTGAGAGATTTCAAGTCCATCAAAGGAATTTTTACCGGCATATCAGATGGTTTCTCAGACAGGCTGAGGTACGTTAATTGATATATTAAGCTGACATTTTCATAAGTATTAAATCATTTGGTATTGAGATTATCCGTTGTTTTTCAGGTGACTGTTTTCGTTGCCACTTTTTTATTGTTATCAGTAGAAATTTCCGCACAACTTCCTAAAGCGCAGGTTGGCGCCTATTATTTCAGTGGCTGGAATGGGAAGTCAAAAATTCATCTCACCCCTTCGCTGATCGATTCTTTTTCCGAGCGCAGACCTGCCTGGGGCTGGACCAGCACCTTAGCTACCATGAAAACAGAAATTGACCTCGCCGCTGACAATGGCCTGAGCTTTTTCAATTTTTGCTGGTACCGGCCGGAAAAGAACCAGCCCGACACCACATATCTGCTGAATGAATCACTTGGTTTTTATCTCAGGGCACCAAATAAGAAGAGGCTGAAGTTTTGTATCATGGTGGCCAATCATGCCGGATATACTTTTGGACCGGCCGAGTGGCAGCAGGTAACTGATCAATGGTTAAGGCTATTCAAAGACAGCTCCTACCTTAAAGTGGATGACAAACCGCTGATCAGCTTTTTCAGTCTTTACTGGTTGCTCAAGAAATTTGGATCCGAGCAGGCAGTTGCCACAGCATTCAGTGAGTTTCGGGCCAGGGCGAAAGCCCAGGGCCTAAAAGGCGTAACTATAGCAGTTTGTGTGAACCCTGATGTGTGGTCCGTGGCTACTGCAAGAAAGGTTGGCGTCGATGTATTGACTGGTTACAATTATCCGAATTCCGGGTTTAAAGACAACCTCGAGAATCCACCCATAGACAGCCTGGTCATCGGAAGTGTTTATACCTGGAACAATTTTAAGAAATTCAACTACCGCTATATGCCAACGGTAACACTCAACTGGGATCCGCGGCCCTGGGCTGCATATGGCAAGGGTTATTCGAATTCAAAACGTTACCTTAATTACTCCATGAATTCTGTGGCGGCCTCGGTTAAAAACGCGATCAAATGGCTGGACAACAACCCCGACAGGACGGTAAAAGAACGGATCATTTTCTTGTATGCCTGGAATGAATATGGGGAAGGAGCCTGGCTAACTCCTTCGACGGTAAACGATAAAAACCTGCTCCTGGGCCTGCGACAGGCACTATCCAAATAAATCAATCTATCCCGATTTTGAAAGTATTGATGATCAGCCGCGCGACCCTCTACAGTTCAGTAGGAGGCGATACCATTCAAATCCTGAATACGGCGAAATACCTCCGTTATCTCAATATTGAGGTGGACATTCTCACCACGGATGCGAAAATAGATTACGAGGAATACGATCTTATTCACTTTTTTAATATCATCCGCCCTGCGGATATTCTTCCGCATATTGAATTATCGGGCAAACCATTTGTGGTTTCAACCATTTATGTTGATTATTCGGAATATGAGAAGCAAAATAGGAAGGGCCTTCCCGGTTTCGCCTTCCGTTTTCTCTCCCTTGACCAGATAGAATATGTGAAAGCCGTGGCCCGCAGATTCATGAATGGCGAACGAATCAGGAGCAGAAACTACCTGTTGCGCGGTCACCGAAAGTCCATCCAGGATATCGCCAGAAAGTCGGCGCTACTGCTGCCGAATTCGGAAAATGAGTACAGGAGGTTTCGGGAAAATTATGCAGTTTCTACTCCTTATGCAGTGATACCGAATGCGATAGACACCAAACTCTTCGACCTCAGATCCACCCCGGACCCTGAGTTTACCGGCCACGTGCTAAGTGTTGCAAGAGTAGAGGGACGCAAAAACCAACTTAATGTCGTCAGGGCCGTAGCCGATACGCGACTCCGCCTGGATGTCATCGGCAACTATTCACCCAATCACAGAAAATATTATGAAGCCTGCCGGACAGAAGCTGATCAGGCCGAAGGACGTATTCGATTTTTTCCTCATGTAGACCAGGAAAAGTTGGTTCGGATCTATCAGGCAGCAAGGGTTCATGTGCTGGCGAGCTGGTTTGAAACCACGGGTCTCACCACCCTCGAAGCCGCTCTGTTAGGTTGTAATATCGTGATTACCAACAAAGGAGACACGGTTGAATACTTTCGCGACTTCGCCTATTATTGTGATCCCGCCGAAGCCTCTTCAATTCGTACGGCTATTGAAAAGGCTCACCGTGATCCATTTCCGGAGGCATTAAGAAACCATATCCTCAGTCATTACACCTGGGAAATCGCCGCCAGGAAGACGCTGAAAGCATATAAATCAGCATTAGACGAAAATTCGGCTTAGTTTTCCACAAATACTGGAAGAACTGGAATAACTTTTGGTATTGTATAAACAAATACATGAATAACTTAACAATCAATACAATGACTTTCTCTGGCGATGTAATCCATTTGACTTGTAAAACCCAATTTCTAAAACTTAATTCTTGATCAATGCACATCGCAATCATCGGCACCAGGGGAATTCCAAACAACTACGGCGGATTTGAGCAATTTGCGCAATACCTGTCTCTTGGATTGGTGCAGAGAGGTTTCCAGGTAACTGTTTACAATTCACACAATCACCCTTACCAGAAAAGTGAATGGAAGGGTGTCGAGATCGTTCATTGTAATAATCCTGAGGATAAACTCAGTTCTGCGGGTCAGTTCATCTACGACTTTAATTGTATAATGGACACCCGCAAAAAAAATTATGACATCATTCTGCAATTAGGTTACACCAGCAGTTCCGTCTGGGGCAAATTGTTGCCAAGACATAAAAGCATCATCACGACAAATATGGATGGCTTTGAGTGGAAAAGAACAAAATTTTCCAGGCCAGTTCGGACCTTTCTGAAGTTCGCAGAGAAACTGGCGGTGTGGAACAGTGACTACCTTATCGCCGACTCCATAGGCATGCAGCAATACCTGATCAAGAAATACAACAAGAACCCGGTTTATATTCCCTATGGAGCGGAAGTATTCGATGCTCCGAATATTGACGATGTGACGACCACAGGTCTTGAGCCCTATAATTATGATATGCTGGTGGCAAGGCTTGAGCCTGAAAACAGCATCGAAGTCATTCTTGACGGGGTGGTAAAGTCTGCTTCTACAAGGCCTTTTCTTGTTATCGGCAAATACACAAATGAATATGGCCAGTATCTAATGAAAAAATTCAAGGACTGGACCTCCATCAAGTTCATGGGAGGAATTTATGATATTTCTAAACTCAACAATCTTCGTTATTATTCCAATGTATACTTTCACGGACATACTGTAGGCGGCACAAATCCTTCTCTTCTTGAGGCCATGGCCTCTCATGCGCTGGTTTCGGCGAATGATAATATCTTCAACAGGTCGATACTGGGTGACGATGCTTATTATTTCAACAGTTCCACAGACGTGGCAACGCAGATTGAAAAACTGTCCAAGCTCAATGGTGACGACAAGATTGAAAACAATACCACTAAGATCGCACATCAGTATTCATGGCCAACAATTGTCGATCAATATGTAGAACACTTTTACTACATCGCGAGGGATTCCGGTAAAACCCTGGTTCCCAACCTCACTTAAATATGAAAGGATATTGCTTCCTTCTACTTACTTTTCTATTCGGTGAGCTTTCTGCGCAGGATACCTGGCGAGGCGCTATGGAATTACAGGGAACTGCTACATCAAAAGATCATGTTCCGTTCTGGCTCAGGTCCAACACTAACGGCAATAAACCATTGGCAGGCGTTTCCGGTGCAGCCATTGGATCCTTTTACAAGGATTATGATTCAACTTCAAACAAACTTGTTGATTGGGGCATTGGCGCAAAGCTGCGATTGAACGCGGGCAACAAGGTGAATGCCGTGATGATTGAGGGTTATGCAAAAGCGGCACTGAGCATCTTCGAGATCAAGGCCGGAAGGTTTACGGATGTGATGGGTATGATTGGCGACACGGGTCTCTCAAGCGGGGCATTTTCAGTGTCTGGAAATGCCCTGGGCATACCGCAGGTAAAGATCTCAGTTCCCAAGTATTTCACTTTGCCGATTCTCGGCAACCTCTTCGCTTTCAAGGGAAGTTTTTCTCACGGATGGCTGGGAAGACTTCCACTTCAATACAATCTCGGAGGGTCCACGGCTACTTCCACTATTACCTATTTTCATCAGAAGTCGTTATATGGCCGTTTTGGCAAACCCTCGTGGCGGATGAAATTGTATGGAGGATTTAATCACCAGGCATATTGGGGAAATGAGAAAGACATATTCGGCACCAATTCAACACTGTCGAAGTTTCGGTCTTTCACTTACGTGGTCTTTGGAAAAAAAGACCAGGAATCAAAAGTTGGCAACCACCTCGGCTCACTTGACCTTGGACTCGAATATGAATTCAACAATACCAGGCTGATGGTGTATCGGCAGAGCCTCTATGATGTTGGCGGCCTTTATTACCTTGCCAATATCGCCGACGGGTTAAATGGTATAACACTCACCAATACCCGCGAACAGGGATCAGGTCTGCAATGGAAAAAGCTTCTAATGGAATTCTTTTACACGAAGAACCAGGGCGGTTATCCCTGGTCAAAGCGCACGCCTTCAGGTGATGAGGATTATTATAACAATTACATTTATGCGTCGGGGTGGTCATACCAGTCAGAAGGAATAGGCAATCCGTTAATTACTCCCGGCCAATATGCACGGGAAGGATTGCCTGCTCATCCCTCGGATTACTTCATCAACAATCGTGTTGTTGCATTGCATGCCGGTTTCGAACTCGGTTCACCTTCTTGGAACATCAGGGGTAAAGTTTCTTATTCGAAAAATTACGGTACCTTCGGCACCAGTGAGTATGGCCATTCCACAGGCGACTTCTTTGATTCACCCGTCTTTCCGTCTTTCCCATCTCTCTCTCAATTCTCCGGCTATCTGGACGTCTCTTATCGGTATCAAAACGGCCTGATCATCGGCGCCACGGCCGCTGCTGACGCCGGAAAATTATATTACAATTCCGCTGGTCTGGTGATCAGGGTCGCCAAGACATTTTGAGCGCGGCCGGTAGTCGCAACCATCCCGACTCGGTTGAACTCTGAAATCAGACCATACTGACCAGATTATTTCCGGAAACGGGTAATCAGCCAGATGACCACGGCTATTACTACCACAACGAGCAGCAATCCTGTCCAGATGCCTGCCTTGAATATGCCCGCAATTGCATCGCAGGAACTGAGTGAAACCAATAAAACAAGCAGAAAACTGAGAGAAGCAATCCTGGAGCGTGTCATACGATGATTTTATTCATCTATTGCAAAAACCCTACCCTTAGCCCGTCCTTTTTCGCTTACCTATGAACGGAACCCGTGCGGGCCAATACCACGAGACTTTGTTTCTCCTTTTGACATCAATAATATTGGCAATCCTGCGGTTCCAGATCACCAGGGCCAGGCCAAAAACGATCCTGGTACCTGCCATAAAAAGGTAACTTAAGTCGGGGTGGGCCATGCGGGTATAAAGCCCCACCTCCTGCCAAAAATAAATCACCTGTCTCACGGCCTCAGGTATCTCTGAAACGAGTATCCAGAGACCAAGAAATATGACGGCGATCTTTAAAATCTCGGAGCGATGGATCATGGTAAACCCCAGTTGTGCCGGCAACCGGCTATCTAGCCGAAGCAACTTCACGAGTCTGTCGGTACGGAAGATCAGTATCCAGGAAAGCAGGGTAAACAGGAAAAGTGATACCGAGGCAACGGAAAGGGATTTTACTGCTTCCCCCCGGGAACCATACAATGGAAAATAAACGAGGACTGAAACAAACTGGGATACGGCTTCCAGAACATCCCTGATGAAAAAGATCCCGAGAATTTTAAGCACCAGATTTAAGAAACTGCCAGGAGTCATACTGTGGGGATAAAGATAAGCGCTTTTTTCTCCCTAAACTACCGACCCACAAGGAATTCCAAATACCCCTTATCAGGTTTTACGGTGATTTTTTTCGCTGCGTTTTTGACTTTAACCAATTCATCGCCCACATGCAGGTGAGGGCAGTCGGTAAGAATCGATATTTTTTCACCTTTCAGCTGGTTTCATTGCCGGCATGGTTAATAAAATAATGCCCGTTATCATGGCATTAAAATTATACGAATAGCACCATGAGAATTTTGATTAGCAATGATGATGGAATATATAGTCCTGGCATTGCCGCCCTTGCTCGAATAGCCCGCAAATTTGGGGAAGTCAGGATCTTTGCCCCTGATGTGGAACAATCGTCAATGGGTCATGCGATTACACACTCCAGACCATTGACGGTCAAGCCATCTCCCCTCACTTTCGAGGGGATGGAAGCATACCGTATTAATGGAACTCCCGCAGACTGTGTTGCTCTGGGCACTCATTTATGGGAACAACCTGATGTTGTGCTTTCGGGTATTAATATGGGGCCTAATCTGGGTAATGGGATGTGGCATTCGGGCACCCTGGCGGCCGCAAAACAGGCAGTGCTGCTTGGAATCCGGGGAATTGCGCTCAGTACACCGGTTCATGGCACAGAACCCGACTTTGAAGCGCTTAAGCCCTGGGTTGAAAAAACGCTCAGACTATTGCTTGCCGAGAAGGGACTCCAGTTATTCAATGTGAATTTTCCCCCATCTCCCACGGACCTGGTATGGACCCGACAATCGGTCCGCCAGTATGATGGTCATGTAATCGCCGCAAAGGATCCAATGGGAAGGCAGATCTTTTGGTCAACCGTCATCCCACTGGAACCCGCCGAAGAAGGAACCGACCGCTGGGCAGTCGACAATGGTCATGTGTCAATTACACCGTTGCGACTGGACCTTACAGATGAGCGCGGGCTGGCGCAGATGCTCAAAGAAAAAACGGCCGGAAAAGACTGATGGATTTTGTTTAAAAATGTTAATAAATCGGGATCAGAGTCCGACCGGCTTTGATCTTATTACTAACTTTATTCAAAATTTGCATGATGGGCGTGCTCAGACAGCTGTCGGAATATTTATACCTGAGGAAAAGGGATCCCAATCAACCAAATACAACCTGGATGCGGTATATGCACGGCATTAACCGACTTTCCATATTTATGTTCCTGATTGCGATCATCATCATGCTGCTGAAGTTCTTCGTGTTCCGGCGCTGACGCGCGACTTCATGAACTCCACTATTGATTTTGCGGCTTTTTGTGATGCATTGCCGCCTTCGCTGAGTAAATGTTTTAGGGCCGCATAATCCTTCCGGATTTCATTGATCCTTGCTTCATCCTCCATAATTCTATCCAATTCAATCCTGATGTTCGCGGCGGTCATTTCATCCTGGATCAGTTCTTTCACTACCGGTTTATTCATGATCAGATTTACGAGTGAAATGTATTTCACTTTGATCAACCTTTTGGCGATCTGGTAGGACAGGGCTGAACCCTTGTAACAAACTACCTGTGGCACCCCAAATAAAGCAGTTTCAAGAGTAGCGGTGCCAGAGGTCACCAGCGCTGCTTTAGCCTGCATAAGCAGGGCATACGTGTTGTTCCTGATGCTCCGCATCTGTGGATATTCGTTGAGAAAGGGCTGATAAAACTCATCGGTTAGAGAAGAGGCTTTGGCAACAATAAAACGGTAATCCGGAAAATGCCTGGAGGCTTCCAGCATCACGGGAAGTTTTTTCATCACTTCCTGTTTTCTACTGCCTGGGAGGATCGCGACAATTCGTTCATCCTGCAGCGGCGACACCTGCGTGGCCGGTGACTGGGCCTCGGACATCTTTTGTTCGATTACATCCACCAGGGGGTGACCCACATATTCCACTTCAAAATTCCACTTCTTGTAAAATGCCTTTTCAAAGGGAAGGATGACTAGCATTTTGTCGACAGTTACCCTAATCTGTTTGACACGGTTTTCTTTCCACGCCCAAATCTGCGGAGAGATATAATAGATAACGGGAATGTTTTGATTTTTCGCCCAGGCCGCAATTCGCATATTGAAACCTGGATAGTCGATCAGGATCACTGCATCCGGTTTGAAAGCGAGGATATCTTCTTTGCAGAATTTCAGATTTGCGAAAATCCTTCCGAGGTTCCTGATTACTTCAATAAAGCCCATGAACGCAAGGTCGCGGTAGTGTTTTACCAGTGTTGCGCCCTGCTCTTCCATCATGTCGCCTCCCCAGCACCTGATATTGGCAATACCGTCAAGTTTTTTGATCTCGCGGATCAGGTTGCTTCCATGAAGATCGCCCGAGGCTTCGCCTGCGATGATGTAATAGTTCATCAATACAATTTAACCGGTTGTTCAATTACAAAAGATATTTCAGCACCAGGGATAATATCGCGTACACAAGGGTTACAGCAAAAATGCCCTTCGCTGTTTTATCACGACCGGAGTTGATATAATAAGTGAAGAGAGCGATGTTGAGTACGAGGCAGGGGACTGATATCGCCGTGATCTGGGTCTTGGTTGTGGTAATAAAATCAAAGAAGTCACCCAGGGTGAACAACGGGTAGAACTTTATCAGGTAGTAAATGCTCAAACTGAGCAGCGGGGCCAGGAATCCAAGGATAAGGCCAAATTGCAGATTATCCCTTTTAAGCATCAGATCAGAATTTCCAGGTTTTTTCAAGTTTTGCTTTCAGTTCATAATTGGTGAGGTCGAACTGAACGGGCACCACGCTTACATAATTGTTTTTGAGAGCCCAAACATCGGTGTCCCTGCCCTTGTCAAAATTCACAAATTCTCCCGTAAGCCAGAAATATTTGCGGCCGTGCGGGTCATCCCTTTCGAGGAAGTCTTCAACGTATTTGGCATAGGCCTGCCTGCAGATCCGCACGCCCCTGATCAGTTTGTCGGGAACTGCCGGAAAGTTCACATTGAGGATCATGTGCTTGTCCATCGTCTTATTCAACATTTTGATCACCAGCATCCTCGCGTATTTTCGGGCGGCTGTAAAATCCGCATCAATGCTGTAGTCGAGCAGCGAAAATCCGATAGATGGAATGCTTTCTATCGCCGCTTCCACTGCGGCGGACATGGTACCGGAGTAGATAACGTTTATGGAATGATTGGCCCCGTGATTAATGCCGCTGAGGCAAATGTCGGGTTTGCGATGCAGCACTTTGTCGACGGCAAGCTTTACGCAGTCGACCGGCGTGCCAGTACACTGGTAGGCTTCGATATTTTCAAAACTGTTTACGGGCGTGAGTCGGAGCGGATGCCCGATGGTGATGGCGTGTCCCATCCCGGACTGCGGCTTATCGGGGGCAACAACCACCACTTTTCCAAGGTCTTTGACAGATTCAACAAGGTTACGGATGCCGGGCGCGGTGATCCCATCGTCGTTCGTGATCAGGATAACCGGCTCATCTTTCTTTTTCGCTTTAGCCATAAATATTTCAATGAAACAGAAGGATTTAAGCAGTAAAAGTAAGTGATTTTATGGTCTGATACGGGATTTCCGTTACCTTTGCAAACGGTAAAAAATCATCATGGCAGGTCAGTTAAAAGAGGTCCGGAACCGCATTAAATCCGTTCAGAATATGCAGCAGATCACCAAGGCGATGAAGATGGTGAGCGCTGCGAAACTTCGAAAGGCCCAGGAAGGCATCCTCCAGATGCGTCCGTATGCCCAGAAGCTTCAGGAAGTGCTCAGCAACATCGTCAGTAGTTCTGATGGCGAGATGGGGATGGAGCTGGCAGTTGAACGTCCGGTTGAAAGGGTACTATTTATTGTTATTACCAGCGACAGGGGACTCTGTGGGGCATACAATGCAAATATCATCAAACTGGCCAAACTGACGATCAGGGAAAAATATTCCGCCCAGTTTGCAAAAGGAAATGTGCAGATATGGACAGTAGGTAAAAAAGGGTATGAACACTTTTTGAAGAACCGGTATAATGTTGATGCGTCTTACAAGGACATATTTCTGCACCTGAACTTTGAAAGCGTCCAGGCTTGCTCGCAGGCCGCCGTGAATGCATTTAAAGCCAACCAGTTCGACCGCGTAGAACTGGTGTACAGCGAATTCAAGAATGCCGCGACACTGCGTTTTGTGACGGAACCTTTTCTTCCTATCCCTAAAGTGCAGCCCAAGCCCGGTGCGAAAAAAAGCGACTTTATTTTCGAACCCTCCAGAGAACTCCTGCTGGAAGAGCTGATGCCAAAAATTCTCAACACCCAATTATACAAAGCTGTCCTCGACGCTAATGCTTCCGAGCACGGAGCCAGGATGACGGCGATGGACAAGGCTACGGAAAACGCAAACGAATTATTGAAGACCCTTAAGATATCCTATAACAGAGCAAGACAGGCCGCAATCACCACAGAGCTCACCGAGATCGTCAGCGGAGCCGCTGCCCTTCAGGGTTAGTAAAATACGATTCAATGGAAATAGGTCATATCATTCCTCATATCGAAGCGCTGGTATTTGCCAGCGACAAGCCGCTCACACCAATCGATATCACCGAACTAATCAACAATGCCTTTGGATTCATGGACGATAAACTCACCATGGACCAGATCCAGACAGGTATCGAAGCGGTGGTAGAGAAATACAGGTCAGAATTTTATCCATTCGAAATGAAAGAGAGCGGCGGTGGCTGGCAGTTTCTGACAAAAAAGGAATATCACAAGACTGTGGCCCAGCTCAATGGGGAAAAATTCCTCAAACGTCTTTCCACCGCAGCACTGGAAACCCTCGCCATCATTGCTTACAAACAACCCATCACCAAGTCGGAAGTGGAGTCTATCCGTGGTGTCAACTGCGATTATTCCATTCAGAAACTTCTTGAAAAAGAACTTATCGTAATTAGCGGGAGAAATGAAGAACTGCCCGGCAAGCCGCTTATCTACGTCACCTCACGTAGCTTCATGGATTATTTTGGCATCAATTCAGCCGCAGATCTGCCCAAGCTCAAAGAAATCTTCAGTGAGAACGTAGTCCCCACTTCAATTAATGAATCCCTGGAAACTCCTGAGGAAGTAACCGCAGAAGACAACGCCAAACCCGACACCACTCCGCTGGTGGTTACTGAAGAAGGCGAATTGCAGGAAACCTCAGATCAGCCGGATAATGGCAGTGAGGACGAAGGATCTTCCGGCACTCAGGGATAGCATTCATCGCTTGATCCGCACTGGTAGTTTATTTTCCAGGCGTTTCATTACATGCTTCGCGCTTTCTCGCGGGAAAAATTATCTTCGCGCTCTATGACAGAACTTTCGAGGGAACTATTGTTTCAGACGGCAGAACAGTTTGGCACTCCGGTTTACATCTATCACGCTGAGAAGATCACTGAACAATTCAATAGGTTGAAAAATGCCTTCAAAGGCACCGACACCAGTTTCTTTTACGCATCAAAGGCGCTAACCAACCTTAGCGTGCTCAGGCACATCAAAAATATAGGTTGCAACGTCGATTGTAGTTCGTCAAATGAGGTACTGCTGGCACTCAAGGCTGGGTTTGAACCTGATAATATACTGTACACCTCTAATAATATCTCGATAGAAGAACTAAGAGAGGTTGCGTCAAAAGGCGTCAACATCAATATCGACAGTATATCAAATCTTCGAAAGTTCGGAAAGGAGTTCGGTCCTGCCTACCCGGTAGGCGTGCGGCTTCGTCCAAATATAATGGCCGGCGGCAACCTGAAAATATCCACCGGCCATTCGGGCAGCAAGTTTGGAATTCCCCTGGAACAGGTTGACCAGATACACGATGTAGTTAGTGAAACCGGCGTGGTAATCCGTGGACTTCACCTGCACACTGGCAGCGACATTAAAGACGTGGACGTTTTCATCAATGGTGTAGAACTGCTCCTGAAACTGACCGGAGGGTTCCCCAACCTCGATTCCCTCGACCTGGGCGGAGGCTTCAAAGTGGCTTACAATGCCGGCGATCACCAAACCGACATCGATCAACTCGGCAAACGATTAAAAGAAACCCTGACCGACTTTGAAAAAAAATCTGGAAAAAAATTCAGGATCTGGTTCGAACCCGGCAAGTTTCTGGTCAGTGAATGCGGCTACCTGCTGGCAAAAGTGAATGTGATCAAAGAAACACCCACCGAAACTTTCCTCGGACTCAATACCGGGCTTAATCACCTGATCCGGCCAATGTTCTATGACTCCTGGCACACCATCGAAAACCTCAGCAACCCAAATGGCGTGTTGAAACCCTACACCGTTACCGGGTATGTTTGTGAGACCGACACATTTGCCACCGACAGGTCATTGAATGAAGTATCGGAAGGAGACCTGCTGGTATTCAAAAATGCGGGAGCTTATGGATTTGAAATGTCATCGAATTACAATTCCCGTTACCGGCCCGCCGAAGTCATGATCAGTGAAGGGGTGCCAAGGCTGATCCGAAAGGCTGAAGAGTTCAATGACCTCCTTCGGAACCTCACAGAAGCATAGCCTCCAGATCCTGCCAGGAATGAGGCTCCGCCAGGTGCGAGGATGAGAAAAAACCAATGGTATAATTTCATAGAAGTTTTTATTTACCATAAATTCCGGACCTTAGTGGATATGCAATTAATCACGTGGAAATCCAACCGCGATTTGTCAGACATCTCTTGCTGTATTTCTTGCGTACTTACTACTGGTGGCGATACTCCCTGTTACCTGTTTTCTTTAACCTTAATTAATCAGTTATGCCTTCAATGAAAATTTCAAGATCCACTCTGATTCAGCCGGATGGACCGGAAATCAGGTCCGTGTCCAGGAGAGGCTTTTTCCGGTATGCCGGTGCCTCAGCAGGTATAATGGCTGTTGCTGCTTCCTGTGCAAAAGACGATGTGACTGGCACCAGCCCCGGTCACCTGGAAGGATACGACCTCGGAGGGGGCGATGTTGGAATCCTCAATTATGCTTATACTCTTGAGCAGCTTGAAGCCGCTTTCTACACCCTTGTTATCGATAATGCATATTCCGGCATGACTTCAGATGAAACAGCAATGCTGACAGACATCCGTGATCACGAGATAGCCCACCGTGAATTTTTCAAGGCCGCCCTCGGCACCTCTGCCATTGGACCGGTAACGTTTGATTTTTCCTCAATAGATTTTTCAAGTCGCGACAGCGTGCTGGCTGCTGCCAAAACCTTCGAAGACATTGGTGTTGCTGCATACAACGGCGCAGGTCCATTGCTCACGGATGCCACGTATCTGCTGATTGCCGGAAAAATAGTGTCAGTGGAAGCCCGGCACGCGGCTTACATTAGTGATCTGATCAGCCCGGGAAGTTTTTCTGACACCGTGGTGGATTCAAATGGCCTGGAGCGGAGTTTGACCCCAAATGAAGTACTGCTCATTGCAAAACCTTTTATGAAGGCGGTCTTTGACGACAGACAATTACCCAAATCTTAATTTCAACTTTATGAATCTTCAGAATATATTTAACCAAATAGAAAAATCAGATCCCGAGGTCTATGAAAGGCTGAATGGCCGAAGGGAAGTGATCAGGAATTTCACCCGCTTCGCTGGCAAGGTGAGCGTCGCCGCAGTGCCGATAGCACTTGGCACTATCTTGCAAAAAGCGTATGGACAAACCCCCACTAACGCCATCGACATTCTGAATTTCGCCCTGAAACTGGAATACCTGGAAGCGGCATTTTATGAAAAAGGGCTTGCGACACCAGACCTTATTGACGCGGATGCCGATAAAGCTGCCCTTACTATCATCGGCGGACATGAGACCGCACACGTGAATTATATTAAGGCCGCCATCTCCGCGGCTGGTGGTACTCCAGTGGATCCGCCCGAATTTGACTTTACAGCAGCAGGGGCTTTCCCTGACGTATTCACCAACTACGATACCTTCCTGGCTGTAGCGCAGACCTTTGAAGACACCGGCGTGAGGGCCTATAAAGGCCAGGCGGGCTCGTTGATGGTCAGCAATGAGGTGCTGCTTGCAGCACTCAGTATTCATTCAGTAGAAGCCAGACATGCTTCGCACATCCGCCAGATGCGCAAGGCAAGGGGCGCCAGTGTAAAGCCCTGGATCACGGGTAGTGACAGCGGTATCGGCGCGGCAGTGCAGGCGAGCTACGATGGTGAAGAAGCCACCACTCAGGCAGGCGTAACCATTACCAATATCGGCAATTCCGGGATTTCAGAGAGTGCAGCCTCAGAGGCATTTGATGAACCTTTGACTTTCGACGAGGTCATTGCAATTGTGACACCATTCTTCGCAGTATAAAATATTCACGATAGTGCCCTAAAACAAGAAAAGCCGCAGTGGAAGCGGCTTTTTTGATGAGTTTCACCTTAATAACAGATGGTTTTTCTCAAGGAGATTAAGTTCTTGATACGGTCGTCGGGTTGGTTTTTCTCAAGGTTAGATTAAGTTCTTGAAAGGTCGTCGGATGGTTTTTTTAAGGATTGGATAAATGGTTTTTTCAAAGGTCTGGATCGGATGGTCATTTCATGGATTGGAACTGGTTTTTTCAAAGGTCTGGATCGGATGGTCATTTCATGGATCGGATAACTGGTTTTTTCAAAGGTTCTGGATCGGATGGTCATTTCATGGATTGGATAACTGGTCTTTTTCAAAGGTCTGGATCGGATGGTCTTTTCATGGATTGGATAACGGGACGGTCTTCATTGGATAAGGGCGGCGGTCATTGGATATCAGGACGTAATTCATTTGGATATTAGGATGGTGCAGGGTATTCTCGTTTTCTGTCTTTTCTCTGCTTTTGTGTTCCTCTTTCTTGCTGATACAAAGATGCAAAATGCCTTTGCCTTCTGCACCTTTATTAGATGATTGAGGGTTTTGCTTCGATGAATGGACAGAAAATGCCGTTAAGGTCTTGTTAATGGGTTAAGAAAAGTCTGTTTCCAGGGCACCTCGCCGCTTTAGGCTGGCTGTTTTTGATCTCTATTGAGTTGATAAACAGAATATTATCACTGTGTCGTGCTGATTTAACGCAGACCGGAGCACTTCATCAGGTAGTTCCTGCTGGTGTTTCCTGGAGGTTCTTGAGGGTATTATGAGTGATGTACTGGTTAAGTTTGGTAATGAGCGGACAGCGTTGCCCTAAAATAAGAAAAGCCGCAGTGGACGCGGCTTTTTTGATAAGTTTCACCTTAATAACAGATGGTTTTTCTCAAGGAGATTAAGTTCTTGATACGGTCGTCGGGTTGGTTTTTCTTAAGGTTGAATACCTGGTTTTTTCAAAGGCTGGATCAGATGGTCATTTCATGGATTGGAACTGGCTTTTTCAAAGGGTCTGGATCGGACGATGGACATTCATGGATTGGATAACTGGACGGTCTTCATTGGATAAACGGACGGCGATCATAGGATAAACGGACGGTGACATTGGACAATTGGACGGCGGTCATTGGATAATTGGTCGGTGTTCATAGGACAAAGGACGGAGAATTGGATATTGGACGGAGCTCATTGGATATTTGGACGGAAATCATTGGATATTAGGACGGTGCTCATTGGATATCAGGACGATTATTCATTGGATTTGGAAGGAAAAGGATCAGGACTTTAAGAAAACCGAACCCCCGGAAAGGGGTCCGGCACCGAAATCGAAAATCCTTAATAAATCAACATAATGAAAAGAGCTGCAATTGTCAGAACCTTTTCAAAATCAATGAAACAGGTTTAGGGGTTTAATAATCATAACCTTTCGGTTACTGTCTTTGATATCTTTTTTGTTGTTGTCATTTTCTGCTTTTGTGTTCGTCTCTCTTGCTGATACAAAGATGTAAAATGCATTCTCCTTCTGCACCTTTTTTAGATGATTGCTAGCTTTGCTTCGACGAATGGGAGAAAAATGCCGTTAAAGGCTTGTTAACGGTTAAAGAATAGTCAGCTTCCGGAGTATATCGGCCTTGTGGGCCTTGCTGATTGGGATCTCTATTCCCTTGATGAACAGGTCGTTCTCTCTTATATCATCAATTTTTCGCAGATTGATGATGTAGGAACGGTGCACCTTCATGAAGTGGTCACTACTGATCTTTTCCTCGAGGTTCTTGAGGGTATTATGCGTGATGTACTTCTTATCATTGGTAACGAAGCGAACATAATCTCCCATGCTTTCAATGAAGAGGATGTCATCGTAATCCAGTCTGATCAGCTTTCCCTCGCATTTGATAAACAGATGCGAAACGGTTTCTGTAGCCGACTTCCGGCTTTCTTTCTCAATCACTTTGTCCAGCGCCTCCAGGAACCGCTGATAGGTGAAAGGCTTTTTGAGAAAGTCGGACACTTTATATTGAAAGGCACTGTATGCATATTCTTCTTTGGACGTAGTCAGGATCACGCTGGGATGATAGGCGATATTATCAAGTAGCTCGAAACCTGTGGGCCCGGGCATCTCTACGTCCAGGAACAGCAGGTCTACTGTTTCTTCATTCAGGAATTTTAAGGCAGGCTCAACTCCGGGAAATATTCCCCTGACCTCAACGAGCCCGCTTTTTTTACAGCAGTTGTTGATGTAGTCGGCCGCGACCTTCAGATCTTCTATGATGACGCAGGATAAACTCATATAAGTGAGGCAGCGTAGGCTGCCAATCGCTGATGTTCTTTTTCAATTATCGTTTTCGCATTCTGGAGTTCGGCAATCACCCGCTCATACTGTGGTTTGACCAGTACAAACTCCGGGGCCGAACTGCAAAACTGCTCAAAGTTGTTCAATATTTCCTGTACACCAAGCAACCCGGTAAAACCAAAAACCGGTTTCAATTTGTGGGCTGCCTTTCTCAATCCAAGGGTATCCTCGTTCGCAAAGGCCGTTTTCAGAAACTGCAGGTCTGCGTCAAAATGCTCCAGCGTAGTCTGAAAGATCTCGGTGATGTACAAATATTCATCGTCGTACAGGCTCCGGATGTATTCCTCGTCAATTTTTTCATTAAAAATGAATTTCTTGGGCTGAGGTTCGTTATTCATAGTACTATTTTGAGCTATTTACCGTTTTACAAACAGCTACTTATCCAATAACTCTATGAAACAGAAATTATTATATCTCGGCTCCTTAATTTACCGTGATATACTTCATTCAGGATTGCAGGGGATTACCGCCAAAGAACAACGCAAGAAGATCCTCCGGCTCAACCAGTTCGTCATTCTGGCCCTGTTCATGAACTTTCTTTCTGTCTTGCTTTATTTTGTTAACGGTCTGTATATCAGTGCGTTGATTAATATTACTTCCGCCTATTTCTTTCTGATCGCCTATTACTTCAACTCAAGAAAAAAACTGGAGGTGGGCAGGATCATATCGGTTCTGAATCTAAGCGCCTACCTGATTATTATATCCTATGTGGAAGGCCTCCGTGCCGGCGCCTACCTGTATTATTTTCCCTATTTCCTGGTACTGACCTTTGTGGTGAGTATCGGCAGCCATTTCAAGGGATGGATACTCGTGTACTCCATCACCGTGGTTTCGGCGGTTGTATGCCTGCACGTCAGTCCTGAAACCAACAACATCGAAGTGATCACCGAAGACCTTTACAGGAAACTCTATGCAGGCAACCTCGCCATCGGCATGGGCCTCACCCTCATTTTTTCTTATGCGATCCTAAGGGTAAACAAAGACAATGAAGACCTGATCCTGCAGGAAAACTCCAACCTGAAAATGACGGAGTACGAATTGCTCAAAGCTAAGAAGAAGGCAGAAATTGCATCCAACACAAAATCCAGATTTCTTTCCAACATGAGCCATGAACTGAGAACGCCACTGAATGGCATTATCGGCGCATCGAACCTGCTTTTGCAGGAAGATCATTTACCTGAACAAAAATCAAGTCTCGACATACTTAAGTTTTCATCTGAGCACATGATGGTGCTCATCAATGATATTCTCGACTATCATAAGATCGAAGCCGGCAAACTGGAGCTGGTAGAGCGTCCGGTGAACCTGATGGAATTCATGAACAGCATGATCAGCCAATTCTCTCCACAGATACAGTCAAAGGGGCTCGTTTTCAGAACTTCGATCGATCCTAACCTCGACAATGAACTGGTCATGGACGACACCAGGCTGAACCAGATCCTGAGCAATCTCTTATCGAATGCGATCAAGTTCACACAGAGGGGCAGCATCAGCTTAACGGCGAAGCAGGTTTTTTCATCAAGCCACATGGCCACCGTAATGATAATGGTGAAGGACACGGGAATCGGAATTCCAACCGACAAGCATACAGAGATCTTCAGGAGTTTCACCCAGGCTGACATCAACACTACCCGCAAATTCGGCGGCACAGGTCTGGGACTCACTATCAGCAAGAAGCTGATCAATATGTTCAACAGCGAACTTCTGCTGGAAAGTGTAGAGGGAAAAGGAAGTGAATTCTACTTCACCATTGAATTGAAGATCAACCAGGACAGGAAGCTATATATTAATGAGGCGAAAACCAGGCAGCTCACTCCGTTTGAAGGAGTGAGGGTATTGATTGCCGAGGATAACAAGGTGAACCTCTCCGTTGCCAAAAGGTTTATGTCGAAATGGGGAATCACTGTTACGGAAGCGGTAAATGGGAGAGAGGCTGTTGAGTTATTTGGGAAGGGGAGTTTCGACCTGATGCTGATCGACCTGGAAATGCCCGAAATGGACGGCCCCACTGCACTCAGGGAGATCCGGAAGATAAATAATTCTGTGCCAGCGATGGCATTTACCGCGGCCGTTTACGACAATATGCAAATCGATCTGTTGAGTAAAGGGTTTGTCAATTATGTGCACAAGCCGTTCCGGCCGGAGGACCTGCATCAGAAAATTTCTGAGCTCGTTTACAGACCCGCGGTATAACTACTAAGTGTTTGCCTAATCTCCACCTAAATATTTCAGGTATTTTATTGAAGATCATAGAGGTTGTGGATTGTGCTCCGAAAATTAGGCGCAGATTTGTTCTGCTGACGTCTAAACCATCACACCCCGACCTTAAAGAATGCAGAGACCCTTTCTGAGTAAGAGAGGGTTTTTTCTTTCAGGAACGTCAGGGTTGCCGCTGGTCTTTCACACGCCCCTGGCGGTAACCCTGAATGAATTTATTCCTGATGACCTCTTGCACGGGAATGCCACTGATCTTGCTTTCCAGCCAGGATATGATATCCAGATAACTGAAGGCGCGGGTCTCGAGTGGATTGCTTTCGTGTTGTTTTAATTTGTGGAGCAGATCCCGGAATGCGGCTTTGACTTCGGAGGTTGACATGCGCAGCGAACCTCTTAGAAATCCCAGGATGTATTTTTCAACAGTACTCAGGTTTTCCATTTTGGCCATAAAGCGATACACCGATTTTGCCAGATATTCCATCAACTCAAAATTTCCCAGTTCGTAGTGCGAGATGAGGTGAAGCAGCCTGGCATAACACTGCAGATCCGTACGCAGATCCACCTTCCAGTTGATGATCGTGTTCAGGTGTTCAATGGCTTCTTCCGGGTCTCCACTTCCGAAATACATGGAGGCGATCTTATATTGAAATACCAGTACCCTGTGCCTGTCGAGATAAAGTCCATATTCTTCCAGTTTGACTTCAATCTTCCGGGCCAGATCCAGGCCTTCGGTAAAACTGCCTTCAAGGAAGTGTTTGTTGATCTCTGCGAGGTTCAGGTACACAAATGTCTGGATCCGATTATTCTGCGATTGCATCCCCAGGGGTGAACTGGCGAAGTCCCGGAATTCGTGGAGCGTTTCATTGAAACGGTCGTAGTTCTTCAAACCGAAATGTGCGTGAAGGAGATTGTGCATGCCTTTGATGAAGTGCGCCGTCTCAATGCCCTTCATCTCCTCATCATTGCGGAACAGTTCCACCCACTTGGTGGTGTAGCGGTAGTACATGAGCCAGTCCTGGCGGATATAGGTGTACCAGCAGTAACACTGGTATAAATACAACCTCTCATAAAACCCCTTGACCAAAGCGGCATTGTTAGGGAGATGGTCCGCGAAAAAGCTCTTTATTGCTTCTTCATCGTGGGCATTCCGGGCATGGCCATTTTTGATGTACCAACTGTAGAGCAACAAGGAGAGATTAGATAACCTGCTAATTCTCAGTAGCTTTTGATTGGCAAGTTCCGCTTCCTGGGTCAGGCGTTCGGCGCGGTCCTGCATACTCCGGGTAATATGGAGGCTTTCAATTTTCTTCTCAAAGAACAGGGCCTGCATCAAATAGCTAAACTGGTTGGCGGCACGGGCAAGCTCCTTCATTCTGTCAAGCACCCGGAGACTCTGCAGGTAGAGTCCTTTATTATAAAGTATCCGTGCATAATCCATTTGTTCGTGAAGCTGAAGGTCGATATTATCAGTATCTTTAAGGATACGCAGGCTCGACAGGATGGTACGGTAAAGGTGTGACTGAATGTTGGGAAGTTGCTGTTTTCTTAGGCTTTTATTCTTAAGTAGCTGATTTTCATCATATTCATGCATTTTATCCAAAGCATCGAATAGCTGTACAATCTTAAGATCCTCACTTCCTGAATTGCGATTCACATACAACTTGAAATTCCGCTTTTCTGCTTTTTCCAGCGATTTTATCAGCTGAAAAAGAGATTCGCTGGTTCTGTTGGGCATCGTAGTTAAAAATCTTTAAATCCTTATCTGGCGGGCGTTCTATCGGGACTAATGGCGTTTTACAAGTGTAAAAATCCATCAAAAATGATTTAAAACCCTGATTTTATATGGTATTTTCGGGACTGGAATTAAATCCAACCCAAGTCCTCTACCCTCAGTAATAAACTGCAAATTTAACCTCTTTAAATATGTCAGATAAAAAGATCCTGATTTTTGATACCACCCTTCGCGATGGCGAACAGGTGCCTGGTTGCAAACTCAACACCAGGGAAAAGATTGACCTGGCCCTTCGACTGGAAGAATTGGGAGTAGACATACTTGAAGCGGGTTTCCCGATTTCCAGTCCTGGTGATTTCAATTCGGTTCAGGAGATTTCCGCCATCATCACACGCGCGTCGGTCTGCGCCTTGAGCCGGGCGGTCCAAAAAGACATTGAAGTGGCCGGAGAAGCCATAAAAAATGCAAAACGACCCAGGATACATACCGGAATCGGCACTTCCGACTTTCACATCAAAAGCAAATTCAATTCAACACGTGAGGATATCCTGCAAAGGGCCGTGCAATGTGTCAAATGGGCCAGGAATTATACAGATGATGTGGAATTTTACGCAGAAGACGCGGGAAGAGCAGATAATGCATACCTGGCCAGGGTGATCGAAGCAGTTATCGCCGCGGGAGCTTCAACGGTGAATATTCCCGATACTACGGGATACTGTCTGCCTCACCAGTATGGCGAAAAAATTGCCTACCTCGTTGAACATGTTTCGAATATTGACAAGGCGGTGATCTCCTGCCATTGCCATAATGACCTTGGGCTGGCTACTGCCAATTCCATCGCGGGCATCATGAACGGAGCACGACAGATTGAGTGCACCATCAATGGCCTTGGCGAACGCGCGGGCAATACTGCACTGGAAGAAGTGGTGATGATCATTAAGCAACACACAAGCATGGGTTTCTACACAGACATCAATACAAAAATGCTCAATCCGATGAGCCGCCTGGTGAGCGACACGATGCGTATGCCGGTGCAGTCGAACAAAGCGATTGTCGGCGCCAATGCGTTCTCACATTCTTCTGGCATCCATCAGGATGGATTTTTAAAAGACGCCTTGACTTATGAGATCATCAATCCCGAAGACGTGGGCGCCGAACTCTCAAAGATCGTACTGACAGCGAGAAGCGGGCGGAGTGCGCTGGCCCACCGCTTTCATAAACTCGGATATGAATATACCAGGGACGACATCGACGTGCTTTACCCAAGGTTCCTTGAGGTTGCCGACCAGAGAAAAGAAGTGATGGAAGAAGACCTCCGCACACTTGCCAATGAATACGTGAAAAAAACAGTGAATGCCTGAATCATCCAGCGCATTTTTATAAAAGAATTCATTTCATCATGCCAAAAACATTATTCGATAAGATCTGGGAAAAGCACATTGTGAAATCCATTCCCAATGGCCCATCTGTGCTTTACATCGACAAACACTTCATCCACGAAGTGACCAGCCCCCAGGCGTTTAAAGGAATCGAGAACAGGGGATTGGAAGTCTTCCGTCCGCAACAGGTTGTGGCCACTGCCGACCACAATGTTCCAACCATCAACCAGCACCTGCCCATAAAGGATGAACTTTCGCGCCACCAGGTGAACAAGCTGATTGAAAATTGCAAGAACCATAATATCGAACTCTATGGCCTGGGTCATCCTTTCCAGGGCATAGTTCATGTGATCGGGCCTGAACTGGGCATCACCCAGCCGGGAATGACCATTGTTTGCGGCGACAGCCATACTTCAACGCACGGTGCCTTTGGGTCTATTGCCTTTGGAATTGGTACCAGTGAAGTGGAAATGGTATTTGCAAGCCAGTGCCTGCTGCAAAGCAAGCCAAAACAAATGCGCATCAACATCAACGGCGAACTTCCGAACGGCGTTGTTTCCAAAGACATTATTTTATACATCATTGCTAAAATATCTGCCAGCGGGGCCACAGGTTATTTTGTGGAGTATGCCGGTTCGGCAATCCGGAAACTCAGCATGGAATCGCGGATGACTATCTGTAACATGAGTATCGAGATGGGCGCCCGCGGAGGAATGATCGCACCGGATCAAACCACTTTTGATTACATGAAGGGACGGCTGTTCTCGCCCTCACATGAACAGCTCGACAGAAAGATGAAGCACTGGAAAGAATTGTATTCCGACGAAGGAGCTCAGTTTGACATAGAGATCAATATCGACGCCGCCGATATCCAACCCATGATTACTTATGGTACAAATCCGGGTCTTGGTATTGCCATCAATGGCCTGATTCCGGAAACGGATAAGATACCTGATGAGGGAGAGCGCAGAAATATCGTCAAGGCCCTTGAGTATATGGGACTGCAGTCAGGAAAACCATTGCTGGGCATGCCCGTTAAACACATTTTTATCGGCAGCTGCACGAATTCCAGGATTGAAGACCTGCGTTTGGTGGCCTCCATTGTAAAAGGAAAGAAAAAATCCAGTAACGTGGAGGTGATGATCGTGCCCGGTTCACAACAGGTTGCACTCCAGGTGGTAAAGGAGGGCCTCGATAAGATATTCCAGGAAGCTGGTTTTGCTATCCGTCAGCCGGGGTGCAGTGCCTGCCTGGGCATGAATGAGGACAAAATTCCGGCGGGGGAATACTGCATCTCAACTTCCAACAGAAATTTTGAAGGACGACAGGGTGCAGGAGCGAGAACGCTGCTCGCCAGCCCGCTGACTGCCGCAGCCTCCGCGCTGACAGGAGTAGTCACCGACGTTCGCGAAATTCAATAATTAGAATCACATGAAAGCATTCACCATATTAACTTCCTCGTTTGTTCCATTGCCCATCGAAAACGTGGATACCGACCAGATCATTCCTGCCCGATTTCTGAAAGCGACAACCCGGGATGGATTTGGAAAGAATCTTTTCAGAGACTGGCGCTACATTAATAACGATGAAGCACAGCCCAAAAAAGATTTCGTTCTGAATCAGCCCAGGTACCATGGCGAGATACTGGTGGCAGGGAAAAACTTCGGTTGCGGGTCATCGCGTGAGCATGCTGCCTGGTCGCTGACCGACTATGGATTCCGGGCGGTGGTATCCAGCTTCTATGCCGACATATTCAAGAACAACGCACTCAACAACGGACTTCTCCCCGTACGTGTTTCTGACGCGTTTCTTGAGGAGATTTTCCAGGGGGATGAAAATTCCGCGCTGACCATCGACCTGAAGGAACAGAAGATCACGAATAACCGTACCGGCAACAGCGAAAAATTCGAGATCAACGACTATAAAAAAACATGTATGCTCAATGGTTATGACGACATCGATTACCTGCTGAGCATTAGAAACGATATAGAAGTCTTTGAAAAAACAGAGGCCTGATTCATTAAAAGATCCTTAATCCCGAATATCAAACCTTAAGAATGCAAAAGAATATAGCGGTAATATTAGGTGATGGAATTGGCCCGGAGGTGACGCAGCAGTCGATCAAAATACTGGATGCCATTGCCCAGCAATTCGGTCACCGGTTCAATTATTCATATTGCCTGATGGGCGCCGATGCCATCGACAAGACGGGCAGTCCATTGCCCGATGAAACTGTTGAAGTTTGTCTGCAGAGCGATGCCATACTCTTTGGGGCCATCGGTCATCCCAAATACGACAACGACCCCAATGCCAAAGTGCGGCCGGAACAGGGGCTCCTGAAACTCAGGAAATCTCTTGGATTGTTTGCAAACATTCGCCCGGTTTCCACCTATCCAGCCCTGCATCATCTTTCGCCGCTGAAGAATAAACAACTCGAAGGCGTCGACTTTATCATATTCCGCGAGCTCACCGGCGGCATTTATTTTGGCAAAAAGGAAACCAATGCCGAACAAACCTATGCTACCGATGAATGTTCTTACAGCAGGGAGGAGATTGAACGCGTAGCCCACCTGGCTTTCGGATACGCGATGAAAAGATCAAAGAAGCTAATGCTGGTCGACAAGGCCAATGTGCTCGAAACTTCCAGACTATGGCGCCGAACAGTCCAGGACCTTTGCGCCCAATACCCTGAAGTAAAGGTTGATTACATGTTCGTTGACAATGCTGCCATGCAGATCATCCTAAACCCGAAACAATTTGATGTCGTGCTCACTGAGAATATGTTTGGCGACATCATCAGCGATGAGGCTTCCGTTATCAGCGGCTCTCTCGGATTGCTGCCATCCGCATCGGTTGGAACTACTGCCGCCCTGTTCGAGCCGATACATGGCTCATATCCGCAAGCGGCAGGTAAGGACATCGCCAATCCGCTTGGGTCTATTTTGTCGGCTGCGATGCTCCTGGACCACTTCGGGCTGACTAAAGAAGCCACATTGGTACGTACGGCTGTAGACTGGACACTTGAAAATGGATTTGTAAGCAAGGATATCGATGCAACAAACAGCTATTCAACCACAACTATCGGTGACCTGATCCGAGATTATGTGGAGGACCGGATACCATCGGTTGTCAACGGAATTAATATATCACTCAGCAAGTCGACCATCATCTAACTATCAGGGTTAGACGTAATATTTTTAATCCAAATTCCTCTGAATCCAAAAAAAGTTCTTTGTACTTTAAACAGGCGGTAGTATATTCGTACTTCAACGAACCTTCATGTTCAGCACACAGGTAAAAAATATGATCAGCACCTTTCTTCCATTAGTTATTGTGGTGGTCGTTATTATTCCTGCATTGCACGGAGGTGGTAGTTAGCATACAACAGAACGATATAGCGACCCGCCTCCCACGAGGCGGGTTTTTTTATAACAATGGAAAAATTACAATGTCAGCAGAACTAAACAGGTATTCAAAAACGATCACACAGGACCAGACACAGCCAGCGGCCCAGGCCATGCTTTATGGCATAGGTTTAACGGAGGAGGATCTGCGCAAGGCACAGGTTGGAGTTGTTAGCATGGGCTATGACGGCAACACGTGCAATATGCACCTCAACGAACTGGCAAAAATTGTAAAACAGGGTGTGTGGGACAATGAACTCGTGGGGTTGATTTTTAATACCATCGGGGTAAGCGACGGCATCAGCAATGGAACTGAAGGGATGCGTTATTCGCTGGTAAGCCGCGACATCATTGCCGATTCGATCGAGATCGTTTGTGGTGCCCAGTACTACGACGCATTGATCGCTCTGCCCGGTTGCGACAAGAATATGCCAGGTTCGGTGATCGCCATGGGCAGGCTGAACCGCCCGGCGATAATGATCTACGGCGGAACCATCGCGCCTGGTCATTATAAAGGACAGGATCTGAATATCATTTCTGCGTTTGAAGCATTGGGACAGAAAATCGCGGGACAACTCAGTGAAGAAGACTTTAAGAATATAGTGCAGCAGTCCTGCCCGAGCGCGGGCGCCTGCGGTGGCATGTACACAGCGAATACCATGGCAGCGGCCATCGAGGCGCTGGGAATGAGTCTGCCCTATTCTTCATCACACCCCGCCCTAAGCGACGAGAAGAAGAAGGAGTGCCTGGATGCCGGCAAAGCCGTCCGCCATTTGCTTGAAAAGAATATCCTCCCGTCGGACATCATGACGCGCAATGCATTTGAAAATGCCATGGTGCTGATTATGGTTCTTGGTGGCAGTACTAATGCCGTACTGCACATGATCGCAATCGCGAAGAGCGTGGGCATCAGGATTACCCAGGACGACTTCCAGGCGGTAAGTGACAGAATACCGATGCTGGCTGATTTCAAGCCCAGCGGAAAATACCTGATGCAGGATCTTCACCAATATGGCGGGGTGCCTGCAGTGATGAAATATTTGCTGAACAATGGACTCTTGCATGGCGACTGTCTGACTGTGACAGGAAAGACACTGGCCGAAAATCTTGCCGAAGCTCCTGACCTGGAATTTGACAAGCAGAAGATTATTTATCCCCTTGACAACCCGATCAAGAAGACTGGTCACCTGCAGATACTATATGGGAACCTTGCCGAGGGTGGAAGTGTGGCCAAGATCACGGGCAAAGAGGGTGAGAAATTTGAGGGCCCCGCGAGGGTTTTCGACGGTGAGTTTGAACTGATCAAAGGGATTCAGTCGGGTCGGGTGCAGCAGGGCGACGTAGTGGTGATCCGGAATGTGGGGCCAAAGGGTGCACCCGGAATGCCGGAAATGTTGAAGCCAACTTCGGCGATAATAGGTGCCGGCCTGGGCAAGTCGGTGGCGTTGATTACTGATGGCAGGTTCAGTGGTGGCACCCATGGCTTTGTGGTGGGGCATATCACTCCTGAGTCGTTCGAGGGCGGGCTGATCGCCTTTGTGAAAGACAACGATCGTATTACCCTGGATGTCGCTTCAAAGCGTATGACCTTACACGTTAGTGAAGCGGAGATTGCTGAAAGAAAGAAAGGATGGAAACAACCGGAACTGAAAGTGAAAAAAGGGGTTCTGTACAAATACGCGATGCATGTGAAAAATGCCGCAGAAGGATGCGTGACGGATGAGGAATAAAAGATTTCGAGTCAGGTCGCAAAGACAAGAGGAAAGTCCTTTGCGAAATGAATTTTGTTTGCATGCTGATTGCCGTTGGGTCTTTGGGTGAAGTTTTTGAAACGAATAAAAAAGGTTAGAAATATCAAACCATAAAAATGGAAACATTACAAGAAACCGCCGTACTGCCTGTGCCGGCAGAAACCGAACTCAAGTCGATCACCGGTTCGGAATCCGTACTTCTTGCCCTGCTGGCCGAGGGCGTTGAAACAATATTTGGTTATCCTGGAGGGGCAATCATGCCCATCTACGATGCCCTTTACGATTTTCGTGAGCGCCTCCACCATGTGCTTGTTCGTCACGAGCAGGGTGGCATCCATGCCGCCCAGGGTTTTGCGCGTTCTTCAGGAAAAGTGGGCGTGGTGTTCGCCACCAGCGGCCCCGGTGCCACTAACCTGGTGACCGGCCTGGCCGATGCACAGATCGACAGTACACCGCTGGTATGTGTTACCGGGCAGGTATTCGCCCACTTGCTGGGCACGGATGCCTTCCAGGAAACGGATGTGATCAACATCACCACCCCGGTTACAAAATGGAATTATCAGGTGACCGACGCCACTGAAATTCCATCAGTAATGGCCAAGGCCTTCTATATCGCCAGGAGTGGCAGGCCAGGACCGGTGCTGATAGACATCACCAAAAATGCACAGCTGCAGAAGTTCAGCTACGAAGGATACACGAAGTGCGATCATATCAGGAGTTACCGCCCCAAGCCAAAAGTTCGCAAAGAATATGTGGCACAGGCCGCAAAGCTGATCAATGAGGCAAAAAAGCCCTTTGTAATCTTTGGCCAGGGGGTGATTCTGGGCAGAGCCGAGAAGGAATTCCGGAGCTTTATTGAAAAAGGCGGGTTCCCGGCAGCCTGGACCATACTTGGTCTTAGCGCCCTGGATACTGCGCACCCGCTGAACATGGGCATGCTTGGCATGCATGGCAACTATGGTCCCAATGTACTCACCAATGAATGTGATGTATTGATTGCCGTTGGTATGCGTTTCGATGACCGCGTCACCGGGCGCCTCGACAAATATGCCAAACAGGCGCAAGTGATTCACCTGGACATCGACCCGGCAGAGATCGACAAAAATGTGAAGGCCACGGTGCCCGTTTGGGGTGATTGCAAGGAAACGCTTCCGATGCTCACCAAAATGATCGAAAAGAAATCACATGCCGAATGGGCCCAGAAGTTCAGGGACTGTATGACTCTTGAGGTTGAATCGGTGATCCAGGAAGAACTCAATCCAACCGTTGATATCATGACGATGGGAGAGGTGATCAACGTACTCAATCAACTCACCGGCGGCGACGCGATCATCGTAACCGATGTGGGTCAGCACCAGATGGTGGCCTGCCGCTACGCAAAGTTTGTGAAATCGAAAAGCAATATTACTTCTGGTGGATTGGGCACTATGGGTTTTGCCCTTCCTGCGGCAATTGGTGCGAAATATGGCGCCCCTGAAAGAACAGTGGTGGCTATTATTGGCGACGGAGGTTTCCAGATGACGATCCAGGAACTGGGCACCATCATGCAGAGCGAAGTAAATGTCAAGATCCTCATCCTCAATAACGAGTTCCTTGGCATGGTAAGGCAATGGCAGCAATTATTTCATGAAAAGCGGTATTCTTTTGTCAACATCACCAGTCCTGATTTCGTAATGGTGGCCAAAGGATATGGCATATCGGGAACCAGCATCAAGAACCGCGAGAACCTTCGCGGGGCACTGAAAGAGATGCTGGATCATGATGGCCCCTATTTGCTGGAAGTTATGGTGGGTAAAGAAAATAATGTATTTCCCATGGTGCCACAGGGATGCAGTGTTGCCGAGATCAGACTCAAATAAAACCTTAATTTATGAAACAGGAATATACCATCACCGTACACACAGAGAACCATATCGGTTTGCTGAACCGTATCGCCATCATCTTTTCACGCAGGAAGATCAATGTCGAAAGCCTTAATACCTCACCTTCTGAGATTCCCGGCATCCACCGTTTCACGGTAGTCATCACCGAGTCGGAAGAGGTAGTGATAAAACTGGTCCGCCAGATTGAAAAGCAGGTGGAAGTATTAAAGGCAAGGTATAATACCAACGAAGAAATTATCTGGCAGGAACTTGCGCTGTATAAAGTATCCACGGAGGAGATATTTGAGAAAATAAAGGTGGAACGGTTATTAAGAGAATATGGGGCCAGGGCGGTAGTGATCCGCAAGGATTACACCATCTTCGAAACATCCGGACACCGTGAAGAGACCGAGAAACTGGTGAAATTCTTCGAGCCCTATGGCCTGATTGAATTTGTGAGGAGCGCCAGGGTGGCCATTACGAAAGCAAGTAAGGGTTTCCACCAGACGCTTAAGGAATTTGAAAAAGCCGAGCCCGGAACAGAGATCGTGGAAAATGAATTCCTCGACAAGCAGGAAGAAGTGTTTACAATGTAACGGTGCTTAAAAAATTAAAAATTAAAAATTAAAAATTAAAAATCGGAAGTCAAAAATCGGAACTCAGAAATCAGAATTTAAAGGTTGATCCTGATATTCGGTTATATATACAAATGAGAAGTACCTTGCTTTTCATTTTTGATTTTTCATTTTTGATTTTTAACTTATACTTGTTCACCTTTCACTTTTAATCTTACAAACATCACATGGCAAAATTAAATTTCGGCGGCGTGGAAGAAAACGTCGTAACACGCGAAGAGTTTCCGCTGTCCAAGGCTCAGGACGTGCTTAAGAATGAGGTAGTAGCTGTTATCGGCTACGGCGTTCAGGGTCCCGGCCAGGCGCTCAACCAGAAAGACAACGGCATCAATGTAATAGTCGGCCAGCGCAAAAATTCCAAGACCTGGGAAAAAGCGGTAAGGGACGGATTTGTACCCGGTCAGACACTTTTCGAGATTGAAGAAGCACTTGAGAAAGGAACCATCATCTGTTACCTGCTCAGCGACGCCGCCCAGATTCAACTTTGGCCAACGGTCAAAAAACATCTTACCAAAGGAAAGGCATTGTACTTCTCACATGGGTTCGGGATCACGTATAACGACCAGACAGGAATTGTTCCGCCGGCAGATGTAGACGTCATCCTGGTGGCACCCAAGGGTTCAGGCACTTCACTCCGCAGGATGTTCTTGCAGGGTCGCGGTCTGAACTCCAGCTATGCCATTTTCCAGGACGCTACTGGCAAGGCTTTCGACAGGGCCATCGCACTGGGCATCGCAGTTGGTAGCGGTTATCTGTTTGAGACGAATTTTAAGAAAGAAGTATACAGTGATCTCACCGGAGAAAGAGGTACGCTGATGGGCGCCATCCAGGGCATCTTCGCGGCGCAGTATGAAGTACTCCGCAAGAAAGGACATTCTCCTTCCGAGGCATTCAATGAAACCGTTGAAGAACTCACGCAGTCACTGATGCCGCTGGTAGCCGAGAACGGAATGGACTGGATGTATGCGAACTGTTCAACTACTGCACAGCGCGGAGCGCTGGACTGGTGGAAGAAATTCCGCGACGCCACCCTGCCTGTGTTCACAGAATTGTATGAAAGCGTGGCCGCCGGCAAGGAAGCAGGGCGTTCCATTGAAAGCAACAGTAAACCAGATTACCGTGATAAACTTGAAGTGGAACTGAAGGAACTTCGCGACAGCGAAATCTGGCAGGCCGGCAAAACCGTCAGAAGCTTAAGGCCTGAAAATCAGAAAACGTCCGGCGAACAGCCCAAGGACCTGAAATTTTCCGGCGCTGTCAGCTAAGCTTGTGCAGTAAACTTCATTCCGGTCGAAAGCCGGCATATATTTTTATCAGCGGGAGATCTGGTACCCGGTACCTGGTTCTCCCGCTTTTTTGCCCAAAATCCAATAAACTCCGGCTCCAAAAACACGAAAGAAATGAATTTCTCAACCAAACCAGGCATGGTGATTGACTTCAATGCGGCCACCGAGCGACTGAGAAAGATCGTTAACCGCACGCCGCTTACGTTGAATCAAAATCTGTCCCGGAAATACAAGGCAAAGGTCTACCTGAAAAGAGAAGACCTTCAAATTGTAAGATCATACAAACTCCGTGGCGCTTACAACATGATGAGTTGCCTGAGCCCGGAGGAGCTGAGAAGAGGAGTGGTTTGTGCAAGCGCAGGAAACCATGCCCAGGGATTTGCGTATAGTTGCAAGAAGATGAATGTAAAGGGTATTGTATTCATGCCCATCATTACCCCTCAGCAGAAAGTAAGTCAGACAAAGATGTTTGGAGAGGAGGCTGTTGAAGTGATCCTGAGCGGTGACAATTACGATGAATGTTCGGTAGCCGCACGCCAGTACACTGCTGAGAATAATATGGTTTTCATTCCGCCATTTGACAATGAAAAAATTATTGAAGGACAGGGCACGGTAGGCGTTGAAATTTATGAAGACCTGCAGGACGTGGATTATATATTCGTGCCCGTCGGGGGTGGAGGACTGGCTGCTGGTGTGGGCACCTATTTCAAGACCTACTCGCCCAAAACCAAGATCATTGGAACCGAACCCCTGGGCGCCCCATCGATGTCGGAGGCATTGAAGGCGGGTCATCCTGTTACACTGGAAACCCTGGACAGTTTTGTAGATGGTGCCGCTGTGAAAAGAGTCGGCGACCTTACTTTCAGCATTTGCCGGGAAGTGCTGCACGACATGCATCTGGTGCCGGAAGGCAAGATCTGTTCAACTATTCTAAAACTCTATAATGAAGAAGCTATCGTAGTTGAACCCGCAGGAGCGCTCTCTATCGCCGGGATGGATGATTATGCCGACCAGATAGAAGGAAAAAATGTAGTCTGTATCGTCAGCGGAAGCAACAACGATATAGACAGGATGCAGGAGATCAAGGAGCGGTCACTACAGTACGAGGGGTTGAAACATTATTTCCTGATCCGCTTCGCCCAGCGGCCTGGCGCACTGAAGGAATTCCTGAATGATATCCTGGGTCCCAATGACGATATCACCCGCTTTGAGTACATCCAGAAGCATAATAAGGAAACTGGCCCTGCCCTTGTTGGGATCGAACTTAAAAGCCGCAGGGATTACGATCAGCTGATCCAGAATCTCAAAACCAGGAAGTTCAGCTATACCGAACTAAACAAGAACGACGACCTGTTCGGTTACCTGGTCTGATCTGCAAAAAATCTCCGCGTTTTTTAGGAGTTTATTCGTATTTTCAGTCGATTGCTTGCTAGTGATACCCGTATCCATTTAAAAAACTGCCTATTTTATTGAATAATTTCTAAAACCCAACGATAATGGCAAGCGGAGGTTTATATTCACCAGCATTTGAACATGATGCCTGCGGCATAGGTTTCGTCGCGAATATCAAAGGGAATAAGTCCAATCAGATTATAGGCGATGCATTGACCGTATTGGAAAATATGGAGCATCGCGGTGCCTGTGGCAACGAGGTAAATACCGGCGATGGCGCTGGCATCATGATCCAGGTACCTCATGAATTTTTCTTTGATGAATGCATAAAACTGGGCGTACATCTTCCTTCCTTTGGGAGATATGGCGTTGGCGTCATGTTCTTTCCCCAGGACATCAGGCTTAGAGAAGAATGTCGTGACATATTCAACCGGACAGCTGAAAAGCTCGGTCTCGAAGTATTGGCCTATCGAAAAGTTCCTGTGAACACCGATGGCATTGGTCCTACAGCATTGTCGGTTGAACCTGAAATGGAACATGTTTTCATTGCCTGTCCGGACCACATCACGCAACGCGAAGATTTTGAACGCAAACTCTTCATTCTTCGTAATCATGCCAGTCATACCATAAACAACACCGTTAGAAAGGACGAAATTGGTTTTTACATTGCGTCACTTTCTTACAAGACTGTCGTATACAAGGGTCAGCTCACGAGCATGCAGGTCAGGCATTATTTTACCGACCTCAGCAACAAAAGAATAGTATCTGCATTCGGTCTCATCCATTCCCGTTTTGCCACAAACACTTTCCCTTCCTGGAAACTCGCCCAGCCATTCCGATATATGGCACACAATGGGGAGATCAACACGCTGCAGGGAAATATCAACTGGCTCAAAACGAGTGAAAAAAGTTTCGTCTCCCCGTATTTTACCAAGGAAGAAATGGACATGATCCTTCCCGTGGTAACAGAGGGTCAGTCGGACAGTGCCTGTCTCGACAACATGATCGAGTTATTAAATCTCACCGGAAGGTCACTGCCCCACGTGATGATGATGCTGATTCCCGAAGCCTGGGACGGCAATGATCAGATGGATCCGGTCAAGCGCGCGTTCTATGAATTCCACGCTTCGTTGATGGAACCCTGGGACGGGCCTGCCTCGATTTCCTTCACCGATGGCCGGATGATCGGCGCCATCCTGGACAGGAATGGATTGCGGCCTTCAAGGTATTGTGTAACTACCGACGACCGTGTGATCATGGCTTCGGAATCCGGGGTGCTGCCGGTCGACCCCTCCATCATCAAAGAGAAAGGACGACTTCAGCCCGGTAAGATGTTCGTGGTAGACATGGAACAGGGCAGGATCATCAGCGATGACGAACTGAAACAGGTGATCTGTTCTCGTAAACCTTACGCGGAGTGGCTGAACAAATACAAGATCAGGCTGGAAGAATTGCCCGAGCCGCGCGTGATGTTCACGCATCTTGAAAGCGAACAAGTATTCAAATACCAGAAAGCTTTTGGCTATAGTACCGAGGACCTGGATCATATCATATCCACCATGGCGGTAGACGGCAAGGAACCCGTTGGTTCAATGGCTGCCGACATACCGCTTGCTGTGCTGAGCGATCAGCCACAGCACCTGAGTAGTTATTTCAAACAACTGTTTGCGCAGGTTACCAACCCACCCATTGATCCCATCAGGGAACGAATGGTGATGTCGCTGGTAACTTTTGTGGGGAACAATGGCAACCTGCTCAATGAAGAGCCGCTGAGTTGCCATACCGTAGCGCTCAAACATCCCGTGCTTGCCAATCATGATCTGGAAAAGATCAGAAGTATCGACACCGGAATCTTCCAGGCTAAGTCACTACAATGTTATTTCAGGGCAGATGGCAAACCCGGCTCACTGAAAAAGGGACTGGACCGACTCTGTCGTTATGCGGTGGATGCAGTTGAAGATGGTTTTGAAGTAATCATTCTTACCGACCGGGCCATTGATTCGGAACACGCGCCGATACCTTCACTGCTGGCCATGTCGGCCGTTCATCATCACCTGATACGAAAAGGTTATCGCGGGCGGGTAGGCATTGTTGTGGAAGCAGGCGATGTTTGGGAAGTGCATCATTTCGCCTGCCTGCTGGCCTTTGGCGCCACGGCCATCAACCCTTATCTCGCGCTTTCTTCCATTCGTGATATGAAGATCAGCGGACGCCTCGAAACTTCTTTGAGCGCCGAAGATCTTAAGAAAAATTACCTCAAGGCCATCAATGACGGTTTGCTGAAAGTATTCTCAAAAATGGGAATCTCCACACTTCAATCCTATCAGGGCGCACAGATATTTGAGATCATTGGACTGAATACTGCCGTGGTAAAAACCTATTTCACCGGAGCGGTTTCAAGGATCGAAGGCATGGGGCTCGATGAGATCGCCAGGGAAATTCTTGCCAAGCATTTGTTTGCTTTTGCGAGAAAGGATGTGCCTGTTGACCGCCTGCCAGTAGGCGGAGTTTACCAGTGGAAACGTAAGGGAGAATTTCATCTTTTCAATCCGCAGACAATTCACTACCTGCAGCATGCCACCAAAACAAATGATTATTCCGTTTTTAAGAAATACACGAAACTTGTCAACGACCAGGAAGAAAAAGCGGTTACGCTCCGCAGCCTGATCCGCTTCAAATACAACCGGCCGCCTATTTCGATCGACGAGGTCGAACCCGCTGAGTCCATATTCAAAAGGTTCGCCACAGGTGCGATGTCATTCGGTTCGATATCGTGGGAAGCACACACCACTCTGGCCATTGCGATGAACCGGATCGGAGCGAGAAGTAATACCGGTGAAGGAGGAGAAGATGAGATAAGGTATGAACGCATGCCCAATGGCGATTCCATGAGAAGCGCCATCAAACAGGTTGCCTCCGCTCGTTTTGGAGTGACCAGCTATTACCTCACAGAAGCCAACGAACTCCAGATTAAGATGGCTCAGGGTGCCAAGCCGGGTGAAGGCGGTCAGCTGCCAGGATATAAGGTGGACGACTGGATCGGCAGGACAAGGCATTCAACACCTGGTGTTGGTTTGATTTCGCCACCTCCGCATCATGATATCTATTCTATTGAAGACCTGGCGCAATTGATATTCGATCTGAAGAATGCTAACAGGGACGCACGTATCAACGTAAAGCTGGTATCAAAGGCCGGCGTGGGTACCATTGCGGCAGGCGTGGCAAAAGCGAAGGCCGATGTGATCCTCATCTCGGGACATGATGGTGGAACTGGCGCTTCGCCCATCAGTTCGATCCGGCATGCGGGGCTGCCCTGGGAGCTGGGATTGGCGGAAGCACATCAGACCCTGGTAAAAAATAAACTGCGCAGTCGTGTAGTGCTGCAGGCTGATGGCCAGATGAAGACAGCAAGAGATATTGCGATCGCCACCCTGCTCGGGGCCGAAGAATGGGGAGTCGCCACAGCGGCGCTGATCGTCGAAGGATGCATCATGATGCGCAAATGTCATATGAACACCTGTCCTGTTGGTGTAGCCACCCAGGATCCAGAACTTCGGAAAAGGTTCACCGGTAATGCAGATCACGTCGTGAATTTCTTCAGGCTGATCACGCAGGAACTTCGTGAGATCATGGCCCAGCTCGGATTCAGGACCATCACCGAGATGGTTGGACAGGTAGACTACCTCGAAACAAGAGACGACATCACACACTGGAAATACAAGAACGTGGACCTTGGTCCCGTATTATACAAGGAACCTACATCCATGTACACCGGGCTGTACAACATGGAAACGCAGGACCATGGTCTGGAAAACATTCTCGACTGGAAATTGCTGGAAGCGGCCAAACCCGCGCTGGAACAGGGCGAGCGGGTAAAGGCTGAGTTCCCGATAAGGAATACCGATCGCACTACAGGAACCCTGTTGTCGAACGAGATCAGCAAAAAGTTTAAAGCACTCGGCCTGCCAGGGGATACCCTTCATTTCAAATTCACGGGTACTGCCGGCCAGAGTTTTGGCGCCTTTAATGCCAGGGGAATCACCCTGGAGCTTGAAGGTGACGCCAATGATTATTTTGGCAAAGGATTGAGTGGGGCAAGACTCATCGCTTATCCGCCGAAGGAATCCATCTATGTACCCGAAGAAAATATTATTATCGGTAACACCTCCTTTTATGGAGCCACAGAAGGCGAAGCATATATCCGTGGTAAGGCAGGAGAAAGATTTTGTGTCAGGAACTCCGGTGCGAAGGTGGTCGTTGAAGGAGTTGGCGATCATGGCTGTGAATATATGACCGGTGGTCTTGCGGTGGTGCTGGGCGGTACAGGCAGAAATTTCGCCGCCGGCATGAGCGGAGGCATCGCCTATGTTTATGATGTCAAGGGACAGTTTGACGCCAATTGCAACAAAGAGATGGTGGACCTTGAGGTACTCGACGATGAGGACCTGGTAGTGTTGAAGGAAATGCTGACTAACCATTACGAATACACGAAGAGTAATGTAGCGCGGTTTGTTCTTGACGACCTCGAGAACCAGGCCCGCAACTTTGTGAAGATATTTCCAAGAGACTACCGCAAGGCGCTGGAACTGAATAAATCGAAGGTGACCGTTAAGAAATAATTGGAAAGGCGTTGTAGAACGCCATGTTTCAAACATTAATCGAGCAAGGAAAAAAATGGGAAAACCAACCGGTTTTTTAGAATTCTCAAGAGAGCTGCCAGCCAAAAGGCCTGTGCAGGAAAGGCTTCATGACTATAAGGAGTTCATCGAAAAATATACTCCCCATAAATTAAACCAGCAGGCCGCGAGGTGCATGGATTGCGGAGTTCCATTCTGTCACAGCGGTTGTCCCCTGGGCAACGTGATACCTGAGTTCAACGATGCTGTCTACCGCCAGAGTTGGAAGGAGGCTTACGACATTCTCAACTCGACAAATAATTTTCCGGAATTCACGGGTCGTATCTGTCCCGCTCCCTGCGAAAGTGCCTGCGTACTCGGTATCAACCAACCGGCGATTACTATCGAAGAGATTGAGAAGCACATCATCGAGATCGCTTTTGAGAAAGGCTTCGTGAAACCCGTCAAACCCAATGTGCGCACGGGAAAAAAAGTAGCCATCGTGGGCTCTGGCCCGGCGGGCCTCGCCGCCGCCGCACAACTTAACAGCGCCGGCCATTCGGTCACCGTGTTTGAAAGAGACGATTCTCCCGGTGGATTGCTGAGATATGGCATCCCCGATTTTAAACTCGAGAAATGGGTGATCGACAGAAGGATCGCGCTGATGGAAGAGGAAGGTATTGTATTCACTTGTAATTCCGAGGTGGGCGTTGACGTTAGTGTAAATGACCTGCTGAGACAATTCCATGCCATCCTTCTTACGGGCGGTTCCACCATACCAAGGGACCTGCCGGTGCCGGGAAGGGATCTGAAGGGGATACATTTTGCCATGGATTTTCTTAAACAGCAGAATAAGCGAGTGAGTGGGAGATGGGACAAGTCATCGGAACCCATCCTGGCAACAGAAAAGAATGTGGTGGTGATCGGTGGTGGTGACACCGGTTCGGATTGTGTGGGTACGTCGAACAGGCAGGGCGCGAAATCTGTCACCCAGTTCGAATTGTTGCCAAAGCCTCCCGACAGCAGAACACAGTTGATGCCATGGCCAACCTATCCCATGGTACTTAAAATATCCTCTTCACATGAAGAAGGCGTGGAACGACAGTGGGCTGTGGCAACCAAGGAATTTCTTGGAGACGGCGACGGCAACCTCCGTGCGTTGCGGATCGTAGAGTTAGAATGGAAGATGGGCGAAGGTTCGAGGGCGCACTTCTCAGAGATCGTAGGGTCCGAGAAAGAGATCCCTTGTGAGCGTGCGTTTCTTGCGATGGGTTTTCTGCATCCTGAACATACGGGGCTGATCGGTGATCTGGCAGTTGAGCTGGATGACCGCGGCAATGTTCGCGCCAGTGAAAAATCTTACCAGACCAATATTCAGAAAATTTTCACTGCAGGGGACATGCGAAGAGGGCAGTCGCTGGTCGTTTGGGCCATAAGTGAAGGACGCGAATGCGCGCGCAAGGTTGATGAATTCCTGATGGGTTATTCCTTACTTGAAACCAGGGACGACAACCTGATCGCTATCTGAAGTTTCCGGGGTCTTTTTTTTGCTCTGGATATCAATTCAGCCTTTATTTTTTGCGATCGCCCTGATCAAACGATCCGTGCGTCTATCTGCCCGCTCATTGTTGAGCGACATCACCGCCCAAAACGCCGCTGGAAGCCAGCCTATCAGTGTCACCTGGAGCAAAATACAAAGAATCGAGGCGAGTATTTTTCCCCTCAGCAGAAATGACAATGCGGGAATCAGTATGGCGATGAGCATCATAGATTTAAACGTTTTGTTAGAACCGCAATTTCAAGGTCAATGCCGGCAAATAATTCATGGACTTAGTTTCCTGTAGGGAATCCCAAGCCCAGACGTCGGCGGGCAAAGCTGCCAGCGCGCAGGTTAAAGTTAAAAAGAATTGGTACGTCTTTATTTTTTCATTGCACGGGGTCTATGGCCCAGGCTGACATCATTTCCCAGATGTCCATAGATTGAAGGGCAGCGGAGCCGCCTTCGGAAAACAGGTCGATGCGGGTCTCGGTCAGAGCACCGTTGAATATTCCCGAACAAGTATGTCCATTCACAAATATCTCCAACAGCGATCTGTCCAGAAATATGCGAAATTTAATTTCAAAGCCACTTTGCGAATTCCCACTTTCGATTTCTCCGTCTTCGCTCTCACCTCGTCCGCCGAAGCTGCCGAAGGTAGCGAAGGAGGATGCAGATTCGGCGGGCGCTGCGCTCTGGTGATAATATCCTTGCCCCTGGCCAAGTTCCGGGTAGGGTGAGTCCACCAGGTTACCTTCAGCTCCAAAAAAACCGGTGGATGTATCATAGAAAATCCTGGTGGCATTTTCCCCGTCGGCCGAAGCCCTCACCTTCAGTCCAAATCTTTTGGCGCTGCCAGGATGAAATACAGCCTCGATCTCGATGGTGTCTCCTTCTGTGTCTCCGAGAAAATTTCTGTTTCCTTCCTGAATCGAGATGTTCTCGAAATGCCGCTTCACCCCGCGAAGTTTGGTGATCTCATCTACGGGTTCCTGCACGAGGCGGTTGCCAACTCTTGATAAGGTTCTGGGCAGAACGTGCACGCCATACCAGGGGATGCTGTCCACAGAGCCCGAGGTATATAAATGCATGGCGAGTATTACCCTTCTGTACTGCAGACCGTCGTGTCTGTCGGTGATAGAAGGATTGAAGCAATGGAAGGGGTTCATGTAATCAAGTAATTTTCCCTCGGGTTCGTTGGGAATAAATGCGGGAATGCTCTTGTCAAATTTTCCAATCCAGTACCTCACCGGTCGGGTGCCGAGAATCAGCGCATACTCGTCCCCGAAAGGAAGCAGGTAAGGAAATTCGGTGAATCCGTTCTTCTGTTGTTCGCTTTTGGGATTGGGGTGCTTGCGGGCAGAGAATATTTCTCCAAGTTCTCTCCAATTCACGAGGTCTTTGGACGTCATCAGTATCACTGCATCACCCCGATCTGTTGCCCTGGAGCCCCAGTACTGTCTTGTGGTCAGTGCATACCACTGCTCCCCGTCTTTCCAGGTATGTCCGTCGTGGTGCCCTCCCGGCAGGCCGGTCATGACTGCCTGCTTTTCGCCGAAGGACAGAAGATTATCCCGGCTTCGGGCCAACACACCCAACTTGCCTTTTTCTCCCAGTGCAGTATAGATCATCGATGGGGTGCCCTCATCGTCATAGAATAAATTTGTGAGCCAGATCCCGTAATGATCGAGTTCGCTGTCGGCCCACACTCCGATTGGCTGATCACGCCAGTGCACCAGGTCGGTACTTTTGTAATGCGCCAATGGGGTACAGGCGAGTAAGGAGACCATGTTGCGATAACTGTACACGTGATACTCACCGTTGTGATAAAATGCCCCGGCCGGGTCAAGTATGCCATCCATTGGAGCAGTGAGGTGATACACCGGTCGCTTCCGATCACTCGCCATGAAATGGCGCATGGCCAGCCCCAGCTTTTCACAGGCTGAAATATCCTTTCTGCGAGAGGCATCATGGAAATCATTATAGGCCAGGATAGCGGGGTGTCCGGGCTGGGGGCCTGCCGTTCCGATGCGCTCCCTGCGACAAAGGGTAGCAACCTCATGATCGGTAAGTGCCCGGTTCCAGCAGGCCGCATAGTCCATCTTGCCAGTGAACCTTCGCTGAAACAGATAATCCTGCACGTGTTGCGGGAAGCCCGGAAGGGGCGGATTATTCACCGTCCAGCATCCCAAAGTCACTGGAGCCCTGTCAATAGTCTTTAGCTTTTCGGTTATAGTTACCCGTTGCCGGATGATGCCGTCGATGAAAAATTCGACAACCTGTTTGTTTATCCGGAGCACAAGGTCATGCCACGCGTCAAACCCGACAAAGGATAAAGGCAGTTCCCGGAACATGTGGCCGGCGGCATCTTCAATTTGCAGGATGGCTACTACCATTCCGGAAGGAAGGAGCACCAGGGAAACAAGCCCGTGCTGGATCAGGCCGCCTCCCTTTGCGGCGAATATCTTCGTGGCCAACGTCATTGCCCCGGAATTCAGAGGCAGGGTCGATGGATCCTCCAGTTCCACCCATCCTTCACCGCCAAACGTCGCCAAAGTAGCGGGTGCGGACGGTGTTTTGGAACTCAGGCCAGGGGAGCCGTTCATAAATTCCACCCCCTTTTTCATCGGCCTTAGCGGAAATTTCCCTCTGCTGTCGCTCAGATCCCTTAATTCCCAGCAGGCGATCGCGCTAATCCGGGGATCATCAGATAAAGCGGATGGCGGGATAGGAACCAGCAGGGAAATCCCCGAGGGCACCAGAAAGGTGGCGGCCGAAGTTTTCAGACCATTAACAATAAAAGCCCTGCGGTTTTTTCCCGGTGTATCCATGTTACAATCGTTTATCCTGCGGCTCCACTTCGAACGGATCGATAAACCTAAAGCAAAAAGTGACGGCACTATCCTCCGTTTATGACTAAACCCGATACTATAATGGTAAAATTCGGGGCAACCACGGCCATAATAAGGCAAATTCAAGAGAATGTGTATAAGCTGTGTGTTTCAAAAATTTCTAATATTTTTTGGAAGAACAGGTAAAATTTCTGTCAGGGAGAAAATAACACCCTTGGTAGTTAAAATATTCTCAAAAAGATAACTAAAGTAACGCAGGAGTAAATATTATAATTTATAATATACATTAAATTGGAAATAATTTTCGCCGAATTGAACTATTTTTAACTTTCAAGATCGAATTAAGTTTTTTTTGAATATAAACCACACAAAACTCACAGGTATGCGAAAACTCACGTTCAAACAGGTGGCCCCTTTTACGGTGCTCTTGTTAGTAGCTCTAGTAGCTATGTTTATTAAGCCGGAAGGCGACTATGTTCCAGGACCGAAGGATCCGCAGTACAGTCAGGCCGATATTACCTGGGTACTTGTATCAACCGCCCTGGTATTTCTTATGACTCCGGGTCTTGCGTTTTTTTATGGTGGCATGGTACACCGCAAGAACGTAATCTCAACTATGATCAAAAGTGTAGTAGCCGCGGGTGTCGTAGGAATCCTCTGGATCTTTGTAGGGTTTAGCCTCAGCTTCGGTACAGACATCGGAGGCGTGATCGGAGATCCCACCACCTTTATGTTTTACAAAGGCGTGAAATCCGGGGCCCCCTGGGTGGGAGCCAATACAATCCCACTGACGCTTTTCTCCCTTTTCCAACTTATGTTCGCCATCATCACACCAGGTCTGGTGGTCGGCGCCGTCGCAGAACGTATCCGTTTCACCTCCTATATATTATTCATCGCGTTGTTCAGCCTGCTGGTGTATGCGCCTCTCGCACACTGGTCCTGGCATCCTGATGGGTTCCTGGCGAAGATGGGAGCCTGGGACTTTGCGGGTGGTACAGTAGTACATATCTCCGCAGGTTGCGCCGCACTCGCCGGTGCGCTGGTGCTGAAAAGAAGAAAGTCGCACCTCGAAAAGAGGGAAATTCCTCCAGCAAATGTTCCATATGTTCTGATTGGAACCGGTTTGCTATGGTTCGGATGGTTTGGATTCAATGCTGGTTCAGCAGTAGGAGCTACTCCTCTTGCGGTGAACGCATTTGGAACTACCAATACTGCAGCCGCAGCAGCAGGTCTTGCATGGATGTTCTTTGACGTACTCAAGGGTAAAAAACCATCCGTACTCGGGTTTTGTATCGGTGCCGTGGTGGGTTTGGTTGCCATCACACCGGCCGCAGGCTATGTGGGTATTCCGCAAAGTATCATCATCGGTTTTGTTGGCGCCTTGATCTCAAACATTGCCGTTGGGATCAAGCAGAGATCCAGCCTCGATGATACCCTCGACGTATTCCCCTGTCATGGTATCGGTGGTATGACCGGTATGCTGCTTACGGGTGTGTTCGCGGCTCCACTGGTGCACAATATCAGCGGTGGTCCCGAAGGCTGGTTCTATGGTAATTTCAGTTTCTTCTTCATACAGCTGAAAGCCATGCTCATCGTAGCCGCATATGCCTTTTCCGTATCATGGGTGATCTTCAAATTCATCAACTACATTTTGCCAATCCGTGTTACTTCTGAGGAAGAAGAATTGGGTCTCGACTTTACCCAGCACGATGAGAAATATCTGCAGGGAACACTGTTGGTTTCTTCTCCTAATGGCAGCAATGGCAAATTGAAAGAAACAGACGTTGAAAAGAGCGCGGAGGCGTTGAATTTTTAAGAAAGTTGTTCGTAATAAATTAAAACGGAAAACACCACCAGCATCATTTATCAAAAATAGAAAAGATATGAGTGCTTCTCAGTCCAATCCGATGCAATAGGTATGCAGATGCCATTAAAGTATTTTCTAAAGCGGGGAAGGGTCGTGAACTTATTCTGCCGGTGGCGAAACGATCAGTATTGATAATACGCCGTCTCAGTTTGAGAAGATGTCAACCCCGGAAAAGACTGCTTTTACATAACTGATTCTGTAAAAGTCTTTCTCAGAGGGGCTTACAGTTAGAGCAGGCAAACTGGCACTCCTATGGCATCTATGAGAATTGAAGATCAAAATATCTTTTCTATTTCACTCTAAAACCACCAGCAATGTTTCCAAAACTACTTGCGACGGGCCTCGCTATGGCCTGTTATGTCTCAATTTATGCGCAGGACTCAACGGCAGTTGCAGCCGTCGAAGAAGAAAGCCCAAAACCAATCATCTCGGGTTATGTTGATACTTACTACCGGTTCAACTTTGCGAATGCAAAGAATGTCGGGGATGAGGGCGCAACAAACAACTTCACCAGTTTCACCAATTCGCAGAATTCATTTGAATTGAACATGGCGTCGGTTAAGTTTGAACACTCCATAGGCAAAGTCAGCGGCGTGGTGGACCTTGGATTCGGAAAACGTGCCGAGGAATTCTCATACAATGATGAGAGTACTATGATCGCCATCAAACAGGCCTACCTGAGTTATGCTTTCAGCGACAAATTTAAACTGACTGCCGGAAGCTGGGGCACCCATGTTGGCTATGAAGTGCTGGATCCCTACCTCAATCGTAATTACAGCATGGGTTATATGTTTTCCTATGGACCTTTCTTTCACACGGGTATCAAAGGTGAACTGACACTGGGAAAGAGTGGGCTGATGTTTGGTATTGTTAACCCGACCGATCTGAAAACAGCCAACTTTCAACAAAAGATGATCGTGGCCCAGTACAGCCTGGCAGCCTCAGAGAACGTGAAAATATACGTGAACTACTCCGGCGGGAAGATAGATGAGGAAACCAATCTTCAACAGGTCGATGCGGTAGTGCTTGGAACAATTACCGACAAATTCAGCATTGGTTACAATGGAACTGTCCAGTCAAGAAAGTCAAAGCAGACCGATGGCAAGTATTCCGATGGCAACAGTTGGTGGGGCTCGGCGCTCTATTTCAATGTGGATCCAACACCAGCTGTTGGACTGACATTGAGGGGTGAGTATTTCAGTGATAAGAAAGATGTGCTTGGTATTACGGGCGCTGGCAGCATATTCCAAACCACACTTTCCGCAAACCTGAAGGCAGGGCCGCTTACATTTATTCCAGAAATCAGAATCGACGCGGGTAGCGAGGACATTTTCGTCAAAAATGAAGGAGAGCCCACTAAAGGAACGGCCTCTTTGATCCTGGCCGCAATCTATAAATTCTAATTCTTCGCCAACTGATTTAAAACGGTTCGTGAGTATTCAAAAAAAAAGGGGCGCCCCGTAAGGTGTCCTTTTTTTTATCAGCCACGGATGTTTATTCATTAATCAAACAGAGTTTCGTCCGGCGTTGATGATTCCGAATGCACTCCTGATCACCAGTTTACTATAGGTTTCCTTGATGGGTGCATCATTCACCTTCTCTTCCATCTCCCTGATCTTCGACATGGCAAACTGCTGTATCGTAGTTATGGGAAGTACAATTCGTTCTCTCATCTGGATCGACAGCTGCTCCACGGGATAATCCGACATGAGTTCAGTTTTCCCTGAGAGTTTCAGAATATAGCTCTCGGTAAGTTCGTATTCTCCGTAAATCATTCCATAAAGTTCTCCGAACTGAGGGTGTTCTGAGAGAAATTCGGTCAGCGGGAAAAAACACTTCTTCATAGCCATCTCGCAATTGTCGATGAGCGTCTTGAAGAATAATGAACGCTGATAAAGTTGTTTCAATTCCCCAAACTTTCCATTCTTCTCAAGCTGACGCAAAGCAGTGCCCACACCATAGTAACCGGTGACATTCTGCTTCAGCTGGCTCCATGCACCTACAAAAGGAATGGCCCTGAGATCCTTGAGGGAAAATTTTGATGAACTTCCTCTCTTCGATGGCCGGCTCCCGATATTTGTCTCACCATAATACCGCAGCGGACTGACATGTGTGAGGTAGTCCAGGAAATCCGGATGTTCCTTTAGCTCGGTATATGACCTGAAGCTTTCTTCAGCCAGCTCCTGGAGCAGCACTTCATCAGCAACTTCGAAAGTAATCGTTCTCGTTGAAAAAAGTGTGTTGGTGATTCCCGCATGAATAAGCTGTTCAATGTTGAATTGGGCCGAATCGATGGTGCCGAAATTTGAACTCACGGTCTGTCCCTGGATAGTCAGTTGAATTTCTTCATTTGAAATATTTCGTCCCATGGAAGCATAAAACTTATGGGTTTTACCTCCGCCACGTGCCGGAGGGCCTCCGCGGCCGTCGAAGAAGACTACGTCTACATCGTGCTCCCGTGAGATCCTGGTGAGTTCTTCCTTGGCTTTGTAGATACTCCAGTTGGCCATCAGGTACCCGCCATCCTTGGTGCCGTCGGAGAAACCAAGCATGATCGTCTGACGCATTTTTCTTAGCCGAAGATGTTTGTTGTATTCCTTGTTTGAAAATAACTGTTCCATTACCTTGCCCGCGTTGCGAAGGTCTTCTACGGTTTCAAAAAGTGGTACGATGTCAATAGACATGGCTTCGCGTTTCCAGCCGCCAAGTAAAAACAGGCCATAGACCTCGATCACGTTGAGCGCGCTGTTGCACTGACTGATGATATACCGGTTGCAGCCCTCCGTACCATTGTATTGCTGGATCTTCTGCACCGCCTGGACCGTCTCAATAGTGTCGCAGATGATGCCTTCTTCAAGTTCTTCGGCATTTACCGTTTCTCTTACATTTACCAGCACATTTATCTTTTCCTTTTCACTTAGTGATTCGTAATTGGATGGAAGCGCATCGGTACGTTTGGCGATGTCGATCATTACCTTATTGTGCACCGAGCTTTCCTGACGGATGTCCAGGGAGGCGAAATGCAGCCCGAATACCTGCACCTTGTTAATCAGGTTGTCTACCAGGTATTGGAAGAGGCTGTTGTGCTGGTAGATTAGGATTTCACGGATACGTATAAGCGAATCCAGGATATCCTGCTTTCCCAGGTCTGTACGATGACCCGGGATGAATATATTGTTGTAGAGTTGTTTTTCAAGGTCGGCCAGAATGGAATCGACTCCCTTGAAGGTCAGGCGGCGTTTCATCCTCCTGACGTCTAGATAATAGCACTTAATGATGCTCCCTCTCAGCGCGTCGGCAACCTTGATGGTGGTGTCGACCCTGACATTGGGGTTGCCGTCGCGGTCGCCGCCAGGCCAGAAGCCCATGGTGATGATGGGATTGTCTTCATTGATCGATTCAGGGAACTGGTTCTTCATGAAGCTGAGTATTCTGCCCGCTGCATTGTAGAAGATATTTTCGAGGTACCAGCCCAGGCTCATGGCCTCGTCATATGGCGTGGGCTTGGATTTGTTAAGAAACGGAGTTTTGCCAAGCTGCTGCAGGTACATGTTGATCAGGCCGGCATTGTTGTCGGCCAGCGCCTTTGACAGGTCGTGTATGATGCCCAGCACGGGTCCCGGGTAGAACTGAGTGGGATGAGCGGTGAGTACCAGCCGGATGGCAAAGTCTTTCAATTTTTCGGTCAGCTCCTCCTGCTTGTCGTGCTGGATCACTTCGGTCTCCAGGTGCTTGAGCGTACCCTGCCCATTGATGTCGTGCACTTCCCTGAAGGCAGCGTCTTCAAGCGCGTCGAACAACACCACTTGTCGTTCTACATACTGGATAAAACGAAAAAGCAGGTCGAGTTTGTCTTCCTCCTTCACATAAGAAGTGTGCTTCTGGAAAAAATCCTGGATGATCTGTTCGGGGCTTTGCTTCTTTTTATACCCTTCTTCGCAGTTGTTTGCCAGCAGGGAAAGCAGTATCCCTGTTTTCTCGATCCGGTGAAAAGGAAGTGAAGTGAAAAGGCTGTTATATAACTGAAACTTGATGCCAACGAAATTCTTGAATTGCTGCAAACCTTTGCTCGACTGGTGATCCATCAGATATTAATAATTGAAATGTTGAAAAATCTCAGGGCAGGGATCTGACTTAAGAAGGCTGAAAATAATTCATTTTTACCGAAAACCCGGTCGCCCATGTTTATTTAACGGCTTTTACATACCTTAGCCCTCCCGAAAAATGATATACCTGGTCAACCATATTAATTTTTCTTCCCCTGTTGCTGCGATAGCTGATGGTGGCATTATTACAACACCATCAACAACCCGCTGAGGGTTGTGCTGTATACATATAATCCATGGGCTTTGGCTGACATCATCAAACAGGTAAGTACACATTTCATTCAACAACAATTATTATGCAGGTTCTAAAATTTGGCGGCTCATCAGTTGCCAATGCCGCCAATATCAATAAAGTCATCGGTATTGTAAGACAGGCAGCAGATAAGAACGGGGTAGTGCTGATCGTTTCTGCGTTGGGTGGCATTACCGATCTACTACTGAACAGCGCCGCGCTCGCGGCGGAGGGAGATGAATCCTTTAGAGAACAACTGAATTTACTGGAATCCAGACATTTAAGCACGGTGCAGCAACTGATACCGGTCGCCAAACAGAGCAGTGTGCTCAGCGCGGTGAAAACGCAGTGCAACGAGATCGAGGACATCTGCAATGGCATTTTCCTGTTAAGGGAATTGTCGGCCGGCACCCGGGACAGGTTAGTGAGTTTTGGTGAACTGCTTTCTTCACGGATCATCTCTTCGGCATTGACTGAGAACGGAATATCGAACACCTGGAAGGATTCACGTGATTTGATTGTTACCGACAGCCATTTCGGCAATGCAAAAGTAGACTTCGATGATACCAATCGGGAGATACAAAAATTTTTCGCCGATACGAAGGCGGCACTCTACGTGCTCCCGGGATTTATTGCCGCCAACGCATCAAAATTAACGACGACACTGGGAAGAGGAGGTTCGGATTATACCGCTTCGATTTTCGCTGCCGCCCTCAACGCGGAAGTGCTGGAGATATGGACCGATGTGTCGGGTATCATGACCGCGGATCCCAATTTGGTATCAAGCGCCAGGATCATCCCGGCAATTTCCTACCAGGAGGCGATGGAACTGTCTCATTTTGGCGCCAAGGTGATCTACCCCCCAACAATACAGCCGGTGCTGAAAAAGAACATACCGGTCAGGGTGAAAAATACTTTCTCCGCCACTGATCCGGGCACCCTCATTGACCACAGCGCCCAGAGCAACGGCAATATCATTCGCGGCATTTCCAGCATCAACAGGATCGCACTGCTTGGTTTGGAAGGCAGTGGCATGGTGGGCATTCCTGGTATTTCAAAAAGACTTTTCGAGGCCATTGCCAATGCCCAGATCAACGTGATCATGATCACCCAGGGTTCATCGGAGCATTCTATCTGCGTCGCCATCGATGAGGCACATGCTGTTAAGGCTAAAGCGTTTATTGATGACGCATTCGCAGCGGAAATTGCAAGCGACCAGATCGATCCACTGATTGTAGAAACCAAACTGTCGGTAGTTGCGGTGGTGGGGGATCATATGAAAAATCACCCGGGCATAAGCGGTAAGATGTTTGGCGCCCTGGGAAGGAATGGGGTCAATGTGCGCGCTATTGCACAGGGTTCGTCGGAAAGAAACATCTCCGCCGTTATTTATCACGCAGACGTAAAGAAGGCCATCAACGTTCTGCATGAAGAGTTTTTCGAGACTTCATACAAACAGCTCAACCTGTTTGTGGCTGGGGCAGGAAATGTCGGCAGCCGCCTGCTGGAGCAGCTGCTGCATCAGCAAACCTACCTCTTCAAGCAGCTTCGATTACAGGTAAGGGTGGTAGGTCTGGCTAACAGCAAACGAATGATTTTTAACGAAAATGGCATCTCACTCGATAATTGGAAGAACGAACTGAAGATGGGTGAGCCCATGGGCATTGAACATTTCCTTACGGACATTGCCTCCAAAAACCTCCGCAACTCCATATTTGTCGACGTTACGGCCAATGGTGAGTTGGCGATGAATTATGACAAGCTGCTGGCGAAAAGTATCGGAGTGGTTGCCTGTAATAAGGTCGCCTGCTCCTCTTCCTTTGAATATTACAAGCAACTCAAAGACCTTGCAAGAGAATACAGTGTGCCCTTTTTGTTCGAAACCAATGTTGGTGCCGGCTTGCCGGTGATAGGAACACTCAATGATCTGCTGCGGAGCGGTGACCGGGTAAACAGGATACAGGCAGTACTCAGTGGCACCCTGAATTTTGTTTTCAACAATTATGATGGCAAAGCCAGTTTCGCACAGGTGGTGCGGCAGGCTCAGCAGGAAGGTTACACCGAACCCGACCCCAGGCTGGATCTCGGCGGCACCGATGTGATGCGTAAGATCATGATCCTCGCCCGCGAAACCGGTGAACAAATGGAAATGAATGATATCAGCAATACGTCGTTCATGCCGGCTTCCTGCATGACGGGCACTGTGGATGATTTTTACCGGGAAATGGAAAAAGAAGAAGCGCATTTCAAAAAGATCTACCAGGCCGCCGCGGATGCGGGAAATAAATTGAAATTTGTGGCCACTTATGAAAATGGTAAGGCGTCAGTGGGATTGCAACAAATTCCGTCCCAGCATGACTTCTATCATCTTTATGGGAAGGACAACGTAGTGCTGTTCTATACAGACAGATATCCGGAACAGCCGCTGGTGGTCAAGGGAGCAGGAGCGGGAGCCGAAGTTACGGCATCCGGCGTTTTTGCGGACATCATCAGAGCTTCGAGGATCTAACGGCGACACATGAAAACAGTAAAAGTATTAGCATCGGCATCCGTCGCCAACCTGGTTTGCGGCTTTGATGTATTGGGAATGGCCCTGGAAGACCCGGCGGATGAAATGACTATTAGCCTGACCAAAACACCGGGACTGAAAATAGTCCATGACGACCTCTATGGTTTACCCGAAGATCCAGAGAAAAATGTGTCGGGTGCAGCCCTGCTGGCCATGATGAAGGAACTGGATCCCGGTGCCGGGTTTTTTCTGCGCGTCAACAAACAAATCAAACCCGGTAGTGGACTGGGCTCCAGTGCGGCAAGCTCGGCCGGCGCGGTTGCGGGTGCTAATGCGTTGCTCGACAATCGTTTTTCCAGCGAGGACCTGGTGCGATTTGCGATGTCGGGCGAAAAACTTGCCTCTGGTGTTAAGCATGCCGACAACATAGCGCCCTGCATATATGGAGGCGTCACCCTCATCCGATCGATACTTCCGCTCGACATAGTGCGACTCAGTTTTCCCGAACTGTTCGTAACCGTGGTTCACCCCCAGATAGAAGTGAAGACTTCTGATGCAAGACAAATACTCCGCAAAGAAGTATTACTGAAACAGGCCATAAAGCAGTGGGGAAATATTGCCGGTCTCGTGGCCGGATTTCTGCAAAAGGATTATGGCCTGATCGGCAGGTCGCTGGAAGACGTGATTATCGAACCGGTGAGAAGCATTTTGATTCCGGGCTTTGCCGAAGTAAAGGAAAAATGTATTTCGGCCGGCGCGCTGGGTGGTGGAATATCCGGTTCGGGACCCTCGGTGTTTATGCTAAGCGTGGAGCTTAGGACGGCCAGGCGCGTGGCTGAGCTGATGGAAGAGGTGTATGCGAGGTTGGGTATCGAGTATAAGATTTATGTAACAAAAATTGATGAAAGAGGAATAAAGATCGATGAAGTACTTCAGCACGAATAAGCAGTCTGCCGTAGCGGATTTCAGGGAGGCGACCATTCGCGGTCAGGCACCGGACAAGGGTTTGTATTTTCCAGAATCTATTCCGCGCGCAAGCGCAACGTTCATTGAAAACCTGGATAAGTTAAGCAGGGCAGAAATTGCATACCAGGTCATCCGGCCATATGTTGGCAACAGCATACCCGAAACCGAACTGCAACGCATCGCTGCCGAAACGGTGGATTTTGAATTCCCGCTTGTCCCACTGACGAAAGACATTTTTTCGCTTGAATTATTTCACGGGCCCACCCTGGCTTTCAAGGATGTGGGTGCGCGGTTCATGAGCCGCTGCCTGAGTTATTTTTCGAAAGAAAGATCCGACAAGGTCACCGTACTGGTGGCTACTTCTGGAGATACAGGCGGCGCGGTAGCCAGCGGTTTCTACCAGGTGGACGGAGTTGAGGTAGTGATCCTTTATCCATCGGGCAAAGTGAGCGCCGTACAGGAAAAGCAGCTCACCACGCTCGGAGGCAATATCCGGGCCCTCGAAGTGGATGGCAGCTTCGATGATTGTCAGCGGATGGTGAAGCAGGCTTTTGGCGATGCAGAACTGAACAGCAAATTGTTTCTCACCTCGGCGAATTCCATCAATGTGGCGCGATGGCTTCCCCAGCAGTTCTATTATTTTTATGCCTGGCAGCAATGGCAGTGGAAGGATGATCCCCCGGTGATCTCGGTGCCAAGCGGGAACTTTGGTAATATTTGTGCAGGCATCGTCGCATACAGAACCGGGCTTCCGGTAAAGCATTTTATCGCAGCCTGCAATGCCAACGACGTAGTGCCCTCATATTTCCGTGATGGCAAGTACCAACCACAAACCGCCCGCCCCACAATCTCGAATGCGATGGACGTAGGGGATCCCAGCAATTTTATTAGAATGCTCGAACTCTTCGATCACCGCTTTGGTGCAATAAGACAGATGGTCAGCAGCTATAGCATTTCTGATGAACAGACCCGCCAGACCATGCTGGATGTAAAAAAGGAAACCGGCTACCAGACCGATCCGCATGGCGCCGTTGCATACCATGCCCTGCACAGATATCTAGCTAGCGCCGATGCTCACCTGAAAGGGGTCTTTCTTGAAACCGCCCATCCAATAAAATTCTTTGACGTGGTAGAACCGGTGACGGGTGAGAAAGTGCCAATGCCTGATAGCATCAGGCAGATTATGGACAAGCCCAAGGTCAGTAAAATGATTTCAACTGATTACAATGAGTTGAGGGATTTTCTTGTGAAATAGTCTTAATGCTGGCAGGCGTGAATAGAAGTGAAAAGGTGGTTGAAAAAGTGATCGATTAAATTATACCAGCAAGCTCGAGGCTTTTCTTCTTGAGTTTTCTCAACTCGGTATCTTCTATTACCGGCTCAGGACTCAGGATCAGTGAAGTGTTGTGTTCTCTCCACCAGCTTCGATTGACCAGTTCCGTAAAAGGGAGCACACCGACGAGGTATTTTCTTTCCTCCCTGGAATGCCACTCTTCGATCCATTCAAAGTTTTCACGGGGAATGTGCTTCCAGTCGTCAAAGCTGATGTAGGCCTTGACAAAAAAATCATGTGTCAATTCCAGCGGCTGGTGATGATAGAGTTTTTTGTATTCGTAGCGATATTGGTACCTCAGCGCCGAAAGGTCACTCAGCACAGCGGACGCTGTGGGGAAGCTTCCCGCACCCTTGCCATAGAAAAATTGCTTGTCGGCAAAACCACTTTCTATTACTACGCCATTAAATTCATTTCTTACAAAGGCTAGATGGTCGTCGCTGCGGACAAACTGCGGAAGCACGAAGGCAGCCACTTTACCACTCTGTAGTTTTTGTGCCTGCGCGACCAGGCGGATATGAAAGTTCTTTTCTTTGGCCACTGCAGCGTCGCCGGCATTGATATTCTGAATGCCTGTGAATACAATATTATTAGGATTCTCAATGATGCCATAGGCGTGGGTGAGCAGGAAGGTCCATTTGTTCACGGCGTCATATCCTTCAATATCAAGGGATGGATTGCTTTCCGCAAAGCCCAGTTGCTGTGCCAGGATGAGCGCTTGTTTGAAGTCGAGCCTCTCCTCAAACATTTTCGTGAGGATGAAATTTGTAGACCCATTGACTATTGCTTTGATGGAATGCAGAAGGTCATTGTCGTAATATTCTTCCAGGTTCCTGATCACCGGTATTGAGGCGCAGGCCGCGGCCTCATATAGAAAAGATTCTCCGGTGGTTTGTTGCAGTTCGAGTAGTTCGGAAAGGTGGGTCGCAATCATTTTTTTACTCGCGCTCACTACAGACTTGCCATTCTTGAGCGCAGTCGTTACAATTTCAAATGCCGCATCGGAATCGTCGATCACTTCTACAATCACATTGATGTCATCATCAAACAACAGTTCGTTCCTGTTTCTTGTAAACAGTTCGGCAGGGGCATTTCTTTTTTTACCTATATGCCGGATACAGATTTTCTTTATCGAGGCATTCAGCGAAGGAGTCAGCTTCAATACCTGATACAATCCTTCTCCAACTACACCAAAACCAAATAAACCGATCGTAAGTCGCTTATGTGTGTCCATATCAGGCTGAATGTTCCGTTTGTTTTATTCCAATGCTTTCTTTGCCAACAAATGCAAGAATGCGTTCGCTGATCTGCTCATATTCCAGCAAAAATCCGTCGTGGCCGAATATAGAATTGATGGCCGTGAATTCCGCGGATGGAATAGAGGATGCAAGATACTCCTGTTCCGCCAATGGAAAAAGCAGATCGGAGCTCACTCCAATCACGAGGGTGCTGGAACGGATCAGTCCGAGAGCCGCTCTCAGCCCTGGCCGTCCCCTGCCCACGTTATGAGAATCCATCGACTTGCTCAGGAAAAAATAACTGAATGCGTTGAATCTCGCCGCTAGTTTCTCGCCCTGGTAGCGCTGGTAAGATTCACTTTTGAATCCATCGATCAGGGTGTTGTCTGTTTCGGACTGACCCTTTTCATAGGTTTCATAATTGCGGTACGAAAGCAGGGCTACGCTGCGGGCAACCTTCATCCCATTCATTCCGGCCGTAAGGTGGAGTTCGGGCCATGTTGGGTCAACTTCTATGCAAAGCCGTTGGGAGGCATTGAATGCTTTGGCCCAGGGCGAGTGCAGTGCATTTGTCGCTATGGGAATTATATGCCTGAATAAACCGGGTTCTTCAATTGCCCATTCCAGTAGTTGCTGGCCACCCATGGATCCGCCGATGCCGAATTCGATGCTGTTGATGCCCAATTCACGTCGGAGTGGCTGGTAGGCATGTACCATATCCCTGATGGTGAAGAACGGAAAATCATGCAGCCATAATTTCCCGGTATCAGGATTTATGTCCCCGGGGCCCGTGCTGCCATAGCAGCTGCCGGGCATGTTCACGCAAATGATAAAATAATTGGCGGGGTCAAAAAATTTTCCTTCACCCACGAGGCCGGGCCACCATTCCGAAGGGTCACTGTTTGCGGTAAGGGCGTGAAATACCCAAACGACATTGGTGCCACTACCATTAAGTTTTCCGGTAGCAGTGTAATCCAATGTATACCCTGCGAGGGTTGTTCCGGATTCGAGGGTGAAGGCGTTTTTATTTTGAAATTTGTTGCTCATTAATTACACAAGTTCCTTTGCGAACACTTTTGAAAAGGCTTGTTCGAAGTCGGCCTTTATGTCGTCGATGTGTTCGATGCCCACACTGATCCTTACCGCGTTTGGACGAACACCGGCAGCGATCTGTTCCGCTTCACTAAGTTGTTCATGAGTAGTTGATGCCGGATGGATGGCCAGCGTTTTTGCATCGCCCACATTGGCGAGATGACTGGCGAGTTTCAATGAGTCGATGAATTTGGATGCCTGTGCCTTGTCACCTTTCACGCCAAAATTCAGTATGCCACCGAATCCGTTTGGAAGGTATTTCTTTGCCAGTGAATAATAGGGACTGGAAGGCAGGCCGGGATAATCCACAAACTCTACCTGTGGGTGTTGTTCGAGCCAGGTTGCGAGTTCCAGCGCATTTTCCACGTGGCGTTGTACCCTTAGTGAAAGGGTTTCCAAGCCATTTATCAAAAGGAAGGAATTGAAAGGCGATTGAGAAGAACCAAAGTCGCGAAGGCCTTCCACTCGGGCGCGGATGGCAAAAGCGACATTTGGCAGGCCGAGGGGATTTCCCTCTCCGAATACATCCCAGAATTTCAGGCCATGGTAACCTTCGGAAGGCTCGGTAAACTGAGGAAATTTTCCATTGTTCCATTTGTAATTGCCCGCGTCAACGATCACACCACCGATAGTAGTTCCGTGACCGCCGATCCACTTTGTTGTGGACTCAACCACCACATTGGCTCCCCATTCGATGGGACGGAAAAGGTATCCTCCGGTGCCAAAAGTATTGTCGACGATTAATGGCAGGTCGTATTCCCTCGCAAGGTCACCGAATTTCTGGAAGTCAGGAATATTAAGGCGTGGGTTTCCGATGGTTTCGAGGTAGATCGCCTTTGTTTTCTTGTCGATCAGTTTGGCAAAATTTTCAACGTTGTCACCATCGGCAAAGCGTACTTCAATGCCAAGTCTCTTAAACGCTACCTTAAATTGGTTATACGTGCCTCCATACAGGAAGCTTGTCGAAATAAAATTATCTCCAGCCTGCAGAATATTGTTCAGTGCCAGGAACTGTGCTGCCTGGCCCGATGATGTAGCCAGCGCAGCCACGCCGCCTTCGAGCGCCGCCATGCGTTGTTCGAACACGTCTGTGGTGGGGTTCATGATCCTGGTATAGATATTCCCAAACTGTTTCAGGCCGAAAAGGTTCGCCGCGTGTTCCGCGCTGTCGAATCCGTATGAGGTTGTTTGATAAATAGGCACGGCCCTTGACTTGGTTGTGGGATCGATCTGGGAGCCGGCATGCAATTGCAGCGTTTCAAAATGATAATTGCTCATTGGTGCAAAGTTTAAAAATTGAAAGTGGAGAATTGAGTAAAGTCGATCTTGCTGTAGGATAAAAGCTATGGCAACGATAGCGCGGATAAAATGATTAATGACAACAGCGGCAATCACCGACCGAAGCCAGGAATTTTTTGTCGTTTTTGATTGAAATTATCATAGTGCCTACGAAAATAGCAGAGTTTTCACTCAATTCCCAAATCAAAATTGGCCACTCGAGGTTATTGATTTGTTAAGGCGACCTCCTTGAAATGCCGTGCCTCTTTAACTTCCAGCCTTGCCAGTGCCTGGCTGAGGTCATCAATGAGGTCCTCTTCTTCTTCCAGTCCTACAGACAGCCGAATGAGGCTGTCGGAGACGCCCGTAGCCTTTCTTTGTTCAGCAGGGATCGATTTATGCGTCATCGTTGCGGGATGGCTGACCAGACTTTTTACTCCGCCGAGGCTTTCAGCCAGCTGAAACAGACGGGTTGAGGTAACCAGGTCCCTGGCTGAATCCAGGGTGTTATGTTTCAGACTGAAAGAAACGATGCCCCCGTTTCCTTTAGATTGTTTTCGTGCCGTTTCACCGCTCGGGTGATCCTTTAAACCCGGGTAATATACTTTGTCAACAGCAGGATGTTCCTTCAGGAATTTTGCGACAGCCAATGCCGTTGCGCAGTGTTGCTTCATGCGCAGGTGGAGTGTTTCGATGCCCCTGATCAGAAGCCAGCTATCAAAGGGTCCGAGGATAGCTCCGCAGGCATTTTGTATATAACGAATCTCCCGGCCTAGTTCTTCAGAAGCGGTGATCACCAATCCTGCGATGAGGTCGCTGTGCCCTCCAAGGTATTTGGTGGCGGAATGGATGACAATGTCGGCGCCCAAGGTGATCGGCTTCTGCAGGGCGGGGGTAGCAAAAGTATTGTCTACACAAAGCCATGCACCGGAAGCATGGGCCAATTCCGCCAATGCTTTGATGTCGGAAATTTTAAGTGTCGGATTCGTAGGTGTTTCCACCCAAATGAGCCTTGTCTTCGAGGTGATGGCGTCTATCACTTTTGCGGGATCTGTTATGTCAACATATTTTACGCTGATGCCAAACTTGCTGTAGATCGTATTGAAGAGCCGGAATGCCCCACCGTAGATGTCATCTACCGCGATGATCTCATCACCTGATTTTAGGATTTTCACCACCGCGTCAATCGCTGCGAGGCCACTGGCGAACGCGGAACTTGTTTTGCCCGCTTCCAGTTCGGCTACAATGTTTTCTAGGGCCTGGCGGGTGGGATTTCCACTGCGTGCATAATCAAAGCCTTTGTTTAGTCCAGGTGCCTCCTGCACGAATGTTGAGGTTTGATAAATGGGTACGGAGATCGCGCCGGTAAGTGGATCAACAGGAATACTGTGAATGAGTTGTGTCGAAGGATGCATGTTAAACAGTTTTAATGAACAATTTTTGTTTGTACTGAATAACAACCTTTTCAAGACTATACTTCCGGAAGAAAATTCATGCTTGCGCATAAAAAAAGCTCTTCCGACAGTCAGAAGAGCTTTAATATGATGGGATTGCCGAGACAATCACAGGAGAATAAAGACTGGATCTGACTTATCTGTCCCAATAAATCCATTGGGATGGAGTTGGCACCTTAGTTCCGCCAAAAGCGGAAGCAGGTTGTCAAGGCTTCGCAGGGCCATTTCCCTCAGCCTTTCTTGATAAGAGATGTTTAAAGAACTGAGGCAAATTTAGGTCAGGCCGGCAAAACGCCAAAATATTCTTACCGGTTTTTAGCATACCAGCCTACCTTACCTTTATCGGCATGAATGTGAACGAAAAATAATAAATGACTGCTCCGAAAATCAGAGAGATTATCGCGTGCATCGAAGAGTTGGCACCACTGGATCTGCAGGAAGATTACGACAATGCCGGCCTGCTAACGGGAGATGAAAATACCATTTGCACGGGTGTGCTCTGCACCCTTGATATCACGGAAGAAGTGATTACGGAAGCGGTGTCTATGAGTTGCAACCTCATCGTCGCCCATCATCCCATAATTTTCCGGGCGGTCAGGCATTTGCGTCCATCAGGACATGTGAGAAGAACCCTGATTGGCGCTATAAAGAATGACCTTGCCCTCTATGCGGCTCACACCAACCTCGACAATATTGCCAGTGGCGTCAACGGGGAAATTGCGAGGCAGCTTGGACTTGTGAACACTCGTTTGCTGGCACCGAAATCAGAAACAACGGGCTCGGGTCTGATGGGTTTCTTGCCCTCACCTCTTTCGTCTGACGCGTTTTTACGACTGCTTGCCGACAGGTTTGATACGGGTGTCATCCGACATAACAGTGGCCCTGCCCGGGAGGTAAGCAAGGTGGCGGTCTGTGGAGGCGCGGGTAGCTTTTTGATTACCAATGCATTAGAAGCTGAAGCGGATGCATTTGTGACAGCTGATCTTAAATATCACGAGTTTTTCGAGGCTGAAAGCCGGCTGCTGGTCTGCGATGTGGGGCATTATGAGAGTGAACAGTTTACCACGGACCTCTTCGTGGACATTATCCGCCGGAAATTTCCTAACTTTGCCGTCCTGAAATCCGGGGTAAGAACCAATCCGGTGCATTACTTCTCAGGAAAATAACCGAAAACAAGGAACACAATATGGCTAATGTCAAAGATTATTCCGTAGAGGAAAAATTGTCATCACTGGTTACGCTTCAGAAAATCGAATCCAATATTGACCAGGTTCAGATCCTGAAAGGCGAGCTTCCGATGGAAGTAAGCGACCTGGAAGATGAGATCACCGGACTGACTTCCAGGCAGACACGCATCGAGGAAGAGATCAATGGCATCCAGGAATTCATCAATCAGAAAAAAGAGTTGATAAAGGACGCGGAAGCGCTAATCAAAAAGTACGAGAACCAAAGTGAAAATGTAAAGAACAGCCGTGAATTCGAAGCTGTCAACAAGGAAATAGAAATGCAGCAGCTCGAGATGAAGCTCGCTGAAAAACATATCAAGGATGCTAACGAGGAGATCGCAGAAAAAGTGATCGGCCTCGACAAAGCGCGGAAGAACCTGACAGGAAAAGAAGGCGTTCTCAGTGGAAAAAAAGGTGAACTGGAAAAGATCATTGCCTCTACAGAAAAAGAAGAAAGACATTTTAACAAGCTTTCTTCCGACGCAAGGGAAAAAGTAGAAGACCGCTTATTGAATTCTTACGACAGGATCAGATCAAATTATCGCAACGGTCTTGCGGTAGTTCCCGTAGAAAGAGATGCCTGCGGCGGATGTTTCAATGCGATTCCTCCTCAACGCCAGAGCGAGATCAGACAACGTAAAAAAATCATTGTGTGTGAGAATTGCGGGCGCATCCTCGTGGACCGTGATCTGTTTGATGCCGTAGATGTCAAATAATTAACGATTTCAACCGGCAACCCGGTATCGGAATCTTCTCCCAGAAGGGCTATCTTGCAAGATGGCCCTTTTTCGTACAAGCCTGATTCTGGGAATGTTATTTGCCAGTTGGCAGACTATCGCTCAGAAAACTTTCGATTTCAATGAAAACTGCCGGAAGGCTTATCAGCAGATCACGATGTTGAAACTGGATCCTGGTCAGGCTATTCTAAATGAAGAGCGCAGGAACCACCCCGACAATCTTATCCCATACCTGCTCGAGAACTATATCGAATTCTTCAGGCTGTTTTTCAATGAAGAGCCTGAATTATATAAGGGTCTTTCGAAAAGAGTGGGTCAACGGCTCGACAGGATTGAAGAAGGTCCGCACGATTCTCCCTATTATCTTTTTTCCAGGTCAGTAATTAATTTTCAGTCTGCTGCGGTGCGCATCAAAGCGGGAGCACAGTGGGAGGGAGGCTGGCAGTTCCGGCGTGCCTACGCTGATATCAGGAAAAATCAACAGGCTTTCCCGGGTTTCGGGCCGAACCTGATGTTCAGCGGTTCGATGAAGGCTGCAGTGTCCGTGATTCCCGATGGTTTAAAATGGCTGGGAAATATTCTTGGCGTAAAGGGCAATATGGATGAAGGAATAGCGGATCTGGAAAAATTTCTCACGCTCCGCGACGACCAGTCCTTACTATTCAGAAATGAAGCAGTCTTTTACTATGTTCTTTTGCGGTATTATCTCAGGAATGACAAGGAAGCGATCTTTGAATTCATCAAGGCTCAGCAGCCTGATGTGAAAAACAACCATCTCTTCACCTTCATGACCGCTAATCTGCACATCAACAACCAGCAATCGGCCCTCACAGAATCGATCATCAAGGAAAGGAATACGTCTCCAGAATATTTGACAACACCTGTCTGGGACCTGGAACTTGGCTATGCGAGGCTCAATCATTTGGATGATGACGCCCCATATTATTTCAAAAGGTTCCTTGCCGCATTCAAAGGTGACTATTATGTAAAGGATGTTTTACAGAAACTCAGCTGGCATTATTACATACATGATGACATGGAGCAGGCTGAGTATTACCGTTCGCTGATGACAAAAAGAAAGGGAGAAAATTCCGAAGCCGATCAGCTTGCTGGGAAAGACGCGGAGCGAACCCTATGGCCGGATAAATTGCTTTTGAAAGTAAGACTCCTGAATGATGGTGGTTATTATCACGAGGCACTTGGACTGCTGCATGGCAAGCGGGCCGCGGATTTTCCTGATCCCCGTTTACAGCTGGAATTTCTTTACAGGGTCGCGAGGCTTTTCAACGATGTAGGCAGGGAGGAGGAATCGATGAACTATTTCAGAGCGGTGGTGGCCGAGGGTAAGAACAGGAAGGAGCATTATGCGGCAAGAGCGGCTCTTCAACTTGGAATGATCTATGAAAAAAGAAAAGATTGCAAGTCGGCCATAGCCTGGTTCAACACCTGTATGCACATGAAGGACCACGATTTTAAAAACTCTCTCGACCAGCGTGCAAAAGCGGGAATAAACCGATGCAGGTGAGCGCTCACTTGTTATATTTGTGACTCGATGCTCAAGACACTTCATATCATTAACTATGCGATCATTGAAGAGCTCCGCATCAGCTTTTCCCCACAGCTAAATGTGATCACCGGCGAAACGGGCGCAGGCAAATCGATACTCATGGGTGCACTGTCCCTTATCCTTGGTGACAGGGCCGACAGTTCCGTACTTCTCAATCGTGAAACAAAATGCATAGTGGAAGGTGTTTTTTCCGACGTGCATGCTCCGGCAATAAAATCCATAATGCAGGAAAATGACCTTGATGCGGGTGAGGAGATCATCATCAGAAGAGAAATTGCCGTCTCCGGAAAATCCCGGGCATTTGTAAATGACACACCAGTAAACCTGGAACAGCTAAGGCAGATCAGTGAGTTGCTTGTTGATCTTCACCGGCAGTTTGACACCCTTTCGCTTTCGGATGCAGGGTTCCAGCGTGGAGTACTTGATGCCCTGGCTGGCAATGGACCCTTGATATCAAAATATCAGGATGAATACAGGCTCTGGCAGCAGGTAAACACCGAATTGAAGACCCTGCAGGATCAAAAAAATGATTTTAACAAAGAAGCCGATTACAACCGGTTTCTTCTGGATGAACTGACTGAGGCCGATTTCGCGGAAAACGAGCTGGAGGATGCAGATGCCGAATTGAAGCTGCTCAGTAATGCCGAGGCCATAAAAGCCGCTCTGCAACAGGGTTGTGGAACACTGGTGGAAGGCGATCGGCCCCTCATAAACCAATTGAAGTCGGTGCGGCAATTGCTCGACCCCTACACGTCCTATTATCCCGCGCTCGGGGAATTGATGAACCGCCTTCAGTCTGCAGCGATTGAATTGCAGGATGTGGCAGATGAACTTGAAAGACTAAATGGGGCCACGTCTTTCGATCAGCGCAGAATAGAACAACTCAACGAAAGGATGTCGGTGGGGTATAAATTATTGAAGAAGCATGGAGCCAGGGATACCATGGCGCTGATCAGCCTGCGCAAAGAATTGGAGCAAAAACTTCAGGGCGTGCTGGACATTGACGACCGTATCACATCACTGGAGAAACAGTCTCTTCGTCTGTGGCAGACCGTTGCAACATCTGCCGCTGCGCTTTCGGAAAAAAGGACTGCCGAAATTCCCTCATTTGAAAAGAAGGTGAACAAACTGCTTTTTCAGGTGGGTATGCCCAATGCGAGGACCAAAGTGAGCATTACGTCAAGAACACCCGATTTTACTGGCCAGGATACAATTGAATTTCTTTTTGATGCGAATGTGGGTTCGGGAAAATCCGGGAAAACGGAAAGATTTGAGCCGATCAGGAAAGTCGCTTCTGGCGGGGAGCTGAGCAGGCTGATGCTCTCCATCAAATCACTGGTGGCTGAATCCATGGATCTCCCAACCCTGATATTTGACGAGATTGATACCGGTATTTCTGGGGAAGCTGCCAAACAGGTGGGGATGATCATGCACCAGCTGGCGGCGAAAAGGCAGCTGATCACAATTACACATCAGCCTCAGATCGCCGGCAAGGCCCATGCCCATTTGTTTGTGTACAAGGAATTGAAGGGCGACGTCATCCGCACAAATCTCAGGGTGTTATCGGGCGAAGAACGGATCGTATCTATTGCAAAAATGCTCAGCGGCGAAAAACCTACTGCCGCTGCTCTCGAGAACGCGCGCGAGATGGTGATGAATTAACGATAAACCAATTTTGTCTATGTCATACAATCTGCTAAATGGAAAGAAAGGAATCATATTCGGCGCCCTTGATGAAAAGTCGATGGCCTGGAGAACAGCGCTGCGTTGTCATGAAGAAGGGGCCCAACTGGTTCTGACCAATGCTCCGGTGGCGCTGAGGATGGGCGAAATTAACAAGCTTGCAGAACTGGTCAAGGCACCGGTGATCGGAGCGGACGTCGTGAACATGGACGACCTGAAAAAACTTTTCGAAGAGTCACTGAAACATTTTGGCGGCAAGATCGACTTCATCCTGCATTCAGTGGGGATGAGTCTGAATGTGCGAAAAGGAAAACATTATACGGAACTGGATTATGGGTTCAACCAGAAAACCATGGACATTTCTGCGCTTTCGCTTCACAGGGTACTTCGTACCGCCTGGGACCTTGATGCGCTGAATGAATGGAGCAGCGTGGTTGCGCTCACCTATATCGCGGCTCAACGGGTATTTCCCGATTACAGCGAAATGGCTGATGCCAAGGCGTTGCTCGAAAGCATCACCCGGAGTTTCGGTTATCATTATGCGCTGAAAAATAAAACCCGCATCAATACAGTCTCACAATCTCCCACCAGGACAACCGCAGGCAGCGGTGTCAAGGGTTTTGACGGATTCATAACTTATGCTGAAAAGATGAGCCCCCTTGGAAATGCCACTGCCGATCAGTGTGCTGATTTTTGTGCAGCTATGTTTAGTGATCTTACCAGGATGGTGACGATGCAGAATCTTTTCCACGACGGTGGATTCTCCAATACCGGCGTTTCGCAGGCAGTTATCGAACAGATGGAGAAAGGCAATATTTAGTTCATTTTTCCATCTTTCATGTGCAGCACCCTGTCGCTCATGGTAGCGAGCTCTTCATTGTGGGTGACGATCAGGAAGGTCTGGTTGAATTGTTTTCGCAGGTCGAAGAACAACTGGTGGAGTTCGCGCGCATTGGCGGTATCGAGGTTCCCCGTGGGTTCGTCTGCGAAGATGATCCTGGGATTATTGATCAGTGCCCTGGCCACTGCCACCCTTTGCTGTTCGCCACCCGACAGGGCCCCGGGTTTATTGTCGAGCCGTCCTTCCAGACCAAGCGTTTTAAGGAGTACTTCCGCCCTTTCTGCAACTTCCTTTTTATTGCGTCTGCCTATCCAGCCGGGGATACAAACGTTCTCCAGGGCGGTGAATTCGGGCAGGAGGTGATGGAACTGGAAAACGAATCCAATGTTAAGGTTGCGGAAACCCGCGAGTTGTTTGTCGTTAAGCGTGTTGATCCGGTTGCCGTTGATGGAAATCTCGCCCTGGCCCGGCCTGTCAAGGGTTCCGAGGATATGCAGCAGGGTGCTTTTACCCGAACCAGAAGGCCCGACAATGCTGACGATCTCCCCTTCTTTCATAGTGAAATCAACCCCCTTCAGAACATGCACCAACCCATAACTTTTGTGAATATCGTTTGCCTTCAGCATATTTATTAATCAGCGGGTTAAGATACTATAAAGCGCCCTATCTGCGTTCATCAGGATCATTTTAAGATGAAGTTTGGTTATTTCATCTTTACTGTTACTTTTGCGCAAATTATCACAGGCCAGTTTTGATTGCAACGTTTTACGGCGTTCCGAATCAGGCCGGGCGGTAACCAACAAAATCAGGTCATAATGTTCTGGACACTTGAATTAGCCTCTTACCTTGAGGATGCACCATGGCCGGCCACGAAAGACGAGCTAATTGACTATTCCATCCGGAGTGGCGCTCCGATCGAAGTGGTCGAGAATCTGCAGGAACTGGAGGATGAGGGAGAAATTTACGAGGGGATTGAAGACATCTGGCCGGATTACCCCAGCCAGGACGATTTCTTTTTTAATGAGGATGAATACTGATCCTCGGTTTCCATTGAATTTCGTTTACTCCACCGACATGGGCCAGAAATCGGGCCAGCACGAAGAGGTGATCGCTTAACCTGTTAAGATATACGATCACCAGGGGATCTACGGCCAAGCCGTTTTCAACCATATTTACCGTATGACGTTCTGCACGCCGGCATATACAGCGGGCAATATGTGCTGTAGATACGATAACATGCCCACCTGGCAGAATAAAGGACCTCATTTCAGGCAGTTGCTCCGACATCCGGTCGATTTCTTTTTCAAGCAGTCTTACGTCTTCATCCAGCAGATCGGGCAAACCCATTTTTAGTGGTTTTTGAGGATCGGTTGCCAGCAGGGAGCCAATGGTAAACAAACGATCCTGAATTTCTTTTAATATGATATTGACCGCTGAATCAGATACCTGGTCGTTGAGCAACCCGATATAACTGTTGAGTTCGTCGACAGTGCCGTAAGCCTCAATCCGGATATTATTTTTAGGAACCCTGGTGCCACCTAGAAGTGAAGTGCTTCCCTTGTCGCCCGTTTTCGTGTAGATCTTGCTGGACATAGCGAAGGTTTAAACCAGTGATCGTTCCTTAACCGTATCGGTTTCTATTACACCATCCCTGAGCCTGATGATCCGGTGGGCATAGTGTGCGATGTCTTCTTCATGAGTTACGAGGATCACGGTATTGCCCGCGGCATGAATGGTATTGAATATTTCCATGATCTCCACGGAGGTTTTGCTGTCCAGGTTGCCCGTGGGTTCATCCGCAAGGATGATGGAAGGGTTGTTCACCAGCGCCCGGGCGATCGCCACCCGCTGACCCTGACCACCCGACATCTCATTGGGTTTGTGGTGGCTCCTGTCTTCCAACCCTACTTTCTTTATCACCTGGAGGGCTTGTTCCAATCGTCTCTTTTTATGCATGCCGGCATACACCAGTGGCAAGGCCACGTTTTCAAGTGCTGTCATTCTTGGCAGCAGATTGAACTGCTGGAATACAAATCCTATTTCTTTGTTCCTGACTTCCGCGAGGTCATCATCGGGCATCTTGCTCACATCCTGGCCGTTCAATACATAGGAGCCCGCAGTGGGCGAATCAAGGCAACCGAGGATATTCATAAGAGTGCTCTTCCCTGATCCCGAAGGACCCATCAGGGCAACATATTCGTTTTTAAAGATATCTATCGTGATTCCTTTGAGAACATTGATCTCCTGTTTGCCCATAAAATAGCTTTTATGGATCCCCCTGAGTTGAATAATTGATTCCGTCATTTCCTGATTACCTTGGGAACTTTAATGAATATGCCATCTGCATCGGGCGCGTTGCTGAGCCCTTCCTGGCGGCTTACTGAACCTTTTACCTCATCTTCTCTGAGGATGTCTACATTGCTGCTCATATGCAACAGGGGCAGCACACCGGTGGTATCCACCTGGTTTAATTTTTCGATGAAACTGATCATCTGTTGCAGGTCCGACCTGATCTCCTCTGTTTCGCGCTCATTAAAGCTGAGTCTTGCCAGTCTTGAAAGGTCCTGAATCAAAAGATCGTTTACCACCATATGAACAAAAGTACTAAATCCTTATTTTAGCAGATGCTTTTCTATTTGTTCTGCGCCGTCACCCTTATCCAGCTTTTATTTCATTGGTTTTTCTTCAGCAAAGTAGCCTTCTTCAAAATCAAGCCCAAATCACAATCACAGCAACATCCCGTCAGCGTTGTCGTCTGTGCCAGGGATGAAGCCCCTAACCTGGCCAGGAATCTTCCCGGAGTGTTGGTGCAGCAATATGCTTCCACTCACGAAGTGATCGTAGTGAATCATAACAGCCAGGATGAAACGAGATATCTGCTTGAAGAGTTCCGGAAAACATTCAAGGACCTGCACATTGTAAACCTGGAACAGGAAGCGAAGGGCATACCGGGGAAAAAATATCCGTTGTCTATGGGCATCAAAGAGTCGAAACACGAGATCGTGTTGCTCACTGACGCCGATTGTGTCCCCGCATCTGATGAGTGGATCACAAAAATGCAGGATGGATATGACGACGATACAGAGATCGTACTGGGGTATGGCGCCTTTTATAAAAGACCAGGTTTACTAAACATGCTCATCCGTTTCGAGACCTTCTTTTCAGCCCTGCAATATTTTTCATATGCGCTCAGTGGACTGGCCTACATGGGTACCGGCAGGAACCTGAGTTACAAGAAAACAAAATTCCTGAAGAACAAAGGATTCTCCTCCATCAACCATGTTCCGGGTGGCGACGATGACCTCTTCATCAACCAGATTGCTACCAGTCGCAATACCCGGGTAATCATCGACAAGCAGGCTTTCACACTTTCCGAGCCGAAGAAAAAATTCAGCGACTGGTTCCGGCAGAAGTACAGACATTATACAACGGGCAAATTTTACAAGCCGGTTCATAAGTTTTTTCTTGGATTGTATTCGAGCACCCATGTTTTATTTTATCCCTTATTTATCCTTTCATTTTTTGTTTTCGACTGGCGTTGGGTTTGCGGCGTCTTTGGCCTGCGACTGCTTTCCCAGGGCATTGTGTATTACAAGGCTATGCAAAAGCTGGACGAGAAGGATCTCTTCCCGTTTTATTGGCTGCTGGACATATGGATGACGGTTTATTATTTCATCTTTGCGCCAGCATTATGGAAGAAAGCAAAAAAAACCTGGAACTGATCACGCCTTTTTTCAGTGATTTTACAGTCGCACAATTGAATCAGCTCGAGGGCCTGGGTTCATTGTACCGCGAATGGAACAGCAAGATCAACGTGATATCCCGTAAGGATGAAGACGGCCTTTACGAAAAACACATCCTGCATTCACTGGCAATCGCCGCCGTTTTTCATCTTAGTCCAGGCATGAAGGTGCTGGATCTGGGCACCGGCGGAGGTTTTCCGGGAATTCCTCTGGCTATTTTCTTTCCGGAAGTAAGTTTTCACCTGGTGGACAGCATCGGAAAGAAGATTAAAGTGGTGGAGGCCGTCGCGGGGGCGACCGGGTTAAAGAATGTTACCAGTCAGCATATCCGTGCCGAAGATATCAGAAACAGAAAATTTGACCTGGTTGTTTCCCGGGCGGTGGCGCCCCTGGATCAACTCTGGAAATGGGCAAAACCTCTTTTGCTTCCGGGGAAGAAGAATGATGTCATCGCCGGCGAGGAAGGCCTGCCCAAACCGCATGGTCTTATTTGCCTGAAGGGTGGCGACCTGACCCAGGAAATCGCCGATAGTGGCTGCCGTCCACGGATGATGGAAATTTATGAACTGTTCAGGAGAGAATATTTCCGGAAGAAGTATATACTCTTAATCAGTGCGGAGAGCGGGGAGCGGAGAGCGAAGAGCGAAAAATCAAATTAGTGCGGGGAGCGGAGAGCGAAGAGCGAAAAATCAAATTAGTGCAGAGAGCGGAGAGAGGAGAGCGAAGAATCAAATTAGTGCAGAGAGCGGGGAGCGGAGAGCGAAAAATCAGATTAGTGCGAAGAGCGGGGAGCGGGGAGCGGGGAGCGAAGAGCGAAAAATCAAATTAGTGCGGAGAGCGGGGAGCGGAGAGCGAAAGGCGAAAAATCAAATTAGTGCGGGGAGCGGAGAGCGAAGAGCGAAAAATCAAATTAGTGCGGGGAGCGGAGAGCGGGGATCGAAGAGCGAAAAATCAAAAATTGGCCAGTTGCTGATTGAACTCTTAAAGTACCACTTAGTGGTATTCTTTCCTACCCTAAAACGATTCACCTTTGCATGGTATGGCAACAACAGTTTGTATTGTAGAAGACAATAAGGATATCCGGTCGGCGCTTGAAGAGATCGTTACCATGTATGATGGGTACAGGCTTCTTGGTGCATTCAGGAATGCTGAAGAAGCACTGGCTGGCATCGCGGGCCTGCAACCGGAGGTAGTACTTATGGATATTGACCTGGGAGTTGGGGACAACGGAATCACCTGTGTAGAAAAGCTCAAAGCGGAATACCCGCATATACTTTTCATGATGTGTACCGTTTATGAAGACGATGAAAAGATATTTGAAGCACTTAAGGCAGGTGCCAGCGGATATATTCTTAAAAAAACCACTCCTCCGCAACTGATAGCTGCCATCCAGGAGCTCAAGGATGGCGGTGCGCCGATGACAAGCCAGATTGCCAGGAAAGTGGTGGCTGCTTTCCAGCCAAAGCCCGTGCCTGGGCTAACCGGCACCACTACAAGGATGGATTCGCTTTCAAAAAGGGAAATGGAGATACTTCAGCACCTTGCAAAGGGTTTATTGTACAAGGAGATCGCCGGCGCATTGTTCATCAGCCCGGAAACGGTGCGCAAACATGTGTATCACATCTACGAGAAGTTGCACGTGCACAATAAGGTTGAAGCGATCAACCGGTTTTTTGGAAGAGGATGAGAATCAGAATCAGGAAGAGAAAGAGAAAGAGGCTTCGCCCGCCGGAGCCTTGGCGAAGGCGGGAACAGGGGCAGGAAGGGTTCGGGAAAAATTTATCTTCATTCCTTAACGCTAGTTCAACTACCCACAGTAATCAGACCGTTAAATGATATTTTGATCCGGTAAAAAGCAGTAAGTCCGCTCACTCGCTTCTCTTTCTTTTTCTTCCTCTTTCTGTTTCTGTTCCTGTTTCTCCGCACTGCCTTAAAGCGGGTTGACCAAACGGTTATTATTCCGGTCCACATCGGCCATCCGCTGCGTCGCGTCAATTTCCAGTGTTTTGATCGATGATATCTTTTTCTTCAATTCCAGCGTATACGTGTCATCTGTCCATTTCCAGGAAGGAAATCTAGTAAACGATGTACTGTCTTCCTTTTCTTTACCACCGAACATCAGGTACATGGGAATGTAGGCGATCTCGTTTGTCCCATCCTTGTATTCAATATTTAAATCAATGGGCATCGGCATCGCACCGATTTTCTTCAACCTGATTTTAGTATTGCCCGCTTCTTCCCACAAACTGTCGATGCCATAATCGATGCTCTTGATCGAGTTGACCCAGTACTCTTTGTACCAGTCGAGCTCCAGCCCACTAACGTTTTCAGCTATGCGTAGAAAATCGTCGTCAGTCGGGTGTTTGAAATGCCACTTGTCGTAGTAGTCGAGCAGGATGGCGTAGAGTTTTTTCTCACCGGTAATGTATCCCAACTGATTGAGGAACACACAGCCTTTTGCATAAGCATTAGTAGTATAACCCGTGTTTGTTTCGTAATGATCGGCATGCGTAGTCAGCGGTTCTTCGATATTGCTCCCGGTGATAGCGAAATAACTGCTGTAGCTCCTGCTTACATACTTTGGCAACTTGCTTTGCAGGGAATCCAGGGCGCGGATGCTTGCGCTGTCCTGCGCAAGTTTTTTTCTTACCACTTCCTGCTGGTAATAATAAGTTACCCTGGAAGTGGCCCAATCCGCAAAGCCTTCATCCATCCAGGCATACAATGATTCATTGGTGCCCATCAGCATCTGGTACCAGGTGTGCATCCATTCATGAAAAGCTGTGCCCAGCCCGGGTCCGGTGATCAGCGTGGCCATTGGATATTCCATTCCCCCATCACCCCCCTGGATAAAAGAATACTGTTTGTAAGGATATGGCCCAAGGTGTGATTTGATAAATGGATAAACCGCTACGGCGGCATCCGCGATCTCTTCCCACTGATGATCCAGCGAACTGAGATAGTTGATCACATCGTCCTTGTACACAAGTCTTGACTGAAGAGGCAAGGCAGCAAACTGCCGCATCAGCGACTGTTCATCGCGTTTATACAGTACATGAATATCCGGTCCGCCTTCAATTTTTCTGATCAGGTGTTTGTAGGCCGGGTCTGCAGCCCAGACGAAATCATGCACATTCGAAGCCGTAAATCTCCAGGTAAGTTTTTCGCCCTGCGGCCGGGCTAGCTTTGTACCCCTGGTTTCGTATCCATAACCGACCTGTTCGGGATTTTTAAGTACACCTGTTCCTCCCAGTATGAATTTCCTGTCGATTCTGATAGTGACATCATAATCGCCCCAGACACCGTAAAATTCGCGTGCTACGTAGGGAGTCGGGTGCCAGCCAGCCTGATCGTACTCGCTGAGTTTTGGATACCATTGGCTCATGCTGAATTTCACACCATTCGCCGCATCGCGGCCACTTCGCCGCACTTGCAATGGCACCTGGGCGCTAAATTCCATGTCGAGCGTAACCGTTGTGTGTGGGAGAATGGGCCTGGTAAGGTTTACAGACAGAATCGTTTCTTCAGTTCTGAAAGGCTGGGCCACACCATTCATTTTCAGCGACAGGATTTTCTGATACCCGATCTCATCCTCTTTGAGAAAACTGATGCGGTCGACAACTCTCTTGTCCCAGTCCGGACGATTGTTGATCATCACCTTACCCATGTGGCGGCTGCGTACATCCATCATGCTGTTGGGCTGAAAAGCGTTCCAGTACAGGTGATAAAAAATTCGCTTCAGTGTGTCCGGTGAATTGTTTGTGTATTCGAGCTTTTGTTTTCCCCTGAATCTATTGGCTGCCGCGTCAACGTCAATATCCATGGTGTATTTCACCTTTTGCTGCCACCGGTCTGGCTGAGCCATGGTTAGCTGTGCAATACATAGTAAGCCTGTCACTGCGGGAACAATTCTCATCAGGTAAATTTGTGGCCGAAATTACGAACTTCCTTATGGACCATGGATCAGATGGTGAGATTGTCCTTAAGCATACGACCTTCGTTGCTAAAAGTCAGATTTCTCTTTTTTATGTCACCAGAGCCAACTTCAAGCCGGTACTGGATCTGGTCGCCGGGAAGTTCTATCCTGTGTACCGCTTTAACATCCCAGTCGGCATACTTGCTTTTGTCAAAACCGTTTTTCACCTCGTCGGGCAGGTCGGTTTCGGTGATCTTTTCTTCTGTGGTTTCCCATGCACCCTTGTTGCTGAAGGTGGCTATATAATGAGTTTCCTTTAAGGAAAAATTTGCGGTGAAGCCGGTGAGCTTGTCCTTCCATTCAACAGAAGTTGCTCCGGGATATTTTTCACTGAAATTATTGGTTACTTCGGCGGGAATCTTTCTGAGTTGGGCAAACGAAGTGTTCAGACTAAACAATAACAGGGTCAGAAAAAAAAGGGGCATGATCTTTTTCATATTCTTTATATTTTGATCATCTGTAAGCAAACATAATGCTGCGTGTTGACAATGAATCCTTAAAATTCTGTGCCGACCAGCACTGAACAACCTGGCCGCTTTGGTGTTTATTAAGCCAATAAGTTAAATTGATTGATGGAAACGATACTAATCACCGGAGGTAGTGGCTTGATTGGAACCGCGCTCACGGAGTTGCTGATAGAAACAGGATACAAGGTGATCATTCTGAGCCGCAAGCCCAGGCCTGCCCTGGGTAACGTTTCCTATGCCGCCTGGAATCTAAAAACTGGTGAGATCGACAGGAAAGCAGTAGAAACCGCGGATCACATCATCCACCTCGCAGGTGCCAACGTTGGGGATAAACGCTGGACTGCCAAAAGAAAAAAAGAAATTGTCGACAGTCGTGTAGATAGCGGCAGGATCCTCGTGAAGGCCCTGCAGGAATTTCCCAATAGAGTCAGGACGGTCGTCAGCGCTTCCGGGATCGGATGGTATGGGCCCGATCAGCCAAAATCGGGGCGTGCCTTTGTTGAATCTGATCCTGCTTTTTCTGATTTTCTGGGCACAACCTGCACTGTGTGGGAGGAAACAATCAAGCCGGTAACGAGTCTCGGAATTAGGCTTGTAATCCTTCGCACGGCGATCGTTCTGAGTAACAAGGGTGGCGCCTTCCTGGAATTCGCAAAACCACTGAATGCGGGTATAGCGGGTATCCTCGGTTCGGGTGAGCAGGTGATCAGCTGGATCCACATCGCGGACATTACGCGCCTCTATCTTGAAGCCATTGTCAATGAAACTTACAAAGGCATATACAATGCCGCAGCTCCTGAGTATTTAACCAATAAGGAATTTACCCTGCGTATTGCCAGGGCCCGAAAAAGACGATTTATTCCAGTTCATGTGCCGGTATTCGCGCTAAAGATATTTTTGGGTGAAATGAGTATCGAAGTGCTGAAGAGTGCAACAGTGGACATTACAAAACTCAGGCAGGCAGGTTTTAGATTCCTTTATCCCGGAATTGACGCTGCGCTCAATGTTCTCATTGAGGCCCGCTGAATTCCGGCGTTTCCTTCTGATGAAAAAAACTGCTGAATTCTCCAAGCCGTGCCAATCCGTTTTCGTTGAAGTCGAGTTTGTGCAGATGTAAATTCCTGACGTCGTCCAGGGTTACCTTCCTGAACCTGGGATCCAGGAAACCGCCGTACTCTGAAGGCCTGGCCTGGGGATCGTATTGCATTTGGGGGTCACAAAGCGTGCCCCGGGGATACATGATAGCAGGCGGCAGCCCTCCCCGGATATCGGTTAACACGGGATGGACCAGTCCAAGCGTATGTCCATACTCGTGAGCAGCCGTGGTGGAGGTCTGCATCAGGTTGGCAGTCTGGAAGCAGCCTGTATTACTGCCGATTCCGTCAACGTAGGAGATATTGCCCATGAGAAAGTCTTCGATGCGGAAATAATTCATTCTTGGATTGTCGTTGTACCAAACTGTCTCCGGGCTCAGCCGTGGTTCATGAATGCCCTTGATCTCGAAGCGGATGTTGTATGACTTTCCGTGCACCACTACAGCGGCGGCAGGCTCGTTCCAGTGCATTGAGATGTCGGCGGCTATCCTGTGTGCCAATTTAGCACTGGCGGCATCACCATAGATCACAAATATTGAATTGATGATGAGCTCTCCTGTGGCCTCGTGTATTTCTACTTCTCCCATAGTTTAGTTTCGTATCGGCTTGCCCGTTTTTAATACGCTCTGTAGTCTTTCGAGGGTTTTCTTTTCCCCGCAGAGACTTAGGAAAACTTCTCTTTCCAGGTCAAGCAGGTATTGTTCGGTTACTGTGGACGGCTCGCTGAGATCACCACCACAAATCACAAAAGCCAGTTTCCGCGCAATGAGGGCATCGTGTTCGCTCGCGTAACCGGCCTTCAGCATACCATTAACACCAGCGTACAAAACGCCCAGTGCTGATCGGCCCAATACCCTGATCTGATTTGCCGCTGCTGGTGGTTGATAACCCGCTTCGGAAAAATCGATCACGGCTCTTTTGGCTTCGGCTATTCGTCGGGATGGGTTGAGCACCACTTCATCGAGCCCCTTGCGGAAAAATCCCAGTTCAAAACCTTCGGCCGCTGATGTCGCCACCCTGGCCGTGGCCATGTGGATGAACCTGTTTTTTAAGGTTATCGTTTCCGGTTCATCCGGATGCATCTCCGCATTTGCCCTGAGCACAAACTCCTTCGAGCCCCCGCCCGCAGGGATCAAACCAACTCCAACTTCCACCAGGCCGATATAGGTTTCTGCGGCAGCGCAAACTTTGTCGGAATGCAGCGCCAGTTCACAGGCACCGCCAAGCGTAAGACCATGAGGGGCGAGCACCACGGGTACAGCCGAATAACGGATCTTCATGGCAATTTGCTGGAAGAGTCGTACGGCCATGTCAAGCTCATCAAAATCCTGCTCTACCGCCAACATGAAGATCATGCCCACATTCGCGCCAGCACTGAAATTCTGACCCTCGTTGGCTATGACCAGCCCCCTGTATTTTTCTTCTGCGATCGTAAGCGAACGCTGGATGCCTTCCAGCACTTCCCCACCGATACTTCCCATTTTTGTGTACCATTCCAGTCCCAGCACCTCGTCACCCAAATGATACAGGCGGCAGGCGCTGTTTTTCCAGACGGTCTGGTCTTCAAAATTACGCATGACGAGGAAGGCCTGGTCGCCGGGCATAGGCGAATAAGCAGTGGTACTAACGTCATAGTACAAACGCTTACCTCCGGTGGTCTGATAAAAGCTATTGATGCCTTTCTCCAGCATTTGGTTCACCCATGGGGCAGCCGGACTCCCTGCCTTTTGCATGGCAGCGGCAGTCTCTGCCACACCCAGTGCATCCCAAATCTCAAAGGGACCAAGATCCCAGCCAAAGCCTGCCTTCATCGCTTCGTCAACGGAATAAAGATCATCGCTGATTTCGGGAACCCTGTTGGAAACATATGCCAGCAGACCATAATGAAATGCCCGGTAAAACTCACCAGCCTTATCGCCACCTTGTAGCAACATCTTCAACCTGCTCCTCAGGTCGTCGATAGACTTTGCCGCCTCGACCGTTCCAAATTTCGTCCTCGTCCTGGGTTTGTATTCCCACGCATCGAGGTCGAGAGTCAGTATTTCCCTTTCGCCACTGGCCGACTTTGTTTTTTTGAAGAAACCCTGACCCGTTTTGTCGCCGAGCCATTTGCTGGCAACCATTTTTCCCAGCCAGTCAGGAACTGCATATAATTCTTTGGATTCATCTGTTGGGCAGTTCGCGTATAAGCCTTTGGCAACGTTCACGAGCGTGTCAATACCTACAACATCCGCAGTGCGGAAGGTGGCAGACTTAGGATGCCCGATCAGCGGACCTGTGAGAAAATCCAACTCATCAATGTTAAGACCCAACTTTCTCATCAGGGAAAAAACGAGCATGATGCTATATACGCCTATCCGGTTGGCTATGAATGCCGGGGTGTCTTTGCAGATCACCGTGGTCTTTCCGAGTTGCTTATCCCCAAACCGTGTCAGGAAGCTGATCACCTCCGGATCGGTCATGTTTGTTGGAATGATTTCCAGCAAACGCAGGTATCGTGGGGGATTGAAGAAATGAGTGCCACAAAAATGCTTTTGAAAATCCGTTGACCTTCCGTCGGTCATCAGGTGGATGGGTATGCCCGAAGTATTTGAAGTTACCAGCGTGCCTGGTTTTCTGAATTTTTCTACCTGGTCGAAAATTTGTTTCTTGATATCCAGCCTCTCTACTACCACTTCAATGATCCAATCGCAGTTTTTGATATCTCCGATATTGTCGGCAAAGTTTCCCGTGCTGATCAATTGCAATGCTTCTTTAGTATACAGTGGAGAAGGGTTGGATTTCACTGCAGCGGCAACCGCTTCATTGACGATGCGGTTCCTGGCCGCGGCAGCCTTCAGCGGATCGCTGCCTTCCTGATCGGCAGGAACAATGTCCAGGAGCAGTACGGGAATACCAACCCCCGCGAAATGACAGGCTATACGGGATCCCATCACCCCTGAACCCAATACGGCTACCTTCCTGATGATCCTTTTTGACATAGCATATTAGTTAGTTAAACAACTATTACTTATGAAGGTAGAATAATATTTTTGTGTTGTCAACTCACTGACGAGCCGGGGGCGATGACCGAATCGGGCTGGACGAAAACGAGTTTGCCCTCTGTTTCGGCCATGAGTATCATCCCATTACTTTCAATGCCCCTCATTTTTCTGGGGGCCAGGTTGGCTACCACGATCACCTGTTTGCCTATGATGTCCGCAGGGGTGAAATGCATGGCAATCCCGGAAACTATCGTCCTTTTTTCAAACCCAAGATCTATTTCGAGTTTTAGTAGTTTGTCGGCTTTTTCCACTTTTTCCGCAGACAGGATGATGCCCGTACGTAAATCTATTTTACTGAAATCATCAAAGACGATCTCAGGCTTTGTGCCTTGCTGATCGGGTTTTTTTTCTTCCACAGTTTCTGTTTTTATCTTTCCCGCATTGAGTTTTTCCACCTGCCTGATGATTTCTTCATCCTCTATTTTTCTGAATAATAGTTCAGGTGCCCGAAGGCTGTAACCCACACTCAGCAATTTTATCTTCCCTCCATTGTCCCACTCCAGCATCTTGTCCACCACCTTCAGCATATGAAGGATCTTCTTCGCAGTAGCAGGAAGGAAGGGGTTCACAAAGATTGCCAGGTTGGCGGTCAGCTGAAGGCAGAGATGCAGGCAATTGTCGATCAACTGTTGTTTCGTGGGATCCGCTTCCACTTCCCGCGTCAGTATCCATGGTTGCTTTTCCTGCATATACCTGTTTCCCTTCCTGGCCAGTTCGATCACTTCGAACAGCGCGTCGCGGAAGCGGTATTGTTCTATAGAAGTCTCAATGGTGAGTTTAGCCTTCGCGATCTCGCTGATCAGCGCCTGGTCTTTTTCATCGAGCAGGGCAGTATGCAGGGGAGGTACTTTTCCCTTGCATAGTTTATGCATCAACACCATTGCCCTGTTGATGAAGTTGCCAAAGATGGCTACCAGCTCGCTGTTGTTGCGGTCCTGGAAATCCTTCCAGGTAAAATCATTGTCCTTGGTTTCGGGTGCATTGCTGCAGAGCACATATCTGAGTACATCCTGCTGATCGGGGAAGTCTTTCAGGTATTCATGCACCCATACCGCCCAGTTGCGGCTGGTGGATACTTTATCACCTTCGATGTTCAGGAATTCATTTGCGGGAACATTGTCGGGAAGAACAAAGTTTCCATGAGCCTTAAGCATCGCGGGAAATATGATGCAATGAAAAACAATGTTGTCCTTACCAATGAAGTGCACGAGTTTGGTGTCGTCCTGGCACCAGTATTTGTCCCAATCGGAAGTCAGTTCCTTGGTGGCGCTGATGTAGCCGATCGGTGCGTCGAACCATACATAAAGCACCTTGCCTTCCGCGTCCGGCAATGGCACCTTGATGCCCCAATTGCTGTCGCGGGTCATTGCCCTGGATTGAAGGCCGTTGTCGAGCCAGCTTTTGCACTGTCCATAGACGTTATTTTTCCATTCCTTGTGTCCGTCCAGCAGCCACTCCTTCAGCCATGCTTCATATTGCTGTAGCGGGAAATACCAGTGCCGGGTTTTTTTCTTCACGGGTACCGCATCGCTAAGGGTCGATCTGGGATTGATAAGTTGTTCGGGACTGAGCGAGGTGCCACAGCGCTCACATTGGTCGCCATAGGCACTTGGATTGGCGCAAACCGGGCAGGTGCCTGTTATATAGCGATCGGCGAGGAATACATTGGCCGTCTCATCAAAGTATTGTTCTGTTTCCTTTTCTTCGAACAGACCGGCATCGTACAGCTTCGTAAAAAAGTCCGCAGCCGTCTTATGATGAACCGGATTAGAAGTTCTTGAATAGATGTCGAAAGAAATGCCCATGTTGAAAAGGCTGTCTTTGATCATCGTGTGGTATTTGTCAACTACCTGCTGCGGGCTGACACCCTCCCTGAGCGCCCTGATGGTAATGGGAACGCCATGCTCATCACTTCCGCCAATGAATTTGATATCCCTGAGCCTGGCCCGCTGATAGCGGGAATATATATCTGCCGGTATATAACATCCGGCCAGATGACCTATATGAAGCGGTCCATTGGCATATGGTAATGCCGCAGTAACCAGTATGCGCTTGAAATCGGGCATTCAATGGTTTTATGATTTGCAAATATAGCTGATCGCGATCCATCGCCGAAGCTGCAAGAGAGCCTTTTAAATCCGCCATTCCTTAATATATTTAACCGATGAACCGGAAAAAATTCATGGGATCGCTTATTGGACTGGGTTCCATTCCAAATATGCCGGGTCTGTCCATGGATAATGCGGTTAATGAGCGGCCAACGATTATTCCCCCGCCACTTAAACCGGGTGCCTGGATTGGTGTAACCTCCCCGGCAGGGTTTATTACTCTTGAAGAGGCCGCGCCCGCCGTTGAGCAGATGAAATCCTGGGGCTACCGGATAAGAATTGGAACTACGATCGGCCGCAGGTTCTTTGGCTTTGGCGGCACCGATGAAGAACGACTTGCCGACCTGCAACGCATGATAGATGACCCGCAAATTTCAGCTATCATGTGCGCAAGAGGTGGTTATGGCATGATCCGCATCATCGATCGACTCGATTTCTCAAGTCTGGTCAGAAAACCTAAATGGATCATCGGGTTTAGTGACATCACCGTGCTGCATTCCCATCTGCATACAAACTATGGCATCGCTTCCATTCATTCCAAAATGTGCAACAGCTTTCCCGACAAATGGGACCTGGCCGATGAGCTTCAGAAGGCCACCATCACCTCCATCCAAGTAGCCCTTTCGGGACAGTCGCCGACTATTTCGGCTCTCCCTTCCCGTTATAACCGCTTGGGTATGGCAGAGGGATTGCTTGATTGGTGGCAATCTGAAGACGATCGAATCCCTCGCCGGCAGTGCCTCCGATTTGGACACCAGGGGTAAGATCCTGTTTGTAGAGGACACGGGAGAATACCTTTACAGTATCGACCGCATGTTCTGGAACCTGAAACGAACGGGAAAACTCGAGGGACTGGCCGCTTTGATCGTTGGGGGATTCAAGATAAGGCCGGATGAAGCCGGTGAGGAATTCGGCATCGCACTCCAGGACATTATTTTAAGTAAAATCAACGAATATGCCTATCCGGTAAGTTTTGATTTTCCCGTAGGCCATCAGAAGAATAATTTTGCGCTGAAATGCGGTGTCAGGCACCGCCTCATGAATACCGGATTAAACTGCACTCTGCAGGAATTGATTTAAGTTTCCATCATGATCAGAATTCCTCCATATCTCAATCCTGGCGACGTAATAGGAATGGTCTGTCCTTCGGGTTACATGTCAGCTGACCGTGTACAGGATTGCATCGACGCATTACACGGCTGGGGTTACCCGGTGAAAACGGGAATGACCGTTGGCGGCAGTTCTGAAAATTATTTTTCAGGCAGCGATGTGGAAAGGCTGCAGGATCTGCAGGAGATGCTCGACGATCCCATGATCAAGGCGATACTTTTTGGAAGGGGAGGCTATGGGTTAACGCGGATCATCGACAGGATCGACTTCGCCAGGTTTAACGAACAGCCAAAATGGCTGGTGGGCTTCAGCGATATCACCATCCTGCAAAGTCATGTGTACAGCAACTTCAATATCGCCACCCTTCATGCACCCATGGCCGCCGCCTTCCGGGAGTGCAGTGCCGACGAACCCTCGCTTCAGTCATTGAAGAAAGCTCTTGAAGGCAGGAAAATAAATTACACAGTGCCAGCGCATCCATTCAATCGTCGGGGCGAAGCCATAGGAGAACTGGTTGGCGGAAACCTGGCCATGGTCGCTCACGCCATTGGTTCGTCGTCGGACATTAAAACAAAAGGCAGGATCCTGTTCCTGGAGGATGTGGGAGAATACCTGTATAACATCGACAGGATGATGTACCAGTTAAAAAGGGATGGCAAATTTGCAAAGCTCGGTGGGATGATCATTGGCGGCTTCACCGACATAAGAGGATACCGAGCGGCCCTTCGGGAAAACCGCGGAAGAGATCATCTCGGAAGTCATTGCAGATTTCGATTTCCCCGTCTGCTTTGGATTCCCAGTGAGTCATGGAAAAGACAACCTTGCGTTGAAAGTGGGAGAGGGTTATAAACTGAAGGTGGGCAAAAATCTCGTGCGGCTTGAAGAATAAAAACGATGTTACTCTTCGGGCATCACCCTGGTCAGTCTAGGATTCTTTACAGGTGCAACTACCAACGGGAATTTCTCAATAGTGACATTCGCGGTGTCGAGGCCAAAACCTCTTTCTTCTGAAAGGCTTATCTCCTTGAACCAGAAATAGAGTTTCATTATCAGGCGCTCGAGAAAGGGGAGTTCATTGTCCTGGCTGAGGTATTTTTCAAGAACGATGAACTGGAAGTCGCCCACCACGTTGTTTCGTTCAAGGGATTCGTAGCGACTGGTAATGTTTACCTCCTTATTTGCCACAAGGTCTGCGACCACCTTTCTGAACATCAGGTTGATCTTTGGCTCCATCCTGAAGCCCAGACGAAATTCCACGCGGATAATATCATTGGGGATAATGTGGTCGACCTTGTATTCACACGTGTAGGGATCATCGAGTGTATCGACGTGCACAAACCAGTATATGTCCGAACGCTTGGGTTTTTTGTTGAGCATGGAATAAATGATCTTGTGCTCAATTTCTTTGGGGTTGTTTGCGCTGGTCAGATAAACCAGGTGGGTGGCGTATTTGGGAACGGTCTTGTCGTTACTGAGTTCCTGGATCTGGGGGATATAATGTTCGAGCCGCACAAACTCGATATAACGGTTCTTGATCTTCCTGCTCCTGTACCACACATACATAACACAGAACATCATGCCACCGATTATGAGGGTGATGTATCCGCCGTGCATGAATTTTTGCATCATGGCTACCAGGTAACCGATCTCGACGGTGAAGAACAAGGTAAGGAAGATGTAAATGAAGAGCGGCTTCACTCGTTTTGCCACCATGTAGTTGGAAAAAAGTATTGTGGTGGTTAGCATCGTTACGATGATGGCGAGGCCATAGGCTGCGCCCATTCTCGATGATTCACGGAAATAGAGGACCATGCCCACGCAACCCAGGAAGAGCATGATGTTGATGCCGGGAATGAACAACTGACCCTTTTCCTCTGATGGATAACGGATTTTCAGCTTTGGCCAAAGGTTCAGCCGCATCGCTTCGCTGATTAGCGTAAAGGATCCGGAGATCATGGCCTGGCTGGCTATGATTGCGGCGGAAGTGGCGATGACCACGCCGGGTATGATGAACCATTGGGGCATCAGGTCGAAAAAGGCATTGATGCCCAAGGTTGTTTTTGCTTCCGGGGTGATCACCAGCTGGTTGTGATGCGACAGGATGGATGCGCCCTGTCCGAAATAATTCAGCAGAAGGCAGATCTTCACATAAATCCATGACACACGGATATTGCCCCGACCACAGTGACCGAGGTCGGAGTAAAGCGCCTCCGCCCCCGTGGTACAGAGAAAAACCGCGCCAAGCAACCAGAACCCATGGGGGTAACTTATGAGGAAATTGATTGCGTAGTAGGGGCTCAGCGCCTTGAAGATCTGGGCGTCGTCAAAGATGTGATAGATGCCAAGAATTGCCAGCATAGTGAACCACAGAAACATGATAGGGCCAAAGAGTTTTCCTATGGATGCGGTTCCAAACTGCTGAAGAAAGAAGAAGGCGGCGAGAATTCCGATGACGATATACACGATTGTATTATCGTGCTCGCCTAAGTGGCGAAAGGCAGGCAGCTCACGTAATCCTTCAATGGCGGATGTGATAGAAATAGGAGGGGTGATGATCCCATCGGCCAGCAGTGCGGATCCACCGAGCATCGCCGGTATAACCAGCCATTTTTTTTGCCGCCTTACCAGTGCATAAAGCGCAAAGGTCCCACCTTCTCCACGGTTGTCGGCCTTCAGCACGAGCCAAACATACTTGATGGTCGTTTGCAGCGTGATAGTCCAGATAATACAGCTTAATGCTCCAATGATAAGGTCCTCACTGATCTGCCTGGCGCTGATAATCTCGTTAAATACGTAAAGGGGAGAGGTGCCAATATCGCCATAAATGATACCAAGTGCAATTACAAGTCCTGCCGCGCTGACTTTACTGGTATTTTTGCCCACGGCGCAAAGTTAAAGTGAAAATATAATTATCATAAAAATCATTTAATCCTGAGGGCCGGATAGCCTACAATCCTCTATTTCTCCTAACTTGGCCTTGAAATTCGGATGCATGTCTTATATTAAACTGATCCTGTCGGTTATCGCAGTTTCTCTCTTTACCAGTTCAGCTTTCTCGCAGCGGATTTTCTACTCAGAGCCCGATCGTGATGACACCAAGAGAACCAATTTCGACATAATCGGAAAAGTAGGTCAGCACCTCCTGGTTTTCAAAAACAACAGGAATGATAATGCAGTGTCAGTTTATGATAATGAAATGAAGCTGATCCGGAAAGAAGACGTCAATCCAGGGAAGGAGCGCTGGATCAATGTCGACTTTATCCCTTATCCCGACTTTACCTGGATGATCTACCAGTATCAGCAAAAGAGTATTGTTTACTGCATGGCTGTTCGGCTGGATGAAAACGGTAAACGCATGACCGACCCGATAGAGCTGGACACGACCAGGATCGGCTGGGCGGCAGACAACAAGATCTACACCACCGTTTTCAGTGACGACAAACAGCAGGTGATGATCTTCAAGATCAACAGCCGGAACCAGAAGCTATTCATATTTACCACTCTTCTCTTCGATAATGATCTGCAACTCAAAAATAAACAGCAGATGGATCTTCCTATGGAAGAGCGAAATGATTATTTCACCGACTTCCTGCTCGACAATGAAGGCGGCCTAGTCTTTGGCAAATATGTTCGAAAATCAGGCGGCGATTTCATCACCAACCTAAGCGTAGTCACCAAGGCCGCAAACGACAACCACTTCACTACTGCCGACCTGAAAACCGGCGACAGGGTGCTGGATGAAGTAAAGATCAAGGTCGACAACACCAACAAAAGATACCTTTTCAGCTCCTTGTATTACAAACAGAAAAGAGGAAATATCGAAGGCCTGTATACGGTTACCTGGGACAAGACGTCCTCAACCATTTACCGCGAACACTTGCTGCCCTTTAACAATGATCTGAGGGCTCAGGCTAAAGGACAGGATGCTAATCTTAAGATCGCATTTAACGATTATTTTATCAAGAACATCATCATCCGAAAGGATGGTGGATACCTGCAGATCGCGGAATCGATGTACAGCACCACCCGTGGTGGCGGGGCCTTCAACCGATGGGATTACATGGGATATAATAACCCCTGGTCCTCGCCTTTCAATTCTTACTATTATTCACCATACTATTTGAATTCCTGGGGCAACCCCTTCAACCGCTATGGTTATGGATCTGGCGCAACAAGGTACCATGCGGAGAACATTATCATTTTGTCCTTCAATAAACATGACAGTCTCGAATGGTCCAATGTGATACCAAAGAGTCAGTTCGATGACCAGTCCGATGGATTGATCTCGCACCAGATCATGAATACGGGAGGGGAGCTGCATTTTCTATTCAATCTCTACGAAAGACGAACACTTTTGCTCAATGACCAGAGTATCGGTCCTGATGGCAAGGTGACGAGGTTTCCGACGTTAAAAAATCTTGAAAGAGGTATTGAATTCATGCCGCGTTATGGAAAACAAATCGGCAGCAAGAGCATGTTAATCCCCTGCCAGTACCGTAACTACCTTATTTTCGCTAAAATTGAGTTCTAAACGATAGCGAGTGGTTGGAATTTTCAAGCAGAAAACCCCTGTTAATAGTTTATTGTTACTGATATATGCCTTGATTCTGAAATTCCCGGAATTCTTAAGGCCCTCGCCCCCTTTACAGCAACAGGAGGATCACTACCTGTACACCCTGCTTATGAGGTTTCTGCTTCCACTGGAGATCCCGGACCTTTTGTACTCGATAGCCGCATTCCTGATACTCTTTCTCCAGGCTACTTTGCTGAACCGGATATTCAGTGAACTGAAAATGCTGCCCAAGCCGAATTTTCTTGCGGGCATGTCATTTATTCTGCTTACCTCACTGTTTACCGAATGGAATCATTTTTCGGCACCGCTGCTGATCAATGGACTATTGATCTTTATGTTTTACAAGATCGTAAATCTCTACAATAGCCCTTCGCCGGCGAAGGGTATTTTCAATATTGGATTGATGATGGGCATCGTCAGCCTGCTGTATCAGCCAGCCATACTATTTGTGATTATGATTCCCTTCTCGCTGTTCATCATGCGTCCTTTCAGGATCCGTGAATGGCTGATCGGCTTTCTCGGCGTCACGACCCCTTACTATTTTATTGTGCTTGAGCCATTGTTTACCAACAAGTGGAACTGGTCGCACCTGGTTCCGAGCATACCTATCGACTTTCCCGCCATGCCTTCTTCGATCTTCGTTACGCTGAGCATAGTGCTGCTGGCCTTGCCTTTCATTATTGGCGGATATTTTGTTCAGGGCAATCTGAACAAAATGCTCATCCAGATCCGCAAGGGTTGGAGCGTGCTGCTGCTCTTCCTGATCATCTCTTCTATTATTATCCTCGTCAATGGCGGAGTAAATTATGTGAACTGGGTGTTTTGCATCATGCCTATCTCTGCATTTCATGCGGCAGCATATTATTACCCGAATAAGCCGCGTCTGCCCTCAATTCTGCACTGGCTTATCTTCGTCTATGCCCTCTACCTCGGCTATTGGGCCACCCCCTAAAATCCGTTAACTTTGCTAAAATTTACCGCATGAAGTTCGGTGTAGTGGTTTTTCCAGGGTCCAACTGCGACCGCGATATGCAGGAAGCGCTTCAGAACGATCTGAACCAGGAAGTAATTATGCTCTGGCACAAGGACAAGGACATCACCATGTTCTCCAGCGAGGATTGCATCGTCCTGCCCGGAGGATTTTCATATGGCGATTACCTCAGATGCGGTGCCATCGCCCGGTTCAGTCCCATGATGCAGAGTGTGATCCGCTTTGCAGAAAAAGGGGGAAGGGTGCTCGGCGTTTGCAATGGATTCCAGATACTTTGTGAAGCCAAACTGCTACCCGGAATACTGTTGCGAAACGTCAATCAGCAGTTTCTTTGCAAGAATATTTACCTCACCGGCTTGGGCACCGACAAGGCTTTGAAGATTCCCATCGCGCATGGCGAGGGCAGGTATTTCGCCGAAGACGCACTGCTCGACGAAATGGAAACGAACGGTCAGGTGATCTACCGATACTGCGACTCCGACGGTAACGTTACGTCTGCATCCAATCATAACGGCTCGATCCGCAATATTGCCGGCATCAGCAATCGTGAGGGCAATGTTTTTGGCATGATGCCACATCCCGAAAGAGCCAGCAATGCTGCGCTTGGTAACACTGACGGCCAGGTAATTCTTAACGCACTGTTATTTTCCGCGCCTGTGACCCAGCCCGTCTGAAGGATTTAGTTTTATTTATGAGTAATCCGCATGGTTTTACGGTTCTTTGGGCATTCATGTTTTTCCAGGCAACAAAAATGCGTCATTTCAGATTTTCACTTCTTTTTCTTCTTCTGCTGGGTCAGGTTACTCTCGAAGCACAGGATAGCGCAGCCTACAGCTGGAAAGTTTCAAGCAAGAAGACCGGCGAAGGGATATTTCAACTGAACTTCACCACCGCTGGCAATGCCCAATGGGATCTCTATGGTCCGAACGAAGTGATTAGCGAGATCCCTTCCACTGAACTGAACTTTTCCGACTCTGCGATTAGTTATGACCATAATTTCAAGGCAGACGGAAAAGCCGTTACCATCAAAAGCGCTCTGTTCGACGATCGATCATTTCCTGTTTACCAGGGACCCGTAACTTTTTCTACCGAGGTAAAAATACAAGGCGAGGTGCCCGCGAAACTGCTGGGGAAGATTAGCTATACATATGGCAAGGGAGATGAATTTTATTCGCTTACTCCGTTTCCGTTTGAAGTGCAGCTGGAGGGCGGCGTGGAATCGTCTCTCAAGATCAGGATAGCCGGCCTGGACCTGCAGAATCCCGCGAGCAATTGCGGAGACGATCACGCGGATGAAAAAAGTCTCTGGGGTATTTTTCTTCTTGGTGTGCTTGGTGGTTTGATTGCCTTGCTTACCCCCTGCGTATTTCCGCTGATCCCGCTGACGGTGTCATTTTTCACCAAGCAAACCAAAGACAGGAAGAAAGGTATCATCAATGCAAGTTTTTACGGCTTCTGTATTTTCATGATCTATATCCTGCTGAGCGTGCCCTTCCACCTCATCAGCAATGTGAGTCCGGAGATCCTTAATAATATATCCACTAACGTATGGCTGAACCTGCTCTTCTTTGCCATCTTTGTTTTCTTTGCTATTTCCTTCTTTGGATATTTCGAGATTGGCCTGCCGGCTGGTCTGGCCAATCGCATTGATTCCAAATCAGGCATAGGGAATTTTGGTGGTATTTTCTTTATGGCGCTGACACTCGCCATCGTTTCTTTCTCCTGTACAGGGCCGATACTCGGATCCCTGCTGGCGGGCACCGCGTCATCCGGCGCCTGGCCATTGACTGTAGGCCTTGCTGGGTTTGGGCTTGCGCTGGCCCTGCCTTTTTCGCTGTTCGCCATGTTCCCGGGATGGTTGCATAGCCTGCCAAAGTCGGGCGGATGGCTGACTTCAGTAAAAGTGGTGCTGGGATTCCTGGAACTCGCCATGGCCATAAAATTTCTTTCAAACGCCGACCTGGTAGAGCAATGGGGCCTGATCAAAAGAGAACTTTTTATTGGCATCTGGGTGCTCATCGGCGTACTGATTGTACTTTACCTCCTGGGTAAGATCCGGTTTCCTCATGATTCGCCGGTAAAGAAGGTGAGGGGCACAAGACTGGCTTTCGCCCTTTTGTTTATCGCAATCACCTTGTATCTTATTCCTGGTTTGACCAACACCAAGGGGGCGAATCTTTCGCTGATCAGCGGTTTTCCGCCACCGTTATGTTATAGCTTGTACACTGATCCGGTGAATTGCACTTCCGGCATCGAGCCACTAAGGGATTATGAAGAGGCCCTGGTGGTTGCCAGGAAGGAAAATAAGCCTTTGCTTATCGACTTCACCGGCTGGGCATGCGTGAATTGCCGGAGGATGGAGGAGAATGTATGGACCGATCCAAAGGTTTCCGAACTGATCAAAAACAAGTTTGTAATTGTGTCTTTGTATGTGGATGAAAGAAAAAAACTGCCCGTGGTGAATCAGTTTGTTTATAAAACAAAAAACGGAAATTCCAAAAGGATCGTAACGGTTGGTGACCGCTGGGCAACTTTCCAGTCAGAAAACTTCGATGCCGTTTCCCAACCACAGTATGCGATCATCAGTCCCTCAGAAAAGCTGCTTACGAGAACAAAAGGTTACACTCCTTCACCTGCTGACTTTGCAAACTGGCTGAAATGTGGTGTAGATGCACAGGCAGCTGCTGTTGCCGGCAAATAGCCCAGTCAAAATTTATTCCCCGGGACGTAGGTTGATAATCGATTAGTGAGGAAATTCAGGTGATCAATCGAAATAAATAAAAAACCCTCCAGGCGGAGGGTTTTCAAATTAGCTTTCGTACAGCCTAATATGTTTTTTCAGTTTAGTAGTGATTAGAGGGCGATGTTTTTCTGAGTCATCATCTTGCGAAGATTGATCAGTCCGTAGCGCATGCGTCCCAGGGCAGTGTTTATGCTGCAATTGGTGAGAGAAGCGATTTCTTTGAAGCTGAGGTCAGCATAATGACGCAGGATGATCACTTCACGCTGATCTTCAGGCAACAGGTCCAACATCTGGCGAACCCTGTCATGGCTCTGGCGTTTCATCATCTTTACATCAGCACCTTCTTCGGTGAAATTGATCACCTCGAAAATGTCGCGGTCATCGCTTGTTTTGATGGAAGGTGTTCTCTTCACCTTTCTGAAATGGTCAACACAAAGGTTATGAGCAATGCGCATAGCCCAGGGGAGAAATTTTCCTTCTTCTGTGTAACGGCCACCACGAATGGTGTCGATAATTTTGATCAGTACATCCTGGAAGATATCTTCTGCGAGGTACTTGTCTTTAACCAGAAAAAGAATGGAAGTGTACATTTTATCCTTGTGGCGTAAAACAAGGATTTCAAGAGCGTTCAAATCCCCATCCTGAAAATTTTGGATGAGTTCATGGTCAGTTTTCTTACGTAAAGAAGAATTCATAAACTTCTACAGTTTTGAAGGTGATAGGATATATAATTAGGATTCTAGGTGAAATGGTTTTTCTGAGTAGAAGTGCGTTGTCGAATAGGCGTTTATTTTATTTCTTATTTCGAGAACAAATTACCTATTAAAGATAGACACTTTGATTATAATTCCAAACTTTAGCAATCCTTTTATGGGAAATACAATGATCCGGTAAATAATTATACTTAGTATTCGACCTGGTACAATAATTTTGCTGTTCTCATTATGCCAATTTCCACCAAAAAACATCCCTCAGTCTCAGGCAGTAACGAAATTAAGCGACAGAATTCCATCCTGATTCACGGCGCAAGAGTGCATAATCTCAAAAATGTAACAGTTGAGATTCCGAGGAATAAACTGGTAGTCGTTACCGGTGTTTCCGGATCCGGGAAATCTTCCCTAACCATCGACACACTCTTTGCCGAAGGCCAGCGTCGCTATGCCGAAAGCCTCAGCGCCTATGTGCGTCAGTTTATGGCCAGGATGGTAAAGCCCGATGTGGATTATATCAAAGGACTCTGCCCGGCTATTGCCATTGAACAGAAAGTCATCACCCGTACACCCAGGTCTACCGTGGGTAGCATGACCGAGATCTATGACTACCTGAGGTTATTGTTCGCCAGAACGGGTGTAACGATCTCTCCCATTTCGGGAAGGAAAGTGAAGAAAGATGACGTAACAGACGTGGTGGAAGCCATTGCCAAACGCCCGCATGGCGACAAGATCCTCATACTGGTGAAATTCCGGCAACATGCCAACCGGAAGGTGTCAGAGGAATTGAATATCCTGATGCAAAAAGGTTTTTCGAGGGTACATATCGCAGGTGAGGTGCACAGGATTGAGGACTTGCTCGAAGAAAAGGGTCCTGCGGCAAAAAAGAATTGGGTGCCTGGGAAGGATGCATTTGTCCTGATTGACCGCCTTGTGGCCAAGGATTTCGACGACGACGACCGTCACCGAATCTCTGATTCTGTGAACACCGCCTTCTATGAAGGTGATGGAGAGGTGCTCCTTCTGATCAACGAAACAGACAAACTCAGTTACTCCAATAAGTTTGAACTGGATGGGATTGTATTTGAAGAGCCGGTCCCCGACCTGTTTTCCTTTAACAACCCCATCGGCGCCTGTCCCACCTGTGAAGGATTCAGCCTGGTACTGGGGATCGATGAGGACCTCGTGGTCCCCGATAAGAGACTGAGTGTTTATGAGGGTGCCATTGCACCGTGGAAGGGTGAGAAGCTGGGACTCTGGAAAGAACAGTTTATCAAAAAAGCGAAAGCAAATGATTTTCCTGTTCACAAGCCCATCATGGATCTCACGAGGCAACAATACAAGCTCCTGTGGGAAGGGAATGCATCTGTTCATGGTATCGATGATTTTTTCAAAGAGGTGGAACAGAATCTTTACAAGGTTCAGTACCGGGTATTGTTGTCGAGGTATCGTGGCAAGACGCTTTGTCCCGACTGCAACGGATATAGGTTGAGGAAGGAATCATTGTATGTGCAGGTGGACGGCAAGAACATTGGTGAACTCTGCCAGTTGCCCGTGCGGGATCTGGCCGATTGGTTCAGTAAGATAACGCTGAGTGACCACGACCGGGAAGTAGCCAAGCGTATTCTGATCGAAATCAATCTTCGTCTGAAAACTCTGCTCGATGTTGGCCTTGGTTACCTCACGCTAAACAGGCTGGCCAACTCCCTTAGTGGTGGTGAGAGCCAACGAATCCAGCTAACCCGCTCGCTGGGCAGTAATCTGACCAACTCACTCTACATACTCGACGAGCCTTCCATCGGCCTGCATTCCAGGGACACCCTGAGGTTGATCGGCGTGCTGAAAGAACTCCGCAACCTGGGCAACACGGTTGTTGTGGTGGAACATGATGAAATGATGATGCGTGAATCCGACCATATAATAGATATGGGACCACTTGCTTCGCACCTGGGTGGTGAGGTGGTTGCTGCGGGAAATTTTGAAGAACTGATTGCCCATCCCGACAGCCTCACGGGCAAGTACCTGAAGGGGATACTGAAAGTAGTAGACCCGCGTACACCTCGAAAGTGGAACAGTTCAATCAAGGTGGAAGGCGCGCGGCAACACAACCTGAAAGATATTGATGTTGAGTTCCCGCTTCATCTGCTCTGTGTGGTTAGCGGCGTCAGTGGCAGCGGGAAGACGACCCTTGTAAAACAAATACTCTATCCGGCCCTCAAGAAAATGAAGGGTGAACCGGCAGACCGGATCGGACTGCACAAGGCCGTTACAGGCGATGTGGACCTTATTTCGCAGATTGAGATGATCGATCAGAACCCGATAGGTAAATCATCGCGCAGTAATCCCGTCACTTATATTAAGGCATATGATGAGATCCGGGATCTGTACTCGAAACAGCCGATGAGTAAAACGAGGGGCTTTCAACCAAAACATTTCTCCTTTAATGTCGATGGCGGGCGTTGCGATGCCTGTAAGGGAGAAGGTGAGCAGGTGGTTGAAATGCAATTCCTTGCCGATGTACACCTGACCTGTGAGGTTTGTGGTGGCAAGCGGTTCAAGGAGGAAGTGCTGGAAGTGCAATTCAAGGGAAAGAGTATTTATGACCTGCTGCAGATGAGCGTGGATGAATCACTCCAGTTCTTTATTGACGAGAAGGACATTTATAAGAAAATACAGCCACTGAGCAATGTGGGTCTTGGCTATGTTAAACTGGGGCAGTCGTCCGACACTTTATCTGGTGGCGAGGCGCAGCGAGTGAAGCTGGCTTCTTTTCTTGGCAAGGGGAAAGGGCTGGGGCACATTCTCTTCATCTTTGACGAACCGACTACGGGTCTGCATTTCCACGACATAAAGAAACTCCTGGGATCATTCAATGCGTTGATCGAACAGGGCCATTCCATCCTGGTGATCGAACACAATACGGATATCATAAAGAGTGCAGACTGGCTGATCGACCTCGGCCCCGAAGCCGGTGACGCGGGCGGCGGGTTGGTGTATGCCGGCGTACCGGCAGGTATCAAAAGAGTTGCGGAGAGTTATACCGGCCGGTATTTATAAAGACTGTTATCTCAGTCTATCCATGCTTTTGATCAGCCGCTCATCGCGGTAGATGCCCCGGGCGGCGAAGAAAAACAGGAAGACCATGAGGATGGGAAGCAGAGCGCCAAGCTGGTAGGATCCGCTTTGGATTTGTCGTTCCGTTTTGAAACTTTCCACAGCATAATATTCCAGGAAGAGAAAACCGACGGAGAAGATGATGCCAAAGATTGCCAGTTTGAATTGCAGCTTCCGGTTCTTAAATAGAAAAATAGAAACCATAGCGAGTAGGCCCAGTGCAATGATAACAATCACCAGAATGAGGTTTTCTGCCATGGGAAATATGATTTCCGTGCCCGTGGTATTGGTTCCGATATAAAGGTTCAATGTGTAGGTGGCAAAAGCAGCAATGGCTACAAGAAGCAGCCAGAGGGACTGAAGACGCTGAATCATTTGAAAATTGTTTTATTATTCACCGGTGAGAAGTAAAAAATCAAAAATAAAAAATTAAAAATCTGAAATGAAAAACACTCAATCTTCATCAGGGCGCACAGCTATAGCATTATAATTCTTGATTGGTTTTTTACTTAACCCTTCTTTTTTCTATTCACAAAAAAGCAAACCTCTACACTCTAGCATTTTTAATTTTTAATTTTTCATTTTTGATTTCCCCAAACACTTCTGTTATCCCAGTTCCGGATAAAGCGGAAACTGTTTCATAAACGCATTCACTTCACTGGCTAGCACTTCCAGTTGTCCTTCATCATCTGCGTGTGACAGTGCCTTATCCAGAAATGCCACAATGGGTTCCATGTGATCTTCCTTCATCCCACGGGTAGTGATGGCAGGAACGCCAAGCCGGATGCCCGATGTAACAAAGGCAGACTTATCATCATAGGGAACCATATTCTTGTTCAATGTAATGTCGGCCTTGCCAAGCACCTGCTCGGCTTTTTTGCCGCTGATGTCTTTATTCCTTAGATCGATCAGCATCAGGTGACTGTCGGTTCCTCCAGACACGATATTATAACCGCGGGCAGTCAGCGCCGAGGACATGGCCTGCGCATTTCGAATCACCTGTTTGGCATAGATCTCAAATTCGTCATCAAGGATTTCGCCGAAGGCAATCGCTTTTGAAGCAATGATGTGTTCGAGTGGACCTCCCTGGATGCCGGGAAACACCGCCATGTCGATCAGGTTGCTCATCATGCGGATGTTTCCTTTGACGTCCTTCTGTCCAAAAGGATTTTCAAAATCCTTCTTCATCAGGATGATCCCGCCCCTGGGGCCTCGGAGGGTTTTATGTGTGGTGGAAGTGACGACGTGACAGTGCTCAAAGGGAGAATTCAGCAAGCCTTTGGCGATCAGTCCGGCAGGGTGTGCCATGTCGCACATGACGAATGCGCCGATGCTGTCGGCAATGGACCGGATCCTTGGGTAGTCCCAGTCGCGACTGTAGGCCGAAGCGCCGCAAATGATCAGCTTTGGTTTTTGTTCCTTTGCAACTTTTTCCATCTGGTCGTAATCCACCAGGCCGGTGTCTCTTTTCACACCATAAAAAACCGGTTGGTAGAGTTTGCCGGAGAAGTTGACGGGGGAACCGTGAGTAAGGTGACCGCCCATGCTGAGATCAAGGCCGAGGATCTTGTCGCCGGCCTGGAGCACCGCCAGCAAAACCGCGGCATTGGCCTGAGCGCCTGAGTGCGGCTGCACATTGGCATAGTCGCAATTGAAAATAATCTTCAGCCGGTCGATGGCCAGCTGTTCGGATTCATCAACCACCTCACAACCGCCATAATATCTCCGTCCAGGATAACCTTCAGCATATTTGTTGGTCATCACATTGCCCATGGACTGCATTACGTCGAGAGAAACAAAATTTTCTGAAGCGATGAGTTCGATTCCACGGCGCTGACGCGTCAGTTCTTTTCTGATGATATCGAAGACTAATTTATCTTTTTGCATGTTGGAAAATAGCGGTTGATTGAGCGGCAAAATTAAGATACATGGACATATCGGAACGGATTAATTCAAGGGATCGGCAAGACAGCTTTATTAATAAAAATATGCTACTTTCACCCCAGAGATGAAAGCAATCATTCCAGTTGCTGGGGCGGGAACCAAGTTAAGGCCACACACGTACACCCAGCCCAAAGCGCTCATTCCGCTTGCAGGAAAAACAATCTTAAGCATTATCGTTGACCAGTTAAAGGAAGCAGGTATTAACGACTTCATTTTTATCATCGGATACCTCGGTGACAAGATCAAAGACTATGTGAAGGAGAAATACCCCGGCCTCAATGCCCATTTTGTCAACCAGACTGAAAGACAGGGCATCGGCCACGCCATTCGTCTGACCAAAGAGATCGTTGGCGACGACGAAGTGTTCATCGTTCTGGGCGATACGATCTGCGAATACGATGTGGCCGAAGTCCTGAACCAGCACTATTCTGTTCTGGGGATCAAAAGGGTCGACGACCCACGCGATTTCGGGGTGGCCGAACTGGGTGAGGACGGTTTTATTTCCAGGGTGGTGGAGAAACCACAGATCCCGAAGTCGAACATGGCCCTGGTAGGCATCTATCGGATCAAGGAATCGGGCTTGCTTTTCGATTGCCTTGACGACAACATCCGCAACCAGGTGAAGAGCAGGGGAGAGTTCAGCCTTACCGATGCGATAGAATGTATGATCAGCAAGGGAGCCAGGTTCCAGTCCTTCAAAGTTCAGAACTGGTTCAACTGTGGCAAGAAGGAAACCCTGCTCCAGTCCAATGCCACGCTGCTGAAGAAGTTCGGGGGCATCATCTCCAAGGAACACCATTTCGAAAACACCATTATTATCCCACCGGTAAGCATGGCCCCGGGCTGCGACATAAAAAACTCCATCATCGGCCCCAACGTCACCATCGGTGAAAAAACCAATATCAGCTATTCGGTGATCAAGGATTCCATCATCGGATCCTTCGCCGATTTGTCGGACATCGTACTGGCAAAATCACTGATCGGTAGCGACACTGAAATCAAGGGGGAGAGCCGAAGTTTAAACATTGGTGACAACACCGAAATCGACCTTGGCGAATCCTGACTCTTTTGAGGTTTAACAAATTCTCTGTTTGCAGATTTCGTTGATTTGAGTTAATTTCAACCTCGGAATACAGTTACCGGTTACTGTTAGTGTGTTTTGCATTCCCTGACCCTCGCAACCTTCCTGTATGAAACAGTTCAAAACCTCACTGCTTTTGCTTGCGCTACTTGCACTCACGTATTGTGCCAGTGCCAATGGTGGAGAAAATGGCGCAGCAGATCCTACTCTGCTCGGTTTTGTTTCGGATGCGATTTCAAAGAAACCACTTAAGGGCGTCACCATCCTCGTCACTACCTGTGGCAGCAAGATCGAAAAATCCTACACCACCGACGATTGCGGCAAATTCAGGATACCCATGTTGGGTTGTAATGAACTGACGGTGGTACTTGAAAAAAAGGGATACAAAACCGTAAGAAGAGAAAAGATCATCATGCGGGATGGCATGCAACTCGTGCTGAATTTTGATATTCTCAATGAAGACAAGCTGGATGAAAATATTTTTCATCCCCTCCTTCGCATGATGGACAACTGATCATTTCATCAGCCACTTTCCCATTTCTTTCCATGTTACTTTTTTACCATACAACAGGATACCCGTTCTGTAAATTTTCGCGCTCAACCAGGTATTGAAGAGAAATCCGCAAACAAGAATGATCATACTAAGGCCTAATTGCCAGTAAGGGACAGTGCCGGGAATGCCAAATGGTATACGTGCCATCATCACAACTGGTGAGAAGAAAGGAATCATACTGCTGATCACCGCCAGGTTGCCCTCTGGTTTCATGATCGCGCTGACCATAATTACGATAGCCAGTACGATGGGCATGGTAATCGGAAGCATCAGGCTCTGGGCATCCTGTGGGTCTTCATTTACAGTGCTGCCCACTGCTGCGAACAGAGAGGCGTAAAACAGGTAGCCGAAAATAAAATAGAAAGTGAAGCAGGCGATGATCGACAGCCAGTCGACAGATGAAACGCTCACTTGCACGGCAGCCAGTCCCGCCAGCGCCTCACTCGCTTCAGCATTGTTGCCTGGCATGTGCGACGTGGCTCCGTTCACTTGTTCAAGCATGCCGGGTGGAAGAAATACATTCATTAGTCCAAAAAATAGTCCGACCAGAATCACCCAAAGAAAAAACTGGGTCAGTCCAACTGCGCCGATTCCGAGAATCTTGCCCATCATCAGTTGAAATGGTTTGACGGAAGAGATGATCACTTCGGCGATACGGTTGGTTTTTTCTTCCATCACACCGCGCATCACCATGGATCCGTAAATAAACAGGGTTATGTAGATGAGAAAGCCGGCTCCATATCCAACGCCGTAGGCAATTCCCGAGTTGCCGGACTTTTCTCCGCCGTTCTGCAGAATAATGGGGTCGATGCCTATTTTCCCAGCCGCATTTTTTATGGAGTCAACACTGTAGATATTCACGCCCATTTTTGTCAGCTGCTTTTTCTCCCATTCACTTCGAATCTTGTCATTAACCTGCTGATTCTCCATCATGCCCACCGTCTTCCGGGAAAAGATCTTCCAGCGATCCGTGGAATTGGGACCCGTATTGGGGGAATAAACGATGGCTTTGTAACCCTTCTTCTCAAAATTTGCCGTATCGGTCTTTTCATTGGTCACAAAAATCAGCGACTGGCTGCTGTCGCGGTCGGCAGTGAATAAACCGGAGTCGTCCACTACTGCTATCGATTCGAGGTCGTCATTTTTTGTCGAGATGCTGATGGCCACAATAATACCTATCATCAGCGCGAAAAACAGCGGCGTTAAAAAAGTTGAGAGCAGAAAGGTTTTGTTGCGGACTCTGGTCAAATATTCTCTGCGTACGATTAGCCAGGTTTTCTTCATATTGATAGGGTTATGCTGATAGTTTTTCAAATTGCCGGGCCAGGGGAGTGCCTTCCACCAGTTTGATAAAAATGTCGTTAAGCGAGGGCATGATCTCAAAGAAGCTCAGGATGGTTGACTGTTTGTTCAGGAAATAGTGCAACACATCATTGGGTCCATAACCGTCATTAATTTTCACGACCAGTTTGGCGCCAGAAGCGGAAATAATGGAGAAGCTGTCATTGGTGCTTTGTTCGGGAGGTTCTGCAAGGGTGATCGAGAACAGATTTTCCTTGAATTGTTGTTTTACGTCCGTTACTGATCCATCGAGGATCTTGGTGCCTTTGTTCATCAGCATGATCTGGTCACAGATCTCTTCCACCTGTTCCATGCGGTGGGTACTGAATATAATACTCCGGCCTTTGCGGGCGAGTTGGTAGATCTCTTCCTTGATCAGGTTGGAGTTTACAGGATCCAGGCCGCTGAAAGGTTCGTCGAGGATGATCAGTGAGGGTTCATGAAGCACGGTGATCACAAACTGAAGCTTTTGTCCCATGCCCTTACTCAGGTCTTCTACTTTTTTGTTCCACCACGTCTGCATATCCATTTTTATGAACCAGGCTTTTACTTTTTCTGTGGCTTCCGACCGGCTCATTCCTTTGAGTTGGGCCAGGTAGATGGCCTGTTCCCCGATCTTCATTTTCTTGTACAGGCCTCTTTCCTCGGGCATGTAACCTATATGCATCATGTCGCGCATGCCGTTGAATTCCTTGCCCTGCAAACGAATGCTGCCTTCGTCCGGGTAAAGTATGCCTGTGATCATGCGTATCAGGGTGGTCTTGCCCGCCCCGTTGGGCCCGAGCAGGCCGAAGATGGTGCCGGGGGCAAGCGTAAAACTTACATCGTCCACCGCTTTTTGGGTGGCATAGTACTTTTTGATGTGGTCTACTTCAAGAATATGCATGTATGGTCTTATTAATTATGGCCATGGCTGATTTCTCGCCGTCCATGGCTGCGCTGACGATTCCCCCTGCGTAGCCGGCGCCTTCACCGCAGGGATACAGGCCTTTGATCTGAGGGTGCTCCAGAGTCAGTGGGTCGCGCGGGATCCTTACTGGCGACGAAGTCCGGGACTCCGCAGCCACCACGACGGCTTCGTTGGTCAGGTAACCCCTCATCTTTCGCCCAAAGCGGATAAATGCTTCTTTCAGGCAGTCGTGCACAAAGGAAGGAAGAATTTCATTCATTTCTGCAGACCTGACGCCGGGAAGGTATGAACAGTCGGGAAGGGAGGTCGAGTGGCGGCCCTGGGTAAAGTCTTCAAGGCCTTGCGCGGGAGCGACCAGGTTGCCTCCTCCTTTAATAAAAGCCTCGCGCTCGATGGTACGCTGGAATTCCATTCCCGCCAGGGGTCCAAACCTGGCATAAGATTTCAGGTCATTGTTCTCTACCGTGACCACTATGCCAGAATTGGCAAAAGGGTTGTTTCTCCGCGAAGGCGACCAGCCATTGACCACCAGTTCACCAGGATGCGGTTGCCGCCGGGGCGATGATCCCACCGGGGCACATGCAAAAGGAGAAGACTCCTCTTCCATTCACTTGTTCAACAACGCTGTATGCTGCAGGCGGAAGAAACTGATCTCTGGTGGGGCAATGATACTGGATAGAGTCTATCAGTTGCTGGGGATGTTCAACTCTTACACCAATTGCAAATGGCTTGCTCTCGATCAGAATATTTTTTTCATGAAGAAGTTGAAATATATCACGAGCGGAATGACCGGTTGCCAGGATCAGGTTTTCGCCGTCGAAGGAAATTCCATCTGCGGTTTTCACACCCTTCAGGGTACTATCCGACAAAAGTAGATCGGAGATTTTTTTTGAGAAAAAAATCTCCCCTCCAAATTCTTTTATTTTATTTCTGATAGAAACAATTATATCCGGTAATTTATTTGTACCTATATGTGGGTGAGCATCAGATAAAATATTTTCATCGGCACCAAACTGAACGAGAATATTCAGAATTCTGTCAACGTCGCCGCGTTTTTTACTTCTTGTATACAGTTTACCGTCACTGTACGTTCCTGCACCACCTTCACCGAAACAATAGTTGCTCTCGGGGTTTACTACACCATTTCTGTTGAGTGCAGCAAGGTCGCGTCTTCTGTCTCTTACATCCTTGCCCCTTTCAAGTATGATGGGTTTGATTCCCTGTTCGATGAGTTTGAGTGCTGCGAATAAACCAGCAGGTCCTGCACCCGCTATCAACACTTTTTTTTCGGCTCTGGAGACGTCCTGGAGTTGGATCTGACGTACTTCTCGATGAATATATGGTTCGCCCACAAATGCAAGCAGGGACAGCAATACAGCCGGTTGCCTGCTTCTGGCGTCAATCGAGCGTTTGATGACGTTGTATCCTGAAATTTGTGTGGGATCAATCGAAAGGTTGTCAGCAATATGGGCTTTTATTCTTTCGTCGCTGAAGGAATCTGAAGGTAATAGTTTGATTGTTAGGTGATGCTGCAACGATTATGTTTTTTTCCTTTAACTGGCAAAAAATTTTGGGTAAAGTTCAACCAATATTTTCATTACTGAGATCATATATTTTTTATTTGAACAAACAAAATTTAAGATGAGTTGAAAGAAGTTTTTTTTCTCACAAAGAGCGAATAAAAAATTTTTTATTCAAGGAAAAGTTTTGATATTCGTTGCCCTGCGTTACTTTTTTCGAATGAAAAGATAACCCGGTCGGAAGACCTGAAGTAGACGGAAAAATCTTAACTCAACATAAATACTTTACTAGTAAAAATGGCCAAGTCTTTCGATAAAGTATGGAGTAACTGTTTAGACGTTATTAAAGACATAGTTGAGTGGCAGCATTTTAATACATGGTTCGAACCGATACAGCCCGTTGAATTAAAAAGTAACATTCTCGTTATCCAGGTTCCAAGTCAATTTTTTTATGAATACCTGGAAGAGCACTACGTAAATCTCCTTGCAAAAACACTAAGAAGAATTTTAGGCAAGGAAGCGAGACTTGAGTATCGCATCATGGTAGACAGTGGTAATCATCATAACAAACCGCTCACAATGGATATTCCTGCCAACGGGTATAAAACATACTCCAACAATGAGATGGATTTTCCATTGATCATTCACAATCCGGTGAAGAATCCTTTCGTGATTCCCGGACTGAAGAAGATGCAGATCGACCCTCAGCTTAATCATATATATACCTTCGACAACTTCATCGAGGGAGATTGCAACAGGGTCGCCCGGAGGGCGGGAAAAACCGTGGCCGAAAAGCCCGGATCGAGTTCTTTTAACCCCCTGGTTCTTTATGGAGGGGTAGGCCTGGGTAAGACCCACCTTGGGCAAGCCATTGGTAATGAGACTAAAAGGCTCAATCCCAATAAGGTGGTACTCTATGTTAGCTCAGAAAAATTCATCAACCAGTTCCAGGATCATAGCCGGAACAACGCGATCAACGATTTCATCCATTTTTACCAGATGGTGGATGTGCTGATCATCGACGACGTCCAGTTCTTCAACAGGGCCGAAAAGTCGCAGGACGCCTTTTTCGCGATCTTCAACCACCTGCACCAGAGTGGCAAACAGCTTATCATGACCTCCGACAAGAGTCCGAAGGACCTGGAAGGGTTGCAGGAGCGTTTGCTGAGCAGGTTCCGCTGGGGGCTAAGTGCCGACCTGACCATTCCTGATTACGACACCAGGATAGAAATACTCGAGCGCAAGATGAAGAATGACGGATTGGAGATGCCGAAGGAAGTGGTCAAGTACCTTGCTTATAATATTAATAGTAATGTCCGCGAACTGGAAGGTGCATTAATATCACTGCTGGCCCAGTCATCGCTGAACAAACGCGAGATTGACCTGGATCTGGCCAAGCGCGTGTTAAGAAATTTTGTGAAGACCAGCAGCAAGGAGATCACCATTGATACCATCCAGAAAATGGTTTGTGAATTCTTCGATGTCTCTTATGATAAATTATTACAGAAGACGCGCAAGCGTGAAATAGTTCAGGCCCGTCAGATCACCATGTACCTGGCGAAGGCGTTCACCAAAAACTCTCTCAAAACCATCGGTGAACATTTTGGCGGACGCGATCACACCACAGTGATCCATTCCTGTCAGACCGTCAAGGACCTTATGGATACGGACAGCACCTTCCGCGAGAGCGTGGTGGAGCTGCAGCAGAAGGTTCAGCTCGCGGCGATGTGAAAACCATCCTGAACAGAGCTCCACTTTAGACGTTTCTCAGCAGCCCCTTACCTTTAAGCGCTGTTATCTAAAGGCCTTCGCGCCTTTGCGCGGTTTCTTTGCGCCTTTGCGTGAAACTTTGGGATCGAAAGGTTTCGCGTGAAACTTGTGATCTAAAGGACACTTCAAAAACTAAAGGTTCAGACATATGAGGTTGAAAAAAACAATCCTGATCATTTCGGTATTTCTGTGTTTTAGACCCATTGTGCAGAGTCAGCAGAAAGAAAGACCCGTGTGGCAGCTCGGAACAATTAACCATTCATCTTCCGAGTTCGCACTTGCTCCCGATGGATTCAAGCGATTTGTGGAAGGCGACTTCGGGTATGAAGACAAATACTTTCTAATTGGGCATTCTTCTGAAAAAAAAGATTTCCCCTATGTGATTCCAGGGCCCGTGGATACCTGGGGAGGTACCTGGAATACAGCCGGGTGGCGCATCAATCACGCGACCATCTTATTTGGTGTCAAAAGCCTGCCAGCGAATGGTGACTACAGTTTAGTGATCAGCCTGCTCGACTATGCAAAAAAATTTCTTCCCCTTATAGAAGTTAGTATCAACGGGCACAATGAAAGGATTCAACTAGAAGCCGCGGGTTATGATCTAAGTAAACAACCCTCGCCAAAGCAGGACGAGCCCTATGTGGATAGCGCATCTATCGCTGGTGATCTGTCAAAGGGCACTCCAAAAACAATAGCAATTCCGGTCAGCCGCGAACTGCTGCATACCGGTGGGAATACGATAGTCATCACTGTAGTGCAGGGGTCCTGGATCATGTTTGACCAGGTCAGGCTCGATGGTCCCGGGCAGACGACACTGGAAACTCCGCGTTCACTTTTTGTTCGACAGGTGAAAGCAGCGGACTATGAGTTAGAGAAAGGAGGTAAACAATTTCAGCCGCTGCTGGTCAACGCGGAGCATCTTAAGGGGGTCCCGAAGCTGAGCGTTGAGGTCGACGGCCAGCTGATCTTCAGCGAAAAACTCGAAAAAGGGAATTATGATTTTGAAGCGTTGATGCCCGCGGTTTCAAGTGCTAAGGAAAGCAAATACAGGATACTCGAAAACGGGGCGCTAATTGAAGAAGGCGTAGTGAGAAGAGGAAAACAAAAAACACAAACGCTCGCTGATTATGTGGACACGAGAATCGGGACGGGACATTCCCGTTGGATGATTGCCCCAGGGCCCTGGATGCCTTTCAGCATGGTGAAAATGAGCCCCGACAATCAGAATGCGGGCTGGCAGGCAGGTTACCAGCCATCATATGAGAGCATTGGTAGTCTTAGCCATATTCATGAGTGGACCATGGGTGGCCTCGGCATATTTGCCACCAATGGAAAACTGAAAACGAAAGTCGGCGATGAACTGAAGCCGGATTCGGGATACAGGTCACGAATTGATAAAGAAACGGAAACGGCCCCTATCGGTTATTATGGTGTGCAACTGGAGGATTATAAAATTAAAGCAGAAGTGACCGCAACCACCCGATGTGGGTTCGAGCGCTTTACTTTTCCCAACGATCGCGACAGCGCACGCATTTTAGTGGATTTTCATATTCCAACCGAATACGATTATGAACTGAAAGAAGTAAAGCTGAAAAAAGTTTCGGATTTCAGAATCGAGGGATACAGTCACCAGTACTCAAAAGGAGTCTGGAGTCATGACGCCGATCAGGACTATATCATCCATTTTGTGATTGAATTTGATCAGCCCATCAGGCGAATGGGATACTGGCAGAATGATATTATTATGTATGCTGATACTGTCGAAGCAAAGGATCCTGAAGATGCAGGATTGTTCCTCGAGTTCGACGCAAAGGCGCATCCTGTGGTGCAGGTGCGTTCGGGTATTTCTCTTGTGAGTGTAGAGAATGCTGCGGAGAATCTTCAAACCGAAATTACCAAACCCTTTGCATGGAATTTTGATGCGGTGAGACAAAACCAGGTAAATGCCTGGAATGAAATATTCAATCGCGTGAAGATCACCACAACAAACCGCCTGGAGAAACAGCGTTTTTACAATGCCATGTACAGGTCGATTTGCAGTCGTAATACCTGGAGCGACATCAACGGTGAATGGTGGGGCACGGATGGCAAGGTGCAGAAGTTGAAGAATGCGGATGACGTGGCTTTGGGCTGTGATGCATTTTGGAATACCTTCTGGAATCTCAATCAAATGTGGAATCTGGTGACACCGGAGTGGAGTAAGCGCTGGGTGAATTCACAACTCGCCATGTACGACGCTTATGGCTGGCTCGCCAAGGGACCGGCAGGGATGAATTACATTCCGGTGATGGTGGCAGAGCACGAGATCTCGCAGATGGTCTCTGCCTACCAGATGGGCATCCGCGACTTCGATGTACAGAAGTTGCTGAAGGCAGCGGTGAAGATGCAAACGACTCCGGCGCAGAAATTGTTCAGTGGTTTCGTTGGCAATCGCGACCTGGTTGAGTATGAGAAACACAAATACGTACCCTCTGACAAAGGACGGTTTTCGAATACGATGGAGTATTCCTATGACGACTGGACAGTTGGACAGCTTGCGAAAAAATTAAGTGACAGTGCTTTCTATCGCAAATTTAATGATCGGGGATATTGGTGGAAGAATGCAATCGACACGGCGGGATACAGTCACATGAAGTTGAGTAACGGGCAGTGGACGACGGATTTCGATCCTTTTCGTACTGGCGCCAATGAAGAGTATGTTGAGGGCAATGCCTGGCAGTTGAGTTTTTTTGTGCCACAGGATGTGCCCGCGCTGGTGAAACTGATCGGCAGAAAAAAATTCATCGACAGGCTGGAATGGGGTTTTCAGGCCAGTGAGCCCTGGCGATACAATGGCATGAATGATAGATACTGGGATTATCCTGTGGTGCAGGGCAATCAGCAGTCGATGCATTTTGCGTTTCTTTTCAACTGGGCCGGCAAGCCCTGGTCTACCCAGAAATGGACTCGTTCCATCATTGAAAGATTTTATGGGTATGGTGTTGGCAATGCTTATTTAGGCGATGAGGACCAGGGGCAGATGAGTGCCTGGCTGGTAATGGCCTCGCTTGGTTTGTTTCAGACAGATGGTGGCAGTCGGGCGGATCCTGTTTATGAGATCGCGAGTCCATTGTATGAGAAGGTGGAGATCGACCTGGGGGAAAGGTTTGGCAGGGGGAAGAAGTTTACGATCATTGCGGAGGGGGCATCGCGGACCAATATGTATGTGCAGGGTGCCGTGTTGAATGGCAGGGTGCTAAAGACGTTTAATTTTCCTGCAGCTGAACTATTGAAAGGAGGGTCGCTTGTTTTGAAGATGGGTCCCAGGCCAAATATTAACTGGGGACTGTCAAGCGTAAAATGAGATCACGGGATTTAGCTGGCAACATAATTTTTCCTTTTGTCGACTCAGGTGGCTGGGTTGTCTATTCTACGTCGGTAGCGGGAGGTGCAGCTGCTATTTTTGATTTAATACAATTTTCCAGTGTTTGGGCATTTATTAAATCAACGATCATGAAAGCGTCTACCGAAAGAAAAATAATCCGCTGGCTTCATATCATATTGAGCATTCCTCTTGTTGGATATATCTATGGACCTGTTTCCACGATACCTGTTTCCGCGATGATTGTGCGATGGATCATGTTTCCGATTGTGGTGCTTTCGGGGTTTTGGATGTGGAAAGGGCAGGCCATCAGGAAATGGTTTAGGAAGAAGGGCAAACTGGAGTATAGCGGTAGAGTGGGTGCGCGGGTTAATAGTTAGAAAACTGTGCAACTGCGGAGCTGGGGGCTGAGAATATGAGTTTGGGGATTGATTTTTAAGACTTATTTTTGCCACCCTTGGCGATGCCCGGGGAACATAAACGGAGAGGTGCCTGAGTGGCCGAAAGGGCCGGTTTGCTAAACCGTTGTACGAGCTTAAACTTGTACCGAGGGTTCGAATCCCTCCCTCTCCGCACCAATCAATATCAAAAGAAGTCAAAAGCGCGCAAATCATAGGTTTGCTCGCTTTTTTGATTTTACAACCTTGTCAAATTGCTCCTTTTCGCTCCAAAATCCAGTGAGTAATTCATGAGTCAGCAACTCGTAAAAAAAAGACTCACTGGGCCAGAGATAAGATATTGAAAATCAAGATGTTCATTATCTGAATCTATTGTCGGCTAGTAACTCAAATCCGAAATTTGATAACCTTCAAAATGAGTTACTATGCTTGAAAAAAGCTTTAGCCTTCTTTTCTATTTAAAAAAGTCGAGGAATTACGTGAAAGGGAACATGCCTATTTACCTCCGCATTACTGTAGATGGCATTCCAAAAGAAATCTCCACCGGTAGACAATGTGACCCTGACCGATGGAATCCAAACGCGAGACGTGCATATGGTACAAAAGAGGATGCCAAATTATTAAATGCTTTTCTCGACACAATGCAAACTAAGGTTTACGAGGTACGACGAAAGTTGTTGGAAAAAAATGAAGTGATCTCTGCCGATGGATTGCAAAAAGCCCTAAAAGGAAGCAGTGGCAAATCGAAGATGATAATGGCCATCTTTCAGGAGCACAATGATCAAATGAAAAGCCTTATCGGAAAGGACTTTTCCTCAGCTACCCTGGGGCGTTACAAGACATCTCTCGAACATACCAGATCATATATGGAATGGAAGTACGGAGTCGTTGATATGGATATTCGGAAAATGGACCATGAATTTGTATCTCAGTATGAATTTTGGCTAAAGACTTATCGAAATTGCGGTCACAATACCACGATTAAATACATAGCCAATTTCCGAAAGATTGTTAATCGTTGTATAAGAAGCGGCTGCCTGGAAAAAGATCCATTTGTTGGATTCAAGATGACTAAGAAAGAAGTAATTCCTGAATTTTTAACTGAACATGAACTGGCAGCCATGACAGGAAAGAAATTCAGTTCTGAAAGACTGACGCAGGTACGGGATATATTCCTCTTCTGTTGTTATACCGGACTTGCTTTTGCCGACGTAAAAAAACTAAAGGCATCCGAGATTGGTGTTGGCATCGACGGAGGCAAATGGATTTTTACTAAACGACGGAAAACTGATACAGTTTCAAGAATTCCTCTTCTGCCTATAGCACTTGAAATTATCGAGCAATACGGCACTCATCCTGTATGTGGCAATTCCGAGAAAGTATTGCCTGTGCTGAGTAATCAGAAATATAATGACTACCTCAAAGAAATCGCTAACGTCTGCGGAATAAATAAGAAAATGACCACCCATACAGCCAGGCATACGTTTGCGACTACTATTACCCTGAGCAATGGCGTACCGATGGAGTCTGTCAGTAAGATGCTTGGCCATAAGAATCTTAAAAC
>CAVXLU010000006.1:0-12348 GCA_963762655.1 uncultured Chitinophagaceae bacterium
GCGGGCCCAGTTTTTTTGCCCAACTTTTTTTCTAAAAAAAAGTTGGACGAGTTCCCCTTTTTTGTAAAGAGCATCTAAAAAAAATACCTCCGATTCACCTTTATTTTAATTCTTAGGCATGTTAAACCTTTGCTCATTACCTGGGTCTAACCCATATTATTGTTTAAAAAAACTTTCCTATGCGTACCAGGTTATTCTTTTCCATCTTCGCAGTATTGGCAATAGTTCTAATTGCCTGTTCATCAGGTAAAAGAGTTTCCTCATCATCTCCGGAAAGATGGCAAAAATTGGGTGAGAAACGGGTTAATTATAGAATCGATCATGATGTATTGAATGTGACGCGGCGTGACGGAACTTTCAAACAGCTCAGGTTTGTGGTAAAAAGTGGTTCGCTCAACATGCGCAGGTGCGTCATTCATTTTGAAAATGGCGGAATGCAGGAAGTGGATTTAAGATATACTTTCAGCAAGGGAAGTGCATCCCGGATCATTGATCTGAATGGAAATCGGCGACTTATTGAAAAAATTTCGTTTTGGTATGATACAAAAAACTTTTCCCACAATAAAGCCATATTGGTGGTTTGGGGAAAATGACAACATATGGTTTATTTATCTGTATGTAGCAGGATGGCATTAGGATAGTTTTCATTCGCAGGAAGGTTCAATTTAATTCTATGAAAAAGATCATTAAGCTCCTTTGCCTGCTGATCGTGCTGGGAGCAGCGAGCATCTTCGCCACTTCTTTTCAAAACGCTGAACAAAGGAAGTTCCACTTTCCATACCGCCAGGCTGGTCTTACCGAAAGGGAGGCCACAGCCCATCTTTTAAGCCGGTTTAGTTTTGGTGCTACCATCGGGCAGATAGATGAAGTAATGAAGACTGGGCCCGAGAAATGGTTTGAGGCGCAGCTTGAATCTTCACTCCCGGATCAACAGGTAGAAGAAATGCTTGCCGGCTATGAGTCCCTGAAAATGACCAATGCCGAGATCGTTCAAACTTACCCAAAGGGCGGCCAGGTGCTAGAATGGCTATCAGGGATGGTCTTGTTGAGAAAGATTCGGCAAGAATCAATAAAAAGGATAAGGATAATAAGCAAGCTATCAAAGCGTATATGCGGGAAAATGGCATGAAACCCCAGTCCGAATTAAACCGGGAGCTCATCAACCAAAAAATCATAAGGGCAGCGTTTTCTACTAATCAGCTCAAAGAAGTGATGACTGATTTTTGGTTCAACCATTTCAATGTGGCTCTCTCCAAGGGCGGGGTCCGGCAATTTGTCACTTCGTATGAAAGAGATGTTATCCGGCCTAATTCCCTCGGCAAGTTCGAAACGTTATTGTTGGCAACAGCCAAATCACCGGCCATGCTTACTTTTCTCGATAACAACAAAAGCACCGTGAATGAAGAAAATATGATGGACGGGCAAAAGAAGGTTGCAAAAAAAAGAGCGGAGATCACAACGTTGCGGGGAAGTAAAAAAGGTAAGGTCAAAAAGCCGAAGATTCAGGGGCTGAATGAAAACTATTCCCGGGAGGTCATGGAGCTGCATACTTTAGGTGTGGATGGTGGCTATACGCAGGCAGATGTAACACAGGCGGCAAGAGTGCTGACGGGCTGGAGTTTGAACCCGGCAATAGAATATAATGTAAAAGCCAAACAAGAACGCAATGAGCAACGGCTCAATAAGAGAGGATTTGTCTATGATGATAATTTTTTGTTTGCTGTTAATAAGCATGACAAAGGTGGAAAGAAAGTACTGGGTCAAACTTTTTCTGAAGGCGGAGGCTATGAAGAGGGGGTAAGATTGATTCATATCCTGGCGACCCGTCCTTCGACTGCTAATTTCATTGCCAGGAAGCTCGCTGTTCGATTCGTTACAGACAGTCCTCCACAAAGTCTGGTCGACAAAATGGCGAAGACATTCCTCGAAAAAAATGGAGATATTAAGGAGGTAATGATCACCATGGTCAGCGCACCTGAATTCTGGAGTAAAGATGTATTGCGTGAAAAAACAAAATCCCCGTTTGAACTGGCCATCAGCACGGTTAGAAGCACCGGGGCAAAGATCGAAGCGCCGTTCCAATTATACCGATGGATCAACAAAATGGGCCAGAATATATACAATTACCAGGCGCCTACGGGATTTCCCGACAAAGGACAATACTGGATCAATTCCGGGTCTTTGCTCAACCGGATGAATTTTGGATTGGCACTGGCTTCCGGACGTATCCCAGGGATAAAGCTCAACCTGCTCGCACTGAACAACAATCATGAACCCGAGAGTGCCGAAGTCGCGCTGAGGACCTATTCCAGGTTATTGTTGCCTGAACGGGATGTCGAGGAAACGATCAAACGCCTTACACCGATGTTGAACGATCCGGATCTTATTCAAAAAGTGGATCAGGCGGCCGGGCAAACCGCCTCCGCGAAAGAAGCAATGCATGAAGATGAAGAAATGATGATGAATGACAATAAGAGCGCGGAAGATAAACCCTCTAAAAAGATCAATGGCAGAGAAAGGAAGTCACAGGTTCAATTGTTACCTGGTACCAACACCATGCTTGGGCAGGTAGTAGGAATTATTATTGGGTCTCCTGAGTTTCAACGCAGATAATTAATCTGGAAAAATATTATCTATGGCTTCAAGAAGAGTGTTTTTAAAAGATGGTGCGCTGGCCCTTTTTGCAGTCGGAATTGGCGGTGTACCCACATTTATTTCAAGGGCTGCTGAAAGCAGCAAATTCAGATCACCCTATAAAAGAAATAAGATACTGATTTGTATTTTTCAAAGAGGTGCGATGGATGGGCTGATGGCGGTAACACCTTTTGAAGATAAATACTTACAAAAAGCAAGACCTTCATTATTCATCTCCGCTGCGAAAGCCGTCAATAAGCCCCTGATTGATCTTGATGGCCGGTTCGGGCTACACCCTTCTATGAGTTCTTTTGAAAACCTTTTTAAGGAAAAAAGGCTGGCTATCGTGCATGGTGTAGGTTCATCGAATACTACCCGATCACATTTTGATGCACAGGATTATATGGAATCCGGTACCCCTTTCAATAAAGGCACCGGCAGCGGTTGGCTGAACCGGGCCATCGGCTTATTAGGGCATGAAGTTCCAACTCCTTTCCAGGCGGTCAGTCTTACCACTTCGCTGCCCCGCTCTTTTAACGGAGATAATGCAGCACTCGCCATCAGCAATCTCGCGGATTTTGCTGTGCAGATGAGAGGTAATCCAATGGGAGCCAATACAGCAGCTAAAAGCTTTGAGGAGTTGTATGATAAAACGTCGTCTGACCTGTTGAATAAAACAGGGAAAGAGAGCTTTGAAGCCATGAAGATATTAAAGGCTGCTGATGTAAAAAATTACAAGCCATCCGACGGCGCCGTTTATCCTGTTTCAACACTGGGAAGGTCTTTAAAACAGGTTGCGCAATTAATAAAGATGAATGTGGGATTGGAAATTGCTTTTACCGAATGCGGAGGTTGGGATACCCATTACAACCAGGGAGCAGAGACTGGAACTTTTTCCCGGAATGTGGCTGATCTTAGTAACGCCATTACCGCATTCTGGACAGATCTGGGACAGTACCAGGACGATGTGGAAGTGATGACGATGACTGAGTTTGGCAGAACGGTCCATCAAAATGGATCGAATGGAACAGACCATGGAAGAGGGTCCTGTATGTTCATCGTAGGAAATGATATCAATGGGGGAAAAGTGTATGGGAAGGTTCCGGAATTAACAATGGAAAACCTGGAAGATAAAAGAGATCTGCCAGTAACGACAGATTTCAGAGCGGTTTTTAATGAAGTGGCTACTTCTCATTTAAAAATTAAAGACAGCGGAAAGCTCTTTCCAGGATGGAAGGGTGATCCGGTTGGGTTCGGAAAAGCAAGGTAGGCAGGGGTTAATTAGATAAACTGGCTCAATTCTTCTTGGTTGCTGAAATAATTGGAGGGATGCATAACTAAGCGATGATTTCCTAGTTAGAACATGACGTAAGTCTTCGGATCTCATCCGACATCAACCCGGAGGCTACTTGAACCTTAGCTCCCCTATGATTATTTATCGACATTCCGTTAACAAGTAAAACATCATACTCCCTTGCCTTTATCTATTTTTAGTTATGGATGTGCATAACCAAGAGCAAAGGCGCAGGAATATGCAGGCAATCCGCAGTAAGGATACCAAGGCCGAGCGTATGTTGGCAATAGCGCTGTGGGCGAAAGGTTTTAGATATAGGAAGAATGCCAAACATGTGTTCGGTAAGCCAGACCTGGCATTTAAAAAGTATCGCCTCGTCGTTTTTGTTGACAGTGCTTTTTTCCATGGGCACGACTGGGATGTTCAAAAGTTCCGAATAAAGACAAACAGGGAGTTTTGGTGGAAAAAGATTGAGAGCAACATGGACCGGGACAGGAAGGTAAACGAGGAACTGCGAGAAAAAAACTGGAAAATAATCAGGTTTTGGGATACGGAAGTACTAAAAAATTTAGCATATTGCATCCAAATCATTGAAAATGAGATCAAAACATAAAAATACTATTATCCGATACTCAGAGCTGCGCAAATCTTTTGGCATTCATACTTCAAAATTTGCCGATGAGAATCTCGCCTTCCTAACCCAATATCTCCAGAATCAAGACGAAGTAAATGTATCCGGATTTTATCGTGAGCAGGCAAGGCAATACCTCCAAAGTAATTCTTTGAAGGAATCAATACTTTCAGATACTGATTTTCAATATCAACTTCCAATACAGTGGGATGTTCCATTTCCCCCTGTTTCCGGAGATCCAAAATTTACTTTCATCGATCTTTTTGCGGGTATCGGGGGGATGCGTTTGGCGTATCAAAAGTTAGGTGGCAAATGCGTCTTCACCAGCGAATGGAACGCGTATGCAAAAAAGACTTATGAAGCTAATTTCGGTGAAGTGCCTTTTGGCGACATAACAAAGATTCCCGAAACGGATATACCAGATCATGATTTACTAGTGGCGGGTTTCCCATGTCAGCCGTTTTCTATCGCCGGAGTATCGAAAAAAAATGCGCTGGGTCGGGCCCATGGCTTTCTTGATAAAACCCAGGGCACCTTATTTTTCGATATTGCGCGGATTCTGGATCATAAGCGTCCGGCGGCCTTTATGCTGGAAAATGTAAAGAACCTCGTGTCCCACGATAAAAAGAATACTTTTAATGTCATCCGCGAAACTCTTGAAAAGCTGGATTATTCAGTTGAAGCAAAAGTAATGGACAGTAGACACTATGTTCCACAACATCGGGAACGAATAATTATAGTTGGATTTCGTAAAGACCTATTTGGCGACCACGAAAAATTTCTTTTTCCTAAACCTCCACAAACACAACATGCTATTTCGAAGATTCTTGTAGACGATCCGGATGAAAAATATACTCTTACGTCGGGACTATGGAAATATTTGCAGGACTACGCTGCGAAACATAAAGCGCAGGGCAATGGCTTTGGTTTTGGCTTAACCGACCTGAATGGCGTCTCACGTACCTTATCCGCGCGCTATTATAAAGATGGCTCTGAGATTCTTATTCCCCAAAAAGGACAAAACCCAAGAAGGTTAACGCCAAGAGAATGTGCGAGATTACAGGGATTTCCTGATACATTCAGAATCGATCAGGTCTCGGATACCCAGGCATATAAACAGTTTGGAAATGCTGTAACGGTCCCGGTAATCGAGGATGTCGGGAAGAATCTAATAAAAAAGCTTACTCAGGGTAATGGAAAGTATACTCAGCAGCGCTATTCAATAAGTACGGCAATCTGATTGGCTTCGTTTGAAGACCCCTTATTAACTGAACACGAGTCTAGAGGAGGCTACTGTGTCGGATACCTTCTTTTGAAACATACTTGACAACATTTCACCAAGAAAGGGGCAATCACTATTTCCACTCAACTGCGGGCATACTTTCCCACAGGTGGGTATGGCGATCTCCGAACGCGCTTAACAGAAAAGGGGGAGTTGCTTATTAACTTTACCAGACAGTTAAGAATTAACTATTTTCAATACAAAATCTTAACGTATAACCTTATCTAATGAAAAAGGGATTTTTGTCCCAGTACTTTGAAAAAGTAGCCGCCAAACGTCTGAGTGCTGTTGAGGTCAGTAGGGATAAATCCCATCAGCATGAATTTAACGGAAGTAAGGAACTTAGAAGTGTTCTCGGAACTGATTCCGGCGAAAAGAGAGATTTTAAGGCGACATTTATTTGGTTCGGCAGGGAAGATGCAGGGCTTACCAGCGAGTCAGTAATAACCTGGTATGACGCTCGTAAGAATCACCCGACCCGCAGTGAATTTCGCCTGTATTTTCCAGATAATGAGGTGATGACGTTGGCAAGTGAAGGCGATACCATATTCATTGCTAAGAGGCGGGGTGACAGCTTAATGATCATCGTAGCACAATCCGAAAGCACAATTGAAAATCAGCTTTTGTGGCTGTTCGCATTAACAAGCCCGGCCGCAGAAGAAAATAAATATGAGCTTAGCGAAATTGGCAATGCAGATCGGGAACTTGACTTCCCCGTCAGATATATTCTCGACGAATTAGGGATTGATATTGAGGAACCGGAAACGGACTTTCTGGATTCCATTCTGGAGAGATACAAAGGAGTCTTTCCGATTACAAAGGCGTTTTCAGCAATTGCGCGTTCAAGCCTCAATGGTGTTAACGCAATTGATGATCCGGACTACGCGCTGATGGCGTGGATGAACCATGAAGAAAAGCTATTCCGGCGACTCGAGCGCCATATCATTGAAAAACGTCTGAAGAACGGATTTATGACTGGGGAAGAAATTGATGTTGATGCATTTCTCAGCTTTTCCATGAGTGTTCATCAGAGAAGAAAGTCAAGAGCTGGGTACGCGCTCGAAAACCATCTGGAAGAAATATTCATGCTACACAATATTCATTATTCAAGGGGAAAAGAAACGGAAAATAAAGCAAAACCAGATTTCTTGTTTCCGGGACACAAAGAGTATCATGATCAGCAATTTCCGCCTGACATGCTAACATGCCTTGGCGTCAAGACGACGTGCAAGGATAGATGGAGACAGGTTCTGTCCGAAGCCCGGCGAATTAATGGGAAACATCTGCTAACCCTCGAACCTGGAATTAGCGAGAACCAAACCGATGAAATGAGAGGGCATGCATTGCAGTTGGTTCTTCCTGCGGCCATTTTTGGGTCATACTCTGCTAACCAGCGGGCTTGGTTGATGAGTGTAATTGATTTTATTAAAATGTTAGCGACTAGGCGGAAAAGAATAATATTGTGACGACTCCGGGATGGAACGGTATTAGGAATTGCATTTTTAGAATATTATTAAGTTAGTATTGGATTTGAAAGCTTATTGATTCTTTAGTACTGGCAGGACCTTAAAACTGTATTTTTTTATACTTTACTTTGCTTTCACTCACTCAGTTTTCTATGACTAATGAATTGGCAGCTGCAATTGCAGCAGTTAAAAAACACGAATATAGCTTTTGCAAGTTCATAAGCTCGAATGATGCCGGCACAACAGGCGCTCACCAAGCTGGCATTTATATACCCAAAAATTCGATCGAATTTGTTTTTGATGAACCCGGAATTTTGGGCTCAAATAAGGAAAAGTTTGCTACAATAAGATGGTTTGACGGCGTCGTGTCAACCTGCCGATTTATTTATTATGGTCAGGGCTCTAGAGATGAGTATCGAATAACGAGGCTTGGCAAAGGACTCAAAGTTGACGACTTAATAATTATCGCCAAACAAGACGAAAATAGCTATCAAGGGTTTTTGCTAAAAACTGAAAATGAAAGGAATGCTTTTTTAACGGCTTTCGAACTAACAGACGAAGACACCAATAAATTGATCAAAAAGCGCAATGTGGACAGAAATATCAATGATATTGAACTCGCGAGTGCTAGGAAAAGCAACGATTTGGAAACATTTGAAATCAATTTTAGACCGAAGGCGCACATTTTAATCCTTTTGGGTGAAGAGCTCATTAAAAGCCCTGTAATGGCGATTTATGAACTGATTAAGAACGGGTATGATGCAGATGCCAAACATGTACAGGTGGTGTTTCATAACATTGAAAACATTGATAACGCTTTTATTGAAATAGAAGATTCAGGTACGGGGATTACTGAAGAAGTATTGAAAAATGTTTGGTTTGAACCGGGAACCGACCACAGAAAGCCTATTTCCAACGAAGGAGTCCGCACAATAAGGCGAAGTCCGATTTATAATCGTATCCCAATGGGGGAAAAAGGCGTTGGCCGGTTCGCGGTCCATAAGCTTGGCAATAGAATCAAACTTGTGTCAAGACCTGCTAAAATAATTTTGGATGAACGCCAAACGCTTGTAAGAATTGAGCTGCATGAGTACGAAATAACAGTTGAAATCGATTGGAGAAAATTTTCACAAAGTAAATATCTTGAAGATGTAAACATTCAATGGAAGAAAAATTATGATTCGGAAACCTTTATGTTCAAAGAGACACATGGAACTTTTATTCAAGTTTCGAACCTCAAGGAACAATGGACGCGGGGAATGGCTAGACAGTTGAAAAAACAATCACTTTCAATGCTATCTCCTAAAAATGACTTTAGCAAATTTAACATAGACCTGGATTTTCAAAATTGGTGGCTGCATGATATTCCTGACACCAAAGACTTGCTTAAACTAGCTCCTTATCAACTTACTGCATTTGTGGACACTGATTACAATATGACATTCTCATATGATTTTAGGTTGGCAAATAACAATGAGATCGGACAGCGGTCTATAAGCAAAGACTCTCCAGAGGATGTCCGGTTAAAGAAGTATGAATACAATATTAAAGGTGAAGTTATTCCGTACTTGAGGGGTACACTTGAACAACAGGAATTAGAGAAACCAGTTATAGAAAATATTATAACAGAGTTTGATGTTGCGAATTTGCCCTATGGAAATATTATGCTGGAGTTATACTCCTATGACTTGGATTCCTCTTCATTGAAGGACATCATTAATAGCCCGAAAATTATTAAGAACTTCCTAAAAGATCATTCTGGTGTGAAGGTGTTCAAGGGCGATCTCCGCGTATATGATTACGGAGATCCTGGCAACGACTGGTTGGGCCTTGACATCAAAAGAGTAAATAACAAGGAATGGTTTTCGAACAACCAGATAATTGGTTATGTTTATCTCGATCCAGAAAATTCCAGTGCATTGATTGAGCAAACAAATCGCGAAGGATTCATACATAATGCGGCGTATGACAATCTTGTCGTCGTGTTGGATTTTATATTGTCTCAGTTTATGGCTGAACGGCAATCTGATAGACAGAGGTGGTTGAAATTTAACCAAAAAGGGGATGTTCAGCACTCCTTTTTTAACACACTTTCTGGCTTTAAAAGGCTGATAAGTGAATCACCGCTGGATGAGAACAACCAGGCGTTGCTCCTCGAAGAAGCCGACCGAGTTGAAAAAAAATACGAAGAGGACCGCGGTGCATTGTTGATTCCTGCCGGGATCGGTATGACCGCATCCTTCGCCATGCATGAGATTGAAAAACTTATTCCTAGAATGCAAGAGACTGTTGGAGCAACACCTCTGAACTTGAATAGGATCAAATTTCAAGTTGAGGAGTTAAAGGATTATTCGGAGGGTTTGCTTTCCGTATTGAGGAAGGGTAATAATGTGAGCTTTTCGGTGTATCAGGCAGTGCAGCAAGCTGCGAGCAATTATGCCTCGAGACTAAAAGCTTGGAATATCGATCTGCAAGTCGTACTTGAACCAAATGTGGAAACAATAAAATGCGATAAAAGGCTATTCACGACAGTGATAATGAATATTATCGATAACAGTATGTACTGGCTTGATACCATTTTTAAAACCTTTAAGGGAATATTTATCCTATTAAAGAAAATTGAAAATGGCGTATCAATTATTATTGTGGATAATGGCCCAGGATTCAAAGAGGGTGTTGACGAAATTATTATGCCTTATTATTCGAGGAAGCGAAATGGAATTGGGATAGGCATGTATCTAGTCGATACGGTAATGATAAATTACGGAAGATTGAATATAGTCTTTGATAATACTCGCCTTCATGCCCTAGGTATCCCTGAGAAGTACTCCGGGGCTGCGGTCGAGTTGATTTTTAATAAAAACCAGTGAGCCTTATGACCGAATTAGTTGATTTGAAGGTGCTGAATTTAGGCCCTCGTATTGCCATTGTAGATGACGTCGAGGGAGATGGTATGCCATTAGGAAAGGCTTTCGATGATCTAGATATCAGTAATCATTTCTACAAAGTTGATATTATTGAACCCGATTATCCTTCTCAGCCAATGAAAGATGTAGAAATGGTATTTCTTGATCTTCATTTTCTGGAAGGTTTTGGAGCACAATTCGACGCATACCTTTGCATAAACTGGATTGAACGAATAGTCCCACAAGGTCAAAAATATGTGCTGGTAGTATGGTCCAGAGATGTTGAACACACAGAAGAGCTACTTGCAACAATGGAAACCATGAATGTTACTCGTCCATTCTATACTGGAACAAAGCGAAAACTAGAGTACCGGGAAGCGGGGGACAAATATGATATACAGAGACTTTTAAGAGATGTTGGAGCGGAACTCCAACAAGAGGTTGAAATTCAAATTCATGATTTTTACGGAGAGGTTTTGCTGGTTGAGGAAGACACCGTGTTGATAAACTGTCTATTAAATGAAAATCCGAAAATATTTGAGGTGCGGCGATTCGAGTTGCAGCCATTCAAAAAATATATTGAACTCACACCCAGTTCATATATACATATTAAAGTGACTACAAAACCTGGATCTACTAGTATTGAATTTAGTCCTGAGAACTCGGATATGGCGGACAAGTTTATGAAACCAGATATTGAAGATTTTGGCGACCCTAGCTGGTTAAATACACCGGAAAAATGAAAATATCATTTAAAGATGTAGGCCAAGGTGATTCAATAGTGATTGAATGGAAAGATGAACTCGGCGTTGAAAAAATCGGTATTGTCGATTGTAATTTGCGAGGTAAAACAAATCCAATTCTTGACTATTTGAAACTTTGCAATTATACGGAAATTGCCTTTATCATTCTTTCGCACCCACATTCAGATCATTATTCGGGCTTGTTGGAACTACTTGAATATGCAGATAGCACAGACATATTGATACGTAGAATGGGCCATACGCTTGCATTCAATGGAGTTGAATCTTATTGGAAATATTTCGAAGTGAATACTAATGACACCAATTTACTCTCATCGATTAAATCCAAATGGTTTTCAATGTTTTCTAGGGAAAGAATTTTACGGATGGACGCACTAATTGACGGAAAAGAGATGCGTATTGATAATGAATTGAAAGTAATAGCACTTGCACCCTCTCATGCAGATATTTTACAATATTTGGACAAAGTGAAGTTAGACGAAGTGAAAAATGTTAAAGATGCGAGCAGGGCGGCAAATCTATTGTCCACCCTCTTGAAAATTAGTTATCAAAGTTATAACTATCTACTTACGTCAGACACCGAAAACGTTGTGTTTCTTACAGCGCTGCAAAATGAAAGGCATCATTTTCAAGGCATTAATTTTCACGTATGTCAGATGGCTCACCATGGGTCATCCAAAAATTATACTGCTGATTTTTGGAACAGTATCGTCAAATTCGAAATTCAAAACGCAGTGGCTTCTGCTGGGAGCGGATATAATCATCCATCAGTTACGGTGTTGAACGCATTCTCTAGTGACGGTTTTAGAGTGTATTGTACAAATATTGTTAACGGTATGAAGGATTTTGTTAATAATATTGACAAAAAATCGAAATCCCTTGATCCTTTCAGCAAGCTTGCGGAAGAATATACAAAAGCAAATGATAGAACTTTTACCGTTCAAGAAGGATCTGTCGTGTTGTCCTGACCTGTATCGTTGGTTGAATGAACTTTGCGAAGATTGTAACGGTGTTATTATTAGATAATTGAGAACGAAATCACAAACTAAGAGGTTAAGGAGACTTTCAACATTCATTACTCCATTCTGCTTAACCACCTTCTGCCGTTCAAGTACCATGAATACAAGTTTGATAAAATTAACAGGGAATACAGGATTGGGTAATCAAAACTGTTTTTCCAAAATGAACCGGAATTTGGTTTGACATTGGCGTAGTGTTACTGGAAATTACTCAAGGGTATCATCAATGCTGCAAAACGATGCTCCCCCATCACACAATCGTCACCTCAATACCCGAACTCTCCAACTGGGTGATGAAGTGATTGGGAATGCCACTGTCGGTGATGATCCTATCGACACTGTCGAGGCCGCA
>CAVXLU010000007.1:0-4953 GCA_963762655.1 uncultured Chitinophagaceae bacterium
GCCGGAGAAATCAGAGCGAGAAACAGAGCGGAGAGCGCTTCGCCCTTTTTCTGTTCCTCTTTCTGCTACTTGTATTTGCGCCTTCAGAATAAGGCTGGCCTTGCCCGCCATAGCTGCAAAGCAGCGAAGGCGGTCCCAGTTTTTTGCCGAATTTTTTTAAAAAAGTCGGTCAAGAGCCCCCACCCATTCAATAAACGAAACCCGGCATTCAATAAATCCCCTCCCGGGCCACCGCACGCTCGCCCTAATTTGGATATCCTTCGATCTAGTCCCGCTTTATTACATCACCCCCTAATTATTTTTTATGCCTAAACTATTAAATGCTTTTCAGCGCCAGGTCAACTCCACTTAAATACCGTTGTTGTTACTGATTTGTTACTAGATACCCTGAAAACCATTATTCAAAATCGATTGACATTCAAGCAGAAAATAACAACACCATGAAATCATCAATATTTGGTACCTCAACCCAGTACTATTTTACGGCTGTATCTCCCACAAGCGTGTTTAGGCATAAACATTTTAAACTGCGATTTACATTAATAGCAATCTTTCTACTTTTTGCTATGCTATGTAATAGAATTGAGTCGCAAGGTCAGATAATACGCCACCCAATCACCAAAGGTCTAGTTTATGATTTGAAAGTTTCACGCGTCGATCAAGGTCAGTTATTGGAATTCACCCCCGTTACCGTGCGATTCAAGCTGACCATATCTGTAGGAGGTAACACTGGCCCTAATCCTGCACCGAAGCCTGTAAGGATCTGTTCTAAGGTTTCCAATAGTCAAACTACTTGTTTCACAATTGACGCTCCAATCCTTGATCATGAATATACTGGTACAGTGATAGCAATGACGTCTTTTGCGGGACAGAATTCACCAATCCGGCTTGTTGTATTGGGTGCTCCGGACCAGGGCGAAGATTATGGAAGTATACGCCTGGCTGAGAGTGAAGTTATGGCTCCGGTCGCGGCTCGATATGAGATTGCTATCTCAGGGTTCGAAGTGGTCACATCACGCTCCAATCAAACGGATACTCAATGGTTCATCTTGCAGGGTATGATAAACTCAGATCCACCACACCCGTCAGCTCTTGAAGGTGCGGGCAATTTAGCTGGTTTCCACTGGGTTCAACCCCCACATTGTGTAGGTGATAATGGTGATGGTAGGCATATTGTTAATGATGTTAGTGTGGGCCCCTATGATTTGGTACCCGACAGAGAGAAGGACCTGCGCTTCGTGTTTTACCTTGATAATATTGGAGATCGCCATCAAGAGGAAATCGCCGCTGGTGTAGCGAACGGGTTTTCAAAGGTTGGAATGGTAATTCTTGGTGGTTATGAAGCATCACAAGGTAACTCCAGTGGTCAGTCTTTTGCCACACAACTTGATAATGTAATGGAGCAAATGCATTCTAGTGCAACTGCCAGCTGCGATGGGCAGCTTGCTACTGATATTAGAGTTATACCAAACACTACCCTGGCAAACCGACCAGATCTTACGCTTGAAGCAATGACTCGTTCAAGTGGCACCTATTCGGAAACTTTGCCGAATGAGCTCGATACTTATGCGAATAAGGATGGTGACTTTGTATGCGATCGTAGAGGTAGTCATTATCGTGTTACCTATACAATCTACCGTACTTCGTGGGCTTCTTGGGCGACACAAGTCGAATGGTGATTTTAATTGGACACAAGGAAAGCGCATTTCATGAGCAGAGATATACTTTCGTCAAACTTGGGTCTGGTGTATTGAATGTAACTTAGAGTGCGGAAATCTGTCTAACGAGACTTAAGACGAAGGTGTATTTACCATCCCACCAGATGGATTGTTTACGCTCGGCAAAGTGAGGACGGCGGCGGATGCCTTCGGTGCGAAAAAATTCAGAGTGCATTACCCCGGTGTGCGGGGACTTGGACCCTGTGATTGGGAGGGAGAGGTTGGGCTGTAAGCATTTGACTATTTTAATGGCTGGCGGAGGGATGAGTATCCTTCAGATCTTCCGGCAGGAGTGAATAAGTTGACATGTACACCGATCTTATGACAGAAAAAACGGTATATGTTTACGGTGCGATTCCGAAATCGCATCTTAAAAACATTACTCATGAAATCGCTTGCACGTCCCCTCTTTATCTTAATGGCGTTGATTATCGTCTGCACAAACCTGCTCGCACAGGATAAGAAAATCCTTGTCGACGTTGGGCATGGCCAGAAATTTTACAGCGACCCTGCCGACAAAATCTCCACGGAACTTGTCCCCACTGGCAGATTGAATTATATGACCGGAGAGCTCACGAAGAACGCTTCAGCTCACAATGCCTCGATCGGTTATCTAAAAAAAACCATTACTGCAGCTGCGCTCGCCAAATGCGATCTGCTTTTTATCCATTCACCTTCTGTGAAGTATTCTCCCGAGGAATGTGATGCGATCGGCCAATTCTTAAAGAAAGGAGGCTCGTTATTTATTGTGATGGAAGAGGACTATTGGGGTACACTTGCCCAGGTAAATGTAAATGACATCGTTACACCTTTTGATATCACTTTCAAATCCGACAACCCAAACAAAACCTCGGGTGGACATTCCAATCCCGGGGCTATCACGAAAGTCAGGTATTCCATCCCATTGCACGGGGCACGACTTGTGGAGGGTGGCAAACCATTCGCGTTTAGCAATGCGTCTGAAGAGAATCCGATCGGGGTGTATGCGGAGACAAAGGGCGGTGGCAAAATCATCGCGATGGGCGAGGGGATGGTATCGTTATATATGACCAGCTGGCAGGGAGTAAATGACTATCAGTGCGCCGGGTTTATGGGGGAAGTGATCGGGTGGTTGTTGAAGTGATTTTATTCCTGCAAGGTTCAAATGTGACATCGACTGTTTAGGGGTTTCTCATTCAGTTTTGTAGAGCGTCTTCCCGCGAAAGCCGACCGATTTATTCGTTGCAATGTGACGTCAGTTGCCTTCCTTATCTCGGCTAGATCACTGACGAGATCGGCACCAAAGATCAACGTGATCAAAGTAACACAGAAACAACCTTCCATTAATCCATAAACGGAATCAAATAGCTCGCGGGTTATAAGATCACTAGCCCGCATCTCGAAAGAATTGGAGAAATCCGGGTTTTTGCTCCTGGCGTGGAACAAAGTTCTATGGGCATGCTGTAACTCATTTTTGCCCGTTAAAAATAAAATAATCGCCCATCCCTTTTTCCACTTCCTCCTTATCTTTACTTCCTCCAATCGCTGTACGGTAATGTATCAGCATTTTTAGTTCGTATCTAATCTATTACATAAAAAAAATTTGAACGATGAAACATTCATTACACAGGTTTGCTCTGCGCAAACAGCGAAAACTGTTTGTGCCTTTACTTCTCCTGGCATTGCTTATGGCAGGATGCCGCAAAAACCACGACCTTCCATTCGTTAAAGTAACAACACTCGCCAGCGGTCTCGAGGCGCCGATGGGCATTGAAAGTGATTGGAAAGGAAATGTGTGGGTAGCCGAGGCCGGCACCACCAAAAATGATGGAAAAGTAGTTGTAGTAGCCCCTGCTTTTGATAAGAGCGGCGGTGAAATGACTGTATCAGATGCCATTGTTAATCTACCAGCAATTGCCAATGCCCTTTCCGGAGAGCCCGAAGGACCTTCGAATCTTATTTTAGATAACGGCATCTTATACATTCTGGCCGCCGACTTTCTATACAGCATCGATGTGAGCTCATTTAGTCCAGGGGATGAGCCAATTGACGCCAGTAGCCTCCCTCATGAAGATATCGGTTCCTGGGTACGCTCCCAGAATATTGTTACCCCCAATGATAGTCATCCTTACGACCTCATTAAAGGTCCAGACGGGTATATCTATATCGTTGACGCAGGCGCAAATGCCATCATCAAACGCCAAGCAGCTGGCGACTACAGTGTGTTTACAAAATTCCCCGACCTGCAAAATCCAACTTCTACAGGACCGCCATTTATCCAAAATGTACCAACAGGAATCATTGTTAACGGAACCAATTTTTTAGTTTCAACTCTTACCGGTTTTCCTTTTCTCGAAAAGCAGGCTGTGATATACAAAGTCAGCCCTTCAGGCGAAGTATCCATTTATCAGAATAATCTGACAACACTAACTGGTATTGCCATGGGAGGTTCCGATTCTCATGTAGCGTTGTCCTTCGGCACTTTTGGCGCCACTGGTTTTAATCCTAACACTGGCACCCTTCAGTTTGTCGATGGCAGTTCTGCAAGGGTAATCACAGGCGGACTTAATATGCCTGCAGGTATTAAACAGATCAGTCGTAGGCGTTGGTTGGTGACTTCGATGGGAGATGGCACACTTCTGGAAATTTCTTACGCCAACATCAACTGAATTTAACCAATAGCAAATATTTTCTTTCTTCAAATCATTAAAGCCGGTCAAATGGACCGGCTTTAGCTTTTTGTCATTTCAGATTTTATCTTGAGATGCCTCCTTATAGTATCTATGCCGCAACGAGCCACATTTGGATGAGTTGAAAATGGTCAATAAGGCCGTGGTGACTTCTACCGGTGATGATACCGTCGTTACCAATGCGCGTCATTTCGAAGCCGTGCGCATGGTCGTTAAATCACTAAAGAGAATTTTGCTCGGTCTTGACTCTGACGTCTCCACCGATTTACTTTCTTTTTAGTTGTCTGTCGTTGCCTTCATTACCTCGGCGAAATCACTTCTGTATTGGAAAGTAACAGGATTATTTTCTTCCTTGAAAATGAATTTTAGACGGAAATTAGGGTGATTTGTAGGCACTCAGGAGTAATGCTGTTACCGTCTTGGTACTCGACGTTAAAAAGGCTTGGAATCAAAAATTTTTCTTCTCACACAATCGTCACTTCAATCCCCGAACTCTCCAGCTGGGTGATGAAATGATTGGGAATGCCACTATCCGTGATTATGCGGTCTACACTGTCGAGGCCACA
>CAVXLU010000008.1:0-3855 GCA_963762655.1 uncultured Chitinophagaceae bacterium
CACCTACCAGAGATTAGACCAGGACGGGTTACAAAGTCAGGTGGTGTCTAATCCCATTCACAGTCTGAGATCTGAATCACGTCGTTTTCTTCTGTGTCTATGCGAATCCAAGGGCGTGGTTAACTCTGCTCATGGCCCCGACAGTGACCTCGGAAGCCAGGATTTTTAACCTTTTCAACGCCATTTACCTGTCACCCAGCAAAGCAGGTAATAAAAAATCCGTCATCATCTTATCCACCTGACTATGCGAGTAGATTGCGCCGTACGCGCTGGCTGTGACGACGATAACCCAGGGTTGATCTGGAAAAATAAAAATGCTGTTGCCGCCATTGCCTGCGCAATAGAAAGTATCAAACTCATGTCCGCCAACATGAAATTTCTTGTTCCAAAAAAGGTAGCCGTAATATTCCTGCATCCTGCCACCAATGCTTCTGTGCCTCGTAAATGTTTTTCTAACCCATTGTTTTGGCAGCACCTGTCTCTCCTTCCATTTCCCATGATTCTGGTACAACATACCATACTTCGCAAAATCCAGAGCACGCAGTCGGATTCCTCCTGCAGTATTCGGCACCTTCTGGGGGGTATAACTCCATTTATAGTCTGTAATTCCAAGCGGTTTGAAAAGCTTTGAATCTGCGTACTTCTCTAACCCACCAGGAACGGCTTTGTTTAGGATGTCACCCAGTAATACAACTCCTGCTGTAAAATAATGCCATTCTCTCTTTGTCCTGACAGTATTCAGGGGCAGATCCAGTGCAAACTTCACCCAGTCTTCCGTCGGATACATATTCTCTTCGTTGCCCGGCGAGTTTGTATTGTCATCGCCATCAAAAGCTGCACTCATAGTCAGCAGGTCTTTTAATGAAATATTCTCTTTTTCAACAGAATAGTTTGAATACCGATGCAAGTCGTAAAACTCTTTCAACTGTTGGCTTTCTCCTTTGAGGTAACCTTCATGAATGGCAATACCGGTTATAGTAGAAGCAAACGACTTTCCGACCGACCTCGGATCGTGCAAGGTGTTCCGGTTTTCGCCGTTGAAGTATTCTTCAATCAATAATTTCCCGCCGGAGAGAACCAAAACTCCATTGATGTGCTTAAAAACACCCTGTTCAATATTCGCCTTCAAGTTTTTAATCTTCGTGGTGTCAAATTTGTCTGAAGATATTTGAAGGCCAGGGTAAGGTTCTATGGGACTTAAGTGGACCTTCGTAACATCTATATTCGCTTTCCGACTAACGATAAGCCTTAAATCTCCTTTGGCGATGATGTCACCCACTTTGACTTTAGCCTCCCGTTGAATATAGGGCCTGATCTGCATGGTCAGCAGGTGCCTGCCATCGGTTAACACGCTGTCTCCCCCATTAAATAAAAATCTCCCCCAATAAGACTGCGTCCAATAAACGCCCTCATGCTGGTTATCAATTAACGGCTTACTTATGAGAGTCGCCGTATCCTGAACACGCTTATATGGAGCCCCGGGATACAGATTGCTTTCATAAATAAGGACCCCGTCTACAAAGATTGCAAATTGATAATTGCCGACATTCACCAAGCTGTCAGCTTCTAGCTCTGGTGCCAAACGGTGCAGGTAGTTCGTCATAGAATTATTCATGAAAACGGTCATGAAGAGGTCACTTCTATTTGTAAGGGTATATTCTGTTAGTACATTATTTTGGTGTAGTTCAGATGGGGGAACGTTTCGTGAAGTGAATAAGATCTTACCGACATTCGCCATGTGAAGAGCGGAGGTAATTCCCTGCGTTTCAACTACATCTTTCGGTTGACCCTGCAAAGCCCCCAATGCAAACTGGCAAAAAAGAAAAACAAGAATACGCATGATGATTGTTATCTATTAATGGATTCAAAACTAATATTTAGGATCTCCTTAAAATAGAACAAGATTAACGTATCGGGGATTTTTGCAGGAATCTTCTATATTGAAGAGGTGAAAGCCGGTGGTAGAACCTGAAGCACCTGATAAAATGGCTTTGGTCTGCAAATCCACATTCATTAGATATCTCAGTAAGCGCCATATTTGTATCGGGTAAAAGCGTCAATGCTTTTTGAACCCTGATCATTCTGACATATTCGCCAATTGACGTCTTGAAATATTTGGGAAATTGTCGCGACAAATGAGCAGGATGAACATTTGCCAACTTTGCGAGATCGATCAGGTTCCAATTTTCTGTTGTCGCATGGAGCGCCTCATTCACTCTTGGGACCCAAGCCGGTGGCTGTCGACCAACCAGAGGGCCTTTCGTTCCAAGCGCGCCAATGAGTTGCACCAGCAATGTGTCTATTCCTAACTGGCCTTCCCCGCAATATAACTTTGTCTCCCGGAAGATATTGTACATCAAGACTTTTATGACCGGATCTTTGATACTGACGCTTCCTTCTAAAAAGTTCGCTGGAATATCAAATTGAATAAACCAGGATAGATCAATCTCAACGTGAAAACCGCGGGTAGACAGTTTTGAGCCAAGGTTGTAATGTGGATCCTGGCAGTTCTGAAACATTAAGTTACCGGCTGTGTTTTCATGGACAACTTTCCGGTTCCCGTCAAGCACCATACCTTCCAAAAGAAATGTGAAGTATGCATTTTCATGATAGTGCCAGTCGACTTTATCATACACATAGTCAGCGTCGTTCAGCACGATGCCATTTAAAAAAAGCGTCTGATTGGACTTTCCATAAAACTGTCCTCGGGGGGAAAAATTCACACTCTAAATTAACGTTTGAAACCCAGCGGAAACAAACAATTCTGGTCTTCATCTTTCCCGAACCCATGATTTGTGAATTCGTCAACAATGATAAATGACGCCTGAAACATGGTAAATTGAGTTTCAAACGACAACTCACTATGACTCTGAAAAGAAGAGACTTTATCAATTTTTCTTCTCTCGCCGCGGCTGCCGGAATCACCACAGGCATGAGTTCCTATACCCCGGTTTCACAAGTAAATGGAAAAAGAACTGTCACACCCTCCCTGCGGTCCATGACAAATGACCTGGTTCCCATCTCGACGCAGGAAATCAAAACCCGCATCGCAAAAGCGCAGAGCCTCCTTACCAGGGAAAAATTGGGAGCATTAATACTCGACGCCGGCACTTCCATGAAATATTTCACTGGCATCAGTTGGTGGCCAAGCGAAAGACCCATGGTGGCGATAATTCCCGCAAAGGGAGATCCAATATATGTTTGCCCCGGGTTCGAGGAATCGCGCCTGCGCGAATCAATTAAAATAGGAAAAGATGTGTACGCCTGGCAGGAAGATGAAAGTCCGTTCAAATATATTGGTACTGCATTAAAAAATGCGGGCATTCAATCGGGTAGGATCGGCATAGAAGAGAGGCTTCGTTTTTTCGTTTTCGATGGTATTCGAAATGAAGTGTCGGATTTCTATTATGTAAGCGGCGACCCTGTTACCATACCCTGTCGCATGATAAAATCCTCCGCTGAAATAGCGCTGATGCAAAAAGCCAGTGACATCACCGTTGCGGCAATTAAACATGGAATCAGTCAGTTGAATGAAGGGATGACACAATCCGAATTGGCTGCAATCATCGAAGATGCCCAACAACAATCAGGGGGCTCCTTTCCCGATGCCCTCGTGCTCTTTGGCAAGTCGTCGGCATTTCCGCATGGCAGTGCGCAGCCTCAATCATTAAAAAAAGGCGAAATCGTCTTGATGGATTGCGGATGTAAGGTGGAAGGCTACACCTCCGACATCACAAGGACTATTGTATATGGTGCTAAACCCACAAAACGGCAAGTCGACATATGGAAGCTCGAACAACGGGCCCAGGCCAACTGACCCGACAGCTTAAACAATAGGCACAGCAATTCATGGAC
>CAVXLU010000009.1:0-416633 GCA_963762655.1 uncultured Chitinophagaceae bacterium
CCGGAGCATGTTGACCCCCCATTCTGTTTTATGTTGACCCCCCATTCTGGGATGTTGACCCACCTGTAATGTTTTCTCAGGTCACCGGGTTTACGTCATTCTTGCATGTTGACCCACCCCCAATCGGATTTTGTATCGGGGTAAAATTGTCATTCTGGCATGTTGACCCACCTCTCAGGGTGTGAGTAAGCGCTTTTTGTAAGTCATTTGCCCTTCAATAAAACGAAGGAGCATGGCACAAAAGCCCATAGCAATGGAACAGTTAAAGCAGATTCTTCAGCTTCACAAAGATGGCATAGGCATCCGGGAGATGGCCCGACGCACGGGTATCAGTCGCAACAGCGTGCGCAAATATCTCTCTGTTTTGGCCGCTTCTGATAGCGTCGAAGCCAGTGTCGATGATAAGGTTATTGCCGCTACAGCTTATGGCAACGATAGCCTGGCTCATGATGCTCAACGACTGCAACAGCTGGTTATTCATTTTCAGTATGCACAAAGTGAGCTGACCAAAACAGGCGTTACCCGCCAGTTGCTTTGGCAGGAGTATATGCTACTGCATCCTGATGGCTATGTCTACAGTCACTACTGTTATCATTTTACTCGCTACCTGAAGAACAAGGATCTCTCCATGCACCTGGAGTACCAGGCTGCTGATATGATCATGATTGACTTTACCGGGAAGAAGCAACATTACGTGGATACATCTACAGGTGAACGCATCGAGTGTCAGGTCTTTGTTGCTATACTTCCCTTCAGCGGACTCATATTCTGTTATGCGGTGCATACCCAGCAGACAGCGGATTTTACTGACTGTATCAATGCCATGCTGCTGTTCTATAACGGTGTTCCGGCCACTATTTTGTGCGACAATCTCCGCACTGCAGTCACAAGACCCAATCGCTATGAGCCGGTATTTACCGATATCTGTCAGCAGCTCAGTGAACATTATGGCACCACCTTCAGCGCTGCCCGGCCCTATAGTCCAAGAGATAAAGCGATGGTAGAACGTGCCGTGAGCATCGTTTATACCCATGTTTATGCTCCGTTACGTAACCGTGACTTTACCAGCATTGACACCCTCAATGCCGCGATGCAGGACCAACTAATCCTTCTGAATAACAAACCCTATAAAAACACGCCCTACAGCCGTTTGTATTTTTTTGAACAGCAGGAACGTGGACTGCTTAAGGCCTTGCCTTCGGAACCCTTTTGCGCAAAGAAGGTAGTGATGCTTACCGTGCAACGCAATTATCATGTGCAGCTATCAGAAGATCGCCGGTACTACAGTGTGCCATACCAGTATGTCGGCAAAAAAGTCAAGGTGTTGTATGATGGCCGTGTGGTAGAAGTTTATCTGCAATATGATCGCATAGCATTACACCTGCGCAGACAGCACAACCAGGCTTACACAACACTATCCGAACATATGCCGCCACATCACGAGCGTATGCAGCAGATCAAAGGCTGGAACCGTGAGGAACTGCTGGCGCAGGCCCAGCGCGTGGGCCCGGCCACCCAGCAAGCCGCATCTCAAATACTACAAAACAGCATCTACATGGAGCAGAATTATAAATCCTGCTTCGGTATGCTGATGCTGGCAGAAAAAACACAGCACTGACCGGCTGGAAGCAGCATGTGCAAGAGCCCTGCAGGGATCCAGGGTGAATTATAGCATGATAAGGGATATCCTCGATAAGGGGCTCGACAGGCAATCTTCACAGCCTGACCTGACGCCTTTGCCCGACCACGAGAACATACGAGGCGCAAGCCACTACGAGTAAGCATCTTAATCAACAAACAACAGGATATGAATACGAATCAAACGCTGGAACAAATGCAGGCGCTGCGCCTGCAGGGTATGCATCACGCGTACCGCTCGCAACTGGAACTGCCGATGAACAAGCAACTGCAAGGCCATGACCTGGTAGCCCACCTGCTGCAATCCGAACAACTCAACCGCAGCAATGAAAAGACGGCATACTACCTGAAACTGGCTAAGATGCGACTGCCTGCCACCATCGATCAGGTTGAATGCAGCGCTGCGCGCAATCTTACCAAACAACAACTCGCTACCTTAGGTGAGGGGCGTTACCTGCAAAACGGAGAAAATATCCTGGTAACCGGAGCCACTGGCTGTGGTAAAAGCTTCCTCGCCTGTGCCCTCGGCCACCAGGCATGTCTGCACGGATATAAAGCCGCATACCTGAATATGAACCGTCTGATAGAGAAGGTTACCCTCTCAAAACTCGACGGCTCTTACATTAAACTCCTCAATCACCTGGAACGACAGACACTTATTATCCTTGATGACTTTGGTTTACAGCCGCTCTCTCAGGAGATCAGACTGACAATACTGCAATTACTGGAGGACCGCTATGGCAAAAAAAGCATAATCATAACCTCTCTCAGTTACCCGTAGCTGCATATTCCGCTGATACTGAGCCACTGTTCCGGCCAAAGAGAGCCATCTGATAAAGAGCGTATTTTCAATATCTAAACTAACTGTTTTTCTTTGTTCTTAACGACTCGCCTTTTAATTCTATTTTATTTGCATGCGCTGTCATTCTGTCCATTATTGCATCGGCAATGGTAGGTTCCTTAATGTATTCGTACCATGCTTTTACGGGTAGTTGCGAGGTAACAATGGTTGCACCTTTTGCATACCGGTCTTCAAGTATCTGTAATAAAGCGAGCTTCATTTGATGGTCCAGAGGTTGAAGGCCAAAGTCATCGAGTATAAGCAAGGGTGTCTTGGCTATTTGATTTAACCACCTGATGTATGTACCATCGAGTCTGGCGCCAGCCAGGGCTTCTATAAACCTGTTCATTGCAAAATAAACTGTCCGATAACCCAGCATACATGCCTGCCGGCCTAAGGCACAGGCCAGGTAACTTTTGCCGCACCCGGTAGAGCCCGTGATTAAAATATTTTGTCCCTTTGTAATAAAAGATCCATCGCAAAACGTCATTAACTGCTCTTTGGTAATCCCACGGTCCCCTTGCGTTTTCACCTGTTCAGGCATAGTATTGTAGCGGAGTTTGGATAGCCGCAGAAAAAGCTGGGTTCTTTGTCCCAAGCGGTATTGGGTTTCTGCGTCGGCAAGCATACCCATCAGTGTGTGGGCTTCGGGATGCTGATGTACGGGTTGATCTATGACTGCCTGATAAAGCTTGGCCATACCGAAGAGTTTCAGATCCTGCATTTGTTCTACAGTACTTTGTGAGTTCATGTATTTTCCGTTTTAGAAGTGAATAATTTTTCCAGCACTTTTAATGGTATGCCCCTGGCCCACGAACATTCTTATGCTCCGGCATACTGAACAAAAGTGGTTGAACAGGTTCCAGAGTATCCAGATTGTTTAAAAGGATATTATTGATAGTAGTATAGCTATAGCACTGCCCGGTAAGCGCTCTTTTGCAGGCTGCTTCAAGGCGCACTGGTGTGTAGGATTTAGCCAGCCGTAAGATACCAAGGCAGGCATTGTATGTTTGTTCAGTAAACCTTCTCGCCTTTAATACACCCAGGATATATTGATGGGCAGAGGTTCCAACTCCAGCGGCTTGCTCCAGGAAGTATTCAGGCGTCCAGCCCTGCTGCTCGGAGTAGCGTCGATGGCTTTGCGGCATGTGTTCTTTAATCGTGGTAAAATCATGGGGCTTATAATTTCTTTTGTGCAGTGCAATCCGTTTATGCTCAAAATAGATCTCAACAGTGTCGGTATCATAGATTGCATTCACTGTTTTGCCGATAAAACAGAATGGCACGCTATAGTGATGCCAGTTCTCACCCAGGGTGATGTGATAGTTTTTTTGAACTTTTGCTCTCGCGACATGCCTGATCACATAAGGCTCTTGGGGCAGCTCCTGAAGCAACTTCTTTTCATTGCCGGTAAATGATTCCAGGCGGCTATAATCTTTCCTTTGGAAGTTGCGATGGTGATACAGGTCCAGTTGTCCGGCTATATCTTCGTTTAGTTCCTCAAGACTAAAAAATATTCTGTTACGTGACGGAGCATAAACCCGCTGGTAAGAGAGCTTTACCTGGTTTTCCACTGGTGCCTTGTCTTTGGGTTTACGCACTCGTGCGGCCAGTAAGGTGATATTATTATGCAATGACCATTGCTGCAATGTTTCCGTAAAAATCGGTTCGTACCTAGAGCTCTTGCTTACTGCAGTTCGCATATTGTCGAACTTAATGTTCTTCGGAACGCCGCCAAGATACTGAAGGCAGGCGTTGAGTGCCTTTACAACGTTGGGTTGCTTTGCGTCAGCAAGTGCTATAACGAAGCTGTACCCACTGCATGGCAGCACAGCCACAAAAACCGGGCAGTTCACAACTTCACCGGTTGCACGATCCACATAATGCAAAGGCTCACCTGCAAAATCAACCATCATAACCTCTGCTGGCCTATGCTCGAAATGCATGGTGGCCTCATTTACTTTTCTGTGCCGGACAAAAAGTTCACAGAACTGAGAATACTCATATCCATCCGGGTTCTCTTTCTTGTACTCCTCCCATAATAACTGTTGGGTAACACCTGTTCGCTTTAGTTCGGCCAGAAAATACTGAACTCTGGCGGTAAAATCCTCTCTGCGGGGATCTGCGTGCAATTGTTTTGCATCGGCATACACCACAAGGCTCAGGTCTTCATCATTCATGTGCTGCAATTGTTCCAGGTTAAAGCCAGATGCATTTAACCTGTCTGCATAAATCTTAAATGTATTACGTGATATGTTCAAATCCCTTGAGATCCTGCGGCCTGAAAAACCGCGCTGTAAAAGCTGTATTATAGTGCGCACATTTTGCATCGTTACCAGGTGATTTGACATTCCACTGCGGTTTTGCTGAAACGCAAAGGAATCTCTTGCTGATTAAATGAATTTGTACGCTCTTGTCAGGTGGCTCAATTACGCCGGAATGTCATGAAGGCTACCAATTTGTAGGTGGCTCAGTTTGCCCGGAATCTCCATATTTGCGATCTTAAGCAAGGCTGTCGGACCAAAATTCTGAAGTGGCTCAGTTTGTTCGGAATGCTGGCTCAGTTTATACCGGAATATGCAGATAATCGGGACACGTTATTCAAAACCGAATTGGATGGTACTGTTCTGTTTTTCGACAATGAACAAGGGGAAAGTTATGCCGCCAAAACAATGAAAGGAATTCTTAAGATAGCCGGGCTAAGGAGTTCGGACAAGTTAAAGTATTGCGATCTTAGGGAATTCTCGCCTAGAGAGCGATTGAAGATCATTCAAGCCGGGATGGAGGCGATACCAGATGTTCGGCTTGTGGTTATTGACGGCCTGGTTGACCTCCTTACGGACTTCATGGACGCTGCAGAAGGTCACTTCGTTACGACCGAGATCCTAAAACTCTGTTCCGCTCATAACGTCCATATCGCTGGGGTGCTTCATCAGAACAAGAATGATAAGAATGCCAGGGCGCACATTGGAACCATCTCATCCCAGAAATGCGAAATCGAGATTTCAACAGAGGTAGATCCTGATGACCGTAATCAGAGCTTTGTGGTTTGTGTAAACAGTAGAGGTATTCCTTTTGAGCAGTTTGCCATTCGATGGGATAAGGGATCGCTACCATGTGTGACCCTAGATTGGACCCCAGTGAACCAGTCGGATGCCCGAACCAGCAAGAATTACGAGAAAAACAAGGAACTGGCTGAAGGCATTTTCACACCTCTTGCGGCCTTGTCTCATAAGGATTCGATTAATGAACTTATGAACGCAACCAAGAGGTCAGAAAGTACCTCAAAACGCATCTTGAATGATTTGGTAGGATGGGGAATCGTGAACAAAGGTGCAGATGGATTTTACCGAATAAACTCCGCAGAGGGTTCAAGGGTTCACGAGGGTTCAAATGGGGTTCAATGAACCCGGTTCATAAGGGTTCATTCATCCCCCTATATATAGGGGATGAACCTGAACCCCCGAAATGAACCTTTATAAGAAATAAAAAAATGAACCTAAAATACAAGACCTAGAAAATGTGGCTGGATAAACAAGTCTCACTTTACGATTCCCATGCCGATAATATCGGCCGGCCGGCAACCTATCGACAGATCCTTTTGTGCGACTTTGCCCGAGACCTTGATACGATAATAGACCTCAGAAAACTTGACCGAATCGGGAGCGAGTACAAGATCCAGAAGATGGAGCTCAAATCTAAACTTCAGTGCTACACGCCGGCCGCTCTACTGGAAACCAAAAAGAAAGGGATGGTTAAGGAAATTCATCGAACAGGTATCATGCAGCTAGATTTTGACTACCAGGATATTTCAGACTATGACGTCGCCGAATTGAAGGAATGCGTTTTTAGCCTTCCGTTTATAGCCTTTTGCGGCCTGTCCTGTAGCGGGGATGGATTCTATGCCCTTGCCCTCATTTCGGAGCCCCTGCGACTAGCAGAGTATGCCGAACACTGTTTCTCGGTACTGGACAAGTACGGGATCAAGGCAGACACCAGCAAAGGTAAGAAGGTCGAAAACCTTCGATACCTGTCATACGACCCAGATATGCTGATTCGAGACAATCCCGAACCACTGAAAATTAAAAGGTTCGTAAGTAAACCCGAGCCGAAGCAAAGTGGTAAGCAAACAAACCAAGTCGGCTACGTGGGAAACGACAATCTAATCAGATCCTGCCTGAACCGATTACGGGATGCGGTTACTGGTCAACGGTGGCAAACCGTCCAACAGGTCGCCTACACGCTAGGTGGGACAGGAGAAAGGTCTCTGATTTATTCAATTAAAAGTGAAATCGAGAGCAACCAGGAATTTGCCGGAGAAGAAGACAAGTATTGTAGATGCGCTGAAGACTGTTTTAAGGCTGGATTAGACAAACCACTGAAACCCCTAACCGTAAACTCATGAGCTGGAAATTGGCCTACCAGGAAGCCCACGAACGGGATTTCAGAATGAGGTATCCGACGACGTACCAGGACGGGCATTATTCACCACCAAAATACCCAGATTCCAACACCACGAACGGACTAACAAACATTGTTCAGCGGTTTATGATTTGGTCCGGACACTATGCTAACCGGATCAATGTGGCCGGCAGAATGATTGGAGGTTTCACGAGAACAGAAGCTGGGAACGTCTTTGATGATCGAAAATGGATCAAGAGCTCGACGCGGAAGGGAAGTTCGGATCTGATGTGCGCGATCGACGGCCGGATGATATGCATTGAAATCAAGAACAAAAACACCAGGGATATAATGAGCGCCGATCAGCAAAGGGAGAAAATGCGGGTTGAAAGATCGGGAGGAGTTTATCTCATAGTGACAACCGTAGAAGACTTTTTTGCCTGGTATGATGAAGCTATCAGTAACTGTGCAATCATTGTAAAGAACAACTAAAAACAATTCTTATGCCCTTTGACAAAGGAAAAACCGGTAACCCTAATGGAAGACCGAAAGGTGCCCAAAACAAAGCCAATTCGCAATTGAGGGACACCATTGGCGCATTTCTCGATGAAAACTTTGAGAAGGTAAAGGAAGACTTCGAAAAGCTACCTCCCAGAGACAGAACCAGGCTTTATTGCGATTTACTGCAGTACTCAGTGCCGAAGCTTCAATCGGTGAGTCTTACTCCAAATTTCGAAGATCTGTCTGATGAACAATTGGACTACATAATCGACAACCTCAAAAAGCAGGTAAGATGAATCGAACAGAGAAAATAAAGCTTCTGGAGGGGCTGAGCAAGGGCCTCTTAAACCACACTGTACTAAATGAAGATTTAACCCTTATTCTGACCTCCTTCTCAGATGACCCCGATTTATATTTTGATGAAATGACCGGGGATCGGTACACTGGCGACGAAATCAACGAGCTTAAAAAATCAGCATCTGGACGGTCTATATTTTTCATGACAACTATGGGCAGAGAACAAAAAGCAGGGGAATATGAAACAGTTAAATAACAGAAACGACAAGATAGCCTTTCTCAAAGGGCTTGTAGCGGGCTCAAGAACCAGAAAGGAATTACTAGACCGTCCCCCAAGGCTGTGGTTCAAAAAAGGTGACCGCTATTTGGGAGAATTGGCTGACGGGACAAAGGTCAACTATGACGAGTCCGAGTTTATGGGGTTCCAGGCCGAGAACTCGATGCGGCATTATTTGATTTTCAAGCAGGCGAAGGGATGCCACCCAATTTTGGATCACGTTTGATTAATCAAGCGCTTTTCAAACGCTTACAAGTCGTTCATAATATTAATGTTAGAAACTGAATAATCAGTTTTTTTCAAGTGAGAATCACTCATTTTGACCTGTGAGTCCGTTATAATAACGTGAAGTAACGTGGTCTGGAGCCGCCCTAAAGTTATCCCCAACTGGGTTTTCTTACACTATAAAAAGGGCATAATTCACGAATAATCGGAAGAATCGGAAACCATAAAAGAAAATAGATAGTAAGATCAAGCCCCCAGGCCAAAAAAGAGAAAGCTCAAATTGGAGAACCTATTTCGGATTTGCAGATAATCAGCTAATAAGTGATATGAAATTTTTTACTCTATTAGCCCTCCTCATTATTGTTTCCGGGTGCCTGCCCAGACAAAAAGCAGCATCTAGAAGCCAACTGATTCAGGCCAAAATCAGCCTATCAATTTTTATTATACCGTCAGCCGAGAAGCTATGGACAGTTTAATTCATTTCTTCGCCACTCAAAAATGTGATTCTGTAATCTGGCAACAGCGATAGGTTCGCCGACAGTTTTAGATTTAGTAATAGTGTTTAAATAAACAAAATAGTAAACAAAGTCTTCGAACGACGCGATGCGGCTAGTTTTGCCTTTCACTATTACTGGGTGTGTCGTGAAATATTTGTCAATTCCCATGTCGTTCACTTGTTTCAATATTCTTCCACTAGAATCCGAGCCGTTACATACCCCAAAGTTATACAACTGAATATTCTCATAATTCTGGGCGGTCAATGAGTCATAGACTTTATACCGGCCGAGTACATTTTTCAGACAATAATCATTGATAATAAACTGCAAAAAGCTATTTTCCTGGGAGAAAATCAAGAAAGAAACCACACTGTTTGAATTGCTTTCTGAAAATCTTTTTCTGTCCTCAAAAATTTTCTTTCTGTATTTCCTGATGACTATGTGCATCGAATCATTAAGAAGTTCAACCTTTTGTTTAAAAGGCTTCTTCATTGACATAAAATGCCGAATTATTTCTTCCGTATTAAATTTATCTTCTAACCTAACTAATCCTGCCCTTGCCCACGAAATCTTATCTAGATGAGAGATTTTGCAAGACAAAGAAGTAGCGCCATTTTCAGTTGTGTTCTTTGAATCCGCTGCGACATACGCATCATGACCGTTAAAAATGTACGCTATCGAAGTGCCATATTCAGTTGATTGTGAAAAGGCATTACTCGAAAGGAACAAAAATACAAACAAGCAAAATCTCATATTTTATGTTTAGGGCTGACTAAAGTATGTATTTTACCCTAACAGAAGGCCGGGTTTAGATGTAATTACAAGAAAAGCCCGGGCATTTATCCATCCCGGGCCGGCCGAAGCCTGTAACGTACTGATGTGAAGGTAGAAAAGGCATGAATGAACCCGGTAGTTAAAATACTACCGACTTACAGTTTTTTCTATTTCCGGAACTTGTCCATTAAAAGTATGGTCCATTCAAAAACTAGCATCAGGGGTAAAGCAACCATCACTTGTTCTTTACCACTCGGTGATTCGGTAAAGCACGCACCGATAATAAGGACTAATAAATAAAAATAACTCCGGTTTCCACGGAGAGTTTCAACAGTAAGTTTCGGTTCTGTTGAAAAGATGTTGAGTGTCATAAAAAATCATTTTAGGCCTTATAAATATAACCGAATGTTTTCGGATTCTTCCGAACAAGGGATAGTTATGCCGTCCCCAGTACCGCGGCTCATTCCGAATTCAAGTCACCCAGTGCCGGCAGTTGTTCCCATTCCCAGGGCTCCATTTTTGATTTGTCATCCGGACGACTTTTCGGTGATCGAATGGTGAAGACGGCATGTGCTGACATTTCATCCGGTGGCATCTCGAAGTCGAGAATTTCCTTGTATCTCTCCGGCGATAGTTCGGGCTCAAGAAAGGCCATTGACATCTCAAATGGGAGGGTTAAGGGCATTCGATATTTATTATCACCACCATTGTGAATCTTCTTCATCAGCTCGTTTGCGTTCCTGGTGATCAGGGTATAGGTGTAACGTTTGATTATTTCGCCACTTTCGAGGTCCGGGAGTTCCGCCACTGAATAAAGTCCGGGGATAAAGAACATTGGCTGCTTTGTAAGCCTAATAAAATATGGCACCTTCTTTTTCCAGCCTTTAATTTCTCGGTGCTCGTAGAATCCGGTCACGGGGATCAGGCAACGGCGATTCCTAATTTTATACCAGTACGATTTAGAGTCCTCCAGGATCCGTTCGCTCCGGGCATTGAGCATGGTGTTTCGGGCCTTGGCAAAAGCCTTCTCTTCCTTCACATAAAAAGGAATACACCCCCATTCCATGGCTTGACAATGAAGCACTCCCTCAGAAGTTCTATAAATGATTGGATGGGTGCCAAAAGAGTGGGCTATGATATGTTCATTCGCAAAGTCCAATGAAAGCTGATCATCGAAAACCATCTCTGGAAAGTATTCTCGTAGTTCTGGAATATTAACAGTAAAGGAGATGTCGTAGCACATAGCCTAAATTAAGCGATTCTGCACGGAACTAGTTTGTTGGTGGCGTCTCAGTTTGAGATTTTGTGAAGATCCCCAATCCATCGTAGACTATGAAAACACTGGCAACAAAGTTAGTAGCGAGTCGGTCGCCTTCCCACTTCTTTTGAAACTGCTTCAATGAAATACTGTGTAAAGAGTTTTTTGTACTTTCTTTTTTCGAAAAAACCCAATTTACTGGCAAGGTTTAAACCTTGCCCATATGGGGCTGCAGAACTAAGAGACACTTCGACTATTGTGTCATAAGGGGAATCGTATTTCGGAAAGGCATACTTAAAAAGATATTTTGTGCCTTTTTCTGTTGCTGTGCAGTAATAATCTCCGTCTCCAATACTGAGCCCTTGCTGATATTTTAAAGTATCGAAATCTTTCAATTCAGGATGTGTGGCATAAACCTTCGATATTCCGCCTTTTAAAGAATCAAGAGAGATATTTTGAAATCTATATTTTTCTATACTGCCAATTACTCCACCGCATGAGCAAAGTAGTATGCTCAGAAAAGCCGCAATTGTTAACAGGTAAATTGTTTTCATAAAGGCAATTGAGAATAAAGATAGCTTATCTTTTTAGGCCCCATGGGTAAGCGTGTTCTTGTTGGCACCCAAACACTACCGATTTTGTTATCCCCATGAGCTAATGCTTTTGCTAAGTTATTTAGTTTTATGAAATGTCATCCCGATCAGGTTACAGAGAGAAAATTCCAATCAAGTTTGAATATCACGGTGAGCTATATGTTGGGCACCTTCAACCCGTATCCGGATCGGGGTATCAAAGCGTGTGGCATGTCATTCTAAATAGTTATTATCATGGAGAGCTTCGGTATACTGATCGGTGGATCTATTCAGGAAATTCGATGGAGGACCTTACAGATTATTTTGCAGACTACATTACGGCATGGGTTGAATAAATACGACAGAAGCCGTATGAAAACGAAGTAAAAATGAATTGACCAAGATTCTTGTGATACCTGTTAATACAGGGTTTCAGAAGATTGAATTGTTTGTCTATTATTGAAAAAAACCGCGTCTTTTCGTTATTGAGAATGGATAAAATCGTAAATTGTAATTAACTACAGAGAGCAAACTTTCTCGATTCCCGAGCGGGGCAATACCTGGGACACCGCCGACCTTCTCTAAGCCTCTGAATTACTCACTTTAATTTTTGGCAATGTCACTGGGCAATGAGTTTAAAGTAGTTTTTGGAGCTGATGGGTCGGAGCTGACCAAAACAATTAAGGAGTTAGAGGCCGACATAAAAGCTTTCCAAAAGCAGCTTAAAACTACTCAGGGCAGCGATGCTCTTACTATCCTTAACAGGCAAATAGACGAGACCAGGCAGAATATTAAGATCCTTAAGAACGTTGGTCTTGGCAAGATAACGTTACTACCAAAAGAGACGCCTCAGGTGGTGAATAACACCGCTGCGGCTGTTAAAAGCCTTAATACAGCATCGAGTAGCGCCGCGTTGGCCCTCAACGATGTAGGCAGAATCGCTCAGGATTTGCCATACGGTTTCATTGGTATTCAGAATAACCTTAATCCATTACTGGAGTCGTTCAGAAGGGTGAAGTTAGAAAGCGGTAGTACTTCAGCAGCATTTAAAGCAATCCTGGGATCATTAGGAGGAGCTGGGGGTCTTGGTCTTGCGTTATCAGCAGTATCTGCAGGGTTTTTAATATTTCAAAACGGCATACAAGGGTTTAATAAGAAATCCAAAGACGCAGCGGAAAACACAAAGAGTTTCCTGGAAACACTCAAAGATGTAACGACTGTTGCGGGCGAGGCGGGCGCAAGTGTTTACGGACAGATCGCCACGATAAAGGCGCTCGCTGGAGTTGTCAATGATACAAATGCCTCCTATAAGGATCGTAAGAATGCAATCGAAGCCCTCAAGAGCATAAACAAGGAATATTTCGGTGATCTTAGCACAGAAGCTTCCTCACTAAAAACACTTATTGGAAGGGTTAATGAATATACACAGGCGCTCATATCCCAGGCAGTCGTTAAGGGATTCGGTGACGAGATTGGGAGGGTCAACAATGAATTATTCAAACAGAATAGCGCACTTGATGAAGCCAGAACCAGGCTAAAACTGGCGCAGCAGGTCTTGCAGGATTTCGGGAGCGGAACTTATACAGATCTCAGGGGTAACGAGGTTGTAAAAGCCGGTTACGGTGCTTTAGTTGCTGCACTCGATAAAGCTAACGGGGAATTTATCAAGCAGCGAGATATTGTAGAAAAAACCGATACTAGCCTGAAGCTTCTGGAGACCGGAATTAACAAGGCTACTTTAGCGGCATCGAAATTCAAGCCGATCAATGTATCTCCTGATGGTAAGGGAGCAAAAGTTACCGATTCTTTAAAGGAGCAGATTGAATTACTTGAAAGACTGAGAGGAGAGATTGGTTTATTGAAGGCCGAGGAGTTTAAACTAGGTGAGCTGAAAATCGAGCTTCTCTTAAGGGATGGTCAAAAAGAAGGTTTCTCAGCCGATCAGATTGAAAGATTAAGGCAGTCCATAATTAATGAATTTGCAAAGCGGCAGCGGTCTACGATAAATATTCCAATTTCTATCGTTCCACAGATTTTTTTAAAACCATCAGAGATTATTGGTGGCGGGCAATTGGGAGACGGGTTCAATCCATTAATCAAGATTTTCGGTGACTTGGGTAAGCAGTCGGGAGACGCATACAGATCGGAACTGGCAAAGTCTTTGTCAGCGGGCCTCCAAGAAGAAACAGCAGCTATATTTTCTCAGGTATTCCAGGAAATTGCTGTATCAATAGGCGATAATATCGGCAGAGCATTAGCAGGGGTCAAAGTCAATCCATTTGCTGACATAATTAGTATAATTGGTGATGGCTTAAGGGATTTGGGTAAAGCATTGATCAAATACGGCACCCTGAAAGAGCTTGCCATTAAGTCACTAAATATCGGAAATGGGTATGTGGCTATAGCTGCGGGAATCGCGGCGGTCGCAGCTGGCAGTTACCTTAAATCTCAACTGAAAGAACACAAGTTCGCTCAGGGTGGTTTGGTTCTCGGTCCTACTCATGCTTTGATTGGTGAAGCCGGGCCCGAACTTGTCGTTCCACTTAACAAACTAGGTGATCTAATGGGAGATGTGGGCGGCGGCAACCAGGTACTTACCGCAAAGCTAGATGGTAAAGACCTTTGGTTTTCTTTAATGCGTACAAATCAATCGATGGGTAGAACAGGAGGGTTTTCATTCTAATGGCATACACCTATTGAATATAACCGATACATCTATGCAACATGGAGGATGAGGCGAGAAGGCTTTAATAACTAAAACTTAGCAAATGAAATACTGGGATTATCAAGACTCTGAATTTATAAGCTTCATACCTTATTGCGAGGAATACCCTGGGCATGCTTTTGCTTTCAAAGCAATTGACGGCAAAAAATACTATTGTTCTTTCGCTCCCTGTGAGATATTAGGTGAGCCATATCAGTACGCATTTATTTGTGATGTTAGCACTCTTCAAAGCGATAATGATAAGGCAGCTCTAGCGCACTTTAGAAAAGCTACGTTCAGGTATCGAAAACACATGGAGGTGGCCAATAAGCCTAACATACTTCAGGCAGTACTAGAAAATCTTCAAGACAACCACAAAGAAATTTACGAGGCCGGGCTGGCTGGGAGCGTGGTTTTCCAATTGACAAATGACCATAGAGTAATTCCGATGTCTATATATATACGGCCGGAATACGCAGACTTAGCACTTCCAAAATTTGTGTTAGATTTTCTTACAAGCTGCACCTACAAGGTAGAAGCAGACCAGATCGATGTCACTGATTCAGATATTATCCTGGATGGATCTCGATGAAAAGATGGCAATGACCAATTCGAATTAAAGCCGTAAGGCATAAAAGTGAAACCCCAACTAAGTAGATACTCTGTCGGGGTTATAGAAATGTACCTTCAAGGTACATGAAAGTATTCGAAAAAATGCAGCCGGTGGGCTATTGTCCTGACGCATTTGAAGACAAAAATTCAGAAACTTTTATCCTCTATTGTTCAAGCGGTTTAATACCCCGTGGGCAATCTGAACTATCCGTTCGGGAGGCATTAAATCTGCAATGGGAAGCAGCATTTCCAAAGAAAGCTCCTTTTCACAATCTTTGAAATACTCATAGTAGTTGTAGGTAGCATTTAACATTAAATCATTGACTTGTTTGAAGTCGATTATTTCATCTTCTGGGTAAGTAAGGTAATAGATCGGCTTAGCCCTGTATTCTAGGAATCCGTCAATGTTGAAATGAAAATCAAAGAAGGCGGTTACTCTTTTGTGTTTGGGGTAATAATTGAAATTTAGGATAGGGGTGCAATCAAAATGAATCTTATTAACCTGAAAATTTGTTCCATCATTGAACGTTTGCCTTAGAGTTGGGCTTACGTATAACTTCTCAAGTTTGATTCCGAAGGGCTTAACTTCCACTATATAAGGTTTAGGGCACCGAATCTAATGTATTTCAGGCAATTCCGGAGCCGAAGGCTTCCGTAGCAGCTCCGGTTCTTTTGGTTGCCGTGTGCAGGCTGTGGCTGCTTAGCATAACATCGCATTATCAGATAATAATCGAATTAAGTTTTAAATGTGGAAGGATTGACTGTACAGCCATTTAATACTCTTCCTTTTCTAAAAGTTGTGTCTCGGTAGGTGAGTCTTAATTCACGATCGATTACACGTTTTTGGCGTCAACCTCCTCAAATATAGCATTGCGGAAGGCGACAATCGAACAGAAATTCGTCATATGTCGTTTGTTAGTCGATTGAAGCTTTCTAGGTAGTCCACGATAACTTGGGGGAAGTGGTCTTCAAGCAATCGAATTGAATCTATAGCCATTGGGAAAAACGAATCACCGGTTCGAGTTTGGCCCAGTGCCATCCATTTGGACGGGAAATATCGGCTAAGCATCCCAAGAAAATAACCAAGAGCATAAAATTGTCCAAGGATGTTGAGGCGTAATTCCTGTATACTTGGGGACACAACAATATCTGCAATTCCCATATTAAAGGGGTCTAAAAACCGCTGCGAGATTTGCGGCATGGTATGGACAGTGAATTTCTTTTGGCCTGTCTCAGTCCGTACAAAGTCATCATTAGTAAATTCTTTGGTAATCAACTCAGTAATTAATTCGACTTTGGCTGACTGAGCAAATTCGAGTGAGACTATTCCATCTTCCTTAACCCGCATGCCCTCAAGAGACAGGAATGATACATTTTCACCGCTCCAGTTTGTATAAGTCCTGGCGAGATCCGGGAAAGTCCTCAATAACTGGTTCAATTTAATGACTTGATTTTCCTTGGGCATGCTAAACTGCACATGTCCACTTATCTTATTAGACCTGAGCTTAAGTAAGGATGTATTTTCCGACACTTCCAAAATATCAATAAAACCTCCTTTGCATGTTTTTACAGTCAATTCGTCAAAACGTGGGACTGCAAGTGTTTCCTGCCATTTAAAAGTAGTCAGACCATGAGATGGAGTCAACGTTGAAGATGCAATACGAGGCGCCAGACATAAATACAATCCTCTGCTTAACGTTTGTATTCCATAAAATAAAAGGAGTGGTTTGACGGTTATGTCCGATGCTTGGGCATTTCGAAAGTATTCGCGGCCTTGTTTAAAATTTGCACTAATTTCTAGTATCTGACGTTCACTGGCCTTCCGGTTATAATTCTCTTCGATATACTTTGATATGAGATCCCTTGATTCGAAATCTAGTAGCTGTCGCCAAGCATCATTACCCATCATACGAGCTTTAAATGTGTAGCCTGAAAAATGTAACAACAATGAAGGCCTTACGTTCTTATCATAATCCCTTCAAACCCTCGCCCTTCCCTTTGTTCTTCGCTTTAATCTTCCCATTCTTCTTTTCATAGTCTTCAATAAACCTATCGAGAGCCAGGTTTAAGAGTTCAGTATTGGTCATTTGCTCGTTTAAAGCGATGATCCTTAGCTTGTTTAAGCTCTCCGCATTAGCGTTGAAATTGACTTGCGTCTTGTCGGCGGGTATTGTGCGGGGGTTGCCTGGGGCCATGTTGTACGTATATGCGTCTATAAAGATAGGCAATAAAATTGACAAAGAAATATTTGGGGTGTATATACGTATATACGTATATTTGCTTCAGCGGTAGGAAATAAAAAACCCGATAGCTACGAACTATCGGGTCTAATGACCAACAAATCTTATTGATCACCTTACAAAGCAAAGAAATGCAACTCCAGTCAAACGTCCAAAGAAATCAGAACGACAGGCCTTCTCCGGGTTCTCTTAAATCAATTCCAAACAATGCATTATTCCAATTGGCGAGGCTAAGGAGCCCCGGAGCATTCGCCAGGCATTCTCCAAAAGAATTAAGCTAAGAAGCAGGAGAAATAACGGTCCTCAGTCATCCTAGTAAAGTCCCGGACCGTTCTTTCTTCCAGAAGATTCAGCAAACCGAACAATATTACTAAACAAACATTATGAAAAAGAAAACTCTCCCGGGGTCAGGGCATCCCCTTGCCATAAATGAAGCTCTACAGTCCATTATTCACCTTGCGGAGCCAAGGGCAATCATGAGCTATTGTATCGAAGCTCTTGGTCTCATCGACAGACATGACGAAACAAAAGCTCGTCCCTTTTCCAACCTTTCATATATCGCAGATAATATTTTGCTGCCGCTGGTTGATCGGGATAAAGGGTCTGCATGCAAGGGAATCCATGAATACGTGACTGACTATACCAGCTTGCACCATCATCTCGATTCAACCTTTGACATGATTGATAACTTCTTAATCAAGGCTCATGAAAATGAGACTGTGCAAGAGGTTACTCATACCGTGATGACGTTGATGAAAATCATGTATAAAGCATACGTGGACATGGCAGATGAAGACGCCACAAGATAGCGGGCGAGGCATTCCGAGTCTTCTTAACCTGAATTGTGTCCTGAATCGGATTGATCGAATCGACATTGAACAAATTCAATTGACTAATAAAATCAAACGTCATGAAAAAAGAAAAAATACCTGAATGCTACCTGGCCGGTGCCAAAGCGATTCGGGACTGCATTTCACCCAAAGAATTCACTGATTTCTTATTTCAGGCATTAGGGTGGCTTCATAGTGCCGCCGAAAAGCACAAGCCTAAAAACGAAGCTCACTTCACCTTTCTGGTGATTGCAGAGCAAATAGCAATTCCCTTCAATTCGAGTTCGAAGGACAAAATTGAACAAATGGCTTTCGGGCTTGCCGAGGTAGGATCAATGGATGGCGATGATGGATTTACCGACGTACTAGGGGTTTTTATGATTGCTTATGGCTTCCAACTCCAGGAAGTAAATTATGATCACAACCACGTTGCAAAGCACCTTAGCGGCATTCAAGCATTGCAAAAAATAAAGGCCGCAATTGACCAATACGCAGTTTCTGACCTTTCAAAATCTTAAACTATGCCAACATTTAACAGTCGACAAACAATTCATTTCGCCGAAGGCGCCAGAGCCTTAAGAGAATCAATCGAACCGCAACCTTTTATGCAATTTATGCTGAACGCTATAAATAAGGTGACTGATGCTAAGGATTTTGTCTCCGCTCATTTCTGCCTGATTTATATAGCCGAGAAGGTTGCAGTGCCCTATTTGGTCAATAAAGAAGATTCACTTTCGGAAATGACGGAAGGCATTAAACTCGTGGCAGAGCTTTATGACCACGACGACTTCTACGAGCATATTGCGAAGGCTCTTGAAGGTCTCGGAATATCGATGAAGGATATTGTCTGGTCTACCGATGAGATAGCGCAGTACCTTCAAGGATTTCAGTCATTGCTTCATGTAAGTGAGGCTTTAGTTAAAGCCGATCAATCGCAACCGAAAGAATGAGTGGGGCCGTAGGGATGATACTAGCCAAAGAGATGGACAAGTTGTGGCGGGGCTAATCCTGATGGTAGGTAATATTCTTGCCAATCAGTCTTGCGACTTTATCCATCTCTTCAAAGGCCCAACCGGGAACATCTCGGCGCCAATAAATCGGCTTGAAATGTATGCCCATGTTATAGGAATCTCCAGTCATTGTGGCAAGGCCGTCTTTAATCCTTACATAGATTATCAGTTTGGCTGAAGTCTCGTTACCGTTTCTGAAGTGAATGGTACAAGGCTCGGTTTGGATGGTCAGGAATTCCTGGTCTATTTTGTCCATCTTGTAACCCGCATCGAGCATAGTATTGACAGTCTTGGTGAACTCTACCGAATCGATTGTGATTCTGGTGGATTTCTTCGGAATTTCCTGTGAGCAACAGAATACAGGCGAAAGTAACAGTAAATGGAGAAGCTTTTTCATTTGTAGTTTAGGGGTTTACTAAGTAGTGTCTAATATCAAGATTTAAACTAGATCAAAGACGTTATGCCGCTACTTTTTAGGCATCGGTCTATCAAGGGCCTTGTAAATATTTTCTATGGGAACATCTAATTTTTTGGCGATTTCAATCAGCATGTTTAGCTGCCGCCGTTGTATATCCAGGTTAGTATCAACTTTGAAAATCCAGCGGGCCACAAAGTAATAAACAAGTATCCCGAATCCGGCAGCAAAAATAGAAATCACAAAATATTCGTCTGAAGTGGCAGCGAGCAAGATCATGATCTAGGTGTTTGTTGGGCACACCAAGCTATCCTATTGAAATGAATTCGCAAAGAAAAGCACACCGAAAGGGGGGAATAATTTAGACTTTCATGTGAGCCTTCGCCGCTTCATCCTGTTCTTTTTTACGCAGGGCTTCAACCAGTTTAGGAATGTCTTTTTTCGCTTGTGCTTCATCCCTGGCGTCCCACTTTTCTCGAAGGATCTTTCTCAACTGCTTCACCGGGTCGGGCTTTGGGTCTCTGTTCAAATGGATTATATGCATTTTTTTCTGGTAATATTCGCGTTTTTACTCGAGCTTATTTCATGTAATAATAGGTTAGCCATATTAAACTTGTCGCTCCATTGCATCAATCGTCTCGCTAATCCTTTTTCAGTGTAAGGTTCCAATTTGTAAACCTTTTTGGGAACAGCAAATCTGCCTTTGTGAATATCGACATATTCTTCAAAACCCGAATTTCTCAATTCGCTTCTTAAATCCTCAATATATGTTTCCACAGCCTCACGCTTTGGCAGTTTCATAGACTTAGCAGAAATGTCAGACAGCCACTTGGGTATGATAAAGCTCTGTGTTGACCATTTCGATTTCTTTTGTTCCTTGTATTTTTTAACCTCTTTTTCAAACTCTCGATGCGCTTCATGAAGATCATAAAAGTGCTTAAGATCGACTTTCCTCTTTTTAAGTTCTTCAGCCAGCTTCTTCAACTGATCTTTGTGAAAGTATATGGTCCGGCCAAGCTTCAAAATAGCAGTAAACTCAAATTGTTCCCGAATGAATTTTTCATTATACCATCCGGCCCCTTTCAAGTACTTGTCTATATTACTAGAAGAAACCCATTGATCGCGTTGGACCATCAGCTCTTGATAACGCTTTGTGGCTTGGTCTAATGATGCTTGAGATATGTTATGTTTACTTGCTGGATCGATTATCTCTTGAATACGTGTTACCGCTTCTCGTAGAAGTCTTATTTCTGAAACAATAGAAGAAGATCTTGGCATACGAAAGCTTAATGGAGTGCAATTGAAGTTTCATTTTGGTATCCCGAAAGCAAATTATCGATTTCTTCAGAAAAGAATTACTTTGAAAAAGCAGGAAAATATTTTAGCATTGAAAACAGCAGTGATGTTTGATAAGCGACGACTTAAATGATTAATCAAACCCGATATTCAGAGAGGCATTTAAAGGATCTCCCATTGTTACTTAAAGCGGCTGTTGAAATTGCAAATAGCCTAACTGGACAAAAACTTCCTGAAGGAAATGTCAGAATTAAGTTCGGTGAGGGCCTAGGGAGAAAAATTATCACTCATACTATGTCGGCCTTCTATTTATCCCAGGGCTATCATATTGGTATAGGCCTTAATGTATTCCAAGGGAGCGTAGACTTCTCATCCACTTCTATCTTAGCAAGGGCTTCTCTAGAAGGCTATCTTGCCTTTAATTACGTTTTTGCCTCATGTAAAGATGAAGAAGAATCAGTATTTAGATTTCTTTGTTGGGATTTAGGAGGGTATTTGGACAGGGAAAATTTTCCCGCGACCGTCGACGAACATCTGGAAATCAAAAAGTCAGAAGCAAAAGCGATCAAAAGGATACAAGTTGAATTGCAACAAACGAATCGGTTTATGCTTCTAAATTCAAAAGACAAGAAACTTGCTTTAAATGGACGTTGGAGACTTTCGAAGTCTTGGTCTGATCTTGCAGTTCAAGCCGGATTCACTCGAGAATTCTTCGATTTACATTATTCTTTCTTATGTAGTCATTCGCATTCAAGCCGATTAAGTGTAATACAGATTCAACAATGTAAGGACACAGATAGTCAACTACAGATGGGCAAAGCTTCGGCTGGGCTATTGATTGGCATATTAGCAAAGTTCTTGTTCGATTATATTAATCTTATTCCACAGCTACATAGCTACAAGTTGGATAGTGCAAAAATGAATCTGATTATTTTTTGGAAAGCAATATTTGAAGAGATGTAAAAGAAAAGGGTTAAAACGGCCTACTACATGGCCTACTAGGGCAATTGGCCCCATGCGCATGTCATTGTTTTACAGTAAATTACGCTGTGTGAGGTGTTGCCCGACCTGGATTCGAACCAAGACATACAGATCCAGAATCTGTCGTACTACCCTTATACTATCAGGCATTTTTTCAGGGCTGCAAGATAAGGCAAATTATCTTGCTTTGTTTGCCAAAAACAGGCCTGTTTGCACCGGGCCATGGAGTCAATTATTCTCAGTCAGGGCCTCGGAGCAGCATCTCCTTCAAATCATTAATCCCCTCGGTAGCCCGTTTTTCAATGAACCTGAAGTTGGGGAGATCCGTTGAGTATGGAATCTTCCGGTCGATGATGAATTTTATCGCATCGCGAGGAGCAAAACCGACCAGGCCCGCCGCCGGATAAACCTGCAGGGAAGTGCCGATCACGACAAAGATTTCTGCCATTGACGCATGGCGGGCAGCTTCCTCCATCAACGGCACCGGTTCTTCAAACCACACTATATCCGGCCTAAACTGATATCCATCAGTTGCAAGCTGTCCCAGCAGGATGTCTTCCCTGATGTCCGCGATGATTGACCTGTTCCGCTCACTACACATCCGGAAAATCTGGCCGTGCAGATGCACCACTTTAGAAGATCCCGCTCTCTCATGCAAGTCATCGATGTTCTGCGTGATCACGGTCACCTCATAATCCTTCTCCAGTTCCGCAAGTCCAAAATGAGCGGCATTGGGCTCTGCCTTTGCCACATCCTTCCTGCGGAAATTGTAAAAATCCAACACCAACTGCGGATTTTTCTTCCAGGCCCGCGGTGTGGCCACGTCTTCAATATCATAGCCTTCCCACAGTCCATCACTGTCGCGGAATGTTTTCAAACCACTCTCCGCACTGATGCCCGCTCCCGAAAGAACAACCAGATTCTTTTTCTTCATCCCTTAAAATTAATACATTGGACCAGAGCCGATAATCAACGCACATGAAAAAAATTTTCTTTTCAGTCTTACTTCTGCATGCCATGGCGCAAGCACAGGTTGTCATCAAAAAAGACAGTGCCATTGCAGCAATGGTGGCGGCCGTCAATGCTGACAGTCTCAGGTCCTATGTTCAACAAATGGTCGCCTTTGGCACCCGTAATACGCTCAGCACACAGCAAGATCCAAAAAAGGGCATTGGTGCCGCAAGGAAATGGGTACTCGATAAATTCAATGGCTACAAGACTGGCGCGGGGGGAAGGCTCTCTGCGTTCATCGACACGGTTACCATTCTACCCGATGGTAAAAGAGTGAACAAGAAAATCGTCCTCGGCAATGTAGTAGCCACTCTTAAAGGAACAGATCCGGCCGATAACAGAATATTTCTCATCAGCGGTCACCTCGACAACAGGAGATCGGATGTGATGGATGCGGATAAGAACGCTCCGGGTGCGAATGACGATGCCAGCGGCGTTGCCGCAATGATTGAGTGCGCCAGAATAATGAGTGCAAGAAAATTTGCCGCTACGGTGATATTTGTGGCCGTCAGTGGCGAAGAGCAAGGTCTGCTAGGTGCAGAGCATATGTCGTCCAGGGCCCTTAAGGAGAAATGGAATATCGAAGGCGTCCTGAATAACGACATCGTGGGCAGCAACAACAGCACCGATACCCGTATCATCAACAACACCCAGGTGCGGGTGTTCAGTGAATCACTGTCCGTGCTGGATACCGGCGATAGGGCAAGGCAGATCAGGTCACTGGGATTGGAAAACGATGGCAAGTCAAGACAGCTGGCCAGGTACATCAAAGAAATCGGTGAACGATATGTCGACAACCTGCAGGTAGTGATGGTATACAGAAATGACCGATTTCTGAGAGGTGGCGACCATACGCCCTATGTACTAAAGGGTTTCCCTGCGGTCCGGATCACCGAGATGAATGAAAATTATGATCACCAGCACCAGGATGTAAGAATGGAGCGGGGCGTACAGTATGGCGACCTGATCGGATTCATGGATTTTGAATACCTGCGAAAGAACACCGCGATGAACCTCGCCAACCTGGCCAACCTCGCCAGCGCCCCTGCGATACCCAGGGAGGTGACCGTGGACACAAAAAAACTGACAAATTTCACGGATCTCACCTGGGCGGCGCCGGTTTCTGGAAAGGTGGAAGGCTATTATGTCCTGGTCCGTGAAACCACCAGCCCGGTGTGGCAGAAGAAGATCTTTACCACAGAAAAATCAATACATCTTTCTTATTCAAAAGACAATTACTTCTTCGCCGTTCAAGCGGTCAATGCTGCCGGCAACGAAAGTCTCCCTGTTCTGCCGCTCCCAGCAAGGAATTAGTGATTATCGTGCTCGTCCGGTAGTTGCTTCTGGCAGCCAAAATAAAACCGGCTATGGAAGCAGCCAATGTCTTCCGGCCGGTTGGCGGATATGACTGATAAAATAATTTAATATTGCATTCTGTGTATGCGATACTTTAATACAGAATGACAAGGCAATTGAATCATTTATCAATGGCCGGACTCACGCTATTGACAATAATTATTTTCACTCATTGTGTCAGTAGTGTATCCGGAAAAGAAACAAGATCTCTTTCAGATAAAAAGACAGATCCTGTTTCCTGTACCGCTCTGCCTGCCAGGTTCGTAAGTATCGTAACGAAGAGGACTCCAAATGCTTTGCTCACGAGGAACATAACCGGCAAAAAAGAAATGGTTTTGATTAAGCCAGGTGTATTTACAATGGGCAGCAAAGAGTTTGAAGACGCTCAGCCGCTCCATCAGGTGAAGGTCTCTGCATTCTGGATGGATGTGCACGAAGTGGCCAATGCCCAGTTTGCAGCATTCGTGAAGGCGACAGGTTATATCACAGTGGCTGAACGGCCACTCGATCCAAAAGACTATCCTGGTGTTCCGTTGGAGAAACTCGTGCCCGGTTCTGCAGTGTTTACGCCTCCAACCCAGAAGGTGTCATTGAATGATCCGCTTCAATGGTGGACTTATGCCCCCGGCGCGAGTTGGAGACACCCAAAAGGACCAGGCAGTTCGATTGCGGGCAGGGACAATGATCCTGTCGTACAAGTCTGCTACGAAGACGCCGCAGCCTACGCAAAATGGGCGGGAAAGAGACTTCCCACGGAAGCCGAGTGGGAGTATTCGGCAAAGAGTTCACAAAAAAATGGCCCTTATTACTGGGGTGATGAACTCAAGCCCGGTGGCAAATGGATGGCGAACATTCACCAGGGAAGTTTCCCGGAGACTAATTCGCAGGACGACGGATACACCGAGCTTGCGCCCGTAAAATCATACCCGCCTAATGCAAGAGGGCTCTATGACATGGAAGGCAATGTATGGGAATGGTGCAGCGACCTCTACCGGCCTGATTATTATCAGCACAGTGAGTCGGTGAACCCCAAAGGCCCATCAGATAGTTACGACCCCGCCGAACCAGGAATGATAAAACACGTGCAACGCGGCGGATCATTTCTATGCAGTGATCAGTATTGCAATCGATACAAAGCCGGCAGCAGGGGCAAGGGTGAAACCTCAAGCGCGAGCAATAACCTGGGTTTCCGGTGCGCGCTTGATGGTAAATGAAGTTGAATATTCAGTTTTTTAACGGTCAAGCCTAGCCTAAACTACGTATGCCAGTTTTTGGCCAACTACCCATCAGCCCACACGCTAATCATTTTTTCGAGCCTTTCCTGATAGCATACTGAAATTCTACTGGGATCAGTTGGGCATCTTCTCTACCTGGCGGGATATAAAATAAGTGACAGTATGGTGATCCGACTTTATTGACGTATTCAATTCTTAGAGGATAAAATCCTTTTGTCAGCGGCACCACTATTGCATTGATCGCATTTTCATTCTGGCTGGGTGGTACTTCAATCAACGTGGAACCGGCAAAGATGAACCGTGCCGCGCCGTTACAGTTCAATCCAAAATAACAGTATCCATCCTCCTTTACTTCAACAAACCCTTCTTGCACAAGGGCAAAGTTTTTCTCAGCAGGCAATTTGTTCATGCCAAATGCTGAATCAGCAACACCTGTTTGATTTACTTTCATCTTCCTGAAATCCGGAAGGCTGTCCCATTGACCCTCATAAAAGTAATAATTCAAGCCTCCTGGTTTTGCTTTTTGTGAGAGTCTGACTCCATTTAGGGCTGTGCCTGCTTTGTAACTTCCTTTAGCCGTCTGGTCATATTTTTCATTGTTGGAAATTGACCTTAACACAAGCTCTGAAGGTCCGTTGACGACAATAAAATCTGAATCCACTTTGGGAGACTCTTCTGTAGGAAGGCTGCCGTCGACCGTAAAATGAAGATTCTTCATCATGCCGGCCTGGTAGAATACTTTCAGCGGTTGCCCCGGTACAACAGTTCCTTTCGAAGGATAAATAACGAGCGGTTCACTGCTATATCCCGAGTAGGCATATTTCAACCCGTCATAAATGGTCCGGAAAATCATTGAATTATGGGTTTCATCATCATACAAATTCAACTTATACCGAAGGTCCTTGGGCGCTTTTGTTCTGAACAGTGAGTCCATCGCTGCAATCCCCATTTCTTTGAAAGCCTTACCAGCCCTGCCTGTCATCAGGAAGTTTGTATTATTCACCGAAAGTTTGGGCAGGAGGCTGTCGGCCATCCTGACCATTACGCGATCATCATACTGGAAGGCGGGATCAGCCAGCATATAACTTTTAAAAAGTTCAGGTTTTTTCAGGAAGGTGTACATGGAGAATACGCCACCGAATGATGAGCCATACATATTATTGGTTCTGCTGGTTCTGTACTTCGCGTTGATGTAGGGAATGAGTTCATCACTAAAAAACGATAGAAATTTATCTGCACCCCCTGACTCATTAAAATAGGGAATACGGGTGGGAAGGAAGTCGCGTTCACGATGACCTTGCTCGCCTGTTTTTGAATTTGGAATAGTGACGATGATGTTCTGGGGGATGAACTGGATGCTCAGGAATTCTGCAAAGCTTGCCGCAATTTTTGTGGTCCATTCGCCGTCGGTAGCATAGAAAACGTCGAAGCTATCTTTGGATTTTGAATAATTTTCCGGCAGGATGATCGCTATGGGTCTTTTCTCACCAAGTATTTTGGAATCGATCGTATCGAGCACAACATTGAAATTGTTTACGGGTGACTGTGCGAAACCACAAAAAACCGCGCAGGTAATTCCTGTAAGCAGGAGAATCTTTTTTGGTAGCATGGGGTTGATTTGACGCAACAATTTAAGGTTAAAATAGGCAGGTGGTATATTGCAAGTATTGGTCTTTGGAAAACATCACGTCAATAAACATCGGTGATGTCGGATTTCCTGATATATTACTTGCAAGGTAGTTTCGTTGCGAATAGTGCATAACTTAGTAATAAAAAATATGGCGCAAAAAAAAGTAATCGTAGTTTTTGGTGCGACCGGAGCACAGGGTGGCGGGCTGGCACATGCTATTCTCAATGATAAGAATAGTGAATTTTCTGTCCGCGCAGTATCGCGGACCCCTGATTCTGAAAAAGCTCAGGCGCTCGCCAAACTGGGAGCTGAAGTGGTCACCGGCAATATTGATGATCCGGAAAGTATTAAGGGGTTGCTCAAGGGAGCCTATGGTGCTTACTTTGTCACTTTTTTCTGGGATCATTTTTCGGCTGAACGGGAAACAGCAGAAGCGAAAAATATGGCCGCCTTCGCGAAGGATGCTGGTTTAAAGCATATCATTTGGTCTACCCTTGAGGATGTTAGAGAATCAGTTCCTCTTGATGACAACAGCATGCCGACCCTGCAGGGAAAATATAAAGTTCCCCATTTCGATGGGAAGGGCGAGGCTGATAAGTTTTTTACCGAAGCGGGTTTGCCTGTTACTTTTATGCTGGCTTCATTTTACTGGGATAACATGATCCATTTCGGCATGGGACCGAAACGCGGCGCAGACGGAAAATTGGCAATAACCTTTCCAATGGGCGACAAAAAGATGGCGGGTATAGGCAGTGAGGATATTGGGAAATGCGCTTATGGCATATTTAAAAAAGGAACGTCGCTTGTAGGCAAAAGAGTAGGTATTGCGGGCGATCAGAACAGTTGCGCGGAAATAGCAAAATCATTATCGAAAGCTTTAGGTGAAGAAGTGATATACAATAAGGTTACACCGGAACAATACAGAGGCTTTGGTTTTCCCGGGGCCGACGATCTCGGCAACATGTTCCAGTTTTACCACGACTTTGATACACTTTGTAACAGTACTCGCGATGTAAACTATTCACGCGAACTGAACCCTGAGCTGAAGTCGCTTGACAAATGGGTGGGCGACAATGCAGCACGCATACCGCTGACATAAGCAGTTAGAATTTCTCTTTCTGATTTTGTTCGCTTACATGGGTTACTCGCCCGCTGCGCGTGCTCGTGAACCAGAAACTTCGCCGATTACCCCAAGTGGCCTATCGCCGCTTCGCGGCTCTGAGCAAATTTTTCTCTTTTATTTTGTTCCCCTACCTGGGTTACTCGCACGCTGTGCGTGCTCGTGAACCAGAAAATATTTTACTCTGATTTTATCGCTACCTAAGAAACCACGCTGCGCGGCTGTGACCGAATTTTCGTGCTCTTTCTGGTTTTGTTCCTTCCTGGGTCCTCGCACTCGGCGGCTCGGAAGCAGAGCTTGGTTCGTTACAAGGAGACTGCCGCTGCGGCGGCGCCGTTTTTTATTTTCATCCGCTTAGGCGAACAAGTTCGCCACGCTCCTGAAAACAAAAAACCGCATTTGCTGTGGGTTTCTTGTTGGCCTACCTGGATTCGAACCAAGACAAACAGAACCAAAATCTGTCGTACTACCATTATACTATAGGCCAAAATGCCTTTCGGCAAAGGGAGGCAAAAGTACGGGGGTGAAAAAAATGTTCCAAAACAATTTATCCCTCAGCCGCGCTGACCAGGTAATAGTTCTTTTTGCCCTTCTGCACCAAAATGTATTTCTCATGTAGCAACAACCCGGCATCCACAACAAAACCGGGCTCGGTAATCCGGTTCCTGTTAATACTTACACCCCCCTGTTGTACCAGTTTCCGCGCTTCCCCCTTACTCGCAGATATCGTGCTGGCTGCCAGAAAACTGACTATATCGAGGCCATCCCTTATCGATCTGGCGGGAAAATCAAACTTCACCACTCCTTCCATTAATTCCAGGTCATCAATGCTGAGCGAATCCGCCGCGGCAGTCTGGTGGCTGAACAGCTTTTCCGTGGTCTCCACGGCTTTTGCATAGGCTTCCTCTCCGTGTACAAAGACTGTCAGCTCACGGGCTAGTCTTTTCTGCAAATGCCTGGAGCCGGGATCTGCCCTGTGTTTATCAATCATTGTCTCAACCGTCGGCTGATCGAGGAAAGTAAAGATCCGGATCCATTTCTCTGCGTCTGCATCAGTGGCGTTAAGCCAGAACTGATAAAAAAGATAGGGCGATGTCTTTTCTGCATCCAGCCACACATTGCCCTTCTCTGTTTTTCCGAATTTGCCGCCGTCTGCCTTGGTGATCAGGGGACAGGTAAACGCGAATGCCTCACCACCGGCCCTCCTGCGCACAAGTTCTGCACCCGTAGTAATATTACCCCACTGATCACTGCCACCCATCTGGAGTTTGCAATTGTGATGGATGTAAAGCCAATAAAAGTCAAAACCCTGCATAAGCTGATAAGCAAATTCAGTATAACTGATACCCGTCTCGCCTTCGATCCTCTTGCGAACACTGTCTTTCGACATCATGTAATTTACCGTAATGTGTTTGCCGGTATCCCTGAGAAAGTCGATAAATGACATTCCTTTAAACCAGTCATAGTTGTTAACAATAAGAGGCTTTGTTTCCGATTCCATGTTGAAATCAAGGAATTTTCCCAGTTGTTTTCTGATCCCGTCAACGTTTTTTTGGAGCTGTTCTTCGGTCAGCAAATTTCTTTCTTCGCTCTTCCCTGATGGGTCACCAATCATTCCGGTAGCCCCGCCCAGCAAAGCAACAGGTTGATGACCTGCCCTTTGAAGGTGTATCAGCAAAAGAATGGGCACCAGGCTTCCAATGTGCAGGGAGTCGGCTGTAGGGTCAAATCCCACATAACCTGTGGTTTTCTCTTTCAGCAGTTGTTCCTCGGTTCCAGGCATCAGATCCTGAAGCATGCCTCTCCAGGTCAATTCTTTGATCAGATTCATCTGGTTGAATGGTGTAATTAAGAAGTAATCAATGGATTATGCAAAGGTAAGGATTAGCCCGCCATCGGTCATAAATGCAATAATTTCATCAAATTCCCGTTTGCCATAGGGAGCAATCCACCCGAATTTCAGGCCAATATCCAGATAAAATCGTCAGCTAATTGCTTATTTACAATCAATGAGAACACCCCCTATCCTTATTACGCTTTGCATAGCGCTCCTGTTCTGTGTGCGGGTCGTGCACAGTTTCGTAAATATTCAAATGAATTTCTAAATATCGGCGCGGGCGCCCGGGGATTATCAATGGGCAGTGCCCAGGTGGCCTCTGTTAAAGACGGGTCGGCAGGATACTGGAATCCTGCGGGTTTGGTGAATGTAAAAGACCTTCCCCAGTTAAGCATCATGCATGCTGAATATTTTGCGGGCATCGGCAAATACGATTACGCCAGCCTGGCCTTGCCACTGAAAGACAAGAAACGGGTAATTGGTCTTTCACTACTTCGATTCGCCGTTGACGACATTCCCAATACCATCTTCCTGGTGGAACCGGATGGCACGATTAATTTCAGCAACATCTCAAAATTCTCTTCGGCCGACTACGCCTTCCTGCTTTCATTCGCGCAGCAGATAAAACTCAAAAAAAATAAAGTCATTAACGCTGGCCTAAACGCCAAAGTAATACACCGAAAAGCCGGTGATTTTACCAGCGCCTGGGGATTTGGTTTCGATGCCGGTGTGCAGATACAATCCGAGAAATGGAAACTCGGCATCATGGCCCGCGACGTAACCACCACATTTAATGCGTGGTCGTTCAACCTCACTGAAAAAATGCGCGAAGTATTTTATGTTACCGAGAACGACATCCCCGTGAAATCTACGGAACTGACTGCTCCGAGACTGATTCTCGGTGGCGGATATAATTTCCGTCTCAGTAAGAGTATGACACTGCTGGCGGAGGTTAACCTGGACCTCACTTTTGACGGCAGAAGGAATACCGTTCTCGCATCCGACTTAGTGAGTCTGGATCCAAAGCTCGGCCTTGAACTGGCCTGGAAGGACGCTTTTTTTGTGAGAGGCGGCATCAACAATTTCCAGCAGGCCATTGACGACAACGATTCATCCAACGTAAAAAAAGTGTGGATCTATCAACCAAGTATAGGCGCCGGATTCAAAGTGTCTACGGTGCAAATCGACTATGCTTTTACCAACCTGGCAAACCAGTCTAATCCTTTATATACCCATGTGTTTTCATTGAGAGTGGATCTTAAGAAGAGAAAGAAGTAAGCACTATCCGAATCCGGCCCTATGAACCCGAAAAGAAATACCATGAGACGATTTATTATTTTATTGCTGCTGATAGCCACCCTACCGGTCTTCGCACAGCAATACAATAATGAATGGATCAATTTCAATCAGACTTATTATAAGTTCAAAGTCGGCGCCAACGGTCTTTACCGGATACCAAAAAGCACACTTGATGCCGCCGGTATTGGTAACACCGCAGTGCAGTTTTTTGAATTGTGGAGGAACGGCCAGCGGGTAAGGTTGTTTCCCACCATCGCCAGCGGTGCTTTGCCAAGCAATGGATACCTCGAATTCTGGGGAGAGGGCAACGATGGCAAGCCCGACAAAGCGCTGTACCGGATTCCATCCTTTCAGCATAGTGCCCAGATCAGCCTGATCACCGATACCGCGGCGTATTTTCTCAGCGTGAACACCGACCAGTCGGGGCTTTTTTATTCCGACCCGGGCAATGCCGATAATGCCAGGCCCGTTGAGCCCTATTTTATTTATACCGCCGGTTTTTACTACAAGAACACAATCAATCCCGGTTTTGCAAACATTATCGGAGAGTATGTTTATTCTTCCTCCTTTGACAAGGGTGAATTCTGGTCCAGCGACTACGTTCGACCCGGAACGCCAATGGTTTCAAGTATCTCAAATCTTCAACCATATTCCGGAGGGCCTACACCGGTGCTCCGTTTTGGTGTGATGGGCGACGCCCTCAACTCAAGGTCTATTCGTGTTTCCGTAGGTGGATCTGTGGTGAAGGACACCGCTCTCGATTTCTTCAGTGATGCGGTTTCAAGCAATAATTTTCCTGCATCGCTGATCAGCAGTGGTACGGCCACAGTGCAGTTCGAAAACAATTCAGGGACCACTACGGACCGAATGGTGGCTTCGTTTTTCGAGGTCAACTATGCAAGGGAATTTAATTTCAGCAATGCCAGAAATTTCAAATTCAGTCTCCCGGCATCAGGCACAGGCTACCACCTGGCTATTAGCAGTTTCGATTACGGAACAGTGGCGCCGATACTGTACGACCTTACAACAGGCGAAAGAATTACTGCGGATATATCAGTCCCAGGAACGGTGACACTTTTCCTGCAGCCCGGGCCTGAACGAGAACTGGTGCTGGTCAGCCAGGCGACTTCCAATGTATCCAGCGTTGGCGGCCTGGTCCAGAAAAAATTCAAGTCTTTCATGGTCGCAGGCAACCAGGGCGACTACCTGATCATCACGAACAAAGTGCTGTTCACGGGCACGCATAGCAATAATCCCATCAGCGACTACGCAACTTACCGCGCTTCTGGCCCGGGAGGTGGGTTTAATGCGCAGATAATTGATATTGATGAACTCGTTGACCAGTTCGCATTTGGGATCAAGAAGCATCCCTACTCCATAAAAAATTTCCTGCGATATGCCAGGGATAAATTTACCGTCCAGCCAAAGTTTGCTTTCCTGATCGGAAGGGCAGTTACTTATAATGAACAAAGACAGCATGAGTCGGACCCCCTGCTTGACCAGCTCAACCTTGTTCCTACTTTCGGTTTTCCTGCTTCGGACAATTCCCTGAGTTCAAATGATGTCACCAGCGCGCTGGCCATCACCCCGATCGGAAGACTCGCTGTGGTAAGAGGATCGGAGGTGGAAGATTATCTGGAGAAGATCAGGGAATATGAAAATGTGCAGCAAACAGCACCCAATACTATTGAGGGCAGGGAATGGATGAAGAACGTTATCCATATCACCGGCGCGAGTGATCCCTACCTGGGGACCGTGCTTTGTAATTATATGAACATTTATCGTCAGATCATTTCGGATACCACTTACGGAGCCAGGGTGGCTTCATTCTGTAAAGCCTCTACCAGCACAGGTGAACAGATCAACAATGAAAGAATCGCAAATGGGCTGAACAAAGGCGCCGCCATATTGACCTATTTTGGGCATTCATCCTCCAGTACGCTCGAGTTCAATCTCGAGAATCCAGAAGCTTACAACAACCAGGGCAAGTATCCTGTATTCCTGGTCAATGGTTGTAATGCGGGAAATTTTTACGGTTTCAATCCGTCGCGGTTATTGGTAAATGAATCTCTTTCGGAAAAATTTGTACTGGCCAGGCAAAGAGGCAGTATCGCCTTCGTGGCGAGCACGCATTTTGGCGTGGTGAATTATCTGAACATTTACCTGAACAGTCTTTATGGGCTGATCACGAAGTCCCCGACGATTAAGCCACTGGGTGAGCTTGTAAGAGATGCACTCGGCAAACTGATTTCCATTAATAGTCCCGGTGATTTTGGAGCGAGGGCGCATGCTGAAGAGATCAACCTGCACGGAGACCCGGCCATCTTCCTGAACGAGCAGGCAAAACCGGATTATGCTATTGAAGATCCCCAGGTGATCATCAATCCATCATTTATTTCTATTGCTGAAGAGAGTTTCCGCGTGAAGGCGAGGATTTACAATCTCGGCCGCTCACTGCCCGACTCCATTGTTATTGAGGTTAAAAGACAATTTCCCGATGGTACTATCGAAATTGCTATTAAGAAAGAAAATACCCGGCATCCGGTATGCCGATTCGCTGACTATTGACCTTCCTATTTCCGCTTCCCGTGACAAGGGCTCGAACAAGATCATCGTCACCGTTGACGCTGACGGCGAAGTTGATGAGATAACCGAAAGTAACAATACGATTATCAAGGAGGCCTTCATCTATGAGGATGAGGCCAGGACGGTGTTCCCATACAACTTTGCTATCATCAACAAGCCGAATCAGAAATTGTTTGCATCCACTGCCAATCCATTTAGTCTTACGCGCGACTACCTGATGGAGATGGACACTACGCAGCTCTTTACTTCCGGTTCTAAGATTAGTAAAACACTGAGTTCCGCAGGTGGCGTCCTTGAGTTTGATCCGGGCATCAGTTACACAGATAAGACTGTTTACTACTGGCGGGTTTCGCCGGTGACAGCAGGTACCAATAAATATACCTGGAACACATCTTCTTTCATTTACATTAACGGACCAGAAGAAGGATTTAATCAGTCACATTATTTCCAACATGATCATTCAGATAAGGTTCGTATATCATTGGGTACCGACCGCAAGTGGAGGTATCCTGATATCACTAACAATCTCTTCATCCGTTTGGGTTCCTGGGTAACCAGTGCCACCACTGAATCACAGATGTCAATCTCAGTAAATTCCGCTACAGCGGATATACACAATACCTGTAATTTCTCGGCAATCGTTTTCAATGTATTTGATGCCGTCACTTTCAAGCCCTGGGTCAATGCTCTTGATACATCGGGCACGAGGGGACTATACAATAGTGAAAAGAATAATTGTTATGCAGGCAGGCAGAATAATTTTGAATTTAAGTACACGGACTCCATCAGCAGAAAGAATGCGATGGACTTCATGAATAATGTGGTCCCCGATGGAGCCTATGTGGTGGCCAGGGCATTTGTACTTGATCCTTCCGTGGATCCTGCGCAGCCTCAGGCATTTATTGCCGACTGGAAGAAGGATACGCTGCTCAATGGAAGCAACAAGTCGCTTTACCATAGCCTTTACGCACAGGGATTCACTGAACTCGATTCGTTTTATCGCATCCGTCCCTGGATCTTTGTTTATAAAAAGAACCAACAGGCCGATTTCTTTCCAAAGACGGCTATGGGCAAAGGCAACTTCGACAATCTGTCGCTGTCGGTTGATTGCAAGACTCCCGATACGCTCGGCTTCATTACCTCGCCCGTCTTTGGTCCGGCCAGCTCATGGAAAAAAGTAATCTGGAACGGAAGTTCACAGGAAGCCAGTTCGGCTGACAATCCCGTGGTGTCTGTTGTCGGCATCGACATCAATAATGTGGAAACTACTTTGTTCACCCTGGATAAAGCGCAACAGGATTTTGACGTGAGCTCGGTGGATGCTTCAGTTTATCCACGGATGAAACTCAGCATGCGGAATCTGGATTCGGTGACGCTTACGCCATACCAGTTGAAAGAATGGAAAATATACTACAAGCCGATACCAGAAGGCGCTCTTGCCGGTAATCTTTTCCTTGTTGGCAGAGACACCGTGGAACTTGGCGAGCCATACGAATTCGGGATCGCGTTCAAGAACATCAGTCACTACCCAATGGACAGCCTGGCGGTGAAGATGACCATCCTCGACGACAACAACGTGACGCACACGATCAACCTTCCGAAAAGGAAGCCATTGATAGTAGGTGATACGGTGATGATTCGGTACCAGGTCGACTCGAGAGATTATGCGGGAACCAATACACTGTTCCTGGAATTCAATCCCAACAATAACCAGCCAGAGCAGTACCATTTTAACAATTTTCTATTCAAGACTTTCTTTGTCAGGACGGACCGCATAAATCCTATGCTGGATGTGACCTTCGACGGAATTCACATTCTGAACAGGGACCTCGTGTCGGCAAAGCCACACATCCAGATAAAACTGAAAGACGACGCGAAGTTTCTCCTCCTCAATGATACCGCCCTGCAAACCGTTCAGGTGAAATACCCGGATGGAACAGTAAGAACGCATCATTTCGACAATGACACCCTGCGATTTACCCCGGCGACCAGTTCGGTTGACAATTCCGCGACGGTTGACTTCTACCCTTATTTTCAGAAACAATACAATCCGGAGGGCGACGAATATGAATTGATTGTAAAAGGAAAGGACAGAAGCGGCAACAGGGCCGGCGCAGCGGATTTCCGAATTGGATTTACGGTTATCAACAAACCGATGATCTCCAACCTGCTCAATTATCCCAATCCATTCAGTACGTCAACAGCTTTCGTGTTCACGCTGACGGGTAGTGAGGTGCCTCAGAATATGAAGATCCAGATCCTGACTGTCACAGGCAAGATTGTTCGGGAGATCACGAGCCAGGAACTGGGTCCGATACATATCGGAAGAAATATCACCGACTATAAATGGGACGGCAACGACCAATTCGGTCAGAAGCTTGGTAATGGAGTTTATCTGTACCGGTTTGTGACTACGCTCAATGGCAAACGGATGGAAAAATACCGGGCCAAGGGCGACGACACGGACATGTATTTCAATAATGGATATGGCAAGATGTACCTGATGCGCTAGCGCAACCCCGGGGAAATAGAAATTGGATAACTTTGCCGGATGGCTAAAATTGGCATCAATATATCCACCGGAAGTCTTCAGCAAAATGAGATGATCGTGGGCATCGACCTGGGAACAACCAACAGTCTCGTTGCCATCATTCATCCCGAGAGCAGAAAACCGGTTGCGCTGAAAGAGCACGATAGCAGTTCGCTCGTTCCTTCGATAGTTTATTTCGGTTCCGACGCCAAACCCGTCGTTGGTGAATCCGCAAAGCAGTTCCTCGTGGAAGAACCGCAGAACACGATTTTCTCGGTGAAGCGGCTCATGGGCAAGTCTTATAATGACGTGCGTGAACGGTCCTCCTTTTTTATTTACAAGGTATTCGAGGATGATACGGAGAGACTGGTTAAGATCCAGGTTGGCGAAAAATTTTATTCCCCGATAGAACTCTCCTCCTTCATTCTCAGGGAACTCAGGGACCGCGCGGAACATATTCTCAAGACCTCCGTCACCAGGGCAGTGATCACCGTGCCGGCCTATTTCAACGATGCTCAGCGTCAGGCCACACGCGACGCAGGCAAACTGGCGGGAATGGATGTGCTGAGGATCATCAACGAACCAACCGCCGCCAGCCTGGCCTACGGCATAGGCATGAGCAGAGATGAAGAGAAGACCATTGCCGTCTATGACCTCGGCGGTGGCACTTTTGACATTTCAATTTTAAAGATCATCAATGGCATATTTGAAGTGTTGTCTACTAACGGCGACACCTACCTGGGAGGCGATGATTTCGACAATGCCATCGTTGGTCACTGGTTAAAATTATTGGGGCTCCACCAACAGGCACTTGATGATAAAAGTTTTGCACAGTCCCTCCGCCTCAGCGCTGAAAAGGCAAAAAAAGCACTTACGGACAATGAGGTTTATGAGTCGGAGATACTGGGCCATAGGTTGAAATTGACAAGGGCAGAATTCGATACGCTTATAGAACCCTTTGTGCAGAAAACCATCAGCAGTTGCACGGCCGCACTTAGAGACGCTGGTTTGCAGAAGTCCGACATCAATGAAGTGGTGATGGTAGGTGGTTCAACCCGGGTTCCGATGGTAAAAGAATCGGTGAAAAAATTCTTTGGCAGGGAACTGCATGATGATCTCAATCCCGACGAGGTGGTGGCGCTGGGAGCCGCAGTACAGGCGGATATTCTCGCAGGAAACAACAAAGACCTTCTACTGCTCGACATTACCCCGCTCTCACTGGGCATTGAAACCATGGGAGGTTTGATGGATGTACTGGTACCAAGGAATTCGAAGATACCATCAAAGGCAGGCAGGCAGTATACCACGCAAAAGGATGGCCAGTCGGGTATGAGGATCTCTGTATTCCAGGGCGAGCGCGACCTGGTGAAGGACAACCGTAAACTTGCCGAGTTCAACCTCACGGGAATTCCCGGAATGCCTGCGGGCATTCCGAAAGTGGAGGTCAGCTTTTTGATCAACGCCGACGGTATACTTGCCGTACAGGCGAAGGAGCTCAGAAGTGGCGTGGCTCAACAGATCGAGGTAAAACCCCAGTATGGCATCAGCGATGGGGACGTTGAACAGATGCTGCTGGATTCAATCACTAATGCGAAGGAAGACATCAGGGTGAGGGCGCTGGTTGAAGCAATGACCGAAGCGGAACAACTTATTGACACTACCTCAGCATTTCTGAAAAACAATGGCGCCTTGCTTTCCGACGAAGAGAAATCAAAAACCATCACGGCTATTGAGGAGGTGAAAGCCGAGCTGACAAGTGAGGACAAGGACAGGATCCAGGCAAAAATTACCGCCCTGAATGAATTGTCAAGGCCCTATGCCGAGCGTGTTATGGATCAGGCGATCAGCCGCGCGATGAAAGGGAAAAATGTGTTGAAATAATACTCTCAGGTCGATGCTGGCTTCCGGGGTGGCGGGATGAAGTGGATGACGCATATGATCAGCACCAACAGGAGGCTGGCTATGCTGACGATAAATGCCGTGGGCACCAGGCCTGCGTCGTACTCCAGAGAAAAATAATGATCGCCCGCAGGCATGTCAAAACCCAGGAAGGCGCTGTGGGTTAGCACTTTGGGCGCCGGCCTGCCATCGATCCGCAGGATCCAGTTGGGATGATAGGTTTGCATTAATGAGAACTCCTTTCCCGACAATATCTTGATTTGTCCATTTATCAGATTGGGCTGGAATGTCAGCAACCGGGAACTCTCACCCGGATGCATAGTCGAAGTATTTAAAAAAGGCTTGTCAAGGATGCTGTCACGCAGCGTTTTATTTTCCCAGAATTTTTTGTGCAGGATAAGGTTGGATGGACACACGAAGAAATCGGACCGGCCGATCTTCTTATTGTACAAATTTACCGGACCGATACTCAGGTATTCTTCCCTGCTCAACTGGTTGTTCTGGCTGATGGGAATGGTAAGGTCAGGAACAGGGTAGCCCTTCACGGTATTGGCATTTATCATCTTTTCCACTACTGCTGCCTTTTCATTTCTCACTACGGTAACCGGTTGAAAGAAGATGGTGAATAGGATGCAGTTGGTCATGCCCAAAATCACAAATTTCACCGGCGCCGGATTTTTGACGAGCCAGTACCACGAAAGGATAACAAAGGGGAGCTGGATCACGATGTTGATGATGACCAGGTCGGTGAAGGATAGTGAGGATACTGCTGCTTTCAAACCGGTGAGTGTAGCAGGAAAATCGGATAGGCGGAAACTGCCAAATAAACCCTCGGGCATCGTGAACGCCCATCCCAGTAAAATTCCGGAAAAAATCATGGCGAGGACGAAGGCAATTTTGATAGGGCGTACAGCTGTAGTGCCCATGATCAGTTCGTGGAATGCGTGTGCGGTAAGGATGGCGCCAAAGAAAAGGGTGAACATTTTTGCGTTGGCGGGATGCCGGAATGTGTCCATCAATGGCAGCAGATGATATGTGAGCGCCCTCAAGCCGCCATATTGCCCAAAACTAAAGATGAGAAAGACGACGGAGGCCCATTTGCTGAAGGTGACGAGGGGGGATCTGCTTTTGGTAAGAAAGGCCAAAAGTGTCAGCAGGAAGGCCGCAATACCCATGTAAGAATTCCTGGTCAGGGGATCGGTCACTTCGGCTCCCGGCATTTTCCAGATGGGAAGTGGGGCGAGATAGCTGCTCACCAACGGTGGGTAAAGTGAATTGGTAAGGGCATCGGCTGCGCTGACGCCAATACCGCGGGCCATCACGGACCTGCCCTGAAGAAAAGATAGCAAAGCAGGTGCGGAGAGTAGCAGGAAAAGCACAATGACTGCCAGGTGCAGCCCGGTTATTCTTTTCCAGTTCAATCCTGTGGACTTGTTTTTAAAGGTGCTGAAGAGAAAGGCCCCCAGCATCGCCAGCATGAGGTAGGCATTGATGATGAAATCAGCCGGTGATCCGCAAACAAGAAAAAGATATAGCCCCAGGGCTGTACCGGCGGCATGACGGATCAGTTTTTCGTGCAGCAACCGGTAATAAAAAAGAAAGACGAAAGGAAGAAAGGAATTGCCGGCGATCCAATACAAAAACTGGCAGGAGTCGCTGTTGAAACCGGAGAGCATGAACCCGCAGGAAGCAAGCAGATTCGCATATGGATGCACGTTGAAATATCGCAGCAGGAAGAACATTCCCATACCACTGATATAGATGTAGAGGAGTGTTTCCAGTTGGAGGGTGTATAATTTGTATGGGCCAGCGAGCGACAAAAGCTGAACAAAGGGATTCCACACACCGGCCTGCATGTCGGAATGCAGGGGATAGCCCAGATTGATGTAGGGAGTCCATAATGGAATCTGGTGGTTTGCGTATGATTCGGTGATCAGGGTGCGTAGGGGAAGGAAATAATTCATGGCGTCGTTCTTCAGACTGAACACATGAAAACTGATGGGCCAGTAGGCGATCAGCAATACGAACAGGAGTATAAGCAGGTAGAACCAGGATGCCCGGTAGGTGGTCACAAGTGATATTTCCGGGTGGCGGGTCATCAGGGTTTCCGGTAGTTTTTCATCAGCGTGTAAATTTCTTTGATCACCAACGGAAAAGAGCCGATGTTCATTTTCGACCCGGAAATATTCTTCCAGGATGTTAATGGGAGTTCGATACCGAGTGCTTTGGGACTGTGGTAACGGATGCGAAGCAGGATCTCCACGTCGAAAAACCATCGCGTGATAAATGGCTCGCGGGTGATGGTAGCGATCATTGATCTTTTGAAGCATTTTGCTCCGCATTGGGTGTCATAAATGCCCAGCCGGAATTTCCAATCAACTATGGTCGTCACCACCCGGCCTGCAATATGTCGAAACCATGAACGTTCGATCCGGTTCTGCAGCAACTTCATTCGCGATCCCATAATGTAGTCGGCATTGGTTTCTTCGAGATGCTGGTGCAACCTCAGTAATTCTTCGAGAGGAGTTGAGAGGTCGGCGTCGAGATATGCGATATGGCTGTAGTTCCTGTCCTGGTAGGCGGCCATCATCCCTGCTCTGACGGCGTTTCCTTTGCCCTTGTTCTCCGGCAATGTGATGAGTCTGAGTCTTTCCTTCTGGTTGCCGCTGAGGTCCCAGAGTATCGACTGGGTGTTGTCAGTGCTTCCATCGTCCACGAAGATGATGTCGGCCGCTGGTGAAGTGTGGATGAAGCTTAGGAAATTGCCCGGCGAAAGGCGGTCCCCCTCATTGTAACAGGGGATTATGATGGCAATTTTTGACATAGGCAATAACAAGATAAGCCAGGCAGGTGGATTCCAACAGCCGTGAATGCGCGACAAATCCTGAAATCCAGCCAGAGTAGCGCTTCGGTTATCCGGGTGGCTGCATTTCCACCCTTCCAGTTTTCAACCGAGGCTGAAGCCGGGCGCCGATTTCCAATAGTCATTTGCAGTGCCCTGAGTGGCATCAGAGACACAAAAAAATATCCACTGCTGATGATCTGCAACTGATGTCTGGCACAAAGGGCAATGAGTTGTTTCCGGGTGTATCTGCGGTAATGACCAAGGGCCCGGTCGTGGTCTGAAAACAGGGAATGGAAGGCAGGAACGGTAATCAGTACACTCGTCGAGGCAGCTGTGATTGCATCTGTCATCAATGGGACAACAAGGTCGTCCTCATTGGGGATGTGTTCGAGTACATCCATCAGCAACACGCCATCAGCGGTGCCGTTGCGGGCAATTGCCTCGGGCAGGGACCTGAAAAAATCAATAGCAGGATATCTTTCTTTTAGTGAATTGGTAATGTTGGGGGTGAATGCCGTGTCTACTGCCGAATATTTTTTTGCGAGATGCAGATTCGAAAGCGACCCGGAAATAAATGCATCCCCGCTTCCCAGGTCGAGGAGGTGGTTGATAGGTTTTAGTCTTTTTGTAAGGAGGTGCAGGGCGATACGGGCCCTGGTTTTCTCCCAGGGATGTCTGCGCTGTGAGGAAGGATCCTTTTTCTGGTATTCACTCAGATCCATTATAAGACCGGTTGGGTAGAGCTGAGGTCGAGAGCCAGTTTTCGCTGGATATATTTTCCGATGAGGTCAAACTCGAGATTCACCTGCTGTTCCACTTGCAGTGAACCGATGCTTGTATTGTTGAATGTGTACGGGATGATGGCGATTTTGAAACTTTTCTCTGTAACGCTAAAGGCAGTCAGGCTGATGCCATCTACGCAGACAGAACCCTTTTCGATGACCAGAGGAGCAAAGGATCGCGGAAAGGAGATCGTGAATTCCCAACTGCCGTCGAGGGTTTCTCTTTTGAGGCAGGTACCCGTGGTATCCACGTGGCCCTGAACAAAATGGCCGTCAACGCGACCATTGAGCCTCAGACATCTTTCCAGGTTTACCTTCGTGCCGGGCTTCCACGTGCCGATCGTGGTTTTGCGGAGGGTTTCTTCGATGGCTGTCACCCCAAACCGGTCGCCAGTTACTTCTTCCACCGTGAGGCAGACGCCGTTGTGCGCCAGACTCTGATCGACTTTCAGCTCGGGGGCGATGGAAGAGCTGAGCCAGAATGTTTTGCCTGTGCCATGCGCAGTGACGCTGAGGATTGTGGCGGAGGTCTCGATTATGCCAGTGAACATGATGCAAAAATCCGATTTTTTTGTTTCCTGTTTAGGAAAAACTATTTATCTTTGCACTCCTTTAAAAGCAAGAGGTAAATTTATGCTGATCATTGATTCAAAAGACTGCGAAAACATCGATAAGGCGCTGAAGAAGTACAAGAAGAAGTTTGAAAAAGCCAAGATCCTTCTTCAGTTGAGGGAACGCCAGGCTTTTATTAAACCTTCCGTTCGGCGCCGCGGTCAGGTGTTGAAAGCGATATACAAGCAGCAGGTCGCCAATGGTGACTTTGAGGTTTAAACAATCCCAACTCTTTATAAATTCAGAGGCTACCGACAGGTGGCCTTTTTTTTAGCCCGTTCAGACCGCGAAGCAAGTAATCGGGAGTACTCATTTTGTATTTTGTGCCTGAACTTTCTTGATTATTGGCTAAATTCAGGGCGTGACCTCATCCATTCAGCAGGCTATAGAAGGGTTTGCGGCGCATCTAAAATTTGAGAAGCGTTATTCCCCTCATACGTTAAGGTCCTACCAGGACGACCTGGCGGCTTTTCGTGATTTTATCATCAGTTACTACGGCGAGGTTCACCTGTCTGATCTGCAATCGGCGGTAGTCAGGAGCTGGCTGGCTGCATTGAAGGGTGAGGGGTTGGGTGCCAGGAGCATCAACAGGAAGATATCATCCCTGAGGTCTTTTTTCAAGTATGCCATGATAGCCGGGTTGCTAACCAGGAGCCCCATGGTGAATATCAGCACGCCAAAGGTGCCCAGGAGGTTGCCCTCTTATGTGGAGGAAGCCGGGATGGAAACCTTGTTCACCGAGGTGAAATTTCCGGAAGACTGGCAGGGATATACCGACAGGCTCTTGCTGAAAATGCTTTACCAACTTGGGTTGCGTTTGTCGGAACTCGCGGGGTGCCGGGAATCTCAGGTGGATTTTTCAAATGGGAGCATCAAGGTGTTGGGTAAAGGCAATAAAGAGCGGATCATACCTGTGCAGACGGGGCTTCTCGGTGAGATCAGGGAATATGCTGAGAGAAAGAGGAACCAGCTGGATGAATGCGACCTTGAGGTGCTACTGGTTACGGCGTCGGGACGGAAGCTTTATCCGAAATATATATACAGGGTCACCAACAAATATCTTCAGCTGATCACTACCATCAGCAAGAAAAGTCCGCACGTGCTCCGGCACAGTTTTGCCACCCATCTGAGTAACAATGGAGCCGAGATGAATGCGGTAAAAGAACTGCTTGGGCACGCCAGTTTATCATCGACCCAGATCTACACGCACAATACGATAGAGAAGCTGAAAAATGTGCATAAAACCGCACATCCTAAGGGGTAATTACGGTTCAAAAAGGTGTTTTTTTCCGGTGCAGTTTTTTTGGAAAAAGCAGGTTGTCGGCGTATCTTCAAGGACCCCGTAAACGAAGTTCTTTTATTTATTTTTTCACTGTAAAAATTACGACAACATGAACGTAAACATTCAAACTGTGAGGTTCAGTCCTGACGTCAAACTAACGGAATACGTAAACCGTAAGTTAGAAAAGCTTCAGACCTTCCACGACCGTATCATCAAGGTCGATGTTTATTTAAAGCTTGACAATGTAGTTCATCATATAAAAGACAAGATCGCCGAGATCAGGGTTCACATTCCACGATACCAGTTCTTCGTAAAATCTTCCTCCAAATCATTTGAAGAATCCTTTGACAATGCGTTGGATTCTTTGGTTACTCAGATCAAGAGACAAAAAGAGAAACATATTGCCTGATCAATGAAAACCTCCGCCAGGAGGTTTTTTTCATTAGGTTGGGAGGGTTAGAATGCTTGCCAATGCTGGGTTAGCGGGAGATCTCCGGCATGGTAAAAATTCTTTTTTCAAAATTTCGGGATTTAACAAATTCGTTTACCTTTGCCTTCCCAAAAAAAGCGGTAGTAAACCCTGCTTTCTGGGGAAAGTTCTTTTAAAATTGCTGATCATTTATTTACCGATACCTCAGATCGCCACCTTAGCTCAGCTGGTAGAGCAACTGATTTGTAATCAGTAGGTCGCAGGTTCGATTCCAGCAGGTGGCTCTAAATGGGCAAGTAGTCAAGTGGCCAACGACAACAGACTGTAAATCTGTTCTCTTCGGAGTTCGGTGGTTCGAATCCATCCTTGCCCACCCCGCAATCTCGCGACTATGGCGGGCTACGCTCGCCGAAGCTGAATAGCAGCGAAGGCGAGTAACACCACCTTTGGCTGCTTCGCGTCGATCAACACTGCGGTCTGGGTTCGGAAAATATACAATCCCTCATCACTGGATGACAGTGAAGGAGGACTTTGAAAGCGGGAGTAGCTCATTTGGTAGAGCGATAGCCTTCCAAGCTATAGGTGGCCGGTTCGAGCCCGGTCTCCCGCTCAGTTCAGTTTGCAATGGCATTTGTAAGCTGCAGAATGATCTGTTGGCAAACAGACTGCAAACTGACAAGTGCTGTACAGCTGAGTAACGCCGTTGTAGCTCAGGGGTAGAGCACTTCCTTGGTAGGGAAGAGGTCGTGAGTTCGATTCTCACTAACGGCTCAGTTTTTTTAAGTAATAATACCCACAACTAAAAACACATAAAATGTCAAAAGAGACTTTTAAGAGGGACAAACCACACGTGAACGTTGGCACTATCGGTCACGTTGACCACGGCAAGACTACCCTGACCGCTGCAATCACCAGCATCCTGGCATCAAGGGGTATGGCAACAGCAAAGAAATATGATGAAATCGATGCTGCTCCGGAGGAGAAAGAAAGGGGTATCACTATCAATACAGCGCACGTTGAATACCAGACGAAAAATCGTCACTATGCGCACGTTGACTGTCCTGGTCACGCCGACTATGTGAAAAACATGATCACGGGTGCTGCCCAGATGGACGGTGCTATTTTAGTTGTGGCCGCCACAGACGGACCAATGCCTCAGACTAAAGAACACATTCTCCTGGCCCGCCAGGTAGGTGTTCCACGTATAGTTGTATTCATGAACAAGGTTGACCTGGTTGATGATCCCGAATTGCTGGAACTGGTTGAAATGGAGATCCGCGAACTCCTTACCTCATATGGCTTCGATGGCGACAACACGCCCATCATCCAGGGTTCTGCTACCGGTGCGCTTGCCGGAGAAGACAAATGGATAAAGGCCATCGATGAACTGATGGAAGCAGTGGACACCTATATTCCCCTGCCTCCCCGTCCGGTTGATCAGCCCTTCCTGATGAGCGTGGAAGACGTGTTCTCGATCACTGGTCGTGGCACAGTAGCTACCGGTCGTATCGAAAGAGGCCGTATTAAAGTGGGAGAAGGAATCGAGATCGTAGGTCTGATGGAAGCCCCGCTTACTTCTACAGTTACTGGCGTGGAAATGTTCCGCAAGCTGCTGGATTCCGGCGAAGCCGGGGACAATGCAGGCTTGTTGCTCCGTGGTATTGAAAAAACCCAGATCCGCAGGGGTATGGTGCTTTGCAAACCAGGATCCATCACTCCCCACACCGAATTTAAGGGTGAGGTTTATGTATTAAGCAAGGAAGAAGGTGGTCGTCATACCCCATTCTTTAACAAATACCGTCCACAGTTCTATTTCCGTACTACCGACGTAACTGGCGAAGTTGAACTGAACGCAGGAACTGAAATGGTAATGCCTGGTGACAACACCAACCTTACTGTTAAACTGATCCAGCCGATCGCGATGGAAAAAGGTTTGAAATTTGCGATTCGTGAAGGCGGCCGTACAGTGGGAGCGGGTCAGGTTACTGAGATCCTGAAATAAATTAAAGATCAAAAGTTAAAAATTAGAAATGGTATTCGGGCTGACCGCGTCCTTTTTCGCTAACCAGCCATATCCCTCTTTAATTTTTAAGTTTTAATTTTTAACTTTGAATAACATTCAACTAAAAGCTGTCTTGCTCTGCGGGATAGCTTTTGGCTTTCTACGGGCATAGTTCAATGGTAGAATAGAGGTCTCCAAAACCTTTGATCTGGGTTCGAATCCTAGTGCCCGTGCAGATATTCTGAAACAACATTTTTATGAACAAGGTCACCGGATATTTTAAGGAATCGTACAAGGAACTGTTTGAAAAGGTCACCTGGCCTACCTGGCCACAGCTGCAACAATCGACCCTGATCGTATTGTCTGCAACGGTGCTGATCACCGCAGTAGTTTGGGCCATGGACCTGATTGCGCAGTCGGGTCTGAAATTAATATATTCATTTTTTGCATGATGGAAAATCAAACAATACAACAGCAGGAACCCGCAGTACAGCTAGTTGAAACCAAATGGTACGTGCTTAGGGTTGTGAGCGGTAAGGAAAGAAAAGTTAAGGAATACCTTGATAAGGAAATATCCCGCGGGGGGTGGGGTGAGGTAGTGAAACAGGTATTTCTGCCGGTAGAGAAAGTGTACAAAGTGCAGAATGGCAAGAAGGTGATGCGGGAAAGAAACTATTATCCCGGATATGTGATGATCGAGGTGATCGAAGGGAAATTATCCGACGACCTGCGCGATGCCATAAAGAACACCACCAATGTCATCCATTTCCTGGGTAAGGAAGACCCTATCGCACTAAGAAAGGCCGAGGTGAACAAGATGCTTGGTAAAATGGATGAGATGGCCGAAGCAGGCGGAGTAAGCATGAGCGAGCCATTTATCGTTGGGGAAACCATCAAAATCATTGAAGGTCCATTCAACGACTTCAATGGTATGATCGAAGAAGTGAACGATGAGAAGAAGAAACTCAAAGTGACCGTCAAGATCTTCGGACGCTCCACACCAGTGGAACTGAACTACATGCAGGTAGAAAAACTTGTCTGAGACCAGCGTTCCGGCTTTCGCAAGGCTATTTCCCTGACAGGCAAACATAAAAAAGCCTCCTGAATCCAGGAGGCTTTAATTTTATCAGACTGCTTAGTTGTTCTCGCTTTCTGGCGTAGGCGATTCCATTGGAAAATCGCTATTGCCGGTTTCGGACGCCGTAGGGAGTGAACTGCCGTTATCAGTTGCGGAGTTCTTCCTGGCCGGAGTGGACTTTCTGGGTGCGGATTTTTTCTTTGGAGCCGATTTCTTTGGTGCTGATTTCTTTGTAGCAGCTTTCCTGGGAGCAGCTTTTTTAGGAGCAGATTTCTTCTTCGGAGCTGCTTTCCTGGCTCCTTTTTTGGGCGCGGATTTCTTTTTGGCCGCTTTCTTTGGCGCCGCTTTTTTTGCCCCTTTTTTGGCAGCTTTCTTAGGAGCCGCTTTTTTAGCCCCTTTTTTGGCAGCTTTTTTCACTGCTTTCTTCGGCGCAGCTTTCTTAGCGGCTTTTTTCTTTGCTTTGGCCATAATTAGGATGAGTTTTGTTGTGGTAAAAATTTAATTGCGTTAGTCATTAATACAGAGGTAAAAGCTACGTAGAATAATTATAAAAAATAAAAATCTCATAAATTATTTTCTTATCTTTGCGTCCCCCAAATAAGGTGCAAGATCTTATTGGATTGGGAGTGCCGCGCAGAGCGTCACGTTAACACCAAAAAAAAATTATTATGGCAAAAGAAATCAGCGGCTTTGTAAAGCTGCAGGTAAAAGGCGGTCAGGCTAATCCTGCACCTCCTGTAGGTCCCGCACTCGGCTCAAAGGGCGTGAACATCATGGAATTCTGTAAGCAGTTCAACGCCCGCACCCAGGACAAACCTGGTAAAGTACTTCCTGTTCTAATTACTGTTTACACCGACAAGTCCTTCGATTTTATCATCAAAACTCCGCCCGCGTCCATACAGTTGCTGGAAGCGGCCAAGTTGCAATCTGGTTCCAAGGAACCCAATCGCAGCAAGGTTGGCAAGGTAAACTGGGATCAGGTAGAAGCCATCGCCAAAGACAAGATGAGCGATCTCAATTGTTTTACTGTGGAAAGCGCCATGAAGATGGTGGCAGGAACAGCGCGAAGCATGGGTATTACCGTCGACGGTACAGCACCATGGGCAAATAATTAACCGAAAAGGATAAAAACGAATTACAATGGGACTTGCAAAAAAAAGAAAAGCAATAGACTCAAAGGTCGACAAGAACAAAATGTATTCTCTCAAGGAAGCCTCTAACCTGGTGAAAGACGTGAATACAACTAAGTTCGATGCTTCCGTTGATCTTCATATCCGTTTGGGCGTCGATCCCAAAAAAGCAGATCAGGCCATCAGGGGTACGGTAAACCTGCCCCATGGAACTGGTAAAACAAAACGTGTGCTCGTGCTCTGTAACCCCGACAAGGAAGCTGATGCAAGAGCTGCTGGGGCTGATTATGTAGGACTGGACGAATTCATTCAGAAAATAGAAGGCGGATGGGTAGATGTGGACGTGATCGTGGCGACACCTTCCGTAATGCCAAAGATTGGTAAACTGGGTAAAATACTCGGCCCGAGAAACCTGATGCCAAATCCAAAGACCGGAACAGTAACAAATGATGTAGCAGCGGCTGTCAATGAGGTTAAAGGTGGAAAGATCGCCTTTAAAGTAGACAAGGCAGGTATCATCCACGCCTCCATAGGAAGGGTAAGCTTTACACCTGAGAAGATCTCTGAAAACAGCAATGAACTGATCAACGCGATCATCAGGGCCAAACCTTCTTCCTCAAAGGGCACCTACCTGAAAAGCGTGTTCATGGCCTCTACCATGAGCCCCGGCATCGCTGTCGACACCAAATCATTAATGAACTAATCCGCTCAACGGGACAAACTCTCAGTTATGAACAAGCAAGAAAAAAATGAAGTAATTGAAGTGCTGAAGGATAAATTTTCGCAGTACTCCAATTTCTATATAACCAATACCGAAGCGCTCTCAGTTGCCCAGGTAAACAAGCTCCGCGGCATCTGCTTCAACAAGCAGGTGGAGATGAAGGTGGCAAAGAACACACTGATCAAAAAAGCACTCGAGTCCCTGAATAAAGACCGTTTCGCTGATGTGTACGAATCACTCCACGGTGTCACCGCCCTCATGTTCTCCGAGAACGCGAAGGAGCCCGCCCTGATCCTCAGCAGTTTCAGGAGGGAAAATAACAACGAAAAACCTTTGCTGAAGGCCGCCTTCATCGATGGCGACGTGTACAGTGGCGACAATCAGCTTAAGGGACTGACCACGCTGAAAAGCAAGCAGGATCTGCTCGGAGAACTTATCGGCCTCCTTCAGTCGCCGGTAAAGAATGTGCTCAGTGGCCTGAATGCCGGCAACAAACTGGCCGGATTGCTGAAGGCACTCGAGACCAAAGCAAGCGCGAATTAACCTTTTTTTTAATAACAAATCCACCGGAGCCAACAGCCCTGAAGGTGGAAAAAAATCAAAACCATGGCAGATTTAAAAGCATTCGCAGAACAGTTAGTCAACCTGACTGTAAAAGAAGTAAACGAATTAGCAGCGATCCTGAAAGAAGAGTACGGAATCGAACCCGCTGCAGCAGCAGTAGTAGCTGCAGGTCCCGCAGCAGGCGGTGCCGCAGCCCCCGCAGCTGAAGAAAAAACAGCATTCACCGTAGTTCTCAAGGCAGCAGGCCCTAACAAACTCAATGTGGTGAAGATCGTCAAGGATCTCACCGGCCTTGGACTCAAAGAAGCTAAGGACCTTGTAGATGGCGCTCCAAAGCCCATTAAAGAAGGTGTAAGCAAGGCCGATGCCGATACCCTGGTTGCCAAGCTGAAAGAAGCAGGTGCCGAGGTTGAAGTTCAATAAAGCAAATTCGTAAATAGTATAAGTGACCTCTGAGGAGGTCACTTTTTTTTGTCCATTCGTTTTCTTGTCAAAAAAAGGCGTCGGAGAGAATGAGGTTTTAATAAATTTTCTCTCAACAATTTTTAGTTTTTAATCTATTTTAAAAACTTTATGTTAATATTATGGCGCGTTTCCAAAACAGCTGCCAATGCTCCATTCCAAAACCCCAGCAAGGCTGGAAGTCATTTTTACCAACTCCACCGACAAACAGGGTTTTGCCATCAGGAAAATCATCAAAAGTCTTTTCTATAATTCCAGTCATTCCAATCTTGAACTGAGTCGTATCACGGAATTCAGCACACCAACAGTTTCTGCGCTGCTCGACAACCTCAGGGACCACAAGATCGTTGAAGTTAGGGGGCAGGGTAATTCAAACGGCGGCAGAAAACCTGTGCAATACGGACTCAACCAGGAGTTTGGCTGCATTCTGGCTGTTTTTGTAGACCAGTACTATACCCGCCTGGCAATACTTAACCTCCAATGTGAACACGTAGTGGAGCCGCAAACGGTACCACTGAAACTGTCCAATGACCCCGAAGTAACGCGGGCGTTTTGTGTGATGATTCAGGAATACATCAGGGATTCAAAGGTCGCCGAGTCCGCCATCCTGGGTGTAGGCATTGGCATGCCCGGAATGATTGACATACCAAAAGGGCTCAATCATACATATTTCTGTGATGCGGAAAATGGCATCCGCGGGTATCTGACTAAGGAACTCGGACTTCCGGTATTTATCGAAAACGATTCCAACGTGCTGGCGCTGGGTGAACACAAGTTTGGCTTTGCGAAAGGGAAACGAAACGCCCTGGTTGTAAACGCGAGCTGGGGAGTAGGATTGGGAATGATACTGAATGGTGAATTATTTCATGGCCATGCAGGTTTCGCGGGCGAATTCAGCCACATCCCGATGAACGACAATGGGATTCTTTGCTCCTGCGGCAAACAAGGCTGCCTTGAAACTGAGGCCTCTGCCATCGCGCTCGCTCGTCTGGCCAGGGAAGGGATCAGTGAAGGGAAGCTCAGTTCGTTGTCGAATCTGAAGAATGAGCAACTTGAAAAACTCGAGGCCGATCTCGTTATCGAAGCCGCCAACCATGGCGATCCCTATTCGGTTCAGATCCTTTCACAGATAGGATATAACCTGGGTAAGGGACTCGCAGTTCTGATGCATATCCTTAACCCCGAGTTGATAGTGATCAGCGGCAGACTGGCGAGGGCCAATCATTATATCATGACACCCATCGAACAGGGCCTAAACAAGTACAGCATACCCCGGCTGAGAAGCAGCACCAGGGTCATCATCTCGGATCTCAGCCAACGTGCCGGACTGATGGGTTGCGCCTCACTGGTTATTGAAAACCTGTTTCCCCAGCAAAAGGAGAAGTATGCCATCATGATTAATAATTAATCAGAGCGGAGAAACAGAAAAGAACAGGAACAGAAGAAACAAGAAACAGGAACAGGAACAGGAACAGACAGAACAGAAACAGGAACAGGAACAGGAACAGGAACAGGAACAGGAACAGAAACAGGAACAGAAACAGACACAGGAACAGGAACAGAAACAGAAGGAAGGTAGCAAGGGGGATTTGCCCAATCGGCCATAAATTAACAAGTCATTTAGATAGCTGCAACGGAGTTCGTTCCGGGAATGAGCCCACACTGCAAGTAAGGTTTGAGCGGGCCCCGCACTTCGTGTCGGGACATCTGCGAAGTGGATGAAATGAGGTGGATGATATCTTTCTGTTCCTGGATTGCCATGTATTGCTGTTTCTGTTCCTGTTTCCTCTTACTGTTCCTGTTCCTCTTTCTCGTCTCTGTTGTTTGTTTGTGTTTATTCCTTACCTTTGCCGTCCAAATTTCACACTGAAAATCGCCGACCGTAAGTTATCAACGACCGTATTTACATAGCTTACTAATTGTATTACAGAGAATTGACTAAGATTCTCCTGTAATATTTTTGTCTGTATACGATTTTGGAGTTAGTATAAATTAAACCGAGTTTAAAAGATATGTCTTCAACAAAATTGCAAACTAGGGTAAACTTCGGAAAAACAAAGAATCTTTCAGACGCGCCTGACCTCTTAGAGGTTCAGATTCAGTCTTTTAAGGAATTTTTCCAGCTTGAGACCACGCCGGATAAACGCAATATCGAAGGATTGTTTAAGGTATTCAAAGAGAATTTTCCGATCACAGATACCAGGAATATTTTCATGCTTGAGTTCCTGGACTATTTTATCGATCCGCCCCGTTACACCATTGAAGAATGTATGGAGCGAGGGCTTACCTATGCGGTTCCATTGAAGGCCAAGCTGCGACTGAGCTGTAACGACGAAGAGCATGTGGATTTCCAGACGATCGTTCAGGATGTATTCCTTGGAAACATACCTTACATGACCCCTCGCGGCACTTTCGTGATCAATGGTGCTGAACGCGTAGTTGTTTCCCAGCTGCATCGCTCACCTGGAGTGTTCTTCGGGCAGTCTATTCACCCAAACGGCACCAAGATATATTCCGCCCGTGTGATCCCTTTCAAGGGTGCATGGATGGAGTTCGCCACCGACATCAACAATGTCATGTACGCGTACATCGACCGGAAGAAGAAATTTCCGGTGACTACGCTGCTGAGGTCGATTGGTTTTGAAACAGACAAGGACATTCTTGAACTCTTCGGCATGGCCGACGAGGTGAAGTCTGAAAAGAAAGCCCTCCAGAAATACCTTGGCAAGAGACTTGCCGCGCGCGTTCTAAGAACTTGGGTTGAAGACTTTGTAGATGAGGACACCGGCGAAGTGGTTTCCATTGAGCGTAACGAAATCGTTCTGGAACGTGATACTGTACTCGATGAGGAAGCGATCGAGATGATCGCAGAGATGGACGTGAAAAGCGTGTTCATCCAGAAAGAAGATGTGGGCGGCGATTATGCCATCATTTACAATACTCTCAATAAGGATACATCGAACTCCGAACTGGAAGCCGTTCAGCACATCTATCGTCAGCTGCGTGGTGCCGATGCTCCGGATAATGAAACAGCCAGGGGCATCATCGACAAGTTGTTCTTCAGCGACAAGAGATATGATCTCGGTGAAGTTGGTCGATATAAAATCAACCGGAAGCTGAACCTCAACTATCCTATCGAACAGAAAACATTAACGAAGGAAGATATCATCGAGATCATCAAGTATCTCGTGCGCCTGACCAATGGAAAGGCCGAAATTGACGACATCGATCACCTGAGCAATCGTCGTGTGCGTACCGTGGGCGAACAGCTCTATGCGCAGTTCGGCGTAGGTCTGGCCCGTATGGCCAGAACCATCCGTGAAAGGATGAACGTTCGCGACAATGAGGTGTTCACACCGGTTGACCTTATCAACGCCAGAACATTGTCATCCGTCATCAATTCATTCTTTGGTACCTCACAGTTATCACAGTTCCTCGATCAGACCAACCCACTGAGTGAGATCACGCACAAGCGTCGTATCTCCGCGCTCGGACCCGGTGGCTTGAGCAGGGAACGCGCTGGCTTTGAAGTACGTGACGTTCACTATTCACACTATGGTCGTCTTTGTACCATTGAAACACCGGAAGGTCCGAATATCGGGCTGATCTCCACACTTTGTGTGCACGCCAAGATCAATGAAATGGGTTTCATCGAAACGCCGTATCACAGGGTCAGTGAAGGAAAGGTAGAATTGAAGAAGCTCACCTTCCTGAGCGCAGAAGAAGAAGACGTGGCCAAGATCGCCCAGGCGAGTGCGCCATTGAATGATAAAGGAGAATTCGCGGAAGACAAGGTCAGCTCAAGGCAAACCGGTGACTTCCCTATCCTGGAGAAAAATGAAGTAGAGTTCATGGACGTAGCTCCCAACCAGATCGTTGGTTTGAGTGCTTCCCTGATTCCCTTCCTTGAACACGATGACGCCAACCGTGCACTGATGGGTTCGAACATGCAACGTCAGGCTGTGCCGCTCATCCGTCCTGAACAACCGATAGTTGGAACAGGTTTGGAAGCAAAGGCTGCCCGTGATGCGCGTGTACAGATCCTCTCCGATGGAGAAGGTGTAGTGGAATATGTCGATGGCAAGGAAATACATGTCCGTTACGACAGAACAGAAGCCGAAAGACTCGTGAGCTTCGAAGATGATCTTCAGATATACAATCTGACCAAGTTCATTAAGACCAACCAGGAGACCTGTATCAACCACAGTCCTGCGGTTAAGAAAGGTCAGCGTGTGAAAAGAGGTGATTTCCTCACAGAAGGTTATGCTGTTCAGCGTGGCGAAGTTGCTCTTGGAAGAAACCTGCAGGTGGCATTCATGCCATGGAAAGGGTACAACTTCGAAGATGCGATCGTAATCAATGAAAAAGTAGTTAGAGAAGACCTGTTTACTTCAGTGCATATTTCCGAATATGAACTGGAAGTAAGGGACACCAAACTCGGAGAAGAAGAACTGACTCCGGATATTCCAAACGTTTCTGAAGAAGCCACCAAGGATCTCGACGAAAACGGCATCATCCGTCTCGGCGCGGCTATCAAGGAAGGAGACATCCTTATCGGTAAGATCACACCAAAAGGTGAAAGCGATCCTACTCCGGAAGAAAAATTGCTTCGCGCCATTTTTGGCGACAAAGCCGGCGATGCGAAAGATGCTTCACTGAAAGCTCCCAACGGAGTAGAAGGTGTGGTGATCGGCAAAAAACTTTTCCAGAGAGCCAAGAAAGACAAGAACGCTAAGATCCGTGAGAAGGCATCGCTGGAGAAACTGGAAAAGATCCACGAAAGAAATGTCGAGGACCTGAAGGAACTCCTGCTTAACAAACTGCAGACGCTGCTGAAGGACAAACCTTCTACCGGTGTTACCAATAACTTCGGTGAAATGCAGATTGGCAAGGGCGCAAGGTTTAACGCCAAGAACCTTTCTACCATCGACTATCAGAATGTGAATCCACTGGGCTGGACTGGAGATGAGAAGATCGACAACCAGATCAATACACTTCTGCACAATTTCAATATTAAGTACAACGAGGAACTGGGACGTTATAAAAGAGAAAAGTTCAACATATCCATAGGTGATGAATTACCTGCAGGTGTTTTGAAACTTGCAAAAGTATACATCGCAGTAAAGCGTAAGCTGAAAGTGGGAGATAAGATGGCCGGACGACATGGTAATAAAGGTATCGTGGCGAAGATCGTTCGTGCAGAGGATATGCCATTCCTTGCAGACGGAACACCTGTTGACATTGTGCTCAACCCGCTTGGTGTGCCGAGCCGTATGAACCTGGGACAGATCTATGAAACTGTTCTCGGTTGGGCAGGTCTGAAACTGGGACTGAAGTTCGCCACTCCGATCTTTGACGGTGCTACCGTTGAGGAAATCGCTGAGAACATCGCCAAGGCAAATCTTCCGCTCTTCGGTCATACCTACCTGTATGACGGAGAAACCGGAGAGAAATTCCACCAGAAGGCAACCGTTGGTGTGATCTATATGATCAAGCTTCACCACATGGTTGACGACAAGATGCACGCAAGAAGTATCGGACCATACAGTCTGATCACGCAGCAGCCTCTTGGTGGTAAGGCCCAGTTCGGTGGACAGCGTTTTGGAGAAATGGAAGTCTGGGCACTGGAAGCATACGGTGCATCAAACATCCTGCAGGAATTGCTCACACTTAAATCAGATGATATCATCGGCCGCGCCAAGACTTACGAAGCGATCGTGAAAGGCGATAATATTCCAAGGGCCGGCATTCCTGAATCATTCAATGTACTCGTACATGAGTTGAGGGGACTGGGATTGGATCTTAAATTTGAATAATGATTACCCACAAAACGCAAAGATTAAAGATCAAAGATCGCAATTCAGAAGTTACAATTTGCAGAGTACCGATTTAGATTTAACACCAGATAGCATTCGCAACTTTGCGTTTTTAAATAAACATTTTTTTTGGTTTAGCGTTAAAAACAAATAACAAATATGGCAATCAAAAAGGAAAATCGTCCAAGAGCCACATTTTCTAAAATAACAATCGGCCTCGCCTCACCTGATTCCATCCTGGAACGCAGCTATGGCGAAGTGCTGAAGCCCGAAACAATCAACTACCGCACATACAAGCCCGAAAGGGACGGATTGTTCTGCGAACGCATCTTTGGTCCTGTAAAGGACTATGAGTGCGCCTGCGGAAAATACAAACGTATCCGTTACAAAGGGATCGTCTGCGACCGTTGCGGTGTTGAGGTTACCGAAAAGAAAGTGCGCCGGGAACGCATGGGCCATATCAAACTGGTTGTGCCCATCGTACACATCTGGTACTTCAAGAGCCTTCCAAACAAGATTGGTTACCTCCTTGGCATGAGTTCCAAAAAAATGGAAAGCATTGTCTACTACGAGAGATATGTAGTGATCCAGGCTGGTATCCGCGAAGACAAGAACCTGAAAAGAGGCGATCTCCTAACCGAAGAAGAATACCTGGAAATTCTGGAAAACCTGCCCAAGGATAACCAGTACCTGCCAGACGAGGATTCACAGAAATTCATCGCCAAGATGGGCGCTGAATCAGTTCATGACCTGCTCGCCAGGATCGACCTCGATCAGTTGTCGTTCGACCTGCGTAACGCCGCTGCAACAGAAACATCGCAGCAACGTAAGGCAGATGCGCTTAAAAGACTCAGCATCGTGGAATCATTCCGCGAAGCAAATACAAGAATTACCAACCGTCCCGAATGGATGGTAATGCAATACATACCGGTGATCCCGCCCGAACTTCGTCCGCTCGTTCCACTGGATGGCGGTCGTTTCGCGTCTTCAGATCTGAACGATCTGTACCGCAGGGTCATCATCAGGAACAACCGTCTGAAAAGGCTGCTCGAGATCAAAGCGCCGGAAGTGATCCTTCGAAATGAAAAGAGGATGCTGCAGGAAGCCGTTGACTCATTATTCGATAACTCCAGGAAGTCAAACGCCGTTAAGGCCGAAGGCGGAAGGGCGCTGAAATCACTGTCTGATGTACTGAAAGGTAAACAGGGTCGTTTCCGTCAGAACCTTCTCGGTAAACGTGTTGACTATTCCGGTCGTTCTGTAATAGTAGTAGGCCCCGAACTGAAACTACACGAGTGCGGTCTTCCCAAAGACATGGGGGCTGAACTGTTCAAACCCTTCATCATCCGCAAGCTGATCGAAAGAGGCATTGTGAAGACCGTAAAGAGCGCAAGAAAACTGGTAGACAAGAAGGAAGCGATCGTTTGGGATATTCTCGAAAACATTCTGAAGGGTCACCCGATCATGCTGAACAGAGCACCGACACTTCACAGACTTTCCATCCAGGCCTTCCAGCCCAAACTCATCGAGGGTAAGGCAATCCAGCTGCACCCACTTGTGTGCGCGGCGTTCAATGCCGATTTTGACGGTGACCAGATGGCTGTTCACGTACCGCTCAGCAATGCTGCAGTACTTGAAGCGCAGCTACTGATGCTGGCCTCACATAATATTCTAAATCCCCAAAACGGAACTCCCATCACCCTGCCTTCACAGGACATGGTATTGGGACTTTATTATATCACCAAGGGAAAGAAAACCATCGGTGATGAGATCGTCAGAGGTGAAGGAAAGCACTTTTATTCCGCCGAAGAAGTTATTATAGCTTACAATGAAGACCGTGTTGACCTTCATGCATGGATTAAGGTGAAAGCCGATGTGCGGTCCAATGAAGGAACCATCACCAGGAAACTCATAGAAACTACGGTAGGCCGTGTGATCTTCAACCAGTCGGTTCCCAGGGAAGTTGGATACATCAATGCGCTGCTGACCAAGAAGAACCTGAGGGAGATCATCGGAGACATTATCAATATCACCAACGTTCCGAAAACAGCCAAGTTCCTTGATGACATCAAGCAGCTCGGATTCAGAACGGCGTTCCAGGGTGGTCTGTCCTTCAACATCAATGACCTTATCATTCCTTCCATCAAGGAAGAAGTGCTCGACAACGCCAAGGGCGAAGTTGATGAGGTCTGGGACAACTACAACATGGGTCTGATCACCAATAATGAACGTTACAACCAGATCGTTGACATCTGGTCTAGGGTAGATACCCGTATAACGGAAACGCTTATCCGCGAACTAAGCCAGGACAAACAGGGTTTCAACTCTGTGTACATGATGCTTGATTCCGGTGCCCGTGGTTCCAAGCAACAGATCAAACAGCTTTGCGGTATCAGGGGTCTGATGGCCAAACCAAGAAAGAGCGGGTCATCTGGAAGCGAAATCATTGAGAATCCGATCCTCTCCAACTTCAAGGGCGGACTGAATGTATTGGATTACTTCATATCAACCCACGGTGCACGTAAAGGTCTTGCCGATACGGCCCTGAAAACTGCCGATGCGGGTTATCTTACCCGTCGTTTGGTGGATGTGGCTCAGGATGTGGTAATCACCGAAGAAGATTGCGGCACGCTCCGTGGTATCGCCATCAGTGCATTAAAGGATAACGAAGAAGTAGTTGAACCATTACTCGACCGTATCGTCGGCCGTACCTCACTGCATAATATCTACATCCCCGCTACTGATAATATCATTGTCAATGCAGGTGACGAGATAACTGATTACATCGCCAAGAAGATCGAAGAAACCGGCATTGAAACTGTTGAGATCCGCTCAGTACTTACCTGCGAAAGCAAGAGAGGTGTTTGCGTGAAATGTTATGGTAAGAACCTGGCCACAGGTAACCTGGCACAGAAGGGTGATGCCGTGGGTATCATCGCTGCCCAGTCGATCGGTGAACCCGGTACCCAGCTGACCCTCCGGACATTCCACGTCGGTGGTGTTGCAGGATCGGCTTCAGTTGAATCTACGCTTACTGCTAAATTCGATGGTACCATTCAGTTCGACGGACTGCGTTCGGTTACTGCCGAAAGCGCTGAAAGTGGCAAGATCCCTGTGGTGATCGGACGTACCGGTGAGGTGAGGATCATCGATGTGAAGAATGACAGGCTCCTGATCACTAACAACGTTCCTTATGGCGCCACGCTTTCTGTTAAGGACGGCCAGCAGGTGAAGAAGGGTGATGTGATCTGCACATGGGATCCCTTCAACAACGTTGTCGTTGCCGAGATCGCAGGTCAGATTAAAACTGAAAATGTAATCGAAGGCGTAACCTTCCGCGAAGAAGCCGATGAACAAACCGGTCACCGCGAGAAAGTGGTTATTGAAACCAAGGACAAGACCAAGATACCTACCCTTATTGTTGAAGGAAAAGAAATAAAAACATACAACCTTCCTGTGGGTTCTCATATCGTTGTCGATGAAACCGAAGACGTGAGAGCTGGCCAGGTGCTGGTGAAAATCCCGAGAACGCTGCGTATGCAGAGAGACATCACGGGAGGTCTGCCAAGAGTAACCGAGTTGTTCGAAGCACGTAACCCGGGTAACCCCGCCATCGTTTGTGAAATCGACGGTGTGGTATCTTTTGGCGCGATCAAACGTGGTAACCGCGAAATCGTTGTGGAGGCCAAAGATGGTGTCGTTAAAAAATACCTCGTTCCGCTGACCCGTCAGATCCTTGTTCAGGATGGAGACTTTATCAAGGCCGGTGCCTCACTCAGTGATGGTCAGGTTGCCCCGGGAGACATCCTGTCTATCAAGGGTCCATTCGCAGTTCAGGAATACGTAGTAAATGAAATCCAGGAAGTATATCGTTTGCAGGGTGTGAAGATCAATGACAAACACATTGAAGTGATCGTAAGGCAGATGATGAAGAAAGTAGAAATCGTTGATCCGGGTGATACCAGGTTCCTGGAAGAAGACCTTGAAGACAGGTTTGACTTCAATGAAGAAAACGATTGGATCTATGACAAAAAGGTAATCACCGAAGCTGGTGAAAGCACCAAGCTGAAAGCTGGTCAGATCGTGAGCCTCAGGGAGATTCGGGAAGAGAATTCGGTATTGCGCCGTTCCGACAGGAAGACTGTTGATTACCGGGACGCGAATTCTGCAACCTCTCATCCGGTATTGCTGGGTATCACCAAAGCATCATTGGGAACGCAGAGCTGGATCTCGGCAGCTTCCTTCCAGGAAACAACCAAAGTCCTCTCCTCGGCAGCCATTCAGGGTAAGACCGATGACATGCTGGGTCTGAAAGAAAATGTGATCACCGGTCATCCGATTCCTGCCGGTACCGGACTGAGAGACTTCGACAACATGATTGTAGGCAGCAAGGAAGAATATGAACTGCTGCAGACAACACGCGAAGCGATGAGTTTCGATGAAGAAGAATAACTGATTCGGACGATCCGATAAATTAAAAAAAAGTAGGAAGTAAAAGCTTCCTACTTTTTTGTTATAGTCAGCGGCTGCAACCCCTTGTCAGGACTCCATTTAACAAAACATTCCCCTCTAAGTTTTCTATATTGCAGGGTTAAGATTCACAAAAACCGAAGGATGAAAAATATTTCTACTCTACTTAGTGTGCTTGCGCTGGTGCTGGTCGGAGTGCTGTTTTATCTCCATTTTTCATCTGCCAGACCTACAGAAAAAGCCGGGGTGATGCATAATCACCATGATTCCGCTGCATTCAGGATTGCCTATTTCGATATCGACTCGCTTCAGGCGAAATATGAATATTTTAAAGATATTTCGGGTGAACTCAAAACTCGCGAAGCCTCAATCACCTCACAGCTCAATACCCTGCAGGATACTTATCAGAAGCGGATCAAGGAACTGCAAACCAAAGGGCCTACCATGAACCAGTCTGAGTCAGAATCCGCTCAGCGCGAATTCGCGCAGATGCAGCGCAAATTCCAGGAACGTCAGATGTCACTTGAGCAGGAACTCAAGAAAAGCCAGATCGATATGATGACCGACGTGAGAAATAAGATCGAAGACTATCTCAAAGACTTCAATCAGCGGCATCAATATGCTTACATCCTCTCTTACGAACCAGGGTTCATGCTTTATTACCGCGACTCTGCCTACAACATCACCGATGAGGTGATCGACGGACTCAATACCCTCTACAAGACGGAGAAAAAGTCGAAAAGCAGTAAATAGGGAAATTCATAATCGTGTTGTCAATTTCAGTTCTGACCTTCGACTTAAAGTTGATCATCATGGTAATATGGTCAGAATTTCCACTTTTAAGCTTTAACTTTTGACTTTTAACTTGAGTTATGTCAGAATCCACGTCCTTCAAGCCCCGACTCGGTTTACTTGATGCCACCATGATTGTCGCGGGCTCCATGATCGGATCCGGAATATTTATTGTTAGTACAGAGATGACCACCTATCTGGGTTCCGCCGGGTGGTTGATCTTTGCCTGGGTGCTCACCGGTTTGCTTACCCTGACCGCCGCAGTTAGTTACGGCGAGTTGAGCGCCATGTTCCCGAAAGCAGGCGGCCAGTACGTCTACCTCAGGGAGGCATTTAATCCACTCACAGGATTTCTCTACGGCTGGAGTTTCTTCGCGGTGATCCAAACGGGCACAATCGCGGCCGTGGGCGTGGCTTTCGCAAAGTTTGCGGCCTATATTTTTCCCTCACTCAGCGTCACCAACATTCTTCTTGATCTTGGATTTGTGAAGATTTCCGCTGCCTCAGTGGTGTCAATCATACTGGTAGTGTTTCTGACCTATGTGAACACCAAAGGAGTCGAAGGAGGCAAGTGGATTCAAACCACCTTCACCCTCGCAAAATTGCTTTCTCTTTTTGCGTTGATCATATTCGGAATCATTCTGGCCTCCAGATCCGAAATATGGGATGCCAACTGGGCCGATGCCTGGTCTGCGCGTAAATGGATGGGAGCAAATGAAACGGGCAGCTGGCAGGCGGTGACGGGAATGGCGATCGTACCCCTATTCGCCAGTGCGCTGGTCGGTTCACTATTCTCCAGCGATGCATGGAACAATGTAACCTTTATCGCCGGGGAGATCAAAAAACCCCAACGCAATATCGGGCTTAGCCTTTTTCTTGGCACCCTGATCGTCACAGCCATCTATGTAGCCACCAACCTCATGTACCTGAGCGTCCTCAATTTGGATGAGATAGCGCTGGCCAAGGACGGCAGGGTTTCACTGGCAGCTTCAGAAAAAATATTCGGGCCCACTGGCACGATCATCATTGCCGTGATGATCATGGTGTCCACCTTCGGATGTAACAATGGCCTCATCCTTTCCGGCGCCCGCGTGTATTACACGATGGCAAAAGATGGCCTTTTCTTCAGGAAAACCGGCACACTGAACCGTCATGGCGTTCCTGAGTTTGCACTTTGGATACAGTGCGTGTGGACTTCACTGCTCTGCCTCAGCGGCACCTACAGTCAGCTGCTTACCTATGTGGTGTTTGTTGTACTTATCTTTTATGTACTTACGCTGGTTGGAATATTCCGGTTAAGAAAAAAAATGCCGGATCATCCACGCCCCTACAAGGCCTTTGGTTACCCCGTGCTTCCGATTCTGTATTGTATCATTGCCCTGCTGATATGCGGCGCATTGTTCGTATATCAGCAGGACCAGACACTTCCGGGCGCAGTCATAGTTTTGCTCGGCGTACCGATCTACTATATTGCTGTCTCAGGAAAGAATAAAAAAACTGCATAAGGATGCAACAACTAGTGGATTTTCAAAAGCTATTTGCTGATTTTTCGGGATTTAAGATTGGTGTGCTGGGAGATGTGATGCTGGACACCTATTGGTGGGGGCATGTTGAAAGGATCTCTCCCGAGGCTCCGGTGCCCGTAGTTGCACTTGATCATAAGGAATACCGAATCGGAGGTGCAGGCAATGTAGCGCTTAACCTTTCCTGCCTCGGCGCATCGGTATCGGTGCTTTCGGTTATCGGGCAGGATGATGATGGTAGCTCACTGTCGAATCTTTTCAGAACAAATGGTATTGGCACGGATCACCTGATCTCCGTTCCAGGCAGGATCACCACCAGCAAGTCCAGGATCATCAGCCGAAACCAGCAAATGATGAGGCTGGACTCAGAACTTACCGCCGACCTGAAAGGCACGGAAGAAAAATTGCTGCTGAATGCAGTTGAAAAATACCTGAAGGAAGAAAAACCCAAAGCGCTAATCCTTGAAGACTACAACAAGGGAGTTCTCACGGAGGACGTAATCAGGCAAACTATCTCGCTGTGTAAAAAATATGGTGTACTGACCACGGTTGACCCCAAACGAAAAAACTTCCTTGCCTATGAGGGTGTGGATATATTCAAACCCAATCTCAAGGAAGTGAAGGAAGGATTGAATATGCTGATCGATGATATCAACGAAGAGGTGCTCACGGAGATACACCTTCAATTGTTATCCAGACTAAATCACCAGATATCCTTTATTACGCTTTCGGAGAAAGGAGTGTATTACCGGCAGGGGATGAACAGCAGGATCATTCCGTCGCACGTAAGGAATATAGCGGATGTATCGGGTGCAGGCGACACCGTTATTGCTGTTGCCTCACTGGTCTATGCTTCCACCCGCAACATCGATCTGATGGCCAGTATTGCCAATATCGCTGGCGGACTGGTCTGTGAAGAAGTGGGCACAGTGGCGATAAACAAACAAAAGCTGCTGGAAGAGTGCCAGCTTTTGCTCAGGAACTGATAAGAATTTTTGTGATGCAAAAACACTGAAGAAGATGAGACGTTTCACCATCGTTATTCATGGAGGGGCGGGACAAATGGTCAAAGCGGATCTTAGTCCCGAGCTCGAGCAAGCCTACCAGGAAGGACTCAGGGAAGGACTTGATGTGGGTTATGGTGTTCTTGAAGAAGGAGGGCTTGCCATCAATGCTGTGAAAGCCGCAATAGTTGTTCTGGAAGACAATATCCTTTTTAATGCTGGGCGTGGTTCCGTGTTTACAAAAAAAGGAATCCAGGAAATGGATGCGGCGATTATGGATGGCAAGGACCTGAATGCCGGAGCGATCTCGGGAGTACGGAATGTCCGCAATCCTATCGAGCTCGCCGCGGAAGTAATGAAGAGCAGTAACCATGTTTTTCTGAGCGGCAAGGGTGCGGGTGATTTTGCAATCAGGCAGGGTATCAAACTTGAACCGGATGAATACTTCTTTTCTCAATTCAGGTACGATCAGTGGAAGTCGATTCGAGACTCGGACAATTATGCCCTTGATCATACCAATGAAAAAATCGAAGAGCTGCTGAGGGCAAAAAAATTCGGAACGGTGGGTGCGGTGGCCTGCGATAAGGACGGCAATATTGCGGCAGCCACCAGCACAGGTGGGATGACAAACAAAAAGTATGGCAGGATTGGTGACAGTCCGATGATTGGCGCCGGGACCTATGCCAACAACAAGACCTGCGGCATTTCCTGTACGGGCCATGGTGAAAAATTCATCAGGATAGTGGCAGCGCACATGGTCAGCGCCCTGATGGAATATAAGGGTATGAGCCTTGAGGAAGCCTGTAATGAGGTGGTTCATCATAAATTGAAGGAAATAGGTGGGGATGGCGGGTTGATCGGGGTGGACAATGAAGGCAATGCCGTAATGACTTTCAATACTTCCGGCATGTACCGGGGAGTGAAGAGTAGCGATGGCAGAAACGAGGTTGCAATCTATAAAAAGTAAAAAGCATAAAACCTGGTTATTAGCACATTGCAATCCGAGCCATCAAACAGGAATAATTTTTTAATTTTTAATTTTTCATTTTGCTAGGTGTAACTATACTTGGAAACAATTCTGCGCTGCCGGCATTTGATCGTCACCCTACCTCCCAACTGGTGACACTCGAAGACCAGCTCTTCCTTGTCGACTGTGGTGAGGGCACACAGGTGCAGCTGGCCCGATACAAGATCCGGTGGGGAAGGATCAATCATATTTTTATTTCACACCTGCACGGCGATCATTATTTTGGTCTGCCGGGATTTGTGCATACTATGGGGTTACTGAATCGCGAGAACGACCTCCATCTGTATGCGCCGGCACCGCTGAAGGAAATCCTGGATCTGCAGTTTCTCGCGGCAGGATCAACTCTGCCATTCACCCTTCACTTTCATCCACTGGAAGGAGAGGGAGAGCTGGTAAGAACGGAAAAATACCGGATCAGTTGTTTTCCTACAATGCATCGTGTTCCGTGCTGGGGTTTCTTATTTGAACAGGTGCGACCGCTGAGAAAAGTGAACATCGGCAAAGCGAGGATTCACAATGTGCCCGCAGTTTTTTTTGATCGTTTGAAGAAAGGGGAAGATTTCATCAACGGTTCAGGAACAAGGATCCCCAACGCGGTTGTCACGGACTCTGTCCACAAACCGAAATCCTACGCTTTTTGCGCCGATACCATGTATGACGAAACACTAGCCGAAAAACTCACGGGAGTAGACATGATCTATCACGAAACCACCTATCTCAAAGACCTCAACGAACGCGCTGCCGCCAGATTTCATTCAACTACTGAACAGGCGGCACTTTTTGCTAAAGCTGCTCACACGAAAAGACTGTTGATTGGGCATTTCAGTTCGAAATATGATAAACTCGACCAGTTCGAACAGGAAGCCAGGTCCTTTTTTCCAGACACTGATCTCGCTTTGGAAGGGGTGACATATTATATTTGAGTATTAGGATTTCACTGCTTTCAACTGGCTAGTCACATATTCCTCATAATACTCTTTTACTCTTTCATGCAGTTCCAGGCTCAGCGGGGTCAATGGCAAACGAAGATAATTGTTGATCAGACCAGCCTCAGCGAGGAATGCTTTCACACCTGCCGGATTGTTTTCCGCGAACAGGATTTCATAGCCATCAAGAAGACTGTCATTAATTTTTTTAGCTGCGGCAAATTCTCCCCTGAGGGATAATCTCACCATGTCGCTGAACTTTTTCGGGAAGCAGTTGGCGGCTACACTGATCACGCCGTCCATTCCACAAGCGATCTGCGGCAGGGCAAGTGCATCGTCGCCACTCACTACCAGGAAGTCTGCCGGCCTGTCGCGGAGGATCTGCATACATTGCGCCATATCCCCACTGGCTTCTTTGGTGCCTGCGATATTGTCTACTTCGTTGGCCAGCCGGATAGTGGTAGCCGCTGTCATATTCTTGGCAGTTCTGCCTGGAACATTATACAAAATCAATGGCTTTGGCGAGGCGGCGGCCAGCATTTTGTAATGCTGAAAGATGCCTTCCTGCGAAGGTTTATTGTAATAGGGGCTGGCGCTGAGAATGGCGGTTGCCCTGTCCAGCGGAAACGATTCAAGATCGGAAACCTGATCGCGGGTGTCGTTACCGCCAATGCCTATCACTACAGGCACGCGGTTTTTCACTCTTTCGTAAGTCAGCTGGATGATGTCCAGCTTTTCAGGATTAGTAAGCGTGGGGGCTTCCCCGGTAGTTCCGAGGGCGACAACATAGTTTACCCCATTGTTGATCACAGAATCAATAACTCGTCCGAGGGCATCGAGGTCGATTGTTCCTTTAGCCGTCAGCGGGGTAACCAATGCCACACCCGTTCCTTTCAATGTTTCACGTAACGACATACCAGTTATTATTTTTAGGCTGATTTGTTAGTGTTATTTGGAACCAGGTTTCCCTCCTCGTTCACTTCATCCCAGAATCCCATTCCCCCGAACTTTACAATTCTCTCGTTGATACGGTCTTCAACGTTCATGGATTCCAACTCCCTGATCGTGTTAACCAGGTAAGGCTTGAGCAGCGAGGCGGCTTCATCATAGTTCCAGTGTGCGCCACCGAGTGGTTCCGGGACGATACTGTCGATCAGTCCAAAGTTCAGCATGTGGTCTGGTGTAAGCTTCAATTGTTCTGCCGCTTTTTCTTTCTGATCCCAGCTCCTCCAAAGTATCGAACTGCAATTTTCAGGCGAAATAACTGTGTACCAGGCATTCTCGAGCATGAACACGCGATCGCCGACACCTATTCCCAATGCGCCACCTGAAGCACCCTCTCCAATGATCACACAGATCACTGGCACCTTTAGGCGGATCATCTCGTAGATATTTTTCGCAATGGCTTCACCCTGTCCTCTTTCTTCTGCTTCCAGACCAGGATATGCGCCGGGTGTATCAATCAGTGTGATGATCGGCTTGTTGAATTTCTCGGCAAGTTTCATCAATCTCAGCGCCTTGCGATAGCCCTCAGGATTGGCCATGCCAAAGTTTCTAAGCTGACGCATCTTGGTATTGCTGCCCTTCTGCTGTCCGATGATCATAACCGTCTGGCCGTCCAGGGATCCGAAGCCACCAACCATCGCCTTATCGTCTTTCACATTCCTGTCACCGAAAAGTTCCACAAAATTGGTGAAGATCTTTTCAATATACTTCTTTGTATAAGGCCGGTCGGGATGTCTGCTCAACTGCACTTTTTGCCATGGCGTCAGGTGGGCAGTGATCTCCCTGCGTTTTTCAATCACCTGCTCTTCGAGCTTTATGATGGAATCCCCGAGGTCCACCTTACTTTTCTCGGCAGTCTGCTTTAGTTTTTCAATGTCCTCGTAAAGCTCCTTTATGGGCTTTTCAAAATCGAGGAACTGCCTGTTTCTGTCCTGTGGCATAAGCTGGTGCGTATTAATTGTAAAATTAAGGGTTGAAGCTAATTTGGGGAGGTATAAATTTTGATGCCATTATCCAAAATTTCAGGCTATGCCGGAAGGTCCGTCGATTATCATTGCAAAGGAAAAACTCGAAGTCTTTGTTGGAAAAAAGATTCTTACCGCCTCCGGATCAGCCGGTATCGACCTGAAAAGGCTGGCGGGAAAGAAAATAGTGAGGATGACCAGCTGGGGAAAGCACCTCCTTTTCTGTTTTGATGGTTTTACAGTCCGAATTCATTTCCTGATGTTTGGTACTTATTTCATCAACAGCAGCAAGCAGCTTAAACCAAAACTCAGGTTGACCTTTGCCAGGGGAAAGGAACTGAATATATACACCTCAGCCATAAAGATTTTTGAAGGGGCACCTGAGGAATACTATGATCTCAGTGCAGACATTATGAACGAACACTGGTCAGCGGCGGCCGCCAGGAAAAAACTCAAAGCCATTCCGGATGCCATGATTGTGGATTCACTCCTCGACCAGGACATATTTTCCGGGAGTGGCAACATCATAAAAAACGAAGTGCTGTTCCGCGCGAGGATCCATCCCGAAAGCAAAATCGGTCTGATTCCTCCAACGTCGATCAACCTGTTGATCCGCGAGGTACGCAGGTATTCCTTCCAGTTTCTAGAATGGAAAAAAGCAAACAAGCTCGCCGCTCACTGGGAAGTATATACGAAAAAGAAATGCCCCCGCGACGGAACAGAGATCTCCAAGAGCTATCCTGGCAAAACCAGGCGGAGGGCCTATTATTGCAATACCTGCCAGGTAAAATATGAATGAGCGGCTTCCACTGCCCATTCGCTACACTTTTGACCGATCCGGAGACTGAAAATCCCATATTTTTATTCAGGTGTATGGCTCTGGGCCTGATTCTTAGCATCGGTGCCAATTTTAGCCGATATTTGAAATCCCTGCGCGGAATAATTTTTTTATCCATGGACAAACTGATCACAGGCATTCATCATATTACAGCGCTGGCCTCGGATGCACAGCAGAATATTGATTTTTATACCGGTATATTGGGGCTGAGGCTGGTGAAGAAGACCGTCAACTTCGACGCGCCAGAAGTCTATCATTTTTACTATGGAGATGAAACAGGCTCACCCGGAACTATCCTTACCTTTTTCCCCTATCATGGCCTGGCTAGCGGACGTCATGGAAAGGGAATGGTGAACACGACTGGTTTTTCCGTACCGCTTACTTCCATGGATTATTGGCTGGCCAGGCTGAAGCGATTCCAGGTCTCATACAAACCGCCGATTGATCGTTTTGGCAACGAGACCGCCGTCTATTTTGAAGACAGGGATGGGCTGGGAATTGAACTTGTCTTCAATGATCGAGATAAAAGAACGGGATTCAGTTATGGACATATTCCAAAGGAGCATTCCATCAGGGGTTTCTTTGGTGCAGAAATATGGGCAGAGGGTTATGAACGCACGGCTGGTCTTCTTACCGGAACCATGGACCACCAGCTAATAGCGGAAAAGGGTAATCGTTTCAGGTTTGCAGCCGATGATGCCCCCGGTAATTATGTCGACATCCTTTGCACACCAGACAGTCTCAAAGGCCTGGGTGGAAGCGGCACCGTCCATCATATTGCCTTTGCTACCGCCGATCACACATCGCAGCTGGCAGCCCGCACAAAGCTCGCTTCCACACAAATGAGCCCTACGCCTGTATTGGATCGTACTTATTTCACATCCATTTACTTCAGGGAACCCGGTGGAGTACTCTTTGAAGTGGCGACGGGAGGGCCGGGATTCCTAATTGATGAAAGTCCTGAAGACCTGGGCAACGGTCTCAGGTTGCCTGAACAATATGAACCTTACCGTCCGGCCATTGAAAAACAAGTAATGCCGGTAACCCTTAGCTGGAAAAAATTCGAATAATGCACAAACGAGAAATCATTAGCAGTGGTGCCCAGCTTGAAAAGGCAGAAAAGGTCCTGATTATGCTTCATGGGCGCGGAGCGTCTGCGCAGGATATTCTTGGGATGGCGGAATACCTGAATGTGAAGGATTATGCCCTGCTGGCCCCTCAGGCCACCAACAACACCTGGTATCCCTATTCCTTTTTATCGATCCCCTCAAAAAATGAACCGTGGCTTAGTTCCGCACTCGACCTGTTGACAACGATCGTATCGGAACTGATTGCCATCGGGAAAAAAACGAGCTCTATTTATTTTACTGGTTTTTCCCAGGGAGCCTGTCTTGCATTGGAATGGGTAACAAGGAATGCCGATAAATACGGCGGCGTGGCTGCCTTCACCGGGGGGCTAATCGGCGACAAGATCTACCCGGAAAATTATTCCGGTGATTTTCAACGGACCCCTTTTTTCCTTGGAAGCAGCGATCCCGACCCACACGTACCGGTAGAAAGAGTCTATGCGACCGCTAACATTTTAAAAAACAGGAATGCTGAGGTGCGGGAGAAGATATACGTCAACCTCGGCCACACGCTCGATCCCGATGAAATCATGAATGCAAACCAGGTGGTGTTTTCAAATTAACAACCTGAACGTCGCGGAAGAACAAAAAAACCGCAATGTTTCATGTTGCAACATTTATTTATCATCTAAATGCGACATCACGTCAAAAGGATTGAATCCATAGAAAAACGGATCCCATGCTGATCAGGCGGCCTGCCTCTGCATGAACCCGATATCCTCTGCAAACCGATCGTCGAAGCCCTTTCGGCGGCGTTTGAAGCAGCCACTCACATCATACCCTCCCGACAGTCCGGTTGTATCCAACCATCATGGGTAGACGCAGCCGTGACTAATTCGCGTCACCCCGCCCGGGTGGACGTTAATTTTAAGTAATTTCTTTATTCAGAATCCGGGAAGAATTATACATTTGTCCTGACCTGATTACCCCTAATACCTTTCAATGCACTACCAGGACTACGTTCCATCGGAGAGTACAATGCCATATAGCTTTGGCTTTGTTTATGTTCAGTCCGCAATCGCTGATCAGGGTTTCAGATCTATATGCCAAAAATTTACACGGGGAGCGAAATCCATCGCGCTCCAAATTGTCTACCCTTTGTTTATTGTATTAAATCAGCAGGGCCACCTGACTATCAAGGCTGCCGATGACACTAATAATATAAAGTCATTTCCCGACTGTAAAGCAAGCCCACAAGATACCGGCGGACAATATCTGCCGACTATCTTGATGGGATACTGATGCGCGAAATGATTTCATATCTCCTGACCAATATCCAGGTCAGATGCGATTTCCAGGTCTGATGGAGAACCCCTTATGTCATGCGTTATTTATTTAATCAGCCGCCTGTAATCAGGCAGTCATAAAACCATTGAAATGAAAGCGTTGAAAATTACGGGTCTCATCCTACTGTTCATTGTCATCCTCGGGTTTGCCGGTGTCCTTTATGTGACAAAGGCCCTTCCGGATACCGGCCCTCCAGCTGATATTACCATTGAACGTACCCCGCAAAGAATTGAGCGTGGCCGTTACCTGGCCAATCATGTCACGATTTGCATGGATTGCCACAGTACGCGTGACTGGTCACTTTATGCGGGCCCCATTGCTCCCCAGGGATTTGGCGGTGGGGGTGAAGAATTCAACCCCGCCATGGGCTTTCCCGGCACATTCTATGCACCCAACATCACGCCCTACACTCTGGGTAAATGGACAGATGGTGAGATTTTGAGGGCGGTCACTACGGGCGTCAACAAGGATGGAAGAGCGCTCTTCCCAATCATGGGCTACCATCGTTTTGGAAAAATGGACAAGGAAGATATATACAGCATTATTGCCTACCTCCGAACGCTCGATCCCGTGGAGAAGGTAGTGCCGGCTTCTAAAGCGGACTTTCCCGTGAGCTTATTGCTCCACACTATGCCTGCACCAGCCGCCTTCACTAATAAGCCACCCAGTACCGACAGAATAAATTACGGTGCTTACCTGATCAATGCTACTGGCTGTATGGAGTGCCACAGTCAGGTAGAAAAAGGGCAGATCCTTGAAGGCACCGAATATGGCGGAGGCCGGGAATTTCAACAGCCTGCAGGTATTATCCGGTCGGCCAACATCACGTTCGATCCCGAAACGGGAATTGGCAACTGGACGCTTGACATGTTCCTCACTCGGTTTAAAAACATGGCCGATAGCGTCAATACGCCGCGCCGCCTGAAGCCTGGCGAACTCAACACGCCCATGCCCTGGGTGGTTTATGGCGGGATGAAAACCGATGATCTGGATGCCATCTATACTTATCTGAAGAGTCTGCCTCCAAAAAAACACAAGGTGCAGCTCAGACAGCCGACCCAGCAGCAGTGATCTTTTTCGTTCATGTGCATATTCTTCTTTAATTTATGTACATGACGGAAGAAAACGGCTTCAGGCCCAAAGGATCGAAGGAAGAAAGGGAATTTCTTGAAGGACCGCATTCGAGGTGGAAGGAACTGAAATTCCTGTTCAAAGTGTTTTATGAATTTATCTACGGGATCAGGAAACTGCATTTTATCGGTCCCTGCATCACCATTTTCGGATCAGCGAGATTCACGGAAGATCACCCTTACTATCAGACTGCGCGGAAAATTGGTGAAGCGATCGCGCAACTGGGCTTCACCGTTATCACAGGTGGCGGCCCGGGCATAATGGAAGCGGCAAACCGGGGTGCGAAGGACGCCGGTGGCCGTTCGGTAGGATGTAACATCATTTTGCCGCATGAACAATACCCCAACAGGTACCTGGACAAGTGGGTAGATTTTGATTATTTCTTTGTGAGGAAAACACTGCTTAGTAAGTATTCGTATGGCTTTGTGGTGTTACCCGGAGGATATGGCACGCTCGATGAGTTTTTTGAAGCGCTGACCCTGATACAGACCGGCAAATTCCAGAAGTTTCCGATTGTGTTGTTCGGCACGGCATATTATGCTAACCTGTATGCGCACATGAAGCATCTGCTGGAGGAGCAGACCATCGGCCCGCATGATCTCGAGCTCTTCCTGCTCACGGACTCGGTCGAGGACACCATTGCCCACATCCGGAAGTATGCGATCGAGGGATTTGGTCTGAAGAAAAAGAAAAAAATAAGAGCAATCGGTATTCTTGGCGAAAACGCATAAGCGCTTCCGAAATCGGATCATTTGTTCATAGGTGCGGGGATCCATTTGTTGTCATAAAGCCAATCCGTCAACCGCTGCGGCCAGCCACGTATCGACCTGAGTTTTGACCGGTCGCCCATGTTGAATGCATGATCGCCCTGCGCGTAGACATGGGCCTCGACGGGAATTTTCGCCTTACGATATCTTTCGAGGAGGGTCACAACCGGCGTCGCGCAACAACTGTCGTCACTGGCTGCCACCAGGAAGGCGGGAGGGGCATCCGCCGGAATGGCCTCAGGGATGTATAAAGGACCTGGATAAACCTGGATACTGAAATTCGGGTGCCCATTGCCGTGATCTACCATATCATTCGACAAGGGCCTCACCATCCCTTCCCCATAACTAATCAGGTTGACTACTTCACCTCCTGCGGAAAAACCCATCACTCCAATCTTATTCGTGTCCAATTTCCATTCAGCGGCGCGGCTGCGAATCAGTTTCATGGCCCTGAACCCGTCTTCCGCCGAAGCCTTATCTAACTGGTACGGCGAATTTTCTTCCCGCGCCAGCCGGTATTTCAACACGAAAGCGGTTACGCCAAGTTCATTCAGGTATTCTGCCGGTTGGGCTCCCTCCGATGTAATCACCAGTAGCCGGTGACCCCCACCGGGGCAAATCAACACTGCCGTTCCATTCGATTTGCCTTTTGGCGGTGCGTAAACCGTTATCGAAGGGTTGTGTATGTTCTTTACATAATAATCTTTGGCAATTTCAGGCTCGTTGCGCCGGCTTTCAAAACCAGGAACTCCATTGGGCCAAAGCGGAATGACCTGATGTTTTTGCTGGGCAGTGGCGGCTAATGTGCACAATCCACCGAATAGGCAAAAGAAAATATTTACAGTTGGACTGCGCATGATTTTATTTCAATTTAGCCAATCTCTAAAAAACCAGTTCAAGAAAACGTTGTACGCAGTAGAAACTGAGTTGACCGGAAGGTCCGTTTATAGTGTAGTCACAGCCATGAGTGGCCCAGGGCAGACTGAGTACAAAATGGTTCACTCCTGCCAGGTTGAGTTTTCTGTCCAGCCTGATAGTATGTTCATAGGCGACAAGCGGGTCTTTTTTTCCATGGATCAACAGGGTGGGAACCGACTCAGGCCTGACAAATTCTATTGGTGAGCTTTTTTTGTAGTTGTCGGGAACCTCGCTATACGTCCCACCGAGATAATCTTCCATCACTTGCTTACTGTCGAGCACCAGGGGGTTGGCCGGGGCGGAATAGCCCCAGATCATGTCTGCCGGTCCATAATAGCTGATCACTCCCCTTACCCCCGGCACCGAACCCTTGTAAGCAGCTGCCAGGGCGATCTGTGCGCCGGCAGAGCGCCCGAGGAGCACAACCTTGTTCATGTTGATGTGCAGGTCATCGGCATGCGTGTGCAGATAAGTCAGCGCGTGCTGAACATCTTCCATCGGTGCAGGAAAATGATGTTGCGGTGCGAGGCGGTAATTGATGGCAGCCACGGCATACCCAAGACGCGCAAGCCTGGAATTCAGTTCAGGAATTTGCTCGCTGTTGCCTCCTGCCCAGGATCCTCCATGTACAACCAGGATACAGGGTTTTGACCTGCCATCCTCGATGGCGAAAAGGTCTAAATTCAGTTTTTCTATGCTGTCGTATTCTATTTTTTGAGGAAGGATCTGTTTGTTAAAGATCGCCGTCAATGAGCGGTGAAAGGAATAAGGGACAGGAACAGAAACAGGAACAGGAACAGGAACAGGGACAGGAACAGGAACAGGAACAGGAACAGAAACAGGAAGAGGAACAGAAACAGGAACAGGAACAGGAACAGTAACAGGAACAGGAAGGGAGCGGGCTTCGCCCGCCGACTTGCCCACTGTAGCAGCGGCAGCAGCGAAGGTGGGATCCTTGGCGAAGGCGGGAGGGGTTCGAGCAAAGGCCGCATCAATTCGTTTGTTCAAATCCGAAGAGATGATGTAAGCGCCGACAATCGGATAGAGGTAAAGAAGTATTGAAGCGATGGTCAATGACCAGCCAGGGATCTTCCAGCCTGGAGGAAGGGGGAGGCGAAAACAAACCAGCAGAAGGAACGCAATAAATATCCATGAGAATTCCGACACCAGGATGGCGACATACCAGAAGAAATTCGTTGGCGCCCTGAACAGGGTGAGCAGGGACAAAAGAAAAAGAATCGACGTAAGTATCAATCTGGTCATTGAGACAGAAATTCTCCTTTGAATTTCAGAAATATGAGATCGCCGGTAAACAGAGTGCCGGTAGCAAAAACGGACCCTCCTTCCTCAGCTTTATACTGAATATTCGCCTGAATCTCGGGTACCTGAACAGGATCTATCAGGGCGAGATACTTGACCTGCTGAGCCCTTTTCAACATCAGCTTGCTGCTGCCTGACTGTTCGAGTATCTCCTTGATCATCTGTAGCATGCATACCCCGGGAACTACGGGTTGTCCCGGAAAATGTCCCTTGAAGATCTCATGATCCTTATTCAGCAGGAGCGTGGCAGAAATTTTATCTTCTGCGTGTTGCAATTGTTTGATCTGAAAAAGTGTCTCGGACATTATAAAAATTAAAAGTTGATTCACGCAAAGATGCCAAGCAGCCTGCGGCTGACGCAAAGACGAAGAAATACAAGGGTCCTTGCGCCTTTGCGTCTACTTTGCGTTTGCGTGAAACCACTCACTGCTTAATCTTGTTTAATCTTATATCCATGGTGAATGTCGTATGCCTGATGGATATACTGTCGGGCGGACCCGGCACCTGCTGGTACACCAGCGCTTCAGCGATAATCCTTTTCTTCGAAGCCCTGTGCATCGATCTCAACTTCGACCCATCCCTGGAAGTAAGATAAGTATAATACCCTTTGTCATTGGGAAAGATGTAGTACAGACCAGCGCTGTCGCTTTTGACGGTCAGTTTGTTTTCATTTCCGGGTTGCATCAATACGAGTTCAAAATCTTTCCTTAACGTCCTGATCACCGGTTTGCGGTTCATCTCATTAATGATATAATGGACCTTGAAAGCGCCATGTTTCCCAAATTCAAAGTCGAAAAATTTTAAACCCATCTCGCTTGAAAACAACAAACGGATCGTACTATCGGGCATTTCTTTTACGATCAGCAGGCCGCTCAGATAACGGCCAATTACATTCACCCGGGCTTTGTATAACGCTGTCTTGAATACAGGTTTGAACTTATTAAGGTCCTCAACCCTGCCTTCTGCAGCAGTCAGGTTTTTGTAGACGCGGTTGCATCCACTGAAGATCAGTACAAGGCTAGTGAATAATAAATACTTCATCCGCAATGTTTGTGTTCATCTGCTTGCCGGTGAAGCGGATCAAAGTATTATCTCCGGACTTCTCTGTCATATTGATGGCGGAAACCGAATTGTCTTTTTTATCGAGTGTGATCAGGACGGACTCGAACAGCGTTTTTAATGATTTGGGGATGGGCTTCATTTCAATCAGGTAGTTATTCTTGTTTCCAAATACCCTGGTTGTAAAATCGGAATTGTTGAGTGCTGACCCCTGCACGCAGTCGATAATGATCCTGTTCACCTGCTGGAACAGACGATTTGAACTTACCGACATGCTATTGGTCTTCTGTCCGTCCCTGATCGTGACCCTGTCTTTGTTGATAACCATAATATACTCGAAGGGTGAAAGGTATTCCATCCTGATCCGGTTTTCCTTCTTGAACCAGAATTTACCTTTGGATTTGATCTTCTCGGAGAGCATGCTAAGGTTCTTCTCCTGAATAAAGTCACTGGTGATAGTATTGGTTTTTGCAGCAGTCTCACTGATGGTTTTCTGGAATTCGGTGTGGTCATTCACGAGAGTAAACCCGGGATACTGCGCAGAGCACAGCAAATGGAAAGTAACCAAAGGAAGCAAGACGAATAGTTTACGCATAGGGCTGTAAAAATAATAATTTATCCAGACGCACTATGTCATAGCCTTCATCCTTAACAAATCGGATAAAGGCCGGCAGGATTTTTCGCGTGGTTTCACTGGTGTCATGAAAAAGATATACAGCGCCGGGATCCAGGGCTTTTTTCATTTTCTTCTGCAAACGTTCCTCATCCTCTATGACGGTATCAAAAGAGCGGACACTCCATCCAACGGGATGGTAGGCGCCTTTAATGATCGCTTTTTTGAGGTTGGGGTTGATCACACCATAAGGCGGGCGGAACAGCCTTGGTTTCAAGCCTGTTGCCACCTTCATTTCCTGATCCATCGCTTTCAATTCTGCCAGCATCCTGCGTGTAGAAAAAAGATCGAACCAACGGTCGTGTGAATAACTGTGGTTGCCGATGATGTGTCCCTCCTCGATTATTCTTTGCGTCAACTGGATATTGGCGGGTATCTTATTTCCTATACAGAAAAAAGCAGCATGCACGCCTTCCTCCTTCAACATAAGTAGAATGTCATCAGTAGCGCCTGCAACAGGGCCGTCGTCAAAGCTTAGGGCTATTTTTTTTTCGGTTGTGCCGGCTCGGCAACTTACCCGAAGGAAGAATTGAGACTGTATAAAATAACATCCATAAAATAAGATCAGGGAATAGAGCGCTGAAAGCGCAATGAAATACCAGGCCGGCAGGGTATAAAAAAAGCGCGTGGCGATGCCGGCAACCAGCGCTAAACAAAAAACAAGATTTGTATTTCTGAAATTCAGCATGCAGCTAATAGCATCAGTGTATGGTGGATGCCAAGGTAGTTGTTGTAGATGAGGATTCTACGGACGCCCTCGCGCCGCACACTGTTTTTGGTAGCGGGCACCATGCCCTGCCTGAGAATACCGGCGGCCATCCATAATCCAAACGCAGTTGAGCTTGGATATTCGCCACAAAGATCTTTGTATGTTAGCGAAGGAATACCGGGTAGTGCGTCATTTACTACCTCATCAAGGTGACGGTCATGACTCGCGTCCCCATTTTTGCCGGTGATGATGAGGTCCAGGTCAGCAGCAGAAATATTTGATTCATTAAGGAAGGCCCTGACCTCATCGCCAGCGACCACGTCGCTGGAGGGCTTATAAAAAGTCTTCAATCCATCGATCGTGCAATAGTCCTGACCGGAAGATTTGCTTCCCAGGAGAAAAAAGGCTGCCCCTTCTCCGGCTACCGTGCCACGGGTTCCGGAATCTATCAGCTCGCCGGAGAAGTTTTGGGGCTTGTACAGCCCCATCCTGCTAAGGATTACATGACTGCGGTCGGTGATCTCATCAACGGCACCTGCCAGCACGGTCTCTCCCTCTTCTTCTTCGAGAAAAAGCATGGCATCGAGCAGGGCGCTTTCAAACGAAAACCCTCGGTGTACAAAACAGTTGTTGTAATTCCTGCACTGTATGATCAGCGAGATCTGTGCACCAACGGTATTGTGCGTGGATTGAATAAATGCGGTAGGAGTGAGTAGTTCTTCTTGCTGTTCCACCATCCTGCTAAGGAACAGGTCTGTGTCCTGAAGGCAGCCATAAGCCGTTCCGGTGATGATGGCATCGGGTGCTTCCAGTTCTGCTTCCTGCAGGCATTCCATGGCGGCTGCAACTCCCATACGGATGATCCTGCTCATGCGCCTGAGCATTTTTGGATCTATTAATTCTTTATAATCCGGTTCCATCGCTGTCTTCCGGTTTCCTGCCGGGGCAAGGACTGCCAATGGAATCTCCCGTCGCCCATAAGTGGGTTGCGGTGAAACGTTGCCCATCGCCCGCAGGTAAGTCTTCATGGGTTAGCTTTTTGAAAATATGAGCGATGAGCAATTACCTCCGAATCCAAATGAATTCGACAATACATGATTCACCTGCCTCCCTTCCAATAACTCAACAACAGGAGTAAAAGGAAGTTCTTTCATCGGTGTTTCGAAGCGGAGGTTGGGATAGATCAGACCATGTCGGATGGCAAGGGCAGAGTATACCGCCTCGAGGCTCCCGCTTGCACCAAGGGTATGTCCCGTAAATGATTTTGTAGAGCTCATTGGTGGGTAATGCGGGTCGAAGAGTCGCTGAATGGCTGTTCCTTCTGACAGATCATTATTCTGGGTGCCGGTGCCATGCAGGTTGATGTAATCAATATCCGTGGGCTGCAGTCCGCTTTTTCGCAATGCCCCCTTCATGGCGAGGAAGGATCCAGCCCCCTCGGGTGATGAAGCGGTCTGGTGATACGCGTCATTGGCATTGCAATACCCACTCAACGTGCAATAAGGCGCCCTGCGTAAGGTACCCATCACTTTCTCCGACACCATCACCACGTATGCCGCGCCTTCTGCTATGTTCAGACCCTTGCGTCTTTCGTCAAAGGGTTTGCAGAATTCCCCGTCAAGGATCATTAGTGTGTTAAATCCATTTACTGTAAACCTTGTGAGCGCATCGGCCCCGCCCGCCACCACGATGTCGAGCCGGCCCTGCCTGATCAGTCGCGCACCGAAGAAAATGGCATTGGCGGAGGAAGAACAGGCAGTACTGATCGTAGTGATAAGTCCCTTGATGCCGAGTTGGTCCGCCACGATCTCTGATACCGTTCCACACTCGTGATTCACCACATTCCGGAGGCGGCCACGGCTATTATCCTTAAGAAAGGGAACAAAAAAATCTTCGGTCCTGTCCATACCTCCCGTGGTATTCGCTGAGATGAACGCGGTCTTCCAGGAACCCGGATCTGCCATCCCTGTGTCAGTGAGGGCCTCTCTCGCCGCAATCATACTCAGCAGGGCGGTACGACTGATGCCTGAGGGCAAACGTGCCAAATTAGCAAGCTCCTCATTACTCTTTTTAACTTCTGCAACGGGAATTAAGTGCTGATGGACGGATGAGAGGTGTCGCATTAGTCCCATCCCGGGTATGCTCTTTTTCAGGGAATCAAGATTCTCCTGCACATTCTCGCCGATGGCAGAAATGGCGCCTAACCCGGCAATGAATACAGGCGCAGGCATTATTTAACAGCCTCCTGGTTTTGGTGTGCCCTGATATAATCGGCCATCGTTCTGACTGATTTGAAAACGCGAGGGCCATCATCGGCATTGGACAATTTCACCTTATAGTTCTGCTGCAGGAGCACGATCAACTCAAGGGCGTCAATGGAATCAAGACCCAACCCCTCGACAAATAAAGGCTGATCATCTCCAATATCCTCCGGTTTCACGTCCTGCATGTTCAGTTGGCTGATGATCTGAACCTTTAAATCTGACATTAAGTTATCCATGGGGTTTGAAATAGGGTTTTTAAGTTGTCTGTGGTGAATGGCACCGGGTTGTCCGTCTTTCTTAGTTCTACCAGGTAGAGAGCTGCCTTCCATTGTTTGCCGGCCACTTCAACCCATCCGCAAATACATGCCTGCAAGGTATCAATATTGAATAAATTACTTACATATTGCCAGATAAATACGGGATCAAATTCCTGGCTGATGAAAAAGGCATTCTCGCCCTTGAATCCATGCCTGATACATATTTCTCCAATCATAATGTTTGGAAGTGTGTACACAAAAACCGCAGGACTGGCCACGGTTTTGGTCGTTTCGAAATATTTCCGGTCAGTATCAAGGCTCGAACTTGAATTTGAAAGCACTACTCCCACCTCTTCGTGGGGGTAGGCAGCCATTTCCGCTACCCCATTTAAAAGTATTTCAGTGCTGATCCAGCCCAGCTTACTGAGGAGATCCATCTTGTAAAATTTGGGATACTGTAACCCAAGACCTTTGTAAGCTGCTAACAGGAACTGCTCCAGGTCGCCGGAACCGTTTTCAAAAACCGGTTTTCCATCCCTGTAAATGAACTGTTGGTCTGAGACGCAACTGGCCGAGATATAAAGGTCGCCAGCCAAACTCATGTCAGGTTCTGGTGTGCGGTCCACATCTTACCCATGTCGATCAGTCGCGCCAGCTTCGTCAATGCGGTGCCGTGATCCTTCACGTAGGGATTGGTCATGTCCCAGACATAGCCGGCAAGTACCGAGCAGATCATTTTTTTGATCTCGGGGTTCTGGTTTTCGGCAAAGAAGATCGTGTCGAGAGTTCCTTCATACCAGGCCATAACATAGGACTTAAATGTATTCACGCCCTGCATAACTGGTTCCATATATTCCTTCTGCCAGTCTATTTTTTCTCCATTAAGCTGCCTGATGACCAGGTGGGCGGCGTTTTGTGCAGAAACTGTAGCCAGGGTAACTCCGGATGAAAATATTGGATCCAGGAATTCTGTTACATTTCCGGTAAGTACGAATCCTTCGCCATAAAATTTATCCGTTGTCCGGGACCAGCCTTCGAGTATTCTTGGGGGGAAGCGAAATTCTGCATCCCGGAAGCGGTCATTGAAATAGGGCTGAGACTCGATGAGTTCGCGCAGTACCTGCTCGTCAGTGCCTTCGTATTGTTGAAAAAATTTCGGATCACCCACAAACCCCAGGGAAGTATTCCCGTTTGAGAAGGGGATCACCCAAATCCATATGCCTTTGCGATGAACGATAACGGTGATCCGGTTCGGCTCCTCATCCATCGATCGGTTGACGTCTGCAGCATGAGTGAACAGGGCCTTGCGCGGAACCAGGCCGGAAGGTTTATCGAGGTCCAGCAGGCGAGGGATGACCCTTCCCCATCCACTGCCGTCAACGACGAACCTGGCGCTGATCTCTTCTTTGTGGCCGCTTTCATCTTCAACCGTAGTCACCGATTCAGGACCGTCGAAATTGATTGCCGTTACGGATGTTTTGTAACTGACGGGCACACCCATTTTTTCTACTTCGTCGGCCAGCACTTTGTCAAATTCTGCACGCGGCACCTGCCAGGTCCATTTCCATCCATCGGTGAACTGATCCGAAAACGAATAATCGCAGATCACGCCTTCTTTAACGAATTTGGCACCGTTTTTCTGCTGAAAGCCTTTTGCTTCTATGGCATCCAGGAATTTGGCTTCTGACAGCGCTTCCATGCATCTGGGGAGCAGGCTTTCACCAATTACAAAACGGGGGAATTGCTGTTTTTCCACAACCCTCACAGAAAACCCTGCCTGATGGATAATGGACGCGGCCACTGTTCCGGCAGGGCCTGCACCGATCACTAATACGTCAACGTTAGATCTATTCATATCAATTTGATAAAGGGGCTGTTTCTGATTTTATTTTTTTGCATTTTAAAAGTGTCTGGCTAAGGCCGATATTGTCAGTCTGCTCCACAATTTCAAAACCGGCGGCAAGGATGCAGCCAAAGAACACTTCCGAACTGTACATCTGACTATTGCCATTGGCAATGGCCGTAAAATAAATAGAAGTTTGCTGCAGGCAAAAAGCCGCGACCTTATATTTCTGCAGGTCCCAGAAAGGTTCCATAATAATTAAAGTGCCATCGTCGTCGAGTGCGTGATAACACTTTCTAAGGATCGCCACAATTTCTGTTTCAGAGAAACAATCAAGGAACTGGCTCATCCAGATGGTGTCGAACCCTGAAGGAAAACTGGTATCATGATCGAGTATATTAACTGCTGCGAAGCTGATCCTATCCTCAAGGCCCAGTTCCTTCACTCTCGTCCTGGCCACATTCAGCTGCCCCGGAAGATCCATGATCTGGATCTCTACATTTTTGGAATACTGGACGGAGGCGATTGCCCATTTTCCGGTATTGCCACCAAGGTCGAGTAATTTTTTAACCTTGCCCGAATACACCATCGGGAGCACAAGGTGAAATGCATCGTCCGAAAAAAAATGATCGAATTCAAACCAGCTTTCCTGCACATGGGGAGGAAGTTCCGACAGCCCCTCATAAACAGTTCTCCAGTTGCCAAAATGCTTCAGCCCTTCGGGTGTGCCATGCTCAATGCTTTTATCAAGCGAGTGCAGCCCCTGGTAACATACATCGTGGACGAAATTCATATTTGCTTTCGTAAGCGGATCATTGAGGATGAAATATCCTGTCTTGGTAATGTGATACCTGTGGTTTTCAATCGTAACCAGGCCTATTCCCAGTCCCGATTCAAGTAATACTCGAACTCCGTAATGAGGCAGCTCGAGGTCCTCCACAATTCTTCCGATGGAAATTCCTGCCACTCCCGAATTTTGTATCAGCAAGAGTATACCTGTATTTCTCAATACCCTGGCTACCTGAAAAACTACTGGGCCGAAGGCTATCCATTGGGCAATTTCTTTCGATTCAAAGGCAGTCCGGGTATCCTTGTCAAAAAAATTAATCGGGGGAGACAATGTTGCGTTCAAGGTTTGATCTTATTGTTTTGTGAATAACAAGGCTGCATTACAACCGCCAAATCCTGATGCTGTTTTAAGGCAATGGGTGATTTTTTGGTATCCAGGTTTGGAGGTGACATTGATATTAGTTGACGGGCCCCTGGTGGTGAAACCCCTCGTAGGCAGAAGCAGCCCGTCATGCATAGCCCGGTAACTGATAATGGATTCGATGATGCCTGCGGCCCCCAGGGTGTGGCCATAATATCCTTTGAGACTGTTTGCCGGCACCTCTTGCATGCCGGATAAGGTGATGGCCTTTGCTTCCATTTCGTCATTAAATATGGTGGCCGTGCCATGCGCTGAGATCATCCCTACACGGTCGGGGCCGATTCCTGCTTCCTTCAGGGTCCTTGAGATGGCAAGCTGCAACTCCCTGCCGGTGCGTGATGGTCCCGAGATATGATTGGCATCATTACTGGTGCTTCCGCCATCCAGACTTATTCCTGAAGACCAGGCTTTATTGCTGGTCAGGATGACCGTTGCGGCACCTTCCCCGAGGTTTATTCCCCTGCGGTTTTCATCAAATGGTTTGCATGGTTCAGAACTGATGGCCTGGAAAGACTGGAATCCCGAAAGAATAAATCTGGTGATCAGATCGCCTCCCGTCACCACGGCATGCTGGTATCTGCCCGCAGTGATCAGCCTTCGGGCAGTAAGCAGGGCTAGCGATCCGGAGATGCAGGCATTGGAAACTACGACCGGCTGGTTTACAAAACCAAAATGTGCTGCGACCAGGCGGGCAGAATGATGCAGTAAGAGGCGATTGTCGGTGCCGTCACCGGATTCCAGCAAGGAAACATTTCCCTTGGTAGTAGAAAGAATGAAAATGGTTGCCGGATCCTCTGGCCTGATGGGAGAACTCCGGAGTGCATCTTCCACGGAATTGATGACCAATTGATCAAATTTCGTGTAGGCGCTACCGTTAGTAAAATCGGAGGATTTGAAAAGCGATGCAAAAAAAGGTTCTTCCGAGATGGAAAGTTCATCATGGAGACGGATGCCCGTGATGTCCTTTTTCAGGCTGTTGAAATTTTCTTCCGTGGTGTTGCCTACAGGAGAGGTGATATTATCCGACGAAACGAATACATCTGTCATGAATCAGTCTCTTATTCCAGTCCGTATTGTTGTTTCCATTTTCCAAAAAAAGGGGGATTGGACAACTGAAGTGTGGTACCTTCTTTGTCCAGGAACACCTGTACCGTTGACCCGGTAGCAGCCAGTTCCTGGTTGCTCACATTCAGCAGCCGGTACCTGAAAACCACCTTGGCTGCTTCTGTAGCCACAAATTCGGTTTCAAGTGAAACCCGGTCGCCATACCTGAGCGACCTTTTGTAGTCACATTGCACATTTACCACGGGGATCACAAAGCCTTCCCGGAAAAAGTCAAGATAAGCGATGCCATACTTTTTACCAAAAGCTTCACGCCCGTCTTCAAAATAGCGGATATAGTGTCCATGCCAAACGATACCAAGTGGGTCAACTTCGCTGAACCTGACCTCGAATTCTATCGTATGTTTCAGTGTTTTTTGCAATACCTGTCCGGGAGTCCTGCTATTATTTATTTTTCTTAAAGTCGGCCTTTACGTCTTTGAGAATTTCCAGGAAGCCTTTAGCCCAAAAATTCCTGAAACCAAAACCACCGGGTTTTCCGGTCTGGTTGGAGGTGAGGAGCACTTTTTTTGTTTTCATGTTCACGAAGGTTGGCCAGCCGGATACTTCATCCTTGCCCTTGCTCATACCATCGATGAAGAAAATCAAACCAATGCCGGTTTTTCCACCGAAATCATAGTTCTTCACCAGGTCGGCAATTTTTGATTCGTTCAGGGTTCTGTATTCGTCTGTGCTGGTGCTGAAGAAATCTTTCTTGATCTTGCTGTTCACTTTGTCTGTAATATCGACGGCATATTTAACTTCTGTACGGCGGGTAGCTTCCGCAACATTGTATTTTTTGGGTTCATTCACAAAAAGTTGGTTCCAGGCCGGAATGTATTTATCCCTGAAATCACTATTGGAAATTTCACCGGCATCTTTGAACTGGGTGGCGGTGCCAATGAATTTTACCTGGGTGAAATCCATTCCAAGCCAGGTGATGTCGCTGCTTCCACCATAAACGTCACTGCTGGTCTGTGCATTGGCAGATGATGCTGCAAAGCAGGTAAACAGGATGGCGGCAAGGCAGTTGAAATACTGTTTCATGTTGAGAGGTTTATGTGTTTTTAGTGATAAATATTTTCATTTCGCATTTTGCGACTTCCAGCCCATTTAGTCGTACAACGCCTCTGATCAGGGTAACATCAAATATCTGATTCACGATTTCAATCTCTGTTTTCAGCACATCGCCAATTCGCGGCAGGAAAAGGATCTCAAGGTCCTTGATCGCGCCGATGTATCCAACCATCACCGGGGCATTGTTACTCATTGCATAATACCCCGCCCTCACGGCGGCGGTCTGTGCTATGTTCTCTATCAGCGCCGGTTCCGTCAGTTCACCTCCGACTGTAAAGATATTGTCTTCCCGGACAATAAAACTGGTACCAGTACGGATATCATCAGAGTACAACAGTTCATCGATCATCACAAACGGCGGCCGCTGAGGGATCAGGTTCTGGATAGTATCTGCAGCTGCCAGTATCAATTCTGCCAGAAGTTATAATAGTTATACCATTGTTCTGGATAAGCCTTCACCTTTCTTTCCATCTCGGTAACATAGTCAGTAAGCATGTCTTTTATGACCGCATCTCTGTTTTGCCCCATATAAGCGACGGCCCTTGACGCAGAAAAATGATAATGATATTTTGTCTCTTTCATCGCATAAACATAGGATACGGGAACACGGAAGGTAGACGCGAGTACAAAGGGACCGGCGGGGAACTGCGCGGGGTTGCCAAGGAATTCCGCGACGAGGGTCTTGTTGCCTTTTATGAAGCGGTCCGAATGCATGCAGATCAACTCATTTTTAAGGAACGCGTCGTTGATTTCATAGATATGAGAAAGATCATCCTTAATAAGGATCACGTTTAGTTTCCTTCCTCCTGTCACCGAACTGAGGTATTCGCGGATCTGTTCGTGTTCCGCATCGAACATTACCAGGTTGATCCTGGTTTCCAGCCGATTGAGAAGATGGCCGGCGATCTCCCAGTTGCCAATATGTGAGCTAAGTAGTAAACCGCCCTTGTTCTGTGCCACGATTTCCCGCAGGTTCTCCTCCCCATCAAAATGAAATGTGAATTTGTTAGGGAAGTCGGACATGATCACCACCTTGTCGATGATCGCCTGGCCGAAGAGATAATAATTCCTGTAAGTGCTCACAATGGATTTAATTGAGCCATAACCCAGTCTCCGGTGAAAATACCGGTATATATTCCTGGTTGTTGAAGGGGAGAAAATAATGTAGTACAAAGCCACAAAGCGAAGCATAAAATAGGCCGGCAGTACACCAAATTTCCTGAGGACAAAAACAAAGATCCTGTATCCGAGTGTCGTTCCCTTTGATTTCCCCTGCCACTGGGCCATCAGACCAGTTCTTTAGAATTTACCCTCGAGATCACGTAGTCGTAAAAATCCTGAAAGGTGACGATCCCGGTAAAGTCCTCGGGCTTGACCTTAAAAGAAAAATTACTTTCTATAATAACGACGAGGTCGATATAATCCAGGCTGTCCAGCTCAAGTGTTTCTTTGAGGTTGGCCTGAGGCTGAATCTTGTCCGCGTCGGTTTCGAACTCTTCAACCAGGAATTCGTTGATTTTCTGAATTATCTCTTCATTTTGCATAAGGGGGTTATTTAGGTCGTTTTTTGATGATCAGTGACGAATTCGTTCCTCCGAAACCAAAGGAGTTTGACAAAAATATATCTATTTTTTTTTCGATAGTACTTTTTGCAATATTCAGTTTTGCTGAATCTTCATCAGGGTTTTCGAAGTTAATATTCGGTGCGATAAAGTCATTTTGCTGCATCAGCACGGAATAGACTATTTCACTCGCCCCGGCCATCCAGCACTCGTGTCCGGTCATTGATTTTGTAGAACTGACATATGGTCGCGCCGATCCGAATACATCGTCGATCGCGCGGGCCTCGCTGCTATCGCCAGCCGGTGTGGATGTGGCGTGGGCATTAATATAGTCAACGTCTTTTGGTTGTATCCCCGCATCTTTCAACGCCATGCGCAAAGACCTCGCGGGGCCCTCGACGGTTGGATTGGAAATGTGGCCGCCATTAGAAGTAAACCCATAACCGATCACTTCACCGAGTATTGGGGCGCCACGTTTTTTTGCCAGCTCGTAGTCCTCGAGAAGCACGGTTGCCGCTCCGCCGCTGGGAACCAGTCCATCCCGACTCCTGTCAAAGGGCCTTGAGGCTTTCTGCGGTTCATCTTCCATCAGTGAAAATGCCGAGAGGGCATCGAAACTGCCCATGGAATAAAGATTGATTTCCTGCGCACCTCCGCACACCACGCCATCCTGTAACCCTGATTTGATCAGGTGATATCCGAGCCCGATGGCATGTGAACCACTGGCGCAGGCCGCACTTATTGTGAGATTGATCCCTCTCAATTTGAAAATCGTCGCCAGGTTCATTGTTACTGTAGAGTTCATCGTCTGGAAAACATAGCCCGAACCCACCAGCATAGTGTCCTTTTTCTCCCGGATGATGTCAGTGGCCTCAATCACCGGTTTTGCGGAACTGTCATTGCCATAAAGTACGCCGATTTCATGCGTGTTAATATAATCCTGGTCCATTCCGGCTCCCTGCAGTGCCTCAACAGTGGCCATATATGCATACTCACCCTGTTCAGGTAACATGATCCGCGCTCGGCGATCCAGCATGGATTTAAGATTGGGACGCTCTACAAAACCCGTGAGGCCAGAGCGGTAACCAAAGGACTTTCTCACCGTATCGAGGATGATTCCAGACCTGCCATTGTATAGCGAATCCCGGACTTCTTCCAGGTTTTTGCCAATACATGAATAAATTCCAATCCCCGTTATTGCTACTCTGTTCATAACTTAAATGTCGTAGTAGTAGTGATAAAACTGAGGTATTTAAAAGGATCAGGAATAAAGTCCGCCATTAATGGACAACACTTCGGCTGTAATATAGCCAGCTTCTGGTGAAGCGAGAAAACCAACTGCATACGCAACTTCCTCAGGCGTGCCAAATCGTCTGACCGGAATCAGGTTCTTCAGTTCTTTCTCATCCAGGCCCTCGGTCATATCAGTAGTGATGAAGCCCGGAGCTACTGCATTCACGGTCACTCCCCTGCGGCCGATCTCCTGGGCGAGCGCCTTGGTGGCGCCAATTACACCTGCTTTGGCTGCGGAATAATTGGTTTGGCCCGGCAGCCCCTTCAAACCTGAAAGCGACACAATGTTGATGATCCTTCCGTATTTTTTCATCAGCATGCTATTCACCACAAGCCGGGTGACCAGAAAGAATCCCAGGAGACTGGTGTTGAGAACGTTTTCCCATTGTTCGTCCTTCATCCACATCAACAGTCCATCGTCTTTTATTCCTGCGTTGTTGACGAGCACTTCTATATATTTTTCCTTGTTCGATTCTATCCATCGGGCAAGCTGCTGTACTTCTTCTTTGTTAGACACATCAAAGCGAATCAGTTCTCCCGTGCCCCCGTTCTTTTCGATCAGGGCGAGGGTTTCATTTGCAGCCGGCTCATTCCCTTTATAGTTGACCAGAATGTGATAACCCATCCCGGCCAGTTTCAGACAGATCGCCCGCCCAATACCCCTGGATCCACCGGTAACAAGCGCTGACTTCATAGGCTAAAAGATTGAAGATTTGAACGTGAATTAATGTGCAATACTACCATTGGAAGGCTGGAGAACACCAGATTTCCGGGAGAAAACCGCATCCGAATGCTCGAAATAACTTTTTACCCGTTCGAGATCCTTGTACTTGGGCAGATCTTCAACAAATTTGGGAAATATTTTTCTTACATCCAGATAGAGCGCCCTGGTAATTGGCGAGAGCCGGTCCTCGCAGCCCAGGAAATCAATAGCCTGAAGCACCGTCATCATCTGAATGCCCAGCACTTCAAAGGAGTTGTCGATGACACGCTTGGTCATGTTAGCGGCATTGCAGCCCATGCTTACTATGTCCTGATTATCATTGTTATTCGGAATGCTGTGAACGTACATGGGGAAGGAGAGGGTCTGGTTCTCCGCTACCGTGGACGTGGCGGTGAACTGCATTCCCTGCATGCCAAAGTTGAAACCCAATACCCCCAGATTAACGAATGGGGGAAATTTCTGGTTGAGTTTATTGTTGAGGAGGTAGTTCAGTTGGCGTTCAGAGAGCATGGACAACTTGGTAATGGCGATTTTCAGCTTGTCCATTTCAAGAGCCACATAGTCGCCATGAAAATTTCCCCCATGGAAGATATTGTGGTTCTTGTCGTCGATCACCGGGTTGTCATTGACCGAATTCAACTCATCCACCACCACTTTTTCGGCCTGGAGAATAGTGTCCAGAATGGGGCCAAGTACCTGGGTAACGCAACGTAAGGAATAATACTCCTGTACCTTGTCTTCAAATACTTCCTGGTCAAGATTGTCTGGATTGTAGAGGTGCTCTGATCTGTCCCGGATCATCTTGCTGCCTTTCAGGATGTCCCTGAGCATGGCCGCCACCCGGTTCTGTCCCTTGTGATGTTTTACGATATTCAATTCATAGGAATAATGATCATCGAATGCTTCAACAACCTCGTTGATCATGGCCGACAACATCACCGACCAGTCGAGGAGTTTTTTGGCCTGTACGATGTTCAGCATCCCGATTCCGGTCATCGCCGAAGTGCCATTGATAATGGCCAGACCTTCGCGGATCTGTATTTTTAAGGGGTTGATATTGAGCCTTTTGAATACGTCTTCAGTTGGCTGCAGGCGGTCTTCGTAAACAACTTCGCCTTCTCCGATAAGCACCAGGGCCAGGTGGGCGAGCTGTACCAGGTCGCCACTGGCACCTACACCACCATGTTCGTAAATGGCGGGATAGACATTTTCATTGATCAGGTTCTTTAGCAATTCCACGATGTCGGTATGCACCCCTGAATAGGCCTGGATCAGGCTGTTCAGCCGGGCCACCATAATGGCCTTGACGAGGACCGGGGGCATAAGATTACCCCCACCTGAAGCATGACTGCGGATCAGGTTGTACTGGAGCTGGAGCAGGTTAGACTCACTTACCTTGTACTGCGCCATGGGACCGAAGCCGGTATTGATGCCGTAGATCAGTTTATTAGAAGAAAATGAGCGGAGAAAATCAAAATTCAGCCTCACTTTTTGCAGGGCGGATTCTCCCAGAGCGATCTTTTTATCCTTAAAAAGTATCTCAGAAAAATCATCTAAAGAGAGAGGTCTTTCCCCAACCTGTACCATGACCATAATTTAATTACCTCGGAGTTTTTTTCTATTCAAAACAGGATAAAAATAGAATAAAGATTTCAGATTCCGTTAAAATGGTGAACTGGGGGTAATAGTCAGATTGTCAAAGCTTCATCATCTCTTGTCGATAAACCGAACGGCCTTTCTTCCGGTCTCCGGAAACTGTATTTTCATCATCTCTTCCTTTGACACATAGCGTATATGGGGGCTGACCCTTAGCCTGGCCTGAAGGTAGGCTCTGATCCTGCGGTCGTTCTCTTCCGTCTGCTGGGCTGGTACCAGGTTGAGCAACACCTCATCCATCCCGATCTCGTTCAGGTATACTTCTGCGGCAAAGTCCTTAACCTCTTCCATTTCATTAAGGAGGTCGAAAAGCGCATGCGGATAGAGGGTAGTGCCTTTGAACTTGATCATCTGTTTCTTTCTGCCCAGGATGGGTGACAAACGTAACCCGGGTCTGCCGCAGGCGCATGGAGCATCATCATAGATACACATGTCGCCGGTCTTGTACCTTAATAATGGCATGCCTTCCACACCGAGGGTGGTGATGGTCACCTCCCCGGGTTTACCCGATGCCACGGGCCGGTTGTCCTCATCCAGCAATTCAACAATCAGCAGATCCGGCTGCAGGTGACCGCCACGGCCCTCGCGGCATTCCGTAAACGCGGTCTGCATCTCCGTGGATGCATAAGTGGAGTAGAGCCTGATCTTCCACGAGTCGGCAATCTTCTGGCCAAGAATATTCAAAGAGAAGTCGGGGTTGCGGATATTCTCACCAATACAAATGGCCTTTTGTACCGTAGTGGCATTGACGTCTATATGGTGGTCCTTTGCGTATTCGATGAGTTTGAGGATGAATGAGGGAACCGCTACAATGGCTGTTGTTTTCAACCGAAGAATGGTTTCCCACTGTAGGGAGGGCACACCTGGGCCCAGACGGATAATGCCTGCGCCAAGTTTGCGCAGCCCGCTGTAATACGCCATGCCAGCCATGAACTGTCTGTCGAGGGTTAACATCAGTTGGTAAGTATCTTTTGCGTTTCCACCTGCACACAGAAAAGAATTGTATTCATTAAGCGCCAGCCTGCTGAGGTCATTTTCGGTGAGTGCTACGGTAACCGGGCTGCCCAGGGTGCCCGAAGTGGAACTGTATTCAATGATCCGTGAAGGGGGGACACAAAAAAAATCATTGTTCCTTTTCTGAAGGTCTTCCTTCGATGTGGTTGGGAAGGCCTGCAAATGATCAAGGGAAGTTATCTTGTCGATGTCGATCCTGTGAACACGAAACAACTCCTGGTAAAAAGGGGAATTCTTCTGGAGGTAAACCAGCAGTTCATTCAGTTGCCTTAACTGGTTCTCTGCGATATGGTTAGCGGCCGTATTTGCGTTTTTCCTGGTGTCCATAATCACTGTTCAATAATTACCACGGCTGAAGCTATTGATTTAAGATGAGAAAGGGAAACATGTATCCGGCGTATGTCCATAGACGATAGATGTTTTTCGGTCTCCCCCAGAAGCCTTAACTCCGGCTTTCCTTTTTCATCATGAAAGACTTCTATCTCGCTGAACGCCGTATTCGCCATCCAGCCCTCTCCCAACGCCTTGTAAAAGGCTTCCTTTGCCGCGAAACGAGCGGCATAGTGTTCGAATTTATTGGTTTTTTTTTCGCAGTATGAAATTTCGGAAGCAGAAAAAACAAGTTCTCTGAACCCGCTGTCTTTGCCAATACTTTCCGCGATGCGGTTCACCTCGATCATATCAATTCCGATACCCCCGATCATTGTCGTTCCGCAATTTTTTCGCCCGATGCCTGGATGCGCCTGTGAATATGTTCCGATTCTTTGGTAGTGGCTATCTCCCTGGTAGATGCAGCCTTGTAATATTGAAGTGCCTTGCGATAATCCTTGTGATCGAATGAATAATCGCCGGCAAGTACGTAGGCATGATAAAACTCCGGGTTGCTGGCCACCAGGCTGTCGGTGTTCACCACCTCACCGCGCGCGAGGCGTTTACGGAATTCGCGGAAGTCCTGGAACTGCCTGAACTGCTCTGTTTTCAGCAAGGGGTCCGCCGCTATGGTCAGGTTATTTTCCCTGATCTCTTCGTCGGTCTTCAATCCCTGCATCGCAAAGATCTTATTCAGGTCATAAGCCACGTATTCGCCCAACTGCCAGGGAGACGTGGACACCCAGACGAGCAATTTCTGTGGTTCGAATACGACAGAATGGTGAGCGATGAACTGGTTGACCGCTTTTTCGTTACCCAGGCCGATGTTTGCGCCATTTAGACCCTTGGTGTCGCGGAGAATTTGTATCGTCTTTTCAACAGAGTTTTGTCCATTGGTCTCCATCAGTTGTTTTACCCGCTGATAACGATAGGGCGAAGCGCTTTCCCGGATCTGGTCTACGTTGTCTTTGGACTTAATGAGAGCCTTACTCTGAAATTGGTTAGTGCAGATGATATGGTCCTGACCAGGGTCGTATACGTCAATGTCGAAAGGTGTTTTTTCAATGATCACCGCTTTATTGTCGATGGCTGAACTTACCAGGAAGGATTCCGATACAAACATTTTTCTTGATCTGGCGATGGCGATCGCCTCCCTGATGTTGGCCGCATATTGAAGTATTTCCCGGGCAACGAGAGAAACCGGCGTGGCAGCACCCGAGGGGAGTTCTGATTTGGCTGCGTTAATGGTGACAGTGAGTCCCTTCGTGTTCATGCCGGAGACCACACCAATGAATCCGCCCCAGGTTATCGACATGAACGGATATCCTTCTGAAGGTTTTTCAAATGAAACGATCTTCTCTTCTGCGAATTTATCACCGGCCCAGAAATCAAAATTCCTGCCGATGATCATCGTACTGTCTTGCGATGCCGCACCCCAGGTGCCAAAAGAAGTACAGCCGACAAGCATCATATTCTGCAGGGCGTGTCCAATGTCGTGTGCAGCATGATAATTGAGTAAACGCTGATAATTTGAACCTATGTATTGATACTTGTCCGATGCCGACTTCGAGATCCCATTGATCTCCTGTTTGTATTCATCGGTTATATTTTCATCGAGATTCCGGTTGAACCAGGCGATGAAATAACGAAGAAACTGCCGGTAGGTGCCGGAACTGACCATCTTGTTGATCTGTTCGTTGAAATGGTCTTCCTGACGAACCACCAGTTCTGCGGAAAGCTTGCCATTGATAACCCCCCGCTGAAATGGTTTACCCTCCACATACATTTCATACAATCCTGATTTACTCTTCCTGAACCAGTTCTTGTTAAGAGTCCAGGCAGTAGGTGACAGCGCTTTTCTTGATAATCGCAGGGTGGCATTGCCGGGTTCAGGCGGGGGATTGGCAATAGCCACGGAATATAGCCAGGCATATCCGATCAGTAAGAGCAGGATCAGACTCCCGAATATATAGAGGAGTCTTCGGGCGATTTTGCCCTTTTTAGGCATTTCTGATTTTTTCAATGATGTGGTCGTGACCAAGAAGGGCATTGGTAGTAACAATCGCACTCATGGCGGAGCCTAAAATGCCATGCAAATTAAGATTCTGTCCAGTAAAATACAAATTCGGCAGTTTGGTTCTCGGAGAGATAAAGGTTTTCAGTGGGTCTCGGTAGTCTTTGGTTATGCCATATAGTGAGCCGTCACTATTGCCAATATAGTCACGATAGGACAAGGGCGTGGCGGTGTAATACGACCTGATCTTTGACCTCAGGCCCGGAAAGCGTTTTTCCACTTCATCAAGAAGTATTTCTGCCTTCCTTTTTTTGAACTCGTTATATGCCGTTCCCCTGTCATCCTCGTCAAGTACCGTATTAAATGAATCCGCCCATTCGCTTACCTCTTCATATTTCATATAAGACAGCACAGACATGCCTTCGGCGAATTCCGGTGACAGGGAAGAAGCGCCCACAAATATCGCATAGCCCAGTGGCCAGTTTTCTTCGTTGTAGTCGGCGGTGTTCCAGACCGAACCTTCTCTGCAACAATAATAATTGTGTTTGAAGTAAGGAAAACTGTTCTTTTTAAAAACGATGTTGATTGTGAAAGAGGAAATGCTATTCTGAATACTCTTCACCCTGTTGCGGTAGGCTTTCTTGATCAGGTCGGTTTGGGTGATCTCCAGCGTTTGCACCGGATGGATGTTAGAAATGAAATTATCGGCGTAAATCTTGCGGCCATCATTGACCTCGACGTGGGTGACGATCCCATTCTCTTCCACAATTTTGACGACTGAAGTTTTGCGCAGAATAGTGCCGCCCATGCGGAGTATATTTCTACCGATGTACTTCGCGATCTGTGAGCCACCGTCGACGCATTTCCATGAGCTTTCAATATAGCTGTTCACAATCAGTGCGTGAACATAGAATGGCGTCTTGTCCGCCTCGCCCGCATACAATGCGTTATTGCCTGCAAGCACTTCCCTTAGTTTTTCGTTTTCAGTGATAGAGTCGATATATTGCCTGGTGTCGATTTCAAGGACAGACGCTTTTGCATTGTTCTCGTCACCGGGCAGCAGATTATAGAGTGGAAATTTCGAGCAGATCTCTTTTATCTTGTTGCAATAGGCGACAAGCGCCGCTTCCTCAAGGGGAAAATGCTTCAGCAGATGGGCAATGAAGTTTTCATATCCCTGGGCATAGTCGTAAGCGGTCTCGTCGTCGCCGATGTAGATCCGGTCAAACACATCCGGATCCAGTTGCTGCAATTTCAGGTGAGGTATGATACCCAGGTACTGAAAGATCTGATAGAGATTCTGTCCCTTGCTTAAACCACCGAGATAATGAACACCAGAATCAAAGATGACCTTGTCGCGCACATAGGTCTGCAGGGAACCGCCTATCTGTTTGTTCTTTTCAATTATACAAACCTTATATCCCTCCAGGGCAAGCAGGTTACCGCATACCAGGCCGCCCATGCCGCTGCCTATGATCACTACATCGAACTTCTCCATATCAGGTGACGGAATGATGATTGATGACGAAGATCATATTCGACGTGTACATGCTGTTGTCAATTTCTGTGCATTCCATATTATTCTTCCCAGCAATCTCCCTGATCAGTTGACCGGTAAGGAATGAAAGCCCCTGAGCGCTTGTCTTGTTGAATCGGGTAAAGGTAGTCGAGAAAAACTCTGTCAGCCTTGTTCCGCGGTGTTTTTCCTCCAGGTCGGCGTTGCCTTCCCTGATGATGATCATGCCTCCCACATTGAGGTGCCTGATGCATTGCTCCATAACCCGCACCTGCTCTGGAGGTTGCAGGTAATGCAGCATATCCGCAAGCACAATCCCGTCGTATTTTTCAAAATCAAAATCCAGCACGTTTGCAAATTTAAAATTTATTCCCTCATGCCTGTCAAAACAATGATTTGCCACGTCGATTTTTTCTTCATCGAAATCGATGCCGGTGATCTGTCTTTCGGGGGAAGTGAACGAAAGCATGTAGGACATAAACCCATAGCCACAACCGACATCGAGCAGCTTGCCTGACTTTGGTAACAGGTCGTTAAATTGCTGGTAGTATTTCTCCAGGCGGATCTTTATCCTTAGATACCATTCCAGAACGGGACCCTTGTAAAGGTAGTTGGCGATCAATCTTTCGCGGAAGTATCCATCCCGTTCATTGGCTTCCACCAGCGCCGCATATTTGGTTCTGAAATATCGGCCGATGTTTTTGCTTCGTTCGGCATAGCCATTTCCGAACAGGATGTTGTCGGCCTGAATCCTTTCACCTACTTCAATATTGATCTTTCCGTTCTTGAGGTAGAAGTCACTTTTGGTCATGGCATAACCGCTGCCGTGAATAAAAACCGGCAGGATGTCGGCCTTCAGTTGCTCTGCAAGGAAGAAGGCTCCTTTATGAAATCTCCGGATGTTTCCGTCGGTGCTCCTGGTGCCTTCAGGAAAGATCACAATTGAGTAGCCATTCTTCATCCTGTCTTCCAGCAGGGAAATACTTTGTTCGGCGCCTTTTGAAACTGGATAATAATCAGCCATTCGCACCGCGATCCCAAACACCGGGCTGTTCCATACCCAGTCGTTGGTAAAAAGTATCAGCTTTGGATGCAGCATCACCAGGGACAATATATCCAGGAAAGACTGATGATTAGCAATGATCACTGCAGGCTTGCTAAAATTCTCACCCTGGGGATTGATGATGTTCTTTTTTACATTCAGCATGATGTACATCAGCGACCATGCAAAGCCTGAAAGTATGACGTGATAGACCAGCCTGGTCTTTTCGCGTGAGATGATTTTGAGAGGCATGCATACCAGGCCGATCGCTGTGAGCAGGATACAGCCAACTACAAAATAGGAGAAGGCGAATGCCGAACGCAACCAGGAAAACAGCGTCCAGGGGAATTGTTTGTTGGAAACTCGCGATGAAATAATGAGCCTGAAAAAGAAGGGGATCAGGATCTGCGACATGGTCACCACGCAGAGGATTCCAATGATGGATATGCCTGCGATCGACCTTAGGGCCGGATGTTTGGCGAAGATCAGGACACCCAGGCCCGCAATGGTGGTGATGGCGGAGAGGAAGATCGAAGATTTGAATGATGAAAGATTTTTCCTGCCGGTTTTATATTCCTGAAGCAGTCCATCCATGATGAACAGGCTGTAGTCGTCGCCCAGGCCAAAGATGATGGCAGAGATGATGATGTTGATGATGTTGAACTGGATACCAAGGAGGGCCATCAGTCCAAGTATCCAGAGCCAGCTGATGAGCATGGGTACGAATGAAGCAAGAGTCAGTTCAATTCGTCCGTACATGATCAGGAGTACTATGAAAACTAAAATAGACGTGGTAAGCGCGATCTGGTTGAAGTCGGCGTTTATGATCTCCACCATTCGCGTGGTGAGGTATTGTTTGTCAAGCACAGTAACTCCCGGTGAATTGGAAAAACTACGATAGACCTCCTGTCGTTTTTCACTGGGGATCTTGATCAGAGTCACTACAAAGGTGTGGTCTGATTTTTCAGTGATAAAATCATCCAGCAGACTTTTGCGGAATACGGCTGCCTCCGATTTTCCTGCCACAGAATATTTATTTCCGATCATCGTCCGGAAACTTGCGAATGCGCTGAGGCGATAACCCAGCTGCAGTCCCGCCTTGTCCAGTTCGGAAAGTACCCGCTGTTTTTTTTCCGGTGTCCAGTATCTGTTCCATCGGTCAATCCTCAGTTTTTGCAACGAGTCCGAAAGGATCAGTGATGAAACGCCCGAGAAGCGTGTTACAATACCCTGCTCCTTTAGTGTTGCGATCCTGGCCGCCTGTTTTTCATTCAGTGCGAGGGCCTCATCCAGTGTTTTTCCTTGCGTGACCAGGTAAACAGACTGCAGTGCATAACGGTTGATCTGGTTAAGTTTGGTTTCCGCCTTCTTCAGTTTCGGCGACATGTAGTTCATATTCACCAACTCCGATTCAAACTCCACGTTACGGGCAAAATAAGCAAGCACTACGGTAAGTGCAAGGATAAAAAGCACAAGGTATTTATTGTATTCGGGCCGGTATTCGGCGATGCGGTCAAGCCAGGAATGCTGCCTGATCGTTTCGCTTGCCGATCCGGATCTTTTGATCAGTGGAGGTAGAAAAACCAGTGAACAGATGATTGCGCCCGTCAGGCTGAGGGCGGCAAAAAGGCCGAGGTCTCTCAGCATTTCCGATTTAACAAACTGAAGGCACAGGAATCCGCCGATGGTGGTGATGCTGCCGATGGTCAGGGGCCGGGCCAGATCCCTGATCACCTGTTCCATATCACCGGTATGCCGGAAGTGATTAAATACGTGCAATGAATAGTTAACGGCGATACTGAGCACCACCGAAGCCGTGCCGAATGCGATGAGCGAAATCTTCCCCTTGATAATATAAATAAACATCAGGGAGAACAGGGTGCCGAATACTACAGGGATCAGGATAACAAGGGGTGCGGATTTCCTTCTGAAATAAATCCCCAGGAACAGAATCAGGAACAGGAGGATGATGCCTTGCGTGAGCAGGGTATCCCTCGTCAGTTGTACCGCATTGCCCAGTGACACCGCAGTGGCTCCGAAGTATTGCGCCTCGACGGTGGGAAATTTATCCTGCGTGCTGTCGATAATCTCTTCCAGTGAATGAATAAAAACGCCATTTTTTCTGCTGTCCGAAGGAGGAAACCGGGGCGTAAGAAAAAGGAGCAGGTTTTTCCTGTCTTTCGTCATCACATATCCGTCGTACAATTCAAAACTCTCATCGTATTGCAATTGTTGAAGTTTCTTCACGCCAAGAAGGGATATACCTACCGGGTCCTTGCTGATAATCGACTTCAACGCGATCCCCGCCGGCGAACTGAGTGTGCGGATATTTTGTTCCAGACTTTCTCTCAACCTCTGTGGAGTGATGAGCGTGTCGATTATTTTATAATCAGCTTCTGTGAGATAGACAGGCAGTTGTTCGGAGATGTTTCCATAGAGGTCCATCATCAGCGCATCATCCACGCGGCCGTTGATTCGGGTAACATATGGATCCAGCCGCGCTGCGATAAGAGCCGATAGTGAATCTGCGAAAGCTACCAGCTGATCCGGATCATCCACGGTGAAATCCCGCGGTGCGACCATGAGCACCAGCCTGTCCATAAATTTTGAGTTCTGAAAGATCTCACTCAGTTTTTCAATATTTTTTTCTTTGGGAAGAAGTGCAGTGATGTCTTCTTCAAATTTCAACCTCGTCGCAAAGAAAGCCATCAGCAGGAAGGCGGATATAAAAATGCAGTAGAACCAGGGCCGCCGCGTTGAAAAAAACCTGTATAGATATATGAAGAATGTTTCCATTTGTTCAGGCCAACATGGGTTTCTTTTTTAATAATTTAAGAAGCACAAAACTGGTGAGGCCCGCCAGGACTGCTGCGCTCAACGCGAGGGTAAAGCTTCCATATAGATATTGTTCGAAGTTCTTGTTCACAGTCTGCCTTGTTATGGAGGAGCTGAAGGTCAGGTCGCCTGCCCGTTCGCCCATCCATAGGGCTCCGGCCTTATAGCTGGCGAAAAGGATCAACGGTATCATGGGTGGGAGGCTGATGTTAACGCACAACAGTACAAGCGCCTTGTTCAGCCGCATCAGCATGGCGAGGAAAACAGCCGTGCCGAGTTGAACGCCCCATATTGGTATGATGCCCATGAAAATTCCAAAGGCGACAGACAGGGCCTTGACCTGGTCAGACTGGCCCGAGCCCAGGAATTCTTCACGAAAAAACTGTTTAAAGTTTTTTTTTTAAAAATACTCCGTATGAAATTTCGGGGTTTTATATACAGAAATGCAATGACGACCAGTAAGGTGTTGAGTATGCTGATGCGTGTGAAATCAATAAAGGGACGAAAATGCGATATCCGCGTTTCTTTGGGTGCATAATATACCGAAATCGGCACGGATGAAATCGGAACACCCATCCATGCCAACTTCACCAGAACTTCAATCTCCAGTTCGTACTTGCGGGTCAGCAGACGGATCTCTTTCAACTGTTGCAATGGATAGAGCCGGAAACCGGATTGGGTATCGGGGCAATCAATACCTGTTTCTACCCTGAACCAGAAATTGGAGAATTTATGGCCGAAGCTGCTTTTTCCCGGCACCGATGCCTGACCCATGTTCCTGGAACCAATGATCAGCGCATCTGGAAGGGTGGCGATCTTCTCCAGGAAGCTTGGAAGGTCGCTGGCAAAGTGTTGTCCATCGGAGTCCATCGCAATGGCGTAACGAAAGTTCCTGGATCTTGCTTCTGCAAAGCCCTGCCTGAGCGCCCATCCCTTCCCCCGGTTCTTTTCGTAACTGATTAAGGCGATGAGTGGGAATTCCCCGGCGATGGAAAGGGTTGCATCCGTCGAGCCATCATTTATAAGGATGATCTGCGAAGTGTATTTCGCAACATCGGTCAGCACCTGCCGCAATGTACCCGCATTATTATAGGTGGGAATGATGATACAGACATTCAGCTTTTCAAATTCCCCGCGGACCATATACATATCTGTCATCAGCAGTAGTACTTTCGAGTCAAATATATTCATTTTTTATCTTGCCCTAATTTCGTGTTCAGCGCTATCTTGGCCAGAGAAATCGTATATGAAGAAATTTAGAAATCTATTGTTCTACCTCGTCGTTGTCGGAGGATGTTCAATTCTGATTTATTTCATTCTCGCTGTTGGCAACGGGCTGGATGGAAAAAAAGTGCTTCTTGTAAAATACCCGGGAATCAGTCATTGGAGTAATTTTTATCTTTCCGTTAAAGACAATTTCCATCACCCGCTTGCTGTGTTGCTGGCGCAGATCGTAGCTATTATCCTAATGGCGCGGCTTTTTGGCTGGATTTGCAAGCTTGTTGGACAGCCAACTGTGGTGGGCGAAGTTATCGCGGGGGTAATCCTGGGGCCTTCGCTGGTCGGCATCTATTTGCCCGAGGTATCGGCTGCGCTGTTTCCGCTTAAATCCATGGGCAACCTGAATGCTCTCAGCCAGGTTGGCCTGATCCTTTACATGTTTATCCTCGGGATGGAACTTGATCTGAGGCTGCTCAGAAAGAAAGCGCTGGATGTTATGATCATCAGCCATGCAAGCATCATTATACCTTTTGCGCTCGGTATAACCCTTGCTTTTTTCATGTATCAGGAATTCGCACCCCAGAGCATACCCTTTTCTTCATTTGGTCTTTTCATGGGAATCGCCATGAGCGTAACTGCACTCCCGGTGCTGGCAAGAATCGTTCAGGAACGCGGCATGACCAGGACTCGAATCGGGATGATGGCAATCACCTGTGCGGCGGCTGATGACATCACAGCCTGGTGCCTCTTGTCTGCTGTTATCGCCATGGTCAAGGCGGGCTCCTTTCTCAGTTCGCTCTACACCATCGGAATTTCAGTGGCTTACGTAATCTTTATGATCAAAGTAGTGAAGCCCTTTGTTCAACGGATCACCGGAACAATCACCGACAAATTGCCATCGAGGGCAGTCATCGGGATGTATTTTCTTTTGCTTGTCCTTTCGTCTCTTGCCACCGAGCTCATTGGCATTCATGCGCTGTTCGGTGGGTTCATGGCCGGGTTGATCATGCCAGCCCACCACGGATTCAGAAGGGGCATCATCAACAAACTCGAAGACCTTACCCTTCTTTTCCTGCTTCCTTTATTTTTTGTTAGCACCGGTCTTCGCACTGAAATCGGGTTGTTGAGCAGCCCCGGTCTCTGGCTACTAACGGTGGTGATCATCTGCGTGGCTGTGTTGGGCAAATTTGTAGGAACAACTATTGCCGCCCGCTTTGTTGGCCAGGGGTGGAAGGACAGTCTTGTTATCGGGATACTCATGAATACCCGCGGGCTGATGGAGTTGATCGTGCTGAACATCGGTTACGAACTTGGTGTGCTGACTCCCGAAGTGTTCACCATGCTGGTGATCATGGCACTGATCACAACCGCATTCACTGGTCCTGCATTAAATGTCCTGAACAGGATTTTCAAAGTGGAGAAATCACGACTGCCTATTGTGATTTAGGCATTCACCAGGATGGCCGAATGTTGAAGTCCCCTGAAATTATTGTAGATCATCACCTGCCTTGGCCTTGGATGTTGTGCCGGTCTTTTGATCATGTGTTGAGGTAGTCCTGACTTCATCAGCTGGACAGAGATCCACACTGCCGCCGCCGTTGCCGTGGCGTATTCCCCGGTCATATGTTTGAATCGCGCTATGCCCGTGCGCTGTGGGATCAGGCTTTCTATGGCTGTGTAGTATTCGAGATTTCTGATGTCTCCATTTTCGCCGGAGAACAACAAGTCTGGTGGCGTGGCGAGCAGGGCGTTTTTTTCCATGAATTGTCGGATCCGCTTTTGGACTTGCTGCGGCTCCCTTGCCTGGAAAACGATGATGTCGCTGATGACAGCCTGCGCATGCTCTGGGTTCGAGTTGATCCTGAACATGGCCGAACCTTCGCCGGCAATGGTGCCTGGCGTTTGGCATTCATATAATTCATTGTTGTTACAATCTTCTTCCTTCCAGCATCCGGCGAGAAAATCGATATTGTAATTGTAAGTGGAGATCTCGTCGAGGCCACCCACCAGGTATTCCGCCTGTGGATTTTCTCTGAGCAGCATCATCACATCGATCAGGGAGTTCTCAAATGCCTGACCCCTGTGTACATGTGTGATATTGTACGCCTTATTCCGGGTGAGCAGCCCGATCTGTCCTGCAATCGCATTGGAGGTGCTTTGAACAAAATTTGTTGGCGTCAGTTGTCCCTCATCGTACTCGATGATCTGGTTAAGAAACCGGATGCAGTCTTCCATGCCCCCCATGGCAGTGCCTATTACGATGCCATCTGGATTCACCGATTCCTTCTTCAATAATGGAAGAGCCGAGCCAACACCTATCCGGACAGCCTTGCCCATTCTTCTGAGGATATTCAGCGGGATATCGGGGTAGGCTGGTTCTTTCACCAGCATTTTATTGTTAGCGGAAGTTGCCAGCTGTTCGAGGTCGATGTCTCCAAAACTTTGCTGTGGGGAAATAAGCGCTGCATCATGAATATAGATCATAGGATCAGGCTTTGCTGAAAATTAAGGAAGTACAGTTGCCACCGAAGCCGAAGGAGTTAGTCATCACATGATCAAGCTTCGCTGTAGTCAGTTCTAAAATTGGTCTCAATCCTTTTCCCGGTATAGGCTTTTCGAAATTCAGCGCGGGATAAATTTCCTGGTGGGTGAGGTTGAAGATGCTGAAGATGGCCTCAAGAGAACCCGCTGCTCCCAGCGTATGACCAGTGTTTGATTTAGTGGAAGTAAAAGCTGGTGCATTTCCGAAAAGTCTGATGATGGACTGACTTTCTACCTCATCATTGTTTTCTGTACCTGTGCCATGCGCATTGATATAATCGATCTCAGCGGGCTGAAGACCTGCTTCATCAAGCGCGCGACGCATGGAAAGAAATGGTCCTTCCCCTTCCTCTGAAAGTGATGAAGGATGAAAGGCATCATTTGAATTTCCATATCCCCCCAGGAAACCATAAACGCGTTTGTCCTTGCAGTCTTCTTCTTTTTCGAGCACAAGATAAGCGGCACCTTCACCAAGGTTCAGGCCCTTGCGGTCCGCATCAAATGGCCTGCAGTTTTCCTGCGAAAGAATAAATAGGGAGTTGAAGCCATTGATGGTGAATTTTGCAAGGCTGTCAACTCCACCCACGACAGCTCTTTGAGCAAGTCCGTGCCTGATGAGTCGCGCGCCATACATAATGGCATTGGCGGAAGAAGAGCATGCGGTGTTAATAGTGTTGTTGATCCCCTCCATCCCATATTGTTCGGAGATGTGGATGTTGGCGGAAGCGCAGTCGTATGAAAACACATATTCCGAACCTCCGGTTCTTGTATTTGCGTCGCGGTAGAGTTCGTTGGTCAGGCACATGCCGCCTACCGTGCTGGCCCCGATGAAGGCTGTGTCTTGCGACTGGATCAATTCCTCACTCAGTTCAGCGTCGGTTACTGCTTCCCGGAAGGCGTGTAGCGCGATCAGAGTTGTCCTTGTGAACCCCCTGGTGTCGGCGTTCAATTTCTTTCGCAATTCCAGCGTACTGAGATTGATCTCACCAAAGGGAAGCCTGCCGCTGAACTTCGATTCAAGATGCCTCGTATCGCGCGACAGTCCGCATACACCTTTGCTTAGCGAATCCCGGTTTTCCCGGGCGGAATTTCCGATTGCACTGATTACCCCAATACCTGTAACGCAGATCCGGCTCACAAAAAGCAATTTTATTTAGTCCTGTGTTCCTCGATGTATGCAACCATCGTATTGATGTTTGCAAGTATCTTCCTTCCTTCCTTTGGGTCCTGGATGTTGATGCCGTATTCCCGACCGAGCATGACGATCAGTTCTATAGAATCTATAGAATCCAATCCCAAACCCTCACCGAAAAGTGGTTCGTCATCCTTTATGTCCTCAGGTTTCACCGACATATTCAAAAACTGAACGATCTGCTGCTTTACCTGTTGTTTAAGTTCCGCTGTTTCCATTGTTTACGATTCAGATGAGTTGCTGTCTCTTTAAGCCCCATAGCGTGATGAGCTGAATGAGTATGGTGATGACAAATAAAGGAAAAATATTTTTGATGATATCTTTAAGGGTCCCACCCTCCAAAAATAGCCCATAAAAGGCTTCCAGGCACCAGTGAAGCGGTGAAAGCTGCATTAGTAACTGGAAGGAGGCGGGCATTGCGAAACTTGGAACCAATAGACCGCCGATTGCCGCCAGCAAAACAATTGACACAGCACCGATCCCGTTCACCTGTTCCTGGGTGTGCGCGAATACGCCCAGGAAGATCGCAAAGCTGACCGCACACCATCCCGACATCAGGGAAACCACAAACAATCCTCCGAGGTCGGAAGGCAGGTTCAATGCCGGTAACCCCAGATGGGGAAACAACCAGATGCCCAGGGCAAAAATAACAGCCGCCTGCAGTAGCGTAACAAGAACAAAAGTGATTTGTTTCGATAGAAGCGCGGTCACAAAACTCGTTGGCATGGTCTTGAGTCGGACAAAACTCCCGCTGAGTTTTTCCCTGACTACCGAGCTGCCCAGCGAGATCACGATGAAAAACATTGCGAAAATTGTCCAGGCCGGAATATTGTGTTGGGTGGCATTTGGTGTGGTTCTGCTTCCGTCACGCGACACGGGAGTTTCCGCGATGTCGAAATTATTTTTTATGATCTCTTTTTCCAGATTGTCCGGGATCACCTGATCGTTGAGTTCGAAGTACAGATTCTGAAGGATCTCCTTGCTTTCCACAAGTTGCAGCGCTCCCCTGAGCGTTCCTCGTACCGACATGCGAAAAGACTCCTGTAGTACCGGATGATAATACATATGCACCGGGAGCACGGACTCATAATTTGCCCTTACCGTATCAGTCTTGATCTCAAAATCTTTCAGCGCTTTCGCGGCTACCCTTTTTGCCTTGGCTTTTACTTTGGCCGAGAAGCCCGCAGGGATGATGATGGCCACCAGCGCGTCTTTCGCGTGCATACGGGCGATGATGTCTCCATCGGATTCGGAACCCGTTACCTGTTTCATGTCGAACATCCCCGAACTTTTGACGGCCTCGATGAGTCTGAGGCTGGTTTGACCACTGTCCCGGTTTGCAAGGATCAACGGCACTTTATTGTCGTTGACAAGCTGGAATGTGCTGTTCTGAACTGCAGTGATCACCACGGCGAGGATGATGGGCATCACAAACATGAAGATCACTCCAACCTTGTCGCGGAAGAGTAACCTGAGATCCTTTAATATCGTGGCCCGGAGCTTGTACATCAATTGTCCCTGTAAGTCTTTCCGGTCAGGTTCAGGTACAGTCCTTCGAGACCGTCTTCACGGTGTTCGGCCAGCAACTGGTGCAGCGAGTTGTGGGCAATGATCTGACCTTTTTCAATCAGCGCTATCTGGTTACAAAGTTCTTCAGCTTCTACCAACTGGTGCGACGTGTAGATAAGCGTTGTTCCTTTTTCATTCAGTTGCCGGAGAAAACCGATGATGGCATGCCTGCTCTGGACATCCACTCCAACAGTTGGTTCATCTAAAAATAACACCCTGGGGCTGTTGATGACGCCGATAGCGAGGTTGACCCGTCTTTTCATGCCACCCGAAAATTTCTGTACCTGCTTATTGCGAACATCGGAGAGGCCGAGTATGTCCAGCAATTCATCAATCCTTCCTTTTAATGCTCTCGCTGGCAGGCCCGACCAGGCACCAAAAAATTCCAGGTTCTGCACAGGGCTAAGCTCCTGGTAAAATGAAAAATCCTGGGGTACCAGGCCAAAGAGTTCCTTTATTTTTTTTCTGTCCCGCTTTACATCGTGGCCAAGGATGGAAATGTTTCCTTTTGAAACATCCAGCAACCCGGTCATACAACTCAACAATGTAGTTTTTCCGGCACCGTTAGGTCCGAACAGCCCGAACCGGTCCCCAGCCTGGATCTCCAGACTAAGGTCCGTAAGACAGGAGTCGCTTTGACCGGGATAACAGAATTTGATGTGGCTGATGCTCACGGCGGGAGCGCTCATGAAGGCCATTTTATTTTTGACAATGCCTGGAAGGCCTTCTTCTCGATCTCGGCTATCTCAATCAGGTAGTCGCCCATTGTGTCATAATCCTTTTGGGCGCCGATTCTTCCCCGGTAAATGCCTGCGGCCTGAACAGCCGCAGTGCGCCAGAGGTCGCCGGATTGAGTAAAGAGTTTGGAGATGTTGAACAATTCATCAACTGGCAAAAAAGGATGGGCTTCCTGCAGGAAGGCGCCATATATATACCTGAATCCCCCGCCACCTGTGCCGATCTCTTCCTGCATCCGCACCAGTTGTGCGAGGTAGAGGCCTGCATTCTGCGGCCCAAGTTTGTCGCGCCAGGTTTTGATCCTCCTGCCTGCCGCAGCGATTCCGGTAATTCCGGCTACTGGTCCTCCCGGCAGCGTTAGCATATGGAATACATTTTTCTTTATGCCCCTGATGATCGCTTTGCTGATCTGCTCATCAGTGACTGGCTTATTCTCAACCGGATAGTAGACCTGTCCCCTGGGGGCCAGTGGGCCCCTGGCAAAACGAACTCTCTCCAGTTCATAGGATGAAAGCGTGGTCACCGTTTCCATCACCGGGTCACTCACCTTGTAAATATCATTCTCCTTTCCATAGACAATAATATTATGCGCATTAAAATGGAAGCGGTATTCTTTGGGAAAATAAGTAAGGTAATAGACGCCTACCTGGCAACCAACCGAACGGCCCGCCTTCAGGCAATTATCGAGGAAGTCTTCAGCCTGTTGTTTGGAACTGAATTTCTTCCTGATCACCGGTATGCGCAATGAATCACATGTTCTTTTGAAGATCAGACCGGGCATTGTTCTGAAGGCTATTGCCGGCCCCTTGTTTATTTTCAGAAACGGCAGGTGAACAAAATACAACCCGGAGCCAATGCCGAAAGCAAGCGGCTCGGTCATCTTCTGCACCCCCACAGAACGAAGGAGGTTGGTGGTGACACCATTTTCACAGTGGGCTGACTGAAGGTGCTCAAATTTAGTCTCCATTTACGATCAGGGTTTTAAGGTCTTCGACCGAAACATTGAATGCATCGGCATATCGCTGAAGATCTTTTTGTGAGAGCCGGGAGAAGGGTCCGGGTTTCAGGTGACGTTTGATCTGCCATTGCCAAAAACCAGTATAGCCCGCTACGATGGCAGGATCCATCAAACGCAGCTCCATGAAAAAAAGCAGCGGGCTTGCTTCCCCGCTTAACACTTTCTGCCGTGCTGCCTCAACGCGGTGCTGAATATCTTCCCAGGCCACATCATTGGCAGTGATCTTCACCTCCCAGCCCTTGCTGAGCTCGGTAATATATTTGCCTGAGTTGTCGGTCACAAAACACACTTCCTTGGTGATCTTACCAAGTGAACTTAGGTCCTGGGGAACGTCTTCTTTTTTCATATTAAATGGAGACAGTGGTTTAGCAAACTGTCAACAGGGAATACATGTAAGAAAACCTTGAACTTTCCGGAACGAGCAACAATATTTTCTGACCTTTTTTCAAAATGCCGCTGCGGAATAATTCATTAACCATAAGATAGACGGAAGCGGCGCCAACATTGCCCACTTTGTCGAGATTCACAAACCATTTTTCATAGGGTATGCTATTGTCATTCAGTTCCAGTTGATCATAGATCTTGCTTTTGAAGAATTCACTGGACATATGCGGAAGAAAGAAATCAATATCCTTGGTGTTCATTTCATGCTTAACCAACAGTTCTTTCAGTTTCGCTCCCCCTTTGGTAACGATATTCTTTCCCAGCAGTTTAACATCCTGTTTGATGCTGAATATGGATTTACTCAGAATCTCTGGCTGCGAAAAATCCATATAGCTTTTAAGTGAGCCATCGGATTGTTTTTCACAGCCCATATACATACAGACTTCCAGCTCATCCGCATAAGAAACGCCTTCCACCCATTCCACGCGCAGACTCAATCCTTGTTCATTGGGTTTATTGGACATGAGGAACGCGGAAGCCCCATCCGACAACATCCATCTCAGGAATTCTTTGTCAAAGCTGATATAGGGATCTTCCTTCAGCTGGCTTAATTTATGCGCCTCCTCCTCGAAAACCTGGGAAACCAATGAGCCCGAGAAACGCTCGGAGCCAGTAGCCACAGCGGAATTGACATCGCCGGTTTTGATGGCCAGGTAGGCATATTTGAAAGCGTGCATGCCCGCACAACAGACTCCTGAAGGCGAAACAACTTCTACTGGGCCGGTGTCGGGTACCCAGCCATGAACCATCACGCCGTGTGAGGGCATCATCTGATCCGGAGAGGACGTGCCGCATGATAACAAACCAATATCGCTGATCTTGATCGATGAGTCGGTAAACAGCCCGCTGATCGCCAGGGCAGTCATCTGGGCATTGCTGTGTGTGGGCTTACTATTTTTATCAAGCGCGTAATACCGGGTCTTGATGCCGTTATTACGCAGCACGATGGACCTCGATTTCGAAGGATTATTATTAATCAGACCCAGGTAAGATTCCATCTCGTTATTGGAAATGGGATCATTGGGTAAAAAAGCCGAGGTCTGGTTTATATAAACCTTGTTCAATGACATAATTCTTCTTAGTTCAGTCCTAAATAATATAATTTTTTCTCCCTGATTTTACGGGAAGAAAAGGGTTTGATGAAAATTGCGTCGAAAGTAAGGATGATGGGCGCAGCAAAAAAAAGAGCAATAAAAAGATAGTACTTGAAGGCAACAAGCCAGGGGCCGCGATTTTTTCTTTTTGCGATCACATTGGCCCAGATGCTAAAGATCCTGGAAGCCTTCGATTCAATATACATCAGGCGGTATTTGATCTCCACTGCTTTTCGGGCTACAAATTCATGTTGCATGCCTGTCCAGTTGCCCGATGCGAGATACCCCGCGGCAATCTTTCCAAACTCGGAAACATGTGAAATATCTTCATCTGCCACCCCTGGTTTGGGAAATATATTGAGGAAACGTCCCTTCCGGCCCTTTAACATCCAGTAAAAGATAGTGATAAAGCTGACGAAATTATGGTGCTTATCTACCAGGGCGACATTGCCGACAAGCCGGGCCCCCGATTTTGCCAGTATTTTCCTGACGCGTTCAAAGGCGGTAATCCACATATTCCGGGCGCCGGTTATGGTCACTACCGGAGTATCCTTTAATATTGCCTGCATCAACGGCGTAGAAATCAATGAATTAAATGGAATGCTGGGAGAGAGAAACCAGGCCTGGTAGCCCAGTATCACGAGGTCATATTTACTCTCTTTAAGCTGAAAGTGTTCCAGGGGCCTATGGTTCCCGAGCACACAATCGGGCATCACGGCAAAAAAACTGTTGCCCGTCCAGGGGAAAGGATATACCTCCGCGGGATGCACCCTGATTATTTCTACCGAGTCACCCTGCTGGACAAAGGGAGCGGTGAAATTGCCAATAATTTCGCCTAACTGTCCTGATTGAGAGTAATAAATAGCTAATACTTTCTTGGTCATTGCTTCAGCAAATTAGAAATCATTTGGGTCCAACGTCTTCGAATTACGGCTATAATTGCTGACGGCTTTCTGAAGCTCCGATGGAAACTTTTTGTAGGAGGACACGATCATTTCCTTGTCCTGCTGCTTGTCGTTATTATAATTTAATATGCCAGGGGCATGTTCCTGGATGATGAGTCTGAGGAATCGGTATTCGGCGTTGTCCGGATCTCTTGTTATGGCAGCTTCGAGGTCTTTGCTGCCTTTTTTGAACAATCTGAGTTTTTTGGAGGCACCTTTGATCACCCCCGCTTTTTTCATGTTAAGTGCGCCCGCAAAGGCAGATTTTTCTTTAAAGGAAGAGGTGCTCAATGCCTCTAATTCATCGTCTATAGGATTTAACTCCTCCTGTTGAATTATTGAGTAATATTTCTCCCGATCCAAAGTTTTCTGAGCCTTAAGGGCATAGGAAATCGACACCGTTAAGACCAACACCAATACCGCGGGTAACCTGATTTTCATTCGAATTTTATAAAAGGGCAAAGATAAAGAATATTGAATCCATGACCAATACAGTAGAGTGGCTAAGAGTATATGGACGCAAATCTTTTCTTTGACTAAGAATATTTTCATAAACTTGGCCGTATGCAAAAACGCATCATCGTAATTGGTTCGGGGGCGGGTGGGCTTGCGGCGGCATTATGCCTGGCAAGGGCTGGACACCAGGTCAGTCTTCTCGAACAACATTATGTTCCCGGTGGCTGGTGCCATAGCTTTTATCTCAACGGTCAGCGCTTCAGTCCTGGTGTGCATTACCTGGGCAGGGTGGGGCAGGGAATGACAACCAGCGCTATGTTTGAAGGGCTGGGCATCGCCAACGACCTTGTTTTTTTCAGGATGAACCCGAAAGGCTATGAACACTGCCTGATCGGTAGTCGGCGGATCGACCTTCCCGCAGGTCCCCAGCAACTATTTGAATCGCTTGCGTCGATCTTTCCCAGGGAAAAAGAAAATCTGCGTAAATACCTGAAATTGATCGACCAGGTCAGCAAGCAACTATACCTCATTCCGCAGATGAACGGATTATGGGACAACATTACTATTCCCTTCAGGACCGCCCAGCTGGGGAAATATGGACTCTTTTCTCTCAAAACGGTCATCAACTGGTATATCAAAGATCCATTGCTGAAACAGGTACTCAACGTCCAGTGCGGTGACTATGGTCTGCCGCCAGCACTGGCAAGCTTTCCGCTGCATTGTGCGGCCATGGACCATTACATCGAAGGTGGTTATTACCCCATGGGTGGTGGTGCCGCAATCGTCAAGGCATTTACCAGGGCGATCAGGATGCATGGTGGCGAGATCAGAACGGAGGCGGCAGTGAAACAAATCATAGTCGAAAAGCAGGGAAAAAAGCGCCGGGCTACCGGGGTTCAGCTGGCTTCGGGTGAGATCATCAATGCAGACATTGTTGTGTCGAATGCGGATCCCGGCAAGACCTACCTGGAAATGGTGGGCACCGAGAACCTTAGCAAGAAGATGCATTCCCGGCTGCTCAAAACGAGGTATTCGGTCACGTCTCTGATCCTTTTCCTAACGGTCGACATGGACCTGAGAAAGGCAGGAATGGACTCGGGCAACATGTGGGTGATGCCGGAAGGAGACCTGGATAGCCTCTTTGAGACCATGTCGGCCGACGACATCCTGAGTGGCGATCATTTCCCGGGATTTTTTGTCAGCTGCTCCACGCTAAAGGATCCGCCCAGTTTTAATGGCAGATACCATAACCTTGAAGTGATCACCTTCCTGGATTATAAGACTTTTCGCAGCTTTGCGGGAGAGGACATCGCGCGCTCCCCGGAGTATCTGAAATACAAGGATCGCCTTGCGCAGAAGTTACTAAATAGCCTCGAGAGGGTGGTGCCCGGTGTAAAGAATCACGTCGTGCAGATGGACCTGGGCACACCCATCACCAATGAGTTCTATGTGAACGGCACCGGTGGAAATTCATATGGCACAGAAAAAACACTAAAACAGATTGGTCCGTTTGCCTACAATATGAGGTCGGAGATTGAAAATCTTTATCTCTGCGGCGCAAGCATATTGGCTCACGGCGTCAGTGGATCCACCAATTCGGGCATCGCCACGGCGGCGAAGATCCTTGGGTGCAGTCCCGATGAACTGATCACGCCAATAGAGGGACAGCAAACCCGGGTTTATGAAGCGGAGGACCCCGGCGACTGGCCCGAATGGATACGACAGAAGATGCAAATGAAGCAGAGGGCATTCAAAGAGATCGATCCGTCTCTGGATCCCGCTTTATTATTTTCCGGAACCAACAATCTCACGCAAAGCCAACGGGATAAATAATAAAGGGCGGAAAAAATTTTCATTTTCCCCGCCCTTGTATATTCCCGGCGTACATGCCAGGAAAAATGTATTCTTAATTACTGGATGTGATCATAGCGTAACGATGTTCTCTGACGACAGGGATAGATTTGGCGATGAGTTTCTGAATATCAGCTAAAAATGGGCGTTCTTCCCTTGCGCAGAAAGAAATGGCCACGCCATCATTCCCCGCTCTGCCGGTACGACCGATACGGTGTACATAGGTTTCAGGAACATTAGGCAATTCAAAATTGATCACATGGGTCAGGTCATCAATGTCGATGCCCCTGGCCACTATATCCGTAGCGATCAGCACCCTGGTGTTACGGGCCTTGAAATTATCCAGGGCGTTCTGGCGCTGACTTTGCGACTTGTTCCCATGGATGGCCTGTGTCCGGATGCCGGATCTTGTTAGATTCTTGGCGAGTTTGTCAGCCTGATGCTTCATCTGGGTGAAGATCAGTACACTTTCGATTGCCTCATCCTGAAGCAGGTCGAGCAGCAGTGATTGCTTATTATGTTTTTCAACGTGATAAACCGACTGGTTGATCTTTTCGACTGTAGAAGAAACTGGACTCACATCCACGTGTACCGCATTATTCAGTAAAGTTTTTGACAGCTGTCTGATTTCGGCGGGTATCGTTGCGGAGAATAAGAGGGTCTGCTTTTTCTGAGGAAGCCTCGTGATGATCCTTTTCACATCCTGCATGAATCCACTGTCGAGCATTCTGTCGGCCTCATCCAGTACAAAATATTTTACGTGCTGAAGGTTGACATAACCCTGCTGAATCAGATCAAGCAGTCGGCCCGGGGTTGCCACGAGCAGGTGAATGCCTTTCTGAAGTGACCGTACCTGGGCGTTCTGCGGAACGCCACCAAAAATGACCAGGTGACTCAATCCGAGGTAACGGCCATAGGCCTCAATGTTTTCTTCGATCTGAATGGCGAGTTCTCGTGTCGGCGTCAGAATCAGGGTCTGAATGACGGCTTTTCCTCCTGAGGACTGTTGACTGCGTTCATTGTGCATCAGTTGCAACAGGGGGATTGTGAAGGCCGCTGTTTTACCGGTTCCGGTCTGAGCGGTGGCCATTAAGTCTCTTCCTGCGAGTACTACGGGTATTGATTTTTCCTGAATGGGGGTAGGATGGATATATCCTTTCTGGCTCAAGCCTTTTAGAATAGGCTCAATGAGCGATAAATTAGTAAATGACAATTGTTAAAATTTGAAAGTGAAATGCAATCGGTCAAAATCGTATTGATGATTGCCGTTGTCAAGATTAAAGCATCAATGAATTGGTGGAGAAGGATCAACGCAAAACTGGAGAAGCGATAACAATGAAAGGGTGAAGGTACGACAATTCGGGTAGGATTGCAAGTCTTGGATTGACTAAAGCTGATAGTAAGGGATAACCAGGCAATTGGCTATGAAAAACACTTAGGGGAGGAACAGGAAGAGGAAGAGGAACTGGAGGCTTCGTTTGATCACTTCCCTCAAGCTCGGAATAAAAGCAAAATATTCTTCATTACTCAATTCGAATTTCTCTGCATCATCAAGATTCAGATCATGTAGCAACAGTTGAAAATTATTTTGAGATACCTGTATTTCTTCAGAAGCAGGTTGTTGGGAGACGACAGTCATGCATCGGCAAAACGTGGCGATGATCCAGAACATCGCCTCGCGATGTGCGCCATTGGCAATCAGTTCACGACTGCCACCAATGGCTACTGACCTGGCATCGGCGGTGAGGTCAGCAGCGAAAGGATGTGATTTGTTCACGAGTGTTGTCACCTGGTCGAAAGTCTTTTCAAGGTTGTCCAGGTGTTTTATCGCCAGTTCCGGACTGATCTGGTGGAAATTCGACAGCGCCAGCAGCTCTTCAAAAAATCCTTCTTCCCGGTGGTGTTCTAGTAATACCCTTGCATCGAGATATCTTTTTCTTACGGTTGGATTTTTCAGTCCGGCCACCAACAAGACCTGTGCAAGCACCCCGCGTGCGAACAACCAGCAGCTCACTCTTTCATGCAGGGGCAGATCTTTCTTCGATCGTTCAAAGTAATTAGCAGAATTGCTAAGTGCGTGTTCGATCCTTTGTTGAATATAGTATGGATCGGAAAAGTTCCTGCGAGTTATCGCGGTAGTCCGGTCCAAAATGCCGTCGTGGTCGAAAATCCATGTGGGCTCCCGGAAACTTCCTGCAAGGAAGTAGTTCCCGCTGATCTTCTCAACGGGTTCGAATACCGATTTGTCTATCGACGAGAGTTCGATCAACAGCCCGCCTTCAAGCCGTTTGCCCAGCTTCGTAGCGTATGTGCCATCGCACACCAGCATGATGTCTATGTCGGAAGTCGGGGGCAGGATTGTGGTATCATCCATCCAATTGACGGACCCATGGAAAAAGGCGCCCCTGACCTGGTTTTCCTGCTCATAATGACTGGTGACCCAGCCTGCCGCTACCTGCTTTGCTTCCCCGATCGTGATGACTGAATATTTTGCCGCGAAATTAACCATCGAAACTTACAACTCGGACTTCCTGTTTCTCTTCCTGTTTCTGTTTCTCTTCCTCTTTCTGTTTCTGTTCCTCTTTTTGATTTATTAATCACTTGATTAAAAAATTTGATTAATTCGTTCCCGCTCTTTATTTTTGTGCCAGATAAACATGAAAGAAGTGGCAAAGAAGAAATCAGAACCCGACAGCAGTACCGAGGAGAAGATCAAGGAAGCGGCAAGAAGGGTATTCATTAAAAAAGGATATTCCGCCACCCGCACGCGTGATATTGCCGAAGAGGCGGGCATCAACCTGGCCCTGCTGAATTACTATTTCCGGAGCAAGGAAAAACTATTCGACCTGATCATGTTCGAGAAGGTGCAAAAGTTTTTCGGCGTTTTGGGCAAGGTGGCAAACAATCCGGATACCTCACTGACGGAGAAGATCGAAGGGATTGCTTCGCTCTATGTCGATCTGCTGTTACTCAATCCGGACCTGCCCATCTTCGTTCTCAGTGAACTGCGCAGCAGACCCGAGCACTTTGAGAAACTGGTGCAGAAAACCAACATACTCAGGGATTCGGTACTGCTGGCGCAATTGCAGGAAAAAAGACCAGATGTCAATCCGCTGCAGTTCATTCCCACTATCCTGGGAATCGCCATCTATCCTTTCATCATGCGTCCCATAATGCAGTCGTCGGTGGGCATGTCCGACAAGCAGTTCACCACCATGATGGAAGAAAGAAAAACCCTGGTACCCGCCTGGATCAAAGCTATACTCAAAGCGAAATAAAATTTTTTGACTTTGTATTTATCAATTGATTTAATCTAATGACTTAAAAATATGGTTACCTTTTTTAGAACGGCAGCAGTGTTATTCCTTGTGGTACCAGCCACCTCGCTGGCGCAAGCACAGGACACAACACTAACCATCGAAAATTGTTATGAGCTGGCGAGAAAGAATTATCCTGCCATCGTCAAACGGGACCTGATTGCCCAGACGGCGAATTACACGTTAGCAAATGCATCGAAGGCCTATCTGCCACAATTCATGATCAATGGCCAGGCCACTTACCAGTCGGAAACTATTGCTTTCCCGAAGGGCCTCACCCTTCCAGGCGGAGGAAGTTTTCCGGAGATCAGTAAGGATCAGTACCGCGTGCAGGCTGAACTCAACCAGCAAATCTATGATGGTGGCGCCCTCAGGCAGGAAAGGGCATTGATCAGGGCCAACGAGAAGGTCCGACAGCAGGAAGTTGCAATAACCTTGTATGAGGTGGAGGACAGGATCGAACAATTGTATTTTTCCATCCTTCTGATGGGTGAACAGATCAAACAGTTTCAACTTAGGAACAGCAACCTCAGCAATATGATCGCCCCCGTTGAGGCCTCGTTGAGCCAGGGCACGGCCTTCAAAAGTGACCTCAACGAGCTGAAGGCAGAAGTGGCCCAGGGTGAAATGGGCATAGCTGAGCTCAATGAAAAAAGAAAGGGTTTTATCAACACACTTTCCGTTCTCATACATCGGCCCATTCCACCCGCCACAAATTTTAGTCTGCCAAAAGTACCGCCGAGGCCTGCTCAGCTATCAAGGCCCGAACTCAGCACTTTCGACCTTGTCGCGCGGTCTATCGATGCCAGGAAGGATCAGCTGGCGGTGGCCTGGCGGCCGAAGATCAGCGCCTTCGCGCAGGGCGCCTATGGCCGGCCCACACTCAACATCATCGAAAATAAATCCGGCCCGTGGTTCATTGGCGGCATCAGACTTGCCTGGTCCCTGGGCAGTCTCTATACGATAGGCAACCAGCGGAGAATACTGGAAACAGAAAAAAAATCGCTTGATGCTGACCGTGAGACATTCTTGCTGAATACAAAAATGGCGCTAACACAGATCGACGGCGATCTAGCGGGATACAAAGCCCTGCTTGGCCGGGATCAGGAGATCATCGACCTAAGGACATCGGTGACGGCTTCTTCAGCGGCGCAGCTAAAAAACGGCGTCATTACCACCCATGATTACATCAACCAGGTGAACGCTGAAAATCTCGCCAGGCAAACACAAATACTGCATTCTATTCAACTACTTCAGTCTAATTATCATTATCAGCACACTGCTGGTCACCCATAATCACAGGATCATGAAATATTTTTCTTATTTCTTTCTGCTCACTCCATTCATTGTCGCTTCTTGCGGCCCCAAAGCACCACCCTACGATGCTTCGGGATACTTTGAAGCCGATGAGGTCATCGTCTCTGCACAGCAAAGCGGTCAACTGGAAAACTTCTCCGTCGACGAAGGCAAGATACTCAGGGAGAACGAGGTCGTCGGCCAGATCGACGTAACCATACCGCGTCTTCAGAAAGAACAAACCACCGCCTCCATTGCCGCGCTCCGAAAGAAAACAGCCGAACCTGAGGAACAGGCTCTGCTCGTTCAACGCCAACTGGAACTACTCGAGTCAAAAAGAGTGCAGCAACTCAGAGAAAAAACGAGGACTGAAAATCTTATCAAAAGTGACGCTGCCACCACGAAACAACTCGATGACATCAACGCGCAGATCGACCAGTTGGACAAACAGATCGCGGTGGCAAAGCAGCAGATCCGGCTCAACAATTCTAACATCTCCACACAGAACAGAGGTATCCTCAGTGAGCGTGGTCCTCTGGAAAAATCAATGGAGATACTGCAGGAACAGATAGAAAAAGGCAGCATCGTGAACCCGGTGCAGGGTACCGTACTGGCGCGGTATGCACTACGGGGTGAGCTCATGAGTCCGGGCAAACCGCTGTACAAAATCGCTTCCATTGATACACTCACCCTCCGCGCCTACGTTTCAGGAAGGCAACTCGCGCGGATAAAAACAGGGCAGTCCGTGCAGGTCAGGATCGAAGAAGGAGAAAAGGGGTATAAGTTTTACCCGGGCCTGATATCCTGGATATCCTCAAAAAGTGAGTTCACCCCGAAAACCATTCAGACAAAAGACGAGCGGGCCAACCTCGTCTATGCCTTCAAAGTGCTGGCGAAGAATGATGGCTACCTGAAGATTGGCATGTATGGCGAAGTGCTGTTTAACGATTCGACGGAGACGAATCATAAATAAGGAAAACATGTCTGTCATCAAAGTAAAAGACCTTACAAAAACCTACGAGAAGGGTAGCGTACTTGCCCTGGACAAGATCTCCTTTGAGGTAAACAAGGGTGAGTTGTTTGGCATCATCGGCCCCGATGGAGCAGGTAAAACAACATTATTCAGACTCCTCACCACCCTGCTGTTGCCGGACTCGGGCGAGGCCAGTGTCGAAGGGTTCAACATATACAAGGACCAAACGGTAATCCGGAGCCGCGTCGGTTATATGCCCGGCAAGTTTTCTCTGTACCAGGACCTAACGGTTGAGGAAAACCTTGAATTCTTCGCAACACTGTTTGGAACCGCAATCGACGAGAACTATGAATTGATCCGGGATATCTATGACCAGATCAAGCCGTTCAGCAAAAGGAGGGCAGGGAAGCTTTCGGGTGGCATGAAACAAAAGCTGGCACTTTGCTGCGCGCTGATCCATAACCCCCAACTGCTCTTTCTTGATGAACCGACCACAGGAGTGGATGTAGTCTCACGCAGGGAATTCTGGCAGATGCTGCACCAGCTCAAATTAAGAGGCATAACCATTCTCGTATCTACTCCTTACATGGATGAAGCGGTACGTTGCGAACGGATCGCCCTGCTGCAAGCGGGCAAGATCATGAAGATCGACTCTCCGGCAAATATCGTTGCGGCCTTTCCGGAACTGCTCTATGGCATCGCAACCAATGCAGACGGGTACAAAATCCTGCAGGATACCAGGAATTCAGGCATGGTCAGTTCCGCATATGCTTTTGGCGAATCGATTCATATCACATTTAAGGACAATGATCCCGCCTCGCTGCCGCAACTCAGGGATCATATGGCAACCCTGGGACACGCGAATCTGGATATCCGCGAAATACATCCTTCCATTGAGGACAGTTTTATGAGACTGATGAAGGATACTGCCAAATTACCTGCCACCCAAAATCAGCAGCAATGAAAGAGAAGGTGATCATCTGCAAACAACTCACAAAAAAATTCGGAGACTTTACTGCTGTGGACAATATCAGCTTCGAGGTGGAAGCAGGGGAGATCTTTGGATTTCTCGGTGCTAACGGTGCGGGCAAAACGACCGCAATGCGGATACTATGCGGGCTTTCCCGACCAAGTTCGGGAGAAGCTCAGGTGGCCGGATTTGATGTTTACAGGGAAACGGGCTCCATCAAAAAACATATTGGTTACATGAGCCAGAAATTCTCTCTATATGAAAACCTTACCGTGGCAGAGAACATCCGTTTTTTTGGCGGCATCTATGGCGTTCCATCAAGAGAGATCCGGGATCGAAGCGCTGAACTGATCAGCAAACTGGGGTTGGAGAAAGAAAGCGACAAACTGGTGGGTTCGATCCCGCTCGGCTGGAAACAAAAGCTCGCCTTCTCCGTGGCCATCTTCCACCGGCCCAAGCTGGTATTTCTTGATGAGCCCACAGGAGGTGTGGACCCCATCACCCGCAGACAATTCTGGGATATGATCAGCGAAGCGGCAGCCGATGGCATCACGGTTTTTGTAACCACCCATTACATGGACGAAGCTGAATACTGCAACCGCATATCGGTGATGGTGGACGGCAGGGTACAGGCCCTGGATTCTCCGGCAAATCTGAAAAAACAACATGACGCCAAAGACATGGACGACGTTTTTTATCAACTGGCAAGACGGGCAAAAAGACCTGCCGAATAATATCATTTATGAAACAGCTGCGTGCATTCATAACAAAAGAATTTTATCACGTGTTCCGCGACAGGCGAACTCTACTCATCATGTTCGGCCTCCCAATTGCGCAGATCCTGTTGTTCGGTTTTGCATTGACTACAGAGGTAAAGAATGCAGAGATGATCATCATTGATCACGCTAATGACGTCAGTTCACAAAAACTCATCAGTAAATTTGGTTCATCGGGGTATTTCATTATCACCAGTTCAACTGAAGATAAAGCCATCGATCAGGCCTTCAAAGACGCGAGCGCTAAATGCGCGATGATATTTCCCGCTGGCTTCGGCGACGATCTTTTGCGGGGAAAAGGTGCGAAGATCCAACTGATCACGGACGGCTCTGACCCAAACACGGCGAAAACAATTTTGAATTATGCCAATACCATCATAGGCAGTTATTCGCAGGAACTGAATCCGTTGCCGACGCCATCGCTCCAGATCCTGCCCATACCACGCATGCTCTACAATGAAGAAGGCAACGGCTCTCTGAACTTTATACCCGGCGTACTGGCCCTTATCATGATGATCGTTTGCACAGCACTCACCTCGGTGTCGGTGGTACGCGAAAAGGAGTTGGGTACCATGGAGGTGCTCCTTGTTTCCCCCTTCAAACCGATCCTGGTGCTGATATCCAAGGCGATTCCCTACCTCGCGCTCTCACTCGCAAATTTCGTACTGATCCTTTTGCTCTCAGTTTTTGTGCTTGACGTGCCCATCAAAGGAAGTATCCTTTTACTCTTCCTGGAAAGCATGCTTTTCATCCTCACCTGTCTGTCACTTGGTTTACTGATATCCAATCGCACTGCCTCTCAGCAAACCGCGTTACTGATCTCGATGATGGGCATGATGATACCCACGATGATCTTCACGGGATTCATTTTCCCCCTGGACAACATGCCCCTGATCTTTCAATGGATATCCAACCTCGTCCCTTCAAGATGGTATTACCTGATCGTAAAATCCGTCATGCTCAAGGGACTTGGATTTGAGTATGTGTGGAAGGAGACGCTTGTATTATTAGGTATGACCCTGTTCCTGCTGGCGGTGGCATTGAAAAACTTCAAAACCCGTCTGTCATGAAAGTGCTGAGCTATCTCCTGCAAAAAGAATTCCTGCAGATCTTCCGGGACAAAATCATATTGATCATGATGTTTGGTCTGCCAACCATGCAGCTCATCATCATTCCCTTTGCCATGGATTTTGATGTGAAGCATGTGAATCTGGTTGTGCTGGACAGTGACCACTCCGGCATGTCGCAGCGTCTGATCTCTAAAATAAATTCCTCCGGATATTTTCACATTGTGGGCACAGCGGCCTCATACCGTCAGGGCCTTGATTATATCGAACATGAAAAGGCGGACATTGTGATGGAAATACCACCGGGCTTTGAAAGAAAACTGGTGAGGGAGGGCAGGCAGGAGATCGGCCTCTTTGTGGATGCCATAAACGGAAACAAGGCAGGTCTTGGATCGAGTTACCTGATGCGGGTCATCGGCGATTTCAACGATGATATATCTCTGCGATTCCGGACTGAAAAGACTTCAGTAACAAATGCCGGCATACAAACGGAGAACATGGTCTGGTATAATCCGCACGGAGAATACAAGTATTACATGGTACCGGGAGTACTGGTTTTATTACTGACCCTGATCGGAGGATTCATATCGGCATTGAACATCGTGAGAGAAAAGGAAATGGGTACGATTGAACAGATCAATGTGTCGCCCGTTCAGAAATGGCAGTTTATCCTGGGTAAGCTAATCCCCTTCTGGGTGGTGGGCATGATCGTCTTCTCAGTCGGGCTGCTGGTTCAGTGGATCGTTTATGGCATAGTGCCAGCGGGCAGTTTCCTGGTCCTGTATCTCTTTGCAGGAATTTACCTGGTTGCCCTGCTTGGTTTTGGCTTGCTGGTATCAACATTCACGTCTACCCAATTGCAGGCGATGTTCGTGGCATTTTTCTTCATGATGATATTCATGTTGATGAGCGGTTTGTTCACCTCGGTGGACAGCATGCCGGCCTGGGCCAGGACCATCTCAAACCTTACACCCATCACACATTTTGTAAAGGTGGTGAGGATGATCGTACTAAAAGGGAGTGGTTTTGCTGATATCAAAACCGAATTCTTATACCAATTCCTGTTTGCGGTTGTACTCAATGGCTGGGCTATTCTCAATTACAGGAAAACCAGCTGACGCTGGTTTTAAATTAAAAATTAAAAGTTAAAAATTAAAAACCCTATCTCGGGGGAAGGATTCATTCAATTAGCATTTTTAATTTTTAATTTTTCATTTTTGATTTCGCCATTGCTAATTGAATAATTTTACATCATGTCTGTTCAACTCTACATCAAAAACATGGTTTGCGACCGTTGCATCATGGCCGTGCGGCGCGTATTCGACACTATGGGCCTCAACTACCAGAATATACAACTGGGGCAGGCGGAGTTCAAAGACCTGCCAGCGCCGGAGCAAATGCCTGAGTTGAGAGACCAATTGGAAGCGCTTGGTTTTGAACTGCTCGACGACAAGAAGTCGAAGATCGTAGAGCAGATAAAGACTGCCATCGTTACGCTGATCCATCGAGATGCATCCGACTTCAACCTCAAATTGTCAGCTTACCTTGTCGACAAGATCCAGATGGATTATCATTACCTCTCAACTCTTTTTTCATCGGTGGAGGGGATAACGATTGAGAAATATGCCATCATGCAAAGGATTGAAAAGGCCAAGGAGTTGTTGCTTTACAACGAACTTAACCTGAGTGAGATAGCCTACGATCTCGGCTACAGCAGTGTGCAGCACCTTTCACAGCAATTCAAAAAAGTGACCGGGTTGACACCCACGCATTTTAAGGAACTACGAGAGAATAAACGCAAGCCCCTGGATAAGGTAAATTAAAAAAGGCCATCTCTCCGATGACCTTTTTTCTAAGTTGACTAGTACCCGGCATTTTGGGTCCAGTTCGGGTTCCGGTAGAGTTCATTTATAGGTATCGGGGCATAATATCTTGAGCTAAGGTCACCGCTGAAAAGTATTGGGTTCTCCTTGTCGTTTCGTTCGGCCAGTATTTCTGGCAGGAGCTGCAGTCGTACGATATCGAACCAACGCATTCCAAACTCACCGGCAAATTCATAGGCACGTTCGTACACCACCGAATCCCGGAATGCTTCCGCGCTCAATCCTTTGGTGAGGTTCGGCAGGCCTGCTCTTTCCCGCACCATGTCGATGGCGTTATACGCGTCATCCGATGGGGCTCCATCCGCCATCGCCGATGCTTCGGCAAAATCGAGCAACACCATGGGATACCTGATGATGTCTGTAGTTTTATTGGAACTCGGACTCATGGAATTAATGACAGTTGGCGTTTCATTTACTGCATCATTATTGACCCCGGCCCTGAACTTTTTATAATAGGGATGACCTCCATGGGTTTCGCTCGAGCTCCAGTCGACCAGTTTAAATGAATTATCCGCTTGCCTTAATTTAAGCTCGGTGTAAAAGGTTTCATCTGTACGTTCGCAGACGGGGGCGCGAAGGAAGAAATTAATTTCAGGATAGAAGTCATTCCAGCCGCTGGACCCATCTGCTGCCACCTCATCGAGCGGTACGCAGGAACATCCATACATACGGTTGGGTGAATTTGCACTGATGTTGAACTGCACTCCAAAGATGGACTCGGAATTATTATTCGTTTTGAAGACCTCGGCAAAGTGCGGGACGAGTGTGTATTCGTTAGATTCAACTACAGCCTTGGCTTCCTGGGCAGCGAGAGGATAATACTCGGGTTTTTGTACAGGCCAGCCAGTCATGGTCAGGTAAACATCCGCCAGGAGGGAACGGGCGGCCATCTGGTTGGCCCGTCCTGGCGCTCCTTCGAATTTAACAGGCAGAAGCGATTTGGCCATCTCCAGATCGCTGATGATGAGTTTGTACACCTCTTCCACGGGTGACCGGTCTGGCCTGAAATCCACGGCAATAGTTGAATCGATTACAGGTATGGGACCGAATGTGCGTACGAGAAAATAATACCCCTGGGCTCTGAGATAATAGGCCTGTCCAACGGCCCGGTTTTTCAGTTCATCAGTTGATTTTACTTTTATCATAATTAGTGATCACATTATTTGCCTGGTAGATGATGGTCCAGGGGGCGCTCCACTGTGCGTTGATCAGTTGGGTAGAACTCGACCCGTTCAGCTGGTCGAATGCCCTGAAATCACCTTTATTTAATCCGGGATCCGTAGTGAAATCATCCGAACCGAAATAAGAAGTGCTTTTCATTGTGGCGGCATAGGCTCCGTCGAAAGTCATTTGTTGATAGATCGCGGTGACAGAAGCATCCAGATCGGCCTGTGTCTGGAAATAAGTGTCTGGCGTCAGATTGGCTCTCGGATCTTCTGTAAGTTTATTGCAACCACTCAGGAAGATGACGACCATTAGTGGAAATATGATTGAATACTTTTTCATGTTCATTTTCTTTGCAGGTTAATGGTTCGGTTAAAATGAAGCCCTCAGTCCGATCGTGAAAGTCTTGGGGTTGGGGATCACACCCGATTCGACTCCCAGTGCCATTGCGGTCTGTGCATTGGTTACTTCAGGATCATAGCCAGGGTAATCGGTGATTGTCCAGAAGTTCTGCCCGCTCACATATACTTCCAGTTTGGTAACGCTGACTTTTTTCAGGAAGGATGAACCTATGTTGTAATTGAGCGCCAGATTTTTCAACTTGATATAACTGCCATTGTACACGAATCTGCTACTGTTGATGAAGTTCTGACTGGTGCTGCTGAAGGTGGGTATGTCGGTTTGATTTTCCGCCGTCCATACATCGAGTATCATTTTCGATGTGGCATTCCTCGCGTCTCCCTGACCACCCAGTGTGAAGGGAATGGTGCCCGAATAAATGTCATTGCCGTAGGTTCCCTGGAACATGACACTAAGCGTGAAATTTCCAAAAGAGAGGTCATTGATAAATCCGAACGAGAATTTCGGTGTTCCGTTGCCGATCGTAGTCAGGTCATCGCCCGTATACCTGAAGTCTCCGTTAAGATCAGCATACCGGGCATCACCAGGTTTGCTACCGTATTGAGCCGCCTCTGCTTCCTGACCTGTTTTCCAGGTACCCAGATAGTCATAGCCGCGGAATTCACCAAGACTCTTTCCGACCTTTAACAGTAGGAAACCATTCTGAAACTGACCCACATTGTTGATCACCACATTGTCCAGGTCGCCAAGGCCAAGCACCTTGTTTCGGTTGAATGACATCGTTAGGTTTGTGTTCCATCTCAAACGCCTGGTCACTACGGGCGTTCCACCGAGGGAGAATTCCAGGCCGGTATTCTGCAGGTTGCCAATGTTGCGCAGGTAAGAACCTCCACCCAGATAAAGTGGAGCCTGGTAGCTGAAGAGAAGGTTTTCTATTTTCTTATGATAGGCATCGGCAGTGAATGTCAGCCGTCCATTCAGAAAGGCGGCGTCGATGCCGACGTCGGTCGACTTGGTAGTTTCCCACTTCAGGGATTGCGAAACCGGTGAGCCAAGAGGAGTGGCAATCGATGGAGTTGTGCCGTCGAAATGATAAGCGGGTCCACCGGTGGTGATCTGTGGTATGGTTGCGTAGGCACCCACGGCCTGATTGCCGGTGAGGCCATAGCTGGCTCTCAGCTTAAGTTCTGCAAACACCTGGCTGTGGTCCATGAAGGATTCCTTGGCGATATTCCAGGCTACGCCAAAGGATGGGAAGGTGCTGTATTTTTCAGTCAGGTGCGAGGAACCGTCGGTTCTCACGCTCGCCGTTACAAGATATTTATCGCGGTATCCATAATTCACCCTGCCAAGGAAAGAAGTCAGCGCATCCGCATTGTAACCCGATGTGGTCAGCTGTGTAGAGCCGAGGCCAAGATTATAATATCCCAGCGCATAAGAGGACAAATTTCTTGCGGTCAGGTTATTATTGATCCCTTTATAATTCTGTATCTCATACAGCGCGGTGACCGTAAGCGAATGTTCGTTGAATTTTTGTTTGTAGGTAAGAAAGTTACTGCTCTGGATCGAACGATCATAATTGTTGTTCGTGTAGGCGTTGTCTCTTCCATTGTTGGCGACGCCCGTTGGTGTTGCCACCCCCCGACCGAGGCCCGAAGTATTGGAATAGGTGTTGTTGGAAGTAAACGTCAGGTTGTTGAGAATGCGGTAGGTGAACACCCCGGTGCCGGTGATGGCTGTCGCCTGGTAGTCGCCATAAGAGCCCAGCAGCTGCGCCACCGGATTAATGCCTATGGAAGCATACTGGGAATAGAAATTATAATCACCATCTGCATTTTTTACGGGCAGGGTGGGATCAAACTGGTATGCCTGACCGAAGGGATCAACATAGTCTCCAATGAATCCATTATTTCTGGCGCGGGGGAGGGAGGTGTTAATGAAGAATTTGAGGTCCATCTTATCATTCAGTTTCATGCCGAGATTTGCCCGCAGTGTCGATCTTTTGTACCATTGATTCAGTATCAGGCCGGGCTGATCGAGGTGGTTGAAGGAAACGAGGTAATTGAACTCCTTGGTGCCGCCGGAAACATCCAGCTGATAGTTCTGCACCCAGGGTTTGCGTTGAATTTCATCCTGCCAGTCAGTACCGGGATCAGCCTGGAAATCCTTGAGTTGTGATTCAGAAAATGCGGCTGGGTTCCCAACCGCGGCCAGTTGTGCATTTGTTGCCCTGGCAAAATCATATGCATTCATCAGGTCCAGTTTCTTTGGGAAACTGTTCCTGCTACCCCAGGCACTCAGGTTTATCCGGGTTTTTCCCTGTCCACCCATTTTGGTTGTGATCAGCACCACACCATTGGAACCACGGGAGCCATAGACCGCAGTGGCGGCCGCATCTTTCAGTACTTCGAGGGACTGGATGTCGTTCGGATTTACAGTTTCGATATTTCCGCCGATGTATCCGTCGATCACATAAAGTGGTTCGTTAGATCCGGTTATAGAATTTGATCCCCTGATCTTCACGCTCAGTCCGTTGCCAGGCTGGCCGCTTTTGCTCTGTACCACTACACCTGAAGTGGTTCCCTGCAAGGCCTGCTCAACCCGCTGCAACGGGCGTTTGGCGATCTCTGTTGCAGTTACCGTGCTTGAAGCGCCGGTTACTTCGCTTTTTTTCTGTGTGCCATAACCAACAGCTACCACGTCAACGATTTCGAGATTCTTTTGGTCGTTTTCGAGCTTAACAGTGATCGAGTTTCGGTTGCGGATGGGAATTTCCTGCGGGATGGTTCCTACAAAACTAAAGACCAGGGTCCCGTTTTCAGGCGCATTGATACTGAATGAACCGTCCTGGCTGGAGGTAGTGGCGCGCTCTGTTCCTTTGATACTGACGGTGACGCCCGCCAGGGGCTGGTTCTGTTCATCGACTATTCTCCCTTTAACCGGAATATCTGCGATCGCTATGGTTGTTTTAGCGGGTAATGCTACCTTTTCCTTGATGAGGATGGCATTCTCGTTGATCTCGAAATTCAGGTCCAGAGCGGGCAGGAGGCCTGCCAAAACGGTCTGCAGGGGTGTCTTTTCAAAGTCGGCGTCGGTTGGACTGGCATTCCTGATTTTGGTGGTTGACCAGAGAACGGTATAACCTGTTTGTTTCCTTATTTCCCTGAATATTTGTTCCAGCGAAGCTTGTTTTTTGTGGTAAGTAAGGCGTTGAGAGAAACCCGCAGCACTCACCTGTAACAACGCGCCTAATATTAGAACTGTGGTCAGCTTCATCACGATTATGAATTTGAGGAAGGGGTGATAGGGCCTTCCAAACAATGCTGTATATTTTGTATACATTTGGTTGTCTGATTTAGCGTAAAAAATTGTGTCTAGCAATGTTTTAACCGATCATGTCGGAGGTGAATCGGACTTTATGCGGAGGCGGCTCAAACGCTTCCGCTTTTTTTCCCGAATACCCGGAGTGTTTGCATTTACATAGCAGTGTATTTGGATGAAAGTTTTGGTTACCTTTTATATTGTAAGCAGCTATTTGCCGCTTACCATGATTCTTCTTCCTTCGATCCTGAACTTCACGTGTCCCGTGATTTCCAGCATTTTTAGAACTTTTAATACGTCACTGTAACGAGTGATGGATCCCCCATACTGTTCATTGAATTGTTGATCCTTTGCGAATTCTACTTCCACGTCATACCACCTGGATATTTTTCGCATCACGCTCTGGATATTTTCATTCTGAAAAAGAAAATAGCCGTTGATCCAGGCTACCACGTCTTCAGTGTTCACTTCATGTATATCGATCTGCTGACCATCGGTAGCAAGCCGAGATTGCTGTCCTGGCTTCAGCGTCCTTACCTGGGCATGACTGATTACTTTTACACTGCCCTCGAGAAGCGTAGTCTGTATTTGCGGTTCATCTGCATAAGCGTTCACGTTGAAGTGCGTGCCTACCACTTCGATAGATTGGTCTGCGGATTTTACTATGAAAGGTTTGGCCACATCATGCGCGACTTCAAAATAACCCTCGCCTGAAAGTTGCACTTCACGTTTGACGCCGTTGAATGAGGCCGGGAATTTTAGGGAAGAAGCGGAGTTCAGCCATACTTTCGTTCCGTCGGCAAGTATCAGGGTATATTTTCCGCCTCTGGGTGTGGCAATAGTATTGATGATCAGTTCCTGACTTTCTTCCCTCGCCGGCGCGTGATAGGTTATCTCACCTGCGGCGGTCTTTCGTATGGCCGTCTGTCCCTCTTCAGCAAGTTTCCCAGTAATGGCTTCCGAAAGAATGATCTGCTTGCCATTGCCTAGTATCAACACGGCCTTATCACCGCCTGGCAGAATCTTTGACTCTTGTACTGAACTGATTCTTGTATCCGGAGTTGCATTTTTTTTGTGTGGTTCGTATAAATAATAAATACTCGCCCCCATTGTGAGTAAAATTGCCGCAGCCGCCGCCATCTGGTAGATCAGCCGGGGTTTTGCTTTCGTCTTCCGCACTGGGATCATCTGTTCGAAGTTTGAATACAACTGATCCACCAGTTTCACTTCACTACCCGCTTCCGCTATCCATGCATTAATATCCTGGTCGCCAAAATGCAGGCGATGATACCATTCATTAAGTTCCTGCCATTCTGCTTCAGTTAGCTGTTGATGGTGATATTTGTCCAGTAAGGTCCTGAGGGTTTCTTTCCGCATCGTTCGTTAGATCTGTTGAATGGTCAGACTGCGATCACAAAAAAGACTGCAGTTATCTTAGAGGACACCTAGATTATCAAGTTCCGTTATTGCAACTGAGATTTATTTAAAAATTTGGAAGGCAGCGAAAATTCATCCTAAATTCAGGGTGCGATTGTTTCAGCCAATATTGATGATCAAAAAATTAACCAGATCACTGCACATTTCTAATGAGGCCCAACTCATCACCCGATGGCAGCAGGGGGACACCCAGGCATTTTGTCAACTTTATAAAACGCATGTAATAGATCTTCTGGGTGTGGCCATGCAAAAAACGAATAACAGGGAGTCCGCCGAAGAACTTGTTCAGAATAGTTTTGTGAGATTACTTGAACATCGCGACCGCCTTGAACCTGATACCTCCATCAAAGCCTATCTCTACGTGATCCTGAAAAATCAGATACTTAACTATTACCGCCATGAACTTGTAGAACATCGATATATAAAAAATATGCTGAACACAGGATCTGAACGAGGCGATTCGGTGATGGATATCATTGAAGCCAGGGAACTGGAGAAGAAACTGGAGATCGAGATTGCTAACCTGCCTGGTAAGTGCAGGATGGTTTACGTAATGCGACGCAAGGAAAATATGACGAACAGAGAAATTTCCCACATCCTCGGAATCTCCGAAAATACCGTTGAACAACACATGCGGAAAGCCATGAACAGGCTCAGAAGTTCACTCGCCAACCTTGTTGAACTCGCAATAGTTATTTACTTGTTCAATACCTGAATTTTTCCAATCACATCCGGTTCGTGTTAACCTTCGTTGAAAGCGGCCTCAATGTCGCTGATCACGATTTTGCTCATGGACATCATTGCCTGCATAGCTTTTTGCGCTTTGGCGCCGTTCTTGTCCCTGAACATTTCGACCATCCTCGGGTCAAATACCTGCCATGAAACACCAAATTTATCCTTAAGCCAGCCACACTGGCTTTTCTCGCCACCTTCAGAAAGTTTTTCCCAGTAATAATCAATCTCATCCTGCGCATTGCACTTTACCATCAGGGAAAAGCCTTCTTCAAATTTGAAAGATGGACCTGCGTTCATCAACGTAAACTCCTGGCCTTGCAACAGGATGCTGGCGACATAGACGAACTCATTTTCCAATTCGCTGACAATTTTTGAATCCTTGAAAATTCTGGTGTAGAATTTAACGGCTTCCTTTGCCTGGTTGTTATAGGTAAGACAGGTGACGATCTTCTGCGTGTCCATGTTGATAATTTAAAATGTATGGTTATGAAAAAACTGTAGTGCTCTCTTAGGCAAAGTTACCTTTTGCAGCGGCCGTGACAGGGGGGTATTAAAGACAAGAAGAGGGGCTGGTCCAGACTTCTTTAGATTGCTATCGGTTCATACTTTCACGGACTGGATGCGCACCGCATTGAGTATCGCCAGAAGGGCAACGCCCACGTCGGCTATGACCGCTTCCCACAGATTGGCTACACCCCCTGCGCCCAGGATAAGCACGAGTATCTTAACCGTCATCGCCAGTGTAATGTTCTGCCAAACGATCCGGCGGGTGATCTTACCGATGCGGATCGCTGAAACAATTTTCGAAGGTTGGTCATTTTGAATGACGATGTCCGCGACCTCAATAGTAGCGTCGCTTCCGAGCCCGCCCATTGCAATGCCCGCGTCTGCCAGAGCCACTACGGGCGCATCGTTTACGCCATCACCAGCAAACGCAATTTTTCTGCCCTGGTCTTTCAGAGATTGAATTTTATCCACCTTGTCTGCGGGTAGCAGGTCGCCATAGCCATCATCGATACCCAGGCTGCGCGCCACTTTATCCACCACAGATTGTTTATCACCCGACAGCATTACTGAACGTATACCCAACTTGTGCAGGGCTCTGATCGTTTCTGCCGCGTCATCCTTGATCTCATCGGCGATGGTTATTCGCCCGGCATATTTTCCATCGATCGATACGGCAACCACGGTTTCGGATGCAGACCTGGTTTCCGGAGGGTAGCTGATGCCAAATTTATCAAGCATTTTGTTGTTTCCCGCAAGTATGGTTTGCCCGTTGATGAGTCCTTTCATTCCATGGCCGGCAACTTCCTCCACCTGGGTCGCCAGCTCAGCGCCCGCTCTATCCCCCGCGTATTCTACTATCGCCCTGGCCACGGGGTGAGTGCTATTTTTCTCCAGAATTGCACTTACACGTAGTAGTTCATCCTTTGTGATGTCTTCGGGAATCACTTCCTGCACGCGAAAAACACCCTTCGTTAGCGTTCCGGTCTTGTCCATCACCACCGTGTCGATAGTTGTCATCACGTCAAGAAAATTTCCCCCCTTGAACAGGATGCCATTTCTTGATCCCAGGCCAATGCCGCCGAAATACCCAAGCGGGATGGACACCACCAGTGCGCAGGGGCAACTGATAACAAGGAATACCAGCGCGCGGTAAAACCAGGTGTGAAAATCATAGTTGTCGACGATGATCGCTGGCAGGATGCAAACGCCCAAAGCAAGAAAGAAAACCATCGGTGTATAAATCCTTGCAAATTTTGAAATGAAAAGCTGGGTCTGCGACTTTCTTGTAGTGGCATCCTGCACCATTTCCAGAATCCTGTTCAGCTTACTGTCTTTGTAGGAAGCTGTCACTTTGATCTCAACCACGCTGTTGAGGCTGATCATGCCCGCGAGCACCAGATCACCTTTGTATTTTGTGTCGGGCTTGCTTTCACCCGTCAGAGCTGCGGTATTGAAGGATCCTGAATCTGATAGCAGCTCACCATCCAGGCCCGCTTTTTCTCCTGCCTTTACCTGTATTATTGAACCCGGTTCCACCTCAGCCGGAACCATCTGTTCTGACCTTCCGTCTTTCATCACAAACACGTGATCGGGGCGGATGTCAAGTAAGGCCTTAATGTTTCTTTTCGCCTTGTCCACCGCAGCATCCTGGAACCATTCACCGATCTGATAGAACACCATCACCGCTACACCCTCTTCGTAAGCGCCGATGATGAAGGCGCCGATCGTAGCCACCGACATGAGTACAAATTCATTGAAAACATCACCACGTTTTGATTTTATCCATGCCAGGTAAAGCACCTCCCAGCCAGCCAGAAGCCAGGCAGCTGCACTGAGGATGAAAAGAGGCAGCCGGGCAGGTACTATGTTAAATACGTATTCTAATACGAGAAGAATGATGAGTATTGATAGCCCGGAAAGCAATGCCCAATGCGCTCTCCAGCCATTTGGATTTCCGTCGGTCGGATGGTTGTGATCGTGTTCATGATCATGACCCTCCTGTGAATCATGGCTTTCCCTTATTTCCCCGGTTTGCGCTGTATTTGAAATCTGATTTTCCATATAGCAGGGTTAAGAAATAAAGAATGAAAGAATTCCGGTAAGTACCAGTGTCCATCCTGTGATAATGCCAGCTTTGTGTTCGATGGCATGCCAGTTCATCTTCAACAGTCCCCTGTACGCCAACCTTACCCACAAAACCATACCGGTTACCGAGATCAGAAAATAGGTAGCGGCGATTGCGAGCACCGCCCACCAGCCTTCCGACCCCGCAAGAAGGAAATAGGCTTCAATTTCGAGACAGGGCGACAGGAACATCGCCAGCACCAGTGATCCGATCAGTTTATTTTTATGCAGCGTTGGCTTCGGAGCCTGGTGAAGATGAAAATGTTTATGGCGGTGGTGTTGGTAAATGAAAAAGAAGCCAAGCAATATCAGGATCGCGGGCGCCACATAATGCGTAAACGATTTAATGGACTGTGCCAGTTGCAGACCGAGCATACCCAAACCAATGCCAATCACAATAGTGCTCAGGGCATGGGCCAGACCGGACAGGAGGGTAATCCTGGTGACCTCCTCGAGGCTCCACTGGTTTTTCCGGCCAATGGCCAGCACAGGCAGCCAGTGATTGGGAATGATGGCATGCAAAACGCTGATGAGTAAACTTCCCAGAAAAATTGACAGCATGAATCCTTTTTAGTTTCCAAAACCCCCATGAAATAAATTAAAAATGAAAAATTAAAAATCAAAAATTTAGTTTCACGCAATGCAGACGCAAAGGCGCGAAATAAGCCTGTCTTTTCCCGCGTCTTTGCCCTGAACTGATCGCAATTGAAAATAACTGCAATAGCGCCTTTGCGTGAAACCGTCTTCACGTGAAATTCTTCACAATAGCATTTTTAATATTTAATTTTTCATTTTCAACAAAGATACACTTCCACGAGGCCCATATAGGGTTCGGATTTTACTTTCCCATTGTTCTGTCGAGTGAGATTCTGGCAGAAAGATAGTCATACACTGCCCCGAGATAATCCGACTGCGCCGTGGTCAGTGCCAGCTCGGCATCGGTAAGTTCCAGCCTTGAGGCAACGCCCTTAGCGTATCGGTACTGAGTGATATCATAACTCAGCAGGGCAGTTTCACGAACCTGTTCACGGATCTGGATCCGTTCCCTTGTTTCCCTCACATCCGCCACCACCTGTTTCACTTCCGCCCTGAGTTCTTCATAAGCATTCTTTGACTTCTGGATGGCTTGTTGTTTTTCAATTTCCGCCTGCTTCACTTTGGAGCGGTTTATATTTCCGCTGAAGATCGGAATGTTCACCTGTGCCCCAACAAACGGTGTTGATGGATAGTACGCATTCGTATAATCGAATTTGTTAGTCTGTGTTTGTAACAGGTATTGCGCATTTACCGACAATGATGGCTTCATTGGCGCGGCGGCCAGCCGGATCTTTTCATCCGACAACTGCTGTTCCAGCTCAGTGACCTTCAGGTCGGCCCTGTTTTGCCTGGCCTGATCATACACTTCATTCTCTGAAAGTACGGCCTCATCACCGGGGAGTTCCAGGGAATCGGTCAGCTGTATGTCCTTCAATGTATCGATGCCCATCAGCGTTTTCAGTTGTTGCTTGCCAACATTCACGGCATAGGTGAGCCTGAGCAGGTCAGGCTCCAGGTTTCTTACAGTAGTATAGGCCCTCAGTGTGTCGACACGTAAAGCCCGGCCCTGGGCCAGCAACGACCTCGCATCCTGCAGGGCCTTCTCATTTCTTTCCAGACTTTGCTGCTGTAATTTGATCCTTTCCTGGAGCACCAGTATCTGGATATAGGTTTGCTTCAGCAGTGCCGTTACTGTCGACCTACGGTCGGTGAGGGAAAGATCCCCGGAATGCTTCATCAACCGGGCATACCTCAATGCGGGTTTATTTCCTGCTTTGTAAACCGGCTGTGAAACATAAACCCCTGCGGTACCCTGATCCCGGCCCCCAAACCTACCATAGGGGATCTTGTCGCCCCCGGAGTTGTCGAATCCGAAAAATGCAGGAACCTCGAAGTAATGGATTAGCTGACCGTTCAGGCCGGCCTCTGGAAGGGACTGGCCTTTTGCTGCCGCGATCTGTTGTTCGGACCTGTCGACTTCAAGGGCCGAGATCTTAATTTGTCGGTTGTTCGACATAGTTAGATCAAGTGCTTGTTTCATCGACAGGGGTTGAGCCTGCGAGAAGGCCGCATAAGACAACAGGCAGAGCAGGGTGAAAAAACTAATCGTATAAAAAAATGCTTTCTGGAGTGTCATAAAAATGAGTTCATTATTTGATGGATCAGGCTGGAATGATTTCCGGGCCACGCGCGTGACTTTGTTCGTGCCTGTAAGGTGCTTCTTCAACTTTCTGTTTGTAGGGCCGCGAGAAATAGGAGTAGACGGCAGGGATTACATAAAGAGTAAGTATTCCCGCAAAGATCAATCCGCCTACGACCACTATACCCAATGAGGTACGACTGCCCGAAGAGGTGCCCAGCGAAAGGGCAATGGGCAGGGTGCCAAAGATCATTGCCAGGGTCGTCATCAGTATGGGCCGGAACCTGGAAGTCGCTGCGGCGAGAACTGCGTCCCGCACATTCATTCCTTCTGCTTTGCGCTGATTGGCAAACTCAACTATGAGAATACCATTCTTAGTGATCAGTCCAATCAGCATGATCACGCCAATCTCGCTGAACACATTGACCGACTGATTCGTGATCCACAGACTGAGCAGGGCGCCTGTTACGGCCATTGGTACGGTGAGCAGAATAATGAAGGGATCGATCAGGCTTTCAAACTGCGCGGCGAGTACCAGGTAGATAAGTAACACTGCGAAGATAAAGGCCAAAACGAGGCTGTCACTGCTTTCGGTGAAGTCGCGACTCTGGCCCTTCAGATCCGTTCTGAATCCCGCGGGTAAAACACTTGCCGTGATCTTGTCCATTTCCTTAATGGCTTCCCCAAGGCTGACACCGGGAGCGGGTGTGGCCGAGATGGTAGCGCTGTAGGCCTGGTTATAACGGTACAGTGCCGGCGGGCTAACGGTTTCGTTCATTTTCACCAGGTTGTCCAGCGAAATCATTTCACCTGTTGATGATTTCAGGAAAAGAGAACGCAGATCAGCCGGGGCGGAACGCTCCCTGCGGTCAAGCTGGCCTATTACTTCATATTGCCTGTCGTTGTAAATAAAATAGCCATATCGTCTTCCGCTGAGTGCCAGTTGCAGGGTGCTTCCGATTTCCTGTGTGGAAATTCCCGACTGTGCTGCACGTTGCCTGTCGATCGTGAGCCCGATTTCCGGTCTGTCAATCTTAAAATCCGGGTTCTGGAAACCCAGCTTGTTGCTTTTATTCACTTGTCCAATCAATTTGGGCATCACGTCGATCAGGCTCTTTAAGTCTGGTGCCTGTACTACATATTCAAGTGGCTGTGAGCTGCTGAAACCTCCGATGGTTGGGATCTGAATTGGGATCATGATCACGTTACGGAATTTCGGGGCCGCGGCCACCAGCTTTTGATATATCTGTTGTTGTGTCAGTTTGCTTTTTCTTTTGTCAACATCTTTCAGGAACACCCATTGAAAAGCCTGGTTCACCGGTTGTACCAGGGTGCCAGAGCCTGCGGCAATGGCGGCATATGTGCGGTTGCCATCCAGATCAGGAATAGAATCCGCAACATAATTGCTGATCTCCTTCATCGTCTCTTCCATACTCTCATAAGAAGTTCCTTCCGGTGCAATCACCGCTAAGCCGACCATCGACCGGTCTTCCAGCGGGGCAAGCTCGGAGGGCAGCGAGGGACCAAGCATCCAGGCGATGCCAAAGGACAGGAGGAGTACTACGAAACCCAGCCATCTTAATTTAAAGAAGCTGCGCAGCGTTTTTTCATAGCCGTTATTCAGTTTTATAAAAAAGGGTTCCGTTTTTTTGTAGAGCCAGTTGTGCGAGCTGCCGGCCTTCAACAGGTAGGCGCTCATCATTGGCGATAGGGTCAGCGCAACAAAGGCAGATACAAGTACGGAGCCGGAGACTACTATCGCAAACTCCTTGAACAACCTGCCCGTGATGCCTCCAAGGAATAATATGGGAAGAAATACGGCCGCCAGTGTAACGGTGGTGGAAATGACCGCGAAATAAATCTCATCCGATCCTTTCCGTGCCGCCTGCAATGGGGTCATTCCCTGTTCCACCTTGGCGTATATATTTTCCAGTACCACGATCGCATCATCTACCACAAGGCCAATGGCGAGTACCAACGCCAGCAGGGTGAGCACATTGATCGAAAAGCCACCGATATACATGATGAAGAATGCCGAGATGATCGAAACCGGTATGGCTACCAGCGGGATGATCGTACTTCTCCAGTCGCGGAGGAAGATGAAGATGATCAATGCCACAAGGCCGAAGGCAAGCAGCAGGGTTTCTCCAACTTCCGACAGCGAGTTGCGGACGGGAACGGTAAAATCCTTTCCAATTGAAATGATGAATTCCTTTGGCGCGGTCTTCAGGATTTCTTCATATCTTTTTTTGAACTCGTCCACGATGGCCAGTGAATTAGCACCCCTTTGCGGATTCACACCCGTTCCCACGCCGTATCTCGCCGTGCTGCCTTCACTGATGATCATTGCCGTTCTTTCGTTCTGTGAGGACATGATGGCCGTACCGATGTCGCGGAACCGAACGATGGCACCATTGGATTCACGTACGATCATGTTGTTGAAATCCTCTTCGGTCACCAACCGGCCTTCCGTACGAAGTGTCACCTCGGTGTTCTGACCTTCAATTCGACCGCTGGGAAGGTCCACATTTTCTCTGTGGAGGGCTGCCTGGATGTCGGCTGGTGTCAGCTGATATGCTGCCATCTTCACCGGGTCCATTCTCAGTCGCATCGCCCTCTTGCGTCCTGCGTATGAATCCACGAGCCTTACACCAGGAATAGATTGCAATCTTTCCTTGATGCTGGTGTTGACGAAGTCGGTAATGTCTTCGAGGCTTTTGGAGTCGCTCTGCACCGTGAGGAAGACCAGGAAATCAGGAGGACCGGATTTCTCAACGATGGTCGGCTCAATGTCTGTGGGCAGTTGTTGTCTTGATTTGGACACCTTGTCACGGACATCATTAGCCGCTGCTTCCAGGTCGGCATTGAGGTTGAACTCTACGGTGATGATGCTCACCTGTTCGCGGGAAACGGATGACATTGCCCGGATGCCATTGGCCTCTGCCACCGCTTCTTCCAGGGGTTTGGTCACCTGCGATGCAATGATGTCGGCGCTTGCGCCTGGGTAAACTGTGGTCACCGTAACCACCGGTGAATCGGTGACGGGGTATTCGCGGGTTCCTAAAAATGTGTAACCGACGATACCAAATAAGATAAGTAAAACCGACATAACGCCCGCCAGGACTGGTCTTGAGATACTTACCTGTGAAATTGCGCTCATAGCGAAAAAGATTTAATGATTAACGGAGATTGACAAAGTCTACTTCTGCTCCGGGTGTCAGCCTCAGCATGTTACTGGTTACAACGGTGTCCCCTTGCTTCAGTCCTTTCAGTACTTCCACTGAAGAGGGGCCTCTCTGCCCAATATCAATGGGCGAGAGTTTAACTTTTGAGTCTTTCACCACATACACGCTGTAGCCCTGCGATGAAGGAATAAGTGCCTGTGAGGAAACGGTCAGGGCATCGGCAGAGGAATGCAGGGCCAGCTGAAGCCTTGCGCTCTGGCCCGGTATCAGCGTTCTGTCTGGGTTTTTGCTGATGGCCCTCACCATCAGTGTCCTGGTATTCTGGTCAAGCCGGGCTTCACGGGCAACTATGTGAGCCGTATGCTGGCGTGTATCGGAAGCCACTGTAAATTTTTGTTCGCCACCTTTGGTGATGATATTGGCGTATTTCTCCGGCACCAGGAAGTCGACCTTGATCAGGTTATTGTCCTGGATATTTGTGAGCACGGTGTTGACATTCACAACCGCTCCCTGGTAAATCCGCAGGATGCCCACCTGGCCGGCGAACGGCGCCCTGATCATGGTTTTACCAATAGTAACTTTTAGCTCTGCGATCTGCGCCTGCAGTACTTTCAGGTTGGTGAAAGCCTGGTCGTAATCCTGCTGTACCACGGCCTCATGCTGTATCAGATCGCGAAGCCTTTCTTCATTAAGGATGGCCAGTTTTTCCTGTTGACGGAGCCTTTCGAGCTGGGCTTGCAGGTCTTCTTTGTCCATTTCAAAAAGCAGCTGTCCTTTCTGAACGTAGGCTCCTTCCCTGACGTGCACCTTTACGATCCTGCGTGTCAGCTCACTGACCACGTCCACCTGTTGGTTCGCTGCCAAAGAGCCGGTGATTTCCATTTCCTCTTTAAGAATGCCGGATTTTATCACATCACCATCGACAGGAATGGCGGTTGATTTTTTGGATTGTTTTTCCGGAACGGGTTCCTTACCCTGAGCCGAACAGGCCGCGATCAGCACGGTTAAAAGGAGGTAACCAAACGCTGTGTGCAAGGCCGGGACAAGGTTTTGTTTTGGTAATGACTGAGTAAACATGGTGAGAAGAATTATTGAATTATCTAAATAATTGAATAAATTAAGGCGTATTTTTAGGTCGTTTTGCTGAAAAAGAGATCGAAGGTATAGATTTATTTAAATACTTCGATTAATAAAATGCAAAAAAAATCAAATTTTTAAACCTTCGATGAAACTGATGTACTCATCGAGGAGTTTGTTATTAAGATAATACCGCACATTACGACCGTCCTTGTCTGAGTTTAACAGGTCGGCCTCCATCAACAATTTCAGATGGTGGGCAATCGAGGGCTGTGAGAGGTTAATTAGATTATTGAGATCAACGCAATACAGGCACTCTTTACATTTCTTGATCTCCTTCAGAATCTTTAAGCGGTTCGGGTCGGCAAGCGCTTTGGAGATCTTTTCAGCTTTCTTTACGTCCATGAAAATCTCTTTACAACATAAAAGTATCAATTATTTATTGAAGTTTTTCAATAAATAGATTTTCTAACAAAATTTTCGGATTCCACCGGAGTAAATTGACATGGATTAATTGTTTACTACGGATCCCGCCGTTTATAGAGGCAAATGGCATAACTAAATAAGCGCGGATGCCCCCCATTGATGGCACTGTTTGTAAATAAATCGTACCTGCCTCAATAAGAGTGCATTAAACTAAATTTGTGAAGATGAGCACCTTACTTTTACCAGGTCATTATTTTGGCAATGAGGAACTTGCCAGCGAAAATGACCTTTTTAAGATCAACATCACCCAATACGATGCCTGTTCTGAAATCAGGACCCATGCTCATCAAAATGCCTACCTCTCCCTGCTGATCTGTGGCAACTACTGCGAAACCAATGGCAGATCATCTACCCAGGTAAATACAGGAGAGGTCATCTTTCGCCCGGCGGGCTATGATCATTCCAATCAGTTTTTATCAACCGGAGGTCGTTGCCTGAATATTGAACTGAAGAAAGCTCTTCTTGACCGCTATGATCTTGACGGCAATCTGCCTGACTCGGTGAAACTTTATAGCACCGGCAGTTTTGTGTATCTGTACAAACTCCTTTATCAGTTCAATAAACAGGATGGAGTTGAGATGTCGGCAGAATACATTCTGCACTGGCTGGTGCAGGAGTCAGAAATTTCTGTTGTCCAACGGATGCCGTGGTTGTCGAAAGTTAAAGCCATCCTGGAATCTGAATTTGACGTTCATCATACGATCCAGTCCCTGGCTGCAAGGGTGTTTGTTCACCCTGTTTATCTGGCCAGGGCCTTCCGTCAAAGAACTGGTGTTACAGTAGGTGAATACCAACAGAAAATGAAACTGAAGAAAGCCACTGAATTATTGTTTCGCTGCGATGACAGTATCGGGCAGGTGGCATTTGAGTCGGGATTTACGGATGCTGCTCATCTGATACGGACATTCAGGCAATGGTATAATTTTACACCCTCCAGATTCCGCAGGTCGCTAAGAAGTTAATCCGGTACAATTTTTTCAATTCATTAAACTGTTATTTGCGGTTAAAAACCAGCATGTGGCATTTGCGTACGGAGAAAATATTCACGGTCCTAATCCTGGCATCAATCTTTTCATTTCCTGTTGCGTTCTCTCAACAGCATCCTGACTACCAAATCAGGGTGATAACAGACCCCGGTACTGGCAAGTTCAGTGTGTCCGGAAGTCTCCGCTTCGCGACTGACACTGCGTCTGCGGATTCCATCCAGGTGGCCATCAGCAAAACAGTGGCGCCTCCGATATTGCGGCTGGAGGGACTGAAGTCAACTGTTCGTCACCGGGCAAAAAAATCAGGCGACATCGCTTATACTTTTGTTTTTCGCAGGAAACTCAAACCGGGTACAAAATTGAAACTGTCTTTCAGTTACGAGCGGGGGAATGCGCCAACCTTCCAGTATTATAACGACAGCAACTTTGTTATGGCAGGCGGATACGGCTCTGCCTGGTATCCGCAACTCGTATCGGACCTTGCCTCGGGTAATGGTGATTATCTGAAGGCCACCGGAAAATTATCGGTCACAACGCCTTTGCCCCTGATTGCCGTGATGGCTTCCAGTACAATCACCCGCGACACATCCCAGTCTGCAGTGACGAGTTCGTTCACCTACCTGCACCCAGACATATTTTCTGTTTATATCGGGCGATACGCCATTCAGCAATTTTCAGGTTTTATTCCTTTTTACACCTATCACCTGAATGATGATATCAATGGCAAAGACCTTAGCGAAAAATCAGCAGCGGTTCTGAATTATCTAAAAGGCATCTTTGGCAATCTCACTATACCAAATTTTTCCATCATCGAATTCCCCGACTATGTGGCGGAGAAAACCGGAATTGGGGGAGCCAGTTTGTTGGGTGGCATTCTGATGCCTACAGGTGCATTGCGGAATTTTAACTATGCTTTGTTCGGCCATGAATTAGGTCACCAGTGGTGGGGAAACAAGGTAATGACCAGTGGCACCGAGGGAATTTCAGTAATGACTGAAAGTATGGCACAATATGGTTCATTACAGGTGGTTGAACATTTCGACAGCGTCCATGCCATAGACTATCGTCGCAACGGCTATCCCGGCTACATCCCGGATCAAAGTGGTATCGGGTATCTCAAAAATGCGGCCGCGGGCAATGATGAACCCCTGGTATCCTTAACCGGCAGCAATCAGCATATGATCGCGGACAGTAAAGGATTTCTCGCGCTGGAACTCCTGTCGCAGGTGATGGGCAAGGACAAATTCCACCGTGCTGCGACACAAATAGGAGAGATGTATGGGAAGCGGGGACTTAATTTCGAAAATTTCATAAAAGGTTTTGAAAAAGAATACGGCCGTTCGCTGCAGTGGTTCATCGACCAATGGTTCCGGCGCACCGGTGCTCCTGCATGGACGTCTTCATGGAAACAGGAGGGTAGAACGGCAACGCTGGCGATCAAACAAAAACAACACGTATACACTTTGCCGCTCGAGGTACAGGTTGTTTACGCCAATGGTAAAAAGGAATTACAGCAGATCCATCTCCACAAAGCAGAAGAATCCTACCCGCTTGCGGTGTCTGAAAACGTCGACACCATCATCGTGGACCCTTATTTCAGGGTGCTGCACTGGGATGAATCACTTATGCCCCGGGTTCTTGCCCTTGCAAAATTGCAAAGGGTGATCAAACTTCGTATAGACCAGCAACCCGAAGAAGCCGCAGGGCTTGCGCAGCGATATCTTGATTCAGGGATCGTTGATGACCCTTATGGTCTGGAATTTTACCTGCTTAATTTCCTGGGAAGGATGAGCATGGTTGCAAATCACGATGAAGAAGCGCTGGATTTTTATCTGCGGTCGCTGCGCACTGTTAGTCGGGACGAAAAGCAATTGGCGCTCACCTATTACCGGATAGCGCTGCTTGCCTCAAGAAAAAATGATAAAAAATTGATGGATTGGGCGAGTGCGAACGCCATCAAGGCCGACAGGAACAATAATTTTGTTGATGGTATCGCTAAGGAAATATCCGTTTTAAAGGACTTAAGTGCTTCAACGAAAACCCCGCTCATAAAAACTAACCCTGTTCCTTAGGTTGTGAATTTCCTCCTGTGCCGCTTCGAGTTTTTTAGAAAGGCGATAAACCGCATCGATGCCTTCTATATTCAGGCTGAGTTCCTGGCGAAAGCGGATGAGTTTTTCCAGTTCACTGAGCTGCTCGCTATGAACAAATGGCTGTTCTTCGATTACCACAAAACTGATTAGTTCGTACTCCTGCAGGTCATCGATAAATTTCAGATCAACCCGGTAGTGCAAGCAAACATCTTTGGCGGGAATGAGGTTGTCTTCCATCGTTTATTTTTTAAGTTCTGAAAGCTTCCGGAATAAATCCTTTTCCTCTTGATTCAGATTCACCGGCAGCAGCACCTGATAAGTAACAAAAAGATCGCCATACTGATCTTCATGACGATAGACTGGAAAGCCTTTCCCTTTCAATCGCACTTTTGACCCTGGCTGGGTTCCGGGCTGTACTTTCAACAGCAATTTCCCTGTCAGCGTTTCAATTGTCGTTTCTCCTCCCAATATTGCCGTGAACAAATCGATTTCAGCCGTGATATAGACATCGTTTCCCAGTCTTGTGAACGATGGATCCCCGGCAATCTCAAAGGTAATGTAGAGATCGCCATTGGGACCATTGCCCGTACCGGGCGCTCCATATCCTTTGAGTTTGATTTTCTGCCCATCAGCAATACCTGCAGGAATAGTGATCCTGACATTTTTCCCATCGATGGTTATCGTACGCTGGTGTGTAGTGAGCGCTTCTTTCAAAGTGAGCCGGAGGCTGGCCTGGTAATCCGGTCCTTTATAGGACTGCTGCCTGCCGGTGCGTGGGCCGGTGGAACCACCGAACATGGATTCGAAAAAATCAGAAAAATCGCTCCCTTCGAAGTCCCCGGATGTTTGTCCGCCGGCATCGGAATAAGTTCTTTGCCTGCCTTGCGACTGGCGGCTCTGAGCAAAGGCGTCCGCATTTTTCCAGTCTTGACCGTACTGGTCATATTTCTTTCTTTTTTCAACATCACTAAGTACCTCGTTGGCCTCATTGATCTGCTGAAATTTCTTGTGCGCTTCCTTGTCGTTAGGGTTAAGGTCGGGATGGTGCTTTCTGGCAAGTTTGCGATAGGCCTTCTTAATCTCGTCCTGCGAAGCGGTTTTGGGAAGGCCAAGAATTTTGTAATAGTCGATGAATTCCATAATTATCAGTCTCCGTAATCTTTAAAGTTAGGGAGAAACTGATTGTGCCAGGAACAGCATAAAAAGGAAAACCGACTGAAATCAGCCGGTCTGTGTTGTGTTGAGTTATAGGTGGGTACGTGTGATCCGGATTGTGTCTGTGCCGGAGATGCTCATCAGCCAGTGGCTGAGGTGCACGATTATTCTTTTACAAGTTCTGCAAAATATACGTTGCGGTCTAATCTCAGCTCGGTAGAATAAACGCCCTGATCAAGTTTTGACACAAAGAACACAGGGATTTTATTGACTCCGGCAGAAACAGCCATCTGCTGTTCAAGCTGAATATGACCCAGGGAATTTTTAACCTTAAGGGTAGCCCAGCCTTCTCTTTCAGCTGTCACAACGATGTGTGCCACTTTGTTTATTGTGCCGGGCACGATTGCGAAATTGCTTTGAGTATTTTCACCAGCTTCAGGTGCAATCTTCACCATGCCTGAGTGTTTCTTACCAGAAGCAAGAAACTGTGCATTGACATCGCTATTTGAGAACACGAGGAGTGAAAGAATTGTGATGATGGTAAGGTAACGTTTCATGGTACAGATGTTTGATCCCTAGTGGCAAGTTTGCGGCCAATCCACAACCATTTGAAAATCAAAGACCTTATGAGCGTGCCAACTCCCAAAACCGGAAGGATTTATGGTTTTTGGGAACATTGGGCTTGTCGTGGGTTCCGGAACCGAGCTAAACCGCTAATCGGACATGCGGGTCGGCGCCTGTTTAAGCAGGTAACCGGCGAGTTTGGCGACCTGGTCGGTGTTGATCCAGTCTGCTTTAAGATCTGTAAGTATCTTCCATGTTTCCGGTTGATCGGGAGCATTCCAGAAACGGATGGGCTTTCCCAGTTGGTGGCAATGGTCGATTACCGCCTTTATCTTCCTCAAATCGTCAGCGGCTATCGGTCCTTTACCTGGCCAAGTAGTATAGGTGTTGAAATTATCGCTGATCATCGGAACCTTCGACAATGCCTCCGGCGTGTAAACGGTGTCGGGTAAACCATCAAATTGAATGAAGTCCGGGTAGTCCTGAAAGGATGACGCAGGGGGCCGGTTGCCTGAAATAACAAAACTCAGCCTGTTACAACCGGTCAAACCGGGATATTGCTGCAGTAAGGCGATCAGTGCAGGCAGGGTGGTCAGTGCCTGAGTTTTGAGGTCAATAAGCAATTGGAGATGGTAGGCTGAATCTTCGGCTAATTGGCCATGGTATAACTTAACAAGCGAATCGAGTGGGCGCAGGTAGATGGCCTGTAACGACTTTTCTTTCTTTACCTCTTTGAGTGAATGGGCAAGAAGCAGTGCGCCATTCACTAAAAATACATCTGCTTCAATAGAGCCCGCCTGTTGAGCGTAAGCATTCCGGAATGGTTCCGGTTTATCGTAGTCGTTATGGGCATGTATGTTGGAAGGCCCATAACTTCCACTTTGAGCCCAGGTAAAAGATGAAATTGCAATGAGGATAGAGAAAATCAGTTGGCCTTTCATGTCACCAAATTAAGATAACAAGTGTTCAAACATTTAAATGTATCCGGGCATAACCTAAAGTTTATATGGATTTTTATTGATTTTATGACTCCGAACTCCCTCATTTATTGATATTTTTGCCTTCCCCGTTCCAAAACGCGATCATCCTAAACTATTGAAGGCCCCATTGAACTAATGCTGTGGTAGGTATTGGCCAACAGCAAACCAAAATTTTACATACACGCTAGCTTAAGATGATACTCAGATATAATTGGAAGAAAATTTTCTGTCAATTCCTTGCCCTTCTTTTATTTGCGGGTTCTGTATTCAGCCAGGTTAAGATAGACGGCCGTGTCCACGACAAAAGGGGCAGGGCCATCCCCGGCGCCAGCGTTACCATCAAAGACAGTTATGATGGTTCAACTACTGACTCCTCCGGGTATTTCAGGTTTACCACCACAGAAAAGGGGAAACAGCTGATCACGATCAGTACTATCGGATATGTTCCAACCGAACAGGAGATAAATATTTCCGGTCCGCAGACCCTGAATTTTTCGATGAAAGAAAAGCTCGATGAACTGAAGGCAGTTATGGTTACCGCCGGATCCTTTGAAGCCGGGGACAGGAAAAGAGCCGCCACGGTTTTAAGTTCTCTTGATGTAGCCACCACTGGCGGGGCGAACGCGGACATCACCAGCGCCGTGAAAACTTTGCCGGGCGCTCAGCAGGTAGGAGAGAAGGAAGGCCTGTTCGTCAGGGGTGGTACCGGGGCAGAAACTAAACAATTTATCGACGGTACCATGGTCAACAACCCCTATATGACCAGCGCCCCTGATATTTCCGCGAGAGGTCGGTTCTCGCCATTTTTATTCAAGGGCACCGTATTTAGTACGGGTGGCTATTCGGCGCTATACGGGCAGGCACTGTCCTCTGCGCTAATCCTTGAATCCATCGACATGCCAGAGCGCTCAGAGGTTAATGCTTCCGTGACTCCAATATTTTTGGGGGCCGGCACACAGCAACTGGCAAAAAATAAGAAATCCTCCTTCGGCATTACTTACTCCTATGTTAACCTGGTTGCTTACTTCAAGGCCGTAAAACAAACACCAGATTATTTCAGGATGCCTGAATTTCACAATGTCGACGCCAATTTTCGGATTAAGACGAAACATGGACTTGTAAAATATTATGGTACTGTCAGCACCTCGCGTTTCGGGCTCAGACGACCTGACTTCGACACGCTTGGGATGAAGGACGCTTTCGGCCTGAAGAACTTCAATCTTTACAACAACCTCAGTTGGAAAGAAAACCTTGGCAACGCCTGGACCATGAATATCGGTACGAGCTACAGCACAAACAATGATGACATTGAACAACAACTCCAGGACCAGCACAACAATCAAAAAACCAATTTCCCGGATCAGCCCTGGCTCTATTTCAAAAATTTCATTCTTTCGAGCCGGCAGGACATGTCGCAGATCAGGGCAGTCTTTGAAAAAAAGCTCAATGGAATCAGCGCCATCCGGTTCGGAGCAGAAGACTGGTATTCGTACAACAAAACAAAATTTAACGGCAACGACACCACGCTGAATGATAATTACCAGGCAGTTTTCGCGGAGTCCGACATCTATCTTACCAACAGTCTTGCTTTGAAACTGGGGGCAAGATTTGAAAACTCATCAATAATCAATAAGATGAATGTTGCGCCAAGGGCCTCCATTGCCTATCGAACCGGACCCGGGGCCCAGGTTTCATTTGCGTATGGTATTTTCTATCAGAAACCTGAGAACCAACAGCTTTTCGCTACTACCAATCTTGGATATACGAAGGCTACACACTACATTCTGAACTATCAAAAATCAATTAATGATAAGATTTTGCGCATCGAAGGATTTTATAAGAAATATGACGACCTGGTGAAGACCGTGCCCTACAACATATTTACCGGCACATTTAACAACAATGGATCAGGATATGCCCAGGGCATCGAACTGTTCTACCGGGACAAGAAGTCATTTAAAAACCTCGACTACTGGGTCAGTTATTCATATCTCGACACCAAGCGCGACTACCTGAATTACCCTGGCCAGCTGGAACCGAATTTCGTTGCCAAACACACTGCTTCACTGGTGGTAAAGAGATTTTTCATGGACATCAAAACAGGTTTCAATGTAACCTATTCCTATGCAACGGGCCGACCATTCTACTTCTTTAATTATGACAATTCAGCAAACAAATTTTCTGTAGGTCAAAGCGGCAGAACGAAGGACTTTCACAACATGGGCTTCAGTATGAACTATGTGCCGAGCATTGGCAAAACCAATCCCAAGGTGTTCTGGGTTCTCGTTGCATCGGTAACCAATGTGCTGGGTTCGCACCAGGTATACGGGTATAATTATTCTTACAATGGAATGTACAGGCAGGAAATTAATCCGCCGGCGAAACGATTTTATTTTATCGGAGCCTTCTTCAGTTGGGGTGTAGACAGAACCCAGGATGCCATTAATAATAATCTTTAATTTGATCTTGAAAATAATGACTCACATGAAAATACAACTGTTCTTAATCGCCTTATTGTGTTCAACACTAACCTTTGCGCAGAGTGAGAAATTCACTCAGGCCATGGAAGAGAATATAAAGATGATGGATTCGGCCAAGACTCCAGAAGCATTCAATTCCGTTTCTGCGCAGTTCTTGCGGATAGCGGAAGCGGAAAAATCACAATGGCTTCCTTATTATTATGCCGGTCTTTCGCTCAGTATCAATGGTTGGTCGGATCCAAAACTGGACAAGGATGCGAACTCGGCCAGGATCCTGGAATATTGTGACAAGGCTGCGGCCATAAATGACAATTCAGAAATCTATGTGTTAAGAAATATGGCATACACCCAGCAAATGCTGGTAGATCCACAGACACGCTGGCAAACTGCGGGCAAGCAGGGGGGAGAAGCCCTTGAAAAAGGAATGAAGATGGATCCCAACAACCCCAGGTTATATTTCCTTCAGGGTTCAGGAATTTTCAACACACCAGAACAATTCGGGGGTGGGAAGGCTAAGGCCAAACCAATTCTTGAAAAGGCCATGCAGCTTTTCGAAAAGGAAAAACCTGAAAAATTGCACCCCTCCTGGGGTAAGAAGCCAACAGCTGACCTGCTTGCGCAGTGTAAATAGTCGGCTTCCGCCTTGGCTGCAGCAGAGAAATGACTCTTAATTTGTGATTTTTCATTTGTCAAAACCCTCTGCTCAGATAAGTTATTAAGGGCACTCGACCAGATGAGTCCCTTTTTTAATTTTTAATTTTTGATTTTTAATTTTATTCGGGCTCATGAAAAATTCATTCCTGTTGTTGTTCGCCCTGGCCCTGACGGTTAGAGGGATCTGTCAGAGTTATACACCTGCGCCCGTTAACCTTGAAGCCAGGAAACAATTCCAGGATAGCAAGTATGGGATGTTCATCCACTGGGGACTGTCGAGCGTGTTGGGCCATGGCGAATGGGTGATGAACGAGCGTAATATCAGGGTAAAGGATTACCACCGGTTGTTACGTGCGTTCAACCCCGTGGACTTCGACGCGGCAAAATGGGTGTCAACGGCCAAGAATGCTGGCATGAAATACATCGTTTTCATTACGCGTCATCACGATGGGTTTTCAAACTGGGATACGAAGCAGTCGGACTGGAAAATAACCAACACTCCCTACGGGAAGGACGTCCTTAAGCTATTATCCGAAGAATGCCGGAAACAGGGGATAAAGCTGGGATTGTATTATTCACTGCTGGACTGGTACCGCGATGATTACCCGCGTGAGACGGGAAGGACCGGCAAGGGTACGGGCAGAACAGGGAAAAGTAATTATGCTTCCTACCTGAATTTCATGAAGAATCAGCTCACCGAATTGCTGACGAACTATGGAGACATTATGTCTATCTGGTTCGACGGGCATTGGGACCAGACCCAGCCTGAAGGACAGGCCGACCGGTCATCGCGGATCGACTGGAAGTATGATGAGATTTACGGATTGATCCATAAGCTGCAACCAGATTGTATGATTGGCAACAACCATCATTTATCTCCGATCCCTGGGGAAGATTTCCAGATGTTCGAAAGAGATTTGCCAGGAGAAAATAAATCAGGTCTGAGTTTCCAGCAGGCATCTAATGAACTGCCGCTTGAGTCCTGCGAAACCATCAATGGGGCATGGGGCTACAATATCACCGACACCAATTACAAAACGGTGAGCAAGGTGATTCAGTTACTCGTTGGTGCTGCGGGCAGGAATGCCAACCTGCTGCTGAATGTTGGGCCGATGCCAAATGGTGTAATCCAGTCCGAATTTACGGACACGCTTGCCGCGGCCGGCAAATGGATCGCGCAGCATAATGAAAGTATATACAATACCCGCGGTGGCCCGTTAAAGCCGCAACCATGGGGTGTGAGTACGCAACACGACAAGAAAATCTATCTCCATTTTTTTAAATCTCCCGATAGTTCCGCACTTGTGATTCCCGACCTGAAAGGAAAGGTGAAATCAGTGAGCATGCTGGGCAGGGCAGACAAACTAAAATATAGCCGGAAGAACACAGGCCTGGAGATTCCCACTGAAGGCCTGATTATTGAAGGTCCCGATACAGTAATCGTCATCGAGATGAAATAAACACGATATGGAAGGCAAGAAAAAATTACAGGGACAGGTCGCCATCGTCACGGGTGCCAGTTCGGGCATTGGTACTGGGGTAGCCAAATCGCTGGCGGCAGCTGGCGCAAGGGTAGTCGTAAACTATGCAAGTGATCATGATGAAGCTCATGAGGTACTTGGAGATATACAGAAGGAGGGAGGTGAAGGATTTATTTGTAAGGCAGATGTCAGTTCGGAGGCCGAGGTAGCGGCTATGTTTCGTGAAACCATTGAGAAGTACGGGACAGTGGACATCCTCATCAACAATGCCGGTCTGCAAAAAGATGCTGTGTTTCATGAGATGACAATAGATGAATGGAACAAGGTGATTGGCGTGAACCTCACCGGACAATTTCTTTGCGCGCGCGAGGCTATCAAAGAATTTCTGCGTCGTGGCGTGGTGGTGGAAAGATCAGTATCCACAGGTAAGATTATTTGTATGAGTTCTGTGCATGAGGTCATACCCTGGGCTGGTCATGCGAATTATGCGGCATCAAAAGGAGGGATCATGTTATTGATGAAGTCCATTGCCCAGGAATATGCGTCAAAAAAGATCAGGGTAAACAGCATCGGCCCCGGTGCCATCCGCACTCCGATCAACCATGAAGCCTGGGAAACACCTGAAGCATACCAGAGCCTGATGAAACTGATTCCATCAAAGCGCATAGGGGAGCCCGAGGATATTGGTAAAGCGGCTGTCTGGCTGGCTTCCGACGATTCGGAATATGTTACCGGAATCACGCTCTTTGTAGATGGAGGCATGTTGCTTTACCCGGGCTTTGACGGTAATGGATGATGTTATCATTCACGTATAGTGCCCTGCTTTGCGGCAAAGAGCGTCTAATCTTACAGGCTTTCAATTACACTGATAACATGAGAAAATTAAAACTCCAGTTGCAAATTACCGTCGACGGATACATGGGCGGCCCAAATGGGGAACTGGACTGGATGGTCTGGGACTGGGATGATGAACTGAATAAATTTGTAAGTGATCTCACCGATCCTGTCGACACCATCCTACTCGGCAGAAATATGACTGATGGATTTGTATCGCATTGGAAATCGGTAGCCGACAATCCCGAAGATCCCAGTTATCTCTTTGGCAGGAAGATGTATGACACCCCAAAAGTTGTTTTCTCCAGAACCCTGGAGGAATCACCCTGGGAAAATACCGTTGTGGCAAATGGCAAACTCGCCAACGTTGTTCAAAAACTAAAAAATATGGATGGCGGTGACATGATTGTGTATGGTGGCTGTGAATTTGTTTCGGAACTGGCAGACAAAAACCTGATTGATGATTACTACCTGTTCGTCAACCCGGCTGTGCTCGGTGATGAAGATGGGGGCATGCGAATTTTCAATGAAGGGACGGTATTCAGGCTGATTGAATCCAGGGCATTCGGCTGCGGCATCGTGTTGTTACATTATCAAACTACTTAATTGAATACATATGATTACCAGGATCTGGCATGGGATGACGAAGGCGCATCATGCCGATGAATATCTTCAGTACGTCGAGGATACCGGCATGAAGGACTATACGCACGTCAAAGGAAATTTGTCAGCTAAATTGTTAAGACGGATTGATGGTGATGTCTGTCATTTTCTCACCGTCACCGAATGGGACAGTTACGAAAGCATCAAAGGATTTGCCGGTGATGACTATGCAAAAGCAAGGTACTATGACCGCGACAAGGAGTTTCTGCTGGAATTTGAAGAGTTGGTCCAGCATTTTGAAACCCATGTTTATTAAGGCAGGTTACCTCGCCCATTTTACATTTACCGTCCGCAGGTCCCCTGAATTTCCGCCGATCATGATCCTGAATTCTCCGGGCTCCCAATCGTACCTGAGATCCTTGTTGTAAAATTTCAGGTCGGTTGTGCTTACCCGGAAGCTAATCTTCTTACTCTCGCCTGCCCTGATCGAGACCTTCTGAAATCCCTTCAACTCAGACACCGGCCTGGTTATACTTCCCACAAGGTCCCTGATGTAGAGCTGAACGGTTTCCCTGCCATCACGATCCGATATGTTCTTCACAGTTACGTTAACTACCAGGGTATCGGCTCCTTTCATTGTCGAATCACTCACAGTCAGGTCAGCATATTCAAACTGACTATAACTTAAACCATATCCGAAAGGAAATAGTGGGTCATTCGGTACATCCAGGTAGTTAGACCTGAATTTGGAAAACCATTTGCCTTCTTCAAGTGGGCGGCCTGTATTCTTATGGTTGTAGTAAATCGGGACCTGCCCTACATTGCGTGGAAAGGTTGCTGGTAATTTTCCCGATGGGTTCACCGTCCCAAACAGGACATCTGCAATCGCATAGCCCGCTTCACTGCCACCAAACCAAACATTCAGGATCGAAGGAATATTTTCCTGTTCCCAACTCAATGCGAGGGGTCTACCGGTAAATAATACCAGTACCAACGGCTTGCCCGTGGTTAACAATGCTTTCAGCAGGTCCTTCTGGGCCTGGGGTATTTCAATATTGGTACGGCTGCTGCTCTCTCCGGTCATTTCCGCGGATTCACCCAGTGTGGCAACGATCACGTCTGCTTTGTTGGCCACGGCTACCGCCTCGGCGATAAGCGCTTCCGCTGTGCGAGAATCGCGCCTCAGTGTTTTTCCAAACATTGTTGCCCTTTCTTCAAAGGCGCTGTCGGCGTCCAGGTTTGAACCCCTGGCCGTCAGTATTTGTACGGCATTGCCTGCGACTTCCTTCAATCCGGCAAGCACCGTGGTCGATTGTTCCGGCCTGGCGGCTACGCTCCAGGTGCCCGTCATGTTTTCCTTATTGTCGGCCAAGGGTCCGATCAGGGCGATCGTCCCGGATTTTTTTAACGGCAATATTTTCCTGTCATTCTTCAGCAGAACAAAACTTTCCGCAGCTATGGCTCTTGCCTCCTTTCGGTTGGCCATGCTGAATATTTCTGTTTTCGCACGTGACTCATCGCAGTAACGATATGGGTCATCAAACAAACCGAGTTTGTATTTAGCCACAAGGATACTGCGGCATGCTTTATTAATCTGATCGAGGGTCACCATGCCTTCTTTCAAAGATTTTGGCAGGGTGGTCAGAAATCCTTCCCCTACCATGTCCATTGCAACTCCTGCCTGCAGGGCCTTGGCGGAAACGGTCTGAAGATCACCGATCCCATGTTCGATCATTTCGTTGATGCCCGTATAATCCGATACTACGAATCCTTTGAATCCCCATTGTTTTCGCAAAAGATCGGTCAGCAACCACTTGTTGGCCGATGCCGGGATGCCGTCAATTTCATTGAAAGAAGCCATCACCGTTGCCACACCGGCGTCAACTGCGGCTTTGTATGGGGGAAGATATTCATTGTACATTCTCACCCTGCTCATGTCGGTGGTATTATAATCTCTGCCTCCCTCTGCCGCACCATAAAGAGCAAAATGTTTTACGCAGGCCAGGATCGTGTTGAATTTGGAAAGATCTTCACCCTGGTAACCTTTGACCATTGCCTTCGCAAACTCAGATCCCAGGTATGGATCCTCGCCACTTCCTTCAGAAATTCTTCCCCACCTCGGATCCCTTGATATATCGGTCATAGGTGAAAAAGTCCAATTTATTCCGTCTGCACTGGCTTCCTGGCCAGCGATTCGCGCCGATTTTTCGATGGCCTTCACATCCCAGCTGGCGGCTAGTCCCAGGGGAATCGGAAACACGGTTTCATAGCCATGGATCACATCCATTCCGAAGAGCAAAGGTATTTTCAGTCGGCTCTTCTCAACGGCGATCTTCTGTACCTCCTTAATTTTTGCCACAGTTTTGATGTTGAAAAGCCCGCCTACCTTTCCCTCAGCGATTTTCTTCGCGATGTCGGAACTCGATGCCTGTCCCGTGGTGATGTCACCGGCTGATGGCAAATTCAGTTGCCCGATCTTTTCTTCCAGCGTCATTTTTTTCATGAGCCCGTCAATAAAAACATCCATCCGGGAAGACTGTCCCTGCACGAAAAGACTGGAAAACAAAATAATGGAACAAAAAAGAGGTAACCGTTTCATATCGCTGGTTAAGGCCATGAAGATAAGAAAGTAATGTACTGTGTCTTATAACGCACAACAGGGCGTATCAATTCCGAACAGCGGTTATTAGGATCCAGGCTTAATCAGTTGAAAAATAACCCGCTATTATCCGGCACAGGCTTGGATGTCAAATCCGGGTAATAGCCTCATTGACTCAAACCAACTCAGTTTGCATGTTCAAAAATTATCTTAAGCTGGCCTGGAGGAATCTCTTCCGTCATAAGAGTTTTTCAGTGATCAATCTCCTGGGTCTTACCAGTGGAATTACCTGTACGATATTCATTTTTTTATGGGTGCAGGATGAACTCACCTTTGATAAGTCGCACAAGAATTACGACCACATCTACCAGGTGTATGCGACAAGGGATTTTAAAAATCAGGTGTTTACTGATGAAAACATGGTATTTCCGTTGGGATTTGTGCTCAATGAGGGAATTCCGCAAATCAAGGCATCCGTTGTCACGACGCATGCTGAACCCCACGTACTCGATTACAACGAAACCCGAATAAAAAAAACCGGTTTCCGCGTCAGTGATAAATTTTTTCAGCTCTTCTCCTGGAAATTTCTTGAGGGAAACCCGGCGACCGCTCTTACGGACCCGTCATCGCTAGTGGTCACCCAATCAACGGCAAAGGCTTTTTTTGGGAATGCAAATCCAATGGGCAAGACGATCAGAATCGATAACGAGACGGTCCTCAAGGTTACCGGGATTCTCCAGGATCCGCCGGGAAATTCAACACTACAGTTTGACTTCATCCGGCCGTTCAATTCAGCCGACCCAAATCACAAGAACCTGATGGCGGAATGGCGGAATTCATCCTGGAGTGTTTTTGTGCTCGTTAACCCGGGAGCGAACATGGCTCAGGTCGACAAGAGTATTAATGAGGTGATGAAAAAGCACAATCCGGGTGAGCATTTCAGCAACTATTTTTCGTTTCCCATGAGCAAATGGAGGCTTAACAGTGAGTTCAGGGAAGGAAAGAATGTTGGAGGGATGATTCAGTATGTCCGGCTGTTTACCATCATTGCAGTGATCATTTTGTTGATTGCCTGCGTAAATTTCATGAACCTGTCAACGGCCAGGTCAGAGAAAAGAGCGAGGGAGGTCGGCATCAGGAAAACATTGGGTTCAGACAGAAAGCGACTGATATTTCAGTTTTTCATGGAGTCCACGCTTCTTACCCTCATGGCTTTTGGGATCTCGCTATTGATTGTTTTCCTGTTGATGCCCGCATTCAATCTACTAGTGGGCAAGCAATTGAGTTTTGATCTTTCACAACCTGCATTCTGGAAATGGTCGGCGCTGATCGTGTTGATTACGGGACTAGTGGCGGGCAGTTATCCTGCCCTCTATCTGTCTTCCTTCAATCCGCTGAAAGTACTCAGTGGAACTTTTCTTTCAGGACGAAGGGCGATATTGCCCAGAAGGATTCTGGTGATCGGACAGTTCATCATTTCCATCCTGCTGATCTCTGCCACAGTGATTGTTTACCAGCAGATGCAGCATATACGGAACCGCGATATGGGCTACAACCCAAACAATCTCATCATGATCCCTTCCACGCAAAATACCGATCAGCAATTTTCCGCGCTGAAGCAGGAATTATTTAAGACTGGGATCGTTGCAGCGGCCACGAGAACGTCATCTCCGATAACAGAAGTCTGGTGGAAGTTTCCCTGCCCTGATTATCCGGGCAAACCTGCTGACGCCACAACGATCTTCTCAGGGTTGAGTGCGGATGCAGACTTTACGCGCACCATGGGAATTAAAATTCTGGAAGGACGCGACTTCTCGGGCACTCCTGCCGACTCATCGTCCATCTTGCTTAACAAGGCTGCCGTAGACGCGCTGGGCATCAAAAACCCTGTCGGCATGCAATTCCGTTTTGGCAGGGGCGTAACCGTTATAGGAGTCACAGAAAATGTGATCATGGGATCTCCATATGCCCCGGTGGATCCACTGATGGTGATCTACGACGGCAATAATTCCAGCTTCGTGAATGTACGGCTCAAGGACGGCATGGCGCCGCAGAACGCACTTCCGAAGATCAGGCAGGTTTACGAAAATTTTGAGGCCAATTTTCCATTTGAATACCGGTTTGCCGACCAGGAATTTGATAAGAAAATAGCAACCGAAGCCCTGATTAGTAAACTCACGAACGTTTTTGCGGGCCTGGCCATATTCATCTGCTGTATTGGCCTGGGTGGACTGGCATCTTTCACTATCGAAAAAAGAATCCGCGAAATTGGTATCAGGAAGGTGCTCGGCGCTACCCTCCGGCAGTTGCTTATGCTGCTCTCAAAAGAATTTCTGCGTCTGGCGGCCATTGCGTTATTAGTTGCTATACCACTCACCTGGTGGCTGATGAATATCTGGCTGGACAATTATGTTTACCGGATACAGATCAATGTTTGGCTTTTTGGATTGGTCGGCCTGGGCATGCTGGCACTGACAGTGTTAATAGTCAGTTTAAGCACCACAAAAGCGGCGATGACCAACCCCGTAAAAAATTTGCGAAGGGAATAAGGTATTCAATCGGATCAGTTAAACAGGCTTCGTCTCCGCGTGTGATGGATCTCGCAAAAAACTTACAGGTTCCACCAGTAGTTGAACTTTAATACGACCGCCCTGTTCCGGATTGAAAAAGGAACAGGATAATAGTTGTCGGTGTACACGATGAACAAGTCGGAGGCAGGCTTATATCGCCACTGCAACCGGGCATTGATATTTGTATTCTTTGCCTGTTCATTGTATTGTACATAGGTAGTGAGGAAGAACTGACGACTCAGTGTCAGGTCGATCTTTGGTCCCACGAGTAAAAACTTTGTCCTGTTCCAGGGTTCAGGAAGTGAAAGTTCGTTAAAGGAAGTGCTCAGCGCGATATTCAGTATGGGTTGAAACCTGAATCCCAGGTCCGCGGTGATGCTTAGCTTCTCCCCATTCGCATAATAGCCACCATAGGAGGCGGAAAGCCCGTAGGTGAAAACGCTCTGTGGCTTTGAAACAAATGCCGCCGTGACGGTGTTCCATCGATGAACAGATCCCATGGCGAGCGAATCTTTCCGGCTATTTGTTGGATCAAACGGAAAAAGAAGTTTCACATAGTCGCGTGTGCCCGTCAACGTAAGCGTGGACTTTGACCTGTAGGTGATGAGGTATGACAGTGAGGTCTGGTCGTCGGTCCGGTCGCCATCTGCGCTCAGAAAATAATTGGTGATCAGTTGTGGGCCATGTGTGAGCACCGGGCCATATTTTGGGAACATGGTATATGCTATCTGCGGAACGAATTTCATGTAACCCTGTCGGGGAACGTAACCCACCTCTGCATTGTAACGTTTGCCGATGATCTCGTAAGCGGCGCCGATTTTCCATTTTTTTCCCGAGTAGAGTAAGAAACCCGCGAGACCCAGGTCGTCCCCACTTTTGCCCGGGGAGAAAGATTTAAGAATAAGCTGTTTGCCCGTCCACAGGTTGTTCCTCGAGGCAAGGTTGTATTCGATGCCAATGTTCCTGTTGTAATCGGAAATATTGCCAGGAATGGAATCTCTTCTGGCATCACCCGAACCTGTTGACTGCCGGTTGATCAGAAGTATGCCGATGTTGGACCTGCTGAATATTTTTCGCTGGATGGCGACAACCGCATAGTTCTGGGGAGCTATATTTTCTTCCGTCTGTTTGCCTGTTTGCATATCCAGTACGCTGATCCGCCAGTCGCGGTTCAGTTTGCCACTGAGTTTGCCCCCGAACTGGATAGGCACACCAAGGCCTATCCTCCTCGAGAAAAATGGACGAACGGATGGAATGCCGAAGTTGTTTAACTGGTCCGCATTCTCCAGGAAAAATTGCCTCCGTTCGGGAAAGAAAAGTTCATATCTGTCGAGGTTGGTAACCTGTTTGTCAACGTCCACCTGTGAGAAATCGGGATTAAAGGTCAGATCAAGATTGAGCGCAGAACTGACCGCGATTTTTATATCACCCCCGATGTCGGCGTGGGAATCTTTGGACTTCAGGGGGGAATAAGTTTTTGATGTCTGGGCAAGCACATAAGGGATCAGGGAGACATTTGCCCCGTGTATCGGTGGAGGTTGATCCCAAACCAGTGTTCCCGTATATGCCAGTGCGGCAGAAGGAAATTGCCGGGGAACGGGTGCCCAGCTAGATTTCTCAGTTGTTTTAAGATCATTCCGCGTGAAGTTGATTCCCCAGTTCCTGACGTCTTTTTTGAAACGAAGCGTTTTGAATGGGATGGCCATTTCAACCACCCACCTGTCGGGGTAATCTTTAACCATCGACAACCATTTGTTGTCCCAGTTAAGGTCGACAGAGCCGCCTTCGTACATTAGGCCGTCCCATTGGGCGCCGGCCGCATTTACGCCAAAAGCAAACCCATTGGTCTGATCTTCGAAGGGATCTATGAAAACAAGAAAGTTATCATTCTTTCCAAATGCCCAGTCGCGACGCAGCGATTCCACCATGTGCTGACCTTTGAGTTTATTGTAGCAAATGGCGAGCAGGTAAAGATTGTCGTTGTCATAGGTCATACGTACAACGGTTTTCACGTCGGCCTTACTGGTATCCATTGGAGTGACCATGTAGAAATCCCGTGCTTCATCTGTGGAGCTCCAAACAGTTTCATCGGCCACCCCATCGATCCGGACAGTTTCCGCGGTGCTTCTCAGTTTCAGTTGAAAGGCGGAATTTTTTTTCTGGGCATTTGCAATCGCTGATAGCAGACAAACTGCCATGATCATAGAAATTTTCAACATTCTTCAGGGTTGGTCACTTGTCGCATTCTCTTTTGGCGCTAAAAATACAGAAAGAGAAGAGAAAGAAACAGAAAGAGAAACAGAAAGAGAAAGAGAAACAGACTTCGCCCGCTGAAGCCTTGGCGAAAGCGGAAACAGAAAGGGGGGAGGAAGAGGCTTCGCCCGCAGACCTTGTTCGCGGCAGCCGCCAAAGGAGGCGAAGGCGGGGAAGGAAATAGTATGATTCTACCCGATCTCATTTTGATATCTTCACTTCTCATCAAAAGTTCAGATGAAATATCTAAGGATACTCTACGTGCAGGTGCTGATTGGTATTGTAGCCGGCATTCTTACTGGCTGGCTCTTCCCCGGGTTTGCGCCGGTTGCTAAACTGATCAGTGAAACTTTTATCAATATGATCAGGATGGTGATCGCTCCTGTTATTTTCCTGACGATCGTTTCCGGAATCGCAGGTGCGGGCGACATGAAAAAAGTAGGTAAACTTGGTCTGAAGGCCCTGATCTATTTTGAAGTCGTGTCCACCATCGCCCTGATTATCGGCGTCATCACGGCGAATCTGATCAAGCCAGGAAATGGCATTCCATTTACTCATCCTTCCGCGGAAAAACTCAATGAATTCACGGGGGAAGCCAGGGGCATCAACTGGGGCGAATTCATTTCGCACATCGTGCCTCCAAATATTGTTGATGCTTTTGCCAAAGGAGACATCCTTCAGGTACTGTTTTTCAGCATACTTTTCGCTATCGGGCTGAAATGGCTGGGCGATTCCGGAAAGCCGTTGCTGGATAGTTTTGGACGGATCAACAAGGTGCTGTTCAATATTTTGAGTATCATCATGCGGCTAAGTCCCATTGGGGCATTTGGTGGAATGGCTTACACCATCGGAAAATTTGGCTTTGCCACGCTCGCCGTGCTCGGCAAACTGCTGATCAGTTTTTATGTTACCGGACTCTTATTCATATTCGTGGTCCTGTACCTTATATGCCGGTACTTCAAATTGAGTTTGTGGAAACTTTTGGGTTACCTGAAGGAAGAGATACTGATTGTCCTGGGGTCAAGCAGCAGTGAGGCCGCCCTGCCCTCGGTGATGCAGAAGCTTACCGCCGCGGGATGTGGAAAGGACGTGGTGGGCCTGATCATACCTACCGGCTACAGTTTCAATCTTGACGGCACTACTATTTATCTTAGCATGAGTATCATATTTCTTGCACAGGTATTCCATGTGGATCTGTCTTTGGGCCAGCAACTGGTGATGATTGGTATTCTGATGCTCACTAGCAAGGGTGCGGCCGGTGTGACAGGCAGCGGGTTTTTGGTTCTTGCTTCCACGATGGCGGCGTTGAAGGTCATCCCGATCGAAGGCCTGGCACTGCTTGTTGGCGTTGACCGTTTCATGAGCGAGGGGCGGGCAGTCATCAATTTTATCGGCAATTCCGTAGCAACAGTGGTGATAGCGAAGAGTGAGAACGACATAGATATCGACACCTATTCCAGGATTGTAGAGGGAAAATACCCCAGGCAGTAAGAGCGGAGAAACAGAGCGGAGAGCGCTGCGCCGGCAATTCTCTTTCTGTTTCTGTTCCCGCTTTCGCCAAGGCTTCAGCGGGCGAAGTCTGTTCCTCCCCTCATTCTGTTCCCGCTTTCGCCAAGGCTTCAGCGGGCGATGTCTGTTCCTGTTTCTCCCCTCTTTCTGTTCCTGTTCCTGTTCCTCTTTCTGTTTCTGTTTCCCCTTATCTTGCAATAAAACAGATGAAAAAAATTACCTGCCTTGCCGGTCTTATTCTGTTTCTGTGGACCGGAATCCTCACTGCACAGCCAGCCGACCAACTTGTAAAAGTTGTTGTAGCTGCCGATCATACCGACTGGACATATAAAACTGGTGAACCTGTCAAGTTTTCTTTTTCGGTAATCCGCGCAGGTAACCCGCTTCGCGATGTCATGGTACGATATGAGATCGGACCGGAAAAAATGCCGCCGTTAAAGAAAGATTCATTGCGCATAGCAAAAGGACAGCTTACCATTGAAGGCGGCACCATGAAAACTCCCGGATTTCTGAGGTGTATTGTAACGGCCTTCGTGGACGGCAAGGAATACCGGAAGCTGGCTACTGCCGCATTCGACCCTCAAAATATAAAACCCACAGTCGAACTTCCGCAGGACTTTGATAGTTTCTGGACCCAGGCGAAGGTGGAGTTGTCAAAGATTCCCCTTGATACGAAAATGACTTTGTTACCGGAAAGGTGTACGGAAAAGGTAAATGTGTACCAGGTCAGCGTTCAGAATTTTCCCGAAGCTGCCAGGCTCTATGGCATATTGTGCATACCAAAGAAAGAAGGTAAATATCCTGCCGTACTACAGGTGCCTGGCGCGGGCATCAGGCCCTACCAGGGTATGATCGGGATGGCTGAAAAAGGTTTCATCACTTTTGACATCGGCATACATGGTATTCCGGTAACTATGGATCAGGTTGTCTATGACAACCTCTCCAAGGGAGCGCTCAATGGCTATTGGAATGTCAATCTCGACGACCGCGACAAATTCTATTACAAGCGTGTTTACCTCGGCTGTGTACGGGCGGTTGATCTGATCTTCAGTCTGCCCCAGTTCGATGGGTCGAGACTTGGTGTAACTGGAGGAAGCCAGGGTGGCGCCCTGTCAATTGTAACAGCCGGTCTGGATCAGCGTGTCAAATATCTTGCCGCCTATTACCCTGCGCTATGTGATCTTACCGGATACCTGCACGGCAGGGCAGGTGGATGGCCACATTATTTCCAGAAGAACAATCTTCCCTTCAACAACAAGAAGGACAAGATCGAAACCTGTGGTTATTACGACGTGGTGAACTTCGCAAGGGAAGTAAAAGTGCCGGGACTTTACTCTTGGGGATTCAATGATGAAACTTGTCCGCCGACTTCGATGTATGCTGCCTATAATCTCATCCAGGCACCAAAATCGCTGTTTCTTGCACTTGAAACGGGTCATTACACTTTTCCGGAACAAACAGAAAAACTGGAAAATTGGTTGCTGGAACAGGTGAAAGGTAAATAGTGCCTCAATCAGATTTTTCGGGCATTCTGCTCCGCTGCCAGTATTCGATAATATGAATAAAGGATTGTCGAAGTTCCTTCAGCGAGGATTCCTTGATGAAGAAGCCATGAGCACTTAGGTTATAGGCCTGAATAACCTGTTTCTCCGAGGCCGCCGATGACCAGTAAATAAAAGGAACGCTGTGAAATTTCTTGGATTTTTTTTCCATCATGGCTGTTCGCAACTCGAAGCCATTCATTTTGGGAAGGTTGAGTTCGCAAATAATGATGAAGGGAGCCTGCTTTTCTGCAGATAGTTTACTGAGTACTTCGTCAGCGCTGGATAGAAAAACAAGTTCATTTTTCCATTTTAAGTCTTTGAATACCTCGGAAACCATTTCGTGGTCATCGGTATCATCATCAACGATCCAGATTGCGCCAGTCTGCATATACACTTTAGCAGATAGTTATAAAATTACATGCCATCAGCCTGGCACTCAGTAGGTCCGGATTTGTACCGGGCCATACCCCAATCGGGCGATTGGGCGAATAGTTGCCCTGTCCTGAGATCAAGCTCAACGATTTACCTCCTGATCATTGACATTCAATAGTATCGGAGGTCAAGGCCGCCTGTCTTTTGAAATATGTTGCGGAATAAAGTCGGTATTCAAATCTTTCTTAGTTTTATTTCCGTGATGTTCCGCTGATGATTCCCGCAGACCAATGATAATCGGTGTACCTTTTAAACGTAATGTTTTTAATGAGTGAAGCACGAGCAAGCTTTTTAGTTGACGACGGCCTGGACGACCAGGAACTCTTCCCGAGGTCCTTAGAACAGATCAATCTGAAATACATATGTTTTCAACGTCCTCCGATCTCAAAATCATCGAAGCGGGCAGGAACCTCGGGCGAATCAATTTTCGTGAAACCGCAGGGTATGGAGCTACTTGTTGAGCTCATCGCCAAAGAGCTGAGAAGACAATACATTGAAACATGAAAGGAAACCAAAAGGTTTTGGGTGATGAAGGAACAATGATCGAACACATCGATGATTTTGAATGGGATAACACGTCCCTTGGAAACCGGAAATACTGGCCGGATTCTCTGAAGATGATGGTTAACACCTGCCTCCACTCAAAATCAGCAATATCCATACTTTGGGGAAAGGATCTCATTCAAATTTATAATGACGCTTACAGCAAGATCATCGGTCTCAAGCACCCAGCTGCTATGGGATTCAGCGCCAAAGAGGTATGGTCGGATATCTGGGGCGAAATCGGCCCAATGCTGCACAGTGTGCTCACGCATGGCGAATCACTGCTACTGCAGGACCACCCATTCATTCTGAACAGGAAGGGCACGGAAGAAAAATGCTATTTCACCTTTTCCTATTCCCCGATAATTTCGGCTGCGAAAAAGATAGAAGGCGTGTTGGTAACCGCCATCGAAACCACCGACAACGTCCTGCAGGATCAGAAGATCAGAATGCTTCGCGATACCCAGCTTAGAAACTTATTTATCCAGGCGCCGATCGGGATGGCTATTTTGCGTGGCCCCAATCATATTGTCGAGATCGCAAACGATAGAATATTGCAAATATGGGGCAAGACATCAATAGAAGTTATGAACAGGCCTGTATTTGAAGCCATACCTGAAGCGATGAACCAGGGCTATGAGCAAATGCTGGAAGTAGTGATTCAAGAGGGAAGGGGAATTGTGCTTGAAAGTTCACCTCTTTCTATCATACGCCATGGCAAGAAGGAAGACGTATTTCTAAAGCTCAACTATGAGCCTTTGAGGGAAGAGGACGGAACCATTTCAGGTATCATGATAGTAGCAGATGACATCACCGAACAGGTCATTGCCCGGAAAAAAATTGAGGAAAGCGAACTCCGCCTCAAAATTGCTCTTGAGGCAGCTGAAATGGGGAACTTTGACTGGAACATCCCCGCCTCAAGTTTTGATTTTTCAGATCGCCTGGCAAAGATGTTTGGTTACGCTGAAACAACCGGACTAAAACAGAGTGATTTTGGCGACCGTATTCATCCTGATGACCGTGAACTAAGATTACAGGCCCATAAGGAAGCCTTTGAAGGAGGATCTCTCGAATATGAAGCAAGAATCCTGTGGCCCGATCAATCTCTTCATTGGGTGAGGGTCAATGGGAAGGTAACCTACGACGGAGACGGTAATCCGCTGCGGATGTATGGTACAACGATGAACATCGACGATGAAAAACTACAGGCCGAAAAATTACAGGAACTGGTAAAAGAACGAACGGAAGACCTGATCCGCAGGAACGAAGAACTTCAGAAAAGCGAAGAACGCTACCATAAAATGGTCGAAGAGGTGCAGGACTATGCAATTATTTTGTTGGATAAGGACGGGGTTATTCGAAACTGGAATAAAGGCGCGGAAAAGATAAAGCGCTACCGGGAATCTGAAATACTCGGAAAATCTTTTCAGATCTTTTATTTGCCCGAAGATCGCGCCACCAACCTTCCCCAGAAGCTACTGGCGCAAGCCGCTCTTCATGGCAGGGCCTTACATGAAGGCTGGAGGGTTCGAAGAGACGGGTCAAAATTCTGGGGAAGCATCACGCTTACGGCTCTTCACAATAAGAACAATGAATTGATCGGTTTTACCAAAGTGACCCGGGATCTTACTGAACTAAAGCTGGCGGAAAATCAGGTGACCCGTGTCACTGACGAATTGCGTCAAAGAAACGACGCCCTGCAGAAAAGTGAAGAACGATATCAGAGAATGATCTCTGAAGTCGAAGACTACGCCATTATCTTATTGAATAATGAAGGGGAAATTCAGAATTGGAATGCGGGCGCCGAAAAGATTAAGGGGTACTCTGCCGATGAGATTATTGGAAAGAGCTTCAGAATATTTTATACGGAGGAGGACCGGGCGAAGGGCCTTCCCGAGAAACTGCTTAACGAAGCCACAACCAAAGGAAAAGCTCTCCACGAAGGCTGGCGTGTGCGCAAGGACGGTTCAAAATTCTGGGGAAGCATTGTAATCACCACACTTCATAGCTCAAATGGGACCATCCTCGGTTATTCCAAAGTAACGCGCGACCTGACTGAACGAAAGCTAACTGAAGACAAAATGAAAAAATACCTGCTAGATCTGGAATCCCAGAACAGCGCCCTGGAACAGTTCGCCTATGTTGCTTCGCATGATCTTCAGGAACCGCTAAGGAAGATCCAGATCTTTATCGAAGTGATCGAAAAAAACTTCGACAATCAACAAATGGCCGCGAGGTATTTTAACAAAATCACCACATCGGCACAACGGATGAGTGATCTGATCAAGTCGGTGTTGAATTATAGCAAACTATCTGGCAGCGGTGAGGAGAAGGTCATTGTCGATTTAAATACTGTTGTGGCAAATATTAAATCTGATTTCGAATTGCTGATCGAGGATAAAAATGCTGTTATTGAATGTGAATCACTTCCGGCTATCAGGGCAGTTCCATTGCAGGTGCACCAGGTTTTTGCCAATTTGATCAGCAATGCCCTGAAGTTCACAGTTAAACAGCCGCTTATCAGGGTATCTTCAACTATTGTCAATCGTCAGGACATTGAAGGCGCGCCTGAACATCTTATTGATGGAAACTATGCGAGAATTGTTGTTGCCGATAACGGAATTGGCTTCAACCAGCAATATGAAAGCCTTATCTTTTCCATGTTCCAGCGGCTTCATGGCAAACAGGAATATTCCGGAACCGGAATCGGCCTGGCGCTTTGTAAGAAAATCATGGAAAATCATGGTGGATTCATCCACGCTCATGGAGTGGAGAAGAAGGGTGCCTCATTCTTTGTCTATTTTCCTTCGGAGTAGACAAAAAGCCGTTTGCAGAACGGCTTTTTGCTATATGAATAATGGAATCCCGACTAATCGTTCGCTGCCAGTTGGTTGATGACTTCGGCGAGCCGGCTGAGCATTTCATCGGTATTTGCTTCCTGGTCCTTAATTTTTTCAAAGATGTTCGCGCAATTTTTGTAACCGAGCACAGTAGCCATTGTTCTCAGTGATCCGTAAGTGGAAATTTCATAGTGCTCCGCCTTTTGAGCCTCGGCGATAAGCGATGCGTCACGGGCATTGCCTTTGTCATGGTCTGCTATTGCGCTTTGCCCTTCTTTGACCAGGCCTATCATCGCGTCACAGGATTTTCCCTGGACTTTTTTGCCGAGAGCGGCAAAACATTTTTTCAGATCCTCAATCTGCTGGCGGGTTTCCACAGTGTGTTTGTCGAAGGCTTTTTTTAACTGAGGGTGCTGGGCCGCCTTGCTCAATTTTGGAAGGGCCTTGGCCAAATGGTTTTCTGCCCAATAGATATCCTTGAGCATGTCCACCATGATTTCCTCCAGGTTTTCTTTCGGGCTGCGCGTTGTTTTTTTAGCTGATTTCTTTTTGCTTGCTTTCTTCGCCATAATATGTAAGGTTTTTTTGAAGACTGAATAAATTGGTTTACAGTGAGTATTGACTCAATAAGTCGATTATCCCGATTATATACTGAAAAAATGATGCCTCGTTGCGCTGAGTCGATTTTTTGGCCTTTGTATTTGGGCGATGAGGCCCCGAAGACGTAGCGGATAGTAATTCTATGTAAAACTTTACTTCAGAGAAAAGTTTGTATGGTTACTTTTCAAAAAATGGAAGTGTGTCAAGTTCCAACTCCTTTAATGAACTCAAGCTTTGCACCAAGGCCATTGAGATTACTGGAAACTATGCTATGCTCTCATTGATTGTTAGGACAATTTCTCTTTCTCGATTTGGTTGCCGGCAAGACCGGCCAGTATTTTTTCACTTCTAGTCAGTGCCTCTTCGAAGGTATTGTTGACATTTGCCTTGCCGATTGCGAATAAGAGGCGGGCTTCTTTCAACTGATCCCTCACCTGCTGGCTGTGAACTTCAGACAATACCAGCTTGGTATCTCTTCGTACACAGTCCCTGTATACCTCTTCGATGGTTTTGATACCGGTAGCGTCGATAATCGGTACATGTCGCATTCGTATAATGAGCACCTTAGGTGGTTTTTCGAAAAAGCGCATTGCATCTTTGAACTTGTATGCTGCGCCAAAAAATAAAGGACCCGTAATTTCAAAAACTTCCACGTGTTGAGGCACTACAAAATTTGCAAGAGGCTGATCATCTTTCTCTATCCCTTTATCTTCAATGTCCCTGGTGAAAGCAGTGACATTGGTAAACTGGATCATCTTCCGCATGAATAAAAATGCAGCCATTACCATTCCAATTTCTATCGCCACGGTCAGGTCAACCAGAACCGTCAAGGTGAATGTGGTTAGCATTACAGCGATATCACCGCGGGATCCACTCAAGATTGAGCGGAAGTTTTTCCATTCACTCATGTGATATGCCACAACAATTAGAATTCCGGAAAGGGTGGCTAATGGGATAAGGGCTGCCCATCTCCCCAAAAACATCAAGATCAGCAGTAAGGTGGCCGCATGCACGATTCCTGCAACCGGAGTGCGGCCGCCATTTTTGACATTGGTAGCAGTGCGGGCAATAGCACCGGTAGCAGGGATCCCACCAAACAGTGACGAAAATATATTTGCAGTTCCCTGCGCAACCAGTTCAACATTTGACTTGTGTTTTCCTCCGATCATGCCGTCAGAAACCACAGCGGATAATAGTGATTCAATGCCTCCCAGCAATGCAATAGTGAACGCCGGCTGGATCAAATTTTTTATCGTAGCCATGTCAACATGGGGAAAAGAGAATTGGGGCAGGGACGACGGGATGTCTCCAAATCTGCTACCAATGGTTTCAACCGGCAGCTTCAACCATTGCATAGCAGCGGTAGTAACAAGTATCGCGATTAACGAGCCAGGTAATTTCTGGGTAATCTTTGGCCAAAGTTGAATGATTAGAATAGTAACAGCTGCGAGTACTGCCGCATTAATATTCACAGTTTTGATATTCACAAAGTAGCTCTTCCATTTATCCAGAAAATCTGCAGGAACCGTTCCCATTGTCAAACCAAAAAAGTCCTTCATCTGGGATGAAAATATGATGAGGGCAATGCCACTGGTAAATCCGATGATCAGGGGATAAGGAATGAATTTGATCACCGTGCCCAGCCTCGCAAACCCCATGATAATAAGCATCACACCAGCCATGAAGGTAGCTATGATCAACCCATCGACTCCGTGGATCTGCACAATACCGTAAACGATCACAATAAATGCACCAGTAGGACCACCGATCTGCACCCTGCTTCCGCCGAGCGCGGAAATGATAAATCCTGCGATGATGGCAGTATACAGGCCTTTTTCCGGCGACACACCCGAAGCGATGGCAAAGGCAATCGCCAGAGGAAGAGCTACAATTCCTACTATAAGTCCCGCCAGCAAGTCATTTAAAAATTGCTGTCTCGAATAATTTTTTAAAGTTTCGAGAATTTTGGGTTTGAACATGGACAAGATTTTGAAAGTAGCAGCATACCGGTCATTGAAGATACAAATAATCAGAGCGGAGAATGAGGCAGAAACAGACTTCGCCCGCTGAAGCCTTGGCGAAAGCGGGAACAGAAAGAGGGGAGAAACAGAAACAGGAAGAGGCAGAAACAGAAAGAGGGTGAAACAGAAACAGAAAGAGGGAGAACAGAAACAGGAAGAGGCAGGAACAGGCTTCACCCGCTGAAGCCTTGGCGAACAGCGGGACAGATTTTTTTGTCTTACTTTTTTTATAAAAAAAGGTAAGTAAGGATTTTTTCTTTTCCAACAGAAATTCATAAAAAAAAGTAAGAAAGGTTTCCTCTCTGTATAAGAGTTTGAAAAAGAAATAGAATTTAGCTCACTCGCTTTCCCTTCAGGAGTTTATCCATCGCATCTTCAAAAGATCCTGCTTTTGTCACTTCCCCCGAGTTCACAAAATAGATCTCATCGGCATTCTGAATTGTATTCAGCCGGTGGGCGATGATGATTCGTGTTGTTCTGGCGGGCAGCCTGTTGAGTATTTCATCCAGTAACTGTTCGGTTACTGTGTCAATATTCGCCGTGGCCTCGTCCAGGATCAACAGTTCGGGATCACGAAGAACAGCCCGCATAAAGGCGATCAATTGTTTCTGGCCGAGGCTGATGCTTTCCCCCCCATTCGACACATTCGTCTCCAATCCATTCTCAAAGGTAACAAGCAGGTTCGCCAGCCCCGCCTCCCTAATGACCAGCTCCAGTTGATAATTGTCAAAATGCTCAAATTCTGAGTTCCCATAAAGAATATTCTCCTTAACAGTTCCGCTGAAAAGAAAAGGCTCCTGTAAGATGAACCCGATCATTTTTGAACGTTCTTCCGGTGTGTAACTACGCATGTCCCTCCCATTCATAAACACCGTTCCCGAACCTGGGTCATACAGTCGCGCAATCAGTGAGGCGGTCGTTGTTTTGCCTCCGCCAGTGGGCCCCACAAAGGCATAGGTTTTTCCTTTTTCCAGCGAAAGATTGATGTTGTGCAGGATCTCTCTTCCTGCCTGGTAGCTGAAGTGCACATTGCGGAATTCCATCAACGCGGGGGAAGCCTCAACATCTAAGGCTGCGATGGTTACCATTTCCGATTCCAGCGCCAATAACCGGGCGATACGGTCCCAGGCGGCCATCGCCACCTGAAAGCTTGCCCATAACGCTGCCAGCTGCCTCAATGGGTTGTAGAAATTCACAGCATATGCCAGATAGCTAACCAGCAAGCCGATGGTAAAGTTACCGGCGGCAATCAGGTAGATACCATAAACAAGTACGATCAACTGCGCCGCACTAGTAAACAAACTATACACCGGCAGGAAAATATTATTCGCTAGTCCGGCACCGATGGCTGTTTGATAATTCTTCTGATTTGCTTTGTCGAATCGCTGCCTGAAATAATCTCTGCGGTTAAATGCAATGATCACCTTAAAATTATTCAGGCTTTCCTGTATCTCAGCGCTCATTCCTCCTACACTGGCCAAATTGATCTCATTCTTTTTTTTCACCCACGGTGATACAAGCCGGGTGAACAAAAAAATCGCTACCCCAGGCAGCAGGGTTGCCGCGCCGAGTTGAATATTAATCATAAGCAGAAAAATTCCGGCTCCTATCATGGTTGCGATGCTGCCTACAAATTGTATGAGAGATTGTGAGAAAAATGTATTCACCTTGTCGGTGTCATTGTTTACTCTTGAGATCAGGTCCCCCGCCTTGTTGGCGTTGAAAAAAGCCACAGGTAATGCCAGTAATTTTGAAAATATCCTGTTACGCAGGGTGAACAGGATGCGCTGTGCCACCGTTCCCATGAGTTTGGTCTGATAGTAACTGGTAAACAAACCAAGCAAATAAACGCCCAGCAGGATAGAAGAATTCACGAGCACCCCATGAAAATCTTTATGCTGTACATATTTGTCAATGGTATGTCCAATAACGAAAGGACCAACCAGGTTAAGGAATGAATTCAACAGGATGATCAGAAAGGCCAGCGTAAGGTTTTTCTTTTCATTCGGAATCAGCGCCAGCAAACTCTTCAAGCCACTGAAAGTACTGACCTTTTGTTTCCCTTCCGACGGAGCATTAAGATTGTAGTTCATAGGTGTTGGTGCTTTGCTGTGAACTGTGCAGCTGTACATATTCCGGGCTGGTTTGCATCAGTTCGTCGTGCCGCCCGATAGCGATGATCTCACCTTCCATCAAAAGAATGATCTGGTCGTAGTGTTCTACCGACGCCATCTTCTGAGTAACCGACAACAGTGTCAGGCCGGGATAATTTTTTTCAAGATTTGCCAGTATTTTCTTTTCCGTGTTTGTATCAATCCTTGCTGTGAAATCATCCAGTAAAAGGATCCGGGGATTCAGGGCGAGCGCCCGTGCCAGCATAATCCGTTGTTTTTGTCCCCCGGAAAGACTGGCACCCCGTTCCGACACGACCGTGTTGAGTTGGTCTGGCAATCCATTCACAAAAACCGTCAGCTCTGCAGTATCAATGGCCTTGGAAAGGGATGCGTCGGTCACGGTATTACTGAAGGCGATATTTTCGCGGATGCTCATATTGAATATGATGCTGTCCTGGAAAACAAAGCCCACCTGTTGATGAAAAGATTCACTCTCATAGTCTGCGATGTCGCGTCCGTCAAATTCTATTGACCCGGTGTTTGCTTTTATCAGGCCGGTAAGCAGGTAGAGCAATTGTGTTTTGCCGGCTGCAGTAGGACCGATCACCGCAATCTTTGAGCCCGCCTGAATAGCAAACGAAATGTCCTTTAGTACCGGGGTCTGTCCATATAATACACCGACATTTTTCAGTTCAATATCTCCCCGCAAGGTTGCTCTGACCGTTCCATGCTCAGGAATATCAGGCGTTTCAATCACAGCGCTGATTCTCTGGTAAGATGCCGAGGCCTGTGCGATCACGTTGCTCATAAAGGCGATGACCAATATAGGAAAGATGAGCAGAGCCAGGTAACTGTTGAAAGCTGCAAAATCCCCGAGGCTCATGCTTCCGGTGATCACAAAATGACCACCAAGAGCGAGAATCGTCAACATCGCCATGTTCGCGGTGAATGTAATCAACGGGATCAATCCCGCAAATAACCTCAGAATGGATAAACCGAGGTCCCTGGCGCGGGTATTAGCTTCAAAAAATTTGTTGTACTCAGGTTGTTGTGAATTGACAACCCGGATGAGCGCAGCGCCAAGAATACTTTCATTGATCACTTTATTCAGCCTGTCAATTACTGCCCGGCTTTGGATAAACAGTGCCCTTACTTTTTTCAACACCACATAAAACGTGATACCAATCAGTGGGATGATGGCAATGATACAAAGGCCCAGTTTCCAATTGATAGAAAGTAAAAGGATGCTGGCACCAACGATTATAACAATAGATGAGATAATTGCCACAATCGCCTGTGAGACAAACATTTTTATCGAATCCACATCTGAGGTAAGGTTCGTTAGTAATTTGGAGGGGTCAGCCTGCTGAATATAGTCTGCAGATTGTTTAGAGATCTTGTCCGACAAGCGCTTCCTGAGATCCCTGGCCACACGTTCAGAGGTATAGGTTTGTATGATACTTTGGAGATAGGTAAACAAAAATATACAGAACACTGCTGCAGCGAAAATCCACAAGACTGGCTGCAGGACAAATTTACCAGCAGTGAAGTCGTCAATGCTGTCTGCTATAATTTTAGGAAGAACGAGATTCAATCCATTGCTCAGGAGAGTGAACAACAGTAACACGATGACCAATCCCTTGTATGGCTTCAATAGCTGGAATATTCCCGTTTTTTTGCTCATTCGATATGTATTTGCAGATCCCTGGATCATGATCCGTTGCTAAGGCCGGGAGCAGGGGGAAACAATTTTGAGCCTGCAATATACCAAGATGAGAAAGAAAATATCCATCAGTTTGAGATCATTATACTTTTGATGACAAGAAAAAGGGCCCTCGTCAACCTGTGAGGACCCTTTGCATATTATATTGCTTTTCCGGAGACTACAAGCTTTAATTGTCTTTTTTGATTACGTATCCGAACAGTCCCTCAGTTTCTTCTTCGGGCCCGGCAGTAAAGTAAAGTCTTCCGGGGTCAATGGATGATGCAGACGGGGCAAAAGTAATTGCCCACAGTCCTTCAATTTGAATGGCTGAGCCTTTGCCCCTGAGTTTACCCATGAAGTCGCCGTCGGTGGTGTAGGCATTGATATAGCCATCACCGAAATTACCAACCAGGATAGCGTCTTCATTGGTTGTTTTCATCAGAGAATCTGTTGTGCCTTTGAAGAAGGAAGCAGGCGCTTTTGCCACGCCCCATGGTGCATTTAATGGCCCCTTTGAAGCGAACCTTTTCACGAATTCACCATTCGCTTTAAAAATACTGACATAGCCGAGTCCGTGGCCGGGTTCATCGCGGCCATCAGGGCCGACCTTTGCGTACATCACATAAAGCCAGTCTCCTACAGCCTGGATGTTGAAAGGAGAAAAACCGGCAGGCAGGGCCGGATCAGCAAAGCCCATGGCTACATCGTTGAACTGCTGATCCCATACCTGAATTTTTCCCGCTCTGAAATCGGCGCCATACAGATAGGAGCTGTCTTCCCAGGTGGCCTTGGCCAATCCTGTATATGCGGAGGTCGCAGAATTATTTTGTATTAATACTGCTTTCCCGCCAGCTGTTGGATTCCAGCCAGACAATACTCCATCCACACCTACAAAGAGGAATCGACCGGGTTCGCCATTTGGCAACACGAAACCAGTACCACCATTGAAAATGATACCAGTGGGATTACCACCGATGGTGTCGGCAGGAGAGGGAACGTTAACCGGAGGCCTGAGTGTTACACCTTCTGCATCATAGATCTGACTTACGTGTCCGCCCTGGGAAGCCACCCAGGCTACGCCACCGGGGTTAAATGCAAGCCCCCAGGCATTAACAAGGGTCGTGTCGGTGTTTGGCGCATTGTATTCATGGTTGTTATCAACCAGGTTGACCTGCTCAAAATGTTTTAACCGGACTACCTGGTCGAATTTTCGGCATCCGGAAATAATCAGGGATAAGCTCAGAATGACCAGAGACAAAGAGCTGAATTGCGATAGGTTGAAAGCTGTGGCAAACTTTTTCATGCTGGGAAATTTAAAAGTGGATAATCAGAAAGATGAGCTTCCAGAGACGGGTTACAGCTAGTGGGGATACGAACACTTGCCCGACAAGGTTGCGTTTGGAGACTGCCTGTTCAGAATTTGTCCTCCAGGTATTATCCATTCTCGTTGGATTCTTATCCGTGTTTATCACCTGCCTCGTGCGCGACAGAAGCAGGGAGCAATCGACGATTCGGAGAACCCAGGTGATGAGTATCGACCAGCGACAAATCAACAGTTCATCAATCGTTTTATTCAATCCATTCAGCACCGCATTGCCGACAACCAGGCAGTACTGTTAGTTTGTACAACAAATCAAAATCAAGTAAATATTTAATTATGAAGAAGTCGACTGTAACTATAGTTAGCCTGGTGCTCGCTCTGAGCTGCGCAATGGTCTGCTGCCAGGGGAACCAGGAGAATACTGAAATAATCACTGATGAAACAGGATTTTCCTACACCCCTGCGCAAATAAGGCGTGGAGATTATCTGGTCACCAGCATGGGTTGTGACGATTGTCATTCACCCAAAAATTTTGGCCCAAATGGACCTGAAATAGATCTCGACCGACGCCTCTCTGGTCATCCATCAGCAATGCCAATTCCAAAGGTTGACACGAGCGTTCTGGGTTCCTGGATACTTCTTGGGTTTACCGGAACCTCTGCAGTGGGGCCTTGGGGAGCCTCATTCAGTGCCAACCTGACCAGCGATGCAACTGGTGTCGGAAACTGGGGATTTGAGAATTTCAAGACTGCACTAAGGGAAGGAAAATATAAGGGTCAGAAAAACGGCCGCGACCTATTGCCTCCAATGCCCTGGACTCAGTACAGACATCTCTCGGATCAAGATCTCAGGGACATCTTTGCTTTCCTCAAATCGACAAAACCGGTAGAGAACAAAGTTCCCGCCCCCCGTCCCCTCGCAGAGCTGAGGTAACTGAGATCAATATCAACCACAGATCACATCCAGAATATCAATTCCTAATCGCTAACAGTAAACTATTCAACGATCATGACTCCTAAAAAAATTCTATTCGCTTGCGCACCATTTGACGGTCATTTTAGTCCGCTCACCGGCCTGGCAATGCACCTACAAATCCAGGGACACGATGTGCGTTGGTATGCCCAGGCATACTATGCCGACAAACTCAGAAAACTAGGAATTCATCACTATCCGTTTGTTGAGGCAGAGCAGATCAACCAGGATAGCCTCGAACCACTTTTTCCCGAACGCAAAAAGGTGCACAATCAGATAAAAAAGTTGAATCACGACATACAGAATGTATTTATCAAACAGGGGCCCCTGTATTACCATGACATCGTTGAGATCAATCACGAATTTGATTTTGACCTGTTGATCGCAGACGTTGCATTTGTTGGTGTGCCTTACGTAAAGGAGCTGCTTCATAAACCCGTATTCTCGGTTGGAGTATTTCCTTTAAATGACACCTCGAAAGATCTTGCGCCGTCTGGCCTTGGTTTAACGCCCTCAACAAACTTTTTCGGGCGCAGGAAACAGGATATCCTCCGCTTTGTTGCGCATAATATCTTGTTCGGACCTTCTAACAGGAAGTCAAAAGCAACATTGAAGGAATATGGAATTGAAAGCGATGATTTCATCTTCGATGAACTCACCAGGCGTTCAACCCTCGTGTTGCAGAGCGGTTCACCAGGGTTTGAATATAAGCGTAGCGACCTTCGCAACAATGTCCGGTTCATCGGCCCACTACTTCCTTATTCCCTGAAACAGCATCGTCCCTATCGTATTCAGACCCGCTTCCAATACGATAATATCGTGCTCGTAACCCAGGGCACCGTGGAAAAAGATGTAAACAAGATCATCGTTCCTACCCTGGAGGCATTTAAAAACACCACGACATTGGTCATCGCAACTACCGGAGGGAGTAAAACGCAGGAGCTTCGGGATAAATATCCACAGGAGAATTTTATTATCGAAGATTTTATTCCTTTTGCGGACATTCTTCCTTTTTGCGATGCCTACGTAACTAATGGTGGTTATGGCGGTGTGATGCTGGGAATTATGAACAAAGTGCCCATGGTGGTTGCAGGAGTTCATGAGGGCAAGAATGAGATCTGCGCAAGAGTTGGCTACTTCAAACTGGGAATCAACCTTAAGACGGAGGTGCCCACATCCATACAAATCAGAAGAGCCGTGACGGCAGTGACAACCGATAAGACTTTTAATCGCAATGTATCTAAACTGGCCAGGGAATTTTCCCAATACCATCCCTATGTCCTTCTGGACAAATACATGAGTGAATTGTTCGGTGAAAGCAGAATCATACACAATAAACAAAGGCCTCAACTGGTCTGAGGACGTCGAACAGATTAGGGGAATTTCAAATGATTGAAGACAGGCGCCTGCCCATGGATTATTTCTCTGGTGGCAGGCAGCCTGCCTGCCGTAGTGCTTTTCGAAATCGACCCCGTTCAACCCGTAGGGCTGGGAATGAACTTCATGGATGGGAGATGAATTGCATCAAACTGCTACAGGCAGCGACGTTAAGGCCAGGGTTTTCTTACTTTTGACATTGGAAATTGAACCCCTTGTCAAGATTTTTGTTCGCCCTAACAGGTATTTTTTATTGTATTTCATTGGTTGCCCAGCCTCCAAAGGGATTTTCATTCAAACATTACAGCACCGACAACGGCCTCCTGTCTAACCAGGTCAATGATATTAAACAGGATACGACGGGTTACATCTGGATCGCCACAAATGATGGCCTGGTCAGATACGATGGAATAAGATATAAAACTTTCCGGCGGAACTTAAATAATCGATTTTCTATCCCGGCCAACCAGGTAATTCAATTGCTCAATGACAAGAAGAAAAACCTCTGGTTGCTGACAACGAACGGAGAGGCGGGCATATTCAATACTAACAGCCTTAGATACACACCGGCAGCCATTAAACCCGAAAATCCATTATCGCTCAAGGCTCCGGTTAAGAAGCTGATCACAGATGAATCAGGAAATGTATTCCTTCTTTTATCAGGCAGCGAACTGCTTACCTGGAATGAGCGGCTAAATGAATTCAGGCCATCGAACGCCGTGATTTCATTTGACAGCAGGTGGAAGATCAATGAGGTAAGGCAGCAGCCGGGCACCAGGAAATATTGGTTAGGTGTGGAGGGCATAGGTCTGGCTATATTCGATGCCGCAACCAGGCACGTCAGTTTTGCCGGGCACAATGCCGCCAAAGAACCGATCATTGAACAGTTTAAGCCTGTCGACGTGGTTTCTGACTTCTACTTTGATAAGAAAAACAGGTTTTGGTTCACCAGCAGGGATTCGAAGTATGCATATTTGTATTGTTTTAATCTGAACAGTCACTCGACTGTTCTGGACAAGTATGGCTTTGTTTCACACTTCAACAGCTATTACGACATCAACGGATTCCTGGAACAGAAAGATGGAACAATCTGGATTCGTGGATACCGGGCCTTCGGTTATTTTGTCGAACAAACGAGGGCTTTCGAGCTGATCCCCTCTGGCTATGAAAGTGAACGAAGCATCGACTACCGGTATGTTACTACTTTGTTTGAGGACAGGGAAAACAATATCTGGATTGGCACCGGTAATAATGGAATGTTCTGTTTCAATCCCTCCATGCAGTTTTTTTCGAACCTCGACCATATAAGCAGAGAAACAGGCACCAAAGGAGATGGAAGCGCCACCTGTTTTTCTCGTGAGCAGGATGGGAGTTTGCTGGTTGACTTCTGGACTGACGGCCTTTACCGATTCGACAAGGATTACAAAGAGATCCCACTCGGGATAAAGGGTATTGAAGACAAGAACTCAGTTCGTTTTTTTGAGATGAGTCCTTCCCGCGACGGAAAAAAACTTTGGCTGGGAACGACTCCCGGGTTCTATGAATATGACCTGGAAAAACGGGTTGCCACCTTATTCAATCCTCCAATTCTCGAAAACAAGGGTGTACGACAAATTGCTGAAGATTTGCAGGGTAACCTTTGGCTTGGGATTCACCGCTCTGGTGTTTATAAATGGGACGCTGAAAGGGGAAAGCGACGCTTTGATGACGGCCTGGTGAAATTCACTTCCATTCCTTCTGTCCAGATTTGGCATTTACTGTCTGACAGCAGGAATTATGTCTGGATTTCCACGGTGGGTTATGGGTTGTATGTCGTGGACGCCAGTACTGATTCAATAATCATGCATTTTCACAATCGCGGTTCAGCACCGTATCAATTGCCAGACGACGAAGTAATTGAAGTGCTTGAATACAACGATAGCCTTATGCTAATAGGCACTGCCACACATTTGCTACTGTACAACCGTCTCAGGAATCAAACATCATTCCTGACATCCGATCAGACCTTATCGGGAGAGATCCGATCAATGGAAAAAGATAACCAGGGAAATATTTGGCTGAGTACATCGAGTAATTTATACCGCATTAACATCAAAACCCGGGTGTTTGCCAGTTTCAACCGGAATGACGGAATAAGGAATGACTTTTTTATCCTTTCCTCGTCGTATTATTCTGCTGAGGGCGCCATGCTGTTTGGATCAACGGGTCAGTTTTTGGTATTCGATCCATCGGAGGTTAAAATAAACACGGCATTTCCCAAACCTGTGCTCACCGACCTGAAAGTCAGAAACAGGTCTATTAGTATAGATTCTGTGATGCGACTTGGAAAGCTGGAACTCGACAACGACGACAATTCCCTGGCTCTTGAATTTTCTACGCTGACCTATACCAGCGAATTTCCTGTGAAATATAAAATGAATGGTGTTGACCGCGAATGGTCTACAGGAAGCCGGAACAATGAAGCTGTGTACTCTTACCTCGCTCCCGGGAATTACGAATTTCTTTTCAATACAATTAATTCGGAAGGCCGCACTGGCGAGGCCCTTTTGCCCTTATCAATAGAAATCAAACCGCCTTTTTATAGAACATGGTGGTTTTACAGCATTTTTGGACTTGCTCTTATCAGCATTTTGTACTGGATTGACCGTCAGAGGATTCAGCGCATAAGAACTGAACAGGAGGTAAGGGTATCGATTGCCGCCAACCTGCACCAGGATGTCAATACCACCCTGCGTAATATCAATGTGCTTAGTGAAATTGCCTCGATGAAATCCGATGCTCAGCCAGATCAGGCAAAGGAATACCTGCAGGAGATACAGTATAAAAGCCGGAACATGGTCATTGCCATGAATGATGTTTTATGGAGCATCGATCCCGCCAACGACACCATGTCGAAAACCGTTGAGCGACTGCACGATGTGGCGGACGCCATGCGCAATAAATACAATGTGGAAATCAGTCTCCAATCAGCTGAGGCCGTATCGCGGCTGAAGCTCGACATGAAGACCCGTCTTGAATTCATCACCATCTATAAATTAATTCTGTTGATTGTTATTGAGGTATTGGAGTCACCCAAACATACCGTTCAACTCGACCACAACAAGTCTCACTTACAGCTCAAAGTATTCTCCGAGGGCATTGACCTGGCAGGGAATGACAATGCCTGTTCGAAATACCTTGATGAGATCAGATCCAGGGCCGCTTCGATACATGCCACTGTAGACCTAGCAACGGATCAGGCAGGAACCTGGTTTTTGCTTGAAATCCAGACATAATAATTACTGCAATTCATACCCGATTTTCCTCAACTCATACACTCATCATCCAGTCTATACCGTGTCCGCACTGACATCAATCCAATTTTCTTAACTTCAGAAGACATGGCCTCGAAAAGATACAGTGACAAGGAACTTCAGGTGTTCTTATGGGTAATTCTTCCATATATCACCGGGATGAACTCTATCCTGTTTGGGGAATGCTTATTCGCCGGGGTAAAGAACTTCATTATTCCTTTCTGCCTGTCTGCCCTTTACCTGTTCTGTGCTTATTTTATTTTTGGTGTAGTCGCCGTTTTGATTCAGAAACGGTTTCCGGCCAATCATGATTTGTTCAAAAGGACAGGAGTGATGCTGCCGGTTTTTTACCTAATGAACATTCTGCTGGTTACTGGCATTTACGATTTCTATCATCTGATCAATTCTGCCGATTGTACAGTCATAAGCGGCAATTTCTGGTGGGCAATAGCCTTTGGCTGTTTGGCCAGTACGGTCATAACTTTTTTGAATGAAGGGATTGTAAACTGGAACCGATGGAAGGCGTCAGTAACTGAAACCGAGCAATTGAAAAATGCCTATCAGAAGACAAGATTATTGGGGTTGAAAGGCCAGATCAACCCACACTTCCTTTTTAATTGTTTCAATTCACTTTCATCACTTATCAATGAAGATGAGGAAAAGGCCGAGCGATTCCTTGATGAGATGACCAAGGTGCATCGCTACATGCTCCGTGGCGCCGATGACCAGCTGGTCAGCATCGAAGACGAATTGAAATTTGCCGGCTCCTATCTTTTTCTTACCAATGTTCGATTTGGGGAGGCCATTAAAGCCAATATCGAGGTTGAAGGCAACATTAGTCAAAAATTCCTTCCACCTCTTAGCCTGCAGGTTATTTTGGAAAATATCATCTACACAAACTCCGCCAGCAAATCGTCGCCGTTGCGGCTAACCATCAGTGTGGCTGAAAACGGATTGCTGATCAAAAATACGATACATACGAGGGACAGAAACGATGGCAGCGGCCTCGAGGAAGGACTTGACAACCTGATCACCAAATACAGGCTGCTCCATGTAGCAGACGTTCGTGTAGAAGAAATCTCCGGCGAAAGAAAGATCTTCCTTCCACTGTTGTCAAATAAGGAGGTGGGTATATGAGATTGCATAAACCACCGGTTTACCAGTTCTACGGATTCCTGATCTCGATGCCGTTCATTGACGCCCTGATCAACCGGGTGATGTTCAAGGACAGGATATTCACCGACTGGACCATCTGGCTGTTCTCGTTTCCGCTGATCTTTGCCCTGGGCTACTGCTCCTGGTATATGCACTACCAGTATAATCATTGGATAAAAAGCAGGTATCCTGATCTGAACCAGACCGGAAAGAGGGTCTTTCTCAAGTTATTCATCTACATATTGGTCATGTCACCTTCGGTGCTGGTGATCCTGTTGATATATCATTTTTTCCATATCCTGGGGTACAGCCTCATTCCCGACGACTTAAAATGGTGTTTGCTGATAGGTCTTGTAGTGAATCTGATCTTTGAAACCCTTTGGGAAGTAGCATACATTATTGATAAATACAAAGAATCGCTGACAGAGCAGGAATTAATTCAGCAGATGAGCATAGAACAGGAGTTCGAAAACCTAAAAAGTCAGGTTAATCCTCATTTTCTATTTAACTGCTTCAATACGCTGTCGAGTTTGATCACTGAAGACAAAGAAAACGCTGAGATCTTCCTTGATGAGCTGAGTAAGGTTTACCGGTACCTTCTGAACACCAACAGAGATGGGTTTGCCACGCTGCAAAGTGAAATATTGTTTATTGAAAGTTATCTCAAATTGCTTAAAACCAGGCATGGCGATGCATTGAAGGTTCATATTGAAGTAGACAAGGAATATTACTCCTGCCTGTTGCCTTCATTCTGTTTGCAACTGCTGGTAGAAAATGCAGTGAAGCACAATGTGGTGAGCCGGCTGCAGCCTCTGGTGATCGAGATCTTTACCACCCCTGCCATGCAACTTGTTGTTAACAATAATCTTCAGCGGAAGCAGGTTAAGGAAAGATCAACGAGAATCGGATTGATGAATATCCGTTCAAAATACCAATTGCTGCAGGAAGATGGTTTTCAAATTGTAGAAGGAGAAAAGAATTTTATGGCCGTACTACCACTTTGCAAAAATAAATCAACAGCAAAAATATAAACCAATCATGAAAATATTAATAGTAGAGGACGAAGAACTTGCAGTAAAAAAGCTTCAGAAGACGCTGGCTGCGATCGACAACGCCAGCACCGTCGTGGGCATCACAGACAGTATTAAGAGTTCGGTGGAATGGCTGAAGCAAAATCCAGCACCTGATCTGATCCTGATGGATATCGAGCTTGCGGATGGACAAAGTTTCGCCATTTTTAATTTAACTGAGGTGAAGAGTCCCGTAATATTTACCACCAGCTATGACGAATACGCCCTGAAGGCATTCAAGGTAAACAGTATTGACTACCTCTTGAAACCCGTTCAAAAGGAAGATCTCGAGGATGCGCTGAAGAAATTCCATGCACTCAAAAGCCAACGCACGATGGGATTTAATCTGGATAGCCTGGTTAAAGAGTTGCAGCTGAAATTGCAACCCCCTGAATACCGCAAGCGTTTCCTGGTTAAGAACGGCCAGAAGTTAGTGAGCATAGAAATCAAAGATATTGCCTATTTCTACAGCGACGGACGGATGAACTTCTTCAAAACGTACGACAATAAAAAATTCATTATCGACTACACCATGGATGATCTTGAGGAGTTGCTGGATCCGGAGCAATACTTTCGAGTCAGCAGATCCTTTTTTGTTTCCATTTTAAGTATTGATAAAATTGACGATTATTTTGGCAACCGGCTGATTCTTAATCTTAAACCAGTTGTCGACAAAGAGGCCCTGGTTAGCAGGGAGAAAGTTGCTGACTTCAAGAAATGGATGGGAAAATAGGGGCGGACTGTTTCCCCAAAAAAAAAACTCCTGATAAGTCAGTGCGTAGAAACAGACTAAGAGCGATCGCACTCCGCTCTTCACTTTGAAGTATCAGAGGGGTCGCCTGGCTAAAACCGTTTCTTATTTTATTTCTTCCAGCCACTGCTTCACAAATGTCCTTGCTGGTTCCACAACTCCTTTTCCGGCCCGGAAAGCCATTTTCCATTGGTTGCCTTTGTTTTCAAACTGTTGATCTCTGAAATATTTTTTGCCGTTCTTTTCGACTAACTGTGCCTCAAACCTTATATCGGCCGTGACTTCAAGGAATTGATTAAGCCTTATTTTTATGAATTGCCGGTGATCAGTGGGGTATTTATTTTCCCATTCATCGATCAGGCCTTTGTTAGCGGCTTCCTGCGATTTTATCATTTCAGGATAGTGTTTTCTGTAATTGAGGAAGTATTTGTAATTCGGATCTTCAACCCCTTTGAGCTGTTTTCTGGCATTGGCAAGCATTTCATCATATACCTTCTGGATCGACGCGTCTGCATTTCTACCATTTTTCTCGATGTCGGCCACCATTTTCCTTGACTTTTCTACAAGGTCCTTTTGAACCTCATCAGGGGTGGCGAGTTTCTCAAATTTGGGTTTGTTCTTTTCTTTCAGGGCATTATATTCCCTGATGAATTCGCTGCTGTTCACATGTGCCTTGGTCTAGCTGAGGAGGTCCTTCACGATGGCACTACGATCGCCGCTGGCAATATTCTTTGCGTTCCGAACACCATATTGGTCAAAATAACTCCCAAGAAAACTGTTCGTGATCATGCCATTCGCGTCATGTTGGGATATGCCCAGCTGATTTAGAAAATCGTCCCCAATTTTTCGGGCTACCGTGAAAGAGAGCACAAAAAATGAGGAGGCAGCCAGCATGGCCATGATAAGGAAATGTATTGCCTTCCTGTAATTGATTTTGAAATCCAGGCCTCTGGTCACTTCTTGCATTTGTGGGATGGAAGCTTGTTTATTATCGTTTGATGAGTAAGATGTTCTTTCGGAGTTCATTGTTGGAATTTTTGGTTTGTATTGTTACGAATGCAAATATGGATCGAATGCACAACCGGGGATGCCGCACAAGGAATGAATTGCGAAAATTCAAGTATGAATTGTGATCAGAAGGTGAGCCTCACTGGTTGCGATTTCACTCGAAGGCGCCACCGAAAGCGTTTGTTTCTTGCGCCTTTACGTTCAGCTAATTGCAATTTTAAAATGACTGAAATTGTGCCTTCGCGTGAAATCTTCCTGGGCTTTGCGTGAAATAATTTGCGTGAAATAATTAGCGTGAAATACTTTGCGGGGGCAAATCAATCGGTTGTGGATGTACAGTATAAGGTATTGAAAGAACATGTTCGGCTAACAACTTCTCAGTGGTTAGTGTTGGCGAAATAAACTGATCAGGGAGTTGGTAGTGAACGTGGTGTCGGTTTCCTCCATTCTTATTGCTTATTTTGAATTACTGGTTTCAAATTTTAAGTTTTGATTCTGACATCGTCTCTGAATGCACAAATATCAGGTGATAAATATTTTGAATTTTACTCGATTAAGCAATTACGCAATTTCCATCGCCTGTTGACAAATTAAAATTAGTGGTGACCGTTTTTTGCAGTAGCGGACTGCATTGTCGGCGATTTCTTTTGAGGCCGGGTGCAACACTCAATAACCTTTACTGTCGAGTAATTGATCTTGTTAATACAAAAAAATAATTGGCAATGAAAAAAATAAAACTCATTTTACAATAAATTTAACACCCCACCCCGCTTTCTTTTTTTAAAGAATGCTACCGTACAACCCCCTTCGCCGCCACCCGGATGCTATTGATTTTTTGGCTGTCAGAGTCTATCGCTCATTCAGTCATAATGCCTTGTCTATGCCATATTTTTTCATATCCAAAAACACTATCTATGAGTCGAAACTTTATCCTGCTTTCAACGGGGATCATCTCCTGTCTTCTACTATGCTCGGTGATCGTATCGGGCCAGCAAAAGGTTACGGGAACAATAACTGATGATTCAACAAAAATTCCAATAGCCGGTGTCACCATCTCAATAAAGGGCAGTCGCAACGCGACTTCCGCAAACTCCGAAGGAAAGTACAGCATCTCCGTTCCCAATCTTAATGCTACACTAGTATTTACCTATATCGGCTTTGAGCCTCTTGAAGAGCCGATAGGCAATCGTACCGTCATTAATGCTTCGCTGCGGGCGATGACTTCGTCTATGAATGAAGTGGTAGTAACCGGCTATAGTTCCCAGGCGAAGAAGGACATCACTGGTTCGGTAACAGTAGTCAGTACGAAAGAATTAGTGTCGGCACCAGGTTCAAATGTAGAAAGTTTGTTACAGGGTAGGGCCGCCGGGCTTACGGTGGGCACATCCGGAATACCTGGTGCGGGATCGAATGTCCGTATTCATGGTTACAGCACATTCGGAAACAATGAACCACTTTATGTGGTGGATGGTACAAGGGTTACCTCAATTTCCGATGTTAATCCGGGCGACATCGAATCGTTGCAGGTTCTCAAGGATGCTTCTGCTGCCTCGGTATATGGCTCCGCAGCTGCAGGAGGGGTGATCATCATTACTACAAAGAAGGGTAAAACCGGACCGCCAAAAGTAAACTATGAAAGTTATTATGGCTGGCAGAAGTTTGACAAGAGATTGGACCTGATGAACACTGAAGAATACGGACAGTATCTTTTTAAACTTCAGGAGAACGCCGGAAATCTTGATGCCGATGGCAATTTCGCACACGGTCAGTATGCCGGGCCGACAGGAAAGAGTCCGGTACCAATCATTCCCGATTATATTTATGCCGGCGGAGGCCAGCCTGGTGGCAAGTCGGGTGCCATCATGGAAGGTGATCCCGCTGCAGATCCTTCCAAATACAAACTTGACCTTTTCGATGTAAATGGTCCCGGCACCTACCAGATTGTACCCGCAAACAAGCAGGGAACCGACTGGATAGGGGCGATAATGCAGAAGGCTCCCATACACAACCAACAGATGAGTGTTTCCGGAGGCACTGAAAATTCAAAATACCTGTTCGGATTAAACTACTTCGATCAGAAGGGCATAATTTACACTACGGGATACAAAAGGTATTCGGTGCGTGCCAATACGAGTTTTAAGATCAGGGACAAGATCCGCATTGGAGAATACCTGCAGGCAAATTTTATCGATCGCAACGGCACCAATGCCTTCACAAACCAGGATGAAGGCAATCCACTCTCATTTGCATACAGGCAACAACCAATTATTCCTGTGTTCGATTTAGGAGGAAATTATGCAGGAACCAGGGGATCTAACCTCGGCAACGCGAATAATCCCTATGCTATTCTTGACAGGAGAAAGGACGCCGCCGACAAGCGCATAGGGATAATAGGCAGTATGTTTGCCGAAATTGATATCCTCAAAGATTTTACTTTCCGGACGAACCTGGGTATTGACTACGGCAATATCAGCACCTTTGCTTTCCTGAAACCCGTGTATGAAAATGCCGAGGGCAGGGGAGGAAATGGAACTTTCAACGAAGGCCAGGGATATGCCTACCTGCTCACCTGGTATAACACACTTAGTTACCATAAGGAATTTGGCAAGTCGCACAAAATCGGAGCCATGGTGGGAACAGAAATGGTTCAGGACCAGGGAAGGTTTATATCCGGCAACACCACGAATTACTTCAGCTTTGATCGCGCATTCTGGCAACTCGGTGCCACGCTGAACCCAACACCATTCGGCACCAGTTCCGAATACAAGGCAAGAAAGTATTCACCCCTTATTGCCAAGGTTGACTATTCATTCCGCGATCGCTACCTTTTAAGTGCGTCTTTCAGAAGGGATGGTTCGTCTGAGGCATTTGGCCCGGCTAACAAATATGGCAATTTCACGGCTTTTGGTGTGGGATGGCGATTGACCGAGGAAAGCTTTATGAGCAATATTCCATTCCTGAACGATCTCAAACTTCGCTTTGGATACGGCAAACTGGGCAATGACAACATAAATTCATATGGCTTCCTTACCTCTTTTGTGACAAATAACGATGCCGCCTATCCGATCAACGGTGCGAACACAAACATTACTCCTGGTGTCCGGCATCTGTCTATAGCAAATCCGGATATCAAATGGGAAGAAACGGCCACAACGTCACTTGGTTTGGATGCGATGCTTTTTGATAACAGGCTACAAATTACCCTGGACCTCTACAACAGGGAAACTACGGATCTCTTGTTTGAACGAGAACTTGATCCAAGTTTGTTCGGTGGCAGGATCGCCAAGCAACCCGTAAACATCGGGTCGATGAACAACAAGGGGGTTGACCTTTATCTGTCGTATAAAGGAGGTGAGCAAACTGGTTTACGTTACGACGCAAGCCTGACATTCTCATTGTACCGCAACAAGGTGGGCACACTCGCAGATCCTTTCTTTGAAGGCGACAGGCAGCGTATCGAATCTTTTAACAGGTCGGTCACCGGAAGGCCTTTGTCGAGTTTCTTTGGATACCAGATCGATGGATTTTATGATGACGAGGCAGAACTGGCAACCCAGGAACAAAGCGGAAAATTTGTCGGTGGTTGGAAATATAAAGACCTGTCGGGTCCCGATGGCAAACCCGATGGCGCGATTACTATTGATGACAGAACTTTCATTGGGAATCCACATCCTGATTTTATTTCGGGGCTGAATCTCGACCTGGCTTATATGAATTTTGATTTCACTGCCTTCCTGTATTGGAAGAAAGGTGGCCAACTCGCCAACTATGTTCGTTACTGGACCGATTTTAACACCTTCCAGGGAGGCCGCGACCGTCGCGCATTGTACGACAGCTGGACGCCGGAAAACAGGGATGCGAAACTGCCCCTGATTACGACCAATGACCGTACCAGTGGCACGGCACCTTCCAGCTATTTCATCGAACCTGGCGGTTACCTGCGATTGAGGAACCTTATCCTCGGATATACCATTCCCAAACGTATTACGGACAGGCTGAGTATTGATAAACTCCGCTTCTACGTTCAGGGCCAGAACCTGTTTACTATTACAGACTACACAGGCCTTGATCCCGAGATCACCACAAATAATACGGGCCGAAGCGACTACCGCAGAAGATTTGCCGACAGGAATATCGGAGTGGATGTTGGAAATTACCCCACGCCAAAGGCATTGATATTTGGTGTTAACCTTAACTTCTGATTATTGCACTCTCAAATGAAAAAAATGACTATGAAATTATTCAATCATACTATGCTACGCGCATTGATAGCATTTACGGTCCTGATAAGTTTAAATGGCTGTAAAAAAGAATTTCTTGACCCGCATCCATATAATGTTTACCAGCCCGAACAACTGAGTAACCTGAAAGGTGTTGAAGGTCTATTGGTAGGTGCCTACGGCATGCTCGACGGACAGGGTATTGACGGCGCCTCAGGTTGGATGGTTGGTGCTACGAATTGGGTTTATGGTGATGTAGCCTCTGACGATGCATACAAAGGCACCGATGCTGGCGACCAGCCACAGATGACAGAAATAGAATTGTGGGCCTCTCAACCTGCGAATACTTATTTCTATTATAAATGGCTGGCGATCTATGAAGGTGTGGCACGGTCGAACGACGTGATTAAATTTGCCACAAGTGTTCCAACGTTGACGGATTCGCAAAGAGTGAATTATATCGCACAGGCGCGATTCCTGAGGGGACATTATCATTTCGATGCAAAAAGAAATTGGAACAATGTACCCTACATTGATACGTCTGCAACAGCCTACACTAATACTGAGGACATTTGGCCAAAAATTGAAGAAGATTTTCAGTTCGCCTATGACAATCTGCCTGAAACCCAGGCCGATCTTGGCAAGGCGAATAAGTGGGCGGCGGCGTCATACCTTGCTAAGGTCTATGTGTATCAGCAGAAATGGGCCGAGGCAAAAGTATTGTATGACGAAATCATGATAAGTGGAAAGACTGCAAACAACCTGACCTATCAGTTACAGCCGGAATACTGGAAAAATTTCAATGCCAATTTTGAAAACAGTTCCGAGTCAGTCTTTGCCCAACAGACATCTGCAAGCGGTACCATCGTGGCGGCGGCAGAAACCAGTTATGAGCTGGCCTATCCTTATGGCGGCGATTTTGGATGCTGTGGATTTTTTCAACCTTCGCAGAACCTGGTGAATGCCTTCAAAGTAGATCCGACCGGTCTTCCTTTCCTCGACGACTCATACAATGCAGCAAATCTCAAGAACGACCAGGGAATCAATTCCAGCGATCCTTTCGAAAATGATGCTGACATTGCTCTGGACTCCCGGCTCGACTGGACGGTTGGTCGCAGAGATATACCTTTCTACGACTGGGGTCCCCATCCAGGTCGTAGTTGGATCCGCGATCAGACTTATGGAGGTCCCTACAGCCCTAAAAAACACGTATACGCGAAAGCCGACGTTGGCGGGCTGACAAACGGTGGTAGCAACCACAGGCAGACTGCTAAAAATTATAATATTATTCGCTTCGCAGATGTATTGCTGATGGCCGCGGAAGCAGAGGTTGAAGTGGGGTCACTGGAAAAAGCGAGAGAGTATGTTAACCTCGTCAGAGCAAGGGCAGCGGACCCCGTAAGTTTCGTGACTGATGCCGATGGTTTCCCTGCTGCTAATTACCAGACCAAAGAATACCTTATTCCCTTTGCTGATCAGGAAACTGCGAGGCGGGCAGTTCGCTTCGAAAGGAGACTGGAACTGGCAATGGAAGGACACCGGTTTTTTGATCTCGTTCGCTGGGGTGTCGCAGATCAGGTGTTGAATAGTTATGCTGGTGTTGAGAAGGGAAGACGCAGCTATTTAAACAGCGCGAATTTTACAAAGGGAAAAAATGAATATTACCCAATTTCCAATCGCGTGTTAGAAGTGTCGGCAAAAGGTGGAAACACCCTGACCCAAAACGCCGGTTATTGATCATTAGATAAAACAGCTTGCAGCAGGCGATTGGTGGCAACTCAAGGCGTTGTCATCAATCGCTTTTTTTTGAACAGGTCTTTATCCTTCTTGCAACTTTGGTCCGATAAACAATCGTACTGCAAAATGGGAACCTGCTGAAAATTTTGAAGAGTGGTCGAAGATGAGAAAGGGGTGGCATTTTTTTCAGGGAGTCAGGGGCATACTTTATCTGGTATCGTTAATATTGATCACAATAGCCACAGCAATACGCTGATTGAGCGCTAAGGATTATTCAATAAGTTCGCTAAATTCTCCACAGCCTGCCTGTCCTCGGCAAGCACATAAAGGATGTCAGAGTCGAGCAGGGTAGTTGAACCTGTGGGGGTGAGGAATGCATCCTTCCTCTTGATGGTGAGAATATTAACTGTTGGAGGTATTGCGAGTTCAACGATCTGCTTGCCAATTGCAGGTGAATTTCTGTCGAGGAAAATTTCATCCAGTTCATTTTTTACCTTATCCGTATTCTCAAAATCGGTTCCGATCCTGCGCTTCGCCTTTACTGGCACCGACACATGAAGTAATTTGGCAACGAAGGCAAGGGTAGTACCCTGTAACAAGACCGAAGTGATGGAGATGAAAAAGACAAGGTTGAAGATCAGGTCGGCTTTTGGAAATCCGGCCAGCAGGGGATAGGTGGCAAATACAATGGGCACCCCACCGCGTAAACCTACCCATGAGACAAATGCCTTGCTCCTGATATTGGATTTGAAAAATGACAGTGATGCGAACACGGCAAGCGGGCGGGCAACAAAAATCAGAAAAGCGGAGATGAGCAAACCCATTCCCACTAATGGCAGTATGCGCGAGGGATAGACGAGCAGGCCCAGTGTAAGGAATAAGATAATTTGCATGAGCCAGGCCTGTCCGTCGTAGAACTTGATGAGACTTCTTTTGTGAACCATCCTGCTGTTGCCCATTATCAGGGCGCAGAGATAAATGGCAAGAAACCCATTTCCATGCAGAAAGTCTGTGATGGAATAAGTAAATATTGCGAGTCCGAGGGTAAGCACCGGATAGAGGCCTTCTGTTTCGAGTTTGATGTGGTTGATAATGAAAACGCTCGCTCTACCCATCAGGTAACCGATCGCACCACCAAGAATGAACTCTTTCAGGAAGGAAACGAGCAAATCGGAAGCGCCAACCTGGCCGGTGAGGACGATGGTGGTCAGCGAGATGGTAAGGAAGTAAGCCATTGGGTCGTTGCTCCCACTCTCCAACTCCAGAACCGGCCTCAAATACCCTTTCAGTGCGATGCCTTTATTTCTCAATATCGAAAACACCGCGGCTGCATCAGTTGCGGAAACGATCGCGCCCAGTAATATGCCTTCCAATATGGTAAATCCGAAGACCAGGTGGGTGAATATTCCCACTGACACTGCAGTGATCAGAACCCCCAGCGTGGAAAGCGTAATGCCCCGCCACATCACAGGTTGTATGCTCTGCCAGTTTGTGTCCAGACCTCCGGAAAACAGGATGAAGTTCAATGCTACGATGCCGATCAACTGAGTCAATGAGGCATTGTCGAAATGGATTCCACCAACACCCTCCGATCCTGCAAGTATACCTACGATAAGGAAGAAGATCAGGGTTGGTACACCCAGCCTGTTCGTCGTTTTGCCGGCTATTACGCTTAAGAGCAGTAGAATGGACCCGATCAATAAGATATTTCCAGCTTCAATGGTCACCATAAATAGTTCTTCTCCTGTCTGATTGGGTAAAAGAAAACATACACACGATAGTTTTCCTTTGCGCGAAGATAATTTATGCGGTGCACATCCCCGTTAAACCCTGGGATCTTAAGGAATTGAGAGAATCACTTAGATGAACACGAAGACCTGGGTGAGGTCAGAATTAAAATTTTAGTTTGAGTCCCCCGTTCACGACAAAGCCTTCAGTATGCGTCCATATTTCATCAAAGCTTGGATTGAGATGTGAACCATTGACCACGTTTTTGTATCTACCCTGTCTTGTATCCGTAAAATTCTCAAAATTGATAAATATCGAGAAGTTCCTGAACATCTTTTCGGCCATAAATCCAAACTCAACGTAGGATGGTGTCTGCATACCGTTGGACAAATATTGTCTTCCTGTGAAATACCCCTCCAGGGCAAGTTTGATCACTTCAGCCTTCTCATAGATGAGGGCTGTGTTCAATTTATTTTTTGGCACCAATGGAAGTGTTTGGTTTCCCATCAGATATCCTGCCTTTGTATCTGTATAGGTGTATCCAAGAAACAGTTTCAGGTTTTTTCGATAGATGAGCTTTGCATTTGTCTCCATGCCGGCGCTCCTTACGGCGTTTCCCGCATTTGCAAACCTGTAGTTATCAACGCCGTCACTTTCAAGGATCAGGGGTCGCTCGATCAGTGTATAAAAGAGCATGTGATTGAATGTGAATTGAATATTTTCGCCAATGTCTGTTTTGAAGTTCAGGTCAGCGGTTCCTCCATAGCTTCTTTCAGAGACAACATTATTCAATTGTGCTATGTTCTGGTATTGTATGGATTCCGTTTCTTCTGTGAACAAGGTAGGTGTCTTATAGCCCAGACCGGCACCAATCCTCGATGACCATTTTGGACCGTACTTAATCAATAATGAGATCCTTGGCAATAAGAATACTTCTGTGTTCGAATACACCGTGTTTTGGTACCTGGTCAGGTCTACCCTTAGGCCACTCTCAAGTTTCACATTATCCGATGCGTCCCAGGTGTGCTGACCGTAAATTCCTGCGGTCTTTGCCATATTGTTCCTGGTTTCGGTTTGATCGGCATTTTCATTGAATCTATTGTAAATGAAATTTGCCCCTAATACAAAAGCGTGTTTGTTCCCATTTGTCAGGTAGGAGACATCTGTATAGGCAGTATTATCAATTCCACTAAAGCTATAACCCGGTATGTTGATTGTTCGGTTAAAGACCCCGAAACTCTGTTTTGCGACGAAACTCTTCCCATCTTCTAACTTGAGGTCTAACTGAAGAGTGCTGATATTTCTGAACGTTTTATTTTTCTCGAAATACTGATGAGCTGCATCAGCCTTGCCTTTTATGACCTTAGTGTCTCCGCCAGTTCTTGTTCCCAGGGTGAGGCTATTGCCTATTGTGATTGTCGCCGACTCGTTTGGATAGATGAATAATTTTGGATGAAGTGTCAATTCATTTGATTTTGGCACTTCTGTAAATTCATCTTTGTCTGCGTCGTAAGCAGTGGACCTGTTATAAAGCGCAAGCATAGTGTAACCAACACTCTTGTTTTTTCCTGAGGCAAATCCGCCGATATTGGTTTGGCCAATGCTCGATTGGTTCAGAATAACATTGTATTCTGGTTTGGCCTTCGGCGTTTTAGAAATGAAATTTACCACGCCGGCTATGGCCCCGCCTCCAAAGAGAGGAGAAGCAGGACCTTTGATGATTTCTACCTGCTTTAAATCCAGGGGTGGAATTTCCAGAACACTCAACCCGCTGGAAAAGTTGCCGAAGTTGGAAAAGCCATCTTTTAGCAGTTGGGTGTACCTACCATCAAGGCCCTGTATTCTAATGCTCGCATTGCCCGAGGTAGCTGAAGTCTGTTTCACCTGAATCCCTGTACTTTCATGGAGAAGCATGGCAACATTTGCCGGACGCATGTTGTTTTTCTCATCAATTTCTTCAAAGTCGATGGTTTCAACCCTGGTGGGTACGTTGGCGATGGTTCGGCTGGTTCTTGTGGACTGTATGATAACCTCTTCCAATTCGCCGGGATCGTTTTCAAGTTTGATCTCCAAACTGTCAGAAGAATAAGGAATGACGATCTTGGTTTCTTTTTCTACAAACCCTACGGCGGAGATTATCAGCGAATACTCTCCTTTTGCAGGAAAAAACATCGTCGTCCTGCCTGTACTATCATTTGATTGACCCCGGTCTGATCCTTTAACAATGATGGTAGCTGAAATCGGTAATTTGTTCTCGGTACCAGTGACCCGTATGTTTAGCTTTTGTTGACCCCTGCTAAACATGCTGATGCAGGTAAGTAATAATATGATGGATAGCCTCATGAATAGTGTGCTAATCTGCTTTGATGAATAAATAGAGATGATTGTTTGCCTTGCAAGCAAAGGAGGAGAGGGTTAGCAGGTATAACGAGGGGGCTGCCAGAAAGTTGGAGAATAGGTTCTAAGATTGCACATAACCGGTTGGTCGTGGTAAATGTGTACTCCCACGAACGGCTGTGGCATCCTGGGGAGCATTATTAATTCCACGAAACCCGGACAGGTTGCACATGCGAAAAAAGGAGAACAGGTGGTATCACCGTTGGTTTTGTCGGGATTAGTAGTTGCGGATGGCTTGTCGGGACAGTTATCGTCGGCTCCGCAGCAAGGAACAACGGTGCCCGCAGTGGTTACAATGAGTAATATCAGGGCAAGCCATATTCGCATCCTGCGCAAAGGTAGAAATACACTGGGTTCAAAGCGAAATTTAAATGTAGCATGGTTGCAGAATCGAGTTCAGGCATGGTTAAATACCTGCAAACTGACAGATTCCATCATAATATTGTAAAGGCGCCAATCCAAAATTGTATAAATGATGTTCATAATTGTGCAACGATCCCCTCAACGAGTCCGGCTAATTTTGGGGTAAGAGACTTATCAGGGGCTTCAATATTCATGTAAATAAGTGAAGATGCGGAAATCAATCATATTGATATTTCTTCTACCCATCTCGGGGATTGCGATTTCGCAAACCCAACTTGATGAATACCTGGAAATGGGGCTAAAGGAAAATCTGGTTCTGAAACAGAAAAGTATCTCCCTGGAGAGAAGTATGATTGCCCTTAAACAAGCCAGAAGCTATTTCCTGCCTTCTCTTAACCTGGTTGGAAATTACATTACGGCCGATGGGGGCAGAACAATTTCGTTCCCCGCGGGCGATTTACTAAATCCGGTTTATTCCACATTAAATCAGCTTACCAATTCTCAAAATTTCCCGCTGACGAAAAATGCCGACGTTCAGTTTCTCCCGACTAATTTTTACGATGCCAGGGTGCATTTGACCTACCCAATCCTTGACGCCAATATTCGTTACAATACATCTATCAAAAAACAGGAAATAGGAGTTGGAGAATATGAAGTTGAAATATACAAACAGGAACTGATCAAAGACATCAGGCAGGCATATTACAGCTATTGTTCTTCAATTGATGCCATTGCAGTGTATAATGCCGCACAGAAATTAGTAAGCCAAAATCTGAGGGTGAACGAATCGCTCTACAGGAATGGAAAAAGCCTGAAGGCAAATGTCATCAGGGCTGAAAGTGAAGCAGAAAACATCAATTTCAAAATAATAGAGGCCATAAACTCTTCACTTTCTGCAAAATACTATTTCAACTTTCTTCTGAACCGGCCGTTGACCGATTCCGTGATTTATGAAGATCAAAGTTTGCCGGAGACCTTGCTGTTATCTATTTCAACTTCGCCTGTAACGGAAAACCGTAGCGAACTTTTTCAGCTCGATGCCGGCCTCAGGATTGACAGCACAGTCCTTAAGATGAACAAGAATTACTTTGTTCCCAAACTCTCGACTTCGCTTGACCTGGGGTCGCAGGCATCGAGCTTTAAATTTACTCCTCAAAGTCGCTATTATTTGTTTGCCCTGCAATTAGACTTCCCAATTTTTAATGGGAAGAGATATCAATACAAGATCGCAGAAACCAAGCTTGACATTCAAAACCGTCGACTCCAGAAGGATATTGCCGAGGACCAATTGCAGTTGTCTGCGAGCATTGCACAAAATAACCTGAAGACGGCCCTGGCTTTGCACCACTCTTCCAAAAAACAACTTGTTTCTGCTCAATCTTACTTCCATCTTATCGACAAAGGTTATAAAGAAGGCGTCAATTCCTTAATTGAATTTATTGATGCCAGGAATCAATTGACTACGGCTGAGCTACAGGTGAGCATTAACAAGAACAAGGTCCTGAATGCTTTTGCGGATTATCAGAGGGAGACTGCAGTATCCACAATAAAGTGAAATGAAAAGATTAACAACAACACTACTTGCTTTTTCCCTTTTTGGCATTTCATGCAAGTCGGATAATAGGGAATCCGATACACTGTATGCGGGAGAAGTGATTCCTGTGAAGGTGGCGGGCATTCGTTTTGGTGAAACGAATAATGAGGTGGTTGCAACGGGTCTTTTAACGACTGAGAACGAAGCCCGACTTTCATTTAAGATCGGCGGCGTCGTTGACAGGATCCTTGTCAACGAAGGTGAAACTATTCATAAGGGCCAGCTCCTGGCGACACTGAAAACTGGCGAAATCAATTCGCTACTTGAACAGGCGAAGTTGGGCTTCATAAAAGCCAAAAGAGATTACGAGAGGGCGACTAATCTGTACAGGGATAGTGTTGCCACACTTGAACAGTTACAAAATGCAAAGACTGCCCTGGATATTGCCGGGCAGGCCGTTGATCAGGTTTCATTCAATAACCAATTCGCCTCCATCGTTGCTCCTGCTGATGGCTTTGTTACGAAAAAAAATTTAAACGCGGGAGAAGTTGTTAGCCCGGGTGCGCCTGTATTGGCCGTCAACGAATCAAATGATAAATCGAACTGGTTACTGAAAGTTGGCGTTTCAGACAAAGACTGGTCCGGCATACACCCTGGACAAAAGGCAACCGTGGAACTGGATGCCTTCCGGGGAAAGAAATTTGAAGCTTCGGTTTATAGAAAATCACAGGCGCCAGACGCCACAACTGGTTCATTTCAGGTTGATCTGAAAATAAAGGTCAACAAGGAGAAACCCGCAGTGGGAATGTTTGGTAAGGCGACCATCTACTCTGACATCTCCACCAAATCCATAATTATTCCTTATGATGCCTTGATCGAAGCCGACGGAAAGAGCGCCTTTGTTTTTGTGCCGTCCGACAGTACCAAGGTCAAACGTATTCCTGTTACCATTGAAAGCTTCGACAACAATTCGGTGGTTATCCAAAGTGGCCTGGACAGTGTGAAAGAGGTTATTGTTTCCAACAGCGCCTTCCTGAATGAAAACTCTACCATCGCTATCATCAGATAAATAGTATGAACATTACAAATTTTTCTGTCAAGAACTACCAGTTCACGCTCATCATGTTTTTGATGATTGCAGTAGTTGGCGCCATCACACTTCAAACGATGCCCAGGGCCGAAGACCCGCAGATCAATCCGCCGGCATTTCCCATCGTTGTGGTCTATCCGGGTACAAGCCCGAAGGATATGGAAGAGCTGGTGGTGAAACCAGTGGAAAATAAGATGCACGAGCTGCCTAACATCGAGAAAATGCACACAACCATTGAAGATGGGCTGGCAATTATTCGGGTCGAGTTCAAATACGGGGAGAATATTGACAATAAATACCAGGAAGTGATCAGGGAGATGAACTCGCTGAGAAGCGAATTGCCTGCTGAGATTTCCAGCATTGATGTGCGAAAATTTGATCCTTCTGATGTAAATGTGCTCCAGGTCGCCCTCGTCTCTGAAAATGCTTCCAACCAAAAATTGAAGAAATATGCGGACAACCTGCAAGACAATCTGGAGAAGGTCAACAATTTGAAAAAGATAAAAGTCTGGGGGCTGCCTGATGAAGAGGTGGGAATAGATCTGAGGATTGACCGGCTCGCGCAGCTAAAAATACCATTGAGCCTTGTGACCGGAAGTTTGCAGAGCGAAAATGTAAACATTCCGGGTGGAAGCATTACTGCCGGAACGAAATCCTTTAATGTTAAAACAAGTGGGAAGTTTTCGGGAGTGGAGGATATTGCTAACACAATCATTTATAGTGGCGGAGGAAAGGTCGTATACCTTAAAGATGTTGCCGATGTCAGTTTAAAAAGTAGTGAAGAGAGACACATCATCCGGATAAATGGTTTTCGCAGCGTTCTGATAACGGCGGCGCAAAAAATGGGAGAAAATATCAGTTCCACCCAACAAAAGTATTTGCCACAGTTGCGGGCATTTGAGAAGACCCTGCCTGCAAACATTAAACTTGTTCTAAATTTCGACCAGGCTACCAATGTCAGCCGGCGGTTGTCCGGGCTGGGTATTGATTTCCTTATTGCGATCTGTTTAGTGCTTTTCACTCTCGTGCCGCTCGGATTAAGGGCTTCAATCATTGTGATGATCGCAATACCCCTTTCACTGGCATTGGGACTGGTGGGGTTGAACCTCTTTGGATATTCACTCAATCAGCTGAGCATTGTTGGATTGGTTGTGGCACTTGGGCTGTTGGTAGACGACAGCATAGTAGTAGTAGAGAATATTGAACGATGGTTAAGGGAGGGACACAATAGGAAAGAAGCGGCCATAAAGGCGACAAGGCAAATAACTATAGCCGTATTGGGTTGCACGGCCACCCTGGTCATTGCGTTTATGCCCATTATCTTTCTTCCTGCCGGCCCTGGTGAATTCATACGAAGTTTGCCAATGGCCGTTGTTACCAGTGTTATAGCATCGATGATCGTATCTCTTACGGTAGTCCCATTTTTAGCAAGCGTCTTCCTGAAACCCCATAAAAACCCGGCTGGCAATATTTTTTTACGGGCATTAAAACAAACAATTCATAGAACTTATTCAAGAGCAATTGTCGCGGCGCTAAGACGACCTGTACTAACCTTGCTTATCGCTTTGGTGCTGTTCGCAGGATCTTTAGCTTTATTCCCCATCATTGGCTTTCGTTTATTTCCTACATCCGAGAAGCCAATGTTTCTCATGAACCTCCGCATGCCTTTGCAAACAAGTTTACCGGAATCCAACAGGATTACGCGTATGATAGAGGACTCACTGTCCCGGAAAAAAGCAATAAAATATTTCACAGCGAATGTTGGCAGGGGCAATCCGAGGATCTATTACAATGTTGTCCAGCAGGAGGATAAAAACGACTTTGCGCAGATCTTTGTGCAGTTGAACCCTGATGCGAGCCCGGAATTCAAAAAGACCGTTATTGAAGACTTACGCGAACAATTTTCCACTTTTCCTTTTGCAAAAATTGAGGTAAAGGACTTCGAGCAGGGGCCGCCCATCGAGGCGCCTATTTCCATTCGTATATATGGAGATAATCTCGATACCCTTCGTCGTCTCTCGTTTGAAGCAGAGCAGATTGTCCGGGCAGATCCTGGTACGATCTATGTTAATAACGAATTGAATACACTGAAAACAGACCTCAGGTTGAAGATCAACAGGGAAAAGGCAAGGACCCTTGGAATACAGACCGCCGACATTGACAAGACGATCCGCCTGGCCATTGCGGGTTTCCCTGTCGGAAGTTACACCGATCAGAATGGAGATGATTATAATGTAGTGCTGCAGGTGGCAAGAGATAAATTCCCTGATCTGAGTATCTTCAAAACTCTTTTTGTAAACAGCGCGACCGGCGTTCCTGTTCCTGTTAACCAGGTGGCGTCTGTTGAATTTGAAACTTCGCCCACCGTTATTAACCATTTCAATAAAGTAAGGTTCGCATCAGTTACTGCTTTCACGCAGGAGAACGTTCTGGCGAATAACGTATTGAAAAACGTGGTACCCAGGCTCAATGCGCTTAGAATGCCTCGAGGTTATTACTATAAATTGTCTGGTGAAGCCGAAAGTGAAGGTGATGCCTTCGGTGGAGGGTTCATGACGATAATATTGCTGACCGTATTTCTTTTTGTAGCCGTTCTTCTTTTACAATTCAAGACATTCAAAGGAACACTAATCGTTCTTTCGGTTATACCACTTGGTCTTGTCGGCGGGCTAACCATGCTTTGGCTATCAGGAAACCCGATGTCATTCATTGCCATCCTCGGTTTCATCGGCCTCGCGGGTATTGAGGTAAAAAACTCGATACTCCTCGTCGATTTTACCAATCAGCTAAGAGAGCAGGGAATGGAACTAACAAAGGCCATTGAGCAGGCAGGCGAAATAAGGTTTCTGCCCGTAGTACTTACGTCTCTTACTGCTATCGGAGGATTGACGCCATTGGCCCTGAACCCGAATCCCCAAATTTCACCCTTGGCTCTTGTATTAATTGGTGGTCTGATCAGTTCAACACTCCTTTCAAGAATAGTAACTCCTGTAGTTTACAAGTTGCTACCACCAAAAATTGAACAGCAGGGCCCGATCACTTAGCAAACTCTCCGAAATGCCAGAGGATTCCGCATGGGTCGTGCAGAAAACATTCCTTACCCCAGTCATTATGCTTGATCGGAGTTAGTTTGACAGTTTCATATTTTGACGGCAGATCCAGCGCTAAAAGATCGTTCCAGTATTTGTTGACATCTTCGACCTCCAGGAAGATCATTGTATTGTCTATCCAATCCTTCACGTACGCGTCCTGTAAGTAGAAGCCCAGTTCCCCCGTTTTGAACACAGACATATTTTTAAAAAGGATGGTTTCCTCAAAACCAAGGTCGCGATAAAATTTCCTGGACAGGTCAAAATCTTTGGATCCGATGAATGGGCGAATTGATCTGGCTTTATGTTCCATACTTAAGTTATTTTCCATATTCATAAATTACATAGCCCCAGGGCTGGATTTTCCACGGATCTGATGTCAGTGGTTCGGTCGTACCCATAAATACATTGTATGGTTTGCCCTGCAGGTCTGCTTCTTTGACCACGATTGTTTGTTCCTTCCCGGACAGGTTCAGGATGACAAAAACTTTCTTTCCGGATTTTTCTCGTGTATAAGCATAAACTGCCTTATCGTTCCCAACTGACAACTTCGTGAAAGAGGCATCACTTGCCAGCGCAGGGTTCCTGCTGCGTAGTTCAAGAAGCGTATCATAAAACTTGGCCCGTTTATAATTTTTGAACTTCATGTTGTCTTTGTCAAAGAACTTTATTGCACGCAACACAGGTTCTTCCTGGCCGCCGTAGATCAATGGAAGCGCATCATCCATGGTCTGCGTGAATACCGCAAATGGCGCATGAACCGCGCCCGGGAATTTCGCAAAATCCGCCTTGTTCCAACTATTCTCATCGTGATTGCTCGTGAAGTACAATTGCATCGTGTTATCGGGATATAACGTATCATTTTGCTGACGTATACTATCCAGCGAAGTTGCCGGCCTTTCACCTTTTGCCACCTGCTCCATAGTATGAAACATCGTCCATGGATACACCGCATCAAACCCGCTCTCAGGCAGATAGGATTTGTCGCCCTCCGCCAGCATAAAAATCTCTTTCATTGACTTTAATTGCGGTATGCACTTCTTCCAGAAAGCGGCAGGGACATTCCATGCCACATCACACCTGAATCCATCAATATCCGCGTTCGTTATCCAGTATTTCATCGCCGCGATCATGCTGTCCTGCATTTCCGGGTTCTTGTAATCCAGCTGCCTGGTGTCCGCCCAGTCAACTGCGATCGCCGCTTCTCCCGTGCTGTCTTTCACGAAGAAATCGGGATGGGATTTTAGCCACCGGTTATCACCACCGGTGTGATTGGGTACCCAGTCAATCAGGACCTTCATTCCTTTGTCATGAATTTCCTTCACAAGTTTTTGGAAATCTTCCAGCGTGCCGAATTCAGGGTTAATCGCGGTATAATCCGAAACCGCATAATAGCTGCCGAGAGAACCCTTCCTGTCTTTCTTACTTATGGGATTGATGGGCATGAACCACACCGTTTGCACCCCCATGTCCCTGAGCCTGTCCAGGTGCCTGGCAAATGCCTTAAAAGTTCCTTCAGAGGTGTATTGCCTCACGTTCACTTCATAAATATTTCCCTGAAGCATCCAATCCGGATGTTTCAGAACAACGGGCTTTGCGGAGTCACCATTCTTTGCACGCTCTGTGCTGTCGGGGTTTTTGGCATTTTCAGTGGTGCCCGACTGGCAGCCCACAATCAGGCCGATCAGCACAACAGGGATGAAAATCCGGAGGGGGTTAAGCATAACAGTTATTTGATTAAGTTAACGAAATGAATTGAAATGATGGGCTCCGGCTGGGTGGTCAAAATTTTATGAGTTAAGCGGCATGAGAATTATTGCCTTTTGTAAAGTGACGACTCCATCAGATCCATCGTAGTGTCGAGTTCAATTGTCTGAAAACTTTTTTCCGTCGTCTTATCCTCGATCAGTTCCAGTAGCAGTTCGGCCGATTTCTTCCCAATTTCAAAAGTGGGCTGACGAATACAGCTCAGCGCCGGCTTCAGGATATTATTTAACGGATTATCCGAAAATCCGATTATCGCGACATCTTCGGGGATATTCAGCTTCAATTCCATCAGCACATGCAAACATCTGATAGCAATCCTTTCGACTGATGCAATTATTGCGGTGGGCCTGAGCTTTGATTCAAATAAACTTCGGATCGAGCTGTCCATTTCAACGGTGTTGAAATTGCAGTGAACGATCCTGCTTTTATTGATGGGTATCCCGTGTTTTTTTAGTGCGTCTTCATACCCTCTTTTCCTGTTTTGGGTGATGGAAAGGAAATCAGCGATCGTAATATGGGCTATATCCCTGTGTCCTTGTTCTACCAGGTGTTCAGTGGCGTTGAAGGCAGCAGCATAATCGTCAACTACCACTTTGTGCGTTTGGATTTCACTGCAAACCCTGTCGAACATCACCAGGGGAATTTCCTTTTCAATAAGGCTGGACAGATGCTGGTATCTATTTGTCTCGTTAGAAACAGAAATGATCAGTCCATCCACTCTGCGCGCGGATAGTAGTTGTGTGTTGATAACTTCGCGGTCGTAACTTTCGTGGCTTTGGAATATGGTTACATAGTAACCGTTGCTATAGGCCACTTCTTCGATGCCGGCAATGGTTGAAGAGCAAAAGTTATTGGCAATTTCCGGTACGATCACTCCAATCACTTTGGACCTCTTTTCCTTCAACGAGAGTGCGATGGGGTTCGGACGGTAATCCAATTCGGCGGCCAATTGCTGTACAAGCTCGCGCGTTTCTTTCCTGATCTCGGTTCCTCCCCTCAATGCCCTCGACACCGTTGAGATGGAAAGCTTTAGTTGCTTCGAAATGTCCTTTATTGTAACAATGTGCTGGTCGCCCATGTCAGCAAATTAGAAAAATTTCAATATAAACCGGGTTGCGATAAAAGGTTATTAAAATTTAACCCGAAAACCGGTCATATGAGTTATGCAAACGTTCCCGGCAACGTGTGAATTGCTATAGTAAAATTGGGGTAATCAGATGCTTATATATCTGCCTATTTAGTATGTATTTTTAACAAATGTTCAACGATTGCTTTTTCAATTCCCGGTTGACCAGGTTGTGTGTGAAAAGGATTGCAGGAATGCTTTTTGTCATTTGCTCATTCGTCGTTGATCAGGACTGCCGTGCCCAGCGGGTGGCAACACTAAGAGTTCCCAATACAAATGCCAGGGGCCCTGTCTACGTCGATCTCGACAAGATCAGCGATTTGCCGGATTCTCTCCTTTCTTTGACGGAAGTGAAGGCCAATCATAGAACACCCGTTCCCTTCCAGGTTGAACATGGTAATCACCGGTTTCTTTGGTGGAGTCCAAAATCCGATGCCGTTTATGAATTAAACAAGGTTGGTCATCCTGTGGCCTATAATGCCGATGTTGTAGTTAAGGAGGAGAATGGGGCAATGATTGTTGCAAAGAAAGATCAGCCGCTATTGCAGTACAATTATAAAACAGTCTATCCTCCACATGGAGTGGACACCGTATTTAAACGCAGTGGGTTTATTCATCCGTTATGGTCCCCCTCGGGGAATGTATTAACGCGAGTCAGTCCTCCTGATCATTACCATCATTTTGGATTGTGGAATCCCTGGACAAAGGTTTTGTTTGAAGGAAAGGAAGTGGATTTCTGGAACCTCATTAAGAAACAGGGAACGGTCAGGTTTTCCAGCTTTCTGTCGCGACAGCAGGGACCGATCTATGCGGGATTCAGGGCCTTGCAAAAGCATGTTGTGCTCAATGATTCCGCCGGACAGAAAACTGCATTGAATGAAGTTTGGGACGTCCGGGCTTTTCCCGTTAGTGATAAGGCGTGGATCCTGGATTTCACCTCTGTACTGACCTGTGCAACCGACAGCCCGGTTACCCTACAGGAATACCGGTACGGGGGTTTTGGCTTTCGCGCAACGGAAGACTGGAATGACAATAACAGTAAGATCCTTACTTCCGGGAATAAAACACGAAAAGATGCGGATGCCAGCTCGGCGCGATGGTGCATGATCGATGGGGATATGCAAAAAGGACATTCCGGAATCCTTTTCATGAGCTATCCTTCCAACTATAATTACCCTGAACCAATGCGGGTTTGGCCGGAAAAGATAAATAAAAGAGGAGACGTTTTTTTTAGTTTTAGTCCAACAAGAAACAAGGACTGGCCCCTCGAACCCGGGAAATCATATGTTTTGAAATACAGGATGTTGGTTTATGAAGGACGCATCACCCCCGAACAGGCAGAGGCCGCCTGGAAAGATTTTGCGCATCCACCAAAGGTTATGGTCATAGATGGAGGCAAGAAAAGTTCCGAAGATAAATGAGTAGCAACTATGTATAAAAGGACCATACGAACGAACACTCGCTTAATATTCGCATTAGCATTGTTGATTGCAGGGTCGTTGCCGGCTGATGCTTTCGCGCAACGCAAGAAGGAAGTCAAATGGGCAAAGGTGAATCTGCTGATTTTCACCAAAAATGGCAAGGGATATGTTCATGATAACATTCCTGCTGCAGTACAGGCAATAAAAGATCTGGGAGTGAAAAAGGGGCTTCATACGGATGTATCCGATGATCCAACTGTTTTTACTGAAGATAATCTGAAAAAGTACCAGGCGCTGGTCTTTACCAGCACCAATAACGAGGTATTTGACAATGATATACAGAAAGTTGCTTTCATGCGATACATACAGGCCGGGGGAGGGTTTGTAGGAATTCACTCCGTAACCGGAACAGAGCGAAAATGGGATTGGTTCAAGCGTTTGGTGGGGGGCACATTTGTGCGTCACGCAAAGTTTCAAAAATTCAGCGAATTGATCATTGACAGGAACAATCCATCAACCGTTTCTTTGCCCGAACACTGGGAAAATGAGGATGAATGTTATTACATCACTACAATCAATCCAGACCTTCATGTTCTGGTGGCTCATGATCTCACAACTGTAGACGACAAAGAAAAACCAGAGCTTTATGGTAATTCATTTCCATCTGTCTGGTGCCATGAATTTGACGGGGGCCGTCAATGGTACACTGCGTTGGGTCATAGTGCTGCGAAGTATAGCGATCCTGTTTTTATGCAACATATTCTGGGCGGTATCGAATGGGTGGTGCAGGGTAACAGGAAACTGGATTATTCAAAGGCACATGCCAAGAGCCCGAACGATCCGCTTCCATATTAAATAATTCATTGTAAAAGACCATATGAAAAATTTGAAACTATCTTCTTCGCGCAGAAATTTTTTAAAAACCGGAATTAAGGCCACTGCCGGGACCGTGACTTTGGCGAATTTCCCAACCATTGTTCCTGCCAGCGTGTTCGGGAAAAATGCCCCTAGCAACAGGATAAATATCGGCGCAATTGGCACAGGCCGTATTTCAACCACTCATGACATTCCTGGTGTGTGGGATTATGAGAAAGCACAGATTATTGCTGTTTGCGATCTTGACAGCAACCGTGCAGTTCAGGCCAAAAAGCTTGTTGATGATCATTATAGCAAAAAAACCGGAAAGAAATATGACGGGGTAAAGACGTATAGCGACTATCGGGAAATGCTCAATAACAAAGACATTGATGCGGTGCTCATCAGCACCCCTGACCACTGGCACGTTCTTCCTGCTATTCATGCGGTAAGGGCGGGTAAGGATGTGTACATGCAAAAGCCCGCTTCGCTCACTATCTCAGAAGGACGCATGCTCTGTAATGAAGTCCAGAAATCCGGCAGAATATTCCAGATAGGCAGTCAGCAACGTTCCATGCCGCAGTTTAAAAAAGCATGTGAACTGGTGCGGAATGGTAAAATAGGTAAGGTGCATACGATTTATGTTGGCCTGCCGATAGACGACCCTAAACAGAGCACAGTGGAAAAGGAAATGCCCGTTCCATCAAATCTGAATTACGATGCGTGGCTGGGCACAACGCCGGAGGTTTTCTATACTGAAAAGCGAGTGCATCCACAAGATGGTGGGTATAGTCGTCCCGGATGGCTGCGTTGCGAACAATTCGGTGCAGGCATGATCACGGGCTGGGGTGCTCACCATTTCGATATTGTAAACTGGGGGCTCGGTACTGAATTTACCGGACCGGTAGAGGTAGCTGCAACAGCGGAGTTTCCTGCTTCAGGAATGCTGTGGGATGTGCATGGTCCATTCAAATCTGAATTCTCTTTTGCAAATGGCGTAAAGGTGCTCGCCAGCAATGATTATCCCAATGGTGTAAAATTTATTGGGTCCGATGGATGGATTTTTGTTACCCGTGGCAATTATTCGGTTACTGCCAGTGATCCTGTGTCGAATGCGAAAAGCAGCAAGGCGCTTGATGCCAGTGATCCCCGAATACTTGCCTCGGAGATTCCCGCCAATGGCATCCACTTGTATGAAAGCAAGGATCATCACTTCAACTGGCTGGACTGCGTGATCAGCAGAAAGACTCCGATTACACCAATTGAAGTAGGGCACAGGGCATGCACGGTATGCCTCATCCAGCACACTGCAATGAAGCTGAAGAGAAAACTATCCTGGGATCCGGTGAATGAACGCTTTAAAAATGATGAGGAGGCCAATAAGTATTTGTCTAGGCCACAACGACAGCCCTACATAATTTCGTAGAATGAAAATATTTAGAAATATAATTTACGCAACAACAATGGCATTGCAATTAGCCGGCTGTGCTTCTGATGATCAGGCCCCGGTGGAAACTAAACCACCCGTCACCCTGATCACCCTGGATCCGGGACATTTTCATGCTGCACTGGTTCAAAAAAATGTGATTCCGGGCATCGATTCAAATGTTTTTGTTTATGCACCCGAAAGCCCCGATCTGAAAGCCCATCTTGACCTGATCAAACAGTTCAATGACCGGAACGATAAACCAACGCACTGGAATGAGCAGGTGTACACGGGAAACGATTTTCTTGAGAAAATGCTGAAGGATAAGAAGGGCAATGTTGTGGTACTCGCGGGAAACAACCTGAGGAAAACTGCATTTATTCAGCAGGCCGTTGACTCTGGATTAAATGTGCTGGCAGATAAGCCGATGGCGATCAATTCGGCAGATTTCGAACTCCTGCAGAAGTCCTTCGCGACCGCCAATGCTAAAAACCTTCTGTTGTATGATATTATGACGGAACGCTCGGAAATCACCAATATTCTGCAAAGAGAACTGGCCCGTGATAAGGACATATTCGGAGAGCTGAAAACAGGAACGGCCCGGAACCCGTCGGTAGTCTTTGAGAACATACATTATTTTTTCAAGCAGGTGTCAGGCAAAGACCTGATCAGGCCTGCCTGGTTCTTCGATCCTGAGCAGCAGGGCGAGGCATTGGCAGACGTGGGAACGCATCTCGTTGACCTGGCGCAATGGGAATGTTTTCCGGATCAGGCAATTGACTATAAAAAAGATGTTGAAATCGTGTCTTCCAGATTGTGGCCGACCCCGTTAACCCGTGAACAATTTGCAAAGGTTACGAAAACAGATAGTTTCCCTGATTTCCTAACAAAATATGTGCAGAATGACCGTCTGAATACTCATGCAAACGGAGAGGTCAATTATACTATCAATGGAAAGCACATCCGGGTTGTGGCGAAGTGGAACTTCAAAGCCGAAGAAGGGGGCGATTCACATTATTCCATGCTGGATGGAACCAAAGGAAAACTCGTGATCCAGCAAGGAAAGGAAGAAAAATTTCAACCTACTCTACGCATATATCCTGGAAAGGAAAGAGATAAGAAAGAATTCGATTCAGCGGTTCAGCAGGGAATAGCAAGAATTGCCCAGCGATACCAGGGTGTACACGTTGAGCGCCATGGGGATGGCTATACAGTGATTATTCCTGAGCAATTCAAGGTAGGACATGAAGCGCATTTCTCCCAGGTGATGGAACGGTATCTGGATTATCTGCGGAACCACAGTTTGCCTGGCTGGGAGATACCCTGCATGATGGCCAAATACTACATCACCACGAAGGGAGTAGAGCTGGCGTCAAAAAAATAAGTACTAAAGGAGCAGAGAAGAATTTTCTGACCGGTTTATTTCTACCAAATAGCCCGAACACTATTGTTTTGCCAAAGCTTTCTGAATAATATAAGAAGACAACCGTATAAAAAATTATTTGATGAATGATCATGTTTTTGACTTAACGGGTAATACCGTATTGGTAACCGGAGGCGGAACCGGACTGGGGTTGGGCATATCCAAATCAATAGTTGATTCGGGTGGCAAGGTGATTATTTTGGGAAGAAGGGAAGATGTGCTTCAGAAAGCCTGCCTTCAGCTCGGCGAGAGATCATCATATAAGGTCTTTGATCTTTCACGTATCGACAGGATTCCCTCTTTTGTAGAAGATCTCGAAAACGAAATTGGTCCGGTTGATATTCTTGTAAACAACGCAGGGATCCATTTAAAAAAAAGTGTATTGATGGTTACAGACGCGGATTTTGAAAAAACGATTCTGATCAACCAGCAGGCGGTGTTTTCATTGTCGAGAGAGGTCTCGAAAAAGATGGGCGAACGCAGGGCCGGCTGCATCATCATGATCAGTTCAATGGCCTCGCGTTACGGCATCCCAAAAGTGATTGCATACACTGCTGCAAAATCCGCGATTGAGGGTATGACGAGAGCCCTCGCAGTGGAATTGTCGCCTATCGGTATCAGAGTGAATTGCATTGCTCCGGGTTTTATAGAAACGGAGATGTCTTCAAAGGCTTTTGAAGGCGATGACGAAAGAAGGGAAAAAGTATTATCAAGAACTCCGATGGGATTCCTGGGATCACCCGACGATGTGGGATACGCGGTCGTTTATCTCGCATCAAAAGCGGCTAAGTATGTGACAGGCGTGGTTTTGCCCATTGATGGAGGAAATTCAATAGGCTTCTAGACCCACCATCGGCTTTGCCAGGAAGAAAGTTTTATACATGTCATTTATTTTCTTGCCATTTAAACAGATATCATGCAAACGCGTATCTCATTGCCAAAGTTGCTAGCGCCATTATCGGCTACGTTATTTATGATGATGTCTTTAAGCCTAAACGCGCAATTTGTTGTGAAGGGGAAGGTTACAGACAAGTCTAATAATGAGCCCCTGCCCGGGGTTACCGTCACGCTACAGGGTAGTTCATCCGGAACTTCAACAAGTTCATCCGGAGCATACAGCATCACATTGCCAAACGGAAATGGAACATTGGTATTCAGCAACGTGGGTTATTCCAACCAAACGATCAAGGTAAACGGCAAACAGGGAATCAACGTACAACTTTCCGGTCTGACTACCAGTTTGAGCGAAGTGGTGGTGGTGGGCTATGGCACTCAGCAGAAGAAAGACCTTACGGGTGCCGTAGGACAGGTCAAGGCTACACAGTTAGAGAATGAGAATCCTTCCAGTGTTCAGGATGTGCTAAGAGGAAATGTTTCCGGCCTCAACATTTCACAGACCAACTCTGCGTCTGCGAAAGGCGGGGGCGACTTATTGGTAAGGGGCAAGAGCTCCATTAATGCCGGTACTTCGCCGTTGATCGTAGTCGATGGGGTCATTTATTATGGCGAGTTGAGCGACATCAATCCAAACGACATCAGTACGATTGATGTATTGAAGGATGCCAGCTCCGCCGCGGTGTTTGGAGCAAAATCGGCCAGCGGTGTGGTGCTGATCACCACAAAAAAAGGAACCAGCGACGAGCCCCAGGTAACACTCAATTCAAATGTTGGGTACGGTGAAGTGGCCAATAATGAGACCTTGTACGATGGTCCTGGATTTGTTTCCTGGCGTACTGACGTGCAGAACAGCCGCTTTGTTAATCATTCGCCGTACGAATACGACGACCCGCGCAATCTCCCATCCGATGTTTCTTTGGATGACTGGCTGGCATACGATAATTCAAGTGGTGATCCTGTGGATGTGTGGCTGACAAGACTTGGGATGAGGCCGGTAGAGATTTCAAATTACAAGGATGGCATATCAACCAACTGGTACGACATGATGTTTCATAAAGGTTTCCGACAGGATCATACGATCAGTCTTTCCGGGAAAAAGAATGATGTTTCGTACTACATGTCGGTAGGGTATACCAACAATGAAGGAGTGATTGTAGGCGATGAATTCAAGACCATCAGGACAAGATTGAACCTTGAAGGCAAGATCTCAAAGTATTTGTCGGTTGGGGTAAACATGCAATTCGCCGACCGGGATGAAAGCTCCGTGCCCGTCAACTGGGGGCAAATGGTAAATGCTTCGCCCTATGGAAAATTGTACAATGATGACACAAGCACATACAGGGACAGTCCAAACGATGACCTCGGAAATAATTCAAATCCATTTCTGGATATTGCATACACCAGCCGCCTTGAAAAGACTAACTCTTTATTTGGCACACTCTATGCAAAGGGCAACCTTCCTGCGGGATTCTCTTACCAGGTGAATTTTACTCCGCATTTCGACTTTTACCGCTACTTCAATGGGGTATCGGCGGATCATCCGAGTTATCGCGTGCGCAAAGGAATCGCTACCCGCACAGACCGGACTACTTACGATTGGCAGATAGACAATATTCTCAAGTGGGATAGAACATTTGGTGAACATAAGTTCAATGTGACACTGCTGGCAAATGCAGAAAAGTATCAGTCATGGGAAACACAGGTGGATAATGAAGGTTTCGATCCCAATGATAATCTCAGTTATCATAATATAGGAGCAGGAATCAAGCCCATCGCAAAAAGTGATGACCAGGTGAGTACCGGCAATGCGCTGATGGCCAGATTGAACTATACATTGATGGATCGTTATCTGCTTACGCTGTCTTACAGGCGGGATGGGTACTCCGCGTTCGGGCAGGGCAACCGCACCGCGGACTTTCCGGCAGTTGCTGTAGGATGGTTGCTCTCCAATGAAAAATTCATGGAAGGTGCAAGCTGGATCAACTCGGCGAAACTACGCTTGTCGTGGGGTATCAACGGAAACAGGGACATCGGCCGTTATGTCGCACTGTCTGAACTTACCACAGGTAAGTATCAATACATCACCGCGGGAGGGGAAATGATCTCCGTTTCACAACTGTGGGTGAGTCGCATGAGTAACCCAGGGCTGAAATGGGAGAAGACGACTTCTTATAATATTGGATTTGATTTTTCAATCTTGAACAACAGACTAGGTGGTTCGATTGATGTGTATGAGAAATCCACAAGTGACCTGCTCATCAAACGTTCACTGCCAACTGTTATCGGGTTCGACGATGTGATGGCCAACCTTGGAGAGGTACAGAACCGGGGTCTGGAGGTCACTGTGAACAGTACAAATATCAACAGTAAGAACTTTTCCTGGCGTACGACCGCAAGTTTCTGGTTAAACAGAAACAAGATCATACATCTTTATGGTCCCGTGGATGTGCTGGATGCGGAAGGGAAAGTGGTCGGGCAGGTGGAAAATGATGATCCGGATAATAAATGGTTTATTGGTCATGACCTCAATGAAATTTGGAACCAGAAGATACTGGGCATATGGCAGGCAAACGAAGCTGAACAGGCCAGCGAATATGGCGTCTTTCCCGGCGACTTTAAAGTGGAGGATGTAGACGGCGATAAAAAATATTCTGATGCAGACAGGCAATTCCTGGGGTTTACTACTCCGCGTTTTCAGTGGACACTGAGAAATGAGTTCACCCTGTTCCGTGATTTTGATTTTTCATTCATGCTTTATTCATCATGGGGGCAAAAAGCGAGTTACAATGAGGCCAAGAATAACAGGGGTTTTCAGGACAGGCAGAATTCATACACATTTCCTTACTGGACGCCTGATAACCCAATCAATGATTATGCAAGGTTGTATTCCAGCAATGGAGGTGCGAGCTTTGACGTGTACAGGAAAACATCATTCATAAGACTAAATAACGTGTCGCTTGCCTATAATCTTCCTGACGAGCTGGTTAAACGGGCCACCTTTCAAAATGTAAAGGTGTACGTAAATGTAACAAATGCGGCACTCTATGCACCAGACTGGGACTACTGGGATCCTGAATTCAGGAACCGGGATTCCGACGGGGCCATATCTACAGCTATACCTCCCCGGTACTATACACTAGGCGTCAATGTCACTTTTTGATTCCGATGACTAAATTAAATTATCAGCGATGAAAAATTTGTTTAAACATATTCTATTTATTTCGGCAGCTGTTTACGGGTATTCTTGTTACGCAGGGATGTAAGAAAAGCTGGCTGGACCCGGAACCGCTATCGTTTTTCTCTCCATCCAATGCCTATCAGGATGCTGAAGGCATGCGTGCCGCCCTGGTGGCCTGTGCGCGCAATGCACGCATCGAGTATTATGGCGACAACCCGCCAATACTCACAGAAATGCTTTTTTCTGAAGTTAGCGTTGATGGTACAACCGACAAATCAGGCCCGGCGCAGGATCTGAACCTGTTGATCACGCCGGACAATGCTGCTCAATTTGATGATGCCGACCATTCCAAGATCGGATGGTTCTGGAAGGAGGGTTATAGGGGAATAAAGTATGCGAATACAGTGATTACCCGCATTGACGATGCAAAATATGAATCTGCGGAAGAGCGCAATGCCATTCTTGGCGCTGCTTATTTTCACCGTGCACTGCGTTATTACCGTCTGGTTCATCAATTTGGGGATGTACCCGCAGTAATGAAGGAGTACAATGAACCCAAGCTCGATTTCTTCTCTGTAAAACGCGAGGTCATCCTTCAAAGAATGAAAGAGGATTTGGAATTTGCGCAGGAATGGGTGCCCGACGCTGTAAACAAGGGTGAAGTGTCCAGGGGTGCTGTCAGTCACCTGTTGACCAAAGTAAACCTGGCCCTGGGGAAATTTGACGACGCCGTAACATCGGCAACAAACGTGATTGACGGTGGGGCTCATACGCTGATGCGGGAACCATTCGGAGCTACGAAGAAAAACGTGATCTGGGACCTTCACCGTCCAGAGAACAAGTCTCTTGCTGAAAATAAGGAAGGTTTGTACATGATCATTGACAGGTTTGGCGATGGAGGATATTATACCGGAACAACCACGCTTACGGGAGGGATGAGGGTCATGCGCAACGCGATTCCTTATTGGGGCAGTAACATAAATACACCAACGGGAAAAAAAGGAACTAATGACGGCACCAGTGGAGACCTCGACCTGGTGCAATCAGATCTAATTGGACGCGGCATCGGGCGATGCCGACCCACGCCTTACAGCCAGTTTGATATCTGGAATGATACCAGCGACCTGCGCCATGCTAAGGGTAACTGGATGAGCATGGAAGACCTTGTGTACAATGAGCCTCAGCTGAGACAAAGCAACGACCCTTCTTATTTAAAACCGCTGCAGCTGCATAACAGTTCTGGCGGGCTCTTGTGTAAGGATACCATCAGGAGCTGGTTTGAATGGCCGCAGTATAAACTCTATATTCCTGATGATGAGAATAATCCTATGCAGGGCGGTCATACCGACTGGTATTTGTTTCGCCTGGCGGAAACCTACCTGTTAAGAGCCGAAGCTTATTTCTGGAAAGGCGACCTCGCAAGCGCCGCAAAAGACATCAACGAAGTGAGGACCAGGGCAGGCGCCGAAGAGATCACGGCCGACCAGGTCAATATGGGTATGATCCTCGATGAAAGGGCCCGGGAGCTATTTTACGAAGAGCCGCGAAAAACGGAACTTACCCGTATTTCCTACTTGTTTGCTATGACGGGAACGGCCGCGGAGAATGGCAAAACCTACTCGCTGGAAAACTTTTCGGAAAATAATTATTTCTATGACAGGATCATTGCGAAGAATGCTTTCTACAGAGACCATATACATACCATTCACGGTGACCAGTATACGATCAGCCCCTACCATGTGCTCTGGCCTGTTCCCACTGATGCAATCCAGGCAAACAGCAATGGAATCGTAAACCAGAATAAGGGTTACACGGGATATGAAAGAAATATCCCTGCCCTGGACCAAATACCCGAAGATTAATGAACCACTCTGACATAAAAAAACTGGTAGGGTTGCAGGAAACCTGGAGATGGTTCGGCCCGAACGACGAGGTAAGCCTGAAGTCTATCCGCCAGGCGGGTGCGAAAGGGATTGTTTCTGCATTGCATCACATTCCTCATGGAGAGCTATGGCCGATCGATGAACTCAAAAAGAGGGCGGAATTAATTGCTTCAGCAGGACTTGAATGGAAAATTGTGGAAAGTATTCCCGTCCATGAAAAAATAAAAACGAGAACCGGAAATTACGAGGAGCTGCTTGATAATTACCGGCAAAGCCTCACAAATGTAGCGGCATGCGGTATTCAGACCGTTTGTTACAATTTCATGCCAGTTCTTGACTGGACGAGAACAAAGCTTGACTATCGCCTGGATGACGGTTCGAAAGCGCTTCGCTTTGACCTGACTGACCTGGCGGTATTTGACATCTATATCCTTAGGCGGAATGGTGCGGAGGCCGATTACCCGGATTCAGTTCTGGAGGCGGCGGAAGTGAAGTTCAGATCATCTTCGCTTGAATGGCGAAACGCATTATCCGATATTGTGTTGATGGGTGTGCCGGGTGAGGCCACCACTACACCTGAATCGCTTTTGGAGAATATTGAGATATATAAAGATATCGGCCATAAAGGTTTGAGGGAAAATCTTTTTTATTTTTTGGAGTCCATTATGGAGACCTGCGCGGTGAATAATATTCGCATGACAATTCATCCCGATGATCCGCCTTTTGACATCATGGGCCTTCCAAGGATAGCGAGCCGCAAGGAGGACCTGATACAGATTATTAATGGAGTGGATCATCCTTCCAATGGGATTTGTTTTTGCACCGGTTCACTTGGGGCAGGCAAGGAGAATGATCTTCCGGATATCCTGAAAGCCGTCGGAAGTCGCGTATACTTTGCCCATTTGAGAAATGTTCGCAAAGACCCGGACGGCAGTTTTTACGAAGCTACCCATCTCGGCGGAGATGTGGACATGTACAAGGTTGTGAAAGAACTTATTTTTATACAAAGCGGACGGGGAGAGCCCTTACCTTTCCGTCCGGATCATGGACACCAGATACTTGACGACCTGAACAAGGAGACATTTCCCGGCTATTCGGCGATCGGGCGATTAAAGGGACTGGCTGAACTCAGGGGGCTGGCAATGGGGATTCAGCGATCAGAAGAATTAATTACATCGTAACGACATTAGCGACTTGGAAAAAATTAAGATCGGAAAATACCGCTGGCGAATATTGTCGCTGTTATTTCTTGCCACCACCATTAATTACGTTGACAGGAGCATTATCGGGGTTCTCGGGCCAACACTGCAGGACCATGTGTTTCACTGGACAAATGCGCAATATGGTTACATCAATGTAACATTCATGCTTGCGTATGGGATCGGAATGCTCCTGATGGGAAGTATTATTGACCGGATAGGAACGAAAAAAGGATATGCGCTGTCTATCACGATCTGGAGCCTGTTCAGTCTTTCGCATGCGTTAGTGAACAGGTCCATGGGCTGGATAGGTTTTGCCGTTGCACGATTCGGCTTGGGTATAGGCGAGTCGGGAAACTTTCCTTCGTGCATTAAAACAGTGGCGGAGTGGTTTCCTAAAAAGGAAAGAGCCCTGGCGACGGGTATATTCAATGCCGGCACGAACGTCGGCGCCACACTGGCACCGCTGCTTATTCCGCTGATTGTTCAAAACGACGGCACCAACTGGCAATATGCATTTTGCTTTACTTTCCTGCTTAGTCTGATCTGGCTGATCGTTTGGCTTAGGACCTATCAAAAACCAGAGCACAGCAAGAAGCTTACGCAACCTGAATTGAATTACATACTCAGTGATTCTGTTCCAGAGAATACAGAAAAAATAGCCTGGAGAAGGATCATCGGTTTGAAAGAAACATGGGCATTTGCATTGGGTAAGGTAACTGATGCTGTATGGTGGTTTTATTTGTTCTGGGGCGGATTTTTTCTTCATGCCCAATTTGGGCTTGAGCTGAAGGGACTTGCAATTCCATTGATCGTGATCTATGTTATGGCGGATTTTGGAAGTGTTGCTGGCGGATGGCTCTCATCAAGTCTGATCAAAAAGGGATGGACGGTGAACAGGGCGAGGAAGATAACATTTCTCATTAGTGGGTTGGTGATACTTCCGGTGGCATTTGTTACACAGACCGATAATCAGTGGACGGCTATAGTATTGATCGGGTTGGCAGCCGTAGGCCATCAGGCCTGGTCGGCCAATATATTCACGGTGGTGTCGGATGTGTTTCCTAAAAAGGCAGTGGCATCGGTCGTGGGAATTGGAGGCCTGGTGGGCACCCTTGCCAGTGCCCTGGCAAATTTTACACTGGGCAGAGGGCTTGACAGCAGTGGAAAATCCGGATACATGGTGGCTTTTCTTATAGCGGGTTTGCTCTATCTCGTGATACTGGCTCTCATCCATCTCATCATGCCTAAAATGACGCCGAGGGATGAGAATCTGAACTATGTTAAATGAAAAATGGTAATCGATGCTTTTTGGTGCGGACATACTGCGTTAATTCCAAATCGAAAATCAGAACTCAAAAAACCCTTACAGGCCGCGTCGGTACTCAGTTTTTCACTTTTAATTTTAAATTTTTAATTTAGGAGGCTACGGCTCCTCCTTTGTTTACCTGTCAACGATACCTTGTTTTTTGCCTGCTGGTGTTTTGCGCTTTTCCATTATCCGCTCAATTGATAAGTAAGGCAAGATTACTTAACATGGAAAACGGGCTTTCGGACAACCGCGTGAATTGTTTCCACAAAGATCGCACTGGCTATATGTGGATCGGAACGCGGAATGGATTGAACAGGTATGACGGGCATACATTCAAAGTCTACAGGCCCGGGAAAACTAATTCTATCTCGAATGAATACGTGAATGCCATCGCTGAGGATCCTGAGGGAGAGATTTGGATCGGGACAATGGAGGGATTGAATACTTTCCAGACCGCCAACAACAAATGGTCCACTATCCTGCCAAAAGGAAACGCTGATAAAACGGATATTCCCAGTAACCTTATCTGGGATATTAAATTTGACAAGGGGTTATTATGGATTGCATCGGATGTATTTGAATTCACCAGTTATGATAAAAAAACGAAGCACTTCACCTATTATGACTGGCCGGCATTTATTAAAACCATTCCCGAGAGTCCCGAAGGAAAATATAATTCAATTCAGAAATTTACCAGGAAATCAGATCATGAGTTCTGGCTGGGTACTACAAGGGGCCTCGTTCATTTAGATATAAATAGCAAGAAATTTACACTACTGGGAGCCGGGTACTATGGGTCAATACTTGATATTGTTTATGATTCAATTGAAAAAAAAGTATTTCTCTCAACAGCAAAGGGGAAATGTTTTCTTTACGATGAAAATAACGCCCGATACGAAGAGGTAACACCGGTCGCGGATCCTTATCCTTCCTCTGCTTTTCCGGTGACCGAAGAGGCTGACCTTTGGCTGCCAGCATCTAATGGAATGTATAAAATTTCCCCCGGCTCAGGTTCGATTCGGCTTGTCCGCCATATCCAGCAGTTCTCGGGGTCTTTGCTTGCGGGTTCGGTGAATAAGATATTTCGGGATGATACCGGTCTCAGATGGATTGGAACCAGCAATGGTATCGCGATCTATGACCAGGAAACGGCTGCCTCATTTTTGCCCCTGATTTCCGAAAATAATATGGCTGGAGATAATAAAATGGGTGGAGTAATTTATGATCCTACCAGTCAATGCTTTTTTGTGTGCGCAACGGACCCCGGCGCTGTTTACCTCATTAATACGGCAAATGGCAGCATCGTGACAATCCGTTCAGGGAGCGATGGAGGAATGTTTTCAAATTGCAATACAATAAAGACCGACAGGGAAAAAAATATCTGGTTGCTCACCGATCGCGAGGTATATCGCTTCGACAGAAATCTAAAAATTTTTCGCAGGTTTCCTATGCCGAATCACGGCGCCGATGTTGGGTTTCGGGCGTTTGCCCAGGATGTTGCGGGCGATTACTGGTTCGGGACAGTCCGCGATGCCCTCTATTATTACCACGTAGAAGAGAAAAAATTCATCGATCTCCATTTGCCTTTTCTGCCCTGGACAAAAAAGATAGCTGCCATCAGCAGTGATTCCTTGCATCAGGCTGTTTGGATCAGCGCCTACAGCAGCGATGTGCTGCGATACGACCTCCGAACCAGGAAGATGGAAGGTTTTGAACACAAATCCGGCCTGAGTTATCTGAACCTGGTTGAAGATATTGTGACCGACAATCGCGGACTGACCTGGTTCGCGACTGCTTCATCGGGAATTTTCAGATTCAATCCGGAAACCGACTCTGCCCATGCATTTACCAGGTTTGACATGAGGACGGGTTTGCCGGCTAATAGTTTTATCGCGTTGGCGAGTGATCATCAGTCGAATATCTGGCTGCTCTCTTCAAAAGAAATTGTTGCGATTGATAGCTCTGGCAGAACCATAGCGGAGGAAATTACCCGGCACTCCTTCAGCTTTTCTTCATTCGGATCAGATTCCAGGATTCCACATGCTCTTTTTTTTGATCAGCATCGAAAACAGGTACTTACGGCTGTGGGAGGCGGCCTGTTAATTACTCCGGCGAGTATTCGGGCGGTGGCCAACCCTTTCAATGTGGTAATCACGGATATCATAGTGGGTGACAGGGATGGAAAATCGAGATATGATCCGCAGCATTTTACCGGCAAACTTCCATATATCTACAATTCCCTTCAATTCAATTTTGCCGGCCTCTATTATGGAACTCCTCAGTTGGTCTCTTACGAATACCGGCTTAATGGCTACGACCGGCATTGGTTGCCGTCCACTGATTTTGTGGCTTCCTATCAGAATCTTCCATCCGGCGACTATAATTTTGAGGTTCATGCGAAATACAGGGATGGAAAACCTGCGGGTTACATTTCCACACCCATATTCCATGTGGTACCGCCGCTGTGGAAAACCGCCTGGTTTACTCTTTTGATCCTTTTCATCGCAGTTGCCCTGGTTGGATGGTTAATCAGAAACCTGACCCAGAAACTTAAGGCAGAAAAATTGGTTAGTGCATTTGCCACATCGCTATACGGACAGCACACCATCGAGGATATATGCTGGGATACCGCTAAAAACTGTGTGACGAGACTCGGGTTTACAGATTGTGTGATTTATGAATACGACGAGGAAAGGAAACTGTTGTTGCAAAAAGCTGCTTACGGGCCAAAAAATCCCTGGCAAAGGGAGATCTTCAACAGCATCACCATTCCGCTTGGTACCGGTATCGTGGGAACCGTCGCGCAATCGGGGATCATGGAAATCATCCCGGATACGCGGAAGGATTCACGCTACATTGTGGATGATGAAAGAAGATTGTCGGAGATCACCGTTCCGATATTTGCCGAAGGAAAGTTATTCGGAGTCATAGATTCTGAACACGCCGCGAAGAATTTTTATACCCGGAATCACGCGCGGGTACTCAAAAAAATAGCAGCCGTATGTGCCGAAAGAATCGCAAAATATCTGGGAGAGGAAAAATTACGGGCAAAAATTGCCAGGGATCTTCATGATGAAATGGGATCTACGTTGACGAGTATCAATATTATGAGCAAAGTGGCGATGGGAAAGGATGCGGACAGGCAGCAGGTAATAGAATACCTTCAAAAGATCAAGGACAATTCCGGCCGGATACTGGAAAGCATCGGCGACATGGTTTGGGTGATCAACCCCGTCAATGATAACTTCGAAAGACTCATGTATCGCATGAAGGAGTTTACTGCTGAAATACTCGAACCCCTGAAGATTGCTTACCATTTCCGGGAAGAAGGGGTGCTCCATAATATTCAGCTGAACCTTGAACAAAGAAAAGATCTGTACATGATCTTTAAGGAAGCGATTACCAATTCAGTGAAATATAGCAAGACTTGTGAGATCTCTATATGGTTGAGCGAGAAGAATGGGAAATTAATGATGGAGATAAAGGACTATGGTTCCGGGTTTGATACATTCAATGAGTTTTCCGGCAACGGATTGCAGAATATGAAAATCCGGGCTAAACAAATTGGCGCAGATCTGTCAATCGAGAGTGACCGGATGAAGGGAACAAGTGTACTCCTGGAATTGAATCTAACCTGATCAAGGTATAGGATTCGCGGAGGCAGAAAATTAAGTTGCATATATATTGAATATTGAACTATGGCTGTCAGGATACTCTTATATGAGGATAATACCAGTTTAAGGGAAAGCCTCAATATTCTTCTGATGCTTTCGCAGCAGTATGATATTGCCGGAACCTTCGCCGATTGTAAAAATGTGGTCAATGATCTAAAGGAAACCAATCCCGACGTGATCCTGATGGATATTGATCTTCCCGGTATGAATGGTATTGAGGCCGTCCGGCAGATCAGACTGGTCAATCAGCAGGTACAGATCATCATGCTTACCGTATTCGACGATAATGCGCACGTATACGAAGCGCTGTACGCCGGTGCCAATGGTTACCTGCTGAAAAAATATATTTCAGATAAGCTGGGTGCTGCAATCGAGGACGTTTTGCAGGGTGGTGCTCCAATGAGTCCTTCCATTGCGAGAATGGTTATCTCGCACGTACAGGAAACCAGTCCCGGTAAAGACTATCAGCTGACCCCACGAGAGAAAGAAATATTGCAATCCCTTTCCAAAGGGAATAGTTTCAAACTAATCGCGGCCGAATTGGGTATCAGCCATGAAACCGTTCGCACTCATATCAAGCATATTTATGACAAGCTGCATGTGCAGTCGCAGATCGAAGCGGTCAGTAAGGCACTGACAGAGCGATTAATCTAGCCATTATTCCCATCACCCCATCAGGGTATTTGCCGTGCCTTGTTTTAGTAAGAATTTTAATGCATAAGGTATGCGAAAACTTGAAAGAAGATTCATGTATCCCTGGCTCGTGGCTGCCTTTGTTCAATGCCTGGCCGACTTCTTCTGTCACACCCTAATGCAGATTATGATTCAGGAAATATTGGTGCCAAAAGAGGAAATTGTCAATATTGATGCCAGTGTCTATACGAAATGTGCCAAATGACTTTGAAGCCAAAATTGATGTTGATGAATTGAGCCTGGTGGTTGAATACCCCGCATTATTCGTAAGAACGTCTATTCTTAAGGCCGATTATTACTATCTCCGTACGAAATAAAACAGTAGTTTGCTGCGGTTCAAACCCCTAAGGCTTTATTATGACATCAAACCGTGTTCAATCCATTGACCTGTTGAAAGGGCTGGTGATGGTTATAATGGCACTCGATCATGTACGTGACTATTTTCATTACTCTTCATTTTTCTTCGACCCCGCGGACCCGGCACTAACTACTTTGCCCATCTTCTTTACCAGATTTGTAACTAATTTTTGCGCGCCTGCATTCAGTTTTCTTGCGGGGCTTTCGGCCTACCTGGTGGGGAAACGAAAAAATCTATATGAACTGTCCTCCTTCCTGTTGAAACGTGGGCTTTGGTTGATATTTATTGAGGTGATAGTAATGAACTTCGGGTGGCATTTTGATATTCATTTTAGAAATATTGCACTTCAGGTGATCTGGGTGTTGGGTATCAGTATGGTTCTGCTGGCCGGGCTTATTCATTTACCCAGAAACTATCTGATATTTTTTAGTTGTCTGCTCATCTTCGGACATAATTTGCTTGACTCGGTGCATTTTGAGGGAAATATTTTATGGACCTTGATGCATGAGAGGCACCGTTATGCTGACATTATTCCGGGTCACGTGATAGGAAGCAGTTATGCTATAATACCGTGGGTGGCTGTTATGTCATTAGGCTACTGTTTTGGCTCTTTCTACAATACAGGCTATTCTCATGTGAAGCGAATAAGAATTTTCAATTTGATTGGAATAGCAGCCTTGTTGTTTTGTTTAGTTCTTAGAGGAACCAATATCTATGGAGACCCTACGCCATGGAAAAATTATGGCAGTACAATGCAAAATTTGTTCTCATTTTTAAATTTCAACAAATACCCGCCGTCGCTTTCATTTTTGCTAGCCACATTGGGTCCATCCTTTTTATTCCTCGCCAATTCAGAAAAGCTACACGGCCGAGTGGTTAATTTCTTTTGTGTATTCGGCAGGGTGCCTTTTTTCTACTACATTATTCACATCTACCTGATTCATCTGTTGGCCCTAATACTCGCTGGGTTTTCGGATTTTGGCTGGAGAAAAATGATACTGCCGGCGATGCCCTTTAGAGTGGAAGCATTAAAAGGGTTTGGCTTCAATCTCGTAACGGTTTATTTGATTTGGATTGCCATAATATTTGCACTTTATCCCCTGTGTAAACGCTTCGATAAGTACAAGCAGGCCCATAAAGATCAAAGGTGGCTGAGTTATTTGTAATTTATTCGTCGGGAATGTAACATCAGATTCCAAGTACGGCCCCGATGACAAAAAACCAAAATCGCCCGCTTAAGTTATACGACAGTTTTTAATAGAAGGGAAAGAGCAGTAATAGCCCCCATGCATCCGATCATAACGCCGCCTGATAAATAAATTCTCGCCATGAGAAGATGTTTTGATTGACTACAACCGCTCTTAGGATTCTCACTGTAAGTTCCCCATCACATTGGGTCGGTTATCTGATAATTAAACACCCATTGTTTGTTGTACCTGTCTGTGAGTGACCCGTATTTTGCGCCCCACGGCATATCGCTTATGGGTTCCGTTACCTTGCCCCCTTTGGAAAGCCTGGAAAATAAATCAACCAGTTCTTCCTCACTTTTGAGGCTGAGGCAGAGCTGTACAGTATTGCCCTCGACTGCTTTTTCCCGGTTGAGATCGGACCCCATGATAATAATGTCCCCACTGGTTAGTGAGGAATGCAAAATCTGATCCTTCATCTCCGGTGGCATCTTTGCGGCCATTTCGGGCATTTCTGCAACTGTTTGAATTTTGAGTTCACCACCGAGACAATCATGATAAAAAGTCATTGCCTCACGACAATTCTTGTCGAAGTTGAGGTATGGGTTTAATTGTGCCATGACATTGATTTTGACATGAATTTATCCCATCTCATTGAATTCAAGAGGGTGTAAACGGGACCTGCCTGGAGGGGTAATAGGACATTTTTTTTGGCTTCGGACAAAATACAGCAGTGCTCTCTTTGCATATCAGAGCCATGCAAAAAAGAAACTGCTGTAATCAATTTTTGTTGTGGTGATTTTTCTATTTTCTTTCAAACTTGAGTTTGGAAATTCTAATTCCTTTCAGGCTGGGTAAGAGGTCCGCCAAATAAAGTTGACCATTGTATTCTACAATTTCAGGCGCCGCAACTGGAAGGACGGCTACTAAATAGCGGTCATCATTTACTCCAAAGTTCTTGACATTCTTCGACTGATACACCGAGGTCTGAGCGTCTTTGCCATATTTCTGTGTACGAAACAAAAAATAATACCCCGAGGACTTGTCAAAATAAACAAAAGGACATTCAGAAGAATACTTCCCTGAACCAGCTGATCCTCCTGCTGCGACGATTGTTGGCTGACTCCAGTCCTTAAGGTCTTTTGATGAACGGACATACACAGATCCCTTGTCGTTTGGATAGGCAGTATAGTAACAGTAATAGGTCTTGCCAACCCTGATGACCATCGGATCCCGGGTATTGTTGCCAGTTCCTTCCGAAAATGCTCCAGCCTTGTTTCCTTCATGAAATTGCCTGGCGAAGGTTTTTCCATCCACGCCTTTTGCCAGGCATATATTTTCCCAGTCGCCATAAAACATAAGGTATTCCTTCCCTTCTTTTAGCACAAAAGGCGCTTGGAGTCCGCTTTCTGTTTCGCCGAAGTTCGGATCGGCTTCCATCGCAATTCCCATCGGGCGCCAGCTGGTATCCGTAATGTTTCCGCCCTGCCAACGATAAAACAGCCTGGTTTTCCCGCCGATATTGACTCCGCGGATGCATGACCAGACCTGCCAGGTACCATCAGTGGCCTGCCAGATGCCAAAATCAACGGGCTGCTGCTTCTCGGTTGTAAACTTCCCGAGATCGGGATCGCCAGTGATCTGCCAGGATTCTCCAATCACTGGCTGAAACTTTGTTTCATTTGCATCTTGTGCATTACTGGCGAGACAGGCAATTATCGAAATTCCTGAGAGAAGAATAGTAGTCAATTTCATAATGATCCTTGATTTGAGTAGTTATTAGAATTCGATTAGTTAAATGAATATCGTTGAAATCTCTATTTGAAATTAGTAACCTGGATTCCGATCACTCTGACTAAGTGCGGGATTGTTGTTGATTTCTTCCTGGGGAATAGGAAAAAGCAGGCGTGCATCTGCCTGCTGCGGCAAAAAAGCAGGCCAGTGCAGGATGCCTATTGTGAAAATAACCGTAATATGGCCAGCCATTTACTGAAGTAAAATTGTGATTGCCTGCCTGGATGCCAACATTTGGCCCTGATATGGGGCCGATGAAAACGGACGATCCAAGTGTATGAAAATGAAAAATCTTAAATTGACGATTGGTTACTCCAAAAGGTTGACGCTTCCCCAGACTCCCTTAAAAATTAAAATACTGCCCATCATGAATTGGAAGAGATCATTCTATCTGTCATTGCTATTTGCCGTTACGGTTATTGCGGGCTCCTGTTCAGGAGACGCAGGGAAGGCCGACCAGGAAAAAGAATCGGCATTGGACCCAAAAGTGGAGAAGCTAAAACTCCCTCCCGGATTTCACGCGGAACATTTGTATGGTCCATCTGAAAATGAACAGGGTTCCTGGGTGTCCATGGCCTTCGACGACAAAGGAAGGCTGATCGCATCCGACCAGTACGGAGCGATCTACCGCCTCGAATTGCCTCCGATTGGAACAGATTCTATTCCTCCCAAAGTAAAGATCGAAAGGCTTAAGTTCGACATCAGCAAAGCCCAGGGCGCCGATTCAAACAAAGTGAGAATGGGATATGCCCACGGTTTGTTGTGGGCGTTCAACAGTCTGTATGTAATGATCAACCACGAAGCAGATTCTGCTTTTGATAAGGGTAGTGGTTTTTACCGGCTTCAGGATACCGATAACGATGATGAGTTCGATAAGGTGACCCTCCTGAAATCACTGGACGGGGAAGGGGAACATGGTCCGCATAGCGCGGTGCTTTCACCGGACAAAAAATCCATTTATGTGGTTGCCGGAAATTTCACCAAAATTCCTGAAATGGATGCCTACAGAAGGTTGCCCGACTGGGCCCACGATAACCTGATGCCGTTGATCAAGGACCCAAATGGTCACGATAACGTAGTAAACACCCACGGCGGATGGATCGCAAACGTTGATTCGACGGGCAAACATTGGGAACTGATCTCCTCAGGATTTCGCAATCCATTCGACATTGTATTTGACGATGCGGGTGAATTGTTCACTTACGATTCTGACATGGAGTGGGATTTTGGGCTGCCCTGGTACCGCCCTACGCGTATTTGCCATGTTACCAGCGGAGCCGAATTTGGATGGAGACCCGGCACAGGCAAGTGGTCGCCCGATTTTCCTGACAATCTACCGGCCCTCCTTAATATTGGCCAGGGATCTCCCACCAGTATGATCTATGGCGCAAACGCACGCTTCCCCGAGAAATACAGGAAAGCCTTATATGCCTTCGACTGGAGCTTTGGAATCATCTATGCCATCCATGTGGAACCAGATGGAGCGACTTATAAGGCAACTGGAGAAGAATTTGTGTCTGGCTCGCCACTTCCATTGACAGATGGGGTGATTGGTCCCGACGGCGCGATGTATTTCCTTACTGGCGGGCGCAGACTGGAATCCGACCTCTACCGCGTATACTATAAGGATAATAAGGAAAACGATGAACAACTCCCTGCCACCGTAGTAACAGAGGAGCAGAAGATCAGGCACAAACTCGAAGAATTTCATGGTCAGCCCAAGGCGGGTGCTGTTGAATTTGCCTGGCCTTATCTGAAACATAAGGATAGATTTATACGCTATGCAGCCAGGGTAGCCCTGGAACATCAGCCCGTGGCCCAATGGCAGGAAAAGGCACTGCTTGAAAAGGACCCGGTAATATTAACGGAGATCGCAATAGCACTTGCAAGGCATGGCAAGAAAGACAATAAAAACAAGTTGCTGGGCGCGCTGATGACCGTTGACTATAAGCAACTATCTGAGCCACAGCAAATAGACTTCGTGCGTGCATTTGAGTTAGTCCTCTCCCGGATGGGTTTGCCAGAACAGGGAACCAAATCAGCCGTGATAAAATATCTTGATAAGGAGTATCCTGCCGGCACAAATGAGTTGAATCGTGAATTGAGTAAGGTGCTCGCTTATCTCGGTGATCCAGCGACAGCGGAAAAAACAATGGCCCTGCTGAAAACGGCAAAGGATGATGGACGTGGACAAAAAACGTTCATGCAGTCATCAGACCTCATTCTCCGCAACCCGCAATATGGCCTCGATATTGCCGGCATGCTTTCCAAAATACCCCCCATGCAGCAAACTTTTTATGCAACGGTGTTGAGCGAAGTGAAAACCGGCTGGACGCCCGAACTTCAGAAGGAATACTTTCAGTGGTTTGGCAATGCTTTTCAATACAAGGGCGGACATAGCTTTCCCGGATTCATCAACACCGCGCGAAAGAATGCGCTCAAGAATGTTCCTGCCAGGCAGTTTGCAATGTATAATAAACTTTCCGGTGATTCTATTGCCGAAGGCTCTGGAAACACCATGGTCGACGCTGCTTTACGGCCGAAAGGCCCGGGCAGGAAATGGGAGATGGATGAAGCTGTTGCCGTGGCTGACAGTGGCATCGTTAAACGTGATTTCGAGCGCGGCAGGGCCATGTTCGCAGCTTCGCTCTGTATTTCCTGTCATACCATGCGCGGCGAAGGCGGGGTTGCCGGGCCCGATCTAACGCAGCTGGGTACCCGCTTTTCTTATAAGGACATGCTGGAGGCGATCATCGAACCGGATAAAACCATCTCAGATCAGTACGGATCTTTGATTTTTGACCTCAAAAAGGGCGGTTCAGTAGTTGGAAGGCTGGTGAGCCAGGACAATGAGAAATATATTATTTCCCAAAACCCATTTGCTCCACAGACAACCAGGGAACTGCCTAAAAGCGAGGTAGTCCGTACCAGCACTTCGAAAGTATCTCCGATGCTTCCTGGACTGATCAACCGACTGAACGGAGAAGAATTGAAAGACCTGCTGGCCTATCTGAAAGCCGGCGGCAATAAAGAAGACACCATTTTTTCGACTCAAAAAAGCAAGGCGCAGGTATCAGTTATCAATAAATAATTTGTCGCTTGCCGCTGAAGTTCTAACGCATCTTCCTTTATCATTAAAAGAAGTGAAGCTTGGCAAATCAAACCTGGAAGGATAAGTTATCCAATACCGCTCAACTTGGCGGGATAGAAACCGCTGTATTGGACAATGGCTTGGGTCGCGGAACGCGTGTAGCCTGGATCAATACGGGAACGGGTCTTCGATACAAAGTGGTTATCGACCGGGCAATGGATATCGCCGATGCCTTCTTCAACCAGCACAGCCTTGGTTGGATAAGCCATGCAGGGGTAACCTACCCTCAGCCCTTCTCGAACAGGGGATTGGACTGGCTCAAAACCTTTGGAGGCGGATTGCTTACCACCTGCGGCCTTGATCATGTTGGAGGGCCGGAGGTCGACGAGTATGGAGAACGTGGTCTTCATGGCCCGATAAGCAATATATCCGCCGAAATAGAATCAATTTTGCAGCCGGATCCGCTGGCCGGTAAAATGGAGATGAGCCTGACGGGAACAATGAAGCAAGCCCGGATGGCCGGACCCAGCCTGGAATTGAAAAGAGTGATCTCCGGAACGCTGGGCAAAGCTGGCATCAATATCACCGACACGGTTCTAAACCGAGGCAACGAGGCTGTGCCGCATATGTTATTGTATCATTTTAATTTTGGCTGGCCGCTTGCTGACGAAGGATCGGCCATCCACTGGCAGGGCAAATGGCACCCCCGCGAAGCCGCAGGAAAGAGCAAGATATTTATTGAAGGAAACGACTTTCATACCTGCCCGCCGCCACTCGATGATCATCGGGGCGGTGGGGAGGAAGTTGCTTATATCAATCCGGACACAGATGCCGCAGGCATCTCCACCTGCGGAATACATAATGTACGGCTGGGTATAGCCATGGTATTGCGTTTTCGTAAGAATCAGTTGCCATGGTTATCTAACTGGCAGCACTGGGCAAAAGGAGAATATGTAACTGGTCTTGAACCTGGCACAAATCCCCCGATAGGACAAGCCGAAGCAAGGCGTCAACAGCAACTTATCTTTATACAACCGGGCGAAAGCAAAACCTATCAGCTGGAGCTCGAAGTATTGACCGATAAAGTGGAGATAAGCGAAGTATTTAAACACATTTCTAATAGATAAATGTTTGCTAATGGAAAAAATAAGCACGGCCAAAAAAGCGCTTGAACAGGGAAATGGAATCTTACGTTTGGCGCCCACCTGGGTGCCCAGGTCTTTTTGCGTACCAGGCCGCAGGATCAAATTACATCCTGATGATTATTATGTGCTGGGTGGTCAGCGCGGCGGCATCGATGAACGTTGGTTTTCGTCAACTACTCCGGCGAAGAATGGACCACTTACAGGAGAAAATGAAGGCTTGAGCGTTATTGTACTACGCGATGGCTCGAAGGAAGAAAGGGTGTTGCTAAAGGACGCGATCAGCGATCTTGGCGCTGCCATAATAGGCTCGCGTTTGTGGGATGCTCACAAAAGCTGGCCGATGTATTCGAAATTCTTTGATAACATGGGTCCGTTGCCACACCATCTTCATCACAATGATGAGCAGGCCGCACTGATCGGTCAGTTGGGTAAACCGGAGGCCTATTATTTCCCACCACAGGTGAATAACCACGGCGGCGATTTTCCTTATACTTTTATTGGCATCTCTCCGGGCGTAACCAAGGCGCAGATCCGCGAATGCCTCGTTAATTTCACAAAAGGGGATAACAAGATCACCAATTATTCGCAGGCCTACCGCCTGGAACCGGGAACGGGGTGGGATGTTCCGCCCGGCCTGTTGCATGCTCCCGGTAGTATGTGCACCTATGAGCCACAGAAAGCCTCGGATGTGTTTGCTATGTATCAGTCGTTGGTGAATGAAGCGATCATTCCCGAAGAACTTTTATGGAATGGTACGCCGGAGAACAGGAAGGGTGATTTTGATCAGTTGATCGAAGCAATCGACTGGGAACTCAATGTGGACCCCAACATGATGTCCAATCGTTTTATGAATCCAATGCCAATACGACCCGAAGAAGAAATGAAGTCCGGCGGTTATATTGAGAAATGGGTTTGTTACAAATCGGATGCTTTCAGTGCAAAAGAATTGACCGTATTGCCGGGAGCTACTGTCACCATCAAGGATAGTGCAGCCTATGGAATGATCATGATGCAGGGCCATGGAAAGATGGGTTCGTGGGATGTAGAAACACCGGCGCTGATCCGTTACGGGCAATTAACTAACGACGAATTCTTCGTAACCGAGAAGGCTGCAGGAGAAGGCATCAAAATTGTTAATCATTCCACTACCGATCCAATAGTGATGCTTAAACATTTTGGTCCCGGTAATCCTGACCTGAAATTGTAAACACAACCCGGTTCCGAACCGCATGCAAACTTTATTAATCAACAGTTAATTCTAAAATTGTGAGCAAGAATAATTATCCAAGGCTTCACAACGCATCCTGGCCCGGAATTGTCGGGAAAGGCCCTGATTCTGAACCGCCCATTCCCTTCGATACAATGCTTAAACTCACCGCAGCAGCTGAGGTGGATGGCGTTAAATTCGACGGCATTGATATCGGGCTTTTCGATCCCGATGTGGTCGTTGATCCTTCCGACGATGGTATTAAGAAAATTGCCGACAAGGTCGCTGGTCATAACCTGGTAATTGGCAGCCTGGTGGCGGCAATTTGGCCTCCAACAGGAGGCTCGGCCATGGGCACAAAAGAAGAAAGGAACCGTTTTGTTGAAGAGGTGCGTAAAGCCTGTCATTTCGGAAAAAAATTACGGGAACTGGGCATCCGCCCTGATGGCGTGATCCGCATCGACTCTGCCACCAATCCCCAGGCATGGGAAACCGACAGTGTAAATAATACCAGGTTGATCGCACAGACTTTTCGCGAAGCCTGCGATGTTGCCGCCGACTATGGCGAAAAGCTGGCGGCCGAGGGAGAGATCTGCTGGGGAGGCATGCACAGTTGGAAAACAATGGTTGATACGCTTGAAGCCGTTGATCGTCCCAACATGGGCTTTCAGGCCGACATGTCGCACACGTTATTGTACCTGATGGGATATAACAGCCCCGAGCACCGCATCCTTCCCGCCGACTTCGAATGGGGCGACAGGGAAGCATTGCAGGAAGCACTGAAAACACTTACAAAGGCCCTGCGTCCATGGACAATTGATTTTCATGTAGCCCAGAATGATGGAACCGTACACGGTTCGGGTTCGCACGACAAAACCGGTCGCCATTGTCTCGCCACGGATCCCAACGGCAAACTGGATATTCCGCATGACGCGGGATATTGGCTGAGGGATGAGAGCGGTCAGCTGACAAAGGCCTTCCGTCACATATGCTGGGACGGTTGCATGTTCGCCAATGAAATTATGATGCAACCCAAAACCTGGAATGATATTCTTGCAGTAATGATCAAGGTGAGGGATCAGCACGGATGGTATGAACCGCCTTAAGGCAGGATTCTGAATTTATATATCAGAAATAATTTATTAAAATGACTACCAAAAAAGATATAAGAATAGCATTGATCGGGTCGGGACTGATGGGCCGCACCCACTCAAACGGATATAAGCGGATCTCAGATTTTTTTCCAGAACTACAATATCGCCCGATACTTAAGGCCGTCTGCTCCAGGAAAGAGGATAAGGTCCGCGCATTTGCCGAGCAATGGGGGTACGAATCAACAGAAACAGACTGGAAGGCGATTATTGCACGTGACGATATTGACGCGATAGACATTTGTACGCCGAACGAAACACATGCAGAAATTGCGATTGCGGCAGCGAAGGCGGGGAAGATGATCCTTTGTGAAAAACCTCTTGCCCGCAACCTGAAGGAAGCTGAGGAAATGGTAAAAGTTATTGAGGCTGCAGGGGTAAACAATACGGTCTGGTATAACTATCGCCGGGTGCCTGCGGTGACATTGGCCAAGCAAGTGGTGGATTCCGGGAAACTCGGACGCATCTTTCATTACCGTGCCAACTTCCTGCAGGACTGGACCATAAATGCGGATCTTCCGCAGGGAGGAGAGGCCTTATGGCGCCTGGATGCCGACGCTGCAGGCTCGGGCGTAACCGGTGATCTCCTTGCCCATTGTATCGACACGGCCATGTGGCTGAATGGGATCATCACCGATGTTTCAGCAGTTACTGAAACCTTTGTGAAGGAAAGGATGCACCAGCTCACGGGCAAGGTGCAGAAAGTGGGAATAGACGACGCCTGCATCTTTCACTGTCATTTCGCAAATGGTTCACTCGGATTGTTTGAAGCCACCCGTTACGCGCGCGGTCATAAAGCGCTTTACACTTTTGAAATAAACGGCGAGCATGCATCCATCCGCTGGGATCTGCATGATATGAACAGGCTCGAATATTTTGATCATGCCGACGACTCAGTTGTACGCGGCTGGCGCTCTATCCATGTTTCCGACAGTGATCAGCCATACATGAAACGGTGGTGGATACCCGGAACCAGTATCGGTTATGAGCATACATTTGTTCATCACGTCGCCGATTTTTTGAAGAGCCTTGAAACAGGCAAGCCATGTCCCCCTACCTTCCGCGACGCGCTGGAAACCCAAAAGGTTTGTGAAGCCGTGCTCAGCTCGGCTAAGTCGAGGAGTTGGAAAGACACTGGAGTAGAAAAAGATTTGAATGTGCCGAATAAACCATAAAAAATTTAAAACAGTTGCTATGTATTATCAATCAGTTTCTCTTCCCCGATCCTTTTCCCTCTCTGTTCTGCTGGTCGCCTTTGCATTAACCTGTTGTACAACGCCGGGTTTGTCCCAGAAGGATAAGGAAGGCTATAAACAATTGTTCGATGGAAAAACACTAAAAGGCTGGGAAGGAGACACCACCTACTGGCGGATGGAAAATGGCATCCTTGTAGGAGAAATAACACCTGCTACCTTGTTAAAGACAAATAGTTTTCTAATCTGGCGGGCGGGAGTAACTGAAGATTTTGAATTGAAAACCTTTTTCCGCATCACCTCCGGAGGCAACAGTGGCATCAATTACCGGAGTGAAGAATTTCCCGGTGTTCCTTTCGCCCTGAAAGGGTATCAGGCGGATATTGATGGTAAGAATACATACACCGGACTGAATTATGAGGAACGCGGACGCACATTCCTTGCCCGTCGCGGCGAGAAGGCCACAATAGAAACCGGGAAAAAACCTGAAGTGGTGGCCCAACTGGGAAGTGATGAGTCGCTATTGGCCAAGATAAAAACAAATGATTGGAACGAGTACCACCTGATTGCAAAAGGAAACCATTTGCAGCATTACATTAATGGGGTGTTGATGAGCGAAGTAATTGACAATGACACTGAAAATCGTAAATCATCGGGACTTCTTGGTGTTCAGGTGCACGTCGGCCCCCCGATGAAAGTAGAATACCGGAACATGCGACTCAAAAGGCTTTGATTCAGACAAATAAATTTTCGACCCAGGACAAAAATTTGTAAAAAAGATCAAAATGTTGCGGATTTGCCGCCAACTTCTTCACATTTTTGCGTAACGGATTGACCTAAAAATAATTAGGTTATATTGTATAGATCCGCAGATGAAAAAAACGGCAATGATATGAGGAGAACGCGCAAAGCGGGATGTTTATTTTTATGCATAATCATTCAAATCCTTGGGCCTGCCGTATATGCGCAATCAGCTGCCGCACCTCCGGCTGAAGGCCAGACTTTCTGGTTGTGGAATTTCCTGGGGCGCCTTCATCCCTTACTGGTTCATTTTCCCGTTGGGTTTCTTTTATTGGCCGCAATAGCGGAACTATTTACGTTGAAGCAGTTCAACTCGAGACTAAGGTCGGGAATAAACCTGCTTGTATATGCGGGAGCCTTCTCTGCCGTGCTCGCCGCCATTTTCGGCCTGCTTCTCGCCACCAATGGCGATTATGGCGCCGACGCCCTGTCGCTGCATCAATGGTCCGGCATCGCCACAGCAGTCCTCGGCACCATCAGCTCAACGTTGCTTGTGCTGATTCTCAGGAGAAACAAAATCCAATGGGTGAAGGTTTACCGGGGCCTTTTGTTTTTCACGGCGATCAGCCTTTCGGTTGCAGGCCATTTTGGAGCTTCGCTTACCCATGGTAGTGATTACCTTACGAGCGCGCTGCCGTTCAGCAAGGATTATCAGGAAACCACTCCATTCAATGTTGATTTTGCTTCGGTGAAGAATGATACCGCAAAGCTGAGCCCAAAACAGGAACTCGAACTCAATGTTCAGGTAAGGGGCATCCTTGCACACAATTGTTACAAATGCCACGGGGCTGAAAAAGTAAAAGGCGAACTGCGGCTGGATAGTAAATCGATGGCTTTTAAAGGTGGAGAAGACGGACTCGTTATTGTTCCGGGCAAGCCCGAGGAAAGTGAAATTATTCGCCGTATCACCCTTCCCCGCAATCATAAGGAAGCTATGCCTTCAAAAGGGAAAAAATTGAAAGACCAGGAAATTGAGCTCCTAACTTACTGGGTAAAAAAAGGCGCTCCGTGGCCTGCGGGCGGAGATAAACAACCCGTATTCAGGCTTGCCAACCTGGAACCCCGCACTCCTGCATTGCCCGCCGGAGCCAGCAAAGCAGGTAATCTTATCGATCTGTGGGTAAATGAATACTTCAAAAAAAATAAAATTTCCTGGCCTGCGCTCGTCGACGACAGGACTTACCTAAGAAGAATTTATCTTGACATCATCGGGCTAACCCCCACACCGAAGGAATTGGATAGTTTTTCGACCGATGCCCGCCCGGACAAGAGAGCAGTATGGGTACGAAAATTATTAAACCGCGACGATGACTATGCACTCAATTGGCTTACTTTCTGGAATGACGCACTTAGAAATGATTACACTGGAACGGGATATATTACAGGGGGTCGTTTTAATATTACCGACTGGCTATACAAGTCGTTAAGGGATAATAAACCCTACGACCGTTTCGTCCGGGAACTGATCAGTCCGGATTCTACATCCAGGGGGTTCATTAAAGGGATCAAGTGGCGCGGTGTGGTCAATGCAAGCCAGCGACCTGAAATGCAGGCTGCCCAGAATGTTGCCCAGGTATTTATCGGCTTAAACCTGAAATGCGCAAGTTGTCACAATAGTTTTGTCAGCGATTGGAAACTGGACGATGCCTACGCTTTCGCGAATATATTCGGTGACAGTTCCCTTGAAATTAATCGCTGCGACAAGCCTACCGGGAAATTCACGAACGCAAGGCAATTGTGGAAAGAGCTTGGGGAAATAGATAGTAAAGCCAGTTCCGCAAAAAAACAAAAACAACTCTCCGAGAATTTCACCAAACCTGAAAACGGCCGCCTCTACCGTACGATAGTAAACCGGATCTGGGCGCAGATGATGGGTCGGGGTATTGTAGAACCTGTTGATGTGATGGACAACGTGCCCTGGAGCCAGGACCTGCTGGACTGGATGGCCACTAATTTTGTGGAAAACAAATCCGACATCCGGGAAATGATCTATTTGATTGCCACTTCCAACACTTACCAGCTTCCTTCTGTTGGATTTAAGGAGCCATCTTATGTTACAGCTGACAACTATAAATTCCAGGGAAGGCTTAAAAGGAGGATGTCTGCCGAGCAGTTTGCCGACGCGCTTTCCAATATCCTTGCCCCTGTATTCCCAGATTCGCTGGTCAGATACAAGCCGGTGAAACCGAGCGGGTCGGATAAATCAAGTAACTTACCTGTCAGGGCGTCAATTGTGGAAAACAACCAGTTCCTTACCGCGCTTGGCCGCCCTAACCGGGAGACGGTGTCAACAAGCAGGGAAACGCAGGCTAACCTTCTGCAGGCGTTGGAATTTACAAACGGAGAAAGATTCAACAGTGTATTGCGCCGCGGGGCGGAGAACTGGAAACAGAAATATCGCGATCCCGAAACTATTGTAAAGGAAATTTACCGGCATGCATTGGGAAGAGAACCCAGAAAAGCTGAGTTTGCCATCGCCAGGAAAGAATTGGGCGACCGCCCTGATACCAATTCGGTGCAGGACCTGTTCTGGGCGTTAATGCTGCTCCCGGAATTTCAAATCATCAATTAAATTATTCCAGATATGAAAACTGATTGGAATAGAAGGGAATTTTTGAAAAAGACCAGTGCGGCTACCATGGCAGCCATGGCAGCGGGAGCGCCCATGACTTCATTTCTTTCGTCGTGTAATAAGAAAAAAATCAATTCTAAAGCGGACACCGTAATCCTTTTGTGGATGGCCGGAGGCATGCCGCATACCGATACCTTTGACCCCAAGAAGTTTACACCATTCAGAAAAGGGATGGATGCAAACAGTGTGTTGAGCACCTTTCAATCAGTGCCCACCGCCATCGACGGGGTTTCTTTTTCTGAAGGCCTCGAAAACATTGGCAAGGTGATGGACAGGGGAACGATAATTCGTTCGTACGTGTCGGCAGATATGGGACATATACTACACTCCCGTCATCAATATCATTGGCATACCTGTTACAAACCACCACAATCGGTCTCGGCTCCGCATATTGGCGCATGGATCGCAAAAGAGCTTGGGCCGGTAAATCCGGTCATCCCGGCATTTATAGATATTGGTCAACGATTCACACTCGGTGAAGGAGAGGAGTTAAAAGCATTTCACAGCGCCGGTTTCCTTGGCAATGAATATGGACCTTTCCTGATTCCCGATCCCACCTCCGGCCTTGAAAGCGTACGGCCCCCGGTAGGCATGTCGGCCACCCGCTTCGAAAAACGTCACCAGCTGTACAATGACTTCATCAGCCAAACTGCCATGGGAGAACACGGCAGCGACTACCAGAAGGAATCATTGAAAAGGTCAATGGAGCAGGCGTACATGCTGTTGAAGTCGCCGGAATCGCAGGCATTTGACCTGAGCAAGGAACCTAAAGCGATCTATGACATATACAATACCGGCAAATTCGGACTGGGCTGCCTTATGGCCCGCAGGCTTGCCGAACAGGGTGCCCGTTTCATCAGTGTTACCACGGAATACGAACCGTTCAAAGGATGGGACACGCATGACAACGGGAACACCCGGATAAAGGACATGAAAAAGCAAATAGACGGCCCCGTTGCACAACTGATCAGGGACCTGGAAAAATCCGGACGCCTCGACCGTACAATGGTTATTCTGGCGAGCGAATTCAGCAGGGATATGATGGTGGAAGGCAGGCCGGGAGCGAAGGTGCAGGAGCAGGTTGATCAACCCGACGTGATACAGGAAATGAAAAATTATGGCATGCACCGTCATTTCACCGATGGCTCATCCGTACTCATGTTTGGCGGCGGAATAAAAAAAGGACAGGCGTATGGCAAGACAGCTGACGAACGCCCATGTAAGACAATAGACAAACCAATTGTGATCGACCAGCTACACCAGACTATTTATGAAGCGCTTGGTATTCCGGAAGATGCACATTATGTAGTTGAAAAAAGGCCTTTCTATACCACTCCGGATGGACTGGGAAAAGCTGAACTGGCATTGTTTGCCTGAAGAAATGCCCTACTGCAATAAGGGCGCGGGGCTAACACACAACACTGAACAGCATTGTCAGGATTAGTTGATCACCTGTGTAGTGATATCAGCACGGGTCAGCCTCGTATTGCTCTTGCATTCCTTTCATATACCCGATATTCACCATAAGCTAATGAGTAGATCGAAGTTGCCGCGGGCAGCAAGTAAGATTGTGTGATATGAATCATATGCCTTAAAAATTGTTTAGTTTCCCTTCAAAAAGGGATAATGAGCAGACAGAACCTAAACACACCAAAAGCGCCTCGCATGAGCGAGATCTTTCCACAAGCCGTCATTGCGGAAAAATTTATTTTCGTATCCGGAACTCCGGGTTTGGATCTGGCGACCGGGAAAGTCATTAGTAATGACTTCGAGGCTCAAACGCGTCAATGTTTTCGAAACATTAGTGTGATATTGGAGGAAGCGGGTAGCAACCTTAGCAATGTCGTGAAGACAACGATTTTCATGGTTGCTGGAAATGATTTTAATGTTGTAAATAAGGTTTATGCCGAATTCTGGCCGGACAATCCACCCGCGAGAAGTACTCCTCAAGTGTTGCCTTTCCCCGCGGGGATCCTGATCTCTGTTGAATGCATTGGACTCTGCTGACTTGATAGCAGTGTGCAATAAGAAGAAGTTTGTGACTGGTGGGAAGTCCAGTTCTCAGTGATTCATCTGGAACCAGCGGATGCCCTGGTGTGTTGAGTACCCGTATTGCAAAAAAGCCTGACTCTCAACGAGAGTCAGGTTTGTATTAGGCCGGGGTTGTGTTAATGACAATTATAAATAACTTCTGTGTTTTGCCCGTTCGCAATCAGGAACCAGCCAGTTTCAAAGGCTTTGCCGGGCAGGTTGGACGAATTCACAAGCATCTTAGTCAGGAAACTAAGACATGTGATACCTCACCGCAACAGTAATTCCAGCGGAAATCAGGTCATTTCACCTCTTCAATCAGCAGGATGACGCTCGACCGTTTAGCAGTCACTACCGGGTTAATCCCAACACGCATCAGGTAATCGCCTGAATAAATCTTTTTTTCCGACGGGCCACCGTTGATTCCCGGGTAACGATTTATCTCCCTGATAGTATAATTCCTGGCGGGATCGAGTCCATTCAACCTGACCGGATCAATAGTGGGGGCAAGCAGGGTGCGGAAATTTGTCAGGTAATTGAACATCACCGCCCTCGACTTGTCAGGACTCGCATAAAGTAAGGAGGCAATATTATTTTCGTGGGGATCAATCAACCTGAACAAGTCGCCATGCCAAACCAGTTCCGAGATCGAATCATACGTTTTCAGCGATTGCTTTGCGAAAGTCAGATCCTCAGGAGGGAGATGTGCTACAACAATATCGAAACCGGGCTTGCCCATCATTGCAACATCTATCTTATACTTGAACGGCTGATTTCCCGAGTTGGTCACGTGATTGCAAGAAGCAATGGATGGGAAAAAGTAAGAATTACTCCACTGGATGAATACGCGTTCCAGCGGATCGGTGTTATCGCTGGGCCAGTATTCCGTAAAATATTTCAACGCTTCATAATCCACCCTGCCGCCCCCGCCGCTACACAACATCATTGGTATCGCTGGATATTTCTGCCTGACCCTTTCAAGTACTTTGTATAGTCCCCTGACGTAATCAACGTAAATATGGGTCTGTGGCAATTTATGACGTGAAAGGTAAATGGAGTGCGCATCATAGATCACCGCATTGCAATCCCATTTAATATAAGCCAGTTTTGGATTCTTTGTCAGCAGGGTATCCAATACGCCAAAAACGAAATCCTGAACTTCCGGATTTACCAGGTCCAACACCAATTGGTTTCGGTAATAATGTTCCGGTCTTTCCGGTTGTCTTAATACCCAGTCGCGGTGTTTTTCATATAATTCGCTCTTAGGATTGACCATCTCAGGTTCTACCCAAATGCCAAAACCAATTCCGGCGGCTGTTGCCTCTTTTACCAGGTAGCCTATGCCGTGAGGAAGCTTAGCCCTGTTCTCCTGCCAGTCGCCCAAACCTGCGGAATCATTATTGCGCGGATATTTATTCGCGAACCAACCATCGTCCAGTAAAAAGAGATCCACACCCAGATCTTTTGCGCCTTTGAAGAGGCCCACCAACTTGGTTTCATCGAAGTCAAAATAAGTGGCTTCCCAGTTATTCAGCAATGTCAGCCGGCGACCGTTTCCATCTCGTAGCCGGTATTTTCTTGCCCAGCTATGTAAATTCCGGCTTGCTTCACCCTTGCCGTTCTCTGACAGTGTGGTGATAAACGATGGTGTCGTAAATGACGTTGCCGCGTCCAGAGAATAATCAGAAGCAAAAGGATTGATCCCGGTAATCAGGCGAAGATGGCCGTAGGGATCTTTTTCAAAATCGAATTTATAATTTCCAGTCCATGCCAGCGTACCCATAAGTACTTCTCCTTCGGTTTCGGTGGCAGGCCTGTCCATCGATACATAGAACGAAGGGGGCTGAAACAGATCAGCTCTAGCTCCAAGTTTGGTGTCAAGCGTCTTGATTCCAGACGACAGTTCAGTTTCTTCAGGTTGCATTTCCCTGGCCCAGCCGCCGGCAAAATGGGTAAGAAAAAATTTCCGGCCCGTGAGATACAAGTTAGCCGAGGCATACTTTTTCAAAACTATCCGTTTTTTCTCCTGGTGCCGGATCTCTGTCCACTGCTCCAGAATATTTTCTGCAGCATAGGTTTTGTAAAAAAGCTTTACCTCAAATGGATAGACCGGATCTTTCAGCGACACCGTAGTCAATCGAACGTTCGCATCTATCCGGGTCGTTTCGTGTGCTACATATTTCAATTCGGTTGAAGTATTCCCATCGCCATGTATCACCTGTAGTGCAGGTTCCATCAGGTTCCAGGTTCCTGAAGGAGTGTAGGCATTGTTACTGACACCGTTGTTGTTGTCATCGATTCGGTATCCCCCGGCTATTTGCGCATATTCCAGGCTGTCTTTTAGTTTCCTCCCAAAATAAATTGTAGAAAGCCGGTTGTCTGCATCTGTTTGCAACACCAAAACATTGTCTTTGGTTTCAATGGGTATGGTCACCTGCTTTTGCGCCGTCGAAGCCAGAGCGAAAGCTGTCGTTAGAAGGGATAATAATGCGTTCCTGATCATTATGGAGTGGTGTTTTAGATTTAGTTCAAAAGGTTTCACGCCAAGCCGCAAAGAAAGCGCAAAGGCGCAAACCTTGCAAAGGCGTAGACAGAAGCTCGTCTTATCTTGCGCCTTTGTGTCAGCCGCAGGCTGATTTGCGACTTGGCTGAAACGAACCTAAAAGATGCAGACAGAAGCCTGTCTTATCTTGCGCCTTTGCGTCAGCCGCAGGCTGATTTGCGACTTGGCGTGAAATCAACCTAAAAAACGAAATTGCAATTATGTAAAGCATGACTCATTTTCAGGTTTTTCATTTTTCATTTTTAATTTTTGATTTTAAAGCCGATTCGGCTTTTACTGCCAGCACTAAATATCGTGACTTCTTTTATTCCGGCTGGAATCAGTAAAGTCCGACTGTTCTGGGACAGATATCCTGTTCCCCGATAGAATTCCTGTTTTGATTTCCTGCCATCTGACCGGACAAACAAAGCATATTCGTCGTCCTTTTGGAGCGCAATCGATGACGAAGGCTGTCGATTCAGGCGGTATGCCTGCATCGCGCTATTGTTGTTCGCGACCAATAACAGGCTCGAACTATCGGACATCGAAATTAAGGACATTCCCTTTACCGATCGATCTGCGTTGAACCCCGTTTCACTGCTTGTCCGTTCCGAAAAATTTCCTTTGCCATCACCCGCAAGCAGCAAACCGGTCATTGCATCGTAACGTCCGGTTGATGCCTCGGTTGCATATGAATTGCCCGCCAGGAGAATATCGCAAAAACCATCTCCATCAAAATCTCCAGTCTGCATTCCAAATACGGGTGCAAACTGCGCATGAACCGGAAGCATTTTCCGGTTAAATTTTCCATTGCCGGTATTTTCAAAATAACTTGACTGCATGCACTCTGCTTTTAGCACATATGCATCGCTGATCTCTTCTGGAAGGAAGGATTTTTCGAATGTAGTGGATGCATATTCCTTGTATGTGGGAAAACGGTTACGCATGGCACTTATCTGCGTGATCATTTCGTCTCTTGTCGGAAACAGGTAATTCTTTCCCTGTACAAAATAACAAAGGACAGGATCCAATCGGCCGTCCTTATTAAAATCTTTTGCGTATACACATATCGGCTCGGTCTGTGAAGCTCTGTAACGGCTGTTAAGACCGAGATTGCCGATGACGTAATCTATATCACCATCCTCGTCGAAATCGGCCGCGGCAATACTGTTCCACCAGCCATTCGGACCAATGGTAACCGCCTGCGTGGCAAGCCGGCCATGGTTATTATTCACCAGGATCACCGGCATAAATTCGCCTGCGATCATTAGATCATTCCAGCCGTCGTTGTTGTAGTCGGTCCACAGAGCGGTGGTCACCATGCCGATCTGCCCCCCTGCGGGTAACTCGGTAAGCGAAACATCAGTAAACCTGCCGTGATCATTTTTTAACAAGTAGCTTTTTGCCGGCATCGGATATCGTCCCGGGGACACACGTCCTCCAACGAACAGGTCCAGATCTCCGTCCCGGTCATAATCGCAGGCTACCACGCAGGAGCCGCTGGCCTTAGTGTTTGGGAGGGCGTCAACCGCCAGACTGAAATTCCCCTTACCGTCGTTGATGTACAACCGGTCCTGATGATTCGGGGAATCCGGCATGTTTTCGGAACCTCCGCTGACTACATAAAGGTCTTCATCGCCGTCATTGTCACAATCAAACAACAGGGCCCCCATGTCGTCAGCTATACCCGGCCCCTGCATGATCTTCTTATCAAATCCTCCCTTTTTGTTTTGGAGAAAAAAACTTCCCCGGGAGCCCGTGGCAGCCCCGACATAAAAGTCATTCATCCCATCGCCATTCACATCGCCCACTGCAACACCGGGACCGTTTTCCGAGTGCATTGATGGTAACAGGGGTTGAATATTGAAATCATTGAAGTCGTTTTCCTTATGCATATAGTCGATGCCAACAGCTGAAGCGGATTCAGTGAACAAAGTGCCCGTCACGCTTTCAGTTTTTTCGTGCATGGTTCGCATATAGTTCACCGTAACCAGCGTGTCTGTGGGGACATTTCTTATCAATTGCCGATTTCCGTCGAGCCATTCTACGATCAGGCTATCTATTTTTGCATTGTCGCCAAGTCCAAAGTGCAAAAGAGGCTCCATGGAAGATTCAAATCCACGATACGGATTAAATTCCTGGAACTGCATTTTTCCATCGGCATAGAGCCGGGCCTTTGCTCCGATACCTTCTTTATTGGCACCATGGCCTCGCAATTTTATTTTTACATAGTGCTTGTGAAACAGCTCCCGCGACAGATTTTGATAGAGCATGGCCTCTTCATTGAATCTGTTGATGACCAGTTCAAGGTCGCCATCGTTGTCCAGGTCTGCATAGCAGGCGCCATTTGAGAATCCGGGTTTATCAAAACCCCATTCCTCTGAACGTTTCGTGAATGTGAGATCATTGTTGTTCTCAAAGAGATAATCGCGAAGGGGGACGTTTGTGAGCTCTTTGATGTCTTTGAGCTTTAATGCCCGCTTGGCATCCTCCCGACCCATCGGACTGTTCAGGCGGGCCTGGTAATGAATATGGTCCAGATCGCCCAGGTCGCGATAAAAGCCATTGGTCACCATGAGGTCTTTGTCGCCATCATTATCATAGTCGCCCCATAATGCGGCCCAGCTCCAGTCGGTGCTGCTGACGCCTGAAAGGAAGGCGATATCGCTGAAGCTGCCATTCCCATTGTTAAATTGTAGAGTATTGCGCGTGTATTGCGGTTCGTAGCCTCTATTGACTGACAGTTGAAACCTGTCATAGCTGGCCGCAGGGATGATCATTTTACGCCGGAAATTGTCTTCGGGTAACATGTCGAGTACGAAGATATCCGGTAAGCCGTCGTTATTAAAGTCGGCGACGTCATTGCCCATGGAAGCGAAACTTGTATGCTTCAGACACTCTGCGATCTTGTCAGAAAAAGTTCCGTTACGGTTGTTGATATACAGGATGTCGTTTGTAAGAAAATCGTTTGACACATAAATGTCAGGCCAGCCATCATTGTTCAGGTCGCTGATAGCCGCGCCAAGGCTGTATCCTTCTATCAGAATACCTGCTTCACGCGAAACATCGGTAAAGGTCTGGTTACCGTTGTTCCTGTATAAGATATCAGTTCCGGCCGACTCCCCATTCAAATGTCGTTGCCTGATGCTATTCACGTCGGAAACCATTTCGTCAGCGGGGTTAGTGATGAGAAAAAGGTCCAGGTCCCCATCTCTGTCATAATCGAAAAACGATGCGTTCATCGTTAGCCGGGTTTCGGCAATGCCAAACTCAACAGCCCGTTCTGAAAATGTTCCATTGTGATTGTTGATGTAAAGCAGGTTGGCGAGACTGCCGAATTTCGCGGAGCCGGCTACGTTAACGTAGATATCCAGCCATCCATCCTGGTTGATGTCCACCATCGACACTCCGGTTTCCCAGCGATCCGAAACAAATCCCGAGTGGGACGTGACGTCTTCGAACTTCAACCCACCTTTATTCAGGTATAGTTTTCCGCCACCCTTATTTGCGCTGAAATACAAATCGGTTAATCCGTCATTGTTAACGTCTCCCGCGGCAACGCCTGCCCCGGTATAAACATTCATGTATTCGAGCACATTGACGGTGTCGTTTTCTTCTACCCGGTTGATAAAATCGATGCCCGTTCGAGAAGAGGGTAGTGAGCGAAGAAGCGTATTTTTCTGCCGGCACGCTATCAGGCATACGAGCATGCACAAAAAAAATATTTTAAGCCACCCACGTTTCATACAAATTGTAAAAGTGAGAGGGTTGATCCTCTCACTCTTGCCTGTAACTTAAAACATATTAATTAATAACCGGGATTCTGTACGAGCTGGCCGTCGCTTCTGTCAATTTCAGTTTGCGGGAATGGGAATACGCTGTATGTGGGCTTCCAGGCGGCACCGAATACCGTGCCTCCGATGTCCCAGCGCGTGATGTCGAACCAACGGTGAGGTTCGAAAGCGAGTTCAACCCGGCGCTCATGACGCACAGCGGCCCGATGGTCGGGGTTAGCACTTGCTGCAAGGCCCACTCTCGCTCTAACCTCATTCACCAAAGCCATGCCTTCGGCGGAGGTCCCACCACCTTTTTCAATCAGTGCTTCAGCATACAACAAGAGCATGTCGGAATACCGGAACCATCTTTCGTTGTTGTAACCCGCCTGCGCATTGGGAGAATACGCGGAGTTGTCGGCATTACGGATACCGAAATATTTTTTCACCATCATTCCGTTGGATGACCATTCGGGATCCCAGGGAACAATGGATTCGCCTTTATTATAATAAGTATCTCCGGGCTGGTAGATCGTGGCTTCAAGCCTGGGATCACCGGCTTCAAATTCGTCAACGAGGCTCTGGGTGGGAATATACCAGCCCATCCCGCCGCCTGGCGCGCCTGCATCGCCGCTGGCGTTCCAATACCAGGGACGTCCCGTACCCTGAGAAGCTTTGAAATTCTCGGAGTGCGTGTCATCAAAAACCCAGAGGTTATCGTCGGAAAAAGGACCACCATACTGGATCTCGAAAATTGATTCAACACCATTTTCTTTCTTAAAATCAAAAGCATCAAGATAGTTGTCGATCTTATCCGCGTTTCCATCAAAGAGACTGTATGGACCTTCATCTTTAACAGTGGCAAATGCGGCAATCGCTGCATCCCAGTCTTTTTTCCAGACATTCACTTTTCCTTCAAAGGCCTTTGCGGTCCATTTGGTTGCCCTGCCGACATTGCTGGCATCCCACGAATCGGGGAGGCCTGCATTTGCATCCTGGAGATCCTGCAGAATAGCAGCATAGAGTGCATCCTGTGTTGCATTTGGCGATGCGAGGTTATTCAGATCTTTCTTTACTTCCAGCACGAGCGGAGGTGTTCCCCACATCTGCATAGCCAGGAAGTGAAAGAAGGCTCTGATGAATTTTGCTTCGGCGACAAACTGCGTTTTCTGCTCGTCAGTCAATTCATTTATTCCATTGTCGGTGGCTTCAATGACGATGTTGGCCCTGGCGATTCCTTCATAAACCTGTGTATAAATAGCTGCAAATGCCAGATCCGAAGCCCTGAAAATCGTATTGTCCATATCTCTTGCATGAGCCAGGTCACCACCTCCGCCGGCCTTACCATTTACCATCACGTCGTCAGTAGCTGCCAGGCTGATAGCCCAAAATTCTCCACGTTCGTTCAGTGTTTCAGTACTGGTTCCCCAGAGATCCGTTATCGATGAGTAGCCGGCAAACATGGCACCATCGAAGTCTACGGATGTTTTATAAAATGTCGTGGAAGTTACTCTGTCTAGGGGCTGGAGATCAAGTTTGTTACAGGAAAAGTTAACGACCAGTAATATGATAAACCCAAGCAAACATCCTTTGAGAACTATTTTGCTTTTCATTTTGTTTACTATTTATTGTGAGGGTAATAGTTGTTATATCAAGGATTATTGCTGTACTAATTGAAAGTGACCTGCCAGCCTAGCTGGATGATCCTGGGCTGAGGTGAGGCACCATCGTCCACACTGTTCGCCAGGGGAAACTCTCCTTTCTGGAAGCTCGAACCTCTCGTTACTTCCGGATCATACCCGTCATAACCGGTAAATGTAAACAGGTTCTGCACTCCTACATAGAATCTTGCGCCGGTGATAAATTCGCCTGTCAGGCTGCGTAACTTCTGAGCAGGAAACACAAAACCAAGTTGCAAGTTCTTAAACCTCAGATAAGATCCGTCTTCGATCCATCTGTCGGAATAACGGGTGTTGCTGTTCGGATCCGATGCAGTTGCTCTTGGCATAGTATTGCTTGTGCCTTCGCCGGTCCAACGGTCAAGAACAGAGACCCGGGCGTTATTGCCTTCTTTCATGGATTCCATGTTTGCCCGGACTGCGTTATAGACCTGGATATCGCCTCTGCCCTGGAAGAAAAGGCTCAGGTCAAATGCTCCATAGTTGCCGGAGAGATTAAAGCCATAATAATATCCCGGCATGGCTTTTCCAATTCGGGTACGATCGCCGGCATCTACTTTCCCGTCGCCATTGACGTCAACAAAGCGGATATCACCCGGCTGCGCTCCTACCGAAAACGCATCGGGCAGGGCCTTGGCGACATCGCCTGCGTTCTGATAAATTCCATCTGTTTTGTATCCGTAGAAATAACCAAGCTCGTCGCCAGCCGTTGTACGGTGCGTGAGTGAACCACCTGCGCCGCTGACGATCTCCTTAATACTTCCGAGTGAGGTCACTTTGTTTTTTACTGTGGTGAAATTTCCACCAATGCTATACGATAATTTGCCAATCTTGTTTCTGTACGTGGCGGCAAGCTCGATACCGGAATTCTTGATCTGACCAATATTCGCGTCTGCGGGAAGAAAATATCCGGATACATAGGGGATAGGCAAACTTAACAACACATCGTTGGTGACCTTGTTGTAATAATCTACTGTGATGTCTATTTTTTGACTCAGCATTGTGATATCTGCGCCTACGTCAAACTGTGTGCTGGTTTCCCATTCGAGGTTCTCATTTGCAAAGATCACGGGCGCTGGTCCTCTTACAACATTCTGTCCGGCCCCGATTGCATAGAATATACTGGATTGGAGTGATGGCAGATAGGCGAAATTGGTCCCTGTAAACTGGTTACCTGCCTGTCCCCAGCTCGCACGAATCTTGACGTCGTCAAATATTTTCGAGTCCGCCTTGGTAAAGAATTTTTCTTCGCTCAGCTTCCATCCGGCCGATACGGAAGGGAAAGTTCCGGACCTGTGCTCTTTAGAGAATCGGGAAGATTCGTCGCGTCTTACGTTAAAAGTGACCAGGTATCTGTTGTCGAAGTTGTAGAATATCCTTCCGAGGTAACCACGCAATGCCCAATGGTCGCCTTCGTTGGTGGCGGCTATCGTCGTGGCCACTGTTGGAAACCGGATAGCGGTATTAAACAGATTTGAGCCCTGCAACCGCACTTTGGTGAAGGAGAAATTTGTTTCTTCTTCCCCGACCAGGGCCGTAAGGCTGTGTTTGCCAAACTCTTTGGTGTAGGTTAGCGTATGGGTCAGGTTGGTAGTGGTTTCCAGCGGCCGTTCAGATGTCAGCAGTGAGTTTCTGATCCCACCGCCATAGTCTGCCGTGGTTGCCTCCTGGAAGAAAAAGCCATCGCCAACATTATAATCCACGCCAACAGCCAACCGGTATTTTAACCCTGGAATGGGTTCAATTTCCCCATATGCATTGGCCAGAATTTTACGGAGAACAACCTTCACCTCGTTAAACCTCTTGTCGAGCTGCCACATATAGTTGTTCGCAGAAGCGTTGGAACCTCTGGTCTCGGCCGTTGATGGGTTGAGACCCAAGGGATCGTTTGGATCATACGGAGAATAATAAGGTGCATTTCTTGCTGCGCCAGCGGCGGCGAAATTACCACCTTCCGATTGCAAGCCTCTCTCGGTTGAACTGATGAGGACGGATTCACCGAATTTCAGATACTTACCTACTTTGAAATCGGAGTTTGCCTTTAATGAAATCCTTTTGAATGATTGGGCCAGTTCCACTCCATCCTGGTCGTGGTAACCTGCACCGACATTGAAAGTGGCATTTTTGGAACCTCCACTAACTGAAATATTGTGATTACTTACATGAGCGGTCTTGAAAACTGCGTCCTGCCAGTCGAAGTTTGGTTTTGAGCTGAATGCCGAAAAGTCCCTACCCAATTCGCTTTGCAAGGCGATATATTGTTGAACGTTGAGTACGTCAAGATATTGGCTTTTCGCCACGGCTTGCCAGCCCTGGTAACCATCGTAGCTTACTGTCGCCTTGCCTTCCTTGCCTCTCTTGGTAGTGATGATGATCACACCATTGGCGGCCCTGGCACCGTAGATAGCGGAGGCGGATGCATCTTTTAATACATCGATACTCTCAATGTCGTTCGGATTCATTGCTGCCAGCGGGTTCGACTCAGAATAAGACGCGGTGTTTACTGTAACGTTTGATGTTTGTACGATCGGCACCCCATCAATCACAAACAGCGGCTGGTTGGTGCCGACTGTTCCGATGCCTCGGATCCTGACATCTATAGGAGCTGCGGGGTCACCTGAACGATTTGTGATGGATACGCCCGTCATCTTACCTGCCAGTGCCTGGTCGGGACTGGTTATCGGCCGTGTGGCGATGTCCTTTCTGGAAATGGATGCCACGGAGCCGGTAAGATCAACCTTGCGCTGGGTGCCATATCCAACTACAACCACTTCATTAAGATCCTTGGCTTGCGGATCGGGACTAAGTGAGATGTTGAGGGCAGTTTGTCCGCCTACGGCGATCTCCCGACCGGTGTAACCGGTGTACGACACACTTAGCGTATGCCTGCCAGCGGGCAACCTCAGAGAAAAATTTCCTGATTCATCGGTTACTGTTCCTGCGTTGCTGGCTCCTTTCAGAACTACACTGACTCCCGCAAGGACGGCACCGGTCTCATCTGTTACTTTTCCGGTGATCGTCCGATCTGCCTGTGCACTTGCACTCAGGGAGAAAAAGAACATGACCAGAAAACAGAGGGCGGTCAAACCAGAACTCAAGTAAGATTTGCGATTCATAAATGGCAGTTTGGTTTTGGTTAAGTTTTATTGCATAAATAGAAGCCGTCCGGGGAATTGACCAAAGAATCAGAGCCGTACTTGCTGTTTTTGTAGTCAGCGGCAGACTTTCATACTATTGGCAATGCCTGGAGAACAGTATTTTACATAAGCATGTCCAAATATTTAATTATTCCTTCAAATGGGCGATAGCCAATATTACGGATATGATGGACAATATTACTATTTCGACCTTATTGAGTAGCAAATGAGTAAGTAGTTTGGTGATCGAACGGTCGGCCAGGTTCCACAAGCGTGGAAGGGAACGATACCTGATTCGGTGCATCGGGCGGAAACTGGGTTTCCAGGCAGACGCCCTGGTTTGGTTTATGTGGTGCAGAGAGATAATCTCCGGTATATAAAAGCACGCCCGGGAAACTTGTAGTTAAGGAGACGGATATTCCTGAATCAGGACAGGCCAGCACAACATCTGGTGCAGGTGACCCATCTTTTTCGAGAAGGTAAAAATGGTTGTAGCCCTTTGTTGTCAGATCACCCCAATACTGATCAATCGGCCGCTCTGTCCGAAAATCAAATGGAGTTCCTTCGACAGGACTCAATTTTCCCGAGGGAAGAAAACGCTCATTACTTTCGAGATAACGTCCGGCATTAATCGACAAACGCAAACCGGTGGCTGGTTTTTCCGGATCACCGAGGCTAAAGTAGGTATGGTTGGTAAGGTTTACATGTGTAGGCTGATCGGTGTTTGCGTAATATCCGATCCTTAGTTCATTAAGGGCAGTCAACTCATAGCTGATAAGCACATCAAGATTGCCGGGGTATCCCTCTTCCATATCGACGCTCCGGTAGCTGAATGTGACGGCACAGCCAGCCTGACTAGTATGCTCGCCGGCCGGTTTAAATAGTTTTTTGTTGAAGCCGGAAAATCCGCCGTGCAAATGATTGTTATTCTCACTTTCGTTCACACTTAACTGATAGTTGATGCCCGCGACCGGCAAACGACCCCCGTCGATCCGGTTAGCATAACGGCCTATAACAGCCCCAAGATAAACTTGGTCATTGAGATAGTCGTCGATCGAGGCGCCTCCGATAACGATATTTCTCAGTTTGCCAGATGAATCGGGGATGCGGATAGCAGTAATTGCGCTACCAAGGTTAGTCACTGAAACCTCTGTCTGGCCATTGCTTAGGGTAACGAGAAAAATATCTCCCTGCGGAGAACCTGACCACAGTTTTTTAGTGATCTGCATGGGCATGCGATTAAGTCAGAAGCGCTTCATCTTTGATAAAGTTCAACATATTGAGGTGAATGATCGCGCCCTGGTGATTAACATCCATTTCGAGGACGGACTCGAACAGCGCTGCAGCTTCCCGGGAATGCCCAAGGCCCAGGTTACCCAGACCTTTGAGGTAATTGCAATGTATCCGGTTCTTAACATTCAGATCCTGATCAAATACGAGCAGGTCGGGGAGCGACACTGCAAAGTAGTCAATATGGATATCATCATTGATATGTTCATCTCCGAATTGAATCAGGCGCCTGAAAATATTTTCGCCGGTTTGCGTATGGCCCAGTTTAAGCCAGGCAAGGCCCTGGTACACAATTTTGTCGGGCTGTGGATCATTATAAAATATTGCCCTTGCTGGTTCTGCAACTCCAATCGTGGCCTGCGTAAATTTTTCCTTTGCTGCCTTCGACGACCCTTGTTTCTCGTAGGCAAGCCCCTGTAGGTACCAGATATCATTCTCCTGTGCCCCAAATAATTTTCCCTCACCAAGGCTATGTGGATACTCGGTGGCTGCTTCTAATAATTGCAGTGCGACGTCGCACTGATCTTTCTTCAGTGCCAGCTTGGCGAGTTCAATATGACAGAGTAGATACTGTCCCACTGTTTTTCCTTCTCCTCCTTCCCAGGGATGGAACTGGCGTTGCGAGATGAGTTCCCGTGCCATTTCATAGTTGCCGGTCTGGTTGTACAAGGTCGCTCTTTCAAGATACAGGTCATCGCGTTGCATAACCAGTGGTAGATGAAGGTTCAGCCTTTCTAACCGCTCAGCGGGAGGATAGTTATACAGTTTATACAACTGATCCAGTTCCATCAATACTCTTGCGTCGGTACTATCAAGATCAAACGCTTTTTGCAGTGCGATCAATGAACTGGCAATATCCTTCAGCTTGTTATGATAAGCCAATGATATATTTCGTAAAACGGTAGGAAACTGATCATCGAGGCGGATCGATGCTTCCCAGCATTCTATCGCCTCTTCATACTGATCATTCGCATACCAGAAATTTCCCAGATAATATTGGGCTTTTGCGTCGGTGGGGTTCCCGGCTATTGCGCATTGCAGCGTTTGCACGTCTTCTATCTTCCCGGGAAAACAAAAATCGGGATTTGCAACCCCTGCCTTTGTAAAATAATCAAGCGCCGTATTCTTATCATTCATCCGGAAATAAAAATACCCCAGGTAATAATATAACATCGGGCTGACCTTGTTGCCCTTGTTGTCGTTCTCGAATTCCTGCAACAGCGCTATCGCTTCTTCGAATAGTCCTGCATGTGCGTAATCGATCGCGTATTCGAGGTAATTGTTAAAGGATTCACGCATGATTTCCTTTAACCTTGCGAGGGCCTGCTGAGTTTCCACAGGACTGCCGGTCGCTTTTTGTGTCAGGTAAGTTTCAAACAGACAGCCAGCATTGAATTTGTCCGATTCCAAAGACGCTTCCGCAAGGGCAAGGGCATCGTCATACCTTTTCAGCTTTCGCAGGATGGCTGCCTTCAGGTGCCTGGCACAAGTGCTTCCGTAATTTCTGAGCAGTGATTTATCGACCAGTTTCAGTGCCTGGTGAAAATCGCGACGTTCGCAGGCGATCCTGGCCAGTTGAAAAAAACCATTGTGTTGCCATGCATCATTCCAGACACACTTGAAAAATGCATCGTATGCTTCGTCGGGCCGATTTTGCAATTTCAATGCGACACCGAGGTTGTAATAGGGCTCCCCATCATAGGGATTTGGGTTCCGAAGAGTGGTTTTGGCGATTGCGCTGCGGAAATAGCGTTCCGCCTTATCGACCCGGGCTCTTCTAAGCAACCAAAGGCCAAGGGCATTGTTGCAGCGGATGTCTGAGGGATCGCGCCTCAAGGCCTCCTGATAATAATCTATTGCGGAAAAAGTAGCGTGCCGGTATTGCTCAAGATGGAGACCATGGAGAAAAAGCTCTTCGTTTGTTGCCGCTTCAACGGGCGGGGGCGCCGCCGAGGCTATCGCGGGCGTCACAACTTCCTTCGTTATGTTTGGCTGATAACTAATCAGCAGGGTTTCGTCTTTGTCAAACACTTCGAGCAATAATTCGTGCTCTTCAATATTTTCCGTCTGCACCTCAATTTCAAAAACAGAGGCCGGGCTGAGATCGAAAATGAATTGGGCTATCCTTTTACTTTTTGCGCTGAGCCGGATCGACGACGAAGGATATTCGGCGGTAGCGTATACTTTCAGGGAACTGATGCCTTCTTTCAATTCCAGGTTCAGTGCTGCTTCCTTCGAAGCATTTTTAACCATTCCGATTTTGGCATATGGCATAAAATATTGCTCGAATGATTTTTCTTCGTTTGGCTGCAACCAACTAAAATCGGGCTGATTGTCGGTGTAAGCGCCGCACATCAATTCGATGTAAGGACCGTCCTCATCAGTGAGATTCCGGTCCCAGGCAATACCGAAATCACTCTTACCCCAGGTCCACTGTTTTTTCCCCGGGCAAACATGATGGTCGGCAACATGCAGCATCCCGGCCTGCGTATCATTCTCGTAACCGCCGATGAAATTATATTTCGACTCTACCGCCATGAATGAAGTAGGAACAGGAATGTTCCGGTATTGCGAAATATCCGTTCCGGGCGCGTAGTTCACTTTGTAGTAAGTGCCTTTGGCAATTGGAAAGCTGCTCACATCCCGTTTGCCATGGTCAAAAACCGCAGTCACATCCGGCGGAAACACAGACTGGTAATGATCGTTCACTTTCACAGCTGGATTAGCCCACCATAAAAAGGTTTGTGGCAGGAAGGTGCGGTTGTACAAGCGGGCTTTCACTTCCAGATAGGCCTTGCCGGGAAATAATGTAAATCCTGCCATACCCTTCGTTCGCGTCATCAGCTCCACCTCATTTACCCAGACTGTTTTACTTCCGTCGCGATTTGACTCGATGGTAAAATCGACCGGCTCGAAAGTGGAGGGGCGATGATGTTGCGGCCAGTTAAATTCAATACCTCCGCTGATCCACGGGCCGGTGAGGCCAACCAGCGCGGGCTTGATGACCTGGTTGTAATAGATGAAATCGCGTTGGTGGGTTTTGTCATACGCCCTTTGAACCCGGCCACCGAGTTCAGGTAGTATCATGATGCGCAGGTATTTATTTTCGATAAATACTGCTGTGTATTCCTTGTCGGTTTTTGTATCGAGTATTTTTTCAACTACGGGATGCGGATACACCGCCCCTGAACTGCCCTGGTAGACCCGCTTTTCCAGAAAAATAGGATTTTTCTCCGGCTGGCCGGTCCCATAGGTGGGGATCGTAATTTTTTCAACCCAGGCGGAAACTTCTTCTGACATAATCTTCTTTTTAATTTCCTTCGGAAATTCAATAATGGCCGGTCCTGCGAAAAACATGAGCTGCTCGAAAACCGCGGATCAATGCGTGAAAACGGCATCCATCTCTTCCAGGGTTTTGCCTTTTGTTTCCCTTATCCGCACGATAATGAAAACTGTGGCAACCACACAAATGCCAGCGTACACGTAAAAAGTATTGGCGATGCCACCCATAAGCTCGGCCAATAATGGAAATGTAAACGTTAGTATAAAATAGGCCGACCAAAGCGAAATGACGGCTATCGAAGTACCCACACCCCGGATCCTGGTTGGAAAGATCTCGCTGATCAATACCCAGGTCACGGGAGCAAGTGACACCGCATACACACCAATGGCTGCCAGCAGAAGCACCGACGAAAAGGCTGAACCTGCTTTCAATGATAAAGCGATGGCGATATAAAGGATCGCAAGGCCAGCATTACCGAGCACCATCAGAGGCCGGCGGCCGATCCTGTCTACAAAAGCGATGGCCAGAAAAGTAAACAATAGATTGACCGCACCAATAAAAACGGTCTCCTTTAGCTGGTCATCTTTTGTAAAACCTATACTTTCAAAAATTGCAGAGGTGTAATTAAAAACCACATTGATCCCGCATAACTGCTGCAACACTGCCAGTCCCACTCCGGCTACGATCAGTGTGCGAAACGGTTTTTTGAATACGGAAGAAAGGCTGACAGTTTCCCGCCTGGAGCTGGCGTTTTTTATTGATGTGAAGGCGAGATCGGCATAGTTTCTGTCGCCAAAATTATTCAGGATTTTCTTTGCCCGATCATCCTTTCCTTTCAGGATCAGCCAGCGTGGGCTTTCAGGCAGGATCATTATTCCAACACAAAATAATGCCGAAGGCACTGCCCCCAGGCCGAACATCCAACGCCAGGCTTCTTCCCCCACATTACGCAGTGAATAATTAACAAGGTTCGTAATGAGAATGCCGATAACAATGGCCAGTTGATAAGTAGTCACCATGCGTCCGCGAATGGGCGCCGGTGAAACCTCGGCAATGTACATGGGAGACAACATCGATGCCATGCCCACCCCTATGCCGGCAGCAAAACGCGAACAGATGAAAAACCTTAGGTCCGGCGAAAAAGCCATTGCCAATGATGATGCCATAAATACCAGGCCCGCCAGCATCATGGCGGGCTTCCTGCCGTAAGACTCAGCGGTTTTGCCTGCAACGAGGCATCCCGCGATACAGCCAAGCGCCAGGGAGCCCGTTGTAAAACCTTCCCAGTATGCGTTCAAACTAAATTGTTCCTTCAGGAAGGGCAAGGCCCCGGAAATTACGGCGAAATCGAACCCAAAGAGGTACCCACCCAAGGCGGAAATGAAGGAAATGACGACAATATATCCTAACCGGTAACCGGGTTTCGATTTCATATTTAAGGCAACATGTGGGAGGTCGCTCAATTGCGATTATCAAATATTGAACATCCGGGGGATAAACAGGATAGCTATTATTCTGTATTTGATGGACAATTTTATTAAATTGGGGCTTGTGATATGAACAGGACCAAAAAGAAAGAAGGGTTCGCCGGGCAGCGTGCCATAACCCTGCCAAAACAAATACTGTCTCTGCAATGCAGCAGTAACCCGGTGATAAGCGACGCTTACATTACCGATATCGGCTACTATCCAAATGCGAAATTCCATTATCGCAAGCGCGTCCACGGCATTTCTCAGAATATCCTCATCTATTGTGTGGAAGGAAAGGGTGAGGCAGTGATCGGTGATGCCGAATATTCCATTTCACCCGGAGATTTTTTTATTGTTCCCTCAATGATGCCGCATTCCTATGGAGCCAACAGCGACCATGCATGGACTATTTATTGGCTTCATCTCAAAGGCAAAGCCGCGGAATCGATGTGCGCGGCCATCATCAAAAAGTGTAACGGATACAAAGGGTCGGTAAATTCAAGCCTCAAACGAATTGATCTTTTCGAAGAGATTTATTCACATCTTGAACGCGGCTACAGCAATGACAATGTCACGTACACCAATATGTGCCTGTGGCATTATATGGCTTCCTTCATGTTCGATACCAAATTTAATTTTACCAATACTGAAAAAAACGGCGAGGTAACTTCTACGGCCATTGATTTCATGCAACTTCATATTGATAAAACCCTTTCATTGACGGCGATAGCCGCACAGGTCAACTTGTCGGTATCTCATTTTGTGGCTGTGTTTCACAAAAAAACCGGCTTTGCACCAATCGAATATTTCAATCATCTGAAAATTCAGAAGGCCTGCCAGTATCTGCAGTTCACGAACAACCGGATCAATGAGATCTCAAACCATCTGGGTATTGAAGATTCCTACTATTTTTCCCGGTTGTTTAAGAAACTAATGGGGGTTTCGCCAAACGACTACAGGAAAAAGATTCTTGCCGAACCCGCGCAGACCTCCCCAACGCTGGCATTGACGGGGTGAGACAAAGACAGAAAGAGAAAGGGAAAGAGGAACAGGAACAGGAAGAGAAACAGGAACAGGAAGAGAAACAGGAACAGAAACAGGAACAGGAAGAGAAACAGGAACAGAAACAGGAACAGGAAGAGAAACAGGAACAGAAACAGGAACAGGAAGAGAAACAGGAACAGAAACAGGAACAGGAAGAGGAACAGGAAGAGAAACAGGAACAGGAAGAGAAAGGAATGGCATCGCCCTCTTCCTCGTTCTCTTTCTGATTCTCGTTTTTCGCCTTTTCTTGCGACAGCCGCAGTTTTTTTCGCTTCTTTTTTTTCTAAAAAAAGGAAGAAGGTCTCTCTACTTCAGAGACAAAACTTTTTTGGCTATCTTTTTTCCAAAAAAAAGGAAGAAGGATTCACTCATACGGGCCTTGACACCAGCAAATCCTTGCTTTTCCCATTTTCGTCTTTCTTTGAGGGCAAAGGAAGTACCCCTGCCATTTCACCGATTATATTTACCAGTTCGGTTCCCGCCGGGATGACAATTTTCGAATTTATTCTAAGAGAAGCCTCAACGGTTTCCAATTTTTTCAACAATTGCGCATTGCCGGTGAAGTATTTATCCGCAGCTTCATTCACCAACATGATCGCCTCTGCTTCTCCTTCGGCGTGCAAAACCTGCGCGCGTTTATAGCCTTCCGCTTCTTTTATCTTTGCCCGTTTTACACCATCGGCGACTGTTTCAGCGGCGGTGGCGTAATCAATAGCGGCAATTTTTTCATTTTCAGCTTTTACGACTTTATTCATTGTCTCCTGTACATCCCTGGGAGGATCGATTTCTTTCAGCTCGGTTCTTACAATTACAATTCCCCAGCTAGCCGTTTCATTTTTCAAAGTGCTGTGTAATTCAGCATTAATCTTCCCCCTTTCACTATTTGCCGACCTTAAGGTGAGTGTCCCGATAATATTTCTTAAAGTTGTACGAGCCAGATTGACGATCTGCAGTTTGTAATTATTCACGTTGTATTGTGAACTTTTTACTGTGTCTTCCGTCTCTATTACCCTGAAATAGACTTGCGCGTCAACACTGGCGTTAAGGTTGTCATTGGTAATAATTTCCTGCGGCTGAGCATCCACCATTTGTTCAGTGGTATTCACTACATAGATCTTATCAATAAACGGGACAATCCAGTGAAAGCCAGGGTTGGCAAACTTGTGGTATTTTCCTAATCTTTCGATCAGCCCGCGGTGTGTTGGCCTGACTATCTTTACACCAAGAAAGAATAGTAATAATATTCCTCCTGCAATCGTTAATACAATTTGTGTTTCCATTTGATTCATCATTTAACCTGTTTATGTAGCAGTTTCTGGTATTAATTTCATTTCAAAAAATATCACGGCAATTTTATTCCTCCCTTTCTTGCATTCTAAGTAATTCCGTGAACACTCAATCCGCCTGTAGTTCTGTACACCGCAAAATGCCATTTTTTTAACGGTCAGTTAATTCCTTAAGTCCATTGAAAAGCTTGAGTGAATTCAGGCCAAAGCTCATACCGTTTTCAAAGATTTGTGAGCCATTTATTGTGCAATGCCTGTCAGGTTCTTGGAATTTACAACTAAATATTTGAAAATCATCTGAGATCTTTCCTAATTGTGCCGGGAGATGAAAGATATGAAACCGGCCAGATAATTCTTTGTTACGGTAATGTATTAAAACTCGAAATCTGTATACTGAATTTAACGACAATATCTAATCAGCAGACAGTAGTTTAATAAATCGTCACAGCAGTTCTCGATAAATATGGTGTTCGGTAATTCGATAAAATGATAGCTTAATTGCCTCACACAATAACTATCCATCTCTATTAAAAGCATTTTTCATTCCCAACAGTCGTGAATCTGATGGCGAGTTGGTGATTGGCTGATAAAAGAAAATTTATTCGCGAAACAATACTTATGACCCATATATCTTTTCAGAGGTTTATTTCCTCAATCTTCACACCAAGGTTATTTGGCCTGCTGCAAATGATTTTGTTTATTCAGTCAAGTGGTTATTCGCAAGGAGATGCAGTTGCTGCGGTATGTAGCGATGACGGGCGGCTTGAGATTTTTTATCAGGTGAATGATCCTGAGGGAGGAATATATCACACATTTCAAATTAAACCTGTACTCCTGGAGAAGCTCCCTCCGGCGACGCCCTCGTTGGATACCCGGCGTTTACCGCTTACCACCGACAAACAGACGTCCTTGTCATTTATGGATAAATGGGCATGGGCTCCGTGGGAGCGGTTTTTGCCTGCACCAGACAACGGCAATAATGTAGTCGCTGCCCGGGACAATAACGGCAGGTTGATCGTTTGCTGGATCTCGGGTGGAAGTATATGGTATGCGGCACAACCATCTACAAACACATCCTTCGCCCCTCCGGTGAAGACAGATACCTGGGACCTTCATACCTTGCGTTTAACAAAGAATCAGGACGGCCGAATTGAAATGTATTCACTTTCATCATCAGGAGAAGTTAGGTCCATCTATCAGACAGATCCTGACAACTGGACTTTTGATCTCATGAATTTAGGACAGGCGGCCGTCCGTATTATCGACATATACCCGTCCTCCTTCCTCGATGGAAGGCTCGCAATCGTTGCGTTGGGCGAAGACCATCAGATCTACTGGCGATCACAACACCAGGCAAACGGCTCTTGGGTTGATTGGTCTGGCCTCGGAGGCACTGAGATACAGGCTGTCGCAGCGGGATCCAACGCCGCGGGTAAGTTGTTTGTTTTGGCAGTGGGAGGGGATGGAAGTATATATGAAAAACGGCAACAGCTCCAGTCTGCCAATAACACAAACACCTGGTACGATTGGCGAAAAATTCAGGAAGGACCATATATAGGACCTATAAACGTTGGCCAGAACGAGGATGGCAGATTGGAAGCGGTTTTTTTCGACAAAAATAAAATGCCAGTACATGCCTGGCAGAAAAGTGCAACCACGGGATCATGGGACGCCGAACATGCTTTCTTCCAATACGAATCGGTTGCTACAAACGCCGCTTTTACGACAACTTTAGACAAACGACTTGTCATCACGTTTTGCAGAGGATACTATAATGGTACCCGACATACCTCATCTGCAACTGTTCAGCGGCAAACCGGACCAAATATTAATTGGTATTCCACCCAGGCGCCACCCGTAATTTTTCCAGAGCCCCCCGTGCCGCCTGTTCAACCATCTGTTAAGATCGATAAGTTTGAAGTAAAACCTGATCTGGGAGTTTATCCCGGTCAAAACTTTACACTTTCCTGGAACTTTCACTCGAGTGCAATATCGGGCCCGATTCGTTTGCTGGTTACCAAAAAATATTCTGGTGAACAGGAAGTTGTGTTGAAGGATTTGACAAACCCGCCCAATTCCGGAAGTTTTGAGGCGCCCTCGGGTCCATCTGGATTCCCTGAATTCAAACTGATTGTTCAAATGGTTGATAATATCGCCATTGCAGACGACATAACAGTCGGAAGTCATGTACAACCGGCCATGCCAGGACACGTCCCCACATCCAGCTTATTTGTCGGACCGGCTCAAACCGATCCTGCGATCCTTCACGAAAACATACCTTTTAAAATATCGTACCTGTTTGCTAACCTTGGCGACAAAGACCAGGAAGAATTTGATGTGACGCTGAGCATTGATGGAACTGTCGAAGGAACGGCGAAATCAGTTCCTGAATTGGGTCCGAATAAATCAATCCCCTTGACCTGGGATGTCAGCAAAATGCTAACAAAATTTGTGCATCAATTCGAATTAAAACGAAAATTGGACGGAGCTGTACTTAACTTTAGTCAGCTTACTGTGGAACCTTGATTGAAACAAGTTTCCTACTATTTGGTGCTCAATATTTCAATAGCCAGAAATATGGCATTCGAAATAATCGAACTGCGAAAGGGCTGAGTGGTTCCGTCGCCAACAACTGCCTTTTTAAAAATCATAGCAGATTCGTCGCCGTAATTAATTTAATCAGGTCCCATACTTGATCATTTCTCGGATTCCTGAAAAAACTATTCCCTGCTTTTAACCCACTTTTTTTATTCTGATATCGATTGCGATACCAGCAATCAATTAGATGCAGCATTGTAATGAAGAAAATTGAAATCCTGCATAATCGATTAAATGCTGACTGAAATAAAAAAACAGTATAGTACAGCCCAGTTGCGAGATCCAGCATTTATAATTTCATTAACAATAAGATCTTGATATAAACTCCTATTAATTCATTATTTAAATCAGCGATTGCCTATGATACTTCACATCCGTGAAAAAATCAGGAATTTTTTCATACTCCAGATTCTATTGTTTTCAACAGTGACGGCCTGGGCTCAACCGATCACAGTCTCAGGTAAAATCACAGATAACAAGGCTATGGGCCTTGCAGGAGTTACCATTACAGTTAAGGGAACAACTACGGCAAAAGTTAGTGATGAAAGCGGAAGTTTTTCCGTTGTCGTGCCTAACAGCAAAGCGGTATTGGTTATCTCGTCTGTGGGATACGTCGCCCAGCAGATTCCGGTGAATGGCCAGCGGAAGATTAATGTCGCGATGGTCCCCGACAACCAGGGTTTGGGAGAGGTAGTGGTGGTGGGATATGGCAGCCAGCTCAGAAAGGCGGTGACCGGAGCGGTGCAGACGGTTCAGGCTAAAGAGTTCAGGGATCTCCCGGTTTCGCAGATAACACAAAAGCTGCAGGGCCGCCTTGCAGGTGTTCAAATCAACCAGGTAACGGGTAAACCAGGACAGGGCATGTCAGTCAGGATCCGTGGTCAGTTGTCTGTTTCCGCGGGCAGCGATCCCCTTTATGTGGTCGACGGTTTCCCAATTACCGGTAATATCAGCAACCTTAATCCGGACGAAATTGAAAACCTTTCAGTCTTAAAAGATGCCGCTTCGACATCACTTTATGGATCCAGGGCCGCCAATGGTGTTGTATTGGTTACAACCAGGAAAGCCAAGAAGGGCCAGACTAGCGTCAATTTCAACGCCTATGCCGGTCTGCAGCAGGTGCCGGAGAAAGGAAGGATCAAAATGATGGATGCAGAAGAATTTGTGGAATTTAAAAAAGAATATTATGAAGATCAGGGTGATCCGGTTCCCGCGGAGTTCCAGGATCCTTCCTCATACCGGGGAAAGAACAACGACTGGTACGGCGCCCTCCTCAGACGGGCACCGCTGCAGAGCTACAACCTGACACTTTCATCCAACAACGAAAAATCAAGCACTACCGTTGTTGCCGGATACTTCAATCAGCAGGGTGTAGTACTAAATAATGAATACAAAAGATATTCCCTCCGTGTAAATGCCGACTATAATGTATCGGAGAAAGTGAAGATCGGCTTTAACGTTGCTCCTCAGTATGTATTTGACAACACGCCCAGAACGGATGGAGACAGGGGAACGGGTATTCTATTTAATGCTTTGCATACCTGGCCAATCATGCCAATCAGGGATGAGAACGGTGAGCTGACACTCTACAATCAGTTTCCGGCCAGCACAGGCAACATATTCGCCTATCCCAATTGGTTGAGAGCGGCGAAACAACTGGTCAATGAGATGAAACAGACCAACCTCATCTCGAATGCCTACATATCTTACCAACCGGTGAAGGGGCTGACACTAAGATCTACTATCAACGTGGAATATAATGGGGCCAAATTTTTCTTCTTTAATCCTTCCACGGCCACCAGTAACATCAACGTGCCCATTCCTACGACGGCCGCGGCAGCCAGGTTCGATGCGCAGAGTGTCGTATGGCTGAATGAAAACCTCGCCACCTACGCAAGGAGCTTCGGCGACCATAATTTTGAGCTGCTTGCTGGTTACACCAATCAGAAAGCGCGCTACGATATAACCTCAGTTGCCACGGATACCTACACACAGGACAATCTGCCAACAATCCAGGGTGCGGCGAATATCAGCAGGAGCGGAACGAACAACCAGGTACAGGCCTGGGCGTTGACATCTTATTTATCAAGGTTGACTTATAACTACAAAGGTAAATACCTTGCTACCCTTTCGATACGTAGTGATGGCTCTTCCCGTTTCGGATCTGACAACAGGTGGGGAACTTTTCCTTCCGCTTCGGTCGGTTGGGTGATATCTGATGAAAATTTCTTCGCGAATATCAACAAAGTCTCTTTTGCAAAACTCAGGGCCAGTTATGGTGTGATCGGTAACAACAATATCGGTAATTATACGCCTTACGCACTTGTGAATATTGCAGGTAACGATCCTGTGCTCAACAGTGTTTTTGGTAGCTCGATCGCATCAGGTGCGGCAGTTAGAACCTTGCAGAATAGCGTCCTCGGTTGGGAAACAACCAAGCAATTTGATGCAGGTTTGGACCTTGGATTTTTTAATGACAGGATACAGTTTACCTACGACTTTTACGTAAAACACACGACCAATCTATTGTATAACGTCAATGTTGCCCAGGAATCCGGCTTTAGCCAGTATCCCGACAACATTGGAGAGATCAAGTTCTGGGGCCATGAATTTTCCGTGAACACCAGGAATCTTGAAGGAAGGCTGCAATGGAACACATCCGCAAATATTTCCTTTAACCGCAACATCGTTGTGGCACTGGCCGATGGCATTGACAGGGTTTATGGAAGTTTTCACATCACTCAGGTGGGACATCCATTTGGACAATTTTATGGCATGCTGGCTGATGGCGTTTATATGAACGAGGACGACCTGGCGAAGAACCCGCAGATCCCCGGCCGTTCCACAGTGGGAAGTATTAAGTTAAAGGATGTGAATGGCGACGGCGTCATCACTTACGGTGGAGATGCAGACGACAGAGCGATCATGGGAAGCCCGTTCCCGAAATTTACCTATGGTATCGTCAACAATTTCCAGTTTGCCAATTGGGACCTTTCGATAACTGGTTCCGGTTCCTACGGCAACAAATTATATGTCCGTCACCTGTACAGTACAGCCAATCTCGATGGGGTGTTCAACCTGGTAGAAGAAGTGAAGTACCGCTTCCGTTCAGTAGACAATCCCGGTAAAGGATTTTATGGCACCACAGTAGGTGGTGGTAATGTAACGGGCATAGAAAGAGACTGGAACAACAGCCGGTTTGTTGCGGATGCTTCGTTCTTTTCGATCAAGAACATTACGCTTGGTTACAACATCGGAGTAAAAAACAAAGTATTCAATTCAGCGAGAATATATGCGTCCGTTCAACAGGTCTATACCTTCACCAAATATTGGGGTGGACCCAATCCTGAAACCAGCGCAAATGGTGCGGGCAACGGCGATGGTGGAAACCTGAGCCAGGGTGTCGATCTTTCTAACTACCCCGTACCGCGTACTTACACCCTGGGCATCAATCTTAATTTTTAGTATTTAGAATTGGATCAATTTTTTCAAACTTATTTTCTACTTACGATGAAATATAAAATAATTATACTAACGCTGATTGTGTGCAGTGGGATGACTGGCTGCAAGAAATTCCTTGAAATTACGCCGGAGACACAGCTGACCTCGGAAACTTTCTTTAAGACTGAGTCGGACTTTAAGCAGGCGGTCAATGCGACCTACACGCCAATGCGGTCTATCTATAATACCGAGAAATTCCTTACAACGGAAATGCATTCCGACAATGCCTATTATTACCGGAACACACTTTTCGGCGCCACCGAACAGCAGGAAAACCTGGCGGATTTCGCGATCACCGTTTCTGGCAACCTCACGACCAATTCGCATGTGCTTGCTCAGTATCGTTTGTATTATCAGATGATCTCCAGGGCCAATCAGATACTTACCACGATCGATGCAGTGGACTTTGCAGAAGAATCAAAAAATAACCTGAAAGGTCAGGCCATGTATCTGAGAGCCTGGGCCTATTTTGACCTGGTAAGGCTTTTTGGTGCAGTACCGATGCATCTTGTGCCAGCTACTACCCGCGCTGAAACCGCCCTGCCACTGATGCAGACGGATTCTATTTATCTGCAGATCGAAAGCGATGCGGCTGCAGCGGCCAGCCTGCTCCCGAACAAAGCCACCCAGGAGCCTGGAAGAGCTACTTCAGGGGCCGCAAAGACCCTGCTGGCCGATGTTTATGTTACACAAGAGAAATGGGCACTTGCAGAACCTTTACTGAAAGACGTGGTGGACAATGACAGCTATGCACTAATGCAAACGTATGGCGAAGCGTTTTCCAATACCAATAGCAATAAGAACAACCAGGAATCTGTATTTGAAGTGCAGTACCAGGAAGGTTCCAATAACCTGCAGGGCTCCCAGATTTATAATATGCTGCCCATGCCGTTGACCTCAGGTGAGATAGCGCCAATCATCGGCGTCTCCAATCCTCAGGATCTATCCGGAGAAGGCAACAACGCCCCCACCCCCGATCTTATCGCTGCCTATGAGGCCGGCGATGAGCGCAAAGATGCTACTATCGGTTATGTTACAGCCAGTGGAAGTTTGCGCACAGACAAATCCTATCCATATTGTCTGAAATATGCCAAACCTCATGCCTTATGGAACAATACGGGAGTCAATATTCCTGTCTACCGTTTTTCAGAGGTGTTATTGTTACTTGCCGAATCGCTGAACGAACAGGGTAAAACATCTGAGGCCGCACCTTTCATCGACCAGGTCAGGGCAAGAGCTGGTCTGGCCGGCACCACTGCTTCTACGCAAACGGCCATGCACGATGCCATCATTCAGGAGAGAAGAGTAGAATTTGCATTTGAATGCAAACGCTGGTTCGACCTGGTGAGGACCGGGACAGCGGTTGATGTCATCACCGCTTATGGTGAAAGAGTCAAAGCAAATCCCGAAGCATATTACTATCCTCCGGGAGCAGTACCACCGAATAATGCCTTCAGTGCAGTTCTGCCCCTGTACCCCTTGCCTGCTGATGAGGCCGCCCTCAGTCCTTATTTCTAATGAATTATTTTATCCCGGAGCCAGTAACCAAACGGCTCCGGGAATATTTTTTATGCGCACGACACCGCGTGCACTATTGAAAAAATCCTCTTTGTAAAGCGCTGATTTAATCAAACAGCGATATCCCGATTTCTCCTTCCGCAGAAAAGAGACGGGAGTTCTTCCCGACGTTTTTGATATCTGGGGCAGCGGATCTGCAGACGGCTGGCCGTGAAAAAAAAATTGCTCTCTTCTTATCATTCGTGCTGAAGGTCAGAGCTCATTGCATTTACTTACATTGCAACATTACCAAAGCCTGTCAGACTAATTTCGATGGAAACAAAATTCGCCGTCTCCCGCTGGTATCGTCTCATTCCCATCGTATTTATAACGTATAGCCTTGCATATCTTGACAGGGCTAATTTTGCATTCGGTGTTGCGGGAGGGATGGCAAAAGACCTTCACATCACGGCAGCTACTTCCGCTCTTTTGGGCTCTTTGTTTTTTCTCGGTTATTTTTTCTTCCAGATCCCTGGGGCACATTATGCCGCAAAAAAAAGTGCGAAAAAGCTGGTCTTCTGGTCGCTGATCTCCTGGGGAGCTCTGGCCACGGCAACAGGCATCATAAGCGACGTAAAATGGCTGATAGTCATCCGTTTCATGCTGGGGGTGGTGGAAAGTGCCGTGATGCCAGCCATGCTCATATTCCTGAGCAGATGGTTTACAAAAAAGGAACGGTCTAGGGCGAACGCTTTTTTAATTCTCGGCAACCCTGTAACTATACTTTGGATGTCGATCCTTTCAGGTTACCTCCTGGATTCGGTTGGATGGAGATGGATGTTCATTATTGAAGGCATTCCCGCAATTGTATGGGCGGGGATCTGGTGGAGGATAGTGGAAGATGAACCATCGAAAGCCAACTGGCTCACGACAGCAGAAAAACAGAGCCTGGCTGAGCAACTGAGATCCGAGCAGATGAATATAAAGCCGGTAAAAAATTATGCTGCAGTATTCAGGTCGAAAACAGTCATATTGTTGTCCCTGCAATATGCGCTATGGAGCATTGGTGTGTATGGCTTCGTGATGTGGCTGCCATCGATCATCAGATCCGCGCCGGATATAGACATCGTGACAACCGGCTGGTATTCCTCGATTCCATATGTGTTTGCGATAATCGGCATGCTCGCTGCTTCTTATTTCTCTGACAAAACCATGAACAGGAAGGCATTTGTATGGCCCTTATTGCTGGTGGCATCAATAGCATTCTATGGATCCTATCTCGCGGGTACAGACAATTTTTGGCTGTCGTTTATCTTGCTGATTATTTCGGGCACGGCCATGTATGCGCCATATGGGCCCTTCTTTGCAATAATTCCCGAGATACTCCCGCAGAATGTTGCCGGAGTAGCTATGGCGCTGATCAACAGTTTTGGTGCATTGGGTTCTTTCGCGGGGGCTTACATTGTCGGGCGCCTAAACGCAGACACAGGAGGGTTCGGTGCCTCCTATATATTTATGTCCATTTCATTGCTGCTCTCAGCCATTATCACGGTGGTAGCAGTAAAGAGCAACAAGAAAAACGAACCGAAAGCAGAGATCGCTAGCTTCTGAGATTTTTTTTCCTGATTTCCTCAACTGCAAATGTTACCGCACGCGCGGTCAGCGCCATGTACAAGAGTGATGGGCTCTGGTTTCCAGTGCTGGCCATGCAGGCTCCGTCGGTCACAAATACATTTTTACAGTGATGAAGCTGATTCCATTCATTCAATAACGATGTTTTCGGATCGCTACCCATTTTGCAACCGCCCATTTCATGTATGTCCAGGCCCGGAGCCTGGTGATTGTCGTATTGGGTAAGGTTTTTGCAACCTGCCACATCGAGCATTTCCAGGCTCTGATTAATAAAATCCGGGATCATTTTTTCATCGTTGTCGTCATAATCCACCGAGGTAATCAGCAGCGGCACGCCCCATTCATCTTTCTTATCAGTACTTAACCGCACATGATTCGACCGCTTCATAATAGTTTCGCCCTGCATATACATATAAACATTCCATACGCCAGGTTCGGTCATCGCATCTTTATATTCACCGCCGATGGTTTGCGTCAGTTCCTCTGCGTCTCTTCGCGAACGGTGCGCCCCCGTAAACGTGGTAAAGCCGCCCACATAATTCGTATCCTGTTTATGCAGATTTCTGTAGTTGGCTATAATGGGTTCGGTTGGATTGCGCCCGTAATAATATTTATCCTGCATGCCTTCCATGATACCGCCAACGCCGGCGCGGTAGTTGTGAAAAGCGACATGCGTTCCGAGTAATCCGTTGTCATTGCCCAGGCCGTTCGGAAACCTGTTCGACGTGGAGTTCAGCAGCACAAGATTGCTGTTAAGAGCGGACGCATTTAGAAATATGATCGTTGCGAAATAATCAGTTATCTTTTTGGTTTGCGCGTCGACCACACGTATACCTGTGGCTCTTTGTTTTTGCTCGTCGTAGATAATGGAATGCGCAACAGAGAAAGGCCGGATGGTGAGGTTTCCTGTTTTTTTGGCCCATGGCAGGGTGGAAGACACCGAGCTGAAATATCCGCCGAAGGGACAACCCCGCATACAACGGTTCCTGGCCTGGCACTTCGACCGGCCCTGTTGAACGTGTATCTCTTTGGGCTCGGTGAGGTGAGCCCAGCGAGCATGAACCATGTGACGATCGGAATAATGTGCTGAAATTTTTTCGTGGATGGCGGCCTCGGCGGCATTGAAGTCGAACGGTGGCAGATATTCTCCGTCAGGCATGGATTCAATGCCATCGGCTTTTCCGCAAACTCCAATGAATTTTTCGACGTGGGAATACCAGGATGCGACGTCCTTGTAGCGGATGGGAAAGCCTTCACCATATCCATAGCGGCCGGGAGCAGTGAATTCAAAATCACTCCATCGCTGGCAGGCTCTTCCCCAGGTCAGCGACTTGCCTCCAACCTGATAACCCCTGACCCAATTGAATGGCTTCTCCTGAACATAAGGATGATCCTTGTCTTTGATAAAGAAATGGGCCGTGTCTTCTCCATATCCGGCCGTCTTGGTGATCAACGGATTTTCTTCAAGGAACTGCTTGGTCATTTGCCCGCGATGTTTGAATTCCCAGGGGCCAAGTGTTGCGGTTGGATAGTCTTTGATGTGCTCTATGTTGCGGCCTCGTTCGAGAACGAGGGTTTTCAGTCCCTTCTCACACAGTTCTTTGGCTGCCCAGCCCCCACTGATCCCCGAGCCGATAACTATTGCATCGAATGAATTCTGTTTCTTCCCTTTGGCATTTATATGAACCGGTTCCTGAGGCATAAGGCAATTCTAATTTCAAGTTTGTGTCTATAAGTTACTTAAAAGATACATTCACTGTTTTATAAAATACAACACCGTCTGCGAGATGTATAACACAGATCGGTTGGGATAAGCCGCCTGCGGAAAAATTGGTTGGTATTCTATAATTTTATGAGCAAGACAGAAAAGAAGAGCGATCAACCATTTTAATTTAATAAAAAATTTATGGAAGCGGCCGCGATTATGGTGTAGATAAGTCATCCTCAACTAACTGAACTTCCTGGCAAATTCATCGTCAGTGAGGGAAGGATAGTAATCGTAGATCCTGTCGATTTCTGCAGACTGACCTTCTGAAAGCTTTTCCTCCGGGTTGAGACACCAGACACCTTCCATCAGGCCCTGCCTTCTCAACACTTCATGTATACCTGCTATGGAACCTTTAAATGCGTGTGAAGGGTCGAATATCGCGGCATTCATGTCGGTGACTGAGACGTTCATGGCAAGCAGGTCCCGGAGATCTGACTGTTGCTCATCGAGCGCCTGTTTTACCTGGTTGAATATTTCAACCGACCTCTTTGTCCAGACTGCCCAATGACCCAACAGCCCCCCCACAAATTTCTTTTCAACAACCTGCCCTTTAACATTGAAGCGATACGGAGTGATGAGGTCCGCAATTATATTGTCGTCGTTCCCTGTGTATAGCGCTATCTCATCTCTTTTGTCGGATAAGCAGAGCGCTCGGACCACGTCGAGGGTCTGGTACCGGTTGAAGGCCGCTACTTTGATGGCGTGAATATTGGGGATCTCGACCAAGTCGCGCCAGAATTCGAAACTCAGGATCCTCCCCCCTGCAGCTGGCTGGAGGTAGAATCCAAATACGGGAATAACTTCAGCAATCCTTTCGACTCTTTTTATCAGTTCTTTTTCAGAGTACTGCTGTAATCCGCCCATACTGACTAGTCCAAAATGATAGCCGTACCGAGCAGCGAGACGCGCTTCTTCCACCGCGGCATCGGTTGCTCCTACAATCCCGGCTACCTTAATAAAGGGTGTGGAGAGCCGCTGCGCTTCTATTTCTTCAGCTGCCATCCGCAACACCGGCTCAAGGAGGTTGAATTGAGGCTGACGAATTTCAAATTGAGTAGTATGCACTGCCACGGCCACACCGCCCACACCACTGGCGATGTAATAGCGTGTAAGACTTCGCTGTTTTTTTTCGTCGATTTCCAGCGACCGGGTAAGCGCCAGCGGATGAGCAGGAATAAAAGCACCTTCATGCAGCAATTTCAGAATGTCTTTGTTGGGTTGATTGGACATCGATCAGTATTTTCCTTTTCTTTCCTGGAAGTGTGTAGGTTTATTTAGGAGTTTGCCTCCTTCATCCAGCCAGCGGACCATCAGTTCCATTATTTTGAGGGGTGGTGTACGGGGATAGCCATAGAGCCTGATGCTTTCATGTGCATTGGCCAGGTAGGCCGTATCCTTCTCTTCACCTTCAAATACGGGTGTCTTACCCATCATCTCACCAAAAATTTCTGCTGCCCATCGTACCGATAAGATTTCCGGACCAGTAACATTAAGAATTTTCGCAGGTACGGCACAGTGGCGGAGGCAGCGAATCGCGATTTCATTCGCGTCGCCCTGCCAGATAATGTTTACCGCAGCCATTTCGACATTTACCGGCGTTCCGTCCCTAACAGATTTCGCTATTTCCAGCAATACGCCATAAGTAACGTCATTGGCGAAGTTCAGGCGGTAGATGAGAACAGGGGTATCATATCGTGAAGACTGATACTGAAAAATGCGTTCTCTTCCCAGGCAGGACTGGGCATATTCACCAACTGGTTCCGGCTGTTGTGATTCACGGGCTCCGCCACTGGCGAGTGTGACCATCGGGTATACATTTCCGGTAGAAAATGCGACAATTCGAGAATCTTTAAACTTCCCGGCAACGCGACCGGGAAGGTAGCTGTTCATCGCCCAGGTGAATGATTCATTGCCAGTGGTGCCAAATTTGGTGCCGGCCAGATAGATCACATTCCTGATAAATGGAAGCGCATCGAGATCTTTGTCATTAAGGAGGTCTGCAGAAATAGTTTCGATGCCCGATTTCTGCAGATCTTTTTCAAGACCCCTTTCTGAGAATCTCGACACGGCGATCACTTTTTTCGGGCTGCCCGCTTTCGCAATTGCTTCTTTTGCCAGTTTCGCGAGGGCCGGGCCCATTTTTCCACCTGCCCCGAGTATGATAATGTCGCCGTCGAGATCAAGGACGTCATTCACCAGTTTGTCGGAAGGAGCCAGTAGTTCATTGTAGGATTGTAATAATTCCTTGGTCATCACTAAAGCTTATGGCTACGAAAGTATCTAAAAATGGGGGCCGTGGTGTAATTATTGCATCTGGTTGATCTAAATATTTATATATGGACAAATTAGAATTGAAAGGAGCCTGGAACACCCTAAAAGGTAAGGTGAAGCAGGCACATGCCGATCTGACCGACGATGATCTTAGATACGAGGAAGGAAAGGATGATGAATTATATGGTCGCTTGCAGACCAAGCTCGGAAAAACAAAAGATGAAGTGATTGACTGGCTAAGGTCGTTGGGATAACATTTTCTTCCTTTTAAAAAGGGAAGCGAAAGGTTTTTTCTGAAGTAGACTCCCGCTTTTTTTCTTTATAAAAAAAGCGGGGCAAAAAAATCAAGGCTCACATTGGAAAGACTAAAAATCGCATCTCCGGGCTGAAGAAAAACAAGTCACAGCAGTAGAATAAATCCGGGCGACAGTAGGACTTACGGGCTGAGAATATTTCCCAGCCACGGTAACATTTGTTTATTCTTCTACGCCCTTCGCTTCGATTTTCTTAACGTCTTTCCAATGTAGGCCGAAACTCAGGGCGAAGAAAGAAGGCGGAGAGCGTTTCGCCGTCTTCCTTATCTCTTTCTGATTCTTATCTTCGAGCTTCAGCCTAAGGCTGGGCGAGGCCCGCCATCGCCCAGTTTTTTTGTTCACTTTTTTTAAAAAGTGAACAAGGTAGTTTTATGTAAACCCAAACATAAACGGAAATAGAAAAGTCACGATCATTGCCCATAAACTGTAAACCGGCAGGTATGAAGCCATGACCTTTCCAACGCCAGTGATATCGCTCTTCCTGGCAAGCACCCTGAACAGTTGTACAGTTACCAGCACAAGATTCACCAACATAAACACATTCCCGCCAAGTACCGCCGCCCTGTTTGGCGTAATTCCCCATTCCGAAATCCGGAACAAAATCGCAGACAGAGCAATGCCATTAACAATTATTGTTACGACAGAAAGGAGGAAGAGAACCCAGATTTCCGCCTGATTTCTAGTTGTCCTTGCTGTTTCAGCAACAGAAAAGAAAATAATGGCCATAACACCCATTAACAGCCCATTAAAGGTTAATAAAAATTCCCGATCATTATAGGGATCCTTACCCGAGTAAACCATGGCCACGAGATAAATGGCCAGCATCACCAGCACCAGCGGACTGAAAATTTTTGCAATGACAGGCGAAATTTTACCTACCAGATTGGGATTTGCCTGGGTGAGATAGGTGCCAAGAATTGGCGCCGCCGGAAGCCCGAAAATGACAACATAGTCGAAATAGAATTTTTCAATCTTAAACCCGATCAGTGAGAAGAGACCAATGGTTGCCCCTGTGAGGATAGCACCTGCTATCAGTATAAGACCGGTCATGATTATCAGGTCGCCATTGTATTTCAGAAAGTCAAGCCGCCTTTCGTCGTTCTTTTTGATCTCGCCCAGAAAAGCAAAACCCAATACCGACCATAGTATCAGCGCTAAGTGAAGACAGGATAAAATTAAGGTGTCGCTCTTCTGATCGGGAAGCACATTGATAAACACTAAACCAACCAGGGTGGCGCCCACTATGAAAGCAATTTTGCTTCGTGATAAATTATTCTTCCAGGCAAAGAACGCCGACAAGGCCGGAAAAATGACAAAACCAGCATTTCTCGTATAGAATAATTCTTCATCTATGTGTAAAATTGCTGGCAATTTTGCGATCAAACCTGCCGCCAACGAAGCAATTATTACAAACAACAGATCCCTGCCTGTTCCCCAGTTGGTCCCTTCACTTTCGTAACTCAGTCTTTCATGCCAGAAATCTGCGATTGCGTTGCCTTTAAGTTCGGGGTACAGTGTGGTAAACTCTCGGTTAAAATGGACCTTGCTTGTTCGGTACATCTTTTCGAGTTGCCTGGGGTCGTTCAGATGAATAAGTATTTCGTCCTTCATAAGTAAAAAGTACTTTGTATTTCAAAGTTAAATAGAAAATTGTGATTTTTCAATGTTTGGTAAAATAAATTTTCATAATGTGCTCCAGGGCAGGACTGGAGCGCCCGTAGGCCTTTTAAACGACCAGGTATTTGTCCCACACTTTCATATTTTCTTACGGACGGCACTACAGTAGCAATCGATTGGATCGGCGAACCATCCGCAGGCTGAGTAATGAAACCTAAATTTCAGGCATCCAACCTGAGGCGATTTCGGCTTAAATTTTATTATGTTCATATGTTCATATATATGGATTTTTGTTTTATCTTGAAAATCCCAAATAAGATTGCATGCCCATGCCATACAGGCTTTATGCCGATCTTTCCGACAACGATCTATTTCGTCTGATAAAAGACCGCAATTCGCTGGCCTTCGACGAGCTGTATTATAGATGGAAGCCGATTCTCCAGGATTGGGCGCACCGAAAGTTACAATGCCGGGAAAGTGCCGAAGACCTGGTCCATGATCTTTTTCTGAATTTTTATATGCGCAGCAGCACGTTGAGTTTTACAGTTTCACTGCAGGCCTATCTCCATACCGCAATCCGGTACAAGGTTCACAACAACATCCGATCAAAAATCACACGCGAGAAATACGTTAGAAATCTTTTTGCCGCAGGTGACGATAGTACCGGCCCGGCACCTTCAGTAGAATTCAAAGAATATGGTGAAAGGGTTGAGCGTACACTCCGGTCACTTTCGCCACAGTGCAGGAAGGTCTTTGAGTTGAGCAGAGAAGAAGACTACTCATATAAAGATATTTCAGGGAGGCTGGGTATCTCACTCAGTACTGTCGAGAAGCATGTATCAAAAGCGTTGAGAATACTTCGCAAAAACGTGCAGCCCGAGTACTAGGATCGCGCGAGTGTGATCTAACGAAAATCCTCACCTGTGTTTATAGAGATTTTATCTACGGAAGCATGACTTACAACAATAGGCCTGTTCGAAAACCTATGGAATGAATTCAAACACCCTGCCTGCTGTGGCCATCTTCCCTTGATCTGTCCTGAAAGGAAGTACCGGCAGGCCCTGGGAATTGTACAAGTCAAGGTTGCCGGGATTGTCCGACCATGCGTACCTCACCGCGACGGGTGTATTTACCGATTCACTGAAGACCACAACCGAATTTCCTTTTAGTTTAGCCTTTGCCCATCGAAAAACATGGTCAGAGGCTGCGATAGCAAACCCCCTTACATATCCATATTTGTCCCGGGTTATAAGCTTTGGGTTGCCTTGAAAATGGATGATGATACTGTCGTTGTTGATGGTCATGGTGTCGTAAACAGGACTGGTTTGAATGGTGTCGTGGCCATAAACCAGCTTCAGCGCAGCGATACCAAGGCGCTCGCCAACGTCTTTTTTATTCTTGGGATGGATGTCTGCCGAATCTCCAATGTCTACCGCAGTGGCTAGTCCAGTGTTAGGTACTGAGAGCGCGGCAGATTGCGCTTCACGCAATTCAGCCCACTCGCTTGGCCCTGGCTGGACACTCTCAGCATAATAGTTTGCCAATTGTACAAGCAAGAATGCGAGACTGTTGTCGTGAAACTGCTGCCGCCAGTCTTTGATCATCGCGGGCAGCAACTTCTGGTACTCCTCAGCGCGGGAAGCGTTTCCTTCACCCTGGTACCAGATAAAACCCTTCAATGACAGACTGGTTACCGGATGGATATTGGCATTGAAAAGTATGGATGGAGAGGCAAACAAATTGGCATTAGCCACCCTTGGCTTGACAAAACCCGAGCTGTCTATTTTCTTTCCTTCTTTCATTTTCCATTCACCGGCAAACTCCGTATCCCAAAACAAATTATACATCCCGCCCTTTCCACCCGCATCAAACACCCTGACGACTATTACATTATTCTTGGCCCTGACAATTGAATCCGGAACCTGGAATACGGAGTAGTTTTGATTACCATAGGTTTCCCCAATTTTCGATCCATTGACCCAGGCAATACAGTAGTCATCTACCTGACCGAGGCTGATCGAATAAAAGTTTCCATCATGACGCTTTAACGTGTCAAAGTTTTTCTCATACCAGACTGATCCATCATAATCAGAAAGATTTTGCTGGTCGAAGTAATTTGGAACTGTGACCGTCTTCCAGGTCTCGAATTTTGTTGTAGGAGAGTACCATTTTTCGTCAAGACCAGGATCGCCATTGAGGTAATAGTTGCGTTCCCATTCCGGTTTCATTTTTTCAAATGCCTCATTGAGTTGTTTGACGCTTTTCTTCGGGGCCAGGTATTCATTGTAGTATTGTTCAAATTGAGGGAATTGGTGAATCGCTTCCGGGCTCATCCATGTTTCGATAGAAGTAGCTCCCAGGTTATCGCTCACCAGTCCGATAGGAATGTGTAAATGCTCCTGCAAATACCTTCCGAAAAAATATCCAACGGCAGAAAAATCCTGTATGGTTTCTGGAGTTGCCTTTTGCCATACACCACTAACAAGCGTGTCCTGTGGTGTAAAGTCCACCGAAATACCGGCCGTAAATATTCTGATCTGATCGTTGTTGTCTTTTACCGGATCAGCCAGTTTGTTTGCAAGTTGGCGAACATTAAACTGCATGTTACTTTGTCCGCCGCACAACCACACGTCGCCAAAGAGGACATTGGTTAGCCGGATGGTGTTTTTTCCGCGAATGATGATTTCATAGGGTCCTCCGGCGGATTGTGGCGGCAGGGTTACGGTCCACCTGAGATCCTTTCCTGGTTTGGTCTTGTAACGGGTTTCTTTAAAAATAATTTCGACATTTTCATTTTTGTCTGCCCACCCCCAGATCTTGCAGGCCTTGTCTCTCTGCAATACCATGTTGCTTTCATAGAGATTCGGAAGCCTGACATTTGCAAAAGTCATGTTTCCTGAAACCATCACCCCCAAAATCAATAGAATATGTGCGAACTTCATTGTTATGTCGAATTTAGTGATTAAAGAGTTGACCCTACTGCTACGTTTCGGACTGGTACCGGAAACAAATCTTTATCTGCAGGTAGGGTTTTTTCATTGTCAGGGGACTATATATGATCAGGGAGGAGATAAAATCTCACGTTATTCAAAGTATATGTCACAGTTGTCTCACTTTCCATCTATGTCCTTATGCATATAATTCAATTTTTCCCCGTGGCCCTGATGCAATCAAATGAAAAATCACAAGTTTTTATTTCAAAGATGGATAATTCACAAATTAAAAAATGGCGATTTCTGGCTGTTTTTCTTTTTCAGCTGCTGGCCCTGCCATCTCTCTGCAAAGCATACAATATAGCTCCCGACGCCAAAGTTACAACCTCGACTAGTTTAGATTCGTCGTTTGAAGGTAAGCGCGCTACGGATGGTGTCATTGGAGTGGAGGGCAGGGGCGAGTGGGCCTGTGAAGGGGTCACAACAAGCTGGGGTGACATCCGATATCCATGGATCCAGCTCGACTGGGAAAAGCCGCGACAAATAGACAGAATAATATTGTTCGACCGGGCGTCGTTGATTCACAACATTGCTGGTGGTAAATTACAATTTAGTGATGGGACTGAAATTCAGGTTGACGAAATCCCAAAAGACGGAACTGGCAAACTTCTGCGATTCCCGGCAAAAAAGGTTTCCTGGGTTCGTTTTCAGGTCACGGATGGAACGGGGAAGGACCTGGGATTTTCAGAAATTGAAGTGTACACAGCACGGTCGCAAGCCAGTGATTTTGTTTCCTGGGTGGATCCTTACATAGAAACAAATCGCGGTCGTTATTTTTTCTTTATCACAGGAAGCAGGCCTTTTGGGATGGTCGGCGCCGCCCCCCACACGCGCAACAAAGACCAGAACGGCGGCGGGTACAACTACAATGAAAACGAAATACTGGGGTTCAGCCAGATCCACTCCTGGATGATTTCGGGAGTTGAAGTCATGCCTACGGACTCGCAGGTAAACCCTGTAGGTGGCGAACAGGCCTGGAAATCCAGGTTTAGTCATGATGACGAAATCGTGGAGCCGGGGTATCAAAGAGTCTTTCTTCAGAATTATAAAACCTGGGTTGAATTGACTGCCACCGAACGGGTGAGTTTCTACCGGTTTACCTACACCAGGAAAACCAGCGCCCAAATCCTGACCAACCTCGGCGGGTATCTTTGCACAAGCACAATGGCGAATGCGGAAGTGAAGAAGTTGAACACTGACGGTTTTGAGGGGTCACTTTCGTCTGTTAAACGGTTCTGGGGAGGTCCCAAAGACGTGAAGATTTTTTTTGTAGTCAAATTCGACAGGAACTTCGATTCCCTTGAAGGTTGGGAGGGCAAAATGATTCAGAAGAATGTCGATCGGATCAAGGGCGACAGTGCCGGGGTGACTGCCCGGTTTAACGTCGATGCCGGAGAACAAATCCAGATGAAGATTGCGATTTCTTACACCAGCGTCGAAAATGCCCGTCGAAATCTTGAAGCCGAATGTTCGACATGGGATTTCGTGAAGGTAAAAAATGAATCCCGCGCGATTTGGAACGAATGGCTGGGTAAGATTGACGTACGCGGTAAAGATGACAACCAGAAAATTAAATTTTACACCGACCTCTGGCACGTCCTGCTCGGTCGTCAAAAGACCAACGACGTTAATGGTGATTATCCCGATCGCACAACTGGCAAGCGCGATGGCAACTTCACAGAAGCCATTTTTAAAATCAAAACACTTCCCAAAGGAAAGGACGGAAAGCCTCTTTTCAACATGTACAACTCCGACGCGTTTTGGCTGTCGCAGTGGAATCTAAATGTATTGTGGGGCCTTGCCTGGCCCGAGGTGCAGGACGACATTTCTGCTTCTCTCATTCAGTACGCCGACAATGGAGGACTACTGCCACGCGGTCCCAGCGGTGGTGGATATTCCTATATAATGACCAGCTGTCCGGCGACGAATCTTATTGTGAGTACTTTTATGAAGGGACTGTTGAAGAAGACAGACAGTATTCATGCTTTTGAAACTATCAAACGAAACCACCTTCCCGGGGGAATGCTGGGTAGCAAGACAGAGATAGCCTTTTATACGAAACATGGATGGTGGCCAGATAATGCGGGCATTACTATTGAAGCCGCATTTCAGGATTGGGGCATTGCCCAAATGGCGAAACGACTGCAACGTTCAAAGGACTTTAAGTTCTTTTCCAGGCGTGCTGAAGGATGGAAAAAATGTTTTGATCCGAATCTGAAACTGCTGTTACCGAAAAATGAGAAGGGTCAATTTGCGCATCATGACGCCTTGAGCGGAGCCGGCTGGGTCGAAGCGAATGCCTGGCAGGGTACCTTTGGATTGTCACATGACATTCCAGGGCTTGCAAAGCTGATGGGCGGCGATGATACGCTTTGTTCTATGCTCAACTATGCCTTTGAGAAGGCGGCTGCGAGCAAATTTGTATTTGATTATACGAGCGGGTACGTCAGCTATGCAAATCAACCCGGTTGTTCCAACGCGCACGTATTCAGCTATGCTAAGTCACCGTGGCTCACGCAATATTGGGTGCGACAGGTACAGGACAAAGCATATGGTGGGATTACTCCTGACGAAGGTTACGGAGGCCACGATGAAGATCAGGGACAGATGGGAGGGGTGAGTGCCCTGATGGCGCTGGGTTTGTTCAATATCCAGGGCAACGAGGCCGAACTTCCATGCTATGAGATTACATCGCCAGTATTTGATTCAATTACAATAAGCCTGAATAAAAAATACTATGCTGGCAACGAGTTTGTGATCAGAACATACAACAATTCAAAAGAAAATTGCTACATACAAAAAGCAATGCTCAATGGCGTTGAACTCAATACATTTTGGTTTACGCACAATGAATTCGCTAAGGGTGGCAAATTGGAGATATGGCTCGGTAAAGAGCCAAATAAACATTGGGGTATATCAACATTACCTCGAACTGAATAAGAGCGGAGAAAGAGAAAGAGGAACAGGAACAGAAAGAGGGCAGAAACAGGAACAGGAACAGAAACAGGAACAGGAACAGGAAACAGGAACAGAAACAGGAAGAGAGGGGAGGGACGTATCTGTGCGAATCTCGTTCTCTTTCATGATGACCGCGTCCTCCCTAGTTTGCCTCCGTCAGCTTCGGCGGAGTAAGATTGCGGGTGAAGGCGGGCACTGAGATTTGAATCTTGATCAAAATTATTTTTGACACAGTTCGATTTACAGACCCGTTTCTGTTTCTGTTTCTGTCCTCTTTCTGTTCCTGTTTCTGCCCTCTTTCTCTTTCTGTTTCTGCCTTCTATTTGGGCTGTCCTTATACCTGTTCTTTCTGTATTGACTCCACGGTGACTTACCAGCCATTCGATTTTCAGGAGATGAAAGCAGACCTTCAGTTTCTTCTCACCAAATTCAAAAAGCCCCTTGTAGCCTGGCATGATCCGAATTTCGGAATACGCTTTGAAGAAAATATGGACGCGATTGCATCGGCTGCCCCGCTCAAAAGCTTTCGTTTTATTGCAGAGAGCAGCCTGTCAGTTCTTACAGAGAGTCATTTGAAAGTTTTGCGTAATAATGGGTTTATCGCCCTGTTGCCGGGAATTGAATCATGGTTCGAATTGGGGAACAAGTCCCGAATTTGAGGGTGAATCAAATCAGTTGCCCAAATTCTATGAAAATATTATTCAAAGAGATTTGGGCGCCTGGTGGCAATGGCTTCCTAAGTCTGCACTTTCACATGATGCCAACGCCTATTTACATAAGGAAATGAATAAGAGCGGGCAGATGCAGTATCCGGGCGTGCCTGCAATCTGATCGGTTGTGTTTTAATAGAAGAATTGCTCCAGCACAATTTGTCCATCCCGTCACTTCATACATCATTATCTGCTTTATATGGATTCTTCCATGTGGTTTTACGGTGATATCCTTCTCTCTTCCCACAGCAAAATGATTGCCGGTAACCAGGGGTGCCGTTGTTAGAAGGCTGTGGACCGCTTCTATCCGACCTCCAAAATCTTCCCCTTTTTTGCGAACAGCTGACTTGCCTTCTGCATATCCAAAGTAGGGAGAATTAGTAGGGTCTATGCTCCTGACATCTTCCGAAAAAAATTCGTCCTGGATTTCAAACCATTTTTCCTGTTGGGCAAGTTCGTGGAAACGGGCTGCAACTTCCTGAGTTGTCAGTACTTTGTTGTTTGTAGTTGTCATTGTTTAAAGATTATTATTGTAATAGTAGTTATAAATACGTGCCACTGAAGAGCGTTTTCCGAATTGGTTCAGGCAAATCTCGTCGAACCAGAATTTAATCTGGATTCCTAATGGGTAGAAACTTTACCCTAACATTACCTTCCTGACCTTACCTGTGGTAATCAGGCTAAACAAACCTTGCTGAATAAGTTCGCTCCATGCATTTGAACAGCTGTCGTAACATTCGACTTCGGGAAGCAATCCCTCGTGAGTAAAGCAAAGTTGGGTTTTGTCGCCCTTAGGGGAGATTTCAAAACTGATTTTTGTGCCATTCCATTCTCTTTTGTCTTCGATAAAATTTAGTTGACTTTCAATAACAAGCCACACCACTTTTTCATCTGGGATCATTTCAATTATTCTCTGTTTTGAGACATGGAATTCTTTATAACGATAGGTGAACTCATCGTTAAGTTTCTGTGTGTTGCCTGTAAATTCCCCTGACCACCAGGCCATGGGGTTGTTGATGGCATTAAATACCTCGTTTGGCGTTTGTTCAACTACAATTGTAGTTGTAAAATCCTGTTTTTTCATAATTTCTTTTTTTGTCGGTTATTCCGATAACTTAAAATTGATAATTGTATTCCTAAGAAGGCGTTCCTGTTCCAGTTTCACAAAGCGTCTTCAGGCTTTTCATAAATTGAGCCCAGTCATAGTTGCAACCGGCATAGGTGTCGGTAATCGCCTTCCAGCCTCCGTGGGTAAATCTCATTATTGTATTTCCATTTCTTTCTTCAAGGTCAAATGATATTTTCGTTCCAATCCATTCGTCTATTGAATTGATGCACTCCCATCCCGTTCTTTTATTAGCAATGAGTTCGGTCACCTTCATTTCGTTACGGAATTTCCAGAAAATGAATATGTTTACGAATCCCAACTCTGGTTTGGCTGTGGTTTCTTTGCACCACCAACTCTCGAGCCCTTCCTGGGTTGTAACCGCTTGGTAAACTTTTTCCGGAATAGCTTTTATAACTACATTGTGTCTGATTTCTGCCATAATCTTTATTTTATTTTTGATTTATTGAATTGATTTTAATTTCTGCAATCACCTTCTTTCTGGCCGCTTTCAAAAGGAATTCCCCTCCCTTCGGTAATGAGTTGAAACAAGCTGTTGCCCACATATAAGCCCCATCCTTCCTGACAAATTTCAAAGCACTCTGTTCCCTGAATAAGGCCAAGATGGGTTAGACTTAGTTCCGTTACTTTGCCATTAGAGGTAATATTCCAAATGATTGTTGTTGCGTTCCACTCGGTTTTATTTTGAAGGAAGGACCAAAAGCAATTTTTTATCAGCCACGACATCTTTTCCCCCGGAATTATTTCTGTCACCTCCATTTTTACGAAGCTGTCGCCAAAATAAACTGTAAACACGTCGTGCAGTCTCTCAATTACGCCTTCGACTTCAGTTGTCCACCATCCTGAAACCATACATATTTTATCAAATACTTCTCCAGGCGTATTTGCAACCGAAATTCTGTAATTGAAATCTCTTCTTTTCATCCTTTTTGTTTTTCCTTTCTAATTTTTCAGGAAGCAAACTCTTCAATTGATTTGCCAAACAAAAATAGCATCCCCTGGTTTCGGTCATCGTTGGCTAAACTGACAATAAAGAGGGCGAAAGTGACAAATCCAGTAATTTAGATGCAGATAGACTTTTAGAAACTCAAACACATTCAGTCGTATGAGAATTGGGATCCTGAATTACAGGTATGCTGTAGCAACAAGCGTAAGCGGACCTGCTGATATTTTTGCAGCTTTAATGAGAACCTATCCTGTTGTCACAGGCAAGGACTTAAACGCTGACTTTCAAATTGAATTTATCTCGGAGAAGAAGGGTATTTTTTGGAGAACGCCGTTTAGTGAAACGGCGCAACAGAAGATGACCCGGAAGGATTTATATGATTTGGTCATTGTCCCGGCCATGTTCTCCACCAGAATTGAGGAGGTAGTCCAAAACGAGGCGAGAATTATTGACTGGCTCAGACAGCAACACAAATTGGGTAGTGAACTCGCCAGTATTTGCGTAGGCAGTTTTCTACTGGCTGCTACCGGGCTATTAAATGGAAAGAAAGCGACGACCAATTGGATGTTTGCCGATTTATTTCGAAAGAACTATCCGCAGGTGATATTAGAGGATGATAAAGTTATCGTTGATCAGGGTAAGATCTACACCTGCGGAGGGGCTTTTAGTTTTACCACCTTCATGATATACCTGATCGAAAAGTTTTGTGGGCATGAGGTTGCAATTACTGCTTCCAAAATTTTGATGATAAATGTGCATCAGCAACCGCAAACGAGCTTTTCCATTTTTCAATTTCAAAACAACCATGCTGACGAAGCGATTGCCACGGTACAAAAGTATATGGAGAAGAACTATAATAAAAGCATCACTATGACGGAGATGGCGGGTATCAGCAGCATGAGCCCCAGGAACCTGATCCGGCGCTTTGAACAGGCAACCAGCAACACACCGCTGGAATATTTGCAGCGTTTTAGAATTGAAAACGCGAAAAAGATGCTTGAGAACAAAAATGATGGCATAGAACAAATTGCAATGAAGTGTGGCTACGAAGACATGAGCTTCTTCAGAAAGGTATTCAAAAGGCATGTGGGCATGACGCCACGCGACTACAAAGATAAGTATGGTCGTGGATCGCTTAAGGCAAAATGAAATATGTCTTCGGATCCGGCATGATTTTCTTAGCGTTCCCAGAAAATAAACCTATGGACAGTATCCGGATCAAAGGTGCACGGGAGAACAATCTAAAAAATATATCCATCGAGATTCCTAAAAATCAGATCACCGTTTTTACAGGCGTGTCGGGTTCGGGAAAGTCATCCCTTGTATTTGAAACTATCGGCGCCGAGGCTCAGCGGCAGTTTAATGAGACCTATGACAGCTTCATTCGAAGTCGAATGCCACATTATGGACATCCGGAAGTTGATTCCATTCAAAACCTCAACGTCGCAATCATTATCAATCAGAAACGGCTCGGCGGCACTGCCCGATCCACGGTAGGCACCGTCACTGATATTTATACTCTTTTGCGTCTTTTGTATTCGCGTATAGGCGAGCCTTTCGTCGGATACTCCATGGTATTTTCCTTTAATAATCCAAAGGGAATATGTCCGGTCTGTGAGGGACTGGGAACGGTCACCGACATCCACCTGGATGCATTGATTGACAAAAACAAATCCTTGAATGAAGGGGCGATTGGGTTCCCGGCTTTTCAGCCTGGTGGCTGGAGATGGACGCGGTATGTGAACTCAGGCTACTTCGACAATGATAAAAAGATCAAAAACTTTTCGAAAGAAGAGAAGCACATGCTGTTGTACGCTGATGAGCATAAGCCAAAAAAACCGACGAAGGCATGGGGAAAGACAATGTTGTATGAGGGGGTCATCCCCCGAATCAAACGTAGTTTCTTAAAAAAGGAAACCAAAGAGTCGAGGCGAAAAGAGGAGGAATTACGGGAAATACTTTACCGGCATACTTGCCCGGAATGTAAAGGAGCAAGACTGAATAAAGATGTGCTTGGTTGTAAAATTCAGGGAAAGAATATCGCTGAAAGTAGTGGGTTGCAAATCGGTGACCTCATCGAATTTCTGAAGAAAATCAGGAACAGCCATGGTGAGAGCCGTGCTGGACGAGCTGCTTGCCAGGCTCGCTCATCTAGAGAATATTGGTTTGAATTACCTCTCGTTAAACCGCGAAACTTCATCATTGTCCGGAGGCGAATCCCAGCGAATAAAAATGGTCAGGCACTTGGGAAGCAGTCTCACCGGGATGCTATATATTTTTGATGAACCCAGCATCGGTCTCCACCCCAATGACATAGCCCGTTTGAGCGACATTCTTATACAGCTTCGCGACAAGGGCAACACGGTCTTAATTGTTGAACACGATCCCGATATCGTAAACATTGCTGATAATGTAGTGGATATGGGTCCCGGGGCAGGGAAAGATGGCGGAAATATTGTTTATGCCGGAACACGGAGCGGACTGAGAGATGCCGATACGTTGACGGGAAGATTTTGGCGTATGAACAGGACGCTAAATCAGCATCCGCGCCATTCGAAGACGTTTTTAACCATACGGAATGCACGCCTGCACAATCTGAAAAATGTGACCGTTAAAATTCCCCAGGGCGTTATTACAGCCGTGACCGGAGTGGCTGGCTCCGGAAAAAGCTCATTGATCAACCAGGAACTGCCCCTGCAGCACCCCAATGTAAGGCTTATTGACCAGGGTTTGCTGCGCGGCTCGAGGCGATCACATCTTGCTTCTTACACGGGCATCTTTGACGTGCTTCGGCAAGCATTCGCAAAAGCAAACGACGTCAGCTCCTCACTGTTCAGCGCAAATTCCGAAGGCGCGTGCACTCAGTGTCGGGGCCTGGGCGTGATCACGCTCGACCTCGCTTTTATGGACGAGGTGGAGGATACCTGTGATATGTGTGGGGGTACGGGCTATAAAAAGGAAGTTTTGTCCTATACCTGGGAAGGGAAAAATATTATTCAGTTCCTTCAGATGACTGTTGCCGAAGCAAGTGATTTTTTTGAAGGAGACAACAGAGAGCTATTGAATCGTATTAGCGAAATGGGACTTGATTACATGACCCTGGGGCAGCCACTTAGTACCTTTTCGGGAGGGGAGCGGCAACGTTTGAAACTGGCAATGGAATTCGATGAACAGGGCCGGTTATTTGTTTTTGATGAACCCACCACCGGACTGCATCCATCGGATATTGAAAAACTGATGTCTACTTTTCACCGGCTTGCGGATCGCGGCAATACCGTCATCATTGTAGAACACAATCTGGATGTGATCGCCCAGGCCGACTGGGTAATCGACATGGGGCCAGGTGGAGGGTCTGATGGTGGGAGCGTGGTCTTCGAAGGCCTGGTAAGTGATCTGATAAAGCATCCTAAGTCAAAAACCGGGCATCATTTGGCAAGTTACATCAATGCACGTAAGCCTGATAAAGCGCGATTGATATCCAACTGAATGTTTTCCGTCGGTTGTTGATCTATTGGTCAACTTCGCGTTAAAACTTTCGTCAACAATTCGTATCAAAAAATAACCCCGCTATAGCGGGGTCTATTTCTAGGTAGGTATTCGAAATCTGAATGTTTATCATAGTCATTTCCGACTAATGGAATTGGATTTGGTCTTTCATAATGATTTAGTGAAAGTTAATGCTAATGTTTCATTTCATGTATAGGAATATACTAGGTTTAATACCGTATTTACCGCAATAAGAATAAATCAAGGATAAATAACACTAATTCCCGGCGCGGATGTCTTGTTAATATTAGTGTCATTGGTTTTCTTATCTATGGCATTCGTTAAAGATCTTTGTTGAAAGTGATATTATTACGACAAATGAACACTGGCCGCTTAGGCCCTTATAATTGTCGAATCCCCGGTTAGAAAACCAGGGATTCATTATTCTTTCTGAGGAGAGAGAGAATGGCCAGCAATCGCTGGAAAGAGTTAATAAATTGATCTTATCACAAAAAGGCCCGGAGAAAGATTGAAGCGTTCGCAAAATCTCCCTTGAACGGCTCTTTCTTTAATTCTTCGAATAATGTGGCGCGTATAATACTTAGCACAGTTCTAACCTGCGTTGCATCTTTATTCGTCGAGAGGAAAATTACTTTGTCAATTTCTGAGGATTGACAAATATCAAACGCGAAATTTGTGCAACCAATCAGCTTTGCTAATGATTTGTCCGAAATAAACAGGCAGAATTCCCTCTCATCATTTAAGAACGTTTCAAAGGAATATTTCTTGCCATCAAACTCAAACGTGCATGTGTTTAGAACCGACATTGCATGATGGTTAAATTGCTTAAATAATTTTCCTTACAAAGATGTAAATGGTGAATAACCCTCGCCATTCTGGCGGTACCGTCAGGAGCCTGACTTGATGCGAAATTAGTGATTTGTACAAAGCAACGGCAAAAAGAGTAGGTATTTAATGAAAAAAGGAGCCGGTTGCCTGTGCGTGTCCCGGCATTTCTAAAACCGATTGGGAGATTTTGCCTCCAGCCAATAATCTACAATTTTCTTGAGCTGATTTTTCCATTCTCCAACCGAATTCGCTTTTTGAAATATCCCTTGCACAGATAATCCATATGCTTCCCTGATAACCTCAGGAACTGCACCAGTCGTGAGGAAGATATAAGGGACGCATTTTTCACGCAAGTCAGTGTCATCGAATATTTCCTTTCTAAGTTCAAAGCCGCCAGATATGGGCATTTTTATATCAGACAGGATAAGAAAGGGCTTAACCTCGGGCTTCCTTAGAAAGTTTAAAGCTTCATCACTGTTATCGAAAATCACAATTTCCTGATGCCCGATGAGTTCTTCAAGAAGTTCCTTAATTATTTCCTGATCATCAGGATCGTCATCAATGATAACTATTGGCCCGGCCTTATCCATGGTTGGGGTTGAGAGTTGCAATGTATGACAATTGCTTTTAAGACCCCTTGGCCGGCGCTCGATCGCGGGCGTTGTATCCAGTTCTGCAATGAACTCATTACTGGCGTAATATTCCGGGTCCCGGAAACGCCTTGATTGATTTTAATTTGTTGTCCTGAATCAATCATATTTAGGAGATTTCATTGAGGTTAGTCGGAATTAGCCCCCTCTTGGACCATGATTGTTACGAAATTAACAATTTCTCTTCTGTCATGGGGCTCGCAAGACTCGGTTGGTTGTCGCTGTTAGAGGGTGTTTTTAGTCGTTTTTGAGGTGCGGATTACTTATGAAGAAAGGAGGGGACAATGAATATGGGTGAGCTGCTCAGAGCTTTTTTGTGTATGTGATACAAGGAGCCTTCGAAGTGGAAAACAGGTTGCTGGAAACCAATGAAGCATTGAGGAGATTTAGCAAACAAGGCGTCGGGTTTGAGGCATTATCAGAAAATGCCATCATTCTTTTGGTGAGAGCAAACAATTATCTACTTAACAGTCCTGCGTCCAACACATAATGTGAAGTTGATCGCCTCAGGGAAGCTCTATAATTTGTAGATTCCGAAAATGAATTTCTCCACCTTCTGATTCCAGGCACAGATATCCTTTTCTTGCAGTTGACTTGCTGATACCATTTACGAACTTGCCGTTCACTGAGAGTTTAATCACTCCATCTGTACACACAACCGTATAACTATTCCATTCCCCTTTTCCTTTGCATCGGTTTTCAATTGACTTGCTCCTGGTCCCCCTGGGATTATCCGGAACAGTTTCTACCCCTCCAACACCAAACAATTCACCATGTACGTATGCAATGGGCGGTTTTATTCCGTTCTGAACGTTCTGATTAACCCAGTCAAGTTCCAGCATTTGTACTTCGACCCCTCCGGGTAAACGGGATTCTTCATCCGGCTTCGCATCACTCCATACAAACACACCCGAATTACCACCGGCTTCCATATGCTTCCATTCAATCTGCAGGATGAAATTCTCGTATTGCTTTTCTGAGCGCATAATGCCAATGGGCCGACCCGTACATATTAGTACATCGTTATTCCTTTTCCAGGTCTCGGGCTTCGTATTCACGTTTATCCAGTTCAGTGGATTCTCTTTGTTCTTTGCACCCGGCTTAACCTGGCTAAGTTTAATTTCACTGCCGAACAAAATGGATTGTGCATGCAGCAGGCAATTGTTGTTAAATATAAGAAGGAAGAAAAATGCAAATTTTATGATCAATCTCATTTCCGGATAGTTTTATCAAATCATCAACTGAACTGGGAGATACCCGGTCTGGCAATGGGCGGGCCTTTCCAGTTAAGATCCCAGGTATAATCCTCGGTTCTGGGTCCAAGAGTTTCATTGGAATTTAAAGCTTGTTCCCAGGTTATTGTTTGTCCGGTATAAGCGACCATCCGGCCTAAAATACCAATCATTGTGCTGTTAGCCATCCACTCACCGTCATTCATCGGCTTACCATTGCGTATCGAAGCAAAGAGTTCATCGTGCTCCGTTTGATACATGTCGTTCGTTGGACCCGAATATTCCCAGGGATGTTTCCCGATAATTTCCTGCTTACTGCCGACGTTCATCACTCCAGAACCGTCTGTGCCCAGAATATCAAGGCTGTTGCGATGTGAGGTTTTTTCTTGCTGCCGGGCAAAGTGAAATCCTTTTGCACCTTTTGCATACTCAAACTCCAGGGCAAAATGATCATATATGTTACCGTACTTATCATCCACCCTCACCTGTCGACCACCCGTACCGGTAGCTCTGATGGGCATTTTATCGCCCATGGCCCAGGACATCAAATCTAAACTGTGAACGGCCATTTCAACGAGAAAATCTCCCGAAAGCCAATTGTAATAATACCAGTTTCGCATTTGATTTGTCATATTTGACCAGTTCTGCTGCCGGGGTTTATGCCAAAGTTCCCCTCCATTCCGAAACGTAGATACTGTTTTGATCTCACCAATATCTCCATTCAAAATCCTTTTAAAAAATGCCCGGTTGGCTAAATCATACCGAAAGCAAAAACCCGAAACTAAGGAAAGCTTTTTCTCCTGCGCTTTTTTGGCGGCGGCTAAAACTTTACGCACCCCTGGGGCGTCAACAGCAACGGGCTTTTCACAAAAAACGTGCTTGCCTGCATCTATGGCAGCGATCAAATGATCTGGCCGAAAAGCGGGAGGTGTAGTTAGCAACACAACATCTACACCGGATTGGATGACCTTTAAATAGGCATCAAAGCCGACGAACTTATTTTGCTTGTCTACTTTCACCTTGTCTTTAACTTCTTTAATGAGTTCCTGGTACGATTCGTCTAATCGATCTTGAAAAACGTCACCCATGGCGGTCAATACCACATCGGGGTCGGCTTGCAATGCCTGTAATGCAGCACCTGTTCCTCTGCCGCCACAACCGATCAGGCCAACTTTGAGTGTAGCTTTTTTTGTATTGCCCAATGGAGCAGACACACTGGAATGATAGGCAAGTGTACTGCCGATCAGGGCAATGCTTGAATTTTTCAGAAACGCCCGACGATTCCTGATTAGATTGTTAATATTATTCATGATATTTTATTTTGACTAGCTTAACCTTAAGTACAATTTGCTCAATCCTTCCTCTTTTTGAGGATGAGCCATGAATATTCTCTTTCCTGATGATTCAAAATTTGGTGTTCACCAGGCTGCCATCCCGCCCAACAGCAAGGACATTACGGGAGCCTGTTTGCTTTTGCAAGGGAAGCAATTTATCAATTGAGTTTTTGTTGCTCAAGGAAGCTGCAATTTTGAAGATGTGTGAATGAGTAATAACAGGGTACTATTCTTAAACCAGAAGAGAACTGCTGTTTCGGTAAGAATGGTGACGAAAACGCTGGTTCTCGAAGACCGTAAAGTTTTCTCAGTCGAACAAATTCAACCGGCAATCCGGTAAATGGGTTATCAATCTTCAAGTACTTCCTTTGGGGGGTCTTTAGGCTCTTCTTGTCCATTGTGGCAGGCATAGCAGGTTATCTTCCCTTCCTTATCGTCCTTAAAATATTTTCTGTTAATACGTTTTGTCATCCGCATCATTCCACGCGCAATCTCTTTATGCTCTTTTTCGTCGCTTGCAAAGTCCAGCTTCTTGGGATCAGTCTTGCTTTGTGCATGGCAAAAACTGCATTTGACACCCAAAGCAGTCTTGAATTGTTTCATGATTATTTCCAATTCATCATGACTGATGTTCTTGTCTAGCACTTTTAGGTTCTTGAATTTTGGTTCGTCAGTAAAACTTAGAGAACAGAATGCGATAACAAGAATGACTAAAGACAGAACGAGCATTTTATGCATATTCACCGGTTTATTTTTTGAATTTACTGAAATTTTTCCTTTTGCAAAAACATCTTTCACCTGAAACTGACCTGCCAAAGCAGTCCGAGAAGTGAGGTAATTGAATCGTTGTGAAGAGCCTTTGCAAAATAGCACGATGAATAATTGCTCACGCCCGTCTATTGTTTTGGAAATTGAAACAAATTGAATAATCGAAGCAGTGGACCAATAGTTTTATTGATGTGTGTGTCTTTATTCCTTTCCAGGATTAGTACGGAGCAGCACGACTCCATGCCGGGGCACCCTCGTTGAAAAGTCGTTATGGAAACTACCCAGGTCTTGCTGGCGCCAGACATCACGAACACGCTGGTTTGGTTCGATATTCAGATCAGTCCAACGAACGGTGATGTTCTCAGGCCACTCACCTTTGTTACACAAGCCAATAGCCCTGCTGCCGTCTTCCATATTCTTTACCATGATAAATGTGTTGTCCGAAAGTGTATCAACTGTTGCGCATTAATCGCTCAACACCCTTTTTAACTTCCAGCCAGATCAGACTTTTTGCAATCGTTCCCAGGCCGTTTTTAAAAGGTTGGTTTGCTATCGACATTAATGCCCTGCTGGTATCGGTGTATATTTTTGGCTTGCCGGAGGTCTGGTGCATTTTTTCCAGGTCCAGGGAACTGAGCCAAATGGTGCGTTTGGCCTGGCCGAATAAAATTTCGGCAATTAGCAGAAAAAGAATCAAAAAGGAAAAAAAGCTACAGGCAGAAATCGACTTTTTGGACATCAGCAAAGGTTAATGAATTCCGGAAAATAAAGTCAGCTAGTTGCCAGGCTAAATGGTAGCCAACAAGTTCATGGCCAGCATGGAAAGTCGACAGAATATGTCCGCGGGGCGCTTTCACATATATCTGCACTACATTGCTATCCAGCGAATTTAACTTGCTGGTACTGGCTAGAAATAAAATCCAACTTATTTTTTAGTGGTCGGCATTTTGCCGGCGAACTGTCGCATAGCTACAACTTTATCGTCGTTATTGAACTGCCAGATTTCGTGAAGATTTACCGAATCCGTTTTGCCTTTCACAGTTTCTACTTCCCAGCCCCACACGCCTACCCAATGCTCATTTTTGTCTGTACTTTTTATGGGGAACCAGGCAGCCACCTCGCTACGTACTTTAGAATACTTTCCTCTCACCATTTTTGCGGCACTAATAATACTGTCTACAGATCCCCGCAATTCGGCGCCATCGGCAAACAACATATACGCTGAGTCGGAAAAGTATTTTTTGCAATCGTCCAGTGTATTGTTATCAAAGCTTTTCCAGAGTTCGCCAACGATCCTGACATGCTCGGGTTTTCCCATTTCGAATTTCGCGGAGTAGTGCGCTTCGTATGGAAGCACAACTTCGGCTTGCGGGACTTCGGCGGAAGAGGTGGATGTTGAGTCGGCGGTGGGTGTTTCTTCTTTGTTTTGGGGGTTGCAGGCAATGGCAGTTACCATGGCGAACAGGAGGAGGGGTCTCATAAAAAATAAAATATGGGTGATAAAAACAGAAGATATATTATTTTTTTAAATTTGACAAAAACACTTCTCAGGGGGTACGAAAAGACGATTTGCATTGGTTTTTCCCTAAGTCTCCTATGTTCTTTTGTCATTCGGTAAATGGCTCTGGCGCTGCCATGCAGAATAATGCTACCTCCACAAGCGTTATGTACTGTCCGGATGACTTTACATTCCTAATATTATTACTCTTAAGGGACCGAAGTTTGAAGTAGTATTTCCCGCTGCTGCGACCTCGCTTTGAGGTCGTCGGATTCAAGTCCCATCGGCTTGGCCATCAGGTTAAAATAATTCTCGGAGGCGTTGACCCAGGTGATCTCTATAATTTCCTGATCTGAATAAAATCGTTGCAGGTTTTGAAAGATTTCGTCGGTGGTTGTTTTGTTGCTGCTGACATCCCTGACGTATGAGAGCATTGCCTTCTCTTTGTCACTGAATCGTTCACTTTTTTCGAATTGGAGGATTTCTTTTAACTGTGCCCTGTCGATACCGGCCTTGTGCGCCTGGTAACGCATCGCATTGGCGCAGAAGGGGCATTGGTTCAGATTGGAAGTAAAGTACCTGATAAGAATTCTTGTTTGTTTGGGCAGTGAAAGTTTATTGTCGGTCGATAAAATCTTCATGGACGCGAACAAAATCGGTTTGCTGCGTGCGTAAATGACTTTCAATGCCGCCAGCACCTTGCCGTATTGCTTTTTGCTGATCCAGTAAAATAACTTCAGTATAAATCCTTTTGGACGTTCAATTGCTGTGAGTCGCATAAATTTTTATTTGACAGCAAAGTTCCTGTTGGTATGCAAACGAATTTTTGATATTTGTCAAAAACTATGTTGCGAACGTATCCGACTCAATGTTTCCTGTGTAATCCCCAGGTAGGAGGCAATCATGCCAAGCGGGGCTCTTTGTAAAATTGTCGGTTGACTGTCCAACAGTTTTTTATATCGTTGGGGGGCTGTTGAGAAATGCAATTCATCAAAACGTTCCTGAACCAATATCATTCCATATGCGGTAATCATCCTGGCGAATCGTTCAATCTCATGATGGTGATCACAAAGTCTTTCCAAATCGTCATGGCCCAGTATCCAGAAGCTGGAATCTTCCAGCAGTTCAATGCCTCTTCTGTCTGGCTTTTGGGTGGTAAAAGAAACGATCGAACAAGCAATTGAATTTTCCGGACTAAACCAGTCTGTTACATCTTTTTCGTCCTTGTAGTAAAAAGTTCTCGTAAGACCGCTTTCAACAAAGAATAGAGAACGACAAACAGTTCCAGGCTTTACCATGATATGCCCCTTTGGATAACCCTCGTTTCTCATTACAGTTAGAAATGCTTCTTTCCCCTGGTCCGAAAGCTGTATTTTATCTTTTACCAGGTCAAAAAATCCAGTCATAGTCCTGCGAAGCTAACAAATCTGAAAAGTTCAAAGCCAGGGTGGGCGGAAGGTCGAATCCAAATACCCGGTCGTCGGCTGAAAGTATTAATTTGCATTCGATGAGAAATTATGAACCCATATTTTACTTCGCCCCGATTCCATCATGAATTGCCTTGCAGATCATTGTGAGCGATTCTTCAAGGTTGCCGCCTGCTGTCCTGAACTGATCTGCGTCGATGGTGAGGGGTGCGCCCAATACAACAAGGGGAGCTCCGTATGAGGGACAAAGGATCGCCTGTTCAAGCGTTAACCCGCCAACCGCTTGCACAGGAACACTGACAGCAGCTACTACATCCCTGAGCTGGTCTAACGGACTAGGCATTCTTCGGCCGCTTGCTGCAATGCCGCGACGCTCGTCATAACCTATATGATGTATTACAAAGTCGCAGCCTAGGTCCTCAAGCCATTTTGCAGCGGCAACCATGTCCGGACAGCCGAGATTATCGCCCATTACTTTGACCTCAAAATCCTTACCGGCTTTCACCACACATTTTATGGTTTCTTCATGGGCGCGGGCCATAACCACAACATGGGTGGCGCCCGCATTCGCCATCATTTCAGCTTCAAGATATCCGCCGTCCATAGTTTTGAGATCAGCGATTATTGGGACACCCGGAAACGCTTGCCGGAGTTTTCTCACTCCATTCAATCCTTCGGCAAGTATCAATGGAGTACCAGCCTCCAGCCAGTCGACGCCGGCACGCATGGCGATGCTGGCTGTTTCCAGCGCCTCATCGATGTTTGTAAGATCTAGTGATATCTGGACTATTGGCCTCATTCCGGTTAATTTATAAGGTTTTATCGAAATTGATGCATTTTTTCAGTGCTTTTTGGATATGCGGAAGATTTATTCGTTTCAAAATTTGCGTGAAAACTCTTCGGGTACGACGAACTGATCTGACAGCTCTATTCGCACATATATTTCCTTGTGCAAAAACCTACCCCAGTAAAGGGAATTTCGTAACGTTCTTTTTTCAGGCTATTTTCGGTACCAACTTACACAATCAGACCGGCGGATAGGTCTGCCCTCATGAAAAAAAAATATGTCATATCGCTAATCGTCATTGCTGTTCTTGGAGCCGCCATCTTTATCTATTTACAAACCCGAAACCTGCGCGATTTCGAGCCACAGATAATAGCCAAACTACAGTCATTGGTTCTCAAGGGCACCGACAGCCTGTACCGGCTCAGTATCGATAGAATTGAAGTAGACGTGGTAAAATCAAGGATTGGGCTTGTGAATGCTTCACTCGATGTGGATTCATCGGTACTGGTTAAAATGGATTCGGCGGAAGAGGCCCCTGATGATGTTTTCAGGATAACATTGCATACCCTTTACATTGATGGTCTGGATCCAACAGATCTCCTGGATACAAAATCGATCCATTTAAACCTTCTTAATATCGAAAACCCAACTATTGAAGTATTTCATAAGAAAAGAAAATACAATTCCGAAAAAAGAAAAGACACAACATCACTTCACAGGAAACTCGCCGATCAAATCAGTTCATTTTCGCTGGATACGCTGAATATAAAAGACGCTGGCTTTATCCATCACAATCTGGCGATGACAAATAAGACATCCGAATTGAAAGATGTGTCAATCCACTTCAATAAAATACTGATTGATGCAACAACCGAGTATGACACAACCCGGTTTCTTTTCGCCAAAGAGGCAATGATTTCATTAAAGGATTATTCATTTCGTACATCAGACGGGTTTTATTTTTTAAAAGCAGATGCTGTCAGTATCTCAGCGCCTAAGAATACGATGGAAATTACCGGTTTTTCTTTAAAGCCGGCGATGAGCAGAACAGCCTTTGATAAGGCCACAGGTTTCCGCAAGGAACAATACGATATAACTGTAGGGAGTATGGGCATCAACCAGATTAATTGGTGGGATCTTTTAAATGAAGATGGATTGACTGCCGACACGATAAAGATCTCTGACAGCAAAGTTAAAGTGTACATGAATCGTTCGCTTCCCGCGCCTCAAAAGAGTAAAGTGGGCAGTTTTCCTCATCAGCTTTTGATGAAACTGGAGCTTCCCGTGAAGATCAATAAGATAAAGGTTGCCGGGCTGGATCTGCAATATGAAGAATACAATCCGAAGTCAGGGAAATCGGCCGAAATTTCCTTCGATAATACAAGCGGAACCATTTCAAATATTACTAATCAGGCGGGAGAGATAGGAAAAGATCCATATATGAGAGTAAGTGCACAAAGTTTCTTTATGCGTGATGCCCCAATGCAAAGTGACTTCTCATTCGATCTTGCGCATTATAAGGAAGGAATATTTCAGGTTGATATGAAATTGACAAAAATTAAGAAGGAACAGCTGGAAAAAGTGGCAAATGGGTTAGGATTGTTTTCTATCAAAAGTTTAAATATCAAAAGTCTTCAGGCACACGTCGACGGAAATGATAAGCTGGGGAAAGGAACTGTCCTTTTACTGTATGACGATCTTAAGGTCGTACCCCTCAAAAAGGATGATGACAAAAAGGACGGAATGAAGGAAAGAAACTTGTTGGGTTTTGTGATCAATTCCTTCGTAATTAAAGGCAGTAACCCCTCCGGCAATGAAAAGCCGAGAAATCCCACCGAGCAATTTGTCAGGGAAAACGACAAATCATTCTTTAACCTGGTTTGGAAATCAATACTAGTTGGAATCCTAAAGACAGTTGGCGCTAATCCCAAGCTCGCAAAGTCAAAATAAAAGCCATTTAAAAATCCAGTCCACAAACTTTCTATGCAAAGAAGACATTTTCTTAAAATAGGCGGTGTAGGCGGTGCATCTATTGCCCTTGAAAGCAAGGTGGCGGCATCAAGGGTGTTGACACCATCTACCGGCGTTATCGAGATTGATGCAACACCGTTATTTGAATTGAGTCCGTTCTTGTATATGCAATTCATGGAACCACTTGGCACCACCGATAGCTCGGTAGAAGCTGCATGGGATCACGCAACACACGACTGGAAGCCAACCGTTATTAACGTTACGAAGGAGCTTTCCCCTGGCATGATGAGGTGGGGAGGAAATATGAGCGCTTACTACAAGTGGCGCGAAGGAGTAGGACCCCGCAACCAACGCATCCCTTTTTACAATACCGATTGGGGCGGCATGGAAACAAGTCAGATAGGCACGGCAGAATTTGTTGATTTCTGCAGGCGCGTTGGGAATGCCGAACCCCTGGTGTGTGTGAATTTTGAATCCGATGGACTGCCTCGCTATGCAACAAATGGCAGAGGTGAGAACAGGATAGGGGATGCGAAAGAAGCGGCGGATTGGGTGGACTATTGCAACAATCCCTCTAACAAAGATCGCATCGCGCACGGCTTCAAGGAGCCCTTGCGCATCAAACATTGGCAGATTGGCAATGAAACTTCTTATCGACCGGGCAAAGGCTTTGATAACCTGACGGCAGCAAAAAAAACCGCGGAATTCGCAAAGACGCTGCGTTCCGTTGATCCAGAGTTAAAGCTGATCGGCTGGGGCGACAGCGGCTGGGCAAAAATCATGATGGAAGAAGCCGGTCAGGATATCGATTATATCGCATTTCACCACATGTTCGACCCCGGAGAAGGTCGGACGAACTCGCCCGTTCGCAACAATGAGTATCGTAAAGATCCTGCTGCAACCTGGGACGTTCTAATGAATGGCTATCGCATTCATGAGGAAAAATTAAATAAAATGCGAGACGAGATGGCGCGCTATAAATTGCCATTGGCGTTAACCGAATGTCACTACAGTATCGACGGAAGAAATCGGTGTGAGGTTTTGTCGTCATGGGCTGCAGGCGTATCGTATGCCAGAATAATGAACCTGCATGAACGCAATGGCGATGTTTTAAAAATCGCAACTATGGCCGATTTTTGCGGAACACGCTGGCAGGTGAACGCGCTGATGATTCCTGTACCAACCGGCGAAGCTTTTCTGATGCCAACGGCGAAGGTGATGCAGTTGTACCGGCATCATACCGGCAAACACTTTTTAAAAATAAAAAGTACCTCACCCGATCTTGATGTAACTGCTAGCCGGACGAACGATACGATTTTTCTGCATGTGGTAAATACCAATCGTACCCGGCCAGTATCGTCTAACTTTTTGATCTCGGGTATGAAAATTTCATCTTGCAAGGCCTTTGAAATTGCTGCAGACCCCAGTTATGAAATCATTTCCGCTTCCGGAGATATGTTGCAATTAAAAGAGAGAACGATCAATGGTAATGAACCCCTCCAATTTGCGGCTGCCTCGGTAACAGCAGTTGAGCTGCATGTTTCGGGTAGCCACTCTCAATAGATGATGTCATTTAATTTTTCCCAATTACCTTAGCAAGTCCGGTCTGCCACAAAATATCTTGTCGTTGATCACAGGCCATATCAAATCGTTTACTATGTTTCAGTTTGTAAAGGGCCTGAAAGGCATTTTGCCCATCTTACTCGCAACAACCCCGCTGTTGGCAACGGCTCAAAAAGATACAACCCTCTTCAGACTTCTTCCTTCTTCCCAAACGGGAATTACTTTTAACAATGAACTATCAGAAAGCGACTCCCTCAACATTTTAAACCAGGCAAATATTTATAACGGTGGTGGCGTAGGTATCGGTGATTTTAACAACGACGGACTTCCCGACATTTACCTTGCCGCCAATATGGTGTCGAACAAGCTTTATATTAATAAAGGAGCCCTCCAATTTGAAGATAAAACAAGTGCGTCGGGCACAGGAGGCGAAGGCAGATGGTGCACCGGCGTGTCGGTGGTAGACATCAATGCCGATGGGTGGCTGGACATTTATGTGTCCGCATCCTTCAGAAAGGATCCAGCTCTTCGCACCAATCTCCTGTATATCAACCAGGCAGCCGGCAAGGGGAAAACGCCGCTATTTAAAGAGTCGGCGCAATCATATGGGCTGGCGGATACAGGCTACAGCACCCAGGCCTACTTCTTCGATTATGATGGCGATGGTGACCTCGACCTCTACCAGGTGACCAATGCCCTTTACGATCCTAAAACGCCCATTCGTTTCCGGCCAAAAGTGAAGGACGGATCCGCGCTGAATACCGACAGGCTCTATCGAAATAACGGCGACGGCACATTTGCTAACGTATCCGCACAGGCCGGCATCGTGATCGAAGGATGGGGTCACGCTGCGTCTATCTCCGATTTCAACGACGATGGATGGCCCGATGTTTTCGTGGCCAACGATTTTGTTTCTAACGATCTGCTGTACATCAACAACCACGACGGCACATTTACCGAACGGCTCGCCGAATATTTTCGCCATACAGGCTGGAACGCCATGGGAACCGACGTCGTGGACGTCAACAACGACGGTTCCGCTGACATGATCTCGCTGGAAATGTTACCCGAAACAAATCTTCGCAAAAAAAGAATGCTTAGCGGCAATGAATATTATAACTATTTCAACAGTGAAAAGTACGGGTACAATCATCAATACGTTAGAAATGTGCTCGAAATCAGCAGCGGCAAGAACCCCTCCGGTCACAAAACTTTCAGCGACATCGGCTTTATGGCCGGAGTATACCAAACCGATTGGAGCTGGTGCCCGCTGGTCGCCGACTTCGACAATGACGGTTTTCGGGACCTCATCATCACCAATGGTCTGCCGAGAGATGTCACCGACCTCGACTACATCGCCTATGACAACCGCCAGGGCGGTGGCAAAGCTACCTTTTCGCTCGCCATGGCCAACACCCTGCCGGTGGTACATATTTCCAACTATGGTTTTAAAAATGTCAACGGACTCTTATTCGAAAACATGTCTCAGAAATGGGGACTGACGGAGTCGTCATTCTCTAACGGGGCGGCATATGCGGATCTGGACAATGACGGCGACCTTGATTTCGTCGTGAACAATATCAATGAACGTGCATTCCTTTACGAGAACGCACTTTACCAAATCAGTACAAAGACACCCGCCCATACACTGACTGTAGTTTTAAAAGGATCGGCGACCAATTACAACGGATTCGGCGCCACAATCGACATTTATTATGGCGACAATCGACAATATTACGAACACCAGCCATGCCGAGGATATCTCTCTACAGTAGACGCGCGCGCACACTTCGGGCTTGGCACGATCTCCAAAATAGATTCGCTGTCTGTTAAATGGCCCGACGGCAAAGTGCAATCTGTCAGGAATATCGACTGCGATCAGACCCTATCTCTTGATTATGCCAACGCCGGAAATGCACTACCTGAAACACAAGCTGGCGAAAGTATATTTAAAAAGGCTGAAGCAGAGCGTGGGATCGAGTTTAAACCTATCGAACAGGATTTTGTCGATTATACTATTCAAAGCACCCTACCCCACAAACTCAGCCAGTATGGCCCCGGACTCGCTGTTGCGGACATCGACGGTAACGGGACAGAAGATTTTTACGTGGGCGGGAGCTCAGGAAACCCCGGAAAATTTTTCATACAGGACGAAGAGGGAAAATTTACAATCGATTCAACAAGAATACCCCGGGGCCCCAATGAGCTGCAGGAAGAAATGGGTGTGCTTTTCTTCGACGCCGACAACGACGGCGATAAAGATTTGTACACGGTCACCGGCAGCTATGAAATCCCTCCCGATCATCCCACCTCGCAGGACCGGCTCTTTATCAACGATGGAAATGGCCACTTCAGTTTATCGCCCGATGCGCTTCCATCGGAAACCTCCAATGGTTCCTGTGTGAAAGCAGCAGATTTCGATCGCGACGGAGATCTTGATCTCTTTGTCGGCGGCAGGGTGGTTTCCGGAGCCTATCCAGAAACGCCCAAAAGTTTTCTTCTGCAGAACCAGGGTGGAAAATTTATTGATGTCACAAAAAAATGGTGCCCCGGTCTTCAAAGTATCGGGATGGTGACCGATGCAATATGGTCGGATTTTGATAAAGACGGAAAAGTTGATCTGATCATCGCGGGTGAATGGATGCCGCTGACTTTTTTAAAGAACTCCGGGACGGGGTTTATCAATGTTACAAGTAATACCGGCTTGTCAAGTCATCAAGGCTGGTGGAACAGCCTGAGCTCGGGCGACTTCGACAATGATGGCGACATCGATTACGTGGCCGGAAACCTGGGACTGAACTCCAATTACAAGGCCACAGCAAAACAGCCAATGACATTATTTGCTAAAGATCTCGATAACAACGGATCGCTGGATGCTATGCTGTTCTGTTATATGATGGCGGAAGACAGCACGTTGAATCCCTTTCCGATGCACACCAAGGACGACCTGATCAGTCAGCTTGTATCGATCAGAAAAAAATACCCCACTTACAAAGATTATGGTCTGGCCACGATGGATAAATTCTGGACCAGTACAGACCGAAAGGACGCGATAAAAAAAGTGGCCACCGATCTCCGTTCTTGTTACATCGAAAACAAAGGTGGTGGTAAATTTAGCATGCATCCGCTGCCGCTCGAGGCGCAAACGGCCCCCCTGTTCGCCATGGCTTCGGAAGACATCGATGACGACGACAAGCTCGACCTGATCGTGGTTGGCAACGACTATGGCATGGAGCCCTACAGTGGTCGTCACGATGCTTTCAACGGACTTTGCCTCAAGGGAGATGGTCGGGGTGATTTTAAAGCCCTGCCTTTGGCGAAGACCGGATTTCTGGTGAAAGGTGATGCCAAGGCGTTGGCGAAGATCCACACAAAAGACAATACCGATCTTTGGATTGCCACCCAAAATCAGGATAGCCTGGTGACACTCACGAGAAGCAACAGAACCATTGAATCGAAATGGGTTGATCTCAAGCCTGATGATTTTGCAGCAGACATTGTTTACAAAAATGGTACAAAAAGGAGGGTAGAATTTTATTACGGCTCTTCGTATCTTTCACAGTCGTCGAGAAAATTCATGGTCCCCCGAAATGCCATTTCCGTGCAGGTCACCAGTTTCAAAGGCAACAAGCGTCGATTGCTATGAAATACTTTCTCCTTTTGCAAATATTTGTTACCTGTTTGCCACATTTTATCAGCGGTCAATCCGTCGAACATTCCGCAGGCAGGGGAGAGGCCGAGTTCATTCACCGCGCCATAAAACGGATCACCGATATTATGGTGCACGATATTTATTCACCGCCAGTGGCATCCAGAACCTATGCCTATATAACTATTGCAGGTTACGAAGCGGCTGTTGCTAACGACAAAAATTTTCACAGCTTTGCGGGTCAGCTACATGGCCTGGGCCCATGCCCCCATCCCAAAAATCCTTACAATCCTTGCGTAGCCGCCGTTCAGGCCATCCTCACGGTGGGGAAGGCGCTGGTTATTTCAGAACAACAGGTCGACACCTTTTACAAAAGTCTCTTGTTGGAACTTAGGACAACCGGAATAGCAGAAGATGTGTTTTCCAATTCCATATCGTTTGGTTCCCAAATAGCGAATCATGTATTGGCATGGGCAGCCAAAGATCAGTACACACAAACCCGCACGTTTGTAAAATATACCGTTCTTAACGATGCCGCATCATGGAAGCCGACCCCTCCTTCCTACATGAAAGCCATCGAGCCAAGCTGGAACAAGATGAGGACCTTCGTCATCGACTCGGCAAGCCAGTTCAAACCAGCCCCGCCGCCTCCATTTTCTATTGAAAAGCAAAGTCAGTTTTTCAAAGATGCGAAAGACGTTTATGTAGCCGGATCAAGCCTGACGGAAGAGCAAAAGGAAATAGCTAATTTCTGGGACTGCAATCCCTTCAAGATGAATGTCAACGGTCATGTGATGTACGCTTCAAAAAAAATTTCACCTGGCGGCCACTGGATCAATATCACTAGAATTGTGTGCAGAAAAGCGGGAGCCGACACGAAAAAATCGCTTGAAGCCTATGCTTGCCTCGCCATAACTGTCGCTGATGCATTTATCAGTTGCTGGGACGAAAAATACAGAAGCATTGTCATTCGCCCCGAGACCTATATCAACCAGTACATTGACGGCAACTGGATGCCGGCGCTTCAAACGCCTCCTTTCCCCGAATATACCAGCGGACACAGCGTTATTTCGTCAAGTGCGGCCGTAGTGCTGACGCGATTAATGGGTGATAATTTTCCTTTTACTGATTCTACCGAAACTGAATTCGGCTTGCCGGCCCGGCATTTTACTTCGTTCAGGCAGGCTGCGGATGAAGCAGCGCTAAGTCGTTTTTATGGTGGCATTCACTATATGCCGGCAATTAAAATTGGTCTGGAGGTAGGCAGGAATATCGGAACCTTTGTGTCAGCGAAACTCAATACCGCGGTAAAAAATAAAAAATGATAAATTAAACAATTAAGACAATTTAATCTTTAATTTATCACCGTTAGCTGACGAGTTTCTGCCGCTCTTCCTGTTTCAAACGGATGTAATCCGTGGGGGACATATTAAACTGCCTATGGAAATTTCTCGCAAAGTTGCTTTGTGACTTAAAACCTACCATACCTGCAACTTCATAAATTTTATGCGCGCCTTCCGCCAAAAGACCGGCCGCGATTTTCAACCGCGTAATACCAATGAGATCGATCGGGCTCATATGAGATATCGCTTTTATTTTTCGATACAGCGTTATTCGGCTCATATTCAGAATTCCCGCCAGCCTTTCTACGTCGAGGTCACCGTCTTCGATATGCAGACAGATCGTTTCATTCAGCGTTTCCAGAAATTTTTCATCAGCCTTGGAATGTGCCATGGTTTTGATGTGCACCAGAGGGGAGGAGGCAAAATATTCCCTGATCATAGCTCTGTTCGCAATAAGGCTAGCCATCTGCGCGAGCAAGTGGTCTTTCGAAAACGGTTTTTCTATGTATGCATCCGCGCCGAGCTCTAGCCCCTGTATTTTGGACTGAAGGGTATTTTTTGCCGTGAGCAGTATTACGGGAATGTGCGAAAATTCAAAGTTGGATTTGATTGTTCGGCACAATTCAAATCCGTCCATTTCGGGCATCATGACATCACTGATCACCAACTGGATTGTCTCAATCGAAAGTGTTTCCAGGGCATCCCTGGCACTCTCGGATCGAAAGATGGTGTATCTGGTACTTAAAATTCGCTCGAGAAAATCCAGGATTTCCTCATCATCGTCCACTAACAAAACGTTCGGGTTCATCTAGAATAATTTCAAATGGTTTTCCGGAATCAGTATTTTGTGTGCCGGTAATCGATTTATTAAGTTGCAATGGCAATAGGATCACGAAAATATTCATCCTGCCATCCGGTTCTTTCAAATAAATATTGCCGCCATGTAATTCTACCAGCGATCGCGCCAATGACAATCCAATACCCGTTCCCTTTGCCTTCTCCGTTTCCTTGATCCGGAAAAAAGGTTCAAATATTTTCTCTTTTAATTCTGCTCGTATGAGGTGGCCGTCACTCATCACCTGCACTTCTAGTGTGGCAGCCTCATCTCCAGGTGTTACCATTTTAACTACGACCTTGCTGTGGGCGTATTTTACCGCATTGCCGATAATATTACTGAATATTTTTCGCAGCGCTTCCTCATCAGCCATCGTATTCGTATCGCGGTCAGAAAGTTGCAATGTGTAGTCGAGCTTCCGTTTTTTTGCGAACGGCTCAAAGGTCAGAAAACCTTCTTTCAATACGTTTTGAATATCTACCATAGCGAAATCAAGACTGAACCCTTTCATCTCGGTCTGCCGGAAATCGAGTATCTGGTTGACCAGGTTGATGAGTCGTCCCGTATTTCTTTCCATGGTTTTTACGTCTTCCCTGATTGCAGGTAATTCGTCCGCCACTTCGGAAAGATTTTCTACCGGCCCCTTGATCAACGTGAGTGGGGTTCTGATCTCATGTGCAAGGTTGGTGAAGAAATCTATCTTCGCCTCATATATCTCCTTCTCTTTTTTGTCTTCCTGAAGCTGATGATAGCTGCGAACAAGATAGATAAGCAACCCTGCGCCGCTAACAATGTATACAAGATAAGCCCACCAGGTTGCCCAGAATGGTGGCAATATTGTTACCCGAATGCTTTTTTCATTATTACTAAGTAAAATGTTGTTGCGGGCTTTTACATCGAACTCATATGTTCCCGGCGAAAGATTGGTAAAATATACTTTCCGGTTGGTGTTGATATTCGTCCATTCTCTGTCCAGTCCACGCATTCTATAACTATATTGAGTGCGTTCGGGGGAAGTAAAGCCTAGCGCAGCGAAGTCAATACTGAACGAAGATTGATCGTGTGGTAAGGTAATTTTATCGGTGAATACGATGGATTTTTTTAGTGCCGAGCTATCATTCCCGATGGCCAGTTCCTGGTTGTTCACCTGGAAACCGGTGATATACAAAGGTGAAACAAACTGGCTGCCAGATTTAAATTGCGCAGGATCGAATGAAATCATCCCTTTGAGGCTACCCAGATAGATCCTGCCTTTCGAGTTTTTGTAGCCAGAGTTGTAATTGAACTGATCATTGAGCAATCCGTTTTCTTTGGTGTAGAGGGTTGTGCTGTTGGTCGAAAGATTCATGTTCACCAACCCTTTTGATGTTGTGATCCAAAGGCTTCCCAGATTGTCTTGGAGCACTTTAAACACAAAATTGCTTGGAAGCCCGTTTTTTGTTGAATAGTTGCTAAAATTCGTTCGATTCTCGTCGAGGACACACAGACCGCCGCCCTCGGTGGCTATCCATAATTGATGACTACTATCCTCAAACAATGCGTTTACGGTATTTGTGGAAATACTGTTTCCAGAGGTAGCCGCGGTAAATTTCCGGGTGCTATTGTTTGTTGGATTGTATGCAAAAACGCCTCCGTTATGGGTCGCCATCCAGATTACTCCGGCGTGGTCTTCCAGCAATGCGGAAACGAACAACCCGCCTGATTGAATGGGACTGGGTGTAAATCTTTCCCTGAAGGGATGGAAAATAAAAGCACCATTTGATGTGCCCACCCACACCGCGCCAGTGCGCGTTTTAAGAAACGTGACAATGAAATTACTTTTCAGATCAAAACTGGAAGCACCTGCCTCGTAATGTTTTTTGACATTGCCCGTGCGGATATCGATAATATCAAGACCATGTTCAAACGTGCCCACCCAAAGGTCGTTTTGCATGGGCAGAAGTCCGTGAATGTTGGAGTAGGAGATGTCCGACTTTTTACCTGTTGGTGCGAAATGCCGTATCTCTCCTGTCTTTGGATTGAGTTGATTAAGACCCGCGTCTTCCGTTCCCATCCAGAGGTTGCCTTGTTGATCTTCGCAAATTTCCCGAACTACGTTGCCGGCAATGGAATTTGGCTTGTAGTCTGGGAAGTATTTTTGAAAAGCCGCATGTGGTTTGGGATAATAGTTGATGCCTCCGAAATAAGTGCCTGCCCATAGGCCGCCTTCCATGTCTTTATACAGGGCATAAATGGCATTGTCGGAGATGGAATAGGGATCCAGATATTTCTTTTTGAGATTGACAATTTTCCGCGTGCTCAAGTTCAGGATGAAGATGCCCGATTCCGTCCCAATCCAGAATTCATCTTCCGAATATTTAGCAATGTCGCGCACGAACACCGAGGTTTTGTCAGGGTTGTCGGTTAACACATCTTCGTAGCTGCCGCTTGCGGCATCAAAAAGTTTTAGTCCCTGACTGGATGTACCAACGAAAATCTGGTTGTCGCCGGCAGGATAGATTTTTACGATCCAGTGGGAAGCTCCTGCTGGGAGCTTGGTAAACATGTTGAACGCGGTGAACCTGTCGGATGCAAAGTCGTAACGATGGAGAAAACCATCAGTAGTAGCCACCCATACTGTGCCATCTGCCGTCTGGCAGACGGAGGATGCGTTGAAGTAGCGGGAGGGTGGAAATTCACGAAGAGTTTTTTTCTTGTGATCATAATAGTGTAACGTGTTTCGCGATATGAACCAAAGCCCTTTATTCCCGTTGGGGTGGATGTTATGGATTTCCGTGAGTGTGTCGATGAACGGAATCAGTTTTTCCTGTTGATCGTCGTAACGAAATAATCCTTTCAGCGTACCCACCCATAGTTGCCCATCAGCATCAATTTGCAGGGAGGAAACCTGATCCCGTTCGAGTCCATTGTTGGCGTTGGTGTGAAAGACTTTAAAATGATAGCCGTCAAAGCGGTTGAGCCCGTCTTTGGTCCCAAACCAAAGGAAGCCTTTACTGTCCTGAATTGTGCAGAATACGGTATTGTGAGAAAGACCGCTTTCCACCTGGTAGTGTCTGAAGTAATATGATTGTGCTTGAGCAAACGCCAAACCCGAACACAACAGCAAGGCTATGGTTAAAACGGTTTTTCCCCTCAACACCATCAGCAACGATACAAAAAATGTAACATTTTGTTAAGATTTTGAAACATTTTGAATTAATGTATTCATTGAGAAGCTTTTACTTCGGGCGTGTAATCGGCACAACCAGTTATTTTAATGAATGAAAAACGGGCTGGTTTAACATCTAACTAACTGCCACATGAAATTCTTCACAAGAATTCTTTGCGAAACTGAGGATGTTTTCGGGCGCTTTCGGCATAACACCTCCTGTCTTTTTTTAGCTTTTTTTCTCTGTTGTTTTGTTCCATCTGCCATGTCTCAGACAACTCCGGCAAAAATAACTGTTATGGGGTCGGTGCTGGATAGTAGTAACATTGGCATGCCCAATGTGACGGTGTCCGAGAAAGGAACAAGAAATGCAGTTTCCACCAGCCCTGAGGGTGCATTTACCATACGGGTTGCCGGTCCCAATTCTGTGCTGATCTTCTCGTCCGTCGGATACTCAGCCAGACAAATTAAGGTGGGCGACCAATCGAAGATCGAAGTCATACTTCAAACAGCGAACAACGATCTTGGTGAAGTAGTGGTGGTCGGGTATGGTACACGGCGAAAGGAGTCCCTTACAGGTGCTATTTCCACAGTAACCGCGAAAGACATCGACCGGGTTCATGCCGGATCAACAGTCAGCTCTACACTTGCGGGCAAATTACCAGGCGTCACTTTCCGAATGCCAGACGGCCGGCCGGGCGCGAGTGCCAACATCCAGATCCGCAACATGGGCAATCCGCTGTATGTTATCGACGGCATTCAGCAGGATGCGGGCCAGTTCAACAATCTTTCTCCCAACGATATCGAAGCGATCACCATTCTTAAAGACGCATCTGCTGCCATCTACGGCGTGCGTGCGGCAAATGGGGTGGTAGTGGTAACCACCAAAAGAGGAGCTTCCGGAAGAAACAATGTTAATGTGGACGCTTATTATGGCTTGCAGTCCTGGTTCCGGTTTCCTGATGTTTTGAGGAATTCTTATGACTACATGTTTTATCGGGCCGATGCGGAGATCAATCGTTTTGGAAGCACAAGTATCACTCAGTCTGAACTTGACCTTTACAAACAGGGTGAATCAGCCGGAGAACAGTACCGTAGTTTTGACTGGCGGGACTTTGTGCTGAACAAGCCGTCACCTCAGAATTCGGTTAACGTTAACATCAGCGGAGGTACGGATAAAGTGAACTATTATGTTTCCGCAACCCACTTTTCCCAGGGGTCAATGTTGGGCAAAGAATACAATTTTAAACGAACAAATATTCAGTCGAACGTATCGGCGAAGCTAGCGTCTGGGTTAAAGGTGGGTATGGACATCAACGGCCGCATCGAAACAAGAAAAAACCCTGGTGTGCCTGGCGGTGACGATTATTTTCTCGCACGCCTCGGCGTTTTACGCAACACACCTCGTGAAAGACCTTACGCAAACGATAACCCCGATTACCTGAATAATATTGGTGAGCACCTGGAATCCAATTACGCTTTCCTGAATGAAAAAATTTCGGGAGCACTTAAATCAGAATGGCGGGTGCTGCAAACCAATTTCAATGCCGAATGGCAGGTGCCGGCAGTTCCCGGATTGTCATTGAGAGGTGTTTATTCATATTATATAGCCGACCTGATATCCAACAACCAGGAATTTACCTATGATGCTTACACCTATTTCCCTGCAACTGACACAACGGGAGAGGAATACAAAGTAACAGGTGGCAGCACCAATCCCTGGCGCGACCGCGAACAGATCAAGCAGATCAACACGACCATACAGGGACAGGTTACTTACAATAAGAATTTCGGAGACCACAGCGTTAACGCAACGGTGGTTGCCGAACGATTGAAAAACAACCGCAGAAGAAACTGGTTGCATGCTTCACCTGTGTCGAACAGGCTGCCACTGATCTATTTCCCGATCATGGATCAGTATCAGGATGAAGATGAAACACAAAGCCGGGTGGGCTATATTGGCCGCATCAACTATTCATTTGCGAACCGTTATTTCGTCGAAGCCTCAGTGCGGCGCGACGCATCCTACCTGTTTGCACCTGATAAAAGAGTGGGTTATTTCCCCGGTGTCTCGGCAGGATGGAGATTGACGGAAGAGCCGTTTATGAAAAACCTGCTTGGCGACGGTAATTTCGTAACTGATCTTAAGCTCAGAGGTTCATATGGAGTATTGGGTGACGACACCGATCCTTTCCAGGGGAATACCCCGCCTATCGTAGCACCTTACGCCTATCTTGAAGGTTACTCTTATAATATGGGTACTGCCGTTATCGACAGGGGCACAACAAGCATCGACGTAAATCCGATCACGGTCTCAAGGGACAAAGGGATACCGATTACAAATATCAGCTGGTTGAAAAGCAAGATCAGCGACGTCGGACTCGACTTTTCCCTGCTGAATGGACGACTATATGGGTCTATCGATTACTTCTACCGGAAACGGACCGGGTTGCTCGGCAGTAAAAATGACGTTCTGCCTCCAATCGAAATAGGCTATTCATTGCCCTCTGAAAACATCAACAGCGATGCTCAACAAGGTGGTGAAATTTCACTGAATTACAACGGTACTGTTGGCAAAGATTTCAGTTTCAACGTCGGCGGGAATTTCTCTTACTCACGCAGACTATCCCTGTCAACCTATAACCCATTATTTTTTAATAGCTGGGACAGGTACAGGAATTCGCAGGAAGACCGGTTTGCCCGTATAGAATGGGGGTACACCGTTGATGGGCAGTTTGCTTCGGCAGACGAAATCAATAATTACAATGTTGACATTGACGGACAGGGAAACAGAACTTTGCTGCCCGGGGATTTCAAATACCGTGATTTCAATGGCGACGGAAAAATATCTGAATACGACATGCGACCAATTGGTTATGGCTATGGTGATCAACCGTTCATCAACTTTGGTTTTACGTTTGGGTTCCGGTTCAAAAATTTCGATTTCAATGCCGACTTTTCCGGTGGATCCGGCTACACCTGGTTTCAGAACTGGGAAACACGATGGGCATTCCAGAACAATGGTAACCTGAATACCATTTTCGAAGACCGATGGCACCGGCAGGATATTTTCGATTTGAATAGTGCCTGGGTGCCAGGCAAGTATCCATCCAACCGATACAATATCCAGCACGACCACAGTAACTACAGGGAGAATTCAACGTTTTGGTTACATAATGTTTGGGCGATCAGGGCAAGGACATTGCAACTGGGCTACTCTTTCCCGTCAGCATGGTTGCAGCGTATACACGTACCCCGGGCCAGACTTTATATCAACGCCTATAACCTGTTTTCCATCGACAACCTGAATAAGTATGCAGTGGATCCCGAGGTCATCGACGATAACGGGCTTCAGTTCCCTCAAAACAGGGTGATCAACTTAGGCTTCAACCTCACTTTGTAATACAGATACTTTCTCAAGGTTAAAATATCAGCATGAAAAAGATATTGTTGTTAACGATTGTGTTCTCAAGTTTGTACCTGACATCCTGCAAAAAAGACGACGAATTTCTGGACACCCCACCTATACAGGTTCTACCGACAGACGTGGCGTTTTCGGACCCCGCACTTGTTTTGTCAATTCTTGCGGATTTGTACAACCGGCAGGAAGATTTCTCGAGCCTTGATGGATTTCAGCGACCTTATTCCACCGACGGTGAACCGGGGTGGAGAACCATGGCTGACTTCAGCGAAAGTTTCCCCTCAGAAAACGGTAGTTCTTTTATGGTCACCAGAACAGGGTGGGACTTCGAAGAGTGGCAACTGGACTGGACAAGAGGTTATACGTATATCCGTGAATTAAATCTTTTTATTAAACGGGCAGGGGAAGCCACCGCCTTGAATGAAGTTGACAAATCGAGATTTGTAGCTGAGGCTCGTTTTCTGAGAGCCAATTTCTATTTTGAAATGGCCAAGCGTTTCGGTGGTGTTCCACTTGTAACCGCTGAATTGATTTTCGACCCAACGAAGGGATCAGAGTCGCAGGTGGCCAGATCTAAAGAGTCGGATATTTATGATTTTGTGATCTCGGAGGCAGAGGCAATCAAAGATATATTGCCTGTAAACGCTGATCAAAAGACCCGTGCCAGTAAAGGCGCTGCGTTGGCAATGGAAACAAGGGCGGCACTGTATGCAGGATCCATCGCTAAGTACGGCGCTTCAACTCCACAGGTTTCGCTGGCAGGTGGGGAAGTGGGCATCCCGGCAGGAATGGCCAGCGACTATTACACCAAGGCACTTACTGCCGCAAAACAAATTATAAATGGTGAAGCCGGGGGATATGCCCTTTATGACGTGCTTCCCGATGCGGCGGACAACTTCGCAGCCATTTTCCTCGACAAAAGCACCGCTAATAAAGAGTCAATATTTATAGAAGATTTCAGAGCCGGTGGAGGAAAGGTGCACAACTTCACTGTAAATGACCAACCATTCTCATTTTCTGACGAAGGCGCCGATGCCGGTCGTCTCAATCCTTCGCTGAATTTGATGGAATCTTTCGAAATGCTCGACAACACCTATGCACCACTGGCCACCAGGGATGCGGGGGGAAACCCGATCTATTATGATAATCCGGAGGATATTTTTGCAGGTCGTGATGGACGACTTGCCGGGACGGCATTGCTGCCCAATGGTTTGTTCAAAGGATCCAGGGTTGATATTTGGGCAGGCTATCTGTTAGCCGACGGAAGCATACTTTCGAGCGATGTGGCTTCAAATTTGAAACCCCTGCCCGGCACCACAAACCCTGTTCAGGTTGTCGGCGCCGATGGTCCTGTGAGCGGGCTTGAATACAGGACTCAATCCGGATTCTATATCAGGAAATACCTCGACCCGACCGTGGGATCCGGTCGCCGTGGTCGGGGAAGTGATATTGCGTTTATTCGTTACCGGTATGCTGAAGTGTTGTTGAACGCTGCGGAGGCTGCATTCGAACTCGGCCAACCGGGCGATGCCGCAGACTATATGAATCTCGTGCGTGCACGTGCCGGGCTCACTGTTCCTCTTACCGCAGGCGATATCACTTTCGATAGAATTGTACACGAACGCCGTGTGGAGCTTGCCTTTGAAGGTCACAAATTGTTCGACCTGAAGAGATGGAGAATCGCCCATACTGTTTGGGACGGTGCCGCAACTTCCCTCAACGACCTCGTTTCCAATATCGGAGTGGCAAAACAGAAAAGCACACAACCCTGGGGACTGTGGCCTTATAAAGTATATAATCCCGGCGATCCCAGCAATGGAAAATGGGTATTCAGGGAAACCCTGCCAGCGGGGGTAACCGGATCCAATCGTTTTCAATTCGGGAATTACTATTCACTTATCAGAGACGATATCCGCGCGGCAAATCCGCAAATTGTAAGACAACCCAATCAGTAGTGTTTATTTATAAGCAACAGCCATGAAACTCGCAAAATATTGTTTAGGATTGTTACTCTGCATTACAGTAGTGTTGTCGTGCAAAAAAGATAATTATCAGGCGCCTTCTTCCACACTTTCCGGCAGACTGGTCTATGGTGGCGATTCGATTGGGTTGGAGAAGGACCAGGTACCTTTTGAATTATACCAAAATGGATTTGGAAAGGTTGGCGCACTTGGTGCAACGTTCACACCTGAAGGCAGATACTCTGCATTACTTTTCGATGGCGAGTACAAGATGATCATCCCGACCAACCAGGGCCCCTTTCTTTCCATGGTCAATGGATCCGGCGCCCCGGATTCCCTTTCCATCAGCTTAAAAGGCAGTCAGACATTGGATATTGAGGTGACACCATTTTACATGATCAGGAACACCGAGATCGCGGCCTCCGGCGGGAATGCAGTTGCTACGTTTGCGTTGGAAAAAATAGTGGTGGACGCAAATGCAAAAGACGTTGAAAGCGTTGCGCTATATATCAATAAGGGGGTGTATGTTTCTCCCGGTAATAATATCGCGCTTACAGAAATGCCGGTCGATTCCACCACAGACATAAGTAATATTTCCATGAGCGTGGCCATACCCAGCCTGACCCCTACGCAGAACTATGTATTCGCGAGAATTGGCGTTAAAATAAATGGCGTCGAGGACAGGATGTTTTCGCCACTGGTAAAACTTACATTTTAGTTGCTTTCCTGTTTGCCAAATTACAAATCGCCCACCATCCCTCAGGAGGTTTTTTGATTTTAAAATTGTTTTGTAAATAACAATCCACAGCAATATGAAACAAGCTGCTCTCATATACATCATCCTGCTTGTCCAATTGTCCGCGGCAGGGCAGGACTGGAAACCCGCAGGGACCCGGATCAAGACGGACTGGGCTGCGAAGGTGGATCCCAAAAAGCCACTCAACGAATATCCCCGGCCCCAAATGACCAGAAAAGAATGGATAAATTTGAATGGGATGTGGCAATATGCAATCCTGCCGAAGGACCAACAATCCATTCCGGCAAACACGCAGGGTAACATTCTGGTGCCATTTGCGGTAGAGTCTTCATTATCGGGTGTTGGCAAAACCGTGGGGAAGGACAGCATACTCTGGTACAAAAAAACGATAGCGCTGTCCTTGAAAAAAAATAAAATCACTCTTCTTCATTTCGGGGCGGTGGATTGGTGGTGCACCGTATTCGTAAACGGCAAAGAAGCCGGCTCCCACAAAGGCGGTTACGATCCTTTTTCTTTTGACATAACCGCTCTGTTAAAGAAAGGTTCAAGACAGGAACTTGCCATAAGTGTTTGGGATCCTTCGGACGAGGGTCCTCAACCGAGAGGAAAACAGGTCAATAAACCCGAAAGCATATGGTACACGCCGGTCACGGGCATCTGGCAAACCATTTGGGCCGAATCTGTCCCGAAGACATACATCGTGTCAACAAAACAAACTCCCGATCTTGATCGAAAAGCTATACAAACCATGGTCGAGGTTAGCAACGCACAATCTGGTGATGAGGTTGTAGTTAGTGCCTGGGACGGTGCAACGAAATTGTCGGAACAAAAAGGAATTGCCGGAACGGAAATCACACTCCCAATTGAAAATCCGAAAACATGGTCTCCTGACAAGCCTTTTCTTTATCACCTTAAATACACTGTTGTCAAAAATGGGAAAGCCGTTGATGAAGTGGGCAGCTATTTCGCCATGCGAAAAATATCGATGAAGGCGGATGCATCGGGCATTCAACGAATGCTCCTCAACGACGCGTTCACTTTCCAGTACGGCCCGTTAGACCAGGGATGGTGGCCCGATGGCCTTTACACGGCCCCAACTGACGAGGCTTTGAAATTCGACATTGAAAAAACAAAGGAGATGGGCTTTAACATGATCCGTAAGCATGTTAAGGTAGAGCCTGCGCGCTGGTATTATTACTGCGACTCTGTTGGGATGCTTGTTTGGCAGGACATGCCCAGCGGCGACCTCGGAAACAGGTGGGATTCCAGACCGGGCGTTTATGGCAAAGCCACGGATAAAAACAGAACACCCGAATCGGATTCGATCTATCGCAATGAATGGAGGGAAATCGTGAAGGACCTTCACAACTTTCCTTCTATCATCGTGTGGGTTCCATTTAATGAAGCATGGGGTCAGTACAAAACCAGGGAGATCGCGGAATGGACCATGAAAATGGACCCATCGCGCCTTGTAAACTCAGCAAGTGGTGGAAACTTTGAACCCGTCGGTCATATTGTGGACCTGCACAATTATCCCGAACCGCAGATGCCAACACCGGCCCTTTTTGGAAAACAGAGGATACTGGTATTGGGAGAATTCGGCGGGCTCGGGTTGCCACTTGAAAATCATACCTGGCAGGGTAAGGACAACTGGGGATATCAAAGCTTTAAAAATGCTGATTCTCTTTATAACAGGTACTCGCAGCTGATAGATCGTATCCCTGCACTTATCCAGGATGGCTTGTCTGCGGCGGTTTATACACAAACGACCGATGTGGAAGTGGAATGCAATGGCTTAATGACATACGACCGAAAGGTGATAAAAATGCCTTTGGAAAAACTAAAGGCGCTCCACCAAAAGTTGTTCGATCCCAAGCTGGGCGCGTCCATTAGTTCGCGGGATTGAGCCGTGAAGATTGCATAATGACCGTGAAATTATAATGCACAAGGAAGTTGTTCCTGCTGCACTTCCACAAGTGTCATTTTTTACAGGATCTCGACAGTGGAAGAAGTGACCGGTGTATTGCAAGCTGCTTTATTCATAGATTATTGTGAAAATATACATCATCAGGTTGACTAACAAAACGGTTCCGTACAAGCCGTTAGTCCGCCCCTTATTTAGTGAAAGCATAACGGTAAATACAGACAGACCTAACAGGATCATAGATTTTCGGTCGAGGCCTAATACCAGTGGCAGATCCATCGCCGTACAAAGTATTGCCACTGTGGGGATGCTTAACCCGATGCTAGCCAGGGCCGAACCCAGGGCCAGGTTAATACTCGTTTGAAATCTGTTTTTCGAAGCGGCACGGACGGCAGCGATGCACTCCGGCAAAAGGATGACGGCGGCAATAAAAACGCCAACCAAAGCATTTGGCAGGCCGGCGGCCGCGACGCTTCTTTCGATGACGGGCGAAAGCGCTTTCGCCAGCATAATTACAACGCCCAAACACACCAGTAACAGAAACAGGCTGACAAAAGATTCCGTCCTGCTAATTATTTTTTCCTTCTCAGATGTCTCTGGCAGGAAATAATGGCGGTGGCGAACAGTCTGCGTAAACAAAAAGGAGCCGTAAATCAGTAAGCAGGCTACTGTCACTATAATCAGTTGCGGCTTACTATAATGCGGCCCGGCAATACTTGTGGTAAAATTGGGTAGCACGAGTGTAACTACTAAAATGGAAACCAGAGCGACTAAGGGGATAGTTACCGATTTGGTTTCAAAGGTTTGCTCCTTAAATTTCAGGGCACCTACCAACATGCTCACGCCCAGTACGCCATTAAAAATCAACATCACCGCAGCAAACAAGGTATTTCTGGCATAGCTATCTGACCCCTCGCCTCCCGCCAGCATTAGAGATACGATAATGGATGCTTCCAGGAGTGTAACGGCGACTGCCAAAATGATGGTGCCGTAGGGTTCGCCCACCCGGTGCGCAACGACTTCAGCATGATGCACCGCTGCCATTACGCCACCTATTAAAAACAAACCGGCCAACAGGTTAACAATCGGATTGTTGCCTATAGGAAAGATGAGATACAATCCCCAGGCAAGCACCGGTGCAAAATATGTCCACTTGAAAACCCTTCTCATATGTTCGGTTAAATCGAAAATTAAAAATTAAATGTCAGGATCGTTGATTTGAATGTTACAACCGAGCCTTTCTCGGGTTAAAACGAAAATAGCGTAATTCATCGGGTATCTTGTTTTGTCGCAACCGCTTGATGAAAAGTGCAAAGAGAGGCGTATCATTTTCTTTTGCACCTTTGCTTAAACTTACTTGCTAAGTGTCGCTAATGGCCCTCGAATTGTCGCATGTATACTGCAAGTGGCAAAGTATAGTTGTCGAAATTTGCATCCTAAACAAAAGCGAAGGATATGAATAATAATATTAGCAAGGTCCTCAGGATTTCGGTTGTTGTGGCGGTAATGGCATCCTGCCAACCCCAACAAAAAGAAAATCAGCAGTCTTCAACCGCGGTCAGCGACAGCACTGTCAGTAAAAGTATACAGCCGAATGATACTGGTTATGCCGACGTTAATGGGCTAAAAATGTACTATGAGGTTTATGGCAGTGGTAAGCCCATAGTGCTGCTGCACGGTTCCTTTATGTCTATACCTTTAAACTGGTCGCACATCATTCCCATGTTGGCAAAAGACCGGAAAGTTATAGTAATGGAGTTGCAAGGCCACGGCCGTACAAGGGATATACCCCGCGAAATTAGTTTTGAAGGAATGGCAGACGATGTATCCGGCCTCCTCAGGCACCTCAAAATAGACAGTGCAGATATTTTAGGATATAGCATGGGAGGGGGCGTAGCGTTTCAGTTTGCGATACGACATCCTGAACAAATTCGCAGACTCGTGGTGGTATCTGGTGTCTATAAGCATGACGGCTGGTGGCCCGATACAGAGGCGAGTTTTGCTACTTTCAACGCAGATATGTTCAAAGGCACAGTTTTGTACAGACAGTACGACAGTCTTGGTAACGATACGGCGCATTTTCCGGAATTTGTTAAAAAGGTTGCCAGTTTAGATCTGAAGCCTTATGATTGGTCGAGAGATGTAAAAAATATAAAGGGTCCGATATTTATGCTCATTGGCGACGCCGACGGTGTCCGATATGAGCATGCACTGGAACTTTTCCGTGCCAAAGGAGGTGGGAAGATGGGAGAATTCCACGGACTGCCAAAATCCAGGCTTGCAATTATACCGGGTACCACACATATAGGCATGATGAAGCGTGCGGATTGGCTAATACCGATGATCACTGATTTTCTGGATTCCGACCTGAATGAAACGCCACCCACATTTTAGAGACGCTGCTCATGGCTACTAAGATGCGAAAAGGAGTGAGTCAAAAATCTATACCTTAATTTCTTTCACGAGCGTAACCAGGTTCTGCATTGACTGTTGAAGGGATTGCTGCATCTTCTCTCGTTTGGAGGATCTACCCAGCAATCTTTTCAACCAGCCTTCGGATTTATATATGTCTATTGTGAGGAACGTTTTATTTTCGTCAATTTTTACCAAAGTAAAGTAAGTCACCTGGCTGTCCTTTTCATTCGACTCGCTGAATTCAATCTTTTCGTCCGTATAAGTATAACTGCTTGAATAACTGACAACCTCACCCGTATCTAATACCCACCGGCTACGCATCCCAACACGCGGCAGGAGATGGCTCAGCCCTTCGACCTTTTTTACTCCTTCCAACCATCGATGGCGATAATCAAATGAGCCAGCCGCATGGAACAATGTGATGAAATCGGCATCGTATTCTTTAGTGAAAGAGCATATTTTACTTTTTTTGGCAAGGTCGGGTAGAGGTAAGGGGTCATTAGCAATTCCCTTTTTTAATTGGCTCAATTGTGTGTAATGGAAGTGGACTTCGCCGGCTTCTGTTTGCTTCGTGCTCACGTTCCAGTTCATCCAGTCGGCAAAACCCACTGGTGGATTATCATGGAAAAGAGTTTTGGTAACCAGCCAATATTCATGTTGCTCTATATTGTTCTTAAGAAGCTGGTGGGCAACTATCACGTCTTTCCCAATCAGTTTGCTAAAATTCTTTACGTTGTAACTGGCAAATTCCCCATAGTGAGTAATCACTTTTAATGAAAGATCGGCTGCGGATATGCAGGCCCGGCATTGGCAATAACGCCGCTGTTCATAAGACAAGAGATTTTTGTGAAACAAACAAAACATCCTCTCGACCTGCTTATACAATTCTTCCAGTTCAGGTTGTTTGCCAAATTTGTAAAAGAGTATCGCATCGCCTTCTATCTCGGAGATTTCAAGCCCTATATGATTTGCATTAATGATTGCCTCAAGCAGTTCCTGGATGATCAGGCGGCTGTGATTGATCTCTGATTCGGTAACAAATTTGGTGAAGCCACTTATGTCAGGGATAAACAAAAGCCCTGTTGATTCCATTGTTAGTTTATTTGGTTAACTAAAGGTACAGGGTTCCTTCAGTAAACGGGGGATCCCTCACACAAAGTCTTTGGTTTTCAACCATCCTAATTGTGAATCGAGGCCCTATGAAAGGGGTTCAGGCCGTGGGGAACTACCCGCTGCTTTTGATTTGTCAACAGGTAGCGGTATGAACTCCTGGTTGTCATTGGGCGGCAGTATTATTCTACCTTGTTTCCAGTCTTCTTTTGCCTGCTCAATCCGTTCTTTTCGTGAGGATACAAAATTCCACCAAATAAAGCGTTCGCCCAAAGGCTCTCCTCCTAAAAGCATTAGTGTAGTGTTCTCTTTAGCGAGGATGAACGGGTCAACTCCTTTGTTGAACACCAACATTTGCCCTGCGTCATATGTAATTCCTAATAGTTCCACACTTCCCTTTACAATATAAAATCCTCTTTCCGAATGCTCTTTTGGTAGTCCGAACCTGGCACCTTTTTGTAATACCACGTGCAAATAAAACAATGGGGAATTTGTTTCAACGTCATTCCTTAACCCATAAGCATTGCCTGCTATTAATCGCATCCAAACTCCTGTGTCGGTAAATACCGGTAATTGTTCCGGGACGTAATTGTGAAAGGTTGGAGCTGCCTCTTCGTCTTTTTCCGGTAGCGCTACCCAGGTTTGAATCATCTCCAGTCCTCCTGTGAGAGATGTGGGGTCTTCAAATCTCTCGGAATGTGCAATGCCACTGCCTGCAGTCATCCAATTTACTTCACCTGGACGAATTACTTGTTCAACTCCTAAACTGTCTCTGTGTGTAACCTGTCCGCCAAAAAGATAGCTTACAGTTGACAGCCCAATGTGCGGATGAGGCAGCACGTCTAACGACGAAGGCTCAGCAGGGGTATTTATGATGGGTCCGGCATGGTCCATAAAAATAAATGGGCCTACCATTCTTCTAAGTCGGAATGGGAGAATACGCTTTACTTTTACTGCGGGGCTAATAGCTGCTTCTCTTGCCTGAATTACAATCTCGAGCATAACATGATGGCTTGTTGTTGTATCACTTTCAATATTAGCTATATAACTCTGCTTAAGGACCTACTATTTTTCCAAATCAATTGCTGTGTCCCGGGTTAAATATTAAGGGAAAAAATTGCCCTTCCATCTTAGCCCCTTTTGTTATTGGAGGAACGCCCTCTAAGAGGGTCTCGTCTGTGTTTGACTTCGTGCCGTCGGCGAAGACATTCAATACAAAGGCACGCCGTGATTTTTCAGATTTATTTGCAAAGGATCCATGTACCATCAAAGGATGATGAAATGCAGCATGGCCTTTCTTCATTTCAATTGGCACTGGTTTAAATTCCTTTTTTTGCTGATCGGTGAGATACATCATCAGACCATCCATATCACCTGCTAAATCAGGCTTGTCAAGAAGGCCCCAATGTTGGCTCTTAGGAACATAATACAGGCAACCGTTTTCAACAGTGGCATCGTCTAATCCGACCCAGCAGGTAAGGTGTTGTAAAGGCACCGTTCGGGTCCAATATGAATAATCCTGATGCCAGGCGACGACTCCGCCATGGTGGGCTGGTTTACAAAATAATTGATCGTGCCAGAATCGCACTGCTTTATTACCAAAAAGCTGGCTGGCGGCCATTACGAATGCGGGGTTCCAAATGACATCGTGAAAACCGACTGAGATCCGCCATGCACCCAGGGCGTGAAACAATATGGCATTCGGGTCCGCGGATTCGTTGCTATGGAATTCGTAATACAATTCGTGCGCAGGATGCGCAGGGTCGGCAATCTCGGCAAGTTCCTCATTCAGTTTTTCAACCTGCCACTCCTCCAGCAACTTTACATTGCTTAAATATCCATATTCACGAAAGAAGTCCAACTGCTCCGGGGATAACCTATACTGGTCCCATTCTGATTGTTTTTCTGGCCACTTGAACAGCTTTGAGATGGGTTGATGTTGTTTTGACAGATCACTTATTGAGTTGCTCATAAGAACACGCTTTTGTAGACGCGAACAGCAAATTAATCAAAAGAATGTCAAATACAGGAGAAGAAACAACAGGTGGCGTCTCACTATAGCCGGTTATCATCGGTCCCCTGTGAGGAAGCCTCGCAGGGCCGAACTAAATCGAATAAAATGGGGCACCTTCCATAATTCATTTAAGCTGCCATCTGGCTGCACTCCCGGGCACATTCCCTGCATGCTTCCGCGCATTCCCGACAGTGCCCTGTGTGATGTCTACCGCATTCGTCAGTGCACCTTGGCTTAATTACCTTCAGTTGTGCGTTTGTAATTTTCGACAATAACTTTTACAGAGTCGGATCCAATTCTTTGTTTCACCCAATTTTGCAGACGCCTTAATTCATCCTCAGTTATTTCGTTATTGAAACCCACATTCATTAAAGTAATCGTATCTATACGAGTGGAATCTAAAATATTGATAATTGCGTTAGAGAGTGAGAAGCTTTTCATTGAAGGATATAGGGTTTTCAATTCGTTGCCTAGATTGGGGATTGGCCGATTAATTTTCAGAACCGGCTGGGTTGAGGTGTCTGCCATTCGGTCTTTTGCGAAAACATCTTCCAGAATTGACGCTCTTATCTGTGCGACGTCGATTTCCTGTTTTGCATCCAGACCCTGATGTACCACGAGGCGTGTTGTGCTGTCCAGCCCAAAATTGGCGGCTGCGCTTTGTAACGAATCTATGGTGAATTGAGACAGCTCTTCCCCAATTACCAATAGTTCAATTAGTTTCCCATTATCGTTCATCTGGTAGCTTCGGTTGACCACTTGAGTTCTTGGGAAATTAAAAGCTTGCTGTACAAATCTTTTGGCATTATTCTCAAAAATGCTTCTTTCTACAATTCGATATGCAAGATAAATACTGGGCAGTATAGTAATTGTCACGATCATGTAGATGTACTTCACGACTTTTTTCTCAATTGATCGTGTTTGAAATTCTTTCCGATGAAATCCAAGTTGTTTTACCACCAGGAAGGTCGCCAGGCAGATAAACATACTGTTAATAAAAAACAGATAAATCGCGCCGAGTAAGTAGAACCACTGACCGGTTGCCAATCCGTAGCCTGCGGTACATAATGGCGGCATAAGTGCAGTGGCGATGGCTACCCCGGGAATCACATTTGATTTCTGCCTTCTAGTTCCTTCTACGATTCCTGCAAGGCCACCTAGAAAAGCAATAAATACATCCCAAAGGGAAGGATTGGTTCTGGCCAACAGTTCAGAATTTACCTCATGAAGGGGAGTAATATAAAAGTAAAGACCTGATGTCAAAATGCTGATGATTGCTGCAATAGCTAAATTTTGGATTCCTCGTTTTAAAAGCTCAAAGTCGTTGATCCCTATCCCCAGGCCGATGCCCATAATGGGACCCATTAAAGGGGAAATTAACATGGCGCCGATAATTACAGCTGTTGAATTTACGTTCAGACCAATCGACGCAATGAATATTGCAAAAATCAGGGTCCATAGTTTTGGTCCCTTAAATTGAACATTCCCACTAATACTTTGTACAATTTCTTTTTCTTCAGCCTTATCTTCGTTTAAATTAAAGCGATAGAATAAGAAATTTCGAATGGCTGAGATAATCTCCTTCATACAGAAAAATTTGCTTTCAACAAACCAGGAATCTTATGCAATATTTTTACCATCTTCGTCTAAGCTAAATGTATGAATTTTAGGCCGCAACTGATATTAATGGACGTGTATGATACCATTTTAAAAATGGACGAGGTCGAACGTCGGGTCAACGAAATGTTATCTTCCAGGCTTGCCTATACTGTATGGTACGAGGTCTTTATGCAATATTGTTTTGTTGACAATTGTATTGACCGATTCAATGATTTTGCTTCTATTGCCGCAGCGACCCTTCAGATGACGGCAAAGCGTTTGAAAAAGGATCTTTCTGAACGGGAAATAAAGGAAGTGCTGGACCTGTTGAAATATTTGCCAATTCGAGAAGGCGTCCAGGATGGATTGTCTGCCCTTAACGACCTGGGAATTAGAATCGCTGCGCTCACCAATTCACCAGAAGCAATAGTTGTAGAAAGAATGGAAAGAACTGGTTTGGCATCTTATTTTGAAAAAATCCTCAGTGCTGAACACGTTCGAAAATATAAGCCAAGTTTGGAAGTGTACAACTGGGCTGCGCGACAATTGAATACAGGGGTCAATAATATATTGCTGGTTTCAAAGCATGGCTGGGATATAGCAGGCGCTCATAATGCCGGGATGAGGACAGCCTACGTCAACAACACTGCAGAAGTCTTTTATCCTCTGGCGCCCAAACCGGATTTTATTGCGCGTGATCTTGAGAAACTTGCCGACCAGTTTGCTGATAAGAATCATTAGCCTTGGCAATTGTGCTTTATCAGCACAAAAGCCCATCCCATTTTCATATTAGAATCGGATTAAAATCTGCCTTGCTTGAGATAACCAATTTCAAACAGGTAACTTTGCGTTTTTAATATTTAAAACACCCAATAATCATATGGATAATTTTTGGGACAATATAATATGGCAAAATAGCATACGGAACTGGGCTATTTGTGTGGGTATCGTTGCAGGCACCATTGTGTTTCTTCGATTAGTTCAGAAGTTGGCAATTCGAAGGCTCTTAAAGTTGACGCAATCGACGAAAAGTACTTTAGACGATTTTGTCGTTACCGTTATCCAAAACCTTGCAATGCCGATAGGTTATGTTTTGGCGGTATACATTGGGGTACAGTACCTAACTATTCCTGATCGGATAAATGGTTATTTCAGGACAGGTATGATGATCGTGGTGACCTTTTTTGTTGTTAAAATCATACTCCGCCTGATAGGGTATGTTTTTCGGGAGGGTATGTCAAAACATACTGAAAATGTTGAACGGCAAAAGCAGGCAAAGGGAATCATGCTGATCATCCAGTTTGTCGTTTCGAGCGTAGCTTTTCTGTTCCTGATTGACAATTTGGGGTACGACATTACCACCCTGGTAGCTGGACTTGGCATTGGTGGTATCGCCATCGCGCTTGCGGCGCAAACTATCCTGGGAGATTTATTTAGCTACCTGGTCATCTTCTTTGACAAGCCATTTGAGATTGGAGATTTTATTATTGTGGACGAGAAATTGGGAACGGTTGAATACATTGGAATTAAGACCACACAATTGCGCACCTTAAATGGCGAACAATTAATTTTCTCAAATACAGATCTTACCAATTCCAGACTTCACAATTACAAGCGAATGAAGGAAAGAAGAATTGTGTTTAAATTCGGCTTAACCTACGACAGTACAAAAGAACAACTCAAAGCGTTGCCTGAAAAAATCAGAAACATTGTAAACTCAATAGACAATGCACGATTTGACAGAGCGCATTTTTCAGGATTCGGCAGTTCTAGTCTTGACTTCGAAGTGGTGTATTATGTGCTGACACCGGATTATACTGACTACATGAATATTCAACAGCAAATCAATCTGCAACTAATTGAATGCCTGGAGACGGAGAAATTGCAATTTGCCTTTCCTACCCAAACTATTATTTTACAGGGTAATCAGATGCAACAGAAATCTGGTCCTGTCTCAGTTGATTCGAAATAGTTCAATGGAATCACCGCGAATGCTTACGGGATCGGCAAATTTTCAAACATTTTTACCCGGCTGGATTATTAACAGTCGCGAATAAATTCATATTTGTATTGCTCCCATCGTCTGTTTGACATATCATTGGATGCAGGTTCTATAATCGTGCATCTCATTCCGGTCCGTCCGGCGTATGGAGACTTGGTCACGACGCACCCCTATGAAAAGGATAGAATCTCAAAAGCACAAAATTTCGAACGATTTTATTGCAATAAATCGGGTATTATTTTGCTTTTTGACGAGCAGGGAAAAGTCTGCTGGAATACTGGCTTAATTTTTTAACTGGTAGCATGAGCCCCTGAATTCACTTTCACTTCCGTTTCTTATCTATTAAGTGTTTCCAACTAGAATGGGTTGAGGATCAATTTTCCTTTTCTGCCGTTTTCAAACTTTATTAAGGATATGGGCGCGGTCTGCCTGACGGCAGCCAAATGACGTGTCAGTCAACAAAACAAAATAATATGGCCAGTTTATGAGTGAGCAGAAAAAAACAGAGGATTCATATTCATTTATTCAGAAGGTCTGGATTACCGGCGGCATCGTTTCTCTAATCGTCATTATCCTTCTACTGATCAAGGCGACTTTCAGTGTTTTGCTTTTAGTATTGGCTGGAGCCCTGATTGCCATATACTTTACCGGTTTGAGTGGACTGATCTTCCGTAAGACAAAATGGAAAAGGGGTATCTGTCTGACAATATCTGTACTCGGCACAGTATTGCTTGTTGCGGCTCTATTTTGGCTCATAGGCGCCAAACTGGAGACTCAGTTATCAGAACTGACTGATACGCTACCAAAAACCATTGAGCGGGCGAAAGAGCAACTGGAAAAGAGCGATCTTGGTAAAAGTGTTGTGAAGAGAATTTCTTCTCCTGAATCTGCCCAAAAGTTGAAAGCATCTCTCGGCAGCTTCTTTAAATCCACTTTTGGCGTACTGGGTGATATTTATGTTGTTGTGTTCATCGCCATCTTTTTCACTGCTGCACCGGGCGTTTATAAGCGGGGAATAGTCGATTTAATTCCCCAAAAAGGGAAACAAAAAGCCGCGGAAATATTAGATAAATTAGGAGAAAATCTTAAAAAGTGGCTAAAAGGAAAGTTTTTTGCCATGTTTGTGGTATTTGTCCTTACCGCCGCAGGATTGGCAATTATTGGAATTCCATTATGGCTGGTGCTGGCCATTATCGCCGGGCTTTTTAATTTCATCCCCAACTTCGGGCCGCTTATAGGGATGGTACCTGCTGTGTTGGTCGCATTAATGATAGGCCCCTCTGCTGCGGCCATTGTCGGAGCATTGTATATCCTGATCCAGGTGGTTGAAAGCAACTTCATAACCCCTCTGGTTCAGCAAAAACTTGTTAGTATCCCTCCCGCGCTGATCATAATCGCACAGCTTTTAATAAGCCCTTTGACAGGGGGATGGGGACTGGTGTTGGCGACTCCATTAATGCTCATCGTAATGATCCTCGTTAAGGAGCTTTATATAAAAAATCAGAAAACGTAATCACCGTGGCAATAGAATTTCTTACGCATAATTCGGGTCTTATTATTTTGAAAAAGGTTGTGAATAAAAAAATTAGTCCTCGTCCTGAAATTCCGGGTTTTGTTCGTTCCTCTCCAAAAAATACACAGACTCTAGCGTTATTACAGAGACATGAAGCTTTTAATTAAAAACATGGTAACCCTTCGCTGCAAAATAGTAGTGAAGTCGGTGTTGGAAAACTTTGGACTACATTACACAGTTGTTGAGTTGGGGGAGGTTGAAGTAAAGGAAAACCTTTCACCGGAAAGATTTAAGCAACTCAATTTGGCCATGTCTGAGTTTGGGTTTGAATTGCTGGAAGGAAACCACAGTATTCTCATAGAGAAAATAAAGAATATTGTTGTTGAAATGATACACTACAGCGATGAACCTCCGAAACTGAATTTCTCTGTCTTTTTGAGCGAGAAACTAGGTTACGAGTATCATTATTTGTCTAATTTATTTTCAAAGGTCAAAGGGATTACCATTGAACAGTTCATCATTTTGCACAAAATTGAGAGAGTGAAGGAACTACTGATTTATAATGAACTTTCACTTACAGACATTGCGTACAAGCTCCATTATAGCAGTGTTTCTCACTTGTCTAACCAGTTTAAGAAAGTTACGGGCCTGACTCCCTCTTACTTTAAGAAAATGAAGCATCAGAGGCTGACCGGCAGAGGTAGTATTTAATTCATTTAGCGATAATTGTGCATAAGGCTCGTTCGTTGGTGTCTATGAACCATTTGGTTGCCTTGCCTAATCAGTAGATTATGTAACCTTTTTGCAAATTCGTGTAACAAAGGTTGTGGGTTTTGAACGCACCTTTGTCAACAAATGCTTATATGGAAGCTGAAGATCCGCACAATTTATCCGAAAATAGTGGGAAACTGGAAAAGGCCGTTTCTCACAAGTTGTTGGGTATCGCAAAATATGTACCTAACGCCATTTGGAGTAGAGTAATAATAAAAAGAAGTACCGGAAATGTCACTATTTCGGCACTCGATGCAGGCGAGGGATTTGTTGAAAGTATTTCCGGGTTCGATAGTTTCATTCAAATTATTGATGGGACTGCTGAGATTTTCATAAATGAGAAAAAGTACATCGTGAAGTTGGGCGAAGGAATCATTATACCCGGTCACTTAAAGCAGTGTATCCAGGCGAAAGAGCGGTTCAAGATGATATCGACCACTATAAAGAGTGATTACGACTTTTAAAAGATTCTCTTAAAACAAAACACATAAAAATGAAAAGAAATAAATTTACCCCCGTTGCGAAGATTATCCCAATTGGGCTGATCCTACTGGGTTTAGCCTTTTTTATACAATCCTGCTCGTCAAAGATCTCGTTTCAAACTTCGTCTGTGGTTCCGGCGGCAGAAGGTTCGATCAAAGTGAAAAAAGATAAAAACAGTAATTACAAGGTCGAATTAAATGTAATGCGTCTTGCTGATCCAACAAGATTAAACCCCGCAAAATCAGTTTACGTGGTATGGATGGACACACAAAACAACGGTACCAAGAATATTGGCCAGCTAAAAACGAAAAGTGGTGTCTTCTCGAGTACCTTAAAAAGTTCATTGAATGCAGTTACCCCCTATAAACCAATTCGAATATTTATAACAGCTGAGGATAATGCTGATATAACGTATGCTGTTGGGCAAAAGGTACTTGAGACAAGTAATTTTTGAAACTGGTCCTGGCTTTATACTTCAACGACTACCGGTCCTTACGAAACACGACGCAGCAACCCGGTGGCAACCGAAGGGTGCTTTGGGGACCACCCCTACGGCTTAACTTGTTGAGTCCGTCATTGGCATGGACTTCTTTTGGAGACGCTTTGCCAGTTTTCCGATAGTCATTCCCTGCACTACAATGCTAAAGACAACAATGATGTAAGTAGAAGAGACCATTACATCCCGAAACTCACTTTTGGGAAGGGAGAGTGCTAATGCAACTGAAATACCTCCACGGAGGCCGCCCCATGTCAGCATTGGAACCAGGCTGGAAGGAACTGATCGTCGAATTGCGAGAAGGGTGGTGGGAACATATACCGAGATCAATCTTGCCAATAAAACAACAATAATAGCGCACAATCCGATGCCGATATAGTTGAGGTCGAATGAGAGTACCACCATTTCAAAACCTATCAACAGAAAGAGCAGCGCATTAAGAATTTCGTCTATCAATTCCCAAAATTTGTTCAAATAATCTTTAGTCGTGTCCGACATCGCCTCTCTTCGGCCCTTGTTTCCAATGATGATCCCGGCAATTACCATAGCCAGAGGACCGGATATGTGAAGGTAGCTTGCCAACAGGTATCCTCCCATTACCAACGCTATTGTGATTAGTACTTCAACCTGGTAATGGTCGATAGAACGTAGCAGCAAAAAACCGACATAACCAAGAAGCAAGCCCCACAAAATACCACCGCCCGCTTCCTTCAGGAACAGCAGCCCAACCTGAGAGATGGATATTTCTTCGCTTCCCAGAATGGCTATATTGATTAGGCTTGCAAAAATTACAACCCCAACACCATCATTGAACAACGATTCGCCGGCAATTTTAATTTCCGTCGAAGGATCAATTTTACTTTCTTTCAAAATTCCTAAAACCGCAATGGGATCCGTGGGCGACACAAGCGCGCCAAATACCAGGCAATGTATTATAGGGATTGACCAACCAAACCACTGAAAAACGAAAAACATGGAGGATCCCACGATTGCCGTTGATAAACAGACTCCAAGGGTGGCATAAGTTGCAATAGGGGTAAGCTCTTTTTTTAACTGACCGATATCAATATGGATGGCTCCCGCAAAAAGCAGGAAACTTAACATCACCTTCATCAATATTGTTTCAAAATCGAAGGTCTCCACGGCCGATACCATTATCTTCATGACGATCGGAAATGACTTCCCAATAAATATCAGGGACAACGAGCAAATAAGGGAAATAAGCATTACACCAATAGTGGCCGGTAACTTGAAATACCTCAGATTTATGTAACTGAAAGTAGCGGTGAGAACAATCAGTATGGTGACTATGGTGTAAAAATTGGAAAGCATGGATTTATCTTTTGGCTACGTTTGTGTTTTTTGATGGATTTTGCGAATGAGGTACTTATTTGAAAATTCCCCCGATGCTGACTTTATAATGCCACATTTTTATTCAGGTTATCGTTAAATTGTTCATTGAGATTATAAGCCGCGCTGATCAATCCCAGGTGCGTAAAGGCTTGCGGAAAGTTTCCAAGGTGTTCACCCTGAAAACCCAACTGTTCAGCATACAGTCCCAGGTGATTCGCATAACCGAGCATTTTTTCGAAGTAGAATCTTGCCTTTTCCAATTGCCCCGATCGGGAAAGGCATTCGACATACCAGAACGTGCACATGGAAAAAGTTCCTTCATGACTGACAAATCCGTCCGGCGCTGCGTCTTGCCGGTATCGATATACCAGTGAATCAGAAACCAGCTCATTTTCTATTCTTTTTAAAGTGGACAGCCACCTCGGATCTTTTGGACTAATGAACCGGATCAGAGGCATTAGAAGCGCCGAAGCATCCACTGTCTCAGCTCCCGGGAATTGCATAAATGCCTGCTTATCTTCATTCCAGAATTCATTGTAAATACTCGAAAAAATATTATCGCGCTCTTCTCGCCATTTAAAGTTGAAGGGAAATGACCTGCTTTCAGCGATTTTAATAGCGCGATCAAAAGCCACCCAGCATAGTAATCGGGAGTACAGGAAATTCTTTCGGCCTCCACGTACTTCCCATATGCCTTCATCCGGCTGTTGCCAATTGTCGGCGAGCCAGTTGATCTGTGATTCGAGGTCCTTCCAGAAATCGTATGAAATGGGTTCTCCATGTTTGTTGTATAGATAGACGGCATCCATTAATTCTCCGTAAATATCGAGTTGAAGTTGCCCATAGGCATTATTGCCGATTCTTACCGGAACAGATTGTCTATAGCCTTCAAAATGGCTGAGTGTCCGTTCATCCAACTGCTTGGTCCCATTTATTGAATACATGATTCCTAATCGTTGCTGGTCCTTCACGTCGTTACAGAGTTGTTCTACCCAATGCATGAACGCCCGGGCTTCTTTAATATACCCTAATCGTATAAATGCGTACATGGAGAAGGAGGCATCACGGATCCAGGTATATCGGTAATCAAAATTACGTGCTCCTCCTATGCTTTCCGGCAAACTGAAGGTAGGGGCGGCAATGATAGAACCATATTTATTGGATATTAGTAATTTTAGTGTAAGCGCCGAACGATTGACCATATCAAGCCATCTTCCGCGGTACGTTGAACGCGCTATCCACTCCTTCCAGTAATTAACAGTTTCAAATAACCTTTCGGTAATAAAGGCCGGGAAATCGTCATCCGGTCGATTCGATTCTTCTCCGTATTCAAGTAGAAAATCAGCAGTTTCTGTTGGTCGTAAACTAAAGGTCGCTCCCACATCATTTCCATGGACCTGAAGACTGACAGAAGCGCACAGCCGTAAAGTTGTATGATCATCGTCATTACTTATAAACAGGATCTCCGTTTCGGAAACCACCTTAACGGTGTGGCTACTTTGTCCGTAGTTAAACCTTGGCTTGAAATTGAGCTCATATCTAACATCCCCACGAATGGTAGTCACTCTTCTGATCAGTTCTTTCCCGTCCTTGAGCTCTTCGGTTGGCATAAAGTCCGTCACTTCTCCTACACCTTCGGCAGAAAGGAATCTGGTCAGGAGAACATTCGTGTCGGGCAGGTAGAGTTGCTTGGTTTTCATTTCCTTAAATTCCGGCCTGATAGAGAAATGACCTCCACGTTCTCTATCTAGTAAGGCTGCGAATATACTGGGAGAGTCGAAATTCGGGAAACACATAAAGTCGATCGAACCGTTAAGTCCAACCAGCGCAACCGTGTTCAGATCTCCAATTATTCCGTAATTTTCTATAGGCTGATACGACATTTCTATATTTTTATTTCGGATTACAAATTTCCTTCTAAAACACTGCCAGATTGTACATCGCCTCACTGGTGGGGAATGGTCATAATCACTCTTTTGCTAATTTCGCTGTTTATCAGGAATGATCAGACCGGAATAGTATTATAATTTCTTCATTAAATCTATCCTGGGTGCTCTGGTTTCATAAACAATTATACAACTACCTAATAGAATAGTTGCAACCCACACTGCTTATTAAAAGTATCGCATTTGCGGCCCATCACGCTAAAATTACCAAGAGTGGTGAGGGATCGGATTGCTAATCGGGTTTTTGACAGTGATGGCGCCGACCACTTCGGCCTACGTAATTGAAACAGTAGATTATGCAACAATCTGTTGAATTTTTGTAACAATTGTGATTACACTTTGATAGACCTTTGCCGAAGAACAATATAAAGGGAATCATCGAGCTCAACTGCAAAACATGAGTGTGTTTCGCCATCGTAGGCAACGAACCGATCAGTGACGGCACTGATGAACTTTAATGATCATTGAGAGAATTCAAAATACTCTGGATCCAGGGTGCGTATAGCCCTCTTTTCAATGAAACTCCCCAGGTTCAACAAAATTTTTTAATAACTAACTAGTGCACATAATTGGCATAATCTGCACCTGTGAATAAAATTACCGATCATTATAGTTGTTAGTACATTACATATTCTTAATACCTCGATATTTGGCGCAGATCAAATTCCGTTTCAAGAAATCTCATCGATATCCCGTGGATCAGCGGACCTGATCGTGTATGCAATACCTATTATGGCGGTATTCACGATCATCGAGATGATACACTCCTGGACTACCAATAAAAAACGCTATAACTCCAGGGAAGCTTTTGGATCTCTGTTAGTTGGCCTAGGCAATGTCGGTATAAATCTTTTGGCGAAGACGTTACTGATTTTTGGAGCAGTTTTTCTCTACAATAGCATTCCCTGGCGCATGGAGTTAAATTGGTGGACCATTATACCCTGCATTGTTATTTATGATTTCTGTAGTTACTGGGCTCATCGGATTTCTCATTACAATCGATTCTTCTGGAGTACCCATATTGTTCATCACACTGCCATCCACTACAATTTAACTGTTTCATTTAGACTGAGTTGGGTGCAGCATTTGAAGGTAATTTTCTTTCTGCCTCTTATGTTTTTCGGGTTTCATCCAATAATTTTCTTTATTGTGAATCAGGTAATGATATTATACCAGTTCTGGCAGCATACTGAGTATATTAAAAAGATGCCCCGAATTATTGAATGGACATTTATAACTCCCTCAAATCACAGAGTGCACCATGGTTCTGATCAGCAGTACCTGGATAAAAATTTTGGGGTACTTTTTACATTTTGGGATCGGATGTTTAATAGTTATGTAAAGGAAACAGTGAAGCCGACTTACGGGATTACAACTAAAATCGACCCGTCCTTTAACCCTCTTTACCTCAATTTCCATGAACTAAAGGACCTCTTTGTCGATGTCAGGAAGGCGAAAGGCATAAGAAAGAAATTGTTTTTTGCCTTTGCCAGCCCATCAGCAATAGCAGCGTCAAAAAAAGAATCAACTCTTCAGAATATGCTTGGAAGTGACCTGATTGCGGATAAAATTAATTCATGCGATACAAATGCACATTCAAGGTCTGCCGCGCCCATTTTATAGACAACCCATCATCACAGTAGTAACTTCTCTCTTTCCGAAATTGCAGCATGTAAAAGATCGGCCAGAAGAGAGACTTCAGCCTTCCTTAATAGTTGTGGCAGTAAATTAATCATCTCGTTTTGAATTACGCGATCGTGTTTACCGTAATCCCAAATTGGAAGAAGATATCGATCCAGAATTTCTTCGATGGGTTGCGCCTTAAGTACAATCCTGATAACATCCTCTTCGTCGGGAATGACCGGGTCAGGAACATGATCAAGTCTGTATGCCAATAAATTGCATAGGGCATGCAGGCTGATCACTGCTGTTTCCGGATCATTGATTCCCGGACTCAGGGCCTTTACTGCAATTTCCATAAGCTGCTGGAACCCATAATTAAAGTTTTCGCTACCTTCTTGTCCTTTCGAAATATTTATGGCAATGGTTAAGGCATTTTTAGTTTTTTCTGAAACCATATTTGCAGAATTAACCTGAAAAAGTGGGGTGCCTTTCAATAGATAGGTACCAATGGGATGGAGAAAGTATATTCTTGCATTTTCTTTGCTGCAAATCTCCAACATACTTTGCTGGTTAAAACCCAGAAAAAACCCGGACTCCTCAACAGTCAGAAAGCATCCCGGGTTCGCATCTTCAGGAGCCTCAAGATTCCTGTCTTTTTTCTCGACGATTTTTTTTAAGCTCCGTGAGGTACTCGTGTAAATGCCATTGATGATGGTATCGTATTTCACTGAGTTCGTGATATAGTGTAAAAAATATATAAATAGGAAAATGTCAATAACCGTGAACGCAATAAGCAAATACGTACTTAATGCCGGGACATAAATGCCTGAATCTATATCGCGGATGGTACTTAGGAGGAAGAGGCCGTACACGATTGTCCCGATATAGAAACCGAGTACAACCTGCTGAAATCGATTCCCGATAAGTCGGCCCAGAATTCGATTGCTCATCTGACTGGCCGCCTGGTTGAGTAAGATCATCACCATACTGAAGCTAAAAACAGTTAGCGAGATGACGCCTCCCGTTACTACCGAACATATGGACCTGGCGGTACTTGCATCTTTGAGGCTTAACCAATGCAATCGGGACTTCAAAGATTTTCCTGTAGTCGAGTAGTCGAACTCGATGGCAGCATATGACAGCAGCAGAAACGCTATCGCAATGACCGCTGGGAGAAAGGCGATACTGGTGATAACCCGTTTATGAGTCAACTTCAGCCATTTAATGATCTTTTGCAACAATTTCAATCGTTTTTTAATGAATGGTAAGTATAGCTCAATCGTTGGATTGTGCGTTGGCCGTTAGCTCCGATCTGATGTTTTTAGGCGGATGATTTTGATTCAAATGGTCACCTGGTTATACTTGTCAAATGCAATTTCTACGAAAATCGATTACTTATGGCAGAATTCGATCCTTTGTATTAGAATTTCTTTTGGAAGGGAATAGTTAATGCAACATCTTCAGCGGAAACGAAGAATCAAAAACCTGGGAACCGGACAGGGTCTGTTTAATATCAAAGCGAGTCTGCAGGAAATCGGTGGACGGATAGAGGTTTCAAGTCCCAGTGAGGGATCGAAGTTTACCTTTCACCTGCCTGCTAATTAATTTCGCACCTCCAGTTTGAAATTGTTATCTAATTAAAAATTGTGCGTCATCGTTTTTTCTGATGGAAAACTGTGAAATTGTTTGCTTCCGATACCACGGCAGTATTCTACCATAGTTTTGAACTGATACGGAAAGATTTCTCGTCTAGTACACAAATACTCATTAACGCATTACAGTGACCCTGAGAAATGTAGCAGGAATTGATGTGGTAGTGGCACCGCTTTTGTTTTCATTGGAAAATAATATTTCGAGTTCACGCTGCAACTCACTGGCCTTACCATTTTTCGCTGCTGCCTCAAAGGCATTCATTGTAGGGCCATAGTAATCCTTAAACCTTCGTACAAATTCTTCGGGTGGGAATGGCCCGGTGAATGTAAACGTGTCCTTGATAAAGGATATGTTTTCTTTCGGTATACCTGCGCTATTGAATCGATCAATCACATGACTCTCCACACCCCAAAGCATGGGACTAATAAAGCCTTCCGGAGGAGGCGGCATGTACGCAGAGCTAATTTTTAATATCTGTGCTACCAGTGTTGGGTCTCCTGGTATCCAATTGCCCATGACTATACGCCCGCCACGCCGCGTCACACGAGCCATTTCCTTTGCAACATCCAGCGGTTTGGGCGCGAACATGGCACCGAAAATGCTTACCGTCAGGTCAAACGATTCATCGTTTATTCCATCCAGATGAGTAGCATCCCCTTCCTTGATCACGCAGTTTGTCAGCCCTTCGGCCTTAATTCGTTCATTTCCAGCCTTGACCAGGTTGCTGGCGATATCTACGCCTAACACTTTTGCCCCAAGTTTGGCGGCTGGGATGGCGGTAGTTCCGTCGCCGCAACCGAGATCAAGAACCTGGAGACCCCTGGTGATTCCAAGGCTGGCCATTAATGCTGTGCCGCTTTCCCGCATCGTTTCTGCAAGACGGGTGAAGTCGCCCTTTTCCCATAATTGTTTGTTCGCATTCATTTTTTTAGTTTTTATTGTTTTGTCAGTTTCCACGCCCCTTCATACCTTTTTCAAAGCCAAAGGATGATTTTTTTGATTGTTTATGACACGTCGAAATTAAACAGTTTATTCTCAGCCCGCCTGACTAAAAGGTCCACATATTTGCCTCAGCAGCTCAACTATCTGAAGTTAGTGAAGTGACCTGGATCACTCAAACCATCAATTTATTATTCACAAAATTGGCGTCAACGATAGTAGGAAATTGAGGAAAGCCTACGCTTGTTTTCGACTGGCAGACGGGAATAGTGAGTATTGTTTCTCCATAGAAGCATAAAGTGGGTATCATATTTGTAACATCACCCTAGTCAAAAAATTGACTATATCAGGTATAATATCAACTATGAGAAATGCGATTGTATCAGTATTATTTTTATGCCTTTATACACAGAATTTCGCCCAGGATCATTTTGCAGAGGCTAACCACATTAGGATTGCTTATCAGACATTCGGATCAGCGGATAGGCCCGCAGTTATCCTGATCAATGGAACAGCCTCTCCGCTTACCGATTTCCCCGTGAGTTTCTGTACCCAAATTGCGGATCGGGGGTTTTTCGTCATTCGTTTCGACAACAGGGATGTCGGCCATTCTTCCCATTTGGATTCTCTGGGTCAGCCGGACTGGAAAGCTATTATACCACTCGTCAAGACATGTGATACAACGCCCCTGCCTTACACGCTTCAGGACATGGGAATGGACGTGATTGGTCTTATGGATGCTCTGAAAATTAAAAAGGCTCACTTAGTTGGTGCCTCTATGGGCGGCGCTATAGCCCAGCTTATTGCGATAGACCACCCCTCAAGGGTCCTTAGCCTTGCCAGTCTTTCAGCAAGTTCCGGCAATCCAGACCGCGAACCTTCGGACCCAAAAGTCTTTGCAATTATGTCGGCACCACCTCCAACATCTACCTCTGAAGACTCAATTAGTGCCTACCTTGTAAAGATCAACCTGGCCCTGGGCAGTCGTGATAGTAAGGAGGACCTGAGGAAAAGTGCCATGGAGAATATCAAGAGGGGTTGGTACCCGGAGGGCTCCGCACGACATGCTGCAGCAGTTATCATAGGCGACTATTGCGATCGCCGCGAAAGGCTTTCCAGGCTTAAGCTTCCGGTGATTGTGATTCTTGGAGATGCTGATCCTTTAGTTAAACCAGAAGCTGGTTTGGAGGTGGCTAATACAATACCAGGTGCGCAAACAGCTATCATAAAAGGGATGGGGCATCATTTGTCAAAAATATTCATTCGTCAAATTTCAGAAGCTATTATTGCAAATGCGTCGAAGGCAAAATGATCGCTTTGGTAGTTATGCATGATGTCCTTTGAAGTGCAAATGCTTTGTCGTGATTGAGCATTCAGTGTTTATGGAAGCTTCGCCTGAAGTGAGCAGGTAGAAAATGCGAATTGATTTCATTTAAGAAGTATCAAAAGCCTGTTTTATTCACCCATTGAAAATATTCATGTTCAGGAATTCGTTGCGGAATTTGCCGTTTGGATCATAATGGTTCGCCAGTTGCCTGAAGTCTTGCAGTTTTTCAATCCGCGAATCTAATACGCCAGGTGGCAGGGTAAACAACTTTGCCCAGTGTGGCCGCGGGTTAAAGGGTGCCAGTTGCTCTTCAACCAGCGGGAGCAATTTATTTACAGTATCAATTTCCTGCTTCCATGTTGTGTGAATAGAAACACAGTCTTTTTTATAGCAGGGGCTCATCCAAAAATCATCTTTTTGAATGGACCTGATCTCCGAAATAAACAGGTGGGGGGTAATTTTCTCATGTAATTTTTCTACAGCCATCAATGCATCATACCCCTGTTCAAAGGGAACGAAATATTCGGCCTGCAATTCTTTGCCGGTGCTGGGCCTGAAACCCATTTTGAAATGGGGCATCCTTTCGTACCACGGCCCGGGCAGCCCCATTTGATCAGTAACATTTTCCGCCGACTGACTCTCTACCGGGTGCATGTTCTGAGTAGCAAGGGCAGCTCCATGTAAAACAGGAGGCGCTTCAGCAGTGTCATTTGGTCCAACCCGGCTTTTGATCCAGACTTCGTTGATGTTTTTATTTTTCCAGTCGGTAAAAAGACTCACACTGTACCCATTGGACATGATGGAACTGAAGTTATTTTTCAATTCCTCCATCGGCAGATTTCTATACACCACCTGTTTCATAGCAAAAGTCGGCTGCAGATCGAGGGTCAGTTTTGTCACAATCCCCAGTGCACCGAGTGAAACCACAGTTCCGTAGAACTGCTCGGCGTTATTATTTTTGGATAACACCACGAGGTCCCCGGAGGCAGTTACCATCTCGATGGCTGAAACCGCAGTTGATAAATTTCCATTTCTTATACCTGAACCGTGTGTTGCTGTTGCGCAAGCACCTGCCACGGTGATATGCGGCAATGATGCCAGGTTGTTTAAAGCATACCCATTTTCGTGGAGATAAGGAGATAGTTCACCATATCTCATTCCGGCCTCAACTGTGACGGTGTGCGATTTTTTGTCCAGGGATACAACTTTGTTGAGGTTTTGAGTTGAAATCTGATTTTGGGTGCTGTCGGCTATCATATTGAACGAATGCCTCGAGCCCAGGGTAGTGCAATTATTTAACCTTTTTACCAGTTCCTGCACTTCGGTTACGCTCTTCGGATAGTGGACATTTCCCGTGGAGTATGTTAGATTTCCCGCCCAATTGGATAAATGCTCTCCTGTAGTTCTTGACTTGCATCGTATGACCGGTGAAAGAATGATGCCGCCGGCAATAATAGAAGATGCCTGGATAAAGGTTCTCTTGTCCATAACTTGATTATTCCGGAAGTTATAGAATTTTTGTATTCCAAAGTCGCCTGGGGTGGAGTGCTGGATATTCCGAATTGCCGCTGTGTCTATTTCATTTATAGTTGCAGCAAACAAAGTCAAATCCTGCACTTTTTTCCTCCTTTAAAGTGGTCGTAGGTGTATTAGCCCGGTGTATACTTACCGATGTTGTGCCGCATCATGAGAAAAAACGGCGGCCGAAAGCGCTTCATACCTACAATATCCAAGACGGCATTGAATTTGGTTTATTTTTGAGTTTTTACTGTCGGCCAGTTAGCGTCGGCTTTAGTGATCAGGGAATCCCTGTTTTTATCCCATTGCTTCTTTACCTCATCATTATAGTTGAAATATAGTTTACCGTTTAAAATTGTCCAGGTCCCTGGTTCGGTAGGTGCTTTGTGTCCGTCAGCGGTGCCAAATGCACAATACCCGCCATACTGAGGAGCGTATTTTTCGGGATCGGCCTTGAACAATTCGAGATTTTCCCGAGAAGCAAAAGACCATCTGGCGTCCTTCCATGTAATTGTGTATTCATCCTTTCCTTTAACCGGCTTGGATTCAGTAAAAAAAGCCACCGGGTCGTAACCATTAATCGCACTATTGCCCGGTGCAAATACCTCAGACGCATCGGAAGAAGATGATCTGGCACCACAGCCCGTTGCGATCCATAGAAATGTAAGGAGACAAATTCGTGTTAAGCCGAAAGGCGTTGTTATTTTTTGTAACATTTGAAATGATTGATTTTTAGTAAGATTTAGATATCCACAACCGATGAAATCAATGGGCTAATGACGCATCAAAAAAATGGCCGTCATTTGTATTCCACACTGTTAAAACGGGTGAGGGACGTATTGTTTCCAGAATGGGTTTTAAAAAAGTGACTGAAATGCGCCGGACTGGTAAAGCCCAGGGCATAGGCTATTTCTTTAGCGGACATTTCCGTATAGTGCAAATACCGCTTGGCCTCCAGAATAATTCTTCTTCTTATTAATTTTGAAGGAGCGGGATAATCGACTATCGCAAACAAATTAGCGAGCGTTTTAGGTGATCGATGCAAGGCCTCTGCATAATAGCGCACTTGATGTTCACTCCTGAAATTTGCTTCCACGAGCAAATTGAATCTGCGCACCAGGTCTATTTTGTCTTCCGTAAATTTTGAAAGTTTTTCTGTGCTTTTTTTTGCAATCCGGGTAACATTTATGATCATGCGCTTTAGCAGCGTTCTCAACATCTCTCCCTGCATCCGATCTTTAACTATCATGTCCTCAACACACAGCGTTTTCAACAGTAAAATTCCTTTCAGATCTTCTTCAGTTAAGGAAATAATCAAAGGGTGACAAATACCGTAGAACAGAAACCCTGCACATCCCACTTCAACATCATGATCTACAATGCAGTAAAATTCCCTGTTAAACTGCCATGCTACCAGTTCTTCTGGATGTTCAAATACAAAATGCTGATTAGCTACCAGAGCCATAACAGAATTGGCTGGAAATGTATAAGGCACCTGGTCGATTTCTGCAACTTGAACAGGGCCAGTATTCCAAACAATGGTATTTGTCGTTTCTCTGTTCCCATTTGAAATGCCGGCTCCCTTTAATGAGTGATCGTTGATCAGTGCCGTGAACTGGCCCCCTGTTTTCCTGTCCTCAAAATCTAATTTCATATGATGCATTGAGAAACACAAATTACAGGCAAAAATCTATTGGAGTGTTACTTTTATGAAATCCTGAATTCCTGGCAAAGTGGTAAATGGGTTTGGATTAGGGACAGGCATGATAGCTTTTTTATCTTCAAGTGGTGTTCCTTCGAGATTAAATTGAGTAATGCCCGCCCCGGGAAACTGGTCTATTGCCGTTCCGTTGTCATATAACTCGATAGAATTCGATATGTCTCCAATCACAGGTTTTACCCCATTTCCAGACGAAGCGAAAAACCAATCATTTGAAAACCCATACATGGTGGCTATTGCTAACCTGTCGCCTTTCTCAACTTGAATATCATGAGACACCATGCCCCCTCTCTGATCGTTGATTATAGGTAGCAGTACTTTTGTGTCCGGTGCGGGCAATACATAAACTTTCTTTACACTTTTTTTGGTCATGAGCGAAGCTGCCAATATATCGGCATTGCCCTGCTGAGCCAACTCCTTTAATCCCTCACCTCGGTCGTTTTCACCAACTTTATAAAATGGATTTTCACTGCCGCTATAGATTACTACCAATATGGGTGACAATGGGGTAAAGATGCCTGTTATACTCTGTACGTACTCAGCTAATTCCATATTATCGCCTTTTTCCGCAACAGCAGTTAATCCATTGGCTGTTGGCATATCTGCGGAATACAGCGGCGCGGGATTCAACAAGTTTCCACCTGCGATGTATGAGACAGCCCATACTCCGGGGCTAAGCGGAGTTTCGTTATTCGTGCCGCCTGAATTATTTTGTAAGGTTAGCGTGAAATAGGAATTTCCATCGTATTTCAAATTTGCCAGTACCAGTTCTGAAGCGTCTGCGTAAATATTATTTTGCGCGTCGGTACCATTTACTTCAGTTATATTCTGTTCATCTGCAATACCGGGATGATTCACCTCAGACCCTGGAACCTGATTGATTCTCGTACCATTGTCCCATAACTTAATTTGCGATGATACATCACCCTCTAAAGGCATGCCCTTTTCGTCATATACATTTATTCCGGGATTTTCAGGTGCAAAAAACAAATCGTTTGACCAGCCGTACATCGTAGCAAATGTCAAAACTTCGCCTTTGGCCGCGGAAAAGTGAATAGTCACAGACTCCCCGGGCGGGATCGGGGCCGAAGCGAAAGTTCCCGACTGCACTAATGGGCTTGATTTCAAAACATTCTCCACCGTGATACTTGTTGCGAGTTTTTCATGAGGCATATGGTCATTCTTTTTACACGCCACGAGTAGTCCGAGTAAAATAACAATAATCAATGCTCGGGTGTTGTTATGGTTGAACTTCATACATTATATTTTTAGGTATTTGTACTTTTTTGAGAGGTTTATTGATATTGTTTGTAAGTGGCAAATATACCGGCGGCGATACCCGGGAAAAATGTTATCAGTTCCCGAACCATTGTCAATACTTCCCGAAATCACATTTTGCAATGGTCTGTGTAAACGCTTCCCTGAGCTCAATATGCCTTTGGATGAAGTGTGTGAGTTCAATAATTTTCCTGTTTTGGGCTTTTGAGAGATCTCAAAGGCTCGCAACCGGTGTAAGGATGAATTAGGTTGATGACTCTATTTGATACGAGTTAGTCGACATAAAACGGAACCGCTGAGAGGGAACAGAATTTGCATGAAAATATTAACACAGGAAGCTTAGGTATTCTTGCAGAGTACTATCGCGACGAAAAAATCAACATTTTTCGGTGCTTATTTGTTTCCGGTGTTGGTCAATCCGGCCCAAAATAGTTTAGTAATAATTACTCTCTCGGTACGGACATTTGAGATTCACTTGTAAACGCGACGCAAATTTATGAAACACAATTCAATCATTCTGGTCTTGACACTTATTATTTATGGATCTGTATTAAAAGCACAGGATCGCATCGATCCCGTTAAGAAGGCAAGGTCGGCCAACGAGAAAAAGGCGGACAAAGACCTGGTGAACGGCGACGTTGCGGAGTTTCTGGTAAAATCCGCGGATGCACGCATGATGGATAGCCGGGAGGGTAAACTGGCCATAAAAAATGGTACAACCTCTTCCATCCGTGATTACGGCTCATTAATGGTAAAAGATCAGGCGATGCTCCTTGAAAAAATTAAGAAACTTGCCGTCTCACGTAACATCAGCCTGCCGTCTGATATCAGTAATGATAAGAATGAAGGACATGAAGATCTTCAGGAAAAACAGGGGGAAGGCTTTGACAAAAAGTTCATTAAAATGATGGTCATTGATCACGAGCGGGACGTAAAAATGTTTAAGAAGGCTATTGAATGTGAGGACAGGGAGATTAGCACCTTTGCAAAAAAATATCTCCCTTTAATCCAGTCACATCTTGACAAAATAAATGCAATCAAAGGTTAGGAAATCTGTACCGTGCTCAGTATATGCAAGCTTGTTTTCTCCTGCGTATGTGCTATTAAATTAAATGGGGGGCCTATGCGCTCGTCATCTGTAATCATTGCCGTGTGGTCGCAAAACCCATCAAGTGTCATATTGATTGCTGCAATGAGTTTTCTCATATTTGTTTAATTAATGATCATCGATAGTCCTTTATCCGCGGGCTCCCCGAGCCATGATTAAACCGATGAAGATAATTCTTTTCCCGAGCCTCCCATATTCTCTAATGGAGTATTACTTTTGCAAAAAACTTTTGGGTTCATGTCTAATGATGTTACATCAGTGCCCGTCGCGAGGTTGACGGTATATCCAATTTTACTCTCGATCAGTTTTTCGCATTTACTTAACGACACGATACAGTCACTTATCCCTTCAATTTACCCGCTGGTAAAAGAAAGCTATAACCTGAACTTTACCCAGATCGGCATTATCACGCTCACTTTTCAGTTGGCTGCGTCGTTTCTGCAACCGTTCGTCGGTTCCTTTACCGACAGGCGACCACAACCTTTTTCGCTTGCCGCCGGAATGGGGGTGACTCTTATCGGGTTGATTCTTCTCGCACTTTCTGAGCATTATTATTCATTCTTAGTGTCCGTTGCTTTGGTGGGAGTTGGCTCTTCTATTTTTCATCCCGAGGCCTCTAAGGTTGCCTATATGGCTTCGGGCGGCAAGCGCGGACTCGCGCAGTCCATATTTCAGGTTGGTGGCAATACAGGTAGTGCTATCGGGCCGTTGCTCGCTGCGGTTATTATTGTTCCGCATGGGCAGGTGTACATCCTGTGGTTTTCATTGTTAGCGCTGCTCGCTATTTTTGTATTATACACGGTAGGTAAATGGTATACGGAAAACAAGCATTTGATTCGTCCCAAAAAAGCAGTAGCGGCTGTACATCACAAGCGATTGTCTCGTGGAAGTGTTACAATGGCTGTTGTGATTTTACTTGTGCTCATTTTCTCTAAATACTTTTACCTGGCCAGTATGTCCAGCTACTATACGTTTTATCTTATCGATAAGTTTCATGTGTCTGTTCAGACTGCGCAAGTCCATCTGTTTATCTTCCTTGGAGCAGTTGCTGCCGGCACCATAGTTGGAGGGTCGCTCGGAGATAAGTTTGGCTATAAGTATGTTATTTGGTTTTCGATACTCGGAGCCGCCCCTTTTACCTTGCTGCTCCCGCACGTTCCGATGTTTTATGTAACCCTGCTTAGCATTGTGATTGGTTTTGTTCTGGCTTCTGCGTTTTCCGCCATTCTCGTTTACGCCCAGGAATTGATTCCCGGAAAAATCGGAACCGTGTCCGGATTATTTTTTGGGTTTGCGTTTGGTATGGGCGGAATCGGCTCGGCCCTTCTGGGAATGCTTGCCGACAGTACAAGCATTCAATACATGTTCGGTGTTTGCTCCTTTCTTCCATTGATTGGACTGTTTACGGCCTTTCTTCCTAATTTGTCGAGGTCGCATAAAAACAAATAAACAAGGCGCGAGAGGAAATTTTATTGCTGGCTGGGGTCGAACGCGAGTTGTAGAGTGCCTGACATTTCCTTTTTGTATTCGGTCAGCAATTCCACTTCGCCATCTATTATCCGCATTCTTTTAAACTTTTTGAATCCTTCAAGATTTATAAAGTAGGAAACGGTGGCGCCATGCTTTATTTCTCGATAAGAGTTAAATTCGGTGTGTGAGTAGCAAACTTCATGTGCCTGTAACCGATATTGTATAATGGATCGAAAGGCAGGTATATTGGGCGTGGTCATGTGCGGAGGACAAAGTTCCCGCATGGGCAGCGATAAAGGCCTGCTTAAGCTGGATGCAAAGACATGGGCACAAGCTGCCGTAGATAAAATGGCACTTCTTAATATTCCTGTAAAACTTTCAGTGAATACTACTCAGTACGCCGCCTATGGCGCGTTTTTTTCGCCCGACCACCTTATCGTCGACGACGCGTCGCTTCCATTAAAGGGGCCATTGCGTGGAGTACTGAGCGCCCATCTGCAATATCCAACAGAGGATCTCTTCATATTTGCCTGCGATATGCCCCTGATGGAGCCCTTTTTGCTGAAAAAACTTCTTGACCAGTTCCTCCTGCATTCTTCTTTTGATGCCCATCTGTTTACGAACGACACCGAGCCGGAACCCCTGTGTGGCATTTACTCGGCTAGAGGATTGTCAACTGTTCTGGCCATGATGTATGACGGGCGGCTGGTTAAACACAGTATGAAATTCATGCTCGATCACCTGTCTGTAAATGCCATTCCCGCAACCAACGAACAGAAAGATTATTTCCGCAATTTCAATACATACAACGAGCTAAAAGGCGATTGCTGAGAAAATAAGTTTTGCTCGCGCCACTCTCGATTCCAGAAAATCAGTGGTGTTTACCGGGACGAGAACTATTATATGCCATCTCCGTATCTGTGTTACGGTAAAGTCGTTCCGGAATTTCCGCCAGAGCCGACGGTCGAATCCGCGGACCAAGTCCATAGAATTCCTGAAAGCTCATGATGAGCGGTCTCCATTTATTTGGATCAACGTGATCCCTTCCGTCGTCTTTAAGAATATGACTATCGAGATGAACCCTTAGGATTCTTAACTCCAGGGCCAGGGTCCGAATATTCTGAATGCCTGTCTCGGCGGCAAGAGGATGCATACTGACAAAAGCGGCTTCCAACTGTACGGGACATTCCCTGACCACTGGTGCTCCTACGAGGTCCGCCTCCTCAGGTGTGAATCCTGCGAGTTCAAACTTGTCAGGCTCAAACCGGTATCCCCTGGAGAGCTTCCCTGGCGGCACAGGGTTGGACCCCGTTGTCAATGCCAGGCGATCCACGGCGTCTGCCTGATCGACTGAGGGAAGATTCAGTACGCATTCACGATTCCTCAACAGGTTCTCCGTGGTTTTGGAACTTGCGGCGATGCCAATCATGCAGCGGTAGCCCAACCAGAATGCCGAGGAGATCGGAGCGAGGTTAAAGGTGCCGTCCTCGTTGACGGTGCTAATCAGCACGACCGGTGTGCCGAAATATAATATCGAAGGATTGGCGATCTGATGCATAACGCAAGATTTTTTTTATGCAAATCTGCCAAAAGTAAAGATGTACAGAAACCCGTTTCTTGCTTAGATTAAAAATTTGTCAAATGGTGAACGGCCCCGATATGAAGAGAATCTATCGCTCCATATTTTCGGATTTCGCGACAAATCCGTTTGAATAACCTCATTAGCTTACAGGGTTATAGGGACAGTTTGTATCAATCGTTTGAAAGAAGGAATTCGGTCGGAATCTTAAAAGCACTTAACTTTCTGTTTCTTAACTGTAATGCTATGCATTCTAAAAAACTCTCGACGACCATTTGTTTGACTTTCTTTTTCAGCCTGTCATATTTTGTCGCCTTCACCCAGGTACAGCAACCACTACGTATTATTATGTTCGGCGCTCATCCCGATGATTGTGACATGGATGGCGGTGGTACGGCTATTCTGTTTTCGAAAATGGGATATGCTGTAAAGTTTGTGTCTATTACTAATGGCGATGCAGGCCACCAGAAGCAAAAAGGAGTTGAGCTGGCGAAGCGCAGATTGGCCGAAGCCAAAGAAGCGGGCCGGCGTTTCGGCGTCACATATGACGTTCTCGACAATCATGATGGCTTGTTGATGCCCGAACTTGCAGTGAGGTTGGAGGTTATCCGGGAAATAAGAGAATGGAATGCGGATCTGGTATTTGCTCCGAGGCCCAACGACTACCATCCGGATCACCGATATACCGGCGTTCTCGTTCAGGACGCATCGTTTATGGTTACCGTCCCTAACATAGCGCCAGAAGTTCCAGCCGTGAAAAAAAATCCGGTATTCTTATACTTTCAGGATAAATTCCAGAAGCCAAATCCCTTCCGGCCGGATATTGCGATAGACATATCGCAGGTATATGATCAGAAGGTTCATGCGCTGGATGCCCATGTTTCACAAGTATATGAATGGCTGCCATGGATTGGACATTATTCCGAAAAGGTGCCCTCCGATACAGCAGCCAGGAAATCGTGGCTCAATTCTTTTTCCCGCGTAGAGATCACTCCTGAAGTCAGGGCCTCGCTCGTTAAATGGTATGGAAAAGAACACAGCGAGAAAGTGACTTATGCAGAAGCTTTCGAGATCTGCGAATATGGAAGTCAGCCTGATGATGTGCAAAAGATGCGGTTGTTTCCGATGCTTCGACCCTGATTCAAATTTGAAACTATCAGAGAGATATCAACTGCTGGTTTTGGAACTATTTGATCTTTTTTTCCACGGTTTGTTTTCGCTTTTCCCACCGGGCCAGTGGTTCCGGTAAATAGTTTGGGTTCCCTTTTTTATCGGTTAATCCGGCCGAGCGGCTGATCTGCGAACTGAGCTTCTGTATCATCGTACGCGATTTTGCGCCTTTGAACATTGCCGATTCCTGTCGGCTCAGTTGGTCGGTAAATACTTTGATGGCCTTTTTGATCACCCGGAGCTCCTCCTTGAAATTCTTTTCTTTCCGGTAATGGACCATAAGTCGGTCGTAGGGATGTGGATCGGCATTACCGTTTTTTACCAGTGCTTCGAACTCTTCGATATTTTCCTGTTGAGCTTCTTCCATCTGATGAGACGTTTAAAATTACAAGTTTGCTTCACCGTTTTCACCACCTGGATACTGCCGTTCACCGACATTTACGTTGCATTTGCCGTATTGCTATTGGTCCGCAGCAGATATCAGGATAGTTTCGCTTATGCAAATGTTACAAGCTATGAATTTTCCGGATAAATTTGATTCTGTCCCCGAAGAGGGTAATCAACCAGCCATCGGAGGTAGTGATACCTTGCTTCATGATTTTATGGTCGCAATAGGATTATTGATCGGTATTTCGGTCGCGATCAGGTTTGTGATCCACCTATTTGTTACAGGCATGTAGGTGGGTTCCTGCCTTAGGCCTGTTCCGGAACAACCCAATAAGGTAAATGCCTGGCAAGGCGTCCGGGTCCACTCATTGTATGCTGATTGATTTGAGTTTGGACATGTACTCAAAACTCTGTTGAAGGGCATCAAATACATCAATCGCGGTTTTATCCATCTCTATTACCATCCACTCAACGCGATCACTGGCAGCATTTACGATTGCAGGAATATTTTGAGCTCCCCGTCCCACCGGCGTCATAGGATCTGGATTGTCAACAGCCAAACTATCGTTCCAGACTGCCGGACCGTCCTTGATGTGTAAAAATCGAATTCGGTTTTTTAAACTTTGAATGATTTTAGCCGGTTCGTGACCGGCAACTTTAACCCAATAGGTATCTGTCTCGAAAAAAATATCCGGGTCGAGCTCCTCATTTAATATTTCATAAACTAACTTGTCTCCCACGCGATTTTTGTATTCCCACCAATGATTGTGTAAGCCAAAGCGCAAGCCATTGTCGCGTGCGAATTTATATGAGTCATTATAGATTTTAATCAGTTGTCTGGTACCATCTAGTGAACTGTAGCGTATATCTTCCGGCCACCCATGCCAGATCATATCCTTACAACCAAACGCCCTTGCAGTGTCTAGCATGGTTTGTTTTGCCTTGCCTGTCGGGATCTCAACATGGCATGATGACACGTTAAAGCCAAATTCTTTTACATAATCGGCGGCGCGCTGAAGACTGACGTTATCTGGCCAAAAGGCCGTTTCAACATTTTTAAATCCAATATCCGCAAGCCTCTTCAAGGCACCTTGAATGTCCTTTTCTATTTCATGCCTGATGGTGTATAGCTGAACTGATAAATGATGCGTTATCACCGAAGAAGATTTCAAAGTTCTGGGAATGGAAGAAGATAACAATCCCATGGATGACAATTGTATAAAATCGCGACGGGTGGGCATTGGGAAGAATTTAGAACTTAAAGATAGCAGAATATAAAATATTGGATCTGACTATAATCAATGGAAAGGTTCAGAAATTGCTATCTTTAAAGTACAGTTAAGTCATGAGAAACATTTTTTTACTTTTTATATCGAACTTGGCATTTTTGTCCATTTTGCATGGTCAGAGCGTTAAGCCAAATGATAAGCAGAGAAAGGATATATATTCCCTTATTGATAAATATTCGCAGGCGAGAGAAAAGAGAGATACGGTCTTGCTGAAAAGTATTTTAACAACAGATATTGATCAGCTGGTTTCTACAGGTGAATGGAGAAATGGTATACAGGCGTCTTTGACTGGGATGATGCAAAGCTCTGCGAATAGCCCGGGCACAAGAACGCTCAGCATTGAAAAAATACGTCTTTTGAATTCGAGTAATTCGATCGTTGATTGCAAATATGAAGTAGAAAATCCAGACGGTACCAGTCGAAGGATGTGGAGTACCTTTATAGTTGTTTCTGACCGGGGAATATGGAAGATCAGTGCAATCAGAAATATGCTGCCAGCTAAATAAATATAGAATTCTTTAGACCCCTCGCTGATCGACCAGTTCCCGCATTGCTTGTATTTGTTTATTTGCTACAAATTGTCAGCGATAATTTTAATATTTGCATTCTAAAAACGGAGAAGATTGTCTAACAACATACCTGATCAGTTCAGCCTTAATGGTAAATCGGCAGTGATATTTGGTGGCAACCGTGGATTGGGGTTGGAAATGGCAAAGGCATTGTCTCAGGCAGGTGCGGATATATGTATCGCATCCCGAAATGAAGAAATAAATTCTTCAGCATTAAAACTTCTTTCTTCTCAAAATAATAGGTCGATTAGCCATTGTTGTGATGTAACTGTCGAGCAGGATATTTACGACACTATTCAGAAAGCAGAGGAACATTTTGGAAAGATCGACATTCTCATTTATTCCGCTGGGATCAATGTCAGGGGAAGGATTGAAGATGTTTCCCTGGACGACTTTAATGAAGTTCAGCAGGTAAATGTAACAGGTGCATGGCTTGCGTGCAAAGCGGTAGTTCCTGTTATGAAAAGGAATGGATATGGAAGAATAATACATATCGGTTCGATCTTTTCAGTTACAGGCATGGCGGAACGAACTCCATACGCAGTGAGCAAAGGGGCCATTTTACAATTAACGAGGTCCCTTGCGATTGAAGTGGCGAAAGATAATATTACTGTTAATGCTATTCTACCCGGACCTTTTGCGACAGAAATGAATCTTCCCATAATGAATGATCCGGATAAATTCCGGTCATTCATCTCTAAAATCCCGATGGGCCGATGGGGCGAATTGAATGAGATAGGTGGTGTGGCCCTGTTTCTTTCGAGCCAGGCATCGTCGTTCATAACAGGCTCGGCCATTTCTGTCGATGGCGGGTGGGTGGCACAGTGAATTTCTATTTCGTTCTCAACTCTTAACCGGATTTGCCAACGCAGCCTTCAACGCCTGGAAACATGGACAACTATCAGGGCGCCATACTTGCTGCGATACCCGCTATGGTCAAAAATATTAGCCCACAACATCCGCCCTGGTTTTTTTCACGTATAAAAAATAATAGGTAGTTTGTTTTATTAAACTAATGTATGGCGCCCTCGGATGCGTCAGGTCAACATTGTCTGCATGGAGCAGCCACTTATTTGTCAATAAATCATTTCTTTGTGGCAACAAACTGAAGTCGCCAATGAAAATTAGAAACGTGGTTGATTTGTTTTCGATTCTTCCTGAGGAAGAAAGGATAATTGTCGATGTGTTACGACAGATAGTGATTGAAACTCTCCCTGAATATTGCAAGGAGAAAATTTCATACAATGTTCCATTCTTTTATGGCAACAAAGGCATTTGCATTATTTGGCCTGCAACTGTGCCGAGGGGAGGTATCAAAACTGGAGTTCTTCTAGGTTTTTGGTATGGAAACAAATTAAGTGACCATGATTCTTTTCTTACTCATGGAACTAACAAGCAGATTTTTTATAAAATCTACCAGACAGCCGAGGAAATTGATGACAGGCCAATAAAAAAACTTCTCAAGGAAGCGATCAAATTAGATAGCACTTTTAAAAAAGCATCTTAGATTCTGGACTATCGAATGCTCTCGCAGGTATTGAAATTGATTTTAAATAACCTGTCGCATGTTGACTGACGATGAGTTGCTCGCGAATTTATTTTTTGTGAGTTCCGTTGATCTTTCCCGTTGATTTTTTCAGCCGGGTAACGCAGTTAGAAAGAGATCTAAAATGATGGTAGGTGCCCTTCCAGATATTCCCCTTGTTCGCGGTTTTCTCTTGTGGCTGTTTGTCAATTCCTCCTTCATACCAATCGCCATGCACGTGATCAATTAAATAGGTCTGAATATATTTCCATTGCTGTTTGAACTTATCGAAATAGTGCATGGGGTCATTGGGAAACAGATCCGCCATCAGCAAGAGCGTATTCATTCCTTCTGCCTGCGCCCACCAGTTCTTGGTGTCGAGCAAAATGGTGATGCCCGGCTTGTCTTTAAAATAATAGCCTTCATCATAAAATCCCCCAACATTGCTGTCCCATGCGTTGTCCAATGCATGGTCTACCATTCTCTTGGCTATCTTTAAGGTGGCGGTGTCGTTTTGTAAACCCAGTTCGTGCGACGCTTCGAGCATCAGGAACGCTGTTTCGATGTCGTGACCTGCGGAGACATGGTCGAGAGCTTTATGGCTTTTTATCACCTCGTCGGTGGAATCGCGGAATGATACGGGCGTCCAGTCCGGCTGAAAGAAGAGCGTAAGGTATCCTTTCGGCGTAGTAATCTTGTCCCTGATGAGCAATAACATTTCCGACAGCCGCTCCCGCACCGTTTCGTCTTTCCAGACACCGTACAGTTCAGTGAGTGCTTCGAGTAAATGAATCGATGAATTTTGATCCTTGTAACCGATATCCGAGAGGGAAGTGGCATCAGCCGGCCGGGCTATTGGGGTGCCATCGCGTTTAAGGTGCTGAAAATATCCTTTTTGCACAGGGTCATGACTATGTTCTTCCAGCCATTGAAAGGCCTTTTTCACGAGTTGCAAAGCGGCGGTGTCGTGCGAGACTTTGTAATATGCGGCCAATGCATATACCCCGAATGCATTGCCGTAGGCGTCCTTGGCTGCTTTCGGATCTTCCTTCACTACTCCCTGCCTGGAGACCAGGTTATAAAATCCGCCATACTCTTTGTCCCACATCACATCACGCAAAAAAGTGAAACCGTGTTTCGACGCTTTGAGATAGTAGGGAATGCCCGGATACAGACCTGCCGCTTTCGCTGTCGACCAGGTATGACGGGCCTGGGTGACAATGAATTTATCCTGTTCGCCCGTGGATTTGAAGTCGTATGTCCAGGTTGAAAGAAATCCGCCATATGCCTTGTCCACCGACTGGGGATACCATTTATTCAACAGTTCAGTTTGTATGGAATTTTCCATTTCGTTCGCTATACGCAAACGTGTTGCACGGGTTGACGAGCGTTGCGCAAGGCCCCAGGCCGGTAGAACCAGCAAGACGGAAAATTACTGATAATCTCATAGTTTGTGCGTTTACTGCCAGACGATTTTGAACGATTCAGCGATTCGTAATTTAAGAGAAAAGTTCTCACTTACCTGAGAAAACCAACCAGGTTCATGTTTATAGTTGCCGGTCTCTCATTAACAGCTTACCCCAGGTTCCATTTTTAGCAATGTTATTTGAAAAGCAATGGTGCAAAATTATATAGATTATTACGCCAAACCGGCCACGTATGCCCGCCAGGATATTCATGGTAAGTATGCTTTATTTTTAATTCCTGCAACTTGCCCAGCATTATCTGGCAATTTTTGTATGCAATATCCTCCTTTCCACCCTGTGATATCCAGAATGCCTTTAAGTTGCTATTTATTTTGTCTGCATTGGCTTCCATAAATTGATACTGGGTACCGGCAAAATTTCCCATCATGGGCGTAATCCACCCGGAGCTAAAAACACCCAGATAAGAAAACATGTTTGTGTTATTGACGCCGGTGTACAATGTATGCAACCCACCAAGCGACAAGCCTGCCAACGCCCGGCTATCTGCATCAGTCAATACCCGAAATTTATTTTCGATAAAAGGAATGATGGATTGCTTCAATTCACTTTCAAACATCTTCAAAGAAGCCTCAATGCCGCTGACATTAAATCCTCCCATGCCGATATTCGCATCCGGCATAACTATCAGCATCGGCTTTGCCTTGCCGGCGGCGATAAGATTGTCCAGTATCAGGTTTGTTTTTCCCTGCATGGCCCAGCCTCGCTCATCTTCTCCTCCGCCATGTAAAATATATAATACCGGATATTTTGCTGTTGAGTTCGAATCATAGCCCGGTGGTGTGTATATGTACATCTGTCTCCATGATCTGGTTACAGGAGAGTAGTAGTCGTTAATTCTTACATCGCCGTGCGACACATCTTTTAATGCATAATAATCGCCGCCTGCAAAAGGAATCTCAATTCCGCTCGCCATTCTACCCATTCCGTAGAACGTTTCGCTGCCAGGGTCCATAACGTAGGCGCTGTCGATTATTAAGGAGTAATAATGAAAGCCTTCACTTACGGAATCGGTAGTTGCCCACCAATTGCCGCTCGTATCTTTCGTCAGATCATACTTTTTTACCAGATCAATCTGCACCTTGCTTGCTCCGGGTGCCTGGATGCGAAAGATTACCCGGTTATCTGGCAATATCTGTGGGTATTTTGCATTGCGTACGTTAGTAGAAGCTGGTAACCCCGCAAGGCTATATTTATTAAACCTTGAAGCATCAACAGGCTTAAAAAGGAGTTGAGAAAACATATACAAACTGTTCTTCCATACTGCAAAATCATGTACTCCGGGTTCAAGGTAAAAGATATGTGGTACGTCGTGACTGACAAGATAGTCATGTGTGCGTTTACTAAATCCCAACAACCCATCTGCATCGCCGCAGGAGATCCATAGCAATTTTATCTGCTGTGTTGCTTTCTCTGCATCCGGAACAAGAGATTCCGGGGCTTTTGTGTTAGGTGCCGATGAGAAACCTCCAATCCACGCGAACTTATCAAGATTTGCAAGACCGAAATTTAAAGATTGCCCGCCACCCATCGATAAGCCCGCTATTGCCCGATTAACGCGGTCAGTAAGAACAGGGTAGCGCTTTTCGACGAAAGGGATAAGATCATTGAGCAGGTCTTTTTCGAATTTTTCAAAGGCCGCAACTTTGGCGCTGTCAAAGATGTTGCCTGTTGCCCGGTCGTCTTTCATTGCCCTTCCATTCGGCAGCACCACGATCATCGGCTCCACTTTTTTCTGCTGGTACAAGTTATCCAGAATCACTTCCGGATGGCCATTGGTGAACCACTCCTTCTCGTCGCCGCCAATGCCATGCAGTAAATACAAGACCGGATATCGTTTTCTCCGTGAGTAACCGGGAGGAGTATAAATCAGTGCACGCCGCGTTACCCCAACGGTTTCCGATTTGTACTCAATGGTGTCTATCCTGCCATGGGGAATTCCTTTCTGCGCCGAGTCAAACCCGATTGGCGCGTGCCTGATGATGTTCTGCGCCTTGACTTCATGCAGTAACGATAAAGAAAATGCAATGCCAACGAGAAGCTGTTTCATGCCTGGTAGTTTATAAATAGTTGATAAAAAATGTTCAAAATTATTGTTCAATTCCGGGTGTATAACGCGATCTATAGTGGTCAACATTGAGGGTTTAGTGGTAAGTTTTCCTTCTTAGGCAGTTCTCATGTTCTGTATGGTTGTATTGTTTTTATGTAGCCATCCTCATCATGTTCGATTTTGATGACTTTTATACTTCGAAGATGCGTGACCCCCCTGCTTAAACTACTATCGTGATAAAACAGATACCAGTCGTTGTTAAACTGAAGAATAGAATGATGAGTAGTCCATCCAACAACTGGTTCAAGGATCTTGCCGGCGTAGGTAAATGGACCGTATGGGTTGTCTCCAATGCCATAACAGATAAAATGTGAATCTCCGGTTGAGTAAGAGAAATAGTATTGACCATTGTAATTATGCATCCACGCGGCCTCAAAGAAGCGTCGTTGAGTATCTCCCGAAAGCAAAGGCTTGCCAGCTTCGTCAAGGATGATAACGTCTTTCGGATCTTCGGCGAAAGCGAGTAAATCGTCAGACAGTTTCGCGATTTTTGCGCATAAAGCAGGTTCGTTGGCTTTCGGAAGATGCGCTGTCGGGTCGCCGGGCTGCTCAGCATTAAATACGCCGGTCCTCCAACGTTGGAGCTGCCCGCCCCAGAGTCCCCCAAAATACATATAGTAGTGTTCATCGTCATCTTTGAACACTGCGGGATCGATAGAAAAACTATTTTCTATTGGATTAAGCTGTGATCTGAATGGCCCGATTGCTGAGTCGCTTTGGGCAACTCCAATCCTGAAAATGCCTTCCTTGTCTTTTGCGGGAAAAAAAAGGAAATAGGTCCCGTTTTTTTCATTTGCATCGGGAGCCCACATCTGTTTAGACGCCCATGGTACGTCTTTGACATGCAAAGCAACCCCGTTGTCTTTGGCGCTTCCGGAAGGCGATTCCATAGAAAACACATGATAGTCTTCCATGGCAAAATGACTTCCCAGATCATCGAATGCCTCGCCTCCGTCAATATCGTGCGATGGATAGATATAGATCTTTCCCTCGAACACATGCGCAGATGGGTCAGCGGTATACATGTGCTGCACCAGCGGTTGCGATACCGATATGTTATTCAGATCATCGAAATTGATATGTTGAACACTGTCTTCAGGCATAAAATCCATTGAAATTTCTAAAATGTTGTGGCGCGGTAGAGTCAACTACCCTTCAGCGATTTCAGGTTCAATACTTCTTCGTTGTTTTAACACGTTCTCAAGAAGCGCTTCCATTTTCTTGTTAATTACATAGAAAGACAACAAGCCTACGCAAATCAAAAATGGAATCGAAGGATATACGCTAACCAGCATCTTTATACCATTGATTGCCCCAGGCATTTGCATAGGGTTGTTTGGTACATAATGATATAAATCCAAAACCCAGGTCAGTATCGCGCTACCGAGGGTAAGGCCCGCCTTTAAGCCGACCATCATAGCGGAAAATATAATGGCGGTCGCCCGACGGTTATTTCTCCATTCACTGTAATCGGCAACATCCGCAATCATCGCCCACAACAATGGAATCGTAAGGCCGTAAAAAAATCCGTGTAAAATCTGCGATGCGAACATCAACGGGACTGAATCCGGAGAAATGAAATAAAACGCCAATATGAATAGAGTCGAAATAAAAAGGCAGAGCCTGAAGACATCACGTTTTCCATATTTATCTGCGAATCTTTTGGATAAAGTGATACCTAAAATCATGAAAATGATGCCGCCTGCATTAAACAAGCCGAAGCCGGCGGAAACCGGGTCTTCGCCGAATACATTCAGGCCAATACCAGAAAGAAAATGAACGATGCGACTAACAAATACAGTTAGCCGTTCTTTATCAACATAATTTTGAAAATAATAAACGTATGACCCACCCTTCATAGCAAGCGTTATAAACACAAGCGTTGTAACTAAAAGCATGAGCGACCACGGTTTGTTCCTGACAAGATCGTTCAGGTCTTCCTTTACACTTGATTTCAGCTCTGATTTCGGAACAATGCGTTCCCTGGTTGAGATAAAAGTAATCATCAGCATTACTGTTCCTATAATCGCAAGCCACGTCATTACTTTTTCAATGCCGGCTGATTTGTCGCCATGGCCGGCAGTTTCTATGATTGAAAGCATGAATACCTGCACAAAGAACTGAGCGACCATCACAGCGACAAACCGAAAAGACGACAGGCTGTTCCTTTCGCTCATGTTCCCGGTGATAACTCCGCTCAGGGCAGCGTAGGGTAAATTGTTTGCGGCGTAGAGTAATAGTAATAATGTATAGGTAATTATCGCGTATATCACTTTTCCGGGATATGTAAAATTTGGTGTGCTGAATGCAAGCAGGGCTGCAAGGCCTAACGGAATAGCGGTAAACAGAATCCAAGGTCTGAATTTGCCCCACTTGGTGATTGTTCTGTCGGCTATGGCACCGATTATAGGATTGAAACAAAAGGCCGCAATCATTCCAATGACCAGGATCATTATTGACGCATGTTCTGTCTTAAGACCGTAGATGTCGGTGTAGAAATAGGCAAGATAGGTTACTAGTGTTTGAAACACCAGGTTGGCAGCAAGGTCGCCAAGGCTGTAACCTACTTTTTCGGAAATTGTCAATACTCTTGAATAGTCGCCCATTTTTGCGTTGGTCACCTCCGGTATCCCATCATCCTTGTTGCCCATATAATTATTTTAATAGCGTGTAGCGATTTCGATGATTTTGTCATAAGCGGGCTTCGGCTTGAAATTTCAGTTGAACAACAAAGGATAAATTGTTCCTGCCACGTATGGTTCCATCAATGTATTTGTTGCAAGTAGTCCGGGAAGCATTAGAGATTTTCTTGATTAGAGCAGACAATAATAATTAAAATTAATTGTATCGATAATGCATTTTCTTTCCGTGTCGGATCCCGAGACTGCTAGTTTCCGCGTTCATATTCCCTTTTTATTCTTTTTATTTTGAGCTCTGGGCATTGGCTAAGAGGAATTTATACATAAGTGCAGGATGCCAGTAAAAAATATATTTGCAATATGTTCCAAATGAGAAATTTACTTTACTTTTAATATTAAACGTACAAATGACGTATAATGTTCGTGGCGCTGTAAAGCTTTCTCAATCGCGCGCGGACAGATTGGAATACAGATAGATTGCTTTGTCCTGGCTCAATTGCCCGGAAAAAAAATGCCATATGAAGGTGATGGGGATTGCTGTCTTTTTATGTCTGTCGTTTTCTTCAGCGTTTCAAGTTTGCGGGCTTCTCGCAGACGGTGATAACGCAAATGCCACTTATACAAATCCACTCACCCCTGCTGATTTTCCGGATCCAGATGTTGTACGGGTTGGTGATTATTATTACATGGTCACAACAACGACGTTCATTTTCCCCGGTGTTACTATCTCAAAATCGCGCGACCTGGTTAATTGGGAATACGGCAGCAATGCTATTCAACATTTTGACTTTAGTAAATGGTATAACCTGGGTTTTCTGAGATTAATGACTTAACCAATCTGAGGTATACTTAAAGACAATATCGTCGAATGCGAATGGTAAGGCCAGTTTTGAATATAGTCTTGATAATAAAACCTATATATCCATCGGAGAATTAGCTATGCAGTTCAATTTGAAAGTGTTTACTGGTAACAAGTTCTGTTTGTTCAATTATGCAACGAAAGTATCAGGCGGCCTTGTGGATGTTGATTGGTTTAAGGTACTGTAGCCAAATTATTTTCCAGAAACGAAGATGACCGTTCTTTTTTCGACAGACAACAAAGTAACGATGGAAGGCTGTGCCGATAATATTTTTCTGGACAACGCTGCGCGACATATGGCCGGTGGTAAGTAAAGATTATTTATAGGCAATGTCAAAGAAATTTTATATGAATAAATTCTGTATCGCGGTTTCATTCCTTCCACTAAGTGTTGTGGCGCAGATGGCAACGATAAAAATCGATGCGACGAGACCTATTGCCGAAATAGATCCAAATATATACGGAGTGTTCATGGAGCCTATCCACTTAAATGGAGCGCGAGTAGGCTTGCCCGACTCTACGGAGTTCAACACATTATATGGTAGTTTGTACGATCCCGTTTCCCCACTTGCGAATGAGGACGGTTTCAGGAAGGATTATATCGACGCATTGAAAGAACTGCGGATTACCAACATGCGCTGGCCTGGCGGAAATTTTTTGATGGGTTATGACTGGAAGGATGGTATCGGACCGAAAAAAGATCGGCCGGTACGGGTCAATCTGGCATGGGGAGGAGTAGATAATAACCATGTGGGTACTGATGAATGGGTTCAATTGAACAAAGCTATCGGCAGTAGTAATGTAGTGGCGGTAAACCTGGGATTGGGATCTATTTTGGACGCTGCTTACTGGCTCGAATACTGTAATTACAAAGCTGGTACTCATTATTCTGATTTGCGTGCAAAAAACGGTCATCCATCGCCTTACAATGTTAAGATTTGGGATCTCGGCAATGAAGTGGACGGTTTGCCTTGGGAACTCGGCCATAAAAATGCTGAAGATTATGTAGAAACGGCAAGGGAGGCAGCAAAAGCAATGAAGGCAGTGGACAGCAGCATTAAGTTGGTCGGTTCCGGATCCTCCTATTATGAGCCATCAAATAAGTGGTTTGATTGGAATCGCATTGTTCTGGAAGGTATTGGCGACAAAATCGATTATCTCTCGATTCATCGGTATTGGGAAGGCGGCTCTGCCGATAACTACTACAATTATATTGGTGACGGCGCTTTAGATTTTGAGGAAAAGATACAGTTGGCAGCAGCCCAGGTCTTCAACGCCAGGTCAAAGATGAAATTCAAGAATCCGATCTATTTGTCGGTTGATGAATGGGGTACTTTCGGGCGCAATTTTAAGGCCGTGTTGCCCATAGTGGAATGTTTGAATTCCTTTCTTCGTCATGCCGACGTCGTTAAGATGGCAAACTTCACGTTAGCAACCTCGTTACTCGCCACCGACCCTCAGAAAGGCACTTTCAAATCGCCTTTGTATTATGCATTTAAATTATTTTCAACCAATTGCCTTGGATCATCAGTCGATACTCACGTGTCGTGTGAGACATTCAATACCAAACTGTCTCAAGGCATTCCTTACTTAGACGCAACGACAGTTTATTCGCAGGACAAGAATACATTTTTCATCAACGTTGTTAATAAAAGCAAGGATAAGGCTATTAGTGCGGACATCGTTAGCAATTCGGGCCATTTTCTGGGGCCTGCGCATATTAGTGTTGTAAACAGCGAAGATTTAGAAGCAAATTTCTCATTTGACAAACGGTCTGATTATCTACCTGTAACCAAGGTCGTTAAAGTCAATGGAAATAACATGTCGTGCATATTTCCGCCACACTCCTTCACCCAAATAAAAGTGTCCGTATCTAAAAAATAATAAATTATCAGAACAGTATTTTATTAAATAAAGATTGCAGCTATTCACTTGATGATGTAATGAAGCTTGCCAGTATTACTATATTAATTTCCTACGTTGTGGTATTTGCGCCCGGCTGCCGTCAACACCAACCAAATACATTATTTGAATATTTGCCTTCGAACGAGTCGCAGGTAAAATTCAAAAACACTATCGATGAAGCTAAAATGCCCGGCCAAGCTCTAAATGAGTTTGCGTATATGGGTGGTGGTGTCGGCATCCTGGATGTCAATAATGATGGATTGAAAGACATCTTATTTACCGGAAACCAGGTGAGCAGCATGCTTTACCTCAACCTGGGTAGCAACCGTTTCGTGGATATTACAAAGACGGCGGGACTGTCTACGAGCGACTGGATCACCGGAGTCAGCATCGTCGATATTAACGCTGACGGATTTGATGACATCTATCTCTGCACCTTCGGGAAAAACCTGGGCAGTCGCGCGCCAAACCTTCTTTTTGTTAACCAACAAAACAATACTTTCAAAGAGCAGGCCCTGGAATATGGTTTAGCTGATACGGCATTTTCAACACAAGCAGCTTTCTTTGACTATGATAAAGACGGTGACCTGGATATGTACCTGGTCAATTACATGCTGAATGCATCCTATTCCGCCAACTATCTCTTTCCTAAAAATTTAACCGGCGGATCGGCTGCTAATGATAAGCTGTACAGAAACAATGGAGTTGAAAACGGTCATCCTTTTTTTTCGGATGTTTCCAAAGAGGCCGGTATTATTGAAGACGGGTATGGGTTAGGTGTTTCTGTATCCGATTTTAACATGGACGGTTATCCGGACGTTTTTGTAAGTAATGACTTTGTTTCCAACGATGATTTGTGGTTGAATAATAAAAACGGCACATTTACAAATACCCTTGATGGATCGACCCGTCATCAGAGTTACAGCAGCATGGGTTGCGATGCGGCTGATATCGACAACGACGAAAAGATTGATTTCGCATCTGTCGATATGATGCCTGAAGATAACTTCCGGAAGAAACAGTCATTTTCATTTATGAATTATGAACGCTATCAAGCGGAAAGAAATCTGGGTTATTCCCCAGAGTTTACGCGCAACGTCTTGCAGCTAAACAACGGAAACTATCAAAAAGGTGACACTGCAATCCCTTTTTTCAGTGAAATTGGCCAACTGGCAGGTATCAGCGAAACGGATTGGAGCTGGAGCATTTTATTCGCTGATTTCGATAACGATGGGCATAAGGATGTTCATATCACAAACGGTATCGGAAGAGATTTTGTAAACGCTGATTTCATTCAATTCAGCCAGCATCCGGGATCAGGAACAGCAGAGCAGTTCAAACAAACGCTGCGTGATAAATTGGAGGCCCTCGATCATGTGGAGATTCCAAATTATTTGTTTGTCAACAATGGCGATTATACCTTTTCAAACCTCGCCGAGTCATCCGGGATCGGTAAGAAATCTATGTCGAATGGTGCTGCCTATGCCGATCTGGATAACGACGGCGATCTGGATTTGGTAGTAAACAATATAAACAAAGAGGCCTTCATTTTAGTCAATAGGCAAAATCAGCCGGGTAAGCCAGGAGAGCGTCATAGCATCGGATTTATTCTGGAAGGGGACACCCTGAACAGACATGGTATCGGAGCGAAGGTTTTCGTGTATGATACCGGCAGGTCTCAGCTGCAGGAGCAATTTCCTGTTCGCGGATATTTATCTGCTGTTGACACCAAGCTTTTGTTTGGGACGGGAACCAATGGAAAGGTTGACTCGGTAGTTGTAGTGTGGCCGGATAACAGCAAGCAAGTCCTGGTAGAATTAAGAGCCGATTCGGTTTATAAGTTAGCATACAAAAACGCAGCCGACACATGGCAGGTAGGCCCAAACGCTAAGCCAAAGATCTTCACAGAGATTACCGGATTTATGGACTCTGTATATAAACACTCAGATTACGTATTTGACGACTATGCAGAACAGCGTTTACTGCCTCAAAAATATTCCCAAATGGGTCCTTTTATTTCAACAGGAGATATCAACAAGGACGGGCGTACCGATTTTTTTATTGGCGCGGGATTCAACTCCATCGGAAAGTTGTTTACGCAAACACGGAATGGCGGCTTCGCCCAAAGTGACTTGATGACTGGGCTAAAATATGAGGAGGATGAGGACAGTGAACTCTTCGATGCAGACCAGGACGGTGACCTGGATCTGTTGGTTACCTATGGTGACATGCGCTTCAAGGACACTTCAAAGTATTATCAGCCTCGTTTATACATCAATGATGGCAATGCGAAATTTACGGTTGATGCTGGTGCGATTCCATCGAATGTCCGAACTATTGCAGGTTGTGTGGCTTCCGCGGATTATGATGGTGATGGTGACCTGGACCTGTTCATCGGTGGCCGTGTTTCTAAAAGATATCCTGTATTACCAGCGAGTTATTTATTGGAGAACCGTAATGGAACTTTTGCCGACGTAACTAATCAAATTTGTCCCGAATTGTCGCGGGCCGGAATGGTAGCCGCTGCGCAGTGGGCTGATATCGATAACGACGGGCATCCTGATCTGATCATAGCAGGGGAGTATATGCCAATCAGGTTCTTTAAGAACAATGGACGCAGATTGACTGAAATTACTGCAAGTACGGGATTGCGTAATATGGAGGGCCAATGGCGTAGTCTGATTGCCACGGATGTAGATGGAGACGGTGATACTGATCTTATCGCAGGCAACCTCGGTTCGAACTGTAATTATCATACGACTCCGGATTATCCGATGAAGTTGTATGCTAAAGACATCGATAACAATGGTAGCATCGATCCCGTCATGTTTTACTATATTAAGGACGAGGATGGTCAACGGCGCTTGCACCCTTCAATCAACAGGGATCAGCTGGCGACGCAGATTCCGTCGATAAAAAAGCGATTCCTCCTGAATCGGGATTTCCCAAAGGCCTCCGTAGCAGATATTTTCATTGATAAAGACGGCCTGCAGATTTTAACATGTGAAGAGACGAGAACTTCCTGGTTAGAAAACCTTGGCAGCGGAAAATTTAAAAAGAACATTCTGCCGGCACAGGCGCAATTTGCCCCGGTAAATGCGATACTGTGTGCTGACATGGATGGAGATGGCATTAAAGATATTTTGCTTGCCGGAAACGAGTATCAGGCAGACGTATTGACGGGCAGATATGATGCTTCCTATGGGTGCTTTTTAAAGGGTATGAAAGATAAATCGTTTAAATATGTTTCATACTTAACATCCGGTTTAAAAATAGATGGTGATATAAAGGATATGAAACTCATTACTACGGCAGGTAATGAGAAGATTATCCTTGTTGCGGTAAATGATGATTATTTAAAGGCGTTCAGGATCAACAGCAGCCTGACGAAACAATATTCCCGCGATGTGAGTTCGCGTGAGGAAAATTCCCTATTGCGGAAATATAATGTTTACTTCTTTTTTCCCGTAATAGGTTACGGGGCCATTGGATTGATTAACCAAAACCAAACGCATATGACAGACTTTCCCAATGATACGTCCTAAACGTATCCCTCAATCGAAGAGTTCTCGTTCCACGGACATTGCTAAGTGTTCATTTGCTGGAATCTCACACATTAATTAAAACTACGGTTATGATTACACATTTTCACAAACGAAATAACAAAAAACTGCATTTTGTATCCACGAAGTGTTGTTTTCTTATAATAATGTATTTCTGTGCCATTTTTTCTGGTAATGCTCAGTCCCGGCAGTCGGTGACCGGTAAAGTTGTTGACGAATCGGGAACACCCTTGCCGTCAGTGTCGATAGTTCTGAAAGGCACTTCGCGGGGCGTCAACACAAAAGACGATGGCACTTTTGCCATAGGTGCTTCCTCAAGTGACGTTCTGGTATTTAGCTCAGTTGGATATGAAAACAAGGAAGTCCGTGTTGGTGCCGACAGACGGTTAACCGTGTCATTGATGCCAGCATTAAACTTACAAATGGAAAATGTGATTGTCGTCGGTTATGGTACGCAGAAACGAACCGCTGTTACTGGCGCTATCTCCACGGTGAGTGGCAAAACTGTTACAGAATTGCCCGTTGCGAGTGTGCAACAAGCTCTGCAAGGCAGGGTGGCAGGGCTCCAGGTGACCAATAATGGCAGCCCGGGTACCGAGCCACTCGTACGTATCAGGGGTATCAGTTCGATCTCTTATGCTTCCAATCCATTATATGTGGTAGACGGTTTTCCTACGGGAGACATATCCGCCTTTGACACCAGGGATATCGAATCGGTGGATGTGCTTAAGGACGCTTCGGCTGCGGCAATTTATGGTTCCAGAGGCACAAACGGTGTTATCATAATCACGACGAAAAAGGGAAAAAAGGATGGAAAATTGAACGTTAGCTTAAACTCGAACTATGGAATTCAGAACGTTACTGAAAGATTAAGCTTGCTGAACCCTTCACAATTTGATGACTATTCCATTGCCTATCGGGGAAGCAAAGTTGACCGGCGGAATGAGCCCTGGTTGAGTACACCAATATATGATGGGGCAAGCACAACTTATGGCAACAACGCCACAGACTGGCAGGATGAATATTTCAGACAGGGTGCAATGACACACACAAATGTTGGACTGAGTGGCGGTAACAACGTTTCAAGATTCTATGCTTCTGCGGGCTTTTTTGATCAGTCGGGCACTGCGCCTTCGGTCGGCTATAAGCGTTATAATTTCCGGATCAATTCGGATCATGTCATAAGCAAAACGTTCACATTCGGTGAGAACTTGTATATGGCCTATGCCAATCAATCCTATGATAATAACGAAACCGGAAGCAGGACTAACTTATTGAATGTGATCAGGATGATGCCGTATATGCCGGTGTATGATCCTACTACTACCGACGGTTATAGAGGGGTAAATTCGGTTATCGACGGTGGTGACCCTACTAACCCTATCGAGGATGCAATTGTTAAGAACCCGGGTTCCAGAAAGATTTTCAAGATTTTGGGAACTGTCTACGCAGAAGTGACTTTTACCAAATGGCTGAGATTCAGGTCAACGTTTGGTATTGACTATTCGGATAGTTTGGATTACCGGTTTTCACCAATATTTAATAATGGCGGAACTGTCGCCGGATCGAGTGCGGTGCAGGCGACTATTACCAATAACAGAAAGATATCGGCTGTTCAATTATACACACAGCAATTGACATTTGATAAAACTTTCGGTGATCATCACCTTAATGCAATCGCTGTCTATGAATACCAGGGACAAAGGCTAAGAAATGAAAACGCAAACGGCAATCAGGCGTCAAATACGCTCAAAACGCTCAATAATGCCAGCAACGTGTCAGTTCAAACACTGATGTCGGACCTGGCCATCATCTCTTATATCGGTCGTTTAACTTATGATTTCAAAGAAAAGTATTTGCTAAGTGCGGCCCTGCGTTATGACGGCGGATCATATTGGGCTCCGGGTAGAAAATGGCAGTCTTTTCCATCTGCGTCAGTCGGCTGGAGAATAGACCAGGAAGACTTCATGAAAGGTCAGACAAAAATTTCCGAGTTGAAGCTGCGAGCGGGTTATGGTATTACGGGTCTCAATGGCGCCGTTCTTGGAGCAACTCCTTGGTCGGCCAGCGTAAGTGCCAATAGTGCTTACTACCCTTTTGGCAACTCATTGACCAGTGGTCCTGCTTCGTCGATACAAAGTTTGGGAAATACGGATTTGGAATGGGAAACTACCAAGCAGGTAAACATTGGCCTGGATCTGGGGATCTTCAACAATGCTTTCACTTTATCTGCAGAATACTACCAACGCAAAACAGACAACCTGATATTGGGTGTTCCTCTTCCGCCATCAATGGGTTACATTACCAGCAGTGTAATAACAAATGCCGGATCAATGCGAAATAATGGTGTGGATCTGCAGTTAGGGTACAACGACAGAGTGGGAGACTTCACATGGAATGCCCTCGCGAACTTTGGTTTCATCAAAAATAAAGTTCTCAGGTTGGCGGATGGCGTATCGAATATCGAGGCCGGTTCCGATGCGGATTTTACGGGAGGTTATAATGCCACAAACACAATGCCGGGGCATGCTGTTCAATCGTTTTACGGCTGGGAGGTAGAAGGGATTTTCCAAAGTGATGAAAACGTAGGCAAACATGCCTTCCAAACAGCTGGCACAGCGGCTGGAGATTTAATGTTCAGAGATCTCGATGGCAATGATACAATCAACCTGAATGACCGAACTTTCCTGGGTAGTTTTATTCCGAAATTCACCTATTCACTGAATGTCGGGGCAAACTATAAGAACTTCGGACTAACGGTGTTCTTCCAGGGCGTGCAGGGAAACAAGATTTACAATGCCACCCGTACAGCTACTGAAGGAATGATACGTTTCTTCAATGCCGGCACTGCAGTGCTAAATGCGTGGACGCCTAGTAATACAAACACGGATATTCCGAGAGCCGCGTCCGCAGATCCCAATGGAAATGCAAGGGTTTCAACCCGCTTTATTGAAGACGGTTCTTACCTGCGTCTTAAAAATGTAATGTTAAGCTATACCATACCGAGCAACTCTTTGCAATCATTTGCCAAAGGCACCATTAAAAGTTTGAGTGTCTATATATCGGCACAGAATATCTTGACATTTACGAAATATTCTGGTTTCGATCCTGAGGTGGGCAACAGAGCGCCTGGCACATCTTCGATAACGAACGGAATTGATTTTGCTGTATATCCTCAGCCGAAAGCCGTTCAGTTTGGAATAAATGCTAATTTCTAACCATCTGCCAGTTGGTGCATGAAAAGAGCAGGTAGTTCTTAAGAATTTGCTGACAATTGGTGATGAATTCCATCGACAATAAAAATAAAAGACAAACGATGAAACCAAGTAATATAAACCGAAACTTGAAGCTGATTATCACGGCAACAGCCATTGGCACAGCTGCGGTAATTGCGTGCAATAAAAAGTTGGAAGTAACTGATCAAAATAATCCAACTATTGAAAGTTATTTCAAAACCGCGGCTGAACTGCAGAACGGCGTGAATGCGGTCTATTCTACATTGCGCTCTGGTAATCTTGTTGGACGCGAATGGTTCTTTACACACGACATGCGCGGTAGTGAAACTTCAGCCGGGGGTGCCCAGTTAGAGACGCCGAGGGCAGAATTGCTGAAGCAACCATTGCCCGCTCCTTCAAATGCCGTGATGACAAGTATATGGACCGGAACCTATCAAATGATTAACAGAGCCAATGTGGTTTTATCTCAGGCACAAAATGTAACTGATGATGCGGCGCTTAGAGATATTACCACCGGAGAAGCGCAATTCCTGAGAGCATGGGCATATTTTGAACTTGTTTCGATGTGGGGTGATGTCCCCCTTTATACAGATCCGATCGCCTCGACGACTGATTATAAGGCAAAGTCTCCCGCCGCAGACATTTATACTCAAATAGTAACAGATCTGACGGCCGCGGCTTCGAAATTGCCTGCGTCCGCCCAAGGTGGTAGGGCAACCAGCGGAGCAGCCAACGCGCTTCTCGGAAAAGTTTTAATGCAAAATGGAGACTATGCTGGCGCAAAAGCGGCACTGCTGAATGTTTATGGCAAGTACAGTCTTGCGCCCCGTTTCTCTGATAACTTCAACGGCGATATAAAGCTTGGAACAAGCCAGATAGCAGACGTTCAACATGAGTTCGATGTGAATCCCGAATCTATTTTTGAAGTGGGCTTCGTCGATAAAGGGGATAACAATTTTAACTGGGGTTATACCGGTGAAGGGCCAACTGCTAACGTGAGCACCATGCGTAGCCAGGAATATGGAATTGTCTGGGGAAATGTTGTGCCCTCCGACCTGATTCTTAATGAATTTGAACCTGACGATCCAAGATATAAATTCACTTTTTTTGAGTCGGGCGATAATATTATGACGATGGGTGGAACTGAGCCCGGCGAGGCGCTTACCGAGGCTGGTATGAATGTCGCCGCAAGCACTCGTAACGGAGAAGTAAAGAAAAGGGTTTACCGCAAATATTCGGTATTGGATTGGACTGATGACGGTTTTCATCCTGACGGAATCAATCAACGGTTAATCCGTTATGCCGAGGTTCTCCTTATGCTGGCAGAATGCGAAGCCGAGGTGGGAACCCCGGCTGACGCAGCCAAATACATCAACGAAGTTCGTGACCGTGCCGATGTGGCAATGCCGCCTGTTGCGCCATCGTCTAAAGAGCAGGCAATTGAAGCGGTAATGCATGAAAGAGCAGTAGAGCTTGCTGGTGAAGAAGTTAATAATATCGATATTCTCAGATGGAGAGCCAGAGGGTACTATCCATCCATCCGTCCTGATCCAAAGCCGGGCCAGGTTGCTTTTTTCCCTATTCCTGCAACCGAATCGGCAGCGAACCCACTGCTAAAATAAAATGCTGAAATTCGTATATGATAGAGGCTGTATTTTCAGTCTCTATCTATTTACGGATAGGCAAAATATTGGGCCATCAAAGTTGATGGCGAAAATACAAATGGAACGTGATGGCCAGGTGTATCATGTCAACTCCAGTTCGGAGTGATTGTAAAATCCGACGTTCGAATGTGCGCAGGTTCAGGATGACCTGGATTGTTTTGTTTTCAATGATTTTTGTAACCTGCAAACAGACAATTGTTCCTAACGGATATATGGTTGATTTGTTAAAGAGTGCCGAGAAAAATGATTATAACCCAGATAATATTTTTTCGCCCGAGGCAATTCTGCACTCATCCGATTCAATAATTACTCATTCGTCTGATAAAAGCTCAATATCGCAGGCAACCGCCAGGAAAGCAAGTGCGCTTCTTCAACTGGGAAAGGAGCAGGAAGCGATAGATATTTATGAACGCTTACTTAGCAACATATCGGCCGGTCACCCCGATGAGAAGCAGGCCGTTCAAAAAGGCATTGCCAACGCATATTTAAGAATGGGTGAACGCGCAAACTGCATAGGCCATCACAGCGCTGAATCATGCATATTTCCCATCTCTAACGGAGGCGTGCATCAGGACAAAACCGGATCGGAAAGGGCAATAGAAATTTATAGGGCGATCCTGCAAAATGATCCGGGCGATTTGGAATCCAGATGGTTGCTTAATATCGCCTACATGACTACTGGAGGATACCCGCAACAAGTGCCGCCACAATTTCTCTTAAATATCCCGGACAGTGACAGCATGCACCTTGTTACTCCCTTCCGGGACGTAGCTGCAAATATTGGCCTCAATGATAAGCATATGGCGGGCGGGTGCATCATCGACGATTTCAATAACGACAATTATCCGGACATCATATTGAGTAGTTGGTCGCTTTCGGAAACCATGAAATATTATCGAAACAATACTAACGGTACGTTTACAGATGCTTCAGATTCCTCGGGTTTGGGCTACCTTACCGGCGGCCTGCATTTAGAACAAACTGATTACAATAATGATGGATTCAAAGACATATTCGTGTTGCGCGGAGGGTGGAAAGGAAGGTTCGGCCAAAATCCAAACTCTTTACTCCGGAATAACGGGGACGGAACCTTTACTGACGTAACTAAAGATTGCGGACTTCTCGGATTTCATCCTTCGCAAACCGCTGTTTGGCGCGATTTCAACAACGATGGATGGCTAGACGTTTTTATCGGAAATGAAACATCACCCGGTGAGCAGGCGCATCCATGTCAATTATTCATGAATAATAAAAATGGCACTTTTACTGAAATCGCAGTTCAAGCCAATTGTGCAATAACTGCCTATGTAAAAGGTGTCACATCCGGCGACTTCGACAACGACGGGCTTTCGGACATTTTTATTTCTACTATGAATGGTAATAAGGTTTTGCTGAAAAACATATCATTGAAAAATGGCCGGATACAATTTGAGGATGTGACAAAGAAAGCCGGCTTAAGTAATAATCTTACCCGGACTTTTCCCACATGGTTTTGGGATTATAATAATGACGGTTGGCTTGATATTGTTGTTTGTGGTTATGAGTTCACGCAATCGCTTTCGTACTACGCCGGTGCCGAAAGTGTCAAGCTGCCTGTCGGTAATGCGGGAAAGGTTTTTTTATTCAGCAACAAACACGATGGGACATTTGAAGATGTGACTGCCAAAGTCGGTTTGAGTCAGATGGCTTTCGCGATGGGCGCGAACTTCGGGGATATAGACAATGATGGCTTTCTGGACTTCTATCTTGGCACCGGAAACCCTCAACTAAGGTCGGCGATACCAAACAAGCTATTCAAAAATGTCAACGGTACTCACTTTATGGATGTCACCACATCTGCTCGTGTGGGCAATCTGCAAAAAGGCCATGCAGTGTCCTTTGCAGACCTTGACAATGATGGCGATGAAGACATATATGTAAAAATGGGAGGTGCTTATACAGCGGATGCTTATGAAAATTCCCTCTATTTAAACCCTGGGCAAAACCGCAATCACTGGTTGAATCTTACATTGGAAGGCGTTGTTTCCAACAAACTTGCCATAGGGGCAAGAATCAAAGTGACATTCAGAGAAAATAAGATAATACGCTCTGTTTTTCGGGACGTGAATTCGGGTGCCAGCTTTGGCTCCAACCCTCTGCAACAACATATTGGTCTTGGGCAGGCAATATCAGTTGACGAGGTTGAAATCACCTGGCCAACGACCGGCAGGGTACAGGTATATAAAAACCTTCCAATAGATAAGAACATTAAGATCAAAGAGGCTGATGATAAGTACGCAACTTATCAGTTGGGACGCTTCGACTTCATTGTTAACCATAGCGGCTTGATAGCATGTGCACCCAATTGATTCTATCGTAAGACACGTTATTTCTAATAGAAACTATTACTTTCAATTATTAGATAGATAACACAATGGCAAAAAATAAGCTACTCAGAATGGACAACGTCGGCATCGTTGTAGAATCCCTTGATGACGCTGTCTCTTTTTTTACAGAGATAGGCCTGAAGCTCGAAGGGCGAGCCACGATCGAAGGAGAATGGGCTGGTCGAATTACCGGATTGGGCGATCAGCACGTGGAGGTTGCTATGATGGTTACTCCCGATGGCCATAGCCGGCTCGAAATTTCCCGATTTCTAACGCCACCTACTATCTCAGATCACAGAACTGCTCCCGTGAACTCTCTCGGCTATCTGCGTGTTATGTTTACGGTGGAGGATGTTGACGAGATGGTGTCCAGGCTCAGCAAGCATGGCGCCCAGCTCGTTGGCGAAGTGGTTCAATACGAAGACGTGTATCGACTCTGCTACATTCGCTCAGCCGACGGGCTTCTAATCGGTTTGGCAGAGGAGCTTGGTAAGAAATGAGGTTTGCCTTTGGCGAAGCTTCGGCGAATAAAAGGGGACTGCCTTCGGCGATCCCTTAAGTGGGGGTGCAAGTCATGAATGTCGTTTGCTGCGCTCACTAACATTTTGGAAAATGAAAGCGGACTTCGTCCGCCGAAGCCCGCAATAAAAAGCCCGCCTTCGCTGAAGCTATGGCGGGCGAAGGCGGAGAGAGGGGGATTCGAACCCCCGGACCTGTTACAGTCAACAGTTTTCGAGACTGCCACAATCAACCGCTCTGCCATCTCTCCGGGTATGGCCGGTAAAGCCGGACCGGTTGGCAAGTTACATCACGAATTTTATTACTTAACCTGGTTTTTTATCGCTCGTTGGTGGATGAAAAGGTTCAATACGAAAATTATGTTCTTCAGTTCTTTCTTTTCGATTTTGTCTAAGCAAAATAGTTGGTACCGAAATGGCAACGTTTTGTCGGGATACACCCCTAAAGATGTCGTAACTACACAGTGTCAAATCCTGAAATAGATGCCTTCTTTGTGTTGGCAATAATTTCGATACTTTTTTTACAAAATTCTTGTTTTAATAATTAACCATAATAGTATGAGAAGAATAATAGTATTATCAATGATTTCATTAGATGGTGTAATGCAAGCACCGGGCGGACCCCAGGAAGACACGTCCGGCGGTTTCGAATACGGTGGCTGGACTGCATCTTATGGTGACGAGGTGTCGAGCAAGATTCTGAAAGAAGAACTTAAACCTGCAGATTATCTTTTGGGCAGAAAGACATTTGAGATCTGGTCACCCTACTGGCCGCAACATGGTGACTTTTGGCCTGGCATCAATGATGGAACCAAATACGTTCTGTCGCAGACCATGGAAAAATCAGATTGGAAAAATACCGTTTTCCTCAAAAGTCTGGAAGATATCAAAAGGCTCAAGAATTCAGATGGTGCGGACATCCAGGTCTGGGGAAGTAGTAAGCTGATTCAACTGCTGCTTAAGCATGATCTCGTGGACGAGCTCCGGCTCAAAACATACCCGTTGATTCTGGGTGAAGGAAAAAAACTTTTTGAAAACGGTCCGATCCCGGCAGCATTTACACTAACTGAAAGCCATGTTACATCAACAGGTGTTATTCTGGCCAATTACAAACGAACTGGAAATATCAAGACAGGTACTGTTGGATCTTAAGAGGTAAAAAAACAATATTAGCATAAATACCTTTACTGCTATTTGTCTTCCGGTTCATAATTCAATACCCCATTTACAATTCTAGCAGGCGCGGTGTAAGGATGCTCTTCCGCTTTGCCCGCACCCATGATGTGCATGACTTTCCAGTCCTGCACCTTTAAATAGTCTGAAATCATGGATCGGTGGCAACGCCACCATACCGCTTCGGAACACATATACGCAGTTCGTTGCTTCAATGCATGATCTAAAAGTTCTCTTACTGCGTCCTTAAAAACGTCGGTTTCCATATAGTCAGCATATCCGCGAAAGGCTGGATGTCGCCATGTGAAATTCTTTGAATCCGGTTTTGCTTTTCTTCGTCCGCCAAGGCCTTTCAAATGAACATATTGGATATTGGTTTGGGGTAAAGAAAACGCTAACGCTTCTTTATTAAATTGTGGAAACTTTCGTGACCCCGGATAACTTCTTACATCTGCGACTAATTCAATATTGAACGATTGCAGCATCGCTTCGAATTCTTCAAAGGAACGTGTAGAATGACCGATCGTCCATATTGTAGTATTATTTTTTTCCATGCATTTTCCTTTGATTGTCTTGTCGTAAAACTGGATAGGCTACCATAAATATATTTCACTCAAATTTGTATTACAAAATGTATTAGAAAAAAAGGACTGGTCTATAACTTAAATTTTACCTGGCGTGACCTCAGATCAAAAAAAAATATTTATTGTCGGTTCGGGTGCTATCGGCAACACCCTGGCCGTATTTCTTAAACTGTCGGGGCGAAACGTTACGATAATTCGCGGTAGTATAAATGATGGGAGCAAGAAAATCCAAGCCATCCAAGTTGAAACAGCCAATGGAATTATCCATGAAGCAGGCATCGATATCGCCACATTAAGTACTTTTCACGCTCTGGACGGAATCGTTGTCCTGGCAACCAAGTCTTACGGCAATGGACAATTGGCGACTATGCTGAAAGATAAAATGGGCAATTCACCCCTTGTCATCCTTCAAAATGGATTGGGGGTTGAAAAGCCGTTTGTCGATAATGACTTTCCGGAAATTTATCGATGTGTATTGTTCGTCACCAGTCAGTCCGTGGATGCAAAGTCCGTTCGGTTCAAACCCGTTGCAATCTGTCCGATTGGTATCGAAAAGGGAAACATGGATACTCTGAACGATATCGTGCAACAACTGCATACGCCGGATTTCGGTTTTAGAAGCGAACAAAATATTCAACAAATAATCTGGAAAAAAGCGATTGTGAACAGCGTTTTCAATTCTATTTGCCCATTGCTGGAGGTTGACAATGGTCTATTTCACCGTAATAAGGCAGCTTTTCAGATTGCGCGGCAGGTAATTTCAGAATGCACCGGTATAGCGAGGGAGAAGGGTATCCTGATTGATACAAAGGAGGTTGAGGAAAGCTTGTTGCAGATAAGCAAAGCTTCCGATGGACAGTTGATATCTACACTACAGGACATACGTAATAAAAGAAGAACCGAAATTGAGACATTAAACTTTGAGATTGTAAAGATTGCTTGCAGTTTGAACAAAGGTCATACTGTCGAAATGACTAAGCTCCTGGGCGAATTGACGATGTTAAAGTCGAGTTTGAATCAACAGCCTCTGAACTAGTAAGAGAATATACAAGCACTTGTCCATCAACGTGATTATAGATTCGTGGAAGGGCTTTACGGTCTAACAGACACTTGAATTTACCGAAATTTCTGTAAATTCATCAGACAGTCATTTGTGCGATAGTTCACAAATAAGAACTCTGATTATCAATCCCTAAACATAAATTAATCATGGCAAAGTCAAAATCTATCGTGCTCATCCACGGTAACTTTGTGAACAACACAAGCTGGACTGAATGGAAACGCTACTATGAACAAAAAGGCTATACAGTTTATACGCCTGCAAATCCCGGACACGAAGGAAATCCGGCTGAGCTGAGGGCAAATGTTCATCCTGACCTGGTTAAAACGGGATTCATTGACATAGTAAATGCCATGGCTAAGTTAATTGATTCTTTACCTGAAAAGCCGTTGGTTATTGGCCATTCTATGGCAGGAATGGCAGCGCTCAAGTTGGTAGCGTTAGGGAAGGCGGCAGCCGGAGTAAGCATTGATGGAGCGCCACCTAAAAATGTCTTTCCCCCATTTCAAACCCTTAAAATAGCTTTTCCAGCTTTTGGGTTCTTTTCTTTAAAAAAATATTTTATGGGTAGTCGCAAATGGTACAACTATTCATTTTTCAATACTATACCAGATGCGGAAAAAGAAAAGGCATTCGTAAAATTTGCTGTACCAGAAAGCTATAAGGTCAGTCGGGAACTTGTTCTAAATTCTTTTTCGAACATAAACTTCAAGATACCACATGCGCCAATCTTGTTTGTCGGGGGTGGCGATGACCATATCTTTCCACCAAACCTTACAAAAACCATAGCTGCCAGATATAAGGATAAACATAGCCGCGTTGATCTAAAAATATTTGAAGGTAAAAGTCATTTTATTTGCGGGGAACCAGGTTGGGAAAAGATAGCTGATTATGTTTTAGAGTGGTATGAACAACAATAATGCGGTAGTCAGAAGGCGGGTCTCCTCGCAATCTCCCATAAGCGTTCAATTTTAAATCCCCAGATCCCATTTTCTGCTAAACCGTTTTACCTATTTTAGCAGTCCGGTAGACCGATTCAGGTTTTTGCCGGTCAATTATCACAGATGCGCATAACGTTTGCTCACGCGGCTGTCAGGATACTTGCCCTGCTGCTCCTGTCTTTCCATCTTACCACCGCACAACAGGCCTATTTCGTCGACGGCTACCACGGCGGCGTCTATGGCCACTATCCACACTGGAAGACAAGATTCATTGTCGATGAACTGAGGAAACATCCCGACTGGAAGATCAACCTGGAGATCGAACCCGAAACCTGGGACTCGGTACAATCCTACGATCCGGAAGCCTACTTGCAGTTTAAGAATGCCCTGACGGACTCCACAACAAGCAACCGTATCGAATTTGTCAACCCTTCTTACGGGCAAAGCTATCTGTACAATATTTCGGGAGAAAGTATCATCCGACAGTTTGAAATGGGCATCAAAAAAATTAAAGATCATTTCCCGACCGTTGATTTTCTCAGTTACAGTTCCGAAGAACCCTGCTTTACCAGCGCATTGCCCCCGCTACTGAAATCTTTCGGGTTTAAATATGCTGTACTCAAGAACCCGAATACCTGCTGGGGAGGTTACACCCGTCCCTTCGGCGGTGAGACAGTCAACTGGGTCGGACCAGATGGCTCCATCATACCCACCGTCACTCGTTACGCCGTTGAAACCCTTCAACCGGGCTCTACCTGGCAAACGATCGCCTGGGCAAATACCACCGACTATATCAAAGCCTGTCTGAATGCCAACATCACTCACCCGGTTGGCATGTGCCTCCAGGACGCCGGCTGGCGCGGAGGACCATGGCTAAACAGTGCCTGGACCGCGGATGTAAAAAATCTGTATCAACCTTCACAATACGTCCGCTGGCGCGACTATTTTCAAAACATCAGCAAACTACCCCCTGCCACCTCCTGGAAATTCAGCCAGGAGGATGTGCTCGTCAGCCTGGTCTGGGGATCGCAGGTATTACAGCAACTGGCTCAACAGGTACGTGCATCCGAAAATAAGATCGTTATCGCAGAGAAATTGTCCGCCCTGCACGGACTCTTCAACCATTCGCCTTATCCCGACACTATACTCAACAGCGCCTGGCGAACCCTGCTGCTGTCCCAACACCACGACTGCTGGATCGTGCCTTACAACGGAAAACCGGGAAATACCTGGGCAGACAAAACCAAACAATGGACCGACATCACCAACCACATAAGTGACAGTCTCATTGCCTCCACGCTTGCAAGGCCTGCCGGCAAATCCGCTCTGCTGAGCGACCAATCTGTTTACGTATATAACACGACTGCCTCCGCAAGGAAGGAAGTGGTATCGATCCCCCTTATGGACAATGATGATATCCTGATCGTTGACAATAATGGGAAGGATGTACCAAATCAAAGGTCTTCGAACAAAAAAGAAATGTTGTTTGTCGCCGAGGTACCTTCCGTTGGTTTTGCTACCTATCGATTCAAAAAAAATAATTCAGGGCGTCCCGCAAAAGCAGGTACCGTATTCAAAAAGAATGATCTCTATATCGTTGACACCGATAACTATCAATTGGTCATCAACGCTTCGAAAGGCGGCACGGTCCAATCTCTGAAAGCCAAGAAGCTCCGGAACAAAGAGTTTGTGAACGCGAAGCAGGAGAGAAGCTTCAACGAACTGAGAGGATTCTTCTACGATCAAAACAAATTCATCTCCAGCACTGATCATCCGGCTGTAATCACCATATTGGAAGAGGGTCCCATCAGGACAAAAATAAAAATCGAAGGCCGAATCGATATCCATCCTTTCACCCAAACCCTCACCCTGTCGCAGGGTGATCCCAGAATAGATGTCGATCTCCGAATCGAGTGGTCCGGAAATCCGGGCATTGGCCAATACGACCAGTCCAAAAACTTCAAAGCCGAGAACCCCGAAAAGGCCTTTTACAATGACGCATACAAACTGCTTGCCCTGTTCCCCGCCAACTTCGCTTCGCCGAAAATTGTCAAGGACGCTCCCTTTGATGTGACGGAAAGCAAGCTGGACAATACTTTTTTCAACCGTTGGGACAGCATCAAAAATAACGTGATTCTTCATTGGGTTGACCTGGAAGACAATACGGGTGACTATGGAATGGCCCTGCTAACGGACCATACGACGAGTTATAGTTTTGGCAAGGAACACCCACTGGGCCTCACCATTCAATATTCCGGCAAGGCCCTTTGGGGAAGGGATTATAAAATTACCGGCCCGACTACGCTTCACTATGCCCTTATTCCGCATGCCGGCAAATGGGACAAGTCCGGCATTTCCAATTTGTCGAACCAATGGAACGAGCCCCTGATGACTGTCGTTTCTTCAGATAAAGCCGGGCACCGGAGTCGTTCCTGGTTGTCAATGCCCGAAGGATGGGAGCTCTCCGCATTACAAAAAGATGGCCAAGACATTCTGTTGAGAATATTCAATGCCGCGGGTACCGAGGGCAAAGGGAAACTCGTTATCGACGGTGAGATCAAACAGGCGACGTTGGTTGAACTGAACGGCGAAGTAATACGCGAAGCGCCGGTGAGGCAAAGAGATGGCAAAACGCTGATTGAATTATCCCTGCCACGATTTGGCATCAGAACAATAAGGATGAAAACGCAATGAGCCGGAGCACATCTTGAACTGCATTGATTACTTATTTTTGAAATTCCTGATTCAAGCACACCCCTGACCATACTTCGAACACAATGCAAAAGAACAAGCTCTCGATTAATGACCTCGCGAAGAAACTGAAGGTGTCAAAGACCACGGTCTCGTTTATCCTGAACGGCAAAGCGAAAGAAAAAAGGATCAGCGACGTGGTAGTTGAACGCGTGAAACGGGAAGCGCTGAAGCTGGGTTACCAGCCCAATCATTTTGCAAAAGGACTCCGAACCGGAAGAACCAATATCATTGGCCTGATGGTGGAAGACATTTCAAACCCGTTTTATGCCAGTATTGCCAAATTTATCGAGGACAAGGTTCACCTGAACGGCTACAAGATCATCTACTGCAGCACCGAGAACAACAAGTCTCGCGGGAAAGAGTTTATGAAAATGTTTACTACCCTCGGCGTTGACGGATGTATCATTTGTCCAACAAAAGGGATGGAACAGGAGATCACAGTAATGGTAGAAACGGGCAAGAGTGTGGTGCTGTTTGACAGGAAATTCAGGAACCGCCAGGCCGACGTCGTAATGGTAGACAACAAAGGCGGCATGTATAATGCCGTTGAGCACCTGTTCGGCAGGGGATACAGAAATATAGGATTGGTCGCCCTTGTTCTGGACAAGCCCGAAAAAGAAGACCGGATTTTGGGCTTTAAAGAAGCAGCGGCCGCTCTCAACATCGACTCCCACGTCTTTGCAGTTCCTTTCAAGATTCAACACCATGACTACGTGGCGGACATCGAAAATATTTTGCGTGAAAATAAGCAGCTCGATGCAGTAGTCTTTGGCACCAATTATCTCGGAATAGCCGGGCTGGAAGCGATCTACAAACTGAAACTGAAGATCCCCAAAGACCTCGCCGTCGTGTCCTTCGACGATCACGACCTTTTTCGCGTGCATCAGCCAGGCATCTCGGTGGTGGCACAACCCATTGATGAACTGGCGCAGACGCTGATCGACAGGCTATTGTTGAATTTGCAGAAGAGCGAACAAAAAGGCAGACAGGCAGAACTGATCATATTATCAACTTCGCTCGTTGTAAGGGACTCTTCGGCGAATAAAAAAAACGCAGGCATTGATGAATGATGATAAGGTGCGGCGCTACGTCCTGATTGTTTCGCTGGCCGGATTCCTTTGCGGATTCGATTCGTTGCTGATTTCAGGTGCCAATCTCGACATCAAACAAGCCTGGCAGCTGTCAGACTGGTTTCATGGTACCTTCATCATTTCGATTGCACTTTGGGGAACCGTAATCGGAGCGCTTGCGGGAGGCTATCCCACCGACAAGTTAGGTAGAAAGAAAACCCTGATATGGGTGGGCATGGCATTTATCCTATCTGGCATCGGCACATCGCTCGCGCCATCCCCATATATCTTTTCCTTTTTCAGATTCTTTGGAGGAATTGCTGCCGGTATTGGTTCAATTGCGGCGCCTACCTATATCGCGGAAATCAGCCAGGCAAAGCATCGTGGAAAGTTGGGCATGTTGTTCCAGCTGAATCTTGTAACGGGCATACTCATCGCCTTCCTCTCCAATTATGCGCTGAAAGGCGTCGGTGGCGAAGCGAACGATTGGCGATGGATGGTGGGAGTCGTTATAGTGCCGGCGCTGCTCTTTACCGTCTTGCTCCGAAACATTACCGAAAGTCCGCGGTGGTTGCTGCTAAAAAGTCAACGACTGGCAAAAGTAAATCCGGTCTTCCCGCGACCACAAAAGCCGAAAGATTATGCAAGGTTATTTTCAGGGAAATATAGCAGGATCCTGCTCATCTCTTTTCTGATGGTATTTTTCAACCAGTTTTCCGGAATTAGTTTTATCCTTTTTTATGCGCCCGAGATTTTGGAAAAAGCTGGCTTTGGAACCAATGAATCGCTGCTGGGGTCTGTATCCATCGGTGTGGTCAATCTTGTATTTACTATTGTGGGTATTTACCTGATCGACACAATTGGCAGGAAGAAACTCATGTACATCGGTTCAATTGGATATATCATTAGCCTGACAATGATTGCCGCCGCATTTTACTTCGGGTTGCCGGCCGGCTTTGCACTGATTTTCATACTGGCATTTATCGTTTCTCACTCGGTGGGCCAGGGCGCCATCATTTGGGTATACATTGCTGAAATCTTTCCAACACCTGTCCGGGCTTTCGGACAGGCGTGGAGCGCAGGGTTGCTGAATGGTTTTGCAGCGTTGATCACCCTGTTCGGTGCCGTACTGATCAACAAGTTTTCACCGCCGGCACTGTTCGTGTCTTTCGCTGTGTTGATGGTCCTTCAATTGTTGTTCACGGTATTCATGATGCCCGAAACCAGGGGAGTAACCCTTGAATCGCTGGAAAGCAAACTTGTTAAAGAGTAATTTTCGCTTCATTTGCATAGATTGCTAAATCGATTAATTTCATTTTGAAAAAATTGCTTTGAGATTTGTTCTGTTTATTTGGATTGCTATTCTTCTTATCGCATCAGGTTGCAGGCCTGATACGGTAAAGAGCGATACTTTGTTCCGGTTGCTGCCAGCAGACGAAACGGGCATTCAGTTTTCAAATCTCATTAAACAAACGGACTCCCAGAGTATCCTGCAATACATGTACTTCTACAATGGCGGCGGCGTTGGGCTGGGAGATATAAACAACGACGGGTTGACCGACATTTTCCTTACCGGGAACATGGTGTCTTCAAAACTTTATTTGAACAAAGGGAATCTTAAGTTCCAGGATATAACAGCACAGGCAGGCATCGCAACCGAAGGCTGGTGCACAGGTGTGGCTTTTGCAGACGTGAACAGCGACGGCTACATGGATATCTATGTGAGCCGGGCCGGCAGTAAAAGTACGGCTGATCGTGCTAACCTGCTTTTCATTAATAACCGTAACAATAGTTTTACTGAATCTGCAGGTGCATATGGAATAGCCGACTCAGGATACTCGACCCAGGCTGCATTTTTTGATTATGATAAGGATGGCGACCTGGATCTTTACGTGTTAACGCATGATCACTCTCCTAGATCTGTCAACAATACCAGCCCAATAAAGGAGAAGGGAGAAGCCGCAAACACTGATCGGCTGTACAGGAACGAAGGAAACGGTGCCGATGGACATCCGGTGTTCACAAATGTATCGGACAGTGCGGGAATCCGGATAGAAGGATTCGGGCTGGGTGTTGCCATTAGTGATCTCAACGCCGATGGGTGGCCGGATATTTATGTGGCCAACGATTTTCTGAGCAACGACATTCTTTACATCAACAATCAGAACGGGACCTTTACCAACCGGATATCAGAATTTCTTAAACATGAAAGCTACAATGGGATGGGAGTGGATGTTGCAGATTTCAACAATGACGGCCACCCTGATATTGTAGAAATGGACATGCTTCCACCAGACAACTACCGCCAGAAAATGATGTCGGGTGGAATGACCAACGAAAAATTTGAATTGATGCTGGACAGGGGTTATCACCCCCAGTATATGAGAAACACCCTGCAGTTGAATGATGGTGCCGGGCATTTCAGTGAGATCGGGCAACTCGCAGGTGTGGACAAAACTGATTGGAGCTGGAGCCCCTTATTCGCCGACCTGGACAATGACGGATTCAAAGATCTGTTCATTACCAATGGTTACCTGAAAGACATCACCGACAAAGATTTTATCAATTACAGCAAAACGCAGACAATACTCCAGGATGCGAAGGCTGCTGATAAAAAATTGCTCGCACTCATGGACAAACAGCCGGGCGTAAAGTTGTCGAACTATGCTTTTGTCAACAATCATGACCTGACTTTTTCGGAGGCCAAAAATTGGGGAATGGATCAACCCGGCTATTCCAACGGTTCGGCATTTGCTGACCTGGATAACGATGGTGACCTTGACCTCGTGGTCAACAATATCAATGACAAGGCCTTTGTTTATCAAAACAAGTCAGAGAAAGACAGTAACAGTCACTATCTGCAGATTTCTCTGCAGGGAGATTCGCTCAATACACAGGGGCTGGGAACCCACGTGGCGATAGCCCATCAGGGAAGTCATCAGTATTATGAGCATTCTATTTATCGTGGCTATCAGTCTTCAGTAACGCCCGTGGTTCATTTCGGACTTGGACATTCAACTGTGGTTGATACTATTAAAGTGGTTTGGCCAGATGGAAAACAGCAGCTGCTTACTCATGTTCCCGCCGATCAGCGCATCGTGATCGCGCACAGGAACGCAAAGGATGAAGAAGGTCAACAAATGAATAACAACAAGCCCATATTCAAAGAACTTTCGTATTCGAAAGGCCTCCGCTTCCTGCACAAGGAGAATGCATACTCGGATTTGATGGCAGATCCTCTGATGCCTCATACGTATTCGACCATGGGGCCTGCGCTGGTGGCGGGTGATATAAACGGGGATGAATTAGACGACTTATTCATCGGCGGCTCTGCCGGAAACCCTGCCTGCTTTTATTTGCAGAACAGGGAGGGCGGGTTCTCCCGAATTAATTTTCCGCAAGACAGCGCCTGTGAGGACCTGGGAGCGCTTTTATTTGATGCGGACAATGACAATGACCTGGACCTGTATGTCGTGAGCGGTGGCTCTGAGTTTGCCGCCGGATCCGGCATGTACCAGAACCGACTGTATAAAAATGACGGGAAGGGAAATTTTACGAAGGATGTAAAGTCCTTGCCGGTCAATACAGCGAGTGGATCCTGTGTAACGGCAGCTGACTATGACAAGGACGGCGATCTCGACCTATTTGTTGGAGGTGGATTTTCTCCGGGAAAATACCCCCAGCCACCACCAAGTTCTATCCTGGAAAATAACGGAGGCCATTTTTCCGACGTCACTGACAAACTATGTCCAGCGCTGAAAAGCCTGGGTATGGTAAGGTCGGCACTGTGGACGGATGTTGACAACGACGACCGGATGGACCTGGTGATCGTCGGAGAATGGATGCCCATAACGATTTTTAAAAACGCAGGGGGGAAATTTGTGAATGCTACTGCTGCTGCGGGTCTCAATGAAACTTCTGGTTGGTGGAACAGTATTGCCGGTGGCGACATGGACAACGATGGCGACATTGATTATATTCTGGGGAACATCGGTACGAATTTGCCCTTTCATATTTCTGCCGCTGAACCTCTGGAATTGATTTCGGGACCTTTAGATCAGGGGGACATGGCTCACAGCATGCTAACCTGGTATAACGGAGGTAAAAATTATCCGTGGCCAGTGAAAGAAGTGCTGCAGCGACAGATGCCACGATTCGGAAAAAAGTTTTTCAGGTATAACGAGTATGCTAAAGCAACCGTCGCGGACCTCTTACCTCCTGAAGTTAGAAACAAGACTTCCGTGTTAAAGAGTACCTATTGTCAATCGTCATATCTTGAAAATCTCGGCAATGGGAGATTCAGGCTAACGCCATTGCCCACCGAGGTACAGTTTGCCCCAGTCAATGGGATTATTATAAAGGATGTTGACTATGATGGAAACCTTGATTGCCTGATGACGGGCAATTCATATGCGCAGGATGTTTCCATCGGACGCATGGATGCCTTTACTGGTTTGTATTTAAGGGGTGACGGACATGGAAATTTCAACTGTATATCCGGCGCTGCAAGTGGATTCTTCGTCGATACCGACTCAAGGTCTTTACTGCAAATATCTTCCAATCACAATGAAGCGGTCATTGTCAGTGTGGCCAACGCCGATAGCATTCGGGCTTTTTCTCAATCGGTTCCAAAGGGAACGAAACAGCTGAAATTGAGGTCTGCCGACGCATCCGGCTGGCTAAAAACACCACAGGGGCATAAAAGAAGGCTGGAATTCTACTATGGTTCAGGGTATCTCTCCCAGTCATCCAGGATCCTTGAAATCACGGCTGGTTCTGATTCAGTCATGTTCGTCGATTCGAAGGGAAGCCGGCGGACACCTGCATCCATCTCGCATTAACAAAAGTTTTCCGGAAAGGTAGTTGGGGTATTCCGGTGCCAGAGTGACAAATAGATAAGAACATGTAAAGAAATTTTCAATTCTGAATATCTGTCAAATTCCCTATATTGCTAAACCGATTTACCTAATTGCTGACGAATCGTAACCAAAGCTAAAATAAGCCATATGATCTCACACAAAAAATTGCCAGGCGACATACTTCATTTCCGCCACTAGCATCATTTTCCAACCATTCATCCACCATAACTAACACTATATGATGAAACGTCTAGTTTTTTTTGGCTTCTTCCTGGCCTGTTTGTCGCTAGCATCAACAGCGCAGCAAGCCGTCAGGGGAAAGGTCACAGATCCGGATGGAAGAGGTCTTCCGGGTGTAAGCGTTACCGTTAAGAATTCAACAGTCGGTTCCGCATCAGACAGCGCCGGGAATTTCAGCGTCAATGTGACGAAGAATAATGATGTCCTGGTTTTTTCCCTTGTTGGATATGCATCGAAAGAGCAAAGAATGCGGGCAGGCGCCACCGTTGATGTGACGCTGATCCGGAACGCCAGCGACCTGGATGAAGTAGTAGTGGTCGGATATGGAACCGTCAGGAAGTCTGATCTCACAGGTTCGGTGGTGTCTATATCGGCTGAGCAGCTAAAGGCCACGCCGGTAACCACATTTGATCAGGCATTACAGGGACGAGCAGCCGGCGTACAGGTAGTTCAGGCAACAGGCGCGCCGGGCGGCGGAACGAATATCAGGATAAGGGGTACCACCTCCATCAACGCCAGCAGCGAACCATTGTATGTTATCGATGGACTCTTGGTGAACAGCAACACAGGAGAAATGTCAGTTGGCGGCAGAGGTCCGGCGATAAGCCCCCTGACCACTATCAATCCAAGTGATATTGAATCCATCGAAATTCTCAAAGACGCTTCAGCAACGGCTATCTATGGATCCCGCGCCGCGAATGGCGTGGTATTGATTACCACAAAAAAAGGAAAGGCGGGAACTTCAACCGTGAACTTGGAAACTTACTATGGATCGCAGGAAACGACTAAGAAGCTCGACCTGTTGAATGCCACTGAATATGCAGAGCTGGTGAACGAAGCCGAGATGAACGCAGGACGCCCCGCAGTTTACCCGGATACGAAGAGTTTTGGAGAAGGAACAAACTGGCAGAATGAATTGTTTCGAAAAGCACCAATGGGCAGTGCCCAGGTATCAGTGAGTGGTGGAACCCCCAAGACCCGTTATTCTCTTGGTGGTGGTTACTTTGGTCAACAGGGAATTGTACTCGGTTCGGACCTTAACCGATATTCATTTAAGGTAAATCTGGAAACAGACGTAAACGACCGGCTGACGGTTGGTACGAACATGTCATATAACAGGATAAAAACCAATGGTGTTCTTACCGGACCTGGTCCCGTAGTGCAGGGCGTGGTCTACAATGCACTTCTCTTCAACCCTATCCTCCCTGTTTATGATGATACCCGGTCTGGTGGGTATACATTCGAACACGATCGCAGGGATGCGGTGGCAAATCCCATCGCTGAGGCAAAGGAGTACGAGGCCGTCACTACTACCTCCAGGGTGTTCGGAACTGTGTACGCACAATATAAAATCATCGAGGGCCTTTCGCTCAGATCCACATTTGGTATAGACGGATTGTCTAGCAAGTCGAATACGTTTGGGCCGAACTTCCTCAAGAGGGCAGAAGCCAGCAAGGGAGAAGCACAAATATCCACGCTGGAAGCAATGACCTGGTTAAATACAAATACGCTCAATTACACTAAACAGATCGGTGCAAACCATAGCATCAATGCGCTTGCTGGATTTGAGGTGCAGCAATTCAGAAACGAATCGACCTCTATGGTCGGATTTGGCTATCCCGAATCCAGAACAGGATGGCATAATATCGGCGCAGGCGAAGGCGCACAGCCCCTGATTAATGGAGAAACAGAATGGGGTATCGTCTCTTACTTCGGTCGCGTGAACTACTCGTTCATGAATAGATACCTGTTTACCCTCACCGGTCGCGTCGATGGCTCATCAAAGTTCGCACAGGGCAATAAATACGGATTCTTCCCATCAGCGGCCTTCGCCTGGAGAGTTTCTGATGAAAAATTTATGCGTGACGTTGATTTCATATCAGACCTGAAACTGAGGGCCAGCTATGGACGCACGGGTAACCAGTCGATAGCGCCTTATCAGTCGCTGGCAACGATTTCCGGTGGAGGCATCGAGGGCGTGTTCAGTTATGGAAATACTGTAACTGCTGTCCGTGGCAGACAGCCCAACCAATTTCCCAACACAGACCTGAAATGGGAGACTACCGACCAGGCGAACCTCGGTGTTGACGTAGCCGTATTGAAAGGGCGGCTGAGTCTTACTGCCGAAGTGTACCAAAAGAATACAAAAGACCTGCTGCTTAACACACCGCTAGCGTATACAACCGGATTCGGCAGTTCACTGACCAATATTGGTAACATAAAGAATAATGGTGTAGACCTCGCGCTAACTTCCGTGAATGTTGATGGCGCATTGAACTGGACCACTTCTGTAAACGTTTCCTTTAACCGGAACAAAGTGACTGAACTCGTGAGCGAAGATGACGTTGTGCTGATCGCGGGCAACATCCTGCGGGTAGGACAGCCCGTAGGTTCCTTTTACGGTTATGTGTTCGACGGTATATTTCAGAATGCCGATGACGTAGCCAACAGTCCGAAACTTACGGGTACCAATCCTGCGCCCGGAGACCAGAAATACCGGGACATCAGCGGCCCCGACGGCAAGACTGATGGCATTGTGAATGAGTTCGACAGAACTATTATCGGCAATGCGCAGCCGGACTTCACGTGGGGATTAAACAACTCACTTACATTCAAGAATTTTACTTTGTCATTCTTTTTCCAGGGATCGCAGGGTAATCAACTGATCAATCAGAACCTGGGAGACCTCGCGAATTTAAATGGAAAACAAAATATACTGAGAGAGGTAGGGTTGAATCGCTGGACTCCCCAGAATCCGTCCAACGAATATGCCCGCGCCTACTCCGATGCTAACGACAACGTTTTCTCATCCAGGTTTATCGAGGATGCATCCTACCTGAGATTGAAAAATCTCACACTGGGCTATAATCTGCCGACGTCGGCGATACGAAAGCTTCGCGTGAGCAATATCAGGGTATATCTGAGTGGCACTAACCTGTGGACAGTAACAGACTACAGAGGTTACGATCCCGAAGGCAATGCATATGGCGGCACCACCGACATTGTAGGCGTTGACTTTGGAGGTTATCCGCAAGCCAGGATATACACTGTTGGCCTCAACGTTGGGTTTTAGTTCACCGGTTAAATTGAATTGAAAATGAAAAAGTTTATCAATATAAAAATGGTCGTAGGGGTTTTATTAACTGCGGCTTTCCTGGGGTCCTGCGAGAAATTTTTGGAAGAAAAACCGCAGGATAGAATATTCAGCGCTAATTTCTATCAGACGGCAGACGATGCGTTGTCGGCCACCAATGCGATTTATGCTGGCCTTGGGTCCTATTTCGACAATGGCGAAGGACCTTATCACAGTACCACCTGGATAGCAGCGGGGCTTGCATCCGATGAAATGATCAACAAACAGACGGACAATGCCATGGATCAGCTGGATGATTTTGCATGGAATGCTGAAAATTCGACTATCCTAAGTATATGGCGGTCACACTACAAAACGATCACAGTGGCAAACATTGCCATCAACCGGATTCCCACGATCGATATGGATGCGACGCTCAGAGACAGGTTGGTGAATGAAAGTAAGTTCCTGCGGGCTTTGATGTATTTCAACCTTGTGAGGATGTATGGCCCGGTGCCTCTGATCATTGCTGAAGAGGTTCCACTGACTGTTGCTGTTTCAAGTGTTGAAGATGTGTATGCGCAGATAATCAGTGATCTCCAGGCGGCGGAAAACCTGCCCAATGACGGAGAGATTGAGCAGGGAAGGGCTACGAAGGGTGCCGCAAAGGCCTTGCTGGCGAAGGTGTATCTGACCAGGCAAGACTGGGATAACGCTGCAGCAAAAGCCCTCGAAGTCATTCAGTCCAATACTTATGAATTGTGGGACAATTACGGTGACAATTTCAAGCTCGCGAATCGCAATGGTAAGGAAGCGGTTTTTTCGGTGAGCAATGGCGATGCGGGAGGCTCTATTTCGTTCTGGGAAGTTGCTCAGTTCAATGTAAGGCTACTGCCCAAGGAGTTGAACGACAGAAGGGAAAATGTAAGAAATACCCAAGGCTGGCAGGCGGCTACCCGCAATTTGTATGATTCCTATTCCGATGACGATGAACGCAAAGCCATCACATTCATGACCGAATTTCTGGATGACAATTTAGATACTGTCAAGTTGCAGGATCCCTATTTCCAGAAATACTGGGACGAGGCCGAAGAACCCGATGGCGGCGATTCACGCCAGGATTTTCCTGTGCTCAGGTATTCGGATGTGCTGTTGATGTATGCCGAAGCAGAAGGAGAGTTGGGTAATCTGGCTGTGGGTAACGAATATCTTGCTAAGGTAAGGACGCGTGCGGGACTGACGCATGCAGATGTCAACGACATTGATGGTTTCAGGGCGCAGATTCTTTTGGAAAGAAGAAAAGAATTCGCGGCAGAAGGACATCGCTGGTTTGATCTGGTGAGAACGGGAAAGTTGGAAGAAAGAGTGCAGGATGCGAAGGGTATTACTGTTAATCCGAGATACCTGTTATTCCCTTATCCGCAACGTGAGATCGACACGAATAAGGAACTGCCGTCTAATGCAGAGAAAGGATATTAAGCAAGAATAAATTACAGATAGTAAGCAGGAGCCCAGTGGCTCCTGTTTTGTTAACGGCCATATGGGTAAACCTGCTATTGTGTGATGTGATACTTCACGCCTATGCCCGATTTCAGAGAGATTTTCTTACCACATCTCCTGCGTAAAGTGTTTGAATGCGTTTTTCTCTTTCCTGGTAATGTCCACATCTTCTGTGCAGATCAGGATTTGTCCAGCCGTAGATCTGTACAAAGCCGCCAGACTTCTGACTATGGAAGAATTTGAAAATAACCAGGTAACAGTCGCCGCCACTCGTAAGGATTTATGCTTTTGAAAAGCTAATTAATTTTATCAATGACCAGTTTGTAATGTGGGTCTTCTAAAACATTGACTTCAATTATATCATTCGCATTCTTTAATAACAAGCGGCAATCATCACTCAGGTGCCGAAGGTGTAAAGTTTTTCCTTCCTGTTTATATCGCTCGGTTAATTTATTCAACGCTTCAATGGCACTCATATCAACTACACGGCTCTCCTTAAAATCAATAATCACCTCAGCCGGGTCTTTTGCTATATCAAATTTCTCGTTGAACGCTGAAACGGATCCGAAAAAAAGAGGGCCATATATTTCATAATGTTTTATACCATGTAGATCAACAAACTTCTTTGCACGAATTCTCTTCGCACTTTCCCAGGCGAATACCAATGCTGAAATAATAACTCCAATCAACACAGCCAGAGCGAGGTTATGCAGCAGTACGGTGATACCGGCCACCAATATACCAACGAATATATCGTGCCTTGGCATTTTGCCGATCATCCTGATACTGGCCCATTCAAAGGTACCTATCGCTACCATGACCATCACTCCAGTCAATGCTGCCATCGGGATCCTTTCTATCAGGGAAGAACCAAACATGATGAATACCAGCAACATTACTGCTGCTACAATACCCGATAATCTTGCTCTCGCTCCCGAAGAAATATTAATAAGGCTTTGGCCAATCATAGCACATCCACCCATGCCGGAAAAAAATCCGGTAACAATATTCGCTGCGCCTTGTGCTACCGCTTCTTTGTTTCCGCGTCCTCTCGTTTGGGTAATTTCATCTACCAGGTTAAGCGTCAATAAACTTTCTATCAGTCCCACTCCTGCAACAATCAATGCGTATGGAAAGATAATAGATAAAGTTTCGAGGGTTGCCGGCACACTGGCGATGTGAAAAGGAGGGAAGCCTCCTTGAATCGAGGCAATATCCCCCACTGTTCTTGTGTCGATTTTCAAACTGATGGCAATGGCTGATATGACCAGAATCGCAACAAGCGATGATGGAATAGCTTTGGTAAGTTTCGGCAAGCCCCAAATGATCAGCATTGTCAGTGAGACTAATCCAACCATCATGTATAGCGGCGAACCCACCATCCAGTGAGCAGCCCCAGTTGCATCGGTCGTTTTAAATTGTCGCAATTGCGACATAAAAATCACTATTGCGAGTCCATTTACAAAACCAAACATTACAGGGTGCGGAACAAGCCGAATAAATTTACCAAGCCTCAGCAAGCCAGCAAGCACTTGTATTATACCTGCAAGTACGACGGTTGCAAAAATGTATTCTACTCCATGAGACACTGCAAGACTCACTATTACAACGGCTACCGCTCCCGTGGCACCGGAGATCATTCCTGGACGGCCACCAAAAATAGATGTCACTAATCCAATAGTAAACGCTGCGTATAATCCGGTTAACGGGGATAAACCCGCAATCAATGCAAAAGCTACGGCTTCAGGGATCAGGGCAAGGGCTACTGTGAGGCCAGATAAAATTTCAGTTTTATAGTCGACTTTCTGTCTAAAATCAAACAAGTTAAAGATACCCTTCATGTTTAAAGCTAGAATTAGAAGTAAGAAATTAGGTGAGGTGGCAGGCAATGTTCGTTCTTCAAAAGGCGGCAAGCTTTTAGCCTAAAATGCCCGTTCAGGGCGGAGTAACTTGGGAGGAAAATAAATCGTTCATGGAGAGCACAAAGCTAAGGTTTCCGGCGTGAACAGCCAATAATACTCCCTTATTGGTACGCCTTGGCGTGAAATACATAGTTTGCAACCTTTTCCCTCTTCTCATGTCTAATCAGGAAAGTGGCCCTTATACAAGCAGATAGTGCTGAAGACCGTTACCTGGTCAACCTCGTGCTGAAGGGGGATAATAGTGCGTTTAACACCATCATCAGGAACACCGAACGACTCGTTACCCAGATAATCTTTAAAATGATCCGGCACGCAAATGACAGGAAGGACCTCGCCCAGGATGTATACCTAAAAGCGTATAAAGGACTACCCTCCTTTAGCTTCCGCGCCGCTTTGACTACCTGGATAGCCCAGATCGCCTACAACACCTGTCTGAATTACCTCGAAAAGAAAAAATATACATTACTTGGCGATTTGGATGAAACCTCAGGAGATGATTCAGAAGAGACAGAGTATATACCAAATACTCTTGTGGCCCTCGTCACTAATGAAGCCGATCAAGGCGTTCTCCAAAAACAACGGACAGCCATTTTACACGACGCCATAGAGGCCTTGCCGCCCCTCTACAAAATATTAATTACCCTGTATCACAATGAAGAACTGAGTTATGGAGAAATCACATCTATCACTGGCCTTCCCATGGGTACCGTGAAAAACTATTTGTTCAGGGCCCGCAAAGCGCTAAAAGATCATTTATTGAAACAGTATACAAAGGAGGAATTATGAAAGCTATACACCTCGACGAAAATACGATACAACAGTATGCCATCAATGGAGTCCTAACCAGTGAAGAACAAACACAGCATTTCCTGCATTGCAACCATTGCAGGGGCAGGGTAACCGCCTACAAGGAAGTGCTGGCTGGCATCAAAGGCCAACAAGAGCCCGCCTTTGACTTCGACTTGCCAGCGCTTGTGATGCAAAAGATCCCGGTAAGAAAAGCAGCCATTCCCTGGCGGGCAGTCCTCATGATTGCGAGCCTGCTTGCTGCAATATCCCTGATTACGTACAATCTGAGGGCGGTATTCGGTGATGTATTCAAAGGACTATCCCTTATGGCATCCAGCCTTATTTTTATGGCGGTGATCAGCGTGTTAATATTTCAGTTGGTAGAAATGGTCAATAAATACCAGCAACAGCTCAGTGCATTAGATCGATAAAATTAATTGCAACAAATTCCATTCCTGCCGGTCTTATAAAGTATAAAGCAACAGCAAAATGAAAAAAACAATGATCGCCACTATTTTAGTATCAGCAGCCCTCGCAGCCAATGCACAATCAGACCGCCAATGGAGATTGACCCCCGACAATGTTATGGAACTTCTAAGGGCAGTTGGCATCATCCTGGTCCTTTTCATGGCAGGACGCTTCGTCCTGAATTTCACCAGGCAGATACTGGACTATCGCCTGAAACATAAAATGATTGATAAAGGGGTGCCTGATCAGATCATTGCACAACTTGCACTGGCTGGTAAAAAAGACAACCGGTTAGCTGCATTACAATGGGGCTTTATTTTGGCCGGGGTTGGCCTTGGGCTTTTGTTAATAGCTTTCTTTCCTCCACTCGGTCTGCACTCACTCATGATCATGTCCTTCTGCATCTCGCTGTCTTTTTTACTATACTATTACTTCAACAGGAACCAAACACTTTAATCCGCTTCTATGAAAGCAACACTCCTTGTTCTCACTATAAGCACCCTGCTGGCAAGTATTTATTTCACCCTCAACAGGTGGGAGCGGCCCGCAAATCAGACAAAGATTGTCATTGCCACAAACACTACCCGGGAGGAAATTAACTATGCTGGCGACATACGTTTAACGCCGGATGAGGCAACCATCGAATCGATCTCTGCCGGCGGCTTTATCAGGTACAAGACCGATTATACCCAACTGAAAATAAAAAGCGACAAGAAGGGGGTACTTACTTATAGTGTCGATGGCAAACGATCTAGCAAAAACATAAGCTTTGAAGAGGCGCCGGTATTGAAAGAGGCTCTCCGCGAAATGATAGCCTATGGTTTTGATGCAGGAGGGAGGCTTGAACGCTTAAGAAGCACTGGGGGAGCGCTGGCAATAATGGCAGCCATCGGTCCATTAAAGAATGATTTCACTAAGCAACTCTACATTCGGGAACTGCTTTCCTTCGGCCAATTGAACGACACCGCGCGCATACAACTGATACAGCATATTGCCAAATTGAATGCCGGCAAGGAGAGGGTCGATCTGCTCCTCCGGTTTCCGACAGGCCAGTTGAAGGATTCAGCCGTACTCGATCAGTGGTTGATCACCGTATCCGGGTTGGTTGCTCCAGTAGAAAAAAAACTGGCCCTGCAGCACCTCCTGGGCGAAAATATCCTGCCACAATTTGGGTTCGATCGGGCCATAGCCATCATATCCTCCTTCAGGGCAGAAACAGATTTACTGGAAATGGCAGGATTGCTGATGCCGAAAGATGTATGTACCAATTCCCAGTGGATCACAATGATTAATCTGGCTGCGAAAGTAGGAGGAGGGCCTGAAAAACATCGCTTACTTGACCTGATTGCACAACACATGCCGGATAACGATAACCTGAAAGCATCATGGCAAAATGCCAACAGTTCCTTAAAATAAGAATACACTAATGCATTACATCTTTTCTCTCCGTAACAGTTGGATAATATCTCATCCGCGGAGGCAGCGCACCGAGTATTATTGATATGACTACTGTTATGATTGAGCCCGTCAATCCTGGTTTTGCTGTCATTAAGAAAATCACCCCAGCAAAAATGGCTGTTCGTATCTTGAGAGAAAACCACAAAGAATCATTTTCTAAAAGTTTTCCCAGGTCCTGGAAAGTCGCATTTTCCATTCTTACTATTTTCCTGATTTCTTTCATCTTTCTGCCTGTTACCAGGCCGCCAATCATACCAATCAGTATCAAATCAAGCAAGCCAAATACTCCCCACTTGGCATCATGCCAAACCGCTACCATCATATAGATGCCCGGTACAAGAATCAGGAGAGCGCCCGTGTCGCCGATTTTGCCAATCTTTGAAAAATTCAGGACCGAATCCTTAATTCGTTCGATAGTGCCCGCTTTCCTGATATTGATAATGCAAAGCCATTCGATGGCTATGGCTGCGCAGACCAGTAAGGCGCCTATAACATGTAAGAATAAAGCAATTTTATATAGCATGATATTCAGTTTTGTATATTAATGGTATCGCCTTGAAGCTGAGGCGGAAGCAATTGGTGTTTGATGAGAATTCTTCTCTTAGTTAAGCTGCTGCCCATTGCCTGAGGCAGATCCCTTCATTTCCTCAATTAGTCCATGTAGATCTGTGACTACCCAGCGTTCCACCAACTTACTACCCTCAAGGCGATAAATAGCAATGCCCCTTAGTGTGATCACCTTGCCTGTGGGAGCGATATTCTGGAAATTGCCCTTATGGGTGCCTGCTAATCTCCATCTAACTACCACTTTGTCTGCATCCGCAATCAGGTCATCCACCTCATAGCGGGCGTCTGGCAATACTGAAAGTATAATGTTTGAATAATAGTTCCGAAATGCTTCTGGGCCTGTTGGACTGCCTCTCGGCCAGTCGTGGGAGGTAAATTCAGGCGCAACAAACTCCTCAACCAGCGACATCTTCCAGTCTGCCAGTATTTCCTTGTACATTCTTTGAACTGTTGCCTTGTTGTCGGCTGTAATAGTATCGGTCATCTTCAATTAATTTTGGAGCAAAATTGAGAAGACCCTGACAAGTAAAATTGTATGATCCTGCTATTTTTTGATGGCAAAAGAAGGGTAGATGCCAAACATTTGCTGAAATGTTTTAATAAAATGAGACGAGTCCGCGAAACCGGAAGAGTAGGCGCAGTCCGTCAGGGAGAATCCTTCTGTTGCGTGTTTTAGGGCCATTTCAATCTTTTTCCATAAAATATACTGATGAACAGAGATGCCAACTTCTTCTTTAAACAAGTGTGCTAACCTGCCTTCAGATAGAAAAACTGTTTCGGAAAGCATGGAAATGTTTATCCCCGGAACTGAATAATTTGCTTTAATCCAATCCATACAGCGTTGCACCCTGGGGTCGATGTCTCTTAATGCTGAATTTTGATTACGTAAGGAGAGAATATGTTTTTGCTCGAATTCCTTAAGGCCACCCGTATCAATCAACACCATGTCTTCACCCTGACTAAGGTATCGGTTCGATATCTCCTTGCCGGCGTAAGAGGTGGGGTCTATAAAGTATAGCTGGCATTCGCCACTGCAACTAAAAGTATGCGACACATTGGAATTGATAATGGCAGAATCAATATTTGGATATTGATGAGTATCGGTGTTGATAATTACCTGTCCCGATAATTTGAAAACCACTTCGATAGGAAAATGAGCATGACGCTTTAACTGGTAATCCTTTTGTGAAAACCCTGCCACTCCATTGTCTATATCAAAATGGTTTATGTGCATAGTTAGACGAAGTCAGCCTACTTACTCTCTAAACTCTTCATAAAGGCAATAACATCCTCTTTTTCTTTTATAGTGAGTCCGAGCCTTTCCTCAGGAAGCGTTTGATTGGGAAGATTTATTCCTAACCCCGTGGCTCCGCCGTTATTATAAAATTCCATTACCTGATCCAAAGTTTCATATACTCCGTTATGCATATAGGGCGTTGTTTTACTGATATTCCTGACCGTAGGGACCTTAAAAGCATATTTGTACGAATCAACACCAATCACACCAAAATACCCGGGATCCGGATCCAGCGTGGAGTCTGACATGGAGCCAGGAACTCCCAGGACTTCGGTTTCGCTTTCCACGTACTTAGGAGGAGTAATCCCATTGAACAAAGGCACAAAATGACAGGTGGCACATTTTGCCTTCCCCGTAAATAAATTAAAGCCTTGTAATTCCTCCTTCGATAAGGCATATTGATCACCGCGCATGTACTCATCAAAGCGGCTGTTCAGTTTTGTCAGGCCGCGAACATAGGAAGCAAGCGCATTCGTCACCTCATTCGCACTGATTCCTTCCTCCGTTTTTGCCGGAAAGGCCTTTGCGAATAATACCTGATAGGATTGGTCGGCAGAAACATGGTTCATGATATCATCGAAGGAGCCATCCATCTCGCTTTTATTACTAATTACATCACGCACCTGATCTTCCAACGTTAACGCCCTCATATCATAGAAATAATTCGATTGCAATGCAACATTGAGTAGGGTTGGCACATTTCTTAAAAGCCGCTTTGCAGGATCGTGAATATCTGTATCCCTGGCCAGCCCATCCGTAAATGACAAATCAGGCTGGTGGCAGGAAGCACAGCTCCTAGTACCGGTGCCGGACAGCAATACATCATAAAAAAGCTTTTCGCCCAGCCGCGCTTTCGCATCTGTTGTAGTAAATGCCGGGTCGGGTAAGAATGCATCAGCATTAAATGCGCCGGAATCAAATAAAGTCGTTGCTTCCTGCCTAAGCATTCGGTTGTAGGTAATTTTTTCGCAGGATAAATCCTGCTCCAATTGGGCTATCGCGGCACTGACCTTATTTGCGTAGCGGGTGATAAATACCGCCCTGTCAAAGGAGTTAAAATCAGGATGAAGATGAAGGTATTCTATGGAGGTGCTCAGATCCCATAACAACGATATCTTATTTCTTTTAGTTGCATAAAAGGACACGACATCCCGCAGGCTTGCTAAGGATGAAGATGATTCTTCGATGCCGTTAAGAGAAAGAGAATTGTCGAATCCGGTTATTCCCAATGCGATTATTCTAAATACTTCCAGCTTGGCGGCGTCCAAAATCCGCCAATCGGACAGTTGATGATCCGCGAAGTAAGAACTCAGATATTCCGTATTCTTTATTAGATGCTCCACTTCACTAACCAGCTCCTTCTTCCTGGTCGTTTCATACTGCGGATAGATAAATTGTTCTATCACCTGCAAGCCCATTGGATCAACCGCGCGTGCAATAGAGGAATCCAATAGATCGGCATTCTCGATCTCCTGGACGGGCGCTCCGTTGAGCCTTTTAGTAAGATCCGCAGTAAAATACTCGGCCGCCCACTCAAATCTTTTGAACAGCAATCTCGATTTCAAGAAGGCCTGCCGAACGTTTTGGTGAACTACGTCTTTTTTACTAACCTCAACAAAGAGAGTGTCTTTTAAATAATCGTGGAAGGTTTCAATCTGTCTGAAAACTTCTGTTTGAATTTCCTGTTCACGCCGATTGGACGGTCTCTGTTCTCCAGGATTTGAATAGAAAGGTGTAAAGCTTGCAATTAATGCCGCTGTGAACAGAAACGCTACGATACCAACCTTCTTAGACATAACAGTATCCCTCGTCATCTACAATAAAATTATTTAAATATCAATGCATTCCTGAACGGGTTCGCATTTTTATCGCGTTCAGCCATTGGTTCTATTCCCCATCTGTGTTCTATAAAGGAAAGAATGCTGACGGTCTCATATTGCGTGTGATCTACATTGTCTTTTTTGGCAAATGGCCCGATAATGATAGCGGGGATACGGCTTCCGGGTCCCCATCTGTCAATAGCCGGCGGAACTACATGATCAAAAAACCCGCCAAACTCATCGTAGGTCAGGATAACCAATGCATCCTTCGCATTGGGCCCCTCCAATACGGCATTGATCAGGTTTACGGCCAATTGTTCCGAAGAATATACATCAGAACCGCCGGGATGTTCGTCATTCCCACCACCGGGCTTAACAAAGGATACGCTTGGGAGAGTGCCTACTTTCGCTGCCTCGATGAAATCATTTTGATCCTTCAGATGATTCCTGCCTTCTTTCCCTTCTTTATACTGGTCGAAATACAGGAAGGGTTCATGATTATACGCAAAATTATTTTCCTTTTCTGCCACGGCATCATCCCATCCCTCCGAATACCATGCCCAGGATATACCTTTTTTGCTTAGCCGGTCTCCAATGGTCGGCATCGTTTGTGATGGCAATAATTTTGACGTATCCGATTTGGGTGGGTAAGGCTTGTTTCGGGAAAGAATATGATTGACAACATAGCCATCCGGAGTGACGACCCCATCCTCTAACATCTTGCCATCTGCATCTATCTTCGCGATCAATGATTCCGGGGCGTCTGGCCACACTGGCACGGCGGCGGAAACCAGATAGATATGGTTGAAATAGGAGCCGCCAAAGACACTTTGAAAAAAATTGTCACACAGCGTATATTTTTGAGCTATTGGATAGAGAGGCAATTTTTTAGTCGTATAATAACCCATTGCCAGTCCTTTTGTGTCGTTGTATGCAGCAAACTTATCCATCTTCCCTCCATCGATTTGCAATTGGTTATGAAAGAAACGGTGGGTGACGTCAGGCGTTTTCTTGTCGGACGAAACATATTGATCAATATTGAAGAGCTTATTTGGAAGGTTGGTAGGGAAAGAGTTGTTTCTGGGAATTTCTGGCAGGTACTTATAAGGACTTCCATCCTTGTCAACCTGAATAAATTTTCTTTCTTCGGCATTCTTAATACCGTTTACTCCCTTGAACTCTCCATACAGATTATCGAAACTGTGGTTTTCCATATAGATCACAACCAGGTGGTTGATCTGCTGGATACCATTATCAAATGAGGTTTCCTGCTTCTGCACTTTTCTGCTGCTCCCGCAACTACTGATGCCAATAATGACAAGACATATAACAAACAATCGTTGTAACGTCATCCTGTTTTCGTTTTTTAAGGTTGTATTATTAGTAAAAAACCCGTAATGCTGATTCCAGGTTTGTCAAAATTAGGCAAATTAAGGGGAGTGATAAGAAGGCCGCACAGACTAACGATTTTGATTAATTGCAGTTAGCATACTTACACTGTCCCTTGTTAATCCAAACAGAACGGATTATTGTAGTACGAGTTTTTTTGCAGTCAAACGAATATATTATTCCGGTAAATGCCACTCTGCATGCTCTTATCTGGATGGTGTGTTACCTTCGCGAAATGGTAGTAACCAAAAAGCCCACACGTTATTCAAGGATCGTCCTAATACTGAAAAGGCTGTTTGACCGTGCAGTCAACGGAAAGCTGCGGAATAATTTTTTACAGGCCCTTCCTTTTTGGGTGGCCTCGGTACTTACCGGCCTTGCGGCCGTTTTCTACAGCCGGGTATTCTTATTTGCGGAACGTACTACTTCCCGGTTATTTCTAAATACCCCCTGGTTAATGTTTGTACTGACCCCAGTTCTGTTCGTGCTGGGTTGGTGGCTGGTTCATCGTTTCGACCGTTTTGCTAAAGGAAGCGGCATCCCCCAGGTAATGGCGGCCATTGACATGGCCAATCCGAGGGACAAACACAATATCAGCAAGTTGCTCAATTTGCGTATCATCCTTATCAAGATGCTATCCAGTTTTTCGATGATCCTGGGGGGAGGACTGATCGGACGGGAAGGGCCGACCATTCAGATTGCCGGTTCCATATTCCGGAAAATAAATGAGATCCTACCCGCCTGGTGGCCCAAAATCTCCAACAAGAACATGATCATGACCGGTGCAGCCGCGGGCCTCGCTGCGGCTTTCAATACCCCATTAGGCGGAATTGTATTTGCCGTTGAGGAACTTACTAAAACGCATATCAGCTATTTTAAAACAGCACTATTCACTGCCGTCATTATTGCCGGATTGACCGCGCAAGCACTCTTCGGCCCTTATCTGTACCTGGGATACCCTATTGTTACTAATCTTTCTATTTATATTTTTCTTGGTGTTATACTAGTCGCCCTGATAACGGGGGTGGCTGGCAGTTTCACTTCCCTGGCCATGCTTCGTCTCATGGAATGGAAAAAAAGGTTTACTAAAACCGGCCAACTGCTTGTGTTTGCGTTCGCCTGCGGCCTTCTTGTTGCATTATTCGCCTTCATAACCAGCCCCGCTTTTGTCGGTTCGGGAAAGGAAATCATGACGCAGACTTTGTTCACGTCCGAAAAATATCTTCCCTGGTATGTGCCTTTAGTGCGCATTTTTGGGGCGGTTTTTTCGTACGGCACAGGCGCCGCGGGAGGTGTATTCGCTCCGGCTTTGGCCTCCGGGGCGAGTATCGGCGCGGTATTATCATCATGGATGGATTTGTCTGCTTCCAACACCAACTTGCTGGTGCTTGCCGGGATGGTCGGTTTCTTAACGGGCATCACCCGCACTCCGTTTACCTCAGCCATCCTGGTCCTGGAAATGACCGACCGTCATAACCTGATCTTTTACCTGATGCTTGCCGGTATCCTGGCGGGGATCGTTTCATCACTCGTCGACCGCCATTCGTTTTACGATCATCTCAAAATGCAATATTTAAAGGACAAAACAAGGGCCGAAGTAATAGCCTCGTCCTGACCCAATGATGCGTCGATCTGCTATTCCAGCGATCTATGTAAAGTAATTACCTTGCCGACGAATCTCTAACCAACCCAAACAAGAGCGATATGAAGTATGGCTACGAAAAACACAAGTGGAAAAGAAGTACGGCCGATAACTTCTGGCAAGCGATTGCTCCATGCGATCACGTTATCCATATTTATGAGGATGATGAGGTTTTTACAACCATGCTTACGACGTTTGTTCGTGTAAGCCTGCAAACCAACAACGGTGCGATCCTTATTGCTTCCCCGGCTCATCGGCTGGCTGTAGAGCAACGGCTGAAAGCCTTGGATTTTGAAATTGATCTTCAACCAGGCCGGCATTACTTCCCTGTTGATGCCCAAAAAATGTTATCCTCCATTATGGTTAATGGCCTGCCTGATGAAGTTCTGTTTACCAGGGCAATCTCCCGGTTAATTGAGCAGGCGCGGCAGTCCAGCAGGAAAGTATTTGCCTTTTCTGAAATGGTTGCCATTTTATGGGCGCAGGGAAACTATCAGGGCACCTACATGTTGGAGAAATTATGGGATAATTACTGTGCAAAGGAAGTATTGGGATTACTCCATTCTTATCCTTTCAGCGGATTTGGTGAAAGCAGTGAATTTCCCCTGAAGAATATTTGTTCCTGTCATTCGAAAATGATTGCTTCCACTTCTTCGCCAGATACCCATCTTTTATATGCGAGATTATAAATCAAAAATGAGAATCAGGTGGTAGTATCAAATGATTTTAATTAATTAAAGCTGAAATAAATAAAATCTAATCCAGCACTTTTCGGTACACTGAAAGGGTCAATAAAAAATTTCATTTCCATGATCGCAGCTATACTCATTAGTACTTTCGTTCTAGGTTATCTGGCCATTGCATTTGAGCATCCATTACAGCTCAATAAAGCCGCTTCGGCGCTTATTACGGGCGTATTGTGCTGGACGGCCTATATTTTGCAAAGTAATTCTTCAGATGAGGTAGGTAAGGAACTGTTGCACCACATGGGAGAAATTTCCTCTATCCTGTTTTTTCTTCTTGGAGCTATGACCATTGTGGAACTGATCGATTCCCACAACGGCTTTGATGTAATAACAGAAAAAATAAATACGACAAGCAAGAGAAATTTGCTTTTGATTGTGTCAGCCATAACTTTTTGCCTTTCTGCATTGCTCGATAATCTTACGACGGCAATTGTCATGACCTCGCTGTGCACAAAATTATTCAGTGACAAGGAGGACCGCCTTTGGTTTGCCGGTATGATTGTAATTGCGGCAAATGCAGGAGGTGCATGGTCACCCCTGGGGGATGTGACCACAACGATGCTTTGGATCGGCGGGCAAATTACGGCGCTCAATATTATGAAAGAGCTTATTTTGCCAAGTATAGCAGTCGCCATCTTTCCTGCTTTATTCATTTCCTACAGATTCCGGGGCCAACGAATTTCTACGGTGCAGTTACCTGCCCGTAGTCAAACAGAAAAAACGGAAGGGAAGATTATTTTACTTTCAGGAATCGGCTTTTTAATCTTTGTACCAATCTTCAAGACAGCTACACATCTTCCTCCTTTTATGGGAATGTTGCTTGCTCTGGGACTGATGTGGGTGATAACGACTACAATGCATAAGGGTAAAGACGCCGGGCTTGCACAAAAGTATACCGTATCAAAGGCGTTACAAAAAGTGGACACACCAAGCATTCTTTTCTTTTTGGGCATACTGCTGGCCGTTGCCGCTTTACAGTCAATTGGACTTCTAAAAGAGATGGCAACCGCCCTGAATACAACATTAAAGAATGATTATCTGATCGGTACAGCACTTGGTTTACTTTCAGCTATTGTCGATAATGTTCCGCTCGTGGCTGCTTCGCAGGGCATGTACGACCTGGCAACTTATCCAACAGATCATCATTTTTGGGAATTCCTGGCACTGACCACTGGCACCGGAGGCAGCGCCATCATAATCGGGTCAGCCGCCGGGGTGGCGGTTATGGGAATCGAGCAAGTGGATTTTATCTGGTATCTAAAGAAGATATCCTGGCTGGCACTGGTTGGGTTTGCCACTGGAATAGCTGTATTTCTTTTGCAACTGCAGTTTTAAATCAGAACATAATCATTACACTATATTATCACCGACCGATAGTGCTAAGTCTGGCGAAGTAAAGTTGAATTGCAACAATTGGCGGCTGCCTTCCGTCTTATATCAGATAAGATCTTCTTAATGCATCATGTATATTCTCTTAATGACTAAGAGCACCACTATGGTCAATAGACATGTTGCAATGATGGTTTTATATCTGCCAAAAAACGAAAGAATTGTCATTACAACAAGGGCAACACCTGTAGCTAAAGAGCCAAGTAAAAATGGTTTAATGTCGGCAAAGGTTAGGCCTGCCGTAGAGTAATATTGTAGCCGGAATGGCTCCAGAACACATCTAATTAAAGCAAGGGAAATGATGACAATGGCAACTATTGAAATTTTTCTTTGGTCTTTTGCGATTGATTTAATGTTCATTATTTTATACTTTTTTCTTGGCGTTTGAGGTGAGCGTGTTTCTTCCCTGTTCGCCAACTCAGGCATTCCTCTACATTGGAAAAAAGGGTAGCAAAGTAAAAGTTAGAAGGTACTTGCTGTCAAACTCTGCAAAGCCGAATCAATATCAAATCTTATAACCCTGAATAATAATCATAGCCCCGTTCTGCCCAGTAATCGGGAGGCTGTTCATTGGAAAAAGTAAGGCTCCCAATCCTTTTCAGGTTTTTGATTCCGTATTTTACCGGAATAATCAGCCTTAACGGGTACCCATGTTCATCCGGTAAAGGTTGCCCGTTTACCTCGTAGGCGAGTATAGTTTGTGGATGCATGGCACTAGGCATATCGATTCCTACATAATACCCTCCATCGGGAGTAGTCAATCCTATATACCCGAATCTTACCTGATCCTCAAGTTTGTAGTGTGCGATGAAATCTGAAAATTTTGCGCCTCCCCACCAGGATACCTGGTCCCATCCTTCCACGCATTTGAAATCATAAACAATTTCCGATTTCGGAAGGCGTTTTATTTCTTCCAGATTGATCGTCTTTGTTTTACCATCTTTTGTTTTTATGGTGAGCGTCCATGTTTCAACACTTACGTCACTTGCCTTCATACCAATGTCGCTGTTCACTCTTACATTTTTAGCCGCCATCGATTTCGGATAGGTTTTTACCAGGTGATTGTGGCTGAAGGATTTACTGAATATCTTTTCGTTTTGGTATAAGGCATTCCGTAGCGGACCACGTGCCCCTCCTGTGATCCCGGCTTTCTCCCGCGGTGAATGATACAACCACCGCCAGGCGCTCCACCCCAAAACATTCAATCCTATAAAAATCCCGTAAGAAATAAAACTTCGTCGCCGCAATTTCCCGCGAGATATGTTTTCTATCTCAACATTTTTAATGCGTGGCTTCATCTTCCGGACTTTTATTTATTTTATTATTCTTGACCACTTCAAAACCTGCGATCACGGAACGGAAATTGTTCCAGCCGGCAATAAACACCTGCGTAATATGAATTAGAAAAAACAATAAATATCCTATAGTCAATACAAAATGTTCGATACGCGCGAGGTGGTATCCTCCACAAAGCCAGGTTAACCAGTAAAATTGTACAGGTTTGTAGATTGCAAGGCCTGTAATCAGCGATCCTAGTCCCATAAGGATAATGGCTGTGTAGGCAATACGCTGGGCAGCATTGTATTTATTTTGTGGAGGTAAACTTTTCCTGATATGCAAATCATGCAACAATACTTGCCATGCCTCTTTAAATGAGCTGCGTTTGGGCAGTAGTTCCCGCCACTCACCTGATATGACAGTGTAGGTCACATACAAGACCCCGTTTATCGCAAAAAACCACATAAATAGAAAATGAAAAGCCATCCCTTCAGCCAGGCGGTGTGGAATATTGAGAAAGGTATACAATGATTCAGGGAAAAAATGAAAATGCCCCAAGCCAAATAAGGAGAATGAATATTCGTCATTTGCCCAGTAGATGAGTATTCCGCTCCAGATCATGATGAACAGCACCGGAAAATTCACCCAATGTGTCCACCGGGTGGCAATAGAATGCTTTTTCCTGATCGTTTTCATTATTGAATGGTTTGCTGATCAGCCCCCGGCCACCTGTAAGGTAGTTTTATTTTGCGTGTACATGAATACAATTGTATTCGTTCGTTTTATTATTTAAAATTTCCGGTAAACTCTTTTTTGAAACGTATAAAATCAGGAATCGATACAGTTTGTACATATCCGTTTCCGGGGTGATTGACAATAAATTCCTGGTGATACTCTTCTGCCGGATAGAATTTCACGGCCGGTTTTACCTGGGTTACAATCTTCCTCTCATATTTCTTTGAAGCCGTCAGTGATTGAATTTCATTTTCAATGATCTCTTGCTCTTCCTTATTTCGATAAAAAACTACTGACCGGTACTGTGTGCCCACATCATTACCCTGACGATTGAGTTCGGTAGGATCCTGGCTGGCAAAAAACGCCTGAACCAATGTTTTAAAGGATATTTTTTCGGGATTGTAGTATACCTGCACCGTTTCAGCGTGTCCTGTTTCACCGGAACAAACAGATTCGTAATCGGGATTCGATGCTTTGCCCCCCGCATATCCTGAAACTGCATCTCTTACCCCCACCAGGCTCTGAAAAACGATTTCAGAATGCCAGAAGCAACCCTCTCCAAAAATAGCCACCGCCTCTTTTTCAGGTGGTGCATGAGTATCACCCCGTGGAATCATTACACTTGTTTGCTGCGCTTTACCACAAGAAGCGATCAATAGCAGGCTTAAAAACGAAAGAATCATGTTTTTCATTGATCTTTATTTTGATTTTGACGGTGCATCTCCACCTTCAGGAACAAATATCAGCGCATCACTGTTCATACAATATCTCTTTCCTGTGGGTGCAGGGCCGTCATCAAAAACGTGACCGAGGTGTGAACCCGTCTTAGCGTCCACGACTTCCCAGCGTGTCATGCCAAGTTCTACATCTTTGACCAGGTATACCGCCCCGGGATCTATCGGTGCGTAAAAGCTGGGCCAGCCCGTACCTGAATCAAATTTTGTGTCAGATGAAAAAACGGGTTGCAGACTTGCAGCTGAATAATAGGTGCCTTTTTTATCAAAATGATCATACTTGCCGCTGCCGGGCCGTTCGGTCCCTTTTTTCCTGAGAATATAGTATTGATCTGCGGTAAGCTTCTCCTTCCATTCCGGATCGCTGTGTTTTTCGGAAAAGAGATGATTGCTTTCTACTGTCCGGGGATTTTCCATTTTTATTTTTTTTGATTGTGCACCTGCGATGCAAAAACATCCCAAAAGCACTCCGAGAAATATAAATCTTGTCATGACTGATGTTTTAAGGTATAAACGAAAAGTTTTCATCTGCAGATGCAAAGGTTACTTAAAAGAATAGCCAAAGTTACCTATCGGGGCAGCTATATTGTATGTATTAGATAATAGAACACAAACGTTATAATTCTGTGATATATTTTGCTTCAGTTATGCGAACCTTTGACTGGTAAATAAAAATTGAGTTACCAAAAACAAAAACATGAAAAACGTATTGGTGTTAGCAATGGCATTCTTCTTCAGCGCAGCTGCATTTGCCCAGGAAAAACCCGGGAAAATGGACGAAAAGATGAAAAAAGATTGTGTGATGATGAAGGATGGTAAAATGATGATGATGAAAGACGGAAAAACAATGATGATGAAAGAAACCATGACCATGGAGAACGGCACCATGGTGATGACGGATGGTTCGGTAAAAATGAAGGACGGGTCCAGCAAAATGATGGAGAATGGTCAGTGCGTGTACATGAATGGAGAGATGGGAAAAATGGATATGGGCAAGATGCACGGAAAAAAGAAAAAGATGGAGTAAACACCCATTACAGTAAACGGAATAGCCGCAACAAATGCTGGCTATTCCGTTTTTTTATTACTAAGTAATGTTGAAATATTTTATTTCGCTAATTCTATGGGGTAAGATCAAAATCCACCAAACCGAGGAAATTATATTTTCCAGGAGAACCTGCGCCATCTGCAGTGGTGGAAAGTATATATTGTGCTTTATATGTTATTCCGCTTCCCATAATATCAAACCGGTTGATGGAAAATGAACTCAACGATCCAAGGTTGTACAAGTATTTATTATCCCTTGTAATGAGCAATTCTTTTGAATCACCCATCGGAGCAAGGTCACCTCTTTTTTCGGACTGAAATAGATTCGCAGATGATCCGCTGATATCAAATGACGAAACAAGATTTGATGCAAAGCTTGCTACAAATAGTGTATTCCCGGCTGGGTTGATGGTGGTCCAGCAGGCTTCGTTCATTGCAGCCGGATCAGTTACTGCGTGATTTTCACTTTTGGTAACAGCACTTCCATCATCAGATAGTACTGTCAATGCATTATCCTGCATGTCGGCCGTGACATTAAAATTTGATGCGTACAATTTGGAACTGCTGCCTTTTGCCCAGGTGATTCCAATGGTTCCGGCTATACCTTGCTGTTCAAAATATCTTTCATTTGAAACTGTACCATTGGAAAAGTCATAGACATATACCCGGCTAGGATGTTGTTCGCTCAGCAATGGCATCATTGCTCCAAAATGAGCGATACCCCAGGTGGAAACGGCGAGTTTTGTGCCATCTTCGCTGAAGCTTACACAGGAAGGCCCACCATTTTCCCTTACATAATTATCGAGCGTCATCGCAGAGGTTAATGTGCCGTCTGTAGCATCAAACGAAAAGAGTTGAATATTTCTTTGATTATCAGAGGGATCGGTCATTGTAAGATCCTGCTGGAAATATGCATCATCAGGATACCTTTCCAGCATAGGTGGATCCTTCTGAACATTTGGATTATTCAACTGGTTACCTACTACAATCCAATACTCATTGTCACTACTCTCTTTTTTGATGTACGCAATACTAACGGGTCTGCCACCACCGGAAGGCGTATTGCTTTTATGTGTAAGGTTCCCGTTTGATCTGTCAAGGGAAAAGACAGATACATCATTTCCGCCGGCATTCACAGCAAGCAGATAGTTTCCGATGATCTGAAGTGCACCCTGTGAATCGAAATCGCCAAACGCGTCTCCTCCCATCGATCGGTCTGCGCCGCCCAAACTGTTGGTGCTGAATGCAGTTTCATCGGCAAGGGACCCATCATCATGCCGTGCAAACCGTATGACCTGGTTGGTGCCTTCGCCGTTAGTGGTAGTGTACAGGTATCCTGCTACTTCGTCCGTAGTTAAATTGCTGGCAATGGTTTCGTTTTTTTCACAAGCGGTAGTAAAAATCGAGAAGCATACGGCAATAATCGCTGAGTTGAGCTTTTGTTTCGTGAATTGCATACATAATAAATTTTAAATGATTTTTATACAACGTTCATCTGCAAACGCGGGACCACCTTATCCTGTAATTATCACGGAATCATCACAATTCAATACGATAACTAAAAGATGATTTTCGGTTGCTCACATTACCTAATTTACTTATTCAATGAAGGGATATATTGTCACCATTTTACTGGGAATAGCGCTTTTATTTAGCATGTGTAGGAAAAAAATGATCGGTCATGAACCCGCTGAGGAAATTCTGCCGCTTCAATATGAACTTCAAGCTGTTCCAACTAGGATCAATGCAGCTTTCGGAGGATATTATTTAGGATTGCCACCGCAGTATCATGAAAATACCGACAGTGTCCCGTTATTGTTTTTCCTGCATGGATTGGGACAAATGGGAAACGGTCAAGATCATTTGCCCTATTTATTATATGATGGAATAGGAAAATTACTTAAAGACAACAGACTGCCGACTTCATTTAAAGTAAATGGAGAAGATCGTTCTTTCATAATAGTTTCACCTCAATTCAGCACACAACCTTCGGTTGATGAGGTAATGCAGGTGCTGGATCATATCTGTACCAATTACCGTGTAGACAGACATCGTATATATCTTGCAGGATTAAGTCTTGGCGCTAAAATAACGACATTGGTGGCCGCGGAGTACCCCTATAAGTTTGCTGCGATTATCCCTATTTCCGGTGTTGCGATTACACCTGGATTGCAGGATCGGTGCAGGATGATGTCTGAAGCAAAACTACCGGTTTGGCAATTTCATAATAACGAGGATCCGCTTTCCAATGTAAATGATACAAAACGATTTATTAACTACCTGTTTGAATTCGATCCGGAGGCAGAGGTAAAATTGACTATTTTCGATACGTTCGGACATGATGCCTGGACGGCTGCTCTTGATCCTTTTTATAAAGAAGACGGAAGTAATATTTATGAGTGGATGCTTCAATTTTCCCGGTAAACAACATCTATGAAATGTATTCTTTTGGTGGAAGATGACCCGCAGATCACTGAACTACTCGAATTGCATCTCAATTCATCCAGCTTCCAGATCATCAGTTGTATCGATGGAGAAACTGCGATGCAAAAACTGGAAACTGAAAAAATCGATCTCGTGATACTCGATATAATGCTACCAGGTTTGAACGGGATGGAGGTTTGCAAACAGATCCGGAAGACGAAGTCAGAATTGCCGATCATCATGCTCACGTCAAAATCTGACGAATCCGATAAAGTGCTGGCACTGGAGCTTGGTGCCGATGACTACGTAACAAAACCATTCGGCATACTTGAGCTGATTGCCAGGGTGAAAGCGTTATTGCGGCGTACATCATTATCGGAAATGCCAAAAACACCCATAGAAACACCCATTCATTTTAAAGATCTTCAGGTTGATGAGCAACTGAAAAAGGCGATGATGAATGGACAGCGCCTCGATCTCACTCCGAAAGAATTTGATCTTTTGCTGTTGCTGGCCAGGCATCCCGGAAAATCTTTCAGCAGGAAACAATTGCTCGAACTGGTGTGGGGCTTTTCATTCCAGGGTTACGAGCATACTGTTACAGCACATATTAACCGCCTCAGAATTAAAATTGAACCAGATATCAATAAACCCGAATATATCCTTACGGCCTGGGGAATAGGATATCGTTTTGCAGAATGAAAAATAAGATAAGTAGTTTAAGGTTGATTTCTTTGATTGTGTTTTTGCTGATCGCCGGCACTGCGGTGTTGTTTATGGCAATTACTTATTATTCTGCGAAGCAATATCATCAGGCCACTACACAATTGCTCAACCGGGAGGTAGCCGAACACATTGCTAAATTTACATCGCCTTACCAGAAGAAAGGCATTAATAAAGCAATTGCTGACTCGGTATTTCACAATGCCATGGTGCTGAGCCCAAGCATTGAAGTATACTTCCTCGATACCAATGGACGTGTAATGTATTACGATGCCCCCGATAAAGACATCGTGCAGTGGACTGTTCCGCTAGATCCACTAAATCGATATATCGCTTCAGAAGGAAAAAAATTTATTACCGGCATCGATCCGAGGGACCCCGACGAAGAAAAGATATTTTCAGCTGCGAAAGTAAATGCCTCAGGCAGGTACCAGGGGTATATTTATGTTATTTTAGGCAGCAAAGAATTTCGGCTGGCCTCGAATATATTGTATAACAGTCACATCGGCAATTTGCTGTTGCAGGCATTTATGTTTGTGGTTATAAGTTCTATCATCATCACCTGGCTATACCTGAGACGCGTTGAAAAAAGATTCCACCGGATGATCGGGGTGCTGGAAAGATTTAAGAAAGGAGATTATAACGCAAGATTTCAGAAAGAAAAAAACAGTGAATTTTCTGTGTTTACAGAGTCATTCAATAATATGGCGGAGCTGCTGGTAAGGAATATTGTCCATCTAAAACAGTCTGAAGAGGGCAGAAAACAACTGATTGTGAATATTTCTCACGATCTGCGCACTCCGTTATCCATAGCACGTGGATATGCCGAAACACTGTCGATTAAAAAATCAGAAAACCAGAATCTTCCCGATAAGCAGGATCATTACATTGACCTCGTTATTCAGAAAATAACGCAGGTAGAGCACATGGTGACCCAACTATTCGAACTGTCGAGAATTGAATCCGGGGAAATAGTTCCGCACAAACAACCATTCATTTTTTCAGAGATCGTGTTTGAAGTGATGAATTCATTAATGTTACCGGCATCTCACAAAAATATCACGATAGAGTGCGCAGAGTGTTCTGATTTTTCATGGATTGATGCAGATATTAAGATGATGGAGAGTGTTGTGCAGAATATTATTATCAATGCGATCAGCTATACTAAAGAAAAGAATATTATCTGTGTATCCATGAAACAGATTGAAAACGAATTGGTTTTCGTTGTTGAGAATCCTGCAGATCCCTTACCGGATGATGTGCTAGCTTGGATCAATGCCGGATCCCATGGAGATGGAGATAGTCGTCCACAGAAGTCGATGATCGGCCTTAGCATAGTAAAACGCATTATACATTTGCATCACTTTGATTTACTTGTCACATCAGTGAACGGTTACAATACTTTCCGGATTATCATGCCATTGTTCAGAAATATTCAGGAAAACCTCACCAATCCTGATTGATAGGGGAGTTCCGGACATAGTGGACCATATTGCGTCTATCCAAAGATCATTTGTACAGGATTGACATCCGCAATCTATTTACTTGTTTAGCTTGAACGACCTCTTTATGCCAATTCATTCAACAAGAGCCGTCTGATTAGGAGGTACGCAAACTTAGTGGTAGCTTCATTAACTATCCGCATCACGCACCCTAATCAATTTTTTTTCCCCAATTTCTCTTTGAACTCACTAGCCTTTCATTTTAGGCGCCCAGTGCATATGAACAGAGACGAAGAGGAACAACTTTACGAGCGATTTTCCCGCAACGACAAAGGCGCATTTAACCAAATTTATGAGAAGTATGCTCCGCTACTATATGGCGAGATAATTCGTGCGGTCGACGATCAGGATATTGCGGAAAAGATATTGACCGAAGCCTTTATCGAAATCCATAAATCTATAATGCATTTTAAGTTTGGCAATATCAGGTTCTATACCTGGATACTTCAAATTGTACATGAAAGGCTTCGCTTTCACGGATTCAAAATACTTGTTTCAAGAGGCCAAACTGTAACCAAAAATCTATCGCAACATGTCCACTCGGATCCGCCGTTTCCGGCTAGTAACGTTACCCGGGTAAAAAGAATCCTGGCAGCACGATAATGAGCCGGGAGGTATGGAGGAATGTGCGTATTTATTGGTTTATCGTCCTCGCCATTTTAGCGTATAATTATCAGCCCATCCCTCGCTTCTAGAATAGCATTTCATGTAAACAATCCCGTCAGGTCAATTCAAAAAAAATTTTGCAGTAAATGTCAGGATGACGAATATCTTTGATGGCGGTTTGGCGGCAAAATGGGAAGGGAATCCAGAACGATCCCGGACGCCTGTCGCGCCTTAAGAACGATTCAAAATGACTTCCATGTGTAAAAAATACATTTGCTCTGTAGTTCTACTGTCCATCCTTTTTATTGGAACGTCAATGGAAGTATATGCCGACAATCCGGGACGGCTTGAGATACTGTTTCTCGGGCATACAAGCAAGCATCACGACTCTGAAAAACTTGCCGATATTCTGTTAAAGGAGTACTTCAAAGACGGTATCAATATAACCTACACCACCAGTCCAGACGATTTAAATGCAGGAAATTTAAAACACTACGATGGCCTCATCGTTTACGCCAACTATGATACTATTTCTACCCCGCAGGAGAAAGCATTGCTGGATTTTGTTAATGGTGGGAAGGGGTTTATCGCCCTGCATTGCGCGTCATTTTGTTTTCGCAATTCCCCCGAGGTGGTCGAGATGATCGGCGGTCAGTTTAAAAGCCATGGTTACGATTCATTCCCTGCGGTCATCATCCATCCGGAGCACCCGGTAATGAAGGATGTTCCTTCGTTTGTTACACGTGACGAGACTTATGTTCACGATAAGATCAGCAAAAACATTCAGGTGCTTTCAGAACGGGTAGAAGGAAGTCATCATGAGCCCTACACCTGGGTGCGGCCTTACGGCGAAGGCAGAGTGTTTTACACGGCTTATGGTCATGATGAGGTTACATTTAACAACCCCGGTTTTTTACAACTCGTTCGCAATGGTATTCTTTGGGCAGTAGGGGATAAGGCAAAGCAAAATTTAGTCGCCTATCCCGTGGCCGATCCAAAATATTTCGATGGTCCTGTTCCCAATTATGAAAAGCGAGATCCGGCGCCAAGGGTGCAGGAGTCGCTATCGCCACAGCAGTCCATGTCGCTTATGCAGGTGCCGGTGGGTTTTGACCTGCAATTATTTGCTTCGGAGCCCGACGTAGTAAATCCAATTTATATGAATTGGGATGAGCGGGGAAGGCTCTGGGTGATTGAAACTGTTGATTATCCAAACGAAATAAAAGACGATGATGTGGCGGATGACCGCATTAAAATTTTGGAAGATACTGACGGCGATGGGAAAGCAGATAAGATAACCATCTTCGCTGACAAGCTAAACATCCCTACCAGCTTTACCTTTATCAACGGTGGCATTATTGTCAGCGAGGCGCCCTCCTTCTTGTTTTTAAAAGACACAAATGGTGATGATAAAGCAGATGTCCGTCAAACCCTGCTTACTGGCTGGGGCAAACGTGACACACATGCGCAGGCATCCAATCTCCGGTATGGTTTAGACAACATGATTTGGGGTGTGGTAGGTTATTCCGGTTTCGAAGGAAAAATAGGCAAGGATTCGCTGAGCTTTGGCCAGGGCGTGTATCGCTTTACACCCGACGGCAGGAAGCTCGAATATCTTTCCAGTACCAGCAACAATACCTGGGGCCTCGGTTTCTCAGAAGATTTTGATGTATTTATTTCGACGGCTAACAATACCCATAGCGGTTTCCTGGGGATGCCCAAACGATACTTTGACAAAGCAAAGATCACTGAGACAGGTGTCGAAAAGATTGATGCGCATTATGGAATGCATGTGGCGACAAAAAATTTGCGACAGGTAGATGTACATGGTGGCTTTACGGCTGCCGCGGGACACAGCTTGTACACTGCAAGAAACTTTCCGAAAGAATATTGGAACCGTATTGCCTTTGTAACAGAACCAACGGGCCGTTTAATTCACAGAAACATTTTAAAACAGCAGGGTGCAGGCTTTAAAGAGGATGGAGATGGATGGAACATGCTCGCGAGCGCCGATGAATGGGCAGGCCCAATTCAGGCAGAGGTTGGCCCTGATGGCGCTCTTTGGATAACAGACTGGTATGACTTTATTATTCAACACAATCCTACGCCTACATCTGAATCCTCCGGATTAAAAGCCGAAAATGGGCAAGGGAACGCCTATATCAATCCTTTGAGGGATCATGAGCGTGGTCGCATCTACCGCCTGGCGTATAAAGGCAGCGATCAGAAGAACACCATCTCTTTAAGCAAGGATGATACAAAAGGTCTTCTTGCCGCGCTTTCAAACAACAACATGTTTTGGCGTACTACTGCGCAACGGTTGTTGGTGGAGAAGGGAGATAAAACGATTTTACCTGCCTTATACAAACTGGTACAAGATGAGAAGGTAGATGAGATCGGCCTCAACGCCCCGGCTGTGCATGCACTGTGGACAATGCATGGTTTAAAAGTTTTAGACGGAACTAATCAGGAAGCACTGGTTGTGGCTAAGACAGCGCTGAGTCATCCCGCGGCCGGCGTTCGCAAAACCGCTATTCAGGTTTTGCCAAAAACGCCTGCTACTTTCCAGGCGCTGCTCAAAGCAAAATCCTTTGATGACAAAGACTTAAGAGTAAGACTGGCGGCAGTATTAGCCACTACAGACATGAAGCCAACGACAGAAATTGGGAACTTGCTCGTAAGTATTGCGGAAAAAGAGGAAAATGTTTCAGACATATGGCTAAGACATGCACTGACAATCGCGAGTAAACTAAACGAAGAATCGTTCCGCGCTGCTTTTAAGAAGAAGGGGCTGAACGTTAATCCATCTTTGATGGAGGCGTCCGTTGCACAACGACTGGCCTTTGGTTCACGATTAAATGTTCTTCCGTTAAAAAGAACACCCAGGGAGGGAGGTGGCGCCGTTGAGCCGGAGATAAAAAACAGGGAAATTCTTTTGTCTGGCGAATTGGAACGAAGTGCAAGAGGTGTTGCTAATGCGCCAAAAACCGCTTCGACAAAGGTTTCATTTACCGGAATGATTGCCACGCAGGGAAATCGCGTCAACGGTTATGGGTTGTTTCTACTGGACGACAAGCTACACTTTCAGGTGAATCAAAACGGCAAGGTTTATCAGATTGTCAGTTCAAAGGAATTGCCAGATACATTTTCCTTTAAAGCGGGTCTGCAAAAAGATGGAACCATGCGGCTGTTTATCGATAAGAAAGAAGTTGGCTCTGCACAATCGGCTGGTTTGTTTAAGAAAGAAATGGAACTTCCATTACGTGTGGGGCTCGATAATCGAAAAGGGCGGGATAGGCTTGCAGAATTTCCTGATTCATTATTCAATCTGAAAGCGAATTTGGCCAATGCCAGGCTGGAAACCCTGGAAGGATTAACAGCTGCCTCTTCGGCAGGGTCAAAAACCGCGAAGATCGACAAAACCATTGTGCTGAAGGTGGTAAAGGATGTAATGAAATACGACAAGATTTTGGTGACGGCGCAAGCAGGTACTACAATCCAAATTGTGTTGCAGAATCCTGATTTTATGCAGCACAACCTCGTGCTCATCAGGCCGAAGACGACGGACAAGGTAGGTGCGGCTGCAGATAAACTAGCGCAGGACCCGAATGGTGCGAAAATGAATTATGTTCCGAAACTGCCGGAGGTAATCGTGGCAACTCCATTGATCAATCCGGGAGGTAAATATACGCTGACGTTGAAGGTGCCTGATACGCCTGGAGATTATCCATACATCTGTACCTTTCCCGGTCACTGGAGAATTATGAACGGAGTATTACGGGTAACGAAATAAAAAACAATTTTGAGGTTAGGCCATGCCTTTTAGCAGTCCTTTTGCGTAACCGATCGTTTCCGCCACTTCGGCTACAGGATCGTTTTCCGAGCCTTCGTATTCGATTGCAATTAAATTCGCATATTTAATTTTAATCAACGCATTGAGCACTGCACGTAAGTCCAATACGCCCCGACCGCCCGGAACGGTTTCGCCATCGGGTTGTGTGCTACTGATGTCTTTAAAATGCAGATCGTACAGCCGGTCCTTATATTTTCGAATAGCTTCAGCAGGATCAGTATTAGCGCGCGCAGTATGGCCCACGTCTATGCATAGACCGATCCGGTAATCATAGGGTTGTACAGCTTTCCACACTTCGTGTGGGGAAGGGAACTTTTTATCTTCCGGTCCGTGGTTGTGAATAGCGATTCTGATATCGAATTCCTTCACCATTTTGTCAAGGATTGGCATTGATGCCGGGTCGGGGCTGCAGACAATATCAAACATGCCACAGTCGCGCGCATATTCAAAGGCGCGGCGAATATTGGCCTCGTTGTTATCCATGGTGACATTTCCGCAGCTTACTGGCGTGATGCCCGCAACTTTGAACTTTTGTACCACGGCTTTTCTTTCTTCGGTAGAGCTATCCAGCGGAAGGTGAAAATCTTTGATTGAGACATGGCTAATATTCAGCCGGTTCAATTCCTTGATGGTGTCGTCGACGCTGAATTTGCGGAAGGTGTAAGTTGCAACGCCCACTTTCATTCCGCGCCACGGATCTTTATCTAAAGGTGCAAATTGTTCCTTGTGTTCACTACGTGAAAGCAGCGGTGCGCCGATGATGGCGACTGTTCCGCTTTTAATGAGTTGTCGTCGGGACCATTGATTCATTTCATGCGATATTTAAAGTTTACTGGTTCTAAATTATGCATCATTGTTGACAATAAAGGGATTTGATAATTTTTCCCGATTTGGCGCCTGTTCTATTTGCGTATTCGCGTAAAATTAAAAATTGCGTCTTCGCGCTTTCTTGGCCTTTGCGTGAAATTACTCGTGAAATTGAACCTTGCGTCTTCGCGCTTTCCTTGCGCCTCCGCGCTTTCTTTGGCCTCCGCGTGAAATCAAACCTTTGCGTATTCTAAGATTAGAATATGACCAAATTTTTTTAGTTTTTTAGGGTTGGATTAAATATTTATGCTGCTATTAAGAGTGGTTCAAATGGTGTCTGGCGTTTAACGACAGCAAAGATTCGGTACAGAAGTTTGTTTCTAACGACGTTAATAGTACTCATCTTTGCCTTGCCGGCTGCAGTTCTTCTGCTGTAATATTGCTTTAGTTCGGGGTCATAGCGGATCGCCGATTTTGCCGCCAGGTCTAACAATGTTTTCATCCCTTTATCGGCCAGGTGGCTCACCCTTGTCCGGCCTTTGATGCTGGTGCCTGATGTGTTTTCAAAAGGCGCGGTGCCACAAAAACAGGCGAACTTTCTGGCATCGGTGAACCGGGTGAAGTTTTGGGTTTTGACGATCGTAGCCAAGGCCAGCACCTTGCCCACTCCTTTGATCGTCTGGATTAGGCGGTAGTTCTGATCCATGTTTTTGTCGGTCTTTATAATGTCAGCAATTTGGGCTTCAAGCTTTTCAATTTGCTGATCAAAGACTTTAATCATCTTTTGTTGCATAACGATTACCGGATCGGTGTCTTTGAGCCCGTATGATGTCTGCATTTCCTTTACCGCTGTCTTCATGGATGCGCGGTTACGTACGAACCTCTCCCGGATGGAATACAGCATCTGCAGGCGTTGCAGGCCCTGGGCTACGGGTTGAGCCAGCACCAGCTGGTCGGCCTTTTCAACACCATAGCGGCAGATCCTTTTTGCATCCTGCTTGTCGGTTTTACCGCGCACCAGGCCCATGGACCGCTTGATGGCCAGGGCGGAAGATTTGGCAAAGGGCAGGCTTTTGCTGTGCAAAAACTGCTCAAAGCGGTAGCTGTATGTTCCGGTATGTTCCATAACCACCCTCAGCCGGGATGGGTCGATGCCCTGCTCACTGATCCAGTTGCTAAAGGCTTTAAAACCTTCCTCATCGTTGGAGATCGTAAGGTTCTTTTGTGTCAACGAACAGGCAAAATCAATAGTTTTTTTGGAGATGTCAGCGCCGATAATTTGTGGAACTTCCATAACTTTAATTTTTAAGGTTACTTAAAAAAAAGTTGCCTAGCCTAAGACCTTTAATTAGTCTTCAAGGACTTACTATTCTAAATGGGCCTTGGCAACCGTGAAGGAGGATGGGGACTGATACGCCAAATAGACCGCAAGTCTATGCCTTCGCAAAGTTCACCCCATTCTCTTTCACAAATTTGAAGCTTCCCAATTCAACGCTATAAAATTTTTGAAAAAGGCTACTTTGATCTAAAGGCCTCCGCGTGAAATCAAACCTTTGCGCCTTCTTGGCGTATTCCCGTGAAATTGTACTTTCTCCCTATCTTATGAACCAAACAACGGCCCAACCGTTTTGCCCAAACCAGTTGAGCCTCGATACGAGGGGCGATGAGTTATAAATATTGTGTCCTCAGATCATTTAATAGAATGCCTGGAATTGTAAACTAATTGACAAATGAAAAACAAAAACATTCTCATCTTTCTTATACCTGCATTAATTTTAACGGTTTCATGCAAAGGGATTGCAGATCCGGATGCCGGCAATTCGCGTAAGGACAAAAAAGATAGCATTTCTATTGCAACAACAAACCACGAACATTTATTCGGGGATAAGCGGCCGTTTCCGCAATGTCATGCTTCTACGATGATCGGCACCGGCAACGGCAGTTATTTATTTGCATGGTTTGCCGGCAAGCATGAAAAGAACAATGATGTAGCGATATGGATGGCCGATGGCCGGCCAGGCCATTGGTCGGCGCCAAGAATGGTGGCCAAAATAAATAGATGATCCGCATTGGAACCCGGTCTTATTCAATGGAGGCGACACAATATTTTTGTTCTTTAAAGTAGGAAAGGAGATCGATGATTGGGTAACGTGGGTGCAAACATTCGGAAGATACAGGGAAAACGTGGAGCATGGCCCGGCAGCTCGTAGCTGATGGCAAAGGTGGAAGAGGTCCCGTGAGAAATCAGCCTGCCATTCTCTCAGACGGAACCTGGCTCGCTCCAGCTTCAGTTGAAAAAAATAAAGTGTGGAATGCCTTTACGGACAGATCTGAGGATAACGGCAAATCATGGACAGCCAGCGATACGCTATCGATCAACAGGACAATTATTGTCGGCGAAGGCGTCATTCAGCCTGCGCTATGGGAATCAAAACCGGGACAGGTACACATGCTGTTAAGGAGTTCTGCCGGCGTAATATGTAGAAGTGATTCGAAAGACGGCGGCAAAACGTGGTCGCCGGTGTATAACACGTCTCTACCAAATAACAATAGCGGGATCGATGTGGCGCAGATTTCCGGCGACACCATCGCTGTTATTTACAACCCGGTCGGTAAAAATTGGGGCGACAGGTTTCCGATCACGATATCGGTTTCAACGGACAATGGAAAAAACTGGCCGTATCACTTCGAAATAGAAAAGGGGAGCGGAGATGCTGAACTCTCTTACCCCGACATGTTTTATGAAGATGGCAACCTGGTTGCATGTTATACGTGGAATCGCCAAAGTATTGCATTCTGGAAAGGAAAAATCAGCTTTCAGTAATCTGTTAGGTCAAATGATAAGGGTGGAAATACTCAGTCTTTTTCGGTTGAGGGCACTGTTTGATGTATTATTTCATCTGCCGATAGCGTTGGTGTTTAATGATCTTGGCGAAGACCAGGTTTTTTCAATAGAGGTCACTCGCATCCCTGAACAACTGGTTTATCATCAGAAATTTGCTTAAGAAAACCCATATCACCCTATCGTGGGATTTTTCAGGAGCAACAAGGTTTTTATCTTTATTACCATCCCGGTACCAATCACCGACAATAAGCTAAGGCAGTTCAAAGAAACATTATTACGAATGCTCTCGGAGAATTCACACTGAGTCTCTCCGCGTAAATTCTGTGCGTCTGTCTAAACTCCAATATCTATGGTTATTCATAACTTCTAAATCGCTTCTTATGTCGAACAAAATTTTACCTGGGTTTGTCGCTGTTTGTCTTTTTGCCCCAGTCACCCTTTTGGGTCAGGCAAATACGTCGTTATCAAATCTTGCCAACCCCACCTCCATCAACAGGTCGTTATTACCTCTTTCTACGAGCACATACACTTTAGGAAATGGGAGCAAAGGCTGGATCGGCCTCTACCTCACGGGTCCGATTACTATGAACAACCTGAGGACCATCACAGCCAAGAACGATAATTTTTGGGCGGGCCCAGGTGCGGGCAATACTGCTGTCTCTGGGGCAAAGAATACCGGGGTCGGCGCCAGTTCATTAGTGGGCTTAACTACTGGTTATTCAAACACAGGAACCGGCGCGCGCTCGTTATACTTTACAACTACCGGGTACGACAATACCGCTGTCGGGGTGGAAAGTGGTTGGTCGAATAGTACAGGCTACCGGAACACATATCTTGGATACAGAACAGGGTTTGCCGCCACAATCGGTGTTGGGTTAACATTTGTCGGGGCATACGCCGGATACTCCACGCCTTTTTCCCAATACAATTCAGGCTTTGGGTATCGGGCGCTGTATTCGTTGGCCAACATCAATTACAACAGCGCCTTTGGTGCCTTTGCTGCTGAATCCCTGTCTAGCGGAGGATATAACAGTGTTTTTGGATACAATGCCATGCACACCCGTACTTCAGGGAACAGCAATTCGGTATTTGGCGCCTTTGCAGGGAATGGCACCTCTGGAAGTGAGAATGTCTATGTTGGATATTCTTCTGCGAGTTCGAACAGGAACAGTTATAACACCTTTGTAGGTGCTTATTCCGGATCCGGTGTAAAGGGAGGAGAAAATACTTTTATCGGATATCATTCAGCCGGTCTTGTTGATAGTGTTAGAAATTCAACAGCACTGGGCTACTACACGCTTATCTCTGCAAGTAACCAGGTAAGGATTGGCGACTACAGGGTTACAAGCATTGGTGGATTTCAGGCATGGACAAATCTAAGTGACGGTCGATTTAAGAAAGATGTAAAAGAAAACGTGCCGGGTCTCGAATTCATTAATAAGCTCAGACCTATTACTTATACCTGGAAGAAACGCGAGCTCAACAACTACATGGTTTCAAAGATCAATGCCGACGACAAAGCTCCAAGGCCAACTGTCGAGGATGATGACGCGATCTCAACAGGTTTTATCGCACAGGAGGTTGAAGCAGCGGCAAAGGAGCTGAAGTTTGAATTTGACGGCGTCGACGCACCCCGAAATGAAAATGACCTCTATGGTCTTCGCTATTCCGAGTTCGTGGTGCCGCTGGTGAAAGCCGTTCAGGAACTGTCGAGAAAGAACGATGAGAAAGACTCTATCATTACGGTGATGATGGCTAAAATAAATGAGCTTACATTGAGAGATGGTCATGGCAAGATTTTGGATTCGCGCGCTGTGCTCGGTCAAAACTATCCCAATCCTGTGCGACAGACTACGGTGATCGAGTACCAATTGCCTGAAAAATCAGGCGCGGCGGAAATCGTGCTCACCGATGCTGAAGGAAAAGCGCTCAAACACCTGAGACTTACTAACACAAAAGGAAATATCACATTGAGCATGGGAACTTTACCTGCTGGCGTATACAATTATTCACTGGTGGTTGGCAGCAAAGCGATGACGACCCGGCAACTGACCGTGGTGAGATAATTTTCAAAGCTTTATGATTGGGTGACGTATAGACAATGGTGAGTCGCAACAATTTGTTGATTGTGCACTCACCATTGTTACTTTATAAC
>CAVXLU010000010.1:0-4154 GCA_963762655.1 uncultured Chitinophagaceae bacterium
TATCTTGACCGACATAAGATAAATTATACCCCTTGGCCATGAGGCCTGACTGAACACGCATTCAATTTTGGCGTCCGGATCCTGATTGCTTTTGTATCGCTAACGGACGGAATCGGTTTTTTTTGAAATCTTCATCATTCTGATTATCAGATTGATGATAAAAAGGCACTCGGTTTTGGGCAATATGTCTGCGCATAAAACCCATTGACAACCATGCTCAAAAATTATCTGAAAGTCGCCTGGCGAAATCTGCTGAGAAACAGGACATTTTCCTTTATCAACATTACCGGTCTGGCTGTCGGGCTTAGCTGCTTCCTGCTAATCGCACTGTATGTACTGGACGAACTGAGCTTTGACCGTCACTACAATAAATCGGAAAATATCTACCGTATCAACATGGATGCACGTTGGGGTGGCCAGGAGCTTCGCCTGGCGGAGACCTCAGATATGATGGGGATGCTGCTTAAAAAGGATTATCCGGACGTAGAGGAGTATACGCGCGTTTTTTCGCACAGTGGTGACACAAAACTGATCAGGAAGGGAAATGAATACATCACCGAAACCCGTGCGGCTTATGTCGATTCCACATTCTTCGATGTCTTTGCATTCCAAACCCTGGACGGCGCTACCCGGACCGCTTTGAATGAGCCGCATACTGTGGTGATCACGGCATCAGCAGCGGCCCGCTATTTCGGATCGGCCAAAGACGCAATCGGTAAAATGCTGGAAGTCCACGAAGGCGGCAAAGGGGTTCCGTATAAAGTGAATGCGGTGATCGCGGATATTCCTGGCAACACACACTTTCATTTCGACCTGTTGTTCTCTATGAAGAGCCTGGATTATAAATGGGGACAGATTGCCAATGTCAATTTTCATACTTACGTCGTCCTCAAGCCTGGTACCGATTACAAGGCCTTTGAGAAAAAATTCACCAACTATGTCAAAAAACATCTGATTCCCTCACTGAAAGAATTTCAGATCTACAGCATGGCGGACCTCGAAAAATCGGGTAGCCGGCTTCAGTTTTCGCTTATTCCGGTTTCACGAATCCATCTTTATTCCGACAGGCAGGGTGGCGAAGAACTGAGCCCGCCCGGCAGCATACAGTATGTAGCTATTTTCTCCGCCGTGGCCCTGTTCATTCTCTTCATTGCCTGTGTCAACTTTATGAACCTGACGACGGCCCGATCCGCCAGCAGGGCTAAGGAAGTGGGTATCCGTAAAGTATTGGGTAACGAACGCAGTCAACTCGTGTTGCAGTTTCTGACGGAATCCACCCTGATGGTGTTCCTGTCTTTATTGATCGGCATCGGCATCGCCTACCTGGCACTACCGCTTTTTTAATTCTTTGTCGGGTAAAACCATGACCCTGGTAAGTCTTTTTTCCCCGATGATCCTCCCCCTGTTGATCGCGTTGCCTTTTGCAGTTGGCCTGCTGGCTGGAAGCTACCCGGCTTTCTACCTGTCCGGCTTTAAACCGATCGAAGCCTTGAAGGACCGGCTCAAGGCAGGTACAAACAGCGGAGGGCTGCGGAGCGTGCTGGTCGTGTTCCAGTTTACTACTTCCATTGCGCTGATCATCGGGACGATCGTTGTGTTCGGCAACTGGATTATATTCAAACACGCGACCTCGGATTCAACAGGGACCAGGTATTGATCAATCAATGGCACCGATGCGCTGGGCAGCAATGCCGCGGTCTTCAAGAAAGAAGTGACAAAATTACCTGGCGTAAAGGGAGAAGCCCTTAGTGGCTATCTTCCGGTATCCAATTCGGGGCGTAACGTATATAATATTTTCAAAAACACCGTCCAAACCGCTTCAAATCATTTGATGTACCAGACCTGGGCAATCGATGACGGTTATCTTCCAACAATAGGGATCAAACTGTTGAAGGGAAGGAATTTTTCCCCTGATTTCAGAACAGACTCGTCGGCCGTGATCATCAACGAGACGACTGCCAGGGTGTTAGGATATGCCGATCCGATCGGCAAACATGTATATACTTTCAACGACGAAGGGAAGCCGACACCTTATCCGATCATAGGAGTTGTAAAGAATTTTAATTTTGAGACGCTGCACAACGAGGTCCGCCCCCTCATGTTCGTGTTGCAAAACAGCACCAGTCTTGCCTCCTTTAAGGTGAATTCTACCGCCATCGCTCCACTGATCCGTGAGATCAGGAACAAATGGACGACCCTGGCGCCTGAGTCCAACCTTTTAGCTTCAGATTCCTGGATGATTCTTTTAACGAGATGTACCAATCCGAGCAAAAGGTTGGAAAGATTGCCATGATCTTTTCCGTATTGGCGATACTGATCTCCTGTCTTAGAAGGATCAGGGCTGGCGACATTTATTTCAGAACAAAGAACAAAAGAGATCGGGATCCGGAAGGTGTTTGGGGGCAAGTATACAAGGGATCGTCAGCTTGCTTTCGGCAGATTTTATGAAGCTGGTGGCCATCGCTTTCCTTATCGCTACCCCTTTAGCGTGGTGGGTGATGAATAAATGGTTGCAGAACTGTGTCTATCGCACAAACTTCAGTTGGTGGATATTTCTCGTGGCCGGAGTGGCTGCCCTGCTGATCGCGCTGGTTACGGTGAGAGCTCAGGCCGTGCGGGCGGCGATGTCTAATCCGGTCAGGAGCCTGAGAGCAGAATGATCAGGTCCATTACCACCGACTTCTTATTGATCCAGTTATTGATCCCACGGTTCGATTTCATTACAGATGTGTAACTTTTCTATTTCAATTCAAAAACGGCAAAACTGTGCCTGGCCTTCCCCGAATTGATGAAGTGTGCCACTAGTGCCCGGTTCAAGAAAGATGAAATCGCCCTTTTTTGAAAACTTCTTTTTATTGCCTACGACGTTTCCCTTTGTATCTGTGAGTCCAATCACCACTATCGGTGCTTTTCCCTGCGGCAGCTGCAGCGTTGCGTGTGCAGGTAGTGTAAAGCGATAACCCCTAACGGCCTTTTCATCGAACAACAGGCTAAACGATTTTATGTTCAGTGGCTCACCGATTGGTTTTGGGGTTTTGTTCACCAGTTCCATGTCGATGACGTGAAAGTCGGTCGTATCACTGTTCCATACCCGATCGATACGTGGCTGGTCGTAGAAGCCTTCAAACCAAATAATCCCGTCGCGGAGGTTCATGCCGTGTGGTTCAGTAATCACTTGTGAACCGGTCCTGGCCTTGCTTAGTACCTGAACCTAAGGCTTTAAAATTTTATGGATGAGCGACGTGTCGCCCGGTGCAATGTGTACGTCCAGGATACGAACCCAGGCATTTTGGAATACGTTGTGATGCATGGGCTCCGGGCTGACCTGGACCTGGGCCACGCAGAACAATGGCGCGATCAAAAGAAATGCTGAAAGGGAAAACCAGCGACTCATTGGTTTTTGGCGAAAGTAGTAAAAGTGGACGGCAACGGCGCCGGTGGGACGGTGGGCACCGGGGCGGTGCGGGTCGAGTTTGAGTGGTCCTGTTCGGCGGCTGGAAGCGGAAAGAATTCTGCCGGGATCCTGCGGTTAGAGACCCATGACCGGATAATGAGAAACCCCTAATCCCCTTACACAGAACAATGCAATTGTGCAAAGCAGACCGCCTGGCTATGCATAATCCCTTTGAACTAACCGTTTTTTGACAGCAAATCCACCTCCATGAGAAACATCCGGAACCTCTCCCACATCAAATCCATCATTCGCCACTCAGGTATTACCGTGAAGAACTCCCCTTCAGTCGATCATCCTATCGCGGTTGCTGTTTATTACCGCAATAACTCCGATGGAACGGTCAGCTGGTTTTGGCCAAAGGAAACAGGCAGACGGCCCTATTCAAAATTTTATAATCAGGATTCCCGCATGGTAAAATGGACATCGGGTATGTACAGCCTGTTTTTTACTTTGGGTCTGGAAAGCTTTCTTGCACATGGCAGGCTTGTTATATATACCGATCTTCCTACGGCCACTTTTTTACAGCAGCATTGGGGAAGGGGTGAAATTGCAGATCGTATCAGTTGCTGAATCGGTTAGCGCATTAAACAGCAAGCATCACAAATAATTCCTGCATCGGCCGGGTATAGAGGTGCCCCTGTTTTTCGATATAACTATCCTTTGTGACATATTTAATTAAGACATTTTATTAATTAAATTT
>CAVXLU010000011.1:0-1931932 GCA_963762655.1 uncultured Chitinophagaceae bacterium
CGACTTACCGTTGTACCAGGCAGGGCGTTCGTGTCGAAATGATGGCGCAGGCCGGTATGTAATTAATTGCTGTGACTGATGTATTCTCTCTGGTAATTGAGCGGGGTTTTATTGGTGATCATCTTGAAGTATTTGTGGAAGCTGGCGAAATTATGAAAGCCGCTTTCATAGCATACCTGTTTAATGCTGATGCGGTTTTCAAGCAGAAGCTTACAGGCTATTCCCACTCTGATTTCGATCAGGAAGTTCGAATATGTTTTCCTTGTTTTGGACTTAAAGTATCTGCAGAACGAATTCGGGCTCATGTTTGCTACTCCCGCGATCTCCTCCATCTGGATCTTCCTCTTGTAATTGGAAAGCGAGTACTGGTACACGGAGTTGATCCGGTCATTTTCGGTTTCCTTCAGGTTCTGCTGAAAACCTATGGAAGAGAGCACCTGTATTTCATTGCTGTTGGCTATAATGCTAAGGGCTTCCATGAGCAGGATTATCCTTTTGGTGCCGTGGAAAGTAAGCATGTTTTCAAGGAGGTCGGCGATTAGCTCGCGGGTTTTACCGCTTACCTGGATTCCCCGTTTTGACCTTTCCAGCAGTAGTTTCACAGACTGGTTCTCGGGGAGTTCCAGGAACTGCCGTCCCCAGAAATTCTCACAGAAATGAGCTACGCGAACATCAGGAGAGGCAACGCATTTGTCTTCGAAATAATTGTCGTGAAAACTCCAGTAATGAGGAATATCGGCGCCGACCAGCAATACGTCGCCCGATCTGAAAGGTTTTATATTATCTCCGATAAACTGGGTTCCGTTCCCCTCTTTAAAATGAATAAGTTCGATTTCGGGATGATAGTGCCAGCGGTTATTGATGTAGGGGACCAGATCCTGGCGTACACTGAATGAAGATGCCGGTCCGGCACATACTTTTAGTAGTTGGGGCTTCATATCGCAGCAATTAAGTTGCTACTGAAATTATGACATTATTTCTGATAGTCCATATAATTGCAAAATTGCTTACTATCATTCCAATAAATAATGCCAGAATAATTTACTAAAATGCTTTAATGTCACATCATTCTACTGTGGTTAAACTCTACTTTTAACCAGCATTATATATCGCGATTTTGTAGGATATAAACCAAACTAATATGAAACATTGCCTGTCACGCCGGGAGAGATTATTCACCCCGGTAATTAATGAAAAATTAAAGGTGCCCAAAGGTTCTGCTCTACTGCTTATTTTGCTAGTATCTTTTGCTGCCGTCAGGGCACAGAATCCCGTAAGAGGAATTGTCTCCTCCGGCGATTCGGTTCTCCAGGGTGCTACGGTGCAGGTTAAAGGATCTTCCCTCTCCACGCTTACGGATGCTTCCGGCAGATTCAACCTGAGCGTTCCCGACAATTCTACTTTATCCGTCAGCTTCGTTGGCTTCGGCTCCGAAGAAGTAAAGGTGAACAACCGTACTGTGCTGAATATTCAGTTGACCTCACTTAGTTCGCAGCTTAGCGACGTCGTGGTTGTCGGTTACGGCACCCAAAGGAGAAAAGATGTTATCGGCGCGGTGTCTTCCATATCGGGAGCCAAGATTGCCGAAAGGCCCATAGCTACCTTTGACCAGGCATTGCAGGGTCTGGCACCGGGATTACAGATCGCACAAAGGAACTCCTCGCCCGGTGAGCTGAGCACAGTAAATCTCAGGGGTATCGGTTCACTTTCTGGCGGTTTTGAGCCCTTGTTCGTTGTGGATGGATTTCCCACCGATCAGCGAAACGCTACAGCCATCAATCCCAACGACATTCAATCCGTTGAGATATTAAAGGATGCAGCTTCCACAGCGATCTTCGGATCCAGGGGAGCTAATGGGGTTATCATCATTACAACTAAAACCGGGAAGGGTAAAAATCAGCTCAATTTGAACCTGAGTACCGGGTACGCGAAAGTAAACAAGAACGACCTGTACGATGCGGTGAACGGTGCGGAGTATGTACAATATTATAAAGAGTACTATACCAATCTCGGCCAGACCATTCCTGCAGGTATCGCAAACTGGGACGGAACTAGCACCGACTGGCAGTCGCTAATTTATAAAACGGCCCCCTTCCAGAATTATTCGGTGTCAGTTAACGGCGGGACCGACAAGGTGTCGTACCTGTTCTCGGGAAACTATATTCATCAACCAGGTACGATCATAGGCGAGGGCTTCGATAAGTACTCTGCAAGGATCAAGGTCGACTACAGACCCTCGGATGCCTTCTCCATAGGGCTTAACCTGGCCCCCAATTTCGAAATGACCAAGAGAAGCAGCGCTTATGAATCCGACTGGGGAACATTACAGTCGATGGCTGTTCTTTTGCCTTCGATCATTCCTGTTTACAATGATGATGGATCTTACGCCACCTTCGATGATGTGCTGCCTGGTGTATTCAATAATATCGGCAACCCATTGGAGATAGCGGAAGCCTACAAGAATAAAACAAATCGTTTTCTTTCTCTTTTCAGCGCGTATTCGCAAGTAAAGATATTCGAGGGCCTGGTGTTCAAAACCTCAGTGGGAGCCGGGCTCGTATACAACAATACCAATTTGTTCTATACCGCACCCGGGGGTGCGCCCATCTTTACCTTTCCTGCAACTACCACTCTTGAAGTTAACAACTCACAATCTCTCAACTGGCTGATCGAAAACACGCTGAATTATAAAAAAGTACTCAATAAGATACATTCTCTTGATCTGCTGGCTGGGTATACAAGTCAGAAAGTGACAGGAACTTCCTTAGGCGCCAGCACCAACACCTTCCAGATCCCCGGCCCGCAGACACTCGGGTTTGGCAGTTCAGTGAACCGCACCGCCAATAATGGCGCCAACGGAAATTCATTGATCTCTTACCTTGGAAGGATCAACTATTCCTTTAAGGACAAGTACATTTTCACCGGTTCGGTAAGAACCGACGGCAGCTCGAGGTTCGGTCCCTCCAACAGGTACAATACTTTTGGATCTGTAGGGCTTGGCTGGAGGCTCACCGAAGAAAACTTTATGAAAAATATCTTTTTCATTAATAATGCCAAGATCAGGGCGAGTTACGGTACAACAGGCAGCAACGACATCAATGATTTCACCAGCAGGGCAAGCCTGAGATCTGTGAACCACTCGTTTAACGGAAACCAGGTGATCGGCGTTCGAAACCAGGATCCGGGAAATCAAACCCTGTCGTGGGAAACTTCTGTACAAAGCAACATTGGTCTGGACGCAGATCTGTTCGGCAACAGAATCAATGTGATTTTCGATTATTACAGAAATACTACCAAAGACCTGTTGTTACAGGAGAACGTAGTATTGTCGTCCGGATTTCCAGGTGTACTGACCAACATAGGCAGGGTCAGGAATAAAGGATTTGAACTGACCATCAATGCTAAGATCATCGATCAGCAGCATTTCAGCTGGTCGATCGGAGGAAATGTTACCCACAACCAACAGAAGATACTTGAGCTGGGAAAAAATCAAACCGAACTGTTCAACTTCTTTGGCGCCCTGCGCAGCAGGATCGGCGGAGAGTTGCAGCAGATACAGGGTGTAAAGGCAATCGGTGTGGTACGCGAAGGACAGGTACTCCCTGCTCAGCCAACGGCAAAGCCCGGCGACATCATATTTGAGGACGTAGACAAGGACAATATGATAAGCACATTTCTTGGCACTGATGGCCAGTTCCTGGGAGACCCCAACCTCGACTGGATCTTCGGAGTCAACACAAATCTTAGATATAAGAATTTCAACCTGTCGGTACTGCTCAATGGCCAGTCTGGTGGATATACCTCGGATTTCTTCCTGATCCAGGTGGCTAACGGAGCAAACGGCGCCGGTTTCTCAAAGCAGTTCTGGTACGACGACCGTTATATTTCCGAATCCCAGCCCGGTAACGGCGTTACGCCAAGGGCCGGGGCAATGAATGTAAGTGCGGACGGTGCCGGCTTCATTTCATCCCTGGGAGTTCAGAAAACGGATTTTGTAAGAGTAAGGAATATCTCATTGTCGTATGAAATACCCGTCAGTGTGATCAAGAGATTGTATATGACCCGGGCTTCTGCCTTTCTCTCCTGTGAGAACCTCACAACGTTCACAAATTACATAGGAGGTAATCCATACTCTCAGCGGCAATCGGCGGGAGGACCGGGATTGATCGGTGGGTCGAGGGTCGTTGGAGACAACAGGGAGCTTTCGCTCAACAGCGTTGGTTCCGCACCACTACCAAGAGTAATCACTATTGGCGTCAATCTTACCTTCTAATCAATCAAAAGATTCGGATATGAAATGGTTTCAAAATATATCTCACAAAGTAGTTTGTATCATAGCGATGCTGACAGCTATTCTTTCTTATTCCTGCTCGAAGGATTTTCTGGATGTTGTGCCTATCGACCGGGTGGCAAAGGATAATTTTTTCAAAACGGACATTGAACTGCAAATTGCGGTCAACGGGGTATACTCGGCACAACGAAGTCTCTATTCAGACGGAAGCTGGTTTGTGCTTGATGATGCCCGTTCCGACAATACCACACAGAACGTGGCCGATCAGGCAGAAAGGGTTGCCCCGGAAAGTTTTACTGATGATTCTGGCAATCTGCTGGCCCTAACCATCTACACCCAGCTGTATGACATCATTAACCTTTGTAATGCGATTATCGACAGGTCGCCAGAAACGACAGGCGATGCCGCTCTTATAGCCAGAACAGTCAACGAAGCAAGATTCCTGCGTGCAGCTTCTTATTTTGAGCTGGTGCAGAACTGGGGCGAAGTATCATTAAAAGTTACGGAATCCACCGATTTCGCTGCTGTTGTGCAACCGAGAGCTTCGGTGGCTGAGGTATATGCTTTTATCACCAGTGAATTGGCCACCGCAGCAGCAGCGCTGCCACAAACATATCCTGGAACTGATAAAGGCCGTGCCACCTCGGGCGCCGCCATGGGCTTGCTTGGCAAGGCCCAGCTTCAGCAGGGAAATGCGGGGGAAGCAGTAACGGCACTGCAGGCCGTAGTGTCGTCCAATGTTTATTCTTTATTGCCCAACTACGCCGATCTATGGGATCCTGCAAACGAGAACACGGCCGAATCACTGTATGAAATCCAGTTTGAGCCTGCCAACCAAACAGGTTCTCCCTACACTTCTTCTTTCCTACCGCCATCGGAAACCGCTGCAAGGGGAATCGTTGCAGGTGGAAATTCTTTTGCTGTAAGACCTACGGCAGATCTTGTAAGCGCTTATGAGACTGGGGATCTTCGCAAGGATGCTTCGCTTGCCATTGATGCTGCGGGCCTTCCCTATATCATCAAATACCTCGATGTTGAGACTGCGGCAGCCGGAGCAAGAAACAATTTTCCAGTGCTGCGCTATGCAGATGTACTGTTGTTGCTGGCAGAAGCAAAAGGCGAAAGTGCGGAGGCTTACGATCTGATCAACGAAGTAAGGGAACGCGCAGGATTGGTCGATATCGATGCCAGCACCCCCGGCACTTTCATCGAAAAAGTACAGCACGAAAGAAGGGTGGAGCTAGCCTTTGAAGCGCACAGATGGCATGATCTGCTTCGTTTGCCTCAGGCAGAAACCATCGCTATCATGAGCGCCCAGCTTACTGCCCAGTTCGCCAGGCCGATCACGCTGAGCGCCAAAAATCTTTTGTATCCGATACCTCTTCCTGAAATACAAACATCTAATGGTATCATCACTCAGAATAGCGGTTATTAATGAATAAAATTCCGGTAAACAATTTTAATTAAGTGTGAGAATGAAATGAGATCAGGCAGACACAAGTCACCGCCAAAGTTTACTTCAATATTTAACAGGCTGTTAAAGATGATCAGCACCCTGCTGTTCATCGGCCAGTTTTCAAGTCCACACGCACAGGATGCTTCTGAAGTAGCACCACGAACATCTTCACAGACGAAGATGCGTTTGCGTTGATAGAGATCAGGGAGAATCTGCCGGGCGGACCCAATGGGATACATTTTTTCAGGCATACCCATTGCGTTCGGGCCGATGGAAAAGAAAGATGCAGACATTCGGTAATAAAATATAACAACAAGTAATTTACACATGAATAAGAAAGGTCTACTACAAACAATGGTCATTTGCACCGCCCTGTTACAGACATTGCCCGCTTTCACACAGTCATTGAACAAGAACTGGCCCGTGCTGAAAAAATATGCAGGGAAGTTTCTGGATGAGGTGGCGATGCCTTTAGGCGGCATAGGCACGGGCTCCGTGTCGATAGGCGGTCGTGGCGACCTTCGGGATTGGGAGATCATGAACCGGGGTGCGATCGGCTTTCTTCCGGCCTTCAAACTGGTGAACCCAACGATCGCTAACGGACCTTTCTTTGCACTGTATTATAAAAAAGCGAACGAGAAAAAAGCCAGTATCAGAGTTCTGGAAGGGCCGATAGCCATCAGGGATTATTATGGCGACTGGGGCTCTGACGCCGTTAACAGCGGGTTTCCCCGCTTCGAAAAAACGACTTTCAACGCGGCGTATCCTCTGGCACAGGTAAATCTGGAAGACCCGAACGTTCCATTGGACGTAAGGCTTGAGGCATTCAATCCACTGGTTCCCGGCGATGAGAACAAAAGCGGCATCCCTGTAGCCATTCTGCGATACGTTATAACCAATAACTCTGATGGGGCGATCGAAACTTCCGTTTGCGGTATGGTGCCGAATTATATCGGTGTGGACGGCTGGTCGGGTTCGACAAAGGAAAATGTAAATACTTACAAAGATGCAGATCATCTGAAAGGGATCTACATGCATTCCAACAGAAAGGACACCACCGATGTCAACTGGGGAACGATGGCCCTCACCACAAACGCAGGCAGTGGCGTCACCTATCGCACTTCCTGGAAGAAACTTGGCTGGAACTGGACATTCAGGGAATTCTGGGACGACCTAATAGCAGATGGGGAACTGACGGATTTTCCTGAAAGCAATGAAGCGGGACCCGACAATACGGGCATCTATGCCGATTCTAAAAGTACACCCATTCAAACGCCACCGGCCACTCTTGCAGTGAAAAATACTTTGGCTCCTGGCGAGTCAAAGGAGATTACTTTTTTCATAACCTGGCATTTTCCTAACCGCAGGGCATGGGACAATGGTTCTAGCCAGTTGTATACTAAACCAGGATCGGATAATATAGTAGGTAATTTTTACACCACACAAGATGCCAATGCCTGGGAGGTGGCCGCCAGAACCGCAGCGCAGTTGCCCGGGCTGGAAAAAGAAACGGTAGATTTTGTAAAAGCATTTACTCAGAACGATATACCTGAAGTGATCAGGGAAGCAAGTCTTTTTAACCTGGCCAACCTTCGCTGCCAAACTGTGTTTCGTACAAAGGACGGGCTTCCGTTCGCATGGGAAGGAACCGGCAGCATCAAGGGATCGAAGATCGGCGGGGAGAAGTCTTCCGGATGGGGATTTGGAACCTGCACGCATGTATGGAATTATGAAACGGCTACTCCTTTCTTATTCGGCCGTTTAGCTACAAAGTTCCGCGAAGTTGAATTTCTGCACGCCACCGTAGATGACGGGGGTATGGAATTCCGCGTTCCGCTTCCGCTGAAGAACGCAGCGAAATGGGGCCACCGCGCAGCCGACGGTCAGATGGGATGCATCATCAAGGCTTATCGCGAATGGCAGCTTTCCGGCGACGACGTTGAACTCAGAAAACTGTACCCTAATGTTAAGAAAGCCCTGAGCTTCGCCTGGGAAGCAGGAAAATGGGACGCCGACAAAGATGGCGTGATGGAAGGAAGCCAGCACAATACCATGGACATTAACTATGTTGGACCCAATCCACAGATGGCCGGTTGGTATCTCGGCGCTTTGAGGGCGGGAGAAGAAATGGCGAAATACCTGAAAGACAAACCCTTCGAAAAACAAACCCGCGCATTGTATGCACAGGGGAGAAAATGGGTCGACGCCAATCTCTTCAACGGCGAGTATTATGAACAACATATACCCGACTCGGTAAGCAAAGTGGCACAGCTGGGAAAGGGATGCCTGGTCGATCAATTGGTAGGTCAGAATATCGCCATGAGTTCCGGCCTGGGCTATGTCCTCGATGAGGATCATGTGAAAACAACTATGAACAGCATCATGAAATACAACCTGGTTACGGATTTCAACAATCATTTCAACACGTTCAGAAGTTTTGGCGTAGGTAAGGAATCCGGATTGATCATGGCGAGTTACCCTCACGGCGCCCTGCTCGACTTTCCTTTTCCGTATTATACCGAGATCATGACGGGTTTCGAATACAGTACGGCTTCACAAATGCTTTACGAAGGACAAACGGAGAACGGACTGAAAATATATGAGGCCATCCGCAACAGGTTCGACGGAAATAAAAGGAATCCTTTTAACGAGGGCGAATACGGTCATCGATACGGAAGGGCAATGGCTTCCTGGACGGGCGTATTGGCCTATACGGGTTTTCAGTATTCCGCTGTTGCCGGTTCCATGTCCTTCAACCAGAAAACCGGGAAGTTCTTCTGGTCTAACGGGTATGTATACGGTACAATTGAGATTGCAGACTCGGGCAACGGAAAGTCGGTTACCATCAATGCAGTGAACGGTCCGCTGACCCTGAAAGAATTTACGCTTATCGGTTTTGGAAAGCAGGCCTTCAAAGTAGGAAAAGTCGTTGCCAAAGGCGAACCTGCCAGTTTCATGGTATCGAAGAATAATGCAAAGGCCGGATTGGTGCTAAACGCAAAATAATTAAACAACAGAGATGTATAGATTCTTGTTGCTATGTAGTTTGATGATGCTGGTAATTGTCAGTTTCAAAAATCCACGCCGAGATCCCATGCCGGTGTCGAAGGTGACGCTCGAAAATAAAAAGGTAAAGGCCATAATAGAGATCGGAACCGACCAGCTCCTAAAGGAAGAATACTACAACCTTTCTGCCAGCGGAAAATGGGTATTGGTGCTGAGGCAGTTTACCCCTGCGTATACGGTCAGGGACACTGCCGACACTCAACTCTGGAACACCGGGATCAATCCCGACCGGTTCCTGGTACAAAAAATGAAGGTGACCGGGCTCTCTGAAACTTCAGAAAAGGGAACAAAAAAAGCGGTGATTGAACTGGAGCGCGACAACAACAGGTTCAGACAGGAAATAAGCCTGAACAATGATGCATCTTTTTTTCATATAGAGGTAAGGGGGCAACTCGCTGACGAGCATCCCGACCTGGATTACTTTTTGTCTGCATACGCTTTCAATTTTAAAGGCGTGCCTGAATTTGTGCATTCTCCCGGCCTGAAGTTCGATGACGTCAGAAGCGGAAAAGGCCGCGACCAGATACTTGGCGACAGAGCCTTTCATTCACCTGCCGTGGTGCTGCAGCAGGCATCCTTGTTTGCGGCCCTCGTTCCGGATCTAACCCTGGCAAACAGGGAAAGCGTAAGGTCTTATAATGCCCGCGAGGCCGTTCTTTTTACACCCAATCCACAGTTTATTATACAGGTCCCAAAAGAGCGCATAACCATGCCTGATGGTATCGATCTGAATGTGAATACCCGGCTTTCGGAATTGCCGGTAATAACCTACGGATTAATGGATGCAAAGGTTGGCTATCATACCAGATTCGTAAGAGAAGAGAAGGACACGCAGATGGTTAGAAAACTTTATGGAAGCAAGATTGCGTACGGATTCGATTTGCTGGTGAACACGGTCAAAAAAGGTGAACTGGGTTATCCCATTGCCTCAACACATGTTTGGGAAAAACATGGTCAGCCGGTTTTTTACAACGAGCCGCATCTTGCCATGCCTTATATGGATTACCTGAAGCAGGTCAGGAACACGGTGTTCTTTCCGATAAAGGACAGCAGCGGAAAACTGTATAATATTCCAGGGGGCGTTCTCGATCCCCCGATCGAAGGCTATGAAGATCACGGATCGTGGCTGGAATGGGAAAGCGATAACAAAACGATCGGCGGTTTCAGGTGTTCTGCGCCTTTCTGGACGGACGTTATCAACAATTCGGTATTCTGGAACCAGGCCCGCGACGCAGCGGGCATCTACTACTGGGGTAAGGAGCTGAATGATACCCTGCTGCTCTCTGCCTCCCGAAAGCTGATTAATTTTTGCCTGAGCGCCCCCCGTAATGAACAGGGTTTGTTTTCGACGGTATTCAGTGCGAAAGATAAGAAATGGGGGATAGGCTGGTCAGATCCTCCTCACGGTGAGAATAAATTATTCATGCGCGACGCAAAATCTTATGAAATTCCTGCGCTTTGCAAAACAGGGGCTCATCTTCTTGACTATTTTAAAAGAGCGGAGAATGACGATCGCATCATCGACTACCTTACGCCATTTGCTAACTGGCTGCTGACCGTAATAGATGAAAGGGGAATAATTCCTTCCTATGTTACTGACAAAATGGAACTCTCCCCCATACTCCGTGAAAGCGCCCAGCCAGCTGCCGGTATGTGGTTCCTGGCTGAAATGTACAATACTACCCGCCAGCAGAAATACCTGTATGGTGCGAAAAAAATTGCGGCATACATTGAAAAGGAGATCATCCCAACTGCAAAATGGAGCGACATGGAACAATATGTATCCTGCGGACAGAAGCCCTTCACCATGATCAAAGACGAATGGCAGGGACAATGGTTCAGGGGCAATCTGTGTATCATGTGGGCAACAGAAGGATATGCGGCACTGTATGAAGCAACGAATGATCGCAGTTGGCTGGCATCCGGAGAAAAATGTATCGATTATCTGTCTTTTACACAGATGGCCTGGTCGCCTGATTTCGTGTATTCTGCCAACCCTTTCGGGGGGTTCGGCACCGACAATGGCGACGATGCCGCGCTTATGGATCAGCGGCAGGCGGAATTTGTAAAAGCCTATATTTATTATGGCATTCGTTTGAATAGAAAGGATCTCATCGAGCGAGGTGTGGCTGCCGGCCAGGCCGGTTGTGTGCTCATCAACAACAAACGTCATATCGAAAATGGCATTACTCCCTCACCCTTGTTTTATCCCGACGGCCTCGCTCCTGAGAATATGGACCACGAAGGCATCTCGCAGTGGCCGATGCGCACTCATCCATTGTGGGGAGAAGGTATAGCGGTTTTTACCGGTCTTTCGGAGATCCGGCGTCAGCTGGGAGGCCTGTACATCGATCGCGACAATGATATTGTTGTTGCGGCAGACGGTGTTAAATTAAAATCGGATAAACTCGCTTCCAACGGCACGAGAAGTATTGAGGTCGGCAGCTTTATGGGCCCGGCGTATCTGAAGCGTGCTTATGAAACGGACTATAGTATAAATGTTATTGTTGTCGGCAAGAGTAAAAAGAAATTGATGCTAAACGGAAAACACATTTCAACCGGCACTACCGCTATAACCATTGAAGCTAAAAATTAATCCAGATTAAAAGAAGGCAAACAGACCGGTACGATCTCAATGTACAAGCGAAGCTGTACGAAGATCGTGGCATTGCCTCATGGAAACCGGGGATTTGGCTTTGCTGGACCGGAGCTCACATATCTCAACGGAAAGATCGGAACGGGGTGTGGGAACAAATCCGTAACGCGATCATCATTTCCACGAAAGCAATGAGCGCCCGCGGCTTACCCTTATCCCTGCGGGTGTTGGCGACTGGATGGTAGGATAGAATCGGATAATAGAATGTTAGTAGCGAATACAATCATGTAGTTAGAAAGATTGATATTTACGCTCCGGGCAACCGTATCAATTCGTGCGCCGGACGGGTTTTGGCGCACTGTCGGTGGTCCCCTAATTCTTTGCTTTCGGCGGTATCAAAATGTATAAATTACAAGATATGGTAGCATGTTCTCTACCACAGAGACGGAAGGGCCCTGAATCGTTGCTTAAGATTGAAATGATCTTACTCGCAATACTCCTTAGTTCATCCGCTTTGTTCGCCCAGGAATCATCGGTCAGGGCGGTTTCACTGTTTGACGGTAAAACCCTGAAAGGCTGGAAAACGGTAAATCCGGCTGACATGGTTCTCTGGACTGTGGTAGACAGTGTTATCACCTGCAGCAATAACGGTAAAAAGATCGAAGCAAATACATACCTGTATACCGAAAAGGAATACAGTGATTTCGAGTTCAGGTGCCTGTTTCGTTTATCGGGCGATTCAAGTACGGGTCTGATCAACAGCGGTATACAATACCGTTCCAAAGTAAATAACAAGATCATCGCAGGCTATCAGGCCGATATTGGCAATGGTTACTGGGGAGATATCTATGACGAACACCGCCGCGGCAAACTGGCAGGCGGGGACCTCAGCATCTTAAGGCATCTTCTGAAAGACGACGGCTGGAATAGCTATATCATCAGGGTCAAAGGCGATCACCACGAATTATACATCAACGGCATTAAAACCTGTGATTATAAAGAAAAGGATTCTTCGATACCTGCCACCGGTGTGCTGTCTCTTCAGATCCACGGTGGTGGAGTGGGAAAGGTAGAGTTCCGGGATCTCACCATTACTGAACTTTAGTAACTATTTGCAACACGCAGACACCTGCGCCGGATTATCTACTTGTCATATAAACCCAAAATGTAGAAATGAAATTAGTTGTTGTCCTAGCGATTGCTTTATCGATCATACTCGTGGTTATTTTTGTTGTTCCGAGGTTTACGGGAAACAAAACCAATAATTACCCGAACGATCTCAACCCGAATCAGCTGAGGACTCCCGAGGCCGAACAGGCAGGGTTTACTGTACCGGAAGGTTTTGTGATTGAATTGATCGCAAGTGAGAACGAAGGCATTGTGAACCCGGTGGATCTTACTTTCGACGACCAGGGCCGACTCTGGACCCAGACCGCGAAAATGTATCCACTGGATCCTATAGCAGATGCGCAGTGGTCGGATTTATTACGACTGATGGATGATATTGACGCGCAGAAAACGGATTCTAACTTTATCCGCATCCTGAATTTATATAAAGGCAAAACCAAGGGCGATGACAAGATCCTGGTGATCTCTGATCTGTACAACGATAAATTGCCTGCCACCGTGAAAGTCTGGGCCGAGAACCTGGCAATACCTATGAGCATTCTGCCTTATAAGAACGGGGCTTATGTGGCCCAGGGCTCGGAACTTTTTTTTCTTAATGATTCAAGTAGCGGAGGCAAAGCCGACCAACGGGTTCCTTTGTTAACCGGTTTTGGTTTCGTTGATACACATACGCTCGCCCATATGCTGGTAAGGGGGCCAGGCGGCTGGATTTATTTCAGTCACGGTGCGTTGAATAAAGGACTGGTAACTTCCTTTACCAGCGATGCCAAGCTGAATATGAACTATAGCAAGATCGCCCGCTTCTCGCTGGATGCAAAAAAACTGGAGCTGGTAAGCTCGGGGCTCAACAATATCTGGGGCTTTCAGCTTCGCGGCAATGGCCAATGGTATGGCACCGAAGCAAATGACCTTGGGTATTCGATCGTTCCAATGGAACCAGGAACCGGCTTCCCCGGAATCGGAGCCGACCGCATACGCCCTTATCAGCCATGGATGCCCGAACTTCACAAATTCCGGGTTGGAGGTACCGGTATTTCCGCATTGGCCTTTGCTGATGATATTTCCGGAACTTTTCCAAAAGAATGGAAAGACGTTGCCCTGCTTGCCAACCCGATCACCAGCACCATCAACGCAGTAAAGATCGTACGCAATCCTGATGGGACGGTCACCGCCAATCATCTTCCAGACCTGCTCACGTCGAAGGACAAGTCGTTTCGGCCGGTCAATATGGAGTTTGGGCCCGATGGAAGCCTTTATGTAGCCGACTGGTACAACAAGATCATCTCACACAATGAAGTTTCAAGAGCGGACCCTGAAAGGGATAAATCACACGGCCGTATCTGGCGAATCCGCCACGTGAGTCAGAAGCAATTCCCGATCCCCGATTTCAATACCGTGAAAACGGAAGAGCTTGTCAATTATTTGAAGGCTCCTTCGCTTTGGATGAAACGGTCTGCCTGGCACCAGATAACTGACCGGGATGCTGGTGAGACCACCAAGCTTGCTACGGCTCTCGTTGCTTTGGCGGACGACGCATCGCAGGATGAAATTTCCCGTATTCATGCGCTCTGGTCGCTGGAAGGCATCAGGCATTACGATGCTAAACTGATGTCCGTTCTCCTCGCCGCCCCGGAGCACAATCTGCGCCGCGAAGCGGTTCGTTCGTTAGTAAGTTTTCCTATTGACGCCAAACAAACCGCAGCAGCATTGAAAAATATGATAGAGGACACCGATCCGATGATCAGATCGCAGGTACTTCGTACGCTGAGCGATCGGGGGATCGCGGATTCGTCTACCATCGATATCCTGGTACGCGCAAGCAAACCGGAACTTCCCGGCAATGAAATGGGAGGCGCTTACGAACGCAAATTCGAGCGCTATCTTGCTTTGAAAGCACTGGAACAATACTCCGGTGAACTGGAAAAATATATTCACACCGCAGCGGCTTCCCGGAACCAGGCCATGAATATCTTGTGGGCTATACAGGCGCTGCCAAAAGAGGCGAAGGAAAAGGAGTTTCTTACTTTCTGGCCGGCTGCAAGGGTAAGTCAGCTTGATGAATCCACTTTTATTATGGTGAGTAAGATGCTGGCCAATAAAAAAATATATAACACGGTAAAACCGCTCTTTGAAAATTCGTCGAATGCCTCAAAATATCTCGAGATCGCAGTGAAAAACCAGCAGCAGGTGCAGTCCACAGGTTTATCGTCGTTGCTCGAAACGTCAGTAAGGGTATTGCTGAAAAGCAGCGCCGAAATCGACAGGCAGCTGGCTTTGGATGCCATTGGACGATTGAACATCAACACACCGCAGGCAGCCATAGTTTCCCTGATCACCGATAAAGCGTCCACAGCTACACTGACGCTGGTATTAAGAGCACTTGAGGTGAGGGCGAAGGAAAACAAACAATATTTCGTTCAGATACTGAAAAATAAAAATCTCGAATTCGATCTGCGCATTTCGGCATTGCAGAGTCTTGCCAGGGCCGATTCGAGTGCCGCGTTGCAGAATTTACAAACCTGGATAACAGAATTTAGCAGTGAGCAGAAAAAAAGCCTCGTAAATATTTTGTCAGGATCTACAAAGGGCGCGGGAATACTGGTGCAGATGTATGACCGGAAATTACTGGACATTCAGTCGTTTAACGGTCCTTCAGCCGAACGGGTGTACAATGCCAATATAAAGAACAGCATTGCTAAAACGATTATCGGTGAAGTGAGAAAACAGGCCGACCTGGACAGCAGGGCATTTAACAGCAAGCGCATAAGGCTGCTGTCAGTAGTGGAGAAAAATGACGGCGACGCAGAAAAAGGGAAAATTATTTTTCAATCGACCTGCCTGATGTGCCATAAAGTGGGCGACAAGGGGCAGAGCATAGCCCCGGCACTGGACGGTTCTGCGGCTCGCGAAAACAATGCTCTGCTTACTGCGATATTGAATCCCGACGCTGCTGTTGAAGGAGGTTATCAGGTGTATCGCGTTACCAGGAACGACAACAGCACAGTGGAAGGTTATATGTTCAGCAAGGACGACAGGGGAACCACTATTGCATTCATGGGCGGCAGTAAGGTGTTTATTGAAGCATCCGACATCAGAAGTCAGAATTTCATTGGGGGCCGTTCGTTTATGCCAAAAGGTTTGATCGACGGCTACACGGACGCGCAGGTCGCCTCGCTGTTCGCCTATATTAAGACCTTGAAATGACATGCGCCAATAATAAGAATTGGAGGTATGGTCGATTTATCGTGCGTATTGTGAGATCGTCAAATAAATAAGATTATGGTTAAGCATTTTGGAGTATTTAAATTCAAAGAGACCATCCGGGAAGAGCAGATTTGGGAATGCTTTCGAACAATGAAGAACATGGTAGGGCGGGTCGACGGGTTATTGGATATGGTCTATGGCGCATACAATGGTAACGAAGGATTGAACGAAGAGTTTACCCACGGCTTTGTTATGACTTTCGACTCGCCTGCATCGCGGGACGTATACCTGCCGCATCCGGTGCATGAAGAGGTCAAAAAGTTTGTTGTGCCGAAACTCGATCGTGTTATCGTATTCGACATCGACGTTCCGGATAGTGATCTCACAACATAATTTATTACGCAGTTAACATCAAAATGTTGGAATCGAACCGCTCAATCTTAATGCTAGGGTGCTTTGATACGAAGGATGAGGATTTTTCATTTTTGTACGAATGCCTTAAAGTCAATGGCGAAACTGTTATTACAATGAATACGGGGGTAATGGGTACGACCAGCAATTTCCCGGTGGATTTCGAATCTGATCTTGTGGCGAAGGAAGCGGGCCGTTCGATATCGGAGATGAGGTCGGTAAGGGACCGGGGTGACTCCGTAGCGGTGATGGGCATCGGAGCCGCAAAAGTTGTTGCGAAACTGATCGCTGAAAAAAAGATCAAGGCTGCGATTGGAATGGGGGGAGGAGGTGGCACTTTTATAGCTCTTTCGGCAATGCAGGAAATTCCATTGGGGATTCCCAAACTTTGTATCTCAACCCTGGCCGGCAAAGACCTGTCGAGAGAGATTGGCAGCAAGGACATCACCCTATTGCCTTCGATTGTGGACATGGCGGGTGTGAACAGCATCAGCAACCTGTTGATCAGGCAGGCTGCAGCTGCGATATGCGCCATGTCGAATGTTGGCGACTCACAAAGCAGCACTTCAGCCGGAAGTATCGCCATCAGCATGTTTGGGAATACATCCACTTGTGTAGACAAATGCACCAAACTGCTTAGGGCCGAGGGGTATGAGGTGTTCGCTTTTCACGCCAATGGTGTGGGTGGCAGAACGATGGAATCGCTGATCCGGGAAAATTGTTTCGACGCGGTGCTGGACGTAACCACTACGGAACTGGCTGATGACCTCTGCGGGGGAATTTGCAGTGCAGGCCCGGACCGTTTAAATGCAGCTGCGGAGATGGGCATTCCCCAGGTAGTTGTACCAGGCTGTCTGGATATGGTAAACTTCGGGCATTTCGATACCGTTCCCGCGCAATACAAAGACCGGGAGTTTTATCAATGGGCCCCCGATGTAACATTAATGAGAACCAGCAAAGAGGACAACAAGATCCTCGGTGAGCGGCTGGCTGGTAAGATCAATCGCGCCACAGCCCCGGTTGCGGTACTGTTGCCTGTTAAAGGGATCTCCCAGATAGATGCTGAAGGCGGAGTGTTTTACCGTCCTGAAACCAATAAGGTATTATTCGATGCGATAAAGGAGAATACAGACAAAGCGATAGAAATTATGGAGGTGGATGCCCATATCAACGATGAAAAATTTTCCAGGAAGCTGGTGGAAGTGTTGCTGGATATGATAAGAAAGCCCATTAATCGTTAAATTGGATTTGCGAACAAAAAAATATTTTGATAAACAGGAAGTATGGCAAACAAATGGACTGGAAAAGGAAATCCTTATACCAAACAGGAAGTCAGGGACAGGTTGAAGGTTACTCTGGATAAAAACATGGCCATCATTGCGGCGGGTGCAGGAACGGGTATCAGTGCTAAATTTATCGAGAAGGGCGGTGCGGATCTGATCATTATCTACAATTCAGGCCGGTTCCGTATGGCAGGACACGGTTCCACTGCGGGTTTACTGGCCTATGGCGATGCGAATGCCGAAGCCATGGACATCGGAGAGTTCGAAGTGTTGCCTGTTGTTGAAGAAATTCCTGTGATCTGCGGAGTGCATGGCTCCGACCCCCGCCGGAGAATGTGGCACCACCTGTTGAAAGTGAAGGAAATGGGTTTTTCCGGTGTGAATAATTTTCCGACACATTGTATAATCGACGGTCATTTCAGGCAGGTACTGGAAGAAACAGGTATGGGATTCGATAAAGAAGTAGAGATGGTGAGGCTCGCAACACAGATGGACCTGTTCTCTATAGTTTATGTAGCTAAACCAGAGGAGGCCCGGAAGATGGCGGAAGCCGGTGCCGATGCGATCATCACGCATGTGGGAACCACTGTTGGCGGATCTGTGGGGGTTATTGATGCGACCGTTACCATGGAGAGCGCTATAAAGCTGACCAAAGAGATCATGCAAGCAGGAAAGGAAGTAAATCCCGACATATTCTTTCTCGCGCACGGAGGCCCGATAAATACGCCGGAAGATGTGCGGATAATACTCGATGAAACAAAAGTGCATGGTTTCGTCGGCGCCTCTTCACTTGAGCGCATGGGTGTTGAAAAATCTTTGACTGAACTAACCAGGAAATTCAAATCGCTTTCATTATAGACTCGCACCGTGAACGACAAAACTCAGGAAGCGCCCAATAAAATGTTATTCATTAGTTCCCTACCTCCATATGCTGAAGGAAGTGTAAGGGCGGGCGCATATAGCTCTTACTTCTAATTACTTGCTTCGCTGGTGGGTCAACACCCAGGAATGCCGTGTCATCATGACAAGAATCTACCTTTCAATTTTAGATCCAGTGCAACTATTTGATGATCCACGATTTTCGGAACCGCCAATGTTACTGTACCGTTACTGAACTCGAGCTTAGGTTTTAGGTCACTCATCAACAGCCGCACACCGGTTACTGTGGCATCTTGAGGTACCTTAACACTAACCTTTGCTTCAACAGGTATTAATTCCCTGAATGGCCCTTTCATCATCATCGGGTTGGTTAAGTTTACAAGGTGTATCGTCATTGAATTCTTTTGGCGCCACACTGCTACATCAATAACCCCCGGCCCTTCTACTGATACAATATTCTCCTCTTTGAGTGCCCATTTAATAGCATTGTTCAGCAGCCTGCCATGGTCCATGTTCATAAATTGCCAGAAAGACCGGTCAAGATCGCCTGGTATATATACCACTCTCGCATCACCTGTGTCTTTCAAGTAGATTTCCCTTATGCCCGTATCTTCTGTGCGGGGATATACATCTTCCATCGGCAGGTCCGGGTAAGTGGGAATCAACGTAACAGGGCTAGGGAAATTCTCCTTATCGTTAGGGGTAACATCAACCTGGTAAACGGTATTAATTGTCCGATAGGCGTCCTCCAGTCCCTTCAACACCCGATGAAAGGTATTAGTAGTGGGGTCAGTTTTGAATTTTAGATAGCTATTTCTCATCGGGCCCTCTACTTTCTTGTTAAAGGAAACCCCAAAAATATCTGACAGTCCAAAGTCCGGTCTTTGTTTCCCTTTCTCGTCGTACAGAGAGGTTTCAAAAGTGGCCACCAGGCTGCCTCCCTGCTGCACAAATTTCCTTAACTGATCGCATTGCTGATCCGATAGTGCTGCGATATTAGGTAGGATCAGTAGTTTATAGGGTCTCAGGTGATCCTCATCTAGCAACTGATCGTGCACCATTTCAAAAGGTAGGCGACCTTCCACCAGTGCATGATACATACCAGGTTGATGATCCTGGTTCTTTTCCTGCCAGGGCTTGCCCCCGTATTTCCTGTCAGTCTGTTCAGAATATACCAGACCCACACGTGCAAGGCACTCTGTATTACGCAGATATTTTTCTGCCCGGTAGTAACCCTGGTACATATTGCTAACTACATCAAGCCAGCGTTTGTCGTATAACACAGCGCCAAATTTTACAAAACAGGGAAGCAGGCCGTTGGCGACACCTTCGGCAACCCATATCCTTAGTTCGGCTTCAGTCTGCACAGAATCCTTCCACCGGTATTCTTCTTCAACACCCACGCTAAATATGCCCACCTGCGGTTTCATACCTAATGTGGCTCTTGTTTCTTTAGCACCCCTGGCATTGGCCCAGGGTGGAATTACACCTTGCCTGGCCTGCTGATCAGCAAAAAAGAAATCAGCATGTGTTCCAGTAAGTAGTTTATCTGGAAAACCATTTGGAATAAACCGGGACACAGATCGTTGTTTGCGAATTTCGGCATCCCATAAAAACCAAAGCTCTTTCAATCTTGCAACACGCCATTCACTGTACTTCTGAAATACCGGATCGAGGCGGTTATTATCCTTTGGCAGGTCAAGCCCTGAAAACCTTTTGAAATTTTGAACACAATGCTGGCAGTAGCAGATGCCGTGTCCCGACCACCTGTTAGAAAAAATGCCATCTGGTTTAAACCGATCCATGATCTCGTGGATCACTTTCGTCATGAACTGAAAATTATAAGGCCCTAAAGCACAGGTAACCCATAATTCTGGGTTGGCCCAATGTCTTCGCTTTTCGCCATCGGCAGTTACATGAATCCAATCGGGATGTGCATCGTACACATCCTGTCTCGCAGCGTGTGGGTCTGTACGTAGAATGACGGACATATTCATTTTGCGGCATCCTTCCACCATGTAGCCAAGTGGATTACTATTGCCCAACGTATTGCTCCTGTGATGTAAGGGGATATCGGTCGGATAAAATGCCACTATTCCACCTGCGCTCAGCAGAGCGCCGTCGGCATGAATACGTTTGAAGTAACTAAGCCAGAAATCGGGGTCGTAGCTGCCGGGATCGGTCTCCACAAAGGCAAGCTGCGCCCATCGTACAGACCTACCAAACCAAGGCTCTTCGGGAGCAGGGACATTGGCCCTTGTCAGTAGAGAAGAACCTGTTAGCGCCAGACCGCTTCCAATCAGGGTAGTGGTTTTACAAAAATCTCTTCTGTGCATGATATTTTGGGTTTTTGGCTGAATTCATTTCTAATTATCAAAATAGTCAGGAGGTAGTCGAATTAGCCTTAACACTCCACTGCCTTATTCTCAAGGCGGAATATGTGCTCTATATTCAACGAAATGTGCCAATGTTACTTTTCAAGACCGAATATGCTTTTCCGCAAACATCGCGGTTTTCCAAAAGTTTACTAGCAGATACACGTAACGATAATTCGAGAGGATTAGAAAGCTGAGATCCTCTTAATCAGTTTCGATAAATACTTCTGCATCAAATGGACATGTTAATGAAATTCTTCTAAAATTACCATCCATCAAATTTTCCTTTTCCCAGTTATCAACTATTTGAGCCTGTTTAAGGCCATCCGCAACCCTCTGGGAATCTGCATAACGCTGATTTAGGGTAGCGCCGTGAAAAAAGTTAACAATACTTCCAACAAGAGTAATTGCCGTTGGAATTTCAAGATGGGGAAGTTTAAGAAATTTCGCAAACTCGTTCAATAAACCGATTCCAAAGCCCACTTGACTTCCGTAATTGTAGTACATAATCCCGAATGAATCACGTTTGCTCGCACGTGGCTCTTTCAAGGATGGACATTTCTTGAGAATAACTTCGTCGATTTTGTTCAGATAGCCTATCAGGGCCTGCTTAATTGAATCTATCTTGCGACTTTGGACTGCTTCAAGATAGTCCTTAAACAACCGGTCACTGCGGAGGTTCCAGATATCTTCTGAAGATAATACTTGGAGTCCTCGATTGAAGGATAATAATCGGCTCGAGTAATGGAAAATTTCATGTAGTTCCGCTTTGTCAATAGAATGATCCCTTAACAGTTGCAATCGAGATCTATGGATACTGGTATAATATGGTTTGGACTTAATTTGATTAAGAATCCCGGTCAAATACGGTGCAAGCGCGAAGTTAACAATAAGCTTTTGCGCGTCCGCATCTGGAATAAAACCTCTTTTTTGAAGAGGGATCCAGATATCAGTTTTAAAAAACTTACTGCCCAAACCACCAAGTGGATTATACGGTGTTGCTTGAGTTGCCCGATACTCGAGAGCCAGCTCTCTTATACAATCTGACAGTTCCTCACCAAGAGCTCTTTTTGCTCTCTCCGTAGTGAAAATCGCAATCGCTTCGTTAGAATATTGAATTCCAGTCTGCTTAATATCATATTTCTTCTGTTCTGCGAACTCGCAAATCTGTTGCAACTCCCTCGTACTTTTATACTCGTTGTGAACATCAGTTATTGAATCTTTCCAGTGGCATTTATTCCATGCAATGAACGATTCTTGAATTTTAAGAATATCAGAGTTTATATCAATATCCTTAATGTGCCGACCTTCTAAAACGGGATAATCTACAGTATCTCGAATTGCAATCGAAATGTTGCTTTTGTCAAACATTCTCAAAAAGTCCGGCTCGCGAAGCAAAGACCGAAAGTTTCTGTTTCCAATAAGTTGAGCATCTGACAGCAATAGTTGTTCTTGAAAAAGAAGTGTCAATTTAATTAGAGACTTTAGATTGTCCCTCTGTCGAACATCTAGTGACAAGTCGAGGCCTTCATCAGCAAAGAGAACCAGAGTTGGATCTTGCATATGGAAAAATTAATGTTAGAGGTATTCCTAAATTTACAAAAGATCTTCCCGAATACGTTAATCTCAAATCTTTGCGGGAATGGCTGCTTCCTACTTCTATGGTAAGGTAAACGACGGGACTCATTATCGCCGGCAATCATGTTATAGAGGATGCAACCCTCGTTAATCGTCGGTGTCGACCCATCTACAGTTATCGCTGTGAGCCAGGGCAGATTGTAATTGCCATTGGCAACCCGATGGGACTACAGCTTACGGTATCGATGATGGCAAGGGAGTTCAACAGTTTTTCATATCTGATACCAAAAATACAGCACAATCTGGTCGCGAGATGCTACCTGAGGTCAGGGACATCATGTAAAACTAATAATGGTTCACTTTTAGTTTACGATGTTTTTTATATAGGGAACTCCCGATTCAATGAACAACATGCTTCAGAATGAAATCCAACAGATTTAATCAAATTCATGGGCAAATAGGTAGGCTGGAGGAAGAGCGATATTAGCGTATGAATGATGAATATGTCTGATTTTCGAATTTGTCACTAACTTTTGCCCGCCTATGTGAAGATGGAAGACGACTGCATACGATTAGCTACCTCCGACCTGTCTTCGATTGCGGACTACTGCCATTCCTGAAATAGCGTCCTTTCGTAGATAGTAACCAGACGAAAAGGAAGTTGACAGTGGCAGGCGTGAAGGTCATTTCATTTGCAAGTCAACCTGGTGGGGGTGTCTGCACCTCCTAGGGTGCAGGTTCGCACGGTATAAGGGTGTGGAAGCAGTGTTCGTTATTTTTTCAATGGGCCACTTTAACGCTCGAGGCCGCACAGCAAGGGCTGGACTTTTCGTACAGTCTGAATAGACTGAACTTGGCTGTGTCGCGTGCTAAGACAGTATTTATTATAGCAGCCCCAACGTTCAACACGGTTTTTCGCAATGTCCAACAAATGTCACTGGCGCATGATTTTCCCGGGTGTTGGAAATGGGAAGGTAAAATGTCTATGCGCAAATTTCTTTCATCTCATTGTAGTGATGCTCGTCCAAATCTTTAACAATCTTGAAAACCGAAATAATAATACTGCTTCCTTCGCTTAGCAAGTTGTCGATAGGCCCCTCATTGAAATCGATCAGTTCATTATGCGAATACTTATTGATGAAGCGGTAAACCTTCTCGCAAGTTTCTCCATCAGGACATCCAGCTTGAAGAAGCTCGTTAAAGTTGTCTCTTCCTTTGGGAAATTTGAAAGTCAGAAACGCCTCCAATAATTTTCTCGCAAGGTTGGCAATTAGGAAAGCTTTTTCGAGGTCCAAGTCGGTGGCTGAGCCGAGAGCTACTAATTTGTGGAAGATATAGTGATATTCAGAGTTGAATTTTATCAAGGTTTCGCTTCCATTGCAAATGGCTGCTTTTCTCTCTTCTTCAGCAGAGCATTCTATTGAATAGATATTGGTCCTGATTTTCTCTTCATAAGTTCCATCAAGTTTTTTCTTACGCTGATTCTTTTTATGCAACCAATCTCTGATAAGTTTGAAATATTGAAAATTATGTGTTAGAATGAAGAGCTGGAGCGATTGTTCACATTCTTTCTTCACGTAGGAATATGAATGGAATAAGTGGTTGCTGTCGAAGCTCGATATCGGATCATCAAGTAAGATAATTGTGTCTTCAATACGGTTGCCATTCTCGCGCAGCTTCGACATGAAGAAAACAAGAGCGATAGCTGTCTTTTCCCCTTCACTTAGGTTTTTCGCTGGTTGAGTCTTTCCTTTTCTCAGAAGGCGATAGCCCTTAAGATTCTTGTCGAATTGAAGTGAAATATCCTTTCGCCCAATAAATTTTTCGAGGTTCTTATTAAACTCCTCAGCCCCAATCGCTTCGTTCAAAAGCACTGCTTCAAGTTCCGTAACTTGCTTGGCCAGATTGGTAATATCTCGATCGAGCAACTCAACTGCGTTCCTCTCTTTAACCAAGCCTTCTTCGATGCCGTCATAATTTTCCACTGTCAAAATCTCGCTTACGAAATGAAGTTCAAGCTGTCCTTGGGCAGCCTTGACGGTTGCATCAAAACCTTCGTTCTTAGCGTTATGCTGTTCGATTAGATTTGAAGTAAAACTGACGTTGTGATTATAAGTTTCTAAGGTTTGTTCAAGATTTCTAAAATTGTAACTGAATGTTACAAATGGATGTTGTTCCTTTTCGGCCAGTCTCGCCATAGCATCATCAAATTCAGTGATACAATCAGCTCGGTGAATTGAAATGATATTTTTCAGATTTTCATATTTAGGATGGAACTCATCGTACAATAGAGGCATTTCTAGGAAGGGGATTCTCAGCAGACTGATAAATTCTTGAACTGCAATCTTCAGCTTTTGGATATTTTGAATGAGGCTTTCGTATTCAGTGCTAAAATGGTTATTTAGGTGTTCAACCCTGTTTGGAGGAAGTGATTGCCCACAAAATTCACATTCTTTTGACTCATGCTTGTTGTGAATGCTCAGACCGTCTCTAACCCACTGATTTATATCGGAATTCGATGCTAAACGCTCAATCTGTTTTGAAAAAATGCTTGTACCAATGAGATGTTTTATCTCTCCAAAAAGGACATTGATCTCTGAAATGTCTAACGACGGAAGACTATGTGCTATATCTAATTTGCGATTTGGCTTAATTGTGTTTCTGAGGTTCTTGACTTCCTCGGCCTTCAGAATTGAGCCAGGCTTAATTTTTTCGCGATTTTCTCGAATAAAAGTAGATAGCTTAGTCCGGTCATAATTGAGGTAATAGGTGTTAGATGTTTCGAGTAACTCAAACGACCTTTTCACATTGCCCGCCCATTTGCTAAGATTTTTCTTTAAGCCGTCAGCATTTTTATGATATTTTTCGGAATCCACGTGATTCATAGATTGCTTTTCCGACAGTTCGTTTTGTAACTTAAGATATCGTTCTTTTTCGTCTTTCTTTTCTCCTGAGAGGATGAGAATACTATTGGTTTTTGAGTCTTCAAAATTGACATTTCGTTGGATGAAATCCTTACTAAACACTCTCACATTGCTTTGACTGGCGGTGAGATTCAAATGTGTAATTTCAGTAAGATTTTTTAGACTCACCGAAAATTGACCATCAGGAAAATCAGAATGGATTCTTTTGTCATTAATCGAGACAAATACTTTAGCGAGAGTACTTTTCCCACTACCATTCCATCCATAGAAGATATTGTATTGTACGAATGATTTGAGATCTTTGGACGCCTTGTAGTCTTGGAAAATACCGAAACTTTTTAGTTTCGAAATCGTTGTGATCATTGGCAAGGTTTGTGTGAAAGGGTTTGCGTGAAAGGGTTGATGTGGCAATGTAGGTGAAGCTGTACGCTTTTAACAAGCTAAATGGAATTTTAATTCCCTCTAAAAGGGACGATCAAAGGTTGATCGCATAATTTTGCTTCTTTTTTCGAAGATTTACTGAGGTTCAAGAATATTATAAATCTCACGGCTGTACTTTCACTCCTATTTACAGCTGCCTGGTTCGATTGCGAGGATTCAAGGGACAAATTTGCGGTCGGCCTATCGTCAAACAAAATACGTAAGAGAGACAATCCCCGCTACCGTTAAAACACGGTAATTTTTTCTGGCGCCTTCAAATATATTTGACGCATGCGTGATCGGCCATCGATTTGTTTTTTCACAGTGGTCATGAATCGACTTCGGGATCTCAGAGAGACTCTTCCGGTCAACCTACGTGACAACCAGTGTGCTGAGACAACCTTTTTTATCCTTGATTATGACTCCCAGGACGGGTTGAGCGAATATTTGGTAGAAAACTTTTCAAGTGAATTGGAAAACGGACGCCTGAAATATTTGCGATACGGGCCGGTAGCGTATTTTTCGCAGGCGCATTCTCGCAATTTGGCAGTTCAACATATTAACGCGGAATACATTTGCAATCTTGACGCCGACAATTTTTCCGGCCAGGGATTTGATTGCTATTTGCAGGACACTTTCGGGCTTGTGTCCGGAGCGGTGATTACCGGTCTCGACAATAACCTTCAATGTCATGGCGCATTCGGGCGCATGGCCGTTCCAAGACAGTCATTTCTGGATGTGGGCGGCTACGATGAAGGATTTACCGGATACGGTTTTGAAGATTATGACCTCATCAGCAGGCTGAAAGAAAAGGGTTGCTCTGAAATCGCCATTGAAAACCCGGATTTCCTGCAAGTGTTGCCAAAGCACCATAATGAGGAAACCCGGGAATGGACCGGCGATCATCTGGAACGACTGTATCGCCAGCAATTACATAACGATCTGCAGGTACTACTTTATCTATTTAATGATGAGACGTTTCATTACGGTATCGTACATGAAACAATCGACAAATCCGGTCATCACCGTTATACACTTGCCGAGAATGCATGGCAATCGGGAGTATGGTCGGAAACTACTGCGCATATTAGGCTTGATTTTTCGCACCTGACTACACGTTTTGAAAAAAGGGACAATTACCTGGTCGGGAGTAATCATTGGATGAAACAAGAAATCAGACCCGACGCACGGAAGGAAGCGGCATTGTTTCATAACAGCATAGCCAATGCGTCTCGTTATCGGGAAAACAAACGCAAGAAAATTATTCGTGTGAATGAACGTGGATTCGGACAGGGTTCACCACAACTTTTGTCCGCCAGATATTAACTAATACCATAATCATTAAACCTTAGACCATCATCCATTAAGCCTTATCACTTATGCCAAAAGAATCGATTAAATGGATCACAAAAGGCCGAAGCCTCGATGAGGCGCCGGTGGAAGAGCCGACGATTGGGGTCGAAGAGTTCGACCAAAGCGTAACGATGCCAGATGCTCCGGGACCACACGGAATAGCGGTTAACGCGCCGCTAGGAGTCTCCATGATTAAAGCTCTCTGGCAAAAAGTAAACAATGAACCCGACACCAATCCATTGAAGGCTCTTTTGTCGGGTTCTTTTGCAATCACATTCGACAAGAGTCTCCTGTTAAAGACGCTAAGTCAGCCTAAATGCGAAGGAATCCGGTTTTATCTCTGTCTGAAACAGTCGGAGAAAAACCCTACGGAGCAATTGCTGTCGTTGGTAACGGTAGGCGTGGATGAAGCCGGCAAAGACCTGCTGTATGAATACCAGCAGGGTATCCCGATCAAGGACATTCCCACCAGGTCACTGATCGCCGAGTATGGCCATCCACCCTGGCTGATGTCACAAAGCGGTCCATCGATTGACCCGTTCGTGCTCTTTAAATTGAGTCAATGAGATTTTAAGGTATATTCCGGTTAAATCTCTTCGGCCTGACACTCTACTATATCGTATATCATACGCTTATTCTAGTGGCGTGGTGCCTGTCACTGGTGCTTTGCATGAGAGGACAGCGCAGGTATATCGCCTTGGCCATTTTAATGGGAGTAACGCTGGGAGTAGAATTATGGGCGGAGTTGTGCCACCGTGAACAGCGGCCATTCCTTTGGCTTTACAATGTTTTCGTGATCATTGAATATAGTCTGCTCTGCTGGTACTTCATCGGGGTAACTACGCGCACAGTCATCCGACGCTTTATTGGTTGGAGCATTCCAGTCTTTGCGGCGATTAGTATTGTGCTATCCTTTCAGCTCTACAACTTTACGCAGTTCCCAGGACAGAACATCAATATCGAGGGCATGCTGATCACTGTCCTGTGCGTGTCGGTATTGTTCAATTTAGACAGCCGGTTATATAGAAATATTACAAGGCACCCTGATTTTTGGATTTGTTGCGGATGGTTGGTGTTTTACGCGGGTACGTTTTTATCGAACGGGTTGTTGACATATTTAATGAATCAAAACCTTGATTATGCCGAAAGGGTTTTCGAAATCCTGAATCGCCCACTGAACCTCATTTTGTACAGTTGTTTAATTGTTGGATTGATATGCGCGCTGCTCCGGAGATAGTGTACACGATCATATTAGCAACCATCTTCTTCGTCCTGCTTGTGACGGTCATCATTGTTACCGTTTGGCGATATTACTCCAGGAAACGGGCACATGAAATGGAGGTCATACAATTTGGACAGACTTTGTTGGAAACCCGCCTTGAAATACAGGAGCATACTTTTCGCGCAATTTCAGAGGAATTGCATGATAACCTGGGGCAGGTGCTCAGCCTGGCAAAGCTCCAGCTTAATACTGCGAACATCAATAATCCAATCGAAGCGCAGGAGAAAGTGAATGGTGCAATTGACCTCGTAGGTCAGGCAATTTATTCTATCCGTGACTTGGCCAAAACGATGCATTCCGAATCGATAACCCGCGTTGGCCTTACGGGTGCGTTAGAAACGGAAGCGAGACTTATTGAGAAGATCGGCATGTTACAGCCAGCCTTCCAGGTATCCGGCATTCCCGTACCATTGGACGACAATAAGACGCTTATTGTTTTCCGGATCGTGCAGGAAGCATTACACAACGTAGTGAAACACGCCAATGCGACCCTGGTGGAGATGAACCTTGATTTTTCAAAGGATCAGGTCAGGGTAACTGTTAGGGACAATGGTTCGGGGTTCAGCAGCAATGGAAGCAGTGACGGAAGTGGATTGCGGAACATGAAAGATAGAGCCAAAATAATTGGAGCCGAATTTGACATTCAGTCAGTCGAGGATAAGGGAACGACGATCATATTAACGATTCCAGGGATATGAAAATGAATGCCGAGAATAAAATAACCGTAGGATTGGTAGACGATCATGTGTTGATACGAAAGGGATTGGCGGCGTTATTAGTAGAACGCGGATTCGAGGTAGTGATGCAGGCCGATAACGGCCAGGATTTCATCCAGAAATGCACAAGCCGAAATACGCCGCAGGTGCTACTATTGGATGTCGCCATGCCGATCATGGATGGGTATCAAACGGCGCAGTGGGTGCGGACCAACTTCCCAGAGATAAATGTGTTGGCACTGTCTGTGTTTGATGACGAGTATGCGATTATCAGGATGCTACAGCAGGGTGCGCGGGGCTATGTCCTCAAGGACTGCCAGCCGGAACAATTGATCACTGCGATCCAAACGGTGGCCAAAAAGGGATTTTATCACAACGAACTGGTGAACGCGAAACTGATACATAGTGTGAATGGCGAGGATCGGATCAGTAGGAGTGAGCCGGCTTTAACAGACAAAGAATCTCAGTTCCTGCGACTAAATTGTTCCGAGATGACTTACAAAGAAATTGCCCAGGTGATGAAAGTGAGCCCGAGAACAGTCGATGGATATCGTGATATCTTATTCGAGAAGTTGGAGATACGCAGCCGGGTCGGGCTGGCCATCTATGCGATTCGGCACCGACTGGTTACGTTGACGTAATTGTCCGCCATTTCCAGGTAATGTACACCGGTAAAAAATTAGGTTCCGTTGAAGTTGTCCCACTCGACTGGTAGTTGATCGAATACCGTTAAAACACCTATTTGGATACCGGTATTTTGCGGCAATATTGCCAGGGCGGAATGCCGGTCGCTTTGCAACCTGGTCCGCCGTAGCCCCACCTATCTGACCCCTTCAAATGAATAAATTGTAAGTATCCTTTCGCGTCTTTAGGTTCAAGCAATATTGCCCGCAATTATGGAATTACTTCAACTCCCGTATTTCAATAGTGCTGATTCCTTGAAGACGGCAATTGACAATATTCCGAACAATGCGACTCCTGGAGTAGTAATAAAATACAAGGGGTATTGGTTGTTGTATTCAATCCGGACAGTTTTCACTGGATACAGTGAAGATTGTGATTATTTCAGTGAGTTGGATCAAAGCACAGGGATTAGATTACTGCAGGCGGAAGAGCGTGACGTTCATACTTTGTTTGAAAAAATGAAGGATTTGCCTTCTCAGTCGACACTTGGCAGCAAGATTGAGCCGTCTGGCCTTCGCTTCGCTTTAATAGTACCCCATTCAGAGGAGGAGAGGGGCATCGCAAATGTGATTATCGATAGCGTCCCGATATTCAAAGTTCTCGCAGGTTTGAATGTGATATGTGTTTGTACCGGACCTGGCAAACATATTTATGAGTCTAACAATGGAAAAGACAAGACGGGGCAAAAATGCGATATATGTGAGCACGCGTACGTTTGCACGGTTAGTCTTTGAGTATTGTACAAATGTTTTCATACATTGAATCATTAATAAGTCGTTTACAAAGTTTGCTTAGCAAGGCAATCTCCAGTCCCTCCCCTTATTGAAGCAACAAAGTCGTTTTTGAGCGTTACGCCACGCCTTTTCATATTCGTTTTGCGTAACCAATCGTTTCGGGCGCTTCGGCCAAAGGATCGCCTTCCGAGCCTTCGTATTAGATCGAAACTAAATTGGCATATTTGATTTGATCCTTATATATTACAATCGCTTCAGCAGGATCCCAGGAAAAATCACGACCTGTTCAATTGAAAGACGTTAATTCATTTACTGATACTTTCTAGCAACCTAAACCTATCTTTTATACCCCGCGCCGCTATCTGCCTATTTGATAAAGAAATGCTATAAGTTTCTTACGTGAATTTTTATGGACTTAAAAAGATCTTTGTCGAGCCATTCAAATCGCACGCATGTGTTATCATTTTTACCTTTTTATTTTTTCTATCGCAGAAAGATTCAGCGAATAAACAATTCTAACGACCGTGTTGCTAATGGGGACTGTCATTGATATTAGTCAATTGGACTCTGGAATTGCAGCACGTCATCCTAGTGCAGTTTTATTGTGGCTCTCGCTATTCCGGCTGACGGCACGATCACTGAGTCGAAAACACTGTAGCTATCCGGACCGATCGATTTCGATGAAACTACGTAGTACTTTACTGCTGCCAGGTTATACCGGCTGTATTGCCCAAAACGATCCGATGAAGCATTAATGGAGGCAAACGCAGTGGAATCATACATGGCGGCCAATCTGCTGGCGTAGACCCTGAAGGGTAGGTTTGGCAATATGCCGGTTGTTGCGTCTGTAAACAATAGTGAGATCCCGTTGAACTGGCTCGCGTAAACTTCTAGATCAAGCCGTATCACGTTTTCCTGAGTCCCTCCCCTAAACCTTACAGCGCCCTTGTATTCAACTTCATTATTAATATGGCGGGTGAATAGTATATAATCTTCGTCGGACTGAAGCGAGGGTATCGAGTACAGGCCTGCCGAATCGCTCCTGGTTTCATAGATGTAACTTGCTGTATCCCCTGCGGTATTGAGGTATAATTTCTGCCCTGCGAGCGGCGTGACCGAAGAAAAATTAATGGTGTCTCTCAAGAACACATAACCCGTTAGAGTGTTTTGACCGCTCAACGATTTATAGTGATCTTTTTTACAACTACCGGTAACCACAACCAAAAATATAAGAAGGGAATAATAAAATGAAGCACGCATATAGTTAATTTGACAGGTTAAGAAATTTTGCGACGTCGGTAAACAATGAGATGTCTGTTGACAAGCCGAGGTAAAAACCCGGCCGGTATAGTGTTTTTGTTTGGTTCGGAAGGCCAGTCGTATTGTACACACTAAAAGAATATCTGTTGGCAACGCAACCAAGGTTTACGCAGAAGCCAGGCCATAAATCAAAACCGGGACCAACATAAATGTTTTGTAGCGGTTTTTTTGCGTCAAATGCTATGTTCAGGCTGGTACGGGATAAAAAGAGTCGCCGTCCTCTTTCGTCTTTATCGCTGATGAACTTTGTGCTTCGGATATCTGTCTTGCGTAGGTAAACTTTCAGGCCGACAATAAAGCGAGTGTGAGTACTTTCGGTAATTTCCGTTTGTCCCTCGCCATTCGGTCTGGCTTCTGTGAAATTGTTCAACGTGTAAACAAATCCCGCCATTGGGAAAAATCTGTATAATTTATTTACTCGATAGCTAAAAGTATCCGTAACGAACTTGAGTGAAGTTGCTGAGGCAGTGACAGATGCTGACGCTCCTTCATTTGCCAGAGTAGTGTTCATATAATACTTAGCTCGCTTGGGGCCAATAATTTTTTTGGCGGGATTGACCACTTCTGAGCGGTAAGATTTTGACTTGCCCACTTTTTCCTCAACGGATAACTCGGGATTAGTTTGGTTCAGCAGGTAATCCACGATCTTTAAATATGCTTGTAAGTCTTCGATTTTACCGAGAAGTTCCTGTAGAATTCCTGCTATTTCTATTCTGAGATTATCTAGGTTTTTCGGGGTTGTACCGCCGGCAGCTGCAACAGCTGCCAGTCCGGAAGCGGCCGTTGTCAGTTGGGCAATTACCGGACTAAGACTTTCAGTGAATTGCGACACATCATTTGTAATATCTTCAAAACTGAGATGTAATGCAGTTGTCTCATCAGGTTTAAGGTTCCACGACAAAATAATGACCCGGTCATTTTCCAGATATTCTTCCGTTTCAACAGCATTTATTAGCTGGTAGTTGACTGAAGCATCGTGATGACGCATCCAGTAAATCGCGTCATTCGGCTTGCTGGTTGCCATTATGGCTTCATTCAATTGCTGACCTGTGTGGGCAAAACTTTGGATGGCCTTTTCATTACTGGCCTGCTGTCCTGCAAATACATTTGATGCATTTAGTATCCTACTTTGTAATGCTTTCAACGAATCGGTCCCATTGATGATCGAATCGATCTGCCTCATATTGAATTTTTTCGGATCCACTTCCTTATAAAACGCTTCTCGGGCAATGATCTTTAATCGGAGCGATTGTAGGGCGGACGTATCCGGCGCTTCCCCTAGATCATCTTCAGCCTTGAAATCAAAGGGGTTTAAAGAAGGCAGAATACTGTTTTGATACCATAACCAATCGAGAACCCACTTTTTATACTGGGGTAGTTTTATTGCGTTAAGGTCGTCTGAAATAAACCGATTAATGGTAGTAATAAATGCTTCGCCCTTTGCCTTAAGGTCCACAAGCGCGCGCATATCCGAGACTTTATAGTTGGGAGATTTGTCCAACAAAGGTTTTATCGTTGCAAGATAATCAGCGACTGATTTTGCGTTTTGTCGAATTCTTGGCGGCAGCGCCTTAACATCCGCAGCGTGGAATGTGCCGGAATAGCTTGCCTTGGTTGTTGAATACCAGTTATAGACAAGTTTTTTAAAAGGATCTGTTTTTGTCAGTGTAAAGCCGATCTGATTCTCGCTTGGAGACGGAATGATCCCCATTGCTGTTGAACTGGAATTAGCTTCCAGATCTTCATTAGCACCAATGGCCACATTTGAGAGCCGGACATTAAAATATTTAGAAGCAACTGCCCGGTAGGCCGGGACATGTGTTGGTGACGTAGCCCGAACTGGCGAAGCAAGTACAAGGTCCATTTCCGTAATGACAGTATTAATGTCACTGACGCTTATTGAATACACCTTTTCAAGTATGCCGAGCTTTTCTGGATCGGACAGCAGTTTCCGCAATTGATTTTTTGAACGACTGATCCTGTCTGTCAGCATTTTTTTGTACGTGTCGAAGGATTCCTTCGAATCTACTACGTCAAAAGAGAGTTTGTCTGTGATCATTAGCTTCTCGGCGAGGGTCGGTCTTACTTTTCCTGTCCCGTCAAACTTGACGATATAAGTAGTCTGCCCTGCGCAGCAACTTGCAGAGTAATAGAAGCAGCGCCAGAGGACTTTGTGAAGTACGCATAAGGGTTATTTAATAATTTAAATTAATTTCATCTCTTGAACCGGGAACTCTTCTTACAGTGGCCAATTCGCCGTGTGTTCCGGGATGTGTTTGCCTATCCCATGCTTGTATCACCGGCCCTCCCTTGTCCTGTACGTCGATCTCGGACACGAAAATGGGCGACTTGGTAGGGTAGCTATTCCGCGACGAAATATTGTAGCTCTCAAGCGTTACACAGCCATATTTTAATTCAGCAACAGGACCAATGTCAACCCTTGAATTGTCAACCCCGTCAAAGAAACAGCTGTAACCGAATTTGCCCCCGCCTAAGCTTCTTCCAACGATCACTGCGGTAACTACAGCGCCTGGGTTTACCTTCGTTGCGGCCCTGCTGCGTTTTACAGGATCCGATTGCCCTGCGGCGCAGCACGAGGCGATCGACCAGAATCTTCCACCACCCATTCCTGAAATGCCCCACTGCAGAACAGGCTGAAGAATGATCGCACTGGATTGAAGTCCAGTAAAGATGAATATTAGTTGTCTGTTTTTTTCAGTGGGTTCTTCCGGAACGGTGATCTGTGCCCTATAAAGCAGCACAGGTTCGCCACTTGTATTGTTCCACCCTGCATAGGCTACCCAGTGCGGATTTATTACTTCATGATTCAGAGGAAGCAGGTTGGCAATGAAAGTTGAACTATTCTCGAGCAGATTTAATCTCGCATTGACTCGATCTTGATGCTTTGGGGGTTTTTTGGCCCGACTTCCAGAAGCTGTACTTTTGAGTCTCACGGAGGCAATCCTGATCTTTGACTTAAGACGGGTACCGCCCGGCATCAGCACATATTCTGCTGATGTTTTCCGGGGAGGCTTATTTTTCCGAGAAGATGTAGGTTGTTTGGTTTTTGGCATTGCTAATGATTTGGGGTTAAACAGTACTTGCCAAATGTATATTCCCCGAGATCCTAATCGAACAGGTGTTAACACGGTTTTTCAAGAAATGCTATTCAATATGTGCCAACATGGGAAATCAACTACCCCAATCTCTGGACTGGTAGCGAAAGGGTGTTTTCACTGTCATTTTAGCTCCCTCCTTTCTTAAATTGAGCACCGTATAAAAGCAAACTCAATCGGCTATAAATTTTGATCTTGATAAGTGGTTTATATTTTTCATCGATAATACCAAGGAAAATATGAAGAAAGTAAAACTGGCGCTTGCAGACGACCACGTCGTTCTCCGAAAGGGATTGGCACTTCTTTTAGAAAAACTGGACTACGAGGTCACAGCCGAATGCGACAATGGCAAACTTTTAATAGAACAATTAAATACCAGAAACCTGCCGGATATCGTACTACTCGATATCAATATGCCGGTAATGGACGGCTACGAAACAGCAAAATGGTTTACCACAAATTTCCCGATGATCCATGTGCTTTGCCTTACCATGTACGATAACGAATATTCTGTGATAAGGATGATAAGAAACGGCGCGCGCGGCTACATTATCAAGGACGCTGATCCGTCAGAGTTGAAGAGAGCTGTTAGCGATATCATTCGGAGCGGTGTTCATTATTCTGACAGGGTTACCGGCAATCTGCTTCATTCTATTTTAAACGAGAAAGAGTTTGGTATAGAAGGTACTGTCTCAAATCTCAGTAGTCGGGAAATTGAATTTCTGAAACTGGCAGGGGCTGAAATGTCATATAGCGAAATTGCAGCGAAAATGCACTTAAGCCCGCGGACAATTGATGGTTACCGCGACAATCTATTTGAAAAGCTACATGTGAAAAACAGGATTGGGCTGGTCCTTTTTGCAATTAGACATAAAATTATTACGGTCAACTAGCATATCAGAGAGTTCGATTCCTTAACTAGGATTGTGCCAGGTGGATTGTTGTTCCTTTCCCAATGCATGAAACGATAGATATGGAAAATCCGATTTGACTTGCCCTGTATTCCATATTCTTCAGACCATTGCCTGATGATTTTGTACCTACGTGAAATCCAGCTCCGTCATCGGTAATTAGCAATTCAATCTTTTTCTTTTTAGCCTTGGTAGCTTTGTAGGTAAAAGTGGAGCATTCCGAATATTTCATGCTATTGGTAAAACTTTCTTTCAGAATCAGGTATAAATTTCTTTTTTCCTCCTTCGTCAATTCAAAACCGGTAAGTTCGTCGTCCAAGATCTTTTTCAGGTCAACACTTTTGAGTTTAGCTAGAAGCGTTGCAAATTCCTCAAACTTGTAGAACAGGTCAGAGAGACTATCCTGCTTATCATCTAAGACCCACATCAGGTCGCGTGTGCTAGATATTGCTGCCTGCACCCCGTCCTTAATCATTGGCAGATATTGGTTGTTGTCAGATTCCAGAATGGCAAGGTTGGAGAACACTTTAATGCTGTTCAGCGTACTGCCAACGTCATCATGCAGGTCATTCGAAATTTGTTTTCTCATTTTCTCTCGCTGCCGGATTTGTTCAATTCTATAATGGTAAAGAGAGTAGACTAAACCTAGTGTCGAAACAATAACCAGAACCTTAAACCAGATGGACTGGTACCACTTCGGTAATATTTCAATACCAAGCCGCAGAGGACTATTAATGAAAGATCCATCTTTGTTTCTGTATCGTATCTCTAGGTCATATAAACCATTTGAAAGAGCATTCAAGGAGATCACATTTTCATTGACATCTATATACTCATCCTGAAGGTTTTTGATCGCGTAACTAAATTTGATATTCTGGGTATTAGTATAGCTCAGAGCAGAGACATAGATCATAACAGTTGTTGTACCCGCAGGCAGTGTTATTTCTTTCCAGTCTAGCTTATTGATGGTTCTCTGCTCGCCATCTTGGTAAAAAACCAATTTCCGAATATAGGCTGGAAATGCCGATAGGTTTCTTTGAACTGAGTCCGGAACAATTTCAGTGAACCCGTTGATACCGCCGAAATATAACTTCTTTCCGACCTGCAGATACCCCTTTTCATCAAAGGAATTGTCCTGCAAACCGTCCTCGTAATAATAGTTACTGCAAATTGACGAGTTCGTATTGACCTTGGATACTCCCATATTGGTGCTTACCCATAGTACTGAGTCTGATTCAGGCAATATCCCATATACGCTGTTGTTACACAGTCCTTCGTTCGCCGTGATCTGGGTCCACTGTTTAGAGCTCTTGTGGTATCTGTTCAGGCCTCCTCCATAACTTCCGAACCAAAGCGATTGTCCGTCATCATACATGTCAAAAAAAATACCCTCATTAGTTGTGTTTTTGTTTCTGATGTCTTTGAGAACGCTTACAACGGAATCTTTTTTTGGGTCGAACTTTTGAATTGTATTATCTGTCAACAGCCAGACAACTCCTTGACCATCCGATTTGATATTATGAATGTGGTTTTCAATCAACCCACCAGAACGTGTGGTTCCGGCTTTGTACTGAGTTATGGTATGGTTATCTATGTTCCACTTAAACAGCCCCTCGTCTTCTTCGCTGGCCCAGTAGGAAATATTTCCGATATGATACGAAGCATTGAAATAGCGTCGCCTGTACTTGGCCCATTCGGGATATTTCGAAATCAAATCACTTTGCGAAAGCGTTCCCGTCGAAGGGATATAGCTGAACATACCCAAATCACAACTGACTATCCATAAATCTTCTTGGATTTTATGCATGTAGTGAACAATGCCTAAATCTGAAGATCCAGGGATACGCTTTGTTATTCCATTTGCAAGATCAGTCAGATAAATTCCGTCAGTTGCTGTTGAATAGATCTCCCTTTCGTTTTTCGGGACCAATGCATAGAGGTGATCCATAGACGCACTTTTGTCTCCCTCTCCCGAGTACGCACGAAAACCAGTGTGATTAAGACTTATCATCTGCAAAGCCTTGGATGTGCTTATCCAAAGATTATTTTCGCGGTCGATCATGAGATGATTAATCGTATTATCCTGCAACCATCGATTCTTTGATCGATCAACCAGATAGTTAACCAACGTATTCGAACCGGTATTGTACTTGAAAAGACCAGCGTTCGTTCCGATCCAGAAGTTAGCATCCTTGTCCCTGACAAAACTATTGATGGAATTAGAAAAGGCATTCGGAAAAACATACTTGGCCAGAGGCTTCCATCCTGAATCCATGAAGTTACCTTTGATGATCCCGGAATTATCAATGGCATAGACTGTGTCCTTCTCAATCCAGATATCGCTTATATCCGACGTATGATGAGAAACTGTAGCGAACAACTGCCGGTGTATTCTTTCAATTTTACGAGTGCGAATATTAAATATGACCAACCCGTAATTGGCTACACCTACACAAATTTGATTTTTGGAAGCTGCCCTGATAAACCTGATGTCAAGCCTTTCTGACATACCCGGTAAGGTGGTGAATGTTTCAAAATTGGGTTGGGAGAATTGTTTAATTGCCAGAAAACCTTTCCCACCGATCCATTGGGTATTCAGCCGATCAACAAAGATCTTTTTCAGCCAAAGATTTGGCAGCTGGGTGTTTCCGGCAAATCCAACGTCGAATTTCTGGTGTTTGACAGCTAAGGACGAAGGATCGATAATATCAATACCTTGATTAAAATCAGCAGCGTACAGTGGTCCGCCAGGCACCGCATGCACGTCAAAAAAGAAATTGCCTGCCGGGCTGTTCGCATTATCTGGTTCATGTTTGAGACCTTCAAAACTTCTACCGTCAAACCGGTACAACCCATCCTGGGTTGCAACCCAAATAAACCCGAAGTTGTCCTGCAGAGTTTTGTTGATCCCATAGGTATTTAGCCCTTCCTGGAACGAAAATGTTTTGAAGAGAATTTGTTGGGCAGGTACATTGATGGAAATGGAAATTAGCAGGGAAAAAAAACCGTGAAAACACCTTCTTTTCATTGGATTAAATGTATCTAAATTTATCAAAACTCCCGTCATGAAAAAGAAATGGACTATCGTCATGCAAATTAGCGCAGAAAATAACCTTTTTGATGACATGATCAATGTAATGCAGGAAATCTATAATGTGAAGCAAGGAAATTTCTCAGATTTTAAAGACGTTAATCTTATAGCTGTATTTGATGGGATACAGGCGGGCCGATTTTCGAAAGATTTTGCCAGGCCGTCTATCTATCGGGTATGCCCAAATACCAGTTTTTTACTAGAATACCCCGAAACCACAATCGATGGCAAGGATATCGATGAGGATCTTTCGAATAAAGACAACTTGGAAAGAATATACCGTTTTATTAAAGAAAAATACCCTGCTGACCAATATGGATATATCTACAAAGGTCATGGCGGCGCTGCTACCGGAGATATAAGTTCGGGAGTATTTCTTGAAAAAATAATCAAGCTGCCCGATAATATTATTAAGGATGAATCGAAACTTGAGGAGGCGGTCAAAAACTTGGCAAGAGGGTGGACATATTCAGGCGCATACAAGGTAGCTGGTTATACAAGGAGCAATGTCAACGAAAGCTACGTAATGGTTATTTTCAGTAGAAAGAGCGAGAGATTTCTAACTTACCGCGCAATGTCAGAAGTGTTGCAAAAAGTATTTAGCGGCGAAGAGAAGTTGAGTTTTATCTTTTTGGACTGCTGCTGGGGTATGCAACTGGAAAATGCCTATACTTTTAGAAACACCACTAACTATTTTATCGCCTCAGCCGATGAAATGCCGGCTGCGGGCATCGGCTACACTGATCTTGTTACCAAGATAGTTACCAGACCTCAAATTATCGGAAGAGAGATATCAAATTTGCTTTTATCAATTTACTTTACGAATAAGTATGACGACTACGATGGCGATGTCGAGGAATATCGTAAAATGGGAGTTTCATTGACTAATGCAAAGACAATAGACATCGACCCCTTCATCGATCGTTTTAATAAATTCTGCGAGTACCTGTCAAAAGATATGCAAACTTTTGGCCCGTTGATCAAAAAAGCCAGGGACTGTTGCAAAGACTACACTTACGTGCTTCCGGAAGAGTATGCCGTGTTTAACATCGACCTGATCTGGTTTTTAGAAAACTTGATGCATTTTAACAATTTGACCATTGAGGACCGGGAGATCAACAACTTTGTATTTGAGCTAACTCACCTGCTTGTTGTCAGGCTTCGATGCGGCTTTCTCGGAAATAATTACAAGGACGTCCAGCCAGGAACCTTGGAACTTGGTGGAAAGGGGATCACCATTACGTTTCCCGACACCCGTAAATTATATCATGACTCGATTTATTCGGATTCTAATAAAGAACGACCACTCTTTATCAAGGAAACATCTTGGAACAAATTATTGATTGACTATTACACTTTTATTGAACAGGCTTTGGCGGACACAACCAATCTTATCGATCACTACAAAACTACCCTTAAGGGGAATAAGGGCTTTTTAGAGATACTCAACGTCGGAGATATGCCGGACGCTGCGGTTAACATCAAGCTTAAGGATTTTTTTAAGTCTGTCCCGGATGACAACGTTAAAAGCAAGTGGGGTAAATTTGTTTCCTTGGAAGGGAAGGATTGAAATTTTTATTTCAATAGCTGCCCCACTCGATAGGAATCCTCGGAGACCGATCATGAGCGTTGCAGTAAGGGCACAAGCATCGTTCCCAAGTACATGCAGTTCTCTTTGGCACTTCGCACGAATCTTACCAATGAAATAGACAACGATGGGGCTGAAGAATTTAAGGATAAGATGCGAATTGTTAAACTAGTGATGGTGCTCCGTGTAGAAAATTGACAATTACATTTCTGTACATATATCGAAAAGCAACTGCACGAAAATCAAAACGAGGCAGTAGACATTTTTGGAAATTTAATTTAATTACTTAACTTTCTATAGCCTTCAACCCTATCCTCATACTTACACTATCCGTCCTAGATAGGGCTTTGATCGTTTCCGGACATTCCATTATAGAATTGTAATTTTCAACCTCGCAAATTTGGCCTTGACAAAGTTGGTTTGTCATGTTATTTGCTTTATCCGACTCGCTTTTTGAGAGCTTACACTATGGCAGAGTAAAACCCCATCTATGAGCAGAAATATCAATATTGCATCCCCGAAAACAGCGTTAGAAGAAAATGTAGCCCTTCCGCAGGAGGGCCAAGACAACTATGCAAGCCAGATCGTAAAACTGATACCAACTGAAATTGTCGGCGTCTACTTAGGCCTGCAAAACCTGGTCGACAGTCTTACAGAACCATCACGTTATCTAACGCAGATTGTCTTTTTTATCATCATTTTAGGCATTGCGCCAACTTACTTGAAAAGAGTGGGAGCCATAATCGAGCGACGACAACGGGTAATCGCAATCATTTCTTATTGTATCTGGAGTATATCCCTTGGTGGCCCTTTTGCGTATATACTGACAAAATTCAATTCTCCGATTTCTGCCCAGATCATCGGTGGAGCATTGATTATGATCTATACCCTAGTTGTTCCAATGCTCTACAAAAAACCTGATGCTTAACGAATCTCATTCAACTATAATTATTTATGTCAAACATCAAACAGAAAATACTTAAAACTATTTCAGACATTGAGTCCCGCGACGCTACACTGGCCGATGAACTAAACAGATTGCGCAATACAGATGAAATCGTTTACGAGGCAAAACAATTGGCACCGAAGATCGCGTATCTCAATGATGGTCTGGAGTCGACAACCGGACCTAGTTTTGCACTCGAAACTATCGTGCTGCGGACCGCCAGACCAGTACTTGCTGTTTCTAACAATTCCGCAGTGCTAGAATTCACTGACGCAAAAAGTATGTTTTGGAAGGAAAAGCTACAGTCTGCCTCATCCTTATTGATGTTGGCAATTAAAGCAATAGGCCGTATTGAAGTTGAAAATCATCCCGACTTTGATTGGTTGGGTACGGGTTGGTTAGTTGAGGGTAATATAGTTGTTACTAATCGCCATGTTGCAAATTTATTTGGGAAGAAAAGTGATTCCAAGTTTGTTTTTCGCCAAGGAAGTGCGGGTTTGATCAAGGCCTCCATAGATTTTCTTGAAGAAATTGACCGGATTGAAGAAAATACGTTCCAGATAACAGGCATACTTTTTATCGAAGATGAAGATGGACCTGATATTGCGTTTTTAAGTGTTGCACCCACTCCGACTCACATGCTGCCACAGTTTATTTCATTGTCGGACGATGTTGCGTCCAAAGGTCAAGAAGTAGTAGTGATTGGTTATCCAGCACGTGACAGTAGGATTCCAGATCAGCGACTCATGGAGAATATTTTCGGTGACATTTATGAGAAGAAAAGACTTGCGCCCGGTCTAATACAAGGGATGAATAATGGAAGTCTGCTTCATGATTGCTCAACTTTAGGAGGTAATTCCGGATCTGCAGTACTCGATCTTAAAACAGGTAACGCTATCGGATTGCATTTTGCGGGGCGTTTCCTTGAGTCGAACTTTGCAGTGCCAGCTACCGTGATAAGAGAGAGTTTAAATAAATTAAAGCGGCAGACTCCTAAGCGTAGCATTGTGAACCGGTCGGAAGATCCTGATCGGAATGGTGAAAAAAAGCCAATACCTCATAGATCGTATCTACAGCCAAGCAACAATTCGCTTGATGTTACCATTCCTGTCCATATTTCTATTCGATTTGGAGAATTGGTCAGTAGTACTGAGAATGCTCTCGGGAAAGCCGTAGTTGATATCGATCCCGATGAGGTGGAGAAATTTGTTACAGGGGACAACGGTTCGAATTATCATCAAGCTTAAGACCCAGGAAGTTTCAATTCGGTCGATTCAATGAGAAAAATACTGTGATTAATCTCAATCGCTCCGCTCTAGCCGCCCGGAGTATAGGCACAAGTACTGCTGAACTGAAATTTGATCTCTGTAAGTTTATAATTTTTCATTTGATATGGAAGACTTTCATGAAATAGAATTAACACTCGAACAGCGACAACGACTCGAAACGGCGTTTTTGAATGCATTTGATCCTAATGACTTATCTCAAATGCTTCGGTTGAAAATGGGTCTGAAGATTGCCGAAGAACTTAACATCAATAGGGGCCTAAGATTTATTGTAACCGATCTAATCGATATTTCAATTAAGGGTGGCTGGATCAGAAGATTATTATTGTCAGCAAAAGATTACAGGCCGGGCAATACCAGAATCCAAGCAATTGTTGGAGAACTTCATATTTCGCAGCCGGAAAGAATCAATAAAGAAAACATAGAATTAGAAAAGGACATTCATGAAAACCAAGGCTTCTTAGAGAAAATTGTCAGAAAAAGGGCGCCGTTTATTCCTTTTGACAGCTATGTAAAAGGACTATCAGCGATTGGCAAGCAGATTGCACGGATTGAGATACCTCGAGGCACGGAAGCAGGTACTGGTTGGCTTGTAGGACCTAATTTGGTTTTAACAGCCTATCATGTGGTTGAAAAGATCCATAAAAATGAGCACGGTTTCGATTTTACTGATCTCGTTGTAAGATTTGATTATACGGTTGTTAACGGCTTGTCTCGCACCTGTGCTGTGAAAGAAAATTGGCTGATAGATTACGCACCTTATTCGGAAAAAGATCTCCAGCTCTCTTTGCAAGACCCTGCTGCCAACGAACTCGATTATGCGTTACTAGAATTGGTAGAAAACGCAGGTAACGAGGCTTTTCCAGATGGTTCAAATCGGGGTTGGATAGAAATTCACGAGTATCCGGTTGTCATGTCTATCGACGATTTTGTAATGATCCCCCAACATCCAGACGGGCGCCCGCTTGAGCTTGCTTTTGGAGCGCTCCAGAAATACAATAATGCTGCCAATCGTATAAGGTACGATACTAATACTGAACCAGGTTCATCCGGATCACCATGTTTTAATATTGGATTGCAGCCTTTCGCAATGCATCAAGCCTCCGGTCCGGCCAAAAACTTGGTTTATAACCAAGGTGTACCTCTTCGTGAGATCATCAAGCTTATGAAAACAAGAAATATCAAATCATTTTGGAAAAAAACCAGTTAAATTATGACACCGCGCGAAACACTTGAAAATGAATTAGCGCATGCTTTTAACGAGGAACAGCTGGATGGAATCTTACGCTCCGTGCTGAAGAAGCCGTTGAATCATCTTGTGGCAAGCGCCCGCCTTCCGATTATGATTACGGAGCTAGTCAACGCGTTGGAGATGGATCAAGTTGCATTAAAGATGTTTATATCACACTTGTTTGTTTCAGGACCTTCCCTTGAAATTAAGGGTGCTGCAAGAGGCTATCTTGACGATATACTTGGGATAGTGGCCCCACAGGCGAATCCCTATAAAGACCTTATCGTGTTGGGGCAGCCTTTCGTAGATCGCCAGTCTTTTCGCGATAAATTGAAAGATTTACTTAGTTCTCAATATAATCGGGCGCTTGCAGCAACCGGGCCACGCTATTCCGGACGGTCCCACTCTCGCATACTTATTAGACATGTGGGTCAAAAGTTAGGGTTCAGAGTTGCCGTCGTTGATCTTCTCAAGGTCGATGTTGGAGACGCTATTTCTTATCTCATAAATGAGATGAGGTTAGAGGTTAAAGATACAAGAGATAGAATGGCTCAATGTTCGACACAAACAAAAGGCTTTCTATCTGTACTTAGAGGCATTGCACCGGACCATTTTGTGCAAAACAATATACGCTGGTGTATTGTTTTTGATCACCATGATCTTCCTGAAACACCACCGGAAAGAAAGGAATTTGCCGAACTGATGATTCAGGATTTGATGGAGGAAACACTCCCTAATATCTGGGTCGTTATGTTGGGGTTAGGAAGTTGTCAGTACTTGACACCAAACTATATTCACAATATAATGAATGTAGAAATTTTGCGCTTGGGGCTGACTGATATCGAAAGCTATATCAATGACCTGCACATTCAGAAGAATGATCGGCCATTAGACTTGAATTCATTGCAACGGGAAAGAGAAAAAGTGCTGGCTGACATCAACTTCCCCTTACAGACGGTAGAAAGTATGGACAAAGTATCCCGTCGTCTTCGGCAATATTTTTAATCGAAATAATCGCATATATGAAATTTGACATATCTCGTGATGAAATTGAGGAATATATTAATTCTTTGCAAAAGGAAAGTCAAATTGATTCGAGGATTGATATTGAGTTTCAAAATGCAACTTGTGTACTTTTTCGTTTCGATCCGTATCAAATCTATCCTTTCAGTCTCGAAGAAGAAGGTGTTCACAATGAAAAAAATGAGTGGCTCAACTTTTTCAGATATAGCGATCCGGTTGAAGGTAAGATTAGCGGTAACTGGTGGCAACTTCGTCCGTCAGTCCGACGCCAGGCACTAATGCGCTTGTATAAAGAAGGAAAAATAATAGAAGCGCTAGAAGCAAATACGGATCGTGTACAGGATGAGCAACAAAAGCTATATGAGCAAGTATTAAGGAATAAGATGATCAACATCGATGGCATGAGTAGGATAAAGCTTGTGGATTTATCTTTGATAATTGAATGGGTGAAAGATATTCTACCCGAAATAGAGGAAACTAGTCGACGGATCAAAAGGGCTATTCCTCTTGCTGATCTTTTGGCGCCACTACACCGATTGGCAGATGTTTTTGTGGGCCGTAGAACTGAATTGAAAGGGCTTGAACAGTATATCGGGGTCGTACCCTCCACAACCAGCCGCATAAAAGCCGCCACACGCTTCATCACTGAATTGTTTATCGATATCGAAAAGAACCCTCCGTTTCTAATTTATGGACCTGGTGGCGTTGGCAAGTCCACCTTGCTGGCGAAATTTATTCTTGACAATACTACTAACAATGACAAGGAGCCCTTGCCATTTGCCTATCTCGATATCGACAAAGCAGTGATCGATGTTGAATGGCCAGAGTCGTTTGTTATTGAGGCCGCGAGACAATTGTCGACCCAAAGTCCCGAACAACGCGATGAATTCATATTATTGAAAAATGAACTGGAACGAATGCGCTGGAACTATGATTTGGTAGAGATTTCCAAGTCACACGATTCATCGCGTTATGCGACAGAAACTTTTGGAAAAATAGTAAGCAAGATAAAGACCCCGGTGCTGCTAGTAATAGATACTTTTGAGGAGGCGCAATTTCTCGGCGAGGATGTGGTACATGTAATTTGGAGGCTTCTCGCTGAATTACAAAGAGTGGCACCGAACCTTCGCACTGTAGTTATGGGGCGAACACAAGTGAAGGAATACCCCGTGAGAGAACTGATGCTTACGGAACTATCAAGAGATGAAGGGCGAGAATTGCTTGGTAATGAGCTTCAGAATCTGGATACCGATGAAAAAACACGCGATATAATTATCGATGAAATCATCAATACAGCAGGGTTAAATCCTTTGAGCTTGCAACTGGCTCTCACGATTGTCAAACAACAGGGCATTGAGAAGCTAAAGAAAATTGAAACAAAAAATATCTTTTACATGCGCCTCCGGGAAGAAGTCATTCAGGCCCGGCTATATGGACGTATACTCGCCCAGGTGCATGATAATGAGGTCAGAAAGCTTGCCTACCCCGGGTTGATCGTTCGCCGAATCAATCCTGATATCATTTTGTCGGTTCTGGCGGGTCCGTGTCAACTCAAAATAGAAACGTGGGACCAGGCCAACGACTTGTTCGAAAGACTCCGCGATGAAGGTGCGCTAATGACCCAGGATCTCGATAATGATTCGTTGGTACATCGCGCAGACGTTCGCAAACTTATGCTTGAAGACCTTAAGTCAAAGGTGCCGGCCGGAACTGTCCGCGCGTTACACGATCTGGCTATACAGTATTACAATAAAAAGACTGATCTTATATCCCGTGCCGAAGAAATATACCATCGTTTGTCGCGAGGAGATGATCCAGAAAAGATTGCAGCTCGCTGGATAGAGGGTCTGGAGCCCAGATTACGAAATGCTCTTGAGGAATTACCAGTAGATGCACGAATATGGCTGTCTGGTAGGCTGGGCGTTACCCCCGAAGCCAATTTGTTGAAAAAAGCAGGGCTTGAAAAATGGGAGGAAATTACAGCGCGTTCCGTACAACGACTTCTTAGCAATGATAGTGCTGCCATCGCCCTTGAACTTATGCGGGTGCGGTCAGACCGAACACCTACTAGTCGGTTATACCGATTAGAGCTTGAAGCTCTTCGTTTATTAGGATTATATGAGGAGGCTCTTTTTACCGTAAATAAGGCACTTGCCGCGTTACCTAGTTCTGCAAGCTCCGAGTTTGCCCATATGCTTCTGCTACAAGCTACGTTGGTGAATGAAGCGCTAAATAAGATAGATGAAGCGATCGAGTACATCAAAGAAGCGGAAAAACTATTAGGCGATCCTTTAGGATACCCAATCGAAGCAATACGAATATACATTACTCATATTCGATTGCTGAGGAAAAAGGGACAGTCAGAAGACAGGGAACGCAGTGTGTTGATTAAAAGGGTTATGCGAATGGTAGTACAGGACGGAGAAAAAATCAGCGATTTCGAACTTAATGAACTTATCGAAAAAAAGATTGGTTTTAAATTAAATGCTACAGTTACGAGGTCTCTTCGAAGCAGCCCTGCACTGCTACAGGAGTTAGTGGCCGAACTAGGTAAGGTAGTTTCTCAACTTATTCGCTATGCCCTTGATTATATAGGCATAGATTTACGTAATGACATGCAAAAGAACCTGTTGGCAAATGCGTTTAAAAACTGGAATGATCAGCTGGCATCATTTTCTCAGTCTGGGCCAGGCGAACTAGTTGAACGATCAGGTATTACTAGCAACAGTGTGGACAGTTGGTTAACTTATATCAACAAGAACACTGGGAGAACTCTAGGTTCGGCAATTTATAACTGGCAATATGAAATATTGGCCCATGACGCGAAAAGTCAGTCGACTTATGATTTTGATAAAGTGTTAGTTGATATTTCCAGGAAAAACGTTGAGATGGCAATTAACAAAGCTGTTTATTAAATTGTGTCTATTAGAATCATGATTGACAGAAATGAAGATAAATCTTTCCCTGGCCTTCCCGTTATTAGGTGAGGATTAGCCTTGGATGAATGTGTGACAATCTATTATCTCACTAACTATTGTCAACCATACTATGAAAAAAGAAGACTACTCGACGTTATTATCTGCCTCCGACCTGTCCGGTCACCTCGCGTGTGCTCACCTCGTTGAACTTAATCTGCTTGCACACAATGGCACCATTAATTTTCCACGTTCACAGATCCGTTACTGGAAATTTTACAGCAAAGAGGAGTTGAATTCGAGCACAATTACTTAGAAAAGCTGAGGGCCGAAGGTAAAACGATAATAGCCGAAGGTGATTTTTTGTCGGCTGATAAAACTATCGCCGCCATGCGGGAGGGAGTCGACGTGATTTATCAGGCGAACCTGCGCAAAGGAATGTGGCGGGGACGGGCAGACTTTCTTGTGAAAGTGGATACCCCAAGTAAATTAGGAAATTGGTCGTACCAAGTGGTAGATGCAAAGCTTGCCCGCGAAACCAGGACGGGAACGATATTGCAACTCTTCCTCTATTCCGAAATGATCGCAGATATCCAGGGAATCGCCCCTCAATTGGCGTACGTGATCACTCCTGAAAATGAGTTCACGCAACATGCCTATCGGCTCGACGAATTTGCCGCTTATTATCGATGGGTCAAAGGAAGACTTGAGGAACGCATGGCAATCGCTGGCACGCCCGGCAACACCTATTCGCTTCCCTGCGCTCACTGTATGGTCTGCAGTTGGTGGCAATACTGCGATCGCCAGCGGCATGCCGATGATCACCTTACGTTGGTCGCGGGTCTTTCCACCAATCATTCAAAGCAGATCAAACTGTGGGATGTTTCTACGCTTGCCGGCTTGGCAAATGTGCCTATTCCCTTACCCTTTGTAAATTCCGGCGATGTTGACCCGGCATTCCGGGATGTTGACCCACCTCGAGTAGCAGGCAGTAATAGTAAGAGCTTTTTACGGGTTTAAAAATACAACGGGTTACTCATTCATTTTTACTTTTTTTCTTCTTAGGGATTCTCCTTTGAGTTCGATTCGCTGTGCGTTTGCTGTCAACCTGTCAAGGATCGCATCGGCGAGTGTTGGGTCATTTATGTATGCATGCCATTTAGATACGGGAAGCTGGGAGGTAACGATAATACTTTTCTTTCCGTAGCGATCTTCCAGGAGTTGTAATAAAGTAAGCCGCACATCCTGGCCCAGGTTCTGAAGGCCAAAATCGTCCAGGATGATCAGTGTCTGGCGCTCCAGGTGGTTTAGGAGTTTAATGTAAGAACCGTCAAGCTTGGACAGCATGACTTTTTCTATCAGCCGGTTCATATTCAGGTACGTTGTTTTATATCCCTGCAAGCAGGCCTGGTGACCCAGGGCGCAAGCGAGGTAACTTTTTCCGCAACCTGTGGAACCGGTGATTAACACATTTTCTCCCTGCTGCAGGTAACGGCCTTCACTTAAAATAGCCAGTTGCTGTTTGGTCAGGTTCCGTGAAGCGGTGCATTCGATTTGATCCATCGTAGCAGCCAGGCGAAGCTTCGCGAGTTTCAAGTAGTAGGCCGTCTTCTCGTTACTGCGGTTGAGTTGTTCGGATTGCAGGAGTTGCGCTACCAGGTCATGGCCTTCCAGCTGCTGATCGAGCGGCAGCTCAAGTTGCGAGTGATAAGACTGATACATGCCAAACAGCCGGAGTTGTTGCATTTGTGCCAAGGTTTGTGTGGTGTTCATTTGTTTTAGTTGAAGGTGATTATTGAAAAGGTCCGTTTACTGGTAGTGATCGGGGCCACGGATATTATCATGATCCGGTATAATTAAATAGTTTTCCGCCGAAGGCGGCTGCTGATCCAGGCCGCGCTCAAGGATATGCTTAATCATGGTATAGTTTACACGGGTACCCAGCAATGCTCGTGCACAGGCAGATTCCAGTCTCAATGAGCCATATTTGTTATTGAGCATGAGCATGCCAAAACAGGCCTTGTAGTTTTGTTCGATATAGATGCTGTTTTCCAGCATGAGCGTGGCTGCCTGCAATACACTAGCACCGATACGACTGGATTGCGCAAGCAGGTCTTCCTTGTTCCAGCCCCTGATCTGTTGCATGCGCTGGTGATTGGGAGGCATATGTTCACCGAGGGTAGTGTATGCTTTGCCATGTGGTTTGCGCAGGTGAAGTGCGATGCGGTCATTGTCATGATAGACTTCCACGGTTCGCTGATCATAAAGGACTTTTACTTTTTTACCAACGTACTGGTAGGGCACACTGTAATAGAGATGATCTTCTGAGAGTTGTACGTGATAGTTGCGCTGTACGGTGAGCAGCACCACCTTTTTCGGGCTAAAAGGTTCTGTAGGCAGTGACTTGAGCAATGGCATCTCCTGCTGGTCAAAAAAATAAGAACGGCTATAAGGTGAGTTTTTGTACGGCTTGTTATTAAGCAAGAACAGCTGTTCATGCAAAGCGACATTAACCCCTTTTAGGCTTTTAAACTCCTCATTGCGCAGCGGAGCGTAAACATGGGTGTAAATGATACGAACCGCGCCTTCCACCATGGCCTTGTCCCGCGGGCTATAGGGGCGCGTTGCGCTAAAAGTAGTTTGGTAATGTTCGCTCAACTGGTAGCAGATGTCCGTAAAGGCCGGTTCATACCGACTCGCCCGGATGACGACCGTCTTCATATTATCACCTAAAATTGTACGGGGTACTCCCTTGTAATAGCGGAGCATCTCATTAATGCAGTGGGTAAAATCGGCCGTTTGTTGCGTGTGAACAGCCAGGCAAAAGATCAGACCGCTAAAAGGGAGAATGGCAACAAATATCTCACATTCGATGCGTTCACCCGTGTCAACTTCAGTGTAGTATTGTTTTTTCCCAGCAAAGTCTATCATGATAATATCACCCGGCTCATATTCCATGTGCATGGCCAGATCTCCGCGCTTCTGGTATTCATTTAAACGCCAGCAATACTGGCTGTAACCGTATCCCTCAGAGTGAAGTAAAAGGTACTCCTGCCAAAGCAATTGACGGGTAACGCCTGTTTTGGACAACTCCAACGTCGCATAGGCAAAATGATGATGGAGCTGCTGAAGCTTTAGCGTGTTTTTTTCCAACACGTCATTGTTGTAGGCCTTATCAGCAAGCTCTTTGCCGCTCATGTGATCCGCACTGCCTTTTAACGCCTGCAGGTATTTTCTCACACTATTGCGGCTGATACCAATACGCCTGGCGATCTCGCGGATCCCAATGCCGTCGGCATATAACTGAAGAATCTGCTTTAATTGTTCCATTACGATTGGCTTTTGTGGCATTGCTCCCTGGTTTATTTAAGGAAGCAAAAGACGGTCAAAAGCCCTTGGCAATTAAAGCCTGCGGGTGGGTCAACATGCCGGAATGACATGATGAACGTCGAAAACAAAATAGGAATCAACGAGGGTGGGTCAACATCCCGGAATAAAATCATGGTTTTCCACAAAACCTTCCAAAAGAAGGTGGGTCATCATTCCGGAATGGTGGGTCATCATGAAACGGAATGGGGGGTCAACATGGTCCGGAATCTACACCCTTCAAGCCAACCAGAGGAGCCAGCGAAACCTATGTACGATTTCGCGAACAGGCTCGCGTACAGCTAGAGTCGAGACTGACCGGTAAGCCGGTCTACGAATACCTGGAGGTGGTTGAGGATCGTGGCTTGTTTCGCCTTCCGGAACCAAATGAAGGCGACCTGTTTTTCGATTTTGAAGGAGACCCGTTTGCGGGAACCTCGGGACTTGAATACCTGTTTGGATGGGTGGACATGAGAACACCTGATCATTACGAGTTTCTTTGGGCCCTGAACCCGGCGGATGAAAAGAGAGCGTTTGAAGGTTTTGTTGATTTCGTGATGAAACACTGGAAAGAGTATCCTGCGATGCACATCTATCACTTTACCGCTTATGAGCCATCCGCACTCAAGCGACTGATGGGAAAGCATGCTACCAGGGAAAAAATCTGCTGCAAAAACTTAGCATCTCGAAACCAGGCATCCACCCATCTGAATCGAATCTTTTTTTCACGAACAGATTAAAATGATTTTGTCGCTGATCTCAAATGTTTAAGCGCCTTGTTCAATTGGTTCTCTACGGTCTTGGGGGAAATACTCAGCTGCCTGGCAATCTTTTTTACCGGCATGCCGCTGTTACGGCTGCATTTAAATATGAGCTTGCATTTTTCTGGCAGGCCTTCGATCTCCGTTTGCAAACGCTCCAGCATCCGTTTATTATGGATGGCGCTTTCAATAAGCGACTCAGATAGGAGCGGGCCGCTGAACGACCTTACGTACCTGCGTTCATAGATCCTCTTTCTAAGCTTTACAAAGGCCATTTTTCTTACCGCTGCCGACAAATAACATTCGAGTGACCTGATGTCGACCCGCTGCATATTTGCCCACACGCTCATGAATACGTCGTGTACTACGTCCTCGGCCTCCTGCTTGTTATTCAGTCGTGTGTATGCTATGGTGAACATCCGTTTCCAGAATATCGCATAGATACTTCTGAAGGTTGCTTCGCGGTCGCGCGGCGGCAACTCAGGAAACGCTTTAACAGCGGGTACGTGCAAATCTCTCATCTGTAGTTAGTTTGGATTTTATGGTCAATCTTTTTTTCGGTAAGCGCTGCTCACCGGGCAACTTCAAATGGCAAATGCATCGTGATCGTTTATGAAACTGGTTAAATAAAGCAAGCACTAGTGAAAATTTAAGTTTGATGCCGGCAATATTTTCGAAGCGCTCTCCTTGTCAAGGTAGATCGTCGCATGCTCGTGAATACGTAATATTGTAGCAGGCGTTTTCTCATTCACCTTATCATGAAGCACTTGAGAGACAGCAACCGCTTTATAACTGCCAGGAACCACGCAGCAAATAATGCGGCCTGAAATAAGGGCGGGAATGGTAAGCGTGATGGCAGTGAGAGGAACCGCCGCCAACGTATCAAAACAACCATCGTGCACCTGTTGCATTCGGGAGGTTTCGTCGAGGTCGACGATCTTAACCAGCTCCCGATCGTCAAAATCTGCCAAATGCGGATCGTTAAAGGCAATGTGACCATTCTCCCCGATGCCCATGCAGACAACGTCAGGCGGATATCGTTTCAACAGAGCGCTATAGCGAGCGCACTCCGCTTGCAAGTCATCAGCGTTGCCATTTATATAGAACACCGTATTGAATGCGACCCGGTCAAAAATTCGCTCTCTCAAAAACTGCCCGAAACTTTGCTGCGCATTCTTAGGAAGGCCGATGTATTCATCCATGTGAAACGCATTAACCCTGCTCCAGTCCATATTTTCGGTAGCGGATATTGCTTCGAGAAACTCGTTTTGCGAAGGCGCTGCCGCAAAGACGACATTTACGTACTCCTGTTTTTCCAACAGCGATCTAATTGCTGTCGCCACATCGGCTGCTGCAGCAGCTCCCATTGCTGGCCTCGAATCATAAATTCTCACTTTCAGCTTGTTTGCTGTCAATTCCTGTACATAAACCATAATCGTTCGATCATTTTTTGATTATACTGAACTTTCTAAAAAAACTTTTTAGGTGTGTTTCTGGAGGCGCACCAGCCGGCCTGTTTTCGCACTCTCATATATGGCAAGTACGATTTCCACCGATTTGCGTCCTTCACTTCCATCAATAAGTGGCCCTGTGCCTTGTTCCAGTGAACGAAGCAGGTCTTCAATTTGCCGTTGGTGGCCCGCAAAACTGATGTCGGTTGGATCTGACACTCCTCCCTGCATTTTTTCATTAGCGTTATCAAGCACTGGGCTCGGCTCCCCATTGCGAAACTGCCATTTGACCAATGCGCTTTCTTCGAGTATTGCGGTGCCTTCGGTGCCAAGGATCTCAATGCGTTTGAGCGAGCCCGGATAGACAGCCGTAGAGCATTCGATTGCCCCCAGGGCGCCATTATCAAATCTTAGCGCGGCTGTTAGTGTATCTTCTACTTCGATCTGCTTATGCCGTATGTTGGCAACAAATGCCTGCACAGATTCCACTGGCCCCATATACCATTGAAGAAGATCAACCGAATGGATTCCCTGGTTCATCAATGCGCCTCCGCCGTCGTACTGCAATGTGCCGCGCCATTCGGCCGATTGATAGTATGCCTCGGTGCGGCTCCATTTGATGTAGGCACTGCCCAGCGCGAGTGATCCAAATTTATTTTCATCCACCGCTCTTTTTAAACGCATGCTTTCGTCATAAAACCTCGAAGGAAAGACCACCGCCACTTTTACTCCCGCCTTTTCGGCGGCAACTATGATCTGATCGCATCTGTCAAGAGTCACTTCGAGTGGTTTTTCGATCAGACAATGCTTACCTGCTTCAATAGATTTCAGTGCTGGTTCCATGTGAAGCCCCGACGGTGTACAGATGCACACAATGTCGATTGTTGGTGCGGCAAGCAGGTCTTCAAATGAAGCGTATGCCGTGCATTGGTGCTCCTGCGCGAAACGTTCGGCGTTTGTGGCGGTCTTGCTCCATATGCCCACTAATTGCGCGTTTGGAATCGCAGCAATAGCGCGCGCATGTACATGTGCGATATTACCTGCACCGACGATTCCGAACCCAAACTGTTTTTTATTCATAGCATGATAAATTCAAACTTGTTTAAGACTTGTCCTCCCGAATAGGTTTTTTAAGCGCTGCCATCAGCGTGACTACTTTCTCCGGCGTTGCCCCGGTGGTAAGGCCCACGGTTATATAGATCACTGCGGAGACGAATATGGGCAGGCCTACTTCGATCGCGAGGCTGTTCATTGCAAAGTACTTGGTGAACACAAAAGCCAGCAGTCCGGCCACAATCGATGATATCGCGGTTTTGGGACCGCAGGAGCGAAATGCCGGCACGAGTCCCAATAGTAATGGCAGAGCCGTCGGGCCGATCAATGCACCAAACCAGTTAACAATTAAACCAAGCACACCTCCAAAACGCTCATAGTTGAGTGCCACTAAGAGCGTCGCAAGCGTAAAAATAAACGTTGATATGCGGGCAGTATACAAAGGCCTGGGATCGTTTGTAAACTTCTTCGACAGCGCGGGAAGTATGTCGCGCGTAATCACGGCGGCAATTGTGTTTACATCGGAAGAAGTCATGCCCATTGTGGCTGCAAACAGTGAGGCGATCACAAGGCCGATCATACCCTGCGGCAATATTTCAAGCATCAACCGGCCATACGATGTATTTGGATTCTCGAGGCCCGGCACAATCAAAGGAGCCGCCCACATCGGGAAAAACAGGATCAGCGGCCAGACGAGGTAAAGAATGCCCGAGAGTCGTGCTGCCTTCGACGCTTCCTTTTCAGAGGGTGACGAGATATAGCGCGTAGCAAGGCTCCAACCTCCGCCATTGTAGCTTAAGAAGTACAAAAAGAAAATGGCTATAACGAAGCCTGCGCTATATGGATCGTTGAACAGCTGGCTGTGTTCCGGCGGAAGCTGCTTCCAGATGCCGGTGATCGAATCAGTGCCGCCCAGCCGCTTCACGACCAGCACGAACATCACAATACTTCCGACAACCTGCACGATAAACTGTATAAGATCAGTGATGATCACTCCCCACAATCCACCGAAGGTGACATATATCAAGGTAACGACACCCGACACCAGGATTCCCGTTGTCATGGGTATGTCTGCTACTACATTAAGGAGAATACCGATCGCGGCCCATTTGGCACCTACGTCAAACACTTTCAGGAGCGCTCCGCTCCAGGCCATGAACTGCTGGGTGGTAAGATCATATCGCGTTTTGAGGTATTCGAGCGGCGATTGAATCAGCATATTTTTCCGCAAGCGAACCCAATAAACGGGGAAGATGCCCGCCGTCGCCAGAATGGCGATGGCTACCGGTAATGCCCACCACATATACATCGTAAACCCATGTGTGTAGGCCACAGCCGCATAGGCCACAAAAACAGCACCGCTGTGTCCCGACACATGATGAGAAATGCCTGCGAGCCACCAGGGCAACTTTCCTCCAGCGACAAAATAATCTTCTGCGTTCCTGCTTTTGAAATAAGATAGCACGCCTATCACAATCATGCTAAGGAAAAAAAGCGCAACGATAAGCAGATCTATAAAATGGAGTTTCATTTAAATATATTGATGAGTGCCATTTATGAACAGGTCCAACGCAGCAAACAAGCACATTGACTGACAGGCTGGAATACGCAGGAACAACGCGTCATGCGCGGTTTTGTAATAGCATTTTCAAAAACTCCGATCACGAGCGTAGTTTCTTCAACCTGGATTTTGCTTCATCGTCTGCCTTCTTCCATATCTCTTTGAGCAGCACTGACGCCCCGTTTCTTTTCTTGCTTTCATCCGCCGCTTCCATGAAGGCCAGCATCTCCAATGTCTCCTGCTCCTTCACTGGTACCGTGCCGGTGTCAAAGAAATGCACAATTTTTTTCAAGAGGGGCTCATAACCTTCAATCGGGCCGAGGGTCGCGTCGCCATTTTCGCCATATGCTGTGCCGCCGTATAGATGTTTTCCATCGCGCATGCCTCTGAAAGTGCCAATGCGCCCGTCATCCCAGCGGCCGACCGCAACGTCGGTACTATCGGTGTGTGTGCGGGTTACTTCCTGGCAGCCTTCGCCCATGACGGTGTATAACAATTCTACGCCGTGTATGCCATACCAGAAAAAGTCGGGGTGAGTCTTCTCCAGTGCACAGGGGCTGTATGCATCGGCGCCGAGCACTTTCCCGATCTTTCCGATGCGCACATCCTGGGCGGTAGTGATGAATCGGAGAGTCGACGAGGAAAATAGGGGAGTGTCGTACTGTTTCGCGAGTTGAAAGATAGTCATGGCATCGGCGAGGGAAGCCGCCATTGGTTTATCAATAAACATTCTCTTTTTTGCCCTGAGCACGGGAATAGCCTGTTCCAGGTGACGCCGACCGTCATTTGTTTCGAGAAGTACTACATCTACTTTTTTAAGCAGGTTGTCAATACTGTCGACAATCTCAACACCCATACCTTTTACTTTCTCGACATATCCCGGAATGCGACTAGCCGACGACTGGATATCGAGGCTGCCCTGCGGGTAGGCGGCGACAACCTTGTAACCCCCATATTCAGTGGATGCACCTTCCACGTTGAAAGTCTTTGTGAACTCGATGCTGTGAGACGTGTCTAGGCCGATGATACCGACGCGTTTTCCCTGGGCGGGTGTTGGTTGAGCGAGTAGTGGCGACAGTTTTCCGCCGAATGTGAGGCCGGCACCTGCGATGAGTGAAGACTTTACAAACTTTCGGCGATCGAAGAACTTTTCAATCATGCAATTATTTTATCGGTGACTGGTGTGGTTGCTCTGTTCGTGATTGAAATCCCCGAATTCTTTAGCCTCTATCTATCATTGCTCTGCTCTGTAATTTTCCGTGTACGTACACTAATTTAGGATGTATGCATGAAAAACAAACATTTCGCATGTATTTTTAACAAAATTCAAAAAATACGCAGTAATTTGGCGATTCATTAGATTTATGTCAACAAAATGGCCGGAACCGGACGTTCAATTCAATGCATACTGCGGCCTTGCTGCAAGTGCCGAACGAACTGTTTAGTAGTTGTGTTGCATGGGTCAACTGGGAGTAATCTGCTTTTAATCTTCGTAACTATATGTTATATAACCGTTTATAGTGTATACAATCGTACCGAACGAGCCTGAAATTCCGAAAATAATGTCCGGTGACGTTAACGGTTGTAATTGTAACCACATTTGAGAATGGCGAACATAAGTTAATCCGTTAGCGTGAATGACCCTGCCTTCACTCAATGATCTGGAATCAAATGCAGATGCGGTCCGCAGGCCACGGGGAAGGGTAGGCGAAAAGGGGCAATGTGCAGCATCAATATATGTACTACTTTAGCGGTGAGCGCGGTGTACGAGTAATGAGACACGTTAGCGTACACGCCGCCATATATAATTACCAGGCACAATTATGAACAAGAAACCCGAACTCGTAGGCATGCGGGAGATCGCACGGAGGGCAAACGTTTCTATAGGCACCGTCGACCGGGTGGTTCATGGGCGGACCGGCGTGTCGGCTAAAACGAAAGCGAAGATCGATGGTATCATCAAAGAACTGAACTACCAGCCAAACCTGCTCGCGAGCCGCCTCGCATCGAAGAAAGTATATCGCTTTGCCGTATTGATCCCGAAAGTATCCACCGACACCGATTTCTGGACTGCTCCACTCAATGGGATCCAACGTGCAGAAACCGCGATCAGCGGCTATGGTGTGCGGACCAGCTACTACCTGTTCGATCTGAATGATAGAAAATCTTTCGAGAAACAGTCGAAGTTGATCTTGAAGAATGGCACCGACGGCATCCTGCTGGCTCCGTCTTTCATTGATGAGGCTGTTGCTTTCACGAATCAATGTAAGGAAGCCGGTATTCCCTATGTACTCATCGATTCAAACATACCAAACCAGGAGGGGCTATGTTATGTAGGACCACACTTGTTCCGGAGCGGGTACCTCAGCGCACATCTCACCAACTTCAAACTGGGAGGCAAGGGAAAGATATTGGTACTCAACCTTGCAAGGGAAGTGGACGATCACAATTATCTGATTCAGATAGAAGAGGGGTTCAGAGCTTATCACCGCTATCATAATCTCTATAACGAAATTGTGAAATCAGACATCACGCTAACTGGCGCCGCCGCTGTGGAAAAAGCGCTTAACGATGTGTTTAAAAAGCACGATGGTATTCATGCCGTGTTTGTGACGAACTCAAGGGTATTCAGTGTTGCCCAATACCTCGAACGCAGTGGCAGAAAAGACATACTATTAATAGGCTTTGACTTTATCGATAAGAATATCGAGTACCTGAAAAAGGACCTCATCGACATACTGATCTGCCATCGCCCCGGGGAACAGGGATATCGCGGTTTCATGCAATTATACCAGCACGTCGTTCTCGGCAAAACTTTTGATAACGTTTTGTTCATGCCCATCGACATCATCACGAAAGAAAACTATGAGTTTTACGATAATTATTTAAGTCTGTGATGCTTTTGCGAGCGGAACCAGGTTGTAATGGGTCGATCAAAATTGGTGACATCGATTTCTTTTAGGCTTAAGGTGGTAGGGTGATCTATTTTTTAAACTTTCCCTACCTTGTAAAAACAACCTTATCCATCGTGCCACTTTTCAAATCCTTACTGGTGATATTGCTGACTTCCTTGGCTTTATCATCGGTTGGCCAATCCTCATCCTTATACAGTAAGTTCAAGTCAGACTTCCCCATTCTAATGGATACCAGCCTATCCCAGACTGCCCTGGAGAAGCTGATGTCTAAGTATCTCGGATTACTTTCCCCGGATGAGGGGCCGACAGGATTTGTGTTCCCATTAAAAGAGTTCAAAAATGATTCTGTCTATTACAGGAATATTGATCAATTGTTGCTCTCTACGAATGGATACCAGCGGTTAATTGCATATCAACTGATCGCCGCTACCGGTGACTCGTCAAAAGAAGATCACCTGATCGAAAAGTTGACAAGGGAGACTGACGACCGTTTTCGTTTGTGGGTGGCGCTGGCATTGATGTACCTCGGAACTGATCGCACGACTCCGCTGTTCGATTTTCTGGCGAAGTATGAAGATTTTGGTGATGCTCATTTCGTGCCGATGTTCATGCGTTTGAACAAGGATTCGCTGCAAAAGACCGCGTATGCACGTATGCTTTATCCCGACGACAAATCGAGGATATTGGCTGCGCAGTCGTTGATGATGACACCTTCCAACCCGGAAACGGAGCGATTATTAAAGGAAGCAGTGGTAAGCTGGGACATGCATTTGAAGGGATGGGCTATTTATCCCCTGAAAGTCTTGCAGGCAGGGAATTTACTGGCAATCCTCAAACCGTTGCTCGAACATGAAGCCACACGTGCGGTGGCCTGGGAAGCCCTGGCTAGTAGCCCAACTGAGGAAGACAGTGCTTTTCTCGTAAAATCTGTGGATCAAAGTGACACAGTATCCCGCGATGTTTTGAACGCATTATTAAAGAGCCACAACCCGCACCGTGTGTCTTATTGGTTATCACTATTACATGAACATTCGATTCCAGCTAATTACTTTTTTTTTCCAAATGACCAACCAATTTTAAAGTCTGATGAACTTTTATCCGATGTGCAATCCACCTTAGAACTGGCAACGTATAAAAATGTATTGCGACAATTAGTAAGGATGTTGGTCGACCGGGATGATGAAAGGACTGTGTCAATCATCCAGAATTTATTGCTTAATAAAAGCCCATCGGTAAGATACTGGGCAGCGCACACTGTGCAGAATAACACTTCTTATAAATTCAAATCCCCACCGATGATACAATTGATCGCATCCGGCTTGGAGGATGGGAATACGCCGGATGAGTAGTAGTAGTGAATGCTGGCGGGAAGGGAAAGCTGCGACATCGAGGCCCTTATTCCAGTGCGCTGGGAGCGATACCCGTTTGGTTAGTAGTTTCACCCGTTAGGCTTCCAAAAGTTTATCCCGAGTAATAGGCAGTTCCCGAATTCGTTTTCCTTTCGGATAAAAAACGGCATTGGCTCCGCAGAACCCATCGCCACAATGGCCACTGGCGATTTCAGCTTTCGCATAGTGTCGTTGATGGCAAAGCCACCATAGACAAATGTCGCCCAGATTCTTGCGGTAAGGCAAATTCAACACAATTTTTACCTCATATGAACATCAAACTGTCGTCGATAGCGGCACCAGGACGCCAACGATATCTCTAGTTTGTTGCTGAAGGAGCGCATTGTATATTTAGGAATAGCGATTTCAGAATTTCACCAACCCTGGTGACCCGCCTTTCTGCGAGACCATCTGCGCGACGTCCGGAAGACTGTCCCGGTATAACTGCATGATCAAATCTCGAGTTTGTGTGGTCATTGCGAGTGCCGTTTAATTATATGTGTCTAAAAAGGTAGGAAAATCACCTTGAGAGCAAAAAAAAGAATTTCGTCGAGCGCTATAGTTTATTGCCTCAATCATTGTTGATGTTTTGGATGTTGTACTTAACTATTGACCTGCCTCTCAACCAACTCGCATTTCATCTCCACTTGAATACATGTATTAAAAATTATAAACGTGACCAACCGGAAGGCGTTCAGCGCTGTAAAAAGGAGCAGTAGTGGATAGTCTTATGCTCATACAACATGTATTTATCGAACTATCAGTCTCCCAGCGCCTACAATGAATACCTCAATCGCAGAGATGCTAGCGAGGCAGTATATTCTGACTGTTTGAATGAGATACTGGTTGACAGAATACTACTGAGATGTCATTTTCTTTGGATTTAGAACTGATCATTTTTGCATTAAACCTGCGGTGCTTCTTATCACAATTTTATAGTCAGGACTTCTCCCAGACTCATTGTTTGCTTCAGTTATCGTTGACCTGTCTAGCGGTGGCCGTTGATTATTGCTTCCTATCTCAATGATTTTTTCGTTCAAAATCCCTTCATATAAAGAGACGGCGTTTTTAACCTCTGTTAAGAGATAGAGCGTTCCGTTTTTCCTTCTTGAAGCACAACATACCAGTTCCCTCCAGGGATGAGTTCTCTTCGGATAGAAATCGGAATATCCCGCCCGAGATTTCGTAAGCGCCATTTGTTCCACATGATCAATAGCCACAATGGCGCACCCTAGCTGCTTCTCTGAAACATTTCGCAGACAACAATCTTTGAAAGTACCAATATGCTTATCGACTCCGTTATAAAAAAGAAAAAAAGGGATGCAGCCCGACAAATTCTGTAAAACGGATAACTTTTCCCATTGTCTCTTTGCTAGGAGCCTCTCATATTTTCCATCCTGTTTTAAAACCTTTGCCTGTAGGGCATACCATAGGAAATGATTCATTTCGGTTTCTACAAAAACATCAATATCACTACCATATTGGTCTTCATCGATTGCTTCGTTTGACCAAATCCCAAAGTTTTGGTTAGTAGAGTGATGTCGCCTGATTAATGCGACAATATCCTTTGTTATTCCTATTTCAGCTTTGTCAACTGACATTTTATGATTTTCTACAATCGCATCCCAAACATATTCGGATATGATTTCAAATAAGTGACAACGATTACTTGTTTCCAATTTGTACATGACGGTATATTATGACATTGTCAAAAAGAAGGCCTATTAATGCCTTACGATGTGTGAAACCAGGTGTCTTCTTTACAATATTCAAATAATCCAGCTAATTGAGTATAATAGTGTTCTAATTCGCCTTTTGGAAAAGTAAATGTATTACAAGATTTAAAAGCATTATGGAGTTGCGTTATTCGGCAAATTATTAAATTTAAGGTAGGAATGTTTGGAGCATTTAATACTATTCTAATTTCTACATCAAACTTCAAAATTGCTAAAAGTGTCGCTACTGTTTTGAAATGTTCTTCATCATCGGAAAATGAATTCAGTTTGTTTTAGAACAATAAGTTGTGTATTATACATATCGGTCAGCCGTGGCCTTCTTTTAATAGTTCGTCCTGACCGTATACAGTGAAAATAGGGTGCTTATTCGTATTTTAAAACTAAATTTTTGCAGAGTAAATAATAGCTCTAAAGCCTTTCAAAGTTTTGAATGAGCGAATTTAAAACCCTTATATGGGCCTTTTTAGAAGAATTATTTTCTTGGTCTATAAAAATTCTCGCAACTTTTAAAGACTCGATGAAATAATCTCTCAACCAAATATATTTTGAGAATAGTTTTTGTTGGCTATAAATTTCCCATGATAAGGTGATATACCTTTGCAATATTCCCACTAATTTTATTTTTCAGTATTGTTTTATTGGCATAGTCTACAAATGTGCTATCCTCGCTAAGTAAAGAGCGCTCGCTTTTGGTATACACCATACTATTTCTATACTCCGAGCTTTTGTTGACGCTTTAAGGAGACCGGCCTTATCTTGATCTATTAATTTGATGATAGCTGGATCGATAGTTACTCTCGGATATATTGCTTCCTGTTCAAGTACATAGGCATTTATAAACCCTTTTCCAACAGCCATTGACCCAACAGACAGCCACTAACAAATTCTGGAGCATGGAGTTTATGAGTGACAGCATGCTCGGCAATCGCAAGTTCCGGACGTTCAATGTGATTGTGGATTGTTCAAGGGAACTACTGGCATTGACGTCGATACCTCGCTGTCTTCAAAACGCATCATCAGAACATTCGATCGGATCATTGAGCAGCGCGGAAAGCCGTCAGCAATCCGCAACGACAATGGCCCACAGTTCACATCAAAGGATTTGGAACTCTGGGCCAAAGATCGGGCTATCGACATACGATTTATTCAACCAGGCAAACGACCCGGAAAACACCCATTGAACACCCCAACCGCGGCCATCACATCGTAACACGACGATCACCTTAGGGGTCATCTATTCTCGCAGCACCCAGAACGGCTGGTGAACAAACAACTCCTAAGGTTTGGGGGGTGCTTCTAGAAATATATTTGTAAATTGCGTGCATTAGAACCTTATAATATGCCAGACAACAGTAATGACTGTGAATTTTGCAATGAACTTACCGATTTTTCCAGCTCTCGAGTCGGAAAGATTTATGCTGGGCACATTGAAAATCGCATTTTTGCAGAGTCTGAAAATTTTGTGGTAATGCCAACAATCGGACAGATAATAAATGGCAGCCTGCTTATCTTGCCACGCCCTCATTTTGAGACCTTCAGTGAGATTGGAAATCATTTGCAGCTAGAAGCTGGCAGCCTGATAAAAAAAACCGGAGAACGCTATTTGAAAAATGCTTACCTCATCTTTGAACACGGCGCCAAAAAGGTGACAGGCAGTAATTGCGGTGTGTTTCACGCGCACATGCACCTTGTCCCTTTCGCAAGCGAAGCCGATATGATTTCACTTGTTGGGATGAATGCCAACTCCACCCTTTCATTACAGAATGCATGGGATGAACTTACCTATTCCAATAATTATATTCTCGCTAGCAACTCAGGTGGAAAAGTTTATTATATGCAGAAGAATGAGGTAGAAAAATACCGTTTTTCTTCTCAATACTTCCGAAAATGGCTTGTCGAACACGGGCGTACCGGCAAAGAATGGGATTGGAAAAAATATAATTACGTTGAGCAATCCCTGATCAACACGCTAGCCTGATGATATCAAATATGGCCAAATGGCCACCTTATACTTGTGTCGCGGCTTTTGTCTATCATTCCCTTGAAATGATGGATATTGAAACAGATCCGGCTGCTGTTGCGCGAGAGCTGCATATCAGGGTTTCTGCACAGTCCTATAACCCCTTCGGTCTGCAAACAGAAGAATTCCCCCTTTCATGGGGATTGTCGGCGAAGGATGCGCGAATCTATATTTCCCGGTTTCTTCATAATATTTCGCCTGGCCTTTCATTCCGCCATGTGCGGTTATCACAGATTCCTTACCAGATGTTCGAAGAAACGATAACCAGCCTCCTCGATAACAAGTGTGTAGTGGGTATAGGATATGATTTCGCTGATGTTGACCGCTCTGTAAGACCGAACAGGCATGTTTCTTTTATTATTCAAAGAAAACAATCCCTGATTACAAAGGATTATTACGACAATACTGGGGGAACAGAACTCTCTTTTTCTCTTGCCCAGCTGATTCGCAGCTCATCAAAGATAGACGATGGGCTATGGATTATCGGACCTGGGCAAAATATCGACACTACACTTACCTGAAATATTGCTTATGCCTCTGATCCTGCTAAAAAATGTTATTGCGGTATTTGATGTCATGGACAAAAAAGTCCTAGACACCATTATCAAATCTTTACCGAAAGTGTTCGGCAACTATATTCCAGAAAAACGCCTGGGTGCCGAATACATCAAAGATGACAAAAATGTTATAAAGTTTTGGCCGTACCTAATGAGAATGACTTATAGAGAATTGGGAAGGTCGAAAGTCAGCATGCATGTTCTTCCGCTGAGTCGTGTCGGCGCTATGGAAGGTGCAAGCGGAAGCAGGGTTTTTGTAACATACTTTTCGCTCGAACATGATAATGTAGTACGTTTCTCCAATCCGCTGATTTTAAAGTACCTGATCATGGAAACCGGTGCCCGCGACAAACTGAAGGAGGAAAAGGAACAAGCCAACTTTATCAAACCTTTCGTAGAAGGCTCAAGCGATAACTTTGCATTTCCATTTTGCCATTTTATTGATCATAATATTTCCATACTCTGGGCAAACTTTCTTTACTCATCGAAGAATAAAAATGAAGACAACAAGCCAGTCTACAGTGAAGATAATTTGTGGAAGGCTTTTGAGAAACTAGACCTTGATTGCAGCAAAACCGAAATCACTTCCTTGATCTCTGACAGGATAGAGAAAGTCTACAAAGTATTATTGCCAGTGCACACAATGAACGACAGTCTTGTCAGAGCTTCCACAGTGCTCACTAATGAATATAAGTGGTACCTGCGTGGTGAAAAATGGAGACACGCATTCAGTACTGTCTGGGCAGCCGGCTCAGAGAAGTACTGTTCTGATTTCGGCAAAAATTGGGTGAATCCCATTCATGTGTATGAACAATTGAAAACATATGCCGGCGAAATCAGTATGGGTGTCGTGCATGGCGATCTCCACTGTAAGAACATCGTTTTCGTGCCGAATGACATTAGGGTCATCGATTATGGATGGACGCAAGAGAATTGGCATATTGCAAAGGACTATATATTGCTGGAAAGTAATTTGCGATTTATGATCATGCATCCGGATGTGCCTTACCAGGACTTGTTGTTGCTCTGCAAAACACTTGACGGAACGCCGGTAGACCCGTCTGTTTTTAGTTGTGAATATGCGCGGTTCACCTGTAAGACAATAAGGGATGTCAGGACGTATGCGTTTTCTATCCTGGACAAAAGTAGGCTGCATGATGAATATCTGATTCCTCTTTTTTTGCTCAGCCTGGGTTTATTAAATTATACACGTGATTTTAGTAACTTGATCAGCGCAAGGCTAACTATCTTATGTTTGGGAGAACTTATTTATCAACATTTACATTCCAAACATGACGCCTGATGACTTGCTTTCCGATATCGGAGAGTTTACATTGCTCAATGATTACATTCTTCCTTTAATTGACCAGGGAAAAGGTTTGGTGGGGGACGATTGTGGTTTTTTAACTCTCCCCGAAAATGCCGGCAGCTTGGTGGTTACAACTGACGCCGGGCCGAAACCAATGTTCTCACATGGACAGTTCAGTTATTATTACTCATGGGGATGGTATACAGTTCTTGCAAATGCTAGTGATCTCGCCTCAGCGGGATGTACACCGTTTGGAATTTCGCTCGCAGTGGAAGCGCGCCCCGACATGAAGGTCGCCGAACTCATGGAATATTTTCGCGGTGTCAGAGAAGCCAGTTCAGCATTCGATCTGCCGATAACGGGTGGTAACATCAAAGCAAATGCGCAGTTTATTTCAAACGCGACCGCATTCGGTACACTTAAGGTTGGACAACACCAGATTACTCGTAAAGGATGCAAAGAGGGAAATTATGTCATCAGTCTCGGCAACAATGGGATGTTCATCACATCCTATCTCACTTTTCTAAACGGAGGGGCCAATGGGTTAAACGAAATGCAATTAAAAAAGCTGTCCGGCCCTCATCCTCAGCTCAGAGAAATGCAGGTATTAACTCGAAATATAATTATCACCTCAGCGAGTGATAATTCTGACGGAATATTAGGATCTCTTTGGAACATTGCGGAAAAATCGCAATGCGGATTTGAACTTGACCTTGATAAAATTCAGGTCCCCCCGTATATTACAGAATGTTCAAACAATTATAATATAAACCCTTGGAATTTATTTCTGTTCTGGGGCGACTGGCAGATCATTTTAACAATAAATGAAAGCGATAAGTTGGCCTGGGACCAGGTATGCGCAGAACACCATATCGCATTCACCGTTTTGGGCAGGGCTATTGCCAGAGCGCCGGTTGTTTTTGCTATTGAAAAAGGAAGAAGAAAAAAAATGAATATCCTCAGGAATGAGAATTTTCGCGACATTAGTTACACGACTGATATCAAATCACACATAGACTATTTGTTATACACTGAATTATTCGCACATGAGGAACCATGACTTTCTTTATTTTGCAAAGACAAAACCTGGCGGCATCATTCCTTCTAAAAGACCTGAGGATTCGGGGTACGATATATACGCATGCTTCGAAGATGCGCGTATAGAACTGAACCCCGGTGATATTCGCCTCATTCCAACGGGGATCGCAGTTGCATTTCCAGTAAGCTTTGTATTATTTATTAAAGAGCGCAGCAGCACCGGGTCTATCGGTTTATCGACGCGAATGGGGGTAATAGACTCCGGCTACCGGGGGGAAATCATGATCGCTTTAAATAACACATCGGCTGTTAAAATTGTTATCGATAAAAATTCAAAAGAACTCGTTAGGAATCCAGAGAACATCATCTTTCCGTATAGCAAAGCAATAGCTCAGGCGGTTCTTTGCACAATTCCCCAATTAATAGTGAATGAAGTCAGCTATGATGAATTGCTTGCCATTGAATCCAAAAGGGGCATAAGCTTTCTGGGGGCAAGTGGCAAATGACGATTCATACGCTTTTACAGCTCTGCCGCCAATTCAAAGTTTACAAACCCCTGGGAGATCTGTTCGTCCTCCAGCAATCCTTAAGTAAAAAGTGCTTCTCGCATTCGATTTTTCTTCGCCCTGCATTGTAAGTACCCCTTTTCTCAAACAGTTTTTGGATAGCAATTTTCGTTGTTAATAATGTTGTATATTCCCACGCATACTGACCATCCATTCTCATCATCTTGACCATCTTATTCCGATGATGCTGACCACCTGCTTTTGCGAAGTAGGATAGGATCATTCCTGCGATATTGACCACCTCTTGTAGGTAATAAAAGCTGTCATTCCGGCAATGCTGACCACCCTGATTGACCAGTTGGGTCTGACATTCCGACGATACTGACCACCCCGGTTTCCATTTTCTGTAATCGTTTTGCTTTGCAGTTTTTCATTTAAAGACTGCAACCGATGGCTGGAAAAACGATTATCATGAGTAAACTAAAACAGATCATCAGGCTTCGCGGCGACGGAGTAGCACTGCAGGCGATTGCCAAAGCGGTCGACATTTCGCGTAATACAGTAAAAAAATACCTGAGGCTTATTGAGATCAGGGAACTAAGTGCCGAAGCGCTTCTGCAATTGCCCGATGAAGAGCTTGAAGCAATGCTGGCCGATCCTGATCCAGGAGATGAACAGCGCCTGGCCGCATTATCAGCCCTGTTCCCTTACATGGAAAAGGAACTCCATCGCACCGGCGTTACCCGCTGGATACTATGGGGAGAATACAAACAAAAACACGCTGACGGGTTTAGTTATTCCAGGTTCTGCGATCATTTTAAGCAATATAAGATCAGTCAGAATGGTTCTATGCGCTTTGAGTATAAACCCGGCGATAAGCTTTTCATTGATTATACAGGCAAAAAACTGGCTGTTATTGATCCGGTTACCGGAGAGGTAACCGAAGTGGAAGTGTATGTCGCTATCCTGGGGTATAGTCAGCTGACCTACGTGCAGGCTGTACCTTCCCAACGCAAGGAAGATTTTATTGCGGCCACTGAGAACGCCCTTCACTTTTTTGGCGGTGTACCGCAGGTGCTGATCCCTGACAACCTCAAAAGCGCCGTTATCAAAGCCGATAAGTACGAAGCCGAGCTTAACAGTTCATTTCTTGATTTTGCCAACCATTACGGCACTACCGTGATGCCCACCAGAAGTTATAAGCCACAGGATAAAGCACATGTGGAACGGGCGGTGAATATCGCTTACTCGCGCGTCTTTGCACCGCTACGCAACCAGGTCTTCCATAGCCTTAAAGCACTCAATGAAGCGATCGGTGACCTATTGATCGTACATAACGACAAACACTTCCAGCAGCGGCCCCTCAGCAGAAGAACGCTTTTTGAACAGGAAGAAAAGCATTTGCTTGGCCAACTTGCTGCCGACCGTTACCAGATCAAGCAATCCAAAGAAGCGACGGTGATGAAGAATGGCTATATCCAGCTTTGCAAGCATTACTACAGTGTTCCCTACCGGTTCATCGGGCGCAGGGTCAAAGTGATCTGGTCGGTATCGCAGGTATCGGTATTTTATAACCGGGAACGCATCGCCTACCACCGGTACAGCACCAAACAGTTCGGTCATTCCACGATCCATGAACATATGGCTTCCGCTCATCAGTTCGTAAGTGATTGGAACCCGGATAAATTTATCGGCTGGGCAGCCTCCATCTCTGCGGTGGTCGCCGATTATATCAACCGCATCCTGCTGTCCGCTACTTATCCCGAGCAGGCTTACCGCAGTTGCGTAGGGATCCTCAGCTATGAAAAGAAAGTAGGCCGCCAGCGGTTCATCCATGCCATTGAACGCGCTACTTTTTACGGCGCCTATAACTATACTATAATCAAAAAGATCCTTCAATGCGGGTTGGACAAGGTCGCCTTCGGCGATGAGGACACATCACCCGATCCTCTCCCCGCACATGATAATATCCGCGGCCCGGAGGCTTATCAATAATGATCATCTATTAAATTTTAAACACTACACGTTATGAACAGTACAGTTTTAAACAAGATGTCTCATCTTAAACTACACGGAATGCTGCGCAGCTATCAGTCCATGCTGGACAGCAGACAACATCATGATCTCACACATGATGAACTCATCAATATCCTGATTCAATCAGAATGGGAAGACCGGGAAAATAAAAAGATCGACCGCCATACCAGACTGGCCCGCTTCCGCTACTCCGCCAGTATCGAAGAACTTAATTTTACCGCCAGCCGGGGGCTGGAGAAAACACAGGTGATCAGACTTGCGGACGGAAGTTTTATCGACAAGAAAGACAACATATTGATCACCGGCGCAACCGGTGTAGGTAAATCTTACCTGGCTTCGGCCTTCGGCCATCAGGCCTGTCAGTTGGGATACCGCACGTTATACTTCAATACCCAAAAGCTGTTCTCTAAACTTAAAATGATGAAGGCCGACGGATCTTACGCACGGGAAATGGCTAAAATAGAAAAGTATGACCTGCTGATCCTCGATGATTTTGGTTTGCAACAACTCGATACCACCGCCAGAATGATCCTGCTGGAGATCATCGAAGACCGGCACGGAAGAAAGTCCACCATCATTGCTTCGCAGTTACCCGTTGCCAAATGGTATGAAGTAATCGGCGACAGTACAGTGGCTGACGCCATCCTCGACAGAATGGTACATACTGCACACCGGCTTGAACTGAAAGGCGAGTCATTGAGAAAAAAGTAGAACCTTATTTTTGTACATCCAGTTCTTCGAAATAATTACAGAAAATGACTGCCGCATGAAGGGTGGTCAACATCGCAGGAATGGTGGTCAGGATGCTAGGAATTTACAATGTTATCGCTCCGTTCAGCGGGTGTTAAATTTTTCAATGATTCATGTAGTCGTCGTTCATTGTACTCTTCCATCCATTCTTTCAAATCTATTCCTGTTTCTATGGATATTATGAAACCAGGTAATATGTTGGGGTAGGTTGCGGTTTCATTTTAGTCCTTTTCTAATTTTGGTAATACCTTAGTTTGAATTTCTTCAAAAAATGCATTTAGGCTACAATTTCGTTCGAGAAACCTTCCACGTTGAATTTCTTTAAATTTTGATAGAGGTTTACTAATTTCTAGGAAATTATCAAAATTAGATGACGAATCCAGGGCTAATCGTGATAGAACTCTGCTAAGTTTTTCTTTTGGGTTCGCTGATTTTAATGAATCCTTGGGATCATATATAGTCAGTACCCAGGCATCCATTTCTTCAATAGCAATCGCATACAATAATTGTTGTGATATATCAATGTTGAGCCAATTATTAATCCTGTCTATTACACTATTTCTTAACTCCAAACAGTACTCAGCTCTTGTTTTGTCTGGTCTTACAACTGGGTAATCATCAGCTTCAGCGGTGTCAAGGTGAATGACTATGTAATCCTGTCCTTCAATTGCCAGAAACTCGTCTATCTGGATGCGCGTCTCGCACTCTTCTTTTACAGCTTGCCAACCGCCAAAAGTACGTCGATCTGCAACCGCTCTATCTGTTTCGTCACTTTTGTCCCTTGGCCTAAGTGGCTCAATGTCACTTTTATCAATTCCGATCAAACCAGTTAATATATTGATAATAACCGCCCTATCAGCACCACCTTCTGAAATAACTCCTACTCTCATTTAAAAACTTTTGGGGATAGCACCTAGTGAACCATTTAACCACATTTCTGACAACTTGAACTTTTTATCACTTAAATCGCTTTTGAATTTTATTCTCCGTGTTCTTGTTTTCCCTCCACTATCTCTATAAACAACAAAGAGGCGCTGTTCGTCATCAAATAAATTGAGCCCATCCAATATCGCTGGGTTGTGCGTAGTTACAAGCGCTTGTTTGCCTCTTTCTTTTGCAAGTTTAACCAGGGTTACAATCAATTTCTGACACAGTTTAGGATTCAAGGCAGTTTCAATATTGTCAATTGCAAAAAGATTGGGTGTTTTATTACTGATAAATAGTGCTATGTAAAAAAGAATGTGAAGAATACCTTCATTCGAGTTTTCGGCAGAAAAAGTATTATTCTGTTTCTGCATATACTTATCCGTAAAATATAATGTTGAGGAACTTCTACCTGGTTTTAGTCCCTCAATTTTAACTTTGGTATCCTGATCACTAAATATTGAATCAAGCCAATCAAAAAACTCTCCACACTCATTTAGTACACTTCTCTCATAAGGATTGAAGTTTGAAATCAACAGGTCTAAACCTTCGCCATTTATTCCTAGTGGTGTTTTCCTACTATCAGCAGGTATCACACCCCGTAATGATTTTGTATTTAGATCAAATATTGCGAAATTTGAGAGTAAGGCATGAAAAGGTGTATTTTTAAATGAAGCAAGCTGCGCGGAAGATAACCGCTTGTTAACTTCCAACATTAATTGTTTTTCATTTAATTGAACAGTTGCCAAAACTTCTCCGTAAATGTCACTTATGATTTTCTGAATTAAACCAGCAACACTCTCTCCAGAGATTAAATTGAAATCATGGTTAATATCTCGCCATTGAGTATAAATATCAATCGGATTTTCTGGTTGTAATGAAATATTATAGCTATCGGTCTCAGAAACACCTTGAAACCTCAGTTTTATATCAATAGTATCTTTTTTTTGAGTTGACAAAAAAGAGCTTACAGTTAAATCCGGTCGCGCAATTCTTACACCTCGGCTGTAGAGGCCTTCGAAGTTGAGGTCACTTGCTATTGACGAGCCTGCTGTTGCAATTGCTTCCAAAATATTACTTTTACCACATCCATTTACACCTATAAATACGTTGAATCTACCCAAATCAATTGTATCATTAAATATCGACTTGTAGTTTTCGATAACCACTTTGCGGAGCAGTATTTCTGACGGCGAATTTTGCGGAAATTGTTTCTTCTTAAACTCTTCAACGGCTCTCGTCCATCGAGGAGTATTGAAAGCCTTTAATGCTTTTAAACAAATTTCGGAAATGGCGTAGTGTGTTCGCGAACTTGTGAGGCTAAGGTCCGGATCGTCAGGATTTAGTACCGCAATATTATTTTCAACAAAAGGCTTAAGCGCAACTTTCCTGAAAGACTCCCGAGTATTTGGTTTATAATCTGCATTATAATACTCATTTACGAATTCCATGATGTCTTTAGAAAGTGTCAGCCTTTCAGCTGTTGCGTCAATCCAATTGTCATGGGGCTTAATACCCGCCAATGCCAGTAAAGTTAAAGCACAAATTTTATTCTGTTGAGTTTCCGGCAGCCCGAATTCCTTAAGTATTTCCTGGGCTTCCTTTATTTTATTATTCATAAAAACTCGTTACATCGATTGAAAGATTAAATATTTCCGACATAAGTTTGTCAATATCATCTGTTGTCGGTATTTCTAGCTTCTTTTTTAGTCGCTCTCCTAAGGTTTGAATTAATCGAAAGTCGGGCAATGGGAAGTCCCTTAATTCAGTGGCGCTAACATTGATATTACCATTAAACGTTCTGAAATATAGGTCAAATAAATTACTGTTTAAGATCGCTGCTAACCCAAATGCTTGATGAATAGTAAGCTCTCCGTTTTTGTCGTATATGTAGTTAAGATGATTTTCTATTCCTAGCATAGGAAATTCGGAAAACTCCCCCTTGAAATGAGGCGCAGCAATTAACCTCCTACTATCATCTTTTGTGCTAAATCTCCGAAGGAAAACATAGTTGCGGTTTCGAACCAGTCGAGAAAAAGATGTGTGGTCATTGATTATATATTGTCCTTTCTTTTTTCCTTTATATGTATTCAAAGGCCATTTAACAGCCATTGAATCAATATTGTGAAGCCAAATTAAGGGGACTGCTGTTTTTACTTCTTTAAAGCGAATCATTTTTTCGCTTCGAAAATCGACGACCGGCCCTGTAGATATTTCTAAGTTATATAAGTTTAATGAGCCAGTCCATGATCTAAATGTGTCAATAACTATTTCATCGCCTTTGGAAGCCGGCAGATGTAGAATCTTTTGATAGGAATTGAAATCTATAAGCTTTTGTAAGTGGTATATTTTAGTGAATCGGTCATTTAGATCATCTATTCCTAGAGATCTCGATACTGTTACTGTCTTACCTTCGTTATCAACATTTTCTCTCAGCTTAGCGCTTATGATAACATTTTCTTGAAGTACCTTATCTTTTTTGAAAGCTGATTTTCTTGAATTGAATAGATGAACTTCCTTTATATCCACCAGGGAAAAGAATTGTTCTCTGAATAGTCGGAAATAGTTTCCAGAACAAAAGCTTCTTGGAGTAATAAAAATAAGCTGGCCGCCTGAATTAAGGAGCTTTGCTGCGATTAGTAAAAAAATAGAATAAATATTAGGTTGACCATAAATCACAGATTTGGCTGCAATGGCTCTTTCGTCGTTTTTTGGTAGTTTGAAATAAGGAGGGTTTGAAATTACTATATCATAACCCTCGTTTATAGTAGTATGATTGTTTAGAATATTAGTGTTATGTAATATGAAGTCGTTTTTGCAAAGAAATATACTGATATTTATTCCTTTATTGTTTAGCCATATTCTCAGATGTTCAAAACAGGTTTCTGCAAGTGGTAAAATATTTACGTCGGTTTCAAACACAACTAATTCAATTGTTTTTACTTTAACAGATTTAGCCACAAGTGATTCTATGAGGGCAGTTGATAAAATTCCAATCCCACATCCGGGATCTAAAATCTTAATTTTCTCCTTGTCTATGGTGGCAAAAGAAGCCATGAAATGAGAAATCTTTAATGGCGTAAAAAATTGTCCATTTGATTTCTTGTGTTCATCAGTTACAATTAAGGTGTAATAATTCCCGAGCCGATCCGCATATTCACTTGGAGTTTCTTTTGTTTTGTATTCTATAGAGTTTTCTTGAATATTTTCTTTCATCTTAAAATGTTCACTCTTTTTTTACTTTTTGGCATCGTTTAGGTCCCACAGCTAATTCCCGAAGATCTACATTAAGGATCCTACAAACCTTTTTGAGCTCTTTCAAATGAGCCTGAGTTTTGTTATTACACATTGCGGTAATTGCTGCAGTATTCCTTTCGAGTTTTCCAGCAGCCACACTTGAGTTTCATCTGGATTACTAAAATCTCTTTGATTCGATTTATCCGGTCACTGAGCATAAAATGCGGCCATCTATTATGATTGAAAAGCTGTTGTCCAAAGTTATTCTTTTCTAAATATATGTTTAATAAATACTTGCATAATCTACAGTAATGTAGGTAGGAGCTGTATCTGCATTTACTAAATTGTTCATCGTATCAACAAAATTTCTCTGTTTAAGGAATATGCACTATTCAGAATGGTGTAACTAAATTTTCTTGTATTCTCCAGAGATCCTGCTGAAACAACGATTCTAAGTTCTTCTTTGGAGGTTGAATTGCCTCGCGATAGTATATCCCTCAACAACTCTATTAATGGTTGCAATCCGAGTTCATCAACTATTTCTTGTTCCTTTAACATATCCATTAGCCCCAATTGTTTATTTAAATCGCTGGCCAAAATACGCCCACCAAATTCATAGTATTACTGTTACAATAATTCCTGCAGTCTTTCAAGATTTATAAAATATAATTCAGGCCAAATAGTACTGATATTAAATACCCTCTTCAAATAATAAGGCTCATTCATATTTATTTCCAGAACAAATTTCCATTCTCCTATGCTTATAGACATGGCATTAGTATTCCCGTTGGATATGTCAGTTGGAAAACATTGACCTGTATGCTATTGAAACTGGTACTTTGTCAATGGCAATTGAAGTGATTAACTGTTTCAAAAAACCGGAACAATTGATACTTATTATTTGAGTTTATCATTGAGACTTTGTTGTCATCATCGAAATTATCTCATTCCCTTTTGCTATTCTATCTACGAGGTCTAAACCATTTTCATCTTGAGGTAGTACATACACATCGTTTTCATCCAGTTTTAGCTCTTGCCTAAAATACACAATTGTATTCAAATTATCTCCTTCGAATTCAAACTTATAACCTTTATCAATGCAGGTCATCTTTACGCCGTGGGTGTTCATTATTAAAGGACCCCCATAATCGTCCAAACTAGCAACAGCTTTATTTATGTCCCAAAGACATAGTAAAAACGGATTCCAAAAAAAGGCGCTTCCTTTATAGCCGGTCCTTCGTAATTTAATGATTTCATATAACATCGAAGATTGGTTTGCCCAATTGTAAAAGCCGATCGAATTGGAGTAATTTCTCATTATTTCATACTTGATGAAATAGTATCGCCAGTCTTTAGGTTTTGCTGAATAATATTTTAGCGTCTGAGAAATAAAATTATCAATATCAAAATCTTTTATAAGCATCTTCCTCAATATCTCGTTTAGGATGGCTTTTGTTGTGTCAATATTCTTTCTATTTCTGCTTGGAGTAAACAATTCATTCCAGGTACTAGGTTGGATGTTTCCTATTCTCCATTTCCAATCATACTGTTGAGAATAATCTCCTACACACAAAAGGGCCGCACTAATTTTATCTAATGGATTCGACTCAAAAAGCTTGATGAAAGCAGTAGAATATTCTCTTAATTCAGTATTTAAATTAAACATATACAAACACCCTACTAGCAGATAATGATCTTCTAAATAATTTAGTGCTTTAATTAAATCCTTGTTATCATTTCTAAACTCTGTCTTCTGAATTTCTTCTAATATTTGATAATCTGTAAAAACAGAATTTCGATTTATTGATCCAGTCCGAATTATGCTTTCAGTTTCCTTCAGTAAAACCCCCATGTTTTCCTTTCTGATGTTATCCCCTGAATTAGCTATTAAGTTCCTTACTATTCTTACCCTTGTAGTAAAATCTTCGGTGTTATTTAACAGGTGAGTAAGGCACGCAAAAAACAGTAGCTGTTCGCCAATTGAAAAAGGGTTTCTGTCAGCTGTTGAGGTATATAACTTTGCACATTTTGTAAATAAATTGGACGAAGAACTTTCAAAAAACAATCTCACATTATTACCTAGAAATTTATTAGCCTCCGAGTAAAACGAAGAAAGAAATAGATTGTATTTTGCCTTCTCCTGCGAGGTGATTACCTCAAGGCATCGAAACAAATAAGTGACATTTTCCAGATTATGTTTATAAACGTATTCTGCAATTTCTAAAAGATCCGTTTGATTGTGAATATCTATCTCATGCAGGCTAATTAAAATATTTGTTACATATTCATAAAATCTCAAAAAAGCTTCATCTGCTTTTAAGGCTAAATCATCAAATTCTTTTACTTCTTCGTTTTTATAAATACTCCAAAACAGGTCAGACCATGAAGTGTCTATTTTATGTTTAAATTCCTCTGTAATATCTGACGGTATTAAGTCGCTAAAATTTGATTTAAAAACTTCAAACTCCGTGAGCTCCTTTCCCCTTGAATTCATTTTTATATATAACTCATCGCTTAAACCAAATTTATCCATAGATAAATTGTGAAAAACGATTGCTGAGGTTTCTGATGTTAATTTATCCCACAACGGAACTGCCCTATTATATCTTCTTTGTATTTCATCAAGTACCACCAGCATAGATAAAACAGAAGGATCATTTAACCAGGAATTAAAAAACCATTTCTGATCTATAATTGTCTCTTTGATACTTGTTTTAGTTTCTTCAATACTCTTTGCTACTAAACATTCGCAAAATACTTCAGTGCTGTGCCGGGTAGCATAATTAAACTTTAAAAGTATTTCTTTTGTCTCTGTTAACTTGTTCTCAGAATAAGCAACAAACCAATGTAGCAAAAACAATGTAGTAAGCCTCTGTTGGCCATCCAAAGGCATATACTTTACTTTATTGCTATTGTCAATTTGCTTTACATATCCATACACAAAATCTAATTCGATAATTCCGTTATCTTCGTCCAACGCCTCAAAAATGGCATCTAAAAATCGCTTTCTAATGGAAGGTACTTTACCAGTCATTCTGCCCTGTGCAAAATCTCTTTGGATTGAAGGTATCTCAATCTTATTGTCCTGGATTAGCTGCCAAAAACTAATTGCCATTCTTTGAATTCTTTAATAATAAGTATGGCCTGATCTTATTTTCAATTTCAGTCAGGTAGTGCCCTTGATCATTACTGCTCCAAAAATAACTTTGCTCCGTAAAGTTTTTGTCGTTGTAGTATTTGAAAAATGTTCGTTTGGTACATATCGGAATATAATTGCCGGTTTTATCAAGCCTGATTAATTCCCTGCGTTTGACTTCAAAAACTGAATTGTTTAAGGCAGAGTTGTCATCTCGCCCAAGAAGTGCTAAATTGGATATTGAGTGAATGTCAAACTGTTGTTTATTATCCTCGGAAAGCGTAAAAAACGATACCGTTTTTTGATGGAGTTGTTCAAATATCAACCAGCTCAATTTTTCATTGGAAATGTGGTCAAACTCTTTAATCAAAGCTTGAATCAAATTCTTCCGTTCAGGATTGTTTTCTGTTTCCAGCATGTCTGTTAAAACCTCTTTATGAAACTTTAACCATTCATGCCATGGATTACTATCTGTTTTACTAAAAGCTTCGGAGTTTTGTGCATGTATGTGTTCAAGGCTCCAATGTATCCCTTTATGAAATCTAAAAGGATAAAATTCATTCACATTATCGCTTTGCCGTGTTGTTTCCACATTAAACAACAACAATACTTTTTCAATAGCTTTACTTTCCTTATTATATTTCAACTCCTTATAATCATTTCTGACATGCGTTGCAATTCTTTCGTTGACCCTTTCTTCAAATATATCCTTTCGATTTTGATAAGATAGGGCCACCAGATCTTCAATTGGTTCGCCCACAGTTATTAAATAGCCGATTCTGTGATATAAATTCCGGTCTGAGTGCCACTGTTTTAAAGTTAAAAAGCAACTTTCAATATCAAGCCATAGCTGCCACAACTTAACGCCTGGCCTTTTGCTTTCATTTAAGAAAAAGAGAAAAGTATATACTGGGTCCTTATGGTGTTTCTTTTTACCAGCATTAATATCCAGCAGTAATTCTATCTTGGTACTAAAATCATCCTTTTTTTTATTTGTAATAAAGCTCCAAAAGCTTATATCGTTTAAAGATTGTTCCATCTCATCCCATAAATGCGCTATTTGATTTTTTCGAGACAACATCACATCTGAGCCCAAGCCTTCAAAACTCTTTTCTGATAAAAAAAGGGCCTTTACTAACTCCGCATTAGTTAGAGGTATTTTTCCGATATTTAACCGGTTAAAGAGGTTTATGTTTTCTTCGTCCGTCTGTTTCCGGTAGATTTCATACCAAATAAACTGAACAGAGTATTCTATATCACGCTTTCCTAAAAGAGTAGCTAAAAATCTAGTTTTATCATTCAAGTCTTTAAAATCATTTTGATCAGTAAACCAGTCCTTGACAGTGCGGTAAGATTCCCACATGTGATAATAATCAATATTCTCATCGCTTTTTTTAATATTCTTAAGAAATTCATCACTTCCTTTTCTTGTCTCGTACCGCAATGTGAATACATCTTTACCATAGTGACTTATTAATGATTGAGCCAGTAAATGTTCCTTCATTAAATAATTCAGAATAATGTATATAGTGGTTAGCCTTTGCTGGCCATCTATTACTTCATACCCGGCAAGCGCTGTGTTATTTTCAATCCAGGTTTTAGGAATTACTACTATAGGTTGTAAGCAATAGAAACTGCCATCTTCTTTCTTTTGCAACTTGGCAAAGTCCCAGATGTCATCAAGCAATTCCTTTACCTGTTTTTTAGTCCATCTGTACCCTCGTTGATAATAGGGAATGTAAAAGTGTTGCCCAAGTAATTCCCTTACGGTGGTTGGTTTCAAATTATTGTCCATATTTTATTTTGCTTCGTTTCAGAAAGCTAACCAACAACATTATGTGTCTTATCAATTATCAAATTGCTTTACCTGTAAATCTTATTTAGTTTAGAGTAATTCTTTTGATCTGTTAATGCCTCACCATTTGTAAGGAAACCGTTTCCCTTGATATTTGACAAGCATCGCGGAAATTAATCTTTGTATAAGGGTGACACCACTATTCTATCTTCGTTGCGTAACTTTAATGGTTGTCGGTTTTGAATCTCAAATTCATGACTAAATTATTTTATTCCTGATTAAACAAGCCCCCGAACTTATTATCTGGCTCCGCGGCAATATTCAATTTTTCTTCTGCACTAATATATGCTTTAGCCTTGCCACCTTTCTTTTCCCATAGCCCTGCTTTTACTTCCTCCTCATGTATCTTATGATTCAATTCCAACAACCGTTTTAACACCTCTTTCCTGGCATCGGAATGAATAGTAAAACGAACCCTGTCATTTTCCGGTAAATAATCTACTTCGTAAAAATCGTGTTTCAATGCTATATCCCTCCAACCATAGGCTGCCAAAACGGCCTCATCCATTTGAACATGGAGCTGGCGGAGTTTTAAAATACCTTGTATAGATTCGTCGCATGAAATCGAGTTAGAATTTCTTTCTAAATGCTTTTGCAGCGATGATATCTGTTTATCGTTATCATTTATTCTTTGGCCGTTAATGGTATTGCTGTGAAACAGATTATATGTTTTGGTAAGGCCCAATAGCATGCCTAACATAAGTTGCCTGCGGTGTTCTTGGTAGGCTTCGCCAATGGTTTCTAATTTCTGTTTTTGTTGTATCGAAAAGTTTCCCGGAAATGGGAAGGTTTCAAAGCAATCTGATGCAGAATATCTTATCGTTGACGTTCCCATTGTAGAACTCATCTTCCATGACCATTCATTATGGAGTGAGGAATTTAGACATGCGAATACTTTCCAATTGAAAGGGATAACGACTATGACTTGTTCTGAAAATATTTGAGTTGTCTTTAGAAGACTAAATTGTGTGTATTTCGCCACTCGTGACATTACTAATGCCTGATTTTCTGTCTTTAGTTTATCTCTTAAATCTTTCTTGTTCATCCAAAATTTCCACCATTCATTAACGAGTCTTGGATATTTCTTTACGTCCTTTTTAACTCTTTCAGGATAAACCCTTTCTTTCAAAATATTCAAAGTTATCGGATACTCAGACGCTTCCATATAGTTGAATTCATCAAAATAAATTACATATCTTCTTGTTTCCTGATTTGGTTTCGAGGCTATATCATCACCAACACAATAAGGAAGCACAATTGAACTATAATGATTGTCTAATAGAATATCAATTGCTTCGCTTGCATCAAGTATAAATCCTTCTCCATTAATTTCAAATCCCTTAAAACACTTTCCCTCATTAATTACTAATGAATACTTTCCCGGAGCATCATCACTATCCAAAAATGATGAAATATAATCAACCTTCGAACTGTTCAAATAAATAGGTTTGATCCATTCTTTCTTAGTAAGGGAAAATATGGAAACATCTACGTTAGCACTTCCTGGCCAACTTTTTGATTTTATTGCAAAAACAAATTTCCCTTTTAAATTAAGAATATGTTCGAAACAACCTTCTCTTGTATCACCTTGTGCAATTGTGTTTGTCGTGATTAACGAAATGAAACCATTGATACTTACAATTTCAAAATCTCTTCTAACAAAGAATCCAACAAGATCAGTCCATCCTTTTGCAAAAGGATAATAGTATCGCAAAGAATTCAGGTAATTGTCGCCAAAACTATTGGATATTTTACTCCCTCCCAAATATGGAGGATTTCCAAGTATACAGTCGAACCCATTCTGATTAACTACTTCTGGGAACTCAATAAACCAATGAAAGAATCTTAGCTCAAATGCCACTGCTGTCGCTTTAGCTATTTTTCTATTCTGCCAACTTTTATATCCGCTTAGTATCAGGCGGAAATCGGCATCGGTCATCAGGTAATCTTTATTGGCCTCGGTTTTAGGAATGAAGAATTGGGCTACCTGAGTATCGGCCATCGCTTTCAAGAAACTGTAGCCTTTGCCATCAATAAACCTTTTGTAGGCTTTCCCTTTGCGTTCTATTTCATCCGGCGTGGTTTCCCGCAGTTCGTTAAATATTCTGTATTCTGCCATTGCTTGCTCCACAGAACTTTCTGTGCCTTTTTCAAACTCCGCTTTTAATTGTACCGTTTTCGTAACTCTGTCTTTTCGATCTTTTAGATTTTTATCCCTCCATGTTTTAGAAATGTCTTTATCATCTACCGCAAGGGTTTTAAACGCTTCATCTGCTATCCCTTTTTCTAATTCGCTGCGGTGTCCCAGGCCAACAATAGCATCGCCGCATTTTATATGGTGGTCCAAAAAGTTAAGCGGCTCTCCGGGATTGTATGCTTCCAGCCACAGCGCAATTTTACATAGCTCAACCGCCAATGGGTTTTTATCTACACCATAGATACAATTTCGTACTACATCTTTCATTGCTTTGCGAATGGACAAAGGGTTGGGCTGGTCTTCATCGGTTTGCACCCTGGCAACAGCCAATGCGATTCGACGGGCGGCACTTAACAAAATATGGCCGCTCCCGCAGGCAACATCGCATATCTTTAATTTCAACAAAGCCTTAATCGTATTTTCCTTGCTTACTTTCTTTTGAGAGTAAAGCAGCAATATATCTTCAATGAGGTAGTCTAAAGAGTGTTTAATTAACGGCTGCACAAGTTCTTCCGGTGTATAGTGAGACTGAAACTCCCTCCCACCGTCTTGCTTTTTCCAGTTTACCGAATAATTGTCAGAGCCTTCTAGTTTGTTGAACTCCAATTTTAATTCAAGCAAACCTTCGTACACAGAGCCAAATTCTTCTACATCAAGCCCGCCATAATTCACGGCTATTAGTACGCCATTGTCGTTTTCAAAATAGCTGAGCGACTTAATTATATTTAATAGTACCGCGTTGTTCAGGTAGCATTTGTGCAAATCGTATTGATTATTACTGATGGCATGGTAGCCAAATAAATCACCTTGCAGGCTCATGATGCCGAGCTTTTCGCCAATTTCGTTTTTCTCAAACAAGGAAAAGGTGCTCACCAGGCTTTGCCACAGATCGTAATGGCGGTTGGCTTCTGGAGGCAGTAGTTTTTTGGCTAATTTCCGTAGGCGCAGCAGGCTGTAGTAGTTGAAATAGATTTGATTGAAACGTTTAGTATCCGCTGTTTTGCTATCGGCATAAACAAGATTTCTTTCTTCAATGACAAACAAAAAAAGTAAGCGGTAGATTATCCGCAACTGATGGCGGTAATATTCATCTGTATTAATATTTCCGGCGGTAACAGCCCCACGAAGTGCTCCATTATTAGGGTGGTTGATAAATCCATTAGCTAAGTTCTTGATAGCGCCTTTAACTGCTTCGCCTAATTTATTGCGGATAGTGCTACCGGCTTCCAAACCTTCGTGATGGTATTTCTCTATGATGCTGTCGGTGCCTCCGTCGACCCTTTTGGGCATACGACTGGCATGAAGCACACGGTACAGAATAACGAAATCGGAATACAGATCCTCTTCCATCATTTTCTCCAGATTGAACTCAACATAGCTCAACCGTGTAATGCGGCTGGCATCACGAAGCAAACGCAGTTGGCGGCCGTTCGTAACCATGCCATACAGATACTCACTGTAATTGAGGTACTCTTGAACCATAGCATGAGGTGACACACGTAGTTGTTTATTTTCCGGTCTTTTATCCAACGATTCGTGGTAACCGCCTACATACACCGGGAAATTATCTAAGCTGCTATCACGGTAACCAATAGGAAATGATTTGCCGTTAAGTTCTTCGGATGTTCTGTTGAAAGTGAGGTTGTAGCCGAGATTGGTAAGCAAAGGGGAAATCCAAAAATTTCGAGTTTCGGTCGTTCCAGTTTCGCCATCCTTTAATCGGGTTAATTTGCTTTGATAAATAGTCCATTGTCCCTTGGCTTCCTGCCATGCAAGGCTAATTTCATCCTTCAATTTGGCATTCGTCAAATCAGGATTAAAATCTTTGCCCTGCTGAAACGTTGCCTGTTCACTGCGTATTTTGGCAAGCAAGTTGGTGGAGAGAACGGAGCCTTGGATGTCTATTGACGGGAAATTCATACTTAATGTCTTGCTTTGATTTTTGGATTGGGAACTAAAACATATACCCCTAAAATGTCAGGAGGCAAGACAGGAGTGACTGCCTCAAACCTGTTAGCGCCTATGTACTTTGCAAAACGGGTATGTGCATTCACCAATTCATCAGAACGCTTCGCTACCACCGAAATAAAGTCAGTATGTAGTTCTTCAAAATGTTGTAGTTCTTGTTCAAAAAGAATTTCCTGCCTTTCAGTGCTAATATCTAATGCGCTTGAAGTATGCAATAGTATTTTGCATTGGTCAATGTCCACAGGATGAATGCCATCAGGTGTTTGCTCGTAGCCCCAAAGGAACATTTCTTCCGAAACCATTTCGTGTTGCCTGCTTGCTTCACGAATTACATTTCGCACACGGAATTGAATTAGAGTGGTTTGCGTATTAACCGCGTCTGTGCGGAATACGGAGGCCCTGGCTGCTTTATTCCCTTTTCGTTCTTTGTCAAGGGAGTTAGCAATAATGCGGTGGCATAGCTGCTCAACAAAACGATGATTACGACCTATATACCGAAATCCTTGTGGCGTAGGAGAATGGAATGAAATATGAATTTTATCTCCTTGCCCCAAAGCAGATGCCATCCAATCGTCCATATTTAACTTCTTAAAAATGTACCCGCCTTGTGTTTTATCAAAATTTGCGCCTAATAGGTTTCCGGCTGCAAGCACAAATGTCTCCAAGGTGGCCACATCTCCAATGGCTTCATCAACTTCACGCAGGTCTCTTTTTACTTCGTCAGGCATAATACTTTCGTGAGCAAATATTGACCTAATTTTTTCAGCTTTTTCTCGTGCGGTTTCAATTTCATGAGTGATAGCGACATCTAACTCATCTAATTCAGGAGTTGCCCCGAAGTCCAATTTTATCTGCTTTGAAAACTTGTTTTGTGCGTTTTCAGGATTTAGCAACACCTCTCTTAGTACTTTATCCATTACTGAGCGGTTATCGTCGGCCAATGCAATGCTTACCCCAGATGTATTTTGAATTCGCTTTATTTTTTCAATGATGATTTTTAAAACAACTACGTCCATAGGGTTATCTTCCCCGAACAATACTTTTACATCAATAGTATTTTGGCTATCGCCATTTTTATCAATCCATCCCGGTTGACCATAACGGTCAACACGGCCCTCCCTTTGTTCCAATCGGTTCGGATTCCAGGGCAAATCGTAATGCAAGATGGCATTAAATTTATCTTGCAGATTGATACCTTCACTCAAGCAATCGGTGGCAACTAAGACCCGTTTAGGGCTTTCACCCAATTCATCAATCTTTTCTCTGCGTTCCTCATCACTCAACTCACTGGTGATGGCCCGTATATCGACATCTTTAGGCAAATATTCTTTAAGGATTCTTGCAACATATTGTGCAGTGGCAATAAAGCGACAAAAAACAATTGGACTTTGACCTTTATTTATCCAAAGTTTGATTTGCTCTGCACTTAATTTAACTTTTTGATCTTTCTCAATTTTGGTTAGCTCCTCAGCTCTTTTAGCAAGGCGATTTAATGTGGTCCATTCGCTTTCTGTAAGTTGGGCACGTTCAATAACTTCAATCTGTTCGGAATCCCCTTGTTCGTCCCATTTCTCTACAATTGGATTATCCAATACCTCTTCCGTCGTAATTTCTTCAGGTTCCCTAATCCTTGTTTTTCTTTTTTGAAGCATTTCAAAACCCGCTGCGGGGCTGCTCATTACACCTCTCAATAAGGAAAGGGCGGCAAAGTATTTCATCCGGGCTTTATTTTCTGTAACTCCACCGGTGCTGATTCCTCTCGCGAATTTTAGAACATCCTGGTAAAGTTTGTAATAATCCGAAGAAGCAGAAAGCGTATATGGCAATTCTTCAGTATTCCGCTTTGGAAAAGGAGTTTCCTCATCTAACCATTTTTCGATGTTCTTTCTTTTACGTTGTATGAAGTGGTCGGCTACTTTTTTCTTTTTTGATGCTTCTAAATCTCCGAAATCGTAGGTTTCAAATTCAGGCTTCACCAACCCTAGTAGCGATTTAAATTCTCCATCTTTTCCACTGTGTGGTGTTGCAGTCAGTAAAAGCAAATGTTGTTGATCGTTTTTAACAATCTTCTCCAGCAGTTCATACCGTTGCTGGCTTTGGCCAGCTTTTTTGAAATCAAGATTTTTAGTACAGGTATGGGCTTCATCTACAATAACCAAATCAGGCACATCTTTTAGAAAGGCAGGCATTTTTGCTGACCCATTTTTTACATAGTCAATAGATACAACCTGATAAGGATAATAGTTAAACACATTCAGTGTATCATCACCAACAATCCTTCTTTCTAAACCAGCGACTGTGCTTGAACGAATGATTACAGCGTCTATATCTAGTTTGTTTAGTAATTCATTTTGCCACTGCTCACATAAATGCGGAGGACATAGAACAGCAAATGATTTTATACTACCGCGTTCTAACAGTTCCCGTAAAATCAAAATGGCCTCAATTGTCTTACCAACACCCACATCATCTGCTACTAAGAGACGTGTGACAGATTGTTTTAAGGCCATAATTAACGGAACCAATTGATATGATCTTGGACGAAACGAAAGTTTACCCATGCAACGAAACGGACCACTAACCTGACGGAAAGATAGTCTTGCAGCATCATATAAAAGTTTGGCGGTAAGAAAACTGTCTAAGTCTGATTTATTAGGTAATTCAAATTGGTCATCTTCTAATTTATCAAATGCTTGCAATATGGGTTCAAACACTGAAATCATTTCATCGTCAGAACCACCAAGGGGTTTAAGCAATACTATTTCATTGTCAGATGATGGTTGCACCACACACCTTCGCCCCCTGAACTTTACTAGCTTGCCCGGTTTTTTTAATTTACTATCTATCATAATGCTTAGCGTACTTTTCTAAAAATGTCTTGCCTTCTTGTCACAAATGATGCAACTTTTTCTGAGGTATCATCCCAAATCAAGACATCAAAACCGGCTAACTCAATTGTTTTACGTTTCATTTCATCATCGGCTTTATTAAGTGCTTTCTTATGTATTCCTCCATCAACAAACACTAAAGCCTTTTCTTTTTCATAGACAAAGTCTGGTTGCACATAAAACTGTTCCATGTTGTGATTGGTAAAATCAGGCAATCGGTAGCCGTTTTCAAACAGATAGTCCAACAGTACCTTTTCGCCCGGACTGCGGTGGTGTAGTCTCTTTTTTAGTTCCTCGTATTTTGCTTCATACGTACCGCCAACCGTATCATCAGGATTGGAAACTATTAATAATTCTAAGGCTTCAATAATAGAATGACGGTCAATTTTGGTATGGTCCATTTGATTGTAGTAAGACAATAAGTCTTCATAGCTTGATTTAGGTCGAGTAGGAAATAAGTCTCCTTTCGTGGCATAGTCATAGCCACATATTTCATAAGCCTTTAAGAATATTTCCCGCAGTTTCCCCGGGTTACGGGCAATGTCTTTTAATACGCCAATACTTCCTTCGGCAGATTCATAAAGCATTATATTTTTGTTTTCCTCGCTACCCATCAATCGGGCATCAATTTCGACCGGCTCAATGTTATAAATTTGCTCAATTGATTTTTCCAAAGCGTATTGGATGGTTGTCACACCTTCTTCTGTTAAGCCAAGTGATTTCACAGGCTGCACGTAGAGGACGTCGGCAGTGTCGTAGGTGTAAAGCATTATATTGGCATGGACATCATCTGGGTTTGGCTTTTCTAGTTGTTTCTTCGTTTTAAAAAAGCCAGTCTTCGTTCCTATATCAAACCCTGGATCCTTTCCACGTTTCCACTTTTTGTTAAGTAAAATGAGCTTTGCGGCCGGAGCATAAAATAGTTTCATCAATTCATCTCCGTCGACCGTGAGTTTGATTTTAGTGGCGTCTTGCAAACCGTCTGTTGAATTCAAATACAGCTCTGTTACATAGCCTTCGGAAGTTCGCACTTCTTCCATACATGAAATACGTTCGGAGTTCTCGGATTGAGCTTCTTCCAACTCTAGCAGGTTTTGATGTAATTCAATGTTGCTTGCTGTGAATTGGGATCCCGTTATTGGATCTTGGTTCTTACCTTTTCCTTCATCTTTACCAAGGAAAGCATAATGAGTTTCCTTTGAAATTTTAATTTCCATTAGGTTCAATGAAACATCATTTGGTGTAATCCGGTTTACCTTATACTTACCACCGTTGTGATAAATCAGATTGTTCGGGCCAAACTCCTTCAACCCAATAAAACGAGCTCTTGATATAGATTCATTTCTATCCTTGCCACCCAGGAATACGCGAATTGGTAAACGGGTAAAATTGTATCCAGGTAGGAAACCTTCGGAAGCTAAATAACGAAAAGTATAGAACTCCGATAATGTTGAATTTTTGTTTTTATCAGATTGATTTTCCAACAAACTTTTTCTGTCCTTTGCCCGCATGTAAGAAATATTGGCCAGTTTCTTTAACTCTGCATCTTTTATTACGGGGCTTATATGCGTTTCATGAGCCTCGTTCATTTGCCGCAAAGCGTCCAAGTACATTTTTCGCCAACGTAGTAAAGAGTTTTCTAGCTTATCGGGCACAGTCCTGATCTGTGTTTCTAACCATGCCGCATTAAACCACCTGATCCCTGTAAAATCAATACTAGCAACGACTCTTAAAGCCAAATTCTTTATGTCGGTAAAACTTGAATCAATTACATCCTGATATTTGGCTTTTATGTCGCTTTTCAATTTATATGTGCCTCCCGCTATGTCAATCAAGTCAATCAATGAAGGTTTAAATTCTTCCGCATTTAAAAAGGATAGCACCGTTGCATTTAGATGTGAACGTATTAATTCTTCATTTGTGAGGTCAATTCTTGGAGCCTGGACAATACCAGCAACCATTTTAACCGGATTTCCAAAAAAATGCTTGTCGTGTGGTGATACTTTGGAGGCATAAGTGAATACCAAAGCAGATTGGCCGCTACGACCGGCGCGGCCACTACGTTGTGCATAATTGGCCGGGCTTGGTGGCACATTGCGCATGTGAACAATGTTGAGCGAAGAGATATCAATCCCTAACTCCATTGTAGGGGAGCAATACAAGGCACTTAATTCTATGGCCTCGTTAAACTTGTCTTCCCTTTCTATTTTATCCTCATTCTTAATTTGCCCAGTATGCTCGGCAGCTATATATGATTTTGGTAGTTTAGAAAAATCCTCCTGATACAGGTTTTGGAAATATAAATGCGGTTTGATTTTGATTTCCTCGTCCAGAGTAATGTATGATGTCTTGTCTGTTGTTACATATATCAAGTCCCCTTTTTTCCAAAGTACTTTTGACAGAATTAATTGATAAGCTTCTTTGTCCCCCTTTTCTGCCTTAATATTTATCTTCTTCAAATAATGAGCTTCTGCTAGAGCATCCAAAACCTTAGTCATGAATAGATTGTATTCATTACTGCTTCGTAGTGTAATTCCCTGCTTTCTAAACTCATGTTTTATGAAACGAGCCAAACGGCTTGATGGCCCAATACTTTGAAGGAATGTGTCTCTTGTGGCTTTATCGGCACCCTGCACGGAAAGAAAATTTGGAGCATCTAATCTTTCTCCCTTATCAAGCGACCAAAGCTTTTCCTTATTTAGTTGCTGGTTTAATTCACTTTCGATCCGTAACCTATTTTCATATCGCAGCATTTCGTAGTCAACTGCGTACATATTCCTGAAGTAGTTTAATATTTGCAGAAGGAATTCTTTCCTTTTTTCACTTGACCAGTCTTTCAAATAATCAATCGTGCTCCAAAGTGTTTCATCGGCAGAGTCTTTATCTATGTTTTTATAGGTTATTTCTAAAAGAGCAGTTTGTTCAAGGTTTGGTAGAATATAACGCCAGCCTCTTTTAAGGTCCTGTATAATACGATATGAAATATAGTTTCTTAAGGCTTCCAGGTTATCTTCATTCGGTCTGTTTGGATTTGGAGCGGGGTTGGTGGCATAATCTTTCTCGGGGAGGTTCAGCGCCTCCTGAACTTTAAATATTAAGTCGGATATTTTTAGTGGTTCATCACTTCCCTTCAACACTTTTTCGATTGCTGAACGTAAATGAACCACTTGTATGAAATCGTTGAAATGCCCGGCTTGAAGGGAAGCATCTTGCCTGTTATCGGTAAAACTCATTAGTTTTTGTTCTTTCAAAACTTTCCCATGTTTGTAAAGAGCCAACAAAGTTTGAAGAGTAATGAGGGTAGTTGATGTAGAACGACCTTCATTGCCTAGAGATATAAGTTTTGATTTTTCGCTTAGTTTGGGCTCTAAATAAATTAGGCCGCAAGTTGGGTCGTAAATTAGGGGAGCTGGCATGTACCAAGCCTTGATCGCCTCCATTTGGAGCATCGGAAAATGAGCCGTCCTTGGATACATAAATTTCTTTCGGAAGTAGAAAGTCTTTCGTGGGGTCGATTTTATCACCAGCTTTATTTTTCCAGCCGGCTGGTAACAATTCAAGGAACTCATTTAGATCAAATTGAAATCCCTTATTAAAAAGAATGTAGCCATCCTTGTAATGATCCTGAAGTCGGCTTCTTACTTTTTTTACTTTATTGCCATCATTAGCTTTTAGATCATCTTCGTTTTTTGGATTTTGAATTTCATTGAAGTCTCTAAATATTAATTTTGAGTCACTAAATTCTTTTCTAACACAAATGAACTCGACGCCACTGACCCTGCTAAATACGGTTTGAAAAACGGGAACTTCCGGCTCACTTTCAGAAAGCTTTACAAAGGGATTGGGCTCTAAGGTTACAAACCTGTTATCAGCATCCTCAAGTGTTACATAAACATAACCCGTTTGGGAAATAAACTGGTGTAATTTGAACGGCAGGATAGTGTCTTTTTTATTTTCCTTCGCACTTTCAATATTCAATGATTCGGCCCAAATTAAAATTTCAATAATTCTTTTTTCTGCCTCCGGTTCACTGATTCCCGTTTCAAGTGATAACTCTGCTGCAATTCTTTTTAAAGATTTAGGTTCATTCCTTCTTTTATGCTCACCTTCATTTCGAACAGCGACGGTCCTTTCAAGCCATATTGCAATGGGGTTTTCAAGTATTGCTTTTTTTGATAAGTCTTTTATTTCAGCTCTAACAGCTGATTGTAGTTCCTCCTTAGTCGGAAGCACTTCGTTTGTTGAATATGTAAGCGATTCAACAATCACGTTTGTCGGAAAGAAATCGGTAGCAAAAAACCTTGTTGCTACTTTTGCAACCTCCATTTTTTGCTCATCAATTGTGCCCGAAGCCATTGTTGCAGATGTGCCAATGCAAAGAATATTTTTATTTTTTGCGGCTGCTTTAATTCTTCTGTTTAATAGGGATACATCTGCTCCTTGTCTGCCCTTGTAAACATGCAGTTCGTCATAAACTAAAAATTCAATGCTATCCAAAAATGACTTCCTTAACCCTTCATCTGCCTTACGGACCATTAAGAGTTCTAACATCATGTAATTGGTTAGCAGAATATCTGGAGGATTTGCAATTACTTTGGCTCTGACATCTTGTTTTTCCTGTCCAGTATATTTTGCGAAAGTGAATGGCAAACTGCTTCCAGTGCGTTTTCTGTAGTTTTCTTCAAAGCCTATTAACGCGGCTTCCTGAGAATTGATTAAAGCATTTAAAGGATAAACAATAATTGCTTTTATGCCTGGCCTATTTGGGTTTTTTAAAAGGTGGTTGAAAATTGTTGAGATGTAAGTCAAACTCTTACCCGAACCAGTACCAGAAGTGACCACAAAGCCTTTACCTTCGTTGCCTTTAACTATTGCTTCCGTTTGGTGTTTATATATTGACCATGACATTATTTTCACGATCATAGAAAATATTATTAAAGTCTTTTACCAATACCCCATTCCTTACCAAATCTTCAACACTGCCGCCGGATTCAAAGGAAGGGTTGAATTGAACTAATGGCTCAGGATATAAATTTCCGGAATCAAAATTCTTTTTTACGTTAGTAAGTATTTTTTCATCAGCAATATTGATAAAGCTGTCGATGTACTGTTTGTAATCGCTGAGTATATCTTTATGTAAATCGAAGATGTTTTTCATATGACAAGTGGAGCTTGGGTTCTCTTTTTAATTTTGTTATTGCTTGATGGATCAAATGCTTTTCAAAAAAGTCCTTTTTCTAACTCATCATTTAATGGCAAACGCAAATACCATCTTACCATTCCTTGAAATCCAGCGCAAAAACACCACCTATGATAGGTGTTGTTCAAATAGGCTGGTCTTTCACTTTTCTATTCTTTGCCGACCGAAGAGGTGTCTATGTCAAGTACGACAGCTATTTTCCTAGAAGCATTTTCTTCAGCTCATGCCCGTTACTTAGCGAAGTTGCAAATACGGCTGTGTACGCGCTGGCATTTCCCTCGGTCTAAGGCTCTAAATGTAACATGCCGACGCTCTTCCAGATAAGTTGAATAACACGTTTCCAAGAATATGAAGCATCAATTAGTTATCCGAACTTTGAGAAACACCGATTGTCATTGAGTAGCTGATACATTTGAAGAGGACAATTGACAGCCTTTGTTAATCCTGCACGGAGTGTAGGTAGCAATTGCAATGACCAGGAAATCCATAGACATGCATGGACTTACGGTTCGGTAGAGATCTCATTGGTTAGATAGGTTTAGGGGTGTCTAAGATAAGGGTTTAGACATAAATATCGGAACTGGAGAAAAGGAAATAGGAAACCCTGACTGTCTCGAGACTATCAGGGTTTGCTTTGCGGACGTGATCCGACCACATAAAAAACCCACCTTCGCTAAAGCTACGGTGGGCGAAAGTCTCTTTCGCGACTTCCGTGGACTGCGTCCCGGAAGGTCGCTTCAGCGACCGAGTGCGGACCGGACGGGACTCGAACCCGCGACCTCCGCCGTGACAGGGCGGCATTCTAACCAACTGAACTACCGATCCATTTGCGGGGGAACTCCCCCTTAAAACGGACGGCAAAGATAAGGGTCTGTCGTTTTCCTCCCAATAAAATGTTGAACCTGAATTCCCTCCTTTTCCCGCAACATCCTCACCTTTATCCAAAGTTTCCTCCATGCGAATTGTCATCATCGGCGGCACGGGCCATATCGGCACCTACCTGGTTCCTGAACTGGTGAAAGCCAGCCACGAAATTCTCTGCGTCACCCGGCAACAAAGACAACCCTATCAACAGGATCCCGGCTGGGCCCAGGTGCGCATGATCAGCCTCGACCGTGATATCATGGAAGCCACAGGATCCTTTGGACCGGCCATCGCGGATCTTCAGCCCGACATTGTAATCGATCTGATCTGCTTCACGCTCCCCAGCGTCCGTCAGCTGGTGGAAGCCCTGCGCGGTAAAATCAAACAGTTCCTGCACTGCGGCACGATCTGGGTGCACGGCCACTCCGTGCAGGTGCCTACCATCGAAGACCAGCCCCGGAATCCCTTCGGCGATTATGGGATTGCGAAGGCGGAGATAGAGAAGTACCTACTAAACGAGTTTCGCAACAACGGCTTCCCCGCCACTATCCTGCACCCCGGCCACATTGTTGGGCCTGGATGGCTACCGGTGAATCCTGCGGGCAACAAGAATCCAGCGGTCTTTGATGCGCTAAAACATAGAAAGGAAGTTTTCCTCCCCAACCTTGGCTTGGAAACCCTGCATCACGTCCATGCAGCCGATGTGGCACAGGCATTCGTCAAGTCTATCGAATTCAGTAATCAATCCATCGGCGAAAACTTTCATGTGGTGTCGCCGCAGGCGCTCACCCTTCGCGGCTATGCCGAATCCATGGCCGAATGGTTTGGACAACCGGCCAACCTGAAATTTCTGCCATGGGAACAGTGGAAACAAAGGCATTCGGAAACAGATGCCAGCCTCACCTGGGACCATATCGCGCACAGCCCCAACTGCAGCATCGAGAAGGCAAGGCGACTGATCGAATATAAGCCCAAGCATTCGTCACTACAGGCCGTGCAGGAGTCCCTGGGGTCGGCGAAGTAGGTTTCACGCAAAGCAAGGATTTCACGCAAAGACGCCAAGCCGCCTTCGGCGGACGCCAAGGCGCGAAGAAATCCAAAAAGAAGGGGAGTGGTAAACATCTCCGACATCCAACAAGAAAAGGCTATCTCAAACTTTGAGACAGCCTCTTCCGATTTTGGTTTTAGGGCTTAACATCACCAACCATCTGGTTGGCTCAGATTGCTATTCAGTAAAGTTTGTTCTAGTGGAATGGGAAAATAGTAGTATTTCGGATCGATGAATGTGCGGGGCTGCTCCCTGTCTTTCACGAACATGATATTCCCTGAATCACCGTCGGAAAGATAAAATGAGTTCTCGCTTAAATAATACTTCGTAATATTTTCACGAACGTCATCTGGCAATCCTGCAATCGGATCCTCTTCTCCTTCGGCTTCGAGAATAGCGATGTCTTCTACGCCATCACCTGTAACATCATAGCCGCCCAGTGCGGGAATGTAAATTCCCTTAGGATCTTCTGTTAACAAAGAGCCGGCTTTCCATCGTATCAGGTCGTCAAAACGCAGGCCTTCGCCAGCGGTTTCAACTCTTCTTTCTCTTCTGATCTCAAGTAACAGTCCTTTATTAACACCACTCACCAGGGGGTACTTTGAAGCCTGCAACAAGTCGGGAGCAGCGTTGGCTGCCGCCATAGCCAGCGAAGGCATGTTAACCCTTGCCCTGAGAAGATTGATCGTATTGTCAATGTCTGCCTGGGTGATGGTGCCAAGTTCAGCTTTCGCTTCCGCATTGATCAATAAGGTTTCACCATACCGAAATATGGCCTGGTCGGAATAATCCTGATCGTTGCCGCCTCTTTGTGCGGGGTCACGTGGATAGAACTTCACCTGCAAGTAACCTCCAAAAGCCGGCCTGATAAAGTAAGGATTGCCGTCGGGAGGATTCGGCGTAAACCCTGGCGGCATGATGGTCTCCGCCAATCTGGGGTCGCGATTTTGAAACACTTCGAGAAAGGTTTTTTCATCGTGACCGGGTTGAGACGTAAATGGAGTGCCGTCATCCATAAGAAAATCCTGCTCCAAACTATTGCTGAAAGCCCATTGCCAGTCTAACACATAGTGTGCGCCGTTGAAAACTCCTTCGGATTGACTGCTTTTTGCAAGAAAAATGACTTCAGGGTTAGCGGAGAGGTCTACACTTGAAAATAATGTTCTAAAGTCGAGTCCGCCTCCACCTGTACTGTAGATAGAAAATCCTCCATCCGTCATGATCTCGTCGGTAGCAGATGCCGCCCTCTCAAGAAATGCATCGGCCGTAGCTTGCAGGTTTAATTCTTCATGATATTTTCTGAAAGTCCCTTCATGTAAAGCGATCCTGGCTAGCAACTGGAGAGCCGCCCATTTCGTTAGTCTCGTATTGTCCGTTTCATTGGTGATATTGGCGGCAGCAAATTCCAGGTCGGTCATTATGGAGTCTACAACCAAAGTTCTTGGATCCTTTCCTTTAGTGAGCAACTCTTCATCATCCGCATCAATAACTGTGCTATACCAGGGGATGTCGCCGTAGCGTTTTACCATATTGTAATAAAAATTGGCGCGGAAAAATTTCGCGACGCCGATGTAGTTATTAATTGCAGCAGGATCACCAGTTGTTTGAGAAACGTTTTGGAGTAAAAAATTAATGCTTCTGAGCTGGCTCCAATTATCCCAGCCATCAACCGTTGCCGGTGTCAAACCACCCCTGATCAAAACATCTTTCTCGTTACCACCGGTATATATCGAAATGTCGTCTGAAAAGATATCATTCTGCCGGGATAGAATGTTATCATAGTTATACATTGGCTGCAGATATGAGTAGAAGGCATTCGTATAGGTTTCAAGATCTGCCGGAGATTTGAAAAATTCTTCCTGCGTTATTTCCGTTTGAGGCTTCTTTTCAAGAAAGTCTTTTTTGCAGGACACCAAAGCGATGGCCGAAAAAAGGCAAATCAGATAAGTATGTTTCATACAAAATGATTAAAAATTGAGTGTCGGTCCTGCCCGTTAAAAATTAAAATTCAGTCCGAAAGAATAAGTCCGTTGAAATGGATAGATGGTCCCTGCCCGTTGAGCGGGCTCATCTGCCAGGCCAACTTCCGGGTCGAGCTTAACTTTCATATGCGAGATCTCAAAAATATTCTCAGCACTGAAAAAGAATCTGAGTCGCTCGAACTTCCAGCGACTGAGCAGGCCTCTTGGAAGAGAATATCCGAGCGTCACATTTTTGACACGCATGTAACTGGCATTTTGCAAATACCGTTTGTTCGGTATCGTTAGCTCAGACATCCTGTCCTCGGCTACATAGGCCCTGGTGGCAGGGAAATATCCATCAGGATTTTCGGGCGACCAGTGATCGAGATTTTGTTTGGTAACATTCGTCCAGGGTTGAGCGTAGATACCCCAGAAGTATATGTTGCTTGCGCCCGCATACCAGTCTCGCTTTCCAATACCCTGGAGAAATATCCTTGCATCGAAGCCTTTCCATGCTGCAGACAGGTCGGCGCTGTAAGCATATCGTGGAGAATTGTTGCCCACTCTTATAAGATCGCCAGGTTCGTCTACCGTCGAGTTCCCGAAATTGACAGCCCCATCTTTATTCCTGTCTCCGAATTTGATATCGCCTACATAGTAAGTGAATGATTGGTCGTCCGTTGCCACGTCAGTTTGATCGGCATGATTGGTGAGTTCCTCTTCATTCTGAAAAAACCCTTCAAACTCCAGCCCCCAGATCTCACCTAACTCCTGCCCAACGTAATAATTGTCAATCCGCTTTGTGGGATTGTCGAAACGGGTGATGAAGGTTTTGCTATCGGAAAGCGCGAGGGCGATGCTATAGTTGAATGGAGATCCGCCCAGTTCACCATTGTCGCGCCAGTTCACGCGCAATTCCCAACCCTTTGTTTTCAGGTCAGCAGCATTTTCCAGCGGCGCATTGGTTCCGAATACAGAGGGGAGTGTCTTACCAGGCACCAGCATGTCCCTGGTGTAACGCGTATACTTATCAAAATTAAATTCGAGCCTGTTATTCAAAAAGGCGATGTCGGTGCCAAAATTGACCGTTGACACCTTTTCCCAGGTGAGCGAGGGCGAGACCGCTCCCGGCATATACACTGCGATCGGCCTGGACCCGGTAAGCAATTGGGGCACCTGCCCGTTGTTCATGACCGGTAAATAGTCGTAAGCACCCACAGAAGATTGATTGCCCAGCGCTCCATACGATGCGCGCAGCTTGAACATGTTCAGACTTACCGACTCTTTAAACCCATCCATAAATTTTTCTTCCGACACTACCCAGCCTGCAGAAGCGGAGGGAAAGAACCCCCAACGGTCGTCCTTAGGAAATCTTGAAGTACCGTCGTATCGGCCGTTGAACTCAAATAAGTATTTGTCTTTAAATCCATAGTTGAGCCGGTAAAACACACCCTGCACGGCCCACTCAGTTATCCGGTCAAATTTTGAAAGTGAGCCCGTCGTAAGCCCAAGCGTCGGTAGCGAGCTTGAAATGATACCATTGGCCCGCAACGATGTGCTGTCTATTCTCCTAAGCTCCTGATTGTATCCAACGATCGCCTGCAAACGATGATTGCCGAATTGTTTATGAAGATCCGTATACACGTTGTAGACGGTGTACCTGGTACCGTTCGTAACATTTTGCGCGTAAGGTGTTTCCGGACCGGCATATTGCACAGGATTATCAGGACCGGTTTTATACGGAATCTGAAAATCATAAGATCTCGTTAGCCATGACCCTCTACGGAAAGTCGCATCTCCTTTGATCTCCCAGAAATTTTTTACGAGGTCCGCTTTAAAAGAGAATGTCGTCTGAAAATCGTTGAGTGTTTGCTTTGACCGGCCGCCATCCTGCATTCTTCCTAACAAACTCGCCCCTTCCGAGGTCCACGAACCATCGGGATTTTTTGGGACGTCTAAAGGATTTGTACGGTTCACATTCCAAAAGAACAGTTCATCCATGAAAACCGGCGCCTCATAGGTGGTACTGGTGAGCATGGTATTGTTGGCAAATGTCAACCAGCTGGTGAGCGCAAGCTCTGTTTTCGACCGTAGATTATAACGATTATAAACATCATTGCCATAGCGCAGTAGCCCATCCTGTCGGAAATACTCACCCGAAAGATAATAGCTGAGTTTCTCCAGCTTTCTTGAAACACTAAGGTTGGTGATGTAGGTCGGAGCGTTATTTCGGTACGACTCTTTGATCCAGTTGGTCGAGCCGTAGTAAGCCCAATAACCAGGATTGGTGGGGTCAATGATCACTGCAGGTAATGAGGGATCAGCGGACCGTTCGCGTGCGTATTCGCGCGACGCTTCAGGGTACAGATCATATAAAGGAGTAGCGGCGTTGTGTTTGTACTCCATAATCGTAAGCGGATCTGTTACAAGTTCGGGTGTTTTACCGATCGTCCTCGAGGCAACATTAGTATTGAGGCTAACATTCAGTTTATTTCCCCGTGCAGATTTGGTGGTGATCAACACCACGCCGAATGCAGCACGAGCTCCAAAGATCGCCGCGGAAGAAGCGTCTTTAAGAACGGTCACTCCTTCCACATCATTTGCATTCAGCCTCGACACTTCCTCAATGGTGAATGGAATATTGTCTACAAGAATAAGAGGTGATCCGCCATTGATTGAAGTGGCGCCCCGGATGTTAAACGATGGGGCAGTATTTGCGCGGCCGTTGGGCACAGTGATGTTAAGATTTGGAATGAGACCCTGCAAACCAGTTCCCAGGTTGGTAATCGGTCTGTTTTCCAGTTGTTTTGAAGTGATCGCATCAACAGCGCCGGTAAGATTAGCTTTCTTCTGCGTGCCATATCCCACCACAACCACTTCTTGCATATTCTTATCTGCCAGCACGAGTCTTACTTCCAGGGTTGACCCGTCTTTAACTTCAAATTCTTGTGTCAGGTAGCCTACGTAAGATATTTCCAACGTACTGCCATCCGGAACACTTATAGAAAATTTTCCGTCTGCGTCAGTGAATATGCCCGTTTCCTTATTCTTGAGTTTGACACTTACTCCTGATAGGGGTAGTTCTTTATCATCAAGCACCCGTCCACGAATGGTTGCGAGAACCTGTCTTCCGCCAGAATTGGAAAGCACTACGAGATTTTTATTCATTATTCGGTAGCGTAGTCGGGTATTCTGCAACACCTGGTCAAGTACAGATTCAATTGTCGCGTTGGTAACTTCAACGCTCACTTTTTTGTTTCGGGGTAACTGTACATCTTCATACAAAAAACGATAGTTCGTTTGCTTTTGAATGAGGCTGAAGAGTTTTTTTAGTTCAATGTTTTTGTAGGAAAGGCTTACCTCATCCTGCGAATAGCCCGTAGCGGAGGCTTGCAGACATGCCACAACCATTAAAATGGCAGTTAATTTCATAACAATGAGCAGTTTGTGCAGTTTTGGACGCGTATCCCGCCACAATTGGGATACAATCGTATTTTTCATAATTTTACTTGTTATGTTTAGAAAATAGGTGAAGCCGTTTCCGCAAAAAAACTCTTCACCATTGCTAAGTATTCGGAGGGAGATGTGACAGCATCTCTCTTTTTTATTTTCACTCTATTTACATACGCGTGTTTATTTAATGAACACCTGCTTTCCTTTTATCTCGAACTCGAAATGGTTAATAAATTGAAGTGCATTTAATGCTTCCGTTAGATTTTCTTTTTCAAATTCACCTGAGAATTTTTTCGAAGCCAGCGAATCGTTAGTGAGTGTAATTTCAGCATTGTACCATTTCTCCATTTTGGCGATGATGGCAGAAAATGGCTCGTTGTCGAACACAAGTTTATTTTCTATCCATGACACTTCGGGAATGGTATTGGAGATGTGACTCTCTTTAAGTCTGTCTATACGGTATCGTTTTTCAAACGGCACCACCGGATCAACGGTTTTTGGCGTCTGACGACCTGCCGGGGCCATGGGTTCTGCTTCTATACTAATCTTCTCATTGGGCTTCAATAAGATCTTCTTCTCAGGCTCGGCGTCCGTACTTAACTCGACACTACCGCGAATCAGGGATGTTTCGACATCTCTTGCATCCAGATAACTCCTCACATTGAAAGCCGTTCCTTTTACAAGGATATTTACTGATCGTGCATGGACAACCATCGGAATTCTTTCGTTGTGTGTGACGTCGAAAAAAGCTTCCCCTGTAAGGGTTATTTCCCGTTTGAATTTTCCGAATTCGGCGTTATAAGTAATACGGCTGTCGCTATTGAGCCATACTTGTGTGCCGTCAGGAAGTACCGTCTTTGATCTCGACCCTGGCATGGTGTTCATTTCGAGCAGCTTGCTGTCGTTGGCTGCAACACGGGTATTTGAAGACCAGGACGTCAGAAAGTAGGCAGAAAGCAGAACAAGGGCAATAAAAGAAGCAGCCACCGGCATCCAGTACTTCCGCAGTTGGGCGGGTAATGAGCGTTGTTTGGTTTTGGGAATGACAAGTTCGGAGGTGATTTCCTGCTGCAGCCGGGCATTAAGCCGCTGCCAGGAATTTTGTTTCGCGGCTTGCGGCCGGTCAGCATTAGCGGGATGTTCGAAAAAATTGGTATATAATTCTATCCGGTAGGCCAGCTCGGGGTCCTCGGACATCAATTTGTCGAGTTGACGTATTTCGTCGAGGCTTGCTTCCCCTGACAATTTCCGGGCGACGAGACTCCAGATTTGATTATTGGTCATAGTTTCATGACTAAGGAGTCAGCTGCCGAAGCAATCCCCTAAAGAAATTTATTTTTTTCCTGGAATCTGGAAGCGGATGGCCAGCATGATCCTTTTTCCAGCTATCGCCATTTGGGCGTCTATCGTTTTGACCGATATGTTGAGGATTTGGGCGATTTCCTTGTATTTGAGTCCGTCTTCTCTCACCAACTTAAAGATCAGCTTGCATTTTGGCGGAAGATCTTCGATCGCGTTTTCAATAGTTCTGACAACTTCTTTTGATACCATTAACTGGTCGGGAGTCTGGGTCGAAGTGGGGACATTCGCAAGCAATAATTCGTCGATGACCAGGTGGCCCTTTGCCTTATTGCGTGTCAGATACCTGATGCTTAAATTTTTAACCGAAACGTACAGGTATACCGTGAGATTTTCAATTTCGATCAGCCGGCTTCTGTTGCGCCAGAGATTCATAAAACTGTCCGATATGATTTCTTCCGCAACTTGCTCCGAACCGACAAAGGAGTGAGCCAGGTTGAAAAGCTGGCCATTGTAATGAAGAAATAATTCCTTAAAGGCCGCCTCATCATTAAACAGCGCAACCCGCTCGATCCAATAGTGAATTTGCATGTCTTCCCTCATTTGAAGCAGTCATTGAAGTAGAAGAAAGTTCGCAATTATTTTTTAACTCGCTAATATTTTCCTTCGCGTATAAGAAGTCACGGCAATCACAAGTTGGCCATTTTTGATCTTTAAATGACTTGTTTGCTCCACCCGGCAATGAAGTTGTCCACTTTAAAAGTATCGAAAAAATAGAGGTGTTGTCATACACCTGGTGAATACGAATCATTTCGTATATTAGACTTTCAAACCTATATGTATGGCAGGTAATAATTTCATCAAAACCCTTTTGTTGCTTTTGATTGTACAATCGATAAAAGCGCAAACTGATGCTGGTTTCAAAAAAGACGTTGAAGAGTATGCCCGATTGTTGAAATTACCCACGCTGGCCATTGGGGTGGCCAAGGGAGACAGTCTGATTTTTTTCCAGGCGATAGGCACGGCGTCCCCGGGAACGCAGGCGCCGATTACACCCGACCATATTTTTGCCATAGCCTCCGTAACAAAATCTTTTACGTCAGTCGTGCTGCAGCAATTAGAGGCAGAAGGCAAGATTTCACTGAGCGACCGGATTGATCAGTATCCGAATAAATATTTCACCAAAGACCGCTGGACAAATAACACCACACTGGCGCACATCCTTAGTCATACTTCGGAAAGCAGACCGCCGGGTACCAATTTTGTGTACAATGGAGGAAAGTACAATATTGTTTTTAATGCTTTTGCCAGCATCAATCCTGCGGCCGACACCGAAAGCATCACCAGGCCATTTACCAAAGAAGTAGAGCGAAGGATCCTGGCTCCCCTCAAAATGACGCACACGCTGGTGAGATACACCGAAGCAGAACATTCCCCATTAAAAAAGTTTGTAGTCACTCCCTACGATTACAATGATTCTGCCGGGACGTATATCCCCCAGCCAGTTGATCTGCCTAAAATGGAATGCGGTCCTGGCTACGGAATGATGAGTAGTGTGAATGACCTCCTCAAATACACCCGGGCACTGGACAATGAAACCCTCATTTCAAAACAGCGATTCAAAAAAATTACTAGTCCCTTTTACCCAAACAGTGTTTACGGTGAAGGCTGGTTTACCTCCAATTTTGAAGGCATCGATATCTGTTGGGCCTATGGCTATGGAAATAGCGATGCCGCCATCCTTCTTAAAGTGCCATCCAAGGCGTTGGCTTTGGTTTTACTATCAAGCTGCAGCATGCCCTCCTCGACTACCCGGATGGGATTTGGCAATCCCCTGAATTCTCCCATTGTTTGTTCTTTCATCAGAAATTTTATTTTGAAACAATCCGCACCTATCCAGGCCACAGGTGAGAACGATATCAAAAGAAAAGTAGCGGCAACTAAATCGAACATTTATATTGAAGAAGCCTTTGCAAAAGCCACAGTTTCATTATTTAGTCCAACGACAACTCTACCTGAAAAGGAGAAAAACGTTCAGCTGTTAAAGCGGCTTATTAATGACTTTCCAAAGAGTACCATTTGGCAGAGTGCAACAGCTGTTGAGTTATTCGCTTCCCTGGATGATGATACTGTTTTACGGTTTGCATCAGGAATAGTCAATAATTTATACCGGACGCAAAATCTGCATCCGGCTAAACTATTCTTCGCCGGGGTCATTCAGGAAAAGCTGGGAAACAAGCAACAGGCCATTCAGCTTTTTCAAAAGCTTGCCGATGGCGATGCTTATAATGAACAGGGGTATAAGTTTGATGCCTTGATGAAACTGGCAAAGTATTTTGCAAGTTCTAACCCTGCGTTGAGTAAACAATACCTGGCAAATCTGATTAGATATAAGGACTACATTAGCTCGAAGGACAAGCAATACAAAGAGGCGAAGGAAATGCTTTCCAAATAAGTTCATCTTGGAAGTTTCACGCGAAGGCCAAGAAAAACACAATAAATACTGTATAATAATACTTTGATAATCACGTGCTTGCTGCTTTTACTTTAATTTTGAGTTCCAGTTCAATTGTGTCTTATTCTCAGCTAGGAAGTGCGAAATGGCTAAAGCAATCCAGGCAATTAGTCTTAACCAACAGTTTTACGACTTTGTCTACCAGAAAGACTGGGTAATGCTCCGCAAAACACCTAAATTATTTATTCAAGTATAATAGATAAAATAATTGAAAATGAGATTATTATGTTTCCATTGCGATGCGCAACATTTAAGGCCTATCTTAAGGGAGCATCATGACCAGACCCCGTGTTATAACAACTCTTGTAATCTTTGTTGTGCTCTCCATGCTGGTGATATTTCACTGCCTGGTTTTACTCAGAGTCATTCCGTTTGATTATTTATGGGGCGGGAAATTGCCGGGCATTTCCCAAACGCTATTTTTAGAAACCATCTCGGTAGTGGTCACTTTAATCATGATGGCTGTCGTAGCAATATATGGAGGACTTATTCGATCAAAACTACACCCCGAAATAATCAGGTTTGCCATTTGGGCAATAGTTGGCTTCTTTCTTCTGAATGCAATAGGAACCTTTAATTCCGAAAACCGAATTGAAAAGAATGTTTTCACTCCCGTGACCTTAGTTCTTTCCATGTTATGTCTGGCACTTGTACTTCAAAAGAAATAAGAAGTCCCTTCACAAAAGACATTAATTCGTTTGGAGCTTACCTTTATCGTTGTGCTCCCGGCACAACCTCTTCCAATGGAAATTCATAAAATTCATCCATTTTGACACCCGACCGTAAGCATATCGCCGTTGCTGCTGTATTGGTGATTATTTTTTCCTGCAACCGTCCAGGTGAAAAAAATACAGACTGGGACACCTACCGGGGAGATAAATCAAGCAGCGGCTATTCCAGTCTGGATCAGATTAATAAGAACACCCTGAATAAATTGGAAGTTGCCTGGATCTATCATACCCAAGACGCCAGCGATAGCAACAGGTCTACGATCGAATGTAATCCCATCATCGTAAACGGACTGATGTACGTTACTTCTCCCCATCTCAAATTGATCGCCCTCGATCCCCAATCGGGAAAAGAAAACTGGGTTTTTGACCCATTCTCCGGAAAGGAATCTACCGGAGTGAACAGAGGCGTTACGTATTGGGCGAATAAAGAAGATAAGAGAATACTGTTCTCTGCGGGGACATGGCTATATTCTGTAAATGCCGATAACGGCTCGTTGGTCAGGTCCTTTGGAGATTCCGGCAGAATTGACTTGCGAAAAGGATTGAACAGCAACCCGGCATCGATAGATGTTTGGGCCTCTTCTCCCGGAATAATTTATAAGGATATTATTATTCAGGGAACGGGGATGAATGAAGGATATGGCGCTCCACCAGGTCATGTAAGAGCCTTCGAGGTGAAGACGGGGAACTTGGTATGGACATTCAACACGATCCCTGAACCCGGAGAGATTGGTTTTGATACCTGGGATCCGAAACCCAATTCCGATATCGGAGGCGTCAACTCGTGGGCAGGAATGAGTCTAGACGAGACAAAAGGAATTGTGTATGTTCCAACAGGATCGCCGGCCTTTGATTTTTACGGAGGCAACCGGAAGGGAGCAAACCTCTTCGGAAACTGCCTGATCGCCCTGGATGCGCAAACAGGAAAACGGAAATGGCATTATCAACTCGTGCATCACGATCTATGGGATTATGACCTTCCCGCGCCACCGACTTTAGTAACCCTTAAAAGAGGGGATACCCTCGTCGATGCGGTGGTCCAGGTGACCAAAATGGGCATGGTATTTTTGTTTGACCGTCATACGGGGAAACCGTTATTCCCTATCGAAGAAAGACCAGTGGGCAAATCAGCACTGATTGGAGAAGCGGCTTTTCCAACCCAACCTTTTCCTGCTAAGCCAGCGCCGTATGTACGGCAACGTTTTACCGAAGAGACGATCACCGATATTTCCGCTGAATCAAATGCATATATCAGGAATCTGGTAAAAAATGTGCAAAGGGGTAACATCTACACCGCCCCCAGCGCGAAGGGAATGGTTCAACTACCGGGAACGCGGGGAGGTGCGGAATGGGGCGGCGCTTCTGTCGATCCGAAAACAGGCATTCTCTACGTAAACGCCAATGAAGATGCCATGCTGATTACGATGTCACCTTTGGATTCAAGCAATAAGACAAAAGTTTCGAAAGGCGAGAAAATATACACGCTGAACAACTGTACCATGTGCCATGGGGGCGATCGTAGGGGCGACAAAGTGTTTCCTTCATTGACCAACCTTGCAACGAGAATGACGGAAGATCAGGTGGCCAGGGTGATCCGATTCGGGAAAGGACAGATGCCGTCGTTTCCCTCCATCAATGATCAGGACAGGGCGGAACTTATCAATTTTCTTTTCAATAAGAAGAATGATACTACTAGAACAAAAAACGAAATTGCTAAATCCAAAAATACGCCCATCCGCTATGCCCACGATGGGTGGAAGCCGTTGAGAGATCAAAATGGATATCCCGGAATAAAACCTCCCTGGGGCACCCTGAATGCCATTGATCTGAACTCCGGAAACATCTTGTGGCAGGTTCCACTCGGAGAATATCCGGAATTGCTGAGCAAAGGAATCCGCCCAACTGGCACGGCCAATATGGGCGGATCTGTGGTTACAGCTGGCGGCCTGGTGATGATCGGGGCGACAAAGGATGAGAAATTTCGAATCTTTGACAAGGTCAACGGCAAATTGCTTTGGGAATATAAACTCCCGGCAGGTGGTTACGCGATGCCAAGCACCTATTCAATTGACTCAAAACAATACATCGTCATTGCCGCTGGTGGTGGTGGGAAAGTGGGATCGAAATCGGGCGATGCCTATATTGCCTTTCGTTTAAAATAAGATTAAGAATTCCGACTACTTGATAATACTGACCTTATGCAGCGGTAATGGACTTTAGATCTTAGTTTTCGTTTTAAATGTATGGTCCACTTGTTTCTCCCCATCCCCACTTTGGCATCGGCTCAGATGCGCTTATTGGGTTTATTGTTAGTTGCGAATTGATAACAGCAAGCCGGGTTCCCCACTCGATATACCCCACAAACGCAGAACGAAATTCAGGATCGCTTTTTAATCCAACTTCGTCTGCAGTTTGTAGCAGCAGGTGTACCCAACGCTGGCGTTTTTCTTCTGTCAGCATTTTGCCGATGTGCTTCCCTATCATTTTGGAGTGATTCCCATCGTCTTTCATTGTGTAGATCTTCTCACCGCCAAAAACTTCTGCCACAAAATGCGAAACGTGCTTGACGTGTTCTGGCGACATATTTTTAAAGACGTCGCCCAGTAACTCATCCTTCAAAACCTTGTCGTAAAACTTTGTGAACAAGGTTTCAAAAGTATGCATATCGCCATCCCACTCGTATAAGGTTGGTATTGTTTTCATTTTCAATATTTCTTTTTATTTTCTAATTCAATAAAGCAACAGTATTCCGCACACGAACGGCTGACACGTCACAGTGTAACTCTAGGCCATTTGTTTTAAGATTAATTGTTTTCAGTATAATTTTTGAAGTTATTCAATATCGCTTGCCATCCTCCTTTTTGCATTTCAATAGAATTTTCATTTTCAGGGTCGAAAGTTACCACTACTTCTGTTTGGCTATCCAAATTATTGAATTGAACCGAAGCAGTTCTACCACCGAATTCATAGGTAAACTGCTTGCCTTCAATAATCTCAGAATAAATAGCTACAAAGTCAAAGCCAAAACTGCCATCTTTGGCCTCCATTCTTGTCTTGTAGGTTCCACCTATTCGCATATCGTTCTCTGCACTTGGACAATGCCAACTTGGATCAGGAAAATTCCAATGAATAATATGCTTTGGACTGTTATAATAATCCCATACTTTTTTTGCTTCCGAATTGACTGTTGCCTGAACTGTAATTTTTGTATTGCTCATTTTTTTTTGCTTTTTTAATGTTAGTAATTACTGTTTTGAATTAAATGATAATTACACCCCTACTATTGATTTTGTTTTTGATGTTGTTTGCGATATGACTAAAGCGGTACCGCAAAAACATAAACAGGACAGGACGCCAATAAAATTTTCTCCTTCCTGCCACTGCGGATAGAGAATGGCGTAATAGCAGTGTAACAATAGTAACCAGATAAATAAATTCAAGCCGAGCAGCAGCATAATTGGTTTTACTTTATAGCTACTAAAAATACTGATCCCTGACCCCATGAGTGTAACGCCGCCCAGGAAAGTCCAGAATTGAGGGAAAGGAATATACTCTGGTACTATATGGCTGACTCCCTCCAAATTATTGAAATGGCCGACTCCAAAATTGTACAGCATAATTGCAAATAAGTACTTACCAATAGGGCCAATTCTGACAAGTAACTTTATAATCTTATTTCCCGGTTTTGGTGGATTGATGGTTGCAATTGCCAGAAATCCCCCGGATAATGCTAAGACCTTATTAAGATTCACCCAATAACTATTAAAAGACCCTGCTGCTAAAAACCCGGGGAAATGACCAAATAGAAACAGTAAAAGGAATAGGATTCCCATCAACAATGAGACATTATGATATTTTTTACCAATGGCAATCAAAAGCCCTGCACCAATTAGCAATACAGCTATTAAATAACCGATAAACGATAGGTCAGATCGAATACCCGCTAAATCCGGTATTACAATCGGCCTGATTCCCGGGTGGAAAAAATGCAGCACGCCTATGCCTAAAATTCCAATGCCGAAAAAAATGCGGCCTATGCTCATCCATATATTCATAAAATCCTTTTTACATGTTTTGAATTCAGACCCTCACCATCTCTGGTGCTTAGGTAAAAATCTTATGCAAGAAAACGAAGCAGCGTAATAATTCATTCTCAAAACCTCATCAAAAGCCTCCAAAACCCAATCAATATGTGCTGTAGTGGATTTGGGGGGTAGTAAAAGCGAAAACTTTCTTCAGCGAAGCGTTGAACGCTAGTCAAGTTCACTCAACCATTTTGCCAGGATTCCGAAGTATGCCGGAGCATCTGGTGCAAACGCGGTCGCATAGGAAGGGTCCAATTCTTTCTCAGGAGGCACGCTTAACGCCATCTCGTGATTTGCTCCGGCAATAACTGCATAGCTCAGATTTTTTTTCTTGTTAGGCATTTTGCTGAGAAGTTCAGCAGAGACCCTGACTGGCACCCAGGGATCATCTGCTCCAAATATTAGGAGTACGGGACAACGGACTCGATCTAGGGTTGTGATTGGATTGAGCGCAATCTCCTTTGCCCACTGAGAATGAGCAGGATCGTCAAGCGTTGGTGAAATAAAACAGTATTTAAACCATGGTCTCTTAACGGCTTCAGCCACCATTTGTTGGACAGCGGTGCGATCTCCCCGCCCACGCATAAAATCGTCAACAGCTGTTCGTGTTTTGATTGCTGTCCTGATATCGTCGTCGCTAAACCCTTTAACGCGGAGAATGTTTCCTACTGCAAAATTCATTTGCACATCCGGCGTTGTCAGGGGAGCGGATATGGATATGGCGAAGGCCACCTGCACCGAGCGAGAGGCGGCGAGCACTGAAAGCCAGCCTCCCTGACTCAAACCCCAAAAACCAATTTTTCGCGCATTGATCCGCCTGTCAGCGGCAAGCATCCGGAATGCGGCCAGACCGTCGTCAGCCAGCGTTTCGAAATCAGTACCAGCGCGTTTGCCGGTCGATTTGCCGCTACCACGTCGGTCATAGATGAACACCGCATAGCCGAGGGATGGCAGCAGTTCTTTTAAGTGTTGATAGAGTGGAAGGTCCTCCCTCCCTGACGAGGCCGAATGGAGTGCAATGACGGCGGGACAGGGTTTCGGGCCACTAGGTAGGTAAAGCGTACCACTAAGATGAACGTTACCGTTCTGAAACTCCATTTCCTCAGATACCACGATCGTTGATGCCGGCGCGCTCCAGGTGGGTGAAACGACTTGTGCAAGGGCTGAAGTGAGAAACAGTTTCTGCCCGTACATTGAATAGAGCTCTATTGCCAACGGTCATTTATGATTATGAAAAGTACAACCAAAGGATGCGCCCATGAGGCGCGCATAAAATTCGGAGAACAATCAAAGAAAGGAAGTGATGCTGATTTATCGCCCCTGACTTTTGACTTAAGCCAGTGGACAGATATAGAAATAACGGTAAAAAATAAAGTAGCTGTGGTGAAAATAAATGATACAGAAGCCTTTTCAACTCGATATACTGCAGATACCAAATACCTGACGGGGCTTGGGTATATTTCAAACGGTTTATGTGAAGTGGATAGAGTAGAATTGTACGGCCTGGATGGAAAGGTTATGTACAAAAATGAGTTTTGACCATAGATTTTTATTTGTTACTGGATTAACGAAGAAAATCGAATTTTTCTCGTTTGGGCATTGCTCTATTTGATACAATAAGGAACTTCTGGAATTCAATGCCCGCTTTTCTCCCCCATATCCCCCGAAGGGGCAAAGACCGGCGTTCGGCCGGCCTTCTTCTTAAGGCGCAATTACTGCCCATTCCGGCAAGCCGGAGAGGTAAAAGCAAAACCGCGGCCTCGGAAGCTTACGCCAAATCTTCAACGTCGGCGTGCTAACAAAGCCTACAAAGCAGAGGAATAGTCTCGAAAATCACTCCAATAAAAATTTCTTATTCTGTCAAGATTTATGTTGATCGAGTTTGGGTCAAGTCCTGTAAGGCCCCTCGAAGGATAGATAGAATCCGCACTGGTACCAGGTGTTATCGTTTTCAGTTTACATGTTCATAGATTTTTTCCAGATCTGATAGGCTAAAAATGGCCTTCTCAAGGTAACATTACGAACCCATCACAGTATAAATACATACGGTCAAAAGGGGGCATAGATTGCACTAAAGAATAAAGAGCAAGGATATCCGTTTAAGAGCTTTAAAAGGCCGAAACTAACCCCATGAACAAATTTCTACTATTTTTTATCGGACTGATCTTCTTCGGAACCGCCAATTCTCAAACTACCATTACCACGAATCATACCAATAACAACGGGAATGGTTCTGTTACCTTCAACGTGCACAATTCAAACGCATACGACATTCTGATTACCGACCTGCAATGCCATCTTGGAACTACCTCAACCAATGTTTGTGAACTGTTGGTAAACCCAACGCCGGTCAACGATGGTCGCGGCTCCCTGGGATGGTGGCACAATCGGAAATGGCTCGAATGGCTGGGTACTACAAGGCTCAGCAACGGTTTCTTCCAATACGGCTAATGGAATCGTTCCAGTTCTTTCGGGAATGGAGGTACTGATCCCGGCAGGAGCTACTTATGGATTCGGCTTTTCGGCTACTACGATTCAATATCAAAGTCTTAGTTCGGGCACCAATACCTTTACCCAGGGAGGTGTCAGCATTATTACCGGAAGTAACGTTTCATGGGGAGGGACAACTTATCCTTCTACCCCAGCTAACTATCCCCGGGGTTTTATAGGCGGCCTTACTTTTATCGCTGCAGTACCCTGTACTGGTTCTGTCGGACCGGTAAGCAGTAATCTCAGCTGTACAAATTCTCCTATCAAGCTTTCCGTACCCTATTCCGGTTCCAGTGCGGCTTATCAATGGCAGTCATCCACTACAGGAACCGACTTTACCTCAATTTCCGGCGCTACTTCCAGGATCTATAATACTTCGGTAACCAACGATACGTATTTCAGATGTTATGTAACCTGTTCAGGGACCACTGATACTACCGCAGCGTATCTTGCCGCCGTTCCAAAAACAGGACATCTGATTTATTCCATTTGCGATGGAACAACGCTGGATGTAAATGGAACCATTTATAATAGCTCAGGAACCTATACCCAGGCGCTGACGGCGACAAATGGATGTGACAGCACAATTACCATTGACTTGACCGTATCAGATCCAATAACAGAAACTCTGGATACTGCAATTTGCGCCGGCACGTCAGTAACAATCGGTGATAGCTTCTTATGCTACCACCGGTACATACACTAAGGTGCTAACAGCAGCAAGTGGATGCGATAGCACGATCACATTGAATTTGACGGTCAACCAACCGACAAGTTCCACGGATACGCAGACGGCCTGCTCGTCTTATACATTGAATGGAATCACTTATACTTCTTCCGGAATATATACACAAACCTTGACCAACGCCGCCGGTTGCGACAGTACCATCACATTGGATTTGACTGTCATCCAACCGACAAGTTCCACGGATACGCAGACGGCCTGCTCGTCTTATACATTGAATGGAGTCACCTATACTTCTTCCGGAATATATACTCAAATGTTGGCCAATGCCGCCGGTTGCGATAGCGCTATTACATTGAATTTGACTATCACCAAGCCGACAAGTTCCACCGTGACTCAATCGACCTGCTCGGCTTATACATTGAATGGAATCACCTATACTTCTTCCGGAGTATATACACAAACCTTAACCAACACCGCCGGTTGCGACAGTATCCTGACACTCAACCTCAACGTAGACTCACTGGATACTTCCGTTACACAAAACGGACCGTCCCTTACAGCAAATAATAATAGTGTTGGTGTAACTTACCAATGGATAGATTGTTCAACGGGCTATTACATTGTCGGCGCTACCGGACAAACTTATGTTGCTAAAAGCACCGGTTCTTATAAGGTTATGGTACGTAAAGGAAACTGTTCTTCCTTGTCTCTCTGTTATTCGGTAAGTAAGAAAGGGGGAGATGTCAGCGTATTTCCAAATCCAAGCAAGGGCGCATTTGCTATTCGATTGCCCGCGACATATCCGAAAATAAAAATTGAATTGTATAACACGAACGGTAGACTGATCTCACGTCGTCAGGAAGTTAATACGAACATAATAAGCTTCAACGAAGTGTTGAGAAGCGGGGTATATCATGTACATATACACGCTGGCGGTATTGATCTGATTACAAAGGTGGTGATCGTGAAATAAATACTCATCGACATTCAACAAGCCGCGAACAGAAAATCAATAGATTCTAACCCAACTGCACGCATAAATCCTCTTAAGCCCGCTATCATAGCGGGTTTTTTTTGGTCTGTTTTTCGATACGTAAGTATGCCGGTCTGACGAAAATTAGCATGGCATATATTTGAATTTCTTAACTTTGTTCTCTGAAAGAGAAAGCTGTGCGACAAGTTTCCGAGTTTAACAATCAACTAAAGTTGAAAGGCTTCAACGTATTCCAAATTGAAAGTGATGGCGCGGCCACACGCATTTACAGCAGAAAAGATTTCTATAAAATTTGCCTTACTACAGGCAAAAGCAATATTCACTATGCCGACAGAAGTTTTGAGGAGGAAGGAACTATTTTGTTTTTCGGCAATCCACACATCCCATATTCCTGGGAAACCCTATCAACCACTTACGTAGGTTATACCTGCCTTTTTTCGGAAGAATTTTTCAAAGCATCCGACCGGTCTGAAAGCCTGCAGCATTCGCCACTTTTTAAGATTGGCGGAACGCCAATTCTGAAGATTGAGGAACAACAGAGAGCGTTCTTAAATATTATCTTTCAAAAAATGATTGACGAACAAAAAAGTGATTATGCTTACAAAGACGACCTTATTCGCAATTACATAAACCTGATTATTCATGAAGCCCTGAAATTACAGCCCTCGGAGCACTATAACCAGCACAACAATGCTGCATCCCGACTAACTTCTGTTTTCTTTGAGCTTCTTGAAAGGCAATTTCCTGTCGAAAGTTCCGACGACCCTTTGAAACTGAAAACAGCGCAGGACTATGCAACTCGCCTTAATGTGCATGTGAATTATCTCAATCGTGCTGTAAAGGAAGTAACCGGCAAGCCTACTACTGCCCATATCACAGAAAGAATTGTCAGCGAAGCAAAAGCCCTTTTGCTCCATACCGGCTGGAATATAGCTGACATTGCCTATGCTCTTGGTTTTGAATACACTACTTACTTTAACAATTTCTTCAAGAAACTGACGGGCACCAATCCGAAGGCTCTACGGCTACAGGAAGTTTGAAATTCTTACTTATTGGTTTGAATATCGTTACCCGTACGGGTACGAGGTAAATACCTTTGTGGTAGTTTATCAATTTCAAATACCATGAAAAAGGACATTTTTGACAGATTAAAAGGCGGGGAACTTATAAGATTAGATGACCCTGATTATCCAGCGGTGCGGGAAGTTGTAGACCGTACTCTTTCACTCTCCCCTGAACTAAACAATTCTACAAGCACTGCCCAGATAAGGAAGCGCTTCAGCGTAATTATCAATGCTGAGGTAGATGAGAGCACTATTTTATTTCTTCCATTTTATACCAATTTTGGCAAGTTCATCTCAATAGGTGAACGAGTATTTATCAACCATGCCTGCTCCTTCCTGGACATGGGTGGGATTACAATAGAAGACGATGTATTAATTGGACCTAAAGTCAATCTGATAACCGAAAATCATCCTTTAGACCCTGCAGATAGAAGAGCACTTATTTGTAACCCAATAGTTATCAAACGGAATGCATGGATTGGTGCAGCCGCTACCATACTTCCTGGAGTTACGATTGGTGAAAACGCAGTGGTGGCAGCAGGTGCAGTCGTTTCTAAAGATGTTCCTGCAAATACTGTTGTAGCAGGCATTCCAGCCAGGGAGATTAAAAACTTCTAAATGAAACGAAATAGTATGAAATTTTTAGTAACGGTCTTATCCTGTTTAATCTGCATCCAGGTTTTTGCCAGATGCAATAAAAATAATGACGTGATAACCGGTCACAATAGCGATTTGAATACAGACAGCATGAAACTTAAAATAACCATTGGCGCAAGCACTTTCACGGCCACACTCCATGACAATGAGACTGTAACCGCATTTAAGACTAGGCTGCCATTGACGATTAACATGAAAGAGTTGAATGCTAATGAAAAGTATTTCGATTTACCCAACAATCTGCCTTCAAATGCTTCAAATCCTGGTAGCATACATGCAGGAGATTTGATGTTGTATGGCTCTACCTCTTTGGTGCTTTTCTATAAAAGCTTTTCAACGTCTTACAGCTATACCCGCGTTGCGCGGATTGATAATCCTTCAGGATTAGTTAATGCATTGGGCTCGGGAAACGTAACCGTTACGTTTGAATTAGAGTAAAATTATAAATGAATAAGTATGAAAATAATATCAACAATTACCGCCATTATAATTATGGCAGGCCAGGCAAATAGCCAGAATTTACAAACACAAAATGAGCAGAAAATGGAAAGCAAAGAACACTACACCTTTAAGCTAAGTGATAAGGTTACAAGACAGAAAGTATCGTTCAAAAACCGTTATGGAATTACCTTAGCTGGTGACTTGTACCTTCCGAAAAATAGTAGTAGCACAACTTCAGCTGCTCTGGCTATCAGCGGTCCCTTCGGTGCAGTAAAAGAACAATCTTCAGGATTATATGCTAATTCAATGGCAGAACGTGGCTTTGTGGCACTCGCATTTGATCCTTCCTATACAGGTGAAAGCAGTGGTGAACCAAGAAATGTTGCTTCTCCGGACATTAACACCGAAGACTTTAGTGCAGCGGTGGATTATCTTGGCATACAACCATTTATTGACCGAGACCGTATTGGGGTAATAGGCATTTGTGAGTTCGGTGGCATGGCATTAAATGCCACAGCGGTCGATAAACGAATTGAAGCTGTTGTCACCACCAGTATGTATGACATGACAAGGGTTATGTCGAAAGGATATAATGATGCAATTACACTTGAACAACGCGCAAAAATATTGGAACAACTGAGTCAGCAACGTTGGAAAGATGCAGAGCAGGGAGCACCTGCTGATGGCCCGCGTAATTTACCTGTTAAATTGGAAGGAAAAGAACCTCAATTTGTAGTGAATTACTTCGACTATTATCGTACTCCTCGGGGGTTTCATCCCAATTCAGTTAATTCTAATGGCTCCTGGCTTGTTACCAATCCATTATCCTTTATGAATATGCCTTTATTGACTTACATAAAAGAAATTTCGCCGCGCCCTATTTTAGTGATTGCTGGGGAAAAGGCGCATTCACGTTATTTCAGTGAAGATGCATACAATGCAGCAGCCGAGCCGAAGGAGTTGCTGATTATTCCAAATGCGGTTCACGTTGATTTGTACGACAAATTAGACGTCATACCATTTGATAAGATAGTTGGATTTTTTACCAAACACTTAAAAGGCGGCAATAGAAGTAAGTCTGTACTGGTTGACGGAACTGGTCAAATCAGGTCAACTTTGTTAACTCAACAATCAAAATAAATGAAAATATTAGTAATAGTTGCAACCGCTTTTGTGACATTCCTTGGAACAGGTTGTATGGAACAGCCATCAAACAAGGGATTAAATGCTATTTTCCCCAAAGGCAGTCTGGGATCAGCTGATAACTTTACCGGAAATGCATGGAATACTTCACTTGTGGCCAATGACAGTACGCATAACGCGGTTGTTGGCAACGTCTACTTTGAACCGGGAGCCAGAAGTAATTGGCATACCCATCCAGCAGGTCAGATATTAATCATTACAGATGGGGTGGGTTATCACCAGATAAAAGGTCAACCGAGACAAACAATAAAAAAAGGGGATGTCATACAGTGTCCACCTAATGTGTTGCATTGGCATGGTGCCAGCCCTGATACCGGTATGCAACAGTTATACATCTTAACCAAAACAGAAAAGGGTATTGTGACCTGGCTACAGAAGGTCACAGATGAGGAGTACAGCAATACTCAATAGTTTGTTATAAATTTATGAGTGAGGCAAGGGGTTGTTCTAATTAATACCAACAGGCTATTTGTGCCCGAAAGCAGAATTATGAAGAAAATAGGGTTTTTATCGTTTGGGCATTGGTCTAAGCATCCTGCCTATAAAACCCGTTCAGCGGGTGACACATTGCTTCAGTCTATTGATTTGGCTGTTGCTGCCGAGGAAATTGGTTTAGACGGTGCCTATTTTCGCGTACACCATTTTGCAGCTCAGTTAGCATCCCCATTTCCTTTGCTCTCGGCTATCGGCGCCAAAACAAGCAAGATAGAGATTGGAACAGGCGTAATTGATATGCGATATGAAAATCCGCATTATATGGTGGAGGATGCCGGAGCTGCTGACTTGATTTCGAAGGGTCGATTGCAGTTGGGAATCAGCAGAGGCTCGCCGGAACAGGTAATCGATGGGTGGCGCTATTTTGGATATGAGCCGGCGAAAGGAGAAACCGACGCAGAAATGGGACGCCGTAAAGCCCTGGAATTTTTGGATAGGCTAAAAGGTGTCGGATTTGCGAAGCCTAATCCGTACCCGATGTTTCCAAATCCACCTGGCTTGCTGCGGCTGGAACCGCACTCGGAAGGACTGCGGGAACGTATTTGGTGGGGAGCGGCTTCTAATGCTACAGCTGTTTGGGCCGCTGAAAATGGAATGTATCTGCAAAGTTCTACCCTTAAATTCGATGAAGGCGGCAAGCCTTTCCATGTGCAGCAGGCCGAGCAGATCAGGCTGTACAAAGAAGCCTGGAAAAAGGCAGGACACCAGCGCGAACCGAGGGTTTCGGTGAGCCGATCTATTTTCGCATTGGTCACAGATCAGGACCACAATTTCTTCGGGCAGGAAGGCAATCAGGTCGATAAAATTGGAATGATTGAGGCGGGCAAACGCGCCATTTTCGGAAGAAGCTATGCGGCGGAGCCCGATCAACTCATACAAGAATTGGCGGAGGACGAAGCGATTCAGGAAGCGGATACGATCCTTCTAACCGTTCCCAACACATTAGGAGTTGACTATAATGTACACGTACTGTCTTCCATTCTGGAGCATGTTGCGCCAGGATTGGGTTGGCGTTAAACTTGTTCTCTAATTTGATAACATTCATTGGAGTGTCTTGAAATCTTTAGGAATACTATGTTGTTTATGTTGACGAGACAATTTCATTGCTTTACTGCTTAATACGATTTAAATACACCTACCAGACAAATGTTTCGCTCATTCGGCTATCAAACGACGGCGTATCAAAACGCATTAATCATCGATTGACTACATTTGCGCATCATGAAAAAAATTTCATTATTTATCTTCTCCGCCCTGTTGATAGTTGCTCTGATCACCGCGCATAAAAATCCTTATAGTGAACATAATGCTGACCGCACAGCCATAGCTGTCGCTCCAAAAGACAGTATCATCACTGGTGCCGATCAAACGGAACGATACATTCCTTACCTCAAAGGAAAGCGAGTCGCTATTTTGGCCAATCAAACCTCCATCATTGGCCGCCGCCATATGGTTGACAGTTTGCAATCTCGTGGAGTAAACATTGTGAAAGTATTTGGACCCGAGCACGGATTCCGTGGCAATGCCAGCGCGGGTGCTCAAGTGGCTGATGAAAAGGACCCGACTACGGGTATACCCCTCATTTCATTGTATGGTAAAAAGAACAAGCCTTCAAAGGAAGACCTGGCAGACGTGGATATTGTGATCTATGATGTGCAGGATGTGGGCGTCCGGTTCTATACCAATATCAATGCGCTGTCGAGATTGATGGAAGCATGTGCGGCAAACAAAAAGGAACTGATGATCCTCGACAGGCCTAATCCCAATGCCTATTTGGTAGACGGACCTGTTTTAGATATGAAGCATAAATCGGGCATCGGCATGTTTCCCATTCCGATGTCGCATGGATTGACCGTTGCCGAGTTTGCCAAAATGGCGAACGGTGAAGGCTTTCTTGCCAACAAAATAAAATGCCCGCTGAAGATTATCCCAGTCGCAAATTATAAGCACAGCATGTATTATACATTGCCGGTGAGGCCATCGCCCAACCTGAATACGCAACAGGCCATCATGCTGTATCCTTCAACCTGTATGTTTGAAGCAACTTATCTCAATCATGGCCGCGGCACTCATTTTCCGTTTACGGTATTGGGAGCGCCTTACCTGAAGGGTATCTATGAATTTTCGTTTACACCAACCAGCATAAAAGGGATGGCCGAAACACCGTTGTTCATGGACCAGGTTTGCTATGGACTGGATTTGAGGAATTACGATGTCAACCTATTGTTAAAAAGAAAAAAGATCAACCTGAATTGGATCATGGAACTCTATAAGGCTTCTCCACAAAAAGAAAAATTCTTCGACTCAAAGCTCAGTAAGGAAATGAATAGGATCGAGGTGCAGATCGGCACTTCCGAATTCCGGCAGCAGATCATTGCAGGCGCATCTGAAGAGGAGATACGCAAAAGCTGGGAACCAGGTCTGAGCAAGTACAAAAAGATGCGGAAAAAATATTTGATTTATAGCGATTAAAGAACACTTTTGCGTTTTTCCCCTATGGCATACCTGATTTGTTGTCATGACTTACGGCAGCGCATGTTGTTCCTGGTCTGCATCTCGGGATCCCCCAGCATGAAAATGAAGGGTCAGCGGCACTGGAATTATCCATCCTTTATATTGACCCGAATCCTCAGATTTCACAATAGTTTTATGGCATGATATTGTATTCTAAACTAATGTTGGTATTAAAGGTTTTTGTATATCTTTCTCCCTTATCTATTAAAAATGAATAGTTATTTTATAAAAAGAAAGTCTTGTCCGGCGTGCGGAGGGACTAATTTTAAAAAGTGTTTCAGTGTTGGTTTTGACGATCCCGGAATTAGAAGCTACATGGACACCTTATACGATCCCCAGGGAGGCGTGGAATACAAATATTTGGAAGGTGCAGAATTTATTTTATCGGAATGCAGTGATTGCGGGCTGGTTTTCCAGGAAGATATTCCTAATGACGAGCTGATGCACCGTTTGTACGAGACGTGGATCGACCCCCAGAAGGTGATCGCCGCATATTTACACAGGGATACTGTCGACTATTACAAGCGGCATGCTGCCGAGATTATCAATCTGATCGTTCAATTTAACAAGAGGCCCGCTGACCTTAAATTTTTCGATTTTGGGATGGGATGGGCCAAGTGGGCCATCATGGCGAAGGCTTTCGGTGTTGATTCGTGGGGCACTGAATTGTCGCGCCACCAATTAGCCCATGCCCAGAAAAATGGTATTTCCGTCCTCACCTGGGAGGAGATCCCGCAGCACCAGTTTGATTTTATCAATACCGAACAAGTTTTTGAACATATTCCTGACCCGCTCGGTACCATGCAGCATTTGAAAAAGGGATTGAAACCAGGTGGCATCCTCAAAATAAGTGTACCTAACGGCGATGGGATCGACAGGATCCTGAAAAAAGCACAATGGACCGCTGCCAGAAAGGCGCTGAACTCAATGATGGTGGTTAGCCCGCTTGAGCACATCAATACATATCGACGGGAGAGCATCTTGAAAATGGGAGAGAAGGCCGGCATGGAGCAGGTAAAACTTAACCCGTCCTACCTGGGTTTCCGCAATGTCAAAGACCTTGGTAAACTAGCCTTTAGAAAACCATATTACAAGTATATGAAGACCGGCGACTTCGCTTTTTATTTTAAAAAGAAATAGAACATTCCATTTCAACTTTCCTTTTTGCCGCAGACAGGTTCGCGTCTCTATACCACTCATCAGTATTTGATAAGCGATACATATAGTCGCTTTGATATTCATTTCATGTCGAAAAACAGTATCCTATTTTAGGTTCCGAATCCAAATAACTCATTTCGCGACCTTATCTCTGACTTTCTTCACCTCTTCAGCGGTAATCGCGTCGTCGTTATCATTGAAGGTTTTCCTGATATACGTGAGCACATTCGCAACCTCTTCGTCCTTAAGGAAATTATGTGGCGGCATAGGGTTGTTGTAAGTTTTGCCTTTTACCTTCACTTCACCCTGCAGTCCATTCAACACCACGCCGATAAGTTTATCCTTGTCGCCGCTTACCCATTCTGATTCCACTAGTGGCGGAAACCTGTTGCCATCACCTTCTCCATTATTCTGATGACAGGTACTGCAATAGGTGAAGTAAACTTCCGATCCTTTTCCTCCTCTTTTAACACTGAGATTGTCTCTTACCTCGTCCGGGTTTTTGATATGCGGAAGTTGTTTGTGCGCTTCCATCTTCGCGAGCTGCTTGTCCGAGAAAGAATTTTTGTCGCCTTTATAGGTAATCTTCCAAATCCTTCCTTCCTCCGATTCTCCCACAAACAACGATCCGTCGGGTCCCATGGCCAGCGCCATTGGTCGGAATGCGGCGTCGCCCGTGTTAACAATGGTGTCAAGGCCGGCAAAGCCGTCTGCAAATACTTCGAAGTCGCCTGCCGGCACTCCGTTCTTGAACGGTACAAAGCCGATGAAATATCCTGCCTGCGGATAGGGCGCCCTGATGGTGGATCCGTGAAAGGCGATAAACGCTCCGTTTTTATATCGCTCCGGAAACTGGTCGCCGGTATAGAAAAGAAGATCGTTTGGTGCCCAGTGGCCGGGGAAACCGATAATCGGCTGAGTCAGTTTGTCGCCGTCCCCTGTCTTTTTACCATCGCCGCCATATTCGGGGTTAAGGATTTTCTTCTTCTGCATTTGATCATAATAATAGTAGGGCCAGCCTGCATCCGATCCTTCCGGGAGTTTCAGGAACTCTTCGGAGGGAAGAACGGCACTTTGCCAGGGAGTGAAAAGTGCCGGCCAGGTCCTGTGAAGATCGTCGCGTCCGTGCTGCAAAGCATACAGCGTATTGTCTTCATGGTTCCAGTCCATGCCGACTATACTCCTGATTCCGGTGGCGTACCGCTTTCCCTGCTTTTGTGTCTGGTTGAGCTTATTTGCGTCGAACTGCCATACTCCGCCATGTTCCGCGAGCTGAGGACAGGGCATCAGACCCGGTGAGCCGGGTACCCTGTTTGACTCCTGACATACATCGCCAGGGGCACCGAACTGCACATACAGGTGGCCGTTGTTGTCGAATGTGATGGGCTTGGCTATATGCTCATAGCCATGAGGGTCATTCTTATAATCATCTTTCACGATTAGCTCCACTTTGCTCTTTGGAACCAGGTCGTTGCCTGTGAGTTTCATCCGGTACACTTCGCCTGCGGTGGCAAAGTAGAGATAGCCGTTGTAGATTCTTATTCCTGTGCCGTACTCGCCTTCATCGTCGTAGTCGCCGAATACTTCTCTTTTATCGGCTATGCCGTCGTTATTTTCATCGCGGAGCGCGAGAAGGCCTTTCGGTTCAGCGTCTCTCAGTTTAACATAGACGTCGCCGTTAGCACTGACCGCTATGTGACGGGCGCGGCCGGTTGATTTGGCAAATACGGTAATGTTGAAACTATCAGGAACCGTGATGACCACCTTATCCAGATCTACGGAAGATCTTCGTTTTCGGCCATGATCTTTACATGCTGCAAAAAATAGGATGGAAGAGAAGACGAGCGTACGGGCAAAGAGTTTCATACAGTGAAATTAAGAAGTATCCCGAAAATGAATCGAGGCGGCGGGAACAATTGTTAAGTAATCACTAGATTTATATTAAGAGATCGGTTTTTTGTTTCGCGCAAAGGCGCAAAAAAATTTCACGCGATGGCGCAAAGGACACCTGTATTTCTTGCGTCTTAGCGTCAGCCGCAGGCTGATTTGCGTCTTTGCGGGAGATCATTCAATCATTGCAACCATGGAATCAAATCATCGCTTCACCCGGCGTGAAATGCTGGGAATAACAGGCTTGGCAGGTTTAACAGCATTGACGGACATCGCATCCGGCGCCATTGTGCAGCCTGCACAAAAACGCCCGCGCATCGCCTGTCTCGCATCCTATTGGGCCGCGCCAAACTCACATGCAGACTGGATCATGACCAAGTTGCTGGACGGCTATTGGTGGCAGGGGGCCCATACGCCTTCGAGGATAGACATAGTATCCGTTTACATCCATCAGCTCCCGGAAAGTGGTCTGGGTCAGAAAATATGCAAGTCGAAGCACATTCCAATCTTTAACACAGTAGGTGAGGCGCTCACGCTGGGAGGCAAGGACCTTGCAGTAGATGGTGTTGTCATAATCGCGGAACACGGGAACTATCCAACCAATCTGAAAGGGCAATGGCTCTTGCCGCGGTGGTGGATCTACCAGCAGGTTATCAGTATTTTCGAACAGAGCAAACGCTCGGTGCCTGTTTTTAATGACAAACACTTTTCCTACAGTTGGGACGAAGCCAAATGGATGTTTGACAAATCCCGGGAACTTAACTTTCCATTGACCGGTGGCTCCTCGATACCGACTTACTACCGCAAGCCCGAGATTGAACTCGATGTCGATACGCCTATAAAGACTTCGATCGTGGTTGGAGGCGCACCAGATGAGGGAGCGCTTTTCCATTGTATTGATGTACTTCAGGCCTTTGTAGAACGCCGCAAGGGGGGAGAGACAGGCGTCAGGTCGGTGCAGTGCATCCGTGGCCCCGAAACATGGAAGTGGACTGAACGCAATCCCTGGGCTGCCAAGCTGCTTGAGTCGGTACGGAAGAGTCTTGATTTGAAGCCGGGACACTTCCAGGAGATAGACCGGCCAAACGTTTGCATCGTGGAGTATAATGATGGAACAAAGGCTGCGGTATATAACGCCGAGGGTGTCGGGTGGACCTACGCCGGCGAAATCGAAGGGCGTAAAGACCCGACGGTCATTTCGATGCTGGGCTGGCCGGGCCCATTCTCGCAGTACCACGCTTCGAACTCCCAACCGCACTGGATTACTGAAATGATGGTGACCAAAAAGGAACCATTCAATGCAGAGCGGCTGCTGCTGTCTACCGGGATTTTGTCGAACAACATGGAATCAAACTGGGAGAACGGCCATTACTCCGATATTGGACGCCGCATCGAAACGCCGTTCATGAACATGACCTATCACTCCACACGAGGATCGCAATTCAGCACTGGGGAGCGGCCGCCAAACGTCCCCTATATTCGGGGTTTCGAAAAATAGAAGAACAAACTCATCAACCAAACAAATGAAACGCAGAGATCTTATTAAGCGCATAACACTTCTGCCGATAGCCGGAACTGTACTGCCGCAATCCTTATTATCCGTTCCAGTTGCAGGGTATAAATATTCTCCTCAGTCTAAGCCCATGCCAGATCTGCATCGAAACGCATTTGTAATGGACGGACATACGCATGTAATGACACGCGAGCTATTGATGAAAACCGACATCGGCCAGCGTTATCCTGATGGAAACGTCGATCTTCCAAGGGCTAAAGAAGGCGGCGTGGACGCGATGTTCTTCTCGGTGTACACTCCTGAAAATTATTATCCCGGAAGGTTCGAGACAACAAACACATTTCGTGTGGTGAACCTTGCATTGGACCAGATCAAAAAGAATAGTTCCATGATCGAGCTGGCGCTCAATGCTTCTGATATAGCACGCATCAACAAGAAAGGCAAGATCGCGGCTTTCCTGGATCTGGAGGGCGGTTTTGACCTGAACGGCGACATCAACCTGCTCCGGGCGCTTTATCGCCTAGGACTAAGATCGATGCAGCTTACCGCACATAATACTACTAATGCTTTTATCGACGCCTGCAATGACATCAGCTATTGGGGTGGCATTAACGATCTCGGAAAAAAGATCATTGCCGAAATGAATGATCTTGGAATGGTCATTAACATTGCCCATGCATCTAATGATGCCATCCTGCAAACTGTCGAGGCAAGTAAACATCCTGTGATCTACAGTCACGGAGGGTTTTACAGCATCGTGGATCATCCCCGTTGTATTTCCGACGAAGCGGCAAAAGCGGTCGCATCGAAAGGTGGTGTGATCGGTATTCACTTCGGAAGTCTCTTTAACAATCCAAAATACTGGGCATGGAAGAAACCACCCGCTGCTACTAAACCGACTGTACCAAAAGGGACCACAGCCGCAGTCGCTGGTACCGCGATCAAACATGCAGACATTGAAGACGTAGACAAGGAACTGGCACGGGAGGTTCCGCTTAATTTCCGAGGAACCATCCCCGACGAGTATTGGATGCATGTAGATCAGCTGGCTAAGGTGATCGACTATGGCGTAAAGTTAGTAGGGGAGGACCACATGGCGCTGGGTTCCGATTTCGACGGCGGCCCTGAACTGCCGCACGAAATCAAAGACATCAGCGATTACCCACAGATGACCATGGCAATGCAAAAGCTGGGTTACACCGATCAGCGAATCAAAAAGATACTTGGCTTAAACTGGCTCCGGGTAATTCAGCAGGTAACCGAAGGGAAATAAGGAAAAAGGGGACATTGCCTAAATATATTTGTTTGTAAAATTATAGTGATGTGATGATGATGAAAACATTGGTGTGCTCCCAGCCTGGAAAGTTTGCCTATTCAACCGGACGCAGGCCCGGGATGAAAAAAGGACAGGCTATCATTAGAATCAAACGAATTGGTATTTGCGGGACAGACCTACATGCATTTGAAGGCACACAACCTTTTTTCAGCTATCCGCGCATTCTCGGCCATGAACTATCGGGTGAATTGATAGAATGTGATGATGCTCCGGGTTTTGAACTGGGAGAAGCTGTCACATTCGTTCCTTATTTCTCTTGCGGGCAATGTATAGCTTGTAAAAACGGAAAGCCTAATTGCTGTGCAAAAATACAGGTCTGCGGGGTACACATCGATGGCGGCATGGTTGAATATCTTTCTGTTCCATCTTCTTCTCTGGTGCACGGAGAGGGTTTGAGCTTTGATGAACTGGCTCTTGTGGAGCCACTGGCCATTGGTGCTCATGGTGTTCGAAGAGCAGATGTTGAATCGAATGAATTTGTTCTGGTAATTGGGGCAGGACCGATCGGCCTGGGAGCTATGGAGCTTGCAAAAATAGCCGGGGCTCGTGTAATTGCCTTAGACATAAATGAAGAAAGGCTGAAGTTTTGCAAGGACAAATTAAATATCGATTATGTCGTTCATGGTTCGACAGATGAAGTGATCGAACAACTAAACATTATAACCAATCGCGATATGCCGACGGTCGTTATTGATGCAACAGGAAATCTAAAAGCAATTAACAACGCTTTCCAATATATGGCTCATGGTGCAAGATATGTGTTGATCGGTTTGCAAAAAGGTGACATTTCCTTTAGCCATCCTGAATTCCACAAAAGAGAAGGCACGCTGATGAGCAGCCGGAATGCTAGAAGGGAAGATTTTGAATATGTCATTGCCAATATGAAGCATGGGAAAGTAAAGCCTGCTACGTATATTACCCATCGTGTGTTGTTTGATGATGTGACACGAGAGTTTGAAAGTTGGCTCAATCCCGCGACTGGCGTGATTAAAGCAATGGTCGAAATGAACGATTGACGATACAGGACCTATTAAAGTCCAATTAACAACACCAACATGCCACCAGAAACCACATTGAATAATTCTTTCGTGGACATCCTGCGTTTGCAGATTGTTCCGCGATAAAACACTTTAAACCGGGTCTTACCTCCGAGTCTGTGTGCGGTGGCGTGGACTAAGCGTAGGACTGGTACAAGAATTATCGAGAAATATTGCGCTGAATGAACTCGAAACCCGCATTTTCGTAATTTAGAAGTCAAAACTTTTTATATGAAACACATAGCCATTAGCGTCTTTGCTGCCTCCCTTTTATTCGCCTGTAATAATCCCGAGACGAAAGAAATCGGGAGCACGCCAGATTCCAGCGCATCTACGACCATGACTACGGATGCCAAATCCGAAGAATGGGTTCCCGTTGATTCAGCCACCGCGATGAAGACCATGATGGAGGTAGGTACTCCAGGGTCCGAGCAGGCGATGCTGGCCAAAGACAACGGCACGTGGAAAGTAGAGACTACGATGTGGATGTCTCCCGATGCAGAACCAATGAAATCTACCGGTACAATGACTAACAAAATGATCATGGGTGGTCGATATCAGCAGTCGACATTCAAAGGAAATATGATGGGTGCTCCGTTTGAAGGAATGAGCACAACAGGTTATGATAAGGCCAGAAAGGTGTGGACCAGCAGTTGGGTAGACAATATGAGCACGGGTATCATGAATATGGATGGCACATGGGACGATGCAACCAAGACTGCCACCTATACAGGAATGATGCTTTGTCCTGGTAATGGCAAGATGTGCGAGATGAAGCAGGTGATGAAAATGGTGGACGACAAAACCCAGATCATGGAAATGTATGGCCCGGACATGAAGACCGGCAAGCAGTATAAGAGTATGGAGCTGAAACTTAAGAAGAGCTGATTTCGCAATTCGATTGCAGCCTTAGGTTCGAGTCTGTCAGTTGCCCTGAAACAATTCACAAAAACCCGCTCTGATGGCGGGTTTTTTGCGTATTATGGGGTAAAAATTTAGCTACAGCATTATTTCCTGTCGTTTCATGAGTTACTGTTGTTAACCGGGAAATTTACTCATATCCATATAAACTACTTCCCAGGAGTTGCCATCCAGGTCATAAAAACTTCTTTGCTGCATAAAACCGTAATCTTTTGGAGGATAGGATTCTGTGCCGCCGCCACTTAATGCAGCATCAGCTATAGCGTTTACCTCCGCAAGGCTGTCGACAGAAATACAGTTGATGACACCGATACTTGTTTTAGCATCAATAAGTGTTTTGCCGGTAAACTCTGAAAATTTGGAATGTGTCAAAAGCATCACATAAATTTCTTCGGTCAGCACCATACATGCTGCGGTATCGTCTGTAAATGCCGGGTTATTGGTAAGCCCAATTTTTGTGTAGAATGCCATCGATTTTTTTAGGTCTGTAACCGGAAGATTGATGAAAATTTTCTTTGCCATGTTTTTATAAATTTAATTTGTGTATTTGACCACGCAAAAATGAAGACAAAATCTGAAACTTTCGCACCATAAAGGAGACAATCTTGGGGGGTGAAACCGCCATACGACCTGAATAAGCCGCATGTCTTCCTGGCCGCCGCCCGAAATCGGCGACTTGCATATCTCAGATTACAATATTATCTTTAGGTTTCTTCTGCTGCCCTGTTATACCCCTACTATCCTTTTTATTACCACAGTCTTCTATTGTCCTTGTTATTACCACAGCTTGGCCCTCTAAACATTTATTTCAATCTGGTTCACATTAGGTATGCGATATCTATTATTGCCTTTACTATTGGTGGTATTACAGACCGCTTATGGGCAAGACCTGCCCGGTCTGATCGCAAAATATAATATGGATAATTCCTGCGAGCTTGCAGACGAAATGTTGGGATCGCCTGGTTATGGGGTATTGAACGATATTTCGCCAGCTCCCGACCGTGCCAATTCTGCCAATGCCGCTCTTTCGTTCAATGTAAATACCTCTTATATTACTCTGGGCGTGGTAGAAAAGTTAAAGCTTGCCGGCGATAAATCGTTTTCTTTCCTGATAAAGCCTTCCATTACCGGGGGCGACCGTACTGGCGCCATATTCAGTTATGGAAATGCGATAGTCATCGGTTATCTGGAACAATCTTCTACTCCAAAGCTGAGCCTTAAATTCGGTAATACACAATACCAGGTGGTCAATCTCGAAAATCAGTGGCAAAAGGTAACGGTTACATTTGTAAAAGATTATTCTTCCACCAAGTCCAAAGCCTCAGTTTATCTTAATGATCTTCTGTTGAGTGAGAACGAACAAAATAAAAGCGCACAAAATTTTACAGATGTTATTGCATTGATAGGGCCTGTTAGCCAGACTGCATTAACAAACGGATTTCGGGGTACTCTCGACGATATGCGTTTTTATAATCGTGCGCTTACGGCGGTCGAAATCTTAAATCCCGCGGCACCTGTAGATATTGAGTCGTTTTGGACCAGGCGGGTCAACGGTTTAATTGAGGTTAGCTGGAAAACTTCTTCCGAAGAAAGTTTTTCGCACTTTAGCCTTCAGAGAAGCATAGACGGTGTTCAGTTTAAGTCTATCAGAGACTTTAGTGCGAGAGAAAATAATTATACAGCTTATGATGTGGCGCTTCCGGGTGCAGATGTATGGTATCGCCTGCAAATGGTTGACAGGGAGGGAGGTAAACAGCTTTCGAAAATTATTAAAGTTGGCCATAATATGGCTGTAGTTCCGACAATAAGCGTATTCCCCAACCCTGCCGGGGAAGCGCTGTATTTTCAGGGAATAACGTCAAATAATACCGTTAATATTATTAGCGCCAGCGGTTTGCTGATAAAACAAAAGCGTACGACAAATAAGATTGACATTTCAGATATGGCTCCGGGTTTATATTATATCGTTATATATGACGAGTACGGGAACAAGAAAATGGTATCGAAATTCATTAAAAGAAATAACTAATGAGGTCAATTGTACTATTGATAGCACTTTGTGCCGGAATACAAGTTAGTGCGCAAACGATCACCTGGGATTCTATAACGCCCGTTGCAACTGATGCTGCTATCAATGAATTTGGCACATTAAAGCATTATATGTTGAAATCGAACCAGGATACAATGCATTCACTGGTGATATTTCTTCCGGGTACATACAGGTACGCGGGAAATTACAAATTTGTCATGGAGCATATAGCCCGACTGGGTTATCATGTTGTGGGTTTGTCTTATAAATATGATTCGCCGGTTAATCCCCTTTGCCGTGGTACGGGAGATGTTACCTGCCACTATCGCGCAAGAATGGAAACGATAGATGGGGTTGACAGGCATCCGGCCGTGTTTGTGTCTCCCGCCAATTCGGTCATGAACCGGGTGCAAAAATTAATGGCCTATCTGGTAGCTAATAAGCCGGGGCAGGGTTGGGATCAGTTTTATGTGGGTGGTCAGCTGCAATGGAATAAGATCATTCTTTCGGGCCACTCACAGGGAGGTTGTCTTGTGGGAGTCATGGGTAAGGAATTTCCTGCTAAACGTGTCGTAATGTTTTCGGCGATAGATTTTCTGGATAATGACGCTATTCCAAACTGGGTGAACAATACCACCAATCATGCAAATTATTATTTGTTTGCTCATCCCAAGGATGAACAGATTGCTTTTAACCGGGTGCAGATCGGATGCGATAAGATGGGAATGATGGAATACGGCGCGATGTGCAATATTGACTGCAATACCCCGCCGTACAGACATTCACATATCTTATACAGCAATTATACGCCCGCAACTACGGATGTTGATAAATTCCACAATGGTTCCTGCCTGGATACCTATATCAATAATGAAACAGAGTACAAGGCTTCATTGGCGAAAGCTATAGAATATCTCTTCCGCGCAACTGACACCCCGCAATAGGCGATAATCAGTGCGAAGGAACAGAAACAGGAACAGAAAGAAAAAGAGAAAGAGGGCAGAACAGAAAGAGGGCAGAACAGAAAGAGGGCAGAAACAGAAACAGAAAGAGGGCAGAAACAGAAACAGAAAGGGGAAGCAGGAGCTTTGTCCCACTGTTCTCAGTGCCCAATTCACCCATCATGAAAAAGTCTCTTCCCGCCTTCGCCAAGCTAAAAGCTTTGGCCGGCGAAGCGCTCTCCCCACCTTCGCTGCCTGGCGGCAGCTCCCATCTCCGCCGCATCGCGGCTACGATCGGCGAAGCCGGCGGGAGAGGCGCACTCCACTCACGTTCTTGCTCTCATTCGCTCTCCGCACTGCTCTCATTCGCTCTCCGCACTGCGCTCTCCGCTCTCGCTCTCGCTCTTCCTATGTCAGAATATTTGCATGAATTGATGAAAAAGTATCAAATCGAGCACTTTCGGCCGGTTATATTTATAGCTCGACCCGCTGGTATCACCTTCGGCTAACTAAACTAACGATGATGTCTACAAAGCCCAAATTATCCAAACCATTCTGCGATGCCCGCAATACAGTGAAGCATTTCTTTTTGGTTACCGCGCTTCTGTCTTTTTTGTCAGTCGGTACTTTAACCGCTCAGTCAGTACAGATCTCCGGAATAGTAAAAACTCCTGCACAAGAACCGCTCACAGATGTTAGTGTAAAAGTGAAAAACTCGGGAATTGGAACCGATGACGGACGTCAACGGAAGATTTTCCTTGAACGTTCCCGGGAGTCGATCTGTTTTAGTATTTACCCATGTCGGCTTTATTGAGAAGACTGTTGCCGTCGGAAACCAAAAGTCTTTTGATGTGATCATGGGCGACAGCGCTGCTGGGTTATCAGAGGTAGTGGTGGTGGGCTATGGTGTTAAAACCAGTAAGGTTACCCTGACGTCTTCTATTAGTGCGATCAAAGGAGCTAAATTAATCGAACCCGTCCCTAATATCGCCAATAAATTGGCCGGCAGAGTCCCGGGAATTTTATCATATCAAACCAGCGGGGAATCGGGTCTGGATGAAACCACTATTCGAATCAGGGGTCAGAATACAACCGGAAATGCAAACCCACTGATAATTATCGATGGAATTCCAGGACGAATGAGTGATGTAAATTCTGAAGATATCGAAGACATATCGGTATTAAAAGATGCTGCGGCCGGGGCGCCCTACGGATTAGCCGCCGGCAACGGCGTAATCCTGATCCAGACTAAGAAGGGCATTAAGGGTGGCGCGAAATTCTCTTACAATGCCAATTATGGCATTCAAAATCCTGTTTGGCTAACGAAAACTCTCAATTCTTACCAACAGGCGCTGATGCAAAATGAAATTTATTTGAATGACCATCCGGGAGATCAAAATGTCCCCTGGTCACCAACTGACCTGGAAGAATACCGGAAGGTGTCCGTAGGCGACCCTACGGGTAATTATGATAAATATTTCAATAGTAATAATCTCCATGATGTCATCAGGCATGATTACCCGATCAGCAATCAGCATTTTTCGGTTAGAGGTGGGTCGGAAAACATCACCTATTATGCCAGCTTAGGATACTTCAACCAGGCCTCCATGTTACCCAATGAAAAATTCAAAAAATATTTCGGGGTGCTGAATTTGGATGCTGACCTGAACAGGACACTAAAAGTCTCATTGTCTGTAAGGATGGACCGGGGTCACAGGGAATGGCCTTCATTCGGCAACCAGATTACAGATCAGTTTGGTATCTATGGAAGGATGTATGAAATCGCTCCGGATGACGCAATATGGTACCCTAATACCGACGGATTCTGGGGAAGAGGCCGATTCGATTTCAATCCTGTGGGCCGCATTTACACTTCAGGGATGAGTACTGACAAAGCTGATAACACTGTTTATACCGTTGGTCTTGAACAAAAACTACCTATACAAGGTCTAAGTATTAAAGGGGTTTTTAACTATCAAAGTATGAACACATTCGGTGAGGCCTGGAACACTGATCCCATTTACTGGGATGTTGACAACACTGTAGAGCCGGCAGTGTACACCAAGAGAATACCGACCTCGAAACCCAGCTTTGCACAAAACTACTCGAGGTCGAATAATATTACTGCCCAGGGGTTTCTTAACTATGATCGTACTTTCGGGCGGCATGCGGTCACCGCATTATTTGTAACGGAAGTGCGTGATCTGAATAGTAAAAATTTCTATGCTACCAAAAAGAACTATAGTATTCTGATTCCCACCCTCGACCTGGGTAGTTCGGTTCAAACTGATTTAGGGAATGGTGGCAGTGCAACAAGAGCACGCCAGATTGGCCTGGTTCTTAAATTGGACTACAGATTTCAGAATAAATATATGATCGGATTTTCCGGACGACGGGATCAACATTATTACTTTGCTCCCGGATATCGGACTGGCTATTTCCCGGCGGTTTCTGCGGGATGGAGAGTGGGACAGGAGAAGTTTATCAAAGACAGGTATTCCTGGATCGACGAGTTAAAGATCCGTGGTTCCTGGGGGGAATCAGGAAACCTTGCTGGTGAGCCTTTTCAATACCTGACTTCATACGGTATTATTAATGAGATCTACAGGCTCGGTGGCCAGTTAGGAACAGGATTATATGAAAGATCACCGGCTAATCCTTTTATTACCTGGGAAAAACAAAAACAAACAAATATTGGTATTGACCTTATTTTATGGAATGGTTTATTATCATTTAGCGGCGACTATTTTTACCAGGTTCGTGATAATATGCTGGTTAATCCCGATGTTACTATTCCTGATGAATATGGGATCACCTTACCGCAGCAAAATGCGGGCAAAATGTCAAACCGTGGGTTCGAACTTAGTTTAGGGACAAGGCATACTCTTCAAAATGGGATTACCCTTGATATCAATGCCAATTACTCTTTTGCCCGAAACAAGCTGCTGAAAATATTCGAAAACCCGGCAACTTATGACGATCCTAATCGTCGACGCACAGGAAATGAATTGAACGCCCAGTACGGTTTGGTAGCTCTGGGATATTTTCAGACTCAGGAAGAAATCGGCAAGTCGCCAGAACAAAAATTCGGTACCTACACAGTCGGCGATGTAAAGTATGCCGATCTTAATGGAGATGGTGTAGTGGATGCAACTGACGAGAAGAAAATTGGATATCCCAATTTTCCTGAGAGCATATTCGGATTGAATGTGGCGGTTTCATGGAAAGGTTTTGATCTAAGTGCATTAGTTCAGGGAGCTACTTTGATGAGCGTTAACAGACCCGGCGCAGCGGGTGGTGGAGCGCCTGGTAATTCTAATGGTAATACTCAGATTGAAGCGTTAGATCATTGGACTCCTGAAACGCCCAATGCAAAGTTTCCGAGATGGTCTTATCTGAACTCCGCAAACAATTTCCGTACGTCCACTCATACCATGAGAGATAATACTTATGCACGACTGAAAGGCTTAAACCTCGGATATAGCCTTCCTGCTAATTTATTGAAAAAGATCAGGGTTGGGACTTTGAGGTTTTATATTGCCGGTCAGAATTTATTTACCTGGACGGCTGAATATCTCAACTCGGATCCCGAATCCGCGGCAGGTGGTGCTTATAGATTTGCAAACCAAAAGTCTATTTCCGGAGGCGTTAGTTTAACATTCTAATATTATTGAAAATGAAAAATATAAAAGGAATAATCAGCCTTAGCCCAATTATACTGTTGACGACGTTTGCCTTAAGCATTTCATCGTGTAAGAAATATCTGGATATTGAACCCCAGGATCGTGTCACTGAAGATGCAGTTTGGAGTAATTCTTCAACGGCCGATTTGTTCTTGAACGACATCTACGGCTACTTACCACCCTACAGAACCACTGGCTGGTGGAGCGAAAGCTGGACAGACAATTGCATAAATACGCAGACCTGGCAAGGCCAGGCGGAAATTGTCCGGAGTGGTTCATTATCGCCAAGCAATGCTTTATTCAGCATTAAAAGGTACGATGCCGTCAATGATTGGATGTGGAATGAGAGTTTCACATACATTCGGAAATGTAACGTGTTTATACAAAAGGTACGAGAGTCCGAAGAATTGACTGGTGAGTATAAAACTGCGCGCGTTGCAGAGGCCAAATTTCTCCGTGCATGGTTCTATATGACCACCTTCAAATATTATGGAGGTCTTCCTATCATTGACGAACCTCTAAATGAAGAAACACAGGGGGATGCCATTTTTCGGGAAAGGGCAAGTCCGCAGGAAACCGTTGCTTTTATCAGCAAGGATTGCCAGGAAGCAGCCGATTCACTTCCAGATGACCAGCAAGAATGGGGCAGGATAACGAAAGGAGCCGCATTGGCATTGAAGGGGTATGCCGAACTTCTTGGCGCAAGCCCGTTAAGCAATCCGGAAGACAACAAGGACCTCTGGGCAAATGCCGCTGCTAGTTACAAGCAGGTTATTGATATGGCAAAATATCAGTTAACGAATTATTACCATGGATTATTCTATGAAGAAAATAATCACAACACTGAGATGATATTGCCTTACGTAATAAGATATCCGCTTGCAAATGAAGACCAGGATGTTCGTTTCTTAGAAGATCTTTATGGTCCTGCTAATGCTATAGTAGAACCCTTTGGCGTGATAAATTATTCTATCGTTGAATCCACGCCTACCCAGGATTTGGTTGATGCCTACCGTATGAAAGACGGAAAAACCATTGCAGAGTCTCCACTGTTTGACCCGGCTCATCCCTATGAAAATCGTGAACCCAGATTTTATGAATCCATCATTTACGATGGTGCGCCATTTCGCGATGGGTTTATCTATACGAGAAAAGGGGACCCTTATAACGCTGTTGATCGGTCTCGCACAGACTGGGTTACTCCTACGGGATATTATATTCGTAAAACTTATGATGAAAGAATCAATGGGCTATTGGAGCGTCCGAAGGGGAAGAAAAATCTTGGAGACTGGCCATTGATTCGATATGCTGATGTGCTCTTAGGTTATGCTGAAGCACAAAATGAAGCAGTTGGTCCCGATGCAACGGTATTGGATGCAATCAATCAATTGAGGACAAGAAGCGAGGTGAGTATTCCTACTATTCAGGATACTTATGGCACTGTCAGCCAGGAGCAAATGCGCGAGATTATCCGTAATGAAAGAAGAATCGAGCTAGCGTTTGAAGATAAGCGCTATACAGATATCACCAGATGGAAAATAGGAGAGAAGTTACAAGGTTTTGTGAGGGGAGTTGAGCCTTCAAAAGATCCGGTAAGTGGTGTGATGAGCTATGAGTATTTTAATGTCGTGCCTCAAACTTATATTACAGCCAACGATAAAAATTACAGGCTTCCGATTCCTTTGGCTACAATGGAGAAGAACCCGAAATTGACACAAAATCCAGGGTATTGATCACTCGTTTGGTTCTCGAAGGTTGATGCTTTGTGCCTGATGAGCATCGGCCACTCGCAAACTACTGTCATTCATTACGAATTAACTTCAAGTCATTGCAATCTTATGAAGAAACTATTGTTTTCCCTATTTGTATTGATTTGCTGTACTGAGGCAGAAGCTCAGAACATTATTGACAAAGATTTTACTAAGCCTGAGGCTACGGAAATTACCGACCCGAAGCCCAAAATCGTCACACCAGGGATTGGCGGTGCCCCGCCTTCTGATGCGATAGTTCTTTTTAATGGTAAGAGTCTTGATAATTGGATTATGTCGAAAGACAGCGGGCGTTGTTTGTGGAAATTGAATGATGGCGTAATGACTGTAACTCTTGGAACTGGCGATATTCAGACTAAGCAAAAGTTTGGTGATTGTCAACTGCATGTTGAATTTAGAATTCCGGCGAATGCCAGGAACAGTTCTGACCATAATAACGCGGGCAATAGTGGCGTATACATGCAGGAACGTTACGAGGTACAAATTTTCGATTCTTATAACAATGAAACCCCGCTTTATGCGAATGGACAGATTGGAAGCATATATAAACAGGTTATCCCTCTGGCAAATGCTTCCAGCAAGCCGGGTGATTGGAATACGTTTGATATTTATTACACGGCTCCCCATTTCCGCTACAATGGTACTGTTGAAAAGCCCGCCATCATCACCGTAGTGCACAATGGGATATTAACACTAAACCATTTTGAAATTCAGGGGACGATAGAATATATCGGCATTCCGCGTTACGAACTTCACGACAAAGCCGCCATCAAATTACAGGGTCACGGCAGTGAAGTTAGCTTTCGGAATATCTGGATAAGGGAATTGTAAAAGAATTTCACGCGAAGACGCAAAGCCACCTGCGGTGGCCGCCAAGACGCAATGCCTGCCTGCCGGCAGGAAATACAAGAAGCCTTGGCGATCTTTGCGCTTTCTTTGCCTTGGCGTGAAATTCTTTTCTTTGCGTGAAATTCTTCTTCACCTAATCACCTATTGCACACTCGCGGTGGTTCGGGAACTTAAATATCCAACGATGTCAGCGATGTCCTGTTCGCTGAGACCATTGCTTAGCGGATCGGGCATCAGGCTCTTCTCCTGCTTTTTTCGCGATGTTATCTTCTTTACATCGATCGTGTGCTTTTGACCGGCGATGTCCTTTACAACAATAGACTGTTTGTTCTCAGAAATCACGAAGCCATATACGGTAGCGCCGTCGCTTGTATTGATAAGCCAGGGCTCGTAGCCGAACACTATGGCAGCGCTGGGATTTACAATGGCATCAACCAGGGCCGGGTTGTCAAACTTTTTTCTAATACCGGAAAGATCGGGGCCAATCGTACTGCCCTCGCTCCCGAGCTTGTGACAGGTGGCGCAATGCGTCACAAAAACTGTCTTACCTTTCCCAACATCGGGCTTCATTTGTACTATTTTTTGAACTGAATAGGTTTGATCGGTACCCTGACGCTTAAAATAATTGCCCGCCTGCGTGCGAACCGTCGCATCCGGATTCGTAAATATTTTGTCTTCTACAAACTGGTACAGGTCTTTTGGTAATGTTTTTTCTTCCGCCATACCGATCACCATTTGCCCTCCCACTGAATCGGCTGACATCTCGCTTATTTGTTGTTTGCGTTCATATAGAGACTGGTGTTTGTCCAGCACAATGCTTTTCTTTACTTTCATTTGTGCCAACTTCCTTTCATAACCGGTGTTCAAACCGACCTTAGTCCAATCCAGCAAATTAAACCAGTCATTGCTTTGTCGAAACGCCAGCCAATAGGACGCCATTTCCAATACGTCCCGCTGCTTGCTTTTTGACAATGAAAGCATCGAGTTTGCCGCCGCTTTATTATCGATAAATGCTAGTGCAATTATGGCGGCCTCCCGATCAGCCCCTGAAAGTTGTTCATCCTTTGCTCTTTCGGTCAGATCATTCACCGCTTCGGGGGGATGCAACCGCCAAGCTAGTGCTGACAGCTGGTGATCCCATTGCGACGCACTCTTTCCTGCGCCCAATATTTTTACGAGCTCAGGGTAGATGTCAGATTCATGTCCCTGAACACTGGCGCCAAACGTTTCAAGATACCAGCGGTCATTGCCGTCAAACTGCTTTGCTCCCTCTATGAGAATGGGCTTTGTTTTTTCATAAGATAAATCACGGAGCGATACCATTACTTCTCGTCTTACAAATGGCGAAGGATCCATTATCATTTTTTGTGCATAGGGCAGGATATCTTTTATGGTTTGTCTCAGCGCGCGGTAGGCGGTGGCCCTGGACTGTTCGTCATCGTTAGACAGCATCTTCTCTACCTCTAAGCGGCCTTTCTCGCCGAGTTGCGCCAGCAACCAGATAGCTCTGGCCCGTATGTAAGGATCAGAATCCGTGAGTAAAACCTTTACTGTATCTACTGCCCCTTCGCCTTTCTTTTTGATTCGCTCGAACCCTTCATTGCGAACGTTGATAGCAGGACTTTTCAGGGCAGCCAGTTGGCCTTCCATTGTATTCAGATCTATCTTCGGTGCAGGGAGTTTTTTACCTTTTGGCGTGATACGATAAATTCTGCCGTATCCAAGACTGTCCTGCATTTGGTGACCACCTACAACCGGATCGTACCAATCGGCGACATAAATAGCACCATCGGTTCCAATCGTTACGTCACTGGGTCGAAACCATTTTTCCCGTTTTCTATTTTCGGTCGTATCGTTCCATACGTATTCTGCGTCGGCATCTGAAAGTGAGGAGATAAAATTTTCTCTTTTTCCTAAATCATACCCTGATTTCTGGAGGGAGGGATGATAACCAAAAATTGTGTTTCTTCCCGCGTCGGCGCTTAGTAAGAGACCCTGGTACCCTTTCCCTAAGGCGTCACTTTCATAAATGGTTACCCCGGTTGGTGCGCCCGCACCGGAGCGATCGCCGGCGGGCATAACACCGGGATCATCCTGATGCCAATGCGCCCTGAAAATATCCTGCCCGGGCCTTTGATCGGCCTGCCAAAAACGAGTGCCATCAGTACTGAAATAGCCGGCATTGCCGCCTTCCATGAGCCAGGTAGTTCTGCAGGTAACCACCTGATCATCGTTATCGTTTTGCCATAAATTTCCGTAAGAATCAGGGATCACTTCATAGGAGTTCCTAAAATTATGTCCCATCACTTTCAGGCCGGTGCCGTCCGGGTTTATGCGCAAGGCAATGCCGCCTACCCACACCCTGCCGTCATCGCTTTTTTGATTCCCTGCATTTTTTGTATTGTACGGCGATCCGCCGGTATAAAGACTACCTGCCCGCAAGGTCCATCCGGCTTTGTCCTTCACAACGTGCGGACCTGCGTTACCAACGTTGAAATACCAGCGTCCATCGGGACCCGCATACACAGCATGCAGGGAGTGATCATGATCCTTGCCCCCAAATCCGGTTAGGAAAATTTCTTTTTTGTCAGGGTGGTCGTCACCATCTTCATCAGTATAGATGATGAGATTAGGAGAACAGGAGACGATCACCTTATTGCCAATAACGGCTATCCCAACCGGAGATACCAAATCCTTATCTTCCACAAAAACCTTGGAACTGTCTGCTATGCCATCATTGTTGACGTCTTCCAGGATCATCACCCGATCACCTTTTCCGTGATGCAGATGCTTTGCCGGATCGTTGTTGTAATCCCGATAGTTCACTGCTTCCGTTACCCATATCCTTCCCTTTACATCCACATCCATATTGGTAGGATTATAGAACAGGGGCGATTCCGCCCACAGGGTTGCTTCCAGGTCATCAGGAAGGTATAAGTCCAGACTCTTAGAAATCTTTTTTGTGGTATCAGAGGTAGCAGTGTCTGGTTTAGCTGGTTGATCGCAGCTGCCAGCGAGGAGGATGAGGAAGAAAAAAATTGAAAAATTTTTGTTCATACGGAAGCCATTTATATTAAATCAACCATTACCGAATTTATCCCCGCTTACCATTTGCATTTTTGGTCACAATTCCTTTCGAAACAGACCTCGAAGCAAGCTTAGGTTATACTTGTAGCTTTCCACAAGGTCGGCCTCCTTTGGCAAGCCTCCTTCAATCTGCATCCAACCATCGCCATAATAGCCGGTTTCATAGATAGCCTCACTTATTTTCCGCCAATCTAATGTCCCTTTCCCAAGAAGAAAACCATTCTCCTTGATGTGTAACTCACAAATGTTTTGCGGCCCCAGCTGCTTAAATTCTTTGATTGTATCATAGCCCGCATCAGCCGTATTGCGGAAATCATAATACACTTTTACATTTTTAGAACCAACAGAATCCAATATTTCGAGATGCTCCGCCGCGTTTAGATAAGATTCGATGCCCAGGATGATGCCGTGTTTTTCAGCCTTAGGAGCAGCAACCTTCAACCTTCGGATCACTTCTTTCTTCCCCGCTTCATCATTGCGCAAGTCGTTTTTGTCAAAAAAAGCCAGAAGGATTACCGGTGCCCCGAGGTTTTTTGCCGCTTCTATACTATCCAATACCCATTGAATTGTACGAGAGTCCGATTTGTACGGAATTGAATTCAGCTCTCCTATAGCCACACTCGAAATCTTTACACCGGTACGTTTGGAAGCTTGCAGATAAGATTGCTGGAGGCTTTTATCCCGTAGATGAAGGTTATTTTCTTCAGAGCCCATATTTACCATTAAGCCATCAATCCCGATCTGTTTGGCAACATCAAACGCTGCCACATCACTGTTTTTACCGATGGACCAGTCGCATGCTCCGATATTAAATCTTTTCTTCGCCGATTCCCCAAATGCTGGCGAAAGGGAGGAGAGGGGCGACAGCGCTGCTAGGGCGCTGCCATGGACAAGCAATTTCCGGCGGCTAATCATACTTTTTCAGTTATGTTAACATAATTCTTATACGCAGCTCTCCGAAGGTAAAAAGCGATTCACACAGACAGTCAGCTGCATTAGCCTGCAATTCCTCCTTCGAAATACCAATGTATCGATTTGTTCCATTTATCTATAAAAGGTTAAATAAGTGATTGGGGTAATCATTTGGTTGTCCCAAGCTTTATTTTACGTTCAAAGTAATTTCATTTTCCTTTTTCAGAAAATCTGTTTCCGGAGACAGGCTCTGGTGGCCTGTTTGAAGAATAGTTTCGTCGCTCACCATTTGCACCGGGGTGATACAGGAAGTATTTTTTTCCCGGAAAGGTTTATTGTAACTCATGTTGTATGCGGAGATGAGTGACCACCTCGGCTTGTCGGAGAGATTTGCGTCTGACATATGCAACAGGTTACTATGAAAGAACAATACGCTGCCGGGTTGCAGCTCTACATTAACACGTTCACAGGTTTTCAAAGCTTCTTCAACAAAAGGCATATCGGCTCCTTGCTGTTCGCCTGCAAAGAGATGCTCTAAACGCCCCATTTTGTGCGAACCCTTCAGCACTTGCAGGCAGCCATTATTCACATCGGCTTCGGTCAGGGCAAGCATCACACTGATCATTGCATCTGGATACAAGAAACCGTTTTTATACCAATAGCCATAATCCTGGTGCCATTCCCAGGCCCCGCCCTTTTTGGGTTCTTTTTGCATAAGCTTGGAATGAAAATGACAAACTTCTCCTTCGCCTAATAGCGTTTGAACTGCCCCTACCATGCTTTCGCTACGTACCAGCAGGCCATAAGAGTCGTTACCGGGTGTAAACCAAAGTGTCAGTTTTGTACTTTTTCCAGATTGGTCAGTCAGGTCAAAAGCATTGGAACGCATTACTTCATCTTGGGTGGCTAATTGATAAAGCAAGGCTACCTGTTCGGAATTCAGAAATTCCCGGATAATTAGATACCCGTCTTGTTCATACTGTGCTTTTTGCTGCGGTGTTAAGCTAATGTTTGGCATAACCGTTATGGTTGATCTACAACAAAAATGCTACACAATGGGCTGTTGCTCTAAAACTATTTCAACAAAAAAAGAAACAAATCAAACATGATTTGTGAGTTGGAATGGAAAAAATGGTATTTTAACATTATATCGCTGCCAATATATGAAACCGCATATTCAAAAGTTGCCTTTATCAGAACAGTCTTCTTTCGTCGCCGACAAATTTGTTACGCCTTATTTCGAAACGGGCTGGCACTATCATCCGGAGTATGAGTTGGTCCTGATTATAAAGGGAAAAGGTAAAAGATTTGTTGGAAGCCATGTTTCTGATTATTGGGAAGGCGAACTGGATTTTTTGGGACCCAATCTCCCCCATTGGTACAGGAAGGACACGACGGAGGAAACGGGTGGAAGCCTGGTTATACATTTCAAGGAAGAATTTATCGGGAACGGATTTTTGCAGATCCCTGAAACGCAAAAAATAAAATGGTTGTTTGAGAAGGCAAACATGGGTTTACATTTTACCGGAATGACCAGGACCTTAGTCGCTCAAAAAATGGAGGAAATGCTTTTATTAGAAGGCATAGACCGCTTGATCTGTTTACTGTCCGTGCTGAAGATATTAAGCGATTCCGCTGAGTATTCCCTGTTGTCGAGTCCTGAGTCGGTCAATCAAAATGAAAAAGGGAGTGATCGACTACAAAAGGTATTTACCTATGTATTAGATCATTTCAAAGAAGAAATATGTGTGGAAGATTTGGCTAAAGTTGCGCTGATGAGCCCTTCAGGCTTTTGCCGATATTTCAAGAACAGAACCAAGAAAAATTTCTCGCACTTTGTAAATGAGATCAGAATAAGTTATGCCTGCAAAAAACTAATGAAAGAGGATTTTAGTATTGGCTATGTATGTTCCGATAGCGGCTTCAACAATATGGCCAATTTCAACAAGCAATTCAAGAGAATTGTTAAGCAAACCCCCTACCAGTTTAAGCAAAAGCATAGATTCTAATTCTCAGCTTCGGGTTTTTCGTATTATCGCTTTTTGCTATTGACAAACAGCACTCGATCATGCCTGCGGCTCTTTTTTCGCAATCCCCTCCGTAAACGCCTTCCATTGTATTTTCGACAATCCCAGAAACGCGCCAAAGGCAATGAGGCTGTTGCGGATCCGGTCGAAAAAATTATCGGCGCCGGTATTGGGTTTTTCATTTCGTCCATATACGGCGGCTATTACCTTGAGCCCATTCCGGTAGACCACAAAACTTGAGGTAGAGGTACTCGCAAAGAAATGGGCTGGTTTTGTGTCGAACGACAATGGATGCGCGGCCGAACGAACGGTGACAAAACTGAACTCTTCATTTTCGGAATCGCGATCGCCCAGCTGTTGCACCTCAACCCAGTCCTTCCCCTCGCCAGACTTGCTGCCCGGCCCCGGTATGTCGATCTGGAAATAATCACCCTTCCTCACCGGCCGCTGTACCGGGTTGCCTTGACCATCGTACAACTGAAAGGCTGCAGTTCCTTTGCCGGCATACTCATGCCAATGATTGATGTTGTGCATGCGTCCCCTTACTTGCCGGAAATGTTCCCTGGCCTCAACGAGGGTCTTACAGGTGACGGCAGTTTCTGTGTCGGTCTTCATGCCTTTCTCTTGCTTTGGCAGGATCTCTGCCAGGTAGTTCTGTTTCATATTACTCAAGTCTCATTGAAGTTGATAAAATAATTGTTCCAGACTTTTTTGGCTGCCCGGTAAGAATTTGTGAGATGTATCCCAACTTTGCCCGAATTCAAAGGATATGATCATCAGCAACAGCAAGATCGACGACATCGAGGAGATATTTCGACTCTACCGGATAGCCACGGCTTACCAGATAACAAAAGAGGCCGTTGTATGGCCGGATTTCGACCGCAAAATGATTGAAAGAGAAATTCGTGAGAATCACCAGTGGAAACTCCACGAAGACGATACTATTGCCTGTGTTTGGGCGACCACATTCAACGATCCGCAGATCTGGGAGGAGAGGGATGCCGATCCATCCGTTTACATTCACCGAATCGCCACCAACCCTGAATTTCGGGGACAGAACCTCGTCGGACGAGTCGTCAGCTGGGCAAAGACCTTTGCTGCGGCCAACAATCGCAGATACCTCCGTCTGGATACAGTAGGAGAGAATCAGGGCCTGATAAAATATTACAAGTCCTGCGGTTTTAACTTTCTTGGCCTGCACCAACTCAGGAATACGAAGGGGCTTCCGGAGCATTATCACAATGCCAGCGTCAGTCTCTTTGAACTTCCGCTTTGAATTCAATCCCAATGAAGAATTTATCCGTCATCACGGGTGGGTAGGCTTTATCATCGGCCAATTGAGCTGATGAACAATTATCATGGTTTCACGCAAAGCCGCCAATAAATCGCAAAGCGCTATAAATACAGATCTCTTGGCGTGAAATTGTGGGTACAACGACTGCGAATGATTGCCAGGAGCTAAGGTTTATTGTGTAAGGTTGGCGCTAAAACTTAAATTAGACTGTAGTTTTTGATAAGAAACTGGTTCATCCGGTTTTCGCATAGGCCATGATGGTTCCTACTGAGTGTTCATTTTGTTTGTGTAACAATGGAACTATTTAGTGATACGTACCTTCTATCGATAAGCCTTTGTCATGTATATACTAATAACCATGATTTTTGTTGCAGGATATGCTGCAATAGCCTTCGAACACCCGATTAAGATTAATAAAACAGCCAGTGCCCTGCTCACAGGAGTATTATGTTGGGTTGTTTATATCATGGGAAGCCCAGACAGTGTTATTGTTTCTGAACAATTATATGAACATTTTGGCCAGATATCAGGAATCTTATTTTTCCTGTTGGGTGCAATGACTATCGTTGAGTTAATTGATGCGCATGATGGTTTTGAAGTTATTACAAGTAGAATAACAACAAAGGATAAACGCAAATTATTATGGGTGATAAGCTTTGTTACATTTTTCCTTTCGGCTGTTCTTGATAATCTCACTACTACGATTGTAATGATTTCTTTATTAAGAAAATTAATTAGTGATAAGCAAACAAGAATGTTTTATATCGCAATGGTGGTAATTGCCGCGAATGCAGGTGGCGCCTGGACGCCAATTGGCGATGTAACAACTACCATGTTGTGGATAGGAGGTCAGATTACGACCGGAAACATTATGGCCAAGTTGATTTTACCCAGTTTCGCATGTTTAGCATTACCGCTAGTATTGCTTTCTTTCACGGTTAAAGGGAAAATTGAAAACCCGGTAGTTCATGAACACAGACAGGCCGATCAAGCCAGTAGTTTTGAGCGAAAGTTGATCCTTGGTTTGGGAATTGGGGCCTTGGTTTTTGTGCCTGTTTTTAAAACCATCACTCATCTGCCTCCTTTTTTAGGAATATTATTTGGACTTGGAATTCTTTGGGTAGTCACGGAAATAATCCATAAAAAGAAAAACGACGCGGACAAAGATGTTTATTCCGTGGTACACGCCTTAAGGAAGGCCGATGCTCCAAGCGTGCTTTTTTTCCTGGGTATACTTGTGGCAATTTCGGCGTTAGAGTCAACCCATTTACTAGCGAATCTTGCATTGTACATGGACAAAACAATTGGGAATATCAAAATTATTGTCATATCGATCGGGCTGCTTTCGGCAGTTGTTGATAATGTTCCGCTGGTTGCTGCAACAATGGGAATGTATGATATGCAGATTTACCCTCCTGATCATTATTTCTGGGAGTTTATTGCCTATTGTGCCGGAACAGGAGGCAGCTGCCTGATAATTGGTTCTGCTGCAGGGGTGGCTGCAATGGGAATGGAAAAAATAGATTTTTTCTGGTATGTCAAAAAAATTTCGGCCCTGGCTGTGTTAGGCTATTTTGCGGGAGCCTTCGTATATATGGCTCAACAGTATTTATTGGAATAAGTTTCGGTCAGAACGCTGAGTTAGCTCATTTATACCCTGATGCCCAGCCCGTCAAATGTCTTTTAAATTTTGTAAATTTGAATATGGCCCTTGTCTTGATTACCATAGTACTCGTTGCATTGGCATTTGCGGGAATTGCTATCAAAGTTCTGGTGAAAAAAAATGGGCGGTTTAGCGGGACGTGCAGCAGTAACAATCCATTATTCCAGAATGAAGGTGGTGCCTGCGGTATTTGTGGAGCCAAGCCCGAAGAGCAATGCAAATCTTAAGGAATTTCTTCTATCCAGTCTTTCAGGTTTTCGGAAGTGTATGTTTTCCAGGCGCCATTTTCATCATAAATAAAAAACACTTCCAGATTTAATTCTTCGTGTTCAGATAGAAATTGTTTTGATTTTTCCATTCCCATTACCATAAAAGCTGTCGCATAAGCATCGGCCGCCATACAATCAGTTGCAATTACGGTAGCACTTACCAAATTGTGTTTTGCAGGATAACCCGTAAATGGATCGATGATATGAGCATATTTTTTTCCATTTTCTACATAAAATTTTCTGTAGTTTCCTGATGTAGCCATTGCCCTGTTGCTTAACTTTACAACTGCCTTTAAAGGTCTCCCAGCGGTTTGAATTTCATTGGGTTGATCTATGCCAACCGTCCAGTTTTGCCATCATTCTTTTTTCCCTTTGCTTTTACTTCTCCTCCCAACTCTACCAGGTAATTAATTACTCCTTTACTTTCCAGGTAAGAAGCTAAAACATCGACTGAATATCCCTGTGCAATGGCATTGAAATCCAGCATAACCTGTGGCTTTTCCTTACCAGTTTATTTCCTTTCAACCTTACCATTTTATAGCCAATCAAATTGAGCAGGCTGTCAATCATTAGGCTGTCAACATTTTCTTTTTTTGTAGAACCCAAATCCCCAGGCATTGATTATGGGCGCAACGGTTACATCAAAAAGACCTTTCGTTTTTTCCGAAACTTTGAAAGATTTATTGAACACTTCTATAAAATGATCGATCGACAATAACAGCAGTATCATTTTTATTGATTCTCGAAATGATAGAAGCCGGAACATAAGTGGAAAGAGATAAGTCGATATCTTAGCAATATTGAATCGATCTCTGCTTTATAATTCGACTGTTTTCAGCAAAATACGTTATTTGAAGTGGTTCCCTGTGCATTTCCGGCGATTTTAATTGGTTTATTGGCATCAGGGTTACAATGTACCAGGAGTAAAAAGGTAACAACCGTTAACAATATCCATTTCATTCTTGTAAGGACTGATTGCTGATTGGAAACTTTTGCACATGCCTTATTTCCAGTATATAATCTATTAACCACCAAAATCATCAAAGGCAATGTTCGCAGGCGGAACACCCAATTCATCCAGCATTTTAAACACTGCTGCATTCATCATAGGTGGACCGCATAGGTAATATTCAATTTCTTCCGGCTCAGGATGATTTTTAAGGTAATTTTCAAAAAGCACATTGTGAATGAAACCGGTATATCCTGTCCAGTTGTCTTCAGGCAATGGTTCCGATAATGCGATGTTGTATTGAAAATTTGAAAATTCTTTTTCTATTTCCTGAATTGTTCTGTATAAAATACTTCTCTTAAAGATCGTCCGCCATACCAGAAAGTTATTTTTCTTTCTTTTCTTTTTCAGTATGAAACAAATGAAACAGATGAGAGCGGAGAGGCGCCATGCCTGCGCCACCACCAATATAAATCATTTCTTTTTTTGTGGGCTTAATATGAAATTCGCCAAACGGGCCTGATATGGTTACTTTGTCGCCCGGTTTCCTGGAAAATACATAGGAGGAACAGATACCAGGGTTTACATCCATAAACCTACCCGCTGTTCTATCCAATGGAGGAGTGGCAAGACGAATATTTAGCATGATGATATTTCCTTCGGCAGGATGATTTGCCATGGAATAAGCACGGAAAATAGGCTCCGGATTTTTCATTTTCAGATCCCAGATATTGAACTTATCGTAATCATCTTTAAAACTGGTCATCAATTTTATAAAGATCACTTTTAAAATCAATTTCGCAAACCGGTACATCCAATTGAATATAGCTTCCTGATTCGAATTCGAGAAATTCCCCTTCAGGCAATTTAACAACAAACTCTTTAATATAAGTAGCCACATTATCATTTGAAACCACTTCACATTCCCATTTTTTAATGCCGAATATTTCTTCAGGTATTTTAATTTCCATATCCTGCTTCACTTTTACCTGGCAACCTAATCGCCAGTTTTCCTGCTGTTGTTTTCGGGTAAAATAGGGTTTTTCTGTTGTTAGAATTTCTCCGCCACCGGATAATACCTGGCATTTGCACATAGCACAGGTTCCGCCACCGCCACAGGCAGAAGGTAGAAATATTTTTTTATTGGATAAAGTTGTAAGTATGCTGGAGCCAGCTTCTACCTCGATACTTTCCTGTCCATTGATTAAGATTTTAACCAGGCCCGTTGTGGTCAGCTTTGCCTTTGCAAATAGAATAAGACCAACCAGCAATAAACTGAATACCAAAAAGACAGTTACGCTGGCAATAATGGTGGTTATATCAAATGCTAAGAATATCATAAAGCAAATTGAACTTTTATAACTCTATTCCCATAAAACTCATAAAGGCAATGCCCATAAGGCCGGTTATAATAAAGGTTATTCCCAGTCCTCTCAAGGGTGCAGGCACATTGGAATAACGAATTTTTTCGCGAATGGCGGCAATGGCAACAATTGCCAGGAACCAACCCACACCCGAACCTAATCCGAAAACAGTAGCTTCTCCAAGAGTTGCATATTCTCTTTCCTGCATAAATAATGCGCCGCCCAGGATGGAACAGTTAACTGCAATGAGTGGTAAGAAGATACCCAGTGCTCCATATAAGGCGGGCGCAAATTTTTCAACAATCATTTCACCAATTGAGTAATGGCCGCAATAATGGCAATAAACATGATAAAGCTAAGAAAGCTGAGATCCACATTTGCAAGGTCGGAAGACAGCCAGCTCAACGCTCCTGCTTTCAGCACGTAGTTTTCAAGAAGATAACAAACCGGCACAGAAACGCCCAATACAAATATTACGGCGATGCCGAGCCCAACAGCATTCTTAACTGTTTTGGAAATGGCGAGGTAAGAACACATGCCCAGGAAATAGGCAAAAATCATATTCTCGATAAATACTGCCTTGATGAAAATATTTACATGTTCCATAAGTCGACATTTAATGATTAGCTCTCAATTAATTTTGTGTTCCTACTTCTCTGAATCCAAATAAGAATGCCTACAATAATCAACGCCATAGGGGGAAGAATGGCGAGGCCGTTATTAAAATATCCGTGTTTATAAAAGAATCAGGTACTATTTGAAAGCCCATTAATTTGCCGGAACCAAAAAGTTCTCTGACGGCAGAAACAAGTACCAGGATCAATCCATATCCCAATCCATTACCAATGCCGTCTAAGAATGAGGGCCAGGGTTTATTTCCCATGGCAAATGCTTCCAGCCGTCCCATCACGATACAGTTGGTTATGATCAAACCAACAAAAACAGAAAGTTGTTTGCTTACATCATATACAAATGCCTTCAGCACCTGGTCAACTAAAATTACTACTGAGGCAACAATTACCAGTTGAACAATAATTCTTATCCTGTCAGGAATGATATTTCTGATGGTGGAAATCATCAGGTTGGAAAAGCCAGTTACCACCACAACTGATAATGCCATTACAATCGAAGGCTTCATCTGCACAGTTACTGCCAATGCAGAACAGATGCCTAATACCTGTACGGTTATGGGATTGCTGTCATTTAATGGATCCTTTAAGAGCTTTTTGTTGTTAGCGGAAAGCACGGGCTCTTTCGGCATTTTTACTGCAACTGGCGCTGTGGTTACTTCGGTACTCATAATAAGTGATTTTAATAATCCTATACAGTCAGTTAATGAGTTATCATTTGTGCATGGTGTGTTGGCTGTTCATTAGTTATTGCTTTTTGTTCGGTCTTTTTAAAATAAGGGATATAATAACTTATCGTTCTTTTTAGCATTTCGGTGACTCCATTACTAGTGATAGTTCCTCCTGAAATGGCATCTACCCCGTGCAGATCGTCGGGTGAGGCACCGCCTTTGATCACTTTTACCGAAACAAATTTCCCTGTTTCATCAAGGATCTTTTTTCCTACAAATTGTTTTTGGAATTCGGCTGTATTGATTTCCGCGCCTAAACCTGGTGTTTCCCCCTTATGACCAAAACTGGCGCCATGTATGGTATTCATATCACCCTTCAATGCGATATATCCCCAAATCGGACCCCACAAACCTTTACCTCTCACCGGTATGATATAGTAATAATTACTGTCTTTGTTAAAAATGAACAAAGGGAACAATTGCTTGTCGGTGTCGCCCGTTTTAGCTTTATCGAGTTCTTTTTTCAGATCAATATCAAAAGCGGAAACATCCCCCGTCACCTTTTCTCCTTTGTTGTTCAGCACTACCTGTTCTTTAATGTATTGATTAAATATTTTTTCTGCTTCTTTCGCTTTGCTATTTATACCCACGCTGCTTAAAATGTTCTGCATTTTTTCAAGCTTAACATTTTGCGCCTGAAAAGGTCCGAGTGCAATGGCCGCCAGAGACAAAAGTACCGCTACAAGTACTACCATCACAGAAGCAAACAGGAATGTGAAACCGTTACTGTTCTTATTCATCAGATCGGGTTTTAACTCGTTTTAATCTCCTGTTGATATTGGCTTTTACAACGTAATGATCAATCAAAGGTGCCATCACATTCATAAATAAAATGGCCAGCATCATTCCTTCCGGATAGGCAGGATTGAAGATCCGGATCATTATAGCAAACATGCCAATGAGAAAGCCATAAATGTATTTACCCGTATTCGTTTGCGCTGCCGTAACAGGATCGGTTGCCATGAATATGGCACCGAAAGCAAATCCCCCTAACACCAAATGATGTATCGGCGCAATTTGCATAAGGGTATTCATGGCAAAAACATTGAATATGGTTGCCATTAGAAATCCTCCGATAAACACCGATAGCATTATTCGCCAACTGCCTATTCCCGTATATAATAAAATAGCTGCGCCGATAAGGCAGGCCAGTGTAGATGTTTCACCAATTGATCCCGGAATGATACCGATAAATGACTCCCACATACCCGGAATTTTGTCAGCAAATCCTGATGCGGCATCTCCTAATGGTGTAGCGCCGCTAAAACCATCTACTACTTTCTGGCCTGTCGCGGTGTCTGTATTGATCCAGACTTCATTGCCAGTCATTTTAGTAGGATAAGCAAAGAAAAGGAAAGCTCTTGCAGTCAGGGCAGGATTGAGGATATTCATTCCTGTACCGCCAAAAACTTCTTTACCGATAACAACGGCAAAAATGGTAGCAACTCCGACCATCCATAGTGGAACATCGACCGGCATCACCAGGGGTATTAACATGCCTGATACCAAAAAGCCTTCATTGATGGTATGTTTCCTTATAATGGCAAAAATGAATTCCGTTCCCAGACCTACAGCATAAGTGACTATAACAATTGGAAACACTTTTCTGGCGCCGAAGAAGAAATTATCTAGGAGCGGTGCTTCGCTTATTCCCAAAGCCAGGTGGTGCTGGTACCCTACATTCCACATTCCGAATAAGAGACATGGCACCAGGGACAGCACTACTAAAATCATTGTTCGTTTTAGATCGATTGCATCACGGATATGGGCACCCTTCGGAGGTGCGGTATGACCAGGTACAAAAAGAAAGGTTTCAAAAGCATTGAAGGCAGGATAAAATTTTTCAAGCTTCCCACCTTTTTCAAAGTTCGGTTTTACTTTATCCAATAAGTCTTTGAAGGGTTTCACCTTAAAAAATTTAGTTGGTGACTATTTGGCGCATTGCACGTAAAGACATTGAAGCACAATTCCATTCATTATGCGGACTTTAAGTTGCAAAAACTGTATTCCTGTTTGTGAGTAACGGATTGGCGGGACTGATGGTTCCTGTCCCGGTAAAATCTGTCAACTGAATTCCTTCCGTATGATTTCAAGTCCGCGTCGAATAATATCCTGTGATTCAATTTTAGAGGTACAAACAAATTCACAAAGTGCAAAATCTTCTTCAACCACTTCATATATCCCGAGGTTCTCCATCATTTCTATATCCTCAATCAGTATGGATTTCAGAAGATGAACCGGGTAAATATCCATTGGGAATACTTTTTCATACTCCCCTGTTATTACAAAGGGACGTTCCTCGCCATGCATATTGGTATTTAGGTCGTATTTTTTGTCCGGAGTTAGCCAGGAGAAAAAAGTTCGTGACATGCTTAACTTTTCAAATCCTGGTGATAGCCAACCCATAAATTCAGGTTCATCCCCTTCCGGAATTACGGTTATCTGGGAATCATAAAAATCTAAAAAGCCGTCCGCAGGAATTTGCTTTCCGGTTAATACATTTCCGCTGATTATTCTGTTTTTTCCCTCTTTAAGCCCGCCATCAGCGAGAATGGTTTTTACAGCACAGCCGCCAACTGTTTTATAATACTTTGGGGCTTTCACCTGTGAGCCTGTTAATGCAACTGCTCGCGAAGCATCAAATTTACCGTCATTGAATAATCTGCCCAAAATCAGGACATCCTGTGGATAGAGGAACCAAACTACCTCGTTTTTATTGATAGGATCGATATGATGAATTTGTACACCAATATTTCCAGCTGGGTGGGGCCCTGAAAATTTATTGATAACCACTCCCTTGGCATCGAGAAAAACGGTAGCGTCGATCGAATCTGCGTTTACATTTAAATGAACTTTCCCATCCGTTAATTTTTGAAGAGCATCCAATCCGGTTTGGAAATCTGCAACGCTTTCTTTCAAAATAAATTCATTATCGGGTGCCATTGGGTTCGTGTCAAAGGCGGAAATAAATATTGATTTTGGCTTTTCTTTCGGATTAGCAATGATTCCAAATGGCCGCTGCCGGATAAATGGCCATATCCCACTGTTTAACAATGCCTCAATAATCTCTTCCCTGTTGAGATTTTGAGGATTGGCCTTTGTAAATGGGATATAACTTAGTTTTTTATCGGTCAATATTTTAATTTCCAGAATTTTCCTTTTTTCGCCTCTTGCAATGTCAATAACTTCTCCGCTTACTGGAGAACAAAACAGTATCGCTTCATTACTTTTATCGGCAAACAATGGTGTTCCGGATTGTACCTCGTCACCCTCCTTCACCAGCAATTTGGGTACTACACCTTTGAAATTTGGAGGCTTTAACGCGAAGGTCTCAGGCAGGGAGAGATTTGAAAAAACCTTGCTGGCCTCGCCGGCCAGTGGTATGTTCAGGCCCCGCTTAATTTTAATTTCTTTCGGCATACAAGCAAAAGTGATTACATGTACCTGGCAAAACATAAGGTACATTAAATTTATGGAGAAAGTAATATCTCTTCAGACTATCTGGCGGGTCGTTTTTTATCTCAATCTTATGGAAAAGAAAGCTCTTAGAGCAAACGGTTTAACCTGTATTGAGTCCAAAAGCTTCTTTTATTATTTCCGGTAAAAATGTTAAATTGGTATAAGCCTGAAATATACTTCTGATGAGTATTTCTAATGCTCGCCATCTGGCATCTGCAGAATGCTTATCCTTTAAAAATACTTACAATATGAGATAAGGTTAGTTTCATTGACTCATAAAAAAATGCTATATGGGAAAAGTAAGTAATATCTTGAAAATTAAACCCAACATCACCTTTTCGGTTACCCCCGACACTTTTGTTTATAACGCCCTTGAACTTATGTTTGAAAAAAATGTAAGTGCTCTGGTGGTGTTAGAAAACGAAAAGCTTGTGGGTATTTTTACTGAAAGGGATTACGCGCGCAAGGTGATACTAAAGGGAAAGGCCTCCAAGCAAACGCTGATCTCCGAAATTATGACGGAAGATCTCATTACCGTATCACCCGATACCGGCATAGATGATTGTATGCGCCTAATGACCAACAGGTTCATCAGGCATCTGCCAGTGGTGTCAGAGGATCTGTTAATCGGGATTATTTCTATAGGGGATGTGGTAAAGTATATTATTGAGGAGCAGAAGTTTATTATTGAGAATATGGAGCATTATATCGCCGGAACCTGATCACCTGGGTTTACGATTTTGCCACTGTATAGCGCATTCTTACGCCTGGTATATATTCTGATGTGCATTATTATAGACAGATTCTGATGCATTTTATCGAAGGACGTTATAACTTCGGAATTATGTACTTTAATCGAACTTTAACAAAGCCGCTCTCCGCTTTTCGCACTTCGCTGTCTTTTATCCTGATCAGTTTGCTGACTGTTTCTTCATCCGAGGCACAAAACCTGAAGCTCTGGTATAAGCAACCAGCAAAGGAATGGGTGGAAGCTCTACCTCTTGGCAATGGCCGGATCGGTGCCATGGTTTTCGGAGGTGTGGAAGACGAGTTGATACAACTAAATGAAAGCACACTGTGGAGTGGCGGGCCCGTCAGCGCCAGCGTCAACCCCAACGCCTACTCGCACCTCGCCGATATCAGGGAAGCCCTGTTGGTGAAGGAAGATTATGCAAAGGCCGACAGCCTGACGCGGAAGATGCAGGGTTTGTTTACACAGGCTTACCTGCCGCTTGGTGACATCATGATTCATCAAAACTTTACGGGCAATGTTCCAAAAGCATATCACCGTGAGCTGGATCTCGAAAGGGCCATCGCCACGACCAGCTTCAGCATAAATGGCGTCAGGTACGTGCGCCAGGTCTTCACTTCCGCGCCGGACAGCATCATGGTCATACGCTTCACGGCTTCTTCGAAATCGGCATTGAATTTTGATCTGTCCGCTTCCAGCCAGCTACATCATGGTAACGCATCAAAGGGCAATGCCGAACTTATCGTGAACGGCAAGGCCCCCGTGCATGTCAACCCGGATTATCATAGTCCCGAAGGAACTGCGCCTATTTCCTATGGCGACACTACCGGATGCAAGGGCATGCGTTTTCAGTTTCGCATGAAGGCCGTTAGCGGTGATGGAAAGATTACGGTCGACACCTCCGGCATCCATGTGAGGAAGGCGACGGAAGTGCTGATCTATGTTTCGGCGGCTACGAGCTTCAATGGATTTGATAAATGCCCGGACAAGGATGGCAAGGATGAAAAGAAGATTGCCAGTGACAATCTGACCAGGGCGATGAAGAAAACTTTTCCTGATTTGCAGCAACGGCACTTGACGGATTATAAGAAGTTCTTCAGCCGTGTAAAATTTATTCTTGATGACACTGCTTCTTCCGCGGCCAGCTTACCATCTGACGAAAGACTAAAGGCATATACAGCGGGTGCCGAGGATCCGGGTCTGGAAACACTTTATTTTCAGTTCGGCCGCTACTTGCTGATCTCTTGTTCGCGGCCTGGTGGCCCGGCTGCTAACCTGCAGGGAATATGGAACAAAGAATTGCAGCCCCCGTGGAGCTCCAATTACACGATCAACATCAACACGGAAATGAATTATTGGCCCGCTGAACTCACTAACCTGTCTGAGATGCACCAGCCTCTGTTCGGCCTGATCAAAAATCTAACAGTCACGGGAGCTAAGACGGCGCAGGAATTTTACCACGCTAAAGGATGGGTGGCGCATCATAACTCCGAGATCTGGGCGACCTCGAATCCCGTGGGCGACCTCGGAGATGGCGACCCAGTTTGGGCAAGCTGGCCTATGGGCGGCAACTGGCTGTCGAGACACCTGTATGAACATTATGCATTCACGGGCGACGAAGACTTTCTGCGGCGAACGGCCTATCCCATAATGAAAGAGGCCGCGAGGTTTACGCTCGACTGGCTCGTGGAAGACAAGAATGGATTTTTAGTGACTGCGCCTTCCACGACCCCCGAGAACAAGTTCAAAGATAGTACGGGAAAGGAATTGGGCGTTTCGGTGGCTACAGCGATGGACATGGAGATCATATGGGACCTGTTTACCAATTTGATCAAATCATCGCTGGTCTTGGATACAGACGAAGAATTTAGAAACCTGTTGATCTTTAAACGGTCAAAATTATTACCATTGAAAGTAGGCAGTCAGGGTCAGCTGCTGGAATGGTACAAGGAGTTCCAGGAAACGGATCCGAAGCATAGGCATGCCTCTCATTTGTATGGACTTTACCCGGGCACTCAGATCACGCCGGCAACGCCTGAATTGTTCGGTGCCGCCAAGAAGACCCTCGCGATTCGCGGCGATGGTGGAACGGGCTGGAGCAGGGGATGGAAGATCAACTGGTGGGCGCGACTGCTCGATGGAGACCATGCCTACAAACTGATCAGACAATTGCTAACTTATGTTAGCGGAACCAAGGGTTCGATGACAGGCGGAGGCACCTATCCGAACTTCTTCGACGCGCATCCGCCCTTTCAGATAGATGGTAATTTTGCTGGAACAGCGGGCATGGCTGAAATGCTTATCCAGAGCCATCTCGGACCGATTCAGCTTTTGCCCGCTTTGCCATCCAAATGGAAAAAAGGATCCGTCCAGGGTCTGGTGGCAAGAGGCGCTTTTGAAGTTGGGATGAAGTGGGATAAGAACGAACTCACGCAAGGCAGTGTTAAGTCACTTCAGGGTCATGAATGTATCCTGCAAAGTTCGGTGCCCCTAAAGGTGACGGGAGTGGATGTGACGAGCAAGAAAATTGGTGACGTCTACGAAACATCGTTCAAAACTGAAAAAGGAAAGTCGTATACGGTTTCTGTTGTCAAGTAGATTTCACGCGAAGACGCAAATCTGCCTTCGGCAGACGCAAAGCCGGAAAAAATACAAGTATACTTTGCGCTTCCTTTGCGTGAAATCCTTTGTGTGAAATCCTTTGCGTGAAATCCTTTGCGAGAAATGTTTTACACATAGCGGTCCAGCGAAGTAAGCAAAATACTTTTCGCATTCCCCAACAGATGCTGCTCCTCATACATGGCATACAGCGAATCAAACCGAACGTTCTCCATCCTGTCCCTTATTCTTTTCACTTCACTGATAGGCAGTGGTATCCTGTTAGGATAGCTGTACAGTATCGACAGGTGCTTTTTACTCATGGCCAGCGAAAACGTATCTCCGACAAAGATGGTTCCTTCAGCAGAAAGAAATGGAACATGAAGGATTGAGCTGCCTGGGAAATGGCCACCAATCTGCATTATACGTATACCGTCCCAAAGTTGTTTTTCTTCGCCCTCCCAGAGATGTATCCTCGAACCTTTGTTGAAGATCCATTGCTCGTCCAACTGATGGACATAAATCTGACAGTTGAATGTAGCCGCCCATTCATTCATTGTGGTAAAGAAGTGCGGGTGCGAAAACGCGATTGCTTTCAGTCCACCTTTTGAATTGATAAATGACACTACTTCTTCGTTCAGCAGCGCGATACAATCCCACAAGATGTTTCCAGCAGGTGTAATAATAAAAAGTGCTCTTTGACCGATGGCAAAAGCAGGATCCACTACGAACTCAAACAGTCCGGGTTGCAACTCCTTTATTTTCACCTTGTAGGTTTGTCGCAGGATCTCCAGGTCGATCCAGGCCTGGCCCGTTTCGGGTACATATTGTCGTTCATCTTCACAAATAGGGCAGGAGCTTCCTTCCGTGGCGGTGGTGGCATATTGGCTGCCGCAGGTAACGCAGATGATCTTATTGTCCATTTCCAGATGTTCTTATTCTTAAAAAGAAAAATCGGGACTCTTGTTAAAGAATCTTCAGCGGCTTCTTATTGTCATCAATCGCGACAAACGTAAAGGTCCCCGAGATCGCCTGCTTCCTGCTGAAGGTGAACGAAAACATATCTTCGGTAAACACCTCCACCTTCACTTTCATACTGGTATTGCCAACATGAATCACATTGCCGACGAGTTCTATGATCGTTCCAGCTGGAATCGGTTCGGTGAAATCGATCCGGTCAGAGGACACGGTCACCACTTTCTTCCTGGAAAAACGCGTAGCGGTGATAAAGGCCACTTCGTCCATCATGGACATGGCCTCACCACCGTATAGTGTGTCGTAATGATTCGTGCTTCCAGGAAATACGGCTTTAAATACCTTTGTCTCTGCCTGCTTTGTTCTTGCATCCATATCCATATTCAAAAGATTTTTTCCAGTATGCCCATTTCAAGCGGTTGCACGGGCCTGATCAGATCATTGTGTGGATCGAAAATTTCCGCTTCTCCGGTTTTATGGTATCCGTTTCGTTCATACCAAGCCACCAGTTCGGGTCTCAGCGTAAGCACCTTCATGAACACGCCTTTGAGATTTTTCTGCTTGCCATATTCTTCCCCGGCCTGCAATAACAGTTTTCCCAGGCCCTTCGCCTGCAGCTCGGGTGAAACGGTTAGCAGGCCGACGTAAAGACGGTCGCCCTGAATATCCAGATAAACGCAACCCTCCAACGTTCCGTCGTCGGCGGTGGATTTGAGTATTACCGCATCAGGGTGCGACAACATCTCTGTGAGCATCTCCTCATTCACCCTGATTCCCTTGATCAGGTCGGCCTCGGTGGTCCAGCCTTTTTTTGAATTCTCCCCTCGGTAGGCATTGTTCACCAGGTGCTCCAGCGCAGGTAGATCACTGGCATCCGCAATAGCAAGTTTTGACATATCGTGTCGATATCTTTATCAGTAGCAAAGATACGGTCGGGACCGTAGTTGTTGTTAATATTGCACGACGCCGATAATGTGATTTTTTTATTTATACAAATATTATGAGCCGTAAGCTGATCAGTTCAGGATCGACATTTGAGAACGACATCGGGTATTCGAGGGCGGTGGTCGAGGGCAAATGGGTATTCGTATCGGGTACTACCGGATACGATTATTCGAATATGTCGATACCGGAGGATATTGTTTCGCAAACCGAGCAATGTTTTGTCAATATCGCGAACGCGCTGAAGGAAGCAGGTGCCGGGCTTGAACATGTCGTTCGGGTCATGTACATACTTCCACAGGCCGATGAATTCTCAAAATGCTGGCCGGTGTTGAAGAGGTACTTTGGCACCATACGCCCGGCGGCCACCATGATCTCCGCAGGCCTTGCCGATTCCCGGATGAAGATTGAGATCCAGGTGACGGCGTTAAAGCCATGAACTTAACGAAGATTATGTACATTATCCACCTGATTCTGTAACGAGATCACTCCATGGTTGGCCGAACTTTGTGTTGTTAAATACAAATCGATGCAACCAGAAATATCAGAGGAAAGAATACATACGAAACACGCACCAGTCAAAACTCAGTTGCCTGTGACGGGCATGAGCTGTGCCAGTTGTGCATTGACCGTGCAAAAGGTGGTGGCTTCACAAAAAGGGGTGAAAGATGCGAACGTGAATTTCGCCAACGAAACTTTGACGGTAAATTACGATCCAACTGCTACCACCCTGCATAAATTAAAGCAGGCGGTAGAAGAGGTGGGGTACGACCTACAGCTGAATGAAGACCGCCACGAACATGACTCACATCACCAACATGGACCTGAAAACGCGTTCGAACCAATATTGGCCCTTGTTCTCGCAGTTCCGCTTATAATTATTGGCATGTTCTACATGAACATTGCCTACGCCTCTTACTTTTTATGGGGACTGTCGACCGTCATACTTTGGCTTGGCCGTTCCTTTTTCATTAATGCCTGGAAGCGGGCCAAACACGGTCACTCCAACATGGACACGCTTGTGGCGCTCAGTGCCGGCATCGCATGGCTGTTTAGCGCATTCAACGTACTGTTTCCTCAGGTTTGGCACCGGGCTGGTCTGCAAGGCCACTTATATTTTGAGGCAGCGGGCGCTGTCGTTGCATTCGTATTGCTCGGCCGGTTGCTGGAAGAAAGGGCAAAGAAGAAAACTTCTTCGGCCTTGCGTGAACTCATCAAATTACAACCTCGAAACGTCACACTCATTCATACCGGTGGTCAAACGATGGAAGTACCTGTAGAACAGATCGAGATCAACGACATGATTCTGGTGAAGCCCGGAGCGATAATTCCTGTGGATGGACGCGTTTCCGTTGGCAACAGTTACGTTGATGAAAAGATGCTCACCGGTGAGCCGGTGCCGGTCATAAAGAATCCGGATGACAAAGTATTTGCGGGTACAGTCAACCAGCGAGGAAGTCTCGAGATTTCCACTCTTCAAAAAGGTGCCGAAACCTTGCTTGCGGGAATTATCCGCACCGTGCAGGAAGCGCAGGGGTCGAGGGCTCCAGTACAAAAACTCGCTGACCGGATCGCCGCTGTATTCGTTCCGGTAGTGATCATCATTTCCATTCTCACGTTTTTCGCCTGGTGGGCCTTCGGTGGCGATCAGGGCCTTGCCCAGGGAATACTTTCAATGATTACGGTGCTTATCATAGCGTGTCCCTGTGCGCTCGGCCTGGCAACACCGACAGCCTTAATGGTGGGGATCGGAAAGGCGGCGGAAAATGGAATTCTTGTGAGGGATGCCGAAGCGCTGGAAACGGCGAGGCGCGTTGACACGCTTGTAGTGGATAAAACCGGTACGCTCACCGAAGGCAAGCCCGAAGTGGATGAGATCGTGTGGGTATCAGGTCAGGATAACCAACTTAACCGCGGCATTCTGTTGACGCTCGAAACGGCTTCCGATCACCCGCTGGCCGAAGCAGTAGTCAGGTTTTTCAAAGGTAGTGAGCGGCTACCCCAGCTAAGCCAATCCGAAACCATACCCGGCCTTGGGGTAAGGGGAACGTATAAAAACGAGTCGTTCTATGCAGGCAATGAAGTGTTGGTTCAACAAAATAATATCACCGTTCCTGATATGCTTAAAGAAACGCTCAGAACATGGAACGAAATACCAGGATCGATCATCTACTTTTCCAACAGTCGTCAGGTTATCGCGGTTTTGAGGGTGAACGACAGGCTTAAGCCGGAATCTGCGAATGCAGTAGGGCAAATAAAGGAACGTGGAATCGAAGTGCACATGCTTACAGGCGACAATCAGCATACGGCCGAAGCGATCGCGCGCGCTGCGGGCATCACTCATGTGCATGCCGAACAGTTGCCCGCGGGGAAACTTGCTTATATCGAAGCACTGAGGTCGAAAGGAAGGGTCGTCGCGATGGCAGGAGATGGCATCAATGATGGCCCTGCGCTGGCTGCCGCCGACCTTGGGATAGCCATGGGAGCGGGGTCGGGTATAGCGATGGACGTTGCAGGTATCACACTGGTCCATGGCGACCTGACAAAAATTCTAACGGCGATCCGGCTGAGTCGCATGACGGTGAGGACGATCAGGCAGAATCTATTCTGGGCTTTCATATATAATGTTATCGGAATTCCTCTTGCTGCGGGCGTCTTATATCCCTTCAATGGTTTTCTGCTGGATCCAATGCTGGCTGGCGCTGCTATGGCGCTGAGCTCTGTAAGTGTCGTGGGGAATAGCCTGAGACAAAACGTTATGTCGTTGAGGTAAATTTGTTACTTTTTTTTGAAAAAAAAGTAACCAAAAAAACTAGCGCTGTCATAATAAGGCCTAAAATTTTCTGCGTCCCGCTACGGCGAAGAATGGTCCGGTCAGCTATGGTAATTCTCTTCTGCTGTTGTAACTATCGTCTTTATATTTTCAATCTACATCTTCGCCGTTTTACGCGGCACTTGAAAATTTTGCCTTCGCCTCGCCGTCGCTGCCTTCGCCTTCGCTGCCTGCGGCAGCTTCGGCGGACATGGGCAGCTATGGCGGGGAAGGCCAGCCTTATTCTGAAGGCGCAATTACAAGAAGCAGAAAGAGGAACGGAAAGAACAGAAACAGGAAGAGAAAGAGGGCGAGGCGCTCTCCGCTCTCGTTCTTCGCTCTTTTTATGGCCTACATTGGAAAGACGTTAAGAAAATCGAATCGAAGGGCGTAGAAGAAGAAACAAATGTTGCTGGGGCTCGGAAATATTCTTAGCCCGTAAGTCCTACTGTCGCCCGGATTTATTCTAATGCTGTAACTTGTTTTTCTTCAGCCCGGAGATGCGATTTTTAGTCTTTCCAATGTGAGCCTTGATTTTTTTTGCCCCGCTTTTTTTTATCAAGAAAAAAAAGCGGGAACAGCTGTGCTCAAAGCACCAGCGACAAATGGAGCATAAATTTATTTCCAGCCCTGATAAACCCATTCGCCAAATCCTGGTGCAGCACCGGCTGAAAGCCGGCCCCAATCGCAAACTTCGAAAAACTGCTTTCAAGCCCAACCGTTCCGAACAACGCCTGTCCACCAGATACATCCACCGAGAACTTCCTGTCGACATCCCGTGCAGCGGACTCATAACTTATCCCTGCATTTGGCGCAAGCGTAAACTTTTCCTTGATCCGGAATTTATAGTATAGCTGTGCCGCAGCACTGACCTTATTGCCATAGTGATAATCGGATTTGTTTATCGTATTCACTTTGTAGCTGACGGATGTGCTTATGCCGGCATCCTGGACCCTCATATCGTACATGGCGTTGAAAGTAAAATCAGTGCTCCCTGATCCAAGCTGGAAGATGTTTGGATCCATGGCGCCTTCGCTGGTTTTACGAGCCTCATATTTCCCGGTTGCCAACTTAACACCCGCGCCTAACCACAATGAATGAACGAGTATCTTGTTTCCCGCCATCCCGCTTTTATCGAAGACCCGGTACAAACCCTGCACGCCCAGGTCGCCCAGGCCCGACTTCGAATTGTCAACTTCCTGGCTCTTCCGCGAGTTGAAATTAAATGGGAGATAGGCCATCAGCCTGAATTTCCTGCCGATATTCCACCCGCCCCAGACTTCCGCCGTCCGGTAATATTCATCCGTGGTAAGATATGTACGCGCTCCTCCCGCGCCAATATGCGATTGCAGGAAACTGTAACGGTAGCGCAGACCGATGATTTTCCTGTTGAATTCCGGCAATATCCCCAGGTAATAGCTGCCCACCCCACAGCCACAGATGTCACAGGCCTTCAGCAAGATCGGCGAGAGTAAAAAGACAACTACTAAACTCAGTTGAACGGCGCGTATTTGTTTTTTGATTGACATGGTCCTATTGTTGTTCGGCAAATCTCTTGTCATTTACGAAAGTGGAATCATTCAATGTTCCCAGGAAGGCGATTATGTCCTGCTGTTCTGCTTTTGTGAGTGCAAAACCCAATCCACCATTGTGCTGCAGCAGTGGATCAAGATTTGGTGTGTACTGCACACTCTCCGCGTATTGCTTCAGCACGCCCTCCAGTGTGATGAAGCGCCCATCGTGCATGTAGGGTGCCGTATACCCGAGGTTCCTTAGCGATGGCACCTTGAACTTGTACCTGTCTTCCTCCTTTAATGTTACGGCAAATCTTCCCTCATCCTTATTTGCGCCGATGGCGATTCCGTTGTTACGGAAGGAATGATCAGTAAATAAAGGTTCCTTGTGACAGCCCGTGCAATTCTCACTGAAAAGCGCATATCCGCGTTCCTCATCGGCAGTAAATCTTAATTCTCCACTCATTACCTTATCGTATTTGGAGTGATCGCTGACCAGCATCACCATAAACTGCGACAATGCCTTCATCATTGTTTCGGTATTAATTTCTTCGCTGCCAAAGGCGTTCTGGAATAAGGCCGGATATTCGGGTACCTGCCTGATTTTTTCTAAAACAGAAGCTACCGACTCATCCATCTCTACAGGGTTGGTGATGGGAACGATTGGTTGTAAGTCGAGATCGAATACACCACCATCCCAAAAGAAACTGGTGCTCCAGGCAAGGTTCGCAAGGGTCTGGCTGTTTCGTTTCCCCAGCCTGTCATCGATGCCATGGCTGATATTATGGCCATGGTGGGTGAAGGCAGCCGACTGAATATGACAAAAGCCGCAGCTGACGGTATTATCCTTCGACAATCTGGTATCGTAGAACAATTTCTTTCCAAGTTCAAAGCCTGCCTGCGTTACCGGGTTTGTATTGAAGTGATAGGCAGTCTCAGGGAACTTCACGGGCTGAACGAACCCCGCGAACATCTCCACTCCGGCCTTCGAACACGCAAAACCGATAGAGCAATTACCAGTACAATAAACCATTTCCTGCTTCGCATGGATTTAATTTTCTGTATGGTCATGACGAAACATTCCGGACAGGTTGTTGGCAACTGTCACGCTGAAGTCGCTAAACATCACGGTGGGGTAGTCGGCAATTTTGAAGGAATTCGATCCATCAAAAACCTTGGTGATGTCAACCATCAGGTGGATGTTGCTTTCCCTTCCTTTCCGAACCTTGACTATTCCACCGGGTGATCAGATCCAATTCAATCGTTTTTAAATTATTGATTGAAGGAGAGGAATAACCGCCGAATCCGCCAATGTGATACCTGAATTTGTGTTCTCCACCCGGATCTTCAGGCGCTGCCGCCGAGAGCCCCTCCATCTTGAAAAAGATATATCCACTGTTCCATCCCCAATACATGGATTCGTCCATGGTTCCTCCCGGGTCAAGCACACCGCCTCTTTTGCTGATGTCCATGGTGCTCCTGAGACTGTCCACACCGAGAACAAAGCTTATTTTATTGTAATCGCCCTGTGGCACATTTACTACTGCTTCATGCGTTTCTTCATCATTTTCTTTTATCAGAAAATAACTGCTGTCCTGAGGTACCGTGTATTCAATTCCATCTGTGCCTGTTACTCTGATGTTGCTGATAAAATATCGTAGGTCGGTGACGGTGAATTTCTCGCCTGAACCATTGGTGTATTCTGTAGTCCCGTCCATTGCGAGGTTCTGGTCCCCGGCGATGTTGTCAAATTCTATCGACAATGGTGCCGGGCTTTTGTCCTGGGAGTTTTCGTTGTCCTTCTTGCACGAACTTACCGCTACGATCAAAGCCAGGCAGGCCATGCTGCTTGATAGTCTCATTTAATTATTTATTTACCTGTGCGGAAAAGATTTCCGGATCAGGAGTGAATAGTAAAAAATCTAAATGGGTGAAAATTGATCAGATAATATTGCCATTCTTTGCTGGGGGATGAAAGATGGATCCTGGGAAGCCAGTAATTGTAGCTAGAATTTCTGGTAAATGAAATTCAGCCGTGCGTATTTTAGGAAGTTCAAAAGAATAATTGCTGATGGCTTCGAAATAATCAATCCCGGAAATTTTGACTTCGGGTTTATTTGCGCCGGTCTCATTACTTTCATTTGCCTTCGCCAGTTTTTTCATCAGTACGCACTGACCATTGCAATGCATCAGGGGCTTTGCTTTATTCTCGCAAAGTTCAGCCGAAATATAGCTCTTGTTGATGGTGTAGTTCAACCATGAAAGTGGCATCCCCATCATTTTGATCAGCATCAGAACGGCCAGGCACAAAGCAGCAGTATGTTTAACGACCCTCGTCATTGGATGAAACAAAGATAACAGATGAAATGAATTTCCTTAAAGAAACTATATATTTGCCGTGCTCAGGGTTCACGCGTAAAACGTGATTAAAATGAGAATCCGGTGACCTTCATTGAAGGAAATCCGGAGCTGTCCCGCAGCTGTGAGTTCTATTACCGATGTTACTGCAGTCACTGTATCATAACCAGATATGGGAAGACCAACAAAGGGGAACGAGCCAGAAGACCTGCCAGGAGCGTTATTATGATGAGTGCTTTCGGGTTAAAAGCTGCATCTGGATCAGTTTTATAATCAGTCATCACAATTGAAATTCAGTTTTTATGCACAAAAATCATCCAAAGTCCGGCGGCATCATTTCTTTGATTGCCGTGTTACTCATTTCTCTAACTGCCTGCCAGAAAGAAGACTACCAGTCACCCGATCTTCAGCTTATTGATGCCAATCAGCTAAACGATTCCATCTTCACTTCCGACAGCCTCACGCTTCACCCATACGTGAATACTTACAACAGCACGGTGTATGAATGGAAGGTAAATGGTGAGTTGGTAAGTAATGATATGGAATACAAGTTTACTGCTGAAGAACCGGGCGATTATGTTGTCGATTTCAGAGCATACAACGAAAGAGAAGCCGAAGTGACGCATCAATACACGATCCATGTCTCTGGCAAATTTGAACATGGTATTTTCATTGTCAACGAAGGCTGGTTTGGCCATGACAAGGCCAGTGTGAATTATTACCGCTATGGCACCGACTCCATTCAGCAAAATGTATACAGTCAGGTTAATCCCGACAAACAACTAGGCGAAAGCGGCGTCTTTGGCGCCCTGGCAAATAACCGCCTTTACATCATATCCAGGACCGGACCCTTCGTAGTTGCGGATTCGAGAACGCTAAAGGAACTGGGCAGGATCGAATCCCTCCCCGCGGAAGGCCATGCTTTCCTTGCCCTTGACGAACAAAAAGCGCTGATCAGCACCCAGGATGGTATTTATCCCCTTGACCTCGCCTCTTTTACTTTGGGCGCCAAAATTTCCGGTGTTGATGGGCAGGTTGGAGCTCTTGAAAAATCAGGCGACAAAGTATTTGCTCTTACAGAAACTGATGGACTGGTGATCATGAATCAAAGTGACCTTTCCGTGGTTCAGTCATACGGCGGCGTCTATGAAGGCTTTTCAAAAACCAGTGATGGCAAACTATGGGCTGGGAGAGACAGCTTGCTGGTTTCCGTAGACCCTGTTTCACTGGATACCACGCAGGTTCCATTACCTTTCAAAGCCGCCAATGTCTACGGTTTGTGGTCGGCAGGTTCATTGAGCGCCTCCACCACAGAAAATTCTGTTTTCATCTCCGAAGGGATGCCCTGGGGCGGTGGAGGAACAACGGTTTCCAGATATGTAGTGGGTGATACCGCTTCACTACAATCCCCATTTATCAGTTTGCCGGCAGGCCAGGAACTTTATGGGTCAACGCCAAGGTATAATGCTGAAACAAATGAGTTGGTAGCGACTGGAGTACAATCTGGATTTGGCGATAATTTTTCTTTCAATTCGCTCTATTTCTTTGATGCCGGAACTGGCACTCTGAAGAAAACTATAAAATACCAGAATTTCTTTTTCCCGGCACTCGTCGTTTTCAATCCATGAGTTAATAAAAATTGAAACCCTGCTCAATCTTTCCCGGTAAGATCATGATGTTGATAGGTGGTTTGTCCATGCTATTCACCATGAAAGCGCTGGGACAGGCAGGGGACAGTATGCCTGCCCACAGGGCAAAGATCAGGTTTCAGGTGCTGGAAGAAGTAACCTTCCGACATTTGAATCTGTTAAATGGAAAATCGGTAACGCCTGCTCAGACCCTTAAGGGAATGGCTCTCCGGCAGGTCAATAGTCTGACCGTTGCGGACGCAGTAAGGTATTTTTCTGGTGTTCAGCTAAAGGATTATGGTGGGATCGGTGGATTGAAAACGATCGACACGCGTAGCATGGGTTCCAACCACACCTTAGTGTTTTATGATGGCATTCAATTGGGCAACGCTCAGAACGGGCAGGTGGATCTGGGCCGCTATTCGCTGGATAACCTGGAAGAAATTTCGATCTACAATGGACACAGGAGTGAAATTTTTCAGCCTGCAAAATCATTCAGTGGGGGCGCCTCGATTTACCTGCGTATCAAAGATTAGTGAATTTCGCGCCAAAGAACAAACGCACCTGAAAGCGAAGTTCAAAACTGGATCCTTTGGACTGATCAACCCTTCCATTCTCTGGGAGCAACGAATTTCTAAACGGTTGTCGGGATCGCTCAGCGCCGAATATCTCCACGCTGATGGAAAATACAAATTCAGATATACGAACGGAACATATGACACCACCGCGACCCGAAAAAATGGCGATATAGCAGCCTTCAGAGTAGAGGGTGGGGTCCATGGATCGGGTGCCGACAGTTCTTCCTGGAGCATTAAAGCTTATTTATACGATTCGCATCGGGGTTTACCGGGAGCAGTAGTATCCAATAAGTTTGAGAACGGCCAGAGGCAGTGGGACCGCAATTTTTTTATTCAGGGGAAATATCAATCAAGCGCTTCGAAAAGATTTGGGTATATGTTCAACGCCAGATATGCAAAAGATTATCTGAGATATTATGATGCAACCTACATCACCACTTCGGGTCCACTGGATAACCATTATACGCAAACAGAGACCTATCTCTCCACAGCCATCAGGTACAGGTTAAAAACATGGTGGGATCTGGCTGCTGCTGTTGACCTGCAATTGAACGACCTGGATGCGAACACCTATCGATTTGCTTTTCCCTCCAGATCAACACTGCTAGGCTCTTTGTCTTCTGAGTTGAGGGTCGACGAATTCATAGTCCAGGGCGGATTGCTCGCAACCGCTGCATGGAATAGAACTCGCGACCAGCAGTCTGAAGCTGATGAGTCTTCTCTAACACCCTTTCTTTCGGCCTCATGGCAACCAATCAGAAACCATCCATTCAGGGTGCATGCATTCTATAAAAAAAATGTAAGGCTTCCCACCTTTAATGATTTGTATTACACTTTTATTGGCAACACGCTGCTGGAGCCCGAATTCAGCAATCAGTACGACCTCGGGTTTTCCTGGACCCATCAGTTTGAGGGATGGCTAAGGTATTTGTCATTCCAGACGGACGGGTATTACAACTTGATTACCAACAAGATCGTGGCGATACCTACAACAAACCTTTACCGTTGGATGATGCTGAACCTGGGTAAGGTGGAGGTGAGGGGAGTCGACCTGGCAATAGAGGGTTCCATGCTCACCGGATCCTCATTGTCGATTAGATCCGCACTTAAATATACCAGACAGGAAGCCATTGATCTGACTCCGCAAACACCTAATCATGGTCAGCAAATACCCTATGTGCCAAAACACAATGGCTCCCTTATCATCAACGCGGCTATCCGGAACTATAACCTCAACTACAGTTTTATCTATACAGGTGAAAGATATAGCCAGAAAACAAACGATCCCGTTAACCTGCTTCAACCCTGGTACACACACGACCTTTCGCTATCCAGGGATATTTTATGGAAAAAATATAATTGTAAGGTTGCGGTAGAGGTGAATAATATTTTCAATCAATATTATGATGTGGTAGCGAATTTTCCCATGCCGGGAAGGTATTACAGGGTCTCAATAGGCATTCAATACTGAACATGAGAAACAGTTGGTTATTCATATTTCTACTTTTTTCCATCATCTGCCTCGCAGGCTGCAGGAAGGATCCTGGTTTGCCGGGACATGAAGAAGAGCCGCTCCCTTCCGACAGTACACTCTCGGGATTTTATTTGTTGAATGAAGGAAACATGGGTTTGAATAAAGCTTCGATTGATTTCTATGATCGCGCCGCCGGCGAGTACAAAAGAAATATCTACAATGAGATCAACCCCAGTGCTACAAAGGAACTTGGCGACGTGGGCAATGACCTGCAGATCTATGGTTCGAAAATGTATGCGGTGATCAACAGGTCCGACAAGGTGGAAGTTATGGAAGCTTCCAGCTGCAAACGGATCGGGCAGATCAACATTGTCAACTGTCGCTACGTCTGTTTTTCGGGTGGAAAGGCCTATGTAAGTTCCTACGCGGGCAAGCCCGGGGATAGTTTGGCGGCCGAGGGTTTTGTGGCAGAAGTGGATACGACTACGCTGGAAATTACCCGATCAGTAGCAGTTGGCCGGCAACCCGAAGAGATGGCGGTGGTGGGAAATAAATTGTACGTCGCCAATTCAGGAGGATACAGTCCATCGGACTATGAACGAACCGTATCAGTGGTCGATCTCGCGGAGTTCAAAGAAATTAAAAGAATTGATGTAGCGATCAACCTGCACCTTCTGAAAAGCGATGGACTCGGGCACCTTTATGTTACCTCGCGTGGCGATTATTATGACATTCATTCCAATGTATATCTTATTGACACGAATTCCGACCTCGTAATAGATTCCCTGAATGTTGAAGCGACAAATCTTTGCATGCAGGGAGATACCGGCTACATTATCTCCGTTGCCTGGAACTATCTTGAAAACAAGAACATCATTTCGTATTCCAGGATCGATCTCAAAACACAGAAGGTCATTCCAGGTGCGTTCATCACCGATGACACCGAGAAAAGTATTGCTGTTCCGTTCGGTCTTGCCGTTGACCCGCAAAATGGAGACATCTACCTGACCGACGCCCAGTCTTATTCGACACCCGGAATCTTGTATTGTTTTGATAAGAGCGGCAAACAGAAGTGGAAAGTTGGCACCGGGGACGTGCCCGGTCATTTTGCATTCATTCAATAGTATTTCTCATGCTTAACTTTAAACACATCTTACTTTTTCCGGTGCTTATCTGCTTTGCTGCCTGCAATAAAAAGGGAGGTGAAGCAGATGCTGATGGGCCGGTACGGCCTCTGTTGCCATCAAGCAGTAAATTCATCAGCAAGGTGTTTGAGTATTCACCTGCGCCAGGCCAGTTTATCAATGAAAGTACGGGATCCAGGGACGGCGCCGATGCAATCGTAGGAAACATCAATTCAATCCTGAGCCTTGGGGCCTTCGGTGGATATGTCGTCTTTGGGTTTGACCACTCGATTGTCAATAATACCGGTGCAGACTTTGCGATCTATGGAAATCCATTTCCTCCACCTACGGAGTGGAGCGAGCCCGGCATCGTCATGGTGAGCAGGGACGTCAACCGCAACGGTATCCCGGATGATGAATGGTTTGAACTGGGAGGCAGCGCTGATTCAGACCCGGAAACCATCAGGAACTACCAGATCACCTATTTCAATCCGGGTAGCTATGCCTCCGTGAGATGGTCAGACAACCAGGGAAATTCTGGAACGGTTGACACAAACAGTTTCCACATACACAACTACTATCCGGAATTTATTTCCAATCAGGATTCGGTTACTTATACAGGCACCCGGCTGAAATCAACTTTTGGGCAGGAAAGTTCGGGGTCGATTTACTATAACCTGCCTTTTACAGAGGGCTATGCAGACAGTTGGTCGACCGGCGATGATTTCAGCGGCAAGGGATATAATTCGTTCGATATTGGTAAGGCAGTAGACAAGGATTTTTCGCCAGTACAAATAAAAAATATTGACTTCATCAAAGTCTACACCGCCCAGGTTTCTGCCGGCACGAATACGGTAGGCGAAGTGTCCACGGAGATCCGTGGGGCCACGGATCTCAGTATCCCCTGATTTTTCCGGAAAACATATTTCATTATTTCGTAATTCCCCGTTAACAGCATGATAATATTGTAGTCGGTCCTTTGGTGAAATTTCAAACCACCATGAAGCTTACTGCTACGCCCTTGCACCTGATCGTACTTTTATTATTGTCTTCTCTGATTGCCCGTTCGCAGGGAACGGACATTCGCATTAAGGGGCTTGTTACCGAACCCAATGGTAAGGTGCCTCTGCAGGGAGTAACGATCCGGGCAGTCAATTCCTCAACAGGATTTTCTACTATCGTTGCCTCTGACACAAAAGGAAAATTTCAAATCAACAACCTGCCGGTTGGTCCTTACACGCTAACCTTTTCCTATACAGGCTATCAATCAAAAGAAATCACCGGCAACATGCTGAACCTCGGTGACCAATTGAATCTTCCCCCGGTAAATCTCGAACAAGGAAATAATATGCTTTCGACTGTTACCATATCTTCTTCCTCTTTCAACAATGCAAAAGACAGGTTGGGAGCGGCTACCTCAATAACCGGTAAGGCTTTGAAAACCCTGCCACTTCAGTCGCGTAACTATCTTGATCTGGCGGCGCTTTCACCCTTGTCTACTCCGGGTGGCGCCCTGGCAGGCACAAAGGCAGGCGGCACGGGTTTTCTGATCGATGGAGTTACCAACAGGCGAACCGTATTTGGTCAGCCTACCGGTGGTGCCTATCCGATGTCGCTGGAAAACATCCGCGAGTTTGAAGTGGAGACCAACTCATACGACGTCACAAATGGCAGGGGTTCTGGTGGCGTGGTCAAGGCAATTACCAAATCAGGAACAAATGAATTTTCCGGTGCGGCCTGGGCTTATTATGCAGCCAATTCACTTGCTCAGGACAAGGATGTGAATGGTAAGGAGATCACTACAAAATTCCAGACCATGCAAACGGGTGTGACCTCCAGTGGACCCATTATCAAGGATAAACTCCACTACCTGGTGACGTTTGATTATTACAAAAAAACTTCCCCTTTCAGGGCTTATGACTTCGACTTTTCGGGGCCAACCCTTGAGCAGGCAGAAAAAAATTTGGGTATCACCCGCGACAACCTCGACCAGGTGATCAGCATCATGGAAAACACATTAGGTTTTGGGGACGTAAAGCAATATGGAGCGATCAACATCGACAACACAACAAAGAACCTGATGCTTCGCCTCGACTGGAATCTGAATCCCAAAAATCTGCTGACCTTTCGTTTCAATTATCAGGACTTTAAGGATCCGAATAAATTGAAAGGCAATGGGCTGCTTTCAACACAGTACATCGGTTCGGAAGAGGATAATTCCTTTTTTCTTAGCCTTCGATCCGACATCAACACCAGGGTTTCCAATGACCTTAAATTGAATCTCGTATTAAATGAAAGGAGGCTCGGATTTCTTTACAACAGGTTGCCCGAAGGATTTGTAGACGTTGTATCTACATTCGACGATGGTTCCACTGCAACAAAGAATGTTTCTTTTGGAAATCAGAATTGGGTGCCCGAAAAGATCGCTTCAACTTCTGTTCAACTCATCGACAATTACAGGATCCGATACGACAAGTTTTCTGTTGTAATTGGCACCGATAATATATTCACCAGGATCAAGGACCGGCTTACACACGACCAGCAGGGCCAGTTTTATTACGCCAGCCTGGATGACCTGGCAAATAATAACCCATATCGTTTCAACCGAAAGATTGCATTGAACGCGGTAGGCGACTGCAATTGTAATATTGTGGAACTGGGCGCTTACGCCCAGGTTGAAGCCGACCTGGCTCCGGGGGTGAATGTATCGGCAGGATTACGCTGGGATGGGACCATCATTTCAAATCCTCCCCTTTATATCCCTTTACTACAAGAGGAGACTGGTCTCAACAATCATGTGATCCCTTTTGACTTTGGCAAGTTTCAGCCGAGACTGAATTTTACCTGGGATGTGCAAAATGAAGGCAAGAATATATTTAAAGCCGGAGCGGGATTGTTTGCCTCCCAATTTACCACACAGGCCATTACCTTCTCTCATATCGACAACGGAATAGACTTCAGACAGGTTGATGCGAGAACCGGATCGGGTGTTGTACCTGCCGCCAACTGGGTGGGTTATCAGAAAGATTTTAGTCTGGTGCCTGGGGCGGATTATTACAATTCACTCAGCGTCAAGCCTCCGGCTACGATAACGCTGATGGACGAAAATCTGAAAACACCGTCCACATTCAAGGCCAACCTGAGCTATTACAGGTATTTCACAAAATGGCTTAGAGCAGGGGCCAATCTTTATTACAGTTCGACCAAAAACAATTTCTATTTAATGGATCAAAATGTAAAAAGAACACCGGAATTCATCACCAACGAAGGTAGAGGAGTGTATGTGCCGGCAAGCAGCCTCGCTGAATCTTCAAAACTGACCAATTACAATAATTCCAGGGCATATACTGACTTCAACCAGATCAGGATGTTCACCAATACCAACTGGGCGTCCACTTTCAAGGCGGTGTCAATTGATATAGCTGCCAGTTTTGGAAAAGGGGGACAGGCAACCGCTTCTTATACCAGGGGAGAGGCGAGGGGAACGCCCAACTACGATAGCGGTGACCCAAGGAACGCGAACATGAATGTTGGCAGATCTTACTGGGACTACGAGGCTTATGGACGTAACTGGTACAGCAACGAAGACCAGAAACACAAGGCTGTGCTTATGATACTTAGTCCGTCATTCTTCGGGATTAACATCAGTTCTTCGATGATTGCCTATCAGGCAAACCGTTATTCCGCAATGGTTAATATCGATGCTAACGGTGATGGCAACGTTAATGACCTCGCCTATGTTTATGACCCTTCGGATAAGAACACTCCTGCTGCCATAGCAGACGGGATGAATACGCTGCTTGAAAAGACGAGCCCCCAATTCCGGAAATTCCTGGAAGAAAATATGGGCGGCTTCGCACCAAACAATGGTGGTTTGATGCCATGGAGGTTTAGCTGGAACCTAAGTGTATCCAAGGATGTGACGATATATAAGAAACACAAAATCTCACTTCGCGCGGATATTTTTAATGTGCTGAACCTGCTCAATTACAAATGGGGAGGGTATGAGTCTGTGATCAATACCAACCTGTACAATGTGAGTGGCTTTGATCAGGCTTCAAATAGCTGGAAGTACACAGTGAACACAAATGCAGGAACAATTCTCAAGAACACCAATCCATATTCATTGCAGTTTGGATTGAGATATGGTTTTTAATTTCCCCTGAAGCTTAAATTTGAGGTTCAGCTTTCGGGCTGAACCTTTTTTTCAGATCTCAATCTGACGGTCCTGTTCAAGGTAATCCAGCGCTTTTTCATAGAGCATGGGACTGACCCCAAGCATGAGACACATCAGTTCAGCCACTTTTTTCTCAGCTTCCATCTTGCCCAGCCGGGTGTATCTTTTTGTAATGAGTTCCACTATCCCCAACTGGCGAAACAACATCAGTCGGCCTCTCAGATCAAGCAGACCTGAACTTTCCTGGGTTGTATTGGTGACCCCTTCGAAAGTTTCTTTAAGCAGATTGATGTAGCGGCCATGCAGGATCCCCTGGGAGTATAGATAGAGCTCGATGACCTTTTTTCTTTTAGGAAATTTTTTGAGTGTGTTATTCTGATAGTCATTGTATCCGTTATAGAAAACCGTCATGAACTGGTTTCTCATGCTGGTTTCACTTGCCCTCAGTATCTGGTCTTCGATCCGTTGAATATTGCCAGCGGCCCGTGAATACATAATGAAAATTGATTCAGCGCTTGTCGAAGAGTCGTATTTGATCCGTGAGGAAATGACATTGAATTCATTGTCGGACTCAATGAAGTGGTTAATGATATAATCGTTCAGAATCTCTGCATTGCTGTTGAGAGGGACTACGTTAAAAGTATATACCGTGGCCGAAAAAGTAATTTTCTTTTCCGGTATAAATGAGTTCCGGCGTTCCCTTTCGAACAGCTCCACTATTTCATTCACTTTGTCGGGTTTGAACAGGAGATCGAGGTCAGACTGGAATGGTGGGAAAAAATTCTCCAGCAACCCAAAGTGACGGCTATAAAACACGAGTTTACTCCGGTAGGTCACCAGGCCGGAAAATTCATTGTGAAGCAGCCGGATTTCTTCTTCTGTTGGATCTCTCATCATGATTTTCAATGCACTACAGGTGCCAGGCGGGATCTACCGCACTATCCGTCCAGGCACTGCCTGTTGAAATTAATTGTGGATAAAAGTAATGGATATGCCACTCCGTTACATGTGTTAATAATTAGGTAACATGGAGATCATATTGCAGTAACATTGCAAATCTAGTTTTGGGCCATAATTAAATGTATGGTCCCACTGCGTTTGCTCACCCTCGTAACCTTGCTGATTCTTTCCCTGGGATTCAATGCCATTCAGGCCCAGACCAAAACTAAACTTAGCGGTAAAATCATCGATTCAGAAACGGGAACCGCACTGGCCGGTGCCTCTGTCACTTTGATTGGCGGTGGCGGTGCGAATACAGATGTAGAAGGACGGTTCTTCATACCCGTTGATCTGGGAGAAAAATATTCATTGATGATTTCGAATGTTGGTTATGAACCAAAGACTGTCGATGATGTTCAGGTTAATGAAACTGACCCGACTCCATTGAATGTATCGCTCACCAGGTCGGGCACACAATTGCAAAACGTGGTGGTCACAGCTTCCATGCGAAGAGAAACAGTGGCATCTCTTTATTCTGTACAGAAAAACAGTTCTGCCATCTCTGATGGTATTTCGGCTGAGATCATCAAAAGATCACCAGACAGGAGCACTGGCGAGGTGCTGAAAAGAGTAAGCGGCGCTTCTGTGCAGGACAACAAATTTGTTGTTGTCAGGGGGTTGAGCGAAAGGTATAATATTTCTCTACTGAATAATTCTGTGCTGCCCAGCACGGAGGCCGACAAGAAAGCCTTTGCTTTTGACATCATTCCTTCTTCCATTGTGGACAATCTCATTATTTATAAGGCCTCTTCGCCGGATCTTCCAGGTGATTTCTCAGGAGGCGCGATCAAGGTGCTGACTAAAGATTACCCGACCAGGAAGATCAGCGACCTTAGTGTTTCATTTGGCTATAACAACTTAACCACTGGCAAAAACTTTTATAAGGGTTATCCCGATAACTCTTCTGATAATTTAGGCTTCCTTGATAACTCCAGACTGATCCCAGGACCTTACTATCGCAACAGGGATGGTTTTATTCTGAAGGACGACCAATTCAAGAACAACGTCACCAAACTTTTTCCAAACAGCTTTGGCTTGCAGGCAGCAAACCAGAGCATACCCGCTATCAGTGTGAACTACACTGGAGGTAATACGGCAATGTTGAAGAATGGAAATAAATTGGGATATGTGTACTCGGTGGGTTATGGCAATGGCCGTGCGGTATCGGAAAGGCTTCGTGAAAATTACAACTACAGTAACGCGAAAGAATTGCTCTATGGTTACAATACCACCAACTATGATGAAAAGAACAACCTGACCGGTCTCATGAACCTTACCTATTCATATGGTAAAAGCAAGATCTCCTGGAAAAATCTGTTCAACAATAGTTTCACACGCACGGCGGCCCAACGAGTAGGGTCAAGTTATGAAATTGACCTGCAAGGCGATCCTTTCTATGTGAAAAGCGCCAACACTGAAGTGAACCAGAACGGTATTGTAAACTCAGTTCTGGAGGGGCTACACAAGCTTGGTAACGACTGGACCCTCGATTGGAACACTTCAATTGCTTATACCTATAAAAACCAGCCCGATCAAAGGATATTGGCATTCAGGAGTCCGCAAGATGACGATGGCAATTATTATCTGAGGCTGAGCAACGAGAATTCCCCCGAGATCCGGAATGCGGGCAGGGTCTATTCTTTCCTCGGTGAATATATTTATGGTGCTTCGGCAAATGTCACCAAACAGTTCAGGTTGGGAGACAAGACCCAGAAATTCAAGTTCGGCACCATGAATTACTACCGCGATCGGGCCGTGGAAGTGGATGCCCTTGGATATGCAACACTTGATTTTCGTGGTGTCACCATCCCTGAATCAAAGGAAACGGCATTCACCACCTTGTTCAGCCCGGAAAATATTGACAAGTACAACCTTACTGTTGCCAATATAGCCACCAATTCAGCGGACTACAAAGGCACCGCGATGATGAATGCCGGTTTCCTCATGCTCGATAACAAGATCTCAGAAAAATTTAAGTTTACCTGGGGAGCGCGAATAGAACGCTATCGACAGGAACTTTCAGCAAGAGGAAAAGCCAACAGGGTATACGAGAACACCGATGTGCTGCCTTCCGCATTACTTACTTATAGTTTGAACAGCAAAACAAATCTCAGGCTCGCAGCTTCACAGGCAGTGAACCGTCCTGAATTTCGTGAACTCGCCGACTATAGTGTATTTGATTACGAGAATTACCTTGTTATCAGAGGAAATCCCGATCTCGAAAGGTGTAAGAATACCAATGTGGATCTGCGCTATGAATGGTATCCTGCCGCGGGAGAGATAATCTCTGCCAGCATATTTTATAAATATTTTGACAAACCAATCGAACAGACAAATCGCGGCAATGATGTGTTGTCGTATGAGAATGCAGATCATTCCAAGGCATATGGTGTGGAGCTTGAAGTCAGAAAGAAACTTGACTTCATTGGCGGAAGCTTTTTTGAACAGCTTACTTTTTATACGAATGCCGCTTACATCAAAGGTTCCGTACAATTTGACGGCCTTACCACGAACAGCCCGTTACAAGGGCAGTCGCCTTACCTGGTCAACAGCGGGTTGAATTACACTTCAGCCAACGACGGTTTTTCCGTGAATTTCCTTTACAACCGGATCGGTCCAAGACTACGTTACCGGGCCATAGGAGGCGCCGCACTGGATATATTCGAAAGACCAAGGGATGTGCTGGATTTCCAAATTAGCAAAAAAATATTCGGCGACCGGCTCGAGGCGAAGTTGACCATCAGTGACATCCTGGCCCAAAGATTCAGCTGGTATTATAAATATGAGGCCAACGCCAGCAATACCAACTACAAGTCATCAATGGATAAGATCATCAACAGCTACAAATTGGGCACCACTTCAACCCTGTCTCTGAAATATAGTTTTGGGAAATAACAATTTGGTAAAAGCGAATTAACCCTGCGGTAACACTCGGTGCCGACTTTCATTAAAAGATAAAAGTACAACAATGAAAAAAGTATTTCCGGTTTTAATGGTTCTGACAATGTTGTTTGGAGCAGCATGTAAAAAGAGTGATGACGTGGTGGATCCCCCTTCGAACCCGGGTGATACTACCGCTGTAGTAGACGACACACAGATCAGGGGTACAATCAGTTCCGATCTTCACTGGACAAAGGATAAAACTTATCGCCTGCGTGGTTATGTATATGTAACCAACAACGCTACCCTGACCATCGACGCTGGAACAAAAATTGTGTCCAACAAAGATTCAGCCGGCGTACTCGTAATCTACAGGGGCGCAAAAATCATCGCTGAGGGAACGGCTGCAGATCCCATCGTTTTCACTTCCGCTGAATCTAATCCGCAGCCCGGAGACCTTGGTGGAGTAGTTCTGGTGGGCCAGGCCTCAGGCAATGGAAACCATTCAGTGGTGGAAGGTGGTGTTGATGCTGCGTTCAGTGCCTTCGGCGGAACAAACAACGAAGACAATTCCGGGACGCTTAAATATGTTCGTATTGAATATGGAGGTAAGGCGGTGAACCCGGGTGACGAGGTAAATGGCCTGTCGCTTTACGGAGTCGGTTCGGGCACAACTATCGACTACGTTCAGGTAGTGAGAGGTCTTGACGATGCATTTGAATTCTTTGGTGGAACGGTGAATGCTAAACACCTGATTGCCTATAACTGCGCTGATGATGATTTTGACATGGACGACGGTTTCCGTGGCAAAATCCAATTCGCAGTATCTGTAAAAGATCCCGAATTCACCGATGCTAAGGGAAGCACGGGTGATGTGTCGAATAATTTTGAAGTGGACAATGTAAACCCAAGCAATGGCTTTTTGCTAACAAGGGCACCTATCACATTTCCTGTTCTTTCCAATTTCACGGCTGTCGGTCCTAACAACGGTGCTGGCGTTTCAGCTGATTATGGATGGGGAATGCGTTGGAGAAGGGGAGCAAAATTCATACTGGCCAACTCGATCGTTATAGGTTCCCAGAAAGGTGGATTGCGCATCCAGGAAGATTCAACTATCGATTATTACGTGAATGGTGTAAGTGCATTCTACAACAGTTTCCTGAGTGCAGTCGCCAACCCCGTAGACGTTGAATTGGGTAAAACACTGAAAGGTGATGTTGCTTATGATGTTGCGTCAGTAACTGACCTTACTACAACCACCGACAAGTCCCAGATCCTTGCTTCAGCGGATGAAGCTGGATTGACTGACCCTTTTAATAACGCGGCCCCCGACCTTAAGCCTTCTCCTTCTTCACCCGCGCTAACCGGTGCACTCTTTGATTTCGGCGACCTGAGTGCCGATTTCTTCGAGAAAGTAAGTTACCGTGGTGCCTTTGACGGTACAACTGACTGGACGGCACAATGGGCCGTTTGGGGTAAGTAAGATTCTGCAACTGTTTATTAGAAATGTCTCCCTTTCGGGGGACATTTTTATTTTGCTTATTTTTGCAGACACTAATAAGACAGGATTAAAAAATTTTAAAAGATGTCTTTTCAGGCCTATCTGGATAATATCAAACAAAAAACCGGCAAATCTCCGGACGATTTTGTCAGACTCTCCAAAAGTAAGGGCTTTCTCGATCCCCTCGCTAAGGCAAGCGTAATAACAGAATGGTTGAAAAAGGATTTCCAGCTTGGGCATGGTCATGCGATGGCGATCTTTGCCCTGTTGAAAGGGATTAAAAAACCAGGAGATTAAAGATGAGTGTAATACTGAGGTATCTGCTGAGTTTAACTTTTTTCGGATTTATATTTTTTTCTTTCCCCGCCGCCTTATGCGCCGCACCCGTTAATATTAAACCGGGCATTTGGAGAGGCATCCTTCAAAGGCCGGATGGACATCAGATCGTTTTCAATTTTGAGGCGGTTAATGCCAAGGGCAAACAGGCGTTGTACATTATTAATGGGGACGATCGTTTGTTAGTCGACAGCGTAACACAGTCTGGCGATTCGATTTGGATTGTGATGCCTTTCTTCGCATCCCGATTTTACCTTAGACTAACCAATCAAAATTTCCTGCAAGGCACTTACATGAAAAATTTGGGCAACCGAAATATGTCGATTCCGTTTACCGCCACCTATGGCAGAAATGAACGATATCATGCAACCCGGCGCCCGACAGCTGATTTCTCGGGCAGATGGGCGGTGAGTTTTTTTTCAGCGGGTAAGGACTCGACAGAGGCTGTCGGGGAGTTTGTCCAGAATTCCAAAGGTAAGATCACAGGCACCTTTCTGATGGCAAGTGGTGATTACCGCTATCTCCATGGGATTGTCAGCGGTGACAGTCTTTACATGTCTGGTTTTGACGGAGGTTATGCCATCCTGTTCACTGCAAAACTGGATACCGACAATAAAATATCCGATGCCCATTTGTATTCCGGGGTCACCAATCATTCCCAATGGGTTGCACACCGGGATCCTAAGGCGAAGTTGCCAGACGGGTATTCCCACACGAAGCTGAGGCCGGGAGAGAACAGGTTGAATTTCCGGTTTCCGGATACCAATGGCGATACAGTTTCGATCGATGATAGTAAGTATCAGAACAAGGTCGTCATAATTCAGATTCTTGGTTCCTGGTGCCCAAACTGCCTGGATGAAACCCAGTTCCTAAGTGACTACTATAATAAGAACTCTTCAAAAGGTGTCGAGATTATTGGACTTGCTTATGAAAGAACAGAAGATTATAACACATCAAAAACAGCGCTAGAGCCCTTTCGCAGACGCTTCAATGTCAAATACCCTTTTCTTATTACGGGAGTAACTGTTTCAGATACGCTAAAAACGGAGAAGACTCTTCCTCAACTCGACAAGATTGAGTCCTTTCCCACTTCAATTTTCATCGATAGAAAAGGTGTGGTGAGAAAGATCCATTCCGGCTATGATGGCCCTGCTACGGGTGAACACTACGAGGCATTCAAGAAAGAGTTCTATGAGCTAATGAACAGCCTGCTTAAAGAATAAACCCTACAGTTTTCCGGCATAAACGAGGGTGGAATAATGAATAGTGACCTGGTGGTTTTCTTTATACTTGTCAAAAAGGTCCGACAAGCTCCTTCAACATTTCATCAAAGCCCGGTTGGGAATTCAGGGGCATGTAGGAAGAAGAAAGTAATCGTCCCTTGAGTCCATTGTAATCGAATGACTGATGATTGCCAAAGGTGTGGAGCTGACATTGCTGGGGCGCATAAAATGCGTCGATGTCCTTCCTTTCGATATTTCTGTGGTTGACCCTGGTATAATCGACGGCATGTTTAACGATAAGTTGATCGTATTCTTTTTCGAATGCAGTTTCGGTAAGGCGTTCATTCCAGATCAGCACCACAATGCCGTCCTTTCGTAATAGTTTTTTGAATGAGTCTCTGCTGGTTCTTTTGTCAAACCAATGAAATGCCTGGGCCGCAATGATAAAGTCCGCAGTATTCTCGGGTATGGTGGTTGCCTCCGCAGTGCCGGCCACAGAGCTGAAGCCGGAATAACCACGCAGTGTTCTTTCTGCCTGCTCCCTCATCTCTTTATTCGGCTCGACGGCTATGACGGTGAAACCTTCCTTCAGGAATATCTCTGCTGAAATCCCCGTTCCCGAGCCAACGTCAACGATGATATCGGAATTATCCAGATGAAAATTCTGGCGCAAGTATTCAATTATGTCGACGGGATAAGACGGACGATACTTCACATAGTCTGCTACTCTTTCACTAAACCGCCTTGTATTATCGTTTTTCAACAAAAATCATTTTACAAGTTCGACGAATAATTTATAAAGAGTCTCCTCAGGATCCAGGCACAATCCTGGGTGGATGCCCGAACTTTGCAGAATTGTACTTCGGTTCGCGGTCAGCCATCGAAACCTCGAAGGCAAAGGAAGTTCACCAATAGGACCAGATCCCGGCGACCCGTCACAAATCCTGGTGAAGGCTTCTAGCCGGTCGAACAGGTCCGCGTGGTCAACCTCATCACAAAGAGAGTCTATCCTCTGCCTGTTGATCTCGTATCTGCATTTTAAAAAATTCCTGGCAGAGCAATACAATATCACTCCGATGTTGAGAAATTCTTCGCGCTCAACACGTGGCATTAATCGCAACACGGAATATTCAAATAAGAGCCTGTCTTGCATGCTGCGCTTCGTTGGTAAATATTTCAGACTGGTGCAATCTGGTTGTCAGAAATTGTAAATACACGCTTCTTTTCTTTTCTGCATCCTCTGTAGAATCCATATCCGTCAGCCACTCATCAGGGATCAGGCGCACAATCTTCTCAATCACTTCAGTAGTTAGTTTTTTCCGGAACGAGGCATCTGTCTCTTTAAGTTCCCCCGCCTGGGCTAGTAGTACATGATCTTTTATCTGACCGAAAGGGCGGTGGGACTGACTTAAGAAACCGTCCCATGAGTGATGAAAATAAAGAGCCGCTCCGTGGTCAATCAGCCATAGTTCTTTGTTCCAGATAAGCATGTTGGTGTTCCTGACCGTTCTGTCGACATTTGCCAGATAGGAGTCGAGCCAGACGATGGCGGATGCGGATTTTGGATCGATGGAATTCACTACAGGGTCGAAAGGTGTTGAACCGGAGAGATAATGCAGGCCGAGATTAAGACCCGCGCTGGCCTTCAGGAGGTCCTGGATTTCTTCGTCTGGTTCAGAACGGCCATAGGCTGGATCCAACTGGATAAAGACGAGTTCGGGGACTTTTAGCCCCAGTTCCCTTGCTACCTCTCCGCCAATGAGTTCTGCAATCAGCGCCTTTGGGCCCTGTCCGGCGCCCCTGAATTTCATAACGTACAGAAATCCATCATTTGCTTCAACTATAGCGGGAAGCGATCCGCCCTCTCTCAGCGGGGTAACATAGCGGGTAACGCTAACTGTTCTTAATTCCGGGTGGTAAGTCATCTAATTGAAAGTATACAAAGGTAAGGCGGATTGACCTTCCGCATAAATCCGGGAATGAAAGTTGAATTTGAGTAAAACTGCAAGTAATTTCGCAGCGGATCTATAAAATTAACAACTATGAAGAAAATTCTTATTTGCCTAACAGTGGTTTGCGGCTTGTTGGCAGGCAGCCAGAACGTTGTAGCACAGGACCTCACCGGTAGCGAATACAAAAGCGCAGTAGGTATCCGTCTTGGTGGAGGGTATTATGACGTTATAGCCGGATCATTAAAGACTTTCATTACACCAGCCGGCGCCATTGAATTAAACCTTGGCGTGAGAGGAGACAGGGGTTTTGGTTATAATTGGGTCAACCTCTCTGTTTCAGGATCCTATCAACATCATTTCGATATTCCGGCTGTCGACGGTTTAAAATGGTTCATAGGAGGAGGTCTTACCGCCTACAACAGTTTTTCGAAATATGATGCCTATGATGGTTTTGGCTTAAGCATATTTCCAACTGGTGGAGCGGATTATAAATTTGAAAATATTCCCCTGAATGTAAGTGTGGATGTCAGGCCTTCCATTCAGATCGTACGGCCCTTTGATGATATTTATAATGGTTTTTACATTGGCAATTTCGGGGCTGCGGTGAGGTATACTTTCCGATAGATAAATCAAAAATGAAAAATGAAAAATTAAAAATGCTATTGTCCGGCGCGCAGATAGTTGAAAGACTTTAAAACCGTTCCACGAAAAACACAGAAAAGAGCTGGAGATGATGACATCAACGTCTTTTGGACCGCCCACTGCACCATCTTACAATCGATAAGATTTTTAATTTTTAATCTGGAGATCTCGACTGGAAAAAATTAGTGCGTTCCAATTGTCCCGGGTAGTTTTACTCTTGAACATCAACCCATTCTTGCTTGCTGCAGACTGAACAAGGGGCTCATCCTCTGGGAGCAGCCCGCTGAGCAGTAATGTTCCCCCTATAGTAAGACCGCTGGCGAAAGCAGTAAAGTTGTCCAGGATAATATTCCGGGTGATATTGGCAAGGATGATATCGTATTTTTCATCTGTATACGAGTTATCCGACTGGACTAGTTGAATTCGCCTGCAATTATTTGCTGTGATGTTTTCGCGTGCATTGAGTATGCTCCATTCGTCGTTGTCGATGGCCGTTACCTTGGAGGCTCCAAGTTTTTCTGCCAGTATTCCTAAAACGCCAGTGCCTGTGCCAAAATCCATCACACGCTTGTTTTTAAAATCCAACTCCGCCATCCGCGCAATCATCATATATGTGGTGGCATGATGACCGGTGCCAAAACTCATTTTTGGGGTAATGACGATTTCGTGTTCTGTAATTGTATTGACCTGATGAAAGTCCGCCCGGATTGAACAAAAATTGCCCACCACTACCGGTTCAAAATTCGACTCCCATAGTTTATTCCAGTTTGTACCAGGAATCACCGTGACTGTATATTCGGGAAAAATGCCTTTCAATAACTCATCCAACTCCTTTTGGTTGAATTGATCCCGCGGAAGGTAGGCATGCAAACCATCGGTGGTTTCTTCGAATCCTTCAAAATCATTTACCGAAAGAAGGGCAATCAGGATGTCTCTTGCATCTTGTTGAATGCCTCTAAAACTTATTCTTATATGATCCAAGTGAAGAAATTAAAAATCAAAAATTATTTCACGCAAGGACGCAAAGTCCTGCCTGCGGCAGGATACGCCAAGGCGCAAAAAGAATAATATTTATTGCGCCTTTGCGTCTACTTTGCGCCGTTGCGTGAAATCTTCGCCTCGCTTCGCGTGAAACCTCGTTCGCACCGATAAACAAACCCGAACTAAATACCATAGTCTCCAGCAGCGAGGTCCATTCATTGGCATTGTTAAGGGACACCACCCTGGGAAGATGCAGGATGATCATCCAGACAAAGATCATCACCGCCGCCAGGGTGCCGCTGAGTTTTCTTGTTTTTCCGATCATCAAACCCATGCCCGCTGCAATCAATGCAATTCCTGCGAAATAAGCCCAGAACACGGGTGCCGGTATCCATGAAGGCACGAGTTGTGCCACAAAATCAATGTAAATGAAATGCTGGATGCCGCCAGCCATGAGAAATAAGCCTATAAAGACAAGTCCTGTAACCCTCAGCCAGGCCCAGCGGCTCTCATTCTGAAGGGTGTCACGGAAGCAGGAGGCCAGTATTAAACAACTTCCCGTTACGGCCAATGCCTTGCCTGCGGCTGTAACGGTTCCATCGAACACCGGATGCGCAACAAGCACCGGGATGTATCTGATAAATGACCAGAGAAAAACAATGGCCGCCGTTGAAATAAGAAATGGAAATGCCTTCTTACGAAGAACGACAGTCACCGCGGTAGCCAGCAGAAGAATACCGGTACCAATCCCGATCGCCAGAATAGGATTACCCTCACCTTCCATAGGCAACGGTCTGCCTGCAATAAAATTCTGGAATAACAGGTGCTGAATACCAAAGCCTGCGATTCCAATCGCAAAGAGATACCGAGCGAAATTGTGCACTAGTGATGAAGAAATCAAAAATGTTATATGAGGAATTAATAATTAAAAGGGCAGCCAAAACCCCTGCACACCGAACATAGCATTTTTAATTTTTAATTTTTCATTTTTAATTTACCTCTTGACCTTATCCTTGAACACCTTTCTAAAGTTAGCCACTTCCGGCCCGATCACAAACATGCAATATGGCTGGTTTTTATTCTGGCTGTAATAATCCTGGTGGTAGTCTTCGGCCTTATAAAATGTTCCATATGGCTGCACCTCGGTGACTACCTTCCTGGCATAGGCATTTTCTTCATTCAACCGTCGTACATAGTATTCGGCAAGCTGCTGTTGTTTTGGATTATGGTAAAAGATCGCCGAACGGTATTGGGTGCCCACGTCGTTTCCCTGTCTATTCAATTGCGTGGGGTCATGGGCGGTAAAAAACGCGGCTAGTATTTCATCATAACTGATCTTTGAAGGATCGTACACGATATTGCAGGCTTCGGCATGGCCGGTGGTTCCTGTGCATACGAGCTCGTAGGAGGGATTTGCCACTGTTCCTCCGATAAATCCAGAAACTACTTTTTTTACACCTTTTAGTTCCTTGAACTGTGCCTCCACACACCAGAAACATCCCGCCGCCAGCGTGGCTGTATCGGTTTTCCTGGTATCGGCGGCCACTGCCTTTTTTGTGTTCATCTCCTTGAATACCGGCGAAACACTTACATCTTCGTGTTGCTGTCCACAGGCGAAAAAGGGTAGCAGGAGCACAAAAATGATGGACTGGGATAAAAGGAGTGAATTTTTCATTTTCCGATACTTTATTATAATACGCGACACTACCACTATCGGTTTGATTCAATCCCAAATTTAGCGAATCTTTAAGAAAGCCCCCTAATTGACACCATAGGTCGGAAGTCCGTATGGCCTTGCAGTATACTCCGATCCTGATTGACAGACATTATTTCCGGTCGTTGGTAGCGTGTCATCAGGACCCCGGAACGAAGGAATTTCGGCGAGTCGGGTATTAGTTCCAGCTTTGAACCCAGCCTCCCAAAGGCTGGTTGGCCGCGGGACAGGATGACCGGATGAGTCCAGATAATGAATTCATCAACCAGGTCCAGTTGCATCAACTTTGAAACAATTTTACCGCTCCCATAAACGATCATGTCCTTGCCGCCTCCTTTTTTCAAATGTTTGATAAACGTAGTATTGAGGGAACCGACAATGGATGAATTTTTCCAACCGGCAAGTTTGAGCTTCCTGGAAAAAACTATTTTCTTGTAATTATTCATCATGTCGGCAAAGGTGAGGTCCTCCCTGGACTGCTCCAGGCCGGTCTTCGTCGACTGCAAGTACCGCGACATGACCTCGTAGGTCACCCTGCCAAGGATGATCGTGTCGGCACCGCGCAAGTGCAAATTCGCATGTGCGGCCATTTCTTCATCCCAGTAATCGAAATGCCAGTCGAGCTCCCCATTGCTGCCGGACATGAAACCATCAAGGGTGGTATTCAGTGACACGATTATTTTCCTCATCTTCCAAAAATTAATAAAACGATTGGATAGTATGCGCCCTTCGATCAGGCGGGCACAGCCAATCCGGCACCAATAATTTCAGAACCTGAACTTTGCTTGTTGCTAGTTGACAGACTCTGTTTCCTGGCATTTTTCCTTTTATGATAATAGTAGTAAGAAGCAAAACCAATTGCGATGAAAACAACCATGGGTGCCCATGCGCTCACGGGAATACCAACGGCGGCAACACTGTAGGTGGCCCCGCAAAGGTCATAGATCAAACCTGCGTACGCCCATTCCTTGATTCTGGGAAAACCGGGGACCAGAAGAGCGATTACGCCCAGCGTTTTTGCTATACCCAGAAATGGAATCAGGTAAGTGGGCATGCCCATGTCGGTAAAACCCTTGACTGCAACTTCGGCGGAAACGATGTCCGGCAGGGCTGATCCCAACATGACAAAGGAGAAAATTCCGGTGAAAATCCAATAAAGAACATTGATCTTTTTCATTTTGATAATCGTTGATTGTGGCTATTTGTTTAACAATACAAAAATATCGTGAGGATCAGAGTCTTATGCTGTGTGCATGCGACTATAGAGATGGGGATTTGCGACAAAACGGCTAACTGGCCTGATTGTCGGAGAAGTAAGTCCTGAAAAACAATACATTTGACTTCCGGAATCAGTTGGCACCGTAACTGTATTTCCGGATAAAGCCATAACCAGTATGAAGCATATTTCAATACTTGTACCGAACGAAGCCGTTCTTGCAAGCGTATTCGATCCCAGCTACATGTTCAGCGCAGTCAATCAATTTTTGTTGGATGGAGACAAGGACCATTTGTTCGACGTCCATCTGGTCGGACTAACTAAGGAGGTTCGCCTGAACAAAGGATCGTTTGTAATCAATACGAACATGCTTATCGGCGAGGTGGACAAAACCGACCTGATCATCATTCCTGCACTTAGCGGGGACCTGAAATCGACACTGGATATGAACAAGGATTTTTTCCCATGGATTGTCAGCCAATATGAAAAAGGCGCTGAGGTTGCCAGTCTCTGCATAGGGGCATTCATGCTGGCTTCAACAGGTTTGCTCAATGGGAAAAAATGCTCAACCCACTGGATCTATGCCGATGAGTTCCGGTCGATGTTTCCATTAGTGACCCTGGTGGATGACAAGATCATTACTGAAGAACATGCACTATATTCCAGTGGCGGCGCCAGTTCTTACTGGAATCTGCTCCTATACCTGATCGAGAAATACACCGACCGCACCATGGCCATCCGCGCGTCTAAATACTTTGCAATCGAGATCGACCGTAAAAGCCAGTCGCCATTTATCATGTTCAATGGCCAGAAGAAACATGAGGACGAACCCATCAGGCAGGCGCAAAATTTTATAGAAAGCAATGTGACCGAAAAGATATCAGTAGAAGAGTTGGCAAAAAGATTTGCGATAGGAAGAAGGCATTTTGAAAGGCGGTTTAAAAAGGCTACCAACAATACTCCAGTTGAATACATCCAACGTGTGAAGATCGAATCTGCAAAAAAACAATTGGAATCAGGTCAGAAGAATGTGAGCGAAGTAATGTATGATGTAGGGTACTCCGACACAAAGGCATTCAGGTCGATCTTCAAAAAAATAACAGGCATATCTCCCGTCGAATACAGAAATAAATATACAGGAAGAATAACGGCAAGGGCATGATACTATATTAGCGATGCGTGTTTTAGTCTGTATTTCTCTTCTTCAAGATCGAGCAAAACCAGGTATTTTCGGATGGTTGCTTCATCAGCGTTTGGCATCCTGTTCAATTGGTGCAGTCCTTTTCGTTGCGCCTCGAGTATGTTCAGGTAGATATCGAGATAGCCCTTTTCACTTAACTGTTCGCTGTCTTCAGTCAGGTACTGATGGTCAAGTTTGTCTCTCAGCTTTTTAAGTGATGGGTTCGATTCCATCGTGTCTTTGTGATTATGATCAAGGTAATGGAGACTGGTTTCTCTCAACAATTCACGCAAAGCCGCCAATCAGCCTGCTGCTGACGCTAAGAGCGCAAAGAAAAGACAACGAAGGTTTCACGCAAAGACCAGTGTACGTGTATTTATTGCGCCTTTGCGATTTTTTTGCGCCTTTGCGTGAAACTGAATCTTGCGTGAAACTGAATTTTGCGTGAAACTGAATTTTGCGTGAAACTGAATTTTGCGTGAAACTGAATTTTGCGTGAAACAATAAAAAAACCCCGCAGATTTGGGCTGCGGGGCGGGTATAAATAGTTTGTGTTATTTAATAGGGCAGCAGAACGTCGATGCTTTGGTTATTCAGCATCCAGTTGAGCTTGTAATAATAATGACCTAACCCGGGACATCCAGTAACGGCCCCTGTAGCGTCCAATCCAAAGGTTACGGTGGCAGAGTAAAATTTAGTACTGTGTTTTACTACACCGGATGTGACACGGAGATCACAGCTCTGTTTCACTGCAATAGGTTCGATGATCTGGGTAGTGAATTCAACACCCTGCCTGTTCGATCCCCATTCGGCAATTCCGCTTACATCACCTTCAGTGTGAAGACCAGATATCGAAGCGTTCGCTCCGTTGTCGTATGTGTAAATGGTTTTCCTGGCAATCTGCCATTTGCGTGAATCGCCATCGCCGAATTTTACGGAAAGGTCACTGCTTGTAATGGTATGAGTTATAGTCTGCAGGCTGGCCAGCTGAGAAAGCAGCCCACCACTTACGTTGATAAAGGCCTGTGAGCCATTCAAGGTTATCCTCGCGCTGTCTGAATTCCGTACAATTTTAAGATCCTGGAAGGTCAGGGTAATGAGCGCTCCGGCGTCCTGCCATTTGGTTCCCTTCGCCATTGCAACGATTACCTTACCTGTACGGGTTCTTTTGTTTGAACAAGCTGAACCATTGTAGGTTACAGTAGCGGTCATTGGATCGCTCTCAAGGTTGAATGCTATCTCCGCGTCGCAAACTACATTTTGCAATGTTGCGTTGTTTCCGGATAGTGTTGCATTTGATTCCATTATAAGATTTGCATCATAAGCGGCGGCGTCGATTTCAGCAGACACTGCGGACTCATCTTCTGCGTGTGTGGAAACATCAGCCTGATCCGGAGGATCCTGTGGTTGGGATTCATTCTTTTTACATGCGGTAAAAAGCAACAAGAAACACAAAGAGACAGAAAGTGATGAAAAAAGTTTTTGTTTCATATAGGGGTTTTGTTTAAGAAGACCTTCGGCTTCGGCAGGCAAAGGCGTAACTGGTCAGAATAGAAAGGACAGAATTTGGACTGTCCAACTTATTCTTAATAACGTCGGATCAACCTATTTATTGGTTACGGGGGTGCTAAAGAGTAAGTAGTGTTTAAACTTCTATTATTTGCCCGTTTTAATCTTCTCGGCGTGGTTCATTTGAGCCTCGTCAATCGAATGAGTAGCGAAGACATTCTTCTCTTTTTCAGCGAGTTCTGAAAGTTTAATGTAAAATTTTTTCAGTACCTGCAATTCCTTCTCGGTCAGGTCCTCAACATCGATCAGCCTGTTGCTGGCTTTGCGATCTGCGGCAATCAATTCATTGAGTTTCAAGTGTATTGCCACGGTATCCTTGTTCTGAGATTGCTGGATCACAAATACCATCAAAAAGGTGATGATTGTAGTTCCAGTGTTGATGATCAATTGCCAGGTATCGGAATAACCGAAGATCGGTCCACACAGGGCCCAGACGATAATGATGGAAAATGCCACAATGAAGGTCACGGGCCTGCCGGCGAATACGGTCACCTTAGCAGAAAACCTGTCAAAGAAGCTTTTCGAAGTGTGTTTTTTTTTCATATTTTATTCGTTAATGATGATCACTTGTTTTAGCACAGCAGGTTATACCCGATAAAGCGTAAGACCCAAAAATAATAGGAATAGAAAACCCATACTGATACCCGTCAGCATGTTGAATACAATGAATTTGACTATTGTCTTTAGCCAGCCCTGTTCATAGTATCTGCGCATAGCCCTTACCGTGTATACGATACCAAAGATGAAAAGCGCAAATTTGAGCACATCGATCCAGGTGCTGTCCAACCTGTTATTGATTGCACCAAGCGCGAAGTACACCATTAGTACAATGAAAGAAAAAATATAAAGATGGATCAGGAAGATCATGTGCTCCACATAAAAATTCTTTTTGTTCCTGATATAGAGCAGTTGCAGGTAGAGTGCATACAGAGGTAATGAAATAAAAAGCAGATAGGGGAAGCTGTGAACAAACTTATCAACCAATGCCGTCCGAAACTCTTTGGTACTAATTCCGCCATATTTCAACCTCACCTGAATCTGCCGACGGGTCAAAGTTCGGGTTATCCAGTTATCACGATCACCCTTTGCCAACTGCAGCTGTACCGAATCATACTCTTTTATATTGCGGAACCGGCTGGCATATTTGAAGGGCTCGCCGACTGAAGTTGTATCGATTTCGAGTCCTGGTTTTGGATTATAGCCCTTGCTGATTCCCGGAAATGACCCGGCATCGTCAGTTGAATCTGTTTCATTTGATTTAAAACTTGTATCCGTTAATGCTGCACTTCTTTGGGCGATAATCGACGCAGCCCTTTCTTTTGCCTTGTCGCTATCGGACTCATCCAGGAAACTGGTATCCACGGTGGCGTACAGAATCAGAAAAAATACAGCGGAAGTAAAAATGTACATCCTGATGGGGTCAAGGTAGTTTGCCCTTCTTCCCCTGACATATTCGGCGGGAAGAAATCCCGGCTTCCACATCAAGTATTTGACCGTGCTGAAGAATTTGCCATCGAAGTGCGTGATGTCATTAAAAAAATGGGTGATCAGTCCCCACATTGTATGTTTGGGTTCAACATTCTCCTGGCCGCAGATATGACAATATCTCCCGTTGAGCTCAGTACTGCAATTCAAACAAATTTTTTCTGCTCGCTCTTTTGAATGGGACACCAGGGCTAATTTTTACCGAAAATAGGGAAAGCCCATTCCTTTGTTTCATAAATTTAGGACGAGAATGTCTCCTGATGAACCCATGCCTTAATGGGGCTGGGGTGAAACGGGCGGTCCCTACTTCCCTGAAGGGTCCGATTAATTGTAAGACCTGGTTGTGGAGGTTCTGCTATCTTTGTAACCGAACAGTTACATAATTTTAACCCACATGAGAAGAGATGTATTTCAGGCCATTGCCGACCCAACCCGTCGAAGGATCATACAGTTGATTTCAAAAAATTCCCTCAACCTTAATTCGGTGGCAGATCAGTTTGACATCAGCAGGCCGGCTATTTCCAAACAAATCAAAATCCTGGAAGAGTGCGGGTTGATCTTTATCCGGCAACAGGGAAGGGAAAGGTACTGTGAAGCAAGATTGGATCGCCTTCAACCGGTATCTGCCTGGGTAGAAGAATACAGCATCTTCTGGAATTCCAAACTGGACGCGCTGGATCGCTTCCTGGCGGAAGAGTCCGGGGTGCGGACTAAAAAGAAAGTTGTAAAAAAAACCTCGCGCAGGTAAATGCTGTTTGCGAGTTGACTAAGCCGTCATTCTGAAGCCAAATTTGTCGCGGTATGAGGTCGGTGTCATGCCAGTACTCCGGCGGAATAACTGCCGGAAAGCCTTGAGGTCATTGTAACCGCAGTCCATCATTACTTCCAGTATTGTGTTGTTGGTTTGTTCCAGCATTTTCTTTGCCGCTTCTATTCTTGTTTTCTGCAGGTATTCAATCGGCGTACAGTTGGTTGCCAGCTTAAATCTTCTTACAATATTCCTTCTGCTTGCGGGTATGTCCACCAGCATCTCTTCAATTGTCGTGTTGTCACTAAAGCTTTTTTCGATCTTTCGCTGGACGGAACTGACGAGTTCGTCACGGTGATTTAGAATGGGTTCAAAAACACCGAAATACGCCTGTTTGTGGCGATCCATGTCAATGGCAAAATATTTCGCTGCCTGCACTGCTTTCTCCCGGCCACAATGGAGTTCAACCAATAACAAAAGGAGGTGGAAGGTATTGGTCGCTCCACCGCTGGTGAAAACTCCTTCACTATGTGTCAGCACTTCGGAGGACCTCAGTTCAACATCGGGATAGTTCTTCTGAAATGCAAGCGCCGAATGGATATGCGTTGTAGCTGGTTTGCCATTAAGCAGGCCTGAAGCAGCGAGCAGGAAGGCCCCTGTGCAAAAACTGGCAAGTTCGGCACCCCCGGCATACTGTGTCTTCAGCCAGGGAATACAGTCGCTGTTTGCCTGCAGAGAAATGCTGATTTCCTGGGTGCCGAAGGCAGGGATAAGAATAAGGTCGAGCTGCCTGGCCGAAAAAATTGGAAGAAGTTGATGGGATGAATAGCCCGGAGGTTGTTGATCACCGGGATAAAACACGGAGATTTCAAACATTGGTTCCTGTTCGGCTGAAATATAAAACCTGTTGACGGTTTCAAACATATCCAGCATGGCTGCGATGCTCAGCAAACGGTGATTTCGAGTTAACAACAAACCTAAACTGACCATTTCTCCCTGAGTTTGGTTGGGATGTAAACTTAATGTATTTGTCCTGAATACCCCTTTTCTTTGACTTGTTCGACCATCCTTACAATCCTTTCCCGGTTGTAGTTTCGGGTTGGATTACTGCTTTTTGTATAAAATTTCTCCATGATATTGGTATTCAAAACATCTGTAAATAACCCCGGATTGATCGACACGCTAAGGCCAAGGCTGAACGAGGTCCTCCGCTTCTCAAGATGGAACTTCGATCTTCACGATTGTGACAATATCCTGCGGATCGACACAGCTGAGAATATTTCGGGCCTTGTTACCGAAACATTTTCCGATATGGGTATTTACTGTGAAGAACTGCACTGAGCAGCCTGCCTGATGATCCGGATTTTTGTCGCACCTTCACGACATGAAGGCTAACTGCATATTTATTGTTTTTTTATTTTGGATTCACCCTGTGTTCAGTCAGCAGCCCGCCAGACTAATAGTGCGGGGTGATGACATGGGCTATTCTCATTCAGGAAATATGGCACTGGTGAAATGCTTTCAGGAAGGGATACAAAAGTCAATCGAAGTGATCGTACCCTCCCCCTGGTTTCCGGAAGCTGTTCAGTTATTGAAAAAAATCCCCGATGCCGATATAGGCGTTCATCTTGCCCTGACCAGTGAATGGGACAATGTAAAATGGCGCCCACTCACAGATTGTCCATCACTGAGGGACAGCAATGGATATTTTTTTCCGATGGTCTTTCCCAACAAAAATTATCCGGGAAAGTCCATTAAGGAAAACGATTGGAAAATTGAAGATGTAGAAAAAGAATTCAGAGCCCAGATCGAAATGGCAAAAAAATGTATTCCTAACATAACGCACCTGTCTAGTCACATGGGCTGCACTGAACTGAATTTCCAGGTAACAGAGCTTATGGGGCGCCTGGCAAAAGAATACAGACTTGATATTGATTTGGATAAGCACCAGATTAAATGGATAGGCTATGGCAAAGGACCAAGAACAACCTCAGCGGAAAAAATAAGCAGCTTTATCCAGGAGGTGAACAGGATGAAGCCGGGTAACACTTATGTGTTTGTTGATCACCCGGGTATCGATGGACCCGAGTTGCAGGCCATCCATCACGTGGGATACGAAAATGTTGCACAGGACCGGCAGGGCGTGACTAATCTGTTTACAAGTGCCGCTGTAAAGGCAGCCCTCAAAAAAAACAACGTGCTGCTCATCAGTTACAAGGACCTAAAATGATTTTATTTCCCACCCTGTAGGCCACGATTTTGTACAAATCCATGGGAAGTATTTCTATCCGTCGACGATTGACTGCAGTAATAGATAAATACATGCACCTATGTGGTCAAAAATGCTGAATTTATTCAATGCAATGCCAGCCTGGGCTACCAACCTGATATTTTTCGCTGCCGCCCTCGCCGCGGGAATTGCGGTCCATTGGCTGTTAATGAAATACATCAAAAACAATTCAGCGCTTTCGGCTGACTTCACACTGGGCCGGTCTATTTTGAAAAGGCTGTCGCAACTTGTCGCGGTCTTTCTCCCTTTGTTCATGATCAGCCTCTCAGTCTCCTTCATGGAATTCGGGCCGCTGACAAGATCGAGGCTGGACAAATTATCCGGCATCGTGATTATTCTTGTGATAGCCGCTTCACTGATCAGTGCGCTAAATGTGGGCAGGGATTATTTCTATCATCACTTCGACCTTAATAAACAAAATAACCTAAGGGAAAGAAAAATACGCACACAACTTCAATTCCTTCGCCGGCTGATCATTGCAGCGATCATCCTGGTCACAATTTGTCTGATCCTGTTAAGCTTTGAAAGTTTCCGCAGGATAGGAGCGGGATTATTGACCGGAGTCGGAGTGGGGGGAATCATCATTGGATTCGCCGCGCAGAAGTCCCTGGGCAATTTGCTGGCCGGATTCCAGATTGCCTTTACGCAGCCCATCCGGCTAGACGATGTACTTGTAGTGGAAGGGGAATGGGGGAAAGTAGAAGAGATCACGCTGACCTATGTGGTCCTGAATATCTGGGATGAGCGACGACTGATTCTGCCAATCAATTACTTTATTGAGAAGCCGGTGCAAAACTGGACGCGTACAACTGCTGAGATCCTGGGATCGGCATTTTTCTATCTGGACTACACTGCACCACTCGAACCGATCAGGAAAGAATTTATCCGACTGGTTGGTGAAACAAAACTCTGGGACGGGAGGGTAGCGGTTATGCAGGTAACCAATATTTCGGATCGTTCTATTGAGGTCCGGGCCCTTGTAAGTGCCATTAATTCCGCTGATGCATTCGACCTGAGGTGTTTTGTGCGCGAAAACCTGCTCAATTACATATTAGCAAACTTCCCGGGGTGCCTGCCCCGCACCAGGACCGAGCTGGACAAGAATTTCAAAGTCCTAAATCCCCAATCGACCTGAGTTCACCAGGTCATTTTCACCTCTCTTTCTGTTTCTTTCTTCTGTTTCTCCCTCTTCCTCTTTCTCTTTCTGTTTCTGCCCGAACTATTTCTGTTAAAGTGTGTTAACAAATTCGTGCATAGATGTGATTTATGTAGACCGCTTTTCGTCATTAACGTTCATGAGAGCTGATTTACACATTTGCATGGAACACGGGAGGGGTTAATCTTCCTAAGTTTTACGATTCATCCGCAGGATTTTACTACGGAGGTCGTCTAAGTGGTGTAACACTGAAGTGAAGTCTAAAATCAAATAAGTTTGAAAAAAATTTTATGCGTATGTGCGCTGGGCCTGATTTTCTCTATTGGATATTCACAGGTACCCAGCCAAAGGGCGGAAGAGAGTCTGCAAAGTGAAAGCCACAAGGCTGCCGGGGCGACATTGTCCGGGAAGCTGGTTGACGGCAAGACCAATAAGGGGATCGAAGCTGGCTCGGTGCAGGTATTTAGCGTATCTAAAGACAGTTTAACCGGATCCTGGTCCGACTCTCTGATCGCGGGCATGCTAACCGGAAAAAATGGCCATTTCGCCTTTTATAACCTGAAACTTCCCGATAGCCTGCGAGTTCGATATACTGCGATGGGCTATGCAGAAAATATTTCCGATCTGGCCGTACGCGCCGATGAACCCGAGGGAGAAGGTCTGGGAATGGAATTAGGAAATGTGCGCCTTGGCAATGAAGCGGAATATCTGAATACGGTAACTGTTGTGGGCCAGCGCCCTGCCCTGCAACTGGGCATCGACAGGAAGGTTTTCAATGTAGATAAGAATATTACCTCTACCGGTGGTACTGCCATCGATATCATGCGCAACATACCTTCTTTGTCTGTTGACGTGGAAGGGAATGTACAATTGCGAAATTCCACACCTCAAATCTTTGTGGATGGCCGCCCGACCATTCTTAGCCTCGATCAGATCGCCGCAGACGACATCGAGAAGATTGAGCTTATTACGAATCCTTCCGCCAAATATGATGCCGCCAGTTCCGGAGGTATCATTAATGTGGTGATGAAGAAGAACAAGAAACTTGGCATCAACGGAATTGCCTCGGTTGGCGTAGGCACGCCAGATGTACTCACAGGAAACTTAAGCCTGAATGTACGGCAGGGCAAATTCAATTTCTTCGGGACAGGCAATTACAACCAGTCCGGAGGTTTGGCAAAAAGCGAAACCGAAAGACGAAATAAGGAACAAGGAATTGTATCTGATTATTTTAATCAAACATCTGAAAGAGACTTGTCGAAAGTGTTTCGTTCAGGAAGGTTTGGTATTGATTACTTTGTTAATAGCCGCAACACGATATCAATTTCGCAGAATTTTGTCAAAGGGACCTTCAAGAATAATGAGGAACAACTGCAGGAGTTTCTTGATATCAACAAGGTGTTGACAAGTAAGGGCAGTAGATTATCTGAAGAGAAGTCTGGATTCACGAGGAGCAACAGTCAGTTTAATTATACCCATCGTTTTCCGAAATCCGGGCAGGAACTGACCGCAGACCTGACATATAATAAAGGCAGCCGTAACTCAGATGCGCTTATTTCCAATTATTATTTTGATGCTGATGGCGTAACAAATGAGACTCCGAAATTTGTGAGGAACCGCGGCGTAACCAGTAATGAGCAAATCACCGCACAGGTCGATTACGCCAACCCGATCACAGAAGATTCGAAGTTTGAAATGGGTTTGCGAGCTTTCCGGCAGAATAACGGTACAGTTTTCAATACTTTTTCCTTGTCGGGGCAGCAGGAAACGAAATTGCCTTTAAGCTCAAATGTCCGTTATAATGAATCCGTTTATGCAGGATACTCAACGTATACCAACAAATGGAATGGAATCGGCTTCCAGCTTGGTCTGAGGGCTGAGTACACAGAATTCAATGGTGTGCTAGTAGATTCGGCCACTGCCTTTGGATATCAGTTGCCTGAGAACCTCGGAAATATCTTCGATGGCCTCTTTCCGAGTCTATACCTTAGCAAGGAGATCGAAAAGGGAACTGAGGTACAGCTGAATTTCAGCAGAAGGATCAGGCGACCGAATTTCTGGCAGCTCAATCCTTATATAGACATCAATGATCCTTTGAATATCGAACAGGGTAACCCCCTGCTCCGTCCGGAGTACACGAATTCCTTTGAATTTAATTACAGCAAGCAATATGCGAAAGGAAGCTTTCTTGCATCACTTTATTTCCGGAATAACCAGGACGATATCACCCGTTACAGCGATACCGTCACGGCCGACCAATATGCCCAGTTGAATAATGCGGCGGTCAGTCCCAATGCGATCCTGAATACATTTATTAATGCGCAGTACACAAATCGCATGGGTGCAGAATTTACCTTACAACACCGGATTGGCAATCTTGAGTTGATTCCAAATATTAATCTTCAGTACCGCAAAGTGGAAGCGACGGTTGGCAAGTTGAACCTCAGCAATCAGGGCTTCAATTGGGAATCGAAGTTTATAGTCAATTACAAAGTGGTATCCAGGGCTGCATTCTTCAACAACTTCAATTTTCAGCTTACTGCCAATTATGAATCAAAGGAAGTGATTCCTCAGGGCAGAAATAAGGAACAGTTTGTCACAGACTTCGCGTTGCGCAAAGAGTTCCTGAAAAACAATGCCGCGTCTGTTACTTTCTCAGTCAATGACGTCTTTAATACCGACCGTTGGGGTCAGATTTATGATACCGAGAATTTTTATCAGGATTCCTACCGTCGCTGGAACGTGAGAAACTTCCGCGTTACTTTCAGATATCGGTTTGGTAAAAGCGACATGAACTTCAGCAGAAACAAGAAGGAAGTATCAGGAGACGAGGACTAACTTTTCTCCCAATTTCACGCAATGCCAAGTGTACGTGTATTTATTGCGTCTTTGAGATTTCTTCGCGTATTCTGCGTGAAATATTCTTTGTATGAAATATTGCGCCTTTGCGATTTCTTCGCGCCTTGGCGTGAAACTGAATTTTGCGTGAAATATTCTTTGTGTGAAATATTCTTTGTATGAAATATTAATCAGTACTGGTGGAAGGCCTGCGAAACAAATTCCAGTACCGAAGGCAATGCAGTGCGCCAATAAGTCCAGTGATGGCCCCCATCCCGTACGCGATATTCGTGTTCGATTTCCCTTTTTCGCATTTCGATATGTACCAGGCTATTCCCTTCATATAAAAAATCATCATCACCACAATCGATGTACCACCGGACCGCCTTCTTTGAGGAATCGGGCATCGCCTTGATCAGGTCAATTGCATTGTGTTTTTTAGTATAAGCAGTAAGGTCGGCATCTGAAACTTTAGCATTATCCCTCGAGGTTCTTTTCCTGGCTTCCTCCAGCGACAGAGGCCCAACGTAGGCACTTAACGGACAGGCCGAAGAAAACATTTCGGGGTGATGAAGCGCATACATAAATGACCCGCCACCGCCCATCGACAATCCAGCAACGGCCCGGTATTGCTTATTTGTCTTCACGCGATACTTCTTTTCGATCTCGGGTATGAGTTCTTTGAAGAAGAAATCTTCATAGTTCCATTTACCCGATATGTCATTGAAGTAGCCTCTTTTACCAGAATCCGCGTCGGGCATGACGATTATCATAGCCGTCGCTGAGCCTTCCAGGATTGCCTTGTCAGCGATGGTCAGCACCTCACCAAACTGCACCCAGCCAGTCTGGTCGTCTCCGCTTCCGTGAAGCAGGTAAAGCACTGGGTACTTTCTGTTTGAAGTGGCATAATCGGGAGGAAGGTAGACAGCATACTTTCTGTCCATATTCAGGATCTTGCTGTTCACGATTTCATTGTCCATTACCTTACCGGTCTGAGAAAAAAGGCCCAGTGTGCAAAATGCAAGCAATAATGTAAGTACTTGTTTCGTCATGCCACTAATATAAACACAAAATCGGTTCTGGCATCAGACGGATTGGTCAGATAGATGTATATGATGACTTACGAAACTGGTTCCGGCACCGCCGTTTTCTCGGCAGGTGCAACTGTGCTCACCTTATTTTCTTTCTTTGGACGGATGATCAGCCTTAAGGTCGGATCATTGGTGATGAAGGACCAGAACCAGTTGTAAGCCAGCTTGGCTTTGTTCCTGAATCCGGCGATTGGAATAAGGTGTATGAAGAGCCAGACGAACCAGGCCAGGATGCCTTTGAAAAATCCTCTGGGCAGATCCACCACCGCTCTGTATTTGGCGATGATGGCCATGCTTCCCTTGTCATTATATCGAAAGGGTTTGACCGATTGACCCGCCTGGAGTCGCTTGATATTTTTTGCCAGTAACGTACCCTGCTGAATGGCCACCTGCGCAAGTTGTGGATGCCCGTTAGGGAAGTCTTTATCAGTAGTCTGAATACAAATATCCCCGATCGCAAAAACATTGGTAGTGCCTTTGACCAGGTTGATCTCGTCCACCATTATCCTTCTTCCGCGAGTGATGGTTTCAGCGGGCAGGCCGGGTGCTTCCCGAGCAATGACGCCCGTGGACCACACTACTGTCGCTGAGGGAATCGTTTGCCCGTTGCTCAAATACACGATTCCATCCCGGTAATCCTTTACTGCTACATCGAGAATGATCTTCACACCGAGTTTTTCGAGAACTCTGTAGGCTTCCTTCTGCGATTTTTTGCTCATGGGTCCAAGGAGTACAGACCCGGCGTCGATCAGGTATATGTTGCCGCTAAGATTGGTGAGCTCCGGATAATCCTTCCTGAGGATGTTCTTGCGCATTTCCGCAAGCATGCCTGAAACTTCCACACCTGTTGGACCACCGCCTGCGATAACTATGTTTTGAAGGATCTTTCTTTCTTCGGGGTCATTGGTCCGGACAATCTTTTCGAGATTTATCAGGATGTGATTACGCATGTTCAGTGCGTCATCGATGGTTTTCATGGGCAAAGCGTTTTTGCGCACATTGTCCATTCCGAAATAGTTTGTTTCGGTGCCCATGGCCAGCACGAGGTAGTCATAGCTTAACTCGCCACTCTCCGTATCGATCTTATTTCCGGCGAGGTCTATTTGTTTCAGAGCTCCCCAGTGAAACCGAAGGTTGTTGACGCCCTGGAACATTCTTCTGAAGGGATAACTGATATTTGACGCTTCGATAAATGAGGTAGAAACCTGGTAGAGCAGGGGAGGGAAAAAATGATAATTATTCCTGTCGACCAGTATTATTTCAATACCCGGAGTATTCTCCAGGTGCTTAGCCAGATTCATTCCCGCAAATCCGCCTCCAACGATCACTACTTTCATATCATGGATTTTGTACAAAGGTACATAATCAAAAAATGAGCCTCCTGTAAGGGCCTGACACTATGACGCAGTTTGTAACAAAATAGGCCAGGAATGGATATTCTGCAGGGAGAAAAAACAGGGTCGATCAAGCAGATCGCTGTTGGAAAATCCCCGTTCCTGCCCCCTGAGACAGATGATTTCAATCAGGGTAAAATTCAAATTGCCTGAGTATGATCTTTCATACTGAAACCTTGTCACCGTTGAAGATTTTAGCCCTGCATAGCATGGCGCAAGTTAGCCGCTGAAAAAGCATTGGTTCCCGGCTTCAGGTTCGTTCTGTTTTGAACTGCCCCTGTCGGTAATAGCACCACCTTCACTGTAAAACAGCGTGCTTTATCGGATTCGGATATGCCTTTCAGTTAGTAGATGGCGATTGCTCTTCGAAATTGGAAGCTTCCTGTGTTATGCCGACGGCAAGACGAGGAAAAAAGAAAAGGGCCGGATAGAAATCCAGCCCGTGTTTTAAATCCAATATCCTATGAAAAACCAACAACGTAATGGCCAAACCCGTGCCAGTCCGTTTTGTGTTTAAAAGCTGCTCAATTGACCCGGACTTCTTCCCCAGGTGGGAAAATGAATGCGAAAATGGGAATTATTTGGGTAGAATGAGAGTTTTTTCGCTAAAATTTGGGCAGTTCGTTCGTTTTAAACAATTACGGCGGTAAATAACCCGTTTCAATTCAAATCCGAACCCGATGAATCCGAAAATCACACATTATTTGGCAGGATTGCTATTGACTTTCCTGCTAATCTCCTGTAAAAAAGAAGGATATGATGTCCTCCAAGCCCACGCTGACAAGGTCGAGACATTGCCTCCGGTGCAATCCGGTGTGTCCGCGACGGTTACTGCAAATTGTGGAGGCTACCTGAGATCCTTACCCGCTTTTTATGATTCGAGCAACAGGGAATACCCTCTTATTGTTTTTATCCATGGAATTGGTGAATTAGGCAACGGCACAACCGACCTGGTCAATATGGACCGGACTGGGCTGCCGAGACTTATCAAAAAGAATGCATTGCCGGCTGATTTTGAAGTGGAGGGCAAACACTATTCATTCGTTGTCATTTCTCCACAGTTTAAGAAATGGCCTACCAACGCAGACGTAAAAGCGGTGTTGGATCATTCGGTCAAGCAGTACCGAATTGACAAGTCGAGAATATATATAACGGGATTGAGCATGGGAGGTGGTGTGACCTGGAATTATGCGGCGGAATTTGGAAATACAGTCGCTGCGGCCGCCCCAATTTGTGGTGGTTCATGGCCGGACGAAAAGCGGGCAACTTCTATCGCCACATTTAACTTGCCGGTCTGGGCGTTTCACAACGCCGATGACCCGGTAGTAGCCGTTTCTTTTTCAAGAGATTATATCGCAAAAATAAATGCCCACCATCCTGCAGTTGAAGCCAAAGTAACAGTTTGGCCAACGGGTGGACATGACGCATGGACAAAGGCCTATGATCCTAATTTCCGCGAGAACAAGAAGAACATGTATGAATGGTTGTTGCAATATTCTCTGAAGAAATGAGGAAATGAGGAAATGAGAAAGAGAAAGAGGAAACAGGAACAGGGCAGAAACAGAAACAGAAACAGAAAGAGAAAGAGAAACAGGAACAGGCAGAAACAGAAAGAGAAAGAGAAACAGGAACAGGCAGAAAAGAATCCTAAAAATTCCGGATTTCTGTTCGTTACCTTGTGAAAAAAGCGCTAAATTCAATTCTATCTCTAACCGTAGAATATGAAGTTGAAAAGGTGGCTGGTTGCGATTGTAACACTCATTTTATTTACCATCCTGGCATGCCGAAAAAGGTCGGACCCTGGTGCTATCGTGGACCGGAACCCCGATCCACCAGGCACGATAGATAGCATTCAAAAGCCTACCGATTCCATCCCGGGAGACAGCGTGGTGAATCCTGTCATTTCTTCGTATTCACTTACTGCCAGACATCTGGATCTGATTGAAAATTCAGGTGGTTTTTATGATGCACTTCCAAAAAACTACGACTCTACCAGTAATACCTATCCGCTACTTGTCTTTCTTCATGGTGGCGGCGAAGTCGGAGATGGCAAAGACGACCTGGACCTTTTACTGATCAACGGCCTTGCTAAGAGAGTCGCAGCTGGTGATTTTCCGTCAGACTTCAGCTCCGGCGATTCAACTTATTCATTTGTGATGATCTTCCCGCAGTTTAAAGTCTGGCCCAGACCAGATGACGTTCAGGCGGTAATCGACTACGCAGTTAAACACTACCGGATCAATAGCAACAGGATCTACCTGGCTGGACTGAGTATGGGCGGAGGTACTACCTGGGACTATGCTGCACAATATGGAAAACGCCTTGCTGCCATGGTTACCATCTGTGGGGCATCCTGGGGTGACTCCGTAAGCTGCAAACTCATCGCGGAGACAAATACGCCGGTGTGGTCCTTTCATAACCAGGGCGACAAAGTAGTTGATGTCAGGAGCACCACCAGGCATATAGATATGATAACTGCCGTGAAACCGGACTATCCATACAGGATGACTATATGGCCTTTCGGCGAACATGATGCCTGGACTATGGCGACTGACCCGGATTACAGAGAGGAAGGGAAAAATATGTATGAGTGGATATTACAGTACTCCCGGTAACTGTGTTATATCATCACATCCAGATGTCCATGGTAGGATCCTCGATGTGCTTGTCTTCAGCGAGGTACTGAACATAAACGATAGCAACTGCAGCTATGGTTCCAATTAATGCCGCTGCCATTAAAATCTTCTTCATACAGGGGGAATTTTTGGTATTTACGCAATACATGTGCCACAAGTCGAATTCGCTTTACAATGTTCGCTTATTTTTACAATATGAGCGTCATAAAATCGGTTATCATTTTGTCAATTGGCCTGCTCCCTTTTTCGGCAGGAGCCTGGGGGGTTCTTGGTCACCGGATCGTCGGAGAAATCGCGAGTCATTATCTCACACCTAAGGCAAAAAAGGAAGTTAAAAAGATCCTGGGTGACGAATCTCTGGCTATGGCGAGCAACTGGGGTGATTTTATCAAATCAGACAGCACTTACAACTATCTCAACTCCTGGCATTACATTAATCTTCCGCCAAATCTCACCAGAACGCAATTTGATAAAGAACTCCAGGATCCCGCCAGCGAAAACCTTTATTCGAAAACACTGGCAATGATCGCAGAGTTGAAGGCACCCGGAACCACAGCTGCCAGGAAGTTGTTCTGCCTGAAGATGCTCATTCACTTCATGGGAGATCTTCATCAGCCAATGCACGCCGCGCACTCGAAAGATCTTGGAGGGAACCGACTCAACTTGTACTGGTTCAGGCAACCAACCAATCTCCACAGGGTGTGGGACGAAGAGCTGGTGGAATTTCAGCAATTGAGTTACACCGAACACGTGACGGCAATTGATCATATGACCAAAGAAGAAAAGAGCAGGTGGCAGTCCGGTACGCTCGCCGACTGGCTCTTTGAATCCTATGGTCTTGCCGAATCTCTCTACAGAGAAATACATGCCGGGGACAAACTAGGTTATGACTATAATTATCGTCATGTGGCAGAGATGAACAAACGATTGTTGCTCGGTGGACTCAGATTGGCAAGCACACTCAACCAGTTATTTGGCTAGTCGCCTAACTCGATTTGAGATACTGTAAAATTGCCAGGGGAAAACGCCCGAAAATCGCCGAAACATCAATATTTTTCTCTAAATCAATTTCCTGTCCATTCACAAGTTCCAGAAAGTTCCCCGATACATTCTCTTTCAATTCGATAGATGTGTCTTTCCAGTTGAGCGAAAGGGGTGATTTTTTTTGCGACTCCGCAAGTTCCGCAATGTTGAGAGGCACCACAATGATTGTTTTCTCTTTCTTATCTGTTCTTTCAAACGCCAGAATATGTTGACGGTATTCTCCCGTTGTCTCCAGGGGGATATATTCACCATGCTGGAATAGAGCTGGCGATTTTTTCCTGAGTTCCAACAGGATCCTGGTAAGCTGCAATTTAATTACCCCCGATTTCCTGTTTTCCCACAATGCAGCGATGGCAGACTTGTTTCGAAGACCGTTGATCCTGCGGGTATAATCTACCTTCCGGCGATTATCGGGATCGACAAGGCTGAGGTCCCAGAGTTCCGTGCCCTGGTAGATATCAGGAATACCCGGGCAGGTGAATTTTAGTGTAAGCTGGGCGAGTGAATTGATTATCCCGTAGTCGACCACTTTGTCGAGGAAAGGGAAGAATGTTTTTCCAAATGGATGATCGGCCTTAAATAGATTTTTCACGAAGAAGGCAGCAGCGTTTTCATAATCTTCATTTGGTGATGACCAGTTCGAGTTCACCTTGCCTTCGCGGAAGGCCTTGGCGAAATAGGCAGCCAGGCGGTCCTGGTATTTGTTCACTTCGTCCTGATCGACGGGATATGTGGCCACCAGGGTCTGGTAGATAAAATACCTGTCGTTGTCATCCGGTGCGCCGTACTGACCGGAGCTACTGTTTTCCGTTTTCCATTGTTCAACAAGGTTTAGCCATTCCGGCCACAGGTCGGTTACCGCGTTGAGTCTTGCCCTCGCGTCTTCTCCTCTTTTCGTGTCATGCGTGGAAGTGGTGTTAATGGACATGGGCCAGCGCTTTTGTCGTTCGACCATCTGCCCGTGAAACTGCGTCGTTGCGGAACCAAAAAATTCTGGTGTGTCACCAACATCATTGTGACCGATGAAACGTTGATAGGTATACATGAGCGTATCTTCGACACCCTTCGCCATCAATGGCCCGGTGAACTGCATGCAACGTTTGTAGAAAAGTTTGGTTTCTTCATTGCTGGTAAGTCCTGATCTCTTTCCATCATAGGCAGATTTTCGTCATAATACCGGTAGACGGGACAACTGATCAGGTAGTCGCCGATCTCTTTCCTGATTTGTGTCCATTCAGGTTTATTCTGTGGCGGGGCCACGTTTTTAAGGTACCACCTGGTGAGGTTGTCCAGCTCACCATTCATGTAGTTGTCGAGTATGAATGATTTTTTTTCAGTGATCAATTCGCCGACACTGAGATCTGAACCAGACAGTTGCCGGTAATAATCAGACAATGGTTTTTCCGAAGCCGGGTTGGTAAAAACATTGTTCACCATAGCCAGAAAGTCGTAGCCGGTTGTGCCTTCGGTGTTCCAGTTCTCCGGCAGCTTCTCGTCCTTTGCAAGGATTTTTTCCACTACAGTGTAGCACTGTGCGCCCATAGTGGATCTAAGGCTGTCGAGGTATCCCCGCGGGTCGTAGAGGCCGTCAATATGATCAATGCGTAATCCCTGAAATACTTTTTTTCCGACCAGTTCTTTGATCAGTTGATGATACGTGGTGAAGACCTGTGGGTCCTGAATATTTAGACAGATCAGGCCATTGACGGTGAAGAACCTACGGAAATTGATGCGGTTGTCGGTGTCGAACCAGGGACAAAGTTCATAATGCTGCTGATCCGCGATCTGCTTCAACGTTAGCGGGTCGATTTCAAAATCAAGCCATTCCAAATCCTGTTTCTTTACCGGCAGGTTTTTCAAATGATCAACGGAGCTGGTGTTTACCGGGAAGCTGTTATTAAAATACCTGAGACAAAATTTTCGTGTGTTCTTGTCGAAAGAGAGCTGGATGTTTCCGTTTTGTATTTCTTCTTCCAGTTGGGTGGAGAGAAAGGGTACCATTAGTCTGCCCGTATTGACCGGGTGATTCCAGTCGATGTCGAAAAACCGCGCATATTCTGATTCCCGGCCATTTTCCAGCACATCCATCAGCCAGGTGTTGTCGTGATGAAAGGCGAGGTGATTGGGCACGATGTCCTGTAGCCAACCGATATTTCTATTTCGTAATTCGCTCGAGAGTGCCAACAATTCTTCTTCTGTGCCAATCTCGGGGTTAATCGTGTTTGGATCTGTTCCGTCATACCCATGTGAACTTCCCGGGAAGGCCTTGAAGATCGGAGATGCATATATGGTAGCAACGCCCAGTTCGGTGAGGTAGTCCAGGATGCCGTTGAGTTGATCAAAGGTAAACTCCTTATGAAATTGAAGACGGTAGGTGGAAACGGGATTATAAAGTTCGCTCATTGATTGATGTTTCTTTTATAGATTAAAAAAGTTTCGGGGTGGATTTCTATATCCTCGTTCCTGTTCCAGTTGTCGGGGGCAGATCCCGGGCCATTCCAATCCGGGGCTCCAGAATCGAAAATTTTCAACAGTGAAAATCCGGCAACAAATCCGGTCCGCTGTTTTTCTTTGGAAAAATTCATCAGGCAGGTCAGCTCATCATCGCCGGCCGTTTTTCTAAGCAAGATTATTTTCCTGTGTTCGTCGGATTCAACAGTAGCATGATGCCTGTCGGTAGAGCGCAATGCAGCAATGTTCTTTCGCATTGCAATCAGGGACCGGTAGTAGGCAAACATAGTTTTATGCTGACCGCTCTCTTTCAGGCTCCATTGAAGCGAAGAACTGGTGAAAGTCTCTTCCAGCCTGGGATCCGGCGGTTCACCCTGCCAGTTGAAGTAAGAGAATTCTTTTTTTCTGCCTTCATTCACCAGGGCGGCGAGTTTTTCATCGGTATGGCTGATAAAAAACAAGAAGGGGTTGGGTTCGGACCATTCTTCACCCATGAAAAGCATGGGCAGGTAAGGAGATGCCAATACTGCACCGGCCATTAATTTGCACATGCTAAAGCTAACAAGGGTGCTGGTGCGTTCACCCAGCATCCTGTTGCCTGTCTGATCATGGTTCTGTGAGAAGACTACGAACTGGTCGCCAGTGTTCGTTGAGGCGGGGAGTCCAAAAAATTTTTTCCGGTGAGATGAGAATTGTCCGTCATAAATATAGGCATCGCGGTAGGACTTGGCCAGGTCTTCCAGTCCATTGAAGTCTGAATAATAACCTTCCGGATCCTGTCCGGAAGTTACACGGAGGGCATGATGAAATTCGTCGATCCACTGCGCGTTGAGTCCGTACCCGCCAATGCTGGTTGGCCTGATGTATTTCGGATCATTTAGGTCAAGCTCGGCGATGAGGTAGAATTTTTTGTTAATGACTTTTTCTAGTTCGTTGCAACGTTCCCTGATCTCCTGAAGGATGTGTTTGGCGCTCATGTCGCGGATGGCATGAACGGCATCCATTCGAAGGGCATCAATGTGAAAATCGCGAAACCACATAAGAGCGTTTTCGATAAAGAAGTCGCGAGCTCCGTTGCACCACGAGTCGTCGAAGTTGAGTGCCTGTCCCCAGGGTGTATGGTATTTTTCGGTGAAGTAAGGACCATAGGATGAGAGGTAGTTTCCTTCTGGGCCGAGGTGGTTGTAGATCACGTCGAGGATTACGGATAGGCCAGACTTATGGCATGCGTCGACAAGCTGCTGAAGGCCGCGCGGCCCTCCGTATGAATCCTGAACGGCGAATGGATAAACTCCGTCATAACCCCAGTTTCGGGTGCCTGGGAACTGACCCACGGGCATGATCTCGATGGCGGTGATCCCAAGCGATAAGAGGTGAGGGATCTTATTTATAATGCCCGGAAAGGAAGCCTCGGGGGAAAATGTGCCGGTATGAAGCTCATAAATGATGTAATCAGTTAGAGGTGGATTGGCCCATTGCTGGTCCGTCCAGGGAAAGTCCCTGAGGTTTAGCGCCGCCGATGGACCATGAACACCCTGTGTCTGGTACACAGAACTGGGGTCGGGTAGAGGTGGTTGGCCATCGAGGGAAAAGGAGTACTCCGAACCGGGATGGAGTTCAGGCGTAGTGAGCGTCCAGTATCCATAGTCGGAAGGTGCGAGAGGTAACTTTTTTCGGGTTTCTGGCAACAGCTGGGCTTCCGGGTCCTCAGCGATCAGTTCACGGGCGACCGTAGGAGTGGCCCCTGTTTGGGATGGAACAGGTTGTACGGTGTCAGTTGCTTCGAGAACGATGGAAACTGTTTTGGCCAGAGGCGCCCAGATCCGTATTTCAGCCTGGTTACCATTGGGAAAATTGACGCCAATATTTCTGTTCTGAAGGTTCATTTGGGAATTTTGCTGTTGAATATTCATGTGCTATCAATATTCCGGCCATCCGGGGTTTGAGATGAGAGGTGAAAGGCTTCGTGCCGTGTCAGGACAGGGAAGAGTGGTTACGGGAGCTGTTTGAAAGGTAGGAAGACGGATTGATTATCATATTATTAGCTTTAAATTTGGCGTTTACGGGACAATTTGAGTAAAACTTCTGAGAATTTCATTTTTCAGTGTGTTTAACCTATCTTTGCGCCTCCTTAAAATGTATGGGTAAACAACCACTGATCAAACAGGATGGAGTAATTCTGGAAGCCTTGTCCAATGCGATGTTCAAGGTGAAACTGGAAAATGGGCACGAAATCCTGGCAACGATTTCGGGGAAGATGAGGATGAATTACATCCGGATTCTGCCCGGAGATAAAGTAGGAGTTGAGATGAGCCCTTATGATCTGTCGAGAGGAAGAATAATATTCAGGTATAAATAAAGGGATTCGCGGATTCCGAAAACGAAAACTCATGAAAGTAAGAGCATCCATTAAGAAAAGAAGCGTTGATTGCAAGATCGTGCGCAGGAAAGGAAGGCTTTATGTGATCAACAAAAAGAATCCCCGTTTCAAGCAGAGACAGGGATAGTCTGTTTTTAAAGTTTAGTATTCAACACAAAATAGAAATAAAACATGGCTCGTATTGCCGGAGTGGATCTGCCAAAAACTAAAAGAGGAGAGATAGGCCTTACCTATATATATGGTATCGGGCCTGCTACCGCCAAATACATTCTTGAAAAAGCTGGGATCAGCGTAGACAAGAAAGTAAATGAATGGAATGATGATGAGCTGAATGCCATCCGCTCGACCATCACCAATGAATTCAAGGTGGAGGGCCAGCTGCGTTCTGAAGTTCAGACGAGCATCAAACGTCTCCTTGATATAGCCTGCTACCGTGGACTGCGTCACCGTAAGGGATTGCCCGTCCGTGGTCAGCGCACCCGCACAAACAGTCGTACCCGTAAAGGGAAACGTAAGACTGTTGCGGGCAAGAAGAAAGTCGCCAAGAAATAGTAAATGAGGCCGCGCCGGAACTCTTATGAGCAGGGCGGCAACAGCCGGATCAATCCGGTGAACATAAATGTTAATTGATTACCTCCAACAGAATTAAAAATGGCTAAAGCTCAACCCAGCGCGAAAGCAGCTGCGAAAAAAAGGATTGTAAAGGTCGACAACTACGGCGACGCCCACATCAGCGCCAGCTTCAACAACTTGATTATCAGCATCACGAACAAGGGCGGACAGGTAATATCCTGGAGTTCTGCCGGCAAGATGGGATTCAAGGGTTCAAAAAAGAATACTCCATATGCTGCGCAGATGGCCGCATCTGATGCCGCCAAAACGGCTTTCGACGCGGGTGTGAAGAAGGTGGACGTGTTCGTAAAGGGTCCCGGTTCAGGTCGTGAGAGTTCAATCCGCGCCTTGTCAAACTCAGGAATCGAAGTGGTGATGATCAAGGACATGACTCCCCTCCCACATAACGGCTGCAGACCCCCCAAGAAAAGAAGAGTATAGTATTTATATTAAAATGTGGCCTGCGATTGATTTTTAAGATTTTTAATGATCGCCGGTCTCAACTAAAAAATCGACATTCATTATGGCACGTTACACAGGCCCCAAAACAAGGATATGCCGCATATTTGGCGAACCTATCCTGGGCAATGGAAAGTATCTCACAAAGAACTCTAATCCTCCCGGTCAGCATGGACCTACCAAAAGACGTAAGGCTCCTGGTGAGTATGCGGTTCAACTAAAAGAAAAGCAGAAAGCCAAGTATACCTATGGTGTGCTCGAAAAACAATTCCGAAAAACTTTTGATGAGGCCTCCCGTATCAAGGGCGTTACCGGTGAAAATCTGATGAAGTTGCTGGAAGCTCGTCTGGACAATACGGTTTACCGTCTTGGTGTTGCTCCATCCCGGCCGGCAGCACGCCAGCTGGTGGCGCACAAGCACGTTACAGTCAATGGCGATGTGGTGAATATTCCGTCTTACCAGTTGAAACCCGGAGACACCGTGGGCCTTAAGGAAAAAGATAAGACCAATGCATCGCTGACAGGTGCCATCCGCGGGAAGAACCAGAAGTTCGGCTGGCTGGATTGGAATGAAGGCGAGATGAAGGGCACTTTTGTTGCTTACCCCGAAAGGGAAAATGTTCCTGAAAATATCAAGGAACAGCTGATCGTAGAATTGTACAGTAAGTAAATTAAAAATCAAAAATAAAAAATTGAAAACTGCCATTGTGCCTTTTTAATTTTTCATTTTTCATTTTTTAGTTTTCTCAAATTATAATTAATCAACACTGTTAATATGGCCATCTTAAATTTCCAGAAACCTGAAAAGATCATCCTGCAAAAAGCCACTGATTTCGAAGCTCAGTTCGAGTTTCGTCCATTGGAGCCAGGGTTTGGCGTTACCATTGGCAACGCGCTTCGCAGAGTATTGCTGAGTTCTTTGGAAGGTTTTGCAATTATAGGCGTGCGTATTGAAGGGGTGGACCATGAGTTCGCTACCATCAAGGGTATTTCAGAAGACGTGGTTGAAATCATCCTTAATCTGAAACAGGTTCGTTTCAAAAAGAAAATGGACAATGAACTTGGACAGGAAAAGATCAACCTCAGCATCAAGAATAAAAGTGAGTTTACAGCCGGAATCATCGGTGATGCTTCACAGAGTTTTGACATCATGAATCCGGACCTGCTAATCTGCACACTCGATCCTTCCGCAAAACTCGACATCGAGATCACCATTGCGAAGGGCCGTGGTTATGTTCCTGCAGAAGATAACAAGATCAAGGATGCGCCATTTGGCTACATACCTACAGATTCTATTTTCACTCCCATAAAAAATGTCAAGTACGCCATCGAGAACACCCGTGTTGAACAGCGCACTGACTATGAAAAACTGATCATGGATGTTTCAACAGATGGAACCATTCATCCTGAAGAAGCCGTTAAGCAGGCCAGCCGGATCCTGATCCAGCACCTGATGATCATCACTGATGAGAACATCACTTTCGACAGCAAGGAAGACAAGAAAGAAGACGTGGTGGACGAGCAGATGTTGCAATTGCGCAAGGTGCTCAAGACTCCGTTGGAAGACCTGGATCTTTCAGTGCGTGCCTTCAACTGTCTGAAAGCCGCCAAGATCAATTCGCTGAGCGAACTGGTACAGTACGAGCAGGAAGACCTGATGAAGTTCAGGAACTTCGGACAGAAGTCGCTGGCCGAGATCGAGCAGGTGCTTGCTGAAAGAGGACTCCATTTTGGTATGGACCTGAGCAAGCTGGGAGTAGACAAAGAGGAATTTTAACTATTTTATCATTCAATAACGGCTGCAATTCCTGACACGGTGCAGCTTTTAAAAACAACGTCATGCGTCACGGAGACAAAATCAACAACCTAGGCAGAACAGCCTCGCACAGAAGAGCCTTGCTCAGTAATATGGCTTGTGAACTGATCACCCATAAACGTATCGTCACCACCCTGGCAAAGGCCAAGGCATTGCGTACTTACATTGAGCCCCTGATCACCAAAGGCAAGGATAACACCACCCATCAGCGTAGGGTTGTTTTCAGTTACCTGCAGGACAAGGAAGCCGTTGCCGAACTGTTCAGCACCGTTGCCGAAAAGATCGGCGGTCGTCCTGGTGGCTATACAAGGGTAATCAAACTCGGCATCCGTCATGGAGACAACGCAGAAACTGCGCTTATCGAGCTGGTAGATTTCAATGAGGTGTATGGAAAGGGTAAGGGAGAAGCGAAAGAACCAGCGAAGAGGACGCGTCGTGGAAGGGCAACAACCAAGAAAGCCGAAGGCGCTCCGGCAGCAACCGAAGCTGCGCCAGCGGCAGTTGAAAAGGAAGCCCCTGAAGCCTCAGAGCCAAAGAAATCCGAAGAATAGTGAATTTCTATTTCATAGTGAAAAGCAAGACCTTTACCGTCTTGCTTTTTTTTGTGTAAAAATTAGCCCGCCCTTTCAGTATTTATTGTTTTTATTTGCAAAATTTCTCCATACATGAATGAACCCCAACTACAGGCGCAGGCAGTTCTTTTACTGGCAGATGGAACGATACACTATGGAAAGTCGTTTGGCAAGAAAGGAACCGCCATCGGCGAGATTTGTTTTAATACCGGGATGACTGGCTACCAGGAGGTATTTACCGACCCAAGCTATTATGGGCAGGTGGTGATCATGAACAATGTGCACGTTGGCAACTATGGAGTAAAGAACGAAGATGTTGAATCGGACAATGTAAAGATCCGCGGTCTGATCGCGCGGAATCTTGAAGAATTATACAGCAGAAAAATGGCAGAGGGTTCCCTGGAGGATTACCTTGTTCAGAACAATATTGTATGTATCGAGGATGTAGACACCAGGGCACTTGTAACACATGTGCGGCAGAAAGGGGCGATGAACTGCATCATTTCAACTGAGATCACCGATCCAGGACTGCTGAAGGCAGAACTGGATAAAGCGCCCTCGATGGCCGGATTGGAATTGGCGACTGCGGTAAGCACGCAAAAGGCTTACACGAGAGGTGATGACAATGGGGACATACGTATTGCGGTGCTCGACTATGGAACCAAACAGCATATTGTGGAATGCATGGTGGCCAGGGGTGCCTACGTAAAAGTGTTCCCTGCCAGGACCTCGTTGGAGGAAATGAAGGCCTTCAACCCCAATGGATACTTTATCTCAAACGGCCCGGGTGATCCTGCTGCTATGAGTTATGCAGTCGACACGGTTAAGGAAGTGCTCAGGGAAAATAAACCCGTATTTGGCATATGCCTTGGGCATCAACTGCTGGCATTGGCCAATGATATTCCCACTTTCAAGATGCACCACGGTCATCGGGGTCTGAACCATCCTGTTAAAAACCTGGTGACGGGCAAGTGCGAGATCACCACCCAGAACCACGGGTTTGGTGTGGATCCCGAGGCGGTCAAGAAGGCAAAAAATGTAGAGATCACTCATGTGAATCTGAATGATCAATCCATCGAAGGCATCAGGATGAAAGACAGGCCCGCTTTTTCGGTCCAGTATCATCCCGAGAGCACACCCGGTCCGCATGACAGCCGTTATCTTTTCGACGATTTTATTGCACTTATAAAGCAAGCATTCCTGATGACCATTGCCATTATCAACGGCCCCAACCTCAACCTGCTCGGCAGCCGGGAGCCGGACGTTTATGGTAGCAGGACCTTTGAGCAATATTACCTGGAACTAAAACAGGGTTTCCCCGAGGTCAGTTTCTCCTATTTTCAGAGCAATGTGGAGGGAGAATTGATCGATGAATTGCAGCGCGCCGGTGCAAGTGCGGATGGCATAGTGTTGAATCCCGGAGGGTACACCCACACCTCAGTAGCGATAGGTGATGCCATTGCTGCGATCAAGGCACCGGTGATCGAGGTACACATCAGTAATGTACATGCCCGCGAAGAGTTTCGCCGGATCTCGCATGTTTCGGCCAAGTGTCGTGGCAGCATTATTGGCCTGGGCCTGGAAGGTTATGCTCTTGCCGTGACGGCATTTAGAGGAAAATAGGTTTCGCAAAGGTTTCACGCTAAGACGCGAAGAATCGCAAAGGGGCGCAAAGAAATACTTATTCATTACTGCGTCTTAGCGTCTGCCGAAGGCAGATTTGCGCTTTTGCGTGAAATCCTGGAAACTTTCATTTTTAACTTTTACCTTCTCAACGAGTTTTCTAATTTAGAGGTATGCGTCCAATACTCATCGTACTGCTTCTTGCCGCCCATTCAGGCTTTGCCCAATGGAAGGATTTCAAGCTGATCAATGACGACAAGGACACCATCAACCGGATCGACCAGCAGGGCCACAAACAGTTTGAATGGGTGATCCATCATGATCCACTTCGCGGCGAACCAGGCTACGAGGAAGAAGGCGAATTCCTGAACGACAGGAAAGAAGGGGAGTGGAGGTTGTTCAGTCTGATGGGCGATCTTGTCGGCATTGAGCATTATCGCTGGGGAAATAAAGATGGTAATGCCCAGTATTTTTCAAATCTCGGTGATCTGCGGATGGAACAGAACTGGAAGGCCCTCAATCCTGATAAGGTCTATGACACCATTATGGTTGAAGACGTTGACAAACTCGAATCCTTTCATGAGGTAATCGTGAAAAATGAAGGTGCCTCACTGAAGCATGGAGTATGGAAGTACTATGATGTCAATGGCGCTTTAATGAAGACCGAGAATTATGTCCTCGGTAAGCTCGAAAAAGGATCCACCGTTGCCAGTACCGACGAACCCAAAGTGGTTGAAAAACCAAAAGAGGTGCTGGATTTCGAGAAAAAACGTTCTGGAAAGAAGAAGATCAGGTACCAGGATGGTACTACGAATTAGGATTATACTCAGCCTCAACACATAATATCCTTTTACCGGATATTTGATTCAAAATCAGGAATAGATATTCTTTTTAGCATGACGTCATGCACGCTTCGCAAAAAACATAAAGTGCAGGGACCAGAGCACTATGGAAAGGGAACAGAGCAGAGCCTGGAAAAGTTAGCTCACTATGTGGAGGGCAAAAATTAAAAATCAAAAAGAGAAACGAATTTTAACTTTAGGTTTTTAACCTGCTAAGTCGATTGTATGAAAAGAATATCATGTTTTCTATTTGTTTCATTCCTTTCGGTAACTATTATCCAGGCACAAACATAATAACATTACAAAAAAGAAATATCACGAACGAAAAATTCGATGGGCAGGACACGGTTGCTGGTTACACAGAAGCCGTTTTGGTAGACAACGTATTATACATCTCCGGTTACCTAAGTGGGGGAACGATAACAGAACAGCTGCAGGACATATATAAAAACCTTGGTAAGATTTTAGAGGCTTATGGCGCCAGCTTTCAGAATGTTGTGAAAGAGACGCTTTATACTACGGACATTGAGGCAGTGAAATCAAATAATTCTGTACGAAAGGCCTTCTACAATGGCGACTACCCTGCAGCAACCTGGGTTCAGATCTCGCGTTTGTTTTCTCCGCGCAAAGATGCCCAGATTGAAGTCGAACTGATTGCCCATCTGCCAAAAAATAAAAAGTCAAAAAATAAAAAATAAAAATTGGTTATCGGGATGACCCTTGAATTTAATTCAACCATGCTTCAACCTTTATTATGCAACAAATAGAATCGATAAACATTCTGGAGAAATTTTCCTTATTCGATAAACTATTCACGCCCCACATCATCGGGGAACTCAATGGTCAGCATGTCAAGCTTTCCAAAATGAAAAATGAGTTTGTCTGGCACAGCCACGAAAACGAAGATGAGCTCTTCATGGTGTTCAGAGGCACGCTGTTGATGGATTTCAGGGATGGCCGAACCGTTCAGGTGAAGGAAGGCGAAATACTGATCGTTCCCAAAGGCGTGGAGCATCGGCCCCATACAAATGGAGAGGTGGTGTTCAATCTCCTTTTCGAACCCAAGGCTACGCTGAATACAGGCAACGTTGAAAACGAAATGACTGTCAGTGAACCAGACTGGATCTAATCAGTGTCAGGATAATTGATAAATCAATTGCAATTTATGAGAAAACTAATCCTTGAAGAATGGATCTCTCTTGACGGTTATGCTGAAGACAGGAATGGCAAACTGGACTTCTTTCCCTCCACTGAACAGAACAAATACTCCGATCAGCATCAACTCGAATTTTTGTCTACAATTGATCTTATTGTGCTCGGACGTAAAACCTATCAGCTCTTTGTAGAGTTTTGGCCAACGGCCAAAACTGATACCGAAATCATTGCAGATAAATTAAACAGCATCCCCAAAATAGTTTTCTCGGATACCATCAACACTGCGCCCTGGGGCACCTGGCCTGAGGCAAAGGTTGTCAAGGGCAATGCGGCCGAAGCCATTCGAAAATTGAAGGAACTAGAGGGAAAGAATATGGTTCTGTGGGGAAGCATATCCCTTTCCCAGTCCTTAATAAATGAAAACCTGATTGACGAATACCATATTCAATTTTGCCCAACACGGATAGGCGGAGGCCGCCTTCTGTTTCCGGATACTGACCATTACAACAAACTTAAACTCGTTGACTCAAGAATCTATGATAGCGGCGTCATCTATTTGAATTATCAACCACAGTGAAGCACACCTGGAAATACCTGATTGCCTGGCTTCCGATGGTGCTGATCGCTGTAGTCAATGGTGCAGCCCGTGACCTTTGGTATAAGAAATATGTCGAAGAATTAACGGCGCATCAGATCTCGACCTTCACTTTGATTTTCCTTCTTGGAGTTTACATATATTTTATTATCAGAAGATTCCGTCCTTCCTCGGGCAAACAGGCGCTGTATATTGGCCTGCTTTGGCTGATCCTGACCCTGATCTTTGAGTTTGGACTAGGGCTCCTTAGGGGGAATTCCTTCTCAACCATGCTGCATGACTACAATATTTTCCAGGGGCGGGTATGGGTTCTGATCCTGCTCTGGACGGCATTTGCACCTTTCCTGTTTTTCAGAAAAATCCAGTAATGGTGATGAAACCTTTACTTTGTGCCAATGGCGGTTTCCATCACCATATAAACAGTACCGATCATGCATACTATAGTTTATCTCAGCGCCGCTACCTGGCTGTATTCTCAGTCTGAAATGCTCGACATTCTGACCACAAGCAGAAAGAACAACACAGCCCTTGATGTCACTGGCCTGCTGATCTATCATGAGGGATCAATATTTCAGATACTGGAAGGAGATGAAGAAGTGATTCAAAATCTGTTTGATAAAATTTCCGGCGATAAACGACATAAACGCATCATTAAAATTCAGGATGAGTCACTGGCTGCAAGGAATTTTCGTGAGTGGTCAATGGCGTTCAAGGAGGTGTCCAATGAAGATTGGTCCCAACTCCAGGGCTTTTTCAATCTGGATAAGGAGAACTTTAAAAGCATAAACGCTTCAGGGAATACTGATCTGATTACGTTGATCAAAAGCTATTCAAATGTCAATCAGCTGGATCTGTAAATTCTCCTATCTCACCTGCCCGATAGCAAACTGATCGGTGGCTCCAGTTACCTTGTTTGCTTTGAAATCGATTTCCAGCATTTTCTCACTGGCAACGCTGTTATTGAATTCGTCTGTCAGTGACATCAGCACCTTCCGGGTTTTAACGTCGATCACTTCTCCGCTCGATGGGTAGGCATAGCGTCCATCCTTGCTAAAATTGATCCATCCGGGCATGTCCTGGACAACTATAGTAGTGAGCTGTTGATAGGGAGGCATTCCACTGAATACATGCAGGCGCATATTATGGCCATCACAAAGCCAGATCTCTTTTTCATCGGGGGTCAGGGCAATTCCATGGCTTGGATTGCCATGTCTTCTAACGGGACCGCGTACCCATCCTTCAACTTCGACCTGCGCGAGTTTTTTGCCAGTCTTCAGATCACCGACTTCGAAGCCCAGCAGGCTGTCAACAGTAACATAGGCCAGGGTTTCCCTGCCATTGACGGTGAAAGGGCGAATATAGTTGCTGAACGGACCCACCTTGCCGGAAAGCTCATGCTTCGTTGCATCAGCAAGGTATAACCATGGACTGGCGATGTCGTCGAGATAAACCAGTTTGCCGGATTTGCCATAGATGGTGTTGTGCGCCCTTTTGTTTACTTCGATCTTTTTGATCAGCTGACCCGTTTCGCAATCCACTACGTTCCACCAGCCTTTTTCAAGTGAGGGGAGATACATGGTTTTGCCATCTGGGGAAATAGACATGCGGTCGCAGCCACCTTCGAATTGTTTTTCCCAGATGATTTTCTCTGTGCTGATGTCTACACGTTGCAGTGATTCAAGTGTGCTGATGTAAAGACTGTTCAGCGGCTGGCTAACGGCAATGCCCTTCACGTTGGAGGGACTGCCATCGGGATGCAAGCCTTGTAAAGGAATTCTTTTTACAAATCGATGGCCATTGCTGATGTCAAAAACGAGGAGGCCGTGACCACCATAACCCAGATAGTCCCGAATTCCGGGTACGGCAACATAAAGGTAGCGTCGCGTGCCGCTTGTGGGTTGCGGTTTTGCAGGCAATTGAACGCAAATCAACAATATGAGAAGCATGGATTTCATGTTCGGTAATTGACGTTTCGGACTGGATTTGCCTGCGAAAATTTAAGTTATTTGTTCAGCATCTTCATCGGCGTCATACCTTTCGACTGACCACGGCTTGCCGTCTGCTTGTTTTTGAATACGGTGAACCGCGAAGGCTTTGCAATTGTGCCCCAGCTGTTATTGGATTCATCAATGTCTGCGGTTTCTTTCATCGGATCGAGCAGAATTGATTTCACCTCTTTGTCTTTCATGAACACCTTGGCAATCTGCTTTTCGTTATGCCGCCAGACCTGCACCGGAATATGATCAGTTTCCGTACTGCCATCTGCAAATGTCCACTGTATGATCAGCGGCATCAGCATGCCGCCTTTGTTGGAAAAGACCAGCTCATAAAAATGCTTGTCGGCAAGTGCCGACTTCAGCGAATCATCAATTGGCTCGGTGCTCGCATCAACAGTGAACTGATATTTCTTGTTCGTGTCTGCCGCAACGGCGCCGCGGGCATATTTATAATAAAAATCCTGTAATGCCGTGTCTTTCTCTGTGGTAAAGCTCAACTTCTTGTCTTCACGGTTGCGGATCTTGGAGATGTCCTCAAAACGGTTAAGCAATGGCGCTCCAACCTTGTCGTTCACCGTGGAATCCTTTAATCCGAAATTTGGAACCGCATTCACATCAACAGTGAGATGCTTTACCGAGTCGAGTGAAATGTCAACCGGCTCGATTCCATAGAACCATCCCCTCCAGAACCAGTCGAGATCTTCACCCGAAGCATCTTCCAGGGTTCTGAACAAATCAGCGGGGGTGGGGTGTTTGAAAGCCCAGCGCGTAGCATATTCTTTAAAGGCAAAATCAAAAAGTTCCCGCCCCATGATGGTTTCACGGAGAATGTTCAGACCAGTGGCTGGTTTGGCATAGGCATTTGGCCCGAACATGATAATATTTTCGGAATTAGTCATGATCGGCTCCAACTGGTCTTTTGGCAATTTCATGTACTCCGCGATCTGGAATGCCGGTCCTCTCTTTGTAGGAAACTTATTGTCCCAAAGTTCTTCGGTGAGGTATTCCACGAAGGTATTTAGACCTTCGTCCATCCAGGTCCACTGACGCTCATCACTGTTGACGATCATTGGAAAGAAATTGTGTCCCACTTCATGAATGATCACTCCGATCATGCCGTTCTTGGTGGCTTCACTGTAACTGCCATCGTCATCGGTGCGCCCATAATTAAAACAGATCATAGGATACTCCATGCCGTTAGATGCTTCAACACTCTGTGCCACAGGGTAGGGGTAAGGAATAGAGAACTTTGAATAGGATTTGATCGTGTGTGCTACAATTTTTGTGGAATACCTGCTGTACAAACCATAAGCTTCCTTACCATAGAAGCTCATGCACATCACCTTCTTTCCTGCCACATAGGCGGGCATGGCATCCCAGATAAATTTTCTTGACGAGGTCCAGGCAAAATCACGCACATTCTCCGCCCTGAATATCCATGTCTTCGTGGCACTGCTTTTTTTCTTTTCCGCTTCACGCGCTTCATCGAGCGTTACTATCTGTACCGGCTGTTTGGCTGTCTGGGCCTTCTGCCATCTGGCCAGCCTGGCCGGGCTAAGGTTTTGAGCATAGTTCTGGCATTCACCAGTGCTGCCGACTACGTGATCTGCAGGCACTTTGATTTCCACGTTGAAATTGCCGAAGGTGAGAGCAAACTCTCCGCGCCCGGTAAACTGGTGATTCTGCCAGCCCTGAAAATCACTGTACACACAGAGGCGGGGATACCATTGTGCCATGGTAAACAGGTGGTTGCCGTCTTTTGGAAAATATTCATATCCTCCGCGCCCACCCTGGATGTATCTGTCGGAAACCTTGTAATTCCACTGAATGTTCAGCTTGTATTTTTGACCGGGTTTCAGAGGCGTTGGCAGATCAACCCGCATCATAGTCTTGTTTATCGTATGGGAAAGTGGTTTTCCTTCCGCATTGGTGAGTTTTACAATATTTACACCATAACCGTTGTCTTCCTTGGATGTGGTCAACCCCCTGAGTTCTGCGGCATTGACCTGGTTGGGCAGACTGCCAATATCCTGGTAACCGGAATTTTTCCTGTTGCTGTGTTCGTTCTCGTCCAGCTGAAACCACAAATAAGTAAGTATGTCGGGAGAATTATTAGTATAGGTAATGGTCTCGGCGCCCGTGAGTGTAAGATTTTTTTCATCCAGGGCGCATTTGATGTCGTAGTCGGCTCTCTGCTGCCAGTATTTCGGGCCGGGGGCTCCGCTGGCAGTCCGGTAAGAATTCGGTGTGGGCAGAATTGTACCCAGCTGCTCGAACTTATTTCCATGGTTGGAATTTGGATTGTTCCTGATATCCTGCGCACTTACCAGGCAGAATATTAATAACGAGCTGATAGTCAGACAAAAGAGCTGTTTAAACATAATTACTTCTTTAGAAGGGAACTCTTTGTATCGCCATAATCAATGCCACGACCGCGACAATGACCGATACAAATAGGAGATATGCTCTCCGGTTTATGTTAAAAAAACGTGTGCAAGTTAATGAAACTATCATGATGGCGGCCACGATCAATATCTGCCCTGCTTCCAGACCCAGGTTGAATGCCAGCAATTCTGAAATGATATTGGTATCTCTTCCCATCAAACTTTTCAGGTAAGTGGAAAACCCAAGGCCGTGGATCAGTCCAAAAAACAAGGCCATAAAATATATGGCCGGAAACCTGGTCCGGAACTCAAATTTTTTTTCGAAAAGATTGGCAATAGCCGTCAGAATGATGGTCACCGGTATCAGAAATTCTATCCACTTGGTAGGTGCGTTGATCACGTCCAGCGCACTTGCCGCAAGAGTGAGGGAATGACCCACAGTAAAAGCAGTGACCAGCACGAGCACTTTCTTCCAGTCTGAAGGAACATACCTCGCGCAAAGCGCAATAATGAAAAGAATATGATCATATCCTTTTAAATCGGCGATATGATCCTTACCCAGGACGAAGAACAGCCAGAAATCAGACATTAAAAATTAAAAATGAAAAATGAAAAATCCTATTGCTCGAAAATGCTGCGCATTGTGCCTACCGTTTTTTGTGCTGGTCTTTAATCTTAATTAAATACATAGGCATTGCGGTATAGCATTTTTAATTTTTCATTTTTAATTTTTGATTTGGCAACTGTCAAAACTTCAAGCTAGCCTTTGACTTCCGGATTGACGAGCTTGGTGCTCTTCCGCTCACCCTTAACCGTAATATGCACCAGGTTGATCTGCTGGTCAAAAGAATCGAAGAGGATGGAATTGACGATCTCCGCGGAAGCCGGTGCCTTCTCAACTGGTCCTTCGAGATAAGACCATACGGCTTCCTTCTCCAGCTCATAGCCAAGAAATCTTACAGGAACCTTTTTGCCATCGAAACTCAGGCTGAGATGCCCCGCAAGATAGGCCGCAATTTCCGCAGCAATTGCCTCGTCACGTGTTGAACTAATATGAGCTGAATGCCCTGATTTTTTTCCCAAAGCCTGCTCAAGATCGTCGGTGAAGATCTTGCAACTGATCTCCATATTGTGCGACTTATCATTATAGTTGATTTCCGTAATGCTGACATATAATGGATGAGGAATCACAGATGATACCGCAGTTAAACAGAACAGTATTAAATTAAAAATCAAAAATTAAAAATTAAAAATGAAGAATGTATGATGCGTAATTTTTAAACTTATTCGAGTTAAACCCTTAATCTCGCCCGCTTGAAACTTGTAAGCAGCTTAGGATTTTTAATTTTTAATTTTTAATTTTTGATTTATCCAGGATCAGTCAGCTGCTTCCATGCTCGCCTTAATCTCCTTGGAAATAGTGACCATCACTTTGTCGATCCGCTGCGCGTCCATGTCGATGATCTCGATGGCAAAACCACCCCATTCCAGTTTGTCGCCGGTATGGGGAATACGTTTGAGCTGATGAAGGATGAAACCTGCCAGGGTGTCGAACTCCTGTTCGCCCTCATTCATCCATTCCGTTTTTTCAAACTTGCTTAAAAAGTCATAGAACGGTATCTGCGCGTCAACGAGAAAGGTGCCGTCTTCTCTTTCCGTGATCTCATAGTCGTCAAAATGCTGCTCGGGGAGGTCCCCGATAATGGCTTCGAGGATGTCGTTAAGCGTGATCATGCCCAGCAGGCTGCCATACTCATCGATGATAAAACACGAGTGGATCTTGGATTGCTTGTATTTTTCCAACACCTGGTAGGCGGTGTTGTTCTCCGGCACATAAAGCGGGGGCTGCATGATGTCCTTAAACAGGGCCAGGTCGTCTGCCACATAGAGGTCTTTTATGGACACCACGCCCTTGATATTGTCTATCTGCCCTTCACAAATCGGATAAACAGAGTGCGGCTCCTGGAGTATCTTGCCCTTGATGGCAGCTTCGTTGTCGTTCAGGTCGAACCAGATGAGGTCGCTTCGATGGGTCATCAGCGAGGTAATCGTTCTGTCGCCAAGATGAAAGACCCTTTCGATGATCTCCTGTTCTGCTTCCTCAATTGTGCCCTGTTCCGTTCCTTCGCTGATGATCGCCTTGATCTCTTCTTCCGTCACCTGATTGTCTTTCGTCTTGATATTCAGCAATTTGACTATCACGAAAGTGCTTTTAGACAGTAACCAGATGAAGGGATGGGTGACAATACTCAGGATTCTCATCGGTTTGGCCAGGGTCTTGGCGATGGCTTCCGGTTTGGCCAGTCCCAGTCTCTTGGGAACCAGCTCACCCAGCACCATGGAAAAGTAGGTGATGACGATCACGATGATCGCTGTGGCCACGCCACTGCTGTAGTCCTGCAGCCACTCAAATCTGTTGAGGAACTCAACAAAGTTGGATTTAAGCTTCTCGCCGGACATGATACCCGTAAGAATACCAATGAGCGTGATCCCTATCTGAACGGTGGATAAGAACTTGTCCGGATTATTTGCCAGGTTAAGTGCCTCTCTGGCCCTGGCATCTCCTTTGTGGGCCTGGGCTTCAAGGCGGGCTTTGCGGGCAGAAACAAGTGCGATTTCGGCCATCGAGAATAAGCCGTTAAGCAGGATCAGCCCAAGAATGAGAAAGATTTCAAACATATTTATTTTTTAGCATACCTCACTCAATCCTTCTCCTCTGAATAGTGCTAAAGCTACGTGAATTCACAAGAATTATTTTTCGGGGCCCTTTGACCGATTTCATTCAGTATCAAGGCCGCGTATTTGCAAAAGTACACCATCAAATTGTACTCCGATGGTGTCAAACCATTATTTTTGTAGGTACTTAAACTGGCAATCGTGGCACTGATCAAAAGCATTTCTGGCATTAGGGGAACAATTGGGGGAGAGGCAGGTGATAATTTAACTCCGCTGGATGTGGTGAAATTTGCTGCGGCCTATGGAAGTTGGCTGCTCGACAGGTCATCAAAGAAGAAAATTATTGTTGGCCGGGATGGGAGGATCAGCGGCCTGATGATACAGAATCTCGTAGTAAATACATTGACCGGGCTTGGTTTCGACATCATTGACCTCGGCCTTTCAACTACACCTACCGTTGAAATGGCTGTCGCCGGGGAAAATGCCGCAGGCGGCATCATCATCACCGCCAGTCACAATCCAAGGGAATGGAATGCCCTGAAACTACTAAATGAGACCGGCGAATTTGTTTCAGCTTCGGATGGCGCCGACATCCTGAAAAGAGCCGATGCGGAATCATTCAATTTCTCCCCTGTTGACAAACTGGGCACCGTCACCCCAGACAACAGCTGGATGCAGAAACATATTGATGCTGTTGTAAATTATCCCCTTGTAGAGGTAGAAAACATCAGGAAGAAAGAATATAAAGTAGTTGTTGACGTGGTAAATTCCACGGGCGCATTATTCATACCACCCCTTCTTAAAGCCCTGGGTGTGGGAGAGGTCATCCTCCTCAATGGAGAAGTAAACGGGAAATTCGCACACAATCCAGAACCACTGCCGGAAAATCTCTCGGGCCTCAGCGCATCGGTTAGAAAACACAAGGCCGACCTCGGTATCGCTGTTGATCCCGATGTGGACAGGCTCTGTTTTGTTTGTGAAGACGGGAGCATGTTTGGAGAAGAATACACTTTGGTTGCCGTCGCCGACTATGTGCTGAGTAAAAAGCCTGGAAATTCAGTTAGCAACATGAGCAGCACCAAGGCGCTCAAGGAGATTACGCTTAGGCATGGAGGTGAATACTTTCCTTCACCTGTTGGTGAGGTGAATGTGGTATCGAAAATGAAAGAGACCAACGCGGTGATCGGTGGCGAAGGCAACGGAGGCATTATAGTACCCGACCTCCATTATGGTCGCGATGCCCTGATCGGAATTGCCCTGTTTCTGAGCTCATTATCGACACACCGCGACGGCATGAAGTCGTTCAGGGCCAAATACCCCGATTACTTCATCTCAAAGAACAAGATTGAATTAAGTAAGGGAGTGAATGTTAAGGGCATCTTCGAACAGATCCGTCAAAAGTATAAGAAGCATCCCGTGAACACGGAAGACGGGCTAAAGATCGAATTTGACAGCGACTGGGTTCATCTCAGGACATCCAATACGGAGCCGATCATCCGCATCTACGCAGAAAGCAGTTTTGAAACCACCGCAAATAATATTGCAGTAAGGTTAATGCAGGATATCAGGGAATTTAGTTAACACGAACAGAAAATACTACCTGCCCGCATCCATCCCCGCTCCTGGGGATGCCTGTAATTTTTTCAATTCGTATCTTGCGCCTTCTAATATTATGAGGTTCTCAATATGAAACGCGTTTATTTTGACAATGCGGCCACTACTTCGTTGGATAAGGAAGTGCTGGACGCTATGACTCCCTTTCTCACCGAGAAGTTTGGCAACCCTTCTTCCATCTACTCCTATGGAAGAGAAAGTCGCATGGCTATCGAACTCGCCAGAAAATCGGTGGCCTCCATATTAAACGCACATCCTGCCGAAATTTTCTTCACTTCCGGTGGAACAGAAAGCTCCAACACGGCCATCAATTCGGCGGTAAGAGACCTCGGATGCAGGGAGATCATCACTTCACCGATCGAACACCACGCCACGCTACACACGGTAGAATACCTGCATCATCGCGGAGAGGCTCAGCTCAGATTCGTAAATGTTTTGCCGGACGGACATATCGACATGGATCATCTTCGCTCCCTCCTTTCAGAAAGTAACGAAAAGTGCCTGGTGACGCTGATGCATGCCAACAACGAGATTGGCAATATGCTCGACCTGCATGCGGTTGGAGAACTCTGCAAAAAATACGATGCCATTTTTCATTCCGACACCGTACAAACTGTTGGTCACTTTCCTTTTGATCTCCGCAACTCGCCTGTTCACTTTATCACCGGCGCCGGGCATAAGTTTCATGGGCCAAAAGGTGTGGGCATGCTCTACATCAATGAAAATGTGCGGATAGAACCATTCATTCACGGGGGATCGCAGGAAAGAAACATGCGCGCGGGAACCGAGAACCTCTATGGCATTGTGGGGTTTGCAAAGGCGCTTGAAATGGCTACAACGAACCATCAGCACGACAGGGAATATATTGCAGACCTAAAAATATACATGATGGATCAGCTCGGCGCCAAAGTCGGGCAGGTGATCTTCAACGGCGACCCCCTGGGCCGGTCATTATACGCGGTACTCAGCGCCTCTTTTCCTAAAACCGCTAAATCGGAAATGATATTGATGAATCTTGATATAAACAACATCTGTGCGAGCGGAGGAAGTGCCTGCACCAGCGGAGCCGACCAGGGCTCTCACGTCATCAGAGCCATCAACAATAACCCCGACCTGGTCACTGTTCGGTTTTCTTTCAGTAAGTTTAACACCCGGGAAGAAATCGATTACGCTGTAGACAAACTGAAAACCCTCATCTGAATTTTTGTTTTACCGGGTACCGAAACACATGAATTATATTCTGGGCATCGACATCGGCACTTCAAATACCAAGGCTGTTGGATATACAGCTACTGGTGAAGTCGTGGCGCACGCGAATGTTTCCTACACATTCTCATCAGAAAAGGAGGGCTTTCACGAACTGGATCCGGAGGAGCTCTTCAAGGCCGTTGTTGAAGTCATCTCGTCCGCTGTTAAAACCGCAGGCAAGGCGGACCTTTCGGGCATATCCTTCAGTTCCGCAATGCACGGCCTCATAGCCGTGGACTTTGATGGCGGTCTGCTAACCAATATGTTCACCTGGGCCGACCTGAGAAGCAATGATTATGCAGTGAGGTTGAAAAATTCGCCCCTGGGCACCAGGCTCTATGAACGCACCGGAACGCCGATCCATCCCATGTCACCACTCTGCAAGATCATGTGGATGAAGGGCGAGTATCCCGAAATCTTTAAGAGGACAGCGAAGTTTATCTCCATCAAGGAATACGTGTTTTACAGGCTTTTCGGAGAATATGTGATAGATCATTCCATTGCTTCGGCCACCGGCCTTTTTGATATTTACGATCTCATTTGGAATGCGGAGGCACTGGAGGCAGCATCAATTACCAAAGACCAGTTATCCCACCCAGTTAGTTCCATCACCTGCATGCGCGGAGTTTTGCCCGAATATTTAAGCAAGCTGGGAATAGATGCAGCCACACCATTCATCGTTGGAGCCAGTGATGGTTGCCTGGCACACCTGGGCAGCAATGCCGTAGAGTCCGCGGATGTTTCGCTCACCGTTGGAACCAGTGGCGCCGTCCGTGTGATGATGAGCAAGCCGATCAAGGATCCCAAACACGGTATTTTCAATTATTTACTTACAGACGACATCTACATCGCGGGCGGGCCAGTGAACAATGGAGGCAATGTGATTCAGTGGTTTGCAGGGAGTATTTTACAAAATAATTCCACGGCCGACATGAACTACGACTGGTTCATCGAAGAGGCACTGAGTGTTGAGACTGGCGCCGATGGATTGATCTTTCTTCCCTACGTCTTTGGGGAACGCGCACCCGTCTGGGATGCCGATGCCCGGGGTGTTTTTTTTGGTATCAGCGGTGCGCATACCCGTAATCATTTTATGCGGGCGGTGATGGAAGGAATTTCAATGGGCCTGTTTGGCATTCTGAAAAGCATTGAGGACGTGCTCGGGCCTGTCCATAATATTTACGTAAGCGGGGGCTTTATCAAGTCTGCAAAATGGGTTCAGCTGATGGCCGATGTATTTGGTAAAAAACTCCTGGTGTCGCAATCTGCTGATGCTTCTGCGGCTGGCGCTGCCATTGTTGGAATGAGGGCCGTAGGACTGATCAGGGAACTTGCCGAGGCCGGAAAATTCTTCAACGTAACTGAATCTTACACTCCCGACCTGCAGAAGCATGCAGTGCACCTGGAGAACTTCGCCATTTATTCAAAATTATACGACAGTCTGAAAGACTTAAAAAAATAATATATATGCAAATAGCCATAGTGGGCCTGGGCAAGATGGGTTACAACCTCGCTCTTAATCTGAAAGACAAAAAATTTGAAGTAGTCGCATATGACATCGCGAGCGAAACAAGAAAAAAGCTCGCCGCGGAAGGCGTCACGACCGTGGATTCGCTTCCCGAACTGGCAAAAGAATTCACCGGTAAAAAATTGGTCTGGTTGATGGTGCCTTCCGGCAAAATTGTCGACGACACGATTGACCAATTGAAACCTCTCCTTTCCAAAGGAGACATCATTATAGACGGAGGCAATTCCCACTACAAGGATTCCATTCGCAGACAGCAGTCTCTCGAGGCAAGTGGAATTGGATTCCTCGACTGTGGAACCAGTGGCGGGGTTAGTGGAGCCCTGGAAGGAGTTTGCGCCATGATTGGTGGGAAGAAAGAGATATTCGACTACTGTGAACCTGTATTTAAATCCATTGCGGTGCCCGATGGTTATCTCTATTGCGGAGAACCCGGCAGCGGCCACTATACCAAGATGGTGCACAACGGCATTGAATACGGAATGATGCAGTCGATTGCAGAGGGCTTTGAATTGATGCAGGAAAGCGGTTACTCCATAAACTTCGCTGCAGTGGCGAAAATGTGGAACCATGGTTCGGTGATCCGCGGATGGTTGATGGAGCTGATGGAAAACGCTTTTTCAAAAGATGCGGAGCTCGACGCGATCAAAGGCGTCATGCATTCTTCCGGCGAAGGAAAATGGATGCTGGAAACCGCGCTGGAAAAGGAATTGGCCACACCTGTTATCGCTCTGTCTCTCCTGATGCGTTACCGCTCGCTAAAGTCCGATACGTTTTCAGGTAAGGTCGTTGCCGCACTACGCAACGAATTTGGTGGCCACGCCGTGGAGAAGAAATAGATTATTTTAAAAGGTTCTTCACTTCATTCAGCTTCATCAGTGCTTCTACCGGCGTCAGCCTGTTGATGTCTGTGTTTTCCAGCAGATTCCTTATCTCGGCAAAAGTTTCACTGTGGGCGTCGAAAATGGAAAGCTGAACCTTGGGTGTGGATATTTTTTTCACCTGATCACCGATATGATCGTTGGATTGTTTTTCTTCCAGCTGACCCAGGATCTCATTCGCTCTCCTGATGAGTGATGTGGGCATGCCCGCCATACGCGCGACATGAATACCGAAACTATGGGTGCTTCCACCTCGTGCCAGCTTGCGCAGGAAGATCACTTTGTTGCCGGATTCCTTGTTGGTGATGTGATAATTTTTAACCCTGGCCAGTTTGTTTTCCAGCTCATTGAGCTCATGATAGTGTGTAGCAAATAATGTCTTTGGACGATGGGGCGATTGGTGAAGAAATTCTGCGATACTCCATGCAATGGATATGCCATCGTATGTCGAAGTGCCACGGCCAATCTCATCAAGCAGGACCAGACTGGATGGAGAAATGTTATTAATGATGCTGGCCGTTTCATTCATCTCTACCATAAATGTTGATTCCCCTCCGCTGAGATTATCGCTGGCGCCAACCCGGGTAAATATCTTGTCGGTCAGGGGTACGCGTGCCTGCTCGGCAGGCACGAAACTGCCCATATGCGCCATCAGGGTGATCAACGCAGTCTGGCGAAGAATAGCGCTTTTCCCACTCATGTTCGGCCCCGTTAGTATGATGATCTGCTCAGTTTCCGGATCCAGTTCAACGTCGTTGGCAATATAGCTGTCACCCTGGGGCAGGTTCTTCTCAATCACCGGATGTCGCGAGGCTTTAAGCATTAATTCCGTACCTGTATGCATTTCAGGTTTGCGGTAAGTATTCTGAATGGCATTGCCGGAGAAGCATATGAGGCAGTCAAGAATGGCCAGCGAATTGCCATTTACCTGCAATGGCCCGAGGTAACGCTGCAAATCCTGCACGAGTTCTTCATAGAGCCGAAGTTCAATAGCATGAATTTTCTCTTCCGCTCCCACTATTTTTTCCTCATATTCCTTGAGTTCGGGCGTAATGTATCTTTCGGCGTTCGTGAGTGTTTGCTTGCGCATCCAGTTACCTGGCACCTTGTCCTTGTGCACATGGGTCACTTCGAGGTAGTATCCGTAAACATTGTTGAACCCAATTTTCAGGCTGGAGATGCCCGTGTTTAGAACCTCTCTTTGCTGTAGCGACACCAGGTATTCTTTTCCACCTGAAGCAATTAGTCTGAGTTCATCAAGTTCCAATGAAATCCCGGGGGCTATGAAGCCGCCTTTCTGAATCAGCGCGGGTGGATTTTCGATAATGGTAGTCCGGATCCTGGCGGCTATTTCCCGGCATGGATCCAGAAGGCCTGCGAGTTTCTGCAGGTACTTATTCCCGGCTTCCCGGGTGATCTCCTTTATCTGCTCAATAAAACCCAGGGCGCGCGAAAGCTGCAGGATTTCACGGGGGTTGATTCTTTTCATCGGGATCTTGCCCGACAGCCTTTCCAGGTCGCCGCAGGGCTTGATGTATTGAATTAGCTGGTTTCTGAGGTCAACTTCCCTGATCAGGAATTCTACCAGGTCGAGTCGTTCATTGATCTTGCCGACGTCTTTGAGGGGCATCACCATCCATCTCTTCAATAACCGGGCGCCCATCGGTGAGATCGTATTATCCAGCACCTGCAGCAGGCAGGGTTTGTTTTCGCCGCTGAAGTCAAGCAGTTCAAGATTGCGGATGGTGAATTTGTCCATCCACAGGTGATTGTCCTGATCAATGCGCTGGATGGTTCCCAGGTGTTGCAGATTAGGATGTTCGGTGTCCTTCAGGTAGTGAATGATGGCCCCCGCGGCAATAATAGCCGCATTCATCTTCTCAATACCGAAGCCCTTCAGCGAATGGGTCTGAAAATGCTTCAACAGGCTTTCTTCGGCGTAGCGCTGATCGAAAACCCATCCCTCCAGGGAATAAGTGAAAAAGCGGGTGCCGAATACTTCCTTGAAGTGTTTCTGAAAGCTGCGCTGGAAGATGACCTCCGCGGGACGCAGTGTCTGCAATAATTTATCAATATACTCTTCCGGCCCTTCTGCTACAAAGAATTCACCAGTGCTGATATCCAGCAACGCCATTCCCAGAAGGCCCTCTGAAAAATGAATTGAGGCAAGAAAATTATTGCTGGCATGATCAAGGAGTTTGTCGTTGGTGGCAATGCCCGGTGTGATCAGTTCGGTGACGCCTCTTTTTACAATACCCTTGGCCAGCTTCGGGTCCTCAAGCTGGTCACAGATCGCCACCCGGTACCCAGCCCTCACCAGTTTATGCAGGTAGGTATCCAGGGCGTGATGTGGAAATCCCGCGAGCTCCCCGGATGAATTTGCGCCGTTGTTCCTTCGGGTAAGCGTGATGCCAAGAACCTGTGCCGCAATGATGGCATCGCCCTCGAATGTTTCATAAAAGTCCCCTACCCGGAACAGCAGGATGGCATCGGGATATTTTTGCTTGATCGCCCTGTGCTGTTGCATCAGGGGGGTATCTGTTGTGGCTTTTACTGTCAATGACAAAAACTAAAATCTAAAATGAAAATTTACTTGACCTTTGCCTGCAAAGTGCAACAAAATAAGAACTAAGCAGGCAAAACTTGAAAATTAAGAATATTTCCGACCTCGGCAGAAAATCGGTGACTGAGTTCCGTGAGGCCGACAAATTTCCATTGGTGATTGTAATCGACAGGGTGCGAAGTATGCACAATGTGGGCAGTGTATTCAGGACGGCAGATGCGTTCCTGATCTCCGGAATCGCGCTCTGCGGCTACACTCCGCAGCCTCCGCATCGTGACATCCAGAAGACGGCATTAGGTGCCACGGAAACCGTAAGCTGGAAACATTATGCTGAGACGCTGCAGGCAATTGAAGAGCTCAGAAGCGAAGGATATCGGATATTTGCCATTGAACAAGTGGAAAAAAGCATTCCGCTGCAGGATTTTTCTTTCGATAAAAATGAAAAACTGGCCATCGTTTTTGGGAACGAAATGACAGGAGTCGATCCGGCAGTACTTAGTGTTTGTGAAGGATCAATTGAAATACCCCAGTTTGGAATGAAACACTCACTCAATATATCTGTAGCCGCTGGTATCGTACTTTGGGAACTCGCCGGAAAGCATATCTGATTATGATTCGAAAATATCTAAGTCTCGTAAAATTCTCGCATACGATTTTCGCCATGCCCTTTGCCATGATCGGATTCATTCTCGGCATTGTAAACATGCCAGCCGCTGGTTCCCGGTATCCTTCCGACAATCAGGCTGTCTACTTCCCCGACAATGCACTTGATCTGGGTTGGGAATTTATTTTTTTCAAATTTGTATTGGTACTTCTCTGCATGATCTTTGCGCGTAGCGCCGCCATGGGTTTCAACAGGTGGCTCGACAAACACTTTGATGCCAGGAACCCCAGAACAGCAATGCGCGAAATTCCTGCAGGGATAATTTCCGCCGACAACGCACTGCGCTTTGTCATCCTCAACTCACTGGCCTTTGTGATAACCACATGGTTCATCAATCCGCTTTGTTTTCTGCTCTCCTTTGTTGCCTTGTTCGTGGTACTATTCTACAGCTATACAAAAAGATTTACTCCGCTCTGTCATTTGGTTTTAGGAGTGGGGCTCGCCCTTGCACCGATTGGTGCCTATCTGGCAATAACTGGCGTGTTCACAGTTCTTCCCCTGATCTTTTCATTCGTGGTGATCTGCTGGGTCAGCGGGTTCGACATCATTTATGCACTTCAGGATTTGGAATTCGATCGCTCGCAGTCGCTACATTCAATGCCCGTCTGGCTCGGGCAGAAAAACGCGCTGCGTGTTTCAGAGATCCTTCACCTCATCGCCACCCTGCTGGTGATTTCGGCAGGGCTCTATGGTCATTTTCACTGGCTCTACTGGGTTGGCAACCTCATTTTTGCGGGGATGCTGGTATACCAGCACTCCGTTGTGAAGGTCGGTGATTTGTCTCGTGTTAACCTCGCATTCATGACAGCAAATGGGATCGCCAGTGTAGCCTTTGCCATCTTTGTAATCGGCGACCTAATCCTCTTCACCAACTGGTAATGGGCAGGATCATCTCGATAGACTACGGCCTTAAAAGAACCGGCCTGGCGGTAACTGATCCCTTTCAGATCATCGCCACAGGGCTCACCACCATTCCCAGTCCCGGGTTAATTGATTTTCTGAAGACTTATTTTGCCAAAGAAACAGTGGACGAGATCATCATTGGTGAACCGCTCAACCTCGACAATTCCGAGACACATGCCACCGAGCCGGTGCGGGCCATTATCAAACGACTTAAAAAAGAATTCCCGACGATGCCCCTGACTACGGTGGATGAACGATATACTTCAAAATTAGCATCCCGGGCCATGATCGAAATGGGAATGAAGAAAATGCAACGGCGGCAAAAGGGGCTCGTCGACGAAATCGCCGCCACGATGATGCTACAGGAATACATGAAACAAAAGTCGGGAGAGTATTGAAATGATTATTACCCTGCCAGCGTGTTATTCCCCCAAATTTGACGTCATATCAGCTTTTCCGAATCTGACCCTGTTCTTGTAAATTTGCAGGTAGCAAATCGAGAATTATGATACTGCCAATAGTCGCCTATGGATCACCCGTGCTCAGAACCGTAAGCAAGGACATCAGCTCCGACCATCCTGGCATCCAGGAACTTATCGCCAATATGTGGGAAACCATGTACGCGAGTAATGGTGTTGGACTGGCTGCCCCGCAGATCAATAAAAATATCCGCCTCTTTGTGGTTGACAGCAGCCAGGTATTCGCCAATCAGGAAGAAGAAGACAAGGGAAAGTTCCCTGATGAACCCGGCATTAAGCAAGTATTCATCAACGCAACCGTCAAGGCCCTGGATGGAGAAGAATGGGTTTACAATGAAGGCTGTCTCAGCATTCCCAAAATTCGCGAAGACGTTTCCAGAAATGAAGAATTGACCATTGAATACCTCGACGAAAATTTCGATCCTCACACAGATACCTACAATGGAATCACGGCGCGGATCATCCTCCATGAATACGATCATATCGAAGGAAAACTGTTTATCGACTATCTCAAACCGCTCAAACGCAGGTTGATGAGAGGAAAACTTGACGACATATCCAAAGGCAAAGTGAAAGTGGATTACAAAATGATGTTCGCTAAATGAGGGTACCTGCCCTGCTGTTTTTTATCCTGATTATTGGTCAGTCGCGGAGCTTTGCACAGGATACTTCCGTATTTATTGATGATAAGGCAGTAACACTAAAAGCAGTGGTGGTAAGAAATCATCTTAACGTTCCGGATTTCATCCGGCGGGTGAAAAATGACACCACCTTCTACAAGGCCTTCCTCAATCTTAAAACCATCGGGTATACATCTATCAATGATATCCGGATGCTGGATAAGAAAGGGAATACACAAGCCTCTCTGTCGAGCAGAACAAAACAGGAAACGGGTAAGGGCTGCCGCTGGATGAAAACCCTTGAATCTACCGTCAAAGGCGACATTTACGATCGCAACGGTGATTACAACTACTACACTCCCCAGATGTACTCCAGCATTTTCTTTGCTCCCGACACGGTTTGCGGTGAAACGAATATTGTTGCCGGTTCGAGTTTCAGCACAAAAAACAAATCGGGCCTTGCCAAACACAAGGAACAACTCAAAATGCTTTTCTTCAACCCGGGAAATAAGATTCCCGGCCTGCCATTCATCAGCAACAAGATCGCAATCTTCGACAAGGACATTGCGGAACGATATGACTTTATCGTGGACATGGAAGAGTTCAAGGGCGAGAACTGCTATGTATTCCGAATCGTGCCATTACCTACCGCCGGTAAGGGTGATGTCGTGATCAATGAAATGACTACCTGGTTCAATACTGAAACCTGGGACATCACGGGCAGGAGCTATGACCTGAGCTACAATGCAGGTGTGTATGATTTCGACGTGCACATCGATGTGGAGATGACAAAATTCGGCGACCTGCTGGTGCCTAAAGTAATGCGTTATAATGGGAACTGGGACCTCATCTTCAAGAAAAGGGAAAAAGGCGTCTTCACCGCGACCTTGTTTGATTTCACTACCAATCCAAATTAAACCTCGGCCTGCCGGCTTCGCGAATAGTTGCGCCATTTTTCAATCACTGAAGCCATATCCTGAGGCAGCTCGCTATTGAACACCACCTTTTCTTTTGTTTCAGGATGAACAAACCCCAATGTGCGCGCATGCAGGGCATGGCGGGGACATAGTGCAAAGGCATTGTCGACAAACTGTTTGTATTTGGTGAATACGGTACCTTTTACGATCCTGTCGCCTCCATATACTTCGTCGTTGAACAGCGGGTGCCCAATGTGTTGCATGTGTACCCTGATCTGGTGTGTTCTGCCGGTTTCGAGTTCACATTGAAGCAGGGTTACATAGCCAAATCGCTCGACAACCCGGAAATGGGTGATGGCAAGTTTGCCGTGGTCTCCTTCGGGGTAGGCATCGAACATTTTCCGGAACCGCCTGTGTCTGCCTACATGTGCGTTCACTGTGCCCTCCTCTTCATCGAAATCTCCCCAGACAAGCGCTACGTATTGACGGGTAATGCTGTGGTCGAAAAACTGTTTGGCGAGGCTGGTCTGCGCCTTGTTGGTTTTCGCGATCACCATCAGGCCGCTGGTGTTTTTGTCGATGCGGTGAACAAGACCGAACCTCGGAAGGTCCTCCTGGTTCAGGTGAGCATTCTGCTGTAAAAGATAATGGGCAACGCCGTTGATGAGAGTACCCCGGTAATTGCCACTGGCCGGATGTACCACAAGACCAACAGGTTTATTTAGGATCAGTACCTGGGAATCTTCAAATACAATATCCAGTGCCATCGCCTCGGGAACGATGACTTCGCTGTGTACTTCCCGGTCGGAAAATACCACGATCTCCTCACCGGGCTTGATCCGATGATTCGCCTGCACCTTTTTGTCGTTGACCAGCACTCTTCCGCTTTCGATTGATTGTTGCACTTTGTTTCGGGAGGCGCCTTCGATCCTGGCAGTGAGGAACTTATCCAGGCGCATGGGTTCCTGGCCCCTGTCGACAGTCAGGCTGAGTCTCTCAAATAATTCTTCGGTGGTCTCAGAAGATTCGCCGGAGTCTTCCGGTAATTCCTCAACAGCTGCATCTGGGTTCATGAAATTTCCTGGATTGTGAAGGATGAGCGATCGGTTATCTGTTTGTCATTTAAACTACCGGTCCTGCGATACTCCTGATTTGAATTCTGCAAAGTTAGCGTATTGCGGCTGTTGTGTAATCGGCGGGTTAATTGCATAAATTTGCCGTGGGTTATGAACAGACAGGAAGTAAAATTTGCCGATAAGGGTGTGATGGAATTTCAGCCAGCATGGGACTTCCAGGAAGCGCTGCTTCAGTCAAATGTCAGGGTTAAATCCGCACTTACCGCAGTGCAGGATGAAGACCGTTCGTACCTGGATGGGCATCCTGATACAACGCATCATCTGATCTTCCTCGAGCATACGCCAGTATACACGATTGGCAAGAGCGGCAGGATCGAGAATATGTTGCTAAACGAGGAGCGACTTACATTATTCAGGATCAACAGGGGAGGAGACATCACTTTTCATGGCCCCGGTCAACTTGTTGGATATCCAATCCTTGACCTCGAGAAATTCTATCGCGACCTTGGTAAATACCTTCGTAATATCGAAGAAGTGATCATTCGTACACTGGCAGATTTTCAGATCACCGCCGGCCGGTCTGCCGGTGAAACAGGAGTATGGATTGATGCGGGCATCACAGGACGAGAGCGGAAGATCTGTGCCATAGGTATCCGTTGTTCTCGCTGGGTAACTATGCATGGCTTTGCATTCAACGTAAACACCAACCTTCAATATTTTGACAACATCATTCCCTGCGGCATCCTGAACAAACAAGTGACTTCCCTGCAGAAGGAACTGGGACGCCTGGTTGACATGGAGGAAGTGAAACTGAAAGTGAAGAAATATTTCGAAGAGGTGTTCGAGGTGGATCTGGTGGGTTGATTGTACCAACCATCAAGGGGAAATCAAAAATCTTTTGGAATAAAGAAACGGTGCTTCTCCTTCAGTTCGTCTTCCTCATATAATTCAAACCAGAACCAGCCAGAGTGTAAGAAGCTAGCCTTATCCAATATCAGGGGAGATCGTTTGACCTCTTTTAATTCAAATACCTGGTGCTGTTTGTCATCAAAGAAACTGATGCGGTATTTTCTTGACCCGGGGTGCGGGAGGTTGATCATCACGTTGCCAAATTTTTCGGTGTACACATACTTCGATGGCTTATACACTTCTTTTGGCACGAATGGCTTCAGCTGTATCGTATCTAGCGATTGAAAGACCAGGGTATCGCGGGTATTATTTACGATAGAGTCGCGAAACTTTTTAAGTGCTTTCTCTGATATGCGGTTGACAACGCTGTCCCTTCGTTTGACAACAAAATATTTCATTGGCTTAACCAGAACCGGAGTGGGGGTCGGGCTCGGGGGTTTTAATTCCTCTGTCAATGCGATCACTTCTTTTTTGCTCATGCTGTCGGAAACTACAACCCGGTTGTTGTCATTGGTAAGCGCCGGTTCCCTGGCTGGGGGCAGTGCAACTTTTACAGTATCCGGGCCGGGGCGTTTTGACTTCGTAAACACATATTTTCCACTGTCGAGGACTATAAAAAGACGATAGAAGACAGCCCCTTGCGGTGCCTTGCTGTCGACGAATCCATTTTGAGGGACGGCAGGATCGGGCACCGTAAGAATTGTTTTGAAATTCCTGGTGCTGTCTACAGACCGCTGGATGCTGATTTGTGTGGTGCGACGATAGGAGTTATTCCAGCTGACCAGGTTGCGGTTATTAGGTTTGCCCACTACACTGAATGCAGGGAGTGCTTCCTGCGCATTCACAGATAGTCCCAGGGCGATCCCTAAAATTCCAACCAACAGAGTTCTGATCATCTGAATATTAACGTTGTTAATCCCTTCCTGTTTTATGGGCGCAAAGATAACTACCCATGACTTAGAAATCAGCAGTGAGAACAGATGATTGCATAGAACGGTTACCCTGCAGGCCACCACTGTGAATCAGTAATATCCTCGATCCCCTGGGGAAATAGCCCTGCTTCGTAAGATCGGAAAATGCAAAAAATAATTTTCCCGTGTACACAAAATCGAGGGGTATGTTTTCTTCCCGATGGAAGGCGTCCATGAAGTCAAACAGGATAGTATTTTTTTTCGCATATCCTCCCAAATGATAGTTGAAATTGAGGCGGTAGTTGTGCTTGATGCATCGCTGTTTGAGGAAATCCAGCAATTCATTGTTGACAGGATCGGATACCTTGAGAGAACTGATGCCCATCACCTGCTGATTATTGGCTGAAGTATTGACCAGTCCAGCCATTGTAGTGGCGGTGCCCACTGCGCAGAGTATATGGCTGTATTTAGCTGTGGGTGCCTGCAATAATATTTCGCCGGCACCCTTAACACCCAATTCACCCCTTCCTCCTTCATCAACGGGATAATAACCAGGATACTTCACGTTGAACTCAAGCCGAAGACCACTTTTGTCGCGATATGCTTCCCTGCTGACGAAGTGTAAGGTCATGCCGCAGGCGATCATTTCTTTTAATGAATGATTGAGTACAGCAGGAGCCTCGCCTCGGATGATACCGGAGGATTTTAATCCTTTCTCCTGGCAGGCATGTGCAAGTGCAACCAGGTGGTTGGAGTATGCGCCGCCAAAACTGATCAACCCTTCAGCGCGCTGATCCAGTGCAGCCTCCAGGTAATATTTAAGCTTAAACCATTTATTACCTGAGATCCGGGGATGCATAAGGTCGAGTCGCATTACGTCAGCATGAACCCCATGATTCCTGATCAGGCCTGAGCGCAAGGATTGTATCGCTATATTTTTATACATTCGTGCCTGACATTTAAAATTAGCATTAATGCAGCCAACTCTCGTAATCCTCGCCGCCGGCATGGCTTCCAGGTATGGAAGTATGAAACAGATCGAGGCTTTCGGCCCTTCAGGGGAAACCATCCTTGAGTATTCGATCTATGATGCCATCCGGGCAGGGTTCACTAAAGTAGTGTTCATCATCCGTGAAGAATTCCTCCAGGACTTCCGGGACATTTATGAACCAAAGCTTAAAGGAAGGATAGAGATTGACTATGTATTCCAGGCGTTGGACGCATTTGTTGGCAACAGGAAAGTTCCTGTGGAACGCAAGAAACCCTGGGGAACAGCGCATGCGGTGATCTGCGCGAAGGAAGCGGTGAAGGTACCGTTTGCCGTAATCAATGCCGATGACTTTTATGGCAGGGACGCATTTGACAAGGCTTCACTTTTTTTGACAAAGGAGTGCAATCCAAATGTGTATTCCATCATTGGATATGACCTGCTGAAGACCCTGTCGAACAATGGCACAGTCAACCGGGGTGTGTGCCAGACGGACAGTAAAGGCAACCTCACTGCCATTGCCGAGAGATTAAATATCGCGATGGTGGATGGAAAGATAATTTGTGATGATGATCAGCAGCCGAAGGAATTGTCGCTTGACTCAAAGGTTTCACTCAACTTCTGGTGTTTTGATACTTCCATATTTGCCTATTCCCAGAAGCTCTTCGACGCATTTCTTGACGAAAATATAGACAAACCAAAATCAGAGTTCTTCATCCCTATTGTGGCTGACGAATTCATAAACAGCAAGGAGGGCATCATTAAGGTGATCCCGACTTCAGCGGAATGGTTCGGCGTAACCTACAAGGAAGATGCTCCGGAAGTAAGAAAAAGCCTACACGAACTGATCGACAAGGGAGATTATCCCCGGAGTCTCTGGGCTTAATAAGACTTCACCATAAATATACAGTCCTGGATCTTCCTGATCTGTTGTACGCGGTCTACACCTTTTAAGGAGGAACTGAGCGGCAATTTCACAACGTTGGCGTTGGAGGAATCAGCCGAGATCGCCTGTATGGAGTTTATAATGTTCTTTGCATTGATAGCGAATACCACACCTTCTGCCTGCGTCTGCCGCGTGTTGATGATGGCAATAACCTCACCGTTCCTGTTAAAAACCGGGCCTCCTGAGTTTCCGGGATTAGCGGGTACTCCGATCTGGCAGGTAAGGGTGTCTCCATTGAAACCCGTCTTGGCACTCATATATCCCTCATTGTACACGATCTCTTCGCGCGGATAACCCAGGGTGAACAGTTGTTCACCAAGTTCTGCTCCGGTCATTTTGATCGCATAGGGCAGGGGGCTGCGGGTGTGATAGTCGGCATCTTCTATCTTCAGGATGGCTATGTCATTTTCTGCATTGAGGTGGACGATACGGGCACGGAATTCCAAACCTTTGTAATTTTCCAGCACAACTACCGAAGACCCCTCCACTACGTGGGCATTTGTGGCTAGGTAACCCGATTCGTCGATCAGAAATCCGGTACCTCCCGATTTGATCGGTGTATTGGAAGGCGCCTTGTCGATCACCACTGCCTTGTCACTTTCTACCTGCGCCCGGAGCGCATTGACCTTTCTCTCGGTGTTCTCAAATTTCTTGCTCAGTTGTTCCAACTCTGCATTGCTTGCCTTGCGTGAGTAGTAGGCGGCGAATCCCGCAATGAGCATGGTGGTAATCCCTGCAATGGAGGCGGCTACGGCCATTACTCTCTTGTGTTTCTTCCATAGTTGCGCAAGCACCGCCCTGGGTGGAACCTCCCTGATCAGTCCCCTGGATGTCAGGTCGTGATGTACATCGGTCAGGATGTTACGAAATTCTTTATTCTCTCCGTATTTGTTGAGCTGGTTAAGAAAGGCGCTATGCTCCACTACCATCTGGTCCACCTCGATGTTTGACTTGCGGAGTTGCTCGAAGCCGATCCGCTCACTGTCGGTCATCTCATTACTGAGATACCGTTCCACGGCGTCGAGCAATTGTATGTTATCCATCTCCATTGTTGGTTTTATATTCGGTAAAGAACAGTTTACGAAGCCTCACCAGGCATTTGTATTTTTGGTTTTTCGCATTATCGGGGTTGGTGTACCCAAATCCCGATGCTATCTCGCTCATGCTCTTTTTTTGAAGGTAGTAGGCCTCGAGAAGACTCTTGCAAGGCTCCCCAAGTCGCGACAGGGCCTTTTCCATAAGAATAAACTCCTGATTCCGATGCTCATTGGCGTCGATCTCTTCCTCGACGGGCACCAGTTCCGCTATCCCGTTGATTTCGGGAACAAACCTGTTGGCTTGACTTAACTTCTTGAGCCATAGCCGTCTGCATACCGAATACAAGTAGGTTTTAACCTGGCAGTGCAGTTCAAAATCCTCTGATCTCGACTTCTGATACAGAACAATCATCGCCTCCTGAAAGATATCCCTGGCATCATCGGCAGAACCGTTGTTGTTGATTATCAACGACTGGATCATTCCAAAATGTCCGCTATATATCTTCTCAATAGTTTGCCTGTCGTTCCTGGCAAGTCCCTCCAATAATCCCGTCTCATTTGGATCTGATCTCACGCGAACAGCTATTTATACTGAATTTAGGAATAAGTAACCCCTGGAAAAGATATTTTCAAATTTTTTCTAACCGGAGGGTTACCTTTTTAGCGAATGGGTATAAACCTCAAATAATTCATTAATACATTCAAAACTAGTTACAGATGAAAAAATTCTTATTTGTTCTCGCGATAAGCGCATTCGTTGCATGTAATGACACTACTGAAGGTGGAGCTCCAATGGGTGATTCTACTTCTACAGTCGATACCTCTACTACAATGTCACCAGTAGACACAACAATGGCTCCAACTGATACTACAGGTATGAGTCCCGCAAAATAATATTGTAACCGGATGTTAAATTCCGGAAAGATTTTCATATGGCAAGCAATCGTTAGAGGCCGTCCTGTTCCCAGGATGGCTTTTTGCATTGCAAAAGAAAGCCTCCTTGCGGAGGCCTTGTTTTTAACTTTTCTTCTGGAGGTTTTGGTCGATTGCGTCGAGGAATTCCTCCGTATAGAGAAAATGTTCTCCATGTTTGACTTTGTTGCCATGAATTACAACGGCCAGATCCTTGGTCATTTTCCCGCTTTCTACCGTTTCAACACAAACTGTTTCAAGAGCTTCGCAAAAACGTATCAGTTCGGCGTTGTTGTCGAGCTTCCCCCTGAATGCCAGTCCCCTGGTCCAGGCAAAGATGGAAGCAATGGGGTTGGTGGAAGTGGGTTTGCCTGCCTGGTGGTCCCGGAAATGCCTGGTTACCGTTCCATGTGCAGCCTCGGCCTCCATTACCTTTCCGTCGGGCGTCACCAGTACGGAGGTCATTAGTCCGAGTGAGCCAAATCCCTGCGCAACAGAGTCGCTTTGCACATCCCCGTCATAGTTCTTACAAGCCCATACGAAATTGCCGTTCCATTTAAGCGCACTGGCTACCATGTCATCAATCAGGCGATGTTCATACACTATTCCTGCTTCGGCAAACTTGCTTTTAAATTCCTGTTCAAAGATCTCAGCGAAAATATCCTTGAACCTGCCATCGTATTTTTTGAGGATGGTGTTCTTTGTTGAAAGATAAAGCGGCCATTTTTTGCTCAGCGCCATATTAAAACAACTTCTGGCAAATCCAATAATACTCTCATCGGTGTTGTACATACTCAGGGCCACGCCGTCGCCTTTGAAATTGTAGACTTCAAAGACCTGAGGTTCGCCACCGCCTTCCGGGGTGAAGGTCATCGTAAGCTTTCCCTTGCCCTTTATCACTGTGTCGGTGGCGCGGTACTGGTCTCCGAATGCATGCCTTCCTACAATGATCGGCGCCGTCCAGTTGGTCACCAGCCGGGGGACATTCTTCATGACTATAGGTTCACGGAACACGGTCCCGTCGAGGATATTACGGATGGTTCCGTTGGGGCTTTTCCACATCTGCTTGAGACTGAATTCTTTTACCCGGGCCTCGTCCGGTGTGATGGTTGCGCACTTGATGCCGACTCCGTATTGCCTGATCGCGTTGGCGGCATCAACGGTCACCTGGTCATCGGTCTGATCGCGGTACTCCATACCCAGATCATAATATTTTATATCTACATCGATATAAGGCAGAATGAGCTTGTCTTTGATGAATTTCCAGATGATTCTTGTCATCTCATCACCATCGAGTTCAACAACAGGATTAACTACTTTGATTTTTTGTTTCATGACTGATTATTAAAGGAGGTTGGCAAAATTAAGGGAATTGACTTAAGAAGATTTTAATCTGTAGCCGGAGCACAGGTACCCTGTTTTTCGTATATAATTAATAACTTGTGGATATGGTAAAAGTGCTCAGAGAATATCTCAGCAGGTTCATCGAACTCACTGACGAGGACCTTGAGGAGATCGGTGGTATTGCGGAGCTGCGAACCTACGACAAGAAAGTGAGACTTGTGAATGTAGGCGAGCAGGAACAGTACTTTAACTTCATTGTTAAAGGCCTTGCCAGGAAATTTTTCTGCCGTGGTGAAGAAGAGATTATTACCCAACTGGCAGTAGAAGGGGAACTGATTTCATCTTCCGTATCCTTTCTTTCAGGAGAGGAATCACATTATATTGTTGAGACTATCGAACCCACTACTTTTCTTTCTTTTAGCAAAGCAAATATTGAGAACCTCTATGAGAAAGACAGAAAATGGCAGCGTCTGGGCAGGCTGATCATCACCGACCTTTTCCTGCAAAAAGAGAACTGGGATCTTGAAAGAATGCTTTACAGCACCCAGGAAAGATTTGTACGTTTCGTGAGCACTCATTCAAATCTCTTTCAACGGGTACCCCAGAAATACCTGGCATCCTATCTCAATATCCAACCGGAAACATTCAGCCGCCTGAAACATTTATTGCGCACCAAAAATCTTCCCAATCCAGCCATTCCCTAAACAATGGATCAAGATTCCTCTCAAATTCATCAATACGCGGGTTACATACATAAATTTCTCCAGCGATACACCCCCCTGGCGGAACAGGACCTGAACCAATTCCTGCCCTACCTCGAGCTGCGGTCTTTTGCCAAGAAGCAAACCCTGGTACAATTGGGAGAAACAGACGACTACCTGAACCTCGTGGTTAAGGGTCTGGCCCGAAAATATATTGTTGTTGGTAAGAACGAAAAAACGCTGCAACTGGCCACAGAGGGTCACCTGATCCAGTCAGAGATCTCTTTTCATCAGCGGGGTCCTTCACCGGTGATCATAGACGCCATTGAACCGCTGATATTGGTTTCGATGAAGCACAGCAATGTGCAGTATGTATTGGAAAATATACCGGGGGCGGAACAGATCGGAAGAAAAATGGTGACCTACATGTTCATCAAAAAGGACGCTCGTTACTTTGCTCAACTTAACCTTACAACAAGGGAGCGTTTTCTCAATTATCTAAACCATCATCCACATATGCTTCAGAGAGTTCCGCAAAAGGTCCTCGCCTCATACCTTGAGATCAAACCCGAAACTTTTAGCCGGCTAAAACACCTCCTCAGGCACTGATTTTATCACAGCTCGCTTCTTCTTCCTCAAAAAGGGAAAAATGATTACATAAAGCAGTAATGCCAGAACTAACAGTGCTCCGGTGATTACGGAGACCTTTACTAGGAGGGAAGGGGAGGATTTGAACAGGTCGCCCACCGCATTCATCAGCAATTTCATATTCAATGCAACAAGTATGGCGGCAACCATCCACGACAGGATTTTTGTAGTAGTACCGATCGTGTATCTGCCCATCGTGGCTTTGTCGCTTACAAAATGAATCAACGGAATAACCGCAAAGCCCAGCTGCATACTCAATACCACCTGGCTAAAAATCAGTAGGGCGTCCAGCTCATTATCTCCATAAACTCCAATTACGATCATCGCGGGAATGATGGCCAGCAAACGCGTAATTAGTCTTCGGAGGAGCGGATTCATCTTAAGTTGCAGATAACCTTCCATCACTATTTGGCCCGCCAGCGTTCCGGTTACGGTAGAGCTTTGCCCCGCCGCGATCAGCGCAATGGCGAACATGACAGGGGCGAGGCTCGAACCAAGCAGGGGGGCAAGCAATTGATGGGCGTCCTTGATCTCTGCCACGTCGGTACGTCCAGCAGTAAAGAATACCGTTGCTGCCAGCACCAGGATGGAGGTGTTCACCAGGAATGCGATGTTCAATGCTACGGTTGAGTCAATGAAGTTCCATTTCAGCGCCTTGCTGATCGAAATGTGGTCGGGTTTTATCTTTCGGGTCTGCACCAGGGCAGAATGGAGGTAAAGGTTATGGGGCATTACGGTAGCTCCGATGATGCCGATGGCAATATACAGGGCTTCGTCGTTTGGGATGGTGGGAATAAAGCCCCTGGCCACCTTCCCCATGTCGGGCCCGGCCAGAATGATCTCGAAAAGGAAAGAAAATCCAATGATGGCCACCAGGCCAATGATGAATACCTCCATTGTTCGCATCCCCAGGCGCTGCAGAAACAAAAGAAGCAGCGTATCCAGAACGGTTATGGCAACTCCCCAAATCAATGGCATTCCCGTGAGCAGGTGAATGCCGATGGCCATGCCCAGCACTTCGGCCAGGTCAGTGGCAGCAATAGCAATTTCTGCCAGTATGTACAAGAAGAAGTTTACCGCCCTGGGATACGTGTCCCTGTTCGCCTGCGCCAGGTCCCGCTGACGTACAATACCCAACCTTGCCGACAGACTCTGCAACAGCAGCGCCATGAGGTTGCTCATCAGCAGCACCCAGATCAGGGTGTAGCCGAATTTACTGCCGCCCGCAAGGTCCGTAGCCCAGTTGCCAGGGTCCATATACCCCACACTCACGAGGTAGGCGGGTCCGAAGAAAGAAAGTATTTTTTTCCAGTTTTTCGCCGGCTTTCCCGGATCCACTGAACCATGCACTTCGCTTAGCGAATGGTCGCCTGTCAAATTATTCCTCATGTGTAACAAAAATGTTTTTAGCCACGTTCTCGCTGATCGTAATCGCGGGTTGGCTCTTCACCTTCAACTCGAGGGAATTGTCGAAAGAAAATCTTTTTTTAACCTCCAGCCGTGTGCCCAGGGAGATGCCCTTGTGACTGAGTAGCTCAAGCATTTCCGAACTCTGGTCGCTGATATTACTGACCACTCCCGGGAAATTCAGTTTCAGTTCAAGAAGGTTGATCAGTTTTTTTACCGGCATCTTGCCATTGGCATCCGGTATGGGATCGCCATGAGGGTCCGACTTGGGGAAACTCAGGAACTCATCGAGGCGATCGATCAGTTTTTTACTGCTGATGTGCTCCAGCTCTTCCGCTACTTCATGTACTTCCTCCCAGCCGAATTGAAGCTTTTCCACGAGGAACAGTTCCCAAAGCCGATGCTTCCGGACAATCTGGAGGGCAACCTTCCTGCCCTCGGGGCTGAGCCTGAACCCCTGATATTTTTCATAGAGCAATAATTTTTGAGACTTGAGTTTTTTGAGCATGTCCGTTACGGATGCCGCACGGGTGTCCAGTTCTTTGGCAAGCGCATTGGTGGTCACAATGCCCTCTTCGTCCTGGAGGTGGTAGATCGCTTTTATATAATTCTCTTTGCTGGCTGAAACTTTCATGAGTGATCCCGCTAAAGGTTTTAATCAGTCTAAATTAAATTTTAGACAAATCTAAAAATTCTAACGGGAAAAACAACATTTTATTTTCATTTTGCTAAGGGATATGACTATTTTTAAGCGATCAAGAAGGTATTTTCTATGAAGCGAATTTTCCCGGTTCTTTGTGCATTGGGTTTATTATTGACAGAATGCGGGAGCAAAGAAGCCAAACCACTAACCGGGGAAGATCCTGTTGAGGTGGAGGATTTCATCAACTTATTCCCACAGGCGGAACTGCCCATTGTCATTGCCGACACCACCCTGGCAAAAAAGAAGTCCGATTCATCACTCATCCCGAACAAGCTATTCGCTCTTTTTGTTCCTGATTCTGTCATCAGGAAAGACTTTGGCAAAACCATTCCCAGGATCTATGCATTGGGCAGAACAAGGGAGAAAAAAATGGAGACCTACTTATTTGTAACGGCCCAGGCGGGGTTGAAAAGGGTCGGTTACCTTATCTGTTTCGACAAAAAGAACAGCTACCTGAAAGCCCTGCCGCTGGTGCGAACGGGTTTCCAGCAGTACAAGTCTACCTACGGTTCGCTGGATAAAAAATTCCAGATCACCACCTATCGTGAAATGCTGAAAAAAACGGGGGAGGTTAGTTTTAAAAGGAATATTTATATATATAATAATGCGTCAAATGAATTTACCCTGATTCTGACTGAGCCGAATGAAGATATCATGGCCGACATCATCAATCCCATCGACACCTTGTCTCAAAAGAACAAGTATACCGGCGATTACCCTTACAATAAAAAGAACTTTATTTCATTCAGGGACGGGAAAAGCACCTCAGAGATCCTGTTTTTTACGCATTTTGAAAAAAGCGAGGGGGAATGTGTCGGCGAATTGAAAGGCACGGCTCATTTTAAGGGTGCGAAAAAAGCAGTGTACAAGGTGGCCGGGAACCCATGTACTATCGAGTTCACTTTTAATCCTTCTTCAGTAGTCATGAAAGAGGTGGAGGGTTGTGGCTCGTACCGGGACATAAAATGTTTTTTCAACGGCACCTATTACAAGAAAAAAAGAAAAAAATCCAAATAATACCCCTGCCCATCAACAATCCCCACGACCTTTTTCAGAATCAAACAAAGAAATATGCGGTTTAATCATTACAAGGTTCCCTATGCCATTGAAGAAAAATATGCTAAAAAAGTAGCTTACTTTTCAATGGAGTTTGCCATTCACCAGCCATTGAAGATCTACAGTGGGGGGCTTGGTTTTTTGTCCGGGTCACATCTGCGAAGTGCTTATGAATTAAAACAGAACCTCATTGGTGTCGGCATTCTCTGGAAATTCGGTTACTACGATCAGACCCGCCACCACGATCAGACACTCCAGCCTACCTGGATGGAAAAATCTTACAGTTTTTTAGAAGAGACCGGCCTGAAATTCCAGATCAACATTCATGACCACCCCGTTTGGGTGAAGGTATTGTATCTTAATCCGGAAACTTTCAAGACGGCGCCGCTCTTTCTTCTAAGCACCGACCTTCCGGAAAATGATCATGTTTCGCAAACCATCACACATCGGCTTTATGACGCCAATATGGCTACTAAAGTCGCGCAGTTTATCCTTCTTGGAGTGGGGGGCGCGAAACTGATCGACGAACTGAACTTCAATCCCGACAGGTATCACCTTAATGAGGCCCACGGGGTGTCTTCGGTCTTTTATCTATATAAGAAGTTTGGCAGTGTGGAGGAAGTAAAAAAACGCCTCGTATTTACAACGCATACTCCTGAAGAAGCGGGCAATGAAAAACACGACATCTACCTCTGCCAGAAAATGAGTTATTTCTGCGGCATCGGTTTGGATGAAGTGCGAAAGATCACGGGCATGCAGGATGATCAGTTCAATCATTCCCTGGTTGCCCTGCGCTTTGCCCACATTGCCAACGGAGTGTCCCAGCTTCATGGAAATGTTTCCAGGGAAATGTGGGGAAAACACGAAGGCATCTGCCAGATCCTGTCGATTACCAATGCACAGAACTGGCGCTATTGGGCTGATAAACAACTGTACAAAAATGTGGAAGATGCGAATGACCACCTCTGGGACGATCGCAAAAAATTCCTGAAACGCAGGGCCTTTGAACTGGTTGCTGACCAGACAGGGAAAATATTTGACCCTAATGTGCTTACGATTGTATGGGCAAGAAGATTTGCGGGATACAAACGCGCGGGTTTGATTGCCAGTGAGCACGAGAGATTCACGAAACTGATGTCAAGTAAGAAATATCCCATCCAGATCATCTGGGCAGGTAAGCCTTATCCGATGGACTATCCGGCAATCAATGAATTCAACGATCTTGTTCACCTGAGTAAGAATCACAAGAATATCGCTGTACTGATCGGTTATGAACTTGGCCTTTCAAAAAGACTGAAGCAGTCAGCTGACGTCTGGTTAAACAACCCAAGAGTACCAAGGGAAGCTTCCGGAACCAGCGGTATGACCGCAGCAATGAATGGGGCGATTAACTTCTCCACGGATGATGGCTGGATCCCTGAATTCATCCATCATGGAAACAACGGCTTTGTTGTGCCGAAGGCAGATTATGCACACATGACTGTTCAGCAGCAGGACGAATACGACCTGAATAAACTTTATGAGATACTGGAGTCAGAGATACTGCCACTTTATTACGACGATTACGATACCTGGCGCCAGATTGCAAAGAATGGGATGAGTGATGTGCGTCTCACCTTTGAATCGGGCCGGATGGCCAACGAGTATTACGAAAAACTTTACAAGTAACAGCCTTTCGTTAAGGAGCGGGTTGCTGCGATGGCTGTTCTTTTACGATTTCGAGCAACTCAACGTCAAAAAGGAGGGTAGCTCCTGGCTTGATGTCTGCACCGGCTCCATTGTCTCCATAGCCAAGATCTGATGGAATAAAGAGCTTCCATTTGCTTCCTGCCGGCATTAGTTGAAGCGCCTCGGTCCATCCCGGGATGACCGCATTTACATTGAATTCGGCGGGCTGACCGCGTTCTATGGAGCTGTCGAATATTTTTCCGTCGATAAGGGAACCCTGGTAGTGGACTTTTACCTTGTCAGTGGCCAGTGGCTTGGGGCCCGTGCCTTCTTTGACCACATGGTACTGCAATCCGCTGGGTAGGGTGACTACGCCGGGATTCTTTCCATTTTGGGCCAGAAATTCAAGACCTTCCTTTTTTGCACCGGCGGCCTTTTCACTCTTGGCGGCCTGCATAAATCCCACGATACAGTTGTTGATCTGACCCTCATCGAGAAGGGCTTTGTTGTTTTTTGCGTCATTGAGCGCCTTGATGACGAGTTGGGTGTTGATGTTTTTTACCCCCTGCTCTTTGTAAAATCCGGCCATGCTGAGGCCCACTGCGTAACTGAAAGAGTCCAGGCCGTTCTTCATGACGGGTGTATTTGAGGCAGCAGGCATCGCCTTTTTTGCAGGCGCGGAGGCCTTGGCGGGGGGCTTTTTCACAGCAGGTTTTGTTTGTGCAAGAACGGGCAGGGAAATCACCGCGAATAGTAAGGGGGCGAGAATGTTTTTCATAGTTAAAAATCTGTATGAGCAACAAAAGTAAGGTCCTGCCTGCAATACTCCAATAGGGGAAAGCTTAACAAATAATTTGCCCATTCCAGCGTTATATTCGATCAAATATTCCCCCATGAAAAATCTGATCTTGCCCCTGATTCTCTTCATTTCCATAACCGGTTGCGCGCAGCAGAGCGGCTCCTCCGGCAATGGAGGATTTCTTAAAAAGGCGGGCAGCATTCTCAATAAAGGCGGAGGCGGTGGATTGTCTAACGACGAAATCGTCCAGGGATTGAAAGAGGCTTTATCTGTTGGCGCAAGGAACAGTGCCGATCAGTTGTCGGCCACCGATGGGTTTTTCAAAAATGCCGCCATAAAGGTATTGATGCCTGAAGAAGCAAAAAAAGTAGAGTCCACACTACGGAACCTGGGCATGGGCAGCATGGTTGATGATGCAATACTTTCTATGAACAGGGCAGCGGAAGAAGCATCAAAATCGGCTGCGCCGATCTTCGTCGACGCCATCAAAACCATGAGTATCCAGGACGCAGTGGGCATTCTTCGTGGCAAGGATACCGCGGCTACTTCATATCTGAAGGGTAAGACTACACCCGAACTGACCAATACCTTTAAACCAGTGATCGATAAGGCGCTGGCCACCACCAATGCCACTAAGTACTGGAAAGACCTGTTTGAGACCTACAATAAGTTACCAACCACTTTTAAGAAAATCGATACGGACCTTTCTTCCTATGTAACAACAAAGGCATTGACAGGATTATTCCTCCAGGTAGCCATTGAAGAGCAGAAGATCAGGAAAGATCCGGCTGCAAGGGTCAACGACATACTCAAAAAAGTATTCGGAAATTAGTTCAACGGGATATCCCTCTTAAGCATTTCCTGTCTATTGGCAATCACCCAGGCAGTATAAAAAACCAATCTTGCCCTTTTGGCGAGCAGCGGATAATTGATCTTGTCCGGTGTGTCACCGGGGCGGTGGTAATCGGCGTGTAAGCCGCCAAAATAAAAAAGCACAGGGACACCCTTCTTTGCAAAATTGTAGTGGTCGCTTCGGTAATAAATTCTGGCAGGGTCCTTCGGATCGTTGTATTTATAATCCAGGGTCAGTTTGTCGTGCTGCTCATTGACACCTTCGCTGATTGGTTTGAGATCAGAACTGAGTTTGTCATCACCGATTACAAAAACATAGTTGGTGGTATCTGCTTTAAGACGACCGCTGTCGATCCTTCCAATCATGTCGATATTCAGGTCCACCGAGGTCTTGTCCAGTGGAAAGACCGGATTGTCGGAATACCAGGAGGACCCCCATAAGCCCTCCTCTTCGCCGGAAACGGCCATGAAAATAATGTTGCGTGCAGGTCTGTGGCCCGCTTTCGCAGCTTTTGAAAATGCCTCCGCGATTTCGATGAGGCTTACTGTTCCGGATCCATCGTCGTCGGCGCCGGGATATAGCACACTATCCTCCCTGATGCCCAGGTGATCATAATGGGCAGTGATTATGACGGCCTCTGCTTTTTTGTCGGATCCTTCCAGCATGCCGATTACATTGCTGCTCTCCATCCGGTCGGTATGCTTTTGCAATTCCAGGGATACGGTTTTGAAATAACTGTTTGGAAGTGGCGCTCCCTTTTTCATCATCTTTCTGGCGACTGCGTAGTCACCTCCCATAATGAGCCGGGCCACCGAATCTGAGATGAAGAAAGTATTGGGTATCGGATTGTTCCTGTTGTCGTTAAAATAGATTGGTCCTTTTGAGGGGCGGATGGCCCAGGGAAAGCGGGCGTCGACGATGAACAATGCAATGGCTCCATTTTTCTGGGCGGCAGACTGCAGAGTCCGTAACCCGGGGACGTTACCCTTTACTTTCTTTCCATTGATCAGCTCAGCCTTGGCGCCAGGAGTGACCAGGACAATTTTTCCTCTCGCGTTCACGGTGGCATAATCATCACGCACCGAATCGCTGAGACCGTAGCCCGCATATAATACTTCGCTTGCCGTGAAGGCCACATTGAAACTGGAATTATCGCTGACTACGAAGTCTGTATCGCGGCGAAGCACGCCCTCACCGATACGCAGGGATGCTTTTATGATTGAATCCTGGTAAACAGGAAATGGCTGTTGATATGTATTATTCCAGCCGGGAAGCAGGCCAAGGGTCTTGAATTTTGATTCGATGTATGCGGCTGCCTTGCGTTGCCCGTCTGTGGCCGTCATCCTGCCCTGCATTTCCGTACCAGCGACGATGTATAGGTTTGTTCTAAGGTCTGCGGTGTCGATAAGCAATGCATACTTGGAAGAATCACCGCCAGGCTGGGCTCTTGTTGACAACGATGCACAGAGCAACAGCGAGAAGTTCAGGTACTTCATTGCGTTAGTTTTGGTTTAAGCAGCAATAGAATGAGAGCGGGGCCTGCGTCCGGATCGCGAAGCGCTCAGTCTTTTTATTAATCCGTCAGTTCACTCAGTTCCAGCCATCTCATTTCTTTCTCATCCTGCAATTTATTTATTTCCGCTATCCTCCCCGATAATTTTAACAGCTCTTCATAAGGAAGATTCCCGGAATTGATCTTTAAGGTGCTTGCCTGTTTTTCCTGTTCCAGGTCAGCTAACTGTTTCTGCAGGTCATCCCTTTCTCTTTTCTCGTTGTAGGTAAGTTTTTTTCTTGTGGCAGGCGTTGTAGTTGCTGCCGCGGGTGCTGCAGTAACTACTGGCGCCGTTTCACTGGTGAGGTTGGTTCTTTGGGTGGCTTCCTTGTCTTTAAGGGAAAGCCGGTAGAGGGAATAGTTGCCGGGGAAATCCTGCACCGTACCATCGCCTTCAAAAACAAACAGGTGATCCACGAGCCTGTCCATGAAGTACCGGTCGTGAGAAACAATAAGGAGGCACCCCGGAAAATCACTGAGAAAGTTTTCAAGCACGCCAAGGGTGGGCAGGTCGAGGTCATTGGTCGGTTCATCAAGTATCAGGAAGTTGGGATTGCGGAACAATATCGAAAGCAAGTGTAGCCTTCTTTTTTCGCCGCCACTGAGCTTGGAAATATATGTGTATTGTTGTTCGGGTGGAAAAAGGAAGAGGTTCAAAAATTGAGAGGCGCTCATCGTTCCGCCACCGCTCAACGGAAAATGTTCCGCTATATTCTTTACAAATTCGATCACCCGCATATCTTCCTTGATGATGAGACCCTGCTGCGAATAATTACCAAAAACTACCGTGTCGCCAATATTCACCTTTCCGGAGTCAGGAGTTTCCAGTCCCAGTGCGATATTCAGAAAAGTTGACTTTCCAGCGCCGTTCTTTCCCACAACACCTATCCGTTCGCCTTTCTTAAAAGTATAGTCAAAACCTTTAAGGATCAGTTTATCGCCATAGGATTTATACACTTTTTTCATCTCTATCACCTTGCCTCCGAGACGGTTCATCTTCATGTCCAGCTGCACTCGCTGGTCTTCAATTGTTTTTTTTGCCCTGGTCTCCAGTTCCCCAAACGCGTCGATCCTGCTTTTGGATTTTGTTGTACGTGCTTTGGGTTGTTTACGGATCCATTCCAGCTCTTTACGGTACTGGTTTTTAGCCTTGTCGATACTGGCGATCTCACTCTCATTGCGGGCCGCTTTTTTTTCGAGAAAGTTTTCATAGTCGCCCTTGTACACATAGAGATTACTCTGGTCAAGCTCCCAGATCTCATCGCTGACATTGTCGAGAAAATAACGGTCGTGGGTGACCAGCAGCAGGGTTACCTTTTCCTGTGAAAGATATTGTTCGAGCCATTCAACCATGTCCACATCGAGATGATTGGTGGGTTCATCCATGATCAGGAACACGTGCTTGTGTTCGAATCCAATGTCTATAAGGGTTTTCGCAAGTGCCACCCTTTTCCTCTGTCCGCCTGACAGCGTGCCAACGATCTGATCCAGGTGGTGGATATTGAGTTTGCCGAAGATCTGATTCACCTTATGGTCGAAATCCCAGGCATTCATTTCATCCAGTTGTATGATGGCGTCGGTGAGTTTCTTTTCGTCACCTGAATCTACCGCCCATTCATAGGATTTAATGGCATTGATAACCGGATGTTCATGGTGGAAAACGTTGTCAAGGATTGACTTATTTTCGATAAATACCGGCTCCTGTTCAAAAAGTGCAACGGTAACTTCCTTGTTCACCCAAACCGTTCCATCTTCCGCCGTTTCCTTCCCCGCCAGGATTTTGAGCAGGGTAGATTTGCCCGTACCATTCCTCGCAACCAGCGCGATCTTGTCGCCTTCCTCGATATGGAAGGAGATATTGGTGAAAAGTGGTTTGATTCCATACGATTTGGAGATCCCCTCAACTGAAACATAATGCATTGCGCAAAGATAACTGATTCATGATCGCAGCGATGGCATGACATTGACATGAAAATCATGATGACCAGCACCTGATTTTCCAATTATCCCTTAACTTAAGTACATGACTAACCGAAAACTCTCTCCGTCCATCCAGCTGGCTCTCTGGTTCCTGGTATTTGGCACTGCCTGGATTATGTTCACCGATCCTGTTCTGGCCGGCATTGCGCGTTTCGACCCTGATGAAATGATCAGGCTCCAGACATACAAGGGGGCATTTTTCATGTTGGCTGCTTCACTTATTATTTATTACGTCAGCCGGAAGTTTTTTGTGAAACAGGAGGTCATCCTTCGACAATTGAGTGAACTAAAATTATTTTATAAGGATCAGCTTGCAAGTGAAGTATTCAAGGCCCAGGAAACCGAAAGAATGAAACTGGGAGAGGAATTGCACGATAACATCAATCAATTGCTTGGGGTAGTGAAGTTGTATATCGAACACGCGATGGCGAATCCTGCTGCAAAAGACGACATGCTCAAACGCAGTTCCGAATACCTGATCCAGATAATTTCGGAAATAAGGGGGCTTTCCAAATCACTGATCTCTTCGGAGCTTACCGACTTCAGGTTGATGAGATCGGTGAATGAAATGATTCAAAGCATAATGAAGATCCGGCATATCCGAATTGAATTGCATCAAAATGAATTTCGCGAAGATTTACTTACTGACATGGGCAAACAGATGCTTTTCAGGATCATGCAGGAACAGCTCAACAATGTGATTAAACATGCCAATGCAGCAAATGTGGTTATTATTCTGAAGAATGACGGTCCCAGGGGAAGCATGACCATTCAGGACGACGGGGTGGGTTTTGACATGAATAAAGTCAATCCTGGCCTGGGGTTCCATAATATCCGGCACAGGCTTGAGCTATTCAACGGTGAATTGAAATTGGAATCTGCCCCTGGTGAAGGTTGCAAAATTGTGGTGGATTTTCAGGTTAAGTAGAGGATGCGGATATGGAGTAGAATTCTCTTGGTATCGTGGCCTAAAATAAAGTACCACATAATAGGGGAAATTATAAAGGACCGCAGCAGCGGCCCTTTATAATGTGTTGCAAAAAGATCGTTATTGAACTCAGATCAATTTTACATTTACTGCATTCAAGCCTTTTTTGCCATTCTGAACGTCAAATTCAACGCGATCATTTTCCTTGATCTCGTCGATCAGCCCACTTACGTGAACGAAAGTTTCTTTGCTTGAATCGTCATGCTTGATAAAACCGAAGCCTTTTTCACCATTGAAAAATTTTACGGTTCCCTGGATTTTGTTGTCCATCATTAATTGTATTAGTATTAAAAAATTGAGGGCAAAGATACACAGAATTACCGAAGAAACTAGTTTAATGCCTTAAGAATTCCCGGCCCTAACTATATGGTTGCTAATAACTTATTTCAGAAACATAAACTCAACACTCACTGGGGTTGGAATTTCCAACGGTGAGCCGGAAGGCGTAAGGAGCCCCGTTGTCTTGTTCCTGGCGAAAACCACGAGCTGGTTACTCTTGCCATTGACGCAGACCAGGTACCTGCCCGAGGGATCAATATTGAAGTCACGCGGGCCCTCTCCGAGGCAGTCCTGAAAGCCTTTGGAACTGAGTTTTCCAGTTTTTTTATCAAGTGCGAAGATGCTGATGGTGTTTGAATTACCCCTGTTGGATGCATAAAGAAAGCGGCCATCGCCCGAGATTCGTATGGCAGCACTGCCGATCTCGCCCTTAAAATCAGCCGGATGTGCGCTTATCGTTTGAATTTTGGTCAGTTTCCCCCCAAAATATTTGTAGGCGGTCACGTTGCCGGAAATTTCTTCTATTACGTAGGCATATGGCATGGTCTTGTGAAAAACGATATGCCTGGGCCCCGCGCCGGGGGCAGTTGGAAATTCAGTTGGGGTTTCCCCTATTGGTTTTTTGCTATCAGCATTAAAAGGATAGAGGTAGATCTTGTCGGTCCCCAGATCAGTGACGGCCAGGAACCGCTTATCCGGAGTGAAAACCACAGAATGCACATGTGGCTTCTCCTGCCTGTCCTTGTTCACACTAGATCCGGTATGGGCGATCACCTGCACGGCTTCTCCGATATTCCCACCGGACTGGATAGGATAAACAGAGAAATTACCGCCTGAATAATTGCCCACCACCACAAATTTATTGAGGGCGTCAACCGATACATAGCACGGAGCATCTCCATTCGCTGGTTGGGCGTTGAGCAGTTTTAAAGTGCCCGTTTCATGATTGAAAGAAAAAGCACTGACTGTCGGCTTTTTGTTTCCACCGTTCTCATTGGCCGCATAAAGTGTCTGGTTGTCTTTTGAGAGGGCCAGGTAGGAAGGGTTTTCTGTCGCAACGGTACCGGCGGGACTGACCGCTCCGGTTGACGAATTGAATTTGAACACGTAGATTCCTTTACTGGGCCCATTAGTGTATGTGCCTGTAAAAAGATAATAGGTTTGAGCAGAAAGCGATTGGGCTGCCATAATCAGAAATGTAAAAATGATGGATCGCATATTGGTCATATTTATTCTAAGGTACGATCAGTTTCAACTGACCGGGCATGATCTCGCCTTCAATGCGGTTTACCCTGCCAATATATTCGCCATCCACCTGGAAATGCACTTTCTTTCTTGTTTTAATTATTAATGAGGTGGCATGGAAAACTTCGATCTTCTGTGGGTTGAAGGGGCGCTGTATCAACAGCATTTTGAAAAGGGCATCAAGTTTTTTAACAATCACCACCTCAAAGAGCCCGTCATACAGACTCCCTTCCGGATTGATGATCGCCCCCGTGCCATATTTCGTTGCGTTGGCAATCACAACCATTACCGCATCGTGCTTTTGTTCTTTGTTCCCAGATTTGATTGCCACTTCCAACCTTGTCTTTCTCCACAGCGTTTTTATCACCACCATGGCATAGCCAAGTTTACCCCTCACCTTTCCTTCTTCGAAATGTTTTACCAGCTGGGCGTTGAGCCCGATGTCACTGAGGTGAAGGCAAATATGTTCGTTGTTGATCCGGATTACATCCGAATCCCTGATCTGGCCATTGACAGCAATCTCCAAAGCTGCTTCTGTAGTTTCCGGTATGCCCAGTTCTTTCGCCATCCCATTTGCTGATCCGGCGGGTACGATGCCCAGCGCCATATTTTTGCCCAGCAGTTGTTTAGCAACAAGGGTAACCGTTCCGTCTCCACCGACGGCGATTACGCGTTCAGGTTTACTGGAAACTATCTGATCCCGGATAGCGTTTTCATCATTGTTGCCTGTCAACAGCAGGAAGTCAGCGCTGATTTGGATGGAATCAAGATAGTTTCTGATCAGGTCTACTTTGTTCTCTCCGGAACTGCGTCCTGAGTTTGGATTGATTACAAATAATATCTTTAAAGCCTGATCACCATTCATGAGCATGATTTTTTTTTAAAATAGGATTCTATGGAACAACCCGCGATCAAAGCGAACACCCCAACTGTTCCTTTCCTGAATAAACTTAGGGAAAACCTGCTCCGATGGGTGAGGCTGACCAACAAACCCGTGGTAAAGCTATACCATGGTTATGGAAATGAGGATGAAATTGTTGTGTTGGGTCATGTTCTTCAATTGAGTCCTCTTCCCCGGAAAAAATACCGTCGCAACGTGTGGACGAACACCTTTGCCCTCATCAGGCTATTCATGGTGAAACCGCTCCGCGGTGTTCGGGTGCGGCTGACCTTCGAGGGAGAAACGATTGAAACTGTTTCCGAAGCAGATGGCTTCTTCAGGGTGCAATGGAAGCCCGTCAGGATGCCGCCTGCTGGCTGGTACCTGGTCAAGGCCATTCTTGCCGAAGGCATGGTGAAACAATTCTATGGAACTGTTTCATCGGAGGGCTCGATTTATATCCCTCACACCAACCAATACGCGATAATCTCGGATATTGACGACACTTTCCTTATTTCCTACTCATCCAACCTGTGGAAAAGGCTTTATGTGATGCTAACGGAAAACGCATGGAGCAGGAAACCCTTTGAGGGTGTTGTAAAGCATTACCAGGCCCTGGGGCTTGCAGGCACGGCGGTGGAGGAACCCAACCCGTTTTTTTATGTGTCGAGCAGTGAATGGAACCTGTATGATTATATTTCCGAATTTTCAAGAAAGAATAAACTGCCAAAGGGCATATACCTGCTCAGCCAGATCAAAAGGCTGTCTGAGGCCTGGAAGACAGGTCGGAATAATCATGCAACAAAGTTTGTGCGGATCAGCAGGGTGCTCCAGGCCTTTCCCAGCCACCGCTTCATACTGCTTGGGGATGATTCACAGCAGGATCCATTTATCTATGCTTCGGTGGTCCAGCACTTCGGCCAGCAGATCAGGGCAGTTTACCTTCGAAACGTGTTCACCAAAAATGAAGTGCTCGTGAAGGAAGCCATTGAAAAAATCACGGCTGCCGGGATCTCCGTTTGTCACTTCGAACACAGTCAGGAGGCGCTGGATCACTCGAAGAAGATCGGGTTGATATGAGAAAGAGAAAGAGAAACAGAAACAGAAACAGAAAGAGAAACAGAAACAGAAACAGAAACAGAAACAGAAACAGAAACAGAAAGAGAAACAGAAACAGAAAGGGATATATTTCCCCATACTGTACCAGAGATGGGTCACTCTTCTGATTTACCCCGACTTCATCAACCACGGCTGCGCCGCGTAAACCTCATTCTCTTTCTCTTTCTCTTTCTGATTGATCTGGCACCATTTTCCCAGTCATTAACCTAAATAACCAAGTATGGAGAACTTAAATACTGATGACGCCCTAAAAAAATATAAATCACTTGTTGAAGATATTGGCACCTGCATGTTTCTTTCTTCAACAGATGCCAACCAGACTGCCAGACCCATGGCAACGACAAATGTCGACGATGACGGAACTACCTGGTTTTTCACCAGCAAGACTTCATTGAAAGTACACGAGATCAAACAGGACCATACCGTTCACTTGTTATATGCTCACCCCGGGAAGAGTAGCTACATCGATGTCTGGGGATCAGCAAACCTGGTTTACGACAGAAATAAAATCAAGGAACTTTGGAACCCAATAGTGAAGGCCTGGTTCCCCGATGGCGTTGATGATCCCAATCTTTGTCTCTTAAGAGTCGATCCTTCGAGCGCGCATTATTGGGACAGTGAATCAGGAAAAATGGTGCAGTTCGTTAAAATCCTCGCCTCGGCAGTGACCGGTAAAAGACTTTCCGAAGGAGTGGAAGGTATGCTCAAACTTTGACGGACCTGGTGGCCGATTCGAATTCCGCATCAAAACGCGGACTTTCTGTTTTCTTCCATTTGTCCCAGAAAGTAAAATATAATCCGAAATTATACCTGAATTGTTTGTGATGTAAGGAATGGTGGGTGGCTCCTATGAGCCACCTTCCTATTTTATGCCTGTGAAAATTGGCCGGATAGATTTCCACGTCGAGATGATTGATCACACTGGTGATGGTCATTATGGACAGCTGAACCAGGATCACCACCGGGTGCATGGGCACGATCATTAAGGTCACGGGTAGAACAATGGCAAGCATCAACCCTTCCAGAGGATGAAAAGCAAAGGCAGTCCAGGGCGAGGTGATATTGCTCTGATGATGGATCCTGTGAATCTTTCTAAATATAGCCGGCTTGTGCATCCAGCGATGGATCCAGTAATAATAACTCTCATCGATCATCATCGAGATCAGTAGGCTCACGGGCAGCCACAGTATCGTATACTTGTTTAAATCAAGGTAAATTTTTGTGTAACCGTTTTGCCAGAGCCAGGCGATGGCCATACCGGTGATAGAGAAGGAAACTGAATTTACCACACTCCAGATCATCTCGCGCCGCAATTGCTGACGGCTATATTGCTTTTGACCGATTTTCCTTGAATTCCATTTTTCAGGTTTCAGGAAATAAAAAACAAAGTAGAACAGACCAGACACGATGAAATACCTCATATTGATGATCGCAAGCAATACAAGAAATGTCACCAGAAAAAGTCTGGGGTTGCTCAGGTCCGGTATAGTCATAATTCAATGACACAAATAAGTGCCGTTTTGATACTTAATCACGCATAAGCTTCGGTTGGTTCGCAGGTGCAGATCAGATTCCTGTCACCGTAGGTGTTATTGATCCTTCCCACCGCCGGCCAGAATTTATTCATCGAAACATAAGCCAGGGGAAAAGCGGCATCCTGTCTTGAATATTTGTGTTCCCAGGTGTCACTGCAGATATTTTTCATGGTATGCGGAGCATTCTTCAGGGCGTTGTCCGTCCTGTCGGATTTCCCACTTTCTATATTTTTAATCTCTTCATGAATACTGATCATGGCATCACAAAATCTGTCGAGCTCGGCCTTGCCCTCGCTTTCAGTTGGTTCGATCATAATTGTTCCCGGTACCGGAAAACTCATGGTTGGGGCATGGAAACCAAAATCCATCAAACGCTTTGCCACGTCCTCAGCTTCGATACCCGTTGCCGATTTAAAAGGCCTTAGATCAACGATGAATTCGTGAGCACAGGTGCCGTTCTTTCCCAGGTATAGGATCTTATAATGTTTCTCAAGCCTTGACTTCATGTAATTGGCATTCAGGATGGCATATTCCGTTGCGCTGCGAAGCCCTTCCGCGCCAAGCAATTTGATGTATGCATAACTGATCAGCAGAATACTCGCCGATCCGTAAGGCGCAGCGCTGACCGCATTAGCATGGGCTGCTTTCTTATTGATGGAGACATGGCCGGGAAGAAAGGCAGCAAGCTGATCGTTGACGCAGATGGGTCCCATTCCGGGCCCACCACCACCATGTGGGATGGCAAATGTTTTATGCAGGTTGAGGTGACAGACATCGGCACCTATTATGCCTGGTGAGGTCAGACCCACCTGGGCATTCATGTTGGCGCCATCCATATACACCATGCCCCCATTTTCATGAATGATCCTGCAGATATCCTTTATGCTTTCTTCAAAAACACCGTGCGTGGAAGGATAAGTAACCATCAGCGCAGATAGACTGTCTTTGTATTGAGCGGCCTTGGCTTCGAGATCGGCCACGTCGATATGACCTTCTTCATCACTCTTCACTACCACCACCTTCATGCCCGCGAGCACGGCGCTGGCAGGATTGGTGCCATGAGCGGAGATCGGGATCAGCACCACATTGCGGTGAGCTTCACCGCGATCGGAGTGATAAGCGCGGATGGTCAGGAGCCCCGCATACTCCCCCTGCGCGCCGCTGTTTGGTTGCAGGGAGCAGGCAGTAAACCCGGTGATCTCACATAGCAACTGACTGAGTTCATCCGTGATCTGAAGATAGCCTTCGGCCTGATTGAGTGGAACGAAGGGATGGATCTGACTAAATTCAGGCCAGCTCACGGGGATCAGTTCAGTAGCTGCATTTAATTTCATAGTACAGCTGCCGAGCGGAATCATTGACGTATTCAGAGAAAGATCACGGTTTTCGAGATGTTTGATGTAGCGCATCATTTCCGACTCACTGTGGTGAGTATTGAATACTGAGTGGGTCAGGAATTCGGATTTGCGTTGGAGTGGAGCGGCTATATGATCAATGGTTTTTTGTGCATCGAATACGATAGAGGCAACCGAATTCCCTCTTGATTCCTCAAATACCGAAACGATGTCAAGCACGTCGCCCGGAAGCACCGTTTCATCGAGGGACACACCAACGTGATGGTTGTCGAAATACCTGAAATTGATCTCTTTTCTTTCGGCGATCTCGCGAATGATTGCTGCGTCATTGACCCTCAACAGGATGGTATCGAAATAATTTTTGTTGAGTTGTTCAAACCCAAGACTGGTGAGCTCTTCAGCAAGAGCGCCGGTAAGCGAAGAAACCCGCCGGGCAATATTTTTCAATCCGGTGGGTCCGTGATAAACTGCGTACATCGCTGCCATGTTTGCCAGTAATGCCTGGGCTGTGCAGATGTTCGACGTGGCTTTCTCACGTTTAATGTGTTGTTCCCTGGTCTGCAGTGCCATCCTCAGCGCGCGCTGGCCGGTGGTGTCAACAGAGATGCCGATGATCCGGCCTGGTATGCCGCGCTTAAATTCTTCATTGGTGGCAAAGAATCCGGCGTGAGGACCCCCATAACCAACCGGAACGCCAAACCTTTGTGCCGACCCGACTGCCACGTCAGCGCCAAGTTCTCCCGGCGGCGTCAGCAGTGTCAGGGCCAGCAGGTCTGTGGCCATGGCCACATAACCGTTTACACCATGCACTGCATTAATGAAGTCGCGGAGATCAGCGACCGAACCATGATTGTCCGGGTATTGAACGAAGGCACCAAAGAAGGACTGGTCTACTTTGAAAGTAGTGACATCCCCAAAAACCAACTCGATGCCGATAGGTTCAGCCCTGGTGATGAGCACATCACGGGTTTGTGGAAATATATGGTTGTCGACAAAGAATTTTGGCTGCGTGATATTTTCTGTTTTATTCACGTGGTGGAACAACATCGCCATGGCTTCGGCGGCTGCGGTGGCTTCATCCAGCAGTGAAGCATTTGCCAGCGGCAAACCGGTCAGATCGGTGACAACGGTTTGGAAATTCAGTAGGCTCTCTAAACGCCCCTGTGAGATTTCCGCCTGGTACGGTGTGTATTGGGTATACCATCCCGGGTTTTCGAAAATATTTCTTAGGATCACCGAGGGCGTGATGGTGCCATAATAACCCTGCCCTATGTAGGTTCTGAAGACCTTGTTGCGATTGGCGATCCGGCGAAGCTCCCTTAGGAATTCATACTCGCTTTGAGGCTCAGGGTTTTTAAGGTTTTCGGTTAAACGGATGCCTGCCGGAATGGTGCTGTCTATTAATGAGTTGAGGTCTTTTTTACCAATGGATTTCAGCATCTCCATCGTCTCTGCGGGGTCTGGTCCAATGTGTCGCGCCTGAAATTCCTTTTGCTGGTGTTCGAAGAGATTCATTACAGATTATTAACCTTTTTGAAAAGAATCGCAAAGTTAAGTGAAAGTGCAATCAGAAATTGGCCGTGAAGGCAATGTGTATAAGGAATGGCCAACCTACGACTGAGGTTCCATCAGCTTTTCCAGTACATAATAAACGATAGGGCAGAACGCAGAATTTTTAAGGGTCAGTTCCTGTCTTTTGATGATCACATCCTCATCGGTGTAAGGGAAACGTTCGCAGTCCGAGGGCCGGACTTCATAGATACCGCAACGGTTGTCCTGGCCGAGGAACGGACACGGAGAGGATTTTACCACATAGTCGCCATCGGCATCAATGCGAAGGTAGGTTTCAATGAAGTCGCTTTCCTTCATCTTCAGATGGCGGGATATGCGTTTAATATCAGGTGTTTTGAACCGGGGTGAAAACTTTTTGCAGCAATTTGCGCAGGTAAGGCAATCGATCTTCTCAAATGCCTCTTCGTGAAGATCCGGGAGCTGGCGCAACACCTCATTCTTATTTGCGCGGTGCAGGTATTGTTTATATATTTTCTGGCGCTCCCGCGACTTCTTCTCCCAATTTTGCAGCAGATCCTGAGCCATAGGCAGCAAGTTAGTTCTTTGCCGGCGCTTCAGGGCAGTGTAAAATAGTGCTGGCCTTCTCCCACTTCATTTTCAATCGCATTGATAACAACGTCAAAATGTTTCTGATTGCCAAGGAAATCGGCTTCTGCCGCATCAATGAAAAGTGTTTTGATATTGTGTTGCCTGATGAAATGTATGTATGCCTCCTGGATATTGAAAAGATACTCATCGGAGATGGATAATTCGTAAGACCTGTTGCGCCTGCGGATGTTGCGCTGGAGTTTTTGCACTGGAACGTGAAGGTAGATGAGCAGGTCGGGAACGATGAGTTGCGGCCGGATAATGTCGTACAGCTTATGATAGAGTCTGAACTCCTCGTCGGACAGGTTCACCTTTGCAAAAAGAATGCATTTGGAGAAGAGGTAGTCTGCAATTGTCAGGTGCTGGAACATGTCCTTGGTGTGAATCAGCTCCTTGAGCTGTTTGTACCTTTCGGCCATAAAAAAGAGTTCCAGTGGAAAGGCGTATTGCCCGGGGTTGTCGTAGAATTTTGGAAGAAATGGATTGTCGGCAAATTCTTCCAGCACGAGTCTTGAATTGTATTTTTTGGCAAGAAGATGAGCGAGTGTCGTTTTTCCTGCGCCAATATTTCCTTCGACAGCGATAAAATGATAGTTCATGAATGGAATTTTTTCACCTCCAGCGGATCAGGGCAGTCCGCCAGTAATTGAAGTACGGTTTGGTGCAAGATAGGATGTATGTAAGCAGGAGCAATTTCTGCAAGTGGCTGAAGAACGAAACGCCGCAATTGCAGCTGGGGATGCGGAATGGTCAGACCTGGCTCGTTGACGACAAGGTGGTCATAAAAAAGAATATCAATGTCGATTGTCCTGGACCCAAAACGTTCAGCTCTTTTTCTGCCCATGCTTTTTTCGATGTCCAGGATGCGGGTGAGAAATTCCCCCGGAGCGATGATCGTTTCCATCACCAGCACCTGATTGAGAAAAGGATCCTGGTCGGTTTTGCCCCAGGCCGCCGTTTCATAAAAAGACGACTTTTCGACAATGGTACCGCAGGCTTCCTGCAGTTTGGCCGCGGCCCTGGTTAATTCCTGGACCCTGTTGCCGATGTTGCCGCCGGTGCACAGGTAAGCATAATTCATGGCTTGCAAGGTAATTCCGATTGCAATAAAAAATTAAGGGTTACCCCCGGTATCGGTAAATTTGCAATCCCTGCTGACTTCTACCTAATAAAAAGATTTCTAATGAACGGGTTCCTGAAAACTTTTTTTGCCGCCCTACTTGCTATTCTGGCCTTCGTGTTTATTGTCATGTTTATGACAATTGTAGCCGTTTCTTCCATCGCCACGAGGGAAACGGCGGAAGTGCCGGCAAAATCGGTCCTGGTTGTCGATCTGGGTGACCATTTTTCAGACGTCCCCCCATCAGATCCCTGGTCGGAGATCACCAATATAGGTAAGGTAAGTACTCCTGGTTTATACGAGTTGATCAGGATAATTAAACACGCACGCTACGATCCTGCCATCCAGGGGATATATCTCAAAGCCGGTGCCAACAGCAATGATTTCGCTTCAAGCGAGGAACTCCGTAAGGCCATTGTCAATTTCAGGAGCGCTGGAAAATTTGTATATGCATATGGTGATGTAATCGGGGAGCAGGCCTACCTCGTGGCGCTGGCTGCAGACAAAATCTATTGCAATCCAAAGGGTGGCCTTGAATGGGACGGAATTGCCATGCAAATGCCATTCATAAAAACCGCATTGGAAAAGCTGGAGATCCAGCCCCAGATATTTTATGCCGGCAAGTTTAAAAGCGCCACCGAGCCACTGCGGGAAACCAGGATGACCGAAGCCAACCGCATCCAGAGTTTACAACTGCTGGGTGACATTTATGGCAATTTTCTTACCACGGCATCGTCATCGCGGAAGATTGATACGGCTACCCTGCACCGCTATGCAGATTCCAATGCCATCGCATTCCCCGTGAATGCATTGAAATATGGTCTTGTAGATGGTTTGAAGTATGACGACGAGGTGAAAGAGGAAATCAGCAAGAAGCTGGGAAACGGTGCCGGTGAAAAGATAAATTTCATAGGCCCCGCCAAATATGGTGAGGCTGTCGAGTACAAACAGTCCGGAACAGACCGGATCACGGTGATTTATGCCGAAGGAACCATCATTGATGGCAGCGGTGGAAATGATCAGATAGGAGGGGAAACCTATCGCAACTATATTCGCAAGGCCAGGCTCGACAACAGGGTGAAAGCAATTGTATTGCGGGTGAATTCGGGAGGAGGAAGTGCGCTGGCCTCTGAAGTCATCTGGCGCGAAATCGAAATAGCAAAAAAGGTCAAGCCGGTAATAGTCAGCTTTGGTGATGTAGCTGCTTCAGGCGGTTATTATATATCGTGCGGTGCCGACCTCATCTTCGCACAGCCCAATACGATCACCGGATCCATCGGTGTCTTTTCAGTTATACCAAATATGCAGCCCTTCTTCAACAACAAACTGGGTGTTACTTTCGACGAAGTATCCACCTCACCTCATGCCAACATGTACACAGTGACAAGGCCGCTGAGTCCTGTTCAGAGACAGTTCTTACAAAACCAGATTGACACCATCTATTCTACTTTTAAAACACGGGTGGCCGACGGACGTAAGAAATCAGCAACGTATATCGATAGCATTGCGCAAGGTCGCATATGGAGTGGATCCAGGGCTCTTACCCTGGGCTTGGTTGACAGGATCGGAGGCCTGGATGAAGCCATTGCGGCGGCGGCGGCCAAAGCCCGCATCAGAAGTTATCGTCTCAATGAATATCCCGCGAAACAAACACTGATGGAAATGTTTTTCAGCGACAAAACCGAGGCAACACGGGTGGCAGCCATAAAAAAAGAACTGGGAGAGGAAGGAGTTCAAACCTATTCCCTGCTCCGGTATGCCAAACAATTTATTGGAAAAGCACAGGCCAGGATGCCGTTTGACATCAGCTTCAGATAATCCTCAAAGTAATTCATGCCGAAATCATATAGTCAGCTCCGGGCCATGTTGGCAATCACTCGAGGTAGCCTCAAAGCCATATTCAGGAGCCCGAGCGCGGTCGTGTTCAGCCTTGCCTTCCCACTCATCTTCATACTGGTTTTTGGCTTCATCGGCAGCGGGGGCGGAGTAAGCCTGAGAGTGGGCATCCATCCGGGTACGGACACCACAACCGAAATCTATAAAACAATCAGCAACGTTGATGGCCTTTTGCTGATGAACCGGGATTCGTTGACTCTATACCAGGACCTGTCGAAAGGCAGAATCTCCGCCATTCTGGATATCAGGGAGTTGCCTACTCCTTCACCGGCATTTCGAATTGACCTGGTCAGCTCCGAGGCGGTGAATCCGCAAAATATCCGGGTGATCAGGTCGATTCTCGAAGCGGTGATTGAAAAAAAAGACAAGCAATATTATCCCCAAAGACCAACATATGCCGTGATAAGCAGCCAGGTGAATACGATCCCAGGTAGGATATACCGCACTATCGATTTTATTTTGCCCGGGCAACTTGGCTTCTCCCTGCTGAGTGCAGGGGTATTCGGTGTTGCCTTTATCTTTTACAGTCTCAGGCAAACACTGGTGCTGAAGAGATTTTATGCCACTCCCATCACCCGAACTTACATTGTGCTGGGCGAGGCGCTAAGCCGAATTATATTCCAGATGATGACAGCGGTGATCATCTTGCTGGTGGGGCATTTTGCTTTTCAATTTACACTCTATCACGGGTGGATCACCTTTCTTGAACTACTGGTGCTGAGTTTTATCGGTCTCACAGTATTCATGGGTTATGGGTTTGTAGTCAGCGGCATGGCCCGGAACGAGAGTACCATCCCGCCGCTTGCCAATCTTTTTACACTTCCCCAGTTCCTCCTATCGGGCACCTTCTTTCCGATTGATAATTTTCCATCCTGGCTACAGCCCATTTGTAAGATCCTGCCACTTACTTACCTCAATGACGCGATGAGGAACGTGGCCTTCGAGGGAGCCAGGCTTTCGGATTGCGGTAAGCAACTCGGCATTTTGGCCATCTGGGGAGTGGTGGTCTACGCGATCGCCATCAGAGTTTTTAAATGGGAATAATATTACAGTTATGAACAACCGATTATGAATGTTCTCAAACTTGGGCTGATCAGCTTGATCGTTTTTTCCATTCTGCTGTTTCTTTTGTCGCTGCTGATCCCTTCCACCGTCAGGGTTTCACGGGCCGTGAACATCCAGGCAGGAAAGGAAAAGGTATTAGACCGAATTGACAATACTGCAAAATGGACCAGCTGGAATGAAATGCTCAATGACAAGATCACAGTAAAGATTACAGATACCACAAACAGTGAACTGCGTTCAGAATGGAAATTTGGCAGTAAGGTGATTCGAAGTGGTTACTATCTTGAAGAATCTTCGGGCGTTACCGTAATCCAGTGGTATTTTGATTTCCAGAATGGATGGACGCCCTGGCAGAAGATCGGAAGTATTACCTACGACAAACAGTTTGGACCGGGCATGGAAAGTTCCCTCAATAAACTTAAAAACCTGATCGAGAAGACTCCGTAACTTCGATTTACCATTTACAATTAAACATTACAATTATGAGGCAGCTCCTGTTTTTCTCAATGATCATGGTCTCTGCGTCCTTCATGGAATGCAGCAGTCAGCCACCCAAAAGTCCACGTGTAACTGCTGAAGGCAAAGACGTGAAAGTAGCCTATGGCCAGCCTTCAAAAAAAGGCAGGGTGATATTCGGCGGGCTTGAACCCTACAATAAAGTTTGGCGGACAGGTGCCAATGAAGCCACGGAGATCAGCTTTTCAAAAGACGCGACCTTCGGCGGAAAACCCATCAAGGCGGGCACTTATTCGCTCTTCACCATTCCTACGGAAAATGAGTGGACCGTTATCCTTAATCCTCAGCTGAAACAATGGGGCGCCTTCGGATATGATAAGATCAAGGACAAGGACGCTTTGCATGTCACCGTTCCCTCTACCAAAACGCAGGCGGTGGTTGAACAACTGACCCTGAAGTTCGATGAAAAAAATTCTCTGGTCATAGAGTGGGATCAGACGCACGTTGAAGTGCCGATCAAGATCTGATCTCTTCGAGGATTTCCAAAATCACAGAGTATACCTGCTGAAGTTCTACCGGGCTGATACAATATGGTGGCATGATGTACACCGTGTTGCCCAGGGGTCGCAGGTATACTCCTTTTTTTAGCGCTTTTTCAGTAAATACTTCCCTGATGCCGCTGGTGTATCCACTAACTGTGTCTATTACTTCGAAAGCTACTATAGTGCCCGTCTGGCGATGATTGGCGGTTAGATCCGGATGTACTTCTTTCAATTCCAGGATAAATTTCCTGTGCATTTCTGCAATCAACTGTATTTGCCCGGAGGTTGCAGGCTCAAGCAAAAGTTCGAGACTGGCAAGCCCCGCCGTGCACGCAATGGGGTTGGCAGTAAATGAATGACCGTGGAAGAAGGATTTCAGTTTGTCATCGTTTACAAAGGCGTCATAGATCTGCGACGTACAAGCCGTTACGCCGAGCGCCATAGTACCACCTGTTAATCCTTTGCTCAGGCAGATGATATCCGGTTTTTCCTCCACCTGGGAAGAAGCAAACCAGGTACCCGTTCTCCCGAATCCAGTCATTACTTCGTCGGCTATGCATATTACTCCGGCTTGATGGCATTGGACAAGCAATTGTTGCAGGGCTTCGGCAGGGTACATTTTCATTCCCCCCGCACCCTGCAACAACGGCTCGTAAATCATGCAGGCGGCTTCGGCCAGCAGCCCTGGAGTATCTGAAGCATCATAACCCTGGAACACCAGGGGCTGCCCCTTTACCGGGGTCTCAATAAAGAGTACCTCAAAGAGCCGCTCCTGGTAGGCGAGGGTGAAGATGCCGCGTTCGCTGACACTCATGGCGCCAAAAGTGTCGCCATGATAACTGTGGGTGAGGGCGATAATTCTTGATCTTTGGGTCTCTTCGCGGTTCCACCAGTATTGCAGGGCCATTTTAATGGCCACTTCGGTGGCTGTAGAGCCGTTGTCGGAATAAAAAACACGGGTGAAATTGCCCGGAAGCAGATCCAGCAATTGTTCGGCAAGAGAGACCGCGGGCTCATGTGTGAACCCTGCAAAGATCACTTGTTCAAGCTGCAGCGCCTGGGCATAGATCCGCTCGGCTATATAGGGGTGCCCATGCCCATGGATGGTGACCCACCAACTGCTTATGGCGTCGATATACCGACGCCCATCCTCACCAATAAGGAAAATACCTTCCCCTTTTACAATGGGTATGGGGTCAGGTCTGTATTTTTGGGCAGTATAAGGGTGCCAGATTACGTTCCTATCCCTCTGTGTTAACGACAATGCCATAGTTGCCAAAGGTAACGATGGTTATGGTTTCGAATCATTAGCATGCAACGAAACCCCGTCGGAATTTGTCACATTAATGCACACTACCGCATGGATTCTGAAAGGTTGGTAAAAGACTGTATTAAAGGACGGCCGGAGGCCCAGCGTCAACTGTACGATGAATTTGCGGAGGTGATGCTTGGGGTCTGTTATCGTTATACCAAGTCGGTGATGGACGCTGAAGACGTTATGCAGGAAGGATTTATCAAGGTTTTCAGGAACATACACCAATTCAAATTTCAGGGAGAGCTTGGTGGCTGGATTAGAAGAATAATGGTCAACACTGCACTTAATTACCTGAAGCAAAGTAAGCACTACTCGTCGGACCTCTCTTTTTTTGACTCAGGAATGCACCCCGTATCCGATGACAATCCGGAAATAAAAATGATTGCCAAGGACCTTGCAGACCTGATTCGCCAGTTGCCAACAGGTTACCAGACGATTTTCAACCTTCACGCTGTCGAGGGATTTTCTCACGTGGAAATTGGTAAGATGCTTGGCATTAATGAGGGAACATCGAGATCGCAATATGCGAGAGCGAGGGGTCTGCTAATCACCTGGCTCGAAAAACAATCACAGGAACACAAAACAGGAATATATGTCCGACCATGAATTTGAGCGTAGGGTCAGGCAGGAACTGAATGACCTAAAAATACCCCCTTCGGGTTCCTCCTGGGTCAGGATCGAAGAGGCACTCAGCCGGCGACCGCGAAAACGGCCTCTGCTTTGGGTGCCCCTCGTTGTCCTTGGACTGGCGGGTGCGGGATACTTCATTTTCGATAAGCCTTCCGGTCAGCAAGTCAGCCCGGTCAATTCAACTGCTTCGGCTGGCACCAAAACAAAAACTGCTGCCAGGCCTGCAGAAACCGGATTAACGGCCGGTGAGAAGGCCGATGGCAATGAAAAGAATATTACGGACCAAACAGATGGTTCTAACGCACTTCCAAAGGCTGTGCTGCCTGAGGCGGGGCATACAGGAGGTGCCGGCAGTGATGCCATCACCAGTAGAAATCAGCCAGTGGCCGGCGAAACCGATCAAACAAATACTAACCTCGACTCCAAAAAACGCGTTTCCTCAATAGACAGATCTGCACAGCTTTCCAAACCTACTGACCGGCAGACTGCATTATTGAAAAGAGGGCATCAAAGAGTAGAAAACACCAGCCCCGTAGATGTAGCTTCTGCTAATCGAGATAAAGATGAAAACTCGCTTACCAATGCAGTTGTTGAGGACATGCTCAGCAACTCCGAATATGTGAATACAGGAATTGCAAGGGCTCGCGCGACAAGTGAGCCAAACATGCGCCAACGATTCAACATGGCCGCTCTGAATAATTATCAACTTTCTTCTATTGGAGATGAAGTAGGCTCGCTGTCCGGCTTTGCCTACCCAACCTTCTTCGGACAAGCTTCCGCTGCGCCGCCCAAGGGCAGCTTTGTTAAAAAGTCAAAATGGTCTTTCGCCATTACCGCATCCGCTGGTTCTACCATGATCGGTGAAGGATCGCTGGATTTCAAAAATTCCAGTATCCAGGATGTGTCCCAACAGGCGCTGCAACCTAACTATGCCCCTACCGGCCCCACCCCAGGCCCATACAAACCTTCGAGTATACGACCCGGGCTGGGATATTCGATCGGCGGTGTTGTTCAGCGCAGATTGTCAAACAGATTCTCTGTTTCTGCAGGGTTGAATTATACCAGGCTGACCACTTTCTCGAAAGTCGGCGAGCGCGTCAACGAATCCATCCCCGTCACAAATTCTGTCTCTGGGCCAATTGTCGTTACCAGCTTTTTCCGTTTCCAGGACAATGTGCCAAAAGAATACGTCAACAAATTTCATTTTATCGAGCTTCCTGTAACATTGCATACTACGGTCATCAACTCACCCACCTTGCCGCTGTACTGGAACGCTGGTTTCTCTTTGTCTAGACTGCTGACATCCAACAGCCTGCTCTTCGATGGCAACAACGGGGTGTATTACCGCGACAAGAATTTGTTGAATCAAACGCAGGCCGCCCTTTCAACCGGTTTCAGTTTGGCTGTATTCAACCGCAGTAAGCATCCGCTGCTGATTGGTCCCTCGCTCAAATATCACCTGACGACCATCCTCAAGAAAGATGTGAGCGGCAACAAACACCTGATGTACCTGGGCATGGATCTCAAATGGTTTCTGAAGAAATGATTTGATTTCCCGGTGAGCGTTTGAGAAAGGCGAGATTTCTCTTAATGCCTTTGTATTTTGATCTTTTCAAAGGTGAGTTCCGGAATATTCTGTTAAAGGAAGTTTCGGTAAGCGACTCCCAGTCGCGCGTTGAAAAATTGAGCACTTCCGGCAGTGGTTTAAATTCTGATTCTGCAGTTGGAGATGAAAACCGGTTCCAGGGGCATACGTCCTGACAGGTGTCGCAGCCAAACATCCAGTTGCTGAACTTCCCTTCCATCTCGGCAGGTATCATCATTTCTTTCAACTCGATCGTAAAATACGAAATGCATTTACTGCCGTCCACTACTTTGCCGGGCGAGATGGCTTCGGTAGGACAGGCATCAATACACCTGGTACAGGTTCCGCAATAGTCTTTTACAAAAGGGTCATCATATTGCAGTTCAAGGTCGGTGATGAGTGTGGCGATGAAGAAAAAACTACCACCTGAGCGGGTGAGCAGGTTGCCATTCTTGCCGATCCAGCCAGCGCCACTAAGCTGGGCCCAGCTTCTTTCAAGCACAGGCGCCGAATCTACGAAGCCGCGCCCGTGGACCTTTCCTATGTTCTCTTCCATCAGGTGAAGCAGGATGTTTATTTTTCCTCTGATCACTTCGTGATAATCTTTGCCCAGGGCATAACGCGCGATCTTCACCTCTCTATCGGGAACAGGAAGAGCCGGAGAATAGTTCAGCAACAGCGTGATCACCGATTTTGCCCCTGGCACCAGCCTGGTTGGATCGACACGCAGATCAAAATGATTTTCCATATAGGTCATGGAAGCATGCATTCCCTTCTGAAGCCATGATTCGAGGCGGCGTGCATCGTCGTCCAGTTTTCGTGCCTTTGCCATTCCGCAATGATCAAAGCCCAACTGTTTTGCATATCCGCGGATAAGATCTGTATTATGTTTCAGATTGTTCAGTGACTAAAGGTATTACAGATCGTGAATAAAAATAATTTGCATAATTTGACGACCCAAAATCAGATTATGCATCGGAGGTATTTGCTTGGCATCGACATCGGTTCGTCATCCGTTAAAACGGCCCTTCTTGACATAGACGGCGGCACTATAGCGGCGATGGCTCACTCTCCCTCTTCCGAAATGGAGATGATCTCACTAAAGCCGGGCTTCGCGGAACAGGACCCGGAAATGTGGTGGCAGGAATTTCTAAACTGCATGGATCTATTGAGAAAAAAAATTTCATACTCCAGTGACCAGGTCGCTGCCATTGGAATCTCTTACCAGATGCATGGGCTGGTTTGCGTAGACAAGGAGCTTAAACCTTTAAGGAATTCTATTATCTGGTGCGACAGCAGGGCGGTAGACACTGGAAATAAGGCATTCCGCTCACTGGGTGAAGAATTTTGCCTCACCAACTACCTGAACTCCCCGGGAAATTTCACGGCCTCCAAACTCAAGTGGGTGAAGGACAATGAACCGGCGCTCTTTAAAAAGATTTACAAGGTGATGCTGCCGGGTGATTACATCGCCATGAAACTCACCGGCAAACCCGCAACCACCGTATCGGGCCTGTCAGAAGGCATACTCTGGAATTTCCCCAGGCGAACAGTGGCCACAGACCTGCTCAAAGATTATGACATCGATCCATCACTGATCAGCGATACGGTTGAGACCTTCGGCGTGCAGGGTACGCTGAGTGAAGGTGTGGCCGCAAAGCTCAATCTGCGAACAGGCATTCCCGTTAGTTACCGTGCCGGCGACCAGCCAAACAATGCATTTTCGCTGAATGTGCTCCAGCCCGGCGAGATCGCAGCGACGGCAGGCACCTCAGGGGTTGTCTATGGCGTAACCGACAAAGTGGAATATGATCCGGCATCCAGGGTGAACACCTTCGTGCACGTCAACCATACCGACAAGGACCCTCGATATGGCATTCTCCTTTGCATCAACGGAACGGGCATACTCAACAGCTGGCTCAGAAAAAACTTCTTCAACAACATATCATACGACGACATCAATAAAATTGCCGCCTCTGCGCCGATCGGTTCTGAAGGACTTCAGTTCTATCCTTTTGGAAATGGAGCCGAGAGAGTATTGGAAAACCGCGACCCCGGGGCAATGATGCGGGGGTTACAATTCAACAGGCATCACCAGGCGCACGTGGCGCGTGCGGCACAGGAAGGGATCGTCTTCTCATTATACTATGGTGTAAGCATTATGAAGCAAATGGGTCTGCAGGTAAACAAAGTAAGAGCAGGGTATGCCAACATGTTTCTCAGCGATACCTTCGCCGAAGCATTCGCCAACACCTGCGCTGCTTCACTCGAACTCTATGACACCGATGGGGCGGTAGGCGCGGCAAGAGCAGCGGGAGTTGGGGCAGGAATATATTCCAGCTTTGAGGCCAGCTTCAATGGAATGAAAAAAATAAAAACCGTTGATCCAAACCCTGCGCTTCAACCCAGATATGCCCAAGCCTATGTTCAATGGCTGGACAATATGAGCAGACTTTAAAGACTAAAACAAACATTCATCAATCATTAACTATGAGTTACACTACTGGCAACCACAAAGAATTCTTTCCGGCTATCGGCAAGATCCCTTACGAGGGACATGACTCTGATAATCCTCTTGCATTCAAATGGTACGACGAAAGCCGCAAGATCGCAGGGAAGCCGATGAAAGAATACCTGCGTTTCGCGGTCTGCTACTGGCATACCTTCTGTAATACCGGTTCCGACCCATTTGGCCCGGGCACGAAGATCTTCCCCTGGGACGCTTCCCGCGATGTGTTGCAACGAGCGAAGGATAAGATGGATGCCAACTTCGAATTCATTACCAAACTTGGTGCGCCTTATTACTGCTTTCACGACATCGATCTGGTGGATGATGCCGACAACCTGAAAGAATATGAGAGCAGATTGCAGACTATCGTGGAGTATGCAAAACAAAAACAGGCCGACACCGGAGTGAAATTGCTCTGGGGCACTGCCAATGTGTTTTCCAACCCGCGCTATATGAATGGCGCGTCGACCAACCCTGATTTCCATGTGCTCACCTGTGCGGCAACCCAGGTGAAGAATGCCCTGGACGCCACCATTGCGCTGGGAGGTGAAAATTATGTGTTCTGGGGAGGCAGGGAAGGTTATATGAGTTTGCTGAACACGAATATGAAAAGAGAGATCGATCACCTGGGAAGATTCCTTGCTACCGCCCGCGACTATGCGCGCAAACAGGGATTCAAAGGCGTTTTCTTCATCGAACCAAAACCCTGTGAACCGACCAAGCATCAGTACGATTACGACTGTGCAACCGTTGTGGGCTTCCTGAGACAATATGGGCTCGACAAGGACTTCAAAATAAATGTTGAAGTAAATCATGCTACACTGGCGGGACATACGTTCCAGCACGAGTTGCAGGTGGCTGCTGATGCCAACTTGCTCGGAAGCATTGATGCCAACCGCGGAGATTATCAGAATTTATGGGACACCGACCAGTTCCCTATCAATATTTTTGAACTGACAGAGGCCATGCTGGTCATATTCGAAGCCGGTGGTTTTGGCAGTGGCGGTGTTAATTTCGACGCCAAGACAAGAAGAAATTCTACGGATCTCGAAGACATTTTCCTGGCACATATCGGCGGCATGGATGCATTTGCTCGTGCAGCGATCACTGCCGACAGGATACTGGAAAAATCCAACTACAAGAAATTCAGAACAGACCGCTACAGTTCTTTCGACAGTGGCAAGGGTAAGGAATTCGAGGAGGGTAAACTTTCACTTGAAGACCTGAGAGCGTATGCTCTTGCGAATAATGAGCCAAAACAGATCAGTGGAAAGCAGGAATGGCTGGAAAACCTGATCAATCATTTTATCTGATGCCCGCTTCAATAAGGTCGATAATTTCCTTGTAGATGTCCGGCGGAGATCCTTTCGAATTGTTCTTTGTAAAGATCACGCAGGCATATTTTTTCTGAAGGTCGATGTATGGCCAGCCCCCCGACAACGCGGGGCTGGTCAGCATCGTACCATTGGCACTGATCCAATTACCCAGCCCATAGCTCATACCTGCCGTTGCCCCCGGCACCGAAACCAAACTGGCGTTGGCGTTCTGTATCTTCTGCATTTCGGCGACAGAGGTGTCGGAGAGTATCTTCTTTCCCGCGAGGGTGCCTTTATTAAGTATCATCGCAAGGAATTTTAGATAGTCGGTGGGTGTGGACAAGGCTCCCGCGGCAGGGTTGATCGCCCGATCCGAAGCAAAGGAGGTTCTTTTCATTCCTAATGGGCGAAACAGTTTTTCCATGGCCAGTCTGTCGAAGGATTTCTTGCCCACCACTTCAAGCACCCTGCCGGCGATGCTGGAACCGATTTGGTTGTAGGAGAATGCATCCCCCGGGTTGTTGACAATCTCCCTCGCCGCATAGGCATTTACCTCCTCCTCAAGCGACTCAAATTTATTTTTCTGAAAGATTTTCTGCACTCCGGCTTTATCGCCCTGTATGCCAGTGGTGTTTGCCAGGCAATGTCTGAGCGTGAGATAACCCTTGGAATATTTTGCGAAAATGGGTAGGTATTTTGCTACCGGATCATCCAGGTTTAACTTGCCCTGGTCAACAAAATACATCACCAGTGCGGAAGTGAACCAGGCGCTGGAGTAGTCGACGGCTTCCTGCGTAGTGAACTGCATCTCACCGGTCACCTTTTGAAAAACGGTGGTGTCTTTCCAGATCATGATGGCGGCATCCCCCCATTTAATCCCCCGCTGCTCGATCACCTGGGCCAGACTTTCGAAGCCTGGCTGTGATTTTGCAGACTGTAAGAATAACATGCTGGCGACAAACAGCATGCTGCATAGGCAGGTTTTTCCCATTGAAACTGACATCGTTACTTAATATTTTTCTTTGGATTGCGATTTGATACTAAAGCAGTATTAAAGCAATTTATTGATAATCCGGGTAACCGGATGACGTCTTCCATACTTTAACCATTAGAATATGAATCTGAATAATTTCACAATAAAGGCTCAGGAGACCATTGCGCAGGCACAGCAATTGGCTTTCAACAACAGCAATCCAACCATTGAAACGGAGCACTTGCTGAAAGCGTTGCTTAGCGACGAAGATTCTCCTGTTCAGTATCTGTTGAAGAAGAACAACCTCAATCTCACCTTTCTGGAATCCAAGGTGGACGAAGCCATCTCGAAATTGCCGAAGGTGCAGGGCGCTGAGCCCGCCCAGGCAATTGGAAGGGAAGCAAATAATGTGATCCTGCGCGCGGGTTCCGTGATCAAGAGTATCGGGGATGAATTTATCAGCGTCGAACACCTGCTGATGGCGATTCTCCAGGGCAAGGACAATGCAGCCAAAATGCTGAAGGACATGGGATTGAATGAGAAAGATTTTACCACGGCGATTCGTGAACTGAGGAAGGGTTCGCCATCGCCGACCCAAACTTCAACCAATACCGTCAATGCCCTGAATAAGTATGCGAGAAATCTGAATGAGATGGCTCGCGCTGGCAAACTCGATCCGGTCATTGGACGCGACGAAGAAATCCGCCGCACCCTGCATATCCTTTCGCGGAGAACTAAAAACAATCCTATCCTGGTTGGAGAGCCCGGCGTAGGTAAAACTGCAATCGCCGAAGGGCTCGCCCACAGGATTGTGAATGGCGACGTACCGGAGAACCTTAAATCCAAGGTGCTTTACGCACTCGACATGGGTCAGCTCATCGCAGGAGCAAAATACAAGGGTGAATTTGAGGAACGTTTGAAAGCAGTGGTAAAGGAAGTGGGATCCAGCGATGGCGACATCATTCTTTTCATTGACGAAATACATACCCTGATCGGGGCAGGTGGTGGCGAAGGGGCAATGGATGCCGCAAACATATTGAAGCCCGCACTTGCCAGGGGCGAACTCAGAGCCATCGGGGCAACTACCCTGACCGAATACCAGAAATTTTTCGAGAAAGACAAAGCATTGGAACGTCGGTTCCAGCGGGTAAATATCGGAGAACCCTCTATCGAAGATGCGATTTCGATACTCAGGGGGTTGAAAGACAGGTATGAAACCCACCATCATGTGAGGATCAAGGATGAGGCGATCATCGCTGCCGTGGAGCTGTCGCACAGATACATCACCGATCGTTTCCTGCCGGACAAGGCGATTGACCTGATTGATGAAAGCGCAGCCAGGCTAAGGCTGGAAATGAATTCCATGCCCGAAGAGCTCGACGAGCTGGAAAGAAGGATAAGACAGCTGGAAATTGAAAGAGAGGCCATCAAAAGAGAGAATGATGAAGCTAAATTGCGGGAATTGAATACCGAAGTTTCAAACCTGGCTGTTGAAAGAGACACACTGAAATCCAAATGGCAGCAGGAAAAGGATATTGTTGAAAAATTACAGAATGCCAAGGCAGAAATCGAAAACCTGAAGTTTCAGGCCGAACAGGCTGAAAGAAATGGTGAATATGGCAAGGTTGCAGAGATCCGTTATGGAAAGGTTCAGCAGCAGGAAGTGATCATTGGTGAACTCACCGCTCAACTCGATTCCATCAGTGAAAAGAGATTGTTGAAGGAAGAAGTTGATGCCGAGGACATCAGCCTGGCAGTGGCCAAGGCCACCGGTATTCCCGTGTCTAAAATGATCCAGAGTGAAAGAGAAAAGCTTCTCAGCCTGGAAGGTGAGCTACATAGCAGGGTTGTTGGCCAGGATGAGGCAATTACCGCAGTGGCGGACGCAATTCGCAGGAGCCGGGCAGGTCTCCAGGATCCCAAAAAGCCAATAGGTTCCTTCATTTTCCTCGGAACCACGGGGGTAGGTAAGACCGAACTTGCCAAAGCGCTGGCCTCTTACCTATTTGCCGATGAGAGTATGATAAGGATCGACATGAGCGAATACCAGGAAAAACATTCGGTCAGCAGACTTGTTGGCGCTCCTCCGGGATACGTGGGTTATGATGAAGGTGGACAGCTTACGGAGGCCGTACGCAGGAAACCCTATAGTGTAATCCTGCTGGACGAGATCGAAAAAGCGCATCCTGATGTGTTCAATATTCTGCTACAGGTGCTGGATGATGGCCGGTTGACGGACAATAAGGGCCGGGTGGTGAATTTCAAGAACACCATCATCATTATGACCAGCAATATGGGCAGCGAGATCATCCAGGAGAATTTCGAAGATATCACAGAGGAGAATCTCGACGCTGTGGTTTCAGCTACGAAATCAGCAGTTATCAGTCTGTTAAAACAGACTATTCGGCCGGAATTTCTGAACAGGATCGACGAGCTCATCATGTTCCAGCCGCTGATGAAGAAAGAGATCAAAGGGATCATCCGAATACAGCTTGAGGATCTGAGGAAACTGGTTCTGGCAGCGGGTATTCAACTGGAATTCAGCGATTATCTCATAGAATTCCTAGCAGAGAATGGCTTTGATCCGCAGTTTGGAGCAAGACCACTTAAACGGTTGATTCAGAAAGAGATAGTAAACAGGCTTAGTAAGAAGCTGCTCTCTGACGAAATAGACAAATCACGTCCTCTGCTGGTAGACGCTTTTGACGGAACAGTGGTGTTTCGCAATGAAATACCTGAAGTTGAGCCAACAAATGGACGAAAAATTAAGTAATCTTGCATTCTCAGGCAGGATCTAACCCAAAGGCCGGGAATTTGCAAAAACAGTAAAACCTCATCGTTGCACCTAAATTCTGCAGCATGATACCAAAGAAGATTTTATGGCTATTAAAACACCGATTGAGATCATTTCACCCAAAGAATTTTGGGTTGGAGAAAAAAGTGCAGGCGTATCCTTAGTTGAATTCGGAGACTATGAAAGTGAAGCGTGTGCAAAAGCACATGAAGTAGTTAAAAAGTTGCTGGCGGAATTTGAAGGCAAGATCAAATTCAATTTTAGACATTTTCCGCTGACAAAAATACACCAGCGATCCATGAAAGCGGCCGAAGCATCAATCGCAGCAGGCCAGGAAGGCAAATTTTGGGACATGCACAACCATCTTTTTGCCCACCGACGTCAGCTTGGAACCATCAGTCTTAAGATCTATGCCAAGGAAGTTGGTGTGACCAACAAGAGACTGCTGTCGGAACTGGTGGATTCAGTGTACGGCTGGTCTGTTAGAAATGACCTGCTCGAAGGCCTGGACAAGGGGGTGAGGGATGTACCCACATTTTTCATCAATGGAGAAATGTTCGCGGGTAAGCCCACCTTTGAGAGTCTGAAGAAAGCGATTGCCGAGACGATCAGGATTCAGAAAGCTCCCGCAAGAAAAAGAGCTTAGGCCGTATCAATAAATAGGGTAAATTGACTTTACAGGGCAATGCCGCAAGGTTATGCCCTGTTTATTTTGCGGTACTTCATTTGCATTCAAAACCCGGTGACCATAGGTTCAAACCGCCTTCTTACTTTTTCAATACCCGCATTGTCGGGACTACTACTCATTTTCCTGCTTGGTTCTTCGGAATTGCAGGCGCAAAAAGACAACCCGGAGCAGAAGGCGAATGATACTTTTTTTTTGCTGCGATACAAGGGCATATTGGGAAAACTTGGGCGGAGCATCATCCGCGACACTGCCGCCCCTGATCCCAACCTGCAGAGAATAGACAAGCTCTACGAGAGATTCTCGGGAAGGATTATCCGCCACATCGATATTAACCGGCTTGATTTCGGCGTGCCACTGAATGACACCTCAAAAAGCTTCAAGAATACCCTCACCCGCGTTGCCGACTTTTTACACCACGAGACCAGGGAATACGTGATCAGGAACAATCTTTTTTTTAAGGAGGGCGACACCCTTTTGCCAATCCTGCTTGCAGACAATGAAAGACACCTTCGTGATCAGACCTATATCGGAGATGCCAAGATCATAGTGAGGAGGGTTATGGGTTCCCGTGATTCCGTTGACGTGATCGTTCTTACGAAGGATGTGCTTTCCATTGGGGGCAAGTTCAAAATGGGTTCACTAACCAAGGTGGAAACAGCCGTGCGGGAGGATAATTTTATGGGCTGGGGTGACCGCCTGGCGATCTCGGGTTTTTATGACCAGATCAGATCCAGGCGCTGGGGCTCGGGAGCGGAATATGTTGCCCGGAACATGGGTGGCTCCTTTGCAGATGCTTCTTTTGGCTACCTGGATTTTGCCAACAGTTTTAATACTTTCAATAAGCAGGAAACAAACATCTATGCCAGGATTATCAAACCGCTGGTCAACCCCTACATGAAATGGACCTACGCAGTGGAAGGCGGATGGCACAAAAATAAAAACAGGTATTTCGAGGATTCACTCTACAAGTCCGACTACCAGTACGAGTATTATAATATTGACGCCTGGGCAGGCCTCAACCTCAGTGCACACCAATTAAATAAAGACATCCGTGATGAGCGTCTGCGTACGTTGCTCGGCCTGCGTGTCCTTCATCAGGACTTTTCGCAGGTGCCGGAAAAATACCTGGAGCAATACTTTTATCAATACGCGAATATCACCGGAGTACTGGCCTCCATGTCGTTATTCCGACAGGACTTTTACAAAACGCAGTATGTTTATGGCTTCGGCCGAAACGAAGACGTTCCGGAAGGCCTCAATTTGGGCATAACCACTGGGTACACTAAAAAACAGCTGCGAAAAAGGCCCTATTTTGGGCTTGACCTTGGGTTAAATTTTTTCAGCAAGCACAAAAACTATTGGAACTACACCTTCCGCGCGGGGGGTTACTCTTATAAACGGCAATATGAAGACGTCAGTCTGCTTTTCAATGTGGAATTCTTCAGCCGGTTACGGCAGTTGAGCAAGACCTGGCGGCTCAGGACTTTTTTGTCCGCCGGTCTGACCACCCAATTGAACAAGCAACTGAACGAGCCCCTGCTGCTGGAGAGCGTGTTTGGTTTATCGGAATACCAGAATATCAACCTCGGGGGTGATCACCGGCTGACTGTCAAGGGCGAGACAGTGTTCTTCAATGACTTTTCCCTGATAAATTTCCGGTTCGCGCCCTTTGTTTTCGGCAATGGCTCACTGATTACTCCGGTGGGCGAATCACTTAAGAATACAAAACTCTATGGCACGATTGGCGCGGGTATCCGCTCCCGCAATGAAAGTCTTGTTTTCGGGACCCTTGAACTTAAGGCCTATTATTTTCCGGGGAAGAATTTCAATGGTGACAGTTTCAGGATAGATTTCAACACGAATATCCGGTTCAAATACAACAACCAGTTTATCCGCCGGCCGGATTTTATTACAGTTAACTGATTGTTTACCCCCCGGATTAAAATAATCAGGCTACTGCTTCGTTTCTTTTTTATGACCGTTTTGCCGAAATCGAGAATTATGAAAACCTCAATCCTCTCCGCCATTGCTCTTTTTGCCATCCTGATGATGGTTGATGCCTGTAAGTCACGGGCTACTGTGCTGACTGCTGAAGAAATCGGTGTGCTGGATTCTGCGACAAGACCCGCAGCGCCGGATGACCACCCTGAGGACAAAAACGACCCTGAGGAAGATACTGCAGCTGTTGCCGAACCGGCTGAGCCAGAGACGTCCATTGCCTCTGCAACTCCTGTTGCTTCCACTACATCCCCCGACACAGCCTTGTATCAAAGCTCACTCAGGCGCATGGTAAATGGCGATTCATCTGGCAGGTGGCCCGTACGGTCGCCCTTCCCGCTACCCGGATCTATTCTTCCATACAAAACAATACTGGCCTTCTATGGCAATCTTTACTCCAAGCGAATGGGGATCTTGGGTGAACTGCCACGTCCGCAGATGCTCAACAAACTGAAAATGGAAATAAAGCGCTGGCAGCAGGAAGATTCAAGCATTCAAATTCAGCCGGCCCTGCATTATATAGCAGTGACCGCACAGGTTAGTCCGGGTAATGGCGGCAAGTACCGTCTGAGAATGCCTTTTCACCAGATCGATTCGGTACTCAGTATGGCGAAGGAGATCGATGCCCTGGTTTTCCTCGACGTTCAGATTGGACTGAGCACGCTGCAGGCCGAAGTGCCCGAGTTTGAAAAATACCTCAAGATGCCAAATGTTCACCTGGGTATTGATCCGGAATTTGCTATGAAGAATGGCAATCCTCCGGGAAAGGCAGTAGGTGTGCTGGATGCTTCTGAAATCAACTATACGATCGATTACCTGACGAAGCTTGTCAGAGAAAATAATATACCGCCCAAGATTCTGGTGGTTCACCGGTTTACACAAAGGATGGTGACTAACTACAAACAGATCAAGCTTGCGCCTGAAGTACAGGTGGTGATGCACATGGATGGATGGGGAGAACCTTCGAGAAAGGTCGGGACCTATCAAAACTTCATCTACAGGGAGCCGGTCCAGTTTACCGGTTTCAAGATCTTCTATAAGAATGATATTAAAATGGCCAATAGCAGGCTGATGGGTCCCAGGGATCTGCTGGCGCTGAAACCCAGACCGGTTTATGTGCAGTACCAGTAGAAATTTTAGCCTGCTTTTATCCGGTTCACGACCAACCAGGTAATTATTGCAATCAGCAGTATTACAACAATCGCAACATAGGTCCAGAAGGTAATGGGGAGTAGTCTCCGAATTCTTTTTTTGTTTTTTCTTTCTCTCAGATACAGGCGGAGCTGCCTGTTGATCTGTTCCACCGATTTCGTAACCAGTTTTTCACTGCTTACTTCCTGGAGACCTTCGGCAGCTTCACTGAAAAATGGTTCATCAATCATCCATTTCTCTACCTCGTGTTTTTCCTCGGGGGAAAGCCGGCCGTTTACATAGTCCATCAGTTTTTGATTGTCTATGTTCTGATTATTGTTTTTTAATATGTTCAACAGGTCGTCCGGCATAAAATTCATCCGTGATCAGGATTAGCTTTTTTGTCCATGAGAATTTTTAAATTTCTTTTTCCATTCTGGATATGACTTTTGACTTTCATCACGGAGTGGCCAGTGGCGGCAGAGATCTCCTGGTAGGATTTCTTTTCCAGATAGAATAAAGTTACACATTGTTTCTGGTCGGGGTTCAGATCCGAGAGGCTTTGGTTCATCAGTTCGAGCTGCCGGTCTTTCTCAATATGCAGATACTTCGCTGAAGGATCGGACGGGTCGGGGATCTGGTGCTCGTCGATTTCTGCGAGGGGTTTTGCCTGCTTGTCTCTGAGCTTCATCAGGCAATAATTTTTTGCCACCATATACACCCATGATTTGAAATACTGTACTGAATATCTCTGCAGTTCGGTGATGGCTTTCAGGAATACCTGTTGTACGGCGTCCCTGGCCTCTTCTTCATTTTTCAGGTATTTCATACATACGCCGAACAACAGAAGGGTATAACGCTGAAATAATGTTCCCAGCCAGTGATTTTCATGATCAGCCCTGAAATTGTCCATCAGCTGCTGATCGGTCATATGGGTGTGAGGATCTGCCAAGTCAGGGGAATATGGTTTTGATCCATCTGAGTAGCGTCTGGTCCCAGTTGAGCATCTTAAAGGCCGTATAAAAGAGGATGACGGCGAAAATTTTTTTCAATGTTTCCTGGTCGAGCCGCACAGCTATTTTGGAACCAAAAAAACTGCCCACCAGGAAGCCGACCGCTATCAGGCCGATCACTTTGAATTCGATGGGAGTGCCGGAACTGCGACAATCATTGTAATAAGAAAGGAATGCAAGAATGGTAACCGGAAAAGTGAGTACGCCAAGGGAGGTGCCCTGAGCCTGGTGTTGGGTGTACTGGAAGAACAAAACCATAGCGGGTACCAGGATGATGCCTCCGCCAACGCCTACCATACCGCTCAATATTCCTGCAGCCAGGCCAACCATGATCAATATGATGTAAACCTGGATGTCCATCGGATTGGTCTTCATGGTTTCTTACTGAAAGTATCGGCGTAGAGCTTGATCGCATCTTCTATTACATGCAGGGCGGTATGCTTGTCGCCCAATTCATCAACCTTAACCGTCTTATTTTCCAGTTTCTTGTATTCTTCGAAGAAATGCCTGAGCTCATCGAAGAAATGCTTGGGCAGTTCTTCGAGATTATTGTAGTGATTCACACTGGGATCATTGGCTGCGATGGCGATGATCTTGTCATCAGCATCGCCACTGTCAACCATGTGCATCACGCCAAGTACTTTGGCTTCCATCAGGCACATTGCCTGTACCGGAAGAGAAGTGATCACCAGGATATCTAGCGGATCCTTGTCTTCTCCATAGGTCTGCGGTATGAACCCGTAATTACAGGGATAATAAAACGAGGAATAAATGATCCGGTCAAGCTTCAGCAATCCGCTGTCTTTGTCTACTTCATATTTTGCCCGCGATCCCTGTGGGATTTCAATAATTGCATTAACAACCCGGGGTGCATTTTTTCCGTAATGCACGCCGTGCCAGGGGTGTGAAACAGTCATCATACCTGCAAAATAAGTGAATTTATCGCTATATGTGGTCTCCGCCTTGTGTTGCTGTGCGCAGGAGGGGTCTAATGTTTCAGTATCGTTTTAAGATCGACCTGCCAGTTATTCCTTGCATTTACAACAGTCATCACCGTAGTATCTGCTGTATTGTAGGTATTGAAATAAGTGTAGATGACAGTGCTGTCATTAAGGTTGCTGATCGAAAGCGGCCTGATTGTGGACTCTCTTCGCTGTGCCTTTTCAGTGTTGCTGAGCTGTTGGTAATTGCGTTGCTGTTGATCGATAAGCAGCACGTTAGTTGTATCCTTCAGCATGTAGAAGCGCGCCTTTTTGTAGTCACCATCAAGCGAGGCGCGGATAAATTCGCGACCCGCATCCTGGGCATTTTCTGCTTTTTCGTATCCGCCACCCGAACAGGCATGGATCAGGAACAAAACAATTGCCACGAAGATCATTCTCATTGTTCAGATTCTTTAGTATATGCCCTGATGATAGCTTTAACCAGCCGGTGCCTCACCACGTCTTCTTCATCCAGGGCGATATGTGCGATGCCGTCGATGTCCTTGAGTATGCGCACCGCCTTCTCCAAACCGCTGCGCTGATTTTTGGGCAGGTCGATCTGTGTAATGTCGCCGGTGATAATCGCCTTAGCGTTGGCGCCGATACGGGTAAGGAACATTTTTATTTGCAGGTCAGTGGCATTCTGGGCTTCATCTAATATGATAAAAGCATTGTCGAGCGTTCTCCCGCGCATGTAAGCCAGCGGCGCGATTTCGATCACTCTTGTGCTCATGTAGTACCCAAGTTTGTCGGCGGGTATCATATCATCGAGTGCATCGTACAAGGGACGAAGGTAGGGATCGATCTTTTCTTTCAAATCACCAGGCAGGAAGCCAAGACTTTCGCCCGCCTCAACTGCGGGGCGCGTGAGGATGATTTTCTTTACCTGTTTATTTTTCAAGGCGCGGACCGCAAGGGCCACAGCAGTGTAGGTTTTGCCCGTACCTGCGGGACCGATGGCGAAAACAATGTCGTTTTTGTCCGTTTCAGAAACCATGCGTTTCTGATTGGCAGTTCTGGCTCGGACCGTTCTTCCGTTTGGACCGAATACCAGCACTTCATTAGGATTGCGGTCGATAAAATTGTCAACACTTTCCGCGTCATCACCACCAAGGATCTGTTCGAAATAATTTTCACTCATATGCCCGTTGCGCTGGAGATACTGCACCAGCAGGCCGATCTTTTCTTTTGCCGAATCAACCTGTTCGGGCGAACCACTGAGTTTGAGCTGAGTGCCGCGGGAAAGGATTTTCAGCAGGGGAAATTTTTTCTTAAGAATGTCAAGTTTACCATTGTTGACGCCAAAAAATTCGATGGGGTTAACAGTTTCCAGATTAATAATAGTTTCAGTCAAGTAGGTCTGTTTAAGTACGAAATAAGTGGTTAGAGTCTCGTATACAAATTACGAAATACAAAGTGATTTCAATGTGGTTATCTTTGGAGGAATGAGCAATTCTATGTTAAAGGTCGGCGTGTTCGGGGTAGGGCACCTGGGTAAATTTCATCTGGGAAACTGGAATCAAATTGAAGGAGTGGAATTGGTGGGTTTCTATGATCCGGGAGATGTTGCTGCGCAGGAAGTGAGCCAGAAATACCAGCTGGCAAGGTTTCTGGACGCTGACAGACTTATGGATGCCGTTGATGCTGTAGACATTGTTGCGCCTACCAATCATCATTTTGAATTGTGCCGTACAGCCATCAGAAAAGGCAAGCACGTATTTGTGGAAAAACCGTTAGCAAATACCATGGACGAGGCGAGGGAATTATTGAAACTCACGCAGGAATCAAAAATAAAAATGCAGGTGGGCCACGTGGAACGTTTTAACCCTGCCTTTCTTGCGATCGAAAATCTTTCCCTGAATCCAATGTTCATCGAAGTGCACAGACTTTCACAGTTTAACCCCCGTGGTACCGAAGTGAGTGTGATCCTCGACTTAATGATACATGACATAGATATCATTCTCAGCCTCGTGAAAAGTGAAGTGAAGTCAATAGCTGCAAATGGAGTTACCGTAATGACGGAAACGCCGGACATTGCCAACGTTCGGATTGAATTCAACAATGGTTGTGTAGCTAATCTTACCTCCAGCAGAATATCTATGAAGAAGATGCGGAAGATGCGGATATTTCAGAAGGATGCTTACATCGGAGTCGATTTCCTGGAAAAGAAAACGGAGATCATCAGGCTGAAGACGGCCGAGGATCTCGACGCCTTCACCTTCGACCTGGACACGCCTTCGGGCGGTACAAGAACCATCGCTGTTTCCAACCCGGTGATTCCTGAAATCAATGCAATCCGTTATGAGCTTGAGAAATTCAGGGATGCGATAGTGAATAATACACCTACCCCCGTTTCTGAATTTGATGGATTTCGTGCCATGGACGTGGCTCACCAGATCTTGCAGAAGATAAAAACAAGCAATAGAACCGTGTTCAGTCAATAATCCACGTGATGAAACCCTGGATGTTTGTTGTCAAAAGACTTGCAGATGTGCTCGTTTCCATACTTGCCCTGATCCTGCTCTTTCCACTGATCATTTACGTGGTGCTCAGGGTATGGCGGTCGTCGGAAGGACCGGTAATATTTGTGCAGGAGAGAATGGGTAAGCACAGGAAGACATTTTACATACGCAAGTTCAGGTCGATGTTTCTGCATTCTGAAGAAGAAGGGCCTCAGTTGTCAGCTCACAACGATCCGAGGATCACTCCATGGGGAAGAACGATGCGTCGTTGGAAACTAGATGAACTTCCGCAGTTGTGGAATGTAATAATAGGCGATATGAGTATTGTGGGACCAAGACCCGAACGCCCACATTATATCGCTCAGATTGAAAAAGAGGTGCCGACATTTGAACGAATGCTTGGAGTGCGGCCCGGTATCACCTCGCTGGGGATGGTTCGTTTCGGCTACGCCGAGAATGTACCGGAGATGGTTACACGAACAAAGATCGAGCTAAATTATGTCGAAAACATGTCTCTTGCGCTGGATATGAGGATCATAGGAGAAACCTTCCGGATCATATTCAAAGGCAGGGGCAGATAGCAAAGGGCGACCTCATTATGGCAGCAGAGATAAGATACCTCCGGCGCGAAGAGATTGACACCAGCAAGTGGGACGCCTGCATCGCCCGTTCGGTCGAGGGCCTCATCTATCATTATAGTTTTTACCTGGATGCCATCGCCGAAAATTGGGGCGGCATCGTGGTTGAAGACTATCAGACCATCCTGCCCTTCGCCTGGAAAAGAAAGTTCGGCATCCGCTATGTTTATCAGGCCGCCTTCATTCAACGCCTTTCTGTTTGTGGTGCCCCGCTATCCCGGGAAAGCATTTTCATCATCTTCCAGACCCTGGCCCGGCATTTTCCCCTAGTCGACTTCAATACAGGCAATATTGGTAGCCTCCCCGGATTCCGCCTTACTCCGCGAACGAATCTGATCATCTCTCTTGATCAGCACTACGAGCAAATCAGGACCGGCTATAGCATGGAATGCACCAACAATCTTAGAAAAGCATCGGAACGGCACTGTGGACCTATCGAAAAAATCAGTTATGAACAGGTGATCGAAATCTACCGCGCTACATATGGACATCTGCAGAAGCACCTTGATGACGATAGTTATCAAAGGCTCGGGGTGCTCTGCGAAGCAGCCCTCGCACGCGACCAGGTGTCGCCCTGTGGCATTAAAGACCTCAGAACTGGTGAACTGATCTTTGGCGCCCTGATCTTTCATTGCAACAAAAGACACTATTACCTGGTGGCTGCCCCAACAGAAGCGGGAAGAAAGGCCAGGGTAACATATTGGTTTATCGATCAGTTCCTCAGGCTAAATTCCGGAACACCCTTCCAGTTTGATTTCGAGGGCTCAGAACTACCCCGGGTGGCGGCGTTCTACAATCGCTTCGGTCCCCAAAAGGAAAACTACAGTCATGTCAGGAAAGCCCAGCCACTGAATATAATCAATCCGTTCAGGAATGGGTGGCTCTGATCGTTAAACGGAACTTCATTTGAATGCTAGGCATGGGGTTTGTTTGAAGCCAATAGCTGTTCTGCGAGCAACATGTCTACCGGCCAGGTGAGTTTGATATTCGTTCTTTCCCCCTCAACAAGGTGTATAGCGGCACCTGTACTTTCCAAAACGGCAGCATCGTCGGTGAAGTGATCATGAGGAGCCATCGCATATGCTGACTTGATAAGACCCGTGCGAAAGGTTTGGGGAGTTTGAACCAGTTTCACCTTCTGTCGGTCAAAAGAATGACTGCCTTCTTCCGTTTGAATCCTGATGCTTTCAACAGAAGTCACCGCCGGCACTGCATTGCCATCTTTCAGCGTAGCCCTGAGACAGGATTGTATGAGTGCGGGTGAAACGAGGCAGCGGACCGCATCGTGAATGAATACGATCGCATCAGTGTCATCAATCCGGTCGAGGCCCGCCTTTACCGACGAAAACCGGGTACTGCCTCCCTGGACGATGTCGATCTCGTGTGGTGGTTGAATAAAAGCGGATATAGCACTGGCCTGCTGCACGTGTGAAGGATGTACAACCAGGATGATCAATGCCTGGTCAAGCGCTTGAATGAATGCTTCAAGGGTATGCTGAAGAATGGGCTTCCCAAGCAGGCTAAGGTATTGTTTAGGAATTTCGTTACCCATCCTGCTTCCGGATCCACCGGCCACAATGACGGCATAGGTTTTTAAAGACATATTATCAGTTTTCTCCGAATTCCCTTGCCAGTTCTTCCATCATAACGATGTCACTTGCCTCGCTGATCGTCGGAGTGGTATTGAGATTTTCCAGAATACCAAGTTCATTGAGCGAATCCCGGAGAGGCTTGTCCAGATTGCAACAGAGAAAGGATGCACCCAAATCGATGAAGCGTTGCTGAAGGTTGAGCAGATGCCTGGCAGCAGCATTATCAACGGTTTTAATGTCTGACATATCAATAACGACGTTTTTAACGTTTTGCTTTAGCAAAGGCATTAAACAATCGTCCAACTTTTCTGTCATATTAGCAGCGAGAGACGACTCATCAATCCTTATGACATGCATTTTCTCTCTGGTATCAATTTTGACCTTCATGACTACTTTAATTGTTAACAGTGCTTTAATTATCAGGACAATAGAAGTCAAAAATATTTGTTATTATTGTATCACACCCAACAAACTAGAAAAATGGACAACAATTTTTCAGCCCAGGTAAAAGAGATCATTTCATTTAGCAGGGAAGAGGCGTTAAGGTTGGGTAATGATTTTATCGGAACCGAGCATTTGCTGCTCGGGCTCATCCGGGAAGGCGACAATACTGCGGTTCGCATTTTAAAGAGTTTCAATATCGATCTTTATGAATTGCGGAAAGAGGTAGAACTTGCAGTGAAGGACAAAACCGGTAAGAACATTGCCAATATTAATAGTCTGCCATTGACCAAACAGGCAGAAAAGGTGATTCGGGTCACCGTGCTCGAGGCAAAGGCCCTAAAAAGTCCCACAGTTGAAACAGAGCATCTGATGCTCTCCATCCTGAAGAATAAAGAAAACATTGCTACTCAAATCCTAAATCAATTTGACGTGGATTATGATCTTTTCAGAAACGAACTTGGAGTGGTTAAAAGCAACGACGTGAGAAGTGAATACGCGGAAGAAAATGATGATGACTTTGACGAGGAAAAAAAGTATTCACAGCAAAAATCTCGTTCTGCAGGTACAGCCAAGAGTAAAACCCCTGTGCTGGACAATTTCGGCAGAGACATCACCCGCCTTGCAGAGAATGGATCACTGGATCCAATCGTAGGACGTGAGAGTGAAATCGAAAGAGTATCCCAGATCCTTTCCAGGAGAAAGAAAAACAACCCGATACTGATTGGTGAACCAGGCGTGGGCAAAACGGCCATTGTCGAAGGGCTCGCACTCCGTATTGTGCAACGCAAAGTTTCCAGGGTACTTTTCGATAAGAGAGTCATCTCCCTTGATCTTGCTGCCCTTGTTGCGGGAACCAAATACCGTGGTCAGTTCGAAGAACGCATGAAAGCGATAATGAACGAGCTGGAAAAAAACAGGGACGTCATTCTCTTCATCGATGAAATTCATACCATCGTTGGAGCGGGAGGTGCCAGCGGTTCGCTGGATGCTTCAAACATCTTCAAACCAGCGCTCGCCCGCGGCGAACTGCAGTGCATTGGTGCATCGACCCTCGACGAGTACAGGATGTACATCGAAAAGGATGGTGCACTCGACAGAAGGTTCCAGAAAGTCATGGTTGAGCCGCCAAGTGTGGACGAAACCATCCTGATACTGAACAACATCAAGTCGAAATACGAAGACTACCACAACGTCAACTACAGCGACGAGGCAATTGATGCCTGTGTTAAACTCAGCGACAGGTATATCACCGACCGGCTTTTGCCCGACAAGGCGATAGACGTACTCGATGAGGTGGGCGCAAGAGTGCACCTGAAAAACATCAATGTTCCCAAGGAGATTCTCGATCTGGAAAAGAAGATCGAAGATGTAAAGGTGGAAAAGAACAAAGTGGTCAAGAGTCAGAAGTTCGAAGAAGCCGCGTCACTGCGAGATACTGAAAAACGTTTGCAGGAAGACCTGGAGAAAGCCAAGAACCATTGGGAGGAGGAAAGCAAACACAAACGTTATCCAATCGACGAGGAAGCAATTGCCGAAGTGGTGAGCATGATGACCGGCATTCCGGTAAAGAGAATGGTGCAGGCCGAAAGCGACAAGCTGAGGAAAATGTCGGAAGAAATGCGCGGCATGGTAGTAGGTCAGGACGACGCTATCACCAAAGTGGTAAAAGCCATCCAGCGTAACCGTGTAGGCCTGAAGGATCCCAAGAAGCCGATCGGTACCTTTATCTTCCTTGGTCCGACTGGTGTAGGTAAAACCGAACTTGCCAGGGCCCTTGCCCGTTATATGTTTGATTCCGAAGATGCGCTCATCCGGATCGACATGAGCGAATACATGGAGAAGTTTACGGTCAGCCGTTTGATCGGAGCGCCTCCCGGATATGTCGGTTATGAAGAAGGTGGCCAGCTTACTGAAAAAGTTCGCAGGAAACCCTATTCAGTGATCCTGCTGGATGAAATTGAAAAAGCACATCCGGACATCTATAATATCCTGCTTCAGGTCCTGGACGATGGACAGCTGACTGATGGTCTCGGCCGCAAGGTGGACTTCAAGAATGCAACCATCATCATGACCTCCAACATCGGCGTACGTCAGCTGAAAGATTTCGGCGAAGGTGTGGGTTTTGCCACACAGTCGAGAACGCAAAACAGTGAAGAAAACAACAAGGCGGTTATTGAAAAAGCGCTGAAGAGAACTTTCTCTCCCGAATTCCTTAACCGTATTGACGATGTGGTTATTTTCAATTCACTCACCAGGGAAAATATCTTCCAGATCATCGACATCCTGATGAAGGGTGTGATGAAGAGGTTGTCAACGCTCGGATTCAGCATTGAGCTGGCTGAGGAGGCAAAGAACTTCATTGCTGAAAAGGGTTACGACGTTCAGTTCGGTGCGCGTCCCTTGCACAGGGCTATACAGAAGTACCTGGAAGATCCGCTTGCTGAAGAGATACTCAGTATGAATATCAAACAGGGCGACATCATGCTGGCGCACATGAATGAAGAAAAGAGCAAAATTCAATTCACGCTCAAAGAACCAACAAAAGAAAAATCAGAAGCCTGATAAAACAGACCGGAAGCAAACGCTTCCGGTTTTTTGTTTCAATTGGTTGAAACAGGGTTCGGTGATACAAATCCTCTCCACGGAACCTCATTTTTTTGTTGCATTTTTGCTGGATGTCTTCCGCAAAGAATCCGATAATTATTACCATCGATGGCTGGTCTTCCTGCGGGAAGAGCACACTTGCGCGCCAGTTGTCTACCGAACTGAACTACATCTACATCGACAGCGGCGCCATGTACCGCGCCATCACACTTTACTTTCTTCGCAATCACATCGATTGGACCAAACCCAAATCGGTCCAGGAAGCTTTGAAGAACATCTACATTGAATTTCTCTATAATTCCAAAAGCAATCAGACCGAAACCCACATGAACGGCGAGAACGTGGAATACCTGATCCGCGACCTGGTGGTGGCGGAGAAAGTGAGCGAGATAGCGTCGATAAAAGCGGTGCGGGATTTTGCTGTGGCATTGCAACAGGGGCTTGGCAAAAAGAAGGGAATTGTTATGGATGGCAGGGACATCGGCACTGTGGTGTTCCCGGAAGCGGAACTGAAAATATTCATGACTGCCGACAACGCGATCAGGGTGGAAAGAAGATTCAAGGAGCTGTATGAAAAGAATCCCAATGTAACCCTCGAAGAAATAAAGACCAACCTGGAAATGCGGGACTACATCGATTCACACCGGGAGGTAAGCCCCCTGCGACAGGCAGACGATGCACTGGTACTTGACAATTCCCGCCTGTCTATGAAGCAGCAGCTGGAGATCGCCCTCAAATGGGTCAGGGAAAGGATAGGTCAGTAATTCATTGGTAGGAAATAATAAAGCCCCGGAGTATTTCCGGGGCTTTTCTCGTTGAATATGTTTTTAGCGGAGGAACAACATCTCTCTGTACTTTGGCAGCGCCCAATAGTCGTCGCCAACAAGTAATTCAAGTTTGTCCACGTTGTATCGGATCTTGTCGAAGAACGCCTCCTTGATCTGGTCGCCATAAGCAATCGCTTTCTCACGGGTATCTGTGATCGCGTTCACCTTCTTGCGAGCATCGATCATTTTTTCGACCATGTCACTAACCTTGCTGATGTGTTCGGAGATCTTTTCAAGGATCTGTTTCTGGTTTGCATATGCCGATTCGGGAAGCCCGATGGATTTTAATCCCTGGATATTCGTGATCAGTACATTCTGGTACCGGATAGCAGCAGGAAGAATATGACCGGTTGCCATCTCGCCCATGATGCGGGCCTCGATCTGCACTTTCTTGATATATTTCTCCAGCTCAATCTCGTGCCTCGCTTCCAGCTCTATGTGGCTGTACACATGATTGGATTCGAATAGCTGTTTTGCTTTTTCGGTAATCATAGCGTCCAGGGCAAGTGGTGTGGTCCGAACATTCGGAAGGCCTCTTTTTTCGGCTTCCTTATGCCAGTCATCGCTGTAACCGTCGCCTTCAAACAAGCACTTTTTCGCTGCTCACTACTGATTCACGGATTACGTGCATGATGGCTATTTCTTTTTTCTCACCCTTTTCGATCAGCTGATCAACATCTTTTTTGAATTGTTTTAAAGTGGCGGCCATGATGGTGTTCAGCACAGTCATCGCATTGGCGCAGTTGGCCGCGGAGCCTACGGCGCGGAATTCGAACTTGTTGCCGGTGAAGGCGAATGGTGAAGTACGGTTACGGTCGGTATTGTCCATCAGCAGTTCGGGTATGCTTCTGTGCAGATCCAGTTTAAGGATCGCTTCGTCCTGCTCATCGAATTTGTCGCCCACACGTTGCTTGAGGTCTTCGAGCACTTTGGTGAGGTACTGACCGATGAATACGGAAATAATTGCAGGAGGAGCTTCGTTGGCGCCCAAGCGGTGATCATTACCCGCAGATGCGATGGAGGCGCGAAGGACATCCGAATAGTCGTGTACGGCTTTGATGATGTTCACAAAGAAAGTGAGGAACATCAGGTTGGTCTTTGGCGTTTTACCGGGTGCAAGCAGGTTAACGCCCGTATCGGTAGCCATGCTCCAGTTATTATGTTTTCCACTGCCGTTTATACCAGCAAATGGTTTTTCATGCAGGAGCACCCTGAGGTTGTGCCTGCGGGCCACGCGGTCCATGATGTCCATCACGAGAGTGTTGTGGTCAACGGCAACGCTGACGTCTTCGAAGATGGGAGCACATTCGAACTGGGCCGGAGCCACTTCATTATGTCTTGTTCGTAAAGGAATGCCGAGGCGGTATGATTCGGTTTCGAAATCGCGCATGAAGGCATATACTCTTTCAGGTATGGAACCAAAATAATGGTCTTCCAGCTGCTGTCCTTTTGCAGGGGCATGACCGAAAACTGTCCGTCCACTGGCAAGCAGATCAGGCCGGGCATTGAACATTGCCTGGTCTATAACAAAATATTCCTGTTCCCAGCCGAGGGTGGCGGTTACTTTGGTGACGTTTTTGTCGAAGTAATTACATACCTCAACTGCTGTCTTGTTAAGGGCCTCAAGGGCCCGCAGCAGCGGAGCCTTGTAGTCGAGCAGCTCGCCTGTATAAGAAACAAATATGGTCGGTATACAGAGGGTTTTACCTCCGGAGATATCCATGATGAAAGCAGGAGATGAAGGATCCCAGGCAGTATACCCCCGGGCTTCGAAAGTTGCTCTCAGGCCGCCGCTTGGGAAAGAAGAAGCGTCGGGTTCCTGCTGAATGAGTGTGTCGCCGTCGAACTGTTCGATGGGCGTGCCATCACTTTTGAGTGTAAAAAAGGAATCATGCTTTTCAGCCGACGACCCTGTGAGGGGTTGGAACCAGTGGGTAAAATGAGTAACTCCTTTCAATTCAGACCATTGACGCAGACCGGCAGCTATCTGTGCAGCCACGGAACGATCGATTTTTTTTCCACCTTTTATGGAAGCGCTGAGACTTTTGAAAGCATCATCGCTCAGGAATTCCCTGGCGACCTTCATAGTGAAAACGTTCTCGTTGAAGATAGCAGTAATTTTGGTTGACTGGCCGAGATCCACCCCATTCTGGGAAGCCGTGAGATCATTAATTGCCTTAAATCTTAGTGATTCCATCTATATTTTTTTTGAGTAACGCAAATAAACGAAATTTTTAAAACGGGAAGCCTTTTTCCATCCGAAATAAAGTCCATTTTCACTTTTGATGAAAAAAATGTCCTTTTATTTTAAAAAGCTCTTAAAAAACAGCAAAGGAAGAGAAAAAATAAATATTATAAATTGATTTAATTTGTTTTTGGCACCAGCAGCCGAAGAATTTGCAGATGTAGTTTCGCAAAACGGGTGTGCTCACAAACTGTAGGGAAGAAGGGTAGGAATAAAAAGGGGAGCAAGATGCTCCGGTAGCGAATGATGGATCCGGCAAAAGGTATGATGTAACCGATAAGTAAGCAGGCTGATATCGCGAAGAGCGCCGAAAAGATCCTAAAACCATCAGGAGGGGCGTAGGGGCTTTCGGACTTCAACAGTAAAAACAGTCCCCAACCGGCAAACAGCCATAGAAATATTGTCTCAAGCCCAAAAACGCTGTAGATGACTTGTCCGCCGGTACCCGGAAGTGGCATAAGGAACCCATTAAGCAGTGCATAGGGCAGCCCATGAAAGAATGAACCGGCGCTGTTGGTTAGCAGAGGCACGACAAGTTTTGATCCCCCCTCGAGCGCCAGAAATTCCGATTGACGTGAAGCAATAAGCGCCAGAATTTTCGTTGAGACCGGACTGACCATGCTTATCAGCAAAAACAGGATGGCGGAGGCAGCAGCCACCAGCAATATTGCCCTTTGTTTCAGCGGCCACCTCTCGACCAGCATCCACAGCACGATTGCCGGCACGAGGCTTAGCAGCACCAGCTTCCTGATCAGGAAAATGATGACCAGCGAGAGCAACACAAACACAGTATTCCGAACAGATACCTGCCGACGCATCATTCCGTCGATTCCCGACAGAAGTAGTCCGAAGCAAATGATGAGGACGCCTTCTTTGTGTATAGGTGAGGTCCAGAAGACAACCGAGGGAATGAAGAAGCTGAGGAAGACCGTTGACAACAATGCCCTTGGGTAGCGACGGTTCAGCACTTTAAAGAACAAGGTTTTTCCAATCAACGTGAAGAATGAAAACAGGAGCGTGTTCGTATAGACGTTATCCCAACTAAGAAAGTTAAAGCAGGCATATACCAACACGATCAGTTGGTATTGCCAGCGGGTCCAGCCCGAATGGTTGCTGGTAAGGCCCATGTCCAGGCCCTGCGTACTATAATATTTCCCCAGGGATCCTGGATCATGCAAAATGGTTTTCTTTATTTCCAGGCTCCATTGAAAGAAATTCCAGATGTCACCATGCGCAGGATAATAGTTCCAGGCAATCCAGACGTGCAGGCATCCGACGGTGCCGTAAAGCAGAAAGATGAAAATGAATAACCCATTTCTTAGACCTGCTGAATGAAAAAAACGCCATCGGTGGATCAGCAAACTGATACCTGCTGCCCAGCACAGGAAGAGCAGCCATTGCATCAGCTGCCTTGTTTAAATTGGGGCAAGCTTGCCGGGTGTTCAAGTTTTCTGTCCAGCATGGCCGAGATCCTGTTGAAGTAGATCGCATGAATTTTCCGTTGGGTGAAGTGCTTCAACACTATAGTTCTTGCGGACCTGCCCATGGCCATACGCTCCGCCGGGGACAAATTATAAAAATCCGACATGGCATGAGCCAAAGCCGGACCATTCCGTGGAAGACATAAATACCCGTTGACACCATCAGAAATGATTTCCCGGCAGCCGGGGACATTGGTAGCGATAAGCGGCAGCGACAAACAACCAGCCTCAAGTAGGGTTAATGGCAGGCCCTCGCTGTAGGAAGGCAGTACTACACAATCGGCCTGGTTTAAAAAGGGCCGGACATCGTCACTGGCGCCGAGATAGGTGATTACGCCGCTTCGAATCCAGTCGAAGAATTGCCGGTGAGGTATGGAAGCCGGGTTGTCGTGGTCGTAGAAACCGGCGACCAGGCATTCCACCTGGTAACCCTGTTGTTTCAGCGTTGCGGCGGCTTCCACGAATTCCGCAATCCCTTTTTCGCGTATGATCCGCCCAATCAGCAGAAACCGAATCACCGGTCGTATTTCGTAGTGCCCCGAAGGCTTGAAGAATTTTTCATCTACCCCCTCGCCAGGCAAGCGAAAAGACTGTGATGATTTGATTATATTCTCCTGAACGAAGGTTTCCTGGTCATCGTGATTGAGGAACCAGACTTCTTTTGTCCTGGCCAGCGCAAAACGATACATGCGAGTCACGAGTTTCCGCATCCAGCCATTATTCAGGAAAGTATAACCCAGGCCGGTTATCACGGCAACAGAAAGGCAGCCTGCTCTTCGGGCTGCAAGGCTGCCATAAATATTTGGTTTGATAGTGTAATGAAAGATGAGGTCGGGTTGAAGCCGACGGTAATGACCCAGTAACTCCCGGTAAAGTTTCCAGTCTCCGCGAAGGGAAAAACTGGTAGGCCGAAGTGTTTCAAGTGGAATATAATTGAGACCTTCTTCATTGTGGAGGACTTCAGTGTAGCGATCTCGGGGAGCCAGCACGTAGACTTCTAATCCTGCGGCGATTAGCTGGCGGATAAGATTGATCCGGAATTTATAAATTCCCCAGGTCGAGTTACAGACAAAAAGGATCTTATTCCGGTCTTTCATTCTCTAAATGTACTCGCAAATAACCTAAATGTAAAATACCGGCAAGGTTCTGATTGTATATTTGCACCTCAACATTATCTTCTACCATACGCTATCATGGAAGTAACCGTTCATACCGCCGAGCAACTCAGGATCACAGCAGCAGAATTTGAACTCATCAGGGAAAAACTGGGCAGGGTGCCCAATTTTAATGAACTCTGTGCCTTCAGCGGCATGTGGAGTGAGCATTGCAGCTATAAGAATTCGATCAAATGGCTCAAAACCCTTCCTCGGGATGGCAAAAGGATGCTGGTTAAGGCGGGCGACGAAAATGCCGGCTTGATGGATATCGGTGATGGCTACGGGGTGGTATTCAAGATCGAGTCGCATAATCATCCTTCCGCAATAGAGCCCTTCCAGGGAGCGGCCACGGGGGTGGGCGGAATACACCGTGACATCTTTACCATGGGCGCAAGGCCGGTGGCCTCGCTTAACTCATTGCGATTCGGCAGCCTGGCCGAAACAAAAACCCGCCACCTGCTTGCTGGTGTGGTAAAGGGGATTGGACACTACGGCAATTGTTTTGGCGTGCCCACGGTGGGAGGGGAGATCTATTTTGAAGATTGTTATCATACCAACCCCCTTGTGAATGCGATGAGTGTGGGCATATTAAAAGAAGGCACCACTATCTCAGCAACCGCCAAAGGCATCGGCAACCCTGTATTCTTTGTAGGCTCGGCAACTGGGAAGGATGGAATCGGCGGGGCCTCGTTTGCCTCGGCGGAGATCACTGCGGAAAGTAACGAAGAACTGCCAGCCGTGCAGGTGGGAGACCCGTTTCAGGAAAAGAAATTACTCGAGGCCTGCCTCGAGGTATTGACCACCGGCGCCGTCGTGGGTATGCAGGACATGGGCGCAGCGGGGATCATTTGTTCCACTGCCGAGATGAGCGCTAAAGGTGAGGTAGGGATGCGCATTGATCTCGACAAGGTCCCCGCGAGGCAAAAGAACATGAAAACCTGGGAGCTTCTGCTCAGCGAAAGTCAGGAAAGAATGTTGATGGTGGTTGAGAAGGGAAAGGAAGACGACGTACTACGCATATTCGATAAATGGGACCTGCCCTGCTCACAAATTGGAGAAGTAACCGGTGATGGTCTGCTTCGTTTCTACATGAATGGCGAACTGGAAGCTGAGATTCCCGCCTATGAGCTGGTTTTGGGTGGAGGCGCGCCGCAATACGACCGGCCTTACAAGGAACCTGCATATTTCAAAAAGGTGCAGGCCTTTAATCCCGAAGAGATCATCGTTCCCGACAACCTCAAGACAACAGCCGAACAACTGATCAGTTCCCCGAATATCGCTTCGAAGAGATGGATATATACCCAGTACGACAGTATGGTGGGTACCGGTAATACGTCCACCAATGATCCCAGCGATGCGGCGGTGGTTTTGGCCAAGCCGACAAAGAAAGCACTGGCCCTGACGACCGACTGCAATAGCAGGTATGTGTTTGCAGATCCCTATGTCGGCGCGATGATCGCGGTAAGTGAGGCCGCCCGCAATATCGTGTGCAGCGGTGGGCTTCCCCTCGGTGTTACCAATTGCCTGAATTTTGGCAATCCCTATGATCCCGAAGTGTATTATCAGTTTGTGCATGCGATCAAGGGTATGGGCGAAGCCTGCCTGAAATTTGAAACACCAGTTACCGGAGGCAATGTGAGCTTTTACAACCAGCATCCCGAGGGGGCAGTTTATCCCACACCTACAATCGGAATGGTTGGCCTGATCGAAGACCTTACCGGCCGGATGACCCTTGGATTCCGCGAGGAAGGAGACCTGATCTTCCTTGTGGGCCGGAGCAGTGAGAATATCAGTTCCTCGGAATATTTGAAAAAGATACATGGTGTAGAGTTCAGTCCTGCCCCTCAATTTGACCTGGATACTGAATACAAAATGCAGCAGAAGATTTCGGGCCTGATCAATGAGAACCTGATAGTTTCTGCGCATGACGTAAGTGAAGGAGGTCTGTTTATCACACTTATGGAATCTGCCTTTCCCCAAAACCTGGGCTTCGATGTGGTAGCGGAAGATTACCGCATTCGTAAAGACGGATTTTGGTTTGGTGAGGCTCAAAGCCGCGTAGTGGTGACAGTAAAGCCTGCTGATCTCGGAAAGTTCAGAAAATACATGGGAGATCAGGCATATGAGGAACTGGGTGTTGTCACCAGCGATGCTATTGAAGTAGATGGACAGGATTGGGGAACGCTATCGGCGTGGAAGGAAAAATATGATACTGCCATAGAAAACTTAATCGGCGTTAATGCAAACAACTGATCCTGCTATAGTCATCACGGGGGCTGCGGGATTCATTGGCAGTTGTCTCACGGGGTTTTTGAATCAAAAAGGATTCCGAAATCTTATCCTGGTGGATGAGTTTTCTACGCTGGAGAAAACGCCTAATCTCGAAAATAAAATTTATTCGCATACTGTTGAACGTGACACTTTCTTCCGCTGGCTTGCCGACAGGCAGCCTCAGGTGTCATTCGTGTTTCACATCGGTGCCAGGACCGATACGACGGAATTCGATTACGAGGTGCATCGCAAGCTCAACCTGGAATATTCAAAGGAAGTTTGGAAGTACTGCGTCACTCACGCCATTCCAATGGTCTATGCTTCATCAGCGGCTACCTACGGTGCCGGCGAACAGGGTTACGATGATGACCACGAAGTAATAGAGAAGCTTCTTCCGTTGAATCCCTATGGCATATCAAAAAATGATTTTGACAAATGGGCTCTGCAAACTGTAGCCAAACCTCCATTCTGGGCGGGTCTTAAATTCTTTAACGTGTATGGCCCCAATGAATACCACAAGGGAAGGATGGCGAGCGTGATATGGCATGCGTTCAACCAGATAAAAAAAACCGGTGAGGTGAAATTGTTCCGCTCACACCGGCCTGATTATGGCGATGGCCAGCAGCTTCGCGATTTTATCTATGTAAAAGATATACTGGTTGTTTGTTACTGGCTGATGAAGATTCAGCCGGATCCCGGAATCTATAACCTTGGAACAGGCAAGGCCAGAACGTTCTACGACCTCGCTGCGGCAACCTTCAGCGCTCAGGGTCTTCAACCCAATATCCGGTTTATCGACATGCCCGAAGACATCCGCGAAAAATACCAGTATTTTACGGAAGCAAAAATGGACAAGCTTCGCCGTGCCGGCTATAACGACAAATTTTATTCACTGGAAAACGGGGTTAAGGACTATGTACAACAATACCTCGCTTCCGATCAAGCTTATTACTAACAATGAAATCAAAAATAGCCATAATCGGGGGGGGGAACCTCGGAACCGCCATCGCGGAAGGCCTGATCTCGAGCGAGTTTGCCGCAGCGGAGGACATCACCGTGACCAAGAGAAATACCGTCACCCTTGCCCCGCTGAAAGAAAAAGGCGTAAACGTAACCGACGACAACAAGGCGGCGGTTGCATCGGCAGGGATCATCATCCTTGCTGTGAAACCTTTCCAGGTTAAGGAAGTGCTGGCGTCAATATCTGCGGGTATAACGTCCGACCATATTCTTGTTTCCGTGGTCACTGGCGTGATGATCAGCGATCTGGAGGACGTTATTAAGATCAGCATTCCCGTGTTCAGAGCCATGCCCAATACGGCGATAGCCATCAGAGAAAGTATGACCTGTCTAAGCCACCACAATGCTTCTGACTCACAGGTGCAATTGATCAATAAATTATTTTCCACTGTCGGAAAGGTTGTGGCCATTGATGAGAAGCTTATGGACGCCGCCACCGTGCTCGGTGCATGCGGTACGGCATATGCCATGCGCTACATAAGGGCAAATATCCAGGGTGGTATTGAGATCGGCTTCGATGCCGCAACCGCCAGCCTGATTGCTGCCCAGACTGTTAAAGGCGCTGCCGATTTGCTGCTGATAAAGAAATCACATCCGGAATTCGAAATCGACAAAGTGACCACACCAAAAGGTTGCACCATCGCCGGACTTAATGAAATGGAGCACAGGGGATTCAGTTCTTCATTGATCAAAGGTGTTGTTGCCAGCTACGACAGGATTGTGAAACCATAAGAACCGTATTCCCGGTTGTCATCTCCAGGCGGACAGTTTCAGCCAGATATAAGTTATTTAATCACCGGATTTCCATCGGAAATCAACGAGTTTTCCAGATCCCCGCAACACTGCTGTCCTGTTAACAAAAATTGGCGTAGTTTTGTATGACCTCCTGGGGTGTGGTCAATCTTAAACAATACATATGGCCAAGTATATTTTTGTTACAGGAGGAGTTACTTCTTCATTGGGAAAAGGAATCATTGCGGCGTCACTGGCAAAATTATTACAGGCCCGTGGTTTAAAAGTCACCATCCAGAAATTCGATCCATACATCAATGTTGATCCGGGTACGCTCAATCCATATGAGCATGGAGAATGTTTCGTTACAGAAGACGGCGCAGAAACCGATCTTGACCTGGGCCATTACGAACGATACCTGAACATATTTACTACTCAGGCCAACAACGTGACCACAGGGCGTATATACCAAACCGTTATCAACAAGGAGCGCGATGGCGCCTACCTGGGAAAAACCGTCCAGGTGGTACCACACATTACCGACGAAATAAAGAGAAGAATGCTGCTGCTGGGTCAGAACAATGAGTACGACATTATCATTACTGAGCTTGGCGGCACGGTTGGTGACATCGAAAGCCTTCCTTTCATCGAGTCCCTCCGACAGCTTCAATGGGAACTGCCGGAAGAAGACACCGTGGTGGTGCACCTTACCCTCATCCCTTATCTGAAGGCAGCCAAGGAACTTAAAACAAAACCCACCCAGCACAGCGTGAAGATGCTGAGTCAGGAAGGCGTGCACCCCGATATCATTGTTTGCAGAACAGAGGAAGCTTTGTCACCGGAGATACGCAGGAAGATCGCACTATTCTGTAATGTGAAACAGGAAGCCGTTATTGAGGCGGCTGATGCTGCATCCATTTATGAAGTCCCATTGTCGATGATGCGCGAGAAACTGGATGTGATCTGCCTGAAGAAACTTAACATCACACAGTACAGGGAGCCGGAATTGACAAAATGGAAAGAATTTCTCGACAAGCTCAAGTATCCCAAAAGCAGGGTTACCATTGGTTTGATCGGAAAATATATCGAACTGCAGGATGCGTATAAATCAATTCTTGAAGCCTTTGTTCATGCGGGTGCAATGAATGAATGCAAGGTTCAGGTTGTAAATGTTCACAGTGAATTTATCACTGACGATAACGTATCGGAAAAACTGGGTCATCTTGATGGTTTGCTGGTTGCACCGGGATTCGGGCACCGCGGAGTAGAAGGAAAGATCATCGCGGTGAAATATTCAAGAGAACATAAACTTCCATTTTTCGGTATCTGTCTTGGGATGCAGATGGCAGTAATCGAATTCGCCCAGAATGTGCTGGGACTTAAGAATGCCCATTCAACAGAAATGAATCCATCCACCCCCGACCCGGTAATAGACCTGATGGAAAATCAGAAGAAGGTGACGGCCAAAGGAGGTACGATGCGTCTTGGTTCCTATCCCTGCGAACTGCGCAGCGGATCGCTCGCAGAAAAAATATATGGGGAAGGAATGATCAATGAGCGCCACAGGCATCGTTGGGAATTCAACAACAAATACATTCAACAGTTTGAAATGGCAGGGATGGTTCCAAGCGGAAAAAATCCGGAAAGCAATCTGGTAGAGATCATTGAATTACCCGGGCATCCTTTTTTTATCGGCGTACAATACCATCCGGAACTGAAAAGTACGGTCGAAAGTCCCCAGCCAATATTTGTAAGCTTCATAGGTGCGGCAAAAAACTATTCAGACAGAAAGAACGCCGTCAAGAATCCGGCTTTGCAGAAGGAGATGATCTGACGACCATCCGTATGCAGATGACCCACGCCGGAGTAAACCCCCTATCTTTGCACTCCTTAAAAATATCGACTAATGGGTAGCATGGATCGCAATACGGTCATAGGGTTTATTTTACTGGCTGTATTACTGTTTTTTTATTTGTTTCTTTCTACTAAAAGTAGCCATGAACTGCAGGCCCAAAAACAACGTGAGCTCGATTCCATTGCTTTCATTCAAAGGATCCAGGATTCAGTTGCCGCTTCGAAACAGGCAAGTACCGCGCTCACTGATACGGCCGACATTGTAAAGGCTCCACTTAGGGAAGAGTTGCTGGTGGTGGAAAATGAAGTGCTGAGTATCAGTTTCACAAATAAGGGAGGACAACCGGCGAAGGTCGAACTTAAGAAATACAAATCGTATGATGACAAGCCGGTGGTGCTGGCAGGCACCCCATTCGACAAAATCTCCTACACACTCAATACAGGACAGGGTCAGGCTGCTGAGGCCGGTGAATTGTATTTCCACCCTGGAAAAGTTAACACCAACAGCGATGGTTCAAAAACTATAACATTCAGTGCCGAAGTCGGCGGCGGCATCGTGACGCATACATTTGTGATCAGACCTAATGATTACATGGTCGACTGGAATGTACAGATGCAGGGCGCTGACCGGCTGCTGACGCAGGGAGCTTTTAATCTCACGTGGCAGTCCGAACCTATTAAGCACGAGAAAGACATTGCCTACGAACGTCAGCAGACCAATATCTGTTACTACGAGGACGGCGATTTTGACTACATGCTGTCCAAAACTTCGAGAAAATTTGAAAAGCCTGTACAGTGGGTAAGCGTGGCACAGCAATTCTTTAACACTACCCTGATTGCGAAGAACACCTTCAATACCGGGGAAGTAAGCTGGGTAAAGGAAACTAACGATACGGCGAGGTCGATCGCAAAGACCACAGCCAACCTGCAGGCGAAACTGCCCCTGGGAGCCGTTGCCAGCATACCTTTTCAATTGTATTTCGGACCCAATGAATACAAAGAGCTCAAAAAGCAGGCTCCGGGGATGGACAAGATCGTGAACCTGGGAAGGGATTTTTATGCGTTCGTACGACCGATCAACAAATACATCGTTATGCCGGTTTTCGACTTTTTCCGCGGTTTTGTGGGAAGTTTGGGTATCGTCATACTTCTGCTGACGCTGTTTATCCGGCTTCTGACCTCACCGCTGGTGTACACCAGTTACCTGAGTGGCGCAAAAATGAAGGCGCTTCGACCTGAGATAGACAAGATAAAGCAACGCCTGGGTGATGATCAGCAGCAACTGGGAGTTGAGCAGATGAAATTGTTCCGGGAAGCTGGTGTGAACCCACTGGGAGGTTGTATCCCGGCCCTGCTTCAGATACCCATCTTCTTTGCACTCTATAGTTTCTTTAATTCTAATATTGCGCTAAGGGGTGAAGGCTTTCTTTGGGCGAAAGACCTCTCGCTCTATGATGCGATCATCACATTTCCTGTGCACGTCTGGGGACTGGGCAGTCACCTCAGCTTGTTCACCCTGCTGGCAGTGGGCACCAGCTTCCTGATTTCGATTTACAACCTGAACACCACACCCGATCAGAACAACCCGGCGCTGAAATACATGCCCTATATTTTTCCGTTCATCCTGCTCTTTATCTTCAACCGGCTGCCATCAGCCCTCACCTGGTATTATACGGTTTCGAATGTGATCACTTTAGTGTTGCAATGGGCGATTAATAATTACATCATCGATCACGACAAGATCCTTGCGAAGATTGATGCGAACCGGAAGAAACCGAAGATCAAGCCCAAATGGCAGGAAAGATTTGAGCAGATGCAGGAAACACAGAAAAAGGTTCAGGATACGAAAAACAAACCTTCCCAAAAGCGTTAGCAACACGGGAAAGGCAACTATAAGTAGTTTTTTGGCGTCTTTATGATATCCGTCTTAACAGCGTAACTATATGAAAAAACTGATACTTATACTCGTCATCCTCAGCTCTTCGGTTATACTCTGCCGTGGGCAAAAAAACCTTTCCGACCTGACTCTGATCTACGAAGCGAAAGTAACAACCGGCAATGCCGAACCGAGAATGGCTGACGCCTTTGATGGAGCAATCACCACAATCTTCCTGAAAGGAAACAAGAGCCGCTCAGAGATGAGCAGCGCGCTGTTTTCATCCACCACCATTCACGATGCGCAAACTGGTATCGCCGTTGTGTTGCGCGAAGTGAGCGGGCAGAAACTGCTGATCAGGATGACCGCCGCAAATTGGAAGGAGAAAAATGCCCGATACCAGGGTATTAGTTTTACAAATACATCCGAGACGAGAGAGATTGCGGGATATAAGTGTATCAAGGCAGTTGCGAAAATGAGCGATGGTTCATCGTTCACAGTATTTTATACCCCAGAAATTATCCCGGAAAATAAAGAGTATGATTATCATTTCAGGAATCTGAATGGCCTGCCTCTTGAATATGAGCTTACCCAGCGGAACCTGACCATTCGATACACCGTGTCGAAAATAAACATGAACCCTGTACCGGCTTCAAAATTTGACATCCCTACCAGCGGATACAGGGAGATGACTTACGACGAGAGTAAGAAGATCAAATAAAAAATTCAATTAAAAGTTTAACGGGGCAGCCTGATCTTGAGATCAACTGCATTGAGATTATTCCTCACTGACAACCTTGGCGAATTGATCATCCTGTACTGGGAAGGAACCATGTAAATGGTATTGCCTTTCTGATAGGTGATCACCGATTTGTAGGTGACAATATTCCCTCGTCCCGAATTACAAAACATCAGGCTGCTGTTTGCAGTAGCCGGTCTTGACTTCAGCGTAATTACAGCGGACGGGCGCAAGGTGGAGAATATGGGGCTGTGTAATGCAGAACGTTTTCTTCCGCCGCCGCTGCTCGCTATGGCAAAGGCAACTACACCCAGCATCAGCCCGAACAGTAGGGATTTTTTCAGCATGTGGTTAAGTTTAGCGTAAAGTTTTCGTTGCATACAGAATCAAATATACTTCTTTTTTTTAAGACTTTTTTAACCGTTTCCCTTAAAACTTTAAGGAAATGTTGTCAACCTTTGACTTATGTATACGAGAAAACGTTGCAAATAGTTACAAAAGGGGATAAATAAATTGTGAGGGAGAAAAAATTGGAGAAACCGGACGGATGTTTTACTTTACGAAAACCTTCATTAATCCATGGCTGACAATTCATTCGGTGAAGACAAGGATGAGATAAAAGAGCTGATCAGACAATTCCAGAACCTGAAAGCCGGCCGGGGCAATTCCTTCCTGGAAGAGGATGCCTTCGAGAAAGTAATTGACTATTTTGATGACACCGAAGACCTGGTACAGGCGCTTGAAGCCGCAGAGGCAGGAATTGACCAGTACCCTTATTCGGCCATGCTCCATATAAAAAAGGCAGACCTCCTGATCGCCTCCCGCCGCTATCACGAGGCGCTGGAGATACTCGGCCATGCAGAACTGCTCGACAGCAACGACATCAACCTCTACATTCTGAAGACCGACGTCTATCTCGCGCTCGACCAGCCGGAAAAGGCCGTTGAACTGCTGGAAAATGCGCTCTCGCTTTTCGAAGGCAGGGAAAGGATTGAGATGTTGTTCGAACTGGCCGATGTTTACGACGATTATGAGGAGTTTGACAAGATCTTTGACTGTCTTAAACTGATACTCGAACAGGATTCCGGCAATGAGGAAGCGTTGTACAAGATCTGTTTCTGGACCGATTTCACCGGCCGCAATGAGGAAAGCATCAAACTCCACCAGCAGATCATCGAGCAGGATCCATACAGCGAACTGGCCTGGTTTAATCTTGGTGCGGGTTACCAGGGTCTGAAATTATTTGAGAAGGCAATTGATGCGTACAAGTATGCCGTAGCCATTGACGAAAAATTCGACTATGCCTACCGCAATATGGGGGATGCCTACATCCGTCTTCGGAAATACAGGGAAGCGGTGGAGTGCCTGGAACGCGTGCTGGAATTATCGAGGCCCGAAGACGTGATCTACGAGGCCATCGGGCATTGCTACGATAAGATTAAAAACTACGCCCAGGCCAGGTTTTATTATCGCAAGGCCTCGCATCTGAATCCGGAAGACAGCAAACTTTATTACAAGATTGCCTGCACCTATATTAACGAAGGGCACTGGGTCACTGGCGCCAAACAATTACAGACGGCACTCCAGATCCACCGGATGCAGCCAGAATATAATCTTGCGATGGGAGAGTGCAAGATGCAGATGGGTGAGTACCGTGAAGCGATACAGTTTTTTTCGAATGTGGTCGCGCAGCGTCCGAGAAATATCTCCAGCTGGGAAGCCTTGATCAGGTGTCTTTATACTGGCGGCTACTATGCGGAAGCCATCGACCAGGTCGCGGCAGCAAGAGCACATACCGACAATAAAGCCATATTCACGTTCTATCTCAGCCTCATCTATTTCGCGATGGGAAAATCAAAGGAAGGCTTACTTCAGCTGGATGCCGCCATGAGCAGGGCCCCCCGGCTTCTGAAAAAAATGGTCGATCTGAATCCGGCCATCCTGCAGCATCAGCAGGTAGTTGACCTCATTGCGAGGTATAAAAAGAACAGATCGATATAGTTCACTATTTTTGCGGCGGCCGATTTCAATCAGAAAAAACAAGTGAATGAATTTTAAGCTCTTGCAGATCCCCGACCGTTTTCTCAAGCCCCGGACACATGGACTTACAATGGTGATGGATAAGGGATTAAGCATTACTGAAGTGCATCAGTTTATGAGTGTTGCCAGTCCTCACGTGGACATTGTAAAACTTGGTTTCGGAACTTCGTTTGTAACACCCAACCTCCGCGAAAAGATTGAAGCATACACTTCCTACGACATACCGGTGTATTTCGGGGGTACGCTCTTCGAAGCATTTATTATCCGAAACCAGTTTGAAGATTATATCAGTACCTGCCAGGACTATGGCATAAGGTACATGGAAGTCAGTGATGGATCCATAGACATTCCGCATAGCGAAAAATGCAGATACATTGAGACACTCACCAAATACGGCACCATCCTGAGTGAAGTGGGCAGCAAAGACGCCGCGCACATTATTCCACCATATAAGTGGATTGAATTAATGAAGGCGGAGCTGAACGCTGGTTCCAGTTATGTGATCGCCGAAGCGAGGGAATCAGGCAATGTGGGCATCTACAGGGGCAGCGGCGAAGTACGTGAAGGGCTGGTACAGGAGATCCTTACTCAGATACCTGAGGGAAGGATCATCTGGGAAGCGCCTCAAAAAGGGCAGCAGTTGTATTTCATTGAGCTTGTTGGCTGTAACGTGAACCTGGGCAATATTGCTCCCTCTGAAGTCATTTCACTAGAGACCATGCGTATTGGACTCCGGGGAGATACTTTTCATCTTTTCCTTGATAAAGCTTCCACGCATTGAGGCGGTTTGGATTAATCGGCTTTCCGCTGTCGCATTCATTTTCGCGAAAGTATTTCACCGAGAAATTTATTGCCGGCGATATTCATGACTGCGTTTATGAGAATTTCCCCCTATTGGACATTAGCGAACTCCCTGAATTGCTGGATGAATTTCCCGATGTCGTTGGTTTAAATGTGACCATTCCGTACAAGGAAAAAGTGCTGCCCTATTTGAATGTGGTCGACGACATTGTAAAGGGAACCGGTGCGTGTAACTGCATAAGGATTCACAATAGTAATCTCGTGGGATTTAACACCGATGTCAGCGGCTTCAGGATCTCACTTGAAGGCCGGCTCAAAAAATCCCACGACAGGGCGCTGATCCTGGGGAAAGGAGGAGCCGCAAAGGCCGTGGCCTATGCCCTGACCACTATGGGCATCCCTTACAAATTTGTGGTGCGCAAGCCGCACAATGACCCCGATACCATAAGATATGAAGAACTGACCGTGGAGGATGTTGCCGAGCACCCGCTGATCATTAACACCACGCCCGCGGGCATGTACCCCGAGGTACTTTCTTCTCCGGAGATTCCATACGAAGGGATCGGTTTTGGTCACTATCTTTTCGACCTGGTGTACAATCCCATTAAAACGGTATTCCTCAAGAAAGGGGAAGGAAAGGGAGCCATCATCCAGAATGGGGGAGAGATGCTTTCCATCCAGGCCGAGGAAAGCTGGAAGATCTGGAACCGGCGCGATTAATTTGTCCAGGCCTGCCTGACAGCATCGGGTAACAGACCCACCCGCTTCTTTTCATAATCAAAACAGACCATGCCTGTTTTCGCATAGGCCACATCGGTAGTCTTGCCTTCCTTTTCCTTTTGAAGTTTGTATAGGATGTCAAAGGATGCCCTGGAGAGGTCGCTAACGGCGACCTGCACCTGAACCTGGTCGCCGTAAAACAATTCCTGTTTGAAGCTGATCGCTACGTCGCCCATGATCAGTCCGATGCCTCCGAGGTCGATCTCACTGTAACCATAATGTTTTAGGAACTGGATCCGCGATTCATGTATGATGGACAACAGGGTGTCATTGCCCACATGCCCTCCGTAATTCAGGTCGGTGATCCGCACGGGGATGGAGGTGGAAAATGCAAATTTCTCCGGGAGATCGATAGTCAGTCTGGGCATAGTGTCATCGTTTATCTTTCCTGTATCAGTTGCTGCAGCTCGAAAATATCAAAGAAATTACTTGCTGCCGGAACAAAAGCTGCCTCAGTAAGTAGGGTGGCGCGCCATTTTCTGAAACGGTCAAGGCAGCCGCGGGCTTGTTCCGAATCTTCCGGTGTGGGGCGGTTGTTGAGGTAGGTGATACAATCAAAGAATTTGGTGGAGATCTTCGTCAGGCTGCCATTGGGGGCGGTCACCGGAATATACGCCAGAAGCGGGTCGGCCACTACAGAGAGGTCCAGGATGATCCTGCCGGACCCGTCCCGGATGGGAGGTGCCTGAATCTCCGGCCTGTTACCGATGTTGGCAGGCTCGGGCAGGGGAATGTCTGCGAATTCACTGCCGTCCTTATTTGACCTACCTGACCTTCTGTCCATTCGCGATAGCGCAGAGGCTGACGGTGAAATACTAAACAGGTCGCTGTTGTACTGACTGTCGGAGAGCCCTGGGGAAGTTGGAGTAACAACGCCCGAGCCCGATTTATTTGCGGGCAAATTGTCGACAATTTTATCTGGTGCCTGTTTGGCGTTGAAGTAAACAACGCCTCCGATAAATACCAGCCCGGTTACTATGGCCGCCGCCCATCTTTGCCAGGCCATTTTACGAACAGGGGCTGGTGCTGAATTATGTTCGGTTTGTGAGCCAAGGGAAGCAGAGATCAGTTTCCAGTATGCTGGCGGAGGTGCGATGGAAGTATCTTCCAGCCTTGATGAAATGAGTGCGTCTGCCGGGTCGAATTCGGTGTCGAGCCTGGTGACTATATCCGTCCAGAGGTTTACTGGTGGAGGAATATTCAGATCTGATAATTTCTTGCGGAGCACATCATCCATGGACTAGCGGCTAAACGATTTTTTGGTATCGCTGAGATACTGCGTGACTTTTTTTTGCAGAACGCCCCTTGCGCGAGCGAGTTGGGATTTACTTGTGCCCTCGGAGATACCGAGCATGCCTGCAATCTCGCTGTGTGAGTATCCTTCTACTACATAGAGATTGAAAACTGTGCGGTAACCAGGTGAAAGTTCACGTATCAGGTTGATGATATCTTTTTCTGCCAGGGCGTCGAGAGCGTTGATGTCTTTGTCCCCGATCGTTTCTTCCTCGCGCTCACTTACAGCGGCGAGTTGAACGGATTTCTTCCTGAAATGTTCGATGGAAGAATTCACAAATACTCTTCTTACCCAGCCTTCGAATGATCCTTCGGCCCTGAACCGGTGAAGGTTCCTGTACACTTTGATAAAACCCTCCTGTAAAAGATCCTGCGCATCATCAGCATTGTTGGAGTAGCGAAGGCAAACGGCATACATTTTACCGGAAAACCTGTTATAAAGTTCCTCCTGCATGTCCCTGTCGCCCCGGATACAACCATTAATCAAGTCGGATTCGGAAATGCTATGGTTGCCTGTGCTGAACAAATTTTCTGATAATGCTGATTTTTAGTCCGTTGGATGATTTTGCCGGTATTGTTGCAAAAATAAAACCAGCTTATCGGCGGCCTTGCGCCGGTGGCTGAAGATATTCTTTTGAGGCAGGGTCATGGAAGCAAATGTCATATCGCTGTCATCTGGCTGAAATACAGGATCATAGCCAAAGCCAAGGGTGCCGGCCGGGGTCTCTTTTATCGAGCCTTCACAGATGCCCTCAAAATAAAAATTCCTTCCGGAATATATCAGGCTGATGACGGTCCTGAACCGGGCTTTTCTCCGGCTGATTCCCTGCATCTTTTGCAGTAGGAGGGCAAGATTCTCGGCGTCGCTCGCCTCCGGACCGGCAAAGCGGGCCGAAAAGACGCCCGGTGCACCATTGAGTGCTTCCACCTCCAGGCCCGTGTCTTCACTGAAACAGTCTTTACCAGTCAGGCGATGAAGGGCTGTGGACTTGGAAAGGGCGTTTTCCTCGAGGGTAAACCAGGGTTCAGGCAGCTCAGTTACGATGCCCGCTTCGGATAGGCCAAGGATTGTAACGACGCCGTTTAGTGCATGTCGCATTTCCTCAACCTTGTGCCTGTTATTGGTTGCAAAAAGAATTTCGTTCATCGGTGCTGGTTAGAAGCCGGACAAATATCCAATTGAATTTTATTTTATGCCGAACATCGACTTCAGGGTGTTCCATAATCTGATTTTCGCCGTCTTCCCTTCTTCCGTATCCAGCACCATGGTATCCAGGGAAGGGCCCTGCAAAACCGGGATGCCATTGACCTCCTGAATATCAAATTCCGACAAATCAATATCCCGTTGTGCCCCGAAGGACAGGATTTTTACGGGCCTGAGCTGCTCAATAATACCTGCCAGCGTATGAGTCTGCTTAAAGGTATTCAGGATGGCCACATCACCCGTGTTCAGCTTACAGGCGTCCAGCATTTTTACAAGCAGGTTCATCTCTTCCTCTCCAAGAAATTTGTGACTGGGATCGTTCACCAGGACCAATATACCCGCGGCATTACCACCAAGGAATTTGATAAAATGGTCCACCGGGGCTTGTTCCGGCGCGGTTCCCTCCTCATTTATCCGGTATAGCGAATGCGGATAAAGATTTACCAGCAACAAGTCATTTAACCGCATATCATTCAGCGAATTCTCCATTCGGCAGAGGTGTTTTTTTGCAGCCCCGAAGTTTGTTTGTTTCTTTGTAATCACAAAATTGTATAAAAATGATCGCTTCGCAGGGCATCCCGGTAACCAGGGTGGAACGCAGTAAATTGAATGATGTTGAATTCGATAACATCCCTTTCGGCCGGTATTTTACCGACCATATGCTTGAAGCTGACTATGAAGACGGCGAGTGGAAGAATATTGAGATCAAACCTTATCAGCCACTATTACTCAGTCCTTCAGTGGCTGCCCTGCATTACGGGCAATCGATCTTCGAGGGCATAAAGGCGTATAAAAATTCAAAGGGAGAGGCCTTCATCTTCCGTCCATATGATAATTTCAGAAGGTTCAATATTTCGGCTGAAAGAATGCAGATGCCTGCGGTGTCCGAAGAGCTCTTCATCGAAGGCATGCGTCAGCTGATAGCACTTGACAGGAACTGGATACCATCAAAACCCGATCATTCGCTGTACATCAGGCCCTTCATGTTCGCTTCGGATGAGCTGATCGGCGTCAAGCCCAGCGACACTTATAAATTTCTCATCATTCTAAGTCCAACGGGGCCATATTACAGCGCACCAATGAAGATCTATGCCGAAGAGAAATACACCCGTGCCGCCGCAGGTGGTGTGGGGTATGCAAAAACAGCGGGTAATTATGCCGCCAGCATGATGCCCATGGCCGAGGCAAAAACAAAAGGATACGACCAGGTACTCTGGCTGGATGGCAAAGAGCACAAATTCGCCGAAGAGATAGGCACAATGAATGTGTTTTTCATCATCGATGGCAGGGCGGTTACCCCCGACCTGGATGCAGGCACCATATTGGACGGGGTGACCCGTAAGAGTGTAATTACCATTCTGAAGGACATGGGAGTTGACACCGAGGAACGGAAGATCGGTATGGAGGAATTGTCCAGGCACTACAAGGCCGGCAAACTCACCGAAATTTTTGGCGCCGGCACTGCGGCCACCATTTCAGTGATCAGGGAATTGAGGTACAAGGATGAGGTGTTTAATTTTGATGAAAACAGGCTGCCCTTATCCTCGGAGCTAAAGCAGCGTTTGCTAGACATCCGGAGTTTCAAAGCCGAAGACCGGCACGGGTGGCTGTTCAGGGTCTGAAAGGAGTGAAACTGACGAGTTTCGCTCAATATTTATTTTGATTTGTGCAGAGTGACTTATACCTTTGCCGTCCGAAAATTTAAAAGGTCAAGAATGCCTACAATACAGCAATTGGTTAGAAAAGGAAGGGAGATTATCAAAGCGAAAAGCAAGTCGAGAGCGCTTGATTCCTGCCCATTCCGCAGAGGTGTTTGTACCCGTGTTTACACTACCACGCCTAAGAAACCCAACTCTGCGCTTCGCAAAGTAGCCAAAGTGAGGTTGACCAATAAGATCGAAGTCATCGCTTACATACCGGGGGAAGGACACAACCTCCAGGAGCACTCGATCGTACTGGTGAGAGGGGGTCGTGTTAAGGATCTGCCAGGTGTGCGTTATCATATCGTTCGTGGAAGTCTGGACACCGCAGGGGTGAAAGACCGTAAACAAAGCCGTTCCAAGTACGGAACGAAGCGTGAAAAGGCTAAAAAATAATTTACCAACAACAGATTCATAAATCAATTCATAGATGAGGAAGACCAAGGCCAAAAAAATCCCGCCAGCTCCGGATGCAAAATTCAATGATGCGCTGGTAACCAGGTTTGTCAACAACCTGATGTGGCAGGGAAAAAAGAACACTGCTTTCAATATTTTTTATGATGCAATGGACCGCATCGGCAAGCAGACCGGCGAAAATGGTTACGAAATCTGGAAAAGGGCGTTACAGAACATTACTCCCGCCGTGGAAGTGAGAAGCCGCCGTATCGGAGGGGCCACCTTCCAGATACCTTCTGAAGTAAGGGCCGACCGCAAGATCTCCCTTAGCATGAAATGGTTGATCCGCTACAGCCGTGACAGAAACGGAAGAAGCATGTCAGAAAAACTTGCAGGTGAGATCATCGCCGCCAGTAAAGGTGAGGGCGCAGCATTCAAGAAAAAAGAAGACACGCACAGGATGGCGGAAGCAAACAAGGCATTTGCCCACTTCAGGATCTGATCAGTGCTCATCATCATATTCAGCCCCGCAGCCTGCTGTGGGGTTTTTTATTACAGGGAGGAATGACACCGCCGTTCACTAATAAAATCTACATTCTGGAAAGGTGATTCAGCTCAGTTTTATCCCAGATTTTACTTAGCTTTGCGCACCCAAAATTGGGCAGATCACAGAACCTATTTAAAAGCAAACAACACAGGTCATGGCAGACTTAAGATTATTGAGAAATTTTGGTATCGCCGCTCACATCGATGCTGGTAAGACAACCACCACAGAGCGCATTCTCCGCTACACCGGTATGATACACAAGATTGGAGAAGTTCACGATGGCGCTGCCACAACCGACTGGATGGAGCAGGAAAAGGAAAGAGGCATTACGATCACCTCGGCTGCCGTGAGCTGCCAGTGGAATTTTCCTACTGACAAGGGAAAGGCTGATGCCAACACTAAAAAATATTATTTCAACATCATCGATACACCGGGACACGTCGACTTTACAGTTGAGGTTGAAAGGAGCATGCGTGTGCTCGATGGGCTGATCGCCCTGTTCAGCGCTGTTGACGGCGTTGAACCACAGAGTGAAACCGTTTGGCGTCAGGCCAACAGGTACAAGGTTCCCCGTATTGGTTTCGTCAACAAGATGGATCGTTCCGGAGCCGACTTCCTGATGGTGGTAAAACAGGTTAAGGAAATGCTTGGCGCCAAAGCCGTTCCGCTTCAATTGCCGATTGGTGCTGAAGACGATTTCAGAGGCGTTGTGGATCTGATCACCCTCAAAGGAGTGATCTGGGACATGGCTACCGAAGGAATGACCTTCCAGGAGATACCTGTGCCCGCCGACATGAAAGAAGACGTGGATTACTGGCGAGCCCAGCTGATTGAAGCTGTGGCCGAGTACGACGACAAACTCATGGAGAAATTTTTTGATGATCCCGGCACCATCACACAGGACGAGGTGCACGAAGCAATCCGTAAGGCCTGCCTCGACCTCAGTATTGTGCCAATGATGTGCGGTTCATCCTTCAAAAATAAAGGCGTGCAGACTGCACTGGATGCGGTTTGTCGTTACCTGCCTTCACCGATGGACCTGGAAGACACCGTTGGTCTCGATCCCGATTCAGGTGAACCGATCTCCCGGAAAGCCGATCCAAAGGAGCCATTCGCCGCACTCGCATTCAAGATCATGACCGATCCTTTTGTTGGCAGGCTGGCCTTTTTCAGGTGTTACAGCGGTCGTCTCGAAGCGGGTTCCTATGTTAAGAACATGCGCTCAGGAAAGAATGAAAGGATCAGCAGGATCATGAAGATGTTTGCCAACAAACAGAATCCCGTGGATTTCATCGAAGCCGGCGACATCGCAGCGGCTGTTGGTTTCAAGGAAATAAAGACAGGTGACACGCTATGCGACGAGGATCATCCGATCGTACTAGAGAATATGTTCATACCGGAACCGGTTATCGCCATTGCGGTAGAGCCGAAGACCCAGGTGGACGTAGACAAGATGGGTATGGCCATCGGCAAGCTCGTGGAGGAAGATCCCACGCTGAGGGTAAATACCGACGAGGAAACCGGACAGACCATTCTCAGGGGGATGGGCGAACTGCACCTGGAGATCATCATCGACAGGATGCGCCGCGAATTCAAAGTAGAGGTTAATCAGGGTGCGCCGATGGTGGCCTACAAAGAAGCTTTCAACGCTACGATCGAACATAGGGAAGTGCTCAAGAAACAAACTGGTGGTCGTGGTAAGTTCGCCGACATCGTATTCGAATTCGGACCTGCTGACCTGGAATTCCTCAAGGAAAACCCTACGATGCACTACCAGTTTGTGAATGACATCTTCGGGGGATCCATACCCAGGGAATTCATTCCTGCGATCCAGAAAGGATTCCAAACCGCGATGACTACCGGGGTGCTTGCGGGATATCCTGTAGAGAATATGAAAGTGAGAATATTCGACGGAAGTTATCACCAGGTGGATTCCGATGCCATGTCCTTTGAACTCTGTGCCAAATCAGGCTTCAGGGAAGCGGCAAGAAAGGCAAAGCCCGTACTTCTTGAGCCAATCATGAAGGTCGAAGTAACAACGCCTGACCAGTACATGGGTGATGTTACCGGTGACCTGAACAGGAGAAGGGGGATGCTTGAAGGTATGGACACCAGGGCAGGAGCCCAGGTGATCAGGGCCAAAGTGCCGCTGAGTGAAATGTTCGGCTATGTGACCCAGCTTCGTTCCCTCTCATCAGGACGTGCAACTTCGACGATGGAGTTTTCTCATTACGCTTCGGCACCGAATGGCATTGCCGAAGAGGTAATTGCCAAGATAAAAGGAAAAGTAAAGGCGGATTAATTCCGTCACATCATACAAAGCCTTCCTGGTTAGTCCGGGAGGGCTTTTTTACTTAAAAAAACTTCCTTATTTGTTGTCCGTTACGTTGAAGACCTGTACCTTCGCATCCCCATTCGAAAAATGGGAATTGGCATATGTCTCAGAGAATCAGGATTAAATTACAGTCATACGATCACAATCTGGTAGACAAGTCTGCAGAGAAGATCGTTAAAACAGTTCGCAGCACCGGTGCGGTGGTTACGGGTCCAATACCCTTACCTACCAGGAAGAAAATTTTCACCGTTCTGCGTTCTCCTCACGTTAACAAGAAAAGCCGTGAGCAGTTCCAGCTGGCAACGCACAAGCGTTTGCTGGATATCTATACTTCCTCTTCGCGGACCGTTGATGCGCTGAGTAAGTTGGATCTGCCGAGTGGTGTTGATGTTGAGATCAAAGCCTAAGTTCTTTTATTCCATCTACGAATGCCGAAGGGCAATAAGTAGCGCTGGATTGATCTATTATAAAATATGAACTAGCCATTCTGGGTTAGTTTACTGCAGGTACTTCTTTCATCCACCGTAGCCTTGGCGAAGGTGGACTTCACGTAATCGTGAACTTTGGTTTGAGAATTGGTATACAACCAGCTTTTGAATTTGGTGAAAAAACGGAAAAGGTCTGCAGCAAACGGAGATTGAAGTAAGTGGTGGGATGCCCATCCGCACTGTCTCTTCAACTCAGAAGGCACAAACTGATTCCAAAGATGAAAGGTATTATCGGTAAGAAAATCGGGATGACGAGTGTCTTCACAGCGGATGGAAAGCAGACTCCCTGCACCATCATTGAAGCGGGTCCCTGCACAGTGACCCAGGTAAAAACCCAGTCAACTGACGGGTATAACGCTACACAAATCGCTTTTGGCGAGAAAAAAGAAAAACATTCCAACCAGGCTCTTAACAAGCATTTTGAAAAGGCAAATACCGGTGCTAAAAAATTCGTGAAGGAATTCAGGAATTATTCTCTTGAAAAGAATCTCGGAGAAGCCATCACCGTGGACATTTTCGCCGAAGGTGAGAAAGTTGATGTTGTGGGTATCACCAAGGGCAAGGGTTTCCAGGGCGTGGTCAAACGACATGGATTTCATGGCGTGGGCGAGCAATCCCATGGTCAGCATGACCGTCAGAGAGCACCCGGTTCCATAGGTAACTCATCTGATGCCTCACGCGTGTTCAAAGGCATGCGCATGGCAGGCCGCATGGGCACCGACAGGGTAAAGATCAAAGGCCTGAAGGTGGTCAAGATCTTCCCTGACAAAAACTATATCCTCGTTAACGGGTCTGTTCCCGGCCATAACGGTTCAATCGTACTCATCCAGAAGTAATTTCATAATAACCTGAAACAAGATGCAAGTAGATATTTTAAATATTAAAGGTGAAAAAACCGGCCGCTCGGTTGATCTTCCGGATGAAATATTTGGTGTTGAGCCTAATGATCATGTGATCTACCTGGCAGTAAAACAGTACCTGGCCGCACAGCGTCAGGGAACCAGCAAGGTCAAGACCCGCCTTGAAGTAAAAGGATCCAGCAAGAAGTTACATCGTCAGAAAGGCACTGGTGGCGCACGTAAAGGAAACTTAAGGAACCCGCTGTACAAAGGTGGTGGCACGATCTTCGGCCCAAAGCCCCGCGATTACGATTTCAAGCTGAATTATAAGGTAAAAGGACTGGCTAAGTGTTCGGCGCTCTCACACAAGGTGAAGGAAAACAGCCTGGTGGTTGTAGAGGACGTGAAAATGGAGAGCCCGAAAACTAAGGAAGTTGCCGGTATACTCAATACGCTGAAGGCTGCGAACAGGAAATTGCTGGTGCTGACTGGCGACCAGGAAGAAAATTTCCGGCTTTCATTCAGGAATATTCCGAATGTAAAGGGTTACCAGTTCAACGACATGAATACCTATGACATCGTGAATTCAAATCTGGTGCTGATCACTGAAAGCGCAGCCAACCTGATCATTTCCGATGTAAAAGAAATCGGTTCAAATTAATCATCGATAAATTATCTAGAGATGAAACTCTCTGAAGTGTTAGTAAAACCGATCGTCACCGAGAAGAGCAACAAGCTCACCGACAAGAGCAGGACATATGCTTTCCGGATCGACAGGAGGGCCAACAAACTGGAAGTGAAGAAGGCGATCGAGGGCTTTTACGGAGTAACGGTTACTGAAGTAAACACGGTTGTTGTTCCCGGAAAGGCAAAGTCGAAATTCACAAAGGCAGGTTTCATCTCCGGAAGGAAACCATCTTACAAGAAGGCATACGTGAAAGTGGCCGAAGGCGAGACAATAGATCTTTATTCAAATATTTAAGTAACTCATGGCACTAAAGAAGTACAAACCGATCACCGCCGGCACGCGCTGGAGAATCGGAAACGCCTATGCAGAAATCACTGCAGATGTTCCTGAGAAATCACTTCTTGAAAAGAAGTCATCCACCGGTGGACGTAATTTCCAGGGAAGAAGAGCGATGCGTTACAGAGGCGGCGGAAATAAGAACATGTATCGCCTTGTTGATTTCAAGAGGGACAAGAAAGACATCCCCGCAACAGTAGCGACCATCGAGTACGATCCCAACAGGACGGCTTTTATCGCCCTGGTGAATTATGCCGATGGCGAGAAGAGATATATCCTTGCCCCTCAGGGCCTGCAGGTAGGCGCTCCCGTTATTTCAGGTGATGCCGTTGCTCCCGAAGTTGGCAATGCGCTGCAGATGAAGAATATGCCACTGGGTACCAATGTGCACAATATCGAAACCCAGCCCGGACAGGGAGGCAAAATGGTGCGCAGTGCAGGTACCTCAGCGCAGCTGACCAATAAGGAAGACAGGTATGCGGTGCTTAAAATGCCTTCCGGTGAACTGAGAAAGGTGCTGATCAATTGTTACGCTACCGTAGGTGTGGTGAGCAACAGCGACCATAGCCTGGAGATGGCTGGCAAGGCAGGCCGCAACAGGTGGAAGGGCATTCGCCCAAGAACCAGGGGTGTGGCGATGAACCCGGTGGATCACCCGATGGGTGGTGGTGAAGGAAAGGCTTCAGGTGGACATCCACGTTCCAGAACAGGCAAGTATGCCAAGGGACTGAAGACAAGAAAGAGAGGAAAGGGCAGTGACAAACTTATCATCCAGACCAGGAAAGGTAAGAAGCTCGCCAAATAATAAAAGAAACCGACAATCTAAATAACAGCATATGGCTCGTTCGATAAAAAAAGGTCCTTACGTCGCATCCAAACTGGAGACAAAAGTACTGTCAGTGAATGAGGGTAAAGCAAAGAAAGGCGTGATCAAAACCTGGAGTCGCAGATCAACGATCACTCCGGATTTTGTGGGCCACACATTTGCGGTGCACAATGGAAACAAGTTCATCCCGGTGTATGTGACGGAGTTTATGGTAGGGCACAAGCTCGGTGAGTTTGCTCCGACCAGGAATTTCAAGGGCCACTCGAGTAAGAAAGTTGCCTAATCAAAAATTAATTTTTTCCCAAATGGAAGCAATTGCAAAATTGAAAAATTACCCCACATCACCGCGCAGGATGCGTTTGCTGGCTGATGTGATCCGCGGAATGGAAGTTGAAAAGGCCCTGGCTTTGCTCGAACACCACCCGCAACACTCTGCCACGCCGCTGTTGAAGCTGGTAAAAAGCGCGATCAACAACTGGCAACAGAAGAATGAAGGTACCAGTGCTGCCGATGCGGGGCTTATCGTAAAAACAATTTTTGTAGACGGTGCAAGAACCCTGAAGAGAATGCTTCCGGCTCCACAGGGAAGGGCTTATCGTCTGCGCAAACGCAGCAACCATGTAACTGTTGCGGTAGATGTTAAACCTTGATTGACTAAAAATATTTAAATCACAGTATGGGTCAGAAAACAAATCCAATTGGTGCCAGGTTAGGGATCATCCGCGGATGGGAATCAAACTGGTATGGAAATAAGAGAGATTTTTCAACTAAGCTGATCGAGGACAACCGGATCCGGACCTACCTCAACGCCCGTATTAACAAGGGAGGAATATCCAAGATCGTCATTGAGCGTACGCTGAATAAACTCATCGTTACCATTCATACCTCCAAACCGGGAATCATCATTGGTAAAGGCGGTGGCGAGGTGGACAGGATCAAGGAAGAACTGAAGAAACTGACCGGCAAGGATGACGTTCAAATCAACATCCTGGAGATTCGCCGCCCTGAACTCGACGCAATGATAGTTGGCGACACCATCGCCAGGCAGATCGAAAACCGTATTAATTACAAACGCGCTATCAAGATGTCCATCGCTTCTTCTCTGAGAATGGGAGCCGAAGGAATCAAAATCAAGGTGGCCGGTCGTTTGGGAGGTTCTGAAATTGCCCGTACGGAAGAAATCAAATCCGGACGCACGCCGCTTCATACACTGCGTATGGACATCGACTACGCCAACGTATTCGCGCTGACGGTTTATGGCAAGATCGGTATCAAGGTGTGGATTTGTAAGGGAGAGATACTTGGAAAGAGAGACCTGAACCCCAATTTTGTTGGTGGCAAGGTTGAAGGAGGAGAGAGAGGTCCAAGAAGGGACGACCGTCCTGAAAGGCGTGATGAACGCAGGCCAGGCGGTGGCGGCGGAGACAGGAGGGGTGGGAATACACCCGGTGGTCCTGGTGGTCCGCGCCGTGAAGGAACGAGAAGATAATTCAAACGATCATTTTTAATTTTCTATAGATGTTACAGCCGAAAAGAACCAAACACAGGAAAGCGCAGAAGGGACGAATCCGCCATGTGGCAAAAAGAGGAGCGACCATTTCTTTCGGGTCATTCGCCCTGAAGGCACTGGAACCCATCTGGCTAACCAACCGCCAGATCGAAGCGGCAAGGCAGGCATTGACACGCAGCATGAAGAGAGAAGGAAATGTGTGGATAAGGATCTTCCCCGACAAGCCGATTACCCGCAAGCCTCAGGAAGTGAGGATGGGTAAGGGAAAGGGGAACCCCGAATTCTGGGCAGCGGTGGTAGAACCAGGACGTATCCTGTTTGAATGTGACGGTGTTCCTGTTGCGGTGGCGAAGGAAGCACTTGGTCTGGCTGCGCAGAAATTGCCGATCAAAACAAAATTTATTATTCGTCGCGATTACCTGGCCTGATCGGCGGGTAGTAATATTCAAATACAAATTTCGAAAGATGTCAAAAAGAATTGATTTTGTAAAAGGGCTGCAGGACATGAACGTCCCTGATCTCACAGCGAGGATCCAGGAGGATGAGCTCAGACTGAAGAAGCTTGAATTTGCACACGCGATCTCGCCACTGGAGAACCCGATGAGCATCCGCAGCCTTCGCAAGGATGTTGCCCGTCTGAAAACTGAATTGCAAAAAAAGAAATAGGTAAGAACCTGTATAAATACATTCACAATGCTTGAAAGAAATTTGCGCAAAACAAGAACCGGGCTGGTTACCAGCAACAAGATGGACAAGACCATCACTGTTGCGATTGAAAGGAAAGTGAAGCACCCGATCTATGGCAAGTTCGTTAAGAAGACGACCAAGTTCCACGCGCATGATGAAAAGAATGAATGCACTATCGGCGACACTGTAAAGATCATGGAGACTCGTCCGCTCAGCAAAACAAAACGCTGGAGGCTGGTTGAAGTGGTTGAGAAGGCCAAATAGTCTGGTTCAGTATAAAGTATGTTTTTAAATGCTCGAGGCCAGGTGCCGACAGCTCAAAGCTTAATAAAATGATTCAGCAAGAAAGCAGATTAAATGTAGCTGATAACAGTGGCGCCAAAGAAGTATTGTGTATCCGTGTTCTCGGAAACAGTGGACAGGATTATGCCAGGATCGGCGACAAGATCGTGGTATCTGTTAAGGATGCGATCCCCGCAGGCGGTATCAAGAAAGGTACTGTAACCAAGGCGGTGATTGTGCGAACAAAAAACAAGTTGCGGAGAAAAGACGGTTCTTATATACGCTTCGACGACAACGCGGTTGTGCTGCTGAACCAGTCCGACGAGCCACGTGGAACCCGCATATTCGGACCGGTTGCCAGGGAACTCAGGGACAAGGGTTACATGAAGATCATTTCGCTGGCACCGGAAGTACTTTAAGATCCAGGCCTCGCCGACAGAATAACAAATTGAACACCTCCTTTGGGAGCAAACGAAAATAAAATGAGCAACAGATTCAAAGCTAAATTCAATATCAGAAAAGGTGATACCGTTGTTGTGATCACCGGTGATGATAAGGACGTGAAAAAACCCCGTAAGGTATTGGAGGTTTTTCCTGATAAAGGCAGAGTGCTGGTTGAAGGAGTGAATATCATTAAGAAGCACACCAAGCCTTCTGCAAGGGACACAAAAGGTGGGATCGTTCGTAAGGAAGCTTCTGTGAACATATCGAACGTGATGCTCTGGGATGCCAAAAATGGCACCGGCACCAAGGTGAAAAGAACCAGGGAGAACGGAAAGCTCGTTCGCGTTTCAAAGAAATCAGGTGAGGTAATCAAATAATATAACAAGCCATGAGTACTATTAAATACAAACCCCGACTGGCGGACAAGTACAAGAAAGAAGTTGTACCTGCCCTGATGAAAAGATTCAACTACGACAGCATCATGCAGGTGCCGCGCCTGGAAAAGATTTGCCTCAACAGAGGTGTGAACGGCGCAGTTACCGACAAAAAGCTGGTTGATGTTGCGGTGGACGAGCTGTCCCAGATCACCGGTCAAAAGGCGGTACCCACACTCTCAAAGAAGGATATATCCAACTTCAAACTCCGTAAGGCGATGCCTATTGGAGCGAGGGTTACGCTGAGGGGAGTGAACATGTATGAGTTTCTTGACAGGCTGATCGCTACTGCATTACCTCGTGTTCGTGATTTCAGGGGAATCAATGAAAAGGCTTTTGACGGCCGTGGTAATTATACCCTGGGTGTCACCGAGCAGATCATTTTTCCGGAAATTGACATCGACAAGGTGAACAAGATCACCGGGCTGGATATCACTTTTGTGACCACCGCGGGAACCAATGAAGAAGCTTTCGAATTGCTTAAGGAAATGGGGATGCCGTTTAGGAAGAAAGAAGGTGCAAGTTCTTAATAAATCAAAAATCAAAAATTAAAAATTAAAAATCCTAATGTTCTAAAGCAAGAAAAATTGCGGTCATTTTTAGTTTTTAATTCATCAAAAGCAAAATAAATCACTAAATCAAAAATTAAGAAAAGGAAAGCCGCCTCGTCGATTTTTAATTTTTAATTTTTAATTTTTAATTTAAAAAAATGGCAAAAGAATCAGTTAAGGCCAGACAGCGGAAAAGAGAAAAAATGGTTGCGCGATATGCTGACAGGCGTGCGGAGTTGAAAGCCGCGGGTGATTACAAGGGGCTTGATGAGCTTCCAAGGAATTCATCCAGGGTGAGGCTGAAAAACCGCTGTCAGCTCACGGGAAGACCAAGAGGATACATCCGTTATTTCGGACTATCGAGGGTCATGTTCCGCGAGATGGCGCTGAACGGCAAGATCCCGGGTATCCGGAAAGCAAGCTGGTAACAGCTGCAACAGCAAAACACTTAATTCAATCTACAAGCATAATAGATTATGGTAACAGATCCTATAGCAGATTTCCTGACAAGAGTGCGGAACGCACAGATGGCCGGACACAGAATCGTGGAGATCCCTGCTTCCAACCTGAAGAAACGTATCACCGAGATACTCTACGATCAGGGTTACATCCTCAAGTACAAATTTGAGGAAGATACCAAGCAGGGCGTGATCAAGATCGCCCTGAAGTACGACCTGCAGTCGAAGGAACCCGCCATCCGCGCCCTCGAAAGAGTAAGCCGTCCCGGTCTTCGGCAGTATGCAAGTCCGGCAGAATTCAAACGTGTGAAAAATGGCCTCGGCGTTGCCATCCTTAGCACCTCAAAGGGTGTAATGACCGACAAACAGGCCAAGACACAGAATGTCGGCGGAGAAGTGCTGTGCTATATCTATTGATAAATGATCATTTAAATTAACCAGATATGTCTCGTATAGGAAAACAACCCGTAGTAGTTCCGGCAGGAGTTACAGTAACCGTAAGCAAGGAAAATCTGCTTATCGTCAAGGGTCCTAAGGGTGAGTTGAAGCAATTGGTGGACAGGGATATTACCCTTGAGGTGAAAGATGGGGAGGTGCTATTTTCCAGGCCAACCGATCAGATCCGCCATCGTGCCATGCACGGCCTTTACCGTTCGCTCGTGGACAACATGGTACAGGGTGTTACCCAGGGTTTCAAGAAAAACCTGGAACTTGTTGGTGTGGGTTTTAAGGCCTCCAACCAGGGCAACCTGCTCGACCTTTCTCTGGGTTTTTCGCATAACATCGTGTTTGAGATACCAAAGGAACTAAGCGTCAAAACCGGACAGGAGAAAGGGGACAACCCAAAGATATACCTTGAGGGAATCGATAAACAACTGATCGGCCAGGTTGCCGCCAAGTTGCGTGGTCTGAGGAAGCCGGAACCTTACAAAGGAAAGGGTGTGCGTTACATTGGTGAAGTGGTCAGAAGGAAGGCAGGTAAGGCCGCAGGTAAGTAATCCCGCGGGTATTTAAAGGTTGATATTAATAATACTTAATTAATACAAATAGAAATGGGTACGAAACTGCTAAGAAGACAAAAGATCCGTCACCGAATCCGCAAACGGATTGCAGGCACGGCACAGAAGCCCAGGTTTTCTGTTTTCAGAAGCAACACCGAAGTGTATGTTCAGCTGATCGATGATGTCAATGGTGTTACTCTGGCAGCGGGATCTTCGAAGGAAAAAGATATCGCCGCACAGAAAGTCACCAGAACCGAAAAGGCTAAACTGGTAGGTGAAGCGATGGCACGAAAAGCGAAGGAGCTCGGCATTGAGCAGGTGGTATTCGACCGTGGAGGCAACCTCTATCACGGCCGTGTGAAAAATGTTGCAGAAGGCGCCCGTGCCGGTGGCCTGACGTTCTAATCAACCAAAAAATTTTCCTGGTCTAACCGGGTATAATTATAAAAAGAAGAAATGTCAAAAATCAATGTAAACAGGGTTAAACCCGGAGAACTGGAACTGAAGGAAAAAGTGGTTTCCATCAACCGTGTGGTCAAGACCACAAAGGGAGGCCGCGCTTTCAGCTTTTCAGCCCTGGTAGTTGTGGGCAATGAGAATGGCGTTGTTGGTCATGGATTAGGCAAGGCGAAAGAAGTGCAGGAAGCCATCACCAAGGGAATTGAGGACGCCAAGAAAAATCTCATCAAGGTGCCCATTATGCATGGCACTATTCCTCACGACCAGCTTGCCAAGGAAGGTGCAGCCAAGGTGCTGATCAAGCCGGCCGCACATGGTACTGGTGTAATCGCTGGAGGAAGCATGCGTGCTGTGCTGGAAAGTGCAGGTGTTACCGACGTTCTCGCCAAATCCCTCGGTTCAGCCAACCCGCATAACGTGGTTAAGGCAACGGTTAAGGCGCTGGCAACACTCCGCGAGCCCATCAGTGTGGCCAAACAGAGAAACGTGAATCTGAAAAAAGTTTTTAACGGGTAACTCCGCATACTGAAATAAACCAGGCATGAAAAAGATCAAAATTACCCAGGTTAGAAGTGGTATCGACCGCCCCGAAAGGCAGAAACGCACCCTTGTGGCCCTGGGTTTGAACAAGATGAATGCTTCACGCGAGGTGGAAGCCACCCCACAGGTTTTGGGAATGCTGAACAAGGTTAACCATCTTGTGCTTGTAGAAGAAATAAAATAGTTATTATTAGCGAGGGAGATTTCCCGTTGAGTTAAAATCAAAGCAATGAACTTACACGAACTCCGCCCGGGTAAAGGGTCGACACACAAACCAAAACCACGCCTGGGGCGTGGTGAGGCTTCCGGCAAAGGAGGTACTTCCACCCAGGGTAATAAAGGTGGACAGAGCCGCGCGGGCTACCAACGCAAAAACGCCCACGAAGGGGGCCAGATGCCGATTCAGCGCCGTCTTCCCAAAAGAGGATTTAAAAACATCAATCGCATCGAGTACAAGGTGTTCAACCTTGGTCAGATTGAATCATTGGTGGAAAAATACGGTATTAGTGATTTCAACTTCGAGACGCTCTATGCTAACGGACTGGTTGCGAAAACCGACAAGGTAAAAGTCCTGGGCAATGGAGAACTGAAGGCTAAACTTGTTTTCAGGGTGAATGCCGTAAGTGAAAAGGCCAAAACTGCCATCGAAAGCGCAGGCGGCACAGTGGAACTGATAGTGAAATAATTTTCTGTAACTTCGACAGGCCATAAAATTTCTTGCGGGCAGTGAAAAAATTCATCAATACACTAAAGAATATTTGGAGTATCGAGGAACTAAGAAGTAAGATTCTGGTTACCGTACTCCTGATTGCGATCTATCGCCTGGGAACACACATCGTTCTTCCCGGCATTGATCCAACTAAGATCGACCCCAACGCTGCAACCGGTGGAATCCTTGGTCTCATTGATGCGTTTGCAGGCGGAGCGTTCTCACAGGCTTCAATACTTGCATTGGGTATCATGCCTTATATCTCTGCATCGATCTTCATGCAGCTGATGACCATCCTCTACCCTCCATTTCAGAAATTGCAGAAAGAAGGAGACAGCGGCAGAAAAAAAATTAATCAATACACCCGTTATCTGACTGTTGCCGTTGCATTGCTGCAGGCCAGTGCTTATGTTCAATACCTCAACAGCCCCGGCTATCGTCAGGCAATCATCGGATCCTATTCGGGGTTCTTCTGGTTGTCTACCACCGTGGTACTCACAGCAGGCACCCTGTTTGTGATGTGGCTCGGTGAAAAGATCACCGACAAGGGGCTCGGCAATGGCGCTTCGATGATCATCATGGTGGGTATCCTCGCACGTCTTCCCCAGTCTTTATGGCAGGAATGGCAGGCCAAGATTCCTACAGGTGGCGGAGGCTTGCTGATCTTCGTTATCGAGATCGCTGTAATGATTGCCATCATCATGGGATTGATCGTACTGATCCAGGGGGTGAGAAAGATCCCGGTGCAATATGCGAAACAGATTGTGGGCAACCGGCAATTCGGTGGCGCACGACAGTTTCTTCCGATGAAGGTGAACAGTTCCGGTGTTATGCCGATCATCTTCGCACAGGCAATCATGTTCCTGCCCACCCTGCTTTCCAATTTTGATTCTACAAAGGGACTAGCGAAAATATTTGGCGACCACAGCAATCACTGGTACATGATAATCTATGCCGTGATGGTGATTGGTTTTACCTTCCTATACACAGCACTGATCTTTAATCCCAAGCAGATCGCCGATGACCTGAAAAGAAACAACGGTTTCATCCCCGGCGTGAAGCCAGGTCAGCCGACTGCCGATTACATCGGAGCGGTGATGGACAAGATCACACTCCCTGGCGCGGTACTTCTTGCCGTGGTGGGTATTCTGCCGGGCTTCGCCCAGCGCCTTGGTGTACAGCCAGGATTTTCTTCCTTCTTCGGGGGCACTTCTTTGCTCATCATGGTTGGTGTAGTTCTAGACACGCTGCAGCAGATCGAAACTCAGTTGCTGATGAGGCAGTATGACGGTCTGATGAAGAGCGGCAGGATCCAGGGCAGACAAACTGTTAGTCCTGCTTCGATCTGATTAGAGGCGATAAATTATTCCAAACCTGACCTGCGCTGCTCGTCAGGTTTTATTTTTACAAATATTCCCGTTAGGGTTTCGCAGAATGATACATTACAAGACACCAGAAGAGATTGAACTGATGCGGCACAGCGCCACGCTGGTAGGTGACACCATCGCTGAAGTGGCCAGGGCCATCCGGCCAGGAGTTACAACTGCTGCGCTCGACAAGATTGCCGATGAATTCATACAGGATCACGGTGGCAGCCCCTCATTCAAAAACTACAATGGTTATCCTTATGCCGCCTGCATTTCGGTAAACGACGCGGTGGTCCATGGATTCCCTAACGGGAGAGAGCTTGCTGAAGGTGATCTGATCTCTGTAGACATTGGTGTATATAAGAACGGATATCACGGCGACAGCGCATACAGTTTTGCGCTTGCAGGTACGACCGACGAAAAATTACTGCTGATGAAAGTGACCAAGGAATCACTGTACAAAGGCATCGAGAAGGCAGTCGCGGGAAACAGGATCGGCGACGTGGCATTTGCGGTTCAGGATCACTGTGAGAAGCCCAACCGTTATGGTGTGGTGAGGGAACTCGTTGGCCATGGACTCGGGAAAAAACTCCACGAGGATCCCCAGGTGCCGAATTTTGGCAAAAGAGGCAGTGGTGCAAAGTTGAATGAAGGCCTTGTGATCGCCATTGAACCCATGGTTAACCTGGGCGTGAAGGAAGTCTGGTACGATAAGGACGGGTGGACCGTCAGGACAAAGGATGGAAAGGTCTCTGCACATTATGAACACAATGTATGCATCCGTAAAGGGAAGGCGGATCTGTTGTCTTCATTTGAGGCAATAGAAAAAGCCGAGAAGGACAATGAGTATTTAATCAGTTCCTACTATTAAAAATACTAAGGCTTTACAGTTTTTTCCACCCCGCTTCGGCGGGGTTCTTTATTTAGATTGGACCTCAAATTTATACAATGAAAGAGGTCGGTTTCAATGGCAATGGGGATGACACAAAGTTTTCGCTGGCCACGGAAAATGAATTGCTGATGCTGAAGCTGCAGGCTGAATTTGGGGCCTTTTGTGTTGCCGGTGGACACGAATTGCCCCCTGAAGTAGTCAACGATTTTTTGCAGTCGGTGTATACTTTTGAGAAGAAATTGCGGGAACCACGGGTGGCGGTGACCATCTATGAACAGATAGGCAGTCCCACCTTTGCCGCGGCCGCTGGGCTTTCCGAAGACATGGCCGTTGAAAAGCTCAGGGAAATGATCGTACTCCTGGATCAGCATGGGATTGAACTGGAAGTGCTTGGCGATTATGATTCCCGGACGATCTACGCATTTATCACTGAACAGTTTTTCCAGGTGCAGATGGAAGATCCGGGTCTTCCCGGATTTCGCCATCGATTTTGTTACGAGGATTTTCATCCTAATCATGAACTGGACATCAGTCAGCGTTGCGCCGAATTCATGTCTCAATGGTTCGCGGGTGAGATCAATGAGTACAGCTGGGAGATGGCAGACATGATGATACATCCCGACAGTCGACTGTTTTCAAAGGAAAGGATGCTCAGAAAGCTGCAGATTTTTTTCCAGGCTTTCAATGGATTCCGGGAAGGGAATTACCAGGTTGATGAGCTGGCCTGGGAGTGGGATGAGCAGCGCGAACATGGGAAGGCTTATGTGCGGGGGTCGGTCAGGTATGCAGCGCTTCTTCACAATCAGGACAAGATCATTTATGAAGGTCATTTTGAATTTTATCTTTCGAACCAGGATGGCTGGTGGACGATCTACTATTTTACCTTCCCGGGATTTTCATGGAATGATGAGTGGCCGGATTAATTTCTGGTATGGGAGTGAGAGGTATCTCACGCCAGGCCGCCAGGCCGGCCCGACGGCGGACGCAAAGAGCCGCAAAGAGAGTCTGTATTTGATCTTTGCCTCCGCGTCAGCCGAAGGCTGCTTTGCGTATTCGCGTGAAATCCTCTTTGCGTGAAATCTTCAGCTTTGCATGAAACCTTCGTTCTCTTTTCTTTGCGTCAGCCGCAGGCTGATTCGCGGCTTTGCGTGAAACCCAGGGCTGCGTGCAACCCAGGGCTGCGTGAAATCTTCAGCTTTGCGTGAAACCCAGGTTTTCATGAAATCCATAAGCGGCCGAATTAATTTCGGGTAATTTTACGAATGCGCTTAATTGTAATCGGTGGCGGTGCGGCAGGAATTTTCTGCGCGGTGAATGCGGCCAGGTTGAATCCTTCGCTAAGGGTGGTCCTGTTGGAAAAGACAAATAAACTGCTCACTAAACTAACTGTGTCGGGAGGCGGGAGGTGCAATGTTACCCATGCCTGTTTTTCCATTCCCGAGATGGCAGCAAAATATCCACGCGGGCAAAATTTTTTGAAAAAAACCCTCCACCAGTTTTTCACTACCGACACGATTGACTGGTTCAAGGCAAGGGGAGTTCTGCTAAAGACTGAACCGGACGGCCGTATGTTCCCCGTTACGGACGACTCCCTTACCATTGTCAACTGCCTCATGCGTGAAGCCGTAAAGTACAAGGTCGAAATCAGGCAGAGAACAGAGGTGAAGGAAATCCGGAGGACGGAAGAGCATTTATTGTCACCACTTCGCAGGACGAGGACGAATCCTGCGACTTGGTTTGTATTGCCTGTGGAGGATACCCGAGGTCGGCACTGTTCAACTGGATAAAAGCAACGGGGCATCACATCGAGGATCCGGTGCCTTCACTCTTCACGTTCAATGTTCCCGATCACCCAATTACGGCATTGATGGGCATATCGGTTCCGGCGAGGGTAAAGATCAGAGGGGAAAAGCTGGAGGAAACCGGGCCCGTGCTCATCACCCATTGGGGGCTCAGCGGCCCCGCCGTACTAAGGCTGAGCGCCCGGGGAGCCAGAACTCTGGCATCAATGGTATATGAATTTGGCGTGATCGTCAACTGGATCCCTGACTTACACGAGCAAGCGCTTCGCGCCGAACTGGAACAGAGACGAAATAATGCAGGCTCCCAGCAGGTCGGTTCCCGGAATCCATTTGGTTTGCCCTCACCGGCTATGGGAATTCTCTGTGCGCGGCTGGCCGAAATTCCAGACCAGATGCGATGGGCGGAACTGCCAGCGGTAAGCATGAACAAGTTAATTCGCATGTCTCAATGCATATGAAATACCGTCCGTGGTAAAACCACTTTCAAGGAAGAATTTGTTACAGCGGGTGGCGTGAAACTGTCCGAGATTGATCCACAATCCATGGAAAGCAGACTGGTGGAGGGGCTGTATTTCGCCGGAGAGATTATGGACGTCGATGGCATAACGGGTGGATTCAATTTTCAGCATGCCTGGACAAGTGCATGGATTGCGGCAAAGACCATAGCGGCGATAAAACAGGATGAGCGATAAATCCTGAGCTGTGCTATTTACCGGACACAATCTTTTTACTATGAAAACTCGTAAATCGTTAAACATTTAATGATTTAATAATATAGTTTTAGCAGGTATTGAACGATATCAGGTATTCCGGTAAATATGGATGTAGCAAAAAAGAAGTTGGTAGAGAAGCCTTTACTGAAAGAAGATCACGATCAGTTTAATGATGAATCCGTAGTGGTTATCAGCTATAAGGCCGTTGTCAAATGGCTTTTTGGTATTGCCATATTGCTTTTATTGATAAACTGGCTGCTTATCTTCCTGACGAAGATTATGGGACTGAAAGGTTTTTTTATCAATGCGCTCAGTTACTACTTTGATGCCGGCCAGGAGGGAAATATCCCAACTTTATTTTCCACGCTGATACTTAGTTTTGCGGCCTGCATACTGCTGATCACCTACAGGATAACGGCAAAAAGAAAAAAAATACAGCGGATATACTGGCTTGGGCTGGGTGCGATCTTTATTTTTCTGACAATAGACGAATCTACCCAGGTGCACGAGCAGTTCAACAAGCTTCAGGGCAGTGTAGGTGACCGCTCAGGGTATTTATACTATTCGTGGATCCTCCCGTATGCTATTGCCGCAGTTGCGCTTGGACTGTTTTTTATACGGTTCTTGATTACATTACCGTGGCGAACAAAAAAGGGGTTTGTCTTTTCCGGGCTCCTGTACGTGTCCGCCGCCCTTGGGTTTGAGTTGTTTGAGGGGAGGGTCATGGTAGTTTACGGGGCTGACCATCTTTACAGCAGCCTTCTTTGCTCGGTAGAGGAATTCCTGGAAATGACTGGGATTATTCTATTCATTCACACACTATTAGTTCATATTTCCATGTACAGTCCCTCGATTATTCTGTCCCCTTCGAAAAGGGTACTCACGTCAGCGAAAAATCACTGAAAATGGCCTTCTTCCCCCATTTTTGATATATCTTTGCACCCCCGAATTAAAACCATCGGGTTTAATTATGTCTGACAACAATATTGTTAACCAAAACGCTGAAGTGCAGGAGTTTCCGGTTATTGAGGAAACTACAGCGATACCAAATGAACCTGTACAGCAGCCTGCTCCAAAGGTGGAGACGCCGCATGACGATTTCGACTGGAGCATTGACAAACGCAATGTTGCCACTTACACCGACGAAGAAAAGAAGAAGTATGATTCGGTTTACGAAGGCACCTTCAAAGCAGTCACAGACGGCGAACTCGTTAAAGGAATTGTGGTAGGTCTCACGAAAACCGATGTTGTCATCAATATCGGGTTTAAAAGTGATGGTCTTGTTTCCCTCAATGAATTCCGTGACATTCCTACATCTGAAAACAGGGGATGAAGTGGAAGTGATGGTAGTGGAAAAAGAAGACCGTGATGGCAACCTGAACCTGAGCAGAAAACAGGCACGCATCACCCGCGCATGGGAAAGGATCGTGGAAGTGCACAAGACAGGAGAAGTGATTACAGGTACGGTAACGTCAAAAACCAAGGGCGGACTGATCGTCGATGTATTTGGAATGGAAACCTTCCTACCCGGATCACAGATCGACGTGAAGCCGGTGACCGACTACGACCAGTTTGTTGGAAAAACCATGGAATTCAAGGTGGTGAAGATCAATGAAGCCATCAAGAATGCCGTAGTTTCTCATAAGGCGCTGATCGAAAGCGACATTGAGGCTCAACGTGCAGAAATTATGAGCAAGCTCGAAAGAGGCCAGGTGCTCGAAGGTTCAATCAAGAACATCACCGACTTCGGTGCGTTCATGGACCTTGGCGGTCTCGACGGATTGCTCTACATCACCGACATCAGTTGGGGTCGTATCAGCCATCCGAGCGAAGTGCTCAGGCTCGATCAGAAACTGAAAGTAGTGGTGCTCGACTTCGACGACGAAAAGAAGAGGATCAGCCTCGGTCTTAAACAACTCACGCCACATCCATGGGATATCCTTCCTGAAACCATTCATGAAGGTGCAGTGGTGAAAGGCAAGGTTGTAAACATCGAAGACTATGGTGCATTCCTTGAAATCCTCCCCGGTGTTGAGGGGCTGGTTCACGTGAGTGAGATCACCTGGGCGAATACGCCGATCAATGCCAAGGAATTCTTCAAGCTCAATGATGAGCATGAGGCAAAGATCGTTACCCTCGACAAGGACAACCGCAAGATGAGTCTTTCCATCAAACAGATGAGCGAAGACCCATGGAGCCATATCGAAACCAGTTTCCCTGAAGGAAGCCGTCATACAGGCCTGGTAAAAAACATCACGCCTTATGGTGTGTTCGTTGAACTGGCCCCTGGCATTGGTGGCATGATCCATATCAGCGACCTGAGCTGGCTCAAACGCTTCAACCATCCTTCCGAATACACGAAGGTGGGGAGCAATATCGAGGTGATCATCCTGGGTATCGACAAGGATAACCGCAAACTGCAACTCGGACACAAACAACTGGAAGAAGATCCCTGGAACACGCTCCAGGATACTTTTGCTCCCGGCTCCATTCATGAAGGCACAGTTATCCGCAAGGACGACAAGGGCGCCATCGTGCAGCTGCCATACGGGCTTGAAGGGTTCGCCCCCAACCGCCATCTTGGAAAAGAGGACGGAAAAACCGTTGGCGCGGATGAGACCACACAATTTATGGTGATCGAATTCGACAGGAATGAAAAACGCATCGTTGTTTCACACGCCAGGATCTGGGAACAGGCCAAGGTTGACGAAAAGGAAGCCGTCAAGAAAGAAGCACGTGTTGACGCCGACAAAACAAGAAAAACGGTGAAGACCATGCAGAACAAAGTGGAAAAATCCACACTTGGTGACCTTGGGGCGCTTGCTGAACTGAAGCAGAAATTGCAGCAGGAAGAACAGCAGGGCGGCAACAATACCGAGCCGAAAGAGTAGTTTTGATCGAACCAGGAATCAAACTAAACATGTCCTGATAATTTATTACAAGGCGCCCGGTGGGCGCCTTTTTTTTCATGGTCATTTGCCTATTTTCGTTGCCATTGGCAAATATTTTTATGAATTGGATTGAAAGGTTAAAGGAAATCAAACTGGTCAGGAAGCTGATCTATTTTGTGGTCGGCATCATTACCTACCCTGGTCTGGCAATGGTGAACAAGTTGAAAATCTCAGGCACAGAGAACATTGAGAACCTTCCTCTTAAGAATGTGCTTTTTGTCAGCAACCATCAGACGTATTTTGCGGAAGTAATTACCTTCCTGCACATCTTCTGCGCGGTGAAATGGAGAAAGCGTAACAAACTGGGCATCCCCTATTATTTGCTCAATCCCTTCACACACGTGTATTATGTGGCGGCAGAAGAAACCATGAAACAAAGTTGGTTGAGTAAATTCTTCACCATGGGCGGGGCTATCACCGTGCGAAGGACCTGGAATCCCAAAGCCACCGAGGTAAGAAAAGGGCTTGATCCTTCAGACACCCGCAAAATCACCCGGGCACTGTCAGATAGCTGGGTCATCACATTTCCCCAGGGCACCACCACACCATTCGCCCCCGGCCGCAAAGGGACAGCACATATGATCAAACTAAACCGGCCTATTGTGATCCCGGTAGTGATCGATGGATTCAGCACGGCATTCGATAAGAAAGGACTGAAGCTCAGAAAAAGGGGCACGGTACTTAAAGTGCAATTCAAGGAATCGCTTCCACTTGATTATGATGCACCCGTGGAAGAGATCCTGTCACAGGTGATGTATGCAATCGGGCAGAAAAAAATATAATTAATGAGAAACAGAAACAGAAACAGAAACAGGCTTGCCCGCCGAAGCCTGGCGAAAGCGGGAACAGGAGCGGGAAGATTAAGAGAACAGGGCCTTCAGCTCTGTGGCTTCACCAGGCTGCATTTTTCCACCCAGTATGAGCCTGATTTGTCTTCTTCTTAAAGCACCGTCATAGAGTTTTTGCTCTTCTTCGTTCGATGGCGTGATGGCTGGAACCGGGCATGGTTTTCCGTTTAGATTGAGGGCGACAAAGGTGAAATACGCCTCGTTGCTTTTGTATCTGGCCTGCCTGATGGCATCCTCACCCCACACGTTTAAATGTATTTCCATTGAAGTGGTGAAGGCCCGGGCAACCTTTGCTTCGATGTGCACCACATTGCCCAGCTTGATGGGATTTTCAAAAGAGATGTTATCTACCGAAGCGGTGACAACTGGTGATCCGCAGTGTTTCATCGCCGCAAGTGCGGCGGCGATGTCCATCCAGTACATCAGACGACCGCCCATCAGGTTGCCAAAAGTATTGGTGTCGTTTGGGAGTACCAGTTCAGTCATCACCACAAAAGAATCATCAGGTTTTTTCGACATTTGGTGGTATTGATTATGGAAATGAATATACGATGCCCTTTCCTATTTTTGCGATTCATTCTATCTGGCGTCAATGACAGGTTCCCCGGTTTCTTTTGAAAATACCGAACATGCTTTTGCTTACAAAAGTGACAGTGAACTTCGCAAGGCAGATTTTCTTTTCTCTTCCATGAGTTTTAAAACGCTGGTGAAACTCGGAACAAGAATCACACCCTGGGCCATAAAGATCGGCCTTCCGATAAAAGGACTACTGAAGAAAACCCTGTTCTCACAATTCGTTGGTGGGGAAACACTGGAAGAAACAGCAGCCGTTGAAGAAAAACTCGAAAAGTTTGGCGTACAGGTGATCCTTGACTATGGTGTCGAAGGCAAGGAAGGTGAGGCGAGTTTTGATCATTCCTGCGATGAATTTATTCGCGTGATCAGGTATGCAGACAGTCAGCCGAATATGCCATTCGTCAGCATCAAGGTTACCGGCTTCGCGCGGTTCGCCCTGCTGGAGAAACTGGACGCGGCTGCGGGCGACAGGGAAGGGTATAGCGGCATAATTCACACTGAAATACTGAGTCCCCCTGAACTGGAAGAATGGTCAAGGGTCGAAGCGAGGATGGAGAAGATCATCAGGGTGGCGGCAGAGGGTAAGGTTGGGGTTCTTGTTGATGCCGAAGAGACCTGGATCCAGGATCCGGTGGATGCGATTACGATGAAGATGATGCGGCAGTACAATGCAAGCCGCGCTGTGGTTTACAACACCATCCAGTTGTACCGGCAGGACAGGCTGCATTTTCTGAGGAATACCGCAGCGGTAGCTGAAGAGGAGCATTTTATTGCCGGGGTAAAACTGGTTAGAGGTGCTTACATGGAGAAGGAAAGAAAAAGAGCGGCAGAACGTGGCTATCCTTCGCCTATCCAGCCTGACAAGGCCGCCACCGACCGCGACTATGACGAGTCTGTCAATTTTTCTCTCGACCGGCTTAATACTATGGCGATGGTGATCGCCACACATAATGAGCAAAGCAATGAGCTTGCTCTGAAAAGGATGCAGGAAAAGGGCATATCTAACGGTCATGGACATGTCCATTTCTCGCAGCTATATGGCATGAGCGACAATGTGAGTTTCAATCTTGCCAGGGGCGGTTATCATGTGAGTAAATATCTCCCATTCGGGCCCGTGGGCGATGTGGTGCCTTACCTGATGCGCAGGGCACAGGAAAATAGTTCCGTGGCCGGGCACATGGGTCGCGAGCTTGGCCTGATACGGAAGGAAATGATCCGCAGAAAACGGAAAAAATCATTGCCTGATTGATCTGAATTACGGAAGTTTGCAAACCACGGACTGCTAGCTCAGTTGGTTCAGAGCACTACTTTGACAGAGTAGGGGTCACTGGTTCGAACCCAGTGCAGTCCACATCCTATCTTTTATTGTTCTTCTTGTACTTCTTGAATGGAGGCCTGGGATTGGAGGCGGAGGGATTGTACTCCGGTGCCGTGCCAAGGTGTTCGGGCAAAGGCAGCTTTTGCACGGGGTAGCCTATCAGTTGCTCGATGTTCTTGAATTTTCGCTGGTCCGCCGGATTGATGAAAGTCAGGGCCACCCCCGTGGCTTCGGCGCGGGCGGTTCTTCCCACGCGATGGATATAGTCTTCGGCGTCACCGGGAACGTCAAAATTGATCACCAGGTCGATGGAATCGATGTCAATGCCTCTTGATAGAATATCAGTTGCCACCAGGATCTGCAGTTTGCGGCTTTTGAAATTCCGGAGCACCTCATTTCTCTGGTCCTGAAGCAGGTCGGAATGAATGGCGGCTGTATTAAACCGAAGCTTGACAAGTTCCTGTTCCAGTTCCTTCACCTTGCTCTTGGTTGATGAAAAGATGATTACCGTTTTGAGGTTCTTGCCGTGGAGCAGACTTTTGATCAATTGTACCTTCTGGGTGTTGTACACAAGGTAGGCACCCTGCACCACCTTGTCTGCCGGTTTAGACAGGGCGATATTAATCTCTTCGGGATGTTTGAGGATCCTGCTGGCGAGCGTCCTGATCTTGGGTGGCATGGTAGCCGAAAAAAGGAGGGTTTGACGGTCGGTGGGCAGAAAGCTGATGATCCGGTTGAGGTCGTCACTAAAACCCATATCCAGCATCCGGTCTGCTTCATCCAGGATCAAGTGCTTAACTGTCTGAAATTTCACATAACCCTGGTTGAGGTGGGCGATGAGCCGTCCGGGCGTGGCGATGATAATATTTGCACCCTGTGTGAGCGCCTTTTTCTCCTGTTCGTAAGAACTGCCGTTGTTGCCACCATAAATGGCGATGGCACTGATGGGAGTAAAATATCCGAAACCCTGCAGGGCCTCGTCGATCTGGATGGCCAGTTCCCGGGTGGGAACGATGATCAGGGTGTCCACAGCGTCGGTAGGTTCTTTGATGATCTTGTTCATGATGGGCAGCAGAAAGGCGGCTGTTTTGCCGGTCCCGGTCTGGGCGCATGCAATGAGATCCTTATTGTTCAGAATAACGGGGATAGCTTTTTCTTGGATTGGTGTCGGTTTTTCAAAACCCATGGAACGGAGGCCTTCCAGTAATCCGGCCTCGAAATGGTCGCTAAAATTCAAAATATATATTTATAATAGTGAGGGACTCCACTTTTAACCAGGAATTGGCTCCGGCAGGGCATTTCCCGTAACTCCAAAAATAACAAACACTTTGTTAACCACCGCTTTTAACCTGATTACTATAACAATACATTATTTACCTTGCATTTCATGCAAAAATATCTCGACCTGGTTCAGCATATCATCAATGAAGGCGCTGTAAAAACTGACAGGACGGGCACTGGAACAATCAGTTGCTTCGGTTACCAGTTGCGGTTTAACCTGGAGCAGGGGTTTCCCCTGGTGACCACAAAAAAACTACACCTGAAAAGCATCATTTATGAACTGCTTTGGTTCATCAATGGCGACACCAATGTGCGTTACCTGAACGACAATGGCGTAAGTATCTGGAATGAATGGGCCGACGCAAATGGCGACCTGGGACCGGTATATGGCAAACAATGGAGAAGTTGGGAAGGAGCGAATGGAAAGGTCCACGACCAGCTCATGGACGTCATTGCCCAGATCAAAAAGAATCCGGATAGCAGGCGACTCATCGTCAGTGCCTGGAACGTAGGCGAGCTCGGTGAAATGGCCCTGATGCCCTGTCATGTTCTTTTCCAGTTTTATGTAGCCAATGGCCGGCTCAGTTGCCAGCTCTATCAGCGCAGCGCAGATGTATTCCTGGGTGTGCCATTCAACATAGCCTCCTATGCCTTGCTGACCTTAATGGTTGCCCAGGTCTGCGGGCTGAAACCCGGCGAGTTCATTCATAGTTTTGGAGACGTTCACCTGTATAACAATCATATCGACCAGGCCCGGTTGCAGCTGACGCGTCAGCCCTTCCCCCTTCCGCAGATGACACTCAACCCCGATATAAATGAAATAACCGGTTTCAGTTATTCTGACTTTACCCTGGAAAATTATCAGTCTCACCCCGCAATCAAAGCGCCCGTCGCCGTTTAAAAAATTTCCGAGATCATGACCATATCAATCATTGTCGCCGCTTCCGAAAACAATATAATCGGGAAGGACAATAAGCTGTTGTGGAAATTGCCCAACGACCTTGCCTTCTTCAAAAACACCACCTGGGGAATGCCGATGGTGATGGGAAGAAAAACCTATGACTCGATGAGCAAGTTCCTGGCGGGAAGAACCAACATTGTCGTCACACGTGATGCGGCCTGGAAGGCCGAAGGAGCAGTAGTGGTCTCCTCGCTGGAAATGGGCATCCGGGAAGCGGAAAAGGAAGACGTGAATGAATGCTTTGTCATTGGAGGAGGAGAAATATATAAGCAGGCAATTATGATCACCCATAAGATCTACCTCACGCGTGTACACACTGTGGTGGAAGGTGACACAAGTTTTCCTGAACTTGACCCCGGGGTGTGGATGCTTGAAAAATCTCTTCCTTTTGCTGCCGATGACAGGCATGCATTCGCTTATGATTTTCAGACCTGGATAAGAAAATCCTGAAATGCCATCCAGCTATCCATCTCATCGGCTGGCCGGTAACTACCTTCAATACCTGCTGCTTGCCTCCAATGGCAAGGGTCACGGCATTCACTCACCTTTTGTTTTTGATTTTGTCCGAAATGTTTTGAATGTGACTGGATTCCCGCCAAAGCTGCAACAAATAGAATTGCTGAGGAGGAAGTTGCTGCGCGACCAATCCGTGATACCCTCAGAGGACTATGGCGCCGGTTCCGGGAAAATTAGTTCTGCTCTAACAGTTTCCTCCGTAGTGCGCAGGGCGGCAAAGTCCCGAAAGTGGGGCAGACTCCTCTACGCTGTTGCCTCACACTATCAGTGCCGGTCCGTTGTGGAACTCGGAACCTCTTTTGGCATTTCAACATCGTATCTGGGGATGGGTGTTGATACCGGCACGGTGATTACCGGAGAGGGCAATGAATTCATTGCCCGCTATGCTGAGCGAAATTTCGTGGACCTCGGCATTAATAATGTAAGCGTCGTCATAGGAAATTTCGACGACACCGTTTCCCTGATACTGGAAAGGACACAAGCACCCGATCTGGTATTTGTCGATGGCAATCACCGCAGGGAGCCCACCCTAAGATATTTTGAGTTGATCAAACCCATGCTGGCTGAAGCTTCCGTGGTGATCTTCGATGACATTCACTGGAGCCGTGAAATGGAAATGGCCTGGGAGGAAATAAAAAATGATGATGCTGTGATGATGACCGTTGATCTTTTTTTCATGGGTTTGATTTTCTTCCGACCCGGATTCAAAGTGAAACAACATTTTACGATCAGGTTTTGAAAGACATAAAATTGATATAACTTACGTCGAACAGGTATATTTGAATTCTCACTATGGTATTAGCTGTGCTGAAAGAACCGGCTTTTGAATCTAGGGTGTCTTTACTTCCTGAAGCGGTCACTGCGCTTGTCAAAAATGGGAACAAGATTTTTGTAGAACAGGACGCGGGATCAAAAGCCTTTGCCGACGACAATGCATACACCGTGGCAGGCGCCACCGTATCCGACCGCAACACAGTTATTTCGTCTGCAGAAATTATACTTACCATTCATCCCCCTGTGGCTGATGAAATTTTCCGCGAGAAAATACTGATCGGTATTTATCAACCCTTGTTCAATAAAAAGCTCATGCAGGATTGGTCCGGGGGCGGGATCACTTCGTTCAGCCTCGACATGCTGCCACGGACAACACGTGCGCAGACGATGGACGTGCTGAGTTCTCAGGCCAATATCTCAGGTTACAAAGCGGTGTTGCTGGCCGCCGCCAACTATTCAAGATATTTTCCGATGTTCATGACCGCTGCCGGAAGTATTGCTCCTGCCAAGGTGTTGATATTGGGGGCTGGCGTGGCCGGGCTGCAGGCTATTGCCACAGCCCGAAGACTGGGCGCAGTGGTAGAAGTATTCGACACGCGGCCCGCGGTGAAGGAGGAAGTGACCAGCCTGGGTGGAAAATTTATTGAAGTAGAAGGCGCAGCAGATCCGTCGAGTGCCGGAGGATATGCAGTCGAGCAAACTGAGGAATTTATGGGCAGACAGCAGGAAAAGATCAGTGACAGCATTGCCAAGGCCGACATCGTGATCACCACTGCGCAAATTCCCGGCAAGCAGGCGCCGATACTTGTGACTGCCGCAATGATCGACAGGATGAGAAAAGGTTCAATGATCATCGACCTCGCGGCGGCGACGGGAGGCAATACCGAACTAACAAAAAATAATGAAACAGTGCTGAAGGGAGGAGTTACCATCATTGGGAATTCATCTCTCGCAGGTTCTGTGCCCGCAGATGCCAGTAAACTATATGGAAAAAATGTGTTGAATTTTTTGCAGCTTATCGTGGACAAAACCGGTGTGCTCAATTTGAATTTTGAGGATGACCTTGTGAAGGGATCCTGCATCACGCATAAAGGAGAGATTCAGCACACGCGAGTCAAAGAAATAATCTGACCAGCCTATGCAAGAGATTTTAAATTGGATACATACCTACCAGGAGATGTTTTACATCGTGATCCTGATGATATTTCTTGGCATCGAAGTCATCGGGCGTGTTCCGAGCGTGTTGCACACGCCCCTGATGAGTGGCGCCAATGCCATTCACGGAGTAGTGATCATAGGGGCGATCATCGTAATGGGCAAGGCCGAACCGGATGATTACCTGGCAATCATACCCGGGTTTCTGGCCATGATACTCGGTACTATTAATGTGGTGGGTGGATTTGTGGTGACAGACAGAATGCTGGAAATGTTTAAAAAGAAGAAGAAGTAAAATTCCTGGCATGCAATCAAGCGTACTAACCCTTTGTTACCTGGCAGGATCGATCAGTTTTATTCTTGGTCTGAAAATGTTGTCCGACCCGCTGAGGGCCCGGAAGGGAAATCTCATTGCAGGAGCCGGAATGTGTGTTTCGATTGCAGCCACCATCTTTTTGTACGAGTCTGATGGCATCACGCTGCATAATTATCCCTGGATATTTGCCGGGCTCGCCATTGGATCATTCATCGGATACGGAGCTGCGAAAAAAGTGAAAATGACGGCAATGCCGGAAATGGTTAGCCTGTTCAATGGAATGGGAGGCGCCTGCGCAGCGCTGATCTCCTTAACAGAATTCGACCGTGTGCTTAACGACACCGGCACCACCACGGCAGGTCACCTGCTTATCATCCTGCTGGGACTGGTGATTGGCACCGTTTCATTTACGGGCAGCGTGATCGCATGGGGGAAGCTGAATGGCAAGGTTAGTGATTTTACTTTCCGCGGACAGCATGTGCTCAACCTCGCATTTCTTTTTCTGATCATCGTGGGTATAGGATATATGGTAATGACGAGTGGCGAGAGGGTGAATGTGGTTGTATTCTACGGCATACTTTGTTTGTCCATATTTTACGGAATACAGTTTGTAATGCCCATTGGCGGCGCAGACATGCCCGTGGTGATCTCCCTGCTGAATTCATTTACCGGAGTGGCCGCCGCATGTGGCGGATTTCTTTATGACAACAAGGTGATGCTGACTGGTGGCATCCTGGTGGGTGCCGCCGGTACACTGCTGACCATTCTGATGTGCAAAGCAATGAACAGGTCGCTGAAGAACGTGCTCATCGGGTCGTTCGGTGCTGGCAATGCCAAGCCGGGACTTCAAAAAGAACAGGGGAATTTTAAGGAGATCTCGGTTCAGGATACCGCTGTCGTGATGGCCTACGCTTCGAAGATCATGATCGTTCCGGGTTATGGTCTGGCTGTGGCTCAGGCCCAGCACGTCTGTCATGAGCTCGAGAAACAACTCACGGACAGGGGAGCCCAGGTCAGTTATGCCATCCATCCTGTCGCAGGCAGAATGCCCGGCCACATGAACGTGCTGCTTGCAGAGGCTGATGTGAACTACGACAAACTGTTGGAAATGGAACAAGCCAATGAGGAGTTTCCAACCACGGATGTAGTGCTGATCCTCGGCGCCAATGATGTTGTTAACCCGGCTGCAAAAACAGATCCTTCATCACCAATATACGGCATGCCCATACTCGATGTTGAAAAAGCCAAAATGGTCATCGTAAATAAAAGAAGTATGAAGCCCGGCTATGCTGGTATCGAAAATGAATTGTTTTTTCAGCCAGGCACCTCAATGCTGTTCGGAGATGCGAAAACCGTACTCCAGCAGGTGGTGTCGGAAATAAAAAATCTCTAGATCTGGTTTATCTTTTGCGCTTCAATGAACTCTGAAAAGAATTTGCTTCCACTGCCGGAAAATTTGCTTGCGTCACTTAAAGATGTTGAGGGCTATGATGAGTCATCATTCAGATCGATACATGGATCGGGTGAACAGGTAGTATCCCTCAGAATCAATCCAAAAAAAAATGATCATGGCTTACCCGGCCTGGTTGACCGGGCGCAAAAGGTCCCCTGGAGCAGTGCAGGGTATTATCTGGAAGAGCGGCCATTTTTCACTTTCGATCCGCTGCTGCACGCCGGCGCATATTATGTGCAGGAAGCCAGCAGCATGTTTTTGGAACACGTTGTTAAAGTCTCCACGGACCTCGATCAACCATTAAAAGCGCTGGATCTATGCGCCGCGCCGGGCGGGAAGTCTACCCTGATCCAGGCGATAATTTCAGGGGACAGCCTGCTGGTAAGTAATGAAGTGATCCGTTCCAGGGTACCCGTGCTGACTGAAAACCTGGTAAAATGGGGTAGCCCGAATGCCGTCATCACCAATAATGACCCGGCTGATTTTTCACGTCTGCCTGCATACTTCGACCTGATGGTGGTGGACGCACCATGTTCAGGATCGGGACTTTTTCGAAAAGATCCCTCAGCCATCGCCGAATGGACAGAGGAAGCCGTTGAACAATGCTGTTTGCGGCAGAAAAGAATTTTAACCGCGGCATTGCCGGCCCTGGCCAGCAATGGTTTGCTCGTTTATTCTACCTGTTCCTATTCTGTGGAAGAAGATGAACACATTGCCGATTGGCTGGTCGGGGAATTTGGTCTGGAGCCGGTAAGGATTCCGGTGGAAGCCCGATGGAATATCGTTGAGCAAAGGTCAGTGGACAGCGGGGCCTATGGATATCGCTTTTTCCCTGATCGCCTTAGAGGAGAGGGTTTTTTCATTTCCTGTTTCCGAAAGAAAAGTTCGGCGGAGTCCGGTATAAAAGCGGTCAGAAAAAATAAGATTCCACGGTTATCATCAACCGAATCGGCATTGGTGCGGTCCTGGTTGGCCGAACCGGACGCATTTGATCTTTATTTTCAGGATGAGACCATATTTGCCTTTCCCGCCTCCCTGGAAATAGAGCTGGCGACATTGTCACAAAACCTGTACATCCGCCACGCCGGTGTACGTCTCGGCAAGCTGATCAAAAATGAACTCGTGCCCGATCATGAATTTGCGCTCAGCGGGCTGCTTAGCAAGCAAATTCCAGCAGTAACGTTAAAAATGGATGAGGCCCTGCAATATTTACGGAAAGAGGAAGTTAAAACTGAAGGGCCGGAGGGATGGGCGCTGGTGAAATATGAGGGCCGGAGCCTGGGATGGATCAAACAACTGAAGAACCGCGTAAACAACTATTATCCTAAAGAATGGAGAATATTGAAATCAGCAACTAAATGATTAATTAACCATATTTGCACCGAAGATATTCCTATGCATTTACACAGATTGTTCTTGTCAGTTGTTCTTTTTATAGGCTTTGGCGCCCTGTCGGCCCAGGAACACATTATTCAGGGTTCCACCCCTGATCTTTATTTGACACACACGGTGAGTGCGAAAGAAACCTGGTACAGTGTAGCCAGGTCCTTCAACCTGGACCCAAAGGCCATCGTGTCTTATAACAAGGCAGACATGACCAGGCCGCTGGAGATCGGGCAGCAGATAAGGGTACCGTTAACAAAGAATAACTTTGAACAGGATGATCGTAAAGGAAAAGGAGAGGTCCTGGTTCCTGTGTATCATATTGTTCAGGAAAAAGAGTGGTTGTATCGAATCAGCGTCAACCATAACAAGGTTCCGGTAGAAAAGATCGAAAAGTGGAATGCGATCAGCCGTGATGAAGCAAAGGCCGGGATGAAGCTGATCGTTGGTTACCTGAAGGTCAGGCAGGATCAGGTTGCCCAGGTTACGGACAATAGTTCTGCTCCGGAAGTTGTTACCCGTTCTGATGCTTCGCCGTCTCCGGTAAATCCCGCTCCCAAGTCGCCAGTGGCTGCTCCCAAAGCCCCAGCAGCAAATCCACGTCCCACCAATACAACTTCGGCAACAGAGCCGGCACCGCTAAAGAAAGCGACGGGCGGTGAAGGGTATTTCAAAACACAGTTCCTCGAAAACGGACGGTCAGTGTCTGGATTTTCGGGTGTATTCAAAAGTACCAGCGGATGGGGTGATGGAAAATATTATGCGCTGATGAACAGTGTGGCAGTGGGAACAATTGTAAAGGTGTCCGTTCCCAACGGCACAAATTCGGTGTATGCAAAAGTGCTTGGTGAGCTACCCGATATGAAGGAGAGCGCAGGCCTGGTCTTGCGTATCAGCGATGCCGCCGCCAGCATCCTCGGCAATTCCGGCGGGAAGTTTGATGTTAGAATTGCTTATTGAATTTTCCTGGTTATTCTTTCCCCAGTTGATTGTTTCTTCGAGTCCTTCGTTCATGCTGATGGTTGGTGAATAACCGAGCAAGCCCTCAGCTCTTTTGATGGAAGCGAGGCTGTGTTTGATATCTCCGGTCCGGTCAGGTCCGTGGACTGCGTCGAGTTTTATCCCGAGGTTGTTTGAAATTGATTTCCACAAATCATTCAGTGTGGTAATGGAGCCGCAGGCAACATTGATCACCTCATGTTTTGTGATCGGCGCAAAAAGGGCACGGATATTCGCCTGCACAGTATTTTCGACGAAAGTGAAGTCGCGGCCGGTCTCGCCATCGCCGTTGATCATCGCGGGTTTGTTTTCCAGGGCGGCTTTGATGAACAAGGGGATCACTGCGGCGTAGGGGCCTTTTGGGTTTTGTCTTGGACCGAACACATTGAAATATCGCAGCCCAAAAGTATGAAAGCCATAGGTCCTGGAGAACACACTCGCGTACAGTTCATTGATGTATTTCGAAACAGCGTAGGGTGATAGTGGGTTGCCGATCTTGTCTTCTTCCTTTGGCAGACCCGGATGGTCGCCATAGGTGCTGGAACTTGCCGCATAGATCATACGCTTAACATTTGCATCTCTTGCTGCGACCAGTATATTGAGAAAGCCGCTCACATTTACTTCATTTGTCTTAATCGGATCATTGATCGACCGGGGAACGGAACCCAGCGCCGCCTGGTGCGCAACGTAATCTATGCCTTCCAGCGCCCTGCGACAGGTGGCCAGGTCACATATGTCGCCTTCAATTACCTCCAAAGCGGCATGTCCATTGAAGGCCTCGAGGTTCTTTTTGAACCCCGTGCTGAAATTATCAAGGACCCTTACCTTGCCTGCCCCCTTAACTAACAGATATTCAACAACATGTGACCCAATGAATCCCCCACCACCGGTTACCAGGAAGGTCGAGGCATTAATATCGCCGTTGTGGTAATCTTTTTCATACATACCTGATGAACTTTAAGAGGTTAGTTAAAGGGTTTGCAAAACTAAAGGTTTGGTATCAATATTGTCTAGCAAGTATATCCTCCCTCATTAAACTTTGACCAATTCTTCTTGCTGCTGGGATTTTTTGAAATCCGGATCTAAGTGAAAATGCTTAGAACAGGCGTCTATTTGTAGTTGCGGGATGTTAATGACTGGTAATTAGCGAATTAAAAATTTATAAATTTGCAATTTTGTTTATGGTGCAACGTTTCAGTTCCTGTGACAGTCAAAACAATCAGTGAGGGTTATCCAACCTTTTTTTGAAATGTTAGTTTACTGTTACCGGGCATAGACAATACTTGAAAAACTAATTATTAAATCCAATCGGGGTTGCCCCATTTAGAAAAGTATGAAGACAGCGATAACCTTAAGCCATCTGGTCGGAACGAGGGCCATGAAGGAAAAAGTTTCTTTGAGGCACTATGTTGACGACAAGCCTAAGTACTTCTTTTTCAAAAGGTTATTTGATATAGTTTTTTCAACTGTTATCATTTTCGGCATTCTAAGCTGGCTGATTCCGGTTGTTTCCCTTTTTATCATGCTTGATACCCGCGGACCCGTATTCTTCGTTCAGCGCAGGGTAGGCAAGGGTGGAAAAATCTTCCGCTGCCTTAAGTTTCGCACTATGGCGGTGAATTCTGAGGCAAACCAGCAACAGGCAGGGCTTCAGGATCAACGGATAACCAAAGTGGGAAGATTTCTACGATTTACCAACCTGGATGAGTTTCCACAATTTTTTAACGTTTTAGCTGGAAATATGAGTGTGGTAGGGCCGCGTCCCCATATGCTCAACGATTGCAACCAGTTCTCAAAGGTAGTATCGGGTTACAAGTTTCGCAATATGATCAAACCGGGCATCACGGGTTTATCGCAGGTGAAAGGTTATCGCGGTCCAGCCAATGATTTTGCTACTATCTTCAGAAGATTCGAATATGATGCCTTTTATGTTAGAAATGCCGGATTTAGTCTTGATCTGAGGATTATTCGCCAGACTTCCGGTCAGGTTGCTTATGCACTCCTTCGCAAGCGTCTTCCTATCCCTTCCCCTGCATTAAGAAATTCAGAAAAGGATGTAAAGATGCAACTATTCACAGCCAACTATACCATCACTGACTATCTACGGGCTTCAGAGACCATTATATATAAGGCCATCCAGCGCAAGAGTTATGGTGTATCGGCACTGGCTGTACATGGACTGATCGAGAGTGTGAAGAATGCGGATTTCAGAAGAATCGTTAACAAACTCGACATGGTTGTTCCTGATGGGCAGCCGATCCGGTGGGCATTAAATAGTTTCTATCGCGCGGGGCTACAGGACCGGGTGACTGGTCCGATACTTACCAAATATGTATTGGCCCGCGCAAGTGAAGAAAAACTTGGTGTTTATTTATTCGGAAGTACCCGGGAAACACTTGAGAAGTTTAGTTCATTTATTCAGATCAATTATCCGGGCGTGTCCATCGCAGGCACCCATGCCGACCGTTTCCGTGAAGCAACGGCGCAGGAAGACCTGCAGGACATAGCCAAAATCAATGCCAGTGGCGCGCACATCGTACTTGTTGGAAGAGGATGTCCCAGGCAGGAAAAATGGGTCGCCAGCCATCTTGGAAAGATCGATGCGGTAATGATGGCCGTGGGCGCTGCTTTTGATTTTCACGCCGGCAATATCAGCCAGGCCCCATTATGGATGCAACAGGCAGGAATGGAATGGTCTTACAGGCTGATCCAGGAACCCGGCAAGCTGTGGAAACGATACCTTACAACGAATCCCCACTTCATACTTTTGTTTATTCTTTGCAAGCTTCGTCTACGGAAAGTAGCATTTGCCTAAATTTACTGCTGACAATCAGGATATTCCAGGATATGATCCGGATCCAACCCTGATGTTAAAACAAAAAAAGGATGAAAATCGCCCTGATCACCGGATCGGGAGGATTGATCGGCAGTGAATCCGTGTCTTTCTTCTCTGATAAATTTGACCTTGTCATTGGTATTGATAACAACCTTCGCCAGTATTTTTTTGGTAAGGAGGCCTCAACAGATTGGAACAGGAACCGCCTTCAGTCTCAGTTTTCGAATTATCGTGATCATTCAACAGATATACGCGACTACCCTGAACTGGAAAAGATCTTTGCGTTGTACGGCACTGACATATCCCTGATCGTACACACAGCCGCCCAGCCCAGCCACGACTGGGCTGCAAAGGAACCGCTTACCGACTTCAGCGTCAACGCCACCGGAACATTGAACATGCTGGAACTTACCAGGCGGTATTGCCCCGGCGCCGTGTTCATATTCACATCCACAAATAAAGTCTATGGCGACAATCCTAACCTTCTTCCATTAGTGGAAAAGGAAACGCGATGGGAACTGGACTATTCTCATCAATACTATACTCATGGCATAGATGAAAAAATGAGCATCGACAACTCCAAACACTCAATTTTTGGAGCATCGAAAGTGGCCGCTGACATTATGGTGCAGGAGTATGGCAAATACTTTGAAATGGCCACGGGGATATTCCGCGGCGGATGTTTAACAGGTCCCAATCATTCCGGAACGCAGCTTCATGGATTCCTGGCTTACCTGATGAAATGCGCCATCACGGGTAATCATTACACTATCTTCGGTTATAAAGGAAAGCAGGTAAGGGATAATATTCACAGTTACGACCTGGTGAATATGTTCTGGCACTTTTATCAAAAACCTGGTTTCGGCGAGGTCTACAATGCCGGTGGCAGCCGCTTCTCTAATTGTTCCATGCTCGAAGCCATTGCTCTTTGTGAAGAGATTACGGGCAAAAAACTTTCCTTCTCTTACAGCGAGGCCAATAGGGTTGGTGATCATATCTGGTATATCAGCGATGTATCCAAATTTCAGGGACACTATCCGGATTGGACTTTCAAGTACGGCATTGAGGAAACACTTGCCGAAATGTACCACAGCATGAAGGACAGGGTGATCCAGCCGGTTCTTTAGTTCAACTTTTCAGCCAGCACTACATTGTTGAAATACATGCTGTCATTCTTCGGCATGATGAATAGCAGGATACTGCCGATTATGTTAATGGGAGCGATCAAGGCCATCCTCAGGAGATAATCAAATATTCTGTTTTTTGTCTGCACCAGACTGTAAAAATACAGGGCAAGTAGCTGGAAATTCACCCTTGCAAAGTTTCCACTCTTATTCTGCCTGATCACACGGAAGCCATGTTTTTCCATCAGGTGCCTGATTCCAAAGGATGTATACCTTCCGAAATCATAGGGCACTTCGTGTTCATTCCAGCAGAATGGTACAGTAATCAGGATTTGTGCTCCGGGTCGCATTACCCTCCGGATCTCTTCAATAACCTCGTCCAGGTTAAATACATGTTCGAACACTTCAGAACAGAAGACACTGTCAAAACTGTTGTCAGGGAAAGGAATCGTCTTACCGTCATAGAACACATCGATTTTTGAATTCGTGTGTTCGTGACCCGTATTCTCCATGTCGATGCCAATGTATTCGTCTACTTTGAAAAAATTCTCATACGGTTTTCTTCCGCACCCGAAATCCATCAACTTCCCTTTGAGAAAGGGAGCGAGATCTTTTACATGGATGGCCAGTTGTCGCCTGAGAAAATAAAATGGATTTATAAACAGTCCGGCAATACCAGGCTGAAAACTCTGACGACGGACATAATCGATAAGATTTGATCTCAGACTCATAAAGCAACTTTCAATTTATGCAGGTGAAGGAGTTGCGCATGCGAAAATTTAATTCCCATGATAATGAGCAGTATAATTTCAGGGTATTCAAAGAAATTATCTATGACCAATAATAAGGGAAGGAGGACGATAAGGTATTTAAAAAAGCGGAATGCGATCTCCGCCTCAGGGTCTCGTTTCAAAGTATGATAGATCAGGGCCACTTTCTTGTAATACGAATAGTATAACAGGATAAAGGTCATTGTGAAGATCAGTCCATACTCGCCAAGGAAGGCCAGCAGCGAGGAAAATGGCTGGTTCCTGAAGCCATCGAGATAAAGTTCCTTCACGGTATTCTTTTCGTTCCACAAACTGTATGCGTAATTTTTGAAGTAATATGGTTGCTGATCTGATTTTATGAAAGAAACGCTTTGAAAATAAGAGGGACTGCCGATCATAAAGGCAGATCTGCTGTTGAAGGTCCCCGGCCCGGAACCAAGCAAAAAGTCTTTTACATCCTTTGGATAAGAAATACAATAATTATAGAACGAAATGATCTTGCGAGGCCCGTAGTCCAGGTCGAGGCTGGCAAGTTTGGTTAGATTGGCAATGTTGTATTCAAGGGCATAGGGTTTGATGAAAAGCATGGTAAAATAGAGGACAACAATGAGCAAAACGCCCACCCCAAGAGTTTTAATAACCGAAAGCAGTTTGAACCGGAGAACCGAAAAAACGAAGGCGGCTGCGCAAACAACAAGTCCAGCGCCATAAAATCCTAATACAAAACAAAGGAGGAAAAACAAACCTATGATCAGCGATGTGATGGATTTCAGGTAGAGGCCTTTTACAAAAAAATAGAAGAAGAGCAAGCTGTTGATCAGCACCAGGCCGTTCAGGGAAATGGAGAATTGGGAGTATAATCCCAGGAAGCTGTCATCGGAGTTGGGATTACTGGCAACCTGAAAAAATCCGATGAGGTCATTCAGCAGGGCGACTGATGCCGTACAAATGATGAAATATCTAAACAGATCACCAAATCGCGAAACAGGTGGAGGATGGGCAAAAACCAGCACGAGAAAGGGAACCATATAATACAGGGAAAGCATCTTGTAACCGAAGAAGGTTCCATTCAGAAAAGAAAAAATGAAACTCACAAAGGCGAGTATGAGAAGGATGATCGATTTGCCCGATGGTCTCAGCCCATAAAAGATGACCAGTGCCAGCGCTACAAAGGGATAAATGATAAGCAAAGAAACCCTGAGCCCTGTACCGATAAGAATAGCAATCGCAAGCAATCCAAGAAAGAGCAAAATGATCTTTCCTTGCGGGACAGTTGCGGAAGAAAGCAAACCTGATTTTATCATTTGATCAGGTTTTAGTTTTTTGGATGGCCTTCATATAGATGTCCATTACGTCCAAATAACATTTTTCCGGGTGATAATTTTCGACGTACTCCCGGCGTGCGTTGTGGTACATCGATTGGTTCCCTTCAGCTGTAAATGTATTCATCCTTTCAACAGCTGCGGAAAGTTCTGCCAGATTTCCCGGCTCAAACAGTAAACCATTGTATCCGTCTTTGATCATTTCTTTCATAGCCCCAAGAGCGGAGGCAATTACTGGTGTTGCGGTTGCCATCGCTTCCACAATTGTCAGCGGCAGGCCTTCATACCAGATGGATGGAAAAACCAGCGCTCTGCAATTCTTCAGCAGGGAAAGGATCTCTTCCCTGTTGCGATGGCCCAGGAATTCTACATTAGAGAGATGCCCATATGTATTTTTAAGACGGATTTCTTCGGGTCCGCTGCCTGCGATGAACAGCTTCTCCCTGATTCCGGAAGACCAGGTTTTCAATAGCAGGTCTACGCCTTTTTCGACCGACAGTCTGCCAATAAAAAGATAGTATGATTCCCTTGACTGCTCGTCGGTATGGCCAGGATCATTGATAAAGTTTCTTTTGACACTGATCATTCCCTCCGGAAGTTTCAGTGACGAATCTATGAGCCGGGTTCTGATGAAATTCGCAGGGGTGATGTATTGATCTACCTTTTTGGTCCAGGTGTTCAACAATTTATGAATAGCCGCTGTCGCTCCAACAACCGCACTCTGCACCGCCGAGTTGTGATAACATTTGTACCAGACGCCGAACCAGGGAAATCTGTGCGTAACACAAAGCTCACAGACTTTGTTTTCCCGGAGTAAGAGGCAGTTCGCGCAGATCAGCCGGAAATTCTGAATGGTAACCACCAGGGGAATCCCAAGGGAATGTGTGGCAATAAGTACCGAGGGCGAAGCGGTAAAAAAGAAATTATGTACATGTACGATGTCGGGTTTGAATCCGCCTATCTCGGTCCTGATCTGCCTGGCAGATTCCCTATTGTATATCGCATTTACTCCTGCTTCAACCTTCCCCAGAATGCCCTTGCCCATTTCTCCATTATCAAAAACGACAACCCTTACCTCATGTCCCTTTTCAGTTAATAACTTTGATTCCGCATCCACGGTAGTGTCTTCACCGCCAGCGCTCTGCTTATATCTTGTATGGATAAAAAGTATCCTCAATTGTTATTTTGATATTTATCCCCCTCGATCAGTGATATCCACTGCCTGAGAATTAACTCCTGGTCAAAATCTGATGCTCTCTTCAGTGACTGCGATTGAAAATATTCCTTTTTTGTCTGGTCTGTGAGCATTGATATTACTGCTGAGCTTGTTTCTGAAATATAGTTCACTCTCTGGGTTTCTTCATCTGAAAAAACTGGCGTCAGAATTCCATAATCCCCGGTTTCATTTTTTATCGCTGTAATGAGTTGATCGGACGTGGGACTCAGAATTTCCCTTGGACCTGAGTGACAGTCGGAAGAAATTACGGGAAGGCCACATGACATCGCTTCTATCATGACATTTGGAAAACCCTCATACACGCTGGACTTAATAAATAATTGCGCCCGGCGGAAATAGGGGTAGGGATTCATGATGAACCCAAGGAGATAGATGTCGTAATCTTCCATGTTTTCCGAATTCGTCATTCCTTCCACGTACACCCTCAGATTCGCAACTTCCGCAGCTGCCAGTACTTTGGCTTTCAGGGGTCCATCTCCGAGGATCACTAATTTTGCTTTTGGAATTTCCTGTTTCACCATTTCCATTACCGGCATCAAAGCCCATTGAGATTTGGCATTGGTAATTCTGCCTACATTGATAATCACAGGATATAGGCTGAAAATCGCTTTATGGTGAGCAGGAATATCCTCCATCGATAGTTTTCCGATCTCAGCTTTGTCGGTGAAATTATAGATGACTGAAATCTTTTGGCCGGGTACATGAAAGTTATTGATCAGATCAAATCTGGTCATCGTGGCGGGAACCACTACCTCATCCGCCTTCTTGTACAGCATACGAATAAAACTCCTGAATATCCGCAATCTTGCGTCATCCTTGAATTCGTGACTCAGGAATGCCCTGACACTGATGATCGTTTTGTCTTTTCTTCTCGAAATGATGTTGGCAAAATTCGAGGCTTCCATGAAACTAATGGCAAAGTCGATGTTTTTTTTCTTCTTCAGTGCCCTGAGCTGGCGGATCAGAGACAGGGACCTTATTAGTCGCTGATAGAATTTGCTGTTGTGTGTATCCCCGGCGAATGGAAGTTTGAGTTTTATGAGTTCGCCATCATATGGAAAGACAATTTTGTCGATATCATTGTAGATGACCAGGGTGACCCGATAGAAAGGGGACAGCTTTTTACTCAGGTTGGCAATAACCTTCTGGGCTCCTCCTCCATGAAGCTGGTTGACAAGTAGTAATAGATTTTTCGTAGGCTAAATTTTTACTTTAGAGCCCGTCTTCGGTTGCCTGTAATATTTCACAGAGGAAATTCCCACTAAGATCAGGAAGGTGAATATAAATGCCATGACAGCGTAGCGGGTGGTGTTTTGCTCGAGAATCGAAAGTTGCCGTCCCACAGGCGTGAATGAAGAAATCACTTCCACAATTTCGTTTTCTGTCAGTGAGCGTTTCCTTGATTTTTTGAGTTCATCCTGCAGTTCAAGCATTTTATCATACACTTCGAGTTCAGGGACCTTGGTCTCGGGGGCGTTGTCCATCATCGTGATCTGATTGCCCGGGACTGTCGTTGGCAACTCCCCGCTGGCGATACGGGTACTGTAGGCCTTCCGAAGTGTATCGATCGTTTTGATTGCGAAGGAAAGCAATTCTTCCTCTTCTTTATTGCTGAGCACCTGCCTCTGCTTTGTTTCCTGAAGCAGTTTGTTGTTGGAAACATTAGCGATAAGACCCGTTTGTAGTTTTGGAAATACCAGGGGATTGGTGCTTACGGCAGTTACCTGATGGTAGGGATAATCGTAATTGGTTAGGGTTTCTTTGAAGTCCTCGTATTTCACAGTTCGCAGCCAGAAAGTATCCTGCTTCGAACGGAAGGTCCTGTCGTACTGGATAAACTGGTCGCGATACATACCGGCGGTGATCATTTCCGATTTGACTGGTTCGGTTTTGAAACTGACCAACTGTCTGGCTTCTTCCTTTGTAATCTTGAAAAGTCCGGAAAGGTCCTCGAGTTTTTGCGCCCCAACCAGGGCGTTCAGGTATTCAATAGTACTGTAGAGGGTCCTGGAACTGTTGAAATTGGCTTTGATAGTCAGTTCTGAGGCAAACTTGTTGCCTTCCTTGCTGATCCGGTAGGCCCCATATCCCAATCCGATAAGCGTGCCCAATACCAGCCAAAGCAGGTTCCGGAACAGAAACATAACAAAGTCGGCGATGGTCTTGCCGAGAACATAAAACATTCTGCCAATGCCGACAAAAAGCCGCTTGATGGAGGCACCGGTCTTATACAATAGGAGTCCGACGTATGCATCAGAATCATTCTCAGTGCCTGAGGGCTTATTAATGGGATCCATAGTTTAAAGATTTTCTTCTGATATCATTAATCCTCAAGCCTTTAATAATGAGAGCAAATGTATGGATTAATAATATTGAAATGATATTTCAGGAAGGCAGACCCTTGATTTTTTGATCAGTACAACCTGAGTACCTGGCTTCAAAACCCTGACATAACTAATTATATATCTGTAAGTTTTATATCTTTGCGTCCGAAAATGATGAGGTTTAATTACGGTATCAAGTGATGATCCAAAAGACCACTAATCGATAAAGAATTCCTGATGAAAGACTTCGTTCTTATCGGCGCTGCGGGCTTTATTGCCCCAAGGCATCTTAAGGCTATAAAGGAGACCGGTAACCAGCTGGTAGCGGCCCTCGATCAGTTTGATTCTGTAGGAGTTCTCGACAGCTATTTTCCCCAGGCTAGTTTCTTTGTTGAATTTGAAAGGTTTGACAGGCACATTGAGAAGCTTAAAAGAAAGGGCAATCATATTGATTATGTGTCCATCTGTTCACCCAACTATCTCCACGATTCACATATCCGTTTTGGCCTCAGGAATGGCGCCACGGTTATCTGCGAAAAGCCCCTGGTACTGAATCCCTGGAACGTGGAAGCCCTTAGCCAGGTACAACAGGAGTCTGGAAAAGAGGTGTTTAACATCCTCCAGCTTCGACTGCACCCGGATATTATCAAACTAAAAGAAATGGTTGACAAATCAGACCCTTCCAAGGTCTTTGAAGTCGATCTGAGTTATATCACTTCCCGTGGCAACTGGTACTATACCAGCTGGAAGGGCGACTTAGCAAAATCAGGTGGCATTGCCACCAATATTGGCATTCATTTCTTCGACATGCTGCTTTGGATCTTTGGTTCTGTCAGGGAGAATATCATCCACGTGCACACCCATGACCGCGCAGCGGGATTTCTGGATCTGCAGAAAGCACGAGTCAGGTGGTTTCTTAGTATCAGTGCGGACACCCTGCCCGGAGAGATACGCAAAAAAGGACAGCAGACTTTCAGATCACTGACCATAGAAGGCCAGGAGATAGAGTTTAGTGATGGCTTCAAGGATCTGCATACGAAGAGTTACCAGCATATTCTTGAAGGGAAGGGCTTCAAACTGGAAACGGCCATGCCGTCGATTGAATTGGTTCACGCTATCCGAACTAAGGTGCCCGTCGGGCTCAAGAATGATTATCATCCTTTTGCTGCGACACCCATCAGTTCACATCCATTCGCCTTATAAATCTGTATATGCAATTAGAAAATTCAAAAGTGCTTGTGATTGGTGGTGCAGGCTTCATCGGCAGTTTCGTTGTCCGTGAATTGTTGAAGCACCCGGTTAAGGAGATCGTCATCTACGACAATTTCGCCCGTGGGAAGATGGAAAATATAAAGGACTCCCTGCTGGACAAACGTTGCCATATTTTTGAAAACGGAGGAGACATCAGGGATATTGACCTGCTCGATAATGCCATGAAAGGCGTGGACTATGTTTTTCACCTTTCTGCCATGTGGTTATTGCATTGCAAGGATTTTCCCCGGACCGCCTTCAAGGTGAATATCGAAGGCACCTTTAATGTCCTTGAAGCCTGTGTCAATAATAAGATCAAAAAGCTCATCTACTCTTCTTCGGCCTCGGTTTATGGCGATGCGGTCGAAGTGCCTATGACAGAAAGCCATCCATATAACAACAAGAATTTCTACGGGGCCAGCAAGATCTCGGGCGAGGCGATGTCCACCGCCTTCAACGACCGTTATGGATTGCCCGTAATCGGCCTTCGGTATATGAACGTGTACGGCCCCGGACAGGACCAGACCGCGGTGTACACGGGCGTGGTTCCCATCATGCTTAATAAGATAGATGCAAATGAATCCCCGGTAATAAATGGCGACGGAAGCCAGGCCTATGACTTTATTTACGTTGAAGACGTGGCCAGAAGCAACGTTGATGCCCTGCTTAGTGATCAGAATTTTGGTTTTTACAATGTGGGCACCGGCGTACAAACTACCATCCGTGAACTTTGCGATACGATTCTGAGGCTTACCGGCTCTGACCTGAAAGTTACATACAAGCCATACAGCGCCGATGACGCCCGCGCGCTGGTGAAGAACAGGATCGGTTCGGCAGTCAAGGCAAAAAAAGAAATTGGTTTTTCGCATACCTATGATCTGGAAACAGGCCTCCTCAGGCTGATCAGCTGGAGAAAAACAGGAAAATTTTAAACACTATGAACACAATAGAAAAAAGAAATATCCCGATCGCAATACCGTCAATGGGGGAGGAAGAATGGCTGGCAGTAAGGGAACCCATTGAAAAAGGCTGGCTTACGCAAGGGCCGCAGGTAAAAAGGTTCGAAGATCTTTTCGCTCAAATGCACGAAGTGAAACATGCCATCGCGGTTTCCAATTGTACAACAGCACTGCACCTGGCCCTGCTGGCTGCTGGTGTAAAAGAGGGTGATGAAGTTATCGTGCCTGCTTTCACGTGGGTGGCAACAGCCAACGCCGTGCTTTACTGCAATGCAAAGCCGGTGTTTATCGACATTGATACCAGGACCTTCAACCTGGATGTGAAGCAGATCGCTTCAAAAATAACAGAACGGACAAAAGCGATCATACCTGTACATCTCTTTGGACTTTGTGCCGACATCGACTACATCAGGTCCAATTTTCCTAAATTGAAAATTGTCGAAGATGGTGCCTGCGCGGCAGGTGCAGCCTTGTACGGTCGTCCGGCTGGAAGTCTTGGTGATATCGGTTGTTTTTCTTTTCACCCGCGCAAGTCGGTGACCTGCGGAGAAGGAGGCATGCTTACTACCAACGACAGCAAGATCGCTGCCCATCTCGACATGCTCCGCAACCATGGCGGATCAATTTCTGAAGAGCAACGTCATCTTGGAGCAAAACCTTATCTCCTTGCCGCCTATGATATCGTCGGTTACAATTACAGGATGACTGATCTGCAGGGAGCTGTTGCACACGTTCAGTTAAAAAAGCTTGAAGGTTTTATTAAAGAAAGGGATGGTTGGGCCAGGTATTATACGGAACAATTGAAAGATGTGCCCTGGCTAAGGACACCGCTGGTGCCAGAAGGGTATAAGCATGGCTGGCAGAGTTATGTCACCTTCGTCGATGAAGCCAAGGCTCCCATGAGCCGCAATGATATGATGGAAGAATTTCAACAGCAGGGAATAGCTACACGGCCGGGAACTCATGCAGTGCACATGCTCGGCGCATACCGGGACAAATATCATCTCAAACCCGAAGACTTTCCCGGAGCCTTTGCGGCCGACCAGTATTCAATGGCAATTCCCCTGCACAATAAAATGGTTAAGGATGATTTTGATTATATTATTCATGCAATCAAATCACTCTAGGCGGTGTGCGGCATAGCCGGCATATTTGAACTTGGAGGCCAGGCGGTATCAGATAAACTGGTAAAGCAGATGACCAGGGCGCTTGCCCACCGCGGTCCCGATGGTGAAGATGTGTATGTTCATGAAAATATCGCGCTCGGCCATCGCCGGTTGGCGATACTGGATATTTCACCCAGAGGCTGTCAGCCAATGTCTTCAAAAAATGGCAAGTGGATCGTTGTTTTCAATGGATGTATCTACAATTTCAGGGAACTGAAACTTGATCTGCAAGGGAGAGGTCACAGTTTTGTTTCGACCGGTGACACTGAAGTCATCGCCGAAGGGCTGGATGAATTTGGACCAACTTTTTTTGAACGGCTCAATGGCATGTTCGCCATTGGCGCCTGGAATACAGAAACCAGGGAACTGTGGCTTAGCCGTGATCGTTTCGGTGTTAAGCCCCTTTATTATTATCTGAGGAATGGCGCTTTCCTTTTTGCGTCCGAGATAAAGGCGTTTTTTTCTCATCCTGCATTTTCAATGGAGCTCAACCTCGGAGCCCTCAACGAATATTTTACGTTTCAAAATCAGTTCAGTTACCAAACGCTCTTTAAAGGCGTATACATGCTGCCCCAGGCCAACACGATTTGTATCAATTCTGCCACTACTGAGGTAATGCACCGTTCCTGGTGGGATTATGATTTTTCATCGCCCGATGAGTCCATGACCTTCGAGGATGCAAGGTCCGAAACGCAGCGCCTGTTTTCAAATGCTGTGGTCAGGCAAATGGTTGCCGACGTTCCAGTGGGAAGTTATTTGTCGGGCGGCATGGATTCAGGGTCGATAGCAGTCATGGCCTCAAGGCAAACCGAACGGATCTTCACTTTTACTTGTGGTTTCGATATGAGTGAAGTGACGGGTGTTGAGGCCAATTACGATGAGAGGCGGGACGCGGAACTGACGGCAAACTTTATCAAGTCGGAACACTATGAGCAGGTAATGAATGCCGGTGATCTGAGCTGGTCCTTACCAAGGCTGGTGTGGCATCTAGAGGACCTGCGGGTGGGCATGTCCTATCCAAATTATTATATCTCGAGACTGGCTTCAAAATTTGTAAAGGTTTGCCTGCAGGGCACGGGTGGTGACGAACTGTTCGGCGGCTATCCATGGCGCTATTACAGGATATTCAAGTCCCTGAGTCAGAAGGATTTTTTCGACCAGTACTACGACTTCTGGCAACGCATGGTGCCCAATGGGAGGATGCAGGACGTGTTCACTCCTTCGGTTTCCGCACAAATGAATTTTAATGAGCCAAGGGAAATATTTGAAAAAGTGTTCCTATTCAACACCAAACTCTCTTATTCTTCCCCGGAAAATCATATCGCGAATTCACTTTATTTTGAGATCAAGACTTTCCTGCCGGGACTACTGTTGGTGGGAGATAAACTCTCGATGGCGCACGGACTGGAGGAACGTTTTCCTTTTCTTGACAATGACCTGGTGAATTTTGCTCAGAAGATCCCGATTAAACACAAGCTGGGCAACCTTGAGAAAATGAAAAGGATCGATGAAAATGAGTTCAGGGATAAACGTACTTTGTACACCGAGTTTGACGATGGTAAAAATGTGTTGAGAAGGGCAATGGAGGACATTCTTCCCGAAAAGATCGTCAACAGGAAGAAACAGGGATTCTCGGCACCCGATGAAAGCTGGTACAGGGGCGAGAATGCGGCATACATGAAGAAACTATTGCTGAATAAGAAAACGATAAGTTCGGAATTTATCAACCAGCAATTCATTTCGGAAATGATCACAGAACACATCGACAAAAAGATCAACCACCGGCTGCTGCTCTGGAGTTTGATGAATTTCGAATGGTGGTGCCGCATATTCTTAAATGGAGAAAGAATAGAATAATTGAACAGAGAAAAATACATATCCGGAACAAATCAGGCTGAACTGGACGAATTTTTCCGGTTGATGGAGAAGCTCAGGAATACATTGGAGCAGGGAATGGTAGCCGAACACAATCGCTCCCTTCCCTTTCCGGACTTGGTGTTCGACAGATGGGAGCGGGCTGCCAGCCTTGGATTTGGGGCAGGAAGTTCGGTGTATGACAGCTGCTGTATTTTTGGGTCCATCATTGTGGGTAAGGATACCTGGATCGGTCCTTACACAATACTCGACGGTTCAGGCGGACTGATCATTGGTGAAAATTGCAGTATTTCCGCCGGCGTTCAGATTTACAGTCACGACAGTGTTCAATGGGCGATAAGTGGGGGCACTGCAGCCTATGAATATGCGCCAACAGAGATCGGCAGCAGGTGTTATGTAGGACCCAATACGATCATTGCGAAAGGTGTAAGCATTGGGTCGGGAACAGTGATAGGAGCAAATAGTTTTGTTAACCAGTCATTTCCGGAGAATAGCAGGATTGCTGGATCTCCGGCGCGATTAATTTAATTACATGGGATCATCCGTTGAAGCGCTGTTCACTACCGATGTTGCGGTCAGGGGAAATTTTATCCACAGCCGTCAGCATGAGATAAGTGAAGAAAATCAGTCGCAGACTGAAAAGATATTTTCTGATAAGTGGGCCGAAGCCGAGGGATATGAAAATATTGAAAAGCTATACCAGTTCCAATACGAATGGTTCCTGCAGCTTTATGGTTTTGAAACTGAATCGGCCCTTGCGGAATTTCTCCAGGATAAGAAAGTCATTATAGACACTGGTTGCGGACTGGGATATAAAGCTGCTCTTTTTGCCAGACTTGCTCCTGAAAGCACCGTTATTGGTATTGACATTTCCGATTCCATTCATATTGCGGCAAAGAATTTTTCTGAGCTACCAAATCTTTATTTTTTAAAAGGTGATATCGCCCGAACCGGTCTGAAGCCGGGTTCGGTTGACTTTGTGGTTTGTGACCAGGTGATCATGCACACGGAAAACCCGGAAAAAACCTTTGCGCATCTGGCCGATACTACCTCACCCGGCGGTCAGTTCGCATGTTACGTATATTCCAAGAAAGCACTTCCCCGGGAACTGATCGATGATCACTTCCGCAAGGCAACGCATGATATTCCCAATGAAGAAATGTGGAAATTCTCTGAACAGCTTACTGAACTCGGGAAGCGTTTGTCGGAACTGAATCTTTCATTCGAGTCGCCAGACATTCCTCTTTTGGGTATCAAAGGGGGTACCTACGATATCCAACGATTCATTTACTGGAACTTCCTGAAATGTTTCTGGCGTGAAGACTGGGGATTTGATCTTTGCAAAAGCACAAACTATGACTGGTATGCACCGAGCAATGCCAAAAGGTTTTCCAGAGATGAATTTTTACATATGGTGAATGAGAATCGCCTTGAGGTAAAGTTTTTTCACCAGGAGGAAGCCTGTTATTCAGGAAGGTTTCAAAAATATAGTTCATGACACTAAACCCGACATCCCATATAGAAACAATTGATGGAGTTGAGAGGATTGATGGAAAGCGCATCTGCTCTCGCTGCATTTATGACGAATCAGTGCCTTCTATCCGCTTCGATGAACATGGCGTTTGTAACTACTGCCACATGATAGATAAACTCGTGGACGAATACAAAACAGGTTCGGCAGAAGGAGAGGCAAAGTTTCAGGAAATTGTTGCCTCCATAAAAAAAGCGGGTGTTGGGAAGAAATACGATTGTGTTGTGGGAGTGAGTGGTGGAACAGATTCGTCATATATGTTATACTGGGCCAAAAAAAATGGACTCAGGCCGCTGGCGGTCCATTACGATAATACCTGGAACACAGCGATCGCTACGGAAAATATCAGGAAGGTGCTTACGAAACTGGACATTGATCTCTATACTCACGTTACCAACAACAAAGAGATGGATGACATCTACCGCGCCTTTTTCCTGGCCGGGGTACCCGAGATAGATGCACCGACAGATCTTGCGCTTGCTGAAACCTTATACCGTGCAGCGGACAAATATGGCGTGAAATACATACTCGAAGGTCATTCGTTTGTCGCTGAAGGCATCACGCCGCTTGGGAAGAATTACTTTGATGGGAAATATATTTCGGCCATTCACAGGAAATTCGGGAAGATGAAAATGAAGACCTTCCCCAATATGCCTTTCTGGACCTTCATGAAATGGATCGCTTTTAAGCGGATCAAGAAAGTTCGCCCCTTTTGGTACATTCAATATTCGAAGGAAGACGCGAGAACATTTCTTGAATCGGAGTACGGATGGCAGTATTATGGCGGACATCATCTTGAAAACAGGATGACAGCATTCAACCACAGCTATTATTTCCCCCGTAAATTTCACATCGATTACCGGAATAACAGTCTGAGCGCCTCTGTTCGTGCGGGAAAGATGCGCCGCGAGGATGCGCTTGATGAATATTATAATCATCCGCCCTTCCTGGAAAACGAGCTGCTTGATTATTTCAAGAAACGGCTCGCTCTTACAGAAGCGGAGTTCCAGCATATCATGAGTCAGCCTCCAAAATACTGGACTGATTTTCCAACCTATAAAAAGAGATTTGAAAAATTGCGTCCCTTGTTTTTTACCCTTATGAAAGCCGACCTTGTTCCCAGGAGTTTCTACATGAAATATTGTTTCCCAATTAAATAATATGATTACGATTATTGACTATGGAATGGGAAATCTGGGATCGATTCAAAATATGTTCAAAAGGATCGGTGTACCCTCTGAAGTCACGGGCGACCGAACCAGGATTGCCGCCGCAGAAAAAATCCTTCTTCCAGGCGTCGGCGCATTTGATGCCGCCATGGAGAGAATAAATACTTCCGGGCTGCTTGATTTGCTCAACGGGAAAGTGCAGGACGAAAAGGTGCCGGTATTGGGTATCTGCCTGGGTATGCAGCTTTTATCAAGAAGCAGTGAGGAAGGCATATTACCCGGACTAGGATGGATCAACGCCACAACAATTAAATTTAATGTTGAAGATGATCCAAAGCTGAAAATTCCGCATATGGGCTGGAATCGTATCTATCCCACCAAGGAAAGTGTTTTAACCGCCAACCTGCCACCGGAACCAAGGTTTTATTTCGTACACTCGTATCACGTAAAAGCCACTGACCCTTCAAATGTGTTGGCCACTACGCACTATGGAATAGACTTTCATTCCGTGGTGCAGCATGAAAATATCTACGGCGCCCAGTTCCATCCGGAAAAAAGCCATAAGTTCGGAATGAAATTGCTTCAAAATTTCGCAAGTATCTGAGTATGCTGAAAACCCGCGTCATTCCCTGTTTGCAGTTAATTGGCGATAGTTTGGTGAAAACCGTAAAATTTAATGATCCGGCCTACATTGGCGACCCGGTAAATACCGTGCGTATCTTCAATGAACTGGAAGTAGATGAACTTTGCTTCCTCGATATCCGTGCCACAGTTGAAAACCGAACACCAAATCTTGATATACTCCGGCAGATTGCCAATGAATGTTTCATGCCCCTGTCATATGGTGGAGGTATCGTGAATTTTGAAATGGCCAGGGAAATCATGGCTATTGGTTTCGAAAAGGTCGTGATCAACACCCAGGCATATCACGATCCTAAATTACTGACAACCCTTTCCCGTCACTTTGGTTCTCAGGCAGTTATTGCTTCCATTGATGTTAAGAAAAATCTCTGGGGAAAATATGTTGTTTATGTCCGCGACGGAACAGATAAGATTGAACTGGAGGTGAGTGAGTATGCAAAAAACCTGCAGGCTGCCGGGGCAGGAGAAATACTGTTGACAGCAATGGACAGGGACGGAACCTGGAGTGGGTATGACACAGAAATTATTAAAAAGGTTTCTCAGGCTGTGGGAATTCCAGTGATTGCAAATGGAGGAGCGGGAAGTCTAAAACACGTTGAAGATGCGGTAAAACTTGGCCATGCCTCAGCTGTCTGTCTCGGCAGCATGGTAGTATATCAACAGAAGGGAATGGGTGTGCTTGTTAATTTTCCCGACAAGAGACAGCTGGAGGCAATATTATCATGAGAGTTGCATTCTACGGGAATACCTGTAATAATTTTTACACCCTTGCCAAGGCAATGAGGCACGAATTGGGCATCGACGCCCATCTTTATATCAATAGTACCGCGGATTTTCAGAACCGGCCTGAAAGTGATGATCCCCATTTGAAAGACAATTATCCGAATTGGATCCATCTTTCGGAGGACTGGAATATCCGGTCGTTTATAACACGATTCAGCAGGCGATTTATCAATGAACTTAATAAGTCGGAAGTCGTTTTTTTGTCGCAGATGGGAGTCATACTGGCTCCTTACCTTAAAGGGACGACTGTTTTTTATGTAACCGGGGGAGACCTCACTCAAACGCCATTCCCGGCAAGGTTTAAAAACAAATTCAAATCAATAAAGGAACGCGTGACGTGGGAGTATGTTGGGATGCTGCAGAGAAAGGGGATTCGACAAAGCGATAAAATTCTAACCCAGCCATTTTTCCCTTTTGCTGAAGCACTAAAAAAACTAGGAGTAAATTCCGCTAGAATCAGCAAGGGATATTTCCCGATTTTGATGGATTTGAATGTGATTAAAATTCATCCGGATGCGATGGATCAGATAGATATATACAACAAGACTCAACTTGCCGGATTCAAATACATCATTCTTCATCCATCCCGGATCAATCTTGATTCGGGCGAGGCATCAATGCATGCTGGTCAGTGGAAAGGAAATGACATACTGTTCAGGGGATTTCAGATATTTCTTAGGAAATATGGTGTAACGGATGCCTGCATTGCGATGCCGGAACGCATTCATTCTCCAGACATTGGGAAGGCAAAGTTCATTATTAGTGACCTCGGCATTGAAAAAAATATTGTGTGGCTTAAACCTCCTGTACCCGATGGATTTCCGAGAAATGAGCTGATGAATTTTTATTCGATAGCGGACATGGTAGCGGATGAATTCGGAATTGGATGGTTTGGTTCAATTGTGGTTGAAGGGATGGCTTGCTCCAAGCCGACACTTTGCTATGTGGATGAAGAAGTGATGAAACAACTGTATCCCTGGCATCCTATACTTTCGTCCAACGACCCCGAAGTGATTGCCGACATCATTTACAAATATTATCAGGACAGAGATGCGGCCCTGAAACATGGGATACTCTCAAGGAAGTGGGTAGAAGAATTTCATTCAATTGAAAACGGAACAAAAATCTACATTCGTAATCTGAAAAATGATCTCAGCGATATTTTTAACCTTATTTAATGGCAGGATGGATCCAAAGTCTATGGAAAGATTCAATGGTGTACGGCATCGGATACGGTGTTACGCGGTTTCTTCAGGTAATCATCCTCCCTATTATCGCAAAAGCGCTAAGCCTTAGTGAATTTGGTTATTATAGTAACTATGTCATTTTTTATAGTTTGCTGGGTGGATTCCTGATATTCGGACTTGACAGTGCTGTTGCGAGATATTTCTATGATTCAGACGATAAAAAGTATCATCAGAAACTGCTTTCTACGGCCTTCCTATTTATCATTTTTCTGTGCATTATTTGTCTTTCAGTTCTCTTTCTGTTTCCAGTACAGATACTCGGGCTTTTAGATATCCCCCGATCGTACGCTTCGTCCCTCAAATATGCCCTGTTAACCATCCCCGCGGTAACCTTGAATAATTTTTTTCTCAGTTGGTTCAAGTGGAAGCGGCAGAAGATCTATTTCCTGGTTTGTTCCGGTATGGCCATAGTTTTGTTGATGATTCCACTGCTCATGGTGGGACATGTCAGCTTCATCTATATATTCCAGGTCTTATTGTTCAGTCAGGTGGCAACCACCCTGCTATCCATTATTCTCGCGTCTGGTTATTTACGGCCGGTATTTAGTTGGAAGTTGACAAGAACCCTTCTGATATATGGCTTTCCCTGGCTGCTGGTATTTATTTTCGGCTCATCGAGAAACTATCTCGACAGGTTCTTCCTGACCTCGTATCTGGATGATGACAACTATGGTCTCTACAATTTTTCTGTGAGGATTTCCACGCTATTGTCAGTGATCATAACTGCCTTTGACATGTCCTTTGGTCCACTGGCCTTCTCAATATGGAATAAGGAGGGAGCGGCGATCTTCTTTGCGCGGCTACAAAGCGTGTATATTTTACTCATTTCAGGCGCTGCCTGCGCTATCTGTATTGGCGCGCCGATAGTGATACAGTTTTTGGGCGGAACGAAATACCAGGGTGCCGAAAAGATACTTCCGATGTTGTTTTTCGCTGCCATCCCCCTCAGCCTTATCAATTTCAGCAACCTCGGAACCTTGTATGCCAAAAAATCATTCCTAAGCACACTAACGCTGTTTATTGGCCTGATGTCGGTATTGATATTCAATATTTTACTTACCAGTAAGTTTCTCCAATACGGCGCCACCACTGCTTCCCTTCTTGGGCATCTTGTTATCATCGCCACTGGGTACGCTGTGTCGAGGAGATATTATCCAATTCCTTTCAATTATTTGAAAGACAGTCTTCTCTTCGTTTTCTTTTTTACTCTCTCCTTGCTTTTCGTCAATTTTCGTTTAAATTTTGCGATTTATTTAAATGTCGCGCTGCAACTGTCCATCCTCGTTATCGTCATGCTGATTATTTTGGTATATTTATTTCCTGATGAGTTTCGTAAGGTACGTTCACGTTTAACATCACTTAGCCGCAGGCAGTCATAGCAAAGTTCGTCTTTGAAAATGATGCGGTTTTAGTAGCATCCGATGTATTGATGGTTTTTGATATTGATAATAAGCTGACGCTCTGGTTTTTTGTTGCCTTTCTTTTGTTTTTCTCTCCAGCATGCACAAAGACGGAGGAGGACGACAGCAGGGTCAATTTCTTTTTGGCGAGCGATGCCATCGAACCTGTTGATTTTGTTGTTAATACAGATTCGTTGCTCGATTTTTCTCCATTCAGCACCAATAATGACGTTTATATAGAAGGCCAGATCAGGCTCAATTTTCCTTCAGACCTGAAAGAAAAATTTGACATTAATTTGTCTACCGGCACTTTTTTACTACTTCGATCAGGCAGTGACTCAATCATTGTCGGTGGAACAGTTACCCTCACCGACACCTCTGTGGATTTTCTCCCCAACTATGACCTGTTGCCGAACACGTCATACTCAGTTTTTTTCGACATAGATTATCGCCAAAACCCGAGGAACATAAAAATGCCTAAAAAACGGATGCGTTTCTTAAGCAAATTTACTACGCGTGGTGCAACAGAATATTCGATACTCAGGAACGCGACAACTGTGGCTGCGTTTCGCCGCGATGGAACGAAAACCGTTCAGATGGGCGCTTACCTGTATAGTTATGGTGGATGGATTCCAGAACCCAATGAAACTTTCAACGACATTTATCGCGGTGGCGGTGACCTGTCGCGCTGGGACAAAGTTGGCAACGCTCCCTGGTTCCCTCGTCACACATTTGGGCTCGGTAAAATTGACAGCACGGTGTACGTGTTTGGCGGCGATGTGCTCAATGACAGTTTCGATGTATGGAAAAGCGGCGATGGAGAAAGTTTTGAAATCGTACCCCAGGTCGAGGGACAGAACCCGGGAAGAAGAGTGCTGTATGGTTCCACTGTCCACCACAAAGAACTCATGGTGCTTGGAGGACAACGGACACTTGAATTAAACGAAGGGCTGGATGATGTATGGAGCAGCCCCGATGGCAGTTCCTGGAAGAAACTCAGCTCGGGTAACACCTTCCTGGGAAAGAATATTACAGGGAGTGTAGCGTCTTTTAATGGAGAGATTTGGGTTGTGGGCGGCGGTTATTACAAGGATCCAAATTCAAATGTACAATGGTCCAATGAGGTGTACAGCAGCCCGGATGGCATCCATTGGCAAAGACATCCTGATGCACCATGGGCCGGCAGACAATATGCAGATGTTTGTGTATGGAACAATTGTCTGTGGATGGTGGGAGGTGCAATAGGTGAAAACTTAAGGGAAATCTGGCTCATGCGTCGTGACGGTTCCTGGGAGTATGTAGATCCTCCCGCCGAATTTGAACCAAGGCATGCTACTGCTCTAGCAGTGTACAATGACCAGCTTGTTCTCACAAATGGCAACCTGCAAAACGACTGCTGGGTGATCAAAAGAAAGTGATCAGGTAGTGGGCTGGGGCATCTTTGCTGCCTCATGATTCATCGGCAGGGAAATAATAAATGTCGAGCCTTTTCCCGGTTGGCTCCTCGCCGTAATAAAGCCATGGTGTTCCTCAACGATCTTCTTGCAAAGCGCCAGGCCGATGCCCGTGCCCTCGAATTCTGTGTGAAGATGGAGGCGCTTGAACATGCCAAAGATCTGCTCTGAATATTTCTGGTCGAAACCGATGCCATTATCTTCGATGAAGATCCTGCAGTATTTGTTTTTTATCTCTGTGCCGTTCAACGGTTTACCCGGGTTGGATTCGGAATATATTTTAACCTCCGGAATTTCATTCTTCTTGGAATACTTTAGTGCATTGCTGATGAGGTTGTGAAATAGTGGGCGCATCAATACCGGATTCACTGATAGTAAGGGCAAACTGTCAGCATTGATCCTGGCCTTTTTCGCCTGGATTACCAGCTCCAGGTCTTCAAGCACATCTGCAAGAACGGCGTTTAGGTCGCTTTCCACAAAGATTTGTTTCTCGAGTGATGTTTTTGAAAAGAGAAGAATGTCCTTTATGAGTGCCTGCATTCTTTCCCCGGACTGCTGGATTCTGGTGATGAATAGTCTGGCCTCGTCGTCCAGCAGGTCTTTGAATTTGAATCCAAGCCGGTCACTGAACATCAGGATTTTCCTGAGCGGCTCCTGCAGGTCGTGTGATGCCATGAAGGCAAAACGATCGAGGTCACGGTTGGCGGATTCAAGTCTTTCGATATTGTCCAGCAGCTGGTAATTAAGTTCTTTGACCTTTTCCTCAGAAACCTTCCGCTCATGGATCTCTTCTTCCAGACTCTTGTTTATTGACACCAGTTTTTGTTCTTGTGCCAGGAGAATATGATTTTTCTTGTACAGCTCCATGAACACACTCACCTTGGCCCTCAGCAGATCTGGATTGATGGGTTTGTAAATATAGTCTACAGCACCCGTCATGTATCCTTTGAACATCTGTTCATCACCATAACTGTTGGCGGTGATGAATATGATGGGGATGTGCCTGAGTTTGTCACGCTGGTAAATAAGGGAAGCGGTTTCAAAACCATTGAGATTCGGCATCTTCACATCCATGAGGATCATCGCAAAGTCGTACTCATGAAGCAGGATCTTCAGCGCCTCATTTCCCGAATTGGCTTTCACGAATTTATAGCCGGCCGGTTCTAAAATAGATTCAATGGAAAGAAGGTTGTCTTCCCGGTCGTCAACTAAAAGGATCTTTTGCTGCATTGGCAGAATTTATTTGTAAAACCACATTCTCATCAACGAAAGTAATTGGTCTATTTTCAAAGGCTTGGTTATATAATCCGAGGCTCCGGCCTCAATACATTTCTGCCTGTCGCCCTTCATTGCTTTGGCTGTAACCGCGATGATGGGCAAGGTACTGTTTTTATGTTCTCTCCTGATCTTCTGCGTCGTCTCATAACCATCCATCTCGGGCATCATGATATCCATCAGCACCATGTCGATCCGGACATCTTCATTCATCAGTCTGCTTACCGCTTCTTTACCACTTTCTGCTGTTATTACATTGATGTTAAATCTTTCAAAAACCGTTGTCAGAGCAAAGAGGTTCCTGACATCATCATCGACTACCAGAATGTTCTTTCCGGCGAGAATGTCTTCTTTTCTTCGGATATTTTCTATGATCTTCCTTTTCTCGGGTGCGAGATTTTTATGACTGATGTGCAGGTGTAAAACAATTTCTTCAAGAAGATGTTCAAGCGAATTCACTCCCTTTAGAAGTATGGTATTGGAATTATTGTTTAATTGTTTCAATTCTGTCTTTGAGAAATCCTTCGCGGAGTAAACAATGACAGGTGTAAGTTTCCTCTTTTGCTGGCTTACTTTTCTCACAAGGTCTGTGCCGGAAATATCGGGCAATGTGTAGTCCAGTGTGATGCAATCAAAATCCCTGGAGTTTAGTAGATGGAATGCCTTCTCCCCGGTGTCGGCAATCGACACTTCGAGGCCTTCTCCTTCCAGGATGCGAACAATCTGAGAAGATTCAATTTCATTGTCTTCGATAATTAGCACACTTTTCTTTTCCTTGTTATGAAATTCTGTTATGTCTTTAAACAAATCTTCCATTGATTTACTGATCAGTGGCTTAAGATGGAAACTTCTTGCTCCTCTTCGCAGAGCAAGGGTTTCATTTTCCTCACCTGAGATCAGGTGAATGGGAATATGCCGATAGTTGAGGTCATTTCGCAACAGGTCAAGCACTTTCCATCCACTGGTGTCCGGCAATTTCACGTCCAGAGTGATCGCGATCGGATTGAACCTGTTGATAAAGTCGAAGACTTCGATATAGGCGGTGGCCAGAACTGCCTTCAGACCGTTTTCGTGTGCCCTTTCGATCAGGATCTTTCCGAACCGCATGTCATCTTCCACAATCAGGATCACCTGATCGGAACCGTGAATCGTATTTCGGTCATCTCCTGTGTCATTGATCATTTCATTGACCAATTCCATATTCCTGTTGTCGATGTTCTCGTTGGAAAGACGGATTGAATTCAGCAGGGTATCTATGTCTCCATTGTCACCGCCAACCTGAAGCTGTTGGTAGGATGTGATGGCATTTACTGTTTCCCTGGATGGAACTAATGCCATGTTTTCCATCGGCACATAAAGTGTGAAGGTGCTGCCTGTGCCGAACACACTTTCCAGTTCTATCGTTCCACCCAATAGTTCGGCCAGTCCGCGACTGATTGACAATCCAAGGCCTGTACCTCCATATTTACGGCTAGTGGAACCTTCCGCCTGTTGAAATGCCTCGAAAATGATATTCTGTTTTTCCTGTGGTATGCCGATACCCGTGTCGCTGATGGCAAAGGCAATTACCTTGTTAGCGTTATCGAGGTTGGGATTGCCGTATTTCCATGATTTTTCCGATTCATAGATCCGAAGTTTGACTTCGCCTTTTTCAGTGAATTTGAATGCGTTCGACAACAGGTTCTTAAGAATCTGGTTGAGGCGCTGCGTGTCGGTTTCCATTCCTTCGGGAAGATTCAGATCTGTTTGAATATTGAATTTTAGGTGTCGTGCTTCCGATATCGGCTTAAATGTTATTTCGGCAAAGCTGGTAATCTCGTCAAAGCGAACCCTTGAATAGTTCGCCGTAATAAATCCGGATTCAATCTTGGAAAGATCCAGAATGTCGTTGATCAGGTTGATCAGGTCATCACCGCAGGAGTGGATCGTTTTGGCATACCTGATCTGTTTTTCGTTCAGGTTGCCTTCGGCATTTTCATACAGCTGCTGAGCAAGGATCAGCAGGCTGTTCAGGGGCGTGCGCAACTCGTGCGACATGTTCGCCAGAAACTCAGATTTGTATTTTGATGTCAGGGTCAGCTGTTCTGCTTTCTCTTCCAGCGAACGACGTGCTTCTTCCACCTCCTTGTTCTTGGCTTCCACTTCATTCTTCTGCTTCACAAGCAGCAGGGCCTTATCCTGCAGCTCATCATTGGTGCGACGCAATTCTTCCTGCTGTATCTTCAGCTCACCCGCCAGGGACTGTGATTGCGAAAGCAATTCTTCCGTTCTCGAGTTGGCTTCGATGGTGTTCAACACTATGCCAATACTTTCCGTCAGCTGACTGAGGAAGTCGAGATGCGTTTCATTAAACGAATCGAGCGAGGCAAGTTCAATCACCGCCTTCACATCGTTCTCGAAAAGTACCGGCAGCACGATCAGGTTGGTCGGCTTCACGGAACCAAGTGAAGAATTGATCTTGATGTAATTGTCGGGAAGATTGGTGATCATTATCCTTTCCTTCTCGACCGCGCACTGACCAACAAGTCCTTCGCCAATAGCGAATTCACGGGGTATATTCTTTTCCCCCTTATAGGCATAGGATGCAAATAGTTTCAGTTTCGTGTGCTGGGTAAGCTCATCCTGTTGCAGTATATAAAAAGCGCCGAAATGCGCGGTCACTACCTGCGCGAGCTCAGAAAGGATACGCTTGGTCACCGTATTCAGGTCCTTTTGTCCCTGCAGCATCTGCGTGAACTGGGCAAGGTTGGATTTGAGCCAGTCCTGTTCCTGGTTTCGAAGCGTAGTTACGCGCAGGTTCGCAATCATCTGGTTGATGGTGTCCTTCAACGCTTCCACCTCACCCTTTGCTTCAACTCCGATATTCCGGGTAAGGTCACCCTTGGTTACAGCGGAGGCTACCTCGGAAATGGATCGTACCTGCGTGGTCAGGTTCTGGGCAAGCTGGTTTACGTTTTCCGTGAGGTTCTTCCAGATGCCTGAGGCGCCCGGCACGCTTGCCTGACCTCCCAGTTTTCCATCTACCCCAACTTCCCTGGCCACCGTTGTAACCTGGTCAGCGAAGAGCGCCAGGGTTTCGATCATTTCATTGATGGTTTCCGTCAGCTGGGCCACTTCACCTTTGGCATTGATGGACAGCTTTTGGCGGAGGTTACCCGTGGCCACCGAGGTTACCACCTTGGCAATACCACGCACCTGACTTGTCAGGTTGGAACCCATCATGTTCACCGAATCGGTAAGGTCCTTCCAGATACCAGCCACACCTTTAACCTCAGCCTGTCCGCCGAGTTTGCCTTCGGTACCTACTTCACGGGCTACCCGCGTTACTTCAAATGCAAATGAGTTCAGCTGCTCCACCATGGTATTGATGGTGTTTTTCAGGTCGAGGATCTCCCCCTTGACATCGATGGCTACGGTCTTGGAAAGGTCCCCGCCGGCAACCGCCTTGGTTACTTCCGCGATATTACGCACCTGGGCGGTGAGGTTGCCCGTCATCTGGTTCACCGAATCGGTAAGATCCTTCCAGGTACCGGCGACACCGGGCACGAATGCATATCCCCCCAGCTTTCCGTCCGTTCCCACTTCCCGGGCCACGCGGGTTACTTCGGATGCGAAGGCCCTGAGCTGATCCACCATCGTATTGAGGGTTTCCTTGAGCTGGAGGATCTCTCCGCGCACATCCACCGTGATTTTTTTTGACATGTCGCCATTGGCCACCGCGATCGCCACGTCGGCGATGTTTCGCACCTGTGCCGTAAGGTTGCCCGCCATCTGGTTCACCGAATCGGTAAGGTCTTTCCAGGTACCGCCTACACCGGGTACATCTGCCTGACCGCCAAGCTTGCCTTCTGTTCCCACTTCCCGGGCCACACGAGTCACCTCGGAGGCAAAACCGCGGAGCTGGTCCACCATCGTGTTGATGGTGTTTTTCAATTCCAGGATCTCACCTTTTACATCCACACCAATCTTCCTGGAAAGGTCGCCGTTGGCCACAGCCGTGGTTACCTCGGCAATATTGCGCACCTGGGAGGTCAGGTTACTCGCCATTTTGTTTACAGAATCGGTAAGATCCTTCCAGGTGCCACCTACGCCAGGCACGTCGGCCTGTCCGCCGAGTTTTCCTTCAGAACCCACTTCCCTTGCCACACGAGTTACTTCTGATCCAAATGAGTTCAGCTGATCCACCATTGTATTGATGGTATTTTTTAATTCCAGGATCTCACCGCGAACATCCACCGTTATCTTTCGCGACAGATCCCCCTTCGCCACAGCCGTCGTCACCTCCGCGATATTACGTACCTGGCCGGTCAGGTTGCTGGCCATCTGGTTCACTGAATCAGTAAGGTCCTTCCACACACCACCCACTCCCTTGACCGTCGCTTGTCCGCCGAGTTTTCCTTCCGATCCTACTTCTCTGGCTACACGGGTCACTTCCGAACCAAAAGAATTCAGCTGATCCACCATCGTGTTGATGGTGTTCTTGAGTTCAAGTATTTCACCCTTTACGTCAACCGTGATTTTGCGGGAAAGATCACCATTGGCCACGGCAGTCGTTACTCCCGCGATATTCCGTACCTGTGAGGTGAGGTTAGATCCCATCTGGTTCACCGAGTCGGTAAGGTCCTTCCAGGTTCCACCCACACCGGTTACCTTCGCCTGGCCACCGAGTTTTCCTTCCGTTCCCACCTCGAGTGCCACACGGGTTACTTCCGATGCAAATGAGTTCAGCTGATCCACCATCGTGTTGATGGTCTTTTTCAATTCCAGGATCTCCCCTTTTACATCCACGGTGATCTTCCTCGACAAATCACCCTTGGCCACCGCCGTGGTCACCTCCGCGATATTTCGGACCTGGCCGGTCAGGTTGCTGGCCATCTGGTTTACGGAATCAGTAAGGTCCTTCCACACACCACCCACTCCCTTAACAGTGGCCTGACCACCGAGTTTTCCTTCGGAACCGACTTCCCTGGCTACACGGGTTACTTCCGAACCAAAGGAATTCAGCTGATCCACCATCGTGTTGATGGTGTTCTTCAATTCAAGGATTTCACCTTTTACATCTACTGTGATCTTTCGTGAAAGGTCACCCCGTGCTACTGCCGTGGTCACCTCCGCAATATTGCGCACCTGTCCGGTAAGATTACTACCCATCTGGTTCACCGAATCGGTGAGGTCTTTCCAAACGCCTCCGACTCCCTTCACCTTCGCCTGTCCTCCCAGTTTTCCCTCGGAACCCACTTCCCTGGCCACCCGGGTTACTTCGGCGGAGAAGGAGTTCAGCTGATCCACCATGGTGTTGATGGTATTCTTTAGCTCTAGTATCTCTCCTTTTACATCCACCGTGATCTGGCGCGAAAGGTCACCCTTAGCCACAGCCGTGGTTACTTCCGCGATATTACGTACCTGGCCGGTGAGGTTGCTGGCCATCTGGTTCACCGAATCGGTAAGGTCTTTCCAGGTGCCTGCGACTCCCTTTACCTGGGCCTGCCCACCAAGTTTTCCTTCGGTACCCACTTCCAGCGCCACACGGGTTACTTCTGATGAAAAGGAGTTTAGCTGATCCACCATGGTATTGATCGTATTCTTCAGCTCCAGGATCTCACCCTTCACATCCACCGTAATTTTTTTCGAAAGGTCACCCTTGGCCACAGCCGTAGTTACTTCCGCAATATTTCTTACCTGCGCCGTGAGGTTACTACCCATCTGGTTCACCGAGTCGGTAAGATCCTTCCACACGCCCGCAACTCCTTTTACTTTTGCCTGGCCACCAAGTTTTCCTTCGGAGCCCACTTCCCTGGCCACACGGGTTACTTCCATGGAGAAGAGGTTCAACTGCTTCACCATATCGTTCACTTCTTTGGCGATCCTGCCAAACTCGCCCTGCAGGACATGCCCGCCAATTTCTTCGGGCATTTTTTCAAGCAGATTTCCTTTCGCCACAGAACTGATTACATGCGCGATCTCAATGGTCGGATGAACAAGATCAGAGATCAGTGTGTTTAATGAATCCACACCGGTACTCCAGGAGCCCTTGGCCAGTGGTACTTCTATGCGTTGGGTAAGTTTTCCCTGCTTGCCAATTGTGTTACCCGCCTTTGTGAATTCAGCGGTCATCTTTTCATTTAGCGAGATGATGTCATTGAGCGTATCACAGATTTTTCCGCTCAGACCAATCTGGTTGATGGGCATTCGCACATCGAAATTTCCATTCTTAACTTCTGTAAGCACACGCAACAGTTCCTGTTCATCCAGATGATCATTGGTGAAGGCCGACTGGCCAGGCTGCGTGTGTTCCGCGACCGCACCCGCAAAGGCGGGTTGATTGAAACGGGAATATTCGTTGTTGTTAGATTTTTTGGTACGGTCGGGTGCCGGGCCGGCGGATATTTTTTTATTAGGCATCAGAAGGTTTTTAATCTATTAAATTTATAATAAAACCCAGGTCAGGGCATTTATTAAGTGTTTATCCCTATGGGGAATAGGTAGATGTAAATAAACTTTGGTGATACCAGCAAAGGGTTGTTTCGAACCTGTCATTTTGGAGCATCTTCGCAGTGTCAAAACTAACTGCTTCCCCTAACCCCTTGATCTCAAACCACTAACAGGTTACATACATACAGCAACAACCCCCATCCCCGTCTTTTGCCGGGGATTTTTGTTAAATCTCTTCAGTAATATACTGCTGAAATCTTAACTTTAAGTACCCCCTCAACCCCCCGTTTGAAATGATTCGAATATTATTGATGGCAGGCATTTTTATGCCCTCTGCCATCTTTGCCCAGCAAGTTGGCAAAAACCTTACCACATCTGCCGGTAAGCATATCGGCTTTTATGAATTCACTCCTCCGGGCTACAGCCAAAATACTTCGGTAAAATACCCCCTGATCATCTTTCTGCATGGCATTGGTGAGCGCGGCAATGGAACCACAGAATTATGGTTGGCAAAAAGGGAAGGGATCCCGAAGTACATCGATCAGGGTAATACCATGACCTTCACCTGGAATGGAAAAACTGAATCCTTTATTGTTCTTACACCACAGTGCGCTTCAGATACCAAATGGTATTGGGAGGGGCAGGATTTCTATGTGCGCGAAATGATCAACTACGCAAAAAAAAATTTGCGGGTGGATACCAACAGGATCATCCTGACGGGTTTAAGTATGGGCGGTGGTGGTGTATGGAAGTTCATTAATTCGTCTGTTTCCAATTGCCGAATGCTGGCGGCAGCGGCGCCTGTTTGCGGAGCATGCATTCCCGATGACGGATCTGCCATCAGTAACAGTGACTTACCCGTCTGGGCCTTTCATGCGTTAGACGATACTACCACCAATGCCAGTCCGGAATGCACCCTCAATGAGGTGAAGAACATCAACCTGCATTCGCCAAAAAACAAGGCGCTGGTCACCATCTATCCTGATGGCAGACATTATATCTGGGATCGGGCATTCAGCTCCGATCACAAATACCAGGATCCGAACATTTTCGAATGGTTCCTTGCCCAAAACAGGTCCCTGCCTGCCAATATACTGCCGATCGCCGCCGCAGGTGAAGACATCAACACTGATCTACTAACGGATATGATCAACCTAAGTGCGGCGCAGTCTTCGGATCCTGATGGAAAGATTCTCCGATACACATGGAAAAAGTATTCGGGCCCTGACGGTGGAAATCTTTCTGATCCAAATAGCCAAAAGCCGATCGTTTCGGGATTTACTGTTCCCGGAAAGTATAGTTATGTATTGCGGGTAATAGATGACAGGGTGGGGTGGACTTATGATACCATCACTGTGAATGTGGCACTGAACCAACCCCCTCCACCAGTTAATAAGCTCCCTATTTCCAGAGCCGGAGCGGATATTCGGATTGCATCAACTCAAAAGTCAATTTACCTCAGTGGTATTTCTTCAACAGACCCGGATGGGTGGATATCTTCCTGCGAGTGGACCAAGGTTGCCGGGCCTGAAAGGTATTTGATCGAACGGCCCTTGAACTGCGAGACCCGGGTTACCGGACTGCAAACCGGATCCTATACCTTCCGGCTACGAGTGACCGACGACAAAGGCTTAACAGGTGTGGACGATGTAGACGTTTCTGTTTTCAATTCTTCCCTTAATTCAGGTTTTCCCGAGCCCGGTGGAAGTCCCGGCAGACCCGAGAGGCCAGGCTTCATTCTTTTTCCTGTCGCAGCCTCCCACAGCCTTTGGGTAACCTATTCCTCCGACATATACGGTGCCGCAACCATCCATGTATATTCTGCTACAGGCAGGCTGATCAGGAAGATCCTCATTCAGAAAAATAACTACCTGCTTAGCACCCGCCTCGATGTCAGCGCCTTTTCCTCCGGCACCTATTTCCTCCAGATCATCGCCAATGGTAAGCCACAAGGCACCAGGCCCTTTGTGCATTATTGAGTTTTTTTTCCTATTCAACCGCCGGCCTCAATGTTGTGTTATGCGGTTATTGATGCCCGTTATAGAATAGGCTGGAACACTGAGCTAATCAAAAAGGCCGTGTGGAAACACGGCCCGGTCTACGCGATTGCTTGCATGAAAAATGTGCTAGTTGGCCAGCAGTCCATCCAGAGTCAGGGCCACATAATAGAGTCCACCGAGTGTTGGCCCACCGGCGTATTGCAGGTAGCGATGATTCAGCAGGTTGGCGCCGCCTGCCTTAATTGTTGTTTTTGCTTTTGGTACCTTAAAGGTGACCTGGGCATCAAGTGTGCTGAATGCGGAAATATTGCCGGTTACCAATGGACTCTCCCAAAGGAAACTGTCCTGCCATCTCCAGGCGATGTTGAATCCAATATTCCTTGCAACCTCCCTGTTACCAAAGGAGATGTTGCCTGTCCATTGCGGTGTGTTGAAGCCGGTAACAAAAATGTCGTTGTCGTCATTTGATTTCATCTTATTGAAATTGACGTTTCCCGCGATTGTAAATTTCTTATAAAAATTATAGGTTAGTCCGAGTGCTGCTCCATAGTTGTTGTATTTGTTCCTGGCATTGGTGTACACCCTGTATCGTTCCTGCCCCTTGCTGGCCGCATTGCCTCCGGATGCGGCAGTGGCATCCCTGTTCCTGTCGAGCATAGAGATCGCCGCTGCATCGGTGCCAATGATTTCGTCCTTTGGCACGAATACCTGCACCTGTCCCAGGAAGCCAACATACTGATTGCTGTAAGCATCTACGTCGATTACCAGCTTGTTATTTGCCAGTACACTTTTGTATCCGATCTCAAAAGATGTAATTTTCTCAGGCCTGGCATCGGGAAGATTGGCAGGTACCAGCAGGTTCCTGTTGGCCAGCGCGGCCGCGTCTGTGTTTCCCTGTCCGGCAACGGCGGCATTGAAATTTACCACTGAAGCCTGGGTATAGCTGTTTTCGAGATATCCAAGACCTTCGTTGATATAAGACAGTGAGCCAACTCTCTTTACTCTTCCGTTGTTAACATAGGACAGTGCTTCAAACAGCGCAGGAAAACGGTATCCTTCCTGGAAAGTGAAACGCAGGTTATGGTTTTTGGCGACAGTATACACCGCCGCAAGTCTTGGTGTGAGTTTTGGTTTGAATTCAGGATTGTAGTCATAGCGCAATGAACCAAAAAGTTTTAGTTTTTCGTCCAGAACTGTTTTGGTCACCTGGGCGAAGGCGCCATATTTTTCATAGTACACACTATTGCCAAAACTGCCATTGATCTCTTTGTTGCGGTCGGCAATTGGGCGGTCAAAATCAACAAAGTTGTTGCCATCGGGAATAATCTCATACACACGTGCGTCGCCGCCGATCAATAGGTCGAAGATCCTGATCTTGCTGGAAAGGTCCCATTGTGCTTCTGTGTGATAGAGACGACTTTTTTGGACGAGAGCGGCCCCTCCGGTTTCCGGAGCGTCGGGAATCGATCCGGACCTGATATCCCAGTTGTTAATGCTGGTAATGGTATTTTTCAATTGATTGAATTCAGCTGTGCCTGGTAACACACGGCTGGCATCTGCCTGTTGTCTTGCGTATTTTGTTGCTTCCGCTAGATTCTCGGCGTTCAGCGAACCACCATGAGATTCGCCATATGTATTGAGGGCGGATTTGAATTTACTGCCCCAGCTATCTGGTTTCTTAGTGTCAGTGGCACCACCGCTGTAGAGGTCGAGGTTGTCGGCCAGCGGCTTAACGTTATAGGAATCGCCTGTATTTTCCATCGACACATAACTCCGGATCACATAGTTTGTTCCTTTGAGTTCCAGATGATGGTTCTGGACATGTACATTCTCCAGTCGCACTTTGTTACCTCTCTGGAATACGCCATCCATTTCGCCAAAACGATAGGAATAGGATAGCTCAGCGTTGTTGCTGATGCGGTAGTGGATGGCCGCATCTGCTTTCAGGTTGGCCACTTTGGGGCTTACCAGGTCAACTTCATAATATCCTGTCCGTCCCACCCGCAAAGTCTGGCTGGGCCTGCCATCGATGGTCAGCCCGCTGATCGAAACCAGGTTAGAACCGGCGAGGGCATCATCACCATATCTGTTCCAACCATCGTAGGCAGCATTGTTGTTGCCGTTGAGTGCCGGGAAATTCGGGTTGGCGCTTTTTAGATTGTTTGTGTTCTGGTCGAGTCTGGTATCAGACCTCCAATCGATGCCCTGCATATAGCTGAAATTAACTTTGAAGGCGAACTTGTTGTTGAAAGCCCTGGCATAACGAATGGCCGACTCAGTGAGAATGGCGGGCTCATGGTCCCTGCCATCGACATGATTTATGCCCGTTTTATGATAGATGCTGAGGCCCTGGTACAGAAAAGGGCTTTTTGTAAGCAGGTTGGCCATCCCATTGATGGCATTCATTCCATAAAGTGCTGAGGCCGCTCCTGGGGTAATTTCTACACTGGCAATGTCAAGCTCTGTCGGACCAATGGCATTTCCCAGGGGAACGCCAAGTGTGGCGGCCTGCATGTCCACGCCATCCACCAGCTGCATGAAACGGAAGTTATTGGGAATGTTGAAACCCCTGGTATTAGGCACCTTAAAAGTGAGGCTGGATGTGGTCATCTGTACGCCCTTGACATTCTCCAGCGCGTCGTAAAAACTGGGTGCTGCGGTTTCCCTTATGGCCCTTATATCCAATTTTTCAATTGCCACCGGCGATTTGAGGATGTTTTCCGCTATTCTGGAAGCGGTAACTACTACTTCCTTGCCCAGCACGGTCTGGGTGGACAATTCAACATTAAGTTTTGAATCGGTTCCGTTAATCGTGTATTCCTGCTCCTCGAAACCAACAGAAGAGAATACGAGTTTAAAAGGAAACCGCAGCTTGGTGCGCAGCGAGAACATCCCGGCGCCATTGGTAATCGTGCCGGCGACGGTTCCCTTGATGTTCACGCTGACATTCGGAAGCGCCTCCTTCGTATCGCGGTTGGCCACGGTGCCCCTGATCTCGATGATGTTGGTTTCCTGGGCTTTTATGACAGTTATACTTGCTGATAGAAGCAAAAAGAGCGTAAGTTTTTGTAATGAAATAAACATGAATTGATTTGATGAATTTGAAAAACGTGGTGGTAAATTTTGGCGGAAGGTTGCTGATCAGGGCAGCAGGACTAACAACAACAGCGGTTAAACGCTGTAAAACAATTGATGGAGAAGTTGAATTTTCGCATAGTCTACCTTATAGGTAGACAAATGTAGTATTGAATTTTCTATCGGCAAATTTATTTTTACATAAATTGGTCAGATGAAATACAACAGATGTGGAAAGTCGGGCTTGCTTTTGCCTGCCGTATCGCTGGGATTATGGCATAATTTCGGCGGGGTAGATGTTTTTGAGCATGGACGCGGGATCGTCAGGAAAGCCTTTGAAGCCGGCATCACCCATTTCGACCTTGCCAATAATTATGGTCCTCCGGCGGGATCAGCAGAAGAAAATTTCGGTCAGATACTGAAAAAGGATTTTGGCGGATTCCTGAGGGATCAGTTGGTTATCAGCACAAAAGCAGGGTATACGATGTGGGACGGTCCATATGGCGACTGGGGCTCACGAAAATACCTCATTAGCAGTCTGGACCAGAGCCTGAAACGGATGCAGCTGGACTATGTGGACATATTTTATTCGCATCGACCCGATCCCTCAACTCCAATCGAAGAAACAATGGGCGCTCTCGACCAGGCTGTGCGACAGGGCAAAGCACTATATGTGGGCATCTCAAATTACAATGCGCAGGAAACAAAGGCCGCGGTGGCAGTACTGAAAAAACTTGGCACCCCGTGTTTGATCCACCAGCCGAAATATTCAATGTTTGAAAGATGGGTGGAGGATGGATTGCTGGATGTTCTGCAAACGGAAGGAATCGGGTGCATTCCATTTTCTCCTCTTGCGCAGGGTCTTCTGACAGACAGGTACCTCAAGGGCATACCTGCTGATTCAAGAGCTGGCAAGCCAACCGGATTCCTGCAGTCCAGCGAAGTCAGTGAAGAAAAATTATCAAAGGTTAGGAAATTGAATTCGATTGCTGAAGGCCGGCAACAATCCCTTTCTCAGATGGCTATCGCCTGGCTCTTGAAAAAGGAAGTGATTACTTCAGTATTGATTGGTGTGAGCAGCGAAGAACAGCTCAACAACAATATCCAGGTGCTTGAGAGGCTTTCTTTTACTACAGATGAATTGAACGGGATAGAAAAAATACTAAACTGATCAATAGTTTATTTGGTACTTTAGTTGGCGAATCATTGTACATGAAACGCCAACAATTTAATTCTGCCGCCCTCACACGAAGAGTATTATTAAAGCATATGCTGATCATCTCGGCAGGTGCCGCAGTAATACCGTCCTGCAGCGAAGACACACCAAAGCAAGGGCTGAGGTTTCAAAATTTTGCCATCGATGCGGGAGAACTGATCGTTCTTGGAGAACTAACGGCCACCATCATACCCACAACGGACGGCCCTGGTGCCAGGGAAGTGAGCGCTGATCAGTTTATACTGAAGATGATCGACGATTGCTATAGTCCCGAACAACAAAGAAAATTTGTCGGCGGGCTTAAATCGTTTGAGGCAAGGGCGGGGCGGGGTACGGGCAAGTCCTTTGCCGACCTGAACGCCGACCAGCGATCCAAATTACTTACCGACCTGGAAAAAGAAAAAGACACGGACACCGACCTCAGTTTCTTCTACAGTACGGCCAAAAGGCTCACTCTGCAGGCCTATACCACTTCGAAATATTATCTTACCAGGGTTCAGGTTTACGAGCTCGTGCCTGGCCGTTATCATGGCTGTGTGCCCCTCGGACCGGTCAATCAGAAAAAAGCATCTTAATATTTTTTGTCTATGGGTAACAGCATCAATACTTACGATGCGATTGTCATTGGATCTGGCATGAGCGGGGGATGGGCGGCAAAGGAAATGAGTGAGAAAGGGATGAAAACCCTGGTACTGGAAAGAGGCAGGGATGTAAAACACATCAAGGACTATCCAACCACCAACAAATACCCCTGGGAATTCGCGCACAGGGGACAGATTCCATATGACATTCAGAAGGAAAATCCGGTAGTCAGCCGTTGTTATGCTTTCAGGGAAGATGCCATGCATTTTTTCTGCAAAGACACCGAGCATCCCTACGTGCAGGAAAAGCCCTTCGACTGGATCCGCGGCTACCAGGTAGGTGGCAAATCGCTCCTTTGGGCGAGGCAGACTCAGCGTTGGAGCGAATTCGATTTCAGCGGGCCGGCCAGGGATGGATTTGCGGTAGAATGGCCTATCCATTACAAGGACATCGCGCCCTGGTACAGTTATGTAGAAAAATTTGTGGGTATCTCGGGGAACAAGGACGGATTGGCAAGCCTTCCTGATGGTGAATTTCTCCCCGCGCTTGAGATGAGTTGTATTGAAAAACATTTTCAGAAGGCAGTCGCAAAAAATTATAAGGACAGGGATGTCATCTATGCCCGTTGTGCGCACCTTACTGAACCGAAGCCTGTGCACATAGAACAGGGCAGGGGCCAGTGTCAGAAGAGAAATCTCTGCCAGCGCGGTTGTCCCTTCGGTGGATACTATGCGAGCAACTCCACTACCATACCCTGGGCTTTGAAGACGGGTAACATGACCCTTCAGACAAATGCCATCGTACACTCCATCATCTATGATGACGCCAAACAGAAAGTGACGGGAGTTAGGGTGATCGATTCTAAAACCAAGGACGTTACTGAATATTATGCGAAGGTAATATTCCTCAACGCCGGGGCTGTGAACACGAATCTCATACTACTGAATTCAACATCCAAACGATTCCCGCATGGACTGGGCAATGACAGTGGTCTGCTAGGCAAATATTTCGCTTTTCATAATTATCGCGCGCGAGCTTCCGCAGAATATGAGGGGCTAGAGGAATTCAACGAGGACGGAAGGTCCCCCACGGGAGGTTATATACCCCGCTTCAGGAACCTGCTTAAACAGGAAACCGATTTTCTCCGCGGGTATGCCGTCAGTTTTAGTGGTGGAAGGTCTCTTGCAAAGGACAATTCGGGTTTTGGAACAGGTTTAAAGTCGTCGCTGGCTTCCAAGGAACTCGGTCCCTGGCAGGTTGGTGCGCAGATGATGGGTGAAACGATTCCAAAAGAAACCAACATTGTAAAACTGGACGCGTCCAAAAAAGATGAATGGGGCATGCCCCTTCTTTCGTTTAATGTTGCCTACGATGACAACGATGAAAAAATGATCAGGGATTTTCACGAACAGATCACTGAGATGCTGGACAAGGCAGGGTTCACAAATATCAAAACATCCGATTCAAAACAGGCCCCCGGCCTGGACATACATGAGATGGGTGGCGTTCGTATGGGCAGGGATCCAAAAACATCAATGCTGAATAAATTCAATCAGTTGCATGCCTGCGCGAATGTATTCGTTACCGATGGGGCCTGCATGACCTCCACTTCAACTCAAAATCCTTCACTTACATACATGGCTTTCACGGCAAGGGCCGCTGACCATGCCGTCAGTGAACTGAAGAAGGGAAATATCTGATTTGTTTTATACAGGTGCTGCGTGTGGGCACAGCGTGTTGTGTGAATTATTTCGCGACTACCCATCGACGTTATCGACATATTCCGGTAAAACCTTTATTTTGGGTCAAACATCGATTGCTCATCAAATAAATCAGCTATGATAGCGAACACTGAGATTCAGACAATAAGGGATACCAGCGCAAACCCTGCTCCGCTTGGATTATTCGGATTCGGAATGACCACGGTACTACTCAACATTCATAACGCGGGCTTCTATGAAATGAATTCAATGATCCTGGCGATGGGCATTTGTTATGGAGGGCTTGCACAGATCATTGCGGGCATACTGGAATCAAAAAAGAATAATACTTTCGGCATGACTGCGTTCATCTCGTATGGTTTCTTCTGGTTGTCGCTGGTTGCGATCTTAACGCTTCCAAAACTCGGTCTGGCAACGGTCACATCAAAGGACGCGCTCGCCACCTATCTGCTGCTATGGGGCATCTTCACAGGCCTTTTGTTCATTGGCACTTTGAAACTCAACAGGGCCCTGCAGTTTATTTTTGGTTCACTCACTATATTATTTTTTCTGCTCGCCATCGGAGACTATACCGGGAATGCCGCTATCACTGTTTTCGCGGGTTATGAGGGCATCATCTGCGGGGCCTCCGCTATATATGCGGCCATCGCCAATGTGCTCAATGAGGTATATGGCAGGAAGGTGCTTCCCCTGGGCTAGGCCAGGCGGTTTAAATTTCAGCAGGAAGGGTTTTGCGATTATCTTCGGATGAAAGAAAAATTCGCCATGTCTTCAAGAAGGAAATTCATCCGCAACTCTGTACTGGGTTCCGCTGCTGCTTTAAGTAAGGTCAATATCGCGGCTGCTGCTGCGCAGTTTCCCGCTGCCAACGGTCCTATTGTAATTTCGACGTGGGACTTCGGCAAAGCCGCGAATGCGGCCGCCTGGGAGATCCTTCAAAAAGGAGGAACGGCACTAGACGCAGTTGAAGCTGGAGTACGCGTGCCTGAAGGGGATCCTGCCAACCCCTGGGTTGGGTATGGAGGTTATCCCGACCGGGATGGCAGGGTAACACTCGATTCCTGTATCATGGACGACAAATACAATTGCGGTTCTGTAATGTGCCTCGAATATATCAAGCACCCTATCTCGGTGGCTAGAATGGTGATGGAGAAAACCCCGCACATCATACTGGTTGGAGATGGCGCCTTGCAATTTGCACTGGCAAATGGTTTTAAAAAAGAAAACCTCCTTACGCCCTCAAGTGAAAAGGCCTGGAAGGAATGGATGATCAAGGCAAAATACCAGCCCATGATCAACCAGGAAAACTCAACCTCAGCAACGAAAGACACCCTGCCTGGCGGATCGCAAAATCACGACACCATCGGAATGCTTGCCCTGGACGGCAAAGCTAATCTTAGTGGCGCCTGCACTACCAGCGGGCTTCAGTTTAAAATGCATGGCAGGGTGGGCGATTCTCCGGTTATCGGCGCAGGGCTGTATGTGGACAATGAGGTCGGCGCTGCAACGGCTACAGGAGTGGGTGAGGAGATGATCAGGATCGTAGGTTCGCACACCATCGTGGAGCTCATGCGGCACGGCGTTTCTCCGGAAGAAGCATGCAAACAGGCTATTCAGAGAATCATCAAGTGTAATCCCGCGAAGGCTAAAGACATGCAGTGCTGTTTCATTGCGCTCAATAAAAAAGGACAGTATGGAGCCTATGCCCTTCAAAAAGAATTTACCTATTCGGTGCGGGATGGTAAAAATGAACAAGTGCTGACTTCGAAATCCATTTATTCTTAAGTTAACTTACCATATGCTTAGCCGGTTTTTGATTGCGATGATGCCGGGGTTGTTTTTGTCAGTTTGCGACTGCCATGCTCAAAACCAGCCTACACCTCTTCCCCAATGGGCCTTTGGCGGCTTCCTGCGGGTGCCGACAGTTAACCCGATCATCTCGCCTGATTCTACAAGCTTTTTTACAGATCCTATGTCCGGCAAACAAGTTGCCTGGGAATCCAATGACACCTTTAATCCGGCGGCCACAATAAAGGATGGCAAGGTAGTGGTGTTATATCGTGCGGAAGACCGGTTAGGGAAAGGCATCGGATTCAGGACCTCCAGAATAGGTTATGCGATTAGTTCAAACGGCACTCATTTCATAAGAAATAAAACACCGGTTCTCTATCCAGATAACGATGACCAGAAGTATTATGAGTGGCCGGGAGGATGTGAAGATCCGCGGGTAGCAGTAACGGAGGATGGATTGTACGTGATGTTCTATACTCAATGGAACCGGAAAACGCCCAGGCTGGGCGTGGCTACCTCAAAGGATCTGCTGCATTGGAAAAAACACGGTCCCATATTCAGGAAAGTGCTGGGTGGCAAGTTTCAGCAGATTCCACACAAGTCGGCTTCGATAGTTACCAAAATTGCGGGCGACAAACAGGTGATTGCAAAAATCAATGGCAAGTATTACATGTACTGGGGCGAGCTGGGCGTTTATCTCGCCACCTCGGTAAATCTGGTGGATTGGACGCCGTTAGTAGACGAGAAAGGCAAACCCAAGGCGCTCATTTCACCCCGGAATGGTTTTTTTGACAGCGATCTCACCGAATGCGGCCCACCAGCAGTGATCACAGGCAGGGGAATATTATTATTGTATAATGGAAAAAACAAATCCGGAGTGGGCGGTGACCGAAGGTATAACGGCAATGCCTATTCGGGGGGGCAGGTGTTGTTCTCGGCTAAGGACCCTGCAAAATTGCTTAGCAGACTCGACCATCCATTTCTTTATCCGCGTGAACCCTTTGAAAAGAGCGGTCAGTATGCCGGGGGGACGGTATTTATGGAGGGTCTCGTGTTCTTTAAGGAAAAATGGTTTCTTTATTACGGGTGCGCCGATTCCAGGGTGGGTGTAGCGGTGTTCGACCCCAAACATCCGGAGGCTCCTGACCCTGTTCCTTTCATAGACTACCATAAATAAACCCCTTATGCAAATCCCGGAATCCGCTAATTACGCAGCATCAGGTAACCCAATCTCCAGGACATCGTCTGCATATGCGACGAGAGTATCGCTGATCGCGGCGCTCGGGGGATTTCTTTTCGGATTTGAAACAGCTGTTATCTCCGGCGCCGAGCAGATCATCCAGAAATTGTGGTCACTAAGTTCATTCCTGCAGGGATTCACCGTGGCCTCGAGCCTGATCGGAACGGTGATTGGTTCGGTGATTGCAAGTTCCCCTGCACAGAAATACGGCAGGAAAAAAATTCTTATTGTCATAGCCATCCTCTATCTGATTTCTGCCATTGGTTGTGCCCTGACCTATACGTGGGCACTGTTCGTTGTCTGCCGGTTCATTGGCGGGATAGCAGTGGGAGCATCCTCAGTGGTGGGACCAACTTATATCTCTGAAGTGGCTCCGGCAAAGATCCGGGGCAGACTTGCGGGTTTCTTTCAGTTACTGATCGTTACAGGCATCTTTGTTGCCTACCTGACTAATTTTCTTTTTGCAGATTTTGGCGACTCCGGATGGCGATGGATGCTGGGTATCATGATTGTTCCCGCGTTGCTGTTCTGGATCCTGCTAAGATTCATTCCCGAAAGTCCGCGTTGGCTGGTGCTCAACAACCGGGATGCTGAGGCTGCAGCAATATTTGCGAAGACCGGTGAAACGGCCGCGGGTGAATTGATCCGCGAAGAGCACCTGCTTTCTTTGAAAGGCACAAAGGAAAGGCTGTTTAGTGGCAAGTTCAACAAGCCAATTCTCTACGCCGTACTGCTTGCCATGTTTAATCAATTGTCCGGTATAAATGCTATACTGTATTATGCCCCCCGAATATTTGAGATGGCGGGTTTCGATAAGGCCGATGCATACCTGCAGCCGGTGTACATTGGTTTCTTTAACCTTGTGTTCACTATGCTGGCCATGACCATGATCGACAAAGTTGGCCGGAAGACACTGCTTCTGATCGGGAGTGCGGGAATGATTGTTTTCCTGGCACTCACTGCTTATGCATTTTCCGCAAGCACAGGGGGAAATAAAATGGTACTGGTTTACCTGATCGGATTTATCGGCTTTTTTGGTTTTTCACAGGGTGCGGTAATTTGGGTGTTCATCTCCGAAATCTTTCCTAATTCGATACGTTCAAAGGGCATGTCCCTGGGAAGCTTTACGCACTGGATAATGGCAGCAATCATCTCCTGGACCTTCCCTTCGATTGTTGAAAACATCCCGAATGGAGGGGTATATGCTTTTGTCTTTTATTCCCTGATGATGGTGGTGGCTTTCGTTTTCATCTGGAAGGTCATGCCCGAAACCAAAGGCAGGTCGCTGGAACAAATCCAAAAAGAGCTTGGTATTGAATAGAGATTTCAAAATGTTTCACGCGAAGCCGCAAAGAAAGCGCAACGGCGCGGAATAATGTTTCACGCGAAGGAGATTTGTATTTCTTGCGTCTTTGCGTCCTGCCCGAAGGGCAGGCTTGGCGCTTTTGCGTGAAATTTTCATCGCCTTTGACGCTCTCCAGGCAATACGTTTTTTAATTTTTAATTTTTGGTTTTAAGTTTGTGAATGGGTTATCGATGCGTAAAGCTTGTACTTTTCTGTTTATTGTCTCTTCAATCCCGGTCGCAGGTTCCGGACTCGCTTACTTACTACCTGAACTTTGCCGGGACTGGTAATATCAACCGTACCAAGGAAGGGACTACCTACCTGTTCAATAATTTTCTCAAGGGGGATTACTCCGGAAAGTACATTTCGGTGAATACCGCAACCAGTTGGATTTATGGCGCTGATGCTGCCAATCTCACCAATAACGATTTTTCCTCCGTCGTTGATGTGGATTTGTTCAAGTCGCAGCGCAAGCTCTATTATTGGGGACTTGCAGGATATGAAAAAAACTATTCCCTTGGCATTACAGACCGATTACAGGTAGGCGGCGGAATTGGGTATAAATTCTTAAAGCGCAAAACCGCCTCAATTGTTGTCAGCGACGGCTTACTGTATGAAACCACCAGACTGGCAGAGCCCGATGAGGTGAAGGGCGACCATTACCAGGCACTAAGAAATTCACTGCGACTGAAATTCAGGTTCGCCATCAAAGACTTTGTGGTCATTGATGGCGTGAATTTCATCCAGAATTCATTGTCCGACAAGAACGACTACATTATTAAATCCACAACCACCGCCTCGGTAAAATTGTATAAATGGCTTAGCCTGACGACTGGAGTTACATATAATCGTCTCAACATTACCTCGAGCGAAAATCTTTTTTTCAGTTACGGTTTAATGATGGAGAAATATTTTTGATGATAGCAGCGTCCGATCTTGTCCCGAGAAAATTGCTGTACCATTGTCCTGATGACTTGACGATCCTTTTTTGGGTGGCGTAATCAATATACACCAGGCCAAAACGGGGTGTGTATCCTTCGGCCCATTCGAAATTGTCGGTAAAACTCCAGACGAAATATCCTTTTACATTTACCCCTTCCGTTTTTGCCCTGAGCACCTCGGCCAGGTATTGCTGCAGGTATAGTTTTCTGCCCTCGTCCCTGACTTTGCCATTTATAACTTCGTCGTGGAAGGCGGCCCCATTCTCGGTTATGATCAGTTCTGGGATATTCTTATAGGCGCCGAATCGTTTCAGAACGTGATGGATGCTTTCAGGATATACTTCCCAGTTCATTAACGTGTGTGTGGCATTTCTCAGGTCGGCCCTCACAATCCTGGCCTGCACCAGTGGAGTGAAATAGGAATAGCAGGCGACCTCACGGGTATAATTCTGGACGCCGATGAAATCCATCGGAAAAGCAAGTTTCTGTTCATCTCCATCCCTGATAAATACTTCCATGCGCTGCAGTGCTTTCAATTCGTGGTAAGGATAGCCCAAACCCAGCAGTGGTTCAATGAAGCTGCGGTTAAGAAGCAGATCTATTTTCTCCGCAGCCTGCAGATCCAGCTCGCTCCCGGTTTGTGGAGTTACCTGCGAAGCGGAAAAAGTGGTGCCGATTTTTGCGCTGCTGCTGATCGATCTTATGATCCTTCCTCCTTCGGCCTGGCAAAGAGCAGCGTGGTGCGCGGCAGCAAGAAAATTCTTCAGCCCTTTACGACCGGGAGCATGCAAGCCCAGGAAGTATCCGGCACCGGTGAAAACCATCGGTTCATTCAGCACCATCCATTTGTTTACGCGATCGCCAAACTGGCGAATGCAAAAATCAACGTATTCCCCAAACCAGTTAATCATGTCGCGATTGGTCCAGCCTCCTTTTCTTTCCAATGCGAGTGGCAGGTCCCAGTGATAGAGCGTGACCCAGGGTTCTATTTCGAGTTCAAGACAGAAGTCGATCATTCGCTTGTAAAAATCCACTCCGGCTTTGTTCACTTGTCCGGTTCCTTCCGGAAATATTCTGCTCCAGGCCAATGAAAACCGGAAATTGGGAATTTTCATCGACCGCATCAGTGCGAGGTCGTGATGATAGTGATGATAGAAATCGCAGGCAACAGCGGCATGTTCATTATTGCGGATCCTTCCTTTACGGGTGGTGAACTCATCCCAGATAGAAGGGCCCTTGCCATAGGCAAGATGTGCTCCCTCAGTTTGATAGGCCGCCGCGGACACGCCCCACGCGAAGTTGTTTCCGAACTGCTCTCTGCGAAAGTCCATGCTATCCGTAAAGTTTGGAGATGATCTTTTTGAGTGTCATCGCCCGAAATCGAGACACCGAAAGCGCTTCTGGTTCAGCAACCGGTGAACATAATTTTGAATTTGCATGATTTTCCAAAAGCAGGTCGATAATTTTCGAAGTATTGTCGGGGTAATCCACTTTTACTTGTTGATCAGATTGGAGCCAGTCGATGATTTTCGGCAGATGCTTGCCCTTGAGACTTTTCAAAACCGGCACGCCAAGCGTTTTCAATGCTGCTGCATTGCAATGCTGCTCAAACTGGTTTTTCATCGGAATTACCATCAGTTTTTTATGAAGAAACAAAGCTTCTGCGGGTGTCTCAAAACCGGCTCCGCAAAGTACTCCGGCGGCTGAAGCCATGCTCTGAATGAAAGTTTCATTCTCGATGGGAAAGACGTCAATATTTTCGATGGATTTTTTTTCACGGTAATGCTTCGAAAACACCTCCCAGCGCACATCCCTGATCAGACCGAGTATACTGATGATCCGCTGATCACTATAAGCGGGCAGATAAACGGTATAGTGCCCTTTGTTACCAACCGCAACTTCACGCACCTGCTTTCGGATTACGGGGGTAAAGATATGATCGGTGTAGGGCGAGAAATGAAACCCATACCGGACCGAGGAGGGAGCATAGACCTTAAGAATGGCCCTGCCCATCGGATCTTCTTTTCGCGGCTGAGGGCAGTGTTTATCAAGCACTGCAGCCTGGTGACTCAGGGCAATGCAGGTTTTGTTGTGTATATAACAGGCCCAGGAGGAGACGGGCTCAAAGTCGGAGATGATCAGGTCGTACTTATCAACCGGCAGCGACCTGATTTCTTTCAATAGTTTCCTGAGATGACTTTTTTTATAAGTCTCCATCAGATCGACCCCTCCATTTTTACCGAAGATGAAACTCAGACCCTCAAATTGATAAGTAACAGTGAAGGGCAGCCTTATATCAGACTGTGTGCCACTGATCAGGATGTCCAAATCCGCTTTTTTTCTCAGCGCCGGGATGATGTCAAGCGCCCTGCATACATGGCCATTCCCCGTTCCCTGAATCGCATACAGAATTTTCATTCGCCCTGCTGTTTGAGGTCCTCTGTTTCATGAAATTGTTCCCTGACCGGGTTCATCATTTTAAATTCTTTGAGCAATTCAGCAAAAAGTTCATTGTTTGACAGGTGGGTTTCTTCATCAGGTTCTTTCAGGATCATGTCTACCAGGCCCTCATCGGCGAAGCGATATATACGCCATTCTCCATTGTGGTATTCAAGGGAGGTAAGGTTTTCAATCCAGTCCCCCGAATTCAGATACACAATCCTTCCTTCCCTGTTGCTGATCTCTTTTATCTCAGGCTGGTGAATATGCCCGCAAACCACGAAGTCGTAACCATTGTTGATGCCGATATCTGCGCTGGTCTGCTCAAAATTGTTGATGAAGCTGAGGGCAGATTTGACGCTGTTCTTTATTTTTTTCGACAGGGATACCCTGGACTTTCTGAAAATTCTTTCCGAGATGAAATTGACCATTCGGTTTATGATGATCAGGGTGTCGTATCCTATCGCCCCCAGTTTTGCCAGCCATTTCGAATGTTGCATGGTAACGTCAAATACGTCTCCATGAAAGAACCACGCTTTTTTCTGGTCCGGCAGGCTCAGTACCAGTTTATTTACGATTTGAAAGGATCCCATTTTGAAACCGGCGAATCGTCGAAGCATTTCATCATGGTTGCCTGGAATATAATATGTCTTTTTCCCCTTGCTTACCCAGCTCATGATCTGTTTGACAACCTTCATGTGCGACCTTGGCCAGTAGTGCTTGCTGAATTGCCAGATGTCGATAATGTCGCCGTTTAGCACGATCTTTTTTGGGTCGATGCTTTTGAGATAGTGAAGGAGCTCCTTTGCGTGACATCCATAGGTGCCGAGATGAATATCACTCAGAACTAGTACTTCTAATTTTCGCCTGGTTTTTTTCATGACGTTGAATAAAGGGATCTTACCTAAAGTTAATTGCGGAATATGACCACATCATTAAGGGGGTATGAAGCGAATGTTAACATCTTCCGTACTTTGCAGCGTTCATCAAATTATGACCCCATGTTAAGTGATGTTTTCAAGTCGAGGTTCCTGAATTCACCTGCCTTCCTGGTTCGGTCTCCCGGTCGGATCAACCTGATCGGAGAACACACCGATTATAATGAGGGATTTGTGATGCCGGCTGCAATAAACCGGTATGTGAACGTTGCCATTGGAAAGAGAGATGATGACCTCATCGCTATGTTTGCGGTGCAGTTCGATGAGTACCTGGAAATTCCACCCTCCGAAATCAGGCCCGTTGAACACAGCTGGACGAATTATGTATTGGGTGTGGTTGACCAGTTGCAACAAAAGGGTCTGCGAGCCACCGGCTTCAACATGGTGATCGAAGGGGATGTTCCGGAAGGTGCGGGGCTATCTTCTTCGGCGGCCATCGAATGTGCAGTCTGTTTCGCGATCAGCAAACTATTCGGTCATGACCTGAAAAAATGGGACATAGCCTTGCTGAGTCAGAAGGCAGAACATAGTTTTCCAAAAGTGATGTGTGGTATCATGGATCAGTTTGCCAGCACTTTCGGCAGCAAGGACCATGCACTTAAACTTGATTGCCGGTCTCTGGAATATGAAGAACTGCCGCTGATTCTTGGTGGATATGTGATCCTCTTGCTAAATACCAATGTGAAGCATTCGCTGGCAGCAACCGAATACAATACAAGAAGAGCGGAATGCGCCGAAGGCATCAGTATGATAAAAACGCATGTGCCTGGCGTAAAGAATTTGAGAGATGCAAACCTGGCACTCCTTGAGAAGTATGTAAAGGATCCGCTCATATTTCAGCGTTGCAGTTTTGTGATCGAGGAGAATGAACGGGTTCAACAATCCGCAGAACTGTTAAGGGCAGGTGACATCGTTGGTCTGGGTAAACAGATGTATGCCAGCCACGATGGGCTCAGCAGGAAATACGAGGTCAGTTGCCCCGAGCTGGACTGGCTGGTTGATGCCGTGCGTACAAACCCATCCGTCGCTGGCGCCAGGATGATGGGTGGTGGATTCGGTGGTTGCACGATCAACCTGGTGAAAGAGCCCGAAGCGGAAAAGCTCGTGGCAAAATTAACCGAGGGCTACAGCAGGGCGATGAATAAGGAACTCACTGCCTACATCGCCACTACTGCAAACGGCACAGAAGAATACACTGAATAATTTTATATTGACGTCCTAAAGCACACCCTGGCCTTCTTCTTTTTTAATTTTTAATTTTTAATTTTTGATTTAGGCCGATAGGCCTAAATATTCTTTGTCTTCCACTTACCCTTCTTAAAAAGATACAAGGTCACTAAACTGATGGACGTCTCTGCTACCGGTACCGCAATGAAGACCCCGGTTGGACCCATTTCAAAATGTTTTGCCAACAAAAAGCCCAGCGGGATCTGAAACAACCAGAAACCGAAAAAATTGATCCAGGTTGGCGTAAGGGTATCTCCGGCGCCATTGAACGCATTCATCATCACCATTCCAATGCCATAGAAAACATATCCGGAACTGACAATCCTCAATGCCAACACAGCCACCCGTTTAACCCCGGGATCATTGGTAAAAAATCCGACGATCCACTCTCCAAAAATGAAGGTAATGGCGGTGATTATCAGCATGAAGATAATATTGTATTTCATAGTCTTCAATACCGAGTCTTCTGCACGCTGAAGTTCTTTAGCCCCGAGATTTTGTCCCACAAGTGTCGCCGCGGCATTACTCATACCCCAGGCCGGAAGCATGAAAAACATCATCAGCCTCAGTGCGGTCTGATACCCGGCGGACCCCTCATCACCACCGGTTGTGGCGACCAGGTTTGCCAGGAAGATCCAGCTGCAGGAGGCGATCACGAATTGGAGAATGGCTGGGGTGGCTATTTTAACAACGCTTCCTATCAATGGCAGATCTATGATCCAGTGTGCCGCCCTGATCCTAACGATTCCCGAGCCCCTGACCAGGTTCCAGACCTGGTAGACAACGCCGCTGCTCCTACCTATGAGTGTGGCTATTGCTGCGCCGGTTAAACCGAAAGCAGGGATCGGTCCCAGACCATTAATCAATATCGGGCAGAGAATGATGTTCACGATGTTAGCGATCCAAAGACTCTTCATCGCGATGGCCGCGTTCCCGGCACCACGGAATATGCCGTTGATGAGAAAGAGCAGCATGATGGCCATACTACCACCCATCATTATGCGCACAAATGGGGTTCCCAGCACGGCAACCTCATGTGAGGCTCCCATCAAACGCAATATGTGCGGAGCGAAAACGAAACCCGCAATACTGAAGGCAAGGGTCACTGTAATTGCAACAATGAGCGTCTGCATGCCCGCATGCGCCGCGGCATCGGGATTTTTTTCGCCTACGCGCCTCGCCACGAGCGCGGTGGCCGCCATACTCATCCCAATAGCAATCGAATAAATGATCGTTAACACGGATTCCGTCAGACCGACCACTTGCACAGCCTGACTGCTGTTGTGGAGATGGCCGACAAAATATAGATCCACCACCGCAAAAACGGATTCCATGATCATTTCGAGCATCATAGGGATCGCGAGCATAAAGACTGCCTTACGAATACTGCCCTTTGTATAATCCATCTCCCCGCCCCTGATCGCCTGTTTAATAAGGCCGAAGACAGAGGTCACAGGAAGGCTGTTGGTTGTTGTTGTTGACATGATAAAAGCTGATAGACTGAAAAAATAGAGAAAACGCAGCCTGAGGGCTGAGAAAAATTGCTAAAATGTGATTCCTTACAATGGAAACGGAATCTTAGAAGATATTCATCGACTTTGAATTGAAGTTCGCGAAGGTAGGAAGTTTTCTGAATTGCAAAAATATTCGACAATATTTCTGTTGCAAAATTGGCCGCTAACTAACCAGAATTGGTGCTTAAATTGGCAACTCATTTTCCGTGGTGGGAAAGGATAACAGGATAATATAAACGACTTGCATGAAAAGATCCAGCGATTACCATACCCGGTTTGCATTTTACCTCTTGTTTATTGTCGTCATGACATTCCTGGTTCCCGCATGCAGGCAGTCGGAGCAGCCTCCCAGGTCGGTCAAACGGATGGATCCTGCAAAAACAGCGGCCCTGGCCTCCAGGATCGACTCAATCATAAAGCCCGAACTTGCCCCGGGACTTAACCTGAAAGTATGGGGTGTCGATTCACTTGTTATTTCACCGATTGCTATCGATATCGATGACCTCGGGAGAGTGTATTATGTGACAACTGGCCGCCAGGTGAATTCTGAGTTTGATATCCGCGGCCATAAAGACTGGGAAACAGAATCAATAAAACTGCAGAGCGTGGAAGATAAAAGAGCCTTCCTCCACAGGACCTTGTCACCTGAAAATTCTGCCGCCAATAGCTGGTTGAAGGACCTGAATGGCGACAGCTCACATGATTGGCGTGACATGACCATAGAAACTGAAAAAGTTTACCGTTTGCAGGACCTGTCCGGCGACGGTGTTGCAGACGAGGCGGAAAAGGTGGTAGACGATTTTCACGATGAAGTAACTGACGTTGCCGGTGGTCTGCTTATCGATGGCAACAATCTGTATGTCGCCGTGGCGCCTGATCTCTGGAAGCTGACGGATAAGAATGGTGACGGGATAGCGGATGATAAAACATCACTGTCTCACGGGTACGGGGTTCACATCGGATTCGGAGGGCATGGCATGTCGGGAGTAGAGATGGGACCGGACGGCAGGATATACTGGCAGATCGGGGATATTGGCTTCAACGGCAAGGGCGCTGACGGACAGAAATGGGAGTATCCAAACAGTGGCGTGATAGCGAGGGCGAATCCGGATGGCAGCGACTTTGAAATCTTTGCTTCGGGAATACGGAACACCCATGAATTTGCTTTCGACGAATATGCAAATCTCATCAGCGAAGACAACGATGGCGACCATGCAGGAGAAAAGGAGCGGCTGGTGTACATTGTTGATGGGGCAGATGTTGGATGGCGCAGTAACTGGCAGTATGGCAAATACATCGATCCCGACAATAACAAATACAAAGTGTGGATGAACGAGAAAATGCACCTGCCCCGGTTTCCCGGTCAGGCGGCTTATTTCACTCCCTGTATCAGCAATTTCGTTAGCGGTCCAGCAGGATTTGTTTACAATCCCGGAACAGCACTTGGCCCCGAATACAAAAACAGTTTTTTTGTTGCTGAATTTGTTGGCAATCCTTCGGGTTCAGGAGTATATAGTTTCAAACTCAATCAGCAGGGAGCGGGGTTCACACTTGGTGAACATAAAAAAGTTGTCGGGGGGTTACTCACCACGGGGCTTGATTTCGGCCCGGACGGATCCCTTTATCTTGCCGACTGGATCGAAGGCTGGGAAACGAAGAATTATGGAAGGATATGGAGACTTGATGTGAATAATCGGGAATCATCTTCCATCCGCGGAGAAGTAAAAGCTTTGCTAGCCGCAGACTTCGGCTCGCGAAATGAAACCGACCTGGGGAAACTGCTTTTGAATCCGGACATGCGGGTGCGCCTGAAAGCGCAGTTTGAACTGGTAAAAAGAGGGGATGACGGAGCAAAAGTTCTTGAAACCGCGCTGAAACAGACAGCCAATCAACTGGCCAGGGTGCATGCGGTATGGGGTCTCAGCCAGCTGGCGCGCAGGGAAGAGAAATATGCTGCGCTGCTTATGCCGGTGTTGAATGACGGGGATGCCGAGATCCAGGCGCAGGCGGCAAAGTGGCTCGGAGATATGAAATATCAGAAAGCCAGTGGTTCACTGATTCCATTGCTAAGGGATACGAACAGTCGTGTCCGTTTTTTTGCTGCGGAAGCCCTGGGCCGGATAAAATCTGAGGCGGCGATCAGTCCGATAATTTCCCTCCTCGAAGCAAACAATGATGAGGATGCATATTTACGTCATGCAGGGAGCCTGGCTCTCGCGCGAATTGGCAAATCTGCTCCTATAATTGCCTTAGCTGGTCACCCCTCACGCGCGGTGCGCATTGCCGCCGTGGTGGCATTGAGAAGAATGTCAGATCCTGGAATTGCAAGGTTTCTCGAAGACAAGGATGAATACATCGTTACGGAAGCAGCCAGGGCGATCAATGATGACCTTTCTATATTACCGGCTTTGCCCGCGCTTGGCAGGTTGCTGAATACAACTAATTTCCGCAATGAGGCGTTGCTGAGAAGAGTAATCAATGCCAACCTGCGCTTGGGTTCGCCGGAGGCCATGGCTAACATGATAGCCTATGCGCAACGCACTGAGGCTCCCGACAGTATGAGGGCCGAAGCCATTGATGCGATCGGTGTCTGGTCCAAACCTTCCGTCCTTGACAGGGTTGACGGTCGTTATCGTGGCGAGATCCACAGGGATGGATCCGTCATTGCAGGTAAAGCGGGGGAGGTGCTAATAAAGGTATTGGCAGCAAAAAGCGTCCCGGTGCGTAACAGTGCTGTCAGTGCCATAACAAGACTGAATATTCAATCTGCCGAACCGGCGATCCGTACAACATTCAGAACTGCAAGCGAACCAGAGCTGCGGATCGAAGCGCTCAAAGCCTTGGTGGCCCTGAAAAGCGATCATGTGCCCCAGGCAATCACCGCGGCTATTGCCGACAAAGACAAAACCGTGCGGGTGGCCGGACTTGATCTTCTTGAAAAGGCAAACATTAGCCCGGACCTGATGATAAAATTATTGACAGGGGTGATTGCGAAGCAAACGGCGGAAGAAAAACAGGCGGCCGTACTAACGCTGGGCCGGTTGCCGATGGCCGTTTCAGAGCCCTCCTTGAATCAGCTGCTGACGACCATGGAAAACGGAAAACTCAGTCCGGACCTCTACATGGAACTAGGTGAAGCCATCGACAGCAGTGGTTCATCAGCGCTGAAGTCGAAGTACAAAAGCGCGATCGGAAAACAGTCGAACAGTGACCTTACTGCCTCCTATGCCGGCAGCCTTAAAGGTGGTGATTCGGAAAAGGGCAAGACCATATTTTTCACCAATCAGACAGCGCAGTGTATTCGCTGTCATTCATACAATGACCAGGGAGGTAATGTAGGGCCTCACCTCGACAGCATAGGCAGGACGCTTACCAGGCCGCAACTTCTTGAAGCACTCATATCACCCAGCGCACGGCTTGCACCAGGATTCGGGATGGTAACCCTGGAATTAAAAAATGGCCAGATGCTTTCGGCGATCCTGGAAAATGAAAATGACACTGAGGTCCTGGTGAAATCAGGTGCTGACCCCATTCGTTCTATTCCAAAAAAAGAAATATTGAAAAGAACGAATTCGCCATCGGCGATGCCGGACATGAAATTACTGCTCTCGAAAAAAGAGATCAGGGACCTTGTCAGTTTTCTAGCGAGATCAAGATAATATTATCACAGGAGCCTCTCTAAGAGGGTCTTCGTTTTTCTGACACCTTCTTCTTCGGAAAGATTGTTGCCTTCATATTCGATGCCGATGTAGCCGGTGAAATGCTGGTCTTTCAGGATCTGCATGATCTTGTTATAATCTGATTCAATGCAGTTCCCTTTTTCATCAAAGTCGTAGGTCTTCGCGCTGATGCCCTTTGCGAAGGGCACAAGTTCTGCAGTGCCTTTGTAACGGTCGTATATTTCTACACAGTTTTAGGGCAGACTCAGCGAATGCGCCACGCCCCCCACCAAAGCCAGTCCTGTGGCACCCGTGATCGAGGCCAGAAATTTCGTCCTGTTCTGTTTTGTCATAATGCAATTTAAGGTTAGATAAAAATATCATTTCGCTCACACATTCGTCGCATCAAATTGAATCCGACATATCAGATCTATCCCCATGTTTGCCAAAATTGTATCAGAATCTGCTGATTAAATGCTGATTTTCAATTGTGATACTTCATTTCTTTGCAGGTATTGCTATATTGGATGGTGCAGAATGAACCCTTAGGGGTTGGTATAGCTGACAAAGCGTGTTCACAAAATTAAGTCCGGATGAAAGTCTTAAGGTCATTGTTTGCCTCTGCTGTTGTTTTATCTGTCCTGAGCTATGAGGGCTGCCAGGAGAATCCAAAAAAGGAAAATGCCGACTCGAAGGATACGGTCTATAGTGGCCCGAAATTCAATGATCATATCAGGTCCACCACAGCCCGTACACCGGAAGAAGAAAGACAGGGTTTCAAACTTCCCGAGGGATTTGAAGTAACGTTGTTTGCCTCTGAGCCTGATATCGGCAAACCGATCAATCTTGCCTTCGATGCGAAGGGGAGGATGTGGGTGACCCAGTCTTTCGAATACCCATTTCCTGCAAACCCGGGCAAGGGTAAGGACCGACTGACGATACTTGAGGACAGTGACAATGATGGGAAGGCAGACAAGTTCACGCACTTTGATGATACGCTCAATATTCCCATAGGTGTGATGCCGCTCAATGATGGCGCACTTGCATACAGCATTCCAAATGTTTACAGATACACGGATGCGAACGGCGATGGCAAGCCCGAGAGTCAGAAGAAGCTGCTCGGCCCATTTGAACATAAGGATACTCATGGCATGGTAAACAATTTTAGCATTGGCTATGATGGCTGGATTCATTCCTGTCACGGGTACACTAACTTCTCACACATCGCCGGAGCAGACGGTGATTCAATCCATATGCGGTCGGGAAATACGTTCCGGTTCAAGCGTGATGGCAGCAGGGTAGAGCATACTACCAATGGCCGTATTAACCCTTTCGGTCTGGCCTGGGATGAACTGGGCTACCTGTATTCAACGGACTGCCATACTTCACCGCTGTATCAGCTGATCCGCGGTGGCGACTACAGTCAGTGGGGAAAGGAAGAAGAAATGGGCTTTGCTCCCGACATGAAGCCACTTGAAAATGAAGCAACAGCGCTGGCAGGCATAGCCTATTATGCGGATAATCTTTACCCGGAAAATTACCGTAAGAATTTTTATATCGGAGATGCCGTATCCTGCAGGGTCTATAGGAATTCTTTTGTGTTCAGGGGTTCCAGCCCCGTGGGAAAAAGAGAAGAGGATTTCGTGTTGAGTGCTGACCCCTGGTTCCGTCCGGTGGATGTAAAACTTGGGCCTGATGGCGCATTATATATAGCCGATTTCTACAACAGCATCATCGGGCATTATGAAGTGCCCCTCGATCATCCCAAAAGAGACCGGATCCGCGGTAGAATATGGCGGATCAGTTATAAAGGAAAGGTGAGTGACAAGATTGACTGGACAACCGCCAACATCCAAAAATTACTGGAAGGACTGAATGTCGAAAACCTCGCTGTTCGTCTTACAGTAGCCGATCAGATCGTCGAAAGGATTGGGCAACCCGCCGTTGAGCCCCTGAAAGCGTTTCTTGCCAAATCAGGAATTTCCTCACGGGAATACATACATGCACTTTGGGCTCTCGAACGGTTGAACGCCATGAGCCCCGAACTGATCTCTGCATCTGCTAACAACCCCGATGCAATGATCCGGGTACATACGATGAGGGCGCTGGCTGAAAAAGGGGATAGTTCAGAAGCTATACATAGTATTGCCGTAAAAGCACTTTCTGATCCCGACCCGCATGTTCGCAGGGCAGGAGTTGAACTGATGTCGAAATACAGAACGATCGAAACCATCAATCAGCTAATTGCTGTGAGGAAGAAGACGCCTGACGAGGATACGCACCTGATCTACACCGTTAGACTCACTTTGCGGAATCTGCTTCGTTACAATCCATTGATGCGGGAGGTGGCCGCGCGAAAATGGTCCACGGAAGACGGCGGTGTACTCGCCACAGTTATGGCAGGAGTAATGGTGCCCGAATCGGGTCAATTCCTCTTTGACTACGTAAAGGCCAATGCTATACCGGAGGCCGACTTTGCAAAAGATTTCATGCACATCACCCGGTTTATTCCTGCCAACAAGATGACAGAAGTGGTAACCACAGCTATGAGTAAATCAGCAGGGAATGTGAAAACTGAATATGAAACATTCCGTGCCCTTCAGGACGGTATTGCGCGTAAGGGTGGAAAGGAAAATGCACAGTTGGCAAACTGGGGGAGGAAACTTGCGGTGACACTGGTGAACAAGAACCTTTCACTCAGTGTTCCTAAATTCAATGATCCGGATACTCTGGCGAAGTTCATCGATGAAGCAAAGTATGGTCTTACGCTCGCAGGCAATTACAAGGTTGCCAGCCTGCAACCCTCCGTACTCAAGGTATTCCAGGACACCGCTTCAAATATTGAGCTGCGTGGAGAGGCGCTCTCGGCCCTGCTCAAGATCGATTTGCCAAACAACCTCAAGTATGCAGGAGAAGCTTTCAATTCGCCCGCTACGCCAGAAATGACAAAAAGATATTTGCTTGGGGTGATTGGTGGATTTCCTACGCCGCCAGTTTTTAAAATGATGGCGGAGATCAAAAATGCATCCCCGGATATTCAGCAAACCATAGTTATGGCGCTGGCAGGATCCTCCGAAGGCCGGCAACTTATATTTAACAAGGTGCGAAAGGGAGAAATACTCCCCAGGATATTGATACAGCCGAAGATCGAGGAAAGACTTATGATCGGAATCAGTTCAAAACAGAAGCAGGAATTTGAAAAGCTGACTGCCAATCTTGAAAGCATCAACAAGGAAAAGCAGGCTTTGATCCTGACAAGGATCACCGACTTCAATGCACTGAATCCAAAACCCGACCCGACCGTTGGCAGGGGAATATTTGTGAAGACCTGTACACCCTGTCATAGTATCGGAGGGGAAGGCGGTGCCATTGGACCTAATCTGGACGGCGTGGGGAAATGGGGCGTCACTTCACTTTGTGAAAAGATCCTTGATCCGAACAGGAATATATCTGAAACATTCCGGAACTATACGGTAAAACTAAAAGATGGCAAGGTTTTGTCCGGGCTTTTCAGAAGGGATGAAGGCGAGATATCCGTATTCGCCGACGTCTCTGGCAAGGAATTTTCGGTTCCCAAAAAAGAAATTGCCGAAAAAACGGCTTCAAAATTCACTCTGATGCCCGATCAGTTTAGTACAATTCTCACTCAGCAGGATTTCAATTCACTTATTGCGTATCTTCTAACGGTCAAGAATTAAAAATTCGATTGTAAGAATAAAATTGCCACATATGAAAGTTGCCGGATTGTTTTGTTTTTCCCTGATTTCCGTTTCCGCCTGCCTCGGGCAAACCGGGAGTGGATTCGAAAAGATCATACTCAGTTCGGATTTCGTTTCCGAAGGAGTGAGTGTGGCTGATGTGAATAAAGATGGAAAGAAGGATGTGCTTGCCGGATATTATTGGTTCGAGGCACCAAACTGGACCAGGCATGAAATAGTGCCAGCCAGGGTTTTTGACCCCACAAAAGAATACAGTAATAGTTTTGTCAATGGCTCTTTTGACGTGAACAGTGATGGGTGGCCGGACCAAATTATTGTCGACTTTCCTGGCGATCCCGGCTATTGGTTCGAGAATCCCGGCAAAAAAACCGGAGCATGGAAAAAACATTTCATCCACGACACGCTGGGCATTGGCAATGAATCTCCAGCGTTCGTTGATATCGACGGGGATAAGAGGCCCGACCTGCTCTGCAGCGACGTGGACAAAAAACAACTTATATGGTTAAAGTCGCCGACAAAAAAAGGCGATACAACCTGGACCAGATATTCTATCAGTGAAGAAAATGCTCCGGCGACGGATAAGTTTTCACACGGTTTGGGTTTTGGCGACATGAATGGTGATGGAGTGAAGGACGTGATCATTAAAGAGGGCTGGTATGAGTCACCACGTGACCCCAAAAAAAGTAACTGGGTTTTTCATCCAGCTAACTTCGGAGAAGATTGTTCGCAGATGCATGCCTATGACGTGAATAAGGACGGAAAAACTGATGTGGTCAGCGCTTCGGCACACCGCCTTGGCATCTGGTGGTATGAACAAAGCGATTCATCCGGAACCCCGGTATATAAAAGGCACCTGATCAGCGACGCAGTTTCCCAGACCCATTCATCTTCTCTTACCGACCTGAATTCTGATGGAAAACCTGATTTTATTACCGGAAAAAGATATCTTGCTCATCATGCTGCCAAAGATCCTGGAACCGACGCACCATCATTGCTGTTATGGTTCGAATCCAATCCCGATAAAGAACCTTACTGGACCCAGCATGTTATTGACGATGACTCAGGATCGGGGCTTCATATAGTAGTGGATGATATGGACAAGGACGGAAAAACAGATATCATTGTGTCGAATAAAAAAGGTGTTTTTATTTTTCTGAACAGGATCAAATCATAATAATCTAACGTAATTCTTAAACCAAGCTTGCTATTATGAATGCTACGACCTCCGTTGCGGTTTCTCCCGACAAGCCGAACAGGCTTCTGTTTATTGCCTGTTTCATGGCCATTGTAACTACTTCTTTTGCCTTTATTCTCAGGGCCCTGACTTTGCCGCAATGGGGCGCCGAACTTAATCTTACAAAAACCCAGATCGGAGAAATTGCCGGGGTAGGTTTGTGGCCTTTCGCCATCAGCATAGTATTGTTCAGCCTGATCATCGACAAGGTGGGCTACAAGAATTCGATGATCTTCGCCCTGGTCTGTCATGTTCTCTCCGCCGTACTTACCTACTTCGCCGATGGTTACACCTCGCTGTTCATCGCGACATTTATCATGGCACTCGGTAATGGCACTGTTGAAGCCGTAACCAACCCTGCGGTAGCTTCCATGTTCCCCAATGAAAAAACGAGATGGCTGAATTACCTGCATGCCGGCTGGCCCACGGGATTAATCCTCGGTGGTATTATAGCGCTTTTTATGGGTCCGGAAGTAAGCTGGCGCCTGAAGGTGTTGCTGGTTCTTCTGCCCGCAGTGGCGTATGGTGTGATGATGCTTCCGCACAGGTTCCCTTTAAACGAACGTGTAAAGGCGGGTGTGTCGTATTTAAGTATGCTTAAGGAGGTCGGTGTGATTGGTGCTCTGATCATCGTTGCCCTGATCACATTTCAGATCGGAGCCGTTGCAGGCTGGTCAACATCAACCAATATCATTGTGACCATCGGTGTAGTGGCCTTATTCGGATTCTATGTTAAGAGTATCGGACAACCTCTTTTTATATTCTTATTGATCATTATGATCCCGCTTGCGGTAGCCGAGTTGGGGACCGACAGTTGGATTTCGGACCTGATGGCTCCCGAAATGAAAAAGATTGGCTTGCAGGCTGGGTGGATACTGATCTATACTTCTGCCATCATGGTTATTCTTCGTTTGTCGGCGGGCAGCATCATTCACAGGATCTCACCCCTGGCCCTGCTGGCCACGGGTTCCGCTATAGCGGCCATTGGGCTCTTCCTGCTTTCATCCGCCGACGGCATCATGGTGCTCGTGGCTGCAACTATATTCGGTTTGGGCAAGGCCTTCTTCTGGCCGACGATGCTGGGAGTGGTTGCCGAGCAGTTTCCAAAAGGCGGAGCGCTTACGCTGAACATTACCGGCGGTGTGGGGATGATAGGCGCCGGAGTGGTAGGGGCAGTTATCCTTGGATTTTTCCAGGATACAGCCATCGACAAGAACCTGCAGGCTTATGACAGTGCCAATAACACCGCACTCCACAGCAATTACGTTACGGAAAAGAAAACCAGCATATTCGGCGATTACCTGGGTCTTGATAATGCGAAACTCGCTACTGCACCCGCAAACGAACAGCAGGCCGTCACCACTGTTCAGGAAAGCGCCAAGAAAAGTGCACTCAGGAACGTGGCCTTCTTCCCGGTTTTCATGCTCGTTTGCTATTTGATATTGATATTTTATTTCAGGTCAAAAGGTGGATACAAGGCTGTTAAAATCAGCCATCCGGAAGCCCTGGGACAATCGAATCTATGAGTCAGAAGAAAATAAACATCGCCATCGTTGGCCTCGGATTCGGGGCAGAATTCATTCCCATCTATAAGAAACATCCTAACGCAAACATGTATGCGATCTGCCAGCGTGATCCAAAAAAACTGGCAGATATTGGTAAAGCCTTCGGAGTAGAAAAGACGTATACCGATTTTGATGATATGCTCAGTGACCCCAAAATTGATGCCGTGCATATCAATACGCCCATACAGAATCATGCGGAACAGTCTCTAAAGGCCCTAAAGGCAGGCAAGCATGTAGCCTGCACTGTGCCGATGGCCACTTCGGTTGATGACTGCCGCAAGATCGTGGAGGCGGTGGCGTCCACGGGACTAACCTATATGATGATGGAGACCGTCATCTATTCCCGCGAATTTTTATTTGTAAAGGATCTCTACGAGAAGGGTGAACTGGGAAGGCTCCAGTTCCTGCGGGCTTCGCATCAGCAGGAGATGGCAGGTTGGCCGGGATACTGGGAAGGATTGCCGCCCATGCACTATGCAACGCATTGCGTTGGACCGGTGTTGGCATTGCCCAAAGCACAGGCCGAATATGTATCCTGCTTCGGGTCAGGAACGATCGATAAAACACTGATTGAGAAATACGGGTCACCTTTTGCTATTGAAACCTGTCACATCAAATTAAGAAACACCGACCTGGCCGCAGAGGTAACGCGTTCGCTGTTCAATACGGCCCGTCAGTATCGGGAGAGTTTTGACGTGTACGGATCAAAGAAATCGTTTGAATGGACCCAGATTGAACACGAACAAAGTGTGATCCATACGGGAGAAAAGCCTGAACGGGTGAGTATCCCGGATTTCGCCAACCTACTGCCAAAGGAAATACAACAATTTACTACCGCGGGTGTTTATGATTCGAATGATCACCAGCACTTGTCATTTGTACAAGGCTCGGGGCATGGCGGATCACATCCGCACCTGGTCAATGAATTTTTATCTGCACTGGTGAACGAAAGACCTCCGTTTCCTGATTCCAAACAATCGGCTAACATTACCTGCGTGGGTATTCTGGCGCATGAATCTGCGATGAAGGGAGGAGAGATCATCAGGCTGCCCGAATTTACCTGGCAATAGTCTGCCAGCTGCCCTCAGTATTCCTTACTATGGTGGACAGAATAGGAAAGAAATTTGTTGAAAATGAATTGTGGTGAAAAGTAAACCTTCTATACTTGGCATATGTGGAAGCACCAGGAAGCAGTCTTCCAATCTGAGCCTGCTGAAGGCCATTGGCACTATTGCTGGCGACCGGTTCACCCTTCAACTTTTCGAAGGCCTTGCCGCTTTGCCACAATTCAATCCGGATGATGATACGGAGTTCGCGGTTCCGCAAGTGAAGGCATTCAGAGATCAGGTGGCGGGTGCCGACGGCATTATTGTATGTACGCCAGAATATGCGATGGGTGTGCCCGGCTCATTGAAAAATGCGCTCGACTGGGTAGTATCTACCTCCAGTTTTTCGGGCAAACCCGTTATGGCGATTACCGCTTCTCTGAGTGGGCAGAAGGCCCACCTTTCTTTACTGGAGACACTGCGGGTGATCGAAGCAGTGGTGCCGGAACAATTACAACTGGTTATCCCTTTCGTAAAGACGAAGGTTGATGTTACCAGGGATACGATTTCGGATGCAGAGACATTGCGCCAGGTGCATGGGCTGGTGGATAGGTTTTGTGAAAAAGTTACAAGTTAATTAAATGACCTCCCGCAAAGCCGCATATCTGCCTTCGGCAGACGCCAAGGCCTTTCATTGCGCCCTTGCGTGAAATATTTCCTCTGGCATTATTTTTAGAACATCCTGTTTTATGCCTTCGTCCGTTATTGCCAGATATCATTATGATCCCATCAGGCAGATCCTGACCATTGTATATCAATCGGGAATGGTCTATGAATATTTAGATGTTCCCGATAGCGTCTATGCGGCGATGAAAAAAGTAAAGTCCAAGGGTAGCTTCCTGAACAAAGAAATTAAAGGCAGGTACGAATTCAAACCAGTGCAATCACCCTGATATATGCGACTTAATGTTATCCTTTGTCATCCTCACGGGCTAGATCCTCACCCCAAACTGTCACGACAAGTTCCCTATCGCCGCCACTGTTGCGATGTTCGCACAGATAGATTCCCTGCCAGATGCCCAGGTTCAACTTGCCGCTGCTAACTGGGATCAGCACAGAACTACCCAGCAGGGATGCTTTCAGGTGAGCGGGCATGTCGTCTGAACCTTCAGTATCGTGTTGATAATCCACGTCATTTTCCCTGACCGTCTTGTTGAAAAACATCTCGAAATCCTTTCGCACGGTAGCGTCAGCATTCTCATTGATGGTTAGTGAGGCGGAGGTATGGCGGATGAACACCTGGCAAAGGCCCATATTTATTTTTTCGATACCGGTTGCCACCCGAACGATCTCATGAGTGATCAGGTGAAAGCCTCTTCTTTTTTGCGGGATCCTAAGCGTGTATTGAAAGAATTTCATCGGGAATACAGCGCAAAATTAAAGCCACCTTACCAATTGTGTCTAGGCCACGTTAACGAGTTCGTTCTCTCGCCTTGCCGACTCCCAGCCGATCATAGCGAGTTTTCTTGTCGCTCCCCAATGGTAATTTCCGGTTGCGCCCGCGGCGGTGATCACGCGGTGACAGGGGATAAGAAAAGCAATCGGATTGTCGCCAACTGCCGACCCGACAGCCCTGGAGGCGCTGGGCTTGCCGAGGCATCCTGCCAGACCTGAGTAAGTTACCAGGCTTCCCATTGGCACTTGTAGCAATGCCTGCCATACTTTGAGCTGAAATTCAGTACCCCGCAAATGCAGCCTGATCTTGTCGCCCTGCGACCAGTCCTCTCCAAATATTTTCAGTGCGTCTTCCTGGTATTGATCCGTTGTGTTTGTAAATTTTGCGTTTGCGAACTGATGCTTCAGTTCCAACAGTGCTGGCTCTTCACCGGCATCTGCAAACGCGAGATAACAAATCCCTTTTGCGGTAGAAGCTATGATCAGGTTGCCGAAAGGACTGGTGGCAAAGCGGTAGTTGATTTGTAATGATTCGCCCCCGTTTTTGTATTCGCCCGGGGTCATTCCCTCAATTTTCATGAACAGGTCGTGCAGCCTTCCGGTACCCGACAGACCAGTTTCGAGAGCCGTGTCGAATAAAGTAGCCTGCTTCAAACGAATCAGGTTCTTTGCGTGCTCTACACTGAGGTATTGCACAAACTGTTTTGGACTTACACCCGCCCAATCGGTAAACAAACGCTGAAAATGAAAAGGACTCAGGTGCACATGTTCCGCCACTTCTTCGAGCCTTGGCTGAAGGGTATAATTCATTTTTAGGAATTCAATCGCCCTGGCGATCCTTTCAAAATCCACTTTTTCCTGTGTTTCCATCTTTAAAAATTTCTACTGTAAAACTACCATACCTTTCTCTTTCCGGAAACCCGATTCTTGCTCAATCCAGCTTCTCAAATTCGCTATTTTAGCTGTATTCAGCTAGAATGTTTGACTTTACGACGAACATTACCTGCTCAAACGGCTCAGACAATGAAATTGCAAGACCTGTTTCCTTTTGTACAAAACATATTCATGAACGATGGTATCAATATTTATCACAAAAATTCCTGATCTGGCCGAGGATGCTCTTTAGGAAACTTTTTTAAAGTTTCCCAGATCAGGAATGAAGAAATAAGTTGAATAACTCAGGGAAGATTAAATTAAGCGGAAAAGATTATGAGTTTTTCGGCATCTTAGCATTACGGAATTTATTTTGAACCCGATTTGCCCGTAAACACATGGACAGTACAGATACGACGAAAACATCTAATTCTCCCAGGCTAAAAACAGGGGTTGCGGTGCCACGGATTGCTTCGGTAGACGCATACCGGGGGTTTGTGATGTTATTGATGATGGCCGAAGTGCTCAATTTCCAGCACGTATCGGAATCCCTGCCAAACAGTGGTTTCTGGCATTTTTTTTATCACCACCAGGATCATGTTCCCTGGGTCGGCTGTTCGCTGCATGATATGATACAGCCTTCCTTTTCTTTCCTGGTGGGAGTAGCACTGCCTTATTCAATGGCGAGTCGGATCAACAGAGGGGGAACGTTCAAATCGATGCTGCTCGCTGCCATGCGCAGATCACTAATCCTCATCTTGCTGGGGATCTTCCTCCGATCGTTGCACAGCGACCAGACATATTTCACTTTTGAAGACACACTCTCACAGATTGGCCTCGGATACACATTCCTGTTTCTTCTGGGTTATCAGAGTACAAAAGTGAGAATAGCAACCCTTGCCATCCTGCTGGTTGCTTACTGGGCGGCGTTTGCATTTTATCCATTGCCGGGCGCAGATTTCAATTATGCTGCTGCCGGAGTGGATCCAAACTGGGAACACAACCTCAAAGGTTTTGCCGCTCACTGGAATCTGAACACCAATTTTGCCTGGAACTTCGACAAGTGGTTCCTGAATCTCTTTCCCAGGGAGAAGCCATTTCTTTTTAACGGTGGCGGCTATTCCACCCTTAGTTTTATCCCCACGCTCGGCACAATGATCCTGGGTCTGCTGGCTGGATCGGAATTAAAGTCGGGCTCAGTGGCGACGAAGAAGATACGGTATTTCCTTACTGTTGGCTTTGCCATTATTGTGCTTGCACTGATCCTTCACCTGCTGGGAATCAACCCAATCGTAAAACGCATCTGGACGCCAGCGTGGACACTCTTCAGTGGTGGTCTCTGTTTTCTGTTTTTATCGGCATTCTATTATATCATTGACATCAAACAGCACCAACGCTGGAGTTTTTTCCTGATGGTCATTGGTATGAATTCCATCGCTGCCTACTGTCTTGCGGATGGATTTTCGCCTTTTATCGTCAAATCGTTATACACCCATTTTGGACACTACGACATGATTTTTGGCGACGCCTACTCAACACTGATCAAGGGTGCAGTGGTGCTGACGCTGGAGTGGCTGCTCCTGTTCTGGATGTATCGGAAAAAAATATTTATTAAGATCTGATCAAAAAATAACACATGAATAATTTACCGCGTAGACAATTTGTAAAGGACAGTGCCCTGGCAGGACTCGGCATGCTCAGTTTTCCCGGAATAGTGAGAGCAGAACAGGGTGCGAAGATTCGCATCGGTATGATCGCAGTTGGACTGCGTGGACAAACCCACCTGTCTGAAATGCTCAAGCGTAACGATGTGGAAGTGGTGGCAATGGCTGACCCGGACAAATACATGATGGAAAGGGCCCGTGGTTTGGTAAAGAAGGCAGGCAAAAAAGCTGCTGTTGAATACGGAAATGGCCCCCATGATTATAAAAAACTGCTTGAAAGAAAGGATGTAGATGCGGTCTTCATTGCCTCTCCCTGGGACTGGCATATTCCACAGGGCATTGATGCCATGAATGCCGGGAAGATAGTGGGTATGGAAGTTTGCGGAGCGTTGAAATTGCAGGACTGCTGGGACATCGTTGACGTCCATGAGAAGACCAAAGTACCGCTGATGGTGCTGGAGAACGTCTGTTATCGCAGGGACATCATGGCAGTGCATAATATGGTGAAGAAAGGCATGTTCGGCGAGATCCTCCATCTGCAGGGTGGCTACCAGCACGACCTCAGAGATGTACTGTTTAACAATGGGCAGCCCGGTCGTGACAATGAAGGAGTTGAATTTGGAGAGAAGGCGTTCAGTGAGGCGAAATGGAGAACGAATTATTATGTAGACAGGAATTGCGACAATTACCCTACGCATGGACTTGGACCCGTTTCTCCGATGATCGATGTTAACAGGGGGAACCGCTTATTGAGTCTGTCCTCCATCGCAACCAAGTCGAGGGGACTCAACAGGTATGTGACAAAGAATGCTAAGGAAGGCGCCAATCATCCCAACGCGAAGGTGAAATTCAAGCAGGGCGATATCGTTACCACACAAATACGCACCGAAAATGGAGAAACTATTGTGATCACGCTGGACACTTCGTCTCCAAGGCCCTACAATCTTGGTTTCCGCGTCCAGGGTACGGATGGATTATGGCAGGAACAGGGTTCCGGTGAATTCGACACAGGGTTGATATATATTGAAGACAAAAGCCCGAAACATACCTGGGAAAAGAGTACCGAGTACCTGACGAAATATGATCATCCCCTGTGGAAGAAGTTCGAAAAGGATGCGACTGACTCAGGACATGGTGGCATGGACTTCTTTGTTGACAATGCATTTATTGAATGCATAAAGAGAAAAGCGGAATTTCCTCTCGATGTGTATGACCTTGCTACCTGGTATTCCATCATGCCGCTGAGTGGTAAATCCATTGAAGAAGGCGGAAGCCTGCAGGCAATTCCCGATTTTACCAGGGGTAAGTGGGCGCAGAGAAAACCTGTATTCGGTCTTGGTGAATATTGATTGCGGAATTTTTTTTCTCAATTGTCCTTCGACAGGTGAGCGTCAGTGATTCTATATAATTCCCCATCTGCTTTTGTCATCAGGTAGATCTCACCATTGCCGTCTCTTCCTAAACGAAGTTCAACGCGGTTGGTGCCGGATTCTTTTTTCAAAGTAGTAGGATGATGGTTTACCGTGATCTTTGATTCTTTGATCTGTATTTTTTTCGCGCCGATATCGCGGGTGTCAAAATAAAAGATTCTAGCCCTGGGGATATCACCGAACAGGAACATGTGGTTCAATGCAGCCAGTTTTGTTCCCTGGTATTCGTACCCACCGGCTATGGCATTTCCTTCATCGTGATCATATTCTGCCAGCGGATAGGTGATATGATTTGTGGTGTCGTCTGCCGGCAGGGGATAAACAGCATTCAGGTTTCGGGCGGGGGCGAAAAGAAAACTTCCCTCGCGGTTTGGCCATCCGGCGTTCATTCCCGGCTTTATTAAGTAAATGGATTCAATATTGGTCTGACCAATATTGCTGACCAACATAGATCCGGATTTTGTCCAGGTGAAGCGGTGAGGATTCCGGAAACCGTAGGCAAATATTTCCCCTACCGTGCCAGGCTCGGAATCTTTCGCATAAGGATTATCGTCAGGAATTCCATATTTCCCATTTTTGCTGTTCCTGCCGGCAGGATCGATGCGGATCACGGATCCCCAGATCTTGTTTTTACCTCCCGGAATAAATGAAAATCCTTCCTGAACACTGGCGCCGTCTCCAATACCGACATACAGCAGGCCATGATCCGGGCTGCCTTTCCCTGACACTGGATTGAAGGCAATTTCCTGCACGCCATGTGCACCCGACACCATGTTGATGCGCAGCAGTTCCCTGCTGGTACCAATCAATGTGTCGGACCTCGGGTCATTCAATTTCCATTCGGTGAGCACCCATTGCAATTCCACACGGATTGAATCCGGGTAGCTGAAGTCCGCGCGGGTAGTATGTCCGGGTTCAGTATGGGTAGTATAGAGTAGACCATTGTGGGCAAAATCGGGGTGGAAGGCAAAACTTCCCAGTCCAGTTCCCAGGCCCGGTTCGGCGATAAATTTTGGTCGAAGCTTTACGAAGTCGGCGAATACGCGTGGCCGGCGATGTTCAACCAGGTAAAGCTTGCCCCTGATGTCGTTCACAAATATTCTTCCGGTGCCGGGCTGAGCCGCGAGTTTGGTGATCCTCGTCTTCGGCATTTTTTCTTTTCCATTTGTAGCTGGAAATTGGAGCACGGGTTCGAGGTTGATCGTCAGCCCCCCAAAACCGATCTTTTCCGGAATCGGATCTTTTAACATGTCCCGGTCTTCTGCCGCCTTTTGTACTGCTCTTTTTTCACTGTGGAGGTAATTCAGGATCCTGGTCAGGTCTTCTTCTTTGAGTGAGGCGAATGAAGGCATGATGGACTTATAAGTGTCGAACAATGAATCTGCTCGTCGATCTGACGAAGAAATCAATTGCTGCGGATTATTTATGAATTTTCTCACCCAGGTCTCCGGAACGATGGTGGTGATGCCTGCGAGTGCCGGTCCAATGGCATCCTTATTCAGTTCATGGCAGCTCCCACAATTGGAAGTGAAGGATTTTTTCCCCTCAATTATCGTTGGGTCATTTGCAGGATCATTGGATTTGCAGGACGTAAGGATCAATACAGAAAAAGTAATGACAAGGGTGCAGAAAATTTTCATATTCTGTTATTCGAAATTAAAAGTACCGAAACGGTCGTACTCGTGAAAATTCCCGCTGGTAGGTTGCCAGGACCAAGATGAATTTGGTTTATCGTAGTCTATCCTGAAGATGTTTCCCTTCCATTGTGTTCCTGGTGCGGGTGGCTTTTCCATTATTGGTTTCAGAATTTCAAAGGGGATGAAAACTTCAGCTATCCACCCTTTGACTGCCGAAGAGCCTTGTTTTTTGCCGCCGATAATATGTGTTTTATGCCTGGTTTTGCGCTTACCACCGTAATGAAAAGGCAGCCAACTGTTTAATTGAAGTTGTTCGTTGTTATAGATCAGCAGGGGTAATTCAAAATCAAGGGGCGAGATTTCGTATTCAAAATAATCCGGCTTCTCTGGCTCGGGTTGAATGAAGATCTCCACTACGTCTTCATTCCAGAGGTCGAGCATGTCGCTTTGCATGGTATTGGTGAGTCGGTGGTCTTCGCATACGAAGAGCACATAAATACCATTTTCGGAGTACAGAAGTTTGCTCCTGGTGTTATATTTATTTGGAGTTGAGGGGTAAGGACTGATGTTTGTCCATTTTGCCCTTTGCCATGCCGTTGAACTGGTGTCGCATTGCAATTCGAAGTCGCTGGTTTTTGGAATGCTCAGGGCGGTTTCGTTAGCTGTGGTATCCGGGTCGTTCTGCCCCGGTTGCTTTGCAGGGTAGGAGGAAGGGAGTATACCTGTACTTAAAAGCAGACTGATCAGAGAAACTAGTCCATAAAACATACGGCAACCTTTCCGTCAAATATACTCCCATGTTCCCGAATTATTCCAAAGTTTCACAAGTCGGGTAGTGGTGAGACTACCCATGAAGTGATTTGTTTCTCGTTAAGGAGTAGCCTCCAGAGATGCTCCCTTCTGGCTCTGACAAGCAATTGTAGCGTTGTTGCTGCCCGGGATAAGGTAACAAACGATAGTTATTCAACTTTCGTTTCACACACACTAAATAAGTTTACCTGTTCTTCAGCGGCCTTGGTTTTCTTCAGGAAATCAAAACCAATTGCGACCAGCGGGATGAATAGCAACAGGTCACACAAATGCATAAGTTCTTCCATCCTGCTGATCCGGCTGGGTGGAAAACACAATGCTGCTATCACCAAAAGGACCGCGACCCATCTGCTTGCGAGTTTTTTGCGATAGAGGTTTATTCCCAATAAGAGTATGCTCAAAGGGAAGGCTGGTCCAATAGCAAAGAAAATCAAAGTAAATATTGCAGGATGGGTTCTTGTGGCCACCTCAAGGTCTGCAATGGTGATTCCAAAAACTTCACCAAACACTCCTCGCAGACCAAAACTTACAGTGGCCACTGCACCAAAAAGATAGAGCATGTGGACCCCATGAGGCGTAAAGTGGCATATCGTACCTGAATTTTTCGAAAATACCGCCAAACCCGATGATGCTAAACGGTACTGTAAGCATCATAATAATCCCACCTATAGCGGTGAATTCCTGATCTGCCATAAAAAAAGTGGCTGTTACCATGGCAATTGCCGATGTGATCAAACTGATTCCATGCCATTTTTGCTTAACTGTTTCGTATTTCATGTTACTTCTTTTATTTATTCATTTTTTTATCCACCCACATTAGGAAGCGCATCAAAAGGGCGAAACGTTTGATACGTGTATTTTGAAAGGAGCAGATTTTCCATTCTCCCTGTTGCTTTACCAGGAAAGTAGTATTGATGGAAAGCCTGCCGGAGGACTTTTTTTTCAGGCGAAGTTTGACATATCCCGTTGCAATAACTATGGCAGTATTTTCATCAGGGAATTTAATACCGCTAATGCCCGCTTCCAGTAAGGCTCCTTTCATAAAATAGCTATTCCACAATTTTCTTATGAAGTGTAACATTGTCGGCGAGTCCACGGACATGGTCACCCATAAAAGTGATATAGTCAGCATCTTCGGTATAGAGCGAAGCAAACAAATCGATGTTTTTTGAGTTCCATGCCTCTGTATTTTTGTTTAAGACTTCACGTACAAGTATTTCATCGGCGCTGTGCGTATTTCCTTTCATTATTTAATTAGTTTTATTGCACGAAGGTATCCGGAGGGTAAAACGGACACTGTCAAAATCGGGATTCTGAGTTATATAAAAAGGATTTTCATATATGCCTCTGGAGATAAGAAACAAAAAAGACGGGTCAGTACTTTTTAGCAACGATTATGTTGCCGGAGATTTTAACGTCGATAAGTTGTCTGAGGATAATATGGTGCTCAACCTGCCATTTGCTACAGCCGAAATGAGGCAATGGTATTTTACCGGTATTCGTTTGGCATACAGTAGGTGGAAATATGAAAAATCTATTGAAACAGAATGGAAAGGCGCTTTAGAAGTCGTTACGATATATTTTAACCTCAATGGTAGCTGTTCAATCCAACTTAAGGGCACGCAGGCTCCTATAAAATTTGAGAATCAGCAATGTAATTTGTTTTACTCCAATGGGGGCAATGCAATAGTAAAGAACGAGGACCTGCTTACATCGGTTTTTATGGTTCAATTTACCAGGGAAGCTTTTATCAGGCTTACAAAAGACACCAATACAGTTTTAGCCAAATTTTCGGGAGAAGTTGCAGAAGCGCGCCAGGTTACGATTTCGCATCTGAACCGACCGGTTAACCTCGACATGAATCTTATCATCAATTCAATTCTACAATGTAATTATTCAATTGAGTTGAAGAAAATGTTCCTGCTTTCTAAAACAATTGAGCTGCTTGTATTGGTTGCAAAAACATTTGAAGAAGTAAGCAATGAAAAAGACCGGTTCATAAAGAATGAATACGACAAACAGCGGATCACTTTTGTAAAAGAAGTATTGCTAAAAAACATACAATCTCCACCAACGCTTCCGCAATTGGCCACGATGGCTGGTATTAATGAATTCAAACTTAAAAAGGGGTTTAAAGAGATGTTCGGGAAGTCGGTGTTTGGGTTTTTATCAGATTTAAGGCTTTACAGTGCGAAACACCAATTGACGGAAAAGAAAAAAACTGTCAGTGAAATTTCCTTTGAGCTGGGTTATTCTTCTGTGCAGCATTTTAGTGCTGCGTTCAAAAAGAAATTTAAGGTCTCTCCGCGGAACTTATAGCAACATCCCCTTTGTGCAGAGGCTTTGCCTGTTGGGCCGTCGCAATGATTCGCAAATTGTTTTTCATGAGAAAGCGATACTTCGGTACAATTCAATCGAGCACTGCTTTTGAATTCATCCTGCTAACGACTGCCTCACCCACTTTACTGCCAAGATCCAAACCTTCGATCACGGCTTTTCTGAAATGTATTCCCCCATACAAACGACTCATTCCTGCCTCGTTTGCCGCGGCATAAAACGAATTGAACTTCCTGACCGGAAGACCATAAGGTTGTTCGGAGTTGTCTGAAAAAGAAAATTTATCTCCATAAATTTTAGTCAGCAGGGTGGCAGCCGACATGGAGATTACGCTGTGACCGCTGAGGTATTCGGGAAAGGGAGGTGTTTGCAATAGCGGCTGCCAGGTAGGCGAAATAAATTTCTGGATGGCGGTAACGGGTCTGATGTAATTGCTGCGGTATTTTTCCTCCCACACCGCAATGATGGCATCGAACATGGCAACAGAGACGAGACTGTAACTCAGAAGAGCCTCAGACAGATCCTGTTTAGATTTATCGATCGCGATCCTGGTAATCCCGATCCAGTGCCCGGCTGGCGAAAGCTTTTTGATGCTGTACACCAGGTGTCCTACCGTTTGCGTGGCGAATGGATTGCAATCCCAGAAGTTGGCAATATTGCGTTGTGACCTGGTCAGCTTATTCCCAACCTCGTACACTTCCCGGCATTCCTTCATGAATTCCTCAGATTGATAGGCGGGAGGGCGATCTACTTTAAAAAAATCGGGTTTGTCCAGCACCGTTGTTCTGATCATTTTCCAGTAAGGCTCCACAGCTTCCATGTAATCAGGTGGTGTTTGTTTCCATTCCCCATCAGCCTTACTTTCTGTGAAGCGCTGCATACCTCTTGTCTGGGCATAATTATCGGTCTTGGCCCATGCAATGATCTGCGAAGCAATCGCATTGCCAAACCTGACAGACCGTTCGACTACATCTGGCGGAAGTTTTCTTCTGTTTGCGTCCCGCTGAATGGAATCCCAGGACTCCTCAAATAGGTCCTTGGAGAAAACAAGCCAGTGCGCGGTCTGGGAAAACGCAGCCAGGCCACAGGTGAGCCAGTCATAGGTGCTGTCGGATGATGGTGCCGGCAATTTATCAAGTCCGTTTAAACTACCCCCGAGTGACCTTAACGAGTTGTTTCCGAATCTAACGGATTCATAAAAAGCAATAGTCGTGTACAGATAGCTCCTGCTGGCCACTGGCGGTGACGTGATATCCCTCATCATCACCTGAGTCAGCACGTCGATGCTTCTGTGCGCGAATTCAACCTGACTGTTCTGGCCAAGTATCACCGAAGAAGTGCAGATCAGAAAACTAATGAATACTGAATACCTGAATTTTGTCATTGTTGTTTCCTACAATTATTAAATCGCCGATCCGAATCATGTTGCGGGCATCCTTGTCGGTGAGGAATCCCGAATTTTCAAATGGTATAAAACTTCCATCATGTTGCTGGACCAGCAACAGCCCTTTGCCTGCATCATATCTTCCCGATTGTGCCCTTACGCTGTAATTATTCCCTGTTAGCAGTAGGTCCTTGCGTCCATCTTTGTTAAAGTCACCAGCGATAATTCCACGAACAGGAAAGGCCTGCCCCTGATTCACGAAGGGCTGAAATTTGAATTTCCCTCCTTCATTTATAAAGACACCGGACCTGAATTCCTCAGCCTTCAAATGGGTGCCTGACTTCAGCTGGTCGGGGGTAAATATATCCGCTGCAGTGGCGTGTGAATAAGCCTGGTAGGTACTGAATTTTGTTTTGAACGAGGGAACCTGGTCGAGCAATTCGTCTCTTGAGGCCATTGGATAACTTTTTCCGTCGATGTAATAACTGATCAGGCAATCTACAGATCCGTTGTTATCCAGGTCCGCTGCGTCAATAGTTAGCGGTTCCTTTGCTGTAGGTTTCATTTGGCTGTTCAAGCCATCGTTGCCCGCGATGATATCGGCCTTACCGTCCTTATTGATGTCCGTGATGACGATCCTGTTCCACCATCCGCTGGACCCGGCAATTTGTTGTTCCTGTTTCTCGGAGAAATAGGGCGGACTGCCTATGCCATACAATACGGTCACCGGAAGATATTCGCCGGCAAGCACCAGGTCGGTGAAGCCATCGCCATTGAGGTCGGCAGTGTCCACGGTCGTGACCATGCCGATGTGTTTCAGAAATGCCGGCGTTACATCGGTAAATGTTCCCTTTGTATTCAGAAAAAGATAGCTTTCCGGAGCCAAGGGATAGGAACCCGTTAATACCTGTCCACCCCGGAAAATGTCAAGGTCTCCGTCGTGGTCGATGTCAATGACGGTTACGGCACCTCCGGAAGATGTTGTTTCCGGCAACTGGTTTCTGATCTCAAAATAATTTCCTCTTCCATCGTTCCAAAACAGGTGATCTGTGAAATTTGATTCATTGCCACCGCTCATCAGGTAAATATCGAGGTCCTTGTCGCCATCCAGGTCCGCAAACACGGCGCCTGTGATCTCAAATTCAGACAATGCCTCCAGCACTGGTTCCGGCTTTTTAATGAACTTGCCATCACCTTTATTGATGTAGAGTTGACTTGCCTGTCCCTTCGCTCCACCGACCAGGAAATCAGGCTTGCCGTCACCATCGGCATCTCCGGCTGCTATTGCAGGGCCGTAGCGTGAAAACTGATGGGGGAGCAGGGGCTCTCTTTTAAAATCATTGTAGTCATCTTCGTGATGAACGAACAAGTCGACGCTGTCTGTTAATTCTTTGAATATGGCATTTGTGGCTACAACGCTATCACGCTTTGATGGGGCTGAGGCATTTTTATGATCGATCACCAGAGTTTTGTTCACTGCTTGCTTGCTGATGGTTTCCACTTTATCGTCGGGCCAGACGATCCTGATCCCGGCGTGTTGTCTTTTTCCCAGTCCGAAAAACAATGCCGGCTCTACGGAAGACTGAAATCCATGGGAGAGCTGCAATTCCTGTATTTGCTGAAATCCATCAGATGCTGATACAAGCACCTTGACGCCGATTCCAAATGGATTTCCTGCAGGGCCGGTGAATTTCAGTTTCAGAAAATTATTTTTCCGGTCTTCGGCATGATTCTGATACAGGAAGGCGGGTTGATTGGTATTGTTAACTACCAGATCCAGGTCGCCGTCATTATCGAAGTCCGCGTATGCGGCGCCGTTAGAAAGTGATGTGCTGTCCACTCCCCATCCTGTGCTTACTTTTTCGAAACTCAGGTCGCCTTTGTTGCGAAAAAAATAGTTTTTGACCTGCGAGGCCGGTATCTGGCTTACAATATCCAAAAGATCGGGTTCATGACCGGCTTCCCTGGCTTTCCTGATAGTTTCGGGTGCGCGGTATTTCAGGAAATCCATGTTGGTATAGTCGCGCATATACCCGTTGGTTATGAAGAGGTCCTGCCAGCCGTCGAGGTCATAGTCGCCGAATAGGGCCGACCAGCTCCAGTCGGTATTAGAGATGCCGGCGAGTTGTCCGACCTCGCTGAATGATATGCCCGAGTTGTTCCTCACCCCAAGTTGAAGCATGTTACGCATGTACTGCCGCGAGTAGCCGTTTCTGAGCAGCATGTCAAAATGGTCATAACCATCAGGCCCCTTGAGCAATTTTTGTCTTTCATTGTCCTCAGGCAACATGTCAAGGGTCAGCAGGTCGTGGATGCCGTCGTTGTTGATGTCACCCACATCTGAGCCCATGGAGAATTTTGACGTATGCCCCATGAATGCGGAGGCAGACTCTTTAAATGTTCCGTTGTGCTGGTTGATGTAGAGGTAGTCATCTTCATCATAATCATTGGATATGTAAAGATCCGGCCAGCCATCTTCATTAAAATCGGCTACGGCGACGCCCAGTCCAAAACTGATCGGATTGCCGCTGATGCCTGCATCGGCGCTGACATCGACAAACCTGCCACCGTCATTGCGGTAGAGGTGATCCCCTGCCAGTGGGTCACGCGCCGCCTTAACATAGGCCACGTCAAAACGCGTAAGTCTTTTCACCGGATGATTCAGCACATAAAGATCCAGGTCGCCGTCCTTGTCGTAATCGAAGAAGGCTGCCTGGGTAGAATAGCCCTTGTCGGCGATGCCATATTTTCCGGCCATTTCTTTGAAGGTTCCATTTTTCTGGTTGATGAACAGGAGGTTTTTTCTGGATTCATCGTCACCTTTGCCCGACCGGGAAATGTAAATGTCCAGCCAGCCATCGGCATTTACATCTGCCAGAGCAACGCCCGTTTTCCATCCACTGGCTTTGACCTTTGACTTTTCTGAAACGTTCAGGAATTTAAAATCGCCTTTATTGAAGTAGATCTGCGGTTGTTCGATGTTGGCGGTAAAGACAATATCAGGAAGTCCGTCGTTGTTGAGGTCACCCGTTGCCACACCGCCGCCGTTGTAAAAATACTCATAGGCCAGCACGTTCTGCGTAGAAGTTTCGATGATGGTATTTTGAAAGTCTATTCCGGATTCCGCTGAAGGAATGGACCGGAACAGGGGTTGGGCCTGCAAGCCGCCACAGATCATAAACATCACCAGGCAAGCAAATCTCATACGTTAGTAAATTAAAAGAAAAAGGGAAGATAAATTGGCGTTTATCTTCCCTTTCTTAAAGTTTAACTGAATTATGGTTTATCCCACCATACGCGGGTAGTAAACTCATCGGCTCCCATTTTTCCGATGGCTGAAGCATAATTCGGGTTTACACCTGCTTCAGAACCTGGGAAACGCAGACGGCGGGGTAGGGTCCCACCAGTTTGATTTCCCGGGAAATTAGTAGGGGTAAGAACTGGCAATCCTGTTCTGCGGATGTTTGCCCAGGCTTCATAGCCGTTCAGTGTGCTGGCGGTGAGTATGAACATTTCATTTTCAATCTCAACCAGGTTGGCGTCAAGTGAACCACCAGGATATGGATTAGCGGCCACGTAATTAGTTACTTGAGTAGATGTTGCTGGATTGTCCGGTTTGTACCCTTCCATCTGGGTAATAGCAGCAGCCTGACCGGCGCTGTATTCAGCGGCGGCATCGCCCGAAGCCCATCCTCTTGCGATAGCTTCAGCAGTTAGGAAACGTGCTTCGGCGTGTGTCAGGAACATATTAGGATCGTCTGCATTGAAGATAACTCCCCGCGGACGCGAATAGCTAATTGCGGAATTTTCACCAGTTAGGTTACTAAGCCTTTGTCCATCAAGTCCGTTCGGTAATCCCTTTGCGTTGGCCAGGGAGTTGTCACCGTCTTCCAAGTTGGGTACGGAAGAAGCGGGGTCGTTTAACGTGGCGATGATGGGCAACCTTGGATCATTGCGGCTTTTCATCATGTCGATCAGCGTTTTTGACCATTGAATACTTCCTTTGATGACTTCCTTTCTTCCAGCCTCAGGACCATCTGGCCCGAGGTTGTAGGAGTTGGCATTTGCTGAGTTGACTGTGCTGCCATCATGAATGAACGCGAATGTTTCGTCGTTGCTTGACATCACACCTTTGCCAATGGCCTTCGCCACCCAGGACTGTGCGGTACCAGGATCGGCTTTTGTGAGGCGCATTGCCAGGCGAAGCATAAGGGTGTTGGCGAAAATCTTCCATTTGGCCGCATCACCTCTATAAACAAAATCCGCGGCAGAAGGGAAGGGCTGCGCATCAGTGATGGCATCGCCGGCCTGATCCAGTTCGTTGAGAATGTCCATGTAGATGGCCTGTTGGTCGTCATATTGCGGCTGAAAATTTCTGTCATAAAATCCGCGTCCCGCTTCAAAATAGGGAACATCACCATAAATATCCGTGATCATACTGAACTGAAAAGCCTTCAGGATCCTTGCCAGGGAGACCGTATTGACCTCTTCTGGTTTGTCTTTTCCAACTTCAATCAGGTTCACGAGGTTTTTGATGGCATTGGGATAGGCGGTAACAAATAAGGCTTCACTAAGATCTGCCTGGTAGAGGTATTTATCTCCGGCATAAAAACTACCCAGCGTAGCAAATTGTTGGGAGATGGGCATGGCATAAATTAAATTCGCTCTCCACGTATGATACCCCGGATCCCCGGCCGATCCCGCGATCATCATTTCGGTCTGACCCAGCAGGTAATCAAGCGGAACCGTGGCCGGCTTCGTCGGGTCTACATTGATGTTTTCAAAATCCTTAGTGCAGGATCCCAGGACCACAAACAGGGAAAGCACTGCAAATATTTTACGAATCATAATGTTTGTTTTTGGCAGTTTTTAAATGGGTTAGAATTTCAGGTTAAGGTTCACACCGATAGTTCTTGTTGGCGGGAAGCTGGCAAATTCAAGCCCCTGTGCATTCGTGTTATTGTAAGTTGATTCAGGATCTACATTCGGAATATATTTCTTCAGGATCAGCAGGTTCCTGCCAACCAGTGAGATTGAAACACCCTTGAACGGCGTCTTCGCATACACTTTTGAAGGGATGGCAAAATCAAGAATTACCTGGCGCAGCTTCACAAAGTCTGACTTATAAATGAATTCTTCGCCGATCCTGCCATTCAGGAATCCATAGTACGCGTTGGCCGTAACAACGGTAGTATTTGCCGACCCGTCTTCTTTTACAGAATTCGGGATCAACACGCCATTTTCACGAACGCCTCCTGCAGCAGTTTGTTGATGCAGTCCATTTCCATAAGCAAGTGAGTTGGTACCGGAGAATACTTTACCGCCAAATCTTCCGTCAATAAGGATGCCCAATGAGATGGCTTTATAACGAAAGGTGTTGTTGAATCCACCAGTTAAAGGAGAAATACCTGTGCCAAAGCTAACCAGGTTTTTAACTACGGGAAAGCCCTGGGCATCTACTACCATCTGGCCCTTGTCGTTGTAGGTATAACCGAAACCAACCAATTGACTGAATGGTTTGCCTACTTCCTGGTATACATAAGCCGTCCTTGAGCGAGGCTCATCGACCTGTATCCTTTCAAGTCCTTCAGTAAGAGCGACAACTTTGTTTTTGTTGTATCCGAAATTAATGGATGGTTCCCAGCTGAAATTTTTGGTATCGACGACTCTGTAACTCAATAGAAGTTCGACTCCCTTGTTCGTCAATTCACCAACGTTGAAAACCGCGTTGGTATAACCGGTGGTACTCGAAATAGAAGCGCCAACGATGTCCTTGGTGGTAACCCTGTTGTAGATTGCAAAGTCGAGGTTCAGCCTATTATTGAAGAGTTTTGCTTCAATACCAAGTTCAGAACTGGTTGATACGAGTGGTTGCAATTCGGCGTTTGGAACTTCCGACTGGTTGATCTGTGCGAGCGGTGCGCCCAAATGATTTGCAACCAGGCTGTAATTGAGGTTTAAGCGATAGGGAGTAGTTGCTCCACCTACCTGAGCCCATGCACCTCTAACTTTCAGATAATTTACAAATTCAGGCATCTGGAAGGCTTCACTTGGAATAAAGCTTAATCCAACCGATGGGTAAAATATATTGTTGTTTTCGGGGTTCAGCGTAGAGAACCAGTCGTTTCTACCTGTAACATTCAGAAAGAGGTAGTTATTAAACGACAGATCCACTGATCCATAAAGTGAATTAATCCTTTGTTCAGTATAAGCATAGCCAAGATTTCTAGATGCAGGAGAAACATTCGAGATGTCATAGAAGAAAGGAATGTTGAATGGTCCGCCGCCGTAGTCTTCATTCTGAAAAACCTGCTTCATCAGGTTACCACCGGCGATTGCATTCAGATGAAACGCTGTTGAGAGGTCCTTGTCAAAACCAATGAGAACCTCTGAGTTGGTTTCCTGGAAGTCACGGAGTTTGATGTCGATTCCTCCACCGGGTTGGAAGGCAGTTCCGGTTGGGGTGATGCCCTTGTACCGATAAGTAAATTTGTCAAAACCAAAACGGCCTTTAATGTATAACCAATCGGTGAAATTAAATTTAGGTTCGAAGGAGGTGATAATTCGGTCCTTGGTGTCCAGAGTGGAGAAATCTTCAACAGCAAACCAGGGGTTCTGCACATAAGGATTGTTTGCCCATTCCCTTTCATTACCCAGGTCGTTGTACTTGATGTCCTTCATGACGTCCACATCGAGGGAATTTGGCAAAACGTAAAGGGTATAGTTTGCATTACCGGGTGAGTCGGAAATTCTTGGACGATTTCTGTTTTTTTCTTTAACGTATTTGACATTGGCCAGGAAAGAGAGTTTCTTGCTGAGCGTTCCATTCAGGTTGAGAGCCAGGTTGTCTCTTTTCAAACTGGTCCCTGGCATGATGCTCCTGCTGTTCAGGTCACTCATGGACAAGCGGTAAACTAGTTTGTCTCCACCGCCGGAAAAAGCTATCGAGTTGGTGAAATTGCCACCGGGACGATAGAATTTTTTCAGATTGTCCCTCTGTGCAACATAGGGTCTTTGAATACCATCATACTGGATCACGTTCGAATTGTCCAATTTTGCTCCCCAACTACCAGATTGTTCGTCTCCTGAAGCGTTAAGTGGCTTGTTGCCATTATTGCCAATACCGTATTCATATTGGTATTCCTTAAATTCAGGAATCAGCAGTCCTTCTACAACATAGTTGCTGTTGATTTCCACCCCGATGCCCTTGCCTTTAAGTCCACCTTTGGTGGTCACAAGTATGGCACCGTTGGACGCGCGAGAGCCGTAAAGCGCTGCGGCAGTACCTCCTTTGAGCACACTCACTGATTCAATTTCGTCTGGGTTGAGGCTGGAGATACCGTCTCCATTGTCCACGCCACCCCACATACCCACCGAACCGAGGTTGTCATTGTTTAGCGGGATACCATCCACCACTATCAGTGGCTGGTTGTTTCCGGCAATTGAACCATTACCACGTATGGTGATGCGGGAAGATCCTCCGGGACCAGTGCTGGTACCAGTGATATTCAAACCCGCCACCTTTCCCACGAGGGAGTTGGCAACATTTACCGATCGGGCCTGGGTCAGTTCATCACCTTTCACTTCAGTGACCGAATACCCGAGGGCTTTCTTTTCTTTCTTGATACCCAACGCGGTGATCACTACCTCGTCCAAACCCTTGGTATCGTCCGACAAGGTAATTCTCATCCCTTCGCGGGAAGCATTCACTTCCTGTGTAGCATAACCCACATAGCTGATGATTAGCGCGGCTCCGGGTTTTGCACTCAGCGAGAATTTACCATCTTCTGTGGTAAAGGTCGCCTGTGATGTGCCTTTAACCGCCACAGTAGCCCCTATAACGGGTTCCCCTGCAGATGTCAGTACCGTGCCAGTAACGCGAATGTTTTGGGAGAATGATGCATTAGAAATTAGGAGCAGGCATAGGAATGCCGCGAGCAATTGAAATTTTCTCATAAAGCAGTTTTTGATGGCTCTTTGCAGATCGTTTTGGGAGATCCGTGAAGTAAATTAATGAAGTTTTAACACGACGGGCCAGTATTTTTTGTAAAAGAAGAATTTAATCGATTAAACAGACCAAAAAGGAGATTAAAATTAAAAAATATTGAGATCGGTCATCAACAAATTAAAGTTTTTCATTAAGGTGAAGGGATTTCGCAGTTAATTATGTTCCATAACCGGACGATCGCCGTCAACCCGACAAAAAATCCGCCCGTGATTGGGCGGATTTGATACTCCTGCGAGCATGTTTGCTACTGTATCAGTTCGACAAAGTGCCGTTCTCAATGTATTTGATCTGCAAGGCTGTAGTGCTGTCGCTGCTTGCCGGGTCACCCAAAAGGAGCGCAGTGTAGGCCTTCCCACCTTCCACCGAGAAGGTCCGGCTGATGGAAATGGAACTTTCATTTGAGGCTCCGATGGTGATATCTCCGGGAGATACGGCAGTAAAGGGGGAGACAGTGCCAAAGCGCGATATCGTGTTATTCCCCGTAGAGTCGCCGCCCGAAATCGTCACTGTTGGCGCTGTGGAATCTGGTATGGCATTAACATAACGGATATAAGCTTGTCCGGATGCCGAAGTCAGACTATCAAAGTCATCCTTCACCACCAGGTTTTGGTAGACGCCGTTGCTGCCAATCAGAAACAACGAGAAGAAGTTGTCGTTCTCAAAATTAAACGTTGAACTGGCAATGGCAGAATCCGTGGCAAAATCATAGGATTCAATCGTCCTTTCCCCGGGATATATTTGGAGGTAGGTGCCAGTGAAATTGGTGAAGCCAAGCGAATTATTCGTCAGGTTATTGCCCGAAAGGGAAATCCCCAGCGAGGACACATCCGGTGCGAGATTGAAAGCCATCAGTCCCGACACGGTATTGGGAAGGTGGGAACCGTTGTCTTTCTTACAAGCTGTAAATAATATCCCCGCGGCAGCCACCAACGAAAACGATAACAAGATCCTGTGCAAATTGACGCGTACGTTCATCATAACGATATATAATTGATTAGTAAACAAAACTCTCAGTAAGGTCAGTAGCTGGTTGTATTCTACGAGGAGGGGTGTTGGCAGATGACAACAAAATTAGCCCCGGGATGGTTAAAGAAATCAAAAAATCGACCGGATGAATTAGAAGGAGAAAGAGGTAGAGAAAGAGGCTTCGCCCGCCGGAGCCTTGGCGAAGGCGGGAAGAAACAGAAACAGAAACAGAAACAGAAACAGAAACAGAAGGAGAAAGAGAAAGAGAAAGAACAAAGGCAAAGTGGATTCTGAGTCAGGTTCAGAGTTCGATGTTGCCTTCGATCCGCGTGCCGGTCGGGCCTGGCTTGAGAAAGAACCCGTTTTGGTTATCCCAGTTATGTACATTATTGCAAAAGGGACAGTGCACCTCGATTTTGCGGGTATGGGCACTGAGTTTCTGTTCATCAGCAAGAATATAATTGGTGGGCACTATATCCTGCGTTACCGGGCATTTTATGTATACCATTGGCATAGCAACTACAATTTGTTGGGGATTAGGTGAAACGATATGTAATAAAGATGCCACTATCGGTTCATAAAAAACATCACCGAACCGATAGGTAAATTAAAGTTAGCGCTAGTGGGCAATACCAGCGTTTTTCAGAAGGATTTTTATTTTATTGGACAAGTTGGGCGAAGCCTCTTTCTCTTTCTCCTTCTGTTTCTGTTCCTCTTTCTGTTTCTTTTCCCGTTTCTGCCTCATTACTTTGACCAAACGGCCAGTTCATAACCATCCGGGTCAATAAAATGAAATCGTTTGCCCCCGGGAAAATCATAGGTTTCCTTTGCAATCTTACCTCCTGCGGAGATCACCCTTTCCCTGGTTTTTTCGATCTCCTCAGAATAGAGTACAATCAATATGCTTCCTCTCACTGGTGTTCCGGTAGTAAAACCACCGTCAACGTACGCGCCTTCAAAAGCAGTGTATTCCGGCCCATAATCGGTAAAAACCCAACCGAAACTTTCAGTATAAAATTTTTTGGCCTTTGAAGGGTCCTTTGAGGAGAACTCGAGGTATTGTACCTCCTCGTGTACTAATTTTCCGGATTGACTTTTAGACATACAGTGTTTTTTACAAATGTATTCGCGGGGTATCATTCCTAGTTTGGAAACCGACAAAATTAAATTGTCGCTGAATGCTTTCCGATGATTACTGCCCGGGAAAGGCGCAAAACGGCATTGCTGCTGCGGTTTTAAAGCAGATTAATCACCGTTTGGACCCCAAATCGGCTATAGATGCCGATACGTGCAAAATAAAAACGCATAAAAGCGTATTATTTTAACTTTTCTCTATAACTTCATCGGCGCGGAAAATAACCATCGAATCTAATACCAAAAAGCGCAGGCATTATGAGACCAACATTCACAAACAGCATCGTATTGAGGCAACTATCCTGGAACGCCAGGATCTGGCCTGCCCTTATTTTTTCCCTGCTCATCCTTGCGCCACTCATGATCCCGGTGCGGTTAGCTGCACAAAATTTCAGGGAGATTACCGGTACCGTTGTCAGTACAGATGGAGACAGCCTTGCCCTGGTAACCGTAAGCGTCAAGAATTCGGATCTGTCGGTGTTGACTGATGAGAAAGGGCAGTATTCGATCCGGGTATCGGAAGAACGTCCCACACTGGTTTTTTCATTTGTAGGTTACGAAAACCAGGAAACCATTGTAAACGGTTCATCCACGATCGATGCCAGCCTGACTCCCACTAATGGCAACCTGAATTCTGTGGTGGTAGTGGGGTATGGCACACAGAAAAAAGCAAATGTCACGGGCTCCGTGGCCACTATTTCGGCAAGGGAGCTGTCGGTCGTCCCGGCAGCCAACGTCAGTACCCTCATGTATGGCAACCTGCCCGGTCTGATCCCCGTGCAAAGAAGTGGCCAGCCTGGTAATGATGACGTTTCTCTTTCCATCCGGGGTTTTTCCGATGCGCTCGTAGTGGTGGATGGTATCGTAGGGCGCGACTTCAATCGCCTTGATCCGAACGAGATCGAAAGCATAACGGTGTTGAAGGATGCTTCTTCCGCAGCAGTATATGGTGTAAGCGGTGGTAATGGTGTGATTGTGGTTACTACCAAGAAAGGAAAACTGGGTAAACCCGAATTCAATTACGCCATGAATTACGGCGTGCAGACAGTTACCCGCTACCCGCGTTTGGTGAACTCGGAAGAATTCGCCATCCTTAAAAACGAGGCATCCGTTAACATTGGAGGTGCGCCCGTGTACACCGACGAAGAAATTGAAAAGTATCGCCTCGGCACGGATCCAAACTATCCCAATTTTGATTACTACGATTATTTTGTAAGAGACTACACTCCACAGCGGCAGCAGAACATCAGCGTAAGAGGTGGCAGTGAAAAGATCAAATATTTTTTCCTTCTTGGCGAGATCAAACAGGAATCGATGTGGAAAGGAGGGAACCAGGACTATGCAAAATATAATTTCAGGTCGAACGTCTCTGCGCAAGTCAACGACGACCTCGAAATTGCAATTGACTTTGGCGCCCGCTCAGACAACAGAAACAACCTGGTTCAGGATTCTTACCTGATGGCTTCCTGGATGCAATACCAGTGGCCTATCTACAACCCAAAAACACCGGACGGAAAGATGGCTGCAACGAATTATGGTTTGTCGGCCTACCTTGATAAGGACCTCACCGGCTATTTACAGAATGACAGGAACGCCTTCCAGGGAACGCTTACCATCAATTATAAAATTCCTTTCGTGCCCGGCCTGAGCGCACGCATCACGGCGGCCAGGGACATGCTGTTCGAGAACCAGAAATTCTGGCAGAAGCAATATGGTTTATACAGTTATAATGCCGCCACCCAAACATCGGAACAAACTGGTGCACGCGACCTCAACCAACTGGTGTTGAATGACTGGAGAAGTTCATCCACACGTCTTCAGGGCTCGCTTAATTATTCCAGGACCTTTCTCGAGAGGCACAATTTAAAGGCGCTTCTGCTATACGAGGAAATGGAAGATCGTGCAACCGACTTTTCGGCGACCAGAATAAATTACGTGGTGCCCATCGATCAGATCTTCGCAGGCCCCGACCTCAATAAAAATAATGGTGGTGGTGCTTCCGACAACGGCAGGCAAAGCGTGGTGGGCCGCCTGAACTACGATTTCTCGGGTAAGTACCTGTTTGAATACAGCTTCAGGTATGATGGCTCCGCGAGATTTCCGGTCGACAAGCGCTGGGGATTCTTTTCGGGTGTATCTGCAGGGTGGAGAATATCCGAAGAAAAATTCTTTAAAGATAATGTAGAGGTGATCAATAATCTGAAACTGCGTGGTTCATGGGGTCAGAATGGTAGCGACAACACCGGCAATTTTCAGTTCCTTACGGGCTACACCTATCCTTCCGGAAGTTATATATTGGGTGGCAATGTCGTGACCAACGGAATGGAGGAAACCGGGCTTCCGAATCCGAATATCACATGGGAAGTAACACGTATGCTGAACATCGGACTGGACCTGAGCATGTGGAACCGCCTGCTCGAATTCGAGGGAGACGTCTTTCATCGCACCAGTGATGGCCTGCTGACCCAACGAAATCTGCAACTGCCAAGCACATTTGGCGCAAATCTTCCCTTCGAAAATCTCAACTCCGACGACACCAAAGGTTTCGAACTGGTGTTGCGACATAATCACCAAATCAGAAAGATCCGCTACTCTATATCCGCCAATGTATCTTTTACAAAATCAAAATGGGATCATTTCGAACAAAGAGAATTTACCTCGCAGGATGATAGCTGGAGAAATAACCAGGAAGGAAGATGGAAAAACCGGTTTTTTGGATTAAAAGCCATTGGACAATTTCAATCACAGGAAGACATCAACATGTCCCCAATACAGGATACCCGTCAAAATTCAACTTTAAGACCCGGAGATATAAAGTATGATGATCTGAATGGCGATGGTGTCATCGATACCTACGACAGTCAACCTATTGGTCGTGGCGAAATCCCGGAGATCAATTACGGACTGGGAATCAATGTAGGATGGAAAAATTTATCGGTGAGTATGAACTGGCAGGGGGCATCCAATTTTAATGTTAGCCAATATGACAATCTCATCGCGCCTTTTAATAATGACATGAGCTCGTATGCGTATTTCATGGACAGGTGGCACAGGGCCGATAGTAAAGACCCTAATTCGGAATGGATACCGGGCAAATATCCCAGCACCATAAACAACGGCGCTCCCAACAACAGGCTCTTTTCTTCGTTCTGGCTGAAAGACGCTACCTATCTAAGGTTGCGGGCGCTGAATATCTCTTACTCCATTGAGGCTGCACCGCTGAAAAAAATTGGAATTAAATCTTTTGCGATTTCCTTGAGTGGCTATAACCTGGTAACGATCACCGGCCTGGATTACATTGATCCCGAAACCCCATCAGGAAGACTTTCCTATTATCCGCAGCAGAAAACTTACAACGCTGGCATCAATCTCACTTTTTAATCAACGACCATGAAATTGAGAATCATCTTTATATTATTCATATTTATCCTGACGGGATGCATCAAAAATGTTCTGGACCGTAAACCGCTGAACATCGTTTCGGATGAAGACGTCTGGAAATCTGAAAACCTGGTGACCGTTTATCTTGCTACATTATATGATAATCTTCCAATAGGGTTTGACCGTGAGGGGTATGTCTATGAAGCCAACCTCACCGATGAATCTTCGCATCCTTATGCCGGGGTCACGGTAGTGGGCAATTATGGAGATCATCCCCTGATCCAGAATAACACCATGTATCCATGGATCAGGAGGGCTAACTATTTTTTAGAGAGAATTCAAACCAGTGAGCTGGATGAAAATACAATCAGGGCTTTGACCGCAGAATGCCGCTTTATCCGTGCGTATTATTATTTTGATCTTGTCAAGAAATACGGTGGGATGCCGATCATCAATGAGGTGCAGAAATTTGAGGACAACCTGGATGAATTGCTGGTGCCCAGGAACAATGAAGATGAGGTTTACCAATTTATCCTCGATGAATTGAATGCAGCCGCTGCCGACCTTCCGGTAGAAAGAGATGCCAACAACGGCAACCGGGCAACGAAGTGGACAGCACTGGCCCTGAAATCAAGGGCCATGTTGTATGCAGGTTCAATTGCGAAATACGGGACTATTCAACTGGACGGACTCGTGGGCATTCCTTCCGAAAAAGCCAGTCAATATTACAATGAGGCCTTCAGCGCAGCAAAGGAAGTGATGGAAAGCAACAGATATGCGCTATATACCAAATTATATAATCCCGAATCAGGCACAGGGGATCCGGCCGCGAACTACCAGAATTTATTTCTTGACAAGGGCAACGAGGAGGTTATTTTTCAAAAGGCCTATAGTAACCCGGACAAGCGGCACAGCTACGACAATTACAACATGCCCGAAAGTTTCAAGCCTGGCTGCTGTGGGAATGCTTCCACTCCAACGCTGGAGATGGTTGAGTCCTATGAGTTCAAAGACAATTCCAACGGCAAGCTGGATGTGGCAAATAAAGAATTCGACGACCCTGGGGGTCCTTTCGTGAATAAAGATCCGCGTTTCGACGGAACGGTCATGCGCTCGGAGTCGCCCTTTGTTGGCCGGCCTGTTCAGGTATACCGGGGAATTTATGATCAGGACGGAACACTTTTCCAGGCGCGTGGTACGGCTTTTCCACCGGATCCTTCCAGAATGCAAGTGGGCAGAGACGGTCCTTTTACTCTGGGTGATGTTGGCAAAACCGGCTTTTACATAAAAAAGTATCTCAACACCACAGCGATTGTGGCCGAAGGCACATCCGATCAGAACTACATAGATTTTCGCTATGCCGAGATACTCCTCAACTATGCAGAAGCTGCCTTCGAAGGCGACATTGACAAGTCCGCTGCAGTGGATGCGATTAACCAGGTAAGAAATCGTGCCGGTATGCAATCGTTGACTCTTGCCGAACTTACCCTCGAACGACTGCGGAATGAAAGGAAGGTGGAGCTGGCATTTGAAGACAAACGTTTCTGGGACATGCGCCGCTGGAGAATTGGTACTTCCATTTTCAGGAGTACATCTATTCATGGGTTGTGGCCTTACCTGGTGTACAAGGGGGGAGATGTTTACAAATATATTTTCACTCCCGTGAGTGGCGCGCCACTTGACAACGGGCAGGTAAGAACATTCAATGAACGGGATTATTACAGCAATTTGTCAGGATATATCAGCACCAATAAAAACATTGTGAATAATCCAGGGTGGTAATTCAAAAATCAAACAATATGAAAAGCATATTATATATCGTCATCACCGCCTTGTCGCTCGCCGGTTGTTCGGTTGATAATTATGAAGCGCCTTCCCTCACGTTATCGGGAAAAATACTCGATGCCGAAAACAACTTCTTAGTTGAGTCGGGCGGGGTCAATGCTGGCACCCTCGTTAAATTATATGAGAACAATTCCACGCAACCGCTACTTAATAACACATTTCCTGAAGGCAATTTTGTTAATCGCAATATGTTTCCCGGCACTTATTCCTACACGGCTGAAGGACCATTTAGGTTGAGTACGCCTGACTTGCAGAATGTGGTGATCAAAGAAAATACTGAAATTGAGATAAAGGTGATTCCTTATTTACGCCTGACGGCTTCGTTGATAGAGGTCTCCGGAACAACTGCACAGATAAAAGTGGAATATCAAAAGGTGAACGATGACGATCTGCTCCTTAACCTGGCAGTGATACACAGCAACTATCCTAATCCGAATACTTTTTCTTCCGCCGGAGGTGCCGCCTCAATCGAAAATGTGGAGGCTGCCGACTTATCATCGGGTGAAAAAATATTTACTATCTCCGACCTGAAAGCGGGTACGACGTATTATGTCAGGGCGGGCGGTAATGTGTCCAATCCTGGAAATTATTTCAATTACAGCAGTCAGATTGAAATCAAAGTACCCTAACAATAAATGTCAATCCCTGTGCGATCAGGCATCAGGTCAGAACGTATTCTCAAATCAAAAAACAGAAGGGCGTATCATGAAGAACAATTTAGACCGACGTAATTTTATCACAACCCTGTCAGTGGCGGGAGTTGGTGTTGCCATGGGTATTCCCAAGATGAGTTCTGGGGCAGCGCCGGGAAAACCTGCGTTACTTGGAGGACCGAAAGCTCATCCCACCTCCTTTCCTGGCTGGCCAATATTTGATCAGACCGAAGAAAATGCGCTCCTCAGTGTATTGAAAAGCAAAAACTGGGGCAGGCTGGGTGGAACGGTAGTGAGCAAATTTGAGAAAGAATATTCGGCTATGACAGGTGCAAAACACACGCTTGGCGTATCCAGCGGCACTGCTGCTTTGCTGACGATGATGGGGGCGCTGGACCTGGGCCCTGGTGATGAAGTGATCATGCCTGTGTATACTTTCATTGCTACCTACAATGCGGTGGTATTGAACTATGCTTTGCCCATTCTTATTGACACCGACCTTGAAAGTTTTCAAATAGATGCGAATAAGATCGAAGCCGCTATCAATCCTCAAACGAAAGTGATCATGCCCGTGCACATCGGCGGCTCTCCGGCGAATCTTGATAAGATCATGGAGATAACGAATAAGACCAGGATTACGTTGATCGAGGACGCCTGTCAGGCACACCTGGCAGAATGGAGGGGTAAAAAAGTTGGCACCTATGGTTTGGGTGGGGCATTCAGTTTCCAGGCGAGTAAAAATCTCAATTGCGCTGAAGGTGGCGCCATCATTACCAACGACGAAAATTTTGCAACCACCTGTTATACTTTTCACAACCAGGGCCAGGGTGGGCAAACGACTGCTTTCAACCCAGGAGTAGGCACTCGCGGTACTAATCTCAGGCTCACAGAATTTCAGGGGAATCTGTTGATGGCACAGATGACGCGTCTGATCGCACAGTCAAATCGTCGCACTGAAAATGCGAACTATCTCACTAAAATGCTTAAAGAAATTCCGGGTATTATGCCGGCTAAATTGTACGAAGGAACGACCAAAAGCGCTTATCATCTTTACATGTTCCGATATGACAAGCAACACTTCGCAGGCATGAGCAGGGAGAAATTCCTGGAAGCGCTCAATGCGGAGGGAATTCCCTGCTCCAGCGGATACGGAATGATGAATAAGGATAGTTATGTTACCGGGCTCGCAAAAAACAAACACTACCTGAAAATCTATGGTGAGAAAACCATGAATGCCTGGCTCGAACGCAATGTGTGCCCGCAGAATGACACACTGAGCGGCGAACAAGGCGTTTGGTTTTTCCAGACTATGTTGCTGGGAACACGGAAAGACATGGATCAGATTGTTGAAGCAATAAAGAAGTTACAGCAGAATGCTGCGGCGCTCGCAAAATCATAAATTTAAAAGGAGATTACATGAAAGGATATTTTAATGGAATTTTAGTTTTGGGCATCAGCATGTCAATAGTGCATTGCAGTGAACCTGAAGCAGACAACACCAGCACTGCAATTATGGATTCAACGGAAAGACCAGAGGAGAAAAGCGAGGTCGCATTATTCAACGGTGCAAACCTTGGCGGTTGGCACGCTTTCAATAAACCGGGTGAAATCAAAAACTGGGTGATCGTTGACAGTGCGCTGGTATGTCTGGGGGTTGCGAAAGGAGATACGGGTGGAGACATCGTGACCGACACGGAATACAGCAATTTCGAACTGAGCTGGGACTGGAAAGTGGATAAGGGATCAAACAGCGGGGTGATGTATCATGTTGTAGAAGACAAAAAATACAAGGCGCCGTATGAAACTGGTCCCGAGTACCAGATCATCGACGACATTGGTTTTCCCGGTAAGCTGGAAGAATGGCAGAAGGCAGGAGCTGATTACGCGATGAACCTCCCCAATGACAAAAAGAAACTCCAACCCGTAGGATCATGGAATTCCAGCAAGATCGTGTTTAATAATGGACAGGTTGAACACTGGCTAAACGGGGAAAAGATTGTCGAATTCGAGGCAGGCACGGACGAATGGAACAAAGAAAAAGCGACAGGGAAGTGGAAGGATTATCCCGATTATGCAATCGAAAAAAGGGGTCGCATTGCTTTGCAGGATCATGGTAAGAAGGCATATTTCAAAAATATTAGAATAAAGGAGCTGTAATGCGTGGATGCTGCGAATTCAGGCACTGCTTCTCATGAGTGACACTGATTCGGAGTCGCTGATCCTTTGAGAGTTTGAGGTTTTCAGATTAGTTTGATGTCGGTGTTCCAATAAGCTGACAGGGCGTTGTTACCGGGAGGAAGTTCAGTGACGAGGTAATCAATCTGGCTGGAATCGCAGATCTTGATTCGTTGCGCGGTATTCATTTTTTCGGAGATGCTGAGGATTGCTATTTTTTTGGCAGATCGCAACAGCGCTTTTTTTACCTGGACAACTTCCCAATCAACATCTGTGAGGCCATCCTGGACAGAAAAAGCATTGGCACCGAGAAGACAGAGATCTACCTTGATCTCGGCCAACTGATTTAGTACGCTGGCACCCACATGCAGGTTTGCGTTTTTGTTCAATCGCCCGCCAATGGTAATTACGTCGATGTTGCTATGATCCGAAAGAGTAATTGCTACCTGCGGGCTGATAGTAAAGAAGGTAGCATGAAGGTTGTCGGGAATGGATTTAGCAAGTTCCAGCATGGTGGTGCCGCCTTCGGTGAGCACCAGCATGTCGTTCTTTAATAGTGAAAGTGTTTTATGGGCAATTTGTTGTTTGGCCTCTCTGGCGTACACATTTTGGTCATTGATCAGTGGAATGGCTAATGACTTACTTACCGCGCCACCGTGCACTTTCAGGATTTTGGCGTTGTCTACCAACTCCTTCAGATCTCTTCTCACAGTGTCCTCTGAAACTTTCAGCAGGGTACTCAGATCTGAAGACAGGACCTTGTTATGAACGTTGATTTCCCTCATAATTATCTTGTGTCTTTCTTCCTTGAGCATGGTAATGTGTAAATGATAAATTTGAAAATTTCCGGAGACGTGGACAAAAATAGAAAAAAGAAGAGCTTTTATTTTTTAAATTAGCATTTAAGTTTTTATGCGTTTATATTTGTCCGTAAATACGCAAAAAGCTGCATAATCCCCATTTATGACAAGAATTACAGAGCAGCCGTCCAGGTTCAGGCACCTGGAAAAAATGACAATAGAACAAATAACTGCGGCTATCAACACCGAAGATAAATCCGTGGCCCTTGCTGTGGAGAATTCCCTGCCCCAGGTGAACAGCCTTATTCAGGCGATTGTATCGAAACTCGGCCAGGGTGGACGCATGTTTTATCTCGGCGCCGGAAGCGGTGGCAGACTGGCGGTATTGGATGCCATTGAGCTTCCAACCACTTATGGCATAGACAAGGGCACGGTGAGCGTTATACTGGCCGGGGGCATAGACCGGTTGGTGGAAGCCCTCGAGCAAAAGGAAGACGATACTGAGGAAGGGTGGGCCATGCTTTCCGAGAGGAAGATTTCAAATAAGGATATCGTGGTAGGTATCTCCGCCAGTGGTTCTACACCTTTTGTGAAAGCCGCCCTGAAAGCGTGCCGACAGAACGGCATCACTACTGGTTGTGTCGTGAGCAACCCCGAATCACCAATAGCCACTTATGCTGATTACCCCGTTGAAGTGGTGACGGGCCCTGAATTCTTAACAGGAAGTACCCGCATGAAATGTGGCACCGCTCAGAAAATGATTCTGGACATGATCAGCACTACTACCATGATCCAACTCGGAAGGGTGGAAGACAATCGCATGGTCCATGTAGCACTCATCAATGACAAAATCATTGATCGTAGTGTAAAAATATTAATCGAAAAGGGCGGTTTGGAAGATTACAATGAAGCCAAAACACTGTTGTTGTCAAAGGGAAGCGTTAAGAAGGCATTGGATCATCTCTTTCCGACCAAATAATAAAGTTTCTGCCATGGACTAGCCATGGGTTAGCAGTTGTACCGACAATAAATTATTGACTATGCGGATAGTCCGGATTTTCATTTTCCTTTTGTGCATCCTGGCAGGTATTAGTCTGCAGGCTCAGCAGGATTTCCTGGTTGGCAGTTCAAACGTTAGTATAGAACCTGACTCATCCGTTTTTTCCCTTGCCCTTGCTGGCTATGGCGCTCCCCGCGATGGTCGTTTTAGTATTACCTGGGAGAATGCTGGCCGCGCTCCTGAAGGGGTATTTGCAATTGCAGGCCTGGGAAAAAAATTATACGCAGTCACGGGTGAGCATAACCTGGTTGTGAAAGATATGGCCGCAGGTGAGGGTGGCTGGTCAACAATCGGAAGGGCAGGAGGTGTAGTTGCCCTGACGGGTTTCGATCATTTACTTATCGCCGTGAATGACAGCGGTGAATTGCTAAGCCGTGACCTGTCGAAGAAAAAAGAGGGATGGAAAAAATTGGGAAGCGCGCAGGGGATCACCGCAATTGCGGTGGCGGACGGCAGGCTCTATGCGCGCGACCAGAACAATGCGTTGCTGGTTAAAAAAATACAATCGGGCAGCTGGGAAAAAATCGGCGCAACAGGCAGCAGCATTTGCATGACCGGGGATGGAGAGAGAGTATACCGGATTGATGCCGATGACAACCTGTTTATGTTAAAATCATACTTGCCTTCAAAGGGGTGGACCAAGATCGGCCGGAATAATAACTCAACTTTTGATATCAAAATCAACCGCATTGCCATTGCTAACAACAGGCTGTATGCTCTTGCGGAGGATAATCATATCTATGCCGCCGGGCACAGTACCACCGGCGATTTGTCGGCGAGGGCATTTGCAGTAAAGCGAGGTGAAGAAACGGTGGTAATTGTTGGCTTTGATGTTTGCGGGTTTGATTATTCGCTTGCAACAGCAATCAAGAATGTAGTGAGCAAAAGAAGAAAGATCCCACCAGAGGCAATTTTTCTGAATTGTTCGCATACGCATTTTGCGCCGGTGACGCAGACTTTTCCTGCATTTGGCGACCATGGTCAGAGGCCAGACAGCATCTATTTGAATGGTATTGTTAAGGCGGGTATCATCAGGGCAATTGAGTCGGCCCTGGACAGAATGAAACCTGCAAGCATATCTTTTGGAAGAGGCATCACACGGATTGGGCATAACAGGAGTTCTCCTGATAATGCAACGCCCTACGACAGCACAGTTGATGTGATCTATGCGAAAGGTAAAAACAAAGCGGGCAGCAGCATTTTATTTTTGACTTCCTGTCATCCGGTTTTCAAAAATGAGGGAAAAGAAGGGTTTACTATTTCAGCAAATTATCCCGGAGTGACCAGGAAGTTGATCGAGGTTCATAATTCTATTGGCCACGCCGTCTTTTTACAGGCCTGCGCTGGTGATATCAATCCCAGGGTCGCCGATCACGGGAGAACAGGAGCAGACCTGGCAAGAGATGTGGAGGAGGTTATCGGGAAAGAGATGGAGAAAATATCCGGGGATATCTCTTTTGCTCTGGATACCATCAACATTCCAATTAAAACATTCAGCAAAGAAAAGGTTGAACAATTCAAACTGGAGAACAGTAATAAAGAAGGAGACGTTGGGGCGGAAAAAAATGTCCGCTGGGCGAACCTCATGCTGGCGTACTATCAGCAGGGATCTGTTCCCACAACGATACCCGTGTATGTACAAACCCTGAATATCGGCGACTGGAAACTGGTCGGTCTTTCGCGTGAAGTGGTAACGGCATATAGTTTTGCCATCAAGCAATTATGGCCCGATCAAAAAGTAAGCGTGGTTGGATACACCAACGACCTTCCCAGCTACCTGCCGGCAGAAAGCCATATCAGGAGAGCTACCTACGAGGGTTACGATTCATTTTTCTGGAATGCGCAACCAGGATTGTTCCCGGAAAATGTATTGGATATTGTAGTGGATAGAATTAGATCAAAAAATAAATAGTTACCATTGATGCGCTTTTTAATTTTTCTGTTAACACTCGCCTTGACCGGTACGGTGTCTGCCCAGCAAAGAACGCGGGGAAATGGCAGGATGGAGGTTGGCGTGGCCCAGATTGATATTACTCCCGAAGGACCTATTCGTTTGGCAGGTTACGGAAGCAGGGAAAAGAGTGAAGCGAATGCTGTGCTTCATACTATATGGGCCAAGGCGCTTGCTTTTGGCAGTGATGCGCAGGGAAGTTCTGTAATGGTTACCGTAGACCTTGTGGGTATTCCGGGACATGTCACCAGGGAAGTCGCCCGCCGGCTTTCCCAAAAAACAGGACTCAGGCGATCCAATTTTACAATATGCGCTTCGCACACCCATGGTGGGCCCGAGGTTGGCAACCTCCTGAATATACTGCAATACAGGGGCGAAACATTCAGCGACTCGTTATTGTCACTGCCGCAACAGCAACATATTTCTCTTTATATCGAGCAGCTGACAGCAAAGCTTGAACAAGTAGCCCAGGCGGCACTAAAAAACAGAAGCGAATCGCTGGTTAGTTGGGGTCAGGGGCAATTGGGATTTGCAAAGAATCGCCGCCAGGAGAATGGACCTGTTGATAACGCTATGCCCATCATGGTCGTTAAGGACCTTAAGGGAAATCTAAAAACGATATTGATTAATTATGCCTGTCATGGAACTACGCTGGAAGGGAGCATGAACGAAGTACATGGCGACTGGATGGGCGAAGCACAGCGGATCATACAGGAGAAACACCCTGGTAGTATCGCCATGGTAGCGATTGGTTGCGGAGCCGATGCCAACCCGCAGCCCCGCGGTAAAACGGAATACATTACGCAGCTGGGGCAGTTGGTATCAGATGAAGTGGATCGTTTGATCGGTCTTCCCCTGACGCCTTTGACCAGGGTTCCGTCAGGAAATTTTACATCAATTGAACTTCCGTTCGAGCATGTGCCGAACACGGCAGAACTCGTGCAGCAGTCTGACGACAAAACGGTAAAGGGATATTATGCCCGCCTGGCGCTCGATCGAACGGCAAGAGGCGACAGCATTCCTTCAAGTCAGAAATATATCATTCAAACCTGGTCGTTTGGAAACGAACTCCTGATGATCTTTCTTGCCGGTGAGGTGGTGGTAGACTATTCACTGCGACTAAAAAAGGAATTGGGACCACAACGTCTTTGGATTAATGCTTATGCCAATGATGTTCCCTGTTATATTGGATCACGCAGGATAATACGTGAGGGAGGTTATGAAGCGGAAACCTCCATGTACTTTTATAATAAACCATCCAAATTTGCAGAGGAAGTTGAGGAACTGATCATAGCTGCGGTGCATCAATTGGTTCCACCGTCCTTCCGTTCCGCACGATTAAATAAATAATTAATTATGAAAAATCTTATTTTTTTATTGTTTTGTTTTATTGGTTTTCAATCGGCAGATGCCCAGGCGAGCAAAAAACTGTTCAATGGTAAGGACCTCAGTGGCTGGACGGTTCATGGTACTGAAAAATGGTATGTGGAAAAAGGCAACCTGATATGTGAAAGTGGTCCGGACAAACAATACGGATATCTTACCACGGATAAAGCTTATAAGAATTTCAAACTGGACCTGGACTTTAAACTGGAGGCCAATGGGAACAGCGGTGTATTTATCCGCTCGGATATTGAGGGTACAAAGATCAGCGGTTGGCAGGTAGAAGTTGCGCCGCCGGGGCATCATACCGGAGGGATATATGAATCTTACGGAAGGGAATGGCTCATCATGCCGAAGCCGGAAGATGAAAAGATGCTGAAGGCTAAAGACTGGAATCACCTTCGGATTCACATGATCGGGGATGAGGTTACCACCTGGTTAAATGGCAAAGAGATGGTTCATTTGAAGGACGCGAAAATAGGTGCCGCGAATGGCATGATCGCGCTCCAGATACATGATGGAGGCGGGATCAAAGTGAGGTGGAAAAATATAGAGATCAGGGAATTGAAGTAAGACAAAAAGGCTGAGATAAGCGACCCGAATAGCATGAATCATGAAACTCTGTAATTGATGTCGAAGAACAAAGTCCAAAGCAGCATTCAGCCTCTTTTCATTGTCGGGATGTTATTTTTTATTTTCGGATTTGTTACCTGGTTGAGTTCGGTGCTTATTCCATATCTGCAACTCGCCTGTGAACTGAATAATTTTGAATCCTACCTGGTCGCCTTTGCATTTTATATTTCTTATTTTGTCATGGCACTTCCATCGACCTGGATATTGAAAGCCACGGGATTCAAGAAAGGAATGGCCCTGGGCCTTGTGGTGATGGGTCTGGGTTCACTGTTGTTTATTCCTGCGGCGATGACTCGCACTTACTCATTATTTCTATTAGGATTGTTCATCCAGGGTGCCGGGATGGCTTTATTACAAACCGCCTCGAATCCATATGTCGCTATCCTTGGTCCGCGGGAAAGCGCCGCAAGACGCATCAGCATAATGGGAGTTTGTAATGGGATAGCAGGAGCACTATCACCCATTATTCTTGGCGCGATTGTGTTAAACGACACCGACAACATAAAGAACAAGCTGATTACGCTTTCCCCGTCACAAAGAATCACGGAACTAAGTCAGCTGGCGGCCCGGGTGATACAGCCTTACCTCATCATAGTTGCGGTGCTTATTGGCCTGGCCTTAATGGTGTATTATTCACGTTTGCCCGAATTGGACGCTGATGAAGAAAATGCTGAAGTATCTGCGGCAAATGAAAACAAGAAAACGATCCTTGAATTTCCACATTTGATCCTGGGTGTTGTCACGTTATTCTTTTACGTGGGAGTAGAAGTGATCGCGGGTAATACCATTATCAGTTATGGGTCTTTCCAGGATATCCCGATCATGAGGGCCAAATTCTTCACGTCCATGACCCTCGTCTGTATGTTAATTGGGTACCTGATAGGCATTGTTTGCATCCCCAGGTATTTTTCGCAGGAAAAGGCTTTGAAGATCTCCGCCATCGCCGGGCTGGTTTTTGCAATGACCGCATTGTCGACCAGCGGATTTACTTCTGTGTTGTTTATTGCTTTTCTCGGCCTGGCCAATTCACTGATGTGGCCGTCGATCTGGCCACTGGCTATTGCCGACCTGGGTCGCTTCACCAGGATAGGATCTTCCTTACTGGTCATGGCCATCGCGGGAGGTGCCATTCTACCCTTAGCATATGGAGGCCTTGCCGATATTTTCAATCCGCGACAGGCTTACTGGATCGTGGTACCCTGTTATCTGCTGATCTGGTATTTCGCTGTAGCGGGACACAAGATAAGAACCGGCTCATCTCCTTTGAAAATAAATAAAAAGAGTCTTCAATGATATTGATAGCCGACGGAGGCTCCACAAAAGCGAGCTGGAGTATGATCGATGACAACGGAGCAACCACCCATTTTGCCACCGAGGGCTACAATCCTCACTTTGTTGACGCCGAATACATCATTCAATCGATCCACAACAATTTCCCCGCAACATTGGATAAAAACAGGATCAGGGAAATTTATTTCTATGGTGCCGGATGCATGGCAGGCAAGTCTGTGATAGTAGAACATGCGCTGAACGCTGTTTTTCCCCAGGCGAAGACTGAGGTTTCGATGGACCTTCTTGCGGCATCGAGGGCCCTGCTGGGACGGACGAGCGGTTTTGCAGCAATACTGGGAACGGGGACGAACACATGTTTGTATGATGGCAGTACAATGATCCAAAATATAGATTCACTGGGATTTCTATTGGGTGATGAGGGCAGCGGAGGGTCAATTGGAAAAAGGCTGCTGTCCGATTACATGCGGAACTATATGCCTGAGAACCTGACCAAAGATTTTTTCAATACATATCACTTAACCTTCGAGGATATCATGCATGAGGTGTATACGCAGCCCATGGTCAATCGCTTTTGTGCAGGTTTTTGCAATTTCATCATTCAACGCATAGACGAAGATTATCTGCAGCAACTCGTGAGGTTGTCTTTTCGCGAATTTTTCAGCAACCTGGTTAGCAGGTATCCAAATTATGTGAGCTATTCATTTAATTGTGTAGGTTCCATAGGCTATGGATTCAGGTTGATACTTTCGGGGGTGGCCAAAGAATTCGGCATGACCGTTGGTAATATCATTCAATCACCCATGGAAGGCCTGGTAAGATACCATGCTGGTCAGGCTTAGCTGTGGTGGACGGATTACGATCAATTGCATCAAAGTTCCTCTACATTTGAAATAATTTAGAGAGCAGCAAAGGTCATTAAATCCATGTTTATGAGAGTAGCGTTTGTTCATTGTTTTCTCCTGTTGTGCAGTATTCCGATATTGGCTCAGCAGCGAAGTCAGGACTCAACAAGGGTAAATATTATTTTTATCCTAACCGACGACATGGGTTATGGCGATCTGAGTTGTTACAATGGAACATATCTCACACCGAATATAGACGAGATGGCTCGGGAGGGTACCCGGTTTCTCAATTTTTACAGTTCTTCACCGGTTTGTTCGCCATCCCGTGTGGGTTTGTTAACGGGGAAGGCTCCTGCCAAATGGAATATTACTAACTATCTCAGCGATAAGAAGCATAATCGGGATTGTGAACAAAACGATTATCTAAATCCTTCTGCTACAAGCATTGCAAAGATCTTTAAAGCCAACGGCTATCGAACTGGCCATTTTGGCAAATGGCATATGGGTGGCGGCCGGGATGTTACAAGCGCGCCACAAATCAGCGAGTATGGCTTTGATGAATGGAGCAGTACCTGGGAAAGCCCTGATCCAGATCCCTTGCTTACTTCCTCTGACTGGATTTGGGCGGATACAGACAGCATCAAGCGCTGGAATCGCACAGCCTACTTTGTTGACAGGACACTTGATTTTCTAAAAAAGCATAAAGGAAAACCCTGCTTTGTCAATCTCTGGCCTGATGACGTGCACACCCCTTGGGTACCAGGAGATGATTATCAAAAAAGCGAGGGTGCAGCAGAAAAGAACTTTCTCCCGGTTCTGAAGGAGTACGACAAACAGATCGGGCGGTTATTGGATGGGCTAAAAGCTTTGGGGCTTGACAAGAATACGATTGTGATATTTACCAGTGACAATGGTCCGGCGCCAAATTTCAGGCACGATCGCTCGGCTGGCTTGCGGGGTACTAAACTCTCTTTGTATGAGGGTGGAATCAGAATGCCCTTTATCGTATGGGCGCCCGCTATGCTACCGGTTGGCAAGCTGGACAGCTTTTCTGTCATTGCCGCCACCGACCTGCTGCCATCATTGTGCAAGATGGCGAATATTACATCTCTCACGAATGGTGATGGCGAGGACAGAAGTACAGTGTTGACGGGCAAACCATCGTTACGAAAAAAAGAAATTTATTGGGAGTACGGTCGCAATGACATCGGTTTTGATTACCCGAAGAGACCGGGTGACCGAAGCCCATCGCTGGCAATAAGGGATGGTCAGTGGAAACTGCTGATGAATAAAGACGGCAGCAAAACAGAGTTGTACAATATCTCAAATGACAGAAATGAAACCCTTAACCTTACGGCCCGGCAACCGGCGATTGTAAAAAAATTAACCAACAAATTGTTACGTTGGTGGAAGGATATTGAAGGAAATACCACCTTATAGGCACACGATTCATCGACATCGTTAGCCCATGTTTTCCGCGTTGCTGATGCAAGCTTGGGAAGGCTTAATTACAACTTTTACAACCTGAGATCTGAACCACTTTATAGTCACCAGGCAATTATAGGCCAAGCGATTTTTTGTCTTTATCAATCTCCAAAGCAATGCTATTTAAAAAACTGGCAGCAGCGGCATGCCGTTCGTTACTGTCTGCCTCTGGCCATGCGCTGTTGATCGCCACTACAAGGTGCCTCGCCGGATCCACATGTATCATTTGACCGTGAATACCCAAAGCCTTAAAACTACTGCCACCAAAGATCCACCATCCGTAACCGTATCCTCCCCCGGGCCATAGCGGTACTTGTATACTGGTAGCGCTTTTAAACCAGCCATCAGGAACAATGGATTTTCCGTTAATGCGACCGTCTTCCAGAACAAATTGTCCGAACCGTGCGAAATCACGGAGTGTCATTTGAAGACAACAGCCTGCCATTTCCTGTCCTGTTCTATCAAGTCTCCAGGTTGCCTTTTGCTGCATACCGTAAGGAACCCAAATTTTGGAGGAAAGGTAGTGGGATAAGGTCTGATGGGTAGCTGCGCTGACAACATCACCCAGCAGGTGCGTTTCCCCTGTGCTGTACACCCATTTTTTGCCTGGTTCTGCATCCGATGGCAAACGCCGCATATAACTTACTGTTGCATTCATGCCCGGTTCTATCGGGTCTGTCTCAAATTTCGCAATGTCGCTATTCGGATCCGTGTAATTTTCGATCCATCGTACACCCGAAGTCATAGTAAGGAGATGGCGGATGGTGACACTGTCGTAGGCGCTTCCTGTCAGATCGGGGCTATAGTCAGTTACGTAGTCGTCCACACTTTTTATATAACCATCTGCAATGGCAGCTCCTACGAGGGTACTTGTTACCGACTTTGCAACAGACAGCGATGACCACAGAGCCGATTTGCTGTGCCCAAGAGCGTAGCGTTCCAACCGAATTTTTCCATCCTGTACGACGATGAGTCCGGCCACTTTCTGTTCCTTTATAAAATCTTCCAATGCTTGTTCACTTTCTCCCCCTGCGGAAAATGCAGCCAGCGGCGACCCTTGTGGAAACTCGTGCACTTTGCTACCATTAGGCACTTCATGTTCTTTTTGTTTATTAGATGCGCTTTTCGAAAGTGAATCCGGTTTGGATGAACTTTGGGCAACGGAGGAAAACCCAATAGATAGCAATATTGACACGCCGGCAATTGATAGAAGTTTTGAGCTTAGAAGTGCACGCATAATTTCATTTTTTCACTAATTACTTATATCAGTTCAAAATACAATACCTAAAACGGTTGTTTGGTGCAACAAACGATGGAAGGGAGGTATTGGCGTTAAATATGTCCCTATCAATTCCATCGAAAAAAAGGAGACGTTATGTTAATCGAAACCATTTCTAATATTTGTGCTGTTTGTGGCTTCTTCGTAATGCAGATTTTTTCGAGGATGTACCTTAAGCAGCCATTGTTTTAGAATTCATATTGGGACCGCTTGGGAAGCCAATTGCCATTCCGACAGATTTGACTATTGCAATACCAATGCATCGACCCTTCAAACGCAAATTAAAAAAATTATATAGAAAATTCCGAATGAAGCAATCTTATTCTTAGTGACAGAGGGACTTATTTCCGCTACTCGAAAGGTAGCTTAACTTTTAGATTAATAAAAACAATTAATGCATTAAGGGTAACGTTTAAACCTTTTATGAAGGATAACAATCGTCAAACAGCAGCTACAGTTAATGATAGTCTGCTATAGTTATTGAAACATTACCCGTTTTTTGTCCAGACTCAACGTATTTGTATGCCTCAACGATTTGGTCTAACTTATAATTTCTGTCAATTACAGGATTGAATTCGCCTTTTTGAACAAGCTCTTTTAGAAATATTACGTCATTCTTAGCAATGTATGGCATTGGAAATAAAACTTTCTTGCCATTCCTAAGCGATGTGGTAAGCGCATAAACTATATTCTCTCCTTTGTTTCCCAGTTCGGTTGAAATGTAAATTCCCTTATCGGTTAATAAAGGCCTGCATTGCCCGAATGAGCTTTTACCAACTGCGTCAAAAATAAATTCAAATTTATTTTCTGTCTTTGTAAAATCTTGAGTTTGATAATCAATAACGGTATCTGAACCAAGTGTTTTTACCAGTGCGACATTTTTCGTATTACAAACAGCGGTTACTATGGCTCCAAAATGTTTTAATAATTGAACCGCTGCAGAACCAATGGCGCCGCTTGCTCCATAGACCAAAACATTTTGTCCTCGTTCAATCTTCGCTGCTCTAATATCTATTAGGGCATAATGTGCTCCTTCTGTAATTGCTGCTGCTGTTTCAAAGCTTAAGTCTTCAGGGATAGTCGTAAGCGCACCTGTTTCCGCAATTGTTAAATACCCGCCATGACCTCCAAAGGATTTGTCATTAAAGCCAAAAACTTTATCCCCGGTCAAGAATGTCGTAACGCTCTTCCCAATTTCTTCAATCATACCGGCAAATTCACAACCTAATATTTGATATTTTGGGCGTAGAAGTCCGCTCCAAAAACGTGAGATAATATATTGGGCACTGCGAAATCCTGCGTCAGTTCGGTTTACGGTAGATGCATACACTTTTACCAATACCTCGTTGTCTTTTGGGATGGGTTTATCTACCTCCATTAACTTTACAACTTCTGGAGGTCCGTATTTTGTATATACTGCCGCTTTCATTTGTTACCATTTTTTTCCTTTCTCAATATTTTCACAATACGTTTATATATGATCTCCGTTAGATTCCAGGTGTATCCGCCACTTGTATTTACAAACCGAATGACAACCGTATCAATGTCATTGTAATATTTTGCGATACTAGAATATCCAGGCAATAATCCTGTATGTTCATATACATAGATAGATGACTAGATAGCTTGTTCATCATTATTTAGCAAAGAGCCGTCATTCAATGCCCTTAGGAATATGCCCGCATCCTGTGCTGTAGCTACCATTGAGCCGGCAGGGTTTATGAAGTCATTATTCTTTAGGTCCCCAACATAACCTACAGAATACCCGCTCATCACATCGTTTGGATCCACATTTTTAAAATAATCTTAGTTCTCGCATCTTCCATGCCGGATCTGGTTGAGTGCGAAACCGCGTGCTGCCTTAAATGCCGAATTTGACGTTGAGGGTGTCATCTAAACCTGCGGTAACTTTTCAATACTATCCTCAGTGTACCGGGCATTCAACAATAGCCAATCTGCGCATTGTGTAAAGTTTTCAAAGATATCTTCTTCGCTGATAAGGTCTGGTATAACTTTAATCGCCCGCAACATATCCTCCGGTTGCTTCTGCAATCCGGTAAGTAGCACGTTTATACCCTTTCGCTCCAAGGTAAGAACTGACTCTTCCAACGCGTATAAGCCGGTTTGATCGAAAAATGGCATCTTTTCCATGCGCATAACAACATAATGTATCTGATTCAGTTCATTGGCTTGTTTCTGAAAATCAGATGCGAATCCAAAAAAAAGCGGGCCATCCAGGTGTTTAACTACTATCTTATTTTTAATGAGTGCTGGAAAATTTGCTTCGTCAACATTGTTTTCTATAAACGATGAACTTATGTCAGAAGTTTTGGTTTTTTCGTTAACTAATTCGCTCATTTTTTTCATAAACAAAACTGACGATAACACCATTCCCGTAGCGACGGCAATGAGCAGGTCCATAAAAACTGTGACCAGTAATACAATTATCATGATGACTGCGTCAGCCCTAGGCACTTTTGCAATGTGGCGAAATCCTTTGTAATCAAGAATACCAATTCCAACGGTTATCAAAATACCTGCTAATACTGATTTGGGGATTAGCGCGGCGTATTTACCGGCACCAACAAGGATAAGCAGCAGTATCAAAGCGTGTATCACGCCTGAAATCCGGTTTCTACCTCCCGAGCGAATATTTACCAGTGTTCTCATCGTTGCACCTGCACCGGGAAGCCCTGAAAATAATCCGGCGATACTATTGCCAATGCCTTGTCCGATTAATTCGCGATTGCTGTTATGCTTTGACTTGGTAACATTGTCTGCTACTACTGACGTAAGAAGTGAATCAATCGCGCCCAACGCAGCGAGAGTAATTGCAGTTTCAACTATAATTAGGTAGGTACCGGGTGGTACGGAAAAAATCTGCCCTAATTTTATTGGTGGAAACCCTTGAGGGATCTCACCAATCACCGGAACCTTCACCCCGACGATGACAGAAAGGATTGTAACAGTAATCAGCGCTATTAATGTACTTGGCACTTTTTTCGTTATCCGGGGAAATAAAAAAATAATGGCAATGGTTAGAGCGCTATATGTAAGCGCCAAATAGTTTATGTTTCCCAATGTTGCTGGAAGTGTTTTTACTACGTCCAGCGTTTTTGAAGGAGACTGCTGTCCTATAGCGGGAAATAGTTGCAATAAGATTATTATTACGCCAATACCGCTCATAAAACCGGATATAACGGGATAGGGTATGAACTTAATGAAAGACCCTATCTTCAGCAATCCCATTGTGATTTGAAGCAAACCAGCCAACACAAAACAAGCCACAATCATACCCAAAGCACTACTGATATCGCCTGCTGTTGCGACGAAGGTTGCAATAGCAGCAGACGATACTACGGTCATTGGTCCCGTTGGTCCACTAATTTGCGAGGGGGTGCCGCCCAATATGGAAGCGAAAAAACCCAGGAAAATAGCTCCATAAAGTCCGGCTGCTGCACCAAGACCTGATTGTACCCCAAAGGCCAGCGCTAATGGCAATGCGACAATTCCGGCAGTCAATCCCCCGAAAAAATCGCCCTTGGTAAATTTGAATTTCGTCATAAAAAAGAAATAAATCAATCAATCAACACCTCCGATGACATCAAATAATTAAGCGACAATTTCGCTATCAATTTTATAAATTTTAGGTAGTTGGGTTTTATTGTCGAACGTAATCCCCAGGTCCTTGAGTAATCCTGTTGACATATCAAAAACCCACCCATGAAGCTTCGGTTCATTGCGACTTTCCCACGCATTTTGAACGATTGATGTTTTGGATAGATCAAATACCTGTTCATAGACATTTAATTCTACAAAACGGTCGAATCTTTCTTTCATATTTTTTATAGCCTCCAGTTCTGTTTCATATATTCTGTAAACGTCCTTGATATGTCTTATCCAGTTTTCAACCAGCCCAAATTGTCTGTTATTCATTGCTGCCTGCACGCCACCACATCCATAATGCCCGCAAACAATCACATGCTTTACTTTAAGAACATTAACAGCATAATCTAATACGCTGAGCATATTCATATCTGAATGAATTACCATATTGGCAATGTTACGGTGTACGAAAATTTCTCCAGCTTGAGTGCCGGTAACCTCATTTGCAGGAATTCTGCTATCAGAACAACCAATCCAGAGTATTTCAGGTGCTTGGCCCTTTGCAAGATTTTTGAAGAAATCTTTGTCACTCAAAACTTTGGATTCGAGCCAATCCTTGTTGCCTTGCATTAATCGTTGAATAGTCTCCATAAAATATTTTTAAGAAGTGAATGACACTGTTAACCGCTGTACAATCATGAAAGCTAACTTAATTTTGACAGTTGCAGTCGCCGCCATAGGTTTGAATAAAACAAGGTTACCTTAAACGACAAATACACATATAAAAGATAAACAAAAGTTAGAAGAGATAATTCATACATAATAGAACGATCCTTTTAAGAGGAAATGCAATGTCTCGCTCCTCATCGCCGTCGCGCCCTGGACTTGGTTCAACTCTTTAATAAATTTGGACCACGACATATATACGATATTGACAATGGCGGTCTTCAAGAAATACCAAAAAATGGACACAGACCGTCTAGAAGCACCGCGTGAACATCACTAAGTTGCTCCACAAAATGATCAAAAGGGGCAACATGCAGGATTGATGCATGACAAATTCTGCGTAATTGCTAATCAAGTTGGAGTTACGTGAGCCGGCCCTTCGCGCCTCCTCATTTTCGGTTATTAACAGCCTGGAAAAAATCAAAGCGGACTTGTCCGTGCGCCGACGCTGAAGCTTTGGCGCAAGCGTCCGAAGCCCACAATGAAAAAACCCACCTTCGCTAAAGCTTCGGTGGGCGATGGCGTAGAGAGAGGGATTGCCTTCGGCGATCCCTGAAAATGGGGGTTCAATCAAACAGAGCCGGCCCTTCGCGGCTTTCATTTTCGGTTTTTAACAGCCTGGAAAAATCAAAGCGGACTTGTCCGTGCGCCGACGCTGAAGCTTTGGCGCAAGCGTCCGAAGCCCACAATGAAAAAACCCACCTTCGCTAAAGCTTCGGTGGGCGATGGCGGAGAGAGAGGGATTGCCTGCGGCGATCCCTGACATGGGGGTTTCAAGTCATGAATGTCGTTCGCTTCGCTCACTAACATTTTTATTTTTCCGCCTTGCTCAAGCAAGCTTGGCAAGGCTGCAAAACAAAAATGCCCGCTATCGCGGGACATTCATTGACTTGCGGAGAGAGAGGGATTCGAACCCCCGGAGGCTTGCGCCTCAACGGTTTTCAAGACCGCCGCATTCGACCGCTCTGCCATCTCTCCGGCGCAAAAGTAAGTGTTGACTGATTGATACCAAAAAAATTATAACTCACTCATTTTCTGGAGGACTCTAGCGCGAAACGTGGTGATTCAATTCCTATACATTCCCATCCGGGTCATACTTTTTCTGTTATCCAGTTTGGTAAAGCCGAAATTAATTTGGAACTGACAGACAAGAATAGGAATTGAAGCCAGGTATGGGCTATGTCAACGGCCCGGCAAAAGACGCCGCCAAAAATGTCGGTAAAACAACCATCAATTTTTTAGCGGTTGATATTTACAGGCCTCGGGCAAATACCAGATCAATTTTTCCTGTAGCAAGCCCCCGAATGCCAGCCTGATCCGCCTTAGCTGCTGCAAGCAGTGAATGCCGAAGATAGTGTAGGTTAGATTTTCTATTGTTAGCTTAGAATGCTTACGGTAAAGCTTCAGCGTCGACGAATGGATGATCTCTGCCAAACCAAAAAAAGAAGTCATCTCACTAATTTGAGACGACCTCAATTGAATTATCGAACCTCGATAACGTGCTACATCCGCCACATTGGTTGTCACGGAACCTCTTCCCATTCGATTTCGCGCGGTTCCCCAAGGTGTAAGAACTCTTCAGTTGAGCCTGGTGCGAACCCAAGCGGCAAACCGGCTGAATTATACCCCGTCGCATAGTTGGAATTATTGACGCTGTAGTCGCGATCAATGAGTTGAAATATTGGATTGGTGGAGCGATAGGCATTCTTATTGTCGTAGACAGTATTGTTCGTATTACCGTCTCCAGTGACATCGTAAATTCTTGCCGAGGTCACGAGCCCCCGGTTACCCTGGGCGTTATAATTGAAAATTACGGTGTCGGATAATGGCCCAGATCCGTAATCATTGGTAGTATAATAATCTTTTACAATGCGCCCCTTGCCGTCGTATTCAAAATGTGAGGTAATATCATACTGATATCCGCCAGAAGTAACCCAGTAGAAGGAATCGGTTATGGCGCGGCCGGCGTTATCGAGCCCGTAGGCTTCCGTATGACGATTAAGCGGAAAACCGAAGTCTTTTACGTCGGTATAGTACTTTAGGTTTCCATTCTGGTCATACTCGAAAGTAAGCCGCGTACTATATTCTGGGCGAACACTTGTAACGCTGTCTAACAGGTTGTCAGCGCCATAATAAAATATAGCATTGCTTTCGATAGAGTCATGAAAATTATTGGTTCCGTAAACCATAGACTTTATCCGGTAGCGGACTGTGCTGTCTCCATGTCCATGGCCATGTCCAGGCCAATGCTCAATAATTTTCTTACAACCGGTGATTTGAATGGCGAGCGCGCCGAGGGCAATTACTCGCAACAACAAAGAAGCTTGCTTCATATTATAGGTTTTTGAATACTACGTTGGCAGCATAGCGAAAAGAAACCAATAGAGCAAAAGGGGATCTTCGAAATTAACGCATCTTTTGCAACCGGGACTTCTACCCGTCTGAAATTTAAATTTATGTAAAACATAAAAATATAATTGTTATTCGTAACTATTCCATATGTTTACATAAAATTATCACATTATGCAGACTTTAGTTGTACGCGTGCTTAGGTTTATCGCTACCATAATCTGGATTTTTTTTCTAGTGATTTTTATTCTCGTGGAAGTAGTGATTGTTGTAAAAACTGCCACGGGCGACTACTTCCAGCGTGACATACCGGTCCATCTGCGGTCGGTTGAGACTCTTCCTACTATCAAAGTCAATTCCGACATTGTTTACTTCAAGCACGTGATCGGGGCAGATGCCAAACTGAAGCTGGAAGTAAAACCGACTTCAAGGACAGTTCCTGTAATATTCATAGGGTTTTCTGCAATCGCATTTGCCATACTCACCGTCATTTTTCAGGCCAGAAAGATCCTGCGCTCGATTCGCCTAAATGAGCCTTTCGATCCTCGTAACATTTGGCGGCTGAGAATAATCAGTTTTAGTTTATTAGCAATTGCCCTACTGGAATTATTGGGCAGCCTGTTCGACCGTTATTTGCTCTTGAACTATGGAGGTGATGCGTTATCGCACTATGTTAGGCCAATAGATTTTGGGATTAGTACGAGCATCATTGCCATGATTGCCTTCATATTGTCTGAGATCTTCCGACAGGGTAATGTATTGAAAACCGAAAACGAAGCATTTGTATAATGGCTATTATAATCAATCTGGACGTGGAGATGGCAAAGAACAAAATTTCTCTGAAGGACCTTGCCACAAAGATCGGTATTTCAGTTACAAATTTATCGTTGCTTAAAACTGGCAAGGTAAAAGGCGTTCGTTTCGATACGCTGGAGGCCCTCTGCCGTTCATTAAATTGCAAACCCGGAGATATTCTTGATATTTCCAAGTAAGTTATTGATCCCAGGGGCAGAAATTGGTCTGCCGTAATAGATATTTGAGAGAGTGACCGCGGAGAGCAACTCCGTGGTGTAAAGGAGAGATGATTACAGTCTCTTTTCAAAAGTTGAATACATCTCAAGATTCAAGCGCCACAGCCTCTAAGGATGGAAAGGCTATTGTCAGCACGCATCCGTGACCAGGTGTAGAAGTAAATTCGACCTGTGCATGAAAAGATGCAGCTCTCGTTTTTATATTTTCAATCCCTATTCCACTGTATTTGTTATTGGTGTTGAACCCGACTCCGTCATCCGAAATGGTGAGAATAATATCTTTTTTGTTCCCAATTATTGTGATATGCACCTTGCCAGCATTAGCGTGTTTCGTGATATTGTTTAGTTGTTCCTGTACTATTCTGAAAACAGCCAATTGGAAACTTTTACTTACCTCGTCTTCTTTGAACTTTTTCGTAACGAAGGAAATCGTGATCGGGCTTGTTTCCATTAAATCCCGGATACAGTGTTTAACTGATTCACACAATCCAATTTCTTTGACGGTATTCGTAGTTAGTTCTTTACTCAATTCTCTTATGGCTTTGATTGCCGAAAGCGTATATTCTGATGATCGGTCCAGATACATTTTACTGTCCTCGCCTCCAAGCCTTGCCATAGAGATATATAAACTGGAAGCTGAGAGCAGTTGATTGACATTATCATGCAATTCGCGTCCGATGTTCGAACGTACGGCATTCGATGCATCTTCGGAGGCTTCAGCAATTTTCTTCTCTCTTAACCTGATGTCTTGTAATATTGATTCTTCCAGCACAATCTTTTTACTTACATCATGCATATTGCCGATAATGCGATACGCCTTTCCATCATGATTTCTTAGAATAATTCTTGTGCTTTCTATATCAACTACTGAATTATCGAGTCTCAAAAACCTGTACTTGCACGTCCATTTTGTTTCGGTAGATGCAATCATTTTCAGGTAGTCCTGTTGTACATGAGCCTGTCGTCAGGATGAATATGGTTCAGCCAATCCGCTGTAGGTGTCATATTGTTCGACAATTTGTATCCAAAATCTCTTTGATATGCATCACTAATCGTTACTTCGTTCGCCTCGATGTCTATGTCAAAAAGAACGTCAGTGGACGAATTAAAGACATGCCTGAAACTTTCCCGATATTCCTTATATTTCTTTCCTTCAGGCGAGTTCTCCACGTTTGATTTTTCTTCCTGCAGCTTTTGCAGCGTGATATGCTGAAGTTTCTTTTCCAGCGCTTCTAAAGTGCTAATGTCCTGCAAGGCGCCAATCAAACGTGTCGCTTTCCCTTTCTCATTTCTCACGATGTTCGCACGACATTTGGTAGATGCAACTGACCCGTCTCTTTTTTTAAATTGAAACGAGTCTTTCCAGGTTTTCATAGCGGAGTCAAGAGTCTTCAATATTTTTGTTTCTACGCGTTCTAGTTCTGATGCTGAGAGGCAGTGTTTAACATCTTTCAGAGCCACCACGTTTTTGCGAACTGTATAGCCAAGTATTTCCTTGATACTGTTGCCCACATAAATTTCACCTGTGTCTATGTTCCAGTCCCACATGACATCGTAAGATGTTTTAGCAATGTTTTTGATCCATTTATTGCTTACTGCCTGGCTGTCGGTAAGTGAGTGTTTGGATAAATTTGTTATTGTCGTTATCGACCTTTTTCGTTTATGAGCATCAATGAAAACTGACGACGTAATTTCACAGAGGTGGCGGGTGCCCCTTTTTTTAATGACCGTAACGGATGCCTTAGAATGCCCTTCCGTCGCACGTTGCTTTATCATGTTTTTGAAACTGGAGTCGTTGGTATCGAAAATATCAGATCGGTTTTTCGTCAACAGCTCTTTTTTTGCATACCCAAGCAACCGGCAGGCAGCCCTGTTGGCCATGATTATTTTTCCGCTGCTGACAGTGCCGATAATATTAGGTTGGACAGAGTTGTTGAATGCCAGGCTGCTAAGAATATTTTCCTCAACCCGAAGGCCAGGACCATTAGTTTTAACGGAGGCATCCAACATGAAGCTTTTCTTTTGGTAAGGTGAAATAATTTTTCAAAGGGGCTAAAATTGCCGTGAGGATAGGTATATTGAATATACAGTGTTTATACTGATGAAGTGAGACAAGAGGATCGTTAAGAAGATATAATTACGGTTGCTAAGTGGAATTTGATAAATAGGGACGCCATGAGGGTGAACTGTGCCTCCTTTTACACCAAACATGGATAGGTTCGAGTGAGAAACCGCTTGTTGTATTAACTCTTCTTCAGTCAAAGGTCTGTCACTAAACGAATTGAATGAACAATCTGATCAGAAGGAAACACAGGAAAACTGCGAAGTTGCAAAGGCCCACACTCGTCAACCAGTAATCCTTTACTTGTACAAATGCTTGTCAAAAGAAGCATCGACTATAGATTGCGAGCGTTTTTACCCTTTGGTTAACGGCCAACTCCAAAGCTGTGCATCAACTCTGGCCCTGTCAGCATCTTGTCAAGTTAAAAATTATTTATATTATACTTCTTCCAAAACATAGGTGCAGAAATTTCAACGCACTAAAAATATTCTCGACTGCATGAGTCAAAAAAATGGGGCTGGTACATTAACATTATTCAAAATCGTATTAATTTCGCCCCGAAAAAAAATTTCAGTTCACTTTTTAGCCGGGCAGGAGAACAGTATTGGATATCACTGACACAGAATATGGATTCAAAATGAAATCAAAAAGTAAAATGAAGAACTACATCATTTTATTTCGTGAACCCGACGGTAGAATGGATGAACATTCACATGAAGTGCTCGGCAACCATCGCGAACATTGGGCTAAATGGTTTAGCAAATGGCAGGGTGAAGGAAGGCTGTCCGGCGGAAATTTCCTGACACTTGAGGGCCGACTAATAACTGGCGACGGGTCAACAATTGTTAAAAACATTCACAGGGTCGGAACGGAAATCATTGGGGGGTATTTATTGTTGAAGGCGGTGGACCTGGATGAAGCGGCAGCAATCGCTTCCTCCTGCCCCATATTCGAGGCTAAGGGCTATGCAGAAGTTCGGGAACTGGCCAGTTAATCGGTGCTGAGCGAAATAGGAATTGTGACAGCTAATGTTTCAGAAATGTCTGCGAATATCATTTTGCATTATGGGCGGCAAAACTACCCAAAAAGCCACCAATGGTTGATTTTGCAGCGGTGGGAGACGAACATGGATTATTTAGATCCTCTGGCACATACACTGGAGACGTGTACACTTGAGGCGTCCGCCGGAGGATCTTTTACTAATAAAAGCAGTTTTAAATAGCATGACACATGAAGATATTATTAGTTGGCGGTCACGGTACTATTGGAAAACGGGTCTCTCAGGCTTTTACATCTGATCATGAACTCATTACGGCGGGAAGAAGCAAAGGTGATGTTTCTGTGGACATTTCATCGGCGGAGTCCATCACTGCGATGTTCAGAAGGACAGGAAAAGTGGATGCGATCATTTGCACTGCTGGAACGGGATACTATGGCGCTTTTGATACGATGACTACAGAAGAAATGATGCCGGGAATAGAAGGGAAGTTGCTCGGGCAGGTCAACCTCGTGCTGATTGGTAAGCGCTACCTAAATGGCGGAGGTTCTATTACGTTGACCAGCGGGATTGCGGCCGAACATCCGGCCAGGAATGGTTCGTGTGTTGCCATGATTAATGGAGCAGTCAACAGCTTTGTCCTGGCCGCGGCCCAGGAACTGAAACAGGAGCAAAGGATCAATGCTGTCAGCCCCGGGCTGGTGGAGGATAGCCGTGAACGTTACGGAGCTTTTTTTCCAGGGTATAACCTAGTTCCCATGGAAAAACTGGTCAATGCATACCTGTTGAGCGTGCTTGGCGCTGTGAATGGAAAGATACTGAAGGTCTACTCCTGAACAGGTAACACTATTGATAAATGGCTGAACGGAGAACGAAAATCTTAAAAAGTTTTTTAAATACACCGTACGCAAATTGTACGTTAACGCACAGTGGTTTTCATCTCAAATAGTTAAAGTATTGATCTACATAGTATTAAAAGCTGGCATATCCCTTGGCTGCATTGGTTAAAATCGCCGCATGCTCACACATTATTTGAAATCGGCCTGGCGCAACCTGGTGCGTAGACGGACATATTCTTTCATTAATATTGCCGGGCTGGCATTGGGCCTCGCTTCAACCTGGCTTATTGCACTTTATATTATCGATGAGCTGAGTTACGACAGGTTCAATGAAAAATCAGCACGGATATTCCGGGTTGCCCAGCACTCCCAGTGGGACAACAACGAAATTCATCTGGCAATTACTTCCGGTCCCTTTGCACCAGCAATAAAGGCAGCATTTCCGGAAATCGAGGATGCGGTGAGAATTGATCGGGAGGGTGGGGGAGAGATCACATTTGGCGACAAGAAAATAAAACAGGGTGATGCCATTTTTGCCGACAAGAGCCTGTTAAAGATTTTTTCGTACAGCTTCATTTCTGGTAATCAAACGGCGCTTGACAATCCCGAATCAGTCGTTATCACAGAATCCCTTGCCAAAAAATTATTTGGAGCTCCTGAAAAGGCATTTAAACAAGTCATTTATTTCAACAAACAATTCCCTGCAACAATTACTGCAGTTATCAGGGATATTCCCGGTAATTCGCATTTACGGTTCAGCGCTGTCCGCCCTGCATCCGATGAGCAATTTGGAGATAATTGGCAAAACTTCGGCATCTACACATACTTGCTGTTGAAAGAAGGATCAACCATCAACAGATTTCGCGAGAAGCTTGCTGCTTTCGCAAAAACAACGATACAAAAGCAGATAAAGGTAGACAGCTTTTCCATAGAACTTCAGCCGCTTACCTCCATTCATCTGCATTCCAATCTTGGGTTTGAACTAGGTCCCAATGGAAACATCGCCCGGGTTTATATTTTTATCGCAATAGCATTATTAATCCTAATTATTGCGATTATTAATTATACTAATCTATCAACTGCCCGAGCATCCGCCAGGATAAAAGAAATAGGCGTGCGTAAGGCCATAGGCTCGGGTAAAAATAATCTTGCGGGCATATTTATCACAGAAGCACTCCTGGTAACTTTTATTGCAGCATGCATTGCAATAGTAATCGTAAATTTCACCCTGCCATTTTTCAACAGGCTAACAGAGAAAGATCTTTCATTGGATCAACCTGGAAGTTTTACGACAACGGCGACGCTGCTTGCTTTTGCGGTATTAACGGGCTTTATTAGCGGTATCTATCCTTCGGTATTCCTCGCTGGATTTAAGACCATTCCCGCACTTAAGGGCCAACTGGGAAATATGTCGGGTAATATATTGTTCCGGCGATCACTGGTGGTATTTCAGTTTGTTGTCACGATACTGATGATTGCCTCGTCTATCATTATTTATCAACAATTGCATTTCGCGAAAAGCACCAACCTGGGCTTTAATAAAGATCAGGTGCTGACCTTTCATATCGACGATCAAGAGGTTCGAAAACAAGTGGGAGCACTGAAAACACAGCTATTAAGAAACCCGGATATCGAAGGCGTTGCAGCTGCGGGCAACCCGATAGGGAATAATAATCTCGGTGGGATGGGTTACCGCTTTGAGACACCCCAGGGAGGTTTTTCCACTGCCACAACACTTGCGCAGGAGCTCACGGTTGATAAGGATTTTATAACTACCATGGGTATCACACTTTCGCAGGGAAGGAATTTTTCTCCCCAATTTACTTCCGATAAATATGGCGCGGCTTTGATCAATGAGTCGTTGATGAAGAAACTCGGCTGGAACAACGCCATCGGTAAAAGAATGCAATTTACCGTTGACGGCAATAGTGCCCCGTTAGAACGAACGATTGTAGGGGTAGTAAAGGATTTTCATACCTATTCACTTCAGCACAAAGTAGAGCCGTTAGTGATGCTTATGCCGGCATCGCCGAACTCTGAAGACAATCTTTATGTAAAAATAGCTAACGGTAAAATTCCCGACGGCTTGGCATTCATTAAGAAGACCTTCGGCGAATTTGATCGGTCTGGCCAGTTAGAACTTAGTTTTCTCGACCAGAATTTCGCAAAGCAATATGAGGCTGAAGAAAGACAAGGCAAACTCGCTTTTGTATTTGCGATACTTGCAATTTTCATTGCAAGCCTGGGATTGTTCGGTCTTGCTGCCTTCACAACTGGCCAACGTACCAGGGAGATCGGCATTCGAAAGGCCATGGGTGCGAGCGTAAGTGATATTATACAGCTTCTGTCTTCGGATTTCATGAAGTTGGTTTTACTTTCTGCTGCAATCGCATTACCTGTGGCCTGGATGACAATGAATGAATGGCTGCAGGGATTCGCTTACCATATAGACGTTAAATGGTGGGTTTTATTGTTGGCCGGAATCCTGGCGTTTTTTGTTGCATTGATACCGGTAACCCTACAGGCAACCAGGGCAGCAGCGGCCAACCCTGTCAAAAGCCTTAGGACAGAATAGCCTCCTCCCGGTGGATCAAAGTGGGTACAAGATGTACCGGCGCACTCAATTGATAGGGTGGTGGCGGGGTCCTGGCAGTATACACTTATATTCCAGAGTAGGATTCCAAGAAATATTTTCGGCCAAGTTTCAGTTGCGGTATCTTCCTTCCCAAAATGGTTCAAATGAAGGATGATATCGTCGCCAGAAACAATGTACGGACGTTTGGCACCGGCACCCAGCCAATGCTTTTCGCACATGGGTTCGGTTGTGATCAAAACATGTGGCGGTTTATTACTCCATCGTTTGAGGATGACTATAAAATCGTATTATTTGATTACGTAGGGGCCGGAAACTCTGACGTTTCGCAATATAACCCAGACAGGTATGCTCAGTTGCAAGGATATGCACAAGACGTACTGGAAGTTTGCGAGGCATTGCATCTTTCGAATGTTATTTTTGTAGGTCATTCGGTAAGCTCCATGATCGGCTTGGTCGCTGCCATTGAAAGGCCTTCTCTTTTTGCTAGTCTGATAATGATCGGCCCCTCGCCCTGCTATCTGAACGATGACTCGTATACTGGCGGATTTTCCCGGCACGACATAGAGCAATTACTTCAAACGATGGAGCAAAATTATATGGGTTGGGCAAATTTCCTGGCTCCCGAGATCATGGGTAAAAAGAATGATCCGGCGCTCGGCCAGGAAATGTCGGAGAGTTTTTGTTCTACTGATCCAGTCATCGCCCGCCAATTTGCCCAGGCAACCTTTCTTTCAGACAATCGACGAGACCTGGTTAATTCTCCCGTTCCTTCGTTGATCCTTCAATGCTCCGACGACATGATTGCGCCATTAGGGGTGGGTAAATATTTATCGCAGCATCTCCCGAACAGCACTTTTACTCTCCTTACAGCAACCGGTCACTGTCCACACATGAGCGCGCCTGATGAAACTATAAAAAATATAAAGCAATACCTGAATGGCAATACCTGAAGGAGACTGGATTGACGCCGCCCCTTGTCTGGTGTTTTGTTTTGATGATAACGGGGTCTTCTGTTATGTCAACAGCACCTTCTGTAGCATACTTCATTTTGATCAGTCTGAATTGCCCGGTTTGCCAGTTCATACGGTTTTTCCGGTGTCCACTAAAATATTCTACAATACGCACCTCCTGCCTTTACTCACCTTAAAAGGAGAGGCGAACGAACTATTCATATTTCTTCAAACGAAGGAAGGGGAACAGGTACCTATTTTAATCAATGCAAAACGATACCCGGTTGAGAAGTTAAATGTTTGCAGCGGAATCATTGTCAAACAACGCCAAAAGTTCGAACAGGAGTTAATCCAGGCGAGAAAAGCCACAGAAAAGGTCCTTCATGAGAATACCGAGGTCATTAGTGCAAAACAGTTGCTGAAAGAAAAAACTGAGCTTCTTGAACGCTCACTTCAAAACGTAGAAGAGCAAAGCAGGGATTTGTCACAATTTTATAAGTCTGTGACGCACGAATTACAGGAACCATTGAGAAAGATTTTTTTTCACATTGACCACCTTCACCGGGATACAGAAAAATTAGGCATACGTTCCCAACCGACCTTGCAAAAGTTGGGAATAGCAGCAGAAAAGCTGAAATATGTGATCGGTGGCCTCCAGGAATTTGCCTGGCTGTCAGACAAGACCTTCGAGTATTCAACGATATCACTTGATGAGTTGCTCTCCAAAATTGTCAGTGATATCTCAGCACAATCAAACCAATCAGCATATGAAATCAGCCTTGGTCGATTACCTTCCATTTCCGGTGACCGGGAAGCCTTGGAACGCTTGTTTTCGCTTGTGTTTCAAAATTCGATTTATTCGTCACGTGTCGATCTACTCAATCGAATACAAGTTAGTGCCGTACTTTTAAAACGCAACAAGTTCAATCAATTGAGTGATGAGTATGTTTATTCAGATTACTGGAGAATAACCGTTGCCGACAGTGGTAAAGGATTTGATCCCTCAATGATATCTGAAATATTTCAACTGTTTCCAAAGGTCAATTTTGAAACCGCAATCGGCGCGGGTCTGGCTCTATGCAAAAAAATAGTGGAGAAACATGGAGGTTTCTTTGAGGCGGATAGTCAAATCGATCAAGGCACCGCCATTCATATCTTTTTGCCTGCGATGCGCTAGATACCTGCAGTTTTAATACCTTCATTGATCATGGAGCAGAAAATTATTTTATGTATTGATGATGATGCTGACGATCGCGCGCTTCTGTTCGATATTATCACTAAAAACGAAAGAAATGTACGGGTTGCAGAGGCTGAGAATGGGTCAGTCGGCCTTCAATACCTTGATAATGCGAAGAATAGTCATTTGCTACCTTGCCTCATCATACTGGATATAAATATGCCCGTTATGGACGGCAGAAAAACATTGGAAATGATTCGACGGGATCCAAAACTTCAGGGCATTCCTGTTGTAGTCTATACTTCCAGCCAAAGCCCAAACGACTACAAGTTTTTCAAGAGCCATGGCGCGGAGTTCATTACCAAACCCATGACTCTGGAAAACTGGAAAAAGGCGGTTGACGAGATGTTGTACCTTTGCTAAAGAGAAGTGATGGCTACCTCGAAATCACATACTTTTCGGTATTCTGCAATGCAGACGAGTTCAGCATTCCGGATTTTCCGATCAACGGCACCTGGATTGCATTCCTAAAATGAAAGACCACATCTTATTCCTTTTATTCCATTTAAAGCGCTTACAGCTTTTAATAAATCGCCGTGGAGATTATCTGCAACTACCTTCAGCATTTTCAGTAATTCCTTAAAGTCTCTGGGTTTTGTAACGAAACATAGTGCCCCCAGATCAAATGCCATATCCACTTCCTTAATGCCTGTGAAGTTACTTCTGTGGCAATGATAACAATTCCATCTATTTCGCCATTGATATTCCCATGTGCACTAGCCAATGGCAGCCTCTATATCAGGCAGTCGACCCAAACGCTTAAGAAAGCGAACATGTGCTTGCAACGCAGACAAAAGGGTTGGATGTTCAAGATATGGAACACCAAACTCACAAGCCGTCGCCTTGACAATGGGGGCGATAGATGGGTAATGCACATGAGATATTCGCGGGAACAGGTGATGCTCTACCTGGAAGTTTAACCCTCCCACATACCAGGAAAGCCATTTATTTGAAGGTGAAAAATTCATAGTGGTGTTCATCTGGTGTATTGCCCAGTCGTTCCTGATGATACCGCCGTGATCGGGTAGGGGATGCGAGGTTCCTTCCAACGAATGCGCCAGCTGAAAGATCACGGTCAATACCAATCCAGCAATAAAATGCATCAACAAAAAGCCTGCGATCAACTGCACAAACGGAATATCAAATACAAATACTGGTATAACGATGAAAGCGAAGAAATAAAGCAATTTCTCCAATATTAATTGTAGCAGCAAAATCCGATACTCGGTGACCGGGGCTGCATTTACCTTGCTTTTGCGGTATTTTATCCACTGAATGAAATCTTTTGCGGTTACCCAGTAAAGTGTCGTCAATCCATAAATAATAAAGGCATGCCACCATTGGTGCTTGTAACTAATATGATGCGGAGTATGGGGCGAGAGTCGCAACGCGGGTTTAGTTGCGATATCATCATCCATATGAGTAATATTGGTATAGGTGTGATGGAGAATATTGTGCTGAAGTTTCCAATTGACCGTTGAACCGCCCATCAGGTTGAGTACATGGGCCATGCTCCAGTTGACCGCTGAGTTACTGGAATAAGCTCCATGATTGGCATCATGCATAACACTCATGCCAAGACCAGCAATACCAAGCCCCATTATTCCCCACAAAAGCATACTTAGGATCCAGCCAGGGGTCCAAATTAACAATGCAACGAAAGGAAGGAGATAGGCTAGTAAGAGCACAGTGGTCTTTGTGATCATTACTGTATTGCAAAACTTTGTTTTCCGATTGTCGACAAAATACTGATCCACCCGTTTTTTAAGAGTGATATAGAAATCAGTTCTTTCCGAAGGCAAGAATTTAATGGCCCTTTTTTTTGAAGAAGATATTTTTGACATAGAAATAATGGCGCTTTCGTCTCCAAACTTACCAAAAATTTCATGCCAGTAGGGGCCGATGTGCAAACTTACGCCCTTATGATGCCTGTCAATCTATACCTTTTCTCCATTTTTCGGTTTTAGCCCTACTTGTGGTAAAACCATGTGTTCCCTCAACTCAACCCTAAGAGAGTAGGTCATTCCGATTTTAAACTCTTTGCCGGGTTTGCCAGCGCAGCTTTTATCGACTGGTAGCTGATGGTAACCAGTGTAATCGCTACGATAGCGATAGTTGCGATCACAAACATTTGCGGACCCACGGAAATTTTATAGGAGAATCCACTCAGCCATTTATTCATGACAAACCACGCTACTGGGAAGCCAACGAGCATCGCTATGAAGATCAATTTGAAGAAATCCCTGGAAAGCAATAACACAACTGCGCTTGTTGTTGCTCCCAATACTTTGCGAATTCCGATTTCTTTGGTCCTCACTTCGGCATTGAACGTGGCCAGCCCGAACAACCCCAGGCACATAATTAAAAGACCAAGACCGGCGAAGTAGCGTGAGATGACCGAAACCCTTTGTTCAGAAACATACTGTGCCTGGTATTCATCATCCAGAAATGAATACTCGAATACATTTTCCGGATTAAACTTCTTGAATAACTTTTCAATATTACTGATGGTTGCTTTTTCGGACCCTGGAGAAATTCTTGCTATGACAACACCGGTATAGTTCGGACGGTACATAAATACCATGGGCACTATGGGCTCATGTAAAGACGAGATGTGAAAATCTTTGACGACACCCGCAATGTTCATATTCAACCCCCACATCTTGATGGGTGTACCCAATGGTTGTTTCAAGCCCATTACTTTTACCGCTGCTTCATTGAAGATCAGTTTGGAGCTGTCGGATCCATAGGCCCGTGAAAAACTTCGGCCTTCTTTTATTTGGATGCCGAGCGTCTCAATCAGGTCGTAATCAACCGCCCTCACAGCAATGTCCACATCCAGGTTTTCCGGCTTTCCCGGCCAGGTTATATCATAAGTAGATGATCCATTGCCGTCCTGTGCCAGCTTCTGCTCGATGGTTGAGGCATTGACCACACCGGGTATCATTTTCAGCTGATTTAAAAACAAATCCGAGTTCTTGCCAATCGACAATGTTTTATCAAATGATATTGCAGAAGCCTTGTTGTAACCAAGGTTTTTTGATTGTACATATTCCATTTGCCGGTACACGACAATGACCGAAATAATCAGCACGAGTGAAACGGAGAACTGGAAAACAACAAGACCTTTCCTGGCAAGTAACTCAGATATTGAATTTTTGGGTCTTCCCTTAAGAACCGTGACGGGATTGAAGCCCGAGAGGTAGAAAGCGGGATAACTTCCCGAAATAACGCCGGTAATCAGCGTCGCACAAACCAATAGTAGGATAAGATTTGAATTAAAATTTAATTCGATTTGTTTTCCAGTCAGATGGTTAAACGAAGGCAGCAAAATAAATACTATTAGGCATCCTGCCATTAATGAAATAAGGACCATCATCATAGCTTCCAACAGGAACTGTAAAACTAATGCCCCCCGTGTGGAACCAACCGCTTTCTTTATACCGACTTCTTTCAGGCGTCGCGATGCCCTTGCGGTGGACAGGTTCATAAAATTGATACAGGCAACAATAAGTATAATTAATGCAATGATGGTAAACAATTTCACGTATTCGATCCGTCCCCCGGTCTGAATGCCGTCCTCATAATTACCATATAGATAGGAACTTGAATACGGCCTTACAAACAGGGTAAGAAAATCACCCTGGCCATACCGCGTTAGAAAATTCCTGATCTTCTTATCAAACTGGTTTGTGTCGGTTCCCTTTTTTAGCTGTAGGTAGGTAACGGGTCCGGTATTCCCCCACTTTTGGCCGTTGGTCCAAATCTCATTAACAAGTATATCATGGGTGAGAACAAAATCAAATTTCATCGAGCTGTTTGCCGGCAGGTCATCAAAAACGCCGGAAACAAAAGATTGATGCTTCTTGCCAAACATTTCATAGTTGATACTCTTTCCAATCGCTGCGGACGAAGATCCAAATAAACTTTTCGCAATGCCATTAGATAAGACTATCGCGTTTCGGTCGTTCATTACAGTTCCTGGGTTGCCCTGAAGCAGCGGGAACGAGAACATTTCAAAAAAGTCTTTGCCGGCAAATGAGGGTGACGCCTTGAGGGTTTTGTCCGCAGCGATCAGATCCAATTTAAAACCCATTTTCTCAGCATTCATCACGGAAACAGCCCGCTCAACTTCCGGGAGATCTTTTGCCATGGCATCGGCAAGAAGGCCCTGAGTGCCGTCATGTACCATCATCACACCGTTCTCCTTACTAAGTTCCATCACCTGGTAGAGTTGCGGCTCATTCTTGTGAAATTTGTCGAAATGAAGCTCATCATTCACCCAGAGATATATAAATAATGCACAGGCGAGGCCGCTGGACAGCCCGATAAAATTGATAAGAAATGAGGTTTTGAATTTCTTCATATTCCTGAAGGCTATCAGCAGCCAGTGTTTGATCATATGTTTGGTTTAGTTGGCGTCGTAAAATTAAACTGCAAAAATATATGTGCACGATTTAGGGAAAAACATGCCATTTGCTAACAGGCTGAAAAACAATAGCCTATCAATTTACTCCCAGTTGTAAATTGTCCGATTTTGGCGAATGCCGTTCGATTTCGTGAAGTTGACAGTTGGCTATTACAATTGCCAGGGTGCTGTTTCCTCTTTTTCCTCCTCTTTCTCTTTCTCTTTCTGTTTTTGTGTCCCTTACCCCTGCCTTCTTACCATTTCGTTTATCCAAATCGGGGCGAAAGGTGAAGTGCAACCTTTAGAAACCGGGAAATCGCGTAAGATTCCTAGCTTCTCTCCAATGTCAATCGCCTTTTTTCGGTATTTGGGAAAGTTAATTCCGATTTGAGCCAGGGTGGTGTTCATTGTCCATTGAACTTCCGGAGCAGCCTTCGGCATCTCGGCCTCGAGTCGGACAAGTAAAGCAGGAATATCAATTCCCTCGGGATCTCTCGTCACCCGCCCCGCCGTGAGGCTCCATCCCGCACGGGCAGACATCGCATCTTTGGATTCCATCCATTGATTTCGAAGTTTTTCCTTGTCGGGGTGCTCTTTTACGACATATGCATTGAACCAATCTGCCACCTGTAGAAAGTTGATAGAACGTACCATCCTGTCCATTTCGGTTACCGATAATTGCTTCGGCTTGATGATCAAAGTAGCCAGTAGCCTGGCGTCAATGTTCCCGGTCTCCCATAACTCGAGGGCTAATTTGTGATCCGACTTAATTGAATTTCCCACCGTTCTTATGTCGCCTAGTTTGAGGCCGAACTGATTGTCATCCGCACCTCTCTTTTTATTGAACACCCGCATGTATTCACTTCCGAGTGATTTGAGTTTTGCAAGCGTATCGTTAAGTGTCATGTTTGGTTTTTTTCTGCTTTCTTCTTTGTAGTTTTTGGCATGCCGTAAAAATAAAAAGGATAAGGCATTTGAGTAAAGGTCAGTAGCCTTTTTTTAGCGGCGGGAACCGAACGCTTAATTAGGGAGTAACCTGAACCTTACCAATCTTTGCGGGTAACCACACCTGCATCTCATTTGGCCCCCGATTATTCCACGCATAGTAGGGAATTGCCGTCATTCCCTTTTTAACGGTGCTAACGGATCGACCATTTGCATCCACTTCCAGAATATTGGCGTTGAAATTCACTGTGTTCACGCCATTTAGTAAATCAGGGCGGAAGCTGACACGATATTCCGGGTGTTCGGCCAATACGAAATTAAATGCCCGTTGATTATTATCTGCGCCTTCGATACAATACACCATCGGCCCGTATTGGAGGGCAATTCTTCCTTCGTTTTGCTTTAGCTCGGGCCTGCTGACAATCTCTCTGACCCGCATCGGCGTCTCAAACTGGATGATGTCGCCCTTTTTCCAGGTGCGCGTAATCACTGCATATCCTTTTTCTTCTTTATAGGAGACGGGTTTTCCGTTTAACGTCACGATGGGTTTGGCAGCGCCGCTGTCTGTATAGTTATACAACCCGCCTGCGGCAGGTTCCTTCAGCCAACCTGGTATTCGAATATGAATGGTAACAGGCGCACGTCTTGTAGTCGATATTTCAATATTATTATTTCCTTTCCAGGGATAACCGCTCTTGGTGGAAAGACTAATAGGGCCATTTTTTAATGGAACCTTCACATCACTACCGATAAACAAGTTTACCCAAATGTTGTTTTCAGAATAACTGTAAATGTAATTTCCAAGTGATGAAACCAATCGTGCAATATTTGAGGGACAACAGGCCGTTCCGAACCATTCGCGCCGTTGGTCAGTACCCGACGAGGCCAGCGGATTGCCATAAAAAAATCTATCGCCGGTAAGTGACAGTCCGTCCAAAGCCCCATTATATAAACTTCTTTCCAGTATATCCGTAAACTTCGCTTCACCAGTCAGCATGTTCATGCGCTGGTTCCAGAATACCATGCCCACTGACGCACAGGTTTCGCAATAGGCAGATTCATTGGGGAGATCATAGTCTTTTCCAAACCCTTCATTCTTACCCTGCGCTCCAATGCCACCCGTGATGTACATATTTCTGCCAATCACATCTTCCCAGATAGTTTTCATGGCTCGTACATAACCTGAATCATTGGTTACCGCAGCGACGTCTGCCGCGCCCGTGTACATGTACATTGCACGTACGGCATGCCCGGTAATTTCTTTTTGATCTTTTACCGGGAATTCGTCCTGGCAATATGCGGGATCCTTCCACTCATCCCATATTACTCCCTTTCCATATCCATGTCCACGCTGATCAAGGAACCATTTAGCGAGTTGCAGATATCTTTTCTCATTGGTATAATGATATAGCCGCATCAATGCCAATTCGATTTCCTGGTGACCGGAAACCCAATGCCGGTCAGCCAATCTGAATGTACTGTCAATATAATTCGCGAAACGAATGGCCACATCCAGTAATTTTCGTTTACCGGTTGTGCTGTGATAGGCGATGCCGGCTTCTATCAAATGACCCGCGCAGTAATCTTCGTGCTTTTCCATATCTGTCCATCGCTTTTCCAGGCCCGTAAGCGTATAGTAGGTGTTCAGGTAGCCATCTGGCAATTGGGCGGCCGCAATTTTATCTATCCACCCGTCTGCCTTATTTTCTAACGTGGTATCGGGACTATTCCTTAATGAATATGCCATGGCTTCAAGCGCCTTATATACATCGGAGTCATCAAAATAAATTCCTTCGTGCTTTCCTGATCTTTTTGCTGCTTTTTCGAAATTGCGTATTCTTCCTGTCTTGTTCTCTGTATACAAGATGCACGCATCGATCGTTTTCGTGGACACCTGGTTCATCCGTTCTTTCCAAAATGGATCAGTAATTGTCACCATCGAAAAATCGACAGGTGTTAGTTTTTGCAACGATTGTTGCCCAAACATCTGAAAACAGGTAAATAAAAGTGAAGGGAATATGATTTTTGAGAGTCGCATAGTCGTTTATCATAGTATTTTGTCCGCAACACAACGGAAACCCACCGTAGAGTTTCTTTCAAATCCATTTGTTAATTGGCATACACACCTAAGAGGATACATCAATCCAAACTTACTGATTCCCTCCGGATATGAACCTACGGGATACAAAAAACCCTTTCCCAGGTTACACCTGGCCGAATTAATTCCCTCAAGACGGGATACCGTGAGCGTGCTTTCACAACCTCTTCTTTTTGGGTAAAGGGATTCTGCTGAATCCACGGCCAAAGGAAACTTTCTGGCGCGTATAGTTGCGAATAGGAAGAAATATACCATGAAATGAATGTCCGTAACTTTCGTTCAGAGAACTTTGAAAACAGCATCCTATCACCTCAATTTAACTAAGATGAAAAAAGTATTAATTGCACTGGACTTCGATCCATCTGCCCAGAAAGTGGCGGAGACCGGACACCAATTGTCAAGAGCGATGAATGCCCAAACCATTTTGTTGCATGTAACCTCTGAGGCCGCGTACTATTCCTATGCGGATTATTCACCGCTGATGGGGTTTGACAGTTTCAACAATTTAGTCGAGGCTGCGACACCGGGGGAATTGGAGACGGCCGCCCAGGACTTCCTGGACAAATCCAAACTCCACCTGGATGATGAAACTATACAAACGGTTGTCGCTACGGGTGATTTTGCGGAAACCATACTTGAAACCGCTGCAGAACTCAAGGCGGACATTATCGTTTTGGGCAGCCATGGACGCCGCGGGCTCGAAAGAATCCTACTGGGGAGCGTCGGGGAACAGGTTTTGCACCGCAGTCTAATACCGTTATTTATTGTTCCCACCAAAACAACGGCTAAGAAAAAGTGAGGGTATTCATTGTGAATAGCGCTGAATTGTAAATTAAAATATTAAAGCATGGCTAAGGATCCTTATCAAATCAAAAGATTACTGACATCTAAAAACGGCACTTTTACTTATTACAGCCTCACCGAACTGGAGAAAAAGGGTCATGCTATTAAAAAACTTCCTTTTTCTATTCGTATACTGTTGGAGAACGCCCTCCGTAATTTTGACGATTTTGCCGTTACAAAAGAGCATCTTGAAACCATTATTGGCTGGCAACCGGCCGGTTCCGATAAAGACATCCCATTCATGCCTGCCCGAGTGCTGATGCAGGATTTTACCGGTGTTCCTGCAGTTGTGGACATTGCCTCCCTCCGTGCGGAAGTAGCCAGGAGGGGAAAAAACCCGGAAGAGATGAACCCCCTGATACCCGTGGATCTTATTATTGACCACTCAGTTCAGGTGGATTACTTCGGCACGAATTATTCTTATCTCCGTAATATCGACGAAGAATACAAACGCAACCAGGAACGCTACCAGTTCTTGAAGTGGGCACAGAATTCATTCAATAATTTCAGTGTGGTTCCTCCCGGAATGGGTATCTGCCACCAGGTCAACCTTGAATACCTTTCTAAAGGTGTCATTGAACGGAATGGAGAAATATTCCCGGATACATTGGTAGGAACTGACAGTCACACGCCCATGGTAAATGGAATCGGAGTAGTCGCCTGGGGTGTCGGGGGTATTGAAGCTGAAGCGGCCCTGCTTGGTCAGCCCATCTATTTTATCATGCCCGAGGTAATAGGGTTGAAGCTCACAGGCAAGCTTCCCATGGGTTCTACAGCTACGGATCTCGTGTTGACGATTGCCGAACTCTTAAGGAAATATGGAGTCGTTGGTAAATTTGTTGAGGTCTTCGGTTCAGGGCTCGATCACCTCTCAGTTCCTGACCGCGCCACCATCGGCAATATGTCTCCCGAGTTTGGCTGCACAATCACTTATTTTCCTATCGATGAGAAGACCCTGGAATACATGCGTAAAAGCAATCGTTCGGTTGAACAGGTCAAGTTAGTGGAAGACTACTGCAAGGCAAACATGCTCTGGAGAACCGGTTCCGAGGAGATTATCTACACAGATATTGTGGAACTCGACATTTCAACCGTCGAACCTACGGTGGCGGGCCCCAAACGACCGCAGGACAAAATTCTGCTGAAAAATTTTAAACCCGATTTTATTGGCCTGCTTAGGAAAACATATGGGCGCAGGTATACAGAAGTAAATCAGCTAAGTTCATGGATGGCAGAAGGAGGCAGTCAACCCATCAAACAAGCTCCGGCGGAAATGGCACCGGTACCGGAAATTGAAAAAACCGTTGTCAATGGAATGAAAAATGTTTGGGTGACTTACGGAGACCAGAGCTTTATGCTTTCAGATGGAGCCGTGGCAATTGCAGCAATCACTTCCTGCACCAATACTTCCAACCCATTTGTCATGATTGGGGCAGGGCTGGTGGCCAGGAAAGCAAGAATCAGGGGACTGAAAACAAAGCCCTGGGTGAAAACCTCTCTTGCGCCCGGATCGAAAGTAGTAACGGATTATCTTGAAAAAGGAGATCTGCTGGATGACCTGGAAGCAATGCAGTTTCATACGGTTGGATATGGCTGCACCTCCTGTATCGGCAACTCGGGTCCTTTGCCTCCTTACGTTTCAAAAGCCGTTGAAGAACACGACCTCGTTATGGCCTCGGTGTTGTCAGGCAACCGGAATTTCGAGGCTAGGATCCATCCACAGGTAAGGATGAATTTCCTGATGTCGCCAATGCTTGTGGTGGCCTTTGCAATCGCAGGCAGGGTGGACATTGACCTCATCAATGATCCCATCAGCTTCGATCCTAATCAGCAACCCGTTTACCTGAAGGACATCTGGCCATCCGACGACGAGATCAATGAACTTATGGCCGAAGTACTTTCTCCCGCTGACTTTGGGAAGAACTATGGAGAAATATTTGAAGGCAATGAGATATGGCGAAACCTCATCATTCCCGATGATAAGTTGTATGTGTGGGACGAGAAATCTACCTACATAAAAGAATCACCCTTCTTCAATAACATGCCAGTCGAAGCAGAACCCCTCAAAGACATTGATGGTGCAAGAGTGTTGCTGATGCTTGGCGATAGCATAACAACCGATCACATTTCGCCCGCCGGACAGTTCAACGAATTGTCGACTGCTGGTAAATACCTTATCAGCCGGGGTGTTACAAAGGAACACTTCAATTCCTATGGTTCGAGAAGGGGAAATGATGAAGTAATGATACGAGGCACTTTTGCAAATGTGCGCATTAAGAACAAACTGGTGCAAAAAGAAGGCGGCTACACGAAACACCTTCCAACCGGCGAAGAAATGTCGGTTTATGATGCTTCAGTCAAATACAAGGAAACCCAGACTCCATTGATCGTACTGGCTGGAAAAGAATACGGCAGTGGATCGTCGAGAGACTGGGCGGCAAAAGGCGTATTCCTGCTTGGTATCAAGGCGGTACTCGCGCAAAGCTACGAACGCATTCACCGCAGTAACCTGGTAGGTATGGGCGTAGTGCCGCTTCAATACAAGCCAGGGTCGAATGCGGAAAAACTGGGACTGACCGGCACCGAAGCATTCACCATAACCGGGATTGCGAATGACATCTCACCCCTGAAAGAAGTGCAGGTAATTGCGAAAAAAGAAAACGGCGAGGAAATTAAATTTGATGTGATCGCCCGACTGGATTCGAAAATCGAGATCGAGTATTATCGTCATGGTGGCATCCTGCAATATGTATTGCGTCATTTTCTTGAAAAGACCAATTAGCATTCCTGACTTGAATCCATAAGTTGATCTCATTATCTTAGCGCCACAAATTTTTGCGTCATGGCAGCTCAGGAACACAAATTTTCGGCAGCGTAAAGATCTGTTACATTGCACTTCCTTCAAGAAACCTCGATGAATTTATCGACATAATATCAGAAGTATGAGAAAGATAATATTATTCGATCATGTCAGCCTCGACGGATTTGCCGCCGGTCCCGCGGGTGAAATGGACTGGATCCTGCTTTCCGACGAGATGTTCGATTTTGTCGGCACCCTTACTCAAGACGCAGATGCCGCATTATATGGCCGCAAGACCTACGAGATGATGGACAACTATTGGCCAACCGCCGGTGATGAGCCTAACGCAAGCAAACACGATGTCGAACACAGCAAATGGTACAACAGTGTGGAGAAACTGGTCCTGTCGAATTCTATGAAAGACGTAAAAAAGAACAAAACGAAATTCATCTCCGGCGAGGTTGCCAAACAAATTACAGACCTGAAGAAACAATCGGGAAAAAACATCCTGATGCTCGGCAGCCTAAGCGCAGGCCATGTTTTGATGGCTGAAAATCTTATCGATGAATACTGGCTCTTCGTTAACCCAATTCTACTGGGCAAAGGCATACCGGTCTTTAACCGCATTCCAGACAAAACTGCTCTTGCCCTTGCGGGATCCAAAGTATTTCCAACAGGTGTCATCGCAATAAACTACACCCTTTCAAGATGAGTGATTCCAGTGCATACGAGCGCGCAGCCATGCCTTCTGGCACAGCAGTCCTCCTGGATGAGCGTTCTCTAGAAAAATCTAATGCCAATCTGGTTGAACTCTTGCGTCAGGGTCAACGGGTACTTGATGTCGGTTGTGGTTCCGGAGCCATTACAACGGGCATCTGTAATTATGTAGGAGGCCAGGGGATGGTTATCGGGATCGATCGTAGCGAAGAACTGATTGGCCTGGCACGTGAAAAATATTCCGGCATTCCCAACCTCCAATTCATTTGCGGCGACGTCCTCACATTTCTCCCCCAAAGCGATTTTGACATCATCACAAGCGCCCGCACCCTGCAATGGGTTGCCCATCCGGAAAACTTGATAGATAAGATGACCAGTATCTTGAAACCAGGCGGCTTTCTCACCATCCTCGACTACAACCACAGCCTCATCCAATGGGATCCTTTACCCCCCGAAAGCATGCGCCATTTCTATCATCAATTTTTAAAGTGGAGAAGTGATGCCGGAATGGACAATGAGATCGGCGATCATCTTGCCGGGATCCTGGGTGCAAATGGACTGCAATCCGTTACGGTGAGCGATCGATCCGAACATTCGGTGAATGGCCACCCACACTTCGTTGATAAGATCGGCATATGGACCCTCGTAGCCAATACCAGGGGAAAGCAAATGGTTGCAGACTGTTACATTTCAGAGTCTGAAAGGGCACAGGCCGCATCGGACTACGACGCATGGTGTACCACGTCGGCGAAAAGCATGACACTGATCCTCAGGTCTGCTACCGGCAGAAAACCCAAAGTATAAACGTTTTCCTTAATAGATTGAATCGCAGATACGATATTTGCGCAACATTCATCACAGGCATATTAGAACAAAAGAATAATCTTTTCCTAATCACTGAACACGGCAATCATTGAGAAAAAGAGAAAAACTGGCGATCATCAGGGAATACTATCCCACGGCTGTGACTGTTATCGACAGCGTAAATGAACTGATTGATTTCGTTGAAGAAGTCCTTGACCTGGAGCCTTCACAGATCATGATGGCCGACAGCATCTGCAGCGACGACGTAAACAGTATCCAGTATCCCGTCCGCGCGCAGGAATTCCTGGGGCCGTTCAAGATGGGTGGATTGAATGGCTATCCATTCACGGGCCTTACAGGTATGAGCGCTTTTGCGAGCCACGTGCCGGACGAAGGAGCCGTTTATATTTACTATGGTCCGCATATTGGGATATCTAAGAGCGGAATTGTTGGCGAGATACAACGATATGGACAGAGTAAACACACCGATTGTTGTGGGGCTACAATGGGAGCGTTAAGAAAACTGGCGAACAATGACATCGTCCCCGGCACCATCAACGAGATGGATTACCAGATGAACACAATCGAACAAATCCTCTTTGAACAAAGAGAAAGGATTACTGAGGCAAGAATTCCTTTGCTCGAAGCTACGGAGGTAATCTATGAGTCCATTGACCAGAGGATCGAAGAATTGGTCTCGAGAACGGATTATCATAGTAAATACGTGATCCTTCAGGGTGGCATACTTATTAATAGCGACATCGACATGGGCTCATTCACCGCCCTGAAAAAATTTGATGTGATCAACCTGCATACTAAAGAAAGAAAAAGCTGGCTTAACCTTAGATGATACTGATAACTCAATTTATCTACCTCGTTCCCGGCAAGGAGGCCACCTTTGATCAGTTTGAAGAACTGGCGCTGCCATTGATCGCAAAATATCATGGAAAATTATTGCTGCGTCTGCGTCCCGGACCGGATTCTATCATTGAAAGCAATACTGATACGCCCTACGAAATACATTTCGTTGAATTTCCCTCAGAAAATGAATTGAATCTCTTCTTCCGGGACGAGACAAGGCATAAGTTCCTGCATCTCAAAGAAGCATCCGTTCAACACAGCACTTTGTTCAAGCAGGAAAAATTCTAAATCAGTCATGGCATTCACCCATGGTTCGAAAAAATTCTCAGCAACATGGCCTGGTTCAGCTTTTTGAGCCGATCAAGTGGTGACAGGAAGGATAAACTCATCAGATCCGGGAGGATTACCGAAAATATCTCCTTCGTATCTTTGCTCAAATTGTTTATTTGAAACACTTAAGATCGCTCAACAAATACTTGTGGAAGTACAGGGTTAGATTTATTTCGGGCATAATCTTCATCATACTTTCTAATTATTTTTCCATCCTTGCTCCGCAGCTGACTGGATATATTTTCGACCTGCTGCAACACCAGCAGAATGTAAAAGGAGTCGTTACCAGGGTCGCTGCCTATGATCCGTTGGTGTATTATTTTATCGACTTTGTAACGCCTTATGCCTCCACTTTTACCGGCAAGGTGGCGGTCTTCAGCATCGCAACCCTGGCTCTCGCCCTGCTGGGCGGATTTTTTTTATTCCTGATGAGACAGACCATTATCGTAATGAGCCGTCACATTGAGTTCGACCAGAAGAACGAGGTATTTGCTCATTATCTTAAACTTGACCTTGCCTTTTACAAAACACATAGTACCGGCGATCTGATGAGCAGGATCTCGGAAGACGTGGGCCGCGTCCGCATGTATACGGGCCCCGCAATCATGTATCTCGTGAATCTGGTTTTCCGGATTTCCTTTTGTCTTTTTTACATGATACGCAAAGACTGGGAGCTGACAATCTACGTTCTTGCGCCGCTGCCCATTCTCGCGATCACCATATACATGGTGAACACTATTATCCATCGCAAGAGTGAGCACATCCAGGCACTGCTGTCCGACCTCACTACCAATGCCCAGGAGTCATACTCGGGCATCAGGGTAATCAAGTCGTTTGTGCAGGAAAAAGCCATGTTTGGCTTTTTCAACACCAATAGTGAATCCTATAAAAAGAACGCGATCAGTCTTGCCCGGCTGGAAGCCATTTACTTTCCCGCGATGGCATTACTGATTGGTCTGAGTACTTTGCTGACCATCATGATCGGCGGACTATATGCGGTGAATGGGCAACACGGCATGACCGTCGGCACGATCACCGAATTTGTGATGTACATTAACATGCTCACTTTCCCCGTCAGCGCTATTGGCTGGACGGCCAGTATGATTCAACGGGCAGCTGCCTCGCAGAAAAGGGTCAACGAATTTCTGCACACCGAGCCCACCATCCGTGATGCCGTTTCTCCGGTGAAACTGAAGGTGGAAGGCAATATCTTATTCGAAAATGTTGATTTCACCTATCCGCATACCGGCATTCACGCTTTGAAAAATTTCAACCTTTCTATCTCGAAAGGTGAAAAAGTTGCGGTGATCGGTCATACAGGAAGCGGGAAGACCACCATCGCGCAGTTGTTGCTCCGCATGTACGACAGATCCTCGGGAACGATCACGATCGATGGTTGCGACATCAAAGAGATTGAACTGGAGACACTGCGAAAAGAAATCAGTTATGTTCCGCAGGATGTTTTCCTGTTTAGCGATACCATTGCCAACAACATAAAGTTTGGCGTAGGAGACGTGTCCCGCGACCTGATCAAACAGGCTGCGGAATACGCCAGCATTGAAAAAGAGATCCAGGGATTTAGTGAGAAGTATGAAACCATGGTCGGTGAACGAGGGGTGACCCTTAGCGGCGGGCAGAAACAACGCATTTCCATTGCACGTGGACTCATCAAGGACTCCAGAGTGGTCATCTTTGATGATTGTCTCAGTGCCGTTGACGCTCGCACGGAAAAGGAAATCCTCACCAACCTGAGCAGGTTCCTGAATGACCGCACCGCACTGATCATCACACACAGGATACTTCCTTTTTTCAGATTCACTAAAATCCTGGTGCTTGACGAGGGCAGGGTAGTGGAGGAAGGCACCCATGACGAACTGCTTGCCCGGAACGGACACTATACTTTCCTTTACCAGCAACAACTTCAGCAGGAAAAACAGGACTGAATCTAACGGGAACAGGAAGCTGTAAAAAACTTTGCTGATTCGAAAACAATATTATATTTGTAGGTACTTAACAAAACCGAAACTATTCACTGTTCAAAATCACCTATTGTGGCGTACGACAACAACGAAAAAAGGATGGAAAGCGTTTACAGCAAACGCATCAGGGCTGGAAAAAGAAGGACCTATTTCTTCGATGTAAGAGCTACCCGGGGTAACGATTACTACATTACCATCACTGAATCCCGCAAAAAATTCAACGAAGACGGTTACGACAGACACAAGATCTTTCTTTACAAGGAAGACTTCAACAAGTTCCTCAAAGCGCTGACGGAAGCCGTGGACTATGTAAAAACAGACCTCATGCCTGATTTTGACTTCGATGCCTACAACCACGATCAGGCCAGCGAGAACGAAGGTGAACCTGACGAAACAACGGTTCCTGATGTGGCTATTGCTACTCCGGTTGGCAGCAGTCCAATTATTCCTGTTGTAGCTGAAACTGCTTCTGCTGACCAGTCGGCCAGCGAAGAGGTAGACAAATGGTAAGCTGAAATCCCAACTACATACGAGCAACCCGTAAATCGATGGTCAGACAATGACCTGTTTACCGGTTGCTTTTTTTGCGCCCTGTCTCAAATTGGATGTTTGTCGGCGTTAACCAATAAGAAAATGATCATCGAATGATCAGGACAGCGGACTGTATCTTCTTATTTCCCGAATCAATTATACTCACATGATAGGTCCCCCGCAGATAACTCCGGACGGATATGCTTTCGGTGTGATCACTATCGGTTACCATTACCTGCTTACTGAGCACGAGCTGTCCCAGCGTATTTCGGATCGTTAATGTATATAGTCCTTCTTCGCCGTGCTGTACCCTGAATCTCAGGAACTGGTTTGAGAGGACGGGATTAGGAAATATAGATAGTACCACCGGTTGGCTGCGCATCAGCTGTAAAACTGTAGAATACTGAATCCCGCCCGATGCATTAGTTATTGCAAGACGATAATAATTTGATCCTGCCAATGGCTCATCGTCACTATAGTTTCCAGTGAGCTGAACGCCGGCAGACAGGTCATCCAACTCGGTGAAATTCGATCCGTCGGCACTTCTTTCAAGTACCATCGCGGCAATGTCATCGGTCGTGCCCAGTTGCCACTGTAAATTATTAGTCTTTGCCTCAACGGTACCGGTGAAGGTCGAGAATCTTGACGAGAGGGCGGAGCCGGACAATTCAACACTGAATTTTGCCTTTGTATTTTCGACACCGTCGAAGAGTAAAATATAGGTTTGATTGGCGCTCAGACCTGTTATCGGGGTGAGGTTGCCATCGGCTTTAAAGCTGGTAGAAAGGATCGGTGTGGGAAATGCGCCGCCTGCAGGGCAACTGTTGACTTTGTAGACGGACAATTGCACCCCAGTCACTGGAATATCCTGACTGCCAACTACACAAGCCGACTGATCGGCAGGCTGCGTTTCATAATCATTGACTTTGATAGCCAGATCACCTCCTGCCGTGTTTGTTTTGATCACATACCATGCATTGTTGGTGATACTGGTTCCTGTGCCATCCTTGAGAAATTGATTGTAAGCCGGGTCAACTGATTTATCACTGGTGGCATGCGCCAGGTCAAAACTGACCGTGGTCATGACGGGCGTAACGGAGGTCGGAAAAGTGGCCGGACAATTATCCAGAGGTTCCAGTACAGTTGATGTCAATGGCAGCATTTCCGGTGATCCGGTAACGCAATTGCCGTAGTTGCCATTTTTCGGGGCAACGGCAAACCGGCCACCCGCAAGTGCAGACGCGTCCAGGCTGACTCGTTTGAAATTATAGGCGACCGAAAAATGCATGACCTTGCTGGGATTTGTGGATCCCGCACTGACCGGCGAAAAAGGCTCGTTTGGTTCATTGATATGTCCAAGATTTATGGCATGTCCAAGTTCGTGGAGCAACACGGATTCGAGATCAACCTGGGCTTCGTCGGCTCCGTACGGCGGGCAGGGTCCCAGTGAGAATTTTATTGACCCTGTCGAAAAATTAGTGTTCCTGATTATGATATCAAAACCAGATTTGAAAGCCTGGTCTGGAACCGGCGTGCCATCGCAAAATCCCAGATAGGAATAACAGGTCGCCAGCACACCATTCGCGAGGGGTGCAAGGCCTGTTCCTCCATTGTCGAACAGGATGATGTTTTTTTCGTCAGGTGCACTGATCTGTTGGGCAGTAGTAGTTCCCCCCTCGATGATGTTCACACCCACCGATTCTTTCCAGGTATTCAGGGCACGCTGAAACGTCGCTTTTGCCGGACTGGTATTTATGTTAAGTCCGCTGTTCGCAGTACTTGTACTATATACAACGGTATACCCTCCCGAGTTGTTGACATTCAGTAGGTTAAATTGCTTAAACCCTAGCCCGTTATCGGATAGATCAGCATCCAGAATGCTGAATCGAACCCCCAGGGCCGCAGGAGACGTAGCGATCACTCCACTGGCGTCGGACACCCTGAAAAAACCATTCGCGGCCTTATCGGGAACCCTAACCTTGATCTGGGTATTACTCCAGGAAACAATGAGATCACTGCTATAGGAAACGGAATAAAATTGTCCGGGTCCGAAGTCCGCATGTGCAAAAGCTACTTCGGCACTACCAGAAGGAGAAGGACCGAATCCACTACCATTTATCGTTAATACATTATTTGCGACATCAGTGAAAGCACCTGCATTGACCACCAGGGGACTAAATGAGGTTATAGTCGGTGCCAGCGTAGAATTGCTGCTGATCACCCTGCCGTCCGGTGTACGGGGAACAATAACGTCGTCAATTGAAAATTTAAGGCTCTTGATCCGAAATGCACGTCCTGTCTTTTTCGAAAGTTCCGGGTAAAGGCCTTCGCCAATCCGGTCAAATTTTACAAAGGGCGCTGCGGCAGATTTTGTGGGCAGGTCGTATCTGAGAAACCCCTGCATACTGCTGTAAATATCAAATGACCGGGCAGTTGAAGGATTGGCCTGGTTGATATCTTTCTGACAAAAGAAAACGCCTATTTCATTGAGTTGAAGTTTGAGATAATGGCTGGCGGTGACGAACTGGTTACCAACAGCACCACCGACAGTGGTAATTTCAATGGTTTTTGCATCGAGATTGCCTTTGAATATTTTGTAAACTTCTATAGTATTGGCAGTATAGATCATCGTGTGCTTGTTGTTCCAATAGGAACGCAATCCGATGACCTTTCCTTCCACGATCAGGGAGGAGTGCTGTACTTTATCGTCAGTAGTTACGGGAAAGAGGCCCTGGGCATTTACTGACCTGCCTATGAAACAAAATAAGATGATACATATCACATAATTCCAGGCGGATCTTGTCATAGGTAGCTGTTGAAGGATTGATCCTCAGTCTGTAAACGTCCTCAAATCGGTTTAATTGTTTCGTCTAAGAATCTTATACGTATTAATAAGGCCGTTGGTTGAACTGTCATGGTCTCCTACCGGATCATCATCACTAAGTTCGGGTAAAATTTTTGAAGCCAGCTGTTTCCCCAGCTCAACTCCCCATTGGTCGAATGTAAATATATTCCAGATTACACCCTGAACAAAGATCTTGTGTTCGTACATGGCAATTAACTGACCGAGAGTAAAAGGGGTGATCTGTTTGACGAGGATAGAATTGGTAGGTCGGTTGCCACTGAAGGATTTGAACGGAAAGACGTAAGGATCAGCATTCGGCGCGCTCTCAGCGGCAACCTGCGCCTGAGTTTTGCCGTTCATCAGTGCCTCAGTTTGGGCGAAAAAGTTCGAAAGGAGGATCTGGTGGTGGATACCAATCGGGTTATGACTGATCGCCGGGGCGATGAAATCACAGGGTATCAACACGGTGCCCTGATGGATCAGCTGATAAAAAGCGTGCTGGCCATTGGTGCCTGGTTCACCCCAGATCACGGGCCCAGTGGAATAACCGACCTTTTTTCCGTCGCGGTCAACCGACTTGCCATTGCTTTCCATGTTGCCCTGCTGGAAATAAGCCGCAAACCTGTGCAGGTATTGATCGTAGGGCAGTATGGTTTCCGTATCTGCGCCAAAGAAATTAATGTACCACAAGCTGATCAGACCCAGGATCACTGGAATATTTTTCTCGAAGGGCGCCTGCCTGAAATGCACATCCATATCATACGCGCCGCGGAGCATTTCTTCAAATGCAGGATAGCCGATGGTTAGCGCAATAGAAAGCCCGATGGCGCTCCAAATGGAATACCTGCCACCAACCCAGTCCCAGAATACGAACATGTTGTTTCGGTCGATGCCGAATTTCACTACTTCTTTATCATTGGTCGACAGGGCCACGAAATGCTTTGCGATGTCGGGCTCTGAACCCGTTTTTAGAAACCAGTCCCTTGCCGTATGAGCATTAGTCATTGTTTCTTGGGTGGTGAATGTCTTCGAAGCGATAAGAAACAATGTTTCCTCAGGATCCAGTTTTTTGAGTGTTTCGGCGATGTGGGTGCCGTCGACGTTAGAGACGAAGAATGTTTCAATGCCCGGAACAGTGTAGGGCCGCAGTGCTTCGGTAACCATAAACGGACCAAGGTCGCTGCCTCCAATGCCGATGTTGACAATGAATCTTATTTTTTTTCCCGTGAACCCCTTCCAATCGCCATTATGCACCTGTGCGCAGAAAGTCTTCATCTGGTTGTTTACGGCCTTGACTTCAGGCATGATATCTTTGCCGTCGACAACCACCGGCCGTCCCGAAAAATTTCTGAGTGCGGTGTGGAGTACCTGCCTGTTTTCGGCCTTGTTTATTCGCTCTCCGTTGAACATCGCTTCTCTGGCATCCTTTACCTGACATTCCTCGGCCAGTTGAAAGAGGAGTGAAAGAGTTTCGCCGGTAAAGATATTTTTTGAGTAATCCACGAGGATGTCGCCGTGGCGGATCGAATATTTTTTGAACCTGTCAATATCTGCTGCGAACAGTTGGTTCATTTTCCAATCCTTTGCCTGTTCATAATTTGTCTTCAGTGATTTCCAGGACGCGGTTTGCTCAGGAGAGATCGAAGGGAACATGCGATTTTGATTGGATGATTGTTAAGACCTGTTTTGTGAATTAAGATACAGGAACCGCGGTCAGTTCAAGCGGCGCGGATGATACGGATTCCTTGAAAGCTTCTCTTGGTTTGAGGCCAAGCAGGTCAAACATCCGCATGTCTTCGTCAAAAGAAGGATTGGGGGTGGTGAGCAACTTCTCACCGGCAAATATCGAGTTGGCGCCGGCCATGAAGCAGAAAGCCTGTTCGGTGACTGTCATGGTTGCCCTTCCTGCGCTTAATCTTACCATACTAGCGGGCATGAGTATGCGAGCAGTTGCGATCATCCTGACCATATCCCAAACGTCAACTTGCGGCTGATCCTCCAGGGGGGTTCCTTTGATGGCCACGAGTGCATTGATCGGAACACTGTCGGGATGCACGGGCATATTAGCCAGGGTGCTTAACATGTTGATGCGGTCTTCGTGCCGTTCCCCAAGCCCAATAATGCCGCCGCAACAAACAGTAACGCCAGCCTTCCTCACGTTGTCCAGTGTTTTGAGCCTGTCGTCGTATTTTCTTGTTGAGATGATCTCGCCATAATAATCCGCTGAGGTATCCAGGTTATGATTGTAGGCATGGAGGCCCGCATCCGCCAGACGACTGGCTTGTTCTTCGGTGAGCATGCCAAGTGTACAGCACACTTCCATACCGAGATCATTAACTCCTTTCACCATTTCGAGCACGCGGTCAAAATCCCGGTTGTCGCGTACTTCCCGCCAGGCAGCTCCCATACAAAAACGAGTTGACCCCGCTGCCCTGGCCTTTTCCGCGTATTCAAGAACTTCTTCCTTCTTCATCAGTGCCTGTACATTTACTCCTGTATTGTACCGGGCTGCCTGTGGGCAATAGGCACAGTCTTCGGAGCAGCCTCCGGTTTTTATCGACAGCAGGGTACAGACCTGCACCTCGCCAGTGTCATTATATTTTCGGTGAATGGTGGCCGCCCGGTGCACCAGTTCGAGTAGTGGAGAGTTATATATATCGTGAATTTCTTCCAGGGTCCAGTCGTTCCGTAAATCTGCGTGCATACTCTGTCCGATTTATGCACAAACCTACAGGAAAATGATCAAACAGGGAGCACAGGAAGGTCCTGTGTTGCTCAGGGATAACTGAAATTTGTTTTGGGTGTGATGGTCAGCAGGGTCTCATACATCAACTGGATGGTTTGCTCGATGTCATCGCGGTGTAACATCTCAACAGTGGTATGCATGTAGCGCAAAGGAATAGATATGAGCACCGAGGGGCAGCCGTCATTGGCATAGGCAAAGGCATCGGTATCCGTTCCGGTACTTCTGGATACGGTGCGCATCTGGACCGGGATTTTTTTGCGGGCGGCAACGTCCATCACCAGGTCAAGCACTTTGTTGTGAATAGCCGGCCCGTAAGCCAGGGAAGGGCCTTTGCCACAGACTACGTCGCCTTCAATGATCTTACTGACCATTGGTGTGTGTGTATCGTGGGTGACATCGGTGATGATGGCAATATTTGGTTTGATTCTGCGGGCAATCATTTCGGCGCCGCGCAATCCGATCTCTTCCTGCACCGCATTCACAACGTAGAGACCATAGGGCAGGGTCCTGTTATTTTCCTTCAACAGGCGGGCTACTTCAGCAATCATGAAACCGCCAATCCTGTTGTCCATTGCCCTGCCGATATAATTGCCATAGGCGAGCTCTTCGAAACCATCACGGTAAGTGACAACCGAACCTATGTGAATGCCCAGGTCTAGCACCTGCTGTTTGGTACGCGCCCCGCAATCCAGGAACAGGTTGTCGACACGAGGCTGGGGTTCCTTGGTTTCCGCACTATTGATACGCGTATGAATAGCCGGCCAGCCGAAGACGGCGCTGACTGGTCCTTTTTTACCGTGAACGTAAACGCGCTGGCTTGGAGCGATCTGGTGATCCACTCCGCCATTCCGTTTTAGATAGATTAAGCCTTCTCCATTGATATAATTCACAAACCAGCTGATCTCGTCGGCATGCGCCTCGATGACAACCTTGAATTCGGACTTGGGATTGATGATGCCTACTGCAGTGCCATAAGGATCCAGGAATTTGCTGTGAATGTAAGGACTCAGGTAGTCGAGCCATAATTTCTGACCACTGCTTTCAAAGCCGACCGGAGAGGGGTTGTTCAGATAGGTTTCGAGAAATTTCAGAGAATTTGGAGTCAGTAACGTCTTACTCTTTGCAGCTTTTGCCATCAGTGGGAATTTGGTGAGTCCGCAAATTTACGACAGGCAGACGAGATGAACATCAGTTCTGATGCTCTATGACCATTGGCGTAGTGATAGTGTCACTTGAATGCCCCCCAAGATCGATGGCGTAAATGTGAAACACCATGGTGTCGTTGTCATTCGGGTCTTCAGTAAGAAAATCGTATGGAAGTGAGATCACAAAATTTCCCACTGTACTCTTCGGAAATGTCGGCAGCGAAGTAGCGATAGAATCGGCTTTGTCATTTGACTGGGCATCAGGTATGCCGCGGATATTGAGTCGCTCACGTTTGTAAACCAGGACTCCACCACCAAGGTCGCCTTCCTTGTCCGTAAAATCCAGCGATATGTCGAGCGTCTGACCGGGGAATACGTCGGTGTTCATGCTTTTTATTTCGATTCCCGGCTTCGTTTCCAGCTTATTTTTGCTGCAGGAAAGAAAAAGGGCCGGCAGCAGGACGAGAGGAAGATACCTTTTTAGCATACATTAACTTATACGACAAAATTAACGTCATGGATGCGATTATCGTTATATGATTTGTGAATTGGAAGATAAAATTTTCAATGTGAGGGAGGACTCATTCGAAACGCTGGCCCTGGAGGTGTTTCGCTGGCAGTATGCTGAAAATCAGCTTTACCGGTCTTTTTGTGAAGCACTTTCAAGAAAACCGACCCAGATCAATGCTATTCATGAGATTCCCTTCATTCCGGTCAGTTTTTTTAAGCAACACGAAGTGAGAAGTGGCAGTTGGAAACCGGACATAGTTTTTGAAAGCAGCGGAACCACACAAACCGGAAATAGCCGTCATTTTGTTCAATCGCTAGATTTATACCAACGAAGCTTTGAGGCCGCCTTTGAATTGTTTTATGGCGATCCTTCCGCATGGTGCATCCTGGGGCTACTGCCATCCTACCTGGAAAGGCAGCATTCATCACTGGTTCTAATGGTAGACGGGCTGATCAGAAAAAGCGGTCATCCCTCTTCGGGTTTCTTTCTGAATAATATTTCGGAATTGCTTGACGTCATCACTCAAAACGAAGCGATCGGGCAGAACACACTGGTGATCGGAGTCACCTTCGCCCTGCTTGATCTGGCGGAAAACCATCAGCTCGACTTGCATCATACTACGATAATGGAAACAGGAGGCATGAAAGGCAGGAGGGAAGAGATCACCAGGGAAGCCCTGCATGATAGATTAACGCGATCTTTTGGAATACCATCTATTCATTCCGAGTACGGAATGACGGAATTGCTGTCTCAGGCCTATTCAGCGGGCGAAGGATTATTCAGTTGCCCTCCGTGGATGAAGATTTTGCTTCGCGAGGAAGATGACCCGATGACAACCATTCAGCAATGCGGAGTACAGACCGGTCTTGTAAATATCATCGACCTGGCCAATCTGTATTCATGTGCATTTATTGCCGTTGATGACATTGGCAGACTGCATCCTGACAACAGGTTTGAAATCCTGGGACGAATGGACAGCAGCGATGTGAGAGGATGTAGTCTTATGTATGTAGGATAAAAGAATGCACGCTCGTAATTCTTCTCAATTCAATACCGCATTCATCGTCATCACGCCGATCAAACCACAAATTGCCACGATGGATTCCATCAGTGACCAGGACCTGATGGTGTCCTTGATGCTAAGGTTGAAATATTCCTTGTACAACCAAAAGCCCGCGTCATTAACATGAGAGAACATCAGGCTGCCCGCACCGATCGATAGCACCATGAGATTGGGATCTGCATGCCCCTGGCTCATGAGTGGAGCTACGATACCGGCAGTAGTAAGTCCGGCAATGGTGGCGGAGCCAATACAGACCCGAATCACGGAGGCAATCAACCACCCGAGCACCAGCGGATGAATGTCCATCCCCATAAGTAATTGTCCGATCTGGTCGCTCACGCCGCTGTCGCTGAATACCTGTTTGAGCGCGCCTGCGCCGGCGATGATTAGCAGGATGAGAGAAATATCCGTCACCGCCTCCGCATAGACCTTCATGATCGCTTTCATGCTGGAGCCCTGTTTGATGCCGAGGCTGAAGGTGGCCACTACCAGACAGATCAGCATTACGATAGCCGGATCACCAAAAAAAGTGAGGACGCCAAAACCCGGATCCTCCGGAGAACTGGCAAGCAATAGTACGGTAGTGATGATGAGCAGCAACACTGGTAGCAGGGAGGTGAAGAAGCTGTTGAATGATCCCGGCAGCAGGTTGCGATCAATATCTTTTGGTATGAATGTTTTGAGTGGAACCGAGTGGATATTTTTCAATGTCTTCGCAAATATGGGTCCCGCAACGATCAGTGTTGGTATGGCAACTATCAGCCCGTAGAGGAGTGTGAGTCCCATATTCGCATGAAACTGAGCAACCAGCGCTGCGGGCGAAGGATGAGGAGGAAGGAAACCATGATTCACAGACATCGCTGCCAGCATCGGCAGGCCGGTGTAAACCGCCGGTAGTTTATACTGGTACGAAACTGAAAAAATCAACGGTACCATCAACACAAAACCAACATTGTAGAATAGAGGTATGCCAACTATGAAACCGGTAATCATTAATGCCCACTGGATGTATTTAACGCCGAATAATCCCATCAGCACTTCGGTGATCTTGGTTGCTGCGCCACTTTCCGCGACAAGTTTCCCCAGCATGGCTCCCAGGCAGATGATGATGACCAGCGAGCCAAGCGTGTCGCCAATACCCTTTTGTACGGAGGTCGTCACTTTTTCAATGGGCACGCCCAGCAGAATAGCCGTTGCAATAGAAACTACAAGAAAGGCAAGAAAAGCATTCACCTTGCCCCAGGTGATCAAAAGGATGAGTGCGAGGATACAAAGGAGAATGATCAGAAAGGTCATAGCTATCGAAAGTCGGTTGATGAATAATTGCGGTCAACGTTTACTGGAACTGAATGGCCTTGACAGGCTGAATTTTTCGGATGATGATTGTCGGTACGAGTAAAAGAAGAAAGCAGATGATGAAGGTAAAGATATTTACCAGTCCTACCTGCCACCACACGATATCCACAGCGGCCTTTGAAATATAATAAGCCTCCTCTGGAAGCGTGATGAATCCAAACCTGTTTTGCAACCAGCATATCAGAAATCCAAGCACGTTGCCTCCAACGATTCCTGCAATGCTGATCAATGTGCCATAGTAAAGAAATATCTTTTGGATGGCGAAATTTTTTGCGCCCAGGGCTTTTAATATGCCGATCATATTTGTTCTTTCAAGTACCAGGATAAGCAGGCAGGTGATCAGGTTGAGTATGGCAATGATCACCATGATGATCAATACGATCACAATGGTCTGGTCCTGAAGGTTCAGCCAGTCGAAGAGATTAGGGAATATTTGCTGGATGGTGCTGCTTCTGAACTCCATGGGGATCGTATACAGGATCTCGTCATTGATCTCATCGAGTTTGGAAAGGTCTTTAAGAAAAATCTCATATCCACCCACCTGGTCAGTCTTCCAGTTGTTCAGTCTCTGCACCAGTCTCAGGTCGCCCAGGGCAATGAGTTTGTCATATTCATCGATGCCGGTCTTGAAGATGCCTGCAACGGTGAGTTTACGGGGGCGTGGAGAGGCGCCCCCCGTTTGCACAAAATAGATCAGCACCTTGTCATTTACTTTTAGCTTCAGCAGGTTCGCCATGGACTCGGACAGGTTGATCTCATTGCTGTAACTGCTGTCGTTAAAATTTACCCATCGACCCTTCAGCAGAAACTGGTCGATATTGGAGAAATCATAGCTCGATTCCACACCCTTGAACTGCACTCCTTCAATATTCTCGGAAGACTTCAGAATGGCATTTCTGGTGGCGTATGCCTGTATCGTCTTGATCTCCGGCACTCTTTTCGCCAGGCTAGTGACTGAATCATTCCTCAGTATGGGTGTCTCTTCGGCGAACGACACTTTCGCGGCTTCGTAATTGGTAATCCTGATATGCCCCCAAAAGCTAAATACCTTTTTGCTTATGGTCTGCTGAAAGCCATTGGCAAAAGCCAGCGTCACGATCATCACCATTACACTGATCACCGTGGCGCTGACGGACAAACGTATCATGAAGCGGGAAAAAGACTTCTGTTGGTTGAAGGCAATGCGTTTAGCAATGAAGCCCGAAATATTCAATCGGCACGATTTTAGATTCCAAAAATAGACGGTTTTGCTTTATTATTGGTGTATATATCGCCCATGAAGGTTTCCCTCTATTTACTCTTACTGATTTCCGGTAGTTGTTTTTCCCAGATTCCCGAAAAAGTGTTCTCCGATCGTATCAAGTCTGTGCAACTGTACCCATCCGGCAATCAACTGGGCTATCCCATCATTCACCTGGGTGGCGGGGAACAGCTCGAGCTTCATTTTGACGACCTGGACGCCAATATCAAAAACTACTCTTACACTTTTCAATTATGCAATGCTGACTGGACCCCGGCCTTGTTGAGTCACTTTGATTTCATAAAAGGATTTTCACAAGTCAGGATCAGTAACTATCGTATTTCATCGGTTGCCTATACCCGTTATACACATTACCAGGCTCCGGTTCCAGACAGGAATTGTATTCCTTCCAGGTCGGGCAATTACATACTGAAGGTATTCCTGAACAGCGATACTTCGAAGTTGATCTTTACCAGGAAGATGCTGGTAGTGCAGGAAGCCGCTGCCATTGCGGCTCAGATCCAGCAGCCCTTCAATGGACAATTCTTCAAAACACACCAGAAGATACAGTTCAAGGTAAACATCAACGAAAGCATCAACCTGTCGAGCCCACAACAACAGATCAAAGTGGCCATCCTGCAGAACAACAGGTGGGACAATGCCATTACCGGTATCAAGCCGACGTTTTTCTCGAGGAATATACTCGACTACAACACCGAAAATGACGCCGTTTTTCCTGCAGGGAAAGAATGGCGATGGCTGGACCTTCGCAGCTTCCGTTTGCAAAGCGACCGGGTGGCAAGAGTAAATTACTCAAATACCGCAACGGAAATATTTGTGAAGCCCGATGTCGACCGGAGTGGGCAACGATTTAATTTTTATCGCGATGCGAATGGACGATACGCCTTGGGTTCTTCCGAGAATCTGGACCCCCACTTCCAGTCCGACTATGCTACCGTCCGTTTTACTTTCGTGCCTCCCGGCAATCAGCCCTATGCCGACAAGGATTTATACCTGCTGGGGCAGCTGGATGACTACAACCTCGATCCTGATGGAAAAATGACCTACAACTCCGAAAAGGGAGTCTATGAAACTTCACTGTTTCTCAAGCAGGGATATTTCGATTATATGTATGTAACTGTCGACAGGAACAATCCTAAAGCCAGGCCCAGCTTCGAGGAAACTGAAGGCAATCTCTGGGAAACGGAAAACGAATACATGATCCTCGTCTATTATCGTCAACTGGCCGGCCGGGCCGATGAACTTATCGGGTTTACAAAATTGAGTTCTCTTACCAACAGGTAGTAAAATCCACTTCATTTTTTTGATCAGTCGATATGGCTTAATTTGCCTCCTCTTATCCTGCCATTATATTCAGATAATCAATAAGGAGCAATAATTATGAAGTTAATTCGATTCGGAGAACAGGGAAAAGAAAAACCCGGCGTGCTCATTAATGAGAAGCGCTATGATGTATCGGGGTTTATCAGCGACTATGATGAAGCATTTTTTGGGTCGGGCGGTATTGAGAAACTGAAAGCGTACATAACAGAGAATCATGATTCTTTGACACCGGTAAGTGATGAGATTCGCCTGGGACCACCGTTCGCAAGGCCTTCGAAGCTGCTTTGTATCGGGTTGAATTATGTCGACCATGCAAAAGAGACTAATGCGCCCATTCCAACAGAGCCAATAATTTTTATGAAGGCTACCTCTGCCATCGTTGGTCCCAATGACGACCTGGTGATCCCCAGGAACAGCACGAAAACTGACTGGGAGGTGGAACTTGCAGTGGTCATTGGCAAGAAGGCGAGTTATGTTCCCGAGTCGGAAGCCCTGGCATATGTTGCCGGATACTGTCTGCATAATGATTACAGCGAACGCAGTTTCCAGATCGAAAGAGGAGGGCAGTGGGTGAAAGGGAAGAGCTGCGATACCTTCGCGCCGCTGGGGCCCTTCCTGGCTCTGCCGGAGGAGATTGAAGACATCGACAACCTTCGTTTATGGCTTACTGTTAATGGCAAGACCATGCAGGAGGGCAATACATCGAACCTGATATTTAAGATCCCGTTTATCGTTCATTATGTCAGTCAGTTTATGACCCTGCTTCCCGGCGACGTGATCACTACCGGCACTCCTCACGGAGTTGCAATGGGCATGAAACCCGAACCACAATACCTCAAAGCCGGCGATGTCGTTAGCCTGGGTATCGATGGGCTGGGAAGTTCCACACAGAAAGTGAAGAACTATCAGTAAGCAAATTAAAAATCAAAAATAAAAAATTAAAAATCTTAAGCCTCGAAGGTTTCGGGTTTACGCAACACACTGAAACCAGATAGGTATGTTGGTATACTCAGGCAATTGAAGTCGTTTTGCTAACTATATCCTTACAGAATCTCACCTATCGTCCGTTCGATGCCTTCAGAAATCATAACAGTAGAAACGTCATTTGCACCGCCTACAAAGGGGTCTTGGATATCCGGAGCGAATGATTGGCTTTTCAATATCCACCGAAGTAAATCCCAATATCTTTGCAAAGGATATGAGGGTTCTTAACGATGGATTTTTTTTATGACCAGGAGCAGATACATCAGGCTGATCATGATTTTGGGATCATTGGCGGCATTGGGGCCTTTTTCGGTGGACATGTATCTTCCGGGCTTTCCTTCCATTGCTAATGACCTGCGAACCGACGCCGCATCCGTTGGGTTGTCACTGGCCAGTTTCTTCATCGGCATCTCTGCCGGACAACTCCTGTATGGCCCACTTCTCGACAGATTTGGCCGGAAACCTCCACTTATTTTCGGCCTCATTCTTTATGTGATTTCCTCCATCGCATGTGCCTATTCGCCCAATATTGATTCGCTGATTGGTTTCCGATTTGTGCAAGCTATCGGCAGTTGTGCGGCATCAGTTGCAGCTGTGGCTATGGTCAGGGATCTTTTTCCTGTCGAGGACAATGCCAAAGTATTTTCGATGCTGATGCTGGTGATCGCACTCAGCCCACTCGTAGCACCCACTGCAGGTGGGTATGTGACGGCCGCCTTCAGCTGGAAGGTCGTGTTCTGGATCCTGGCCATAATGGCCACAGTACTCCTGGCTGCTGTTTTTTTCGGATTGCCTGAGTCGCGCCCGGCCAATCTGTCCTTTTCACTCAAGCCCAGGTTTATCATCGGAAATTTCATGGAAGTATTCAGCAATCCGCAGTTCTATACTTATGCAATTTGCGGATCCTTTTCTTTCGCCGGGTTGCTTACTTATGTATCGGGATCGCCCCTGCTGTTTATGGAGATCTTCGGAGTGGAAAACAGAGAATATGGATGGATCTTCGCTTTTCTTTCCGTTGGGCTGATTGGCGCCAGCCAGATCAACACCCTGCTGCTTAGAAAATACACCAGCCCTCAATTGATATTGTGGGCGCTCGTCGCTGCACTTATAATCACTCTGGTGTTTGTTGGTGGCACCGCTCTTAATAAGTTGGTCTCTACACAACCATCGCCTGTATTTTTCTGTTTCTCAGTTGCGTTGGCATTGTGTTGCCGAATGCTTCGGCGCTGGCGATGGCCTCCTTCTCGGAGACTGCGGGTTCTGCTTCATCGCTTATGGGAGCAATGCAGATGGGTCTCGGAGCGCTCTCAACGTCACTGCTTAGTGTTTTCGCAGACCACACGGCATTGCCTCTGACGCTGGTGATGGCGACAACTGCAGGTTTTGCAGTAATCACACTTGCCATTGGACGCACAGTAATGCACCGCGAAGTCCGGCTGGAAAATAATATCAACTCTGTATGAAAGAAACAATTAAGGATATCATTGAACAATTTGAGATCAAAGCGGCCATATTCGACCTTGACGGCACAATGCTGGATAATAATCCCTACCATCTACGTGCCTGGAAGAAATATCTTGAGGACAAAGGCAGGAAGATCTCCGATGAGGAATACAATGCGAACATCAACGGGCGAACAAACAAGGACGTGATCAGGTATTTATTTGGATCGGGCCTGAATGATGAAGAAACTCTAAACTACTCACTTGAAAAAGAAGCAGTGTATCGCGAACTCTACCGGCAAGATATCAAACCGGTAAACGGGCTGATCGAGCTGCTGAAGTTTTTCCAGGAAAGGAAAATCCCTATGGCCATCGCCACTTCGGGCATCCAGGTAAATATAGATTTCATGTTTGATCATATTCCTGTACGCAAATATTTCCAGGCCGTGATCAATTCCTCCCACATAAGGATGGGCAAGCCAGATCCGGAGATATTTCTGAAGGCCTCTGAAGAATTAGGTATTCCCGCAAATCACTGCCTTGTATTCGAAGATTCTGTTGTGGGAGTGACAGCTGCCCATGCCGCGGGCATGAAGGTTGTGGCACTTTCCACAACCCAGTCAGGATCGGAGCTGAGGAAAGCCGACCTTACGGTAACGGATTTCGCGGACCTGCTTCCCTAAAGTTGGATCCCATCGATCTTTTTTGCCAGCTCATGGTCCTTGTCTGTCACCTTATCACCGGCATCATGGGTAGAAAGCCAAAATTCAACCGTATTGTACACATTCTTCCATTCGGGATGGTGATTCAATTTCTCCGCGATCAAAGCCACCCTGGTCATGAACGCAAAGGCCGAAGAGAAATCCTTGAAAGTAAATTTTTTATAGAGCTTGTTGTTTTCTTCCTTCCACATAGATTATTTTTTCTGAAAGTTATCAATATTTTAAGACTGATCTTGTGCCTTGGTGGGAAATCGCTGACTGCGAAAAAGTATTACACGCGGATTTCACGTGAAATACCATAAACGACAAACAATTTTTTAACTTCCCAAATCGGCAAAATTAAATAAACATGAGTAAAGACAGGAAAATAGGATGGGGAATAATTGGCTGCGGTAAGATAGCCAAGAAATTCGCGGCGGATCTCGACCTGACCACCAATACGGCAAAGATAGCGGTAGCGGCCCGCGACAGCGAGCGTGCGCGTGAATTTGCTTCGGCACATGGATTTCCGGTTGCCTATGGCAGTTATGAAGAGCTGGTACGCGACCCTGCTGTTGACGTTGTTTATATTGCCACCCCGCACAGTCACCACTACGAGCAAACTTTGCTCTGCCTGAATCATGGAAAGGCCGTATTGTGTGAGAAAGCCTTCGCTGTCAATTTGCAGCAGGCGCAAAAAATGGTTGCACTCGCAAGGGGAAAGAAGTTGTTTTTGATGGAAGCCGTATGGACCGCCTTCCTGCCGCATTTCAAAAAGTTGCAGGAATTGCTGAAAGATAACAAGGCTGGTGAGATCAATTCCTACTTATCGAATTTTGGTTTCAGACCTGACCAGCCCGTTGCACCTCGGCTCTTTGATCCGGCACTCGCGGGCGGAACTCTGCTCGACATCGGCATTTACAATGTGTATATGGCCATGGAAGTACTTGGCAGACCCGACCAGGTTGACGCGGTGATGGTTGCCACGAAGGAAGGTGTCGACCAGCAACTGGCTGTGACCTTTCGATATCAGGATGGCAGGATGGCACAGATGTATTCAACCTTTCTAGCCGACATTCCCACCATCGCGCATATTTCCGGTACGAAAGGGCGGATCGAGCTCAGTCATAGATTCTATGCACCGGAATCCACGATAAAATTCTATCCGGGCAAAACAGACAGTGGCGAACTAGTGCCATTTGACAGTCCTGTGGACGGATTTGGATACCAGTATGAGGCGCAGCATGTAACAGATTGCCTGATAAAGGGCGTCAGGGAAAGCCCTGCGATTCCCCTTGAACAAAGCCTGGTTAGAATGGAAGTACTTGACGAGATCAGAAAAAAAGCAGGTATCGTTTATCCCGCAGATACCATCTCCTGATGGCCCGTCCTTATAGCAGCGCCCATTTCATGAAGTAGGCTATACAGGCCAAAGTATGATCGGTTGATGTAGAGTGCATCCCTGACTCCCCGCGCCTTACTTGAATTCCTGAACTCCTTCAAACTGGATAGTTCCTGTCCCAGTCTGTGCACATCATCAAAATACTGATTGTCGGAGAAATCAAATTCGTCGCTCCCAAAAGGCCTGGAAAGGAGTTCGACCATCCGGGTGAAGAAAGTGATAAAAAATTGCCGGTCTTTCGGACTGTCGTCAGGATAAATGAATCGAAGGCTGCTGAATATTTCTTCTTTTATTTTTTGATCCTCCAGCAGAGTCCTGTCCAGGAGTGTGAAGTAAATCTTATGAAACTCTTCGGGTATCTCCTTCACACAGCCGAAATCTATGATGCCGAGTTTCTCATCGGGTGTAATGATGAAGTTACCGGGGTGTGGATCCGCGTGCATCGATTTGAGTTCATGCATCTGAAAATGATAGAAGTCCCACATGGCCTGTCCAAGCCTGTTTGCCGTATGCCTCGGCATTTTTGTTTTCAGCACTTCTCCCAGCGGTCGGCCCTCGATCCAGTCCATCACCAGGATTTTCGGAGCAGAGAATTCGGGGTAATATTTTGGAAAAACGATATGCCTGAGGTGGCTCGTTTTACCCGAAAGATCGATCGAGCGCCTGAGTTCCAGGTCGTAATCCGTTTCTTCCAACATCCGCAGTTCCACCTCCTGGATGAATTCTTCATACTCCACCGGGTTCAGTTTGAACATCGTCAGTGCAATTGGCTTCACCATTGCAAGGTCAGATTTCACACTGTCTGATATGCCCGGATACTGGACCTTTACGGCAAGCTTCTTCCCGTTGAGAGCGGCGAGATGAACCTGGCCCATCGATGCGGCATTTATGGCCTGGTGCGAAAAGCTGTCAAAAATCTCATCGGGTGATTTATTGAAATACTTCCTGAATGTTTTTACCACCAGTGGATAGGACAGGGGAGGAGCGCTGTATTGCGCCATGGCAAATTGCTGCTGATATGCCGAAGGCAACAGGCTCTTGTCCATGCTCAGCATCTGGGCAACCTTTAGGGCGCTGCCTTTTAATTCGCTGAGTGAATTGTAGATGTCGCGGGCATTGTCTTCGTGAAGTTCCTCTTTCGACAAGTCGGCATTGACCAGTCTCTTTGCATAGTGTTTCAGATAATTTGTGCCGATACGCGCTCCCGTACTCACAAATTTCGTTGCCCGCTGCACTTTGGTCACCGGGATATTTTCAAATTCTTTCATGTTGGTTCCTCTCTGTCGCTTCTATTTTACTTTTGTCTGATACAGAAATTTTGCAAAATCTACCACTGTTTCAAATGCGCCTTTTCCAATTAATTCGAAGGCCAGGTTGACAGACTTTTCAATTGCTGCGTCGGTCTTTTCAAATTCCGCGCTGTCGTCATCGCGCCAGAAAATAAGGAGGAACGCCAGGTGCACCCAAAAGATTTTTGAATAGGATTTCTCCAAAACAGGTCGTTTGGCTATCTCACCGGAAGCTTTGCCTTCCTGAAGGATAATTTCCACGAAATCTTCGTATTCGGCCCTGAATTCTTTGAGAAAGCCTGGCGTGACGTCCAGTTTGCTCTGATTTTCCAGTTGTTTGAGTATGAAACTCCGGTTACTTTTCAGGTCTTCGAAAAGGGCATAGTAAAAGGTCAGCTGTTTTTCTTTTGCGCTGAATGATGTGAAACCGGTATCCGCCTTGAGCCGGCTTGTGGTATGCACGATAAATTTCTTCCAGATTCTTTTTTCCAGTCCGGTGAAAGAACCATAATATTTATAAAAACTGTCTTCAGATATACTAATTTCCGAACAAAACCGGAATACTGATGGGGGCCGTTTGCCTTCATTCAGCACATATTCCATGTAGGCTTTCTCGATTCTTTCCTCAACGCCCAGCTGCGTTGGCGCGGGGGTCCTGGTATTTTTAGTCGCGTTCATAACTTCAATTATACCAGCAAAATTAGTCATTCCAGAGGGTGCGGCGCAATTGCGTTTAAGGATTTCATCAGAACAGAGTGTTAAGAAAAACAATCAGGCAGACCAGTTCCCTGCCACCTCTGCCCGGCAGACAGCAGTCCAGGCGGAATGACCTAAATTGGCGGGCTATCGGGCTTCAGCAATTGCATTGAAACCTTCAAGCGGGAGTCTATTTTAATTGATTCAAAGGAAAACCATTTTAAATCTATGAGAACGGTCCCGGTTATCACTGTTCGGAAAACCAATGACTTTGACGATCTCCAACAGATTCGCCAGATAAGGAATCTGGTTTTCGTAGGCGAACAAGGTTGTCCTCCGGAAATGGAAATCGCCAATGAGGAGGAGTCGATTCATTTCCTGGCGCTTTCTGATCAGGATCCCTGTGGCGCAGCAAGGTGGCGAAAAACGGAAAAGGGTTTCAAACTCGAAAGGTTTGCGGTGCTCAAAGAATTCCGGGGGATGGGGGTAGGAGCGGCCCTGCTGGATGCCGTGCTCCACGACCTTCCGTCGGAGAATGAACCTGTTTATCTGAATGCCCAGCTTGAAGCCGTTTCGTTTTATGAACGCTTTCAGTTTATTCAGAAGGGTGACATTTTCGTCGAAGCTGGCATCCAACATATGCAAATGGCAGTCCCGGTTGTTGCTTTTGTAACGTTCGACGAGAAGCCCGACTTTGCGCCGGATGATTTCTATTTAGTCAGGTATCTAAGGAATAATAATGTTAAGGTATATCCAGTTGTCTGGAGTGATCCAGGAATCGATTGGACAAAATTTGACCTCATCGTTTTCAGGTCGATCTGGGACTATTACCTGAAGCCTGAACAATTTAATCAATGGCTGAATACAATGAAACCTGCGATGCTTCCATTTCAGAATTCATTATCAGTGCTGGAGTGGAACCGCGACAAAAAATACCTGCTGAGTCTCAGGGACGCAGGAATCCCGATACCGGATTTTCAATACTGCCAGCACAATATTCCATGCGACCTCACTACCATCCTCGATCGAATGAAGAATGGGACCGCGGTTGTGAAACCATCGGTGTCCGGGGGAGCCTACAATACCTATCTGGCTTCCGCACCTGTGTCGGTTGCCGAGGATGAAAAGTTTCAATCTTTATTACGCAAAGGTTCTGTGATCGTGCAGGAATTCAGGGAGGAGATTAAAACGAACGGCGAGATCTCATTGATCTTCTTCGACAGAGTCTTTAGTCATGCCGTGCAGAAGGTGGCGATGCCCGGTGACTTCCGGGTACAGCCAAAATTTGGCGGGCAACCGCTGCTCGTGCAGGCTTCAGCCGACCTTGTCAATCTCGGGTTGGAGATACTGAAACAGGTACCAGAGGAATTGCTGTATGCGCGGGTCGACCTCCTTTTACTTGACAACGGCACATACTCGCTGATGGAACTGGAAATGATCGAACCCATATTATTCGCAGAATACGAACCAAGGGCCCCTGAAAACTTTTTCAGGGCGTTGATGAAATTTCTTCGCAAACAGGATCTGCAAAATCAGAGATCCGAATAATCGGTTGGATGCAACAGGTAGATGTCGGAATGTGAAACAGTGTGGGCGTATTCAGGCATGCCTGAGATCTTCTTCCAATGTTCGTCCGCAAAAAAAGCCTTCCAGTGTTCGTCTCTGGAAGCGATGTTTTCGAAACTCGTCATGTACATCAGGTTTGGCATAGCCTTTCCTGCCAGCACCTCTCCATAGAAGACTGGGTTGAATCCGAGGCGTTTGAAAAGACCGATTTCATCTCCTGCGACAAACATTTTAACCTTTGCGGCATGAAATTTTTCTGTCGGGCCTTCATAACTTCTTAGTTCGTAGATCGTTTCCGTTTTCGGTGAAGAAAGTTTTGGTGCCTGCGCGTTGTGTCCGCTAACGAAATTTTTCAACAGTGTTTTTTCAATGCGTTTGTAAGGAACCGAGTCAAACGGCGCATTCAGGTACGCCTTGCCGCTGCTCTGAAATACAGCATCCTTTATGAGCTTGGCTTCTGTATTCTCAAATTCTGAGAAACTGCGATAGGGAATAAGCACAATGATTCTTCTGTCTGCCGAGGTGTCGTTGTCAATTGGCTTGAATACACCCGCTGCCGCAATTCCTGTTCTATGGAGCGCGGGCAGAAAAGCATCTTTCAGAAATTGATCAGTAACCGCTTCCTGTGCCTCATCCTTAAGGTGATAGGTTCTGATCTCGTAGTAGCCTTCAGTTAGTTTTTTCTGGGCAATACTGGAAGCTGTCGCAAACAAAAATATGAAAGAAAGAATAGAAAAAGTTCGCATAATCCTCATTTAGGAATCGTAATTTAGGAATAAATTTCACGATCATGGAAGACAAAAGGAACAAGATGCACCTTGACGGTGCAGATCGCACAAATGGAAAGGGCGACCGTTCTGTGAGCGCCCAGGAATTTGAACAAGCCCATCTTCAGGCCGACAAGGACATTGAGGCGGATCCGGAATTCAGCGCACATTCACCTAATGATGACCTGGATGAAGGCGAAACCGCGAGACTTGGAGAAATGACGGATCTCATTTAACAGCCTGGAGTTACAATTCCGAATGACCGCACTTGAAGTGATTCGATCTTTTGCTGGCAGGGAATTTTCCGGTTCCCCATCACCGTTTACACGATGGCTTAAACCGATAGTGGTGAGCGCCGATGTAGGCAGACTTATATTCAGATACCAGGTGCGTAAAGAAATGACCAACCCGGTTGACATTCTTCATGGGGGCGTTTCCGCTGCGATCATTGATGATATCATTGGCGCAACTTTATTTTCCTACGAAGACCCCAACTTCTACACCACTTTGAACAACGTAATTGATTATTTTTCTACTGTGTCCGAAGGAGAGATGATCACAGCCGAAACACTGGTGATCAAAAAAGGAGGCAGGATTTCAAATGTGCAGTGCGAAATCTGGAACGCGGATCACACGCGAATGATTGCCCGCGGCTACTCCAACCTGCTTCGAACCGACAAACTACGAAGCTAGCGCCATTCAAACTGTGCACATTGCGACTTGTACGATCAATCTCCGCCCCCCGCTTTGATTTTCCTCTGATTCCCCAATTTTATGGAATTTTTTCTTTAGTGCATCTGTTGAAGAATTCCCATCGAAAAATTTACATGTAAGGGAAAAAGAATCGTGCGCCCGGTCCGAATGTGTCAATTGGAAAATTGCATTATAACCGATCTTAATGATAGCCAAAACAATCCTGTGTGTGTCATTTACTCTCGCCGTGGCAGCCTTGAATGCGCAACAACCCCAATTATCAGGCTCAGTAAAGGATACCAGCGAAAACCGTCCACTTGAAAACGCGGTCGTATCACTAATCTCTTCAAAAGATTCAACCCTTGTTAGTTTTGTAAGGTCCGGGTCCGACGGCAGTTTTCGCTTCAACAAGGTTCCTGCCGGCAACTATACCATGATGGTTAGTTATCCCAAATTCGCCGACTACATTGAAACAATTATGCTGGTTGCGGGCAAACCGATTACCGTCCATACCATTCCGCTGACCCCATTGTCTCAATTATTGGAAGAAGTCGTTATCAGCCGACAGTCGGGAGCCATGCGAATGCGTGGTGATACCCTGGCCTATCTCGCTGATAGTTTCGCAGTCAAAGAGGGAGCGACCGTGGAAGACTTGCTCAAACGGCTGCCAGGCATCCAGGTCGATAAATCCGGCAACATCACCGCGCAAGGGGAGAAGGTGAGCAAGGTATTGCTCGACGGGGAAGAATTTTTTTCCGATGACCCGGCAGTGGTGACCCAGAACCTTGGAGCCGATGCGATAAAGGAAGTGCAGGTGTTTGACAAGAAAAGCGAACAGGCGGAGTTCACGGGCATTGATGATGGTAAAACCCAGAAGACGATCAACCTCAAATTAAAACCGGAAAAGAAAAAAGGCTATTTCGGAAAGGCCTCACTTGCCGGCGGCACGAAGGGTGCATTTGACAATGACGCGATGATCAATGCGTTCAAGGCTGACCGTAAGATTTCTGTTTATGGAATAATGTCCAACACGGGCCGGAATTCCCTCGGATGGGAGGATCGTGAAAAATTTGGCGATCAGGATATTTCATATGATGAAGACGAAGGATATTTCTTCATGAATTCTGACAACGAAGATTTTGAGTGGAACCAGGGCCAGGGGCTGCCTACAACCTGGACCGGGGGGATTCACTACTCCAATAAAATGCGGGACGGCAAGGACAAAATCAATCTCAATTATCGTCTTTTTAAGATGAACACCCGCGCCAATTCAGAAAATATCAGTCAGTTCATACTGGCGGATACGCAGTATTTTAACAACACTACTACGAAGTCTTTCGATTCCAAGCTGATGAATAAATTGAATGGAAGGTACGAATGGCAACTTGATTCCCTGAGCAGTATCAAACTCTCGGTTAAGGGCGGCACGCTTGAGGATGATTTGAATACCCTGACGAAAAATACCGCACTGGACGAAGACCGCGAACTTGTCAACGAAAATGCGAGGACGATGACTTCACACTCGTACAAGAAGGAACTGGGCACATCGTTATTGTGGCGTCAGAAATTCAGGAAAAAAGGGCGCACGTTTTCTTTATCCCTGATCCAGGATTATGAAGACATCGATCAGCAGCGTTTACTGCAATCAAGGACAGACTATTATCACCTGAATGCGATAGATAGTACTGAGTTGATAGATCAGCGCAAAGAACACAGCAATGAAAGCAACGACTTGCGAGCAAATATTGTATACACTGAGCCGTTGCATAAAAACCTGACTTTAGCCCTGAACCTTGGATATCATACCAACGACAGTAAATCAAAAATCAATTCACTAAATAAAGGGGAGGGCTCCGGGAACTATGACGAACTGGATCCCTTGTTCAGCAATGATTTTAAATTCAAATATGACATTTCCTCCGGAGGGCTGACCTTTAAATTCAACAAAAAGAAACTTACGCTCACAGCCGGTGCTTCCGGTAACTATGCGAGTTATGATCAGCTGGACTTATTCCGGGATACGGCCAATAAATACAATTTCTTAAACTTCTTCCCCAGGGCTCAGTTGAAATACCTTTTCAGTGCGCAAAGCCGATTTACTTTTGATTACCGGGGTGAAACCCGACCACCGAATCTCAGGCAGTTGCAGCCCATCAGGGAGAACACCGATCCCCTGAACATTGTCATCGGCAATCCCGGCCTACGACAGGAATTCAAAAATAATTTCGCATTGCATTTTAATAACTACAAAGTTTTGAGTGAGCGCTATTTCGGTGTTCACATCAATTATTCAATGAGCGACCGTGCCATCGGTTCCAGTGATCAGGTGCAGCCGGGTGGCAAACGGATCATTCAGGCGGTGAATGTTGACGGTAACCAGGATATGTCTCTTTATTCTTATTTTTCCCGTCGACTTCCCAAATCCGCATGGTCTGCCGGCTTCGACTTCAATGTGAATTACTCCCTGACGAATAATTATGTGAACCTTATTAAGAATCGGAATAGGTATTCTCGTGTAAATCTTAGCATCAACCAAAGAACGGACGTAAAGGACAAATTCTCCGTTGAATTCAGGGAAGGAGCGTCCTATTTCCTGACCCGGTCAAGCATCAATCCTGATGCGGTAACCGAATATTTCACATATCAGCTGCAGTTCAATGGAACGTTAAAGCTACCCTGGAAGCTCGCCACAGAAACATGGGTGGTTGCTGATTACCGGGAGAAAACCACGGCATTTGACAGGAACCGGAATGCGATCAGTTGGAACCTCAGCCTTTCGCGCAAATTTTTTAAAGGAGATAAAGGGGAATTCAGGCTGGAACTGTATGATCTTCTGAACCAGAATATTGGCTTTGAAAGAACGACCTTGAGCAATTTTATTTCGGAAAATACCTACAATACGCTCACCAGGTACGGGATGCTTCGTTTTATTTACCGCTTTACTAAAACGCCAGGGGCCGACCCGGCAAAATAAGTTATGGTTAAAAAATATTTGCTCGCCCTGTTTGCCATTTTGTATTTCCTGATCGGAAGAAGCCAGGCGGTTTTTATTTCATCAGGAACAATTACTTACGAACGCAAGATCAACATTCACCGTCAGGAGGTCATGTGGGAAGGGCTCAAGGATATTATCGCAAAACAACCCGTTTTCAACAATGCAAATTTTGAACTCAGTTTTTCTCCTGGCAAAACGCTGTATCAGCCCGCGGAAAAACTTCCTGCATATCAATTTGCATGGCTGCTGGGACCGGCAAAGGAAAATATTGTCAAGACAGACTTCGCCACTGGCAGGTCCCAAAGCTCGAAAGACATATTTGGAGATGTATTTTTGATCGAAGATTCTGTTGCAAATCTTCAATGGAGGATCTCCTCCGAGAAACGGGAGATTGCGGGTTTTTCGTGCAGGAAAGCGGTGACCCGGATTGCAGATTCTGTCTACATCACCGCATTTTATACCGATGAGATCCCTGTTAGCGGTGGACCGGAATCCTTTCATGGTCTGCCAGGAATGATCCTTGGCCTCGCAGTTCCCCGTTTGTACACAACCTGGTTCGCCACCAAAGTATCCCTCGAACCCAGTAAACTGCCCGAGCCAAGATTTTCAGCCAAACATAAAAAAATAACTTACGAAGACTTATCAAAGCAACTCGTAAGATTGTTTGAACGCTGGGAAGAAAATGCCCAGAAGTATATCTGGTGGACTTATCTCTGATATGAAAGCGTTTCACAGCTGCTCCATTTGGCGCTTATCGTTTAACTTTGCGCGCAGCTATGGACGAAAGCCCTTCCCAGTCACAAGTCACCAACGATCCTTTCGCAGCGATAAGAATCCCGGAATACAAAAGCCTCATACTCGGCAGATTTTTTTTCGTGATGGCATTACGAATGATGACCACCCTCGTGGGATGGTGGATTTATGAACTCACAAACGACCCTTTTGCTATCGGGCTCATCGGGCTGTCTGAAGTTGTACCTGCCTTGTCAATGGCCCTTTATTCAGGACACGTGGTAGACACCAGCGAAAAAAGAAAACTGTTACTAAAAAGCGTAGCAGGATATATCTGTTTCGCCAGCATCCTGCTTTTTTTTGCCACACCTTTCATTCATAACCACGTCGATAAACTTCACATCAGTTATTGTATTTATGCTACAGTATTCTGCACCGGCATAATCAGGTCTTTCACCGGCACCAGTTTTACCGCAATGATCGCCATGATTGTTCCGCGACAGTTTTTGCAAAATGCCACCACGTGGAGCCAGGGAAGCTGGTTGTCGGCCTCGGTGCTGGGGCATGGTATCGGTGGCTTTACGATTGCGATTCTCGGAAACATGGGAACGCTGATAGTCATCTGCTCACTGATGATTATCTCCTTGATCTTTCTTTCAGGCATCAAGCCGAAACCTGCGATGCAGAAACCCGGTCAGATGAAGACCTGGGAGAGTGTAAAAGAGGGAGTGAATTTTGTGTTCCGGACCAAAGAACTACTGGGGGCCATTTCTCTGGACATGTTCGCTGTTCTTTTTGGCGGTGCGGTGGCCATGGTACCGGTTTATGCAAGGGACATCCTCAAGGCTGGTCCCATTGGTTTTGGATGGCTTAATGGCGCCTCGGACATTGGCTCCATCATCATCGTAATCGTCCTTACCCTCTTCCCAATGAAACGTGCCCAGGGAAGGAAATTGTTTTTTGCCATCGCGGGATTTGGCGCCTCCATCATCGTTTTTGGCTTCTCAACAATATTCCTGCTTTCGTTTTTTGCACTCATGCTTGCCGGCATGCTCGATGGCATAAGCGTGGTGGTACGGGGCACCGTGATGCAACTCAAAACACCGGACCATATGCGTGGCCGTGTGAGTAGTGTCAATTCCATGTTCATCAACTCCAGCAATGAACTTGGTCAGTTTGAAAGCGGGCTAACGTCCAGACTGATGGGGGTTGTTCCATCGGTGATATTTGGTGGCTGTATGACCATTGTGGTAGTGATCATCACCTGGTTCAGGGCTCCCAGTTTGAGAAAGTTCGAGTATTGATTGAGATGAGTTGCCTAAATCGCTGAAAATAATACTATTATAACCAGAAAAAATACTCTATTTTATTATGAATTTTTGATTTCTCTTTCTACTTTTACGCCGTCGCAGCAATGCTTCAAACCCTAAATCCATTCCAGTGAAAACCGTTCTACCCATCAGTATGATCAGCTGTGCGCTGGTATCCCTGCTCTACCTGGTTAACCCAATGTTGCTCAAGGATCATAATAACGCCGCTGTTGAAGCCAAACCTCAATCATTCAGCGCCACCTTTACTGGTTATATCGCAACGGCGGATCTCGAAAATAATCTGCCATTCGTTGTCAACAACAGCACTGAAGTAGTTTACTATATTCCCGAGAGTTCTAAGTATAATCCAGGACAGGATCCTAAAGCGATCTATAGTATCAAGCCCGGTGAAAGCCTGCATGTTCCTGTCGACGGACTCGTAACATCAAGCACCTATCCCGGACATGTTTATAAGGTTCCCACCGGCGGTTCTGTAACCATCGATCGCAACGGCGTTCCTGTACCGACAAACCTGGTTGGAATTCTTTTTACCGCTTTGTCGTTCGGGCATTATGGCGACGTAACCCCACCGGACCCCAACTTTGCGCGTCTCGCCAGTGTTGGAGTGCTTGCAACGATGAGGTAGTGATTTCCATTCCGCATTAAGTTTTAACTTGGAGTCCAAATAGTACTTACTTGGATTCAAATTTTCTTTTGCAGAACAGGACAGCGGCAAAACTTTATTATGATTATGCGGCGAATCTTCCTATAATCGATTATCACTGTCATCTTCCACCGGACGAAATTGCGGGAAACAAACAATTCACTGACCTGACGGAGATCTGGCTGAAAGGCGATCACTATAAGTGGCGGGCCATGCGTGCCCTCGGTGTTCCTGAAAACCTGATCACCGGCGATTCGAGCCCGGAAGCAAAATTCAATGCCTGGGCGAATTCGGTTCCGCATCTGCTCCGAAATCCACTGTTCCACTGGACGCTGATGGAATTGCATAACCCTTTTGGCATCACGCATCTTTTGTCCTCATCAACAGCGGCAGTAATTTATGCTGCCTGCAATGACATGCTCGCCAAACCCGCTTTTTCTACCCGTAATCTGCTGCAGCATTTTAAAGTTGAATTTGTTGGCACCACCGACGACCCCTGTGATTCACTTGAATTTCACAAAACGATCAGGGACGATAATTTTTCCATTCGTGTTTCTCCTTCATTCAGGCCAGACAAAGTCTTTAAACTGCAGGAAAGGTCGGTATTTATGAATTATATCAGGCGACTGTCTGATGCGTCCGGAGTCAGGATCAATTCGATCGATACGCTGCTTGAAGCCCTCGCCCAAAGAGTAGGCTATTTTCATGACCTGGGTTGCCGCATTGCTGATCACGGTTTGGAAACCATGCCTCCTGTTGATGAATTTTCCTCCAACCTGGACGCTGAGTTCCGGAAATTTCTCACTGATCCAACTGCAAACTTCTCTAATCCAGATGCATTTACGGGACACATTTTATTGCATCTCTGCCGCATGTATCATGCGCATGGCTGGGTACAGCAATTTCACCTCGGCGCCATCAGAAACAACAACCAACGGTTGACGGAGAAGATCGGCCCGGACAGCGGCCTTGATTCTATTGGCGACTTTGCCCAGGCCAGGACGCTCTCCGAATTTTTGAATGCCCTGGATCAAAATAACCAGCTGGCGAAGACTATTCTTTACAACAACAATCCGGCGGACAACGAAGTTTTTGCTACGATGGCTGGAAATTTCAATGACGGCAGCATCAGGGGTAAGGTCCAGTTTGGATCCGCGTGGTGGTTTCTTGATCAGAAAGATGGAATCGAGGATCAACTGAACACGCTATCAACTATGGGTGTGCTAAGTACATTCGTAGGTATGATCACCGACAGCAGGAGTTTCCTTTCCTATTCAAGACAGGATTACTTCCGACGGGTGCTTTGCAGCCTTCTGGGAGACGAAATGGAAAAAGGCCTGATTCCTAAAGATGAAAAACTAGCCGGTGACCTTATCCGAAAGGTATGCTATCAGAATGCCAGGGAATACTTCGGAATTGCCCCCGCCCGCTCCAATAGAAGCTGAACATAGTACTAACAATGATGTATATCCGCAAAGGTAATTTCAGGTGGACGGTAGTCGCATTGCTTTTTGTTGCTACTACGATCAATTATCTCGACCGCCAGGTGATCGGATTGCTTAAGCCGACCCTTGAAAAAGAATTCAGCTGGTCCGAGCAGGACTACAGCCGCATCGTAATGGCCTTTTCTACGGCTTATGCCCTTGGATTTTTGCTGATCGGTGGTTGGATCGACCGGATAGGCACGAAAAAAGGGTATTTCTTTTCTGTATTCTTCTGGAGCCTGGCGGCTGTGGGTCATGCATTGGCAAAGACCACATTAGGATTTGGCATAGCAAGGGCCTTCCTGGGACTTTCTGAGGCCGGCAATTTTCCAGCAGCAATCAAGGTAGTCGCTGAATGGTTTCCAAAAAAGGAAAGGGCACTGGCAACGGGCATATTCAATTCAGGAGCTAACGTAGGGGCATTTGTTGCGCCGATAATGGTTCCTGCGATACTCGGGGCGTATGGATGGGAGGAGGCCTTCATAGTAACCGGTGCTATTGGATTTATCTGGCTTATATTTTGGTGGCGTTTATACGAGATACCAGCGCGGCAAAAGAAACTTGGTGCGGAAGAATATCAATACATACGCGCTGAGGATACTGCAGAAGATGCCGATTCCGGGAAGGTCAACTGGCTGCACCTGTTTTCCTTCCGGCAGACCTGGGCCTTCATCTTTGGAAAATTCTTCACTGATCCTGTCTGGTATTTTTTTTTATTCTGGCTGCCTTCTTATTTCGCGACCACCTTTCAACTCGACCTCAAAAAGCCCAGTCTGGAACTGGTAGTCGTTTATACCGCCACAACCATTGGGAGCATTGGCGGCGGCTATCTTCCGGGCTACCTGATCAGGAAAGGATGGTCGGTGAACAAGGCGCGTAAAACGGTGATGTTCTTTTTTGCCTGTTGTGTGGTGCCCATCATACTGGCCAGGTACACAACCGGCATCTGGCAGGCAGTGGGGCTGATCAGTCTGGCCACGGCGGCCCACCAGGCCTGGAGTGCGAATGTATTCACCACAGTGTCCGACATGTTCCCATTGAAGGCCGTCAGTTCTGTAGTAGGCATCGGCAGTATGGCCGGCTCGGTCGGAGGAATACTTTTTCCCATCTTCATCGGCTGGGTACTGGATCATTACAAGGCTCTGGGAAATATTGGCACGGGCTATAATATAATATTTATCATTTGCGGTTGTAGTTACCTCGTCGGTTGGTTGCTGATGCATTTGGCGGCGCCCACCATGAAGAAGGCGGTATTGTAAGGATTTCACGCAAAGGCAAATCTGCCTACGGCTGACGCTAAGGCGAAAAATACAAGTGCCCATTGCGGCTTTGCGCTTTCTTTGCGTTTTTGCGTGAAATCTCTCAAAGACTGACTTTCTGCATTCCAGGTTTCAACGGCAATTCCTTGCCCTGCCACACGAAAGTTCCGTTCACTTTTTCCGGGAGAGAAACGCTGCCCTCGATTGACTTTCCTTTTCGCCTGAGCGTTACCGTTATTGTGCCATCAGGATGTGGCATGCTCCCGCTTATTTCTTTCAGTTCGCCGGGATGCGGTTCGATCTTCACCGAAGCAAAACCCGGTGACCCCGGCATGATGCCACAGATGGTGGCCAGGAAATCGTAATTCGGACTTGAACTCCAGGCATGGCAGTCCGACCGGGTAGGTTCCGGCTGCTCGGCAAAGGTAGTCAGGCCAATATTCAGCATATCCCGCCAGGGTTTTAACTGCGAATAATAATCTTCGGCCATTCCGGCCATCTTCAGCGCCCGGGTAAGGTAAAACCGGTAGTAAAAGGTGGCCTGGCTGAGACTCGTGTCAGTAAGCACTCTTTCCAACACCTGTTTTTGCTGATCCGCGGGTATACTGCCCGAAAGCACGCCCATGATGCCAGCATGCTGGCTGAATGTATTTTTCTCCGGAGTATCTGCCATTTCATTCTTCGCCTTGTCGAAACATTCAGCATAGGTTCCGGTAATAATTTTTTTTGCCAGAGCCTTGTAATGATCAGCCTCAGCTGATTTTTCAAAAGAGGCGAAGAGTTCCGCTCCCTGGTTGAGCGTATAGGCGAATTGTAGCGATACAATACTGCTGTTTCCATCATCGGCACCGGGTGGGACGCCATTCGGAAAAGCCTCATTCCAGTCGGTAAAGTTCCACCACTTCATTGGCCCCAGCATACTCTTCGCACTGTCAATTCTTTTTTCATACCAGTCCAGCACGCCTTCAGCGGCGAGGAGGTATTTACTGACAAAGGCATTGTCGCGACGATGCATCCAGTAATCATGAAGCATGCTCACCCAGTATAATGAAAATGGCGGTATCACCTGGAGTCTGTTGCTCGGAAAGCGACCCTGGGTAAGCCCCTCAGGTACCCGTGACTGGTAAAAGTCGTTGATCGCTTTACGCATTAGCCTGTCGTCGCCCGTTACATACAATGAAATCAGGGATTGAATGCGGGTGTCTCCTTCGTACTGAAGCTGTTCGTAATAGGGGCAGTCGAAATAATTTTCACCAGCACAGAGTCGGGCAGTGCGCCAACCCACGTCCCAGATCCTTTTAAGTGAGGTATCATTGCTGGAGAAACTGGCCTTCTCTACGAAGGGATAGCCAGTGTATTTTCCATAAATGTCGTTGATCACCAGGGGCTGGTCTTTGGTGGTGATGTCGAGCTGCAGGTACCTGAAAGTGCGGAACCACAAAGGACGGAAAAGTCTTTTTTCTCCGCCATCAGGTTGAAAAATATCATAGTTGCCGATTATCTCCCTCCCGTCCACTTCATTACGATTTCCCTTCTCATTATTTTTAAACAGGGCCTCGGCATAGGTGAGTTTTACCTCGCTGTTTCGCCCGCCGCTAACCACCAGTTCAGGATAGGCGACAGTATTAAATCGCTGGTCAAGCAAAATGCTCACGGTTTTATTGGAAGGGATGGTAATGGTATTTGCTCCATCAGGAATTTTAAATCGTTTGTCCATCCCTGTTACTCGCCTCAGATCAGGGATTCTTTGCATTGATTCCTCCATCTGTGGAATCGTCCTGGGGACCAGGGTCCAGATGTTGTCGGTGCCATATCCTGTAGTCACAGGATTTGAGATCAGGATTGGAGTTTTCCATTCGCTGTCCTGATATCCGGCGTTCTGCCATCCCCATGGGTAACTGCCGCCCTTCACAAGATCGCCGGGGCCGATCACCATATAGGTATGCAGGCGAGAACCATTGTCTGTAGATACCGGTGAATAGGAGTCGTTGCGTGTCACTTTCCAGGATGCATCCGTATTTAGAATTTCCTGCGCATCAGAGTCGCCCTGCAACGTAAAGGCAGTTTGGTTGCTGACCTGGGCTACAGCAGCATATTCTCCCATGTTCCAAACCTGGGCGGCTATTATATTCTGACCTGTTTTTAAGAAAGGAGCAAGGTCCACGGTTTCAAAGAACCAGTTGGAAAGATCACCTCTCGCAGGACCGCTGCATACTGGTACACTATTAACGAATAACCGGTACCTGTTGTCGGCAGAAACATGCACAATAAATTTGGCTGGCTTTTCCGGCAGGTCGATTTTTTTTCTAAAATGATAAACGCCATATGCCCTTGCGGATACATCCGGACACGTGATCCAGCTTGCTTTCCACGAGCCTTTTAACAATTCGGGATTTATCACCGGCTGCTGCGCATAGCTCATTATTGAAACAGACATCATCACAGAAAGCGAAAAACTATAATATATCTTCATCATCGTAAGATTTTTTTATCGCTGGCAATTCAAGAGTAAATTAAATATGGTAAATGTATTTTATTTAGCAATATGGAGATTTAGAGATAAGTTTATTCCCATGGTTCTTTTATCTAAGGCATCTATCGGCATCATAGGCGGGTTGTTCACAGGCATCCGTGTGGCTGTTCTTTCAACTGGCGCGAACGTACACTCTGCCTTTCCTGCATTGCTGAGAGCTCCGTTTATTATGAGTCTCCAAGATCTCCGAAGTCCTGATCGGCTTTTTGTTCATTTTCAACTTTTCGTATGAAGATATCCTTTCATGGCGCTGCCAGAACAGTAACGGGGTCCAAGCACCTCATTCACCTTGACTCCGGAAAACAAATTCTGCTCGACTGCGGAATGTTCCAGGGGATGGGAAAGGATACGATGCTCTTGAACAACAACTGGGGTTTTGACCCGAGGTCAATCACTTCTGTGATTATATCGCATGCACATATTGATCATATCGGCCTTATTCCAAAACTGGTGAAGGATGGTTATAAGGGCAGCATATACTGCACACCCGCCACAGCCGAGCTGGCCGAACTTCTTTTGCTTGATTCAGCAAGAATACAGGAAGCGGACATAGGCTACGTAAATAAGCAAAGAGCAAAAGATCGTCGGCCTCCGTTCAAACCACTTTATGATGAGGCAGATGCAAGAAGAGTGTTTCCATTGTTCAAGATGGTTAATTATGGAAGATATTTTACCATCGACGAGGAAACAGAACTGATGTTTACCGATGGGGGCCATATTATTGGTAGTGCCGCAGTGAATCTGAAGATCAGGGAACAGCGAAAAACTGTTTCGATTGCTTTCAGTGGTGATGTTGGAAGGTACGAGGACATGATCCTGCGGGCGCCTGAAAAATTTCCCCAGGTGGACCATGTCATAATGGAATCAACCTATGGAGACAAGTTACATGAAACTCCCACCAGCGCGAACAACAGGTTGTTGCAACAATTGGTACATACCTGCCTCGAAAAGAAAGGCAAACTTATTATGCCGGCCTTTAGTCTGGGCCGTACGCAGGAGATCCTGTTCATGTTCAACAGGCTGGAGTTGGAGAACAGGCTTCCACCCATGAAATATTACGTTGATGGCATGCTTTCCATCAACATCACCAAAGTAGTCAAACAATTTCCTGATGATTTTAACGATCAGGTTAAAGAATTGCTTCGTCGGGATCAGGACGTGTTTTCTTTTAAAGGACTCGAATACGTTGAAGCGGTAGAAGACTCCAAAAGACTCAATGGACTGCAGGACCCTTGCGTGATCATCTCTGCTTCAGGTATGGCGGAAGCCGGCCGGGTAAAACACCATGTCGCCAATAATATCGGCAATGCGAAAAATACCATCATGCTCACGGGATATTGTGATCCAAATTCACTCGGTGGCCGGTTGAAACAACATCCACGGTCGGTTCATATTTTGGGTAAAAACTTTGATGTTCAGGCTGAGGTAGATGAGATCAACAGCCTAAGCGCCCACGGGGATTATGAGGATCTGATCAACTGGCTGGATTGCCAGGACAAAAGCAGGCTGACCAACCTGTTCCTGGTACATGGCGAATATGAGGTACAACAAAATTTCCGGGAAAGGCTGCTGAAGAATGGCGTGAGATCTGTAACTATACCTGCGCAGCATCAAACGGTCGAACTCTGAAGTATTCTTTCTGACTGATAAAGGATTACCTATTTTTTGCTCTGGAAGTTGTCAACTGGATAGAATAGTTGAAATTATTGACAATGCCTGATCCGCAGATCTAAGGGTTAAAAGGCATTTTTACAAGAGTCTCAGGTTGCGGTTCTAACAATTTCATTCTTCAGGATTGAACGCCTGAATCTTTTGCTCGCGATTAATGTAATGTTGGCCAGCTCCTGATCAGACTAATTTTTGATCACTAAAAATTGCCCTTGGTATGATCTCCAGAGCCGTCATTTTGCTCAGTTTATTCATTGTTTTTCTTTCAACTTCAGCACAGTTAAATATAAGCGCTGATAAACATTTCCTGCAATACAAAAACGGCAAACCCTTTTTCTGGCTGGGTGACACTGCCTGGGAATTATTTCACAGGCTGAACCGGGAGGAAGCGATGGTGTATCTGAAAAACCGCGCCGATAAAGGCTTTACCGTAATTCAGGCCGTGGTGCTGGCCGAACTTGACGGACTGAATACGCCAAACCGCTACGGCGACAAGCCGCTGATTGATAATGATCCGACCAAGCCCAATGAGGCCTATTTCAAACACGTTGATTTTATCGTCAATGAGGCACAGAAACTTGGACTGACCATTGGAATGCTTCCCTCATGGGGTGACAAATGGAATAAGGCCTGGGGAGCAGGACCTGAAATATTTACTCCTGAAAATGCCGGGATCTTTGGTGAGTATCTCGGCAGGCGGTACCGAAACAAACCCATCATCTGGATCATGGGTGGCGACCGCAATATCATTGACGATGAAGACAAGGAGATCATCAGGTCGATGGCAAAGGGCTTGATGAGGGGAGACGGACACAGTCATCTTTTCACCTTTCATCCCCAGGGAAGCAAAAGTTCTTCAGATTTTTTCAAAGACGATGAATGGATAGATTTTCATATGTCCCAGACCGGTCATGCTTCAAATTCACCCAATTATACTTATAACAGGAAGCACCTTTCGCTCACACCTCTGAAACCACATCTCGACGGCGAACCACGATACGAAGATCACCCCAACAAATTCAAACCCGCCGAATTTGGCTGGCTGGATGATTTCGACACACGTCAGGCAGCCTACTGGAGTATGTTTACCGGAGCGCTTGGACATACTTATGGCAATCACAATATCTGGCAGATGTATGCACCGGATAGAATACCGGTAAATGGCGCCAGAACAAAATGGCGGGTGGCACTGGATCATCCCGGGTCGTACCAGTTAGGATACATGCGCCAACTCCTGCAAACCTATCCCTGGTATAAGCTGGTGCCGGATCAGGACCTTGTAAAGAGCGATAACGCCGAGGATCAGAACTACCGTACGGGTGCGATTTCAAAGGATTCAACATTCGCATTAGTCTACATTCCATATGGCCAGCCCATTTTAGTCAATACAAAAAAGCTCGGCAGGCAACTGACCGCTGCCTGGTTCAACCCAAGGGACAACAGCACTATTCCGATCAGGCAATTTCAAAATTCGGGCGAAGAGAATTTTACTCCACCATCGATTGGCAGGGGAAGCGACTGGGTGTTGATATTGAAAAGCAAACCCTGAGTCTTTATGAAGTATTTTATCTTATATTGTATTTAACTTTAACATTCAGGAAAATCTAGTCTAATGAGCTTGCCAGCTTATCGCCTGATCACCCCACAGGCCAACCGTTCGTATGTGTTCAAATGGGAACCATTTGATCTCTCTACCAGGTGGCATTACCATCCCGAGTTGGAGCTCATTTATTTTATTAAAGGCCAGACTGACGCGGTGATTGGAGACGGCTTTCAGCATTTCGAAGAGGGCGACCTGGTGATCCTCGGGCCCAGTTTTCCACACGTGCTCCAGGAAAATCCCGAATATGTCAAAACCCAGCCAGATGAAAATCCATTTGGGCTCATCCTCCAGTTTACTGAAGAATTCCTGGGTGCGGATTTCATCCTCAAACCTGAACTGACACCAATCCGCAACCTGTTCAGGAAGGCGAGGCGGGGAGTGTTGTTTAACAAATCAGTTGTTGAGAGAGTTTCCGCCATTCTTCTTTCTATGCACGAAATGGCGGAGAGCCGAAAGCTGATCGCATTATTGGATGTGCTGATCATACTTGGGGAATCCTATGAGTATGAATATATGACACCCGAAGACTATGTGTACGACCATTCGCAGGATGAAGAGCGGATGTGCGCGATCAACCAGTATGTTTACAAGAACTTCAAAGAGCGGATCTCGATTGCCGACATTGCCGCGGTAGCGAATATGACAGAAACCTCATTCTGCCGGTATTTTAAGACCCGCACACTGAAAAGTTTTACCAGATATGTCAATGAGATACGGATTGCTTATGCTTCACGTCTCCTGAATCATCCCAGGTATTCGGTGACGGATGTTTGTTTTGAATCCGGGTTCAACAATTTATCTTTTTTCACAAGACAGTTTAAAACCATCATGAAACAGTCGCCCCAACAATACCAGAAATGGAAAAGAGCCGCGGTGAAATGATGAAGAGTAAAATTATGCGATATTTTCTCGTATTGCTGGTGCTATCTTTTTTCAATGACGATCTCTCCGGTCAGATTCCGAGGACACCAGATAAGATTGTGAATAAGCCCCGCTTATTTACAAAAACGATCAATCAGAAACAGGACAATTTCCAACCTTCTGCTTCAGCGGACATAAGATCTTTGCTGGATAAGATCAGCTCCGATGGCAGGGTGGGTGATTCCTATCGCATTCCCTTCGGGGGCTCATTTTTACAAGTGATGATAAAGGCGAGGGAGGTGAAGAATGAACACGTGGTGGCGATGTCGATGGAAATAATAAATTATCAGCATGCCTGGATGAACATCAGCCGAATCACCGATAACAACCAGGTTTCATATTCGGGAACGGCCTATCACCCGGAGTATTCGGATGCGCTGGTGCTGAAAAACATGAATGACAGATATTATTTTGAGCCTCTGGATCGGCAGAAAAATTTAATTACGGACTAAGACCTGCGATGAAAAAACTATTCCCGTTCTGCTATCTTGTATTGGCTTTTCATTCGCTGTGCGCCCAGTCAAATCTAACAGTTCCCATACTCAACAGTTATCCAGAGGGAAAAGGCATGGTGATCTTTCTTGATTTCGATGGTCATTACAGTTCTATCAGCAGCCGGTGGTCGGGCTATCATAGCAACCAGGCGTGGTATGCGGAGCCTTCCGGTTACACTGCCGACCAGGTGCGGACGGCTTTCAATATTGTTGCCGAAGACTACCGTCCGTTCCAGGTAAATGTAACAACAGATTCCCTCGTATATGAGCAGGCTGTGTTTAACAGGAAGATCAGGGTGGTGATCACACCCACCGCTTCCTGGTATTCGGATTTTAGTGGTGGCGTGGGTTTCCTGAATTCCATGGCTTATGGAGATGATACACCGGTCTGGGCCTTTTCATCCAACCTGGGTAATCCAAAATGGGTTGGAGACGTGTGTTCCCATGAGGCAGGTCATGCGCTGAATCTGCCGCATCATGGTGGTTATGATCAGAACTGCGTCAATACCTACACCTACGAATATGGGATTGGAACCGGAGAAACTTCCTGGGCGCCGATAATGGGCGCGACCTACAACGTAGAGATAGGGTCATGGGATTATGGTCTGGTTCGATGTTCCAATTCAATCGTTGACGACATAGCCAGGATACAGGCCAGTGGCTTTCCACTGAGGGCCGACGATATCGGCAATACTTTTGAAACTGCCAGGGCATCGGCAGTTGAAGTGGTGGGGGACAGTATAAAAATCAACGAAAATGGCATCATTACTTCTGGAAATGACGGGGATGTTTTTAAAATTTCCCTCGATGATCCAGCCTTTTTGCATATTGTTTCCTCCCACGCAGGAGGACCTGGAGTGGGTAATCTCGATTTAACTCTGAAGATTGGGCAGGAAGGGAAACCAGAGAAAACATACTCCCCCTTATCTACGATCTCGGTGATGATCGATACTTTGCTTCAGGCGGGAGATTATTATTTCACTGTTTCAGCAGATGCTAATGAAAATTTTCCAAACTATGGAACCGCCTTCGGTAACTACGGCAGTCTCGGCGCATACCAGTTATCCATAGCCGGCAAGCTGGCACAGATCAGTGTGGACCTCGGACAGGATACCATCGTCAAATGCGCTGGTTCTCAATGGACGCTTGATGCAGGAAATGCTGGTGCTACCTACCTTTGGAACACGGGTGCAACTACAAGAACTATTGCCGCCAATACTGAAGGATGGTATAGTGTGACGGTGAAGAGGGAAGGACTCCAGGCGTCTGACTCTGTGTATGTTTCGACAACCGATTCAATTGTACCAGTTTTTGCTTATAATTACCCAGACCAGTGTGGCCCGGTCAGGGTTGCATTTGAAGACGAGAGCGAAAGCGCGTGCAATCAGTCTGTCATTAAACGGGAATGGAATTTTGGAGACGGTAGTCCGGTGCTTTCAAACAATACCGGAAAACTGACTCATGAATTTGCAAATGCCGGCCGTTACGAAGTGTCTTTAAAACTGTTTTCAGTTGATGGTACAACCCATGAGTACAAAAGATCCGTTAACGTGGTGATGGTGAACCCGCCGACAATCTCACTTGGAGAAAATATTCAGATTTGCAAGGGACAAAATGTGACTTTGTCGCCGCGGTCCCGTGAAGGAGGAAAAGTGGGTGAAGATCAGTACACCTGGAGTACGGGCAGCCACAATTCATCCATCGTGATAGGAACTGCGGGAACCTATTCGCTCACGCTTCAATCCGGCGCCGACTCACAACATTGCAGCACTACCGACACAATAACCGTTAGTTACAGCACAAGGCTTACTGCTTCGGCGGAAGTTTTTAATGACGGTTTGTTTGGATACCGGTTTGCAGGTAATGCAAGTTCCTGCGACCCTGCGAGTCCTCCTGCACACTGGCATTGGGATTTTGGTGACGGAACCAGTGCCGACACAAGAACTGCCGTTCACCGTTATCATATTCCTGGTGATTACGTTGTGGAGCTCAGCGTTTCCAATGATCTATCTCTGCAATCAGTAAAAGATACGGTATCTGTAAATTTCATTCATCCATTAAAGAAATTCGATCAACCACTTTATTTTCCCTTAACAGGCAGGACGGGTTCAGTACGATTCTTCAGGGTACAGATCCGCGATGCCATCGAACTCGATACTGATGCACAGGGAGAATATGAGCTGTTCAATACACTGGGCCAAAGCCTGGGTACGGGTTTACTGCAAAAAGGCCACAACCAGATACCTGCCGGAAGGATGGAAAAGGGTGTATTCTTTTTCCGAGTAACTTCAGGCAAAGGAATGAAGGTGTACCGGCTGATCAAACTATGAGTCCTTCATACCAGTTGATCGGGTAAGGAGAGACAATATTACAAGGGCCAGCGAAATAACGGATGCCCAGGTTCTTATCAGGTTCAGATTATTCCAGCGGCCCTCAAATGCAGTTCTCAATTCCTTCACTTCCTGGGCGGTACTTGTGGTTAAGGAGAACTTCTCCAGCATTTGGTTCAGGGGAACATTTCCTCCCACGGTAACACCGAATACGCCGACGATGTAAACAAGGGCAGCCAAAGCCATCAGCCACCATCCTGGTTCTTCTCCCGCCTTGTATTGAAACCATACAGCCAGGGGAAGAATGAGATTGGTCCCCATGAAGATCAATAAAAACAAAGGGTTAAGAATGGTCCTGTTGATTGATTGCATGGCTAAGATATAGCCATGATCAGGAATCCGGGTGAGCCCGGGAACAATGGCATTTGACCATGTGAAGAACAATCCTCCCATCAGTGCGGAAAACAAGGCCGCGAAGAAGTAAACCAGGTTGGCGGTACTGAACATAAGGTTGGCTTTTTATAGTTTAATATGTTTCCTGCAAAAGGTTCCAGACTCCGGCGCTAACAGATTCTTTCACAAAATGAGCAAAAGTTTTTGGCTTGCGTCCCAGCGCTCTTTCGACTCCGTCAGTAACATTCGCATTTCGGCCGTCCAGTACCGTTATAAACAGGTATTTTAGCAGGTCTGTCATTTCCTGTGGTACGCCGTAAGCAAGTAGCGCAGAGCTGTAGTCCTCAAAACTAACCTTTTCATATACCACTTCTCTGCCCAACGCTTCTGAAATTATTTTTACCGCCTCCTCAAAAGTCAATAAATCGGGACCGGTCAGTTCATAGAGCTGGCCCACATGTGCACTGGACAGTAAAGCTGCCACAGCAACATCGGCGATATCATCTGTGTCAACAAACGGTTCGGAAACATTTGGGACAGGTAAGGCAACATAGTTTTGTTGAAGGGGTTCCAGCAGGTACCCTTCACTGAAATTCTGGTTGAACCAGCTGCAGCGAAGAATGGTCCAGTCGACACCCGAGTCCATTATTATTTTTTCGCAATCCTCTGCTTCCTTTTCCCCCCTGCCAGAAAGCAGCACAAGTTTGGTCACTCCTTCGCTTACTGCCAGTGTAGTAAGCTCATTGATTTTTTGAATTGCTCCCGGCGCAGCAAGGTCGGGCTGATAGGCGATGTAAACTGATTTGCTGTTTTTTAGGACCGGCCGCCATGTCGACTGGTCCTCCCAATCGAACCGCGGCTCACCCTGGCGGGAACTGTAGCGATACGGTTGGCCGAGACGCGACAGGCGGTCTGCGATCTTTTTTCCGGTTTTTCCTTTTCCACCCAACAAAAGAATCTCTCCGGGGTGTTGGTCGTTGTTCAAACTGAATACTTTGCTCATAACGAAAAAATTATTTGTGATTTAATTCATCACAAACCTAACAGAGGCCAAAATGAGAAAATAGAACAAAACCGACAGCTCCGAATGTCCGGCCAATCTAAAACCCCGATCAACCTGACTTATCCGGTACTTTGGTTTCCGGCGATAAGAATCAAAATATATAAGTATTATTTTATCGTTAATTCGTATTTTCTTATTTTCAATAACAAACACGAGGCGAGATGATGGCAGATATTCACCTAACAAACCCCGGCATTGATGACAAACGTCTGCGAGATCTTTTCACTTCTGCGTTCAACCAGTATCACCAGCAATTGTACAGGATCGCTTTTACCGTCACCAAGTCCCGAATGCAGGCAGGAGACCTGGTTCAGGATGTTTTCGTAAAATTATGGGAGCACCGGAATGAGCTTCCGGCACTCCGAAATGCTGAAGCCTGGTTACACCGCGTTCTTCGTAACAAGCTGGTTGATTTTTTACGCAAGGCTGCGGCCGATGAACGTTTGAGGGCCGTGATCTGGTCGTCTCTCAGTCAGTCCGCCGACAATCCGTATCAGGCGATGGAGGGCAGGGAGGCTGTGAAGATCCTGCAAAAGGCTGTGCAGGAATTGCCGGAGCAACGCCAGCTGGTGTACCGCCTCAACAGGGAAAGCGGTCTCAGCTACCAGGAGATTGCCGAAGAACTTTCTATCTCAAAACATACGGTTAAGAACCAGATTACGCTCGCATTGCAGTTTCTTCAAAAAAAACTTTCCTTCGGATAGGAATAGTAACCCTCAGCTTCGTCATTCATAGTAACCGGTGGTTTTCCGGTCCAGCCATTGATGAATGAAAGGATTAAATACCTGTTTCGCAAATATCTGGACAACACCTGCTCACGTGAAGAATATAACGAACTTTTTGCTTCACTGAAACCCGATAATTACGATGCTGCCGTTGAAGAGGCTTTTAAAGAAGTCGGACTACAACCTGTGCACATCATGCCCGCCGGAAAAAATTATAGAAAATCCCTCGCGATAGCGGCTACGATAGTCGTAGTTGCTGCTGCAACCTTGATCTGGTTCAGCCGGTTTACCCAAAAGGCTACCCCATTTACGCAGATAAAGCAGCGCCACATGGCGCCCACGCTCCAAAAGTACACACAACGTTCAGAATACAAATATTTGCTCCTGCCTGACTCGACCCAGGTGTGGCTCAATGCGGCCAGTACACTCGAGTTTCCCAAGGTCTTTGAAAGATCAGCACGGAAAGTTTATCTGAAGGGTGAGGCATATTTCGATGTCAAACATGCTGCTGAACAACCATTCATCATCTATACAGGCAAGGTCAGTACGGAGGTATTGGGTACTGCGTTTAATATCAAGGCATATCCCGACCTGGAAAAGATAACGGTATCGGTGAACAGGGGAAAGGTAAAGGTTAATTATGCCAATAAACAGGTGGCCTTGCTGACCAAGGGGCAGGAAGTGAGCATTGGTAGCAAGGATCAGAAGGTGAAGGAAAAAGAACTGAAGTCGCCTGATAACCTCGCCTGGCATAAAGGAAACCTCGACTACGATGATTATTCGATCCAGGACATTATCTCCGACCTGCAGAGAGTGTACGATGTTCAGATCAGGGTTGCTGCGCCACAGGTAACAACGCTTCGCGTGTCAACGGCCTTCAAGAGGGAAAATGGAATTGAACCTGCACTTGACATTCTCTGCCGACTTACGGAAACCAGGCTCGAACTCAGAAATGGAATTTATTTTATCACTAAATAACACAACAGAAGTCAACTATGAGCTGATGGAATAAAAAGGACCGCCAGTCGCGAGCTGGTACGGTCCGGAGTTTAAAGTTAATCCTGTTTGAGAATTTTTTAAACCAACCAAAACTATGAGTTTTTATCCAAAAATGCATGGTAGCCTCGCTGCCGGTATTTACTTTGCACGGGCATTTCATCACCAGGTGAATGACCGGAAAATGAAACTGTTATTTATGAGAGTGATGACCCTGGCCTTCCTGTTGACATTGAACGGCGTGCTGCTCGCCGCGGGTACTTCAGGTCAGGATCTGAGCAAAACCAGGCTGTCTATTGATCTGAGAGATATTTCCCTTAAAAAAGCTTTGAAACGTATAGAAGGATCAACCAGCTATTCCTTCTCCTTTCGTACCGCCGACATCAATGCGGCAGGCAGGGTGTCATTATCGGCAAAGGATATCAGTCTGGAAAAACTCCTTTCCGAGTTATTTTCGTCTGCTGGTCTAAGTTATGAGGTAGTCAATTCCAACATTATTGTCAAGAAGAACAGACCTTCTATCGGCGTTGAGTCGGAAAATATCCTGGACAATGGAGGGATCAGGGGTAGAGTGGTGGATGAGAAAGGGGAGGCAGTAGTGAATGCTTCAGTCCTTATAATGGAAACGAAAATAGGTACTGCGGCGGATGACAATGGCAGGTTCTCTTTCTCCGGAATTGCTCCTGGCACCTACAGGCTGCAGATCTCGGCGATTGGTTATCTTCCTCAGACGAAATCAGTAGTTGTATCGAGCAATCAAATTACTGACTTGAATATGACTCTTCAGGGAGATGCCACTACGAATATGACCGAGATTACGGTAACTGCGTTGGGTATCAAAAAAGAAAGAAGGGAATTGGGTTACTCGGCACAGGAAGTAAAGGGCGATGCGCTGGTGGCTAGTCACCAATCGAATATCGTGAATGCCTTGCAGGGACAGGCTACAGGCCTCCAGATTAATTCAGGAGGTGGTGCGCCGGGACAGGGTGCCAAGATTTTGCTGCGTGGCATAAACTCTCTCGACCCAAACAGGGATTTTCAACCATTATTCGTGATTGATGGCGTGCCTATCGACAATGCCACTGACACCGAAGACGGAAGTGAATTACTAAGTGTGGGAAACAGGGCTTCAGACATCAACCCGGATGACATTGAATCAGTAAATATCCTCAAAGGTGGCGCTGCCACAGCCTTGTATGGTCTAAGGGCGGCAACGGGCGCGATCATCATCACTACCAAATCGGGAAAGGCGGGTAAACTCAGAGTGAATTTTACCAGCACGGGAAGTATTGATGAGATCAACAAATATCCCGAAACACAGGGCATCTATACACAGGGTAACCTTGGTGTTTATGATTCATCCAGTTTCTGGCCTGGATTTGGGCCTACTATCGCGGAAGCGAAGGCCATCGACCCCACTCACCCGGATAAACTCTTCAACAATTTCAAGCATGGGTACAAACAAGGCAAGTCAATAAGAAATAGTTTGAATATTTCGGGTGGAAATGAAAACGCCACCTTCAGTGCTGCATTTTCCCAGTTTAACCAGGATGGCATCATGCCATTTACCGATTACAGGAATTATTCTGCAAAGGTCGGCGGAGACTTCAAACTTTCGGATAAGCTGAGGTTTGGAACTTCCCTGAATTATATTAAATCCGGCGGTCGCAGGCAAAATGCAGACAGGTATAATGAGAATCTAATATATTTTGCCCCGAGGTGGGACATCTGGGATTACATAAAACCAGATGGTTCGCAGAAAACAATTGTAGGTTCCGATAACTGGAACCCGATCTACATTTTGTACGGAACGCATTATGTTGACGATGTGGACAGGATCATTTCCAATAGCAACATCACCTATTCTCCATTCAAATGGCTTGACGTGAGCTACCGTTTTGGAATTGATCACTACAATGATTCCCGCGTCCTTACAAAGCCAGGCCCCCTTGGTGTTCCCGACGAGCTTTATTCACTTGGCGACTTCGAAAATGGAGTTATGAATGTGTACAATGCCACGAACACGGTATTGAATTCAACCTTCATGCTGAATTTTAAGAACTCCATCGGGACCCACCTGAAATCATCATTGAAAATTGGTCATGACTTGTATAAGACCAAGAAGAGTTACCAGTATACAGATGGCGACACGCTCATCGTCCCGACCTTTTATAGTTTGTCAAATGTCAAAAGAACTACCGGACGATCCGGTACCAGGGATTACCGGATTATCGGCTTGTTTGCCGACTGGACATTGAGCTGGGATAACTATTTATACCTGACACTGACAGGAAGAAATGACATTACCTCCACTCTTAGAAAAGAGAACCGTTCATTCTTCTATCCTTCCGCCAGTATTAGCTATGTATTCTCAGAAAACTTCAACCTGCCAACCTGGATGAGCTTTGGTAAGGTGAGATTCTCGGTGGCGGGAATTGGCAAGGATGCTGTTCCGTATGCCACTTCTTCGGGTTTTGAAATTGGTTCGCCACTCACAAACAATGTCAGTCCGTTCAATCTCTCGGATCAGATTGGCGACACCAATCTTGTGGCTGAGTTCACCACTTCCTACGAAACTGGCTTTGAATTGCGGTTCCTTCAAAACAGGCTGGGACTTGACTTCACGTACTACAACAATACCAGCAAGGACTTGATCATCCCGGTTAAGGTGCCGGTTACCAGTGGTTATGACCAAATCTACTTGAATTCGGGAGCATTAGAAATAAAGGGCTTGAGATCAGCATATCCGGAACTCCCGTGCAGACAAAGGATTTCAGTTGGGATGTCAGGGTCAACTATACCAGGAACGTAAACAAGGTGTTGAGTATTTATCCGGACCTGACGGAAATCACGATGGGTAGCCAGTTTGGATACTCCAGTTCTACGGTAACTCAGAAATATGTTCCTGGTTATCCGGTGGGAGCATTGTTTGGAAGAAATTATCAGCGTTATTACGGCGACAAGGAAGAAAACCCGGAAGTGCTGGAGAAGGATCTTCCGATTGTAATTGGCACCAACGGTTTCCCGGTATTGAATCCTGCTTCCAAACAACAATACATTGCCAATTCGCAGCCAAAATGGATCGGAAGTTTAAGCAGTACACTCAGGTATAAGAATTTTAATCTTTATTTTCTCTTTGACGCGCAACAGGGGGTTTATCGTTTTAATCAATTTGCCAACTTCCTCGCTTCATTTGCGTTACAGAAGGATGCGGAACATCGCAATGATATCAAAGTGTTTCCCGGCGTACTAGCCGATGGAACTGCCAATACGAAACCAGTATGGCTGGGCCAGGGCACTGGACCTGATGGAGTGAACTATGGATCGGCAGGTTATTACCGCGCTTATTACAGGGCAGCTTCAGAAAATTTCATTGAGGATGCTTCCTGGCTCAGGCTACGTACACTCAGCCTGGGATACTCTGTTCCAGTTGCACTTGTTCAGAAGACAAAAATCCTTCAGGGCGCCAGTATTACATTCTCAGGGAATAATCTCTGGCTCAGTACCAAGTATTCCACTTTCGATCCTGAATCGAGTTCAACGAACGCGGGTAGTGTATCAGATGGTTTCGCAGGATTCACATATCCCGCGACGCGCAACTATATCTTATCTGTAAACCTTAATTTCTAAATCAGGAAACAATGAGATCAATCATCAAAATATCGTTTCTCTTTATACTGTTGACGAATATTAGTGCCTGCAATAAATTCCTGGATAAACTTGATAATCCAAATCTTGTACAGGATCCTCCGTTGGATGGTTTGCTTGCAACCGTTACATTTAAGACAGGCTCCAATGTATACTCCCTCGGAGATGTGACGTCATACTACACACAATACCTTGCTTCTAATTCAAGTGGCAGCGATGCGGATATATATAACGAGGTGGATTATTCAACCGCATGGACAAATTTCTATACGGCCATGTCAAACCTGAAACAACTGGCTGATAAAGCCGCTGTCCAGAATTCGCCTCATCACCAGGGAATTGCCAAAGTTCTCCTCGGATTCAATATCAATTTGCTGATCAATACTTTTGGCGACGTGCCTTACAGCCAGGCCCTGGAGGGTTTGAACCTTCTGGTGCCAGCATTCGACGATCAGGCTACATTATATACCACCTCTCTTAATCTGCTCGATGAGGGGATAGCGGATCTGGAAAAAGACGGCAATGGCTTTGAAATTGATTCAAGAAGCGACCTGATTCATCACGGAGACACAGAGGCATGGATCAAAACGGCATATGCACTGAAAGCAAGATACCTGAACCAGGTATCCAAATCTGCGGGATATTCGCCTGCTGAAATTCTGGCTGCGCTTGATAAGGCCTACACATCCAACGACGATGATGCCATGCTCACAGCTTTTGAAGGTTTGAGTCCATGGAACGAGGTTGCTGTAGACAATGCTAATCTAAACCTCGACGGTTGGCTCAGCACTCAGTTTGTTGATGCGTTAAACGGAACAACATTTGGAGTAATGGATCCAAGATTGCCAAGAATTGCCACGATCACACAATTTGGCGATTACAGGGGCACGCCAAATGGAGAGGGACGCATCGGAAGTGGAACCGATGAGGAAGAGTCTTATCTTTCTCTGGACGGTTTTTATTCAGCTGCCGGAGCGCCATTGCTCATGATAACAAATGCTGAAACCGAATTCATCAGGGCAGAAGCTTCCTTCAGAAACGACGATCTTCCAGGGGCATACGCAGCATATATCGCTGGCATTAACAGCTCACATGACCAAACTTGGAGTGGCCGAGTCAGATATGGAAGCTTACCTGGCGAACCCGGTTGTTGGGGTGGGGGCCTCGAATATTACTCTGGATCTGATCTTCAAGGAAAAGTATGTAGTGATGTTCCTCAATCCCGAGGCCTGGGTGGATAGCACGGCGATTCGATTATAAGTATAAAGATTTTGAATTGCCAACCGGAGCTTCTCTCGACGAATTTATCAGGAGATTGGCTTACCCAACAGTTGAAACAAGTCGTAATGGAGCGAATGTACCTGAAGTGAACAGTCTCAAAGAAAGATTGAGGTTTGATCAATAGCCAACTCGTTGCGGCCAAAGTGGAAGAAGATGATGGCGGAGCTGGTTGATCGCAAACTGCGAATACTGAATACTGGCAAATATATTTGACATGCGCTGCAGCTCAACAATGGTTGGCTGAGTTGTAGTGCTTTTTTATTATTGCGATGAAATATTTATTCTGCACCCTGATTTTGCTTATTTCTTCTCAGTTTGGCGAGGCCCAGAAGACCAAATGCACCACTGCCAGGTCTGGATAAATATATTCAACAGGTACTTCAAACCTTCAATGTGCCGGGCGCCGGCGTCTGTATAGTCAGTAATGGCAAGATCATTCTTGCCAAAGGTTATGGAACAAAGAAAAAAGATAGCGTTGCGCCAGTAGACGAACATACATTATTCCTAATTGCCTCTAACAGCAAGGCTTTCACTGCTACGGCATTGGCGATGCTGGTAGACGAGGGCAGGCTGAAATGGGATGACAAGGTCATCGACCACTTGCCCTGGTTTCGCATGAGTGATCCGTATGTAACATTGAATCTGACCGTAAAGGACCTGCTGGTACATCATAGCGGTCTTCCCGCCTATGCCGCTGACGTTTTACTATTCCCCCCATCTTTTTACAGCCGCAGGGAAATACTCGGCAGGCTTAAAGATATTCCTTTGGCACATGGGTTCAGAACCACCTACGCATATGATAACATCCTCTACCTGGCGGCCGGAGAAGTAGTTGCCAGGGTCTCTGGTATGAGCTGGGAGGATTTTATCAGCAAAAAGATATTCAGCAAAGTGGGGATGAAAAATTCAGTCTCGCGATTTTCCGATATGGCCACGAAAACCAATTTCGCGGTTGCCCATGCGCGATATGGTGACAGTGTGATTGCCGTCGACCGTTTCAGACAGATCAACATCGGCGATGCCGGGGATCCTGCGGGAGGTATAGTTTCTTCTGCGGCAGACATGGCCAACTGGCTCATCACCCAGCTGGACTCGGGTCGAACACCCTCAAACGGTCGATTGTTAAAGCCATCAGCTGCGTCAGAGCTATGGAGGGTTGTCCGGCCGATACCAATCACAAAGGTTGCGGAAGCGATCAAGCCTTCACAAAGCAATTTTTGGGGCTATGCTCTCGGATTCCGTGCATACAATTATGGAAAATATAAGATCGTGGGGCATGGTGGTGCACTGAAGGGATTTGTTTCACAGATCGCCATGGTGCCGGATTTGAAACTTGGCATTGCGGTGCTCACCAATCAGCAATCAACCGGTGCCTACTGGGCGATCATCAATCACGTGCTTGATCATTACATGCAAAACAAAACCTTCGACTGGATCCGGGGCTATAAAGCCGTACAGGATTCGGCCGTTGCGCAGGACAAGGCAAAAAATAGAATCCCAACCTACGCCAGGGACAGCATCGAAACGATGACATTACCCCTGAACAGATATGCTGGTACCTATTATGATAAAATTGTAGGCAAGGTGATGATACAGGCAGAATCGAGAGGCCTGGTACTCAGATTCTCGAATTCGGCCCATTTTGTCGCAGACCTTAGCTATTACCGTTATAACAGTTTTCTTGCCAGGTTCCGAAACATGCCGATTGAAAGCAACGCCTTTCTGACTTTCACTGTGAGCCCAAACGGCAGTATTGAAGAGGCGAGCCTGAAAGTGGCCAATGAAGATGGTGACCTGGATTTTGATGACCTTCACCTCAGGCCCATAAACGAAAAGATCATGGACACTGCGAATTTACACGCTGCTATTTCCGAAGAATTTTTAAGGCACCCTGAAGGCCGCTTCGCGGTAGCCATGAAGGACCTTAGCACGGGAAAAACCTTTTTTATCAATGAAAAGGAAAACTTTCATGCCGCCAGTACTATGAAAACTCCCGTGATGATCGAGACCTATAAGCAGGCAGCAGCAGGGAAATTCCGGATCACCGACTCCATTTTAATTAAGAATGAATTTAAAAGTATCGTCGACGGCAGTACTTATTCACTCGATTCCGCCGATGATAGTGAGTTTGACCTCTATCACCAGGTGGGAAAGAAACTGCCTCTCTTCGACGTGCTCCATCGCATGATCACGATGAGTAGCAACCTGGCTACCAACATCATGATCGACTTTATCGGTGCTAAAAATGCAAATGCTACCATGCGTGAGCTTGGCGCCCGGGACATACAGGTATTGAGGGGTGTTGAAGATGATAAAGCATTTGAAAAAGGTTTAAATAATACTGTGACGGCTTACGACCTCATGCTCATTATGGAGAAGATTGCCACAGGCAATGCGGTGGATAAAAACGCTTCTCAGGAAATGATCAAAATTCTGATGGACCAGCATTTTACGGATAAGATCGCGAAGAAACTACCTCCCGGTGTAAAAGTAGCGAGCAAGAGTGGGTCCATTGCCGGCATATCTCACGACTCGGGAATTGTATTCCTTCCTGATGGAAGAAAATACGTGGTAGTATTATTATCTGCCGGGGTGGCAAACTATGACGAGGTAAACAATACGCTGGCCAATGTTTCCAGGAATATTTACAATTTTATCAGGTAGCTTTCAATAACTATAAAATCAACTATGATAGAAAAGCCTGGCCTGAAGAGAACTATTACTACCTGGCCTGCGATCCTGCTGGTTGTCAGCGGGATCATCGGATCTGGCGTCTTCAAGAAGATTGCCCCAATGGCTGAAAGTTTGCAGTCGCCCATGATCATTATGATCTGCTGGATTATTGCTGGTTTGATCAGTCTTGCAGGCGCATTATGTAATGCGGAACTTGCATCGATGATGCCGGCTTCCGGAGGAGAATTCAGGTATTTTCACCGGATCTATGGCAAGCTCTTCGCCTTTCTTTATGGCTGGGCGAACCTTACGGTGATGAAATCTGCGACCATTGCTGCTCTTGCATTTATCTTCTCTGAATCTTTTAGTGTGCTGGTGCCACTTCCTCAAGTTCATCTTTTTGGATCTTATATCAGTATAAAAATTCTTGCTTCGTTGCTGATCATCACCCTCAGCATAGTCAACTACCGCGGCGTCGTGTTCAGTGAAAGGCTGAGCCGGGTGATGATCATCGGTATTTTTATTGTGATTGCTCTTTTTGTGGGCTCGGGCATTTTTTCCGATAGGGGTGTTGTTTCAAATTTTCAGCCATCTGTATTGGTGCCGCAGGGATGGCAATTGTTCACAGCCATCTTTGCCGCCTCACTGGGGGCTTTCTGGGGTTACGAAGGGTGGAACAACCTTGGGTTTATCGGTGAGGAGATAAAAAATCCCCAGAAGAATATTCCACTTGCGCTGGGAGTGGGCACGCTGATCGTTATACTCGTGTATCTCTCACTCAATGCAGTCTACCTGTATGTAATGCCGGTAGAACAACTTGCAGCGATCAACGGAAAGGCCAATACCATTGCCGCAGTTGAAGTAGCGAATGTCATCAGCGGCAACATTGGGATGGTCATCATCAGTGTGCTTATTTTGTTCACCACGTTCAATTGCACAAATACAACGGTCCTCACAGCCGCAAGAATATTTTTTGCAATGTCCCGCGAGGGTCTCTTTCTGAAAGGTGCAGGAAAGATACATCCCGTATTTCAAACCCCCTCTACCGCAATCGTATTGCAGGGGTTATGGGCAATAGTGCTGCTTTGGTTCAGCAACTTCAATGACCTCACAGATCTACTGATTTTTGCTTCGTTTATCTTTTATGGATCCACCGCGCTCGGTGTGATATTACTAAGGAGAAGGGAACCTAACGCCAACAGACCATACAAAGTGATTGGATATCCAGTGCTTCCGGCATTTTTCGCCTGCTTCTGCCTGCTTCTTGTGGTGGTTACCATCCTCAGGGACACCCAAAAATCCATGATCGGTTTGGGCCTGATCGCACTGGGTATACCAGTATATTATTACTATTTGAAAAAATCGCAGGCTACGGCCAAATAAAAAAGACAATTATGGATCTTAATCCAATGCAAAATGGCACACGCGCGGTATGGGGAGGCGAGGAAGATCTTGATGTCAGGGGCGTATTGAGTTCACCTGTGGTCAACAGTGTGGCTTTTTCCTATCATGACCTTGATGAATGGTATGAGGTGGCTACCGGGAAAAGAAGTGGCTTTATCTATAGCCGGAACACCAATCCTACCGTTAGGGTGCTGGAGGAAAAAATCAGGATACTTGAAAATGCCGGTGCCGCTACCGCATTTGCTACAGGTATGGCGGCGATCAGCAATACTCTTTTTACATTTCTTGGTCCTGGACGTAAGGTTGTTTCACAAAAAGACAGCTATGGAGGCACCAGCAGGATGTTTCTGGATTTTCTACCCCGCTTCAATGTACAGGTTGAACTTTGTGAAACGGGCGACCATGAACAAATGGAGGCGGCGATCGCAGGAGGTTGCGACCTTGTGTATCTTGAAACACCCACTAACCCTACCCTGAAAATTGTAGACATCGCCCGGCTTTCAGCTGCAGCGAAAAAGGCAGGGGCTATCGTTGTGGTCGACAATACTTTTGCAACACCCATTAACCAGCATCCCTTATTGCTTGGTGCGGACCTCGTCATACACAGCGCTACAAAATTTCTCTGTGGTCATTCCGATGCGATGGGAGGAGTTCTTGCCGGCACGGCAGACCTGGTGAGAAAAGTTTTTGAATTCCGTGAAATCAATGGCGCGAGCCTGCAGGCCGATCCAGCCTACCTGATTGCCAGGGGGATGAAGACCCTCGAATTGAGGATCGAAAGACAGAACACTTCTGCACAGCGGATTGCGGAATTTTTATACGGTCATGCCAGGGTAAGTGAAGTCTATTATCCGGGACTGAAAACACATAAGGACCATGCAATAGCCAGCCGGCAAATGCGGGGATTTGGAGGGATACTTAGTTTCTCCCTGGACGGGGGCTACGACCTTGTAAAAAAATTCCTGCCCTCACTGAAACTTGTCCATCTTGCTGCCAGCCTCGGCTCGGTCAGTACACTCGCTGGTCCACCACGGACTACATCACACGTTGAGCTTACTGAGGAGCAACGCAAACAATTGGGAATTCCGGAAAGTCTGATCCGATATTCTGTCGGAATTGAAAATGTAGAAGATCTGATCACAGATCTTGATGATGCTTTGAAAAAACTTTGATCTATTAATGCTTATCTTTGCACAAAAATACCCCCTATGAAGTTATTTATCGCCGGCTTACCTTTCGACATGGACAACAGGGACCTCCAGGAGATGTTCGAGCTTTACGGCACAGTTTACTCCGCCAAGGTGATCATGGATCGCGAATCTGGCAAAAGCAAGGGTTTTGGTTTTGTTGAATTCGCAAAACAATCCGAGGCTCAGGAAGCCATGCAGTTGTTGAATGGAAAAAGCATTTATGGTCAGCAAATCACTGTGAAGCCGGCAGAAGACCGCCGCTAATTTTTGCTGTTTTAGTTTTTGAGTTTTTTTAGCCAGACCCACTTATTCGGGTGTGGCTTTTTTATGCTCTTTCGCTTCTGATTTTCTGTCAGGCAAGAAATTTTCGAAAGTAGAAAATAATTTTTTGTATTCTACGAAACATTCGTAGATTTACGAAAACATCGTAGTTATGTGGAAAAAAATGACACCACAGGAAGAGCAGGCCATGAGGGCCATCTGGAAAACGGGGGAAGGAAATGTAAAGGCATTCCTTGAGCAGATGGATGGAGATCCCATGCCATATACAACGCTCGCCTCTACAGTAAAAAATCTTGAAAAAAAGGGATATGTAAAAAGCCGGTTGATTGGAAATATGTACCTGTACAAGCCTCTGATAGAGGAGAAGGAATACAAGAGGGGCTTTCTCACCAGCATTGTGAAACAGCATTTTGGTAATTCTTATAAGGAATTGGTTGCATTTTTTGCCGAGCAGAAAAATATTAGCCCGAAAGATCTGAAAGAAATTATTGACATGATCGAAGGCAAAAAAAAATAAGCCATGGAATCATTAATGAATTATTTGTTAAGAGTTTCTGCAGGCCTTTCGCTCGTCTATATATTTTATTACGTTGTTCTGAGCAGGCTCACTTTTTACCAGTGGAACAGGGCCTATCTGTTAAGCCAAGGGCTGCTTTGTTTCCTCCTTCCTTTGGTGGATATTTCGTCAATTTTTGTAAGCAAGGAATTGCCAGGACAGTACCTGATGAATCGATTGCCCGTGATTGGTGTGGCCGTGGAAAGCAATACATCGCCTGATAATATTTCTTTGATCCTCGCCGGGGCAGCATTTCTTGGAATGATCGCATTCGGGATAAGGGTGTTGATTCAATATATATCACTGAACAGGGTCCGAAAAACAGCCGAATTATGGCATACTGAGGATGCTGTGAGGTTCTATATTACAGACAGGAATATCAGTCCATTTTCTTTTGGGAAAGGGATCTATGTCAACCCTAAGAATCACACGGACGCTGAACTCGAGAATATTATCCTGCACGAAATGGTGCATGTGAAACAGGAGCACACGGTTGATCTCATCGCCGGTGAAATTCTATGCGTTCTCAATTGGTACAATCCCTTCGCCTGGCTGCTGCGCAGTGCCATCCGCCAGAACCTTGAATTTATTGCAGACAGCAGGGTGCTTTCACAGGGGAAGGACAGAAAAACATATCAGTATTTTTTGCTTAAGGTGGTAGGTTCTGGCGCATTTACCGTTGGCAATCATTTCAGCATTTCAAACCTCAAAAAAAGAATCGTTATGATGAATAAAATAAAAACTGCCCGCCTTCACTTGAGCAGGTTTCTGTTTGCCATTCCGCTGTTGGTATTTATCCTGGTATCTTTTCGAAGCCAATGGCGCACTGAGTCTTCGACCTCTATGGATCTTACCCAGGATACCATACCGGTGAAAAAATCAAATCCGGTTCGGGAATCTCGACCCAAGTCGATGCGTAATTCCAAAGCTGAGTCCAAATCACGGTCCCTATCCGAATCCAGTGCAGATGCGAGTCCCAGCCCGAACGTGAAGCCAGGTCCAGATGCAGGCCCCGTTCCAAACGCGAGTCCCAGTCCAATCGTGAACATTAATGTCAACCCTAACCTCAAACCATCCGCGAATTCTAATTCCCCCGGTAAGATGTTGATTGTAGTTGACGGAGTAAAAAAGCCACGGGGATTTGATTTCAATACGATACCGGACTCTACCATAGTATCAATTAATGTTTTGAAAGGTGCTGCAGCTGTGGACAAATATGGAGATGAAGGAAAGGATGGCGTTCTGGAAATCATTACAGATTCCGGAAAAGGGCGGGCTCCGGTTACACGGCTTGAGGATCCCGCCGCTCTGCGGAGGGTGAATGAAAGCATGCGGGACGCTCAAGTTGCCATGCTGGATAAACAAAGTTCGCTCCAACGCGAGGCCAACGAACTGGCCCGGATTCAGGGTGTCGATAGAAGCCCCGACAGAAATCGAGTTGATGAGGCTATGAGGCTGGCAATAGAAAACCAAAGGACGCTTGCTCTGGAGAATTCAGAAAGACTGAAAAGACAGGTTATGGACATCAAAGAAAACAGAGAAAAACTCGAAACTAAGTTGCGGAATGAGAATGGACGGGTGAACAACATGTCAAGAGCCCAGCAAAAGAAAATAAGAGAAGAAACTGAGTTCCAAATAAAGAAACATATGGAAGCCGTCATGGATCTCAACCAAACAAAGCGCGAGGGGGAGCTAAGGCGAGCAAAGCAATCCGCGGAAGATTTCCGGAAGCGGAAAAGCCAACCTTAGCGAAATTGCGGCGAAAACCAGTTTACAACTTCAATCCACCAGTCCCCCGATCATCACAATCGGGGGATTGTTTTGTCTAAACCTGATCCCACACCAAAATTCAGGACTAATAATCAGTCAGGCGAAGTTGTTATTCGGTAATTTGGGCAGAATTTGGCATGCATACCGATGCGAAACGCAGCCAGTAAACACATACTAACGCAAACCAGCACTTGATAACTATGGAACTGATCATACGTCCCGCTACACCCAACGATCTTCCGACGCTGTTGAATTTTGAACAATCACTGATCAATTCGGAGCGGCATTTTGATGAAACCATGATTCCTGAGGAATTTCATTATTATAACCTGGCGCTCCTTATTGAAAACCCCGAGGCCGAAGTACTTGTAGCGGAATTAGATAGAATACCAGTGGCCAGTGGACATGTGCGGATCATGGATGGTGATAATTACAACCAATTCGAAAGATTTGCCTTCCTTGGATTTATGTACGTTGAACCAGAACACAGGGGCAAGGGGATCAACCAGATGATCATCAGCGCACTCATAAACTGGGCCTCCGACAGGGGGTTGAAGGAATGCCGATTACAGGTTTACGATGAAAATATTGTTGCAATAAGGGCTTACGGAAAATCCGGATTCAAGAGATTACTTACCACGATGAGATTGAAAGAGAAATAGAAAGAGAAAGAGGAACAGGAAGAGAGTTGGGAGATTTCACCCAAAGATAAGAAAGCGCGAAGAGGCAAAGAGATACGTATTCATTTTATTGCGCCTTAGCGTCTGCCGAAGGCAGATTTGCCTTAGCGTGAAGCCTTCTTTGCGTGAAGCCTTCTTTTGCGTGCCATATGGATCCCTGGCTGTAAATTTATATGATCAATAAAATGCTTGAACTATTACGCACAAATTCGGAGAACCCCGACTTCATCGGCCTCGTAAAATTGCTGGATGCCGACCTGGCAGCAAGGGACGGAAAAGATCACCAATTTTATAGTCAGTATAATACGCTCTCCGCGATAAAATATGTAATTGTTGCCTTCGAGAGCGGCATGTCTATAGGTTGCGGTGCCATTAAGGAATATTCGGATGATACTATGGAGGTTAAAAGAATGTTCACCAAACCGGAATACAGGGGTAGAGGAATAGCCGCCCGCATACTGCTGGAATTGGAAAAATGGGCTGCAGAAATGGGCTGCAGGAAATGTGTATTGGAAACAGGCAAACGCCAACCGGAAGCTTTAGCACTTTATGAGCGCAATGGCTACTGCCAGACCGATAATTATGGTCAGTATATTGGGGTAGAAAATAGTGTTTGCTTTCTGAAACTATTAGCATGAATAATTCTCCGGCAGGAAATGACTACCTGAGACTCCATTTCATCATCGCGATCTTTGGCTTCACGATCATTCTTGGCCAGCTCACACAAACTTCTTCATTAGGTGTTGTGTTCTGGAGGGCACTGCTCGCCATATCCGGTATTTTTATCATTGCTCTGATAAAAAGAACCCGTCTCCTCATTTCATGGAAGGTTGCATTGCCGATAATGTCCATCGGGGCAATCCTTGCGCTTCACTGGGTATGCTTTTTCGGGTCAGCAAAGGTTTCAAATATTTCTGTCAGCCTGGTCTGTCTTTCCACGACATCTTTTTTTACCAGCTTTCTTGAGCCATTGATATTAAAGAGGAAAAAATTTTCAGGCATCGAAGTTTTCCTGGGCTTGTTTGTGGTGATGGGAATGTATTTTGTTTTTCGATTTGAGGGCCATTATTCCCTTGGCATCACCATTGGATTGATTGGCGCGGTGCTCGCATCCCTCTTTGGAATACTCAATGCGCGCATTGCGGCGAGGCATACACCACTGCTGAATATGTTTTACCAGATGTCGGGAGCCCTGGTCGGCAGTATTCTCGTCATTCCATTCGTTTTCTTTTTTTCAAAGCAGCCATTATCGATCATGCCCGGCGGATACGATTGGCTCTGGCTTACGATCCTCGCCCTGGGCTGCACGGTCTATCCTTATCTGGAGCTTGTATTGCTCTTCCGCATATTCAGCGCCTACTTCGTCAGTTTGTCGGTGAACATGGAGCCGGTTTATGGTATCATTCTGGCATACCTGATCTTTGGAGACAAAGAGCGAATGACAACCGGTTTTTACGTTGGTGGATTATTGATACTTGCCTCGGTCGTTTTTTTTCCTGTCTTGCAAAGAATAAGAACCAAGGAAAGCAGGAAGATTGATTGAGTGCTTGACGGCAACTACCAGAAATCAGGTTTGGTAGTTACTCCGCCTCTCAACCTGCAATCAACACAGAAAGCCGGCGCTATTACAAGCGTTCCACCTCCTGAATAGTAGGCGGGGAGATATGGCTGTATCCTCTGGAGAATGGGTATGCTGTCGAAATCGGAAATCGGAACTCCCCTGCATATTTCGTCTTCAACTAATGGTTTGCGTTCGGTCAATTCACTATTCCTTATGAAAAGCCGTTTTGATGTCAGCGAACTTGCCGAAAAATATCCGAGCACAAGTTCATCAGGACTATCCAGGTTGTGAATATTCGACTTGAGTTGCGCGGGTTGGGGATCGAATAAACCACCTATCTGTTCTGAGTTTTGCCGCACTAAGTTCCAATACAAATAAGCTTCTGCAGTCAGGGCGTACTGACGTACCAGAATACTATATCGGACACCAATCCGGGAATTGTCATTTGCCACCCTGGTAATTTGTTGGTGGCTAATTACGTCTGAAGAAAGCCCTGATGATGACCCAATCAATATTTCGGCCGAATTGAAGGTGTTATAACAAGTGTACCGGTAGTCCTCCGGTTCGATAAAAATTAATGAGTCGCCGGCAAAATCGAGGTGTGAATCGAAAGCCGTATGGTATTCGACTGTCTCGATAAAATCCCACTTGTAATATCTGGTACTATTGGATATATCATGCATCTTTAGATAGATGAAGACATCTTTTTGCTGGTCCCATTGAAGACTGTCGATTTCAGGTGACCGACGCATTTCAACATTATCTGAAGCGTATTCTTTGCCGTCGGAAGTGGTGATCAGCAACCTGTAACTCGATCCCAGGGGAACGGTATTTTTGTCAAGGTGATAGTTGCCATTTCCCCTGTTTGTAAAAATGAGGTCTTCACCCTGCCGACTTTCTATCCTGAGTGTCGCATTGTCAACGGGTGCGGCTATTGAGGTGTCAGAAAGACTGTGGGCGCGGCTGAGCCTGAATGAAGAGCTGTCACCGGCGATGAACATCCCATCAACCACCAACAGGGTAGTGTCAATCGGTCGGTTTGGAGAATCAAATGGTTTGACGCATCCCGCGATTAGAAACCCGGCGAATATAAGCAGTTTACCGTCGCCCATGAATGCTTGGGGTTTTGGTAATCCCAGGTGACTTGTACATAATTGACATGAAAATATTGGAAGAGAAAAGAGTGCAAAAAAAAGAGATTTAAACAATTCCTATATCATTCACTAAGTTAATGAAGTTTTTCTTTTTAGCTTCTTAGCTTATCTTGTCGTGCATGCCCGGGAAGTTCTGACACAGAATTCCTCCGCAATTAAATAACTGCTCACATGAACCCAGATATAAAACCTGCCCTGGCCCGCGACCTTCCCCGGCTATGGGATGTCATACAATTGCTGAGGCCACATTTATCATACGAAAGTTATCTGGAGATGGCTGCTGAAATGTTGTCAGCCGGATATCGGGTGGCTTTTGTCGAAGTGAATGGCAAACCCGTTTCTGTCATCGGATATCGATATTTACAATTTTTATTCAATGGAAAACACATATACATTGGCGACCTATCGACCCTCTGGGAGCATAGAGGCAAAGGCTATGCAGGTAGGTTGCTTGATTATGTAATTGAAGAAGCCGCGGCGAACGGCTTTAATTCAGTGACACTGGATTCCGGATTTCAACGTCAGGCTGCACATAGATTGTATCTGAACAAGGGGTTTGTGATTTCTAGTTTTCACTTTATGAAACAGATTCAATGATTTGGGTACGAGCGTAGATTCAGGCTCTCACAATTTTTTTTATATGCTCAATCCCGACTTATCTGTCTGTGCATACCTCGCGTGCTGGGTTGCAGAATTTTATATTGGAACTTTTTTTGTTAGTTTAACAGGTAAATTGAGCCTGCGCAGATAATAAAGAATTCACGAGGAATCGATAGTGCAAGGATATCGGTCAGAGAGATTGCCTTGAAGTGGAAACATATCATGCCCTGGATATCAGGAAAACCCCGATCCTTTGCTATGACCTTGAAAAGATTTTTGTTGCAGTAAATAAACCATAAATGTACGTTCCAAAGATAAACTCGTGGAGTGATGACCAGGAGATCCTGGAGTTTATGCGGCGTTTTAGTTTTGCCACCATAGTCACAGCCAGGAATGGTGTGCCTGTCGCGACCCATCTTCCCTTTCTTGTTACTAAAGATGAAGGCAGCATTATCCTTTATTCTCATTTTGCCCGGGCCAATGATCATTGGCAGGCACTTGACAAGCAGACTTCACTGGTGATATTCAGTGAGCCCCATGCCTATATCTCTCCATCCCATTATGAGAAAGAGTTGAATGTGCCAACCTGGAATTATCTTTCTGTACATGCGTACGGTAGAACAACGCTGATCAACGACACCGGGAAACTGATGGAGCTATTGGAAAACACCATCAATAATTTTGAGTTAGCGTATGGAAAGCAATGGAGTGGCCTGCCCGATCAGTACCGGATGAACATGATCAAGGGTATAGTGGGATTCTCCATGGTAGTAACCGAGCTTCAGGCAAAGAAAAAGATCAGTCAGAACAGGTCGGAAGGGGAGAAGGAAAAAATCGTCGACTCCCTTTCGGAAAGTAAGGACACCAATGCCCAATTAATTGCTGAGTATATGAAGGGCGGGAATACTCACAACTATTCCGGTAATGAAAGCCATAGGGATAACCGTGAGTGATGGTGTTTGGTCAACCAAATGAGTATATTTATCGAATGGAAAATATGCATCTCAATGGCGAAGGTGAATTAGTGATCCGGCCTTCAGTGACTTCTGCGGCTACGGATTTTGACTTTTTACTGGGCAACCATGTCGTAACTCACAGAAAGTTGACTAACAGACTGACTGGCTCAGATGATTGGATAGAATTTCAGGGAACGCATACCCAGGAGTCTTTACTTGGAGGATTGGGAAACCTGGAACAGCAGGAAATGACTCCACCAGATGGCTATACAATAAAAGGCATGGCGTTGCGCTTGTTCAACCCCCTGACATCGTTGTGGACGATTTATTGGGCAGATAATATATCTGCTACCTTGGACAAGCCGGTGATAGGATCCTTTCGGGATGGAATTGGTTATTTTTTTAACAGGGACAAATTCAATGGCCAATCCATACTTGTCCAGTTCAAATGGGATCTCACCAATGCCCAACATCCTGTTTGGAGCCAGGCGTTTTCTGCCGATGATGGCAAGTCGTGGGAGTGGAATTGGTACATGAAGTTTTTTACCCGTTAAAATCTGTTATCGTGGAAATAATCTACAAAAAGGATATTTTGCCCGGCGTAGAGCAGGTCGTTGAGCTGTATCGTAAATCTGGTCTGCCAAGGCCGATTGACGACAAGGAAAGAATGAAGAGTATGCTGAGAAATTCCAATCTCGTGTTGACTGCCTGGGATGAAGAAAAATTGGTGGGTGTTTGCCGTTGCCTGACCGACCAGGCCTGGTGCACCTATCTCTCTGACCTGGCTGTGGATCCGGATTACAAGAAGTCGGGTATCGGTAGAAAGCTGATTGATATGACGAGGAAAGAAGTTGGGGAGTTGACAATGATTTTACTGCTTTCCGTTCCTGATGCCTTTGAATATTATCCCAAAGTTGGTTTCAAAAAAGAGGACCGCGCATTTATGATTGCGCGGAAACAATAACAAAGGTTTTCTCTTTGAATATTGATTATTTCTTAACGAATTAATGTATCGTATTCCGTGCGTTTATAGCTCTTTTTTATTATATTTAGTCTGAATGAAACACAACAGTATTTATATCGCCCGTTTATATGATCTCAGGCATTTTGCTTCGGGATCGCGGGTCTTTGATATCTGTTCATTTACTGAGTTTTTTCCTTTCTGTAACAAGCTTTATTATTTTTCAAATTTTAAGGACTTTAATAAGCTTACCCAGGCCTGACTTCCTGGCCTGGGATGGTAGCCCTGCTTTATCCGGGTCCAATACTGGAACTATCACCGTCTGAAGGTCGATTCGTTCCACTCGTGCTCAGAATGCAGCCTGTATTAGCTTCAACTAATTACTGAATTCCATTAGATGTAGTGTCGTGCCAACACAAGATTATTGAGTTGTTTTGACGATGTTACTTTGCTATGGATTAACATATGATATTATGAAACGAAGTCATCCACATGATTCCGAAAAAGGAATGATACTCTTAATTGTAGTACTAATCAATGTCATTACCCTCAAACAAGCATATATCGTAAATGAAAATTGGTACTGGGTACTGGCGTTGACAATTCCGATTTTGATTTTCGCGATACTTGAAAAGAAAGTTGAATCGAAAATCAATTAGCTATTCCTTCAATTATGGTCTTAATAAATTTGGATTCACCCCAATGACTGGCCCGGGTAAGCCCGAGCCTCACTACCACAAGTTTTTTAGAAGGAATAACAAAAATATTCTGACCCTCGAAGCCATCGGCCCAATACATGTCTACCGGGAGCTCGTCATACAGACGGTTTGTGGGTTTATTTTTTTCGCCAGCATTGAGCCACCATTGAAAACCGTACTCTCCCTTTTCAGCCGCATGGCGGGATTAATGATTGCCTGATCCATTCTGCCGGGAGTATCTCTTCATTGTACAGGTGCCATTATTGTAATACAATAAGCCAAATCGTGCCCAATCTCGGGCGGTTGCGTAACAAAAAGACGAGCCTACAAAGGTGCCCGAAGGATCAGGTTCGAGCACTGACGCTGTACATGCCCAGCTTATAAAATAACTGTTCGTACGGTAATGCTTGATATTGCCTGTCACCTAGTGTTTGTCTTAATATTCTCGAAAGAATATTCGTATTCCCGCTGCTGTACCGGAATTTGGTACCAGGCTTTTTGACCAATTTCTGTGAGGCAGTATAGGCAGCGGCATCCTTTTCCCGGAACAACATACGGTTTGCGTCCGCAGGTCTATTATACACTTCAGAAAAATCCAGGCCGCTGGTTTGCTGTAATAAATTCGTAATCGTTATTCCATGTCGCGGATCGCGCGCATCTTTCCATTCGGGTACCGGCGCAAGGGCGTTGATATCCAATCGGCCTTGTTTCACCAGCAAGCCAATTAAGGCCCCAGTTATGCTTTTAGTCATACTCCAGCCGGTTAAGCGAGTATTTCTACTAAAGCCAGAAGCATACCGTTCCGCGATGATGCGCCCATCATACACCACGATCAAAGCCCGGGTGATGTTTGTGAAGGACGAACCGGTATCATTGGAGAAGGCAAGGTCCATCGCAGAAGCAACTTTCAATGAGTCTATCTTTGATGGAAATCTACCTGTTATCTTATCGCCCATTGGCCAGGCAATAGTATCTGTTGCGACGGATTTATGTGTCGGCAGGTTAAATTGCTGGCCTCTGAGCTCTTCTTCAGAAATGCCATTGACCAGTGTGGCTCCCCGGCCTGGCCTGTATATTGCTTTCTTTTCGGACAAACCAAATAATGAACAGGTGACGGACGAGTCTTTGTAGTTCACCTTAAAACTGGCAAAATTCACAGGCGGAAAATTGAGGTCTTCCGATAGCACTGCCGATTCATTACGTCCCGAAACAAAAATAGAGGTGCACAATACTTTCGCCCCGTATCCGGTTGCAATGGGGAATGCCTGCCCGCAAAAATTAACTAAATAAACCAGGGCAAGAATAACGACTCCTGATATAACTATACGTGCTTTTTTTTAAACATAGAAACCTGAAGGTAAATCTTCCTGATTAAGTCTGGCCATTGGCCTCAATTCAATTTCCTTTAGCACTTCAGGAATTCTTTTTCACTTCGTAATGAAGTTGAACCGTGTTGTCTTTCAATTTCATTACCTCTGTCAATCATAAGTTGACTCTTAAAATTGATAACCGGTATCAAAGCGAACTTAAATACGGAAAGACAATACCGGTATACCTGTGTAACCTGTGCATCTATTCTTTAGAGAACCTCGCGTGATAAGCAAGATCCAGTTGCTCGCGATGTGAAGGATCGGCAATGCTGATCAGCGCTTTCGCTCTTTGTTTTAAGTTTTTTCCGTACAAGTCAACGATTCCATGCTCGGTTACTACCCAATGAACATGGCCCCTGGTAGTTACCACCCCGGCGCCTTCCTTCAGATAAGGAACTATTCTTGTGGCACCTCTTGAGGTAGTAGAAGGAATGGCAATGATCGGCTTCCCTCCCTGGGAGAGTGAAGCTCCTCTGACAAAATCCATCTGGCCGCCGATGCCGGAATATTGGTAGGTGCCAATAGAGTCGGCACATACCTGACCTGTGAGGTCAATCTCGATAGCGCTGTTGATAGCTGTCGCCTTTGGATTTTGTCGGATTATGCTGGTGTCATTTACATAGCTGATGTCCATTACTCTTATGGAAGGGTTGTCGTCAACAAAATCGTAAAGCTTTCTTGTTCCTGCCATAAAACTGGTTACAGACTTTCCCGTGTTTAGTTTTTTGCAGTTGTTTGTAATCACGCCCTTTTCAATCAATGGGATGATTCCATCTGAGAACATTTCAGTATGTATGCCCAAATTCCGATGGGTTTCGAGGTTTTTCAAAACCTGATCAGGAATGCCTCCGATGCCCAATTGTAAGGTGGCCCCGTCTTCCACCAAAGAAGCTACATGTTGCCCTATCTGCACAACAGCGGGAGAAACCTTGTCAGCATAGTTGAGTTCGGGCAATTCAATCATTGACTCAACGATTAAATCTATTTTACTGGTATGTATGAACCCATCTCCGTGTGTCCGGGGCATGCGTGGGTTTACCTGTGCAATTACTTTTTTCGCTACTTCTACTGCGGACCGTGCAATGTCTACTGACGTGCCTAAGGAGCAATAGCCGTGGCTGTCGGGCGGCGATACCTGTATCATCGCAACGTCTATTGGCAATATAGCTCTACGGAACAACAATGGTATCTCACTCAAAAATATCGGCACATAGTCGCCGTCGTCGCTGTTGGCGACTGCCCTCGTGCTGGCGGACACGAATAGGGAATTAAAGAAAAAACTTCCCCTGTATTCTGGCTTATCGAAATCAACATCGCCCAGAGTGGTGATACTCACCAATTCAACATCTTTTAATTCGGTATGTCGTTCCTGCATGGCTTTGACAAGCGTAACAGGAGTGGCAGCACTTCCGTGAATAAAAACACGGTCGCCGGATTTTATTTGATTAACTGCAGCTGATGCTGAAATATATAATGGTTTACTCATAGTGATAATAAAATCAAAGATACACACAATGAACCCATCTTATCCCGAGTTGATGTTCCTGGATGGTCTACCTATCGTTAGATTTTCTGTAATGATTGTGGCTAATTAGATTGGTTTTACCGGGGATAAGAATTTCAAGGTTGCCAGGTACCTTGCACCGGGTGAGGGGAAAGAATTGCACTGAGTCCACAGTTAAGCCTCAATTGTTTTTGACGTTCAATCTGTGGCCTGCAATAAGCGGAATTAGAGCCACACCACTTTCCCGATATTGTAAATGGAGATTGGGACCCAGGCTAAGTAAGAATTACCGCCGGATCGGGTTCCTGTCCATTGCTTAACTGATAAAGACTATTTAAAGTGATCTCGGCAATTTGAGAAAGTGCTTCCTGGGTGAAAAAGGCCTGGTGACCCGTTACAAGCACATTCGGAAAACTCGTGAGTCGCTGAATTGTGTCGTCTTCGATTATGGTACCTGACAGATCCTTGAAGAACAAGTTTTGTTCCTGCTCATAAACATCAATGCCCAAATACCCAATTTTTCCTGACTTTAAAGCATTGATAGTATCACGGGTATGAAGAAGCCCGCCCCGGCTGGTATTGATAATAGCCACGCCTTTCTTCATTAGGCTCAAAGTTTTCTGATTGATCAGGTACTGGTTATCAGCGGTCAGTGGGCAGTGCAGCGAAAGGATGTCAGCCTGTTGTAATACTTCATTGAGCGAGTGATATTTCACGCCCAATGTTTTCAGTTCATGCGCTTCAACAGGATCGTAAGCTATTACCTGGCATCCGAAGCCCAACATGATCCTGCAAAATGCTTTTCCGATATTTCCGGTACCGATAACTCCAACTGTTTTGCCGTGAAGATTGAAGCCCAGCAATCCGGTCAGTGCAAAGTTTTGCTCTCTTACCCGGTTGTAAGCTTTGTGCGTTTTACGGTTCAGGGTCAGCAACATCGCCACCGCGTGCTCCGCCACGGCCTCAGGTGAGTAAGCCGGTACCCGGCATACTCGGATTTTATGTTGTTTTGCTGACTCAAGCTGAACGTTGTTGAAACCAGCGCACCGTAGCGCAATCACTTTAACATCTTTTAGAGCAAGTGCTTCAATCACCTCGTCGGTGAGCTTATCATTTACAAAAGTACAAATGGCAAACGTGCCGTGTTCTACTGCCTGAACGATATGAGGACCTAAATGAGTTTCCAAAAAGACCAGTTCGAACCCGTACGTGACATTGTGTTGTTTGAAAAAAGCCTTGTCGTAAGGTTTTGCTGAAAAAAAAAGGATCTTGTTTGTTGTCATCAATGAGCGAATAAGGTTAGTATAAAGAATCTGTCTGCCTTACAGAGGCTTAAAGCAGCTCGAATTCAGGGGAACGTCAAATCTCTTGTTGAATCTAATATTAACGCACAACTCCCTTAAGCGAGTTATATAAAGATAGCATACCGCCACGTCATCCCTATGTTTATATCAGCTTCTAGCGATAAGATTCGGCGCGATTTTTAGACTAGGTATCACAACTAATTCATCCTACTTTAAATTAAATCATAACGCTGTTCATTCAAGGGTTTTCCAAAAGCCGATGATTCCTTTTCCTCTGTCAGAACAAAACCATGTTTTTTGTACTAAGCCGTATCAATACAGCGATCATACCGTCATTTTGCAGACAAATCCAGCCCGTTTGCATATCAGTTTCACCAAAACAGAAATAATGAGAGACCTTCATGCGTTCTGCTGAGCACATCAAATTATGAAAAGGTCATTTGTTGTTTTATTACACATTGGTTTTTGGGCTTGTTATTTCATATTGGTTGCAATTATGTTAGGGGTTTACTCCAGGACCGGGCCTAATATTGGAAATCAGGAAGCCAGAGTTTTGAATGCACTAAAAAGCATTTTTGTTTTTGCATTTATACCTTCATTCATATCCTATTTCTCCTATTATTTCATAGTGTTTCCCGCATACCTTAAGCACAAAAGAATTTTGTTTTCAATATTCCATGGCCTGGCGTTCTCTGCACTGACTGCGCTGTTTGCGTATATTCTGATCCGGTATTTGATTGAGTCCGGTAAGATTATTGACATGGATGAGGCCGGTAAACACGGCAGATCTACGGCTGTTTCGGTAATAATGGTCATGACTATTATTGGCGCCATATCTGGAGTAGTGGCCCTGGTCATCAAGGGTTTTGTAACCTGGGTTACTGAAATAAAACTGAAAAAGGCATTGCAGGAAAAGAACCATGAGATGGAAATGGCGCTTATCAAATCGAAGCTTGATCCCCATCTTCTATTTAATACCATCAATAATATTGACGCTCTGATAATAAAAGATGCAGTTGAAGCGTCCAATTACTTAAATAAGTTATCTGATATAATGCGGTTTATGCTTTATGAAACGATGGCTGATCAAATTCTTCTATCCCAGGAAATTGAATATATAGAAAAGTATATCGCATTACAAAAAATACGAACGGCAAATGTACATTATGTACACTTTGAGGTTACTGGTATTCCTGGCAACCGATTTATTGCCCCGATGATTTTTATTCCTTTTATCGAGAACGCCTTTAAGCATACAGCCAACAAAAAACTAGAGAATGCCATTGTGATCAATATCGTAATACGGCATGATGCCATACAATTGATCTGTGAAAATAGGTTTGATTCAAGGTTGCCCGACAGGCAAACTAAAGGGGGTTTGGGCAATGATCTTATTCAGAAGAGGCTAAATCTTATTTATCCTGGAACGCATATTTTGGAAGTGCATAAAAGAAACGAACTTTACACCGTGAACTTAACAATCAATGGATAAATATACCTGCATCATAATTGAGGATGAGCCCCTTGCTCTAGAAAAAACGAAGTCTTTTGTGAATAAAGTTCCTTTTTTGGAATTAAGTGCAACTTTCGACAATGCACTCAACGGCCTGAACTTCCTAAACAATAGTAAAGTAGACGTACTCTTTCTGGATATAAATATGGATGAATTGTCCGGAATTGAATTATTGGAAAGTTCAAAGATAAATAGCGAGGTCATTATCACGACAGCCTATCAGCAGTATGCACTAAAAGGTTATGAATTGCAGATAACCGACTATCTGTTAAAACCATTTACATTTAACCGTTTTTTGCAGGCTGTAAATAAGGCACAAGATAATTTAAGCCAACGCATAACAAATAAACCACTGGAATTCATTTTCATAAAAACGGAAAATAGATTAGAAAAGATTACAATTAATGATATCCTGTACATAGAAGGCATGAGGGATTACGTGCGCATTCATACAGCCCAAAAGAAAATTATGACCCTTCAAAGCTTTAATGAACTGGAACAGCTTCTACCATCTCACCTGGTGTGTCGGGTGCATAAATCGTATATGGTGGCGTTAAATAAAATTGAATCTATCGAGCGTAGCAGGATCAAAATTGGTGATCAATTAATCCCGGTCTCTGAAACTTACAAAGACGCTTTTCTGCAGCTGATCAACAGCAGGGCATAACCTGCTAAAATTTCGCCGATCAAAATCAGCCATTTGAAGACGTTTAGCCCTACTTTGCATAGCTGAATTGCGCGCCCACACTCATTCTTATATTTTTGCCTCAGATAATTAATCTCTAACAACTAAAACTGAGTTATGAAGCAAAAAGTACAATTTCTGAGCATTCTGGGTATGATGTTCCTGTCGGCAGCAGCGTTTGGCCAAACTAAAATGCCCGAATCAATAAAAACGGAGCAGGGTAAGAAAACTCCAAAAACCTACCTGGACCTCATGGTCAATGTAGTAAGTACAAACCTCAATTATGGTGGTTCTAACAGCGACCTTGCCGATTACAAGAAATCGGCGAACGGCATACACGCCGGGGTATCATTTCAGGCAGGTATTACGCCGGCATTCTCCCTTGTTTCCGAGTTATATTTCTTGAAGAAAGGCGGGAAACTGAAAGCTAACAATCCCTATTTGCCGGCGAATCGACTCTTCGTTTGAATACAATAGAATTACCGGTATTAGGCCGTTTTCATCTCGGGAAATTTTATATGAATGCCGGTCCATCCATCGCATATAATCTCAGTGGGAAAAGGACAATTGACGATCAGTCTACCAAGCTCTTATTTACAAATTCTAAGACCAGTTTCAAGCGGTTCGATGCCGGTATACAAATGGGCGGAGGTTTTGAGTTTCCATTCAAAGAAAAGAGGATTGCGTTGGACCTAAGGTACAGTCATGGCTTAACCAATATTTCCTACGAAAAAGAAATTCACAACAGGGCTTTGATGATCAGCGTACATTTTTCTAAACCATGGAAGAAAAATCCACTTGCCAGAAACTAAAACGTTTCAAGCCTTTCGCTAATGTGTTCTACACCCAAACCTTTCATTTAAAAGTTAACCGTAGTATAATGAATACAGTTACAATTTCAGCAATCGATAGCGCTAAGTTAAGCGAATCAACTCCCATGAGCTCTATGCGAAAGATCTCCCTGGTGGCGGGCGTATTTTATCTGCTCACCTTTGTATCGATTCCGACGCTTGCTCTCTACGGTTCTATACACGGAGCGAACTACATCGTTGGCCCTGGCCCGGACACCGCCATCAACATTGGCTGTATCCTTGAGATTATCGTTGCCATCACCGGCATCGGAACTGGCGTTGTGCTGTACCCAGTCCTCAAGAAGCAAAATGAAGGAGTCGCGTTGGGTTTCGTCGCCTGCCGGGTCTTGGAAGCCGCTACCATATTCGCTGGTGTTGCCTTTCTCCTGTCAGTCGTGTCTTTGAGGCAGGCGGGAGCGGGAGCGGACGGTCTGGTGACGGGCCACGCTCTGGTTGCCATGTATGACCGAATGTTCCTGATCGGGCAAAGTTTCATACCTGGCGTGAATGGTCTGTTGCTCGGATACCTGCTATACAAGTCGCGCCTGGTACCTCGAATCCTTCCAGTTATCGGATTTGTGGGAGCGGTCCTTCTTTTCGGTGGCGACGTCGCCGTGCTCTTCGGTTTCATCGAGCAGCGTTCCCCCTCGACCGGACTTGCCGCGATACCAATCGCGCTGTGGGAATTTTCGTTGGGCATCTACCTTATTGTAAAAGGCTTCAAGCCTTCATCCATCACTGTCGGCATCTGAGGTTATTTCAATCTCTGTCGTCGGAGCTGTCCAATGGTTGAACCTTCAATTAAAAAGCTCGATCTTTACCAACGCTTTTGCTCCTCAGTATTTCCGCGATTCATCATCGAATCCAAGCTTCGTGTCAAAGTAATTATATTTATGTCCCAGACTTTCGAAGAACGAAAATAGCCATATGAAAAAAACAGTTCTGATTTCAATTTTAGCTCTTCTGTTTTTTTTGATTCAGATCCGGGCGCACGCTTGCAACGAAATCAAAGACACGACGATTCCGAAAAACGAATGGCGCAACCTTTTTAACGGAAAGGACCTTACGGGCTGGAAGCATGTTGGCGGCGGCAGTATGGTGGTTGAAAACGGCATGGTTCGTGGCAAGGGTGGAATGGGGTTGCTATACTGGACTGGAGAAAAGTTCGGCAATTGCATATTGCGGGTGGTCTACAAAATGCACAGGAACAATAGTAACGGCGGGGTCTTTATTAGAATACCTATAGAACCGCGGGAAGAATGGATGCCGGTATTCTACGGTTACGAAGTGCAGATAGATAATCATCCGGAGCTGTCGAATGAGGGCGATTACCACTACACCGGAACTTTATATTCACTAACGAAGGCGCTATCGCATCCGGGTAAACCAGGTCCTGAATGGAATTCGATGGAAATTACTATCGACGGCCCCCGGACTATTGTAATGGTCAACGGGCAAAAGGTGACTGACTACAAAGAAGGCGATCCGGTTCCCGACAGGAAAATGGATTATGAACCGTACCGTGGATTGCGACCCGATATTGGTTACATCGGACTTCAGAATCATGGTGACAGCGACGTTGTTTATTTCAAAGAAGTGGCCGTAAAAGCTCTTGTAAATCATTAAGCTATTTTCATGAACGAAGATAATGGCGCTGGAAAGCCCAAAAAAATCAGCAGGAGTAAATTCGTAAGAAATACCGGGTTGGCTGCAATCGGATTCTACATTGTCCCACGACATGTTCTTGGGGGAAAGGGGTTCGTGGCGCCAAGTGATAAATTGTACATTGCCGCCATAGGTTGTGGGGGCGAGGCGGCAAGCGACATTTATCATTATGCTACCACACCTAAAAAAAATGCGGAAATTGCTTTTCTCTGCGACGTAGATGACCGCCAGGCAGCTCCCCGCCGCAAGGAATATCCCAAAGCATCCTTTTATCACGATTGGCGCGAACTGTTTGAAAAAGAAAGTAAACATTTCGACGCGGTTTCAGTAGCCATACCCGATCATAACCATGCTATTGTAGGTCTCGCTGCCATGCAGCTCCGCAAGCATTTATATTTACAAAAACCGTTGACCCATGATATTTCCGAAGCAAGAATATTAACCGAAGCGTCAAAAAAATACCAGGTAGTAACACAGATGGGCGACCAGGGCGCCTCATGCGATGGAATGCGCACTTTAAGAGAATGGTTCGAAGCCGACCTTATCGGCGATATTCAGAAAGTGTATTGTTGGACAAATCGTCCCGTCTGGCCCCAGGGCATAGACTGGCCCACCAGCAAACCGCCTGTGCCCAGGGAATTGAAATGGGACCTTTGGTTGGGGACAGCACAACAAACCAACTATATCGAAAACCTTGTTCCCTTTAACTGGCGTGGATGGTGGGAATTCGGAACCGGTGCCCTCGGCGACATGGGATGTCACATCATGGGACCACCATTTAAGTTGCTGAAACTGGGTTACCCAACCGACTTATCCGGCAGCGCGAGTACGGTTTACAAAGGCATATTCAAAGAAGGTATCTATCCGCAGAGCGGCCCCGTATCCAGCTCCATTAAATTTAGATTCAAACAGAAGAACGGCAAGGATCTCGACCTGTATTGGATGGATGGCGGGATCATACCTGAGCGCGTTGAAGAACTCGATCCGAATCTGAACATGAACGATGCACTCGGCGATTGGCCAGAGGAAAATGATTTCGAGGGCTCGACTCTTTTTATCGGGACGAAAGGCAAGGCGGCCTGCGGCTGGGGTGGCAGTCATCCCCGATTGTTGCCATTGTCCTTAAACAAGGATATCAATATTCCTAAGAAATATCCGCGCGTTGACGGCGACATGAATGGGCACTGGTGGCAATGGGTTGACGCCTCCATTGCCGGCTATGGAAAAATTGAATTGTCTTCACCGTTTGAAGGGTACGCCGGACCATTAACGGAAACTGTTCTGCTCGGCAACCTGTTGCTTCGAAGTTTTAACCTTCAGGAAAAGATCACCAGAAAAGATCCCGTATATGGGAATGTAGATGACTTTGCATTTAAAGGAAGATATATCGACCTTAAGTGGGATGGGGAAAATATGAGAGTGACCAACTTTGAGCCCGCAAATCAATTCCTCAAAAGAGAATACCGAAAGGGGTGGGGAGAACTTAAACTGTAGCAGACCTATGAAAATTATAGTAGGGGAGTCATATGAGGCCATGTCCCAACAAGCTGCCGACGAGGTCGTCGGACTACTGAAAGATTATACTGCACCACTTATTTGCCCAGCCTCAGGCGACAGTCCGGCAGGCCTTTACAAACATATAGTCCAAAACGTAAATGATCACCAGGCGGATATTTCTGATTGGTCTTTTATAGGACTTGATGAATGGGCTGGAAAGAACCAAAGTGATGAAGGCAGTTGTCGATATCATTTAGACCATCAGTTGTTCACACCTTTACAAGTGAAAGAAGAAAAGATTTGCTTCTTCGATGGTAGAGCATCAGATCTTGATGCTGAATGCGGCAAAGCTGAGAAATTTATCAGAACAAATGGCGGCATATCTGTGGCCATCGTTGGGCTTGGTATGAATGGTCATATCGGGATGAATGAGCCGGGAACGCCGTCATCCCTTAGAACTCATGTGGCCGCAATTGATCCAATCACTCAACAAGTCGGTCAGAAATACTTCAAAGAGCCACAAATAATTACCAGGGGCATAACACTTGGAATGGCTACGCTCATGGAAGCGAAGCACATCATCCTGGTGGTAAGTGGAAAGCATAAGGCCGAAATCGTGCGACAAATATTTTCCCGTGAGATATCCGAGAATCTGCCTGCAAGTCTCCTGAGAAACCATCCGGATTTTACAACATTTCTTGATAAAGATGCCGCTTCACTTCTTCATCCTGAATAACATGGATGATAGGCACTAGACTTTTGACTCGTATGCACGTTACCGATACTTCCTCCGGTTTTCAGTGCTGGCATTGAAATCGAAGCAGAGATTTTCCCACCGTTAAAACACCCGCTAAGTATATTCGGCTAAGGCTTTAAGAGCCATCATATTAGAATCTGTAAACCGTGTTTTCCCCTCCCCAGATATTACTATACTTCAGGTAAATGACTGTAGGCTTTTGTTATTCTCATGCTCAAAAAAACGGGGAAACAGCTATAGGAAACGGTTTGCATGGAGGGCAACTTTACAACGGCATTATCGCCGACTAACAATAAAAAAACTGAACCATGAACCGAATCATTCTTCCATCATTGCTCTCGGTATTGCTGGCAATCTCAGCACCAGGGTATGCTCAAACCTTGTCATCTCCCGATGCTCCTGCTAAAAATGCGATTGTCAGCAACAGAACTCTCGGGGTAAATAAAGGATCCATTACCAGGGCCTCAACCAATGTTGATTATGAGAAAGCAAAAACAAATCTCAAAGCCATGAAAGCCAAAATCAAAGATTTGCGAGGCAGTTCCAGGGCATCGAAACATTTCGAAAACAATTTTGAATCCGTTTCGCATGTAGGCTGGAACAAGTCGGGCAATACGCTGTTCGCCTCTTTTACCCGCGACAGCGTAAAAACTACGGTGGCGTATTCCAGAAATGGCAGTTGGCTCAGTACCATCGAGTACCTGCCTGTATCAAGGCTCCCCAGGGAAATCAGGCAACTTGCGAAATCGGAATTTAGAAAAGAAACATTCCGCCAGGCATATCACATTGAAAGTTTGAGCATGGATTACTACATCATTATGGCCGAAGATGCGAAAACCATCAAACAATTGGCCGTCTATAATGGTCAGGTCTTCCTGACCAGGCAACTACGAAAAGTGGAATGAAAATTCTTTTTATCGTGTGGCCATCCATTTAGGATGGCCATTCGGTCCTTTCAGTCTCAGTTACTGGCAATAACTTTCAAGGATTTGGTTCAGGTCGGTACTTTGTATCCTTTTTTGGTAATTAATGATCTACCAATTTCACCATCTGGGCATTTCTAAAGGGAGATGATATTGCGCAATTGACCTAACTTGTTCGAAATGCTTAAAATATTTCTTCCGGAATAGTATTCTTATACCCGCAGCAACTCTTCTTCTGTACCAGTAGCCTCCTGATAACCTTCCACTATGGCTGCAACGGCTTGATAAATATTTTTCAGGAACTGATTTAATGGATGTAAAACGAATTGAAAATATTATAAATTTACTTATTAACCACCGGCCATATTTTTGAACACTGCGCCACAACATAACGAAAAAGAATTACTGAAGGAACTGCGTAACGGTAGCAAAGCCGCATTCACGCAGCTTTACCGGAATTACAGTATGCCTTTATACTATAATATTTTTGCGCTTGTAAAAGATAAACATATAGCCGAAGAGTTAGTCCAGGATGTATTTTTCAAAATCTGGAAGCAAAGAGGTAACATGAACATTGAAAAAAGCTTTTCGGCTTACCTTTTTGTGATGAGTCGCAATAGGGTATATGATTTTTTCCGGCAGGTAAGCCGCGATCAGGAGCTCTATACCAGGATAAAAGCCGTCGCTTCTGAACATTACGAATATATCGAACAAGCTTTGTTTGCCCGCGAGAACGCTGATTTGTTGCGCAAAGCCATTGCAACACTCTCTCCTCAGCGCCGGTGGGCCTTTGAACTCTGTAAAATAGAAGGACTTACTTACCGGCAGGCTAGTGAGGAAATGGGAGTTTCATTGTCAACTCTCAAAGACCACATGGTTAATGCCCTGGAAGCGATCAGGCTTTATATTTCCAAAAACATTGAAGTAGCAGGCGCTATTGTTTTTTACTGCACCTGGAGCAATTACTGAGCCTGCGTTGGTTTCCCTTATTACCAAAAAAAATATTGTTGTTGAACCCACCTAATCGTTCCCCTGACAGTCTTTATTAAAAGAACCTGTGGAAAATCCTCAGCTTTTTGTTAGCCTTTTCAATAGATATCTGGAGAATAAGTGTTCGCCTGAAGAAGTAAGCTATCTGATGAACTTGATGCGATCCGAAGAATACAAGGCACTCGCCGGTGATCTGATTGAGAACAAGCTGGCACAACAGCCGGATGTTTCGGATCAGGATCTGGCACTCAAAGAAACGCTCGACAGGCGCCTCCGGCATATCTTTGATGCCGCTGCTGCGGACACGGTTCGCAGGCATGTGCGGCTTAACACGTGGAAACTGACGGCTGCGGCCTGCATCTTGGTGACATTATCCGTTGGATTGTACCGCCTTATTTCCCACCCGCTTCCTTCCGAAAGTAACAATGTGACCAAGATTGCTCCTCCTGAGACTTTTCTGGCCGAATATACCCGTTTCATTACTTTGCCAGACGGCAGTTCTGTTGTTTTGCATGCAGGTGGCAAACTCAGGTATCCTCCCGAATTTAAGGGGAGTGCCAGAGAAGTTACTCTTTCAGGAGAAGCCTATTTCGACATTGTACATAATCCTGCCAAACCGTTTGTCATTCACACAGGTAAAGTCAGAACTACTGTACTTGGCACTGCATTTAATATCAAATCGAATGAAAAGCAGGTGATTGTATCCGTTACCCGCGGGAAAGTAAAAGTAGAGAGGGGTTCAGAAACGCTTGCTGTGCTTACCAGGGATCAGGAGATACAATATAATGTTCCAAAAGCAGTGCGCGTCACACATTCCGTTAATGCTGTAACCATTGTGACAGACTGGACGAAAGAAGATATGGTATTTAACGGTATTTCGTTTGAAGAGATTGCCGGCTTATTAAGCAAAAGGTATGGTGTCCCGGTTCAGTTTACAAGCGAATCACTGAAAAAATGTAGAATCAGAGCTACTTTTTCAGGAACTGAAACGCTTGAACAAGTATCTACTGTGCTATCTGCGATCCGGAATGGAAGTTTTAAACAACTCAAGGATGGAACGATCCTTTTTAACGGAGAAGGATGTGAATAAACATACACCAAAAATCAACTGCTATGATCATCACAAATTCTACATGATGAAGAGGCGCAATGCCTAAAAAAAGGCCCTCCGTCCGTGGAAAGATAGAAGGGCCGGTCAGAAACATTACTGCGTAACATTTAAACCATTTGCAATTTATGCAAAAAATGATCAGGGTATCTAAAAAGCCATCCCTGGGCTTATGGTTCACCTCATTCATTAGTTCTCCACAAATTAGGCTTCTCATGAAAGCAGGCGTTTACGCAATTTGCTTTGCGTTGCTTACGACACAGTTGCTGATCGCGGCTCCTGGTTTTAGCCAGGGCATGGAAAAGGAGATAACCCTCGGACTTCGGAAAGAAAGTCTTTCGGAAGCACTCAAGAAAATAGAGGATCTCTCGGGTTTCAGGATTGCTTATGCCGTCGAAGATGTGGAGAGGTATAAATCGATCAGCCTGCAAACTGCGAAACGAACGGTTGAACAAACGCTCAGACAGGTTCTGTCAAAAACGTTGTTAGATTTTAGAAAACGGAATGATGCGATTATCATTTTTCGGAGCCATCAGGTTGATTCAGCCGATAGCCTGATGATTGACATGCCATCTTTTGTGGACATTATACGAGGCAGAATTGTAAATGACAGAAATGAACCCGTGGAATCCGCTTCTATACTGGTAAAGGGTTCACAAAACGGAACTTATTCCAACACTGAAGGTGATTTTATATTAAGAAATGTGGAAGCTGGCGCTACGTTAGTGATCAGTGCGGTCGGTTATGGAACACAGGAGTTCCTGTTAAGCGGCAAAACACAGGTCAGCATCCGGCTTTTAAGTATTACCACTGGCATGGAGGAAGTGGTAGTGACGGCGCTGGGGATTAGCCGTAAAACCAAATCCCTGTCGTATGCCACTCAATCGGTGAAGCCTTCCACACTCACAGAAGCCAGAGACCCCAATAATGTACTGAATTCACTGCAAGGCAAGGTCGCCAACGCGCTTATCACTCAGAGTTCCGGTGGTGTGGGTAGTGAAGCAAGGATCGTTCTGAGGGGCAACCGCTCCATCACAAGCAACAGCGGAGCATTGATCGTTATCGACGGAATTCCTGGAGGGGACCCCGGTATAAACCCCGATAATATTGAATCGATGACGATTTTGACAGGTTCCTCAGGCGCCGCCTTATATGGAAGTGAGGCAGGAAATGGGGTAATAGTTATCACAACAAAAAAAGGGAGAAAAGATGGTATTACCGTAGGTCTCAACTCGGGTATTACGACAGAAAAGCCTTTTGCGTTGCCCAAAATGCAGGACACATATGGACAGGGAACAAACGGCGGCATTGACATAACCACCGGCGATAGTTGGGGAGCGAAAATGACCAGTCAGTCTTATACCGATCATTTCGGCAATCAGTCGACGTATACTGCTCAACCCGATAATATCAAAGATTTTTTCAGAACAGGAATCAATCTCAATAATGCCATCAGCGTATCGGGCGGATCCGAAAAAGCGCAGACCTATCTTTCCTACATCAATAATTATACAGAAGGTATTATTCCCAATAATAAACTTGTAAGTCATATTGTAAACCTGCGTATCACCAGTCAGATCAGCAAACGACTTTCCACTGATGCAAAAGTAACGTATCACCGGCGGGAGATCAAAGCAAGTCCGAGAGCTGGTGAGGCCAATACGCCTGTAATGGATATATATCAGATTCCGAGGAGCGTATCTACCGCCATGGCGGAACATTACCAGGATATAAACAGTCTGGGTGTGCCCGTTAAGGCTCCCTGGCCTTCTACCGCTCCGGGTGTTTATGGCAACCCTTATTGGGAAGTAAACAATGACAGGCTTGATAAAACCAGAAATAACATTATAGGCTTTCTGAAAGCAAAGTATCAGATCAGGGACTGGCTCAGTGTTTCTGCCAGCGCTAACATCGATGCATTCAACGAGATACAAGAGCAGAAGATCTATGAAGGAACGACTTCCTGGGCGCAGAATGCCGGCGGCTATTACTCGATTTCCAATATCAATTATATGCAAAAATGGTTTGACGTAATCCTGGAAGGCAATAATCGACTCACTAAGGACCTCAGGATTAATTATAACGCAGGAGCCATTTACAAAGACAACAAAACTGATAATGTTACAGATATCGCCGACGGGCTGAACGTGACCAATAAGTTTAGCATGAACCTGGCAACCAAGCCGGCCACAGTGCAGTCGGGACAGCAGGTGCGTGTGCAGTCTGTTTTCGGGCTCGGAAGCCTCTCATATAAAGACTATCTTTTCCTTGAAGGAACGCTGCGTAATGACTGGGATTCAAGATTACCTGCTCCTCATTCATTCAGTTATTATTCTTTTGGACTTTCAGGAATTATCTCTGATATGGTAAAGCTTCCATCTTATTTCAATTTTCTTAAAACATTCATCAGTTATGCAGAAGTAGGCAATGGCGGCCAGTTTGGCTTACTGGCTACGCCTTATGATTATGTTCCGGGAACCGGCCAGGGATATTTGTACAGAAGAAGCACACTTCCCTTTCCCACGTTAAAACCCGAAATAGTAAGAAGCGTTGAAATGGGTGTTGAAGCCAGATTTCTTAAAAACAGCCTCGGTATTTCTCTCAACTATTACAAAAGCAACTCATTTAACCAACTATTAAGCCTGCAGTTGCCTGTCGGTTCGGGATATGCCAGCAGTTACCTGAATGCTGGAAATATCCAAAACCAGGGGCTGGAAATAATTGTGAGCGCCTCACCGGTGAAAAAGGAAACCTTCGGATGGGACATCTCTTTCAATTTTGGTCTCAACCGGAATAAAGTAATAGAGCTTACCGACGAAATCCAATCTATAAAGCTCATTGGTTACACTGATTTCGGCGGCCAACCGCAAATCAATGTCGGCGGAAGCCTGGCCGATATATTTGCACATACCTGGCTTAAGAACGACAAAGGGCAATACCGGGTGACTGACGATGGCAGACCTACAACGAGCAACAGTGTTGGTGAGCTGCCATCGCTGGTCGGTAATTTCAATCCGAAAGCCCGTCTGGGATTAAGTAATACCCTGTACTATGACAGGTTTTCCCTTAGGTTGCTCGTCGATGGCAGAATCGGAGGCATCATGATTTCAGGAACAGAGATGAATCTCTCCTTCAGCGGTATCACAAAAGAAACAGAAGAATATCGTGACGGAGGACTGACGCTTGGTGGGGTAGACGCTGATGGAAATCCCGTATCTGCTTCAATTTCTGCACAACAATTCTGGAGAACGGCCTCGGGAAAGCGCTTCGGAACAGGAGAGTTTTATACATATGATGCCACCAATTTCAGAGTTAGAGAGTTTTCAATTGGGTACAGCATTCCGGCAGCAACCACATTTATTAAGTCAATCCGCCTGTCGGCAGTAGCGAGAAACCTCTTTTGGCTTTACCGGGGAAGCTCTAAACTGAACATACCGGGATTGGGTAAACGAAAAATGTGGATGGATCCCGATATGAGCCTTTACAATGGCAATGGCCTGAGCGGCGTGGAGTACGGAGCGTTTCCGTCTACCCGCAGCATCGGACTAAATCTGCAAATGACCTTTTAATGCCCTCCTAATAAGATAAAAAATGATAAAAATATTTCCAAATATTCGTCTGTGCTGCCTGATAGGTGTTGTTATCACACTGATGATTTCCTGTACGAAGGATTACACTGAAATCAACACGGATACAAACGCCGTCGCCACCGCAGGTGACGCCGAACTTCCCTTCCTGTTCTCGGGGGCTATTGCAGCTATTCCCTGGGGAGACCAGGTAGCTGAAAATCTTTTTGCGGCACAGTTTGCGCAGTACTTCGCTAATAATGCAACCTACTTTCCGTCCGACCGGTACACCATGGTTTCAGATTGGGTACAGAATAATTTTGATCCGATCTATACCAGAGTGGCTCCTCAATTACAGACAATTCTTGAAAAGAAAGACCCCGGATCTGCCGAAGCAGCACTTGCCAATATCTGGTGGGCATATGCTTTTCACCGTGTAACGGATTACTGGGGCCCGATACCCTATTTCTCTATTGAAACAGGTGAAACATCTATTCCGTATGATGCCCAGGACCAGATCTATGACGATTTTTTCAAAAGGCTTTCGGCGGCAGTTGCAATCCTTGAAGCAAAAAGAACTGAAACGCCTTTCGGAGCGTTTGACCTGATCTACAATGGCAACGTGGATAAATGGATAAAGTTTGCCAATACACTTCGACTACGCCTTGCTGTGAGGATATCGAATATAGACGCGGACCGCGCCAAAACAGAAGCAGAAGCAGCGTATTCAGGTGGTGTCTTCACCACAAGCCCTGATGACGATACATATGCGCCTAAAAACAGTCAGGATGTTAACCGCATTTCGCAAATGTCGGACTGGAATGAGTTCAGAATGAGTGCTGCCATGGAATCTATACTGGTAGGATACGATGACCCCAGAAAATCGGAATACTTTATACCAGCTAAAAACACCGGCACTTACGAAGGTTTGAGAAATGGGCTTAATGAAGCAGAGCTTGGCGATGATGCTAATAAACCGGATGCCAATTCGCATGTTGGGCCCCGCTGGACCTCTGTTGCATCCGGAGGTATAGCCAATCACCTTTCTACTCCGGCAAATGTGATGTGTGCTGCTGAAGCCTGGTTCCTGCGTGCAGAAGGAGCTTTGCTTGGATGGAATATGGGTGGCACGGCCCAGGAGTTGTATGAAAACGGCATTAAGAATTCAATGGCTCAATGGGGGATTACAGATAATACGGTGATCCAGAATTATATCAATAGCACTGCTACGCCCATCGCCCCGGACGACTTTTTAAATTCCCCGCCGGTATCCAATATACCGGTTAAGTTCGGCGGAGATATCAATCAACAGAAAGAGCAGATCGCAACACAGAAATGGCTTGCTCTTTTTCCGGACGCATTAGAAGCCTGGGCGGATTATCGCAGAGGCCACTATAACCGATTGTACCCTGTCGCCCATTCGGATAATCCCGATCTGACCGATCCTTCAACACAATGGATCAGAAGAATAACTTTCCTGCTGTCTGAAAGACAAAGTAATGCTCAGGAAGTAGAAAAGGCAGTCGATCTTCTGGGAGGCCCGGATATGATCACGACGCCGTTGTGGTGGGACATCCATTGATGCTGCCGTGTGGTTGTAATATTCAAACAAGAAATTGATATGAAACGACTTGGTCCTGAGATTGTATGCAGCAATGCATACAACATAATATTGGTCATAATGTTTTGTTTTGCAGCTTACTCTGGTAGCGCACAGGACAGCGTTAGCGCGAAAAACATCCGGTTCATCGATTACTACGGCTTTCCTGAAGGAAGCTCGGCATGGGATGATATCGGCTATAATCCGAAAGATAACACGGTGTATGTGGGCATTACAGATCACCGGGATAAAGTGGCATTGTATATATATGATGCTTCGAAGGACTCGATTAAGCTAAAAGGTTTTATAAGCGACCTGGCTAAACTAAGACCCTATCAATGGCAGGCGAAGATCCACACAAAATTCGTTGCAGGCGGTAATGGCGACATGTACTTCGCAACAGATGGAGGTGAGTCGCGCGAGGAATACCTGATGGAAAACCCCAAAGGCTACTCTGGAGGATTTATGATGAAATGGAGTCCATCAGACGAAAAGCTGATCAACCTGGGAGTCGGGCTTCAGTATGAAAGCATTAAGGATATAGATATCGACACAGCTACGGGCAGGATATATTCTATAAGTTATCCCCAGGTTCATTTTCTAATCTACGATCCTAAAGCCAATAAACTTAAAGACTATGGAAGGCTCGGCAGCGGCCATGTTCCGCGCATGATGTTTACGGATAAATGGGGAAATTGTTATTATGTAGACTGGAGGCAGAGGCTGGTGAAATACGAGAAAGGAGCAGACAAACTAATTTTTGCGGAAAAGAGCCTCCCTGCTTTTGAGGGCACACCAGGGGAACATATCATTACAGGCATTACCGCATTCGCCAAAGACAATAAAAACGGAGTAATTTATCTTATTACTTACGGCGCCAAGGTAATTGCTTTTTATCCACAGGAAAATGGCATTGGAAAAACGGAAGACCTTGGCGGGGTCTTCGATGTTCCCGGGAAACCGAAATGGAACTATTATGTACCCAATCTCAACCTGGGTAATAATCACAAACTCTACTATATCATAGGTGGTCACGGCAATTATGCAAAAAAAGATCAATCCCTGTTTGTTGAATTCGATCTTAAAACAAAAATGCACAAAGTGATTTTCGAGTATGCGAGTACGGTATTGGTAGAAGCAACCGGATGCGATACAAAAGACAAGGCTGGTAATATGTATTTCGCTGGTAAAAGAAATGTTCCTCGTAGCTCCGATAATAAAGGCAATCTCGCAGAACTCGGGGATCAGCCAACCGTTCCTTTTTTAATAAAATTCAATCCTGATAAAAAAGTACAGTGATGAAAGTAGCAATAGCTGTCCTGTTCCTTCTCTGTGTTTTCCGTCTGTCGGCGCAGTATGAATTTTTTACTCCTAAAGAAGCATTTGCTATAGAAGTTTCTCTGGAGAATTCTTCATTGAAACGACTGCCTATCTATCGAAATGCGATTTCTTCACTGATCGTTTCTGGTGATCAGATCATTGGGGGAACAACAGCAGATGAGAAGTTAACGCCCTTTATTTTTACTGCCTCACTTTCAAAACGTGAAGTGACGGGGATTATTGATCTTAATGAAATCGTTCCCGGTCAAAGAAGCATCAGCACAGGTTTCACCAAAGGAAAGGGCAATATTTTATACGCAGGTACTCTTCCGAATGGCCAAGGAAAAGGAGAAGGTCACCTTATTGCAATAACAATAGACCCTACTGGAGGTCTTTCCATAAAAGATCTTGGAATTCCAATACCAGGAGAGGGAATTTTTGCACTCACTGCAGATGCAAAGGGAAACATCTTATCCGGGATTTCCTATCCCACGGGCATGTTCTTCACCTATTCTATTGCAACCAAATCTGTCAAGACATTTAAAGACATCTCGCCTTCCCGGAAAGACCTGCAACTTTACTCTGAATACCTTATGAATCCCGAAGATTATCTATGTAAAGCATTGATGGAAGGACCAAACGGACAAATACTCGGAAGCGCGCCTGTGAACAAATTATTTTCCTTCGACCCGGTTACACAAAAAATTAAAATCTTTAAAGCAGAGTTGCCGGAAGTATGGGGCCGGCGGTCACTTGGCCAGATCGAATGCTGGGCAAAATCCAAGAGCGGATCACTTTACGCAGGAAATGCAGGCGACGGTCAACTTATGGAGATCAATCCGGTAAGCGGTGAAATCAGGAATGTCGGAAAACCTGTTATGATGCCGAGACTGCGTGGACTGACTTTCGCCAAAGACGGGAAGCTCTATGGCATAGCAGGTGCACTTCCAGGATATGCACATTTGTTCAGCTATGCACCCAATAAAGAAGGGTTTAAGGATTATGGAAACCCGCAGTTTACAATGACTGCTCCGGGTATAGAACAAGGCATTGATTGGAGAGGATTTCAACTCGGCACTATTGCTGCATCGGAGGATGGAAAATATGTTGTGATGGGGGAGGATGAAGCGTTGAGTCAATTACTAATATTTACTGTAGGACAATGAAACCATAGGCATCATGAGAAAATTTGCATTAGTATGCTGTGTGTGCCTGACAATTGCTTGCAATTCCATCCCCAAGAAGCAAGGCGCTTCCTCAGTTTCCGGGAGGGAGTGGGGCATTGCCGTTGTTCCCGCTTCAGTGAGGGTAGATCCGCTCACAGGACAGATCATCGAGAGCAGGTTCAAGGTCGGTAAAAATGTCAGGCCTGCCAGCGGGGACCTTCAGGAAAAGAACTGGGTGTACGACGGAACGAAGGCAGCCCTGCATAGTGCCCGTGGGGAATACATATCATTTCAGGTTACCCTTAACAATTATTCAGACACTACACTTAAAGACATCAGCATATCCATGTCTCCCTTCCGGAATGAAGTTTTGGAAATTAAAATAAAACCGGAAATCTTCCTGGAATGGTCGGTGCACGTGCAGACTCCCAGTACCGGTTATCCCATGGCCTCACTTGGCAAAGGATGGTATCCGGATGCGCTGATCCCCCTCGGAGATATTCAATCCGATTCCTCTAAAGTGCACGGTAGATGGACCTATCCGCTATGGCTGCCTGATTTCAATAACCGAATCGAAAAGCAGCGTACACTTATCTTTTGGGTAGATCAGTTTATTCCTTTTGATTATGAAAATGCAAAACCGGGAGCCTATACTGCCGAGATAGCCGTAACCGTCGGCAAGAAGACAAGTAAAATACCGATATCACTGAAACTATGGGATTTTTCTATCCCTAATGAAAATAAATTAAAAGCAAGTCTGCAGGAAGAAGGGTTCCTGAGTTCAAAGGATGAGAAAAGCGAACTTGAAATATACCAGCTTTTGAAAAGGAATCGTATCGGCCTGATGGATCCTACTTATCAGCCATCATTACTCTCAAAAAAAGGAGAAAAAGCAAAGATCAGATGGAATTCATTCGATAGCCGCTTAAAAAAATATTTTACCGGCGAGGCATTCACTTCTGAATATGGCTATGTTAACGGTCCAGGGTATGGTGAACCTATTGAAACGTTTGCACTCCCGTTTGATGTATATGGCAAACATAATACACCAGGATGGCCGGATATTGGTAACCCCGATTCAGAAAGGGATCCGGCAAACAGGGCGGTATACATCGATGCGATCAAACAGGTGCGTACACATCTTCAACGGATGATCAACGCTCAGAAAACCGACGTCACCGTATACCTGAACGGATTGGATGAATCCTATTTTAAACAAGCACTGGAACGCATGGTGTATTTCGGAAACATGTTCAGACAATTTTATCCGGAAGCCGATTTCAGAATTGACGGTGCGTATGATGACTCGGCCATGCAATTCGTACAAAAGTCCGTAACTGCCTGGGCTTCCCATACCATCAATTATGATATTGAAAGAATAAAAAGATATCAGGACCTGGGCATTAAAGACTGGCTTTACGGACCGCCATTGTACGAGAGCAAAGTGAATAGCTGGGTAGGAAGCTGCACCTTCACAGACTTGCCACTGTTGAATGACAGGGCTATCAGTTGGAGCGTTTGGAAATATCACACTTATTCATGGCTAAGCTGGGGTATCGGCGTAGGGGGCAAAAGTGGATGGTACGATCCCGAGACCTGGAAGGACGTGTATAAAAACGGTGCTGATTCAGACCCCGAATTCACATATAAAAAAATCAATGGAAGCGCCTTGCTGGTGTATGATCCCGGGATTATTCCCAACGTGAACGATTATTGTCCGAGCATCCGCCTTAAAGCTATGCGCAATGGTGTGCAGGAGTATGAATACATGCGTTTGCTGTCAGCCATCGATAAAAGCAGGACGCGCGTTGATGAGATTGTCAACGGTATCATCAAAAGCCCGTTTGGGAAAAAGTCGATCGGCAACCTCGACGTATGGAGCTATGACGCCGAACAATGGGATAACAGCAGGATCAGGATGGGTGAACTCATTAGTAAATCCTTCAAGACAACCAAATAGAAATGCGCCGCTGGCGCGACTGCTTCGTGTGAGGAAACCGGTACACGGGACACACGCAGACTGGGTTGTTTCGCCGTTTCTAATTTCACATTGTTGAAACCCGCGCAGTGCAGGACAATCACTTTCACCCCCTTCCCAGACAGCACCTGAATGACCGGGTCGGTCAATTTATCATTCACAAAAACGCAAATGGATAAACTTGTGGGCTCCACCGCCTGCACTATGTTATTACATTAAGCAATTCGATGATCTGATTGGAAGCGGCGGTTGTGTTAGTCTTCCGTTTCTACAATGACTTCAACTTCCACAGCAATGTTTGAAGGCAGAGCGTTGAAACCGACAGCGCTTCGGGCATGTTTTCCTTTTTCTCCAAAAACGGCCACCATCAGGTCACTATAGCCGTTGATCACTTTTGGCTGGTCCTCGAATTCCGGCGTGCAGTTGACCATTCCGAGTACCTTGACTACCCTTTTTACTTTATTCAGGTTGCCCAGCGCCGTTGTTAGCACTCCAAGATGACCTATAGCGGCCAGTTTTGCCGCCTCATACCCCTGCTCGATGGTCAGGTCCTTTCCTACTTTACCGGTGATATTCGTGCCATCGGATTTCATAGGGCCCTTGCCCGACAAGTATAATAGATTGCCCACCCGTACGCAGTTAACGTAGTTCGCTACCGGCGGCGACGACTTTGAAAGCGTAATGCCGAGTTTTTTTAAATTCTGTTCCGGGGTCTGAGCTACTGCCGCGCCGACGGTCAAAAAAGACAAAGAAACGCCAGTGCAGAAGGTCAGTAAGGTTTTGTTCATGTCTCTTTAAGTTATGATAGTGAATCAGGCGGACATTGTATGCACGTAACTGTATGTGTATTGTCGCCGCTGACCCATGAATATACATCAAAGTCTGCGCTTGCATCAGGGAGCGATAGATTACTCAACTATTGCCTGGATGTTTGACTGTGATCATTGCCGGAATGATTATTTGATTTGGACCAGAGGATTTGCCAGAAAGGATGCTTTCTAATGAAATCGTCTGGTTTAGATGGTAAAGCGCTGTGGAGCAAACCCTCAATCTGATCAATGGCTGAATGTAAAACCAGAGCGGTTGCAACTTGTCTCAAATGCCCCCTGAATAAGGTCGAAATGGCCGCACTAACGGATTAGCGTTTGGCTATTTTTGCTACTGTTCAAAAGCTCATCAATAAACTTGATCACTAATGAGGAAGATAATCGCCGCTATCAATATGACGCTCGACGGTTTTTGCGATCACACAGCAGTCTCACCTGACGAAGCGGTGCACGATCACTACGGTGAACTCCTGAAAAATGTCGGTATAACATTGTATGGCAGGAAAACTTATCAGCTGATGGAGTTCTGGAAAGGCCTGGCGGAACATCCCAGCGGAGAAAAATCGATGGATGATTTTGCAATGAACATGGACGCTATACCCAAAATCGTATTTTCCCGCACCTTGCAAAGTGTGGATTGGAAAAGCGCAAAGGTTGCTACGCGCGACCTCGAAGCGGAAACACGTGCGCTCCGGGAAGAAGATGGCGGTGACATTCTAGTTGGCAGCCGCAGCCTGATTATTGCCCTGATCAACCTTGGCCTCGTAGATGAATTTCAGCTGATGGTCCACCCGGTGGTGGCACGAAGAGGCTTGCCTTTATTCGACGAACTGGCAGACGGAGTGACTTTAAAATTAATAAAGACACTGACCTTTGCCAGTGGCGCGGTATTGCTGTACTACGCCCCATCCAGGCAATGAAGCGACACAGACCAAGAATAACTACCATTTTACAACAGATGATGCACGTTCTTTTTTTTGAACAACCTACTTGCAGATTCGCTATTGCCTGCGGCGATCCAACATGTTGGTCTTACCCAAAGCCCTCGCCCCGCCTCCGGCGTGGCTGGGCATTTTCATTTGTCTGCTTTGGCAAGTAAACTTGCCACGCTGACTGGATTGCCTTCGGCGATCCATAAATGTTGGTCTTACCCAAAGCCCCACGCCACTGGCGTGGCTGGGTATTTTCATTTGTCTGCTTTGGCAAGTAAACTTGCCACGCTGACTGGATTGCCTTCGGCGATCCATAAATGTTGGTCTTACCCAAAGCCTTTGCAATGCTTCCGGCATCGCCCGACATTTTTATTCGTCTGCTCATGCAAGAAAGCTTCGCGCGCTCCTGAATAAAAAAGCCGCCCGACTTCATCGGGTAGGCTTTGTGCCCAGAACTGGATTCGAACCAGCACATGGTTTCCCACGCTGCGACCTGAACACAGTGCGTCTACCAATTTCGCCATCTGGGCATTTATTCAGGGCTGCAAATATAACCAAGAAATGAAATTGGCAACAATTTTATTCAACCGCCGGCCGGTTACGCCACCCAATAAGTAAGATGCCCGCAACCACTAGCACCGTCCCCAAAATCTGACCCCAATGCAACTCCTCACCAAGTAGCCAGTGTGCCTGTAAAATAGTGCTCACCGGCCCAATACTGGAGACGATCGCCACATTGTTGGCCCCGATACGAAGCAGCGACGCCGAAAGCATGAAAATGGGCAAAACGGTCGCAACAAGCGCAAGAAGCAGCCCATAGCTCCATACCTCCTTCACTATGCCCATACTACCATAGTTCCCCGCCACGAAGAAGTGTATGAATATCCCGCCAGTCGCAGCAAGCATCGCATATGCCGTAAACTTGTTGGCGCCGATAATGGGGATGATCTTCCCACTCCCCGCGATATACAGCGCATAGGTCAGCGAACACAGAAAGATCAGGAAACTGCCCCAGAAAAAATTTTCATTACCTGGGTCCACATAGAACTCACCATAATATGCCAGCCCAATGCCCGCATATGTCAGCGCCACAGCCACCAGTTGCACCCCCGAGATTTTTTTATGAAATAGAAAATAATTCAGCACAAGCACGAAGCTGGGATACAAAAACAAGATCAGCCTTTCCATTCCCGCCGATATGTACTTAAGACCCGCAAAATCAAAAAAACTGCTCAGGTGATAACCAAACAGACCAAGGGTGATCAGGTAAAACCATTGCCTGGTATTCAAGCGCACATTGCCCGTACGGTTCGTAATAAAAAATGCGGCAACCAGAAAGAAGGGAAGCGAAAATATCATCCGGATCGTCAGCAGCGTTAGTGCGTCGACAGGAGCATGCCTGAAAGCCAGCTTAACAATGATCGCCTTAGTAGAAAATAATATCGCTCCGGTAAAAGCCAGGATAAACCCGTTGAGCGAACGACTACGGGCTTCAGCCATTGATACCTCGTTTCAACAATTGAATAATTTAAAATAACAAATCAAACCGCGACATTAAATTCCCGCAATACGTCGTTGAGACTGGTCTTCAGATCAGTGCTCTCCTTGCGCTGGCCTATGATCAGCGCGCAGCTGACATTGTATTCTCCAGCAGGAAACTTCTTTGTATAGCTGCCCGGAATCACCACGCTTCTGGCAGGCACCCTGCCCTTGTACTCGACGGGCTCTTCACCGCTCACATCAATGATCTTGGTGCTTTTGGTGAGTACTACATTTGCACCAAGTACAGCTTCTTTCTCGACCCTTACACCCTCCACCACGATGCAACGGCTGCCGATAAAACAACCATCCTCAATGATCACCGGGCTCGCCTGTATGGGCTCAAGAACGCCGCCAATGCCCACGCCACCACTAAGGTGAACGCCTTTTCCGATCTGCGCGCAACTACCCACGGTGGCCCAGGTATCTACCATGGTGCCATCATCAACATAGGCGCCGATATTTACGTAAGAGGGCATCAGCACTACGTGTTTGCCGAGAAATGATCCGTACCGAGCTATCGCATGTGGAACAGCTCTTACACAAAGATTCTTATAATTTGACTTTAACAGCATCTTGTCATGAAACTCAAAAGGACCAAGGTTCCAGGTCTGCATGGGCTGTATACTGAAATACATCAGGATCGCCTGCTTCACCCACTCGTTTACCACCCACTCGTCACCCACCTTGTCCGCCACGCGCAACCTCCCCTTGTCCATCTCCTCGATAACCGTTCTTAAGTTTTCGGTGTGCGTTTCGTCTTTCAGTAATTCCCTGTTCATCCAGGCTTCGGCGACTAAAGGCTTTAAATCCATCTTTTTTCATTTTTGTAAAATTAACACTTGCCGGTGATCTACCGAAAGAGGAAGAACATCAGTCCGTAACTTTGCAATCAACAATGAAAACAAGTTTCGAAAAGGACCTGGTCAACTGCCTGAGCGTCCTGCGGGAGGGTGGGGTGATCCTCTATCCAACCGACACCATCTGGGGTCTGGGCGGAGATGCAACCGACCCCCGGGTTGTCGACCGGATATTCCATATTAAAAAAAGGGATGAATCAAAATCAATGATCGTGCTTGTAGCGGATGAAAAAGAGATCCGAAAATATGTGGCCGATCCCGATCCCACCATATTCGATTTCCTGAAAACACTCAGCAGACCTACCACAGTCATCTTCGACGGTGCTCTTGGGCTCGCTTCCAACCTGATTCATCATGACGGATCGGTGGCGATCAGAGTGGTAAGGGATGAATTCTGCAGGCACCTGATCAAACGATTCCAAAAACCCGTAATATCTACCTCGGCCAATCTTTCCACCGAACCCCCACCTGAAAATTTTTCAGCTGTCAGCCCGGCGATAAAAAATTCGGTGGACTACGTTGTTTCATATCGTCAACAGGAAGAACAATCTTCCCGCGCCTCTGCCATCATAAGGTGGAACCGAAACGGAACCCCCACTGTTATCCGCGACTGAAGCCGATTTAATACCTTGCCCTATGCCTAGACGCTTTTTAGTCATCCAGACTGCCTTTATCGGGGATGTGGTGCTGGCTACCTCACTGATTGAAAACCTGCATAAGCAGTATCCCGATTCCAGCATCGACTTTTTGCTGAGAAAAGGCAATGAAGACCTGCTCCTTGGCCATCCTTATCTCAATACCGTTCTGATCTGGGATAAGAAAAAGAACAAGATCCTCAATCTGCTGAAACTGGTCGCCAGGATCCGGAAAATACAATACGACGAGGTGATCAATGTACAGCGGTATGCGGCAACGGGCCTGCTAACCACATTTTCCGGTGCCGGAACTAAAACAGGATTTGATAAAAATCCTTTCAGCCGATTTTTCTCTAACCGAATTCCGCATAGTTTCAATGCAGATAATGGTGTGCACGAAACCCAGCGGAACCATGCACTGATCGCCCATCTCACAAGCGACCCTTCGCTGAAACCCAAACTTTATCCCACAGTTGCCGATGAAGAACACGTCACGCCGCTGATCAGGCCACCCTATATTACTATCTCACCAGCCTCCGTATGGTTCACCAAACAATATCCACTCATCTAAATGGAAAGAGTTCCTTGACACAGTACCCGATAACTTTACTATTTATCTGCTGGGCGGCAGGCCGGACCGTAGCCTGGCTGGCTCCCTGGTGGAACAATGCGCTGGCCGGAAATTGGTCAACTTATGCGGTGAACTCAACTTTCTTCAGTCGGTGGCACTGATGCGACAGGCCCGGATGAATTATGTCAATGATTCCGCGCCCATGCATTTCTGTTCAGCCGTCAACGCTCCGGTAACGGTCGTCTATTGCTCCACGATACCCGCATTTGGATACGGACCTTTGTCGGACATACAGTTTATTGTTGAAAGAATCGAAACTTTGTATTGCCGCCCTTGCGGCTTGCATGGTCATAAAAGATGTCCCGAAGGTCATTTTCGTTGCGCACTGGACATATCAGTCACTCGGCTGAATACATTCAACCAATGAAAAATTCTGCAGTTAAATCAGATGGTTGTCCAAAAGGCGATAGCCACTGATTTAGTTAACTTTGTGGCGAATGACTATAACTTATTCAGACATTGAACTTTCTGTCTTCAGGACGATTGCCGAGGCTGCCGGGGACCTGCAAATGCCATGTTATGTCATTGGAGGATTTGTGCGTGACAAAATTCTTGGACGCCAGACCAAGGACGCCGACATTGTTTGCGTGGGTGATGGTATTGCGCTGGCGCACGCGGTTGCAAAAAAATTTCGCCCCGCTCCACAGGTCAGCTATTTCAAGAATTTTGGCACCGCCCAACTGAAATTGGAGGATTGGGAAATTGAATTTGTTGGCGCCCGGAAGGAAAGTTATGCAGTGCATAGCCGGAAGCCGAGTGTAGAACTGGGAACACTCGAGGACGACCAGCTACGTCGCGACTTCACCATCAATGCCCTTGCCATCAGCCTGATACCCTCCTCATTTGGAGAATTGCTAGATCCTTTTGGTGGCATCTCTCATCTTGAAGCCAAAAGGATCGTAACCCCAATGGATCCGGATAAAACCTTCAGTGACGATCCCCTGAGAATGATGAGGGGAATCCGGTTTGCTGCTCAACTAGGATTTGAGATCGACCCGGTGACTCTGGAATCTATTTCCCGGAACGCTGCTCGCATAAGTATCATTTCGCAGGAGAGAATAACGGACGAGGTGAACAAGATCCTGATGAGTGTGAAACCGTCCATTGGTTTCATTCTCCTGTTTAAAACCGGTCTCCTTCATCTGATCTTTCCCAAAATGATCGACCTGGCCGGCGCAGAATACGTCGACGGCCATGGTCACAAGGATAATTTTTATCATACCCTGCAAGTCGTGGACAATATCTGCCTACACACCGACGACCTCTGGTTGAGATGGGCAGCACTTCTTCACGACATCGGGAAGCCGGCAACCAAAAAATTTGAAGCTGGTCATGGCTGGACCTTCCACGGTCATGAAGTAGTAGGTGGGCGGATGGTGCCGAAAATATTTTCGGCCTGGAAACTGCCTCAGAACGAAAAGATGAAGTTTGTGAGGAAAATGGTCGAACTACATTTGCGACCCATCAGCCTGACTAAGGAAAATATAACCGATTCGGCTATACGAAGATTGCTCTTCGACGCGGGCGAAGACATTGAGGCCCTGATGACCCTCTGCCGGGCCGACATCACTTCAAAAAATAAAACCAAAGTCAAGCGCTACCTCGAGAATTTTGATTTTGTGGAACAAAGATTGAAGGAGGTAGAGGAGAGCGACATGATCAGGAACTGGCAACCCCCTATTGATGGTGAAATGATCATGAAAATATTCGGGCTGCCGCCGGGAAAGGAAGTAGGTCTTCTCAAGACCTTTATCAGGGAAGCGATCCTTGATGGTGTCATACCCAATAACTATGATGCCTCCAGGGATTTGCTCCTGAAAAAAGCCGCCGAATTGAATCTAACCCCTGTCATTCCTGTCGCCTAAAATTGCTTATTTTTGACGTTAATCCATTAACAGAGCACATGGCCATATTAAAGTTCAGAGCGTATTTTGAGGAGGATGACAGCATATACAGAGATCTGGCGATCAAGCATATTCAAACTTTCAACGAACTCCACCAGGCCATACTCAAGTCATACGAATTCGACTCAAAACACCAGGCCACGTTCTACCGGAGCAATGACGCCTGGCTGCGGGGAAGGGAGATATCCCTGGAAAAATATGACAGGAATTACAAGGTGCCGCCCTTGCTGATGAGCGAAACCACCATCGGCTCTGAAATCAAGGATCCAAACCAGAAATTTATCTATGTCTATGACTTCGTACGCAACTGGTCGTTCCTGCTTGAGCTGATTGGCGTATCCAAAGAAGAAAGTTCCAAGATCACCTATCCTGCGGTGGTGAAGAAAGAGGGCATCGGACCATCTCAATACGGAGTAAAAGGACTCGTAGGGGACAAGCTTACCGAGGTGGAAGAAAAATATGATCTCACCCGGGGGGCAGAAGGCTTTGGAGTGGAAGGAGGGGAGGCCGGTGACGAGGAGGATCTTCCGGCCGACGACACACCTGAGGAAAACACTGATGAGGTATAAAATTGAACACAAAGAACGTAATAATCATTGCCGGGCCAACTGCTGCTGGCAAAACAGCCATGGCTCTTTCCCTGGCCAGGGCAGAACATACAGCCATCATTTCTGCGGATTCCAGGCAATGCTTTCGTGAACTGAATGTCGGCGTTGCCAAACCCAGCGCCGAAGAACTTGCCTCTGTCCGTCATTATTTCATTAACTCACATAGCATCCATGAGGAAGTGAATGCCTGCACTTTTGAAAAGTATGCCCTTGAGGCAACAACCAGGACCTTTGACGATAAAGACACTGTAGTGATGGTAGGAGGCACCGGTCTTTACATAAAAGCATTCTGTGAGGGCATCGATCTGATCCCCGAAATACCAGCCGGTTGCCGCGATGAAATTTCCTGTGCGTATAAGACCCAGGGCATCGAATGGCTGCGCGAAGAGGTGAGGCAGGCGGATCCACTTTGGTTCGCAACTGGCGAACAGATGAATCCCCAACGACTCATGCGCGCACTGGAGGTTAAAAAAAGCACGGGCAGATCGCTTCGCGAATTTCAGACACGCCAAAAAATTCAAAGGCAGTTTTCTATCAGGAAGCTGGCACCGTTGGTGTCTCGCGACGAACTATACACGCGTATCAACAAGCGCGTGGATGAGATGATGACCGCAGGATTGCTGGAAGAAGTAAAAACGCTTTATCCGTATCGGCATCTGAATGCCCTGCGAACAGTAGGGTACACGGAACTTTTCGATTATCTCGATGGCAAATGGAAACTGCAAGAGGCCGTTGAAAAGATCAAAACCAACACAAGACAATATGCCAAGCGCCAGCTAACGTGGTTTCGTCGCGATCCCGAGATCGAATGGATCAAAATTTAAATCCTAAAGTAAGCAGAACCGTGCCCGTGCGGTCTTTGAGTGCCGCGTACGTATTGGCATTGTCAACTAACCTGTAAGGAAAGTCAACATCCTGGCCGAGGCTCTGAACATATGTAAGATCAGCGAACATGCCCCAGTTCCGGTATCCGATGCCTCCGCTTGCAAACATTCTCTTCGCCTCGAATTCCTTCTCTTCATACGGACTGCCATAGTAAGCAAAACCAAGCCGAGCGGCGATAGTATTGAATTTCAATTCAGCACCCACGCGGGCATTAAGGGCGCCTTTATAAGATAATTTAACGGCGTCATTCACTCCCTTGTAATAGTCCGGGTCGTCCTCCGGATCGGCGGGAGAAAAGCGGGAAGACTTGTGGGTGACATATTCCAGGTCGGCGGTAATGAATCCTTTTTGTTGTCTGACATCCTGGAATCCATTACCAAGCAGGTAGGTTCCGCTCACCAGGAATTTCCAGGGAGCAACGAGGTCGTACCTGTATTCAGGAATGTCGGCGTTGTTGTCGGTATAAATGGTGTTCGCATCGGCCACGCCAATCTCATTGTTGGTGCGGTACTGTTCCAGGTCCGTTTCCATTCTGCCGGTTGTTTTTTCCCGTAGCGCATAAATGGTCGGAGAATTGATCGCCAGACCGGCGCGAAATTGTTCCGAGGCCTTAACAATTACTCCAATTTTTGCATTGAAGCCAATGCCCGAAGACACATAGTTCTCGCGATATTCAAATTGGTTGAAATTATTGTCAGGGTTTCCCGACAGATCGTTCTCGGTAAACGTTGATGTCCTTTCGTAATTAACAATTGGTATACCAATACTTCCCCCGATGTAGACCTTATCTTCAAAATTGCCGGCATAACCAAAAGCCAGTTCGGAGATGCCGCCCTTTGTGACTACGTCTTTACGCTGACCCAGCCTGGCTTCCGTGCCGGCAAGTATGGCGTCGCGTTGTGGAAGACCTACCACTTCGGTTCCTCCGTTGACACTAAGGGTATCTATCAGGAAAGTGTAGGCTGCGAGCTTGGTGCCGAAGGAAACAGGAGCGGAAAAAAGGTCAACATCGATAGGCAGCCCGGATTGAGCAAAGTCTTCAGCGAAGCTTTCCGACAGAGAACTGAAATTATTTTCTCCGCTGTAATTGACTCGACTGCTGAAATTGGCAGTCCTGTTAAACGCCAGGCTGAAGGAAGTGGACCACCTGCTGTTTGGATTTGAAGATCCCCAAACAAGGCCAGTGGTTCCCAGGCCAAATTTTGTGGCCGTTTCTGCATCGGTGGTAGTACCCAGGTATTTGCCCGAACCTCCCAGCAAACTGATCCTGGGAGTCACTACAAATTCTCCACGTTTATAAAAACCGATGCCTGCCGGGTTGCTATACAGCGAACTGATGTCGCCGCCAATTGAACCTGAAGCGCCGCCGATCGCCTGGTTACGCGCGGTTCCGGACAACTGGTTCCATGACATCCGGATGGCGTCTTCCGGAATCTGAGCAAAAAGATACTGACCGGCACAGAGTGCTGTACAAACGAGAAGAATTTTTTTCATGCTAGTTTACTCTTAGCTTAACGACGGGGGCGGCCGCCACTGTTGCTTCCGCCACCGGTGGACCCACCAGCACCACTATTGCTGCTGCCACTGCTTCTTGGACTGTATGTATTGTTTGGTGTAGGATCATATGTCCGAACCGGACGATTCTGGGGTGAGTTATCTACTCGGGAATTATTCGGAGAAACAGTTCTTCTGTACGAACCACCGTTCCTGTTTGAATTGTTGCTCATCCTTGAATTAGGGTTCACATAACCATTGTAGTTAGGTCTTAGAGCCGCTCTCCGCGAGCCAACCGCATTGTTGGAATACCTGCTTACATTAAAGTTCCTGACCCTTGTGTATCCCGCAGGATTTGTCTTGGGATTGACAACGATGATGTTGGAATAATAGGGATTGTAAAAAGAATTCCAGTTGTAATAGCTGTTGAAGCCATAGCTGCCATACATGTAGGGATCATAGAAGCCTGAGCCCATTCCAATGCCAAAACCCGAACCGTAGCCGCCATAGCCCACGCTGCCATAAGGTCCATATCCGCCAAATCCATTATAACCAAATGAATTGTATGGGCTTCCGTATCCGTAGTTGTCAAACATCGACCAGCGATATGGGTTTCTTACCCTCATCATCAGCCAGCGATCGTTTGGTGAGGCATAGTCGTCGTACCCGCTGTAGGAATCTTCCTGCTGGTACCTGCGGCCGTCGCGCCTTCCATTATCAGCTGCAACATAATCATCCTGCTGTCTATCGTTGTCCCTTGACTGCAAAAGAGCCTTCTGCTCAGCACGGGCAGGCGAAAAATACACATCATCGGGAGTTTGCTCAGTGCGATATACCGAGGAGCAACTGGTGGCGATTAATCCGATGCTTAAAGCAGCTATAGCTAATGACTTCATGGCAATGTTTTTAGGTGGTTAAGGCTAAGTTGCTATTTTTGCCCCCAACCGTTAATAAAGTTACAACAAATAGACTCCGGAAAAAAGTAAACCATTGCACCGTATTTGTTAAAACTGTTAATATTTTTTTTACTCTTTTTCAACCGACTAAACATTTCACAATCAGCTCATGAGCAAAGAAATAACGGCAAGTAGCGTAGATTATTCGCAGTGGTACAATGACCTGGTCATTAAAGGAGAACTGGCGGATTATACCGTAGTCCGCGGCTGTATGGTGATCAAACCCTATGGATTCGCATTATGGGAAAATATGCGGGACACCCTGGACAGGATGTTCAAGGAAACGGGCCACGTAAACGCCTATTTTCCGTTGCTGATCCCAAAGAGTTTCCTCAGCCGCGAAGCTGCCCACGTCGAGGGGTTTGCCAAAGAGTGCGCGGTAGTGACCCATTATCGGCTGAAAAATGATCCTGACGGCAATGGGGTAATTGTAGATCCTGAAGCGAAACTGGAAGAGGAACTTATCATCCGCCCAACGAGTGAAACCATCATCTGGAACACCTATAAAACCTGGATACAGTCATATCGCGATCTTCCCCTGCTCATTAACCAGTGGGCAAATGTGGTTAGATGGGAAATGAGAACCAGGCTCTTCCTGCGTACTTCGGAATTTCTTTGGCAGGAGGGCCATACAGCCCACGCCACCGCCCAGGAAGCTGTCGAAGAAGCCACCAGGATGCTGGACATCTACTCCGATTTTGCAGAGAACTGGATGGCCATGCCCGTTATCAAGGGCGTAAAAACTGAGGGTGAAAGATTTGCCGGCGCAGTAGAAACCTATTGCATTGAGGCATTGATGCAGGATGGTAAGGCCCTCCAGGCGGGGACCTCCCATTTCCTCGGGCAGAATTTTGCGAAAGCTTTCGACGTTACGTTCTCGGACAAGACAAATAAGCTCGATTATGTATGGGCAACGAGCTGGGGAGTAACTACCCGGCTGATCGGTGCATTGGTAATGGTGCACAGCGATGATGAAGGTCTGGTACTACCACCACGAATAGCGCCTTTGCAGGTGGTCATCATCCCCATTTATAAAGGTGAGGACCAGAAAAAGCTTATCGACGACAAGGTGAATGAGCTGGTTGGTCAACTGAAATCGAAGAGCATCAGGGTGAAGTACGATGATGGCGACAACCAGCGGCCCGGCTGGAAATTTGCCCAGTACGAACTGAAAGGCGTCCCCGTGAGACTTGCAATCGGAGCCCGTGATCTTGAAAAGAATCTGATCGAGATCGCTCGGCGCGACACTCGCGAAAAATACTCCGTTTCAATGGACGGACTTTCCGAAACCATCGTATCAGTTCTGGATGAGATTCAGCAGGCTATGTTCAATAAAGCCTTATCTTTCAGGGAGGAGCATATAACCAAGGTGAATACCTGGGATGAATTTGAAAAGGTGCTCAACGAAAAGGGAGGTTTTATTTCTGCCCACTGGGATGGGACAACGGAGACCGAAGACAAGATCAAGGAGCTCACCAAGGCCACAATCCGCTGCATCCCCCTCAACAATCCCCAGGAAGCTGGCTCCTGCGTGCTGACCGGCAAACCAAGCAATGAAAGAGTGCTCTTTGCAGTTGCTTACTGATCAGAAATCACTGAAAATGGAATCATACACCCAACAAACTAACATCATCCCTCCCGTAAGACCAAAGAACTGGCTGGTGGAAGCAATCCTGGTAACCATCTTGTGCTGCCTTCCTTTCGGCATCGCGGGGATTGTATTTGCTGCACAGGTGAATTCAAAATATGATGGCGGAGATTTTGACGGCGCACAAAAAGCCTCGGCGGACGCAGGCAAGTGGACAAAGATCGGATTCTTTATAGGCATCGTGTTTCTTGCTTTTTACTTAATCTTCATCTTCCTGATGGGCGGAGCTGCATTCTGGGGTTCCTTTCAGGGTATGCGGGACAATTGACAACGTGTCCATAACAAGGAAAAATCTGTTGTTATTTGGATTTGCTGCAACCCTATTGCTGCTGGTATATTTCTATTTCGACCCCGCCAGCAACATACTTTTTCCGCCGTGTCCTTTTTATACATTTACCGGCCTCTTCTGTCCGGGTTGTGGCTCTCAGCGGGCACTTCATGCATTGATGCATGGCCAGATCATTCAGTCGGCAGATTACAATTTGCTTTTGGTTTTATTTCTGCCACTGATCCTGCTTGCCTTCGTAAAACAGGTTCACAAGTTGGTTTTCAGGACCGGGGATCATAAAAAAACTTCCATATTTTATTCAACGCGCTTCTCCGGATTCGTATTGATCGTGGTGCTGCTGTTTTGGATCTTGAGAAATATTCCTTTGTATCCACTTGACCGTCTGGCGCCCTGATCAGCGCGAGGTATAATAATTATAATCCATCAGAAGGGTCTCCAGGAAGTCCGCGGGATCCTGCGTTGTTTCCATTTTCAACTTGGTTTGGATTCGGTTGGCAATCCGTTCGGCAAGGTGGTAATCCTTTCGCTTTCTTACACTAATAATAATTGTTTTCAATGTGTTCAGGTCACGATCGCTGAGTTGCATTACAAGGGGATATCTGGGCTGATAGTCCGAACTGAGTTCCGTAAAAAGCGTGCCCTCCCAGGAAGCATTGTTGCGAAGATCGATCAGGATGGTTCCTGCAATGAGGTCACCAACCCTCTGGGATGCAGGTGTGATAAAAACGGAGAACAATCCACCGAACAGCAAAGGAACCGTCCACCATGGTATTACGTTAAATATCACAGCCGGGATGATCCATACCGGAAAGTCCACAAGTCGGAATACCCACCGCGTGAAATACTGTCCCGTCGTTGGCTGGCCTCCTTCCTGGGTAACCACCCGGCACCGCATCGCAAATTTGCCGGGGCTTTGGCCATGCATACTCATCTCGCAGATAATGTGATAAAATATTGCCGGTAAGGCCGCCACAACACCTTTTGCGGTCTGAATGTCCGTAGTTAAAAAAAATGAAGACGTATTCATCAATGCCGCCAGGCCTTTCGTGATCAGCCATGCGATCAGCAAATCGATCATCCAGGCCAGGAATCGCCTCGCAAGAGGCGCGGTTGCAAACTCCACTTCAATATTGAATCCGGTATCAAGTTTAACAATCGACATGGTCAATAAAGAAACGCATATTTTCTTTCTTCTGTATTTAGCGCTTCTGATTTTATCAGTTATATTTATGGAGTTTGAACACTTGAATCCATAACCATTGAGAGAAGGCCAGTTTATTAAGAAAAACATCGAAAAATGGAAGGGATATCAGTATCAGTCTTCCAGGAATCCGGATGAAATGGCCGAGGAATTTACTGAACTGATTAACGACCTGGGCTATGCCCGAACTTATTATCCACAAAGCAAAGTCACCCTCTATCTCAACCGTCTTGCCTCGGGGATCTACCTCGGCATTTACCGGAACAAGAAAGAAAAACAGTCGAGGCTCATCAGTTTCTGGACTACAGAGTTACCGCTCACCGTTAGAAAATACCACAGGGAACTGCTGGTGGCATTTTCGGTATTCACCGGTTTTGCAGTCATGGCAGCCTTCTCTACCATGCAGGACCAGACCTTTGTGAGGGGTGTGCTGGGTGACGGTTATGTAGAAATGACCGAAGAAAATATTAGTCGGGGCGATCCCTTCGGCGTATACAAAAGTTCCGGCGAGCTGGAAATGTTTTTTGCGATTGCACTCAACAATATCAAAGTGGCCTTCACGGTTTTTATAGGAGGAATATTTTTTTCCATTGGTACGGTATGGGCATTGTTTAACAACGGCATGATGGTGGGCGCCTTCCAGTCCTTCTTTTTTCTGAAGGAACTTGGCTGGCAGTCGATACTTGTGGTATGGATTCATGGAACCCTTGAGATATCTGCCATCATTATTTCGGGAGGCGCTGGTTTTATCCTCGGGAATAGTATTTTATTTCCAGGCACCCATAAACGAATGGATGCGCTGAAAAGAGGGGCAAGGGACGGCGTGAAACTGATGATCGGCCTTATTCCCGTTTTTATTGCCGCTGCATTTCTGGAAGGGTTCATCACCAGGTATTCCACTATGCCACGCGCGATCAGTATTTCCATTCTCAGTTGTTCGCTGGCTTTTATTTTATGGTATTTCATTGCTCTGCCTATACTGCTTGAAAGAAAAATGAACCGCCTGAAGAATCAAGTCAATCAGCATTCATGACCTTCGTATCAGTTTGCTTCAAAACCGCAATGTGGGTGCTTGGTTTCAGCTGTTGTTCAACTCTTATGGCGCAGGATTCCCTTATTGCCATACAACAGGAACCGGAAAACTATTCAATCAACGTGCGCGAGGTGCCCGATTCGGTAATTCAGACAAGGAAAAAGGAATTGCCCTTTTTGTATGCCAATGACCCGTCATATTGGGAGGATGATAAAAATGCGGAGAGCAACAGGGCATTCATCGACAGGCTGAACAGGATATTGTCGGGTACGGCTGACCAAATGGGTAGTTTATGTCATCCTTGGCATCATCGTCGTCTTTGTACTCTACCAGGTAGCTGTGGTTAATAAGTTTCTGTTTTTCTCCAGGTCGCCGGGGAAGAGACGGAGTGCGAAGCAAGATGATTCCGCTGAAATCAATGATGACCTCGAAGCTGCGATCAGCAAGGCGAAACAGGAAGGAGACTACCGGCTTGCCGTCCGTCAATCCTACTTAATGACACTGAAAAAATTAAGTGACCGCAAGGAATTACAGGTTATGTCCATGGCTACCAACCACGATTACCTCGCGCAGTTGAAGAATACACCACGTTATGAGGGTTTCAATCGCCTTACCGATCTTTATGAATACATCTGGTATGGTGAAGTGCAGCCGACCCGGGAACAGTTTGACAAGGTGAGCAAGTACTTCATCCAGTTCAATTCATTCAGTTGACCCCTGGTGGAAAATATAATCGATTAAGCGTCGGCAAATTGTTGCATTTCTGCCTGGCCATAATTGGCATTATCCTGATCGGTACATCCTGCAAACCGGTTCTGAATAAAAGATTCAGCCTGTGGAGAAATGACCGGATTCCTTATGGCACCTATTATGCCTTTCACTCTCTCGAATACATATTTAAAAATGCAACCATCGAGTCGTTTAAATATTCTCCTGAATTATTAAACATATCGAGAGAAAATAATGCAAGTCCGAAAGCCTATATCATTATCAGCCCGAGTGTGCTCCCAAGCGAACAGGAGTTGAAGGCCATAATGAATCACGCGGAAAATGGCAACTATGTTTTTATTTCTTCCTTTCAACCGGGCGACAACCTGCTCGACAGCCTGGGCCTGAAGGTATCTCCGTTGAACCGCGACATATATAATGATTCGCTAGCCTTGAGCCTGATCCATCCCGTCACGGAGGATTCAGTTGGTTATTCTTATCCGGGTATTTCAATGGCCCGGCATTTTACCGACATGGATACAAGTGTGACAAATATTCTGGGAAATGACAAAGACGGCCATGCAAATTTCGTCAGTTTGAAGTATGAAGGGGGAGGCGCAATCTTTCTGCAACTGGCCCCCGCAGCTTTTACAAACTTCTTCCTGCTACACAAGGAAAACAAATCGTATTATGACCTGGCAATGTCGCAGTTTCCGGATTCGGTCCGTTCAGTAAAATGGGATGACTACTTCCGGACTCATGAAAATGGCAAAGGAGATGAAGAAAACCGGGGTTTTGACAAACTGCGTATTTTTTTGTCGAACCCGGTCCTGCGCTGGGCATTTTGGCTTGCTATCGTTCTGATAGGTGTCGTTTACCTTTTTGAATCAAAGAGAAAGCAAAGGATCATACCCGTTGTTAAACCTCTCAGGAACGCATCTCTTGATTTCGTGGAAACAATCGGCAGATTATATTTTCAGCAAAAAGACAACCGTAATTTGTTTGAGAAGATCAGGACTCAATTCATGGGCTATGTCCGGCACCGGTACAAACTAACTGCTGCGGCCACTGAATCGGACCTGGAAATTAAACTCGCCTTTCGGAGTGGCTATGATCCCGAAGAAGTAAAAGAGATCTTCGGACAACTCCGTGTGCTGGACAATAAATCCTCGATTTCCGATGATGAATTGCTGTCACTTAACGATAAAATTGATAAATTCTATAAAACGGCCTGACTATGGAAGAAAATATTTTTGAACAACGTACTGACCTGAGTCATCTGCAACTTGCGGTCGACAGGCTGAAGCAGGAGATAGGGAAGGTTATTGTTGGCCAGGACCAGATGATCGAATTACTGCTAGCTGCCATGCTCGCAGACGGTCACGTGTTGATAGAAGGGGTTCCCGGTGTGGCAAAGACACTTACCGCCAAATTGCTGAGTAAGGCGATATCAGTGGATTTTTCGAGAATACAATTCACACCCGACCTTATGCCCAGTGATGTGATAGGAACTTCTGTCTTCAACCCCAGGGAATCAGTTTTTCAGTTCCGGAAGGGTCCGATATTCAGTAACATCATCCTGATCGATGAAATAAACAGGGCGCCGGCAAAGACACAGGCCGCCATGTTCGAAGTAATGGAAGAAAGGCAGGTTACTGTTGATGGACAAACTTATCTACTTCCACCTCCTTTTATCGTACTGGCTACTCAAAATCCCATCGAACAGGAGGGAACATACCACCTTCCGGAAGCGCAGCTCGACCGTTTTCTTTTTAAGATTTTAATCAATTATCCCACTGCGGAACAGGAATTTGAGATACTCATGCATCATCATACCGAAAGAGCGGAAAACTTCCTCGAAAATATAGTTGCCGTTCTCGCTCCTTATGAACTCGCACAATTGCGCAAGCAGGTTAGGATGATTCATATGGAGCACAAACTGATGACCTATATCACCGCAATCGTCGGCAGTACCCGCGGCCACAAATCAATTTATCTCGGCGCTTCCCCCCGGGCTTCCATTGGCATCCTCAATGGGTCCAAGGCACTTGCGGCGATGAGAGGCAGGGATTTTGTCACCCCGGAAGATATTATTTACATCAGCCCGGCTGTGTTGAGACACCGGTTGGTGCTTACGCCTGAAAAGGAAATGGAAGGGGCCAGTACAGACGAAGTGATAAACGAACTTATTCACCACATCGACGTGCCCCGTTAATATGGTTAAAAACTATCTCACACCTTTGTTTTTTGGAAGAAGATTTTATCTGGTCTTTTCCATCATCATTGCGTGCTTCCTGATCGCATATGCCTCGACAATTGTTTTTGTCCTGGCGAAACTATTGCTTTTGGTATTCCTTTTACTGGTATTGCTCGATTACCTGGTTCTTTTTTTAACAACGAAAGGAGTTACCGGATCCAGGATACTCCCTTCACGATTCAGCCTTGGAGACGACAACCTCGTAACTGTGGCCCTTAATAATAATTACCAGTTTTCCGTTCATATCAGTGCGATCGATGAACTCCCGGTTCAGTTTCAGCGACGCGATTTTAATTTGAAGACTACAATTGTCGCCGGCGTTGATAACACAGTTTCCTATTCACTCAGACCTATGCAGCGGGGAGAGTATCAGTTTCACCTGTTAAATGTTTTTGTCAGTTCACCACTCCGGCTTGTGGTAAAACGATATCGCCTGTCCGCGCCGGCCATGATCAAAGTCTATCCATCCTATCAGAACCTGAAGAAATTTGAGCTGCTTGCTTCTTCGAATAACCTTAGCGAATACGGTCATCGGCGCATACGAAAAATCGGGCAGAGCGTGGAGTTTGAACAGATCAGAGAATATGTGAATGGCGACGACATACGCACGCTGAATTGGAAAGCGACCGCCAGAAAGGGAGGCCAGCTGATGATCAACAATTACACCGACGAAAAGAGTCAGCAGATCTATTGCCTGATGGACAAGGGAAGGGTGATGAAAATGCCTTTTGAAGGCATGACGTTGTTGGATTATTCCATCAATGCCGCACTGATGCTGACCCGCGTCGCGCTTATCAGGCAGGATAAAGCGGGATTGCTGAGCTTCAATGATAAAATCGATCAGTTTGTGATTGCGGGCAGGAAACAAGGGCAGATGAATGCTATCCTTGAAACACTTTATGACCAGGACACCAAATTCGCGGAAACTGACTATGAAAAAGTATATGGCTTTGTCAAATCAAGGATCTTACAGAGAAGCCTGATCGTGTTGTTCACCAATTTTGAATCCCTTTCGGGACTACAGCGACAGATTCCCTATATCAGGGCCATTGCCCGGAATCATTTACTATTGGTTGTGTTTTTTGAGAATACCGGATTAAAAGCCCTGACCGGGAAAACGGCGGATGACATCGAGACCTTATATCTTCGCACCATCGCGGGAAAGTTTGAATATGAGAAAAAACAAATGGTAAAAGAATTGCAACAACATGGCATCTTTACCATACTCACAACGCCGCAGCAACTGACCGTAAATGCGGTGAATAAATATCTCGAACTAAAGGCCAGGCAGGCCGTTTAACACAATGGCCAGAATTTTTGAAGAGGGACAGGTACTGCTGATCGACAAGCCATACGACTGGACGTCGTTTGATGTCGTACGCAAACTCAGGTCTGTCATCCACATAAAGAAAATCGGCCACGCTGGAACCCTCGACCCCCTCGCTACGGGTTTGCTTATCATTTGTACCGGGAAGTTCACCAAGAGGATCAACGAGTTTATGGCCCGCGAAAAAGAATACACCGGATCCATAATGCTTGGTGCTACAACGCCCACGTATGACCTGGAAAGCATCCCGGAAAATTTCCGTGACTGGTCGGCCATTACGCAAGATGCAGTGAACAATGCCGCCTCTCTGATGACGGGAACGATAATGCAGATTCCACCCATTTACTCGGCGATCAAAAAAGACGGTAAGAGGGCCTATGAGCTTGCTAGGAGAGGCACTGAAATAGAACTTGCCGCGCGGCCGGTAACAATTTCATCTTTTGACGCCCGCCTCGAAAGCAATGAAGTAAAATTCAGGATCGTGTGTTCTACAGGGACCTATATACGAACCATCGCCAATGATCTTGGCCTGGCCCTGGGATGTGGCGGTTATCTTGGCAGCCTTTGCCGCACAAGGATTGGAGAATTTCATCTCCGTGATGCGCTCACTATGGATGAGGCCGTGAAGAAATTTACTGAAATGATGAAAGAGGAATAAATTCAAAAGGTTCAAAATTTCACGCAAAGGCGCAAATCTGCCTTCGGCAAACGCAAAGAAAAGAAAATACAGTTAACCTTTGCTTTGCGTTTTCTTTGCGCCTTTGCATGAAATAACGCTTGGATGATAAACTACTTTATTACTGTAGAATCACCGCGTTGGAAATAGCATTGTTCCTGCTGATGGTGATTCCTTCCGTTTCTCCATCCTCCAAACCTGAATGCAAAAATATTACCAACGATCACCATCACCACAAGCAGGATGGTGGATATCCTCGCCAGCGTGGTTAGAGATTTCTTATTTGAAAAATTGCCGAATACATAGCCGATAACAAATACCAGCGCGGCAATCAGAAGAAGTCGTATTAAGATGAATAGAACTATCATAACAATTGTTTTTTGAGTGAATGAATTAGTTTAATTTTTTCAGAATGGCATCTGCTTCAGGTTCTCCCCAATGAGGTTGCACACCGGCACGGTCGTCGTTTTTGAACTTTGCCTTCGCCTGCGTAAGTAGCTCTTTTGCCTTGACCTTATCGCCGCCCCACATTTTTGGCGTTTCATTTTGTTCCCATCCTTCGATCATTAGCGCCCTTGGATTATCAGGGTTTAATTGCCTGGCCAGACGCGTAGCGTTGCCGGATTTGGTGCCATATTCTCTGCCATACGTCATGGGGTTGATGAAGACCATCGCGCGGTTGGCCATGCTGAGCACACAATACAATTCAGACAGTTCCTTTCTCTGTTTGACTGTATCGATTAATGCGAGGGCCTGCTTTACCTGCTGCCTCGATAACTGGGCAAAGGGTTCGATCTTGTCGCCGTCTTTTTCATAGAGCCAGCCTATTTTTGCGTTGCAATAAGCTGCATAGTAGTAAGGTAGCCAGTCGGCTTTGGCTGAGACGGCGATTTCCGAGAATTCGTCGGCGACGGTTTTGAAATCCTGTACCGACTTTGCCTGGTCAAGTTTGGCTACTAAAGGCGATAGATCAGGCTTTGACGATTGTGCCGTTGTTGTAAACTGAATGCTTGTGAGCAGTGTGGCGATGACGATTAACTTTTTCATGTTTGTAGTTTTTTATGTTTGATTAAAGAACTTGATCCATCAGGTCATTTCTCCTGTCGATACCCAGCGTGATGAAAAACCCGACGTAGTAATATCTTGGTGCAGGTGGCGTGATGGCTACTTTGTTTGCGCCGTTATAATTGAAATTGTATCCGAATACCTGTTTGCTTCCAAAGAGATTGTTCACTCCGAGGGCAACCCCTGAATAGTCACGGTTTTTAGATTTTGGGAACATGGTAAAGAGATAAGCAAGGTGCACATTCACTGCATTGTTTGCCTTAGTGGTCCCCTGTGCCTGGATAAAAGTTTTTCCTTCACTTCCCTGCTTGAGATCATAGTATGGTCTGCCTGTGGCCAGGGAGTAGGAGACGTTGGCACTGAGACCAAGATCAGGAAAGAACTGTTTCACTGCAATGGCAAGCGTATGCGGTGTAGTATAGGATGGTTCCAGTTCAGTTGGATAATTCATATACCGTCTTTTGGTATCGAGATAGGTGTAACTGATCCAATAGTCGAGGTTCCTGAAAGTTCTCTTATCCCGGAAAAACAATTCAATCCCTTTCGCATAACCCGTACCCTTGCTGGATGGCAGGGGATCCGCGGTCACCAGATTATGGTACTTTTTGTAATAGCCTTCTATCCTGAATATCCTGTTGGATATTTTCTTCTGGTAGTTCAGGATATAATGATCTGCGCGCATGTTGTTCAGGTCTGGATTCTGAACAAGAAAATAATTGGATGGCTTCTGATAGAACATTCCATAGGCAAGGCTGACCTGTCCGCCATCATCAAAATGGTAGGCAAGGCTGACGCGTGGGGCGAGGGTGAAGTCTTTTAGTAACGAAGAATATTCTGCCCTTGCTCCAATCTTAGCTGCCAGATTCCTCAGGATGTAAAAATCTGATTCTGCAAATACTGCTGTTAGCCTGTCTTTCAGTTCGTGTTTGTACTCGTCATTAATGATCCGGGTACTCCTGTCGTCAGCACTGAAGATATCTTCCACTCCAAACCTTATTGACCTCGAGCGGGGCAGGATTTTGGTTAACACTATCTTTTCCTGATGAAAGTTGACTAGTGAACGCGAGCCGTTGTTCTTATTGCCAAAAAGAGTGTCCTGCATGGCAATTATTTTGTTGCTACTGTCCAGCAGCTGGTTGTTTATGCGGTCATCTGAGTAATTGTAGGCCAGGGAGGCATCGATTTTCCAGCTGTTGCCCAGATTCTCGCGGTATGAGAGGTGGGCATAGAGATTCTTTCCGGCTAGATCAAAAGAAGACTTCAATTTGTTGCTGTCAATGTCAGGATTTCTCATCGCAATCCTATTCTGTCCGAAGTTGGTATAGAACTTAAGCATACCGGTCTTGCTTGTTTTTATTCTGAGGTTTGCGTCGGTTGTGAGGTACTCGGGATCCTTGATGTAGTCGGGTCTTTGTGCTACAACCTGGTTATACAGCTTCGCATTACTATATCCCATATCGATTCCATAACTGGATTTTTTATTCGGTGACAGTTGCTGATAGCCAAGTGAAGTGTGGGGCGGGAAAATGCTGAAACTTCCGGAAGATTGATCGGGGAGGTCGATACTTTCGAGGATCAATGCGCTACTGAGTGCCTGGCCGTACAAAGCGGAATACCCGCCGGTACTGAACAATATGCCCTTGAATAAAAAAGGGCTCACCCTGGCCGGCTGAAGGATTCCAGGAACAGATGAGAAATTTGGGTTCGGTAGAAGCACTCCGTCTATGAATTGTTTGGCTTCTTCGTTTGTTCCACCACGGACAAAGAGCCCTTCTTTTTCCCCTACGTTTTGGGAGCCTGGCAGGGACCGCAATGAATTAGCCAGGTCGTTGCCGTTGCCAGCAACTGTTACAGCGTCTATAGGTGTTAGTGAGGCGCCCTTTGCCTTGTCACTGGCTTCGAAGGAACCGGCATTGATGACTACCTCGGCAAGTTCACCACTTGCAGGATTCAATGTTATGGTCAATTCGATGGGCTTTTCGTTCAATTCAATAGACTGCCTGGATGTACCGAATCCGACAGAACTCACTTCAACAGTTCTCTTTCCTGTTCCTGAAAGTGAAAGGGAAAACTTTCCGCTGCTGTCGGCGTTGATACCCTCGCCGTTTTCTTTGATCCTTATACTGGCGGCGCTGATGCCATTGCCTTTTTTATCAGAAATCTTGCCTGATACTATAGTCTGCGCAAATGAATGCAGCACGGAAATCGAAACGATGGTCAGCAGGATAATTTTTTTCATGGCTGTAAGTTTGTGACCTAAAATTATCAGCCGGAACGAAGGGATAACTTATTGAATAGACAAGTTGGGAACTTGAATCGACAAGAAGGAAGATTAAAGAGAGAGACGGGCCTCTACCGCGGCGCGATAGGTTTCAGAGAGAGGAAGCTCCACATTTCCAATGCAAATGAGGTCGCGCTTGATGGCGGTCACCTTGTCGGAAGAAACGATGTAAGATTTGTGTGTGCGGAGAAAGCGTTGCGGGGTTAGCCGTTCTTCGAGGGATTTCATACTCATTTTGGTGATCACGGGTTTCGGTGTGTTCTCCAGGAAAATTTTTACATAGTCCTTCATTCCTTCGATGTACAGAATTTCCGCAATGGTGATCCTGATCTGGTTGTATTCTACGTACACGAAGAAATATCCTGGCTGCTCCTCTTTTGACATTGCGGTTTGCAGGTTGCAGATTTCCTGCGCCTTGTTGCAGGCTTTGAGAAACCTTTCAAAAGAAACCGGTTTCAACAGATAATCAATTGCATCGACCTCAAAACCCTCGAGGGCGTGTTCCTTGTAGGCGGTAACGAAGATGACCATCGGTTTTTTTGTCAGCGACTGTACGAATTGCAGCCCGTTCAGACCGGGCATCTGGATGTCGAGGAAGATAAGGTCAATCTTTTCTTTGTGCAACAGGTCAGCTGCCTCCATAGCGTTTCTGCAACGACCCACCAGTTGCAGGAAGGGAACCTGCTTGATGTTGTCAACAAGCAGATCCAACACTAATTTTTCATCGTCTACGGCGATACACCTTATCATAACTCAAGTTTTAAATGTACGGAAAACACCTGCTGGTCATCTTTGATGATCAGCTGATATTTTTTTGGATACAGCAGTTCCAGCCTGTGTTTAACATTTTCAAGTCCGATTCCCTTATCTCGGTCCTTCGACGAGTTGCCTTCCTGATAATTATTCTCAACGCTGAATTGCAACTTTTTCTCCAGCACCTGAAGGTTTATGCGGATATAAGGATCCGGCACCAGGCCAACTCCATGTTTGAAGGCGTTCTCAATAAAGGGCACCAGCAGCATGGGTTCCAGCCCCGACTCAGAGGAATCATTTTTGATGTTGATTTCTACGGTCACCTGGTCGCCAAAGCGCAATTGTTGCAGGGTAACATAGTTGTTGATATATTCTATCTCCTGTGCCAGGGTAATCTTTCCTTCGGCCGAGTCGTATAGCATATACCTGAGCAATTCTGAAAGCCTGATAAGCGAGGGCTCCAATAACGGAGATTGCTGACGTGCCAGCGCAACCATATTGGTGAGCATGTTGAACAGAAAATGCGGACTCACCTGCGATCTTAAGAACTTAAGTTCGGAATCGAGCCTCTCGGTTTTTAGTTCTTTTGCTTTTTTGTCCTGAGCTATTCTGTCTATCACAAGCCGGTAAATAATGGAGGCAATAAGAAAGGGTATAAGTGGGAAGAATACAATACTTTGATTGTCATCGTTTACAGGATATCCCGGATAGAGACTGATGAAAATAATTTTAAGTCGGTAGGACAGCATTATCAGCGCTATCAGTGCTAACGGATATAGGGGCCATCTCCGCCGGGTCATCAGCTTCGGATAGAGCCAATAGGCGTTGAAATAGAACAGCGCTATGTGGTACAGATTTGAATAGACGAAGAAGTTTGGCGGCAAATGAAAAAAATCACGTCCGTTTAGCATCACGGCGGGCACGGCAAGAAGTAATAACCAGATCAGGACATGAAGACCTTTTGTAAAATAGGGATGTTGAAGCCATTTCATTCATGCGAATTTACTCCGATCTCGTTCAATATGCGCTCTGAGTAGACCAAAGAGAGGAATGTGAAGACGAAATGAAACAGAAACAGAAACAGAAACAGAAACAGAAACAGAATCAGAAACAGAAACAGAAACAGAAACAGAAACAGAAACAGAAACAGAAAGAGAGCGCTGTATCTGGCCTCTGTACTTCTTCCTCTCCCTCTTTCTCTTTCTGATTTTCAGGCCTTACCAGAAGGGGCAAATGCAATTAATCAAAAAAAAAGCGGGAATATCGTCATCTTCATATAAATCAGATTATGGTGATAAAGAACTTCATCCAGGCATTTGCAATCGTGTGCTTATCTCTCGGCGGGTTAAAAGCACAGGATACACCAAGGATACGATCTGCCCTGCTTAATGAGATCTCGGGGCTGGTGGCATCCGGAGGTTCCGATACGATTTTCTATGCGGTCAATGACAGTGGCGACAGCAGCCGGTTTTTCGCAGTGGATACAGGTGGGCGACTGATTTCGACCTATCGATATAAAGGTTCGAATCCAAAATTTCCATTGGGTGTGATGGACTGTGAGGAGATGGCCTGGGGACCGGGAAAGATACAAGGCAAGAACTATCTGTATGTTGGCGATATCGGCGACAACCTCGGCATTCGCCCTTTCATTACCATCTTTGGCTTTGAGGAGCCACAATCTGGTGATACCCTCTCCGATTTAAACAGAACGGTAACCAACTTGAAATATCCTGACCACCCAAGAGATGCAGAGGCCTTTCTGATAGATCCATTGTTAAATACCATCTGCATCATTTCAAAAAGAGAGGACACGGTGGGAATCTATGAAACGATTTTTCCTGATAACGATCTCGATACAATGACACTGGAGAAGAGAGGTCTACTTGTTTTACCACCCGCGCTACTACGATTGTCCAGGCAGGTGGTATCTGCCGATATTTCCCGTGACGGAACCCAGCTGCTGATAAAAACATATGGAAGTGTGTACTACTGGAAAAGAAAAGGCAGGGAAACAATCGCGTCTGTATTGAAACGAAAGCCATTGTCATTACCATATACTGTTGAACCCCAGGGCGAGACTATTGCCTTCAACAGAGAGGGAACAGGTTTCTACTGTATTAGCGAAGGGTTGAATCCCATTATCTATTTCTATCCATTGAAGTAGGAGAGGGAGAGACAGGAGGAGAAAGAGAAAGAGAAAGAGAAACGGGCTTCGCCCGCCGAAGCCTTGGCGAAGGCGGGAACAGGAACAGGAACAGGAACAGGAACAGGAACAGGAACAGGGCGAAACGGTCTCCGCTCATTTTCTCCGGCCTACACTAAAAGCTTGGGCGGACGAATCGCAATGATTTTCGGCAATGTGAGCCTTGATTTTTTTGCCCCGCTTTTTTTATAAAAAAAGCGGGATCAGTTCGGTAGTAACAAATTCACTGAAACGAATAACCGATCCCCAGCTGGAACTGACCGCTACCGATCTCTAATTTCTGAAACCAGCCATCGTTCTCGTTATAGACCGGGTTCTTGACTTTGTAAGCCCAATCAAAACGAATGAGGAAAAAATTGAAATCCAGACGGATGCTGGTGCCGGCACCTACGGCAAGATCGCGGTACAGACGGCTAAGCTTGAATTCTGCAGAATCCAGTCGCGTTGTGTTGTCGAAAGTCTTTGCCCAGATGTTGCCCATGTCCGTGAACAAGGCACTTTTTACTTTCACTCCTGCAATGGTGGCGACATCGAATCGGTATTCGATGTTTCCTTCCAGCATCATATCACCGAAACGATCCCTGATCAACGTGTCGTTCTGAAAAACGGAAGTAGATCCCGGACCGAGCTGTCGTACCTGCCAGGCCCGCATGCTGTATGGGCCACCTCCGAAATATGCTTTAAAAAAGGGGAGGTTGTTCTCAGGCTGGTCGCCGTTTTTTCCATAAACATACCCATAGCCTCCAAAGGCCCGGAATGCCCAGGTGGAGCGGTCTCTTTCAATAAAATGTTTGAATTCGACATCCAGCTTTACAAATCTGCGGAGGTCTCCCCTTTCAAAGTTTTTGAGTAAACCGGCTATAGCCCCGCTTTCCTCGAGCTTGACACGGAACGCACTTCTCGATGAGGTCCTGATCTTCGCTGTGCTGAAACCCAGTATCTGGCTCACGATAATTCCGTTGTTGAAAGCCTGAGCAATTGTGGGATATTTATTCTCCAGCCTGCGCAGACTGTCAGATTTTGAAACGTCTGTCAGCTCGAAGTTGAATGGAATGTATTGCCAGTTGATATTACGTTTTGTCCAGTCGTAACCCATCGACGCGTTGAAGGAGCGAACGTCGAACAACCTGCGTCTTTTCGTATAGGCGGCATTTACATTGATGATCGTTCTGGGTGCGATGACGTTTTTTTCTGCCCTGATCCGGAACGGTGTGATAAAGCGCGGAACAAAAATACTATGTGCCAGACTGGTCTGGATGGTCTGAATGAAGTTAGAGCCGAGTTCTACGCCAAACCGCGCATTGGTTGAGGTGGGCACACTTTCCCTGAAACCATTGCGGTTCCTCAATCCCATATTAAGTCCGATCCCAAAAAGCGACCCCGTCGTCAGCACATCATTGGCATTCCGGCTTGTTTCAAAATCAATATTGAGATTCCGTTTCTTTCCCGGATAAAGCAGCACATCTGCGTCGAGGATGTGCAAAGAGTCAGGCCGCTCTTTAACGTTCATGTCTACCTGTTGCCAGGCACCCAGGGTAGTGAAAGTATTGATGGTTTTGAAGTAATCGGACTGCCTGTACAGGGCCCCTTCCTTTGCCCCGATATTCCTGGCAATGAATGGCAACTTAAATTTCCTCGTCAGGGGATAGAATGTATAGTTGCCCACCATAACGGAACCGGTACCGGGCAATGAATCATTGATAGAAAGGCGATCAGGATATACCTTGATCTTGCCCCAGTAATACTTTGACAGATGAGTGCTGTCTATGAGTGGGCGCTGCCTGAATACCACACTGATAGTAGGCTGTGTTTTTTTCTTCTGAAGTGAATCCAGAAGTTCCAGTTGTTCGAATAGGTCCAGACCCGGGTCGATCAGGGCAGCAACCACCGTGTCCTGTTCTACGTACAGGTCTTCCTTTGTAAGTTTGTAATACCCATTATCCCTGTATAGTGCAAGCAGCCTGTCGAGCTCACCCGACACTTTATTGATTGAATATGAATTGCCTTCCTTCAGATCTGATTTGGATTTACTGGCCATAGCCAGCCGCTGCAATTCAGGATCATCATAATCATATCCTATGGAGTCCATTCTCAGTGACTTGCCGGTGGTGACAGAAAACTTGATATATACCCGCTTTTCTCTTTTATTCCTTGTAACCGTGTAAAAAGTGTCGGTGATCACCGAGTTGAAATACCCCTGCGAATTCAGGAGGGCCATCATGAATGTTTTCGATTTCTGAATATAAACACTGTCAAACGCCGGGGGCTTCATGAGGCGGTAATACACAGGTGGCCAGCCCAGGGTAAGAATGGGTCGGATCCGCAGGCTGTCGTCCATCTGGTTGATCAGTGCATTTTTCAATTCGAGTTTCCTTGAATTGGAGAGATCGGTATTTACGACAACCGTCGACTTAAAAACAAAAGGCTTGTTTTTTTCATATTTTTTTGCAACAACACAGGAATTTGTGAGCATCATCATGGCGAGAGCAGGGAGCAACAAACGGGGAATACAAAAAAATTTAACTTGCCTCCTTGATAGCATATTGGGCCAAAAGTAATCAATGACGAAATCCGAGTTCAAATATATCCAAAGTTTAAGCCAGAAAAAACATAGAGATGCAGAGGGCGTCTTTATTGCAGAGGGCCCGAAAGTGGTGGGGGACCTGCTCTCAGTTTCTGCCGCAGCGCTGGTTCAGGTCTATGCTACTGAGGCGTGGCTTGAATCTGCACCAGCGCAACAGAGACGGGACCTTCCGGTGACGACCGTGACCGACAAAGATTTAGATAGAATTTCCCTTCTCTCAACCCCCAACCAGGTGATTGCGTTGTTCAAAAAGCCCAATAGAGACAACTTAAAACTCTCGGGCTCCATCTCGCTTGTCCTCGATACGATTCAGGACGCCGGCAACATGGGCACCATCATAAGGTGCGCCGACTGGTTCGGTATCACGAAGGTTGTCTGCTCCGAAGATTCAGCGGATGCATATGGGCCGAAGGCAGTACAGGCTTCTATGGGAAGCATTGGCAGGGTAGTAGTGGAATACACTAATCTTATTGAGAAGCTGAAAAATGAGACTGGACTAATCGTGTATGCCGCCACGTTAGATGGCAAAGACATTGGTTCGCTTGCCAGGATAAAAGAAGGTGTCATCATGATAGGCAATGAATCCAGGGGACTAAACCGGGAACTGATTCGATTGTCCACTTACCAGGTGTCAATTCCGAAAACCGGGGGGGCCGATTCACTCAACGCCGCAGTGGCCGCAGGTATCATACTTTCCCGTCTCATCTAAAGGTTACGGAGATTTCACCATAATATAGTCAGTCATGACGAACCCGGATCCGACATCGGTATCTTCGGACCGATCGATACTGAATCCATATTTTTCGTAGAATTTTATCGCGGGATTTCTTCTATACACCCCCAGCTCCACCGCCTTTGGGACTAGTGGAGCGATGGTCGTAAATATGTAGTCGAGCAGCTGGCGACCCAGTCCTTTTCCCTGCACGGCCTGGTGAACATACAATTTGTGTATTCTGAATACACCGGATTTTGTTGGGCCGGAATAAGAGGCAAAACCTACCGGCTCGCCATTGAGCTCCGCAATAATAAATTTTTGACCTTCTCTCATCTGCCTGGCCAAAGATTCTTGGGTGTAAAACAGTTCGAGCAGATAATTTATCTTTTCTTCGGTCTGCAATTTCCCATACGCATGGGGCCAGATGCCATGGGCGAGGGTTTTGATTGTCATGATATCCCCATCATCTGCACCGCGGATGGTGAGGTTTACTTCATCTGCATATGACATCCGACAGTTATTGCTGGTCTTCTTCCTGTGCTTCGTGGTTGTCGCCGCCGAGGCTGTAATAATTATTTTCTTCGTCCTCTTCCCCGATTTTCTCGTTCTTATCGTCAAGTTCGCTGCCCGGAACGTCGAGGCTTTCTTCCTCATCAATGTCCTCATCTACTTTGTCCAGCCCGGAACGCTGGCTGTCGGTCTCGTCTTCCCCCATGTCCGGGTCGGCGTCGGGATCACCAAGTGCGATCAGGTCTTCGTTGGTTACATCAGCATCGGTGCCGCTGACAATGCCCAGATCGTCGCTATCGTCCTTGGGAACAACCTCATTTACTCGCACCCTGCGTTCGTTGTCGGCATCTGGCGACAGCCTTTTTGAATTTCCGATGTCTTCAACATCTGTGTTGACTTTCTTGTTTCCATTGGCCGGATTGGTGATGTCGTCTCCAGATGGGTAATGCGGATAACCTGGTAAATTCCGGTCCCCGTCAGCTGCATTCCTTTTATTATCAGCACCTTCTGCGTCTTTATCTGACTTGTTATTTTTCATATCTGAGTTTTGTTCAATCCACTGAAAAATTTATGCCCAGGTTTTTCTGAAACCGACAATAGGTTTTTTCCAAGCTTAGGCTTTAATTATCTTTGCCAATTAATTAATTGTATAGATGATAACAGTGAATAATGTTACCCTCTCTTTCGGGAAAAGGGTGTTGTTTGACGAAGTTAACCTGAGTTTTACCAAGGGCAACTGCTACGGCGTGATTGGTGCCAACGGCGCTGGCAAGTCGACTTTTATGAAGATCCTGGCGAGTGAGCTGGAACCGAACAAAGGAACCATTGAAATCACCCCGGGAGAAAGAATGGCCGTGTTGAAGCAGGATCAATTTCAATATGATAACCAGACCGTTTTGAATACCGTACTAATGGGCCACAAAAAATTGTGGGACGTGATGAAGGAGAGAGATGAGATCTACGCCAAATCCGACTTTACCGAAGAGGATGGCATGCGTGCCGGAGAGCTGGAAGGGGAATTTGGAGAGATGGGCGGATACACTGCGGAAAGTGATTCGGCCAGCCTGCTCAGCGAACTGGGTGTGAAGGAGAATCTTCACCAGCAACTAATGCAGGATATTCCAGGACCACTGAAAGTGCGGGTGTTACTGGCCCAGGCACTGTTTGGAAATCCTGACATTCTCATATTAGACGAGCCGACAAACAACCTGGATGTGCAAACCATTGCCTGGCTGGAGAACTTCCTCGCAGACTACGAAAATATCGTCATCGTTGTTTCTCACGACCGTCACTTTCTTGATGCGGTTTGTACCCATGTTGCCGATGTGGACAGGCAGAAGATAAAGATCTATACCGGAAACTATACTTTCTGGTATGAGTCCAGCCAGCTGGCGGCCCGGCAGCTGACTGACAAGAACAAAAAGACAGAAGACAAGCGTAAAGACCTTATGGAATTTATCGCCCGGTTCAGCGCCAATGCTTCAAAGTCTAAACAGGCCACCTCAAGGAAGAAAGCCCTGGAAAAGCTTGTTATTGAAGACATCACTGCGTCTAACCGGAAATACCCCGGCATTGTATTCAAACAGCTAAGGGAGGTGGGCAACCAGATACTAAATCTGAATAAGCTGGCCAAATCTTCAGACGGTAAGCTGTTGTTCAAAGACATCACTTTCACTGTAAACAAAGGCGACAAAATAGCCATCGTGTCAGATGACCAGATGGCTGTCACTGCTTTTTTTGAGATCATTAACGGGAAAATGAAACAGGACAACGGCAGCTACGAGTGGGGGACTACGGTGTCCAAAGCATATCTGCCCAACGACAATACTGAATATTTCACGGAAAATCTGCCGCTGATGGACTGGCTAAGGCAGTTTGTTCCCGACCATGTAAACGACGTTGACGAGCCATTTTTAAGAGGGTTCCTCGGAAAAATGCTGTTTAGCGGTGATGAGATCCTCAAAAAGACAGGTGTACTCAGCGGAGGAGAAAAGGTACGTTGCATGATCAGCCGCATGATGCTTCAGGATCCCAACGTGGTTATTCTCGACGAACCTACCAACCACCTTGACCTCGAATCCATCCAGGCTTTCAACGAAAGCATGACCAATTTCAAGGGTATCGTACTGATCAGTTCTCATGACCATACATTTCTCGACACGGTTGCCAACAGGATCATAGAGTTGACTCCAAATGGCGCCATTGACAAGCTCATGACCTTTGATGAATACCTCGAATCCAGGGCGGCCAGAAAGCTCCAGGTGGCCTGAGTGGAACCGAGAAATAAATCAATTGGGGAAATCAGGTTCCGGGATTGTGACTGAAAGGCAATAAAAGCCTTATTTTCACGCTATTAGAAAAACCAAATTTGTTCCTAAGGATCCTGATATCCGTCTGTGTTCTCCTTGGGGCAGGAACTGCTGCTTTTTCCCAGAATGTCGGTGAAGAAAAACAACTTTCGAATCTGAGAAAAAAAATGATTCCGGCCCGGCTGCAGCCTGTGCAAATCGATTCGCTTTCCATCATCCCGAATACTGTCATCCTCCCCGGCTTTCCCTCCGCACAATACACTATCGACTACGTGAACGCCACCATATTCTGGAACCAGCTTCCGCCGGTCGACAGCGTGGTAATTCGTTACCGGGTGTTCAACTCCAGGCTCAATGCCAGGCTCCAGCGCATGAAATACGATTCCGTGATGAACAACATCTCGGGGGTGCCCTACATTCCCGATTTCAGGTCGCGCAACCAGGAAAGTTTCTTCGACTTCGGGAACATCAATTACAGCGGCAGCTTTGGGCGCGGCATTTCATTCGGGAACAGCCAGGACGCGGTGGTCAGCTCTAACCTGAATCTTCAGATGAATGGATTTCTTGCAGACAGCATTGAAGTGGTGGCAGCCATCACCGACAACAACATTCCCATCCAGCCGGACGGTACTACCCAACAGCTTAATGAATTCGACAGGATCTTTCTCCAGTTCAGAAAAAAGAACTGGGCGCTTAGCCTTGGTGACATCGACATTCGCCAAAATCAATCTTATTTTCTGAACTTCTATAAAAGGCTGCAGGGCGTATCTTTTGAGACAACTTCCAAACTGTCTGACAAAGTGAACAACAGTGCCCTGGTGAGTGGGTCGATTGCCAAAGGGAAATTCACCAGGAACATACTCGAGCCTCAGGAAGGCAACCAGGGTCCATACCGGCTCACTGGCGCAAATAATGAATTCTTCTTCGTGGTCCTCGCCAACACAGAAAGAGTGTATATGGACGGAGAGCTGCTGCAGCGTGGAGAAGACCAGGACTACGTGATCAACTACAATACTGCGGAGATCGCCTTCACGCCAAAACGAATGATCACCAAGGACAAGCGGATACAGGTGGAGTTCGAGTACTCAGACAGGAACTACCTGAATGCGAATCTGTACGGCTACAACGAAACCGCGATCGGAACAAAACTCAAATTGAGGGTCTCCGCTTTTAGCAATAGTGATGCCCGAAATTCTCCCATCAATCAAACCCTTGACAACCCGCAGAAAAGATTTCTGGACACCCTGGGCGACAAGATCAACCAGGCTTTTTATCCTTATGCAACGCCGGATACCTTTGCAGTAGGCAAGGTCCTGTACCGAAAAATCGATACCATTTACAATGCGGGACTTAGCCACGACTCTGTGTACGTCTTTTCAACCGACGATCAGGAAACGCTTTACAATCTTTCCTTCATCGATGTCGGAGAAGGATTTGGCAACTACAATCCTGATCTCAATGGCGCCAACGGTAAGGTTTACCGGTGGGTAGCGCCCGTTAATGGCAACAAGCAGGGCAGGTATGAGCCCGCAGTCTTTCTCGTTACACCAAAGAAACAACAGGTACTTAGTCTCGGTGCCGATTATCAGATAGCAAAAGAGACAATGATCAGCACCGAATTTGGCATGAGCCAGTACGATGTGAACACTTTTTCAAATAAAGACAAAACTAACGATCAGGGATATGCGGGTAAGTTTGGCGTAAGGAACAGTCATAAAATTGGCAACACGGCCAGGGGAAAGAAACTGGTGACTGATCTTGGTTATGAGTTCGTACAGGCGGAATTCAAGCCGCTCGAGCGACTCCGCAATATTGAATACACCCGCGACTGGGGTCTGGCACTGCGGACCGATCCGGCAGATGAAAAGATTATATCTGCAGCAACAGGAATCGAAGATCCCCGTGGAAACCTGCTTCGGTATCAGTTCACAAGCTACCATCGATCCGACGGCTTCAACGGGATAAGAAACGGAATCAACCAGCTCCAGGATATTGGCGGGTGGAAATTCAACAACATCATTACGTTAACAAACAGCAATTCAACAACCGAGCAGGGATATTTTTTTAGGCCAACAGTCAGCGTTACGAAAACTTTCCCGGGAATGAAAAATTACCAACTGAGCACGAGCTATTCAGTTGAACACAATGAATTGCATAACAAAGTGACGGATTCCGTATCCAACCAGAGCTTTGCATTTGATGTTTTCCAGGTGGGTATAAAATCATCGGAGGATAAATTGAACAAATGGGGGCTCACTTATTTCACCCGGAGCGACGCTTACCCTTCAGGAGGCGACCTGTTGAAGTCGGACAGGAGCCAGAACATCAGCCTGTCGACAGAACTGGCCGCCAATCCGCGCCACCAGTTTCGGTTCAATGGAACTTTCAGGGATCTGCAAATTATTAATCCCATACGTCCGACACTCAAGAACGATAACAGTCTGCTGGGCAGGGCCGAATACCAGGTGAATGAATGGGATGGATTTCTAACGGGCAACATTCTCTATGAAGTGGGAGCAGGACAGGAACAGAAAAGAGACTACGCCTTCCTTGAAGTTCCCGCGGGTCAAGGTGAATACACCTGGATCGATTACGATAGCAACGGGGTACAGTCACTTAATGAATTTGAAATAGCCCTGTTCCAGGACCAGGCGAAGTTCATCAGGATCTTCACCCCCACAAATGATTTTGTAAAAGCCAACTACAATACTTTCAACTATTCTCTGTCCTTAAATCCCGTGTCCAGAAAAGTAAAGCCAAAGGCATTCCTGCCGAAGATGCTTTCGAAGGTCAATGTTCAGTCCGCCCTTCAACTTAACAAAAAGGAAGTGGCAAAGGGAATCGTTCAGTTTAATCCATTCAGCGCACCGCTTAGCGATACTTCTCTGATCACCGTAAGTTCCGTTTTCATCAATACCTTTTCTTTCAACAGGATGAGTTCTAAATGGGGTGTCGATCTCACCAATTCAAGGAATGGCAACAAATCACTGCTCACTTACGGTTATGAATCCAGGAAACTGGAGGAGTGGAGCCTGAGAGGGAGATATAACATCACAAGAACGATCTTATTTGACCTCACTGCAAGGACGGGATTCAATCAGCTGAGCAGTTCCAGTGCAAAATTCGACAACAGGAATTATGACATCGACCAGGAGTCGCTGGAACCGCGCGTGAGTCTCACACAGGGCGCAAATTTCCGAGCAATATTTGGCTATAAATTCAGTGACAGAAATAATACTGCCGGCAACCAGGAGAACGCACTTTCACACTCAATCAATACAGAGATCAAGTACAACCTCCTGCAGAATACATCCATTCAGGGGAAATTTACCTATAACACCATCAGGTTTACGTCTCTGGAGGCTGTGCCAAATGTAAACAGCACCGCATCCTACATTCTGCTTGATGGTTTATTGCCGGGGAAGAATTACCTGTGGAACCTGGACGTTAGTAAGCGGCTGTCGAGGAATCTTGAAATGAATATCCAGTATGAAGGCAGAAAGCCCGGAACATCCCGAGTGGTACATGTCGGGAGAGCTTCCCTTAGGGCTATGCTATAAAAAACAGCCGGTACTGAATAGTGCCGGCTGTTCCTTTTGGGCCAAACAAAGACTAGCCAAACAGGCCGCCTTTCCTTAGTTCTCTAACACCTTCACCGATTTTGAAACCATTGTGATAGATAGAGATCTTATAACTTCCTTTCTGGAAATTTCCAGTTGGTTTCCAGGAGAATTCAACATGTTTTTTCTTGCCAGCTTCGATATCAACCGGAACCTTGGCAGTGAATGGTTTTTCGCCTTCATCACGTGTGGTGAAAGTTCCTGAACCAAGAGATTCTACAGTCACAGGTTGGCCATCGGGCCCCAGGATCGCAACAAATACTTCTGTGGGGCCGGTTTCAGATATCCTGTTGTCAACATCAAAGGCAATGACCAGCTTGTCAACTTTCTTGGCTTTAGATGTTACTTTTTCTTTGCCACCTTTTCTTTCATCAACTGGTGTGATGGTAATTCCATAGGCGTTAAGTGTGGAAGCAATGCTTACTTTATCTTCTAGTCCTTTTTTAAGAACCTGCAGCGTGTCGCGCTGTGAAAGATAGTTGTCTCTTTCAACTGTTACTGCTGCTTTTTCAGAGGTCAGTGTCTGATTTTCTGAAGTAAGCCGTGCAACTTCCTGTTCCAGACTGCCAATTTTGTCATTGAGTTCTGTTATGAGTGCTTCAGCTTTTTTTCTTTCGGCAGCAGTTATCTTCTGTTTCCTCAGTATACCGTTGATCTGGCTTTTCAGTTTAGAAATGTCCGCATTGCGTTCAGTAAGTTTGCCTTCGATCTCATTATTGTATCCTGTCAATGAATCCAGGCGGGACAGGGAAGCATCAAAACTTTTCTGTAGTTCATTTTTGGAAGAATCTACCGCTACATACTGGGTCTGAAGCTGGGACATCTTCTGGTCGTTATTATTCTTGTCCCAGAGGAAGTAGCCCCATGTGCCAAGAATACCTACCGCAAGAAGACCAATAATCAAATTTTTCGAATCCCGTCGCGGCGGCTGACTTTGAGGTGTTGCAGATGGATAATTGCTTGTGCTCATAAATGTTTATTTAGTTTTTAGGTATTTTAGTCCAGATTAAGCCAACAATAAGTTAAGCTTACGGATAGGGTTGCTCGAAAATCATGCCAATAACACACATGTTAATATTACCGTATGTGTAATATCCTTCTCTTCACGCTAGTACAAAGGTGGTTCCTGCGACTCACGAACAAAAGTACTGACAGTTTTTTTCATTTTATATTGCGGCCTGTTAAAATTATTCCGAAACGAAAATGACGGGCGAAAAGATACTAAAAGATTGGCAACAAAAACTATATAAGCCAATCTATTGGCTTGAAGGAGAGGAGGAGTATTTCATCGACCAGGTGGTGAGGTATGCCGAACACCATATTCTGTCCGAATCTGAGGCTTCCTTCAATCTCAGCATTTATTACGGCAAAGATGCAGTCTGGTCGGAAATTGTTAACGCATGCATGAGGTATCCGATGTTTGCAGAGCGGCAGGTGGTAATCCTTAAGGAGGCGCAGCAAATGAAGGACATCGCCAAAATGGAAGGTTATATCGAAAGGCCGCTGAAGTCGACCATATTTGTAGTGGCTTATAAAGACAAAAAGGTCGATGGCCGGAGCAGGCTGGCAAAGATCCTGAAGGAGAGTGGAGGCCTGGTGACGACAAAAAAAATGTACGATAACCAGTTACCCGAATGGACAACCGAACTGGTGCGTTCCAAGGGGTATGGAATTCAACCAAAAGCCCTGCAGTTGTTGGTTGATCACATCGGCAACGACCTGTCGAGGATCGACAACGAAGTGAACAAACTGCTGTTGAACATTGGGTCCAGGAAAACCATTTCGGAAGATGACGTCGAGCGGTTTGTCGGCATCAGCAAGGAGTACAATTCCTTCGAATTGCAGACTGCCCTGGCACGCAAAGACCTGCCCAGGGCAATGAAGATCATCAATTACTTTGAGGCGAATCCCAAAGCCGGGCCACTCATGCTGGTCCTGCCAACGTTGTATAATCTGTTCAGCAAGACCTTTATGATTTTTGGTCAGGATAGCTCCGATGATAAGGCGGTGGCTGCAACAATCGGGGTTAGTCCGTTCTTTGTGAAAGACTACCTGCTTACCGCGCGCAATTATGGAATGGAGGGTGTCGAAAATGCCTTGCTGCTTTTGCATCACTACAATTTGCGAGGCCTGGGAGTCAATGACGGTGGCTCCACGGATGCTTCGTTAATGAAGGAGCTGATGGCAAAGATGATGAATTGATGTCAATTCAGGATGCGAAGCGCATTACGTTGGTCGGCCGCGATCTGGTCCCTGAGTTCATCGATCCCTTTGAATTTTTGCTCAGGACGTAGAAACTGCTTCACCCACACTTTAAGCGGGTTGCCATAAATATCCTGGTGGAAATCGAAGAGGTTGACTTCGATCCTGTTGTCAACGCCATCAAATGTAGGCCGAGTACCGATGCTCATCATTCCCTGAAGGGTTCCCTGTTCATCAGCAGGGTCCAGTGAAGCCATGACAGCATAGATGCCATTGCCGGGCAACAGTTTTTCAGGATTCTCTACTTTGACATTTGCAGTGGGATAACCGATGGTTCTGCCACGCTTGTCGCCCGGAACCACTGTTCCCGAAAAGAAAAAATCATATCCAAGAAGGCTGTTTGCTGTTGCGGCGTCACCATCGCGGATCGCCTTACGGATCTGCGTAGAGTTCACTGCGATATGGCTGATTACATGCTGGGGGATCTCCCTTAACTCGAAACTGTCTCTTCTGCCGTATTCTTCCAATAACAGATAATCGCCCTTTCGGTCGTGACCAAACCGGTGGTCATACCCGATGATGACACATTGCGGCAGAAACCGGGCAGTGAGAAACTGCTCAACGTACTCACGGGCGGAAAGCCGGGAAAATGAATCCGTAAAGGGCACAATTACTAGGTGGTCGATGCCATGGCGGTCCAATAGCTCAATTCGTTCGGGAATGGTATTGATAAGTTTGGGTGGATCCTGATCCGGCCTCACCACCACCCTGGGATGGGGGTGAAAAGTAATGATCACCGTTTCGCCTCTCCTGCGGCGGGCCTCCTCTTTTAACTGCGAAAGTATTTTCTGGTGACCGAGATGAACCCCATCGAAGGTGCCGATCGTGATTACGGCATTTGAGAAGGGTGGCAGCCGCTCAATATCCTTGTGAACCTGCATAACTTGTTGCAAAGTAACAGAAAATGTACGTACCGCTATATCGGTATATTTGCAAGCAAACAGCGCCGTACATGAGCCTTTATGCCCAAAGAGGAGTTTCAGCACAGAAGGAGGACGTTCACAAAGCCACAGAAAATCTCGACAAGGGGCTTTATCCCTTTGCATTTTGCAAGTTATATCCAGATTACCTCTCCGGCGATGAAAACTGGGTGAATGTGATGCATGCCGACGGTGCCGGCACAAAAAGCATTCTCGCCTACCTGTACTGGAAAGAGACTGGAGACATTAATGTATGGAGGGGGATCGCGGAAGACGCCATCGTGATGAATCTCGACGATTTACTGTGTACCGGCATTACCAACAACATCCTGTTTTCTTCAACTATCGACAGGAACAAGCGGCTGATCCCTGGTGAGGTGCTGTCGGTGATAATCGATGCCACGCAGGCTTTTTTCGAAAGAATGAAAGCGTTTGGCCTGAATATCCATTACCTGGGAGGGGAGACGGCTGATGTGGGGGATGTGGTCAGAACCATCGCGGTGAATGGTACGATGACGGCGAGGTGGCCGAAGGATAGGCTGGTAACCAATGAGTTGATCCAGGAAGGAGACCTCATTGTGGGGTTTGCCGGATACGGCACCTGTACCTATGACCACGAATACAACAGCGGGATAGGCAGCAATGGGCTAACCAGCGCCAGGCACGACTCCCTGTCTGGATATTATGCTGCAACCTTTCCCGAATCCTTTGACAATGAACTTAGTAAGTCGGTCACCTACATCGGCAGGCATCGACTTAATGATATTGTGACCAGTGACCCCGCCGGCAGGCCGCTAACAGCAGCCAGTTTACTTCTTTCTCCTACACGAACTTATGCGCCATTATTGAAACGTTTGTTTGATCAACAGTTTGAAAACCTTCACGGCATTATACATTGCAGTGGTGGCGGACAGACCAAATGCATGAAATATATTCCGGGGAAGATGCGAATTGTTAAGGATAATTTTTTTCCACCTCCTCCTGTTTTTGAGATGATAAGAGAAGCAGCAAGTGCGGACCTGAAAGAAATGTACCAGGTGTTTAACATGGGACACCGCCTTGAAGTTTTTGTGCCAGCTGACGCGAGCGAGGCTATAATGCAGGCTGCCAGTGACTTTGGCATTGAATCACGGATTGTAGGACGTGTGGAAAACTCTGGTAAAAAAGAACTGGATCTGATCGTCGGTGGAGAAAAAATTCACTTTTCAGAAATCCTTTAACATTCTTTTTCGCTATTTTCCGTACAATTATTGTAAAAAGCTATGAAGTTCCATAATCCCGTGTTACTTTTGTACAGATCCACGGAATTGATTTTCACTACCCTTTGCAACTTTCCCTGAACTTATTTCGTCACTTAATTGTTGATCCTGTACCCTCAAGGATTCGTCAATTTTATATTCAGATATGAGACAGCTCAAAATTGCTACCCAAATCACCAACAGGGATTCCCAGGCGGTCGAAAAGTACTTACAGGAAATCTCTAAAATCTCCATGATTACGCCGGAAGAGGAAACTGTCCTTGCCCAGCGGATCAAGATGGGTGACCAGAGAGCATTAGACAAGCTGGTGCAGGCCAATTTACGTTTTGTGGTATCTGTTGCTAAGCAGTACCAGCACCAGGGCCTTTCACTTAGTGATCTGATCAACGAGGGTAACCTCGGATTGATAAAAGCAGCCCAGCGTTTCGATGAAACCAAGGGTTTTAAGTTCATCTCATACGCTGTATGGTGGATTCGCCAGTCCATCCTGCAAGCGTTGGCAGAGCAGGGCAGATTAGTCCGCCTGCCTCAAAACAAAATTGGCACTTACAACAAAGCGAATAAAGCCTACATGGCTTTTGAGCAGGAACATGAAAGAGAGCCCAGTACTGAAGAGCTCGCGGAATTGCTTGAAATGAGCGAAACCGAGATCAACAACATTTTCCAGAGTAACACACGTCACACTTCCCTTGATGCACCAGTGCATGAAGCCGAAGACGTAGCGATGGGTGATTTGCTGGAAGGTGGCGATGACACCGATGATGACGTGATGAAAGATTCCCTGAGGAATGAGATCCGCAGGGTACTGAAATCACTGAGTCCGCGGGAGGCAGAGATCGTTAACGCTTATTTTGGGCTGGATGGAGAAAATGGTGTTACCATTGAACAGATCGGACAGAAGTACGACCTGACTAAGGAACGCATCCGGCAGATTAAAGAAAGAGCGATTAAACGCTTGCAGAAGGCAAGGTACAGCAACGCTTTAAAAGCATATTTGGGCTAGTAGTTTTCAGGTAATAGAACCCGCTCTATCCGAGCGGGTTTTTTTATGCCATGTTAATTCTGACGCTAAACATTGAATACAAGTCAAGGGAGTTTTACCTTTGCATAACTATGACCATAAAGAGAAGCTGGGTGCTGCTCCCTTTGATCGTCCTGGGACTGTCCTGCGAAAAGACCATCCAGTTCACTCCGGAACAATCTGATCCAAAGCTGGTTGTGGATGGCACTATCGAAGAGCAGTCCTTTCCGGTCGTTTACCTCACTTCATCCCTGGACTATTTCAGCAAGATCGATCCTGCGCAGCTGGCGGGGTCTTTTGTAAGAGGTGCCCAGGTAACCGTTTCGAACGGTTCGGTAACCGAGCGGCTAAAAGAATATGAGCAGGACCTGGGAGGAGGCTATTCAATTGTCTATTATACCGTCGACTCAAGTTCCCCTACCGTCTTTAGGGGTAAGCAGGGGGTAAGCTATACGATGGTAGTTGGATATGCCGGCAAAGAATACAGCGCCACTACGATGATCCCGGAAGGAGGCAGAACGATGGATGCCCTTACTTATGAGCGAACGGTCAATGAAGAGGATACGACCAGGGTACTCATTTACGGCAGGTTTACAGATCCGGCCGGGTTTGGAAATTATACCCGCTACTATACAAACACTAATGAGGATGGATATTTTCCGGGACTCACCTCCGTATATGACGACCAGCTGATCGACGGAAAAAAATTCAGGCTTCCCCTCGACAAAGGAGTAGATCGCAACAGTGATATAGATTTCGACGACGTTTCTTTCTTTCACCTCGGCGATACAGTGAATGTTAAATTCTGCAATATTGACCGGGGGGTGTTTGATTTCTGGAGAACGATGGAATTCAGCTACAGCAGTATCGGCAACCCATTCTCCTCACCGACGAAAGTTCTTAGCAATATCAGCAATGGCGCGCTTGGTTGTTTTGCCGGTTATTCCGTTTCCTATGCAAGCATCAGAATACCAGAATAAACTGTTTTACCTTTGACAAATTTTTCGCCTGAATAATATGGACACAATAGCAAAAGAAAAGATTCATTGTTTAATAATAGGGTCGGGTCCCGCGGGGTACACGGCAGCGATCTACGCGGCCAGGGCCAACCTCAAACCCGTACTCTACCAGGGTATACAACCTGGCGGACAGCTAACCATTACTACAGAGGTAGAAAATTATCCCGGCTACCCCGACGGCGTCCAGGGCCCTGATATGATGGTTCATTTTGAAAAGCAGGCTGCCAGAATGGGCGCCGATGTCAGGTATGGCCTGGCTACCAAAGTAGATTTTTCGAAACACCCTTACTGCGTATGGATCGACGAGGAGAAACTACTGGAAGCCGAGGCAGTGATCATTGCCACCGGGGCCTCCGCCAAATGGCTGGGTCTTGAGAGCGAACAGAAATTCAACGGTAATGGGGTCAGTGCCTGTGCTGTCTGTGATGGCTTCTTCTTCAAAGGAAAGGATGTAGCCATTGTCGGCGCCGGCGACACCGCCGCGGAAGAAGCGCTTTATCTCTCCAAACTCTGTTCAAATGTTCATATGCTGATCAGGAAACACGAGATGAAGGCTTCGAAAATCATGCAGGAAAGAGTACACCGGACTTCCAATATCGTTGTACACTGGAATACAGAAACCGAAGAAGTGCTTGGCGACGTCAAAGTCACTGGTGTCAGGGTCAGGAACAACAAGACGAATGTTTCGGAAGTGCTGCCCGTCAGCGCCTTCTTTGTGGCTATCGGCCATGAGCCAAATTCAGAAATTTTCAAAGGCTGGCTTGATATGAATGCTGCCGGATACCTCCAGACCGTGCCCGGCACCACAAAAACAAATATCGAAGGTGTGTTTGCTGCTGGCGATGTACAGGACATGATTTACAGACAGGCCGTAACGGCCGCGGGAAGTGGCTGTATGGCTGCTCTTGACGCAGAACGTTTTCTTTCCATGAAAGAGCTGGGTGTATGATCACCGTCGAACTTAAAGACGTGATGCTTCATGCCTTTCATGGTATTTATGAGGGAGAAGAAAAAATAGGTAATCCCTACCTGATCAACCTGAATGTGCATTACGACGAAAGATTCGCCGACTTCGACCATATCGAAAATACCATCGACTACACCGTCCTTTATGACATTGTAAAACAAAGGATGCAAATTCCGACCGGCCTACTCGAAAAAGTGGCGGAGAGCATGATCCTTAAAATCAAGCATCAATATCCATTCATCACTGAGATCAATTTATCCATTCATAAACTTGAAGTGCCAATTAAACAATTCCAGGGCAAACTCGGGATCACCATGAACAGAAAGTTCAATGAATAAAAGCCTGGTCATAGCTAGCCTGTCCCTGATGGTTTTCATTCCCGGAATGATGTCGGCACAGGATCTGGCAACTATACTGCGCCAGGCGCATAAGGAAGAAAAATCTTTTCATGACCCGGAAGCGCTAAGTAAATACAGGGAAGCCCTTGAGATCCAGCCCAACAATTTGCATGCGCTTTGCAGAACAAGTGAACTCTACAGCCTGATCGGCAAAAGACTCTCCAAAAAGTCAGATCAGAAAAATTATTTTCTTTCGGGCCGTCACTATGCACAGTTGGCCCTTAAAGCAGATCCCAACAGTTCTGCAGCCAATCTGGCAATGGCCCTCGCCATGGGCCGGATCGCGTTGATCTCATCAGGCGAAGAAAAAGTAAGGGCGGGCAAGGAAATTAAAACTTATGCAGAAAAAGCAATCAGGCTTGATCCCAAAAATTATAAGGCTTATCATATCCTGGGAAAATGGCAGTACGAAGTGAGCGACCTGAACCCGGTTGAAAAATTCCTGATGAAAATGGTTTACGGCGAACTTCCTGCAGCTTCTCTCGAAGATGCGCAGCGCTACTACGAAAGAAGCAAACAGATCAATCCCGGATTTCTCATTAACTACCTCGAGCTGGCAAGGGTTTATGGCAAGAAAGAACAGTACGCAAAGGCCAGGGAAATGATCAATACCATGCTGAGTTTGCCCACTTCCACCTCAGACGATCCAAGAATACGGCAACTTGGCAAAGAGATGCTCAAAGAACTGGACTAAATGACTTTGCTTTTCCACCTGCCGCTGCGGATATAAAAAAATGAACTTACAAATAAAAGCAGCCAGTAGATCCATTCCGACATCCATCCAATGTACACCGGAAGATTGTATACTTCCAATACCAGGTAGATATAAACGCTATAGACAATGATTGCAATGGCTTCGATCATTAGACTTACTATGGAATTTCCTGTGCCGGTAACGCCATTCACCCAAACCGTTGCAAAAGGCATCATCACCAATGCAGATGACACTATTCGAAGAACGGGAATTGCCTCGGCAACGAAAGCCTGATCCTGTCCATAAATGGAGAGAAAGGCCACCGGGAAGATATTCAGCAGCAGGGCGAAGAGGAGACCAAAAAGCAGGCTGATCCTCACAATCTTTACCATCAGCGTAACCACCAGCTCCTTCTTTCCCTGGCCGATCACATTACTCACCATCGTATTTGTGGTGGCGGCAAAGGCCCAGGTGAAGACGCCGAAGAAACCAAAAATGTTTCTCATCGTGTTTGAAATGGCCAGATCCATCTGACCGTGATGTTCAATCAGAATAAAAAAAAATTGCCAGCTGATGATACTAATTGCGTGCTGAAAGATAAGAGGAGAGGATTGAACAAGGATCAGCTTCAGATTTTTTGGATCGGGTTTAGAATTAGAAAACAACTGGAATTCCCGGGATATGCCCTTGAAATGAATAACCAGGAATACCACAAACATCCCGGTTGCTTCTGCGATGATTGACGCAATGGCAGCGCCATTGAAACCAAGTTCGGGCAATCCGAAATTTCCATAGATCAGCCCATAGTCGAAAAATATATTGGCAATGGTTTCCGCGAGGGTGCCTGCAACGAGTAACCTGCTTTGATTGATGCCTACCAGCAGGGCATTTCGCATCTGGTACACAAAAAGAAAAGGCAGCCCCCAGATCCTGATTTTGAGAAAATGCACGGCTTTGTCGAGCAATTCCTTTGAATCGATCGCGTGACTGAGTATGTAAGGTGCGAGGGTATAGGTAAGCACAATCCCCAGAATAGCGATTGTTAGTGCGATCCAAAGACCCTGGGTGAATAAACGACCAATTTCCAATCTTTTGTTTTCGCCGGCGCGCCGGGACAACAAGGCCTGCAGACCATTATTCAAACCATATCCAATACTGGCAAATATGAGATAGTATACGCCCGTAAGACCCGCAGTGGCAAGCTCAGTTTCACCCAGTTGCCCAAGAAAAACATTGTTGGTAATGAAGTTCAACTGAGGCACCAGCATAGCCAGGCTGATCGGCAGTGCCGTTCTGATGATTTGTCTGTTGGTTATTGCCAGTCTGAGATCCACAGGATCGCCATAAGCCATTAGCCCTAAAATTTCGAATGGCGAAATTATAGTATTATTGCCGCCTGAAACAGTATGGTACATCCTGCATTTAATATAGGAACAGAGGCATCACCTCCGGAAGATGCGCGGTTGCTGGTGGAGATCAGTACCCAATCACTGAATTTTATTCTCTTTCGTGAGGAGCCCAGGGAATTGTTATTGCTTCGTCAATACCGCATCTACACTACTTCCCGTAAGACGGTGGAAGATGCCATTGCCGAAATTATTTCGGGGGATGAATATCTCCAGTCATTTGCTTCGCGTGCGACGGTACTGTATAATTTTCCCGAAAGTAACCTGTTGCCACAGGAGTTAAATGATGCAGGGGTCCACAATTCACTCACCCGATTTGTGTATGGTGATGTCAGCGCCGGGCTGATATTGGATGAGAAAATCGAGAACTGGCAGATGCATAACGTGTATGCGATCTCCAGTAAAATACATTTTCTGCTGAAGGAGAAGTTCAGGGACAGCGGATACTGGCATTTCTATACGCTGATGCTCAGGTCATCGGCCGGGGATACATTGGCCGAAGGAAATTTCCTCAGGATCATTTTTTATAATGACAAATTCATTGTTTCCATTTTTCGCAATGGCCGCCTCCTCCTCTTGCAAACCTTCGCTTATCAGACACCCGAAGATGTTGCCTATTACCTGCTGCTGGCATGTCGCCAGCTGGACATCCCGGCTGCAACTGCCATTTTGCTTATCTCCGGATTGATCGACACACAATCGGCACTGTATGCAGAACTGATGAAATATTTTCCGGAGATCAGGTATGAACTTTTCCCTGAATCCATGGATCCACAAACCCTGCTGAAGGAGTTTCCGGGACATTATTTCTCACCGCTGCTGAATATGTCCTTATGCGTATAATAGGCGGTGAGCTTGGAGGAAGACGAATACATCCTCCATCGAAGATGCCCTATACGCGACCTACCACTGACATTGCAAAGGAAGGATTGTTCAATGTAATTGAGAATAATCTCGAACTGGGTTCGCTTTCCACCTGCGACCTGTTTGGGGGTACGGGAAGCATCACTTATGAACTCATTTCACGAGGTGCAAGAGAATCTACCATTGTAGAAAAAGACAATGCGATGTATGCCTTCATAAAAAAAACCGCTCAGGAACTGAAACTGAAAAACATCAGGATCATTAAAGCCGATGCCTTCAAATTTATCCAGCAGTGCCAGGAAAAATTCGGTTTTATTTTTGCAGGCCCTCCCTATGCCCTGGAAACCATCGACCTGCTTCCGGTCAGGATCGCAGAGCAAAATATGCTTGAGCCGGGAGGCTGGTTTGTGCTGGAACACACGCCACGCAATGATTACAGGGCCTCTCCACAATACGTGACCTCAAGGAATTATGGAACTACTATCTTCAGTATTTTTGTAAACAAGTAGAGGTTATGGAAATTCCCAGCGCCATTTTTGTTACCGGAACAGGCACCGGAATAGGTAAAACCCTGGTCTCAGCGATACTCACAGAAGCATTGGGCGCCGACTACTGGAAACCAGTGCAGGCTGGCAACCTGGACGATACCGACAGCCATCTTGTACGTGAGCTCGTGACAAATTCTGCACGTATCCATCCGGAAGCCTACCGACTCCTTAAGGCCAGTTCTCCGCATATAGCTGCCCGTGAGGAAGGGATTAATGTATCGATTGACCGTATCGCTGAAGCCGTTCCCAATACGCATGGAAGACCGCTGGTCATTGAAGGTGCTGGAGGTTTACTGGTGCCCCTGAACCAAAACGAATTTGTCGCTGACCTGATCGTCAGGCTGGGCATTCCGGTGGTGCTGGTAAGCCGCAACGAGCTCGGCAGTATCAATCATTCGATGCTGACAGCGCTGGCCTGCAGCGAAAAAAATATTCCCGTAATGGGGTGGATTTTCAATGATGATTACCTCGACTATGAAGATGAGATTGTTGACTGGAGCGGTTATCCCAGGCTCGCGTCGATTCCGTTTAAACAAAATCCCGACAGGGGATTTGTGGCCGAACAGGCGGAAAAGATCAGGAAAGTTTTAACCGACGGCATATGACGAAGCAGGAGATCAGGAAACTTTATCTTGAAAAAAGAAGGCAGCTGGGCAAAATAGCATTGGAGGAATTGAGCCTGCAGATACTTGGTAATTTTTCTAATCTTCAACTGCCAGCAATCAAAACCCTGCTCTCATATTCGTCACTCGATGGTCATAGTGAATTCAATGTTGCCGGTTGTGAAAGCATATTACGATACAGGCATTCACAAATGCTTGGCGCCCTGCCCCGAATCGACGCGACGGATAATAGCATGGAGGCGGTTGAAATTAAAGAAGGCGGCGACATCACATTAAATCAATATGGCATTGCCGAATCTTTAGGAGGGCGGATAATAGATCCTGAACAAATCGACCTCGTGTTTGTTCCGTTGATTGCCTTTGATATCCGTGGAAACAGGGTAGGATATGGGAAAGGATATTATGACCGCTTTCTCAAACGATGCCGTGAAGACTGCTGCACTGTTGGATTCTCATTCTTTGAAGCCGTAGATCCGCCTGGAGACATCAATGAATTTGACGTACCTTTGGACTTTTGCATCTCACCATTGCGTGTCTATGAATTTTAACGCACCGTTCTTAAAGCCAGTCAGGCTCATTCTTTTCCCTTTTTCTTTGATTTACGGTCTCATTATCTGGATTCGTAACAAGATGTTCGATAAGGGTTACTTTACTTCAGCCAGTTTCAACCTGCCCATGATTGGAATCGGCAACCTGACCGCCGGAGGCACGGGCAAGTCGCCAATGGTTGAATTTCTGCTTCAAAAACTTAATGGGCGCTACCAGCTTGCGGTACTCAGCAGGGGATACAAAAGAAAAACCAGGGGTTACGCCCTGGCTGCACCCGGCACCACAGCGCTTGAGATCGGTGACGAACCCATGCTGTTCTACAATAAATTCCCCGAAGCGGTAGTAGCTGTTGGAGAGGAAAGGCTGGAAGCGATCCCACAGCTGCTGCATGACCGTCCTGACACCCAGGTGATCCTGCTCGACGATGCCTTTCAACATCGCTCGGTAAAACCAGGAATGAATATTCTGCTTACCGACAGGAACAAGCTCTTTACCCGGGACTGGTTTATGCCCACTGGTGACCTGCGTGACCTGGCTTCAAGCTATCAGCGCGCCGACGCACTTGTGGTCACCAAATGTAATGACCATATGAATGAAGAAGAAAGAGAGGGAATCATCGAGGAACTAAAACCAACACCTGGGCAGCAGGTTTTTTTCACCAGCATTAAATATGGAATTCCATATCACATCGTAAATAAGGATCAGCGGATCCTCGACGACAACACGGAAGTACTGCTGGTAACCGGTATCGCCAACCCGGGTCCGCTTAAAAATTACCTGAACCTCCATTGCCGGTCGACTGAATTAAGGTTCGGCGACCACCATGTTTTTTCGATTGACGACTGGAAGTCAATAAAGAAACGATTCGATGCGATTGAACACCCGCATAAGATCATACTGACAACAGAGAAGGATGCCGTCAGGCTCATGAAATTTCGCCAGCTGCTGACGGAATTTCCTTTCTATGTGATTCCGATCCAGGTCAGGTTCCTCTTCAACCAGGAACAGCCCTTTACCGAATTTATTACTACATTCATCACCGGTTTCAACCACAGATCCACACCAACCAATGCCTGAGAAAAAAAAGAATAAAAAATCCAAACACCCAGATCAGTCCAGGACCAACCAGGTCACCGGCACTATGGACATCACCCGTTCGGGCATGGGTTTCGTTATAGTTGAAGGATCTGACAAGGACATTATGGTCCGGCCAAACGATTTCAGGTCGGCCCTGCACGGAGATACGGTAACGGTAATGGTCAGGTCTGATTTTTCCCGCGGCAACCGACAGCAGGGAGAGGTGATAGACGTGGTGAAAAGAAAACACACTGAATTTCCCGGGCATCTGCAATTCAGTGAAAACTTCGCATTCTTCATCGCGGATTCAGACAAGCCCATGCCTGATATCTTTATTCCTCCTGATAAATACAACAATGCCTCTGCGCAGGACAAGGTGATCGTACGCATCGTTGAATGGCAGAAGAACAAAAAGCCGGTCGGTGAAGTGATCAAAGTAATGACCCCGGACGACGAGAGTGATTTTGCCATGAAACAGATCCTCTCCGAAAATGGTTTTGTGTTGAATTTCCCGGAAGAGGTGATTGAAGAATCAGAAAGAATACCCGACACCATTCCCGAATCGGAGATCAAAAGGAGGAAGGACATAAGGGACCTGCTTACGTTAACGATAGATCCCGCCGACGCGAAAGATTTCGATGATGCCATTTCACTGCGGCTGCTCTCCAATGGCAACTATGAAGTGGGTGTGCACATTGCTGATGTGAGCTATTACCTCGAACCGGGATCAGCACTGGACACCGAAGCCTATGACCGCGCGACGTCCGTTTACCTGCCCGACCGGGTCTTGCCGATGTTGCCCGAAAGGATATCGAATGAACTCTGTTCTTTGCGGCCCAGGGAAGATAAACTCACATTCTCTGCGATTTTCGAGATCACGTCAAAGGCTGTTGTCAAAAAACGATGGATGGGCAGAACCGTCATCCATTCCAATCACCGCTTCACCTATGAAGAGGTACAGGAAATCATCGACAAGGGCGACGGTTTATACAAAGACGAGATACTGCTGTTGAACGGCTTTGCACAGAAACTGCGAAAGGAACGTTTTGCGAAAGGCGCGATAAACTTTTCTTCACAGGAAGTGAGGTTTAAACTTGATGACAAGGGTAAACCGATCGGGGTGATGATCAAAGAAAGCACTGAGTCGCACCAGCTGGTTGAAGAAATGATGCTCCTGGCCAACAGGAATGTGGCGGAATATGTAGGTGGCTTCAAAGTAGATAAAAAAGAAATCCCTTTTCCATACCGTGTTCACGATACGCCCGATGAGGTCAAGCTTTCTCCATTTGTAGCCTTTGCAAAAAAATACGGACACACATTCGACACATCCGCCCCTGAGGCGATTGCAAGATCCTTCAACCTTATGCTGAAGGATGCGCATGGTAAACCAGAGCAGCACGTACTGGAACAACTTGGCATCAGGACGATGGCCAAAGCAATATACACGACCGAAAACATCGGGCACTATGGATTGGGTTTTGAGCACTATTGTCATTTCACATCTCCCATCCGAAGGTATCCGGATGTGCAGGTTCACCGGATCCTGCAGCAATGTCTGGACAACAACGTAATACCTAACAAAAAGCTTGAACAGCAATGCAAGCACAGCAGTGAAAGAGAACGCGCGGCGATGGATGCTGAAAGGGCGGCGAATAAATACAAGCAGGTAGAGTACATGAGAAATTTCCTCGGTGAAGAATTCGACGGAGTGATCAGCGGCGTGGCGGGTTTTGGATTCTGGGTAGAGACCATTGAACATAAATGCGAGGGGCTGGTGAGCGTAAATAGTCTGTCTGATTTTGACGACTTCAGTTTGCTGGAAGGAGACTACAGTCTGGTGGGCCGAAGGAGCGGACGAAAATTCAGGATGGGAGATAAGATCCGTATCAAGGTGATCTCTGCCAACCTGAACAAGCGACAACTCGACTACGAGTGGGTGGTTTCGGCCGCCATTGCGGAAGCCGGCACCAAACCTTTTGTCCCAGCCAGGGCACAGGAAGAAAAAAAGAAAAAGAAAGGCAAAAAGAAGAAGTGATGGAGGCCTTCGAAGCAGTTTCCCGCCGGTTCCAGGATCATTTTTCGTCCCTTGATTTTCCACAGGAACCCAAAACGCTTTACGAACCAGCCGGATATTTCCTGGGCATGGGCGGAAAGCGTATACGGCCTGTTCTCTGTCTGATGGCCAGTGAACTTTATGGCCAGATTCAGGAAGACGCACTTCATGTGGCCACCGCCATTGAGCTTTTCCACAATTTCTCGCTGATACACGACGATATCATGGACAAGGCGCCGCTTAGAAGGGGCATGGCTACTGTTCATAACAGGTATGGCGAACCGACAGCCCTTCTCACGGGTGATGTGATGCTTGTGCTTGCCTATGACTACCTCGGCAGGATCCGCCCAGCGCACCTTAAGGGCATCTTCAGGGAGTTTTCCGCCTGTGCGCGTATGGTATGTGAAGGTCAGCAGCTCGACATGGATTTTGAATCGCAGCACGAAGTGAGATTTGAAGATTATATTCAAATGATCGAGCTCAAAACCTCCGTACTGCTGGCTGCAAGTCTGAAGATGGGAGCTATAGTTGCCGAAGCCCATACGGATGACCAGCAACACTTGTATGAATTCGGGAAAAACCTGGGCATTGCCTTTCAGATCCAGGACGATTACCTAGACGCCTTTGGTGATCCGGAAAAATTTGGCAAACAAGTGGGGGGAGACATCATCGCCAATAAAAAGACTTTCCTGCTGATCAGGGCGTTGGAAACAGCGAGCGTTGCCGAAAGAGACGAATTGCGTTTCCTCTTGTCGGGGTCTGCAACCGATAAAGTAGAAAGGGTGGTTGGGATATTCAGGGATTGTTCAGTCGACACCTGGGCCAATAGCCTGAAGGAAAAATACATGCAGGTAGCTAGTCTTCATCTTGCCGAAGTGGATGTTCCGGAGGAAAAGAAACTTCCCCTGAACAACCTGATGGAATTCCTCTTCCAACGTGATCATTAACAGCTTTCCCTTATTTTTAAGAATAAAATCTGCTGCATGTCGAGATCTCTTTTCCGCAAAAAATCTATCGCTAAAATCATCAGGGATGCGGAAGAGGGACTGACGGATGCACAACACCACCACAAAAAACTCAGCAAAGTACTCACCGTCCGTGACCTGACATTCATGGGCATCGCCGCCATAGTGGGCGCGGGTATATTCTCAACTATTGGCAGAGCTGCCTTCGATGGCGGACCCGGCATATCATTGCTTTTTGTGATAACCGCCGTCACCTGCGGTTTCTCAGCACTCTGCTATGCAGAGTTTGCCAGTCGTGTACCCATTGCCGGCAGTGCTTACACTTATGCATATGTGAGTTTTGGCGAGATCGTCGCCTGGATCATCGGATGGGCGCTGATCCTTGAGTATGCCATTGGCAACATTGTGGTGGCGATATCCTGGAGCGGATATTTCAACAATTTGCTTGAACAGATCGGCATCCACATGCCGGCCTGGATGACTACCGACCCATCTACCGCCGCCGCCGCCTACGAGGAAGCGGCTACAATGCTGGCGAAAGGACAACCGCTTGATGGACCTCTTCAGTTTGCCTATGATGCCTGGAATAATGCACCGGTAGTAGCAGGCACCCACCTCTTCCTGAATATACCTGCTTGCATCATCGTGGCACTGGTGACCTTTATCACTTTTCTGGGGATGAAGGAGAGCAAGAAAAGCACCAACGCGATGGTGGTCTTCAAGATCGCGGTGATCATCTTCATCATCATTCTCGGTTTCAGTTCCGTAGAACCACATAACTGGAGCCCTTTTATGCCCAATGGATTTGAAGGAGTACTCAAAGGAGTATCCGCGGTGTTCTTTGCGTACATTGGATTTGATGCCATCAGTACCACGGCCGAGGAATGCAAGAACCCCCAGCGCGACCTGCCAAGGGGGATGTTCTATTCACTTGCGATCTGTACCGTTCTTTATATTCTCATCGCACTTGTACTTACCGGCATGGTGAGCTATACTACCCTGAATGTTGTTGATCCGTTGGCGGAAGTTTTCCAGAGAACGGGACAGAAGTGGATAGCTTACATCATATCCCTCAGTGCGGTGATCGCTACTACGAGCGTCATCCTTGTCTTTCAGCTAGGTCAGCCCAGAATATGGATGAGTATGAGCCGCGACGGTCTGCTTCCCGGTATCTTTGCGCGGATCCACCCGAAATACAAGACGCCTTCCTTCTCAACCCTCATTACAGGCATAATAGTGGCGGTTCCTTCGCTTTTCATGCAAAGCGCTCTGGTGAGCGACCTGACTAGTATTGGAACCTTATTCGCCTTTATATTGGTTTCTGGAGGCATACTCCTGCTCCCGAGGCTCGATCCAAAGATCAGTAAAGGATTTACACTGCCTTACATCAATGGGCAATACCTGATCCCGCTGGTTTACCTCGTTTTCGTCTATTTCCATTATCCGAGGATACTCAGGGATATCGAAGCCATCGGTGCCGATAAGTTCCAGGAGATGCTTTTCCTGCTTTTCATACTCCTGGGGGCAATTGCTTCGATAGGAAGTTTTATACGGAAGTATTCTTTTATCCCTGTCATGGGTGTCTTATCCTGTTCCTACCTGCTTGTGGAAATTCCGGCGAAATCCTGGGCCTGGTTTTTTGTCTGGATGGCTGTCGGGTTAACCATTTACTTTCTCTATGGATACCGGAAAAGCAAGCTGGCTACAGGGAAGTGAGAAGGAGAAGGAGAAAGAGAAGAGAAACAGAAACTGAAACAGAAACAGAAAGGTCGTTCGCCCGCTGACTTGTCCGCCATATCTGATTTTGGAATGCAGGCTGTTGGCTTGGAGAAGGCGAGGCTCTTTCTACCCTCACTCTTCCTCTTTCTGATTTTCTTCCTGTTTCTCTTTCTGTTTCTGTTTCTGTTTTCTTCCTCTTTCTCTTTCTCTTTCTGATTCCCTCCGCTCTGTATCTTTGCTTCATGAAATTTCAGGTTGGAGACAAGGTTGTTGTCAAACATTCCGACGAAGAAGCTGAGGTGGTAGATATCATCAACGACAAAATGGTGATGGTAGACGTTAGGGGAGTGAAGTTCCCTGCCTACATCGACCAGCTGGATTTTCCCTACTTCAAACGTTTCGCCAAACAGCTAAAGGAGGAGGCCCTTCAGAAGGCGAAACCAAAACAATACATCGATGATGTTCCCAGGGAGAAGAAGACTGTCACCGATAAAACGGAGACGGGCATCTGGCTTACGTTTATTCCCGTAATGAATACCGATGATTTCGGTGATGAAGTGGTGGATGAACTAAAGATTCACCTGGTGAACAGAACGGCGAGGGCTTATCGCTTTGAATATTCGCTGGAATATGTAAGAGGGTCGGGCTTTGAGTTTTCCAACCAGATACTGCCTTACCAGGATTTTTATATTCACGATATCTCCTTTGAAACTGTCAATGACAGTCCGGCCTTTCATGTCATCTTCAGTCTTACGCCCGCCGACAAGCAGAAGATGTCATCTTTTGAAACCGTTCTGAAACTCAAACCAAAATCGGTCTTCTCCAAAATACAGGAGATCCGCAAGCATGGCCAGGCTACTTTTTCCTATCGTTTGCTTGAAACCTATCCAGATAAAGTAGAGGAGGAGCAGATGGAATTGACTTCTCTATCGAAGGCGGGATACAAGGTTTATCCGGCAAATCAGGCCAGGCAACATCTTGAACCTTCGAAATACGAGCTTGATCTTCATATCGAGAAACTTTCGCCCGACCCTGATGCACTGGGTAATTTCGAAAAGCTTTCACTGCAACTCCAGACCCTGGAGAAATACCTCGACCTGGCTGTGGCGCACCGTCAGCCCTCGATGATTGTGATCCATGGTCTGGGCACCGGCAAGCTTCGTGATGAGATCCATGAGATTCTTAGGCTTAGAAGGGATATCAAATCCTTTATCAACAGGTATCATCCCGCCTATGGCTATGGAGCTACGGAGATTTTCTTTCAGTACTAGAGCCAGGAGGAATCAAAGTTTTAAATCCGAGATCGTTTGCACTTTCTCGTAGTGGATAGGATAGTTGACGAAGATCCCTGCCTTGCCCATTTTCACACTTCCATCCACTTTAATGGCAACCGTGCTGTCCGACAAAGTCTGGACCAGCCGGGATATCGTTGTAAGCGTATTGACCTTCAACACCAGGGGTACCGAGAAGGTGTCTTTCCTGGGGACCATAACTACCGAGTCCATGCTTGTATCTCCCAGATAAGTCGAATTGGCAGCAATCCTCACTGCCACGTCCTTCAATTTCACCTGCTGGTTATTCGGATTATAGAACCTGACATCGACTCCCACCAATGACTCCTTGAATCCCATACTGATCATTCTCACATTTGACACATCGATGAACTCGAGGTCCTGGGGTTTTGTACAGGCTGCCAGTGTATAACAACCAAAAATGATGAGGGCAAATTTTTTCATGGTCCAAATGTAAAGGAAAGGGGATGATAAGTTTTTTTGCCCGGTGATACCGGCCTAATTTTACCATTTTGGGTTGACTAAGTTATTTGGCTAAAATGACTTTTGAGGTCGGTTTGGTGACCAATTTGCACATCCAATATTTTTAGCATTCAATAGTTAAGCATAATTGACCGATAATGAAATAATTAAGCAGTGTGTATTAGAATTAAATTAGATATATTTAGACCTGTATTTATACACTTTTTCTACTAAGATGGTCATTGTTAAACAAAACCATCAAAAAACAGATTAAGATGATATTAATAACTGATTTACAATACTTTACTTCCATATCATTCTATTTAAGTTTAAGTACTTACAGCCATTGCATTTTCGATCAATATGTAGATCTCCCAACAAGTTGTTATTTCAATAGATGCCGTATTTTGGGCGCAAATGGAACGATCCTGCTGAGTATTCCAATTAATGGCGGAAGGCGAAGCAAGGGGCTGGTAAGAGACATACGGGTGTCGACCTCCGAACCCTGGCAGTCCAATCATTTCAAGACATTGGTGTCGGCGTACAACAGGTCGCCCTGGTTCGGCCATTTCCGCGACGACCTGGAACAGTTGTATCAGCAGAAAGTGACCTGGTTGAAAGACTGGGATCTAATTTGCCACCAATGGATTTGTGACAAATTATCTATTGCCACCACGGCTTCTTTGAGTGAGGATTTTATCAAAAGCGCGGAAACGGGGGAGCAGGATCTTCGCTTCCGCATTGTACCCGGTCAGGGCGGAACCGTTGCGGGGGATAGATATCCGCAAGTATTTGAAGAGCGCCACGGGTTCGTGCCCAACCTTTCCATTCTCGACTGGTTATTTTGTATGGGGCCGGCGCTGGGAAAATCCAACTACCCATAGCCATCAGACAATCACTGCAATTGCCTTGGCCTGAAATCGTAAAGAAACCGGCAAACAACAATGTAACCTGTTCTTTTCCTGCGCCAACTCCCCGTGAAACCATTCATTACAGGTGGACAATCTTTTTAGATTTTCCGGAATCTGTATCGCTGTAATCCGGATAATAAAATGAAGAAGCAGGCACATAAGGCTTTGACAAGACTGAGGCAGGTTGCTTATGAATATCAGGAGTGGAAAAAAGGATGGTGAATTCGGGGGCTTTCACGCTTTTCTTAATATATAGAATCATTGGCGGGGGAGGTGGTTCCGGTTGCGGCTTCGCCATGACGGGAACTGTGGGTTCAGACCGGGGGCCCCTCGGCTTTGCTTTCACAACTGACAAGCCCTTGACAGAATGATTTACGATTTTGGAGCTTTTCTTTGCCGACGGTTTATCTGTGGGGAAATCCGCAGTGGGAGCCGGTTGCGGATGCGCAATTTCCCCGCCTGGTTTCTCCATCTTCGCAAACCGATACATTGTTTCGTCCTCATTTGCCGACATGGGATTTTCCCTTTCAGCACGCGGAACGGACAAGCCGATCACCGTCAGGCCTATCCAGACAAAAAAAAGGGTTGCGGGCGTGACCATATTATCGCGGACGGGCTTCCTCTGGAATATCCTGTTTATCCTTTGTAATAATAACTGACTACTGCTACCAGTAGCCGCAATTGCGGCCTTTGGATAAAAATTCCGCCCGGCGCTGTATTTACCAAGTTGCAACAAGGCCTGGGCATAGACCTGGCGCTCGTAACCCGCGGCCAGCACCAGATCGTCACAGGCGTGTTCCCGTTCTTTCCTGCAGACGTTGATCAACACCCTCGCGAAAGGATTAAAAAAGAAAATGGCGTCACAAATAATCAGAAAGGTATTGGTCAGAAAATCATTCCTCCTGATATGAAAAATTTCATGTGCCAGGATGGTTTCAAGTTCGGGCCTGTTCAAATGAGTAACTATACTCAATGGAAGAAAGATCAATGGCCTGATCACCCCACGGGTAAAGGGAGAAAAAACCCTGTCGGAGATTCGTAAAGCAATCTTTTTGCTGATGCCAACTCTCGAAGCGACCTGCTCTACCATCGACAATATTTCTGTAAAATCATCATTCGACAAAGGAGCCATTGGTCGGCCCTTGATTGCCGGATACAGGAAGCGAATAAGCTGAATGGCAAAAAGCAAGAGGTAAGCAAGTGACAACAACGGCATTAGGTTCTCGGCAAACAATTCCGCGTTTGCCGGCAAGTTGGTACCAAGATATGAACCGAAAACCAACACCCATGATGCGTGATCGCCTGCATTTAAATTTAACGCCAGCTGGAGGAAAAATAATAAAGAGCCAGAAAAGAGAATAATAAGAGCGACCCTGAAACGGCCGGCGGCACTGCCTTTGCGGCCGTTCCCCGTAACAATTGAACACAGCAGCCAGAGCAATCCCATTTGCCAGAGGCTGTCAATCAGTGCCCATCCCAATGCTTTGGCAAAAGCAGATTGGTAAAATTGATACATCCTATTGATTTTTCATTTCTGTCAATATCTTTTGGATTTCTTCCAGTTCATCGGGGGAGGCCTTGTGATTGCCCAATGCCTGGATAACGAGTTCTGTCGTAGACCCGCCAAATAAAGAATTGATCATTTTGCCCAGCAAATGTTTCTGGGTCTTTTCCCTGCTTACGGCAGGTTGATAAATATGGGTTTTAAACGAATCATCCCGGATCACCAGGCCCTTTTCATTCATGATCTGCATCAGCTTGAGTGTAGTGGTGTAACCCGCTTCTTTTGTCTTTGATAATTCTTCATGAACCTCTCTAACACTGGCCATGCGACGGCTCCACAAAACCTGGAGAATCTCCAGTTCACTTTCGGTAGGCTTGATGTATTTGACAGTTGACATATCCTGGTTTTAGAGAAAGAAATTTACGATATATTTCGTAAATGATTTCTTAAAATCAGATTCCGTTGCATCAGTAAAGAAAAATCCCGCCGAAAGGCGGGATTGGATAATATCATTACTATGGAGTGGTTGACCTTGCTTTGTTTATTTCAAAGTCACTGCTTTTACGGGAGCTATTGGTTTCACACTCACTTCTTTTTTTACCTGTTCCTTCCGCGCCACAACCTGTCCATCGGAAAAGAGACTGGCGAGCGTTGGGGCAATAACGAGGGAAACAATGGACATGAGTTTGATCAGGATGTTCATCGAAGGTCCGGAAGTATCTTTGAAAGGATCTCCTACGGTATCGCCAGTTACGGCAGCCTTATGGGGCTCACTTCCTTTTTTATATAACTGGCCGTTGATCTCAACGCCTTTTTCAAATGATTTTTTTGCATTATCCCACGCACCTCCGGCATTGTTCTGGAACATTCCCATCAGCACACCGCAAACTGTAGCCCCGGCCAAGAAACCACCAAGGGCTTCCGGTCCAAGAAGAAAACCAATGATCAGCGGCGACATTATCGCGATGGCACCCGGCAGCATCATTTTTTTAATTGAAGCCTGGGTAGAGATGGCAACGCATTTGTCGTACTCTGGTTTGCCTGTACCTTCCATGATTCCCGGAATGGTTTTGAATTGTCTTCGCACTTCTTCCACCATGCTCATTGCTGCTTCACCAACGGCCCTGATGGCCAGGGATGAAAATATAAAAGGGATCATGCCGCCAACAAACAGGCTGGCCAATACTTTAGCCTTATAAATATCGATGCCTTCCAGCGCAAATCCATTGTGGTTGATTACGCCGACATACGCGGCAAATAATGCAAGCGCGGTAAGTGCGGCAGAAGCTATTGCGAATCCTTTACCTGTTGCAGCGGTAGTATTTCCAACTGCATCGAGGACGTCAGTTTTCTCTCTCACTTCTTTTGGCAGTTCGCTCATCTCGGCAATCCCGCCTGCGTTGTCGGCAATTGGTCCGAATGCATCAATGGCCAGCTGCATGGCAGTAGTAGCCATCATCCCGGCCGCGGCGATAGCAACCCCGTAAAGTCCAGCGCATTCAAAAGCTCCCCATATACCCGCAGCAAGTACCAGAATGGGCAGGAAGGTGCTTTCCATTCCTACAGCCAATCCACCAATCACATTTGTTGCATGCCCTGTGGCCGACTGCCTCACGATACTGGAAACGGGTCTCTTTCCGATGGCAGTAAAATACTCTGTGATGATGCTCATCAAGGTTCCCACAGCCAGGCCTACGGCAATGGCGCCGAGGACACCGCCCCTCGTAAATTCAATGTCGCGGAGTATCATCGTTTCGGGAAGGATAAAATAAACAAGGCCGGCGCAAGCCAGGGCAGTGAGAATAATAGACCCCCAGTTACCCATGTTCAGTGCTTTTTGTACCACACCGGTGCTGATCCCCGCAGTATCGCTGATCCGCACGAATAAAGTACCTACGATCGAGAACAGAATTCCCACACCCGCGATCATCATGGGCAGAAGTATGGGAGCGAGGCCACCGAACGCATCTACGGATTTTGTTTCCTGTCCAAGGACCATGGTAGCAAGAACGGTAGCCACATAGGATCCAAAAAGATCGGCTCCCATTCCGGCCACATCTCCAACATTGTCGCCAACGTTGTCGGCAATGGTTGCGGGATTTCTGGGATCATCTTCGGGTATGCCTGCTTCAACCTTACCTACCAGGTCAGCGCCAACATCGGCGGCCTTTGTATATATTCCTCCGCCCACGCGGGCAAAGAGGGCGATTGACTCCGCACCAAGGGAAAAGCCTGTCAGAACCTCTATCGTCCTCACCATTTCCTGAGAGTCTACTTCCGCATGTGGGGCGAAGATCATTTTCAGAATAATAAATAAACCGCCAAGTCCGAGCACGGCCAGGCCCGCAACTCCCAGGCCCATCACGGAACCTCCGGTGAACGACACAGCCAGCGCTTTGCTAAGACTGGTACGCGCTGCCTGAGCGGTGCGCACATTTGCCCTGGTGGCGACTCGCATACCGATGTAGCCTGCCAGTGCGCTAAAAAACGCGCCAATGATAAAAGCCAGTGCGATTGCGGGGTGGGAGTTAGCGTTTCGGGTACCCATAAAAGCCAATAGCACGGCAGCGATCACCACGAAATAGGTAAGGATTTTCCATTCGGCTTTTAAGAAGGCCATCGCTCCTTCAGCGATGTAGGTACTGATTTCCTTCATCCGGTCGTTGCCGGCATCCTGTTTTGATACCCAGTTAAATTTTATGAATGTGTAAAGCAAGCCTATAGCTCCCATCAGGGGAACCAAATAGATCAGATTATCCATAAACATTATTTCGTAATCAAAATTTTAAAGGTGGCAAAAATAGGTTAAAAGGTTGATCAGTTTACTTTTTCTTCTTGAATGGATTGGCGTTCTGTATCAACCCTTTGCCTGCGTCTTTAAGCCTGTCTTCTGGTTTCTGGGGCTTGTTTTTTGACGTGTCTGAAACGGTGGTTGAGTCTTTTTTGCCAAAGAGCTGTTGCTTCAGGGTTTCGGAAGCCTCCTTAACAGCCTCTTTTTTCAGGGATTGCAGGGTGTCATTAACAGCTTTCGTGGTACTGTCGATCCTGGACTTTACGAATTCCTTGGCCTGGTCCTTCAGCTGATCGGTCATCGATCCGGCCGTTTCCTTCAGGTCGAACCGGATGTCCGGAGCGGTTATCGTTCCGAGCATTTTCACATTGAGATTGACCGTTTCGCCGAGTTTCACCGGAACACCTCTCGCATTGGCCTTACTAATAAGGTCATTGACAACCTGGTTGCCCTTGGTGCCGATCAAAGAGCGCGGCATTTTCAGGTTGATGGTGTAGTCCAGCGACTGATCGATTCCGTGCATGCCACCAATTTCCATTTCTATGTCCTTGACTTTTATTTTGAATGGATTGACAAAGATCTTCCCCTGATTAAATTCGAATTTCTCCCTGATCTCCCTGAGGGTGAGATCCCTGAGTTCATTGATGTTCAGTCGATCACCGAGCTGTTCCAGTGGTTTGAATTTTTGCAGTACTCCTTCAATCAGCAACAATGTACCATTGCCGGTGAGTGTAGTGAGGTCGGGCATCATGTCTTCACCCAGATTACCAGTCATGCTTAACCGCGAACTCATTTTTCCGCCCAGGAATTTTGCGATGGGCATCAGTTTCTGAACTGTGTTGAATGCAAGGAAGGTTTTCTGAATGTCGAGTTCTTCCACATCATACTGCAGTGCTATCGCAGGTTTTTTCTTATTTATCCTGGTCGAGTAAGATCCACTGATCGCGATCCTGCCATCTAATGCGTTTCCTTTGATGTTATCAAGTTTTACGGTTTCATTCTTCAGTTGCAAAGAACCGGTGAGGTCACGGATCAGCAGGTTGTCATATTTGACTTCGCCAGCCATCGCATTGACCAGCATATCAAGATTAGCAGGCACAATAAAAGGGCCGGCAGAGGCGGTGTCGGTGGCGCTGGAATCGGTCCCCATCCACTTGTTGACGTCAACGCGGTCAGCTTTTACATTCACCACACCATCCAGTGGCTGATTCTTTAACGCATAGCCAAGCAGGTTATTAACCGAACCATTTGCATCGAAAGAAGTGTTCAGGTATTTGCCTGAGGCTTCGTTCAGTGTCACATTTTTTGGATTGAAGGTCATCAGCAACCTGGCCAGCTCCACGCCATCAGGATAGTCTTTCGACTTGTAGTAAAACTTGTCCAGCCGCAAAGAACCCAGCGCGGTGAACTTGTCAAACTCCTTTTTCTGCACCGCATCTACAAAGCCCTTCAGGGCAACGTCGGCATTCAGCATTCCACGAAGTGTAGTTGCTGGATCGAGTTTGACCATCCGGGTAATTCCCGCGAGGTCGAGTTTTCCTTTAGCCACGGCATCGATCCACATGTTGCTGACAGGTGTCTTTAACAGCAGGCGCAGGTCGAAGGGATCATTTTCCATTTCAAAGTGTGCGCGGGAAAGATTTACTACGGTATGATCGGTGACGCCATCAGGGTTATCGACCTTCAGTGCGAGGTTTATATTTTTTACGGGTGCGGGCAGATCGGGATACTGAAAGAATCCGTTGTCCACTTCAAGATTTACGTGATAGGCCGGAAGTTGGTCTCCGGCCATCGTGCCCTTTACCGAGCCATTGAATATAGCCTTACCCGATGTTTTCACTTTAGCGAAATCCTTCTGGTACACTACCGGGATCAGTGATAGAATATTTTTAAAGTCTGTAGACGGCGCGTTGAAGCGAATGTCCATATTATACGTGCTGTCGTTGACGAGCTGAAAGAAACCATCGGTAGAAACCTTCAGTTCGTTTAGGGCTACCTCGCCGTTCTTGAAAGTATAGGTAGAGGTTTTGTTATTTACTTCAATATCCGCATCCAGCGTGGTTTTGGTATTAACCAGGTAGGGAATAGGTCCATATGTAAAATTGACTGCGTCGGTCGAGGTCTTCGTGAAAAGGGTAAAGTTATCAGATGTGAAATCTCCGCTTCCTTCATGCTGCAGGCCAAAGATCTCGGAGCTCATGTTGCCTGCTGAATCATAATATAGAATATAACCGTCATTGATCGCGTACCGTTTCAGTTCCAGGTTCAATGGTTTTTCTTCACCGGTGGTTTTTCCCGTGCTGTCTTCCTTAACTATGTCCCAGTTAGCTGAGCCATTTTTTGCAACTAATGCATGGATCCGCGGACTGTTAACCTCTACGGAATAGATGGTCATCTTGTCGCCTTTGATCACACTCATCAGGTTTAGTGCTATATCGATATTTTTAGCGGCGATCAGCGTGTCGTTGACGAAAAGGCCATTTCCGGTAACCTGTAATTCTTCGATAGCAACTGACACCCGGGGGAATTTTCTGATCAGCGATATGTCCACATCCTTGAATTCCACCTTCGCATTGATGTTTTTATTGATCTCAACTTTGATGATGGAAATGATCTTGCCTTTAAAAAGAAATGGCAGAGTAAACAAAACGATCAGAAGTACCAGCAGGGTGATGCCGGTGATCTTGAAAAATTTTTTCATGGTATTGAATTTATGGTTTATCCATATCCTCGTGTTCTCCTCCTTCAGATACGGCCTTTAACGAATGGATGCATATATTTAGTTCATATCCAATCAGCAATATCAGCGAAGTGAGATAAATGAGGAACATCAGGATTAATATGGTGCCTATCGAACCATAGATCTTATTATATGAACCAAAGTTGTTCACATAAAATGAAAACAGGAAAGTAGATATCACCACCAGGAAAGTTGCAAATATCGCACCGGGAGAGGTCAGTTTCCACCGTTTCGATATAGCGGGGGCATATTTATAAAGGATGCCGATAGAATACATGATCAGCAGTACGATAATCAGCCATTTTGTGGAAAAGATCAGCTGACGCACAATGGGATTGGTAATGTGCATCAGGTCCATGAGGTACCGGAAAAGAGTACCTTGCGTAACCAGCAAAACGATCGTCAACATAATCAAAGAGATCAGCACAGTTGTCAATTTAATGGCCGTCCAGCGGTCCCTCAGGAAACCACGGTCCTTATAATTATGCAGTGAACGGTTGAACGACCTCATAATGCCCAGTACGGCGTTAGATGCGTAGTAAACCGCCAACAGAAATCCAAAAGACAATAATCCCGACCGTGGCGTATTGAGGAAGTCGTTCAGGAAATTTGCCACCAAACCATAGGTGTTTTCATCCGGAGCGATGGTTTTGGTCAGGTCGAGCAATTCGATGGTTACTTCCCTGGATATGGGCATGTACGGAATCAGCGTACAAATGAAAATAGTGCCGGCAGGTATGGCCATTAGAAAATTGAAAGAAATGGATGCGGCCCGGTCGTTTAATCCAACCTTGTTGACCTGGCTAATGAAGAATATAATAACATCGTAAAGCGATATTCCATCGAAGCCGGGTGGATGCCAATGTTTGCTGCGCGAGGTCAGAATGCGCACAGGGGCCATATTCAATATGAAGCTTTCAATCTTGTTCATCTCAAAAATCCTCTTTGGCCCCTGTTTGTTTTCGTGTCTGAAGTTGATTGAGGGCTTGCTGATACTCACGTGCGTATTTCAGGTGCTCCTGGTAGCTCGATGTAAAAACGTGCCGCTGGCTGAAGTCCTTTTTGGCAACGAAAAAAAGATAGTCGGTCTTCGGGGCATTGAGTACTGAATCTATCGTACCCAAAGTTGGGGTGCAGATCGGTCCTGGAGGAAGACCCTTGTAGCGGTAGGTATTGTATGGTGATGGGGTGAGCAAATGTTTTTCGTATATACGTGTTAGTGAAAAATTACGAAGTGCAAATTTCACCGTAGGGTCGGCACCGAGGTTGATGTTCCTTGCCAGCCGGTTAAGGTACACACTTGCCATCAGTCCCTTCTCAGAAGAATAATTAGTTTCCTCTTCAATGATTGATGACAAGATATAAGTTGTCGTGGGATTCAAACCCAAGGCTTCGGCCTTGGCTTTCCTGGAATCATTCCAGACCCTGCGATATTCAGCGATCAGTTTTTTATATATACCACTCACTGGTGTGGTCCAGAGAAAGGTATAGGTATTGGGGAAGATTGAAGTCATTACGGTGTTGGTATCGAGGTCGTATCTTTTTAACGTATCAGAGTTGTTCAGGAACTGCAGAACAGCAGCGGAGTCGGTTTCAAATTTGCTCCCGATCAAACCGGCAAGGTTTTCTTTTGTCCGCAGTTTGGTGATCACCAGATTTACCGGCGCCTGCTTGCGATTGCGAAGCGTTCTGGCCACGTCAAAAAGTCCCATGCCTTTTCTGATCTCGTATTTTCCGGGCGCAATCTTTTTCCATACATCCATCTGCCCGGCCAGCAGGTCAAAGGATTTTGGATTCCTGACCAGTTCCTCTTTTTCAATCGTGCTCATGACCTCCTCCCGGGTAGCATGACCCGTAGGGATGTAGAGATACCTCGCTTTTTCGGAGAAGGGGGTGTTGGGGAAGAAGAATCTCCCGACAATGGCGGTCACGATAAAACCGACGAAAATCAAACCGAGCAGCGACTTCTTGATCATAAAGAAGAATGATTTGTAAAATAAACGAAAAACCCTGCGGGTTATGCAGGGTTTTTGAGAATATCGTGATCAGTTTATTTCGTTGGTGCGGGGGTGGGCTGTGGTAATGTGGGGGCAGGTGTCAAAGGCGCCGTTGTTGACGAGTTTGGCCTGAGGTTGGGTTCTCTCCCTCCTGCAGATTTGCCAGCGATGAAAACAGGAGAGACTATGCTTAGCGCAGCAATCAATACTGCCACGATCCATGTCCCTTTTTCAAGCACATCGGTAGTTTGCTTTACACCCATGAACTGGGTGGAAAAACCAGCGATATTTCCTGCCAGTCCGCCGCCTTTGGGGTTCTGGACCAGGATAAAAAATCCGATCAGAACACTTAAAACCACCATAAGAATAAGGAAAAGGATTACCATATCACACTACTTTAATTGATCAATTTTGGCTGCAAAATAAGCGCTTTTGGAGGGATTTTGCAAACTTAATTTCTCATAAAGCACCCGCGCCTTGTCGTGATTTCCTTGTTTGACCCACACTTCGGCCATGGCTTCCGTCACAATTTCTTTCCCCTCCACCGAATGTGCAGCGTGCTGGATCACATGCTTCTGCCGTGAGTCGTCCATGCCATTGTCGAGGCCGCGGCCCTCCTCATTTGCCGGCAGTTTCTTCATACTTCGCAACCAATCGGTAAAACTTTTCAGCTGCTGACCGAATTTATCCTTTGACAGGTCTTCCTGGCGAAGCCGGATTCCCTGCGAGGCGAAGTAATCAATTGTGTGGTACGACTGAAAAGTGATGGGAAGCTCGTCTGTCGTCTCATGTTCCTTTTCGTTTTCCTTCCCAGCCGCCATTGTAGCTTCCTGCGGAACTTTATTTTCTATTTCTGGCAACGTTGCCGGCTCTTCTGCCACAGGCGGTTCGGCGGACACCGTTAATTCTGAATTCGAAAATGCGGAAATTGCGTTCGGTTCTGAAGAATTTTCTTCACCCAAATCCTGAGATCCATCAATGGATTCAGGATTTGTAATTATCGTTTCCAGTCCCCTTTCTTCAGGAAGAGCAGCCGACGGATCCATTTGCTCAAGCAGCTTGTACAGCCAGAGGTGATTGTTCACGTACAACCCGGCAGTCACCTGTTCCTCTGTTGGTTTTCCATCGGAGACTCGGCCGGACTTTATTGCATTGATCACATGCAGGGCATTGACGGATGGATATTTTGACACCATTGCCCTGATATCTTCCCCATCTACTTCGGCAAGGTTTTCTTTCTGAAAGAACAGTCTGATTATTGAGTTAAGCGCTGGTTGCATGATAATTTACCAGTTCGAAAATATCCTGTTGAACATTTCGTCCGTAACGTTTTTTAGGATGTCCTCTCCCTGTTGAGATTCGGCCTGTTGAATACTGCTGTTTGCGTTGAAGTCGAAATTACGGGATATATCTGCTTCAAAATTTGCTTTCTCGTCGAGCCTGTTTTCGAATTTAATATGTACTGTGACTACGAGCCTGTTGGTGGCTGCCTGTTGATCAGAAATCGCAGCCGTAGTAACATTATACCCTTTGATCACAGCGTTGATCTCGTAGTCTGCATTGTCGCCCTGTATCAGGGTCAGCCGCGTCTGATTATTTATTTTCTGTCGCAAGCGCTCGGTTAGCTGGGGACTCAATTGCGGATTGACATAAGGCGCCCTGTTTTCAATATAGTTGACCCTCACTGTTTTTACTTCAGGCGGAATGCTCACATCCTTGAATGAATAACATCCTGTGGCGAGGAGAGAAACCAGTGAGGCGACCACTATAAAATAGATGACTCGTATTCGTTTCATTCTTTGATGTCGTATTCTTTGAGTTTCCTGTATAATGTTCTTTCGCTGATCCCCAGATCTGACGAAGCATCCTTTCTTTTGCCCCTGTGTTTTTTAAGGGCTTTCTCAATCAATTCCTTTTCCTTATCCATGATATTGAGTGATTCTTCCACGTCCTCATGCTGATGGATTTCATCATTATGATGATAGAACACCTGTGGAGGAGGGGAGGATTGAGTCGGTCCCTGATGCAACGATTCCTGCGGCTGAAAATCCTTCAACTCATTCATGAATGATGGGTGCTGTGCAGCAACGGATGGGTTCTGAAGGATCTCGACAAACATTTTCTTCAGTTCGTTCACATCTTTCTTCATGTCGAAAAAAAGTTTGTAAAGGATTTCGCGTTCATTCGAAAAGTCTGCGGTGGCAGCACCATTTCCGTTGCTCGCAAGGACTGGCAAACGGTTGTAGTCCCGATCGGGCAGAAAGCGACGAAGCTCTCGTGATGTGATTACCTTTTCGGTAGAAAGCACCGAAACCTGTTCGGCAATATTTTTCAGCTCGCGCACATTGCCGGGCCAACGATAATTTATCAGCATATTGCGTGCCTCTTCATCCAGCTGAACCGGAGCAGTTTTATATTTTTCTGCAAAATCGGCAGCGAATTTTCTAAATAGGATAATGATGTCTTCCTGCCTTTCGCGAAGCGCAGGTATTCGTATAGGCACTGTGCTGAGGCGGTAATAAAGGTCTTCCCTGAATTTTCCCTGTTGGTTGAGATCAAGCAGGTCCTTGTTGGAGGCCGCGATTACGCGCACATCCGTTTTCTGCACTTTTGAAGAACCGACCCGGATGAATTCACCGGTTTCGAGTACCCGAAGTAACCTGGCCTGCGTGCCCAATGGCATTTCCCCGATCTCATCAAGAAAAATGGTGCCACCGGTTACTGTTTCAAAATAACCCTTCCTGCTGTCTACCGCACCGGTGAATGATCCTTTTTCGTGCCCGAATAATTCAGAGTCTATCGTCCCCTCCGGAATCGCGCCACAGTTTACGGCAATGAAGGGATTGTGTTTTCTTCCCGACAGTGAATGAATGATCTGTGAAAAAACTTCTTTACCAACACCACTTTCTCCAAAGATCAGCACCGTCAGATCAGTGTTGGAAACCTGTTCTGCCACCTGCAAGGCAAAATTCAGTGAAGGGGAGTTGCCTATAATTGCAAATCTGTTCTTTATACTTTGAATCTCCATGTCTTGTCTGTTAGTCTGTTATCTCGCCTAATAAAGTTCCACTGGTGTAGTCCCTGACCAGCACCGGAACATAATCTCCTTTGGTCGATTCCCGTGTCTTGGGGAACACAACCACTTTATTTTCGCTTGTCCTGCCCATCCACTCTGAATCCGACTTTTTTGAATTGCCTTCTATCAACACCTGACAAGTTTTGCCTATGTCTATCGCATTGCTGCGGGCTGAAAGATCCCGCTGAAGTGCCACGATCTCATCGAGCCGTCTTTTCTTAACTGCCTCGGGAATATCATCGGGGTATCTTCTCGCGGCGAGAGTGCCGGGCCGCTCGCTATAGAAATACATATAACCAAAATCAAACCCTGAGTACTCCATCAATTCCAGCGTTTGCCTGTGGTCTTCTTCAGTTTCCGAGCAGAAGCCTGCGATAATGTCTGAACTCAGACCGCAGCCAGGCAGCAGTTCCCTGATCCTGTCAACTTTTGCCATGTACCATTCGCGGGTGTAACTGCGGTTCATCAGCTGTAATACTCTGTTAGAACCACTCTGCACAGGAAGGTGTATGGAATTGCAAATGTTGTCGTGCCTCGCAATGGTATAAAGCACTTCATCTGTAATGTCTTTTGGATGTGAGGTCGAAAACCTGACCCGTAGTTGCGGATGGATACTTGCAACTTCTTCAAGCAGACTGGCGAAACTCACTGGCCTTGCCCATCCGGTTTCCGTGGTCTTGTCACTTGCCGTCCAGTGATAGCTGTCGACGTTCTGGCCAAGCAATGTGATTTCCCTGAAGCCCTGCTCGAACAAGTGTCCGCACTCACTGAGAATGGATTGGGGATCCCTGCTGCGTTCGCGGCCGCGGGTAAAAGGCACCACGCAAAAAGAACACATGTTATTACAGCCGCGCATGATACTTACAAAGGAATTCACGCCATTAGAATGCAGACGGACAGGTGAGATGTCACTATAGGTTTCTTCGCGGCTCAGCAGCACATTTACCGCTTTCTGACCCGAGCCGGCTTCCACAATGAGGCCAGGAAGGGTTCTGTAGGCATCGGGACCAATAACGATGTCAACCAGTTTTTCTTCTTCCAGCAACTTATCCTTGAGTCTTTCAGCCATGCAGCCCAACACGCCGATCAGGGTGCCTGGTTTGTGCTTCTTAACCGAACCCAGGGCTTTCAAACGGTTGCGCACGGTTTGTTCCGCCTTGTCACGGATTGAACAGGTGTTTATGAAGATAAGATCCGCCAGCCTGAAGTCCTGGGTGGCTCCGAATCCTTCCTTGTTAAGAATGGAAGCTACGATCTCGCTGTCGGCAAAGTTCATGGCACAACCATAGCTTTCTATGTAGAACTTCTTCTGGTTCACAGCACCATCAAACCGGGGCGCAGCAAGGGCAGTTCCCTGTATTGATTCATTATGTGTCTTACTCTCTACCAGGTTCAGCATTCATCCACTAATTTAGCGGTGGCAAAGATAGAGATTGAGCGGCAATAATGACAGGATGGCAGTAAATGGAAGCGGTAAAATTATTTTAAAATAACTGTTCCCAGATTGTGAAGCAGCTCCATCTCCATTTGCTTCAGGTGCTGGTGGGTTTGCATCATCAGTATGAGCTGGTCGGTGGGAGCATTATTCTTGTCGAGATCCCGCTGGTTCTCCTCGATCATCTTTTTGATTTTCCGCAGTTTGAGGTAGTTGATTGTTGATGTGATTTCCTCCAGGTACAATTCTTCCCTGCTGAAGATCTTTCCTTCAAAATGTTCCTTCCAGTTCGGACTCAGATCGAAATTGAGATCCATAAGGCTAACGACAATGCGACTGAGTTGCTGATCTTCGTGATACAGAAAATCTTTCTCAGTAAGTATGATGCCGCGGCTGTAATTCTCCCTGTAAAGGTCAAGGATGGAGGCCAATGACGGGTCTTCCACCAGCAGGTATTGCGCGGATTCTTCGAGGATGTGACCCGCAACATTTATTTCCTCAGTCCAGGGCTTGTCTCCAAATTCAATAATACATCTGATCAGCGCCCGCTCATGTAATTCATCCCGCTGTAAAAGATTCAGGATGTCCTGATCCTCCTGATCGGATTGATTCAGGTTGTGTGATGGAGGTGGAGTGGCCGGTTGCCTTGCGTCCTGGCGCGAAAGTTTTTCCCTGATATGCTTGTTTACCAGGTTGGTAAGTCCTGATTCTTCTATGTTCAACAGGGCAGCGGATTTTTTTATATAATCCTGTTGCCGGGTAAAGTCTTCCGCCTTGTTGATCCTTGCGATGGTTTCCGCTATCGTGTTTACTACCGCGGCCTTGCGACCCGTGTCGGAGCCTGCTTCCTTCAGCGACACCTCCACCTGGAACAGGATCACATCCTTTCGGTTCTCCGCGACAAAAGCCTTGAACTTTGTCGGTCCGAGTTTCGTTACATAACTGTCGGGGTCGTCGCCATCCGGGATCAGCACCAGCTGTACATTGAGCCCTTCTTCAAGGGCAAGGTCCAGGCCTCGCATCGCGGCCTTTATGCCAGCAGCATCGCCATCGTAAATGATCGTGAGGTTGCGGGTATATTTCTTAATTAGCCTCAGCTGGTCGGGGGTGAGCGAAGTTCCCCCGGAGGCCACCACATTTTCTATACCTGCCTGATGTAGTGAAACCACATCTGTATAACCTTCAACCAGCAGGCACTCATCGTTTTTGTCAATCGCCTGGCGGGCAAAGTAGGAGCCATACAGCAGTTTGCTTTTTATATATAGCTCGTTCTCCGGGGTGTTGATGTATTTCGGTCCCCTGTCTGTTTTGCCGATCACCCTGGCACCAAAACCCTGGATCTTTCCGGACTGGTTGTGCACAGGGAATATGATCCTACCCCGGTAATTGTCCACCAGCACGTTGTCGCGCAAAACAGATAAGCCACTTTTTTGCAGGATTTCGGGATTGAACTGCGCCTGCAAGGCCGTCTTCGTGAAGGCATCCCTCTCATTGGAACTGTATCCAATCTGGAATTTTTCGATGATGTCTTCCCTGAAGCCCCTTTCCCGCAGATAACTCATGCCGACATCCCTGCCCTGATCGCTGGAGAATAGCAGGTCCGAAAAAAACTTTTGCGCGAATGTGTTGACGATATACAAACTTTCAGCAGTCTGCTGAAGCTGTTTCTGTTCAGGGCTGGTTTCTGTTTCTCCGACTTCGACATTGTACTTGTTGGCCAACCACCTCAGCGCTTCCACATAGCCGTATTTCTCATGCTCCATGAGGAAGCTGATGGTGTTGCCACTCCTGCCGCATCCAAAACATTTATAGATCTCCTTGGTTGGAGACACGGTAAAGGAAGGAGACTTCTCATTATGGAAGGGACAAAGTCCAAGGTAGTTGACTCCTCTTTTCTTCAGTCGCACAAACCCTCCGATGACCTCAATAATGTCGATCCGGGACTGGATTTGTTGTATCGTTTGTTGGGTTATCACTTGATTACAAGGAAGATAGAAAATGCCCCACAGAGCGGCATTGGGTAAAGGTAAGGATTAGCGTATTTTGCTATAAATTTCAGATTATCTGCTGTATATTGATTATGGCCTGTACCAAAACTACTGTGATGAAAATTGTGCTGAGAAAGTTATTGTTTTGTTTGATTTGTTTTCCCATTATTTCACTTTCTGCACAGGAACCTAAACCTGATTTCGACGCCGATGAACGAGAAGGTTGCAACCCGCTGGCCGTGCAATTCACTGATCTTACTGAAGTGGATGAAGAACCTGTCACCAATTATTCATGGGATTTTGGAGACGGAGGCACTTCGAACGAGGCGAGCCCGACACATACCTACACCAGTATCGGCGATTTTGATGTCGTCCTGACCGTTACTTCTTCTTCAGGCTCATACTCCAGAACCCGGAAAAAATATATTAAAGTAGGCAACACGCCCGTTCCTTCCCTGGGCCCCGACACCTCTTTCTGCCTTTTTGAGCCGCTGAAGCTCGATGCGGGTAATCCAGGCGCGGACTATCTGTGGAACGATGGTGTCACCACCCGTACCAGGACTGTGCTCACCTCCGCGACGTATTCGGTGATAGTGGATGACCATGGTTGTAAGAGTTATGACACCATCAAGGCCACTGCCGTGATTCTTATTTCTGCGGATTTCACCTGGACCCAAACCGGCAGCTGCTCGCCGGTTATACTGAAATTCAACGAAACGTCAGCCACCTGTGCGGGAACGATTGACTCCTGGTCATGGGACTTTGGGGACGGCACACCCGTCTCGGAAGCTCAGTCACCAAGCCATACCTATGCAGAAGTGGGAAACTATACCGTTAAACTCACCGTCCGGAATACCGGCGGCGGCACAACAACGAAAACAAAATCCGTTGAAGTAACTGGTAACAATACCCCCATTCCGAATCTCGACCCGGAAGCAAGTGTTTGTGAATCTGAAACTATTACCCTCAATGCCGGGAACCCCGGTTCCGATTATACCTGGAGTACCGGTGCTACAACACGTACGATCGAAGTCGCGGACGCGGGTACTTATTCGGTTGTGGTTAACCGGGGCGGTTGCATTTCCCGGGATACCGTGAAGGTAAAACTCATCCCCGAACTGCTGAGTGACTTTTCATTTGAAAGGGCGAGCGGTTGTTTGCCTGTGACCTATAAATTTACCGACCTCTCTGCCACCTGCACGGGCAATATTGAATCCCATAGTTGGGATTTTGGCGATGGCACTGCGGTTTCTGGTCAGAAAAACCCAGATCACGAATTCACAAAACGTGGTGAGTTCACGGTAAAACTGACCGTCACCAACGACAATGGCACCACCCAGGTGAAGAGTAAGAAAGTAACCATTGATCCTCCCAATCTTTCTGTGAACCTGGGCAGGGACACGGTGATATGTTTTAACCAGTCCATCCTGCTCGATGCGGGCACACCCGGACTCACTTATGCCTGGAATACCGGCCAGACGGGACAAACGATTACAGTCACCAACGCAGGCACATATACTGTGAGAATCAGCAAAGATGGCTGTTCAGACAGGGACACGATAAAAGTCTCTTCCACGAATTCCGTTGATGCATCATTTGGCTATCAAATCGGCGAAGCTTGTCTGCCGGTGAATGTGAATTTCACCGACAGTACCATCCTGAATTGCGGCAATACCATCACAAAGTGGGAATGGAACTTCGGCGATGGTTTCAATTCCAATGACAAAAACCCCAGCCACAATTATCTGGCTACGGGCAGTTTCAAAGTCACATTGAAGGTAACGACTTCGCTGGGCGATGTATCTACCCGCTCCCGTAATCTGGCAATCAAAAATACTATATACAAGGTAGACCTGCCAGAGGAACTGACGATTTGTACCAATGGGTCACAGGAGCTCGATGCTGGCATTTCAGGAGCTACTTATTCCTGGACACCCACTGTCGGCCTCAGCGATCCTTCCGCCATGAACCCAATACTGACACCGGTTGCGAAAGGATATTATAAAGTAGAGGTCACGAAATGCGGGCTGAAATCCAGTGACAGTGTATTCATTGAACTGGATACCCTGCCCAGTCCCAAACTGAAAAAAGACGCCAACAACCTCAGTGTAGTCGGAGGGGGTTTGGGAGCGAGTTACCAATGGTTCAGGGAAGGCCCAATACCCAACGGCAATGGGCCAAGTATAATAGTTGACCGTCAGGGTTATTATTCTGTGCAGGTAGTAAGCCGCACCGGATGCATTATCCAGTCGGACTCAGTATTTTATATTCCACTCTCAGGCCTTGAAGATCCTGATGACCGGATCATTTTCAAGGTGAGTCCTAATCCTACCCGGGATGTGATCACGCTGCTGATCTCCGAAGCCCTCCCCGATGAAGTGCTGGTGAACGTGTACAACAGCGAAGGAAAGAAAATGTTGTCTGCCTTCATCAAGGACAACATCAACAGGATTCCGATCAGCCGTTTGTCGCGGGGTATGTATTTCGTGGAAATTCGACTGTCGCCGAAACGAAGGAAAATACTGTCGGTGATCGTAAATTAACGCATTCAGAGATTTCACGCAAGGCGCGGAATAAGAAACGGTTGAGTTATTGCCCTAAATGCTATCTGGAGTCCGCGTGAGTTGAAAACCTTTGCGCCCCGCGGGCTTTACGCTTTTGCGTGAAATCCTGACACTAATAAGAACAGAATTTTTCCTGGTCTGCGTATTTATTGGTAAATTAGATGTATACCGGCCCTGAGAAATCTCCCTGATCCAATTTACCATATTTAAAATCTTCCTACGATGCTTACCTCAACCGCTGTCGGACAATTGTCTGGCGAATGCACGCTCTGGAGAGATACTCTCCGCAACTTCAAAAACAAATTCTTAAAGAACAAGATAATTCTGATGGGCATAGTGCCACAACAGAGCTTCAAAGACGTGCTGGTTGAGATAGAACACCTGGATAATCAATTCCACATCCAGCTGATAAATATTCATGATCTGAAACACAACATCAAACGGCATATGGATCGCATCGCCTATGAGCGCAGCATTTTGAATGGGCAGATTAGTGACGACGTGATGGCCAGGCATGAATACCTTTATGATGAATTTCAAAATCTCGAAACCATCCTGCACATCATCAACAGGGAGTTTGACCGTTTTATCAAACACATCCGGGGCAGCAATTAAACCAACAGCAACTTCTTTTATTCTTTGACCGCCGTTGAGTTTCCAAGTGAAAGTATCCACCTTACTATCATTGCCGCGTCATCTTTTTTGAGTGAGGGATGTGCCGCCATGGCTGTTTCCCCCCAAACGCCTGCGCCACCATTTATGATTTTGCCAGAGAGATAGTCCTCGGCTTTTTTGTTCTTCTGGTATTTTTTTGATACGTCAATAAATGAAGGGCCAACTGATTTTTTGTCGAGCTGATGACAGGCTTTACAATCAAGAGATTCCATGAGGTCCTTGCCTTTTGCCAGTTCGGAAGCTTCAACGTCAACCTGTTTGTGACCTGCTGAATCTACCGCAGGTTTTATTTCCGTTGCGGCGGTTACCGGTTTTGCAGGTGGAGCAATCTTAGAATTGTTGTAATCCACCCGCGAAAGCGCTGCGTCAGGATTTTTAGTGAACCAGCCCGTTCCGTATTCAAGGAAATATAATTTGCCATCCGGACCCACTTCCATGTCGATCAGGGAATGCAATTTTGTAGATGGCATAAAGGGTTCAATCTTATCCAGGTCTCCATTTGGCAACATCGTGACTGCTTTGATCCATCCCCGGATCCATTCGTAGATAATCAGCTTGCCATTGTAATATTCAGGTAGCCGGGTTGCTTCAGGGTAGTCTGCTGTATAATAGACAGGGCCGGCCATGGCATTTCGTCCGCCGGAACCCAGTTGCGGAAATTCTTTCGACTGACGGTATGGATAATAAATAAATGGAGGCTGAAGAGCAGGAAGTTGTTCCAGCCCGGTATTGTTGCGGGAATTATTCACAGGTTTTGCGGGATCGAATGCGGCGCCTGTTTTTCCGGTACCATAATCGTATTCACGATAGGGATAATTATTTCCCACAAAAAGTGGCCATCCGAAATACCCTGCATTACGCGCCTGATTCACTTCATCGTAACCCATTGGGCCACGCACATCCATGCTATCTTGATTTGCGTCCGGACCCACTTCGCCCCAATATAGAAAGCCGCTGTGTTTGTCGGCAGAGATCCGGTACGGATTCCTCAGTCCCATTACATATATTTCGGGCTTTGTCTTTGGTGTTCCGGGTTTGAATAGGTTGCCGTCTGGAATTTTGTATGAGCCATCAGGTTGAATCAGTATGCGGAGGATCTTTCCTCTCAGGTCATTGGTATTGGAAGAACTTCTTCTGGCATCATATTGCGTGTGACCTGGCCGGTCGTCGAGGGGACCATAGCCTGAACTGACATATTTCTGCCTCGGCTCATCGAAAGGAGTTGAGTTGTCGCCTGTTGAAAGGAATAGCGTATGATCCTTACCGAAAGCTACTGAACCACCGGTGTGGCAGCAGATGTTTCTTTGTGAATAAAATTGAAGTACGATCTTCTCCGACGCGGTATCGAGTTTCCCGTTTTCGAAAATAAATCTCGACAGTCTGTTGACCGAGGTGTCGGCCGGGCTATAGTATAAATAAACAAAATGATTTTTTGCAAAATCAGGGTCTGCTTGAATACCCAAAAGGCCTTCTTCTGCATTTACGTTTTTTGTTTCTGTTTTGAAGTAGACATTCAATTTGGCAGCCTGCGACAAGGAGGAGTCTTTGGAATTGAAATACATGACTTCGCCACGCCTTTGAACGATGAGTATATCCAGGTTAGGAAGAACGGTGAGCTCTGTTGGTTCGTAGAACGACCCCTCACTGAGTGTGGTTTTAGTAAACCTGGATTCCTCGGGAGTTAGCGGCGTGTGAACCTTTGTAAAGTCGGGACTTTTATTATCTCCAATGGCGTACTGGATGCCGCCCAGCAGATGTTTGAGGAACTCCGGTTCGGAATAGGAGGCCTCGGTGTGACCCAGTGCGGTATAAAAAGCGCGGCCCCCGTCGTACTCGTGATACCAGGCAATCGGATGATCGTTGTGATTGGCGCCGCCCTTATAAGACTGTTCGTCGATTTTGATCAGCACTTTTAGGTCGGGGCTGATGTTTTTGAAGTTATACCATTCGTCTTTTCTCTTCCATTTTTCGGGAAGGTGTTTAGTGGAAATATGGGTCCTGTCGACCACATCGAGGGTGGCTTCCTGCTGTTCGGGATGGCTCATGAAATTTGCTCCCACTAATCGCCGGAACCAGCCCCACTGGTATTCGGTGTCTGTCGCTGCGTGAACCCCAACAAAGCCACCCCCGGCCTGAATATATCTTTCAAATGCATTTTCCTGGTAATTGTCCAGCAGGCTGTCGGTGTTGTCGGAGGTATTGAGGAAAACGACGGCAGCGTATTTCTTCAGACTGTCTTCCGTGAAAACGGACGCGTTTTCGGTGGTGTCTGCGTCAAAATCGTGCTCCTGCCCCAGTTTCATGATTGCTGCCTTCCCGTCCGCAATGGAAGTATGACGGAAACCGGTAGTTTTGGTAAAAACGAGGATCCGGGGTTTCGATGAGCGTTTACTGGTGCAACTTCCGGCAGCGAAAAGAATAGTTACCAGACTAACAAATACGGCGAGCTGTTTGATCATTTGGCAAAATAAGCGAAAACCGCCCATGAATTTAACGGTTTTTTCTATTTATGGAGTTGTGTTGAGAAAAAATGAGTAGTTTTGCCGCCCATTTCCCGGTTAATCCGGGATTGCCCACAAGGCTCCATAAGTTTCCGCCGGTGCGGAACGCCAGCAGGGTGTAAAAGTAAAATATATCAAATGCCAAAGGTTAAAACCAACTCCAGCGCCAAAAAAAGATTTAAGGTGACTGGCACAGGAAAAATTACTCACCAGAAATCATTTAAACGCCACATTCTTACCAAGAAAAGCAAAAAACGCAAAAGATCCCTCAGGGTCGACGGCACGGTGCACAAAGCCAATCTCGACTTTGTAAAACGTTTGCTAAGGCTTAAATAACCCGGATTTCACCTGTAATCATCAACAACAACTTTTAAACTGATTTTCATATGCCACGTTCAGTAAATGCTGTAGCATCAAGGGCAAGGAGAAAACGAATTCTCAAGGCCGCCAAGGGCTATTACGGCAAACGTAAGAATGTTTACACCGTCGCCAAAAACGTAATGGAGAAGGGCCTTACCTATAAATATGTAGGCCGCAAACTCAAGAAAAGAGAATATCGTACTCTCTGGATCGCTCGTATCAATGCAGCTGTTCGGGAAGAGGGCCTGACTTATTCGGTCTTTATCAACAAGCTCACCGAAAAAGGGATCACCCTGGACAGGAAAATACTCGCAGACCTCGCCATGAACGAGCCAGAAAGTTTCAAACAGCTGGTAGCTTCCGTTAAATAGTTTCACACGAAATTTTGACTGTCAACCGGGCTCCATAAGGAGGCCCGGTTTTTTTATTATCTAATTAGTCAAACGAGTATTTTTGCTTCCGATTTTGTTACACTAATCTGCAAAGTCACTACCACAGCCTATGGCCACGAATATGCCGAACGAGTTCATGAACAATTCCTACAGCGACCTGGTAAAACAGACGTTTAACTACCCGCAGGAGGATTTCGAAACGAAGGACAACAACCTTTATTTTAACGGACTTGACCTCAAGGCGCTGATCGACAAGTATGGCACACCGATGAAACTTACCTACCTGCCCAAGATCGGCATGCAGATCAGGAAAGCGAAACAGATGTTTGCCAACGCCATGAAAAGGCACAAGTACGAAGGGCAGTATCATTATTGTTACTGTACGAAGAGTTCGCACTTTTCTTTTGTGATCGAAGAGGCGCTTAAGCATGAGATCCACCTCGAAACTTCATATGCCTACGACATTGAGATCATCAAAAAACTTTACGAAAAAAGAAAGATATCCAAGGATATCTATATCATCTGCAATGGCTACAAACAGAAAAGTTATACCTCACGGATTGCAGGCCTGTTGAACAATGGGTTCAAAAATGTAATACCCGTACTTGACAACAGCGAAGAATTATTGCAGTATAAGAAATCAGTTAAGGTTCCTTTCAAACTGGGTATACGCGTCGCGGCAGAAGAAGAACCCACTTTTCCTTTTTATACGTCAAGGCTCGGCTTCAGGGTCCGTGACATACTGGAGTTCTACGTCGATAAAATTGAAGGCAACGAAGATCGCTTTCAGCTGAAGATGCTCCACATCTTCCTTAACAAGGGGATCAAGGATGATATTTACTACTGGAGCGAACTGAACAAGATCATCAACCTCTACTGCCAGCTCAAGAAGATTTGCCCTGAACTGGATTCAATCAACATCGGCGGTGGTTTTCCCATCAAGCATTCGCTTGGCTTTGAATACGACTACCAATTCATGATCAACGAAATAGTCGGCAACATCAAGAAAGCGTGCAAGAAGAACAAGGTGCCGATGCCAAACATCTTCACCGAATTTGGAAGTTATACTGTGGGAGAGAGCATGGCACATATCTACAGCGTCATCGGCGAAAAGAAACAGAACGACCGTGAGAACTGGTACATGATCGACTCCTCTTTCATCACGACCCTGCCCGACACCTGGGGCATTGGTGAAAAATTCCTGCTGCTGCCGGTAAATAAATGGAATGAAGAATACCAGCGAGTGGTACTGGGTGGCATCACCTGCGACAGCCACGATTATTATGATTCAGAAGAACACGTAAATGAGGTCTTTCTGCCCAAGGTAAATAATGGAGAACCACTTTATGTAGGATTCTTTCATACTGGCGCCTATCAGGACCAGATAAGTGGTTACGGTGGCATCAAGCATTGTCTTATCCCTTCACCCAAACATATAATAGTTGGGCACGATAAAAACGGCAAGCTTGTCGACTGGGTTTATGCCAAAGAGCAGACAGCACAAAGCATGTTGAAGATCCTTGGATACGTGAAATAATTATTTTCTGATCTTGTATTTCTTGCTGACTTTGGGGCTGTTGAAGTATTTGTTCAGATCCTCTTCAGACATATTTGTGGCCAGCTCGATCGGTATATCGATCAGCTGAATCTGGATCTGTTTTAATTCCTCTTTGAGTTTGTTGGCCTTTGCCGATACGTCCTTATCACGGTCACCCACCAGGCTGTTTTCCCTGAGCATGTATTCCAGTCGCTTGATAGATGAGCGGATCAGTGAAGCCTGATTCTGGTCGAAAGTCTTCTGTGGTGCAACTGCTTCTTTAACCGGCACCAGCGAAACCCCCACACTCGGTAGCACCCGCCCGGTCTTTGCGGTGCTCTCATTGGTTGACGAATTAAGTATACTACCGGTGAGCGCTGTACCTGAGCCCGTGATGTCGAAAGTGGTACGGGTATTCTTCACCTTCCGCACACTCTTGTCGAGCTGAAGGAATGTGTATTTCAACTGCAGGATATAATTGCTTACATATTTGGATTGACGGGCATGGTCTTCCAGGGCCATAGGATAATTGAGTGCGTCGCGCACGATGATACGTACGGTGGCGGTATCTTTGAGCATAAAACGGTTGGCGCCGATGAAGTTCAATACAACCAGTTTCATTTTTAGTGAATCGGATTCCTTTACAAAATCGAAACCCGGCGACCAGGTAAAATCCTGGTTACATTCCCTGATTACGGAATAATTGATCAGGGGAGTATTGGCGAAGAACGTGATGTTTTCGATAGGAAAACTTCCATTTTCGCACTGCACCTTAAAGTTCACCGTTTCACCTTCTTCAACAAACAGGGTTCCACTCACCGATGGCTTTACTCTTGATGGAATAATGTCGGTATTGTAAAACACGATAGTAAATGAAGTGTCCACTTTTTCCTTGGGGTTGGTAAGACTTTGAACGCCAACATTCACTTTGTATTCATTATCGTATTTCAGTTTGCCTGAAAAGAAATATGATTTTTCTACCTTAACTGATATTGTGCCATTGTCTTTGTTGATCCTGACACCGATGGGAGAATTTCTCAGGTACCAGTAGTAATCAGACAAGTCTTTGTTGATCTCAAGTTTGTACTGTACACTAGAATCCACGTGCAGGGTGAAATAGGGATTGAGATTTGTTATCCTGAGAACTGTGTCAGTAGACCTGATGATAGAGTCAAGTTGTTTATGCAGACTATCCGGCTGTGCGGGAACCTGAGCAAGGGCATTGAACGAGATGAAACAAGTGAGCAATGCCAGGAGTACGTAAGGGTAACATTGAAGCGATCTTATCATGCTTACAAAAATGTGTCGCGAAGTTAGCCATAAATGCATAAAAAAAACCCTGTGTCTTCCAATGAAAACACAGGGTGCGATCGGATTAATACATTCGGAAATGATTAGTTAACCGTAATCTGTTTTACTTCCGGCTTTGCTTCTGCTTTTTTTGGCAGATCAATTTTCAGGATTCCGTTTTCATATTTCGCCTGAATGTTCGATGTGTCAACCTTTTCATCGAGACTGAAACTTCTTTTGAAACTGTTGAATGAAAATTCCCTGCGGATAGAATTGACACCTTCAGTTTTGCTTTCTTCCTTCTTCTCAAAGCTTATTGTCAGCAGGTCTTTTTCGAGATTGATCTTGAAATCTTCTTTAGCCCTGCCGGGTGCATTGACTTCTACATGATAGGCTTCGGTGGTTTCAGAAATGTTGGTTGCGGGCAGGCTGCTCACATCATCTGAAGGGTTGTGCCAGCTCGAAGGAAGGTTAAAGAAATCGCCGAAAACTTCATTGTAGTTCCTTGATACGGGTCTGTGATTAAATCTTACGATGGCCATGATTATAGGTTTTTTGTTTTATTAATTCGTTTACGAGACCAGTCGAACAAACCCCATACCGATGGATTTTTTAAGAAAACTTGACATGGAAAGGACTGAAATAAAGGACATTATGACAGATTAAGACGCATTCTACTGACAAACTAGCCGGTACTTCAATAACACGATCGGTGGTCTTTTTTACCTAGCTTTGCAGCTGTTTTGAAATCTCATTTTTGAATCCGAAATTTTCACAGATATGTATCCCGCAGAATTAGTGCTTCCGATGAAGGAAGAGCTTACAGAGAATGGCTTTACCGAGTTGCTTACACCCACCGCAGTGGAGGATCAGCTTGGCCAGGAAGGAACTACCCTGGTAATGATTAACTCAGTGTGTGGCTGTTCTGCTGGCACAGCCCGTCCAGGCGTTTTGATGGCTATTGCCAACAGTTCTAAGAAACCAGACCATCTTGCTACAAGCTTCGCAGGTTTCGACACAGCCGCCGTGCAGACGCTGAGACAGAAACTGATGCCTTATCCGCCGTCATCCCCGGCCATCGCCTTGTTCAAGAATGGTCAGCTGGTTCATTTCATTGAGCGCCATATGATCGAAGGAAGGTCAGCACAAATGATCGCACACAACCTGATCTCCGCATTCGACCAGCATTGCTCATAGACCAATTTATTAACCGGTAATCATTCCATGTATCCTAACCTGTACTACGCTTTTAAAGACCTGTTTGGAGTCAATTGGACAGGTCTTCGTTTTATCAATTCTTTTGGTTTTTTCGTGGCTTTTGCATTCCTCGGGGCTGCTTATGTCCTGAACAGGGAGCTCCAACGCAAGGAACGAGCCGGGCTGATGGTAGCAGAGGACACGAAACATATAATTGGCAAGCCCGCTTCCGCATATGAACTCATCCTGAATTTTATCCTGGGTTTTTTGCTGGGGTACAAGATCATTGGCTTGTTCCTCGCGGACAAGTCACTGACTTCGGATCCGCAGGGATTTATATTCTCTTCCCAGGGCCACCTGCCTTCGGGCCTGGTGGTGGGAATCGTTTTCGCAGGCATTAAGTGGTTTGAGAAGAACAAGCAGAAACTCGCCAGGCCGGAGGAAAGGACGATTCGTATTTGGCCACATGACCGGGTAGGGGACATGGTGATCTTCGCGGCGGTTTTCGGATTCCTCGGCGCCAAGATATTTCATAACCTCGAGAACTGGAATGAATTCTGGAAAAACCCGATCGAGGCCTTACTCTCATTCAGCGGTCTCACATTTTATGGTGGGCTGATCTGCGCTGCGATAGCCATCTTTTTCTATTCCCGGAAACACAAGATTGGCTTCCGGCACCTTTGCGACGCGGCTGCTCCAGCCTTGTTACTGGCCTATGGTATTGGAAGGATCGGCTGCCAGGTTGCCGGTGATGGCGACTGGGGCATACTTAACAGCGCTTACCTGAGCACTCCGCAGGCCAAAGTTGTTCCGGCCGACACTACCCGTTTCAGGAATGCATTGCAACAAAACAGCGCGATCTACATGCAGCAGTCCGGCTACACCAGCGTTGAGCAGGTTCAGCACAAAGCTGTAAAGGCTCCATCATGGATGCCTACATGGTTGGTGGCCTATAACTTTCCACACAACGTCATCAGTGAGGGCACACCCATAAAAGATTGCACAGGCCAGTACTGCAACCAACTACCCCTCCCTGTTTTTCCCACTGCATTTTATGAAACTGTGGTCTGCCTGATTCTGACTGCCGCACTGTTCATGCTCCGCAGGAGGTTTACTGTCCCCGGCACCCTCTTCGCGGTTTATCTGATTTTTAATGGAGTGGAACGCTTCCTGATTGAAAAGATCAGGGTAAACACACAATACTCTATCCTGGGGTTGCACCCTACACAGGCAGAGTTAATTTCGTCCATGCTGGTGCTTTCTGGAATCCTGATGATAGTGGTGCTCCGTATGCGTCAGAAGGCGATTCAGACAGCCTGATTTTCCCTTTTAATTTTTTTTAACAGTAGAAGCGCAGGATTTCCTAACCATTCGGAGTCTTATATAGAGAACTCAATTTTTTCTCATAAGCAGTTAGTTTTGGTTAGGACCCCATGTCTATGGGGTCTGTTTTTTTCTGTAGTCGCCTTATTCACATTTACATTTTTATCCTTGCTCTTCATACCTTTGGCAAAACTTTGATATGCCATCTTTTGATATAGTCAGCAAGGTTGAATTCCAGGCCCTTGACAATGCCGTCAACGTGGTCAAAAAAGAAATCACTAATCGTTTTGACTTCAAGAACAGCCATGTGGCCATTGATCTGGACAAGAAAGAATTTAAACTGAACATAGAAACTGACGACGACATGAAGATGGGCCAGGTGACCGATGTTCTGATTAACAGGGCGCATAAACAGGGTATTTCTCCGGAGGCATTCGACCTTTCCAAGGATCCGTTTCCGAGCGGTAAAATCGTGAAAAAAGTGGTCAGCGTACGCAATGGGCTGAATCAGGAAGATGCCAAGAAAGTGACAAAACTAATCAAGGAAAGCGGCCTCAAGGTTCAGACCCAGATCATGGACGACCTGGTTAGGGTTACGGCGAAGAAGATCGATGACCTGCAGGCCGTCATCAAACTTTGCCAGGAGGCAAACCTCAGGATGGCGCTGCAATACATAAATATGAGAAACTAAGGGCGCAGTTTTATCCAGGAATGGGTTGAATCCTCGCTATTCCCTTGTTTTTTATCACAAATTCACTTAATTTCGCCCTCCATTTAAATTGTACGGCCAAATCCGTGCATTAACTGACAACTATTATGAAAAAGGACATTCACCCAAAAGGATACAGACTCGTTGTTTTCAAAGACATGAGTAATGGCAATACATTTATGAGCCGTTCTACCTCAAATACGAGGGAAACCATTAAGTGGGAAGACGGCAATGAGTATCCTCTTGTAAAGCTTGAAATTTCCAACACCTCTCATCCTTTCTTTACAGGTCAGAAAATGCTTGTCGACACCGCAGGCCGTATCGATAAATTCAAGAAGAGGTACGAGAAGAAAGCATAAGCATACATCGTTTAACTTATCGATCCCTTCCCGGTTACGGGAAGGGTTTTTTTGTCGAATTTAGCCAGGGTTGCTCCGTGGCAGGCTCCATGTTGCACATAAGCCCTTATTTTTAACTATGGTAAAACTGGTGCTGGAACAACAGGAGAATGACAATCTCTTTCCGCTCACGCTGACGCGTTCTGCCGCCGATATTCGTTTGGGCATTCTCACACTCAGGGAAAAATGGATCTGCCTCGTCCAGGGTCTGGCAGTCACTGATGACAGAAAAGGCACACGGAATGGTCAGGAAGCCGGCAGCATTCATCTCGACGCCGCCACTATACCGGATGCTATGCTGCTTACCTCACCGGAAGCTAACAGCAAACCACAAACGACATTGGCAAGAAAAATCAGCTATCCCTGGGAGATCTTTCAATTGAACGACGCAGAATTGAGAAAGGATTTTGAACTGATCACCAAGGGCAGGCGTTCCGCACCGGTTCCCGACACGGTAAGCGTGAAAGGCTCAGCTATATTTATCGAATCGGGGGCTAGGCTTTCTCATTGCATTATCAATACAGAAACCGGCCCGGTCTATATTGGCGCAGACACGGAGATTATGGAAGGAAGCCTGATCAGAGGACCCTTTGCCCTCTGCAGGGGATCTGTAGTTAAGATGGGGGCAAAGATATACGGAGCAACTACCATCGGGCCGGGCTGCGTGGTAGGAGGGGAAATTAAGAATTCAGTGATCTTCGGTTATTCAAATAAGTCCCACGATGGTTATCTCGGCGACAGCGTAGTTGGCGAATGGTGCAATTTCGGGGCGGGAACTTCTACCTCGAACATGAAGAATAATGCCGGCGATTTAAAATTATGGGATATCCATCGGGGTGAGTACTGGTCGCCGGGTTTGAAGAAATGTGGATTGATCATGGGTGATTACTCCAGGGCGGCCATCAATACTTCATTCAATACCGGATCAATAGTAGGAGTCTGTGCCAACGTTTTCGGAGGAGGGCTGATGCCCAAATTTATTCCCAGCTTCAGCTGGGGCGACCAACGTTACGAATTCGAGAAGGCCCTCGCTGATATAGGGAATTGGAAGAAGCTTAAACAGTCTTCTTTAAGTGAAAAGGAAAAGACTGGATTGAAGCTTATCTTTGAGCAAATTTAATTCACACTATGCGTAAACAAATCGCGGCCGCCAACTGGAAAATGAATTGTACTTACCACCAGGCGGAATCCTTACTCAATGATGTTCTGCAGTCAAAAATTTCACTGAAACCACATCAGGCAGCGGTGTTCGCGATTCCATTTCCCTACCTGATCATGGCAAACAGCCTGATCGGCAGCCAGATGAATTGTTTTGTATCTGCACAGAATTGTCATCATAAACCTTCTGGAGCCTACACCGGTGAGGTATCCGCTGAAATGATCAGGTCCTTAAGTGTTCGTCATTGTATTGTGGGCCACAGTGAGCGCAGGGAGTATTTCCACGAGACCAATGAGCAGTTGGCAGAAAAACTCGACCTCTGTCTGAAGTATGAGATCACACCCATATTTTGTTGTGGGGAACCCCTGCCTGTAAGAGAGGAGGGAACTCAGAATGCCTATGTGGAAAAACAACTACGTGAATCTCTTTTTCATTTAAGCCCCGACGCACTGGGCAGGGTAGTCATCGCCTATGAGCCGATCTGGGCGATCGGGACGGGTAAGACTGCCACCACGGCGCAGGCGCAGGAGATCCATGCATTTATCCGTTCTGTGATTGAGGACAAATTTGGTGAAGAAGCCTCGCAGAACATATCCATACTTTATGGAGGCAGTGTGAAAGCAGGTAATGCCGCAGACTTATTTGGTTCTCCGGACGTGGACGGTGGATTGGTAGGTGGCGCCTCACTGGTTGCCGCTGATTTTGTGCAGATCATCAACGCCCTGAAAAGCTGAACTACTGAATATAAAACCATTCTTATTTCAACACGTTTTCTGGAGGGGCCTTTCATTAACCACCGGACTTCTTGTCAATATTCTTCTATCAAGAACATTCGAAGCCGCCGCTACCGGCTGGCTTTTTTATTATCTGGCCATCTTCGCATTCATGATCCAGTTGGGTGGGTTCAGCCTCGATTCATCAGTTGGATATTACGTTGCGAGAAAACAGGTGCCTGCAGATACCATCATTCGGTTTTCTGTTTTGTGGTCTGTACTGGCAACGCTGATGATCGGTTTGGTCTTTGTTCCTGTTTACCGCTGGCTCACTCCGGGTGTGGAATTTCCGCTGGGGTTCATTCTCCTGTACGTTAGTGGCAACTTGCTGATCTCTTTTGGCAACGCCATTTGTTATGCGTCGTTCCGTTTCATCCTGCCACATCTCGTCGCAATTCTGGTGAATTCGGGAGTCATCCTTCTTCTCCTATTCCGCAAAGGCATGCTAGTGGAAGATTTCGCCTTCTGGTATTTTGCTGCCTTCCTGCTTCAGGGGATTATACTTTTTGCCTGCCTGGTATTTTCACAAAAAAACACATTGTTTGAATTTCGTATTCCCCGGGAAACACTTGTCATGTTTTTCAGGTATGCTTCACATGCATTTCTGGCCAATATTCTTTTCTTTTTGTTGAACCGCGCCGACTATCTTTTTGTTCGGCATTATACTACTGCAACAGACCTGGGTAATTATATCCAGGTATCCCGGATCGCCCAGCTTTTTTTTATGCTCCCTTCGATGATCTCTACTGTGATCTTTCCTTTTATAGCATCCGAAAAAGGGATGGCTGCGGGCATCATGAGAAAAATCTCCAATCAGCTTGGCTTCACATACCTGATAATATTACTTCTACTGGCAATCACAGGCAAAACTCTTTTTCCTTTGATTTTTGGTCCCAGCTTTTCGGGCATGTATTTTCCGTTTCTCTTGCAGATCCCTGGCGTGATCGCTGTGGCGATGATGTATCCATATGCGGCCTACAACTCAGGAAAGAACAGGATCAGGACCAACTCTGCCGGTGCATTTGGTGCGCTGCTTATTTTACTCGTTGGTAACCTGATCTTCACTCCAGCATATGGCATACTTGCCGCCGCCACAGTCAGCAGCCTGGCATACTGCTGCTATTATGGGTATCTTGTGATTGCTCACCATCGACAAATTGCAGGGGCATGAAAAAGGTATTGTGGCTTAGCAGCTGGTATCCCAACAGGAGTGAACCACTGGCAGGAGATTTCATTGAGCGCCATGCAATGGCCGCCGCCACGCGCAATCGGGTTCATGTGCTGTTTGTTACCAAAGATAATTCGGGAATCCCCGGACCGAAACTCGAAAAAAGGAAATACGCTAATGGCTCGGGTGCTACCATCCAATACTATCAACCATGGCTGCCTTCTGGAAAACTGGAATCTTTTCTGTCAGGGATCAGGTATTTTTTAATTTTCAGGTCCCTGCTTGCAAAACACATACGCAGGGAGGGGAAGCCCGATCTCGTGCACGTGCACATCTGTTTCCGCGCCGGCCTGCTCGCTCTGTACTGTCATTATCGATATGGAATTAAATACATAGTCAGCGAACAGTGGTCCGTTTTTTCCCCAGACGCGGGCGATGTCTTTGAAAAAAAATCCTTTTTGCTCAGGTGGACTGTTGGGAAAATATACCGCCAGGCGGCGGGATCAACGGCAGTCAGTGCGCAGCTCAGTGCCGCGCTTGTGCGTAAATTCGACATCGACCCGCCTGCTGTCATACCTAACGTGGTTGATTCCTTGAAATTCTTCCCGGGTCAACATTCACATTCATTGTTCAGATTTATTCATATCTCCACGCTTAGTTATCAGAAGAATCCAGAACAAATTATTGACGCGCTGGCCATACTAAGAGAAAGGACCACGATTCCCTTCGAGCTGGTGATCTATGGCCCAAGTCGGAAGAATGTCCGGCAATATGCTGAACAGAAAGGGTTGACGTCGCATATTGATTTCCGTGGTGAGGTGAACCACGAAGAGATTGCCTTGCAGGTACGACATGCCGCCGCGTTAATTCTTTACTCGAGATTTGAAACCTTTGGTTGCGTGGTGGCAGAAGCACTGGTTTCCGGTGTGCCCGTCATCGTCAGCGACATCGCGGTAATGAAAGAATTGGTGAGCGATTTTAAAAATGGCATCCTGGTGCCTGCCGGCCGTCCTGATATACTTGCAGGTAAAATGAGATGGATGATTGTAAACAGATATCGTTTCAGCAGCGAAATCATCTCTGCCGAAGCCGGAAGAAAATATGGGATCAGTAGAATCGCTGGACTTTTCGACAACTATTACAACAAGGTTACCCGGTCGATTACCTAGTCTCTTTCAATTCAGACGTGCCTGATGTCCCAGGCCAGCGCACTCGCTCCAAGTATGGCGGCGTCAGCTTCCCGCAAATGACTTACGAGAATCTTTACCTTATTCTGAAACACCTGGATCAGGTTGGCTTCCATATTTGCAATAGTAGGTTTCAGCAACAGGTCGCCCGCCTTAGTCAATCCTCCAAAAAGAATGATGGCCTCCGGACTGGAGAACATCACAAAATTGGCGAGGGCGAGTCCTAGGATCTGGCCGGTGAATTCAAATATTTCCTTGGCTACCTTGTCGCCGGAGATGGCAGCCTCATACACTTTTTTGGAGTCGAGTTTATTTTTTGGCACATCCCGAAGAACGCTGTATTCCGTTGTTTTTTCGAGAATTTCCAGTGCGGTGAGTTTCACCCCTGTAGCCGACGCATAACTTTCGAGCGAACCATATTTGCCCGTACCCTCGTGAAATCTTCCGTTGGGGATGGTGATGGTGTGTCCGAGTTCACCAGCGAACCCATCATGGCCGTATACGAGTTTGCCGTTGGCAACGATCCCGCTCCCCACACCGGTACCAAGGGTGATCATGATGAAGTCACGCATCCCTTTGGCCGCACCATACATCATCTCGCCTATGGCTGCCGCATTAGCGTCATTCGTAAGCACTACCGGGATCTTGAACTTCGTTTCCATCATTTTCGAAAACGGAATGATTCCCTTCCATGGCAGGTTAGGAGCATACTCAACAGTGCCCGTGTAATAGTTGCCGTTCGGTGCGCCCACACCAATGCCTTTGATACGGGTGGGCCCTCCGACCTTATCGATCATGGCAGTCAGGTTTTCATGAAGCTCATCGATAAAATCTTCCACGAGCGCATGGTTGCGCGAGGAGATCTCACTGGAGAAGAGAATATTCCCATTCCTGTCTACGATTCCGAATTTTGTTCCCGTACCACCAATATCTATTCCGACGGCTAACTGCTGTAGTGATTCTGCTTTTGACATTTTTTCTAATGCTTAGTGTCCTCCACTGATCTGCCGGTCAAAATCGATGCCCTGGACTTTCAGGACCTTCCTTGACAGGAGTGCGTGCCACGCAAGATAAGCAAAACCGATGGCAGGTACCACGTAGGAGAAATGGGTGAATGAAGTATTCAGAATTCCACCGGGACTGGATTTGTCGAAATCGCAAATGGCACCCTGCAATGGGGGGATCACAGCGCCGCCGAGGATCATCATAATCAGGAAAGCTGAGCCCTGGCTGGTATATTTTCCCAGCCCGGCGATACCAAGCGAGAAGATACATGGCCACATTACTGAACAGAAAAGCCCACCGCTGATAAAGGCGAAAGTTGCTGTAAGCCCATCGGTGAACAAACCTATCAGCATGGCCAGCGTAGCCATCAGCGCGGCAGTGAACAACATGGCTACGGGTTTCTCGTTGGCATAGAGGAATGCGGCAATGAGGAAAACAATACAGATCGCATAAACATAGAGGTTGCCTACCTCACTGCCTCTGAGCACATTCACCAGCAGGATCAATCCGAAACCTACGAATGGCACCACGGCCGTAAGGACTCGCCTTGTTGACCGGGATAAATTGAAAACAGAAATGGAGGCAGTTAGTCTTCCAATCATAAGGCTTCCCCAGTACAGGGAAATGTATTGTGAAATATATTTCTCATTGAGTCCGCCAAATGCCGGCAGTTTGAGTAAGGCACCCATATTACTCTGAACGGTAACTTCAACGCCAACATAAACGAAGATCGCGATCATTCCCAGTATCAGCTGGGGATATTGCATGGCGCCCCAGCCGGTGCCGGATTTTTTGGAAGAGACCATCGCATTGGTTAGAATACCGATAGTAAGAAGCAGGGTGATAATGATCAGGTAACCCTTGGCGGTTTCTCCAAAATGCAGTACAACAAACTTGTTCATGAATATGAGAATGAAAACCGGCACACTCATAATAATGAGGCTGGTAAGGGCTTTGGGGCTGTTCTCTATTTTTTCGTTGCTGGTAACCCGGGGAAGTTTGGACACGGCAAAAAATATGGCGACAAAAGTAAAGAGGCCAGCAAGGATCAGGTAAAGGGTTTTTATATTTCCCAGTGTTGCTACCTTGTTACTGTCGGTCAATGCACCGAAGAGCACGATGCTCACGACCAGGGGGCCAAGCAGCGTGCCGATTGAATTGATCCCGCCAGCGAGATTCAGGCGGTGAGCTCCGGTCTGTTCGGAACCGAGAGCAACCGCGAATGGTTGCGCCGCAGTCTGCTGCAATGAAAACCCAAGTGCTATAATAAAGAAGGTTACGAGTACCATTCCAAAACTAGCGGATTCCGATGTGGAAACGAAGGCCATGCCCAATGCGCCGATCACCGAGATCAGCAGCCCATAGATGATTCCATTCTTGTAGCCGATCTTGTTGAGAATGTCCACGCGGGTGAGTGAGGAGAGGATGTACAGGATGAGTGACCCAAAAAAGTAGGCACCGTAGAAAGCCGCGTCCACCAATTGTGATTCAAACTGGTCGAGATGGAAATGTGTTTTACAAAAAGGAATGAAAATTCCGTTGGATGCTGCCACAAAGCCCCAGAAAAAAAACACGGTTATCAGGGTGCCAAATTGTGACCATTTGGTCTGTTGCTCCATATCGTAGAAGTGATTTTAGTAGGGCTGAAAGTAACAAAAAAAATATCATTGCTTCACCTATTGTAATAAATGATTCCTAAATTGACTGACATTTGACATTCAGCCGATTCAATAAACAAGATCCCAAAACGATTAGCCGTAAGCGATAATGGAGATATTACATGTCAGCGCAGAATGTTATCCTGTAGCAAAAGCTGGCGGACTCGGGGACGTTGCTGGAGCTCTTCCACTATATCTCAATCAGGCCGGACATCTCGCCAAAATTGTTATGCCGATGTACAGGACCAAGTTCCTCTACAATAATCAATGGGATGTGGTCCATAAAGGCTTTTCCAACCTGGGTAGCCGCTGGTTCGATTTTACGGTGATAAAGGAGAAGAACAATGTCCTGGGATTCGACCTCTATCTGGTAGACATTAATGGACTGCTGGACAGGGAGAAAGTATATGGGTATGACGACGACACCGAAAGGTTTACTGCTTTTCAGGTCGCCGTACTGGACTGGGTTACCGCCTGGGAACATCATCCCGACGTCATCCATGTTCACGATCACCATACCGCGCTGATACCATTTATGACAGGTAACTGTTACAAGTATGCCCCGCTCAGAAATATTCCTGTGGTCCTGACAATACATAATGCCGAATACCAGGGCGCTATGAGCTGGGATAAAAGCAACTACATTCCGCAGTGGGACATGTGGAACTGGGGGAAGCTCGACTGGAACAATTCGATCAATCCCCTGGCCAGCGGTATCAAATGTGCTTCACTGGTTACAACGGTGAGCCCTAGTTACCTGCAGGAACTCAGGGTGATGAGTAATGGACTGGAACCCCTATTTGAGTATGAAAGGGGCAAATGCGTTGGCATCCTCAATGGCATCGACAGTCATGTCTGGGATCCCCAGACCGACCAATATCTGCCCTATCATTACAGCGTCGCTGATGCCGAGGCAGGTAAGGCAAAGAACAAGATGGAACTTTGCGAACGCTTTAACCTCGACTTCCAAAAACCGCTGATCTCCTTTATTGGCCGACTTGTTGGTGAGAAGGGGGCCGACAAGCTTGCCGCAGTTGTGTATGATTCCTTTCACTATATTGGAAGACGAATGAACTTCCTGGTACTCGGCAGCGGCAACCCCGAGGTGGAACGGGGACTGGAGATTCAGTTGGGAATAGCGAATGGTGACTATAATATTTATCTCGGATATAACGAAGCCCTGAGCAGGCTGATCTATGCGGGGTCCGATTTTTTACTTATGCCATCCAGGGTAGAACCATGTGGACTTAATCAATTATATTCCATGAGATATGGTACGGTTCCCATGGTTAGAAGAACTGGTGGCTTGAAGGACACAGTAATCGACTTTGAGGAACCCGATGGATATGGCATTTGTTACAACCATGTGGAAACGGGGGACATTTGTCAGGGTGTATGGAGGGGAATTGAATTGTATCGTGATAAAAAACGAATGAGTGCAATCCGGGAAAAAATGATGCAACTGGATTTTGACTGGAAAACCAGTGTGAAGCGCTACATCATCTGTTATGAACAATTACTCAAATAATCTATAAATAACTTGTTTTATGTCAAAATCTATTCTCGCGGTTATCCTGGGTGGCGGTGCAGGTACAAGGCTGTATCCATTAACAGCAAGCAGGTCGAAACCTGCGGTGCCCATTGCGGGCAAATATCGGCTGGTAGACATTCCTATCTCCAACTGCCTCAATTCGGGCATCAGCAGGATGTTCGTGCTCACACAGTACAACTCAGCGTCGCTTAACAGGCACATAAAAAACACTTATCATTTCAGTGCCTTCAGTTCAGCCTTCGTGGACATTCTGGCGGCAGAACAAACGCCCGACAATCCTACCTGGTACCAGGGCACTGCTGATGCGGTGCGACAAGGCCTTCGGCATATCAAAACCTTTCCCAGCGAGTATGTGCTAATATTGTCCGGCGACCAATTGTACCAGATGGATTTCATGGCCATGGTCAACCGTCATATCGACAGCGGGTCGGATATTTCTATAGCCACTATTCCGGTGATCGAGAAAGAAGCCTCGGACTTTGGGATCCTGAAGAAAAACCCTGATGGCTTCATCACTTCTTTCATTGAAAAACCCAAGGGAACGGAATTATTGAACCAGTGGAAAAGCGACACCGGCTCCGAAATGCAGGCTGCCGGCAAACACTGGCTGGCTTCAATGGGCATATATATTTTCAACAGACAGCTGATGTTTGACCTGCTCGAAGAAGAGTTCAGGGAAGGAACTGATTTCGGCAAGGAGATTATTCCACAATCACTGAGCAAATACAAAGTATCCAGCTTCCAGTATGATGGATACTGGACAGATATCGGAAATATCTATTCCTTTTATGAGGCCAATCTGGGTCTCACCGATGAAGTACCCGAATTCAATCTTTTCGATGACACCAGGAGCATATACACCCGCGCCCGTATGTTACCGCCCGCCAAGATCAGCGGAACCACACTGGATAAGACCATTGTTGCCGAAGGCTGTATAGTGAATGCTTCACACATAGAAAAAAGCGTTGTAGGCATCAGGGCCAGGATCGGTTATGGTACAACGATAGTAAATAGCTACCTGATGGGAAACGATTTTTTTGAAACCATTGAACAAATCGAAGACGCACACCAGCATGGTCTGCCAAATGTTGGAATCGGAAGCCGTTGCTACATCAAGAATGCGATCGTTGATAAAAACTGCCGCATCGGCGACGACGTGCAGATCAATGGTGGGCCTCATCTTGAGAACACCGATCATCCACTGTATACTATTAAAGACGGGATCATAGTTATCAAGAAAGGAGCAATAGTGCCGAACGGTTTTTCTATCTGAGCTGAATCTCATTTCTCGTGGTTTACTGACCAATATGAGATCGACATATGTCTACCACCATAACTACGACTGCGCCTAGTCCAGCTCCGGGTATTCCCAAGCCGAGATTATCCATGTTCCAGATCTTCACCATGAGCTTTGGTTTCATGGGCATCCAGTTTGGTTTCGCACTTCAGAGCGCCAACACCAGCAGGATACTCCGTTCATTTGGTGCGGATGTTGATCAGCTTCCTATGTTCTGGATCGTGGCACCTCTGGTAGGGATGATCGTACAACCCATCATCGGACACTACAGCGACCGTACCTGGAATCGGCTTGGAAGAAGGAAGCCTTATTTTCTTTCGGGTGCCATACTTTCCTCCCTTGCACTCATCTTTCTTCCTAATTCTGGTCATCTCGCCGGCATCATCCCGGCACTATGGATAGGGGCAGGCATGGTGATGGTGATGGATGCATCTTTCAATGTCGCCATGGAACCGTTTCGCGCCCTGGTCGCCGACAACCTGCCCAACAGCCAGCGGACCGTGGGTTTCAGCATCCAGACTTTCCTGATCGGCATTGGTGCGGTGGCGGCTTCTTTTCTTCCTGAATTCCTCGCCAATCACGGATTCAGCATGACTGCGGACAACAACCAGATCGCCGACAATATCAAGTATGCCTTTTACATCGGCGCGGGAGTTTTCATGATAGCGATATTAGTCACGGTGCTTTTTTCATCAGAATATAGCCCCGAGCAACACCGGCTTTATCATGGCAGCGAGGAAGTGAAATCTGGAGGACTGAAAGACATTTTCCGGGACTTCAGACTGATGCCCAAGACCATGAAACAGTTGGGCCTGGTACAATTTTTCAGTTGGTTCGCGCTGTTCAGTATGTGGGTGTATACCTCGGATGCCGTAGCGATACACATCTACGGATTGAAGGGCGAGTACTCGCACTCTATCGCCTATAATGAGGCGGGCAACAAAGTCAGTTCTGCCTTTGGGGTGTATAATTTTGTCGCGATGATCTATGCCCTCTGTCTGCCTTTTATCGCCAGGCTGATCGGAAGAAAACTTACCCATGCTGTTTCACTCACCGCAGGCGGCATTGGTTTGATATCGATCTTTTTTATAAAAGATATATGGTTTTTAAATCTGTCGATGGTGGGCGTTGGACTAGCATGGGCATCCATACTCGCCATGCCTTATGTCATTTTATCTTCTTCGATACCGCCCGCCAAATTTGGGATTTATATGGGTATCTTTAATTTCTTCATCACTCTGCCACAGATCATTAACGGATTCGCCGGCGGTTGGGTGGTTAAACATGTATATGGGGGGCAGCCCATTTACGCGATTGTGCTTGCAGGAATTTTCATGTTATGCGCTGCGGTGAGTGTGATCTATGTATATGATCCAAATGGGAAAGAGCAAAGTTAAGAAACACAAAAAAAAGCCTATGCCGGTTTTTCAAAAAAAATACGAAGACATCTATTTTGTCGACTCGACTAAACCGGTTTGGAATTATTCCCTGTTCTCAGAGGAAGACATTTCCAATTTTCAACGCGGCACCCTATATCGTGCCTATGAACTTTTTGGTTCGCATCAGTTGGAAGTGCTGGGCAAAACCGGATTTTATTTTGCTGTGTGGGCACCCAATGCCACGGCAATCTCTGTGATAGGGCATTTCAATCAATGGGCCGACGGAGCTCATCCGCTCTTTGTGAAACTGGATCATTCGGGCATCTGGGAAGGTTTTATTCCCGATATCAACAAAGGAGATCTTTACAAATACAAGATTCATGGATTTGACGGCGTCGTCACAGAGAAAGGTGACCCGTATGCGAATTACTGGGAGGTTCGTCCGGCCACTGCCAGCCGGACTTGGGAACTCGGATACGACTGGGATGACAAACACTGGATGAAGACCCGAAAAAAACACAATTCCCTCAAGGCGCCATGGAGCGTGTATGAAGTGCACCTGGCTAGCTGGATGAGGCCCGACAGGAACAACGAGGAGGTTTACAACACCTATGATTTTTTTGCCGAGCGACTGGTGCAGTATGTGAAGGAAATGCAGTTTACCCATGTAGAGCTGATGCCGGTGACCGAACATCCATTCGATGGCAGCTGGGGCTACCAGGGCACGGGCTATTTCGCACCCACTTCGCGTTACGGCACACCACAGGAATTCATGCACCTGGTTGAAGCTTTTCATAATGAAGGTATAGGGGTGATCCTCGACTGGGTGCCTTCACATTTTCCTTACGACGCACATGGATTATTCAAGTTCGACGGCACGCATACCTATGAGTATGCCGACATGAGAAAAGGATTTCATCCCGACTGGAACAGCTATATTTTCAACTACCAAAGAGGAGAGGTTAAGTCATTCCTTATCTCGAGTGCAAGAATGTGGTTTGATCTTTTTCATATCGATGGATTACGCGTGGACGCGGTGAGTTCGATGCTGAAGCTGAATTATTCGAGGAAGGCGGGTGAATGGGAACCCAATGAACAGGGAGGTGATGGCAACCTGGAAGCCATGGCTTTTATCATCGATCTCAACGAAACTATATTCCGCGATTTCGAAGACGTGCAGATGATCGCAGAAGAAGCCACCGACTGGCCGGGGATCAGCAGGCCTACCTTTAGCGGTGGCCTGGGCTTTGGTATGAAGTGGATGATGGGATGGATGCACGATACGCTTAATTTCTTTAAGACCGATCCCTTGCTAAGGCCGGGTCAACAGGACAAGTTCACCTTCAGCATGATGTATTATTATGATGAAAATTTTATGCTCCCGTTGAGTCATGATGAGAGTGTCCATGGCAAGAGCCCTATGATCTACAAGATGCCGGGCGATGACTGGCAAAAGTTCGCCAACCTCAGGTGCCTCTATACTTACATGTACACGCATCCCGGAGGCAAATTGCTTTTCATGGGTAATGAAATTGCGGCAACTACCGAGTGGAATTATAAATCAGAGTTACCCTGGGAGCTCCTGCAATTCGATGCACACCAGATGATGAAAGATTGTGTGCGCGACCTCAACATTTTATTGAGAGAAGAGCCGGCATTGTATCAAAAACAATTTTCACCGGATGGCTTTGAGTGGGTGGATGTGAACCACAGGCCGGAATCTGTGCTGGTGTATAAAAGAAAGGGTAAGGATCCGGATGATGATCTGCTGATCATACTCAATCTTACCCCCGTGGCAAGGACGGACTGGAAAGTGTACACGGCCGGTAAGAAAAAATGGAAAGAGATCTTCAATAGCGATGACAAAAAATATTGGGGAACGGGCGATGTGTTCAACCCCGTAATCACCACCACCCTGGTGGATAAGAGCACAAAAACATACGAGATCAATCTGCACCTGCCTCCCTTAGGTGCAGTGGTGCTGAAATGAGTTGTTATTTAGGCCGCAAGGCCGACAAATCCACGATTTTCGCCACTTCACAATATTTAGAACGTGATATTCCGGTTACTACCCATACTGCGAATATTCCACCATCACTTAACTTATTGAAACCGCAGCCAGCCAAATTTCTCGGGTTCGTGAAAATTCACCGTGGTCGCACACCAGGAATTCAGTGACTCTCCCTCGTCGTAATCTATCCGATATAAATTTCCCTTCCAGATCGTACCACTGACCGGCGTATCCCTTAGAATGGGTTGCATCAAAGCAAATGGGATGTAAAATTCGGCCGTCCAACCAGCAACCTGGTTATCATTTTCATAACGAGTTGAAGTGGCATGTGTGGTTTTCATGTGGTCTTCATAAAGAAATGGCACCCAACTGTTGAGTTTCCCATCCGCGTTAAAAATGATTAACGGCAGTTCGAAATTCGCTGGAGACAATTCATACTCAAAGTAGGCGGCACGGGCAGCTTCCGGTTGCAGAAAAATTTCCACCACATCTTCTTCCCACAAATGAAGGAAGTCGCCCTGCATAGTGTTGCAAAGTTTCTTGTCCTCGCAATCAAAAAGGCCATATATACCGTTGTCGGAATAAAGTAATTTTGCTTTAGTAGAATAGCTCGCGCCAGTTGAGCTTTGTCTGAGGAGACTCAACCACTCGGTTTTGCCCCATGCTGAAGCTGAACCCGAACCGTCAATAGTAAAATCGGGCGTTTTCGAAACAGTGGTCGTCTTCATTTCTATCTGGGATGAAAACGGAAGATAAATCAGAACAACAAGAATATCCTGATCAGCATTATTTCTCTTTCTTCCCCAGCGTAAAATTTCGCGATACATTAAAACCAAAATAGATGTCTCCCTTGCCCCAGCTTCCGGTTGTTCTTGGAATAAACTGGGATTCCGTCATACCCTGCGAATTGGTGAAAACCAGTTGAAACACATGTCCGCCGGTTTCAATGTCAATGCCCATCGACAAAGAATTGGTTACATCGATGGAGCTGACCTGGTCGGGGAACAGAATATTGTACTCGGCGGTAATGCTCATACGCTTGGTGAACTTCAGTCGTCCTCCGACAGATGTCGAGAATACATTATTCTTATCCCTGACGGTTGGCACAAGGTTAAAATGCTGAAAAGTCGGCGTAACCTGTACGGACAGGGCCGTCGTTATCTTTCTCGCCACCAGCGCCTGCATCGTGTAAATGGTTCGGTATTTCGCATTGAGATACTGCTTGTCGGAAAACTTCAGCGTATAGTTATTGATTGACCCCAGCAGACTCACACTTACTGGCATGGCACCTACGCCGATGGATTGTCTGAGCATTTTGAATTTCAGGTAACCATCAAAGGTCTTTTCCAGCGAGCTTCTTCCTATGCCGATGGCCAGCCTGTTGGTGAGACCATAGTCCAGGCCCAGGCGCAGTGTGGCGTTGTCTAATCCGAAAAATTGATAGGACCCGTCGTTTATCTCTCCAAAGCGATGCATAATGATAAAATTAAGATCTCCTTTTGCGGGAGCCTCAACCGTCTGGGTGTTGACAATATGCGTGGCTTTAAATGTCTGGGTCACCAGGATCTTTTTTCCCGGTGCTGATGAATCGCGAAGCATAGAAAGCAGCGAACGGTCTTGTGCCCGGCCTGCAAAGAAGCTGCAGAAAAATATGAGGATAAATACCAGTCTAACCATTCTTATTATTTTTGATTGCATACTATGTTCACCTGGATGGCGGTTTCTTTTTCAATTTTATCCCTTACGATAAAAGGGATCCTGATGTTATAATCGGTAGGGTTCAGTTTGAAATTTGCCGTGCCTGTGAGCACGTTTGCTTTGCGAACGAAGGTGCCTGGTATTTCCAGATCTCTGGTAACACCATGGAGGGTGAGTTTACCGCGGACCTTCACCGCGAAGGATCCGTCCTGGCCTTTGGGAATCGTTTCACCGAAAGACCCGCTGAACGTGGATCTTGGGTACTTGTCACTTTCCACATAATTCTCATTGAAATGTTCCTGCATCAGCGACCTCGTGAAGACAAATGACTTCAGGGGCAGAGAGAAGGCGATATTGCGGTTGTTAAGATCAACGGCGGCCTCCACATCCTGATTTTCTGCGTGGATGCTTTCCAGGGGAGTGTCAGACGACAATTTGATATTCCCATTCCTGGTCATGTAGATCTGACCGAAACCAATAGTAGCGGAAAATAAGATCAGGGAAAACATTACACATCTTTTCATGGCCGCTGATTAATTGTTCTGAATACCATTGTTGATCCACGACCTGATTGTATTAATATTACAATCAGACAATTTTGCGGCATCTTTTGGCATTTGTGGAAAGCCAGCGGCATGCGTCAGCACCCCGATCAGAGTTCCGCCTGACGCCTTGGCCTTAAGATTATCATAGCCTTCGAGGACGATGCCACCGCTTCCGGTATTGGTTGCGCTACCATGGCAACGGTAACAATTAGCCTGCAGAATTGGAACAACGTCTGCGGCGTACTTTCTGTTAGTGGTGTCGCACTGTGTGTTGGGATCGCTCGGATCATTGGGATCCGGAAGGGTGTCTTCGCTTTTTTTACTACAAGAAATAACAAATACTCCGCAAATAAGCATAGCGATAAAGGACCGGATGATGTTCTTCTTCATGAGTTGTTGATTAATCTGGGTGATAATTTTTCTTCTGGGCATAGCAATCCCTTAAGGGCCTGGCCATGTTTTTTTGAGACTGTTTTAGATTAGGGTATCCGCTGTATCAGACTGATATTGATCCCCGTGCTTGTCAGCGGCATATTTCCCGTGCCGATTTTTTTCAGCGGTAGTTTGTAATAAGGTTCCAAACGGAAATTTGTATTTCGCACCAACTTCAATGAATATCCTGCAGTGAACATCAGGCTGGCAAAAAAATGATTTCCAGAATTTTTGTAAGAATGATCCCCGTTATACCAGCTGCCATTCGCCATGGCCTTGTAGGAATAGTCTTCCTTTTTCATCAGGTAGGAGTTGAACCCTGCCGAAACGACGAATGTATTTGGTTTAAGGGAAAGGTCGTAACGCAATGACAAAGGAATCTCAAACATATTGCAGCTACCATCAACCGATTTCACCCACACATAACTCGCGATGCCCGCACTATTCTTGTCGAAATATTTCCCATCTGTAAAATACTTTTTCCGGTCCCATAGAAATCCTCCTTCCACTGCCAGCCTTTTGCTGAAGTGATAACCAATCAATAGTCCGAAATCATAACCTACGTTTTTGACAGCCTGTGACTTGATAAAGCTCAGGTCGGGAGCTGCACTCAGGCCTACATAAAAATAACGGTCTGGGTCGACAAAGGGTTTGGATGGCTTGGGGTTAAGCGGTTGAGCGATTCCCGATAAAATCAATCTTGAGTCATTGAACAGCGCCGATCGGTCGCCTGTTAACCATCCGGTCCGTGCCAGGCCGGGGAATCCGGTCTTTCCAAGAAGTTCGCGCGGCGTTTTGTTCTGTAGACTGCCCGACTTCCCTCCACCGATCTTCAATGATGCGTCTGAATGAACTGCAATGTTCGGTTGCTCATTCCCTGTTTCCGGCGAGAGTTTTCCGTTTGAGGTCCCAGGCTTACCTCTTCGACCATTCCCTGACGTTATATCCAGTCCGACACGAGTTCTTCTCTTCAATTTATTACTCAACTCACCGGATTTAGGTTGCGTCTGGACATTATTATAATTGATCGAAGAAAATCTTCCTTTGTTATTCTGAAGTGCTCGTTGCTTTGCTGAACTGTTGTTGAGGATCAGCAGTTGGTTGGTTTTATTCTTCTCGTCAGAAACGTTGCCATCGATTCTTTTTTGTTCCGTCTCATTCCTGTCATTCAAAGCGCGGGTAGATAACTTATTCTCCACAGAAGGCGATGCGTCTGCAGGTTTTGGTCCATTGCTGCTGATTGCAGGGGCTTTGTCAGAAATAGAGGTTTTCAAATTGCCTTTTGTTTCGATTTGATTTTGATCCGTTTGTTTCTCCTTTTCTTCTCTTGTGAACAGAAAAACTAAGGGGATCAGGGCAATCAGAAACCATCCATACCAGAAGGGTTTCTTAGTCGGAGGGGCAGTAGCGGGTGTATCAGCTGCAAGTTGGCTTCTGACGGCTTCCCAGTCTGCGCTATCCGTTTTCAAAGGGTATTGGCGACCAGCTTTGCTATAAAGATCGTCCATATCGTTATCTATATACTGCATCAGAAGCCTCCAGGTCTTTAATATTTTTCTGTAATAGCACCCGGGCCCTGGACAGGTTGGATTTAGATGTTCCTATCGATATTCCCAGCATGTCTGACACCTCGTGGTGCGTCATGCCATCTATAACTACCATGTTGAATACTGAGCGATAGGCCGGGGGAAGTTGTTTGACGAGCGCGATTAGTTCCTTGTACATCATCGATTGTTCAGCGGTTTGCGACTTATCGGGCGCATCCCACACATATTCCGGAATTCCTCCGATCTCAGCAACCATGTGATTCCTTCTCAACTGGTCGATCGATACATTAATCATAATTCGCTTCATCCAACCAAGGAACAATGGCTCTACCTCAACCACCTGGTCATGATTAAACTTGCCAATGGCTCTGAACAATTTCACAAATCCGTCATTCACCGTGTCCACTGCCTTTTCATACCGGTAAATGTACCTGAATACAATCTTCAGGGCATACCCGAAGTATCGTTCATATACCTTTTTTTGGCTTGCGCTGTTGTTGGACGCACAGTCATCAATAAGTTCGCGCAAATTCTCCAAGTCTCTGAATGTTACAGGCTGATAACCAGTGTTAAATCTCCGGAATTAATCTCAGTTCATAAAAAGGAAATACGCAGTGAGATACCAATGGTTGCGTTCGTTTACATTCTTTCGGGAACCCGTATCCCAAGAAGCGACATCGCGGTGCGGATGGTGTTGGCGGCGAAATTGGCTAGTTGCAGGCGAAGCTCTTTTTTATCGGGAGTTTCAGCTGTAAGTATTTTGAATTCGGTAAGAAACGAATTGAAGAGCTGGGCCAGCCGGAAAGCATATGTGGCTACCACGGAAGGATTCATTTCTTCCACCGCCTGTTCTATTATTAACGGGAATTTTTCCAATTCCAGGATCAGCTTTTTCTCGGGCAGCAGCAGGGTGTCGGAACGGTGTTCGTTCTCCGGTAGTTGCTTCCTCAAAATCGACCGGGTGCGTGCATAGGTATACTGGATGAATGGACCCGTGAAGCCATGAAAATCTATTGATTCCTCCGGGTTAAATACCATCTTCTTTTTCGGATCTACCCGCAAAAGGAAGAATTTCAATGCACCCAGACCAATAATTGAATACAGATCCCGGAGTTCTTCATCAGTAAAGTCCTTCACTTTGCCGAGTTCGGTAGTATGCTGTTCGGAGATCCTCTCCATTTCGTCGACTATGTCGTCTGCGTCCACAACCGTGCCTTCCCGGGTTTTCATTCGGCCAGATGGCAGCTCCACCATGCCATAACTTAAATGATGGATTTCTTTGGCGCCTTCTATCTCCAATTTTTCGGCGATCAGTTTCAAGACCTTGAAATGATAATCCTGTTCATTGCCTACTACGTAGATACTCAGGTCGGCCGCGAAATTCTCCTGTTTCAACGAAGCCAGGCCGATGTCCTGGGTAATATATACTGCCGTGCCATCTTTTCGCTGCACGATCTTTTCATCGAGCCCATCAGCAGTCAGGTCGATCCACACACTGTCATCAGGTTTCCTGACAAAGACCTTTTTCTTCAGGCCTTCCTCCACCATCTGTTTGCCAAGGAGGTAGACCTCACTTTCGTAGTAAACTTTATCGAAATCACTTCCGATCCTTTTATAGGTGGCGTCGAAACCTTCATACACCCATCCGTTCATCATCTTCCATAGCCTGATCACATCCGGCTTGCCCGCTTCCCAGTCGACCAGCATGTCTTGCGCGGCTTTCATGATGGGCGCCAAATTGATAGCTTCCTCTTCTTTCACACCACTGGCAACCAGCCCGGCGACCTGTTTTTTGTGTTCCTCTCCGAATCTTACATAATAATCACCAACCAGGTGGTCGCCCTTTATGCCAGTCGAAGCAGGGGTGGCGCCATGGGCAAACTGCTGCCAGGCAACCATGCTTTTACAGATATGTATTCCGCGATCATTGGCGATCGCCGTCTTTTTGACGTCATAACCATGCGCGGAAAAAATCTCCGCGATGCTCCAGCCGAGGAAGTTATTGCGCAAGTGGCCAAGGTGCAGTGGCTTGTTGGTATTAGGAGAGGAATATTCAACCACGACCTTTTTGCCTGAAAGAGGCTGCCGGCCATACGTTGGGTCAGCAAAATGCAGGGCGAGGAACTGCAGCCAGTGATCATCGGAAATGTTGAGGTTCAGAAAACCTTTGATAATATTATAACCTGAGACCAGATCTGGTTCATTGCTCATCAGTGCCTTTCCGATCTGGTGACCCAGTTCATCAGGCGTGCGTTTTAACTGTTTGACCAGAGCAAAAAGGACAATGGTGTAATCGCCCTCGAATTCGGGCTTGGTCTCGTTTACCGGCACTCGGTGAGCTTCGGTTTCATACCCAAATTCCTGTAAAATAACGGCTGCTACGGCTTTTTGTATGAGGAAAACAGTTCCCATGGTGTCGATAAGGCGGCAAAATTAAGACAATGAGACCAGTGCGGAAACGAAAAAAGCCGCGCATACTCTGCGCAGCCTTTTTGGTTAAGGGGGTAATAGGTGAAGCAAATATGCCTGAAATTGATTATATAAAGTTCAGCCTTAACAGGTTATTGATATAGATCATGTCAACGATTCCTTATTTTTGCCGCTATGATCAGGAGCAGGGTGATTGCCGTGATTGATTTTTTTCATCGTCCTTTCCGGAGGTGGATTCCTGAGCAGACTTTCAGGTATGCCGTCTGTGGGGGAGGGAACACCGTGCTGGACATCCTGCTTTATTTCGTTGCTTACAATTTTGTGCTGAAAAAACAGGTGGTATATACGATTGTCGGACCAATCAGCCCACATATTGCCGCCTTCATCATCTCATTCCTGATCAGCTTTCCCACCGGCTATTTACTGAACAGGTTCATCGTCTTCCCGGGATCGGTGTTAAAAGGGAGGATTCAGCTATTCCGGTATTTCCTGCTCGTAATTGTCTGCGTGCTTCTCAATTATATCTTCATCAAATTGTTTGTTGAACAGTTTCATATCTACCCAACCGTGTCGAAGATCCTCACTACGGTGATCGTTGTGTCATTCTCTTATGTCACTCAGAAGAATTTTACCTTCAAATCGGAGAAGAATATCGGTCAGGCAGGCGGAGAAACGCTGGAAGTATGACATTTTTGCACATTGGTTCTCAACGGCATAATCATTGATAACCTTAGTAGTACATTAAATTCATTATGATATGGCAAAAATAATTGGAATAGATCTCGGTACCACCAATAGTTGCGTTTCCGTAATGGAAGGCAACGAACCGGTCGTTATTGCCAATGACGAGGGTCGCCGTACTACTCCTTCAGTCGTGGCTTTTCTGAAAAACGGGGAGCGGAAAGTAGGGGATCCGGCAAAACGTCAGGCCATCACCAACCCCCAGAACACCATTACTTCGGTAAAGCGTTTTATGGGCAGGAGGCATGATGAGGTGACCGAAGAAATCAGCCACTGGGGCTATAAAGTAGCAAAAGGTGACAATAATACAGTTCGTATCGACATCGATGGTCGTCTATATACTCCGCAGGAGATCTCCGCGATGGTTCTTCAGAAGATGAAGAAAACTGCCGAAGACTATCTGGGTCAGGAAATTAAGGAAGCGGTGATCACCGTTCCCGCCTACTTCAATGACGCACAGCGCCAGGCTACCAAGGAAGCAGGCGAAATTGCCGGCTTGAACGTAAGGCGTATAGTGAATGAACCTACTGCTGCGGCGCTTGCCTATGGCCTGGACAAAAAGGCTCATGACATGAAGATCGCCGTGTTTGACCTTGGTGGCGGTACCTTCGACATTTCTGTTCTTGAACTTGGTGAAGGTGTTTTTGAAGTGAAGTCAACCAACGGCGACACCCACCTGGGTGGTGACGATTTTGACAAGGTGATCATGGACTGGCTTGCGAATGAGTTTAAAAGCGAAGAAGGTGTTGACCTGAGAAAAGACCCCATGGCTCTGCAGCGGTTAAAAGAAGCTTCTGAAAAGGCCAAGATCGAACTCTCGTCTTCTGCTGAAACTGAAATCAACCTTCCTTATATCACTGCCGTAGACGGTGTTCCGAAACACCTGGTGAAGAAACTGTTGAAATCGAAGTTTGAACAGTTGGCAGATAAACTTTTTGAAAGATGTTTGAAACCCTGCGAGCAGGCGCTTAAGGACGCGGGGCTCAACGCTTCTGCGATCAACGAAGTGATCCTGGTGGGTGGCAGTACACGTATCCCTAAAGTACAGGAGATTGTAGAGAAATTTTTTGGAAGAAAACCAAGCAAGGGAGTAAACCCTGATGAAGTTGTGGCCATTGGCGCCGCGATCCAGGGTGCTGTACTGACTGGTGAAGTAAAGGATGTACTCCTGCTTGATGTGACCCCTCTTTCACTGGGTATTGAAACCATGGGTGGTGTGATGACAAGGCTGATCGATTCAAATACTACTATACCAACAAAGAAATCTGAAGTGTTCTCAACGGCCAGTGACAACCAGCCAGGGGTTCAGATTCACGTGTTGCAGGGAGAAAGACCGATGTCGTCTCAGAACAAGAGCCTGGGTATGTTCAACCTGGATGGTATTCCCCCTGCACCAAGAGGTGTTCCGCAGGTGGAAGTGATATTCGACATCGATGCGAATGGAATCCTACATGTTACCGCCAAGGACAAGGGTACCGGCAAGGAACAGAAGATACGTATCGAAGCGGGAAGCGGGCTGACCAAAGAAGATATTGAGAAGATGAAGGCGGAGGCAAAGGCCAACGAGTCAACTGACAAGGAAGCCAGGGAAAAGGTGGAAAAGATCAACCAGGCCGACAGCCTCATCTTCCAGACAGAAAAACAGCTGAAAGAATTTGGCGAAAAGATTCCTGCTGACAAAAAAGGGCCTATTGAGTCGGCGCTCGAAAAACTGAAGGAAGCGCATAAATCGCAGGACATCGCTGTCATTGATACAGCTGTAGCTGAAATGAACACTGCCTGGACTGCCGCTTCTGAAGAAATTTATAAGGCACAGGCCGGTGCCCAGGGACAACCCGGAGGTGATGGCTCAGCCGGCGGGCCACAGCAGGGACAACCCGAAAATGAAGGCAAAGGAAATGAGAATGTCACCGATGCTGAATTCGAAGAAGTGAAATAAATGATTTTGCAACCATGCAAAGACCCTGTCTCTTTTTGAGGCAGGGTCTTTTTGTGATATGATTTTCATAATTTTAGCAAAAGCGTATATCTTATCAAACAATAGCTTATGAAGAATTTTACACTGGCATTTTCGCTTGTATTCGCCCTTTTGTTTTCAGCTGGTGCTGATGCCGCTTCTGCTCCGTCCGAACCAATACCTGCTTCTCCAAAAGCTGCTCATCCTTCCGCTTCAACAGGCATGACTATGAAGGATTTTTTAACGCTAAGTCCAAAATCCTACAAGGCGCTGACAGGCAAAAAAATGTCATTAAAGGAAAGATTTGCGCTCAGGTTGACCCAGCATAAGTTAAAAAGGGAATTAAAAAACAATCCGGACTTCGATATCTCATCCCCGCTACCTGCTCTGGAACTTTTTGACACTTCAGATTTTAGCTGGCCCGCGCTGTTGCTAGGCCTGGTACCCGTTGTGGGGATTCTCATCGCCTACCTTACAGATAATAACACGATCATCAAATGGGCCTGGGTTGGCACCGGCATTGTACTGCTGATCTTGTTGTTGTTCCTGATATTCTAATTACCAAGAAGTAGTTGAATGGTTTGGGGTGTCTGCTGGCGCAGAAACACTTTCCTGCTGCCGATGAATTTTTCAATCATTTCTTCGTTGTAATGCCTGATGGTCAGCAGAGTTAGTTCACGGATCACCTGAACATCAAATTCACCGGCAGCGGCCAATGCCAGCTTTTCAAGTTTTTCGGCATTGTCATCTACACAGAGGTCGATGCGCACGGCTCCGGTCTGTAAAAGATTGGCGCGTACTTTAACGTTCAGCAAAAGATCATAGAGGTCTGCGACGGGCTTTTCACCCGCAAATGAAAAGTCACGGGTATGCAGGTGAACCAGGGCCTGGTTTTTTTTCACTACCAGGATGGGTGGGAGCTGATGGAGGCTTTGATTGTTTATAACCGTTCCGGGCAACCGCTGATCGAGAAAACATTTTACAAACAGCGGGATACCCTTATTTTGAAGGGGTTTGATGGTTTTCGGGTGAATGACCTGTGCACCATAATACGCCATTTCTATTACCTCGTCATAATTCAGACCCCTGATGTAAATGGCGTCGGAAAATTCTTTAGGATCGGCATTCATCACTCCTTCAACATCTTTCCAGATCGTGACACCCGATGCATCGAGCATACTGGCAAACACTGCCGCAGTGTAATCACTTCCTTCTCTGCCCAGGGTCGTACTTTCATTCTCATCGGTGGCTCCGATAAACCCTTGTGAGATCACAATGTCCGTATTCTCAAAAAGTGGCAAAACTATATTTTGGATGTGTCCGAGGGTGATCGGCCAGTCGATGGCCGCGTCTCTGAAATTATCGTCGGTGCGGAATATGTCACGAACATCAGTCCACACGTTATGCAGGTTATTTTCATTCAGGTAGGCGCTGATGATCCTGGTAGACAAGAGTTCGCCGGCGCAAACGATCTGATCATAGTAGTAATCGAATTCCCGAACGGGTTTGTCGTGAAGCAGCCATTCTACTTCGATGAAAATGTCCATCAACGAAGGATAGAACTGATCGTAGCTGTCCTTAAGGATGGCGCGGGCGGTGGTAGCATGATCGAGTTTGATCTCTTCGAACAAAGAAAGGGCCTGTTCGCGATTTCCCTGGAAAAAGGCAGATGCCACGCGTTCAAGCGCATTGGTTGTTTTTCCCATCGCTGAGATCACAATGAGAAGTTTCTCTCCCCGGTGCGTGTCACAGATCTGTCGTACCAGCTCAATTCTTTCTATCGTACTCACACTTGCGCCGCCAAATTTGAAAACCTGCATCCTTTTCTTTTTGTATGTTGAAACTGGCATTAAAACGATAAAATTAATTAATCGCTTACATTTGTTCAGGTTTTAATCAATTGTGCATCATCACAGAAGTTACAAACACTGATCGGGGAAAGTCTGATGAAAGAAGTAATCATATCCATTAAAGATCTTGTCAAGAACTACGGAAATTTCCAGGCAGTCAGGGGCATCAGTTTTGACGTATACAAAGGCGAGATCTTCGGACTTCTTGGTCAGAATGGCGCAGGGAAGTCGACCACGCTTGAAATAATAGAAACGCTAAGGCAGAAGACTTCAGGAAAAGTTACTGTGAATGGCTTTGACCTGGATACCGAGCCAAATGAGATCAAGAAGATCATTGGAGTTCAGCTTCAGACCTCTGGCTTCTATCCCAACCTGAAACTTACTGAACTAATCAGGCTTTTTGGTGGCCTGTATAACAGGCATGTGGATGCCATGGAATTGCTGAAACTCGTACAACTGGAAGACAAGTATAAAAATAAGGTTAAAGAACTCAGTGGAGGGCAGAAGCAAAGGTTTTCTATCGCTACGACGCTCATCAACCAGCCGGCAATTATTTTTTTAGATGAACCGACAACCGGCCTTGATCCGCAGGCACGGAGAAACCTCTGGCAGCTCATTCGCGAAATCAGGGACAAGGGAACAACCGTAATTATTACCACGCATTATATGGATGAAGCGGAAGTGCTTTGTGACAGGGTGGCGATCATGGAATCCGGAAAGATCATTTCTCTCGATACTCCCGACAGACTAATTGACAAGCTTGTCGAAACAGGATTCGAAAGACCCAAACAGGTGAAGAATGCAAATCTCGAAGACGTATTCATCTATCTTACGGGTCACGAGCTTCGTGATGAATAAATTTAATTTATGTCAGCATCTACAATAGATCCGCGGTATCCAATTGGTAAATTTCAACCAGCCCACTTTTCGAAAAACCAATTTGAAAAATGGGTAAATGATTTGCGTGTGCTTCCACTTAGTCTTGAAAACGCGCTCCTCAACCTCGACGAACACCAGTTGGACACGCCTTACCGCGAAGGCGGCTGGACGATCAGGCAACTTGTTCATCACGTGGCCGACAGCCACATGAATGCCTACATTCGTTTCAAATGGACGCTGACTGAAGATCACCCCACCATCAAGACATACGACGAAAAGTCCTGGGCTCAATTGAGAGACGGATTAACCCTGCCAACCAACATATCCGTCACCTTATTGCATGCTCTCCACAGCAGGTGGGTTGAACTGGTGAGCAGCCTTGAACCTGAACAATTACAGCGAAAATTTTTTCACCCCGAACAGAAAAAAGACATCAGTCTTTGGGATTTGCTCGGCACCTATGCCTGGCATTCGCGGCATCATGTGGCCCACATACTCGCAGCAAGGGAAAATAAAGGATGGCATTAGCTATGAAGAAACAGAAACTCCTGCATTGGAAAATTCTTGAATCGGAATACCTGTTCAACGAAACCTGGCTGACGATAAGAAAGGACATTTGCGAAACGCCATCGGGAAACATCATTAACCCATATTATGTTTACGAATTCCCCACCTGGGTTTCCGCCTTGGCCCTTACGGAAGATCAGCAGGTAGTGATGGTGAACCAATACAGGCATGGGATCCAGGAGACCATCATCGAAATCCCCGGTGGTTGTGTTGATGACACCGATGCCAACAACCAGGAAGCCATCGCCCGCGAACTTTTGGAGGAAACGGGCTATTCCTTTACCGATTATTATTACCTGGGAAAAGTATCTGCCAATCCATCCACCAATACCAACTACATCCACATGTTCCTGGCGACCGGCGGTGTCAAAACCGCGGAACAGGTGCTGGACCCCAATGAAGAGATAGAAGTTGAACTGATTTCGCTTGAAGAATTGCACAGGCTGGTGAAAGAAAACAAGATCGTGCAGGCCATGCATTTGTCTACCATCAAATATGCATTGGATAAATTGGATGAATTACACAAGTCTGAAGCAATTAAGCCTTAAAAATTCAATTCACCTACAAGGTAAACGCTGCCGAAAACCAGGATGAGATCATCCTGCGAGGCCCGGCGCAGCGCGTCTCTCACCGCAATATTTACATCGGGATAGTCGTTGCCGGCAAGACCTGCTCCCACTGCTTTCTCCCGAAGCTCGCTGGCAGGCAGTGCTCGCGGGATATGTGCCTGGGTAAAATAGTAGTGTGCTTTCGTTGGCAACAAAAGGAGGATGGCATCGATTTCCTTATCTCTGACCATTCCCAACACGAGGTGAACTTCGTTGTGATCAGTCAGCTCCAACTGTTCCAGTAGCTGAATGATTCCTGCTTCATTGTGTGCCACGTCGGTAATGATTGGCGGCTTTTCATGTACTTGTTCCCAGCGGCCATGGAGCCCCGTTAGTTTTTTAACCTGACCCAGCGCTCTGGTTACTTTCTCTGCTGGCAGCACCCAGCCGTCTCGTTTCAGCTGGTCGATGGACGAAAGTACGGTGATCAGGTTTTTAATCTGGTAGTATCCGGGAAGATCCAGAAGATAGTCGTGATGTTCGCCGCTATGGCGGTGAACAATCTGAGTGAAGAGTCGATGAGATTCATGACGCCAATTCTCACCATAATACTGGCTGTCGGCAAATACGAGGTCTGAATGATGATAATCTGCTGCGCTGATGAACACATCTTCGGTATCCAGGCTGCGCTCACCCACAATCACCGGCACTCCGTCTTTTATGATGCCGGCTTTTTCGGCGGCAATTTCCTGTACGCTGTTTCCAAGGATATTCATATGATCCATGGAAATATTGGTGATCACCGACAAGTCCGGGGTGATCACATTGGTACTGTCCAGTCGCCCGCCAAGACCTGTCTCTATAACGGCAATGTCTACCTGCTCTTTGTGAAAATAGTCGAATGCCATACCTACGGTGATCTCGAAAAAACTGGGGCGGATCTCTTCGATCAGGGGGATGACGCGTTGGGTAAATTCAACAACATAGTCTTTATTAATCATCGCGCCGTCGATCCTTATCCTTTCCCTGAAATCCCGGAGATGGGGTGAAGTGTACAGACCAGTCTTATATCCGCATGCCTGAAGGGCAGAGGCAAGCATATGGCAAACCGAACCTTTGCCGTTTGTGCCGGCTACATGGATGGTCTTGACTTTTTTTTCAGGATGTTCCAGGAACTCACAGATGCGGTGGGTGTTTACCAGATCGGCCTTTATTGCCGAGGCGCCTGTTTTGCTGAACATGGGCAGCCTGGTAAATAGAAACTCAATTGTTTCAAGATAGGTCATGCCCGCAAAAATAGGTATCGCAAATCAGCTTTTTAGTCTGAAGTTGAACTGTATGGTTCCGGAGGATTCAGTACTGCCAGCATTGAATTTCACCTGCTTTGCCTTGCGGAGCGCAATGGCCTTGAGGCTGGCATCGGAAGTTGTCGAACCTCGTGGCTGATACTCGGCAGAAACGACGTTACCGGTTTCGTCTATTTTGATATCAACAGCAACTTTTGCATTCTCATTAAAGTCGTCTTCGAAGGATGGGCGGCGGATAATGGTTCGACCGTTGAGGCCGCGAAGTTTATTTACTCCGGATCCACCACCACCCGCGCCAGTGTAATTGTCTGCATCTGGCTGTCCGGCGGGAGCGCCCTGGTCGCCAATCCCACCTGCAATTCCTTCACTCTTGCCTTTCTTGAAATTTTCGGATTCATTTCCTCCCGTGCCATCACCTTTGATACCCTTGAATACTGCTTTGGGCTTTGGTGGGGCAGGAGGGGCTGGTTCGCGCTTCGGTTCTGGTTTGGTTGCCGGCCTTTTCACCTCCTTATCGGGCACTTTTGTGGCTTCAGGTTTTGTGACGGGTGGTTTGGCAATTACCGGCGCATCTGCATCTTTGTCGTCGGTTTCGAAATCCTTAGCCGGTTCCGCCGGCGCCGCTATTTCTTTGGGAGGTGTATACGCTTGCTGATCCTGTGGTGATGGCTTTCCCGGAAGTTCGGGCTGATTGTCTCCCGATCCGATTTCACTGTTCCCCAGGTTCACTTCAATGCCTTCCTCATCGGGTGGCGGAGGAATGGAGGGAAGCGTCCATTTTACAAAAAGCAGAATGATGAGCATGCAGGCACATACCAGCGCGGTATAGCCTGTTGCTTTCAAATTCTTCCTGGCTTCGAAATGGTCGGACATCCAGCTAAATTAGCTTTTAAAGTTAAAAGTTAAAAGTTAAAACCCGGTTCATATTAGTTCCCGTTGATCTCACGCCAGGGCGTATGAAAATTCAGTTGGTTTCACGCCAAGCAAATCTGCCTTCGGCAGACGCAAAGGCAAGAAAACCAAGTTTATTTCACACAAAAGCGATAAACCCTGCCTGCGGCAGGGTACGCCATGGAGAATTCCTGCGTTGATTCCTTGTGTACCTTATTATTGCGCCTTTGTGTCCTGCCCGAAGGGCAGGTTTTGCGACTGCGTGAAACCCTTCTTTCCGTGAAATAAGGAGTTGTTACCTCGCGAAGTCCAGCTCAAAATCTCCCATGATCCTCTCCATCGGAGGATTAAAATATCCATATTTTAATGTGGGAAATTCTTCCTTGATCAGCTCCATCAATTGCCGGACTCCGAGTAGCTCGCCCGTATCCCCCACGCCGATCTTATCGAGATACCAGTCGGGATCAATATTAAAATTTCTCCATTGGATCATGGAAAGCCCGGTATCTGTGATCAGTTTCCGGAGCGCCTCGTATTCATCCACGGAATCGGTCATGCCGGGGAATACAAAATAATTGATACTCGACCATCCATTAAAACTCCGCACTACTTTCAAACTTTCGACAATGTCTTCAAACTGATAATTGTTCGGCCGGTAATATTTCTCATAAATGTTCTTTCTGGCGGAATTGGTGCTTACCCGGATGGAGTCTAGTCCAGCCTCACAAAGCGCATGCACTGCTGCCGGCTTCGATCCATTAGTGTTGATGTTGATACTGCCCCTTGGGGTGTGCCTGCGGATCTGGATGATGGATTCACGAATCGTTTCCCACATAAGCAATGGCTCCCCTTCACAACCCTGGCCAAAACTGACGATGGGAAAGGGCGCGGTTTGAAGATGCGGCACCGTGAATTCAACGATCTCTTCTGCCGTGGGTTTGAAGGTCAGTCTATCCTGGGTGGATACGATACTTTCTTCCTGTGGCTGGAAGGAGATACAACCGATGCAGTTGGCATTACAGGCCGGCGAAGTGGGAACCGGGCATTCCCATCTTGCTGAAAAATAATTCCTGGCGGCAGGACAGTGATAGGTAAGGCAGCAATTATCTGCAAGATGTTTTATCAGCCGGTTGTGGGGATAAGCAGCCAGAATACCTTCTACACCTGAACCGATTTTCTGGTCATCATATCCCACCGCTTCCTGGCGAATGTCTTTTTCTATTCGTACTGCCGGCACGAAGAATTTATTGTCGAACCACCCGGCCGCGGTATAACAAAACAGGGGCAGGGTGGGAGCGTCGGGGGTGGTTTCATATGCCGTCAGATAAAGTCCGGTGTGGGCAGGTGGGATGAATGCGGCTACAGCCCATCCCTTTTCACACAGCCTCAGCTCACCATTAGAGGTATCCATGCCAATGCCTCTTCTTCCGGGAAGTTCATAGAGTGAGCCACCAATAGGAAGTTCGATCCATTCTTCAACCGGGATCTCAAAGGCGTCCCAGCCGGAACGGCCGAGTGCAAAGAGGCTGTTGTCCTCGAAAATATTACCCTGTCCGTCTGAATACAGGAGATATGGTGATTGGGAAAGCGCTGACATCACGGAGTTTTGCAATCGGCAAATTTCGGCTTTCGGCAGGGGATAAGGAAATAAAAATCAGGAAGAGGAACAGGAACAGGAGGGAGAGAAAGAGGAAGAGGACGGACGCGCTTCTCCGCCTTGACCTGTCAGATATCGACTAGTCCTGTTCCTGTTATTTATTCCTGTGCCTATTCCTATTCCTATTCCTATTTCTGTTCCTGTTCCTATTCCTGTTCCTCTTTCTCTTTCTGACTCTCCGCCCATTGGTTGAATTCCTGCTCCGAGGCTTCATTGTCACCGGAGTCGATCTCTTTCTGAAAAAGTCTGTTGTTGACGAAATCAATGGTCAGCAGCCCGTCTTTGATCATCACCTGGCTGACCGACGACCAGGAATGTTTTCTTTTAAACAGCCCGTTGAAGACGATGTGGTCAGTGGAAAACCCAATCTCCGGCGACAGCTTGGCCTGGTATTCCAGGAATGCAAGGAGGGCAAATACAAAGATCAGCCATTCGAAGTAAGGCATCCTCGTCCACACCAGTCCCGAGATCAGTAATGCCTTGCTGTAATAGATTTCTTTGTTCTTTCCATAATAACGCCAGGCATTCCACACCAGCAATCCTGCGATAAAAATGATACCCGCCAGGTATGGAACTACGATCCGGCCGGCAGCCATCATCTCCATCAAAAACAAGATGGCAGAGGCGGTCGTAAGCAGAAACCCGATAAGGTTGATGTACCGCGAGCTCTGGTTTTTTAATACAATAATGTAGGGGTAAACTGGAGCTGATGGCACGGTTAAATATTGGCAGATGCAAGATAATTACACAATTTGAGCAGCATGCGGGCAGCTACATTTGAGTCAGAACCGCTTTCGCTGATGCCGGTTTCCACAAGGTCAAATCCGATCAGTTGCTTCCCGCTTTCATTCATCTTTTTTACCAGGTAAAAGATCTGGTCCGGATCGAAGCCCCCGGGCACCGGTGTGCCGGTGTTGCGGCAATGGCGGGGGTCGAGGCCGTCTACGTCAAAACTCAAAAAGACTTTTTCCGGTAGTTGGTCGATGATGTCTTTGGCGATGGTTGCCCAGGTCACCCCCTCGAATTCCTTTTCTTTAATATGACGGTCAAAAAAGGTGACGATCCTGCCCTGCCTGCTATTGAGATAGTTCCATTCCTCCTCACTGTAATCGCGAACCCCAACCTGTACCAGCCTCGTGATCTGGGGGATCTCTTCTATCGCATTATACATCACGCTGGCGTGGCTGTAAACAAAATTCTCATAGCCTTTTCTAAGGTCGCAATGCGCGTCAATATGAAGAACGCCAAAGTCGCCGAATTTCTCACCGATGGCTTTGAAATAGCCCAGCGAAATACTGTGGTCACCGCCAAGCAGGGCAACCAGCTTGTCGCGATTTAACAAACCTTTAGTCTGCTCGTAAACCCAGTTGTTCATGTACACGCCACCCTCGTTGATATCTTTGAGCGACTTGCACATGAAGGCATTCTTGCTCAGTTCTTCGCCCCGTGAAATAAAGTCGATGTAGAGCTCTGCCTCCTTGCGCAGATAGTCGCTCTTCATCAGTATTTTCTTGTCTGTCGGCCGCATGTAAAAGCCCTGTTTCCAGACCTCCGGGAAGTCGGCGTCGAAAATATCCACGTGCATGCTGGCTTTGAAGATGTGTTCCGCAGCCCTGGACGTACCAGCCGTATTACTTACCGTTACTTCCCAGGGAACGGGAAGAATGATCACCCTTGCTTCATCCTCAGTGATTGGAAAACCGAATATATTATTGGTAGGATTGGAGGCGGCATTAGGATCAAAATCTGTAAACTTGCTCATTGCTGAATTTCATTTGTAAGGGAATGCAAGTTAGCAACAAAAATCCTACCCGGTATTTGGGGAATACGCGTTAACAGCCGCTTTTTGAACTAACTTTGCAAGCGAATTTAAAATCATGAAGAAGATACACATTGTGATGCTCATTGGAATTGCCGTGGTGATCTCTGGGCTGATCAGTCTGATGGGTGATCTCTCTACATACGAGACCCTGGCCTCTGCCCGCCAGAAAGCGGGTAAATCTGTTACGGTGATCGCGAAACTGGACAGGTCGAACCCTATTATTTATAATCCCGCCAAGAACGCCAATTTTACTTCTTTTTATGTGATCGATTCCCTTGGCAACCGGGCGAAGGTGGAATATCATTTCGAAAAACCCTTTGACATGGAGAAAAGTGAAAGAATTGTTCTGAAGGGACAGATGAAAGGTGACGTTTTTGAAATTACCCGTAAAGACGGTATCCTTATAAAATGCCCGTCCAAATACAAGGACGACCCCAAAGCCGCTAAGAACAATCTGGGTTAATCAATTCCGCTGATGAAATATTTAGGTGAACATCTTTTTCCCGGGCAACTAGGACATTTTCTGGTTCTGCTTTCTTTTGTTTCTTCGCTGGTTGCCGGCATTGCCTATTTCCGTTCTGCGCAGTCAGATGATCCATCGGCACAGCTCAGCTGGAAAAAGCTGGGAAGGATAGCTTTTAGTATCGACGTGATTTCTGTCTTCACTACTTTCTTTATTATTTACTATCTCATTTCCAATCACCGCTTCGAATATTTCTACCCCTGGAATCACTCTGACAAATCGCTGAACACAGGTTATCTGCTGGCCAGTATCTGGGAAGGACAAGAAGGAAGTTTTCTCTTGTGGACCATCTGGCATGGCGTGCTGGGCCTGGTGCTGATGCGCACTGCCGGCAAATGGGAGGCTCCTTTACTCACCGTGATCAGTGTTGTGCAGGTTTGCCTGGCCACTATGCTGATAGGTATCTATATTTTCGATGTCAAGATCGGCAGTAATCCATTTATCCTTACCCGTATCTTCTACCAGGACATGCAGGAGTTTCCTGCCGACTATATGAGCATGGCCGGCATGCAGGATGGCAACGGGCTTAATCAAACTTTGCAGAACTACTGGATGGTGATTCATCCACCCGTATTGTTTCTGGGATTTGCATCAACTCTCATCCCGTTTTCATTCGCCGTTGCGGGATTGTGGAAGAAAGATTATGGCGGGTGGATCAAAGCGGCATTTCCCTGGACGCTGTTCTCCGCAGCCATCCTCGGTTTGGGCATCATGATGGGGGCTATGTGGGCTTATGAATCGCTCACCTTTGGGGGCTATTGGGCATGGGATCCGGTAGAGAACGCTTCATTGGTTCCCTGGCTGATCATCGTGGCCGGAGTTCATACTCAGCTGATTTACAATTCTACCGGGCATTCCCTTCGACCGACCTATTTCTTTTTTCTTGCGGGCTTTGTACTAATACTTTATTCTACCTATCTCACCAGAAGCGGGGATCTTGCGGATACCTCTGTTCATGCCTTCACTAACCTCGGACTGAACTGGCAGCTGCGCATTTTCTTCCTGTTGTTTTTTGTGCTTTCCCTGGTGCTTTATATCACCCGCTACAGGAAGATCCCGAACATCATTAAGGAGGAAAATTCCTATTCAAGAGAATTCTGGATGTTTATTGGATCACTGATCCTTTTCCTTTCGGCAGGGTTTATCATCATTTTCACCTCGCTTCCAATCGTCAATAAGATCTTCAACACCAATTATGCCGTTGGATCAGAGCCGGAATTCTTTTACAACCGCATTCAGATCTTCGTGATCATAGTACTTGGCGTGCTCACTGCCCTGACCCAGTACCTGCGTTACCGTAACACGGTGAAAAAGACCTTTGGAAAAAAGATACTTCTGCCCACCATAGTGGCGATCGGAATTGCCGCCTTGATCGGTTATTTCGGAGACATCGATTATCATAAATTCGGACCGGGCTACCTCGCCGCCATTCATCTTGCGCTTTTTGCGGCGGTCTACTCCGTTGTCGGAAATACGGGTTATATATGGTCGGGTCTCAAGGGGAAACTCAAGTCAGCCGGCGCCTCCGTGGGACATGTTGGTTTTGGCCTCTTCCTGGTCGGCATACTCATCTCTTCATCAAAACAGGAGATCCTTTCTGTTAATACCCTCAATCCTTTGAATTTCGGACCCGACAGCAAAAACAAGGGCACCGAAAACCTCACACTCTTCCAGGGCATCCGCACCGACATGGGCAAATACTGGGCAACCTACAAACTGGACAGTCTCGACAGCCACGAAAAGATCAGGTATTTCCAGGTGGAGATGGAAAAGAAAACCACAGGTGAGAAATTCATGCTCCTTCCAAACCTGATTAAGAACACAAAGGGGGACAAAAATTACTCAAATAACCCCGACACCAAACATTACTGGAACCGCGACATTTACACTTATGTGAATTACGCCGAATCCATGAATCAGGACGAGGACACCGCTCAATTTCGGTCGCATGCGGTGATGCCAGGCGACACCATATTTTATTCCAACGGTTATATTCTCCTGGAAAAAGTTGTTCCCAACCCCATAACAGAACGGTACAAATTTGGCGCGGGCGATACCGCCATCATGGCGCAACTGAAGATCGTAAGTGCCGATGGACGCATAGAAAAAGCCAATCCGCTATTCTATGTCCGAAACAACGAGGTGCGTCGTGAGCTGGACACAGTTTTCTCTCAGGGACTTGCTATTGGTCTCGCGAATGTTGTAGACAATAAGCACATCGGCATCATCGTTAAAGAATCGACAAGAATGACACCTTTCATTGCGCTCAAGATCATTCAGTTTCCATTCATCAACCTCGTTTGGTTGGGCACGGCGCTGATGATTCTTGGATTTGCGATGAGCATCGTCCGCAGGACGAAAATGCTGAAGACGCAAAAGGCCTGAGCACTAAGGAATTACCCGTAATTACTCAAAAAAAAGGCGGGGCTCTATGAAGGGGAGAAAACTTGTAGTAATTTTGAAAAACCGTATGCGCCTTTTGACTAAAGCATCCATATTTAAAGCACTGGTTCTCAGTTTTTGTGTACTCTCTGCAATCAGCGTGGATGCGCAGCAACATGTTCCTTCCCAGACAAAAGTTCCACAACCGGAACTCGGCCCCAACGACACCATTCCCGTTCCGGCACTTGTGATGGAGAATGAGCTGATTCCCGGCGGCAACCTCGAATGGGTCTATGTTTCAGTTCCTTATCCCCCTGAATTACTAAAAAGAAGACTGGCGTACAACCGCCTTCGCAATGCTGTTTATGTCACCTACCCATACGCACGAAAGGCTGGCTACATCATTAACGACATCAATGGCAAAATGACTGGCCTGGAATCACGTTCGGATCGCAGGAAATACATCAGAACCCGGGAAAGAGAACTCAAGAAAGAATTCGCTGACCCGCTGACGAACCTTAGCGTGTACCAGGGAAAAGTATTGATGAAACTCATCAACAGGCAGACCGGCAACAACTGTTACGACATTCTGAAAGAATACAAGGGCGGATTCAACGCGAGGGTTTTCCAGACAGTGGCCTTTGTTTTCGGCAGCAATCTGAAACAGTCTTACAATCCTTCCCAAGACGACCGCGACATCGAGTCCATTGTAAGGGACCTCGAAAGAATGTACGGTCTCCGCTGATCTGATTTACAAAGTTTTTATTTTTTCCAGTATGCCCGTAGTTGAATACCCCGGCACGATTGGGTTGATGACTACCTTCCCGCCGTAGGCAGCTACTTCCTTTGCGCCCACAATTTGCTCCATGGTATAATCGCCCCCTTTAACCAGTACATCCGGCTTTACGGCTACTATAAGGTCCAGCGGCGTGTCTTCATCAAAAATGGTGACTGCGTCCACTACAAGCAGGGCAGCCATGATCAGCGCCCTTGACTGCTCAACATTTATTGGTCTGCCTTCTCCTTTGAGTTTCTTCGTGGAGGCATCAGAGTTAATTCCCACCACCAGGAAGTCGGCAGTTGCCGCAGCCTGTGACAACGATGCGATATGGCCGGGATGTAGTATGTCGAAGCAGCCATTGGTGAAGGCGACCTTTTTGCCAAGCATTCTTTCCTGGGCGAGTTTGCGTACGAGGTCCTTGCGGTCGTATATTTTGCCCGGAATGACATCAGATTTTTTCATCAGTTCATTTGTGATTTTGATTCTTCTATAGTTGGTTTATTCTTATTTAATATCGGTAATAAGAGAAAGGCAATTGTACCGAAAATAATAATGATGCCGGTCTGCGCAAACCAGATAAGCATACCCAGCGAAAGGCCTTTCTCAGGACTCGCACCATAAAGAATCATTACCTGCTGGATAGCGTACTGGAAGGAACCAATACCTCCGGGGGAAGGTATGATCATGCCGAAACTGCCGAAGGTGAGGGCTGAGAGGGCACCGGGCAAACCATATTGCCGCATGTCGTGCATGGCAAAAAACCCCATGTAGGTGCTCACGAGGTACATACTCCATATCAACGCGGAATGAAGCAGGAAGAGGCCTTTCTTTTGAATGTATCTTATACTGATCAGCCCCTGCCAGATGCCCGATAATATCGCCTTAGTTTTCACTACCACTCCAAGATGGCCAAGCCTGTTAAATAACAGGATCACACCAAATATGATCAGGACGATGATCAGGATCAGGAGGAAAAGTTTTTCAATGGAGAACCGGCCTGTCTGGCTGTCAAAGAAACTTTCAAAACTCCTTGACGCAAAATTGCCTATGAGATCATATTGGGTGACAATGGCGATCAACATCACCACAACCAGACTGCACACGTCAATTGCGCGTTCCGCCACGATGGTGCCCACCAGCTTGTCCGCAGGCACCTTTTCATACCTGGAGAGTATCGTACATTTCAACACTTCACCCAGCCTGGGAACTGCAAGGTTGGCCCAGTATCCTACCATAACCGCCATAAAAGTATTCATGATGCCTGGTCTGTAGCCCAATGGGTGAATAAGAATCTGCCATCGCAGCGCCCTGATGTAATGACTGAGCATTAGTGTGATGGTGGCCGGCAGTAAGTAGATGTAATTGGCGCCCGACAAGTCTTTGAGAATACTGTTCCAGTCTGATTTTCTAAGCGTAAGCCAAAGCAGGAAAAGACCGAGCCCCAGGAAGAATATGTATTGAAGAAGGCCGAGGATCTTTTTTGTCATCCGGTTCAGTTAGGTAATGAATGTTCAGAGTTTATTACCCTCTTTGGGAAAAACGACCCATGGTTTAAAAGACTTTGCGGCTTCGAAATCCATCCTGGCGTAGGAAATGATAATTACGACGTCACCCACGGCGCCCTGGCGTGCAGCCGGCCCATTAAGGCAGCAGACGCCGGATCCTCTTTTGCCTTTGATGAGATATGTTTCGAGACGTTTGCCATTGTTCACATTCACCACCTGGATCTTTTCGTTTTCGATCAAATTCGCGGCATCCATGAGGTCTTCATCCAGGGTCAGGCTGCCCACATAGTTAAGGTTGGCCTCCGTGATCACTGCTCGGTGCACCTTAGACTTAAGTAATTCAATTTCCATAGCAGGCGCAAAACTATTAAAAAACAATGGACTGGAACAGAGGTTTACAATTGCAGCAACATATTGTCGATCAGCCTGGTTTCGCCGAGGAATGCGGCAACGAGTACAACCAGTGGGGTTTGACTGGTCCAATGTTCCAGAGGCTGGAGTGTATTCGCCATCGCAATTTCCACGTAATCGACCCGGAAACCAGCATTCGTGAGCTTTCTCACAGTGTCTTCTTTAATGATGGCAGGAGAATCATTATCAATCCTTCTACTAATTTCCTCCATAGACTGGTAAATCAATTTGGCCAGAACCCGCTCTTCAGGACTGAGACGGAGGTTTCTGCTGCTTTTGGCAAGGCCATCGTCTTCGCGAACGGTAGGACAGGTAACCAGCCTGGTACTAATGCCCAGCAAGTCGATTATACGCTGTACCACCATGCACTGCTGGTAATCCTTCTGACCCATAAACAGGAGGTTGGCCTTGACAAGCTTCAACAGCCTGCTCATTACCTGGGCCACGCCCTGGAAATGACCGGGCCTGTATTTTCCTTCAAGAACGGTGTTGAGGTAGCCAAGATCATACTCCTCCAGATTGCCGGTTCCTGTGGGGTAAACTTCTGCTAATTCGGGCAAAAACAGCAGGTCAGTACCTGCTGAAACCAGTATTTTGATGTCTGATTCTATATTTTTTGGGTACCTGGTATAGTCCCCGGAATCATTGAATTGCGTAGGGTTGACGAAAATACTGCAAACAGTAGATCCCGACAGCTCCGTGGACCTGCGAATGAGCTCAAGATGGCCGCTATGAAGGGCTCCCATGGTTGGGGTGAATCCGACGACATTTCCTTTCTTTTTCTGAAAATCAATGTATTCTGATAGGTCAGAAGCTTTTTTTACAATAACCATTATGGAGTTTTGGATGCCTCTGAAAGGCCGTCAAGCCAAATTTTTTGATTAAATACCTTAACTTTGCAAACTAATTTTCAAATAGTTCTATTCAGCAATTTTATTATAATGGTGACAAAGAAAAGAATTTTATTTATTGCCAGCGAAATGTCTCCATATCTGGAAGTCACAGAGTTTTCGGAGATCATCAACAGGCTGGCGATAAAATCAAATGAAGGGGGCTTCGAAGTAAGATGTATCATGCCCCGCTTTGGCATCATCAATGAAAGGCGCCACCGCCTCCATGAGGTGGTTCGGTTGTCGGGCATCAATGTATCTATTGATAATGACGACTATCCCCTCCAGATCAAAGTTGCGTCTCTGCCCAATGCCCGACTCCAGGTGTATTTCCTGGACAACGAAGACCTGTTTAAAAGGAAATTCATTTTTCACGACGAACATGAAAAATGGTATGAGGACAATGATTTACGAACTGCATTCTTCTGCAAGGGTGCACTGGAAACGGTGAAGAAATTCGGATGGCCTCCCGACATTATTCATTGCAGTGGATGGATGACCGGTCTGATTCCGCTTTATCTGAAAACGTATTATAAGAAAGAACCCGTGTTCTCGCACAGCAAAGTGGTGTTTTCAATCGGCAGCCCAAGCTTTAAGGAAAAATTCGGAGCCGACTTCCTGAAGCTCATCAACATTAATGGCGGTCTCAAGGACAAGGACCTTGAACCCTTCAAGGAAGCAAATAATAATGCAATGATGAGAGGTGGCGCAACGTATGCAGATGCCATTACTTTCGGTGCAGAAAATATCGATAAAAAGCTTGTCGAAGAATTTAGTAAGGCGCGCGCCAAGAAAATACTCAACTACAATGCAGAATCTGATTTAACAGACTATTTGCAGTTATATGCCGACCTTGCCCGATAAGCATAACACTACTAATCCACAACACAATAACTGATCAGTGAAGAGGACTTTTATCGCCTGGTTTATCCTTATCGTTACTGCTACCCTGGTTCATTTTTCCTGTACAAAAATAGATATTACCGAAGTGGGTGCAGAACTCATTCCGGCGGTGGATACGATAAATACGGTCGACACGGTACTTGATGTATTCACCGATCTGAAACTTTCTCCGGACACAGCCCTTAGTATTTACGGAGAACCGCAAGCTCTTGGAGTAATCGACAACGATGCTGAATTCGGCAAAACTACCGCATCCATTTTTGCATCGTTTACTCCTGGCAGCTATAAATCCTATCCATTTGTGAACAAAGAATCCGTGCAGGTGGATTCGGTCATACTATCGCTGGGTTATTCAAGCGCATATGGCGACAGTAATTCCATTCAAAAGGTGGAAGTAAGAGAAATAGATCCTTCCGCAGATTTTACTTACAAGGCTTATCCATTCTCATCGCCAGATTTTGCTGTTGAGTCGAAGCTTCTCGGCAGTAAACTTGTTGAGTTCAAAAACCTACGGGATTCAACAAGGTATGCCGACGACGGCGACACCTCAAACTTCCGCGAACTCCGAATTCCCATTGATACTTCCTTTGCCCGCCGTTTTATTGGGTATGACACACTGAACGCATATAGCGGAGATTCACTATTCAAGACCTTCTTCAAGGGTTTGCAGGTAAAGGTGAATGAGAATGAATCGACAAAAAAAATGGGTCTCGCGTATTTTGATCTTACCGATGCCAAACGCACGAAGATCACTTTTTACTGTCGCATCCAGAACAATGGCGTCACCGACACGATCGCACCAAGGTTTACCTACGTGACCACCAACCCCCAGGCTAATCTGGTAAAACGGACGCCTTCAAATAACTACCTGGCCAATTTAAACAATGGGGCCGTCAACGAGGAAAAACTTTATGTTCAGTCGACCCCAGGCTCATATATCGATGTGAAAATTCCCGGACTAGATAATTTTCCAAACGTCGTAATCCATCGTGCTGAGCTCATTTTTGATAAGGTGCCGTCGTCTGACGAGTTTTATAAACCGCCACTGGCGCTTTTTGTTGAAGCTGTTAAACAGTCCGCTGCCGGCGACTCCTCTTTTACACTCAGAAATGCTTATATCGAATCAAATTCTTATCCCTATTACGATATCACCACCCTTGGTGGTAATTTCAAGAACGACAATTATACCTTCAACATCGCCCGCTATGTACAAACCATTGTAACCGGTGGTTACCCGAATTATCTTTTGCGAGTACAGGCCCCTTACATGCATAATATTTACTACACCAACCCGGGCACGGACAATTTGGGTACTTCGGGTGTAACGCTAAAGAACAAAGTGGCTGTATTGCTGAATGTTCCTGTAGCCGCGGGACGAGTGGTACTTTTCGGAGGCGCCGCTGCCACTGCAAAAAAGGCCAGACTGCGAATAATTTATTCAAGGATTTAAGGCAGGCTCTTATCTTTGCACCCAAATTAAAACAACCATTTACTATGCCTTATTTATTTACTTCGGAAAGCGTTTCTGAAGGACATCCCGATAAAATTGCCGACCAGATCTCCGATGCGCTTATCGACAATTTTCTTGCATTCGATCCGCAGTCAAAGGTTGCCTGTGAAACGCTGGTAACAACCGGGCAGGTGGTCCTGGCGGGCGAGGTTAAATCGAAGGCCTACCTGGATGTACAGGAGATAGCTCGTGGGGTGATCCGCAAGATCGGTTATACGAAGAGTGAGTACATGTTCGAGGCGAGTTCATGTGGTGTACTGTCGGCCATCCATGAACAATCAGCTGACATCAATCAGGGTGTTGATAAAACTAAAAAAGAAGAACAGGGCGCGGGCGATCAGGGAATGATGTTTGGATATGCCACAAACGAAACAGAAGATTATATGCCGCTGGCCCTGGATCTCGCACATAAACTCCTGCTTGAACTGGCCGTGCTCAGGAGAGAAGGCAAACAAATCAAATATTTAAGGCCTGATGCAAAAAGCCAGGTGACTCTCGAATACGACGACAACAACAAACCAGTGCGGATCGATGCAATCGTTGTATCAACGCAGCATGATGATTTTGACACAGAAGCGAAGATGCAGAAAAAGATATCCGACGACATCAGGAATATCCTCATTCCGCGGATCAAAACAAAATACAAAAAATATGGTAAGCTGTTCAATGACAAGATAAAGTACCACATCAATCCAACCGGAAAATTCGTGATTGGTGGTCCGCATGGCGACACTGGTCTCACCGGAAGAAAGATCATTGTTGACACCTATGGAGGCAAAGGTGCTCATGGTGGTGGGGCTTTCAGTGGCAAGGATCCTTCAAAGGTCGACCGTTCTGCGGCTTACGCCACACGGCATATCGCCAAAAATCTTGTGGCCGCGGGCGTGTGCGACGAAATCCTTGTGCAGGTTTCCTATGCTATCGGGGTCGCCCAACCGACCAGCATTAACGTGAACACATTCGGAACCGCAAAGATCGAACTGACTGATGGTGAGATTGGCAAAATCGTCGCGGGCATTTTTGACATGCGCCCTTATTTCATTGAACAAAGACTAAAACTTCGCAATCCGATTTATAGTGAAACTGCTGCCTATGGCCACATGGGTCGAAAAAGCGAATTCGTTGATAAATCTTTTGCATCCCCTGATGGCAAGGTGGTGAAGAAGAGGGTAGAGCTCTTTACGTGGGAAAAACTGGATTATGTGCCCAGGGTAAAAAAAGCATTTAATATCTAAAATAAAAGGCTGGGTTCTACCTAGCCTTTCTTCTTTATGAACACAGATGAGAATCCATGGACTGTACTTAATGCCTCGGAGATATATGAGAATCCGTGGATCCGGGTGACCGAATATGCAGTACTAAATCCGTCGGGAAAAAATGGAATTTACGGCAAGGTTCATTTCAGGAACCTGGCAATAGGAGTAGTTCCACTCGATGATGCCTTCAACACTTACCTGGTAGGTCAATACCGGTTTCCGCTGGAACAATATTGCTGGGAAATTCCAGAAGGCGGTTGCCCGCTGGGAACGGACCCGCTGGAAACCGCAAAGCGTGAGCTGGCAGAAGAAACCGGGCTGGTGGCCCGGCATTGGGAGAAACTCATGGACATCCACACCAGCAATTCTGTTACTGATGAACGGGGTATAATTTACATTGCCAGGGATATTGAACAAGGTGAGGCTACTCCGGAAGAAACAGAATTGCTCGTTGTAAGAAAGCTCCCTTTTGAAACGGTATACCTGATGGTGATGAATGGTGAGATCACCGATTCACTGAGTGTGGCGGCAATATTAAAAATTAAATTGATGATGGCAGATGGAAGACTCTGAAAAAATACCCAATGTGAAGGCGGCGCTGATTGTTGGAAGACAGCCGGTAGTTGAAGCAATGGAATCCGGCAGGGCCATTGATAAGATCCTGTTGCAGGCAAATGTAAGCGGAGAGATCATCGGTAAGATCAGACAAATGGCCAGGCGGTTAAACATTCCCGTACAAACTGTCCCGTCGGAGAAACTCAACTCCATGACGCGATCACTGCACCAGGGATGTATCGCGCAGGCCGCGGTTGTGGAGTATGCAGACCTTTCCCAGGTCATCGCAGAGGTTACGGCCCTGGGATCAACGCCGCTATTTGTGATGCTGGACGGCATTACCGATGTGAGAAATATCGGTGGTATCTCCAGGACAGCCGTCTGTTGCGGCGCCCAGGCGATCATTGTACCCGACAAAGGAGTGGGAGCGCTGAATGAAGAGGCCCTGAAGGCTTCAGCGGGCGCGCTGGAAAAGATCCGAATCTGCCGGGTGTCCAGTCTGTTGAAAACCATTGACGACCTGCATCTGAAAGGAATACGGGTAGTGGTTTCCGGTATGAAGGAAATGGTTAAACTGCAATCCGTAGACTTCAGTATGCCAACCTGTATCGTGTTGGGAAGTGAAGGGAAAGGCGTACAATCCTATATCAGCAAGGCGGCTGATGAAAGATTTTCGATCCCGATGACGGGAGAATTCGACTCCTTCAATGTGTCTGTGGCCACCGGCATTATTCTTTATGAAGCGATGATGCAGCGTTTGCGTTAATGCTTACATTTACAAAGTATGGCGAGAAAGACCACAATTGACCTGATCGAGTGTCCCCGAGATGCGCTTCAGGGTTGGAAAACCGACGTACCGAACGACCTGATTATTAAGTACCTCAATACACTGCTCAAGGTTGGATTTCATACACTCGATTTTGGCAGTTTTGTTTCTGCGAAAGCAGTACCTCAGATGGCCGACACGGATGAAGTGTTGTATGGCTTGAATACCGAAGGCACAAAAACCAAACTACTGGCCATCATCGCCAACACCAGGGGAGCGGAAGAAGCCGCAGCCCATGCGAATATTGACTACCTGGGTTTTCCGTTTTCTATCTCGGACACCTTCCAGCTCAGAAATACCAATTCCACCATCGAAGAATCCATGCAACGCGTTGCGGAGATCCAGGGGATCTGTGAACAAAATAATAAGCAGCTGGTCATCTATATTTCCATGGCCTTCGGAAATCCTTACGGCGACCCTTATTCTGAAGAGATCGTCTTCAAATGGGTAGAGCAGATGATCCGGCTGGGCATTGATATCATATCACTGGCCGACACTGTCGGACTTGCCACACCGCAACAGGTTTTTGATATGACGAATAGCCTGGTGAGCGTGCTGCCCAGTACCGACATCGGGGTCCACCTGCATTCCCACCGCTTCAACTGGAAGGAAAAGATCGATGCTGCTCTTGAAGCCAAATGCAGACGGTTCGATGGGGCCATGAAGGGAATCGGTGGCTGCCCAATGGCAAATGACGACCTGGTAGGGAATATGAACACAGAATTGCTGATACCTTATTTCGAAGACCAGCATCTGCTCGCCGATATCAACAAGGAGGCTCTCTCCGAGGCCTCAGCCCTTGCCAATGAAATTTTCCTGCTATGAAACTGATGCTGGACATACCCATCGCGGCCCCAGATATCCGGATCAATTACAAAGATAAAATACTCGTTACGGGTTCCTGTTTCACTGAACACATTGGCGACAACCTCGCGGCGCTGAAATTCAATGTGCTACAGAATCCGAACGGAATTCTATTCGAACCCTCAAGTGTAGCGGCGTCAGTGATCAGTCATATAGAAAAGAAAGTGTATAAAGAGGAAGACCTTTTTATTCTAAATGAGCTCTGGCAGAGCTGGGATCACCACAGTCGCTATTCTGGCGCAGATCAGCAGCAGGTACTGTTCCAGATCAATGAATCCATACAACGAGCTCACGAATTTCTGAAAACTGCCGGCTGGCTGGTGATCACCCTCGGCTCTGCTTATTCGTATCAGTTAACTGACCAGCAGATGCGACCGGTTGCTAATTGTCACCGCGCACCCGGTAACTGGTTCAGCAAACACCTGATGTCCGTTGAGGAGGTGATCGTATCAATGGACCTGATGTTATACCGTCTTTTTCAATTCAATCCTAAACTCAAAGTGATCTTTACCATCAGTCCTGTGCGGCATATCCGCGATGGTGTGATCAATAACAACAGGAGCAAAGCCAGGCTTATCGAAGCCGTTCATCACCTGGTGAATAAATTTCCGGAGTTATATTATTTTCCTGCTTATGAGCTGGTAATCGATGTGCTGCGCGATTACCGTTTTTATGATTTGGACCTGGTACATCCCAATTACCAGGCTACTAATTTCGTGCTTGAACATTTCATTGAAACATTTGTTGATGAGGGATCCAGGGAACTGATCAAGGAAGTTCGCCAGGTTGTAAACGCAAGAAAACATAAGCCTTTCAATTCTACCACGCAGGCACATAAAAAATTTATGTTGATGAATGCGGAGAAAACCAAAGACCTGCTGAAAGTTTATCCCTTTCTGGACCTGGATGAGGAGCTGAAATATTTTGCAGAAAAAGAGTAAAATATTGATTCATGTAATGGCGCAATGGCATACTCGTTATTGTCGGTTTCTGCGAAACCTTGCCGTTTTTTCGTAAATCAAATCAGTGCATACGGTCGCCACGTACTTCGAGAGTACCGATCATTTCGCCTTCGAAGTCCAGCCATTCCTTCCAGCGTTGCCGAACTTTTTGTTTGTCCACATAGGTTTCTGCCAATTCAATAAAGAGGTGATAGTGTCCGGCCTCACTTTCCATAAAACGACGATAAAAGTGCTGTAAATACTCGTTCTCAAGCCCTTCGCTAAGTCGTTTGAATCTTTCGCAACTTCTTGCTTCGATCAGCGCGAAGATAAGCAGCCTGTCCAGCAGGATGTCCTCTTCGCCTGCACCCTTGACCTGAAATTCCATCAATTTATTTACGTAAAGGTCTTTACGTTGTTTGCCCAGTTTGAGATTCCGTTTCATCAGTTCGGAATAAACCAAACGGAAATGGCCCCACTCTTCGGTGACAATAGGAGAAAGTTCTTCAACCAGTTTGTGCTTGTCGGGATAGCGCTGTATCAGGGAGATGCAACTGGTGGCGGCTTTCTGTTCGCAGTAAGCGTGGTCGGTTAAGATCTCCTCCAGTGAAATGGCGGCAAGGTCCACCCATCTGGGGTCTGTAGGCAACTGAAGACCAAGTATATTTTTAGTATCCTCCCTGACCATGTAGCTGTATATTTAGTAATTGATTCCGCAAAGATATGGACGAAGACTTCCTTAAAGACAGGCTCGACCTTCGTAAAAAGGAGGGAGTGTACCGCTCGCTCACCACCAATAAAGGCATCGATTTCTGCACGAATGATTATCTGGGTATTGTCACCAACGGACTCATCCGCCCCGAGAGAATCAATCAGTCCGCGGCCGGACATTTCGGCTCAACAGGTTCCCGGCTGATCAGCGGAAATTCCGGGCTCTTCGAAGACACCGAAAAACTAATAGCGGAATTTCATCACTCCGAAGCCGCCCTGCTATACAATTCAGGTTATGATGCCAACCTCGGACTGATCAGTTGCATAGCAACCAGAACAGACACCATTGTGTATGATAAGTTGAGTCACGCCTCGATAAGGGATGGGATACGCCTGAGTGCCGCACGGTCATTTTCATTTGACCATAATAATCCTGATGACCTGAAGAGTAAACTAAAGCAGGCCAGCGGTAAAGTTTTTGTTGTAACAGAATCGCTGTTCTCCATGGATGGAGACCTTGCACCATTGAATGACCTGGCGACCATCTGTGATCGTCACGGTGCGCTCCTGATCGTCGACGAAGCCCATGCAACAGGTATTGTCGGCGCAAGGGGGGAAGGTTTGGTGCAGCATTGCCAGCTCGTACATGCCTGTTTCGCGAGGATAGTTACATTTGGCAAGGCGCTGGGTTGTCATGGAGCAGCAATACTGGGATCCCGGTCGCTCAGAGACTACCTCGTCAATTTCAGCAAGTCCTTTATTTTTACCACCGCAATGCCGCCCATCAATGTGTCGGCTATTGCTGAGGCATACGCGGTATTTCCGCAACTTACCGAAGAACGACTGAAACTGAATGCGCTGGCTAAGCAGTTCCGCGACCAGACAAAAGGCATCTCAGGTACATCAACGAATACCCCCATCCAGGCGGTGATGATTCCCGGAAACGAAATGGTCAGAAAAATCGCCACCGCACTGCAGGCAACGGGATTAGATACTCGTCCCATATTATCACCTACTGTGCCGCCTGGCACAGAACGCATAAGGATCGTCATCCATTCATTCAACACTGTTCAACAAATCAGCGTGCTGGCCGAAGAACTGAGTAAGCTCCTCAGGTTATCAGTAAATCCTTAGATTTGATTTATGCGGTTCTTTTCTTTTTTCCTTTCGACTGCTATCACGATTCTCATGCTCATGGCCCTTGACCGGCCACTGGGCCCGGTGCCGGCCATTGGAAGACTGCTTAGTCCGCAAACCGGATTCTGGCGAAACGCCGATGCTGCAGGTATGAATTATTCCACCGACCTGCATTTTGATTCCCTGAAAGGCAAGGTTAATGTATACCTGGATGAACGCCTCGTTCCACATCTTTTTGCTGAGAAAGAAGAAGATGCATTTTTTGTTCAGGGTTATCTCCACGCTCGTTTCCGGTTATGGCAGATGGAGTTTCAGACACACGCTGCGGCAGGACGTTTGGCTGAAGTGCTGGGTGTGGGGCCCGACAGCGCCTTCCTGAACAACGATCGTTATATGCGTCGGCTGGGTATGGTTGCCGGAGCAAGGCGGTCCCTTGAGGTTATGCTGAAGGATTCAAGTACAGCCATGACGCTGAAGGCATACACAGCAGGAGCAAATGCTTTCATCAGCCAATTGGCTTCCAGGGATTTCCCCATAGAATACAAATTGCTGGGCTATGCACCAGAGCCCTGGACCAATTTAAAAACGGCCTTGTTTCTAAAATACATGAGTTATGACCTGACGGGTAGTGAGTCCGACATTGAGTACACCAACGCTAAGGCGGTTTTTTCCCTTGCCGACCTACAGAAGCTGTATCCGCTTCAACCTGATTCCGTAGATCCCATCATTCCAAAAGGTACTGCATTTCCACCTCCGGGTTTAATTCCGGAGGTGCCTGCCGGCGCCGATACTGCTTATTTCAACTTGCGTGATTCAACCAGTATCATTTCAATTAAAACAGACAGGGACAATGGGAGTAACAACTGGGTGGTTGCCGGCTCCAAAACCAGATCAGGCAGGCCGATACTCTGCAATGATCCCCACCTGGGATTGAACCTTCCTTCACTCTGGTATGAAATGCAGATCACCACACCGGGCTTCAGCACGTATGGAGTGAGCTTTCCCGGTGCTCCTTCGATTGTCATCGGTTATAATGAGAACATAGCATGGGGAGTTACCAATGCGGCACGTGACGTAATGGATTATTATGAAATCAGGTTCCGCGATGAATCGCATAATGAATACCGCTATAATGGCGAATGGGCGAACGCCGGAAAACAAGTAGACACATTCCGCATTAAGGGAGGGGTTGCAATCATCGACACGGTCGCCACCACTGAATTCGGTCCCGTTATTTATGATGAACATTTCACGGGCCGGTCGCGCACTGATGGCAGTCGTCATCTGGCTGTGAAATGGAAGGCACAGGAAGGCTCTAATGAACTCAAAACTTTTTATCTTCTCAATCAGGCAGAGAACTATCAGGACTACCTAGATGCCATCAAAGGCTTTATTTGTCCTGGACAGAATTTTGCTTTTGCCTCACGCACAGGTGACATTGCCATCTGGCACCAGGGCTCTTTTCCCGCAAAGTGGAAAGGACAGGGGGATTATATCATGCCGGGAATCGATAGCACTTACCGATGGCAGGGCAACATTCCGCAGGATGAAAATCCACATCTCCTGAACCCGGTAAGGGGTTTCGTAAGCAGTGCTAATCAACTGCCCGCAGACAGCAGCTATCCCTATTACCTCGGAGGAAGCTATGACCTTTATCGGGGCCTGACCATCAACAGAAAACTTGGGCAAATGCAACAGATTACACCAGTTGATATGCAAAAAATGCAGAACGACAACTACAACGCATTTGCGGCAAGCGCTGTGCCCCTGATGCTGGCCCATCTTGACAGTTCCCGGTTTTCACCTGCCCAACTCAAATACCTTGACATACTCAATAAATGGAACTTCAGAAATGATAATGAGGAGCGTGGTGTCGCCATCTTCACTACCTGGTTCAACCAGGTTGAATTGCTGATCTGGCATGATGAACTTTCGCTGCAACCGTCGCCTTCGGTAAAACCCGATCAATACACTTTACTGGAGGCACTTATCAAAGACAGCTCATTTTCTTTTATTGATAATATCCATACGCCAGCAAAAGAGACGCTCTCAAATATCGTTACACAGGCATGGCTCCTTTCTGTTCCGAAATGGGAAAAGGCGGAAGAAAGCTCAGCGTTAACCTGGAATCACTTCAAAGATGCAGGTTTGAGGCACCTGCTGCGACTGGAACCATTCAGCAGGTACCACCTGAATACAGGGGGTGGCGTTAATGTGATCAACGCCCTCAAACAATTTCATGGTCCCAGCTGGAGAATGGTGGTGGAAATGAAAGATGAACCGGAGGCTTATGGCATCTATCCCGGTGGTCAGAGCGGAAATCCCGGAAGCAAATATTATGATGGTTCAGTGAACAATTGGGCGAAGGGCGAGTATTATCGGTTGTGGAAGATGAAGAAGGGGGAGGAAGCAGATAAAAGAATTAGATTCCAAATGTATTTCAACAATTAACTTGACTCAGTGAGAAGCCTCATGGCCATATTGTTTACCGCCATTCTCGCCTGGGTAGCCGGGATCTGGCTGCCGTGGTGGTCCGTGGCCGTGGCTGCTGCCATCGTGGCGGTGACCCTGCCCCAGTCACCTGGAAAAGCATGGGTTTCGGGTTTTCTCGGAATATTGATCTTATGGGCGGTGGCAGCTGTCGTTATCAATCTGCGAAACGAAACTGTTCTGGCACCTAAAATGGCCGCAATACTGCCGTTGCAGGGCTCCGTGGTCCTGTTGATCCTGGTTACCGCAGTGATAGGGGCCCTGGCAGGTGGTATGGGTGCACTTACGGCAAGTCTCTTCCTTCGATCAAGAAAAAAGATCTGACGTATATTTGCGGCTTCGAAATTTTGTTCACAAGGCAAGTGTCCTTAAAATTTCAGAGTAATGGCCGTTTTACACAACCGCGTTTCACAGAAGGAACTCAAAGAGCGTTTATACCAGGAGACTGAGCCCAGGGTTACGCTGTCCTTTTACAAATATTTTATTATTCCTGAACCTGACCACTTCCGGGATGAACTCTATGTACTTTTTTCTGCATGGAAGGTCTTCGGACGAATTTATATCGCCAGCGAAGGGGTGAATGCACAGATCAGTATTCCCACTTCGGGCTTTCAGGCTTTCAAGACTTTCATGGAAACATCTCCGGATTTTACAGGCACCCGTCTGAACATCGCGGTTGATGATGACGGCAAGTCATTCTGGGTTTTGAAGATCAAGATCAGAGCAAAAATTGTGGCCGATGGAATTGATGACCCTGCGTTCAATATGAAGAACAAGGGCCGATATGTGAATGCGGAACAGTTTAACGAACTGACCGAAGATCCCCGGACCATTGTGGTAGATATGCGCAATCACTATGAGTATGAAGTTGGGCATTTTGATCGCGCGATAGCAATTCCCAGCGATACTTTTCGTGAACAGTTACCCATGTCCGTGGAACTGTTAGAGAAAGATAAGGAAAGAAACATAATCATGTATTGCACTGGCGGCATTCGTTGCGAGAAAGCCAGTGCCTACCTGCTTCACCGCGGTTTTGTCAATGTATTTCATCTCGAAGGCGGGATCATCAATTATGCAAATACAGTTAAGGAAAAAGGCCTTAATAATAAGTTCAGGGGGAAAAACTTTGTATTCGATGATCGTCTTGGTGAAAGAATAACCGCTGATGTTATTGCACAATGTCATCAGTGCGGAAAGCCTGCCGACACACATACAAATTGTCGAAATGAAGCCTGCCACCTGCTTTTTATTCAGTGCGATGAATGCAGGGAAAGGTATGCTGGTTGCTGTTCTGCAGCTTGTCAGCACCAATATCGGTTACCTGAAACCGAGAGAAAGCTATTGCGCAAGGGAAAACATAAAGAGATTACGGAATTTAACAAGTCTCGCCTGCGAAAAAAACTATCGTAATTTTACTTTTATAAATGTTTTTTCCCGGCGGCCTTTCCGGGGCCTCACTCTAACGAGAAGATTTTTAATAGATTACTCTTAATTTAAAACTGATTATCATTTGATTCGTCGATTTTTTTGAAATCGGAGTTGCATCTTTGACCCATTTGTGCTTTTCTTTGTAGATCAGTTAGCTGATACCGAAATCCGTTTTAATCCGAAAATCCAACCTAATGAAAATCTGTACCCACTCAGTCAGAGGCCTATGCCTGACCGTCCTGATCCTTGCTGGATTTTTCCCGTCCTTTTCCCAGCAAATTGAAAAACATCTTACCATTTCAACCGGAGAATCAATTGGCTTCCTTGAATATAAGCCGCGTGATTATGCGAACCAGACTACAACAAAATACCCCGTCATTATATTCCTCCATGGAATTGGTGAAAGAGGTAATGGAACTACCGAACTCGCTAATGTGGGTTGTTGTGGTATTCCCCGCATAATCAGGTGGGGTCACAACATGACATTCAACTGGAATGGCAAAACTGAAACCTTCCTGGTGCTTTCTCCTCAATGTCCTTCAAAATATGGAATGTGGCCCGAAGTACTTATCGATGACCTGATCAAATATGCGAAAGAAAATCTTCAGATAGATCCTGACCGGATCTATCTTACCGGTCTTAGTATGGGTGCCGGTGGAACATATAAATATATTTCCGGAGCACAGAAGTACGCTGATAATATCGCTGCGTCAGCGGCCATTTCACCCCCCTGCGTTTTCAACAATGCAGCCTACATGGTAAAAAACAATATGCCCTTCTGGGGTTGGCATGCTGCTGATGACAATGTTGTGTCATACACCTGTACCGAAGCAGCCGTAAACAAAATGAATGCGTTGAACCCTGCTGTAAAGCCGCTGAAGGTCATATGGCCTACAGGCGGTCATGTGGTCTGGGATCGCGTGTATACGGATACCAACTATGTCTGGGATGGTGCCGTCAACGTGTATGAATGGTTCCTTGGCCAGCGCAAAGGTGCCGCCGTTAATAAACTTCCGATTGCTAAAACCGCAGATAGACTTGCTACCACTACTGCGGCCGGCGTAGTGAACCTCGATGCATCGGCATCTTCTGATGCCGACGGTCATATCGTAAGATATGTATGGAAAAAGATCTCTGGACCAAATGCAGGTGTGATCACCACGCCGCTGGGGACAGGCTCTTCAACTACGGTTTCAGGACTCACCATCGCAGGAACTTACCAGTTCCAGCTGACTGTTGTGGACGACCGCGCGTCGTTCGCAAAGGATACCCTCACCGTAAATGTCGCTGCGGGTTCCGCCATTCCAAACAAGGCTCCGCTCGTGAAGGTGTCAGGACCAGCCAGTATTACTCTGCCTGCTTCCAGCATCTCCCTGAACAGCACGGGATCATCTGATTCCGATGGATCAATAGCAACCTATGCATGGTCGAAAATATCCGGCCCTGCGGCATCTATTATAACTGCATCAACGGCCACTACTACGGTAAACGGTCTTGTTGCCGGAAATTATGTATTCAGGCTTACCCTCACTGACAATAAAGGGGCAACTGGTTTTGCTGATATTTCAGTAACCGTAAACGCGGCACCCGTGCCTGTGAATATCGAACCGGTAGCCAGGGCAGGTGCAGACGTTCAAATCAAACTGGATGTAACAAATTCAGTCAACCTCAGCGCCTCCGGATCATCCGATGCTGATGGAACCATAAAATCAATCCTCTGGACAAAGATCAGTGGCCCTTCGGCCACCATCGTGAATCCTGGTTCAGCGATCACTTCCGTTTCAAACCTCGTTCAGGGTGTGTACACCTTCCAGGTGACCGTGACCGACAATGACAACGCGGTGTCTTCCGACCAGGTAGTGGTGACTGTTCTTCCGGCACCCGTGCCTGTGAATATCGCACCGGTAGCCAGAGCAGGTGCAGACGTTCAAATCAAACTGGATGTAACAAATTCAGTCAACCTCAGCGCCTCCGGATCATCCGATGCTGATGGAACCATAAAATCAATCCTCTGGACAAAGATCAGTGGCCCTTCGGCCACCATCGTGAATCCTGGTTCAGCGATCACTTCCGTTTCAAACCTCGTTCAGGGTGTGTACACCTTCCAGGTGACCGTGACCGACAATGACAATGCGGTGTCTTCCGACCAGGTAGTGGTGACTGTTCTTCCGGCACCAGCCAGCAAGCCAGCGCCAAATAATGCGCCGATTGCAAATGCCGGCCCGGACCAAACCACCAACATGGATCGGCCACGAGTATTATTGCAAGGACATGAGTCAAAAGATACCGACGGCTACCTCGCATCATTCTACTGGACCAAAATCAGTGGCCCTGAATCTGATATAATTGAAAACAGCAAGATGGCCGACACCTATGTTTCGGGTCTTACAGTCGGCGTTTACATATACAGGTTTACAGTGACCGATAATCGTGGAGCTGTTTCAACTGATGATGTAAAGGTTACAGTGAACGCGATCGATAACAAGGCGCCAATAGCGGATGCCGGAGATGACGTAACGATTACGACTTCGTATACAACCGTCCTACTAAATGCTACCCGTTCAAAAGATACGGATGGTTATCTGAAGTCTGTGTACTGGAGCAAGCTTAGCGGACCCGCAGTATGCAATATCGAAAACTGCCATGCCGTAACCACTCATGCTGCGGACTTGCTGGAAGGTGTGTATGTTTTCCGTGTAACGGTCAAAGACAACAGGGGTGATTCAAGCTCGGCAGATGTGAAAGTAACAGTGAACAATCCTGCCAAAACAAAGATCAACCAACTGCCTATCGCCGATGCAGGCGCTGATCAGGTCACATCAGTTGACCGTCCAAAAGTGTTGTTGAGAGGATATCGTTCAAGGGACACTGACGGATGGATCGCTGCCTTTGCCTGGACAAGAGTAAGCGGACCGACTGGTGCGGTGATCGAAGACACGAAGGGTGCCGACCGTTATCTTTCGGGTCTGGTTGAAGGAGTATACGTGTATCGCTTTACGGTAACAGACAACAAGGGTGCATCTTCCTTTGACGATGTTACGATTACCGTGACCGCTTCAACGAATAAGCCGCCAGTGGCCAACGCAGGTCAGGACAAGACTGTTAAAATATCTTATCCAACAGTTCTGCTCACCGGTTATGAATCAAGTGACAATGATGGCTATCTGGAAGCACTGTCCTGGACTAAGATCAGCGGTCCCGACGGTGATGTGATCGCCTCTCCAAATGGTGTGAACACTTATGTAAGCGGGCTCAAGGAAGGCAATTATGTATATCGTCTTACCGCTAAGGATAATAAAGGCGCAACCTCTACGGATGATGTCATGGTTACGGTTACAAATCCTTATGTGGTGTCAAGTTTCAGCACGGTTGCCGGACCCTCCGTCAAAGAGGGGCTCACTGCCTATCCAAATCCTGCGAAGGACGTGATCACACTCAGTTATTCGTCAGCGGCGTTGGGTAAATCGCTTGTCATCCTCTACGATGCATATGGCATACCAGCAAGAACGGTTGAATTTGAAAAATCACAGATTCTTCATCAGATCCAGGTGAACATTACAGATCTCAGCCATGGCATGTATCATGTGATCGTTACCACTGGTGGAACAAAAATGCAGACAACCATGCTAAAGCAATAATCCACAACCAGGATCGCAACAGATCCCGTTGCACAATAACAGGCCGCAAGGTGCGTAGTTAACAACTGCGGCTTTGCGGCTTTTCATTTATAACAGATTCTTTAGCGACCGCTCGATTCTTTCACTCACCTCAGCGGGATCAAGCGGTTCAGGATGGAATTTTTCTCCAATCATTCTCTCATACAGTTCTATATAACGCGCACTGATGGTCGTCAGCCATTTATCCGTCATCAGTGGAACTTCCTGGCCTTCCTTTCCCATGAAATTATTCGCGATCAGCCACTCCCTTACAAATTCTTTGCTGAGTTGCAATTGCCTTTCATTTTTAGCCTGCCTGTCTTCAAAACCTTCGGCATAAAAATACCTGGATGAATCCGGTGTATGAATCTCATCCATCAGGTAAATCTCGTTACCGACCCTGCCAAATTCATACTTTGTATCTACGAGGATCAGTCCCTGTGCTGCAGCCATTTCCCTTCCACGCTCAAATAGCCCGAGAGTATAGGCCGCCATTGTTTCCCATTCTGCGGTGGTACAAATACCCTGGCTGATGATATCTTCTTTGGATATGTCCTCGTCATGACCTGCCGCTGCCTTGGTGGAAGGAGTTATAATCGGTTCCGAAAAATAGTCGTTCTCCTTCATGCCTTCCGGCATGGCAATGCCGCAGAGCATTCGTTTGCCAGATGAATAAGTTCTCCATGCATGCCCGGTGAGATTTCCCCTGACAACCATTTCTATCCTGAACGGCAGGCATTTTTTTCCAATAGATGCAACAGGTGCCGGAACATCTACCAGCCAGTTTGGACAAATGTCCCTGGTGGCGTTTAGCATATAGGCAGCGATCTGGTTAAGTACCTGTCCTTTGAACGGGATAGGCCGCGGGAGTATTACGTCGAATGCAGAGATCCTGTCTGAAGCGATCATCACAAGCCAGTCTTCACCTATCGTATACACATCGCGAACTTTTCCTCTGTAAAAATTCGTCTGCCCCGTAAATCTGTCGGTTTTCATGGCCCGAATATAATGACTTTCTATTCTCGCGTGTGAGTCTGGGGTTCGAAGAAAGCAGAGTTAAATAAATTTTTCCTCTATGAACACAAAGTGTACTTTGGTCCCATATATTCCTAACAAAAACTAGCCACATGAGAAACTGCATACTCCTCACTGCGCTCTACTTTTTTTCGGCTTTCCTTCTTCCCTCCGCAGTATTTTCTCAGTCCACACAACTTTCAGGAAACATTGTAAGTACAGATAATAATCAGGGGCTCCCTGCCGTGTCAGTACTTGTGAAGGGTACAACAAATGGTAGTTTTTCTGATGAGCGTGGTTACTTCAAGATAAGTGTTCCGAAGTCATTTCCCATCACGCTTCAGTTCAGTTCGATCGGATTCAGTGCCGAGGAACTGGTGGTCAATGGACCGAATGAAACCATCCGTGTTTCCCTTGCACCCACTTCTTCCCTTGGCGAAGAAGTGGTGGTATCGGCCAGTCGTGTACCTGAACGCATACTCGAATCTCCAGTTTCGATAGAAAGAATAAGCACCGCCAACATCACCAATACGCCCTCGACAAGTTATTATGACATGTTGCGTCAGGTCAAAGGAGTTGACCTTGTTTATTCGAGTCTCACTTTCGCCACACCCAGCACCCGCGGTTTTAATCTCAGTGGTAACGCTCGCCTCAATCAACTCGTCGATGGAATGGACAACCAGGCGCCAGGCCTCAACTTTGCCGTAGGTTCAGTAATAGGCATAACCGAACTGGACGTGGAAAGCATGGAACTGTTGCCAGGCGCGTCTTCTGCCTTGTATGGCCCGGGAGGTATGAATGGTACGCTTTTAATCAACAGCAAGGATCCATTCAAGTATCAGGGTCTAAGTATCCAGCTAAAGGCCGGTGTCATGCACACCGATCATCGCCAACGCGAGAATGCTTCGGCGTATCACGACTGGAGTCTTAGATGGGGAAAAAAGATCAATGATCGCCTTGCCTTCAAGATCGGTGCACAGATGATTCAGGCGAAAGACTGGGTAGCCAACGACCGGAGCAATTACCGGGCAGGAGATATTTCTCAAAATCAGTATGGCGATGTAAAACCAGGTGACCGCCTTTCGGATCCCAACTATGACGGGGTGAATGTTTATGGAGATGAAACGACGTTGAACCTTGCCGACCCGGCGCTTCCTGTCCTCGGCCTGGTATCTAATGGAATCAAACAGCAACTACAAACCACGCTGCCAGAGCCACTGTACAATGCTGCGGCAGCCTATCTTGATTCGACAGTGGGTTCGTATAATAATTTTCCTGTTTCAAGGACAGGTTATGATGAGAAGGATGTGGTTAGTAACAATACGGTGAATGTGAAACTTTCCGGAGGCATCTATTATAATATCACCGATGCTATTCAGGCATCTCTGGTGGGATATTGGGGTACAGGAAACACCGTCTACACCGGCAGTGACCGGTATTCACTCAAAAATCTTAAGACCGGCCAGTACAAGCTCGAGATCAAACATAACAACTGGTTCATCCGAGGATATACCACGCAGGAGAATGCGGGAGATTCTTATAATGCTACCATTACTACACGTTTGTTCAATGAGGCCTGGAAGCCCAGTGCTACCTGGTATCAGCAGTATGCTCAGGACTTTCTTACTTCTAAGGTGTCGCCATATGTTCAGGCATTGGCAACAGGGGGCGCTTTCAACCCCACACCTGATCTGAACGCCCATAGTGGGGCAAGGACCTTTGCGGATAATGGCCGCCCGGAGGCTGGCTCTTCCACTTTTAATGCACTGTTCGACAAAGTGAAGGGTACACCCATTTCAGAAGGTGGTGGTCGCTTCCTTGACAAATCCGACCTCTACCTCGTGGAAGGGCAATACCACTTCCGCGAGTTGAAAGTGGTGGACCTGCTTGTTGGCGCCAGTTTCAAACAGTATGTGCTGAACTCACAAGGCACGCTGTTCGCAGACACAACAGGACCGATAAAAATTAATGAGGTCGGCGCCTATGCCCAGGTTTCGAAATCAGTGTTTGAAGAGAAACTCAAATTGTCCCTGTCAGGCAGGTTCGACAAGAACGAAAATTTCAAAGGAAGGTTCACGCCAAGGTTTTCGGCGGTATACAAAGTTGCCCCCGATCATAACATCCGCGCCTCTTACCAGACAGCATATCGATTCCCAACAACCCAGAACCAGTGGATCAACCTCGTCGTAGGCGGGGGCACGGTACTGCTTGGCGGCCTTCCCGAGCTCCGCGATTTTTATCAATTCAATACCAACCCGGTCTATACTGTTCCCAGTGTCCAGGCGGCAGGAGCCGCATTACTCGGCAGCACCATGCCCGCGAACGAAGCGCTTGGCTTGTTGGTGACGCCGCAATTTGGAGAGTACAAAGCTGAGACCCTCAAGTCTTTTGAATTGGGATACAAGGGGTTGATCAATAAAAAATTGCTGATCGATGCCTATGGCTATTATGGTAAGTATGATAATCTCCTGGGAAGGACCATCGTCTTACAATCGATGGTTCCCGGCGACCCTACCAAACTGTTCACCTCTTCCACAAGGAGAAGTATATCAGTGGCGATTAACAGTAAGAGCAAGGTTACAACCTATGGATTTGGCATGAGCGCCGATCTGTTGCTTGGTAGAAATTTCGTACTCACGGCTAATGTCAGTACCGACAAGATCAAAGATGTTGATCCCGGATTCGTCTCCTTTTTCAACACACCTTCATACCGGTTCATTGCCGGATTCAGCAACACAGGATTCGGGAAAGAAAAAAGATTCGGCTTCAATATCAATATGAGGAACCAGGATGGATTTTACTATGAAAGCGATTTTCGTCAGGGTGAAATCAATGGCTATACAACCGTGGACGCGCAGGTCAGTTACAAATTTCCAAAACAAAGTGTGTTGGTGAAACTCGGGGCCACCAACCTGTTCAACGATTATTACAAGACATCATTTGGTAACCCCGAAATTGGAGGAATCTATTATGTCAGCCTGGGCTACAATGTGTTTTAGGGTCAGACGTTGAACCGGAAGTGCATGACGTCCCCGTCTTTGACGATATACTCTTTGCCTTCAATCCTGAGCCTGCCATTTTCACGGCATGCGGCCTCGGAACCATACTGCACAAAATCATCGAATGCGATCACCTCGGCCTTTATAAATCCCTTTTCGAAATCAGTATGGATCACGCTTGCTGCCTGGGGGGCTTTCCAACCTTCGTGTATGGTCCATGCCCGCACTTCCTGTACGCCTGCAGTGAAGTAGGTTTTCAGGTTGAGCAAGCGGTATGTTGAGGTGATCAGTCTGTTGAGGGCAGGTTCCTTCATCTTGTATTCATCCATGAATAACTGGCGGTCATCCAGATCCTCCATTTCCGCTATCTGCGCTTCTACGCTGTTGTTCATAATGATTACTTCTGCATCTTCGCCTTTCACCGCTGCCTTAAGCGCCTCAGAGAATTTGTTGCCGGTATGCATGGAGGGTTCATCCACATTGGCAACATAAAGGACGGGCTTTTCGGTCAGCAGGAAGAGATCTGCAATGGCGGTTCTTTCGTCTTTGTCAAGTTGAAGCTCCCGGATACTTTTTCCCTGTTCCAGGGTTCGTTTACACTTACCAACAATGTCAAATTCGAACTTCGTGCGTGCATCCCCGGTTTTGGCGAGCTTTTCCATCCGTGAATATTTTCTTTCCACGCTGTCCAGGTCTTTGAGTTGTAGTTCTGCATCGATGATCTCTTTATCCCCGACCGGATTGATCGCACCCTCATCGCGGAGAATATTTTCGTCTTCAAAACAACGGATCACATGTATGATCGCATCAACCTCGCGTATATTGGCCAGAAATTTATTCCCCAAACCTTCTCCTTTGCTCGCTCCGCGAACGAGCCCTGCTATGTCCACAATCTCAATTTGTGTGGGTACTGTCCTGTTTGGATTCACCAGTTCGGCTAATTTAGTGATCCTCGGATCCGGAACATCAACGAGGCCTATATTTGGCTCGATCGTACAGAAACGATAATTGCTTGCCTGTGCCTTTGCACTATTGCTCACAGCATTGAACAGTGTTGATTTTCCCACATTCGGCAATCCTACTATGCCGGCCTTTAACGCCATACTACTTGTTTAATTTTTAAAGAGTGTGCAAAGATAGGTTTTGAATGGGATTTACTTTTTCTTTGTCACATGGTACTAAGCTATATCTGGGTATCCTTCTTCATAGTGGCTTTTGCCATAGCTTTTATCAAATGGGCCTTTTTTCATGATCAGCAGATCTTTGTCACCCTTGTCGAAGGCATATTCAAAGCTGCCAACGATGGGTTTGATATTTCTCTGAAACTGGTTGGTATCATGGCTCTGTTTCTTGGGTTTATGCGGATCGGTGAGAAAGCTGGCGCCATCAGTTTCCTTTCCAGGATCGTGGCGCCATTTTTTTCGAAACTATTTCCAGAATTACCCAAAAACCACCCTGCCTTCGGACAAATGATGATGAATTTTTCTGCCAACCTTCTTGGCCTGGACAATGCCGCAACTCCATTTGGGCTAAGGGCGATGGACACGTTGCAGGAACTCAATCCAAATAAGGAAACCGCCAGCAATTCGCAGATCATGTTTCTCTGCCTTCATGCCAGCGGCCTGACCCTGATACCCATCAGCACGATTGCCATAAGGGCTGCCGCCACACCTCCGGCAGCAAATCCCACGGACATTTTTATCCCCTGCATGGTGGTGACCTTTGTATCCACTATCGCGGCGATGATCGCCGTGTCGCTAAGACAGAAGATAAACTTGCTGCAGCCCGTGATCCTTGCATGGATACTTAGCATTTCCGTGCTGGTCGGTTTATTGATTACCTATCTCTCTTCCCTTGATCGGGCAGGCCTTCAACAAGTTTCCATACTGATCAGCAATGGGTTGATCCTGCTGATATTTTTGGTTTTCCTCGCAGGAGCATTGTGGAAGAAGGTCAATATTTTCGAAGCCTTTGTTGATGGCGCTAAGGGCGGATTTGAGGTAGCTATTCGCATCATACCTTATCTGGTGGCCATGCTGATTGCCATCAGCGTCCTGAGAAACTCGGGTGTGTTCACGTATATTATTGAAGTGATTGGCAAATTTTTCGCCATGCTGGGACTGAATACAGATTTTGTACCGGCCCTGCCGACTGGCTTGATGAAACCACTGAGCGGCAGTGGCGCCAGAGGAATGATGGTTGATGCCATGAACACGTATGGTGCAGATTCGTTCGTAGGCAGATTGTCCAGCATATTCCAGGGCGTTACTGATACGACCTTTTACGTAGTGGCAGTTTACTTCGGTGCGGTGTCGGTAAAGAATACCCGTTACTGTATTCCGGTTATGCTGATCGCCGACCTCGTGGGCCTGATCACTGCTGTAATCACCGCATACCTGTTTTTCCACTAGGCAACTGGAATCAAGAAAAACTATTTTATCGTAAATCTGATCGAGAGCGCAAAGGCATCAGGAATGAACCTTGTTTCGGGCGTGAGATCCAGTTCGGGTTTGTAGTCGAGTGTGAGATTGATGGGAACATCAGTAAATTTATAATCAAGTGCAATCAGGGCAGTAGGACCGAAATAAGTTTGACGGTCTTCAAATCCAAGATACAATCCTCCTCCGTACAACCAGCTGAGACCGGGAATTGGCAGGGGCTTATGTTTTTCATATAGCAAGCCAAAGCCGAAACGGGTGCCAAAGGAAAAGATCGCTTCCGCGACATCCGTATCCGTCAGGAAGGTCTTTGCGGTAATGCCATTGGCCAGTGTTGGCGAGGAATTACTAAGCCTTACCCCCACAGCTACTTTATAACCCTGAGCATTTGCCGGATGGCAGCAAAAGATAAACAGGATCAGGATGAAAGATCCGGTGAGCATGGCTCTGGTAGCGCAACGCCGCACCAATATTTTTCTGTCTTTGTTGACAGTGGGAGCAGCATCGAAAAATTTCAGCATATACTTTCTACTTCGTTAACACCCGGTGAGCATCAATTTTCAAATAATTCAAATTTTGTTTTTGGTCTTTTTTCTTCCTGCCAATTGAATCCTTTTAACCTGGTATCTTCCTGTTTGACCTGCCTGGCGGGATACATGGTTCCCTTAGCGGCGCTGATAAATACGACTTTGTTAAGTTCCTTTTGTTTGAACCGCATGTCGATAATGTCCGAGCTGGCTTTATTGACGCCAATGAGCTTTTCGAATTCATCTTTTACATAATAGATGCTTTCGGCATTACCCTTCGATCGTACAAAATCTATCTCACCTTCCTTGAAATAACCATAGAGCCGGTTGCCGGTAATCTGGTTGAACATATTATCACCGGATTGATTGATCATCATGCCATTTTCAAATACATACAACTGATCCGCTTTCTTATTCTTCGTGTACATATAGATCGTATCCCCGGTCACCTGGCTCTTGCTCGCCCAAACAACAGGATCTTTGAACAAACGAAATATCGAATCCTGGCCGGAGTAGAAGAGACTGTCGCAGACTGCCTGCAGAGAATCTGAGAAAATCCGCACATGGTGGAATGCACGGAAGAACCGGACTGCAGTGTCGTTGGCCACAGAGTCACGTATCAATGGTTCACCGGCCAGGTACGGAAAACTGTCGCTGGGATTCCAGGTGATGTGATTGGCCGTGTCCATCATTCTCACTGCGAGGTTCAACGCTGCGCTGTCCTGGGGTGACGAGATGTTGAATCGCTTCACCGGTTTTTTTATCACCCTGGCAACAGTGTCTGTAGGAGGAGAGGGCAACACACTGGCTAGGGTATCCAGTGGCATTTGCAGGCTGTCGGTCAAAATGGGTTGTTGTTTAAAAACCTTCACCAGGTTAGAGTCCGGTGCAGTAGAATCTGACACGATGGTGACGACCGGAGCCTTTGCGCTATCCTTTTGTAATTCCGACTGACTTGCCTTGCCGGTGGCTCTGGCAACATCCGGAAGTGACCCGTACAGTTTTTTTGCCAATTCGATGCTGTCTCTCCGTGCTCGCAGAAGGCTGTCCTTTAATTTAGCACTTAAACTATCAGGTGACTTGCCAGTTTGGACTACGGCAGATTCCAGAAGCTTTTGTTCTTCCGCAGCCGTCACAAGGCTGTCCTGATAATGCTGAATGCTATCGCTGATGCGCCGTTCCTCCAGTTCTATCTTCAGATCTGAGAGCCGGCCGGAATAAAGGGTATCCGCTGCTACGAACGTACTATCATTTTCCTGTTTGAGGATCATGATGGGTTTTTGGGTGGCCAGCAGGGTCCCATTTACCTTATTGGTTATGATGTAATTTCCCATTAATACAATTCCCTGGGCCGTGTCTCTATAAACTGCATTACCCGTGAGCAGATTGATTCCCGTTTTTTCGTCGGTCTGAACCTGGTTGGCAATAACCGTTGACGCACCGTCTTTAATGGTCGGTCGTCTGCCGAAGGAAGCATTTTTATTTTGCAGGTCGTAAAATCCTTCCCGCGTGGTGATCGTCCGGTGGGCGCTGTCTTCGATATAAGTTTTTGTGATGAAGGTTGCGATCTGCGAGTTTGTGTTGTAGAGCAAAGAGTCCGATTGCAGGTAGTATTTCGGATCCCTTAATTTGACATTTTTCTTGAAGTAAACATCTTTGTTTTCGGTGTAATATGTTCCTTCCGAACTGGTCAGCACAGAAGTGCCATTAATAACTTTGCCGCCATTACGGTAAACCCCGGTTTTCTGGTTCACGTCATATTGCAGGTTGTCTGTGTAAAGGTTACTCTTGCCGTCCGTAAGTCTGACGTGATCGCGAAGGAAAGCGACCTTTGTGTCGGTATAATAAAGAAGATAGTCCGAATAGGCATCGATGCTGTCATTATCGTTGATGTGAACATGTTTAAATGCCTCAACGATCTTACCATTGCGGTTGTACACCGCGCTGTCGGCATAGAAGATGGTATTCTCCTGCTTGATCGCCACCGTTCCTACCATAATAAGCAGCTCGGTGAGCGAATCCAGCTTTTTGAACCCATATCTGTCCGCGCTAAGGATCTGGACCACTTTCAGTGAATCAGATTTTCCTGCAGGCGCTGGTGGTTTTTGCGCTAACCCCTGCAATGAACATGTAATTACCAGGAGAAAAGCCAGTATTGATTTCATCTTAGTTTGCCGGTATAGAATCACCAATAACCGGTTGCATAATAGGAGCTGTCTTGTTCTTTCTTCCAAATACAGAAACACTGACATATCGCTTCGGATGCAGGCGCAGGTCATCGAGCAAAGTAGTCAAACTGCGATTTGTCAATCTGAGCTCATCATAGAATTGGCGATCATTTAACAACATCCCGACCGAACCATTTTTGCTGTTGATAGCAATAATCGTTTGTTCCAGTCGCGACATGGTGCTGTTCACCGTTTGCAGGGTTTTGGCGATGTCGGCCCTGACCAGGCCATCAGATATTTTTGCCAGGTTGCCAAAGGTCGTATCGATCTTCCCGGAGTTTTTTGCGAATGCATTTGTTACGGTCTCTGCATTGCTGAAAGCCCGCCCCAATACAACACTTTGCGTGTTTATAAGATTGTCCAGTCCCCTGATGGTGGAATTCATGGATGCAATGATGCCCTGCAGGTTATTCTGCGTTTTAGGATCCAGGGTGCTATTCAGTTGCTGGATCAGCTGATCGAGTGAAGCAAGTGTTTTGTTGATGTTGTTGATTGCGGGATTCAGACTCTTTGTAATTTCTGTGATCATCCCGGGTTTGTATGTAGATTCAAGAGTGTCGCCCGCGCCAACATAATTGCCAGACTTAGTGCCCATTTTTATCTCCATTATGGTCGTTCCAAGCAGGTCACTGGTAATGAGGGTTTTTGAATCCACTGGAATATTGATGTCCTTGGTAAGATCAAATGATACCACAATCCCTGAAAGCTCTTTGTCCTTTTCTTTGAGTCCCGAGACTTTGCCCACCTGGAGGCCATTGATGAACACAGGGTTCGAGACCTGCAATCCATTAACTTCCCCGAATACGGTAAATACCCTGTCATTTCGTTCTGTGATATTCCTGCCTTTGAGAAAGTTAAACCCAAGGATGAGGATCACGATAGCGACTGCGGTAATTGCACCGACTTTCGTTTCATTGGATATCTTCATGATCCTTGATTATTGCTGATTAGAAAGGTCAAAATTGTATATAAAAAACCATATCGCCAAACCCTTACTTGCCTTCAGTTGCATGCCTGTATTTCTTTACGGCTTCCAGGATATTAGCGGCTATTTCATCCTGACCTTTCTCACTGTTTAGATAGTCTTCATCGGTTTTGTAAGTAATGAAGCCTGTTTCTACGAGGATACTTGGCATTGAAGTAGCCTGAAGTACCCAAATGCCTTTTTCATTTCGCTGCTTTACACCCCGGCTATACCTGCCCTGGCCAATGAATGATTCTTCAACGAGAGATGCCAGCAGGTAACTCTTGTCAAAATATCTTTTTGTCCACAGCAATGCCTTGGCCTTGAACTCAGGATCATTAAGATCGGGAACGTATTCTTCAGTGGAGTCTATGATCTGTTCGGTGGTGTTGACATCCTCGCCAATGAATTTTTCTTTCTCGTCTGTACGGTCAGCGGCCCAGATATAGGTCTCCGTTCCATTGGAAGTGTTGTCGGTATAATAGATATTGAATTTCGCTACCCGGCGCGTTATCTTTTTTCTTTTTCTGCCCTTACCGGTGTAGCTAGTCTGGTTTCTGTATCCGGCAAACTTGCTGTGGCGGACCTTTGGTCCTGCATTGACATGGATTGAAATGAACAGGTCACCATGATTCGAGTTGGCGAAATCCGCGCGCGCTTTGATCTCGGGATAGATATCTGTTGTGCGGGTGTAAAGGATCTTAATATCAGGAAAAGTAGTTTCGAGATTCTTTCCCAGTTTAAGGGCGATGTCCAGACAGATGTCTTTTTCATACGAGTAGGCTCCATGCGCGCCGCGATCACGACCACCATGACCTGCATCGACAATAATAGTGCGCAATGCCGGCCTCGCACCAGGCATTGTTGTATGAGTAAATGAAAATATTGTGCATGCTGCAAAACAGCAGAGTAGAACTATTGGAAGTGTTTTCATCATAGTCTGGCGATCATTTTAGGGTAGCTCAATCTTCACACATTCTTAATGCATTAATAGTTATTTTTGCCCACTACCTACTTATGAGTGACGGACGCAAAAATAGTTTAAAATCCAGTAGTGCATGGTTTTTATGTCTGTTCCTTCTTTATATAACGACGAACATAAGCGCTAATTATCCATCAAAACACTTTTTTGAACGTGGAGATTCAGGATATCGTGACACCATCCCTGATCCATCCACATTACCTGACTCCTTAAGTAAGATAACGGATACACTGCCGGAGTTGCAAGACTCTATCGCCAAAAAAAGTGATACCGTGGACATGAACATGTCCAAGGACTCTCTCGACGCCCCCATTGATTACTCTGCTTCTGACTCGATAGTCTTTCAGATTCCTGAAAAGAAGATCTACCTCTATAACCAGGGATCTGTTAAAAAAGGAGACGCTGAATTGAATTCCGACACCATCATGATCGACCAGGCCACGAATATTGTCACTGCTCTGCCTACGAGGGATAGTTCCGGGAGGATCGTTTCAAAACCCAAGATGACCCAGGCCGACGCCACGATGTCTTCGGATTATATCCGCTATAACACCAAAACCCAGCGAGGGCTGACTCAAAGCACGATTACGCAACAAGGCGAGATCTTCATACAGGGTGAAAAGATCAAAAAGGTTAATGTGAATGATTTTTATGCGTTTCGCGGACAGTTCACTACCTGCAACCTCGACACGCCACATTTTGCCTTCCGTACCCGTAAGATGAAGCTTGTAAACAAGAAACTCGCCATCTCAGGTCCCGTTCACCCGGAATTTGAAGGCGTTCCCATACCCATCTACCTCCCGTTCGGCATCTTCCCCATCTCACAGGGGCGGCATTCAGGATTTCTGCCTCCCCAGTTCAATGCCAGCGAACAGTTTGGCCTGGGTCTGCAGGGATTGGGCTATTACAAAGTGCTCAATGACAATTTTGACGTGACATTACAGGGCGATGTGTATAGCTATGGCGGTTGGGCAGCCAACCTTTTGCCGACTTATCGAAAGCGATACCGGTACAATGGAAGGATGACCCTGACCCTTCAAAAAAACCGCCTGATCAGCCAGGATCCTAAGGAAGAGTATACAGACACCAAACTATTCAGCGTGAGCTGGAGTCACACCGTGGATGCCAAGGCCAGACCCGGGACAAGTTTCTCCGCGAATGTCAACGTTTCGTCGAGTAAATTCAACCGGCTGCAGAATAATGCAGCGGTGAACTACAACAACAGCATGAACTCCTCCATCGCCTATTCAAAAACCTGGACAGGGGCGAATCTTACAGCGAGTGCCAACCATAACCAAAACAACAATACCGGATTGTATACTGTTAGCCTGCCAACTATTTCCTTTACTGCCAATACCATATATCCTTTTCAAAAAAAGGAGCAGGTAGGCACACCAAAGTGGTATGAGAAATTCGGCATTGGCCTGAACACTAACATCGCGAACCAGCTGAATTTTTATGACACTGCTTTTAGCTTTAGTCAGCTGCTGGATACCCTGCAATGGGGAGCCCAGCACAACATTCCCATCCAGCTCTCACTGCCTGCCCTCGGTCCTCTGCAGATTGCCCCAGGTGTGTCCTATGGCGAACGCTGGTATTCCCGGCAGTTGGCGCTCAACTGGATACCCGATCCTGCCAACCCCGGATTTGGAAACGTGGACACCACGGTTAGAAAAGGATTCTATTCCGCCCGCGAAGTTGCTTTCAGTGTAAGCCTGAGCACTGCGCTTTTCGGCAAATTTGAAAGGTTTGGCAAAAACAGCAAGATCAGGGCCATCAGGCATGTGGTGCGACCAACTGTTTCATTCAGTTACCGCCCGGATCTCAGCAGCGCTTCATACAGTACCGTACAGACAGGCCCCGATAGCCTGGGCACAGATAAATTTGAAACGTATTCCTATTACAATTACCAGGGCGCATTATATGGAGCTTACAGCCAGGGAACTTTTGGCGGCATCAGTTTCGGTATAGACAATAACGTGGAGATGAAGGCAAGGTCCAAAAAGGATACTGCTGATGAATTGAAGAAAGTTCGCCTGATCGATGGGTTCGGCATCACGGGCAATTATAATTTCCTGGCAGATTCCATGAAACTTACTCCTCTTTCGATCTACATGCGAAGCACATTATTTGAGCAGATAAATATCACCACCAGGGCTACCCTGGATCCATACCAGACCAATGCCCGTGGTCTGCCCATCGACAGATATGCCTGGCAGGGAGCCAAATTTAGCCTGGGGCGGATCACAAGTGCCAGCGTGGCGATATCAACCACCATAAAGAGTAAGGCACAAGATGAAAAAAAAGAAAAAGAAAACCAGAATCTCGAGAATGGACAGAACGCGCTGACCATGGAGGAACAGATGGCCCAAATGGAATACATCAGGGCGAATCCAGCGGAATTTGCTGATTTCAATATTCCCTGGTCGGTCAACCTCAGCTATTCTCTTAACTACAGTACGCGTCGCAAGCCCGATTACACCGGTTTTGAATCCGAGATCAATTCAAATATCAACATGAGTGGTGATTTCAATATGACGCCAAAATGGAAGGTTGGACTCAACACTTTTTACGACCTGAAGACCACGGCAATACAACAGCTTACCATGTTCATCTCACGGGAAATGCACTGTTGGCAGCTTTCGATCAATGTTACCCCCGTAGGCATCTATCGATCATTTAACATCACCGTCAGTCCCAAATCAGGCATACTCCGCGACCTGCGCATAAATAGAACAAGAAGCTTCTACGGCGGTTAATTTCCTTGTTGTTTCAGATAGTACTCACTCATAATGGCAGCTACACGTTGCCGTAAGGAATCCGGTGTGTCCGCCTGTTCAACTTTAACGGGTGGAAGAAAATGTATGGCGAGTGGGTGGGGGAGCAAATAGAAGGACTTGTCGGCTGGCAAAACCCTGCGGCTGTTGAAGATCAGCGCAGGAATGATGGACTTGCCGGAGTCGATAGAAAGCCTGAAAGCCCCGCTATGAAAGGATTTCAGCGGTTCCTTGGTTTTATTTCTTGTTCCTTCGGGATAGATACACATGTGCAGGCCCATGGCGAGTACAGCCTTCATCTTTGAGAAACTTTCCTTTCTGCTTGCATCACTTTTCCGGTCTACCAACACGCTGCCTGTTTGGTACAATAGTCCAAAAAGCGGGATCCTGGCCATTTCTGTTTTGGCGATGGTTTTATTGCCCCCGGGAATGGAGGGTGAAGAAACCGGAACGTCGATAAGTGAATTATGATTGCAAAGCACGATGTAATTTTCACCCTTTTGGAAATTGGATCTCCCCCTGATGGTTAAAGGACAGCCGATGAGATTGAGAAACACGGTCATCCACACTCGTATATAGGCGACAAAGCGATAGGTTTTTGAAGGTTCAGGCCGGAAATAACAGAACAGGAGAAATGGTATCAAAAAAATCAACATGGTGGATACAAAGACCAGCACGGCCCACCCAGCCCATATTCTCGCAAAAACCGATCTCAGTGCTTTCATATTGATATTGATATTCGGCTATAGGGCCCAGTTAACAGGATCGATGCCATTCCGTGACAGGTATTCATTGGTTTTAGAAAAATGCCTGCAGCCCAGGAATCCATTGTTTGCTGAAAAAGGGGAGGGGTGGGCAGCTTTTAACACCAGGTGTTTGGTCTCGTCGATAAGTGCTTGTTTTTCCTGGGCAAATTTGCCCCAGAGCAGGAAAACCACATTTTTCTTATCTGCGGATATCCTGCTGATCACCGAATCAGTGAAGGGGATCCATCCAATCTTCGAGTGACTCAAGGGTTCATTGTCCCTCACCGTGAGGCAGGCGTTCAGCAGCAACACACCCTCGCTGGCCCAGGCACTGAGGTTGCCATGATTTGGGATGGGAACACCGGTATCGCTTTTCAACTCCTTGAAGATATTGATCAATGACGGGGGAGGACGCACGCCTTGTGGCACGGAAAAACTGAGGCCGTGTGCCTGACCTGCGCCATGATAGGGATCCTGACCCAGCAGCACCACCTTCACCCTGTCGAAGGGCGTAGAATTAAAGGCATTGAAAATAAATGCGCCGGGAGGATAGATTGTTTTGCCAAGCGCCTTCTCTGTCTTTAGAAAGGTAGCTGCCTCAAGGAAATAGGGTTTGCTAAATTCTCCCTTAAGGGCAGTTTTCCACGTTTCATCAATTTTTACATCCATTGTCAGGTATCCGTTTGTGCGGCATGGATTGTAAAGATTCAAAGAATTATGCTAACGCTCAGTTATTTTGCAGCACAAAATTCTCACGGCTGGGGGATGGCAGTTGTTTGAAATCCAGAGTTAGGATCTTCTTCAGTGTTTTGATGATGCTTTCAAAGGAAGTTGGCTTCACCACATAAAGGTTCGCGCCTAAACGGAAGCAGGTATCAATATCCCTTGGATTGTCGGAAGTAGTATACACGATAACGGGAAGCCAGTCGAGTTTTTTGTCGCCCCTGATCTCTCTGAGACATTCCAGACCGTTTTTAACGGGCATGTTCAGGTCAAGAAAAATCATGTCGGGAAGCGTTTCACGGGAAAGATAGCGCATCAGTTGTTCGCCGTCTTCCGCGAATGAAAGGAGCACAGGAGAGGTAAGCAGATCCGCGGCCTGGGTAAATAATAATGCATCATCAGTGTCATCATCTGAAAACAAAATATGTGTGCTATTTTTTTCCTGCGTAGGCATGGTCTCTCCAATTGACATCAAATAAAATAGCTTTTTGGCTGGATTCAAAATAAAAGAAGGAACGATAAGTATTTCTCCTTACTGGAATTTAGTTAATGTATTCAGATGGCCGGAATTCAAGCCAGATGCGGTCAGGAGGGCAAAAGATTTTCACTAAATCGCACCCATTCCGGTTGCTTACCCAGCGGTTGTCAAACACAATTTCCGATCCCCATTTGCGTTATAGAAACACCATAATCCTTCAACCCTAAAGAAAAACCCATGAAACGATCACTCGAAAACGAGCAGGACTATCTCGCGGCGAAATTTCACATTAACGACAGCCATATCACGCAGGCCAGCCATCTTGCCTTCCTGAAGATCCAGAGCTGGAAGTTTGCGATCAGAACGCCGGCAATCAGCCAGCAATATCGCAACGAAGCCCAGGAACTTATCAGGAAATCATTTTGTTCGTATGTGCCCAATAGTTATGTACTGAGCGAAGAAGGATATTATTTTTTACCCCTCAATTGATCAGGATCATAACTCTTTAAATATGGCACTTTTATTTCCCGACAAACGAAAAGCGATCACCGGCCAGTTCTTTATCAACGACAGCCGAATCAGACATAACAGCCGCAGGGCATTCAAGAAGATCAGAAGTTGGAAAGAATCCTCACAGACCGTAGTTGATACTGATGCCCGTTATCACGAACAGTTTGAAAATCTGGTAAGGCTTTCATTTTTCAACACCGTGTCCCCGAACTTTATCCTTTCCAAGGAGAAGTTTTATGACCGTCCGCTGATGAACTGAGAACGTTTATGTTTCCAGCGCCTTCCCGCTTCAGCGACTTGCTGAAGCGGCCTGCCTCGCTTCTATTTCACTAAATGCCTCTCTGCAGGGAGGCAGGCTCCAAGTTGATTTCAAGTAAAGTACTTTCGAAAGCGCTAAGGTTGTTCGGCTCTTTCTCTTTCTCCTTTTCCCGCCTTCGCCAAGGCTACGGCGGGCGAAGCTTCTCTTTCTCTTTCTCTTTCTGTTTCTGTTTCTGTTTCTGTTTCTCTTTCTGTTTCTTCCCACCTTCGCCAAGGCTACGGCGGACGAAGCCTCTTTCTCTTTCTCTTTCTCTTTCTGATTCAAGCTATCTTTGCCACATGGCTAATTCAGTATTTATTGTTGCTTCCGCCAGAACACCTATTGGAAGCCTGAATGGAGTGCTTTCCCCATTATCTGCCCCTCAATTAGGTGCAATCGTTATCAGGGCCCTGCTGGAACGCAGTGGCATCGATCCGGGGCAGATCAACGAGCTCTACATGGGTAATGTAGTCAGTGCAGGCGTAGGCCAGGCACCTGCTCAGCAGGCCAGCATCTACGCCGGTCTCCCCACCTCTATTCCCTGTACAACCGTTAACAAGGTATGCGCGAGTGGCATGAAGGCCATTATGCTGGCTGCCCAATCGATTGCCTCCGGTGAAAATGACATAGTTATCGCCGGGGGAATGGAATCCATGAGTAATATTCCCCACTACCTCGAAAAATCAAGAACAGGCCTTCGCCTGGGTCATGCTCAGCTCACCGACGGCATCTTAAAGGATGGTCTGTGGGATCCATACAATGATTACCATATGGGTGAGGCAGGTGAAATTTGCAGTACCGAATATGGTATCACCAGGGAGGATCAGGACCGTTATGCAGCTGAAAGCTATCGCAGAACCAGAACTGCCTATGAGCAGGGATTATTCAGGGAAGAACTCGTGCCTGTGGAAATCAGCGGTAAAAAGCCGGTATTGGTTACCGAAGATGAGGAATTCAGGAAGGCGGATTTTGAGAAAATGACGAAACTTAAACCTGTGTTCCGAAAGGACGGCAGCATCACTGCCGCCAATGCTTCCAAGATCAATGACGGGGCGGCAGGTGTTATCCTGGCCAGCGAACGAAAGATGAAAGAGTTGGGTCTGAAACCCCTGGCGAGGATCGTTGCTTTTGCCGATGCCAGCCAGGCGCCGGAATGGTTTACCACAACCCCCATCAAGGCCATGGGTAAGACATTGTCGAAGGCAGGATTAACGGCCGGACAGATGGATGCGGTTGAAATCAATGAAGCTTTCAGCTGTGTGCCGATAGCAAATGCGAAGGAATTGGGCATCGCCGAAGACAAACTGAACGTCTGGGGAGGAGCTGTATCGATCGGGCATCCGATTGGATGCAGCGGCGCCAGGATCATCGTTACACTGAATTCAGTGTTGAAACATCTTAAAGGCCGTTATGGGCTTGCTGGAATCTGTAATGGGGGCGGAGGGGCTTCTGCTATGATTATCGAGAGATCTGATTAGGGGAGCTTACGCGAATGGGAATGAGTTTCTTAGGTGAGACGGGCCAGATAGCGAACAAAATGTTCACCAGCTGTTCACCGGTACCGGCAAGAAGATTTTTCATGTTGTTTCTCATACATTTATAAACGGATTTTAAACAAAAAAAGTTTCGGGGGGAGGGTGTTTTTTTTGATAATTTTGCCCCGCATAAAACAAACTAAAGAATGGCCAGATCTATAGCATACCGGGAAGCACTTAGGGAAGCGATGAATGAGGAAATGAGAAAAGATGACCGGGTTTTCCTGATGGGAGAGGAAGTTGCTGAATACAATGGGGCCTACAAGGTCAGCCAGGGAATGCTTGACGAATTCGGCCCAAAACGTATAATCGATACACCCATTTCTGAATTGGGTTTCACGGCGGTAGCGGTGGGAGCCGCCCAGAATGGACTGCGGCCTATTGTTGAATACATGACCTGGAATTTTGCGGTTCTCGCCCTCGACCAGATACTGAATACTGCTTCAAAGATGCTGGCCATGAGTGGCGGGCAGTTGGGTTGTCCGATTGTGTTTCGCGGTCCCGGTGGGTCGGCAGGGCAACTTGGTGCCCAGCATTCTACCGCTTTTGAAAGCTATCTGGCCAATATTCCCGGCATCAAGGTGATTTCACCCTCCAACCCCTATGATGCCAAGGGCCTGCTAAAAGCCGCCATCCGCGACGATGATCCGGTAATGTTTATGGAAAGTGAGGTAATGTATGGTGAAAAGGGCGAGGTACCTGAGGAGGAATACATCATTCCCATCGGGAAGGCTGATGTAAAAAGACCGGGAACAGATGTAACCATCGTTTCCTATAATAAAATGATGAAGGTGGCCCTGGGTGCCGCAGCTGAGCTGGAAAAGGAAAACATCAGCGCAGAAGTGATCGATTTGAGAACGATCAGGCCACTTGACTGGAAAACGATATTGGAAAGTGTGAAGAAGACTAACAGGCTGGTAATTGTTGACGAACAGTGGCCCATGTGCAGCATTTCATCTGAAATTGCCTATCGTATACAGAAGGAAGGATTTGACTATCTCGATGCACCAATACTGCGAATCACTTCAGCAGATGCGCCATTACATTATGCCCCTAATCTCGTAGCGCTTGCGCTGCCGGATGTGGCGAGAACCATCAAACTTGTAAAGGATGTCATGTACATCAAAAAATAGGAAATACCGGAAACGCTTGTCTCCGGTATTTTGGATTGGCTCAGGCCAGTATTTTAAGGGCGCTTGAAAAAATCAGTAACACTCCATACATACAGGTTAACAGGGCAACACTGACAATGGCGAGTTTCATGATGGTGTTTCCAACTGAAAATTCGACTGGGGCAGACATTGTGTTTTTCATAAGTTTTTCGGTTGATGATGGATATGATTTCAGAACTGCAACACTAAATTAGTACCCTGGCATAGCCATGTCAAGGTGAACACTGCGGGGTAAGTCCCCCTCAAAGCCGTATTTTCCTCATTTTTCTCTGTTCTGGGAGCATAAAGCGTTGAAAATTATTATATCAGTATTTTTGGCCACCAGGGCGATTTCCTGTCGGTTCAATAAAAATTCTAAAGAAGGGCTCAAAACATGTCTAACATTCTGATTATTGATGATGAAAAGGCGATCCGCAAAACACTTTCCGAGATACTCTCCTACGAAGGATACAAAATTGAAGAAGCGAGCGATGGTGAAGAAGGCTTAAGAAAATTCCGAGACAAGACTTTTGACGTTGTCCTCTGCGACATTAAAATGCCCCGCCTCGACGGCATTGAATTCCTGGACAAAGTCAGAGAATACAACCCCGATGTTCCTGTGATCATGATCTCGGGGCATGGTACTATTGAAACGGCTGTGGAAGCAGTAAAAAAAGGCGCCTACGATTACATCGCAAAGCCGCCAGATCTGAACCGGCTTCTGATTACCATCCGAAATGCCATGGATAAAACCAACCTGGTAGCAGAGACGAGGGTGCTGAAGCGCAAGGTGAGCAAGGTGGAGGAAATGATTGGCGAGTCTGAACCAATTCTTCTTATCAGGGACACCATCGATAAGGTTGCCCCCACGGAAGCGCGAATATTGATAACAGGTGAAAATGGAGTAGGAAAGGAACTTGTGGCCAGGTGGGTTCATGAAAAAAGCAACCGTTCCGGTGGGCCACTGGTTGAAGTGAACTGTGCGGCTATCCCCAGCGAACTTATAGAAAGCGAACTTTTCGGTCATGAAAAGGGATCCTTTACTTCGGCGGTCAAACAACGCATAGGTAAATTCGAACAGGCGCACAACGGCACGCTATTTCTCGACGAGATCGGAGACATGAGTCTCAGCGCCCAGGCGAAGGTGCTCAGGGCCTTGCAGGAAGGCAGGATCACCAGAGTGGGTGGCGACAAAGACATCAATGTGGAGGTGCGGGTGATCGCGGCCACCAACAAAGACCTGCTCAAAGAGGTTGAAGAAAAGACCTTCAGGCTCGATTTGTATCACCGCCTCAGCGTGATCCTCATCCATGTGCCATCACTGAATGAAAGGCGTGATGATGTGCCACTGCTGGTCGAAAAATTTTTAACCGATGTGTGTACTGATTATGGAATTCCAAGAAAAGGGATAGATGAGGAGGCCATGGATGAACTCAAACAGCACAACTGGACTGGTAATATCAGGGAATTGAGGAACGTGGTGGAAAGGCTGGTGATACTTTCCGGGAAATCGATAACCGTGGATGACATTCATTCATATGTACTGCCAAAAAATAAACAAGCCGGGTAATGCGTTGATCCACCGGTCATATTTCACAAAACCAAAGCAGATTATTACATTAGTTTTGCCCGAATTTTAAAAACCCGAGAATGAGTGCCCACGATATATTTGTTTTGATCCTGATCTCCCTTTTGATTGTTCTTCTACCAGCCCCGGGCCTCTTCTCAATGTTCAAAAAAGCGGGTATTCCTTCATGGAAGGCCTGGGTTCCCTTCCTCAACACCTGGGAGATCATTAAGGCGGCGAAGATCAGCAAACACTGGTTTTTCTGGCAGTTCATACCAATCGTCGGCTGGTTCATCAGCCTATGGCTGATGATTGAATTTGCCAAACTCTTCGGAAAATTCAAACTCTGGGAACATACACTTACAGTTTTCGTTCCCTTCCTTTATTTCCCCTATCTGGGCACAAGTCCCAAAGAGAAATATTATGGACCGGAGATTGTCAATAAGCACAAGAAATCCGCTTCCAGGGAATGGGTGGACGCAGCCGTTTTCGCAATCGTGGCGGCCACACTGATCCGCACATTCATATTTGAGGCCTATACCATTCCCACCGGATCGATGGAAAAAACCCTGTTGGTGAATGACTTTCTTTTCGTGAGCAAACTGACCTATGGGCCGAGGATTCCCAATACACCACTGGCAGTGCCTTTTGTGCACCACACTTTGCCCCTTTTTAATACCAAATCATATACAGAAATACTGAAGCTCCCATACACCCGATGGTTCGAAAAACCAATCCACCGCAATGATGTTGTGGTTTTTAATTTTCCTGCTGGAGATACGCTAACTGTGGAACGTGACTCCCAGGATCCTTATTATGATATCCTGCGTCGCGAAGAACATCAGATTTACAACCAGTATAGCTCACAGATCAAGGATGAGAAACAATTGCTTGCCGCAAGTCAGGCGCAGGCAAGACAAAATGTGTGGAGTGAATTCCATGTAGTCACCCGCCCGGTCGACAAGAGAGAAAATTACATCAAGCGCTGCACCGCCATCTCCGGCGACACGGTGCAGTTGAAGAAAGGTTTGCTCTTCATCAACAATCAGCCGGCCTTCGTCCCCGAACACTCGGCCACAGATTATTACGTGAAAACCAACCGCATCATCAGCGAGGATGAACTTCGCGATGCTGGTATCAACCTGAACTCCGATGATCAGTCGCCCGATTTTGACATCGCGGGGACTAATAATTACCGGATCAACCTGACGGCTTCAGAAGCTGAAAAATTAAGGAAGATAAAGGGCGTAGATTCTGTTGAACGCGAGGTGATCGATAATTACGGTGCTGTATTTCCATATAATCAGAAATTTAACTGGTCGATAGATAATTTTGGCCCGCTTGTGATCCCGAAAAAGGGATGGACGATACCGCTGTCACCCGAAAATATTATTCTTTACAAAAGGGCCATCTCGGTATATGAGCAGAATAAATGGGAAGTCCGTGACGGAAAGGTCTACATCAATGATCAGCTTGCTACGAGCTATACTTTCAAAATGAATTATTTCTGGATGATGGGCGATAACCGTCACAGGTCGCAGGACAGCCGCTATTGGGGTTTTGTTCCGGAAGATCATGTTGTCGGTTCTGCGTGGCTGATATGGATGAGCTACGAAAAAGGAATTCGCTGGAACAGGCTCTTCAAGTCAATTAAGTAAGATGTCATTGCAACAATACGGCTTCAGTTACGAGGTTTTCAGGGACGTGGCGGAACTGGACCGGACAGATCGGGAACTGCTTGAGGCGGCGAAGGCGGCGACCGCACTGGCCTATGCACCTTACTCATTGTTTAAGGTGGGAGCCGCTGCCCGTTTATCAAATGGCGTCATCATCAGTGGAGCCAACCAGGAGAATGCCTCGTTCCCCGCAGGCCTCTGTGCTGAGAGGGTATTGCTTGCCGTAGCTTCGTCAACCTATCCTGCTGAAAAAATAATTGCCATCGCGATAGCCACGGAAGCAGAGGTGTTGAATGAGCAGCCCGTTGCGCCATGTGGCATCTGCAGGCAATCTATCCAGGAATACTCCGACAACAAGGATGCCGCAATCAAACTGATCCTCTTGGGCAAGGAAGGCAAGATATTTTTGATCGAAGATGCCCGTCAGCTACTTCCTTTTGCTTTTTCCGGAGCAGATCTCAGGTGAGATTTTTTTAAACGAGACTGACAACTGTCCTTCCCATTAATTTTCCATCAAGCATGCTATTGATACAGTTGCCAACCTCATCCAGGGACACCACCTTGGCGATCGCCTGGATCTTTTCTCTGACACCATAATCTGAAGCTAGTTTATCCCATAAGATCTTTCGTGTTTCCATGGGAGTCTCCGCGGACCCGATGCCCAGAAGATTGACTCCATTCAAAATAAAGGGGTAAACTGTGGTATTCAATTGCGGACTGTTTACCAGGCCCGTGCTAACAACCGATCCTTCGCCCTTGCATCCTTTAAGTAATGTGTTGAGTGTGTTCCCACCGACCGTATCTATTGCTCCTGCCCAGGAAGGACGGATAAGGAATTTTGATGAATCATCATTTATAAACGATCGTGGTGCAACCTTCGTAGCACCCAGATGGCTGAGATAATCTTTTGCTTCGTTTTTCCCCGAGACGGCAATCACTTCAAAACCCAAACCGGCAAGAATGGCAACAGAAAAGCTACCCACGCCACCGGTAGCCCCTGACACCACAATTGGACCTGCCTTTGGCGCCTGACCCATGAGTTGCATTTTGTATACTGCCGCCGCCGCAGTTAATCCGGCCGTTCCAATGGCCATTGCTTGCATCAGAGTGAACGCCGGCGGTTTTTTCATCGCCCACGCCGCTGGCACTCTGATATATTCCGCCATCCCGCCATCGGTGTTCATTCCCAAATCGAAGCCCGTGACAACGACTTCTTCATCCACCGAAAAATCTTCGGTGCGGCTGATCTCGATAACTCCGGCAGCGTCGATCCCAGGAGTATGGGGGTAGTTCCTGGTAATTCCTTTGTGACCCGATGCGGACAACGCATCCTTATAATTAAGCGAGGAATATAGTACCCTGATGAGGAGTTCACCCGCAGGCAGATCCTCCAGGTTTAACAATTCAATATTTCTTTCAAATTGTCCAGCTGAAGTTTCTTTAATTCTGAGCGCCCTGAATGTCATGCCCGCCTTGTGTTTTTAATTTACGATTCCTTAATGCGTATTTCGTATTTTTATTCCCTTTAAAGCTCATCCAAAAACGAAAATATGAAACGTACAGCAACGGCCGTCTGGAATGGTTCCGGAAAAGACGGAAAAGGAAATCTTTCAACACAAAGCACCACACTGAATAAAGCACAGTACTCTTATAAATCCAGATTCGAAGAGGGTACCGGTACGAACCCCGAAGAACTTATTGCCGCTGCGCACGCCGGCTGTTTCAGTATGAAATTAAGCTTCGTTCTGGGCGAAGGCGGGTTCGAACCCGAATCCATCGAAACAACTTCAGCAGTAGAACTGGACAACGGAGTGATCACCACTTCTCACCTTACGGTAAAGGCAAAAGTACCAGGCATCACACCCGAAAAGTTCAAGGAGGCTGCAGAAAACGCAAAGGCCAATTGCCCGGTTAGTAAGGTGCTCAATGCGAAGATTACCATGGAAGCTTCTCTTGCCTGATCCCAAATGGCTTCTAAAAATTTCTGCGATGCAAAATGCCAACAACAATGAAGGGTCGAAGCTGCCGCGAAGAAAATTTCTTAGAGATGCTTCACTGGCTGCGACCGGAATTTCCATCATCCCACGACACGTTATGGGAAGGGGATTTATTTCTCCCAGTGACAAACTGAATATTGCCGCCGTCGGGGTGGGTGGAAAAGGAGAGGTTAATCTCAGGCTTGCTTCTAACAAGGGTGCCGAAAATATCGTAGCACTGTGTGATGTGGACGACCGCCAATCGGCCGCAGGAAGAAAACTCTACAACAAGGCAAAATATTATCACGATTTTCGCGAGCTCCTCGATAAGGAGGTGAAAAATATTGATGCGGTGTTGATCAGTACCCCCGATCACATGCATGCCGTGATGGCTCTTCCTTTTATGCAGGCGGGCAAACACGTTTACCTCGAAAAGCCGTTAACGCATGATCTGGCAGAAGCGAGACTGTTGACCCAGGCTGCCGCTAAATACAAAGTGGTTACCCAAATGGGCAACCAGGGCAGCAGCGGCGATGACACCCGGCAGGTTGAAGCCTGGGTGCAGGATGGCCTGATCGGAGATGTGCATACGGTGCATGTTTGGACGAACAGGCCGGTTTGGCCGCAGGGAATCGATACTCCTTCGGGAAATTATGAAATACCCAAAGAAGTGCAGTGGGATCTCTGGCTGGGTACGGCGCCAACCCGTCCCTTTAATCCACTCTACATCCCTGCGAATTGGCGGGGATGGGTAGATTTCGGAACGGGTTCACTTGGCGATATGGGCTGTCACTTCATCGACGTCCCTTACCGCGCGCTGAAACTCGGTTACCCGGAATCGGTAGAATGCAGCGCCGGTTCAGTGTACAAAGGTTTTTTCGACCCATTGCTTTATTCCGACAGCTACCCGCCATCATCAAAGATCCATATACAATTTCCAGCCCGGGGAAACCTCGTCAAGACAGAATTGATCTGGTACGATGGAGGCATTCAACCCCGCAGACCGGATGAACTGTTGGCCGACGAGCCAATGGGTGAGGAAGATGGCGGAATTATCTTCGATGGCACCAAGGGCAAGATCATGGCAGGTCTTTTTGGTCGTGGTGCAACTTTGCTTCCAACGGCGGCAATGAAGCAGACGAACCTTCCAAAACCCAAACAGGCCCTGGTGCCCAATGGCTCCGAGGGTCATCAGACGCAATGGGTGAACGCCTGCAAGAAAGGTTTTGGCACTTACACCAGCTCGTCGTTTGACCTTTCAGGACCGCTTACCGAAACAGTAATCATGGGTAACCTCGCCGTCAGAAGTTTTAATCTTCGTCAGCCGAATCCAAAAGGAGGATTTGTGTACCCGGGCAGGAAAAAACTACTATGGGACGGCGACAATATGCGCATCACTAATTTCGATACGGCAAACCGTTTCGTGAAAAGAGAATACCGGTCCCCCTGGACACTTTCTTTATAAACAGTTTAAACGCAAATGTTATTGACATGAAAAAATCAAATTCATCACGAAGAGGTTTTATCAAAAGTACTTCTGTCGCCGCTGCGGGTTTCATGATCGTTCCCCGCCATGTGCTGGGCAGAGGTTATATAGCTCCAAGCGATAAGTTAAACGTTGCCGGGATAGGGGCGGGTGGAAAGGGGCAGAGTGACCTCTCCGAAATTTCCAAAAGCCCAAAAGTAAACATAGTGGCACTTGTTGATGTGGACGACCGCCAGGCGGTAAAATCACGCGCAAACTTTCCAAAGGCAAAGTATTACAAAGACTACCGTGAAATGCTCGACAAGGAGGCCAAAAACATCGACGCCTGCACAATCTCCACTCCCGACCATGTGCACGGGGTAGCAACGATTGCCGCCATGCAGCTGGGCAAACATGTGTACACTCAGAAACCGCTTACTCACGACATTTATGAAGCAAGAATGCTTGCCGAAGCAGCGAAAAAATACAAAGTAGTTACACAGATGGGCAACCAGGGCGCTTCGGGTGATGGTGTCCGTCAGATGCAGGAATGGTACAAGGCAGGCCTCATTGGCGACGCACTGGCCATCCATTGCTGGACCAACAGACCCGTATGGCCACAAGGAATGGGCAAACCGAAGTCCACAGAAGCGCCACCCCCTGAACTGGACTGGAACCTCTGGCTGGGCCCAAATGCCATGGAAACTTATCACAAGGAATATGTCCCTTTCAACTGGAGGGGATATTGGACTTTCGGAACCGGAGCCTTGGGCGACATGGCTTGTCATATCATAGATCCCGCTTTCAGGACCGTGGGATTGACCTATCCTGAAGCGGTTGAATGCAGTGTTTCTGACATTTATGAAGTGATGTGGCAACCTGCTTATCATCCCGACAGTTGTCCCGCATCATCCTCGCTGAAACTTGATTTTCCATCCGTCGACGGAAAACCGGGAGTGAAGCTCTACTGGATGGATGGTGGCATCAGACCCGAAAGACCGGAAGAACTGGGTGCCGACGAAGCCATGGGAGACGACGGTGGTGGGGCAATCATTACCGGAACCAAAGGAAAGATGATGTGCAGCACATATGGTGAAAATCCTCAACTGCTGCCAACATCGAAAACCAAAGAAGCCAATGTGCCTAAAACGCTGGCCAGGGTGCCGGAAGGACATTATGTTCAATGGGTCAACGCGTGCATTGCAGGTTTTGGCAAAATGGAAGTGAGTTCACCTTTTGAATATGCCGGCCCGCTGACGGAGTCAATTCTGATGGGCAACCTCGCACTCAGGTCATATCAGATCAAAGAAGGAAAGGACAACTTTCCCGGAAGGAAGAAGTTACTTTGGGATGCCAAGAACATGAAAATTACTAATTACGAACCTGCGAATCAATATGTGAAGAGGGAATACCGCCAGGGTTGGAAATTCGTATAAACGAGCCGCAATTATTCTGCTAAAATAAGGGCCAGTGCCAGAAGTTCCTGCTTCTTGTACTGGTCTTTTTCTTCTGTAAAACACTTACTGTATTCTTCCAGGAGCACCTGTATGATCTTTTTATTGCTCAGTGGTTTGAAATATGAAGTGACGGGTGGCACATTGATTCTTTTAAAATAGGTTTCCACATCCTTGTGCGTAAATACCTGGCCGCTGATCGGGTCAATGAAGAATTCAGATTTGTACATGAAATTCTCGGTGTGCCGGGAGAAATCATAATCGGTCCTGAAATAACTGAGCACAAACTGCTTCGGGATATTGATCGCCCGCACAGGGATATCCAGCAATTCACTCAGCACCAGGTAAAGAATGCCATTGGCTATGGCATTGCCCCTTTTTGTTTCAAGTTGTTTGTTGATCAGGAATTCTTCAGGATTCTGATAGGCGACTTCTCCGCCCTTGATACTGAAATAATTATACAAAATACTGGTCAGTACATTCACCTGTTCAAGCGGCGTTAGGTAGGTGTTCAGTTCCAGCCAGATATTCCTTCTTAGCTTTTCGATGTCCTGGTAAATCTGCGCCGTAGTAAGTTCGGGGTACTGAAACCTGGCTACCAGCAGGGCTCCCGTGAGAAGATCATGATGAATATTTTTGTTCCACTGTTCCAGGTCTTCGGTCAGATCACGGTAATGCAAGCGATGAATCAGCATCTCGATCCTTTCCTGGATTCCCTCACTGACCGTGTTCTCCCAAAGATTTTCAAGATTGGGAATGATGCCTTTGCCAAAATCTATCAGCCGGTTTGACACTACGCCAAAGACCTCTTCGTCGGGATCATCGATTAAATGAAGCAGTGCATGTATTTCGCGGTTTTCTTCCATTCTTCAAGGGGTATTCTGCGATTCGAAAGTTCGCTGAACTTTGTAAGAGCAATTCAATAATCTTTTCCACAAACCTCTCTCATATGTTTATTACGGCAAATTTTGAACCCGGGTTCTTCCCATCCTCACTACACATCCAGAGGCAGATGGGTGGCGAACAACCTTTCCGCCTCTTGTAGTTCGTACTTATCGGCGACCACCCGCTTAGGTATAACGATGGCATGATAAGAATTGGTATACAGGTACCAGGCATCGGGAGCGTCGGCAAATTCAACGATGGCATCCCAGCTGTACCGACTTTCGGAAATGGTGTCCCGGTCAGTGATCCCGGATTCGGAAAGAATGATCTCGGCCTGGTCCAGCACATGGTGGTTTTCTTTTTTTGACAGGATGCTTCGCACTCTTCGTTTCACGGACCACTGTATAAAAAAAGGAATGAGCACCAGGTAAACTGTGCCGGTGAACAGAAAAACGGTGATGTCGAGCCAAAGAATATGTGATCTGCTTGAAACTATATATAAAAACGCCACTGCGGCATAAAGCAGAATCACTCTTAAAAAATAAATGATCCTGTATCTTTTTTTCGTTGGCGCAGCCCAGGCAGTGTAATAATTATACTGGTAATATTCCTTCGCAGTAAGCCTGAATTGTAATTTGACCATCGGCTAAGCCATGGGTTAGCTTTTTTTCTTACGGAAAGACTTTTTCGGCGGGTTGGCCTTGCCTTCTTCAATCAGTTTCTTCACTTCTTCAATTTCCAGGTCAGCGGCTTTCTCCTGTTGTTCCTTGGGGATCTTGAAATTTCTGAGTCCCTGTTTGATATAGGGTCCATATGGACCGCGGAGGAGTTGAATTTTCTCCTTTTCGAATACCTTGATTGTCCTTTCTTCCTTGGCTGTGCGTTTTTCTACAATAAGGGGTGTGGCTTCCTCATGAGTAATCGTGTATGGATCAAAATCTTTACCAAGTGAATAGAATTTTTTGTCGTGTGCGAGATAAGGTCCGAAGCGGCCGATGTTCACCTGAACCTCGGAATCCTCAAACTGGCCCAGTGTTCGCGGGAGTTTAAAAAGCTCCATTGCCTCTTCGAAGGTGATGGTTTCGATACTTTGAGTATTTTTTACCTTGGCGAACCTGGGTTTTTCCTCATCGTTGACGTCGCCAATCTGAACCATCGGGCCATATCTGCCCATCCTGGCCATTACTTTTTTGCCACTGCCTGGATCCGTCCCGAGTTCTCTTTCGCCCCTGATTCTTTCTGCGTTTTCGATCGTATGCTCCACATCCTTCTTGAAGGGATTATAAAAATCGTCGATCAGTTTGGTCCATTTCAGGTCTCCTGCGGCTACCTTGTCAAAGTCTTCTTCAATGTGCGCAGTGAAATTGTAGTCCATGATGTTGTTGAAGTACTGCTTCAGAAAATCAGTAACCACGAGGCCAAGGTCGGTTGGGAAGAGTTTGGATTTCTCTGCGCCGGTGGTTTCCTGTTCGGTAACACCGGATATTTTCCCATCCTTTAGTTTGAGTACCTTGAAATCGCGCTTTACACCTTCCTTGTCTCTTTTCTCAACATACCCCCTTTTTAAGATGGTAGAAATGGTGGGTGCATAGGTGGAGGGTCTTCCAATGCCCAACTCTTCCAGTTTCTTCACCAGGGAGGCTTCCGTGTACCTGGGAAGGGGCCGGCTGAAACGCTCGGTGGCTTTCATTTCGGTGAGTGGCAACTGTTGGTTTACAGACAATGGGGGAAGCATACCTTCCTGCGTTTCTTCTTCATTGATGTCTTCTTCGTCCCGGTCTTCCCGGTACACTTTAAGGAACCCATCAAATTTCAACACTTCACCCTGAGCCGTCAGCTCTTCCTTATTGGTGGAAATTGAGATCTTAGCGATCGTCCTTTCCAGTTCCGCGTCGGCCATCTGGCTGGCGATCGTCCTTCTCCAGATCAGTTCATACAATCGGCGGCAGTCCGCGTCTTCCACCGTTGTATTCTGCATGTAAGTGGGCCGGATGGCTTCGTGTGCTTCCTGGGCCGACTCATTCTTGTTTTTAAACTTCCGCGGCTGCAGATATTTTTTTCCGTACTGCTCGTTTACGTGATTGGTGATGTCCTCCATTGCGGTTTCACTCAGGCTCAGGCTGTCGGTTCTCATGTAGGTGATCTTTCCACTCTCATAGAGTTTCTGCGCCAGGATCATGGTTCGTGCAACCGAATAGCCGAGCTTACGACTGGCTTCCTGCTGGAGGGTTGATGTTGTAAATGGCGCAGCCGGTGTCTTTTTAGCAGGTTTCACCTGGATGTCAGCCACTTTGTAGTCAGCGTTCAGGCAGGAGGTGAGGAACTGTTCTGCGGTTTCAGCATTCTGATACTTCTTTCCCTCAGCGCTAAAGGCCACATCCTTGCCTGAGATGTCCCTGGCGGAAAATATGGCCTCCACCCGGAAAGTGCTGGCGGGTTTAAAGGCATTGATCTCCCTTTCCCTTTCTGCGATGATCCGCACGGCCACGCTCTGGACCCTGCCTGCACTAAGGTTGTTCTTCATGCTCATCTTTCGCCATAACACGGGAGAGAGTTCGAAACCCACGATGCGGTCCAGAATTCGACGAGCCTGCTGTGCGTTGACCAGGTTCATGTCCAGTATCCGGGGAGTGTTTACCGCCGATTGAATAGCAGGCTTGGTAATTTCATGAAAAACGATTCGCTTGGTCACGGCTGGGTCCAGACCGAGCACCTCACAAAGGTGCCAGCTGATGGCTTCCCCTTCACGGTCCTCATCCGTAGCGAGCCATACTTCGCCGGACTTTTTGGCTACCTGCCTGAGTTCTTTGACCACTTTTTCCTTGTCTTCCGGGACGATATAGGTAGGCTGATAATTGTTCTTTATGTCGATGCCCATTTCCTCTTTCTTGAGGTCACGGATATGTCCATAGCAACTCTTTACTTCGAAATCCTCACCCAGAATTCCCTCAATGGTTTTGGCTTTGGCCGGTGACTCCACGATCAATAAATTCTTCGCCATGCTGTTCAAATACGAGGGTTGAATCATGCCCCGTTGCGTGCAAGTTTACTGTATAACCATCAAACTAAAAAATTGAGGCAGGGAGATAACCTCGTCAGAGTGCAAGATTCTTACAGACGTATCTTAGTGAAAATCTTTGATTTGTGCGGTGATTTGCTGGTTTATTGTTCCATCGTTCCGGCGCCGCTGTCGGTTTCGGTGCGATTATTCCTCCTCTTGAACAGGGACATGTCCATTTTGCCGAACCGATAGCTGAAGGTCAGCCTGCCGACCTGAGGATCTCTTCTTCTCCATTCATTCTGCACGAAAGCAGCCGCCTCCGAGTGTACAAAATACCTCCTCGTACGGAAGATGTCATTAATATTGAAAGACAGGGAGGCCTGGTTCTTTCTGATTTTGAAATCCTTTTTCAAACCAAGGTCCACTCCATAATTAGCATCGATATACCCCTGGGTAGTGGACGGAGATCCGCCCATCCAGCCACCACCACGCTGGCCGCCTCCACCGCTGTTACTGGTAGACACAGGAAGGGCGCTGCGTGACTGGTAGTCGCCACTCAGCTGTATGGTAAAGCCAGCCGGCAGTTTAAAATTGTTGTTTATTTTGGTGAAAGAACTTACCCTTTCATTCTCGAGGTCGGCCACCACGTTGCTGCCATTGATCTTCGAATAGTAGACATTGGTGTTAAGGTTCAATTCCCACCAGGAACTGAGGTTGTTGCGGAAGATCAGTTCAACACCGGCGGCATAGGCCGTATTGGCATTGATGTAGGAAGATACAAAGGCAGAGGTATCGCCGATTTCCCGCAGACTCTGATACCGGGCAATCAGGTCGGTCGTGTATTTTCCGAACAGGCTGACAAGGAAATTATTGTTCCTTTTGCCATAGGTCTTCTGGTATGAGAGTTCCAGGGAATGGGTGAACTCCGGACGCAGATCGGGATTACCTGTTTGCAGGTTAAGCGTGTCGGAAAAATCGGTGTTTGGCATAAGCTGGAAGAAATTCGGCCGGTTGATCTTGCGACTGTAATTCACCTGTATGTCCTGTTTGTCGCCGATCCCTTTAGTGAGGAAGATACTTGGGAACAAACTGATCGGGAACTTGTTTTCATAGCTGTCCTTGCCAATTTGCTCGCCGTTATAGCTTGAGCTTTCGGCCCGCAGCCCCAACTGATAGCTAAAAGATTCCCTGACCTTCTGTGAATAGGTCAGATAACCCGCATACACATAATCGGAATATTCAAATTGGTTGTTGAGCTGGGTTTGTGGAACCTTGTCAAAAAAGTTGAGTTGGCTGCTCGCAAAATTTCTCACCTGGGCGCGCACACCGGCTTCCCATTTTATCTTATCATTCACTGGTGTTACATAGTCGGCCTGGGCAGTAAAGAATTTATTATTGCCGGCACCGTTGACCTCCTGTAATTGCTCGGGTGTTTTGGGATCGATTTGGTTCGGATCATTGAAGGACCTGATGTGAATGTCAGAGAGATTAGTGTTGCGGTTCGCATTATAGGAAAGATCAGCGGTCAGCTCCCTGCCTGGTTTGGTAAAAAGCCGTTTGTAACCAAGATTGGTGCTGTAAAAGCGAAATTTGCTTTCACCGAGCGTATTGCGGTACTGTGATTCAACTTCAGAACTGCCGGTATTTCCATAAATAAGATTGTTGCGGTTGTCCATGTCAAAATTCCCGCCGCCGATGTTCTGGGAGATGCTGAGGGTGTTTCGGTTGTCGAGAAAATAATCCAGTCCGAAACGGGTGAACATGAACCCCCCGTTGAAGATGCCGTTGTTTTCCTGGAAGGTCGTAGAGTTGGGTGTCTCCAGCAGGCTGATCCTATCCGTTTCACCCCAATTTTTCGATTTTCGCTGGTTGATAAATAAGTTCGCAAACATATTCACCTTGCCTTGTTTCACATTGATGTCGCCCCCTCCATTAAACTTGCCGCGGGTGTCCACACCGGCGCGGATGCCTCCGTTGTAGCCGAGTTTCCTGTTCTTTTTCAGCACGATATTCAGTATGCCCGACTGTCCGCCACTGGCATCATATTTCGCGGAAGGGTTGGTGATCATCTCCACACTCTCGATGGCATCCGACGGAATCTGGTCGAGTGAAAGGGTAGAAGGCCGTCCATCCACGAAAATCTGCGGAGCGGAATTTCGAAGGGTTACGTTGCCGTCGATGTCTACATTGAGGGCAGGAATGTTACGCATAACATCAACCGCAGTACCTCCTGTTGAACTAATGTTCTTGTCGACGTTGAAGATCTTTCGGTCAATACCCATCTGCATTAGCGGCTTGGAGCCAGCAATCGTCACAGACTCCAGGGTCTGTGGATCGATATTCAGTTTGAAGTTTCCCAGATCTTTCTGTGCTGCAGACGCCATGGACCCGCGATCTCCTCCCGGTTTAATGTCAAATCGAACTGATTGTTCGATGACTTTGTAACCGATTGCAGTAACTCTAAGCTGAAAGCGGCCAAAGAGTGGCAGGTTCTCCAGGCTGAAGTCCCCAGTTTTGTTGGTAAGCATGCCGGAAATGACCGTGTCTTTTTTTGTTTTTGTCACCGAATCATAGCGCGAGAGCACCAATTGTACGGAGGCCGCGTCAATACCTTTTGAACTGGCCGCATCCAGTATCCTGCCGTAAAAGCGGCCAATGTTCATTTGTTGCCTTCCGGGTTGTTGCCTCCCTGCCATTGTTCCCTGTGCGGAAACCATTAAACTACAGGTTACAAAAAGCAGGGTGGTATACACCTTTATCATAATATACAAGTGTGTTGATCTGATGAATAAATTGTATGGAAGCATTCGTGGTGAGGAAGAATCTGCTATAAGATGCTGAATGAGGGAGAAAACTTGCGTCTCTGCAGTGATCATCCACCAATATTGACCAAAATGAGTTGAAGCAGGCTTATGACCGCTCCAAGCATTCCCGTCATTATCGGAATTCTATTCAAGGGTTTGGAAAGCAATTGATTAACCGATAAGCGAAGTTCTTTAACCGAAATAAGTTCTTTCATTTTCTCAGCGGTGAGATTTGTTGTGATTTCGTTAAAGTATCGACTCATGACCCTCGGAAATATGATATCCAGCTCTTTCATAAATAACTGTTTGAGCTGGAGGATAGTTTTTTCACCAATGAACATGCCTACAACCGGCATCTCCCTGGCCAACTTTTCTCCCAGAAAATAATCGAGGTGCTGTTCAATCTCCGGCCTGATCTTTTTCAGGGGGGCGGGGTCATTGAGCATGGTGCCGATCCTGTCACTTGAAAATGCGGAGCTGATCAGGCGGGGCACAAGTGCGCCAAATAAATCGGGGATCGCGGAAAGGATCCGGCCTTTCGCGATCATACCTGCGATTACACAAACAGGTATAGGCAATAAAAGAACGATCCAGGTCCAATAGTTCATTCAGTGATGTTTCGCGGCAAAGAAACTTCAAACTGTCGAGCGCGGAAAAATTAAACGGCTTCTTTTGCGAAAGTTTGTGTTTTCATGTATTTTTGCTGCCCATACGGTGATTGTAGCTCAGTTGGTTAGAGCATCAGATTGTGGTTCTGAGGGTCGTGGGTTCGAGCCCCATCATTCACCCGGAAAAGCTCCCGGAACGCCTGTTCCGGGATTTCTTTTTCATTGGTTTACCGTTTGTTAATTCAAACACGGTGAACAACAACGCTCGTAATTAATCGTTATTTTTGGGTTAATGACTAAAGCTTTACAATTTATGTTTAGTAGAAAATCTCTGCCCTTGCTGGTCCTCTTATTGTGCGGTGGGCTTGTAGTAGCATTTCGTTCAATGGGAATCGGCTCGGGAACTCCTCCTACAAAGCAGGAAACCATCCTGCATAACATAGGGGAGATGCTTTCACAGATCCACTATAGTCCAAAAAAGATCGATGATAATTTTTCAAAAGAGGTTTTCAAGAAATACCTCTCCGGGAAAGTCGACGAGCAAAAAAATATCTTTCTTCAATCCGATATCGACCAGCTGAAAAAATTTGAAACCACCCTCGACGACGAGATCCTGGGAGGCAAGGTTCAGTTCGTTCCCGCGGTGTCCGCGCTATACAAAACGAGGGTCCTCGAAGCTGAGAAGATCTATCGGGAGTTGCTTCAAAAACCCTTTGACTTCTCAAAAGACGAATCGGCCAATTTTAACCCTGAAAAAATCACTTACCCTGTTAACGAAGCAGATAAAAGAGAGGCCTGGCGGAAACGCGTCAAATACCTGACACTGGAACGCTATTATGATCTTGTAGAAGAAAGGACTAAGAATAAAGGCAAGGCCGACAAGGTTGTAAAAACCGATGCCGAACTCGAGAAGGAAGCAAGAGACAAGGTGCTGAAGGTCCTTGACCGGACCTACGACAGGATGAAGATCAAATTTAACGATGACGACTCCTTCAATGCCTATTGCAATACCATCACTGAAACGATGGACCCACACACCACCTTTTTCCCTCCAGTGGAAAAAAGGTATTTTGATGAGCAGATGAGTGGCCGTTTTTACGGAATTGGCGCATCCCTTGTTTACGAGGATGGAAATATCAAAATATCCTCTATACTTACCGGCACACCTGCCTGGAAATCCGGTCAGATCATGGCAGGTGACGTGATCATCAAAGTCGCGCAGGGTCAGGAGGAGTTCACCGATATGGCGGGATATCTGGTTGAAGATGCCATCAAGATCATCCGCGGCAAGAAAGGAACTGAGGTGCGTCTGCAGCTGAAAAAAACAGATGGCAGCACCCGTACCGTGTCTCTCATCCGCGATGAGATCAAGCAGGAAGAAACTTTTGCACGCAGTGCCATAATTAATACGGCCAAAGGTAAAATTGGGTTCATTTCTTTGCCTGAGTTTTATGCCGATTTTGAAGACCCCAAGGGAGCGCGTTGTTCTGATGATGTGCGCAAGGAAGTGATCAGGCTCAAAGAGCAAAAGGTTGACGGCATCATCATGGACCTTCGGTACAATGGCGGGGGCTCGCTCTATGATGTTGTTCAGATGGTCGGTTTCTTCATCGAAGATGGCCCGATCGTCCAGGTACGAGACAGAGATGGTAAGCCACAGATCTACCGCGACCGCGACAAGTCCGTGCTTTATGAGGGTCCTCTCGCAGTTATGGTAAATGAATACAGCGCTTCGGCTTCCGAAATATTCGCGGCCGCTATCCAGGATTACAACAGGGGTATCATTATTGGAAGCACTACCACCTATGGCAAGGGCACCGTTCAGCGCAATATTGGGCTCGACAAGACTTCCAATATGCTCGACCCAAACAGCGATCTGGGCACCATAAAGCTGACCCTCCAGAAATTCTATCGCATCAATGGCGGCTCAACCCAGCTGAGAGGAGTTAGTTCCGACATCACGCTTCCCGACATGCTGGAATATTCACCTGTACGTGAAAAGAATGTGGAGGACGCGTTGCCCTGGGATGTGATTCCGAAGGCAGATTATACCAACTGGAAATACAGTCTGGATTTCAATAACATAAAGGCGGCAAGTACTGGCAGAACCAGCGTGAATCCATCTTTTAGCCTGATAAAGAATAACGCAGAATGGTTGTCCAAACAGAACGATAAGGTGTATAGCCTGAGCCTGAAAAAATACAGCGAAGAGCAGAAACTGATTCAGAACAAGGTCAAGCAAATTGACAGTTTGAATAAGAATCCTACTGATGTGGAAGTGACTGCGCTCAATGAAGATCTTAAGCGTCTTGAATACGATCAGGAAAAAACAAAGCGTTTCAAAGGCTGGATCAAGTCACTTCGCTCCGACATCTATCTCGATGAATCCGTTAAGGTGATCAACGACATTATTGTTCAAAACAACCTGGTGTACAATAACAAGAAGTAGGATTGTCTGCATTTGTCTTATTTTTGCAGCCAATTTTTAGCGTCTATGTACACCATTGAATTCAATTTCGAGCAAAAAGGGCTATCCCCTGTCAAGCTTGAAAATGTAGAGCCTGATCAGAGCCTGCTTGAAATTGCTTTACAGAACGACATCGATCTTCATCATAATTGCGGCGGCGTTTGCGCCTGCAGTACCTGTCATCTCTATGTGAACACGGGAGAGGAGTTCATGGAGGAGATCAGTGACAAGGAAGAAGATTTTGTAGATCGTGCCATCAATCCACGTTTGAATTCGAGACTTGGCTGTCAGTGTATTCTTTTTCCTGGTGAAGGCCGGATCAGCGTCACTCTTCCCGATCAAACACAATTCCTCGGCGAATAACACAACAATACCAATCCAAATAATTACTTATGAATTTTGAACCGCCTATCAAGTGGAATGATTATGAAGACATCGCCATGAAACTGCACGAACGATTCGGGGATGCATTTGATGAGGGCAAAATCTACCGCATCCGTTTCACCGAACTGCTCGAATGGGTATTGCAGATCCCGAATTTCGTTGGTAAACGGGAAGAAAGTACAGAAGGACATCTCGAAATGATTCAAAGCAGTTGGGTATATGAATGGAGGGACGCCAGAAAACAATCCTGATGAATATCCTCGACCAGTTTAAGGATATTACCACTTTCGTCCTGGATGTGGACGGCGTGCTTACCGATGGCACGGTCTATGTGTTCGATGAGGGCCAGCAGGTGAGGAGAATGAGCATACGGGATGGCTTCGCCCTTCAACTGGCGATTAAAAACGGGTATCGCGTGCTGGTGATCTCCGGGGGCGACTCCCCGGGTGTCGCTGCGAGGTTGAAAAAACTTGGCGTCGGAGATGTATTCATGAATGTGCACGACAAACGTGCAGTTCTGCTACAATACATGAAAGAGCACCAGCTCAATCGTAATGAAGTACTGTACCTGGGTGATGACATTCCCGATATTGCGGCCATGAACGAAGCAGGTTTTCCCTGTGCTCCGGCAGATGCCGCCCCGGAGATCATTAAAATTGCCATCTACATCACAAGGTTGCCCGGCGGCCAGGGCTGTGCCAGGGAAGTGATAGAGAAAGTGATGAAGCTTAACGGACACTGGAAGCTGGACACAGAAGTTCCCAGTAGGTAACCCTGAAATTATTACCTCCTTAATTTAGGTATGGCATGAAACTCATAGCCGCTTTTTTTCGTCTCATACGGTGGTTGAATCTTCTGTTCATTGCCCTAACACAATGCCTTTTTCAATATTGTATCATCCTTCCCATGTTCAGGCAACATGCAATTTCACCAGCGCTGCCCCTCCGCTATTTTATCCTCCTGAGTTTATCGTCCTTACTTATCGCTGCCGGAGGATATATTATCAACGATTACTTCGACCTTAACATCGACAAGATCAACAAGCCCGGAAGGATCGTGGTGGAGCGGGTGATGAGGCGAAGGTGGGCCATTGTCTGGCACTGGACCTTATCCGTAGCAGGCGTTCTGATCGGAATGTATGTTGGCTGGAAGACGGGCGTGATCTGGCTTGGTTTCGCCAATATCGCCTGCGTTATTGCGTTATGGGTTTACAGCACCACTTTTAAAAAGAAGCTGCTCAGCGGCAACATCATTATTTCTTTGCTGACGGCATGGGTAGTGATGGTTATTGGTTCTACCACACATTTCAGGATGATTGCACACTCCGAAATCTTCGGAACGGTGTCAGCTTCGAAACTGCTCAGGTTTACCTTTCTGTATTCAGGTTTTGCATTTATCATTTGCCTGATCAGGGAAATCATCAAAGATGTCGAGGATATGCGGGGCGATGAGCGTTATGGATGCCGCACGATGCCAATAGTGTGGGGTGTTCATGTGTCGAAGATCGTTGCCGGTACGTGGATCGGTGTGCTTGCGTCTGCACTGTTCATCGTGTGGGCATATATTCTGCAATTTGGGTGGTGGATTGCGGCGCTCTGGTGTTTTTGTGCAATCATCCTTCCACTGCTTTTTATTCTCACCAAACTATTTTCCGCGCAGAGCACAGCAGATTTCGCAAAACTAAGCAGCTGGATAAAATTTGTAATGCTGACGGGCATACTTTCGATGATATTTTTTTGAGACACTATGAATAAAATCATTCTTGCCTCCGGGTCGCCCCGCCGCAAACAACTGCTTGAATGGGCCGAACTGGATTTTGAGGTCATCATTTCCGATGCGCCGGAGGACTATCCCGCCAACCTTCCCATAGCAGAAGTGCCCGTATACATCGCCCGTAACAAGGCAGCCGTAGTTTATCAACAACTTGATGCCGACAAACAACGTGATTCGTTGATCATTGCTGCCGATACGGTGGTTGTACTCGAAAACACGATCATCGGAAAACCTGTCGACAATGAGGATGCGGTTTCTATTCTTGGAAACCTGTCGGGCAGACGGCACCAGGTGATCACTGGCGTAGTGATCAGGAAAGGCGATCAGGAAGCATCATTTCATGACCTGACGGAGGTTGAGTTTCATGAGCTTTCCTCAGAACAGATCAATTATTATGTATCCCGATACCGACCCTTTGATAAAGCAGGAGCGTATGCCATCCAAGAATGGATCGGCGTTACAGGCATCCGGAGGATCAATGGCGATTTTTATAATGTCATGGGCTTACCCGTGAGTCGCGTGCTCAAAACACTGAAGGGTTTCCGCTAATATCACATTGTCGCTCTACTGCCTTCCCGGAATTTTATTGCATAATTCATAATAGTGATCACCGAGAGGCTGCTGCAGTTTATCTGGCAATACCAGTATTATAACAGTCAGGAATTGAGAACGGTTTCCGGTGATCCGGTGAGCATCATCAGGGCGGGAACTTATAATTCCGACCAGGGTCCAGATTTCCTGAATGCAAGGGTAAGGATGAGCGGGAAGGTATGGGCGGGTAATATCGAGCTGCACCTGTCCAGTGGCGATTGGTTCAGGCATACTCATGACGCAGACCGGTATTACAACAATGTGATCCTGCACGTAGTTTGGTACGATGACGGCATTCGCCCTGAAGGCATTCCAATGCTGGTGATTGAAGACAGGGTTTCGGTGCTATTGCTTGATCAGTACAGGCAGTGGATGTCCGGATTGTCATTTATCCCCTGCGGCAAATCCATCACGCGGGTTCCCGATCTGATCATGTCGGGGTGGAAGGATCGGCTGATCGTGGAAAGACTGGAAAGAAAATCTGCACAGATCTTCGACTGGCTTGCAGGAAACTGCTATCACTGGGAGGAGGTACTGTGGTGGATGCTGGCGCGCAACTTTGGATTGAGGGTAAATGCCGATGCCTTTGAGGCGGTGGCGCGGTCTATTCCTTATACCGTGTTAATGCGACACCGCAACCAGCTAACTCAGGTGGAAGCCCTCTTGCTTGGGCAGGCCCGACTTCTGGGAAAACCAGGTTCTGGAAATGACCTCAAAATAAATCATCATCAAACTGGCCTTGACAATCGGGTATATGCCGGCAGAGCCGCAGAAAGATATGAACAGCAATTAATAAAGGAATATGCGTTTCTATCCCGCAAGTATGGATTGAAACCAATCCTGTTGCCGGTGCAGTTTCTGCGTATGAGGCCGGCATCATTTCCCCCGCTTCGACTTGCGGAACTCGCCATGTTTATACACAGGCAGCCCGATCCATTGAAAACCATTCTTCATGGCTCACTCGAGGAAGTCCAGGGAATTTTTGAGATCGAAATTAATGGCTACTGGACAACTCATTACAGACCCGGACGTCCCGCGGCGGGAAAGATCCGGGGCGGTGGCCAATCTTTAGCGCACAGTCTTGTGATCAATACTGTGCTTCCTTTCTTATACGCCCATCTGAAACATTTTGCAATGCAAAAAACTGATTTCAACCCGTCCGAATGGCTGGATCAGATAGGAGCCGAAAAAAATTTGGTTACAGCGGGATTTGAAGGAATCGGCATGAAAGTCCGGACGGCGGCCGACTCCCAGTTTTTACTTGAACTGAAAAGTCGATATTGCTCGCAATGGAACTGTCTTGATTGCGCCATTGGCAATCACCTGCTCAAATCGGTCCGGTGATCGAAAATGAATCGATCTGCCTATACAACCACTGGCCAGTTGTAATTGACATTTACTTCAATGTCGGGATTGATACTGTAAATCACCGGGCAGGTGTCGGCTGCTTTCTGCAGGATGGTTTGCTGTCGCTCGGTAAGCGCGAGTTCGGCAGGGAAATGAAATGTTAAATTAATGCCACCGATCCTGCGCGGATCGGACTTCATCAGCTTCTCTACTTCTACTTTTACATCCTTAAGTTCTACATCCATTTCACCGGCACGCATTCCCATGATAGTAAGCATACAGGATGCAAGTGCAGTAGCGACAAGGTCGGAGGGAGAAAAGCGTTCGCCCCTGCCTTTGTTGTCTGTCGGGGCATCGGTTTCGATCTGTGTTCCAGACCGGAGATGGGAACAAACCGTGCGCTGGTCACCTGCGTATATCACTGTAGATGTCATTATAGATATTTAGCCTAAATTTACGTTGATTCTATTAAATCGTCACTGGTGAGGAAAATCATTCTATCCCTATTCTCCTTTATTATTGCAGCTTCAGTTATTGGGCAGAATAATCCACCTGCTTCGCGCAAGGCTGCCCGGGAGCAAAAAAAACTGGAACGCAAACAACGTATCGATGACCTGATCAGGCAGGATGAAGAAGGAGAAATTATCTACAACAAACAAGGGGCGTTCATGCTGAAACTTAACACTGATGGTTATTCCATCGGCTATGAGTATGGCAAGTTCCAGTCAAACCGTAAATCATTATTGTTTCAGTTCGAACTGGCTGAGAAGAAACACAAGAAAGAGAAGCGCGAAGGATATTTTGATCCTGAACAAGTGCGCGTAAACTATCTTGTATTCGGAAAGCTAAATACTTTCTATCAGCTGAAACTAGGCATCGCGCGACAGCAGGTGATTGGAGGAAAAGGCAACAAAAATGGTGTCGCAGTATCTGGTGTGTATGGAGGCGGCCTGACCATTGGTCTGGTAAAACCCTACATGTATGATGTGGAGGATGAATTCGGAAATTCTTTTCAGTCTAAATATCCCGAAATCATCGACAGCAGTTATGGCGTGATAAAGGCCAAAGGACTCTCCGGAGGATGGAGCAAGCTCAAGGTGAGGCCCGGGCTCTATGCAAAAACGGGTTTGCGTTTCGACTACGGTCGCATGAACGAAACCGTTGCCGCCATTGAAGTGGGCCTGGCCGGAGAATTCTATTCCAGCAAAATTCCCCAGATGCTCTACAGCAAGGATAAACAGTTTTTCTTCAGCGGTTATGTGGCGATTTTATTGGGTCGGAGGAAATAAAACTTTTTATCCCAACTTTGCAGTATGCAGGAACTTCCCGTGATCAGTAATATATCTTCGAAAGAAACCCGGGTAAAGAAGCCAGACTGGCTGAGAGTGAAACTACCCATCGGCGAAAGCTATAAAAATGTGCGCTCTCTCGTCGACACCCATAAACTTCATACTATTTGTGAAAGCGGCAATTGCCCAAATATGGGTGAATGCTGGGGCGAAGGCACCGCCACTTTTATGATACTTGGCAATGTGTGTACCCGCAGCTGCGGGTTCTGCGCAGTCGCCACCGGCCGGCCCGAAGCAGTGGACTGGGACGAACCCCAGCGCGTTGCAGAAGCCATCTACCTGATGAAGGTGAAACATGCCGTGATTACTTCCGTGGACCGGGACGAACTTAAAGACGGAGGAAGCATCATCTGGCAGAACACGATACTTGCAGTAAAAACCCTAACCCCGGATACTACCCTGGAGACCCTGATTCCCGATTTTAAGGGCCAGGAAGTAGATATTGACCGCGTCGTCGAGGCTGCCCCCGATGTAGTGTCGCATAATATCGAGACCGTTGAACGCCTTACCCGCCAGGTGCGCATACAGGCCAAATATCGCCGCAGCATGGAAGTGCTGAGGATCCTGAAGCGGGGAGGTATGAGGACCAAGAGTGGCATTATGCTGGGTCTGGGGGAGAAGAAAGATGAAGTCGTTCAGACACTTACTGACTTGCGCGACAGCGGGGTAGACGTAGTGACCATCGGCCAGTATCTCCAGCCAACCAAAAAACACCTCCCCGTTGAGCGCTTCGTTCACCCAGACGAATTCAAAGAATACAGGGAAATAGGCTATTCACTGGGTCTCGACTATGTTGAAAGTGGCCCCCTGGTGCGTTCTTCCTACCACAGCGACAAACATGTGCTTCCCGGCTACGGACGGGCTCAGTGGATGAAGGAAAAAGACTTAGTTTTGCCCGCTTAAAGGGAGCAGTACCAGGAATGAAGAATATCCGGAATTTTTGCATCATTGCACACATAGATCATGGAAAGAGTACACTGGCGGACAGGCTGCTGGAAGTTACCAAAACGATAACCGAACGCCAGATGATGGACCAGGTCCTCGACGACATGGACCTCGAAAGGGAAAAGGGCATCACAATCAAGAGCCACGCGATCCAGATCAATTATTTCCACACGGACAAAAAAGAATATATACTGAATCTGATTGACACACCCGGTCATGTGGATTTCAGCTATGAAGTAAGTCGTGCCCTGGCAGCCTGTGAAGGCGCCTTGCTATTGGTGGACGCCACCCAGGGGATCCAGGCCCAGACCATCTCCAACCTTTACCTCGCCATCGAAAACGACCTGGAAATCATCCCGGTAATCAACAAGATCGACATGGACGGGGCGATGATCGAAGAAGTAGAAGACCAGATCATCGAGCTGATCGGTTGCAAAAAGGAGGACATCCTTCACGCCAGCGGCAGAACCGGCGCAGGGGTACCGGCCATCCTCACCGCAATCGTCGACCGCATACCTGCTCCCACCGGCAAAGCCGATGCTCCCCTTCAGGCCCTGATCTTCGATAGCGTGTATAATAGTTTCAGGGGGATCATAGTCTACTACCGGATTGTCAATGGCTCAATAAAAAAAGGAGACAAGGTTAAATTTGTATCTACTGACCAGGAATATGAAGCCGACGAAGTGGGCATCCTGAAACTGAAACCCACGGAGAAAAAAGAAGTCACCTGTGGCGACGTGGGATACATCATCACCGGCATCAAGAACGCCAAAGAAGTCAAGGTAGGAGATACCATCACCCTCGCTGCCAACCCCACGCAGGAGATCATCCAGGGCTTCCAGGAAGTAAAACCCATGGTCTTCGCCGGGATATTTCCTGTCAACACCGATGAGTTTGAAGAGCTGCGCGACTGCATGGACAAGCTGCAGCTAAACGATGCATCTCTCACTTTCGAGCTGGAGACCTCGCAGGCACTCGGCTTCGGGTTTCGTTGCGGCTTCCTGGGAATGCTTCATATGGAGATCATTCAGGAACGGCTTGAAAGAGAATTCGATCAAACCGTAATCACCACCGTGCCAAACGTGAGTTTTATTGCCTACACTACCAGTGGTGAAAAGATCACTATAAATAATCCCACTGAATTTCCTGATCCTGTGAAAACGGAAAGGATCGAAGAGCCATTTATTCGTGCGCAAATCATTACCAAGCCGGACTATATCGGCAATATCATGACGCTGTGCCTGGGCAAGCGGGGCAACCTGGTAAACCAGAGTTATCTCACTACTACAAGGGTGGAACTCATTTTCGAAATGCCACTGACAGAAATCGTATTCGATTTTTACGACAAGCTCAAATCCCAAACGAGGGGTTATGCTTCCTTTGATTACTCACCTATCGGCTATCGCGAGAGTGAGATTGTAAAAATGGACATCCTTCTCAATGGTGACAAAGTGGACGCCTTAAGTGCGCTTATCCATCGCAGTAAGGGACAGGAGTTTGGCAGGAAATTGTGTGAAAAGTTGAAGGAACTGGTTCCAAGACAGCAATTCCAGATTGCCATCCAGGCAGCTATCGGCGCTAAAGTACTTGCCCGCGAAACAATCTCAGCCATGCGCAAGGACGTTACTGCCAAGTGTTATGGCGGGGATATCAGCCGTAAACGCAAGCTGCTTGAGAAGCAAAAAGAAGGCAAGAAGAGAATGCGTCAGATTGGGAATGTGGAAGTGCCACAGGAAGCGTTTCTCGCGGTGCTGAGACTGGAGGATTGAGAGGAAAGTTAAAAATCAAAAAGTTGTACTGCCCTGCAAGTAAGAGGTCAAGATTTTTAATTTTTGATTGTTGATTTTTTTTTCGCCTTTTCAATATTTCGTTGCGAAGCTTTTTCCAGTTTATCCTCATCAATATTTCCCTTGGCATCACGCAATTGCTCATCCACAGGAAATTGGCCATCCTTGAGTGAGAAATTAAAGACTTTGTCTACATGAAGCCATTGCCCATTTCTCCATTTAAATCCCTCATAGGTTCCATCAGGTATGTAGGTATTCTTTTTTTCGGGTTCCTCAGTTTCAGAAACCAGGTGATCATATATGATCATGTCCATTTCAGGGTCGTAATTTAAAACGGTATTTGCTTCTTTTTTGTATTCCATCACAAATCGCGGCTGCACACCTTGTTTCGTTGTATCGTCTTTATAAGAAAAATATGGTCCTCCAAAGACCGGTTCCTTTTTGTCGTTGAAATGCAAGACCTCTATCCACTTTTTGTTACTGCTTACACTGAAATCGTCAAAGCCGAGCAGGGTATAATATTTCTTTCCCCTGAACGATTTTTCGATGATGCGGTAGTAAATAGCTCCGATCCAGTTTTCCGGTGTCCTTACAGAATCATTTGCTTTGGCGGTGAACATCGAATAATCAAAAAGGGGAAATAGTTTGAGGGAGCCATCATCGGTGTGGACTTGTATCGCACCTTTCTGCAAGTACGTGTATTGATCTTTCTTTAACTGCCAGGTGAATATCCGGAAGCTGCTGTCTGCAGGATACAGTTTTGAAATGGTGAGCAATGAATCAAAAGGATAAGCAAAAGAGCCTTTATACTTCAATGCCCTGACAAAACTGCGCACAAAATTACTGTCTGCCCGAAACCGGTCAGGAGCTTCAACCGCATTTATCATGCTGTCGGCAAACCATTTCAATGAATCTTCCTTGCCGGCAAGTTCCCCTTGAAATGAAGCAAGTTTGTGTTGAGCGTGAAGTGTTAGCTGGACAACCAGGAGTAAAATCAAACTCAGGATTCGACCGACATACCGGTTTATGGAATAAAATGGGTATTTCATAGTTACTCGCAAAATTAGCGATCCAGTATTTTACCTGGGTATATAAATACTCACTTAACCTGGATTTATAATAACAGCATAAAGTACCATTGAATAATCCTTTCCAAGTATCCTCGTAACAAAATGAATATCAAGTAGATATCGTTCTTAATAATTTATTGCCTTTTTTAAACACTTGATTGAGCAAGGTTTTGGTAGTGATTGAAGGAAAATTACATTATGGCACAGGTTGAAACCCATCCGGGGCATGAAGAAGAAACACAGAATCCAATGCGTTCGCTTACTCCAATTGAAAATGTCAGCAGTTTTGAGAGAGGACTATCGCTTGGGTTTGGTGTGCTGCTGATCTATATTGGGATTCACAAATTTCGGAAATCTCCGCTTAGGTCTATATTTCGCACAGCTGCCGGTTCCTACCTTATATTTCGCGGAGCATCCGGACATTGCCCTGTTTATCACCGCTTTGACGTGGACGGTACGCGAACGCAGAGTGTAAATGTCCGAACCAACTTCACGGTGAACAAGCCACGCAATGAGGTATATTCTGCCTGGAGAAATTTGGGAACCCTGCCAAGGTTTATGAAGCACCTGGTCAATGTGAGTGAGATTAATGGCACCAGGTCGCATTGGGAGGCGCGGATACCGGAGAACAGTCCAATGACTATTAGCTGGGATGCTGAAATTGTAAAGGATGAACCTGGAACCTTGCTGTCCTGGCGTTCTCTTGAAGGTTCAACAATTGAAAATGCCGGGAAAATTGAATTCCGCGACGCCCTCGGCCACCAGGGCACAGAGATCAGGGTGATGATCAGCTATCGTCCGCCAGCAGGCAATATCGGTGGAGGCGTGGCAAAATTGCTGAATCCCTTGTTCAGAAAACTGATTAAGAAAGACGTGTTGAATTTCAAACAATATATTGAGTTCCAGCACAGCGGTCCAGGTGATGGATTCAGGTAATCATCTTACCTGAGATCTGGTAAGGCAAGAGCAAAATCATAAAGCGTATCAAATTGAGCATCCACCAATGCATGCGGTAATCTTACTTTCGTGCCTGTTGTGGTAAGTAAAATAGTTTGTATGCCTGCATTTTTGCCAAATTCCATGTCGCTCAGGTTGTTTCCCACCATAATCGTTTTGTCCGGGTTAATGCCTGCATGATCCTTAAACGCCCGGATCGCCATACCGGGGTTGGGTTTTCGGTCTGGATGTGCATTGTCAACGGAAGTACAATAATAGATCGCATCAAGTTTGCCTCCGGCATCGTTGATGTCGGTTTGCATAGATTGATGAATTAGTTGTAAATCCGCCTCGGTCATCAGTTCTCTACCCACTCCCCTTTGATTGGTAATTACAATGATATGTCCGAAAAGAAAGCGGAATTTCTTGAAAGCATCCAGGACCCCCTCATAAAATACAAATTCATCGTAGTTGTAGACGTAGTCAGTCTTTTCGTGATTGATTACTCCGTCGCGATCCAGAAACAGTGTCCATGTTTTATCAATGCGGGACAGGTCAAGTTTGCTGGAAGGAATGGTCTGCCTGGGGTTAATCATAATGCAAAGGTAATTCGATCTGGGCTTTTTGAAAATCTTCGGGTACTCCGATATCAATAAAATAGTTTTCCTGGACAAAACCGAAGAATCTTCGGAAAGCAAAATATTTTTCCAGGTAGTCTTTTTCGAATGAAAAGTTCTCGGGAAATGGCAGGGCAAGAAATTCTTCCTTGTCGAGCGCATAAACGCCACCGTTGATCAGGCTTTCAGGATACCAGTTCTTCTCCCTGAATTGCTGAATTCGTCGCTGGACATCCATTTCTACTACGCCGTAGCGGTCTGAATCTTTCATGGGCTTTAGCGCAAGCGTACATTCCGACCGCTTGGCGAGATGAAATATGCAAAGTGCCTCAAGGTCAACATCAAATAAGGTGTCCCCATTCATAATCAGCACTTGCTTTTCCTGCACAAGGGAGCAGGCCGCTCTCACCCCGCCTCCTGTTCCCAGGGGCTGTTTTTCGATGAAGTTTTTTGTTTTCAATGCAGGATATTCTTCAGCAAGAAAATCGAGAATGATTTCATGTTTATAGCCCAAAGAAAAAATAAATGATTCCACGCCCTGCTGAACACAATGATCGATCAGGTGGGCAAGGAAAGGACGCCCGGCTACGGGGGCCATACATTTTGGCAGATCCGGCACTGCAGATCTCAATCTGGTCCCCAATCCACCTGCAAGCAGTATAGCTTCCTTGATCATGGCTGAAAAAACAATTCTTCAACCAATTGGCAAACAATATGACCAAGCAGAATATGCGATTCCTGTATTCTGGGAGTGTCAGCAGACGGGACGTTGATGAGATAGTCACTAAGGGTTCTCATTCTGCCGCCATCAGCGCCGGTGAAACCTACGGTGGGGATATTATTTTTCCTGGCTGTTTCGAAGGCCGCGACAATATTTTTTGAATTTCCGGAGGTTGAAAGGCCAACGAGGATGTCTCCCGGATTAGCTATGCCTTCGATAAGCCGGGAGTACACCACGTCATAACTGTAATCGTTCGCCACAGCGGTGAGGTAGGAGGTGTTGCAATGCAGGGCCTCAGCAGGAAGTGCCCGTCGGTCGGTGTAGAATCGGCCGGAAAATTCCGCGGCAAGATGCTGAGCGTCAGCAGCGCTGCCACCATTGCCGCAAAAATAGATGCGCTGGCCATTTTTAAGTGCGCTAACCATCCTTTCGGCTATCTGCTGTACTGTGGTCAGCAATACATCGTCATTCAACACCATAGTTTTCACCTCGATGGAACTGCCGATAATATTTTTTATTTTCTCTTTCATCATTCTTTTTTAAATCGTCCAGCTGGTGAGTCCATGGTCCACAAACTGGTAACTATTACAGTATCCTCCAAATGGTTTAAGTGCATCGATCACGCGGTACTTTGTATTTGCAGGGCAATAAAATATCATAAAACCGCCACCACCTGCGCCTGAAATTTTCCCACCTGTCGCGCCGGCTTTTTTCGCAGACTCATATATCTCCTCCATCAGCGAATTTGAAATGCCATCAGCCATATCGCGTTTCTGCCTGAATCCGAAGTCGAGGATCTCACCGATTTCATGAACGCGGCCCTTTAGCAGTGCTTCCTTCATCATCTGCGCCTGTTGTTTAAGCTGATGCATTGCGTCAATAGATTTTCCCTTCTTGTCCACTACATTCTGGCTTTGTTTTTCTATGATCTTAGCAGATTCCCTGCTGGTTGCGGTGTAATAAAGCACCAGGTTATTTTCCAGTTCAAAAAGATACTGCTGTTTAATCCGCAAGGGATTCACGATCACTTTATCACCTCCCGAGAACTCCATGAAGTTCACGCCACCGAAGGTGGCGGCATACTGATCCTGACGCCCTCCGGCCATCTTGAGGTCGATCCTTTCGGTTTCATAGGCAAGATGGGCGATGTCGTATTCGCCAAGTGGCAGTCTGAGCATTTCAGCAAAAGCGCCGATTATAGCAACTACGAGAGTGGAGGAGGTGCCGAGGCCGGAACCCGCGGGGGCATCGACAAAGGTGGAAAGCCGGAAACCCGACAGTGGCAGGCTATATGTTTTCTGTATCCTGTTGTATACGCCTTTGAGTAGATCAAGCTTGCCATTAATGGGCAATTCAGTATTCCATTCGAATCGCTGTTCTTCCTTTCGATCGACGGCGTGCAGGATGATGGCGTTGTCTTCAATGGGTTCGATGTTGGCGTAAGCAAACAGCGACACAGTGGCATTGAGTATGGCTCCTCCGTAGAGATCGCAGTAAGGGCTGACATCAGTTCCACCTCCAGCAAGCCCGATCCTTAAGGGAGCCTTACTTCTGTATATCATTGGCCAAGGTTAAAATCGCCTCCAGTAATCTGCTCCAGGAGTACTTTTGTTTTTCGCTGCGAAGATGAGGAATAAAATAATTTTCGCCTAATTCAAAGTAGCGGTGAATGGCATCAGCAATTGATTGCGCGTCCGGTTCAGCCACCAGGCCCGATTTCAGGTGAGGTACCAAATCGGGGAGGCTGCCAACATTGGTCACGACCATTGGTTTTTCGAAGTGATAGGCCAGTGGCGTAACTCCACTTTGTGTTGCATTACGGTATGGTTGAACCACGAGATCTGCCGCGCAGAGATAATATTTTACCTCACTATCTGGGATAAACGAAGTTCTCAGGATGAGGTGCTGACTGATGCCAAGTCGGGCGATCAGTGCTTCATAAGGCTTGGCGTCTTCATAAAACTCTCCGGCAATCAGCAGCTTTGGAACATCCGTATGGGTGAGTTCATCCCGATCGGCAAGTAATTTCATGGCCTGCAGCAGAATATCTAAACCCTTGTACTTCCGGATAAATCCGAAAAATAGCAACAGGCGGCTATCTGCCTCGATGCCCAGTTTCTCCCTGGCGATGGATTGGGGAACGGGTTCACCAAAATTGTCATAAAGTGGATGAAGCACTTGTATGGCCGGCTTATCCTTGTTGAAGGTCCTGAGGTCCTTCATTACCTTTTCACTCATTGTTACATAGGCATCGCATGCTTTTAGAAAATACCTCGTAAAGCTTTTGTCACCAAAACGCTTCTCATGCGGAATCACATTGTCGGTGATGGCGATGATCCTTGTGTGTTTATTTTTGCGAACAATTCTGAGGATTGTTCCCAATGCGGGTCCCATGAAGGGTAGCCAGAACCTTACCACTATCAGATCGGGTCGTTCCTTTCGGATGCGATTGCCAACCATTATCCAGTTAGCCGGGTTCACTGAATTGATCGCCGTTTGAATATTGAGCCCCTGTGGTGGAGGGTCTGATGAAAACTGCGTGGTTCCGGGAAATAGAAATTTCGGATACTGAAGAGAAAATGAATAGATCGAAGCTTCGTGCCCCTCATCATTAAATGCTTTGGCCAGCCGTTGGTCGTAAGTGGCCAGCCCGCCTCTTAGCGGCCAGGCAGGACCGATGATGATGACTTTCTTCAGCACCGGATTTTCTTTTCCAGCAGGTAGAAGTTTCTGCCGGGGGCATTCCTGGTCATTAATTCGGCGAGGAAGCCGGTGACAAAAAGCTGGGTACCTATTATCATTGCGAGAATGGCGAAAAAGAACAGTGGCCTTTGAGTCATCCCGGTTTTGTCAAGAAAGAACTTGGAGATGGTGAGGTATAAAAAAACAGTGAAGCCGAAAACAAAGGAAACGGTGCCCCAGGAACCAAAAAAATGCATGGGCCTTTTCCCAAATCTGCCAACGAAGAGTATGGAGGCGAGGTCGAGGAAACCTTTAATGAAGCGCTCAATGCCAAATTTCGAGGTGCCATATTTTCTTGGGCGGTGTTCCACAATTTTCTCACCGATCTTTTTGAACCCTGACCATTTCGCGATCACAGGGATGTAGCGGTGCATCTCTCCATAGACCTCGATATTTTTTACCACTTTCAGCTTGTAGGCCTTGAGTCCACAATTGAAATCGTGCAAAGGTATACCTGTTGTTTTCTTTGTAACCCAGTTGAAGAAACGGGACGGGATGGTTTTGCTGATGGGGTCATGTCTTACTTTTTTCCATCCGCTGACCAGGTCGAGGCCTCCATCGACAATCATTTTTCTAAGGCCAGGAATTTCATCAGGACTGTCTTGCAGGTCTGCGTCCATCGTCACCACCACTTCACCGGTAACCGCCTTGAATGCTTCATTGAGGGCGGCTGACTTCCCATAGTTCCTTTGAAACTTGATGCCTTTGACATTTGGATTGTCAATCGCCAGGTTTTCTATTATTTTCCAGGATTCATCCGTGCTGCCGTCGTCAACCATCACAATTTCGTAGCTGTAGTGATTGGCAGTGGCCACCCTGTCGATCCAGGCACAAAGCTCAGGAAGCGATTCTTCTTCATTGAACAGGGGAACTACAACAGAAATATCCATCAGGTATTATTAGATATTTGGAAATTCGGGTTTGTTTTTTTTCACAATAACGGAAATCAAAAGCGAAAAGATAAAGGCAACGATACAGGTCAATGCATAGCCGAGAAGAACGCCAAATATGCTGAATTGGTCCGAAGCCCGCTTTGGATCCATGGCTTTTTCAATTTCCGAATCGGGAAGCCCAAACTTTCTCATCATCTGTTCGGCCTTGTCCATTGACGCCTGAAGCAGGGCTTCTTTAAAAGAAACATCAATAAAATTGAATAGTATGTAAACAAACAGCGATTGCAGGAGCAGCGCGACGGCAAATACAGTAAATGTTATTTTCAGGGCCTCCTTGAACGTGAGGTAGCCGCCATTCATTTTCCTTTTTTTCAGAGCCGCCACCACAGCGAAGGTGATCATCACCAGGTAGGTGATGAATGCAGCCGGGCTCATGTACATGTCGACGCCCCCGAGATAGAGTGAAAGGGTGATCAAAACGACGATCATGCCTGAGATCAGTCCGTATGAGAGGCCTGTGTTGGGTTGCCTGGCTACATTTTCCATGATATTAAATTATTTTCTGAGAAATATCTGTTTGTGGCGGATGATACCCAGAACTTTTCCATTGAGTTCCTGGCCGATAAATGGACTGTTTGCTGATTTTGAATAAAAGAAATTCCGGTCGATGATTGTTTTGCCTTTTGGTGAATATATGCTAAGAACGGCCATTTGATTTTCCTCAATCTGCGGTTGGGGGAGGTCAAAGATTTTTCTTGGATTGGTGCTGAGCAGTTCCACCCACCGGCTTTCCGGAACATCCGGTAAAACAGTCTTAAGTACGGGATAACAGGTCTCCAGCCCGATCATTCCAATTTTTGCATATTCAAATTCGAGGACTTTACTGTCGTAGTCCTGTGGTAGGTGATGCGTGGCGATGCAGTCGATGGTGCCGTCTTTTACAAAACCAAGCAGTGCGGTTCTTTCTGCCTCGGTGCGGAGTGGGGGATATACTTTAAAATTTGAATCGTAGCCTGTAAGGTATTCATCGGTGAAGAAGAGATGATAAGGAGTCACGGAACAAGTGACTTGTAATCCTGAATCCTTGGCTCGTCTTATGTATTCAAGAGACTTTGATGATGTTACTCCGGTAAAATGCAATTTTGAATCGGCATAGCGGACAAGTTTGATATCTCTTGCGACCAGTAATTCTTCTGCAATTACCGGCTTTCCGGCAAGACCAAGTCTGGTAGACACGATGCCTTCATGCATCAGTCCATTTGCCCCAACGCTCTTGTCGTCGGGTATCTGGATGATGACCCCTTCGAATGTTTTAACGTACTGAAGCGCTTTGAGGAGGAGACCCGCCGATTGAACAGGGTTGATTCCATCGCTAAAGGCGACGGCACCACTGTTGCGCATGTCATACATTTCCGCGAGATCCTTGCCTTCGGCATTCCTGGAAATAGCGCCCAGTGGATGAATCCTTGCGGTAAATGCAAGAGAACGGTTGCTCAGGTATTCGACCTGGGATTTGTTGTCTGTTACCGGCTTGGAATTGGGAATAAGAAAAACGTCTGTAAAGCCTCCGGCAGCGGCTGCTGCTGATCCGGATTCCAGGGTTTCTTTGTGTTCGTATCCGGGATCGGGAAAGCTTGCGAAAATATCTACCCATCCAGGAGAAACGTGGAGCGACTCACCACTGATACGGTGATCTGCATCTGATGCATCAACGGAACCAATTTTCCCGATCACTCCATCGTTGACAATGATGTCCTGGATGGTTTCATGATAGGACGAAGTTGGATCGATTACCCGGGCTTGTTGAATTAGGACCTTCATGCTTCGGAAAAAGTTGTGCGAAGATAAGGTATTGCTTTCCCTCGATAATTGGTATTATTCAAATATCTTGTAGTTTTTATATTGAAAATAATGGCCTGCATATGGAAAGAGATGAGGTTTTTAACGACAAGTATGCCAAACCTGCCGACTTCAAATTTAGCAGCAAGGTAGCTGGCGTATTTGATGATATGGTGAACCGGTCTGTTCCTTACTATGAGGAAATGCAGAGGATGATTGCGGAGCTCGCCGCGGATCATGCCAGGGAGGGCAGTTCGATTTTCGACCTGGGGTGCTCCACAGGAACCACGATGATTCACATGAATCAGACCGTAAGTCAAAATATTAAATTTATCGGTGTCGACGACTCCCCCGAGATGCTTGAGAAATGCCGCAATAAACTCAACCAATTAGAGTTTTCCCGACCCTGGGAGCTGGAAGTGGCCGACCTGAATAAATTTGTTCAGATCGACAATGCTTCAGTTGTGGTCTTATGCCTGACCTTGCAGTTTGTTCGTCCGATGAATCGCGAACGCCTGCTCAGGCAGATCTTTGACGGGCTGGTGGCCGATGGAACCCTGATCATCGTTGAGAAGATCCTCGCCGAGGACAGCCGGTTCAATAGGGATTTCATCAAATATTATTACGACATGAAACGTCGCCATCAATATAGCGAGATGGAAATTTCACAAAAAAGAGAGGCGCTTGAAAATGTACTGATACCCTACAAGGCCAGTGAGAATATCACCCTGATGCGCGACGCGGGGTTTGAGCATTGCGAAGTTTTTTTCAAGTGGTATAATTTCACAGGAATCATAGCAAAAAAATCTTCATGATCGCGATCGGAAACTTTTTCTTCAGGTACCGAAACTGGCTCTTCATCTTCCTTTATCTTTTGCTTTTTGTACCCTCGCCCGGCTTGTTTACAGAGTCCGCTTTCGGTGCGAATTATTATTTATGGCCGATAGTGATCGGTCTGCTCATCACCATCACAGGCCAGGCCATCCGGGGTGCCACAATAGGACTGGCCTATATAATCAGGGGTGGGAAAGATGGCCATGTATATGCTGAAGAACTCGTTACCACTGGCATATTCAGCCACTGCCGCAATCCACTATATGTGGGAAACATCCTTATGCTCTTCGGCGTGGGTGTATTGTCGAACTCTTTGCTTTATGTGCTCGTGATCATGCCGCTGTTCTTTGTCATTTACCAGGCGATAGTGCTGGCAGAAGAAAATTTCCTGCGTGGAAAATTCGGTCCGACATTCGACAACTATTGCGCGAAGGTGAACAGATGGATACCCGATCCGCGTGGAATTTCGAATACCTTCTCTTCCATGGAATTCAGGTGGAAAAGATGGGTGCTGAAAGAATACAACACGCAATATGTCTGGCTGACGGGTATCACGCTGATCCTGTTGTTCAGGTATCCCCAGCTGACGGGCAATGATGACCATCTCAGGAACAATCTGCTTGCTATAATCCTCCCGCTGTTGCTGCTGCTGTATCTGATCGTTCGGTTCCTGAAGAAATCGGGAAGATGGAAAGACTGACCTGACAAATGAACAGGATTGATCGCATATCGGCCATTCTGATCCAGCTGCAATCTAAAAGGGTGGTAAAGGCCCAGGATATCGCCGCAAGATTCAACATCAGTTTACGTACAGTGTACCGTGACATCAAATCTCTTGATGAGTCCGGAGTGCCGGTGATCGGCGAAGCCGGGGTTGGTTATTCGCTGATGGAAGGATATCGATTGCCTCCTGTTATGTTCACCCGGGAAGAAGCCATCGCCTTTCTCACTGCTGAAAAACTGGTTGACAAACTCACCGACGAAAGCAATGGCAGGAATTACAGCACGGCAATGATGAAGGTCCGGTCGGTCCTCCGCGCAACCGAGAAAGATTTGCTGGAACAAATAGAGGACCACATTGAAGTGATGAGTTCAAGGTTGATCAAGCCGGTACCTGAGATCACCAACCCGTTGCAGAAGATATTGAAATGCATCACCGGCAAGCAGGTTATGAAACTGAAGTATTTTTCCAATTACAACCAGGAAAAATCTGAAAGGGTAATCGAGCCTGTGGGCGTTTTTCATGTGGACAATTACTGGCACCTGATCGCGTATTGCAGGATGCGGCAGGACTACCGCGATTTCAGGTTCGACAGGATCAGTTCTCTTGAAACGGGAGAGGAGCTGTTTGACCGGCAACATGAGCCACTGAAAAATTATCTTCAGGACAGGTATGAGGCCAGCAAACTGACTCCGGTAACTGTGAGGATCAAACGAAGTGCTTACCGTTACCTGACCGAGCAAAAATATTACATGGGTTTTGTTTCGGAACTGATTGAGGATAGCGAAGTAGAGATGTCATTCTTAACTCCCTCACTGGAGGGCTTTGCGCGATGGTACATGTTATTTGGGGACAGTGCTAGTATTCTAGCTCCTGATTCACTTGTTGATAAGGTTAGGGAGATGATTGTCAAAATCGAGGCTTCGTTAAAATCAAAAATTATGATTTCGCGCAATGGGGCAAAGTAGACGCAAAGGCGTTACGAAGGCCGGTCTTTCTTTGCGCTGAACTGATAGCAATCAGAAAATAACTGCAATTGCGCTTTGCGTGAAATCCTTTTTATTTCTTCAAGGTTCGAGTTCAAAAACCTCTGCCAGCAGCTGAAAAGACCGAAGGCGGTCTTGCTGTGAATAGGTCATGGTAGTGACGATGATCTCGTCGGTATCAAAATCAGTTGCCAGTTTTGTCAGTTGTTCTTTCACCATTTGGGGCGTTCCGGAGATAATTCTGCCGCTGTTGTATTGAATCCTCATTTCTTCTTCGGTAGAGAACTCGTAGTCCGCGATCGATTCGTAACTGTCCATCGGTTCGAACTTACCCTGTTCGAATTTGAGGAGAGTATAGTTGCTGAGTTTCCGCAATTGCCTGGCTTTCTCTTCCGTTTCGGCGCAGATGACACTTATTGAGAGTATCACTGCAGGTTCCGGAAACTGATCGGAGGGTTTGAATTGTCTGCGGTACTCGCCGGCCATTTCCGGACCGGCGAACCCATTGATAAACCTCGCTACAACTAAACCCAATCCATATTTCGCCGCAATGGAAGCACTGCCACCGCTGCTGCTGAGAATCCATTGCATAGGAATGCCAGCCGCCTTTGGTACGGCGATCATGGCACCATATTGAGTGGCCGCCTCATCGCGGAAAAAAGCGTTCAGGTGTTCGAGCTGGCGGAGGTAATTTTCTTCGCTGAAGTTGTTCGAAGGGTTGAGCATGGTCGCGGTGACACGGTCACTGCCGGGGGCGCGGCCAATGCCAAGGTCGATGCGTCCGGGGAACAGCGTTTCCAGCAACCTGAAATTCTCCGCCACTTTCAGCGCACTGTGATTGGGTAGCATGATACCTCCCGATCCGATCCTGATGTTGGAAGTGACATCGCCCAGCTTTACCATCAGCACTTCAGGAGCCGAGCCGGCGATCATCGTCGAATTGTGATGCTCTGACACCCAGAACCGCGAGTAGCCAAGCCTGTCGGCAAGTTTTACGGTTTCGATCGTGTTCAGGATCGCTTCAGAGGCCGTTCCTCCCTTTACTACGATCGACTGATCAAGCACACCCAATTTTATCTTCTTCATCTCACGATATAAAAACCTCGGTTAAAACAGGTAGTTACAATGTTGACATATCTATTACAAAACGATACTTGACATCACCCTTTAGCATGCGTTCATAGGCAGTGTTGACGGAAGCCATGTCGATCATTTCAACGTCCGATACAATATTGTGCGCAGCGCAATAGTCCAGCATTTCCTGGGTCTCCGCGAGTCCACCAATCAAGGATCCGCTGATGCTAAGTCGGTTCATAATGAGATTCATACCCTGAATCTGAGTTGGGGTTGGAGGAGCGCCGACGCAGATCATGACGCCATTTGTTTTCAGTAACTTGAGATAAAGATTATAATCATGTGCCGCAGAAACGGTGTCCAAAATAAAATCAAAATGATTTTTCAACCCACTGAGCGCAGCGGGGTCCTTAGTTAGCGCAAAGTGATGCGCCCCTAGTTTTTTGGCATCCTTTTCCTTTTCGGGAGAGGTGCTGAACATCGTTACTTCTGCACCGAAGGAAGCCGCAAATTTAACAGCCATGTGCCCAAGGCCACCCAATCCGACCACACCTACTTTGTGACCATTGCCCACGTTCCAGTGGCGGAGCGGCGAATACGTGGTGATACCTGCACAGAGCAGGGGGGCCACACCTTCGATGGGCAGCTTGTCTGAAATCGAGAGAACGAAATGTTCGTCGACAATGATGAGATTGGAATATCCGCCATAGGTCGGCGTTGAGGAACCGTCTTCCATGCCATTATAAGTTCCTACCCAGCCGATCTCGCAATATTGTTCAAGTCCTTCACGACAATTGTTACATTTGCGGCAGGAACCAACGAGGCACCCGACGCCCACGATCTGACCAGGTTTGAATTTTTTCACGTCGCCCCCGATGCGGGTCACTTTTCCAACGATCTCATGGCCAGGAACAACGGGATAGATGGTACCTCCCCATTCGTCTCTGGCAGTGTGCAGGTCGGAGTGACAGACACCGCAGTATTGTATCTCAATCTGCACGTCATTGGCTTTGAGTTCACGCCTTTGAAAATTATATGGAGCTAATGGTGCTGCTGGATTCTGAGCAGCATAGCCTTTTGTTGCGATCATAATTAAGTAATTTTAATGTACATCCGGCGGCAAAGCTACGATGAAAGTGTTTAAACTTTAATTTCTTGTATTTGAACCAATTTGCATTAGATGGATATAGAAACCTTTCGTGAATTTTGTTTGTCTCTCGCTGAGGTAACGGAAGAATTCCCTTTCGGCCCCGACACACTGGTGTACAAGGTGAATGGAAAAGTATTTGTATTAACCGATTTGGAGTTGTTTACAAGTTTCAATGTTAAGTGTGATCCGGAGGAGGCAATTGACCTTAGGGAAAGGTATCCGGCGGTGCGTCCGGGATATCACATGAACAAAAAGCACTGGAACACCGTGGAGCTCGACAATACTGTTTCAGATAAATTGTTGAGAGAATGGATTTTGAATTCGTATCACTTGGTGTACAAGAAGAAAAAGCCTAAAAAAAAATAAATTGAATGCAGAGTCATTGCCCACTGATAAAATATTGAATTGTTCAAATCTGATTTTTCTTGCCGCGAACGCCGTTGCTCCCCGCAAACGTAAACCTGAAATATTTTTGCATGTTTTGAATTGTCTAAGTACACTTTTCTGTGTGTGCGACCATTGACACATTGCCTACACACACAATGGCGGGTTCCAGGCGGTTATTTTGGGTTCAGCACCGCCACTTAGCATTTGTACAATCATTAAAAACAAAGGAAAAAAAAGGTTTCGAAACAGAAATTGAAAGATTTCCCCATTTCGAATATTAATAAATAATTATATTTGGACCAACCTGAAGTAGAAATATCAAGATGCCTACAGAATTTGTCAACAGCTATATCACTTTTCCAAGGCCTTTTGCTGTTGCAATAGACGACATGGGATGGATGAAGGGCTGGAGTCTTGCAGAAGGGACGCCATCGGGTCCTTACAGGAATGGCCTCAAACGGAATTTTGATTTAGCCGATTACCGGCATGTGGTGGACATTGCTAAAGCAGCCGGGGTTCGTGTGCAGGGATTGTTTGTTTTAAGTGAGCTCGACCGTGAAAATGTGTTGGCAAAATATCCGACTACTACCTTTCAGCGGGACAAATGGGATAATTCAGCCAATATCACAGACGAACAAGTGGAGATCGTTAACTATGTGGTCAGCCAGTCGGCCCATCTGGAATTCGGATTTCACGGAATAGGGCATGAGCACTGGCCAGAGAGTGGTGGGCAAAAAAGAGCGGAGTGGTACAATCTGGAAGATAACCATCCATGGCCCGAAGTGACGTTGCGCCAACACATCGCTGCCGCAAAAGCTATACTTGATCAATACGGTCTATCCCCTTCGCGGGGGCATTCATTTCCCGAGACCTTTGTGCCCGGAGCATATAGCTACTACTGGAACCCCGATGGAGACTTTAGCCTTGGCAAACTTGTACGTGAAGCCGGGGCAAAATTCGCCAATACTGTTTTTATGGTGATCCCCGAACTTGACCCGCCTTCCGGGATGAATGGAGGCGGATTTGATCATGGGCTGCACGTGCTCAACCGGCTGAATTACGGAAACCTTGTGGTATGAACTGCAGTCCCTGCCAAGAGTTCCGCTTACGATGCAGCCAACCGATATTGTTGAGTCGCACTGGGCAAACTGGCTCGCTTCAGACGATTTTCTTCAACCTGAATTGGCCGCGGAATGGATTAGTTACTATCGATCGGTGACCCGGCTTCCCGACCGTTATCCTGCAAAAAATACAGCACAGTTGCATGCTCAATGGCTGTATAAAAAATATACAGAAATCAGTTCAGCCGATGAAGGTGTTATTACCATCGACAATTCCAAAATGCCCGATGAAGCATATCAGAATAACGTTATCGGCAACCTTGTTCTTCGATTTGTTTTGCAAGTGGGAGAACATATTTCAGAAATGACATTGAACGGACTTGGGGCAGAAGTAATTTTTGAACAGGATGGCTGTGTTTATCTCTACCTCCCACCATTGCAGCAAAGTAAATACACCTTACGTTATCAAATCAGCACACATTATCCGCGCTTTTGTGTCTTTGTTGAAGGGACATACAATATACTCAAAGTGGTCAACGGAGAAGACAAGGCTACTGTGTCGCTTAAAATGTATGGAACACAGGATGTGGTGATGCATTGTGATCGTCCATTAGTGGTAAGTTCCGGGCACCCTGGGTTGCTGGTACGTCGTACTGCCTATGATGAACAGACCCGGAGACTTACGGTAACCCTGGAAGCGACTGACTATCAGGGTTCGCAGGGTGAAATTGATATTGCATGGGATCACCTTCATAAAACCAATTAATTAACCGAAGATGACAAACCAGACCGACACAGACCGCGATTTGCTTGCGCAGGTGGCGATGGGTAACGAAGCTTCCTTCGAAACTTTGTTCGGGCGTTATCATCAAAGGCTGTTACACTATGTTTCGATGTTTATTAAATCGCCCCAGGTTGCGGAGGAAGTGGTAATGGACGTCTTTATGAAAATATGGCTCGGAAGGGACCTTATTAATCAAATTGAAAATTTCGACTCCTTTCTTTTCCGCGTAGCCCACAACAAGGCAATCGATTTTTTACGTTCCGTGTCCAAAAGTCCCGACTTCAGGGAATTGATGTGGGACGCCATGCAACTGCGTACTTCTGAAGCTGCTGATGCTATTTTGCTAAGACGAGAGTTTGAACAGAAGGTGAGGCATGCCATGTCACTGTTATCCGAGCAGCGAAGAAAAGTTTTTGAACTGAGCCGAGAACAGGAAATTACGCACGAACAAATTGCGTATCATCTTGGGCTCTCAAAGAATACCGTAAGCAATCACATAGTCGAGGCCAAACGTTTTATACGTTCTTATCTTTCTAAAAATCCTGATATCGCCTTTTTGTTCATGCTGTTCTTATACCGCATTTTTATTCTCCCCAGATGATAGCCCTGCTTAAACACCAGGATGGCTTTGAAAAGAAATTAAAGAAAATTTCATTCTGACTAGTTGTTGGCGATAATTATTTCGTCTTCTATTGTATAACCCCGATAATTCACGACAGGGCATGGCGGAACAGGATGACTGGAAATATTTGATGGAAAGATTCGCTTCAGGTACTTGCACCAGGGAGGAGTTTGATCGGATTATGGAGTTGATGCTGAACAGTGATGATGGGGAAGGGTTAACTGAAGAAATGCGCAGGCTTTGGGATGGCATTCAAAAGAACGATGCGATCACTACAGAAAGGAGAGAGCGATTTTTGAGGTTAATGCGGGAGTCTTCTTCCCAGAAAGGGGCTGTTCCGATTCACAGGAAGATTCGCCGAATGGTATCCCGCAAGTGGATAGCAGCGGCAACTGTTGTAATGATGATTGGAGGCGGATACCTTGGATGGAATTGGATCGCAAGGACGCCATACAATTCTGACACCGTCCATACATCAACGGGTCAGATAGATACTACCATTGGAGGAAGAAACAGGGCCACGCTGATACTGGCTGATGGATCTTCAATAGATCTTGATACTGCAGGCAACGGCACACTTGCCATGCAGGGAAGCGTGAAAATTATTAAAGGAGAGGAAGGGGAGATATTGTATTATCCTGACCGGCAACGGATCCTCCCAGGGGGTTACAATACCCTTATCACACCGAGAGGGGGAAAATATTGTATCGCCTTATCCGACGGAACAAAAGTGTGGTTGAACGCAGCTTCTTCACTGAAATTCCCTGCCGAGTTCGCTGGCGGAGTGCGTGATGTAATTCTAAAAGGGGAAGCTTATTTTGAAGTGACAAAAAATATTTCAGTGCCTTTTCTTGTTAAGGTGGGCGATTTGAATGTGAAAGTACTTGGAACGCATTTCAATATCAATGCATACACAGAGGAGGGGCAAGTTCAAACGACACTTGTGCAGGGTGCAGTGAAGGTTTTCAAAAATACTGAAGTTGGGGGTGGAGTGATGTTGAAGCCTGGCCAGCAGGCAAATATGATCAACCGCGATGGGCATCTTACTCTGAATGCTGCGCCAAATATGGAAAAGGTGATGGCATGGAGAAAGGGAAATTTTGAATTTGTGAATACACCCGTTCCTGCGATCCTTCGTGAAATAGGAAGATGGTATGACCTGGATATAATATATGAAAAGGACGTGCCTTCCGGCAAACGCCTTACCGGCACGTTCAGCAGAAATATGAGACTTGATCAATTGACGGCCATGCTACGCTATGCCGGAGTAAATATGACAATCAGCGATAGAAAACTTCTGATCCACCCGAATTAAATCTTATCTAATTGTATCTACCAGCCGGGCTGCTGGTACCGGACGCAGATCCCAACGACTACGTACCTACGGGTGTATATCAACCTGGCGTTTGATGTGCCGGTAATTCCAGGGCTTTGTGATTATCAAACTAAAATAAAACACGAACATGCAACTAACTGCAGGTTATGAGACACCTTCTGAAAGAATGCGCAGGCAAATTCGTTACTTGCGACTTGTATTTATTACTGTGCTTCTGCTTTTCTGCCACCTTCTGGCGGACGCAACCGGCCTCGCCAAGAAAGTCTCTCTTTTTGAGAGTAACGCAGTCCTCGAGAAGGTGATGAGAGAAATTTCAAAACAGACGGGGTATACTTTTCTTTACGATCCAAAAGTGCTTCAAAAATCAGTGCCTGTCACGGTTCGTTTGAAGGATGGTACGCTGGATCAGGCGCTGGATCTTTGTTTTAGGAATCAGCCACTTACCTACAAGATCTTTGATCTTGCGATAGTGATTAATGAAAAACCGGGTTCTTCTATTGAAGGAAACACGCGCACGAACAGCAAAAAAAACGTGGTTATCCCCGCCGATCCGATCACCGGTAAAGTGACAACTGCCCAGGGTGAGGTCCTTGCCGGTATCAGTGTGATGTTGAAGGGCACGTCAACCGGAGTTACCACCGATGGTAACGGAAATTATACCATTAATGCAGCATCTGACGCGACGCTGATTTTTTCATACGTCGGATATACCGCGAGGGAAATTGAAGTTGGTGGGAAATCGGTAATCGACGTCATTTTGGAAGAAAATACGTCGAACCTGAACCAGGTTGTTGTAGTGGGTTACGGAACTCAAAAACGAAAGGACCTTACAGGCTCAGTTGGGTCTGTTTCGGGAAAGGATATTGCCGACCTGTCTGTTACGCGAGTGGATCAGGCGCTTTCGGGAAAGGTGGCAGGCGTTCAGGTAAAGTCAGTTTCGGGCCAGCCTGGCGCGGCGCCACAAATACGAGTAAGAGGAATAGGAAGCATATCCGCAGGGATTGATCCGCTTTATGTGGTAGATGGTTTTCCAATTGACAATATTCAAACGCTTAACCCCAATGACATCGAGAGTGTCGATATTTTGAAAGACGCATCTGCAACCGCTATCTATGGTTCGCGCGGCGCCAACGGGGTTGTCATCATCAATACCAGACGTGGCTCATCCAATACAAGCGTTATGAACGTCGACATTTCCTACGGATTACAGTCTGTTAGCCGCATTCCTGAAAATATGAATGCAAAACAGTTGGCCCAGTATGCTGTTGACGGATTAAGGAACAAAAATCTCGACAACGGAAAGGATGTTTCAGGCGATCCTGCTACCTGGGCCTTCCCGGTACAGCCAATACCCCTTTCTATCCTCAGTGGTGAGGATCAGACGGATAATAGTATGACCAAACAGCTCCTTCGCACGGCTCCCATAGCACAGTATAGTGCTTCTGCATATGGCGGGAATGACAAGATCAAATACGCATTGAGTGGAGAATATCTCGATCAGGATGGCGTAGTAATTGGTAGTGATTTTAAAAGATATTCAGTGAGAGCGAATGTCGACGCGAAGTTGTCGAAAAGATTGTCGGTAAGGCTCAACCTCAATCCTTCATACACGCAATCAAATATTACCGACGAAAGTACCACTGCGACCTATAATAACTACATTTCTGAAAGCCCGATCAATCACGCACAACTCTGGCCTTCGTACTTGCCCGCGCGCGATGCCGCTGGCGACTATTATCAATATTCCTCAGCCGCTGCTTCGCCAAGCTGGAACCCGCTTGCCTGGGTACAAAATGTGATTAACAGGCAAAGAGGAATCAGACTGCTTGGAAACATCAATGCAGAATACAAAATTACCGACGACCTTAATTTTAATGTATTACTCGGAGGCACACTGTCGAGCATTCGTTCAATGAGGTTTGAACCTTCGCTTCCGGCCCTGGCTGAAAACGGCGACTTCGTTCCAAATATCGCATCCGGAACCGATAATACGTCAATGGACGTGAATTGGCTGACAGAGTACACAGCCAACTATCACAAGACCATTTCAAAACATAATATTGCGGGTCTTGCAGGTTTTACGGTTCAAAAAGACCATCTGGAATCCAACTTCTTAACCAGTAATCTTTATCCAAACAACCTGGTGCCAACCTTGAGCGCAGTGGGAGGCATACTCACCGGTGGATCTGCCGATATTTCAGAGTGGTCACTGATATCCTACCTGCTCAGGGCTAACTATAACTATGACAGCAAATATTATATCACGGCTTCGCTTCGTACTGATGGATCTTCTCGCTTTGGTTCTGAAAGCAAATATGGTTTGTTCCCATCGGTTGCGCTAGCCTGGAGAATTTCTGATGAAAGGTTTCTGAAGAATGTATCGTTCCTGAGTGAATTAAAGCTGAGAACAAGCTATGGTGAAACGGGAAACAACAATATCGGCAACTACCAGCAATATGCAACTATCAATTACAATCGCTACGTGTTGGGAAATGCGGCGGCAACCGGTTTCTCACCAGCGCAGTTGAGCAATCCACTGCTGACCTGGGAAAAACAGAAGGCATTCAACGTTGGACTTGATGCGAGCTTCTTTGATCGCCGATTGAATATTACCGCTGACTATTTTAAATCAAAGAACACCGACCTTTTACTAAATGTGAATATCCCGGCCATAACGGGTTTTTATAACACGCTCAAAAATATCGGCGAGGTACAGAACACCGGTTTTGAACTTACGGTGAGTACTGTCAATATCAAAAGCGGCGATTTCCAGTGGACCACGGACCTGAATGTGTCTACCTACCGCAACAAGGTAAACAGGCTCGGCCCGGGAGGTGACCCAATTTACTCAGCAGCAAACGTTACGATGGTTGGCAAACCAATTGGTATGTTCTATGGCTTTTTGACTGAGGGCGTTTACCTGACCCAGGCTGAAGTGGACAAAGGGCCCATCTTCGGAGAAGGAACATCGGCCGCGTCACACCCGGGAGATATGAAGTATGTCGATGTAAACGGGGACGGAAAAATAGACAACAACGATCAGACCATAATGGGCAACCCTTATCCGGATTTTTATTACGGTATGACCAACCGCCTTACTTACAAGCACCTTAGCTTCAGCTTTACGTTGCAGGGCACAAAAGGAAACGAGGTGTTGAATATGTCTGCGATCGGTCAGCAGAATACGAGAGGTAATCGCGTGAATCAGCTCATCTCTCACCTTGATTACTGGAAGTCGGAGTCGGATCCGGGGGATGGCAAAACCCCGAGACCGAATGACGCTGTAACCGGAAACAACAGGGCAATCAGTCAACGTTATCTTGACACAGGATCCTTCCTGCGCTTTACAAATATGACGCTTGCCTATTCTCTGTCAAGTGGCATAGCATCGAGGCTCGGACTTAAGTCGGGACGCGTCTTTCTTAATGCCACTAATGCAATAACAATATCTCAAAACACGGTTTCTTTCAACCCCGACGTCAGCAATAGTGGAAGTCCGCTAAATCCCGGTGTGGATTTCAATGACTATCCTTTGCCTATCAGTTTTGTGCTCGGATTGAATATTGGTTTCTAAACAAACTGTATTACTAAAAGATTAAAGAAAATGAACAAGATATTTTGCCTAATGGCGCTGACATCGTTACTGACCGTGTCCTGTCGTAAAAGCTTCATCGACCTTCCGCCGATCTCTTCGGTCAGTACAGAAGCACTATATAAAACAGACAAGGATTTTAGTGATGCGTTAATCGGTGTGTATAGCGTCTTTAGAGATCAATACCAGAGTATTTGGGAATTCGATCTACCTAGCGATGATGCTCGTCACCAATTTGCTTCCGATGACATTGAATTGCGAATGGACAATTACACCTATCAGAATAATGAGGCCTTGTTCAGGACCACCTGGGGAAATTATTATGCTGTAATATATCGTGCCAACACCATTCTTGACAAAATCGCAGAGGCAGATCCTGCATTAGTTGTCAACAAGGATAAATATATGGCAGAAGCCAGATTCCTGCGGGCACTGGCGTATTTTGATCTCGTCCGTTTATTTGGCGACGTGCCTGCTGTGACAACTGCCATTACTGACGAAGAAGCCCTGAAAACTCCAAGACAAAGTGTAGCTGCAATTTATAGTGACATCATCATCAACGATTTTCAGTATGCTGCGAGCATTCTACCAGCAAGCTATACAGCATCAGATGTCGGCCGACCCACGAAGGGAGCGGCAACGGCTCTTTTGGGCAGAGTTTACCTTACGATCAAAGATTTTGCAAATGCCGAAACGACATTGATGGAGGTGACCAACATGGGATATGATTTGCTCCCCAACTACAATGACCTCTTCGACTACTCGAAAGACGAACATCATGCAGAGTATATATTTGATATAGAGTATGAAACAGGAATTCAACAAGGCAGTTCCTTCACGAACCAGTTCTTCACTCGACTTCAGGCCGCTCAGGATTTTTACCAGGTCTATGGTGGCACAGGCGACACCTATACGCCATCCAATTCCTTATTCGACATTTTTGAGTCCGGCGACAAAAGGGCAGATGTAACAGCGTCAAAAGGGTTTGTTGACAATGACGGGAATTACGTGTCATTGGAGGCAAGCGTCGGCGCAAAAACGATAACGAAAAAGTACATTACGCCCATCACCCTTGGTAACGATAGCAAGGTGAACTGGAAAGTGATACGTTATGGCGATGTTTTACTGATGTTGGCGGAAGCCCTGAACGAAAACAACAAATCCCAGGATGCGGTTACTTACCTGAATATGATAAGGACGCGGGCCGGAGTACCTACTTACACTTCGCTCACCCAGGCTGCAGCAAGAGATAGTATAGCCATGGAACGTCGGCGCGAGCTGTCTTTTGAAGGAGTCCGCTGGTTCGATCTGATCAGGACCGGCCTCGCCTATCAAACTATGGCACCACTGGGCATGAAGGAGTATATGGTGCTTTTCCCCATACCGCTTTCGCAGATTCAGATTGTGAACGACGCGGCGATATTGCCACAGAATCCGGGCTGGTAAAAACCTTTCGAATGGTCAATGATAATTTTGATGCGGTTGCGGGTATCCAGGTAGGAGCCGTTTCCTTCGCGGATGAAGGTGTCGAGAAGGTTCTTGACATCTTCCAGGAACGCGGGGCGCTAAACACTATATTTCTGACCACGTTTACACATGGCCGTGGACTCGCTGGTCGACAGGTGCCGGGAAATAAATTTCCGGATCATGGCTCTCAGGAATCGGATGAAGAGACTTTTTATGGTGGCAATTATGCAACTCCACACCCGGAATATTATAAAAACACCGTCATAAAAGTTCCTCATGCGCCTGATTTGGGCAAGCTGGATGTTTTAGCGGCGGTTCTTGGACCCGCCAAAAAACGAAACATGCGGGTAGTCTGCTGTATCGAAGATCAATGGCATGAAGAGGTGCCTGGAGTTTCGGAATGCCTTGAAGTGGACCTTGCCGGAAGAAAGGGCAATACTCTTTGCCTGTTTAACCCCAACGTGCGCGAATTCTGGAAGGCGCTGGTCACAGACACCGTCCGGTCGTATGATGTGGATGGCATCATGTTATTCAACGAAAGAAATGGTCCATTGCTAAATGCGCTGGGAGCAAGTCACTTTCAGTCTATCGAACCCACCAGAGTGACCTGCTTTTGCCAATATCATCAGCAGGAAGCAAAACTTGAAGGAATAGATGTTGCGCGGGCAAAGGAAGGCTATTCAATTCTGGCTAAGTTTATCCAGGCCTCGCTCAAAGGACAACGGCCCTCCGACGGATACTATGTGGAATTTGAACGGCTAATGCTCGCATATCCGGAAATCATTGCCTGGGACAGATTATTCGACAAAGGCAAACATCAGGTGCTTGAGGAAGTGTATGCTCACGCCAAGAGGAACAACAAGAATGCAAAGGTGGGTTTTCATATCGAGCACGTGAATTCGTTCAATCCATTTTTCCGGGCAACCCGAAACTATGAGGAGCTGGCGAAAAAGGCAGACTTCCTGAAAATTGTCGTGTACAATAATTGTGGGGGAGAGCGCTACGCCAATTTTATCCGGAATGTCGGTTCCACTTTATTTCGTGACGTTCCGCTGGAGGAACTGATGCGGATGAACAACCGCTTGCTGAACTATAACAATGAAGCATCACTCAGTGAGCTGGCAACCGCCGGCCTGTCTTCCGACTATGTGTTCCGCGAAATGCAACGGGCGCTCGCCGGTGCAAAAGGCAAATGTAAAATCATGGCAGGTATCGACGTGAACATACCAACTGCATCAGGTAGCCGAAAGGCTGCCCCTGACGACACATTTGCCGCGACAGCTGCAGCTTTAAAAGCTGGCTCGGATGGCATCATCCTCTCGCGCAAATATTCCGAAATGACGCTTGCTAATCTTGATGCGGCGGGCAGGGCCATCAGGGAGATACCAAAAGTCAAACCATCTTAGTCCGAATATATTGATCAAACAAAACCAGTCAAGTCGAATGCGAAAAAAAATAAGAACTGTACAGAAAATAAATTTGGGCGCCACATCTCCTTCGCGCCGCAGTTTTTTAAAAACAGGAACTGCCGCTGCGGCCGCGATTGCATCTTCGCCGATGGCATTTGCCGCGCAGGATGCAGCAAAGGCCGCCGGTGATAAAATGATCGGCATACAGATCGGTGCCGCTTCATTTTTGGACGAAGGCGTCGGAGAGGTCCTTGATATTGTCCAAAAGCAAGGCGCGGTCAATACCGTTTTTATCGCCACATTCTGTTATGACCGGGGATTGAATGGCAGACAGATGCCGGGGCGCCCACTTCCGGATCATGGTCCACAGGAATATGATGTAAAATTTTACCATGGCGGCAACTATGCCACTCCGCACGCAAAATTTTATGAGCATGTCGCTATAAAGGGCGACAAGATGAAGGCCCCCGATTATGGGAACGCTGACATCTTAGCCAAGGTGATACCGGAGGCTAAGAAAAGGGGCATTAAGGTCTATGCTTCGGTGCTTGATAGTTTCGATTATCCCGACGAGATAAGGAAAATGCTGGAGGAATATGTTGAAGTTGATCTTACTGGCAAAAAAGGCCAGGCGTTGTGCTTCTATAAACCTGCCGTGCGGGAGTTCTGGAAGGCAGTGGTCACTGACATTGCATCGTCCTACGACATTGACGGCATTTTATTTTTCAATGAGCGCAATGGTCCGCTCACTAATACTATAGGTGCTAATTTCGACGTCGGTTTTGACCCTTCGCGCATTACCTGCTTCTGCGATGATCATAAACGCGCAGCGCAAAAGAACAATATTGACTTTGAACGCGTAAAGGGAGGATATCGCAAGCTCGATCAGCTCACTCAGGATTCGCTGAAAGGCAAACGGCCCAGCGATGGATATTATGTAGAATTCGAGCGCTTGTTGCTTAGTTATCCTGAGATTGTCGCTTATCACCAACTTTTCGACCTGGGAAAGCACGAGATTCTAAAGGATGTCAGGGATGCGGTAAAAGCAGTAAATAAAAACCTGCAGGTAGGTTTCCACATCGAGCATGAGAACTCGTTCAATCCGTTCTTCAGGGCCACACGTAACTATGAAGACCTCGCCACGAGGGCGGATTTTCTAAAAGTGGTGGCCTACAACAACGCGGGTGGTGAACGCTATGCCAACTTCATAAAAAGTATCGGCTCAACTATGTTCCGTGACGTTCCTTTGGAGGAATTTATGCGCTTCAACAATCACTTGCTGAATTACCCAAATGAAACTTCACTGGATCAGCTTCCGACCGCCGGCCTATCGCCGGATTATGTAGCACGTGAAACAAAGCGGGCGCTGGAAGGAGCGAAGGGGAAATGCAAGATCCTTACTGGCATCGACATAAATATTCCCATTAAAAAAACCAGCCGTAAAGCGTCGCCCGATGATACATACGCAGCAACTCTGGCAGCACTTAAAAGCGGAGCCGACGGTGTGATCCTTTCAAGAAAATACTCCGAAATGATGCTTGCTAACCTCGCTGGTGCGGGACGTGCCATTCGAGAAGGACTTAAAGGCTAAGGCCCAAAAAACGGACCATGGAAAAACAAAAAATAACGAAAATATACACCGGAGCTCTTAATCCTTCCCGCCGGAGATTTTTGGTAAACAGTGGAACATTCACAGCAGCGGTTGCAGCCGCGCCGATGGCTACGCTTTCATTTACCGAAGAGTCCAATGCTCCCGGAGATAAAATGATCGGTATTCAGGTCGGAGCAGCATCATTCATGGACGAAGGTGTTGAAGAGGTGCTCGATATTTTGCAAAAAAAAGGCGACGTTAACGCGATTTTCTTAAGCACCTTTTGCTATGACCGGGGACTCAATGGCCGGCAGATGCCAGGCCAGCCCTTTCCCGATCATGGAGTACGAGAGTCGGATGAAAGCTTTTACCATGGTGGATTTTATTGTACACCGCATGCTAAATTCTATGAGAATATTGCTATCAAGGGCGACAAAATGGTGGCTCCGGACTTCGGCGGAGTAGACGTACTGGCCCGTGTGCTTCCGGAAGCAAAAAAAAGGGGCATCAAAGTCTATTGCTCAGTGCTCGACACTTTCGCTTATCCGGAAGACCTTCTGAACACCCAGCTGAAAGAGGCTGTTGAAATCGACCTCCAGGGCGAGAGGCGGAAGACAATATGTTTCTTCAGACCGCAGGTCCGTGCTTTTTGGAAGGCGGTAGTTACTGATATAGCTTCTTCGTACGATATCGACGGGATCATGTTCTTCAACGAACGTAATGGCCCCCTCATTAACGCAGTGGGTGGCACACACTCAGAAAAATTTTCATCATCACATATCACCTGCTTTTGCGATGACCACAAAAAAGCTGCAGAAGAGAGAGGCATCAACTTTGAACGGGCGAAAGAAGGTTTTAACAGGCTGGACGGGTTCGTGCAGCGCGCACTGAAAGACGAACGCCCTTCGGATGGATACTACGTCGAATTTGAAAGGCTGCTTTTAGAATATCCTGAGATGATCGCCTATCAGCAATTATTTGACTACGGCAAGCACAGGATCCTGAAGGATGTCAGGGACGCGGTGAAAGCTGTAAACAAGAATTTGCATGTTGGATTTCACATAGAGCATGTCAACTCATGGAATCCATTCTATAGGGCCGGCCGTAATTACGAGGAACTTGCATCAATGGCCGACCTGCTTAAGGTAGTAGTGTACAACAACTGCGCAGGCGAACGCTATGTGAATTTCATCCGAAACATTCAATCATCCATCTTCCGCGATGTCCCTGCCGAAGAACTTATGCGGTTTAATAATCACCTGCTTAATTACGCCAATGAGGCTTCATTGGAACAACTGCCTGCAGCCGGCTTCTCGCCGGATTATGTGTATCGCGAAACGGCCCGGGCAATTGCCGGTGTTAAAGGGAAATGCAAGATCTTACCAGGTATCGATATAGGCATTCCGACAAAACAAAACAGTCGTAAAGCATCTCCTGACGATACTTATGCAGCGACAATGGCCGCCTTTAAGGCTAAACCAGACGGTGTCATTTTCTCGCGCAAGTACTCGGAAATGATGCTCGCGAACCTTGAAGCCGCCGGCCGGGCAGTGAAGGATTCGGTGAAAGTCTAAGACAGGATTAAATGTAAAATGAACAACCCGAAAAGCAATGAAACAAATATTATCTCAGTTTGCTCTTGTGACAGTGTTGGCGGGATTGGGTTTGGCTCCGCTGGAGGTCAGTTCACAGGGTCAACCTGCCTGGAGCAAGGCAAAGTCTGAAAAATGGTTTGCTGATATGGAGTGGTTTAAAGCTCCAAAGGGCGCCACAGTAAAAAGAAAATATGATGCTTTCGGTCGGGAAGTTCAGGTTGATTCTGCACAAGCTTCCGCCCAATATATTCTAAATGCAAACCTGCATCCAGATCCTTCGGCGAACAAAGTGGAGTTTGCCAGGCAGTATGCTGCCAATTCATCGCGGTGGGACAAAGCTTTTGCATATCTCAGGAACACTGATTTTTCAAGCCTCCAACCCGGAAGATACCCGATCGATGGCGATGATGTATATGCTGTGATCACGCTAGGCACGGGAAAGCTGCCTGATACGACCATGTGGGAAGCGCACCGGAACTATGAAGACATTCATTACGTGATCAGCGGCAAGGAAAAAATCGGCATCGTGCCACTGTCGAAGGCAAAACCGGTCGGGGAATACAACAGCGCCCGCGACCTTGGTCATTTCTCGGCAAAAGGAATATTTTATATCGCAGAGCCGGGAACTTTCTTTATTATCACCACAAAAGAGGCGCACAAGCCAGGCATTAAAGCAGACGACTATGGGGGCGAAGTAAAAAAACTTTTCATCAAAGTGAGAAAAAGCGGTGTCTGACGGGTAATTTTAAAGTTCTTCGATTTTCAAAAAACTAACAAGCAGAATTGATGATATATCTTAAACGTGGAAAAAACGTCGCACAACAATCGACCGAGGATCAAAAAGTTAGAGAGATAGTGTCAGGCATAATTGCCGACATCCAGATCAATGGCGACGCGGCGGTGAAGAAATATTCCAAACAATTCGATGACTGGTCACCCGCTTCCTTCCGGCTCACTGAAAAGCAGGTAGATCAGATCGTCGCATCTGTGCCAGCGGGCGTCATTGAAGATATCCTGTTCGCCCAGACTCAAATACGCAACTTTGCCCGTTGCCAGAAAGATACGATCTCGGATATTGAAGTGGAGACACTTCCCGGGGTGATACTTGGCCATAAAAACATTCCGGTGAGTAGCGCGGGATGTTATATACCTGGCGGCCGATACCCGATGATTGCTTCCGCTCATATGAGTATCATCACCGCCAAGGTGGCCGGCGTTGACAGGGTCATCGCGTGTACTCCACCACTTAAAGGAAAAATATCTGCTGAAACAGTAGCAGCCATGAAGATGGCAGGTGCAGATGAAATTTATATTCTCGGTGGAGTACAGGCGATGGTAGCCATGGCGGTAGGCACAGAAACAATTTCACCAGTGAACATCATTGTCGGTCCCGGCAATGCTTATGTAGCAGAAGCAAAAAGGCAACTTTTTGGCAGGGTAGGGATTGATTTGTTTGCAGGACCTACTGAAGTACTTGTTATTGCTGACGAATCGGCTGATGCGGAAATGGTAGCCTGCGACATACTTGGACAAGCTGAGCATGGTCCCAATTCGCCCGCGGCGCTGATTACAACATCGCGCAGGCTCGCCGAGGAAACACTTGACGAAATAGAAAGGCAGCTAACCAGATTGTCCACTGCGGACATAGCAAGTGTTGCATGGCGGGATAATGGGACGATCATACTGGTCGAGAATGAGGAAGAAGCTGCAACCGAGGCAGATAAACTTGCTTATGAACACGTTGAAGTATTGACCAGGGATCCGGATTTCTTCCTGCGAAGACTGAAAAATTATGGCGCTCTTTTTCTCGGACCTGAAACCAACGTCGCTTACGGCGACAAGGTGATAGGTACGAATCACATCTTGCCTACGAACAGCGCAGCGACCTACACAGGTGGGTTATGGGTAGGCAAATTTCTCAAAACCTGCACCTATCAGAAATGCACGCCCGAAGCGAGCCTGCTGATAGGAGAATATGCGATGCGCCTTTGCGAAATCGAAGGTTTTATGGCCCATCGCGAACAGGCTGCCTTACGTGTGAAACGTTATGCCAGACCGCATAAGGTGACAAATTCATAGTTGGAAACAGGCTGAATTTAGATTCAGCATACACGCATTTGAACGCTGATGAATGTACTTATCATATTGGTCTCATTGTCGTTCCTGATATTCGCCGCATACAGAGGGTATAGTGTTATATTATTTGCTCCAATTGCAGCGTTACTGGCTGTAGTGCTGACACAGCCTTACCTGGCAATGCCTATGTACGGTTCGGTGTTCATGGAAAAAATGGTAAGTTTTATCAAACTCTTCTTTCCTGTCTTTTTGCTCAGCGCTGTATTTGGAAAGTTAACAGAGATCAGTGGTATGGCTGCTGCGATAGCAAACGCTGTGATCAAAATAGCAGGGCCGGCAAATGCGATTCCTGCTATTGTTATCGTGGGAGGCATTCTTACATATGGTGGTGTGTCGCTATTCGTGGTAGCCTTCTCTTTATATCCTTTCGCCGCCGATCTCTTCAAATCGGCAAACATCCCCAAACGCCTGATACCGGCGACCATTGCGCTGGGAGCTTTTACCTTTACGATGGATGCGTTCCCGGGGTCTCCGCAGATCCAGAATATTATTCCAACAAGCGCTTTTCACACCGACACCTGGGCGGCGCCATGGCTGGGTCTTTGTGGCGGTATTTTCATTTTGGTTTTTGGCCTCGCCTACCTGCAGTGGCAAAAAAGAAAAGCGGCTGCAAAACTGGAGGGCTATGGCTCGCATCACATTAATGAGCCCGAAATATTTGCCCGCCAGGAATTGCCATCAGTGTATATGTCGGTGCTACCGCTGTTGCTGGTCATCGTTTGCAATAAGATTTTTACAACGCTCATCGCAGAGCAATATGCAAAGCCGTTCGACTTCTCCGCTTTTGGCATTGAAGGCGGATCAGGTGTTGATCTGTCGCCCTTCACCGCAGTTTGGGGAGTAACGGCGGCAATTGCCGCAGGCATTGTCACTATTTTGGTATTTAGATTCAAACATGTTAAAAGGAACTTTAAGAAAGAGATCAACACCTCGATAGGAGGAGCCCTTTTGGCGATTATGAACACTGCTTCAGAATATGGGTTCGGCGCAGTCATTGCGGTGCTTCCAGGCTTTAAAGTTATTGAAAAGGGAATGGCATCTGCATTCAGCAACGTATTGGTCAACGAAGCGGTTGCGGTCACCACGCTTGCAGGTATCACCGGGTCTGCTTCCGGTGGAATGAGCATTGCGCTGGCTTCGATGAAGGACGGTTTCCTCTCCAGAGCAGCCGCGGCAGGAATTCCCAACGAGGTATTACACAGAGTTGCGTCCATGGCGAGCGGTGGCATGGATACACTTCCGCACAACAGTTCGGTGCTGACACTCCTTGTCATAACCGGACTCACGCACAAGCAGAGTTATAAAGAGATCTTTGTGCTTACGTTATTGAAAGTAACCGCAGCGTTCTTCATTATTTTGTTGTATTCCATTTTTGGCCTGGTGTAAGACACTTAAATGCGCCATTACGATCACACATAAAACTCAAAAATATGGCAGGTAACCGGCGCACTTTTATTTCCGATATTGTTACTGGCGGTCTGGGTGCGACCGCAATTGGTCTTTCTTCATGCGAACCTTCTGCTGCAGGGGATAGAAGGGACCTGCTTCAACATCGATGGGAGCAACTCGACGCAGTTCTGTCCAGGCCCATTTTTAAAAATGAATTATTTCCGGATCCTGTGATCATCGAATCCGTGGAACTGTTGCGGTTTGACCATTCTTACATATGCCGTATCCGATCCAAAAGTGGGGCGGAAGGAATATCAGTTGCGCACGGCGACATGCGATTGCTATATCCAATCTTCGTGAAAAGCCTACAGCCGTTCTTTGTAGGACAAGACGCGCGCCGCCTCGACGCGCTGATGGAGAAGGCATATATCTATAATCTTAACTATAGGTGCAAAGGTTATGCTTTGGGAATACCTGTGGCCACTATTGAATTTGCCATATTGGACATGATGGGTCGGATTTCGCGAAAACCAATGGGTGAATTGATCGGCACCATCCATAATACCCACATTCCATTGTATCGGGCAACGGAATTTCGCGAAAAATCAATTGAAGAATCTCTCGAACTCATTAAAAACGCGGTGGACGAAAGCAAGGCGACGGCATTGAAAATAAAAGTCGGCGCTTTAATGTTCATGACAAAGGATCTCGATGCGAAGGGGCCGGAAAACAGGACGGAGAAGATCATTCCGCTCATGCGCAAGACTTTCGGTGACCAAATAGCACTTTATGCTGATGCAAATGGATATTACGGCGTTGAGGATGCTATAAGAGTTGGGAAATTACTAGCCGAATACAAATACGGTTTTTTTGAAGAGCCGGTCCAGTACGATTGGCTGGAGCGTACTAAACAAGTGAAGGACGCTGTGACGATTCCAATTGCAGGTGGTGAGCAACAACATGGCATTGAGGAATTCCGCTGGTATATGGCGCACGATGGCCTCGACATTGTTCAACCCGACCAGTATTATTTTGGAGGAATGCTTCGTTCCGCGAAAGTGGCTCAAATGGCAGCATTAATGGGCAAGAAGTGCACACCGCATCTGACCGACGGGTTTGGATTTATTTACATGATGCACTATATGTCGACGGTGCCAAACGCTGGCGACCATGTAGAATTTAAAGGCTATGAAAGCATTCCCGTTGAATGTAAAACGTCATCTCTCAGACTGGAGAATGGGAAAATCAAGGTGCCTACCGGCCCCGGGTCCGGAGTTGACATCGATCCCGATTTTATCAGGAAACACGAAGTGGTGAAGGCGTGACCTGACGCTTTAATATATGTATTTCTTCGAATCCCGCCGCCCTGTTTACGAAATTTGAATACCTGATCGTAGTCTGCACTACGGTCAGGTATCCGGACATAATGTGGCTCTTCGTGATCTAATCAGGAAGCACTTCTCTCAACACCCTAAGCCAGTTGCCACCCATGATCTTTGCCACTCCCTGATCATCGTATTTGTGTTTATACAGTGTCTCAATAAACCTGCTGTTCTGCTCATACTTACTCAGCTTTTCATATTCTCCTTCGGGTGCAGGGCCTTTGGTTACGCCTGGAACATACCCCATTGCAGGATGTCCTGCATCATGCCCGAGCCAGGCGAACCCGACATTGTCGACGCTCGTTAGGTTTACCATATAATCGATCCACTGAGCGAGTGTGTCATAGTTTGTTTTCTTTTCTCCCAGATAACGTATTCCGGTAAGACCACCGGTTTTAGCCACCGCTTTGATTTCTTCATCGGTGGGATCCCGTAAAGTTTTCGTGAAGTGTCGCGGATTCGAATGAGATGATATGATCGGTTTTTTTGAAATTTCAGCGGCATGGAGCGTGCAGTGTTCGGAAACGTGCGACACACCCACCAGCATGCCGAGTCTGTTCATTTCTTCCACTACTTCGATGCCAAACTTCGAAAGCTTTCCTCCATCGCCTTCCAGCCAGCCATCGCCCAATTGGTTACGACCATCGCGTGTAAGTTGCAGTCCGCGCACACCCAGCCGGAAGAAATTCCTAAGGAGGGAAAGTCGCTGATCTTTGTGCAATCCCGGCTCTGCGTCGATTTCCAGCGGGTTTCCACCTTCGAAGTCTAAAAAGAATTTCACGTGGTTGCGGTCAGGTTTTGTGGGAATGTCTTTTTTTGTAAGTAGAACAGAAGCCTTACCGTTTGTTTTTTCGATCTCTCTTAGCAGCATATCAGTACTTCTCATCGAACCGGCGAGGAGCTGGTCGTTCATGATCCTGTGTCTGGCTGCCTCACCACCCGCAGGCATTACCACTACGCTGATACCTCCTTCAAGTAGTCTTGGCAGCAGAAAGTCTCTTAAAGGCGAGTTCTGCTCTTCTTTTTCGACGGCAAGACGGTCGTTGAACTCCCAGATATCGTAATGCCCCTGAACGATCACGAAGTCATACGGACTTTTATTCGGTACTGTGAACGGAAGGTTCATAGCTCCGGTCATTTTGGACATGGCTACTCCTGCCATGGCCGCCCCGCCCCGGGTGATGAAATGCCTGCGATTGATGCTCATAATGCTTCTAAATTTTATAGTGTTATTTGATGCTGAGAATAATTGAATGCTGACCGCGTAGTTTAGACGTGGAGGTATAGCTTGCAGTAAGCACGTATACTCCTTCCGAGATATTTGCAGGTTTTTCTTTTATTTTGATCAGTCCGTCCAGACCCGTGTATACCCACTGCCATTGACTTTTACCCTGTTCGAGTATGTAACGGGCCATAGCTATGCCCTGATCCTTATTGAACTCTGGGTGTGCAGGCATTTGCGCGCTGCCCCAGATGTTGATGGATCCGTCGAGGATGTGCCTGGAAAGGTTGTTAAGCGTTGACACATCAGGTTTATATTTTTTTGCCATTTCCGCGAACGATGGACCAGCAAGTCTCGCTTTGTCGCTATGGCAGCCAAAACAATTTGACATCCTGATCAGGGTTAGTCCCGGATGTTCTGGATTTGTTTGCAATTTATTGATGGCTGCTTCTGCGTCGTGGTCATTTTTGACTGCCAAAAAACTAACCTCCATCAAGCACTGACTTCCATTGATCTCACCATATTTTGAATCGCCATCCTTTCCGTCGGTTACTGTAAACTCATACCGTACCTGCGAATTCCAACTGACAGTTTTTTTGTCCTCCGGCGAAACAATTTTCACTTTTGGGGTGTCGCTCTGATCACTGCTCTTGACCTGGCGGTTAACAGCATTGTCGAACAGAGCAAACGCCGAGCATGCGGCAAATATCAGGAGTATGACAATTGTTTTTCCTTTCACTGAACTGAGTCTTAAAGTTGTTTATTTATGCCTGGTCTATTTCCTCTGCTGCGCGGTTAGCTGAATTCGTCGACGCTTCCATGCCCCAGCTTCTGTTATCTGTGTGGCCTCCTGCAAAATGTATCCTCCCAACAGGCGTCATGGCATGTGGCCAGTACTTAGACAATTCTCCGAGTGCTCCATAACCGACGCGCTCACAGCCACGGCTAAACGGATCAGCTACCCAATCTTTTGCTAAAACCTGTTCAATAGAGATATTCGATCGCTTTCCTGGATACAACTCCTTGAACGCTTCCAGCGTCCGTAAAGGATTCGTTCCCCCCGGTGCTTTCGCCATAAGGGCCACCCTGCCTGTGTCCACTTCTTCAGCAACACGCCAAATGGTTCTGAGAGCCGGGTGATTGAAAGTCAGATTGATAGTTGTTTTATCGTCAAGCCAAAATGGCGACTTTGCCTGAAAAATGACGCGCGTTGTAAGTTCAAAAGCAGTGTTATCAACTACAAATTGTTTTTCCGCAGGCAGGTTGGGTGTAAAAGCTATATTTTTCATTATCGCAGGCCGCAGACAACAAACGAGATAATCTGCTGCCATAGACTTTTCTAGATCTCCTTCGGAATATTTTACGGTGACGCCCGTGTTGCCATGGTCGATGGAAACTACTTTGCAACCGAGATTCACCCTTGCTCCGAGGCGTTTTGCAAATTCTGTTACCATCACCTGATTGCCACCTTTCAAGCGGAACAGATCAAACCCTGCGCCATAGCCTCTTTTGTCCATGATATAAGCCTGCCATATCGCGTACAGTGCGGAGGTTTGTGTGCCGCCCAACTGATTGAGGGCCGCCTGCGAAGCACCCTCTTTTTTAAAGATTTCTGCAACGGGAATTTTTTCAAGTTCGTCGTAACCAATCCCGAATGGCTGATACTCATTTGTAAACTTTGAAAAATATGGCTTCAGAAACATATCCTCAAGGCTTGTAGAAGGATTGTCGGCCATAAACTTCAGTTCTCTTGAATTATACCCTCCCGCTTTTTTTGCTTGGTCAAGCCGGCGATGCTCCATATCCATGGAGTTCCGCCACTGTCCGTCGACTCTTGTAAGGCGCCCTTCCCTGTGAAAATATTCGAGGTAGGGTAACTTAAACTCATCAATATATTTCCAATAATTTTGATAACCCGGCCGGGTAAAGTTTTCCGCTCCGAAATCTGCATAAAGACCATCTGCCAATCCATCGTGCACCGTTAGCACTGTTCCGCCATAGCGGCCCGCCGCATCAAGGACTGTAACATCGTGTCCTTTTTTCATTAACTCGTATGCACAACAAAGTCCGCTTATACCTCCACCGGCAATTATTATCTTCTTTGTTACGGCAGGGCTGGCAGACGGCACTTCCATGGGATTTTCCCTGCTCTGTTCCAGGTTTAGCGGCGGATTTTCACTGTTCGGCAATATGATTCCGCCAAGGCCGCCAATGACCGTTTTTTTTATGAAATCCCTTCTCTCAAGATGGCTCATTAAAGAATTATTAACTGTGTAAACAAATACATGCTCGTCAACTCACCTTGCTGACATTTTATATCTTAAAGAAAATTCGCTTTTTATATAACCAATAACACAGATACCACATGGCTGCCCAGGAAGCAAGACTGTTCATTATCTGCTCATTCAGCTTTCCGGACCATGAAAAAAGCGCATTTGTAAAAGGGTGAAAAATCGTGTTCAGTAAACCGGCTGTGCCCACTTCAAAAAACAGGTAGATGAAAATACTGTTCATCCCGACAATGATAAAAAAATGGGCACCGTTCCTGAATAGCTTGTTCACGTCGATCAGCCAGTAGCATAGACACAGGGAGAGTATTGTCCAACCCGCGCTCGCAAATACAAAAGAAGCTGTGGCAATTTTTTTAATGATTGGTGTGATATTAAGCCAATCGAGACCAAAACCAATCGCCAGAGCCGCTAACCCCAATACGAGCATGACCTGCACTTTTTGCCTTGCTGATTTCGTGCTCATAAGCAAGCGGCCGAAAAGCAGACCCCAAACGGTATGTGCTATGGTGGGAATAGCATTTAAGGAGGCCCAAATATCGGCCCGTTCAACTCCTTCTACTTTGTTGTTTACCCAGGCTCCGAGATTATGAAATGGCACCCAGGGTTGATTGAAGCCTTCAACAGGAAAAAAGCGGTACGCGAGATCGGTTAGTAACAGAATCAGAAACGTGAACACCAGCTGAAAGGCGACCGACCTGTTCCTGATCAGAAATGCCACGAGGTAAGTGACAGACAATTGCGCCAGCACATTTTGAAATCGAAATACTATCCGTCCCGGTCCAATACAATACAGTGCCCAGCCAAAAAACAGCAGCATTAGAGAGCGCTTGACGGCGTGCCTGAAGATCAGTGCATCCGAATCGCCTTTTTTCTTTCTGGCCGCTAATGCAAATGGGATCGATACACCTACAATGAACATGAAGAAGGGCTGGATCAGGTCCCAGAAATGGAGTCCATGCCATTCGTGGTGGCTCAGTTGCGTTCCCAGGAAATGAAGTAGGGGATTGGTTTCTGCCGAAAGAAAATGATCATAGATCAGAGTGCTTTCTCCCATCAGCAGAAACATGGTGAACCCGCGAAAAAAATCTACCGAAGCAATTCTATCTGCTTTTATCGAACCGGCAGCGTTTTTTGTGACCTGAATATCTGTGTCGCTCATATTTTCGGCACTAAGGATTTTGTTCAATGTTGCGATTCACAATAGTTTCTCTTTCCGGAATATACTGTATCACCAATGGACTGGTTGGATCAATTGTTTGGTTGTACCTGTCTGCACTGTGAAAGCCTGGATAAGCCCTTACCAATGGGCGATTGTTGCGGAAAAGATCCAATGGCCGCTGCGCCTCAAATGCAAGCTCCAGCCTTCGTTCTTCCAATACTACATCAAGCACATTTGTATGTCCCTTTAGATCATCGACTGTATAGAGCGCAGTGCCGCTGAGACCAGCTCGTTCTCTTATCAGGTTCACGTCATCAATGGCTGGTTGTTCATCGCCTAACTTGGCTTTCGCTTCCGCCCTGTTTAGATACATTTCTGCAAGTCGAAGGTAGACAGGCGAGCTAACATTCACAGCGCCATCCTGCCAACTGTACTTGTTTACATATATCTTGGGAACATTGCCCCGTTTCAGCGTGTCGACACCATTGGGCGCCTTCTGCACTTCCACAAAACTGTGTCGTGCGTCTTCGGCATATTTATTAAGGAGATTCATGTAATCGAGCGAGGCATACATCTGACCCCAGCCGGAAGTGCCTGTAGCGGGATCGTTGTAATACATTGAACCGATGGAGCTTTTCCCCAGATCATTACTGACGGTATTATGAATTGCAAAGATCGTTTCAGTATTCTGATCGGGGGATGACCTGAAGTAAGTCTTGTAAGCATCTGTGGTCAACAACTGATAATTGTTTGAATTAATTACCAGATCCGCGTATTCAATGGCCTTTTCATTATTTTCCTGGTATAGGTAAACTCGTGAAAGGAGTGCCCAGGCTGCTTCCCTTGTGGCATAACTTGCAGTTTTGCGGATTGTCATTAGACTGGCGGCCTTTGTAAGATCGCCAATCACGAAATCGTATACTTCCCTTACGGTGCTCCGACCGGGCTGGTCGTCATAGTCAACGTTGTCTTTGATTACCACACCCGGATTATTTCCTTCCCCCTGCGGGTAGGGCCGTCCAAAAAAACGAACAAGGTCAAAATGTGCCACGGCCCGCAGGAAAAGATTTTCACCTTTCAATTGATCGAGTTCTGGCGACACCCCCTCATCAATATGGCTGATTATTTGGTTAGCGGCATAGATCACTTTATACGCCTGGCTCCAGAAATCATTGATCACATAAGTGGTGGGGATATGGTTGTAATTATATACATTAAAAAGTGCATCGCCCGTGGTGCCGCTAAGTGCCACATTGTCTCCGCCGTACTCGCCCAGGAAGTGTTGCATTTTCGAATATTGTGCTGGAGTCAGGCTCGCATAAGTACCATATGTCGCAATCTGAAGGTCTTCAGGACTGGATAAAGCAACCTCGTCCCGTTTACTGTCATAGGGCTGCAGGCTTTTATTGCAGGCAAACATTGAAACCAGAGAAATGCAAGTGAACAGGAATATAGTTTTGTTAACGAATGTTTTCATATTGATTTTTTTTTAGAATCCGAGGTTTAAACCAACCAATAGTTTTTTGCTAATCGGGTAAGTAGCTGCTTCTCCACCGTGCGGAGTCGGGTCCGAACTGTTGCCACCTGTTCTCGACAGCTGTGCCTGCGGGTCTCGTCCGATATATGAAGTACCTGTCCAGAGATTGTCGGCACTCAGGAAAATAGAAGCATTCGTAAAACTGATGCTTTTTAGAAAACTCTCAGGAAACTTGTAGCTCAGCCTCACATTTCTCAGCCTGAGATAGCTGGCATTCTGCAGATAGCGTGAAGACATCGCATTTGCATTCTTGTTGCCGCCAAACATCGCTTTTGGAGCAGTGGCTATGTCCCCTGGATTCATCCATCGCGATTCGCCTTTTTGAAGTACCCGTTGGTTCTCCGTGTCGTACGCGCCATCTGCATCCGTTACGAACGCGGATGTGTTATAAGCTGTTACACCAGATACGAAGTTGAAGAAAGCGGACAAAGTAAAGCCAGAGTAGCTAAACTCATTGCCGAAGCCACCCGTGAACTTCGGGGTGAAGGTGCCTGCGAACTGTAGCGTGGCATCAGCATAAACGTTGGTTGTACTTACCGTTTTAACTCCGTTAGGATCGGTGGTGACTTTTTCCCAGAGAGGATCGCCATTTGCCGGATCAACACCGGCCCATTTACGCATGTACCAGCTGTTCAGGTCATGACCAACGCTGATGATGCGCGTCGGTATCGATGTTGAGCTCGATACCTCAAGCACATCGTTATCGTCGTCAAGTTTCATCACCCGGTTTTTATTGAAGGCGATATTGAAATTTGTCTGCCACTGGAATTTTCCCTTAATATTTATCGTGTTCAGGTTAAGTTCTAATCCCCTGTTCCTAACTGAACCGATATTTCTGATCACCGAGGAAAAACCAGTGGTGTACGGCAGCTGCACATTCATCAAGAGGGCATCGGTTAATTTTTCGTAAATATCTGCGTTAAGGGTGATCCTGTTAAGCAGGCCGAGGTCAAACCCGAAATTCGTCGTCTTCGCTTTTTCCCAGGTAAGAAAAGGATTTTCCAATTGAAAAGGGAAGGCGGCTGAGTTTTCGGCATACTGCATGGCGTAGCTGTATAAACCCAGCGTTTGATAGTCGCCGATCTGAGCATTTCCCGTTAAGCCGTAGCTCGCTCTCAATTTAACAAGATCGAACGAGCTTTGATCTTTCATAAATTGTTCATTGCTCAGTATCCACGAGGCGCCAAGTGTATAAAAATTTGCGGCCCTGTTGTTTGAACCGAAACGGGACGATGATTCACGGATAATGGCTCCGACACCGAAGAAACGTTCGTCGTAAGAATATTCGGCCTGCACCAATCCTTTGCTGTACGCATTCTCGCCGGTGAGGCTGCCGCTAGTTATGATCGATGAAGCCGCTTCGATCACATGAAGTCCCGGCGCCATTCCCGATCCTGTCATGCTGGTAAAGTCGGAATAATTTCTCTCGGCTTCGAATACTGCTATGGTATTCAGTCTGCTTTTGTTAAATGAAAGATTATACAGTAACCTGTTTGATGTGATTAACTGGCGGGTGGTGGTAAAATCGTTTGTCAGCCTGCCATCGCCGAGGCCAGCTTTGGCGCGCACGTCATAATACAAGGCCCTTTTATTGTTTGAGACGCTTGCGCGATTATTCGTGGAGAAGGTAAGGTTCTTCAATATCTTATAATTCAATACCGCATCGCCCGTGATATAGTTCTGTTGGGCTTTGTCAGAGTTAAATTTCCATCCATGCAGAAAATTATCAGCATCGCGACCATACCAACCTTCTTCTGTTCCTCTTTTAATAGAACCATCGGGATTATATGGGCTATCCCAGGGGATACTTACGTGAGTGGTGAGGAAGTTTGTGCCGGCCGCTTCGTCGGTACGATTACGGATGCCGGTATTGAATCTCACGCCGACATCCACTTTGTCATTTATTTTATGCGAAACATTGGCTCGTATGTTGAAAGCTTCATTTCTATTGGGACCGAGCGTTCCTTCTTCGTTATAATAGTTGCCTGACAGATAAAGTAATGTTTTCTGGTTTCCGGCGGAAAGCGAAAGTGTGTGATTGTGAACTGCTGCTGTATGAAACATAAGGCTTTCCCAGTCGGTGTCGGTATTCAATACTGAGTCAGGGCGCTCCTGATCGAAGGTCGCCGGATCCCAGAACGATTTCTGGAAGTCATACAACTGACGTGAATTCATCACCTGATAAGTGCCCTCGTTCGCTCTGGCCCAGCCTATTGACGAGTTAACGTTTATGCGGGCCGGGCCTGATTTTCCTTTTTTTGTCGTAATAATTATTACGCCATTGGAAGCGCGTGATCCGTAGAGCCCGGTAGCAGCCGCGTCGCGAAGAACAGTCACCGACTCGATATCATTTGGATTAGCGGTGCCTCCGATGATCCCATCTACCACAGTCAATGGGTCTGCCCCTGCGGTTATAGAACTTGAGCCTCTGATCACCACGTTTGGAGCAGCATTCGGGTTTCCGCTGGAGCTACTCACTACCACCCCAGGTACTTTTCCCTGCAAGAGGCTGCCAACATCGTTGGAAGTCACATCCCTGAGGTTTTCGCCGGAAACTACCGATACGGCGCTCGTCAGCTCACTTTTTTTTCGGTTACTATAGCCAACCACCACAACTTCATTCAACTCATTGTTTTGCGTCTCCATCTCGATAGTTACCTCATTCTCTGCGGGTCCAACCGCCACTTCTTTTTCCTTGTAGCCGATGGAGTGAATGTGTAGTAATACCCTCCCGGCTGGAACTGAAATCGTAAAAGTGCCGTCACTTTTTGCAAGCGTCATCTTCCCCTTGTATACGGTAATCGTGGCATTTTCTACGGGAGCGCTATTTTCGCGGGAGGTAATGCTCCCCGTCAGCTGGCGAGTTTGGGCAGAACAAAACAGGCTGGCCAACACTAATGTGAAAGCCAATAGAGAGTCCTTCATAAACATTGGAGATTTTAGTTTAAGTTGCAATAAAATTTCGAAAGCTTATTGTTTTAACAATGTTGTGATAATTTTAAAGTTAATGAAAGAAATATCACAATAAATAAAAAGCAGTAAATTTTAATTTCATATTTTCCATTTTTTCAGCGTTACTCATGGCAAAATCATCAAGGCTTTGGTTGTTGTATGCGATCATCAACACTGTATTCTGGGGCATCTGGGGTGCATTCATTGAAATTCCCGAACGCGCTGGTTTTCCGGCAACCCTTGGTTATGCCGTGTGGGCAGTTACAATGATTCCCTGTTCGCTTGTGGCGCTCCATATCATTGGGTGGCGCCCTGAGACAGATCTAAAATCCGTTATGCTTGGCATGGCTGTGGGGCTTACCGGCGCTGGAGGGCAGCTGATACTGTTCCAGGCATTACGCGAAGGGCCTGCATATATCATTTTTCCTTTGATATCGCTGTTTCCTATTCTGACTATTATTTTATCAATCACCTTGCTGAAAGAAAGAGCCAGCGTTAGAAGTTGGACGGGTATCATTCTTGCCTTGCTCGCAGCGCTGCTACTGGCCAACCCAAAATTTACAGGCACCGGCAAGGGTGGATCATGGCTGATGCTGACTGTGCTGGTATTTCTTATGTGGGGACTGCAGGCTTACATTATGAAATTCAGCAACCGAACGATGAAGGCCGAGAGCATCTTCGCATACATGTGCATCAGCGCCCTGATACTGATACCCGTTGCCCTTGCTATGACAGATTTTTCAATCCCTATCAACTGGGGCTGGAAAGGACCGTGGCTAGCTGCCGCCATCCACATACTTAATTCATTGGGAGCCCTTGCATTGGTGTACGCCTTACGTTACGGAAATGCAATTGTCGTGGTACCACTTAGCGGGCTCTCGCCAGTGATCACCGTTGTCATCTCCCTGGCGATTTATGGGGTTATGCCGGGTACCATATTGCTAGCAGGCCTGGTGCTGGCAACGATAGCTATTTTTCTGCTCAGCGAGTAGGTAGTCAGGTTATGAGCACTTCAACACCTGCGGCTTCAAGCTTGTTTTTATCATCAGGCGGAATCCCCGCATCGGTAACGATGGTCTTGATCTTGTCGACCTTACAAATAAATGCAAGACTCTTCCTTTTAAATTTGCTGCTATCCATGACTAGTATCACGTCTTTTGCTATACTAATCATTATCGTATTCAGGTGCGCTTCATCTATATTCGGTGTGTAAATCCCAAGATCGGTATCAAATCCATCGGCACTAAGAAATAGTTTGTCAACATAAAACCCCTGGAGGTTGTTTTCGGCTAATGGTCCAACCAGGCTCATTGAATTCTGGCGCAGATATCCTCCCGGAATGATGACGTTTACGTTGGTTTGGGAAACCAGTTGGTTGGCAATATTGAGAGCATTGGTGATTACATTTAGCTGCCGAACCTGGCTTAGGTTTTTTACAATCTCGGCTGTAGTGGATCCACTGTCGATAATGATAGTTTCTCCGTCCCGGATAAGGGAAGCCGCCTTCTTGCCAATCGCTGCCTTTTCACGAGTGTGCAGTTTGTTCTTCTCGGTCAGACGAGGGTCTATGCCAACGTGATTCTCCGAATGCAAGGCGCCCCCCCTTGCTCGGATCAAGAGGTTTTTCTGTTCAAGGTACTCAAGGTCATTACGGATGGTTACCTCGCTAACACTGAATTCCTTGCTCAGATCCGTGATCAACACTTCTCCGGTCTCGTGGATGCGTTCAAGGATCATTTTTCTTCTGGAAACCGTAAATCTTTCTTTTTGCTTCGGCATAATCTCATTTAATTTCACAAATTAAGATTTTCTGAAAAAAGCATTTATTATTTACTGACTATTAGGAAACTATCAAAAATTGCAGGGTGAAACACACCCGCTACGATCAGTTCGTTGAAACAAATCCAAAATTGGTCTGAGGTAAAAATAAGACTTTGAAAGATATTATAAATATTATGAAAGCTCATCTTATATTTGCTCTTACACAATAACGATACAACACTATGCCTCAACATGCATTCCCTAACCCTTACATCTTTGAAAAAGGCGCCAGTCACACGGCCAGGGAAATAGCGAACCAGCCAGAACTATGGCTGCAGACTGCGGATAAGTTTTTTCAGGAAGCGCTAAGTATTAAGAGTTTTTTTGAAAAAGCACTTACCGGATCGCAGCAGATCATCCTTACGGGTGCCGGAACCAGCGCCTTTATCGGGCTTTCACTCGAAGGAGTACTGTTTTCAAGTACGCAAAAAATAACCCGTGCAATCGCTACTACCGACCTGGTATTGCACCCGATGCACTACTTGCGTAAGGACCAAACGCCTGTTATCATATCGTTCGCCCGTAGCGGAAACAGTCCTGAGAGCTGCGCCGCTCTTGAATTGGCGGATCAGGTGTGTGATAAATGTTTTCACTTCATCATCACCTGCGACGCGGATGGTAACCTTGCAAATTACAAATCGCGCAACCCGGTATACGTATTCACGCTTCCTCCCGACTCGAACGATAAAAGCCTGGCAATGACGGGAAGCTATACTTCAATGCTCCTCACAGGGCTGCTGCTTGCCTATCGTGAGGAGCAATCGTTTTGCAAAATGCAAGTGAAGTTGCTCGCCGGAGTTGCTTCTAAAATTTTGAACAACGACGTCGAACTTATTCATGATTTGGCAGCAAAAGGGTTTCAACGCGCCGTATTCCTGGGTTCCGGTCACCTGTTCGGCACTGCAACCGAGGCCGCATTGAAATTGCAGGAACTCACCGATGGCCAGATTATCTGCAAAGCTGAATCATATCTTGGATTCCGGCACGGACCCAGGGCGGTGATCAATGACAAGACGCTTGTAGTATATTTCTGTAGTAACGATGAGTATGTCATTAATTACGAAACAGATTTATTGAATGCAATGAAAACCGGCAACGGCGCCATGTTTCACCTGGCTATCGCCGAACAACATATCGCCTCTGCAACCCTTGATGCGCAAATTACCCTGTCAGCAGGCGAGGGTTCGCTGTCGGAAGATTTCAAGGCTGTTTGCAGCATCGTACCTGCACAATTGCTGGGATTTTTCAAAAGCCTGCAACTGGGTCTGATGCCAGACGACCCATCAGTGAATGGGACGATTTCCAGGATAGTGGAAGGCGTTACCATTTACGCTGCAACACTTAAGAGATAGGCGTCGAGAAAATAATAGTATTAAATTATCCCCCCGAGGGACATAGACTCCATGGTGTTGTCACAAAAAAAAACAGACGTGCTGGTGGTCGGCGAGTTGAACGTCGACCTGATAATGGACAAGCTCGAAGCATTCCCGCAGCTTGGAAAAGAGGTAATTGCTAACCGCTTATTGCTCACCCTCGGTAGCAGTTCCGCGATTTTTGCAAGCAATCTTTCTGTCCTCGGAACCAGGGTAAGTTTTTGTGGCCGTGTGGGACGCGATAATTTTGCAACGAAAATTCTTGCTGACCTGTCTGCGAAAGGCGTGATGGTAGATTTTATCATCCAAAGTAATTCTGCAGATACCGGCGTAACAGTTGCTCTGAATGCAGAGGAGGACCGGGCGATGGTAACCTATCCGGGAGCTATGAATGAACTAACCGCGGACGATGTCACAGACGAAATGCTGGACTCCGCCAGGCATCTGCATGTTAGTTCCGTATTCCTGCAACCTGCCCTTAAAATTGGACTGGTGGATCTGTTGCAAAGGGCACGAAAAAAGGGTCTCACCACCTCTGTCGACCCGCAATGGGATCCGTCGGAAAACTGGGAGATGGACAAAGAAAATCTGTTGCCGCTTGTTAATGTTTTTCTTCCAAACATTGAAGAGTTAAAAAAACTCACCCATACCTCATCACTGGATGAGGCGCTTACCGATATCAGGGATATAGCAGATATTACAATAGTTAAAAATGGAAACTCGGGCGCCGTACTTCAACAAAAAAACATTTTCTTAAAACAGTCCGCTTTCATCAATTTCGACGTGATGGATGCTATAGGAGCGGGTGACAGTTTCAACGCCGGTTTCATCCATCTATTTATTCAGAATAAGCCGCTTGCTGAATGTCTTTCATTCGGTGCGCTTTGCGGTGCAATCAATACTACCCGCAGTGGAGGGACCTCCGCTTTTTCAGACTTTGAGACTGTCAGTGAATTGGCCTTACAAAAATTTAATGTCCGCTTATGACGCTGAAGGAAAAACTGGCTTTATGCTCGTCGGAAAGCTCCGCGCTGCTGGCCGTTAATTTTTACAATTTTGAAACCCTGAAAGGATTGCTGTTGGCAGCTCGTCACAGCGCCAGCCCACTAATTCTTCAATTAAGCGAAGCTTCTCTGCAGTACCTCGGCGTTCGTCCGGCTGCGGCTATGGCCCGCGCACTTGCTCAAGAGTTGGAAGTGGAAGCATGGCTGCACCTTGACCATGGCAGCAATGTGGACGTAGTGCGGAAATGCCTGGACGCGGGATTTGACAGCGTAATGATCGATGCCAGCGAATCATCGTTTGCCGAGAATGTTCGTACCACCAAAGAAGTAGTAGAGATCGCCGCTGCGTATGGTGCGAATGTTGAAGCCGAACTGGGCTATGTGGCAAAACTTGGCCAGGACCAGGAAGCGTTGCCCACCAGCGTTGACGATGCCAAAAGATTCGAAGAAGAAACTGGTATCAATGCATTGGCAATTGCAATCGGCAATGCTCATGGGTTTTATAAAAAGCCGCCAAATCTCCGGCTTGACCGCCTTCGCGAAATCAGGGCAGCCACGCGTTGTGCGCTTGTGCTGCACGGCAGTAGCGGCATTCCACCCGAAACACTTAAAGAAGCCATCCGCCTCGGCATCAGCAAGATCAATCTCGCAACGGAAACAAAAAACGTGTTCATGAAAAAGCTTCAGGAATTGCTTGCTGACACCGATGAGATCGATCTCAGGAAAATATTTCCAAAGGCCATCCAGGAAGTTGAGCGATTAATCAACGAAAAACTTAAAGCCATCAGTTTATGAAAAAGTTCACCGGGCAAATTATTTTTCTGTCTTCGCTGGCAATGCTCTTGCTGAACCAGTCCTTTTCACAGGCAGGCCAGGACCTGCTGTTGAAAGACTTCAAGCCGGTATCGATTTACAAAATTCCGGTTTCGTATGTTCCCAAATCCGCCTATCCCATCACCGATATGCACAGTCACGACTATGCGAAAACAGATGAGGACGTCGATAATTGGGTTAAGACTCTGGACTCCACCGGTATCGAAAAAGTATTGATTCTTACGTATTCCACAGGTAAGAGATTCGATTCTCTCGTCGACAAGTATAAAGGTCATCCCACCAGGTTCGTACTCTATTGCGGCTTTGATTATACCGACTTCAATGAACCCGGCTGGGAGAAAAAGGCGATAGCTGAATTGGAACGATGCTATAAAAAAGGCGCAAGGGGGATAGGTGAGCTTGGTGATAAAGGGGAGGGAGAACTATATTCGAAACCGACTCCCGGAAGAGGAATTCATATCGATAATCCAAAACTGAAACCACTGCTGCAAAAATGTGCCGACCTTAAAATGCCAGTCATTATTCATATTGCGGAAGACCGATGGATGTATGAAAATCCGGATGCATCCAACGACGGTATGATGAATGCGGCAAAATGGCATGTTAATATGGACGTCCCGGGAAAGCTTGATCAGGTGCAACTGCTTGCAGGCCTGGAAAAGGCAGCGACTGAAAATCCAAGAACAATTTTTGTGGCATGTCATTTTGCAAACTGTTGCGCTGATCTCACCGCACTGGGAAAGGTGTTTGACAAATGCCCAAATCTATACGCCGACATTGCTGCCCGTTATGGCGAAATTGCTCCAATACCCCATTTCGCTTCTGAATTCATAAAGCGGTACCAGGACAGGCTGGTTTATGGCACTGACATGGGTTTGGAGGCAAGCATGTACAGGGCTACTTTCCGCATACTTGAAACGGCAGACGAGCACTTTTATGAACCACACCGCTTCTCATATCACTGGCCGCTTTACGGCCTCAACCTGCCTAAGCCGGTTCTGCAAAAACTATATCAAAAAAATGCCGAAAGGATCCTAAACTACAAACGATGAATTGCTCATTTGATCATGCCGAAAAGATATTTTCCAGGTGTTCTGCATTAATTCCAGCATTGCTGTTCGGCGCAGTTCTGTCAGCGCAGGTAAACACGATCAAAAACAAAGACCTGGAGATTTTGGTTAACGACCATCTGCAGACTAAGATCAGCAGCAAATATCCGGGCAGCAAACCGCTGATGTCAAATTTCTCTTATTCTGAATTTCTCGACACTAAATACAACCGGGTTGAAAATTTTGTATTTACAAAAAAAGAAACGTCTTCTTTTACCGATGGCGCAGGTAAAGGAAAGATCTTCCGTTTTCACGGCCTCAACCAGCAGAACCAACTGGAGAAAATCCTGAGTGTAAAAATTTATGATCGTTTTCCGGGAAGTGCATATACACAGGCGATTTACATAAATCATGGCCGTCGGCCGATGGAAATAAAAAAGTGGACGAACAATCAATACAAGGTCGTTCCTTCGACCGACGGCGTTCCGTTCTGGAGTTTCCAGGGAAGTTCTCACAGCGACCGCCGTGACTGGATACGAAGAGTAAAAAAGGGCGACTATGAAAAAAACTTTATGGGGATGAACGCCTCGGATTATGGAGGCGGCATTCCCGTAACCGACCTGTGGAGGAAGGATGCGGGTATAGCGGTAGGGCATACCGAAAAAGTTGCCAGTCTGGTTTCATTGCCTGTTGACTATGACATAAATGCAAGCGAGGCAATTATCGGTGTTGAATATGAATTGCCCCGATTGCAAGTACTGGCGCCCGGAGACAGCCTGCGTACGCTGGAAACATTTGTAAGCGTTCACCAGAAAGACTGCTTCTCCACGTTGCGCAGATTCGCAGAGTATATGGAGACCAAAGGTATAAAGGGGGCAGAGACCGAACCGGCTGCATTCGAGCCTATCTGGTGCGCCTGGGGTTATGAAAGAGATTTTACACTCGACGAGATAATTAAAACACTGCCTAAAGTAAAGGAACTTGGCTTCAAATGGGTTGGACTGGATGACGGGTTTCAACAGGCCGAAGGCGATTGGCATACCAATAAAGAACACTTCCCACTTGGCGATGGCCAAATGAAAGCTTTTGTAGATAGCATCCATGCGCATGGAATGAAGGCCGTAATATGGTGGGCGCCACTGGCTGCCGACCCAGGCAGTAAAATTTTGAAAGAGCATCCAGATATGTTACTTCAACAGAAAGACGGCTCACCGCAGTTTATCACTTGGTGGGAATCGTTCTATATGGCGCCCACTGATTCGGTGGTGATCGCCGAAACCAGGAAAACCGTTGAGCTTTTTATGAGAGACTGGGGCTTCGACGCGCTCAAACTCGATGGCCAGCATATGAATGCATGCGCACCCGATTATGCCGAAAACCATGACATCAGCCGTCCCGAAGAATCATTCGAGCGAATGCCACTCCTTTTTAAAGAGATTTTCGAAACGGCAAGAAAAATCAAGAAGAACGCCGTGGTAGAGTTCTGTCCTTGCGGTGATTGCATCAACTTTTATCATATGCCTTACACAAACCAGTTCGTTTCCAGCGATCCGACAAGTAGTTGGCAGATAAGATTGAAAGGAAAAGTTTACAAATCCCTCATGCCTCAAACCGCTTATTTCGGCGATCATGTGGAACTAACAGATGACAAAATGGATTTCGCTACGCACATTGGGATTGGCGCTGTACCGGGAACTAAATTTGTTTGGCCAGCCACTGGATCACGAAGGAAGGACCGAATTCTGCTTACACCGGAAAAAGAAGTGATATTTCGCAAGTATTTGGGTCTATACAATGAAAAAATGCTTAGTACCGGTGAGTATCTCGGAAATCTGTATGATATCGGTTACGATTATCCCGAAACCCACTGTATCAGAAAAGACCAGACCACATATTATGCTTTCTATAATCCTCACTATTCCGGTAAAATTGACCTGAGAGGATTGCAGGCTGGCAAAACCTATGAGGTAAAGGATTATTTCAATCAAAAAGTTTTAGGAACTGTGCAGGGATCATCGCCGAGTTTGTCCGTGGCATTTGATAAATTTCTTCTACTCGAAGTCGCAGCAAAGTAATTACAGGATCGACGACATTTTCTTCCGATTAAGGTATTCAAAATACCACATCGGCCTCAAAGGTTAAATCTTAAAAGAAGGCGAGCCGGGTGACAGCGCCATCAACTGCTTCTCTATTTTTGGTTTGGCTATTAATAATAAGTTCGATCACTTACTCAGCAACAGTAAGCTCAGTACATAATCCGCCGCAAGGATGGCAATGCATGCAGTAACGACAGACCTCGTGCCAGCCCTGCCGATCTCCAGCGACCCTCCTGTAACAAAATACCCGAAGTAACTGGAAATAGACGCGATCAGAAAGGCGAAGACATAGGATTTGATCAGCATGAAATAAATGCTGAACGACTTGAAACTGGACAGCAAGCCGATGTCGTACACATCAGGCGGGATGATGCCAGTGAGTTTTCCCGCCACCCTGCCTCCCCATATACCCAGGGCAGCAGCAAAAATTACCAGAACGGGTATCATGATCAGCGATGCCAATACTTTGGGAAGAACAAGATAGGTTTTGGTATTGATGCCTATTACTTCCAGGGCGTCGATTTGTTCTGTAACCCGCATGTTGCCGATTTCACTTGTGATCTTGCTGCCCACCACGCCAGCGAGTACAATACAAACCAGGGTGGGAGCGAACTCCAGCAGCACCGTTTCACGCACAATCTGCGCTATGGCAGTCTGGGGTATCAGTGGGCTTACCAGTTGGTAGGCCGTTTGCACGGTAGACACCGCCCCAATAAAAAAAGAGATGATCAGCACAATGGGCATCGAACGCCAGCCTATTTCCGTGCACTGATGGATGAGTTCCTTCCAGTACATCCTGGCATTCTCCGGTTTGGAGAACATGTTTTTCAACATTAGTGTAAACCGTCCGAAGTCGGATAAATAGGACATCCCGCGAAATTAAGCTACTAATGGCTGCCCTGCCATCTTCCCAAAAAATAGTTATAACTAAATAAATAGTTTGAAAACTAAAAAACTAGTTGTAGGTTTAGCCCATGAAAACATTGACAAAAGCCGAGGAGCAGGTGATGCAGGTCTTATGGAAGCTGGAGCAGGCCTTCCTTAGGGACATCGTGGAGGCCATGCCTGCGCCGAAGCCACACCAGAATACCGTGGCAACTATCCTTAAGATACTCACGGAAAAAAAATTTACGGCTATCAATGTGATGGGAAGACAGCACCAATATTACACGCTGGTGAGCAAGGAAGAATATTCCCAGAGCACGATCAGGCAGGTCGTTAAAAATTATTTCAACGGATCCTTCCGCAATGCGGTGTCATTCATGGTTAAAGAAAAAAATATCTCGCTGCAGGAACTGGAAATATTGATGACCGAGATCAAAAACCAGCAAAAACTTAAAAAATGATGTTTTCGTTCGCCTACTCCGTATCCATTATCCTTTGTTCCGGCCTGTTATATGCCTATTATCACTGGTTCCTGAAACGCGGTAATGCGCACCAGTTTAACAGGTTCTACCTGTTGGGAGCGGTGCTGGTCAGTATGTTGATTCCGCTTGTCAGGATTCCAATTTTTTTATCTGCTTTCTCAGGCGCGACCGATGAAGGCACTCTGGTTAGCCGTTCCATCGCCGGATTGCCGGAAGTAAGGGAGGGCAATCTATTTGAATCCGATGCAAGAGCCGGCAACGGTGCCGGAATGGGTTTTAATATTGCTGAGGTCATCACTATTGTTTACCTGGCACTGGCCTTGTACTTTCTTATTGTCCTCGTCATTTCGCTGATCAGGATCCTGCTGATCATCCGGAATCATCCAATACAAAAACGCGACGGTTTTATTTATGTGCTCACCGACAGGAACGATTGTCCATTTTCTTTTTTTCAATGGATATTCTGGAACAGGAATATTCCGCAGGATGACATGGCGGGGCGACAGATGATGCGGCATGAAGAATTTCACGTGGGTCAGCAGCATTCCCTCGATCGAATCTTTATGGAAATCATTACAGCGGCTTTCTGGTACAATCCCATTTTCTGGCTGATCAGGAAAGACCTTGGTAACCTTCATGAGTTTATGGCGGATAGGGCTGTCATCGCCCGGGAAGGAGGGGAGGGCTACTCTGAATTGTTGCTGGGAAGACTGTTCAGCACGTCTCCACTTCCGCTGACTATTCCTTTTTTTAAATCATCACACATAAAACAACGTATTCTTATGCTTTACAATCCGGGTATCACCCCAACCAGAAAAATCACCAGATGGATGTCCCTGCCAATTTTTATCCTGACTTTCGCGGCATTCGGCCTGAGTTTCAAACCTGTAAAACCGTTGTCCGCGGTAGTACCGGTGGCTAAGCAGATTACCCTTGTGATCGACGCGGGCCATGGTGGCCATGACAAGGGAGCCGTAAGCACGGACGGGTCAGCTTTGGAATCGGAAATCGCCATGCAGATTTCGAAAAAGATATCCGATCTCGCAAATGACGCCAATGTGAAAGTGATTCTTACAAGAAAAGGAAACGCGTTCTCGCCGGGGCAGGATGATTTCGTTGAACTCAGGGAGAGAGTGGACCTCACAAAAAAGATCAATCCCCAGGCCTTTATTTCCATTCATATAAATAATTCGCCAGACAAAAATTCCAGCGGCTGCGAGGTGTATGTATCCAGGAAAAAAGAACATGATGAAAATAGCCTTGCCCTCGGAAACTCTATTGTCAAAGCTGTTTCACCACTGGGGCTGACGGACCTGGGAGTGAAAAAATTGGATCGGGGGGTATGGGTGCTGGACGCAGCAGGAAACTACCCCGCTGTGCTGGTGAGTGTGGGATATATGTCTAATGCGAAAGACGTTGCTTTCATTGCTGATGCAGTCAACCAGGAAAAAATCGCTCGGGCGATACTCAATGCGGCGGTTAGTACACTTTCTTCCCCAAACTAATCTCTTTTCTTCAGGACGAGATTGTTATTTCCAGGCATCCTAATTTCCACTACTGCGGGCTAATGGATGAAAGAATGAGCTTATTCTAAAGAATGAGCTCATTCTTTCAGTAGTTTATCAATATAGTCCACGAATTTTTTATCGTTATAGTCGGCGGTGCCCTCGTGACGGAAAACAATTTCTCCTTTTTTGTTTAACAATAGGGTAGTGGGTAGCAGTCCGCCAAAGAAGTCGCGTGGGATCTTGCTGGCCACGACAAACAAAGGCATCTGGAAACCATGGCGATCAAGAAATTTCCTGGCCTTCGGATAATTGCTGTCGGCATCCACCATAATAAAATGCATCGAACTATTCTCGCGGAATTTCTTGAAGACTTTATTGATCGAAGGCATTTCGGCACGGCAGGGTGGGCACCAGGTTGCCCAAAAATTGATGAACACCACTTTTCCTTTCAGTGAATTCACTGAAACAACCCTTCCTTCGCCATCCTGGAACGAAATTTCTTCGGCAACAGGCTTCAATGCAACGGCAGTTTCCGAAGAGGGGACGTCCGGATTATAGAAACCCAGCTTCATCAACCCACCGATCAGTGTGGCTTTGGCATCGGGATTCAACAGCAACAGGATAAGGAAGGCAACGAGCAACACATTGATGATAGCAGACCGGGAGAGTCTGTACTTTAATAAGTCCATATGCGAAGTTAAGAAACAGGAACAGGAACAGGAATAGGAACAGAAACAGAAACAGAAACAGGAACAGGAACAGAAACAGAAACAGAAACAGAAACAGAAACAGAAAGAGAAAGAGAAAGAGGATGCTCCTGTTTCCCTGCCTGTTCCTCTCCCTGTTCCTGCCTCTCCCTCTTCCTGCCTCTTCCTCTTCTTCTTTCTCTTTCTGATTCTACGCCATTACCCCGCCATCGATGGTGATCACACTGCCGGTGATGTAGGCATTTTCAGGATTCGACAGGTAGAGCACCAAACGCCCTATGTCTGCAGGATTCCCATATTTTTTAAGCGAAGAATGTGTTTTTTGAAGGGCACCCTTTTCGGAATCTTCGGGATTCATGTCTGTATCGATTGGACCGGGCTGAATGAGGTTGACCGTGATATTTTTTTCGCCAAGGTCCCGGGCAAGACCCTTGCTGAATCCCACCAATGCAGACTTGCTCATTGAATAGAGGGTGCCCTGTGCGCCGCCTACCCGGTCAGCCATATTGCTTCCGATGTTAATAATTCGGCCGCCATCCTTCATGTGTTTAGCTGCAACCAGGCAGGTTTCGAAAATGGCACGCACATTCACCGCGATCGTTCGGTCAAAATCTGCCAGTGTGTGTTCTTCGAAAGGACGGCCAATATAAATACCTGCATTATTCACCAATATATCCAGGGCGCCATATTTTTTGATGGTGGACTCCAGCACGGTGCTTACAGCACCGGGTGCCGAATTATCTGCCTGCACGGGAATTGCCTTCCCGCCCAGGTTTGTTATTTCATCACTTAGCCCAATAGCTTTTTCACTTGAATTGGAGTAGGTGAAAATCACTGTTGCTCCTGCTGCAGCCAGCTCCATGACTATTCCCTTGCCGATGCCCCTGCTACCACCAGTAACAAATGCAATTTTCTTTCTCAATGTATCCATGTTATTTTTTTTTAGGACACAAAACTATATCTATACTTTTGTATTTGTATGTACATACACAATTGTTAAGTACTATCATAAATGTAAGTATGAGAAAAGAGACTTCTACCAATCTTATAAATGAAAAAAGACTGAACAGGTATTGCGGAACAGCCTACACATTGCAAATCATCGGCGGCAGGTGGAAAGCATCTATCCTCAGCTGGCTGATTTCGGGAAAGATGAGGTATAACGAACTGCGCAGGTCAATTCCAGATGTGTCGGAACGAATTTTAGTACTCCAGTTGAGAGAACTGGAAAAAGACGGCGTGATCAAAAGAATTGTGCATCCGGAAGTGCCACCACGTGTAGAGTATGAATTGACTTCCCTGGGAAAATCCATGAGGCCAATTCTTAAGGTGCTTTCCGAATGGGGAGAGACTTATCGCCCCGACAGATCCTCAAAATAAGTTGAACTTCCGCGCATTTGATTTATAGAAATCTATCCTTCATGCATTAGTTTCCATGTTCAGCTGATCCCAACTAAGCTAAAATGCTTAAATTGTCCGGATGAAAAACAACCATGATTCATCCAGAAGAAGTTTTCTTAAGAAACTTACGGGCAGTTCGACCGCTCTGGCACTTGGTACAGGTGCGTTGGCTGCGGAACACGGAAACTCTGTTTTCCATGAGCTGCTGAACAGAAAAAGATATGGTGCCAACGATAACATCAACATTGCCTTGATTGGAGCAGGCAGCATGGGCACCGGCGACACGACCACAGCACTAACCGTCCCCGGCATTAAGCTGGTTGCCGTATGTGACTTGTATACCGGTCGCATAGCATCTTCAAAAACAAAATGGGGCTCTGACTTGTTCACGACCCGGAGCTACAAGGAGATCCTGGCCAGAAAGGATATCGACGCAGTGATCATCGGCACGCCTGACCACTGGCACCAACAAATCTCCATCGATGCGATGAATGCAGGCAAGCATGTGTACTGTGAGAAACCAATGGTACACGACATCACTGAAGGACCAGCCGTGATCGCGGCCCAGAAGAAAACAAGCAAGATTTTTCAGGTCGGCAGTCAGGGCGTTTCTTCTCTCGGCAACGAAAAGGCAAAAGAATTGCTGAAAGATGGTGCGATCGGCAAACTGAACTATGCAGAAGGATTTTGGGCCCGCCATTCACCTACCGGCGCCTGGCAATATCCCATACCCAAGGATGCGTCACCATCAACTGTCGACTGGGATACCTTCGTCAGCAATACCACCAAAAGAAGTTTTGACGCCACGCGGTTTTTCCGCTGGCGAAATTACCGGGACTATGGCACAGGCATGTCCGGTGACCTTTTTGTACACCTTTTTTCAAGCCTGCATTTTATAACGGACTCATTCGGCCCGAACAAGATCTATGCTTCGGGTGGATTGCGTTACTGGAAAGATGGCAGGGAAGTGCCGGATGTCTTACTGGGGACCTTCGACTATCCCGAATCAGCCGCACATCCCGCTTTCAATCTTTCCCTGCGCTGCAATTTTGTTGATGGAACCAGCGGTACCACCTACCTCAAACTGGTGGGCAGTGAAGGATCGATGGATGTAACCTGGGACGATGTGACTCTTAAGAGAAATACGGGTTCAAATGAGGATGATCCATTTTACAAACAACAGGTAGAAAAGTCAGGAGCTCAGTTGAGTAACCGGAAAAAAATTCTTCCTCCACAGGAATATAAGTTCGCGGCAGAGAAAGGTTATCTTGGCGGGCCCTATGATCATTTCGCGAACTTCTTCAATGCGATACGCACCAACGGTAAGGTTGTGGAGGATGCCACTTTCGGTTATCGCGCGGCCGCACCAGCTTTATTGTGTAACGACAGTTATAACCAGGACACCGCTATCCTGTGGAATCCTGAAAAAATGCTTCTTGTAAAAAAATAAAATATAAGTATGTTATTAAAACTATTAAAGATTTCTGTGACTGTTTGCCTGGTAATAAGCTACGCGTCCTGCTCCGACAACAGCAGCAATTCAACAACCAGTTCCGACTCTGCTCTCGTGGACACGGCGGTGGGAAAGATGGAAGCGGAAACTTCCACCTGGGTAGACCTTTTCGACGGCACCTCGCTTAAAGGCTGGCATGGATACAACCGCAAAGGTGAAGTAAAGAACTGGAAAGTGGAAGACAGCACTTTGGTGTGCCTCGGAGCAGCAAAAGATGCACATGGCGGCGACCTCATAACTGATTCACTTTATGACAATTTTGAATTGCAATGGGAGTGGAAGGTGAACAAGGGAAGTAACAGCGGGGTTATGTACCACGTGATAGAAGCTTCCAAATACAAGGCTCCTTATGAAACCGGTCCTGAATACCAGATGATCGATGACAAGGACTTTCCTGAAAAACTCGAAGACTGGCAGAAAACAGGCGCTGACTATGCAATGACGCCCGCCGGTCCAAATAAGAAAGTGATGCCCGTCGGTGAATGGAACAGCAGCCGGATCGTTTTCGATCATGGTCATGTTGAGCACTGGCTAAATGGCGAAAAGGTGGTAGAATTCGAAGCCTGGAATGACGTGTGGAAGAATCAAAAAACCACTGGGAAATGGAAGGATTATCCCGACTATGGTAATGCGAAGACCGGCGGGATCGCCCTTCAGGATCACGGCAATAAGGTTTATTTCAGACATATACAGATCCGGCCCCTATAGGCTTTTGGTTCTGATAATGAATTACATATCCGCATTGGGCGTGGGATATTACCGTTTTCCCACCCAATGCGGATATATTGGTATTTGCCTGCTGGCAAAATTCAGTTTGTCTGCCTGTTCATCATTCAGATGCCAACATGTGCTTTCAAGATTTTCCAGTAATTGTTGTTCATTTCTCGCGCCTATTACTACATTGGAAACCGTAGGATTTCTCAGCAACCAGTTAATGGCGACCTGCGTGACGGTTCTGCCCGTTTCGATGGAAATTTCTTTCAGGGCATCGGTAACGCCATAAAGGTATTCATCATCCACTGGTGGAGCGCCCACCAGGCCACCGGCTTTCACCCTGCCTTCCGGGAGCGGCGCGTTTCGGGTAATCTTCCCCGTTAATCTTCCCCAGCCCAGCGGACTCCAGGCCATCAATCCCATTCGCTGGTCCTGCAGTAAGGGCATAAGCTCCTGTTCATAATCCCTGCCTATCAGTGAATAATAACCCTGGTAAATCACATATTTTTCGAGATTCAGGTCTTTGGCCATGTATTGAGATTTTTGTAACTGCCAGGCAGCAAAATTCGAAGCACCGAGGTAGCGAATCTTGCCACTCTCAACCATTGCGCTAAGTGTCCGCAGCGTTTCCTCTACAGGAGTGGATTCATCAAATCCATGAATAAAATAAAGGTCGACATAATCTGTTTGGAGCCTGCGCAGGCTGTCTTCGAGAGCCCGCGTTAAGTGCCATCTGGATCCGCCCTGGTCGTTATTTCCCGGACCCATGGAAAAACCTGCCTTAGTAGAGATGATCATTTTCTCTCTCCTTCCTTTGATGGCCTGGCCAAGTATTGTTTCAGCGTCGCCTTGAGAGTATACATTGGCCGTGTCGAAAAAATTGACGCCTCTTTCCATTGCAAGGTCTACCAGCCTGCTTGCTTCCTTCACACCAGTTTGCCCCCATCTCTGAAAAAATTCGTTTGTCCCGCCGAAAGTGCCTGTCCCAAAACTAAGAACCGGGACTTTCAGTCCTGATGATCCAAGATTTCTGTATTCCATAATTTGTTTTGGCACAAAGGTCCCGCGACACAATTGGCTGGTAAAGGATAAAGCGCACAATAATCTTGTGATATTTGTCACAATCCGGAACCTTTAACGCGAAAGGGAAGGGATGCCTGAATTTCTTGCCTTTGCGCCGAACAGATAACACTGGAAGAATGATTGCAATCACGTCTTCGCGGGAAACAGAATTATGTGATTGCCAGTCGGCTGAGTGTCTCCCGGGACACGCCAAGATAGGAGGCGATCATCGTCTTTGACACTCTTTGCTTGATTCCCGGATATTTTTCAAGCAGGTCGTCATATCGGTCGCGGGCATTGTTGCTGATCAGGCAAAGTATTCTTCTTTGGAGGTTGATAGATTCCTGCGTTGTTTTCTTTCTAAAAAACGTTTCCATTTTGCCAAGATCACTGCACAGCTTCTCCCTGTTCTCCAGGTTTATCATCAATACGATGCTGTCCTCAAGGCAATTAATATCAAGAGTAGCCTTCGTGCCATGCTGGTATGCCTGAAGGTCCGTGATCCAGGAATCGGCCATTGCAAATTGCAGTATGTGTTCTTTGCCTGTGTCGTCAGTTGAAGAAGATTTTGCCAAACCCTGGACTATGTAATAGTCGTGGCCGACATAGTTACCTTCCTGAACGAGATATTGATGTTTATGGAATTTTTTTTCAGTAAAATGAGTATACACAAAATCGAATTCTTCATTTGAGAGGGATACCTCTTGTTCGATATGTGCCCTGAATTGCGCCTGAATTCCTGCCATCATCGCTTTTTGTAATTAAGTAAGGGTAAAACGGATTCCGCCGCCAATTTACGAAATTTGGATTTGCTGACTTTGCGGACGGCCAACTGATGGATTTTGCGTTGAGAGGAAACATGAATAACTAAAAGTTGTAAAGACACCCCAACCACGACACCTGAAATGTTCATTGTTAATTTTTGATTTGAGAGTAACTATGGCCAATAAAATTTCCATCCCGCAGATGCGACTGATCAACCAAAATATCCTGGCCCCGGATTTCAGTACGGTGAAGCAGCTTGTTGGTTGGATGGGTGCCATCCAGTCACAGGATTACCAAATGGCCAAATGGGGGATAGGGCTGCGCGTTAAGGATAGCACCGAAACCTTTGTGGAAGAGGCCATTGACAATGCGGAGATCATCCGCACCCATATTCTGCGCCCGACCTGGCATTTTGTAACGGCAAGGGATGCCCGCTGGATGATGTCGCTGACTGCCGGGGAAGTATATAAAAAGAGTGGCACCTATTTTCGACAGCTTGAACTGGATGCGCGGGTATTCAAAAAAACAAATAAGATTCTTGAACAGCTGCTCAGGAATGGCAATCACCTGACGAGGAAGGAAATTGTTGAGCATTTTGACAAAGCGGGTATAAAGACTGTTGACCTTCGGACAACCTACATCCTCTTTAAGGCTGAACTGGACATGGTGGTTTGCAATGGTATACGAAGGGGCAAACAATTTACCTATGCACTTTTTGATGAAAGGGTGCCTCCGGCAAAATCAATCGACCGGGAAAGCGCACTGGCTAAGTTGTCGAAGATCTATTTTACCAGTCATGGCCCTGCTACCCTGAGGGATTTTGAATGGTGGAGCGGGCTATTGTTGAGGGATGCCAGGACTGGGCTGGAGAGTATCAGGAAGGAATTGCATTCTGTAAATATTTCTAACAGGGAATTTTGGTACTGTGAGCCAAAAACCTCAGGAAAGAAAACTTACTCAGTGGAACTGTTGCCCGCATATGATGAATACACAATATCATATGCCGACAGGACCGATGTACTCGATAAGAAATATTCGAAGGAAGTCTTACTCCGCAACGGCATCTTCAGTCCAGTGGTCGTGATCAATGGACAGATAGAAGGGGTTTGGGGAAAGACTGAAAAAAAGAATATGATCCATCTGCAGCCTAAAATGATGAGCCCCTTAAGTGAAGCGAACAGGAAAAAACTGCAAACTGTCGCGCGCCTGTATGGAAAATTCCTCGGTAAAGCCGTGGTTGTTGATTAGCCTCGGTCGGTACAATTCAGCGGACCCGGGTTTTGGACCTGATCCGACTGAGGCTCTGCGGAGTAATTCCAAGATAGGATGCGATCTGGTGATTGGGCACGCGTTGTTCAATCTGAGGGAATTTGTGAATAAACTCCTCATACCTTTCTGTAGCCGACTTGCTGAGCGTTGAACTCAGTCGCTGAGTTGTAGCAATAAAAGCATTCTGCACCAGAATCCTGAAATGCCTTTCTAATTTTGGTACTTCCTGGTAAAGTTTTTCCAGGTCGGGTTTTGTGATCTGTGCAACTTCTGTGTCTTCCAGACAATCGATATTAAAAGTGGCAGGGGTTTCTGTCAGGAAACTGTAAATGTCGCCCACCCACCAGTCTTCGGGCCCAAACTGCACCACGTGTTCCTGACCCTTGTCATCCAATTCATAAGTGCGGGTCAGTCCTTTGAGTACGAAAGTCTCATACCTGGTAACCGTTCCTTCCTGCAGGAGATACTGATGACGTCTGAACCTGGACACCTTAAAAAGTGACTGTACAATTGCAGTGTCCTGCTCAGTGAGTGAGACAAACTTGCCCAGGTTTTTTAGAAGAGGGAGAAGCATAGTCAAATATATCCCCTTCGTGCAAAAGGTCCAATACATGGTAAATTTATCCGTCTCGGCCTTGGTATTTATTTGAGCCGACAGTGTATCAATTCAGAATGCGTTTATCAGTTTGTTAGCCGACGTTCTGGCCGATTTGGAAATGTCGTAAACAATCCCGTGCTTTGTAATACAAAGCACTTTTATGGCTATGGAAACAACTTCACTCGATACGCTGACGGACATCAGAAAGATGATGGAGAAAAGCAGCCGTTTTATCAGTTTGAGCGGCTGGAGTGGGATAGTGGCCGGCGCCTGTGCGCTGGCAGGTGCATTTTTTGCTCATCGTACGCTTGCCGGGGCATATGAAAACAACCAGCTTGATCCCGCTCATGCGGAAGGGTTAAAAATGAGCTTGATTCTGATTGCTGCCGGCGTTTTTGTCGGCGCCTTCCTGGCTGCATTTCTATTTACCTACTTCCGTAGCCGACGGCAAGGCACACCCATCTGGGGCACAACGGCAAAACGTCTTTTATGGAATACCATGCTTCCCATGATCGTTGGAGGTTTGGTGATCATGCATTTGTTAAATACCGAAAACTATTCCCTGATAGCGCCATATATGTTGCTTTTTTATGGATTGGCGCTTATCAATGGAAGTAAATACACACTTGGCGAAATCAGGTTCCTTGGTTATTTGGAAATTATTCTCGGATTAATCAGTCTATGGTTCCCGGCCCATTGGTTGTTGCTGTGGACCGTTGGGTTCGGCGCATTGCATATCATATACGGTTTGATGATGTGGTGGAGGTACGAGCGTAAATAAACGACCAATGAAGAATCCGATCGAAAATCTGAACAAGATATTTGACAGCCGGGTGCGACTCGGCATCATGAGTATACTCATGGTAAATGAAGAGGTCAATTTTAACCAATTAAAAGAATTAATTGAGATAACAGATGGCAATCTTGCTTCTCATTTAAAGAGCCTGGAAGAAAATGGCTTTATCAAAGTGCAGAAAGGATTTATAGGAAGGAAGACCAATACAACATACAGAATCACGAAAGCAGGTGAGAAGGCATTTAAGTCGCATATTGACGCACTTGAAAAAATGATCCGGTCTTTGGGGTAGAAGTTTTCCATTTCCAGTCTTTACCAGCCAAATAATTTTACATAGCTCTCTGCTGATACGACCCGCGTCGTTTTTTGTGAACGCTGTTTAATAATGTGAAGATCATGAAGACATTTGTCAATGAGGCGTCCATCGTAAGGAGAATATGGAGTACAACGGACATTACGCTGTTTATATTCGCCGGGGCATCGGCAGAGTTCGCGCTGAACAGACAGGTGCATTGGCTTTATTTTACGGGTAAGCTCCCCGCGGATCCTGTTGGCCGGCTCTTCTCTACAATTCGATATGCACAGCAGATCATATTTAGTAAAGAAGGGGAGGCGGTGGATGCCATCTCAGGGATCAATAAAATTCACCAGGGTGTTGAATCGGCACGCGGACGGAAAATTCCCGAAACAGCTTATAAAGATGTCCTTTACATGCTGATCTATTATTCGATCACAGCCTTCGAGGTATTGGAAAGAAAGTTGAGCATAATAGAGAAAGATGAAATTGTGTCGACCTTTGCGAAGATTGGGAGCGGGATGAATATCCAGGATATTCCAGACTCATATTCCGAATGGAAGAGTATTTATAAAGTTCACTTAAGTGAAAACCTGGAGAATAGTTCGCACACCCGCGATCTTTTCAAGCAATATCGCAGACAATTGGGGGGATTCAGGTATTTCATTCTCCTTGAAATTCAGCGGATACTTGTTAGTCAAAGAGTCAATCGTTTGCTTCAGCTTGGCCGGCCCCGTGTGGCTAACTGGTTTGTTTCAGTGTATAAAAAGACGCGAAAATATCGTTTCAGCAAGTGGCTCGTTCGGGTGCTCGTCCCCAGAGAGTTTCGGGGGCAGTTGAAGTCAATGGATAAAATAAATACCAGTCGGGCAATAGGTAAGCAACTTGGTGTGGCCGAATCGATGGCGGTCAGTAATTAGCCAATGCCTACGAGGTTAATGACGGAATGATCAGTGCATATTTTCCCCAGAAAATTAAGATCAAAGGCGAAAAGCAAATAAAAGCTATGGGAAACGATACCAATATTCCCGTTTTCTGCTTTGTTCTATCCTGATATAGATGAAATTAAAGCCCGCCTTCGCTGCTCAGGCAGCTTCGTCGGACAAAGTCAGCGGGCGAAGTTGGGACGACTGGATTACCTGCGGTGATCCAGAAAATGGGAGGCTAAATAGATAAAGCCTTCTCGCTTCGCTCGATTGGGCTTTGTCCGCCGCATCTCAAGCTGCGCACATAAAAATGCCCGCCTTCGCTCTTAGAGCTTCAGCGGGCGAAGTCGGGACGACTGGATTCGAACCAGCGACCCCTTGCACCCCATGCAAGTGCGCTACCGGGCTGCGCTACGTCCCGTAATCCGGGGTGCAAACTTAGGACAAAAAAACGTGTTAAATGTAAAAATCCATGGTACTTTCTCCCTTCCACACCTGAAAAATTGATTAGTTTGCCAACTGATCCAATACTGATGATCATCCATCTCCGGATTCAACTCAGTAATATGTATCGCCTTCTTTGGATCATCCTTTTTCTCCCGGCCCTTTCCACCGCACAAGGAAAAATTAACCTTCATCTCTTTGGAGGTCTCGCCAACTATTCCGGAGACCTTCAGGAAAAACGCTTTACCATCAGCCAGTCACACGCCGTTTTTGGCGCAGGGGTCGGTTATGCCATTATTCCGAAACTGCAGCTTAAACTCAATATCAATTATGCCAGGATCAGCGCCGATGATAAGAACTCCTCCAGGCCACTGTTAAAGCAACGAAATCTCAACTTTCATACAGCAATAGTAGAAGGCAACCTGCTCTTCGATTACACTTTTCTTGACCTCGAACTCAAAAGAGTCTCACCCTATGTCTTTGCGGGCGCGGCACTGTATCATTTCAATCCCTATTCCTTTGACTCACTGGGTTTGAGGGTAGACCTCCGTCCGTTAAGCACGGAAGGACAGGGGCTCAATAACAAACCTTATTACCCGCTCACGCAAATCGCCATCCCTTTTGGCGGAGGTATTCGGATACGAATCAATGACAACACATACCTGGCGTATGAGATCGGGACCAGGAAACTGTTTACCGACCACCTCGATGATGTGAGCGGCGTCTACGTCGACCAGACCACCCTGCGCAATGCCCGTGGACAGCTGGCGGTGGATATGGCCTTCCGGGGTGATGAGATAAAATCGAACCCCACAGTTTATCCGCCCGGCGGCACCACCCGCGGTGGGTTCAAATTCAGGGACTGGTATTATTTCACCGGCCTCACACTTTCTATCGGACTCATGCCAGGCGATGGCCGGCTGTTTGGCGGCGGAAATAAAAAAGGTCGCACAGATTGCCCAACCGGCCTCTAACCTGAGCTTCCACTTCATCCTCAAAGTATAATGCCACTACAATGAGTTAATTTTGTTGCTTATTTGAAAGGATGGCATACAACAACCAGCAGGAATTCATCAACACCATAGAAAGGGCAGGAGAACTGCTCAGGATCAAATCATATGTCGACCCGCGGCTGGAGATCGCCGAGATCACCGACCGCATCAGCAAAACAAAAGGTGGTGGAAAGGCCCTGCTTTTTGAAAACACCGGTTACGAATTTCCCGTGCTGATGAATGCCTATGGGAGTGAAAAAAGAATGTGCCTGGCATTGGGTGTAACGGATCTAAACGAAACCGCAAGACAGATCGAATCATTATTTAAAACTCTTTCGTCTCCAAAAGAAAACATCCTCGACAAATTGCGGATGCTCCCCATGCTGGGTCAGTTTGCTTCCTGGATGCCTAAACTACGTTCAGGACCGGCGAATGCCAGGAGATCGTTATGAAGGATCCGGACATCACCAAATTGCCGGTGATCACTTGCTGGCCAAAAGATGGTGGACCCTTTGTAACCCTGCCCATTATTCATACCAGGGACCCACAAACGAAGTCGAGGAACGTGGGCATGTACCGGATGCAGGTTTTCGGACCTACACTTACCGGCATGCACTGGCATAAACACAAGGTGAGTGCAAAACATTTTAACGAATACAAGAAACTCAACATCAAAATGCCGGTCGCGGTTGCCCTGGGTGGCGACCCTGTATATGCCTACTCGGCAACGGCACCACTTCCTGAAAATGTAGACGAATACATGCTGGCAGGGTTTTTAAGAAAGAAAAAAGTTGAACTGGTAAAGTGCCTTACCCAACCCGATGTTGAAGTTCCAGCCGACGCAGATTTTATCATTGAAGGATATGTTGATCCTGCGGAAGAGCCCATCTGGGAAGGCCCTTTCGGTGATCATACAGGCTATTACTCATTGCCCGACTGGTATCCGAGATTCCATATCACTGCCATCACTCATAAGAAGAATCCGGTCTACCCCGCTACCATAGTGGGCATACCTCCGCAAGAAGATGCATGGCTGGGGAAAGCGACGGAAAGAATATTTCTTGCCCCAATCAAAATGACAATGGTTCCCGAGATCCTTGACATGGAAATGCCCGTGGAGGGGGTCTTTCATAATCTTGTAATTACGAGGATCAACAAGGAATATGCAGGGCAGGGGCAGAAAGTGATGAACGCTATGTGGGGCGCGGGGCAGATGATGTTCAACAAGATACTTGTGCTTGCGGGTTCACCATCTGATCAAAAGACTGATCCTGTACCACTTTCAGACTACGAACAACTTGCACGGGAAGTCTTTCGCAACCTGGACCCCTCGGCAGATATTTATTTTTCACAGGGGCCCATGGATGTGCTGGACCATAGCTGCAGCAAACTTGGTTTCGGCGGGAAGATGTGTATCGATGGTACCTGGAAATATGAAGAAGAAAGAACTGATCTTCAATCAGCTGACGATGGTCAACCTAATATTGACCCGGATTCTATCCGGAATCGTTTTCCCGAAATTCACCAGGTCAACGACAGCCTCGTTTTGCTACGGATCCCCTGCCTGATCATGAGCATCAAAAAGGACAGGATCGGACACGTGCACGATGTAAACCAACAATTGAACAGAGAGGGCTTTGTTAAAGGAATAAAAATGATCCTTTATGTTGAACACACCGTCGACGCGCATGACCTGCCTGTGGCGCTCTGGCGTTTTTGCAATAATGTCGATCCTCGCCGTGACAACCTCCTTGAACTGAATCCTGAAACCGGCAAACCTTGCATGGGATTCGATGGCACAATCAAGACGAAAGCCTTTGATAATTTCCAGCGCGACTGGCCGAACATCATTGTTGCGGATGAACAAACGATTAAAGCAGTAGATGGCAAATGGGCCAATCTTGGGCTCGGAGATTTTCTGCCTTCACCGTCCCTCAAATTTTTGAACCAGGTTTATGGCTCAGAAGCCGTAGTAAGTCTATAATTTTTTCTAATGACTATCTTCTTTTTTCGTCAGAAAGAACACGATCAAAAATCGTTTCATTACCGAATAACCAGATGCCAGTATCCTGTTTACATTTAAAGAATTAAGAAATATTCTAATTTCAATCCTAAACGCTTGAAAGCAACATCAAAATTCATGGTCATATCTCGTAAATTGTTATTTGCAGGATTGGTTTTAATGTCTGGTTCTATTGTTGGCCAAACGCCGAAGCCGTCGAATAAAACCAAGCCTAAACATCCAACCGTCACTTCAACGAAAAAGAAAGCAACTACCATCAAGTCGACCGTAACATTAACACCTGCCAGTTCTGATAACTCCCTGCTTTGGCAAATTAGTGGAAGAGGGCTCAAAACGCCATCATTTATTTATGGCACCATGCACATCCTCTGTGATAGTGATGCCACCCTCAGCCCCGCACTTAAAAAAGTGATCCATGATTGTAGTCAGATCTTTTTTGAGGTTGATATGGACGACATGCAATCGATGATGGGAGCAATTCAGTATGCGAGGATGAACGAGGGTATGAAAATATCCGACCTGCTTACACCAATTGAATACGAACGGGTGAAAAAATATTTCGCCGATCATAAGTCGCCAATTCCGTTTATGATGATGAACCGTTTCAAACCCTACTTTGTTTCCGCGATGATCAGTGAGGGCATCCTTGACTGTCCCGTGAAAAGTAGCATCGAACAAAAGATCATGTCGGAAAACGGTGATTCAGGAAAGGAGATTCTTGGTCTGGAGACCCTGGAATTCCAGGCCTCCCTTTTCGACAGCATACCCTATGAAAAGCAGGCCAGGGATTTAGTTAGTTATATCGACAGTATAGATACCTACAGAGAGAACTCGATGCAAATGGAAGCTCTGTATAAAAAGCAAGAGGTGGCCAACCTGGATTCACTGCTGCAGAAAAGCGATCCGGGAATGACGCAGTACATGGACCTCCTGCTATATGACCGCAATGCGAGGTGGGCCATGCAGATACCTGAACAAATTTTTGAGAAGCAAACACTATTTGCTGTTGGTGCCGGGCACCTTGGAGGGGAGAAGGGCGTGATCAGCCTGTTAAAAAAACAGGGATTTACTTTAACGCCATTAAAGAATTAAGGTCTCCTTTCAATCGTAGCAATTCGGTTTCGGCAACCTTGGTATTGTACCTGGCGGCGATTAACCTGTTGTAGGCATCTTCCAGGCTGATCTGGGCCTCCCTTAATTCGAGATTGGAGGTGACCCCCTGTCGGAACCTTGCCAGTGCGATCATTACATTTTCCTTTGCCAGCTCAATGTTTTCCTCCTCAAGGGCCAGCGCCTTTTTCTGGTATTCATAGTCCTTGTAGGTATTACTGATGCCAAGATCTATTCTGGATTGCTGTGCTTCATAGGAAATCTTCTGATAGTCGAGTTCAAGCCCGGCCTGTTTGATCAGGCGCCTGGTGTTCAGATTATTAAGGATGGGTATCGTTGCCGAAAACCCATAATTCAATCCTTTATTTAGGTTGAACAAAGGTTGAAACTCGGGGTTTACTACAGAAGCATTGCTCTGTCTGTTGAAATTGTAAGCTGAGTTGAACTGAATTACCGGCCATTGTTCTCCTTTTCTTTCTTTCAATGCAAAACCCGCGATGTCAATATTTTTTTTCGCAGCCAATAGGGATGGATTGCCCGTTGATGCCGACTTTGCAATATTGCCATAGTTAATTGTCAGATTGATAGGAATGCTGTCCGAGACATCGTATTCATTACTAACAGCCACGCCGGTCAACTGGTTCAGTTCTTCCCGCAGCTTGTTGATGAGTGTCTGCTGCAGAAGGCGTTCGGCTCTTTGCGCATTCAGATCAACCTTTGCCTGCAGCAGCTCCGGCTTCGAGCCAAGGCCCACTGTTAATTTCTTATCAGCAAGGGCTACCCGCTCTTCGTTGATGGTTATTAAAGTATCGATCGCCGTCAGTTGTTGTTTCTGCCTCACTATATCATAATACTTCGTGATCACCGCCGCAGCCGAATTGATGATCTGCAAACGCAGGTTCATCCCGCCCAATTCTTTCAAACTCGCCAGTCTTTCTTTGGTAGCAAACATCTTCAGTCCGTCGAATAATGTCCAGTCCAGGTTGACGGAGGCGGTCAGGTTGCTTGAAGTAACATTTGCGTCTCTTTTTCTTCCGTCCTGAAAGTCTGAGCGTTGGTTATTTTTGTTCCATAATTTGGAGGCTTCGGCATTCAACTGGGGCAGAAAGCCGGCGTTTGCATAACGGTAGTCGAGTGCGTATGACGCTGAATCGTTGCTCACAAGCAAAATATCGTAATTGGTTTTCAACGCCTGGTTAATGGCGTCATGCACTGTCAGCACCTGCTGCGAAAGAGCCACCGAACCAATCATCATCAAAGGAATTACAGCAAAAAATCTCATCGGTGCATTTGTTTAGGCTCTTTTTGATTCTGTATCATCAAGTAATTCCATGCCGGTCTTTTTCTTTTTACTCGACACGTATGAATAAATTGAGGGAATGACAAAAAGTGTGAGGATGAGGGAGAACAATACTCCGCCAACAATAACGATACCCAATGGGATCCGGCTCGTGGCGGCAGCTCCGAGTGACAACGCAATTGGCAGCGCGCCGAGTGCCATGGTAAGACTGGTCATCAGGATAGGTCGCATGCGCGCAGTAGCAGCTTCTATCACCGCCTCATGTTTATTCATTCCCTGTGCCTGCTTCTTATTAGCAAATTCCACGATAAGAATTCCATTCTTAGTCACCAGGCCAATCAGCACGATCATCCCTATCTGTGAAAAGATATTCAGAGATTGGTCAAAGATCCATAGGGAAAGTACTGCACCCGCAATGGCGAGAGGCACAGTGAGCATGATGACGAATGGATCGATGAAACTTTCAAACTGGGCCGCAAGTACCAGGAAGATCAACGCAAGGGCTAGAAAGAAAGCAAAAAGTGTATTCCCTGAACTCTCCGCAAAGTCCCTTGATGATCCGGAAAGGGAGGTGGCAAAAGACTCATCAAGCAATTTTGATGCGATTTGGTCCATTGCCTTGATTCCATCTCCTATCGTCTTACCGGGAGCAAGGTTCGCTGACACCGTAGCTGATTTATATCTGTTGAAATGGAAAATAGTAGGAGGGGTGGTCTCTTCGGTAATATCAACCAGATTGTCCATGGAGATGATCTGATTGCGGTTATTGCGGACATAAATATTTTTCAGGTCCGTCGGATCATCACGTTCATTTCTTTGTACCTGACCGATCACCTCGTATTGCCTTCCGTCTTTGATGAAGTATCCCAGTCGACCATTGCTCAAGGCAAGCTGCAGCGTTTGAGATATGTCGCCCACACTCACCCCGAGTTCACTCGCCTTCAGCCTGTCGATGTTGATTTTTAATTCGGGTTTGTTGAATTTCAGGTCCGCGTCAAAGGCTTGAAAGATTGGGTTCTTGTCAACTTCTTCCATGAATTTTGGTAATACCCTGGAGATCTTTTCAAAGTCATTATTCTGAATCACGAATTGCACGGGCAAACCACCCCGGCGGTTAACCGATATCGTTTGCTCTTCGACGGCGAAAGCTCTTCCTTCTGGAAATTTCGCGAGGTTTTTATTGACCATTCTTACAATTGCCGACTGCGACCTTGTCCGATCCTCGGGATCTACGAGCGTCAGTCGGATCATGCCGGAATTCGCACTACCTCCGCTGAATCCTGGGGCAGTAATAGATAAGACGGTGCGTTTTTCGCCAACTGAATCGAGCATAAATTTTGAGAGGCGGTCAATGTAGGCGTCGGTGTAGTCGAAGGAAGTGCCCTCCGGTGTGGTCACCTGTAACCGGAACTGACTGCGGTCTTCGAGTGGGGCAAGTTCGGATGGTAGTTTTGCGCCAACAAATACGATGGCTCCAAAACAGGCGGCGATGATGACAAAGGCAATCCATCTCGAAGCCATGAACCGCCGCAGGGAATTGTGGTAGCCATTTTCCAGGCCCCTGAAGAATGGTTCAGTTTTCGTGTAGAACCATGAATGCTTATGTACTTTCCTCGTCAGCTTAACATTTAATACCGGGGTAAGTGTGAGGGAAACAAAGGCCGAAATCAAGACTGCCCCTGCCACGACTATCCCAAATTCCCTGAACAGCCGACCCACAAAACCCTGGAGGAACACAATGGGAAGGAAGATGACCGCAAGTGTGAGAGAAGTGGCGATCACCGCGAAATAGATTTCCTTGGAGCCCTCTCTGGCCGCCAAATATTTCGGCATGCCGGCCTCCATTTTTTTATAGATATTCTCCGTCACCACAATGCCATCGTCTACTACCAGCCCGGTGGCGAGCACAATTCCCAGCAGGGTCAGTACATTAATTGTAAAGCCGCTTAAGTACATGATAAAAAAGGTGCCGATGAGCGCAACGGGAATGTCGATCAGTGGTCGCAGGGCAATAAGCCAGTCGCGGAAAAATAAGTAGATGACCAGAACCACAAGAACAAAAGCAACGAGGAGTGTTTCCTCCACTTCAAGAATTGACCTTTTAATAAACTTGGTCTGGTCAAGCGCGATATTAAGCCGGATATCTTTTGGAACGTCCTTTTTAAGCTGGTCGAGGCGCTTATAAAATTCATTGGATATCGCTACATAGTTGGTGCCGGGCTGAGGAACCAACGCAAGTGCGATCATGGGAATTCTGCTTTCCCTTAAAGCGCTTTCTTCATTTTCAGGACCAAGAACAGCTTCTCCAATCTGACGGAGACGGATATCCGCACCGTTCACGTTCTTGATGATTACGCTATTGAAGTCCTCTTCAGTAGTCAGTCTGCCAAAGGTGCGTACAGACAGTTCGGTGGCATTCCCCGCGATCTTTCCCGAAGGCAGTTCCACGTTTTCACGCAACAGCGCCTGCTGCACATCTCCGGGTGTGAGACCATATGCGCTGAGCTTGGAAGGATCGAACCAAATCCTCATCGCATATCTTTTCTCACCCCAGATCTGGATGCTGCTCACTCCTGGTATGGTCTGAAGCCTTTCGACCAGCACGTTGGTGGCGTATTCGGTGATCTGGAGTTGATTGCGCGTGTCACTTTGAACGGTCATGGAAATGATCGCGTCCGAGCTGGCATCGGCCTTGTTGATAACAGGAGGGGCGTCCAGGTCATCAGGCAGGCTACGGGCGGCCTGTGAAACTTTGTCCCTGACGTCGTTGGCAGCTGCCTCTAGTTCCACACTTAATTCAAACTCCACGTTGATATTGCTGCTGCCCTGGCTGCTGGAGGAGGTAATATTTTTAATGCCCGGTACACCGTTGATCGCTTTTTCCAGCGGTTCGGTGATTTGGGATTCGATGATGTCGGCATTGGCTCCCGGGTAGGAGGTACGTACATTGATATTTGGAGGATCGATTGCGGGATAGTCTCGGATGCCCAGAAAAGTGAAACCTATGATCCCGAAGAGGACGATCATGACATTCAGTACCGTGGCCAGGACTGGCCGCCGCAGACTCAATTCGGAAATATTCATAGTTTCCTTTTGCTGATTTTGCTATTACACATTGAAAAACAATAGGTAATAAGAATTGTCGCCAATATTATTTTACTGCGTTGAGCTTTACTTGCGATTCCGGGCGGATGGCCAGCAAACCCGTGGTTACTACGGTATCTCCTTCTTTGAGTCCCGTAAGCACTTGCACAAAGGAAGAGTCCCGTATTCCTGTCTGTACGATCTGAAATGTTGGTTTGCCGTTTTTGTACATGACCACCTGCTTATCACGCGCTCCGGGAATGACAGCCTGAGTCGGAATCACCAGCGGCCGGTCGGCCTGACCGAATTGCAGCAACACCTTGGCAAATCCTCCTGCTGTGAGTGAATTACCATTACCCTTTACAATGGCACGAACCTTAAGACTGCGGGTATTGGCTTCGATGATCGATTCAGTAGCCATGATTGTTGCCGGGTAATCTCCATCCTTGCCATCAATTCGGAATAATACCTTCCGACCCGTCTTCATTTTATCACTATACTTTTCAGGAACAGTAAATTCGAGCTTTAGTTCATTTACCTGGCTGATCGTGGTAAGAATGTCTGTTGGAGTGACATAGGCGCCAAGACTAAAGTATTTCAGGCCAATCTTTCCGTCATAGGGTGCGACGATCCTGGTTTTTTTGATCGATACCTTTACCAACTCGATGTCCGCATTCAGGTTATTCACTGCAAGTTCTCCTAGATCGGCCTCCTGCTGGCTTATACCACTGATCTTCAGCAATTCTTTTTGTCTTTCAGAAGTTTTGCTTGCAATCTGCTGTTGCACTACAAGTTTTTGCAGCTGTGCCTGCAGGTCGCCATCAAATAAACGAATCAAAATCGTTCCTTTCTTCACCTGCCTGCCTTCCGGAATATTCAAGTCAACGATTCTGCCGGAGATCTCTGGCCTGATCTGAGTGGTTTCGAAAGGCAGCAATGTTCCGGGCATTTCAATATTCTCGCTGAGTTGCCGGGTGCGTACGATGAAGCCTTCCGCCTGTATGGGCGCATTAGTTGACCTGTTCTGGCTGGCTTTCGCACTGGAATCTCCATCGGAACAACCCGAGAGAATAAACAATGCATGGACTACTAAGAGAATGGGGGTGAGGGTGCGCGTCATTAAATAGTCTGGTTATTATCAATATTTTCCATCTGTTTCATTAGAAGCTATTCAATGGTTTTGCCTGCGGTGCTAACCACTTTTAATTTTTCCTTAACTCTGTTGGCAGAATAAATAAGGTCAGCGGAAGCCTGACCGAGTATTGTCACATGGCCCATTTTTCTGCCGGTCCTGGTCTCTTTCTTTCCGTATATATGCACAAAGGCATTGTCCATCTGCAATACCTCTTCAAGCCCCTGGTATACCGCTGTTCCGGAATATCCCGCTTCTCCAACCAGGTTGACGATAGCCGCCGGCAGAATCTGATTGGTATTGCCCGCAGGATAGTTGAGGATGACACGCCAAAGCATGTCGAATTGCGAGCTAAAATTCGCTTCAATGGTATGATGACCACTGTTGTGCACCCTGGGTGCCGTTTCATTCACAAAAATTTCACCCTGCTGATCGATGAAGAGTTCAACAGCAAACAGACCTGCGCTGTTCAGGCCCCTCACCACGGACAGAGATATGGCCTCAATTTTCCACCGCGTTTCTTCGGGAATGTCCGCAGGACTTAGTTGATAGTCGAGCAGGTTAAGGTGAGGATTAAATACCATGTCCACCGGGGGAAAGAAAGCATATTGTTGATCGTTGGTGACAGCGACTATCTGGGCGATTTCTTTCTTGATGGGAATTAGTTTCTCCAGGACGGATGGGGCATCGAAACCTTTGCTGAGTTCAGCCGGGTCACTGATGACCTGGACCCCTCGTCCGTCATAGCCCCCTTCACCAATCTTGTGTACTGCGGGCAGAAAGGATACATGATTTTGCAAATCTGCGAGGCTATTAGTGACTACAAAAGCTGCCGTTGGCACACCCACCGACTGGTAGAATTCTTTCTGTCTGATCTTGTTTTTGATGATCCGGAGGGCGGAGGGGGTGGGGTAAATCCTGACTCCTTCGGCTTCTAATTTTTCCAGGGCTTCGAGGTTCACGGACTCGATCTCAATAGTCAGGGCATCTAGGCCCCTTCCAAACGCATAAACAGCATCAAAATTCCGGATATCCCCAAGCGTGAAATGATGACAAAGATGAGCAGCCGGGCAGCCGGGGTCATTTTCCAGGACAAAGGTCTCGACAGGATAATTTGCCGCGGACTGGAGTAACATCCTGCCAAGTTGTCCTCCACCTAAAATTCCGGCTTTAAGCATGTAATTCAATTAAACGGCAAATATAGTCAAGAACCCCACAGACCCTCGAAACTAAGGATATACACATTGGGGGATAAGCCAGCATGGTCAAAAGCAATGGTTTATGGTATTTTTAACCACTCTCTTTTCAAAAGCAGAATTTTTTACGTTGTCTTTGCGTTTATACACTGATCTGGATTCATGAAAAACTTCGCCACATTCATACTTTTCGTATTTATTTTCGGCCATGCGGATGCCCAGACCGCTGCCCCGGTTTTTAATTTCATTGATTATCAGCGAAGTTTTCCAAGGATCAGTGAGGCGCTGAAAAAGAGGCAGGACACCCTGATGAAACAATTCAGGGAAAAAAACCTCGATTGGCCTGTAAAAAATTTATACCTGAGGTCGTTCAAGTATGATAGCCAGCTGGAAGTATGGGTCCGATCGGGCAATGAAGAGAAGTACAAATTGTTTAAAACATACAAGGTCTGCGCGCTCGCGGGCACGCTGGGACCCAAACGCATGCGGGGAGATTACCAGGTTCCTGAAGGGTTTTACTATATAAATGAGTTCAATCCGAAGAGTGCGTATCATCTTGCCCTGGGATTGAATTATCCCAATTCATCTGACAGGATACTGGGAGATTCCCTTCAACCGGGTGGCGATATCTATATTCATGGAAAATGCGTAACCACCGGATGTATTCCAATCATGGATACACAGATCGAAGAATTGTACATCCTGGCGGCGCATGCACGGAGTCAGGGGCAGGACTTTATCCCGGTGCATATTTTCCCGGTTCAGTTCAGTAATTCAAAAAGCACGGCCTACCTGGCCAGATACCTCAAACAATTCCCGGAATATGCCGAGCTTTCTGGCGAGTTAAAGGCGGCTTATCAATATTTTGAAAAAACCAGGCATTTACCCATAATGATGACTGGTGAAAAGGGAGAGTATATCGTAGCCAATTACGATGCTGAGGCCTTCAAAGAGAAAGTTCCTCCAAAACATGTGGCCCGGCCAGTTAAATATTTTAACGAAGACGACCTTGCCAAATCGGTTGACCGCCTGCCTGTTTACCCGGGAGGAAATTCTGGCTTTCAGGCCTTTATCGATCAAACAAGCCGGGAATTAGTTGAATTTCTACCCTTAAATCTTAAACGAACCTATGTGATGATCGAATTCATCATCGACAAAAACGGGAAATTGGCCTATGCAAAGGTGATTAGAGGAGGAAATGATGAGCTCAACGATCATCTGCAGGAAAAATTCGAGAGCATGTCCGATTGGAAACCGGCCAGCAGGCTCGAAAAAAACGTGGCCATCAAGTTAAAACAATCGATTGTTGTCGAAAGGGGAGAGTAAGGTCACGTGATATCCATCGCCTTTACGAAATAAGTGCAAACGAAGGGAAGCGACAGGGTCAGTAATTCGCCCTTGAATTTCAGCAAAACAAAGAAAAGGATAACAGAGAGAATAAAAAGTACCCAGTAAAGACCCGTTGATTTTTTGGCTGTTTCCATCATAAGAGTTTCGGCGAAAATAATACAAAAAGAGACATTCGCACATTTGTAATAAATTCGCGCTCACTTGATGAAATCGTGAGAATAAATTTTTACATACGCTACTACACCAAGCCAGGGGAATCCCTTGGCATTATTGGAAATATCCCGGCTCTTGGAAACGACGATCCGGTGCATTATCTAGGTCTGAATTATTTCAACAGTGACCTGTGGAATGTTTCTATTGACGTAGATCCCTCGCTTATTGGCCGGATATCCTACAGTTATGTGTTCATCGGGACCGATGGGCAGATCGTATTCGAAGGTGGACAGCCTCGTCTGATCGACGTCTCAAAAACGGGCATAGAAAACATAGAGATCACGGACTCCTGGAATTACGCCGGAGAATATGAGAATGTATTTTATACCGATCCCTTTCAAAAAGTGTTGTTCCGTGGCAAGTCGCCGGCGATCAAACCCCGTGCCGCCCGGCACTTTACTCATATCTTTCGGGTCAAGGCGCCTCTTACTTCAAAAAATGAAGTGGTCTTTTTGTCGGGTAACGCAAAGAAGACTGGTTCATGGGACCCAGCTTCCATTTTACTGCTGAAGCTGGAAAAGGGCTGGTGGACAGTTCACGTCAATCTCCAGAACGAAACCCTGCCGCTTGATTACAAGTATGGCATCTACGATACGAGGCAGAAAACCATCGTCAATTATGAGGATGGCCCAAACCGCGACCTCCACCTGGATCTGAATGAAAAAACACTTCATATTGTTCACGACGGTTTTGTCAGGTTAACTAACAATAGCTGGAAGGGATCCGGAGTAAGTTTACCGGTGTTTAGCCTGAGAAGTGCGAATTCTTTTGGAGTTGGAGAATTTGTCGACCTGAAACTGTTTTCCGACTGGGCAAAGAAATGCGGCATCAAAATGATCCAGCTGCTGCCCGTCAATGACACTATATCTACCAATACCTGGAAGGATTCTTATCCTTACGCCACGATATCTGCTTTTGCATTACACCCGCTTTACCTCAACATTGAAGCGGTTGCCGGAAAACAGGATGTCGATATTGTGAAATCATTCCGGAAGAAACAAAAGCAACTGAATGCCCTGCCTGATATGGATTACGAACAGGTAATCAGGTTCAAGTTGCTGGCTGCACGTGAATTGTTCCAGGCACAAAAAAATAAATTCCTGGAGGATCCCGAGTACCAGAAATTTTTCCTTGAAAATCAATACTGGCTCGTTCCATATGCTGCTTTCTGTTATCTGCGCGACAGAAATGGAACTGCTGATTTCACCACCTGGAAAATATATAGCAAGTTTGACCGGTCCGCGATTGAAAAATACGTATCACCCCGGGCGAAACATTACGAAAGCATTGCCTTCTCTTATTTTCTGCAATATCACCTGCACCTGCAATTGAAATCAGCTGTTGACTATGCACATGGCAATGACATCATTATCAAAGGCGACATTCCAATTGGGGTGAACAGGCGCGGCTGTGATGCCTGGATGGATCCGGAATTATTCAACATGGATTTACAGGCAGGCGCGCCACCGGATCATTTTGCAGTCAAGGGTCAGAATTGGGAATTCCCTGTGTACAACTGGGAGAAAATGGCGGAAAATCATTTCGACTGGTGGAAGAAAAGATTTGAACAAATGGGCCGGTATTTCGATGCTTTCCGTATCGATCATATTCTGGGGTTTTTCCGGATCTGGAGCATCCCTATTGACTCCGTTCAGGGCATCATGGGTTTTTTCAATCCCGCGCTTACGGTTCACGTTTTCGAATTCGCTCAGCGCGGAATGTGGTTCAATTATCACCGGTTTTGCAAACCTTATATCACTGATGCAGTGCTCTGGGAACTATTCGGTCCGAACAATGAAAAATTTTATCCTTATCTGATCTCTACTGGAAACAACAACTATGTGCTTAAGGATGGTTTTCATACCCAGCGCGAAGCCGAAAGGTATTTTGCCGGGATGGAACAAACAGAAGAAAACCATCACATATTGCTGGGACTGTATGAACTCATATCCAATGTCATCCTGTTTGAAAAACCCGGGTCTAACGGTCAGGAATTTCACTTCCGGATATCCATCGACTCCACTACTTCATTCCGTCATCTCGACTGGAATATGCAAAACCAGCTGAAGAGCCTGTACAATGACTATTTCTACGGCCGGCAGGACGAGTTCTGGAGAATAGAAGCAATGAAGAAACTGCCATCGCTGAAAAGATCCACCAACATGCTGATCTGTGGTGAAGACCTTGGAATGGTGCCCAAGGCGGTGCCCGAGGTGATGAAACGCCTTGGAATTCTGAGCCTGGAGATTCAGCGTATGCCCAAGGACCTCAACCGGAAATTCTCCCATCCTGCCGATGCACCCTATCTTTCGGTGATTACGCCTTCCACTCACGACATGAGTACAGTTCGTTCTTGGTGGGAAGAAAACCGTGAGACGACTCAATATTTTTTCAATATGGAATTGGGCCAATGGGGTGAGGCGCCCGAAAACTGCGAGGCCTGGATCTCGAAAATTGTTTTCCTTCAACATCTCTATTCACCGGCGATGTGGACCGTGTTTCAATTACAGGATATTTTCGGCATCGACGAATCCCTGCGAAATCCTAACTATCAGTCCGAACGCATAAACAATCCCGCGATCTCGAACTACTACTGGCGCTACCGAATGCACATCCCACTTGAAGATCTGCTGAAGCAAAAGGATTTCAATGAGGAGATTCGCAAACACGTGGAAGAAAGCGGTCGATGAAATTGCGTTACTGGTCATATGAACTTCCTTTCAGATACCCTTTTACCATTTCATACGGCACCAAGACCCATCAACCAACGCTGGTCGTTGAACTTGAACACATGGGCATCAAAGGTTACGGTGAGGCACCGGCGATAACTTATTATCATATCCCTGTTGAGAAGATGATCGCCGACCTGGAGCAAAAAAGGGCCTTCATCGAAAAATATGCACTGACAGACCCGGATCGGTTCTGGCACTTCCTTCATCATCTTATTCCTGACAACAGCTTCCTGGTTTGCGCACTGGACATTGCCGCCTGGGATCTCTATGGCAAAATGCGCAGGCAGCCCCTGATGAAACTATGGAACTATGATCCGGCTTCCATGCCTCTGACAGATTATACCATCGGCATGGACAGCATCGACATGATCCTCAAAAAAATCGATGAAAATCCATGGCCTGTTTATAAAATCAAACTCGGTTCGCCGGATGACATTCAAATTGCACAAGCCATAAGAGCACATACCGCTGTTCCATTACGGGTGGATGCCAATGCCGCCTGGAGTCTTGATCAGGCCTTACAGATGATTCCCATTCTTGGAAAAATAGGAGTTGAACTGATCGAGCAGCCTTTGGCGAAGGACAACTGGGAAGGCATGAAAACACTGTTCGCCGCTTCCGAGATACTCCTGCTTGCCGATGAATCCTGCGTTAGTGAAAAGGATGTTGAACGATGCGCTGGTTTGTTCCATGGGATCAACATCAAGCTGACCAAATGCGGCGGCATCACGCCTGCCCGCAGAATGATTGCACGAGCGAAAAGTCTCGGGATGCAGGTGATGATCGGCAGTATGAACGAAAGCAGCATAGGCACAGCCGCCGTTGCCCACCTTTTGCCATCGGTGGATTTTGCCGATGCGGATGGTCCCTTATTGCTTGCCGAAGACCTTGCCGACGGTCTCAGTTTCGACTTTGGGCGGTTAAGCGTTTCCGGTAATCCCGGCCTGGGAGTTCATTTCAAGGGGCAGACTGACCGCTCATAAAATACTTAGTGATTCGTTAATCTTCAGCTCCTTGCAACTCTGGTATATGAATTGTATTAACTTGGGGACGATCCGTTACCATAAATCGATATGAAGAAGACGCATCTATATACTCTGATTGCTTTGGTGGCGGTTCTATCATTTGTGTCCTGCAAAAAAATTATCAACACGAATAATTCAGGCAGTACCCATAACCCGACTCCGAAATTTGAGGAGACAGAACCAGCCCTGCTCACCCCTAATTACAGCGTAATCAATGGCTGCATCAGGGGATTCTATCAGGCGGTACCAGCTCACTACCATGAAACCAATGAATTATATCCTGTGCTCATCTGCCTGCCTGGCGGGGGCCAATATGGAGATGGATATACAGAACTGCCTGAAGTCCTGTCCGAAGCGGTTCCTAAACGTGTCAATGAAAAGACATTTCCTCCATCCTTTAAGGTAAATGGACAACCTTATTCCTTTATTATCATAGCGCCGCAGTTTTCCAGAGAACCCTTTACTTACGACCTTGCAGCCTTGCTTACACATGTCAAGCAAAATTATCGTGTCGATACTTCAAGAATTTACATGACAGGATTCAGCCTTGGAGCGAAAAAGACAGCTGACTTCGCGGCTGAATTTCCTTACCAGCTAGCCGCCATTGCGACAATGGGAGGAGCGATGAACATCACCGAAGACCATGCTGCCAGGTGCAAAGCCATGGCTGATGCACAGCTACCAGTCTGGCAATTCCACAATGTCGATGATTCCTTATGGACCTATCATGAATCGGAAAGATTTGTTGAGGATTACAATAATTCCAGCCCGGTCATACCAGCCCGACTTACCTTATTCGATGTGGGACAAAACAGACTTCACCATGACTGCTGGACCCGTACTACTGATCCTGCTTACCGGGACGCCGATGGGAGGAATATTTACGAGTGGATGCTGCAGTACACGAGGTAATATCTAATTAAGATTCAACTTAAGCGAATAAGATTTAAACCTGCTGGCGCCTACTTTAAATGTTAATTACTGTTTTTTACTCTTCCGGACTCGCTTCCTTCACCGTATTCACCGTTTCAGAGGCTCTTTCGGCTTCAGCTGTTGTGAAGTAATTGCCAAAAATATCAGCGATCTTCTTACTTGAATACACTCGTGTATAGTCGTTATTGCTGAATGCGATGATCGTTGCTTTTTCATCTGCAAGATGATAAAATGCCGTTCGGTTGCCATGCCACCAACCATTGTGATAGATAAATTTCTTCCCGTTTTTCAGGTTGAACATTCTCCACCCGAGCCCGTAATTGTTGATGCCTGGTTTTTCATAACTATATCCCGAAAAGGCGGAATCAATTGTAGCCTTGGTAAACATCGTTCCTGGGTACAATGCCTGGTCCCATTTCAACATGTCGCGAACCGTGCTGTACACATTTTTATCACCATAGACCTTGTCGAGGTAATCGAAGGCATAAGGTCGGCCACTTGCAAAATAAGACTGAAGGGAACGTGCGCTGTCAGTTATGGTATATACATACGTGTCCGTCATGCCCAATGGCTGGAAAAATGTCAATTTGAGGAAGTCTGGAAAAGCCTGTCCAGATGCTTTTTCCACAATAAGTGCAAGGAGTGCAAAATTGGTATTTGAATAACTGAAATGGCGATCCGGAGGTCCGATCTGAATCTCCTTGTGACGGGCAATGATGAAATCAAGCACGTCCTGGTTGGTCATGAGCTTTCTTCTGTCCCATCCGAGTCTTTCCATATAATGGACATAGTTTGGGATACCACTGCGATGGTTCAGCAGCGATTTGATCGTCACCCCGGCTAATGGAAAACCCGGAAGGTATTTTGAAACCTCATCAGTGATTCGCAGGCGGCCCTGTTCCTGCAGTTTAAGAACTGCCATACTGGTAAAGGTTTTGGACACGGAAGCAATATGGAAGGCAGAACTGGGATTTATGGAGTCCCTGGAAAGCCTTGGGTTGCGGAAACCCGCATACTTCTCATAAATGACCTGGCCATCCTTGGCCACCAGGATGCTTCCATTGAAACGCTTTGAGCTGAAGGCGCTGTCGATGAAATGGACAACTTCCGATTGATAATGGCGAAGTTTCGTCTTAGAAATCGGCGGTGGTGGGGCAAGGGCCAGTTTCACTGCTTCCTTGTCTTTTTCTGAGGCCTGTCCATTGCAGCTGTAAAGCCAGGCGAGGGCGATAATTATCAGCAAGTTCTTCAAGAAAATTAGTTTATCTGAGTTTCGGAAAAGCGAAGGTAGGCTGCTGAATGTAAAACCCGAAACAATAGGTGTTTTTGATTTCAATTTTAACGCACATCTTTGCAAATCCCCTAATTACATGTAAACGAAAATATCTGGGAAAAAATTATGAGCGCGAAAAATACGAGTTACCCTAAAGAGAAAGTGAATGTATTGTTCCTTGAAAATATCAGCGATGCGGCGGTAAAATATTTCAAAGATGCTGGTTATTCCTCTGTTCGCAAGATTGGAGGGGCGCTATCGCAGGATGAACTCGTGAAACAGATCAAAGACGTGCATTTGCTGGGGATCAGGTCCAAGACCCAGATTACCTCCAGGGTGCTTGAGGCGGCAAACAAACTGCAGGCGATAGGGTGTTTCTGTATCGGAGTCAACCAGGTAGATCTGAAATCAGCCATGAACAGGGGAGTGGTCGTATTCAATGCCCCCTATTCCAACACCAGGTCCGTGGCCGAACTGGTCATAGCGTCGGCAATTATGCTCATCAGGAGGATTCCAGACAAGAATGTAGCCGCCCATCAGGGGATCTGGTTGAAGGAGTCCAAAGGCAGTTATGAACTCAGAGGCAAAACCCTCGGAATCATTGGCTATGGCAATATCGGCACCCAGGTAAGCGTGCTGGCGGAAGCCCTTGGCATGAAGGTGTTATTCTATGACCTGATTACGAAACTCCCGCTTGGCAATGCCAGTCCCTGTAAAACCCTAAAGGAATTAACCTCTAAGGCGGACGTTGTTACTCTTCATGTTCCGGACACTGACACCACAAAAAATATGATCAACAGGCAAACCCTGAAAAATTTCAAGCAGGGTTCTATCCTCATCAATTATGCAAGAGGGGAAGTGGTGGACCTTGATGCACTCAAAGCAGCCTTCGACAACAACCAACTTTCAGGCGCGGCTATCGACGTATATCCTGTTGAACCCGAAAAGAACGGCGACAAATTCCTGTCACCACTCCAGGGTCTCCCCAATGTGATCCTGACACCGCATATCGGCGGATCAACTGAAGAAGCACAGCTCAATATCGGGGAAGACGTAAGTCAGAAATTATTTCAATTCCTGGAAACGGGCGTTACAATGGGATCACACACGGTTCCTCCCATTGGATTACCCATGCAGGAAAAGGCCCACAGGATACTTCATATTCATAAAAATGTTCCCGGCGTGCTATCTGCCATCAACTCACAGCTGTCCGACAATGGTATCAATATTCTTGGCCAGTACCTCAAGACTAACGACAGCATTGGTTATGTTGTACTCGACCTGGACAAAAAATTATCGGGCAAAGCTGTGGAATTGCTTAAAGAGGTGAAGGGTTCTCTTAAGGTCCGCCTGCTTTATTGAGGCGGCCGCGGAGCACGGCCTCTCCTGAACAAATAATCGAAAAACTGTTGGTAGCGATTCAGCGCGTATTTTATCACGTTCCTGAAATCGAGCTGTATATATTTTTTCAGCAGCAGGATCATGACTACCAGCGACACCGTGTAATACACCATGGTGGCATAGGCAGGACCCATCCCCCCAAAGTAATGCAGGAAGATCCAGGTGAGCAGCAGATTCATCAGCATCAGCAACGCGTTGGCGATGAAATTTACCCGGGGTTTTCCGATCGCGTCAAGTGTTGACCCGAATTGATAACTCAGGGGTCTGACCATGCTAAACAGGATGGTCAACTGAAGGATCAGGATCGCAGGATAATACTCCGGGCCGGCGATAATGTAAATCAACAGCTTCGGAAAAATGAATATGAATAGCGAAAGCGGCACGATGAAGGCGAGGATGGTTCCGGTTACCTGTTCAAAATAATATTTCACCTTGCCCATACCTTCCTTTTCTAGCGCTTCCACATTCTTGGGATAGAGTACGTCGGATGCGGCCAGTGAAGGCACATCTACCATATTATTGATCCGCGCCACCGTATTGTACCACGCCACGTAATTTTTTCCTTCAATAGCAGTCAGTGTGCCGGCGGTTACAAAATGATCGAAGCTCCGCGAAAGACCTGCAAACAGGTTGGTTCCGAATGTGTACTTGCCAAAATGAAACATGCGGATTGTAATCAACCGGTTGAACAGAAAAGAACCAGCACGTTCTTCACGTGAGTGCTGATATATGTATATCAAGGCAATGAATAGCGAAATGATTTGAACAACCAGGACATGCTGGAGAGTAAATGATTTTGGTATGAAGAAATAAAGAAAGAATATTCCACCGAAAAAAATGAATTGCCGGATGAAGGCAGACCGGAATATCGCTTCGAACCTGAATTTTGACTGCAATAGAATCTCACAATGGTTGAAGGGAACCAGTAGGAGTATCAGCAGGCAACTCATCGTTAGCAGGCGGATGAGTTCCGGCGACTTCAGCAAATTGGCAAGATATGGGCTGAATACAATCAGGCAAATTATCACTAGCAGAGAAAACGCTGCATTTATGATGAGCGAGCTGCTCTGCACGGCTTTCACCTGACTGGTGTATTCAGGCATGCTCAGAAATTTTATCGTTGAATTCCTGATCAGTCCTTGTTTTATCGCTTCAAAGATGGAAAACAAAGTGATGTAGAGTGCCCAGGTTCCGTTGATTTCTGTACTGAACCCGCGTACGAGGATCATGTAACCAACAACGCCGAAAAGGAATAGTGAAACCCGTTGGAGAAGGGTAAAGTACATCGAATTGATCCAGAAAGAAGCAGCTTGCTTTTTTGAAAGCATCAGGCAAATTAAGGAATTTGAACTAGCGTCATCGAAGTAACGCGACAGGTAACCTGAAGTTTACTGAGGTACCCACCCGCTCACCGCTTCACCTCTTCATTGATCGCTTTGAGCAAGGACTTGTCATCTTTGCTGTCGCCCATCAGTTGCCAGAACATCACACCGCCCAGCTTGTTTTTTGCCAGCTGTACTTTTTTCCGGATGGTTGGCAGGCCGTTGTAATAAAGTATCGCACCATCGGGCAGGGTCAGCTCGTCCTTGTTTTCGGCTCCGGGAAATTGCAGGATAATGTTTTTGTAAGAAAAAGAACCCGCTCCGGCAGGGCCAAAACTGTAGCCATAAAAGGGCACGCCGAGGTATAATTTCTCTTTTTTCAGATGCCTTGTATTTACCCAATAGTCTGTGTCTTCTACTGCCATTGAGTAAGGAGAATGATGGCCGGGATTATTTGGCTTCCAGGGGCCGGTTTTATCATATGACATAATAGTGATGTAGTCAAACTGGCTGAGCGCTTTATCGGTGAGTTGCGTTTTATACACGGTTGCGATAGCGGCGGTAACGAGTTTATTACGGGCTGAAAGTGCGGCTTTGAGTTCCGTGACAAAGGGCTCATAATTTTCGTCAATGCGCCTGCCTTCGAGGTCAACATCGATGCCATCAAGTTGATATCGTTCAACAACCTCGACGAGTTTAGTGATGAGTTGTTGCCGCTTACCATCTTTCAACAGGGCGCTATAGTATTCCGGTGCGCTGCCGCCTCCGATAGATCCCAGGACCTTCACGTTGTTGGCATGCGCCAAGGGAACCAGCGAGTCAAGACAGTCCGTGCCGAGGATCAGCTCACCGGTGGAATCTGGATTCAGAAAAGCATAGTGTAGGTTGGTGAATTGTTTGAAGTTGATTTCTGAAAGGGGAGAGGAGTGACAAATATAATATGCCACTATCGGAAAATCTTGTTTGGGAGTCGATTGGCTTCTTGTGTTTGAGCAGAAGGCACCAGTAACAGCAACTAAAAGCAGCAGTTTATTCATATAATTATTTGTGATATTGATTAATTGACGGGAAAAATCTGCCGGAATGATTTAGTCTGCGACCGCTGATCGGGTGTGGTGTTTTCGTTAGCATAGTATTCACGTATAAACCCGCCCGCATCCGACCATACAGTTTGCATTACGCCAAGGTACCTGTCTTTCATTTCATCAGTTGCGTCCAGGCGAAAATCCTGCATGTCCCTGAATTGTTTCACCGAAACGGCAGGCCTGTTCCAGGCGCATGTTATTACCGAAAATCCTTTCATTGCAAAATATACAGGAGTTTTGTCAGGACGTTCGTAGTGCCAGTCGCAGATCACTACGTCTTTGGGTACAAGGTCGATGGCAGCCTGTGTGCCGTTTCCACTGGCCTCCCAGAAGCCCATGCCTGTCGAATTTCCATCGAGCAACCTATCGCCCCAGATCCACAGTTTACGGTTTTTTAGTGCCAGGTGATCCCTGATGGTTTTTAATTCATTGGCGAAAAGCTCGGCCCTGTTTTTTCCGCCGCAGCGAGGACACTTATCCATGCCGATGTAGAATACCTCGTCCATACCCGCATGAAAAGCCGTCGCTCCGAATGCATCACATAGTTCGTCGACCAGCGCAAACACCACTTTGTGTACGCCAGGGTGAAGGGGGCAATAGCTCTTGCAGTAGAGGCTGTCGGCATTTGGCCATTTGTAGGTTTCAGGAAATTTCACCCAGGGTGTTTCATCAAATTCAGGATATTTCTCCAGGAGTTTTTCGGGTTTTTCCGCCCAGGATTGATGCCCCAGCAGGTTTATCTGGGGGATGACGGCGATGTTATTCTTCCTGCAGGCGTCGGCAAGTTTTGTCACATCAGCCTTTGTAAGCGGATTTTCCGAGACCAGTTCGGGGTGCGACTTATATTTATATCTATAATCCACACGCAGTATTAGTGTGTTGATTTTTCTTGGAGCTAGCACATCGTTTATGAATACGATAAAAGAGTCGACCATTGCGGGAGAAGGCGCTGCGATACTCAGCCCTCTTACCGGAAAATCATTGGGAGCTACTGGCGTCTGCGCTGCGGCATTCGTACAACACAGGATCATGATGGCTGATGCGGTAAGGAGAATGTTTCTCATGAGATGAAAATGATTTCTGGTTTATAATAATAAGTTGTGCAGTTACAATTTAACCTGCACGCCGTTTTTGCCAAGTAGCCCGCCGATATTCACGATCACCAGCGCAAATATGAATGATTTAATCAGCCCTGCAACACCTGTTGAGATCAGTTCGGGGTATTTAAAACTAAATACTCCCAGTATCGCATATGCGAAATAGGGAAGCAGGTAACAGAGCAGGGTGTTGGTACCAGCCGGCCTGATGATGGTCGACCACGCTGTTTGTTTTTTGATGTCCGCCAGCCAGTAAACAAAGGCAAAGATGGCAAAACTTATGGCCGAACAGATAAGCACCCATGACGGAGTGGCTTTAATTTTTGAGATGCCGTCCAGGGGTCTCACCAGGAAACCTGCTATGCACAGGCCGCCGCTGAGCGCAAGAAGAACCCACATGAATTTGTATTTGTCCGGATGTTCACGCATGTTTAGAAAGATCATGGAACTGATCACACCGGCGCTGACCAGCGCGGGCATGGCACCCTGGCCAAGAGGTCCTGTGACGGTGCGCAGGAGGCCGGCATTTTTGAATATGCCTGCGTGCGCAGCCGAGCAAAAGAGAATGCAGACCAGCCAGAAGAGAATCACCGGGATTAGTTTTTTTCCCGCGAAGCTGTATACGACTGCACTTACGAGGTATGCCCATCCGATAAGACCCAGGATGCCCCACCAGGAAGAGGCAAACCGGGCTGATCCATCCTCACCGCCGCGATACTTCCAGGCTAGGAAGGCGAGGGTGATCCAGGAAATGACCTGTAATAGCAGACGAATATTTTTGTTGAATGTTTTCGGATAATTGTTCCATATCAAAATGAAACAGAGACAGCAGGCCGGGTAGTAAACATATGAGGGAAACCCGGTTGCCGTGGCGTTGATGGTTTCGCCGTTGACCAGGAAAACGCCCATGGTCAGCAGGGCGAAGGTGCGTAACAGGATATGACGGAGGATTGAACTGTCGGATTCGTTTTTGGCTCTGCGGCTGCTGACGGAGAACGGAATAGACATGCCGACAATGATCAGGAAGGCGGGGAAAACGGTGTCGGCGAGGCCCATGCCATCGTCATTGGCCTGGGTGTGTTCGAGCCAATTCGGAATGTTTTCGAGGGACCAGAGGTCGTTGACGAAGATCATCAGAACCATGGTGACTGCACGCAGGATATCTATCGATGTGATGCGTGGGAAGAAAGTCTTGTTCATAAGCGAATCGCGACTAAATATATTATGTTTAGGTAGAATGAGGTGAAGAATTTCAAATTGAAAGTTTTATCAAGGGGGTTTCGACCCTTACAATATTGATCATAAATGACTAATGGGGATTATTTGCATTTTTCGATGAAGTTATGTCGGCTACGAGGCCACATGCCAATCCACTCGATTATTTCCACGCCGGCCCGTGAGAATCATGGAGCGCCGGACGCATTTGCGCGAGTAAAGTATCAGGCAATGATCTGTTGCATTGGGCTGGCATCTTTGTTCACTTGCCTTATAATATATATTATGTTAAATACCATATTTATTTAACGCCTGACCACTGGCTGAGCCCTTCGTCTTTATGGTAGCCCCTATTTTCATCCCGGTGAGATTGATTCAATAATATACTACAGGTCGAACTGAGTGGTGTAAGTCCTCGACCAGTCACTCAAACGCTAAGAAATAATTACCGCGAAAAGAAGAAAAGGAAGTTTGCATATATCTCACCGCTGCATTCTACGATACATGTGGGTAATTAAGCACTTTTCTAACCCCATTGCACAACCGTTAATAACTACTCTTACGACAATCTGCGACATTAAACCCCTCAGAACCTGATGATTGGCTCAGCCTCATACGTTTTTTAGCGATACTTTAGCTAAATATTGTATCAAAAGTTAGCTAAATTATGTAGTTTCATGCAAAATAGTCAATTATCAATGATCAAACAGAAAGTAAAAAAAGCCAAAGGTGAACCCGATCCAAAAAAAATCAGGGAAACCGCCTTCGTCGACAACCTGATCAAAAAGGTTCCTGGAGTTAAAATGTATAAGCAACTTATTGCCTTCAATTATAGCGGAGAAAAAATGATCGCGAAATTCGATCGGCTGCCAACTGCACTCGTACGCCAGATCAACGAAGCCTATACTCATTCTGCGGCGAAGTAATTTTCAATTGCTCCGTGCTCCTAAATGATAATGTCAGAACACATTTACCAGATACGTTTGTCTTGACCGGCGATGCTATGCCAGGTCGCTGAAGCACTGCTGCTTCCCTCGGTGTACTCATGGTCCTTCAACTTCATTTATTTCCCAGGGTGCCCTCTTCCTTATCATCTATTTAAATAATAGTTCGGGAGCAAATGGGTCTGCTACCACCATCTTTATTGGTTAATAGTACTTTGTTCGGCATTTTAATAATACGGCCGTCATTATAAAGAAAAAGGCCTGAACCGGTATTCCGGTAGCAGGCCTCTTTCAATTACGGGTAAACCGGTCTTAGTGCACCTTGTCTACATTATTAAATTTCTCTGTGTATTTTGTTGCATTTGCCTGGTCGCCCTTCTGTTCGTAAACAGTGATCAACAGGTCATAGGAATCTTTCAGGAATTGTTTTTCTTCCATTTTCAATTTTCCCTGGCCTCCTAACAATTCATCGAGTTTCTTGAATTGAACGATGGCGGAATCAAATTTGCCCGCAGATTCAGTCCTCATGGCTTCTTTCTTTTTCAGTTGATCAGGTTTCAGCTTGACGCCACCGGATGGCCTGATGAGTTTATTCTTGGCAACAATATCCACTCCCTGGTTGTAAAAGATCTGTCCAAGCAACATTCTTGAATTAGGGTACTTTGGATCCAGCTCGATACTCTTTTCCGCTTTTTCAATCGCTCTTGTTGTAAGTTCTTCAGCATTTGGCGGACGCTTGGTAGTGTCCTCATTGTATGCAGTCTTATACAATTCAACGGCATAATTAAAGAAATACAATGGGTTTGTTGGATTCGCCTTGGTGACCTCGTCATACTTGGTAAAAAGTTCATCCTTGTTTCCCTTTTCACTCAGCATCGTTACTTCAAAGCCGAGCCAGAATGGATCATCTGGATATACCTCTTTTCCAAGCTTCAGGTATTTGTCGGCATTCGCCTGATCGTTCTTTTGTTTGTAATAATCAGCGAGCCACTTGTAGATAGATTCGTATCCCTGCCCTTTTGATTTGCTTTCGGCAATCTTGGAGTAATACATCGCAGCCGTATCCATTTTACTGGCTTTCTCTGCGGATATACCTGCATACAGTACCGAGATAGTATCGAGCTTGATTCCGTTCGTCCAGTTCTTTTCTACCAGTAAATCAAAAACGTCCAGAGATTTTTTAAATCCTGTCAATGCATTGGTGTAATTACCGGCATTGTAGAAACTCGCTGCGTCTTTGGAATACCCTGCATAAAGATTGGTGAGTGGTGCCCGGTTGTCCATGGTAAGGGCAACATATCTTTTTGCTGAATCCTTTACGGTCGATTCAAGGTCAAGATATTTTTTTATGGCTGCGAACGCAGTGTCCCTGGCGCCGGGGACTGTCGACTGAATGGTGGAGTCTGCAGCGATCGTTCCGTATATCTTTGATTTTACGTACCAGGCTTCTGCTTCATCAGCATTTTTTGCCAGGTAGCTGTCGATTTCGGTGCGTGCCTCTGCGTATTTCTTCTTTTCCAGCTGATCTTTTGCTTTAGACAGTTTTTGTGCATTCAGCCCAATGCCAATGACAAGAAACAGCATTGATAAAAAGATAGATCTCATATGTGAATATTTGTTAAGAAATGAAAAAACTATTAATTGTCATCACCAGATGGTAAATCTGTTTCTTCGGTTGCCTTCCCTTCATTATTTAAACCAGTGTCATCCGGTAAACTTTCATTTTCGCCTTCACCAGGTACGATAATTTCACCCGGGATATGTGGCTCAATCGCATCATGTTCCACATGGATCTCCAACTTGGTGATGGCTGCTATTTCATCACCATCGTCTACCCGGATCAACTTCACCCCCTGAGTGGCCCTCCCCTGGGCACTGACACTCGAAACACCCATCCTGATGGTAACCCCGCTTTTGCAGGTAATCATCAGGTCTTCCTTAGCATTTACATCGAGTATCCCTACCAGTGATCCCGACCGCTCCGTGACATTTATTGTTTTCACGCCCTTGCCGCCCCGGTTCGTGATCCGGTATTCATCTATCTCGGTTCTCTTCCCAAATCCTTTCTCACTGACTACCAGCACTGTTTTCGATTTGTCTTCCGCGGGGACACATATCATGCCAATCACTTCGTCCTTATCATCTTCAACTTCTATACCAGCTACGCCGATAGCCCCTCGGCCTGTTGGGCGGACTTTGGATTCCGGGAAACGGATGGCGCGACCCGACTTCACCGCCATCATGATCTCGGAGGTTCCGTCGGTCAATTTGGCTTCCAGCAATTCATCTCCCGCATTGATCGTTATCGCGATCACACCCGATTGACGAGGCCTGCTGAAGTCTTCCAGGTGCGTCTTCTTGATGATGCCTTTTTTCGTGCATAGCACGATGTTATGGTTCTGTACAAATTCCTTGTCCTGGAAATCCTTGACATCGATAATTGCCCGCACCTTGTCATCTTGGGGTATCTGGATAAGGTTCTGGATGGCCCGGCCTTTGCTGGTTTTGTCACCCTCGGGTATTTCATAGATATTCAACCAGTAGCATCGGCCTTTTTCGGTGAAGAACAACATGGAGTTGTGCGTTGACCCAACAAACAGGTGTTCTATGTAATCTTCATCGCGGGTGCGGCCTCCGATCGCTCCCCTGCCCCCTCTTCGCTGCTGCCTGTATTCTGTTGCTGAAGTTCTTTTTATATAACCATGGTGAGAAATGGTAATGACCACATCCTCTTCCTTTATCAGGTCTTTGATCTTTAATTCGTCGTCAAGATAAGTGATTTCGGTTTTTCTTTCATCGCCGAATTTTTCCCTGACATCCACAAGTTCTTTCTTGATCAATTCATACCGCGCGCCTTCATCAGCCAGCAATTTCTTCAGATCAGCGATGATGTTCATCAGGTGATCATATTCTTCCTTAATCTTGTTGCGCTCCATGCCGGTCAACCGCTGCAACCTCAGTTCCAGGATGGCTTTTGCCTGGATCTCGTCAAGTCCCCATCCTGCATTTATAAGGTTCTCTTTTGCCTTATCAGGAGTTTCAGACGCACGAATCAGAGAGATGACTTCATCGAGATGATCCAGTGCGATCAGGTATCCCAATAAGATATGCGCCCTCTTCTCGGCCTCTTTCAGTTCATACTGTGTCCTGCGCACCACCACTTCGTGGCGGAATTCAATAAATTCGGCGATGAAATCCTTTAGGCTAAGTGTTTTGGGCCGGCCCTTAACGATGGCCACATTATTAATGCCGAATGATGTCTGCAGCTCTGTGTATTTGTACAGCTGATTGATGATCACATTTGCGATCGCATCGCGCTTCAGATCGATAACGATCCTTGTTCCTTCCTTGGAATTGGATTCGTTGTTGATATGTGCAATACCCTCTATGGCTTTTTCATTCACAAGCTGCCCTATTCTGTCGCAAAGTGCATCGCGGCTCACCTGGTATGGAACTTCAGTAATGATTATAGTCTCTCTTCCGCTGGGTTTGGTGTCGACGTGCAATTTCCCTCTCAGCACTACCCTACCCCTTCCGAGGTGCATCGCCGCCTTTACACCCTCCATACCGTATATCGTTCCGCCTGTAGGGAAATCAGGCGCCTTCACATGCAGCATCAGCTCGTCAATTGTGATATTACGGTTATCTATATACGCTATGCAGCCATTGATGACCTCGGTAAGATTATGCGGAAGAATATTCGTGGCCATTCCCACCGCGATACCACTTGACCCGTTGATCAGCAGATTGGGTATCCTGGTTGGCAGTACGGTAGGTTCTTCGAGTGAATCATCAAAATTAAGCTGAAAATCTACTGTCTCCTTCTCGATGTCGAGCAACATGCTCTCGGCCATTTTTTCAAGCCTTGCCTCCGTGTACCTCATGGCCGCCGGGCCGTCGCCGTCCTGGCTGCCAAAGTTGCCCTGTTTATCGATGAGGGTGTAACGCATGTTCCACTCCTGGGCCATACGTACCATGGAATCATAAACAGATTTGTCGCCGTGAGGGTGAAATTTACCCAGCACCTCCCCTACGATCCTTGCTGATTTCTTAAAAGGTTTATTGTAGTGGATGCCCAATTCGTTCATAGCATGCAATACCCTTCTATGCACAGGTTTGAATCCATCCCGTACATCCGGCAGAGCGCGACCGACGATTACCGACATCGAATAATCGATGTATGCGGTCTTCATCTGTTCTTCAATATTTACGGGGTTGATACGGTTGTTGTCGCTGGTAGGATCAGGCGTGAGATTGTTCTCTTCCATACAGTCTGATTGGTCTGTTTATCAATGAGTTCCTCTCTTTTTTTCTGCTGTTCCGGAGGATGCCAAAATTACCGATTTTAAGGGGGAAAACCATGAGAATCCTTACATTGTGAATACTAAAAATCGATGGTGAAAAACATTGTCGTTTTCGGGGCTGGTAAGTCGAGCACCTATCTTATTGAATACCTGTCGGGCATACTTGTTTCCCATAACCTTAGTCTCATTCTGGTCGATGCAAATGAGGCCGCGGCGCTGGAAAAACTGCAGAATACACCAAATACGAGGGGCATCGGCCTTGATGTAAAAAACGAAGTTGAAAGAAGGGCGCAAATCGAAATTTCGGACCTGGTGATTTCCATGTTGCCCCCTGCTCTCCACTACCTCGTGGCGCTGGATTGTCTTGAATTCGGCAAACACCTGCTTACTGCTTCATATACAGACAACACGCTTACCCGACTGGCTCCGCAGATCAAAGAAAAGGGGCTTCTGTTTCTTTGCGAGATGGGTTTGGATCCCGGCATAGACCACATGAGCGCCATGAAACTCATTCACGAGCTGCGCAGTGAGGGAGCAACGATCACTTCATTCCGTTCTCACTGCGGCGGACTGGTGGCCCCTGAAAGCGATGACAATCCGTGGCGGTATAAAGTGAGCTGGAACCCACGCAATATAGTACTGGCAGGGAAAACCGGCGCTGTGTACCGGGAAGCAGGCGACCTCATGGTACTCAATTATGAGCAGTTATTTGATCCGCTGAGAAGAGTAAATATTCCTGGTTTGACGGAACTCTGTTATTATCCTAACCGCGATTCACTGCAATATATTGAACTCTACCAGCTGGGTGATATCCCCACTTTTGTAAGAACCACCCTGCGCTATCCCGAATTTTCATTCGGATGGAAGAACCTGATCGAACTGCAGCTGACCAATGAAAAAATAAAGTACGAAACAGATGGCATGAGCCTCAAACGATTCTACCAGAAACACCTCAACGAAAATGGATTTTCACAGTGGATAGAAAGGCAACTCACGGCGAGGTTCACCCAGACAAAAGTTTTGCTGGAAAAACTCAGGCAACTCCTCAGTGCCGAGCAGGAAGCTGATGCCAGCCAGCTAAAAGAACTCAGAGACTTTATGATGGTAGACACTAAAGGTGAGCTGTTGGATGTGAATCTTGATGACGTCAAAAATAAAGCCGCCTCAACCGTCGTAGGACAAATGCACGAAGCCAATCTTTCCATGAAACAACTTTTTTTCCTGGGAATGGACGACGACGACACGCTGATCAACAAAGGCAAGTGCAGTGCCGCCGATGTACTCCAGCTTGCACTTGAAACAAAACTTTCGCTGCGCCCGGGCGAAAAGGACATGATCATCATGCTTCACGAAATTGATTATACTCTTAAAAAGAAATTACACCGGCTGAAAAGCTGCCTGATCGTAAAAGGACAGGATGATGTGCATACCGCCATGGCCAGGACCGTAGGTTTGCCGCTGGCCATCGCTGCGAAATTGATATTGGAAAAAAAGATCAACCTCACCGGCCTTCACATTCCGATTTTGCCGGAAATCTATGAGCCGGTGTTGAAAGAACTGGCATCTTTGGGAATTGTATTTCAGGAGTCCTGATCGCCTGAAGAAAGCTCGAGCACACGTTTCCATTCGACTTCTGTTACCTGCTGAACACTAAGCCTGCTGTTTTTTACCAACACCATTTCTTTAAGTGTTTTGTCTGCCTTGATTTCCGCGAGTCCAACGGGTCTGCGCAGTTTCATTCCCGCCTTCAGTTCCACCGATACCCAATTGAGATTGTCCGTGGTCGGATCCTGGTAGGCTGTCTTTGACACTTTCGCGATGCCCACAATCTCGGTCCCTTCGTTGCTATGGTAATAGAAAACTTCGTCATTTTTTTTCATGGTCCGCAAATGGTTCCTCGCCGCATAATTGCGAATGCCATCCCAGGAAGTGGATTTGTCCTTTACAAGTTGATCCCATGAATATGCCGAGGGTTCGGACTTAACCAGCCAGTATGCCATTTCGATTAGTTTGATAAATGAATTACGTAATAAAAAATTAAAACTAAAAAATTAAAAATTAAAAATATGTTATGCCGTCAGAAAGATGAGCCTGTGGATTTCCTTCGATGTCGTTACAGTACCCCTGGTTTCTTCGAGCGTCCATGTAAATGTTCTGATAGAAACCAATAAAATTTGAGACAAGAATCTAATTCATTCTGTGTTGCGTAAGTGATGAGGTACTACTTTTTAATTTAACTCCACACAATTGAACAATTTATGAAATCATTTAAGAAACTCACTCTGCTCGCCCTGGCCATCGGATTTATCAATATGGCTTCAGCACAGGAAAAAACTGTCGAAGTTGGCGGCGCTGCCATGTATCCTTCAAAGAACATCATCGAAAACGCGTCCAATTCAAAGGATCATACCACGCTGGTTGCGGCAGTAAAAGCAGCTGGCCTTGTTGAAACCCTATCCGGCGCAGGACCTTTTACCGTTTTCGCACCAACTAATAGTGCCTTCAACATGCTGCCCGCAGGCACAGTTGACAACCTTCTGAAAGAAGAGAACAAGATGATGTTAACGGGTATCCTAACCTACCATGTAGTTCCCGGGAAACTCGATAGCAAAGCCATAGCGGCGCTGATCAAAGCCGGTGGCGGTAAGGCAGAACTTACCACAGTCGCAGGTGGCAAATTATGGGCAATGATGAACGGGAAGAAATTGGAATTGAAGGATGAGAAAGGCAATACTTCAACCGTAACCATCAAAGATGTTTATCAAAGCAATGGTGTGATTCATGAAATCGATCATGTGCTGATGCCAAAAGGCTAAAACTTTGTGGTGTTACCTGGCGTGTAAACGTCAATGTGAAGGCCGACGAAAGTCGGCCTTTGTGTTGTCTTACCATCCACTGGCGAGCACATCGGCAAGGTGCATGGTTTTGATGGGAATTCCTTTGAAGCGTATGTATCCATCTAAGTGCATAAGACAGGAATGATCAGTTGATACGATAACGTCGGAACCCGTAGCTTTAGCATGCCCCAGTTTCTGATCGGCCATGCCGATAGATATGGGTTCGAATTTAACCGCGAAGGTCCCACCAAAACCACAACAGGTTTCAACGTCATCCATTTCTCGCAATTGTAGTCCCTTCACCCTGCTAAGTAATTTTCTCGGCTCTGATTTTATATGGCATTCTCTGAGGCCGGCACAGGAATCATGATAGGTAACCGTAGCATCGAGCGTTGCGCCAAAATCTTCGACCTTGAGAATATTGACTAGAAATTCAGAGAATTCAAAAGTTCTTTTAGACAGGTCTTTTACCTCGGCATGCAATGACGAGTTGCCGAACAGTTTCTGGTAATAATTCCTGATGAAGCCAACACAGGATGCACTTGGAACAACTATATACTCCGCTCCCCTGAAGTCTTTGATAAATTTTTGGCAAACGGCTTTTGCCTCTTCGCGATATCCCGCATTGAACGCCGGCTGCCCACAGCAGGTTTGTTCTGTGTTATATTCAACCTCGCATCCCGCCTTTTCGAGCACCCGGATCATATTGAAAGCCGTCTGTGGATACAGTTGATCGATAAAGCAAGGAATGAATATCTGCACCTTCATAACACTGCTATTTTTTGATGGAAGCAATACTTCCGGCCAGGGCGATCATCTTCAGGGCAGTGAGTGCGGCCTCTTCTCCCTTGTGACCCAGCGGACCGCCGAGCCGTTCCTCGGCCTGCATGGAATTGTCTAATGTCATCACACCAAATATCACCGGAACGGGCAGCATGAGGTTGAGCTGGGTGACTCCTTGCGTCACGGATTGACATACGTATTCAAAGTGAGGAGTACCTCCCCGGATTACGCAACCCAGCGAGATGAAGGCCTGGGGCTTGTCATTTTTATATTTGTGAAAATCCCAGTACCTGTTGATGGCGAAAGGGATCTCAACAGCACCCGGTACATTAATTACTACGATCGATTTTGCATTATTGGCCTCAAGGACCTTCCTGCATCCCTGCTCCAGCCTGTCGACAAAGGCCGCATTCCATTCTGTTCGTACTATCACAACACAGGCATCACTCCCGAGCGCGATGCCTGTGTTTGATTCGTATAATTTGCTGTTCGATACTTCGGCCATGAATTATTTATGATCAGCAGCCAGATTAATTAAAGGAACCAAGGCGGGCAAGGTATTTGTCAATTTCGGCCCCTCTTTCAGATGCGCTGTATTTATCTTTTACAAGTTTGAACATTTCGATAGCTTCTTTTGTCTTTCCCAGATCCTGGTAAAGCAATCCCGCACGAAACAGATATTCAGGAGAATTAATATTGTCGGCTTCAAAAAGGGTTCCCGCTTTTTTATATTGCTCAACGGCCGCATTCTTATTACCCTGTTCAGAATAAGCATCCCCTAATAATCCGGCTGCTCTTACGCCGATAAGTTTATCAGTAGTTGAAAAATCCTTTAGGTATTTGACCGCATTCTTGAAATCACCCATCTTCATATAGCAGGAACCAGCATAGAAATGCGCAAGCTTAGCCGTTTTTGTACTGCCATACCGGGAAATGATCTTCAGGAAACCTGGGTTGGGTCCGTCTCCATTCAGCGCCAACGCGGCGGAATCGATTCGATAATACTGTTCGGCTTTCCAAACGGCATCAGCGGCCTTTTGTTCTTCAGGAGCCACTATGTAGTTCTTATAAACGATAAAGCCCGCTACAACCAAAATGATCGCCAGCACAGCGCCTACAATAATTTTGTTGTATTTCTGCCAAAACAGTTCAGTTCTGTCTCCGCTGCGATGAGGCTGAACGGTTGCCGGTTTTACATCAGGCTGGTTGATTTGAGTGGCCATTACTTTATCTATGTATTTTTTCTTGTGGGTACCTTTATTTGAAATGCTTAGTCGACAATAAAGGGATAGTCTTCCTGTTTAACGATGTCCTTAAGTACCTCGCTGTCGTCGGGCCAGGGTGATTCCTCCGCAAATTTAACAGCGGCGGCAACTACGCCCTCCACCCTTTTGTCGATCTTCTTCAACTCATCCTCTGAGGCATGTTTATTTTTGAGTATGGTGGTCCTCACCTGCTGAATTGGATCCCGTTGCTTATATTCTTCCACCTCTTCCTTTGTTCTGTACTTCTGGGGATCAGAAATCGAATGACCCTTATAGCGGTAAGTCTTGATTTCCAACAATGTAGGGCCGCCACCTTCTCTTCCTCTTTTAACTGCCCTGCTCACTGCCTCATGAACGGCCTCCGGGCTCATTCCGTCGACTGAATCACCGGGCATTTCATATGCGTCGGCAAGTTTGTAGATGTCCACCACATTACTTGTCCTTTCAACCGAAGTACCCATTGCGTAATTGTTGTTCTCGCAAATGAAGATTACTGGGAGCTTCCAGGTCATGGCTATATTGAACACCTCGTGTAGCATTCCCTGCCGGGCAGCGCCATCGCCGAAGAAGGTGATCGAAACATTGTCAGTGCCTTTATACTTCTCGGCAAAGGCCAGGCCCGCACCAGTACCTATCTGGGCGCCAACAATGCCATGCCCACCGAAAAAGAACACATCGCGTCCGAAGAAGTGCATGCTGCCCCCCTTTCCTTTGGAGCAGCCTGTGGCCTTGCCATAGAGTTCGGCCATACAGCTATTCGGAGTGACCCCTTTAGCAAGAGCCAGCCCGTGGTCGCGATAGGCGGTAATAAATGGATCTTCGATCCGGGTGGCGGTCATGCAACCTGCAGCAATGGCTTCCTGGCCGATATAGGCATGAAAAAAGCCGCGGATCTTACCCTCCATTTTATACTTCTCTTCTGCAGTCAGTTCGAACATTCTGATCAGCTGCATCAATTCGTACCAGTAGAGGTAAGTTTCCTTTGAAAATTTAGTCGCCACTTTACAAAATTTGAGCGGCAAAGATAAGGGTATGCAGGCAATATTTCTTCTAAACGGCAACCTGTATATTGCACGCTATCTGAATAAGTTGCTGCAGCTCGAATCAATATCTCTGGTACAGTTCAAGAACTATTCCGAAGGCCTTTTCCCCTTTCGGGAACGGATCATCGGCATATGCGGAAAGAATGGCGTGGGCAAGACAAATTTGCTTGACGCCATCTATTATCTCTGCTTTACGAAAAGTTATTTCAACAGGTCGGATTCGCAAAATTCTACCACCGGCACCACCGGTTTTCGGATCGAGGGCAATTTCCGGGAAAACAACCAGGCAGTAACCGCAGTCTGTATACTGCGCGAAGCAGGCAAGAAGGAGTTTGTGGTGGGTGACAGTCCCTATGAGCGGTTTGCCCAGCATATCGGACGGTTTCCCTGCGTTATGATCGCCCCGGACGACATCCAGATCATCAGTTCCGGAAGCGAGGAAAGAAGGAGATTCATTGACGCCCTTATGAGCCAGCTGGATCCCGAATACCTCAGGCGACTCATCAACTACAACAAAATTCTCCAGCAAAGAAACAGTTGCCTGAAATCGATGGCGGAAAACAGGATCCGCGATCCACAATTGCTCTCTGTATATGATGAGCAATTGATTCCTGAGGGGGAGTTCATACATCGGCGGAGGAAAGATTTTCTTGCAGCCTGCCTCGAGCAGGCAAAAACATTTTACCGGCAAATATCTGCGGGCGAAGAAGAAGTGGACCTGGTTTACCACAGTCAGCTGTCCTCAAGCCACTTCCCTAATTTACTGGAAGGATCAAGAGAAAAAGACCTGCACCTTCAGCGAACCAATACCGGTATTCACAAGGATGACCTGGTACTGACCCTTAATCGTGAACCATTCCGGCTGATGGCTTCGCAGGGTCAAAGAAAAAGTTTGCTCTTTGCACTCAAGCTCGCAGAATTTGAATCGCTAAGAACTACGAAAGGATTTGCTCCCCTGCTTTTGCTCGACGATGTATTTGAAAAACTCGATGAAGTGCGTATGCATAATTTGCTTGACCAGGTTTGTGTAAGCAATGGAGGCCAGATCTTCATAACCGACACGCATCAGTCGCGGATCGAGGAACATTTTTCGCGACTCAAACTCAGCTTTCAGCTAATTAACCTTTGATCAATATAAAACCACTTATTTTTGAATCATGGGCGAATATTCTCTCGGCGATGCCATGAAACAATTTTTGCAGAAGAGCAAACTCAAGGCTCCACTGCAGGCGATGAGGATCGAAGAGATCTGGGAAAACCTGATGGGTAAAACCATTGCGAGGTATACCGGCGAAATCAGCATCCACGGGCACACACTCTATGTTACCACCACGGTAGCGCCGCTCAAACAGGAATTGCTTTATCAGAAAGAAAAGATCATGCAACGGGTAAACGAAGCCCTTGGCGACAAGGTGATCACCGAAGTAGTGATCAATTAACTGGCGGAAATTCTTGGGTCGACCATGCCATAGAGCACATCGGCAAGCAGGTTAATGATAATAAAGAAAAAGGAAGATACCAATACGGAGCCCATAACGACTGGGAAGTCCAGGTTTTCCAATGCATCAACGGTAATTTTCCCAATCCCCTTCCAGCCAAAAATATACTCTACAAAAAAAGCGCCGGCCAGTAATTCCGCGAACCATCCAGTTATCGCGGTGATGACCGGATTCAATGCATTTCTAAGGGCGTGTCTTCGTAATCACGATCCTTCGCGACAAGCCTTTCGCATAGGCGGTCCTGATATAGTCCTGACTGAGTACATCCAGCATGGAGCTTCTGGTTAGCTGGGTGATGATGGCGAGTGGCCGGATTCCAAGGGTGATGGCGGGCAACAGGAGATTTTCCAGTCTTATGCTTCGGCCAGCGAAGGGATCGGTGTCGAAAAGACTACCAGTCATGCTAAGGCCCGTGAAATCGCTTAACACAAATCCAAAAAGATAGGCGATGATGATACCCATGAAAAAAGAAGGAGCGGAAATGCCGAGTACACTTGCAAAAATGGAAGAGGTATCCAACCAGGTGTTTCGTTTGACCGCCGCGAGCATGCCCAGCGGGATACCCGCGGCAATAGCGATGATCATCGCTGCGATGGCCAGCACAATGGTGCCAGGCAGTGCTTCGGTGAGTATGTCCCATACTTCCCGTCTCGACTGGTAAGATCTCCGCAGATAAGGAAGTTTTATCCCAACTTGTATCCCCCCGCCAATAAAAAGTCCGTTGATTTGCTTCTTTTTGATCTCTTCTGACCTATACACCGAGAGTGGCGATACATCATTCATGTAGAGCAGGAATTGTTTCCATTTGGGTTTGTCGAGATACAATTCCTTCCTGATATTTTCCCTTGTGGCCACATCTCCTGTTTGTCCCATAACCAGCCGTGAAGGATCACCAAACCCCTGGAACAGAAAAAACACTACAACCACAACGCCGGCCATCACCAGTATTCCATTGAGTGTTTTCTTAAGGAGATAATTGCGCATTATTGGTTGGATACGTTTTCGAGAAACCTGTCTGCCATATCAAAATCCGGCGCGCTCCATTTTTGAATAACTGTGCCTCCCCTGATCAGAAAAAGCGTGGGATTATGCCTGGCGGCAGTTTTGATGGCAGTGCCATCGGCCCGCAATGGAATGAAACCCGCCAGGTCCGGAACAGATCTCACCAACTCTTCCGGCACCAGGTTCGTTACGAGGTACGAGGATACTCCGGCGTTGTGTGCCTTGTCGAAGATGTCGCTTACGCGTTTGGACCATTCGCCCTTCTCATAACCATCCTTTACAAAAATATACAACTGGTTTTTTTGCTCACCCAGCAGGGATAATGTGGTGTCATTTCCATTGGCTGTCTGCAGTGCAAAATCACGGATTGCGGGGCTGGCATTTCCTTTCTTCACAACCTTGTCTTCCCGCTTTACAAATTTGTAGCTATCGTCGAAATCGGCGGGAAACTGGTCGGCTGTGAATGAAGATTGTTTCCCGTTTTTCTCGTAAGTGAACAATATAACCGTGCTGTCGGGAATAGAACCAGGTGGTGCCTTCATTTTTTCTGCGAGATTATTTCCTTTTTTGTAAGGGAGACAATCAACAAGAGGCAGGTGACGCAATACATACCACTGAAAAGTCAGGGAAAGCGTTAGCGTAACAAGCAAGATCATGAAAGCTGTGCGTGATTTGAACAAAGAGCGAATGGAATTGCGGAAAGGGAAAATGATTAATATCAGTGCCAGCAGCAAAAGGTCCTTGAGAAAGGATTGATTTGCCTGCAGCGGAATGCAATCACCGAAACAGCCGCACTCGCGAATCTTGCCGGAAAAAAGCGCATATCCGGTAAGGAAAGTAAAGAAGATGATAAGCAGCAGGAGAAGCCAGCTGAAAACGCCCATTCTCCATCCGATAAGGATTGCCACGCCTGCTATGATCTCGAAACTGATCATGAGTATGGAAAACAATAAAGTATAATGATCCATGAAACCCAGCTGCCAGACTTCAAAGAATTCCTGCATCTTATAGCTCAGCCCAAGCGGATCATTGGCCTTGATGAGTCCCGAAAAAATAAAAAGTACGCCTACAATGAATCTGGCAAGGGGCAGGAAGAATTTCATGGTAATCTATTTTGCTATTCATTCATGATCAGCGCAAAGAGTGAGTAGTTGATGATGTCACGATAATTTGCATCCAGTCCCTCGCTGATCAGGGTCTTTCCATTGTTGGCGATGATCTGCCGCATCCTCAGGAGTTTCATAAGTATGAGGTCTGTGAAACTCTCCTGACTCATACTTCTCCATGCTTCGCCATAGTCGTGGTTTTTGGCAAGCATCAGGGTTTTTGTTTCCTGTATTTTTTCATCATACCATTTTTCGACCGAGACGACGTCCAGGTCTTCAATCGCGTCGTGGCCCAGGTTTAACTGGATCAATCCGATCACCGCATAATTGACCATCCCTCTGAACTCGTCGTGTATATCATCTTCAATCATTTGTTTGCCCTTTTCCTGGATGGTTCTGATCCGCTGGGCCTTGATGAACAGCTGGTCAAGTATGGAGATCGGGCGCAATACTCTCCAGGAAGTGCCGTAGTCTTTGGTTTTTTTTATGAATATATCCCTGCATGCAGAAACAGCCCTGTCGTATTGCTGATCAGTATTTGTCATCTAAAGAAATAATCAGTTTAACACTGCTTGAATTAATTATCTATTTTGCTCATCAAATGTAAAGATATCCACTCAATGTTTACCCTCAATTGCAAGGGCAGGTTACTGGTTGCTGAACACGCGTTGGTAATGGGGATCATTAATCTCACTCCCGATTCATTCTATGATGAGAGCAGATCTGCTGTAACAGATTCATTATTGCCAATGGTGGAAAAAATGATCGGGGATGGCGCAGACATTATCGACATCGGTGCGCAAAGCACAAGACCAGGTGCAGATCTGCTTCGTGCAGACGATGAAATGGCGAGACTTGAAGGCGCTGTAAGCCTGATACTGAAAAACTTTCCGGACTGTATCATTTCCATCGATACCTATTATGCGCGGGTTGCATCCAATTGCATCGAAGCTGGCGCTTCCATCATCAATGACGTCAGCGGGGGAAAGGCGGATGAACTTATGCTTGCGACTGTGGGGTCGCTGAATGTGCCCTATGTTTGCATGCACAGCAGAGGCACACCCCAAACCATGCATCAGTCTACTACCTATCACAATATCACCGCGGAAGTGATGGAATATTTTGTTGAAAGAGAACAGGCCTGCAAACAGGCAGGCATCCATGACCTGATCATCGATCCGGGATTTGGATTCAGCAAGAATGCAAATGGAAATTTTGAACTGCTAAATCAACTGTCTTCGTTCGCCATCTTTGAACGGCCCATCCTCATTGGCATATCCAGGAAGTCGACGATATACAAGACTCTTCAGACCAGTGTTGAACAAGCGCTGAATGGAACTACTGTTCTCAACACCGTGGCCCTGATGAAAGGAGCCTCGATACTCAGGGTACATGATGTGAAGGAAGCCAGGGAATGTGTGCAACTTTTATCCGCTCTAGCCGGATCCTGAAAAGCAAAACAGGCTGGTCTCATGAGCCAGCCTGTTCAATATCTATTCTGTATCAATTATTTTCTTGCCGGTGCAGGAGGCGGTGGTGTTGCAGCGCCTGGTCTTGATCCTCCGGGTTTCTGAGCACCGGGATTTCCGCGAAGACCCGACGGCATCGCTGGCCTTGCTTCTTCCTTCGCATCGGTCACATCAATCACATCTACGTCAAAGATCAGGTTCTCGAATGGCTTGAATGGAGCTCCCTGCGGCGGGTTAGCACCATAAGCAAGTAAGGAAGGAACATACAACCTGCCCTTGCCACCCTTGTTGAACAAACGAAGTCCATCATCCCAGCCTTCAATCGCCCCTCTCCTTCCGATGACCAGCACATACGGGTCCGGGTGTCCAAAACTGGTGTCGACATTGGAATCAAAGACCTTGCCTTCAAAAGTTCGGCCCGTGTACTTCACATGCACAGCCTTGCCTGAGTCGGCAGCCGGACCATTTCCTTTATTAATTATTTCAACAAAGACTCCCTTTGGTGACTTTTCTGTCTTGATGTTTTTGTCGGCGAGGTATTTTGAGATGACCGCTGCTTCTTGTACTTTCTGTCCTGCCATCAGCGACTGCTGATCCTTCTTCAGCTCATCCTCACTGTTGAAAACGTCAAGCACCTTAAGGGTGAGGATGACCTTATCTTTTTTACCAAAAATTGGGGGAAGTGGGCCCTGTTTTTTAGTGAGGCTGTCTACAAGCATGACTACAACGGCGCTGTCACCCTTCCTGAGCATGTTGAATACTTCTGCGGGATTATAGGTTGCTCCCACGCTATCAACAGGCGCATAAGTTGGAAGACCGCCGATGCTGGTGGCAATGTTGGTATCCTTCATCGGTCCCTGCAATTTATTTGTGAAATGCACCTTCAGAAACTGCCCTTTTTTTGCGGGTGCTCCTTTTCCGTCACTGAAGATCTTGTACATCAAACCACTTTTGGTCTTTTTGAATGCACCACCCCTGGAACATCCTGCTACGGCAAGCAAAAGGGCAAAACTGAAAATAATTAGAATTGTTTTTTTCATCATGTTAATTATTGTAATTGTGCGGCGTTTTCTTTCATTGCTATTTTGAACTGTTCTACAGTGCGCTCCAGCGATTCCGATGATCTTCCTCCCGAGGCGTTGTAATGTCCTCCACCGTTAAAATATTTTCGGGCAAATGTATTGGTGTCGAAACCTCCTTTGCTTCTGAAACTCCATTTTCTTTCTTCATCCCTGTCAATGACCAGAGCAGCGAGTTTTATACCCTGGATGCTCAGCGGATAATTGACAAGCCCCTCCGTGTCTCCAGTTTTGATCTGAAACCTAAGCAGGTCCTTTTTTGTGATCGCAATCAGGGCGGCATTGTATTCGTAGAAAATCTCCATCCTGCTCATGAGTACATGACCAATGAACCTTAACCTGTTCTCCAGGAAGTTGTCATAGATATTTTCATGCACCTTGGTATGATCGAGTCCCAGGTCTTTCAGGTCGGCAATCATCCGGTGAACCGAACCCGTGGTAGACGAAAAACGGAACGAACCTGTGTCTGCCATCACACCCGCATACAAACATTCAGCCACTTCTGTGTTGATCAGCTCGTGGTGATCCGAAGCGATAATGAAATCGTAGACCATTTCACAGGTAGAGCTCTTTGCGGTATTACTCATGCCATAATCAAAGGCGGCCAGTTCAGGTTGCTGGTGGTGATCCAGAAGGATTTTTATTCCCTTGAAATCATAAAGACGCGGTGAAAGATTCTTGGTGCGGGTGAAAATGTTAAAGTCGAGGCAAAATAACCAGTCGGCGGCATTTAGCGCTACCTGGGCCTTGTCATTCGAGAGTTCGAAGTCGATAACTTTCGAGGAGCCCGGCATCCAGTTGAGCCAGGTGGGCCAGTTTGTTGGTGAAATCACGGTTACGGTATGCCCGAACTGTTTCAAAAACTGATACAACCCCAGCGAGGACCCCAGCGCATCAGGGTCAGGTTTCTGATGCATAGTGATCACGATGTTACGGGGAGCCGATAATAACGGGAATATTTCCTCGACAGGTTTCATCAAAATGCCCGCAAAGTTGCAGAAATAATGACCAATTGCCAATTTTTGTTAGCTACTGACAGCCAAAGCATTATTAAAATCCTAAACTTCTTATACCTTTGCGGCCAAATTGCAAATAAATGACCAACAGAACGTTCACCATGATCAAGCCGGATGCGATGCAGAAGGGACACGCCGGCGCCATCATCGACCGTATTATCAAAGAAGGCTATCAGATTGTTGCACTGAAACTTACCCGGCTCACCGAAGAGAAGGCCGGAGAATTTTATGCGATTCACAAGGAACGTCCATTTTATGCAGAACTGGTATCCTTCATGAGCAGCGGCCCCATTCTGGCAGCGATTCTGGAAAAGGACGGTGCGGTCGCCGGCTTTCGCAAACTGATCGGTGCCACCGACCCGGCAAAAGCTGATCAGGGAACGATCAGGAAACTTTTTGCCACCTCACTCGGTGAGAATGCCATACATGGTAGCGACAGTGATGAAAATGCACAGATTGAAGGTGATTTCTTTTTCAGCATACTGGAAAGAGTGAAATAGCATGAAAAGTCAACCCGTCATCGGTATTATTATGGGAAGCGACAGTGACCTGCCGGTGATGCAGGCCTCTGCCGAATTACTCAAGCAGTTCGGAATTCCGTATGAACTTACAGTCGTCTCTGCTCATCGTACTCCCGATCGGATGATGAATTATGCGCGCTCAGCGAGAACCCGTGGTCTGAAGGTGATCATCGCGGGCGCCGGCGGCGCTGCCCATCTTCCGGGGATGGTTGCTGCCCTTACTTCCCTGCCGGTGATCGGTGTGCCGGTGAATTCGTCAAACTCAATTGATGGATGGGATTCAATACTATCTATCCTGCAGATGCCTGCGGGCATCCCTGTTGCTACGGTGGCCCTCAACGGCGCACGAAACGCGGCCATTCTTGCGGCAAGCATAGTGGGTGCCTTTGACCCTAAAATTGCTACGGTCATCGATGATTTCAAAAAGCAAATGGAAACGGATGTCAGCAACAAGGCGGCCAAGCTCAAAAACGATGGCTGGTCGAATAGCTATGATGTATGAACCGCATCCAGGGTTTCCATTTCAATTATCACAAATTCCTGATCAAGCAAAAGCGATGCTTCGTAGATAACATCAATGAAGGCTCCACCCCAGCGGGCATAAAAAGGCATGAAATTCTCAATTCTTTCCTGCAGCCCGCCAGTGGGAAATAAAAAAGATTTTACGGTGGATAGCTGACGCTGGAGCGCTTCGTATTTCTTTTTCTCGGCCTTCAATAATTTTTTCTCCAGTTGCTCTATCCGGCTGATGGCCTTGGTCTGAAGCGCCGCCACGTGGGCCTCCAGCGTTTTGTCAACAGCTTTCGAAATGCCGGAGATCTGCTGGTATTCTTTCTTTAGCGCCTCCATCTCGACGTGGAGGGTAAGCTGATGCCCTGATCCGGCTTTGACCAGCCTGCTGAACAATTGCTGTTCGGGAAGAAAAATATCTTTGTAACCAATTCCCAGTTTTGACAGCAGCGATTTTGTTTTTCTGTCGATTACAAGAAAAGAATTTCTAAGGATCAGCTGGGGATAGAATCTTTTGTAGTGTGTAAACAGATCTTTTAATTCCAGCCAGTAAGCAAGTTCTCCCCCACCCCCGATAAAAGCAACGTCGGGCAAAATAGTTTCCTGGAACAAACCACGAAGGATAACATTAGGACTGAATCTTTCCGGATGGGAATGAAGTTCTTTTCTAAGCTCCTCCGCGGTGAAGGAAAGTTCCGAGTTGACTACCAGGTACCTGTCGCCAGATTGTTCGATTCTTTCCCTGATGCTGCCCTCGAGGTAAAAAAGATTTATGGGCCTTGGCTGTGCCTGCACCCTGAATTCATTGCCAATCCTGTCCAGCGTTTGCTCTACAATACCCGCCGACCGTTGATTAAATAATTCGTCTTCAAATTCAGGAATCATTTTCCTTTTGAAGGCGGCGTTGTCCGGTATCAGCACCAGGAGTCCATACTTCGCAAATAAATGATGCACCAGCCTCAGCGTTCCGGTTTGAATGTCGGGACTTTCGAGATAGCAGGTGCTGATCATTTGTATCAGCTCGTTGCCGAATGGAAGAGTTGCCAATTCACCCTGCAGCCTGTCAATGATTTTTTCCAACCCCTTGGGCTTCATCCTGCCGATGGCTCCTGCCTGTTTAGTACTCCAGGACAGCTTATCTCCATACAAATAAATATGTCCAAGCTCATCGAGGTCCGCATCCTCGCTTCCCATATAATAAACGGGAACAAAATGCTCACCCGGTCTTTTCCTGTTGTACTCCTGGGCTAAGCGAATAGAGTGGAGGATCTTATAAACAAAAAATAATGTTCCCGTAAATATTGCAGGCTGATGGGCTGTACAGATTGTATATGTATTCTCATTAAGCAGTAATTCAATGGACTCATTGACTGCCGCGCTTGCGGGCAGCCCTGCATACTGCTTTTGCAATTCTGAAACAAGAAGTGGCCTGTCTACCGGAAATTTCCGACGGTCGGCAATCGCCCTATCCAATCCTGCTTCGGTAACAGGATACTCATAAAAGGGTGCAAGCCGGGGATCACCGTTCACGTAAGCTTCAACCAGCTCCGAAAAATATCCGGTCTCAATGTAGGAGATCCGCGTTAATGAGGTCGTCATTATTGCAACTGGTAGGCTACCACGCTTTTTTTGAAAAAGGTAGGTACAAACACTGTTTTGGTGCTGGCATCATAACTGATATCAGCCGTATTGCTTTTTTCGATATGAGTATCAAGTAACAGTTCTTTTGTTCCATCACCTTTTACATAATAAATAAATCCAGCCCAACACGATACCAGAAAATCATCGCCCTGAACGTGTTGAAGACCATCGGTGCCTCCATCCATGCCATCCGCAATTTTGGTGAGTTTTTTGTCCGCTCCCACCTTGTTCAGGCTTCCGTCATCAAGTACGTATAGTTGCTTATTGTGAACAAGCAGACCGTTAGGGCCTTTCAGGTTTTCGAGCAGAAAAGAAGGTTTGTCGTTTTCGACCCTGATCACAGTTTTCTTCTTCGAGTCAGAAACATAGACGATTCCGTTAGCATCGGCAGCAACATCATTCAGGAATTCACTATTGGGGATCGGAATCCTTTTGGTGATCTGGCCTGTGACGATGTCGATACAAACGAGTTCGCTGAGATCTGCCACCCAGAGGGTGTTGTTAACTAATGCCATGCCCTTGGGTGCGTTCAGTCCCCTCACCCAATCCACATTGATCACCTTTCCATCGAGCCCAATCTTACCAATAGAGCCTTTGCCATCTTTCTTGTCCGGGGCTCCATCAATATTGGAGACATAGAGGATCTTGTTTTTGGCGTCAAAAAAAACAGATTCGGGCACCTTCAAAATGGTGTCGGTACGCCATTTTTCGACGAGCTTGTGTTGCGCCCTCACTGTTTTTGTAACAGTCAGCAGAAAAAATGCGCATAATGTCAGGATTATTCTGTGTTGCATCGTAGAATGATTTGATACAATTTATGAAATAGGTACTATGATTTGGCTGAGAATTTATAGATGGTGGTCTGCCTGTATGTATCTCCCGGTTTCAGGATGGTACTGGGAAAAGCTGGTCTGTTTGGCGAATCAGGAAAATGCTGCGCTTCAAGGCAGAATCCGCCATTCCTGACATACTTCATCCCGTTTTTGCCAATCAGACTCCCATCCAGGAAGTTTCCGGTATAAAATTGCACACCGGGTTCGGTGGTGAACATTTCCAGCATGCGTCCGCTGTTAGGATCATTGACCGAAACAGCAAATTCAGGACCCGGGTTGTTCTTTTTATTCAACACCCAGTTGTGATCGTAACCGCCTTCAACCTTGTCGATCCGGTCACCAATCCGCGAGGGTACTTTGAAATCCATAGCTGTTCCATTCACTGGCGCTAATTCGCCGGTGGGTATGAGGGTCTTGTCGACCGGTGTGTACCTGTCTGCATGTATAGTTACCATGTGTCCGAGGATTGTTGAATCCCTTCCTCCGGAAAGATTGAAATAGGTATGGTTGGTCAGGTTGACGGGGGTGGCCTGGTCGGTGGTAGCGCTGTAGTCTATTTTTATTTCATTGGCGGAAGTCAGGCTGTAAACAACCTTCACCTGTAGCGTCCCTGGGAATCCCTCCTCTCCATCCTTACTGGTATAGGAAAGTTGCAGGCTGCTGTCGCCTGGCAGAGGTACCGCCTCCCATACTTTGCGGTTGAATCCGACAATGCCGCCGTGCAACGCATGCCCGTGGTCGTTAGTGCCTATCTGATATTTTTTCCCGTCGAGTGTAAACTGCCCCTTGGCTATTCTGTTTCCATAGCGGCCAACAAGACACCCGAAAAAGGGATTCTTTGCCTGGGTATAACCAGACAATGAATCGAACCCCAGGACCACATCTCCGGGATTTCCGGCGCTGTCTGGCACAATCACATTGGTAATGGTACCACCGTAGTTGATGATCTTCACCACCATACCCGAGGCATTGGTAAGTGTGAAGCGGGTGATGTCCTGTCCATCGACAGAACCATAATTTTCCTGTTGAATTCCGGGATTTGATTTGGTTGTCATAGAATCCTGTGTTTGATTTTCAGGTGTTGAATCGGTAGTGTCATTGCAGGAAGACGAGAAAAATAGAGTGGCTGCTGCAATCGTCCACGCAGGGATGGCAAGTTGTTTCATGCATTTTTGTTTTGAGTGTCGTTTTATATTACCTCTGCTTCAAGATCATAGTCATATGCTTTGGTGATCCGCGCGTTTACGAAATCACCGATGGTCAGTTTGCCGGCAGCATTCAGGATCACTTCATTATCCACTTCCACGCTGTCGAATTCAGTTCTTCCAAGATATCTTCCTGATTCTTTCTTGTCGATCAGCACCTGATAAGTCCGGCCTATTTTTTCCTGGTTTTTCTCAAATGATATCTGTTGCTGTACCTCCATGATCTCTTGTGCACGAACTTCCTTTTCTTCGGAAGTGATATTATCTGTAAGATCAAATGCCCCGGTATTTTCTTCGTGGCTGTATGTGAAGATCCCCACTCTGTCGAAACGATGTTGTTCAAGAAAACCTTTCAGGGTCTCCACGTCATCACGGGTTTCTCCGGGAAAGCCGGTGATCAGAGTGGTTCGCAAACAAATACCGGGCACAGTTTCGCGTATGGCCTGAATCAACTCATCCATTTCGCTTTTTGTAATCTGTCTGCGCATAGCGCTGAGCACGGGATCGCTGGCATGCTGCAATGGCATGTCGAGGTAGTTGCAGATATTTTCGCGCTGCCTCATCACGTCAAGAATATCCAGTGGAAATTTTGAAGGATATGCATAATGCAGGCGAATCCAGTGCAATCCCGGTATGTCTGCCAGCCTGTTCAACAAATCCGGCAGCATTCGTTTCTTGTAAATGTCCAGCCCGTAATAAGTAAGCTCCTGCGCAATGAGCATTATTTCTTTCACACCCATCGCTACCAACCGTTCCGCTTCTATTACCAGGTCTTCTATGGTACGGCTGAGGTGTTTGCCTCGCATCAATGGAATGGCACAGAATGAGCAGGTTCTGTTGCATCCTTCCGATATCTTCAGGTAGGCATAGTGTTTAGGAGTGGACAATAATCTTTCACCCACGAGTTCGGCCCGGTAATCAGTATTAAATTGTTTCAGCAGACCTGGCAACTCCATGGTGCCGAAAAACGCGTCTACTTCAGGTATCTCCGCTTCAAGGTTGTTGCGATAGCGTTCGCTGAGGCAGCCGGTCACATAAACCTTGTCGATCTGTCCTCTTCTTTTTAGTTCAACCTGACCAAGTATGGTGTTGATGGATTCTTCCTTTGCTTTGTCGATGAAGCCACAAGTGTTCACGACTACGATATTGTGGTCGTGCTTCTTATTCTCGTGAACCACATCAATATCATTGGCTGCCAGCTGACCGCTCAGCACCTCGCTGTCCACCATATTCTTACTGCAACCCAGAGTAATGATATTGACCTTGTCTTTCCTGAGCGTTCTTGTTTTCATAAATGAGGTGGCAAAGGTAACAAGCTGGTGTCACTTGCCGCAGGTGTAAAGAACCTGGCTTTGTTAAATCCGGAATTACGATGCCTGGAGGTCGAAGAGCGAGCCCACAAATTCATGTTTGTCGAATACGAGCAGGTCGGTCATCTTCTCGCCTACTCCAATAAATTTCACTGGAATCCTGAATTGATCTGCAACAGCCAGCACCACTCCTCCCTTTGCCGTGCCATCGAGTTTCGTAATGGCGATGGCCGTCACATCTGTCGACGCTGTAAATTGTTTAGCCTGTTCGATGGCGTTCTGCCCCGTAGACCCATCGAGCACCAGCAACACCTCGTGTGGTGCTTCAGGGATGATCCTGGACATGACTCTTTTGATCTTCATAAGTTCCTCCATCAGGTGGGCCTTGTTGTGCAGACGGCCGGCAGTATCAATGATGATCACATCGGAGTTCCTTGACAGACCGCTCTGGACAGCATCGAATGCCACTGCGGCCGGGTCGGAGCCCATGGCCTGCTTCACAATGGGAACACCGGTCCTTTCACTCCATATCGTCAATTGATCCACCGCCGCGGCACGGAAGGTGTCTGCCGCTCCCAGCAGCACAGATTTGCCTGCAGCCTTGAAATTATAGGCCAGCTTGCCAATCGTGGTGGTCTTACCCGCCCCATTCACTCCCACTACCAATATCACATAGGGTTTGTTGGGCAGGTCCGAGGTAAATGTGTATGTGCCTGTGGGAGGATCCGGCATAAGCCCTTCGATTTCCTCTTTAAGCATCATGGTTAACTCGCTGGTGCCTACATATTTATCTCTTGCCACTCTTTTTTCAATCAAGTCGATGATCTTCACAGTGGTGTCGATGCCAACGTCAGCACTGACCAAGGCTGTTTCCAGGTCATCAAGTACTTCCTCGTCCACGGTTGATTTGCCCGCGACTGCCTTAGTGATCCTGGACAGAAATCCTTCCTTTGTCTTCTGCAATCCCTGGTCGAGAGATTCTTTCTCCTTTTTGCCGAATATTTTATCGAAAAAACCCATGATGGTTGGTTGAACTTTAAAACACAAAAAGCTGCTCCTGAAGGAACAGCTTTAAAAAAGTAATTAGCCCTGGTTGGTTATTTCTGCGAAAGATATTCCTTGACCTTATCCTTGTGAACGATCGCTTCTTTGAAAGTGTAAGCGCCTGACTTCGGGCTGCGAACGGCACGGATTACTTTGGTCCAGTTCTTTGCTTCTGCGGCCGACTTCTGGTCTTTTGTTTTAATCGCGGTTTTAGCTGCTTTTGCCATGGTGCAATTATTTAATTTCTTTATGAATGGTGTACTTCTTCAGAATTGGATTAAACTTCTTTAATTCCAGTCTTTCAGGCGTATTTTTCTTATTTTTTTCGCTGATGTAACGGCTGGTACCAGGCAAACCGCTGGTTTTATGCTCTGTACATTCGAGGATAACCTGTACCCTGCTTCCTTTCTTTGCCATTGTTGTTCTTTTATAAAGTTATTCGGGGATCGCCGGTCCTTAGATTTTCTGCCCCTCGGCCCTGAGTTTTTTTACCACGTTCAGCAGTCCGTTCTTGTTGATGGTCCTGATGCCTTCAGTTGACAGTTTCAGGATGATCCACCTGTCCTCTTCGGCGAGGAAATAACGCTTGGTCTGCAAATTGGGCAGGAACCTGCGTTTGGTTTTAATATTTGAATGCGAAACCGAATTTCCCGTGATGGGCACTTTACCGGTGATCTGACAGATTCTGGACATGACTGGAAAAATTTGGACGGCGAAGGTCGTAAAATCTTATGGAATATCAAAATAGATTTAGCTTCACCGCGACTTAAAGTTCACAATTAATTAATTTAATACGATAAGATCCTTTTCAACCTTTGATTTGCACCAAAGTAAAAGGGAAATGACAGCAATGAGACGTAAAACGATTGCCAGGGATATCAGTTGGCTAGCATTTAACGGCAGGGTTTTGCAGGAGGCGGGAGATCCCAGCGTACCGCTTCGGCAAAGAGTGAAATTCCTGGGCATATTCTCCAATAATACCGACGAGTTCTTCAGGGTGAGGGTGGCTACCCTGAAGCGGATGGTCGATTTCGGGCCCAAGATCCGCAACATGCATCTGGAACAGGCTCCGGCAGCTATTTTAGATGAAATCCAGGAAATAGTTCTGGACCAGCAGGCTGAATTCAACAGGATCTGGGACGAGGTGAGGCAGGAGATGGAAAAAAAGAAGATCTTCCTGCTCAACCCGGAAGACCTTAATCCGGAACAACAGGTCTTTGTCCGGGAATTTTTCGAGGAGGAAGTGAGGTCCAATATCATACCTCTGATGATCGAGAGCATCACCCAACTCCCCTATCTGCGTGAAAAATCCATTTACCTGGGTGTCGTAATGTCCACCAAAGAGCACAACCTGAAAAGAAAATACTCTGTAATCGAAGTGCCGTCCAGGATCCTGGGCCGGTTCAAGGAAGTACCGGGGCCGGAAGGATCTCACAACATCATCCTGCTGGAAGACGTGATCCGCTGCAACCTCAAAAGCATCTTCTCTTTTTTCGGTTACGATCAGTATGAGTCCTGGGCCTTCAAACTCACCAAGGACGCTGAGATGGAGATCGAAAACGACCTTTCTACCACCATCCTTCAGAAAATCGAAAAGGGAGTCAAAAGCAGGCGCAAGGGCAAGCCGGTGAGGTTTGTTTATGACAAACAAATGGACCCCCTCCTGCTGGACTTCCTGATGAAAAAACTCAACCTGACTACCAAGGACAGCCTGATACCCGGGGGGCGCATCCATAATTTCCGTCATTTCATGGACTTCCCGAATGTGTTCAGGGAAACGGGGCTGAGGAAAAAACCCTTTCTGCACCCACTGTTGAAAAATGTTACGCGGGTCACTGACGTTGTGCTTGAAAATGACGTGATGTTGAGTTTTCCCTATCATTCTTTCGATCCGGTAATTGACCTTCTGCGTGAAGCAGCCATCGATCCTGATGTGGCTTCCATCAGGATCACGGCATACAGACTAGCCTCGCATTCACGGATAGTAAATGCATTAGTGAATGCCGCCCGCAATGGGAAATCAGTTACGGTGATGCTGGAACTGCGTGCAAGGTTTGATGAAGAGGCGAACATTGAATGGAAGAATTATCTCGAAGACGAGGGCGTGAAAGTGCTGATCAGTATTCCAAATCTGAAAGTGCACGCCAAGATATGTATTATCAAAAAAAGAATGTTCAATCGCACACTCCATTATGGTTTCGTGAGCACAGGGAATTTGAATGAGCGAACCTCGATGGTTTATGGAGATCATTGCCTGTTAACCGCCAACAGGCGGATCCTGGCCGATATGAACAGGATATTCAATTATATTGAAAAATGGAAGGAGGGAATGCAACCCCTGAAAACCTGCCGCACCCTGGTACCCTGTCCCACCAGCCTTCGCAAGGAGTTACACAAACTCATTAATAAAGAAATCCGGCACGCGAAAAGCAAGAAGCCGGCCGGGATATCACTCAAGATGAATTCTCTTTCAGACGAAGAACTGATAGATAAATTGTACGAAGCGGCCCGTGCGGGTGTTCAGATCAAACTGGTGGTGCGGGGTATATTCTGTATGTACTCGCAGAACAAGAAATTCAAGCGGCCTGTAAGGGCGATCAGCATAGTTGACGAATATCTTGAACATTCCAGGGTCTTCATTTTTCACAATGGCGGAAATGAAAAAGTGTATATTTCCTCCGCTGACTGGATGCTTCGAAATCTCGATCACCGTGTGGAAGTCACCTGTCCGATCCGGGATGCCGGTATCAAACGCGTGCTGATCGACATGTTCGACATACAGATGACCGACAATGTGAAGGCGAGGGTGCTGGATAACGAACTTGAAAACCGTTACGTGCACCGCATTTCGGCGAAGAAGATAAGATCCCAGGTGGAAATTTATAATTACCTGCAGAAGTTTAACCAGCTAAAACCCAAGATAGCACATGAGGCTGGCAGCAATTGATATTGGTAGTAACGCCGCGAGGTTGTTGATCTCCGAAGTGGAAATCAATGGCCAGGGTAAACCTCAGTTTCAGAAACTTAATTTGGTAAGGGTGCCATTGAGGTTGGGGTTTGACGTGTTCGAAAATAAATTCATCAGCCCCGACCGTGAAAAGATGGTGATCAACACCATTAAATCCTACAAATTGCTCGCCGACGTTTATGATGTAAGGGCGATGAAGGCTTGTGCTACTTCGGCTATGCGTGATGCATCGAACGGACGGGATATCATCCGCAAGGTGAAAGAAGAAACGGGAATTGAAATAGAGATCATCACCGGTGACGTGGAAGCCACCTACATCTACGAGAACCATGTGGCAGAGAACCTCGACAAGGATCATTCCTATCTTTACATTGATGTCGGAGGCGGCAGCACCGAACTGACCTTGTTTGCTGAAGGCCTGCTGATTTTCAAAAGATCTTTTAATATCGGCACCATCAGGATACTAAAGAATCTGGTGGATGATTTCATGTGGGATGAAATGCGCGATTTTATCAGGAAAGATGTGAAAAATTATGTCAACGGGCTTGTCGCCATTGGCTCGGGTGGAAATATCAACAAGGTATTTTCAATGTCGAAACGCAAGGAAGGAAAACCATTGCAGCTTGAATTACTCAAAGATTATTACCGCGAACTGAGCAGTTTCTCACTGGCTGACCGAATGAGAATATACAAATTGCGGGAAGACCGGGCGGACGTTATTGTGCCGGCCATCTCGATCTATGTTAACGTAATGAAGTGGGCAAATATCACGGACATTTATGTTCCCAAGATCGGGCTGGCGGATGGCATGATCCAGCACCTGTACCTGGAAATGCAGGCAGGCGCACAAATAAATAGCGAACCACAAAAAAACGACAATTGACTGTTAAGAAAATTACTACCCATACCATTCAGAAAATGAAGGAGAGTGGCGAAAAGATCTCTATGATCACCGCCTATGATTTTTCATTTGCAAAACTTTTTGATAAGGCGGGCATTGATGTGATACTGGTGGGCGATTCGGCATCCAATGTCATGGCCGGTCATGAAACCACGTTACCCATTACGCTCGACCAGATCATCTATCACGCTTCTTCGGTTATACGGGGCGTTAGCCGCAGCCTGGTTGTTGTTGACCTGCCATTCGGTTCCTATCAATCCAACTGGAAGGAAGCACTTAATTCGGCCATCCGGATCATGAAAGAAACCGGTGCCCATGCGGTCAAGCTGGAGGGGGGCGCCGAAGTAACGGAGGCCATCAACCGTATTACTGCGGCAGGCGTTCCGGTTATGGGCCACCTGGGTCTTACTCCTCAATCGATCTATAAATTCGGCACCTATACAGTGAGGGCAAAGGAGGAAGCGGAAGCGGAAAAATTAAAAGCCGACGCCAAACTGCTGGAGGCAGCCGGCTGTTTTGCAACGGTTCTTGAAAAGATACCCGCGGTGCTGGCAAAGGAAGTTTCAGAATCACTTCATATCCCTACCATTGGGATTGGTGCTGGCATGCACTGTGATGGCCAGGTGCTGGTGATGCACGACCTGCTTGGCATCAACACTGAATTCCAGCCAAGATTTCTGCGCAAATATCTCGACCTCGATGTACAGATAAATAAAGCAGTGCAACAATATATAAACGATGTGAAGTCCGGCGACTTCCCCAATGATTCCGAACAATATTAACCAGGACAGCCGGCTTCCGGAAATTTTACCGCAAATGAACATATTCGATACATTACCCGGCATCAGCGATGACAATGATGGGTTGTCTACGGGAAACAAGTGGACAAAGGGATCGGCAGGCGTTCTGGAATCCTTTACTCCCGTCAGTGGACATGTTATCGGCAGGATATCGATGGCCGCAAAGGAACAATACGATGAGTTGGTAGTCACTTGCCAGCAGGCTTTTGAACAATGGAAGCGATGGCCCGCTCCGCGGCGTGGTGAAGTAGTGCGTCAAATTGGTGTCGCTCTCAGGCATTACAAGGATCCACTGGGCAGACTCGTTTCACATGAGATGGGTAAAAGTCTGCAGGAAGGATATGGAGAAGTGCAGGAGATGATCGACATCTGCGATTTTGCCGTGGGGCTGTCCCGTCAGTTGCATGGACTTACCATGCACAGCGAACGCCCTGGTCACAGGATGTATGAGCAGTGGCATCCGCTGGGCATTGCCGGAATCATTTCAGCATTTAATTTTCCTGTAGCAGTATGGAGTTGGAATGCTATGCTTGCGTGGGTGTGCGGCAATGTGTGTATTTGGAAGCCATCCGAGAAAACGCCTTTATGCGCCATTGCCTGCCAGCATATTGCAGCGGAAGTTTTCAAAAAGAATAACGTTCCGGAAGGAGTGTCCGCACTTGTGATCGGTGGCAGGGAAGCCGGTTCTTGGTTGTCGGAGGACCATCGGATCCCATTGGTATCGGCCACCGGCTCAACCAGAATGGGTAAAGCCGTTGGAGCTACTGTGGGCGCCAGGCTGGGCAGAGCGCTGCTTGAACTGGGAGGTAACAATGCAATAATCATCAGTAAGGATGCTGACCTCGATATCGCTATACTGGGTAGTGTATTTGGGGCAGTCGGCACAGCCGGCCAACGTTGCACAAGTACCAGGAGACTGATTGTTCATGATGCGGTGTATGATACAGTAAAGCAGAAACTGGTGTCAGCGTATGCGCAGCTGAAGATCGGTGATCCGCTGGATGAAAAAAATCATGTGGGGCCGTTGATTGACAAGGATGCGGTTAAACAATACCAGAAGGCCATCGAGGAATGCAAGGCAGAGGGTGCAAATTTCATTGTTGAAGGAGGAGTGCTGAGCGGTAGCGATTATCAAAGTGGCTGTTATGTAAAACCCTGTATCGCAGAGGCAAAACCCACTATGGAAATCGTACAGAAGGAGACGTTCGCTCCCATCCTTTATCTCCTGAAATATTCCAGCCTGGATGAAGCGATAAGGATTCAGAATAATGTACCTCAGGGACTCTCTTCTTCTATCATGACCCTCAACCTCCGGGAGGCAGAAACCTTTCTATCATCAGCAGGCAGCGATTGCGGCATTGCCAATGTTAATATTGGAACATCCGGTGCCGAGATCGGCGGGGCTTTTGGGGGCGAAAAAGAAACCGGCGGAGGACGGGAAAGCGGCAGTGATGCATGGAAGAATTATATGCGCCGGCAGACAAATACCATCAATTATTCAACACAACTGCCCCTGGCCCAGGGCATCAAGTTCAACGTGTAACAGACCGATTGTATCCATATATTTGTGAGTGGCAGATTCTGTGAGGATTGATAATGAATACCCTATACTAATTTAAATCCGGGAACGTTATTCCCCTGAAAGTTCAACTGCTTATGAATAAGCTTTTCTTCAATCTCGTATTCCTGAGTTTGATTTCTTCCGTGAGTTATGGACAAATTCGTATCGGCCTCATTGGAGGACCACATTCTGCCAATGTGAAGGAAACAAACGACATTGCTTTCTGGGAAACGGAGATCGAGCCCGGCTATTCTTCCAAGTCCGGATTTCATATTGGTTTGCTGGGCGAGATACCACTTTCATCTAATTTCTTCTTTCAGCCCGGTCTGATGTATATGTCAAAAGGTAGAAAATACTTTCATAAAAATAGCGAAACTGCCTCCATCCTCACTGATACTATTTCTAATGCAGTCACTACTTCTGTCAACTACATAGAACTTCCGCTGAATCTGACCTATAAATTACCACTGGGTAAGAAAGTAAAGTTTGTGCTCAGCGCGGGTCCCTATGTTGGTTTCTTTTTTAATGGTAAGGAGAAGTATGAGACCAGGGTCTATTCGACCAATAATTTCCGGACCAGAGAAAAGACGCTTGAAACCGGACCCGACGAGGGCAAGGTCAATACCCTTGACGCCGGGATAAATGGCCGGGCGGGTTTCGAGCTCGGCAGCCTGATGATCTCCGGGTTCATCACCCAGGGCCTTACGAATTATTATACAGCACCGTATGACGGCACATTCAAGCACCAGGTGAAGGGCGTATCACTTTCATTCTGGCTCAATCGTGGCGAGAAGAAAATAGTTGTGCCTCCACCTGTTATCCAAACAAAAAGGGACACTATCGTGATCGTGAAGCCACCGGAAACAAAACCCGAACCTGTCAAACCGGCCCCTTCCGATCGCGACAAGGACGGAGTTCCTGATGCGGAAGATGAATGTCCGGATCTGAAAGGTCCTGTGGAACTTAAAGGATGTCCGATCCCCGATACAGATGGAGACGGGCTGAACGACAAGGATGACCAGTGCCCGGGCGATTATGGTCCTGTGTCAAACAGCGGCTGTCCCCTGATCACTGCGGAACCTCCAGTTCAACAGGAGGTTGAGAAGAAAGTGAACCTCGCAGCAAGAAGTATATTCTTTAAACCGGACAGTGATGAACTTACCGAAACTTCAAAATCCCCATTAAATGAGGTTGCAACCATTCTGACCGAAAATCCGACTTTTAAAATGGTCATTGAAGGGCATAGTGATGTATCGGGCGGGCGATTTACAAATAAGGCGCTTTCCCAAAAAAGAGCTGAAACAGTTAAGAAATATTTAATTCAGAGTGGCGTAGACACTTCAAGACTCACAGCAATCGGATATGGTTCAGAGCGTCCAATTTTTTCTAACAAAACCGCACAAGGACGGGCAAAAAACCGTCGTGTTGAATTGAAAATAGTCCCATAAACACATAGTCAGTCATAACCGCCATTCATGTAATTAACAGTACAGAAGGCGGTTATTTGCATAATTTTGCTCCTAAACAAAACAGAAATATGATTCAAATGTTAAAGTCGTCTTTGGCGATGTTTTCGCTTTCTTTTGCGGTCCTTCTTACCGCCGCGCAAAACAAAGAGGTGAAGGACGGAGAAGTGCCAAAAGGTTGGCATCTTCTTGACAAAGCCAAGGATGGATATAGTGGGATAAGCATCAATGAGGCGTACGAGTTTGTTAAGTCCAGGAATTTAGAAAGCACTCCAGTTATTGTAGCGGTGATTGATGGCGGTGTGGACACAGTGCACGAAGACCTCAAATCTATACTCTGGAGGAATCCGAAAGAGGTGCCGGGCAATGGTAAGGATGACGACGAAAATGGTTATATAGATGACATCTATGGATGGAATTTTCTCGGAAACAAGGATGGAAAAAATGTAGGTAAGGATTCTTATGAAGGCGCACGTGTGTACCATGCGCTTAAATGGAAGTTTGCCGACAAGACCATCGATACCACGAAAATGGCCAAAGACTCGATTGACGATTACAGGACCTGGCTTAAAGTAAAAGCCAAAGTGGAAGGCGATGGCGACGGTGGTGGCATAGATCTTTTCCTGCTTAAAAAGGCGTTAAACAGCACTCGCAAAAGTGATAGTATACTGCGGAAGGCGTTGAAGAAGGACACATTTACGGGCAACGACCTGGACACGCTCAATGCCTCCGACCCCCTGGTTAAGGCGGCGCGTGGCGGAATGCTGTATATGTTCCGGGCACAACAGATGATGGAAACATCAAATGTTGAGTTTGTACAGGGCTTCAGTGAATTTGTAAATGGTGAGGAGAGCAAGGCCGAGGCAAAAGAAAAAGCACCTCCTACGAACAGGAAGGATATTGTAGGTGACAATGAAAACGACATTAACGACCGTTTTTACGGAAATGGCGACGTGGCCGCTTCCACTCCTTTTCATGGCACCCATGTGTCTGGGATTATTGGTGCGGTGCGCAACAACAATCTGGGTATCGATGGTGTGGCAGATAATGTGAGGATCATGATGATCCGTGCGGTGCCAGATGGCGACGAGCATGATAAAGATATCGCGCTTGGTATCCGGTACGCCGTCGACAACGGAGCGAAGGTGATCAACATGAGTTTTGGCAAAGAATTTTCTCCACAGAAGAAATGGATAGATTCTGCAGTGATGTATGCTGATAGCAAGGGGGTATTACTTGTGCATGCCGCCGGCAACGATGCAAAAAATGTCGACTCTGCAGATAACTTTCCCAATCCGCATTTTAAGGATACAGACATTAAAGCACCTAACTGGATCACGGTTGGCGCTAGTGGTGATGAAAAGGCGGGTGGAATTGTGGCTTCATTTTCCAATTATGGCAAAAAGGAAGTTGACATATTCGCCCCTGGTGTGCGGATCTACTCTACAATACCTGGCGGACATAACTACGGCAATGCCCAGGGTACCAGTATGGCTGCTCCTGTAGTTGCCGGAACTGCCGCATTTCTGATGTCTTATTTTCCAAAGCTCTCTCCCGAGCAGATTAAATACTGTATCGAGAAATCTGCTGTGAAACAGACAGGGAAGGTTCGCAAACCAGGCACAGATGAAGAAGTAGACTTTGGCACATTAAGCAAGACAGGCGGTCTGTTGAACGCTTATGAGGCGGCTAAAGTTGCCGACACACTTAAGCCTGAAAAGAAGAAAAAGAGAAGGAATCGGCGGGCTTCTAAATCTGAATTCCAGAACATACAGGGTTAAGGATATCATTGACGGCGGCAGGGATCAATCACTCGTGCGCCCGTAATTTCTAATGCTTTTGTGTGAAGCTGATAATCTGTTCGGTGAACTGTTCGTATACAGCCATGAGCTCAGGATAGTTGGTGAGCATTCCGAGGTGTTTGTCTATAGTATCCCGGTCGTTACGTGAAGCCGGTCCCGTTTGTACTTCAGCAGGTGAAAGGTGACCCAGCCGCTGCACTGTTTCCCTAATCAGAGGCAACAATAATTGGAAATCAATTTTTTCCCGCTTACAGAAATCTTCGGTTAGTGTAAACAGGTAGTTAGTGAAATTATTGGCGGCGACGGCTGCAAGGTGAATCTTCCTCCGGTATTCGTCATCTGCTACCTGAACCCTGTTGGTCAGGCTTTCTGCAAACAGCCGAAGCAAATCAAGATTCGCAGTTGTATTGGCGTCAATCAGCAGGGGCAGTTCAGCAACCTGCAGGCTTTCCTTTCTCAGGCTTTGTAGCGGGTAAAGTACGCCAAAGTTGGAGCTCACTGGCTCAAGTGTTTTCATTGGCACCGTTCCCGCCGTGTGCGCTACAGGCCGTGGATCCAAGTGTAACCAGCTTGCAATCTGATAAAGTGCCTCGTCCTTCAGGGCCACCAGGTAAAGATCGGCGGTATCGTCTATATCTTCGGGAATAGAAGTTGATTTCGTTTTTAGAACGGCTGCGAGATCAGCCGCATGCTGCGGATCGCGACTATACACCTGGAGAATTTGGTGGCCGGCGATCATGGACCTTTGTCCGAGTATGTGAGCAGTATTTCCGGAGCCGATCAGGACCAGTTTCATAAAATCAACGCATTCACCGCTTTTTAATAGTTTTACGGATAAACGTAGCTTTTGAAGTTAGCACAAAAACTGGTTCTTAATTTTTACCGCGCGAAGCTGAACCTGCTGGCTGTGTTGTCGAAAAGGGCAGCAGCCCGAAGTGCATTTCATTTGTATTGCACACCTATGCGTAAGTCGCCCCGTAAGGAGCCCCCGGTATTTAAACAGGGCAGGAACTTCACCATCGATGTAGACGGACATCGCGTCAGTGGCCATCAATGGAATGCTGTTGGTACAAGAAAGGCGCTGATATTGCATGGCTTTGAATCTTCTTCCAAAAACTTCGACCGGTATATCAGCCTGCTGATCAAAAAAAATTACGAAGTGATCGCTGTGGATGCCCCTGCACATGGCCGTTCCTCAGGCAAGCGCATCACACTACCCCTTTACCTTTCAACTATTGAAAGGGTAAATACAGGCTATGGGCCTTTCGATGCGTTCATCGGCCATTCCTTTGGGGCACTCACACTTGCACATTTCCTCGAAACAACAAAACATGATCATCTCACCAAGGCGGTGCTTATTGCCCCTGCCACCGAAACGACCAGCACCATCAATACATTTTTTTCCGTGCTGCACCTGGATCAGGAAGTAAGAATACACTTTGACAGACTGATCCACCAGCTCAGTGGACAATGGCCTTCTCATTTTTCAGTCTGCCGCGCGATGAAAAATATTTCAGCGCAGGTTTTATGGTATCACGATGAAGAAGATCAGCTGACTCCCTTCAGCGATGCGGTGAAAATAAAAGAGGAAGGTTATCCCAATCTTGTCTTCAGGGCAACGAAAGGGCTGGGACACCGCCGGATCTATCGCGACAATGAAGTGATCAAAGACGTGATGCGATTTATTGAATCGGAAGTGGTTGTTTGATTTCTTTGCCTAAGGGTTATCCGAGTAACCGGGACTCATCTTCGATTTTCTGCAGGGCCTTTGTTATTCCTTCCTTCCACCATGGGAACAAATGAAAATTTCTCCAGTTCTTCCCGCGAGGTGCTGCCATCGGCCAGTTTCGTTAGGCGCAGCATCAATTGAGTGTTGCCCTCGCCTACGGGCACCACCATTTTTCCGCCGGTCTTTAGTTGCGTCACCAGTTTGTCGGGAATATAGGGTGCAGCGGCGGTAACGATCACCCGGTCGAAGGGTGCGAAGGTGGGCAGGCCCTCATAGCCATCACCGTAGAAATATTTAATATTCGGGTACTTGTTGCGGAGTATGAATTTGCGATGTTCGTCGAAGAGTTTTTTTTGTCTTTCAATTGTGAAGACCTTGGCTCCCATTTCAGCCAGTATCATAGCCTGGTACCCGCTGCCTGTGCCAATTTCCAGCACTTTGTCATGCGGTTTGATGTCCAACAATTCTGTTTGATAGGCTACAGTGTATGGCTGGGAGATGGTTTGGGACTCGGCTATCGGGAAGGCCCTGTCTTCATATGCGATCTTGTCGAATCCGGAATCGAGGAAATAGTGCCTGGGGATATTGTTGACAGCCTGGAGTACGCGTTCGTCGCTGATTCCCTTTTGCCGCAGGAGGTCGACCAGTTGTTTTCTCAGGCCCTTGTGGCGGTAGCTGTCATCATAAGTGCGCATTGGCACGAAGATAAACATTGGTGTGGTGGTGACATAAGAAATTGCCCCCGGAGATTATTTTCTTTACTTTTGCACCGCAAATTATGGTTCGGTAGCTCAGTTGGATAGAGCAACTGCCTTCTAAGCAGTAGGTCATTGGTTCGAATCCAATCCGAATCACAAGGCCTTTTCAACGAAGTTGAAGAGGCATTTTTATTTGTGAGCGTTGAAAGTTTATTTTTCAAAAGCGAATAAAAGACAATGCCGGGTCCCGCGGAAGGCGGTCCGAAGGCGGTGAGCATCATTCATGGCCAGCGCGAAGCGCAATCCAATCCGAATCACTTAGTCCGGAAAGGGGTTTGAGCGTTTGCTGAGTGTGTTTTTCTACTTCCTGGTTTAAACAGTTAGCACGATCTTAGAGCGAAGGAACATTATCATTTCCATTTTGACCATCCGACTGACTTTAGAAACTTTCGATAGCATTAAGCAGTACGTCTAACTTATGGCGTATCAATCCGGTAAATAATTAGCTAACATGACAGTTTGTTGTAGTGTGGACAATGTTATCTGGTATTTGAATTAATAGTGGTCTCACAGGTTTTAAATTACCTTATATAAATTTTGCAATTTTTACTTGCATTTCGCAGGAGGTTTATGGCAGATACAATTTGTTGATAACTTTTGTTAGAAAATATGTCTCATTTTTGGGTGATCATCCTACTACTTTAGACACTTTATTAAAAAAGGTACTTGTATGACCCTACAATATGATGACCCTATCATCGAGCTGTACAGAGAAAGCTTTCCCGATTTCGCACGGATGGTGCGGCAGATGGGTGGAAGTCTTGAAGAGGCTAAAGACAGCTTCCATGATGCTTTACTGATTTACCTGGAAAAAGAGAAGGCTGGAAAGCTGCAGCTTCATTCCTCCCCCAGGGCATATCTGCTGGGCACAGCGAAAATTTGCTGGTTGCATACCCGGAAGAAGGGGCCGATGCTGTCACTACCAAAAGGATTCGAAGCGACAACGCCGGAAGATCCCGACACAGAAGAAATGGAAAATAAATTGCTGGAGTCTATTCAAAAGAGCGGGAAGAAATGCCTGGAGCTATTAAAAGCTTTTTATTACGACCATTGCTCGATGGATCATATTGCCGGCCGGTTCGGGTTTAAGGGAAGAAGATCAGCAACCGCACAAAAATATAAATGTCTGGAGAAAGTCCGGAAGGAAATAAAAATAACAGAAATCTATGCGCAGTGACCTCAATGAGATTTCCCAGATCGATCAATACCTTTTCCGTCAGTTTAGCGAAGAGGAAGGAAAGCGCTTTGAAGCGCGGCTATTGATGAATAATGAACTTGCTGAAAAAGTGGAGGCACAGCGCCTGGCTCATCGGTTGATCCGACTATATAGCCGAAAGAAAGAACGTGACAAGATAGAGGGGATTTACCGGCAACTATTGGAGGAACCCGCATTTGCCCATCAATTAAAAACTATATTCTACTGATATGATCATTCCAACCGTCATCGACAGCTCCACCAGGGGGGCCTACGATATCTATAGCCTGCTGCTTAAAGAGCGGATTGTGTATCTGGGAACAGCCATTGACGAAAACGTAGCAAATCTTATCGTGGCTCAGCTGCTCTACCTGGACAGCGAAAATCACAACCCCATCATGCTCTACCTCAACAGCCCAGGCGGCATTGTGTATGGAGGCTTTGCCATCTATGATACCATGCGGAAGTTAAAATCACCGGTCGTCACGGTAGCTATGGGTTTTTGCGGCAGTATGAGCACCGTTCTACTGACGGCGGGGCAAAAAGGACAGCGTTATGCCCTGCCGCATGCTACCATTCATATGCATCCTACCGGCGGGGGTGCCAAAGGATATACGGAGGACGTCCGTATTGCCTATAAAGAGCAGGAACGACTGCAAAATCAGATCTTTTACCTGATTGGCAAATATTCCGGTCACAGCCGGGAAGAAATAGAAGAAATGTTCCGTCGCGACCGGTTCATGAACAGCATTGAAGCCCAACAGTACGGCCTCATCGATGAAGTATTAGGAGATACCGACGATCTTATCTCTTTGGATGAGATCCAGGGTAAAATTCATTTTCAGGTTTCCGGCAAAAACCGGGAGAGTATTGGATTCAAAAAACATCCAACGTCATAAGGGGTATAGTTCCCGAAGCTTAAAGCGGCTCTCCTTCCAATACACACCTTAAAATCAGATTAAAATATGTGAAAAATATTCCCCGTTCAATAGTTAGCACGGTTTTTGATAATTGCAAGGCATTCACGAAGCCGTAAGCGTTGACAAGTTGCCGACCCCGTACTTTCGTCTCTCCTGCGACGCTCATGTGCTTTCATAACTATAGCTAATAAATCCTGATTATGAGAAAGAATTCAGCATGGCTGCCCCTGTCTGCTATCGCCTCCTCTGTACTGTTATTTTCTTCTTGTCAAAAATCAATTGTCGCTGAAACTGAAACACCTGCTCCATATAGCACGGCTGTGGTATCAAGCGATGCTGTGAATTATGGAGAAGTTATTGGAAATATGGAACTTCCATGGGATCAGCAGTTTGATGGAGTCTCTTGCCGCGACATCAATGCACAGTATTTAAGAGGAAATCGTTCCCAGATCCCCGTACGTGAAGGGAACTATGCCATTCGTATGACGGTTCGGCCCGGAGATGCTGAACCCGGCACAACCGGCGAACGTTGTGAAATGAACCACTACAAGGATATACAACACGGCTACACCCAGGAGGTGCCAGGTGATGATTTTGTTTATGGATTTTCGATGTACTTACCCACTAACTGGGTAACTCCATCCGGATGGTGCATCCTTGCACAGTGGCATCACCGTTCATTCTCTCTCCCACCGATAGCCATCAATATGACCGGTAATAACATGGGCATCCAGTTCTATACAGGACTGCTGAAGCAACTGCCATCTACATGGTATGCGAATTATACTGTAAATCAGGGCTATACCTTTCTCAATAATCCCGCAAAAGGCGTCTGGCATGATTTCATGATAAGAATTAAGTTTAGTCCTAATAACGATGGACTAGTTGAAATCTGGCACAAGCTGCAAGGGGAAAAATCGTTCAAGGGCGTTTTTAGCAAGAAAAACTTTCCGACCATGCAGCTGTATACGCAGGCTCAATGGGCTTCCCTGGATAACGATAATCATCCAAGGGCACCCGAAAATAGACTTCCGTGGGGTAATTATGTAACTACTCAGCAATTTGTCCGGCTAGGATTGTATCGCGAGAAGGCGTCATTCACCAACGTCATTTATTACGACAACTGGGCACGCGCCAAATGGTGGTCGGACATCTCAAATAATTTTTAGCTCAGACTGTTACTACGGCAGGCCGAAATCTTCCGCGAAAGTTTTCGATTTGGAATTCTTCCATTTTGGAAAATAATTCAGCGGAAGATTTCGGACCTCACTATCCCCCATTTATTTAACCTGAACATCAACGAAGTCTTCACTACACCCAATCCATATTGCATTGAATCGGTAAATCCAATTGAAGAGGCGTCAGGAAAATATTTTGCCGGGCAAGAGATCTCCCCCACCATATATCCCTTGTAAATCACCTGCGCCAGTAACTGATTGTCAAATACAAATCCATTATCATTGGCCATGAAGTTAATCGACTTCAACACCTCACAATTGTAGGCCCGATACCCGGTGTGGTATTCCGAAAGTTTTTGTGCAAGCATGATATTCTGCCCCAGTGTCAGGAACCTGTTGGCAAAATATTTCCAGGCAGGCATGCCCAATTTCATTGCACCTTTTCCAAGTATACGCGAACCCAGCACTACGGGATAGATATCTCTTGCCACCAGTTCGGCCATTGCCGGTATCAGTGAAGGATTATACTGGTAGTCGGGATGCAGCATGATGATCACTTCCCCTCCCAGTTCCAACGCGCGCTGATAACAGGTTTTCTGATTGCCACCATAACCCTTATTGACGTCGTGTTCAATAATGTGAGCTATCCCAAGCCTTTGAGCCACTTCAACGGTGTCATCAGCGCTATGGTCGTCAACAAGTATCACCTCGTCTACAATGCCTTCCGGGATGCCTCTGAAAGTCTGTTCCAGGGTCTTGCCGGCATTGAAGGCGGGCATGCATACGACCAGTTTTTTACCTGCGATCATCTGAAGATTGATTTTCTGTCTGTGGTTCTGCCGGCGCGTCGATCAGCAACCAATTGTAAGCGACATGGCCAATCGGTTTATATTTCCGCAGCCAGTCGAACCGATGCCGGTTCCAGATATCGAGGTAATCCGAAGTATTGATGAGATATCTGCCTGAACCAGCCTGTTCGCCCGCCAGCTTCACGTTGGAATGCTGCTCGAGGTATTTGTCCGCAAATTTCCGTCCCTGCTGAAATTCCAGGTTAGAAGCTCCCACATACCGGTAGGCGAGTTCTTTTTGTAGAATAAATTCATTGGTGTAAGGATAATAGTTCCGCCAGTATCTCAACACACTTACGACCAGGAATGTTGCAAGCAACCCAACGATGGCTTTCTGATAAAAACTGTGCACAAAACCGATTAGAGAACTGCTGAGCAGGTACAAAAATGGCAGAACAAATATCACGTGCCTCAGGCCAGTTTGTGTTTTGTATGCGAAGCTAAATACGGCCAAATAATAAAGCACAGGCATCACCAGGAAAAATTCCCTGCGGGAGAATTCACGAATGGTTCTCTGTCCGGCAAGTACTATGCCCGCCCAAGAGATGAGTACCATATAAGTTATTGGCATCTTGAAGAACAATGACACAATATAGTAATACCAAAAACTGCCACCAGTCGAAGCCCTGCCCAGAACGGTCACCTTGCCAAAGGAACTGACTCCATCGATGCCTCCTCCGACCTGGTCGTAGTACTTGGCCATGTCCAGTCCGTCAATAAAAGGTTTAGGAAACGGCATGGGTAACCACGACGGAAGCGAAGCCTGAAACGAAAGAAATAGCCTGCTCATAAAATGATAATCCTTCAACAGCATTCCAGTTCGAAAGAAATAATACCCCGAATTTATTATGAGCAGGTTGATGACAACAAAGACAAATAAGTAACCAAGGGCGCGCTGGGGATTCATGCGAACCTTGTTGATGATGGCCCATATGACCAGGCAAACCGGGATCAGGATATACAAATGAAAAAGCGATTGTTTCACCAACTGTGATATCGCCACTGCTGCCGAAAACAAGATGAAATATTTCCAGTTGCCCTTGTTGCAGAATTGCCATAGCAGATAAAAAGTCCACAATAGCATAAATACAGAATAACTGTCGGTGGTCACAAGCCCCGCACTGGCAAGGAGGTTGGGACAAAATGCGGTCAAAAAGGCCGCGAAGCAGCCGGCTTCTATCCCGTATAAAGCGCTTCCCCAACGGTATATCAGCATAATAGTCAGCAGGGAAAACAACAGTGTCACTCTTCGACCCATGATCATGTCGCTCCAGCCAAGGTCAGATTTTCTCAGCTCAGGATCAATTGCCTGCTGCAATGCCCTTGGCACAATATTCAACACGCTGACAGGCATCTTACTGTTGTCCGTTTCGGGTTTTACGCGTTCGGGTTGACCGCTGGCCAAACGTTTTGCATAATCATAAAAAGAGGATTCATCCGACGTGAGCGATTGTGAATTGATATAGAGATTACCATTGACCATGTAAAATAAAACAAGGATGCAGAACAGTAGATCCGGCATGGGAATGGCAAAACTTCGCAGCAATTGAATTGGGGTCATGCCGGGCTAAAATAACAAAATATCATCAGGGTGTTAAGGATGAATACAGTCCCGGTTAATCCCCCATAAATTCCCAGGCGCTTTTGTAGCTGTTGCTGGTTTCAGCGTACTTAATGAAATTGAGATAAAAAGGAGATACAGACAGCGTAGCACTGTCGCCAATAACAACCAGCTTTTTCCTCGCCCTCGTCATGGCCACATTCATACGCCTGATATCTGCGAGGAAACCGATGATGTTATCGTTGTTGCTTCGGGTCATGCTGATGTATACAACGTCTCTTTCGGAACCCTGGAAGCTGTCGATCGTATTGACCGTGATCTTCCGGCGCAGGGCTACCAGGTCGGCAGCGTGTTCAAAAAGACTCTTTAATAATTCCACCTGCTGTTTGTATGGAGAAATCACGGCAATTGTTGGAAATTTCTCCGGCGCTACCCGACCGGAAACTTCATTCACGTAAAGAGACAAATGCTTCAGTAAAAACGCAGCTTCTTCGGGATTGGTAGAGCTGGTGCCATCCAACTTTTCATCGAACCCGCAGCCTGCGGTGTCGATGAATAGCAGCGGTTCATCTTCGTCAAAAACCATCCATTCTCCCACTCCATCAGCGGCCCTCAGCTTCCCGTTATAAAAGAACCTGGATGAATATTCCATGATCTTTCTGTTCATCCGGTATTGTTCTTCCAGCAACACCACGGTATCGGGATGAAGGGCAACAGCCTTTTCAAGCAGGGTCACCGACAATCCGTTTCTTGCTGCCTCGGGCGACTTCACAGTTGGCGGCAATTGAAAATGATCACCGGCAAGTATGAGTTTCCTGGCTTTCACCACCGGGATCCATGAAGCGGGTTCCAGGGATTGTCCGGCCTCGTCAATTACAGCAGTTTCAAATTGGAGATGGCGAATCGAAGAATGATTAGCTCCCACCAGGGTGCTGGCGATTACTTCGGCCCTGGAAATAATGTCGTTGGTTACATATTTTTCCGTCTCTTCCACATCCCGCATTAGTTTCTTTGCTTCGGAAAACAAAGCCTGTCTTTGTTCTCTTTCCGCCTTGCCAAAATTGCGTTTATACTTGTGCGCGAGTGCCCTGAACTCATTGGCCCTTTTCTTCAGCGTTTTAAGGGTTTTCATTGAAGGATGCTGAGCTACCCTGTCCTCAAGGGTCAGCGACATCAAGTGTTCGGACACTCTTACCGGGTTGCCGATCCTCAGCACATTCAAACCCTGAGCAGCCAATTTTTCACAAAGCAGGTCAACCGCAATGTTACTCGGTGCACTGACCAGGATTTGCCGGCCATCACGGCGGATCAATTCACCTATTGCGACTACAACCGTTGTCGTTTTACCCGTGCCCGGCGGGCCATGCACAATGGCCAGGTCCTCGGCTGCGAGTATGCGATGCACAGCGATCTGCTGGGTGGAATTCAACCCGGTAATCTCCACCTGTTGGGCCCGCTGATCGAAGCCGGGCTCATCCAGGCCGGTAAGCACCCGCACCAGGTGTCCATCCTTTTGTCTATCAGACAAGGCTTCGGCACTTTTGAGCGCAGTGAACATTTCATCGTAACTGTTGTCGTCGAACAAAAGGTCTACCCCCAGTTTGCCATCGCCCGACCAGTCCGGCAATTCATCGGTGTTCAGCGTCAACTTCAGGTTATTTCCATTGATATGCGTGATGATGCCTTCGGCTCTGTTTTCTTTCGGATCATGGCCGGAGAAAAGGGCTGCAGGCATGCCGAACCTCAGCTGATGGGTGATATCCTGATTGGTGGTTCGTTCGATTTCTATAGTGAGATAATCTCCCCTGCTCATTTCTGAGCCCCGGATGGCCACCGGATACCAGTTCAGGCCACTTCTTCTTCGGTCGATGACAGTAGAGGAATGTATTAACTGCTCGTAAATCTTTTTATCTTCTTCCTTTTCGGTTTTCAGAAGGGAGTGCAGCTCTTTGAAATAGCTCATACCCAAAGGTAAGTCCATAGACCCGGACCTTGAATCCGCAACCCCGATCTGCATAGGATGCCCTAGCTTTGTCCAAAACAATCGGCCATGATCATGCGTCTCATCATCACTTCCATTGTAGCGTTTGGACTCTCTTACATACTTAGTGGTGTCGGAATGGATTCGTTCTGGACAGCCATTTTACTTGCGCTGGTACTGGCGGTGCTGAACGCCATTGTGCGTCCGCTCCTCATCCTGTTTACACTCCCCATCACCCTGCTGACACTGGGCCTTTTTCTTTTTGTGATCAACGCGATCATCATTCTCCTGGCCAGCAAGATCCTTGATGGCTTCCACGTGAGAAATTTCTGGTGGGCGCTTCTTTTTGGATTATTGCTCTCTGGTGTAACTTCGCTGCTTTACAATCAAAAAAAAGAGAAGTGATCATTCTCAGTTGACACAATTATGAGCCTTACAAAAAAATCGATAGCCATCGACATGGATGGGGTGATAGCAGACACCGTATTGCAATTCATCAAATGGCACAAACGTGACTCAGGGGAACTGCTGACAAAAAAGGATTTTGACTGGAAAAAAGAAGCGGAGGTACTTCCGGACGGCCAGCTGAGAACATATGTTACATCAAAAGATTTTTTTCGGGATGTACCGGTGATGGAAGGGGCGGTGGAAGCCTTACAATCACTAATGAAGAATTATGAAGTGTACATCGTTTCGGCGGCGATGGAATTCCCTTATTCTTTGCCTGAGAAAAAAGCCTGGCTGGCAGATCATTTTCCATTCATCAACTGGACGCATATCATATTCTGCGGCGACAAAAGTATAATTGCCACAGACTACATGATCGATGATCATCTGAAAAATCTCGACAGTTTCCGTGGCAAAGCCCTGATGTTTACCTCCGGTCACAATCTGAACGCAAACACTCACACCAGGATTAATTCCTGGGCTGAAGGATTGACTTTCTTCAAAGAAGAATTGAAAAAGGATCAGTCTTTGTAAAGCAGTTCAGCTGCTTCAACGTTTCCTTGTTGTATGGCGAGGTCGGTAGCTGTTAGTCCCCTTTTGTCCTTGATCGACTTGTCCGCGCCCTTATCCAGCATGAATTTCACGAGCTCATTTCTCCCAAACATTGTGGCAAACATCAAGGCGGTGCCCCCATTACTGTGCTGGAGGTCCAGGGAAGCTCCTCTTTGAACAAGCAGTTCCGCTATCTCCGGGTAGCCTTTGAAACAAACACCCATCAGCGCCGTGTTGCCCCCTGCGTCACGGGCATCAATGTCGGCCCTTGCATTCAGTAGCAAACGGGTTGCTTCAAGTTGTCCGTTATAACTGGCAACAATAAGTGGCGTGAACCCCCGATCGTCTTCAATGTTCACATCTGCTCCTTCTTCGATCAGCTCCTGAATATCGGCCAGGTTGCCCGTCCGTGCCGCATTAAATAACCTGATCTCCGTGCTTTCCATACCGGGAATAGTATTAAAAAAAGAAACCGTTTCTCACATGGAAAAAACGGTTTCTGTAATGAATAGACTTAATTAATATGGTTTTGATTCTTTTGAAACATTCGCAGCTTCCTTTACTGCGTCCCCGGTGTGGGCTGCTCCGATGGGTCCTTTCTGCATATGCTGGCTCGATGCCATTTTCAAACCTTCAGAAACCCTTCTTCCATAGTCAGCATCACATTGCGTGAACAGTTCAATCATCTTGTCCTGAACATGTTTCTTCACGGGCGCCAGTGTGTTCACCAGGTTCAGAATGAGCTCATCTCTTTCCCAATCCTGAAAATTGTTGTAGGTGGTACCAGCCTGCTTGAAGTTGTTCTGCCTGCTGATCTTCTCCCTCACCAGTTTTGCCTGGTACATGGGTGTGTACTCTTCGTTGGTCTTAGGCGCTTCCTTTAGTCCACCGAGACTGGATGGTTCATAATTCACATGGGCATTCGTGCCGGGTGCGATATCCTGGTGAAAAGCCATTGAACCGTCTCTTTGATTCGTAGCCGGTTTCTTCAGTGGCGCGTTGATTGGCAATTGGAGGTAATTGGTACCCACGCGATGGCGCTGCGTGTCGGAATAGGAGAAAGTTCTTCCCTGCAACATTTTGTCGTCGGAAAAATCCAATCCGTCAACCAGTACACCGGTACCGAAGGCCACCTGTTCCACTTCAGCGAAATAGTTCACCGGATTTCTGTTGAGCGTCATCTTACCAACAGGAAGGAAGGGGAATTGATCTATGGGCCAAATTTTGGTGTCATCCAGCGGATCGAAATCCAGTTCGGGGTGCTCACCATCGCTCATGATCTGTACGCAAAGTTCCCACTCGGGAAATTCACCTTTTTCTATAGCCTGGTAAAGATCCTGTGTGGCATGATTAAAATTTTTTCCCTGGATCTCTTCAGCCTGTGCCTGGGTAAGATTTTTTATCCCCTGCAGCGGCTCCCAGTGGTATTTGATCAATACCGCCTCACCGGCCTTGTTCACCCATTTGTAAGTATTCACTCCGGAACCCTGCATCTGCCGGTAATTGGCGGGAATACCCCAGGGGCTAAAAAGGAATGTGATCATGTGCATGGCATCGGGCGTGCCACTGATGAAATCAAATATGCGCTCGCCATCCTGTTGGTTAGTCACCGGATCGGGTTTGAACGAGTGCACGAGATCGGGAAATTTCATCGCATCGCGAATGAAAAAGACTTTGAGGTTGTTCCCCACCAGATCCCAGTTGCCATCCTCAGTGTAAAATTTAACAGCGAAGCCTCTTGGGTCTCTGAGTGTTTCCGGAGAATGACCACCATGGATTACCGACGAGAATCGGACGAACAAGGGTGTTTTCTTTCCCTTTTCCTGGAATAGTTTTGCACGCGTGTATTTTGAAATCGGCTCTTTGCCCACCGTGCCGTAGGATTCAAAAACACCATGTGCTCCAGCACCTCTCGCGTGCACCACTCGCTCCGGTATACGCTCCCTGTCGAAGTGGGACAGTTTTTCTATAAACTGATAATTCTCCAGGGTTGCAGGACCCCGGTTTCCGATGGTTCTGAGACTTTGATTATTGAATATGGGGTGGCCCTGACGGGTAGTTAACGGAGATGATGCTTCTCCGCTGTGCCCGTTCTGTCCATTCTGTCCTTTATTTTTTTCTTCTATCATAATCATTGTTTTTTGTCTGCCTAAAATTAAGCAAATTCAGAGCCGATACCTGAACAAGGTGGATAAATTTCGGAATCCCTAATTTTGCGGAAACATATACTATGGGCGTCAGCGACGAATTATCAAGGCGAAAAAATGATCAGGCTGCGACAAACCTGAAAACAGGACAGGAATTCCTGGAAAAAAACAAATCCAGCGAAGGGGTTGTTGTACTCCCCAGCGGATTGCAGTACCAGGTATTGATAGAAGGTGATGGACCGAAGCCTTCCGCAAAAAACAGCGTCACCTGTCATTACCACGGCACGCTCGTCGATGGCACAGTATTCGACAGTTCCGTCAATCGCGGACAACCCGCGACTTTTCCGCTCAATATGGTGATAAAGGGTTGGACAGAAGGCCTGCAACTCATGCCACAGGGTAGCAAATGGCGTTTCTTCATCCCACCGGCACTGGGTTACGGCGACCGCCAGGTGAGCGCGGCAATTGGCCCAAATAGCACCCTCGTTTTCGATGTAGAATTATTGGATATCAAATAGTTTGTTCCTTGTCGGATTTGCAGGCGGGATCTTATCTGAGACTCATGTTTCACTCGTCTGATCTTGATTCCGTCTGCGTCTCCCGCGATGCCCGTTGTGGAGCAATAAGTCGGCAGGCATCTGAAGCTGACAATAAAAAAAGCGCAACCAAGTGCTGCGCTTTGCATAAAAATTTTGCAGGGTTACTATTTGTCCTGACTGGATTTTTTCTTTTGTGCCTTGGGAGCAAAAATAATAAGCATCCTTTTTCCTTCCATCTTTGGAAGTGCCTCGGGCTGCCCAACTTCTGCCAGTCTCTCGGCAAATTTCAAGAGCAGTAGTTCGCCTCTTTCCTTGAACATGATCGCCCGTCCTTTGAACTGGACATAGGCTTTGACTTTATTGCCCTCTTTGAGGAAACTTTCTGCGTGTTTGGATTTGAAATCAAAGTCGTGATCATCTGTACCCGGAGTGAAGCGTATTTCCTTTACTTCGGCGGATTTACTCTTCGCCTTCATCTCCTTTTCCTTCCGTTTTTTCTCGTAAAGGAATTTGTTGTAATCGATAATCTTGCAAACAGGCGGATCGGCCTGTGGTGAGATCTCAACGAGGTCGAGCTGTTGTTCCTGTGCCATTCGCATCGCGTCCTGGATCGGGTAGACACCTACTTCGACGTTATCACCAACCAATCGCACCTGGGGTACGCGTATCATCTGGTTTGTTCTGTGTTCCTGTTGTTGTTCTCTTTTGAACCTCGGGTTAAAACTACCGCGGGGTTGTCTTGGTGGAAATGCCATAATTAATGTTGTCTCCTTCCCGGGGGAAACTAAAGGTTGTTTTTTTGATAAATGATCCTTTTGGGTAAAAGATCGTTATTCTGATTTTCGTTCTCTTATTTCTGTTCTGATGGTGTCCAGGAATTCCTGAAGGGCGAGGCTACCGCCGTCACCTTTACCATGACGCCGTACGGAGATCTTTTGTTCATTCACTTCTTTTTCCCCAATGATCAGCATATAGGGAACTTTCATCAATTCGGTGTCGCGGATCTTCTTACCGATTTTCTCACTTCTGTCATCCACCTCGGCACGAATATCAGCATTTTTCAGTGTTTCCAAAATTGTTTGTGCATAGCCCTGGAACTTGTCGCTAATGGGCAGAATCTTAACCTGAACCGGCGCAAGCCAAAGCGGGAACCTGCCCGCGTAGTGTTCGAGAAGGAAACCAATGAACCTTTCGTGGGTTCCCAAGGGCGCCCGGTGAATAATCAACGGCGTTTCAGGGTGATTATCCTTGTTGGTAAAACTGAGTTTAAATCTTTTGCCCTGGGCGAAGTCGACCTGGTTTGTGGCCAGCGTAAATTCACGTCCTATGGCGCTCCAGATCTGTACATCAATTTTAGGTCCGTAAAAGGCCCCCTCGCCTGCCACTTCCACAAATGGGGTATTTGTGCGCACCAGGGCATCGCGTACCAGGGCCTCGGTCTCCAGCCATAGTTCTGGTTCATTGATGTATTTCTCCCCGAGTTTGGCCGGATCGTGCAAGCTGAAACGCATCACATATTTATCAATACCGAAGATCTTGAAGTACTTCAGGTACATGTCGTTCACTGCCTTGAATTCCTCAAAGAACTGTTCGCGGGTGCAATAGATATGCGCATCATTCATATGCAGGCAGCGAACGCGCATCAGTCCGAATAATTCTCCGCTTTGTTCGTAACGATAACAGGTGCCGTATTCTGCCAGCCGCAGGGGCAATTCCCGGTAGCTGCGGGATTCCGCCGCAAAGATCTTGTGGTGATGAGGGCAGTTCATCGCCTTGAGATAATACTTCGTTCCATCCATCTCCATTGGTGGAAACATCCCATCCGCATAATATGGCAGATGCCCGGATGTAAGGTACAGACTCTCCTTACCCAGGTGCGGGGTGACAACACGCTTATATCCGGCTTTATCCTCGGTTTGTTTGGCGAGTTTTTCCAACTCTTCGATGATGACAGCCCCATTTGGCATCCAAAGCGGTAAGCCCGGGCCCACTTCGTCATCAAAGGTGAAGATGCCTAATTCCTTTCCGAGTTTGCGATGGTCCCTTTTCTTTGCTTCTTCCAGCATCAGCAGGTATTCATCCAGCTCCTTCTGATTGGGAAAACTGACCCCGTAAACACGGGTGAGCATTTTATTTTTCTCATCTCCTTTCCAGAATGCTCCAGATACGTTGGTCAGCTTGATCGCCTTAATTAGAGAAGTCGCGGGAACATGGGGGCCCCTGCACAAGTCGGTGAATTTTCCCTGAGAATAGAAAGTGATGTCGCCATCCTGAAGTCCCTGCAGCAGATCGAGCTTGTATTCGTCTCCCTTATCCTGAAAATAATGAACCGCATCGGCCTTGGAGACCTCTTTGCGGATATAATTGTTGTTTTCCCTGGCCAGCTCATTCATTTTTTTTTCGAGCACCCGCAAGTCATCTTCCGTGAGCTGCCTGCCGCCAAGATCCATGTCGTAATAAAAACCTTTTTCTATAGCCGGCCCCACCCAGAACTTCACTCCCGGATAGATCGACTCAACCGCCTCGGCAAGCAAGTGTGCGGAAGAATGCCAGAATGTTGATTTACCGTCGTTGTCGTCCCAGGTGAGCAATTTCAAAGTTGCATCAGCATTTATCGGCCTGGTGGCATCCCAAACTTTTCCATTCACCTGAGCAGCCAGCACTTTTCTTGCCAGCCCCTCACTGATTGACCTGGCGATATCAAGAGCGGTAGTTCCGTCTGCATATTCCCGTATTGATCCATCCGGTAATGTGATCTTGATCATTATATTCGTCCTCTTTTTTGGAGCCGCAAATTTAACGAACTATTTGCAGACAACATCGGTGTATATTTTACAGAACCTTTTCATTATTAGGTAATTTGCCATCGAAGTTTTTGACATGCGTTTAATTTTACTAAGTTTTTTTCTGCTATCGCTTACTCCGGCATTTTCTCAAAATATGACTGGCATATGGAGGGGACATTTTCGCCAGTCGCTGTCCGGCAGATTTGCCGATTCATTAAGCATCGAGGACCGATACAAATTCGAAACGCAGATCCTGCAGGATGAAAAATCTTTCAATGGAGTGACGTATTCTTACAAGACCACCGTATTCTATGGTAAGGCCTCCTGTTATGGCTCAATCAACACCAAATCGAAAAAAGTCCTTTTGGAAGAAAACAAACTGCTGGAAGTAAAATCTCTCGGTGGCGGAGCCTGTCTGATGACCTGCTTCCTGCAATATTCCAAAGTAGGCGATGAAGAATTCCTGGAGGGAACCTACACCAGCATCAGCACGCAAGATTCTACTAATTGCGGACACGGGACGGTCTTTCTCAGAAAGGTCGAGAATTCCGATTTCTATAAAGAAACCTTTCTCGACAAACCGCATAAACGCAATCCTCCTGTGGTCAGGGTTCCTGAACGCTCCAAAGAACCGGCACCATTGGAAAGAAAGGCAACTGTTCCAAAGGACCGGCCAAAGACCTCCGAAAGTAAAGAACCTCCGGTTATCGCAAAGAAATCCGAGCGCCCTGCAAAGCCACTGGCCACCAATCCTAAGGCGAAAAAGACTCCTGCGAAGCCACCGGTGCCAAGAACACCCGGAAGTTCAGCAGTTCCCGGAAACAATAACCTGGCGAAAATTCCTGAAGACAGTCTCAGCAAGATGCTTGCAAAGAAATCACCTGCCATCGAGATCCCAAGGGTGTTGACGAGCAGGAAAAATGAACTGGTGAGAACAATTACCACTTCGTCGGGAAAAGTTTCGCTGAAAATCTATGACAATGGTACCGTCGATAACGACACAGTTTCGGTATACCTCGATAATAAACTGCTGATCTCTAAACAGCGCCTCACAGAAACAGCTATAGAACTTGATATCAACCTGGATAAAAATATCACGGAACATCAATTGGTAATGGTGGCGGAAAATCTTGGAGAGATTCCGCCAAACACTTCGCTGATGATTGTGGACACCGGCACACAGCAATATGAGGTGAGGATTACTTCAACAGAACAACAAAATGCAATGGTAATATTCAAATATATTCCCTGATATCTTACCATTTAAAGTTCCAGGTCACGGCAGGAATAATTGGAAAAAGTGAAACTTGTAATGCATTTATCTCGAGACTTCCATCGTAGGCGCTGCCTGTTTGATCAAAATAGATAAAATAAGGATTGAGCCTGCTATAAGTATTATACACACTGAATACCCAGCTTTGTTCAAGCCTCCTGTTAGGTCTCTTTTTTGGTGTATAGGTAGCCGACAGATCCAGTCGATGATATGAGGGCATTCGGTATTGGTTCACCTTGCTATATTCCTGGGTCAGCACCCCATCAACAATATAAAACCTTTCAGGCAGTGTGGTGGCATTTCCTGATCCAAAAACAAACACCCCTGAGAATTTCCATCGGTCCGACAATTCGTAACTAGCTACAACCGAAAGGTCGTGTCTGCGGTCATACTTGGCTGGGTATTTTTCTCCTTCATTCAGCGCATCAAATTTTCGCCAGGTCCACGAAAGTGTATATCCTATCCAGCCAGTGAGACGGCCCCGCGTTTTGTTGATGAAAACTTCCGCGCCATAGCTCCACCCGCGGCCAAAAACGAAATCGTCTTCCGGATCATTTAGCGAGGGCGTATACCCTTCCCCGTATTCGATCTGGTTGCGCATGTCCTTGTAATATATTTCCAGCGATGTTTCAAACTGGTTGTCATGAAAGTTTTTGAACAGCCCCGCGGCATATTGCCAGCTGATCTGCGGTTTCACCCTGTAGGTACTCGGCACCCAAAGATCGGTTGGTAAAGTTGAGCCGGCATTACTAACCAGGTGTATATACTGAAGGTTTCTGGTCACGCCTGCTTTTAACGATGTTTCATCGTCTATGCTGTACCGTATGGTCAGCCTCGGCTCAGGACCCCCATAGGTTTTTACGCCCTTCCCCCGGCCATAAAAACTGCTGTCGGTTTTATTTCCATCTACGTCGCGCTGATAGATGGTATATGGACCAAGCTGCGTAAACCCGCTGTAGCGCAGGCCGGCATTCACATTTATCCTGCTGCTGATGTCCCACTCGTCCTGGACATATGCAGCCATCTCTCCGGCAAACTTTTTACTGTCATTGTTTGGCTCGAAAGTAGTCTCGCCCTGGGTTCCAGACACCACATTGGGAACAAAAGTGTGATAGGTGTACAAGCCACCAAACTTAATTCGATGCCCCGCAGCAGGATAATAATCAAAATCAAGCTTTGCATTCAGGTCTCTGATGCCCGAAGACAGTTTGATCTGAAAATCTTTCTGTGTGGCACCGAATGCAAACTTGTAGTCGTTGTACACCACCGTTGTATTAGCGAAAAGTTTTCTGTTGAATACATGGTTCCAGCGAAGAGTTGCTGTGGAATTACCCCAGGGTATGTCAGCCTTGAACGCCCTCTCCCTGTTGTTAAAGGTAAAAACATCTCTTCCGAAATACCCGCTGAGGTAAACTCTGTCTCTGTCCGAAAACTTATAGTTAACCTTGGTGTTAAGGTCGTAGAAATAATATCCGGAGCCATAAAAATCGCTCGACTTGCTAATGAAAGGTTTGGTCAGTACGTCAAAATAGGTGCGCCTCGCAGACACGATAAATGAGGCCTTGTCTTTTTTTATCGGTCCCTGCACTGAGATCCTTGAGGCTATGAGACCCAGCCCGCCCTCCACTTCATATTTTTTCATGTTTCCTTCCTTCATAGCCACATCAAGCACGGAGGAAAGCCTGCCGCCATATTGGGCGGGCATACTGCCTTTTATGACAGAAATGTTTTTGATCGCATCAGAATTGAATATCGAAAAGAAACCGAAGAGATGTGCCGAATTGTATACAATGGCTTCATCTAGCATGATCAGGTTCTGGTCCGGGCCGCCGCCACGTACATACATGCCGGTATTCCCTTCGCCGGCATTCCGAATACCGGGTAGCAATTGGAGGGTCTTTAGTATGTCTACCTCTCCCATCAGCACAGGAAGAGACTTGATCCTGTTCACGGAGAGATCGATCTTGCCCATCTGGGCCGCCCGTACATTATTGTCTTTTCTTACAGAGGAGATCACCACTTCGGCCAGCAGCGCCCGCTGTAGCAGGTTGAAATTGATGACCTGATTGTCATAAAGTTCGATCAATGTGTCGATGGGCTGATATCCGGTGAAACTCGCGGCGACCCGGTAACTGCCTTCTGGCAGAGTGATGGAAAAAAAGCCATACTGGTTGCTGTTGATGCCCCTGGCCTGGCCCTCGATGGCTACGGAGGCACTGATCAGTGATTCTCCCGACAACGAATCACGAACATATCCGCTGATGGTGTACTTCTTCTGCGGAAAAGCAGTTATAGTAATTGCAACAAAAACCACGAGAAGAATTGAACGCATATTTGTCAGTTACTGTAATCCACCGAATCGGTCGTCTCTCCGCAAGTGAGCATCTTGCTTCCGAAATAAGGGTTGCGGATCTGCTTATCCTGGCTCAGCCAGTATGCGCCCTTGTTGTCGAAAGCCATCGGGCAATATTGATAATATATTTTCTGTCCGTTGTACTTCACCGTTCTGGTAAGGTTCCAGAGCGCATCGGTGAGTACATCAAATTCCTTTCGCTTGGATTCAATGTCTTTTTTGGTGGCGAGGGTGGCAGCCGTGGTTCCGATTGTGCCGCTAAAGTAGCGGGCGGTCTCTCGTATCGTGCCTGCGGTGTCGCCCTGGATATCATCAATCTTTAAACTGTCGGCTGCAGTTTTAACCATGACATTCATTTTATCGACAGAAGCCAGGTTCCCCGAAACAAATGCATCCCTGAGATGATAATAAGAATCCAGTAAGGACTTGAAGGAACTCATAAACACTGCAGACTGCTTTCCCACGGATATGGGTTCGGGTTTGGCAGGCCTGGTTTTTCCGGGCTCGTTGGTCAGCGCTCTGAAGATGAAGAAGCCTACCAGCAACAGCACGATGGGTATCACCAGTTTTCTCATAAACTCAGCGAATTTTCGCAAAGGTAGTTGTTAAAAGGTATCCGGGTTGATTGTCATATTTTTGCATCGCCTTTTAACAAACCTGTGTGATTTTATGCTGGCTGGACTAACAAACGTAACCTTTGAATTTGGTGCAAGAGTAATCGTGGAGAATGCTACCTGGCATATACAGCCTGAAGAGCGTATCGGTCTGATCGGTTACAATGGAACGGGTAAGTCAACTCTGCTAAAAGTATTCGTAGGCGAATACCTTCCGTCTGAAGGCACCGTCGAGAGAAGCCGCAGCACCAGCGTTGGTTATCTGCACCAGGACCTGCTTAGTTTCGAGAGCGGTGAATCGATCCTGCAAGTGGCCCTTGGCGCTTTCGAAAAAGTGCTGCAACTTGAAAAAGAAATAGAAGTTATAGGGAACCAGTTGGAACATGCCGTCGCCGACAGCCCGGAACAGGGAACCCTGCTGAATCTGTATACCGACAAGCTCCATGAAATGGACACCCTTGACGGGTATAACATACACCATAAAACCGAAGAGGTGCTTCAGGGACTCGGCTTTGCAAACGCCGACCTTAACAGGCCATTCAGAGAATTCAGCGGAGGATGGAGAATGAGGGTGCTCCTGGCCAAGATGATCCTGCAGCAGCCCGACTTGCTATTACTTGATGAACCCACCAACCACCTTGATCTGCCTTCCATTGAATGGCTTGAAAAATACCTTCAGCACTACCAGGGATCCGTAGTGATCGTGAGCCATGATAAATATTTCCTGAATAGAATGGTAACCAAAATCGTGGAGCTGTATCAACGGCAGCTGCACATCTACAATGGAAACTATTCTTTCTATGAGACCGAGAAAGAGTTGAGGATGGAACTGGCACAGCGTGCATTTGAAAACCAGCAGGATTATATCCGTCAACAGGAAAGATTCATAGAACGCTTTAAGGCAAAGGCCAGCAAGGCCGCGCAGGCACAGAGTGCGGTCAAACGACTCGACAGGCTGGAAAAACTTGAAGAGACTTCCCTCGAAAGGCCCAACATGCGGATCAATTTCCGCATCGACAGGGAACCCGGCCGGACCCTGGTGACCCTTACCGATGTTTCCAAACATTTTGGGGAAAATGTGATCATCAATAATGCCGCGGCGGAAATCAACCGAGGCGATAAGATCGCGCTGATTGGTGCAAATGGTAAGGGAAAGTCGACCCTGTTGCGAATCATTGCCGGCACCGAAGATTTTGACGGAGTTAGAAAATGGGGTCATAATGTTGAACCCAGCTTCTATGCCCAGCACCAGATGGAAGCCCTTAACCTGAATAACACGGTGCTTGATGAACTGAAGAACGCCGGAAGTCAGCAGACCGAACAGGAGCTCAGGACGCTGCTCGGGTGTTTTCTTTTCAGCGGCGATGATGTTGAGAAAAAGATCCGGGTACTCAGTGGTGGAGAAAAAGCAAGGGTGGCCCTGGCGAAAACCATGGTAAGCAAGGCGAATTTTCTTTTGCTGGATGAACCTACGAATCACCTCGACATGCACTCCTGCGACCTTCTGATCGATGCGCTGAACAAATACATGGGCAGCCTGATCCTGGTGAGTCACGACCGGTACTTCATTCAAAAAACCGCGAATAAGATCTGGGAAATCGACGACTACAAGATCAGGGAATTTATTGGCACCTATGATGAATGGGCCGACTGGAAGGAAAGAAGTCTGAAAGCAGAAGCCAAACCTGCTAAGGCGAAAAAAGAAAAGCAAGCCGAGCCGGCGACACCGGTTGTTGCTTCTGCCCCTTCAAAGCCGGTAAACAAGGAACTAAAAAAAGAACTGCAAAAGCAACAAAGGCTTTTTCAGGAACTAGAGGCAAGGATCGCGAATCTGAATAATATAAAGTCGGAAGCAGAAAAGGCGCTCGGTGATCCTCAGATCTATTCAGACAAGGATAAATTTTCGGCAAGCGAATCGGAATACAAGTATGCCAGTTCCGAACTGGACAAACTGAATGCCGATTACGAGAAAATTTTCGAGAAAATCATGGAGCTGGAAGCCCAGGCCGGATCATGAACCGATTCCTTATAAGACATCTTCTTAACCTCCTGTTCCTTTTATGTTTTTTTGTGACTACTAACGTTGACGCGCAACGAACGAATCCACACCGCCCTAAAATCGGTTTAACACTTAGCGGCGGCGGTGCAAAAGGTATTGCTCACATTGGCCTGCTGAAGGCAATTGACTCCGCGGGGATTCGTATTGATTATCTGACAGGAACCAGCATGGGTAGCATCATTGGTGCCTTGTACTCCGTGGGTTATTCCGGGATGGAGATAGAAAAATTGTTTCGGAAAATCGACTGGAGCGAATTATTCACCAATCAATCCTCGCTTCGTGCAATAGTGATGGAAGAAAAGGAGGAATACAGCAAGTATGCTATTGAACTCCCCTGGGTGAATCATGGTTTTCGTTTACCCAGTGGCGTGCTTGAAGGAGAAGAACTCTGGCTGAAATTCGCTGATCTCTTCTTCCCTGTATACAATGTAAAGGATTTTGGAAAGTTCAACATCCCCTTCAAATGTATCAGTACCGATGTGTCGAGTGGTGAAGCCGTGGTTTCTGACAGCGGTGAGATCATCACCGCCATCCGTTCCAGCATGGCCATCCCTTCTTTCTTTACAGCAATTGAAAACAATGGCAGGAGCCTGATCGATGGCGGGCTGGTCAGAAATTTTCCGGTAAAGGATGTGAAGGAAATGGGAGCTGACTACATCATCGGAAGCAGGGTGGCCACGGGTTTGCTACCAAAAGAAAAAGTGACCAACGCGTTACAGATCCTGCTGCAGATCGTATTCTTCAAAGAAGCTTCCTCAAGCAAGGACGATATTAAGCTCTGTGATCTTTACGTGCACATGCCGCTGGACAATTTCAGTGCGGCAGGTTTCAATAAGGCCGACGAAATCATGGATGTAGGAATGAAACAGGGAGATTCACTGTATCCTACACTCCGGAATCTTGCGGATTCCCTGGACCTTAAATATGGTAAACTTGGTGTGAAGCAACATAAACTTCCCGTGGTGGATTCCATTAAGATCTCGGAGATCGAAATCAATGGGCTGAACCGGACAACCGACGATTTCTTCAAGCATACCATGCGTTTCGAACCTGGCGCTTACTACACTTCAACACGGTTGTCCAAAATGGTGAGGAAGGTGTTTGGGACAAGATATTATAGCCGTATCGTTTATTCCCTGGAGCCGCTTCAGGATGGCGCTGTAAAGATTAAATTTGATGTGGTTGAAAATCCTGCATCGTTTGCCAAGCTAGCCATACACTACAACAGTTTTACCGGCATCAGTCTGATCGGTAACCTTACAAGCCGGAATCTTATCCTCTCACACTCCCGCGATCTCGTGACGATCAATTTGGGTGAGAATTTCCGGGCGCGTGCTGAGCACCTGCAATACCTGGGGAGGGGAAAACACCTTGCTTTGATTCTTGGTACGCAATACGATAATTTTGATGTGTCGACCTACGACCGGTTTACAAAAGACGGGTTTTATGGACAGCAGCAATTCAAAGCTTCGGCAAGAATTGAATATTCCATGGACAGGCGTTTTACGATTGGCGCCGGAACACGTTTTGAATGGCTCAGTTATAAGCCATCGCTGCAATCGGAATTAGAGATCCGTGGCAGGAACAACTATCTGACTTCTTACGGTTTTTTCGCGCTGAACACACTGAATAAAAATATCTATCCTGTCAGGGGAATAAAGATCGAAGGTGAATTTGGATGGGTCTTCGACCAAAGCCCCAGTCTTACTTATTATTCAAATGGGGAACCCATTTCAAACACAGATTCCCTGGGTATCTCTTTTGGCAACTACCAGCGCCTGATCCTAAATGGTGAAGGTTATATTCCGGTTTCCAACAAAGTAACCCTGACCAGCATGGGTCAACTGGGCGTCAATTTCAACTACCGCCAGAGCATTTTGAATGACTTTCTGATCGGAGGAATGACCAAGACCATGCGCAACCAGATTTTGTTTGCCGGCCTGGAAGAGAATACGATCAATACCCCCAGTATCGCCGCACTGCAGATCGGGGTCAGGTATGAGATGTACAACAATCTTTATCTCATGGCCAAGGCAAACGGAGGTTTTAACAATTTTATCAGCACCAACAACCTGCTGCAGAAGCCCAATTTTCTTTCGGGTTACGCCGTAAGCCTTGGATATAATTTCGCGCTTGGCCCGCTCGAAGTCAGCGCAATGTATAGCGATCAGGCGCGAAAGCTGAGGTCCTATATCAACCTCGGCATTCCATTCTAACCTTATTCAGAATTATTGCACCGTATTCCATAAAAAGGACGGTCTGAACTGTATATTTGATTACTTAATTTTTATTATGAAGTCGACGACGGGTGTATTACTGACCTCGATGATGTTCCTTGAATATTTTATCTGGGCTGCCTGGTATGTCACGATGGGAACTTACATGAGTGTCAACCTTCACTCCAGTGATGTTCAGATCGGCGATGCCTACAGTACGCTGGCTATTGCAACTATGATCTCGCCATTTTTTGTAGGGATGATTGCCGACCGGTATTTTCCTGCGCAGAGGGTAATGGTTGTATTGCACCTTGTTGGAGCCCTCGTCCTTTTCCTTGCCACAAAGATTGTCGACAACACAGCCTTCTACTGGATCATACTCTTGTATTCACTACTCTACATGCCAACAATTGCGCTGTCCAATAATATTGCATTTGTGCAGATGAATGATCCGGGCAAACAATTTCCCTGGATAAGGGTATTTGGCACGCTCGGCTGGATCATTGCCGGGTTTCTGATAGGCAAACTCGGCATTGAAAAAACGTCGACCACTTTTGTCATGGCCTCTATTGCCTCGGCTGCATTGGGCGTCCTCAGCTTTTTTCTTCCCAGTACACCAGCCAAGGGTCGCGGGGCAGGCTCGCTTTCGAAATCCATTGGGGCCGACGCAATAGTGCTGGCCAAGAACAGGTCCTACTTTGTCTTTTTTATCTCTGCTATCCTCATCTGTATACCGTTGTCATTTTATTATGGATTTGCCAACCTGTTCCTGGTGGAAAAAGGAATGGAGAATGCAGCCGGTAAGATGATTCTCGGACAGATCTCAGAGGGTCTCTTTATCCTTGCGATTCCCTTCCTCTTCAACCGTATTGGAGTAAAGAACATGCTGATTCTGGGTATGCTCGGTTGGATTATCCGGTACATTGCTTTTGGCAACGGGGACATGGGTTCAAATGAATGGTTGCTCTATGCCGGCATCATTATGCATGGCATCTGTTATGATTTCTTTTTTGTTACCGGATACATGTACACCGAAAAGAAAGCCGGGGAGAAAATCAAAAATTCTGCGCAGGGTTTGTTCACCTTCGCCACTTACGGCGTAGGGATGTACATCGGCACCAGGTTCTCAGGCTTTGTCGTTGACTACTATAAAACGGGGCAAACCCACAATTGGCTGGGTATCTGGATGGTTCCTGCAGGTATAGCCGCCGCCGTTCTTGTACTTTTTATCATTTTTTTCAGGGACAGAATTACCACACCTAAAATTCCATTATAATGCAGAAGATAGCGATGCTTGGTTCCGGTTTCATCGGAAGATTTTATGCCGACTCTTTACAGGGACAGAGAAGCAAGGACAAGATTGTAAGCATTTATTCCCGACGTGCGGAAAGTGCCGCGCGTTTCGCCAAAGATTATAATGTGGCGCATCAGACAACGGATATGGAGGAAGCGATCGCCAATCCCGACGTAACCATCGTTTGCATTTCGCTGCCGAACAATCTTCATGAACCCGCTGTGATGTTATGCTGTAAGCATAAGAAAGCCGTCATTACCACTAAACCTTTGGGCAGAAACGGCCAGGAAGCCAGGCGAATGCTGGAGGCCGTCGAGAAGGCCGGGATCTTTAACGGATACCTTGAAGACCTTGTTTATACGCCAAAATTCCTAAAGGCCCAGGAAAGCGTGCAGGCAGGCGCGATAGGTCGTGTACTGTGGGCAAGGTCAAGAGAAACGCATCCCGGGCCTCACAGCGACTGGTTCTGGGACCTCGAGCAGGCGGGCGGTGGTTGTATTCTTGACCTGGGCTGCCACTGTATCGAGATCACCCGCAGCTTTATCGGCAAGGACATCAGGCCGGTTGAAGTGATGTGCTGGGCCGACACACAGGTAAAGCCGATCGATGCTGAAGATCACGCCATCGGCATGGTGAAGTATGAAAACGGCGCCATTGGGCAGTTCGAAGTCAGCTGGACCTTTCGCGGCGGGCTGGATTTGCGCGATGAGGTAATGGGTTCTGAAGGAACGATCTGGCTCAATAATTTCCTGCGTACCGGTTTTGAAATGTTCACCACGGGCAAAGGTGCAGACTATGTGGCGGAAAAAGCGGAAAGCAGTACCGGATGGCTGTTTCCGGTGGGAGACGAACTGAACGACCTTGGATACAATCATATGTTCACCGATATGTTCAATTCAATTGAGAACGGGTCAAAGCCAAAGGAAACTTTCTACGATGGTTACGTGTGTAACGTGGTCATGGACGCAGCTTATAAATCGGTAAAGTCAAAGCGCTGGGAGCCGGTTGAACTCGACATATGGCGTGGCCGCGAAGGCGTTGGCAAAGAAAGTCACCTTGTGGAATACGACAAGGACCATTACCTGGTAAAAGAAGAGATGACGCACTACGGTTCGCGCAAACTGATCCTTAAAAATAAAACGACAGGAAAAATTAGTGAACAGGTGATTTAAGAAGCCGCGACTTTTTAAATTCAGGCCAACTTCAAATCACTGATTATCTTCTTAATCCTTTCATTCAATTCCGAATCAACCCGGTTGAAATCGCCGGCAGTGGCCAGTGGCGCGTTCACACTGAAATAGAACTTTATCTTGGGTTCTGTTCCGGAGGGTCGTGCCGAGATTTTAGATCCGTCTGCGAGAATGAATTGAAGCACATTCGATTTGGGTAGTTTGAGATCCCATTGTTCGTTGTTCTGCGGATTCCTTCCCTTCCTGGTTTCATAATCCAGCAGTTTTACCACCGGTGATCCATTGATATTTTTGGGCGGCGAAGAACGATAGGTCTCCATCATCGCGGCGATTTCCTTCTGTCCGTTCATCCCCTTCTTTGTGATCGAAATGAGATTTTCTTTGTAGTAGCCATATTTTACATACAACTCAATAAGCTTTTCATAAAGTGTTTTACCCTTGTCCTTTTCATAAGCCGCCATCTCGCAAAGCACAGCCACTGCGGCTACTGCGTCCTTATCCCGCAGTTTCGACCCAATCATCAGTCCATAACTTTCTTCTCCGCCGATCACATAATTTTCACTTGATTCTTTCTCCCTGATCAGTTCAGCAATCCATTTGAATCCGGTAAGTACATTATAGCATTTGATGGCATTAGCCGCGGCAATGCCATCTATCATGTCGGTTGTGACGATGGTTTTCACCACCATATCGTTGGATTTCGCAATTCCTTTGGCCTTTCTTGCTTCGATCATGTAATTGAAGGCAAGAACGGCAGTCTGGTTGCCATTAAGGAGGATCCAGTTTCCTTCCCTGTCTTTCACGCCAATACCCACCCGATCTGCGTCAGGATCGGTGCCCAGCAGTATGTCCGCGTCTATGTCTCTTGCTTTCTGCAACCCAATGCTCATCGCTTCACTTTCTTCCGGGTTCGGAGATTTCACGGTGGGAAAGTTTCCGTCCGGTACTGCCTGCTCTTCCACAATCGTGACATTGCTGAAGCCATATCGTCTCAGTACCGCCGGCACCAGTGTGATGCCCGTTCCGTGAATGGGTGTATAAACTATTTTGAGGTCCTGTTGTCTGGCGATCACTTCCGGATAAACCGATAATGTCTTCAGCATTTTAATATATTCCTCATCAATGTCTTTGCCGATGATGGTGATATTACTTTCTCCTCCTGTCCATTTTACCTCATCCACAGAAGCGATCTTCTCCACTTCGCGAATCACATTTTTATCATGTGGTGGCACCAATTGACCTCCATCGCTCCAATAGGCCTTATATCCGTTGTATTCTTTTGGATTGTGAGAGGCGGTGAGCACTACCCCACCCTGGCAGCCTAGCTGTCGAATGGTGAATGACAATTCAGGCGTAGGCCGAAGAGCCTCAAACAGAAACACTTTTATTCCATTTGCTCCCATCACATTGGCTACTATCTCCGCAAACTGCCTGCTGTTGTTGCGGCTATCGTGCGCGATGGCCACTCTTACAATACCCCCAGGATAGGTTTGTTTCAGATAATTCGCATAGCCCTGCGTGGCAATACCTACCGTATATTTGTTGATCCTGTTGGTGCCAACTCCCATGATCCCTCTGAGTCCTCCGGTTCCGAATTCGAGGTTGCGATAGAAGGCGTCGGCCAGTTCAGCCGGGTTCTCCTTCTGAAGCTTCTTTACAGTCGATTTGGTTTCCTCATCGAAGTTTCCGTTGAGCCAGGCAGCAGATCTTTGCAGAATTGCATCATCCATAAAATAGTGCTTTTTTTGAGAGGTACTAAAATCGTGAACATTAGTGATATATGCAAATATAACGCTAGGCCCGGCGTTAGTATACTGGCTAAATACAAACCATTGAGAACACTGCGTATTCTAATAGTTTTTAGTTTGCTACTTTATCAGGATCCACTGATGGCCCAACCCGATACTACCGTACGGAAAGGAATAACAAAATCACGGTTCTTGCTGACCGCAGGGGTACATGCGGGACTCTGGGCGGGTTCCTTTCTGGCGCTTAACAATGCCTGGTATGCCGACTTCAAAAGAACTTCCTTTCACAGCTTCAACGACAATGCGGAATGGAACCAGGTAGATAAGGCCGGGCATGTCTGGACCACGTATGGATTAGCCAGGGCTTCGACAGCGTCGTGGCGATGGTCGGGAGTAGACCCAAAAACTGCAGCCCTGATGGGTGCTGGCGGTGGAATACTTTACGAATCGATTATCGAGTGGCAGGATGCCCATTCCGCAGCCTGGGGATTCAGCTGGGGCGACATGGCAGCTAACCTCTTCGGCGCTTCTTTATTTGCTTTCCAGGACATCCACTGGAAGGAACAACGTGTACAGGTGAAAATGAGTTACTGGCCTGCAGATTATTCCCCCGCCACCCAACAGAGACGGGATGAGCTCTTCGGAACCAGTTTACCTGAACATTTTCTCAAAGATTATAATTCTCAAACTTATTGGCTCAGCGTTAACCTGGGATCCTTTGATAAAGAAGCCCGCATTCCGGGGTGGCTGAATCTGGCAGTGGGCTATGGTGCTGCCAACCTGTTTGGTGGCAGATCAAATGTGTGGACTGATCAGGAGGGAAGGTTTTTTGATTATTCGTCAGCTCCGCGGCTGCGACGATTTTTTCTTTCGCCTGATATTGACCTGACAAGGATCCCAGTGAGAAGAAAATGGTTGAAGTCCGTGCTGTTTGTTCTGAATTCGATCAAGGTGCCCGCTCCCGCACTGGAACTGAATTCAAAAGGCAGGGTCTTCTTTCACGTGATCAAATTCTGACAGATTTTGAAATTAATTATTCCAGATAAGCGCCTGTGACCGTTTCGCCACTTACTTCCACATAGATATGTTCCTGGAGCGTTGTGGCCACTGACAGCCCGATGTAATCAAGATTTACCGGAAAAAGTTTGTGAGTGCGTTCCACAAGGGCGAGTGTGAGGATCTTCCTGGGATGAAATTCCAGGAAGGGCTTCAATGCATATAGCATTGTTCGCCCGCTGCTGGCCACATCATCAATCAGGATAACCACCTGCCCATCAAAGCCGGATGTTTTTGTGATCTCAATCGGTCCGGGTTTTTTTTTGTCGATCGTCAATTCAATTAATTCTATACTGAAACCGTTAAGTTCATTGAGGATCCTTTCGATATTTCTCGCGATCACTGATCCATTTTCACGAATGCCAACGAGGATGAGGCTTTTTTCTTCCAGGTTGTTTTCTATGATCTCCAGTGCCATTCTTTGAAGTTTGCTTTTAACTGCGCCGGCATCAAGAATGTATTTTCTGGCCATATCGAAATTTTGTCAAAACTAACGGGTGGACTGCAATAAACCAATTGCGGCCAAACTTTTAAAATGGTAACTTAGCCCCTACCAATCCTTCATGCATGCCCTACCTGCAGCAGATTTTATTCATTATTCTTCTGGGATCGGCGATTCTCTTTTTCACTGTCAAGGTAAGGGATATCATGGCCAACATCAATCTGGGCAGGGATGAAAATTATTCTGACAGGCCGGCAGAAAGGTGGAAGAATGTCCTCCTTCTGGCCTTTGGTCAAAAAAAGATGTTTCGTAAACCTATTGTGGCCATTCTCCATTTTGTCATATACGCGGGGTTCCTGATCATTAATATCGAAGTGCTTGAAATCATCCTCGATGGATTGCTCGGATCGCATCGTCTCTTTGCTCCGGCACTCGGAGGCTTTTATCATTTTGTGATCAACTTCTTCGAGTTCCTTGCCGCAGGAGTGCTGCTGGGTTGTGTGATTTTTCTTATCCGGAGGAACTGGCTGAAGATCCGCAGATTCCGGAGCAGCGACCTGTCGGGTTGGCCAAAAACGGATGCCAACCTGATCCTGGTCACAGAGATCATCCTGATGACCCTGCTACTGACAATGAATGCTACGGACACCCTGCTGCAGCAACGTGGATCGGCGGGCTATGCCGATCATTATACCGGCAACTTCATGGTATCGGGGTTAATTCAACCGCTGTTTGGGACCATGAGTGAATCGGCGCTGGTAGTGACAGAACGGACAGCCTGGTGGCTGCATATTACCGGAATACTCGTCTTCCTCAATTATCTTCCTTTCTCAAAGCATCTGCATATTATTCTTGCCTTTCCAAACGCCTATTATACAAGACTACCGCCAAAGGGCCAGATGAAAAACATGCCTTCGGTTCAGAACGAAGTGCTTTATGCAATGCAACCCGAACTTGCTCCGTCCGGCGTTGTTGCTCCGGAGAAGTTCGGAGCGAAGGACGTTCAGGACCTCAGCTGGCGTAACCTGCTTGACGCCTACAGTTGTACTGAGTGCGGAAGATGCAGCAGCGCCTGCCCGGCAACACAAACAGGAAAGCTGCTTTCGCCACGCAAGATCATGATGGATACCCGCGACCGCATGGAAGACATCAGGAAAAACATTCATCAAAACAAGGGGACTTTCAAAGATGACGGAAAATCACTTCTGCACAACTATATCACTCCCGAAGAGCTCAGGGCCTGCACCACCTGCAATGCCTGTGTTGAAGAGTGCCCTGTGAGCATCAGCCCACTGGAGATCATCCTGGAATTGCGAAGGTCATTAATCATGGAGGAAAGCAATGCCCCTGCGGAATGGAACGCAATGAATGCAAATATTGAGAATAACTTTGCTCCCTGGAAATTTAATCCCGACGACAGGGATCAGTGGATCAGCCAAACTCCCGCCTCCTAGACTGCTGGCGTCTTCTTTTTCTTCTTGTGAAATATTTTCCAGCACATGATGATTGCCGTTATAAGGAAGATGCAGCCGATCACCAGCTGGAATGCCTGATGATTCGCATTCAAACTGTCTACGATCAATCGCCCTCCAAAGATGAATACCAGGCTTCCCAAAAAAGTGCCAATGCCAATGCCGGCAATATAAATATTGAAATCGCTGTTCCTGTGTTTCAGCACTTTTTTTGTAAAAAGAACCGTGCTCCACCCGAACCAGAATGGAATTTGTACTGGGTTCAGGGCGCTCATCATCAGGCCGAGCCAGAACCGGTGTATGCTCCCCGACAACAATACATTGTTTTTTACCTGTGGATCCGCAGCTGCGACAAAACTTGAAATTGCCAGTGCCAGGACGATCACGATGGTGATCCATTCCAGCCAACGGAATAAGCTTTTATGACTGAATACCCACTTCATCGCCACCAGGGATATCCTTACATAAATGATTTCGGCGATCAGCATCCCAAATGAAAAATACAGGGCGGGTCTGACGCCGTCGGCTACTGCGATCTGCATGGCCGACACATTTAAAGTCCCCAGGGGAAGTGAACCCAGGAAACTGATTAGCATACCGGTAAAGAATATTCGGAGTCGTCTTTGCATCTTTATTCCGGCATTTTTTTCAGGAGAATTGAATGCGCCGTGTCTTCGCGAAACATCTCGACACCTTCCCACACGCTAAGATATCGATAGCCGAGACGATGGTTGATCCTGCTGATCTTCCACAGGATGATCCAGTGACGAATGATCTCCTTCCAGGCAAAAAAAAGTGAGTGCCGGGGATCATAGATATGTGTGGGCTCCGAGCCGGCTCCGTTCACTTCGATCACAACAAAATTTTTACCCTCTTTTAAATCTTCCCAGCTTTTGTACCTGATGTCGAGCCGGCCAAAATGGAATTCAGGAAGTTTCCTGCAAATGCTGTCGATGACTGCGGTAAGCTGCGCATCGATGAGGTGTGAATCGTCCAGGAACTTGGCACCCCGCGCATGATTGCCAATTGGAACAAGCAATTCTTTCTCGCCTGCAGGTATTATCCGGTTCAACGAGGGGCCGTACATCGCTTCGAGTTTCGTAAGGTAGATCATTTGCCTGCTGTTCGTCTTCAACAAATCTCTGACCGTTCTTTGACCATCTCCCACTACTGTGAGAAATTCTTTTCTGACAATACCAGTGAGTACACCTGTTTCCCGGCCTGGCATACGGTAATAAAAAATCCCCGTTTCCAGCGGAAAGGCTATGAATTCCTGGATATGAAAATCGACGACTGCAGCCTCCGCGTAGGCAAAGATATCCTGCTTTGTTTTTAAGATCTTTATACCCCGGCCCCTCCCGCCTACGTCCGGCTTGCCGATCATCGGAAAACCGAACCCCTGTCGCATCAGTTGTTCCCATACGTAATCAGGGCGATCTCCTTTCCTGAAAAAGACGGTGCGCGGATACAGATCATCCGGCATCATGGCATAAATGTCTTTTTTAGATTCGTTCAGAAAACCTCCATTCCTTATGACAGGATTGGCTGCGGCAAAAAAGAAGAACGATCTTGCCCTGATGCAAAGAAAAATCCACACCGGATAGATCCAGCTATAGATCATTCCAAAACTCCAGTATTCCCAGTTGAATAGCTTTGTAACGAAAGGACGACGGAATACGTTCATCACCACTTTACGGTTGAACCATCAAAACTCAACTGTTCTGAATAGGTCTTTTCGGAGGACAGGTCGATGTACTGCATACCAATATGTTTTCCCCTGATTTCGGTCGAGGTGATACTTACTGTGCGCATCTCATCATTGCGGTTCATTGTGAGGTCGTTAAATTCATCGCCCTCGCCCGTGGACCGGTGAAAATGAATGATGTCATACTGCCCGGGAGCGGGGTTGGCTGCGATCCATTCTTGAAACCAGGAGTTTCTTTTGCTGATGATGTCCTCATTATACAGGGTAACTGAAGACCAGATCATTGGCTGACCTGGATCGAGTTCTTTATGATGTTTTACCTGCCCATCCCACCGAGCTTCGAAAAGATGACCATTGTCCCTTATCACTGCCGTGAAGGGCTCAATATTATTCAGGTTGATAGCAAGAAATCCATTGAACGGGGTGGGATGATCAATAAGGTCGAGCAGAATCAGCCCTCTGCTTTTGCGATATGGCTGCTGTGTAACGTGCGCTTTGAAACCACCATTAAGAAAGACTACTATGTTCCCGTTTTCATGGGCTGCTATCCAGGTTCCGCCGGCCTCTCCATCCATGGGGAAAAGAATCCTGCCTGTTTCAACCTGATATACCTTTGGGATATGGGCGGATTTTCGTGTGGTTTTTTCGTCCCTGTTTGAAGTGATGTATAGGCAATTTCCGGAAGGAATGAAGGTTACTGTGCACATTGCTGGTTCCTGTGTTTGACGGTGGATGATGCCACCCCAAAACTTTCCGGAAGGCTTATTTGGGAAATCTCGGTGATGCCGACGCGGATGAGCGCCATGTGATGGATGGTATGTTCAAGATTATAGGCGACCTCCCTGAAATAATTTGTTTTGATATTTATCGTCTCATTGGAATCTTCATCATAAGTTGCTTCGAGGATGAGCTCTTTGTCGGGCTTGTCAAGTTCTTTATACACTTTTTGCAGCAGCTGCAGGCTAAATGCCTTATCTGTTTCTATCTTTTTATTCCTTTCTCTTTTTTCATAGTTGACTGTGCTATTGTCATAACCGTTCTCGAGACATTGGAATAATTCTATGATATGCCTTACGTGCTGACCGATAGTATTGTTCACCAGCATAGAACAGGGTCGGTTGTATTCCTCCGCAGTCATTTTGCCAAGCGTTTCAGTAAGTTGTACAAATACATTGTTGACAGCTTGTTGTAATTGCATTAGCCGGTTTTAGTGCTGCAAAATAATATATTTTTGTAACCTGTAAAATTATGGAAAATGGCAATACCGGTAATGGCTGAATTGAACGCTGAAGGAATTAAGCCGGACCTGCTGTTTTGGGTAGGCTGTGCGGGAAGTTTTGATCAGCGAGCGCAGCGAATAACCCGTGCGTTTATCTCGATCCTTAATAAAGTGGGGATATCTTATGCTGTACTTGGAAAAGAAGAGATGTGCACCGGAGACCCGGCAAGGAGGTCAGGCAATGAATTCATGTTCCAGATGATGGCCTATCAGAATATTCAGATACTTAATAACTATGGGGTCAGGAAAATCGTTACCGCCTGTCCTCATTGTTTCAATATTTTGAAGAATGAATATCCCGAACTTGGAGGTCATTATGAACTGATCCATCACTCCGTTTTGCTCCAGGAACTGCTCGACACAGGTCGTATCGTGATGAAAGAAGACGGTGACTTCAAGGGAAAGAAGATCACTTATCACGACAGCTGTTATCTTGGTCGCGCAAACAATATTTATGAGGCTCCCAGGAAGGTTCTCGAAGCCCTCGATATAGAGCTCGTTGAAATGAAAAGATGCCGCAGCAAGGGTTTCTGCTGCGGTGCAGGAGGAGCACAGATGTTCAAGGAGGAGGAGAAAGGCGACAGGCGTGTAAGCACAGATAGGTCTCAGGAAGCGGTCAGCACTGGTGCTTCCATCATTGCTGCGGCCTGTCCTTTTTGCAATACCATGCTCACCGATGGCTTGAAGACTACTGAAAAAGATGATTCAGTATCGGTTCTTGACATCGCTGAGCTTGTTGCAGGTTCGATGTCCTGATTGAGAATTTAATGATAATTTTGCTCTATGAATACCGACTACAGAGAACACCTTCCATCTGATTTCAATCCCGAATCCCGCGTATGGATCTACCAGTCTAACCGACTGTTCAGCATTCACGAGGCACTGGAGATCGAAGACATCCTCAAAACCTTTATTGACACATGGAACTCACATGGCACACCTGTTACCGGCTATGCCAACCTGTTTTTCGGTCAGTTCATCATCATGATCGCCGATGAAAAAGCATCGGGGCTGGTCAGTGGATGCAGTACAGACAGTTCTGTAAGGGTGGTCAAAGACATAGAACAGTTGTTTAACGTGCATCTGTTCGACCGTCTGCTGCTCGCCTTCCTGGTTAAGGAAAGAGTGCAGATGGTGCCGATGGCACAACTTCCCTACGCCCTTGAAAATGATTTTATTCCTGGCGATACGCTGTACTTCAACAACACTGTTCAAACGCTGGCACAATTACAAACCGAATGGTTGGTCCGCATCAAAGACAGCTGGATCCGCAAAGACTCGAGGTTTGCGGCATTGTTGGGGGAAAAAGAAAAAATTATTGATTAGGTCAGGCTTCGACTTCCGCTGAATCCTGCAGGGCTACACGTTTGACGGCCTTGCGCAGGTTCTTTACGGGTTCCTTCTTCCTGAATCGTGAAGCCATCCAAACATGGTCGAGTTCAACTTCGTTGAAAAGTTCGAATCCCGCATTATGGATACAATCCCAACTGCATGACCTGTTCAGATCTGTAGCAATTTTGGAAGCTGTTTTCGGATAGGCAATCCAGAAAGTCCCAGTTTCCTGGAGAGCAGGAAGTACCTCACACATTATCGACTTAAGCTGGTTTACATTCACGACAAATACTACAGCAAAGTCAATTTTTCTGGATTTGAGAAGAGGAGTCAGGTTTTTAGCAAAAGCAAGTTTGGCGAATTGTTTCTCGATCGAAGAAGGTAAGCCCTGAATGAGGAGATTTTTCTGATCAGTGTATTCAAGTTTGTCCAACAGGTTTTGCAGCATGCATGATGATTTTTAATTATGAAAATAATTTTTAAATCGGTCTGCAAAATTAGCCTATTATGGCGGGAGTGGGAAATTTATTTGGCCTGCATAGGTTTATAGTATTTCAGTGCCTCGGGCATCAGCGCCTGCAATTTCTCGATCCTGGTATCTTCCGCAGGGTGGGTGCTGAGAAATTCCGGAGGACGGTTTCCTTCACTCATCTTCTTCATTCTTTGCCATAAAGGAATGGCCTCCTGCGGGTTGTAGCCCGACATTGCCGTGAAGATCAATCCAAATTTATCCGCTTCAAGTTCCTGTTTGCGTGAATTAGGCAGCAGGGCGCCAACCTGCGCTGCCGGGCCATAAATATTATTGAATATACTACTGACGGCAGCATTACCGGAAGTGAGAATTCCACCTACTACTCCAACGCCCTGCGCAACCAGCGCCTGACTCATTCTTTCATTGCCATGGTGGGCGACCGCATGCGTGATCTCATGACCGAGTACTACTGCGAGGGCCGCTTCGTTTTGCGTAACCGGCAACAGTCCTGTATACACTACAATTTTCCCTCCGGGCATTGCCCAGGCATTGACTTCTTTGGAATCCACCAGGTTGTATTCCCATTTGTATCCTTCCAGTTCCGCCTTCAATCCTTTTTCCGAATAATAACTGGTAATAGCCGCCACCAGCCGCTGCCCCACCCTTTTCACCATTTCAGCGTCCTTACTGGCGGAAGTGGAGACCACTTTATTCTCACTAAGGAATTGTTGATACTCCGTGGTGGCCATGGCGCGCAGTTCGCTCTCAGGTAGAAGTGAGAGTTGCTTTCTGCCCGTTACGGAATTGGTGCTGCAACCGGCGGAAATAAAGAGAATAGCGGCAAATAGAAACTTGTTCATGGATGCTTACTTTATAGAAATCAGACAATTGTCATACCATCTATGCAAGATGCTAAGTTAACCCGGACGGTGGGACGTCCTCGAAAATTTAACAATTGGGAATTTGTTTACTTGTAATTTCTTCTTCGTTCACGCCGTTTGTCGCGATGTTTAAGTATCGGCACTTTGCTTTCACTGCCTCTCAGCAGACGGCTGATATTTTTCTGATGGGTAAGGATCACCGTTAGCGTCACTGCAATTGCGAATGCTCTGTATAATGGCTCCTGCTCATTGAATATGAAAAGAATGAAGACGGCAAAAGAAATGCTGGCCAGGATGGAACTCAGGGATACAAAACGTGTAAGGTAAAGTACCAGTATGAAAACCCCCACACAACAGGCAGCTACGAGCGGTTGAATCGCAAGGATCATCCCAAATAAAGTAGCTACCCCTTTACCCCCACGGAAATCAGCCCATATGGGGAAGATATGCCCCACTACTGCAGCCAGCCCCAAACCTACCATGAAATTGGTACGATCCCACTCACTCGTTAAATAATAAGGTAAAAGTATGTACAAACTCGTCGCCAGCAACCCTTTAAGGATGTCAATCGTCATTACGATTGAGCCCCATTTGGGACCAAGCACACGGAAAGTGTTCGTTGCTCCCGAGTTGCCGCTGCCATATTCACGGATGTCTACTCCGAAATAAATCCTGCTCAGCCAAATAGCTGTGGGAACAGAGCCAATAAGATATGCCAGCGCAATAAGTAATAATTCTTTCACACGACTAGGAAATTGGTGGTCTTAACAAAAATAGGTAAAAACGATACGTTAATACCAGTCTTAATTTAAGAGTTATTCTCCACAAACGCCGGTTATTTCCATCTTAGTTTGTACTGCCACCATTATTTTCGGATTTCTTGAATTCAGGCTTGGCCATCAGTACTTTACGGCTAAGTTTGAATTTTCCGGTCTTCTGATCCACCCCAATGAGTTTCACTTTGATGGTATCCCCTTCATTAAGTACCCCTTCCATGGTTTCAAGCCTTTTCCACGATACTTCGCTGATGTGCAACAATCCCTGTTTTCCCGGCATGAATTCTACAAAAGCGCCATAGGGCATCACTGATTTTACGGTAGATTCATACACTTCACCTACCTCGGGCATAGACACGATTCCCTTGATCCAGGCCAAGGCCTTCTCGAGTCCCTCGCGCGCCGGAGAGAATATGCTTACCTCTCCCTGATTGCCCACTTCCTCGATGTTTATGGTAGCACCTGTTTCGCGCTGAATTTCCTGTATGATCTTTCCACCGGGTCCGATGACGGCGCCAATGAACTCCTTGTCGATGAAGATCTTCACCATTCGTGGTGCGTGCGGTTTCACGTCGGCACGAGCCGCGGGAATACACTCATACATCGCATCAAGGATGTGCAGTCTGCCTTTCCTAGCCTGCTCGAGAGCCTGCCGCATGGTGTCCATACTCAATCCATCAACTTTGATATCCATCTGTACACCGCAGATACCATCGCGTGTGCCGGTCACTTTGAAGTCCATATCACCGAGGTGGTCCTCGTCGCCGAGAATATCCGTCAGCACAGCGTACTTGCCATCGCCTGACCTGGTTATGAGACCCATGGCCACACCACTTACATGTTTTGGAATGGGCACGCCGGCATCCATCAGCGCCAGAGAACCCGCGCAAACAGTGGCCATTGAGGAAGAACCATTCGATTCCAGGATATCGCTGACAATGCGAACAGTGTATGCATAGTCTTTACCAGGCATCATTTTGCGGAGTGAGCGCATGGCCAGGTTGCCATGACCTACTTCTCTCCTGCTCTGGCCTCTCATCATCTTTACTTCCCCAGTGCTGAAAGGAGGAAAATTATAATGCAGGAAGAACTTCGAATCCACAGATTTTGCGGCGCTTTCAATCAGTAGCTCGTCGAGTGGGGTGCCAAAAGTGACAGTGGTGAGCGACTGTGTTTCGCCCCTGGTGAAAAGCGCAGACCCGTGGGGGGTGGGAAGTGGGTCAACTTCCATGGCAAGTGGCCGCACCTGGTCGAGACTACGCCCGTCGAGACGGATGCGGTCGTCAACGATCATGTTCCTGACGAGTTCCCATTTGATGTCTTCGTAATATTTCTTTGCCAATTTCTTGTCAACATCTGTTGGTTCGTCTCCCAGTACTGCCTTGAGCATGTCCTCTTTCAGGGTATCAAAGGCGGTGCTTCTGTCGTGTTTGCTGGATGCCGCCCTGGCAATCTGGTTGACTCTATCGGTTGTGAATTCGACGACTTTTCTATTGATTTCTTCGTTCTGTTCTGGCTTCTTGTAATCTCTTTTTGCGCCAGATCCTTTTTTGTCGCGGAGTTCTGCCTGTGCACTGATCTGGGTGCGAATCGCTTCGTGTGCGAGTTCCAGTGCCTTGACCAGGTCTTCTTCGCTGCATTCACTTGCTTCGCCTTCCACCATCATCAGGTTTTTGTCGGTAGCGGCAATGATGAATTCCATGTCGGAGGCTTCCAGCTGTGTGCGGGTGGGATTGACCACCATTTTCCCGTCAACGCGCGATATCCTCACTTCGCTAAGCATCTCCTTAATGGGAATGTCGGAAACTGCAAGAGCTGCTGAGGCGGCCAGGCAGGCTAGTGAGTCGGGCATCACTTCGTAATCACTTGAAACAAGTGATATAAGCACCTGTACGTCACAGAGATAATCCTCGGGAAATAAGGGCCTAAGGGCGCGATCGATCAGGCGACTGGTGAGGATTTCATAATCGTTGAGGCGGGCTTCCCTTTTAAAAAACGACCCGGGAATTCGCCCCGCGGAGGCGAATTTTTCCTGATAATCAACCGATAGCGGGAAAAAATCCTGTCCTTCTCTCGGTTCCTTGTTGGCTACCACGGTAGCAAGGATGATGCAATTACCCTGTCTAACCGTTACAGCGCCATCGGCCTGACGTGCCAGTTTGCCGGTTTCGATAGTGACCATACGGCCATCCCCGATGTCGAACGTTACATTTATTGGTTGGGAAAGCATGTGTTGATTTTATTTATGAAGTTGATCAAGGAGAAGGCAGCAAAAAAAACTATTCCCAACCGTGTATACAGTTGGGAATAATTTACTGCCTGTACATATAGAAATTACTTTCTTAATCCGAGTTTTTCGATAAGCGAACGGTACCCCTGAAGGTTGTGTTTGCTCATATAGGTAAGGAGGCTCTTACGCTGGCCAACAAGTTTCATCAGACCACGATTGGTGGCAAAATCGTGTTTGTTTTTCTGAAGATGGTCAGAAATTCGTTTAATGCGTTCGGTAAGAAGGGCGATCTGACCCTCCACTGAACCTGTATTAGCTGGATTTCCTCCGAATTCGGTGAAAAAATTGGAAACTTTTTCTTTCGTTAAATAAGACATCTAAAATTTTTTTAAGCTTCTGTCGGCTACCCATTTTGGGATAAGTCGGCAAAGTTAGGCAATTATTTGATTTTTAAGTGCTGCCTCTTCCTTTTTTTTCACCGGATTGCAGTTAATATTGCTTTCATGGGGCCTCGTTTTATCCTTATTGGTTGTGGCAGAATTGGTATCCGGCATGCACATCTGATAACTCACTTTGGCGAGCTTGCCGGAGTTTGTGATCCGCATCCCAACCGGTTGAATGACATGATGAAAACTACGGGCTCAAATGAATATGCAGATGTCGGGAATTGCTTTCAGCATGTGAGGCGGACAACGTTGTGGTTTGTTCTCCAAATGGCCTGCACGCGGAGCATTCTGCTGGATGAAACGCTGAAATAAATTGAAACCATTGAAATGATTTATCGCCATTCTCCATTATTGCCCTTCGTGGAAGTTCCGAGATGAACAAAAAACCACTAATATATTTCGCGGTGTACAACAACCTGAGCCACGACCAGCGTATGATCAGGATCTGCCATACACTGGCCAACAATGGATTTGAGGTAGCCATAGTGGGAACCAACAACCCACGACCACCGGAGGAAGCTTCGCCGGACTATCGCCAACACAGGCTTCCCTGCATTTTTCGGAAGGGGAAGCCGGGGTATGCTGAGTTCAACCTGCGACTTTTCTTTTTTCTGCTTTTTCGCAAAATGGATGGAATCTGTGCTATCGACCTGGATACCATCGTTCCGGTCTTCTTCGTTTCGGCTATCAAAAGGGTGAAAAGGTTCTATGATGCCCACGAACTCTTCTGTGAGATGCAGGAAGTGATATCGAGGCCTGCCATATACAAAACCTGGAAATGGGTGGAGAGAAATTTCGTCCCGCGATTCACCCTTGGGTACACCGTGAATGAACCCATCGCAGGAGAATTCAGAAGGCTGTATGGAATGAACTATCTGGTCATTCGCAACCTTCCAGTACTTCGACACCTGGAGATACCGGAAAAAAACGAGAGATTCATTCTTTACCAGGGTGCTGTAAACGAGGGCAGAAGTTTTGAAACCCTGATCCCTGCCATGAAAGAAATAAACGCGAGGCTGTTTATCTGTGGCGACGGGAATTTCATAACCAGGGCCCGGTCGCTGGTTGCCGAACACAGACTGGAGGATAAAATTATCTTTATGGGTATGTTACTGCCCGACGCATTGCGAACAATCTCCTTGCAAGCCTGGTTAGGCATCAACGTACTCAGTAATTCTGCACTTAGCATTTACTATTCCCTTGCCAATCGTTTTTTCGACTACATGCACGCTGGTGTGCCCCAGATATGCATCGATTTTCCTGCCTATCGCCAGATCAATGATAAATACGGGTTTGCAGAACTGATCCCCGACAACCTAACGAACACCATAGTGATCGCCATCAACGGACTTTTGGAGAATGAAATAAAATATCATCAGCTTCAACAACATTGTATGAGTGCGAGAACGGAACTCAACTGGGATCAGGAAGAAAAAATACTCATCGGGTTTTATCAGCAACAATTTCAACTTGCCTGAGAAGATACTCCATATCATCAGCCTTGAGGTGCCGTTCCCATTGTTACACGGCGGACACTACGACTTGTATTATAAACTCGTGGCTTTGTGGGAACAGGGCGTGGGCATCCACCTGCATTGTTTCGGAAAAAGAAACAACGACCATCATCAGTTGGAAAAATATTGTCTTTCCATATCGTATTATCCAAGGACGGAAGGGTGGAAAGGTTTTTCATTTTCCATACCCTATATCGTCAGTTCGAGGCGCAGCAAGGCTTTGATCGATAATTTACTTAAAGACACCTACCCTGTGTTGATGGAAGGAATCCACTGCACTTTCATCCTGGATCACCCTGAATTCAGAAAGAGGAAGACGATCCTCCGGTTGCACAACGTCGAATCGGTTTATTACGAAAGGTTGTTCCAGACATCCTCTTCCATGACACGGAAATCCTATTACAAGATAGAATCCGTCCTGTTGCGGCGATACGAAAAACAAGTGGCCCAAAAGGTTTCCCTCATACTCGCGGTGTCCGACCAGGATGCCATTGAATATAAACAGTCATTTGGTGCGCAACAGATCCAGACTCTGCCGGTATTCATCCGTTTCCCCGCACCTGGTTATTCCGGTGTACCGGAATTCAAATGTCTTTATCATGGGAACCTGGCCATACCCGAAAATGAAGCAGCGGTACGATTCCTGCTGACGGAAGTTTTCGTGAATACCCACATTCCGCTGGTGATAGCAGGCAGGAATCCCTCAACCAAACTGAGGTCATGGCTCAGCACCTATCCGTCAGTGACAGTGGTAGCGAATCCTACAGAAGGACAGCTGGAGCAATTGCTGAGTAAGGCAGCGGTGAATATATTACCGTCTTTCAATGCCACGGGTGTTAAGATAAAATTGATGCATGCCCTGTACAATGGAAGGCAATGCATCACAAATACCCAGGGCGTCAGGGGCTCTGGCCTGGAACAATGGTGTATAGTATTGGATGATCCAGGTGATTTGATAACAAAAATTATTCATTGTATCGAAAACCCGGTAAGTGAAGAAGCGCTGCAAAAGCGACGAAAAGAGTTGGACCGTTTGTTTGATTCAACTGAAAATGCCCGGAGACTCATTCAGCTGATATGGTAGCATTGTCGAAGACCTTGCCTCTTTCGGTTTTCACTACCCGTGCTGGAAAGCGGTTGATGACGGGATAATCGTGCGTGGCCATGATTATCGCGGTGTCATAATCTTTGCAGATGTGCACCAGCAGGCTCATGATCTCATCGGAGGTCTCGGGGTCCAGATTGCCGGTGGGCTCATCCGCGAGTATCAGTTTGGGTGAATTCAGCAGTGCCCGCGCAATGTCCACACGTTGTTGTTCTCCTCCACTCAATTCGAACGGCATTTTAAACCCTTTTGAACGCAACCCCACCTTGTCGAGCACGTCGATGATCTTCTCATCCATCAGCTTCTCATCCTTCCATCCCGTTGCTTTTAGCACAAATTTGAGGTTGTCGTTAACATTGCGGTCGGTCAGCAACTGAAAATCCTGGAATACCACACCGAGGTTGCGGCGAAGGAAGGGTACTTTTTTCCAGTCCATTTTGGAAAGATCGAACCCAACTACAAAGCACGAGCCCGTCTTCAGCGAAAGATCGCCATAAAGGGTTTTTAACAGGCTCGACTTGCCCGATCCGGTTTTGCCGACCAGGTAAACAAATTCTCCTTTACGCACAGTGAGATTAACATCCTGCAGGACGAGCGACTTGCCCTGGTAAATATTTACTCCGCTGATGTCAATGATAATATCCTGCATAGGTTGGATGGTTGGATTAGAACAAAAATATGAGAATTTCCTTGGGGAACTTTAAATTGTATAACTATTACGATTGCCACCAAAATTAACTTCCTGCCTTTGTCATTCAATCGGATCATTTTTTCTTCCTGCCTGATGATGTGGTGCTTTTGCCTCAAAGCGCAGGAACTTTTTCTATACAATGGTCCCGAGTACACCGGTTTCCCTCATGGAATGAGAGGACACCCGTTTTTTCTTGCCGACAGCGCTATGCACGGTAAATTGGTTTATGACGGGCTCTTCCATAGCCAGGTAAGGCTTGGCTATAACCTCGCTGACCAGGAAATTTACATCAGGGAACCAGTAGCAGGATACTTTGTAAGGCTCCTGAATGAGCGCATACGGTATTTTTCGATTGGGGATCACCAGTTCTTCAGGCTTAACAGGGTACCAGGCCAGGATAATCCCGGCTTTTATGAGTTGTTGATGGATGGTCAACTTGATGTTTTTGTCTTCCATCAGAAACGAGTGGCGAAATCTTTCCGTGCCGATGAGCCATTTACCTACAAAGAGGCAGACCATTATTTTTTGAGGAGAAATGATTCTCTTTTTGAAGTATCCGGATTAAGATCGTTGACGGGGTTATTCAAGGGACAGTCGGCCGGAATAAGAAACCGGGCCCGGTCGGAAAAGCTGGCCTTTGGCAAGAACATTGAAAAAGATCTGCTAAATATCACCTCCTGGCTCAATTCAAATTTTACCTGGGCAAGCCCAGAACCGGACAATGAAAAATCAACATCCCCAACTATTCAAAAACACATCAAACCGGTGAAAGTGCCGGAAGAGAATAAATTATTTTTGATTGGGAAAGATGCTGCCGACGGCAGGGCTATGGGCCCCTCGGTCGCGGGATTCGTTCGGGACGCCAAAACTGGCGAATCAATCATCGGGGCTACGGTTAATGCGGATCAGAACAAGTCGGGTCAGCTGACTGATCAGTCGGGATATTATACACTGCAGCTCGCCAAGGGAACACATGAACTGGTTTTCACAGCTCCTGGAATGAAAGCCGAGAAAAGAACCGTTAGGGTGGCAGGCAACGGTGAGTTGAATGTTGAAATGAATGAAACCGTGGCGAGCCTCAACACGGTGATCATCACCGCCGAAAAGAATTCCAATACGAAAAGCACGGCTATGGGTGTGGAGAGACTAACCATCAAGACCATGCGCCAGGTTCCTGTCGTATTTGGCGAAACGGATGTCGTCAAGATCCTGCTCACGCTTCCAGGCGTTACCTCTGCGGGTGAAGCAGGGGCAGGATTCAATGTACGCGGTGGATCAACCGACCAGAACCTGATTCTATTCAATCAGGCGACAATCTACAATCCCTCACACCTTTTTGGTTTCTTTTCGGCATTCAATTCCGACGTGGTAAAATCTGTTGAATTATACAAGAGCGCTATCCCGGAAAAGTATGGCGGACGTCTCTCCTCTGTGCTGGAAGTGAACGCCCGTGAAGGCAATAGCAAAAAATTCTCGGGCACAGGCGGCATCGGGCCCTTAACCGGCAAGCTTACACTCGAAGGACCCATTGTCAAAGACAAGGCAACTTATATTATTGGGGGAAGAACCACCTATTCAAACTGGCTACTGAGGTCGCTTCCGGACAACAGGTACTCGAACAGCCGCGCGGCTTTCTCGGATTTTAATCTGCTATTGAATTTCAACCCCGACAGGAAGAATTCGGTGAACATTACCGGGTACTTAAGCGCCGACCGGTTCAAGCTTAATAATGATACCACCTATAATTACGGCAATGATAACCTGAATTTGAAATGGAAACATATTTTTAATAATAAGATCTTTACTACAATCACCGCTGGCTATGATCATTATCAATACGGCATCTCTTCATCCGAAGACAGCATCAATTCGTTCAAACTGAATTTTGACCTTGCCCAGGTACACGCCAAGGTAGCGCTTACCTATAACGCATCCAATGCGCATTCCCTGGAATTTGGTGTCAATTCAATTTATTACATGATCAATCCCGGCGACTATCAACCTGCATCGAAGGTCTCATTAATCAGCCCTTTGAAGATCCAGGACGAACAAGGCCTCGAGTCTGCAGTTTATCTTGGGGATAAATATACCATCAGCCCGGAACTTTCACTGAGCGCAGGCATCAGATATTCGATGTTCAGATTACTGGGGCCACAGGACGTCGACAGTTATGCACCCGGGTTGCCAAGGGACACCTCTACTATTACCGGCACCATTAATTATGGAAGGAATAAATCAATTGCCCACTATGCGTTTCCGGAATACCGCATCTCGGGCAGGTATACGCTAACAGATAATTCTTCAGTCAAAATTAGTTTCAATACCACGCGCCAGTTTATCCACATGCTTTCTAATACCACGATCATCTCCCCGACTGATATCTGGAAACTGAGTGACAGGGAAATCAAACCGCAGAAAGGATACCAGGTGGCGGCCGGGTTTTACAAAAATTTCCTTTCAAATAGTATTGAGACCTCGATTGAACTCTATTTCAAAAGAATTGAAAATGTACTGGACTATAAAAGCGCAGCCCGCCTTATTCTGAATGAACACCTGGCAACTGATGTCATCAATGCCCGCGGCAAATCGTATGGCATTGAGTTCCTGGTAAGGAAAAATACCGGCAAATTCAATGGATGGCTCAGCTATGCCTTTTCACGCACACTACTCCAACAGGATGATCCCCGTTCCGGGGAGTTGATCAATAAGGGAAATTATTATCCGGCGTCTTATGACAAACCGCATGTAGCTAATCTGGTCATGAACTATAAATTTACCCACCGGATCAGCATGTCGATGAATTTTGTATATACCAGTGGCCGGCCGGTTACTATTCCTATAGCCATTTTTGACCTGGGTGGAGCTCAACGAACACTTTATTCGGAACGGAATGAATACCGGGTGCCCTATTATTTCCGGAGCGATCTGTCCATGATGATTGAGGGCAATCATAAAGTGCACCAAAAGAACCACAATTACTGGTCCTTCGGATTCTATAATCTTACTGCCAGAAAGAACCCTTATTCCGTTTACTTTGTCAGGGAGCAAACGACAATCAAGGGGTATCAAATGTCGATCTTCGGAACCATCATTCCATTTGTATCATATTATTTCAGATTCTGATGGTAAATGCAAGGACAGAGCGAATGCTTCAATTCCTGTTTTTACTGGGTTTTATCCTGGTCACGGACGGTTGCGTGAAACCATTTGTTCCTCCGGCCAACAATGCTGTAACCGGTTATTTGGTTGTAGATGGGATCATTCTAGGCAATGGCGTCAGAACGAATATTCGTCTCTCACGAAGCCGGAATCTCGGTGACTCATCGCAAAATTCTCCCGAAGCCGGAGCCACCGTGCAAATTGATGATGAAAACGGCAGCAGTGTCCAACTCACGGAAGGAAGTAATGGAATCTATTTCACCGACGCCCTGTTTACTTCCACCGGCCACTACAGGCTTAAAATATTCAGTGCGGGACGGGATTACACTTCTGATCTTGTCGTGATTAAGGAAACACCATTAATAGATAGCGTCAGCTGGGAACAGCGGGGTGATGTGCACATTTTTGTTTCTACCCACGATCCATCGAACCAGACCCACTATTACCGCTGGAATTACACCGAGACAAGCGAGTACCATAGTGCTTTTGAATCGCATCTTGATTTCATCGATGGAAAAATCATCTTCCTTGAACCGGAAGCCTACAAGTCGGTTTGCTATCAGGATTTTGAATCGGCACGTATTATAATAGGCAACAGTTCGGCTTTGAGTTCGGACCTGATCAACCGGCAACCCATCACCATTGTGCCTAACGACAACAGCAAGATCAGCGTGCGGTATTCAATAATCGTCAGGCAATTTGCACTGCCCGTGGAAGCCTATGAATACTGGCGTCTTCTTAATCAGAACAATGAGGCCACGGGAGGACTTTTTGATCCGCAGCCAGCACTCCTAATGGGCAATATTCATTGCCTGCAGGATGCCGGCGAGCCGGTGGTTGGATTCATCTCCGGAGCCACCTTACAGGAGAAACGAATCTTCATCAGGCATTCCGAACTTCCGGACCGCATACCAGTGATGGAGGCCAACTGTCTACCAGTTAACATTCACCCCGACAGCGCGGTTTTCCAACTCAACAGGAATCCTGATGACAGGCCGGGATATTTTACAACGGGTCCACCGCCCGGTCTTGCCATCGTTCCCAGAAAATGCGTCGATTGCACGGTGAGGGGTGGTGTTATTACCAAACCATTATTCTGGTAAACAGCAATGAAAAACCCGAAGCGAACACGTTATGATATGACATTTTTTTGCCGCCGGTGCATCCTTTTGCATTTGCTTCTGGGTCTGGCGATCATTCAGGTTCAGGCACAGCAAGGTGGCGAGGTGTTTTATATCAGGGCCAGGATTACTGATACATCAGGTCAACGAGGGTTGGGCAGTCAGCGTTGTTTTTTATCAGTTCCAGGCAAACATTTTGACCTCAGTACGGCCGTCTCGGACAGCAACGGAACGGTGAACTTTCCGGTGCGGGATCCGGCAGCCAGTCGCCAGATCGTTTTGCAGCCGGGCTCACCCAGGCTCAGCAGGGCGCGATTTCAATTGAGCGATCCTTTTTTTCATTATACTGACTCCGTAAAGCAGGATTCATTATCTGAATTTGTAAGTGACACCCTTCCATTTTATGGAATCGCCGACAAAACCTATCTCCTGGACAACTACACCCGGTTTCCAACGATGAGGGAGGTGCTGACAGAATTCATTCCCGAGATAAGAACGAGGAAGGACCAGATCTCGGTGTTGAACACACCATACCATGTTTTCTTTGAAAACGAACCATTACTGCTGGTGGACGGCATCATAGCTAATTCTTCTGGTATATTGAAACTGGATCCGTTGAAGATCCAACGCATTGACGTGATCGCTAGAAAATATTATTACGGTTCGCTGGTTTGCGAAGGGATTGTTTGTCTTCGTACCTATGAAGGTGATTTTGCAGACTATCCGCTGGAACCATCGGTCAGAATTGCCGATTACGACGGAAATTCATACAAACGAAAATCCCCGCAGTAAAAACTGCGGGGACTAATGTTATCACTGTTTAGGGTTGTTCATACAGTGGTTTTCCAATGTGGGTATCAGGCATTGGATCTTGTGTCTTTCATAGAAATGGATAATTTGGTCTCAGGATTTGGATGGATTTGGTTTTTTAAAGGATCGGACAATGTTTTCTTAAAGGTTCGGACCAGGACTTGGACTTTTTTGTTGCTTTGACATCACAAATATCCGACTACTGTGGATTACTTCGAGCTTTTGTCCACCGCTTTTCCACAATTATCGGATAAAATTTAAGGTTAGATAAATACTTATACTTAGGCCTGGGGCTTCTACTAGGCTGATTCTTAGGAGATTTACGATAGTTTTATAGTCTTGGAATATAGATTATTATCGGAGTTGGTCTAAATTTGTATTATGCGTTGGTTAACTGCCCTTATTCTCCTCACCATTTACTCAGCATTTGCATTGCTGAGTGCAGTTGATCCACATTTTTGCACTGAAACCTGTCTTCCCGGGCCCTCCTCCAGTCAGCATACTCAACAGGAACAGGGACAAAGAGAGTGCAGCGAAAAAGACTTTGTGTCCAATACTCCGGAGAGGCATCACATTGCCGGATCCACCAAGTTCCTCATCAAAGGACAGGGTGCAGAAAAATGCGCCGCAACAAAATTGCAATGGAGTTCCCAAAAACATCAACACGCACTCAACAATCTTACTCATACTGGGGTTCCGCCCTATCTGCTTCATTGCGTCTTCAGGCTATAGATTGAATCAGAAAGAGAAAGAGTTCGAGGAAGAATGAGTATCCTTCTCAGTTTTCCCGGAGATCTGATCATGATCGTCCTTTTTCAATTGGAATTTATTTTGCTAAATCGTCTTACGCAACCACAGTGGGACATCAAATCATTTGAGATGAAACTGATCGCAATAGTTATATGTCTGTCCATTTTTAATCCTTCAATATCGGCGCAGAAAAAAGATGGGTATTATCAGGACAAGAAAAACAGAACTTTTCGGGTGTTTAATAAATCTTCTTATCAACTCGTGGACAAAGAAGGGTTTCATTTATACAGCAGGATTGTCAATGTCGTTGAAGGCAAGGCAAAATACAGGGAAAAGAAATTCTTTTTCAGCAAGACGCCTTCTGGTGACCCGATTCCGCTCACGGTGATGAACCTTAAAAAAGCCTATCCTGCTTCGTCGTCATTTCATGATCTTCTGGATATTCATTTTCGCGGCGATGCTGAACTGATCAGGTACGATCATTTCCGCAAGGAGTATAAGCTGAAAGGGTTATACAGGAAAACCATGATGTGAAAAATGCCACAATAAAAAAAGGGCGGAGAATAATCCGCCCTTTTGTATGTATGAAATAGGGATCAGGGAACGAGAAATCCGTCGATGATCATCAGCACATCGGCTGGAGTAAGTGGCTCATCAAATGCTTCGGAAGCTGCATCGGCAGAGATTGGGAAGCCATTGATATTGATAATGTCGATCGTTGCCTGGGTGGTCAGTTCTTCTCCATTGTAACTGGCCTGTACCAGATCACTTCCAATGCCACTCATCTTGCCTGTGATCCATGGTTTCAGGTTACCCTCACCCGAACCTGCCTGTTTTCTCAGGTAGCGGATATAAGAGGCGTGCCTGGCTTCCACAGAGTGAATCTGAAGTGCGGCAGTAAGCAATTCACCAGCGCCCAGCAATTCTTCAGCCCTTCCTTTGTATGCCCTTACGCCTGTGTCCTCAAATGTTTGAGACACAGCCAGGAACAAGGCCAGGTCTGAAAATGCAGTTTTGAACGGACCTTCGCCGCTTCCCTTTCCACCTGAAAAATCAAATGTGGGACTCATAACGGCAGTTCCGCCTGCAGCTTCAATTGCAGATTTGATGAAGTTAACGTGTGCTGTTTCGTGGGCGGAGATCAACTGGATGGCCTGGTTGATTGGGCCGGCAGGAAGCAGATTGGGAGAAAGCAAAGCCTGGGAATAAAAGGCCGCTTCCAGGTATTCGAGGGTCAGCGCATAATTGAATACGGCTAATACATCCTCTTTGGTGCTGTTTGAACCGGCATATGCTTTTTTGAACATAGACCCGAAGGCAAGTGGAACAGCGGTCAAAGCAAGTTTGCCTCCGAAATTGGCAAAATTCTTTAGCGCACTGCGTCTCGTGTCAAGACGTCCGGAAACATCCGGATCTGCTTTTTCAATTTCTTTAAATATGTTATCAAAGTTCATTTTGAGTAGTTTAATAGGTGGGTAAATTGCTGGCGTTGATGGTTGTCTTGATGTATTTCTGAGCAATTGCCAGAACGTCGACCGGCTTCTTCGCACCATCAAGTCCTGTTACCATGTCCACCGCAGTATCATCGGCAAAGGTTCCGGCTGCGATCAGTTCCCTGATCAGGGCGGCATGGCGCGCTTCAACAGAAACAATCTTCCCTGCAAGGACAAGATAGGCCGGTGTTACGATCAGCCTGCCTGCGCCATTATAAGCAGATACGCCAAGGTCTTCAAAGGCCTTTGCTGTGCCTAAGACACTGTCTCTCGAACCAAAATCGATACTGCTGAAGTCTACCTCAAGGTCAACGATGGCAGCGCCTGCCAGAGCATTCTTGAAGAACTCGCGGTGCGCGATCTCATGATCGCGGATGTCTGTAAGCAGTGAAGTTTCATTAGACGTGATACCTGAGTACTGTGACTCGATCACTTTGATGTAAAAAGCAGCTTCCAACTGCTCAAGGGCGTAGGCATAATTCAGAATACCAGGATCACCAGATCCTAGGTCTACACCTTCGAGGGTGGTGTTGCTGGACTGCATGTCCTCTTTTTTACAGCTGCTGGCTACTGCCATCAGGCCTGTAGCGGCGCCGGCATAACCGAGGAACCTGCGGCGGGAGACCTGGGCTATTGCCTCTTTGTCCGCCAATAAGCGTGATTGCGGAATTTTACTTTTCGGCATGATTAGAAATTGAGATGATTAAAAAGTGATTTTGCTTTCGGCGGAATACTCAACCCCGTGTTGGCTGCCTCCGTTGTGGTAGTTACGAGATGTGTTTCAGGGCAGTTTTTAATTTTAAAAAAAAATTATGAATGCAAACCCATTTTCAGAACTTTCCGTACATAAATGATCAATACATCTTTAATGCAGACCCATATGCAACTGCGCTCAACTCGACATCCTCTTGCGTTTTGCCTACTGGTTTTACTACTATTATTTGTTGCTTGTAGGAAAAATGAAGGCGACATCATCGTCGACCCGGACTGCATTGTAGAAACGGCTCCTCCGCAATTGATTAAAGTATCAACCGAAGTCAATCCCGCCATCAGGGGATATATCATTAGTTTACCACAGCATTATCCCGAAACAAAAAAGACATACCCCACCCTGATATTTTTCCATGGTCTCGGGCAAATAGGCAATGGCGATACTGAACTGCAATATTTGCTGAAGGATGGTATGGGTCGCCTGCTCGATTCCGGAAAATTTCCACCTGATTTCGTAGTGAACAATGAACATCATTCTTTCCTGGTGATATGCCCACAAATGGATACAACGGCTTCAATTGAAGACGTTGAGAGCTTCCTCGCCTTTATTTTTGAAAACTACCGTATCGACCCGCATCGGGTGTATATTGGCGGGATGAGTTTCGGGGCAACGCTGGCCACCAGAGTGGTGGCGGGACTTGCTAAATATTATTCTGCACTGGTACCCATTTCCGGAGTTCCGGTTACCCCGGGTATCGAGTCAAGATGTGAACGCATTGCCGCCGCTAACTTGCCGGTGTGGGCCTTTCACAACCAGGATGATCCGAGTTCAGACGTGAATTCGGCCCGGGATTTTGTGCAGAGGATCACCGACCTGCAGCCCGCCGTCTTACCTAAATTGACGGTATTTAATGTCTTTGGACACGACGCCTGGACCACTGCCCTGGACCCTTCCTATAGGGAAAATGGAATGAATATTTACGAGTGGATGCTTCAGTATTCCAGGTAAAGACAGTCTTAAATTTTTGTTATCCCACAATATTGTCATGGCAGTACAGTTCTAATGCCGGGCCCGAGATCTTAAGATTATAATGCGCTAAATGAAGAGGACCTGGAGTTTATTGATATTTGCTGTATTAATGGGGGTAAACGGGTATTCCCAGCATTATTCTGCCATTCACGGGTCAAACTACTCCGGAAGCCTCGGTGTGTACAATAACCCCTCCTCAATCGTCAATGTGCCCTACAAATGGGACCTGACACTTTTCGGGGCGCAGTTTCAGACCATATCCAATGTAGTTACCGGCCGCAATTTCCCTTCTTATTTGTCCGGAAGTGACTACGAAGCTAAACAGGGAAACTTCACCAGAAAGGCCGATGTAAACGTAAACCTTCACCTGCTGAATGCCAGGTATTCAATCAGTCAGACAAAGGCCATTGCTTTTGGACTAAATTTGCGTTCTAATCTTCAACTGGCTACCAGTCCTGTCAATTATCACGATTCTATTCTTAGCACGTCGAGCTTCCTTGAGATCAATCAGCTGTATCAACACCTCAATGCCCGCTTTGCAGGCAGTGCCTGGATGGAAGTTTATGGAACTTATGCATTCACGCTTTGGGATCAGGAATCCAGCAGGCTGAACGCCGGGGTGACGCTGAAATTCCTCAAGGGTATGTCTGGAGGTTTCGTTGAACTCAATAATGTGAACATCAACAAACAACAGCGGGCTGACGAAACCCTATATACTGTTGCTAATGGCGATGCGAAATACGGCTATTCCTCCAATCATGGTGATGCATCATCATTTGATCTCTCCGATCTTTTCGGTGGATCCAAAGCAGGATTCGCTGTTGACCTGGGTGTGGAGTACCTCGTAAAAAGCCAGGAGTTAACCACGGTTTATGATGATGTCAGTTACAATGATTATGACTGGAAGATCGGCGTCTCGCTGCTCGACCTTGGCGCCAATAATTTTACCTATGGATCGGAAAGCAGGTCTGTCGCATCTCTCAAAGAAGATGTTTCAGGCCGTGTGCTCAACGATAAATTCCGTGAAGTAAAGAACCTTTCAGCTTTCAACGATTCCCTGGCAACTATTGTAGGAGAAACAGACGCCCTGACGGGGAATTTCAGCATAATGAACCCCGCCCGTGCTGTGGTCAATGTTGATCGTTACCTTACCGGAAATTTCTATCTCAACGGCGAATTGTCGGTGAATCTGATTCCGGCGTCGTCGAAGAAACTTGCGCTCCGCGAAACGAAACTGCTTACCATCACTCCCCGCTGGGAAACCAGAAGAATAGGGTTTTATCTGCCTTTCGAATACACGACAAGAGGCAATTTCTGGGTCGGTGCTGCCCTCAAGGCCGGTCCACTGCTGGTCGGGACACACAACCTGCTTAATGCGTTTGCTCCTAACAAATCCCCCGGTGGCGGCGCTTATATCGCCCTGATCATCCGGCCGTGGAAGGAATCCGGCCAGACCCGGAACAAACAATACGACTGCCCTCCCTATTAATACCTTCTTGCTTCGCATAGTCCGCCTGGTTATACGGAAAAATTAATAGTTCGCTTATTTATGCGAACAATGCAATTGTTCGTACATTTAACCAAACAACGAAAATGAAGGCAGTCCTTACCGGCGACATTGTAAACTCTACTAAACTAATCGTGGCGGCTGAAGAAAAACTCCTCAAAGAGCTCCGGGACATACTGAGTCCCTATAAGCATGAATTCTTCAGGGGCGACAGTTTCCAGGCCTACGTCGATGACCCCGCCCCCGCCCTGCGGATCGCCCTGAGGTGCAGAACCGCGGCCATCGGCCTGTTGCCGGAGGAGGCCGACCTGATCTCGGATGTCAGAATAAGCATAGGTATCGGGGAGGTATCGGGTGTCGTTTCGGACCTGGCAACTGCCAAGGGGGAAGCCTTCCTGCTTTCGGGCAGGGGGCTGGACGAGATGAAAAAGGAATCCGGACGGCTGACTATCCACACCGGGAATAAAATGGGCGCCCTGGCACTGGAAGTGGTGGCGGATTATATAAATTCGATATACAAACAAATGACCGCCAAACAGGCCGAGGTAATCTCGGAACTGCTTAACGATCTAAGCCAGCAGGACGTGGCCGAAAAACTGAAAAGATCAAAAAGCACGATCAGCCAGCACGTTTCGGCCGGGAAATGGGAAGAGATCGAGGCACTCCTGGGTAATTATTTGAAAATCATAGCACTTTTAGAATCATGAGCATGGAAGTAATATGGCTGTTGAAACTGGTGTCGGCGCATTTACTGACCGACTTTGTACTACAGCCCAGGAGCTGGGTACTGCAAAGAAAACAAAGGCATTTTGCCTCAGGCAAACTATATCTTCATGGCCTGGTTACCGGGCTGGGTGCCCTGATATTCCTGGGGCCAGCCAACTGGCTCGTTGTACTAATTATCACCCTGACCCATGTCCTGATCGACGGGTGGAAGTCCTATCAGACAGACAGCGCCAGGTGGTTCATTGTCGATCAGTTTATGCACCTGGCCGTCATCGTCACCTGCTGGGTGGGGACATTTGGATTCTTTCAACCATTAATTCACCAATGGAAACTGCTTAATCACAACCTCCACTTCTGGGTAATGTGCACAGCTATTATCTTCCTCACCTTTCCTGCAGGCATATTGATAGGCCAACTTACAAGCCAATGGCGTAAACGCATTGCCGATGCGGAAAGCCTTGCCAGCGCGGGAAAGTGGATTGGAGTGATTGAAAGACTAATCGTCTTCATGCTGGTGGTATTGGGTCAATTCTCGGCCATCAGTCTGCTGGTTGCTGCCAAGGGAATCATCCGTTTTAATGAGAAAGACCGCCCCGAGGTGAAAACTGAATACCTGGTCATCGGCACCCTGATGAGCATAGGTTTATCCATGATCACCGGGTTGGCCGTGAAATACCTGCAATAATTTTTTTTAGGAAATACCTACCGGTGATGCAAAAATAAGCGATCATTCACTTATTTTTGTATGACCAAGATGCGTACAAGAAATGCAGTAAAAGAACAGCTGGTCAAACGTGAGGCCATGAAGATCATTGTAAAAGATGGGCTGGACCGTTTTAGTGTGAATAAACTCGCGAAGCAATGCAAGATTTCCGTTGCCACCCTCTACATCTATTACAAGGATAAGGATGACCTGATCATGAAGATCGCCCGGGAAGAAACCGAACGACTCAGGGATGGGATATTGAAGAATTTCAGTCCGGAACTTTCTTTTCGTGAAGGAATGAGAGTGCAATGGGAAAACAGATCTGGAATGATGCTTGACGACCTGCTCGCCGGTCTGTTCCTGGAAGCACTGCGAGGCTCAAATTACAGCCAGAAGGTTTTTCAAGAACTTACCCATGACTTCAAGGAGATCATGGGAAAGTTTATGAAGAATGCAGTTACCCGTGGAGAGGTGGACCAACTTCCCCTGGAAGTATTCTGGTCTGTTGCATTCGCCCCATTATATACGCTTGTTAATTTTCATACCCAGGGAAGAAGCATCGGATTCAAGCCATTCGTGCTTACCGATAAGGTTCTTTGGCAGACTTTTGAACTGGTAATGAAAGCACTAAAAAAATAATGTTTATGACGCTTAATCTTGATCATATCCTGGTCTTCAGGACCAATATTCAGACAGATGCGGATAAGCTCATTATTACCCAGGCACTCGACAGTCACCCTGATATTGAGAAATGGAATGTCGACTGTCAGGATATAGACTGTGTTTTGCGCGTGGTATCGCCCACGCTTTCGCCTAGCGAGGTGTGCGATCTCATTGACGAGCTCGGATTCGATTGTGCCGAGTTGTATTGATCGTGTTCCGCTCCTGCTTTTTGTGGACTGGAAATAATATCTTCAAGTCGGTGACAATCTTACCTGGCAAATCATGATCGTATACTTCATCAGTGGACTTGCAGCGGACCGAAGGGTGTTCAGAAACATATCGCTCCCCGAGGGCTATGAAGCCCGCTATCTCGACTGGATCGAACCGGTCAGGAAAGAAACGCTCGAAGAATATTCACTTCGCCTCGCAGGTGGCATCGATCGTTCCGCCCCCTTTGGTTTGATAGGAATGTCGATGGGTGGAATGATAGCGGCAGAAATCGCTAAAAAATACCACGCCGAGTTTATTGTACTTATAAGCAGTATTGCATCCGCCTCGCATTTCCCGGCGGTTTACCGGTTGCTTGGCAGGGCGGGCGTCCATCGGCTGATACCCGCATCCTTTCTCAAATCCGCTTCCGTGCTCAAGCGCCTCTTCGAGCCGGGGACCATGACGGACAAAAAATTGCTTACGCAGATCATCCTCGATAGTGATCCGGTCTTCATCCGCTGGGCGCTGGCCGCGGTGCTGACATGGAGATCCACGGATCCCCCGGTAAACTATTTGCACATCCACGGTACACGCGATTCTATTCTGCCATTGAGACTCGTAAGGCCAACGCATGTGATCAAAAACGGGGGCCACATGATGGTGCTGAACCGCGCTTCGGAAATCAATGAAATACTAAGGCAACATCTGCTTGCACCACCTGCTGTTTCGTTGTCCATCTGAATTTCGTTCAGCGTATTTACCATAATTTAGACCCTTGTTTCATTTTCAATTCCGCTGGCTGTTGTTCAATTATATCATCAATCCCGATTTAATCATGCGCAAATTCTATGCTTTCTGCACGACTCTTTTTGTGACAACAACTGTCTTTTGCCAGGCTTCTATCACGGGTTTCAGCAGGCAGGCGGCGGCTAACCAGTTACAGACGGAAGCAAGGTTCGACAAGCAGCTGAACGCCGAACATATCGGCGCAACTATCAAACAATTATCGGCCTATCCCCATCACCTTGGTTCGCCGGGAGGAAAGGCTGTTGCCGACACTATTTACAACCGACTAAAATCTTATGGCTGGCAGGTGAAGATCGAAGAGTACCGGGTACTCTTTCCAACGCCGAAGCATCGCGCACTCGAAATGGTGGCACCGAAAAAATTCAAGGCCCAGCTCAAAGAAAAGGCGCTTGCGGAAGATGCCACCAGCGGTCAGCAGGGACAGTTACCAACCTACAATGCCTGGAGCGCAGATGGTGATGTGACCGCTCCGCTGATATTCGTAAACTATGGTCTGCCTGCCGACTATGAAATGCTTCAGCGAATGGGCATCAACGTGAAAGGCAAAATGGTGATCGCTAAATATGGCAGAAGCTGGAGAGGCATTAAACCAAAACTTGCCCAGGAACATGGCGCTGTCGGATGCATCATTTATTCCGACCCCGCAGACGATGGTTATGTTGCAGGTGAGGTTTATCCGAAGGGGCCCTACAAAAATGAAACGGGTGTGCAAAGGGGCAGCGTGATGGATATGCCCGTGTATCCGGGTGATCCGCTTACTCCGGATTTTGCTTCCACAAAAGAGGCCAAAAGGATTGAACGCAGCGCGGCTGTCAACCTCCTCAAAATTCCAGTACTGCCCATCGGATACAAGGATGCCCAGCCTTTGCTCGAATCGCTCGCCGGGCAGGTCGCTCCTGCCACCTGGGCCGGAGCCCTGCCATTTACATACCATATCGGTGATGGGCAAACGAAGATTCATCTGGCAATGTCCTTTAACTGGGATCAGGTTTCTTGTTACAATGTGATCGCCACCATCCCGGGGTCAACGTATCCAAATGAATGGGTGGTTCGCGGCAATCACCACGACGCCTGGGTGAACGGCGCCAGCGACCCGATCAGCGGTGAAGCGACCTTGCTGGAAGAAGCCAAAGCAATTGGCGAGTTGCTGAAAACAGGATGGAAGCCAAAAAGAACCCTTGTCTATTGCTCCTGGGATGGCGAAGAACAGGCGCTGCTGGGTTCAACCGAACATGTGGAGGACCACCTCAGTGAACTAAAGGAGAAAGCGGTTTTGTATATCAACAGCGATGGAAATGGACGTGGATTCCTGGCCGCAGGCGGGTCGCATGCCCTTCAAACCATGGTAAATGAAGTGGCCCGCGATGTGATCGATCCCCAGACGGGTGCCAGTGTGAAAGACAGGCTGCTCGCCAGGAATGCTGTCAATGCGAATGATGCCGGCGCCATAAAAAAAGCGCTTTCTGAAACTACGATACGTTTGTCGCCATTGGGGTCTGGGTCCGACTATTCCCCTTTCTTTCAGCATGCCGGAATTCCATCCCTGAACATCAGCTATGGAGGAGAAGAGCCCGGAGGAGAGTATCATTCTGTCTATGATTCATACGACAATTTTATACGCTTCAAGGATCCCGGATTTAAGTATGAAGTGGCACTTGCCCAAACTGCCGGACGGATGGTCTTGAGAATGTCGGAGGCCGACCTCCTCCCCTTTGATTATACAAATCTGGTGGCGGTTATAAAAAAATATACCGATGAACTCATCTCATCCACAGACGAGATGCGTGAACACACCACCATGGAAAAATCCATGAAGGCAAAGAATATGTACCATTTGGCAGCGGACACTGCAAAACACCTTTCTCCCTATGTTCCCAAACCCGATGTACCCTATCTTGATTTCTCAGCATTGCAAAATGCAGTGAGCGGTCTCCAGCTTGCCGTTGATTCTCTTTCGAAAATCCTCGCTTCCGACACTGGTCTCACAGCAAGGAATACACTAAACCTCCTGCTGCCTAAAGCCGAGCAGCACCTGCTGATTGAAAAGGGGTTGCCAGGCAGACCATGGTATAAACATGCTATCTATGCGCCGGGACTGTATACTGGTTACGGTGTAAAGACTATGCCTTATATCCGTGAAGCGATTGAAGAGCGTAACTGGGCGCAGGCCAAAGAAGGTATCGCGGCAACAACAAGTGCCATCATTGAACTGACCGACTTTCTGAAATCCTTCAAAAAATGAATCCCCGAATATGGGCACCATAACCCGAATTTTGATTGCGCTGATCGCCATAGAGCACATTTACATCCTGTGGCTGGAGATGTTTGCCTGGACAACCAGGGGGAAGAAAACATTCAAGTCCCTGGCTCCGGATCTTTTCGAAAAGACAAAAGTGCTGGCTGCCAACCAGGGATTGTACAATGGTTTTCTTGCCGCGGGTCTCATCTGGTCGCTTTTTATTACGAACCCAGACTGGTCTCGGAACACGGCCCTGTTTTTTCTATACTGTGTACTGTTAGCGGGTGTGTTCGGTGGATTTACTGCTTCCAGGAAAATTTTCCTGGTCCAGGCTTTGCCTGCACTCATCGCCCTGCTGCTGATAATAGCAACCGGACTTCATTGAAAAAAACTACCGATGGATTCTCTCCTTACCCAGGCTGGGTACCTTTTCTTACTGGCGATACCCGTGGCTTCCGTTGCATGGACGGTGACCCATGAAGAGGTATTCCGCGAACCCAGAGATTATTGCGTACGATACAGCAAAAACGGCAAAAACCTGGCAGTCAGGAAGTTCTTTTATCTTTTTACCTGTGAATATTGCTTCAGCCATTATGTTTCTGTCTTATTTCTTTGGCTAACGGAGTTCAAATTACTCATTGGCGACTGGAGAGGATACGTATTGGCCGGCTTCGCACTGGTCTGGATCGCCAATCTCTACATGAGCATATTCGCCCTGCTTAGAGTCGACATCCGAAAAGAAAGGCTGGAAATAAAAACCAGGGAAAAGGTTATATGATCTATCCTGCGGTAGGTTGGGAGAAGGGCAAATTTATTACGGCTGAATTTGATCAATCTTTGTATTCAATTCTTCATTTATTTGCCCGTACAATGTCCTGGCCTCTTCGAGAGCGAGGCTAAGGGTATCACGAAGCTGTGAAAAATTGGTATGATAAGTCTGCTCACTCACCCAGTTTGTTTCCAGTTCGTCAAGAAAAGGAGCCAGTTTTTCATTCAACCCCATAATCGACACCGTTGTTCTCATGTTGTGCGCCAACTGGCGCACCGATTCCCGGTCGCCCGCATTCCAGGCATGGTCCAGGGCAACGAGTTCGCCCGGAATTTCGTCCATGAATTGTTCTGTCACCGTTTTCTCAAAATCAAGATTGCCCGAACTCACCTCTTTCAGATAATGTGTGTCGATGATCCTGTACCGGGATGCACTACTTCCCGAAAACTCAGCGATGAGTGTGTACAACTCATCTTCGCGGATCGGTTTGGATAGATATCCGTTCATACCCATCACCAGGGATTTATCCCGCTCTCCCTGCAGGGCGTGTGCTGTCATCGCAACCACTGGTATGTCAAGTTTCAGATCGTTGCGGATCGCCGAGGTCGCGGCATAGCCGTCCATCTCAGGCATTTGAATGTCCATAAGGATCATGTCGTATTTCCTTAGCAGTAGCTGACTAAGTACATCCCTGCCATTATTCACCAGATCGAAATCGATACGGCGTTTGCTGAGCAGGATGCCGATCAGTTGCTGATTGATGGTGTTGTCTTCCGCTACAAGTATCCTGAAACCGGGTTCTATAATCAACTCGGTTGTCTTGTTTACGGAAAGGTCAATTCCTGAATTTATCTTTTCATCAATTTGATATGGAATTCGCAATTGAAAGACAGTGCCCCCTCCTGGTTGGCTCTTTACGTCAATCTGTCCGTTCTGAAGCAGCACCAGTTCCTGCACTATGGCCAACCCCAGCCCGGTGCCACCAAACCTCCGCGAAGCCTGACTCTCAGCCTGATTAAATCTTTCAAAGATCCTGCTCAGCTTTTCAGGTTCTATGCCCACACCGGAATCACTGACCTTAATCCCCACCTGGATAGTATTTCCAGTGATGCCCTGGTTCCGTACTTCGACACTAATGTTTCCTTTATCTGTGAATTTGATCGCATTGCCAACCAGGTTGACCATGATCTGGTTTAGCCTTACCGGATCACCCGTAATCAATATGGGTATGCTTTCATCGATAACAAAGGAAATATCCAGTCCTTTTTGTGATGCCTGTGTGACAAACATGGTTCTGAGAGCAGAGAAAAGTTGCCGCAGGTCAAAGGAGGCATTTTCTATCCGCATCATGCCCGCTTCGATCCTGGAAAGATCCAGTATCTCGTTAACAATGTTGAGCAAATGATCTCCCGAATTGCTGATGGTTTGGACATAGTGCCGCGCGGCGGAGTCGAGCGGCTCTTTTGACAAAAGGCTTGTAAAACCAAGAATAGCGTTTAATGGTGTTCGGATCTCGTGGCTCATATTCGCGAGGAAGTTTTCCTTTATTCGCGCGGTTTCTTTTTCCTTTTTTTCCGAGGCATTCAGGCGTTCAATCAGTTGTTCCTGGCTTCTGACCTTGTAAGCAATATAAATAAAAGTGAATATGCTTGCCAATGCGGCAATCAACGCGAGAATACTGCCCGTGGTCCGGGCCCGGTTAACATTTGCGTCGGCCTGAAGAATAAGTTCGGTAACCGAGCGTTGGTGCAGACTATCGATGTTTTCCGCGATCCGATTGATCGAGTCGGTGAGTTTTTTTCCTTTCCGTGTGTTGATCAGGTTTTCAGCTTCGGCCTTGCCGCTGGTTCGAAATGTATCCAGTACATGCTGGTTGAAGCGTATACTTTCCTGCACAACTGCCCTGAGGTTGTAAAGCGCAGATGAGATCAGTGGTTCTGATTGCAGGGTGTCAAGTGCTGAGAGCGCAGTCTTTATCTGGTGGATCTCCGTGTTGAATTCTTCTGCCTTTGCCGGCCTTCCACTTATGATCTGACCGCGGGTTCTGCTGTCGAGTATCGCCAGCCCCGCCCTGAGGTCCTGGAGATTATTCTTTACTGAAAGTTCTTCCAGCAGGTTTTCATTCCCGCTCATCAATTCATTTATACTCCGGTTGGAATTAAAATATAGGTAGACAATGATAAGCACAGCAGCGAAGAAAGTGCCGAGAAGCAGATATTTAAAGTAGCGGCTCATCCGTAATGTAAACAGCGTCAATTTACGTTATTTCCCGAGGGGCATCTCTCAGGGACGCATGAAACGTTGAAAGAGCCTGGTCAGTACGATCAGGTCTCCAATGACAGCTGCTGCCAGCACAATTACCAACAATACATTTGAATGACGTTCAATCATACCCAACAGTGCGTATGCAAGCGACATCAGGAGAATTGTGAGGGCAAGAAATAATATGATGGATTTTGTTTTCATTTTAAAAAGCCTCCGGAAGAATCCGGAGGCCCATAACCAAGACTATATGCGTATGAAAATAGGTACGAAGGTTTCATTGATCTTAACCCTGACTCAAAAGTAATGCCCTGCGTTATAGCGGCTGATACCCAATCGGTGAACAGGCATTTTGAGTCGTTGAATGCGGATTATAAGATATTCATTCTTTTATTGAGGGCGGAACGGTAGGCGTCGGCCACCGGAACAGACTTCCCGTTGATGACCACTGTACCGTCCTGGATCGTGTCGATCTTTGCCAGGGCGACTATGAAGGATCGGTGTGTGCGAAGAAATAATTGTTGGGGAAGCCGTTCTTCCACGGCACGAAGTGTGGTATGAATCGCAAAGAATTTCTGGGGGGTGTGGAGTTTCACATAATCACCCATCGCTTCGGCATACAGGATCTCTTCAATTTTCAAACGCTTCACCACATTCGAATCCCGGATAAAAATAAATTCATCCTGCTGGCTCTTCAGTTCCAGGCCCCGGCTGTCCAGGATTTCCCTGGCCTTATTGATCGCCTGCAGGAATCTTGCCGGTACAATGGGCTTAACGATGTAATCTGCAACGTTGAGTTCAAAAGCCTCAACGGCATACTCTTTTTTTGAAGTGGTAAAAATGATAACGGGCCCGTCTGGCCCCAGGTTTCTGGCCAGCTCAAGGCCCGTCATGCCGGGCATTTCAATATCAAGCAGCAACAAATCTGGCATGGATTCCTGTATACTGTTGTAGGCTTCCATAGCACTTGCACATTCTCCACTTACTTCCAGGTCATTGATCTGCGATGCCAGCTGCCGGAGTGTTGTTCTTGCGATCTTATTGTCATCAACAATGAGGCACTTCATACCACTGATAAATTGTTTGTCCGAAGATAAACAATTCGCAAGGGTGGTTGTTGCTCACAATTAATCACAATGTAACCACGACCTTGCCATGGGTCTTCCCAGTCTGAACCTGGAGATGTGCCTCACCGAGCTGTTCGAATGGGAACGCTTTGGCAATCACAGTTTTCATTTTTCCCGAAGCCAGCAGTTCGGCAATCTTCTTCATGTCTTCACCACTGGATATTACGTTCAGCCGGTGAAAGGAAACTTGCTTTTCCCTGGCTTTTAATTGAAAAGCATCAGTCCCATAATCAAGCAGGCTGATCATTCGGCCACCCGGTTTCAGTGTTTTAAGGGCGTCGATGATGTGATCGTTCAACAGGGGATCAAGGACCAGGTCGGCATCCTTCACGAGTTCTTCTGGAGACTGCGTCTGGTAATCGATGAACTCGTCAGCGCCAAGATCAAGAATAAGACTACGGTTTGACCCAGATGCAGAAGCCACGACATATGCGCCAATACTTTTTGCAATCTGCACCGCAAAATGTCCTACCCCGCCTGCGGCTGCATAGATCAGCACCTTCTCACCTGCCTTGAGTTTGCCAAAGGTCACCAGCGATTGCCAGGCAGTTAATGCCGCCAGGGTGGCTCCTGAAGCTGCGGCATGTGAGGTATTGCCGGGTTTTTGTGCCAGGTGCCTTGCCGGCGCCGCTACAATTTCGGCATAGGCATTTCCCTGGCCAGGAAAATTCACCATACCAAATACCTCATCTCCCGGTTTGAATTCCTTTACTCCATGTCCCACCTCCTTCACCTGGCCGGAAATGTCCCAGCCAATAACAACGTCAGTTGCACCTTTATCGATTTTCTGATATTGTTCAAGGGCCGCAGGGTTCATGCGAACAAAAGCATCAACAGGATTAATTCCGATGCTTTTAACTTCTACCAGCACCTCATCGGATTTCACGGCGGGCTCAGGGATATTTTTCAGTTCAAGGTTTTCAATTCCACCTGTTGTTTTAAGGACCTGTGCTTTCATAATTTTTGTTTTTGTTTACAGCAAACTTAGAGGGATAGTATCTTTACAACAAGTACGTACAAGAAAGTACCCTACATACCAAAACGATACTATTGGGTAAACAGTGAAGCAAAAAATTGTTAAATGAAAAAAACGATTCAGAAATCTACCCCCACCTGCCCTGTCGATTATGCATTTCAGCGCATTGGTGGAAAGTACAAAGGAAGGATAATGAGCGCGCTGGGGTTTGGGATTCTCCGCTATGGAGAGTTAAAGAAATCGATTCCTGATATTACTCCAAAAATGCTCACGCAGGCATTGAGGGAATTGGAAGATGATCACCTCATTACCCGCAAAGTTTATCTGGAAGTTCCCCCTAGAGTGGAATATGAACTTTCGGAATATGGCAGGGATTTTTTGCCTGCAATCAAGGTGATTGCGGACTGGGGCATTAAACAAATGAAATTAAGACAGCTTCCCATTTTGGAAAGACGACAAACCAAATATGCCTGAGTTATTTACCCGACCTGTCGTGGTTGGCTTGCTGTGGCAGTTCGGAGTCATTTTCTGAATCGCCTGGTTGCCTCCCTCTGATGTCGCCTTTGTCTTTTTCGCTATTGCTCTTGTCAATAAACTCTTCGCCCTGCTGTGTGGCGGTGAGGTCGGTCTGTGGCTGAGGCAGGTCGGCCGGATTTATTTTTTTACTCTCTTCCATATGAAAATGGCAGAAATATTTGTGCCAAGCACTTTCCCCACCAATTATTTAGGATATGTGTAGTGCACCAGCCAGTGAATGCCAAACTTATCCTGGAGCATCCCGAAATAATCTCCCCAGAATTCTTTTTTCATCGGGGATTCTATTTTTCCATCTTTTGCAAGACCGTTAAATACCCTGTTCGCCTCTTCCTCACTCTCCGTTTGAACACTCAGTGAAAAATTGTTTCCCGGCTTTACCTGCTGGCCCTGTGATTCGAGCATGTCGGTCGCCATCAGTATGTTGTTTCCCACCGGAAGGGCAATGTGCATCATTTTCGATCCATCTGATTCGGGAAGATTAGGTCCCTGACCCACATCCCTGAACCGTTGCACTGCAGAGAATTCACCGCCGAAAACAGATTTGTAAAAGTTGAAGGCTTCTTCGGTATTGTCCTGGAAATTTAAATAAGGATTGATGGTTGGCATGTGAATATTTTTGGATGGGTTAAAGGTATTTGGTTTATGAGGTTGGGCTGGGTGTGAATTGGCCAACTGAGCGTGTCGTTCAGGACAAATTTTATCATCGTTTAGATTTTTTGGCCAGGCCTCCCTGTGCAGGTTTTTCGGGCATCGCCTCACGGTAAGCCGTTTCGAGCGCATCCCGCAATAGTTTTCCGGAGATTTTTTTCAGATTTATTTGTGTCCATCCCTGCAAGCCCCATTTATTAGGAATCGGATAAATCATTTCTGGATTGATCCTGCAAAATACGTCCTGATCAATGATCGAGAATTTGAGATTGGCAAGAGATTTTTCGGCCTGCATTGTCGCGAAAATTCGCCTCGGTGTTCTAAAGGCACTGCGGTCGAAGTGGGGAGCTTCAGTTGTTTCAGGAAATGACAAAGCAACTTTCCGGAAATTATCAGGTGTAACCATATCCAAATTTAGTGGATTGCGGCTGGTTTCTTTTTGAGCCGCAGGCTGGGTTGTTCGACAATTTTCCAGGAAAGAAAGGAAAGCGCTACGGTCAGCAGTACAACATAGATCAAGGTGACATTTACGCCCTTGAATCCCGTTTCAAGAAACACATTTACAACGGGCATGTGGTAGAGGTAAACCCCATATGAAAGGTCATTGCCGTGAAGCACTTTATGACTGATATCACGTCCTGAATATGCCAGGGCAATCACCACCTGTGAAAGAATGATCACAGAGATCAGCCCGAAGAAATTGGGATAATAACCTGGTATATAGTAATGCAGCCACAATGAAAATACTGAGAAATACAATGCATATCCGGCAAGCCAGTAAAGCCCACGACCTTCATACCAGGATTTGATCCTTTCCCAATGGTGATATATCAATGTACCCATCAGAAAATAAAACAGGAAAGGAAAAAGATTCTTGCTCATCATCTTAAAAACAGCTGTCTGCCCCTGTTCATCGCGGTATAGTCCACAATACACATTGTATCCATAGGACAGGGCCATCAGGATCAGGATCAGCCAGGTTTTGTTCATTTTCAGCTTCAGTGCGATCCAGAAAAATACGGGGACGAAAATATAGAACATTACTTCTACCGGAATCGTCCACAGGCTTCCGTTTGGACTCCCAGCTCCAAATGAACGAAAGACATCGGGAGTGAAAAGCTGAAAAAAGGAGAACTGTGAGGGTATCCAAAGCCATACCTCTGTATCCTGCAGGGTAGTACTATTGAGATATCCAAATACACCGAGGCTGATGAGGGTCAGCGCCAGGCAGCCCCATAGACCGGGAAAGATCCTGAGGAACCGGTTCCGGAAATAAATTTTGAGGTCTTTCTTTCTGTCATACGATGCATAGATCAGGAATCCGCTCACCGTGAAAAAGATCGGAACACCAGGGAAGAATTGAATAATATTCATCAGGCCGTCCAGAAACGGTGATCGAATGTTGAGGTGTTCGTAGCTGTGCCAGAGCACAACTTGCAGCGCAGCGAGCAGCCGGATGAGGTCAAAATTATTATTCCTTGGCAGGCCTGGCAGCACCGTTCCACCGCCAGGGGACTTCGGGTCGGTCTTAACTGAAGGTCCCGGCTTTAGCAAAGAAAAGTCCTGTACAACAGGGTCAACTTTCGGCATGTATGCATTATGAATGAACCAAAACTACCTTACAATTGAGAGTCTGATTGAAAACCAATTGATTGAAGCAGGATAAATCCTTCAAATGTAATATGATTTTTGTGGAAATCAAACTGGCGCGACCGAATTATCCCGTTTACGGACAGGTCTCAGTCCTTGGTCCAATAGTCCAGTACGAGCACCTTGTCAAGGTAGGGTTTAAGTACGGCGCCAAAGGCTTTGTGGTCAGGGTGAGGCAGATAGATTGCACGGTCTGCCTCGCTCGCAAAGCTTACGAAAAAACAATGCGTGAATCCCTGGGCGAGGTTTTCCGGGCTGTTATTGGTACCCCATTCCAGTGATTTAATCTCTTTGATTTTAGCAGGCAGTGCCCGGAAGGCGTCCTCCACTTTTTTTATTCCCTCAGGTGTCGCATCGTCCCTGAATTTGAACATGACCACATGTCTCAGCATTTTACCATTTGTTTTAACTTCCTGAGCCCTTGAGCCGATGGGTGCAAATCCCAGGACCAGGAGCAGTGCAAAAAAAATCCGCATACAATTTTTTTGAAAGATATAGGAATAAGCTATAATTTTTTCCTCTTGTGAAAAATATTAGACAACGTTTAGTTCGAAATTGTTTTAATATCCTCAGGAAGTCTTGCGGCCGCCGGCACATCGGTGAACCAAAACAGGTGACCATTTACCGGTCGGATCAGTTGGGCCGGCAATACCTCGGGCTGATACGAACCAGTGAGTACAGCGTTGAGTACATCTGCCTTGCCCTCTCCCTGCAACAGGAAAACAATGTTGCGCGCCCGGTTGATCAACCCGCGGCACATGGTGATCCGGTGCATGCCCACTTCTTCTACATAAACATCTTTAACCAGTCGTTCTTTTTCATGCAACACATCTGTATGAGGAAACAGTGAGGCGGTGTGTCCGTTCTCGCCAAGGCCAAGAAAGATGAGGTCGAAATGGGAAGGTGCATCATTGAAATAATTCCTAACTGTTTTTTCATAATCCAATGCATCGGTAGCGGGATCTGTTCTCACAGGAATGCGATGTATCTGCGATTCCGGAATGGGCACCGCGTTCAACAAAAGGTTGAGGGCTACAAAGGCATTGTTGCGTTTGTCGTCTTCAGGAACATATCGTTCGTCGCCCCAGAATACATCGGTGCGATCCCAGGGGAGCCTGGTGATCTGCTTTGGCATTGATAATAATTTGTACAACTCATCGGGAGTTCGGCCACCTGAAAGTACGAGTGAAAATTTTCCCCTTGCGGCAATCGCATCGTTCGCAATCGTCACCATTGTGTTCACGGTCTGTTCGAGCAGTTTGCTCTCAGAACTGAAGACAATGACCTGTGTTTTTACATCCATGCTTTCCTTATTCAAATGGCATGACTACCCAGTTGTGACCGTCCCTTGCAATAAGTGCCTGGGCATCTTCGGGGCCATGCGTGCCCGCAGTATAATTGGGAAAATTAGGTGATGGGTTGGCATTCCATGTATTAATGATCGGCATTAGTATGCCCCATGCCGCTTCGACCTGGTCGGCCCGCATAAATAATGTAGGATCACCGCGGAATATGTCCAGCAACAGAGTTTCATAAGCCTCCGGTGTTCCCATCGTATAGGTATCACTGTAATTAAAGAGCATGTCTACGGGATTCAACACCATTTTAAGTCCCGGTCTCTTGGCCTGGAAACGGAGGCGGATGCCCATATGCGGCTGGATGTTCAGCACGAGTCGGTTCGATTGCCAGTTTTCTGTGGTCTCCACCGGGAACGACTGGTGTGGTACCGGCCGGAATTGAATGGTGATAACTGAAATCGTTTCATTCATTCTCTTACCGGTTCGCATATAGAAGGGCACGCCTTGCCAGCGCCAGTTATCAATGTAAAATTTGAGGGCGGCGAACGTTTCTTCATTTGAGGTTGCCGACACATCGGGTTCTTCGCGGTAGGCGGGTACCTTCTTTCCCTCTACCCATCCTTCGCCATACTGTCCCCGTACGGCGTACTTATGCACCTGTTCGGCTGTAATCTTTCGCAGGGCATTCAAAACGTCCACCTTCTTGTTCCTGATCTCGTTTGCATCAAATGAAACAGGGGGTTCCATGGCGATCAGACATAAAAGTTGCAGGAGGTGATTCTGTATCATGTCACGCAGGGCACCCGCGGTTTCATAATAATTGCCGCGATTCTCTATGCCAATCTGTTCGGCAACGGTAATCTGTACATGCTCGATGTAATTCCTGTTCCATATCGGTTCAAACATCGCGTTGGCAAAGCGAAAGGCGAGAATATTCTGCACAGTTTCCTTGCCCAGGTAATGATCGATCCGGTAAATCTGTGATTCGGTAAAAAGTCCGTGCAGCAGTTTGTTTAGGTGTCGGGCACTATTAAGGTCCTTGCCAAACGGTTTCTCTACCACCATCCTGCTGAGTTCCTTGTTGTCGGTCAAACCACTTTCTCCGATCCGCGTTGCGATCTCTTCAAAATAAGCTGGTGGAACAGCCATGTAATAAATCCTGTTTATCGGTTCGCCCCAGGCCTTTTCCAGGTCGTCGATTTGATTTTTTATTGACGTGTAAGTTGCAGGGTCCGAGAAATTCCCCTGTTGATAAGTGATCATGTTTTTGAACTGCGACCAGTCTTCGTCCTTCGCGGGCCCGGTACGTGAGAATTTATTAATTCCTTCGAGCATTTTGGTTCTGAAATCTTCCGTTGAAACCGGTCTCCTGGCAATGCCGAGTACAGCAAAATGCTGGGGGATCCATTGGTCGAGATAAAGGTTGTAGATCGCCGGCACAAGTTTTCGCCAGGTGAGGTCGCCCGCTGCTCCAAATATGACAATGAATGTTGCTCCTATCTTTCCGTTTGCTTTAGATTCCATACTGCTATTTATTATTTTCCAGTGCTTTTATCTTATCCAGCCTCCGAACATGTCGCGGCGCTCCGCTGAATGTTGCTTTTAGAAATGAAATTGATATGTCCTGGGCAAGTTCAATGCCGATCACCCGTTCTCCAATGCATAAAATATTCACATCATCATGCTCCACAGATTGATGTGCGGAATAGGTATCATGACACACCCCCGCGCGTATCCCCGCGAATTTATTCGCTGCGATACTAACCCCAACAGCACTGCCACATATCAGTATACCCCGTTCGGCTTTTTCACTGAGGATGGCATTTGAAACGTCTGCCGCGCGATCGGGATAGTCGTCCGCTTCCTCACTATTGCCGATGCCGAGGTCTATTACATCATAGCCGTGCTTGCTGAGATAGGTAAGAAGAATGGTTTTGTATGTGTAACCCGCATGATCTGCAGCAATTACTATTTTCATATCCGTGTATTGCAATTATTGATCGGAAATAATTCGCAAAGTTAACGCAACAAAACGAGTTTGGTCTGATAAGAGAATTGGTAAGGATGATAAGTCCGGATTGACTCATGAATTCGACCGACAACAACCACGTTCGGAGAAAATTAAGCACCTGATAGCGTAGATTCTATGCGCATTTTAGTAAATTTCAGTATTAATTTACTGCACATGCCAAAAATTCAACTCAAAGTCAACGGCCAGCAATTGGAAGCCGACGTTGCCGTCGACACTCCTTTGCTCTGGGTGCTCAGAGATCATCTTGGTCTCGTTGGCACCAAATATGGTTGTGGTATCGCACAATGTGGCGCTTGCACGGTACATGTCAATGGCGTGGCTACCCGGTCCTGTGTCTTTCCAGTGTCGGGTGCCAAAGAGGCTGAAATCACAACTATTGAAGGACTTTCAGAAGCAGGAGACCATCCTGTACAAAAAGCATGGGACCAGGTGGACGTTGCGCAGTGTGGGTATTGCCAGGCCGGTCAGATCATGACCGCTGCCTCGCTGCTCAAACAAAAGCCAAAGCCAACAGAAGCAGAAATAGCGAATGCCATGCATGGCAATATTTGTCGATGCGGCGCCTACCATCGCATCAAAGAAGCAGTTCTTTTAGCCAGCACTCAAATATGATCTTATGTCTGCCACATTGCAAAGCCGGAGAAACTTTTTAAAAACTTCCACCCTGACGGCAAGTGGACTTGTTCTTGGTTTCAACCTATTCAATTCTTCCGCGAAAGCGGCGGGTATAACAAAAGCCACGATAACGGGCAACGTGGGCTTCAACAGTTACCTGTCCATTGGAACCGACGGGGTCATCACCTTGTTTTCACCTAATCCGGAGCTGGGGCAGAATATTATGACTTCGTTTCCAATGGTGGTGGCTGAGGAACTGGATGCGGACTGGACCCAGGTAAAAGTTATTCAGGCTCCACTTGACAGCACGAAGTTTGACAGGCAGCTTACCGGCGGAAGTGGAGCCGTTCCCCATTCATGGAAACTGCTTAGGAATGCAGGCGCAACCGCAAGATATATGCTGATATCGGCGGCAGCAAAACGCTGGAGTGTCCCTGAATCGCAGTGCACCGCGGAAAATAGTTTCGTCATTAACAAGACTTCGGGAGTCAAACTGGGATATGGAGAGCTTGCAGAACTTGCCGCCACAATGTCCGTGCCATCAGAAGTACAATGGAAGGACAGGAAAGACTTCAAGATCATTGGCACTGCGGTGAAAAATGTTGAGAACGACAAAATACATACGGGTAAACCGTTGTTCGGTCTCGACTTCTATCGTGAGGGTATGGTTCAAGCCATGATTCAGCGGCCAAAGGCTTTTGGCATGAAGATAAAATCTGTCGACAGCGCCGCAGTGAAGGCAATGCCAGGAATCATTGACGTGGTTACCTTCAATAACAATGTGGCAGTGGTTGGAAAATCCACCTGGGAGATTATGCAAGCGAGGAAACTGTTGAAAATTGAGTATGAAATAGAGAAGCCTCTGGAGAGCAGTTCCGATCACAATAAATTATTTCTGTCCTTACTCGACAGCACCGATGCAAAAGTTCAGAGAAAGGATGGGGATACGGATGTTGCTTTCAAGAGCGCGGCGAAGGTGATCACAAGTGAATACCAGTGTCCGTTTCTGCCACACAGCCCAATGGAGCCTATGAATTTCTTTGCCGACGTCAAAACAGATGGCGTTGAACTGATAGGGCCAACCCAAACACCTGGTGCCGCCCGCACAGCTGTTTCCAAATTGTTAAATATACCCGAGGAAAAGATCTCTGTGCAGATCACCCGCCTCGGTGGGGGATTTGGAAGAAGGCTCAAATTTGATTATGTAACTGAAGCCGCGGAATTATCCAGCATCATCAAAAAACCAGTCAAGGTAACGTGGTCAAAAGAAGATGACATGACCGGAGGCAGCTACCGGCCGGCAGTTCGATACCGTTTCGAGGCCGCGCTTGACAGTAAGGGCAATCTGACTGCCTATAAATTACGGGGTGTGGGTATCAATTCGGGTAACCCTACCCGTCAGGATAATTTCCCTTCCGGGGCCGTTGATCATCTTCTTATTGATTCCGTCGAGTATGACTCTCCGATCACTACTGGCGCATGGAGAGCACCAATTACTAATTTCCTCGCTTTTGCTGAACAATCCTTTCTCGATGAAGTGGCCGTTGCCGCAAAAAAAGATCCGGTTGCTTTTCGGCTTGAGCTGCTAGAAAAAGCGAAGTCTTTGCCCGTTGGAGAGATCAAGTATGATATCGACCGGATGATCGGTGTTATCAAACTTGCCGCGGAAAAGTCCAAATGGGGGCTGAATAAAAACCTTGCGCAGGGTTTCAGTGTTTATTTCTCGCACCGTTCTTATGTTGCCCAGGTTTGCGAAGTAGCGATGGAAAAAGGAAAACCGGTCATAAAGAAGATTATCGCGGCCTGTGACTGCGGTGAAGTGATCAATCTCAGCGGGGCAAGGCAACAGGTTATGGGAGGCATGGTAGATGGATTCGGGCATGCTATGTTTGGCAAGCTGACATTCAACAAAGGAGAAACAGAACAAAAAAATTATAACGACTACAGGTTGATCCGAATGAAAGAGATCCCTGAAATCGAGACCCATTTTGTGGATAATGGAATCGATCCCACCGGCCTTGGCGAACCTGCACTTCCACCTACCGGAGGAGCAGTGGCCAATGCCATTTTCCGGGCAACGGGTAAAAGAATCAGGCAACAACCATTTACTGATCATGAATTGTTTAAGTCAATCCCCACTAAAGTGAAGACCAGGTTGCAAAATTCACCTGGTTAATGGATAATGAGAGAGATCAGCGATATCATCGGTGCTTACCATAGGGCAATTGCGGAAAACAAGAAAACTGCTCTGGCCACGGTTGTCAGCGTTGAAGGATCTTCTTACAGGAGACCAGGCGCAAGGATGCTGATCACTGAGGATGGCATGCTGACTGGTGCAATCAGTGGTGGATGCCTTGAGGGTGATGCCCTGCGCAAAGCCCTGCTCGCGATCAGAGAAAGTAAAAACAAACTGGTTACTTACGATACTACCGACGAGGATGATGCCCGCTTTGGCATTCAGCTGGGATGCAATGGCATCGTTCATATTCTTTTTGAACCGCTGGATCAGCAGAACCTGACCAACCCGGTGGAATTACTGAAACGACTAAATATTCAAAGACGCCCGGGCTTGGTGACTACTTTATTCTCACTCTCGAATAAAGACCGGCAACCTGGTACTGTTTTCACTATTTTGGGAGCGGAGGTGATGAAAAATGCGAAGGTGTTGGTTCCTGAAGACCTGTATCAATTATTCCTGGCTCAGTCGGGTCGGGCACTACTTAACCAGGTGACGACCATATCCGAAGGTGGAGATCTCCATGCGCTGATGCAGGTAGTGCAGCCTGCTGTCGGCCTGGTAATTGTCGGAGCCGGCAATGACGCTATCCCACTGGCCTCATTAAGCAGACTTATCGGTTGGGAAACCACAATTGTTGATGGGAGGACTACGCATGCAAATACTGGCAGGTTTCCCGGTGCCGATCGTATAATCGTTTCAAAGGCTGGATCGGTCCTGGAACAGCTGCCTTTCGATGACCTCACTGCCTTTGTGCTGATGACGCACAATTACAACTACGACCTTGAAATGATGAGGCAGTTGATCACAAAGGAAATAACATACATTGGGCTACTGGGGCCTTTGTCAAAACTTCAGCGAATGATGCAGGAACTTTGTTCGGTCGATCCACTCCAGGCTGAGTTCAGCAATATATTCAGCCCCGTTGGACTAAACATAGGTGCGGAAACCGCCGATGAAATTGCTTTGTCTGTCACAGCAGAAATAATGTCCGTGATGAGGAAAACAGATGGTGGTTCATTGAGAAATAAAAAAGAACCCATTCATGTCAGAAATACAGATTCTATAATGAAAGTTTAATCAACCGAATGAACGAAACGGGTATAATCATTTTAGCTGCAGGATCATCTGCCAGACTGGGGAAGCCAAAGCAATTGCTCAGCTTCAACGGGCAGACTCTGCTAACCCACATCGTAGAATCGGCGCTTGCAGTTCAAAAGTCCATCACTTTTGTGATCACTGGATTTGAACGCGAGCAAATGGAAAAGGAATTGAAAGGACTTCCGGTGGCGATTCATTATAATAAGCTATGGGAAGAAGGCATGGCCTCTTCAATCAGAAAAGGTATAGAGGTATTGATCAATGCCAACCAGGATATAAAGGCGTGCATACTGGCGGTTTGCGATCAGCCCTTTACCGATTCTTCCATATTCGAAGGATTGATCCGAACATTCCACGAAACAAAAAAAGGAATAGTCGCCAGTACTTATGAAGGAACAGCAGGCACGCCAGCACTCTTCAGCAAGTCATATTTTTCAGACCTTCAGCAGTTGCAGGGTAAGGAGGGAGCAAAAAAATTATTGCAGCAGTACGCTTATGATCTCTCGACAATGCCATTTCCTGGCGGAAATATTGACATTGATACCGATGCAGACTATGAGCAGTTGATTGAAAGGAAACCAGGTTAACCAAGTAATATCCGTGATGGCTTATGATAATTGACAGATTCAATCGGGTGCATACTTACCTCCGGATATCAATTACCGACAATTGTAATCTGCGTTGCTTTTACTGTATGCCCGAAGAAGATTATGACTTCACTCCCGCTTCGCGGCTGATGCAGAAGGAAGAAATTTATAGCCTGGCGAAAGTATTTGTTGATGAGGGTGTGACACGGATTCGATTGACGGGTGGAGAACCACTGGTGCGCAAAGACGCGGAAGCGATCATCAGGAGTTTATCAGCCCTTCCAGTAGACCTGACCCTAACAACCAATGCCACCAGGCTAAAGGAATTCATACCTGTGCTGAAAGAAGCAAATATCAAGTCGATCAACATTAGTCTGGATACCCTTGATCCAGACAAGTTCCTCTTGCTTACCCGCCGGGATGCGTTTTCAAGTGTTCTGGAAAATATTGAGCTTGCCATAGCCGCGGGATTTGAGGTCAAAATCAACATGGTAGTGATGAAGGGTTTTAACGATAACGAGATCAATGATTTTATTCGCTGGTCAAGGGATACACCTGTTCACATCAGGTTCATTGAATTTATGCCCTTCACCGGGAATAAATGGACGAGCAACAAAGTGTTCTCGCTCGATGAAATACTCGGTCGGATAACCACCCAACATGTCTTTAAACCTTTGAGTGGCAATGAACATGATACCGCGAAGCTGTATAAGATCGAAGGCCATAGCGGCAGCTTCGGCATTATCAGCACCATGACCTCCCCTTTTTGCGGTGGCTGCAACCGCCTGCGACTTACCGCGGATGGAAAGTTAAAGAACTGTTTGTTTTCGCGAGGTGAGACCGACCTTCTCACTACATTCAGGCAGGGAAAGGATATACGTCCATTGATACATGCAAATATAGAACTGAAGGAAAAGGAACTGGGCGGCCAGTTTGATTCATCCCTGCAGAAAATTGAGACGATGGGAATTGAAAACAGAAGTATGATCACCATCGGCGGATGAAAAACCCGGACACAGTCATTCCCTATTTCATCAGTGTTGCCGAGGCAACAAATATTATCAGAGATAATGTGCCCGCTTTGATTCCCGTTTCGTTGCCCCTTATCCAGGCCTCAGCGCTGATCTCGGCCGAACCTGTTTATTCGCCCATTAACATACCTGCCTGGCCTCAGTCTTCAATGGATGGTTATGCCATCCGCTTTGCGGAGAAAGCATATCCCCTAACGATCTCCGGTAAAATAGCTGCAGGAGCTTCATCCGGTTTGATGATGGACCAGAAGTCTGCCATCAGGATTTTTACCGGCGCCCCGGTTCCCGAAGGGGCCGACACAATCGTGATGCAGGAAAAAGTGATTGTGAAGAACGGCAGGTTGCATGTTGAAGACCCGGGATTGAAAGCGGGCGACAACGTCCGGCACCTGGGAGCGGAAATAAGAAAAGGTGACCTCGCGATTACACCAGGGACCGTCATCACATCGCGATGCATCGGCTTTCTTGCCAGTTTGGGCATCGACAACCTGCTCGTGTATCCACCCCCCGCAGTGTCGATCATCCTCACTGGTAATGAATTGCTGGAGCCGGGCAAAGAATTATCATTCGGCCAGGTGTATGATGCAAATTCAGCGATGCTGACAGATGCCCTACATAAATTTGGCGTTTTAACTGTCCACAGGTTCAGGGCAGACGATGAGCTCGACTCTGTAGAGTCAAAACTGTCGGAGGCACTCAAAATAAGCGACCTGGTATTACTTACGGGAGGTGTAAGCGTCGGGGATTATGATTTTGTTATTGAGGCGGCAAAAAACTGCCAAATTGAATCGCTGTTTTATAAAGTGAGGCAAAAGCCTGGCAAGCCGCTTTTCTTTGGTAAAAAAGAATCAAAAATTATTTTTGGTCTGCCCGGGAATCCGGCATCCGCGCTTACCTGTTTTTATATTTATGTAGCGCAGGTATTGGATCAGATGATGTCAAGACAAGAGCAGGGCCGCAGGATCAATGCCAAACTCAGTGAATCGTACACGAGGCCGGGTGGACTTACTCATTTTCTGAAAGCGAGGCTGACAGAGGGCAAGGTAAGCCTCTTGCAGGGTCAGGAATCGTTCAGGCTCCATTCATTTACCAAGGCCAACTGCCTTGCCGAGATACCTGAGGATCGGGACGAATTTAATATGGGAGAATCTTTGGTTGTTCACCTGTTGCCGGATTAAGATAATATGGACGTATTTTATCTGTTACTTTTTGTTGTTGCCTTGTTGTATTCGTCTGTGGGTCACGGAGGCGCAAGTGGATACCTCGCCCTTATGGCTTTGTATAGTGTGACACCCGAGGTGATGAAACCCACGGCGCTGATGCTCAATCTATTTGTGTCGCTGACCTCATTTATTCAGTATTACCGCGGTGGATACTTCAAACGGAGTATCTTCTGGCCACTCGCCCTTGCTTCCATCCCTCTTTCATTCTTTGGAGGTATGGTTATTCTGGAGGTAAATATCTACAGGAAAATTCTTGGATTTCTTTTGCTTATACCTATTACGAGGTTTTTATTTTTTCCCAATGCCCAGGCAAGCGAATTGAAACCTTCTCGGGTCGTGCCTTCGCTCGTCATTGGCGCTTTAATCGGCTTGCTATCGGGAATGATTGGCATAGGAGGTGGCATCATCCTCTCTCCCATCCTGCTGTTGTTAAAATGGACCGATCAGAAGCAAACTGCTGCTATCAGCGCTTTGTTTATTTTTGTGAATTCGGTGGCGGGCCTTGGTGGTCAATTGTCTAAAGGCATTGAATTTACCGGCGATATGATAACTTACGTCGCTGTCGCTTTTGCAGGAGGTATTTGTGGCGCCTATCTTGGTGCGCTTAGGTTTAATCAGAACATCCTCAAAATTCTGTTGGGCATTGTGCTCCTTCTTGCGGCGTGGAAATTAATATTCACCTAATTTTAAGGCAGGATGCAGGTAGAAGTTATCACTTTTGGACTCATTGCGGAAATCACCGGCCAAAAAACATTTCAGATGCAGGCTCGTGACCTGGATGAACTAAAAAGTTTATTGCTGGAGCAATTTCCCAATTTGCTGGATAAACATTATGCAATAGCAGTTAACAGAGAATTTGTTACCGGAAATATTGAATTTCGTGACCGTGCCGAAGTGGCACTTTTGCCGCCATTTTCGGGTGGCTGAACTTGATGGATATGACAACCAATAAATTTAAGAATATCTTCATGCAGGGCGCGATCCCTCCCGATTTTGTCAGTCAAAGCCTGAAGAAACACAGCACTAAAACAGATATTGGCGCCCACAGTATATTTCTCGGACAGGTGAGGTCGGATACAATCGAAGGGAAAAATGTAAGCGAGATTGAATACACGGCTTACGAAGAAATGGCTTTGTCGAAAATGCATGACATTAGAGAAGAAATATTCAAAAAGTACCCGATCATTTGTATGCACATCTATCATAGTCTGGGAACTGTGAGGTCCGGTGAGATTTCCCTTTTTGTTTTTACGTCATCAAAACACCGGAAGCCGGCTATTGCTGCCTGCGAAGACATTGTTGAAAGGATCAAGGCCGAACTTCCCATCTGGGGCAAAGAGAAGATGGAAGATAATAGCGAGCAATGGAAAATTAATTCATAGGATGGTCAACATTACACACAAGGCGCCAACACTTCGCAAAGCTATTGCCACAGCCATCGTTCAGGTATCCAGCCAGGGTACGATTGATGCCATCAACAACCGGCTGGTTCCTAAAGGGGATGTTTTTGAGTTCGCCCGTGCCGCCGGCCTCCTGGCCATTAAAAAAACAAGTGATGTCATTCCCGACTGCCACCCCCTTCCTGTTGAATATGCTTCAATAACTTATAAGATCAATCAGCTGGCTTTGAGTATCAGTGTGGAAGTACACACCATCTACAAGACGGGCGTTGAAGTGGAAGCAATGCATGGCGCGGCCGTGACAGCCCTGGTCATCTACGACATGCTCAAACCCATTGATCACCAGGTCGAGATTCTGCATATTCGCCTGCAGGAAAAGACCGGCGGCAAAACGGATCTCGGCACCGCGGAGAAAAAACCGCTGACCTCATCGGTGATTGTGTGTTCCGATTCTATATCCAATGGAAAGGGAATCGATACCGCCGGGAAGTCGATCGTCAACATCCTTCAGAATTATCTCTCCCCCGTTCCGGAATACCGGATAATTCCCGACGATTTTGACACAATTCAGACTTCTCTTAAAGAAGCCGTCTCCAGAAATACAAACCTGGTAATTTTTACCGGAGGCACTGGACTTTCAAAAAGGGATCGCACTCCGGATGCGGTCGAACCACTAATTGAAAGGTCTATCCCCGGCATTATGGAAACTGCAAGGTCCTATGGACAGTCACGGACCAGGTACGCCATGCTGTCGCGCGGTGTTGCCGGGTTCATCAACGATACCCTGGTGCTTACATTACCGGGTTCGCAGAAAGGCGCAGAGGAAACGATGCAGGCTATTTTCCCTCAACTGCTACATGTATTTGACGTACGAGATGGTAACCGGCATTAAACGGATAATGGCAGTTGGCTGAACTGGCCCTCCTGAATGTCTGGTATCCCCATCTGACTCTGTTTCTATCCTTTGTACTTTGCGTGCATTATAACTCAACGACCATAAAATTGTACGTTATGGGTAAATTATCATCTTATACTTTCGTAACACTCGACGGTTATTTTGAAGGCCCTGCCAAGGGTGACCTCAGCTGGCATTCACACGACAAGGAAGAAGCCGAATTCGCAGCCACGGGCGCCAATTCAGAAAGCGCACTGCTGTTTGGAAGAATAACCTATCAACAGATGGCCTCCTTCTGGCCCTCCCCTGCAGCCGCTCAAACCATGCCCGAAGTAGCTAAAGGAATGAACAAATCCGAGAAGATCGTATTCTCGAAAACCATTACCAGTTCAGACTGGGCTAACACAAAGATCATTGGAACGGATATGATCAATGCGGTAAAGGACCTGAAAGCCACGCCAGACAAGGACCTGACCATCCTGGGCAGCGGAAGCATAGTAGTACAGCTGGCTAAAGAACGCCTCATCGACGTATTCCAGTTGATGATTGATCCTGTGTTGCTTGGTAAAGGTTCTTCGCTTTTTCACAATCTCAATGAACGCCTGGACCTGAAGCTGAATAATTCGCGGGTTTTTAAAAGCGGGGTGATCCTGTTAAACTACTCATTGGCCTGATTGAATTTCACTCTACCAGAACCTGGAGATGCGGAATACGCTGATGCCCTTCGCCGAAGAGTGATTTAAGGCCATGCGGGTTAAAACTTTTCCGATTGTGATTTATCAATGCCGTTGAACTTGTATTTGCATCCCGGGATCTGGCAATATCGCGCATCCAATACATATTTTTTTTATATTGTAATATGGATGCATTAAACCTTGAAACCTCCAAGAAATCCGGTCCACACCACCAGTTGGCGAGCCTTGCAGGTGAGTGGGCCGGCAATACTAAAACCTGGTTCGAACCTGACAACCTCGCCGATGACTCAAAGGTTAACGGTTTGATTACAGTGATCCTCGATGGAAGGTTTATTAAACATGAGTACACGGGGAGTTTTGGTGGCAAGCCCTTAGAGGGCTTTTGTGTTTATGGTTATCACCTGGCATCGGGAAAGATCCAAAGCAGCTGGATCGACAGTGTCCATACCAGCTTGGAAATTATGTTTGGTGAAGGAACAATAACCGACGAGGGAATCGAATATACCAGCTCATATTTTGCAGGAGATGACCAACCCCGGTGGAAGTGGCGTACGACTGTCCAACTGTCTGGCACAGACGAACTTATCATTATTGCATTCAACATTTCGCCTGAGGGAGTTGAGAATAAGGCGCAGGAAACGATCTATCGCCGCGTGTGAACTGCCTTAAAAAAATGCTTTAAAACTACCTTCTTTCAATACCTGCGTTACTGTCGCCTCGAGTTGCCGGTATACATACTTCTTTGCGAACGGACCCATGCTTATACGGTGTACGCCCGCGGCTTCAAGCGCTTTAAACCCGGGCAGCTCAGGCATGCACATCACACTTACCGGTAGTGACGACGCGGCTGCAATCTTTTTGATGTCTTCGATATTGGTGACGCAGGGAAAGAACAGTCCATGTGCGCCGCTCTCGTCATAGTATTTTATTCTCCTCAGTGCATCGCCCAATGGATCAGCAAGTACCAGCAAATAAGGATCCGACCTGAGATGAATAAAGATTTCTTTATTTCGCGATTTGAGCAGACTGGTGATGAATTTGAGCTTCGTGGCAAATTCTTCGGGCGGACTGATGCTTCGCTTACCGTCGACAATTACCGAATCTTCAATGTTGACACCCACAACACCCAGATCGTGCAGTCGCCCGATATTGTCAGCGATCTGGCCGGTAGTGTCTCCATATCCAAATTCAATGTCCACAGACAGCGGTATCGATACCGAGGCCAGGATTCGTTTGATCATAAATAAATACTCTTCAAAACTCATTTGTTGTCCATCGGCATAGCCCAGGCATTCTGCCACAGCGGAACTTGAGGTGGCTATCGCTTTAAATTTGCTGGCTTCAAATATCCTGGCACTCTGTACGTCCCAGACATTTGCAATTAATAAAACTTCTTCCTGTTTGTGAAGCGCATGGAATTCTTCAAACCTGTTTTTCATGTTTTTTTTTCTGCTTTTCTGATCGTTTCATCTTACAATAATTCCGCCAGAAATGATTTTAATCAAAGTGGAAATTGATCAAACAAAATGCAATGTCACGAATCGTATTTTCCTTCTGCCTCATGGCCTGGGAATAACAGGGGTTTTCATATAGTTCACTTCAGATCATACTTCAACCAGATGAAGCGCGGGTGATATAAATGTGGCAAGGTTTTGATGTCGTTGGAAAAATCAAAAGAGTTGACATTATAGCTGATGAGGAGTTCGCCCGGTTTGGACAACACCGGGTGCGCTTTGGCATTGTAGCTGAAAATATCCTTGTCTTTTTCGAGTTCCTCTGCCACATCGTATATTTTGACGATTTCTCCGAAGGGTCCTGCCGGCGAGGAACCCAGCCTCACCCCAATCCCGGTTCCAATGCCGTCCATTTGGAACACCATGATGTATCTTCCATCTTCTAGTTCTGTTACACTAAGCTCATTAGATGCATGGTCGGCGATAGCTGCTGTTTGCATTGGATCGCTGCTCCATTGTTTACCATCCCAGAATGTCCATTTGTCGAATTTGACAATGTCCTCGGGTCTTGTCCTCGCCACCATTACTTCTTTATCGTTCTTCCTGACTCCATAGACGTATACATAGCCATCGCCATGAGCTGCGCCAGCCTCCCTGGTATTCACTAGTATGCCCGCGCCAAATGAACCGGTACTATCCAGGTTCTTACCGAGGTAGAATGGGATGTCTGCCTGTTTATAATCTTTAAATGGAGGCTTTGAATTTGCGGGAATTGTAATCAGCAAATTACCTTTCTCCCTGAATCCAAAGGAGCCGGCGGTTTTTTCGTTTTTGATGCGATAGCCAAAGATATTGACGTCGTTATTCATTTGGTGATTCACAAAGCCATCGCCCAGCCAGAGATAATCGTCTTTGCCTGTAGCAGGAGTTTTTGGTATGAAGACAGAGAGCGGACTACCTCCTTTGGATTTATCCCAGGTGAACTTCATTGAATTATTTGGCTCTCCTTTGTTGATGGTGGCGACGGAATTGTTGATCATCTTCATACCCTCGTGGAGAGAATCGCCGATAATTTCACCCAGGATTGTATCACTGAACCAGAGCATGGTAGTGTCACCTGCTGAAGCTCCAATCTTTTCACTGCCGTTTTTTGTCAACGCGAAAATACCGTCCCCTCCCAACCAACCGTTGTTGCGGACAAATATCCGCGACCATTCCGGCGCAGGCTGTACGGTGAAACGGAAGGCGTTTGTCCCCGAACGGGGATCGGCGGGTTTGTCCGGATTGGCAGCAGGAGATTGACAGGCAGCGATGACCATGGAACTGATCACTAGTGGCAGCAATGCGTGATGAGGATACATAGAAAAGTAATTTAAGTGCGAAGGTATAGTCTGTGTTCGGTTTCTCATAAACCACCTGTTGAAGCATCCCTGGGCTACTTCCATGACCAGGCAACGTTACTGACGCTCTGGCGCAAGTGTCCATATCCTTTAATCGATGGCGGTTGTGTGAAATCCGAAATTCGTTAAATCATCTGTATCTTTAGCGAAACCATAAAACGATGCCAGACAGCCATTCAGAAACCGGAAAGCGGGACGACACCAGGATCAGCATTCACCAGGAACATGAAGTGACTTATTGGACACGGGTTTTCAAATGCACGCCGGCAGTGCTTCGCGAGGCGGTAGCGGCCGTTGGACCCATGGTCGTGGATGTAAGAACCTGGGTTAAGAAATACAAGAGTAAGATCTCCTGAGATCCGTTTTATTGAACTTCTGCTTTTATTCCGGAAACTGGTGTTATCACATTGGTGTTAACCGTTATCGGATGTGTCAAAATCTTGAGTACAGGGCAGGAATTGGCAACACACAACAGGTGACTTCGCTCTTCCCCATTTAGGTTGCCTTCAAAAGTAATTTTCCGGTTAAAAATTGTTCTGCCCTCTACCTCTTCTAGTTCTATCTCCACCATAACGTCTTGCAAGTCCCAGGCTTTGCTATTGGCAAATATCCGAACTGTAGCATTTGTGCATGCCGCCAGCGCCGACGCTAAAATTTCCCTGGGTGAAAAACCCTGGTCGCCCCCTCCTTTTTTTGCGGGTTCATCTGCTATAAGGTGGTTGCCTGTCACAGACTTCAGGTCAATCATAAAATTTGCATGTCCGCTTTTTGCGATTATTTTTTTCATAATGATGAGTATGACATGGTCTGTATAAGGTACGATTTCTTTTACTTGCCAATTAGGTTTTTATCGCAAGCCGCTTGTTTTTTTGCCCTGGTTGGATTTTTTTTCTTCTCAATTGATTTACAGCTGAATGCTTTGCATATACCGGAATTTTAGTACTATCGTGGGACTTATGAATCCCCTGTGCCACAAATACCTGTTGATCGGGGTATTAATTTTTTTAATGTTGGGATGCAGTTCTACCCGTGACCAGCAGGTAGTGGATGCACCCAGCCTGGCGCGGCAATTCTATGGCGCCGACGCCCAATGGTACCTTGACAACATTCTTTTCTTTGAGTGTTCAGACAAGCAGATCGAGGCGGTCTATTATTATCGCTGGAAAATGTACAAGGCGCATATTCGTCATGTCGGCGAAGACAAATACGTGATCACGGAATTTATCAACCACGTTCCCTGGGACCGCGAACCTTTTTGCACGATCAATGCGGCGTCCATGCATCACATCTATGAAGGACGATGGCTGAAGAACCCGATTTACATGGATGCATATATTGATTATCTCAACAAGGAAAGTGGTAACGACAGAAGATATAGTGAAAGTGTGGCGGACGCAACATTCAATCGCTACCTTGTTGACATGGATTCGGCTTTCGTGGTCAGCCAGCTGGACAGTCTCAAAACTACATTTGCCGGGTGGGCCGACCATTGGGACACGTCTAAAAACATGTATTACATACCCGCGATGCCCGATGCTACGGAATATACAATCGCATCAATCGACGCTTCCGGTGGCAAGGATGGTTTCGAAGACGGCGAAGCCTTCCGGCCCACCATAAACAGCTATCTTTTTGGAAATGCCCTGGCCATAGCAAGGATCGCCGATTTGAAAGGTGATACCGCAGTATCAACTGCATATCGTCAACAGGCCGCCGCGTTGAAGGAAAATGTGGAGCAATATTTATGGAATGATTCGCTGCAGCATTTCACGGACCGCTTCAAAGTCAATAATCAATATGTGCACTATTGGGATTTCATCCGTGGACGAGAACTTGCGGGATACGCGCCTTGGTATTTTAACCTTCCGGGCACCGACATAAAATACAGTAATGCGTGGAAACACCTGTTAGACACCAGTGAATTGCTTGGTCCTTTTGGCTACAGGACCAATGAACCCTCATACCAGTATTACTTTAAACAGTATCAGATGTTCGAAGGCAAGCCTGGAAGTCAATGGAATGGTCCGAGCTGGCCCTACCAGACCAGCCAGGCACTAACGGGTATGGCCAACCTGCTGAATAATTATCAACAGAAGGTTGTGGTCAATTCAGATTATGTGGACGCGCTGCGAAAATTTGCCAGGCAGCATTATTTGCCTGATGGCAGGATCAACCTGGTGGAAAATTATGAACCCAACAAAGGCGGGCCAATTGTCTATTTCTACTGGAGCAACCACTACAACCACTCCAGCTTTAACAACCTGGTCATTACCGGGCTCGCAGGCATTCGTCCTTCCCCCAGCGACACGCTCTTCATCCATCCTCTTGTTGATTCTTCCATCCGATACTTCAGTCTCTCCGATCTTTTGTATCATGGACATACATTGACAGTGGTGTATGACCGCGATGGCAGCCAGTATAAACTTGGTGAGGGACTGACTGTTTTTATGGATGGAAAGAAATTAACAATGCAAGACCATGCGGGAAAGTCATTTGTGATAATTGGCAAGCCCCTTGTTGTGCAACAGCTTGAGGAACCAGCAGACCTGGCCCTGAACCTTGCAGGCAAGGGCTTTCCCCAGCCATCGGCCTCGGTGAATGCAATACCGGATTCTTTGTTTAAGGCAATCGATGGCGGGATCTGGTATTTCACTGAAATCAGTAACCGATGGACTACGCTTGGGTCAACCGCAAAGTCGGACTGGTATGGCCTGGATTTCGGAAACGCCATTTCAATCAGCGGCATCAAAGTTTATCCCTTCGCCGACAAGAAAATATTTTTTTCGCCGGATAGTATTCGGTTAGAATATCAAAAAGGAGATCAGTGGTTGGACATCCCGTTGAAGGAAAATCGGCAAGATAGCATTGTCGCTAACACCGGTAATACTATTTTGTTTGAAGCCGTCAGGGCCAGCCGGATCAGGGTGCATTTTGCACATGGTTCAGGTGCCGTAGCAATTTCGGAACTGGAAGTCAATCCTTAATTTTATTTTCAGTCCGCCTTCAGACTTTGCGTGGGATTGGCCACTGCCGCTTTGACGGTGTGGAATAACACGGTCAGCAAGGTAATGATCAAAACGGCCAACGCAGAAGTAAAAAACGGCAGCGCCGATATGCCCGCTGAGTAGGGAAACACCTTGATCCAATGGTGCATGAAAATATATGCTACGGGAAATGCCACCAGGCAGGCGATGCCCACCAGCAATACAAAATTATTCACCATCAAAGGAACAAGTTGTCTGAGGCCCGCCCCAAGCACCTTGCGGATACTTATTTCCTTCTGTCTTTGCTCAGTGGTAAATGCAATCAATCCCAGCAGGCCGAGACAGGTAATTAAGATGGTCAACATCGAAAAGGCTGCATAAATCTTACCGCGCCGCTGGTCAGCGGCATATTGCGAATTGAAATCTTCATCCAGGAAACTATAGGTATAGTCCAGATCAGGGAACCTGGACTTCCACACAGATCCGATCCATGCAATAGTTGCCTCGGGATTTTCGGGAGCCAGTCTAACCTGTATGCCTGCGCTGTTTGGCCTGTAAAACAAAAGCAAAGGTGCGATGGGATTATAGAGTGATTTCTGATTGAAGTCTTTCACCACTCCTACCACTTCCAGGTAATATGAACTCGTGTCTCCAGGGAATTTCACTTTTTTCCCCAGGGGTTCATCCCATTTGAAATAGCTGACCATTTTTTCATTCACGACAATACTCCTCAGGGTGTCAGCGAGGCCCTGGAAATTCCGACCTTTCACGACCTTCATGTTCAGTGTGGGAAAATAATTTTCATCCACACCGTAACAATCAACGCCCTGGTCAACAAATCCATTTTTACCTTCAACCGAAAAGAGGTTGAAATTTACCCCTGGTTTGCCGGGGCTTGCCTCTGCTGAACTTACTGAAAGGATCTTCGGATTAGCCCGGAGGTCATTTTTAAATGCGGTGATATTACTACGCAGGTCTTTGTTCGAATTAGCAGACAATGAGAGCACCTGTTGTTGATTAAAACCCAGGTCAACACTACGCAGATAGTTTAATTGCCGGTTTACTACCAGCGTACAAATAAGCATGATCATCGAGATGGTGAACTGGGTGATCACTAAAATCCTCCTTAATACAATGTTACTTGAACCCTTGGAGAGACTGCCTTTGAGAATCTGGATGGGTTTCTGGTTTGATAAATAAAAGGCTGGATAACTGCCACCGACCAAGCCCACCATCAATACCATGATAAGCAGGATCAGAAAAGTAGTGGGCTCTATAAGGGCATTATACCCGATATGTTTGCCCGAGATCCCGTTGAAGGCTGGGAGGAAAATCAATACCAGGGCCATACTCAGGATCAATGCGATAATAGTGGTAAGGGTTGATTCAACGAGAAACTGAAGTATTAGTTGACCCCTCGTGGAACCGGATACTTTGCGGATGCCGATTTCCTTAGCGCGCCGTGCGGAACGTGCGGTTGTCAGGTTCATATAATTGATGCAGGCAATCAGCAGCATAAACAAAACTACCGCGGAAAAAATATAGATATAAGACATTGACCCCACATCTTCTGGTTCGGAGGTCATATCTGAATGAAGATGAATGTCGGTGATGCGCTGAATGCCATAGTGAATTTTCACATTGAATTGGGCAAAGATGGCGGCCATGTATTTGTCATACATCACACCTAGTTTTTTTTCAAATGCCTCACCCCTCGCATTAGGTCTTAATAAAACATAATTGTAGAAGTTGAACTGGCCCCAGCTGTTCGCATAATCCTTTGGCAGCGTGGTGATGGAAATGAGGACATTAAAAATAAGGTGAGAATTGCGGGGAACATCCCGGACCACCCCGGTGATTTTGAAGACCTCTCTATTGTCATTCTGTAGGGATTTGCCAACTACATTACTTGTGGAGTTGAAATATTTTTTGGCGACAGATTCTGTCAACACCATCGAATTCGGTGCCTGGAGTGCAGTGACGGGATTGCCGTCGATAAATTCATGGCTAAACACCTGGAATATGGCACTATCTGTGAAAAAGATTTTGTCCTCGAAGAATTTGACATCTCCGTTTTTGTACATGGTTCTATTGTTTGTCACAAAACGGACAAATTGCTCCACTTCGGGATAATCTTTTTTTAGTGCAGGGCCCAGGGGGAACTGCCCGATAGCCCATTTCATTACTTCCTTTTCAGGCTCCTGTATGTAAGAGTTGATCCGGTAAATCCTGTCTGCTTTTTTGTTATAGCGATCGTAACTGAGTTCGTCTTTTATATAAAAAATGAGGAAGAGGCTAAATGTGATTCCTATGGTCAGTCCGAATATGTTCAACAGACTATAGCCCGGGTTCTTTCTGATATTCCGCAAGGCAACCGAAAAAAGGTTCTTGAGCATGAGGGGGTTAATTTGGTAAATGAATATACGAAACAAATCGTATGACATTTATTCAAATCGTTAACGAAACCTCAATTTTTTTTCGCCAGTCTTGCAATTCCAATTTCTGAAATAAGGAGTGATCGTAAATACAAATGCCGGGGGTTAAATCTCGGGCATGAACACGTTGCCCAATTCGATCATCCGGTTGTGCATTGCCTCGAACATTTCCTTCCTTGGATTAGTCGTCGGGACGGGAGGAAGGTCAAGGGTTTGCGCCGGTTGTCCAAATTCCTGGAAGAAGACTTCGAATCCTGCGGGTGTGATCAGCATCAACGCTTTGGCCGTTTCGGTAACCAGGTTGAAATGATGAGGAACGTTTTTTCGGCAACACGATAAATTGTCCGGGACCGGCTGTTTGTTTTCTGTCACCCACGTGAAAATCGATCTCACCTTCGAGCATATAAAAAGATTCATCTTCCAGTTTGTGATAGTGTGGTGGCGCGGTGAATCCTTTCCGGAAAAAGCAATGCAGTAGGGAAAAAGCCCCTTCAGTGTCCCTGCCCGTCGCCAGGAAGGAAAAAGTGTGGGCGATATAATGTACTGAGTTTTCCAGGATGGGTTGTTGAATGGCAAAAGGCAAGAGCGTTGTTTCTGACATAAAAGGAGTTTATCAAAACTATGTCCTCTGGAGTACTCGTCGTCTGCACCATTTGGTGGATATTTAAAATACCCATCCCCATTCAACTGCTTTTAAGATGGCGGAGGTACGATTCGATACATCCATCTTCTGGTAGATATTCAGCGTATGAGTTTTAATGGTGGCGGAAGATACGTACAGCCTGGAGGCAAGCTCCTTATTCGACAGCCCCGTAGCCAGTAAAAATAGAACTTGTTTTTCGCGAACCGTGAGTTGTTGCAATGCTTTTTTTGAACGGGAGGATAAGTTCCCTTTCATCGCGCCAGCACCATTGTTTCTGGCTCCCTCAATTTTCGACAATGGCTTGGAAGAAAGCTTTGCCAACTCAAGTGCCCTCACCACGAAATTACCTACTGTTTTTAGAATATAGAGATGATGCTCCTGATATACATTTTTTCGAATGGTGCGCACCGTTATTAACCCCACCACTTTATCGTGCAATTTTAGTGGAACATAGAGCGCGGCGTGTGGTTCGATGCCTTTCAATGGTATGGGTTTTTCGGCCAGGTATTTACTGTACTCTTTGTCGAGGTCATTCATGAATATTTCAGACTCATTGAGTATGCACCAGCTTGCAAAACGGTTGATGACAGTGGCATCCACGGAAAACGCAGGAATTTGTTTTCCATCTTCGACCATGCCCTTATAGACGATAGTAGCCTTCATTTTCGTTGTAGATACCGACTGCGAATTGAAAGGCATCAATGAGGTGATTGACATTCGCATAAATGGTGGTAGTGATTTCTTCTATTGTAAGTTCAGGAGTGATCAGGTCCGCCACATCGTTTAAGATACGCAGTTGTTTCGTCCAGTCAATTACATGTGTTGGTAGTGACTGAATCATTCCATGAGGCAAAACCATTCGCAAATGAATCTTTGTTTTAATGGCATATCTTTTTTCGCATTTCGATCGAATTCAATGAGAAAAGAACAATCCTGATTTGTATGTTCTATCGGGATGCTTACGATGACAAATGTAGGCTATTGGCGTTCCCGGGTATAATACCAGGCAGCAAGGCGCAGCCTGTCTTCCCTCCCCCTCAAACTTGTCCTGAACGCCCTCGTAATAAGGAAAATATCCGTGTAGTTTTGTCAAGGCAATCAATAATTCCTCAAAAAAGAATATAAAATGCTACTCCACAACAAAAATGCCATCATTTATGGCGCCGGCGGTTCGCTCGGTGGCGCAGTAGCCAGGGGCTTTGCCCTCAATGGTGCACGGGTATTTTTAACGGGAAGAAATCTTCCCTCGGTACAAAAAACGGCTGATCAAATTACTGCCTCGGGAGGCAGGGCGGAGGTAGATCAGGTGGATGCCATGGATGAAAATGCCATAAAGGACCATTTACAGCGGGTGGGTGGAGTAGATATTTCCTTTAATGCCATCTCTGTGCAGGACGTGCAAAACATCCCTTTAGTAAATATGGTTCCTGAAGATTTTCTCCGACCCATTTCTATCATGATGAAAACTCAATTTTTGACAGCAACTGCTGCCGGGAGACTGATGATGAACCAAAGGCGTGGAGTTATCTTATCTCTCACGGCCACGCCTGGAGGTGTAGCTTATCCATATACTGGTGGCTTCGCAACAGCCTGCTGTGCACTTGAAAGCTTCTCCAGTAACCTGGCTGGAGAGTTGGGTGTTTATGGTGTTCGAGTTGTAAATATGCGTTCAGCCGGTTCACCCGACTCACGCGTATTTCAGGAAGCGATAGATAACAACAGGGAAGAAATGGAACCTGTGCTTCGGAAAATGACCGACGACACCATGTTGAAGAGACTTCCTCTTATGGACGACATCGCCAACCTTGCGGTATTTCTTTCATCGGAACAGGCAAGGATGATCACAGGCGTTACTGTTGATGTAACATGTGGTACCACCTCGGGTTTAAATTACCGGGCAGAAGCCGGCCGCAATTAATCCGCGCCTGCTGTCTCCGAAGAATTTAAAAATCCCTGGACGCTCAGCCACTGAGCAAAGAGTTCTATCCATTTGTAACTACCGGTATCGGGGTGGCCCACACCAAATCCATGACCACCATCGGCAAACAGATGCAATTCTATGGGTCGCTTTGCAACATACCATTTATGATACAGGTCGATGGCATGCAATGCAAACCCAAACTCATCGTCCTGCGCACAGGCAAGAAAAATTGGGGGGGCATCGGGCAAGACATCAGAATGGATGGATTTGGGTAGGTCGGCATAAATTGGCGCTACAAAGTCGGGCCGAGTGTCGGCAGAATAATTAAAAGCCGTTGCCCCAGCTACCAGTCCGCCACCAGAGAAGCCCATGATACCAATTCGACTGGCAGTTAATTTGTACTCCGATGCGTGCGACCTGACCCAGGCAAGGGCTTGCCTGCCATCAGCAATCGCAAGGGGAATAACGGGCAGACTTTCATCATCCCAGGCTTTTAGATCGTTAGCTGTGAGCATGTCATCGAACGGATTCTCATTAAAAATGTGTACCAGCCGGTACTTCAGAATGAAGACTGTAATCCCCATTTCCACGAGGAACCTCGCAACATCAGTTCCTTCATGATCGATTGCCAAAAAATGAAACCCCCCACCCGGGCAAATAATTATCGCTGTACCGTTGATCCGGGCGGAAGCTGGTGTGAAAACGGTCAGACTGGGCTTTACCACATTGTACACCGTCATGACCCTTAGACTATTTTTATTGTTGACTCCCTCCTGCCAGGTCCAGTTTTCCGAACCCGGCGCGGGGCCGTCATAGAGCGGGATCTCCTTTCGTTCATTTCCGATATTTTCCGATGATGCCATTGTTAAAAGTAGACCATTTCTTCAGAAGCCTCCACCTTTCCTGACAATCATGATTCAAGTAGTGATAGCAAAACTGTTCAACCAGGAACAAGGTGACAATCTCTGATCGTCAACAGAAATCGCTAACAAAATTATTTCTGGCCTTTCGAATGAACAAGCTGATAAGGCTGGCCATTGCCGCATTCGCGCTTATCTGCCAATCATATTCTTTGTTTTTTTCAATTGCAGGCATAACAGGCATCTGATATAATATGCCAGAAAGTCTAACCGAATTCTTTACACCGGGCTGAACCGACTCGTACAAACCGATACCTATGTATGCGACATGGGGACCGTACAGTTTTGAATTTCGTTCGCGTAATAGTTCCAGCTGCAATCTGTACCAATCAATCGCGACCCTGGCGTCGGGTCCTTTGCCATGTGAATGATTATTGACGTTTTCCCAGTTTATTTTCTCACAGCCAGGTATTAGGAGCGTCAAAACTATGAGGGCAATGATAAAACTGATTTTACTTCCGCCAGACGGCGGTAAAGGGAACTTAATTTCATGACTTCGGCTTTGAGGGTTATAAAGAAGGCATTTTAACGAACCCAAATGAACCATTCTCTTAATGAGCTTTGCAGGGGGATTGATTGAAAAACGGTTTTGATTTATTGAATGGCGTGGATGGGGATTGAAGATTTGTTCCGTCGGCCTGTTAATGGCTATCAGGTAAGCCAGGGGTCAAGCCGTGTCTTTTGATGTTAATAATCACCTTTGTGCCGGCTGCCTGGCCCTGCATATCTAAAATATCATGATACACGACGGGTAATTCTTTGACCCTGTTGAAATCAATGAGACGACGTATAGTGATATCAGTTCCCCTGGAAGTATAGCTCTCCAGTGCGGACTTCTTTTTGTACGCCATGGCATTCGCCCTGCCGATGCCATTGTCTTCAACAGCACAAGTGAGGTAATTGTCTTGTTGGGAAATGAATATACTTAGCTGTTTCCTGCCGTTTTTTCTGCTCAGTCCATGCCAGAGTGCATTTTCGATAAAGGGCTGCAATATAAGTGGTGGAATCTTCTCATTTTCCGGAAGCAGTTCGTTGTCGGTACTTACATTGTATTCCAGATCCATATTTAATCGCAATGACTCCAGCTGAATGTAAAGGTTCAATGTTTGCAATTCTTTATCCAGGGTAATCACAGTGGTTTCCGAATATTCCAGTACCTGACGCAATAAACGGGAAAAAGTCCCGATATAATTAATCGCTTCAGATTTTCGCTCATCTGCTATAAGCGACTGAATAGAATTAAGCGCATTGTAGATAAAATGCGGATTCATTTGGGCTTTTAGCGCTTTCATTTCCATTTCTCGCAATTGCGCCTGCAGCTCAGCTTCCTTCTGAATTTTTTGAATCCTGTTGCGATAAATGCTGATAACAATAGTTGCCGCAAGGAGAAAAATAAGAGAAAGGAACCACCAGGTACCCCAGAATGGTGAATCGATGGTAAAACTAAAAAACTGTGGTTCACTCCATCCTGTGCCCTTGCCCCTGGCCCTGACTTTAAACAGGTATTTTCCGGGAGCAAGATTGACCAGAGAAATAAACCTGTTTGAACTTGGCGCACTCCAGGATTTCTCCGATGGCTCAAGTTGGTATGAATACTCGAAATAATCTGCATTGTAAAGTGAGATTCCCGTAAATTCTATACCGAGTGTATTTTGGTAGTGCTTAAGTTTTAGTTGAGTTGGAAGTAACAGATATCCTTTGACGGAATCGCTGTAATTTCTCCAGTTTGTTTCTTTCATATCCAGCAGCACTTTTTCAATCACTACTTTCGGCACCAATTTCTTCAGCACCAAATCTGAAGTGTGGATCATTTTCAGCTGATCAAGCGAGGCCACCCACATATTACCCGATCGGTCCCTGGCAAAAGTAGTCGGGGCAGATAATTGAATATTCTGTTCTTTTCCGATTGGATATACATCCCACAGATTCCTGTTTGCGGGATTGTGTTTCAACACCACCAAACCGTTGCTGCAAGATACCCATATGCCACCTTCAAGGTCGAATTCCAATCCAGAAATCTTATTCGCCGGCAAACCCTGTTCTGTCGTCAGTACGGTTAATTCACTTACCTGATAGGTGTTTTCATCGATGCGAAAATGAATCAACCCTTTGCCGGCATTGCTGATCCAGATCCACCCTTCCCGGTCTTCAAAGAAATAGGTATAGTTCCCTTTGTCAACTATATCAAGCTCCCGAGGAGCTTTCACAATTTTGTTCTGTCGAGTAATGAAATAAACTCCTTTAGAGAAAACATTCACCAATCCTATCCCATTGTGAGTAAACAGAACGGTTGTTGTTTTCGTAAATCTTTTTCCCTCATCATCCACGTACACACCGAAATGTTTTTCATTTCCACAGACGAGCGTGGTATCATCACAGAGGAATACGGTATTATTCACTGGATTCACTGCCAGATTCTGTATGTAATCTCCGGGTCTTGGGGCAAGGAGTCGTGAATAATCCATTAGTTGAGCTCCATCCCAGCAAAGAATTCTTCGTTGACGGGTAATCATCCAGGTATAGTTCCTGTTGTCTTTTGCACTTCCTTCCACTACGTCAACACCGTAGTTAATATCATTTGAATATGAAGAAGGCTTTTGAAGGTGCTCGACCTTATTGTTTCGTAATACATTCAGTCCGGAAGCATCTGAAAAGAGCATCTCATTGGCAACTCCTGGAATTACTATTAATCTTTTGGCAGCCCCCGCGGCCTTCGGAGGAGTTAGTTCTTCAAATACTTTTGGCAGCACCTTTATAAGTCCCTCATAACTGGTGATCCACAGGTTCCCATGTTTATCGATGTAAGGGATACCCGCGGTATTAGAATCATACTCGCTCAGCGAAATGAATTTACTGATCCCACCATGCAGATCATATTTATACAACCCCTTATCTTCAATATTTATCCAACATACTCCTGAAGTGTCCATCGTGTAGTCAAAAAACCGGGTGATGGGTATGCCATCGATGATCACCTGAAGCCGGCCGTTTGTTATTTCATACAGTCTGTTTTGAACACCTGCGAATACTTTTCCATTTTTTGTCACTATACCATTGCAAAACTTTTCGCTTCCATCGGTTGTATCCTTCAACAAACTGACAATGTCCGAGCCCTGGCTTTTGAAAATAAGTTCATCCTCAAAATTCATGTAAAGCCCATTATCCATTGACACCATTTCCAGGCATACCCTCTTTTCATAACCGGGGAGGAGGGTAATTTTGGCCCAGGTGCTGTCGTTATACCTGTAAGTTCCTCTGCTTGTGAAAGCGATCAGGCCATAGTTGTCGAACTCCCCAAAGCTCATTACAAAGCCTTCATTCTTATCATTCAATCCGTGCATAACCAACCTGTTTCCCTGGAGTTCGGCAATTCCCTTTGTGGTGCCGATCCAAAGTCTGCCCCGGGTATCCTGAAACAGCGAAATGATCATCAAATGCGTTAAACCCTCTGTATAGCCATAGTTTTTAAAGGACTTGCCATCGAATCTGCTCAGGCCATTGCCAGTGCCGATCCATAAAAAACCGTTAGAATCTTCCAGGATGCAGTGAACATCCTGCCCGGCCAGACCATCTGTTGCGGTGTACCGGCGGAATGTATAATCCTGCCCCTTTACGCTCATACCTGATATACACCAGGCAAAGAACAAAGCCAGCCTTAGCCATTTTCGAAGTTTCACGGCTATGCTTTAAAGAGTTGAAGAAATGCTTCTTTGTTCTGCTTCGATACTTCTATCTCACTTCCGTCCTGCATGATCACCGTACCACCGTCACCGCGGCGGTACATTTTAACGTGAGACAGGTTGATCAGATAGGATCTGTGCGCCCTGAAGAAATTTTGATCAATGAGTAATTCGTGATATTGTTTTAATGTATAACTGCTCAGTAATTGTTTATTGGAAACAAGGTGAAATTCAGTGTAGTTGCCGTTGGCACGACAAAAAAGGATATCCTGCACTGGCACCAGCACAAAACCATCTGAAGTTGGAATGGCAATTTTATCATGAACCCGTTTGGGGTTATTGATATGGCTGGCGACGTTTTCCAGTTGTTCATCAGAAGTGAAATGTTTCGATGGCAAATACCTGATAACTTTGGTTAGTGCGTCTTCGAGTTCCGAAAGGATGATGGGTTTGAGTAGATAATCAATGGCGTTAAAGCGGAATGCTTTCAATGCATATTCGTCGTGCGCCGTTACAAATATGATCTGGAAATTTCTGGTTTGCAACTTCTGTAGCAGTTCAAACCCAGTTTCGTCATGCATCTCAATATCCAGGAATACCAGGTCAGGTTCATTTCTTCGAATTCCCTCAAGTCCTTCCTGCACATTTGATCCCTGGCCGATGATGGTTATATGCGGAAAATGATCGGTCAACAGCCTGCATAAAAGGGTGCGGCTTTGGTATTCATCATCTACGACAAATACTTTCAAAGGATTCGCAGTCCTGAAAATGGGCTTTAGGGGTTTCTGGAGCATAACATCTTTTTGAAAACGTATCCGCTTTCCAAGGATAGAAAGTTAATCAGAAATTATATTCGAATAATCGACATTTATTGGGCATCAGAGTACACAAGGCAGTCGGGAACGGATTATTTTTCAGATTTTGAACAACCTGGCTCCAAATATTGTTTACCCCATGATGCAGGTTCCATTCTGTCTTCCAGAGTGTTACAGGCCCCCGATTCCAAACCTTACAGGCGTACCAGCTAAAAGCTTATATCCCTTGAACCCCAAGTTTTCCAGTATCCACAAAATTTTCTCTGACCGGGAAACGGAGCAGCTTATCCCGTTCATAGGTCGACAAAGTATGAGTTTCCCTGTTTTCGATAGCAAACACCAAGTGGCGAGTGCCAATCTATTATCTCCTCACACCAGCGTCCACGAGGAGTTTATACGCATGCTGAAGAAAAAGGATCCTCGGGCGCTCTCTCAGCTGTACGACAAATACGCGCCGGTATTTTATGGATCGATAACCAGACTGATACCACATGAAGATCAATGCGAGAAAGTGCTGATCAGGGCCTTCCTGAATATTTTCATCAACATAAATAAATACGATGCCGGCAAAGAAAAACTCTTCTCCTGGATGTTTGCCATCGTTCAGAAGGCCATTTCCGACTGGCATGAAGACTAAAATTTTTGCGAGTTCCTGGTCTTCATAAATTCTCTAACTTCGCCAGCGGAAATGCAGTCTTATCAAAAATACGCACCACCTCAGCTGCTGAGGCCATTTATAAAATTTTTTTGGGCTTTGGAAAGCGCCAATCCTGATGGGAAATCCAAAACATTTCAAGCCATTGTTGATGGTTGCCCCGGCGCCATCCTGATTCCTTCCGATAATGACGCTTTTTGTGATGAACACAAGAATAAACTTCCAGCGACTGTTTTTGTATGGGCAGACCATAAAACCAGTAAAATTTTCAACTTCGGGCCCCTTGAAGGCTATCGGCATTTGCTTTCAACCCCATGCCCTGAAAGCTGTATTTGGATTTGATGCCGACGAACTAACAAGTTCCTGTTTGGACTTTGGACTGACGAGTGGTAAAAAGCAGGGCATTCTTTCTGAACAGTTGTCCGAGGCGCGCTCGACAGACAAGCAGCTGAAATTGCTTTCTGAACATTTTATGAACCTCATTCAAAACAATACAAGAGCGACCGATGACGCGACAAACTACGCCGTGGCCCGTATCGTACAGGCAAGGGGCGACATTTCACTGAAAGATCTCCAACAACATCTACAGGTGTCGGAAAGAAATCTGCAAAGGAGATTCAGGCAGACGGTGGGAATTTCACCAAAGCTATTTTCACGAATTTGCCGTTTTCAGGAAGCTTTGAACCAAATGCGAAAGTCGAACTATAATAAATTGTCCGATCTTGCCTACGACAACGAGTATGCGGACCAGTCGCACTTCATAAGGGTGTTCAAAGAGTTCACTGGGTTCTCCCCGCTAGACTTCAAAAAACAATCACATGAAGTGGTTGATAACTTTCCTCAAATATCGGAGTAGATTGATCTCACTCTGAATCCTGCCTGTTATAAATTAATTGATTCTACCGGCAGTGAACCAGGCTGCCCGGGAAATATATTCGAAGTAACTTCAATGAACCATTGACTCAACTGCTATGAGAAGAAGTACGAAATTACAACTGCGACAACTTCTTGTAATCATCCTGGTTTGGATGTTTTTCGGATTTATGCTCACACTTTATGACCACCTGGTTCTGCACTCGCTGAATTCAGCAGGCGTATCCCCGGAATATTCTTTTCTTATTTCATCAATCAGAAATATTGGGGCCGGACTTATCGGCGGCTTGCTTGGCGGGAGTCTCTTAGTGTTTTATATCAATGTGCGATATCAGGACAAGCCTTACGCCCACACGATCTTAGCGGTATTCTTCGCTTTCATCCTGGTAGTTGGGATCATCACTGTAATTATGGCATTTACCCTGGTACCAATGAAGACGCATCGTCCTCTGTCCGACCCGCTCACACAGGCGGCTTTGATCGATTTCTTTCTTGATCCTACTCCATTGAAACAAGGCCTTGTTTGGTCTTTTATAGTTGGAATAACACAGCTGTTCCTGCAGGTGAGTTATAAGTTCGGACAGGGATCATTCTGGAATATCATATTCGGGAAATACCAGATTCCCAAAATGGAGACCAAGATATTTATGTTCCTTGATCTGAACTCTTCTACCGCTATGGCGGAGAGATTAGGCAATGAACAATATCACCTCTTCCTCCGGGATTTCTTTGCCGATATTACTCAACCCATTCTTGAGAATAAGGGGATTATTTATCAGTATGTAGGCGATGAAGTCGTTATTTCCTGGAATTTCATCGATGGGATTGAGAAGAACAACTGTATCAGGTGTTTTTTCGACATCAAACAAAAAATTCAGGAGAAAGAAGGCAAGTATACGGAAAAGTATGGCGTCCTCCCCTCTTTCAAAGCGGGTATCCATTGTGGAAAAGTGGTAGTGGGCGAGATCGGCATCATCAAGAGAGACATCACTTATTCCGGTGATGTATTGAACACCACCGCAAGAGTTCAGGGAATGTGCAAGGAATTCAATGTTGAACTCATAGCATCCGGCAACCTGATCGATGAATTGAAATCACTTGGCAACTACCTGAGTTCGCCCCTTGGATTTATTAAACTTAGAGGAAAGAGTCTCGAAATTTCCCTGAATGAATTAAGATTTACGGGTAGTATCTGAATTTCACGCAAAAAAATATGGGCACTTCGCGTGAGATCTCCTTTGCTTTAAACCACCTACTCATGAAGGTTTCCGGTAGACAAATCGATCAAGGATGAGTTCTGTCAATCCATCATGCTTTGTCAGGCTCATTCTTGTTGGATAATAGCCGTTGCTCGCAAATTTTTCCGGCTGTGGTATACTTCTTACGAAACTGTTCGTGCTCTTCAGGAATTCCAAAGTGATCATTGGTTCATAGAAGGTAACCTGTCCATCGTAAGATCCGTAAATAAACGTTTGGGTAAAGGTGCCCCCATTAAATTCAGTTGAGTTGACGTCTACCCAGTGTGTGCCCATTTTCGCCTCGCCGCCGCCGCCGTTCAGGTAGTCCAGGGGAAAATATTCAGGTGCCGGCCAGTTTAAAAATTTCGTGCTGTCCACCTCATAGGCAGGAATGGCGGCAACATCTCTTTCTGATTTCATATAGAAATGAAAATCAAAATGCGGTAAGCCATAAATGTGTTCAGGAAGATGACCATTCGGGTTCCAATCGAGACCGACGTGATCGAAAGGCAGAATGCGCGCCATCTTATGGAATTTGAGGATATAGTTGTTGCCGCCTTCGTGCATTTGTTTTCCACCTTCATGGGCAAACTCTCCCACCGGTACACTGTTGAGTGCGGCGTCATCGATTACGATCGCTATCGCTTCAGGGACGCCGAATTTGCTGGTTGTTGTCCACGTCCATGCATTGCCGTCATGCACCTGAACCTTGGGCCCTTCGAGAACGACATTGTCGCCGTGATAATGTTCTTTTGTACACGAGGTGGCCATCAGAGCGGTACAAAATAATACGAATCCTAATTTTTTCATGTTTGATTACTTTTCTGGTTTAGGACCCAAAGCTGCGTCGGGATCAGGTGGAAAGCAATCCTGAATGAAATCAATTGAGAAGATTAGCGAATGAACTGTAATAAGCCGAAACTGAGATAGCCTTTGATCATGGAAAAGACGACCGAATCCTATGGCCCCTGGTCACTTGTGCGGTAGTTATGGTAGGAATCCCGCCTTGGGTTATTTCAATACCGGCAAGATTATTTTGCTTCCCTCTGTTGCCGACATGTGGATCCGGATCGCTGATTTAATAAAATCTGATTCCTTTGCGTGATAAATATCCACAAATTGCTGAGGATTTCTGTCGACGATCGGAAACCAGCTGCTTTGCACCTGTACCATGATCCGGTGCCCTTTTTTGAATACATGAGCTATGTCGTTCAGCGTGTATTTAACCTCTTCAACTTTACCCGGAACAAAGGCAGTGGGATTAGCGAAGCTATGCCGGTAGCGGCCCCGGAAAACGTCTCCCCTAACCAGCATTTGATAGCCATTCATTATATATTTATCTGTGTCACTATATTTAAAATTGTCTGGGAAGACATCGATCACTTTGATCACAAAATCTGCGTCGGTGGTTGATATACTTACCCTTAGGTCGGCCACTAATGGGCCGGCGACAGTGAGATCTTCGGTCAGCACATCACTTTCAAAACTCAATACATCGGTACGGGTCGCCGCGAATCGCTGATCATCTGTCATGTATTCGGCTATGCGATGCTTATGAATACCCGGAGTATAAGGCACTGGCCGGGATGGATCACTCAGATATTCTTCATAACCTTTGGTTGCCTTAGGTTTCAAAAATGATAACTGTCCTCCCTTATGAAAATAAAGGGATTTTTCTTGCACACCAGCCGGGGGCCATTGTGGCAGTTTATGCCATGTATTCTCACCCGTGAAAAAAACCGTTGCTTCGGCAATTGAATCTGCTGTATCGGCGTCTTTTAAGTGTTTGTTGAAAAAAGGAAGTTCGATGTTGGTCGTATACCATTCGCTGGTGTTCATTCCGAACTGGATATTGCCCAGATTATTCCCTATTGCGCTGCCCCATTGTCCATGTCGCCAGGGGCCAAAAACAAATTTATTATTGTTCTTTGCCTGGTGTTCAATTGACTGGTATAGGTTGATTGCACCATAACAATCTTCCGCGTCAAATAAGCCGCCAACGACGAGGCTGGCCATCCCCGAAGGAAATCTCCCGGTGTAATTGCGGCTGTCACGAGCCTTCCACCAGCCGTCATAGTTTGGATGTTGCATCAGCTCATTCCAAAAAGCGATTTTTCTCTGATTTGCGATCCTCGTAAAACCCGGCAGCGCGCCGGTGCGTAAAAAATAGGCATAAGCATCATCGGTGTCCAGGTGCATGACATCTGCATTCGCAGTAGTCGGCTTGAGACGAGGTAACCCAAATCCATTGGTAACATAAAAATTAAACATGTCCATCAGCATCAGCGCACCATTGTGGTGAACGTCATCGCCAAGAAACCATTCGATCACCGGGGCCTGGGGACTAATGGCCTTTAAAGCGGGATGCCCACTGAGTCCCGCCATCGTTGTGTAGAATCCTCCGTACGAGGTTCCTATGACTCCAACTTTTCCATTATTGCCCTGTAGATTTTTTATCAGCCAGTCAATGGTATCAAAACTGTCACTGGCCTCATCAATGTCATTTTTTGTTTTCTTGTTTGGATTGAATGGGCGAATATTTACAAATTCTCCCTCGCTCATGTACCTGCCCCTCACGTCCTGGATAACCAGGTTATATCCATTTTTAAGATATTCCTTAACATAGACTTTCCAAAACGGAATCCATTCTTTACCATAAGGACTACAGGAATATGGTGTGCGTATGATAAGGATCGGATGAATATTCTTTGTGCTGTCTGTCGGCATGTAAATCGACGTGAACAAGGACTTACCATCCCTCATAGGTATGTACACTTCCTTTTTTATAAAATGTTTGACAATCCAGGTCGAATCCGCGTTTTGGGCGGTAGATAACAATGGTAAAAGCATCAGCCATAAGAAAACAAACCTGGGCATTTATATATTCATTTTTGTTAACTCAAATCTCAACTCTGTCTCTTTTCGGAGACATGTCCGAAGTATCACCATGCCCAGTCAATATTCCGCTTTACCAACGAGGACATGATGTTTGTGATGTTGCGTTTAATTCTCTCGACGTCAATTGGAAATTGAATCCTCTACCCGTTCATTAATTACTGCCGCCAATTCCGGCCTCTCCTTTTTCTCACGACTCAGCACACGATAAGTAATCCAAATACTCAGTAGCATACAGATTGCCCCGATCAGAAAATGGATTCCCGGAAAATAAAAGGGCGCCTTGCTTGTCGTGAAATAAGAAAACGTGCTGTTCATAATCAACGGGCCGATGATGGTAGTCAGGCTCATCAGACTTGTCAGCGCTCCCTGTAACTCGCCTTGCTGGTTGGAAGGAACATGTCCCGAGATCACGGACTGCAGTGACGGGCCGCAGATACCACCCAGGCAATACGGCACCAGGAAGGCAAACATCATCCAACTCTGGGTGGCGAAGGCAAACAGTATCAGGCCGAGGGTGTACATGGATAAACCAAGGTAGATGCTGTTTTCGTTACCGATCCTTGGATTTATCACTCTCGTCAGGCCCGCCTGCACGCCGCCAACCAATACACCAACGACGGCGAGGGATATACCCACCATTTTTTCGCTCCAGTTGAAACGATAGATGGTGAAGAAGTTCCAGTTTCCCTGTACCGCCTGAGCGCCCAGGTAAATCAGAAAGAATCCCAGTGCCAGTCCACCGATCTCAGGATGGCGAGTAAGAAATTTCAGTGAGCCAAAAGGGTTGGCCCGTTTCCATTCAAATGGGCGCCTGTTCTCCTTGGTGAGCGATTCAGGAAGGAAAAAATATCCATACATGAAGTTGAGCAGGCAAAGCACGGCAGCGGCATAAAAGGGCGCCCTGATTCCCCAGGTGGCGAGGAGTGCTCCCAGGGCCGGACCGAGCACGAATCCCAGACCAAAGGCGGCACCGATCACACCGAAATTCTTGGCACGTGTAATTTCGTCCTTACTTACGTCGGCGATATATGCCGTTGCTGTAGTGAAGCTGGCACCTGTCATCCCTGCAATCACCCGACCAAGAAACAACCACCCGTAAGTGGGCGCCAGGGCAAGTACAATGTAGTCTATTCCAAATCCAAGTAAAGAAATCAGCAAAATGGGGCGTCTGCCAAAGCGATCACTCAGATTGCCCACAACCGGCGCGAAGAGAAACTGCATGATGGCAAATACAGAAAGCAGGATGGCGCCGTATGTGCTGGCCTGATTGACGGGAATTTGTTTGAGTTGAGCGATGAGGTCGGCCATAACGGGTATGATCAGCCCCCACCCCATGATGTCGATGAGAAGTGTAATAAAGATAAACCCGATGGCTCCTTTCGTTGTTGTGGATGGCATAACCTGTTAAATTAAAGACCTGCAAAATTGAGGGTTTATTGAGAAAACAACAGAATATATTTATCCAATTGTAAGAAGTTGAAATTTGAGGCTCGACGCCGGGATTCGGATGCAATTGATATTTATTCCCAGGCAGGTATTGTTTGATGTTGGGACTTCAGAATCGAGAAGACAACCACCTCGGTTTACAGGGTTGGCAATTCTGCCACTATCGGCATCAGGTGGCTATGAAGTGATCCTAAAATAAAGCGATTCTATATGCCTGATCCGACAATGTGATATACCTCCATTCTTGCTGGTGGGTTGCATAACAATTGCGATAACAATAACAAATAGAATGCTTTTTTTTTGATAACTTCAGATAACCCATTCCCCGCATTCCGGGATAGGAAGACATTACATCAGGGGAAGATTTTAATCTCAGATATGGATCCTGAGGTTTGACTGCAACTCAGTACTGGAACGGCTTATTCTCGTGTGTCGCACTCCGCTTGATTCTCTACACTGATTAGAAAGCACGCCGTTCAGTCCCGAAATCTTTCGAAATAAATAGCAGAACCTTAAACCGTCAGATACCTTTTTTTAACAGCTTGCCAAAATTGAAAACATGACTACCAAACAGAGAATTTTAAAGAATAGAATCGACGAGAGGATAGATCCAAACAATAGTTCTGAGGTCAAAGCCTGGTGTTCACGCTTTGACTGTACTGAAGATGAGCTCAGGCTGGCATTTGTAAACGTGGGTACCGTAGCGGTGGACGCCGGCAACTGGCTCATCACTCACAGGAACAAAAGCAAATCAATTCGTCAGAACTGAGCTGTCCTTCTCTATTTTGTTATTATATTCCTTTTGCAGGGCATTTAGGGTGCTATCATAGCCAGCCCTGTCAATAAATGCAGCAGGGTTGTATGCAGTGCCGGGCTTGTGCTTATCGTGGAGTTTAAACTGGCTGGCGTGTGAAGCAACCCAGATATCAAATGAAAGTTTACTCATGGCCCCAAAAGTGTGTGCATAGTCTTCGGCGATTGTGGGATAATCCGGAATATCAGAAAACTTATCCCTCGTAACTATGCTGGGCATGTTGGCTATCAATATCCTGTAAGTGCTTCGTTCGTCATTTACGTTCAAAACAAAACTACACGATCCCTTGGTATGCCCGGGATGGTGGAGCATAACAAGTTGCATACCGCCCAGCATAATTGTGTCACCATCGTGTAACAAACGGTCCGGTGTAACTGGCTCAAAACTACGGCCATATTCACCCAGGGCGTAATCTGAACTGCCACCGCTTGCGAGCACCTCAACTTCATTTTCATCAACCATCAGTTTTGCTCCCGTCATTTTTTTTATAGCTGCGAGGGCGCCAACATGATCATAGTGGGCCTGAGTGGTGAGGAGAATTTTGACATCGGAGAAACGAAAACCCAATTTTTCGATGTTCGTTTTTATCTGCGAAGCAGAAGAAGAAAGTCCCGTATTGATGAGAATGCTTCCCTCCTTTGTGAATACAAGATAGCATGCAAGGTCATATGTGCCCACATAGTAAAGGTTGCCCGCGATTCTGAAAGGCTGGCAGGGTCTCGACCATTCTTCGACAGCTTTAGGTTCCTTTACTTTTTGTGCGATTGCTGAAAGAGAAACCAGGATACAGATGGCGAAAAATAAGGTATTCCGGAAAAAACTGCAGGACAGACCTGGTTGACACAAGCTTAGTTTATCAAATGTATTTCTCTGCACTATCTGTGGACGGATTTATTTCTTGCTAGAATTCTCTTTTGCTACTGCATCGGCACCAGCCTGCGCCACCTTTAGGTCATTTTCTACGGTGCTTCCGGAAACACCAATAGCACCAATGGTTTTCCCATCCTCATCCTTGATTGGTATACCCCCTGGAAATGTGATTAATCCGCCATTTGAATGTTCAATATTGTACAATGAACCACCTGGTTGGGAGAGGGTGCCCAGGTCTCCACTGTTCATGAAGAACCATGCGGAAGTTTTTGCTTTTTTGAACGAGATGTCAACAGAACCAAGCCAAGCGCCATCCATACGGGCAAAGGCAACGAGGTTAGCTCCTGAATCTACCAGGCAGATATTCATTAACAGATTCAATTCGGTGGCTTTTGCTTTTGCGGCCTTGATCGCTGCTTCTGCTTGTACTAAAGTGATGTTCATTTTATTTTTTTATTTTTTGATAATGTCTGTTTTGTTTGGAGTAAGAGATTTCATTGATGAAGTGCTAAAAATAATTAAAATCTGACTCCTAAAAAATATTCGAAGGGTATGATTTACAAGTATTTCCGGTTCGTGAGTGACCACCCTCCTATTTAAAGTTCCTGGACTCCGGAAAAATTCGTTTCTCCAACTTCACAGGCTGTTTCATTCTCGGATCCGGATTGGTTGGACGGCTTTTTTCATCGGGATATGCAAGCGTTAATACAGGAAGCTGGTCATTTTTGGCCGGTGTCAGGTGGCGAAGTAATTTGGAAAAATCATAACAACGGCTTACAATCACATGAATCACCTCTCCCTCGATTTGTAATTTTCCTTCTACCATGATAAGCCGTGATTGTAGTACCTCCCTCCTGAACTCTTCAAACAGCTTTTCGAATATAACGAGGTTGGCGCAACCTGTCTCGTCTTCTATAGTCATAAAGCAAATCCCACTGGCAGTGCCTGGCCTTTGACGGACAAGTACAAGACCGGCGACCTTCACAAAATCCCCATTCTTACCCATTGCCAGGTTTGATGCGGATCGTATATGCAATTGTTGCAGCTTTTCCCGCAGAAAACTTACGGGATGGGCTTTTAGCGAAAGCGAGGTGGCGGAATAGTCCTGTACGACATGCTCCGACAAGCTCATTTCAGGGAGGTTGACATTTTCACCAATCGCATCGGGCGATGGCTGACCCTGAAACAGGGCAACCGTGTTGTCCTTTGTAGATACTTCCCACAATGCTTCCCTGCGATTGAGACCAATCGATCTGAAAGCATCTGCATCGGCTAACTTTTCAAGTGCTGCCTCCGGAATACCGATATCACGCAATTCGTTCAAACTGGCATAAGGTATTTTTTTTCCAGACAACAATAGTTTCATATCATCCTCACGCAAACCTTTCACCTGTCTGAAACCCAAACGAAGCGAATAATACTTTCCTGCTATTTCCTCCAGTCTGTTATCCCATGTTGAATGATTAATATCAACCGGTCTTACCTCCACGCCATGTTTGCGGGCATCAATTACTAACTGTGCTGGCTGATAAAACCCCATTGGCATGCTGTTGAGTATGGCGCATCCGAATATATCGGGGTAAAAGCATTTGATCCAGCTCGATACGTAAACAAGCAAGGCAAAGCTTGCGGCATGACTTTCCGGGAAACCGTAACTGCCAAATCCTTCGAGTTGTTTGAACACACGTTGGGCATACTCAGCACTATATCCATTGCCAGTCATGCCTTTCATTAGTTTTTCCTCGAATTTTGTTACCAGTCCTTTTGCTTTAAAAGTCGCCATGCTTCTTCTTAATTCATCTGCCTCAGCTGGTGTAAAGCCTGCTGCGACAATGGCGATTTTCATGGCCTGCTCCTGGAAAAGTGGCACACCAAGTGTTCTGCCCAGGATCTCTTCAAGTTCCTTCGAAGGGTATTCCACAGGTTCTTCCTTGTTACGGCGACGCAGGTAAGGATGCACCATGTCGCCCTGGATCGGCCCTGGTCTTACGATCGCCACTTCAATAACGAGATCATAAAAAGTTCGGGGCTTTAAGCGGGGGAGCATGGATTGTTGAGCCCGGCTTTCAATCTGGAATACCCCGATCGTATCGGCATGACAGATCATATCATAAACCGCAGGGTCATCTTGTGGAATATTTGCCAGTGTCCAGTAAAAATCATAGTGTTCCTTTGCAAGATCAAAAGCCTTCCTGATACAGGTGAGCATGCCGAGCGCCAGCACGTCAATTTTCAAAAACCCCAAGGCGTCAATATCATCTTTATTCCATTCGATACAGGTTCTGTCTTCCATCCTTGCATTCAATATCGGGCAGAGCTCAGAAAGCCTGCCTTCGGTGATCACAAAGCCACCAGTATGTTGACCGAGCTGTCGGGGAAAGCCCATGAATTGCCGGGTTAGGTCAAGCACTTTTCTTAAGTGTTTGTCTCCAGGATTTAATCCCTGTTCAATCAGGCGTTTTTCTTCCAACTTCTCGTCGGTGAATTCCCATAGCGAACCTGAGAGCCGGTTGATGGTGTCCACAGATATTCCCATGGCTTTCGCAACGTCTCTTATAGCGCCCTTTTGATGTTGTTGGGTAACTGTAGCTACAATCGCAGCGCGGTCGCGACCATATTTCCGATAAATGTATTGCATCACTTCCTCACGGCGCTCATGCTCAAAGTCTACATCGATATCGGGAGGTTCGTTACGCGCAGAAGAAATAAAACGTTCGAAAAGCAGATCGAATTTAGTTGGATCTACAGAAGTAATGCCGAGGCAATAACAAATCGTGGAGTTGGCTGCAGATCCCCGACCCTGGCAAAGAATCTTTTGCTCCCTGGCAAAGCGAACAATGTCATAAACGGTCAGGAAATATTCAGCATAATTCATTTCTTCCATAAAGGCGAGCTCATAATGAATGGCAGTTTTGATTTTATCAGGGATAAATTTACCATACCGTTCATGTGCACCCTGCCAGGCCAGAAAGCTCAGTTCTTCTTGCGGAGTGCGGCCATTGGTCGTGATCTCTTTTGGATATTGATATTTAAGTTCATCCAGAGAGAACTGGCAGGCAGCTGAAATTTCCTGGGTTCGACGAATCGCATCGGGGTATTGGCGGAACAGTCTCATCATTTCATCAACAGGCTTCAGGTAACGTTCGGCATTGGGATGCAGCCGAAAACCTGCATTATAGATGGTGCATTTTTCGCGAATGCAGGTTACTATATCCTGTAGTTCACGCCGTTCAGACTCATGATAATGCACATCATTGGTTGCCACCATCGGTATACCTAGTTCTTTTGAAAACTGTGCCAGGCGGTATAATTGTTTGCCATCGTCTCCATGGTATCGTCGGGAAGCTGCAATATAAAGTTGCGCTCCGAATGCTTCATAATATTCTTTCAAAGAATCAATAAATATGGGATCGAATTCAAATCGCTCATTCAAATCTGCAGGCGGAACTACGATAAACTTCATCCCCCTGGCATATTGGTATACATCCGCTTTATACAAATGACAATCTCCTTTTTCTGCACGGAGATTGCCAGTAGTTAGCAAAGTAGATAGTCTTGAATACGCCTGCTTATCAGTTGGATAGGCCAACAAACCCGGACCGTCTATTAAATCCAGGCGGCAACCTGGAATAAAACGGATTCCATTTGCTTTCGCAGCGACGTGCGCACGAACAATGCCGGCAAAGCTATTCCGATCCGTAATGGCGATTTCCCTGCAGCCCAAAAATGCAGCCTGTTCAACCAGTTCTTCCGGGTGAGAAGCCCCTCGCAGGAAGCTGAAATTTGTTGTAACCTGTAATTCCGTGTAACCCATACTTCAATTTCTGATTTCAGGCAAAAAATCCATGGATGAACCATTGATAAGTTCTGTCGGCTGTATAGTGTCCCGAACGGAACAACCAATACCGGCATCCTTCTTCGTCCTCCACGGAATAATAATCCCTGTGTTCGCCCTGTTGCAGCCACCATTCCTGTTCAATGCGTTCTGGACCATCCGCTTTCATTACTTTATGCAATTGCCCCTTATGGCGGAATAGCATTGGAGGATAATCAGGAATAGGTGCCGTCACTTCGATCCTTTCGGGTATGCCTAGCAGTTGCATTGGCCTTGGGCGATCAGATTTCCATTTTGTAGTTAATTTTTCATCAAGCGAGACCGCAACTTTTATAGACCGTTCAGGCCAGTAATGTTCATCCGGCAGGTAACGACGAATAACTTTAGGCCCGAATTTTATAGCAAGGTTGTCTGTTAATTCCCATAAACGGATATCTTCTAACCCCCCATTTCCCTCCCACAATTTTTCCTGGAGGGGAGCGTGATCTTCAACCTGTGGCGAATCCAATACAAATAACTCAATACCCAGATCAGGTGTTATAGTGTTCAGTTTGTTTTCAAAAAGTTTAAAAAGATGATTAACACTGTGCGAGGGTTGATTAGTGCCTATGTGCACCTGTTCTATTTTGCCATCAACCCGGTAACAGCTAAAAACAGCTTTTCTGAGACCTTTTTCGAGTTGCTGAAGCCGGTAACATAATGACTCCAACAGGATTTTCAGGGCGATCTCAATGCCCGTAGCAGTAACAATTGGTTCCATTGAGGGCAAACGTTCCTGGTAGGGCTCAACAGGTTGAATCGGCGAAATAATTTCTTCTTCCTGACCCATGGCCTGTTTCAATCGTTGAACCAGGGACTGTCCAAAACGTCGCCTCAAGGCATTCGATGGAATACTTAGAAATTGGCTGATCTGCCTGAGTCCAAGTTTATCTAATCGCACGATCGTATCTTCTTCCAACCGAAGCGCTGTGGGGGGCAGGTTCAGTAAGGCTTCCGAATGTTTGCCATGTTCAATGACAATACTTTCCTTACCGAATCTTGCAACAGCCCATGCTGCGCCAATGGTGTCGGCCATAGCTGCACGTACCTGGTATCCCCTGTCATTTAGTCGTTTGACAATAGTAGAAGCATATGGGTGATCCCCACCCCAGAGATGAGCGCAACCGCTGGCGTCCAGAATAAGCCCATCGGGAAGATCAACGGCAACGAATGGCGTAAAACGGATACACCATTCCGCCAGACGGTTCAGTAATTTATCAGTTAGCCCTTGCTGATCTTCAACAACCTGCAGGGAAGGAAAGATAGCTCTTGCATCGGCCACAGTCATTCCGGTATATAGTCCCTGCATCTCCGCCAGGCGATTGGCGGCAGTAATGATCATTTGTCCATGCGAAGATGTACCGACTACAAAAGCCCTGTTGCTGAGTTCGGGTCGACGGATGGTCAACCAATCCGTTGCCAGATAACGGAACCAGATGGATACAAACCGCTTTCCCATGTCACCCGGCTTTCTTTTGAAATTCTTCCGGGGAAGCAATTTCATGAGCAGGATTAAATCTTCCATCCACCCATTCAAGCTCCCATGCGCCAGGTTTTCCATTTCGCACCTTCAATAATTCCACTTTCCATTTTGGGTAACTGATGCCTGGTAAATCATCTAATTTGTCACTGGGGAGGGAGGTAATTTTCCAGCGTGTGACACAGGCGGTCGTGTTCAATATCCGGGGATGCTGACGAATGATAAACCCAGTGACCTGACTTTGTTCAACGGCCAGTTGTAGTCGTCTGCTCACTATAAAATCCAAATCCCTGATCTCTCCAATTACTGCTGAAAGGGCCCCGCATTTCAGTCCTTCTTCCATCGCCCATAAGATTTCCTTTTCTTTGGCCAGGTCAACGAATATGATGCGGTCCGGAGCAATACCAAAGTTTGATAATGCTGGTGGAAATAAAGTTCTTGCCGCACTTACCCAAAGGATCACCCCTCCTTTTTTTGTTCTGGACCCCAAAAGACCTGCTATAAAGCCACTAGTAACTGCCGCATCTTCTTTGCCCCCACAAATAAATTCATGAACAGCGCCTAAGGGAAAGACTTTGTTTGGAAAGGCTTCTCTCATTGGTCCAATGTCCATATCGTTTCCCGCTGATGCCGACTTGAATCCCTGCATCATAAGAATGTCTTTTTGAAGTCGGGCTATAATATTTGCCTTTGTTTCGGACATGTTGAATAAGCAAGTTACTAAATATTTTAGCAAATACGTATCTTTATACCAACCATAAATAATCATTTGAATGACCTTGTTGGCCGATACTCCTTATTTAATTACTGAGAATTGAAAATCAGCAAATTCGAGATTCCTGATCCCGAAGAGGCCTGTGTAACATTGAGAATCAGACGCAAAGTCTAAGTTCTAAATGAACTCAGTTAGTATGCAGTTTGAATTGCAGCGTGAGATAAAAGTTTCTTTTATCCGCAGGAAGAATTCCCGGACCGGGATAACCATCAGCACGACGGCTGAAATACCTGGTGTCCGTCAGATTATTAACCCCGGTAAATACCGTAATGCTGCGCCAGTTGTAGCTCAGGCTGAGGTCCATGACTGAATATGCCGGTATAACTCCGTCAACCGCAGTGGGTGTTGATTCAGTGTTAGTCGCGTCAGAATACTGTTTTCCCTGATGTGAAAATTGAAGGGTAATATTATATCGGTTGGTTCCGAAAGATGCACCCGTTCTGAAAACAATGGGAGGAACGCTTTCCACCAGTTTGTTGGAAATAGCAGTGTTCCTCGTATGAACATACCTGGCATCAATAACCGAAATATTAGTGTACAAATTTAGTTTATGAAACGCCTGATCACTGGTCAATGCTTTTAAGATATCGCCTTCCAGAAGAAATTCCAGCCCGAGGTTTCGGCTGTCGGCAATATTTGTTCGCAAACGATAGGTCATGAGGTCAGCGTCGCGCGTGAATATGGAACCAATCCGGTCATTGTACTTTAAGTAAAACAAACTGAGGTCAGCATATAACCACCCACCAATGGTTCCCCGGTAACCCAGATCGACGTTGTATCCGGTTTCATCTCTGAGGTCAGGATCAACCCGGGAATTAACGTTGACAACCCTGAGATCATTGAAATTTATCGACCGGTAATTCTGAGAGATGTTTCCGTAGATCTCAGTACCGTTGTCAAATTTCCAGGACGTTCCAATCCCCAGCAGAGCGAAAGACCTGGGATTGGATTTTGTTTCATAAATTTTTTCACTGGCGATGAAAATATTCTGTTTGTAGTAATATCCTTCTGCCTTAGTATTGATATGTTCCACCCTAACGCCAGGTGTAACGCTCCAATGCTTACTTAACCTGAATATGTTTTCTGCAAACAGCGCAATATTGGTGCCCGGGAACCGGAAATTTGACTTATTGGGTTCAGTGCCAAAGAAATTAAAGTCGGCATCCGCATTCGCGCTTCCGTCGCCCTGTTTTCGTGTTGTAAGACCCTGGTAGACGCGTGTACCCCCAAGGAAAGTGTTAGCCGTTCTGTTTCCGATTGAATACTCGTGGATAAACCTGAGTTCGGAGCCAAAATTATTGTATCGGTCAGAAAGTACGTCTCTGTTGCCTCCATTGTCCGGTCTGTTGATATAAGACAGTATGCCGAGAGCCTGCCGACCACCCTGTAGGGTATAGTTCCTCATGTTGAGTCTGGTCTTTGACCCTAGTTGATAATCAAGGTTGACACTGATCAGATTCCAGTCAACCTTAAACCAGTTGCGGGAACGCACAGAGATAGAAGGATCTGCTTTGAATTGTTCATCCGTAAGCCCTCCAGGCTGTTGCGCCAGGTATTTCATCAGGGTATATTCGGTGGTGATGCGGAACCTTTCTGTCAATTGATACGACAGGTGGATATAAGCATTGTGTTGATCATAATGACTATTGGGGCGCCAGTCGTCTCCACTTTTGAATTGGTAGAAGCCATAGTAATTAAGTTTCCGGCTGGCGATGGTTCCCCCAATGCTGTTAAACGAGTTGAGGAAACCATAAGACCCTCCTGTCTGGCGAGAGGTGAGTTCAAATTTTTTGTCCTTTGGACCCTCTTTCATTACAAAATTGATCAGACCGCCAAATTGTGGTCCATACTGAAGGCTCGCCGCACCCCTTGTAATATTGATCTTCTCCAGCGCCTCGGTTGACGGAGTGTAATAACTCTCGGGATATCCAAGTGCGTCGGCGCTGATGTCATATCCGTTTTGCCTGATATTGAAATTTGCAGACCGGTTTGGACTCAATCCTCTTCCACCGATCCCCAGCTGAAGTCCACCTCTGTCGTACTCCCAGATATTCAACCCCGGAATTCGCGCATAAACCTGACGTGTATTGTTGTTCGCCAGGTTGGCGTTGAGATTGCGCATGGTAATTGACTCGGTTTTTTTTCCTGCATAAATATCCGTTCCGTCAACATCTTTCAACCGGCCAGAAACCGCTTCGGTCTTAGATCCCGTGATGACTATACCCTCAAGTGAAACAGAATCGCGTTGGAGTCTGATATTCAGCAGAACATTTTTTTTGCCGATGATTATTGCCTCGCGATACAATTTGAATCCAAGGTAACTGACCGTCAGTTCATACCTTCCTGATTTAAGCTTGGAATACCTGAAGAAGCCATACTCAGTACTTACCTTATTGATCCCTGTTGGTTGCAGTGTTATAGTTGCAAAAGCCGCCGGCTCTTCGCCGGCAATGATATTCCCCGTAAGGGTTGCCTCTTGGCTTGAACTGCAAAACGGCAGCACCGTGGCGATGACAACTATATACAGACATTTCATGGTCGGTTCTTAAATGGAATTATCCAGGAGTACGGCTTCCAGCTTAATTTTGCCGAGGCCAGGTTAAATGATGTGTCGACAAAGAGAGTTGACCTTCTGCCATTCAGTGTCACATATACTTCGGCATACACTTCCGGATTTTTCATTCCGCGCTGACTGAACTCTTTTTTTAGAAAATGTGCGTACTTCACAATCAAGTCCGGTTGAGTGCTCATCATTTTCTCCTGCGAAGGAGTCAGGAATTCTGCATTGTTCACCTCTGCGTTTGACTGGGTGTTTGCGTCGTGAATCCTGAAATACGCTATCCCTGATTTTTCCATTAACATCACTCTCCACGAAAACCGATACCCTTGCTCGGTCCAGAAAAGGCGGTCCGGATAAAAAAGAAAGCGAAGGGGAAAAAGTACCTGGAACGTTACATATATAGCAAGGCAGGGATAAAGCAATGCTGTAGAATATTTGTTCCAGGCAACGAAATGCTCAGGAGTCCGGTTGAATATTTTAGAATAAAGTTTTTCATGCGTGTCACCGGAGAGGAAGATGAGGCTGCTTACGATCATCACATAGGGGAAAATGCCAATCGCAGGAAAAAACAACGCTGTTGCGAGGTGAAACAAAATCACGAAACCATATGCAACAGGACGCGTTTTCCTGATCAGGAGAAAAACTACGATAAACAAATCATAGGCGGCGCCAAACCACGAAAACAAGTAGGCCATCCAGACTTTATGCAGATATGGCCCTACAAGCGGGAGATGAGATTTCGACGGTAGCCAGATTCTCATTGGTTGCGCCTGTTGAAGCCAATCCGTGTCAAGTTTCGCAAGTCCTGCGAATACATAGACGACCGCTATCTGGAAACGAATGATGGCTACCGTCCATGCAGGCACTCTATTTGCCCTAGTGGTTAACCGTAGCCGGGCGTCCAGTGAAAAGTTAGAGTTGGCGGGGAGCCATATCAGCAAAAAAGCGATCAGGCTGACAAAATAGTAGTGATTGAGGTAGGTGGTGACATCGATGAGTTCGACATATGAAAACAAAAGAAAAAAGATTGGTGTTGCCAGCCTGTAGATGAAGCCAAGCCCGATGCAGAGTGCTGATAGCGCCAGTAGAATGAAAACCAGGTGCATGCCGGTTGTTCCTAACGGGCGCACCCATTCAAAACCCCAGTATGTAAAATGGAATTTGGGCTGAATGTAAATTCCGTCAATCCATCCTTTAAGCCAGAATCGGATGGTACTTACAAACATGAGCAGTCCGAATCCGATTCTGAAAGTAACAAGAGGCGCGACCGGTACGGGTTTCATCAGTCCATTGAAGAACCCGGAAATAACAGATGACTGCCTGCTCGAAAAATTAATCGCCGTCATTATCCATAAAAGTAATCTGAACACCTAATGCGGAAGGAACATCAGTTTTTAAAAGGGTAAGCAACTGTTGGATTTCTTTGTATGCAGCATCTATGAGTTCGAATTGACTTGAAAATGCGTCGGAGAGCGGGTCGGGGATCGCCTCGAGGCTGCCAATTACTTTGTCGAACCTGGAGAGCACATCATCATTGAGCTCAGTTTTCCCAAGCGATTTCAGGTAATCGGCAATTCCTCTCCCATTGCCATTATTGGTATAGGCAATCTTCAGACTCTTAATATTTTCAACGGCCAATGCAGCTGACATTCCGGCAAAGTAGGCCTCGGACTTCAAAGGAAAGGCAATCGCGTTGGACTGTTTGCCGAATGGCCAACCAATGCGTGGGCCTTTCAGCAAGTCCATTTCGTATGCAAACTGGTTAACAAGATTACCGATCGGGCTTCCCACATTCGTCTCGGTGTTTCCGGTAAAGGTTGAACGGTATGCGGCCCAATCGCTGGCCACCTTATCAACGAGCGACTTTAGTCTGGCAATCACGTCCTTTACATAGTTCACACGACCGGCGGTGTTGACTTTGAACTTTTCAATGGCGTTAGGATCCAACAGGAGATAGTTCAGTGCCGGAAACCCCTGAGAATAGAAATTGTTCCTCGAGTACTCTGTAAGATCATAGCTGCCAGTCGAAATATTACTTTCTATGGTACTGCTGTCAATGGAGAATCCGGTCAGTTCACCAGCCTGAGTGAAACTATAGTCGAGACCACCCGAGAAATTTGCATAAACTTCAAGCAGCTCCACCCCTGCGGGCCCGAAATTGAAGGCTTCAATCCTTTCATACTGAAGGTGCGCTTTGCGATAAGCCGTTTTCAGGGTTTCCTGGCTGCTGGAACCTGGATCGTCAAGAAAGCTGATTGCCGCAGTTTCGAGTTCGGTGATGTCCTGTTGCATTTTCTGGTACGCGGGGATGATAAGTTCATCTGCGTAAGAACTGAGCATCGCGGTTTTATCAAATCCATCCGTTGGGGGCTCTGAAGGGTCACCGGATGACTTGTTACAGGAATAAAGAACCAGGGAAGCAATCACCACACAAACTATAATCAGATACCTCATCGGGCGACGATTTTTATTTTGACCGCAAAGGTCCGGAATTAGACAATTCATTTCAAATAGTTAGCTCAGGGTCGTATTATCCAGATAATCTGACATTATTCTGCCTGCAGTTGACCATATGCTGCTCTGAGAATATCCTTTGCTTCATTCAGTTTTGTAAAAGATGCATCGTTTACCAGATCATAGAAATTTGCTTCGGGGCCCAGGATAGCAGTGAGTTTGGTATAATTGTCGGCGGTTAGACTGCTGGAAGTCGGACGATATTTCAGCGAAGATATGAAGCCAAAACCTTCCGAGAGTCCATGAAACTGGGAAGCGAGGTTGCCCGATTGGCTCTGTGGCATCGTAATATATGCCCAGGCAGCAGCTGCAGCCACTTTCTCCCAATATTCCTTGATAATGTCTACCTGTTCAGCAACAACTTTAGTGTCATTAGCTGCAATGGCAGCCCTTCCTGTTCGGAATGCTTTCCATAGTATTTCGTGAGCATTGATGTACAATCCTCGCTCACGGATATAATTACCCCAGAACAGGAGTACGGGTTTGTTTTCGGTGGCGAAGGCGGTAGTGGTATCATAATTCTCCGGAACTGAGAAATATCCGAAAGCGAGGTCGAAATTATGGGCCATCGCTGTGCCGGTACCTTCAATGTTTTTTGTATTGTCAGATCCCGGGACCTGTTCAAGCAACACCATGGCTTCTTTGAAAAAAGCAGCTCCCATTGTGCCCTTCTGAACCGCCTGTACGAATTCAAGTCCATTGCCATTTACTAATATCTTTCCGGAATTACGGGCAATGTATCCCGCTGTACCGTTAGCCGCGGGTGTAAGATCCTTTGCACTGGCTGCCACCAACTCATCAAGATAACCCTTGTAAGTGTCTGCATCAGCTGTTTTTTCCGAAATATTGACTCCCGATGTGTTCAACCAGGCTGTATCGAATGGACTATTCGAATTGGTCCACATATTGTCGAGTTTTGCCTGGTCCAGGGGTACTTTATCCAGACTGGACTGTGTTTTGCTCGCGTATTTGTTGATGCCATCAAGCATGCGAACCCTCGCTGTCGCCTCTTTGTAATCGACATTTTGGAAGCTATAGGTCTCGGGAACTGTATACGGCTCTACAACAGGGCCGGTATTATCTTTCTTACACGCACTAAACGTGAAAAGGGCCATTGCCAAAACCGGGATAAATATTTTATTCATTTTATGAGATGTTTCAGGCGCAAAATTAATTTCTGCGAAGCCAGAACGTTTTCGAAATCGGCAAAACCTTTACGAGATCGGGAATACTGTAAAATATCGCTCTAAAGCAATTCATCACGCAACTCGTGATTAGTCCCTTCCGTACGAAGAACCTTCCTTTTGTCTGGACGGCCATTTTGTCAGAAAAACAGGAGGTTGTTCCTGAACCATGGCATTTCAGTCCCTTATATTACAGACATGGAACAGGCATCAAATTTCTTTGAAGAGGCTGTTTTTGCTGCTCTCACCTTAATCATGGGCAGAGAGCCGCAATGTTATTTGCGACAGTTTTGGCTGATGGCTTCGGAATGAGTGGGTTTTTTGGTGTAAGGGCGTTATTGAATGCGGGAGTCGAAAGTCAGTTCCTGGTATTGGTCCACCAGCATCTTGGAAAAAAACGGTATTATAGTGGATTAATGTAAATTGATTCCTGCCTTAGCGCGGCAAATCCTAGTTGTGTGTTCACTCATAATCAAGCTATAAATTTAAATCATGAAAAGGACAAAAATTCTCTATTGGATCTTTACCGTTTTATTTGCCGGACTGATGATCTTCTCTGCCGTTTCGGGAGTAGAACCCAGTGAAGCTGCAATAAAAATGCAACATGACGGACTAGGCTATCCGATCTATTTTATTCAGTTCATAAGTGTTGCGAAAATAGTGGGTGCCCTGGTGCTCTTGATTCCTGGCTTAAAAACAATAAAAGAATGGGCATACGCCGGCTTGTTTTTTGACCTGGGTGGTGCCGTGTTCTCAGGTCTGGCCGCTGGCGGAAAATTTGACCCGATGATACTGTTTATGCTGATATGGATCGTGCCCGGAATATTGTCTTACGTCTACTGGAAAAAAACAATGACCGCCTGAAATTTGACGAAATACTGGCCCCTGGACTACCTGACATAGAAATTATCAAAAGTTTTTTCCGTCCTGGTCCCTTTCTATAATGAAATTTGCCTGATCATTTGATTGGTGAACCCCCATTCATTGTCGTACCAGGCCATCACTTTCACGAGGTCGCCATCGACAACCCTTGTCATTTCCATGTCAACGATGGCTGCATAGGGGCTCTTGATAATATCCCTTGAAACCAAAGGCTGATCGCTAACCGACAAGACGAGGTTATATCTTTTTGTTGCTGATTCTTCAGTCAGAATTTCATTTATCTCCTTAGGCGAAGTTTTGCGTTCTGAGATAAAAGTAATGTCGGAGATCGACCCAACCACTACCGGAGCCCGCACCGCAACGCCATCAAATTTACCTTCATATTGGGGCAACGCTTTTGTGGTTGCAACGGCGGCACCTGTTGCCGCGGGTGCCAGGTTCATGGCGGCTGCACGGCCCATGCGTGGTTCTTTCTTCGAGGGTCCGTCTACCAGAGATTGGGAGGCAGTGTATGCATGAAGGGTATTGAGGATCGCTTTTTTAATTCCGATTCTTCTTCCGAGTATCTCGATAATGGGGCTTATATTATTCGTGGTACAGCTGGCACAGGAAAAAATATTCACTTTCCCGTCATCTGTGTTGACCCCGTGCACCACGGTTGGCGTGTCCTTGCTTTTGGTGGGTCCCGAAATCACCACTGTCTTTGCTCCAGCCGCGATATGTTTTTCGGCATCCTCCCGGTTTGTAAATATGCCCGTGCTCTCAATTACCACATCGACGCCCAGTTCCTTCCATGGCAGATTCGCCGGTTGCTTTTCGGAATAATACTTGATCTTTTGGTCGCCTACAACCAAATTGCCGTCTTTCACCGAAACCTTTCGCTCATATATTCCATAAACACTGTCGTATTGAAGCAGGTAGGCTGCATTGTCAATATCGAGCAGATCGTTGATAGCAACGAGTTCCATATCCTTGGTTTCAAGGAGCACTTTTAACGAGGCCCTGCCTATTCTGCCAAAGCCATTAATTGCAATTCTTTTCATGATTTTTTCCATTTAAACTGCAAATCTAATACAGTGTACTCTTTCAGTGAGATCACTGTATCGGAAACGACCAATTTCGTAGTTGTTCCAGGCCAAAACACATTGTTAATCAGTACATTGTCACCATGGCATAAAGTTTCGTCAAATTTCCTCCTAACTAACCCGGTTATGCTAAAGAATTATCTGCTTATAGCACTCAGAAACATTCGTCGAAACTTTACCTATACTTTTCTCAACGTCTTTGGATTGAGTCTTGGCATCGCTTCCTGCCTGCTGATCTTCCTGCTTGTGAGAAATGAATTGAGTTACGACAGCTTTCATAAGAAGGCAGACCGCACCTATCGGGTTACCATGAATGCCCTGGACTTTAATCCCAGTGTGTCCATGGTAGTTACCCACAATCTTCGCACGGCATTTCCCGAATTGGAAAATGTATCGCAGTTCTGGTTTCAGGAGGAAGGCCTGGTGAAAGTGGGAGACAGCAGATATATGGAAAAAGCGTTTGCCTTTGGGGATGATCAGTTCATGAAGATCTTCGATTACGACTGGCTGGCCGGGGATCCGCAAACCGCTTTATCGGCACCGAATTCAGTAGTGCTTACTGAGTCTGTAGCTCATAAATATTTTGGCGATAGGGAGGCAATGGGCCAGGTGATCAATATGCAAAATGAGGTGGACCTGAAAGTTACCGGTCTGATCAGGGATCTTCCCGGCAATACCCACCTTCCTTTTGATTTTATCATCTCTTTTGAGACTTTAAGAACAAAGCTGGACGTTGCAAACAGGCATTTCTACAATATCAATGGTGGGTATACCTACATCGTCCTCCCAAAAAACTATTCTGCTGCATCATTTCAGAAAAAAATGCCGGCGTTTGTTGAAAACCGTTGGGGAAAAGATATCGCTAAAGAAGCAAAACTGATTTTGCAGCCCTTGAAAGACATTCACTTCGACCAGCGGTACCTTCATTCTTCTTTCAGCCCTACCACTTCCAGGGAAACTTATTATGTCCTGGCAGCAGTTGCATTTCTGATCATTATAATTGCCTGTATTAATTTCATCAACCTTGCAACAGCTCAGGCCATTCGCAGGGCAAGAGAAGTTGGAGTAAGAAAAGTGCTCGGTGCCAGACGCGGGCAGTTAATCGCTCAATTTTTAAGCGAAACCGGTGTGCTGGTCTTGGTTTCTGTTATAATCGGGGTGCTGGCAGCCTATTTCTTTCTCCCTCAGGTAAATATCTGGCTCAGTGTTAAAATAAATTCAAATCAATTAGGTGACCTTTCAGTTCTTACGTTAATCGGTATATTGATTATTGTCCTTGTATTGATGGCCGGGTTGTATCCGGCCTTTATTCAGTCGGCCTTTGCCCCCATAAAAACGCTGAATGGCACCTCCCCTGTTTCAGTAAAGGGATTGGGCCTTCGCAAAACGCTGGTGGTAATTCAATTCGCTATATCTCAGGTGTTAATAATTGGAACCCTGGTAGTGGCTCTGCAAATGGATTATTTTAAAAACCAGGATCTCGGTTTTGATAAGAAGGCGGTTATTAATTTCCGGCTGTTCGATGGTTCGAAACTTGAGGTGTTTAATAAAATACTTTCTGAAATGCCATCGGTTTCCGATGTCAGTTTCTCCTCGGGTGCGCCGGTATTTAATAATTCCTTTGCTCCTTTTTCTTCGGATGAGCTCGGCGTGGCAAAGGATGATGTTACCGAAGTAAAATATATTGATGAAAGGTACATGGATATGTTCCGGTTAAAGTTACTTGCCGGTCAGAAGATCAAAAAGTTAAGCAAGGGTGACACACTTGTGAATGTTGTTGTCAATGAGGCTTTGATTCATAAACTTGGTATTGAGGATCCCCAGCAGGCCATTGGAAAGCACATAAAACAGTCAGGGCGATACTCGACGATCATGGGGGTTGTGCGGGATTTCCAAAGTGAATCAAAGCATAAATTAAGGCGCCCCTGCGTCCTGGTTTATGAGCCGCGGGGTTTTTATATGGCCAGTGTCAGACTTCAGTCCACCCAAATGCCTCAGTCGATCGCCAGGATCGAAAAGGAATGGTCTGCGCTTTTCCCTGATCGACTTTTTGAATATGAATTTGTCGATGATCATATTGCCGGGCTATATAAGCAGGAAGAAAAAGTATATACAGCCTTTAAGCTGTTTTCATCCATTGCGATACTTATCGGTTGTTTAGGTTTATATGGCCTTATCGCTTTCGCGGCAGCGCAAAGAACAAAAGAAGTAGGTATCCGTAAAGTGCTTGGTGCATCCATTATGAATATAGTCTCCCTATTTGCAAAAGAATCGGCAATACTCATTCTAGTGGCATTCGTAATAGCAGCTCCGGTTGCCTACTACGTGATGCATAGCTGGCTGGAAAATTTCGCCTACCAGGTCAGTTTTGGAATCAAGGTATTTCTGGTAGCCATTGCAACTTCATTTACTATTGCCGCAATTACTATTGCTTATCAGGCCGGGAAGGCAGCCCTGGCGAATCCAGTGAGGAGTTTGAGGTCTGAGTAACCAGGCATTTAACACCTCAACTGCATTTTATCAGAGAAGCCAAGGTTGTTTATCTGGCTACCGAGGATACAAGTTCCGCCTGTCACCTGAAAGCCACAATTGCCGGACTCCATGCGTTCGTCCCAGATTCTGAGGGTACCACTGGAAAGCAATCTGCCATTTGCACAAGTGCTAAGCATTGAAATAACAATATGCAAGGGCACATTCACTGGTGAATAGTCAGGCCTGCCATAGAATATCTTAATTTTAGGAGTCGGTCGGAATCGGGGATGCTCATGCGCTACGGTTCAACAAAAATGCTTTAACATTATTATCAAACCCACAATGGCGAAAGAAAAAGGAACAAAAGAAGATCCCTGGACACTGAAGACACCCCCTTTATCCTCCGACTATACCATGCACAAAGATGTAAAAGACGGGAATGAGATATTGGTATGCACGGTTGGTAAAACAGTACTGCTTTATGACTTTCGGTGCCTGTCTGATCTTCACATGATGCTAAAAAAGCATGGCGACTGGATGGAACTCGGAAGTGCCGACGAACAAAAGCCAGCAAAAGACAACACAGTTGAAGAATGGGGGCGCTCCAAAAATAATCCTCTTGGAGGCTGGTACGGATTAAAGAAAGGTCTTCGTGGTCGTTTTGGAATGTATATCCCCCCGCTAATGGAAAAACTCGGTCTTGCGGAACTCACACATGATCCCAAAGGCAATAAAATGCGGGCTAAATAAGAGGATCAAATCTTCTCAATATTATGCTTATTCTTCAAATTCGACTATCTCGTCAGATTTTTAGAACCCTTCAAGTTATTAGAACGAAAACCTAATCCCGCTTCTTAACGATGAGTATCGTGCCCGCCGGGTCGGCTATCCAGTGCATGTTCTCCGGCAATTTTTCAATTTCGTCGCATGTCTGGATGCCATTAGAGGCCAGGTGCCTTGTAGCGCCTTCTACGTCATCAGTGTTTAATTCAAGCCAGGTTTCGGAGTGAGTGTAATTGTCGACACAGTCAAGCCAAACGATATTATTGCCAAATTTAACCTCATGGGTTTTTGAAACGGTCGGATTGTCTATCGGTTTTTGTTCGACCTGTAGTTTCAGGATATCCCGATAAAATGAAACGGTCTGATCGTATTTGGCTTTGGGTATTTTAATTGCAATGTTAAGGCCTCCCTCGAATGTTGTTGTCATTCCTGATTATATTATGGTTTACAATATTGACCTTTCAAAATAAGAAAGTTTCGGCATAGTAGCCCCTGGCCACATTTTTCAAACTGCGCCGGAAATGACGTAATAACCAGGTTAATTAAATCACCCTGCAGAAAAGGACGATGCGGTCTTCTGCCGACAGTTTTTGCCCACCCGCCTAGTTGTTATTGTGTATGCGGGGAACCCGCGATAGTTTTGATGAACTTTTAAAACCGTTATGAGAAGGTTCTGCCCATTTCAAATGAATAATGCAGCACTGCAAAATATAAGCAGGATGTCCTTTTCCCAAATACACCAACTAATTGTTAATGATTAACACAAAGCAGATATTTCAAACAAATTCAAAATGGCGATGGAGAACCTTCAAGTGGACGGGCCGACTCATAGTGTTTGTCATATTGCTCATGGTGCCATTGGTTATTATCACACTGGCAAGAGGCATTCAACCCGGCCTCCCAATACTGGTAAATGAAAGTGCCTCGCTTCATCACCTTTCTAATCCGGCTACTCCAGCTGACCTGACCATAAAGGAATTAAAGAAATACAAGTCCTTCAGCAATTTCCTTGCGGCAAAGGAGCAAATTGACCGCTTAAAAAAATATCATCCACCAGTTGACCCACAGCATGTGAGGGCAGCTTTTTATGTTGACTGGGATCCTCAATCGTCCTATTCGCTCCAAAAGAACATTGACAAGCTGAACATGGTGATCCCGGAATGGTTTTTTATCGACCCGTCAACTGACACCCTTCGTCCCCAAATTGACATGTCGGCTTTGGACCTGATGAAGAAACATCATGTGAAAATTATTCCGCTGATCAACAATATCAACGAACATATTGGTGAAGGCGAATTCGATGGAACAATAATTCACCGCATCCTCCACAATCGTTTAAAAAGAGAAAGGCTCATAAATGACGTTGCAAAATACCTGGAGAAATATCAGTTACAGGGCATCAACATAGATTTTGAAGAGTTCATGGAAAAAAGTGATGAGCCAATTATCGCATTCCAGAAGACACTCTATGAAAAATTACATCCGCAGGGATTAATTGTTACACAGGATATTATGCCGAGTAATGAGGATTTCAACGTATCCGCATTATCAGCTTTTAACGATTACATGTTCCTAATGGCCTACGATGAGCACTACAGTACTAGTGTACCGGGCGCTATCAGCAGTCAGCAATGGATTGAGAAAGTGTTGGATGAAACGGCAAAAGAAGTACCATCAGCAAAAGTGATTGTATGTGTTGCTGGTTATGGATATGATTGGGCGAATGGTGATGAAGCTTCAACAGTTACCTATCAACAGGCACTGGCTAATGCAAAACAATATCACGCAAAAATAAATTTCAATAATCATACTTACAACAATGACTACGGATACGTCGATGCAGAAGGTGTAAAGCATCAGGTTTATTTTACAGACGCAGCCACCAACTTCAATACAATTCGGTTCGCCGATGAATATGGAACCGCTGGTACGGCTTTGTGGAGGTTGGGAAGCGAGGACGAAAGGATATGGACATTTTATAACCGTAGCCTCACCAATCAAAGCATTAATCAGCGGCCTTTCAATTTTGAAAATCTGAGAAAAGTAAATATGCCTGTCGAGAAACCAGACTATATTGGCGATGGCGAGGTGCTGAATGTAATTACCGAAACCGAGCCGGGCAAAATTGACCTGGAGGTGGACAATACAGAAGAAATGATCGCAGAACAGCATTACGTGCAATTGCCAACTAAATATGTTATCCAGAAGTATGGGAAGGTTCACAAGCAGGTCATATTAACCTTCGATGACGGACCCGACCCGGACTACACCCCACAGGTATTGGACATACTAAAAAAGGAAAAAGTGCCTGCTGCCTTTTTTATAGTAGGCATGCAAGCAGAAAATAATCTGCCATTGCTGAAAAGGATCTACAACGAAGGGCATGAAATAGGCAATCATACTTTTACTCACCCCAACATTGCTACGGTCAGTACAGAAAGAGCGGCGACAGAAATGGAAACTACCCGCTTACTGATAGAGGCCATTACGGGCAGGAGCACTGTACTCTTCCGGGCGCCCTACAACGCTGATGCCGAACCTACCAGCGAAGTGGAGCTGAAACCCGTTGCCTTAAGCAAACAAAAGGATTACTATACGGTAGGTGAAAGCATTGACCCAAGTGATTGGGAGAAGGGTGTATCTGCTGATACAGTATATGCCAGAACCATCCGACAGTATGAAACAAATCCTGAAAAAGGAATCATACTGCTGCATGATGCGGGGGGCAACCGGCAGGCTACGGTAGATGCATTGCCGCGCATCATACATTATTTCAAAAGTAGAGGCGTCGGATTTACCACGATTGCAGGTTTGCTGCATACGTCGAAAGATGTGGTGATGCCGTCAGTCCATAACAACCTGGTTCATTTAGACAGCGGTGTTGCAATGTTTGGATATTCGCTGGAACATTTCCTGACATCCGCGTTCTGGGTGGCAATTGCCTTAGGTTTTATCCGTATACTGCTTATGGCCATTATGGCGTTTTTGCAAAAAATAAAAAATGATAGCCTTCGATGGAAGTATAACCCACCATTGAAAGAGTTTCCATCGGTGAGTATAATAATACCAGCATACAATGAAGAGGTCAATGCCATAAAAACAATCGAAAATCTATTAAAGCAAAGCTATCCCAATTTCGACATCATCTTTGTAGATGACGGGTCAACAGATTCTACTTATAAAATGGTGTGGGAGGCCTTTGGTGAATCCGAAAAAGTGACGGTGCTTACAAAACTCAACGGTGGCAAGGCCCTGGCCTTAAACTTCGGTATCAGCCAAACAAAAAATGAATATGTTGTTTGTATTGATGCGGATACACAATTAAGACCAGGTGCGATGATGCATTTGATGAAAAGAATGATTACTCCGCTGGAAAATGGCGCCGAAATTGGAGCGGTCGCGGGAAATGTAAAGGTGGGCAACGAAAATACACTCCTTACCAAATGGCAGAGCATCGAATATATTACAGCCCAGAATTTCGATCGCCGTGCTTTTGATCTGGTCAACGGAATCACTGTGGTGCCGGGCGCCATTGGCGCTTTTAAAAAGGAAGCGGTTGAAAAGGCAGGCGGATTTTCCAACGATACCCTTGCAGAAGACTGTGACCTGACTATTCGTATTTTACGAAAGGGCTACCAGGTGGTTAATTGTACTGAGGCTGTTGCCGTAACTGAGGCCCCTGAAACATTGAGTCAATTTATGAAACAGCGCTTTCGGTGGAGCTATGGAATTATGCAGGCCTTTTGGAAAAACCGGGCCGCATGTTTCAATCCCAAGTATAAAGGATTGGGTATGGTATCATTGCCCAATATCCTGATTTTTCAGATTTTGCTACCCATGCTGGCTCCCCTGGCCGATATAATGCTTGTATTCAGCCTGATTTGGGATCGACACAACCCTGAAAGTATGCATAGAATTGAACTCTACTATTTCGTTTTCATGATGGTTGATGTGATGGTAAGTTTTATTGCTTTTGCATTCGAAAAAGAGAAAGTCACCAAATTGATCTGGCTAATACCACAGCGATTTGTATACCGGCAGTTAATGTACTTCGTGCTATTCAAAGCCATTCGTAAGGCAATCAAAGGCGAAACCCAGGCATGGGGAATACTCAGCCGTACAGGCAATGCTAATGGATTTATGACTACTGCTTGAAGACTGTACTATCACAGGCATTCTCCCACTGTTATCATTTCAAATACAATACGAAGGTGAACTATGCAAAGAAACATATCGGAAAGCCTTAGCCGACAGCTTTTGCCCGTTTACCGATTAGCAGCCAACTCCAGTTCGAGAGAGAGATAAATTTGTAGCAGCAAAATGAATGAAATAAAACGAAAAGCATTCTGTACTAAATTAATTACAAAAAATGAAAAAGTTATTTATTATGTCTACTGTCACTTTTCTTCTCGCTTCAGCTGCTAGCGCTCAGTCCAGCGTAGCATCGTTAGATAGGGACATTCGGAACAACAGAAAGGAAGAGTCCGAAATTAAGAAGGAAAAGAGAGTGGAAAGACGTGAGATTAGAAAATTGGAAGGCAAAGAAGTGAGCTACCAGGCGAAGCAAGCTTTTTATACAGATTTTGGAAATGTTCCTGCTGGGCGATGGATGAGGACAAATAATTTCGATGAGGTCCTTTTTACAAAGGATGGGCATTTAATGAAAGCGTATTATGACTTCGATGCAAACCTTGTAGGCACAACTTCCCGCCGAACTTTCGCAGAGATACCTACGAGCGCTCAGAGATTTATTAATAAAAACTATCAGGGGTATAGTAAGGAGAAGGTCCTGTTATTCGACGACAATGAGCCCAATGAAACCGATATGATTTTATATGGTGAGCAATTCGATGATGCCGACAGTTATTTTGTAGAGTTGAAGAAAGACAAAAACGCGATCGTGTTGCAGGTGAACATGAGCGGTGACGTGTCATTCTTCAAACAGCTGAAATAATAGTTGGTGGTTATTTCTGACAGCTTCGCAGAGAAAAGCTCTGCGAAGCTTTTTAGTCCATAGGTACAGAATTCTTTCTGCTCATGCCCTGTGTCCCTTCACTATTCAACCCGAAATATCAAAAATCTGTTGAAATATATCACCACCATCCTGTTAATGCTTTTCATAAACACAACGGCATTCGCCCAACATTATGACAATATTTACAGGGTTGCTGACGCTGACCTTGTGCGATTGCAAGGCACCAACCGTGTTGAATACAGCCTAAAAGGTGCAACAATTCTTTTTCCCAATGGCTCTGGGCAATTAAATGTGACACTCAATATTCCCTACGGAATTGTCGACAAGGATGCTGCCATTGCTTCCGGCATCTTTTCAAAGCGTATATTATTTAGTCTGAAAGTTGACGTTGACGCCGGGGAAATACAAGATAACCTCACGTCCTCCAGGGTGTTCCGTACATCTGGCATCCTTAGTTTGAATAATATTATGAAAGCCGTGGAGGTCAGCTATATCCCAATGCCTTCAGGGACAGAGGATGAAGGCAGTTTTAATATTAATGTGATTGTCAAATTCTACTCGGACGATTTTAACCTTGCAGTACCCGATGGTAATGAGCAATTCATACTCAAAATTAATGACGCTCAGGTGAACAGGAGTTAAAGTAAAATTTCATTGGGCTCTCCTATTGTCATGCGCTCGTCAGAATGAATCATTTTTTGTAGTCAACGCTGACTATCTGCCTTATCCCTGCAGAATAAGTAGTCGGCTTAAAGGAAAATCGACTCTCGAATTTATCACTGTTAAAAACATAGTCTTTGTCATATTGGTACAGCATTTCATGCGACTCTCTCATTACTGGTACAAATATTCCTATCAGTTTAATCATAGTTTTACTAACCGTCCGGTACTTGGGCTTCACTCCCAGTTCTCTTGCAATAACTTCGATCCATTCTTTGCCAGTCCATGGGTCTTTTGCAGTTGGCAGGTGCCAGGTTTCGCCAAATGCGTCCAGGGAATTCCCAAGCAACGCAGTAGCCTTACCTGCATCGATAGTATAGGTATATGAGTGTTTGAATTGATCGCTTACCAGCCAGTTGGCAGTTTTACCTTCGCTTAAGGGTTTGATCACAGTTTCCGTAAGTACACTCACATTCTTCACCGAGGGTCCGTAAAAGTCGGCCGCTCTTGCAATCAGCGCCACAAGACCCTGATCTTCCACCGCATTCCAGATCATTTTTACTATATCTGCCCTCACTTTTCCTTTTCGGCTCGGAGGATTGATAGCTGTTGTTTCAGTAATCGGGTTAAGGTCGTTGCCGTCATACATATAAATATTGTCAAAGAAAACGAGCCGGCTTTTATTTTCTATGCAGGCATTTATCACATTCCGCATAATAACGGGCCAGGTGGTTTGCCAAAACTTAGTGTTATAAGGAAGTCCCGCAGTCAGATAAACCACCTCTGAGCCCTTCACAGCTTTGTTTACCTCGATGTCTTTTGTAAGGTCTGCGGCAAATAGCCTGTCAGTCTCATTGACTTTTTTTGGATTTCTACTGACTAGTTTGATGTCTTTGGTGTAAATGGTCAATGCTTTTGCCAGTTCGGTACCGATTGCGCCGCCGGCTCCAAGTATTGTTTGCATATTGGTCTGATATTTTAAAATTAATAATCGTGATCACAATTTGCCAGGTCACAATCGCTATTTGTTGATGTGCCATAGAAAAATTGAATAAACATCCGCGATTAAAGTTATACAGTTTTGCCTGGTTTATGTCTGGGCAAAAGCTGATTAAAAGATTTGGCCGTATTGACGTTCTTGTCAACAACGCAGGTTTCGGAATAATCGGCGCAGCAGAGGCTTATACCGATGAACAGGTGCGTAGCCAGTTAGAGATCAATTTAAATGCTCCTATTGCGATAACTCGCATCGTACTGCCTTACATGCGCAGGCAACGCTCGGGACGCATTTTACAAATCAGCTCGACTGGCGGTCGGGTCGGCAGTCCCGGTCTAACTATCTACCAGGCAGCTAAATTTGGTCTGAGTGGGTTTAGCGAGGCGCTGGCGAAAGAAGTTAAACCCCTGGGCATATTCGTGACCAGCGTCGAGCCCGGCGGCTTACGCACTGATATGACCGCCTCCATGAGTTCTGCGCCAGAAATCGAGGGATATGAGATGACCGTTGGTCTGCGTATCAAACTATTTAGCAGCAAGGATTTTATTCCAATGGGTGCTCCCGACAAAACAGTCAAAGTGATGATCCAGTTAGTCGATCATCCAAACCCTCCCGTTCATCTGGTATTGGGTCGCGAAGCCATCAAGTTAATACAACAGGCTAATACCTTGAGAAGCGAGGAAATGGATGAATGGCTGTCAGCAAGTACCTCGACCGATGCCGAAGATGCAGTAGATCTTTCACAAACGGAATTGGGCAGATCATTTTTAGCAGGCCGCAGTACCAGGTGAAGGAACGTTATAGTCGTCTGATACGGATATTCTTAAAATAGCAGGGGTCGCCGTCGTGGTTTGTCAACATAATATGCCCCGATGGAGACTCGCCATATTTATCAAATACCCTGAATTTTGTGTTTGCCATCCGGTCGCGAAAGTCCTTCGAGCTCCTTTCGCAGCTGACAACTTTTACACCATTTAGCCAGTGTTCTATTCGATTCCCCTTAACGATGATCTTACCGTTATTCCACTCCCCGGCTGGGTGGAGTTGCTTATTTTCAGGTGCATAAACCAGATAAAGGGAAGCGGTCGATGCCTTTTCATCTACATGATCCTTGACAGCGGGATGGTTATTGTCGTCGATAATTTGATATTCCGGGCCATTCCACTCCATGGTTCCGGCATCATTGTTCTTAATTTTTTCGACCAGGTATTTTATTCCGCTGTTGGCTCCAACGGTTAATTTGAAATCGAATACAAGTTCAAAGTCATTGTACACATCTTTTGTAATTAAATCCTGACCTTTAGCATGATTTTTTACAACCAGTGCCCCATCCTTTATTTCCCATCCCTCCGAAGGGAAACTTTCCGCAGTCAGGCTCCTCCATTTATCGGTATTTTTTCCGTCAAACAAGACTTCCCAAAGCTGATTATCCATCGCCATAATTTTGGGAAAGGCGTACACCAGACAAATTAATAAAAGGGTGTTGTTCCAACGCATGTTTGTAAATTTCAGAGTGCTAATAATTAAAGTCTTTTTCTGCCAGAGGACTCCATAGTGAATATGTTTCCATGAACGGAAGGGCAGGTTTTTCTCCCCTTTTCAGATTTCAAATACGGTCAGAATTATCATGCATTGTAGACGACCTTGCCGTTTATTATTGTCGTGCTAATGGTGATATTCTCATCGAAGATGACGATGTCGGCATCTTTTCCCCCGACCAGTGATCCCTTGTGGTCATCGATTTTCATAATGGCTGCCGGCGTAGCGGTCATCATTTTTACTGCTTCATGCAGAGGAACGTCGGCCTGTGTCAACATGGTACGAACCAGGCGATCGGCAGTGGCAACGCTTCCGGCAAAGGAGCTCCGGTCAGGAAGCTTCGCCACCCCATCTTCTACGATTACTTTTAACCCGTTCTCCAGGCTGCCCAGGATAGATTCACCCGGCGGCATCCCTGCAGCGCGCATGGCATCCGTAATCAAGGCAATCTTACCGGCTCCTTTTATTTTATATGCAAGTTTTAATAAAGATGGTGGCAGATGAATGCCATCCGCGATGAGTTCTACGTCCATCTCATCAATGAGCCATGCACTCTCTATCACGCCTGCATAGCGAAAAGCGTTCCGCCTGGTAACACCGGACATCGCCGAGTAGAGATGTGTGATCAATGAATAACCATTCTCAAAAGCATTCAGAACTTCCTCATATATAGCGTCAGTGTGAGCCACCGCAGCCAGAATTCCCTGTGAACGAAGATACCTGCCAAATTCGATGGCGCCCTTTAACTCCGGCGCTGCACTCCAGCGCTTGATCACCGAAGACCGACTGATAATATCCTTGTATTCCTCCGGATCTGGATCCCTGATATATCGCGGATCCTGTGCACCGCGTTGGTTCATTGCAAAATAAGGTCCCTCCAGATGCATCCCAAGAAATTGGGAACCCTTCTCATTTTTCTTGTTGGCCAACTCATATATGGATAAGGCTTTCAGGATACTTTCTTTGTCGCCGCTGAGTGTTGTAGGCGCCATACTGGTAGTCCCATGGCGTGCGTGCATCTCGGCAATTTTTAAAAAGGCGGTCTCAGTCCCATCCATAAAATCATATCCCCCGCCGCCATGTACATGGATGTCGATGAACCCCGGCGATACATATTTACCCTGCGCGTCTATTTCCGGCACAGCAGGAACTTCTTCATTCCCTTCGATTACCCCCGTGATCTTACCGCCTGCAATCACCACTGTTCCATTCGAGATTATGCGATGCGGTGTCAAAATGCGCGCATTCACTATTTTAAGACTTGCCTCCAATTGCTCCATTTTTATTTTATCATAGTGTCGGTTCCCAACCGGCTGCATATTCTCTTTTCCAAAATTTTTCAGCCTCTGCATTGTTGAGAATATGTCCGTTCGCCGGATCAATTTCAAGAGAAGTCTTGCCCGCACGATAGGCAATATTCCCCAACTGGCAAAGCAAGGTACTTTTATGTCCGATTAAAATCTCGGCGCTAAGCGGCGTTCCTTTGCGTATGCCGTCAAAAAAGTTTTGAATGTGCAGGGCGTCCAGGCCCTGGGAGGGATCCGCGGTGTTACGGGCATCAACCTTTAGATCATTCTTAACTTCTTTTATCAGCTTGTTCTTGAGGTCGTATATCCTGTAAGAATTTCCTCCCGCAACCTCCATTTCGAGGGTGCCCGTTTCACCGTAAAAAGTCGCTCCTACGCTGGACCCTTCGACTTCGCGGCCATTACAACTCCGTCCTTCCCATTCCATAAGGGTATTGTTCGGAAACTCCCAGCTGACAACCTGGGTGTCGGGGGTTTGCCAATCATCCTTATAACGGTAACGCCCACCTCCTGACCGAACACTGATGGGGTAGTCCACTCCGAGTCCCCAGCGCATCAGATCTACCATATGTGTGCCATTGTTTAGACATTCTCCAGTACCCCAGTTCCAGAACCAATGCCAGTTATAATGGATGATATTGTCCCTGTAGGGCTCACGCGGTGCCGGCCCCTGCCACAGATCATAATTCAGCCAGGAAGGTGCCGCCGTCAACTTCCCGGTTCCGATAGACTCGCGGTTGTTGGTGTACCAGCCCTTTGCAAAATAGGGTCGGCCGATGACGCCATCCTTTAGTTGTTTAACAGCATCGATAAGATTGGGCCAGGAACGCCGCTGTGAACCCATTTGAACCTTTCGGTGGTATTTCCGGGAAGCGGCAACCAATATCTCACCTTCATTCGGATTGTGTGAGCAGGGTTTTTCCAGGTAAACATGCTTGCCGGCTTTACAGGCCAGGATAGCAGCCGGGGCATGCCAGTGATCAGGTGTGGCGATAACCATCGCCTCGAGGGATTTGTCCTCGAGTGCCTTTCGGAAATCCGGAGCCGCAGCCGGACGATGATTTTGTAACTTCTCTACCGTGCCAATACATTTGTCCATGGATTGGCTGTCTACATCACAGATATAAATTATTTCACAGTTCTTTTGCTTCGCATAATTCTCAGCCAGTGCCAACCCTCGGGAATGCACTCCCATTATTCCTACCTTGATGCGCTCATTAGCTCCCATGATGCTTGAATAGCTTTTCGCGCTAAACCCCGGTAATACTCCCCCAAACGATGCGGCCGTGGCAGCCATGGCTGATTTTGCGATAAATTCTCTTCTGGAATTTTTCATGTATTGATTATTATTGGTGAAAGACGGTGCTAAATAATTGAGATCACGACTGTTCTGATTTAATGATGGACCGATTCAGCAGGGAAGAAGATGCTTTATCTAAATAGAAATGACAGTTACTATGCAATTGCAGTATACTCGCAGGAAATGCATTGCTTACCGGCCCTTCCAGGCAATCTTTGACCGCCTGAGCTTTTCTGCTATCCGGCACTGAGCAAATGATAGTTTTCGAGCTGCATATCTGCTTTATTGACATACTGATCGCCTGTAAGGGCACCTCCTCGAAGGATTTGAACCAGCCTTCACCTGTTTGTTGGTTTCGGCATTTTTCATCCAGGGAAACTATGATAAAAGGATCTTCAATTTCGAAATCCGCTGGTGGGTCATTAAAGGCGAGGTGTCCGTTTTCGCCTATTCCAACAAGCGCCACGTCTATTGGATATTTAACTATACTCTCATTGAGACGCCGGCATTCCGCTAAGGGTTCAGCTTCCCCGTTTATAAAATAAAACGCTTTCACGGGCTCAACGATATTCAGAAATCGCTCTTTCAGATATTTTCTGAAACCCGCCGGCGATGATTCAGGCAAACCAATATATTCATCAAGATGAAATACAACCACTTTAGTCCAGTCTAATGATTCCTTTGTCAGATTTTTATACATTTCGATCTGGCTGCCGCCTGTGGGAAGAACAATATTGGCCGTTCCATTTTTTTCGATGACCTCCCTGATTGCATTCGCTGCAGCACGGGCGGCGCGCCAACCCAATTCAACAACATCCTTTGATATATTTAGTTCCATGGTTTATGAATTTATCCTAATATCCGGTCAGGTAAGTAAATAATGCAATTAATTTTATTTTACCCTGAAACCATCTTTCTCTTCCTTCACGTTCTAACCTTCTCTTCGCGACCAACATGACACCCAGCAACAATAGACTCACAACTTTAGAACACAAAACCCACCTTTAGGAGTCAATCGGACATGAACGGGACTAAGATAGACATCCATCTCTTAAAGCAATCTGAAGTGGTACGTATGAGTATTAAACGCCCTTTTTTTGTGACTTAACCATCGAGATTCAGGACAACTTTTTTCAAAACCAGCGCCTATACATCCGAAAACACGAGGCTATTGAATTCTATCTAATGGCCAATTTTAATAAATAAAATATTTAATCATACCGTAAAATGATGTGATTATCAGCATTATGCAAAAGAATTACCCTTAGTCTGGCGTCAGCTGCAATTCCGGGTTAATTGAGGATTGCCGGAGGTTCAGCAACCTTGCCGAAAAAAAATCTGGGAAAATTTTGCGTAGCTAAATAACTACATATATATTTGTAGCCAAATAGCTACACAATGAATTTAAGACGAGACGTGTTCCAGGCTATAGCCGATCCAACGAGGAGGGCGATACTTCTGTTGGTGGCCTCGCACTCGATGACAGCCGGGGCGATAGCTTCGAATTTCGACACGGCGAGACCTACGGTTTCAAAACACCTACAAATACTCACGGAATGCGAATTACTTGAACAAAAACAAACCGGAAGGGAAATTTACTATCACATCAATGCAGGAAAAATGAAAGAAGTAGCCGAATTCATTGAACCGTTTCGCAAAATCTGGGACGAGAGATTTAATAAGATAGAAACCATCATGAAAAAATATAAGGACAAAAAATAGAATAACATGGAACTAAAAACAAAAATCCACGCTGAAGGAGGCAAACAGGATTTGCTTATCACAAGGGAATTTGATCTGCCATTAGAATTACTTTTCAAAGCGTATGCGGAGCCCGAAATAATTGAACAATGGATGGGAACCAAGGTGTTGAAACTTGAAAATAAACGACACGGTAGTTGGCAGTTTGAAACCTCGGACCCGAAAGGAAACGTGGTGTTTCAGGCAAATGGGGTCATCCATGAGTTCATTCCCAACCAGAAGATCATCCGGACATTTGAAATGCAGAACGGCATTTTTGACGTCCAGCTTGAGTTCCTTGAATTCGAAAAGCTGACCGCTGAAACCAGCAAACTTAACATGCAGGTAGTATACAGATCAGTATCACTCAGGGACGAGAATCTGAAACTTCCCTTTGCTCAGGGTATAAATATGGCGCATAAGCGGCTACAGGAAATTTTAACCAGGAAAAAGTAACATAACATGACGAAAAGAAATAAAATCATTTATTGGATTGCTACTCTGTGGCTTTCATTAGGAATGACCGCGACCGGATTGGTACAGTTACTTAAAGTGAAGGCTGAGGGAGCCGTAGCGCCGCCCGGAGTAGATGGTATTGTACGTTTGGGCTTTCCTGTCTATTTTCTAACCATACTGGGTATATGGAAAATATTAGGTGTGGTAGCAGTGCTTCTTCCCAAATTCCCGTTACTTAAAGAATGGGCATATGCTGGCTTTTTCTTTCTTATGTCAGATGCGGTGTTCGTACATATTGCGGTGGGTGATTCCGCACGTGAGTTTTTTCCCTCGCTGTTATTGATATTCCTGATTGTGGTATCTTGGTATTTCAGGCCCGCGGATCGAAAACTTGTTCAGTTAAACAATAAATAAACGGAATGATTATTTGGTCTCCCGGATTTCGATACTGAGTGTTAAAAATAATTTAAGCAATCTCCCCCTTAAATAAAAAGTATGAGCAACACAAATAGCAATAAAAACAAGATGTCGGCAGAGGACCGGGACAAACTACTTAAAGTGTTGAAAGCGCGTTTTGAAAAAAACATGGTCCGGCACAAAGGAATTGAATGGACTAGAGTGCAGACAAAGCTGGAAGCACATCCTGCAAAGCTATGGTCTCTCAATGAAATGGAAACTACTGGTGGTGAACCGGATGTTGTTGGTTATGATAAAAAGAAAGACGAATACACTTTTTATGACTGTGCGGCGGAAAGTCCTAAGGGCCGCAGAAGTATTTGTTACGACCCGCAAGCGCTCGAGTCGAGGAAGGAAAACAAGCCGGAAAATAGTGCCATTCAAATGGCTGACGACATGGGGGTAGAAATTTTAACCGAAGAACAATATCGGGAACTGCAAAAACTTGGGGATTTTGACACGAAAACATCGAGCTGGATCAGTACACCTTCTGAGATCAGGAAACGCGGTGGGGCCATATTTGCTGATCGCCGCTACAACCAGGTGTTTGTTTATCACAATGGCGCGGAATCTTATTATGCCGGCAGATCATTCCGTGGCTCACTAAGAGTCTGAGATTTGTGTAGATGCCTTGAACAATTCCAAATCCACTCGCCGAAAATACGTTCTGCCTGAAGCCATAGATAGTAAAAAAAGGTATCATGATCATTCAGGAGTTAATTCAAGACAAGTCGATAAAAGCGGCTCAATTAGGAAGAATGGCTCGTTGAAGGCAGTCTACTCACTGACGGATTACTGGCATTTGCAGAAAAGTAAAAGTTCCGGCAAATACAGGATAGATTTGTGCATAAAAGCTATAAAAATGAAACTTATCCATGTCGTCTGCTTTACCGCTTGCCTGTGTTTTATATGTTCATTACATCTCCGCGCACAGCAAAAGGACCTTGGCGTATTTGATGGACATAGCGATGTGGGCACCGACGTAAAGTCCGGTTCGTCAATGTTTATTCAGCAGACCGGCCAGTACGTAGTCTCCGGCGCGGGCTACAATATATGGGGCGATCATGATGAGTTCCAATACTTGTGGAAAAAGATGAAAGGGGATTTTATTCTGAATACCCGTGCCGAATTTGTAGGACCCAAAGGGGTCGAAGAGCACCGAAAGGTGGGATGGATGGTCAGGAAGGATCTCGACGGTAAGGCGCCTCACGTGAATGCAGTAGTCCACGGTGACGGCCTAACTTCATTGCAATACCGAAAAAGTGCCGGCGATCAGACCATGGAAATAAAATCCAGTTTGACCCATGCCAACATCATAGAACTGGAAAGGAAAGGCAATACCTACATTATGCGGATGGCGAAATATGGCGAAACATTCGTGACCGATTCCGTGAATCTTGAGCTTGGCGATGAGGTGTATGTCGGCCTCTTTGTGGGTTCACACAATAAAGATGTGCTGGAAACCGGGGTTTTTAGTAACACAAGGATAACTGTGCCTGCATGGAAAGGATTGGTTCCTTACAGGGATTACCTGGGCAGCCGTATTGAAGTGCTTGAGGTAACCAGCGGAAGCCGCGAGGTGGTTTACACAGCTTCCGAATCATTGCAGGCACCGAACTGGACACCCGACAACAAATCGCTTATTTATAACAGTAAAGGATCCATGTACAAATTTGACCTCGGTAAAAAAGAGCCAGTGCTGATCAACACGGGTGAAATAAAAAACAATAATAACGATCACGCGCTTTCTTTCGACGGAACCATGCTTGGTTTGAGCAGCTCGGTTCAAAAGGCCGGAGGTTCTGTCATTTACACGGTGCCGGTGTCCGGCGGCACGCCAAAGCAAATAACGCCAAGGGGTCCCTCTTATCTTCATGGTTGGTCGCCAGATGCACAAAATTTAATTTTTACTGGCCAAAGAAATGGCGAGTTTGATATCTACGAGATTCCTGCCAAAGGCGGAAAAGAAAGACGTCTCACCGATGCGAAAGGGCTCGATGACGGCTCAGAATATTCTCCGGACGGACAATACATCTATTTTAATTCGAACCGCACCGGAGAAATGCGCATCTGGCGCATGAAGGCCGACGGAACACAACAAGAAGCGTTAACGAATGGCGACTTTCACGACTGGTTTCCGCACGTGTCTCCGGACGGGAAATGGGTTGTATTTATCTCATTTCTCAAGAACGAGGCGGCGGAAGACGATCATCCGTTTTACAAGCATGTGTACTTACGAATCGTGCCAGTCAATGATTGGAAAAATCCAAAAGTGATCGGATATCTTTATGGAGGCCAGGGAACCATCAACACCCCTTCATGGTCGCCGGATAGCAAGAAAATTGCATTTGTGAGTAACAGTGCCGATATCAGGTAATAATTCTAAAAAACATTTTGGTTTATCGATCAGCTCGACCTCTGTTCCTTGGAATCATTTATAATGATTCGGATAGGGTAATCCCTTTCCGGACTCGCAAAGAAATTTCAGGCTCCTGAGGAAGATCGCCCAGTCATAACTGCAGGCGGCAAACCCCTGTGTATATTCTTTCCATCCATCATGATGAAAGAATAAAATGGTTCCTTTTTCATGCGACTGCAATTCAAATGTCACCGTGGTACCTATCCAGTCTTTATATCCCTGAACGCAAAGCCATTTTACTTTGGCTGGAGATTTAAGTTCCTCTATTTTCATTTCCTTGAAATAGTTCTGGCCAAAGGCAAATCTTGCAATACTTCCTATTTCAGGTCTTGCTTTCGTATCAGGCGTCCACCAACCCGATAGCCCCTCCTGTGTTGTTAATGCTTCATACACTTTTTCCTGCGATGAATGAATTTCCAGCCTGTGAAGAATACTTTTCATAATTATACATATTTGTTAAACACTAAATTATTTTGCTACTCATGTCCGTGAAGCGCATGCCCCCCGTTTGGGCCTACACTGCCACAGCCCAGTCATCTCCTGCTTCTCCTTCTTTTCCTTTCTGCACAGCAACCAGTGCATTTACGGACGCCCGCTTCCTGATAGATACAAAGCTGAGTGCCAGGGCTACCAACAATAACAGGATGCTCATCCATATTACATTATGAACTCCAAAATTGCTGATGACGATACCCCCCACGAAGGCGCCAAGTGCGAAACCGGCGTTGCCGAAAGACACCATCAGGCTCGTAGCCAATTCGGGCGTTTCAGGTGCCTCAGCGGAAATAAGCGTTTGAGAGATCATAAACCCGCCGGTATGAACGAATCCCCATGCAGTAACAATTATCGCAACCGGAAAAAATAGTCCACCAAAGGCATATGCTAACAAATGCACAGTAATCAGCGCAATTAAAAATATGCGGTTGGTCGACATTACATTTTTGCTCAGGGCAATCCCCGATACCCAATTTCCCAAAACACCGGTAGCGCCAAACACCAACAGTAGCAGGCTGATTTGTTTCCCATTTATATGGGAAACCTTCGAGAGGTACTCTGCCATGTAGCCATAAGTAGAAAACATACCGGCGATCATGATCGTGGTCGCGACTAGGCATACCCATAACTGTGGGTTGGCGAGCGCTTTGATCTGACTGCGTTGCGTAGTTGCCTTCTGGACAGGCATGGAAGGTATAAAGGCTAACAAGGCCGCCAACGCAGCGAGGTTAATTACACCTGCTGCAATAAAAGAACCTCTCCAGTTTATAAGGTCGGCAATATATGTTGTCAGGGGAACTCCCAGCACCGTGCCTACACTTATGCCGCCCATTACCACCGCTACTGCCTTTGGTACATCTTTGGGAGCCACCTGCCGGGAAGCGGCGGCGATGGCTACCGACCAGAACACAGGATGCATAACCGCCGGAATTACCCGGGCGATCATCAGCACAGTAAAATTGGGTGCGATGGCTGACAATATATTCGAAACCACAAAAATAAACAGCGCACTACTCATTAACCACTTGCGGTTTATCTTAGACGTCAGGAATACCAAAAAGGGACCTGTCACCGCAATGGTAAGCGCAAAGGCGCTCAGCAGCCAGCCCGCCGTGTCTATAGAAATATTAAACTCGCGGGCCAGAACAGGCAATATACCTATCACACTGAACTCGGTAGTAATAATACCAAAACCTCCAAAGGCTAAAATAAAAATGGATTTTTTCATGACCGAATATTTTGATGTGACTAAATCAACCACAAAACTATCATCCAAATACCACTTCGATGGTCGGGGAAATGGACATTATGATGGGTTGATTTGGACAATAGAAATCATTATCTTTGGAAAAAATGCCAATGAAACATATAACTATACTCGCTCCTGACGGGCAAACCACGTTAAGCACGGTTGCCTGTATCATCGCGGCATACGAAATGTTCACAACAGCAAACAGATATGGGAGTGAAAACGGAATGAAGGAATTATTTAAGATTGAAATAGCGGGTGTCTCAGAAGAAGCGGAATTCCACGATGGCATGCTAGCGCTAAAATCCGTCTCACCTATTTCAACCATTAGCAAAACCAATCTTATCATTGTCCCTTCACTGACTAATGATTACCAAAAAGCCATGAAAGGAAATAAATTGCTGATCGATTGGTTGTCGAAGCAATACAAGAACGGTGCTGAAGTGGCGAGTATGTGTACCGGTGCATTAATGCTGGCCTCGGCGGGTTTGCTGGACGGTAAAAATTGTTCTACACATTGGCGGGTAGCAGATATTTTCAGAAACAACTTTCCGAAAGTCATTTTACACGAAGAAAAACTGATTACTGATGAAAGTGGAATTTATACCAATGGCGGCGGTTACTCGTTCCTGAACCTGGTAATTTATCTTATCGAAAAATATTATGACAGGCAAACTGCAATATATTGTTCAAAAATATACCAGGTTGAGATTGACAGGACAAGTCAATCGGCATTTATCATATTTACCGGCCAAAAATTACACAGCGATGAGATGGTAAAGAAAGCCCAGGACCACATTGAAAAAAAGCTTGATGAAAAAATATCAGTTGAGGATCTGTCGGCCAAATTTGCTGTGGGCAGGCGCAATTTCGACAGAAGGTTTATCAAAGCCACAGGTAATACGCCTGTTGAATATGCCCAAAGAGTAAAAGTGGAGTGGGCGAAGAAATCCTTTGAAAATACCCGGAAAACCATCAACGAGATAATGTACGAGGTGGGTTATGCAGATGTAAAAGCATTCAGGGAGGTGTTCAGAAAGATTACGGGGATGTCACCATTAGAGTATAAAAACAAGTATAATAAGGAAGTGTTGACCGAATACTGACTGGTCGGAAAATTGAGTTAGTGTTGACACGCCGCCGACGAACCGGAGCGATCTGCTTTTTCAATAAGCTCGGGGTGGTGGGCCTTATGGCGAGGGCTGTTCGTTAATTCCTAAAAATGCCCGGCTTATCCGGTAGCCATATACTTCGCTGTTTCTGTCTCCTCCGCAAAACTCATCCAATAATCTGAACCCCTTTGCGCAACGTCTCGCTATCAAAACTAACAGCCCGGCAGGCTTTTTCCGTATCGCAATATCTTAGCTTGACGGCAGTGGAATTGCCCATAATATGAATGAAGGTTCCTGTTCTATCTGAAGCTTTAGAATCGATGATCGCTCCATCCTGACAGTCTTCTAAAAGAACCGCGGGATCATTTCCCTTCGCCAGTCCCTGTCGACCCCAAAAAGAATCTACGACAAAATCGGAGACATTTGTCAATACCAGGGCACTTTTCCATTTTGCTTCGGGCTCCTCACTCCAATCGACCGACAAATCCCGTATGCGCAATTTCCGCGACGACCGGATATGAAAAGCATGCGTGGCCCTTTTGTCTTTCGCATCTTCAGGGTTCATGAAAATTTTCACGTTGGTGAAGGATATATTTTCAATGGGTTGTTCCACATGTCCGGTGATAAGGCTGGTGCCTCGGGTATGTGCCACGATATTCTGGACAATCACATTCTGTATTCGCCCAAGTGTAGAGTCCTTATGCCTTTTAAGCAAGACAATCTTACACAATTCGGCACTGCCCCACCAGTTCCAATGCCGGCGGTTCGTCTCGATGGTAAGGTTGCTGATCACCACGTCACTGACGGTTGCACCATCCTGAACATTGATGCCAAAACCTTTATTGGAATTGCGGATCACACAGTTGTTAAACAGCACATGACGAATATCCGCTTCGGTTTCCGTGCCAATCATCAGCGGCGTTGACGAGGAAGTTAGAATACAATTTGTCACGGTAATATTTTCACATGGCCGGGCGGGCTTACCGTTACGGGAAATTGTCTTCAGGACAATGGAATCGTCTCCCGTTTCTATAACCGAATCCGAGATAGTGACATTGCTGGAAGAACAGATATCGATTCCATCGGCATTCACTCCTTTTTCCAGGTCTGAATAAATGTGCACGCCTCTGATAGAAACCCTGTCACAATCGCTGAGTTTGACGGTCCATAAGGGCGAATGCGCAATCGTAACTCCCAAAATTGAGAAATCGACGCAATCATTGATTACGAACATATAGGCGTTCAACGCGGTCTTCTTTCTATAATAGCGACGCATGTCCACGCCCGCCTTTTTTGCAATCTCAATTTCCCCTCTAATATCCACATCGAGGCCCTGCATTTCTGTATAGTCGTATTGAGCCAGTCCGTCAAGTGTGCCTTTCCCAGTTACCGCAATATTCTTCCGATTCTCTGCGAAAATCATAGCCATTCCTTCATCATCGAAATTATGCTTTAGCTGACTTAAAAAAAGCGTGGCACCCGCTTCCAGGTTTAGCGTTACGTTATCTTTCAGTTCTACCCTTCCGACTGTAAAATCGCCTGGAGGCACATTTACGGTCCCTCCTCCCCGGGTACTGCACGCGTCGATGGCGCTTCTGAATGCTTTGGTAGCATTGTCTGCCCTGTTGCCTGTGGCACCGTATGCTTTCACATCAAAATACGGCTGCGGTGTGTATTTCTGCACCTCATTGGCCTGCAATGGCGCGGCTGCGGATGCGAGCAATGCTGTCCCCAGCAATGCACCGCCCCGGCTGATCAGCGAACGGCGGTCAAGAGGTTGTTCTTTTTCATCGAACATAAGTTGAAGATTTAATTATTCTCGCTTCTTGCCCATTAAACAGGCAGCAGTCTTATTTTTCGATATCCAGTGCAATCATATGACTCAGGATAAAAAACACAACAACGGTTAGGGTTTAAACTCTTTCTTCTCCTTAATTCTAAAAACTGATCTTTTCGCCAGCAGGGATTTTGAGTTATGTTGAAAAGTAAGGTTTAATATTTTCGAACAATGATACGATCTCATGTTTAAAAAGCAAATATTTCCCGACGCCCCAAATAGTCAATTTAGTGTCTTTCAGCCGGCGCTTCCTGAACCATTTCCCTGGCAGACAGCCAACCTGTGGGACTACTGTCGTCACGTACATATACAACCAGGGAACGGCCTCTGCTGATGATCGCTTCGCCTCCTGATTTAGGAATATTCTTTATAGAAAAAATGCAGGTTTGAACCGCTGTGCCATTGTTAAACATGGTACTTTCAACCGTATTTTCGACAAACTGCACTGTAGATCCTTCAAACCATGAGGTTAGCCCTTTTTCAAGTGCTACCCGACCAGTTACAACGTTATCTCCGCCAAAATACTTTACTATATTCGGGTGATGAAGCCTTGTCGCTAATGCCGCATCCCCTTTGGCAAATGCCTCCCGGATTGCCCGGGTTGCTTTTTCAATGGAATTTCTGTCTTCTTCGGAACCATTTAAGTCCTGTGCATTGACATAAATTGTGGCGAACATCAACAATAGTAGTTGTAAGACGGCCTTCATATTTAACGTGTAGATTGAGGAAAGTAAAATTCAGCACTAAGTTAACGTCTGCATCGTTGCAACACCAGGTAAAGTTCTGCCGGAAATATCATGGATAACAGTGCATTTCTGGCAGCACTTTCTCTTCATGAATAACCGTCAGTTTTGAATCGACTTAGGCAGCAATGAACAACCCGATGAATAGTTTAAGGAGCCTCGGCTGGATCGCGAGTCTCATTTTTTTTTCGGCTGAATAATTTTAGTCGCGGCGGCTTTCGCACGGTCAAGCAAACGGGGTGCACCGGCTTTTGTAGTAAACCTGCTGAAACCAGATGTCGGTCCGGCCCAGCGCAGTTCGCTGACGTTCTTGAAAAGTCTGGCGTTGGTCTTTAATATCGCAAGGCGTTTGAACAACAAGGCCTGCTTATGCTGGCTTCCGAGCACATTCTTCGGGAATGACTCAATTGGTCCATATTCGATTAACAAACGGACTGCGCCCACTTTTCCAATTCCCGAAATGCCCGGATATCCATCAGCGCTATCGCCAACGAGTGCCAGGAAGTCGGGAATAAGTTTTGGACCCACGCCAAATTTTTTGATAATTGCCTTTTCGTCCCGAACAGCTCCGGTCTTGCGATCAACCTGCACTATTCGCTTTCCCGATACGCATTGGGCAAGGTCTTTATCCGGCGTCCAGATACACACTTTATCCACTCCCGGATCAGCTGCAGCCTTGTGCGCTGCTGAGGCCAGCGCATCGTCCGCCTCCAGGTCTGTCATTGGCCATACGGCAACTCCCATTAAGGCCAATGCTTGTTCTAACGGATGGAATTGTGCAAACAACGCGCGTTCCACTCCTTCTCCCGTTTTATAGTCGGGCCACAGATTGTTGCGAAAAGATTCGATGACGTGATCAGTGGCAACGCCCAGGTGCGTAGCTCCTTCTTCAAACATTTGCAAAACGCCATGCAGTACCGCTACCGCGGCGGCGTATGGTTTGTCTTTGCCTTTGTTGAATCTCCGATGGCCGTAGAAGTGCCGGAATAATTCATATGTGCCATCTATGAGATGTACAATCATGGAAGTGAAGATTGTAAGTGGTGATTAATTAGCAAGGTCACAAATCTAATGGCATTCCACATTCGCCACGTTAGCCAGGATATTAATTTAATAAAAGTCATCCCAGGCTAGAGGCCTTTTTAGTTCGGAAAATTGCCAATAAGTGAATTAACGTAAGTCATTCCGTGAAAAGAAAGAAATAATGTTTACTAAATTATTTAGCAAATTAGCATAATGTATTTCGGGAGCGACGATAAAACCATGGGAAAAAGTGAATTCGCAGGCCGGATATTTTATTATCGGATAAGTTTTTACTTAAGATGTGTTCCGAATAAAACATACCGGGGGATAAAACCTCATCCTTCACCTGATATTGACTTCGTCCACATGCTTTTCTTTAACCACGCCAATGACGCTTACCCGGGAGAGGTCGAGGGATTTGAATGCATACAATTGGCCAGCCATTTACCTGAGGTAAAGGCGTTTCTTCGAAAAGGTAAAATGAGACCCGTCCGAAATCCATTTGATCATCCCTGGAAATCACTTTCCTATCAGGAGCAGAAGCAATTAAAAGAAAGTCGGGAGAAACAACTTCGGGACGACAATAAAAACCATGACCCCGATCAAGATTAATTTTCAGCTTAGGGTCAATGTCAACATTCAGTATCCATGATCATCGATAAGGATTGCCGCCGGGTCCTATATTTTTACTGTGAATTAATTTCACTGCATTCATAGTGAATTCCATCATTCGTATAGTAGCTTCCATAGAACTTCTGAGAATACAAGGGATCGATTGCCATGTTATTGAATGTAACCGGAAGACCATGATCGTTGAATGTGATCGCCGCCGTGGTACAGTTTACGCTATAGTTTACAAAAACAAGCTTCCAGGTGGGATGCAAACTATATATACTGAATTTGGAAGGATTGTATTCAACAAGAGGCTGGCCGACGGTCTGACGGTTTCCGTTGGCATCATAGGTGAATTTCACTGAAGTAGTATCGGGGTTCATCACCGGTCCCTGCCAGGTGCTGGCAAGGTATGAAACTATACCCGTGATCCTTTTCTTTGTGTCGTATTGGTAAAGTGATACGTACACTTCATCAATGATAGTGAAAGTACTATCGAGGATAGGAGAACTTTCAGTGCCTTGATAGACATATTTCGTATATCCATTCCCAGGGCGATGGTCAAAAACGGTCAGTCGATTTTGGCTATCGTACTCGAACCTGTCATTGGTTGCGTTGGGATTGGTAGCATAATCTTCTGCCTGAACGCTGATCGGGTTACCATTGGAATCATATAATATGCTGGTAAATATGGGTACCGTACCCTCCCTTGAATTAAATTCTCCGTAGGTCCAGCCGACAACCCGACATGAAGGAGAAGAAGGTTGTTCATTTCCGTCGTGGATCTTATCCCAAATCTTGCGGCAGGCAGCGAAGCAAATTAATACGGGTAGAAGAAAAGTAAGTCGTTTCATAACTCATCTTAAGGTGGCAAATCATATGACTACTGAATTTACCAATTTTGCCGGTATAAGGCGCTGGTTAATTAGGGTTTCAGAAGCGAATAATAGGTAGTGAAATGTTTTGAATTATAAGAATTGGATTTGATGGATGAACGAATACCATCAGTTATTATCGGGCTATTGTCATTTTATTTGACCCCCCGTGCACATCAAACTTGACGAATAGCTAACTTTCATGTCCAAATTGTGCTTGCTATGAAAGAATCTCTTGTACTGCGCGTCAATGGAAATTCTCACACGGTAAATGTAGATCCTGCAACGCCATTATTATATGTGTTGCGTAACCAGCTGAAGTTAAATGGTCCAAAGTATGGTTGTGGTTTACAGCAATGTGGTGCCTGTATGGTACTGTTGGAAGGAAAGGCGCAGACAAGTTGCATGACTCCGGTATCGGCAGTGAAGGACCTGGCTATTACCACCCTGGAAGGTGTTTTACAAAAGAATAAAAAAATGCATGTAGTACAGGAAGCCTTTGTGCATGAACAGGCTGCTCAGTGCGGGTATTGCCTGAATGGCATGGTAATCTCAGCAATTTCATTACTCGCAGAGAATCCTCATCCCGATGATACTGCCATTCGTGAAGGCCTGCAAAGGTCGCTTTGCCGCTGCGGTTCACATTCAAGGATCATCCGGGCGGTTAAAAGAGCTGCCGGCGAAATCGTGACATAACTAATTCGACCTTGTTTATTCAATCGTTTGCATGTTATGAACAGTTCAAGAAGAGAATTTTTAAAGATCACAGGATGCCTCACTATCGGGTTTTCTTTCGGCAGCTTGTCTCCTGCGTATAGTTCTACTCTGCTGCAGGAATTACCTGAAAGTTTAAAAAGGAATCCTAACATTAATGCATGGCTCGAGATCCTGGCTAATGGCAAGGTTCGCATCTTCACCGGAAAGCTGGAACTGGGACAGGGCATTCGAACTGCAATTGCGCAGGTGGCAGCAGAAGAACTGGACCTGGCCATGGACAGTGTGGAAGTGTTTCTGGCCGAAACAGGCCGCACACCTGATGAGGGATATACCGCTGGCAGTGGTTCGATAGAGCAGAGCGCTATGGCCGTTAGGTATGCCTCCGCGGCCGCCAGAGCGAAGCTTATTCATCTGGCTTCGAAAAAGCTGGGTCTGCCCGCTGAACAACTGGGAATTTATAACGGTAAAGTAGGCACGAAATCAGGAGCGCGTACACTTACATTCGCGGAAATATTAGGAGGCAGGCAAATTACCGACAAGGTAAGCACACCGGTTATATTAAAGCCGAAATCCAGCTATCGACTTGTAGGTAAGGCAATTCCGCGCGATGATATTGGTCAGATGGCGTTAGGCAAGCAGGTTTATGTACAGGACCTGCGTTTTCCGGATATGGTCCATGCCCGTGTAATTCGTCCTCCCTCCTATAGCGCCAAACTCTTGAAATTTGAAGGACAGGAGGTAAATAAGAAAATGAAAGGCCTGCTCAAAATCGTGAACAACGGCAGCTTCCTTGGTGCAATTGCCGAAGACGAGTTCCAGGCAATACAGGCGCAAAAATTACTGCGTCAAAGTGCTCGATGGTCTCAATCTTCTGATCTACCTGCTCAAAGTGCTCTGCAGGCACATATTGAGCAGTTGCCCGCACAAACAGAACGCACACACGAGCAAGGGAAAATCCGGTCTGGCGATTTTTCTCACCATGCCCGGTATTTCAAGCCATATATCATGCATGGGTCGATAGGACCATCTTGTTCTGTTGCCATTTGGGATAAAAAAATGCTGCATGTATGGACGCATAGTCAGGGAGTTTACCCCCTCAGGGAGGCATTGTCGAAAATGCTTCATCTGTCCACCGAAAATATTCATGTTGCCGGAGTTCCGGGATCCGGTTGTTACGGGCACAATGGGGCCGATGATGTTGCTGCCGATGCCGCAGTATTTGCAATGGAATATCCGGGCAGGCATGTTCGTTTGCAGTGGTCAAGAGAAGAGGAACATGGATGGGAGCCATATGGCAGTGCCATGATCATGGAAGCATCCGCCCAACTAGACAACACCGGGAAAATAACCGACTGGAAATATGAATTCTGGTCTGATACCCATAGTACCCGGCCCGGCGGTAACGCGGAGAACCTGCTGGTTGCCCGCTACCTCAAAGAGCCTATCATTCAGAATTCCCGTGGTTATATTGGCGGTGCCAGTCGTAATTCAGAACCCTATTATTCCATTCCAAACCAGCAGATCGACGCCCACATATTCAAGGGTCCCCTACGCGTCTCTGCTTTGCGTAGCCTGGGAGCCTATGCAAATATTTTTGCCGTGGAATCATTTATGGATGAGTTAGCCGAAAAGGCTGGTAAGGATCCTTATGAATTCCGTCTGGCCCATCTGGAAGATGAACGTGCGAAAGCCGTGATCAGAAAGTTGCGGGAAATCACGAAGGGGCAGGTATCCGTTGCCGGAACCGGAATAGGCATTGCGTTTTCTCGTTATAAAAATTCGGCATCGTATTGTGCAGTTGCTGCTTGGATAGTTGTAGACGCCAAAGAAAAGACGTTGAGGGTACAAAAAATGTGGGCCGCGATCGATGCAGGAGAAGTGATCAATCCAGATGGTCTTAAAAATCAGACGGAAGGCGGCCTGATCCAGTCTGCCAGTTGGACGCTTCAGGAACAAGTGAAGTTTGACGCCAGCCACATTACCAGCACCGACTGGAACTCCTATCCGATCTTTCGTTTCACGGAGGTGCCGGAAGTGGAGGTTGTAGTATTGAACCGACCGGAAGAAGAAGTGATGGGCGCCGGAGAAGCCGCTCAGGGGCCCGCTTCTGCAGCTATCGCGAATGCAGTTTACCGGGCTTGTGGAAAACGGATCCGTGAACTGCCAATTGTTTCTGAAAAACTATTCAATGGGTGAACAAAACGCCGTTTCTGGTTGATTAAAAATTAAACAAATAGTCAGTTCTACAGTCATCGATTATTTTTCTCTAACACAAAATAAGGTAGCCTGTCCAGTGAAACTGGTATTATCGCGGTAGTTCCACCTCTGTAAACTTTACCATCATCTGCAATCCATTTGCGATTACCCTTTTTTGGAAATCTAACCAGCCTGGACTTGTTGTTACTCTCAAGCATCGGGGCAACTAAGATACTTTCTCCCAATAAAAATTGATCATTTACTTCAGCAAGATTCTGGTTTGGAAAGCCGTAGTCTAGGTATTTGACTATAGGCTCGCCTGCTATGGAAGAAGCTAGCGCTAATTGTGCGATTAAAGGCACAAATTTGCTTCTTAATGCGACTGCTTTTTTAACTGCCGCAAAATGCAGGCTGTCAAGTACCCGCCATGGAGCCACTGAAAATTGCATCATCGGCATTAAGGCATGGCACTGCGCAGAGCGCACAATTAGATCCTGGTCAAGCTTATTTTTATCACTCCAAAATGAACCTAGTTCTCCGCCACCAATCATATCGGGACAATTATACGTATAGCCCACAAGACCCTGCAGTAACATGTCGGGAATTAATTTCTTTAAGTCCTTCCAGCTATGCTCTTTATCTCTTAGCCTTTGTACAAGTGGTTTTCCACCCATTTTCCAGCAAGCCCGGTATTCATTCAAAGGATATTTCAGACCGATACTGGCGAATAATCTGCTCTGCTCATTGGGTGTAATTTGTCTACTCGCAATACTATTGGACGGATAATATTCAAAATCTCCAGCATCCAGTTTAAAACCATCAACACCATAAGTATTTTGCAGATAATCGAGCCTGCCCTCAAACCACCTTACCGCCGCCGGACTGGTAAAATCGAGCTCAGCGGAAAATCCGTTCCACCATTTCACTAGCAGTGATTCACCTTTATTCAAGGTGTCTCTCAACAAAGCACCCTTCCCTGAAAGTTCCCTATATTCCTTGCTGTCGGCACTAATAAAGGGGCAAACCCACAACATCACTTTAAATCCCATCGCATGGAGTTCCTCCATCATTTTTTTTGGCTCCGGAAATTTTTTTGACTGAAAATTCCAAACTCCGTAATCTTCCTGCCAGGTATCGTCAATCATCAGCACACCCGGTTCAAAACCATTGTCGACAATGGCATGAGCATATTTCAATACGTCCTGCTGATTCTGATTGTAATTAAGCTCGATCCAGGTATTGTATTGAGGTTTTGTTATCAATATCGTGTCGGGCATTTTGCCGTCAGCAGGAAAATATTTATTTCGAACATATTGCTGTACTTCTCTGAGGGACCCACCTGCCTTTCCAGTATCGATCAGACCAGTGCCAGCCACTGTCATTTCCCCATCTTCAAATCGAAAGCTAAATGGCTCCTCACTCCAGATATATCTTCCTTTATTGGAAAGCAAGAGCGGCTGCACCTGATTGCCCTCATTGTTGCCCAGTAGATTGTTCGCATATTTTGCAGTTGAGGAGAATGGCATTAAATGCCCATGATTGATTATGCCGCACCACCATTTTTCTTGATCTAATACAATGAGTTTTAAGTGACTTGTTTGCGCTATTGTATTCGCGGTGAAGTACACAACAAGAAATATATTGAGCGTGATTTTCTTCATAAGCACCTAAGTTAAGGTAAGGCCATTTGCTTACAATAACTTTAAGTTGTTTGGGGTCGGAATACCATGCACTCCAGCGGCGACAAAGCCTTCATTAAAAGCAAGCTTATCATAACTCTTCTACTTAACAGAAAAATCTGGAATAAATGCATCTGAATGTTTAATTTACTAGAACAATCTACAATAACTTCGCGGACGAATTACAACTGCATGAAACGATTAATCGCCTTTTTTGCACTTCCATTATTGTTTGCAGGTAGTGTCTTGCCCTGCTTTTCTTGCGCACAGAATAACGAGAATAAAAAGGTAGAGACCTACCATAATCCGCTGTCTGTTGAATTTGGAGATCCTTATGTGCTTCATGCCGCTGATGGCACCTACTACATGTATGGCACAGGAGGCGTTGCGAAAAATGGATTTGCTGCTTATTCATCCCGGGACCTGGTCAATTGGAAGAGCGAGGGGCAGGTTTACTGGGCGAGCAATAGCAATGGATGGAGTGATTCAACGGCCGCCTTTGACGGAGCCTACTGGGCTCCGGAGGTATATGAACGCAACGGGAAGTTCTATATGTTCTACAGTGCGCAATGGAACAACAATCCAGCAAAAGAACTGGAAAACTTTCGAATTGGAGTTGCAGTCGCGGAGAAGCCGACCGGGCCATTCATCGATCTTGAGCCAAAACCACTGTTCGATCCGGGGTATCCGATTATCGACGCTAACGTGTTTTTTAATGAAGATGGAAGAGCCTACCTATATTATTCCCGTTGCTGCTACAAACATCCTGTACAAAGTCAAATTGCCACCTGGGCGAAACAAAAGGGCTGGTTTAAGGAAATCGAAGAAAGCTGGGTTTATGGCGTAGAACTGCAACCAGATTTTGGAGGAGTAATCGGCGAGCCCGTGCTGCTGCTCCGCCCGCCAGTTAAGATGGGCGATGCACAAACCAGCTGGGAGAGCCGCTCCGTTACAACAAAAGAAGTGAACCGCCGGTGGACAGAAGGGTCGGTTGCCTTTAAAAAATTAAATACTTATTACCTGATGTATTCAGCGAACTATTTTGGCGGGAAGAATTACGCGGTTGGGTATGCCACATCAAAAAATCCCCTTGGCCCATTTGTAAAGTCCCCTAACAACCCTGTACTGCAAAAGAATACAGAACACGGTGGAGTAGTTACCGGAACAGGTCATAACAGCATCACCTATTCTCCCGATGGCAAAGAAATGTTTTGCGTGTATCATGGAAGAACCAAGGCAACAGGAGACAGCCGCAGGGTATTTATTGACCGCATGACAATACTTCAGGATGGCACATTAAAGGTTCATGGCCCTACGACCGAACCGCAGCAGCTGCCCTCCGCAAATTTGACAGGCAGATAAATGTTTGATTTATATAGCTGATCGCAACGATATCATTACAAATTATGATCAGATTAGAAAGGGCAGCATACCTGGGAGAAAATCGAAAATCTTTTGCATTAGAGGGCATCGTGATAAGCGAAACTGAATACACCAGGCCCGTTTCCGAATGCTGGCATTACCACATTAGTAATCATATCACCTTTATCTTACAGGGTGGAAATCGGGAGCAGAGAAAAAAAGGCGAAGATCAGGTACTACCTGGCACAGTGCTAATCTATCCTTCCGGTCTTCCACACAGAAACCTGAATACTGCTTACCCTTCAAAAAACATTAACCTTGAAGTGGACGATAACTTTTTACTTCGGCATAATCTGATGTTTTCGATTTCTACGTCGGCAGAGATAAAATTTCTCTTGCTGAAGATCTATAAGGAATGTGTGATCAGCGACAATGACTCGAAAGCTTCTATCCATTCGTTGGTACTGAACATATTTGATTATCCTCATCAAGAGCACGAGAATTTATCACCCAGATGGGCAGCCACAATATCAGAAGTGCTTCATGACCGCTGGAATGAAAATGTTTCACTGGCCGAATTATCCGATGAACTCAAGCTTCACCCGGTGACCGTATCAAAGTACTTTCCAAAGCATTTCAATTGCACATTGGGCGAGTATTCAAGGAAAATAAAGATCGACAAAGCCATGTCCCTGATCAGGCAGTCAAATAAATCACTGACGGAAATTGCACTTGAGTGTGGATTTTTTGATCAGAGTCATTTTATCAAAGCATTTAAACTCGTAACTGGATTTACCCCGAGGCAGTACAGGTATTTATAAGGGGCTGCATACTACCAACTGCTTCTCCGGAATTCCACAAAGGCTAATTTGATACAATTTCCTTAATGGGCAGCCTTGTATTTTTACCCATAAAATGCGGTTAGCCATTATGAGACATTTCATTGTCCTATCTATCGCTTTTTTCTTTATTACCATTCACGGTTATAACCAGGGGCCTTCCTCAGGAGAAGTTGAAAGCGCAATCAAAACCATGTCAGGAATTATTGATGACAACTATGTTTTTCCCGCAAAAGGGGAAAAAATTAGAAAGCATCTTTTGCAGGAATTAAAAAAAGGAAGGTTCAAACATGTCATGACCTGGAATGCACTTGATTCAATTTCCACCAAAGTCCTTAGAGACTTTAGCGGGGATGGCCACATGTATGTGAAAAACGACCCGGCGATGGTAAAGGAACTGTCCAGAACAAAAAATGATGTCGAGGGTGATTCGGGCGATGACCAATTTTATTATGGAGTCGATGCGGTGAAGAATAATTTTGGATTTAATGAGGTGAAGTTACTGGAAGGCAATATCGGCTATATTAAACTTTCACAGATCAACATCTCAGAAAAAAGTCTGCCGGTACTCTCGGCATCCATGCAGTTTATTGCCAATACAAAATCACTTGTTATAGACCTTCAGAATAACCATGGTGGTGGCAGTTCAATTGGAAGTGTATTTGAGAGCTATTTCTTACCGAAAGAAACGCCATTGCTCGAATTTAAAAATCGTGAAGGAAAAAATCATATGGTGAAAACGGTGGGCTGGCTTCTCGACCCAAAATATGATAAACCATTGTATATTATGATTAACAACGGCACGGCGTCCGCAGCTGAAGCCTTCGCCTTTGCTTTGCAATTCAGGAAAAGGGCAATTATTGTTGGCCAGCGATCTGCGGGCGGCGCACATATGAACTCTTGGTATCCGGTGAATGAACATCTTTATATATCAGTGTCTACCGGTGCTCCTACAATCCCGGGCACAGAAATTAGTTGGGAACAAAAAGGAATTCAGCCTGATCACGTTGTTGAAGCTGGACAAGAGATAGTTTTCATAAGAGATCTGATAGGCAAGTAGTGGCAAACTATGGAGGCAGTTTTAGTCGAAATGTCAAACAGGTTCAAATCCTTCTGTAATTCATCCTCACAACGACTTATTTTGCCAAAGAAATCATTGCCTTCTCACGGATACCTGTTGCGGCAAGGCGACACCAGAATTAATGAAACGCGCCGACCGTAGGTTCAAGACTACTATTATCAGGAATATTGTACAGGGAATAGCCCTTATCATTTTTTATGATAGCCTGCATAAAGGGTTATTCTTGCTGTCCGAAGTAGTATGCTACTGGATTCGCCGGACTTCTCCATCTATTGCCTTTCCCGTGTGGGTGCGTCCATAAATCGTTCGTGCAGGCTTCCAGCGTCTTCAAAGATCAGTTGCTCCTGATCATACTGGCCCAAAAGAGTGAATTTCATGTATTTCATGATTTTCATACTAAAGTATGAGGGAAGAAATATTATTAAGACGCATTTTTGCTATAGAACAAACATCGGGGGATCAGTAGGGCTCTTTATATCGTGTTCATCTAATCGACACAGAACACTGCGGACCTGCGGCGATCAAAAGGATTCATCCGGCAGATTTATAAATAGGTTGAGCGGACTGACACCAATTAGTCACTAAAATTTATTATAACCGAAAATAGAAATGATATGACACAACAAATCACGACTTTTTTGACATTTCAGGAAAACAACGCCGAAGACGCAATCAACTTTTATGTGGGTTTATTTGACAAATCTGAGATACTTGAAATCCTACGGCATGGGAAAGACGGACCAGGGAAAGAAGGAACGATAATGATTGCCAAATTTAACCTGAACGGAAAGGAGTTCATTTGCAGTGACAGCTTTGTCAAACATGAATGGACATTCACACCCGCAATTTCAATGTTTGTGGAATGTAAGAATGAAGCTGAACTTGAAAAGTTATTCAATAAGCTGTCCGAAGGTGGCAAAGTATTTATGAAACTCGACAACTATGGTTTCAGTCAAAAATTTGGCTGGGTGGGAGATAAATTTGGAATTACCTGGCAACTAAATCTGCAATAAAAATTATCGGGATCTTATTTTTATTTGGAAGCGTCATGAAGAATGTGAAACAATGAAAATTTGGACAAGTGAGCAAAAACAAAAAGCCCTGAAACCTAAACAAGTCTGGTTTCAGGGCTCAATCTCATGTGACAAACCTCAGAATTAAATTGTTATCCTTTAAAGTCTGAATGATAATCCCAGATTGATAGCATAATCAGCAAATGCCGCATCGCCATGGGCATCGATACCTTCCGCTGCGCTGCGCAGCTTGTCGGCATTGCTTTTTGTTCTGTTGCGTTCAACCGCAACCGGCAATGTTGCGAACGCCGCAAACCTTTTGAATGAATAGCTTACACCGGGCTCAACGGAAATTACGTATCCAGGCCTTCGGAATCCTCCGTCGCCACCAATCAGGTCGCTGGAAGGGATGCCTTCTATCCTACCACCAGCCGAGAACAGAAATTTATCAAAGGTGAAATTGAAGCCAAGTCTTGCCATGAACTGATCAGGCACGCTCATGGTGCTGGTTTGATAGAGGATAGCCGTTTGGCTCGGAGCCCCACCTCTTGTAGTTGATGCGCCATTTTCCTCACGCGGGTTCACCAGGTAATAAAAATTGCCATAGCCGCCTATATGTTTACCAAAGTTGTAGAAGCTGTTCATTTCAACGGTTACTCCGGTGCCACCATCGCCAGGTTGTATGGATTGATCGACAGGACCTTTTGCTTCAACTCCATCTCCTTTGTAGAAAATATCCTCATGCTTGTAAGCTCCAGTAGGAAATTTCACGCCAAGGCCAATCTGGACATTAGCCTTCATTGATTTCATAGGATCGATCAGCCAGCGGTATCCGGAAATGCGAAGGTCGCCGATGCCTGAGGCGGATGTGCTGTGGCGTCCCGACTGTCCGACACTATTTCCACCGTGTTCGTATAACGATGATCTCTTGTTTGATATCAACGGTAAATCGATCGCCAACGACCATCGGGTGCTAAAATGACGTTGTACGTTCAAATTGAGCGTGTGCTGCCAGTTAATTACCTGCGTATGCTTTTCAATGCGTTCTTTTTGTTCTTCTTTTCCCACGAAATGGCGAAACGATCTAAAATAACGGTAAGAAGTATTTATCTGCCACCCTTTTGCATCCATTGAAGGATCCTGCTTGGTGCAAACAGCTCCCGTACTCCTGATAGCCACGCAGCCCTGGCCATTTACATATGTGAAACCTGCTGCCATTATAACTATGAAGACTATTAGCTTTTTCATAAACGTGTCGTTAGTTTGGTTGAATTCTGATCGGTGCACGAAACAGACGAACTGTTGTTTCGGCAACCATTGCCGAATTCAGCTTCATGAAATATGTTGATGTGATTTGGAAAATGTAAAATGAAAACGGGCCGTGCCCTTCATTCTATGCCTTGGGAGGTTGTTTGGGAATGAAGTTGAATCCTTTAGCGACATAGGATTTGAAAGCAATTTCGTGGGCAAGGAACACCAAGGGATGAGTTGGTATCGCCCACGCATTGTTTTCCCCCTTATATTCAGTGGTAATGCTTTTGAAATTTGAGGATTCGCTTTTGTTTTTATTCTGGGTCTGGCTAAGGTCATTTACCAGCTTGAAAAATTCCTTTTTCGAATGATGCAATTCGGTTTTGCTATTGTTGGGTAAACATAATAAAACAAGTTCGCCGTTTACAACCCTGCGTTTTACATAATTATAATGGACGCCGTCGAGCTCAAGCTCACCATCGTAGCGTTGGAATTCAGATGAATTATTAGAAAGATATGGCGCGTTCAGTGGAATTCTGATCTCAATTAATGAAGATTCCTCGTAGTCGGAATTATCAATCCTTTGTTCGAGAGTGATGTCTGCTTTATTTTCCATCAGTTTGATTAGTAGGCGGTACCCTATCCAGTTAAAAGCAAGCAGAACCAGCAGTAGTATTAAAACAGTTTGTTTCAGGCAGCAGTTAATTTATCATGCAATGTAAGGATTTCTTTTGGATAAGTTCTGGTCAGTCGGCAGCCAGGGAAAGCGACCGGGACGGCCAAAGGCTGCGACCAGCATGGTTGTCGAATCCAATGAATATCATTGTTATCTGCGCGATTTATGGGAAAAGAACTGGAGTGAGATCATGGGGCAGAAAGAAGCGGCCAAATGCTTATTTTTGAGACTTGTGAATACCGTGAACCAATATAATTTAGAACATCCTGAACACGCCAAGAGAATGGATGATTTTGAAACTATTGGAAAAAACACCATAACAAATAGCGCGGGCGTCAGATACACCGAATTCAAAACCAGATTAAAGCCACGCTATTTTAAAATCTGGACTGATATCACATTTGGCTATATTTTTTTGATAGCGGTGCTCGCAGTCGCGACACTTGTGCAACTTAAATATCCGAAGTTATTTTATCTCACTATTCCGGTACTGGCCATCCTGGCAGGTTATGCTATCGCTTATATCCACTTGTTTATACATGAAGCGGCTCATTTTAATATAGCGCCTGACAGAAAGCAAAATGACAAACTGGCCAACATATTTGTGGGATTGATCGTTGGGATGAATATTAAATTCTATCGGGCCACACACTTCAATCACCACCGCTATCTGGGCACCGTAAAAGACCCCGAGAAGACTTATTTTGACGCGCTATCCAAAAAGTTCATACTCGAATCACTCACCGGCATTCGTGTTATAAAAGTTTTAATCAACCGAAACAACCAGATAAAAAAGCATAGTAACTTCACCCCTGAAATAATTGCAGGGAATATAATTATGCTCGTTGCGGGCGGAATTTTTAACCTCATAATTTTGGTGACACTGTTTGCCGTTGGGCTTTGGCAGGTGGGGTTGATCTGGTTTGTAGGTATCGGCGTAGTGTTCCCGTTCTTTGCGGCCCTGAGACAACTGTTAGAACATCGTCACGAAGACGCGGAAAGCTCGATCGACTATCATATCGTAGATCACGGGATCAGGAATCGGCTATTCGGCGAAGGAATTATAGCCAATACGATGGGTGGTGCCGGCTTTAACAGACATATCCTGCACCACTGGGATCCCCAGGTGTCATATACCCGTTTGAAGGATGTCGAAAGCTTCCTGGCTGACACGCCTCTGGCATCTACCCTGCAAAACCATAGAACTTCTTATTTCGAAACTTTCATTAAACTGTTCAAAAAGTAAATTGCCCCGAATGACCCAACACGATGCCCGTTGCTTTCTATGTGGGGAGAGTAATTTCAGGCACTGGGCCAAGGCAACCGATGTTGAGTATTTTACCACTGACAACACATTCTCCTTTAAAGAGTGTCAAAATTGCAAATTGCTGATGATTGACCCTATACCTGCAGATCAATTGCAGGTCATTTATCCACCAAATTATTACTCTTTCATCGCGCCTAAAAAATCAATGGTCAACAATATTAAGGAATGGCTGGACAAGCGACTTTTTAAGCAAATCCTGAACAGGCTACAATCGGAACATTTGAAAGTACTTGATGTGGGCGGCGGTTCAGGTTGGTTGCTGAACTTTGTAAGATCGCTCTCTGGAAGAGTAAAGGAGACATACGTCGTAGATATCGATAGGAATGCGGAATCGTTGGCGATAAAAAACGGGCATAAATACTTCTGTGGCAGGATCGAAGATTTTGAGACCACCGAGAAGTTTGACTTTGTGTTACTCCTGAACCTGATAGAACATGTGTCTGACCCACTTGCTGTGATGAAGAAAATAAGTGATATCCTGACGCCACACGGGGTCTTGCTGATCAAAACACCCAACTACGACAGCCTTGACGCCCGTTTGTACCGTCACAAAAATTGGGGTGGCTACCATTGTCCGAGACATTGGGTGTTGTTTACGAAAAAAAGCTTTCAAAGACTCGCCCATGCGGCCGCCTTTAAGATCACAAAGTTTTCTTATACTCAAGGTGCGCCATTTTGGGCCGTGAGCACGCTTGCTTCACTCCAAAAGAAAGGCTTGGTAAAATTATCGGCAGCGCGGCCGGCGTTTATGCATCCCCTTTTTGCGCCTCTCCTGGGAATATTTGGCGCCTTCGACCTGCTTAGAACCACTTTTTCGAAAACATCCCAAATGTTTATTACGCTATCTAAAGAAAATAGTTAGAATGGCAAATGGATCCCGCCGGGAGAATATCATCGATTCCGCATTTCAAACAATCTGTCTTTCCGGCATTTCCAACTTATACCCCTTCCCATGAACATTCGTAATTCTCAAATCAGGATCGCGGCTTAATTTCTTTCGAAGTTTCGACACAAACATGTCCAGGCTGCGACCGGTGATCACCCCTTCGTTGATCCAGACCTCCTGCATCAGCGTTTCGCGGAGTATGAGTTCACCGAAATTTTTGTGGAGCAATGCCAGAACCTTGTACTCTTTGTCTGTGAGACTAACCACCTCGTTCCCCAAAAGCAAACACTGACCTTTCGCATTAAATAAAAATTTTCCAACCGCAGCCAATTCGGGAACAGACTCTTTTATCGCAGTGTGGTTTTGATCCTGCACGGGTATCAGATGTAAAAGTTTACCAAAACGCGCAATCAGCAAAGTAACTCCCAACAAGAGCATCCCGCCACTCACCAAATTGATTAATGGATAGTCGAAAGTTTTCGCAATGAATCCTTCAGGTTTTGGCTTGACTTCCAGAGGATCAACTTTAATCGATTCGAGTTCTTTAGCCCGGCGGTTGATGTCATGGTCGAAGGTTGTTGTTCCTAAATCATCAGGTTTTGGCTTGACTTCAAGAGGATCAACTTTAACTGTTCCGGTCGGATGGTCGACCTCAGGTTTCTTCTGTTTTATGGTCTCATACAAATCCGGAAAGGTAAATTCGATTGTGTAACAACCTGCGGGCTGACTTCTGCCCTTGCAAGCCAGGATGTCTGGAGAGGTATTATTGATCTGGAATCCATATACAATGCCTCCTTTCATGCAATCAAGCACTATAACGGTGTAACCTGAAGGAAAATGTGTTCTGGGAAGCAAGCCTTGCGACAGCACCATAAGCGAGTCGTGGTTAAAAACGAATTCATTTTCGAACTTGAGGAGAAACGTGCCGTCCTTAATTTCGGTAACGGGCAATACACGCGAGGTTGAGTCACCGGCCTGCAGCAGAAGCCGATCGCCAATTTGACGAATAATTAAGTTTACTTTCTTCGCCCTTAAGTCGTGGCTGGAATGTTCTGTGAAAGACGAGGTGATAACAAAGATACCAAACATCACGATGGCAATGCAAGACCCCACCACCAACCGGTTAGTGAAAAGTCCGGCAAAAGCAGAATTTACACGCATTTACATTTCTTTTTACGATTATTTATAAGGAGCAGCGATCCGGGTCCGTATGTTTGATATCTGAAGTTAAAACAATTTTCGCTTATGAAACTTTTCAGGAAATCATCGTTGTTCCTGCTGACCGTGACTTGGAGCCTCTGTAACGCACAATACAAAACCAAACTCCCAAACGATGATACCAATTCTGAAACCAGAGAGATTGTCAATTCCCACGGACCCAACTCTTCTGTTCGTGCCATCAGACAAGATAGAAAGGGCAACATTTGGCTTGCTTCAAACGAAGGGATTATTCGATACGATGGAAAGTTTTTTACCAATGTCACAGGCAACCTGTTTCCTGATCGCTTTTTTTCTGTGCTAGAAGATAGAAAAGGGAATTTTTGGTTCGGTAATTATGGCTCAGGTGCTTATTACTACAATGGAAAATCGATTCAACATTTCACAGATACGGAGGGGCTTTTTCATAAGCTGATTACCTCTGTTTATGAAGATAAACACGGCAATATTTGGTTTGGTGCCAATGGAGGAGCAAGCAGTTACGATGGAACATCATTCCGAAACTATACGATGAGCGGAGATACTGAGATTGAAGAGAGACCAGGGAAATCCTCTTCAGATGGAAAAATCGGCGCCAATGGAGTTAATCACATAATTGAGGACAAAACAGGCAGGGTTTGGTACAAGTGGTAATACCTTTATATATGATGGAAAAAAGTTTGCCGTTTTCAGAGATAATGAGGGTAACGCTTTTAACGGTGTTTGGTCGATAATCGAAGATAAAAATGGCAAAATTTGGCTTGGTGGAGCTTTTGGGCTCTGGCGGTATGATGGCAGCACATCTACCAAATTCACAGGGAATTTTGTTGGGTGCGTCTACGAAGATAAAAAAGGAAACATTTGGACTAGTGGCTCCAACGCCAAGGGAATCTTTGCATTTTCCCGTTATGATGAAAAGTCATTGTCCGCTAAAAAGCCAATTGTGAGTGAAATAACACAATCATTAAACCTTTTTGGAATTTTAGAAGTTAATGATGGAAGTATTTGGTTTGGCGCATTTGATGGAGTACATCGTTATGATGGAAATAAGATTACTGACTTTTAAGATAGGGAGAGTCGGCAGTCCTGGAGTTTTTTTCCAAAAGCTATTCGATTAACAGCCTTTTCGGGTGTTTTACAAAGGTTTTACAGATCGTTTACGACATTTTTACTCTTAAAAAACCATCACTATAGTTGACGCCCAATATATTTACCGTCTAGTTTCATCAAACACTCTTAGTCATGAAAATCTATAACATTGCTTTTCTCCTCCTCTTTCAATACCCCTTTACTTTTCCAATCACGTTTAGTCAGCAAAAGCTAAATAATCATAGGTCGGGGGCTCTAAATATCATTTTTAAATCTGCCGATGGCGGAGAAACCTGGCAGGACATTAGTGAAGGGCTGCCCGAAAATTGGCAGGGAGATAGCTTCCAGAGAGATGGTCTCTTTGCAAATGGTAGCGGGCTCTATTTACGTGCTGAAAATGGCATATATCACAATACACCAAATTCCACAGGTCCTTTTTGGGAAGAAGAGATTTTTCCTCACGGACAGGGCAGCATTGCCCATGGTAAGACCGGGATACCTGCATTTAACAGGAATACTCAATTTCTACAAAAAATAAACGGAATTAATGTATGGTCGCCCATGTACTCGGGTTTTCAAGTAAATGAGATACACTACGTTTTTGAAACTGTTGGAGGCACGATTTTCATCGTCACCAATCACGGCTTTTTTAAATCTAATGACAAAGGAATAAACTGGAAACAAATCCATACCGGAGGCTGGGTGATGAAATTAGCAGAGTCAAAAGGTGTACTGATGGCAACCGGCCAAAACGGTATATTAAGATCGACCGATGACGGTGAGCATTGGGAATATGTAATTAGTGAGGGCGGTGTTGGCATCGCTGTAGAAAGCATCAACGGTGGATTCGCTGCTATCACTTACAATACAGAGTCGGAGACCAGAAGAGTGAGAACATCCTACGACGGTGGTAAAACCTGGGAGCCCATAGATGCAGGCCTTCCGGCAAGCCTATCCATTGCGTCAATTATTCAGGTAGGCGAATACTTTTATTGCGGTCATCCTACCGGCATTATGAGATCGTCAGACAAGGGAAAAACATGGAAACTGTTACTTCCCTCAATAGAAGATAAGGTCTTCAATTTATTTGTTTCAGGCAACGTGATTTACGCCATACCCAGAAATGGAGGATGTTGAAACAATTCAGTAAAAAAAAGAAAATTGATGAAATACGCATATCTATTCGTCTTGTTCTTGATGTTTGTTTGTACCGCCTATAAAGCGCAAAACAGTATGGCGAGAGATCGCGCCGACTTTTCTGGTAAATGGAAACTAAATGAGTCGAAAAGTGAACTTGGACAGTTTGGTGTTGGCGATAAGGTTTGTTTGGATTGGCTGGCCGCATCTAAAACAATGAAGGTGGCCGGACATGCAAATTTTCTTACCGTAGACCTGCCAAGCTCCTCTCGTGGCGGGGCGCTCGTTACAAGACGAGAGAAACTGATCTTCGACGGGAAAGAAAGTGACATTACCTTTCTAGGAAGCATAAGGAAGAAGTCCGCGGTGAGGTGGTCAGATGATGGTGAAACGATGACGGTCAACTCGGTATTATACTATACCAACACTGAAATAAAAGTAATTGAAGTTTGGAAGTTGATCAATGATGGAAAGTCTATTTCAATTCAGTCAAATTCAAATTCAACATTCGGCAAGAATTCCATGGACCTGGTATACGATAAAGCGAACTAACATTCAAAATCGTTTTGTGCAAGCCCGGCTGAGTCCGGGCTTTTTTTATTTTGAAGCCGGACGGTTATTTCACTTAATCCAAGTTTTTTAAAAAAATCTAATGGTCGCAAAATGACCCTTATTTGTCAGGTTTGACCCCTAGGTTTGAATTCAATCCATTTTAGCTTTGGACAGTCATTAAACTAACAGAAATAAAATGAGAAAAATCAGAATTTTCGAACACATATCATTGGACGGAGTGATCCAACACGACAACAGCGACGGCTTTGCGCATCCGGGATGGACAACACCCTATCGAACCGCGGCCGGATTGGAGGCCGTGGTCGAGGCCTATGGCTCGAACTTTGATCTGTTGCTGGGTCGCCGCACTTACGATGCCTGGGCGGGCTTCTGGCCAAAGGCGGGGAATAATCCGATGGCGAACGGACTGAATGCCGCGACAAAATACGTCGCGACCCACACACCAGAAAGCCTCGAATGGGGGCCGGTCGGGAGCCTCGGCGCGAACGTTATAGAAGGTATTCACAGTCTGAAGTCAACCGATGGACCTGACCTGATCGTCGGAGGAAGCTCTACGCTTACGTCGGTGTTACTCGACCAGGGATTGGTCGACGAAGTAGTGCTGATCGTCTACCCGATCTTGCTGGGCCGGGGCAAACGCTTCTTTTCGGATAATGTTGATGCGCGTGAACTGGCATTCGTCAGCACCATGACCACGTCAACAGGCGTGCTCCTCAACACTTACCGGCACGTCGGCGCACTGCAAACCAAATCTTCCGACGGGAACGGTTGAGCGGGCACCCGGGTGTGTCAATAACTGGCTTATTCAGCTATCACCAAATCTTCAAAAACAACAGCCCGGATACGCATGTATCGGGGCTTTGTGCTTAGATCAAGTTCGTACAGGATGGCTAGCCTCCATCATAGATCGGCATTCTTTTCAGGAAAAAGATAGTATGTCAAGGCGAATCATCCACAGAACTATTAAAGTTGATGGAATTGATATCTTTTACCGGGAGGCAGGAGATGAAAAGAATTCATCACTACTTCTATTGCATGGATTCCCGACCTCATCGGTTGCTTTCACGAATTTGATGATCACTATCTCCGATTTACGGGGCAATGTTAGCCTGCATCATTCTGACCATAGAATATTATACACCAATTACCATTTTGTGACAACGAACTCCAATATGACAGGTAAACCTGCCGGCGTTGCTTGATATATAGGTCATTTTGTTAGATGCAAAAAAGGGAAGCACGGCGCCTCATTGCCAATGTATTCCGCAAGACAACGAAAGATGTTGTGTAAATTTGGAAACAGGACAGTATCCGGAGCCACGACAATGGTTATTGGCTCTTCCCGGATAGGTAGTGTCAACTGGCTACCCACATCAATACCTTAATAGCACCCATTGATGAGATTTTCAGTGAAGAAGCCGCTTCCTTTAGAGCAGCAAGGTCGATTCCACCTCAAACAATAACTTTGAGTAAAGTCGGTAACGAATTTGCATTTATTTTCACATTCAGAGATAACCAACTCAGATATTAAAGAACTGTCTGGCCCATTTAATGCTAACTTCACAACACAGACAAATGCCCCACAATCTTTTACTTGCCGACGACGATATAGATGATTGCGCTTTTTTCAGAGAGGCATTAGAAGAGTTGCCAATTCCCGCAACGCTCTATACGGTAAATGATGGAGTTCAACTAATGAATTTCTTGTCAGAAAAGTCCGATAATCTCCCGGATGCACTTTTTCTTGACCTGAACATGCCCCGTAAAAATGGATTTGAGTGTTTGGCAGAAATAAACACAATTGATAAACTTAAAAATCTTCCAGTAATTATTTTTTCCACCTCTCTCAATATGGAAATTGTGGACCTGCTTTATCAAAAAGGAGCCCGCTACTACATCCGAAAACCCGGAGACTATAATATATTGAAAAAGGTCATTTTAGAGGCTGTCACCCTTACATCAAAAGATAAAGTAACCCAACCTACGAGGGATAAATTTATACTTCATTCATAAGTTAATTACATGAACCTAAAAATTCTGACCATTACTTTTTCAAAGGCGGAGGTGAGATGGGTGAACTGATAAGAGCTACAGATTGGAGCCAAACTCCTCTGGGTGATCCAGCAGAATGGCCACAATAGTCTTCGCACAATGGTTGCCGTTATGCTCGATAATCCTTTCGGGATGTATATAGCCTGGGGCAGTGAATATACTCAGTTATATAATGACGGGTATCGTCCGATCCTGGGAGCTACCAAACACCCCCAGGCTTTAGGGATCAGCACCCGTGAAACATTTTCAGAAATATGGCACATCATCGGATCCATGTTCGAAGGGGTCATGAATGGAAAGGCAGTTGGCTTTCCGGATTTCATGTTACCTCTAAACAGATATGGTTATGAGGAAGAATGCTATTTCGACTTTTCCTATAGCCCCATAAGAAAAGACAACGGAGAAGTTGGAGGGGTATTGGTTACGGTCATAGAGACCACAGAAAAAATGAGTGCAACAGAAGCGTTGAAGGAAAGTAACGCACGATACATTAATAACATCATGCAGGCTCCCGTTGCCATGTGCATCCTCAGAGGAGAAAATTATATTGTTGAAATTGCAAATGAGCAAATGCTTACGGTATGGGGTAAACAGGCCGACCAGGTAATGCACAAACCCATTTTTGAAGGCCTTTCTGAAGCAAAAGAACAGGGTTTAGAGGCACTTCTGGAAAATGTTTACACGACGGGTCAAAAATTTGTAGCGAATGAGCGGCCTGTTAAACTACCTCGAAATGGCAAAGTGGAAACAACCTATCTAAACTTTGTCTATGACGCCCTCAAAGAAGCCGATGGAACCATTTCGGGTATTGTAGCAATAGCCATCGAGGTAACACCGCAAGTACTTGCCCGATCGAAAGTAGAAGAGAGTGAACAAAAAGTCCGTGCGCTTGTAGAAAATGCCCCCTTTCCTATCGCTGTATATGTAGGAAAGGAAATGATCGTTGAGTTGGCTAATCAATCCATTATTGATATATGGGGGAAAGGAAATGATGTTATTGGAAAATCCTTTAAAAAAGTACTTCCTGAACTGGATAATCAATTGGTATTTGAACAAATAGGAACTGTTTTTACTACGGGGGATTCATTTCATACTAAAAACACTCCACTTGATCTTATTGTAGATGGCAAATTACTGACGTATTATTTTAACTACAGCCTAACTCCGTTATATGATGTCAGAGGGAATATATATGGTGTGATGAACACAGGAGTAGATCTTACAGATCTAAATATCGCCAAGAAACAAATTGAGCAAAGCGAACAAAATATTCGCAGTATGGTATTGCAGTCGCCAATCGGAATTTGTGTAATAGACGCAGAAACCCTGGTCAGCGAAATCGTAAACGACAGTTTTGTTGAAATCGCCGGTAAGTCTTACGATGAAATCGCTGGCAAACCCTATTGGGAAACATTCTCAGAAGCGAGGATTTATGAATCGGCCCTTAGCAAAGTGATTGAAGAGGGTACCTCGTTTTATGCGAATGAGGTGGAAATGATGCTGAAACGGCACGGCAAAGAAGAAATAATATATGTGACTTTTGTGTATGCCCCCCTAAAAAATATTGAAGGTATCGTAAAAAAGGTTGCTGTATGGCTACTTGATAACACTCCCCAGGTGATTACCAGGCGGAAAATTGAGGAAGCCGATAAGCGATTTCGAAATACAGTGAAACAGACTCCTGTTGGTATCACCATTTTACGAGGGCCGCAATATGTTGTAGAAATGGCAAATGAAGCTTACCTGCAACTGGTAGATAAAAAAGAAGAGGACTTTGTCGGCAAGTCTTTATTTGATGTATTGCCTGAAGTGAAAGAGTCCGTCAATTCTCTATTGGCAGGTGTTCTCGCCACGGGTTTGCCCTATCATGGTAATGAAGTTGCTATACCTGTTAACCGTTATGGGAAGCAGGAAATATGTTACTTCGATTTTCTCTATCATCCCCTGAAAGAAGAAGACGGAGAAATTTCAGGTGTGATTGTAACGGTTACAGAAGTAAGCGAAAAAGTTGAGGCAAGGAAAAAAATTGAGGAAAGCGAGAAACAATTTCGTTCCTTAGCCGAAAGCTTACCCCAATTGGTTTGGGAAACAGATAATAAAGGGAATGCATTGTTTGCTTCTGCAAGATGGAATGAGTACACGGGAATAACACCGGCCGGTGAAACAGGATGGAAAGATATGATTCATCCTGATGACCTGGAAGAAAATGCCAAATTATGGGCCCACAGTTTGGCAACAGGCGATTTATATCGATGTGACGTGCGAATCAAAAGCAAACTTGGCGAGTACAGGTGGTACACGGTAATCGGAGAACCAGTTTTTGAAAAAGAAAATAAAATAGTAAAATGGGTAGGCGCGTTTACAGATATTCATACAGAAAAGGCCTTCACCCATGAGTTGGAAAAACAGGTCGCCGAGCGCACAAAAGAACTTGGTGACACCAATATTGCACTTGGAAAAATGAATAAAGAACTTCAGACTTTTGCATACATATCAAGTCACGATTTACAAGAGCCACTAAGAAAGATTCAAACATTTTCTACCCAGATAATTGAGAGAGAATCTAAAAATTTGTCTGATAGTGGAAAAGATAAACTGCGGAGAGTCGAAAATGCCGCAAATCGTATGCAAACGCTTATCGATGACCTTCTTGCTTATTCGCGCACAAGTACCCGGGAAAGAAAATTTGAAAAGGCTGATTTAAATTTAATCGTTGAAGAAGTAAAAGAGGATCTAAAAGAGGAACTTCAACAAAAACGGGCAGCTATAAAAGCTGATGAAATGTGCGAAGCTGATATTATCCCTTTTCAATTCAGGCAACTGCTATTTAACCTGGTAAATAATTCGCTTAAATTCTCCAACCCCAACGAAGCTCCGTATATCAGAATCAAAAGCGTAGTAGCAGAAGGGTCAAAATTAAATAACCTAAAACTAAATAGAGAACTAAAGTATTGCCATATAAGGGTTTCTGACAACGGCATTGGATTCGAACAGCAATACAGCGAAAGGATTTTTGAAGTATTTCAACGCCTCCATGGTAAAGACGAATATAATGGCACTGGTATTGGGCTCTCGATCGTAAAAAGAATTGTGGAAAACCACAATGGAGTCATCACTGCAAAAGGAGAATTGAATAAGGGCGCTACGTTTGATATTTACATTCCCGCTACATAACATTTGAGAAACTCGAAAGCCATCCTTTATAACAAACACAGGGTTTTATCTTCACTCCTTATCTGAGTGGCCGTCACAATTACTCTGAAACCATTCAGAAGATAAACGACCGGGTAAAAAATGGCACGCTATGCAAAAATACCAGCAAATCAATTTGACGACACATTTCGCCGTTTGATCCTCACCAACACATGTCACGTTGAATAGGGCATGTTCAAATTCTGAATCCCCTGCTGGATAAAGGTTTCAGCTCAATTCGAGCGGGCAGTTACAAAATTGATTTTGTCCCTTTCAATTTGCCGCCAGGATTTGGAGCATTTTGGTGCTATTTGACAATGTGCCAAAAATAAAACGCCCGCAAATCTGGCCGTATGGGAGATGATAGACAAGACAGTTTACACTTTGTACGTCTGGATTCGGTATATAATAAATAGCTGAGGGCACAATCGGCAATTGAGATCCAGACAGCGAATAAGCAAAAATGTACATCGGTGTCAGATGGGGGTCCTTCTCGGATTTTTAATGGACTCCCAATCTCACAAGCCATAGCAAGGCGGATGGAAATGAGCTCAGAATCTACTCACAAGTCAATTGTTAGAAGCATTCATGCGAGACCTTGTTGCACCCGCAATCTTTAACAAATTTCTTACGGTTTGTTAATGGTGTCATCAACTTTTTGACTAACTTCATCGAATGCACGGTTCAAAAACATACGTATCTGTTTACCGCAAGCCCAGCTTGCGTATGATACTTCCGTGTTTCGCCTGCAATTGCTTCAAATTCAGCAGAAAGTTGAGTTTTTTTCCTACTTGTAAGGACTTTCATAATTAACCCCCGGTCTCATTTAACAACCAGGCCGGGGTTCCAGCCTTGATTTTATTTTTATTTTTTTGCATTAGCGACCGGATATTTCAGATAGCAGACGGAAAATATATTTTTGTGCCTGATTCTGAGACTTAGTAGCTATGCTATACTCTGATAAATCAATCTGCGACAATCATTACAGTGTATGTGATGGTGGTCTTCGGATATTCCATCCCTACAAAATTTCATCTCAACATGGAACACAAGATTACAAGATCTGCCAAAGATAAATATGTCTTACTAAGCGAATTCGGATCCAAACATAATTTGCGGTTTTCCAGTCATTTGGCATTAGGAAATAGACTCATTGCCTTAGATGGGATAAGAAAGGTATTATTGGTTTCTGAAGCAAGCAATGAAATGATTGAGCCGTACTTCATCGACTTAACTAAGGTTGCTGCGATATCGTTTAAGAAGAGCTACGGCAGCATAGGGTCAGGCGAATTAGAGACTAAAGAATTTGAAGAGTTTCTGAGGAGTATTGACCTTCAATTCGAATTCTATGATAAGAACGACACTGGCGTTGTGACTTTCTACGAAAGGGAAATCGATGAAATTAGAAATCTTCCCAGGTTGGAAAAAAACGCCAAAAGTTGGCAAAGGATTCTTTCTAAGTTGGTAGTGCCGCAAGCGGAAAAGACACTTAAAGGCAGAAACAAATTGGTATCGGTGTGACTATCTGTATAGTGCTCACCGTAGTTCGATCTTAGGGAGAGAAGTGTTGAAATGTATATTGCTTATGTTTAAAAAATATTAAGATGTTACGAAATATAAAACGAGTTCAATTTCCATATGAATACAATAAAGGCGGTTAGAGAAATGATGGAGGCCTGTGGGTTTTCTGATATAAAAAATATTCAACCATCAAAATTCTTTCGAGGGGTAGATGAACAAACTATCATGAATTTCAAAGAGATATATTGTAAAAGTGATACTCCCCAAAAGAAACAACAGCAATTTGAATTACAATTAAACTAAAATGTCATGCAAAAAATAAATAATCAACTGGTTCTTAGAAGAGATGACTATAGCCTCCTGCTCTCTTATCTTAACGGAGGTTCTGGAAAGTCACGTTTTGACCGGCGAAATGCAGAAGAATTGCAAATTGAACTAAAAAGGGCAACGCTGGTAAATAAGGATGATTTTCCTCTCGACGTAGTTAGACTTAATTCTACGGTAAAAATAAAGGCGGAAGACAAAGATGAGATAATGGAATTGATGCTGGTCACCCCCGACAAGGCAAATATCAAAGAAAACAGAATTTCGATCATGGCCCCAATTGGAACTGCGCTGATAGGATTTCGAAGAGGGCAAAAGGTTCAATGGCAGGTGCCTGCAGGTAAAAGAACCTTTACCATCCTTGAGGTGCTTAATGAACAATAATTATTTCATGCATCAAATCTGAGCACTATGTAGATGGCTAAAAAATGTACAAAAAACCTCTTGAAATTCAAGAGGTTTTTTCATCTGTGATAATGGCCAATTGCAGACAAATTTAGAGATCAATGCACAGTTTTATTTTTATAATTATCCGTAAGTTTGGTTAAAAACTGATTTATGAGAAAAATCGTTCCCATGGTGCTGGGTTGTCTGGCATTTATCTCCGTATTGGCCCGACATGTTTCTCTCGCAACGATTAACGATAATCCTGATAAGAATTTACCAATTGACAAGGCGGGGACTGCTATTGGGTGCGCTCCTTCGCCACATGCTGCGCACACTTCGATGTCTCCGCCGGATCTTGCCGGTGGATCAACAACTTCAAAGGGCGACTTTAATATTTCGACGTTTTTGTCGGACGACGAACTTTCAAAATTCAAGTTCGAGTCTCGTATTTTCGAGTTAGCGCCCGGACAATCGGATACTATTTCGCATCGTCATGATTGCGATGTATTTGTAACAGTTCTGGAAGGGACTGCCCTTATCGGGCAGGAATTTAAAAAACCGGATACTGTTAACACTGGCGATATATTTCACGAGAGAAGAAATGTGATTCATTCCGTTTCCATCAATCCCAGCCAGGATAAACCTATGAAAGCCTTGGTCGTATTCATTCGAAAGGACGGCCGGGCAGGTTATACGCCGCTTTATCCAAAAAATAAATAATGTCTTAAAAAATGCGAGTTATGAACTGGATAACGGCACAACGGTTGTTCAGGGGTAGATATACCAGAACTACAAGGTCGACGTAAATGGCAATCACACTTCTGTAACAAGCGGAGACAACGTTTTGCAAAAAAACCTATGACTGCATGTTTGACAAACTTCTTCCAAAATGAGAGAATTCCGCGCTGAAAAAATTGAGTATAATTTGAGAAAAAAGAACTCTTTATTTTCTTTCCTAATCGTAAGTTTAAGGCTGCTGACAGTTTATTCTTTTTGACTTTGAATTGATTGATCTATTAAAATCTCTAACGCGAAATATCACTAAAAAAATCACTAAAATTACAATTGTCTTGTGTCCGTTGAAATATTGTTTTATACGATTTTTCTTTAAATGCCAGAAACAAAAAAGCCGTATCAAGCCTTCAATTCAAGATACAAAACTCCAGCCTGACCTGAGGTATTCTTCGCTTACCAACAGCGCAAGGCAAACATTCCGTGGCTTGCACTCACACTTACTGGGCTGGAAAGTTTCCCGCGCGACCCTCATTTGTAAGGAACAGATTTGAACAAGGATGGAAGCAAATTCTGGGAAGTAATCTGAATCCTTTGCTTTTGAAGAGGTTAACTAATAATACAAATAAAATCAGCGAAAAAATCTGCCCGTTATATATTTATGAAAGTAATTCAAATGAATTGGAAGCCGGAGCGAACCGTTGTGCCAAATCTTCAAATACAAAATGAATATTTTATGGATGATCCCTCGACTAAAGTTGCTTCCCCTGATTTACCGGGAGAAACTGCTACTCACTATGATCAATTTTTTGGGCCCTTATTCTTTGAGCCATATGCCATAGAAGTTGCAAAACGAATTGACGCCGTCCCGTCCTCTATTATACTGGAAATTGCGTCCGGAACAGGGCGTGTTACCCGGCACATTGGGGAGCGAATTCCACCCTCGGCAAAACTAATCGCTTCGGATATTAGCGAGGAGATGTTAGCCGTAGCAAAAAAGAAGCTGCGCGATCTTGATATCGACTGGCAAAATATAGATGCGCAACAGCTCCCTTTTCGCGACAATAGTATCGACCTGGTTGTTTGTTGTTTTGGATATATGTTTGTTCCTGATAAACCAAAAGCATTTGCCGAGGCATATCGGGTTCTAAAACCGGGTGGGGTATTATTATTTACAACCTGGGACAAGTTGGAGAAAAACCCCACGTCCTATATTTCCAGAAACATAGCAAAGAAATACCTCGAAGGACCGCTTCCTGAGTCATATAATCTTGCAACCTCGATGAATGATGAAGCTGTGATAAACTCATTATTGCGGAATGCTGGGTTTGAAAAAATATCAGTTGAACATGTAGAGCTTTTTTCCGTGAGTCCATCCGCAAAAGAAGCTGCGAACGGTTTTGTGGAGGGCGGAGGCATTTATGATGAGATCAAAAAGCGTAATCCTGCCTGGATCGACGAGATAAAAATTAAGGTCGAAAAGGAACTTACTGAAAAATTCGGAGCCGCTCCAATGATCGCCCCAATTAGTGCTGTAATAAGCCAGGCGTGGAAATGATGGGAACATAGCTCACTCTAAAGACTTCAATAAACAATCTACAACATGCAACCTAAAGCGTGATATTACTTTATCAGCACCATCTTCTTTGTATCTACCATATTGTTGTTTATGTACAACGTGTAATTATAATATCCAGCGGCCAATTCGCCGCTTCTAATCGTTATCGTGCCTCCTCCCTTCGCGGCGTTGAAGGTTTTTATTATACGACCCGCAGCATCAGTAATCCTGATTTGAGCATGCCCTGAATTATCAGGAATGTAATAACTGATAGTGGAATTACTGCGGAAACGATTAGGAGCGTTTTTTTTTAGAAAAGCGGCGGAAGTGATTGATCCACCACTACCTTCTTTTATTATCAATGATTTTAAATCATTGATATGGCTTTGCAAATCACCAATTAAGCTGTCTTTTTCATTGTTTTTCGCGCTTAATTCTTGCACGGCTTATGACCTCATCATCCTCTACTAAAACGATCTGACCTTCATGAATATATATGTAAAATATTTGTGCCTTCAAGAACGGACGGCTACCACCAAAAGGATTGAACGGCAATTATTCACAGTCAGGTAATTGACAGCTACCATTTCCCTCAGCAACGATCGCCGAATAATTTATGATTGATGTATTTTCACAAACTTTTAGTTCAACAGTATCCGGGTAGTTGAGTTCGCCCTGATGAGTTGACCAGCCGCCTGCTTCCAGCTTAAAGCATACGAAATACCTTAATTTAGACCCGCTGATATTCTGAAACTTGGCAACCTTTCCAAGAGGACATGCGGTGGTGTCTTCCTGATAGTCGACGTCAAGGAGCTTGAAACCAGAACTATTCCTTTGCCACTTACAATCGCCGGCCTGCTGAGCGTTGTCATCTTCCTTTTTGCAGGTGCATAATATCGTCACCGCCAGGAAACAGTATAGCAGATGTTTCATTGTATTACAGTTTGAGTTTTGGACTGAGTAAGGGGAATGCGAGAGATAACTAATCTAACATTAGCTTGAGCGTTTGGATCCGAAACCTGACAATATCATATTCTTTTTGATGATTCACTTGTCCTTCTCTCCATCGTGTTATGAGGCGGTCGGCGATAGGTTTTATCAGAGCATCACTTTCACCGCGCGCTTTGCTGATTACATCGTCAAAAAGTTTCAGTGTTGCAGCTCGGATTTGTTCGCAACGCTCAAGATCTGGCAACATGTTTCTCACATTGTTTTGATCGTCTCTCAAATTTGCTTTTTGTATTTCTAATTGTGATTCCAGCCTGCGAATTTTCTCGTTCATCTTACCAATCTCTTCTTCAAGGCTCTTTTTTTTGGCGTCATCCGAACTTTGATTTTTCTCCCGGTCTAGATTATCTCTTAGCCCGGTTTGGTCCCTAATATCTGCAGAAGTCTTTTCAATCCGTGATTTTGTCTCCCTCGGATCCCAGGAAACTGTGGTAGACTCCGACTTGCAATAGAAATCTTTGTCTTTTCGATAACCTAAACAACTTTCCCGATAATCTGAATAGGGGATGCTGTTACAAGCATTTTTGCCTTCAGCTGCCTGCCAGTCTTCAACAGTTTGTGAGTTGGCAAGATTAGTAGTCAAGCTCATAGCGATGAGCAAAGCTTTTGTTTGCATGGCCAATAATTGAAAGTGTCAGAATTAAATTACCGCACGTTTCAACAGGGGAAGCGATTTGAAAAGGATTTCAAAAGGGGGGGCAGAAATAAAGCCGTTGTTAGGGAGTGAGCATTTTTAGTATTGCTGATAGCCATCTTGAATATACTGAAATATTGTCTGCTACAGGGTTTTGTTTCTGAACCCAAGGCCAACTCTTAAAATCAAAAAACCCTGAAACTCGCTTTAGCGTATGTTTCAGGGCATTTTCTGTGATCCCGCTGGGACTCGAACCCAGGACCCATACATTAAAAGTGTATTGCTCTACCAACTGAGCTACGGAATCATCCTTTCACAAAAATCACCACCCCATGCTGAAGGGTAATTTTCGTTCGGGGTGCAAAAATAGGTTCAAATCCATTTTGTTCCAAACTTAAAGTTTATGGATAATTAACCTTCTGGTCGGCCCTCTTCTTTATCTCGGCCATTGGCATGGTAATCATCCTTCCCACCTTTTCCTTTCCCTTGTAGGTGATCACCTTCAGCATTGAGGCTTCCTTCGGCACACTCAACACATCACTATACTTCGGATAGAAACGATCGGGAAAAGAATTATCAAAACTGTAATAAATATCAATCCCCGGCGCCTCAGTACTCAACTTGACCATCAAGCCGCTATCCTTCTTACTAATATTAAAAATGGGATCATAAGATGCCCGCGAATACTTGATCTCGGCAGAATCAAAGCGCGCGAAGTGTTGCTCTGCCCGCGCAAAGAAATCGTTGAAGTTCTTCTTCTCCTTTGGCGACCATACACTCTCGGCGATCGCCCAGCCCCTCGGCCAGGTCATATACTCAGCCGTACGTAAATTATAAATCTGTTCGCTCCACAAATTGGCCTGTCCTCCCTTGATCAGCTTCGGATCCACACCGTCAGGCACAGGCTCGAATTCATAGGATTTATTTAATCGCAACGTGGCATACACCTTAGGTTCGGTGATGGGATCGCCCTGCATGTAATCAATGTAGGCAAAGGTGGTCGGACTCATCACCACTTCGTGTCCCTGCTTGGCGGCTTCTATCCCACCCTTGATGCCCCTCCAGCTCATCACCACCGCGTTGGGTGCCAGCCCGCCCTCGAGTATCTCATCCCAGCCCATAAACTTCTTACCCTTCGACATCACGATCTTCTCGAGCCGCTTTGTAAAATAACTCTGCACCTCCATCATGTTCTTCAATTTCTTCTTCTTCATAAGCGCCTGGATGGCGGGCGTCTTCGCCCAGTAATTCTTAGGACACTCATCCCCTCCCATGTGAATGTATTCAAATGGAAAGAGCGCAGCCAGCTGGGTCACTACCGTATCCAGGAATCCATAGACTCTTTCATTGGCCGGGCAAAGGGTGTTATCCAGCAGCGCGATGGGCGGATGGCCATGCGACCAGTCCATGATCTCCTCACCCGACCTCACCTTGTAGGTATTGGCCTCGGGCGTGCAGGACAATTCAGGGTAGGAAGCTACGGCTGCCAGGCTATGACCAGGCACGTCTACTTCGGGCATCACGTCGATGTATCTTTCTTTGGCGTATTGAACTACGTCCTTAATTTGTTCCTGTGTATAAAAACCACCATAGGTGCGGGGCTCACTGGCATCGGGTTTTGCAAAGGTGCCGAAATAACCCACGCGCTTCGCATTGTAGGCGCCCACTTCAGTCAGCATCGGATATCCCTTGATCTCAATCCTCCACCCCTCGTCATCGGTGAGATGCCAGTGTAGGAGGTTGAACTTGTACATGGCCATTACGTCAATATATTTCTTCACGTCTTCAACGGTGAAGAAATGTCGGGCAACGTCCAGCATCAGACCTCTCCAGCCAAACCTCGGGTAGTCGGTGATCTCCACGACAGGCAGCGACCAACTATGTGTGCCACTGTTTACGGAAGCGCTGCCCGCTGGCAACAATTGCAGCAGGGTCTGCACCCCGTAGAAGAACCCGGCACCACCATTGGCGCTGATCCGGATCTGTTTAGGGCCCACCGAAAGTTGATAGCCTTCCTTACCGAGACTGTCCCCACCATTCTTTGGCGCCGACAACACGATGGTCGCCTGGGCAGCATCGGTGGACTTGGAAATCTGGATGCCGGCAGTTTTTTCCAGACCTGTTTTAAGCGAGGCAATGACAGGCGTCGGATCCGTTTTTCCTTCGCCGAATACGGTTACCTGCGCAGGCAGGGTAAGCGTCCCTGACCCCGGTGTAATCGATACGGGCACGGGAATAATGGCAAACTTGGGGGCGCTGTCCTGGCTGAATCCATTCAGGCAGCAGGCACCCATACAAAAACACGTTAACAGGTACTTCATCATTTGTGCGAAAATTTGGTTCTGAACTTCAAGATAAGAGAAACCTTCCGATTGTATTCAGTTGAATGAGAGCGCGCTTTCTTACTTTTGCTCCTATAACAGGGTTCTCATGTCATTCTTCAAAGATAAAGTAGTAGCCATTACGGGAGGAAGCGAAGGCATCGGCAAGGCACTGATCGAAACCCTCATCCCCCTGGGCGCCAAAATCGCCACCTGCGGGCGCAACCACGACAAACTTTACGCCCTGCAAACGCAAAACCCCGGTACCCCCTTCCACGCGGTGGCCGCCGACGTCAGCAATGAACAGGACTGCAAGAATTTTATCGACTCTACTATCAAAACCTTCGGCGGTATCGACATTCTCATCAACAACGCGGGCATCTCCATGCGCGCCCTGGTGAAAGACGTGAACATCGACGTGATGCGCCGGGTGATGGACGTGAACTTCTATGGAGCGGTCTACTGTACCAGCTTCGCCCTGCCCTCGATCACCGCCCGCAAAGGGTCCATCATCGGCATCTCCTCCATCGCTGGCTATCGCGGTCTGCCGGGTCGCAGCGCCTACTCGGCCTCAAAATTTGCCCTCCAGGGCTGGCTCGAAGCTCTCCGCACCGAACTGATGGGCGACGAAGTAAACGTAATGTGGGTCTGCCCAAACTTCGTCACCTCTAATATCCGCAACGTGGCCCTCGACCAGGACGGAAATGCCCAGAAACAAAATCCTATGGACGAATCCACCCTGATGAGCGCCCCCGAGGCAGCCAGCCAGATCATTGAAGCGATAGAAAAACGAAAACGCTCCCTGATAATGACCTTCGACGGCAAAAGAACCGTGTTCCTGAATAAATTCTTTCCCTCCCTGACCGACCGGCTGGTGCGCAGATTCTATTTCGACAAGGGCAAACTGAAAAAATAATCCGCTGATCCATTCCTTCCGAAAACGAAAACGACCACATGCCAATAATTACCCTCACATCCGACATCGGCCACCAGGACTACCTGGTCGGAGCAGTGAAAGGGCAGTTGTTACAAGTGAACCCCGCATTCCAACTGATCGACATCACCCATGACCTGGCACCATTCAACATCTCCCAGGCAGCATATGTATGTCGCAACGCGATAAAAAATTTTCCCTCATTCAGTTATCACCTGGTCCTTGTCAACCTCTTCGAGCAAAAACCGGAACAGCTACTGCTCTCCTATCATAAAGACCAGTTCATCCTCTGTGCAGACAATGGCCTTCTTCCGATGATCCTGGAAGAAGCTCCTGAAATGCTGATGGGCCTGCCGCTCTCGAAAACAGAAGTGAAGAACACCCTATACCTGACGCGCATCATGGCCGAGGCCATCCAGCAACTGCAGGCCGGCACGTCTATCACTGACATAGGCTTTCCCGACCCGGTATATATGGAAAGAAATCACCTTCGTCCCCTGCTGGGCGAAAACTGGATGGAGGGCCAGATCCTCTTCATCGACCATTTTGAAAACATCATCGTCAACATCACCCACGACCAGTTCGAAGAACAGCGGAAGGGCCGCAGTTTCAAGATCATATTTAAAAGAGACGAGATGATCAATGCTATCAGCGAAACCTATGCGAATGTGAAAGAAGGAGAAAAGCTGGCCCTCTTCAATTCGGCCGGCTACCTCGAAATCGCCATCAACAAAGGCAATGCCGCCGGACTCTTCGGCCTGCAGGGTTTTACAGAGAGATCCAGCACCCAGCAGACCCGCTTGTTCTACCAGACCGTAAGGATCCAGTTCACCTGAGCCGCTTATCATTACCCAGTTTGACTATATATAAAATTCCTGTAGGTTTGCCAAGTTTAAAAACACGCTGAATTTATGAGTTTCAACAGAATGAATAACATCGTGGGATGGATAGTGTGCCTGATCGCCTGCACGGTCTATGTAATGACCATGGAACCGACCGGCAGCTTCTGGGACTGCGGTGAATTCGTATCAAGTGCATTCAAACTCCAGATCCCCCACCCGCCCGGAGCACCCATGTTCATCCTTCTCGGCCGCTTCTTCATCGTACTCTTCGGCGACGACCCCGCCAGTGCTTCCCGTGGTGTCAATTTCATGAGCGCCATCGCCAGCGGATTTACAATATTATTCCTGTTCTGGACCATCACGCATTTCGGCCGTAAACTGGTATTGAAAGGCAAGAAAGGCCTGCTTACCCGCGACCAGGTCATTGGCGTCATGGCCGCAGGCGTTGTCGGTGCACTCGCATACACCTTCTCCGACTCTTTCTGGTACAGCGCCGTGGAGGGTGAAGTATACGCACTCTCCTCCCTCTTCACCGCCGTGGTATTCTGGGCCATCCTCAAGTGGGAACACGAAGTGGACCAGGAGAGCAGCACCGACGGGCATAAATTTTCACGCGCCGACAGGTGGCTGGTTTTCATATTCTACATGATGGGGCTGTCCATCGGCGTCCACTTGCTGAACCTGCTGACTATCCCGGCCATTATTATGGTGTATTATTTCAAACGCTATAAGGTAACGCCCTGGGGCACCTTCTTCGCGTTCCTCGCCGGCTGTCTGATTACCGGCATTGTGCAGGTGGCCATCATACAGTGGTCGATAAAGGGTGCAGGTGCCTTCGATATCTTCTTCGTCAACCAACTGGGCACACCCTTTTTCGTGGGCTTTATATTTTATTTTTTGTTGATGGCCGGGCTGCTCATTATTGGCCTGCGATTTACGCCTCAACAGATACAGAAATTCAGGGGCTTTCCGTTATGGCTCGGCGCCATCGTGCTGCTCTTCTGTTTTCCCTTCCTGAAGTCCGGTGGCTCCTTTTTATTACTGCTGATTGGGATCGGCGTGCTCATCGCTATCTGCAACAGCTATAAACAAAAAATATCTGCCTTCTTAAAAATATCCATCTGGTCAACCGTCTTCATCGTCATCGGTTACTCCACTTATTTCACTACCCTGATCCGTTCGAACGCGAACCCGACGGTAGACATGTATAATGTGGATAATCCTGTTAGTCTCGTAGGTTATCTCAGCCGTGAACAATATGGCGACTGGCCCATACTCTATGGACCCTTCTTTACCGAAGAAACAACCAACGAAGATTTTGTGAATGAAGGTGAACTTTATGTAAAAGGCAAGGACAAATACGAAGAGGCCGGTCATATCCAGAAACAGAATTACGCCGGCATGGAAACGGCGCATCTTTTCCCGCGCATGTACGACAATGGCAATGAACGCAACCAGCAATTTGTCTATCGCGAATTTGGCGGCGTTGCCGAAGGTGAAGATCCTACCATGGCCAATGAAGTACGCTATTTTGCCGACTACCAGTTTCGCTGGATGTACTGGCGATATTTTATGTGGAACTTTGCGGGCAAACAAAATGACCTCCAGGGTTTCGGCAACATTCGCGATGGCAACTGGAACAGCGGCATCAACTTTGTCGACAATCTCTTTCACAGTCCAACCGACAAATTGCCCGACACTGCAGGAAAGACGAACAAGGCCAACAATCATTTGTTTTTCCTGCCACTGATCCTCGGGCTCGTCGGCGTTGCCTTCCAGTATAAAAGGGATTCAAGGGATTTCTTTATTGCATTTCTGCTATTTTTCTTCACCGGTTTCGCTGTAGTCATCTACCTCAACCAATCAGGCTACCAGCCGCGTGAACGTGACTATGCCTATGTGGGTTCCTTCTATGCCTTTGCTATATGGATCGGACTTGGCGTACTCTGGATGAAGGAGAAACTGCAAAAGTTTATTAATGGCGATCTCGCATCATATGCATCCTTCGGGGTCTGCCTTCTCGCGGTGCCAATTCTTATGGCCTCACAGGAATGGAACGACCATGACCGAAGCAAAAAATTCCTCGCGCGCGATCTCGGAAATAACTACATGCAGAGTTGCGAGAAGAATGCGATCCTGCTCACCTTTGGCGATAACGACACCTACCCCCTCTGGTACGCCCAGGAAGTGGAAGGCATTCGTCCTGACCTTCGTGTGATCAACTACAGTTTGCTCGGCACCGACTGGTACATCAACCAGCTGCGTTACAAACTCAATGAAAGTCCTCCGACAGATGTGATCTTCACCCCCGAACAAATCCAGGGCAACAACAGAAATGTAATCCCGGTCTACGCCCTGCCAGGTTATGATCAGAATAAATATTATGACCTCGAAAAATTGCTGCGCGAAGTCGTCGCGAGCGACGACGAGAGAAACAAGGTGAGCATGCAAAGCGGCGACCAGGCCAATGTGCTTCCTGTCAAAAAATTGACCATCCCCGTGGACGTTGAGGCGGTGAAGAAAACCATGAAGTTCAACCCGGGTGACAGCATCGTGAGTGAAATCAAGATCGACGTCACGAGAAATTTCCTGCAGAAAAATGACCTCGCAGTTTTGTCGATGATCGCAGCCAACCATTGGAAACGTCCGATCTATTTTACTTCCACGCAGGAACTAAAGGCCCTCGGTCTCGAAAAATATGTGCGTCTCGAAGGTTTGTCATACCGCCTGGTGCCGGTGGAAAACAGCGGCGTCGAAACCGACATCGCCTACAAGAATGTGATGGAGAAATTCCGTTATGGAAATGCTAAAGTACCCGGAGTTTATTATGACGAGGAGAATCGCAGGCATATCAACAGTATCCGCCTGGCCCACGCGACGTTGGCAAAATACCTGGTGGCCCAGGGCAACAAGGACTCTGCGAAGAAAGTGTTGGAGAAATATGACCAGAATGTAAATGAGGTTAACGTGCCTTATGGCATGACCTCCAACCGCGGCAACTTCCACAACAGCATATCCGCCGACTTCCTCGAAGCAGCCTACCAGAGTGGTGAAACTGCCATTGCAACAAAGGTGAATGCCTCGTTGAAGAAAGACCTCGAGCAGCAGCTGGCCTATTACCGTGGCCTTGGCGAAGAGGACCTGAACAACGAGCAGCTGGCCATGCAGGCGGCAGCGATCCTGAACAACAAGGAAGGCGCCCTCTCCGACAAGCAGCGGACCTTCGCCTATGACATCCTTTCTTCTTACCAGATCCTTCAACAATTAAAACAATGGGAAACGCAGTATAATAAAGGAAATCAAGGGATTGAGCTGAAACCTGATACCCTGAGTCCACCCCAGACTCCGGTACAGGCTCCTGTGCAGGCGCCCGACAACCCATAAGGGCTGACGGGGAATTTTTTTTATAATGGTTATTTAGCGAAATTGGGCGGTATGAAAGGGTATCAATTTTCGAAATTTGATCCACGTGCAGAAGGAAAAACCGCTTTTGAACAGCTGCTGGACATCTTCATGCAGTTGCTCACCTACACGAATGGAGACGTCTCCGAGGCATTGAGCTGGATGAATCAGCTGGACAAGGAATATGAAGTAACCAATGGTGAATATGGCATGGGTGACTTCATCGAAGACCTGAGGGAGAAGGGCTATATCAAAGACGACCAGGAAAAGGGCCAGATAAAGATCACCGCTAAGACCGAACAGGGAATACGTAAACGCTCTCTCGAAGAGATCTTCGGCAAGCTTAAAAAAACCAAATCAGGTCAGCACCAAACCTTCAAACCTGGCCAGGGTGATGAATTGAATCCGGAATCCCGGCCATTCCAGTTTGGGGACACGCTGGAGCAGATCGACTTTACGGCTTCCATCCGAAATGCCCAGATCAACCATGGTATCGAGAATTTCAGCATGAGCGAGGACGACCTCACGATCCGCGAGTCGGATTTCAAATCGCAGACCTCAACGGTACTGATGATCGACATCTCGCACTCGATGATCCTCTATGGTGAAGACCGCATCACTCCTGCCAAGAAAGTGGCAATGGCACTCAGTGAATTGATCACTACCAAGTATCCCAAGGACACTCTGGACATCGTGGTTTTTGGAAACGATGCCTGGCCGGTTGAAATCAAAGACCTTCCCTACCTCGAAGTGGGACCCTATCATACCAACACGGTTGCCGGCCTTGAAATGGCGCTGGACATTCTGCGCAGGAGAAAGAATCCCAACAAACAGATCTTCATGATCACGGATGGCAAACCCACCTGTCTGAAGATCGGAAAGCGTTATTATAAGAACAGTTTCGGTCTCGACAGGAAGATCACCAACAGGTGTCTCAATCTTGCCGCACAGTGTAAAAAACTGAAGATACCGATCACTACTTTTATGATCGCTACGGATCCTTATCTGCAACGCTTTGTCCAGGAGTTTACAGAAACCAATAATGGCAAAGCATTCTTCGCCTCACTCGACAGGCTTGGGGCGTTTATTTTTCGCGACTTCGAAAGCGGAAAAAGAAAGACCGTTTATTGATCTGCAAAACCGGCTTTGCGTTCCGCCTGCAAAACAATTTGTGACAACCTGTATTATTTGAGCATTATTACGTGGAGATAATTATATATGAACAGCAATAAGATAAAGACATTAGGCGAACTAAAGAAAAGTGGATACAAACCAAAATCGATCAAGGACGAGATCAGGGACAACCTGATCAACAGACTGCAGAACGACCAGAGTTCTTTCAAAGGAATCATCGGCTATGAAGAAACCGTGATCCCCGATGTGGAAAGAGCACTGCTATCCAGACACAATATTCTTTTTCTGGGTCTTCGTGGCCAGGCAAAAACGAGAATGGCCAGGCAGATGACCGACCTGCTCGATGAATACGTTCCCTATATCGCGGGCAGCGAAATTAATGACGACCCATTGGCCCCTATTTCAAAATACGGCCGTGACCTGATTGCGGAAAAGGGAAATGATACGCCGATCGAATGGCTGCACAAGAGTCAGCGGTATGGTGAAAAACTTGCCACACCTGATGTAAGCGTGGCAGATCTCGTAGGTGACATCGATCCCATTAAGGCAGCGAACCTCCGTTTGAATTTCGGGGACGAATTGGTCATTCATTATGGCATCATCCCACGCAGCAACCGCTGCATCTTTGTCATCAACGAGATCCCCGATCTGCAGGCAAGAATACAGGTGGCCCTGTTCAACATCCTCGAAGAAGGTGATGTGCAGATCCGCGGCTTCAAACTACGCATACCGCTAGACATACTCTTTGTATTCACTGCTAACCCCGAAGACTACACGAACAGGGGTTCGATCGTAACTCCGCTGAAGGATCGTATTCAGAGCCAGATCCTCACCCACTATCCAAAGAACATCGAGACCGCATTGTCTATAACCGTGCAGGAAGCAACGATCGACGAACAACAGCGAAACCGGGTCAGGATCAGCGACCTCGTGCAAAGGCTGATTGAACAGATTTCCTTCGAGGCCCGCGCCAGTGAATATGTTGACAAGAAAAGCGGAGTCTCAGCGAGGCTGAGCATCTCCGCAATGGAGAACGCCTACAGTTCAGCGGAACGTCGTGCTATCCTCAATAAGGAAAAACAAACACAGGTCTGGATCAGTGACCTCGTCGGCATCATACCTTCCATCACCGGCAAGATCGAGCTGGTGTATGAAGGCGAACAGGAAGGCCCCTTCCAGGTGGCAATGAATCTCGTTGAAAAGGCTATCCGCTCACAGTTTGTTACGTTGTTTCCCAATCCCGACGCGATAAAGAAAAAAAGAAACACCCAGCAGGCCAATGACAATCCTTATAAATCCATCCAGGGTTGGTTCGACAAAGGTAATTCACTGAACTTATTATTTTCCGCCACAGACGAAGAGAAGATCAGGTCGCTTTACCAGGTCGATGGTCTTTACGGTCTGGTGAAGAAATACTTCAAACAGGCTTCCGAAGCAGAAACCGCACTGATGATGGAATTTGTATTGCATGGCCTTTCATCCTATTCGCTGATCAGCAAAAAGGTCGTGGAGAATCGTATCGAATTCAAGGACCTGATGGGTTCGATGATCAACCTCGGCACTTCGGGGCTCACTGAGGATGACTTTGATAAAGATGATTTGAGTTAGACATAGGGACAGTCATTGTATCAGTAACGGACAATGGTTTCTGATGGCGTTTTCTAAATCGTTCTAATCAAAGGGTTTGGCGTTGGGCATGCCATTTGTCTCAGAGCGATCAATCTAGCTATTATGCTCAACACCCTGAAATTCGCCTGGAGACTGCTATTGCGCAACGGCAGCTATTCCCTGATCAACATCATCGGACTTTCGCTGAGTATTGGCATTGCACTTGACCTGTTTCAGGCTATTCGTTTTGAGAATAGTTTTGATTCCTATCATAAAAAGGCGAACCGGGTTTACGAACTCCTCGGCACCAGTGAGTACAATGAGTTGAATTCACAGGCTCCAATGGGTGTACTTAAAACCCTCAGGACTCAGATCCCAGGTATTGAAAAGGTTGCCGCGGTTCATGAAATCGAGCCACAAGCCATCAAGATTGGCAATCGCATCTTTGATCAGCCAGGAACTTTCTTTGTTCATCCCGAGATTTTTGAGATGCTGGACGTCGACTGGATCTCAGGCGCACCGAAAAAATCTTTGTCTGCCCCCTTCCAGGCTGTGCTCGATGAGCCGACTGCATTCAGATTATTTGGAACGAAGGATGCCGTTGGCAAAACTTTCCGGCTCGACAACCGGTTAGATATCACCGTTACCGGGCTGATCAAAACAATGCCCCGCAACTCCGATTTTCAATTCAGGATGATCCTGTCTTTCGAAACATTAAAAAAATACGACAACTCTTATGCGAATGAAAACACGTGGGGTGGTGGAGACTCCCATTTCCAGGGTTATATCCTTCTTGCTCCCACTGCCTCACCGGACAGGATCGCGAAACAACTCACCGCGATGGCATTGCAGAAAAAAGAAGAATCGGCCTTCACTTCATTTCAGTTAGAACCTATCGCCAGCAAACATTTCAACACGGAGATAGATGCTTTCAATTATGTCATGCCCAAATGGTTGCTCTATGCCCTGGGCTATATCGGCGCCTTCCTGATCCTCATCGCCTGCATCAACTACATCAACATTGCCACGGTTCAGTCAATACAGCGCAATCGCGAGATCGGTATACGCAAATTATTGGGTGGTGGACGCAGAGATATCATTTCACGGTTCCTGACCGAAACCAGCCTCACTGTTTTGCTCTCACTTGGCGTTGGCGTGGTGTTGAGCGTGATCCTTATGCCATTTACTTCCGGGATATTGAACAGCCAGGCGACAGTGTCTGACTCATTCAACGGCAATATTCTGGCCTTTATCCTATTGCTTGGAGTTGCAATTGTTTTAATCTCCGGCCTCTATCCTGCTTTCGCGTCAACTGGCTTGCAACCGCTTTCGTTGCTAAGGCAGGGAGCGATCAGTGCTACCAGGAAAGGCATATTGATCAGGAGAAGTTTGGTGGTGCTGCAATTGGTTATCGCGCAGCTACTGGTCATTGCTACCCTCGCGGGGGTTAGGCAAATAAATTATTTTTATAGTAAGGACCTTGGCTTCGCTCAGGAAGGACGGATCACGGTGCCAATGCCTGACAGAGCAGCCAACTCCAGGGCAAGGTTTCGTGACATGGCATTACGTGATGCACAAGTTGCTGATATCACATTTGGATTAACTACGCCATCAGGACAGCGCAACTGGTGGTGGACAGACGTCGCTTATCGTGGTACTGAAAAAGCATCAGAGCAATACCGCATGCAGTTTTGCGATACCAATTATCTTACTTTCTTCAACATACCCTTGCTGGCCGGCCGTCAGTTCAATGCCTCAGATACCAATAATGTGATCGTCAATTCAGCGGCTGTAAAGGATATGGGTTATGATCGTCCGGAGCTGGCGATCGGACAAAAAATTACCTTCTGGGGTAATGCACGTGAGATCATTGGAGTCACCAGGGATTATCATTCGCAGGGACTGAGGACAAGTATACCCCCTCATCTTTTTGTTTATCAGCCCTGGAATTTCCGGTATGCGATGATCCGGCTGAAACCAGGATGGACCAATGCCACATTGGTGGGGATAGAAAAAAAATGGCAGACCATCTTCCCGGACAATTATTATCAGTTTGATTTTCTTGATGCCGACATCCGGAAGTTCTACCAGAATGAAAAAAACCTGACTTCCTTTCTTTCTTTATTTGCCCTCGCGGGTATTGTGATCGGCTGTCTCGGTTTGTATGGACTCATCTCCTTTGTGATCGCAAAAAGAAACAAAGAAGTCAGTGTTCGCAAGGTACTTGGCGCCAGGATAGCCGACATACTCGTCCTGTTATCGAAAGAATTCTTTCAGCTCTCGCTGATCTCGTTTTTGATCGCCGTTCCACTTTCCTGGTGGCTGATCCAATATTTCCTGGCGGATTATGCTTATAAAATGGATCCCTCGTGGTGGATATTTATCCTGTCCGGTATCGGGGCGATGTTCATCACACTTTCTACGGTAATCATTCAAACCTTGAGGGCGGCTTTTGCCAACCCGGCGAAAACACTGCGTTCGGACTAGTGGCTTAGATTATTCACGCAAAGGCAAATCCTGCCCTTCGGGCAGGACGCAAAGATCGCAAAGAGCTTGGCGTGAAATTCTTCCTATTTCTCTTTCTGTTTCTGTTTCTGTTCCTGTTTCTGTTCCTGTTTCTGTTTCTCTCTATACAATATTCACTTCCGTTTCGAGCTCTATATTGAATTTCTTTTTAACTGACTCAACGATCTCATTGCTCAATTCCAGGATTTCGGCGCCAGTACCATTTCCATAGTTGACCAGAACCAGGGCCTGCTTTGCATGACAACCTATGTCGCCTTTGCGATATCCCTTCCACCCACATTGTTCGATCATCCATCCTGCCGCGATCTTCACGGTTCCATCAGCTTGCGGATAGCCTGGAACGGAAGGATACTTTGTCCTGAGCGGAACATATTCCGACTGTGAAATGGCAGGGTTCTTGAAGAAACTGCCCGCATTACCGATTTGCTTCGGGTCGGGTAGCTTCGAACTTCTGATATTGATTACCGCCTGTGAGATAGAATGAATCGTCGGCGGCGCCTTCATCCTGGACAGCTCTTCTTCGATGGCGCCATAGCTGGTGTTCAGTTCGTGATGTTTGTTCAGCTTAAGGCATACCCTCGTGATCACGAATTGATTTTTGAACTTTCCTTTGAAGACACTGTCGCGATATCCAAATGCACAATCTTCTTTGTTCAAAGAAACGGTTGTTTCGTCGTGGATTTCAAAGGCTTCGAGCGATTCGAACACATCCTTCAGCTCCACTCCATAAGCGCCGATATTCTGCATGGGTGACGCGCCCACATTGCCAGGTATCAGCGAGAGATTTTCAAGTCCGCCAAGATTATTTTCAAGAGCAAACAAAACAAGGTCGTGCCAGGACTCCCCGGCTCCGGCACGAACAACCGCGTAGTCGTTATCTTCCTTTACAATCTCGATCCCCTTAAGGTCATTTTTCAGAACCAGGCCATCGAAGTTTTTTGTGAACAAAACATTGCTTCCGCCACCGAGGATCATAAACGGCTGGGCTGAATTGCTGGCAACGATCTCCTCCAGTTCGTCGAGTGAAGTGAAACACGAGTAATACCTTGCAATAGCATTGATACCGAATGTGTTGAATTCTCTTAACGATTGGTTTTCTTTCATGTCGGGCTATTAATGGTCAACATCAGGAATGATCACAACACTCCTGAACTTTTTAATATTGTGAATGTAGGCCACCTGGTCGAGGATGAACTGTTTGCAATTGCGCACAAGACTTCCATCTTTGGGCAACTTTAGCATGATCTCCGACAGGTATTGATTCCGAATCCGGTTAACCATAGGTTCAGCCGGGCCCACCAGGTACGAACCGTATTGTGGCTTCATTCGCCCGGCTATGATCAACGCGGCCTCCTCAGCCACTTCGCGGATGGTGTGCTTAAAGGTAACAAGTATCAGTCTTGAAAATGGTGGATAGAAGAACCGCTTTCGGCCTTCAATTTCAAAATTGTAGAGCGCGGTGTAGTCGTGCTGCCGCACGTATTCCAACACAGGATGATTGGTGTTGATCACCTGGATCGACACCCTGCCCTGATCCTTCCTCCCCGCGCGCCCACTGACCTGTTCCATCAATTGAAATGCTCTTTCATTCACACGATAGTCCGCGAAGTTCAACAGACTGTCCGCATCGAGAATGCCTACAAGCTGCACGTTGTCGAAGTCCAGTCCCTTTACCACCATCTGCGTACCGACGAGGATGTCGATCTTGCCCTTCTCGAAAGTCTGGATCAGCGTGTCATGTGCGTGCTTGCCTTTGACGCTGTCAACATCCATTCGCGCAACGCCGGCCTCCGGGAACAGTTCTTCTATCTGTTCTTCTATTCTTTCTGTGCCGAAATTATTCTGAATGAACTGGTCGCTGCCGCAGGCTTCGCATATGTATACGGGTGGGTACTGCCTTCCGCAATAATGACAATGCAGTTTGTGCGTTTTCTTGTGAAAGGTGAGTGTTACGTCACAGTCGCGGCAATGTGGTATCCAACCGCAGACCCGGCAGACCTGGTAGGGAGAATAACCCCTTCGATTCTGAAAAAGGATCACCTGGGATTTTTGTTCCAGCGACCCGGCGATCTCCTGACGCAGGGTTTCAGAAATGATGATCTTGCCGTGTTCCTTACGCGGTTCCTGCTTCAGGTCTATCAGTTCAATTTTAGGCAAGGGCACCCCACCGAACCTTTCTTTCAATTCCACCAGTCCATATTTACCACGCTGCGCATTATAATAACTTTCAATCGAAGGGGTCGCGCTTCCCAGGACGACCTTCGCGTTTAATAGTGAAGCATAGTAGACCGCTGCGTCACGCGCATGGTATCGCGGTGCGGGTTCCTGTTGTTTGTAGGAGCCATCATGCTCTTCGTCGATAATGATCAGCGCAGGATTTTCGAAAGGCAGGAAGAGCGCGGACCTGGCACCCAGTACCACGCGGATTTCGCCACTGCGGATCTTGTTCCAGATCTCGATCCTTTCGTTCTGGCTGAACTTGCTATGGTAGATGCCGATATGCCCGCCAAAATGTTTTTGCAGCCGGCGGATTACCTGCGAAGTCAGGGCGATTTCGGGAAGCAGATAGAGCACCTGTTGACCGGCATTGAGATAGGTTTCTATTAACCTGATGTAGACTTCCGTTTTTCCACTCGATGTAACGCCATGCAGGAGGCAAACGGAATGCGTTTCAAGTGACTTCCTGATATTCACCAGTGTTTCATCCTGTGCAGGACTCAAAGAAAAGTCTATGCTTAGATTTTTTGGTAGTGAGTGAAGCCGGTCTACCGATTTTTTTTCTACGATGAGAATGTTCTTTTCTGAAAGCCCCTTAAGTTGGGCTTCGGAAGCCTTGCTCTTTTTCAGCAATTCCGATTTTGGCACCTCACCCATTGTCTTCTGCAGGTGCAGGTAAGACAAGAGTAATTCCATTTGTTTCGGTGCACGTGACCAGTTGTTCAGCAGGTCGGCCAGTTTCTCTTCGCTCGAGTAATCCGGGTTCAATCGCACAAAACTTTCTCTTTTTACCGAATAAGTTTGTTTGAGCGATTCCCAGACGAAGCAAAATTTCTTATCAATCAGTCTTTTGATTACCGGGTAGGCATGTGGATTATCCAATATCTCCTGCACCTCGCTGATGGTGAGTTCTTTTTTCAGGAGCAGTGCTTCGGCAACGAGGAATTCTTCATTATCGAGGGTGCTGAGGTCTTCGCCAAATTCTTCGTTCCAGATCAGCACGGTTTCGCTGCTAAGCTTGAAATGCGCTGGGAGGGCAGCAGCCATCACCTCGCCTTCGCTGCACATGTAATAGGAGGCGATCCATTCCCATAATTTCAGCTGTATCGGAAAAACCACGGGCTCGGTGTCGAGTACATTGAGGATGGGCTTGGTTTCATAGGCGCCAGGCGGCTGTTCATGCAGTGCCTTGATGATGCCCGCGTATTTTTTGTTTTTACCGAGGACCACTTCTACACGTATGCCCGGTCGCAATGCCGGTTGAAATTCTCCGGGCACCGACCACGTGTAATTCTTTGGCAATGCCAGGGGGATGATCACTTCCGCATACATGATCGGCAAGTTAACTAATTGTTCAGCCAGGACGCCTGGTATTCCATCAGTCTTTCTTCCATAATTGCGTATACGCGTTGTTTTAATAACGGCAGGTCGGTGATGATTAATCCGTTCACCGGAATTTCCTCAAGAAAAATGGATCTTGATCTTCCGGGGAAGAGTGAGAAGATGGAACTGTAGTGCATTCGATCGTGGGCATCGAGAAAGAGGAGTGGTTTAATCGGCGTCTGTGTTTCGATGGCGATGCGGAAGGCACCGTCGTAAAATTCTTTCAACGGCTTGGGTTGCAGATTGAAGGTTCCTTCCGGAAACATGAATATGGATATTTTTCTTTTTAACACCGATTTTAGAATGCGTACTGAATTGGCACGCTGGCTGGCGCTTTTCCGGTCGACCGTGACCACTGCCCTCCGATAGATGTATCCAAAAATCGGGATGTTCCCGAATTCAACCTTGCCAAGGACCCTGATTTTTTGTCTTAGTGTTTTAAGGATCACAGGCGCGTCGAGATAAGAAATATGATTGGCAACAAAGATGTATTGCCTGGTTTCGTCGTGCGGACTTTCATAAATATTCTGGTGGCGAATACCCACCAGGAAGAACCAGGCATCGGCCCAGTAATTACAGGCCAGGTAGATCCAGTTGCCGCCTTTGATTTTGCCGAAAAATGAGGCTACCACAACAACGGGGATGACCATCAACATCAGGATGATGAAGATGGTCAGGGCATAGATACAATACACGACCCTGAGCGGCAGCAACAACAAACTCATGGTACAAATGTAATCTCATGGAATTAAGATCAAACGTTATAAAACCATGTAAATTTGCCATTCATGGATCGTAAAAAAACAGTGGCTTTCCACACTTTAGGCTGCAAACTCAATTATTCAGAGACATCCACCCTTGGGCGGATGCTTGAGAATGAAGGGTTCATGCAAAAAGATTTCGAGGATCAGGCCGACGTTTACGTGATCAACACCTGTTCAGTGACAGATAATGCTGACAAAGAGTGTCGTCATCTGGTGCGGAAGATACAGCGCAACGCGCCGGAGAGCCTGGTAGTGGTCACTGGTTGCTATGCGCAGCTGAAGCCAAAGGAAATCGCTTCAATACCGGGTGTAGACCTCGTGCTTGGGGCTGCCGAAAAATTCAACATCGGCCGGCACCTGGCCGAACTATCCAAAGGAGATTCCGCAAAGATTTCTTCCTGCGAAATCGAGGAGGTCAGCGGGTTTGTTCCCACATGGTCTGCCGGTGGAAGAACGCGGAGTTTTCTGAAAGTGCAGGATGGCTGCGATTTCAATTGTTCATTCTGCACCATACCCATGGCCAGGGGCAGAAGCCGTAGCGACCTGATTGAAAACGTGATCAGGAATGTTGAAGAGTTGGGTGCAACAGGTGTCCGAGAGATCGTGCTGACCGGAGTTAACCTTGGTGATTTTGGAAAGCTGGAACAATACAATGGACAGAAAGAAAACCTGCTGATGCTGATCACTGCACTTGATAAGATCAGCACCATCGACCGGTTCAGGATCTCATCCATCGAACCCAATCTGCTGACCAACGAGATCATAGAATTTGTTGGGATGAGCCAGCGCTTCATGCCTCATTTTCACGTGCCACTGCAAAGCGGAAGTAACAGAATTTTGGGGATGATGAGGAGAAGATATAAGAAAGAATTGTATGCCGAGCGCGTGCAGCTGATCCGTACCATCATACCGCATGCCAGCATTGGCGTGGATGTGATCGTGGGTTTTCCGGGCGAGACAGAAGTTGAGTTCAATGAAACTTTTAACTTCCTCCACGAACTGGATGTCTCTTATTTTCATGTATTCACCTATTCCGAAAGGCCAAATACCCATGCCTTGTCACTGACCCCCGTGGTGCCCCTCGGTATTCGACATGAAAGGAATAAAATTCTACGCAACCTCTCCTATCTTAAAAGCAATGCCTTCACGGCGAAGCATAATGGGCAGGTTCGCAAAGTGCTATTCGAATCCTCCAAACCCAATGGGATGATGGAGGGGTACACCGACAATTACATTAAAGTATCCACACCCTACCGGCCGGAATGGTGGAACCAGCTGATCGACTGGACCATTCGTTAGGCACTCCGGCGCCGGGGTCTGCATTTTGCAACATACAATGTTTTCAAGTTGAACTTATAGATGCACCATGATTCGGACCATCAGTGAAAAGTCGGGTAAACAATATGAATGGCTGGATATCACTGACCCCGAAAAACAGGAACTCCACGATGTGGCTGGCCGGTTCCAATTGCATCCCAAGTCGGTAGAAGACTCACTGGAAACCGATCACCTGCCGAAGTTCGAACACCTGAAGAACTATTTTTTTGTCATACTTCGGTATTGCACCCCATCCGAAAGCGAGGATGCCGACAGCATGGAGGAGCTGACCAACAGGGTGGCTATTTTCATCGCCGATCAGCTGATCATCACCATTCACCGGCACGAATGGAATGAGATCGACCGTATTGATGAAGAGCTTGTTAAGAGGGGATTACTTGAGACGCCGACAGATGTATTAAACGAACTGACTAAAAGAGCGCTGGCTACCTTCAGCGCTCCGGCGCAACAACTGATAACAGGCATCGAACATTATGAAATGCTACTCTTCATCAGGAAGAATGGGAAGCCCCTGCAAAAAGGATTGTATTATCTTAAGAGAAAGGCTGATGTGCTCAGGAGGGTATTGCTCCTCAGTCACGACATCATCGATCACATCGACCCAGCCGACCGTTCCAATGCTATCACCAGGGACATCCGTGATCTTTACATCAAGCAGCAGAGTTTGCTGGAATCGCTGTCGGAAAACTGCAATCATCTGATCACGATCTATTTTAATATCTCAGCACAGCGCACCAATGAGACCATCCGCGTGCTGACGATCTTTTCGGTCTTCTTTATGCCACTGACATTCATTGTCGGCATTTATGGAATGAACTTCGATTTCATGCCCGAACTACGGTTGAAATATGGCTATCCTGCCGTAATGATCCTGATGCTGCTGGTGGTGCTGATCATCTACATGTGGTTCAGAAGGAAGAAATGGTTGTGAAATACATTTCTTCAGTATTCCTATTATGTTGCCCAAAGCTGGCTAATTAAGGTTAACTTCCATTAGTCACTTCATGATTATTCCGTCGTTGCGTGATCATTGACGCAGGGATAACCATCAGCACCGATTGAATTCACCTCAGATCAGGCCTTGCTGTGATCCTGCTGCAACTTTGAACACTTGCTTTTCACACTTTAATAAAATACTTATGAACACCATAACAAAACAACCAACTCCTGTAGTCGCCATTACGACAAAACTAGTTTCCGAAAACCAGACCATGAAGGCCCTGGTTTATGACGGCCCGGGCAAGATCGAGTGGAAGGATGTCCCAAGGCCGGTGATACTAAAGTCTACCGATGCCATTGTGAAAGTCGTAAAGACTACTATCTGCGGCACCGACCTGGGCATAATAAAGGGCAAGGTGCCTTCTGTGTTACCAGGCACTACACTGGGTCATGAGGGTGTTGGGATAGTTGAACAGGCTGGCACTTCCGTTCGGAATTTCAAAGAGGGCGACAGGGTGATCATATCCTGCATAACATCTGACGGCACCTGTGAGTATTGTAAGAAACAATTGTATTCTCACTGTGAAGACGGTGGGTGGATACTCGGAAACCTGATCAATGGCACACAGGCCGAATATGTTCGTATACCCCATGCCGACAACAGTTTGCATGCCATCCCTGCCGGTGCAGACGAAGAACCGTTGGTGATGTTGAGTGACGTGCTGCCGACTGGTTATGAAATCGGTGTGCTTTCTGGATGTATAAATCCGGGTGACACTATTGCTATCGTAGGTGCCGGACCAATCGGCATGTCGGTATTGCTTACGGCACAATTCTTTTCTCCTGCCAGGATCTATGTAATAGACATGGATGAAAACCGCCTGAAGATGGCGAAAGAGTTGGGAGCAACAGACACGATTAATTCCAAATCAGAAGATGCGGTGAAAAAAATACTGGCTGAAACCAAAGATGGAGTAGACGTGGTCATCGAAGCGGTGGGTCTGCCAGCCACCTTCGACCTCTGTCAGCAGGTAGTACGACCTGGTGGACATATCGCGAATGTGGGCGTACACGGCCATTCAGTAGACTTTCAATTGCAGAAACTCTGGATTCAGAATATCACCTTTACCACAGGCTTGGTGAATACCAACTCTACTCCCATGCTGATGAAGACAGTAATTTCAAAAAGGCTTGAGCCTGCCAAACTGATCACTCATCATTTTAAATTTGAAGACATCCTGCGCGCTTATGAAGTTTTTGGCAATGCCGCCGAAGAAAAGGCGATGAAAGTGATTATTGAATAAAATACTAATTCGAAAAAGGGGATAACAGGATGTGCTGCGAGGCCGTATGAATATCCCGCCAAACACGATTAAGTTCGCTTTCGGGTAAAATAGCACTCATACCTGCCCAGGGATACAGCCTGTCAACTTCCGTTCGGGCAACGAAGGCAGACCGCCTGGCACTTGATATTATTCGATTCAGTTCTTCCTCAGCTACAGGAACTGCATCTTCATATCGGAGCCAGGCATCATTCGCTACTTTGTAAAGATCCTCCCGGACTTTATTCAGACTCGCTTCCCCTGTGTGTATTGCCGTTTCCATTGCAGGGTAATCCTTATTCCTCTTAGGATCATTCTGTATTTTTTCTTTCAGCAGCATCTTCAACAGGTCAATAAAATGGCAGCTCATGCCGGTCATGGTCACGGCCAACAATGCTTCTGCCAGCGGTAAGAATGGAATTTTATACAAGGCACTATCAGCGAAGATGGAGGGCTCGGAAATACTGAACGAAAAATCTTCTGGTACGATTACATCATCTATCTTAAAATCATGACTTGCCGTTGCTTTCAGTCCGTGACTATTCCACAAGTCAGTTATGGAAACCTGGTGCCTGGGAACAATAAAAGACCGCGTACCAGACGTAGGTATGTCATTTTCTGTCAGGATGCAACTGATTGAAAAAAACTGGGCATGCGGTGCGCCAGTAGCATATTGCCAACTTCCATTCACCAGGTATCCACCATCGACTTTCTCGGCTTTTCCCGATAGCGCACCAGATCCGGCAATGCAAATTTCAGCGTGGAGAAATAACTTCTTAGCTATTTCAGGGGGCAAATAAGCAGCAAACATATTAGCTCCGGCGCCCAGGTTTAGTGCCCAGCCAAAACTGCCGTCTGCCCACGCAGCCGCTTCCAGTATTTCCATTACCTGTGGCAATGAGAGCTCCAGGCCACCAGCATACATCGGTACCATCATCCTGAACCACTTCCGGTCGTAAATCAATTGCAATTGGGCAGGTGCAAGTGCGCCTTGTGCTTCGGCGGCAGCACTGTATGACCTGATTATGTAAATATCATCTTCGGCCAAAAATTGCGACGGATCTTGCATAGGTTTTGAATTGCTTAAAGTAAAACCGAATTCAAATTAATGATTTTCGCTTTATTCAATTTCAATTCTACTATGCCGAAGCCACTCTGTTTTCAAAACAAAATGGACTGATTATTCAGCAGGTACATAGTTCCTCACTCTCAGCGCCGCCTGCTCCTTGTGTCCCATGAAGCCCTCAATCTCGGAAAGCCGCATCGCATATTCGCCAATCGTGCGACTGGCTTCGGCGGTGCAGCGTTGATAAGTACAATTTTTCAAAAACTTTCCTACCCACAATCCGCCAGTATAACGTGCGGCACCCGCTGTGGGCAGAATGTGGTTGGTCCCGATCACCTTGTCCCCATAAGCCACATTGGTTTCCGGACCCAGGAAGAGCGCTCCATAGTTGCTGAGCCTGTCCAGGAAAAATTGGGGATCCTGCGTCAGCACTTCCACGTGTTCGTAGGCGAGCCTGTCGGCCTCGAAGACCGCTTCCTCCATGTCGTTCACCAAAATGATCTGGCCATTCTCTGCCCAGGCCAGGCCCGCGATGTCTGCAGTAGGCAGTATCGTCAATTGCCTTTCGATCTCCGCAACAGTTACTTCAGCTATGCTTTGCGAATTAGTAATAAGTGCGCCCGATGAAGTGGGGCCATGTTCGGCCTGTCCCAATAAATCACAGGCGATCATTTCAGGTGAAGCGTGTTCATCGGCGATCACCAGGATCTCAGTAGGGCCCGCGAAGAGGTCGATGCCTACCCTGCCAAATAATTGTCTCTTTGCTTCCGCCACATACGCATTCCCCGGACCCACGATCATGTCCACAGGTTCGATGGAAGCGGTGCCGATTGCCATCGCACAAAGAGCCTGCACGCCACCAAGTATGTAAATCTCATCAGCACCGGCGAAATGCATCGCACAAACGGTTGCCGCAGGAATTTGGCCATGGATCGCCGGCGTACAGGCGATCACTCTCTTCACCCCCGCTACCTTTGCGGTGAGGATGCTCATGTGGGCTGACGCCACCATCGGATACCTTCCCCCAGGTATATAACAGCCAACACTTCCAACTGGAATATTTTTGTGCCCGAGCACAACTCCAGGAATGGTTTCGACCTCGATGTCCCGGATGGACTCGCGTTGCTTTTCCGCAAAGTTCCGCACCTGGTCCTGCGCAAACCGGATGTCCCTGATCACCTGCGGATCTGTTTGACTGATGATCTCATTGATCTTCGATTCGGAAAGAAGGAATGATTCCGGATGCCATTTGTCGAACAATTGGGAATACTTTCTCACCGCCCCATCTCCATTTTCTTCTACTTCGGCAATGATGCCGCCCACGGTTGTCCTCACTTTCTGGTCTGCTTCACGAATGGCAGACTTTGACTTTCCTTGTTTGAAAAATTTTGCCATGATGAATCTATTCGATTGTTGTTTGCTCCCAGAGGCTGGCAAGAATTGCTGCTGTTGCTGCTCTGACACTTGCTTCTGCGCCCTCTTCCAGGAAGGACCAGGCTCCGGGCCCGGTCTCGTAGCCACCTTCGGAAAATGCCTGCAGCGGCGGAACATAGCCCGCGTGGTTTTCGGAAAACCCTGCCACCAATGTAAATGCGAATGGGGACGCGGCCTCAATGAGCAGGCCCGTTTCCGCGAAGAGTTCTCCGGGAATAAACAGCAGGATCAAATTCCCTATCCTCAGACCGTGCATCCGCAGCTTCACATCCGCATTGTCCGGATTGCCCGCAAACCTTCTGGTCTTTAGTTTCAACAGTTGCGACACAAAGCCGAATGCAGTCGGCGCAATTTCGGTTCTGTATGTTTCCTTCGACAAGGCAATCTTCGCGATGGCCTGACCATGTTCATGAGAACATTGGGCACCACCTGAAACGGTTGGTGGATTTATGTCACCGGCCGCGCCATTGAAGAAGAAACCCTGACCTACCGTATCCATGAGACGGCAAGCCTCACCCGGAAAATCGGGCGACACCTGTTTCATGCACATTTCATGAACGGGATGACAGGCCGCAAATACAATTGTTGCGACACGCTGGTTTTCTTCGGTATCGAGCCTCAGGCATTTTATTCTTCTGTCAACCGGTCCTCTCTCAAACAATTCCTTTGATATGGGTTGAAGGGAATCGGAAATCACCATGCCAACTGGTGTGGGAACCCGGCGTTGCAGCGAATAACCTTGCAGCACTTTTTCTCCATAACTTAATTTTACCGATTGCAATTTACTTATGGCCTCGGCAATTGCGAGAGGCAGGTCTCGCTCAATTTTATTCAGCCATTGCCGGTATGCATCAGAAGTATACAGATCCGTTAGTGCTACAGATTCAGGCGCATTATGGGTGTGCGTGCAGGTGACGATGATGTGATCGGGATCCAGTATATCACCCGACAATGATTTTTTAAATCGTTGCCATCCGTACACCGCCTTGTCGTGTAAGGCAAGCAGATCCATGGCCACCAGCGCGATTGTTTCCTTGCCGGACTGCAATACCAGTACCCGGGCCTTGAGTGGCATGCGCACGGTTTCAAAGGGTGCCCATGTGCCTTCAGCTGATGACATCAGTAGCCCCACCTCCAATGGGGGTGTAATATCGGTGATGGCTGTTCCAGCGGCTATGTTCATGACCGGATGATATTCTTCTTCTTACTCAGGTTTGTTGTTTTATTCACCCATTGTAAGGACTGTTGCCAGAATGCATCATAGCCCTTCCATAGTTCAAAGTTGATGCCCCAGTGTGGTGCGGGGTCCGACATGTAGGTGAGTATTCTTCCTCTGCCATATTCACCTACAACCACCAGGGGATGACCCGTTTCTTTGATACGCACCAACACTTCTCCATCAGGCTTAACCCTGGTCTCATTGTATCCGAATATCGGCGGAAAGGATTTCCAGGGAAGTCCCTTCACTACCGGATGAGCAGAGTTTAACACCTCCGCAGTGAAGCCTTCGGATGATTCCATCAGATCTTCCACATGTAGGCAGTCTATCGGTAAGGCATCAGCGAATGAACTTCTTCCCCATCCACCTTTGCCCATGACTCCGCTAAACGATAACCATCCCCCGAGCATCAGCAATCCTCCACCATCAGCGACCCATTGTTTGGTCAGCTTCAGTCGATCAGGAAAGGTGACCACCTTCTTCTCTCTTCGCGAACGATCAAAAAAACTGGGGTACAAATGAAAACACCTGGCTTCCACGTCACTGATGATCAGCGCGTTAGACTGACCAAGGTATTCTTCCAGCTTCCCTGGTTCCAATCGATACAGTTCCCAGTTGGCAAGGGTATCGACCTCGGTGATGGGCTTGAGCGCCTGAACGAGTCGTTTGCCATAAAAGTGCAGGTCGGCATCCTTGGTTTCGGTGCCGAAGGGAGTTTCAATAAAAATAGGCCCTACACTGAACACCCAGTCGCCCAGGTAAAGAATACGATTTTTTAACGAGGTAGTTTTTTTCATTTCGTTTGCTTTGCTTCAAATATTGTTTTATTTTTTTTCGATTCACTTTCATCACCCGCGCGAACTGCGAGGAAAAGCAAATATTTACCGGACAGTTTCCAGAACAGGATAAAAAGAACGATGGCCGAAACGATCTCAACTGCCGATATAACAAATTTCCCAAACCAGGCTTGCGTGAGGCCCACGATCAATAGTGATACAGAGGCGGCGCCAAGAACTGCTATGCCTATACCCTTGAATATAGGTTTCGAGGGGGTTTCACCCAATGCTTCAATGTGGTTGATTTTAAAATTACTCCACCATCCAAGCGGACGGGCGCGGTCGTAGAATGACTGTAGTAAAATTTCGGGATCCGGTTTTGTCAGCAACGCCACTGAAATCCATAATAACGTGGTGAGCGCCATCACCAGCAGTGTTTGCCAGTACCAGGGCATTGTCAGGCTTCCTGCTTGGATCCAACCGGTATAAGAAAGCAGTTTCGGACCGAGCACGACAATGCAGAAGATGGCCGCACCTCCAAAGGAAGCCGCAATCCTCGCCTTGCTGTTGAAACGTTGCCACCACCATTGGGCCCAGTTGGCGGGAAGTTCTGCGGCGCTGAGTTGCAGCATCACGATGGCCACATCGGTGATGATCCGCACATTGAACACCACCAATATTGAGAGTCCAACGATTAGCGCCATGGCAATTTTTCCAACCCAGAGATAATGTTTGTCGCTCCCTTTCGGATGCAACCACCTCCGGTAGATATCACTCACCAGCACCTGGCTGCCAAAACTCATGTTGTCCGCCACCACAGACATGGTTGCCGCCATCATCGCAGCTATCATCAGTCCCATAGCGCCCGGAGGTAATAACATTTTCATCAGCCTGCCATAGACCAGCTCACGGTCTGCATTAACCGATCTTAACTCGGGCCACAAGGAAGCCGCACTGATACTGGGCAGGGTGACGAGCAACAATAAGATAAACATGCTGATGGCGGTTACCACGTACATCGTCAGTGCCTCGGATGGTGTTCGTGTAGACAGGATGCGCTGCCCTTCCATCGCCCCACCCATGGGAGCGGCGTCACCGCCATAGCCAATACTTTGACCCAGCAACCAGGCAAGGGCGGCTGGCAACGGGAATAATTGGTGCTTCATGGGGGGAACCATGTTGAGCAGATCCGGGGCAGTATTTTGAAACTTGAGGGTTAGGCTTGCGGCCATGGACGTGGGTCCACCGAAATGGTCTATCGTCAGCCAGGCGAGCATCAGGGTTCCAGCCAGGAATATACTCATCTGTATAAAATTGGAAATGACCACACCCTTATAGCCGGAGAGAAAAACATAGATCACCGATACTGGTAATACAAGAGCAAGTGTCTCCCACTTACTAAAACCCAGCGCAGGATCCATGATCTTGCAGGCTGCCAACAGGGTGATCCCTGTCCAGGCCGGCAGCGCGATCAGTGACGTTCTAACGGCAATCCATAGACGCATCGCGGCGGCGGCACCCTTGCCGAACCTAAGGTCATAGAATTCCAGACTTGTGAACAGGTTGAGCCTTCTCCAGAATACCGCAAATAACACACCTCCTAAAAACAGCGCCAGGCCGAACCGGCTGAGGTACCACCAGGAAATGAAGGCTCCCGAGGCCACCGCGAGGCCCCCATAGCCTGTGGCCGCATCCGGACTAACCAGCGCGGCCGTGTAGGATATGCCATTCAGCCAGCCGGGAATTTTCCTTCCCCCGAGGAAGAAATTCTCCATGTTCTTGCCGGCAAATCGCCTTTGCCAAAATGCAATGACCAGCATCATGGCCAAATAGAGGGCTACTATCCAGATGTCGATAGACATACTTTATTGTTTACCGAACATTTGGTGAACGGTGGTCTTCATGTAATCATTTATTCTCGATTTCTTTGTAACGTCCCAGTAACTCTGATTCTGTTCGATCTGGACCTGTGTGGTGACGATCCAGCTTTGGATCCAGCCGGTCAGCGTGCACCAGGCGCCCCAGCCTGCATCTGAATTCGAGCCCCAATAATCCCATCGTTTAAAATCAAAGGCCCGGAACCAGGCGCCATCGAGGTCGGGATTGGTGGAAGAGCTGACCTGGATCCTCGTGAGAAAATTGGACAACTTATTAACGGCATTGACATAACTGGCATCGCCGGTTGCATGAGCCGCTTCGTTCAAACTGAAGACTGCAAAATTGCAGGTGTACAACATGCAGGAGGCGGGATCACCGTTTCTGAAAATGATCGGGCCTTCATCTGTGCCATAAGCCGCATTCGAATTCACGGGTTTGAATCGCCCGACTCCCTCGCCTATTTCTTCCTGGATCGCGCCACTTTCCACCTGACTTTTTAGGAGATCCTTTGTTACCAGGTCAAGCCATTTACGGTGTTCAGGCGTGTTCTCGATCCGCAGTAGCCAGGCCAGCGGCAGGATCATCCGCGCCCGCTGTGTTTGCATACTGCTGCCCCAGAGCCATTCATTCGGATAGGCTTCCATCGTGATCCGGATGGCTGCTTTTGTGCGTGTCAGCAGAGGTTCGTATTTGGTTTTGTCATATAACCATAGGTACAGGGCCCACATCCAGGATTCGAAATGTGGCGAAATATGTTTGCTGTCCTTTTCCCAGTAATATTTCCAGCCGTTCTTGATGATGTTCTTTTCTTCGAGTCTCTCGCCACGGAATCCTGATTTTCCGGTAGTGCGGAAATTTGCGAGTATTGCTTCAACCATTTCCTTGTCCCATGTTCCGGTATGCAGATATCCCGATGCACCAAGTATCCCAAGGATCGCACGGGCATTGTCGTCGCCGTAAAAGGTCTCTGAATTGGTGGTCGCCCAGCCGATCAGTCCAAAGGCATCACTGGTGGAATCATTTTTCCTGCCTGCACGAAGATTTGACCCATGCAGGGTGAAGTTGATCAGGTTTTTGGCCTTCTTCCCATAGTCCTCGTTACCGAACATGTTTGCAGCGGAGGCGAGGGCCATACTTGCTTCGCCCTGCACATCGGCGCGCATCCAATATCGATATTGTTGCTTGCCATCGTAATAAATATTAGAAGCATGCCCTTCGAGGATGCCGAGGGTACCATCACCATTCCTGGATTCTCTTTTTACTGGAGGACCGAAGGGCGCGAGTCCGTCTCCCTGGTATTTCAGCCATTCGGCCTTCCAGGAATTATCAACGAAGAACCTCCCCTTGTAAAACCACTCCACTCCTTTTTTTACGCTTGATCTTCTTGCACTGTCCGGCAGCTCTGCATGCTGCGTATACATCGGGTGAACATTTTCGGGCCAGTGTTTGAAACTAAAGTCTTTGATGCCTGAAAGCCTGCTGATGATTGTAGACCATAAGATTTTCCAGGACTCAGCTGGTCCATAACGACCACGCGCAAAATGACTGAGGCCGGTTGTCGCTATCATTGTGCCCTTCTGCTCGAAAAGGACAGGGTTGGTTTTAGTGTCCTTAAGACCAAATGCGGCAATGTCAAAACCCGCTACCTTGGCGATTACCATCAAAGGATCCTTCGCGTCTGTAACAAGCACATGGGCGTTGTTGATGGAAAGGATGCTCATGGGTTTCAAAGAGGAACCAAATGCGTTACTGGTGATGACCGCCCGCTCCAACCCCATGACCACCGGATCCTGTTGAATGTTCAGTCCGGGATAGGCAGCGGGATATTCCACATAGAGATGGAGATTTTTCTTTCCCGCCAGATCCAGCAGGGAAGCAGAAATATTTTTTCCTGGCTGCGTCTTCGGATAGGAATCGCCAATTACAAAAACAACGGCACCCTTACTTGCTGCACGGATAGTATTCGACACCTCATCAAATCGGCTGACGTTAAGGCCCTCCGATTTCAATACCAGGAATAAGTCATTGTCTGCCTTGCCACAGAAATAATAAGTCGGTTGGTGGGCATTCGCATAATTTGTAAACAGCACCAGGCAGAGCCAGATGTATAATGTCGGACGTAGGAGCATTCAATATTTTTTTGAACTGAGAATATTCGGTTTCTTTTCTGTAGCGCTAGTATCCTGGATTCTGACTCATGTTGGGATTTAGCACCAGCTCATTCGATGGTATGGGCAAGAGGTAGTTTTTATTTTCATCAAACTGCCATCCATTTACCGCGGGTGAATTCTTCAATGGGAGAATGTATCCCTGGTCATTGACAGTGATGTCAATTAGTGGCGGATTGAAATCCTTGCCAACAAACTGACTAAATTTTGCGCCCAATAATGGTTGTTTAATGAGCCGGTGTGCCCTCCAACGCATGAGGTCGTCAAAACGATAACCTTCTACCCCCAGCTCCGTCCTTCTCTCCCTTCTAATTTCATTGAGCAGCGGTGAAAGTTCAGGGAAATCCCAATCAGGGTCATTGAACCCAACGACAACCGACATGTGTGGCATTTGCACTCTGTCGCGTAATTTGTTTACACTTTTGTCGAGGTCTTCCTGCGTGACTTCACCCAGTTCGGCCTTTGCCTCTGCATAATTGAGGAGCACTTCAGCATATCTGAATATGATACTGGCTGTGGTACTGCCGGTTGTACCTGCATCGTCGGGCTCAGAACCTTTGAACAACATGTAACCGGTGGTGCTCCGCTGTCCACCGGGCAGGTTAATCGCGGGCTCGGAAAATTTCAGGATGGTATCCCCACCCACGATCTGACGTGGATGGCCCCGCACCAATATCGTCTGCCTCAGTCGCGGATCCCTGTTGGTGACAGCGGCTGTGATAGAATCATCACCCTGGTACAGTGGACTGATAGACTTTGGCAGACCATCGGTACAGAGGTAGGCATCCACCAACTGTTTGGACACACCGGTGTTCGAGCCTTCATAGGAAAGCATGTTCTGTCCGAAATGGATCAGGTTAAGTGACTTGTCAAATTTTTTCCATAGAATGATTTCCTTATTGCCTGCCAGGTCTTTTTTACTGAAGAGGTGAAAATAGTTCCACTGGGGATCAATGCTGGGAGGTGTGATCTCATAGTCGCCAGAAACCATCACTTCTTCCGCAGCGTCAGCAGCCTGTCGGAAATATTTGTTAGGATCCGCGCCATCCACGCCAAATACCGTTCCGGCATGATACTTTTCCCAGCTGCCTTCGTATAGCGCTACCCGTGATTTGAAGGTAAGGGCAACGCCTTTATTGATTCGTCCCGGTTCAACAGAGGCTGTGGTGCCCAGCAGGCTAATGGCCTGATCCATGTCCGCGAGTATAGAGTCTGCGATGATGTTTCTTTTTAACCTAGGAGCCTTTAGCTCAACCGTATCGTTAGTATTCAGCGGGCGGCTGTAATATGGAAGGTCTCCATATTTCTTGAGCATTGCATAATAATACCAGGCCCGCCAGAAATACATCTCTCCGATAAAGCTGTTTACAGCAGCCGGTTGTTCCTCGGTGACCCGGTAGTTAAACAGAAAATAATTCACCGCGCGGATCTTCCCCCAGTCCCAGTCACCACTGCTCGCGGGAACGGTGATGGTTCCTGATATCTGCCCATTGCTGTTGTACACGCCCTGCACCATATTGTCGGAAGCGTTGTCACCCCAGAAAATTCCGCCTGAATATTCATTGGGCCTCCAGCCGGGGAAGTCTGGGTAAAATTGGTTGGAATAAAGTTTCATTTCAGATGCCGTAAAGGTCATCTCCTTGTCTGTGATACGGTCCAATGGTGGGCGGTCGAGGTATTTCTTGCATGACTGCAGGCCCAGTACCACCAAACCGATTAGAAAAATATTTTTCATGTCAATATCATTAATGAGATTAGTCTAAAATGTTAGGTTCAATCCGGCAGAAACTGTTTTTAGCAGTGGGTAAATCTTTCCAGCACCCCAACCGCCGGTGATCGCTTCGGGATCAAAGTTTTTATTGAGTTTGGTAATGGTGATGAGGTTTTCTCCAGAAACAAAAATCCTGAGTTTCTTTATCCCTCTACCTCTGAGTACGCGCGCACTTAGGTCGTAACCCAGCTGTATGTTTTTTAAGCGGGCATAGGCAGCATTCTGGAGATATCTCGATTGTACCTTGTGGTTCTTCGCAATTTCTGAAGAAAGATAGGGCGCAGGCCAGTAAGCATCGGTGTTCTCGGGGGTCCAGAAATCCAGCGTAGTCTTGTACACATTGTTACCAAAATTCGGAACGAAGCCCCAGAAGATATTTCCGGAATTGTTGCCTTCATTCGGACTCAGCCATGCATCTCGTTTTGCGACACCCTGCCAGAACATGGTAAAGTCGAAGGCCTTCCAGCTCGCGCCGAGGTTCAGACCGAAATTAAATCTCGGCGTGTTGTTGCCGATCACTTTGAGGTCGCCATGATCGTCGAGTGTATTCTTTCCAATATTTACTGCTCCGTCACCATTCAGGTCTTTGTACAAGACATCACCCATTGTCCATCTGCCGAAGATGAACGATTGGTCGGGCATTTGATCGATATCGCGTTGTGATTGAATAAGGCCGGCGGTTTCATAACCCCAGATCTCTCCTAATTTCTGTCCGGGATAATAATTGCTCAGCAGGTTAGTGGTGTTGTAGTATCGTTCAATGGTTGATTGATAGTCGCCCAACACAAAAGAAACGTTGTAGGTAAAATCTTTGCTAAGCCTGTCGCGCCAGGTGAGCGTTAATTCAATACCCCTGGTTGTCAGGTCGGCATTATTCTGAAAAGGGACCCCGGCACCGAGGGTTGCTGGCAGAACAGAAGAAGGTCCGAGCATGTCGAGGGTACGGCGGGTGTACCAGTCAAATGTCAGCCCGAGCCGGTTGTTGAGAAATGCTGCATCCAGTCCAAAGTCGATGGTTCTCGATTTCTCCCAGGTCAGGTCCGGGCTAATTAGTGGGGGCGCACCCAAATAATTAGGTCGAATGCCATTGATAATATAAGGGAGGTTGCTGTTGATAGGTACCGTTGCCAAATAGAGATAGTCATACACATTCTGATTGCCAAGCGCACCATAGGAACCACGGATCTTGAATTCATTTATAATGGTCCTTAGCTTTGCCCAATAGTTTTCCCTGGCCAGATTGTAGCCAGCTGAGAAAGAAGGAAAGAACCCATATCGGCTACCCGAGGGAAATCTGGAAGAGCCATCATATCGACCATCGATTTCCAGCATGTATTTGTCCTCATAATTGTAATTGAAGCGTGCGAAGGTACCCATGGTGGCCCAATGGAGGATGGCATCGTATACATTCTGGGTACCCGTAGCCACATTGATCGCGGGAATGTCATCGGTGATCAGGTCAGATCGTTCTCCATTGATATTATATCCGTTGTATACCTCCATTTGCTGGCCTACAAGCAGTTTGAGATAATGACCACCAAATTTTCTGTCATAAGAAGTGTACAAATTAGTAGACTGATAATTGTCCGTAATTGAACCCTCACCCACTGAATTCACCGAAGGGCCGATATTGAAGATGCTGCCATCAGTGCCATGCGAGTACACATAGGCGTTATGAAACTGGCTCCGGAACACCTGGTTGTTGTAGGAATAATCCATATTGATCTTCCAGTTTTTCACGGGCTCCATTTCAAAGGATCCGATGAGCGTCAGGTCATCTTCATTTGTTTTTCTTCTGCCCCCGCTCTGGGTGAATTCCAGGTTGCCGGAAAGACTGAAATTGCCGTCTGGATCTCTCAATGCCCAGTTTGGCTGCCTGGTGGTGATCATGTGTACCCAGTTGCCCATCTGGTTGGCATAATCAAAGGGGATGTCTATTTTTCTCTTGCTGAATCGGGTCTTGAGGTCGATCCTCAACCACTTGGTGGGTTCGGTGTGAAGGTTGCCGGTAAGATTATATCGTTTGAATTCTTCGTTGGCATAGCGTAGTTGTCCCCCCTGGTCGTAATAACCAAGTCCCAGGTAATATGTAGTGTTCACACTCCCACCAGAAACGCTCAGGTCATGTTTCTGGTTGAAAGACCAGGGTTTGAAGTAGGCCCTGAACCAATCGACATTGTCGGTGTTCAACGGTGATGCATAGGTCCACCTGCCCGGGTTGTTGGGATCTGGTTCACTCACCGGGTAGGATCCGGGTTTTTCGATATTCGTTTTGATCTTCATCAGGATGTCGTCACTGAAGGGAGCGCCCTGTCCCGAATTGATGGACGCGATATTGAAGGCATTGGCAAACTCCAGGGAGTTGGCCATTCTGGGTAAAGTAGTGTATGAACTCTGACCAAACATGTTGCTGTAACTGACCAGGGCCTTCTCTCCTTTCTTGCCTTTTTTAGTGGTGACCAGGATTACGCCGTAAGGCGCACGTGCCCCATAGATCGAAGAGGCCGCAGCGTCTTTGAGTACAGAAATGTTCTCAATGTCCGGTGGATTGATGTCGTTGATGTTGTCTACCGGTACGCCATCCACTATGAATAGGGGGCTGGAATTGCCACCGGGGGCTGTGCTCGTATTACCCCTGATATTGAAACTACTGTTTGTACCCGGGCCACCGGGGTCGCCCGCAGTGGTCAGGTTCAGGTTGGGCACTACCCCCTGCAATGCCTGACCGAGGTTTGAAACCGGCCGGTCTACCAGTTCCTCTCCCGATACCTGGCTGACGGCGCCGGTGAGATTGATTTTTTTCTGTGTTCCAAAACCAATGACCACTGCTTCATTCATTTCTTTGATGGCGGTGGTGACTTTCACATTGATGGAAGTTTTGCCATTTACGGCTACCTGATAGGTGTCGAAGTTCACCCCACTGATAACCAGCGTGGCATCCTCTTCCACTCTGCGTAAGATAAAATTGCCGTTATCATCTGTGGAGGTGGAATGACTGGTTCCTTTTACGGTGATCGTCGCGCCGGCAACTACTTCTCCCTTATCGTCGGTTACCTGACCTAATACATCAATGATTTTGGCGTATGGTGCACCTGAAATTCTGGATAAGTTCAATGGTCGGGCGTTGACAATGATGGTCTTGTCGTAGATGGTGTAGCTCAGCGGTTGCTGGCTGAAGCAAAGGTCGAGCACATCTTTGATGGAGGCACCCTTAACGCTAACGTCTACCTTCTTTGCAGTAGCGAGCATGCCGTTGTTGTAAAAGAATTCGTAGCCGGTCTGGTTTCTTATCTGATTGAAAATTTTCTCGAGGGGGGCATTCTTTTCGGAAAGTGTCACCTCTTGCGAATAGCCGCTGGCACGTGCCTGGATCAGTGTAGCAAGTAAAAGAATGGTTGTCAATTTCATCACTAACCAGGGAATTTTTATCGTGCCTTTATTCAATCCATCCTGATGGTTGGATCCAGAGGCACGAGGAGTTTTGGTGAATCGTTCTGCCAGGGGCAAAACTTTACAAAGAGCCCTGAAATGCATAGCTTTGTGTTGTTTGGGTTAATTAATAAAGCAGTTCTACCTGATTTGTTTTTTTGCTGTTCCAGGATTTTACCCGGAAGGCAGGGTTGACCCGAATATTATTCCGCTTCGTCTAGTACACGAGGCGGTTTTTTTTAGGTTTACCCGATGTTTTTATATTGATTTCGATACATGATTCATCCAGGGTCAACCTGGCAAAACGGTAATGGTTTTTCCTTCGATTTGGAAATTTACTAGCCCGGTCAGCTCCATGATCTTTAATAATTCTGACACATTCTTCTTTCGCGATACGATCCCGGAAAAATAAAGTCCACCGGTTGGAACGTTATAATTGATGTCTACATCATACCAGCGTGCCACCTGACGCATGATCGACTCAAGATCCGTATTGTTGAATCTGAATAAACCTTTTTTCCAGGCAAGGGCGGAAGCGGTGTCAGCTGCTTTGTCGATGTTGATGGAATTTTGGGCATCGACAATTCCCTGCTGTCCGGGACTAAGGAACTTTGTCGAATTATTGGTTTTGATTTGGACCGCGCCTTCAAAGAGTGTGGTCCTTGCGGCAGACTCGTCGGCGTATGCATTCACGTTAAAATGCGTGCCGAGCACTCTTACTTCCATTCCGTTTGCGGAAACCACAAAAGGCGTCGATGGGTTCTTCGCTACTTCAAAATAGGCCTCGCCGGTAATCTCAACTCTTCTTTCTTTCCTAGAAGGAGGTAGGGAAACCGGATCGATGAAGTAGCATTCAGATACACTTCGCTGCCATCCGGAAGCGTGAGCCGATACTGCCCGCCCCTCGGGGTGTTCATGGTATTGTAAACGATTTGTGCCGACGTTCCTGCCGAATGGTGCTGGTATACGAGCGCACCTGAGGCAGACTTGCTGATGGTGGCTGAACCCTGTTGGCTGAATACACCGGTGCGCACGCTGTCTAAGACCACATTAGTACCATCGGCGAGTGTCAGGACGGCCTTATCGCCGCCTGGAGCGAAGTCCTTCACTGGAAGAGGTGCCTGGCGATATCTACAATGGATGTTTTGTCGGGCCGCGAGTCTCGCCACATATATGCGCCCGCTACTAAAATCAATATTGCTGCAGCGGCATATCGAATCCATGTTCTGCGAAAAGGACTGACGCCTTGGATTTCATCGCGATCCTGATTAATGGTCGGCGCATTCTTGTTTTCCTCCTCCGCCAAAACCAATGGAGCAAACTCGTGTGGGACGAGTTCCACCCGATCCCACGTCTTGTCGAAGAGTTGGAATACAAGATCTTCGCGGAAACTATCCGGATTGGCTCCCAATATCCGGATCAACTCCTGTAACTCCGCTTTGGTACAGGAATTGTCCAGGAATTTTTGATAGAGACGTTCTGCTTCTTCCCTTGAGATGTCCATTGTTTTTTCGGGGATGAGTTAAGGTTGTGTTACTAATACGCTCGGGAGGAAAAATAGTACCAGTGCTGAATAAAATTTTTTTTAAACCGGGATTTGCCAGGCCGTTAGAAGTTTGTGGTGTCCCGATGAGGCAGAAATAATTACAGTGTCCGGCGCATCAAGATTGCAATGATGATTGAAGCCAGGTCGGAATGAGAGATCACATACTGGCGGATAGATCGTATCGCATCGGCCATGTGGTTTCTGACGGTGTTCTTGCTCAGTCCAACTTCATTAGCAATTTCCTCATAGCTGAGGTTTTCCTCCCGGCTAAGCAGGTATAGTTTCTTTTTCTGGGTGGGCAGTTGTTCGATGGCCTGCTGATAAATTTGATGGAGTTGCTTGCCGGCGAGTTGATCCTCATTTGGAGCACGGAGGGATTGAATATTCTGCAACAATTCTCGTTGAAGACCGATGTCGAGTTTGAGTTTGCGGAAATAATTCACAACATGATGATAAGTGATCTTTCTCAGGTAAGCGTGAAACGAAAGGGAGGTATTGATGCGTTCGCGATGTTCCCAGAGTTTGATGAATACCAACTGAACGATTTCTTCAGCGAGGTCGCGCGATTTGGTAAGAGCAAAAGCAAATGCAAAGACCCGGCCTTTGTGCAGGTCATAGAGCTGATGAAAAGCCCGGGCATCTCCCTGCATAACCTGGAGGATCAGCTCACTTTCCTGGTATTTTAAATCTGTAAACAGGACAATCGTCGAATCTGCAATTGCAAACTAATTCAAAAAAATGAATTGGTGAGGAAAGAGCAAAGTTTTCCGCAGTTGTCTTTATCCAGAGTGATAAAAAATTGTAAAAGAAATATTTTGGACGTAAAAGACTACGCAGTTGCGCCAATCAATATTCCTCACTGCTCAGGAGCCGCGAGATCGTTGATTATTGAATCCTCCACCGGTGCTTTGAGCGCCACAACCTTTTCCATCTTTCCATTGGGAATGGTCATGGATAAAACATATTGTTGAAGTTTCCATTCGCCATCCCTTATGACCAATACTCCCGAACCCCGGCAAATTTTCATCTGGGTATTCAGCAGTTCATCAAACCAGGCGAATTTTCCATCGTTTGAAAAATAAATATTTCTGTTCAGCGCATTAAAATCCCAGGTAGTCTTCTTGTCAAAATAAGGCTTGGCCCAATACATGTATTTCTTCTTGTCCCAGTACTCCCTGGCATCAGTTCCGCAAATGGTGGCGTCACTCGTAAAAAAATTGAAATAACCCTCAAAGTCCGCCTTTGCAGCCGCCCGGTTGAAGGAATCCAGCATGGAGACGATCCTCACTTTTTCAATGGCCAGATCCATGGGAGGACTTTTAGCTTGGTTCGAAGGATGCTGGCAGGCAAAAAACAACAGCGTGACGGGAATTGCCAACCATATTGTAAGTGTTTCTCTCATTGATCTTCAATTGAATAGTGGTGGTGGAAGACAAGCGCGTTCTTATCGCACGAATTCGTCAATGAAGTTAATGGATTTTTGAACCCAGCAAATCAACCGAAAATGGTTAGACCGTACTCCCGTTTTTGAACCCGAGTATCGGGAATGGGCCAGCAACTGATGGCTATAGCCGTTTCTCCCGGGAAGTTAATATAAAGGATATAGGTAATAATGCCCAGAATAATGCGAAGGGGTCAACTACAGATGCTGTCTTTTAAAAAGTATTATTAACGAATGGAGATTTTAAACGACTGCTTCCTACTACTCGGATCGTTGATTTCCAGGTAATAAAAGCCGAACGGTAAATTTCTGTTGAGGCGTACACTTGTTGTCGTATTCTGTCCGTCATGTGTCAAACTTCCGCTTTGTATTACTTTTCCATAAGTATCATACAGGTTAATTCTGTATTGACCTTTTGGCTGATTACGCCATTGGAGCTTGATTAAACCCCCAGTGACAGGATTCGGATAGACAACCAGGCTTTTCCTTCCTTTCCTTTCAACACTTAAAGTGATGCTATATTTAAAATCACCATCTATATCGATCATTTTCAACCGATAGTAATTTGAGCCTCCAAGAGGGGCGTCATCCACCCAACGATAGGTGGCAACCGACGACAAATTTGTAGCCAATACAGAACCCAATTTATCAAAATTGAGTCCGTCTGATGATCTTTGCACTTCAAACCTTGAAAACGAATATTCATTGTCAGTTTTCCAGATTAATTCTATTGATTCCTTTACACCAATGGCTTTAAAGGAAAGTAAGGTGACTGGTAAGGTCGCATTCAGACTGTATCCAAAAGTAAAGGGTGAAAAGCTTGTCAGGATGCTGCTGGTTAAAGTTGTCATCCCAGTACCTGTATTACCAGGAATAACATCACCGTAAACAGGGTACCAGGTACCAACAGCAAGATGTGCTACAAAAATATTATCCTGGCTGGATGGACTTCCTGCAGTCCACGTATTATCGCCTGTATAGATAAGAGTAACATTGGCATCCGGACCACTCGATCTACTAATATCCCAGTACTCATTAGTAGCTATTCCGGTCAGTCCCGCATTATATGTTCCTACTGGCGGAGTTAACGGAAAGAATTCAGCTCCATAATTGCCGGCCGCGGCAGTTGACGGGGTAATAGTTACGGGACGATAGTAATTAATTTTACCCACGGGAAAATCATATGAGGTTGCGGAAATAGTATTCCTGATAAGCGGGCCATTGACAAAGGAAACATTGCTTCCACCAGTATAATTTGCTGTTGCAGTTAAAGTCAGGCTATTTACTGCAGTTGTATTTATTAGGCCATCCATCAACGCCAGCGATCCACCCAGTATCAAAGGGCTATTTAGTGTAACGGAATGTCCGGTGTTATTGATGGAAAAATTATTGATACGATTTGTTGTTCCTGTTGTCGTCTGATCAAATGACAAAACCGGACTAACCGTGCCGCCGGCAATAACTATATTACTGCCACTGCTGCCCCTTAAAGCACCGGGCACTGTGTTAATTACCGCGCCCTTTAATGTGAGCGTATTATTGCTGATCGCCAGCTTCCCTGCAGTTAAAGTCATTGTGCCGTCCACTTCAAGATCACTCCCTAACGCCGGTACCTGACCTGAGCTGCTAATCATTAAATCATGGAGAACATTCGTAACTGAGGCGGTCGTCTGGTCGAAACTCAGAATCGGACTTACCGCTCCGTTCACGATCACATTGCTAGTGCTTCCACCTGACAAACCATTCGGAACCGTATTGATCAAATTGCCGGTTAAGGTAAGCGTATTACTTCCTATGGCCAGTTTTCCGGAGGTAAAAGTCAAGGTGCCAAAGACAGCAAGCCCCTGGGTAAGAGTTACGGGGAATGAATTGTTATTTATAATGAGGTTATTCAATGTTAATGGAATATTACCATGAATTATCTGAGCACGAATTCCGTTCATTGAAATGGTGTTGCCGGATGTTGAGATGGCACTATTGATGGTGAGGCTACCAAAAAGATTGATTGACGCCGCCGGGAAGACCGTTGTACCAGTCCCACTGATGATAAGGTTATAATAAGACTGAGTTGCTCCATTTGGAATAACGACAGTTTGGTTGTTTCCGTTATACTCCACCGTGTTCTCCAGCAATCCCGTGGACCATACGCCGTTATTTGTCATTAATCCGCTGATTCTCATCACTGAACCAGATGAAATCAGTAAAGTCGCGCCACTGTTTATAGTAACATTACTAAAATTGGTGGTGCCGTTCAGAGTGGCGTTACTATTGGTAAAAAATATCGTGCCTGTACTGGCATTAAATGTTCCGCTATTGCTCCAGGCCAGTCCGGAATTGTTGAGCGTGAACTGCGAACCCGGATCTGCATTTACAATACCTCCGCTTTGGATGGTCAAAGAACCATTGCTGGCAGTAGCCGGAAGAGATGGATCATTTGGCGTCGTGCTTGCATCGGGAATTATCAATACCGTATTTGTGGAAGGGCCACCGTTAGGGGTCCAGTTAGTAGCCGTTATCCACGAAGTGCTTGTCGACCCATTCCATGTGAGCGTCACCAATGCAGTTTCATCAAATGACAATTCAACAGTTCCAAAAATCGATGAGAAAAAGGCCACATTTACATTGGACAATGCTATCCAGTTTTGCGTTGTATTGAAATTTGATTTTCCATGCTCAGTAAGAATTGCCCCGGAGTATCGATAGGAAAAGTCAACCAGAGTATTTTCATTGTTACCTTTGAGCTCAGCATCAAGGCAATGTGCGATGATATCGGCTTGGTTTTGCGATGCCTCTTTGAATGAAATCATACGTGCGCAATAATGCTCCCGGTAGCCATGTGGGGCCTACTCCAATACTGATCTTCATGCTCATCTGAGATGGTAATGTGCCTGTATTTGGAAAAGTAATAGATGAAAATTAGTTACCCATCGTATAGCTGATATTGGGAAGTATAGTAGTTCGTTTTACAATGCCCGTAACATCACCCTGCCCTGCGGTAGTAGCTGCCGCTCCCATACTAAGTGTGAAATTTCCCATAGAGAGCGATCCAAGTATTCCGGAAGGATTAGCGGCTGAAAGATTCAATAAACCATTTACTCTAAGATCATTACCAGCTATCGTGCCACCGGTGGCGCTTACAATCAGGTTCTGGTAAGTTGGAACACCCGATACTATCTGGGAAACCCCTGATCCATAGTCGACCGTACCACCAACAGAAATATTGTTAATTGTAAATGTGGGCCATGCAGTGGCTACCGTGGCGGATCCTAACCTGAAAATTCCTGCAACCAGGTCCAGGGTGCCATTGGAGGTAATCTGGTTTCCCCCATCTGCCAATCGGCCGGCAGAGAGTGTTAGGGTAGACACAATGGCGAGATTTCGGTTAAGAGTAATTGTTTGCCCTGTACAGTTAAGAGTCAGGGAGCTTAGAGCATTAGTTACGCCAGGTGTTGTCTGATCGAAACTTAGTGTGGAGCTCACAGTTCCATCAACAATTACCTTCGCTGACAAACTTCCAGATAATCCTTCATTCACTGTGTTAACAACAGCGCCACGAATTGTCAAAGTCGCAGAGGCAATAGATAATTTGCCGGCTGTAAACGTAGTTGTACCCGTTGAAAGCAAAACAAGGTTATTCGCAAGAATTACTGTTTGCCCCGGACTGTTGATCGACAAGTTTTTTAATATATTGGTTCCTCCCGGGCTTGTCTGATCGAAACTTAGCGTGGGACTTACTGAGCCATTGATGACTATGCTGCTGTTAGTCTCACCTTTTCTCTCCGACCTGATTTTTGTTTGTAATCAGCCCCTTACGAAGTACAACGTCGATGGTAATTTTCAAGGAAAGTGAGATGAACCTAACTTCGTATTGTAAACATAATTGTAGTCTTATATTAAAAACAGTAGATATAAGCAAAAGTGAAAATTTGCTCCTATTCTCTCCATGCAAATAACTCTAGATGGTTCACTGGTGAAATTAGCAGTACCAAGATTATTTATTGTGCCAGCCAACTGTAGAATACCTGTACCATTAACAATAAGTGATGTCGCGGGCCCCAATGATGAAGCAGAATTTGCCTGAATTGTACCAGTATTTATTATTGGATAGAATGGTTTGCCGGATGGAATGAGTGCGATGGACGGACTGTTTAGCGTTGGTATTATACCTGTAGACCAGTTGCCAGCATTGTTCCAGTCGGTTGATACTGCGCCAGTCCAGAAGAATGTTGATAAATTATAATAAGCAACCTGATTATTATTGAGAAGAGAAAGATCGCCTGTGTTTAAAGCCGAAGGAAAAATAACCGCCTCTGAAATCGATCCGCTATAAAAAACATTGGCAGGCAGATAATAGCCGATATTAAGTAACCCGACATCTGTTAAATAAGAAGCGACGCCATTATTAACAACCCCAAGTGAAACTCCATTCTTGTACATCTGACTTGATGCGGCAGATATTTTCACGGCGGTGCGTGATTCCAGTGAGATTCCCGGAGTTGCATTGAAATTATGGTCATGACCAAGCTGAGCGAGGGTCAGCAAGGCAGAACTTCTATATCCAAAATGAGAGACCGTATTAGTGGGCCCGCCGCCACCGGTAGTGGAAATCGGGAACTGATTGGAGGGATTTATACTTCCTTCAGCTGTGACTTTATTTATTGTATATTGGGAATTGTTTAAAAATGATGCTGTTGTTGTTGTTTGGAGAAAAGAGGCAAGCGAAGGTGAAAACTCAATAGAAGTCCTTCCTCCTATGGAATATAATACTCCGGCATTGACTATTCTCGCCTGGTTGCCGGATTTTAACTGAATGGCATCCCTCCCGTTTCCACTCTGATCGTACCAGGTATTTAAATAAACCGATGTTCCCGCATAAAATAATCCGAACGTTATGGTGCCAGGGGTTGCCTTAAATGTCTGCCCCGAAATCGCAGCGCCGGCTTTGGCTGCAAGGATAAGAGAAGTGGAATTAGTAACAGAAGAAATAATCGCCAGAGTTATATTATTGCTGATTAACAAGTCGCCAGATGATAAGGTTGTAAAATTTGTGCCTGTACCCGTTACCGTTGCGCTCGAACCTTTATAACTTATCGATGTGGATGTTACTGCATCTGTAGCATTCACGGTAAGCAAAGTAGAATTAGTTATTGTGGCTATGGTTCCAATGTATAAATTGACGCTATTGAATATTCTGTCACCTGCAGCTAGTTCTCCAGTAAAATTTGTACCTGTTCCTGTCACATTTGCACTAGTAGTCTTATAATTAATTGCACTTAACGAAGTCGTAGCGTAATTAGTTAAAACGAGCGAGGTATTATTGGTAACAGAGGACACTACGCCTATGAATAGATTGTTCAGCGCATTGAATAAGCGGTCTCCGGGAATTAGTTCAGTAGTAAAGCTTGTGGACGTTCCTGTAATGGTTAAGGAGGTATTCGTTGATGTGATTGTTCCGGTTTTCTGGGCTTTTATCGTAATAGTTCCGGTTTTGACAATATCGGTATTAATAGTACCCGATAGTGCGGTTCCCAATGTACTTATAATAACACCTGGTGTAAAACTAATAGGACTTAATGCGCTTACGCTTCCTCCGGCATCAAAAACAACAATTGCCTCCGCATTGTCAGATGATCTTCTCACTTTGATAGCGGCTCCGGAATAAGTACTGCTTAATTTGCGCAAACTGAATGTTGCCGACGCTGGAGTTGCTGCGGTGAGGCCTATGTTGTCAAAAGCATTTTGCGAAAAAAGCGATGGAAAAATCAAGAAGACAAAGGTCAGGGACACGAAGAAATATTTCATGGGATGGAATAAGAGGGCTTATCAAATAAGTAGATATGGGTAATATACCGATATTGCTTTTCGATTGTCGTACTATCTTTCCCGGCTAATGGATTTTTGGCAAATGTGTATGGGACCTGGAACTCAAATTCATTCAAACATCGTAAGCAGGGCGTCTTCGGGGTTTGTATGCCAGGGCAGGGGATATTGACAGATTGGCAGCAAAAAAGAAAAGCTAGCATTCAACAAAGCGCAAGCAGTGTAAAATAAAAAACGACTTCAGTAGTTCAGCCTTGAAACCTTTGTCTGATCGCGGGAACAAGGAATTGAACCCAACTTTATTGACAAAGGGTAAATCACTCTTTAATAATCTCGATCAGCAACAGAAATTGAAATTGATTGATTCAAAGACTTTGAAGTCGGGGTTAATTATCTTAAGGTACAAGCCAAAATCCTGATGTCAGCGGCAAAATATGCAAGAAAAATTATCTGTAAACCATATCCAAATGAACAAGGGTTCCAGAAGAAAACTCTGAAACCCTTGTTTGGAAGTGGGAGCACACGGGTTCGAACCGCGGACCCTCTGCTTGTAAGGCAGATGCTCTAAACCAACTGAGCTATGCTCCCTTTTTTTGTCAGGAGTGCAAAGATAGGCGCTGTATGTTTTGGTGCAAATTTTTTTTGACCCTCAACCTGTTAGCACCACGGTCCGAGGCACCAGGGAACTCCTCTACCTTACACACTGGTCTCCAACCACCCATGTCGGCCAACTGACTATTTACTGTTCTGATGCCCAGGGCGCCCGCACCTTCACTGCCTTCTGGGCTAAGCTGTTATATTTGATTTTTGCTTGCACTACAGGGTTTAGTTTTTATTTTTGTAATATGAACAAATCACCAAAGGGCTATGAAGGTGCTGTAAAACCTCAACAATTTGAGGAAGTGGATTTGCTCACGGCAACCAGTGATCCATGCACCCTTATTGTCTGGAACGATGAGGTCAACACCTTCGAATGGGTCATCGAAACACTCATGGAAGTCTGCGGCCATTCCGCAGAACAGGCCGAACAATGCGCCTACCTCATTCACTACCAGGGTAAATACGGAGTGAAAAATGGCGACTACGAAAGCCTCAAACCCGACTGCGACGCCATCACCGACAGGGGCATTGGCGCCACCATCGAAGTCATCGCTTCCTGATCATGCCAATCTTCTCCCTTGATAAGGAGTTAATATTTCCACCTGCCGAACTTGCTGAACCCGAGGGCCTACTCGCGATCGGTGGTGATCTATCTGTGAACAGACTTCTGCTGGCCTACCGATCCGGCATCTTCCCATGGTATGAGGGCGAACACATCATATGGTGGAGTCCCGATCCAAGATTTGTGCTGGCTCCGGATAATCTCTATGTCAGCAAAAGCATGCAGGTTTTTATTCGCAAAACTTCTCTTCAATTCACCGTTAACAAAAACTTCCGTGGAGTAATTGAAGCCTGCAAGAATTCAGTCCGCAGAGAACAGGATGGAACCTGGATCAGCGACGAAATGATCGCCGCTTACACAAAACTTCATGAATTGGGATTTGCCCACAGTGCGGAGGCATGGAGCGACGATGAAATGGTCGCTGGTCTTTATGGGGTGCGCATGGGAAACCTCTTCTTTGGAGAAAGCATGTTTACAAATGTCAGCAATGCCAGTAAATTCACATTCATTCGCTATGTAGAACAATTGAAGTTGGAAGGGGTAACCCTGATCGACTGCCAGGTGTACACCGAACACCTGGAGAGCCTGGGTGCTTCGATGATATCAAGGAAAGAATTTCTAAACATCTTAAGTCAGAACCTGGAATCAAGATAATGTGGCAACATCACCCTCCAGGTATTCCAGTCGTGTCGCCACTCCCCTCCCCAAATGTCGAGCTCATAATTGATCCCCTTACTATATAGTATGTTAGCAAAGCGACGCGCGGAATCGGGATCCTCGTAGTCCCCGCTACCCGAAAATAAGTGAACGTGGGTGCTTTTTCTTATCTGCTCCAGTGTTTCATGATCATTCAGGTTCGGGAGGTAATGCATGGGGCTGTTGAAGTATACGTCGTCATCATAATATCCCCTCGCATATTCCGTGAGGTCATAAACGCCACTCATGCAAATGCAGCCATTCAGCAAATCAGGTCGTTTGAAAAACAAATTGGCACTATGCAGAGCTCCGAAGGACGCCCCGGCCACTATTATCGGGGTCGAGTTGCTGGTCTGGCTCCTGATAAACGGGATCAGTTCATTGTACACATAATAGTTCCACTGTTTCTGTTTGTAGGTTTTGTGCCGTGGATCTGCTCCATAATCCATCCAGCTTTCACGGTTGATACTGTCCACAGAAAACACCTTTAGCTTTCCCTGGTTGATGAAATCCTGGATTGAATCAATCAGACCGAAGCGCTCATACTCCAGAAAATCCGCGGCCGCAGTAGGCACTAGCAGTAATGCAAAACCGTAATGACCATATGTGGCCACAGGCATGTCTTTTTCCAGACACGGACTGTACCAGGAGGTGATCACTCTTTCCATCTAGCTAAATACAATTTTCTTTTCGGGGCGTTTCAACACATACTGGTAAACGAGTCCACGGATATAATCATTTTCAGGATACGGCTTGATCCAGTTTTTAAGTTCTTCAGCCGAATAAGCCGCCGCATCGGCGGGCATATAGCCCATGCCATAGAACCGGCCCTTTTCAATGAGTATGCATGACCTCCCTTCAGGTTCAATACTTTCATCCAGCACGGCGAATGTCGGCAGCAGGTGCTCGAGGTAGTCGAGTGCTTCCAATACGCGGTGATTGTATTCTGGCGCGTTCTCTTTTTTTTCACAGGCGCCATGACAAGTTTCGGTAGTCAAACCTGAACACGGTTCATCTGAAATTTCTATGTTTGACAACTTGGGACAAAGACTGAATTGTTTCACCAGCTGGTTCAGCAGGCGGTGCCCTTCTGCCAACAGGTTAAAAGTATAGTAAGCCCTGAGGTGTTGTTTTTTCTTCTCTATACAAAGCCGCAGATAGCCATTACTGTCTTCATATAGATAAAGGCCGTAGCTCGGTGTAAACACCTTTTGACTTGAATTGTACCTGGGCCAGTGCTTTTGAATTTCGATGTTCTCGAGAATGAAGGCGATCAGTTCAGTTCCGCAGTTCTGGTAACTGATGCTGTGAATATTGCGCAGGAATTCCTGCCTTTGCCGTCCGCTGCCATTGTGCGTAAAATGGCTGCTTACCCGGTATTTGATGTTCTTCGCCTTGCCCACATAGATGATCTTGCCTTTTTCGTCATGAAAATAATACACACCGGGGCAGTAGGGCAATTGTTCCACCTGTTCCTTCGGGAGATTCGGTGGCAGGCACTGTTCGCGCGACTTCTTCTTCAGGGCCTGTTCGATGTGGGGCGTTCCGTTATTGGCTATGATCAAGCCGAATAGTTGGGCCGTGGCGGTGGCATCACCCCCTGCGCGATGACGGTTCTGGATCTGGATATTCATCTGCCTGCAAAGACTGCCCAGGCTATACGAGACGAGCTCCGGGAACACCTTCCTGGCCAATCGTACCGTACAGAGCTTTGGACAGACCAGGTCGAAGCCGCACAGTCCAAGGTGATGTTTAAGAAAAGAATAGTCGAAATTCACATTGTGGGCAACAAAAACTCTGCCCTGCAGGTGCTCGAAGATCTCTGCAGCGACCTCCCGGAAAGAGGGCGCCCCAGCCACCATTTCAGAACTGATTCCTGTCAGGCTCTGTATGAAATAAGGTATTGGTACTGAAGGCTTTACAAGCGTTTCATATCTGCCTGTAATGTGTTCCCCGTCATGAAAAATCACAGCCACCTCTGTGATATCATTGCCTGAGGCGAAGCCTCCGGTGGTCTCTATGTCAACAATGGCATACATTTCGGGTTATAAAGTTAACCGGAAATTATGTTGACATTATAAAATTCAAGTCTTAGCTTTGAATTCAGGGATTCTCCCACTGCTAATCTGTATCCTTTTTCGAAAACGACCGTTTATTTTACCCGTGAAAATTAGTTTTGGAATTCATCCAGGGCATAAACTCGTATAATTATGAAAAAGGACGACACTCATCACCACATGCCTGAAATGACTCAGAATGCGCTATGGGCATTCGGATTTCTGGCGTTGATAATGCTGCTTTCTTACCTCTATTGGTACGCATAGTAAGCATGTATTAAGTTTCCAGGTACTGCTTCAAATTTGATGCTGGTACCTTTTGCCGTCCCCGCAAATTTCTGCCCGCCTACAATACGCGAGGTTCAGACATATTGCCGCCCATCCCTTGCTGCTTTAAACTTTCCTCCTTACAGATCTGTCGAAGGGAGTTTCTCTTTTTCTGATCCTTCTATCTGTTTCTCAAGTTTTTCTCTATCTCTTTCTCAAGCCTCTCTCTGTCTCGTATGTATATTTGCAGCCTTATGGAGCTGTCAAAGAATTATGAGCCATCCCTTGTAGAAGAGAAATGGTCGCGTCACTGGAATGCTAAAAAATACTTCAATAGCGTGCCCGATGGCCGGCCACCCTACACAGTCGTAATTCCACCTCCAAATGTAACAGGGGTACTGCACATGGGGCATACCCTGAATGAAACCGTGCAGGACATTCTGGTTCGCAATGCCCGCATGAGTGGTTTCAATGCCTGCTGGATTCCGGGGAGCGACCACGCTTCCATCGCTACCGAAGCCAGGGTAGTGGACATGCTCCGTAAAGAAAAGAACATTGAAAAATCGAGCCTTTCGCGCGAAGAGTTTCTTTCCTATGCTTTTGAATGGAAAGAAAAATATGGAGGCATCATCTATAGCCAGATTGATAAACTCGGGTGCAGTGTAGACTGGAGCCGGGTGGCCTTTACCATGGACCCTGATTATTACAGGGCGGTGATGAAAGTATTTATTGATCTCTATAATAAAGGGCTGATCTACCGTGGTGCGAGGATGATCAACTGGGATCCCGTGGCAAAGACGGCGCTTAGCGATGAAGAGGTAGAACACCGTGATTTCAAGGGCAGGCTATACTTTGTAAAATATTTTATTCTTGACAGGCCAGATGCTGATCTGGCGGGATTAACCAACGATTCACCATCGATAACCATTGCCACCCAACGACCAGAGACGATCATGGGCGACACGGCGGTCTGCGTTCATCCAGACGACGATAGGTATACTTCCTTTCATGGAAAATACGCATTGATCCCTTTTGTGAACAGGGTCGTTCCCCTGATCACCGACGAATATATAGATCCGGCTTTCGGAACCGGTGTGCTCAAGGTTACACCGGCGCACGACATCAACGACTACAATCTTGGTCTGAAGCACAAGCTCGAAGTGATCGATACGCTCAATGAAGACGGCACGCTCACCGAAGCTGCGGGTCCCTTTGCAGGTCTCGAAAGATTTGACGCCAGGGAAAAAGTAGCCGCCGCTTTGAAGCAGGCAGGCTGGCTGGTTAAGGAAGAAGATCATGAAAGCCGTGCGGGTTACAGTCAGCGTACTAACGCCATAGTAGAACCGAAGATATCCACCCAGTGGTTCCTGGCGATGAATAAGCTAGCACCTGCTGCCCTGCAGCCCGTGCTGGATGGCAGAATTAAAATTCATCCGGAAGAAAGATTCCTGAATACTTACCGCAACTGGCTGACCGACACTCGCGACTGGTGTATCAGCAGGCAACTCTGGTGGGGACAACGGATTCCCGCCTGGTATGCCACCGACGGCAAGTTTGTAGTGGCGGAGAATGAGGACGATGCGACAGTCCTGTTTGCGGAAAAATATGGAGTGAAGGATCCGCAGCTTACGCAGGACGATGATGTGTTGGATACCTGGTTTTCCTCCTGGCTCTGGCCGATGGAAGTTTTCAAGGGTATTACCAACCCCGGCAATGCGGATATCAATTACTACTACCCCACTGCAGTACTCGTCACCGGGCAGGATATCATTTTTTTCTGGGTAGCCAGGATGATCATGGCGGGGATGGAATATAAAAAAGAGATCCCGTTTTCAGATGTGTATTTCACGGGAATGGTGAGAGATAAGCAGGGACGGAAAATGAGTAAAAGCCTTGGGAACTCTCCCGACCTGTTGAATATGATCGATCAGTACGGGGCCGATGCGGTAAGATTTGGCATTTTGATCTCCGCTCCCGCGGGTAATGATCTGCTCTTCGATGACAGTTCCCCCGAGCAGGGAAAATTATTCAATAACAAGATCTGGAATGCACTGAAGCTGCTGAAGATGTGGGCGGCGAGGCTTGAAGAACCCGGTCATAATGCCGCCGAAACCAGTGGCCAGGAATCCATCCGCGTAATGGATGTATCCGGGTTTTCGGGTACTGATGATAGTGAGACTGACGGAGAGGTGCATGCGCAGTCGTCAAAGAATGATTTCGCGGTGCGCTGGTTTAACGCACGTCTCGCCCAGGCCAGGACCGATATCGACGGCATGTATGCGGGGTTCCGGCTGAATGAGGCGTTGAAGACCATTTATTCACTGATATGGGATGATTTCTGCAGTTGGTATCTCGAATGGGTGAAGCCGGGCTATGAACAATCAATCGATCCGGCCATCTACCGGTCCACCGTTTCCTTCTTTACCGACCTGATGCAATTGCTCCATCCCTTCATGCCCTTTGTTACGGAAGAAATTTATCATTTGCTGGATGAACGCAGTGATGACCTGTGCGTGAGGCAGTATCCGGCCATCACAGAACCCGACAAGGATGTGTTGGCTAATGGCACGTTGTTGAAGGAAGTCATCAGCGGTTTGCGCGACATGAGAAATCGAAGCAAGCTGAAAATGAAGGATGAGATCAAACTCTACATTATTACGGACCGGCCCGACACTTATTTATCGGTCTACCATATACTCTGCAAACAGGTCAACGCCAATGCCATTGCGTTTAATACCGAAGCGCGCGGACACAATGTGTCGATGGTTATTGGGAAAGACAAGTTCTTTCTGGAAAGCGCCGAGGCGATTGACAACAGCGAGGAAAAACTGGAGCTGCTCAAGGAATTGCGGCACCTGGAGGGTTTCCTTGGTTCCGTAGAAGCCAAACTAGGCAATGAGCGTTTCATGAATAACGCCAAACCCGAGGTGATTAAGCTGGAGCAAAAGAAGAAGGCTGACACCCTTGCCAGGCTCACCGTAGTGAAGGAGAGCCTCGGGCAGCTATCAGAATAAATAAGAATACATGGTCGCTTTGCGCGTTTTTTGCGACTTTGCGCCGAACTGATAGTACATGAAGAACAACTGCAATTGCGCATTTGCGTGAAACAATGCCTTGGCATGAATCCTGCGGATCTTCCCCGCCTTATTTCCCGGTTATTACTACCATTTTCCCGTTTTTCCCACATTGTCTGGCTTCCCCTGCTATCTAGTTTTACCGGATGGCAATCCCGGGGGATATTTTACCGTAATGTTTGGCGAGAAATGGGGGATCATAGTGGTATGTGAAACGCCAGACTAGTTTCAAAGGGGGGAACATCGTGGTGGATGTTTCCCCACTTTTTTACACTGACGGCATGCTGTTGTCGGTGGCTTTTATTGCCCGACATGCATGGGAAATCAATTCATCCGTGCCGTGAAGAATGGGCAAGATGGGTAAAGACTCTGTGCTTGTCATCGCACACCGGAAAACGATGTTTAATTATTATTATAATGTCGATCTCATGGCGGATCAGCAATGGATTCCGGTACCGGAAAGCACCTCCTGAACCATTAAGTTGTCCGCAGGAAACGGTATTTATTTCGCTACATTTGGGCGCAAAAATTACCCCGTAAATGTTCAGATTCATACTGATTGCGACCGGACTTCTTTGTCTGCAGAATGTAAATGCCCAGAGTTCCGCGCGTGCCCTTGATTTGAATATTATCCCCAAGCCGGTCAGCATGAAAATAAGCCCCGGCACCTTCCGGATAACGAAAAACACTCCGCTGGTCATCGGCAACCCAGGCGATAAGGACGCGGTTGATTTCTTCAACGATTATCTGGAAAAATATTATGGATTCAAACTGCCACTTTCCGGTACGGCTACCGGCAATTACATCGCGGTAACCACTGCCAAAGACGGAGACAGCGCTTCAGAAAAATATAGTCTTACCGTAAGTTCAAATTCGGTCTTGCTCAAAGGCCAAACTGCGGATGGAACCTTCCGCGGTATACAATCGCTGATCCAGTTGCTGCCCCTGACTAAATCAGCGCAGCTTATGATACCCCTGGTGAGCATCACCGACGAACCGAGATTCCGTTATCGCGGTTTGCACCTGGACGTAAGTCGGCATTTTTTTGATGTGAATGATGTAAAAAAATACATCGACTATATCGCCCTACACAAAATGAATTTTTTCCATTGGCACCTTACCGATGACCAGGGCTGGCGGATAGAGATCAAAAAATACCCCAGGCTGACCGAAGTGGGCGCCTGGCGCGATGGAACCATCATCGGTCATGCCCCGGGCACCGGAAATGACAGCATCCGTTACGGAGGGTTCTACTCCCAGGAAGAAATCAGGGAAGTGGTATCCTATGCAACAAGAAGGCATATTACCGTGATACCCGAAATCGAGATGCCGGGACATGCGGGCGCGGCTCTCGCGTCTTACCCATACCTTGGCTGCACTGGCGGCCCCTACAAGGTTATAGAAGGCTGGGGCGTATTTGAAGACGTATTCTGCGCAGGCAATGATTCCGTATTTATTTTCCTCCAGGATGTGCTCGATGAAGTGATGCCCTTGTTTCCTGCGGCTTATATCCATATTGGCGGAGATGAATGTCCCAAGGAAAGCTGGAAAAAATGTCCAAAATGCCAGCAAAGGATAAAAGACAACAACCTCAAAGACGAACATGGTCTCCAGAGTTATTTCATCCAGCGAATGGAAAAATACATCAACACCACGGGGAAAAAAATCATTGGTTGGGACGAGATCCTTGAAGGAGGGCTGGCCCCCAATGCCACAGTTATGAGCTGGAGAGGCGAAGAAGGAGGCATTGAAGCCGCAAAGCAAAAACACAATGTGATCATGACTCCCGGCACGTATGTTTATTTTGATCATGCGCAGAAACGAAAAGATGATTCTTTAACCATTGGAGGTTACCTGAACATGGAGACGGTATATGGTTACAATCCGGAACCCGTGCAGCTGGATGAGAATCAGCATCAGTATATCATCGGTGCGCAGGCGAACCTCTGGACCGAGTACATCGCCAACTTTTCCAAACTTCAATACATGCTTTTTCCAAGAATGGCGGCTTTAAGTGAGGTATTGTGGTCGCCGCAGTCCGCGCGCAGCTGGCCTGATTTTCAAAGACGCCTCCCCGGTCAACTAAAGCGTTATGAAAAATGGGGCATCAAATATAGTAAGGCGCCATACGGAGATAGCGATAAAGCCAAATCCTCCTCAGTAAAATAAACTGATTGAGATATCAGTGAATAACACAATTTAAATTCATGAACAAATGACCATGGTTGATTCTTTTGAGAAAATCCCTGTAAAAATATTTGCGGACATGTCGCAGGGTTCCGTATTTCTGGCCAACCAGATCGCCGCACTGATCAATGAGAAGAAAGCGCTCAATCAGAATTGCATTCTTGGGTTGGCAACGGGCAATAGTCCCAAAGCACTTTATGCTGAACTGGTGAGGCTACACAAGAACGAGGGACTGAGTTTCAAAAATGTGATCACCTTCAACCTCGACGAATACTATCCCATCGACAAAAATGCGTTTCAGAGTTACAACAGGTTTATGAAGACGCACCTTTTCGATCATGTGGATATCGATCCCGCAAACACGCATGTGCCCGACGGTGAGGTGCAGAAAGATAAACTCAAAGCCTATGCTTTGTCTTACGAACAGATGATTGAAGATGCTGGCGGTATCGACCTGCAGGTCCTCGGGATCGGCAACAACGGTCACATCGGTTTCAACGAGCCTGGTTCGAGTATGAATTCAAGGACGAGGCTGACCGCACTGGACAATTCAACAAGGATTGCGAATTCGTATGAGTTTACAAATATTTCACAGGTGCCGAGGCTGGCGATCACCATGGGAATCAGTTCTATCTCCAAGGCACGAAAAATTGTGCTCATGGCCTGGGGGCAGTCGAAGGCTCCGGTGGTTCAGAAAGCCGTGGAAGGACATGTCAGCGAACAGATCCCTGCATCACTTTTACAGATGCACAATGATTGCATTTTTGTCGTCGACGAGGCAGCCGCTTCAGAATTGACCAGGTTTAAATCGCCCTGGCTAACTGGCGATTGCGAGTGGACGCCGAAGATGATCAAGAAGGCAGTGGTCACCACGGCGCTCAAAGCTGGGAAGCCAATTTTGAGCCTGACCAATAGTGATTATAAAGACAATGGGATTGGTGACCTGCTGGTTGAGCGCGGTGATGCGTACGAGATCAACCTCGAAGTGTATTATATGCTGAGGGATTCGATAACAGGATGGCCCGGTGGCAAACCTGATATTGAACTGCCCAATCATCCCGAACGGTTCAAGCCCTTTCCAAAAAGAACCATCATCTTCTCCCCGCACCCTGACGATGATATCATTTCAATGGGTGGCACCTTTCAGCGTCTGCACGACCAGGGACATGAAGTGCACGTTGCTTACCAGACCTCCGGAAATATCGCTGTCACCGATGAATTTGTGACTCGTTTTCTCGACTTCGCGGTTGGTTTCGAAAATATGTTTGGCATGGACAGCAAGAAATCGACCGAGATACTGGCCACGGCGCGGACCTATCTTGGTCAGAAGAAGTCGAACCAGATGGACACCGAAGAGATCCGGTCTATCAAGGGGTTGATCCGTCGTTGTGAGGCCAAGGCAACATGCAGGTATGTGGGCATTGCTGATGAGAATAGTCATTTCATGAATCTGCCATTTTACGAGACCGGTGCGATAGAAAAAAACCCTATGGGTGAAGAAGACGTGCAGCTGACCGTCGACCTGCTTCGTAAGATCAAGCCCCAGCAGATATTCTGTGCTGGTGACCTCGCTGACCCGCATGGCACGCACAAGGTTTGCCTGGACATTGTTTTTGAAGCTCTGCGAAGAATTCAGGCTGATGGGGATGACTGGGTGAATGACTGCTGGATGTGGTTGTACAAGGGTGCCTGGCAGGAATGGGATATCAGCGAGATCGAGATGGCCATACCGATGAGTCCCGACCAGGTGATGAAGAAACGCTATGGGATCTTTATACATCAGTCGCAGAAGGACATGGTTCCTTTCCAGGGTTCCGACAACAGGGAGTTCTGGCAGCGTGCGGAAGACCGGAACGGGAATACTGCCAATCTTTTTGCTCAGTTGGGGCTGACGAAGTATGCGGCCATGGAGGCCTTTGTGCGGTGGAAGTATTAAGGCATAGGAAAGTACTTTAAAGCAAAATATCGGCATTCATCGGAGGAACGTTGATCAAGGTAAATTTCAGGTGATTTCTCTTTGGCAGATAGGCTCATTTGGGTTATTTTTGCCACCCCGGAATAAATGCCGGGGCGCGTATAGAAATCCCACCGGGCTCTGTAGCTCAATTGAATAGAGCATCTCACTACGGATGCAATGTGAAATGGAACAACAGAGTTCATTGGCTGCGTAGCTCAATTGAATAGAGCGCCACACTACGGATGTGGAGGTTCAAGGTTTGAATCCTTGCGCGGTCACCTAGATAGTTAGAGGATTAGATTAATTTCTAATCCTTTTTTTATGTGTGAGAATTCGACCTTATCGGCGTGGAAGCGCAACTCCTTCTCCCCTTTTCTTTCACCTTCTCTTTAACCTTTATTGTTGAGGGGTGCCCTCAGGGCGCCAATATTGGGCGGCCACTTCTCGCCTACATTATGATTTTGGAGGCAAGGAGAGAATTAAAAAAATAGTTACAAAGCTGCTGCAAAAGGATGTGAAAGAGGTATAGTTTTAAACTTAAACCCTACAATTAGGGCGAAGATCTACACAATTTAGAGTTGCAGGAATAATTCACCATCCCACATAATCCGGAGGTTTAATTCCATTCAGTCGTAGATACACTAATATCTGTGCCCGGTGATGGGTTTGATGATCATTCAAAAGATTGATAATTTGAAGTTTGTTCATAGGGCCTGCAAAAAATATTATAGTATCTGAAAGATGTGCAGTTTCAAAACGCAGTAAAGAGTGGATGGCATAATCGTACGCTTTGTTCAATACAGATATAATTTCATCCTTTTTATGAACTTTCGAGTCTGTCTCTTTTACTGGATTTTCTGAAGCCCCGAGATATGATGAACATAACCATCCTATATTGGACGAAAGATGCAGGAGCTGTTCTCCAAAATTCATTTCACCCTGAATAGGGCTAAATGAATATTTCTCCTCCGGCATCAGATTGGCCACTTTTAGGGTATATTCTTTTGCATGTTGCAATTTTGTTACAGCCGCACTTAAAAAAAGTGAATCATTTTTTTGAGCCTGCACGGAAAAATTAAATAGTAACCCTGCCATCAGGTATTTGATTGATAAACTCATAAAATTGTTTTGAAAAGTAGGAGCAGATGAATATGTCATAAAAATTAAGAATAGACTTATGGTTGTTTTTGTCATGAATGTCCCAATTATCCGTCTTAACTTTTATGAAAGGATTGGTTTATCGGGCGGTGGATATTTTCAGTTTTTCTCCATTTCGTATATCACAATCAATTCAACTTCACCTTCTGCTAACCGAATTTGAAATTAGAAGAATGGCTTTGCAAATACCCTAGCTGGAAAAGCTACATCTTGCGGAGCTCTAACGAACGTTTTTTGATGTATTTTTGATGTTAATATGGGTATTTACGTATTCGCTTTCCCCATTTAATTAATTCGTACCAGATAACGCTTGTGCAACCTATACCTATACTTAAAATTTGCTGGCCTGCACTCAAACGCTCAAATGAAAAAAATAATCTTAGCGGCTTTACATATAACAATAATAGCGTGGTCGCAATAGTAGCACTTATAATCAGCAACACAAGTTCGTTCTTGTATTTTAGAGTCGCGAAAATAGAATAGTAAAAAGAACGATTTATCAGGGTTAAAAAAATATTGGCAACTATCAAAGTAGTAAACACCATTGTTCGCGTAAGTGATTCACCGAAACCCTGATGTACCGCATATTGATAGCAGAATAATGTTCCGACTGTTATAATTAGCCCCTGCAAGATACTTGTCGACAATTCTTTCGCATTAAAAAAGGTAGTGGTAAATGGCCTCGGCTTTTGCGTCATCGTGTTATTTTCCATCGGCTCGTTTTCATAAATAATGGAACAAGTCGGGCCCATGATCAACTCTAAAAATATAATATGTACAGGTGAAAAAATATTTGGGTATATCCAACCTAAGGCCAATGGAGTAAATACAGTTAATATAATTGGGATATGAATAGATATAATGTACTGAATTGCTTTTTTTAGATTAGTATAAATTTTTCTTCCCATGGCTATCGCCACTACCATTTTTGACAGATCATCATCAACCAGGATCAACGACGCTGTCTGCTTAGCGATTTGGGTCCCCCTTTTGCCCATTGCGATACCAATGTGTGCAGCTTTTAACGCGGGGCCGTCATTCACTCCGTCTCCAGTCATTGCCACGATTTCCTTATTGGCTTTCAGTGCCTTGATGATTTTCAGTTTGGCATCGGGGAACATTCGGGTAAATATATTATTGCTGGCAACAGCCTCCCGTAACTGAACATCGTTCAATCGCATGAGCTCTTCCCCAGTGATGCTCTTTTCATAACCCTTTAAGCCAATCTGGTTTGCAATTGCAGAAGTAGTTGCAGAATTATCGCCTGTAATTATTTTGACGGCAATGCCTGCGCTATAAAAATCTTTTAATACGGAATGGATATTCTGCTTTGGCGGATCATAAAATGCCACAATCCCTTTAAAGATAAATTTAAATTCCTGCTGCGTTACCGGAAAGTTGTTTCCGTCAAAATTTGCTTGCCCTACAGCCAATACCCTATTTCCATCGGCTGTAATAATTTTAATAGCCTCCTCGATTTGCAGTTTTTCAGTTACTGATAATGATGCAATGTCCATTAACGTTTCTGGTGCACCTTTGCAGGCGATGATTCGGGCACCTTGGCTACTTTCAAATATATGCGTCATCATGGGTGGCTTACCACTTAATGCATATTCATGAATCATTTCATAGTGTGGCCGTTCATCGAGAACCGAGATTCTTTCATATTCGTTATGCAAGGCGATCTCCATTGGATCAAACGGAATCGGCTCACTTGCCCACATAGCTAACGTAATAAGTTCTTTATCGTCATCCGACAATGTATTTGTTGCGTCAACAATTTGGTTAGAATTCAGGGCAAAAAGTTTTGATAGGCTCATCCTGTTTTCTGTTATAGTTCCAGTTTTATCGGTACAGATCACGGTTGCACTACCGAGCGTTTCAACTGTTTTCATTTGTTTTACGACGATGCCCAGTTTCATCAGCCTCCATGCTCCCAGCGCCATAAATGTGGTAAAGGCAACCGGAATTTCTTCCGGCAATATACTCATGGCCAAAGTAAGCGCTTTCAACAAACTATCCAGCGCGTTATAGGTGTGAAAATAATTGACAGCCCATACGATAAGGAAAATCGCCGTTCCTGCCATAACCATCTTCTTTACGAAATTGTTTATCTGTAACTCGAGTGGTGTTTTCTCTTCCTTTATAGTTTCAAGGCTTTTTCCGATTTTACCTAGCCTGGTTGCGTTACCAACATGGGTGATCGTGGCAATAGCCAATCCTCCGGATACTGTTGTACCCAGGTAGACTAAATTATCTTTGGTGGTTGTATTTTTATCGACAGCGAAGGATTCCCCGGTTAATATCGATTCATTCACTGAAAAATCATTCGAGTGCACAATTATGCCATCTGCTGCAACGGAATCTCCTTCCTCGACCATCAGGCTATCGCCGACAACCACTTCGTCACTATTTATTTCAATTATTGCCCCATTCCTGATTACTGAACTCTTGGGCTGGGTAAAATTTTTTAACTGTTCGAGCGCATTACGGCTTCTTGCATTCTGATATAAAGAGATCCCTGCCACAAGTATAACGGCAGACAGCATAAAAATACCATCTCCTGGATCACCACTGATAAAATAAATTGAAGATGTGGCCAGTAATAGAATCAGCATGGGTTCTTTCACCAAATCCTTCAGGATATCAATAAATCCATTTTCCTTTTTATATGTTAATTCATTCAGTCCAAAATTGCTTCTTGCGGAAATAACATCGCTATCTGTTAACCCTTCTATTTGGAAATTATTTGCTCGCATTCTGTGACATTGTTTTGTACAAGTAATGTAATTTTGGGTCTCTTCTGCATTCATTCCTTTCGGCTGCAGAGCAGATCCATTTTGCCATTCAAGTCCTGCAGGATCGCAAACTGACTCGCCTGGTTTTGATAAAGTGTTTTGATCTGTTCTTCAAGCAGCACATCAATTTTCTGATGCAGGCTTCTGATCTCGATCTCCGCCTTCAGGTTGATCAGGTAGTCGTTCTCGCCTCTCATCCTGTCCTTCTCCTCCTGCCTGTTCTGGCTCATCATGATCACGGGCGCCTGCAACGCCGCGATGCAGGAAAGGATAAGGTTCATCAGAATAAAAGGATAGGGATCAAATACATCCTTTTTTGGTACATATGCATTGTAAAGAATCCACCCGGCAAGGATCACCCCAAAGAGCAGGATGAATTTCCAGCTGCCGCCAAAACGCGCCACCTTGTCGGATACAAGCTGTCCCCTGGACAGGATCTCCCGGGGAGGATGCAGCAGGTTCTCTATGATGAGCTCTTCTTCCTTAAGCGCATTTTTCACGATCTCATGAAGCTTGTTCAGGTGGCTGTCTTGATCATTCAAAAGCCGGTCAATTTCTTTGTTGTCCATGGTTGAAGTTTATTGGTGACTCTTCACGTCTCGGGCCTCTGATAAATTCAGCACAGGCGGAGAAATGCGAAGCCAAGCCTGCCGGCTAGCAAATCGCCCATACAGACGTGGAAGTGCAAAGATCACCCCTTTGTTCCCCGCTTTGCACCCTTCCCCACAAATTGCACCGGAAACGGACAAAAACTGTTCGTTTTTGAACAGTAAACGGCAATCTCTACAAAAACAAAACAAGATTTCAAACTGGCATAGATTTGCGCATAATGCACAAACCCAAAGCATGTTCAGGCACTTTTTCAAGATCGCATACCGGAACCTCTTACGCCGGAAAGTCTATTCGCTGATCAACATCATCGGCCTGGCCATCGGCATGGCCTGCTGCCTGCTGATCACCTACTACGTACTCCACGAAATTTCCTACGACCGCTACAATACCAGGGCGGACCGAATCTATCGCGTCGCCCACGCTTATGGCGAAGCCGAAATCAAAGACAAGCCAGGCCCCGAAGAATTTCAGATCTGGGGCAACGCTCCCATTGGCGCCGCCATGGTGACCGACTTTCCGGAAATTGAAAAGCTCGTTCAGTTTACCAGTCCAAATACTTATCTGCTTCAATACGGCGACAAACGTTTTCAGGAGGAGAACATCCCCTTCATGGACTCATCCGCCTTCGACATTTTCAGTTGGAAGATGCTTGGTGGCGACCCGCATACCGCACTGAAATATCCAAACAGCATCGTCCTGACTAAATCGACAGCAGAGAAATATTTCGGTAAGGAAAATCCGGTTGGTAAATCACTTAAGGTTGACAATAGTGAGTCATATACTGTAACCGGAGTGATGGAAAACGTCCCCTCGAATTCTCACTTTGAATTTAACGCCCTCATTTCCATGACGACCTTCCGACAGATCAGACCTGAGATCTTCGACGCATGGGGTTATATTGACTTCTACACCTACTTTCTTTTGAAGAAGGGCTCTTCAATCGAATCGATCCAAAAAAGAATGCCGGCCTTTATTAAAAGCCACAACAAAGAGGGAGGGTACACAACTGCATTCGAACCATTGACCAGCGCTTATCTCCATTCCAGGGCGGCCAGACAACCCGGCCCCACAGGAAGCCTGACCAATGTGTACATATTCTCCTGCGTGGCAGTGTTCATTCTGCTCATCGCCTGCATCAACTTCATCAACCTGTCCACCGCCCGGTCAATGGAAAGAGCCAAGGAAGTGGGTGTACGCAAAGCCATGGGCGTGAATAATGCCGGACTCATCAGGCAATTTCTTTCTGAGTCACTGTTGATCTCACTGATCGCGGCACTCTTATCACTGGTGATTGCCTGGCTCGCTCTGCCCCTGATTACGGAGCTCTCGGGCAAATCATTTACAACTAGTACATCGTTTTTCTCTCTGAAAATATTTTCTCTAGTGCTCCTGTTCGGACTGGTGATCGGTCTGCTTTCGGGCATCTACCCGGCCTTTGTCCTCTCCCGTTTCCAGGCTATTCAGGTACTCAAGTCCGGCAAGATGCCCTCCATTGGCGGTGTCAGCCTGAGAAAGGCGCTGGTCGTCTTCCAGTTCACCCTATCCATAGCCCTGATTGCCGGCACGGCGATCGTATCCTACCAGCTGGACCATATCCGACAGCACGACCTGGGATTTAACCAGGAACAAATGGTGGTGATCGATTTTGGGGGCGACAATGTCGTCCGGTTACAGGTGGCTTCCATCAAACACCGGTTGAGGCAACATCCCGATGTGCTCTCTGCCACCGCTTCCCGCGCGGTACCTGGTGAGTTCCTGCCAAATGCCTATACGGAAATCCAGTCAGCGCAGGGACAAATGCTGGGCCGCGGACCGTTGTTGTATGAGATCGACGAGGATTTCATCCCGGATTACAAGATCAAAATGGTCGCGGGCCGCGCTTATTCACGCGAGTTCAAGTCAGACACAATGAAGGCGCTGATCGTGAATGAAGCGGGAGCCAAACTCTTCGGTTATACAAACCCGGCAGACATCATAGGCCGCAAATTTTCGCAATGGGGAAGAGAAGGGGTTGTAATCGGTGTGGTGCAAGATTTTAACTTCAGATCGCTCCACCAGCGCGTAGAGCCACTGGCTCTGCGTTTTTCGGAATTCTATTCACTCAACCGGATTTCGCTGCGGATCAAGGCTGATCATGTTAAACAAACGCTGGCGGGCCTGAAAAAGATCTGGGAAGAGGTGGCGCCGCAAAGACCCTTTATATATAGTTTCCTTGACGAATCCTTCAGTAAACAATACGACGCAGATCAGCATTTCGGCAACCTCTTCCGTTTGTTTGCCGGCCTGGCAATACTCATCGCCTGCCTAGGCTTGTTTGGATTGTCAACATTTACCACCGAACAACGTACAAAAGAGATCGGTATACGTAAAGTACTCGGCTCTTCCGTCCAGGGAATTGTAGTACTGATCTCGAAAGATTTTGTGAAGCTGATACTGATTTCCATCGTCATTGCCATACCCATTTGCTGGTACGCGATGACCCAGTGGCTCAACAATTTCCCATACCGGATAGCCATCAGCCCACTCATTTTTCTTCAGTCGGGATTTATCGCCATTTTTATCGCAATCATCACCATCAGCTGGCAGTCCATCGCCGCGGCCATAGCCAACCCGGTGGATTCACTGCGGGATGAATGATGGGGCAGGAACAAGAAGAGAAAGAGGAAGAGGAACAGAAACAGAAACAGGAAGAGGCTTTGTTCGTCGAAATCCTCCGCCGTAAAGGTGTCTAGGGCCGAAAGAGGGAAAAGCCTTGAAGGGAGAATTTCACGAAAAGCTCCTAAGAAGGCGCAACTACGCAATTGAACTGCTTTGGAAATTCATAAACATTTTGCGAACTGGAACATCCTCACTTAGCGTTAGCCGCAGGCTGCCTGGCGTTTTAGCTTGAGACCCTTATTCAATGAAATCATTCCCGCTAAAGCAAAACAAATTCTCGCCGCTCTGTTTCCGTTCCTCCCCTGTTCCTGTTCCTGTTTCTGTTCCCGCCTTCGCCAAGGCTCCAGCGGGCAAGCCTGTTCCTGTTTCTGTTCCTCTTCCTCTTTCTCTTTCTCTTTCTGTCTCAGATATTTCCCATCCAAGCATCAACTTTTTCCTCACACGGCCTGTATGAAAATCACCCATGCCGCCCTCACAAGTCAGGATCCGGTGACAGGGAATCAGGAACGGCAAGGGATTCAGGCCCACAGCAGTTCCCACTGCTCTCACTGCTTCCGGACGGTTGATGCATTTGGCGAGATGCTTAAATGAAGTGACACAGCCATAAGGTATCTGCAACATCGCCTCCCAAACCTTGATCTGGAAATTAGTGCCCTGAACGAGCACCGACAATTTCGCGGGGTCATCCGATGTCCTTTCAAAGATCCTGCGGACATAAGGTTGAGTGTAGTCGGGCTTGTGAACGATTTTCGCGAAATTCCACTGATGAGAGAAAATCTCAAACTCATCGCGCTTTCTTTCCTCATCTACAAAATGCAACCGGCAAATTCCCTTTTCCGTCACCGCGATAAAGCACAATCCGAAGGGAGTAGAATGATAACCATAAAAGATTTCCAGCGACACCCCGCACGACTTGAATTGCAGTGGCGTAACGCCCTCAATCGTCACAAAAAGATCATGCACCCGCGACTGTGTCGACAGTCCGGCCAGATCGGCCGCGTCAATCATGTTCTCAGTTTCACGAATCCTTGATCGCAGGTAATCGAGAGTGAGGTATTGAAGGAATTTCTTCGGACTAATACCCACCCAGTCGAGGAAAAGCCGTTGAAAATGGAAGGGACTCATATGCACTGCCTTCGCCACTGCAGCGAGATCCGGGTGAGCAGTGAAATTATCCGCAAGAAAAGCGATGGCCTTCTCGATGCGCTGGTAGTTGTAATTCGGATCCCTGGACATGCCAATTATTTTAGTGAAATTCCGAAGGCGAAAACAAATTTACAATCTGATTCTTGCGAATCCGCTCTCTTCTGTTCCTGTTCCTGTTCCTGTTTTATTATATTTAACATATGATCCCAAGACTTACCACTCTCCTGCTTTTGACGGTTACCGCCTTCAGCGCCTTTTCACAGACAAACACGGAATGGCCATGCTATGGCAACGATGCCGGAGGATCCAGGTATTCCACACTCGAACAGATCAACGACCGTAACGCAGTGCAGGTCAGGAGTGCCTGGACCTTCCACACCGGCGAACTAGACACTTACAAAGGCACCGATGCCGAAACAAAGGCAGCATTTGAGGCTACACCAATAATGATCGATGGCAAATTGTATTTCAGTACGGCAACGGACAGGGTATTTGCGTTGGATGCGAGAACCGGCGGGCAGATCTGGACCTATGATCCTAAGATCGACCTGAACGAAGAATTTTCTGAGATCACATCGCGAGGCGTTGCCGCCTGGCCAGCAATCTCTTCTTCTTTAAAAAATTCAGCTCAGCTCATCTTCATAGGCACAATAGATGGGAGACTTATCGCCATCGACGCCAGTACTGGCCAGCCATCTCAAAGTTTCGGGGTCAAGGGCCAGGTGGATCTGAAAAAAGGGTATGGAAAGAATGTCAGCGTCACCTCACCACCAGCGGTGATCAACAACATAGTCATCGTTGGTTCTTCCCTGGGAGACAACACCCGGCGCGATGACACCCATGGAACTGTCCGTGCATTTGATGTGCACACCGGTAAGCCGGTCTGGGCCTGGGACCCAATACCGAGGGAACCCACAGACCCTGCATTCAGAACCTGGGAAACCGAAAGATCACATTCCACCGGCGCGGCCAATGTCTGGAGCATATTATCAACGGATCCCGCAAACAACCTCGTTTTCGTTCCCACCTCCTCGCCGAGCCCTGACTATTATGGAGGCGAACGACCTGGACAAAATCTTTATGGAAACTCACTGGTTGCGCTGAATGCCACAACAGGAAAACATGTATGGCATTTCCAGGTGGTTCACCACGACCTCTGGGATTACGACATCGCCGCCCAGCCCTTGCTGACTGAAGTTCCGGTTAATGGGAAAAATACACCGGCCGTCATCGTGGGAACCAAAATGGGCCATGTGTTCGTCCTTGACCGGCTCAGCGGCAAACCCTTGTTTCCCGTAGAAGAAAGAGCAGTTCCGCATTCTGACATGCCCGGAGAAAAGGCCTGGGCCACCCAGCCCATTCCCCTCAAACCCGCTCCATTGGGTCTTCAAAACATCAAGCCCGAAGATGCCTGGGGTATTACCGAAGATGACAAGGCGATCGCTGCCGCCAGGATTGCCAAATATCGTAACGAAGGAAATTTCACACCTCCCTCCTTACAGGGAACACTGATGACTCCCGGAAATGTGGGTGGCATACATTGGGGTGGCATGTGTTATGACAAGAAGAATCATAAACTGATCACCAACATCAACAGGCTAGCGGCAATCATTACACTTGTATCAAAAGATAACAAAGGTGTACCCAACACCAGTGATGAAAAACTTTTAAGGGTGGAGACCGCTCCGCAACATGGCACACCCTATTCCCTGCGCCGGGATTATTTGTTCAGGGTCACTGAGAAGGGTGAGTTCATGATGCAATCCAAACCGCCCTGGGGAACGCTGCTGGCCATCGACATGACGAGTGGCGACAAGCAGTGGGAAGTTCCTCTTGGATACATGATGGATATTAAAAAGTATCCGGAAGCAAAGAACTGGGGCTCAATTAATTTTGGCGGCGCCATCACCACCGCAGGCAACCTGATCATAGTGGCTGCTACCCTTGACGCGCACCTCCGGTTTTTTAATTCCAACACGGGAGAGTTGATTCACGAGATCTCTCTGCCTGCTGGTGCACTCGCCACTCCCATGACCTACGCCATCGACGGAAAACAATATGTTATCATTGCGGCGGGTGGACATGGCAAGGTTCATACCCGGATGGGGGACAGCCTGATGGCCTATGCCCTGCCCTGATTCAAACTGTTGAAAACAATTCCGCAAGAATCAGGTTTCCGGTATGCCAAAGCTGCGATAAGTTTGCGCTATGCAAGTCTCCACAGCGCTACGCCTGTTCAACACTCACTCCGAACCTGCCAATCTGTTGCCCTTTGATGGTGAGGTGATCTATCTCGGGGCGGTGCTGAACCCGGATGAATGCTGTTATTATTTCGAGAAGATGATGACCGAAATCGAATGGAAGAATGACGAGGCGCTCCTCTTTGGAAAAAAGATTATTACAAAAAGAAAGGCCGCCTGGTATGGCGATAAAAGATATTCATACACTTATTCGAACAGCACCAAGCATGCGTTACCCTGGACGTCCGATCTGTTGACCCTAAAAGGGATTGTGGAAAAGAACTGTTTGGCTACTCATAATTCGGTTCTGCTCAATCTTTATCACAATGGAGAAGAAGGGATGGCCTGGCACAGTGATGATGAAAAAACCCTCCAAAACAATGGTGTCATCGTTTCGTTGTCACTCGGCGCGGAAAGAAAATTTTCATTCAAACATAAAAATACCGGAGAGACTGTTTCGCTAATGCTCGAGAATGGCAGTCTGCTGGTGATGAAAGGTGCCACACAGACAAACTGGTTGCATCGCCTGCCACCAACTAAGAAGATACATCAACCCAGGGTGAACCTGACCTTCAGAACGATTGCTGGTCAATAAAGAACATAGAGACCGTGCCTATAGCTTGTAACCCTGTCGGGCAAGCAGCTTCCACTGATCGTTGTTTTTTTGCCAGACCATCATCACACCAAATTTGAATTCAGCAGGCTTGCCTTCATTGGTTCCTGAGGCGGTAAAAATATACCTCACAATGGCATTGTTCCCGGCAAGGCTAACTGAGAGATTTGTTGGTTTGATGGAGTTGAATTTAACAGGGCCATTGATGGTTCGGTCAATAAATGAAGTCTTATCATCGATCATCCCGCCCGAATGACCATAGTTGAGCTCCCTGGTGCTGATACTGTCGAGGATCGGTTTGCTTCTTTCAATGATACCCTTGTGAAGTGTCTCAACCCCGGCAAGGATTTTTACTTCATCGGCCGTTTGGGCATTTGAAGAAAAAAAGAAGATCAGCAAAAACGGGAAAAACAAAAAAGTTTTTTTCATACAGCCATTGTAAATGATGGAAAGATTTCGATAAATGTAAATTTTTAAATCATGATTGTAACATCTACCGCCTGATTATTAATACGCACGACATAAACGGTCGGGCGTCGGTGGAGAAAATTGTATTTTTGCAAACGGAAAATTTAAGTTATGAATGGATCTCTTAAAACGCAGGAACCTGCGTGGAAGATAATATTTGCTTATGGAATAGTTTATATCGTGTGGGGATCAACCTATTTTTTCATACAGAAAGCACTCCACGCCTTCCCTCCTCTTTTTCTCGGTGCCTTTCGTTTCCTTGTCGCCGGTCTTCTATTGCTCGGCTGGAATGCAATCCGCGGAGAAAAACTGTTTGTTTGGAGCGACATAAAACACGGTGCACTGACGGGCTTCCTTTTACTCTTCGTTGGTAACGGTGCGGTCATCTGGGTGGAGCAATACCTGCCCAGCGCGATGGTGGCGATCATTGTCTGCTCGTCCCCTATATGGTTCGTGGCCCTCGACCGCCCAAAATGGAAACAGAATCTGGGAAGCAGGTCTACCATCCTGGGGCTGATCATGGGCTTCGCGGGGGTGATCCTTTTGTTCAGCGAAAAACTTTCCGGCCTCTCTCATTCTGCGAATTCAGGGAAAGAACTCCTTGGTTTTGGTATGCTGATCATCGGCGCCATGAGCTGGGCCGGGGGGTCCATTTATTCGGGCTACAGACCGCAGAAGGGGTCGGCCTCCGTTAACACCGCCTGGCAGATGTTAGTAGCTGCCCTGGCCTTCATTCCCGGAAGCCTGCTGCTTGGCGAATATTCTACAATTAAATGGGAGGCAATTTCCGCAGACTCATGGTTTTCAATATTATACTTAATAATGTTTGGGTCCATTGCCGGATATAGTGCTTATGTTTTCCTGATCAAAAATCAACCGGCGGCACAGGTGAGCACCTATGCCTATGTTAATCCGGTTGTGGCGGTTTTGCTGGGCGTATTCTTCGCCAATGAGAACATCAGCCTGATTCAGATACTGGGCCTGGGCATTATCCTCGTCAGCGTGCTGCTGATCAACCTGGCCAAATACCGGCGAGCGAAACAGGTACAGGCAGCGCAGGAACGTGAGCATGAATTAACCCCCGTCGTATCTCAGGATTGCGTCACCTGTTAACTTAATATATGGCTGGCCCTGCGCTGATTCCCTCGCTGCCTTTTATCATGCACAGTCAACGCTGGGCACTGACGGGCAATTCTGTCACTGAACTATCTGCTGTCCTGTCCGGCGTACGAAATAGTAAAGCCGCACATGTTGGCTTCACCCATCATTTCAAGACCCGGTCAAACACTACAGATTTCTATTATCAACAACGCTTCAACGCCTCGGACTCAGAAGATGCACTTACCGTAGAGGAACAGTTGTCAAGCCGAAACAAAACCACCCCTTCCGGCGAGGTAAAAAAGCCATGGACCATCCCGGAACTTAGTGCCCTCCTGGGGCTTGATGATCTTTTGAAAGAAGAAGTGATCAAATTATCTAATGGGGAGACCCGGAGGATGCTCATCGCAGAGGCCTTGATCGGCAATCCAGAAATATTGGTGCTCGACCAGCCACTGACCGGGCTGGACATCAGGAGTCGCGGCGTTTTTGGCGACATGCTGCTCGCCATGTCTGCCCACCCGCTCACCATCGTGGTCACAGTCAACCCCTGGGAAATCCCTTCGGGCGTCACCCATGTTGCCGTGATCCTCGACGGAGAAGTAAAATTTGCGGGGTTACGGGAAGAATACAAGCCTGAAAATTTTCTCTTTACGGCTCAGATCAGGATCGACAAGGCCCTTCTGGATAAATTAATACAAAAAAAATCACTTCCAGCCTATTCATACATTGCTGACATGAAAAATGTCACAATAAAATATGGAGAGAGGATCATCCTGGACAAGGTCAACTGGACCATACGACCGGGAGAAAGGTGGGTCCTTGCTGGTCCCAATGGGGCGGGCAAGTCTACCCTTCTTAGCCTGATCAACGGCGATAACCCCCAGGCCTATGCGAATGATATTGTATTGTTCGACAGGAAGCGCGGCTCCGGTGAAAGTATCTGGGAAATCAAAAAGAATATCGGCTTCGTCTCTCCCGAACTCTACCAGTATTTTCCTACCGATTCAGCCTGCATCCATGTGATCGAATCCGGATTTTTGGATACTGTCGGGCTGTTCCGGCCTTCTGATCCGCAAAAAGTTTCCGTCTGTGCCGAATGGATGAACTTATTGCAGATACAGGACTATGCCAACAAGCTTTTCAGCCAGGTTCCGGCCACCGTGCAGCGTTTGGTCTTACTAGCCCGGGCACTGGTTAAAATGCCGGCCCTGCTGATACTGGACGAGCCCACACAGGGTCTGGATCTGGCTATGCAGCACCTGGTAAGAAAATTAATTGATGACATTACCCATCGCAGCGGCATCACCGCAATATTTGTGAGTCACTACCGTGAACATATACCCGAATCATTTACCCACATGTTAAAGCTGGATAAGGGGAAAGTAATAGCTCATTGATACCCTTATCTTTTGATACCGCCTGTCCTCGGGTTGACCACCAATTCCTGTATTTCCGCAACTGAAGCCAGGTTGAAGTCACCGATGATGGTGTGCTTGAAAGCGCCTGCTGCCGTGGCAAAGTTGATGGTGTCCTCTGGCGACAGATTGTGTTTGGTGCCATAGATCAGGCCCGACATAAAAGCATCGCCGGTTCCAATCCGCTCTACGGTGTGCTCGAGAGAAAATTTTCTCGATGCATACAATTTATTCCCCTGATACAGGTAACCCGAGTAGTCAGAATCCTTACCCTCGACGCCGATCTTACCACGCATGGTGAGCGCCAGGAGGGTACCGGGTTTGAACTTCGTACTTAGCTTGCCCAGGAAACTTCCGACAGGATCTTCCTCGTTTGGTTCTATGCCGTAATACATTTTCCCTACAGACATGTCGGCGACGATGAGGTTGCAGTAGTTAAGCAATTCAGGCATTATTTCCATCGGTGTCTTGCCGTATTTCCAAAGGGCAGTGCGATGGTTGCAGTCGGCAAAAACGAAGATGCCTTTCTTCGATGCCGCTTCGAGCGCCTCCTTGCAAACCATGGCTAATGCTTCGCTGATACCTGCATTGATTCCGCTCCACTGAAACCAGCCACAGTTTTCAAAGGCCTTATCCCAGTCGATCATTCCCGGCTGTAATTGTGAGAAGGAAGAATATTTACGGTCATATATGATCCTGCCGTTCCGGATGCCATTTCCCGGCTCATAGAAAAAAGTGCCAAGCCGCTCTCCTTCAAGCCGTACGCCAGAGGTGTTCACGCCATGGCGTGTCAACGCAGCCAGTCCAATGGAACTTAGTTCGTTGTCGGGGAGGGAGGAAATGAACTTCACGGGCTCGCCAAATACCCCCAGTGACACGGCTACATTGGCTTCAGAGCCCGCCCAGTACATTTCAAGCAATTCCGACTGGATAAACTTCCTGTTGGCAGGTGGAGACAAACGAAGCAGGTATTCTCCGAACAAGGCAATTTGTTTTGAATCTGTCATCACTGTTTATTTCGGTTTGTAACCGCTTACCGCATAATAAAAGATGTAAAGATAACAGGGGATCATACAAAGAAAGAATGCGAGTTCATTCTTAAGACCAATGGAGGGTTCTTTCAAGCTGGCGTAAAGCAATGGTATGAGTGCTCCACCCGCAATGCCCATGATCAGTAACGCGCTGGCTGTTTTGGTAAACTTGCCAAGCCCGCTGATGGCCAACGGGAATATAGCAGGCCACATCAGGGCATTGGCCAGCCCCATAAGTGCAATGAATACGATGGCCGCATACCCCCCTGAAAAATAGGCGCAGACAGTGAGCGCTATGCCGAGAATGGCGGAATATTTTAGCGCCGTTTGTTGCGAAATGTATCTGGGGATGGTGAAGATGCCAATGATGTAGCCCACAAGCATGGCCCCTAGGGTGAAGGTGCCAAAGTATTTTGTTTCATCTAACGGCATGCCAATCGTTTTTCCATAAATGCCGATGGCATCACCTGCCATCACTTCGGCCCCAACATAGAGAAACAAACACAAGATTCCCAACACAAGATGCCGGTATTGAAACACACTGGTTCTTGACCTTACTACAGTGGTCTGGTCCGAAGGCTCTTCTTTGTTGGTATCGATCTCTGGAAGTTTTGACTTCCTGACAAAAAAGGCAAGCAGGATCAGGATCACCGTGATGACCAGGTAAGGAGTCACAATTCGGTTAGCCAGTTCAGTAAGGAGCTCTTCTTTCACAACAGCATCCTGCGTGGCGATGATTCTGGTCTCAAGCGCGGTAGCGTCCTTCAGAATGATCGCGCCAAGAATAAGCGGAGCGAGCATGCCGGCTCCTTTATTGCAGATGCCCATGATGCTTATTCTCTGAGCCGCGCTTTCCCTCGGGCCGACGATACTGATATAAGGGTTGACGGCAGTCTGCAACAGGGCCAGGCCCATACCCTGGATAAAAAGACCGGTAAGAAAAAGTCCGAAGCTCCTGTCATAGGCAGCCGGAACAAATAGTAGTGAACCGACGGCCATTACCGCCAGGCCAAGTGCCATGCCGTTCTTGAATCCAGTCTTCTGCAGTATTTTGGCTGAAGGCAGGGCCAGGAAAAAATAGGCCATGTAAAAAGCAAACGTGACAAAGAAGGCCTGTACGTCACTGGTAAGTTCACAAATGATCTTCAGGAATAAGATCAGGGTATTATTTACCCAGGTAACAAAGCCGAAAGTGAAAAACAGGATTCCAATAATAATGACCGCATTTGTGTAATTGATCCGGGTCGCTGGTTGTTGCATCAGGTCTTCGTATATATTAATGGGTGATTGAAATCAGATTATTCAAACAGCCCTAAATATACTGATCTACCTCGGATTTAATGCGCGTCAGCAATTTTCGGTTTGAGACCCTTGTTTCCCCTGACAAGCATGACGAAGGGAATGCAGATCAGGAACATGATACCCAGATATAGAAATGCATCCATGTATGAGAGCACCGATGCCTGCTGCGACACAGCGCGATCGAGGGAAAGATAGCTCACCTTCAATGCCCGGTCAGGAGTCATGCCTTTGGCGATAAAACCTTGTTGTATGCCTGCAACCCTTGCCTGCACCGCAGGATTGTTTGCATCCAGCTTACTCACCAGGTCGCTGCGATGCGCCATGTTCTGCCAGGAAAGAAAAGTGGTGATCAGCGCGATGCCCACGGATCCACCCAGCTGTCGCATCATCCCCGTGAATGCAGCGCCCTGCCCTATCTGAACCCCTTTTAAGGTACTTAGTGAAAGTGCCGTTATTGGAATAAAGAGCAATCCCATACCCACACCTCTTACGATCAGCATCCAGAAAAATGAGTCCGCGCCCGTTGAAGGGGTGAGTATCCGATATCCCCAGAAACTATATATAAAGAAGATAAACATGCCCGCTGCTACCAGGTATTGTTGCGGAATTCCCCGCTGCAAAAGCTGTGCAATTATTGGCATCATGAAGGCGGTTGTCAGGGCCGCCGGCACCATCAGCATGCCCGACTGTTGCGCATTCCATCCCAGGGTCGACTGGGTGTACAGGGGTATGATGAAAGTGGAACCGTAAAGGCCAAAACCAAGAATAAAAGACAAAACAGTGCCGACTCTCAGGTTTCCATTTTTGAGCACGCGCAGCTCAACGATAGGTTTCCGAAAAGTAAGCTCTCTCCACAAGAAAAAGAAGAAACCAAAAATAGCCACCACGAAAAGAAAAATGATCAGCCGGCTGTTGAACCAGTCTTCGTCATAGCCCTTCTCAAGCACATACTGCAGTGATCCCACGGTAACAGCCAGCAGTGCTATGCCCAGCCAGTCAATGTCGGATGAATGCGTTTTCTCGCTGTATTTGGGACTCCTTACAAACTGAAGGGTCAGCAGAGTAGCTATCACTCCAATTGGGATGTTGATGTAGAAAATATATGGCCAGGAGAAATGCTCAACGATGTATCCACCAAGCGGAGGTCCCAGCGTGGGTCCGATAATGACACCAAGTCCGTAAATGGCCTGGGCCATGTTTCTTTTTTCGGGAGGATAACTTTCCGTGATGATGGTCTGTGAGGTCACAAGCAGTGCACCGCCACCCAATCCCTGCACAAATCGAAATGCTACCAGCTCCCAGATATTTGTCGCGTTGCCACATAAGAAAGAACAGACTGTGAATATGATTACAGAAGCAGCGAAGTAGTTTCTTCTTCCGAACTGCTGTGATAGCCAAGATGTCATTGGCACTATGATCACATTTCCAATAGCATAAGCGGTAATCACCCAGCCCACTTCGGTGAGTGTTGCACCAAGGTTGCCGCGCATGTCATTCAAAGCAACGTTGACGATAGTCGTATCGACAATTTCAAGCAGTGCGCAGAATATCGCGGTGATCGTCACGATCACTCTTCTGCCACCATATTCAACCAGGGAATTCGGCTGCGTCATTCTTCTTCTTTTATTTCTTTACAAACACTTAGTCCAGATGCACATCTACGTCAACATTCAAACCTGCGCGCAGCCTTTTCAACAGAGCATCATTGGCATCGGTAAATTCTATCTTCACTGGTAAACGCTGAACTACTTTTACAAAGTTGCCGGAAGCATTGTCCGGAGGCAGCAAGGCAAACCTCGCGCCGGTTGCGGGAGCAAAGGAAGAAACCTTAGCCTTGAACTCGTGCGCATCGAACGCGTCCGCATGCACCGAAACCGCCTGGCCTACCTGCATTTTTCGGTATTGCGTTTCCTTGAAGTTTGCCACCACCCAGATCTCGTCATTGAGCACAATACTGAAGGTCGACTGGCCTGCCTGCAGGTACTGTCCGGGCTGCACATTCACCTTGGACACGACACCATCCGCGGGAGCGGTAACGGCAGCATAACTCAGGTTGAGTTTTGCTTCGTCAACGTCCACTTTGCGCTGTGCGATTACTGAATTCGCGACCCCTATCTGGGAAGAAGTAGCCAGGCTTTGTGAAGAAACGGCATGGGTTTGTGATGCCGCCTGTTTCTTCTGACCCGCAAGTACCTCAAGTTGTCTTTCTGCAGTCTGTTTGGCAGCAGAGACTTCTTCAAATTGCTGCTGCGTAATAGAATGATCCTTCACCAGGTTTTGATACCTGTTGAAATCCTGGGTGGCTCTCCACAGATTAACCTTGGCGGTTTCGATCTGTGCGTCAATGGTGTTGATTGATGCCTGCGAGCTCGCAATATTCGCTGTAGCCGCGGTGGATGATGATCTGGCAGAACCCAGATTGCTCTGCGCCGTTGCCAATGCTGCTTCGGTCTGTTTCAATTTCAGTGACAGGTCCCTGTCGTCCAGTAATAACAATGTGTCACCTTTTTTAACGTGCTGGTTGTCTCTTACGCGCACGTCCTGCACATAGCCGCTGACCCTGGAGATCACCGGGCTGATGTTGGCCTCTACCTGCGCATCATCTGTTTCCTCGTGATGCAGGGAGTGTACATATTTTGTGATGCCGAAAGCACCACCGCCTAAAATCAGAACTAACAGGATGATTACAAATCGTTTGCTTTTCTTTTTTGGCGCTTCTGGTGTCTGGTTGCTCATTTTTTATTCTGTTTGAACTTTGGTATTATTGATTTGCGGTCTGAAATTCATTGTCAAGCCGTCCGCAAACTCTCAGCAACTTGCTGTAGGCAGCCGCGGCGTCAGCCTTTGAAAATGCATAGTTTAGTTTTGTCTGCAGGCGCTCTATATCCGCGTCGAGCAGGTCGGTGGTGGTGGCCAGGGTGTTGTCGTATTTATTTTTCACGATCTTGTAATTCTCCGCAGCCTGTCCTACTGCTTTGTTGTAGGTGTCGATTTTTTTAATGGCCAACAAATAACCCAGATAGGCTTCGTGCACTTCATATTTCACGTGGTCCGCAAGAGCGCTTTCCTGTGCCTCTGTTTCCACCTGCCTGGATTTGGCCTGCTGATACCTGGAATTGTTCTTCCATAATGAGCTGATGCTGTATTTGACGCCCACGCCCACATTTACGGCATTTACAACCGTCAACAGGTTTGGCACATCTGCGGCAATATATCCTCCCGTAAGCGCAAGAGATGGGTACATATCGCTTTTCACCGCATGCGCATCCGAGCTAGCGGCCTTCTTACGCAGACCAATAGCCGAAAGATCTTTGCGCTCTTCCATTGCCTTGGAAATCAGCGTTTCCACCGGTTCCAATTTTTTGGGGTTTGAATTCCAGGAGATATCCGGGTCGATACTTGTAGAGTCGGGCAATCCCAGCATAAGTTTCATATTGATATTCGCGAGCTTCCAATTGTTCTCGGCATCCATCAGGGAAACTTCAATATTGGAAGCCTGCAGCTCGGCCTTCAGCAGGTCATTCCTTGGAATGACGCCATTGCGCTCGAGGCTGGTAAATTGTTTTACTCTTTCTGTGGCGCCGCCCAGGTTTTCCTTCACCAGTTCAACTGCCGCTTTTGCCTTGTAGAGGTTCTCAAAGGCATTGATGAGGTTGAGTACCACTGCTTCTTTGTCAGACTTTTCATCCAGCCGGGACGCTTCTGCAAGGTATCTGGCCGATGCAATTCCATATTTGATTTTCCCTCCGGCATAAATAGGCAGGGAAAGATTTACGATGCCGTAGATCGCGGAACTGACCTTGCCCTGCTGTTCGGCAGGAGATCCGTTTCCCCCTGAATTCATTTTTACTTTCAGGTCTACATCCGGACTGTTGAGGCGTATATAGGATCCAGTTACGGTTGCGTCAGGAAGTTTATTATCCTTGGCTTGTTTCAGGGCAGCTTCGGCTTCATTTATCCTCGCCGCACTTGCCTTGAGGTTCTTGCTGTTCTTTATTCCCAGATCCACCGCCTGGGGGATGGTGAGCTTGGTGGCATGCTGTGCGCTCAGCGAAAGTGTGGAGACCGTGAGCACGGCCAGGATACCAATGGAGGTAAACAATTTTTTTCCAATCATACGAGTAGTATTGCTTTGCACAGTTCTTTGATGTGCGTGTTAAGTTTCTTTTTTATAAGTGCGTGTAATTCCGCTTCAGAGTTTGTTTTGATGCCATAATATTCGACATAGAATTCAGCACCTATAAAAGTGTGAATGGCCGTACCAAACACCGTGTTGATCAGCAGTATCACATCGATGCCTTTTTTAAATACTTTTTTGTCCTGGCCATCTTTGATTAGTTTAGAAATCAATTGAGAATTCTTCATCTTCATGTCCCGGATCAAAGTGGAAATAGTTACATTATTACCCATGGAATGCTCAGCAAGCATGAGTTTATAGAACTTTTGTTTTTCTACAATCCGGTCAATGTAATCATCGATTACAAATTCCATCTTTTGTAATGGGGTCAGCGAATCGTCCTTGAGGAGGGCTTCAATTTTTTCGCTCAATGTTTCTGTGCGGCTCCTGAAAATTGCCTGCAACAGTTTTTCCTTTGAGCCAAAATAATACGAGATCATGGCCACATTCACGTCAGAAGCTTCCGCGATGTCTCTTACCGAGGTGCCATCAAAACCGCGGGTTGCGAAGAGCTGCTCCGCAGTGGAGAGTATCTTTAATTGTTTTTCTGTGTAGCCCATAGTGAGCCACAAAACTAAACAAATGTTTAATTAAATTAAACGTTTGTTTGAATATTTATTTTCCCCTAAATGATAATTATTTCACATCCAGCGTGTTATTCGACGGATTTACATCAGGCAACACCCCATCAGGGTCGATGATGACCTGCTGTATTTGCGTTTTGGATGGGTAGACAAATTTCCAACTTACACCGTGCTGCCATACTTCGACCGGAAGCGTCATCCTCCCTTTTTTACCATCAATTTGTGTTACCTCAATGGTGGCAGGCATTGGTAGTTTCTGCAAGTTGTTAATGGTGATCACCGACCCTTTAGTGGGATCGCCGTCCACATAGTCTACCTCCGACACGGACTGGTCAATCTTCCAGTTGTTCAGGAACCATCCTCTCCAGAACCAGTCGAGGTTCTCGCCAGAGCTGTTCTCCATACAGTGAAAGAAATCATAAGGCGTAGGGTGCCTGAATGCCCAACTATCCATATAATAACGAAATGCGCTGTCGAATCTTTGAGGGCCGAGGACAAGATCACGAAGCAGCTTCAGCCCCATACCGGGCTTGTAATAGGCCGCTACCCCAAGATTATAGCCCTGCAAAACATCGGGAGTGGTATAGATACTTTCGGCGGTTGGACTTAGCAAGTAACCCTTCAGGTTACGTGCATTCAACCCCTGGCTCGCATATTCCCCGTTGTTGAAATTATCCTGGGCAAGTGAGTTAATAAAAGTGTTGAATCCTTCATCCATCCATGCATATTTACGTTCATTAGTGCCCACAATCATAGGAAACCAGTTGTGTCCAAACTCATGAGAAGTGACACCATACAGGCTTGCCCTTCGGGCCCGGGCAGAACAAAAAACAATGCCGGGGTATTCCATGCCTCCTACTACTCCACCGACATTTACGGCCATAGGATAAGTATAAGGATATAGATAATCAGAATAGAATTCTATTGAGTGTTTCACATATTCGGTAGACCTGCTCCAGGCAGTATCCTGGGCCACTTCAGCCGAATACACAGACATCGCGAGGGCCTTGCGGTTGCCAGGAAGATTCATCCTTGCGGCATCCCAGACAAAAGCCTTTGATGACGCCCATGCCACATCGCGGGTGTTCTCGCATCGGAATTTCCAGGTGAGTCTTTTTGCTTTCGGTCTGCTGGCAGGATCCTTTACTTCCGTGACCGTTCTAAGCATGACGGTCTTGTCGCTGCCCTTTGCCCTGTTCCAGCGTTCGAGCTGGGTTGAAGTCAGCACTTCCTTAGGGTTGAGTAATTCACCGGAACCCACAACGATGTGCGATGCCGGCGCATCAATCTCATAGCTGATGTTGCCGTATTCCAGGTAAAACTCGCCCTGGCCCAGGTAGGGCAATGCATTCCATCCTACTATGTTATCATAGACACACATCCTCGGATACCACTGCGCGATCTCATAGATCTCTCCATTTTGCGATTTCAGCCTGCCCATCCGGTCGGTTCCATATTGGGGAATCTTAAACGAATAGGCGATCCTGAAACTTGTTTTACCGCCTTTCGCCTTGAGGGGTGCAGGCAGTTGGATCTGCATCCGGGTATCATTAATAAGATACTTCACCGAATCCGCCTTCCCGCCCGTGACGAGCCTTACAGATTGGATGTCGTAGCCTCCATCAAAGTCTGCATCGTTGGCCCAGCGGCCGCCGGTAATACTCGTCGTTGCTACTCCCCTGGATTTTTTGCTGTAAATATTCTGATCGAGTTGCAGCCAGACAAAGGGCAGGTCAGCAGGACTGTTATTGGTGTAGGTGATCAGCACTTCGCCGGTGATGGTCTGGGCCCCGTCATCCAACTTCGCCTTGATCTCATAGTCGGCATTGTTCTGCCAGTAGTCGGGACCCGGCCGGCCATCGGCAAGCCTGAACTGATCCCCCATATTGGGATAGAAATCGGCATTGAAAGTTTCATGTGGATCGAAAATCGCGGGGCTCTGAGAGAAAAGTTGCGAGCCTGGAAAGACTGAAGCACAGAAGGCAAGAGCTACGATGCACTTTTTGAACATAAAAGAAATTGCTTTAATAGTTCACAAAAATACGGCAATCGCGCGCATTCTGCCTTTGGTGTTTGAAAACGTAGATTTGTATCAAGAAAAAAAGCCTATGTCTGTAATCGAGCAAACACTTCATAAGGTACTCCACGGGTTGATGAAAAGGTATAAAGAAAGGGTGCCCGACGTTTCCATCATTCTTGACGCACTGGTGAAGGAGAAAGTAATCAACTCTCCCTTTGAGATCGAGAATGATCACATCGCTTTCCGTACGCTCGGCGTACCGCATCTTGGAATGGCTTCACTGGAAAAAGTGTTTCTTCATTACGGGTACACCAAAAAAGACAAATACTATTTTCCGGAAAAAAAGCTGGACGCCTACTGGTATGCTCCGGTCAATCCAAGGGACCCACGCATCTTCATCAGCGAACTGAGAGTAAAGGATCTTTCTCCATCCGCCCAACGACTGATCCACTCATACACCGATGAAATCACTGCCGACCCGGTGGATAGTCTGAATCTGGATAACGCCGATGCAGTGGATAAGTTCCTCCACAGCGGATTGTGGCGATTGCCATCCTGGAAGGATTACCAGGCGCTGGCCAATGAAAGCGAGTACGCAGCCTGGACAATATACAACAGGTATTACCTCAATCATTTTACTATCAGCGTCCACAACCTCAAAGCCGGTTATAACACGGTCCCGGAATTCAATGCCTTTTTGGAACGACATGATATACTGCTGAACAATTCTTCAGGCAAGGTGAAAACAAGCCCCGACGGCGGTCTGCTGCAGAGTGCCACAGTAGCCCAAACCCTTGAGGCGGCCTTTGCGGATGGCGACTTGCATATTATCCCGGGATCCTATGTGGAATTTGCTGAAAGAAAAATTTTGCCTGAGTATCTATCAATGAATGCCGGCGAAATTACACGGGAACATCGCCGGGAAGGTTTCGAAGCGGCCAATGCCGATAAGATTTTTGAAAGTACCTATTCCGCACAAACCGGCAGGGCAAGGTCCTGATCAAAGAAGATTTTATTCAACAACAATCTCATCAATAAAGACTGTGTTTGCGACAGGATTTTCGACATTCTGTTGTTGAGATGAGAGCACCTTAATTCTTACATACCTGGCCTGTTCATTCAGATCTCCTTTTTTGTATTCTTTTATATGCCGAAGTTTTTCGGCGGGCAGGCTGTCATTTATTATTTCATCGACCACATGAAAATCTTTATTGTCATTTGACAGTCCGATCTGAATCTTCGCAGGCAGTAACAAATTGCTCACCATGTCCTCCATGCAACGGAAGCCGACGGATGACAGTAACCTGCTTTCGCCCAAATCCAATGTTAGTGAAAATGCTGAATCACGGAATTTGATCCACTGTCCATCATTGGGCTCGATACTGCCCTGAATGCCGTCGGTTAATTTTGCAAGCGATGCCCGTAAAGTGCTGTCTGTTGAAGGAGCATCCAACATCACCGGGGCACCGGTAGACGGCGTGATAAAAAAGTGGGCGGAAGACACCTTCCCCATCAGTGAATCCTGTTCATAGAGTGCGGCCTGGACCTCTCCTGATTGCTGAAAAACTAGCGGGCCTGCATAAATCGGGCAACTGCCACTGACGTCCTCTCCATCCCGGTTATACCTGATAACGTGCTTTCCCGAAGTCTGATCTTCTAGGACAACCTTTATGTTTTTTGACGCGGAATCAAACTCAGCGCGAATATGCACGTTGTATATCGACTTTGCATAGTTGATGCCCTTTTTGTCGAGCCGCACAAAATGGGATTCCGTTTTATCGATCAGCTTACGGTAATCCTTAGCCGACGTTGGCGACCACAGCACCTCAGAAAGGGCAAAGAGCCGGGGTAGTAACATGTATTCCACCCTGGATGGAGTTTCAATATTTTCAGTCCAGAGACAGCCCTGGCCGCCTTCAATAAACACGGCCCTCTCCTCGTCGAGTTCTTCAGGAACGGGGTCAAATGAATAGACCTTTGCCAGGTTGAGCGCAGCATAGGTAATGGCGGGTTCCAGTTCCGGTTCCGACTGGTAAAAATCGAAATACACATAACTGTAGGGTGCCATCACCACAGAATGTCCGGCGTTGGCAGCCTCTATTCCTCCCCTGGTGCCGCGCCAGGACATGACGGCAGCATTTTTTGAAATGCCTGAATCCATGATTTCATCCCACCCGATCAGCCGTCTTCCTTTGGACGTAATATATCTATCTATTCTGTTGGTAAAATAACTCTGCAGTTCTTTCCAGCCACTTAGATGTTCGTCCTTTATGCGCTGCTGGCAGCGCGGACAACTGAGCCAGGATGCAGGCTTTACTTCATCCCCGCCAATATGTATATACGATGAGGGAAATAATGCGATCACCTCATCAAGTACATCCTGGAGAAATAAAAATGTGGAATCATTGCCCGGGCAGAAATTGTGCTTCAGATCGCCCGGATAACCACAAGGTATCCTCAGTGGCACAGGATTGTTTAAACAGGTGTATTCAGGATAAGCCACCAAAGCCGCCGTTGCATGGCCAGGCATTTCTATTTCCGGAATGATGGTGATGAATCTTTCACTGGCATACCGGATCAGATTTGCTACATCTTTCTGCGTATAAAATCCTCCATAAGTAGCCGGTTCATCGGGTTCTGTAACCGCTGCGATGGTCATGGGAATATTTTCTCGTTGTGCCCTCCATGCCCCTACAGAGGTGAGTTTAGGATATTTTTTAATCTCCAGTCTCCACCCATGACTGTCGGTGAGGTGCCAATGAAACGTGTTGATCTTATAGGTCGCCAGGATATCAAGATATTTTTTCAGAAAGTCGATAGAGAAAAAATGCCTGCTGACGTCCAGGTGCATGCCCCTGTACTTGAACCTTGGATAATCGACAATGTCGGCACAGGGTATCGTCCATTTTTTTCCGGATATTTTTCGTGCGGAAACAAATTCAGGAGGCAGCAGCTGGCGCAGACTCTGAAAGGCGTAAAAAATTCCCGCGGGGCTACTGGCAAGAATCCGCACCTTTCTCGATGATATGTCCAGGTGATACTCCTCAGGCTGCATGCCCCTGGCCTGTATGATTTCCAAATAATTTTCTTTCTCCGGTGAAAGCGCTGTCCTTTTCAAGGCCAGTTTAATCCCGGAAACCGCAGCAAATTCCCCGAGAAATTTTTTGGTGATCGCCTCAAAGGCACTGTCGGATGACTGCAATATGAACTGCGTGGACGCAGTAAACTGAAATACACCTGCCCTTCCACTCACCTGCGCGGGTTCCGGGATGATGTGGACAGGTTCCTCATTTGAAAAACCCCATCCCGGAATAAGCAAGCTTAGGATAACCGTCAGGGAATAGATGTACTTACTCATAGTAGGCAGTTGAATACAACTGCAATTAGCCGCTTATTCCACATTCCACCAAACTCTTGTGCTCGGTTTATCCGGCCCGCCCAACATGCCCACCGCCGCCTGTACCGCCGCGGGGTTGGTCAGGTACTCGCTCTCGATGTAAGTGAAACGACGAATGTACTCCGGCACTGGGAGGTCCGGGTTGTCCGAATTAACCAACGGGTAGATCTTTGGATAACCCGTTCTGCGGATCTCAGCCCAGGCTTCGATGCCATCAGGATATAAGGCCAGCCATTTCTGGGTCAGGATCTGCTCTCTTTGCTTTTCAGGATCTGAAGCAAACTTCACGGGTATGTCCGTGACGGCGGGCGACAGCAGGTAATCGTTCAATGCCGCAGGCAATGCCGTGCCTTCGGTATAGGCTGTTATTGCTGCTTCATCTTCGATACCCCACTGACGCATTGAGGTGGCAATGCCCGACTTGTACATTTCTTCCGCGGTTCCGCCCATGTCCCAGCCATTCAGAGCACCTTCTGCCCTGAGGAACCAGGCTTCCGCGGCATACATCACGGCCAGCCGGGTTTCATTGGCCTTTCCCTCAACATAACGGGGACCAACATTCGAAAGATTGTCGCCATTGTTTTTTGGACTAGCTACCAACTGGTCGATGGAAAGACCATTGCGCAAACCAGCATAGGCTGAATCATTCGGTGAGGGGCTGTAATATTCCTGAAGCCTTGGGTCATTGTATCCTTTAAAAAAACTTTCCATGGACGCACTCATCCTGAAGCCACCCCAGGGCGACATAAGGTTCAACCCATTCGGTGACGATGGCCCGACATCCATCAAAGCGTCATCGGCGGTCGCGGACATCACACCTGCAGCAACAGCCTTTTCAGCTTCCGACTTCGCCCTGTCGGGGCTCACCCCGGATATCCTGATTGCCAGCCTCAGCCGCAGTGTGTTCGCAAGCTTGGTCCATGCCGGGATAGAGCCATGAAATATAAGGTCGTTGTCCCCAAAAACCTTTCTCGACTGGTCCGCTTCCGTTAGCGTGGTGGACGCCGAATCGAGGATCTTCAGAAGATCGTCGTATATAGCTTCCTGTGAGTCGTAGGGAATGGATAGCTGCCCGGTGCCCGCCTGGAAATATGGAACAGGGCCATAGAAATCGGTGCAGGAGTGAAATATGTAGGCCTTCCATATTTTTGCAATCGCATTGGCCGCCGGGTCAACTCCCTCCGTCGCATCGATCACCAGTTTAAGCGTGGGCCATGTGTTTGAATACAGCGATCCCCATTGGTAAAAAACCCAATCGGCCTTTAGCACGAAGCGATCTGTTGGAGTGCCTGGATCGATCACGGCAAAATACTGACTCCAGTAGTCGACAAAAAGGTTCCTGACCAGCTGGTATATACCGGGATCCCCATAGATGCCCTGGTACTCGGCCTTGGCAAACGCATTGGGAATAGTTGCGGGCGTGAGTCCACTCAGTGTCGTGGGGTCAGTATTGAGTTCTTCGAAATTTTTCGTGCATCCCGATCCGGTAGCCAGGAAGATCAGGACTATGATTGAAGTTGATATATTAAAATTGGGGCGTTTCATCTTCTGAAAGATTAGAGATTAAAAATTGACTTTGAGGTACAATCCTAAACTGCGAGTTGTTGGAATAGCAGCATATTCAACACCCTGGTTATTACCCGTACCCAGTGAGGATTCCGGATCGAAACCGTCCGCCTTATTTGTGATAAAGAACAGGTTCCGCCCAATCAGCGATAATGAAGCCCCCTTGAAAAACGCATTGCCCAGTTTCGAAGCCGGAATCGAATAACTCAGCGAGGCCTCCCGCAATCTTGCATTAGTGGCGTCATAAGCAAAGAGTTCACCAACTGAATTTTGCGTGATGTGGGTCCAGTATTTCTCCGAATTAACGGCCACCTCATTTTTGGCGCCCGATTCGGTTACTGAATTGGGAATGATGAATCCTGTCTCGCGATTGGCAGCAGTGATTTCCGAAACGCCCTTTGAAGCCAATAATAGCTGTGTCCCTGAAAGTATCGTTCCGCCCTTGCGCACATCAATCAAAAAGGAAAGTGAAAACGACCTGTAACTAAAAGTGTTTGTGATTCCCCCGGTCCAATCGGGATTGTAATTGCCCACGTCATATTCCTGCTTGGTGTTGATAAGTGGCAACCCATCGGGTCCAACTATGATCTGACCCGATCCACTTCTTTCCATACTCGCGGTAAACAATTGACCATACTTCCCTCCTTCTACCACCTGGATAGATCCAATCGCCTGTGGTGAACTCAGCAGGGTACGCTTCGACAGCGAGTCCAGCACAAGAACCTTGTTCCTGTTGGCTCCGAAAGTGAGATTGAGATTCCACTTAAAATTGTTCGTGTTGATGGGTTTGGCATAAAGAACGAGTTCAACCCCGCTGTTTCTGATATTCCCCGCATTGATCGTGCGTTGCGCATATCCCGAAGGATCTGGCACCGGGATGGTAAGGATCTGGTTCTTCGTATTGGTTTTATAGTAAGTGATCTCGGCGCCGATGAGATTTCTGAACAGCGAAAAATCCAGCCCACCTTCAAACGAAGTGGTCTGCTCTGGTTTCAGATTAGGATTCTTGAGCGTGCGGTCGATATTAAGAAAACCACCATTTCCGCCTGGAGCAAGTACAAAAGAGGGCTTTATATTGTTGAACCCCGTACCATTGCCAACGAAGGCATAGGATGTTCGCAACTTAAGATAGGAAATAAATTCAGGCAGCGTAACCATGTCGCTGATCACACCACTGAGGCCCGCAGAAGGAAAGAAGTAAGAAGCATTGTCGATTGGCAGTGTTGAGCTCCAGTCATTCCTTCCGGTCAGATCCAGGAACAGGTAATTCCTGAATCCAAGTTGCGCAGACGCATATACCGACTGTCTTTCGGTGCGGCTGATAGGTGCATAAGGAAAATAAAAATCCTGCCTGTCAGAGAGTGCCAGAGCATTGGCCGTGGCAAAAAGATTGGGTACATTCAGTCCCTGGTTATTGAGCGTAGTTCTTTCGAAATTGAATTTTTCAATACTCGCACCTGCATTTACATTCAGTTGCAGGTCTTTTGCCAGGTCCGTGTTGTAGTTCAGTAAAAGGTCATTGTTGAACTGCCGGTTGGATTCCTTGTTGATCACATAGTTTCCGCGACCCACATAATCACTCAACCAGTAACTGTCGTTGTAGTCCTTTTCCTCACTGTTGTCATTGTAATAATCGATACTGCTTCTCAACTGAAGACTGAGGTGTTCACTGAACTGGTATTTGATGGCGGCAAGGCCAAGTATCCGGTTCCTCCTTTTCTGGTAGAGATTGCGATAGGTAGACCAATAAGGATTTTGAAAAGAAGGCGTTTGTTCGGCCCAGTAATTCTGGGTGGCTGCAGCATCGGGGTATATGGTCTCAAAGTTCCTGATGTCGTTCAACCTCAAACTCCTCGGCATCGCGAATATCGTGGACACTGCCCTGTTGCCCACTCCGGACACAGGCCGGTTGTATACATCTTCGATGATGTAATTGGCTTTCAGGTCAACAGTGAGTTTGCTGGTCAGATTGATGGATTCCCGCAGATTGAAGTTATTGCGCCGAAATTCGTTGTTGGGTATAATGCCCTTACTGAGCGTATTGGTGTAAGAAAAATAAGTCTGTGATTTTTCTGTGCCACTGGACAAAGCCAGGGAATTGACGAGTTCTGATCCGGTGCGGAAAAAATCCCTCGTGTTGTTCTTCTGTGGGCTGAGAGGCTGCGACTTTCCAGTCCAGTCGGTCATGGCCGTTCCGTCGAGGGCTGGCCCCCAGCTGTCTTCACTTTTCGGTACAAAAACACCCGCATTGCCCTGGCCATAACTGTTTTGCATTTTTGGTAAGATCATGGCCTTCTCGGTAGTCACAGAACTGGAAATCTGAACGCCGAGGCCCTTGCCAATCCTTCCCTTTTTTGTTGTGATGATTATCGCACCGTTTGCCGCATCCGATCCGTAAAGAGCTGCCGCGGACACACCGGTGAGTACGCTCATGTTGTCGATATCATCCGGATTGATGTTGGAGATTCCATCCCCATTATCCCTCCCTCCGAAAAGCGCGACATCCGCAAATGCCTTGGCATCGTTGTCTATCCGCACGCCATCCACAATGATCAGGGGCTGATTGCTGCCTGCGATGGACCTGTTCCCACGGAATATGATCCTGTTGGAACCACCGGGTCCTGAATTCGTTTTATTGATGGTCAGTCCCGCCACTTTCCCGGACATCGCGTTGGTTACATTCACATTCCTCGACTCGCTGAGGTCGGTGCCCTTAAGTGATTGGGCAGAATAGGTCAGTGATTTTTTCTGGCGGCTGATGCCCAAAGCCGTAACTACTACGTCGGTTAACTGCTGAACTTCAGTCTCCAGTGTGATGTCGATTATTGGCTGGTTCCCTACTCCCACAGTGGTGCTCTTATATCCTACATGGGTAATTTCCAATTGAACATTTCCATCCGCCACATTCAGACTGAACCGTCCCTGGTCGTCGGTCGTGGAGGCATTTGATGTACCAACTTCCCGAACAACTACCCCGGCGGAGGTGGTCAGTGCTCCGGTCTGGTCTTTTAGTTTCACCGTTCCTGAAACGGCAAAAGCCATCGCCGCTTGAGTTGTCGAGATAACGATCAGTTTCTGATTCATGATCCGGTAAGTCAGACTGGTTTCTACAAATAATTCATTCAGCACTTCCTGGATCGAGGCCTCCTTCACCGAAATGGACACTCTTTTGTTTTTGGGGAGAATGTCGTCATTGTAAACAAAGCGGTAGTCGCTAACCTTCTGGATGACACTGATCGCTTTTTTTATACCGACATTTTTTACGGAGAGATTAATGTTGTTCTGGCCGTAGCCTGAGGAGAATGCCTGCAAACTCAGAACAAAAATGAAAAAGGTGGATAGCTTCATTATCATCAAAAACTTCAGGACAGCCCTTCTCCTGAGGGCTCGTGTTTTTTCCATAATTTCGAAATGAATTGTTAGTTAAAAAGGAATCGGCCGAAATGAAGCCGGTTCCCGATTTCGGAGGGAAATGTTACCAGCATTTCCCTTTTTTAATTCTTCTGGCTTAATTCATGAAGTTTTTTTTTAAATTAGTTTGGTTGATTCTTTCCCACCCACAACTCGTTGCCTTTTATTGTGTAACTGAAATGATTAGACATCTGCATGGCTTGAAGGGTTTCCCTGATCGTTTCTTTTTCGATCACACCGGAAAATCTTCGTTTTTTCAGCGACTCGTCGGTGAAATGTATCACTATATGATACCAGCTCTCCATTTTTGGCGCAATGGACTCAAATGGTTCATCATCAAATACAAGCTGATTCCTGATCCAGGCAATTTCCGATGGACCCGATGATGAGCTTGCTATTTTTGTGATGGAATACAATTCACTACCGGTGCTGTCAGTTGTTTTTACTGTAGCGTGTTCGGGATCGCGCTGAACGGGAATAATAATTTTCTCATTAGGTTTGAGCATGATCTTTCTGTCCGGGTCGCCCGTGGTGGTAATCTCTACCAGGCCGCGAACCAGTGAGGTTTCAATCGTCCGTTCAGTGGGATAGGCTTTAACATTGAAAGCCGTGCCTTTCACCGTTATGTTGACCGGGCCGGTGTGAATGATGAAAGGGATCTGCTCATTTTTCACCACGTCAAAGAAGGCTTCACCGACAAGTACCACTTCGCGGTTTGATTTTCCGAAGTCCCCGTTGGCATAGGTAATCCTGCTTTCACCGTTCAGCCATACCTGGGTGCCATCCGGGAGTTCTACTTTCGATTTTGAGCCGGCCCTGGTGGCCACATGGTTGAGGTTACGCAATGCTGTGCTGGTGAGCCCGGGAGATTTTTCCTGACTGTAAAAAAATCTCACCACCGCCAGGGAACAGACCAGTAGAAATCCGGCGGCTACCTGCCAGCCGTACCTTGAGATCCAGGCGATGGAAGTGGAACCGCTGCCTGCTTTAGTTCTGCTGACAATCCTTTCCCACTGCTTTTCGTCCGGCACTCTTTCGGGAACTGCTTTCATTCGGGCTTCCCAAAGCGAATCGATCACGTCAGAAGTGTATCCATTCAGGGTATTGGACCGGAGCATACGCCTGAGCTCTTCGAGTTCCGCAACTGTTGCTTCTCCGGATTTTTTTTTAGAGAGTAATACCCAGAATTTTTCGGGAATCGTCATTAATCAATATGATTTAGGAAAGGAATAGTCATCCGCCCTCGCAACAATAAACGCGGGTACGGGTCGGATACCCCCAAGGCAGATCAAAATTTTGTTCGGTAAGGCAGATGAACTTTTACTGCGGCGTGAATTTTTTTCAGGGCGATGCCTACCTGATTTTCGACGGTTTTCAGGTTCAGGTGCAGCAATTCGGCCACCTCCCGGTGTTTCAACCCATCTTCCTTCACCAGCTTGAATATCAGCCTGCACTGGGAGGGCAGTTCATTGATCACGGAGTTGACCCGCTGAATCACCTCGCCAGAGATCATAATGTCCTCCGGGGTGATTTCAATCCTGAAATACGGCAGGGCGAGGTTGTCGAAATTGATGTACCGCTGTTTCCGGTATTTTCTGAGGTAGCTGCGGCTGATGTTCCTCGTGGTAACATACAGGTAGAGGTGCAGATTTTCCACCGTGGCAATCCTGGTTCGTTTTTTCCACACCTGGATAAATACATCCTCGACGATCTCTTCGGCCATTTCCGCGGAATGGACAATTGCGAAAGCAAGCTGGTAGAAGCTGCCATTGTAATGATCGTACAGCCTTTTTAAAGCGGAATGATCATTACCTGCGATCCTGTAGGCAATATCTTTCAGATCGACAGGAGTCATCAAATGATGTTGAAAATTTTAAGCATGAACTGTAAAATGAAGTTAGGAAAAGATAGAGTCGCAATATCGGATCGTCAATTATGATGAGATAAAATCTAAAAAAGACCTGTTAAGCAAATCCTAACGGGATCGGATTTCGTAGTTGCTGTTGAACGGTACTTTTCCTTCTAATTCTTGTGTATTATGAAGCTTTATTCACTCCTGTCCTTGTTATTGCTGATCGGCTCCATGAGCCTGATGGCTCAGAAAAAATCCCAGACGAACTTCTGGAAAAATGATTTTAAGGATAGTTCCAAACCAGCGTTCGTCCTGAAGAAGGACCCCCGCTTTACGGTGAACATCCATGGCGGTTATGCCTTTGCGCTCGGGTCTACCTTCAAGTTTTATCCGGACGATGTCAAGTCCATTGATATGAAGTTGATAGAAAACAATGATCCCGTTAAAAACACCCAATACAAGGCTCCTACCCGTGGGCTGGGACAGGGATTCAGGGTCGGGGCAGGTATCTCATACATTATCAATGATTTTATCAATATTGGTCTGGACATCGACTATTTTTCGAGCGTCATCAGTAAAAACAGGGATTCTTCTTTCTATCAGCTCCAATCGGGAGGTACGCAGGGCAGTGAATATTCTTATAAAGAAAGAGTGACTACCAGTTATGACGCTACACTCTTAACCTTCTCTCCAAACATCACATTCAAGGCAGTATCCCGTCCGAAGTTCTTCATCTACAATAAAGTCGGACTAGTTGTCACCGTACGGCCAAACAGCCTGCAGAAAGAAAAGACCAGCCAGGTTTTCAGTAAGGGATGGCAGGGTTTCTTCATGGATTCTGCATCACAATCTGAAAAAACCTACGAATGGGGCATCAGAAACCCCTCAATAGGATTTATGGGTGCCATTGGCGCCCAGGTCAGGATCACCGAAAAGATCAGGGCATTCGCGGAACTTCAGTTCTCACACATCGTTTTCGTAGTAAGGGCCAGGAGTCTTACCAGTTATACTGTAGACGGGCAGGAACTGGTGTCCACACTCCCGGTTTCCGACAAGGAGCTTAAGTTCCAGAGAAACCTGAGTTCTGACGAGGTTATTACGAATCCCGATCAGCCGATGAGAACGATCATTCAGCGAATACCCATTACCTATGTGGGCATGCAGGCAGGGATAGCCCTTCGATTCTAAAATACTCATCACTCAATCACCATCAATGGATCCGAAACAAAACAACGATGATAATCAAAGCAAAACCGGATTTACCGGTTACGTGATAGCCGGTATTTCCGCCTTACTATTGATGATAGCCGCCTTTTGGGGCTTCAATTCATCTGGCGGCATCAAATCTGCTGGCTCTCAGATAGAGGCAAGAATGGCCGAGGAAAAACGCGTAGTAACAAATGAACTAAAACTGCACTGGCTCTTCAGCAAACTGCAACAACTCGATAACCAATATGGCAGCCTCGTCATGAGTAACGCCACGTCCACCCAAACCAGGGAACTTAGTTCCAGGATTCTGGCCACCGAAGCACTGTTGAACAGAACCATCGACAGTATAGAGAAGGAAGCTGACAATTATAATGGATGGGCAAATGTGGTCATGATCGACAGCATCAACAGCACATTCAGGAAGGCGCTCGACAACAGAAAATACCTCTCATCTTACAGGAGTTTCATGTCTGGAAAGCACGTGAATATAAATTCGTCGGAGAAAGAATTTATGGACTTGAAGAATGAACTTATTGCGCAGAACAATCTGATCGCCAGTCTGGAAAACAAACTCAGGAGGAAAACCGCGGAAACCGGCAATGGTCAGTTACTTCAATCAGGAAAACAAGAAAAGCTATCTAAAAATAGCCAGGATGCGGAAATCGCACAAATGGAAGAACAGGCTTCTCACCTTTTGAATATTAATACGAATCTGAAAAAGGAGAACGAAAGCCTGAGCGCACAACTGAATCGCATGCGGCAATCAGGAAGCAGCGACGACGCTGTGAGGGTTGCGGCACGGACCAGGATGTCAAAAATGGAAGAAGAGATTGGCGATCTGCAGGCGGAACTGAACTTTGCCAGAGTGGATTGCAGCCTGTCCAGGGCAGATGCAAAGAAGATCATTTCCAACTCCAGGCAACGTAAGGAATTGCTTGCCGATGCATTGAAGACACTGCAAAACCTGGCCGGTTCCGAAAATACGGGCGTGAAACTGAAAGCCAGAGACAAGATCAAAGAACTGAACCAGATCGCCTCTACTGTCAGGGACTGAGCATCAATGATTTTTTACTAAATACAGATATCTCCCCTGCGACGATATACGCAGCATTTTTGTGCGAAAATTGACCCGCCAACCAATAACTTTAAGGTGTACAATTAAAGCGGCGGGGGATATGATACCAGCATTACGACATCAATTCAATAAAGAATTTACTGCCGAAAAATATCAGGGTTTTCTCAGTGATCTTGAAAGCCCGCATCCGGGCTCCATAGACTTTCGCATTGCTGAAACACCGGTGTTTGTACCTGCACTCTTTCGCGACCAGATGTTGGAAACCTGCGATCATATTATCGATCTGATTGTGGATCCCGGATTTAAGGGTCAGACTGACCGGAGTATTCCCGCTTCTGAATTTGTACAGGGAGATGAAAAAAAACCCTCCATGCTCGTCTTTGATTTTGGCGTATGCATAAATGATAGTGGAGGTCTGGAACCACAGCTGATAGAGATGCAGGGCTTCCCCAGCCTTTTTGGCCTCCAGGTTTTTTTTGGTGAGATACAGAGAAAGCATTTTTCCATTCCGGCTTCATTCAGTCATTACCTGAATAACCATGATGCGGCTTCCCTGAAAAAATTATTCTGTGAAGTGTTGCTGGGAGAGAATCCCCGTGAAAACACCATCTTGCTCGAGATCAAGCCGCATACCCAGAAGACGAGAGCAGACTTCTATTTCACAGAAGACCTTACAGGAATACAGCCTGTATGTATAACCGGACTAGTCAGCGAAGGGCGTAAATTGTATTACTTCAAAGATGGCGTGAAAACCCGTGTGTTGAGGATATATAACAGGATCATCTTTGATGACCTTCGTTCAAGAACAGATCTTGGCAATCATGTGGACATCACGAAAGACTTTGAAGTAGAATGGATTCCTCATCCCAACTGGTTTTACAGGGTAAGCAAGTTTACGCTCCCTTTTATCCATCACCCGTTCGTGCCCCAGACCTTTTTTCTCGACCAGGTGAAGCAGCTGCCTGCGGACTTGGAAAACTATGTGGTGAAACCGTTGTTCTCATTCGCCGGCCAGGGCGTGATCATTGATGTAAATGCCGCAGCAATCGCGGGCATTGCGGACCCACAAAACTGGATTCTGCAGAAGAAAGTGAAGTACGCTAATGCCATTCTCACTCCCTCAGATCCGGCCAAGGTGGAAATCAGGATGATGTATTTATGGAAAGATGGAGTTGCCCGTCCCGAACCGGTGATCAATCTGTCCAGACTTAGCAAGGGAAAAATGATTGGCGTGAGGTACAACAAGGACAAGGACTGGGTCGGCGGATCCATTTGTTTTTTCGAACCTTGATTATTTTCCGCCAAGCGTATAACGAAGCCCCAGGAAAACTCTCCTTCCCTGGTTGGCCGCATACACATAATTTGGGTCGAAGGTCAACCCGTAGGGATTGTCGGTCGTTGGCAATGCCTGACCGTTATTATCGAATAGTACTTTTTTGTCAAAAGGATCGCTGGCCCCTGCTATGATGAAGGGTGCACTCTTTGCAGGCGTCCAATCGAGCAGATTCTTTATTCCAGTGTACACTTCAAATTCCTTCGACAATTTTTTTGAGAACTGAATGTTCTGAATACTCCAGATCGGGGACTTTGATGCGCGCGGATCAAGAGGTCCCAACAGTGGCAGATCCATGGGTCCATAGATATTGCCAGTATAATCTAGAGAAAGACGCAGCGGTCTAACGGTGTAGGACACCGTCCAGTTACCCGCCCAGCTCTCAGTGAGCAGTTGCTTGCGGGTATTCATTTTTCCTGACTGATCTCGGGAGGTAATGCTCACATTCATCAGGGTCGTTCCCGCAGACACCCTCAGGGAACTGGTATGCACAAATTCGAGGTTAGCACTGAGCCCTTTCGAAACCGAATAACCATCAAGATTATTAAACCTTATTTCCTGAGTGTTCGAAGTATAGTCCGCGATGATCTTGTTGGTGAAATGTGTGTACCAGGCCGAAAGGTCAATAGTGATCAGCCCTTTCTTGCCGTGAATTTTTTTCAGGTAGTTAACATTAGCATTGATGCTCCTCTCTGGTTTCAGTTTCTCGCCGATCACCACTTTTCTTGCTCCGGTAAGCGCTGCATGATCTTCGGTAAAAATATTGACCACGCGATAACCCGTTCCTGCATTGAAACGGAATACATTGGCTGCTGATGGTGTGAACTTGTAGGCCACCCGCGGAGTCAGGATATGGCCATGCCGTTGGTCATAATCATAGCGGGCGCCGAGCAATAGTTTGTGGCGGGGGTTAAGGGAAATTTCATCCTGCACAAAAATGCCGGGCAACAGTATTTTGTCGGGCATTTCTTTTTGATTAAGGTTGTCGTAGGTGGCCGTTGTGTTGTCATCGTACCAGGTGTATCGGGCCACGGCTCCCGCCAGTAGACCATGGTTGTGCAGGTCTTTTTCCCAGGTCAGTTGCGAAAAAGCCACCTGTTGTCTGGCGATAAAAGACACAGATCCGTACACCGAATTCTGATCATGCTGGTTTACTGAATAAGAGAAGACCATCTTTTCTTTTACAGGCAATTGATAGTTTCCAAGTACCTCGATCCTTGAGGTATAAATGCTTTCGCCGTACACAGAATCACCTCCCCTGAAATTTTTATTCCAGTTCATCTCTCCGCCCCACCGGTTTTCATTTACATACCGGATGGCGACACTGGCCTGCCTGCCGTCCTTTCGTTTCCAGTTGATCTTATTAAACACCGATATCCTGTCCTGGAGGGTGAGGTCTGTAAAGTGATCATGGTTCCGGTCTGTGGGCCTGTCGTATTTGAAATAATTTACTCCCAGCAGGCCCGTGGCCTTTTCGCCCATCCGGTATTTAAGACCGAGGTCCATATTAAATTCCTCCCAGCTTGTTCCCGACACGTCTAATGCCAGGCTGGGCGCTTTGTCGGGATTTTTTGTAATCACATTGATCAGGCCACCGATGGCTTCCGACCCGTATAACGATGAGGCTGGCCCTTTGACCACCTCTATCCTTTCCACCAGGGAGTTGGGAATGCCGGACAGGCCATATACCGAGGCAAGACTGCTGACTATGGGCATGCCGTCGATAAGCACCATGGTATACGGTCCTTCCAGGCCATTGATGTGGAGGTCGCCGGTATTGCAAATATTACAATTCAGCTGTGGTCTCACGCCATTGACCATCTGCATGGCATCAAACAAAGATGGAGTTGGGTTTCTAAGAAAGAATTTCGGGGTGTACACTTCTACCGGCACGGGACTGGCGGAACGCTGCACCAGGCGCATGGTTCCCGTGACCACTACTTCGTGGAGGGAATTTCCGGACGGCGTAAGCAGGACGTCAAGCTTTGTTTTAAATGGATTGATCGCGATAGTGTCGGATTGGAAGCCGGCGGCACTGACCATAATTTCAGTGAGAAGGCTGTCGGCATTAAGCCTGAGTTCGCCACTGTTTCCTGCCGAATACTGTTTCTTGCCGGCAGTAGTAATGGTGGCCCCCGGAATGGGCTCAAAAGTACTTTTGTCCCTGACTGCAATGGTGAGCTTCACCTGGGACCTGGCAGTCTGAAAGCCAGCTATCAATATGATGTACATCAACCAACGCATATATTATGTCTTTCTAAATTAATTTTTAGACGTGTCTAAAATATTATTTAGGCGAATATAGTATTTTTTAATGCCAGTTCCAAAATTTTCGTGTAATGTGAGGTTTCACGCAAAGGCTGAAGGTTTCACGCAAGGGCGCCAGGAAGGCGCAAAGGCAAAAAATTGTATACGTAACTCTTTAAGCGTTTTTGTATTAATGTAAAGGCTTTGGCGCGAAACCGAATTTTTGCGGCTTTGCTTGAAACCGAATAGATTTACCCGGGGGATAATTTCGACCCTTTCCTTGGCCATGCGATACCCGCTAAACAAATTGCTTGCTATTCTGCTTTGCGTCTCATTGTGTTGGGGTGGAAGCACCCTGATCTCTGCATATGAACCTTTGCGACCCATTCCTGCAAAACGCCTGAGTGACAGCGGCTATGCGGGTTCCACCGCCTGTGTTTCCTGTCATCGTGAGCTTGTGGAAAGCCACCGGAAAACTGCTCACTACCTGACATCCAGTTTGGCCGACAGCATCTCAATCAAGGGAAATTTCACTGCTGGTAAAAACGAATTGAACTACAACGCCTTTATGAAAGTGGTGATTGAAAAGCAGGGTGATCATTACGTGCAATCTTCTAGGGTCAATAGTCAGGAAACGCAGTCGGCACCATTCGACATTGTGATCGGTTCGGGCAGAAAGGGACAGACCTACCTGTTCTGGAACAACGATCAACTGTTTCAGTTGCCAGTTTCATACTATACACCGGGCCACACCTGGGTGATCAGTCCCAGTTATCCTCTTTCTATGCCCAGGTACGATCGCATTATCCCCGGGCATTGTATGGAGTGTCACAGCACGAATGCCAGAATGATTCCAGATGGTGAGAAACAACAATTCGTAAAGAGCTCCATTATATATGGTGTGGACTGCGAGCGATGTCATGGGCCGGGCGCAAAACATGTAGAATTTCAGCTGGCCAATCCATCAGAAAAATCGGCCATGTTTATTACGAATCCTGCTAACCTGATCAGGCAGAGGCAGCTCGATGCCTGCGCGCTCTGTCATTCCGGATTTCGAAAAGAACTGCGGCCTCCATTTAGTTTCAGAACGGGCGACACCCTCGACCTGTTTTCCAACACCACCTATAGTGAGGATACAGCAGCGGCGCTCGACGTGCATGGCAACCAGTATGGCCTCCTGACCTCCAGCAAGTGTTTCCTAATGTCGGAGATGACCTGTTCTTCCTGCCATAATGTGCACAAAGAAGAAGTGAATGCACCCGATCTGTTTTCGCAGCGATGCCAGGGGTGTCATCAGCAGACAGTTCATAAATTCTCGGGCTTCCCGTCGGCACCTGTTGACATTGAAACAAATTGCATCTCCTGTCACATGCCCATGTTGCCTTCAAAGAATATTTTTCTTGTAGCTAACGACAGAGATAAATCTTCTCCGGATTTTGTGCGTACCCATCGGGTGGCCATTTACCCGGATGAGACCAGGGCTTATCTGGATGACCTGAATCATAAGAAGAGGAAGAAAACAATTCGGTGAGTGACTTTTCTATGAAGGTCTTACTCGTTTAATTGACAAAACTCCAGTAGACACCAATTCTGATTTGCAAACCCGGATAAGGATAATTGGGCGCGATAATATTGTTTTTTGTAAAGCCACCTGCCTGGTAGGTGTTGAGATTTTCCGCGCGGAGATAGGCGGTGAAGCTTTTTATCCTGAAATGCAAATAAAATGCGGTTTCAGGGAAGTCGAGTTTGGCCGTTGAATCGGTTTGGTTATAGAACTGCCCCTGCAGAGGCGAATAGGCATCGGCATGGAATGGTGTGTAATACCTGAATTCAAAACCAAAACTGATCAGGAGGTTCTTGAAACCGAGGTTCCCTTCATAGCCGATCTGGTTCCTGGTGAGAAATAAAGGAAGATTCAACGGCGGCTCACCCGTTGGTTGCTGGAGCACCAGCCAGGTTCGCCAGATCCAATTGCCGCCGATCCTGAATTGTTTTTCTGCAGTCAACTGAAGGATATTAAAAACTGTAGGATATTGCTCTGCCTGATTCAGTTGTGTGATATAACTGAAGTTACTCAGCAGAGTGTATCGTCCGGTTATCCGGGCTCTTAGTCGCGGCAGATCTAAGATTCCGTAGAGTTGGGTATTGTTTTCCTTTTTAAAGTTTCGGTTTTTGTCGCCGAGATAAAAGGAACTTAGCGTATCATAAATAAATGAAGGCGTTCGGTTGGCATTTGAAAATCCAAGAGTCAGTGAGCCAATTTTCTTGCTGATTTCCCGTCTCAGGCTGATGTGCGCATTGTAGTCGCCGGCATTCAATCCATTTATATACAACATACCCACTGCCTCCACATCCCATTTCCTATTCCGGGTCTTATTGCGATATTCCCCATGAACCATAAAATTGTGGTAGTTGGACTTCGTTATGCCGGTGTCAAACGATGAGGTGAGCATTTGAAAAGCGGCACCGGCCTTAATGAATTGCTGCGAATTCTTTGCTTCCGGGAATTGATACAGTGAAAAGTCATTCGTAAGATCGGTCCAGAAATCCTGGATGATGAAGGTCGTATTGGGAACACCCATCCCTGTCATATTGTATTTGGTGGCATAGTAGTTACTGTCTGCATACGCATCCATGTCTGAAAAACGATATTTAAGCGTTTTGTAGCTGATGGTGTGTTCAGCCCTCAACCGCCCATAGAACAATGGGATCACAGAGGAATCCGTAACTATTGAATCCTTATCCCCAATGAGGTCATACTGTTGACGCATCAGGTAGGTAGCATCGGTGTACTTGGCGCCGGTACGGATATCTGATGAAAGAAAATTTCTATTGCCGCCTGTATTTAATCCTAATTGGGTAGGAATGGCGGCACGTTGAGACACGGTGGCGAGGTAGTCTTCATCTGTGGCGATGCCGCCGTTTTCACCGGATTCCAGTTTATTGCCGACAAGGATCAGAAAGTTCTGGTAGCGTTTGTTGGGTGACTGGTACCAGGAACTAAAACGATAATTATTGTGATTGGTATTCTGGTTCTGATACACACCCGCAGAATTGATCAGCCTGTAACTAAATGATGCGTTCCAGTTCGGACGAATGTTCTGCGTCTGGCTAAGACCGATGACCTGCTCCAGACGGGTTCCAAGCTGATAGATCAGTTCGGAGTAGGGGCGGGTAGTATTGTAGAATTTTGTCTCATAGTCTTTATATGTGTACACATCATAGGCATGAAATCCCGGGTCCAGTCCTGAATTCAGTCTTGGTGAGAATATCATACTATTGGTGGCATTTCCGAGGTTCCCCAAATGATAATGATCCCACGGAATGGGAAGTCTTTTTGTAAAATCGTAGATAGAAGAATCAAAGGTTTGCATCTTGCTTGAATCGAGATACCTGAACCGGATGGTGAGTGAGTCTTCGAACCCGGTCCGGTGACCCACGGAGTCCTTGCCTCCCCCACCGGCCGAAGGTCTTGGGATCCGCCTCGATATGTTGGACTGTGCCAGGGCATCGAAAGAGCAGATCATCAAAAGGATGATGCAGATACCTGTTATAAAAGATGGTTTCAGCATGTACAGATCACAATTTGGCAACCAGGTGTTTGAAAATGGCGGTCAGCAGCGGCTCCGCATTCCTGGCTGCAGCCAGCACGTCTTCGTGGGTAATGATCTGATCATGCTCTGTTATCCCCAGATCAGTGATCACACTTATGGCAAATACTGATAGTCCCATATGAATGGCAACGATCGTTTCCTGTACCGTACTCATGCCTACAGCATCCGCTCCAAGAAATTTAATCATTTTGTACTCAGCCTTCGTTTCAAAGGTAGGGCCCGTAACACCAAAGTAAACGCCTTCATGCAGGCGGATCTTTAGATCTTCGCCGATCTTTTTCACAATACCGATCAACCTCCGACTGTATGGTTCACTCATATCAGAAAACCGCGGACCCAGTTCATCCTCATTTACACCAATCAAGGGATTGGTGATAGCCAAACTGATGTGATCCCTGATGATCATCAGGTCGCCTACGCGGAAATCAGGGTTTACGCCACCGGCGGCATTAGAAAGCAGGAGTTGTTCTATACCCAGGAGTTTGAGCACACGAATAGGAAAGGCGACATCTGCCGCAGAATAACCCTCATAAAAGTGAAACCGGCCAGCCATCACCACAACAGTCTTTCCCGACAATTTGCCAAAGACGAGCCTGCCCTCATGACCTTTTACGGTTGACAGAGGAAAATGGGGAATTTCACTGTAAGGGATAGACGCTTCAACGGTAAGCTCGTCCAAAAAATTTCCAAGACCACTTCCCAAAACTATCCCCGCTACAGGTATTGCAGGATATCTGGACCTGATGAACGTTACTGTTTCCTGCAATTCATGAATCAGTGTGGACATATCTGCAAATATAAGCCCCAGAGTTCTAAGCCCGTCCAGCCTTAACGAACATTTGTTACCTTCACGCACTATGAGCAGCCAAGACAAAAACCCTCTTCAGGTTTCATCAGAAATCGGAAGGCTCAGAAGAGTGCTTGTCCACAGCCCGGACAGCGGATTAGGAAAAGTTGTTCCCTCCAAAGCGCAGGACTGGTTATTCGAAGACATCGTACATCTCGATACGATCCGGAAAAAGGAGTATGATTATTATACCAAGATCCTTCTCTATTTCCTCGATCCGCAAAAGATCAAGGGCAAGCTCTCGATACTGGATGCGCCAGAAAACAACAGGAATTTCTATAAACCCGGACACAAAGCTTTTTTCAACTCCGACAAGGTTGTTGAACTACAGACTCTGCTGGCCGACATCCTCAATGAACATGAGATTCGGATTAAACTGGTCGCCTCCGTATGCGCCATCGAAAGTTGTTCGTACGAAACGGAACAGGTACTCCTCAAGTGTACATCCGAACAATTGTCAAGGACTTTCATCACCGGCTCTGTCGATGACCAGCACATGTTGTTTCCTCCCATACCTAATTTCATATTCACCCGCGACATTGGCATTGTGATCAACCGTCACGTGCTCCTTAACAAGCCGGCCCGACAGGCCAGGATCAGGGAAGCCCTGCTGGCCAGGTACATTTTCTATAACCATCCATTGTTCAGGGAATACAAAGATAATATCATCGAGCTGCCAGATACCGCCCATCATTTCCTGCTTCCCAAAGATGGGGAAGACCGGAAAGTAACGCTGGAAGGCGGTGATGTGATGGTGGTGACCAGGGACCACCTGTTGATCGGTGTGAGCGAAAGAACCACACTCGAAGCCGCCCACCAGGCGATCAAAGTGCTGTTCGGAAAAAATATCGTTAAGAAGATCACCATCATCAGGATTCCGAAGAAAAGGGATTACATGCATATCGATACCGTCTTCACCCAAATCAAAAGAAATGTATGGGTGATGCTGGGCATCTTCTCAAAAAAATCCCTGAAACATGAGAACGACGACATGGTTCAGCGCATACTCGAGGGAAATAAGAAGGAAGACAAACTCAGAATAATTCAATTCCGGAAAAAAGATATCGATAATCCTAAATACTTCGACACACTTGAAGACCTGCTCACCGACATCAGTGAGCACGACCTGGAATCCAAGGGGAAAGTACAATTCATCTACTCCGGGAATAATGAATTCCCTTTTGATGCCCGTGAACAATGGACGGATTCCTGTAATCTTCTTGCACTTAAAGAAGGGGTGATACTCGGTTACGACCGCAACGACAAGACGGTCGAGGCCTTTCGACAGAAAGGATTCGAGATCATAGATGCGGAGGATCTTATCAAAGACCTAGAAAACAACAGCAGGCAGGTGAATTCCCTGGAAAACATGCTCATACTGATTCCATCTGCCGAACTATCCCGGGCCAGGGGCGGCTTTCATTGTATGAGCCTGCCTTTGTATCGTGATGACCTCGAATAAAGATCAAACATGTCAGCCACCTCTCACATATTGATGATCCGTCCCGTTCATTTTACATTCAATGAACAGACTGCCATAAATAATTCTTTCCAGAGCACTGGCTTTTCGCAAGACGCGCAAAGGAAAGCCCTCAGGGAATTCGATGACTTTGTTGAATTGCTGAGAAAAAACGAAGTGGATGTTACGGTGATACCAGACACAGCCGAGCCACATACACCGGATTCTATCTTCCCCAACAACTGGATCTCATTTCATAAGCTGGGCAAGGTAGTGCTTTACCCGATGTTTGCCGAAAACCGGAGATTGGAAAGAAAGCCTTTTGTGCTTGAAACGATCCGTCAGAAATTCCTCGTGAACAACATCATTGACCTTACACAGCACGAGAAAAACAATACCTACCTCGAAGGAACAGGTAGCCTCGTTCTGGATCGGGACAGCAGGATTGCCTACGCCTGCCTGTCACCCCGCACAGACAGCGCTCTGGTTGAAGAATTCTGTTCCATCATGGACTATCAGCCCGTCATCTTCGAAGCAAAGGACAGCAGGGGAAGATCTATCTATCATACCAATGTGTTAATGTGCGTGGCAGACAAGTATGTCGTCATCTGCCAGGAGGCCATACCTGATCAGGAACAAAAAAGAGCCGTTGAAGCGGCTATCGTTTCATCCGGAAAAAAATTACTGAACATAAGCACCCCGCAGATGAACCAATTTGCGGGTAACATGCTGCAGGTAAAAAATGCCATAGGTGAGCCACTGCTTATCATGTCCAGCGCAGCTTATCAGGCACTGGATCCAAAGCAGGTAAAAATGCTTGAGGCGTTCAACCAGATCATTTATTCACCGCTCGACACCATCGAAATGAACGGCGGTGGCAGTGCGAGATGCATGATGGCCGAAATATTCCTCGAGCCAAAACTTCCTGAACAACACGGTAATTAAGATGTCTGGCTAAAGATCTGACGCAATCCTTCCTGGAAACTCACCGGCGAATAACCGAGTTGTTTTTTTGCCTTGTCGATGATGAACCCGGTTTTTGGCGGTCTTGTTGCGGGTTGCCTGATCTCGGGTGAATTAGCTTGGCCGATCAGGTGTTCGTCCAATTTCAAAAATCGCGCAGCTGCGATTGCCAGCTCATACGGCGTCATCAATTCTTCGCCCGAAATATGAAAGATGCCTGTCGCGCCTTTCTCAATGATCAGAATAATCCCTGCTGCGAGATCGTGTACAAAGGTGGGTGTTCTCCATTGGTCGGTGACCATCTTTATTTCTTTTGCCGCCTCCAAACTTTGTTTGACCCAGCTTACGATGTTGGTTCTTCCTGTTGTGGGCGCCACACCGTACACAAGTATGGTTCGGGCAACTGCCCATTCCAGGCCTGACTGCATGACGGCGTTTTCCGCGATCAGTTTTGTGCTACCATAGTAATTGACGGGAGCAGGTTCCGCATCTTCTGAATATGGACCTGCCGTGCCATCGAAAATAAAATCGGTGGAGACATAGATCAGTTTTGCACCCACAACTTTGGCTGCATCGATGATGAATCTTGTGGAACTTACATTGTTGTTGTAACAATCCGCTTTCCTGAGTTCACATTCGTCAACATTGGTCATAGCCGCGGCATGCACGATAATTTCTGGTGTGACCCCGGTGATCAGTGCTTCGATGGCAGGCCCATCCGTGATGTCGAGGCTTACATATTCATATCCTTGCTGAACAGGGTGCTCGAGCCTGACCTCCCCTCTTCCCGTTCCTACTACCTGATGCCCCTTCCTGAGCAAACGGGGAATAATGCTTTGCCCGAGAAGCCCGTTTGCTCCTGTAACTATAATTTTCATAATAAGATCATTTTATAATTAAAATCATTGCCAGTCCATTCCAAGATTATACATGGCAAAGGCATAAACTTCAGCAGTGGCTTCTATGTATTTGGAAATGTTGCTTGACCCGTGGCCGGAATTGGTTTCAACCCGGAGCAATATTGGATTTTTTCCCTTATAAACTTCCTGTAGGGTAGCTGCGTATTTAAATGAGTGTGCGGGTACCACCCTGTCGTCATGATCCGAGGTTGTGATTATGGTAGCAGGATAGTTCAGCCCGGATTTTATATTGTGGAGTGGTGAATAAGAATAAAGATTCCTGAAATCGCGTGCCTTGTCGCTGTTCCCATATTCAGCTGTCCAGTTCCAGCCGATTGTGAATTTGTGGAACCTGAGCATGTCCATCACGCCAACTTCAGCTATCGCTACCTTGTAAAGTTCGGGTCGCTGATTGATGACCGCACCTACCAGCAGGCCACCATTTGATCCGCCCCAGATCGCCAGTTTGCTAGCCGATGTATATTTCTTCCTGATAAGATAGTCCGCAGCCGCGATGAAGTCGTTGAATACCGTTTGTTTCTTCAGGAGCATACCGGCCTGATGCCATTTTTCTCCATACTCCGACCCACCCCTCAGATTTGCCACCACATAAATGCCTCCCTGTTCCAGAAAAGGGATCAGGGCTACATTAAATCCCGGATTGAGAGAGATATTGAAACCTCCGTAAGCATACAGCACCGTGGGATTCTTACTGTTCCTGATTATTCCTTTTTTGTGGATCAGGAACATCGGTATCCTCGTTCCGTCCTTTGAAGGATAGAACTGCTGTTCGGTTACATAATCTTCGGGACTGAAATCAATGAGTGGTTTTCTGAAAACACTGGTTTGCCCGGTGGCGATATCGTATTTATAAATGGTTGTTGGAAAGTTGAATGAAGTAAAAGTGAAAAATGTCAGTCGATCATTTTTTTCTCCGTCAAATCCGTCTGCTGTGCCGATACCGGGTAATTCAATTTCCTTGATAAAATTACCGTCTACGGTGTGAACGAAAATCCTTGAGCTTACATCCTTCAGGTAACTAAGAAACATTCTGCCGCCAACCAGTGACAGATGCTGAAGCGGGTCTTTTTTTTGGGCCACCAGGGTAGTCCAGTTTTTTACAGCCGGCCTCGTGAGGTCTACCATCATCACCTTGCTGTTTGGCGCAAGATGATTTGTAAGCAGCAGCAGTTTGTTTCCAAAGGTTTGCGATTGGGGAGAATAAGAGAATTTACTAACCTCCTTTACGATCGGTCTGAACTTCTGTTCTACCCATTGACTGTCGGAATAGAAAAGTGCATTGCCCTCCAGGCCCTTCCCCGGATCGCCGATTTCAAGAAAGACGTATCGTTCATCCTGGCTGGTTGTTACAGAATGGAAGCGCTGGCCATTGACCCGGTCTTCATACACCAGTTTGTCTGCCGACTGCGAACTACCAACCTGGTGATAGAAAACCTGATGGTTCTCATTTTTCGATGAAAATTCCTTTCCCTTAGCGGGTGTTGGATACCGGCTATAGTAAAAACCCTTACCCTGCCAGGCTGCCTCGGAGAATTTCACCCAGTTCAGCGCATCCGGCAGGTCCCTGAGGGTCTTCATATCCTTGACGTGGAAAGTCTGCCAATCGGAGCCTGAATTGGAAACGCCCCAGGCAGCATAACGTCCATCTTTGGATATTTCGAACATTGTGAGCCTTGAAGTGCCATCTGCAGCAAGTTTATTGGGATCGATCACCACTTCGGGAGTTCCATCGAGGCCCTTTTGCCTGTACAAAACTGCCTGGTTTTGCAATCCGTCGTTTTTTGAAAAATAATAATACTCTCCTTTACGGAACGGTGCTGAATAGCGTTCATAGTTGTAAAGGGATGAGATACGGTCTTTGAGTTTCTGGAGATATGGGATCTGATCCAGGTAAGTATGCGTGACCACGTTTTGTTCTGAAACCCATTTGGCAGTGGCGGCGCTGGTGTCATCTTCCAGCCATCGATATGGGTCTTTAACCCTGATTCCGTGGTATGTATCTGAATGTGTTCCTTTTTTTGTTTGTGGGTAGTTGAGCTGCGCTTTTAATTCGGTCATAGTGAAGAATGGAAGGAAGAGCAATAATGCACATTTAATCATTCCGGAATTTTTATATCAGTATGTTTACAAATGTACTCACTGATCAGATACCATTGGTTTTCAAAACAAAACCTTATTTTTACGCCTTATTTTCCAACGATTTGAAAGTTTTAACGATTCTTGTCACCTGTTGCACCGTATTAAACAAATCCAACTGTTTTTAATTCATGGCAAAAAAGGTCACTAAAATCGGGGTCCTGACTTCAGGCGGTGACTCCCCCGGCATGAACGCTGCCATACGAGCTGTAGTAAGAACCGCAATTTATAATGGATTAGATGCTTTTGGAATCATGAGGGGTTATTCTGGCATGATCGACAATGACATTGTTCCAATGCACTCAAGGAGTGTTGCGAATATTATTCAGCGGGGAGGAACTATTTTGAAGACGGCAAGGTGCAAGGACTTCTATTCGCGGGAGGGTCGGGAAAAAGCATATAAAAACCTCAAGCACCTCGGTATCGATGGTGTTGTGGTAATAGGTGGCGACGGTTCATTCAAGGGAGCGGACATTTTCAGCCGTGAATTCGACATCCCCTGTATCGGTGTTCCTGGCACAATTGACAAGGATATGGCGGGCACCGATTTCACTATCGGATTTGACACGGCGGTGAACACTGCTGTGGAAGCTATCGACAAGATCCGCGACACAGCTGATGCTCATGACCGATTATTCATAATAGAGGTGATGGGACGTGATGCGGGTTACATCGCCCTGCACAGTGGTATTGCCACAGGCGCCGAACATATTCTGATACCCGAGAAGAAAACCGACGTGGTTGAACTCGTTCAATCACTGCAGGAGAAGGAAAAGCGGAGAAAACTCGTCAACCTGGTGGTTGTTGCCGAAGGCGATGAATTCGGTGGAGGAAATGAAGTGGGTAAGATCATTGCCGAGAATCTTCCCACCGCCGACATCAGGGTTTGTATCCTCGGTCACATCCAGCGAGGTGGCTCACCTTCCTGTCACGACAGGCTGATCGCCAGCAGGATGGGCTATGCTTCGGTTGGATGTTTGCTGGAAGGCAAACACAATGTGATGGTTGGTATCATCAACAACAAATTGCATTACACTCCACTGGAGAAAGCTGTCAAGGCAAAACAAAGATTCAGTGAGGATTATATGAAAATGGTGAAAATACTGGCAAGCTGAATTCACCTATACCGATATATTGTATCGAAAGACTAGCAAATAAATAACATGGCAAGAAATCTCAAGAAATACCTTCACGAAACAATGGATAAGGCCGCTGGTATCGCTCATAGCTCTCATCGAACCAAAATTGTTGCTACAGTAGGACCCGCCTGCGATTCCTACGAACAACTGCTCGCATTGACGAAGGCCGGAGTAAACGTATTCCGATTGAATTTTTCACACGGCAGTCACGAAGACAAGGCCGTGATCATCGAACATATCAGGAAGATCAACAACACCGAACCCTACAATATTTCCACATTGGGTGACCTGCAGGGCCCAAAGCTCAGGGTTGGTGAAATAGAGAACAATGCGCTGGAAGTTTTTCCCGGCGACATACTCACTTTCACCAATGAGAAGCTGGTTGGAAATATCGACCGGATCTTCGTTTCCTACCCAAATCTTCATGCTGATGTACGCATCGGCAACAAGATTATGATCGACGACGGGAAGATGGAAGTGAAGGTGGTAAGCATTGAGAAGAACCACGACGTAAAAGTGGAAGTGACCATGGGCGGCATCATCTCTTCCAAAAAGGGGATCAACCTTCCCGATACCAAAATTTCCCTCCCCGCCCTCACAGACAAGGACCTTATCGACCTTGAGTTCATCATTGAGCAACAGCTCGACTGGGTAGCTCTCTCCTTTGTGAGAAGCGTAAACGATATCATAATTCTACGCAGCAAGCTGACGGAGAAAAAAAGTAAGACCAAGATCATCGCAAAGATCGAGAAGCCGGAGGCCCTGGTAAACATCCGCGATATTATTCTTGAGTCAGACGGCATCATGGTGGCGCGCGGCGACCTGGGTGTTGAACTGCCGATTGAACAGGTGCCCCTGATACAGAAACAGCTGATCCGTAAATGCCTGCACCGCGCCAAACCGGTGATTGTTGCCACCCAGATGATGGAAAGCATGATCGACAGGATAAAACCAAACCGGAGTGAGATCACCGACGTTGCCAATGCAGTACTTGAAGGAACCGACGCCGTGATGCTGAGTGGCGAAACCGCCACAGGTAAACACCCCGTGCTGGTGGTTGAAACCATGCGTAAGATCATCATGGAGGTCGAAAAAACAGACTACCGGTATAATTTGGAAGACGACCTGGTTCCGCAGCCCCACTCTCCTTCTTTCATCAGCGATGCCATTTGTTACAATGCCTGTAAACTTGCCCGCGACACAAAGGCAGAAGCACTGGTAGGAATGACCCAGACCGGATACACGGCGTTTATGTTATCCAGTTATCGTCCAGAATCGCCATTATATATTTTTTCCAAGGAGAAAAGCCTGATCAATCAGCTGAGTCTTAGCTGGGGAGTTCGCGCATTTCATTATACCGAAGAAGAAAGTCTCGATGAGATACTTAGCGATCAGATACAGATACTCAGAGAAAGAGGTTTCATCAAACCCGGTGATCTGGTGGTGAACACGGGCAGCACGCCTGTGCATCTTCACTTGCCAACGAATCTGCTGAAGATCACGAGAGTGGAGTGAGAAATAAAAATCAAAAATCAAAAATTAAAAATTAAAAATCTTATTCTGCCGTCTGAACTCAACGAACAGGAAAGCCAGATCTGTCTGCGATCTGGCTTTTTCTATATAGTCAACAAGTTTGAACTATAGCATTTTTGATATTTAATTTTTCATTTTTCATTTCTCATCTGGTAACAGTAATCCGGCCGTCAGGTATTCCGCGTTCAGCCTCGATATATTTGTAATTGAGATCTCCTTGGGGCAAACTGCTTCGCAGGCGCCGGTAAAAGTGCAGGCACCAAATCCTTCTTTGTCCATCTGGGCAACCATATTCAGCACTCTCGATTTTTTCTCTGGCTGTCCCTGCGGCAATTGCGCCAGGTGAGCCACCTTAGCCGACATGAAAAGCATCGCCGAACTATTCTTACATGCAGCAACACAGGCACCACAGCCGATACATATAGCAGCAGCGAATGCGGAATCCGCCTTTTCCTTTTCTATGGCTACTGAATTTGCGTCAACAGCATTGCCAGTGTTCACAGAAACATATCCACCCGCCTGGATGATACGGTCAAAAGCGGAGCGGCTAACCATCAGATCCCTGATCACGGGGAAAGCCTTCGCTCTCCAGGGTTCTACTACAATGGTTTCGCCATCCTTGAATGCGCGCATATGCAGCTGGCAAACTGTGGTTGCGTGCCAGGGACCATGCGGGCGACCATTGATATGCATCGAGCAGGAACCGCAGATCCCCTCGCGGCAGTCGTGGTCAAATGCTATTGGTTCCTTTCCTTCGTGGATCAGTTTTTCATTGAGCACATCAAACATCTCCAGAAATGACATTTCAGGAGAAACATCTGATACCTCGTAGGTTACGAACTTCCCCTTTTTTTCGGCACGTTCCTGTCTCCACACTTCCAACTTTAAATTCATAGTAGAATGATCCATATCTCCAATGTGTTTGTCTGATTATTTATAGCTTCTCTGACTTGGCTTTGCAACTTCAAATATTAGTTCCTCTTTGTGCAGGTTCCACTGGTTCTCACCAGCGTATTCCCAGGCAGCGGCATAAGTAAAATTTTCATCGTCGCGTTTTGCTTCACCTTCTTCGGTTTGCATTTCTTCCCTGAAATGACCGCCGCAACTTTCATTCCGGTGCAGTGCATCGATACACATCAATTCGCCAAGTTCGATGAAGTCCGCAACCCTGTTTGCCTTGTCCAGCTCGTTATTGAATTCATTAACCTGACCAGGGATTCGTACATCACTCCAGAATTCCTTTTTCAGTTCCCTGATCTCTTCAATCGCCTCACTGAGGCCTTTTGCATTGCGGGCCATGCCGCATTTGTCCCACATGATCTTACCCAGTTTCTTATGGAAACTTTCCACACTCTGTGTTCCCTTTATGTTCATCAATTTGCTGATCCTTTCGCTGACTTCTTTTTCCACCGATTCGAAAGCGGGGTGAGTGGTGGGAATCTCTTCCGTACCGATCTCACCTGCGAGGTAATTGCCGAGCGTGTAGGGGATCACAAAATATCCGTCTGCCAGGCCCTGCATCAGCGCCGAGGCACCAAGGCGGTTCGCTCCATGATCGGAGAAATTCGCTTCTCCCAGCGAATACAACCCGGGCACTGTGGTCGTCAGTTCGTAGTCCACCCACAACCCGCCCATAGTATAGTGCACGGCAGGGTAGATTCTCATCGGCGTCGAATATGGATCCTCACCGGTGATCTTGCTATACATGTCGAAGAGGTTGCCATACTTTTCCTTTACTACTTCCTTGCCCATCTCGGTGATCTTGATGGTGTCGGCATCGGTGAGGCCCATCTTGTTCGCTTCTCCCCTGCCATAGCGTTCGATAGCCGCCGCATAATCAAGGTAAACGGCCATTTTTGATTTGCCGACGCCAAAACCGGCATCGCATCTTTCCTTTGCCGCTCTTGAAGCAACGTCGCGGGGTACGAGGTTGCCGTAAGCCGGGTATCGTCTCTCCAAATAATAATCCCTTTCCTCCTCAGGTATTTCACTGGCCTTTCGGGCATCATTTTGTTTTTTGGGAACCCAGATCCGCCCATCGTTGCGCAGGGACTCGGACATCAGGGTCAGCTTGCTCTGGTGATCGCCGCTTACAGGAATGCAGGTCGGATGGATCTGTGTAAAGCATGGATTTCCAAAGAAGGCGCCCTTCTTATGTGCCTTCCATATAGCCGTTACGTTGCTGCCCATTGCATTTGTTGACAGATAGAACACATTGCCATAACCCCCGCTGCATAACAGCACTGCATGACCGAAATGTCTTTCCAGTTTACCACTGATCAGGTCGCGACAGATCACACCCCTTGCCTTTCCGTCGATCTTCACGATGTCAAGCATTTCATGACGGGTGTACATTTTAACATTCCCCAGGGCGATCTGTCTTTCCAGAGCCTGGTATGCTCCTATTAAAAGCTGCTGGCCGGTTTGACCGGCAGCATAAAAAGTTCTTTGCACCTGTGTACCACCAAAAGAGCGATTGCTAAGCAGACCGCCATATTCGCGGGCAAAAGGCACTCCCTGTGCAACGCACTGGTCGATAATGTTAACGCTTACTTCTGCCAGGCGGTGGACATTACTCTCCCTGGAGCGATAGTCGCCACCTTTGATGGTATCATAAAAAAGACGGAACACGCTGTCGCCATCGTTCTGATAATTTTTTGCCGCATTGATACCGCCCTGGGCAGCGATACTGTGCGCTCTCCGGGGACTGTCCTGGAAACAGAATGCTTTTACTTTATAGCCAAGTTCACCAAGCGCCGCGGCAGCTGAAGCTCCCGCCAGGCCGGTGCCTATGATCACGATCTCAAGCTTTCGTTTGTTCGATGGATTTACAAGCCTGACGTGACCCTTGTAGTCATTCCACTTCGTTTCTAGGTTCCCCTCTGGTATTTTTGAATTGAGCATCTTGTGTCAGAATTTTTTCATGATAATTAAGCGACCCATCCCATGTAAATAGAAACCGGCATAGATGCAAACAGCAATGGAATCACAATGGAGAAAGTCGTTCCCAAACCACCAATAATCTTAATGTACCTGTTGTTGTGTAATCCGAGAGTGCGGAAAGCGCTTTGAAAACCGTGCAGCAAATGGTAGGCAAGTGAAATACATCCCAGTACGTAAAAAACTACGATGAATGGGTTTTGAAACACATCCACCATCCTTCCAAACAGGTTATGGTATTTGGTTCCTTCGACCTCTTCCAACCCCCCGAATCTCGAAGGGATCCAAAAGTGAGAGATGTGCATGATTAGAAATAACAGCAATAGTGTGCCAAGCAAACCCATGGTGCGGCTGTACCATTTGCTGCCCCTATTGGCCAGGTTGATCTTGTAGCCGGTGCCCCGCCTTGTAAGGTTTCTTGCTTCCAGCGAATATCCCTGGATGATATGAATGAAGAAACCCACGAACAGTCCGATCTCAAGGATCCGGATCACATATGAACTGCCCATGAAATGTGCCGCCCTGTTGAACATGTCTCCGTTGTCGTTGCTGTCGAAGATGGGCAGATCATTAAATATACAGGCATTGATCCCTGCGTGAATAACCAAAAATGAAATAAGAAAAAGACCCGTAAGCGCCATTACAAATTTCTTGCCCACGGATGATGTAAAAAAGTCGGACCACTTCATGAATTGCTTGTTGGAACGATGCAAAAATAACGCAGGAGGGTGATACTGCAAATTCCCTATCTTAGCCCGCTAAAATCGACTCAATGAGACAAGAGGAGGATTTTGAAGCCAATCTTGCGGGTGAAGAAGGACAAAGTGAAGAGACAAGAACAAGCTGGTTCAAGCGTATCAAGAAAGGAATTCTCACCAGCACAGCCGATAAAAAAGAAACTCCTGAAGGATTATGGAGCAAATGCCCTGAATGTGGTTATATCTGTACGGTTACCGAACTAAGGGAAAGTCTTTTTGTTTGTCCAAAATGTTCCTATCATCACCGGATCGGCAGTTCGGAGTATTTTGAGATCCTGTTCGACGACAATCAATATGAAGTGATGTTCGAAAACATCAGGTCGAGAGACTTTCTTGGATTCACTGACCTTAAATCATATGGCAAACGGCTCCAGGAAACCTGGAGCAAGACCGACATAACCGATTCAATCAGGGTGGCCACCGGCACTGTTGACCAGCAAGCGCTCGTTATCGGGTGTATGGATTTTGAATTCATTGGAGGATCGCTGGGCTCAGTGATGGGAGAAAGGATTTCGAGGGCCGTGGATTTATGCCTTGAACACAATACTCCGCTGATGATCATATGTAAGTCTGGAGGAGCCAGGATGATGGAAAGCGCATTCTCACTCATGCAGCTGGCCAAGGTGTCGGGTAAACTCTCGCAGCTGACAGACGCCAGGATACCATATATTTCTTTTCTTACTGACCCTTCCTTTGGCGGGATCTCTGCTTCCTTCGGCATGCTCGGAGACCTGAACATAGCTGAACCGGGAGCGCTGATCGGCTTTGCCGGTCCCAGGGTGATCCGGGAAACCATCAAGAAAGACCTGCCGGAAGGATTCCAGAGAAGCGAATTCCTGCTCGATCATGGTTTTCTCGATTTTATCATTCCAAGGAAGGATCTTCGCCAGAGAATATCAATTCTTTTGAGTCTCTTCAAAAATTAAGGACTCCATCGCATCATATTAATTTATGTCGGAAATACGAAACAGGCAGGCCTATTATGAGTACTTCATTGATGACAAATATGATGCGGGCCTTGTACTAGCCGGCACCGAAGTAAAGGCACTTAGAGAAGGGAGGGCAAGTTTCAACGACAGCTATTGTTATTTCCATCACGGGGAACTCTGGATTAAGAGTCTCCATATTTCAGAATACAGTCATGGCACTTCCAACAACCACATGCCGGCCAGGGAGAGAAAACTCCTGCTGAATAAAAAGGAACTAAAGAAGATCGAAGGAAAATTAAAAGACAAGGGCCTCACCATTGTGCCATTGCGAATTTTTTTTACAGAAAAGGGGCTGGCAAAAATGGAGATCGGACTTGGTAAGGGTAAAAAATTGTATGACAAACGAGAAACCATCAAACAAAGGGATACCGACAGGGAAATGAAAAAATTCATCAAATGAAGCCCGGACTATTTTTTTTTCTATTCCTTGCATCGCAACTGGGTCAGGCTTCCGGCCAAACCATCACGGGATCATGGTATGGCAGGGCCGATGTGATGATGCGCGGTGCATCCAGCAATTACCTAACCGAATTCATCCTCAAACAAAAGGGAAATGAAGTTGAGGGCCTCTTCGGATACTACTTCAAAAACAGTTACCAAAGTTTTTTCGTCCGCGGAACCTACGATCAGAAGTCGAGGGAAGTGAACATCGGGAATCTGCCTCTCATATTTTATGCTTCGTCCACCAGCGGCATTGAATGTCCTATGCACTTCAGGGGAACGCTGATGGTGTCGAAAGTAAGCAGCACCCTGAAGGGCATATTTTATCCCTCTTCTAAGTACCGATATACCTGCCCTCAACTCCGGGTGAATATGGTCATGGATCCCAATGAAAAAAATCAGGACAGTGTTATGCGTCTGGCCACAGCCGCCTCAAAATTCTGGCAGCCCCGGCCGGAAGATTATGTGATTACTACCGCCACCGGCGTTGGTTCCAGCTCCGATTCAGTGCCTGCCGATTCCAACCAGCCGGGCACAATCACCAAAGAAACCAATGACGCACTGGTCTCGGCATTCGCGCAGCGAACAAATATTTATGAGAAGGAAATCGAAGTGATTGACGATTCCATAAGGGTGAGCTTTTATGACAACGGCGACATTGACGATGACACAATCAGCGTGTTCATGAATGATAAACCCGTATTGATAAAAAGAGGCCTCACCAGCAGGGCACTGAATATTTATGTGGGCCTGGACTCTACTAAAGCCGTCAATGAACTGAGTATGTTTGCCGACAACCTTGGAAAATTCCCTCCTAATACCGCTCTTATGGTAATATACGATGGACGTAACAGATATGAATTGTATCTGTCGGCCAGCATGAAACACAATGCCACCATCCGGCTACGGAAGGTAAAAGGCCAGAAGCTTTGACTATCTGTGTATAAGTCGTGAACAACTATCATTCAATCAGTTGCGCCAGGAACCTTATTGGAAAAGCATTTCTCTATATTTGCCTGCCTGCCTATGCATTTCACGCCAGGACGCGAATCGCGTGCGACGCACTAGCGCAAAGCAATTACTTCGCGGCTTTGCATGAGGCATTATTCGCGTAAAATCTGTAACAGTGAGCTGACTTTCTTTAAAATTCAATTGTGAGACTAAAGAGCTTAGAAATAAAAGGATTCAAAAGTTTCGCTGATAAAACGATTGTCAATTTTGACGACAACATAACAGGAATTGTTGGTCCCAATGGTTGCGGTAAAAGCAATATCGTTGACAGTATTCGCTGGGTGATTGGTGAACAAAAGATCAGCCACCTCAGATCGGAAAATCTGGAAAGTCTTGTTTTCAATGGGTCCAAGACCCGCTCTGCGAGCGGCCTGGCAGAAGTAAGCCTGACATTTGAAAATACCCGAAACCTGCTGCCCACAGAATTCAACACCGTCACGGTCACCAGGAAATTTTATAAGAGCGGAGAAAGCGAGTACCGGCTCAACGACGTTACCTGCCGGCTTAAGGATATCCAGAATCTCTTCATGGACACCGGCATCAGCACGGATTCCTATGCCATCATTGAACTGGGCATGGTGGACGACATCATCAAGGACAAGGAGAACAGCCGCAGAAGGATGTTGGAACAGGCCGCGGGTATTTCCATCTACAAAACAAGGAAGAAAGAAGCCAAAAATAAACTCGAAGCCACAGAACAGGACCTGGCCAGGATCGAAGACCTATTGTTTGAGATCAACAACCAGTTGAAGACACTCGAGAACCAGGCAAAGAAAGCGGAGAAATACTTCGAGATCAAGAAAGATTACCGCGAAGTGAGCATTGAACTTGCAAAGTCCTCACTCGAAGGTTTTAATGAAACCTATAAATCCCTTACCCAACAGTCTGAAACCGAAACCGACAGGAAGATCCAGATAGAAGCCCAGATCTCAACAGAGGAAGCAGAGGTGGAACAGGAAAAGGTCGACTTCATCGAGAAGGAAAAGAATCTGCAAACCATGCAACTCGAGTTCAACGAATTGCTCCAGCATCTGCGAACAAAAGAAAACGACAAGAACCTGGCTTCACAACGATTGAACTTCCTTCAGGAAAAAGAAACCAACCTTAATGATTTCCTTTCCAGGAGTGAGTCGCAGTTGAAAGGCCTTGATGAAAGCATCCGGTTCACCGAAACGCAGGTTGCAGAGGAAAATGCAAAGCTGGAAACACTAAACACAGAACTGGGACAACTCAAAATCACACTCGACCAGCAAAAGCAATTATTCGATGACAAAAGAGAGGGTGTAGCCAACATCCGGAGTGAGAACGCAACCGTACAGCGCAACCAGTTTGAAGCGGAAAAGAAAGTAGCCGTAGCAGACACTTCAATAGAGAACCTTGAGACGGCCATCGCACAAATTGAAGAAGAAAGAGAAAGCAGGTCATCGCAACTCAGGCAACTTGAAGAAGAAAGGACTACCAGGGAATCGGACCTGGAATCGAGGAAAACCGATCTGAAACAACTGCAGGAGCAGCACGAAAGAACAAGGGAGCAGATTTTGCAAACACAGTCTGAGGTAGAAGACCTGCGCCATACACTCGCTGAACAAAACCGAAAGCTGGACTCCAAAAAGAATGAGCACGATCTCCTGAAAAGCCTGATCGACTCGATGGAAGGATATCCTGAAAGCATAAAATTCCTGCACAAAAACAATGGGTGGAATCATAAAGCACCCATCCTTTCTGACATCATTTATGTAAAGGAAGAATATAGGGCGGCTGTTGAGAATGTGCTCGAACCCTTTCTGAACTATTACATCGTAAATAACCTGGAAGAAGGCTTGCAGGCTGTACATCTGCTTGATGACAATAAGAAAGGCAAGGCAAATTTCTTCCTGCTCGATAAGCTTAACGCTATTGAAGAAGAACCGGCTGTGCACGCGCCTGCCGGTACTAAACCAGTAGTTGACGTGATCGAAGTGGATGAACAATACCGCAAACTTGCAGATCATTTGCTGGGCAACGTATACATAGCCGAAGATGAACAGGCACTCGCCGACAGCAATGGATCGGTAGTGTTGGAAAAGACCGGCAGATATGTGAAAGGAAAGTATTTTCTCACGGGCGGAAGTGTCGGCATTTTTGAAGGAAAAAAAATAGGGCGCGCGAAAAACCTGGTGAAACTCACCAGCGAAATACTCACCCAGGAAAAAGTGGTCAACGACCTCAGGTCAGCCATCCAGAGCAAACACAACGCGGTGATCGGTTTCAATGAACAATTGAAAGAAACGGCAATAAAGAAAGCGCAGGACGACATCAGTACGCTGACCAACCAGGTCTTCTCGATTCACAATAAAATAGAGAACCTTCATGGCCTTCAGCATTCATCACTTAACAGAATGGAGGATCTCCAGCAACAACTGGTAGCGACAGCCACCTCGGTCGATGAAACTCGCAAAGAATGGGTTGCACTCTTAGAGCAGCTTAACGGACTCAGGGAAAAATTGGCAAACGCCGAACACGAATTCAGGGAATCGGAAAACAATTATAACAACGCCAATTCAGCCTACAATGAATTTAACCTGCAGGTAACCAGGCAACATAGCAGGATCAATGCGCTGGTGCAGGAACTCCAGTTTAAGAATAACCAACTGAACGACCTGAAACAACAGGTGGACATCAACGTCTCACAGCTGAAACAAACCACTGAACAGATTTCGGAAAGTGCTGACCTGCTAACCACGGCCACCGATGCGCTGGTGGAACTTATTAAAAACAAAGAACTGGAAGAGAAAAAACTGAACGAGGCCGACCAGCTATATTACAACCTCAGGAACCACCTCAATGAAAAAGAATCCAACCTCAGGTCAAAAATAAAATCAAGGGAACAGGTAGAACACCTGCTCAGCGAGATCAAGGACAGGCTGAATGAATTGAAACTTCAGCTTGCCGGCATGAAGGAAAGGCTGAGTGTGGAATTCCGGATCAATATCGATGACATTATCGACCAGGACAGAACCGGTGATGCATCTTCTGAAGAACTACAGGAGAAGGCCGACCGCATGAAAAAGCGGCTGGAAAATCTTGGCGAGGTGAACCCGACTGCCATTGAGGCCTTCCAGGAGATGAAAAAAAGATACGAATTCATTGCCGAACAAAAGCAGGACCTGGTCACTGCCAAGGACAGCCTGATGCAGACCATCGAGGAAGTGGAAGCCACTGCCAACCAGCAGTTCCTGGAAACTTTCAACAAGGTGCGTGAGAATTTTCAGAAGGTGTTCAAGGCGCTGTTCACCGAAGACGACACCGCCGATCTGGTACTGGAAAATCCCGACAACCTCGCAGAAACTGGCATAGATATCATTGCCAAGCCCAAGGGAAAAAGACCCTCATCGATCACTCAATTGAGTGGCGGCGAGAAAACGCTGACCGCAACGGCGCTGCTTTTCTCAATTTATCTCATCAAGCCGGCACCTTTTTGTATCCTTGATGAAGTGGATGCTCCGCTGGATGACGCCAATGTCACCAAATTCACCCATATGATCCGCAGGTTCAGTGAAGAAAGTCAGTTTATCATTGTGACCCATAATAAAATGACAATGAATTCCGTGGACGTCATTTATGGCGTCACAATGCAGGAACCCGGAGTCAGCAAGCTCGTGCCGGTGGATTTCAGAAGCCTGAATTAATGGCCGTGTCCGCCTTTCTTGCCGGAACCCTGCTGGGGATTCATGGTTTGCAGGTCCCGATCGAAAAGGTACATACCTCCCTTGTCATCGCCAATCAGTTTAAGCTTGTCAAGACAATTCCGGGCAAGCGTTTCTTCCTCTATTTGTTCAGCCACATACCACTGGAGAAAATTGTGGGTGGTATAGTCCTTTTCCTGTATGCATAATTCCACCAGGGCGTTGATCTCGTTAGACACCTTGACCTCGTGGGAAAGGATAGTTTCGAAAATTTGGGGAACCGAGGTGTATACCTTCGGCGGGGCATCCAGGCCGGGAACCAAGTGCGTGGCCTCCCCTGTCGTTGATGTATTTGAATAATTTCAACATATGCATCCTCTCTTCATCAGAATGATTATACAGAAAGTTGGCAATTCCATTGTATCCTTTCACCTCGCACCAGGATGCCATCGCCAGGTAATACATCGATGAATAACCTTCGAGGTCGATCTGTCTGTTGAGTGCTGCTTCAATTTTGGAGGAGATCATGAGTTAGATGTTGATTGGATTTGCGAAATTTGAATGTTGCCAAAAATAAGGACTTAACCTATGCGAACAATTCTTTTGCTGATCGCTTCAAATATGTTTATGACAATCGCCTGGTACGGGCATCTGAAAAACACCGAGCAGGTGTTGTGGAAGGTGATACTGATCAGCTGGGCGATTGCATTTTTTGAATATTGTCTGATGGTACCTGCAAACCGCCTGGGATATTTGGGAGGGATGTCGGGCTTTCAGTTGAAGGTTACGCAGGAAGTGATAACACTGGTAATTTTCAGCCTGTTTGCTGTTATCTATCTTAAGGAACCTTTTCACTGGCGATACCTGGTAAGCTTTGCATTCCTGATCGGCGCCGTATATTTTATGTTCGCTGGGAAGAAATGACTACCAGACCAGCCGCCCAAGTCGTCCTTCGGGACCTGCAAGAAAAATAGCTTCACCTTTCTTAGCCTTCCTGCACACATGAAATCCAACTGAAGAAATGGAACCCCAATTGAGTCCCCTGTCAAGCGACACATCAACTCCATTTATGCCGCAGGTGACCAACCTCTGTTCACTGATATACTCTACGCAGCTGCGATAACCATACGGGGGATTGGATGGTGCTATCCACGATTTCCCGCCATCCCTGGAAACAGCACAATTTTTTTCCCTGTTTCCCGGATCATTAAAATCACCACCGACCACGATCCATTCATGTTGGCTGTTCGAAGGCGAAACAGCTAATGAGTTGGCGCCGGTAGTTTCCTTTCCCTGTAGCAGGGGCAATAGAACCGGATTGCCATTCCAAAATAGGCGCGACTTTAAACCGCCAGTGATGAAACTGGCCCCATTGTGCCCGGTAATGCGCAAATTTGTTCCACTGGCGGCAAAGCAGGCTTCCCCTGAATCAGCAGCAGGAAGTCGCGGAGGTGCCAACTCCTTCCAGGAACGTCCCCCATTATTGGTCTCTGCCATAAAAAACTTGCCGTTTACCGGGTCGCCGATGACCAGACCGTGCCTGTCATTGAAGTCCATGGCATCCAGAAACATGCCCTTCCGAGGGCTATGGTAAACTACTTTCCAGGTTTTTGCCCCATCGGTGGTCAGCAGTATCACGGCTGGTTCTGCTACCGCCATGACAAGCGCAGTCTGTCCATCGAAGGCTTCAATATCGCGGAAGTCGCGATTTTCGTACCCTTTTATACTGCTCCAGTTCCAGGTTCTGCCGCCATCGGTGCTCAATCCGACGATGCCCTTGCTTCCGCTTACCCAGACCGTTTTGTCCGACACCACGCTAAGTCCCCGGAATGAGGCAGACTGGCCCGTTGAAATCGGCTGAATGGACTGGGAAAAGGAAAAATTAACTATGATCAGTGCCCAGATAGTTAAGTATAATCGTGTATAAATCATGATCTTATATCTGAAAAGTGAAGCGGATATCAATCCTGATATTTTTCTAACCCAAACACTGGTAAGGTTCGATTCAAAGCAGTATTTTATGCAAAATACGAATGAGGTACAACTACCTGAAATATTGCAAACGACAATATTAGCATAGTTTTTAACGCTATAACCCCGTAAAAAGACCAGCTTGAAATTTGACCTTTTTAATATATTGGCATTTGCCGCAGTTTTTTCCTTTTTCGTTCCGATGCTCTTTGTAATCTCTAAAAAATTGTGGCAGGATACCTTTTTCCTTCTTTTTGCCTTTTTCTGGGCAGCCTGCGGCTTAGTCAATCTTCCGGATCTTTTCTCCATTTTCAGCCCCCAGGTTAACAAACTGGTAGGAATAATTTATAATATGATTGATCTTCCGCTGATCATCGTCATCCTCTACCTGAACTCTTTGAGGGAGAAAATGAAAAATTTTATCCTCACAGGCCTAGCCCTTGTATTATCGCTGGAGATCGTTGGGATCGTGTTAAACGGTATGGTCTATGATTCCCTGAAATACGCCATGGGCACCGGCATTCTACTTATCCTCGCGATTTCACTCTGGGAAGTGATAAGGTACCTTCAGGACATGGAGCATTCAAACCGGCAGACAGCCAAGATTTTTATCTACGCAGCCATACTGTTCGAATATGGAACCTTTACCGTCATCTACATCTTTGATTACTTTACAGAAAGTGCCAAGCATTACGACACTTACCTGATCTACTATATTTCCACCCTGATCGCCATCCTGATCGCGTCATTTGGTTACCTGCATTCGCGGAAGACGGAAGAAGTCAACGAAGGCTTCATGGAGAGATGATGGCATAGGCCTTCTCACTTACATAGGGCCCACCAGGGTGTGGTGCGGAATAATCCAGGTTGATCCAAAACTCGCCCGCATACTCATGGTAGTAGATATTCCCTTTTACTTCTTTGTTGAATAATGCAAGGATGGCCGCATTGTACGTGTCAAAAGACTTATCATCACCGCAGTACAGTTCAGGATAGAGATGACCCTCGGTGAGCACCATCCGGCAACGGGCGCCTATGGCCTGCAGTGCCGACACCATGAGTATCGAATGATCATCGCAGTCGCCACCCATCCCATTCAATATGGTTTCCCTGGCAGTGGAGAAATATTCGTCGCGCTGGGCATCGGGAACATATTTGAAGTTGCCGTTGATGTATTTGAATAGCGACAGGGTACGCACTAAATTACCGTACTTGGGATAAAATTCATTGAAGTTTTCGAGTGAATGCTTCACGGCAAAGTTGCGAACGATGGAGTCCCGGTGATCGACCTTTCCTTCAATTGCCTTCACTGTTCGGGTCAGTGGTCCGTCAAAAAATGCGGGAGCAACCACCAGGTCGGTTTCCTTTTGCTCCTTCTTGCCCCAGTTACTTTTCACCATTACCTGGTAGTCGTTGATCACCGATCCGAAACCCCTGCCATTGGTGATCTGGCTGTACAGCACTATGCCGGCGAATATCACCAGTAACGGGATCAGCAACGCCCTGAATATCCTCACTATCACTATCGTGATCAGCGAGGCTACAAGAACTGAGACGATCAGGTCAAAATTCCAGGTGCCAAGCATCAGGGGTGGAACATACCTGTTGATGATCGGAGCCAGCGGAAGGACGATCAGCATCCCAATAACCAGAGTGGTTATGCGCCGTAAATTGCGGTATTTGTCATGCGGATAATCCATGGATGAACCCTTGACTATAACGCAAAACTATACCAGAATAAGATGTGGTAATTGTTAATACGAAAAGATCAATCATCATCCTCTTCTTCGTAATTATACGCATCCTTGTTATAAAGATCTTTCCACTGCTTGACGGCATCGTCACTCAATAATTCAAGTATATCGAAAATGGGATCCTCCTTTTTCTTCCAGGTCATGAGCTCTTCTTCACCATACTTTGACACAAATAAACAATGATCTGTCGCCAGATTCACCTGGATCAGGCTAACTTCTGTTTCTTCTTTTTCCTGAACTAGATAGTAGCAACCTGGTTCCAACAATGCATACGAATACATACTTACCAACTTTAATTGTTAAAAGAAGATTTTAAAAAAAACTAATGGGTCAGGTAATCGAACAACAGGTAATTAGAAGTAGAATTTAACGGTTGCCTTAAGTAAGTGGCAACAGGTCAAATGTAGGACAATATCTGAATGCCAACCAAGCAAAGGCCGTAGAGAAATTATTAAATCTCATAACAAGTTAACACTCAGCCATTTTAAAAAGCTTGTTTTGGAGGGGTGCCAAATTGTGGTAAAAATTCATTATAAAATAGAACCTGGATTTTACCGTTTGTAACACCCGGGAGGTCACCCTCTTGTGTTTCCAGTTTAACTATATTTGCCCGACCTCTTAAGGACCCATTATATTACTGATACCTATGGCTGAAAAACAGAATCTGTTTGATTACACCGAAGAAAGCATCAAATCCCTTGACTGGCGGGAACACATCCGCCTCAGGCCCGGCATGTATATCGGCAAGTTGGGCGATGGATCCAGCCCCGATGATGGCATTTATGTACTGCTGAAGGAAGTGGTCGACAACTGCATCGACGAACACACCATGGGCTATGGGAAACAAGTCGACATCATTATCGAAGGAAAGAAAGTGATCGTCAGGGACTATGGCAGGGGTATACCCTTGGGCAAGGTAGTGGACGTGGTCAGCAAGATCAATACAGGCGCCAAGTACGACAGTAAAGCCTTTCAGAAATCTGTTGGGCTGAATGGTGTGGGAACAAAGGCGGTGAATGCGCTCAGTGATTACTTCAAAGTAACCGCTGTGCGGGAAGGAAAGGCGAAAACGGCAGAATTTCAGCGCGGCATCCTTCAAAAAGACCACAAGGAAACCAAGTCAACCGAGTCCAATGGCACCATCATCGAATTCATTCCCGATAGCCAGGTATTCAAAAACTTTCATTATGTACAGGAGTTCATCGACAACCAGCTCTGGAACTACTGCTATCTGAATGCCGGCCTCGTCATTAGTTTTAATGGTAAAAAATATGTCAGCAAAAATGGTCTCCTCGACCTTTTGCAACGAAAGACCAATGTCGACGAGATCCGGTATCCAATCATCTCTCTTAAAGGGGAGGATGTGGAAGTGGCTTTCACCCATGAAAACCAGTATGGGGAAGAATATTATTCCTTTGTCAACGGCCAGTACACAACCCAGGGTGGCACCCATCTCCTCGCCTTCCGTGAGGCTTTCGTGAAAACCGTCAGGGACTTTTATAAAAAAGATTATGACGCTGCCGACATCAGGGGCAGCATCTGTGCGGCCATATCAGTAAGGGTTCAGGAGCCCGTGTTCGAATCTCAGACGAAAACCAAACTGGGTTCACAGGTAGTATCCGAGGGTGGTCCGAGCATGAAAAATTTCATGAATGATTTTCTGGCAAGGGAGCTGGATAATTATCTTCACCGCAACCCCAGCGTGGCAGAGGCGCTGAAGAAAAGGATTGAACAGAACGAGCGGGAAAGAAAAGAACTGGCCGGCATCAAGAAACTGGCCAACGAAAGAGCCAAGAAAGCAAACCTCCATAACCGCAAACTCAGGGACTGTCGCTATCACCTGAATGATGATCCAAGTGGCAAAGAGAAAGAGAAGATTCTGGAAAAGCAGAAAGAAAGTACCATATTTATTACTGAGGGCGATTCGGCAAGCGGGTCCATCACCAAGGCCAGGAACGTAGAAACTCAGGCAGTGTTCAGCCTCAGGGGTAAGCCATTGAACTGTTATGGGCTTACGAAGAAAGTTGTTTATGAAAACGAGGAATTCAACCTCCTGCAGCATGCCCTTAATATTGAGGAATCGTATGAAGGCCTGCGGTATAATAATATCGTAATTGCCACTGATGCCGATGTCGATGGTATGCACATCAGGCTCTTGCTTATGACTTTTTTCCTGCAATTCTTCCCTGACCTGGTAAAGAATGGCCATGTGTTCGTTCTCGAAACTCCCTTATTCCGCGTAAGAAATAAACAGGAAACGATCTACTGCTACGATGAAGCCAGCAAACAAGAGGCAGTGAAGAAGCTGGGCAGCAAACCCGAGATTACCCGTTTCAAGGGATTGGGTGAAATCTCCCCGGATGAGTTTGCCAACTTCATCGCTGCGGACATCCGGCTTCAACCCGTGATCATCATGCCCGACACGCATATACAACAGATCCTGGAATATTACATGGGGAAGAACACCATGCAAAGACAGGAGTTCATTATAGAAAACCTAAGGATCGAACTCGATCTGGCGGATGACAAAATCAATATCCCGTCCACCGCGTAACATGAACCTGAAATTCCGCAACGCCTTCAGAGCAGACCTGGACCTGATTGTGGCTATTTACAATTCAACGGTTGCGGGAAGAATGGTGACCGCCGACACGGAACCTGTGAGTACCGAAAGCAGGGTCGCCTGGTTTGAGGCCCACGAACCTGTGCACAGGCCGCTATGGATAGTCTACACCGAAGAAGAGATCATTGGGTGGGTCAGCTTTCAGTCTTTTTATGGCCGGCCGGCGTATCAGGGCACTGCAGAAATCAGCATCTACCTTGATGAAAAGCAGAGAGGAAAAGGTTATGGAAAGCAGATCCTCGATCACGCGTTGGCCTCCTGTGCTGAGTTGAAGATCAAAACATTAGTTGCCTACATTTTTGGGCACAATGCGTTCAGCATATCATTGTTCAAAAAGGCAGGATTTGAACAATGGGGATATTTTCCGGGGATTGCGGAATTGGATGGGAAAGAAAAAGATCTTGTGATACTTGGTAACAGAATCAATAAATAAATATGGTGCATGTCGTTTTCCAGGAGGCTGATGTTGAAGTCTTGAAACAGGCCATGGTCCTGGATCCCCTGCTTGGGGGAGAAATTTTGCTTATCCGTGATGACTATGCCGTTGGTCCCATTCAGGATCTTTTCACCGAGCATGGGGTTGAAAACAGGAAGCAATGGTGGAGAGAAATTCTTCAGGGCGGGGACCTCGAGGCCAGGGTAGATGATGGCAGTGTTGACGATGCCGCCGTCATCAACGGGATACGGTCGAAATTGCAGGATGCTGCAGATGAGATGGTCTGGATCTGGGCAGCACAAAATGGTCATGACGTTTCTGGATATTACTGGCTGATCAGCCAGCTAAAGGACTACCAGGGGAAGATCTATATTCTGTACCTGAACAACCTTCCTTTTTTTAATGACAAGGGGGCAATTTTTTATCCCGACCGCCTGTCGGTGATTCCGCCAAAGGAATTTATCAAAGCAAAAAAGCTTGCCCGGCTGGTTACAACAAGCGAATTCGAGGTTGATCCCGATGAATGGCAGAAACTCAGTGAACAAGGTAAAATGGTAAGGCTGCTGGAGGGCGGAAAAAAATTGATGCAGCAGGATGCGGACTTCTATGATGCCGACCTGGTCAAATTCATCACTCACGAATGGCAGAAGGCTAGTAAACTGATCTCGGCGTTTTTGCATAAGCCGAAATTCAGTACCGGGGATGCCTACCTGCTCTGGAGATTGAAACAACTCAGCACCCGCGAGGGCATTGACGTTCAGGGTAGCCTGAAAGCGGCAAAAGACTTCGAACTCAAACTGGCGGGAGCAAATCTTCCACCGTTGTCTCCAAGTGCTGGTCGGCAGGCAGGTTAGGATTAAATGAATAATTTTTATATTTAATGTTATGGCAACTAAGGAAGCACTGGATAAAATGAGCAGCGACCCAGGGATCTCGGATCAGTATAAGACCTGGTTTTTGGATTATGCCTCATATGTTATTCTTGAAAGGGCCGTACCCGCTCTTGAAGACGGACTCAAACCCGTACAGCGCCGGATTCTTCATTCCATGAAGGAAATGGACGATGGCCGTTACAACAAGGTGGCCAACATCATCGGCCAGAGCATGCAGTATCATCCCCATGGCGACGCGAGTATCGGCGATGCGCTGGTCAATCTGGGTCAGAAAGACCTGGTGATCGACACCCAGGGAAACTGGGGTGATGTGCGCACAGGTGACGACGCTGCTGCCGCCAGGTATATAGAAGCACGGCTGTCGAAATTCGCTCTTGAAGTAGCCTTCAACGAAAAAACAACCAGCTGGCAGTTGAGTTACGACGGCAGGAAACGGGAACCCGTTACCCTTCCAATGAAGTTTCCCCTCCTGCTGGCCCAGGGCGCCGAGGGCATAGCGGTGGGTCTGGCAACAAAGATCCTTCCTCATAATTTCTGTGAATTGATCGAAGCCTCCATCAAGTACCTGAGGGGCAAAAAATTTGACCTATACCCGGATTTCCAGACCGGTGGAATGGCAGATGTAAGTAATTATAATGAAGGCAAAAGAGGCGGAAAGATCCGTGTACGGTCGAGGATCACCGAAGTGGACAAGAAAACGCTGGCCATTACCGATGTGCCATACGGGGTCACCACCGCCCAGATGATGGATTCGATCGTTAAGGCCAATGACCAGGGAAAGATCAGGATCAAGAAAGTGACAGATAATACCGCAGCAGAAGTAGAAATCATGATCGACCTGGCCCCGGGCATTTCACCGGACATAACCATCGACGCACTTTATGCCTTTACCGATTGCGAAGTCAGCATCTCACCCAACGCCTGCGTGATCGTCAATCACAAACCGCAGTTCATATCGGTTCATCAATTATTAAAAACATCGGTTGACAATACGCAGGAACTGCTCAAAAAGGAACTGGAGATCAAACTGAGTGAACTGCAGAATAAATGGCACTATACCTCGCTGGAAAAAATCTTCTTCGAAGAAAAGATCTATAAGGAACTGGAGAAAAAGCATGAAACCTGGGATCATGTGCTGCAGGCGATCACCAAAGCCTTTGGCCCCTTCCTGAAACAATTGAAAAAAGAAATTACGAGGGAGGACGTTATCAAACTAACCGAAAAACCTGTAAGGAGGATTTACCGTCTCGATATTAATGAGCTCAACCTTCAAATCAAGGCGATTGATGCGGAAATCAAACAAGTGAAATATGACCTTGCCCATCTGATTGATTTCGCGGTAGCCTATTATGACGGTCTGTTAAAAAAATATGGAAAAGGCCGGGAAAGAAAAACAGAGCTGATGGCCTTTGAAGAAATTCAGGCCAAGCAGGTAGCCATTGCCAACGCCAAGTTGTATGTGAACCGTGCCGACGGTTTTATCGGCACTGGACTGAAGAAGGATGAATTTGTGACCGAATGTTCTGACCTCGATGACATCATCGCCTTTACTAAGGCCGGGACCATGAAGGTGGTAAAAGTGGCGGATAAAACTTTCATGGGCAAAGACATCATCCACCTGGCCATATTCAAAAAAAATGATGAACGGACCACCTACAACATGATCTACCTTGATGGCAAGACCGGTGTCAGCTATGCCAAACGGTTTAATGTGACTGGCGTCACCAGGGACAAGGAGTACGATCTTACCCGGGGCACCGAAAAAAGCAAGGTTCATTATCTGACCATCAACCCCCAGGGTGAGGCGGAGGTTGTTAAGGTAACCCTTAGCCCAAGCAGTTCCGCACGAAACAAGGAGCTGGATTTTTATTTTGAAACCCTTGAAGTGAAGAACCGCAGCAGCATGGGTAACCAGCTGACCAAATACCCTATCCGCACCGTTAAGCTGAAAGAAGCCGGCAAGTCGACACTGGTTGGCAGGAAATTATGGTTCGACGATCAGTTCGGTCGTTTGAACGAGGAAGAGAAAGGAGAGTTCCTGGGAACTTTCGAAAGCGAGGACAGACTGCTTGTTGTATACACTGATGGCAACTATGAGCTGACCGACACTGAACTGACCCAGCGCTTTCCCGCAGACAAGATCCTGCTGATGGAAAAATTCGATCCCGAAAAAACTGTCACCGCCATTTATCTCGACAATGAGAAATTACAATTCAATGTCAAACGTTTCCGTATCGAGACAACGACCCTACATAACAAATTCATGTTCATCCGGGAAGGTGAAGGCAATCGGCTTGAGGCCGTCATTACCGAAAAAGAACCCGTGATCCTGATCAGTTCAGGCAGGGGCGCCCAGGCTAAAACCCAGAAGATCAAACTCGCGCCCTTCGTCGAGGTGATGGGCTGGAAGGCCGCCGGAGCAAAACTTTTCGATTTCAACAAATCCGTTAACATGGATTGGGAAGTGAAGAAATCGAAAGGCGGGCAGCAAGAACTGTTTTAAATCATTACGTCATTAACCAATACAACATATATGAAAAAATTTCTTGTCCCGACTGACTTTTCCGATACCGCAAAGAACGCCGCCAGGTATGCTGTTGAAATGGCTTCGAATGTACCCGGTGCCTCGCTGGTACTGTATAACGTATACGATAAACTTTCTCCGGGAATTGATGGCACACCGCTAACAGAGACCGACGAAGATCGTACAACGGTGCTGAACGCGGCACTCGCCAATCTCGAAATTGAACTTCATGAAATTTCGAGTGTTAAAATCGAATATGTAGCTGAGCTGGGCTCATCACTGGTAGACAGCATTGAGAAATATGTGCGTTATAACGGTATCAACCTGGTCATCATGGGCATCACCGGTTCTACTAAACTTGAACAGATTTTTATTGGGAGCAATGCCCTGAACATGGCCAGGGAAGGCGTTTGCCCGGTAATTATTGTGCCGCCAAAAGCCCGGTACCGGAAGATTGAGAACGTGGTACTTGCCAGTGATTTTAAAAATGTGAAAACCACAACACCTGTGTCCCAGATCAAGGGCGTGCTGGACGCCTTCAAACCCAATCTGCATATTGTTAATGTAGACAGCGAACATTATGTAGAGCTCACCGAAGAATACAAAAAAGAAAAAGGCTGGTTCGAGAAATTATTCTCAGAGTACAATCCCCAGTTTTATTTTATCAGAATGTATGACTTTCTTGAAGCCATCAGCAATTTCACTGTCGACAAACAAATAGACCTGATCGTTACTGTTCCAAGAAAACACTCCTTTCTCAGAGGACTTTATAAAACCAGTCACACAAAGAAACTCGCTTACCACAGTCATATCCCAATCGTCGCCATTCCTGAATAAAAAAAATAAGTCCCGGTGTAGAAACATCGGGACAATTGTTTATAGCTCTGATTTATAGAAAGAAAAACTTAAAAAACTAGTTCGTTCTCCATATAAAGAGCAGATCTACAACCTTTTCGTTGCACAGAAGAAATAAAAATTTTGTTAAGGAATAGATGGACCGGTGGATAGTAATTATACCATGGGTTCCTGCTGGCTAAGGCAATGGAAACTTCCGAGCCCCCAAATGATATCTGTAGAATCGATGCCCGTAATTTTCCTATCCGGAAAACACGAAGAAATGATTCCGAGGGCGAGGTCATCATTCCGGGTATTGAAAACCGGCACGATCACGTCCTTGTTTGCAATATAAAAATTGGCATAAGATGCAGGCAGGCGCTGGTTTTCATAGATCACCGGATCGGGCATCGGAAGTTCAACGATGTTCAATCTTCGACCATCGATCAAACGCATTGCTTTCAGGGTTTTCAGGTTGTTCTGAAGCAGCTCAAAATTCTCGTCACCCTTGTTTTCTTCTACAACGGCGATCACCGTGTCGCTGTTTACAAACCTGACGGTGTCATCGACATGCCCGTCGGTGTCGTCTCCCACGATTCCGTCCGGCACCCAAAGCACCTGAGTTGCTCCATAATAATGTAAGAGGTAATTCTCGATCCCGGACTTTGTCAGACCGGGATTTCTGTTGGGATTGAGCAGGCAAGACTCGGAAGTGAGAATGGTGCCCTCGCCGTTGAACTCTACGGAGCCGCCTTCCATCACGATTCCAGGATGATAAACCGGGATGCCAGCGTGTTCGGCTATTCTTGTCGGTATAACGTCATCCAGATCGTACGGCGGATATTTGTTGCCCCAGGCATTGTAATTCCAGTCGACAATCACTTTTTTCGGTTCAGCGGCCGGATTAATCAGGAAAGCCGGACCATGATCCCGGCACCAGGCGTCGTTGGTGGGATTGAAGAAGAACTCGACGCGTGACAAGTCAACCTCATCCTTTGCCAACCATTCTACGGCATTGTCTTTCATCGCCTGGTCATTAACGTTAATGCAGACAAGTTCGCTATTGGTGAGTATTTTAATGAATGCGGTGTAACGGGGGTAGATCGTTTGGATTTTTCCCGGCCAGGATGCCTCCTTATGCGGCCAGCTCAACCAGGTGGCACGGTGCGGCCCAAATTCGGCAGGAAAGAAATAACCCAGTTCATGCGGAGTCGGCTTATTCTTCATCTAGGCTTCGTCTAAAAATCTTTTGGTGATGGGTTGATAGGAATCTATTCTTCTGTCGCGCAGGAACGGCCAGTGTGTCCTGTAACGATCAGTCTGATCAAGTTCGAGTTCAACTACGATGAGTTCTTCATCTTCATGAGATGCTTTTTTCAGCACCACCCCAAACGGGCTGGCAACAAAGGATCCTCCCCAGAATTTCATTCTTCCCTCCTGCTCGTATCCTACACGGTTGACACTCACTACATGCACCGCGTTGGCGATAGCATGGCTGCGTTGAATGGTCTGCCAGGCGTCATATTGTTCCGTGTTGGTCTTTTCGTCCTGAGAAGTGGCCCAGCCAATGGCCGTAGGGTAAAATAATATTTCCGCGCCCATCAGTGAAGTGATCCGGGCTGCTTCGGGGTACCATTGATCCCAGCAGATAAGCACGCCGATTTTAGCGAACTTTGTGTTGAAAATCTTGTAGCCAAGGTCGCCGGGGGTGAAATAAAATTTTTCGTAGTAGGCCGGATCGTCCGGAATATGCATCTTTCTGTATTTGCCCAGATAAGCTCCATCGGCATCAATCACCGCTGTGGTATTATGATAAAGACCTTGGGCACGCTTTTCAAACAGTGAGGCGACGATAACGATGCCCAGTTCTTTGGCCAGGCTTTCGAATTGAGCGGTTGTAGGACCTGGAATAGGTTCCGCAAGTTGGAAGTTGTCATATTCCTCCACATCACAAAAATAAAGGCTGCTGAATAATTCCTGTAAACAAACGATCTGCGCGCCTTTCCCTGCGGTTTCCCTGATCCTCTGTGCAGCCTTTTTGATGTTCTCTTCCTTATTCGCAGTGCAAGACATCTGCACCATGCCCACTTTAACCTTTTGCATATGGTAACAAACTAGAAAATTAGCGAATAGGATTGACTAGCCCCTGCCCATCTGGCGCAGGAAGGCCACGTGCGAAGCCACAGCATACCTCACCTTTGGATATTCAATGTAAGCGAGCCCATGTTCTGCGCATGCCTGCCTGATGATCTTGCTGATTGCAGGATAATGCACGTGCGATATCTTGGGGAAAAGGTGATGTTCAATCTGAAAATTGAGACCACCCACCAGCCAGGATACCAGTTTGTTGCCTGTAGCGAAGTTTGCGGTAGTCTTGATCTGGTGAACCGCCCACTCGTCTTCGAGCTTGCCGGTAACCTCATGTGGTTGAGGAAAAGCAGTGTGTTCTACAGTATGTGCCAGCTGGAAGACAAGGCTAAGTACAAAACCGGCAACACAGGTGAAGACCACAAAACCGATTACCCATGAGCTGAGTCCGAGTACATAGATAGGCAGACCAACGAAGAGGAACAGGTGGACGATCTTAAAACCCCAGAATACCAGGTGGTCAGAGAGCTGCATTTTCTTCAGCGGCATATTACCCACATGTTTACTGAAGTATTTCTGATAGTCGAGAACGAAAATCCAGAAAAGATAGAGCAGGGAATAAAGGAACCAGAAATAATAATGCTGGTATTTGTGCAGTCTGTATTTTTTTTGGGTTGAACTCATCCTCATCCAGGGCTGGATGTCGATGTCATCGTCGATCCCGTCGATATTTGTATAGGCATGGTGGATCACATTGTGTTTCATATTCCACATGAAACTGTTGCCACCCAGCAGATTAAGTGAAAAGGCGGCGATCACGTTTACCCATTTATATTTGCTGAAACTCCCGTGGGCCCCGTCGTGCATAACATTAAAACCAATGGCGGCGACAATGCCACCGAGGAGCAGGCATTCAAGGATCGCGAATATGGCGATGGGTGTAAAGAAAACGAGGTGTATATACACTAAGATAAAGGCAACCATCAGGCTGACTGCTTTAATAAAGAGATTGTAGTTCCCTGTTGTTGATTTGCCAACAGCTTCAAAGTAGTCGCTGATCCTTTTTTTCAGCTCGGAGTGAAAGGATTGAGGAACATTGGAAAATTTGGGTGTTGCCATGCGTAAAAAAGTCATTAAAAATTGAGGCACGAAGGTAGCCAATTTCCATCAAAATCCTGTCACGGCTTTGTCTGCTTTACAGGGTATTAACACTTAAAAAGTCAAAATAATCAGGTCTCGATCAGGAGCAGGGCCTCCAGGCTGCTGATGCCTATTTTCTTTTCACTGTTAAAACCCTCGCCGTACTTCACTCCGATTCGCTTTCCGAGCATCCTGGCCCTGGCGATCACGCTGTCCAGGAAGTCGGGGGTAGAAATATAGGTCTGCGGACCCTTTGCGGCGTCATTGTCGCCCCTGACATGGAATTGGGTCGTATATGCCTCGATGGACTTCATCTTGAGAGTAAAGGAATCACTGATGTCGATAATCAGGTCGGGTTCGTGGTACCAGTCCTGGATATAATGAAGAATGTATTTTGGCCTCCATTTTTCCTGTGGTTTGCCGTAATCGTCGAAGGTTTCCACTTTCATCAACCCTGAAAGAAAGGCCGAATTTTCAATCAGGTGACCTGCCCTCCCATGGTCGGGATGCCGGTCACTGAGGGCATTGCCCAGTATCACTTCGGGCTTGAACTTCCTGATGGCTCTGATCAGCTGCAGCTGGTGCTCTTCATCATTTTTGAAAAACCCATCCCTCATTTTCAAATTTTCCCTCACCAGCGCACCCATAATCTTTCCCGCCGCTGCGGATTCGGTGTGTCTGGTTTCTGCCGTACCCCTGGTGCCAAGTTCGCCCTGCGTAAGGTCCAGAATTCCTGCCTTTTTGCCCTTTCTCACTTCGTTGATCAATGCTCCTGAACATCCCAGTTCAACATCATCGGGATGAACGCCTATTGCCAGTACATCAAGTTTCATGTTTGCTATTGAAATACAAATGTAAAGGCCGCTGTCGTAAATTGGTACATTGATGCTAAGGGAGTAATTTTGCAGGCGAATAAAAGTCAATAATAAAATCTTGATAGAATGGCCTACGATGTAATTGTTCTTGGAAGTGGCCCTGGCGGATATGTTGCCGCCATCAGGGCCTCACAGCTCGGATTTAAGACTGCTATAATTGAGAAGGAAAGCCTTGGCGGGATCTGCCTCAACTGGGGTTGCATTCCAACAAAAGCCCTGCTGAAAAGTGCCCAGGTTAATGAAGACATCAAGCACGCAAAGGATTATGGTCTGGAAGCTTCGGGAACAGTAGACTTTGGCGCAGTAATCAAGAGAAGCCGCGGTGTGGCAGACAAAATGAGCAAGGGCGTTACCTTCCTGATGAAAAAGAATAAGATCGATGTGATCATGGGCTTTGGAAAGTTGAAAGCAAAAGGTCAGCTGGAAGTAACGGCCGCGGATGGAAGCAAACAGACAGTGGAGGGCAAACATATCATCATAGCTACGGGTGCCAGGAGCCGTGAGCTTCCCAACCTGAAAATCGACGGGAAGAAAATCATCGGCTATCGCGAGGCACTTGCCCTGCCAAAGGCGCCCGAAAAGATGATCGTCGTGGGAAGCGGTGCGATCGGTGTAGAATTCGCCTATTTCTATAACAGCATGGGATCAAAGGTTACAGTGGTTGAATTCCTCCCGAGAATTGTTCCGGTGGAAGATGAGGATATCTCCAAGGAGCTGGAAAAGATCTATAAAAAAATGGGCATTGAAGTGATGACCAGTAGTGAAGTGACCAAGGTTGATACCTCAGGTGCTGGTGTGAAGGCGACCGTGAAATCCCAGAGTGGTGAAACGACGCTGGAAGCCGACATCGTATTGAGTGCCGTAGGTATTTCGGCCAATATAGAGGGCATCGGCCTGGAAGAACTGGGCATCAAAACGGATAAGGGGAAAGTGGTGGTGGACCAGTTCTATAAAACGAATGTCGATGGTTTCTATTCCATTGGCGACTGCGCGCCCGGGCAGGCCCTTGCCCACGTGGCCTCAAAGGAAGCCGTAATTTGCGTGGAAAGTATCGCCCATAAAGAAAACAAGTACAAGCACGCCCCGCAACCGTTAGACTATGGAAATGTTCCAGGTTGCACCTACTGTTCGCCCGAGATTGCCTCCGCCGGCCTTACCGAGAAGCAGGCCAGGGATGCGGGTTACGAAGTTAAGGTTGGAAAGTTTCCATTGAGCGTTTCCGGAAAAGCTATTGGCGCCGGCCATCCCGAAGGATTTGTAAAAGTTATTTTTGACGCTAAATACGGAGAGTGGCTTGGTACCCACATGATCGGTTACAATGTAACAGAAGTCATCGCTCAGACGGTCACTGCCAGGAAACTCGAAACTACCTACCAGGAAGTGCTGGACAGTATTCACCCTCATCCAACGATCAGTGAGAACATCAGGGAGGCTATAGAAGTAGCATACGGTGAAGCCATCCATTTGTAATCTGGCGATCGGATTGATTGTTGATTGAAAAGCAACTGACAGTATATGTTTGTGAGTCGGGGCCATTGTGAGCCCCGATTTCTGTTAATAAAATATTATGCAGTTATCGTATTGGGAAAAAGACGCCTTTTATGGACCCACCGACGTAGTCATCGCCGGCAGCGGTTTCACAGGGCTGTGGACTGCTCTGCATCTAAGAAATAAGCATCCGGAATTACGGGTGACCCTAATCGAACGTGGCTCCCTGCCAACAGGTGCAAGCACAAGGAATGCGGGGTTCGCTTGTTTCGGCAGCGTCACCGAACTGATGAAAGATGTGCAGGAATCAGGCGTGGAGGAAATGTTATCACTGGTGGAAATGCGGTACAGGGGTTTGAAACGAATCAGGAAACTCTTCAGCAAAAAAGAAATCGATTTTATCAGGTCAGGAGGGTATGAACTTTTCACTTCGGTTTCACAGGACCGTTATAAGGAACTCAAGTCACAGATCAGGTGGCTCAACCATGTTCTTGGTCCCATTCTTAAAACAAAGACAACTTTTTCTTTTGCCGATGAGATGATTCACCACATGGGCCTATCGGGCGTCTCTCACCTCATCAGTAACCAGCTGGAAGGCGTTTTGCATCCCGCAAAATTATGCAAGCTACTGCTGGCAAAGGTGCAGGAGGCCGGCGTGACGGTGCTTACCGACATGGAAATCATTCATCTTGTGGAACATAGCCGGGGTGTTACCATTGAGACCTCGAAGGGGATTGTTGTGGAAACAGGCAAATTGATGATCTGCACCAATGGCTTTGCGCGGCAGTTGTTACCCGATCTGGATGTTTTCCCCCGACGGGGGCAGGTATTACTTACTGCTCCCATTCCCGGTTTGAAGATCAAAGGGAGTTTCCATTATGATGAAGGTTTCTATTATTTCAGGAACATAGGCGACCGCCTCCTGTTGGGCGGAGCCAGAAACACTGACTTTGAATCCGAAAATACTTCAGAAATGGAAACCTCCCGGAGTATCCAGTCGGCCCTGGAAAACTTCATGGAAGCTCATCTTTTAAAGGATATAGAAATCGAGATCACCGACAGGTGGACCGGTATCATGGGTTTTGGCAAAGAGAAAACGCCATTAATCAGCAAGGTTTCTTCCAACGTCTATTGCGCTGTCAGGCTGAGCGGGATGGGTGTAGCCCTGGCGCCGGTTATCGGCGAAAGGGCGGCCCTGATGGTTGCTGGGTAATTGCTCGTATAAATTATGGTTTTCTTGCAGAAATCCTTGTGGCAGAATGTTATTTTTGAAACTTATGAGATTCATAAAACCTGGAATTGCTCCGATCGTATTCTCTTATTTTTTGCTGGCAGCCTGCGGGAATAATGACTCCCAATCAGAGAGCTCTGAAGAACCTGGAATTCCTGCACCGCAGTTGCTCACTTATCAATTGGTAAACGAATTCAAACACGACACTGGTTCATTCACAGAAGGCCTCAATTTTTACAAGGGCCAGCTTTATGAAAGTACCGGCGCACCCGAAAGTCCGCCAAATAATGGCAACTGGATCGGGCCGATCAACATGCAAACGGGTGCCTTTCAGAAAAAAGTTACCCTCGATAGCACTTATTTCGGCGAAGGCATCACCTTCCTGAATGATAAGGTGTACCAGCTTACGCTCAAGAATCAGAAAGGCTTTGTGTATGACGCGAAAACATTCAAAAAACTGAAAGAATTTCCGTTCAAAGGCGAAGGCTGGGGAATGACGACCGACGGTAAATACCTGATCGTCAGCTCCGGAAACAGTAACCTTTATTATCTCGATCCCGATACTCTGCATTTTGTTAAAATGCTCGGGGTGCAGGACAACAACGGATTCGTGTCGGACCTTAATGAATTGGAATACATCAATGGTTATATCTATGCCAATATCTGGCTGAAATCGCTTATCGTAAAGATTGACCCCGCAACAGGATATGTGGTGGGAAAGATGGACTTCTCCAAGCTGATGCAGGATGTAAACAAGAAAAACCCCGTTGCTGCCGAAATGAACGGGATTGCCTACGACAGTACCACAAAGAAAACCTACATAACCGGCAAAAAATGGCCTGTACTCTATGAAATTAAGTGGTAATAAGGGGTTTTTGCCCTACCTTTGCAAACTCTTTAAACGGGAAGTGCATGAGCAGCCGGCGGAATTTCGATATTGCGTATGTGGGGTTGAAGCCTGGAATTCATGAGTTTGAGTATGAGATTAATGATAAGTTCTTTGCAGACTACCAGGAACAGGAGTTCAGAAACTGTGTTTCCCAGGTAAGGCTAACCCTTGACAAAAAGACTGGTTTCATGCTTTTACGCTTTGAAATTGGGGGAAAGCTGGAGATGACCTGCGACAGATGCGGCAACGGCCTTCCACTGTCACTTTGGGATGAGTTCAACATTGTTGTCAAGATCGTGGATAATCCCGACCTGATGAATGAACAGGAGGAAGATCCTGACATTTATTATATCTCCAAAGGGCAAAGCCTGCTTCATATTTCCGACTGGATCTATGAATTCATCAACCTGGCCATCCCGATGCAGCGGATGTGCGGTCCTGATGAGATCGGTGGCCCCTCGTGTAACAAAGAAGTGCTTGCCATGCTCCAAAAGCTGGCCGATGAAACAGAAAAGAAATCCAACCCGGTTTGGAAAGGCCTTGAAAAATTCAAGGATCTCGAAAAATAATTTATACACTTAGACATAAAAACAGGTTATGCCTAATCCCAAAAGAAGACATTCCCAACAGCGGAGTGCGAAAAGAAGAACACATTACAAGGCTGAGGAAGTAACACTCAGCAAGGATTCCACAACAGGAGAAATGCACGTGCGTCACCGCGCTCATGTTAGTGAAGGAAAACTTTACTACAAGGGTAAGGTTGTAGCTGAGAAATCTCCTGTTAAGTAACCGGGTTCCCGCATTCAGCTCCAGCAGATGAATATCGCCTTGGATACGATGGGTGGCGATTTTGCCCCGGATGAAGCAGTTCGTGGCGTGGCCCGCTTCCTGACTGTGGGTCAGGAAGATGTTCATCTGACACTTGTCGGTGACCAGGACCAGTTGAACCCATTGCTTACTGAACTCGCCGTTCCCTCCGCACACATTACCGTGGTACATGCCCCGCAGGTTATTGGTATGCACGAACATCCCACCAAAGCGCTGAAAGAAAAAACGCAATCTTCGATTGCCGTCGGCTTTCAGATGCTGGCAGGAAAAAAAATCGATGCCTTCATCAGTGCTGGGAATACCGGCGCGATGCTGGTTGGGGCGCACTACTTCCTCAAAACCATCCAGGGTGTGATGAGGCCAGCCATTTCCACGCTTATACCAAAAAACAACGGAGGAACCGGGCTGCTACTGGACGTGGGGCTGAATGCCGATTGCAAACCAGAACAACTCAGCCAATTTGCAATTCTGGGATCCTTGTATGCCCAACACATCTCGGGGATTGCAAATCCGAGAGTAGGCCTCATCAATATCGGCGAGGAAGAAGGTAAAGGGAATCTTCTCGCCCAATCCGCATATCCCCTGCTCAAAGCAAATCCATTCATTCATTTTATCGGCAATATCGAGGGAAGGGACGTACTGCTCGACAGGGCAGATGTGATGGTTTGTGAAGGTTTCACAGGAAACATTATTCTAAAACTGGCGGAATCAATTTATGAGATCACGCGCCAGAAAGAGATCAGGCATGAGTACTTCGAACGTTTCAACTTCGAGAATTATGGCGGCACTCCCCTGCTTGGCGTATCTGAACCGGTGATCATCGGGCATGGCATCTCACAAGCGCTGGCGTTTTCCAATATGATCAGCCTTGCAGTGAAAATGATCTCCTCGGACCTTTTGGGAAAAATGAAATCCCGTTTCGAAGGTCTCGGGTAAACTCTCCATTGTATATTACCGGATGAAAGCGATTACCGCCGCCATTACCGAATATTTCCGATGGCTGGATAAACGTTTCCTGCTGGCGTCGGCAGGCGTTCTGGCTGCCATCGTATTTGCAAACTATCGCTTTGGAATAGCCGAAAAGTTACACGACGCACCATTCTTTTATAAATTCGCGGCCTATAACCTGCTTTTTGTATGTGTGTTCGCAGGAAGCTGGCTGGCCTTCCTGTATAATTCCAAGATCGTTACTCCTGAAAATATCCCGGCACCCGACTCCAGGTTTTACCTGTTACTCGCTCTCGCTCCCGCCGTTTTTGCAATCAAAATGGCACTCCCTGTCGGTAAGATCGTCCGCAATCTGCCCTTTCCTTCATCCATACATCAATACCTGGAAATAGTACTCCAGTGGCCGGTCAAATTAGTGGTGGTTGTCATATTAGTGAGCCTGCTTTGGAAATTTGCCGGAGGCAAAAATCTGCCGGCAGGGTTGAAGACATTTAGTTTACGGGAACTAAGGCCCTACCTGTTGCTGCTGTCATTCATGTTACCATTGATCCTGCTGGCTGCGACGGGCCGCGACTTTCAGCTTGCCTATCCAAAGCTTGCACTGGTACATACCCAGAACGGAGAACACCTGGGCTTCGGGCGCATCCTCCTTTTCGAGCTGGCGTATGGCACTGACTTTTTTACGATTGAATTTTTCTTCAGGGGATTTGTGGTCCTGGCTTTTACCCGGTATGCAGGAAGGGCAGCCATACTCCCGATGGCACTTTTCTATTGCACCATTCATTTTGGCAAACCCCTGGCTGAATGCATCAGTTCATTTTTTGGTGGGTTGATCCTCGGAGCCATAGTATTTAATACAAGGTCGATCTGGGGAGGACTGATAGTTCACCTGGGCATTGCCTGGGCAATGGAAATCGCAGGGATGATGTTGTAAAAAAAACTACAAACTCGTAAGCCGGATTCTGTTTCTAAACTATCATTTATCTGGCCGCAACATTACTGTTGCGATCTAGCTGCCTACCCGCCAGCCTTCTTCCTTTCGGAATCTCGAACGAGCAGTCCTCGGAGGCTGGCATACATGGCATTTCAGCATGCAAGGTTTACCCATTGCGCCTATCACTAAACACAACTGTGAGCTCTTACCTCACATTTTCACCTTTGCCTCACCCGCCTTACCCGAAAGCAAGACAGATAAGGCTGTTATTTTCTGTGGCACTTTCTGTTCCCGCAAGCGGGACCCGGCTCTTAACCGGTACATTGCTCTATGCTGTCCGGACTTTCCTCCGCTCAGCAAATGCTGAACAGCGATAGTTCGGTTTGTAGTTATTGTGCTGGCTTCTTACAACAGCTGGGGAGTTTGTCGTATGAATCCGGATTTGCTGTTATGTCGTCCGCATCAAATCCCACATTCGCAATTGCTGTTTTAATATTCTCAATATTGGTTCGTTCCGTGAAGAAAGTCACCTTGGTTTTGTCGTGCTTATAGTCAACCGTGATCTTCTGAATCCCATCTTCCCGGATCATGTATTTTTCAATTCTGTCTTTACAGATATCACAAAGCACGTTTGGAGTGCTGATCGTGACCGTCTGAATTCCCTTTTTCTTGACCTGGGCAAACCCCTGATTCAGAAAGGCGGTCGCTACCAGGACCAGGGCAAGGACTTTTTTCATCTTCAATAGTTTGGTTAAAATTACTCAAAATCCCTTCCATGCGGAAGGATCAGTTTTCCAATTTAACAAAACCGATTCCTGTTCGCTGGTCACCAGGCCCTTTTCAATGGCAAGACTGATCATCGCGGGGTAGTTGGTAAGGGAGTAGCTTGTCACACCGGCGGATTTGAAAGCCTCCCGGGCCTTGTCGAAAGCATAGGTGAAAATAGAAACCATGCCCATCACTTCAAGTTCTGCCGCCCGTAGAGCATCCACAACCTGCAGGCTGCTTTTACCGGTTGAGATGAGATCCTCTACCACTACAGTTTTCTGGCCCTTTTCAAAATGTCCCTCTACCTGGTTTCCCATGCCATGTTCCTTTGGTTTGGGTCGTACATAAACAAAAGGAAGTTTAAGCTGATCGGCGGCGAGCACACCCCAGGCAATTCCCGCTGTGGACACACCGGCAATCAGGTCCGCATCCGTGAACTGGGTGAAGATGAGATTACACATCTCGGACTTGATGAACTCGCGTGCATGCATAAATGAAAGCACTTTCCTGTTGTCGCAATAGATCGGGCTTTTCCAACCCGATGCCCAGGTAAAGGGATCATTCGGGCGAAGCGTTACTGCCTTGACCTGTAACAACTTTTCCGCGACGGCCTTTTCATTTGTCATGCGGCGAAAATAAAGTAATTTGGCCACTACGGTTTTCTATGTCAGCAAAAATTTACTTCGGGAGCGAATCGGCGAGAGTGCCGGATATGCAGGCCTTCAGCATGACGGTAAAAAAAATACTCGCCGGCGGCGGTCTCGTGCTCAATGACAATTCAGAATTGCTTTTTATCTATCGCAGGAAAAAATGGGATTTGCCTAAAGGAAAATGGGAAGAAGGTGAATCGTTGGAAAGCTGTGCCAGCAGGGAGGTTAAAGAGGAAACTGGTTTACAGGAGATTGAACTTAGCCACCATTTATTGACAACATATCATGTATATGTTGAAAGCCGGCAGGTAATTCTAAAAGAAACTCACTGGTTTTTGTTTCGGGCGCCAGGCCAGCAGAAACTGCAACCTCAGCAGGAAGAAGACATTTCCAAAACTGAATGGGTCAACCCCGCATCACTCCATCTATATACCGGTAATACTTATGCGCTGATAGTGGATGTATTGGAGGCCGCTGGTTTTAAACCTTGACGGAGCCCAGGTTCCTGGCCACTACATCCGGAAGGAAGGGCGTAGCATCTCCACCATTCCTGATCACGTCACGCACCAGCGTCGAGGCAACGGAAGTGAATTGTGGCAGGCAGGTTAGGAATATCGTTTCGATATTTTGGTCGAGACTGCGGTTCATGTCTGCGATGGCTTTTTCATATTCGAAGTCGTTTACATACCGGATGCCACGAAGGATGAAGTTAGCCCCCACCTTTTGACAGCAGGCAACCGTCAACCCTTCATAGATCACGCAGGAAACGCAGGGATCGTCTTTATAGATTTCGTTGATCCATTCGAATCTTTTTTCCTCACTGAACAGGGCAGTTTTGTTCGCATTACGCCCGATTCCAATGACCAATTTGTCGAAAACCGGCATGGCGCGGTGGATGATGTCGATATGACCAATTGTGATAGGGTCAAATGTTCCAGGGAACAGCGCAATACGTTTCATGACAACAGTTTTATGATTGAAGGGTTTCCGACTGACCTGAAAGCAGGTAAAGTGCAGCCATCCTTATCGCGAGGCCGTTTTCCACCTGCTGCAAAATAATCGATTGACCGCTGTCAGCAACATCACTGTCGAGCTCCACGCCCCGGTTGATCGGGCCGGGGTGCATGATGACTATCTCCCTGCCGATGCTGTCGAGCAATTTTTTGCTGATCCCATAGGCGATATTGTATTCCCGCAGAGAGGAAAACAAGACCTGGTTCTGGCGTTCAAGCTGGATCCTGAGCACATTGGCGACGTCGCACCAGTGGAGCGCTTCTTTCACATGATAAGTGATCTGCACATCAAAAGCCTCTTTGAGGTATTTTGGTATCAGCGTGGGAGGGCCAGCCACCATCACTTCGGCCCCCATCTTTTTTAACAGGTATATATTGCTCAGCGCCACCCTGGAATGCATGATGTCGCCAATGATTGCCACCTTCACCCCTTCCAGCCTTCCGAGTTTTTCCCGGATGGAAAAAGCGTCCAGCAGGGCCTGGGTCGGATGTTCATTGATTCCATCACCCGCATTGATGATCGCTGCGGGAATATGTTTAGAAAGAAAATGGGGGGCACCCGAGGCACTGTGTCGCATCACGATCATGTCCACCTTCATGGAAAGAATATTATTCACTGTATCCAACAGGGTCTCGCCTTTTGACACCGACGAATTGTTGATGGTGAAGTTGATGGTGTCTGCACTCAGTCTCCGTTCCGCTAGCTCGAAAGATATCCTGGTGCGGGTCGAATTCTCGAAGAATAGATTCAGTATGGACACGTCCCTGAGCGCGGGAACCTTTTTGACTGGTCTTTGTAAAACTTCCTTGAATTGATCGGCGGTATCTAAAATGGTCTGGATATCTGTTGGGGTAAGATCCCTGATACCGAGCAAGTGTTTTACTGAAAGTTGCATTTCAGGCTGCGAAGTTATACGTTAAAGAAATATGTCACAAACTCAATTGCCCTCGAGCAGCACCACTTCCTGCCGGTTGTCCCTGGAGTTCCAGAACACTTTTACCCGCTGTGAAATGATCGAATCGATCGTTTTCCCGACATAATCCGGCTGAATAGGCAACTGTCTGCTGAACCTTCTGTCTATCAGCGTACACAGTTCCACTTTCGAAGGCCTTCCAAAGTCGAGCAGGGCATCCAGCGCCGCACGGATCGTTCTGCCCGTATGCAGCACATCGTCTATCAGCACCACCTGTTTGTTTTCTATGGTAAATGGTATCCGGGTCTGATTGGGGAAATGAATTTCTTTCCTTACATCATCCCTGTAAAAGGTAATATCGAGTATGCCATACCGGATCGCTTCTTCAGGAACAAGATTCCTGAGCTCGGCCACCAACTGGTCGGAAAGAAATATACCACGGGGTTGTATGCCGATAATGACTGTATCACGCAATAGTTCGTGGCTTTCCAGGATCTGATGACTTAATCTTCTGATCGTGATAGCCAGTTGTTGTTCGTTCAATACGGTTTTCAAACTGTTTCCTTGTGCGTGATAATTCTCAAATATACTCTATATCTCTTTGAGGAATGGATAGCGGTAGTCTGTGGGGGGATTAAAAGTTTCCTTAATGGTCCTTGCGCTTAGCCAGCGGTAGAGGTTCAGAATGGACCCGGCCTTGTCATTTGTACCACTCGCCCGGGCACCGCCAAATGGCTGCTGGCCAACCACTGCCCCCGTCGGCTTGTCATTGATATAAAAATTTCCGGCGGCATTTCGCAGGCGGTTCGTAGCAAGTTCTATTGCAGCCCTGTCTGTGGCAAGGATGGAACCCGTGAGGGCATAAGGTGAGGTTTGATCAACGAGACTGAGCACCTCTTCAAATTTTTCGGAATCATAAATGAAAAGAGTGAACACCGGGCCAAAGATCTCCTCGCACATGGTCACATATGATGGGTCGGTTGTTTCTATTATCGTGGGTTGAATAAAATACCCCTTGCTTTTATCATAGTTGCCTCCTGCGAGTATAGAGGCAGACGTGCTTTTCTTCACGTTGTCGATATACCCGGCAATCTTGTCGAAACTTTTTTCATCTATCACCGCGTTGATGAAATTGCTGAAGTCTTCCACAGAACCCATCTTAAAGCTGGCGATATCTGCAGATAATTTTGCTTTCACGGCATCAGCGATGTTCGAGGGAATATATCCTCTCGAAGCTGCTGAGCATTTCTGTCCCTGGTATTCAAAGGCGCCTCTGAGTATTGCAGTAGCTACTACATCGGAGTTGGCTGATTTATGGGCTACTATAAAATCCTTACCACCGGTCTCTCCCACAATACGCGGATAAGAACGATAATTTTTCATGTTGGTGCCAATGCTTTGCCACATGCTGTTGAAGACCCCCGTTGATCCGGTAAAATGAACTCCCGCGAAATCGCGGTGAGCAAAACATATCCTGCCCAGCTCGGGGCCTTCAACATAAACAAGGTTGATCACGCCATCGGGCAGACCGGCCTCGATCAGAATTCTCATGATCATCTGGGCGCCATAAACCTGGGTATTGGCGGGTTTCCACACAACCACATTTCCGCACATCGCCGCGGAAGTCGGAAGATTACCACTAATGGCCGTGAAGTTGAATGGTGTCACTGCAAGAACAAAACCCTCAAGTGGCCGAAACTCCAGCCTGTTGTGTACACCTGCGCCACTGATTGGCTGCTGCTTATAGATTTCACTAAGGTAGTGGACATTGAAACGAAGGAAGTCGATCAGTTCACACGCGCTGTCAATCTCGGCCTGGTAGACATTCTTACTCTGGCCCAGCATAGTGGTACCATTCATATGATACCGGTATTTTGTAGCCATCAGGTCGGCAGCTTTTAAAAAAATACTGGCCCGGGTTTCCCATGTCATCGCCGCCCATTGTTCGCGCGCAGCGAGCGCGGCATCAATGGCCTGACTGATATGTGATGCGTCACCCATATGAAACTCTCCTAACACATGAGCTGTTTCATGAGGTGGTCTGATCGCTATTTTCTTACCAGTTCTTACCTCACTGCCCCCAATGTACATCGGTATGTCGGCCTTAACCGATTTAAGCTCCTGTAATGTCTTTTTCAACGCAGCTTTCTCTGGCGATCCCGGCGCATAATCAAGTACAGGTTCATTCTTTGGAATGGGATATGAAAAATATCCTAGGTTCATAATGGTCGTGTTTATATGTCGCTACAACTACGCTGTCTCTTTTTCCATCATCAGAAAGGCTTTTATGAAACCATCCAGTTCTCCATCCATAACCGGTTGAACGTTTCCCACCTCATAATCTGTGCGGTGATCCTTGATCATCTTGTAGGGATGAAAAACATAGGACCTTATCTGTGATCCCCATTCTATTTTTTTCTTCGAGGAGTTGGCCGCATTCTTAACCGCTTCTCTTTTACGCATTTCTTCTTCGTACAAACGGCTCTTTAGCATGGTCATCGCCTTTTCCCTGTTCTCGCCCTGGGTCCTCGCCTGCTGACACTCCACGATGATACCACTTGGCTTGTGGGTAAGGCGTACAGCGGTTTCCACCTTGTTCACGTTCTGGCCGCCTGCGCCACCGCTACGGAAAAAGGCCCATTCGATGTCGGCAGGATTCACTTCGATTTCGATAGTATCATCGATCAGGGGATATACATAAACGGAAGCAAAGGAAGTATGCCTTCTTGCATTACTGTCGAATGGAGAGATCCGGACAAGCCGGTGGACACCGCTTTCAGCTTTCAGAAAGCCATAGGCAAATGGTCCGTCGAACTGAAGGGTTGCGCTCTTTATGCCGGCGCTGTCACCATCCTGCCAGTCGAGTTGGGTAACAGTAAAATTGTGTTTGTCGCCATACATGCGGTACATCCTGGCCAGCATTTCCGCCCAGTCCTGGCTCTCTGTGCCTCCGGCACCGCTGTTGATCTGCAGCACAGCAGGCAGTTCATCTTCTGGCTGGTTGAGGGTGCTTTTGAATTCAGCGTCTTCCAGCAAGCGTAGTGCAGTGGCATGCGCCTCCCGGGTTTCCTCTTCGGAAGCCTCTCCCGCTTTCCAGAAATCGAAAAGCACAGCAAAGTCTTCAACTGCGCCTTCAGTTTCTTCAAAAAGTTTCACCCAGTATTCGTTGAGCTTGATATTGCGCAAAATTTCGGTTGCGCGTTTGTTATCATCCCAGAAGCCCGGGGACAGCGAAAGTTGTTTTTCCTGGTTTATTTTATCGTGTCGGTTATCGACGTCAAAGAAACCTCCTCAGGACAACAACGCGGTCCCTCATAATCTTGATCTGATCTTGTGTCATAGAGCGCAAGTTAAGGAAAAAAGCAAAGTCCGTAATAGCTCAAAGCGGACCTGGAAAGAGGAATAAAAAAAATCCCCGCTATGAAACCATAGTGGGGATTGAAATTCAGTCGGATTACAATTAATAATCCATTCCGCCCATACCGGGTGCACCACCGGGATGAGAATGTGCTTCTTCTTTCTTGGGTTTATCTGCGATCACACATTCGGTGGTCAGCAGCATGCCTGCGATTGAAGCAGCATTTTCCAGAGCGATACGGGTAACCTTGGTAGGATCGATCACTCCTGCGGCAAACAGGTTTTCATAAACTTCAGTGCGGGCGTTGAAACCATAGTCGCCCTTGCCTTCCTTGATTTTCTGAACAACAATGCTTCCTTCGATACCACTGTTGATAACGATCTGGCGAAGTGGTTCTTCAACTGCGCGTTTCACGATCTGGATACCAGTGGTTTCGTCTTCGTTGTCGCCTTTCAGTTTTTCGAGGCTTGCAATGGCCCTGATGTAAGCAACTCCACCACCTGGTACGATACCTTCTTCAACGGCTGCCCTTGTAGCATGAAGGGCATCGTCAACGCGGTCTTTCTTTTCTTTCATTTCAAGCTCGGTAGCGGCACCCACATAAAGTACTGCAACACCGCCGCTGAGTTTAGCAAGACGTTCCTGGAGTTTTTCCTTATCGTAATCTGAAGTGGTTGATTCAATCTGAGATTTGATCTGGTTGACACGGGCAGTGATGTCTTCCTTTTCGCCCTTGCCACCAACGATTGTAGTATTGTCCTTGTCGATGGTTACAGAAGCAGCAGAACCCAGGTAGCTGAGGTCGGCATTTTCCAGTTTGTAACCCTGGTCTTCACTGATAACGATACCCTTAGTGAGGATGGCGATATCCTGAAGCATTTCCTTTCTTCTGTCGCCGAAGCCAGGGGCTTTGACAGCCGCAACTTTCAGCGTTCCGCGTAATTTATTTACCACAAGAGTAGCCAGCGCTTCGCCTTCGAGGTCTTCGGAAATGATCAGCAGTGGGCGTCCGCCCTGGGCAACTTTTTCCAGAATGTGCAGTATGTCTTTCATCGCACTGATCTTCTTGTCGTAGATCAGGATGTATGGATTCTGGAGCTCAGCTTCCATTTTTTCGCTGTTGGTAACAAAGTAAGCTGAAGAATATCCACGGTCGAATTGCATACCTTCTACTACTTCTACTGTAGTGTCGGTTCCTTTTGCTTCCTCAACAGTGATCACACCTTCCTTACCCACTTTTTCGAAAGCTTCGGCGATCAATTTGCCGATCGTGCTGTCGTTGTTGGCAGAGATGGTAGCCACCTGCTGGATTTTTTCACTTTCTTTTCCAACGTTCTGGCTCTGGCTTTTAAGACTTTCAACAATCTTAATCACGGCCTTGTCAATTCCTCTTTTGAGATCCATAGGATTAGCACCTGCTGCTACATTCTTCAGTCCTTCGGTAATGATCGACTGCGCGAGGACGGTAGCTGTTGTTGTACCGTCTCCGGCGATATCAGCAGTTTTGCTGGCTACTTCCTTCACCATCTGTGCGCCCATGTTCTCGATGGGATCTTCCAGTTCAATTTCTTTTGCAACGGTAACACCATCCTTGGTTACTGAGGGTGCGCCAAATTTCTTTTCAAGCACAACGTTGCGTCCTTTTGGACCGAGGGTAACCTTCACGGCATTGGCCAGAATGTCCACACCTCTTTTCATCTTATTCCGGGCTTCAATGTCGAAATATAACTGTTTAGCCATTTTTATAAAGTTTTTAAAATTCAGAAAATGTTTGAGTGTAAAAGGTGGAATTTAAAGAATAGCCAGGATGTCGCTTTCTCTCATGATAAGCAGTTCATCGCCTTCAAGAGAGATCTCAGTTCCTGAATATTTTCCATAAAGAACGGTGTCACCAATTTTAACCGTTGTGGGCTCGTCCTTTTTTCCGGGGCCAGCTGCTACAACGGTACCACGCTGAGGTTTTTCTTTTGCAGTGTCTGGAATGATGATACCACCAGCAGTTTTTTCTTCCGCCTTAGCCGGTTTCACAATTACCCTGTCGTGCAATGGGGTAACTTTTACATTAGTAGCCATAAGTTTCGCGTTTTTTAATTTAGTGTTGATAATAAAGTATAAGCTGCCTGGGAAGCAGGCGGCAAATGTAAACGAATTCCATACCAATTCATTTTTAAAGTCATTTTTTCCGTTTTTTACACGGCTTGTCAGGTTTAAATGCAATGTTAGCCAGCACCATTCGGGAGTAAATGTCAATTTTGCATTTTCAAATGATTGTGTTTAGGCACTTTATAGAAATATTCTGTAACTGCCAGTTTCCCTGGCCCTCGCCGTTCGCATGTATCTAAGAGTCCGGTAAAATCACTTCAAATGGATTAGCTTTGCCCCGTCAAATAAGCCTGTTGCGAAATGATCAGTAGAAGAAATATAAGGGTAAAGGTGATGCAGACGCTTTATTCGCTGGAAACCCTTGACAATACGGTGCCGGCAGCGGATGCCATCAAACTGCTTCAGAAACAATTTGACCTTAGCCGCCAACTGGTGGTTTTTTTCACCTATTGCCTCACTGAGGTTGCCCGCTATGCCGAAACCGACGCCAAAAACAAAGCGGCTAAACACCTGCCTTCCCGGGAAGACTTGCAGGTAAATACCAAAATTTCCGGAAACGACCTATTGTGGAAGATCTTGGAACTGCCCTCTTACCAGCAGGCATTGAAGGAAGACAAACCCCAGGTCACGGGAGATCCCGCACTGATCCGGCAGGTTTATATCGAGCTCAAGAACACCGAAAAATACCAACATTACATTAATGTAGGCTCGCGGGATAAAAGAGAAGAAAAACAAATCCTTGAATTCATACTCAGTGACCTGCTTCTGCCCAATGAAAATTTTATCAACTTTATCGAAGAAAAATTTCCCAACTGGGACGACGATGCCGACATGGTGAATCTTCTGCTCACCAATTTGCTGGGCAAACCACTGAGTTTCAATTTCCAGGAACTCATCAGTCCCGATAAATGGGAATTTGCGAAAGAGCTGTTGAGAACAACGATAGAGAAAAAGGAACTCACGATGGAGTACATCAAACCCAAACTTAAAAACTGGGATGCCGAAAGGATTGCCGTTTTGGACATGCTGCTGATGCGTTTAGGCGTTTGCGAGTTCCTCTTTTTTGAAACCATACCCCCCAAAGTGACCATCAATGAATATATTGACCTCGCCAAGGAATACAGCACACAGCAAAGCGGTCAATTTATCAATGGCATCCTGGACAATATCCACAAAGACCTGGTCCGCGAGGAAAAAATGCACAAAGTGGCTTTTAAACCCTTGTGATTCCCCGACTACTGTTAATTTCGCAAAAAACTTTCATGCTCAGCCGATTATTATTCTTTATACTGACCCTGGGACTAATGACAGGCTGCGCAAACAGCGATTCGGGTAATTTGCCTGATACCGCAAACGCCCCCGCCAGTAGTAAAACAAACATTAAATGGGTAGATTCAATACAAAATATAGGTCAGGTGACTGAAGGACAGAAGGTGGCCATCTCATTCAGATTCAGGAATACCGGAAAAGTGCCGCTGGTCATTGAATCCGTTACGCCATCCTGCGGATGTACCGTAGCCGATTTCAACCGGGAACCCATCGCTCCCGGCGCTGATGATGAAATATCCGCTTCCTTTGACAGCGAAGGCAGGCCGGGATTACAACACAAAGAGATTACTGTGAAAGCCAATACGCCCGGGTTCGGCCTCCAGCATTTGTTTTTTAATATTGAAGTAGTGCCTAAACCATCCGGTTCCGGCAAAAACTGATCAAATCTTTATACATAAACATAAACAATGACTATTACAGCTATTTTATTGCAGGCAGGAACATCTTCTCCATACACGTCCATGATCTTGCTCGGAGGAATGATACTGGTATTCTGGTTATTCATGATCAGACCGCAAGCGAAGAAGGCCAAGATGGCAAAGACCTTTCAACAGAATCTGCAGAAAGGAGATAAACTGGTTACGATCGCGGGCATACACGGTACCGTTAATAAGGTTAATGAGGATGGCACTATCCAGGTTGAAACCAGCCCGGGCAGCTACCTGAAAATTGAAAAGTCCGCAATCTCCATGGAGTGGACCAACCAACTCAACAAGGTTCCGGCAGCAGGCAAGTAACGCGTATTAACTGAAATATATGGCCCTTCGAATTGGTATCACCGGTGGGATTGGGTCAGGAAAGACAACGGTTGCCCGCATCTTCGAGGTGCTGGGCATTCCTGTGTACTACGCGGATGACGCAGCCAAAAAAATAATGAATGAAGATGAAACCCTAAAGACTCAGATCATTCAACATTTCGGAAAAGGCGCCTACACTGGCGGTAAACTCAACAGGCCATATCTTGCCGCCATTGTTTTTGCCGACAAGAACAAACTCAACCTGCTCAATTCACTTGTTCACCCCGCTACCATCAGGAATTCCTTGGCCTGGATGAAAAGCCAAATCGCTCCTTATTCCTTGCGGGAAGCAGCCCTGATTTTTGAAAGCGGTGTTCAGGGCCAGCTGGATTATGTGATTGGGGTTTCGGCGCCACTGGACCTGAGAGTGAAGCGCGCAATGAACCGGGATAACCTGACAATGGCCCAGGTGCATGAACGAATGGACCGGCAGATCAATGAAACCATAAAAATGCGGCTCTGCGATTTTCTTATAGTTAACGATAATAGCACGGCTATAATACCTCAGGTATTACTACTTCACGATAAGCTATTACTCCTTGGCAAACAATAAAATATCAATGTTATTTTAACTTTTTCATCGCATCAGTAATCCGCTGCAGGCCACCTTCGATCTTGGCCATGCTATTTGCGAAAGAAATTCTGATACAATTAGGTTCGCCGAATGCCCTGCCCGTAACCGTTGAAACATGGGCCTTGTTGAGAAGGTGCATGCAAAGGTCATCGGCATTCGCGATCAGAACATCCCCATCCTTCTTTCCGAAATAGGACGACACATCGGGAAATACGTAAAAGGCACCATCGGGCTCCGAAAGTTTCAACCCTGGGATGGCAGAAAGTAATTCTAAAACTCTTTTCTTCCTGGCCGTAAATTCCTTCAGCATGTCCCGGGTGGTGTCGAGGCTGGCCGTGAGCGCTGTAATGGCTGCTCGCTGCGTCACAGCGCAGGCCCCGCTGGTGAACTGGCCCTGAAGTTTTTCGCAGGCCTTGATAATTTCCGGAGCCGCTGCGATATAACCAAGCCGGTAACCGGTCATGGCAAATCCTTTACTAAGCCCGTTGATGACAATGATCCTGTCTTTGAGATCGGGGAACTGGGCTATGCTCTCGTGTTTACCAACATAGTTGATGTATTCATAAATCTCATCAGAGATGATGAAGATCTGCGGATGCTTCCTGAATATTTCGGCAAGACCTTCCAATTCCTTCCTGGTGTATACTCCGCCGGTTGGATTTGAAGGAGATGAAAATATAAAGAGTTTTGACTTTGGTGTGATCGCTGCTTCCAGTTCAGCCGGAGTTAACTTATAGTCATTTTCTATTGAGGTTCTCACCAGTTTGACACTGCCTTCGCCAAGTTTGACAATTTCGGAATAAGTGACCCAGTATGGCGTGGGGATGATCACTTCATCACCGTGATCCACGACGGCGAATACAGCATTGGCGAGACTTTGTTTGGCTCCTGTGGAAACGATGATGTTCTCTGGTTTGTAGTCAAGATCGTTATCACGTTTGAATTTCTGGCATACCGCTTCCCGTAGTTCGGGGTAACCCGCAACTGGCGGATAGTGGCTCCAGTTTTCATCAACGGCCTTCTTCGCGGCATCTTTTATATGTTGCGGCGTGTCGAAATCTGGTTCACCCAGGCTAAGATCGATGATGTCGATCCCCTGCCCTCTGAGCTCGCGGCCAAGTTTGGCCATTTTCAGGGTTTCGGGCTCGTTGAAACGTTCAAGACGTGACGATAACAGCATTGCGTAATATTCGTTTTTTGAGATGCAAATGTAAGTGTGGTACAATTAAACCAACTTTAATATTTACCCCTTTTCCTTAAAATATCTTCACAGGCGCCTTTCTGATTCAAAGCATTGATTTATTAGTGAATAAGTCTGAAAATCCTATCTTTGCAAACCTTAAAAAACAAATAAATTTCAATGAAAGCACTGGTAAGCATTTTTGCTGCTTTATTAATCATGATATCCTTGTACCAGCTTTCCTTTACCTGGTTTGTGAACAAACACGAAAAATCAGTAAAGGAGAAGGCTATGCAGCAGGCCAGGCGAGCTTTTCCTTCCGCAACCCAGAAATACCCGGGCAATGTTGAAGCACAGGCAGCTTATCAGGATTCTTTCGATACTTATTACCAAACCCGGTTGGAAAGATTACTTGATTCCACCAAGGATCAGAAAATTACCTGGTGGGGGCAGACATACCAGAAGGCTAAGGAAAGTGAACTGCTTCTTGGACTTGACCTTCAGGGTGGGATCAACGTAACGCTTGATGTTGCCCTCGACGGGCTGATCAGGGGGCTGGCAAACAATCCAAAAGACCCCGTCGTCCAGAAAGCCATTGCTGGCGCGCAGACCATGAAGCTGAACAGTGATCAGAACTTTATCGAACTCTTCGCCGCTTCTTTCAAAGCACAGAATCCCTCCCGCAGGCTTGCCCCCTATTTTGCAAACGCAAACAGGAATAAACTGAGCATTAATGCCTCCGACGAAGCGGTGCTTGCCCATATCAGGGATCAGGCTACTGCGGCCATGACTCAAACATTCCAGGTACTTTCCAAACGTATTGACAAATTTGGAGTCGCCCAGCCGAATATCAGTCTTGATGAAAGCAAGGGGATCATTACCGTGGAGTTGGCGGGAGCAACCGATCCAGACAGGGTAAGAAGATATCTGCAGTCCACCGCAAACCTCCAGTTCTTTGAAGTGTTCACGCTGAATGATCAGGCGATGATTACTGCGTTACAGAATGCAGACAAGGCGCTGGAAGCTTCGTTATATGGAACAAAAGGAAAAGATTCCGCAAAGGCTTCAGGTGATTCGCTCGGGCTGTCGGACAGTGCCCTTAAGGCGAGCCAGGCCAACCCACTGTTCAGGGTGCTGGTTCCCTCCCAGCCATACCAGGATGAGGGGGGCAGACAGCGTTTCGGGCCGGTTATTGGACGGGCGCTGATCAGGGATACGGTTACAGTTAACCGCTATCTGAGGATGAATTCTGTTGCTTCAAACTTCCCTGGCAATGCGCGTTTCGTCTGGGGCAAGCAGGAAAGGGATCAGGATGGAAAATTGTATGATTTTCTTGATCTCTATGCCATCCAAACGATCCCGGGCAAGGATGGCGCGCTGATCGAAGGCAGTGCTATTGAAAACGCGGACCAGAGTTTTGATCCCATCACAAACGAGGTGCTTGTAAACATGAGCATGAACTCCGCAGGAGCAAGAACCTGGGCTCAAATGACCGACCGCTCGGCAAAAGAAAAAAGACCAATTGCCATCGTACTGGATGACATCGTTTACTCGGCACCGGTAGCAAATGAAAAGATTGAAGGAGGTAACTCCAGGATCACCATGGGCAAGGGATCCAAGAACACCCAGCTTGTTGTAAATGAAGCACAGGATCTTGCAAATATTCTGAAGGCCGGCAAACTGGATGCACCGGCAAGGATCGTACAGGACCAGGTAGTTGGCCCCACGCTTGGTGAAGATGCAGTCAATGGCGGTATTCTTTCGTTTTCGCTGTCGTTCATCGTGATCTTCTGTCTGATGCTCATTTATTATAACACGGGTGGAATAGTTGCCAACATTGCGCTTATCCTTAATCTCCTGTTCACGGTAGGTGTCCTCAGCGCATTGAATGCCACCCTCACCGCACCCGGTATTGCGGGCCTCGTGCTCACCATCGGCATGGCGGTGGACACCAACGTGCTCATTTTTGAACGTATCAAGGACGAACTTGGGCGGGGAAGTACCCATGAACAAGCCATCAAGCTGGGTTACCGGCGATCACTGCCACCCGTACTCGATGCTCACATCACAACCCTGCTTACAGCCATCATTCTGGCCATTTATGGATTGGGGCCTGTGCTCGGTTTTGCTACCACGCAAATTCTCGGTATCCTCCTGTCTTTATTCTGCGGCATCCTGGTATCCAGGCTGATCACGGATTCCTATACTACGAAAGACAGGCATTTGAAATATTTCACTTCGGTATCTAAAAAGATATTCAGGAATGCCAATTATGATTTTGTAAAATACCGCAAGGTGGCCTATGTGGTTTCAGCCATTGTGCTGGTACTGGGTATCACTGCAATATTCAATGGCTTCAAGGAAGGCGTGGAATTCAGTGGCGGCCGGAGCTATGTCGTCAAATTCAGTAAACCGCAAAAGGCCGAAGAAATTCGGGTGGCGCTTGAGAAAGTATTTTCTGAGTCGCCTACGGTTAAGACATATGGCCGGAATAATGATCAGTTCGACATCACTACCGATTTCATGATCCAGGATGAAGGAAAGGCCGCTGATACGATGGTGCTGACTACCTTGTACAACGGACTTAAATCATTCCTGCCCTCAACTGTCAGCCGTCAGCAATTTGCAACACAATACATCCAGGGTTCGAAACGTGTGGATCCTACTATATCGGATGACCTTAAATCAGGCGCGAAATGGGCTACCTTCTGGTCGCTGCTCATCATCTCCCTATACATATTTATCCGGTTCCGCGACTGGCGTTATTCACTTGGAACACTGTTCTCTTTGTTTCATGACGTGCTGGTTACGTTGATCATTTTTTCATTTTTCAAAAACATCGTGCCCTTCCCGCTGGAAATTGACCAGCATTTTATCGCGGCTATCCTTACAGTAATCGGCTTCTCGATGAACGACACGGTGGTAGTTTATGACAGGATAAGAGAATACAGTCACAGCATGAAGGGTGCCGATAAGAAGACGGTGATCAATCGCGCGATCAATGACACCCTGAGCAGAACAATCATGACCTCACTGACAGTTTTTCTAACCATCCTGATCCTCTTCCTTGTAGGAGGAGAAGTTACCAAGGGATTTGCATTTGCCATGCTGATGGGGGTTATTACAGGTTGTTATTCCTCTATCTTTGTTGCGGCTCCCATCCTGGTGGATTTCAGGAAAGATCATCCCCTGGGCGATCTTGCAGTTGATGCGCCAAAGGAGGGGCCGAAGAAGAGAACACCAACAGGTCAGGCGGCTGCCCGCAAACCTGTTTAAAATATACCAATCATGCGCAAGTTTTTTTCCATCATTGGAAGCAGTTTCAAAATGGCGGTGGAGGAATTCAGATCTAATAAACTGCGCACTTTTCTTTCACTCTTCGGAGTAACAATTGGTATATTCTGTATCATCAGCGTTCTGGCTACTGTCGGCAGCCTTGAGCAGGCCATACAAAAAGACATTAAGTCACTCGGCTCCAACACCGTTTACATCGACAAATGGGTGTATAGCGGCGGGGATGAATATCCCTGGTGGAAGTATGTGAACCGGCCCACCCCAAAGTTTGCTGAAGTACGTCAGCTGCGTGAGAAGGTGGCGGTTGCCGGTCACGTTGCATTTGCGACCGAACTCAATGACAAGGTCGAATATGCCGGCAGCCTCGTGAAAAGCGTTACTTATTACGGCATCAGCGAGGAATTTTTTGATATCCAACCTGTTGACGTGGCTTATGGAAGGACCTTGCAGCAGGGCGATTATGACCGGTCTGCAAATTCAGTACTCATTGGCAACGACATTGCCGAACAATTATTTGGCAAGCCCGAAAAAGCGGTAGGCCGGCAGGTTAAATTGAAAAACCAGAAGGTCGGGGTAATCGTTGGCGTGATCAAGAAGCAGGGAAAGAGCATCATGCAGATGTGGAACTTTGACAATTGTATCATCATCGTAAATGGGTTTCTTATCCAGATGAATCCTGAACGCTGGTCGAGCCCAAAGCTGATCGTGCAGGGCAAGAAGGATGTGCCTATGGCATTGCTGATCGATGAGCTTGCCGGTGCCATGCGGTCGCTGAGAAAACTTACACCTTCTCAGGAAGACAATTTTGCGCTGAATGACATTGATTCATTCAGCGCGTTTGCCAGCGGCATTTTTTCGAATGTGAATGCCGGGGGCTGGTCGATTGCTGCATTGTCTTTGGTCGTAGGGATGTTCGGTGTGGCGAATATTATGTTTGTAACCGTTAGAGAAAGGACATCGCAGATCGGGCTGAAAAAGGCTCTGGGTGCCAAACGTTCGACCATACTCACCGAATTCTTACTGGAGTCGGCATTCTTATGTATACTCGGCGGAATGATTGGCCTTCTACTTGTTTACATTCTCACCAAAATATTTTCGGCCGTCCTGGGATTTCCATTATTCATCTCTCTTGATATCATGCTGCTGGCCATCGGCATCTGTATTCTGGTAGGCGTGCTTGCCGGCATCATCCCTGCTTCGATAGCGGCGAAGATGAATCCTGTTGTGGCGATACGTTCCAAATAAACATTCATGCCTGTAATCATACTTGGAATTGAATCTTCCTGTGATGAGACCGCTGCTTCCGTATGCGTTGATGGAAAGATCCTTTCCAATATCATTGCCAGCCAGTCCGTGCATGAGCAGTATGGAGGAGTGGTACCTGAACTCGCATCCCGGGCGCACATGCAGAATATCGTGCCTGTTGTTGATCAGGCCATCAGGAAAGCAGGTGTGGATCTGCACGCGCTCAGCGCGATTGCATTTACTTCTGCACCCGGGCTGATCGGTTCACTGCTGGTGGGATCTCAGTTTGGCAAATCCCTGGGCATGGCTTTAAATATTCCCGTTATCGCCGTTCATCACATGCAGGCGCATGTGCTGGCCAATCTGATCGGAGATCCCGCTCCGGAATTTCCTTTTTTATGCCTCACGGTTAGCGGTGGGCATACGCAGATCGTACTCTGTGAGTCCATCGACAATCTTTCGGTGATAGGAGAAACAATTGATGACGCCGCGGGAGAAGCCTTTGACAAGTCTGCAAAGATCCTTGGACTCCCGTATCCGGGAGGACCGCTGATCGACAAGCATGCAAGAGGTGGAAATCCAAACAGGTTTTCATTCCCCGAGCCGCAGATTCCATCGCTGGATTTCAGTTTCAGCGGTCTGAAAACTTCCATACTGTATTTCCTCAGAGACGAGCTGCATAAAAATCCCGAATTTCTGAAAACCAACCTGGAAGACATCTGTGCTTCGATCCAGGAGAGAATCGTTTCGATTTTGCTGAAGAAGCTAAAGAAAGCAGCAGGCCAAACGCGAATCACCGACCTCTGTATTGCGGGCGGCGTGTCGGCCAATAGTGGATTAAGAACCGCCTTCACCGAAATGGGAAGGCAGGAGGGCTGGCGAACCTTTATTCCCGCATTTGAATACTGCACAGACAATGCTGCCATGATTGCGGCAACGGGGTATTATCGTTTTCTGAAAGGTGAATTTGATCAACTCAATGTAAAAGTAAGTGCGCGGGCGGAGTGGAAATGAGGTCTTAGCCTTTCTCTCCGTATTCCCTGAGGTATTCGAAGTTTGCAGCGAGCTTGCCCTTGTTTATCATGGTGGCCCTGGTTATCACATCGGAGCCATTTCCGACGAGGTCCTGAAGTATGTGTTTGATTAACTGTTCACCAAAATATCGTGAAGCATCCCGGGGAAGTTCATTCGGCAGATTGCCTACAGCCATTACATCAACAGAGAACGGCAGGTAGGGAGCCGTTTTGACCACCGAGATTTTATCAACGCCGTATACAGGATGATCAATGGAACTATCCCCCAGGTTGCAGGGCACAGAGCCGTTCTTGTCATCGGTGATGTCGGCGATCGTCTGTATATTAAATGATGGGGCACTGAGCTCGCTGTTCTCAAACAAGCGTGGTACCTGATCATCCCAGTAGACGCCATTCAGCAGTATATCTGTCACTTTGGTGTAAGGATGAAACAAACAGGAAAATTCCTCAGGGTGGTTATGAAAATGGTCGCGGTGATAGGTGCCACCATTACGGGGCTCGTACAAGTCTGCTCCCTTGAGTTGAGTGAATACAGGATAGGCAAAACCACGTTCAAGGTATTCATCGGGATCGACCTCTACCACTTCCAGAAGGTTCATGATTTCGAGGAATCCATGGGCCACCCTTCCCGAGCCTGTGATGGCGATCTTTAGTGGAGGTAGTTTCAAACCAAAATAATTATGGATCAGTTCCCGGAAGTTCTTTTGTTCGTATACCCGTCCCATGGTATAGGCACCTGTTCTGTTACCATAGGCCATCATGCCGTTGTGTGCGCCAACTATGCCGGCAAAAAAGCCGAAGCCCAGGATTCTCTGGCCGTCGGCGTGTTCCATGCATTCGTAGTCGATGAGGGTAATCTTCCTTGACAATATGGTTCTGAACATGTCGCGGTTGTATCCCTGTTTCTTTTTGGTGTGTGAGAAGAAAAGGTAGGTTTTCCCTTCAATAAGCCGGTTGGTCTCGACTTCCTTGATGCCCATGAAAATATCGCTGTCGCTTACGTCCTGTTTTACTTCTACTCCCGCTATCGAATATTCCCGGTCGGAGTAGCAGCGGTTTGGTGAGCTTTCCACCACCATCCGGAGGTTGGGGTACTTTGAGTGTATCCACTTGCATTGGGCGGGAGTAAACGCCACTCTCCGGTCTGCGGGAACCTTTGATTCCCTGATTAGGGCGATTGTGAGCATGTGTGCGAAGATAGGAAGAATCAGAGCGAGAGCGGAGAGCGGAGAGCGGAGAGCCCCTCTGTTTTTTTCTTTCGTCCAACCGTGATTATCCGCTCCCGATTTCATAATTGTTCTCTTTCTTCGTTCTGAACTGAATATTATGTTTTCGTATGAAAATCTAGAAGTTTATAAGAAAGCATTTTTGGCCAATAAGACTATTTATCGGCTGGTACAAGATATGAACACCGTCCCACGGTATATCAAAGATCAGTTGGGACGCGCAAGTGTAAGTATCATGCTGAATATAGCGGAAGGGAGCGGAAAATTCGGGGAGAAGGATAGACGGAAATATTATATAACAGCGAGGGGTTCTGTTTTTGAATGTGCTTCGTTAATACACTTGCTACGCGATGAAAACGAGCTTTCAAATGAAGTTTTTATCGAAATGCTTGCACACTATGAAGAATTATCCCGGATGCTTTTCGTGATGATCAGAAACCTAACTTAAGACAGTGCGGAGAAACACAGCGGAGTGCGCTTCACACTTTGAAGCTGTCGAACTGACGCGCAGTTCAAAAACGAGATTTTTTACAGAAATTGATTGATAACACTTGTCCGTGAGAGACTAATTCGTGTCATTTGGCCATAACCTGGAAAAGATACTTAATATCGGTTTTATTACCATCCCTAACTTATAGCCTTTCCGGTTCATAAAAAAGCCTCGTCTAAACGAGGCCTCAGTGCCCGGAACAGGAATCGAACCTGCACTACCTTGCGATAACCAGATTTTGAGTCTGGCGCGTCTACCAATTCCGCCATCCGGGCTATTTTAAAGGGAGGCAATATTACGCAATTGACCAATCTTGTCCAAAATGCGCAAAATGTATTTTTTACGGAAGTAATATTCCTTTACTCGCAGCAACTCTTTTTCCGTACCAGTACTCTCCTGATAATTTTCAATAATGTCCGCCACATCGCTATAGATTTTATTCAGTAACTCACGCACATTTGTTTCTGCTTCCTCCAGGCCCGCGTTTTGCGGATCCATCTCCAACTCCATCAACGCTTCGTTGATGTCCATCACCTCGCCGAGGAAGACCGGGTCGAGGTTGTATTTTTCTTCTTCTTGCAAAAGTTCCTTTAACCGAAGAACATAACGGATGGTCTCGTCCGGATTGTTAAAAGTTTTGTATGCTTTATTAACGTCCGCCGCTACCTGCAGGGTTTCCTCCTGCTCATCGGCACCCGACAGCGAATGAAAATCGGGGTGAAATTCCCTGCTGAGCTCATAATACTTCTTCTTTACCCCATCCCTGTCCACCTTTAAGGATACAGGAAGCCCATATCTTTCAAAGTAATTCATGAGGCAAAGGTAAGAAGAGAAATCAGAAACAGGAACAGGCAGAAACAGGAACAGGAACAGGCAGAAACAGGAACAGGAAGAGGATAGAAACAGAAACAGGAAGAGGACCTAAACGGAGCGGCGAAAAAGAGCGGAGCCTCTTCGTCGATCCCTTCGCTCACTCCCTGTTCCTGTTCCTGTTTCTGTTTCTGTTTCTGTTTCTGATTCTATATCATCCCCCCATTAGCGGCAATCACCTGACCGGTGATCCACTTCGATTTCTCGCTGGCCAGGAAAACCACCAGGTTTGCGATATCCTGCGGTTCCGCAATCCTGTTGAAAGCATTCATCCCTGCAAGACGTTGCACCTGCTCATCGCTTTTTCCATTGAGAAAAAGATCGGTACTCGTGGGACCGGGAGAAACAACATTAACCGAAATCCCCCGCCCTACTTCTTTCGCAAATACCCTGGTCATCTGCTCTACCGCCGCCTTTGAGGCCGAGTACAGACCGTATCCTGGCAACATGAGCTTCACGGTGCTGGTCGAAAAATTGATAATAATCCCGTTGTCTACCAGCTTGGTGGCGGCTTCCTGCAAGGTAAAAAAGGTGCCCTTCACATTGATGTCAAATAGCCTGTAGTAATCTTCCTCAGTCGCGTCTTTGATCGGTTTAGTGATCATGATGCCGCCATTGTTGATGAGCACATCGATCTTACCAAATTCCAGTACCGTCGCTTCAAACAAATGAATGACTTCCTCGCGTATGCTCACATCGGCCTTGACTGCAATGGATTTACTTCCCGCACTCCTTATCTCGGCGACCACTTCTTCCGCCAGCTCTTTATTACCGACATAATTCACAACAACATTATAACCTTCCCTGCCCAATGCAAGTGCAATGGATTTTCCAATTCCTCTTGACGATCCCGTGACGATGACTGTTCTCATTTGACTGTTTTTGTAATAACCAAGTATAAATTGCCCAGTTTTTTGAATTCATTGACAATTTAGCACTGATTAAATGCATAAGTTCAATTCTGAATGAAAACTTCACCTTTGCGCATGAAAGCATCACTCATTTTCAGACTGGTTCTGTGTTTCACTCTCTTTGCCGTTACCGTCAAGGCGCAGGATAATAATCCCGGCGAAGAAGGTGGATTCAGGAAAGACAATTTGTTTACAGGCGGCAGTCTCGCACTTGGATTTTCCAGCAACTCATTTCAGACGGGCATCAGTCCTGTTTTTGGTTACAGCCTTGCAAGCTGGGTCGATGCAGGTATCTCGTTGAACTATAACTATACTTCTTTCAGGAACCTCTACATCAATCTTCCCGACGACAAGATCAGGAGGTCAACCTACGGCGGTGGTGTATTCGGCCGTCTCTACCCGGTAAATTTCCTATTTGCGCACTTGCAATTCGAACACAATTTTGTCACCGAAAAATACATTCCCGGCGGCGGTGGTACTACCAGCAAGAACAAGATCGAAGCCAACAGCCTGCTGCTGGGGATAGGATACAGTTCAGAACGTTACCCGCACAGTGGCCGCCCATTTTTCTATCTTTCGCTGCTTGTCGACGTGCTGAACGATGAATTCTCGCCCTACTCGAGCGCAACAGGAAATATTCGACCCTTTTTCAGGGCAGGTGTGCAGGTGCCGTTGTTCCAGGGAGGCAGATAGGTCGCGTCCTCAATTTGAGACCCAAAGAAATTAAAAATCAAAAATTAAAAATTTTGGTTTCACGCAAATACGCAAATCTGCCTTCGGCAGAAGCAAAGGCGCAATAAAATGAATACGTATCTTTTTGCGGCTTTGCGCCTTCTTTTGCTTGGCGTGAAATCTTTCACAATAGCATTTTTTATTTTTAATTTTTAATTTTTGATTTATGCGCGTCATCAGCAGGAAACAGTTTTTAATCAGAGCTACCGGCAGTGTCCTGCCTTCCCTGCTGTCTTCAGATGCCATAGTTATGACGGTCACAGGCGCGATCCGTCCCCATGATTTGGGAATAACCCTGGCGCACGAACACATAATGGTCGACTTTATCGGCGCCGACAAGATCACCGACAAGAGGTGGAACAGGGATGCCGTCGCAGCACGGGTTTTACCCTACCTGCTCGAAGCCAAAAAAGAAGGAGTTCATACCTTCGTAGAGTGTACGCCGGCCTACCTGGGCCGGGATCCATTATTGTTGCAGTCGCTGAGCAGGAAGACCGGTATACGGATGATCACCAACACCGGGTATTATGGAGCAGTTCAGAATAAATACCTTCCCCCTCACGCATTGAATGCGAGTGAAGATGAACTTGCCTCAGTCTGGACCGCCGAATACAAAAACGGCATCGGTCAGACAGGAATAAAACCCGGCTTTATAAAAATCGGGATCGATGCAGACGATAAGGGACTCTCAGCCATTCACAGGAAACTCATCCGCGCCGCGGGCAAAACGCATACCCAGACAGGATTAACCATTTACTCTCATACTGGAAAAGCCGCACCGGCCCTTGAACAAATTGACCTGCTGATCCGTGCAAATGTATCTCCCCAAGCCTTTGTCTGGGTCCACGCGCAAGCCGAAAAGGATCAGCAACAATACCTGGTGGCATTGAAAAGCGGCGCATGGTTGAGTCTTGATGGTATGACCGGTGACTATGATGAATATGTTCGTAAACTGGTTTTTCTCAAGGCAAACGGATGGCTGCATAAAGTGTTGATCAGTCATGATGCAGGCTGGTACCGTCCCGGAGAAGCCAACGGAGGAGATATTCATGGATACACCGATATCTTCAAACACATCAAGCCGGCCCTCAGGGCCAATGGATTCACCGACGACGACCTCAATCAGCTGATGATCAGAAATCCCGCAAACGCCCTTACAATCAGGATCAGACATTGACATCGCCGCGATAGTTTGTTTTGTTTTACTTTTAATCTCCATATAAACAGACTTAACATGGCCTGCTTTGCAGATCATCAAACTACGATTCTCCAACATGGTTAAAATTCAATGGTTCCCGATCATCCTCTTTCTATTGGCTTCCTGCGGAATGAACGAGGAACAAAACGACACTTCCTCAGTAACTGGTGACACAACGTCCAACCGATTTCTTGTAAAGAGAGGAACTAACATTGCCCATTGGTTATCGCAGAGCGAAAGACGAGGTGAGGAACGCGCGCATTTCTTTACCGAGGCCGACATCCGGTTCATAGATTCGGCGGGCTTTGACCACATCCGGTTGCCGGTTGATGAGATGCAACTTTGGGACAGCACCGGTAAGAGAAACGAAGACGCGTTCCGGTTGCTCGAGAACTGCATGAGCTGGTGCAGTAAGGCCAACCTGAAAGTGATACTCGATCTTCACATACTCCGCTCACATCATTTCAATGAGAAGCTCAGACCCTTGTGGACGGATCCAAAAGCGCGGGATCATTTCATCCAGCTCTGGAAAGACCTTTCGATCCATGTGAGTAAATGGCCCAACACCATGGTGGCGTATGAATTCATGAATGAGCCGGTGGCTGACAGTGCTGAGGAATGGAACCGCTTACTTTTTCGAGTGACGGATTCCATCAGAAGCTGGGAGCCGAAGCGGACCCTGGTTATCGGTTCAAACAAATGGCAGTCAGCCAAAACTTTTGATGAACTCAGAATTCCACCCAACGACCCCAATATTCTGCTGAGTTTTCATTTCTATGAGCCTTTTCACCTTACACATTTTCAGGCTTCATGGACCGACCTGAAAGATTTCAAAGGGAAGGTGCAATATCCGGGTCAGATAGTTGTAGACGGCAAAACCAGGGAAGAGAAAATGATATATAACCAAGACACGCTACAGGCCATGATGGCAAAACCGATTCACCTGGCCGACAGTCTGCATCTTCCATTGTATTGCGGCGAGTTTGGAGTTATCGATAATTCACCCCGCGATTCCAAAATGCGGTGGTACAAGGATATGGTTGCGGTCTTTGACAAAAACGGCATCGCGTATGCCAACTGGAATTACAAATCAGGATCCTTCGGTGTGGTTGACGAAAATATTGTCCCGGACACAACTATGCTAAACATCCTCACCGGAAAATAAATAATTGTTCTAATGATGATAAAGTATCGTGCAGTGCTGATCTGTATATTGATTATCTCACGCACCAACTCGCAAACTCCCTTCTCTCCCGCCGATCTCGTCAATCCGCTGATGGGGACGGATTCAAAACAAGAACTCTCCAACGGCAATACCTACCCTTCGATATCCCTGCCATGGGGTATGAATGCATGGATGCCTCAAACAGGCAAAATGGGTGACGGCTGGGCATACACCTACCCTTCCAACAAGATCGTCGGCTTCCGCCAGACTCACCAACCCAGCCCCTGGATCAACGACTATGGCCAGTTTTCCATCATGCCCGTAACCGGCAAGCCGGAACTGCAGGAACAAAAAAGAGCAAGCTGGTTTTCACATAAATCAGAAACGGCCAGACCTTATTACTACAGCGTTTATCTCGCCGATTATGATGTGACTGCTGAGCTGACCCCTACAGAGAGGGCGGCACAGTTTCGCTTTACATTTCCGCAAACCGACTCCTCGTTTGTGATTATTGATGCCTTCGACAAGGGCTCGGAAGTAAATATTGACATAGCAAACCGCACGGTGAGCGGGTATTCCACACGCAACAGTGGAGGCACCCCGGAAAATTTCAAAAATTACTTCGTTATACGTTTCGACAAATCTTTCAGTTCAGCCTCAGTCTGGTCTGACTCGACCATCCAGGCAGGAACCACCTCGGTGAAGGCCCCGCATTCCGGAGCCTTAATTCGTTTCAATACGTCTAAAGGAGAAAAAGTAGGCGCGAGTGTAGCATCTTCATTCATCAGTAATGAACAAGCGGTGCTCAATCTAAAAGAGATCGGCACCAATAGTTTTGAGGCCACAAAAAATGCAGCAAAAAAAATCTGGAACAATTCACTGAGCAGGATCAAGGCCGAAGGCGGTACCGAGGAACAACTAAAGACTTTTTACTCCTGTCTCTACAGAACCATGCTCTTTCCCGAGAAAGTTCTATGAGCACGACAATGCCGGCAAGATCGTTCATTACAGTCCATATAACGGCAAAGTGCTACCCGGATACATGTTTACTGACAATGGTTTCTGGGACACCTTCCGCGCGGTGTTCCCTTTGTTTAACCTCGTGGAACCGGAACTCAATCAACACATACAGGAAGGTCTGGTCAATGCCTTCAACGAAAGCGGATGGCTGCCGGAATGGGCGAGTCCAGGTCACAGGGACTGCATGATCGGATCCAATTCTGCGTCCATCATTGCAGAAGCGTGGCTAAAGAATCCCGGCAGTTACGATATCAATAAACTATATGAGGGGATAGTGAAAAGTTCGGAAAATGAGGGACCGGTGAGTTCTGTGGGACGAAAGGGATTTAAATACTACAATGAACTGGGCTATATTCCATACGACGTAAACATAAATGAAAATACGGCCCGCACGCTAGAGTATGCTTATGATGATTATGCTGCCTGGCAACTGGCCAAAAAACTCAAGCGTCCCAAGACTGAGATTGATTTATTTGCCAAACGCTGTCAGAATTATCGCAATGTCTTTGATTCCACTTCCAAACTAATGAGAGGAAGAAACAAGGATGGCAGTTTTCAAACACCCTTCAATCCCTTCAAATGGGGAGATGCTTTTACCGAAGGAAACAGCTGGCACTACACCTGGTCGGTATTCCACGACATGAAAGGGCTAATCGGTCTCATGGGAGGAAAGAAGGAGTTTGTGAAGATGCTCGATTCGGTGTTTATCGTGCCGCCAATATTTGACAACAGTTACTACAATTTTACGATTCACGAGATCAGGGAAATGCAGATCGCCAACATGGGCAATTATGCTCATGGCAACCAGCCAATACAGCACATGATCTACCTGTACAATTATGCAGGCGAACCCTGGAAAACCCAATACTGGGTCCGGGAAGTGATGAATCGCCTTTACAAACCGACTCCCGATGGCTATTGCGGAGATGAAGACAATGGACAGACTTCCGCCTGGTATATTTTTTCCTCGATGGGATTCTATCCCGTCACACCGGTGAGTGACCAATATGTCCTTGGTGCTCCGCTATTCAAAAAAATTACGGTTTCGCTAAACAATGGAAAGAAAATAGTCATCAATGCGCCTGCCAATGATGCAGAACACCGCTATGTCAAAAGTGTTAAACTAAACGGCGTGGAATGGCCCAGGAACTGGATCAGTCACAAGACAATTACCCAGGGATCAACAATTGAATTTGGAATGTCTGCAACTGCAGACAAAAAACGAGGAACTTCCGATTCGGCTGTCCCCTACTCATTCTCCGCGCAGGATATCAAATGAATCAGGGATGGCGCTTAACCGTTAGTCTGCGGTTCGTGCCGGAAACCCGGTAGTAGCCGTGTCCTTCACCACCTTGTCCCCATCCTGGTAAAGGAAATAAGCCTGCAATTCCTGGTGATGGCTCAAAAATTCCAGGGCATCGTGCAGGCCCATGCCCATGAGCGCATTATCGTAGCCATCAGCGGTGATGGCGTCTGATGCCCATACCGTGACGCTGATCAGTTCGTTGAAAAACGGATACCCAGTGAATGGATTGATCAGGTGTTGTATTTTTCTACCGTTCTTCAACTGGACGTATCGTCGGTAGTTGCCCGAAGTTGTAATAGCTCCCGAATCGATCGAAATAATTTGGTGGATCACCGGTAACTCAGAATTTTCATCGCCCGGAGCTTCCAGTCCGATCTTCATCGGGATGGAACCCGGGTATTTTTTCCCTCGAACTCTTATTTCACCTCCCAGTTCAATCAGGTAGTTGACCACGCCATGCTGCTCAAGTAAATTAGCCATCAGGTCTACCGCATATCCCTGCGCAATTCCATCGACATCGATCCTGACCCCTTTTTTCTTTTTAATAAGCCTTCTCCCTTTTATCCTGAGATTGTTGTACCCGATAATTGGAAGAAGATTTCGAATGACCGCCGAATCGGGATCGCTTGCGATGCCGTTGGGTCCAAAACCCCAGGCTTGCATCAATGGCATCACGGTGATGTCTGAAATTCCTTTTGTGCTTGCTGAGATCGCCAGGGCCCGTCTTACCACGGTTTGTAAGTGAACATCCATTAAAACACTCTTCTCAACCTTGTTAAATCGGCTGATGAGCGAATAGGGCTTATAAACTGAAAGAGAACTGTCTATCTGGTCAAGCAGTTGATCAAATTGCATTTTAGTAACAGCCGCACTAGTTGAATAATAGATTACCCGATAGGTAGTCCCCTGAGCGGTACCGGAAATATTGAATGCGTGCAGATCCTCCGTCGTTTTTACCTGCGGATGAAAGCAGAAAAGAACTAAAAATACAGATCCCGGAAACAAGTGATCGATTCATCATATCATCTCAAACAAGCAAGTAATATTTAAACCGTCAAACGGCAAATTTTATTCTCGGAATCCTTTTGCAACTTTGTGAGCTGACCTTATAAAAAGAATAAAGGATGGTACAAAAAGAATTTGCAGATAGAATTGTCATGGCAATCCGGAATGATGATTCGATTGTGGGTGCGGCTGTCGGCGGTTCATGGTTGTCGAATGAAATGGACAGGTACTCCGACCTGGATCTTATCCTCGTAACGGAAAACAGGATCAGCGATGATCCAGGGAAGATGCTTGACTACGCCGGCAGATTCGGAAATCTTCTGGCCGGGTTTACCGGGGAACATGTTGGCGAAACGCGGCTGCTGATCTGTCTGTATGATGATCCGCTGATTCATGTTGACATCAAATTTCTGGTGGCGGGTGAATTTGAAACGCGCATAGAGAATCCAGAGATTTTGCATGATCCCAGCGGTCGGCTGCAGAATATCATAAATTCATCGCAGGCATCGTTTCCGATGCCCGACTATCAATGGATAGAGGATCGTTTCTGGATATGGACACATTATGTTCTGACAAAGATCGGGCGCGGAGAATATTTTGAAGCGTTTGATACCATCGGTTTCATCAGGATGCAGGTCCTAGGACCATTGTCACTGATCAAGTCCGGAAATCTCCCAAAGGGTGTACGCAAGGTTGAAATGCTTTTAACCGGTTCAGATCTTCAATTGTTGAAAACGTCTATTCCAGCTTACGACAGAGTATCACTGCAGAAAGCAATCAAACATTGTGCGGCACTGTATTCAAGTCTTCGGGACGAGCTATACCCATCCACAATACAGCGCCGGGAAAAAGCTGAAGCGGCGGTTATTTCCTATATGGATCAAGCTGTATAATAAGCGCACCGGTTTCGATGCATACTTCCGGAGCTCAGTGAGCACTTTGTTCAGGTTAAAAGCGCGCTTCCCTGCCGGGGTTCACAGAATTAAAATCTGAGCAACCAAATTGGCGAGTTGACCTTTGACATGATCTACGGGCCGTTTAAATCTCAGGAACACCATTCGTCACAGAATTGCATGGATCACCGGGAGAATGAATGCCACCCGTTGCAAATTTGGTATTTTCAGAACAGCGTTTTTTTAGAAAAATTTAACGTTAAAGCAGCGTGAGTCGATGAATTCTTGTCAATTGACCGTGGATTTTCATGAGAATCTAATAACCCAACTATGCGAAAATTTCTCGTTCTTTTCGCCCTTATTACGGGGCTTTCAAATGTCATTTTTTCCCAACAATCAGTTATCACAGGTACCGTAAAGGATCAAAATGGAGGGCCGGTAGTCGGAGCTACGGTTCAGGCCCGCGGATCTAACGTTGCGGTAGTAAGCGACGAATCAGGTGCTTTTTCCATCAATGCTCCCGAGGACACCAAGGTACTCGATATCTCATCTATCGGATATCAGCCCCTGAAATTTCAGGTTTCAGGTGGAAGCGTAACAGCGGTACTTAAAAAAGATGAAAGCAAACTCAGCGAAGTAGTTGTGGTGGGTTATGGTCAGTCTTCCAAAAAATCTGTCACAGGCGCCATCAGCCGGATTTCTGCCAAGGAAGTGGAAAACCAGCCCGTCCAGAGTTTCGAGTCGGCCATGCAGGGTAAATCTGCCGGTGTCGTGATCGACAACAGCAGCGGAAAGGTTGGCCAGGGCATCAAGGTGAGGATCCGTGGTACTTCTTCTATCAATGCCAGCAGTCAACCGCTTTATGTGGTCGATGGAATGCCCCTGACCACCTGGGAGCCAGTCGGACGCGACTAATGAGCCGACCAACCCGTTGATTGACATCAATCCCAATGACATTGAGTCCATTGATGTATTAAAGGATGCAGCGGCAGCCGCAATTTATGGTGCCCGCGCATCTAACGGCGTTGTGCTGATCACAACAAAAAAAGGGAGCAGGAATGACAAGACCGTAGTTGAACTGAATACCGTCTTTGGTTCTTCCAACCCCACCAAGAAAAGAAAGTTCCTCGATGCCAGGCAGTATGTGCAAGCCATCAGGACTGCCGCATTAAATGACGCGCACTACGATTTTACAAATGATCAGGATGCTGGTCCCTTCGACACGGAACAGGATGCCGTAGATTATTACAACGATTTCTATAATGGCGTTCTCGACGAACTCTCACTCGGCACAGACTATGAAAATGCCGAGATCAATTCCAACTGGGAAGACGCCCAGTTCAGGAAAAATGCGATGTCCTCTCAAATCGATCTGTCTGTGAGGGGCGGCAATGCGCGTACCCGTTTTTATGTATCCGGTTTTTACAACGACCAGGAAGCAATAGTTGTAGTAAACAGATTTAAACGTTTTGGTGGGAGACTGAATTTGGAACACAACCTGACCGACAAGGTTACGGTGGGTATGAACCTCACGGTGACCCGTTCGCAGCTCGACAGGGTGACCAACGACAACGCCTTCTCCACTCCGGGACAGCTGGCCGCCCAGGTTCCCATTTCCCCATTCAGGGATCCTGAAACTGGCGAACTCAATGAAAATACGCTTTACCCCAGCGGTCTGTTCGACGCGCAGTACAATAACGACAACCAGGTCACCTTCCGGACTGTGGGTAATTTGTTCGCCAATTACAATATCATTCCGTCGCTTTCATTCCGTTCTGAATTCGGTTCTGATGTGCTGAACATGACCGAACAAACCTTTGCTGACAAGAGGACACAGGATGGCCAGGGAATTGGCAAGGGTCAAAATATTACTTCTCAGAACGTATCATTTAATACCAATAACTATTTTACCTATACGCCGAAGATCAGCGACGACATCAACCTCTCGGTGTTACTTGGTATGAGCTACCTGCAAAATGACCTGGTCACTTCCAATATTCAGGCCGAACAATATCCTTCGGCGGCGGTCAAAAATCTTTCCGGGGCAACAAATGTTACTTTTGCCAGCACTGGCAATGACAGGTACACCTTCCTCTCCTACTTCCTCAGACCCACTTTCAGCTTCAGGGAAAAGTACTTATTCAGTTTCAGCATCAGGGCCGATGGTTCATCACGATTTGGACCCGCCAACAGATACGGATATTTTCCTGCTGTGTCAGCGGGCTGGGTATTATCCGAAGAAGAATTCATGAAGAACTCAAATGTGTTCAGTAGTCTTAAGTTAAGGGCCAGCTATGGTCAGACTGGTAACGCGGAAATTGGACAGAACCAGTTTTATGATCGTTTTGGTGTTTCAAATTATCCCAATCTTCCTGGCTACGTTCCGAGAATACTTGGCGACAGCACACTCAAATGGGAAAAGACTGCACAGGCCGACATCGGTGTGGAATTCGGTTTATTCAATAACCGACTGACAGGCGAAATTGACGTATACACCAAAAAAACAACAGATCTGTTGCTCGCTGTGAACGTACCGTCTACCAATGGTTATTTTGACGATCCAACAGTTTCCAATATTATCTTCCGCAACCTGGGTGAAATGACAAACAAGGGTCTTGAGATCTCACTTACCGGCAGGATCTTTGATCAGACCGCTTTTAAATGGACATCTTCATTCAACATCGCCTTCAACAGAAATAAAGTGGGTAACCTGAATGGCGAAATCGTAGACGGCGAACAGGGTAGCATTTCAAGAGCCGTCGAAGGAGAGCCCATTGGCGTCTTTTACATGCGAAAGTTTGTGGGTGTGAATCCTGAAACAGGGGAAGCACAATACCAGGGAGAAGACGGTAAACCCACAGAGGATTACAACGCTGCTCCCAGAATGGTTGTTGGTGATCCAAACCCCAGCTTCACCGGCGGTTGGACGAATACTTTCTCCTATAAAGGAATTGACCTGAACGTCTTCTTCACATTTGTTCAGGGTGCTGATATCTTCAATTCTGGCGGTAACTACATGACTGCCGGATTTGCAGGAGGTTTCGACAACCAGACTACTGACATTCTGAATGCCTGGTCAAAACCTGGAGATATCACCAACGTTCCCCGTACGGGCTGGAACTACGGATCAGGATACCGTACCTCATCACGGTGGCTGTATGACGGTTCCTACATCCGTTTGAGACAACTGACCCTTGGATACAACCTTCCGCAGCAGATCGCGAATTCCCTGAGAATAAAGGGTGCGAGGATATTCGTATCCGGTCAAAACCTTTGGCTGAAGACGGATTACAATGGTGACCCCGAAGTCAACACGCAGGGCGTCGGAGGATCTACAGTGCCAAATATTGCTTCGAATATTGATTTCTATACCATTCCGCAGCCAAAAACATTATCCATTGGATTAAATCTGCGATTCTAAGAATAACCCATTCAATTAAATCTGAATTATGCGATTTATCAAAATAACTTCTCTGACTTTATTACTGGCTGTTTCGATCAGTTGCAATAAAAAACTCGACGTAAAGCCGCAGAATGAACTTACCCCGGCGCAGATCACAACAGCTGACGATGTCAAGGCCCTCATCTTCGGCGCTTACTCCAACTTGCAAAATGGAAACACCTTCGGTGAGAAATTCAACACCCTCACGGAATTGTTGTACAGCGATGGCGAACTGAATTTTGTCGGCACCTTCGAAAGCTACGGTGACGTGATCGACAAAAGCCAGACTGCCAACAGCGGCGCAGTGTACAGCATGTGGGGCGGTTCCTACCAGGCCATCAATGGAGTAAACCTCGCGATTAGCAAGATCGACCTGATTGATGAAGAGGAAAAAGACCTGGTCCTCGGCGAGGCCGAATTTATCAGGGCCCTGGTTTATTATGAACTGGTGAATCTCTTCGGCAAAGCTTACACGGACGATCCGTTCCAGCCCCGGTGTTCCTATCATCCTTGAACCCGTCGCCGGCTATGATCCAGCCAGGGACAAACTCCCGAGGGCATCAGTTGAAGAAGTCTATGCGCAGGTGCTTGTTGATGCGAATTCCGCACTTGAGAAGCTGGGCGAAGAATCCGACGACTTCCGGGCAAACAGATGGGCGGTACAGGCTCTGCTTTCAAGGGTCTATTTGTCAATGGGCGAGTATGCGAAAGCCGGTGAGGCTGCAAACGATGTGATCGAAAGCGGCTTATTCGAGTTAACCGGATCCTTTGACAAGGAATTTAACAACGCTTCAAATTCACCAGAAGATATTTTTGCGATCCAGCAGACCAGTCAAAGTAACAGCGGGGTTACCGATGATGGCATCACGGCCTTCTATTCCGGCGATCCGGTTGGCCGTGGTGAGATCCAGGTGAATGAAGATTATATTTCCGGAATATTGGCCGACAATCCAGACGACCAGCGCGGATCGTTTTTCTATACGGGCAGTAGTATTTCCGGATTTGAGGGTCAACTGACCTCCAAGTGGAGTGACCTTTATAAAGTGATCCCCATTTTCAGGCTGGCGGAAATGTACTTGACCAGAGCTGAAGCTAACGCACAACCTGACGCCGCAGCTCAGATAGGAACTAATACTCCGCTCGAGGATGTAAACTTGATTCGTGATCGTTCTGGCGCAGCACCACTAGCCATTGTTTCTGTAGATGACGTCATAAACGAAAGGCATCTCGAACTGGCCTTCGAAGGGGAATGGTTCCTGACTGCCAAAAGACTGAACCTGACAGTGGATGGTGACCTGGTGAGCGATAATGGGTTCCTGCTCTTTCCCATCCCACAAAGAGAAATCGACCTCGGCAACGCGCTGCCGCAGAATCCAAAATATTAAATTCTACTAATATTAAAACGGTTGTGGAAGCGATTTCACAACCGTTTGTTTTTCTGCAACAGTCATCCCTTTTTATCGAGCAATTGCTGGAACCTTTTCAGGTCGGCGAGTTCCGCCGTAGTGAATAATTGATTGTTCAGGTATTTCGAGTAAAGCATCAAACCCTGTTTGTGCGAGGGATACTTGGCCAGCAACTGGTCCAGTACAGCACCAGTTTTTTCGTCCTTCTGGAACAGGGGTTTGGATTCCGGCAACGCTTTGGATTGCTTGGTAGGCATTCGTTTAAGGATCACTTCAAGTGAGGCCAGCTTTCCAGGGGCAATTCCTTCAATGGCACTGGCCTTGTCGTACAAGCCCTGCAATTGTTTTTTACTTAGTGTTCCCCATTTCAGGTAATGCTTGTATAAACTGATCACAAATGAAGAAACCGGGTATGCAAGGATGCAGTCCTCCAGCACAGTGTTGATCATGTCCAGGCTTTCTTTCGGCTTTTGTTTCATATGCGCTCTGAGTTTCCAAATATAACCCTAAAGGCCGTCGGAAACCTCATGCGCTTTGTGGAGCTTCTTTGTATTTGGCGGTGAATATGACGATCAGTACGTTCACCAGGAAAGAGAAACAATTGGTGACGAGAATCGGGTAATCTTCTTTCATAAACCCATACACGATCCAGCCGGCAAGACCCGACAACAAAATGATCAACATCAGGTAGGATATCTCACCTGCCTTCCTGTCGCGGATAATCTTGATTAATTGAGGCAGCATGGATGCGGCAGTGCAGATTCCCGCAAAAATACCTACATAGCCTACGTATTCATCGTTCATATGCCTGTCCTTGCAATTCATGGACCCTTCAACCTTTTCGAGGATGAGTGTAGAATGGCTGATTGGCTCATTAATTGTATCTATTAATTAAACACTCAATATGGACAAGAAAAAAGGACTGGCCGACAATCAGGATGGTGAATTCATTTTAAATGAAAGCGGTACTTCTGTTTCAACAGATAAAGTGACGGAAGCCGGGGACGGCCGTGCTGACAGCCCCTCTCCGCGTGACCCCGCGGAAGACTCCGAATTAGCCGGAACTGCGGCACAACCTAAAGACAATACTGATTAATTATTCCGCCAGCATACTCAGGGCATATCCCACGGCGGCACCGGTGCAGGTATTAAGAAAGTTTACGGCGTCGTTGCCGATGACACCCTTTCGTTCAACCAGGGCCCCCAGTACAGAGTCGGAGTAATTTCCCGCGGCTCCGGCTAAAAGCACCATCCAGAAGGGAAAGTCTCTGTTAAATAAAAATTGATAAGGAAGGGCAATCAACAGGCTGGCTCCAATGCCGATCAGCGTTCCTTCCACACTAATTACACCGTCGGCTCCACGGGCATCTTTCTTAAAGGTCAGGCTATTGTAATGCCTGCTGCCGTATATCACTCCGAGTTCTGAGGACAGCGTGTCGGCAATGGCGGATGATAGTGAACACGCAATCAAAAACGTAAACAAATAATTTAAAGTGGGGAAGAAGACTGCGCATAGTGATAACAGTGAGGCTAAGCCGCCATTTGCCAGAACCTGGGATGTTGTTCTTGGCAGGTCTGGCTCGCCGGAGCGGATTCGGTTTTTTGATCGGCCGTGGGCAGTTGCGAGAACGCCCGCCGCAAAGAAGATTCCGATATAGGTTAAACCTTCCACACCAGTACCGAGGAAAATTACTATACCCAATATAATCGCGGTAATACCCCCGGCCAACGTGAGTTTTCTCCTCCATATGCTGAGCACGGCCACCAAAATGATCACCAGGTATATCATGGCGGTGAAGGTGTGACAAAAAAAGGACCGGATAAAAATCCAGTCCGGAGTGTCTTAAAATTCATTATCCTATTAAAAACCATATAGATCATTTCCAAAGGCGTGCCATAAGCGGCGGCCCTGAGATTCAGCACTATAGCGGTGATCACTTGCAATTTCAGTCCTCCCCTGGGAATGCTGGTTTCAGAATAGGAAGCTCAATCCCTGAGGCCCCTGTCTGATACGGCCGAAGGTGAATTACGGAAAATGAGGGAACCGGGAAACCGCTCAGGTGCTGAGGTTGGTGAAATCGTTTAAAAAGTTTTTCCGCAAAACCTGTATCCACAAGGTCTTTGCGCTTATCTTCGCCACTCACCTAAATATATTCACCAATGAATAAAGCAGAACTCATTGAAAAAATTGCAGAGGATGCAGGCATTTCCAAGAAAGAAGCTGGTCTTGCCCTGGATTCATTTACTGACACTATTGCCAAGACATTGAAGAAAGGAAACAAAGTAACCCTGGTGGGCTTTGGAACATTCTCAGTAACGAAACGCGCTGCCCGTAACGGTCGTAATCCACAGACCGGAGCAACTATTAAGATCAAAGCCAAGAAAGTTGCGAAGTTCAAAGCTGGTAAAGAACTTTCGGAGAAGATCTGAGTTAGAATGAAAAGATTTTAAATAGCCAGTTTAAAAGACTGGCTTTTTTTATTCAGGGATCCGCCAATGAAATCATATCGATATTACGCAGCCGGCATTTCGGCTTTCTTTATCTGGGGTTTCTTTAGTTTCGTACTGAAACCGCTTGACCACTACGCTTCAATAGATATCCTCTTTTACCGCGTTTTCGCCTCGGTGGCGATACTACTCCTGACTGTACTTGCTTTCCGGAGAAAACAATTTCTGGCCAGCATTCGTTTTGTCTCCGCACTCGACCCAATAAGAAAAAGAAAACTAATCTGGCAGATCGTTACAGGTGGATTATTACTTACTGCAAACTGGTATTTATTCATATTTGTGATGAATCATATTTCAGTGAAGGCCGCTTCGTTCGCCTACCTCGTATGCCCTATTCTCACAGCCCTTCTCGCTGCCCTGATCCTGAAAGAAACTCTCTCCTTCATTCAGAAGACAGCCATATGCATAAGCATAATCAGCTGCGCCATCCTGGCGGCCGGTAGCTTGTCGGACCTTCTATTCAGTGTGCTGGTGGCCCTCAGTTACGCATTTTACCAGGTGGCCCAGCCAAAATATCCCGAGGTAGACAAGGTGTCCGTTCTAATGGTGCAAATTGTCTGCTCTGCCCTGGTCCTCGTTTGGTTCTACCCGACAGCACACGGACCTGTGCCATCGCGACCCATCTTCTACCTGCTTATTCTGACAATTGCCGTGTTTTTCACGATCATCCCGCTGCTCCTCAATCTTTATGCATTGCAGGGATTAAAATCATCGACAACTGGCATACTCCTCTACATAAATCCCCTGGTTGGATTCCTGATAGCAGTGATCTATTACCACGAACGGATCACCGGGATCCAGGTAGCAGGTTACGGCCTCATGCTCGTGTCCATCATTACCTTCAACTGGGAGGTTATCATGCGGCGGTCGGCAGTGCAGGAGTTGAGTCAGGACCGGAATGTATAATTTCAGAACAATGTAAGCTGGCGGTTCCTGCGTGGCCTGGGAGAAATAAACGGAGGAGAAACGGTGTAGTCGATTTTAAGAAGAGGGGTTTCTTCATAGCGCGATGCTACGGTGATCTCGGCGCACCCTGCATGCTGCATGAACAATTGCTGAACCAGCTCCGGATGATTGTTCTCTTTGGAAAGATGCGATAGCACCAGATGACTCATAAAAGCCGGCCTGTGGGCCAGGAAGAGCTCCAGGGCCTGCAGGTTGGAAAGGTGCCCCTTCCCTCCCCTGATTCGGTTCTTTAAATGATAGGGGTACCTCCCATTAGCCAGCATTTGCTCATCATAATTTGCTTCAAGAAAGGCAGCGTTACAAAGTTTGAAATGATCGATCAGTGTTTGGCATACCTGGCCGATATCCGTAAACACGCCAATGGTTACCGATGCCGATCTGATCAAAAAACTGTGCGGATCACAGGCATCATGAAATTTTGGAAAGGCAAGCACCGAAATATTTCCAAACTGAATTTCCTCGTGAGGAATAAACTCTTTGACGAGATGTGATGGAATATTCAAGCCGCTGCCCGCACACGTAGGAGCAGTGATATAAACAGGGAGCTGATACTTTTTTGAGAGGGCCTGAAGTCCAAAAATATGATCTGAATGTTCGTGCGAGATAAGGATCGCCCGGATCCTGCCCACATCCAAACCAAGTCTCAACATACGCTTTTCAAATTCCCTGCAGGACAACCCGGCATCCACAAGAACCGCATGCTCGTCGTTGCCGATATAATAGCAATTTCCATTGCTTCCCGAATTTAGTGATGCGATATTCAAAGACATGCCTGCTAATTACTTTAGCAAATGTATTGTATAATCGCGGATGCATTCAAACTAAACCAGGATCCGGGGAAAAAATTTATGCGAGATAAAAAAGGCAGCATAGAATCTATGCTGCCTGAAAAAATTTAATAATGACCCGACGCGAGATCGTCGATCAGGTACATCGCATCATCCCAGGTAAGCCAGGTATCTACAATCCTGTCATCCGAAAAATAATCTCCATTATAATTGTAGATCGTCTGCACACCCCGGCTGCCAAAGAAAGCGTACACAGCGTCTTCTTCATGAGGAGTAATGCCGCCACGGGAGGTGACTACCGCGAAGCCATTATACGTGTCCACAACGTAGTTGCCGGTGAAATAATCAACATATGCCACAATACCCTCATCCCTGGAGCGCATCCACTGGTGGATGTCTACTTCATTGGGGATCACATAATCCCTTTTGGTACAACCCGCGAGAAACAGTACTGCAACGGCGAGGAAAATATAGAGCTTGTTCATACAGCTGGTTTTTATGTCTATTTGACTGGCCACAAGCCGCATGGTTTGTTAAAGGGTAGTTATAAAGACCAAACAGATTTCGCAAAGGTGCAAATCTGCCTTCGGCCGACGCGAAGGCGCAAGAAAAAATATTCGCATTTCTTTGCGGACTTGCGCTTCCTCGGTCTATTCGCGTAAAATCGGGCCTGGCGTGAAAAATTTATTTAGTAGAGCTGAAGAAGCAGGTCACGAATCTGGTCAAATTTCGTCCATGGGATGAAATGATTGCCATCGGGGAACCAGAGTTCGTGAGTGGCACTTGTCCCTGTCAGCATTTTTTTTGTATAATCCACATTGCCCGGAGGTACCCAGGTGTCCTTGCGACCATGAATAAAATATACCGGGCAGGTCACTTTTCTCAGGTCGCCCTTCAAGTCAAGCAAGTCACTTTTAAGGTACCATAACTCTTCATTAGAAGGGCGAAAAGCACCTGGGATAAAGTAGTTCAATGGCGTTTTGAAAAGGTAGGGGCGCCATTTTTCCGACTTTTCTGCATATGGATCATTCGATCCGGAGATGATCACGAGGCCCTTATAGATGCCAGGATTGTCGGCTGCAAGTTGTAATATCATTGGGCCACCCAGTGAATGCCCAACCAGCCATACAGGGTGATGATTGTCCACCAGGGTAAATAGTGGTTGTATTAATTCAGATTGCTGTCGGAGATGCAGCGCCTTGCCAAAATTGCTGTAACCAAAACCCGGCCGGTCGATAGATATCATGCGGAAATGCTTCAGCAGTGCGCTGTCGGATAGATAATCCTGAAATGCATTCCAACTGCCCGGTGTGCCATGCACAAATACAAGCGTAGGAAATGAATCATTGCCCGATTGCACATAATGCAGAGGAAATCTATTAACCGTGATGGTATGTGTAGTCAGAACGACCCCTTTCTTGGCAAAACTTGACTTAGCTTCGGCATCGCTCACCCTGAAGGTCATGCAACTCTGCGCCATGATGAGCCAAAGGACCAGCAGCATAGACATTATCGCAAGTAGTTTCATCAACATATAAGTTACTCAAATATAATTACGCCATCGAAATGCGGTGGCACAATAATTTCAGCATTTGTCTAAATTATTTTTATGCAAAACTTGCTTAAACTTCAGACAAACTGGGAAGAGGTAAAGGAAAGACTCAAAGAGAATGATGTCACACTTAGCGATGAAGACCTTGAGTACCAACCGGGCCAGGAGGAAGAGTTGATCAACAGGTTGAGTGGAAAAATGAAGAAGAGCCCGGAACAGGTAAAAAATTACATTGAAAGCCTGTCGGCAAACAAGCCTAAAGCTGGCTAAGATGCCCTCTGGTCATTCCCTGTTTTTGCTATCGATCAAAATTGTCACCGGGCCATCGTTGATGAGTTCTACTTTCATGTCGGCCCCAAATTCTCCTCTTTGTATCCTTAGGCTGGTGCCTTTTTCGAGTTCAGCACAGAATTTTTCATATAATGGAATTGCAGTTTCTCTTTTAGCCGCGCGAATATAAGATGGCCGGTTTCCTTTCTTCGTATTGGCATGAAGGGTGAACTGGCTCACAACCAGAAGTTCTCCATTTACATCCGAAAGATTAAGATTCATCACACCCGCAGGGTCATTGAAAATGCGAATGCCGCCGACCTTATTCACCATCCACCTGATATCTTCTTCTGTGTCGGCATCTTCGATGCCAACAAAGACCAACAAGCCACGGTTGATGCTACCGATGACCTTCGAGTTCACCGTTACGGCCGCGGAAACTACTCGTTGAATAACAACTCTCATTTCAATAAATATTGGATCACTGCATATCAATAACCCGAAAATTATCCAGGGTATCATTGAAAGCAGTGAATACCGCGGGATAACTAACTTTGATCATCCCCACCTTACTTTCCATACCAATCGCCGTAGCTGGACGGATAGTGACCATTTCCACCGCCTCTTTTACAGGCCATTTTAGCACCTCCACCACATTACGAACGCAGTCGCAAAGAGAAACCGAGGCTCCGGCAAGGTTGCCTTCAGAATTCACATATTTTCCATTTTCGAGATACGCGTCAAAGGCACCCCATTTAAATTCTTTCACTTTTCTGCCGAGGAAAAGGGCATCGGAAATAAGCAGGAATTTCTCACCCTTGATCTTGCGGGCAATAGATACAGCGCCAAAGTCGCAGTGTACTCCGTCGGCAATAACGGGCGTGAATATGCGATCATCTTCCAGTGCCGCACCAGTAAGGCCTGGCTGACGATGGCCAAATGCAGACATCGCATTATAGAGATGCGTCACCGTTCTTATGCCCCGATTGAAGCCTGCCTTAGCCTGTTGATAGTCGGCATTTGAATGACCGGCGGAAACCGTAATGGCCGAATCCAGCAGGATATCTAATTGGGCGGGGGAAAACAGTTCCGGGGCAATGGTGATCATCCTGATGATTCCATCTCCCAGTGTTACCAGATTATTCAACAGATCTTCAGAAGGCTGCTGAATATATTTGAGCAAATGAGCCCCTCGTTTTACCGGGTTAAGAAACGGGCCCTCGAGGTGCATCCCCAACATGCCCGACTGGGGATTACGTTTCATGAACTGTGTGGTGACTGTGATGCCTTTGAGAATATTCTCCATCGGGGAAGTGATGAGAGTGGGCAAACACCAGGCGGTGCCGTGTTTCCGGCTGCTTGCAGTGATATCCTCCAGAGTCTCCTCGTCAACCTTGCCCGTAAAATAATATTGTTCTCCTCCGTTGATGTGGATGTCGATGAAACCCGGCGCCAGCTGGTCGACCACCTCTCCTCTGAATGGGTCTGCAGAAGCAAAACCGGAGTCCAGTGCAATAATTTTTCCGTCGCTGATCCTTACCTGACAATTTGAGAGCTCCTCTGTGCCAGTATACAGCTTCTTCGCGAAAATGAGTTTGTCCATAACCAATAAATCACCAAATGTAGGAATATGAAGGCGATGAATGGAATGGAAAAAACCCGCTAACTTCAAAAAAAATAAAATGGTAAGGCCGGGAACAGGTGAATTCAACCCTTATTTCAGCAGATACATCGATCTAGTTCCGCAAGGGGATTTTTATGAACTCCTCAATAAAAATACTGAAGAGGTGCAGTGGCGTTTTGAGTCTATTCCCAGAGAAAAAGAAGACTTTGCCTATGGGCCTTCCAAATGGAGCATTAGTCAAATGTTGCTGCATATGTCCGATACCGAGAGAGTGATGTCCTTCCGGGCATTATTGGCTTCAAGAGGGGACAGCGAGGCGGAGTGCCCGAATATGGACCAGGATCTGTTTGCGCTTAATGCGGACATAAATGGAAGAAATCTGGCGCAACTGCTGGATGAATTTCTAACGGTGAGAAAGTCGACTGTGTATCTTCTTGAAAACATCAGTCCAGAAAAAAGCAAATGGAGAGTGAATGTTGCCGGACATTCAGTCTCTCCACGTGCACTAGGTTATGTTATCATCGGTCATGCGATCCACCATCTGAGGATACTCGAAACAAGGTACCTCTGAGCAGGCTTACCGAGAGGGTCTTCCGCCCCTTGGGGAAGCCACATTCTGCTGCCGGCTTTCGCTCCGCTGAACCCTGTTATTGGCTCTTGCCTCAGGCTGTCTTTGTATCGGCCTGTTGAAATTGCCATCGTTTCGGGGGGCCACTCGAGCAGGACGTTCTCTGTATGTACGATTGTTTCCGTTGACGTTATTCAAAGGACGCTGCTGCCTGTCAGCTCTGCGGTCGAACCTGTCGGTGTTGCTGTTCTCATTTCCCGGCCTGTACACCCGGTTACGGGATGCGCCGTTGTTATTCTCAATTCTTCCCGGATTAACCCGCGCATCACCAGAACGATTGTTGTTGTAAGTCCTGTTCCTGTTCACACGATTGTTGTTTCCGTTATTGTTGTACCCGCGATTATCATAGCCACGGACATTATTTCTGTCGCCACGCCCATTGTTAGCACGGTTATAGGAATTTGATTGTCTTGAACTCCGGTATCTGTTGATGACCACTGTGTTTCTTGTTCTCACGTAAACCGAAGTTCTGCGAATGGGACGGTAGATCTGCTGACAACGTATGGTGCGATGCATATTCACGTAAGCATAGTTGTGATAGTAGTACCTCGGACCACCCCAGAAGATACTCCAGGAGTAGGGTCTCCAGGGACGGTACCATACCGGCCTGTCATACCAACCCCAGGGCGACTCCCAGACGATATAATCAGGAGCATAAACGTATTGTACGAAGGGCCATCCCCACACATTAATGGTAATGAAGGACGAATTGCTGAAATTGCCAGCCGCATTGGGACCAGAAGCAAGGGTTTCGTCTGACATGAAATTTGATGCCTCTTCAGGTTCCTGAGGTTCAACGATCTTTTTTTCACCGTAAAGGTCCTCATCGCCAACAATCTGCACGATCGCCTCCTTGTCACCGGTTTTTTCAAGTTCAATGACCGCTACGTCCTGATTTTCTTCAGAAGAAACCGGCACTTGCAGGATTATGGCATGTGCATCCTTATCTTTTTTATCTATCACCCTTACGTAATCAACTGTACCATCATTATTAAGGTCCAGGTTGTTGACTTTGTTGGAAGCATCATTGAGTTTCTTTTCCAGCTCCTCCGGAGTCTTCGACTGCTTGAAAAGTTCGAGAGCACCCTGCAGGCTAAAATTATCCCCCGGTAAACCGGTCGAGTCCGATTCTGCCTGCGCGGAAACGCGTGAAAAAGACAACACGGATCCAAGTAAAAGCGCGGCGGATATGTGTTTGTATGTCATAATTTTAAATTTGAGACTTGCTTTAATGAATACGAATTCCCTGGTTCAGATTTTAGACCGGCATATAAAGCAAAGGTTTAATTGATTTCAGCCTATTTTTCAATGATGTTTCAAAAGAGCTTAAACTTCCTCGCAGTTAGACAGTCTGGCCTATATTAGCTACAAATTAAGCGCATGGCTGAAGACATCGACGATGTCAGTTTAGTGAAACAATTCAAATTACCGGAATCACGGGACACTGCGTTTACCAGCATTGTTAAAAAATATCAGCAGAAACTGTACTGGCATGTTCGTCGGATGGTGGTAGATCATGACGATGCCAACGACGTGATCCAGAACGTGTTTATTAAGGCATGGAGAGGATTGGACGGTTTCCGGGAAGATTCTACACTCTATACCTGGCTTTATCGGATAGCCACAAACGAAAGCCTGAGCTTCCTTGAGCAGAAGAAGAGAAAAGGCACGGTTTCACTCTCCGATAACGAAACTGACCTGTCGGAAACCGTTAGGGCCGACAAGGACTTCGACGCCAGCAAATTGGAGTGGAAACTTCAACTTGCCATCCAGCAACTACCTGAAAGACAACGCGCTGTCTTTCACCTCAGGTATTATGATGAAATGCCCTATGCCGAAATGAGTACTATTCTTGAAACCTCCGAAGGCGCACTGAAAGCCTCTTATCACATCGCGGTCAAAAAAATTGAAGAATTTATACTCAATCATTAAACTTTTAACATTTTCAACGGTCTTAATAGGGATGGAAAGCAGAAAAACCATAGAGGAAGAAATCAGTAGTATCAGCCCGGTGGTCGCTGACATGGGTCTGCAGCACCCCTATTCTGTTCCGACCGGATATTTCGACCGGCTGCCTGCCCAACTTCTTTCTGCAGCCAAAGCCGCGGATGCGAATGATGGCCTGGCAGAAACTAAACTCTCTCCGCTTTTGGCCAGTCTGCGCACCGTTCCTGCCTACCGTGTTCCCGATGGTTATTTTGATGACCTGACAAAGTCACTGGTCAGTGCGAAAACGGTTCCTGCTCCCGCGAAAATAATACAGATGAAGCGCTTTGGCTACAGGCGATTGCTGGCTGCCGCGGTGGTCGCCGGTTTAGTTTTCCTGGGAAGCTGGTTTTTCTTTCTCCAGGACAAAAACGATGGCCAGGCCTCAATGGCGATGAAGACAAATGTAATTTCTGACAAGTCGATACATTATCAGACAACAAAAGTTCCCGACGCGGAACTGCTTACTTACCTCGATAATACCGAGGATTTTGGAATGCCAGATGAAGTGATTCTTGATCCTGAAAGCGGGGTTGATCTTGCTTCGCTGATGCTTACCGATGTTTCCGACGCGGAACTGGAAAATTATATTGACCAAACCTATGCGTTTTAACCAACAATCCTGTATTATGAAACACTTTTTAATGATATGTATGTTGGCCCTGTGCACCTGTTCGCAGGCTCTCACACAACAACTCAGGAACAGCAACAATTTTAATAATTCAGGAAACCAGCGGAATAGCTCCAGAGTCGACGCGCTGAAAATAGCCTATATCACAAAAGAAATGAATCTTACCGAATCCGAAGCTCAGCGCTTCTGGCCAATCTACAACGACTATTCCGACGAACTTCGTACTGCCCGCCGGGAGCGGAGGAACAATGGCAACCTCGACTCGGAAGAAAAGATCCTCAACATCAGGAGAAAATATGAAACCGCCTTTACCAGGGCCCTCGACAGCGAAAAAACAGCGCGCTTCTTCAAGGCGGAAAAGGATTTCAGGAAATATGCCGTTGAAGAATTGAAAGAACGCCGCAGCCGTCGCTAACGATCATCAATAATCGATTGCCTGAGGATCTCAGGCCAGGTTCATAGAGAAATGGATATGACAGTTGATCCATTCCCTGTCGTACACCGGCTGATATCGATCGTAGAATTTTATAGCGGGTTCATTCCACTCAAGCACCTGCCAGCTTATTCCATTTACATCAATTTGTTTTGCTTCCTCGACGATCCCTTCAAATAGCAAACGCCCAACATTTTTTCTTCGCCAGGATTCCGTCACCAACAGGTCCTCAAGATAAAGGTATCTTCCTTTCCAGGTGGAAAATCGGATGTAATAAAGCGCGAAACCAACAACTTCGTGTTCAGTCTCCGCCACGATAGCCGTAAAGACGGGGTTAGGACCAAAACCGCTTTCCTCGAAATGTTCCCGCGTAATGGTGACCTGTTCCGGCGCTCTTTCGAAAGCGGCAAGTTCACGGACCAGTTCAAGCAGGCGCGGGGTATCCTCAATCACCGCCCTTCTAATATGTAGATTCATAAACGGAATATAAGAAGATTGTTAACTTTATTTTCATGAAAGCGATTCTCTTAAAAGATTTTGGTGGCACGGAACAATTAGAGCTTACTGAAATACCCAAACCGGTTAATAAAGACCATGAAGTACTGATTAAAACAAGATACATCAGCATCAATCCTATTGATGTGAAAACCCGTGCGGGGAAAGGCCAGGCACAAATGATCAAAGACAGAATGCCGGCAATTCTTGGTTGGGACGTTGCGGGAGTTGTGGTAGTTAAGGGAAGTCAAGCGGATGGCATCAAAGAAGGAGATGAGGTTTTTGGCCAGGTGAACTTCCCCGGACCAGGAGGATGTTATGCCGAATTTGTTGCAGCTTCTGCCCAACATTTGGCTATCAAACCCGGAAACACCGGATTCGATGAGGCGGCGGCAGCGTCGTTGGCAGCGCTTACTGCCTGGCAGGCGATTCATCGCTATGGAAAGGTGAAGGCAGGAACCCGCGTGCTTATCCATGCAGCCTCCGGAGGTGTGGGGCATTTTGCCGTGCAATTCTGCAAATACCTTGGTGCAAAGGTGACGGGCACCTCTTCAGCAGGAAATAAAAAATTCGTGTTGAGCCTTGGTGCGGATGCCCATATTGACTACACCAGCGGTCCATTCGAAGAAAAAATATCAGGGGTGGACTTTGTTCTTGACACGATCGGCGGTGAAAATATTGATCGGTCACTCAAAGTAATGAAACCCGGAGGCATCATTGTCAGCCTTCCTTCCGGGCTTTCCGAATCAGTAGTGGAAAAAGCAAAGATCGCCGGTATGCAGGGTTACAAAATGCTGGTCGAACCCAGCAAGGACGACATCCAGTTTATTGCAGATCTGCTGGCAAAAAAAATCTTGATACCGCACGTGTCGCGGGTATTTTCCTTCGGGGAGATGGCCGCGGCACACAAGCAACTGGAATCTGGCAAAACCGTCGGCAAGGTGGTGGTGAAAGTGTCTGACTGATTTGCTGATCAGCGCATTCGACCACTAAAGGACAAAGCAGAGGAAACTCATCAAACTGACTTGTAAAGAAATAGCCATACCGGGCAGTTGCCGCGGCATGGCTACTAAAGTGCGGTTTGTATTCTCGTTAGGAATGCTTCCAGGAAGACTGCAATCAGCTTGCCAATTTTTAACTGTCTAGCAGACCTTAACTACTTCAAGATTCAACAAGGCGCCAAGCCTGGCAATCTTTGATCCGATATGTCCGACGCCAATAGCGGAATGGTGAGCCGGTCCCTGGGCCGACCAGTCATTTACGAACCGCCTCGCCCCGATTGGAAAGCGATAGCGGCTGTTGGTGTTGCCGATTTGAAGTATCGGCCCCGGCACCGACTCTCCTTCCGCATACAACAGAAATAATTTCCCGTCCCTGGTCTCCACGATGGAAAGGCAGGTGACAGGTCCATGTTTTACGGACATCTCAACCGACAGTCCTTTTCCCACCTTGCCGTGATAGACACGGAGGGGTCGGACAATTGTTTTTCCATTGCTGATCGTTGTATGGCCGGGACCGTCGTGCCCAAGCAGTACAACATCGTCGGTAAAATCGATGGCATAATATTCTGAAAAGGATCCTCCCGCACCAAAACTGTCCATGATTTTCATTGCCTGTGCGTTTTTGATCTCAAATTCTCCCGCAACAGGAATATGACGCGCAGTGAGCAGGCTGGTGCCCAGGATCACGGAGCTCATGGTGTCTTCATTATCGGGGTTTCCAGATCCTTTGTAATAATATGCCAGGGAGCCAAGTCGGTAGCGGGCAACCAGTTTGTCCAGCGCCACGGACGTTTTTGCGGCTCTGTTGATCTCGCCTTCCTCACAGTCGGGTGTGATTTCAAAAACTTCACGGAATTCGGTCACTCTCGATTTGACCTCCAGGGGGCTAACGCTATTTTTTATTTCTGAGAGTTCATCCACTTCAAGAGTTTCTATGTGGCCACCGAAAGTGCTAAGTTGAAGGGTAAGGTCGGTGTAGATGTCCAGCATCCCTGAATAATAATGACCGAGAGCACCGAGGCGGTTGTGTGCCATAATATTTGCCACCGATGCCGCTTCGACCCATTCACCAATTTCCTTCCAGCATTCGTCGTCCTCTTCAAGGGTGCCAGTGACCTGGTAAAAACGGATGCCCGCTCTTCTGAACACATTCGCAATTTCCGGTACCGGGCAGGCCGAACAAAAGGTCAGCCACTCTCCTGTCTTGTCCGTGATATTCTTCAAACTTGTAAAATGTGCGTAGTCAATGGCTGCGGCGGGTGTCAGGTTGAGTATAATGACTGGCACTTTCGCGCGCTGGACCACTGGCAATACGGTAGCCGACAGCGCATAAGTAGTAACATACAGGAAGATGATGTCCACGTCGGCCCTGCGAAAAGTATGTCCGGCCTCCATTGCTTTTTCAGGGGTATCTACCAGCCCGATATTCACAAGTTCAGTATGATAGTGCCCCAGTCTTTTTGAAACCGTGTCGAGATAAGCTGTCAGTTTTGTCTCGAGCCCTGAGAATTGCGGCCAGTATGCCGCAAGTCCGATTCCGAATACGCCGATCCTAAGCGGGTGAGTAGTGGTCATTGCTAAATGTATCTTGTTTAATTATTCCTCTTAAATTGAATTTGTCATTTTGAATGTAATATTTGCATCGGCATAAGTACTACTCCAGGCATTAAATTCTATTTAGATTTACCAAAAATGACGGGATAAAATTGCTTTGTGGATTTAATCGATTAAGCTATATTCGTGATTCATTGACGCCAGCGAAAGTATTGGAATGAATCTTAATATCAATTCTTAGTATTGCATCACCCAGACTAACGGTGATGCACAATTAAAAATACTTTTAGATTGATTTATTCGAGCCATTACATTCATACTTCCTGTGCGTGTGCCTATGACAAACCACCCCGCTTTTCGGCCGATAATCACAGCACCCCTGGAACTAAATTAAAAACAACGATTTGAAAAAGAAGGTTTCATTAAAGGATGTGGCCCAACATCTGGGCGTTTCCACGGCACTGGTTTCCTATGTTGTAAACAACAAGGAAAAGCAGGTAAGAGTGAGCGAAGAAATGGCAAAAAAAATACGAAAAGCCATTATTGAATTGAACTATCAGCCAAACCTTATTGCCAAGAGTCTGAAGAACGGAGTCACCAATACAATCGGTCTGATCATCGCGGATATTTCGAATCCCTTTTTCTCGAATATTGCCAGGATAATTGAAGACGAGGCTAAAAAACTGGGGTACATAGTGATTATTGGCAGTTGCGATGAAAATGCAGAAAAATCCCAGGCACTTATCGATGTTATGATGACGCGACAGGTAGATGCATTCATCGTCAGCCCGGCAGCCGACACCGAAAAACAGATCGAGAGTCTGAAGAACATGCAGGTGCCTGTAGTGCTGATCGACCGCCATTTTCCTGATGTGGAAACTGATACCGTTTACACTGATAACTACGCAGCCTCATATAAGGCCGTCGAACATCTTATCGCCAATGGCAGAAGGAAGATCGCCATGATGGCCTATGACACCTCTCTGCCACACATGAAGGAAAGAATACGAGGCTACCAGGAAGCATTGAGAGACAATGGTATTGAGTTTCTGCCTTCGTGGCTCAAACTCGCTTCTTATCAGCAAATCAGCGATGATGTCGACAAGGGAATCCAGACGCTGCTCAAACCCGTTCCTAAAGTGGACGCGTTCTTTTTTGCCACAAATTCACTGGCAGTAGAAGGATTGAAAACAATTACCAGGCTGAAAGTAATCGTACCCAAACAACTAGCTTTCATTTCTTTCGATGAAAGCGACGCCTTCAGCTTTTTTTATTCCCCCGTTACTTATGTGAAGCAGTCCGTCACCGACATCGGCATCGAAGCAGTACGCGCCGCAGTGAACCGGATCAGGGACCGAATGGCAAAACCTGCAAGGATACTCGTTCCTGCGAAACTTATTGTACATGAGAGCTGTGGCAGTAAGAAAGTGTCCAGAGAACTCAGATCTTCATTATAAACGATAATTCAATCCATATGTCAGAGCAGAACAAAAGACGAGCATTCCTCAAAACGATTGCAGTTGGCGGCGTGGGTGCTGCGGTGGCTCCCTCCGCCATCCTGCAGGCCGGTGAGCCGGCGGCAAAAGCGACAGAACCAACACCACCAGTAACTACTTCGACCTACATCGCACCAAAAAGGGATAAATACAATAGTCCTTACACAGGTGAGAATCTTAGCAGGGTTGCCTTTCCCATTGGGGGCATCGGAGCGGGCATGTTCTGCCTGGAAGGGACTGGCGCTGTCTCCCACATGAGTATCAGGAATCATCCCGATGTATTTAACGAGCCCAGTATGTTTGCTGCGATTTCGGTCAAAGGGAAAACTAACGGAGTAAAAATTCTTGAAGGCCCTGTTCCCTCCTGGAAATTATTCGGACAAAAGGGAACGGGGAACGGAGCGGCGGGAACCACATTTGGCCTGCCACGTTTCAGGGAAGCGACCTTCACTACCGCCTTTCCGTTTGCGGAAATCGAACTCAAAGACGATGACATTCCCCTGTCGGTAAAGCTAACCGGATGGAGTCCTTTCATTCCGACTGATGAGGACAATTCGAGTTTACCCGTCGGGGCGTTGGAATATGAATTTGTGAACAATGGAAATACCGCAGCAGAGTCTGTTTTTTCCTACTCGTCCAAGAACTTTCTTGCGGGTCCTGTGGAAGAAAATGGAGAAAACAGCATAAAAAAAACAAAGAATGGATTTCTGTTGCAGGTTGAAGGATCCAAAGCAAAACCCTGGATGAAAGGAAGCTTCGCCCTCTTTACCGATCAACCTGAAACCATCGTTGATCATTGCTGGTTCAGGGGAGGATGGTGGGATCCCATTACAATGGCGTGGAATAATATACGGGATGCCAATATTAAACCTGTCGAGCCCGTTGAAAAAAATGCACCAGGTGCCACGCTCTACGTTAAATTCACACTACAACCTGGCGAGAAGAAAAAAATAAAATTACTCAGTGCCTGGTATGTTCCCGAAACCAATCTGAAGATCGGAAAGAAGGGCACCAATGATAAGGAAAATTGTGATCCGGCATCGGGCTGCTGCTCTGCTCCTGAGGATATTGGCATCAAGACCGGCAAGAAGACCAGCGCCGAAAATTACAAACCCTGGTACAGCAGCAAGTTCGCTACCATTCAGGATCTCATTGAATACTGGGCTACGGGTTATGATGGTCTTTTTGATAAATCCACCTTGTTTAAAAAAGCATTTTATTCTTCCACACTTCCGGCCGAGGTGATCGAAGCCGTTGCTGCTAACCTCACGATCATCAAATCACCGACCGTCCTTCGGCAGTTTGATGGCAAACTGTGGGCCTGGGAGGGCTGCGCCGATGATGAGGGATGTTGTCATGGCAGCTGTACCCACGTGTGGAATTATGCCCAGGCGATCCCTCATCTTTTTCCCAACCTGGAGAGGAGTCTAAGGCATACGGAATTTTGTGAGAACCAGAATAAATCCGGTCACCAGGTATTCAGGGCAAATATGCCAATCAGCATTCCGAATCATGATTTTCATTCGGCTTCCGACGGACAACTTGGTGGCATCATGAAAGTGCACCGCGACTGGCGGATCAGCGGCGACAACCAGTGGCTGGCCAAATTGTATCCCATGGTCAAAGTTAGTATGGATTATTGTATCAAGACCTGGGATCCACGCGGCACGGGCATGGTCGAAGAGCCTCACCATAACACCTATGATATCGAGTTCTGGGGACCCGACGCCATGATCACCAGTTTTTATCTTGGAGCATTGCAGGCAATGATCGAAATGGGAACGCAGTTAAAAAAAGATTCAAAAAAATACAAGGGCCTCCTCGCCAAGGGAAAGACTGCGCTCGAATCCCGGTTGTACAATGGAGAGTTCTTTCATCAGGATATCCAGTATGAAGGCCTATCAGCACCGGATCCTACGAAGGTGCAGTCTTTCGGCGGCGATTATTCCGAAGAAGCCAGGGAAATACTTAAGAAGGAAGGTCCTAAATACCAGTATGGCCTGGGCTGCCTGAGTGATGGCGTGCTTGGTGTGTGGATCGCCAGTGTCTGTGGCCTCCCCGATTTCGTGGACGCTAAGAAAGTGGAGAGTCATCTTTTGTCGGTGCATAAATACAATCTCCGCACCAACCTCAGTGAGCATGCGAATCCGCAACGACCATCCTACGCACTGGGAAATGAAGGTGGGCTTTTATTGTGCACCTGGCCAAAAGGAGGAAAGTTGTCTCTGCCATTCGTGTACAGCGATGAAGTTTGGACCGGAATAGAATACCAGGTGGCGGCACACCTGATGCTCATCGGCAAAGTGAAGGAAGGATTAGACATCGTAAGGCTCTGCCGCGACAGGTATGATGGACGATTCAGGAATCCCTTCAATGAATATGAATGTGGTCACTGGTATGCAAGAGCCATGTCCAGCTTCGGGATGTTGCAGGGACTAACCGGCCAGCGCTATGATGCGGTGGACAAGACCCTTTACATCAATTCGAAGGTGGGTGATTTCAAAAGTTTCATTTCCACCGCAACAGGATTCGGAACAGTTTCATTGAAAAATGAAAAGCCTTCCATTGACGTTGCTTATGGCACCATTGACGTTAAGAAAATGGTGGTCAACGGCATTACAGTCAAAGCCTGATGGTGATCGGGAAAGATATCGTCGTGAGCCTGCGGTATGTGATGAAAAATCGACATGGCGAAATCCTGGAGAACACCATGGAAGGTATGCCTGCTACCTATATCCAGGGCAGTTCGGGAATATTACCAATGTTGCAAAAGCCGCTTGAAGGGCTTAAAGCTGGCGACCGAAAAAAAATATCCCTTCCAGGATCGGTGACAGGCTCAGGCGACCTGTATTTTGAAGTGATCATCGATCACCTGCGCGAATCGCTTCCCGAAGAGTTGATGCTGGGTTACCCCGTTTTACTTAATGAGATAAAGTGCGAGGAAGATTGCGATTGTTACGCGACAGGAATCAATAGAATAAATTGTCATGACCATTCACCTACTCACCGGTTTTCTTGGAAGTGGAAAAACAACTGCTATCCACCATGCCTGTAAATTGCTAATGGCAGATGGTATCAGTGTGGCCGTCATCACCAATGATCAGGGGATCAAACTTGTTGACAACGGTTTTTTTTCCAGCGAACACATACCTGGCAGACAGGTGACCAATGGGTGTTTCTGTTGCAATTACAATGAGCTCGATGAAAACATCGATGCGCTGATCAATGAAGTTAAACCGGGTGTGATCTTTGCTGAATCGGTCGGATCGTGTACGGACATCATTGCTACCGTAATGAAACCACTTCTAAAATTCAGAACTGATCTGAAAGTGACTATTTCTGCTTTTGCCGACGTCCGTCTCCTCGATCTGATGCTTAAACCTGGCGGTTCTATATTCGATGAAACGGTAGACTATATTTATCAAAAACAACTTGAAGAAGGCGAAATAATTGTTATCAATAAAACTGATCTGTCAGAAAACCGTCAGATCGCGGACGTGGAGGCGTGGGTAAGGGAAAAATATCCCGAAAAGCAAATGGTCTTGCAGGATTCCCGGAATGAGGGTCACGTACGCAAATGGTTGAATGCCCTGGCCGATTATTCTAATCAGCAGTTACCTCCATCACTTTTGATCGACTACGACATTTATGGTGCGGGTGAGGCCAGGCTCGCCTGGTTCGACCAGGAACTCGAAATAATCAGCGCAAACAATGAGGCCGGAACTGACACCCTTATTTTTATCAAAGAGTTACAGGATGCGATCCGGCACAGGGGTTTCCCTATTGGCCACCTGAAATTCCTGGTCGATGGAAAATACAAGATCAGTCATACGGCCTTGATTGACACCGATGAGAACGAAAGGATATCTCTTCCCCCTTCTGGCAAGCTAATCCTGCTGGTCAATGCAAGGATTGAAACCGGTCACGAATTACTGCATCAATTAGTCAATATTGTGATTGCTTCGGTAGAGTCGTCAAGGAATTGCAAAATTCTTGAAACCAGTTTATTTGCCTTTCAGCCTGGGTACCCCACACCCACCCACCGGATCGCTGAAGCCTCGATATGAAACACAGTTCAACTGCCATTTACCTTTCGGAATTCCTGGGAACTTTCGCCATTGTTTTTTGTGGCACCGGTGCCATAATTATCAATCAGGAAACCCATGGCACGATAACCCATGCAGGCATCGCTATTACATTCGGATTAGTGGTGATGAGCATGATTTATGCTTTTGGCGAGGTTTCCGGCGCCCACCTGAACCCTGCCGTAAGTATTGCATTTACTATCGCCGGCGTGTTCCCATTGAAGAAACTGCTGCCGGCCCGATTTGTGGCGCATCCATGAATCCGGCAAGGTCAATCGCTCCTGCATTGGCTTCTGGACATTATGATTCCCTCTGGATATATCTCCTGGCACCCATCAGCGGCGCATGCGCCGGCACAGGCGTATGGAGGCTCATGTCGATGAAATAAGTTCGGGTCAATCTGCATCCAATCTGTTACATTTAGGGATAATATGAACGGTATGCAGTCCCCTCTCCCTTTCTATCACAAACTGGCTGCCAATCTGCTGATAATAGTTATTTTATCTGCGATCGTTTTTATTGGCCGCGAAATTCTGATGCCCATTTGTTTTGCCGCCGTGCTGGCGATCCTTTTACTTCCGATCAATAACTGGATGGTAAAGAAAGGAATGCCCCAGGTGGCATCCATGTTGATTTCAATTTTCCTGGCACTGGTCTTTATTACCGCTATCATTTACTTTTTATCAAAGCAGATCGGCGGGTTCCTGGAAGACCTGCCGACGATTAAGAAGAATCTAAACGCGCACCTTCAAACGGCTCAGCAGTGGATCCGGGAAAATCTGAATATCTCGAAAAAACAGCAGAACGAAGCAGTGACCAATGCTGCGAATGACATGAAACATTCCGGCGCGGGCATGGTCGGATCTACCTTTCTATCTGCGGCCCAGGCCATCGTGGTACTGGTATTGCTTCCTATCTACACTTTTCTGATGCTCTACTATCGGGTGCTGATCAAACAGTTCCTCCTGGAGGTTTTTACTGAACAACATCGTGCGAAGGTAGAAGACGTTCTGAAAGAATCCCGGTCCATCATTCAAAGCTACATGCTCGGCCTTTTGCTGGAAATGGGCATAGTTGCGATTTTGAATGCGGTTGGTTTTTTTATCGCCGGTATTCAATACGCCATCTTCCTGGCTGTACTGGCAGCGATCCTGAATTTAATTCCATATGTGGGAATGCTGATTGCCACCATCATCTGTATGGTCATTACACTAACTACTTCGAACAATATCAGCTCTGTGCTGTCAGTGGCTGTTGTACTCACAATTGTGCAATTTATCGACAACAATATCCTGATGCCCTATGTCGTCAGTTCCAAAGTGCGTATCAATGCGCTGGTCAGCATCGTGGGAGTATTGGTAGGCGGAGCTCTGGCTGGCGTGTCGGGCATGTTTCTTTCCATCCCGGGTCTTGCCATCCTGAAGGCTGTTTTTGACCGCGTCGACGGCCTTCAACCCTGGGGAATGCTTCTTGGCGATGACCAGTCTCTTGACCGGATCAAGAAAAAAAGATTGGCGAGAACCAGAAAGACAAAAGCTGCCTGACACTCAGGTCAAATAATCGGAACTATTTATCCCAATCATCTGACAGGCATCTGCCCCCCCATCGATTTAAGAATCCGCGGAAGATCAGCATCGTAAGTTTACGATGATGAAATTCCTATACCGATTTAATGTAGCCTCATGTGCAAATCCTACATAAAATTTACGATCTTTAAAAACATGTTGATTATCCAGAATAAGAAAGTACCGCCCCGGCAGAGGAGGATCACTTTATGAATTCAGTTATCGAAACAAAGAAAATAATTGCTTCAACGCTGAAAGTTCTGCCTGCTGTTACATTTCCCCTTATTGATGCTTACGGATTTTCACTTTCGGAAGATCTGATTGCGACTACAGATTATCCCACTACGAACCAGTCAAAAACGGAAGGTTACGCGGTAAGATTTGCCGACATTTCTACACCTCTTGCCATAATAGATAACAATCACTCTGATAACAGTAATGACTATGCGATCGCGGCCGGACAGGCAATGTTAGTTCATTCGGGTCATCCCCTGCCACAGAGCGCCGATACAGTGGTTTCTGGTGAGGCAGTTCATCTGGACGACAACCTGCTGACCGTCCAGAGCGATCTGGCACAACCCGGAATGAATGTCATGCTTCAGGGATCGGAATACTCCAAAGGACAATTGCTTATGAGCAGGGGTGAGGAACTGAGCCCTTCAGCCATTGGATTCCTCGCATCAAAAGGCCTTGGCGAAGTGTCTGTTTTCAGACCTCCCGTAATCTCGATTGTAAGTGTCGGCAATGAATGGATAGAACCAGGCAGATCGCTGAAGACAGGTGAGCAGCATGAATCCTGCACCTACGCCCTGAGGGCCGCGATAAAACAATGCAATCTCAATGTTCACCGGATTTTCCATACCGATGTCGACCGCGAATCCATTGCCACTGTGTTCAATGCAGCGCTGAATGTTAGTGACATCATACTTGTCACAGGCTGCATAGACAAGGGAGCTGGTCACCTGGTAGAATCGGCCATCGAAGGTTGCGGTGTGGACGCACTCGTGAACGGCGTGAGACAGTCCCCTGGTAATGATTTGTATTTTGGGTCTATGGATTCAAAAGCCGTTTTCATCCTTCCGGGAGGGGCAATATCTGTCCTCACCTGCTTTTATGAATACGTTGTGCAGGCAATCGAGATCATGACCCGGAAAAGAAATACAGTTCCAGTGATCAAAGCATCAATGGCGGGCCCCTTCCAGAAACCTGGAGACCACACTTATTTTCTTAGCGGGAAATATGTCAAAGGAAGGGTGACTCCTGTTCTTTCGGCTGCACTGACAGGTATCAAATCTTTCATCAGTTTCAACTGCCTGATCGTCCTTCCGCAGGAAGAGATCAATTTCCAGATTGGTGAGGAGGTTGAAGTTCACCTTTTACCCTGACACCTGTCACTTCAGAAATTGGTCATATTCCGAATCTATTTGGAACAGTTCCACTCCCCATTTACGCAACCTGGCGATGTCTCTTTTTCCACCTTCCAGGTAGCCAATGTTAGTGTAATGAAATTTGTTGATTGAAGGCACCACGAGTATTTTGTTCTGTTGCGCCCATTTTACGTCTGCTTCCGTGAGCACATTGCCGTGTTCGAACAGAAAATAAAGCTCAGGATCAAATTGTTTTTTATTCTGAAGTTCTTTGAGTTCTGCCATCGGGCGGCCGACCTTTGCCTTGCCAGAAAAATAATTACTCGCTTCCGTTGTTCCAAAAATCAAGGCATTTTTAAGCAAATGATATTTTGAAAGGATTTGTTCAATCTTCCTGAACGATACAGTGTCATTTCCCGTGATCTTGTTGTCGATCATCACCTCCAGCCTTCCACTACAGTACCTCATTGCATCATCCAGGAGCATTGGTTTCACGCCATCCCTGTCACTTACCAGCTCCCTGATATCTTTCCAGTCCAGCTCCTGTGTTTTCTTGTTAACGTGGTAATATTTGACAAAGTCCGGATTGTGGTGCATGATTAACTGGCTGTCTTTTGACAACCTCACATCTACTTCTATCATATAATAGCCCCGGCAATATGCCGCCTTCATCGCTGTGGCACTGTTTTCCGTATACGTGCTGTCCACTATTCCGCCCCGATGTCCGATCAATCGAATTGGGTTTGTACGCTTCGACTGGTAAGGTCCGGAAACAAGTTTCACCGGCATTTCGGGTTTTGTGTCGTCGAGCACGATCACATAATATTCATTGCCACCCGGTAGCACCCGCACGACAACATGGCCGTGTTGGCTTTTATAAGATTTGTCGATCAGCGGGCCGATCACAATCCTGTTGGCTTCGAGCATGTTGGTGCTGAATATATCGCGGGGCCCATCATATAAAAAAGGAGTGGTCATCCGTATCAGTACTTCATGGCCGGGATGGTCCGATGACCATGTCTGCCCGATCCACACCCTTGGACGGAGTGCCTGAACCAGGTTTTCATTGACTGCATCACGGTTGCCATGGTGATCGAGCGTGGCAACATCTACGGAGCCAATTGCCGCAGCCATCACGGATTCCACATCGCGATCGGGGTTATCGCCATAAAAAACATTGCCCGGATTATCGCCGCCGGTATAATAAGTAAATGGTCCATAGTTTATGGTGATGGCATTGCTGAGCGCATTTTCATCGGGCCATGTTTTTTGTTCTGTTGGCCGGAATCCCGTGAAATGCTCTTCAGTGGCAGTATCCCGCCCTGTCCATATCCTGCCGTTTGATTTGATGTTACGGACGTAAAAATCAGGATACGCGTCAGGATGATGCAAGAGCCTGATCTGTGCTGTGCTTCCAGGAATCAGTCTTTCATTTTTGAGGCCATGTGCCTCGCGTTGCCTGACGAATGTCCGGTAGTTTTGGATTGAACGAAGAAATTCCGTGTCGCTTATCTTTCTCGTTTTATACAATTCATCGATGTCTACAGGATAATCATATGAGGGGTAGCCGCGGTCAATGAGTGTCGCAATAGGAATGAGGTCTCCCACGCCGGTGATGCCCGATCGGATAAACTTTTTATCCGATGATGATGGGGCGCCAGGATACCAGCTGCCAAAATGATCGTCGTGAAAATGTGAGATCACCGCGTAATCGAGTGTATGTGCAGAGTTCACAGGTCGATTTTTCGTTATATAGTGCACGATCCATTCAAATGGTTTTTTAGAATGATTGGGGACGAGGGTAGCATTCCTGGGCGTATTTGCCCTTGATCCGGTGGGACTGAGTTCGCCGGCGTCAAAGACCATAGATGTACCATCGGGGAACACGTAGTATGCCGCATTTCCAGCGCCGGTGTTGATGTGATGCAGATCCATCATCCCAGCCTTCCATGGTGGCAAGGGTTTTCCCCGTTCAGCTACCTGCGCACGGGAAATCGAAAACTGAACAAAACAGAAAAAAAGGAGGAAGGTTGTTTTTGACATCTTCTTATTTAAGGATTAGAAAATGATAAAAGTAACTGTCACCGGTGATGTAATGGTTATGGAGAGATTACCGTAATATTAAATAAGATGAGCCAGATTTTACTTATATATTTGTCAATACCCCCTGCAACAGGGTGTGCCTGACCTCATGCATTTTTATTATTGATTGCAAAAAACCATGATTCAACAGGTTCCATATGAATAGTCTTCAATTTGCTGATTACACCGTTTTCGTTTTATATTTTATCATTGTCGCCTCCTACGGATACTGGATTTACCAGAAAAAGAAAAAAACCACATCAGACACGAAGGATTTTTTCCTCGCTGAGGGATCGCTGACCTGGTGGGCCATCGGTGCTTCGCTCATCGCCTCAAATATATCAGCCGAACAGTTCATCGGTATGAGCGGTGAAGGGTTTTTTGTAGGTATGGCCGTGGCTGCCTACGAATGGCTGGCGGCCATTGCGCTGGTGATCATTGCTGTCTGGCTCATCCCGGTATATCTGAAGAACAAGATATACACGATGCCTCAATTCCTTACCCGCCGCTACAATGATACCGTGGCGCTGATCATGGCCATCTTCTGGCTTTTTCTTTACGTCTTCGTCAACCTTACATCCATTTTATACCTGGGTTCTGTTGCCATCAACGGTCTTGTTGGCGGCGATTCCCTCCATATTATTATGATCGGCCTGGCTTTGTTCGCCCTGGTCATTACTCTTGGCGGAATGAAAGTGATCGGATACACAGATGTAATACAGGTGGCCGTGCTGATCATCGGCGGTCTGGCGACCACCTACCTGGCTCTGTCGATAGTGTCTGACCGATTTGGTGTTGGGGCTGGAGCATTATCAGGATTCAACATACTCATGGAAAAGGCGCCGGAACATTTTCATATGATCCTGCCAAAACCAACTGCCCAGTCCACCCAGCTGGAGATTGACAAATACCTGGTGCTTCCCGGGATAGCCATGTATTTCGCGGGTCAGTGGATTGTGAACCTGAACTATTGGGGCTGCAATCAATATATCACCCAACGTGCGCTTGGCGCCAACCTGGAGACGGCCAGAAAAGGATTGTTATTTGCGGCGTTCCTGAAACTATTTATGCCAATAGTAGTCATGCTGCCGGGTATCGCAGCTTTCGTATTGTATAAGAACGGTCATCTTGCCCAGCTGAGTGGGGGCAGCAAGGATGGTGCATATTCTGCCATCCTCAGCTTTTTACCGGTTGGATTGAAAGGACTTTCTATTGCGGCGCTAACGGCCGCCATCGTTGCTTCGCTGGCGGGCAAGGTAAATTCCATCTCCACCATTTATGTCCTGGACATCCACAAAAAATACTTTAATAAAGAAGCGGACGAAAACAGAATGGTCGTCCTGGGAAGGATAACGGTGGTTCTGGCGATGCTGATCGCCATCATCTTCACCTGGTCGGATGTACTGGGAATCGGTGGTGAGGGTGGATTTACTTTTATCCAGAAATACACCGGCTTCATCAGCCCGGGAGTCTTTGCCATGTTCATTCTAGGTATGTTTTGGAAAAGGACAACAGGGGCCGCCGCCATTGCTGGGGTGATAACCGGTTTTGTATTATCAGTGGTATTTAATATCTACGCTCCCGAATGGTTTGGTCACGAGACCTGGTTGTATACCTCGTATCCGACAACAGAAACTATTGGCGGCGTGGCTCATAAGGTGTGGAGAATTCCCTTCCTGCTGTGTATGGGTTTCTCATTCTTTTTCACGGTGGGGCTGATGATTGCTATGAGTCTTGCGGGACCGAAGATCAATCCGAAGGCCTTTGAACTCGACAAGTCGATGTTCAAGCTTTCCCCTGCGGTTCTTACGCTGATCATTACGATATTATTGATACTATCGCTGATTTATGTGAGGTTCTGGTAGCTGTTTGCTTTTTTTAAAACTATCATTTACTTTTTTTTACAAAAAAAGTAATCAAAAAAACCTGGCGCTGTCAGAAATAAGCCCTAAAATTTTCTACGCGCCGCTACGGCGAAGGAATGCTCCGGTCGACTGAAGCAATTCTTTTCTGCAGTGGCAACTATCATCTGTATATTTTCAATCGTCATTTTCGCCGTTTTCAGCGGCTCTTGAAAATTTTGCCTTTGCCCGCCTTCTCTGCTTCACAGCTATGGCGGGCAAGGCCGGCCTTATTCTGAAGGCGCAAATACAAATAGTAATCATGGGCGTTAAGCAACTATGGAATGGCCTTCAGGCAAAAAACGTGAAGAAAACCTGGTCGGAATGCGTCAGAAGAAAAACAGATGTCACTGATGCCAGGACATGTCCTTTGCCGGTAAGTCCTACAAATGCCCGGTTATATTCTGCAGCTGTGACTTGCTTTTCTTCAGCATGAAGATCAGGTTTTTAGTTTTCTGCCTGAGAGCCTTGATTTTTTTGTTACTTTTTTTATCAAAGAAAAAAAGTAAGCAGGGATTTACGATCTCCTGTCGATCTTCACCTCATACACAATTGAACTGGCGAGCCGGGTATTTTTCATCGCCTTTAGATTGGACTGAAATCCCTTGATAAATCCATTGAGGAAATCGGAACGCCCCGTTTTGTACTTCTCACTTAGCAAACTGACATAAAAACTATCAAACCACATGGGATGTAGCCGGCAGACCTCAAATCCATGGGTCTGCAACAACATTTTCATGGCCGCGGGAGAGAAATGATAGAGATGCCGCGGCACATCATATGCCGCCCAGAATTCGCCATAGTAAGCGGCATCATGTGAAGTATAATTCGGCACAGCGATCAGGAGAACTCCATCCTTCTTCAATATTTTTTTCAACTGCATGATGTACTCCTGCAACAGGTGCACATGTTCCAGCACATGCCACATCGTGATGGCATCGAACCGTCCATCGGCATAACTGAAAAGTTCAGCTGGCGAACTTAATGTTAGTTTATACCTGCGTTCCGCTACGTCGATAGCCTTCGGATCAGGCTCCACTCCTTCCACCGACCAGCCTGCAGACCGCATATGATTCAGAAAAGCACCGGTACCAGCTCCGATATCGAGGAGGCTGCCCTCCGATCGCCCGGTAGCGCTCCTTATCCAACTGCGCTTAGTATTCAGCGTTATCTTCCTCACCTGGTGGTAAAGGGCATTGACCAGTCCTTTTTGGGTATCACTGTGAGATATGTAATCCTCGGACAGGTAATATTTTCCGATCTCTTCCTGGGGCGGTACATCCTGAGTAAACCGAAGTGAGCAATTACCGCACTGCCAGATCGTAAATTTTTCTTTCGAAACAGTATGATCCTGAGCCGACAGTACCAACTGAAAATTCGCGGAATGACAAACAGGGCATTGCGTGTAATGGATCATTGGCCTCCCTTAACGGACATAATCCGTAAACTTAAACAGGTCTGTTATAAAAAAAATACATCAGCGCAGCTACGACAACCAAAGCAATAATAACGACAACATAAATCCACCAGAACCTCTTTCGTACCGTATGTTCATCATGGAGCATGTCGTTCATCTGAACTGTGGTCGTTTCCCTGTCTCCTACAAGCATGTGATGACTGGCATTCGACCTGATCAGCCTTTCTGCATGGACATTAATATCAAAAGATCTTGGTTGATTGGTGGCTTCGAACTTTAACTCCCCACCTGCTTCTTTCTTCAGGATTCCGATGCCTTCCAGCTTAGAGGTCTTCCGGCTGCTGAGACTTTCCCGAAGTCGTTCAGCCCATTCATGGTATTGCCTGGCGGCCTCCCCTTCTTCAAGTCCTTTTCTCGCGCTCAGGAAAATAAAGAATTCACGATCTGATGAGTCAAAATGCCTGTCGAAACGATAATGGTAAAACGGCGGGAGAATTTGCCTGTTGACAAAGTCCGACTGTGCCGGAACTCTTTCGATATAAATAGTTCCGATTCCAGGTAAACTGAAACTTTTCTTCTGAGAAAGATATTCGGCAACCAACTGTATCATAGCATGAACGGGAAGATACAAATTACCTGGTGAATGAATAGGTTACCCCGCCAAGGATGTTGAATCCAAATACATTATATTGATTCCACCGCTGGTACTGGTTGTTCAGGATATTATTCATCTGGAACCAGAGATTGAAATTTTTTGTTAACCTGAATTCCGCGCCGGCATTCAGGTCGAAGGCTCCCTGATTTTTAAATGCTTCGCCGGATTTAGTGCGGTATTGGGGACCGTCCCAGGTCATCAGGTCTGCACGTAGAAATAGATCCTTAAGCAATTGCCACCTGACAGTGGTGGTCAGCTCGATAGGAATCAATCCCCAGGCTTCCGGCTGATCCTGGATCTTAAAGATATTCCAGTTGGCAACCGCCTTTGCGCTGAACTTTTCACCAACGCGGTATTCCGCTTCCACATGCGACTGGAATATATTCAGTTTCGATTCGTACACAATATCGAAATCCTTTCCGTCGAATGGATTGTTTACAAAAAGCGGCATCTCTCTATGCCATTGATAACCCAGTTTGGCGGAATAAGAGAAATGATCTCCTGCCGAACCCTTGAACCCAAAATAACCCTCCTGTACTCTTGTGTTTAGAAGTGAATCGGGCTGGGCCAGCCATGGATTTATCGACGCAAATCTTTGGTAGGATCCCTTATTATAATAACCGATCCAACCAAGTTGTACCGTGAATCGCTGGTCAGACGTGGTGATGTCGGCCATGATATTGGGTAACATATGAAATTCGGAACGATCCCATGAAGGAATGATTCCCGCCTGCAGATACACACTTGTAGTCTTCAGCACAAGAGTGGGTGAAACCATAAATACATAATTGTTCTCGGGAGTCTTTATTGCAGCGTCATTCTGATAATTGGTGAGATCCGCGTTCAGACCGAGCCTGAAGGAGGTAGTGTTACCTATTTCCTTCTCGAGAGGTAGATTCACAACGGTATTGAACTCAGATGCCCTCGGGTCGTGATCATCGGTGAAAAGAGAGGCCCTGACAGTGGGATTGAAATTAAGACCGAACTCAGTGGGTTTAATATTTTTCAGACCAAGCCTGGCTTCGATGGTTTGGAAACGCTGACGAAGGTCGTTTTTTGAAAAATTAAGTGTTTCCGGTTCGTACCCATAAAGAAAATAGTTGTCACTGCTAAACCCAAGGCCCGCACTCCATTCGAGATTGTTCTCTGTTTTGTATGTGAGTGTTGCCCCAACTTTCGTCATACTGTTTTCCTGGAAGGGTTCATCGCCTTTTGAGCTGTAATGTTCGCCAAAAACATTAACGAAACTGTTCTCTCCATCGCCGAGACTAAAACCGGCTTTAATATAAGGCAGATGAACATTGCCCACACCCACTTTGATATAATTGTTGGAGATCCAATCGCTTGTTGAATCCACATTCAGGGCAAGCGGTTTAAGTGCTGCGGGCTGATAGGTAAAAAGGAGGTTTTCCGCAGGAATGTCATATTTAAGCCTTGCAGGAGTGGTATCCCCCATTACCGGAGCAGCATTGAAATTCACTTTGGCAGGTTCCCGCAATTCAGGCTTGAATGTTGATATAATATCGATCGATTTCCTCTTGCTCGTATCCTGCGCCGAAACCGCACCGGAGATCAGCAAGACAAGGCCTGCAAACAGGATATGTTTGGTCAACTGCATTATTGGATTAATTTAGATTTACCTATTTCTTCTTCGGTTACTTTGTTGAGTTTGGTCTCTGCTTCTTCCCGGACCTCTTCTGACCTTGCATTCTGAACAACACTCCGGTATGTGGCCTTAGCGTTGAAATAGTCTTTCTCAGCATAGTACACATCACCAAGCAGCAGGTAGGCTTTCGTTACCCAAATTTCATAAGAGCCTGTTTTCTTAATGACCTCAAATGCGGCTTTCTCAGCATCATCATACCGATTCTGTAAAAAATAGCACCGGGCTATCTCATAGCGTGCCTCTGCACCATAAGCTGACTTACTCAGCGACGATACGGTTCTGTAGGCAGAGATCGCTGATTCATACTTCTGGTTTTCCTGGGCCGACCTGGCAATCGCAATATTGGCAAGTATTTTATCATCGGTGCCTGCGCTTTTCTGGGCAAGCAGGTCTTCTGCATTTTCTACCGCATCCGACCATTTCTCGAGCTGGAACTGACTTCTCAGCAAACCGCGCATGGCCTCCAGCCTGGATTCCTGGGTGCTGGCAAAGTCTTTTAGTTTGAGATAGTATTTTTCGGCGCTATCGTATTTTTTCAGATCGAAAAAATTGATCCTTGCTGCAAGCAGCAGAGACTTCTCGCCATATTTGTGTGGCACTCTCTCTGAAAGTATCTCATATCCCTGCTCTGCCTTTGCCCATTCTTTACTGTTGTAATAAATGTCACTTTTCAGATACAATGCTTCCAGTGAATTTTTTCCCATTGGATATTTGGCCAGGTATTCTTCAAATTTTTTGGCTGCGGCGGGAAGGTTGCCATTGTTGAACTGGACCTCCGCTTCCTGGTAAGCAAGTTCTTCTTCCTGGGTTGTGGTGACCTCCTTACCCATCGAACGGGCAAAATTTACGTATTCGGCTGTGCGGCCCTCATCAACATAGATCGTTTTCGCATTTTCCAATGCCGATTCAGCTTCTGCAGAATTGGGAAATTGTTTCAGCAAGGTGGTGTACTGATTAAGAGCCTCTTTACTATTGTTGAGGTTGTAATAAGCGATGCCGAGTCGAAGTTGCGCCTTGGGCTTTAATGAGGCGTTCGGATCGGCAATTACTTTTTTCAAATAGGGAATGGCCTCATTGTACAGTTCATCTGCAAGCAGGGCATTCGCAATTTCCATATTAGCATCCGCAAGCAGTGGAGAAGAAGTGTATTTTCTCGTAAGGGTAGTCAGCAGATTGATCTTATTGGTACTGCTCTTCACACCAGCGATCATCGCCTTCTGAAAAGTAGCATAATCTGCAGAAGGCCACGAAAAGTCAAGAACATTGGAGTACATCGCGTCCGCCTTTGTATAATCCTTACTCATGTAGGCGCAGTCGGCACTGCGCAGGTAAGCATCCTGTTCAAGTGCGGGCGAGTTGACCCGAGGAGTGACTACCAGCTGATTAAAGAAACCGGCAGCCTGGGTGTAATTCTCCTTTTTTATGAAGCTATAACCAAGATTGTATTTTGCTGCAGCCGGATTTACTTCCCCGTTGGAGACACCTGACTTAAGGTAATCAAAATAATACCTGATCGCCTCGTCGGTATTGTTGAGGCGATAGGCGATCTCTCCTTTCCAGAATTGCACATAAGGGAGTACGGATGCGTTTCCCGGATCCCGTTCTGCCTTGTTCAGCAATTCCCGAGCAGGCAATAACAGACCGTCATTGATCAGTTCAGTGGCACGTCCATAAAGGATCTTCGGATACAGTTGCTTTGCGGCGGGTGAAGGATTTTTCATTCCTTCTATCAGCACAAGGGCATCCTGATAATTACTGGTGTTCGCGAGCACCGCGATAAGCAGGTCTCGGGCTTCGGTTGCATATGTAGAATTTGGATACCGCTGCAGGAATTTTTGAAATTCGGATAGTGCGACGTCCTGGTAGCCCAGCTCGTAAGAAAGCTTGGCATAATTGAACATGGAAATTTCTCTTTGCTGGTCATTGCTGCTGTTGATGGAACAGAAAAGAAAGGCATTGCGGGCGTTGACCCGTTGGTCGGTCTTCAGGTAGGCATCTCCAAGGAGATACATCGAATTCTGGGAAAGGGAATCCTGTTTGCCGCCGAGTTGTTTAAATCCGTCGATAGCTTTCTGGTAGTTGCCGAGTTGATAAAAGCTATAAGACAATTCATAAAGATCCTGCCTTCCAACCCTTGGAGAATTGATCACATAAGCCTCGAGAAAAGGAACGGCTTTGCCATAATCCTTTTTCTGGAAATAACTGTGACCTACCAGCTGCCTCATCTCCAGGTCATATGTTTGTTTGCCGGTATTCAACTTGGATTCGGCATAGTCGACAGCCTGGTCTTGCTGATTCAATGCATATTGAATTGTCGATATGTAATAGGGAACGACCTTTCCATAGTTCTCGTGATTTTCTACTACTCTGAATGCGTCAAGGGCATTCCGGTAGTCCTTGTCATAAAAGGCGATAAAGCCAAAGTAATAATTAGCATCCTGGTAATTGGGATCCTTTGGCATCTTTCGGATGGCATCAAGCAGCGACTTTGCCTGCTCAAAGCGTTTGACGGTAAAATAGGAATACCCAAGATGAAATTTCATCTGCGCGATCTCAGGATTGCTGAGGTTATCAATATTGGTGTTTTCGTAAGAATTGATCGCCTGGGAAAAATCGTGTTTCCGGTAATAATATTCACCCAGGTGAAAATTCATCATCTGAACCCTGGTAGCATTGTCCTCTAATTCAATGAATTTACGGGCATCTGCCGCTGCCTTTTCTTCATTCTGATCCAGCGCGCATACTATCGTATAATACCTGATCTCCTGGTAATTAAGTGCGTCGCTGCTGCGATCGGGCACCCTTTGGTTGAGTGCCAGTTCTTTCAGAATTGGATAAGCGAGACTGTATTGTTCTTTCTGGAAAAATTCTTTTGCCTGGTTGAATGCAATCTGGGGATCATTTATGAACCGGGTTTGCTGAGCAAATGAAGGGTAACAGCAAACGGATAGGATCAGCAGGACAGACACATACTTCATCTGGAAAAGTTAATCGGTTAATGCGCCTCCACAGGCGGTTGTAAAGATTCTAAATATTTAATCCTCAGCCAAACATGATTGCAAACAGGTGTGGATAAGTGTTCAGACTTAACATATCATTTTGATAAAATATGCAGTTTCAATTTCTTTACATTTGAAAAAATATCCGCCATGGGAAAACTTTTTAGTACCAGTTACACTGCTTCCACTTTTAACCTCGCCCTGCTCATCCTCAGAATTACTGGTGGAATTTTCATCGTTCCACATGGATACGACAAGTTTGTTCACTATCAGCAATACAAACCCACTTCTATCAATTTCCTCCACCTCGGTTCGGGAACATCGCTTGCCCTCACGATATTTGCAGAATTATTCTGTGGCGCATTGGTCATTCTTGGCCTGTTTACCAGGTTGGCCACCATACCGCTGCTCATTAACATGGCTGTGGTTGTGTTGATTGCAGAACAAGCAGATTTTTTTGGAAAGGCTGAACATGGGGCTATGTTTTTTGGCATCTTCCTGACTATACTTCTCACAGGGCCCGGGAAAATCAGCGTGGATGGAATGATTAAATAAATTGGAATGAGTGAAATAGTTCCGGTGTCGATCATTACAATAGGTGACGAACTGATGATCGGACAGGTAATAGACACGAACAGCGCATGGATTGCGAAAGAGCTGAATGCTTCGGGATTCTGGGTCAGAAAAAGGATTTCTGTTGGAGATGATCATGATGAGATATGGCATGCCCTGGATGAAGAAAGCGGCAAGTCGAAGGTTGTCCTGATCACTGGTGGCCTTGGTCCCACGGCAGACGATATCACCAAACCTTTGCTATGTGAATACTTTGGCACCAGGCTCGTGGTCAATCGGGATGTACTCAAGTACCTGGAAACACTTTTTACAGAAACCTTCAGGCGCCCATTCACGGAAAGAAACAGAAAACAGGCCGAGGTGCCGGAAATTTGCACAGTTATTCATAATGCCAAAGGCACGGCCCCGGGAATGTGGTTTGAAAGAGACGGAGTGATCTTTGTTTCAATGCCTGGCGTACCTCATGAAATGAAGGCCATGGTCAGCAGCAGTGTGATCCCGAAACTCCTCAAAAAAATTGTCACGGGCACCATTCTTCACCGGACCCTGCTAACATCGGGTATCGGAGAGTCCTTTCTTGCGGACACCATACAGGGTTGGGAGCAAGCACTGCCATCCCGGCTGAAACTGGCCTATCTGCCAAATTTTGGAATGGTCAGGCTCAGAATCACGGGAACCGGCGCAGACAGGGCCAGCCTCGAAAAAGAACTGGATGACGAATTTGAAAAATTGAAGGTGATTGTTAAGGAATGGCTGGTGACTGACAGGGATGAAAACCTGCCTGAACTGGTGAGCAGGCTCCTGAAAGCGGCAGGAACAACCCTGGGACTCGCAGAAAGCTGCACCGGCGGTTTTGTTTCTCACTTACTCACCCGTGAGGCCGGTTCTTCAGAAATATTTAAGGGATCGGTGATCAGCTATTCCAATGAGGTCAAAAATCAGCTGCTCAACGTGGATGAAGTTATACTCAGCAAGGAAGGCGCAGTCAGCGAAGCAACTGTCAGGGCCATGGCAATGGGCGCCCTCGATGTACTAAAGACAGATTATGCAATCGCCATCTCTGGGATAATGGGGCCGGGAGGAGGCAGTCCGGAGAAACCCGTTGGGGTGGTTTGGCTGGCAGCAGGAAATAAAGAGGAACTGTTCACCGAGCGCATACAGTTCCGCTACGACAGACTGCGCAATATCGAAATGGCCTCGAATGCGGCACTTAACCTGCTCAGAAGATTCCTTGTTAAACCAGATAATTTGGCTGGCTAAATTGATCATCTCCGTCAACCCCTTTTAACCAATCATGTCTTCCAAATGTGCCGAAATTCAGCTACCGGGCTGTGCTCACCTGATTGCCCACCCACCCCAATTCCTTACTTTTGCTGCATTGCGCAAGGTAGAAGCCGAGCAACATTTTCATAACCAACTGAATTATTCTTATGGCGATAGTTGACCTGGTAATGCCTAAACTGGGGGAAAGTATAACGGAAGCCACCATACTGAAGTGGCACAAGAATCCGGGTGATCATGTTGCCAACGACGAGAACATTCTCGATATCGCTACTGACAAGGTGGACACCGAACTTCCTTCGTCCGTAGAAGGAATTATGGAAGAACAATTGTTTGGTGTGAATGACGTGGTACCTGTGGGGGCCGTAATTGCACGTATCCGTACGGAGACTGCTGAGCCCGTTCAACCGGCACAGCCACCTTCACCTGTATATGGCGAGAACAGGGGTAACGGATCCAACAACTTCACATACACGCCAAAACCAGCTGCGGAAACTGTGTCGAATGGCAACCGGTTTTATTCTCCCCTCGTCATGAACATTGCCTCCAGTGAGGGGATTTCCATGCAGGAGCTGGAAACCATTCCTGGCACAGGAAATGAGGGCAGGGTCAGCAAGAGAGACATTCTGCAATACATCAGTGAACGCAAATCCGGGAATAAACCTTACCAGCCCCAACGAGGTCATGCTGAATCAAAAGGCTACAATGAAGTTGAGGTAATCAGCCATCCAAAGCGGGAGGAAAACGAACAGGGTAATTTCAGTCCGCAATTATATACCGGAAATTCAGAGGTGATAGAACTGGACCGCATGCGAAGGCTGATAGCCAAACACATGGTCGAGAGCACGCAAACCAGCGCTCACGTTACCAGTTTCTCTGAAGCGGATGTAACTAACATGGTATTGTGGCGTGAAAGAGTGAAAAAGGAATTTGAAAAAAGAGAGAATGAGAAGATCACCTTCACGCCCCTGTTTATCGAAGCCGTCATCAGGTGCATAAAAAAATACCCCTGGCTGAATAGTTCCATCGACGGTGACCGGCTGATTGTTAAGAAAGACATCAACATAGGGATGGCTACGGCGCTACCTTCCGGCAACCTGATAGTGCCGGTGATCAGGAATGCAGATCAGCTGAACCTTGTTGGCCTTACCAGGCAGGTGAATGAACTGGCAAACAATGCCAGGTCAAATAAATTACGACCCGACGATACCTCGAACGGTACATTCACCATCACTAATATAGGATCCTTCGGTAGTATCATGGGCACCCCTATCATCAATCAGCCCCAGGTGGCAATACTTGCGGTAGGTGCCATCAAGAAGAGACCGGTAGTTATTGAAACAGCTCAGGGCGATTCAATTGCCATAAGGCATATGATGTATCTGTCGCTATCTTATGATCATCGCATCATTGACGGCGCCCTTGGTTCAACCTTCCTCAATGCCGTGGCCAAGGAACTTGAAAACTTCAATCCCGAGAGGGAATTCTAGGTTCTTGACATTATGGGCAGAGTTTCGTAAATTGATAGTAGAGCGATCACTTCAAATCAACGTTATGAAAACACTGTCAGAAACCTGGTTCGCGGATGGGTACATCGATTTTGAACTTAAAAAATACACCCTCCTCGCCTATCTCCAGGAAGTCAACAAACATTTCGGGCAAAATAAACTCTATCCACTGCTCGCTGATGTGATCTTCCATTACAACAATATTGTTGCATTCAGGGAAAACAAAAAATACCTGCAGGAACAATTTCCAAAGAAACTCACCGTCATCCAGATGGAAAAGCTGCAAATGCTTTATGAGCAGATGATCGAGGATGATGAACTGATGCAGGAACTTGAAGAGATCATTAATTATTCTGCTCTTGAAATCAAGTCAACGATCTCCAACGGAACCGAGATCTATGAATTTGTTGAGAACAAGCTGAACATATTCCCCATTGGCATTGTACCGCTGGAGATTAATGAAGGATATTTTTTCCTTCCGGAAGGAGGATCTGCCCGCACCAGGGTTTACCAGTACAGCCTGAGTATATTTCAGAAACAAGATGAAAAGTACAGGTCGATGAAAACTGAATTCATTGATTTCTGGGACAGGACCATTTCTAACACGTATGAACACATAAAGTCCGACCTCATCAGGAGAAAAAAGGAATTTGCCAATCCCGCTGTCTACTGCATAGAAACGACCATGAGTTTCCCCATTGATGAGACTCTCTTGCCGGTGGCCAAGAGGTCACTGGTCAGGTATATATCAACAAAGGCTGCTTGAAAATTTGTCAGACTACCTGCTTCTGCTCGTGCAGTTTCCTCAGTCGCGACCTGTAGTCCTTGAAGAGGCTGGACCATTTTAGCTTTAACACCCCAAGAACCCCTTCCTTGATGATGTCCTTATGCATTTTTGATACGCCATATTTACGGTCACGAAAGATGATTGGCACCTCGATGATTTTAAATCCGAGCTTCCAGGCGGCAAATTTCATCTCTATCTGGAAGGCATAACCGAGAAAATGTAACTCGTCAAGGTTGATTGATTCAAGCACTTCTCTCCGGAAGCACACAAAACCAGCAGTAGTATCTTTGACTGGAATCCAGGTGATCAGCCTTGTGTATAAGGATCCTCCCTTTGACAACAGTATCCTGTTTCTTGGCCAGTTAACCGTACCTCCACCTTTCACGTAACGCGAACCGATGGCTACGTCGGCACCATGTTTCGAGCAGGCGAGATATAGTTTCTGAAGGTCGTGGGGATCATGCGAAAAGTCTGCGTCCATTTCGAAGATAAAATCATATCCACGGGCGATTGCCCATTTAAACCCATGTATATAAGCGGTGCCCAGGCCAGATTTACCAATTCTCTGCTCAAGGAAAAGTACTTCAGAATGTTGTTTCTGCAGGGTTACCACCAGCGCCGCAGTGCCATCGGGCGAACTATCGTCGATCACCAGCACGTGGAAGTCCTGACCGAGGTTCAGAATAGCAGTAATGATGGCTACAATATTCTCCTTCTCGTTGTACGTTGGTATGATTACTAATTTGTGCACCCGTTATTTCTTTAGCATCATCCTGTTGAAAACTTCAGTAAGCTTAAGCTTGGTGTGGAGCGGGAAGTCGCCTTTCATCATCCAGTCGTAGTACTGGGGTTCGGCCTTTAGCACGTCGGTAACGGAACGTCCCTTGTGCTTGCCAAAATTGAAAACCTCAACCCCCTTTTCCATGATCATCCTGCGGGCAAAATCAACGGTGTTTTCTTCGCCAATACATTTGAGGATACTCTCAACGGTAAGTCCCAGCTGAGGATAGCGTTCAACCTGCGACTGAAGCACGTTCCAGGTTGCCTGGGCATCGGCCTCCGCGCTATGGGCGTCAACCAGGGCCTCGTTGCAATAAAATTTATAAGCGGCCGCAAGGGTACGCTGCTCCATGGTATGAAAGATCTTCTGAACATCCAGCAGTTTCCTATTCTTAAAATCAAAGTCCAGCGCAACCCTCAGGAATTCTTCCGCAAGCATGGGAATATCAAAACGGTTTGAATTGTACCCAGCCAGGTCGGCATTGTCGATGAATTGCCTGATTTCATTGGCGGCCTGGCGGAAGGTTGGCGCGTCTTTTACCATTTCATCAGTAATTCCATGTATTTCGGTGGAAGTGGGAGGAATGGGTTTTTCCGGATTGATTAGTTTTCTTTTGACAAGCTTTTGGCCATCCGGAAATATTTTTACTATGGCTATCTCAATAATCCGATCGGTGCTAAGGTTTATGCCTGTCGTCTCGAGGTCGATGATAGCAAGCGGTTTAACTAATTGTAAGGTCACGTATTAAGAATTGGTTCCGGTAAGTTGTTTGCAAAGGTAAGCATATCGAAAAGTCAGGGCGAAGAAACAGAATGGAACGCGCGACGCGCGCCGTAACTGTCGACAGTGCCCGCCCCAGCTGCGGACAGAGCCCGCCAGCAGTCATAAAATGTACCCTCATCCCATCAGTTTTTAGGTGGATTTTCAATCCAAAGTAATTAATGCACAATATATTGTGAATTTCTTTGCCAAACCAGCCACCGGACTTGCATTAATGAGATTTTATTATTTACTTTGATTTAGTAACTCCAACCCTACACAATCCCCCAAGTCTGTCCGCCTCCTTTGAATTTCCTGATGATCGCGTATTCCCTTTTCATCGGGCTTTATTTTGTCACTCTAAATACCATTAAATGAAAAGGATGCTTATCATTGCGGCGCTAGTGTGTTTCACGGCGGTCGGGATCAGTTCATGTGTAGCACAAAAAGGTTGTAAATCCACTCAGGGATATGTAGGTTACGGCGGAAGGTAGCGCCTAACCGGCAGGTCTGTAATTGTTAGCCAATGGAAAATGGTCGTAAATTTGCGGTTGGAACTATTGGTTAACAATAACGCAGATAGAATGGACTGGAAAATATTAACAGAAGAATCGCAGCTTAAAGAAATTATAGACACTTCAGCCGTCCGGCCTCAGGTGATCTTCAAACACAGCAGTCGATGCTCAATCAGCTCATTGGCAAAAAACCGGCTGGATCGCGCCTCAAATCCCGAGGACATGGACTTTTATTTCCTCGACCTGATCAGCTTCAGAAATTTATCCGACAAAACAGCAGACCTGTTTATGGTCAATCATGAGTCGCCACAGGTGCTGGTGATCAAAAACGGCGAATGTATTTATGACGAAAGTCATCTAAGCATTTCTATGGATGGCATTGTAGAAGTGCTCAATTCTGACAATTAATTTCTTTGATAAAAACTGAGGGCTGGTTTCACCCCGAGTGCTTGTTCGGGCAGAGTATAAAATCCACTGTTGTCCACCGCAAAAGTCAGCGCCTCTCCCTGCGCTTCAATAGTATAATCGAGTTCCTCCGCATCGCCATTCAGCGCATCAGAAATACTCATTCCTTCTTCCCGCTTATAGTAGAACAATTTCGTGTAGGTCTTGACAATTATCTCCTTGTTGTCAGGTGACTGCGCGGCGCTGACTACCCCATTATAGGGAAGGTCAGCAACAAACTCCGCCATATTGTTACCCGAGGTAAACTGCGGGTAAGCAAGACGGAAGATCTTTGAATTGTTGTCCTGTTTGGTAATAATAAATATATCCAGCGAAGCAGCATCAACCAGGAATGCCTCGGCATCGTGAGAAGCGTCCGGATACAAAAAGCTGAGTTTATCGAACGATGCAATTGTCGAAACTGCCTGCTGCGGCTCTTCCATTCGGTAGATATCATAGCTGGTGTATTCCGAATTATTGTCCCCGATATCCCCGATGTAGAGGTAGTCTTTGCCGGATTCTGGTCCTGCACCAAGTACGAGATCTTCCCAATCGCGGTTATTGGCACCACTAACCGGAATGATTTTGCTGATGTTTCCGTCGTGCCCAAGCAAGATAAGATCAGCGGGATTGCCGCTGTCTTCTTCCACCCATAAGAAACCAGGGTTCGCCTTGCTGTCGGCAATGCCTGAAGCCTCAGTGATTTCGGAACCCAAAAGCTTCGTTTTTACCGGCGTTTTCGTGAAACCACGCCCCGAGACCGAGTCTGGAAGAGAACCCGGTGGCAGGTCGGAATCCACTTCCTTCTGACATCCGTTGCCAAAAAACAGAACGCACAAAAGCAATATCATTGACAACAACCTATAGAAAAAAGCCATAACCCTTTTTTAAGTTTTTTGAATCTTGTTAATCCCCTCACTGCAAAGAAATCAAAAAAGCCCCCGGGGGAGCTTTTGTTCTGATAATTTATTATTGAACCGGCTCAGAATGCATTTTTATTCCCCCTGAATGTGTTGTACACCGTCAGGAACATAATGCGAACATCAAGCCAGATGCTCCAGTTTTCCATATACCAGATATCGTGTTCCACCCGCTGTTGCATTTGCATCACCGTTTTTGTTTCGCCCCTGAAACCATTAACCTGCGCCCAGCCGGTAATTCCAGGTGTCAGGAATTGGCGGATCATGTATTGGCCGATAACCTTCGAATAATCCTCAGTATGTTTAAGCATGTGTGGACGAGGCCCTACGATGCTCATCTCTCCTTTTAGTACGTTGAAAAATTGCGGAAATTCGTCAATATTTGTGCGCCTCATGAACTTCCCGATCCTGGTGAGCCTGGTATCGTTCTTGGTAGCCTGTTTGGTGTTTGAATCCTTGTTCACCCTCATACTTCGGAATTTATAGCAACGGAAAGACCGATTGTCTTTTCCGCTCCTTTCCTGCACAAAGAATATAGACCCTCTGGATTCGATGGCAATGAGAAGTGCCATAATGGGCACCAGCCAGGAAAGAATGAACACAATGACGAGCAGGCTGACAACTATGTCGAACAGTCTTTTTTTGATTCTGTTGCTGACATCATTTAGCGGTTCAGTACGCATGGACAAGACCGGCATATCCTTGAGATAGTCAATGTATACCGGGCGCTTGATGAAGAAGGATAGATCCGGAATGATCCTGAAGCGGATACACTCCTGGTCGGCCTGCATCATCAGTTCGTATATATCGGCATCCTGTTCGGGGCCGATAGTCGAGTAAATTTCATTTACCTGGTATTGTTTCGATATACTCATTGCCCCACCGATTCCACTGACTATGGGATAATTTGAGAGTTCATGAACATTTTTTTGCTCCTCGCAGAAACCAATGATCTCTGTATTCATCCCCTCTTCTTCAAGGTAATGAACCAGTTTTTTTGCCACATCATTATAGCCGATAATAACCACCTTCCTTACCAGGTATTCCTGATGACGGAAATAATGCCGGATCATCAGATAAATAAACCTGTTAATAAGCAACATCACGCCCATGCTGGCAAGAGTTACTGAAATAAATAACCTCGACAGCTGAAACTGCTGGAAAAAATACAGGTAAAGCATTACTATACCCAACCAGCCGAAATAGATCCGGGTGGTGCGTCTTGAGAAAAGCTCAAAGGAATTGATGTACTTTTCATTGTATGCATTTCCTACCCAGCATACGAGCAGCCAGGCGAGGTTCAGGAATAACCAGAAACGGGCATAACTCACAAAATGGGCTACAGGAATGTATTCGCTCAGCCATAACTGTGAGATCAGCACGATCAGGTTCAGGGTGATGAGGTCGAGGCTCGCAAGAACCAGCTGCAGGAACCTGATAAATCTATAGTTCATAATGTATTACTATTAAATTCATACACTGACCGCCGCCTGAGAATACAGCGCGATCAGTCTGGACACGATCCTGGGGGATGTCTTTCCATCCCACAATGGCGGCACGGCGCCCGTTTTCCACTTACCCGCCTGCAGTTTCTCCAGATAGGGCGATAGTTTCGCAGGATCTGTTCCCACCAGTTCGTTTGATCCCGTAGTAATGGTTTCGGGTCGTTCAGTTGAATTACGCAGCGTCATACAGGGCACCCTCAACACGGTTGTTTCTTCCGTAATCCCGCCCGAATCCGTAATTACCGCCTTGGCATTTTTCACCATGAAAATAAATTCCAGGTAGCCCATGGGTTCAACCTGAAATAGTCTCGGATGCTGATATTTGATCAGTTCTAGTTTCTGCCTTGTCCTCGGATGCACAGGAAACAACACCTGAGAGTCATCAGTGCCATCAAGGATCGCATCGAGCATCGCCCTTAGTTTCAAAGGATCATCCACGTTCGCGGGCCTGTGAAGGGTCACCAGGAAATATGATCCGGTTTTAAGTTTATACTCGTCCCACATCGCGGGCTGCTTCAGTTTGTCAAGATTGTTGTATAGCGTATCAATCATGGTGTTGCCCACAAAATGTATACGACTTTCGTCAACTCCGGAATTCCTCAGGTGATTATTGGCCACTTCGCTAGTTGTAAAGAAGTGGTCGCAGATCGCGTCAGTTACGATCCTGTTGATTTCTTCGGGCATTGTCATGTCACCCGAACGGATCCCTGCTTCAACATGAACTACCGGAACACATAATTTTTTTGCCACAATAGTACAGGCCATGGTTGACGTTACATCTCCCACAACCAGTACAACGTCTACAGGGTTGGCGGTAAGCCATTTTTCGAAGCGAACCATGATGGCTGCTGTCTGTTCCGCCTGCGTACCTCCGCCAGCTTCAAGATTTACATGAGGCTCTGGTATGCCCAGCTGCTCAAAAAAGTCGCCGCTCATCTTCTTGTCGTAATGCTGGCCTGTATGTATAAGCCGGTAATCAATGTCTTCGCCGTTGTTGCTGGCATCCCCGATGGCCTTTATGATGGGTGCCACCTTCATAAAATTAGGACGCGCGCCCGCGATGATGGCTACTATCATGAGTTTGGATTTAGGATTAGTTTATTCTCATCAAACTTCTTGATGAGACTGGCGGTCTCATGGATATTCCCTCTTGATGAGGCCCCGAAGAGTATGGATTCAATATTGGGCAGACTGCACACGTATTCCAGCGCTTCCTTTGGAGGAACTGCACCTGCTGCCAGCACCTGCATGGCGATGGCCCTGAATTTCTTTGTCCTGAGTGTCTCTTCATAGACCGCCTTGCCACCCGACATCCTGAATCCCACTTTGTTTATTGAAGAACAGATAATGGGGTTTTCTATCCCGCCCTCTTCAAGAACCTGGAGCAGGCGGGGCATGTTCATGGTGATGAAACCCGCCTCGGCATTATATTTTTTCCGGACATACCTGTGAAAGGCAATTAGCATCTCTTTCATTCTCAGTCCCAGCAGTAAGTCGGTAATGACGTTCTGTAGAAAGATGACCGGCGTATTGATGCCCTTGAACATTTTCATTTCCGCATCGATCATGAGTTCCATTATCGACAGGTAGTCCTTCGAAAGATAGGCCACACCTCCTTTGAACAGAGATCCGATGAAATTGCCCGGCACATATTCTTTTAATGTGCCCATTATTCCCAGTTCAGTGACGGCATTGGCATATTTATGCGCATACGGCATACAGGGGAAAATTTTGAAATCTCCGTACTTCTCCGGATTGGCACGGATAAAATCACAGATGTTGGCAATCCTGTCGTGCGTGGTACACATGAAGGTATTGATCCCAGCATCCCTGGCATAGTCAAGGGTTCTGATGATGGCAGAATCTTCCTTGAATCGGATCGATTGTGATCTGGACTTCTCGTCTGATATATGGTTGACAGCAAAAAACTGGTTATCTCCAAAAAGAATTCTTTCCATCAATTATGATTTAGCGTTTTTAATGATGTCAATAGCTTTATCTGTGAGCCAGGCCGTTTCAAAAGTATTGATGGTGTTCGGCACTTTTCCTTCTATTGATTTTATAAAATAATCAAGCTGAGCAGAGTATTCTTCGCCCCTGAGGTAGAAGTCCACCTGTTCAGTCAGATCGGTTATATACTTAGTACTCCACCCTTTCGAGTAGCCACTGGTGTTTTCTTCGTTCATGTAGATCCTGATCTCGCTGGCATCGCATATGATCTTGCCTTTGGTGCCAACAATGGTAATTGAAGTGGACATTTTCCGGTAGGTCTCGTCACTCCAATTGACAGATAGCACGCCGGTCATTTTATTGGCCAGTTCGAGGAGCGAATAAACAGCATCCTCCACTCCACCGGAGTACACCGACTTAAGGATGGCGCCATGGACTTTGGTTACCGGCGCGAGCAGGTAGTTGATCAGGTCGATTACATGTGAAGCATAGTCCATCAGGCAACCACCGCCTTCGGCTGGATCCGATCGCCAGGTGTCCGCTTTCTTTTTCGTAACAACAGGGCCATATGCCTCGCCGGTAAAGTGATAGATCTCACCCAGCCAGCCGCCATCGACGATCCTTCTTGCTTCCGTGAAGGTGCCTATGAATTTATTGTGATAGCCGACCTGATTGATCAATCCTCTTGACTTGGCCAGCAATACCAGTTCTTCACCCTGATCGGCATTCAGGCAAAAAGGCTTCTCAGCAAAAACATGAATGCCTTTTTCGAGGAGATCCTTTACAATGATTGCATGAAATTTTGTTGGCACGGCAACAACAACTGCGTCAGGATTGGTTTCCTTCAGCATTTTTTTGTAATCGGCGTAACCAGCAAACGATCCGTATTTTTCCAATACATCCGTTACCATCTTCGAAGTGTCACAAACGCCTACCACGTCCACCCCGGGGTGTGCTCCCAGGATAGCCAGGTGCGAGATGCCCATCTTCCCTGCTCCAATTAATCCAACTTTAACCATTATTTTTTGAATTTATATATGTTCGTTTTTAAAAGCTGATATGCCTGCTTTCCCTTTATCATAAGATCAAGATCAGGTTTCTTTTCCTGCAGTGAGCTCAGGAATTGCAACACCTTCTCAGCCGTAATATTCGGCTCATGAAGCATTGCACCTTTCTCAAGCAGAAACTTGTCTACCTCGAGCAAATCGTCCTGATACACAGAAATCGTTGGAATGCCCAAAATGGCCAGTTCCCGCGTCATCGAACCGCCAGCGCCAATGAACAGGGTGCAGTCCTCTGCTATTTGATCGAATTCCAGTGGCTTTTCCGGAACAATGACCCTGGAAAATTTTGGTTGCCTGAAATGTGCAGCCTGCGTGTTATCACGGGGCAGCACGATCACGGTAACCTTGTCCTGTAACTGTTCGAGCGTATCATCCAGGAAATTCAACCCCCCTTTGTAATACTGTGCCGTCAGTGGTTCGGGCCGCACATATACCTTCACTTTCGAAAGGTCACGATGCTCTCGTGATTTATGTATCTGCTCCCCTTTTTGCCAGAGGTAAATGCCTTCCTTCACGCCGGGATAGTGAGACACCCTTTTTCTGGATGCCCCTTTTCTAACTACATTGTCTATTGGCAGGTTCTCAGGGATCATTACGCTTGTAGCAAAATAAAACCCAGCCTTATTGCCCATCGCGTGTTCATTATCGTTGGTATAGATCGACGGGATGCCCAACAACCTGGCCACCACCGGCGAATGGAAGGAACTCTGGGAAACCGCTATGTCCGGCTTTAGCCGGCGCAGGAACTTTCTGAGCTGCATCACGCGGATGGGGTACCCAAACATCTTTTTATAGAGATTTTTTCCATAGTGCTCCCCCACCACTGTATATTTTAGTTTTTTCTGATTAAGCAGATCAATAGTATTGGCCAGCGGCCTGCAGGTAATGATCACTTCATTGCCTTCACTTTCAAGTTCCCTGATCAGATCATAGAACATATTTATGTGCGGTGAATTAGAAAGGTCGAACCAGATTTTCATATACGGGTATTAAGTAAAATGTGATGCTCAACTCTCAGAGCTCTAACTTTTCTGATGTAAGTTTTAAATTTTGATTTTTTTCAGCCATCAAGAAATGCGTGAGCCCATAAAATATCCAGGCCTGCGACCAGCGCATGTAGGAAATTTTATTGGTCAGGTATTTTCTCTTTTGATAATAAAAGTATCCTCCAGGTGACTGCATGTGCTTCACCGTCCAGTTCAATACCTTCTCAGCCAGTTCACGGTGCTCATTAAATATTCCGGCCTTGCTGAGTGTAACAAACAACTGCGAAGGAGCGTGAATGTCAATAGGGTAAACCGAGTTATTATAGTAGGCAGATCTTCCGTCCTTGTCAAAAAAGACTTCCAGGTAGTATTTCATCCCACTATTAATATTTGCTTCGAAGGAGTGATCACCCGAAAATTTCTGGTAGTCGATGATGCATTCCAGGTTGAATCCCGTGTGAAAATTATCCACCCACTGGTGAAATGGCAGGGTGCTGTAAGTCCAGGATCCATCCGCTCTTTGATAGTCGCAGCAATAGGCAATTGCCTTTTTTGCGGTTTCGATCAGTTCTTCTTCCCCAGTGTAAGAGTAGATGCGGCTCAACAGCCTTGCCCCGAGCAATGAAGCATTGAACACCGATGTATTGTCGAAAGGCGAATAGGAGAACACAAAATTTCCATTAGGAAGAGTAGTGCGTTTCAGGTCCTTTAACAGAAAATCCTTTGTGGAAATCCCTTCTGCCAGAAAGCGCTTGTTCCCTGTCGCTTCATAGGCATCGATGAGGGCATTGGCAGCAAATGTTGAGGCAACTATGGTGGGTGTAAATTTCGGCTGATAAAAAGCCTTCGACTCCCACGGAAAGTTATAACCCCAGCAGCTGCCGGAAAATCCGGGCGATTTGGATTCAAGCAATTTGGTAGTAAAGAAATTGATCTTTTCCAGGTGCCTGTCCAATCCCTCAACAATCGCCAGGTTGGTATAACCCGAGATGAAGAGTGCAAGTCCTTTCGGATTGTATTCCTTTCTGATTCCTGCCAGTGGCCTAAGGTTGATGGGCAGCCTTTTGAAAAGCTGGATCCATGCAAGTCTTGGCAACCGCGATTTTGGAAGGAAAGGCAGACGCTGAAAAAAGCGGCTGTTCAGTCCATCATAGGGATCGTACCCTTTGAACTCTTCCTTTTCGCAGTATGCGATCAGTTTGTCGAGACTTTCTTTGGCCAGCTTCATTCAGAAATGGTTTGCGGAAATCCGGTACTGAGACTGTCTACTATTTTCAAGGTAACAAGTGTAGTCAGGTAAAGAGAATCAAAATCAATAGGCGAAGGCTTGCCCTCTTTTACCGCAGCAAGAAATGCTTCCACCTCTTGTTTGTGCCCCTTGCCCTGGTTGGCGATCTTGGTTTCTTTGTTACCACGATACAGTGTACCCGACTTGAAGTCATTGATGGTAAAACTTACATTGCCTCCGAAGATCTCGAGGTATTCCTTGGCCATCGCCTTGTCGCCGTTTGCCACATAGACCAGCGAGCCCACCGATCCATTTTCAAACTTAAGTGTAATGGCGATATTGTCGTCGTTCTTCAACATATCGTTCTGCGAATCGATACATTCGGCATACACCTTTGTGGGCCGGGAATCGGCAAAATAGGTCATCAGATCAATGAAGTGACAGATCTCACCCAGGATTCTTCCGCCACCTGCTTCTCTTTGTGTCCAATGATCTTTTGGAATGAATCCCGCATTGACCCTGAAATTCATCACCAGTGGTTCCCTTACCGTGGCAAATTCCTTCTTCGCGCGTACGGCAACCTCCGAGAAACGCCTGTTGAATCCAACCATCAGTTGATTGGGATGCGATTCATAAGTCGCTTTCACCTCTTCCAGGTCTTCGTAAGTAAGGGCGAGGGGTTTTTCCACAAACACAGCCTTATTATTTTTCAGGGCTTCGATCGTATACCTCGCATGGGTATCATGCTGGGTGGCAATAAAAACCGTGTTGATGGCCGCATTTTTTAAAATGTCGTCGGAACTGGTTGAACCATTCGCAAAACCAAATTTGGTGGCCACATTCTTGGCGTTGACGCCGGTACGGGTAACCACCGTGTCTAGATTGCCGATTGCCTTGGCATTCGGAAGCAGGTATGACTGTGCAAAGGAGCCCGCACCAATGAATCCGATATTCAGTTTATCATTAATAATTGATTTAACCTTTACCGGAGGTTTATGATTTGCATATTCCTCAGAGTATCTAAGCAGCATGCCTATGTAAGGTTCCTTCTTCTTACCGAGGATGATCTCATAAGCGTCTGTGCCCTGTTCTATGTCAAAAGTATGGGTGATCAGGGATTTCACATTGATCAGCCCCAAAGACATAAGCTCAAGGAAGGCTTCCATGTTCCTTTGCTCCGTCCATCTGACATATCCAACCGGATAGTCGATGCCTTCCTCTTCATATTTTACATCATAACGGCCAGGACCATACGAACATGATATTTTCAGATCCAGTTCTTTGCGGTAGAAATAAGGATCGCGGGGGATCTCTATTGGTACTGCCCCGACGAGGATGAGCGATCCTTTACGTCGCAGCAGTTCGGTGCTGAGAACGATCGGATCATTGTCTGGCGCACCGGCAGTGATGATTACTTTATCAAACCCATAGCCATTTGAAAAATCGAGGGCTGCATTTTTAAGGTTGCCATCGTTGCGGTGATAGGCCACAGCGTAACCCTGTTTATTTGTAAAGTCAATAGCCGCGGATGAGATATCGATACCGAAAACCTTACAACCGTTGGCCCTGAGCAACTGGCAGGTGATCTGGCCCAGCAACCCGAGTCCGATCACTCCAACATTTTCTCCCAGTGTAGGATTTGCCTGGCGCACCCCCTGCAGTGCGATGGCACCGAGGGTCGTAAATGCTGCTTCTTCCAGACTCACATTGTCGGGAACCTTCGCGACAAGATTCTGCGGCACTGATACGAAGGAGGCATGCGAGGCATAGTCAAGCCCACCGCAGGCAACCCGTGTACCCACAGGAAATTTATTGTTGGTGTCTAATGTTGAAACCACAGTTCCGGCGGTGCTGTAGCCAAGCGCTTTGAGCGAGGCAAGCTTGGTGCGCACCTTTTCTATGGTAGCCATCAAACCTTCTTTCTTGTAATTGGCAATGACCTGTTTCACCAGGTCGGGTCTTTTTTTAGCCTTATTGATCAGCGATGCCTTTGCCACATCAACTGTACTCTTCTCGGTACCGGCACTGATCAACGAATACTTGTTTTCAACGAGAACCATTCCTTTGCTTATACCTGGAATGTCCACATCATCTACGTACAAATCGCCTGTCTTGAAATCCTGAATTAATTGCTTCATTAACTTAATTTTGAATAAACTTCTTTATAAAATTTTCCGTAATCGGCCACGGCTCCGGCGTTCGCTCTCACCTCGCGATTCTGTCCTGCAACGTAACCGCTGATTATCTCTGCCAGGGAGTCGGCGTCACGATTTTTGAAAATAATTGAACCTGCGGGTCTGGGTACCGCATCTGATGCGATCACCGATTTTCCCAGGATCAGGGCTTCTCTCACGGTCAGGGCGTCGCCATCGGCATTGGTAGGGCGAAGCACGACGTCGGCTTGCTTGACCAGGTTCACAAATGACACCTGTTTTTTACGCAGGTACAGCACTTCACTGAGGCCCAATTTCGCAATCTGGTCTTCATAGATCTTTATGTCGATTTCACCCCCGAGGTCGGATACCACGTACACCAGACATACCTTCTTTCCTTCATTTTTGAGTCTGTCGAAAGCGGCAATGCAGATATCAAGCCCGTAACGGTCCTTTCCTTTGTAGTGGTCCAGGCGCCAGGCATTCGCCACGGCGATTTGATAACCGGCTGCTTTTTTCGACGCCATCCAGTTTTCCAGCTCTACGGGGATCGGCGGTTCGGTTTCGAGTACCGGGGGTAAAAAAGCATCTTTTACCACAGCATTATTTGTCAATGCGATGCGCTCGGTAATGTCTTTGGCAACGGGGATGGTCAGGTGTGGAAGACTGTACATCCAGCCATCCATTTTTACTTTGAGCTTAGTGTCGCAATTTTTTAAAAAGTGAATTGTCAGCACCGTTTTTTTGCCCATCAACCGGGAGATTACGATGTGGGCGTACTTTAGAGATCGTGTGCCGCTGTGAATGTGCACAATATCGCTTTTTGCAAGAGCCCTGAGGTAACCAAAAATATTGAAGTTGCGGATGTTAAGAATTCCTGGCTTCTTTACCCTTGATTCGTCGATAAGCTGCACATCGAAATCATTCGTCAGCAAATGCGTCAACCGCTCAATATGCACGCTTACGCCTCCGGCGGGTGGCATTATAGGGCCGATCATTGATATTGTTTTCTTTGTGGGTGTGGACATTATGTTAATATTTATCATCGATAATTAACGGGTTCAGGTATTTCCGACGCTTCCACTTCGTTTTCTTCGCGCTGCTCATCACCAACCAGTTGGCGGTAAGCCGGCGAAGCGGCGAAAAAAACCATGAAGAAAAAAATAATCACGAAACAATGGGTACGGAATGTATCATTGTACAGCATGATTAGCATCAGCATGCCGAAAAGAAACCATTGTAACTTGTTACTGTTCTTTAAAAATTTATTCGCGTAAAAAGCCAGGGCAAAAAAACCGGTAACCAGGAACAGCCCGCCCTGCGTCATCAGAAAGAAGATGTAAGGTCGGGTCCCAAAAAGCATCCATTGGTTAGTGATGGCAAAATGTGACATTTCTATAGAACTGCCGCCGCGGAATATGCCGTACTCGAATCCAAAGAACATGGCAGTGGTGTTATCCATCATCATATTCCAGGCGAGCACGATCTTGGTTATCCTGGGGATGTCGTCATACACCGAAACGTCTGCGGCCAGGTAATCTGAAAGAAAGTCCTTCGAGAAGATGCCGGAGGCGCTGTCGTCAAAATCAAGAAAGGTAGCCTCAAAAAAATGGTTGAAGACGAAGAAAAACAAAATTGCCCCTCCAACTGCCAGCAGGAGGTTGCTCAGCTTCGGCTTGACCTTTAACACAAATATCATAGCCGGAATAAGTATAAATGAAACCTTCGTTTCATTCCATAACAACGGCACCAGCGTAAGAAAAAGGATCGCGCTCAAAATGAAACGGCCCTGGTAGTAAAGTTGCATGAAGTATACCAGGCAAATTATCGACAGGGTAAGTACGCCGCTGCCTCCATAACCATAAGAGCCTCCCACCGCGTCCGTCGGACCGTTGATCAGGTATTGCGATAACGCGATCGGTACGTTTAAAATAAGAAACACCCAGGCGAAATTCTTCATGATCGCAATGTATTCTTCTACCAGTGCTTCATTGCCTTTGGCAAATATCTTATTGAAGAAAATCACCGCGGCGATTACCATGAAGATTTCACGGATACCATTGAACGATTGGTATAAACTCGTTTCCGAGTAGGTGAGATTCATCACGATCCCGGACAAAATAAACAGAACAATATAGATCAGCCGACTTCTCATATGTGAAAAGCTGAGGATGGCCACAGAGATGATCAATACGTCAAATGCAAGGTATAATGGCGTTTTGCTTGCGATCTTCATCAGGTCCCACGCAAAAGCAGAGAAGCCCGACAGATAGATCAGCAGGATGAACAAATATTTCTGAAAATTGTCGAGCGAACGATTCATCAGGCTAAAAGTTTCTCCATTGCCGTATTTAAAAATTGACCAGACCTTACTTTTCTTGTCAATCTGCTAACTTGTTTCACATACGTCTGGTATTGCTCCTCGGTAAGTTGCGTAATCATTTCATCCAGGTCTGTAAGTTTTTCAATGAGAATACCAAGATTATTGTCCGAAACAAAACGTGCGATTGCCGCTTCTTTCCAAACGATTACCGGTAAACCCAACGCAAGGTAAAGTGAAAACTTATGGGGGTTATTGTAACGGATATATTCACCAATCGGGCCAGTGCAACTTTCCACGCTATCTCCCTCCCATATTAGCCCGAAATGATAATTCGTTGTAAAAACGGGTGATGTTCCATCAAAACTTCCCATGTAGTTGACGGCCGAATTTGATATCCTTGTGGAGTCGAAATTCACTCCAAAAAGTTGCAATTCCACATGATGGAAATTGTTCAGGCTGGAATCGTAAATATATCTGGCCTTTTTATAATCGAGGTTTCCCGCGTAAAACACTTTCGCCGGCGATGTCAGTGCTTCACTGGCATAGGTAGGGGTGTCGTTCAAAAGGTAATCGAATACGTTCAGCGGCACCAGTTTTCGTTTATAACCTCTTTCCCGGAGCCACGTCGACATTACGTCGTTATGGGTGATCAGACCATCAAAGAGTTTCAGGATGGCCAGGTCCTTCCCATTCGGCAGATTCTCACGGAGTGATCCGATATCGTGTATCACTCCATAAAGCCTGATGCGCTTGATACGGCAGATGAAGGACACCAGATACATTCTTTTCTTCATCCAACAGGGATATTCAATTACCAGATGACTTTTTGGTGTGGCGATAGCCGAAAGTTGTCTCCAAAACTTAAGGATGTTCCGGATATTCAACACCAATGGCAGGTACACGGTCTGGTAGCCGCTGTCCGTCAGGATTTTCAATACATCAACCCGGGCTTTTGTTGCCGCGGTTTGCCCCTTGGGAATTTCAGTGGTAAGAAAAATATTTGTCATTGCTGAATGGGTCGTGTCATTAAACGGCTTTACCCGTGAATTTTTTTGAAGCCGTGAGCGCTTCTGCAATCACATGATGCATGTCCATGTAACGGTAGGTGGCTAATCTTCCCAGGAAAGTGTATCCCTTGAGGTTCTCCACTTCTTTCTGGTACAGCGTAAGCACTTCCATATCCTTTACCAGCCTTTTCGGATAGTAAGGAATGTCGTCGGCCTCGGTTTCCTTGCTGTATTCTTTGAAATAAACGGTTTTTTCGTGCGATTCCCACGGCGCAAAATGTTTGTGTTCGTGCACACGGGTGTAAGGCACCGATTCCTCTGAATAATTGATCACAGGGTTACCCTGGTAATCGCCATCGGCCTCATGCTTTTCGAAATATACTGTGCGGTAAGAAAGTCGGCCGTGTTTGTAATTAAAGAAAGCGTCAATAGGGCCTGTATAAATCACATGATCGTATCCGGTAATGTCGAATGCGGAGTCGAACCTGGTGCTCAGCCTGACTTCGATATTTGGGTGATCCAGCATCTTCTCAAATAAAGATGTATAACCATTTACAGGAATTCCCTGTATCGGGTTGTTGTAATAATTGTCGTTGTAATTGAACCGTACCGGAAGCCTCTTTAATATGGAAGCGGGTAGTTCAGTGGGCTCGCAGCCCCATTGTTTCTTCGTGTACCCATAGAAGAAAGCCTTGTAAAGGTCTTTCCCGATAAACTTCATTGCCTGCTCTTCGAAATTCTTTGGCTCCCCGATGGTGCGATCGCTAAGGCCTTCGACAAAATTTCTGGCCTCTTCCGGGTTCAGGGTCTTGCCAAAAAATTGGTTGATCGTATGCAAGTTTATAGGCATGGAATACACTTGTCCCTTATAAACGATCTTTACCCTGTTGATGAAGGGCTCAAAGGCGCCGAACCGCTGTATATATTCCCATACCTCCAGGTTGTCGGTGTTAAAAATATGCGGCCCATAGGTGTGTACCATTACTCCTGTTGCCTCATCCCTTTTTGTGTGACAGTTTCCACCAATATGATCCCTTTCATCAATGATGGTCACTTTACAATCCAGTTGATTTACCAGTCTTTCGGCCAGAACGGCGCCGGAAAACCCTGTGCCGACAATTAAAAATTTCATATTCCAGTTTCTGTTTTGTCCCTGTTATCTACTCTTTGCTGTCTCATTAACGCTTATTTGTTCATTTTCTTTCTAATTCCCAAAACAATAGGCTGAATAAGTCTCACAAAATTAGCCGGGTGGAAATACTTGCCTTTCAGGACCGTGATCCCATCACGATAAAGCACCAGAAACATCATCAACGTAATCAGCATTTCCGTAATCAGCCAGCTCCATGCCGTGCCAATAAATCCTAAATTCTTGACTAACAACACATTAAGTCCAATGCTAACAAGGGCGCCGCAGAACGTGATCGAAAAGAACATCTTGTCCTTTTTCAGGTTGATCATGGTCTGGATGCCCAACAGGTTACTCCATCCAATCATTATGGGTACAAATAGCAGAATCCGGAAAACGGAGACGGCAGGTGCAAATTTCTCGCCGAAGAAAAGCAGGATCGCCATTGGCCCGAAAAGCCACATCATCAGGGATGCACTAAACGTAATCAGTGTCACAATCGGAAAAATCTGCCTGACCACCTCCAATCCTCTCTCTCTGCCTCCTGCGAAAGCCGCCCCAATAAATGGAAACAAGGCCTGCGATAGTGGAAGCGAGATCAGCGCCTGAACCACCGTGATCAGTCGCCACCCGGCCGTATAATACCCCACCTGGGTGTTGGATTGCATAAAACCCAGGATAACAACATTGGTGGTCGTGTACAAATTCACCACGACAGTGGAAAAAAAAAGCAATTTTTCGGTCCAGAGCAACTTCAGCACGGGCTTAAGTGGAGCCCAGTGCAATGTGATCCGGTAGCGCCGTAAAGCAAAAAAAAATGCGTAGGCCCCGACAGTTATCTGCGCCAGGCTAAGCGCAAGAGGTTGCCAGATATAATCACTTTTCACCCTGATCACCAGAATGATAACCAGGGTTGACAAAACCTTCGTCGAGAGATTGAAGATCGCCACCCTCGAAAGTTCCTGCATGCCCTGGTACAGCCAGGTTGGGGTGATGACCCAGGAAAAACAAATAAGAAAACTAAAGATCGCAACAGTTTTTTCCTGCCTAAGCTGCGGGATCAGAAAAAGAGCGGAAATAAACAATACGGCGGAAAGCCCAAGCAGCAGCAGTTTCGCAAGAATCACCTGGTTGAAGATCCGGTTGCGTTCTTCCAGGTTATTGCGGTTAGCGGCGATCACCCTCGTTGCCGAGAGATCAAAGCCAAAATTGATCAGTAAGGTGAAATAGGTAACGAAGGCGGCCGCGAAGTTGATCACTCCAAATTTGTCGGGGCCAATGATCCGGGATACTACAAGAACGGTAATTACCGGGAAAGCAAAATTGGCGACCTGAACGATACCAAGGGAGAAGATATTTTTTATCAGTCCCTTTTTCATTCCAGGCTGAATGCCTGAGGCAGCTGTCAATATGATATGAATTTAAATCCCGCCCGAATGGGCTGACGGGAGATCCCTGTTAGTTGGAGATCTTGATGTTTTCGTTGGGTAAAAGATCGAACTGTCTTACCAGTGTCACTTTTTCAATATGGGTTTTATCCACTTCCGCCACAAGAGTAAACCCGAGCGATGGAAGCAGCACTTTCACTGTCTTATGTTTAACTTCAACAACATTCCCTTCCATAAATAACAAAGGGCCATGCGTGACTCTTACAGTATCATTGAGGTTGACTTCGGCTTTTTCCAGTTGAACATTTTCGTAGTCGTGCAGGAAGCGTTTGATCACATCGATTTCATTCTCGCGGATCACTGCCGGTTTCCCCAGCCAGTATACAAAGTTAACGACGCCATCGGTCTGTCTGATTTCAAGTTGTCTGCTTTCGGGAATTTGTACAAACACATAAGAGCGGAATAACGGTTCCAGCACAATCTTCTTACGGTCGCTCCATTGCTTTTGAACCCTGTTCAGCGGGCAATAGTTTACGATCTTCTTACGGGTAAGAATCTCAGCCACCTTCTTTTCCCAGCGTGGCTTGGTGTACAATGCATACCATGATGTTTTCTCAATGTTCATAGCAGATAACGATTAAACTTACGATCTTTCTTTCAATTCTTTACAAAAAGGCTTCGCCAACTCACTCACAGCAGGGTAAATGACCGAATCCTTTCAATACTCTTTAAACCGAGTTGCCTCTATTTATAGACCTTATTGAAGATAGATTTTGATTTCTTAGCACCTGTTTCAACATCCTCATCATCATAACCTACTCCATATCCATAACCATACCCATTTCCATATCCTCCCTTGCCTATTCCCCTGGCCTTGACGCCATTGAATATCAATGCGAGGTTCTTCAAGCCCCGGATCTTATTATTCTCATCCAGGAGCTGGAGATAAATTCTCGGAGTGTAGCCATGCCTTACCACGTAAAGTGTAGCATCACAGAATTGTGACAGCAGGTAGGCATCTGTGACCGGGCTTACCGGTGCTGTATCAATGACCACATAATCGAATGCATTTTCCAGATAGGCCAGCAACTCCTGGATCTTTCCGTTAAGGATCAGTTCCGAAGGATTTGGGGGTATCGGGCCGGCAGAGATAATAAACAGGTTCGGGTTAACCGAGGTCCTCTTGATGATCTCATCCGCTTCTTTTTCCCCGATCAGGTAATTACTAATTCCCGCGGCGTTCGATTTCAGGCCAAAAATTTCACTAAGCTTCGGTTTGCGAAGGTCAATTTCCAAAAGAACCACTTTCTTGTCCGTCAGGGCAAGGCTAATGGCCAGATTGGCTGAAATAAAGCTCTTTCCCTCTCCTGAGATACTTGAGGTAACCAGGATCTTCTTCTTCCTGGAACTTACACCCAGGTAGCTAAGCGAGGTCCTGATCTGGCGGAATTGTTCCGCTATGAAATTCTTCTTGTCATGCGCGATCACCACACCCTGCCCGCCATTGTCCTGGATAACTTCACCGAGGATAGGCACATTTGTGTAATTCTCTATCTCACTACGGAAGAGTATATTTTTATTCAATCCTTCCTTGACAGCCACCACAATAACAGCTACCGTGATACCACCGAGAATGGCAATCAGGTAAACCAGTAATTTATTCGGACTAACCGGTAAGCTGCCAGCTTCGGCTTCATCAACAAGACGGCTATCTGCTACTGCGGCATTAAAACTCAGTTCAGCTTCGTCCTTCCTCTGCAACAACATTTCGTAGTTATTTTTCTTCACCGCCCAGTCCCGGCTGATCTCTACAAGTCGCCTGTCTTTTTCGGGCATCGAGCGGAGCAGGGAAGAATATTTATTTGTTGTGGAGGTAAGGTTATTTTTCTGTGCAATGAGATTACTGCGCTGGCTGCCGATATTTTCAAGCAACTGCGGGCGAAGTGTGTTGATCTCGTCTGCGAGAGCCTTCATAGTCGGACTGTTCTCGCCGGTAGTTGCCCTCAGCTTTTCATATTTAGCCTGACTCTCATACAGTTTGTTGAGTAATAACGTAAGTGAAGCGTCATCCAGGCCGGCAGTAGACGGAACTATGCCTGCATTCTGCCCTCGTGAGCGGACATAAGCTTCAACTTCCTTTAGCACTACCAACCGCAGGTCAATGGTCCCGACTTCTTTATCGCTGGTACCCACACTACCCAGATATTGCTGACCCTGCGCATTGAGGTCAATTACATTATTTGTCGTCTTGAAACGCTGGATGCCTCTTTCCACTGAATCCACATCAGTTTTCACTGCCATCAATTTCTTTTCAAGGAAATCAAGGGTGTTGCGTGCAAGAGCGTTTTTGTCATTCACCGCGGCGCGGTCGTATTGTTTGATCAGTTCGTTCAGGATCAGTTCACCTCTTCTCGGAACAGGATCCTTGACGGTCATGTTAATAACCGTGGACATTTTGTTCGACGGGCTGATGGTCAGTTGTTCATCGAGAAAGCTGACCACTTTCTTCGGATCCACCAATGCAAAATAAAGCGGCTTGGGATCGATTGATTCCTTGAAATATTTGTTGGGAACAAAACGGATTGTGCCCCAGGGAGATCCAACCCATTGATTGATTGGATATTCCTTCGAGTTTATCAGCACAAGTTGCCTGTTCTTATCAAAATTAAAATAGACTTTTTCCGCTTCAACCATTGAGTCGGGGTTTTTAATCTCGATGTCAACAGGGCTTTTCAGGAATGCCGGAGTGGTGTTCACCTTACCTTCCTCGTAGGTGGGCGAATAAAGACGCAGGTTGATGACTACCTCCTTAAGGAGTTTCCGGGACTTGATAATTTGTATTTCATTCTCAACAGTCTTTTTTGAACCAAATACATTCAGGGCCTCCAGTACTTTGGAATCATCGGAACCCTTGCGTTCATCTTTGATCATGATGGCGGCCCTGGCCTCGAAAACCGGAATCGCGTAACGGATGTAGGTATATGCGGCCGCTACTCCCAGCAACAGCAAAACAATAAATAAGGGCCAATAAGGCAGATATCTGAAGAGCATCTGGTTGATAATGTTGCCTTCGTGTTGTATCCCATTCTTTTTTGTTACCTGCATAGCACTCATAGTATAAGTTTAACGGTTTATCACACGGTCAAGTATGATCGCTGTAAATGACAAACCACTAATGAGGATCGGCAAGATCTGCGTTAAGCGGCTTGTTGACGCGACCCTCTGTTTGTTAGGTTCCACATATACGATATCGTTGGATTTCAGATAATAATAAGGGGAAGAAAATATTTCGTTATTGTTAAAATTGATGCGTTTGATCAGCTTGCTCCCCTTTTCCTCACGAATCAGCAGCACATTACTTCTTTTTGCATAAATGGTCATGTCGCCTGCCAGGCCGAGCGCTTCGAGGATGGTAATTTTTTCATTGGGTACAGCCACCACGGTCGGACGGGCAACCTCACCCAACACCGTAACTCTGAAATTCAGGTACCTGATGGTCACAATGGGATCAACGAGCAGTTTATTGTCAACCAGCATCTTGGTGATCTGATCCTTCAGCTTCTGCTTAGAAAGACCGGACGCCATGATGTTGCCCAGGGCCGGAAACTGGATAAATCCATCCTGATTTACCAGGTAACCCGCAGACGGGGATATATTTCCCGCCGCGGCAGTAGACATGCCGGAAACGGAAAGATTGGGTGCATTAAACATTTCAGTGGCTTCGGGGTTCGGACTGGTCACGGTTATGCTCAGGATATCTCCCTTCGTGACGATCGGTTCGAGATTGATCGTGGAGGAGGGAATGGAACCATCAGTAAGGTCATTAAAATTCGTTACTTCCCTGGAATTTACGCAAGCACCCAAAGTAAGCAGGCAACTAAGCATCAGCAGTAAGAACGTGGAATTATGGGCAGTAGTCAATCCTGTTTTCATAGTAGCGTTTACTGATATTTTATCTTTATTTTGTTTTATTGAAAATGACGAGTTCAGGCAGTTTTTCAGAACAAATGAGGACTGTATATCGTAAGTCTACGTCACCTGCAGGATATTGTACCAAAAAGGATGTGCGAAAATAACTCTTAATACCCGCAAATCAAAATTTGCCAGGCAGAATTCTATCCCCCAAATAGGTTATTTTCAATCTGTTCAACTACCTCTAAATGAGTTGGTCAAAAACTTGCTTTTAACAAAAAAATATTATATAACTCTTTATCCTACTTATCCTTGCAAATCCAACTTCGTCACAATTCCTTAATAATATTTTTGCTGTTTCCTCATTACTGTCGTGAAATGAAAGCTTCCTGGCAATGGGTCTGGGACATAAATTCGTGCCATTCCATTTCCTCAATTAATATACGGAGAAATACGTTGGAAATCCCTGATTCCGGCCGGCATGGCAAACTACTCCGGCGCAGGGTGCTGCCGGCAACTAAAGACGAAGACCCGCAAATTGCCTGAATTCATAAAAGCGCCCTGTCCAGATGAGTATATCCCCCATCGACATAGATGATCTGTCCCGTAGTATGACTTGAGCGCTCGGAGAGAAGAAAACTCACCGCATTGGCGATTTCTTCCGCTGTAGTCATTCTCTTTTCCAGCGGAATCTTGGAAACGATCTCTTCCAGCTTTGCCTGGGGTTCAGGCAGGGTGTTGACCCACTTCTCATAAAGCGGTGTCCAGCATTCTGCCACCACGATGGCATTCACGCGGATGCGATATTTCAATAATTCAACAGCCCATTCCCTCGTTAACGCATTCCTGCCTCCGTTTGATGCAGCATAGGCGGAAGTGCCCCCCTGCCCGGTGGTCGCTGTCTTGGAACTGATGTTGACGATACTTCCCTTGGATTTGATCAGCTCGGGTAGCGCATAATGCGCCATCAAATAGTAATGAACCAGGTTTCGGTGCAACGAAGCCATGAATTCGTCATAGGAGCCATGTTCCAGGCCAATACCATCGTTCATCCCCGCATTATTGACCAGCCCGTCTATCTTTCCCGCTACTTTGATCACTGTTTCCACGGCCTGTCGGCATTGAGCCGGATCGGTGAGCTCGGCCACCGCGTGGAAGGCCTTACCACCAGCCTTTTCGACGGTTTCCACCGCCGCAATATTGTCTTTTTGACTCCTGCCGATGATAAAAGGGATCGCTCTCTCCCCGGCAAGCACCTGTGTAATTCCATATCCAATTCCCTTTGCCCCTCCTGTAACGATGATCACCTTATTTTCAAACCCCAGTTCCATATTGAAGATTGCGTTTTTGAGTTATCGACTGTATTAATTCTCAATAAAAGTATTGAAAGATGTTATATTAAACGATTAAACTCCGGATAATGCCTTCTTCCAGACCCCTGATTTCAGCCAGTCCCCTCAGCCTGCCAATGGCAGAATATCCGGGATTAGTTTGCTTCTTCAGATCGTCGAGCATCTGGTGCCCGTGGTCGGGACGCATGGCAAGGTTCGTTTTCCTGGCATTCATGAGCACCACGAGCTCACGGACCACCTGGTACATGTCGGCGTCGCCCTCAAGATGATTGTCTTCATAAAAGTCGCCCCAACTGTTTCTCCGGGTATTCCGGAGGTGGACAAAATGCACACGGTCTTCAAATTGTCGGACTATCGCCGGCAGGTCATTGTCAGGTCGTACCCCAAAGGAGCCGGTGCAGAAACAGAGCCCGTTGGCAGGTGACGACTGTTGAGTAAACAGCTGTTCAAGATCGGAAGTTTGGCTTACTACCCTGTTCAAACCCAGCAAATTGAAAGGAGGGTCGTCTGGGTGGATGGCCATCTTTACTCCGGCTTCTTCAGCAACGGGGATGATCTCGTGTAGAAATAACAGGAGATTGTTTCGAATATCCCCGGCGCTGATACCGTCATAAGAGGCGAGTATTTCGCGGAATGCATCGAGTGTGAAACTCTCCTCACTGCCGGGGAGACCAGCAATGATGTTTCGCTGAAGGCGGGTGCGGTCAGTGGAACTGAGTTGTTCGAATGTGCTTCTGGCTCTTTTGACCTCATCCTCGGAATAATCCTGCTCAGCATTTTTTCTTTTGAGAATAAAAAGATCAAAAGCCACAAAGGCCGCCTTTTCAAAACGGAGGGCCAGCGAATGATCCGGCATAGGATAGGAAAGATCCGTCCGTGTCCAGTCAAGCACCGGCATAAAATTATAAGTAACAGTGGTAATCCCACATATGCCCAGGTTCCTGACTGATTCCTGGTAATGCGATATCAGCTGATGAAAATTTCCCGTCCGTCTTTTGATGTCCTCATGAACGGGTACACTTTCCACAACCGACCACTCCAGTCCTGCGGATTCAATTAATTTTTTTCTTTCGTTTATCGCAGCCACAGGCCACACCGCGCCATTCGAAATTTCATGGAGGGCGGTAACCACCCCGCTGCACCCTGCCTGTCGGATATCACTCAGGCTCACTGGATCCTTTTCTCCAAACCAACGCATGGTCTGGTTCATCCTGTACAAGTTGTTTTGTCTGGGGTTCATAAATGCAAAAAGTTATAACCGGTTAAGGAGGGCCGCAATTTCGCTGGGAACCAGGATTTGGTGCACCTCTGTTTCATTGATGGCGTGGCCGGGCATCACGGTCACCGTCGCCGAATTGGGATCCTGCACGATACAATACCCACCTTCCCTTTTGATTTTTTTCATTCCTTCAGCCCCGTCAGTATTTCCGCCTGAAAGCAAGATACCGATCAACCTGTTTCCGTACACTTCCGCTGCAGAGCCAAAGCTCACGTCAATACTCGGTCGGCTGAAATTAACCTTTTCAGAATCATCAAGCGACATGGTGCCGTCTTTTTCAAAAAGCAAATGATAATCTGCCGGGACCACATAAACGACACCGGCCTCTAATTTTTCTTTTTCTTCTGCTTCCCTTACCGGATATGCCGATCGACCGCCCAGTACTTTGGCCAGTAATGAATCATTAGATGCTTTTCTGTGAAGGATCAATACGATCGCGAAACGGGATGGTTTCAACGCTTCAAGTATTGTCAGCACCGGCTCCAGGCTGCCTGCCGAACCGCCGATAACAACGATTTCAAATTTGGTTTTCACATCATTTTGCGCCATACCTTTTCCCTGGGATCTAGTTGCGTGTAATTGTTTCCAATATTTGAATACCTGATCTGCTCCTTGGATCCAAGGCCAATGAAACCAAGTTTTTCAAGGCTCGCATCAAAAAGAGTAAGGACCCGTTCCTGTAACGACTTATTGAAATAGATCAGCACATTTCTGCAAATGATCAACTGGAACTCATTGAAAGATCCATCGGAAACAAGGTTGTGGGTTGATACGATCATCTTTTCCCTAAGTTCGTCATTGAATTTTGCGAGGTCGTATTTCGCAGTATAGTAATTTGAAAAATCTTCTGCTCCCCCGCTTCGGAGATAATTTTCCGAATACTGCCTGATCATACTGAGCGGAAAAATTCCCTTGTCCAGAGCATTCAGTACCTCGGGGCTGATATCGGTTGCGTAAAGCAACGATTTATGCAGCAGGTTCGATTCTTTCAGGCAGATCGCCATTGAATACACTTCTTCGCCGGTGGAACAACCGGCATGCCATATCCTGATGAATGGATGTGTGGATAATACAGGCAACACCTTCTGCCTGATTGTTGCATAGAACTCAGGGTCGCGGAACATTTCCGTAACGTTCACAGTCAGCTCCTGAATAAAGCGGCTGATATAGCTGTCTTCATGAATAACACGGTTTCTGAATTCTGCGAAGGAAATAAAATGATCCAGGGCATACAGTCGGTTGATCCGTCTTTTTACGGAAGCAGGAGAATAATTAGTAAAGTCATATCCAAAAATTTCAAGCAGGTCATTCAGGAGGATCTCCACCTGGTGGTCATTGACCTGGTCCCTTATCACCTTTTCCATTTATATGGGTCTTTAATATATCAAGAAGTTTATCTACATCTATGGGTTTGGATAGATAACCGTCGGCACCGGCAGCAAGACATTTGTCGCGGTCTCCCGCCATAGCCTGTGCCGTGACAGCGATCACCGGAATGCGAAAACCTTTGGCCCTGAGCGTGGGTATACCCTCGTATCCGTCCATGTCGGGCATCATCATGTCCATCAGTACGATCCCAATTTCATCATTCCTCTCCAGCCTGTCCATCGCATCCTGTACGCCAACGGCAGCGAGGCAGGAATATCCCTTTGATTGCAGAACAGCTTTCAAAGCGAATATGTTCTTTGAATCATCGTCAACGATCAATACCTTTTTTTTCAAATGTGAAATCAGTTTATGTGAATCCAATTCAGGCCTGTTCATACAACCAGACACGCAAAAGGGACAGCAGTTGATCTGTATCCACGGGTTTTGTAATATAGTCGGAAGCCCCTGAACGAATACACTTTTCCCGGTCTCCCGCCATGGCCTTCGCAGTTACGGCTATGATCGGAATTTTTTGGAACCGGGGGATTTTGCGGATCTCTTTCATAGACTCATAGCCATCCATTTCGGGCATCATCATGTCCATCAACACGATGTTAATCTCGGGGTTCTCTGAAAGCTGCTGGAGTGCTTCCCGGCCGTCAGTAGCCGAGTACACTTTCATTTCGAAATTCTCGAGCGCTCTCGACAGGGAGAAAATATTTCGTACATCATCATCAGCGATCAGTACTTTTTTCCCTGCCAATACTTCTCCCAGCCGTCCGAGTTTCTTGAAGGAACCACCTGCTGTGTCAGGCTGTTCCTCCATCAGGTGGAGGAAGAGCGAAACTTCATCAAGGATACGCTGATAAGAATGTGCTGTCTTGACTACAATGGAATCCGCATACTGGCGGATTCGTATCTCTTCAGCCTTTGAAAGATGCTTACCGGTGAAAATAATTATCGGCAGCTTTTCAAGGCCGGGCGTCTTCTTCACCTCTTCAAGGATGTCATAGGACTTCTGGTAGGCTATTCCCATGTCCAGGATAACACAATGGACATCTTTTTCCAAAAGTGATGCAATCCCTTCCCTGACATTGTTCCTGATAATGGATTTAACCTGGAAGTTTTCAAGAAAAAAGGAAAGGGCCTCCGCATGTTTCGGATTCTCTTCCACTATCAGCACCTTCCTGGGTTCGCGTTTAAGGATCATTTCAATATTTTGAAACACCTCTCCCATTTTTTCAAATGCAACGGGCTTATTGATAAAATCCATCGCACCATTCCTCAGGCTTTGTTTGCCGAGCTCTGTGGAGGACATCACATGAACAGGAATATTCCTGGTACGTGAATTTTCCTTAAGCTCTTTCATCACCTCCCATCCATTTTTTACGGGCAGGTTCACATCCAGCAGGATGCCGGTAGGCCGGTATTTTCTCGCAAGTTCAAGGCCCTCATCCCCCCTTAAGGCAACGATACCCTTGTACCCTTTCCTTCGCGAAAATTCAAGCAAGGTTATTGCGAAAGGCACGTCGTCTTCGATGATCAGGATCGTTTTGTCTGCAGTTCTCACCAGTTGCCGGTCATCCGGAACGGAGTGCCCCGTCACCAGAACTTCTACCCCGTTCTTAGCAGTTCCAGCTTCGCCATTTTGCTGTCCTGTAACTGGCAGATCCTCACTGGCCAGTCCGGGATCGTTTTGTAATGGTATCCTCAGGCTAAAAGTGCTCCCCTCTCCCTGACTACTCTTCAATTCAATCGACCCTCCCAGCAGCCGCGCAAGTTCACGGCTGATGGACAACCCCAGGCCGGTACCACCATACTGCCTCCTTGTTGATCCATCGGCCTGCTGGAAAGCCTCAAATATCAGCTGGTGTTTGTCTTCAGGTATGCCAATACCTGTGTCCACTACATCGAAAACCATGAATTCGTTCCTGTCCGGATCCCTTCTTATCCTCATTTTCACTTCACCCTGGGATGTGAACTTGATCGCATTGGACACGAGATTTTTGATGATCTGCTCCAGGCGCGCTTTGTCTGTTTCAACAACTGCAGGAACGTCGGAATCGAACTCAATATTGAACTCAATATTTTTTTCTTTTGCGATAGGATAGAACAGGGAATTGATGTCATTTCCTATCTCGCGCAAAGATGTCTCCCCGACTTCAATTTGCATTTTCCCGGATTCAATTTTCGACAGATCCAGGATCTCATCGATTAGTGAAAGCAAGGCCTGACCTGAAGTCTGGATCACCTTTGCAAATTCAACCTGGTCGGGTGTCAGATTCTCTTCATTATTTTCATACATCAACCGCGATAACAGAAGGATGGAATTCAGTGGAGTTCTTAATTCATGCGACATGTTGGCCAGAAACTCGGACTTGTACCTCATGCTTATATCCAACTCACGGGCTTTTTCCTGTATTTCCTGGTTTCTCTCTTCAATCAGGCTATTTTTTTCCTCCAGCATGTTGGTCCTTTCCTCCAGTTCGGTGTTCGATTGCATGAGTTCTTCCTGCTGCACTTTGAGTTCCTCTTCCGACACCTGCAGTTTCTGCGATTGCAGCCGCAATTCCTCATTCACATTTTCCAGCTCGGAATGCTGAGTCTGCAATTCCTCTGATTGCGCCTGGGTCTCCTCCAGAAGTTCCTGCAACCGCTGGCGATTGCCGGTGCTGTTAATTACGATACCAATCTGTTGTTCGATACTCTGGATGAAATGCAGATGATTACGATGATAACCATCCAGGCAGCCCAATTCGATAACACCCAGCACTTTGTTTTCGTGGATGACCGGAAAAACAATGACGCCCTTGGGTTTGATCATCCCGGAGGCTAAACTGATCATAAAATTCTCGTCGTTCAGCCCTTCAAAATGAATAAGTTTTTTATCTGCCGCAACCTGGCCAACAATACCCTGACCCAGTTTTATTTTTTTTTGCACCCCGTCTTCGAGACCAAAAGTATTTATTAGGTCCAGGTGATTATCATTGAGCAGATAAAAGGCACCCACCTGGCTGCCGGTGGTAGCTACCGCGAAATCCAGGATATCACTGCACAGCAATTTCAAAGACTTCTCACCCTGCATTCTGATAGTTAGCCCAGCGATTCCCGCCTGCAGCCACTCTTTGTCTGACAACACACCGAAAGAGTAATTCAGAGACTCCGCCATCTTGTTGAGTGAGCCGGCAAGGTTCCCAAGCAGGTCCTTGCCTTCATCGTCCAGTCTTATTTGATAATTACCTCCGGAGATCTTGTCGGCGATCTCTTTGATGATTCTGATCCTTTCGCTGATCTCTCGATCCTTTTTGATGAGTTCTTCCTGTAACCTGACCCTTTTTCTGAGATCGCTCATCACCCTCAGATAAAAAACAGTGGTAAGGAGGATGGAGATTATCGCTGCACATACGATCAGCATAGGAGTGAATTGTGAGAATCTTCCCGCCATCGTACTCCTTTGAAGCAATAAGTTCTGCTCAATTTCCTCCATCAGCCTGATCAGGTCAGTGGTTTTAGACATCAAATTTTTTCCGCTCAGCCATTGTTCTTTTGTGATCGGTTGATCACCCGACAGGATCAACATTCCACCAGACAAATAGGTCAGTCGCTTGTCAACAAGCTTAGTGAGAGAGTCAAGATTTCTGATCTGAGCATAGTTGTCAGAAGTCCGGGATGCGAAGTCCCTCAGCAATGCTTTAACCTCCGTGCTATCCTCAGTATAAGAAGTCAAAAAGGTTGCATCTTGGGTGAGCGCGAAGCCTCTCAATGAAGTTTCAGCTTCAACGAGTTTTCGGTTGAGTTTTTCCAGTACGTTGAGTACTTCATGCGTATGTGTGACTCTCCCGAAATTGTCAAGCAGAAGGCGGATGCTGACAAACGAAGCGGCGGAACTGATGAGCAGCAGTAGTAAGGACACACCAAAGCCAATGACAATATTCCGTCTGAATGAGGTTTTCATGGATTCAAATTAAATGTTTGCTGATGCATTGGCTTTCACCGGTATGTTGCTGTTCTGAAAAATGGGAAGAATAAAGGTGAAGGAGGTTCCATGGCCTTCCTTGCTTTGAACAGTGATTACGCCGTTGTGTTTATCGATGATCTTTTTCACAATAGCCAGGCCGATGCCTGTTCCTTCGAAGGCTTCCTTGGAATGAAGGCGCTGGAACATGTTAAAGATCTTGTCCTTATAGATCTCATTGAATCCAATCCCGTTGTCGCTTATCGTAATGCGACAATATCCACCCGAACCCGTCGCGTTCAATTCAGGATTCTTGCTGTCTGTGATCTCCGCGACAATATCTATGACAGGAGGCAAATTATTCTTTGAGAATTTGATGGAATTACTGATGATGTTCTGGAACAGTTGCCTTATTTGTCCTGGAATCACCTCCATTTTGGGAAACATCGAAATGTTGATCGAGGCATTTTTCTCGGCAATCAGCAGCTCCAGGTCAAATATCAGTTCTTCAAGGATAGTATTGATATTGGTTATTTCAAAAAGACCATCACCCGACAGGCGGGAGTAATTCAGCAGGTCATTGATCAGGATGGTCATCCTCTGTGAGGAGGTCATGATCTTATTCATGTACACGTCAACATCGGAGTCATTTTTGAGATATTGATTCCTTATCCGGTCGCTGTAAATCTGGATCTTTCTGAGTGGTTCTTTCAGGTCGTGGGATGCCACGGAGGCATACTGCTGGAGGTCGTGATTGCTTGCTTCCAGTTCAATATTAATTTTGTGCAATTCTTCTGTTCTTTCGGCAACGCGTTGTTCGAGTAGCTGGTTGGCCATTTTCTGATCATGAATGTCGGTGAAAACGTTCACCCACCTGATGATCCTGTTGTCCTTTTTAACTGGAGTGACGCTGAGCCGGTGAAACCTGAACTGCCCGGTATTCAGTTGCCTGATAGATACGTCGATCACCTGCTGCTCCTCCGACCTTATAGTGGCCTGCATGCATTCGGCAATGGTTTCACCGTCGGGAGCAGTTTCCGGGAACACCAATTTGTCGTTGGAATAATTGAACCAGTGTTGGTTGACGAATTCAACGGACCCCTTAGCGTCGGTAAGAAATGCGATCTGTGGGATGGATTCGAGAATGGATCTCAGCTCTTCGATAGAGTGTGAGAGTTCCTTCTCCGCTTTTTTTCGGAATTCGATCTCTTCCTGAAGGATGAGCTGTATCTCCTTTAGCTCCCTTCGCTGTTCAGAGAGGCGGTGAAATGTCTTGACTTTTAACAACAGTACATCAGGATCGAAAGGCTTGGTCACATAATCGATGCCACCGGAATCGTAACCTTTTGTAATAAAAGTCTTGTTGATTTTTACGGCCGACAAAAAAATAATGGGTGTTTCTTTAGATCTTCCATAGCCAGAGATGGCTTCTGCTACTTCAAAACCATCCATTCCAGGCATTTGAACGTCCAAGATGATCAGAGCATAAAAATTCCTAAGTATTTTTTTGAGAGCTTCCTCGCCTGAGTTTGCGGTATCGACTTTGAATTTATGGATCTGCAGCAGTCTCTGGAGAGAAAAGAGGTTTTCCCTTTTGTCGTCTACGATCAAAATCATAACCGAAAATAATGAAAACCCCCGTATATTAATGGTAATGAAAAAGTTACTAAGGGTAGATGGTATTTTCCGAACTCAATGAACTGAGGTTATTTAACCACCAGCAGACTGGAATTTTTCTTAATGCCATCGTAATAAATGACCTGGTAAGAACCTGCTTTCAGTGAAGAAATATTTATAGTGGTCTTGCTGCTGCCTACCACAGCCTGATTCCTCAGCATCAGCACACCCTGCATATTGTAGATCATCATGTTTTCATTGTTCCGGGCAACATCATGTGAGATGGTGAAGGAGTTCGTAGCAGGATTAGGGAAGATATTCATTGTCCTGGCAACCGGATTTACATTAGTATTCCTGCTGAGCCTCGTTGAAGGATCTGTAATGCTTAATGAAGAATTCAGTGTGATTGTTTTGGTGTTGTAAGCCACAAACGCGATATCGCTGGTGCCTTTGAGGATGATCCGGAAATATGCCACGCTCGCAACATTGGTAACATTGATCCCGAAGGCACTAAAATCAGCCGCCCATAGCCTGAGGTCCCTTGAAGTATTTGACAGTCCGGAAGTAAGGATGGTAGAGCCTGTAGCTTCAAAAAAATTAGCCGTCCATTGGCCAACAGGAGGAATATTATTCAATACAATATCTACAGAATTCCCGACCCTCACACCGTTGATATCGGTGAATTCATACCTGTCGTACTGCCCGGAAGGATCTGCAACCTGGGTGATCAGCATATCAGGCACATTGTCTCCGATATTTGCGGTAAGAATTGTACCTACAGAGAGAAACATGCTTCCTGCAGGAAGATTGGCTACTGCCGTTCCGATGTTCAGTCCATTGATGCCGTCATTAAGATACTGGCCCAATGACCTCGATGGGCCAACTCCTGAATTGGAACGCAGACCCTCAACCATAGCCCCGATGCCGATCTTCGTTTCGGAGTTTGGCGCAGCGGTAAGATTCTGCATTGGCAGGGCGCGAAAATCAGCGGCGACATAGGTTTGACCCTTTGTAGTAAGCAACGCGTCATTCACTCCTGTTGAATAGGTGGTTCCACCATATGTAAATGCAAGGAGGTTATGATTGTTGTCTGGCTTTATTGAGTTCAGGGCCGTTGTTCCCGATTTCCAGTAGCCATTGTAGTCCGTAATGACCTCATTAACGACCTGGGCGGTAACAGAAGACGAAGTCATGGAGAAAACACAGGCGGCAACAATTGCACCTGCAAACCTATTTCTGGTTGAAGGGCTGTTGATGTTTTTGTTGTAGCTCGTTCTCATGGATCAATGAATTTGATACATGATTGCACAGTTAGTGCCAGATGCCAATCGGCTTCTGATCAGCCAGTTATAAGGCCTGATTTTATATGCCATTCCCGGGGAGGGAATTAAAATTGCATTTCAAGACATTTTCCCCTCATCAAAGCAGGGTTAAGCGCTGTCAACTGGTTATCTGACAACCAGTAATTGAGCGCTGCGATCAGCACCGTTGGTATACACCACCTGGAACGTGCCCGGGCGAAGACCAGAAATATTGATCCTGGACTGGGTAGAACCCTTGACGACAGCAGCTCCTGAAACCATTACTCCCTGCATGTTGTAAATGCTGATCCATTCATTCTGGCGAGCCACATCGTGCGAAATGGTGACCGACGCAGTAGCCGGATTAGGGAACAACTTAACAGACTTAGTAGAAGGTTCAGTAGTTGTTGTCCTGGCCACCCGGGGTGCTGCAGCAGGCAGGCTCAGCGTGGAGTTGAGTGTGATCGTTTTTGTATTATAAGCCACGAAGGCGATGTCGCTGTTTCCGTTGAGTGTGATCCGGAAGTAGGCGACCTGGGCGACGTTTGAAGCGTTTATGCCAAATGCACTGAAGTCTGCGGCCCACAATCGAAGATATCGCTCCGTTTGCGTATAGCCGGAAGTAAGTATTGTTGCGCCGGTAGCTTCGTAAAAATCAGCCACCCATCGTCCTACGGCCGCTATTCCATTGAGGTTGACATCTACATAATTACCAATCCTGACGCCATTAATATCTGTGAATTCATAACGATCAGCTACCCCCGAAGGGTCGGCAATCTGGGTGATCAACATGTCAGGCATGTTGTCACCGAGGAGTGAATCATTGATCGCTCCGATCGAGAAGTTCAGGGTTCCTACAGGCAGGTTGGCAATACCTGTACCCAGGTTAAGACCCTGTGTTCCGTCATTTAAGTATTGGGCTATGCTTCTTGACGGAGGAGTGGCACCCCGGCCGTTGAAGACGCCGTCTTTCATTGCGCCGAGGGCGATCTTGGTGTTGCCGTTGAGGGTTCCGGAGAAGTTAGTCATTTCCAGTGCGCGAAAGTCGCCGGCAGCAAAACTCTCTCCGTTAGCGGTCAGTAGGGCGTCATTTACCCCGGTAGAATATCGCAACCCTCCATAACTGAATGCAAGGAGGTTGTGGTCGTTGTCGGGCCTTGTTGAACTCATAGCAGTGGTAGCCGACTTCCAGTACCCGTTATAGTCGGTGATGATTTCGGTCACTGCCTGGGCACTGCCTGAAAAACCTGAAAGGATGTATTGGATCATCATCACGGCAATGAGGGCCGCTTTCTGGTGCGATGTTTTCTTTTCCCTTATTGTGTTGATGATTGCCATATACATATAGTTGATGGTGTTTAACCAACCACATGCCATCCTCCACACCGTTGTTGCACAAGCTGTTGCCAGTTGAAGCTTCAGAGTCGTTTTCCTGAAATGGGAAATAATTGTCAAAGTCGGACCGCTAATGAACAGGTTGCCGGTGAAAACTGTACAGTAGGTAGAACAATGCAGGCAGTATGAAAACGCTGCCTGAAAGCAAGGCGATTGCCAAATAAAATATTGCCTGTTCCTCTCCAGCGTGTTCAAGCAGAGAAAGGTAATTGCCGCCCTTAAGGATCACAATATTCGGGTAATGCCTGATTGTTGTGGTCAGCAATATCATTGTCACCTGGAAACCGGCAAGGATCCTTATCACCCGGCGTTTTTTTCTGCGCAAAAGCAGCCACCACATCACCAACAGTGATGTCAAGGCCGAGCATATCGCCACGAGGCCCGGAGTATTGCCGAAGACCCAGTTGAACAGTGGGATCTGATCAAAATATGCAGTTACGAAAACAAGAAAACCCGAAATGGCCGCCGCCAGGTTGAAGTGCATGGCCTTTCTTATGAATCGTGCCTGATCTTCCTTGTCGGATGTTTCCCCTATGATGAAAATGGCAGCGAGGTAACCACAAATGGAAATAGTGAACAGTCCGATAGAGATCGAAAACAAATTGAGCCAGCTGAAGATATACGCATCCATAAAAGTGCTGGCATTGGTATCAATTTTTCCTGATACCGCGCTTCCGGCAATAATCCCCAGGAATAATGGCGTTACGAAACTGCTGAGCACAAATATCCGCGTGTACCATTTCTGCATGTCGTCGATCACTGCGTCATAGTTCCTGAATGCAAACGCGGTGCCCCTTGCAATAATTCCAAGCAGCATGATGGCAAGCGGAATATGCATATGAATTGACATTGTAGTATAAATGACCGGGAATCCAACAAACAGGATGACTATCACAATGATCAGCCACATGTGGTTGGCCTCCCAGATCGGACCGATTGCCTGATACATCGTTCTTCTTGTTTTACTCCTGTTCTTGCGGGAAGTGAAGAGCTCAAGAATTCCCGCGCCGAAGTCAGCTCCACCAAGCAACAGGTAAAGAAGAATGGCAGCCCACAAATATCCCATCACTACGTAGAGCATATCAGTGTGTATTTGGATTTTGCGCTGAATCGGGAATATCATAAAGAACGCTCACCATCCTGATCTGCCTGTAGAGCAGCCAGGTCACCATCAGCGCCAGTGAAAGATAAACAGCCGTGAACAGGTAAAAGGAATAATGGATGCCAGGCATCGGAGTCACTGCATCTATCGTACGCATATAACCGTAAATGATCCAGGGCTGCCTGCCAACCTCGGTTACGGTCCATCCCGCTTCAATGGCGATATAACCCAGGGGAATGGCAAATACAAACAATCTCAGTAACCAGCGGCTGCTGAGCCAATGTTTCTTTTTCCAGAGTGCAACGAAATAAAGCAGTGAGATCAGCACAAGGATCATTCCTATGCTCACCATGATTTGAAATGCATAGTGCGTAATGGCCACCGGCGGCTGGTTCTCAGCAGGGATCCTGTCAAGTCCGGGCACTTCGGAATGAAAGTCTCCATTGGCCAGGAAGCTGAGCATGCCCGGAATCTCTATCGCATAATCTACCCGTTTATTTTTGACATCAGGGATGCCTCCAATGATCAGCGGGGCTGATTTTTTTGTATGAAAATGGGCTTCCATGGCAGCCAGTTTTGCGGGCTGCCTTACAGCGATGTCCTTCGCCGATCGGTCTCCGCTGATCGGCTGCAGCAGGGCAGCAACGGTAGCGAAGATGGCCGCGATCCGAAAAGCTGTTGTATGAAAGTGAAGATTTTTTTTCTTGATGATCATAAGCGCATGGACTCCGGCAACGGCGAATCCTGTAGCGACAAACGCGGCAACGCACATATGCAGCGCCTGGGTAAACCAGGCATTGTTGAACATTGCGGCAATGGGGTCAATGTTGATGTACTTGCCATCTACATAATCAAAACCGGCAGGACTGTTCATCCAGGCATTGGCGGCTACCACCAGGATACCGGACAAAAGGCCACTGACCCCGACTACTACCCCGGTGAACCAATGAAACCACCTGTTAAATTTGTCCCAGCCGTATAAATAAAAGCCAAGCGCGATAGCTTCGATAAAAAACGCTGTGCCTTCGAGGGAAAATGGCATGCCGAATATGGGTCCTGCGTGCTTCATGAACTCCGGCCACAATAAACCAAGTTCAAAAGAAAGAACGGTCCCTGAAACTGCTCCCGTCGCAAAAAATATTGCCACGCCCCTGCTCCATGCTCTTGTTACATTTCGGTAAACGGGCTTTCCGGTGCGCAGCCAGTAATAATGGGAAACCGCCATGAAAAATGGCATCACCATGCCAATGCAGGAAAAGATGATGTGAAAACCCAGCGATAGCGCCATCTGCGATCGTGCAGCGAGAAAATCATCCATCGGTGTAGAATTTGCTGAATCGCTTTGTTACCGGCGCGAAGGTACAGAGGAAGGATCAGAGTGGAATAAGCAACAATGGCTATTTTCAACAGATGAAAAACAATTTATCGTCTGTCCTGCTTGTAATTCTTGTATTCAGCCTTCGTCCCGGACTGAGCCAGCCGATCAGCAATCTCCCGCCATTTCGGTTGACAGTGATGACCTTCAATATTGCCCATGGCAATCCACCATCAAAACCAGGAACTATCGAACCACAGGCTGCCGCAAAAACCATCATTGATCTGAAACCCGACATCGTGGCACTACAAGAGATCGATGTAAATACCAAACGCTCCGGAACCGACCTGAATGAAGCCGAATTTATAGCAGCCAAAACGGGGATGCATTTCTACTTTGCCAAATCGATCGACTTTCAGAGCGGAGAATATGGTGTGGCAATATTGTCGAAATTTCCGCTGAGTCACCAGCAGGTTTATCACCTCCCGACCGTAGAAGGAACAGGCGGAGAACCTCGCATACTCGCAGTTACGGAAATTTCAATTGCTGGTCATGGCAGCGTTACTTTTGCCTGCACTCATCTCGATGCACAGGAGAAGGACACCAACCGACTGATGCAGATAAAAGCAATTGTAAATATTCTGAAATCTGAATCTAATCCGGTGATCCTTGCCGGGGACCTGAACGCCGCACCCGGAGACCAGGAAATTGCCATTCTCGATGATATGTTTGCCAGGAGTTGCCTTGACTGCGCTTATACGTTTCCGGCAGATCACCCCTCCAAAACTATCGATCACATTGCCTGGACGCCTGCTAAAAAGTTTGTGGTCGAAAGTCATAAGGTGATAAACGATCCTTATTCTTCCGACCACAGACCAGTGTTGGCTACTTTAATATTGAAATAATTCTCTAATTTCTGAGTCTTACGATTTTTTGTGATTTGACAATCTTGCCATCCCGCTTCAATACCATGATGTATACTCCCACACGCATATTCACCGAAATGCTAGTGACTGGCAGAATTACGTTGCCTTGCGGTAGGTTGCCAAAGTCTCTCCTGAATTTCAGTTGACCCAGTTCATCATAGATTTCGAGATTTATCCTCGCGTTTGGAGCACCATTGTAAAACCTCAGATTCAGCTGGTTGTAGAACGGATTCGGATATACCGTTATCTTATCAAACCTGGATGAGTCAGGAGGCAAAGTATCGATGGTCGGTGGCGGATAGATCGTCGTATCGCCAGGATTATTCGGATCTCCTGGATTTCCTGGATTATTTGGTGGGTCGGGGTCATTAGGATCTACAGGAGGCGGTATATACTTGGGTATGCTGTCGGCTATAGCCTTCAGCGTATCGGTGTATTGTTCAATGATCACCCCGGAATTGAATCCATATCCTCCGGCAGGAGTGGTAGAGAAGTTCAACATTAAAGTTCCGTCTTCTTCAGGTTGCAGATTCTCAACATAAACCACCTTGGTGCTGTTCATCCATGAATTGAGGTAAACCGTCTTTCCATCGACCGTATACGCCGCAGTGTAATTACTTTTATACCATTGTGCCGGGCCGGAGCTTCCAATAAACCCAACACGATACTTCCTGTTATGGTTCAACCCATTGACTTTGAACTGCGAAACCTGTCCCCTGTCCAGCCAGAAATTTGATTTAAGCACCAGGTCAGGCACCACGCCGGAATTATTGCCTGTTGCCGCTCCTGAAGTAAACTCCCCGTTAAAGGTTTTTACCAGCGACATGGTCATCGGAGTATTAGCACCCGACTGGTTGAACAATGGGGGTGTGGTGAATTCTACCAACACCGGTGAGGCAATATTATTCCACGGGAATGGAGCGTTTGCCACGGTGGAGTTGAAGTTCACATACGCCAGCGCTTCGGGAGTGATGACTCTGGCCTTATTGCTGAAGCCCGATGTCTGCGATCCGCTTTTAGCACGTACATGATAATAATAATTTGTATTTGGCTTGAGCGACGTGTCTGTATAACTGGTGGTATTGGCAGGCAGGGGAATTGATACCGTTCCACCCACAAAGGACGAGTCGGTGGCTCGGATCAGTTCGAACCCACCCTCATTGTCTTCATTGGCGGAATTATCCAGCCAGGTAAGATTTGCAGCATTGCGGTCTTTTGCTTCCACAAAAAGATTCTGTGGGGAAAGCAATTCCACCGCATTCTCATATTCTTTTATTACCAACGCATTCAAATAAGATGCGGGACTGTTTGGACCTCTTTTGATGTTTACTTCGATAATGCCATCGGCAGTCGGTTTTAAACCATTCAGTGACGCAGCTGTGTGCATATTGTTCCTCGCATCACTAATCGTCCTCAATGTGTCTGGCGACACCACTGTAGATATCTCTGAAGTGGCCACATATCCTTCATTCTGGCTACCCGCAAATACCAGGTTGTACATCTTACTGGGATCCAGGCCGGTGATCTGGAAGGTCTTCACACCTGAGGAACTGTCCACGATCCCGCTTTCCAGTACGAAGTCGGGGAAGATGCCACTGTTGTCTCCTGTAATATGCCCCATGGTGCTGATTCCCCAATTGCTCATTGAACGAATGCCGTAGCTGGTGTTTTCACCGTTCTCGTCGATGATGTTTGATAGGGAACTGCTGTCCGTCATTGTACCGCTGAAATTATTCCAGGGCGCAGATACAACGCTGTTCGGATTACCAAAGCGAACAAAAGTGGACCTGAAATTCTTGTTGGATACAATTACCTGGAATCGTATTTCTGATGACTTGCCCTTGTTGTCCATCGCTTTCACAGTCACAAAATGAGATCCGATATCATCAACCTGGGGCAGGGCCACCAGCCTGTATTTTCCCGGTGAGAGCAAGTAGAAGGTGACAAATAATGGCCGTTCAGGCACTGTCGTATTCACACTGTCTCCCACATCGTCCATTACGGTAAAGTCAATAGCTACCGTATCCAATGATTTCATGGTGAAGGTGCTGAGTCCGGAAATTACAGGTGCACGGTTATTCGAATAAACAACGATGGTGTTACTGGGATCGCCTTCACCGGATCCGTTGATGCCCACTACATAATAGTAATATGCCTGCTGTCCTGATATGGTAGTATCCGTGTAAGCATTCGTGTTTGAAGGAACGCTATCGATCACGGTAAAACTTACGCTGTCGGTAGAACGGTATATGAGGTAACCGGTTTCATTCGACGCGTTGTCGGTCCAGGTTATAGAGATCGACGTGCTGTCGCCACTGTCGCCGGCGAGTTCAGTAGGTGCTACCGGAGTTAACGGGGGTCCAAAAGTGGTGGCAGATGAAGTGTCAGAATAATCCGATTCCCCGCCGGTACCTATCGCTCTCACTTTGTAATAATATATTGTTGAGGGTGCGAGGCTGGAATCACTGAAGATGGTTACATCCGGTCCCACTACGCCAACATTTTTGTAAGGCGATGCAGGTGATGGCGATCTGGCAATTTCAAACCCGCTTTCGTTGGAAGAGGAATCTACCCAGGTGACATTAATAATGCTGTAACTTTTTGCAGTGGCCACAATGGTCCTTGGTATTCCCGGAATCGGCGGTGCATTGGGGTCGCGGCTATATGTAACCTGATTGCTTGGTGGCGAAACATTCCCGTCAGTGTCATATGCTTTTACCACGAAATTGAAAACTGAACCGCTATCAAGACCAGTAACCTGGTAAGATAGCGCCGTGGTGCTGAATGCCTTCTCTCCATTGATGAAGATGTCGTAACGGGCAATGCCGCCAGCGTCGGAGGATGCGCCCCAGCCAAGCGTTACAACGGAAGGATCAGGCGTAGAGGCATAGATCAGATTGCCTGGCGCCGTTGGAGGCGTATTGTCGCCCAATGTTTTGACAGGCGCCTTGTTCGACACTGCGGCAGCACCGGAATCACCAACCGCCCGGATCATATAAAAATAAGGCGTATTGGCAATAAGACCAGTATCTGTATAGGTGGTAATGTTTGGAGCTGTGATATTAACAAAAGTGTAGGGGCCAGTGGTTGCCGTTGATCTATACACTTCGAATCCTGTTTCTTCGACAGCAGGCGAGTTATTTTGCGACCAGTTCAGTTTTACCGAGGCGGCCGAAGCGGGGGCCGCAGTCAACTGCGTCGCCGGATCTGGTTTGGGTGAACCATCGGCGTCGATGACATGAAATAGCGGGGAGAATTCTGTACCGCAACCAAATTCTTCGGAATATCGTGCCTTATATTGACCAATTCCGGCATTGTAAACCCGGAAAGTATCTATTGCAGCCGTACTGGTGTCCGTATACCACTGGTAATTCACAAATCCTTCGGGCATACCAAGTGGAACGGTAACACTTCCATCGGGGGCAGGAAGTACCTTGCTGTGTTTACCTTCGATTTGGATGGGAGGGGTTTGCGTTGTTGATTTTGTCTTTATATCGACTGGGTTGGGCGACCAGGCTGACCATGAGCCACCTGCGTACCTGCGGAAGCGGGCGCGGTAGTGACCATATTGCCTCACATTGATCTCATTACCAGTATATGAAATTACCACACTAGGAACGAGTATGGTGTTGATCCCGTTATCGGAAGAAGCGATAAGCACGCCATCTTTCTCCCACTCATATGCATCGAACCCTGCCGTCAGCCCGAGTTTGGCGTTGATCTCGTCGGGTCGGCAGAAGGCATTTCTTCCAAAATACACTAGTGGATTCGCCTTGTGTGCTGAAAGCAACTCGGGGACAAAGTCGGGCTCACGCCAGTGGTTGTACCACATATTATGACCGAGTTCCGGATATTCCGTGTAACGGATGTTCGCCCCGATCGCCTTAAACGCGTTGTATTGGGTCGCAGCCATTTCGGGTGAAGGGTCAACGTCCTTGCCCCCGGTTGCAAACCAAATTGGAACATGAATCATGTTAAGCCGTTCATTGGTGCTGACCGCTCCTGAAGCTGCAGAAGGAAGAATTTTTGCAATACGTTTTGGATAGGACTTCGCCATTCTCCACGCACCAAAACCTCCACCGGATAAGCCATCGACTGAAACCCTGTCCACATCTGCCCTTACATATTTGGCCATTGAATCGATCATCGAAATGATGACATCGAGTGTTTGGGATGAAGCAGCGAGCCAGCCGGCAAAACAGCCGACGTCATTTATTACCAGTTGTGGATAAAGGAGGAAGCCATCAAAGGCGCCACTGTTCACTTTATCCCTGAATAATTGTCCGCCCAGCCAAATAGGCCTTTCATTATTATAGATGCCCCCGTTAGTGGGACATCCTACTTCTCCTCCGCCATGCAGAAATAGCATCACGGGGAATTTTTTTGATGGATTAGAACTATATGTAGTCGGAAACTTCACCCTGAAGGCCACCTTGGTGCCGCCAACGTTCAGGAAATACTGTTTGAATGACGACGCATCCCAGGATCCCGGGTCCGCGCTTACACCCTTTACAGGTACAGATACCCACTTCTGTAAACCGGGAATATCCGGGTTCGGATGCTGGGGAGAGCCAAGAGGCTGGCCTGCATTATATCTTACGATCGGGTCAGAAGGACTGAAAACGTCCTGAGCTACCGCAGAGACACTAAAAATAATTACTACTAAAATTAATGATAAGCTCCTTTTCATCTTAAGGTCGAATTGTTGGCCCAAATCAGAATACGTAAATTCTGCAGGAACGTACGGACTAATTACCTTGAATTGATCGGTGAATAATGAAAACTGTGGCTTTTTCAGAAATAAAGGAGTCGAAAAGCTTGTCTTTCCGAGGATAAGAGAAGTCAGAAGTTTTAAAATTAGCACATATTCGGCCAAGATCATAGCAAAAGGCAAAAAAACTTGGTAAGTTCCGTAAAAACCCTTTACTCAACTAGTTATCGCAGTTAGTCTTAGATCCAGAAACTACCGTATGAACCGTATTCAATTGATACCATGATGATAACTTTGATTCTAAAATTCAAAAATGCTGAGAGAAGAATTGATGATCAGGGAGTTGAAAGAATGGCAGCTAAAAATGCTCCGTAAGCCCGGCATGTTCAGCCGCGTTTCCAAAAGGATCCAGGATAAAATCAATAGCTGGATCCCGGAAAAAATCCACGCCGCAGTTACAGGCACAATCAAACAAATGGTACGCGGTGTTTTGTTTGGTGCCGAACAGGTTTCGCGGAAAAAAATACCCCTTAATGATCTCTATGAGGCTGATGTGGAAGCAAAGGCTTCAATTAAAATTTATCGCAACACGGCGTCGGCGGAAGGCGCGCTGACGGGTGCAGGTGGCTTCTGGCTTGGGCTGGTCGACTTTCCCGTGCTTATTGCCATTAAACTGAAAATGCTATTTGACCTCGCGGGCATTTTTGGCTACGACACCAATGATTACAAAGAGCGTTTATACCTGCTACATGTTTTTCAACTCGCCTTTTCCAGCGACAGGAACCGGAAAGAAGTGTACCTCAACATGGTGAACTGGACAGAGAAGACCCGCTACCTGCCCAACGACATTCATCAGTTTGACTGGAGAGTGTTTCAACAAGAATACAGGGACTATATAGATCTTGCTAAAATGGCGCAACTTATCCCGGTGATAGGCGCACCCGTTGGTGCCATAGCCAATTATCACCTGCTTCGGAAACTTGGCAATACAGCGAGGTTCGCATACCGAATGCGCTGGCTTGAAAAAAACAAGCACCTGCAGATCAGGTGACCCGCTACTTAATTCTTTTGATTGTCTTAAATAAAAAAACCGGACAACTAAGTCCGGCTTTCTGACGTACGCAGCCAACACAGGTTCTTTTTTTCAAATCATGCTGCAGTACTTGCTCATCACCTCAGCGGGAAGTAAACACCCGCATGCACACCCCAACTATTCAGGTTTTTCAGTTCGTTGTATTTAAATGGCTGGTAGTTGAAATTCGCTCCGAGGTTGATCCCGGCAGAGCGCCTAAGTTTATTGAATGGAATGTTTACACCAGCATCCGCAGCAAAGGCCGGCTTGAATGCCGATTTGCCATCGTTAAATTCTCCAAAATACTGATTGTAGTTAATCAGGTTAAAACCTGCGCCTAACCCCACATATGGCCTTATGGCCTGGGCCTTTGTGAATTCATAGTTGGCTTTTATCAGTATGGGAGTGGATTGTATTGAATTGCTCACGACGGCAGAAACCAGACCATCCTTGGTGTCATACAACTGCCTGGGATGTTTCTCGTAAAAATCATTGAAGCTCACGCCAAGCCCAATTCTGAAATTGGCACCCAAAGGATAGCTTAACTCACCCTGGTAACCCCGGAAGGAATTCTTTCCCATAAAATCTTTAAAAGTTCCTACAGGCATGGCCGGATTATAACCCAGACGCATCTGCAGGCCGCTCTGGGCTTTCAATTCACCCGCAGTTCCGAGACCCGCAATCAGCATCACGATATAGATAATTGACTTTTTCATGTTCATGTTTGATTGTGATTTAAAGTTTAACGGGTAGCCGTCAGATATGGCGACTGATCAAAAAAAGCATTCACCTGGTTGGTGACATTGGCCCCGTTGAAAACCCCGGTTCCCCTGGCCATTCCACTCCACAGTGGTTTTATGGTGTTTGTCGCCTTAGCATCTTTCAGGTTCAGTATGTCCACTTCAAGGGCGCCCTGGGTAACCTGGTAGACATCATAATAGCCCGCACCATAATAAGTGGGATCATAGTAGTCGTAACCACCGTACCCCCAGTAAAAAGGATCATAGAATCCACCATAACCGCCCCAATAGTCGGGATAGCTCACTACGCCAGTGTAGTTGTTGTAAATCCTGGAAACCGTGATGCCCATGTCCGGGTTGTCTCCCCGGTCTACAAGCTGGAAGCCCCGGTCTTGCATCGATTTGGTCACTGCGTCAATCACCGCGGCGTCATAGCTGCTCAGTTCTTTGCCTGCACCCCGATTATCTTCAATAATTCCTGCGGAGTCGGCGATGCTGAAAGTGGCGAAACCGGAAAAATCAGCGGTTGAATCATGATTGGTGATATAAATCCTGGATTCTGCGGCGGTTAGGTTCTTTAAAGGGTCCTTCTGGCAGCCGGTGCTGGCAATAGCCACCATCCCAACCATACCGGAAATGATCATCATATTCTTCATATACATCTATTTAATTTTTTAGGTCAGTAATAGGACGACGATAATGGTAAAAATCCACAGATCGTTTTCTTAAAAAGAACTTAAAATATATGCCAAGAGCCACCCCGGGAGGTGGCTCTTGTTAAAAAAACCATTGGTTTATGATTATGTCATTGACAGCAATCTAATAGCCGGCATTTTGCTTCAACGTGCCTTCTGATCTGTCTATTTCTATTTGTGGCAGAGGAAACACCTCATCCTTTCCGTCTGTGTATTTGAAATACCCGGGTGTGATTTCATTCTGCCACCTGGTTGGATCAGACAAATACTGCTTCGCTATTCCCCATCTTCTTAAATCCCAACCAAACTTTCCTTCAAACGACAATTCAACGCGCCTTTCATGAACAATCGCCCAAAACATGGCATCATGACTCAATGCTGAGGAAACGGGAGCCAATTCTGCTATGTCGTTCGGATTTACGCTATTAGGATCAGTGGTTGTAGCGGTCCGCGCCCTTACCTGATTTACATAGTCGGCTGCAACTCCTGGTTCACCCAACTCGTTCATCACTTCAGCATACCATAATAAAACTTCAGCATATCTGACCAAAGCATAATTAGAGGAGTTATTCCAGCTAACCGCGTCAACAGTCACGCCCTCGTTGTTTGGCGGATTGGCAATGCACCACTTTCTGATTCCAAGGCCGGTGCCATTTACCTTATCCAAAAAGATCTGGCCATGAAAATCATCCTTGTTGATACGAAAAATAGAAGCGGGCAAACGTGGATCTTTCGGCTCATATTCTGCCTCTAAATCCGGTGTTGGACGCGTCCAACCCCAGCCGCCGCCAGCAACATATCCTTCCCCATTTGGTGCGTTGAGTACTGTACCAAAATTGTCTGTGCCTTTTTGATTCAAAGCGGTGTACTGCACTTCAAAAACTGACTCCGAACTATTATCGCTGGTGCCATTGAAAAGATTGTTGTAGTTAGGAAGCAATTCATAGCCGTAGGACATTATTTCTTCAAGTAAAGTTTTGGCTTCACTCCACTTATGCTCATATAAATATATCTGGGCGAGATACGCTTTGACAGCCCCTTTATCTGCCCTTCCCATCAGGTCGCCGCTATTCCTGTCTGCGAGCGGTGCGTCCAATGCCGCCCTGAAGTCCGCCTCTGCCTGATTAAAAAGATCACTTTTTGTGATAGTGTAGCCGTTCAGAATCCCCGGACTAGCTGAAGCTTCACGAACAGAATTGGGCACATTCAGTTCTGTCAGGCCCAAGGGCGTCGTAACTAATGGAGCAGTACCATAGATATACCCTAAACGAAACAGCCAGAATCCCCTGATAAATGACAGTTCTCCGATGTACCTGGCTTTCATGGTTGCATCCATATCAATCTCCGGGATCTTCGCTAAAGCTTCATTAGCCAGCAAAAGGGCTTTATAACAACGCTGATACAGCATCAATAACTGTTCGGCACTTGGTGACACGATTGACTGTTGTATTTGATAGTATATAACAAGATCGGGGTGGGCCTGAACATCAGGTCCTGTGATGTCGCCCATCGGAGTGTATCCGGCCTGCGTATTCCAGCCACCCTGTCCGTCTAATATCTGAAAAGATTTATACGCTGCTGTTACTGCCATTTCCGCATCTTCAGCAGTTTTATAAAAATTATCGGACGAAACCACGCCATATGGCGATTTATCTAATCGCTTGGTGCATGACACAAGGGCGATTAGTATGATTACAAAAACGTTCGCTTTTTTCATTCTGTTATTTTTATCCTGTGTTAGAATTGCAAATTAATACCGGCATACAATGAGCGGGGCAAAGGATATCCGCCATTGATATTCTGTTCTGGATCCCAACCAGGGAAAGAATTAATGACAAACAGGTTTTGTGCTGCAACATAGACGCGCAACTTCTGAATGACGTTTCCGGCTGCTCCACTTTTCAACAAACCCGTAAAGTCATATCCCAACTGCAAATTCTGGAGTCGGAAGAAATCAGTCGACCGGAGCCAGAAAGACGATCGCCGATAGTTATCGTTTGGATCACCCGCAACAACCCTTGGTACATAATTGCTGGTTCCGGGTCCTGTCCATCTTTGGTCAAACAACCAGGCCGACGTTTGTTCTCCGCCACGGGTGATGGCAAAACCTACCTGATCCATAGATCTGCGTGCACCGGTTTGCCCATAAAAAGCGGCAACCAGATCAAATGCCTTATAGCCAACCGAGATACTGCCTCCGTAGTTGTTTTTCGGCATTGCGAGCCCTAAAAATGTTCTGTCATTCGCATCGATGAGACCATTTCCATCCAGGTCTTTAAACCTGATATCCCCAGGAGCTGCATTAGGTTGAGTTGGTGCTTTTGCAATGTCATCAGTGGACTGAAAAATTCCTTCCTGAACGTAGCCGTACCATTCATCTATGGAATGGTCTTCCTCAATTCGGCTAAAACCACCGATTATGGGTGACGGAACTTTGGTAACTATATTCCGGTTAAACGTCCAGTTGGCACTGACATTGTATCTGAACGAACTACCGATTTGATCACCATAGCTCGCAGTTAATTCAAGGCCGGTGTTGGATACACTGCCTGCGTTCTGATATGGAGCATTGTCAACTCCCGAGGTAGCAAGCAGAGGAACCTGAACAAGGATGTCAGAAGTATTTCTTTTGTAATAATCAACAATGATCGACAATTTGTTCTCTAAGAAACCAGCTTCCAAACCGGCACCATAGGTCGTTGTTTTTTCCCAAAGGATGTTTGGGTTTCCAAGGCTTGTCGGTCCAACCCCTGTGAAGGTAGTTCCCTCTCCACCTGAACCAAATGGATAAAACAGGCCTGTGGAGTTCAGCGTAGTTTGATACGGATATTCGCCAATTGCCTGGTTTCCCAGTATACCCCAACTGGCGCGAAGTTTCAAATTATCGACAAAATTCACGTTGTCAAAAAAGTTCTCCCTCGAAATCACCCATCCGGCCGATGCGCCCGGGAAAACACCAGTCCTGTTGTCTTTAGAAATACGCGAGGTCTGGTCAACCCTTAAGCTACCACTGAACAGGTACTTGTCATCAAATCCATAGTTGATACGACCAAGGTAAGATTGAATCGCCCATGAATATTTCGATCCGGAATTGTTGATGTTAGCGCTTCCTGCATTTAACACCTGCATGTTGGCGTCGTTGTTCAGGAAGTTGTTCCTTGAAGCACCGATGTCAGATCCATTGGTTTCCTGAAAAGTATACCCCGCCATTACGGTCAAGTTATGAACCGTATTTATCTGCCTGGAATACGTCAGGATATTGTCAATTGAATAATTGATATTCTGGTTTTCATCATGATTCAGTTCGGCAATGGAATGATCGCCGATCAATCCCGGAGGCCCGTGTTGATAAGAAGGTATGAAACGGTCCTGGTTCCAGCCATAATATTCTGCGTTAAAAGAAGTTTTGAACTTCAGGCCTTTTATGATATCCCATTCAAGAAATGTGGTTCCAAGAAGTTTCTGCCATTTTTGTTTATATGACCAAAGATTCACTGCGATAAGTGGGTTGAGCATAGTAACCGGCTCACCGTTGTGTATTGCAGCACTGTAATCCCCATTTTCATCCAGAACAGGTTGCGTAGGCGGAAATATCAACGCCCTGTTAATCGCCTGGCCCCAATCCGTATTGTTGGATACTCCGTAATTGACGCTGAGGCTGATGCCCAGTTTCAAATTCGGCAGGATACGGGTGTCATTGCTGATCTTGAGATTACCCCTTTTAAACTTCGTGTTCTTTATTACACCATCCCCATCAAAATAATTCGCCGTTATCGCGTAGGCGTTCTTCTTTGTACCTCCGGTAATAGACAGAGAATAATTCTGCTTCAATCCTCCCTGCGTGATTTGATCCACCCAATTGGTTCCTTTTCCGTAAGAATTAATTTCGTCCTGGGTAAAGGGCTCTGGCAGGTTTGCAGCGCCATAGTAGTCATTGACCTGGGTTGCGTATTGCTTTGCTGTCATGGTAGGGATCTTGTACCTGATTTTATCCTGGCTGACGAAAGTCGAAAAATCAATTTTCGTCGGAGCCTCAAAATTTCCCTTTTTCGTTGTTACAATCACAACACCATTTGCGCCCCGGGAGCCATAGATGGCGGCAGAAGCAGCATCCTTTAGAACGGTGATGCTTTCAACGTCATTTGGATTGAGATTTGACAGACCATCATTGGTAATCATCCCATCAACTACAACCAGCGGACTGCTCGACGCTCCGAACGATCCGGTTCCTCTCACTGTAATTGAGGTACCACTGTATGGCGTTCCGTCATTTTGACCTACCTGTACCCCGGCTAATTTACCCTGAAGGTTTTGTCCGATACCTACCGTTGCCTGGTTTTCCATCTTCGCCTGGGATATAACCCCAATCGATCCGGTCAAATCCTTTTTGGCTTGTGTTCCATACCCGATCACGACAACGTCGTTCAAGCTGGCGGTCTCCTGATCTTTTAATGTGATGTTGAAATTGGTGGTTTCGCTGACAATCAGCGATTCAACTAATTTTCCGATATAACTGATTTCCAGCGTTTGACCATTGCTTGCCCTGATTGAAAAAACACCGTCGTCGTTTGTTGCTACGCCATTCTTGCTGCCCGAAACTTTAATCGTAGCACCAACCAATGGTTGTGTTTCTGCATCCGTAATTCGTCCTGTAATGTTTCTTTGTTGAGCTAGCAAAACAGTTTGAGAACAAACAAATGACATCAACAGGAATATCATCTTTGCTCTTTTTAACGCAAACTGAAAAGGGAATAAACGCCGCGGCACTCGTAGCGTTCCTGCATGTGACCTCATAGCTTTAGTTTTGGTTTGAAGAAAATGTATAAAATATAATGAATGACAATTGCAATGACCTCAACGGCAGATCTTCCCATCCAAGGCTGGAGAAATTCAGGTCGTTCGCAAGTGCGAGATGCCAGGCAATCTCAAATCCGACATTATGAAAACCGAAGATCTTGTGCCTGCCAGTGCAATGATCGAAAAAACGCCGTTCTCATTGGTTGTCGATGCGCTGGTGTCGATGCCTTGCAAAACGCTCACCCCTGCGAGTGATTCACCTGCCCCGGCAATCTCCTTTCCGATGATGGGATGAACTGATTTGCCCGCAAAGATGTTTTGCAGTGATTGGAATTGAAAGACGAAAAAAACGAAATGATTTTGCTCGTTTCATAAGCAGTTTGTTTGCAATCTGACAAATGTTGTTTCGGTTTGACCGGCGACGACAATCAAAACCCAAATCACTTCGGGTGAGTAAATTCGGCAGAGCGTCTTAACCAGGTCAGTTTCAAAGGGGGTTACTTAAACGATTAAGCAATTATGCGTAACACAAAATTTAACTTAATTAATAAGTCGGCAATCTAGATTATTTTTTTATTTAAGGCAAAAAAAACTCAAATTTTAGCAGGTTGGACAAAAAAATTACAATTCAGGATAAGGCTGTTCGCTAACCAATACTGCGAAGAAACTTCAGACCTCCCCTGGCGATCGCTTCCTGCGAAGAATCGATCTGCCGCCATATCGACGCCGCCCGTGCAATTACTTTTACGTCCGGCGTGAAAGATTCAATTACAAGACTGCCTTTGTACCCCACCTTGTCAAGCGCTGTTATGATCTCCTCCCAATTGGTGTGATCGTTTCCTGGCGTTCCACGGTCGCTGCCGCAGGCATGAACATGACCCAGCATGTCTCCACAAAGCTCGATCGCAGCACCCGAAAACTTTTCCTCAATATTCATGTGAAAAGTGTCCAGATGAATCTTCAGAGCAGGATGATTTACTGCCTTAACCATTGACACGGCCTGCTCGGAAGTATTGATAAAATCGGTTTCGTAACGATTGAGAGGCTCAATGGAAATCAGCACTTTCCTGGACTGTGCAAACTCTGCCAGCTTCCTGAGGTTACCCACCACAAGGTTCCGCTGTATCTCCTTGTCAGACTGAGTTTCGGCAGCCGTGCGCCCTACCACAGAATACAGTGGACCTACCAGTATAGGGCAACCGAGTACAGGCATTAATTCGATGATGCCCTCGAGATACCGAAGCGCAGTTTTCTGTTCCGCATCTGTGCCCCTAAGGTCCCTGCCGGGCCCCATGGCCGCACATACCGAAATACAACTGAGCCCATGGTTGTCGAGCTGCGCTCTTACGAATTCCGGGTCAATATGAGCCGGATCCTCAATGGCCAATTCTACCCCATCAAATCCCCAGGATTTGAATTTGGAAAATAGTGACACTTCCTTGTTGGTAAATGGCGAAGCAAACAGGAAGGTGTTAATACCGATCTTGTGTTTCATCTGCATAATAATTGAATTTCAAAGCTAAGGATGTATCGGTCACTATCCGTGCAATAACTGATAACAGATAATCTGGTAATATTGCCGTTATAAATCAAAACAATGAAAAAAATTCTCAATACGGCAATAATAGGATACGGCGCTGCCGGCAAAGTGTTTCACGCACCCTTCATCACCTCTTTCGATGGCTTTGTGCTAAGTAAAATGAGCACATCTAAAAAAGAATCGGCAGAAGATGCAAAGAAAACTTATCCTTCAACCGAGATCGTGAGCACCGCGGATGAGATCATTAATGACCCGTCCATCGACCTGGTTATTATTGCTACCCCCAATACTTCACATGCACAGCTGGCCAAGGCTTCATTGGAAGCCGGCAAACATGTGATCGTTGACAAACCGTTCACGATTACATCCGCGGATGCAGATGAACTGATCAGCACTGCAGGCAAAACAGACAGGATCCTGTCGGTGCACCATAACCGGCGTTGGGACGGTCATTACAAAACAATTGAGAAGGTGATCAAATCCGGAATGCTCGGAAAACTGGTCGACTTTCATGCCCGTTACGACCGCTATCGTCCTGCGCTGAGAGAAAACGCATGGAGAGAAAAAGAAATTCCGGGCGCAGGCATACTTTACGATCTTGGCTCGCATCTTATCGACCAGAGCCTCGATCTTTTCGGCCTTCCGAAAGAAATTTTTGCCGACATCCAGATACAGAGAAAGGGTGCTCAGGCCACCGACCGTTTCGACCTGATCCTGCACTACCCGGAATTAAACGTCCATCTCTCGGCGGGAATGCTGGTGAGGGAAAAAGGTCCGAGTTATAGCTTACATGGCGACAAGGGTTCATTCTTAAAATATGGTATGGATGTGCAGGAAGATGCATTGAAAGCCGGCGCCACGCCACTCAGTCACCCAAATTGGGGCGTTGAACCCGAATCAATGTGGGGCAGCCTGGAGACAAGTATCAGTGACCTCAATATTAAGGCTAAAGTAGAAACCGAACCTGGAAACTACCTCGACTATTTTATTAATGTGTACGACGCCATCACTGGTCGTGCGCCACTCAGGGTAATGCCTGAACAAGCCAGGAATACCATCAGGATCATTGAACTCGCCACCATCAGCAATGTTCAGAAGAAACTGGTTCCTTATAGCTGATCTTTCAGTGCCCCAACTTATATTCACCTGAACAATGTTTTATTGCATTATCCCGGTTAAAAAGCTACCATTGCTTCCAAAAATATTTTTATGTCCCAGCGATTAGCATTCCTCTTTACTATCATCTTCTTTACGCTTACCAGCGGCAACTCCAATGCCCAGGGCTATTCACTGTTCAATGGCAGGGACCTTAAAGGCTGGCATACGGACGTCCCCGAAATGGACTCAAATTCCACTGCCAGAAACCCTTTCATCGTGCGCAATGGGCTGTTGGTAAGCCTGGGCACACCAAACGGTCATCTCATTACCGACACAGTGTACGAGAATTATGAGCTGAATGTTGAATACCGGTTTGCGGGGAAGCCCGGCAACTGCGGAGTACTGGTGCATGCGTCCACGCCAAGAGCTTTGTACAAGATGTTTCCAAAATCAATTGAAGTACAGATGATGTACGAAAATGCGGGTGATTTCTGGTGCATCGTTGAAGACATAAAAGTGCCCGAAATGGAAAAAAGAAGAGGTCCCAAAGAGAAATGGGGCATCACCGAAGGCATGGAAAGGCGGATAAAGAATCTCACAGACAGCTCGGAGAAGCCAATAGGCGAATGGAATACAATGAAGATCGCCTGTTCAGGAAATACCATTAAAGTCTGGGTCAACGGAGACCTGGTCAACGATGGCTACGGTAGTACGGCCAGCAAGGGCCATATCGCCGTCCAGGCCGAAGGATCAGAAGTGGAATTCCGCAAACTGGAGATCTTCAAAAAAAAGCGATAAGAACTGCTATTTCTTTTTGTCGCTGATCACCATGATCACGCCCACAATGGCTACGATACCACCTGCATAGGTTGGCCAGCCTATCCACTTGTTTTCTTTTTTATTCACTTCCAATGGACCAACATCCACTACGTTCTTCTCCGTTTGTACAGAGAACCCCCGAATAATGATCATGGCGATACCGACGACAATAAGGATAATCCCAAATGTTTTCATACTTTATATATTATGTGAAAGAATATGCAAAGCCCGTACCGCCGGATTCTCATTCTTTCTTAACTTAGCTTCTCATCAAAAAAAAGGAGGTATTCATGCAATCGACAGTCAATTCATGGAAACATCCCGTTAGTATCGCCTAACCAGGATTTTCTGTTAAAATAACTGGGATGCCAAAGGGCATCGGAGCCGTCAGCTGATCTGACGGCTTTTTTATGGGAAAATCTACCGGAAAATCAATCTGTAAACCAGCCGTTTATGAAATAAACGAATAACCCCGGCGTTTTCATTTAATCCTAGCACAAGGTTTGTAATCGTACAGGTGCAAATCAACGTATATCACCTTATGAAATCAATTTTCTCTATTCTTCTGTTTGGAGCTTTAATAGCTGGCCCGGGCGTCGGATGCACGAAAAAGGTATCAGTCAGTAATCAGGGCACTACAAATCTTAGCCTGCTTGCACTTGGTGATTCTTATACCATCGGACAGCTGGTAGGCGAATCTGAAAGGTTTGCCTCGCAGACTGCAGTGTTGCTGAAACAGGATAAGATCAATATGGCCCCGATTACCTATGTGGCCAAAACCGGCTGGCGCACTGATGAGATACTTGCCGCAATCGATGCCTCTTCAATGAAACCCACATACAACCTCGTTACGCTATTGGCCGGAGTCAATGACCAGTTTCAAAACGTGGACACGGCAACATACAGAATTCATTTTACTTCACTTGTTGAAAAGGCTATTCAATATGCGGGCGATGATCCCGCCCATGTTTTCGTGTTGAGCATGCCCGACTATGGCGTCACTCCTTCTGTGCCCCCATCCAACAAGGCTGCTGTTGCACAGGAGATTGATAATTTTAACGGCATTAACAGGGATATTGCTTCTGCTTACGGTTGTGTATATATTGACATTACCCCAACCACACGGCTTATGATGGACGATTCGTCTTTGATCGCTTCCGATGGCCTCCATCCTTCCGGCAAGGAGTATGCGCAATGGGCTTCCCTGATAGCGCCGCTTATCCATGAAAGAGTGAAGTAGTTCAGGGGAAAAGATCTTCTCCATTGTAATACTGCAGAACCATATTCTTTAGTACACGATCATATTGCGCGTTGATCAGATTGGTTTTCGACCTGTCATAATTATTTTTCGCGGTGAGATAGTCCACAGAATTCCCCAACCCCGCGTTGAAACGGATCTCAGCCGATTGAAAAGATGCACCAAAGGCCGCCACCTGTCGCAGTAATACCTCCTGCCTTTCCCGAGCCGTAACCAGGTTGATAAATGCCTGCTGAACAGCCTGCTGAATAGTATTTTTCGTGGTCGCAGAGATCAGTTCCTGATTTTTCTGTTCGATTTTCGCCAGCCTGATGTTGTTCCTGGCCTGCAGCCCGTTGAAGAGAGGTAACGTTAGATTTAAACTGAATGATGTGAACAGGTTATTATTAAGTTGTTTTCCATAATCGATCTTCCGCGAGTCAAAGTTTTCCACCTTCCGGTATACCGGTAATGAATTAGACCCAACCATCACATAGTCTTCAGATTGCTCATTCTGATAATTCAAAAATGTCTGGCTTCGGGCATTGCTCGAATAATTCGTGGAAGCATCTCCGTTAACGGTCAGTCGGGGAAAAAGTGCACCCCTGTATACGCCCACCGATTTACCGGCGCTGCGATAACGAAGGTCTGCCGCCCTGATGCCGGGCAGCGAGGTTAACGCGTTTGTCACCACCGACTCGGCCTGCGGAACATCCCGGGGTGTGAATTTGCTGCTATCCAGTCTTTCCACCTTCAATTGATCTGAATATCGCACATTCATTAGTTTGCAAAGCGAAAGTTTTGCCGTTTCGAGGTCGTTTTTCGCGGTAAGGATGGATAACTCATCATTAGCCAACTGTCCTCGAAGGTCTTCGAGTTCGTAAGGCGAAATTGCGCCACTGCTGTCCAACACTTCCAGCCTTCTCACCTGCTCTGTCGATAGTGAAGCTTGTGCCCTGGCCTGAACGAGCAGGTCCTCGGTGCTCAATACCTGGAGGTAGGCAAGCAGAACAGAGATGGCAAGATTTTCCTTGGCCTGCTGCAATTCCTGCACAGTCGCCTGGTAGGTAAGTGATTTTTCTCCAATATTGTTTCGGAGTGCACCGCCATTGAAGATCACCAGCTGCGCTCCCAGACCATAATTGGAGAAATCTATGGGTTCAGTGCTGTAAGAATTGGTGTAAGGATCAATGCTCCTGCCCTGATTGATGCCGCTGCCGGCATTCCCGTTCAATGTAGGCAACAGGTTAAGTTTTGCCTGGTTCCAGTTTATCTTCCCCGACATGCTCTGCAGTTTACCCTGCTGCACTTCAAGATTATTCTTCAGCGCGGTCTGCACACATTGCTCCAGGCTTAATCTGCCTTTGATGACAGTGCTATCCTGTGCACTCGCAGCCACACATGCCATGGCCGGCAGAATAATCAGTATCCTGTGTAATAATTTCATTTGATTCGTTTTAATTTTCTGCTATCATACCATCCAGCAATTGAATGATCCGCGACCCATAGGCTGCATTTTTTTCAGAGTGGGTTACCTGGATGATGGTGACACCCTGTTCCTGGTTTAATTGGCTGAAAAGTTCCATGATCTCCTCTCCCTGTTTTGAATTGAGGTTGCCCGTTGGCTCATCCGCCAGGATGATCTTCGGCTTAATGATGAGCGCCCTCGCAATGCCCACCAGCTGCTGCTGGCCACCGGACAATTGCGAAGGAAAGAGGTCTTTCTTACCAACGATTTGAAAACGATCCAGCATGTCCGCTACAAGTGATTTTCGTTCTGCGGATGGAACATCGTGATACAACAATGGAGTCTCAATGTTTTCATAAACGGTTAACTCGTCGATCAGGTGATAGGCCTGAAATACAAAGCCAATATTTTTCTTGTATAGTTTAGCGCGCTGTTTTTCCCTGAGCTGATGAACTGCCTCATCGAAGAAAAAATAATTTCCCTCATCAGCCCTGGTCGAGCATGCCGATCACATTCAGCAGTGTGGACTTACCCGATCCCGATGGACCCATAATAGAAACAAATTCGCCTTCGTTGATGGTGAGGCTTACATCCTTCAGCAAAAAAACCCTTGCCGCGCCATTGTTCACCCACTTGTATATATGTTCTAGTCTTATCATACTATTCTGTTCTTAGAGATTTTACGGGATTTGCGTTTGCTGCTTTAAAGGTTTAAATCATACAAGGACCCCAGTGATCAATCCAGTCATTACGTAGTCCGCTGCAAAAGGTAGGGTACCCGGAGAAATATGAAAGGCATAATGATAACAACGATTCAGATCATGATATTTTCAAGAACGGTTTGTCCATCCAGCATGCGTATGATGCGGTGGCTGTATCTCGCGTCGTGCTCACTGTGCGTGACCATCACAATGGTGGTTCCCTGCTCATTGAGGTCGGTGAGCAACTGCATCACTTCATTCCCGTTTGATGAATCGAGGTTACCTGTTGGTTCATCCGCAAGGATCAGTTTGGGATTGTTCACCACGGCCCTGGCCACCGCTACCCTTTGCTGCTGACCGCCGGACAACTGTTGTGGATAGTGGTTGCGGCGATGCATGATCTGTACTTTTTCAAGTACCTGGTCAACGCGGATCTTTCGTTCCGCCGATTTCACGCCCGTATAAATCAATGGTAGTTCAACATTTTCAAAAACTGTCAGTTCATCGATCAGGTTAAAACTCTGAAATACAAAGCCAATGTTGCGTTTCCGCAGCTCGGCTCTTTTCCTTTCATTGAATCCGGCCACCTCGATGCCGTTGAACATAAAACTTCCGTTGTCCGGATCGTCAAGCAATCCGAGAATATTCAACAACGTTGATTTTCCACAGCCCGAAGGTCCCATGATGGCGACAAATTCGCCTTGTTTCACTTCCATGGTGAGCTTGTTAAGCGCAATGGTTTCGACTTCTTCGGTCCGGTATACTTTTTCCAGTTCGTTTATCCTGATCATGATTTAAGGATTGACCTATTTTATTTTGATAGTTTTAATAACTCTACGTTGCCAAAATTTTCATAGCTGCTGGTAATTACCTTGTCACCGGGTTCCAATCCATTCAGCACTTCATAATAATCACGATTCTGATTACCCAGTTGGATATTGACCTTGTATGCCTCACCCCCATCACCTTTCACTTTGAAGATCCAGTTGCCACCTGTTTGCTGGTAGAACCCGCCTTTGGACAGTAAAAGTGCTTTTCTTTCGTCACTTAATGCCAGTACAATTTGCAGGGTCTGTCCCCTGATGATATTCGTCGGTGTCGCCCCAACAAATTCCATGTCTACCTGGAACCTGCCCGCTGTCACCTGGGTGTACACTTTCCGGATCTTAAGTTTATAATCTTTGCCCGCAAAAGTGAATGTTGCAGGAAGATCTTTATAGATCCTGGAAAAATAATGTTCATCGACATCCACCCGAACCTTGTAGGCTCCGGTTACGTCAATTTGTCCAAGCCTATCACCCTTGTTCCTGTTCTGTCCTATCTCAACGTCGAGGGATGTAAGCTGCCCGTCGACCGGTGCACGTACGATGAGGTCTCCAACCTTTTTCTCCATCAGGCCCAGTGCATTCTGCGAGGCGCCATAGGATTGACGATCCTGCTTCAACTGCTGTTCGGTGGAAATTGAATCCTGTTCAAGAATTCTTCGGGCAAGTTTCTTCTTCGTCAGATAATAGTTGTAATCGTTTTCCGACTTTTTGAATTCCTGCGAGCCGATCGCTTTTTTCGCATACAGCTCCTTGTTGAGCAGATAGATCCGCTCAGCTTCCTTGAGCATGCTCTCCGCATCCGCAACTTCGTTAAGCTTGCCCACCGTATTCTGGATGGCAGCATTCCTGTTGATCTGCATCTGCGTAAGGGTATTATATACTACCGATTGCTGGCTGACCATGGTCATCAGCAGGTCGGTGTTTGATAACCGGAGGATGGGATCGCCCTTTTTAACCATGGCGCCGTCTTCGATATATTTCTGTTCTACCCTGCCGCCTTCGGTCGCATCCAGGTAAATGGAGGTCAGCGGAAGCACAACCCCGTTGACCGGAATGTTCTCCTGAAAAACCCCCGACTTCACTTCACTTACCGTTATTCGTTCGGTGTCTACGTTGAGCCTGCTTTTCCCCGAGCTCATCCAATAGGTTCCTGCGATAAGGATGACCAGAAGCGTAATCCCTGCAATGGTGATTATACGCTTTGTTGTCCATGTCTTTTTTTCAATCGCTCTGTCCACTTTACAATTATATTTTGTCATTGATAATTGAACAATGTGCCAAACTATGTATGGCTTAACAATCAGCATCTTAGCATTGGGCAGGGTCTCCCCCACCCATTAATGCGATACAGAAACTGTCCGGTTTCGATACAGGATCATACACCTGCTCTCAGCGTAAAAAATTAGTTGTCACCACCTTGTAATAATGGTATAATTGCAGCACGTGACTGGCATCATTAGAAATTTATGCAATTAAAAAATGCCTCCATCCTGATTGTTGACGATGATACTGATGTGCTCACTGCCGTGCGCCTGTTGCTAAAAACGGTTGTCCACGAAGTCGTCGTTGAAAAAAACCCTGAGAACATCAGGTCGTTGATTTCCAAAAAACAATTTGACCTGATCCTGTTGGACATGAACTTCAACAGCGCTATAAATACTGGCAACGAAGGCTTTTTCTGGCTCCGGGAGATCAGGAAGATGAAATCCACCTGCTCGGTCATCATGATCACTGCCTATGGCGATATTGACCTGGCTGTGCGCTCTCTCAAAGAGGGAGCGGCAGACTTTGTCGTGAAGCCCTGGCATAATGAGAAGCTGATGGTGACCATTACAGAAACACTAAAAAGAAAAACTGCTACGGGCAATGCCGGGGCGGCTGCGCAGCAACCCTTCATCAACGACCTGCTTGGCGAGTCGGCGCCAATGAAAGACATCTCCTACAAGATCGACAAGATCGCGCCTACAGACGCCAACATTCTCATTCTCGGCGAAAATGGTACGGGGAAAGATATCATAGCCCGGGCAATACATGAAAGATCTCTTCGCAAGCATGGGCCTTTTGTAAAAGTAGATGTGGGAGCGCTTACCGAGTCACTATTCGAAAGTGAACTGTTCGGTCACAGAAAGGGGGCATTCACGGATGCACGGGAAGACAGGCCCGGTAGATTTGAAATGGCGAATAAAGGAACGCTGTTTCTCGATGAGATCGGCAACCTCCCCCTGCACCTGCAGGTGAAACTGCTCAGCGTGCTTCAGAACAGGCAGGTGAGCAGACTGGGAAGCAACGACCTGATACCGATTGACATCCGGCTGATCTGCGCCACCAATGTACCGTTGTCCGAACTTGCCAACGAACACCGTTTCCGCAAAGACCTTATTTACCGGATCAACACTGTCGAGATCATCGTGCCTCCATTAAGAAACAGGGGACGGGACATCATACTACTTGCGCAGCATTTTAGTGAACAATACAGCACCAAGTACCTGAGAAGCCCGGCGGTATTTGAGCCAAGGGCACTTGACAAATTAATGAAACATCATTTCCCCGGCAATGTCCGCGAATTACAATATATCATTGAAAGGGCGGTGATCATGGCCGAAGAAAGCACGCTGAAGGCAGAAGATCTTATCTTCTCTCCCATCGAGAAGAGTTATGAGGGACCAGCCCAGCCAGAAGAAACCACGCTGAACGCCGTGGAAAAAAATACGATTCTCAGGGTGATTGAAAAACATCAGGGCAATATTACCAAAGCTGCAAAAGAACTCGGGTTAACGAGAACTGCCCTGTACAGAAGGTTGAGTAAGCATGATATTTAAAACCTTTGCATCCCGTCAGCTGATCAGGATGGCGGTGCTACTGATAGTACTCTGTCTGGCTGCCTGGGTCATTGTGACGGGAAAATTTATATTCCTGATACTGATTCTTCCGGCGGTTGTGCTACTTTGCTATCGCCTGTATACTTTTCAGCAATCTGCGTTTGAAGAGATCAACCAATTTATAGACGCCGTTCATTACCGTGATTTCTCCCGGAACTTCAATGAATCCACAAAGGTGCCGGAGCTAAAGCTCCTCCACAAGGGTTTCAACAGGATCAACAACACCCTCAAACTGATCAGCAAGGAGAAAGAAACCCAGTATCAGTATTTGCAGAAGATCCTGGAAATGATCGGCACGGGGATACTTTCCTATAATCACAACAGTGGTGAAGTAGTATGGATGAATGAATCATTAAAGAAAATGCTTCAGTTGCCCTATCTGAAAACTATTCATTCACTGGAAAAAAGAGATCCCTTCCTGTATACCGACATCGTTGAACTTCGATCAGGCGCGGAAAAAATCGCCGCCCTTCATCAGAAAAATAACTCGCTCAAGGTATTGCTGTCGGCAACTACTTTTCAGACTTCCGGTGAATCATACAGGCTGATTGCCTTTCAGAACATTAGTGAAGCATTGGATGAAACCGAATCCAAGGCCTGGCAAAAATTGCTCAGCGTACTTACCCACGAGATCATGAATTCAGTAGCGCCCATCTCCTCACTGGCGGAAACCCTCAAGACCAGGCTGGAAGAAAGCCCTTTTAACGATGACAACGCCACCGAAGACCTGCGGCTGGGAATTGAAACGATACGCAAGAGAAGTGAAGGATTGTTGAAGTTTGCGCAGACTTACCGGAATCTAAACAAGATCACTACACTTACCCTACAAACCGTATTGGTCAGGGACGTATTTGAAAACCTGCTTTCGCTGATGCAGCCCACACTTGAGCAGAAAAATATTGAGGTAGATACGATTTTAAAAGATCCGGAATTGCATTTTCAAACCGACATCAACCTGATCGAGCAGGTCCTCATCAACCTGCTGGTAAATGCTATTGAAGCGGTGAAGGACAGGGACCAACCCCAAATCATCTTAACCGGGTCATTAAATGCCGAGCACAGAACCGTCATCAGGATTGCCGACAATGGAACAGGGATGACACCCGAAGTCGCTGAAAATATTTTCATTCCTTTTTTCAGTACAAAGAAAAATGGCACCGGAATCGGCCTCAGTCTTTGCAAACAGATCATGCAACTGCATAAAGGAACCATACAGGTTCAGACCAGCCCGGGCGCTGGCACCGAGTTCCTGCTTACCTTTTACTCAAAATAAGGTAATTTGAATTATGCAAATTCTATCCACCGAACAGATCAAAGCATGGGACGCGTTCACTATAGCAAATGAGCCAATCGAGTCGATCGAACTGATGGAAAGAGCTGCCTCGAAATGTGCGGAATGGATATTAAAAAACTATCAGGGCGGAAATTTCATCATTTTCTGTGGCAAGGGAAACAATGGCGGCGATGGACTCGTAATCGCGAGGCTGTTGTCAGCGGCACAGGCTGAAGTGGCTGTTTATATTCTTGAATTTGGGTTTTTAGGAACGGCAGACTTTCAAACCAATCTCGCTCGTTTGCATCAGAGCGGAGTTCCCATTCGTTTCATCTCATCCAATGAACTATTCCCGGTGATCGCCCCGGGCACGGTGATCGTTGATGCCTTGTTAGGCACTGGTTTGAACAGACCTCTTGAAGGCCTGACCGCTCATTTAGTCGATCATCTTAATCAAACTGGCAATCCCATTGTAGCCATTGACATGCCCACGGGAATGTATGCCGACCGTTCTTCTGCAGGCACTCTGCGGATCAGGGCGGTAAATACACTGAGCTTCCAGTGTTACCGAGTGGCATTTCTAATCGGTGAAAATGAAGACGACCTTGGAAAACTGACTATTCTAAATATTGGCCTTCTTCCCAGTTTCCCCGGACTTACCGATCCTTCATTTCAGCTGATCAGTATCGACATGGTAGCAAGCATCATCCGACCGAGAAAACAACACTCGCACAAGGGCACATATGGCCACGCAGCGGTGGTAGCGGGAAGCAGAGGAATGATGGGTGCGGCGTTGCTGTGTGCCAGAGCAGTCCTTCGAAGTGGCGCAGGCAAGCTGACAACGCATGTTACTGAGTCAGGCAGTGCGTTTATTCAAACCGGTTGTCCTGAATCAATCTGCATGATCGAAAAGGGCGACACACATATTCTGGAGATGCACGATGCCGGCAAATACGATGTCGTTGCGATCGGTCCTGGGTTGGGATCTTATCCTACTCATGTAGAATTGATGAAGACGGTTTTTAAGAGAGGTGCAAAAGGGATCGTGATTGATGCCGATGGACTGAATATACTTTCACAATCTACAGAACTACAGAAAATCATTCCTCCGAACTCGGTACTCACACCGCATCCAAAAGAATTCTCATCTCTGTTCGGTGACACCAACAATGATTTCGAGAAAATTGCTCTCGCCATCCGGAAAGCACATGAATCAGGAGCGACGATAGTCCTGAAGGGGCATCACAGTTTTATTGCCACGCCCGGAGGAAAAGGGTATTTTAATTCGACGGGAAATGCAGGCATGGCCACTGCTGGGGCAGGAGACGTGCTTACGGGTATCATAGCCGGAATTATGGCCCAGGGCTACAACGCAGAACAGGCAGCCATCGCAGGTGTATTTCTCCACGGACTGGCTGGCGATATCGCGGTACAATCTGTGTCTGAACCATCATTAATTGCGGGCGACCTGATCAAATATCTTGGTAAGGCGTTTCTTAAACTTTAGTCCTTCCACCAGTGAGATGAGGGATATTTTTTATCGAGGATAACCGTCTCACCAATCCTTGGCGTGGTGACTTTAATTCCCTTCTCTGCTGCATTGATCAACAGTTTTTCCACGGGCTCGGTCCATGGGTGGTTGGCGAGGGCAAACTTCCCCCAGTGGACGGGGAGAAGACATTTTGCGTTGAGATCAATGGCAGCCTGCACAGTTTCTTCGGGCATCATATGTATGAAGGGCCAATATCTGCTATACTGGCCGCATTCAAGTATTGCCAGATCGAAAAAACCGAATCGTTTACCTGTCTCGGCAAAATGACTGTCATATCCTGAATCGCCACCGACAAAAATTTTATGACCTGCAACAGTAACCGCGAACGAACACCATAAAGAACCACCGCGTTTCAATCCCCTCCCTGAAAAATGTCGCGCGGGTATGGCGACAATACCTATCTCTTCAAATTCCTGCTCCTGCCACCAATCCATTTCAAGTATCTTGTCCTTTGGAATACCGCATTTTACAAGTGTGCCGGAAACGCCAAGTGGTGCGATACATTTTTTTATACCCGGAGCAAGCAGCGACAGGGTGCGCGCGTCGAGATGGTCATAGTGATTATGTGTAATGATCAACAGGTCGATAGGTGGCATGTCCTCGGGATGGTAGACGTCGGAACCGGGAAATGCCTTTACCAGAAAGGGTAATGGGGAAGCATGTCCGCTGAACACCGGATCCACGAGAATATTGATTTCATCGGTACTGATCAGGTAGGAGGAATGCCCGAACCATACGATCGCCGGTTCGTGAGTATGAAGATTGAGCAGATTCGTTTTCACTGAGGCAATTGCAGCGGATGGCTTTACATTGCGTGGCCGGCGTAGGGAATTGATAATGACGGTGAAGTAAGATGCGTCCGGGGCAAGCATGGGTGTAAGTGAGAAATTCCGAAAACTCCCTTCCCTGAACTGTGGTGAACTGCTGATGATTTTTTTTGCCGACATGGTTCAAATTGCTGCGCAAAAATAGGCAAGTTTGTTTCGCCGCTGTCAATTGGTATTTTTGACCACATGAAATCGGAAAGCTCAGAAGAAATAAAAAAAGAGATCAGGGAACTGCCACCAAAAAGACTCGCAGAACTGATCATGCGGCTCGCCCGGTTCAAGAAAGAAAACAAGGAACTTCTATCCTATCTGCTATTCTTTTCTGATAACCCACAGGGATATACCGATTCATTAAAACTTGAAATGGAGGAAGAATTCATAGAATTGCCAAAACCTTCGGTCTATTTCACGAAGAAGGCATTGCGGAAGGTGCTGAGGAATATATCCAGGCAAAACCGATATATGGCCACCAAGATTGCCAACGCAGAACTGCTGATGCATTTCTGCAAACTGTGTTTGAGCAGAAACCTCGTTTCCCGTAAACAACCCGTGCTCTTGAAGATCTATGAACAGCAGCTGGAAAAAATTGAAAAACTCATTCCGGAACTCGAAGAGGATCTGCAGTTTGATTTCAGAAAAGAGGTGGAGACGTTGAAAGTTGGATAAGTTTCACGCGAAGACAAATTTCACTCGAAGGCGCAGTCGTAATCATATTCAGTTGCGATCAGTTCAGCGCAAAGAAATACAGGTATCCCTTTGCGGAGTCTGCGTGAAATCTTCTTGACGCCTTTACGTGAAATATGTTTTAAGCTTAAACTGTTACTTTTTAAGTTTGGACAGGTACTCCAGCAGATCCGCGAGATCCTGATCATTCATGTTCTCATACAGCCCTTCAGTCATCATAGATTCCTTCATTTTCTTGCGGGAGACGACATCAGTATTCGGGACTTTCTTTGTGCTTCCTCCGGGAAATTTCACTTCTGTTTCTCTTGCCGTCCGGCTTGAAATAATTCCTGGGAGAACAGAACCATCCCTGAGTGTCAACTCCCATCCCTCATAACCAAAACTGATCCCCGCTGAAGGATGCACGATTGACTTCAGTAACTCTTCCTTTGGTAACTTGTTACCGATCTCGGTCAGTTGTGGACCGAAATTTTTCCCCTCCGCACCCACCTGATGGCAAAGACTACAGGTAGTCGAAAATATTTTTTTTCCGTGAGTTGCATCTGGTGTAAGAGCGAGCAGGTTAGCCAGCACCGGTTCCTTCCTTCTTTCCGGATTTCCTTCTGCAAGATATTCCTGGGCTTTTTTCCTGATATTACCCTGCCAGGCATCCTTGATACCCAGGGCCAGTAAGGGTTTCAAACTGGCGGGGACGGATTTTGAATCCAGCATGCGTACCACTTCTTCCTTGCCTTCGCTGCTTTTTCCGATGAGCACCGCGGCCTGGTTGCGAAGGGACGATTCGAGTGTTGATGACAGCGCGGCCTGCTTGAGCAGGGAAATGGCCTGCATATTTCCTGCACCTCCAAGGGAACTCATCATACGCGAAGCCTTCGTGGTGTCTTTTCCAAAGACCAGTTTATTAGCGATGTCGAGTCCACCAAAACTGACCAGCGCCAGGGCCGCATCCTCTCCGATCGATGAACCGGAACTGTCGAGTGCGAGTGCCTCCAGCCTTTTCGATTCAGTTCTTAGTTGGTACCTGTTGACCAGGTCAAGAAATTCCTGTCCCGTCGCTTGCGTCACTGCATTCTTTAAAGCCGTCCTCGCGAGTGGAGATGAAACCACTGAATTCCGGTCGAGCAGTTTGAGCACCAGTTTCGCATGCTCCGGGTCGTTATTAGCCGTATCGGCGAGGATCTTCAGGAGATATTTTGTCTTTGCGGGTCCTCTATGAAAATCAAAGGCCCTGAAATACCGCAGGCGCGTGTAGAGTTCGGAGGGTTCTAGCGCAAGCCGTGAGAGGTAAGGCAACGCCTGGTCGGTTCTTGCCCGCCAGACTATGTCTCTGTATCCTGCCTTGCTCATGGGATCTTTGACCTTGTCAACAAAGGCTTTGAAATACCTGTCCCATTGATGATCTGCTCCGATGCCCAGCGCTTCAAGGTACCATCTGTCTCTTCCATCGTGCCCTGCAGCCAGTTCGGCCCAGAGTTCCGGTGCCCTTTTATTATTAAGATGGCGCAACGCCAGAGCGCACTCCCTGCGTACCTGCACGTCGGGATCGTTCACCAGCTTTGCCACTATTTCAGTAATATTTTTCTTCTTTTCAACCGTTGCCCTGATAGCCATGATCCGGATGTCGGCAAGTGGATCCTGCGCCGCCTCAGCTATCGTGGAGTTAGCAACGGCAGGCAGGCGACTCAGCAACCAAAAGGCCCTTGCTCTCATCGTTGGATCCCCATCACTTTTCCAGAGTTTATTGAGCTCATCAATGGCACTGTCGCCCATGTTTTTGAGGGACTCGTAGGCATGATGCCGTATGCACAGATTCGGATTCTGCAAAGCCCTGATAGCGCCTAACGAAGAGGTGTAGTCGTATTTTGGAATTTCATATGCTGTCCCCGGCGGAGCAATCCGATAGATCCTGCCCTTTACCTGGTCACCTGCGGCGTGTCCGCCAACGCCCGGATCGTACCAGTCTGCCACAATCAAGGAACCATCAGGCGCAACAGCAACATCAGCCGGCCTGAACCATTTGTCGGTTTCATTTTTGAGAATATCCTCAATGCTTGCCGAATAACCCGCGTCGCTTTTGGTAACGGGATAGGCCCTGACCACATTCACGCCCGCATCGCAATGGATCATCTGGTGCCTGAATTTTTCTGGTAGAAGCGAGCCTTCGTAAAACACCATTCCGGTTGGAGAGCCCGCGCCAGTTTGCAATAAATTGGGAACGACTCCCGGATCATTCAGGTGCCAGTGCCTGTAGGGAATCGAATCTTCCATATTTATACGGCCGGATGACCAGCTTGCTCCGGTCATCTCATCCACATAGCCATAGTTGCCGTACTGCATGACATAATTGATCCTGACACCCCTGTTACCATCATCGTCATTGTCGCTCTGCCACATCGTGCCATAACTGTCCACAGCCACTTCATAGTTGTTCCTGAAATTCTGAGCCATGCATTCCAGGTTGCTGCCATCTGGATCACATCGAAAAACCATCCCCATCTTGTATTTTGGTGGAGCGATAGCATCACCTTCATCATCCATCACGGATTTGTTATGCTTGTCTTTTATTGTCGTGCCCTCATTACCAATATTGAAATACAATTTTCCATCCGGACCTGGAACGAATGCGTGCGCTCCGTGATCATGCTGCTCCCCGCCGATACCCTGGAAAAGTAATTCTTTCCTGTCTGCCTTGTCATCATGATTGTCGTCATAAAACACCCAGATGTTTGGGCTTTGGGATACAATCACCCTGTCGCCCAGGACGCAGATTCCAAGTGGTGCGTTCAATTCGGGACCCTGGTAAAATACTTTCGAAGTGTCCGCCCTGCCGTCATGATCGGTGTCTTCGAGGATTATTATTCTGTCACCTTCGGGGTTAACAGGGTTGCCATTGATCTGGGGACGGTAGTTGTATGCTTCGGTAACCCAAACTCTTCCCCGCTCATCCACATCGATGTTGGTAGGATTGCGAAGCATCGGCTCGGCCGCGAAAAGTTTCACTTCGAGGCCATTCGCAACCCGGAGTCCTTTAAGCGCATTCGCGGCAAGATGCATCTCCGCTGGTGTCAGGGAATCAATTGAATTAACATGGTCACTGGTTTTGGGGGCATCCTGGCAGGAAATTATTGAAACAGCAATGAACACATGCAGTAAACAGGCAATCATTTTCATGAAGGGAAGCTATTAAAAAAAATCGAAGGAATGATTTCCTGCGGCCCTGATAATGCATAATTTTAGTGCGCTGATTGATCTCATGATTCCATACCTTGATCGATTTGAAATTTCCGGATGCGCTAAGCATACAGTTATTTTATGTTGATGAGGTGCTTACCACATTCAGCAAAATTTTATCTGATCATCCTTTAAGAACCTGAAAAATTATGATTGAGGAAATTGCTCATCCAAACTATGGACTTTCAAGAAGTCTTGAAGAACCAGACCAGGACCAACTTTTGCCCCGGGCGGTGTCCAGAACCACCGACTTCCAGTTGCTCGATGGCAACTGGAATTTCGAAATTGATGCCAGGGAACACGGCATTCATGAAAACTGGCATCTAGGCCACCATTATGTACACACTGCGCTATGGCCCGGATCCATTGAAGACCATATGACTGAGGCCGTGACTGATGATGGGGTGAAGAAATGGCACGACAAAGTGGTTGCCTGGTACGAACGCGAATTTACACTTGACGAAAATCCCAACGACTCGCCGACTTCCATGTGGCAGCTTACTTTTGGCGCCTGTGGTTATAAAACCGAAGTCTGGCTCAATGGAATACAAATCAGCACCATTGAAGGAGAATACACTCATGTTGGTGAATACACTTCCTTTTCTTATGAACTCAACAACGAACTGCTTAAACCAGTTAACCGGATCACCGTTCGTATCACCGATACCATGGATGCCGACATTCCAAGAGGAAAGCAGGAATCTCACGTATACAAAAGAGGTGGCATCTGGTATCAGACACATACCGGTGCAGTCCGCAGCATCTGGCTGGAAAGAGTTGAAAGGAACAGGCTTCGATCACGTGTCGGCGTGGTCAGTATAGTTGAAGATCAGTTGGTAAGGTTCAATCTGACCACAAGAATCCACGATCCCGGAAAGTATACGATCTCGTTGCTGGTGTATGAAAGAAAGGAGAAAAATCCGAAGCCTCTGGCGACCGCTGATTTTGTCGTGTTGCTGGATGCCGGGCAGAAACAGCAAAGGGTAGTAATGGAATTGCCCGGATCGAAACTTTGGTCCCCGGAGGATCCGGTTTTGTACCGGCTGGTTGCCAGGTTAAAAGACGAATTCGGAAGCGAATCCGAAATCGAAACCCGCTTTGGTCTTAGAAAGATAGAAGCACGTGGCTCAACGATCTATCTAAATAACCAACCTACCTATCTCGACGGCATTCTCTACCAGCCTGGTATCTCCACCTACGAGGAAATCAGTAAACACATGCACGCAATGAAGGATCTGGGCTGCAACCTCGTCAGGATTCATATTGCCGGTGTAGATCCCAGAATTTACAACCTGGCGGATAAAATAGGCATGCTCCTTTGGGTGGAAGTTCCCAGTCCACACCATTCCAGCCATGCAAGCCGGGTAAACCACAAGGAAGAGTTGATCAGGATGCTGGCCCTGATCGAAACGCATCCGTCGGTGGTAATCTGGAGCCTTTATAATGAAGACTGGGGCATCCAGGATGTCGCCACTAATGCCGAAACCAGGAATTATATCATTGATATGTACCATTATATGCATATCAATCATCCCCAGTTTCTAGTAGTAGACAATGATGGCTGGCAGCATGTGTCGCTTGAAGGGCGACTAAAGTCAGATCTGCTGACAGCACATCTCTATACCCCCGACATTGAACACTGGAAAAAATTACTTAAACAGCTTGTAGACGGTCAATTGAACGGCGTGGCGGCATTTCCGCTTGTCGTGGGAGATCCTTTCTTCTTCAGAAAACAGGTACCCCTGGTTGTGAGTGAATGGGGTGGATTTGGTTTTGCTAATTATGGAGGACCCCAGGACGCCAAGGAACAGGCTGAACAAATCAGACTGTATAAGGACGAACTAAGAAAATTGCCCATCGCAGGTGACGTTTATACCCAGGCGACAAACATAGAAGATGAGAGAAATGGATTAATTGATGAAAATACTGCTCAACTAAGAGTACCTTCGGGGCTCTTAAGGTCTATCCTCCCTAAACCGCCAAAATAAGTCGCTCCCCGGTCCAATAATTGCGATTATAGCCTAGAATGCAGTATTAAATTCAATTAACCAACATGGATATTGTTTGTTTCTCTCATCTGAGATGGGATTTTGTGTACCAGAGACCACAGCACCTGCTGACGAGGCTAACCCCTTACTTCAGGGTGTTTTATATTGAGGAGACCATCTTTAATTCGGAGACGGACAGGCTGGATATAAAGGCCAGTGATGGATTGCATATTCTCAGGATTCATGTGCGGGACGAGGACCCCTCATTTATTAAGCAACGGGCAATTTTGAAGAAATTCTTTATCGCCAATCAAATGAGGGAATACCTGTTTTGGTTCTATACGCCAATGGCTCTCCCGCTTACTAAAGGGCTAAAGCCGATTATGACCATATTCGACTGTATGGACGAATTGTCTGCTTTCAAATTCGCGCCTCCTGAATTAAGAAGACTTGAGAAAGAATTACTTAACACGGCTGACCTGGTATTCACTGGGGGACACAGTTTGTATGCTGTAAAAAAACACGAGAACAGAAACGTTCACTCCTTCCCTTCAAGTATTGACAAATCTCATTTCGGTAAAGCCAGAAGGATTAAAAAGCTACCGCTGGATCAGGCTTCAATTCCTGGCCCCAGGCTGGGATTCTATGGCGTACTCGATGAACGTTTTGATATCGATTTAATTAGCGAGGTGGCTCGGAGGAAACCGGATTGGCAGTTCATACTCATCGGACCGGTAGTAAAAATCGATGCGGCCAGTTTACCACGATTTAGCAATATTCATTATCTGGGTTCCAAAACCTATCAGCAACTCCCAGAGTATCTCGCAGGCTGGGATATCGCGATGGTTAGTTTCGCGATGAACGATTCAACACGTTTTATCAGCCCGACAAAAACGCCAGAATACCTATCAGGCGGCAAGCCGGTCATCTCTACACCGATCAGGGATGTAGTGGAGACTTATGGCAAGAACGGATTGGTTCATATCATTAACAACGCCGATGAATTCATCAGCGTAGCCACTCAAGAGTTAGCTATCAAAGACAAGAGTACCTGGCGTCGAAAAGTGGACAACTTCCTCAAATATGAATCCTGGGATATTACCGTGGAAAAGATGAGGGTGGAGATATATTCGGTTCTTGCGGGCAAACAGAGAAACAAGACCAGGAAACAATTGAACATCTATCCTGCCAAATATCTCACCGCTAATGGATCACTCCCTGCGGCTTCCTGATCAAGGCATATACCAATCCGAAAATCCTTTCCGATCCTTTTGGATGGCGGGTTTTGAATGCACAGACAAACTTAATGCCTTTGGCAACCGGGTGGACTTTGTGCTGGTTACCGATCACCTGCGACAGGCTAGTGCGGACTACGAATTGATTCAGGACCTCAAAATGACAACGGTCCGCGAAGGAATTCGTTGGAGCGTCGTTGAAAAGTCTCCCTACCAGTATGATTGGGCCGGAGTGCAGGTATTGTTGAATGCGGCTATGGAATCAAAGATCCAAATCGTTTGGGACCTGTCACATTTTGGTTATCCCGATGACCTTACTCCCCTGCATCCCATGTTTGCGCGCCGGTTTGCTGCACTCTGCACGGCCTTTGTAAGATTTTACCGTTCCATCGATCCTACCAGTACTCTTATTGTTACCCCATTCAATGAAGTAAGTTTTATTTCTTGGCTTGGTGGCGAGGTCTGTGGCACAGTACCTTATTGTAAAGGCTACGGATGGGAAGTGAAATATGCATTGATGAAGGCCTACATCGAAGGCATTGAGGCGCTACTACGAGAAGATCCAGGCGTTAGAATACTGGCCACCGAGCCACTGGTCAACATTGTAGCTCCTACAAATGCCAGTTCCGAAGGATATGTGGCAGCAACTAAGGCCAACCTGGATCAATTCCAGGTGTTCGACATCCTCAGCGGGAGGGAATGCGCGGAATTAGGAGGCAAACCGGAATATCTGGATATCATTGGTTGTAACTTTTACTTCAACAACCAATGGGTTATCGAACCTTATGAGTCCATTTCGTGGAAGAATGACAACAACGATCCACGATGGCTTCCATTGTCTCAGCTCATCTCACAGGTGCACAAGCGATATGGACGGCCTATCATTCTCGCTGAAACCAGTCATCCGGGTTCGGAAAAACCAGAATGGATAAAGTTTATCGCCGACCAGTGCAGAATCATAATTGAATCGCAGATACCGTTATGGGGAATTTGCTGGTATCCCATAATTGACCGCCCCGACTGGGATCACCTCGAACCATGGACCAGAGCGGGCATATGGGATGTGGACAGCAGTGTTGGTATGGATTTTAAAAGAGTAATTGATGAAGCCGCTTTTGCTGCGCTTAGGTTGGCCCAGGATGAATTGTCCGGGCGATAATTATTGGACCTGCAGAAGTAATTCCCGGACAATACACTCTTTTATTCAAAAGTAATATTAGCACCATGTTTAATCGCGACACCGCCTCAAAAAGCCTATGGCAGGGAACAGCTGAATCATATAAAACAGTCAATACCGCAGACCCGGAAACTGTTTATGACGTCGTGATTGTTGGAGGCGGCATTACAGGGGTGAGCATTGCCCTTGCCCTACAAAAAAAAGGCAAAAATTGCCTCATCCTGGAAGCAGAATCCCTGTGCTATGGCACTACCGGAGGGACAACCGCCCACATCAACACCTTGCTCGACAACCCCTACTCCACCATTGAGAAAAAATTCAGTCGAAAGGCGGCACATACGGTGGCAGATGCCGCAAAGGATGCGCTGGCACTCATCAAAAATAACATTGCCGAATACGAGATCGATTGCGCTTACTCTGATGCTGAAGCCTACCTGTTTGCACAGGATGAAAAACAGGAGAAGGAACTCGATGAGATTTTCCAGGCTTCAGAATCTGCGGGTCTCACCCTCAGATACACGGACATCATTGACGTTCCCATCGGTTTTAGAAAGGCTATTGTTGTTGAAGGACAGGGAAGATTTCACCCGGTAAAATACGTGTACGGACTCGCATCCGCTTTTGAATCATTGGGCGGTGTCATTGTCGAACATTCCCGGGTTGTTAATGTAGAAGACGTCGAACCCGTAATCGTTGAAACCGACAGATACAAGTATAGAGGCAGCTTGCTGATCTATGCGACACATATCCCTCCGGGGATAAATCTGCTGCACATGAGGTGTAGCCCCAACCGCAGTTATGCAATGGCAGTTACCCTCAGTGGTGAAAAATATCCCACCCAACTTAGCTACGACATGCATGACCCATATCACTACTACCGCACTCAGGAGTGGAAAGGGAAGAGACATCTGATCGTTGGGGGTGAGGATCACAAAACCGGTGATCACCCCAATACTGAGGAGAATTTTCTGGCACTGGAAAGTCATATAAAAACCCATTTCAACATAGCGTCCATTGAATATAAATGGTCTTCGCAGTATTTTGAACCAGCAGATGGTCTGCCATATATCGGTCAGCTTCCCGGTCATTCGGATCGTCTTTTTGTGGCAACAGGATTTGGCGGCAATGGGATAACCTTTGGTACGGTGGCTTCCATCATATTTAGCAAGTGGCTGGGCGACAATCTGATCCCATACGATAATCTATTCAATCCCAACAGAATTAAGCCCATTGCAGGATTCGCAAGTTTCCTGTCGAACAATGCAACCGTAATTCAAAACATTTTTGGAAAACTGATTCCGTCTGAGAAGCTCAGTGTTCTTTCGGGAATTGCACAAGGGGAAGGTGAGATTGTAAAATTTGAAGACCAGAAGATCGCCCTTTACCGGAACGATGAAGGAAAATTATTTGCACTGAACCCCACTTGTACTCATATGAAATGCGACGTAAAATGGAATCAGACAGAAAGATCCTGGGACTGTCCTTGTCACGGCGCAAGATACAGCCCCGAAGGCAAGGTGCTAACGGGTCCCGCCGACCATGGCCTGACTGTTATTGACCTGGAGACTATAATGGAACAATCGAAATAGGCATACCTATCCTGTTCGGCGCCTGTTGGGCACCGTTGCCTTCGTCTAACTGTGGAAATCAGCGGTTAGAGAACTGTCTGGGCTTGCTGCGCTGAGCAGAAGGCTGAGCTTCACTTACGCGAACTTCCCGGCCATCGGCAATGCCACCATCGAGAGCAGCAATAGCCTGTTCGGCTTCGGCCCTGTCTGGCATTTCAACAAAACCAAACCCGCGACTGCGGTTGGTGAATTTATCGGTGATCACCCTTGCGGAAGTGACGGTACCGAACTCAGTAAAAAATCCTTCCAGATCATCATCCTGGATGTTGAAGCTTAAATTAGAAACAAAAATCGTCATGAAATAATTAGATAAATCAAATGTTGAGAGTCGGCGGCTGTTGATAATGATCAGATGTAAGATCGATCTTTAATGATAGCGTAGCTCGAATGACAACAAAGATACAAATATTAAGCCGGGTATGATATTTTCTAAAGATATTTCCAATAACAAATAACGAAATGATAACAAAGACGGAGAGGAAAACGCTGATTATTACCGGAGCCGTTCTTACTGCCGGGTGTGTGATTTACTGCCGCCTGAATACACATCAACGAAACCGGTTTAAAAGATCGCTGAAAACAAATACGGGCTTATTTTTGCTAAATCTGATTCCGTATGGGATCCGGATGATGAGGTCACCCAAACCGGTAGACGAAGTTCCCGGTCCTACACCATATTCAACGGTAGAATTATGAGAATACTTTTTGCGTTACTCGGAGGCCTTGCAGGTGCTGCGGCCGTCACTATCGCCCATGAGTTGATACGGAAAAATTACTCCGGTGCTCCGCGGCTGGATAAACTTGGTGAGGAGGCGGCCGTCAAATTGATCAACGCTACGGGCAAAAAAGCGCCCAATGAAGAAGATCTGTATGTGCCTACCCTCACCGCAGACATTATCAGCAATGCCTTTTATTATGGACTGGCAACGGTCCGCGCCAAAAACCCGCTGATGGCAGGACTCACCGCAGGTGCCGCTGCAGGCATCGGGGCTATTAAGCTGCCTTCCAAACTCGGGTTACACCCGGAATATACGGCGGGGACGGATGAAAAGAAAGGTATTACGATAGGTCTGTATACTCTTGGGGGGATTCTTGCCGGGGTGATCGTTCGTGCACTCAAGAAAAACGAAAACGTCTAGCGGATTTCATAGTACGACTTCCCTCTCAGGGCTTCAGGGCCTTCCAGAGGGTGTCCGTTCTTTCAGAAAAAAATTCCTCTGCCACCGCCCATTGATCCAGCGCCAGTCTTGCGCCAAGTTTAAAATACGGATTGCCAATAATCATCGCGGAAATATCCGTCTTTATATCCGGCAATTGATAATTATACTCTTCGAAATGGTGCTGCCACGGATCTTCATTCACTCCCAAATACCAGTCATTATTTGTTTTGGAAAGAACCCAATCCGCTACCTGCCTCGCATAGAGATCCTTGTATTTACCTGAAAGTATCAAATGGATACTGAATTCATTCCCCCACCAAAAAAGATACCTTATTGCGAAACAGTGTTCGCGGCTGAACAGCCTGGGATAATCCATCATCACATAAGGGAACAACAGATAGCGTTCGCCCTTGTAAATTTTGGGGGAAGGAACCAGTACTTCCTGATCGAGCCAGCCCGTCGACCCTTCAATGAGGGGTCGAAGCTGTTCCGATAAACTTCCGAAGAGCTGATAAACTTTGTCAATTATCCTGTGTTTTGCAAGGATCCACTCTTTGTCCCGTACGAGATTTGATTCCATGTCCGTAAGCAGGAAGATGTTGTCCAACATCTTCAAATTTAACTGATAAGCAAATACTGGTATCGAAAATAAGGGCTATGGAATTAGCAGGGCGCTTAAAGCCTGGGCATACCAGCGCGCCATGTAATCGTTGGGATGAAGAGGATTTGCCAGGCAGTCTCGTGGACTCTTTCTAAGGTAAATATACTTGCTCAATGAGTTCATATTCAGGCAAACAATACCCGGCGCCTGCAATTCTTCGAGCGCCCGGGCATAGCCATCAAAATTTGACTGATACCGAACCCGGTTCGTGTCGGATTTCAAAATAAAAGCGGGGTCGAACCCAAGATTGGCGATGAGTATGAATTCAGTACGGGTATTGCCCTTTCTGATTGTGGAAATCATTTGACTGATCTTGGTTCTGAATTCTTCGGGACTGACACGCCAGAAATCGTTCATGCCAAAATCGAGCAAAACAAGATCAGGACGGAGAGGATTCACATAGTTGGCGGCGTACGTGGCCCCCCAATCGGCGGTAGATCCGGGCAGAGCCGCATTTGAAAACTGAATGGCTGGATGCTGATATTTTTTGCCCAGTTGAGCAACAAAAAGATCAGTGTACGTGGGCATGAATGGGGCTACTGAATCGTAACCGCTGACGTTCATTCCACGGGTGATACTCATGCCATAGGCGACTATCTTCAATGGCTTCCTGTCCTGAAGCCTGGCTAGTGATAAAGGCAGGCCCTTTCCCCTGAATACCGGGGTGGGGCCCTTCCATTTCTCCTTTGTTGTATAAGTGATCACCACCCATTTCGACTGAATGTCATACCAAGCTGCGTTGTGTTTTTCAAAGAAGGTATCCGCGACCACCGGCATGTCGCTCTCGGCGCTGGATTTAATTTTCCTTCCGGTAAATGAATAATCCTTATTCAGATGATATCGGATTTTTCCATCAAAGCTCTTCACAGAGATGATTTTTTCGGGCATATAGATCAATCTGCCCGCAGCCTGCTTACCACTGTCGGCATACATCAAAACTGTTTCATTGTACACTGTATCTGTTTTCCAGAATGGACGCAGGTATTGTTCGGTGTTCAGTGTAGAAAGCTGCGGACTATATTTCTCTATTCTGGTATTGATGACGAGGCTGTCCAGGTAAACTGGTCCTTCATCGGCTCCCCGGTTTATAGCAATCCTTAGATAGGACGTTCCCGGTGGGGAGAGAGTATAATATCCAAAATGCCTGTACGACGTGTCTAAAACCGTCACCGAAGTCAGCCTGAGCACTTCCCGATAGGCGCTGTCCAGGAAGACGAGGGATAAACCAATCGAATCGTTTTCGTGGATCGCCCGGGCGAAGGCGTGTGCAGATACAAGTTGTAGCCCTGAGAATTTCAGTGTTTGGGTAATGCCGGTGTTCTTTCCAAGCTCGAGGCACCCGGCACCCCTGAAAGGTTTGACTTTGCTGACCTGCACCAGGGATTTGTTTCCCGTTATCGTCCAGGCGCCGGCGTCAGTTTCAAAACCATCGGCAACCTGCCCCCGGACGCGGCCAGAACTTAGCACAATCAGCACCAGTAATAATATAGGATTGCAGGAACCGGGCTTCATTAGTCAAACTTAAGTAATAAAACAATCCCGTCAGGTCAGCGCAGTACACACATGGTAAAACCGGAAATTTCGATTGTTGTTTTCTTCAGTCGAAATGGATGGCGCGCCATGTTGGTTAAGAATAAGATTGTTGTGAAAGACTAGAAGGGAGAATTAATAAAAGTAAAAAATAGAATTATCTTTTATTTCATTCCAAAACCTGCCTCATTCCATCTCAGTTGGTTCTTCAGATCCCGGATGTTTGTTTCTTTTCCAATATGTATCATTTCGATTCCGGCCATATCGGAGAAATCATCCATATTTTCTGCGCTAAGGTTCTGGCTGTAACATGTGTGGTGAGCGCCACCGGCAAGGATCCATGCGGCACATCCCTGTTTCATATCCGGCCAGGGTTTCCAGAGGACCCTCGCCACGGGCAGCCGTGGCAGTTCGTGCGGAGCAGACACCGCTTCCACCTCGTTCACAATCAGTCTGAACCGGTTGCCCAGGTCGATCATGCAAACGTTCATTGCCGGGCCAGCGGCAGAGTTGAACACCAGTCTGACCGGATCTGCTTTGCCACCAATGCCAAGCGGGTGGATCTCGCAGCGTGGTCGCCCGTCAGCAATGGATGAGCAGATTTCCAGCATGTGTGAACCAAGTACCATTTCATTTGTGGGGTCAAAATGATAAGTATAATCTTCCATAAAGGAATTACCTCCGCGAAGGCCGGTGGCCATGACTTTCATGGTGCGCACAAGCGCGGCAGTTTTCCAGTCTCCCTCCCCCGCAAACCCATAGCCTTTGGCCATCAGCCGTTGGGCGGCAATACCGGGCAACTGTTTCATTCCATGCAGGTCTTCGAAGGTATCGGTGAAGCCTTTAAAATTTCCATCGGTCAAAAATGCCTCCAGACCCGTTTCAATACGGGCAGCATCCCGAAGCGACTGATGTCTTTCTGCGCCCCTCAGCAATTCGGAAGACACCTGGTAGCTGTCAGCGTATTCTTCACACAGGATATCAATCGCCTTCTCGCTCACCTGCTCGATGTACCTGACCAGGTCATTGACACCATGGGTGTTTACCGAATACCCGAATTTTAATTCGGCTTCCACTTTGTCGCCTTCAGTAACAGCAACCTGTCGCATGTTGTCGCCAAACCTCACAAATCGCGCCCCCTGCCAGTCGTGCCATCCCGCGGCGACCCTCACCCATCCGATTAAACTCTGCACCAGGTCTTCCTGCTTCCAGTGACCGACAATTACTTTCCGGTTGATACGCATTCTGGTCATCATGAATCCAAATTCGCGATCTCCGTGGGCACTCTGGTTGAGATTCATAAAATCCATGTCTATCTCCGACCAGGGAATGTTGCTGTTGAACTGCGTGTGCAGGTGGCAGAGTGGTTTTTGTAAAACCGACAAACCCCGGATCCACATTTTTGCGGGGGAGAAAGTATGCATCCATGTGATCACCCCGATGCAGTTGGCGGAATTGTTGGCCGCCTGGCAAACGGCATAGATCTCCTCGGGTGTTTTTACCACATCCTTATGTACAATGTTAATCGGCATATCGGGATGAGCATCGAGGCTGCGCGTTATTTCCATGGAATGGTCGTGTACCTTTTTAAGTGTCTCATCACCATAAAGGTGCTGACTACCGGTAATAAACCACAATTCCAAATTCCTGAAATGCTTCATAGAGAGTTTTTATTTCTGGCCATAATATGCGTCCGGGCCATGTTTCCTTTCATAATGTTTGCTGATGATGGATTGCTTCAGACGCGTTGCATCAGGGTTGATGGATTCGGTCAGATAAGCTGACTTCGCAAGGTATTCCAAAATGGAGCTATTGTATACAGCCCCGGCTGCTGAACTGCCCCAGGTGAAGGGTGCATGACTGCCCACCAGAATCATCTCCGTTTCCTGCGGGCTCAGTCCTCTTTCCCTGAAACAACTGAGAATCTGTTGGCCTGTTTCCAGTTCGTAATTTCCGTGGATCAGTTCGTCGCTTATTGGTTGGGCACACGGTATGTCCACAGGACTGTGATCCGCATGTGTGGTACCATAGATAGGAATATCGCGTCGAGCCTGTGCCCAGGCAGTGGCATAACAGGAGTGGGTATGCGAGATTCCCCCGATTCCCGACCAGGCCTTGTACAAAATGGCATGGGTGAGTGTGTCAGAAGATGGCCGGAGTTTTCCTGCCACTAATTTGCCTTCGAGGTCAACTACAACCATCTTTTCGGGAGTCAGCTCTTCATAATTGACGCCGCTTGGCTTGATGGCGAAGACGCCGAGGTTCCGGTCGATGGCGCTGACATTGCCGAATGTAAAAATCACCAGCCCCAGCCCGGGGAGCTGCAGGTTTGCTTCGAATGCTTCCTGTTGAATATGGAGGTATTTGCTCATGAGAACTATTGAATTGTCAGGGCTTGCCGTATCGGTGCAGCTTGTAAAATTTCGGTCTCCTGCTCAACGAATTCGCCCAGGGACAGATATCGTTTATATCTTTTCGCGTATATGGCCGATCGTGAATCTACCGGGATATATTCAGATGAAAAACCCTGCCCCATCGCTTTCATAGCAGCTTCCACATTAGGATAGATACCCGCCGCGGTGGCTGCGAACATGGCGGCTCCCAGCGCGCAGGTCTGTTCCGAACTGTGAATGCGAATAGGCATGCCAATCACATCTGCCAGCATCTGCATGATAAAGGGCGACTTGTTCGATATGCCTCCCAGCCCAATCAGCCCCCTGACGGGCACACCCTGCGACAAAAACCTGTCGACAATCGCTTTGGCCCCAAAGCATGTTGCCTCCACCAGCGCACGAAACAATCTGATCGAATCAGTGCCCAGGTTGATGCCGGTTATGGCACCAGTCAAAGACTGGTTGGCGTCGGGTGTTCTTCTGCCGTTGATCCAGTCGATGGCGAGTTCATCGTCTTCTTCCAACGCCAATAGCGAAGCCTGTTCACTCAAAGCCGGAAGTATCAGTTGGTAACCCTCTTCAAGTAGCAGGACCGCCTGTTGTTTGCTTATCAGTTTGGAGGCTTGTAATAAATTCCTGAAAGGCCAGAGAAGAATCTCATTGAACCAGGCATAGTAATCGCCAAAAGCGGATTGTCCGGCTTCCATTCCAACCATTCCCGGAATCACTGATCCGTTTACCTGCCCGCAGATCCCTTTTACCAGGGTGTCGCCAGCTGCCTCACGTGGAACTACAAGGATGTCACAGGTGGATGTGCCCATCACCTTGCTGAGATAATAGGGTTCAATCTGCCCACCAACGGCCCCCATGTGCGCATCAAATGCGCCAATGCCAACAACCACTTCCGTAGAAAGGCCGAGTTTTTCTGCCCATTCACCGCTCAGTGTTCCGGCCGGCTGGTCTGCAGTGTAAGGAGCTGTAAAGCGATCCCTGAACCCCTCCAGTAGTGGATCGAGCCGGGTGAAAAAAGAATCCGGAGGCAGTCCGCCAAATTCTTCTGACCAGAGAGCTTTATGCCCGGCGGCGCAGACACTTCTTTTCAATGCGGAAGCTTGGCGGCCACCGGTAAGCAGAAAGGGGATCCAGTCGCAATGTTCAACAAATGAGTAAGCCCTCGCACGAACGTCTTCGTCAGTCCTCAGAAGGTGCAGCAATTTGGCCCAGTACCATTCCGAAGAATAAATACCCCCTACAAATCTTAGGTAGTCAGTACTGTTTTTATTGGCGAAATCATTAATTTCAGCAGTCTCGTCCACCGCGCTGTGGTCCTTCCAGAGCACGAACATCGCGTTGGGATTGGTAGCAAATTGCGGCAACATCGACAGCGGCGTTCCGGATTCATCCACGACTACCGGCGTAGACCCGGTTGTGTCTACCGATATGGCCCGAACTTTTGACGCAATTGCCGGACCTGTTGCAGACAGGCATTCCCTGATTGTGGTGGTTATGCCATTGATGTAATCTTCTGGGTGTTGACGAAATATGTTCCGCGAGGCGTCGCAGAAGTTTTTACCCGCCCATAGAGGATAATAAAAAACTGATGAGGCCTGAGGTGCACCGTTAGATGAATCCACAATAACGGTTCTAACTGAATCGGTGCCGAAATCCACACCGATTACATAGAAATTTTCGTTTATCATGGCATTTGCATTTAAATTTCCACAAATATTCCGGACGATCTGATAGTCAAAATAAACGTTTTTTTGACGTTTTTAATACATTTTTTTTTAAAGTATCCGGCCTTCACCGACTTGAAATTGCAGTAATATTTATATAATTGGAAGATGATTTTATATAGCGGACAAAAGCGTAATCTGGTTGCCCTGGACTGCATCATATTTGGATTTGACGGAAAGGACATCAAGCTTTTACTGATCAGGAGAGGTTTTGAACCCGAGAAAGACAAATGGAGTCTCATGGGCGGTTTTCTTCAGTCGGACGAAACACTCGACGAAGCCGCAAACCGGGTACTGCTGAAGCTGACGGGGCTTGAAGGTGTCTATATGGAGCAATTACAGGTATTCAGCGCGATCGGTCGTGATCCAATTGAGCGTACCATTTCAGTGGCTTATTTTGCATTGATCGACATTCATAAGTACGAGAAGCAGATCAGTGATCAGTATCACGCGGAATGGTTCCTTCTTTCGAAAAAGCCAAAGTTGATCTTCGATCACGACGAGATGGTAAATTTGGCGCGTAAGCAACTCCGGTATAAAGCTGCCCTCCACCCAATCATATTCAAACTGCTCCCCGAAAAGTTCACTATTCCCCAGATCCAGAATTTGTATGAATGTGTGTATGAGTCCAAATTCGACAACAGGAACTTCACGCGCAAGATCATGTCTACCGGACTACTCATCAAAATGAACGGAAAAGATAAGTCTGGATCGAGGAAAGGTGCATTCTTCTACAAGCTCGACAAAAGGGCATACAGGATCAAGGAGGATGCCTTCCTGAACTTTGTGTCCAAACCCGACAAGTTCATCTAGGGCCGGTCACATACCAGTTATTCCTAGAGGTGGAGATGATGGAAAAACCGGTGAGCGGCAGGAGCCAGAAGGAACCCGATATTTGTTATGAAGGCAACTCCGCTGAAGATGGCATAGGCAGATGAAAACAATTTTCCACCGGTTGTTTTGATGGTGATGACCGGGCCCATTCCACTCAGGATCATGGATGCATTGTGCAGCGCATCGATCCAGGGCACGTGTTCAGTGAAACGGTATCCGAGGATGCCGATCAGAAGACAGAGAGTTAATATGCCAGTAACATAAAAAAAATTTCGAAGGAGACGCCCGTAAAAAACATGCAGAGGGGCAAGTGCCTCTGTTCTCTTCTCGTACATCATTTGGCTAAATGCGCCCTGAGCATCCAGGCCATTTTTTCATGAGTTTCCATCAGTCCGGTAATATAATCGCTGCTGCCGGCATCGTGTAGGGCGGTTACATAGTTGTCGACATTTTCTCTCAGATGAATCAGAATGCTTTCATGATCGCTCAGCAATTCAGTGATAAAACCAATACTATCGTTTTTATGTCTGCTGTCTTCTGTAAGGTGGGTAAGTTCGAGAAATTGTTTTAATGACCCGGGAGCATAATGACCAAGCGTTCTGATCCGTTCAGCTACCTCATCAACGATATCGGCTAACTGATTATATTGATCTTCAAAAAACTTATGCTTGTTGTAAAAGTCGGGTCCTTCGACATTCCAATGGGCCTTGCGTGTTTTGGTGTACAAAATGAATTCATCGGCAAGAATGCCGCTTAGCGATTTTGCTACTGCTGCCAGGTTTGCTTCTTTGATGCCTATATTCGCTTTCATAAATTAGATGGTTTGATATAACAAAGTAAATGAGATGTGGGCTGATTTCCAACAATCATTTTTTTTGAAAACTCTTTAATAAAGAAGAAACTTATCCTACTTTTTTTTGAAAACAGTCGGCAAAAAAATTCTTCGATGCATCTCTCCTACTTTTTTTGAAAAAAAAGTAGGCAAAAAAACTGCGGCTGTCGTAGTAAAGGCTAAAAAACCAGTGCCTGCGCCTGAAGAAAAACAAGTCACAACTGAAAAACATAGCCGGGCTGAGGTAGGACTTACGAGCTAACAATATTTCCGGGCTGGGGGGATCATCTGTTTTTCTTCTTTCGGCTTCGGCGGCTGGTTTTTTTTAACGCCTTTCCTACTAAGGCCGGAATACAACGCAAGAGAAGGGGGAAACAGAAAGAGAAAGAGAAAGTGGAAGAAGCGCTCTCCGCTCTCGTTCTTCGCTCTGTTTTTTGGCCTCCATTGGAAAGACGTTAAGAAAATCGAATCGAAGGGCGTAAAAGAAAAACAGTTGTTACTTTAGCTGGAAATATTCTTAGCTCGTAAGTCTTACTGTTGCCCGGATTTGTTCTACTGGTGTGACTTGTTTTTCTTTAGCCCTGGGATGCGATTTTTAGTCTTTCCAATGCGAGCCTTGATTTTTTGTCCGCTTTTTTATCAAGAAAAAAGCGGGAATCTTGAGGTATTATTCTGAGCGCGCCAAAGTTTTTTCCAAAAAAGAAAGAAAACCCAACTGCTTCATCACACCCAGTTCATCCGTCACCCGCCAGTGATCGACCAGCTTTCCATTCCGTATCTCTTCAATGTTGATTTGGTTGACGACCACCTTCCTGTTTGTCGGTGGCAGATCAAAAAGAGAATCTCTTTGCGTACCAGACATCTGCACTCTTGCTGCCACCTTCGTTTTGGTGACTACCAGGTCATTAATTTTAAAATGCAGGTCGGGAAAGGCAGACCGGAATGACGCTACAATGGTTTTCAGTTCGGTAACCCCGTTCTTTCCGCTCGACACAGAGGGGGTATGATTTACATATTCAGGGCCCATTAAAGAGTCAAGCAGCTCAAGATTTCCTTTGTTCCAGACTTCTTCAAAATAGGCCCTTACAAGTTGTTCATTTTTTTTCAATATAACCTGATCAGCATCTGGCACAGCAGCGCAGGAGATGATCAAGAACACAAGGAAAATGGAATAAAAAGTTGATTTCATATTATGAAACTTTAAGGATGTCAAAAAAAATAAGATTGAGCTGCACAAAATTAAACCGGTAAAAAGCCTGGAAGCTTACCCTATGGTAATTAAGCGGTCTTTACCCTACAGGAAAGGATGGATCGAATGGCATAGTTTCCAGGTTAATGGTTTACCCCTACGGGTTTTGCTCAATTATGTATACCGACACAAATGAACTCAGGGTCAATCCCTGACTGCCTGCAAAATGGCGTTCTTATCATACATCCTCTTCATATTCAAACGACCATAAGTGAAAAGCCGACTCAGCCAGACTGTAACGATCCTGATTTTGATGATAATGGCTATCAACAGCTATTCACAGCAAAAAAACATTCGTTTTAGCCACCTTGGAACCAACGACGGTCTTTCTCACAGCAATGTGATATGCATGCTTCAGGACAGTCGGGGATTCATGTGGTTTGGAACCCGGGACGGCCTGAACCGGTACGATGGCTATACGTTCACTGTCTACAAAAACGATCCGACAAATCCATACAGTATCAGTAACAACATCATCAATGATCTTATCGAGGACATTCATGGAAATATCTGGGTGGGTACCTGGGGCGGAGGGCTCAATAAATTTGATAGAAGTACAGAAAGATTTACCAGTTATAAACATGACGGTACCAGGCCAGCAAGCCTGTCGAACGACCTGATCAATTCAATCTGCATGGATAGTCGCCAGGTTCTCTGGGTGGGAACAGAAGGTGGAGGCGCAGATGCATTTGACCCCAGTACAAATTATTTTTCTCACCACGTTAATGACGCCGCCGATCCAAATAGTCTTAGTCAGAACCAGGTGAAAGACATCCTAGAAGACAGTTACCATCAATTGTGGATGGCCACCAACGAAGGCGGCCTCAATCGCTACGACCGTCGGACAAATAAATTCAAAAGATTTGTACACAATGAGAAAGACCTGGGATCCCTTAGTTCAGACGCGCTCAAAGTGCTGTTCGAAGACAGCAGGCAACGTCTTTGGGTTGGATCCCGTGGCAGGGGCCTCAATCTGTTTGATCGCAGGACCGGTACATTCACCACGTTTAGAAGAAAAGATCATGAAAACAGCATCTCGCACGATTATGTTCTTTCCATTAACGAAGACCTTAAGGGTAAACTCTGGATCGGAACAGAGAACGGAGGCATGAGTATCTTCAACACGGACACGCAAAAGTTCTTCAACTATCTTCAGGACGACATCGATCCGGGAAGTCTTAGCAACAATTCCGTCTGGACCATCTATCGCGACCGCAAAGGCGACATGTGGGTAGGCACCTTTTCGGGCGAGATTAATTTATGGAGCGAAGACGGAAATAAATTCACTCATTACCGCCATACGAGCTCGAGGGAAAGCCTGAGCCATAACAAAGTCCTAACATTGGGCGAAGATTCGAAAAACAACCTGTGGATTGGTACTGATGGTGGCGGCCTTAACCTCTTCGACCGCTCGACTGGCCGCTTCACCACATTTCGTCATGACAAACTTAACAAAAACAGCATAGCTGGAAATTATGTGCTTACCACATTAGAAGACCATCTTGGTAACTTATGGATAGGAACCTGGGGTGACGGGATCACAGTAATGGATCCCACGCGAAAGAAATTTACCCATTTCCGGAACAATCCCGATGATCCCGGTAGCCTATCCACAAATAACATTTATTCTATATTTAAGGACAGCGAGAAAAACATTTGGATAGGAACATTTTATGGCGGACTCAATCTTTACCACCCTTCCACCAAATCATTTACCCACTACCGGAATATTGAAAAGGACAGCAACTCGATCAGCAGCAATTCGATCAATTGTATTTTTCAGGATCGAAATGGGAACATCTGGATCGGCACGGATGGCAGCGGTCTCAACCTGTTTAACAAAAAAACGGGAACATTTACGCGTTTTCTGCACCGGGAAGGCGTCAACAGCCTCAGCAACAATAATGTAACCAAGATACAAGAGGACGAAGCAGGTGATCTCTGGATTGGCACCATGTCCGGACTGAACCATCTGGAAGTAAAAAAGAAAATGTTTACTGTTTATACCACGGCTCAGGGTCTTCCTAATGATGCAATCGGAGGAATGGAAGCAGATAATTTCGGGAATCTGTGGATAGGCACTAATAAGGGCTTGTCGAAAATGCACGTCGAAACTAAAAGCTTTCGCAATTTTGGTATATCTGACGGTCTGCAATCGGGTGAATTTAAGATGAACGCGTCCTTCAGGAGCCGCAGCGGTCAACTATATTTCGGAGGAAACAATGGTTTTAATGAATTTTTTCCGGATAGCATCCACCAAAAACCATTTGACCCCCCAATCGTAATAACCGGTTTCGAGTTGCTAAATAAACCAGTGTCGATCTCTTCCGGACCCGATGACGCTTCTCCATTGAAGAAAGACATCGGGGAAACAGACAGCGTCAGCATTGGATACAAGGATGCTGTGATTACTTTCGAGTTCACATCGCTGAATTTCGTTCCGGGTTCGTACAAGCATTATCGTTATCAACTGGTTGGCTTCGACCTTCATTGGAACGACATCGGAACCAAACGGTCCGTTACCTACACCAATCTTGATCCAGGCAAATATATCCTCAGGGTCAACGGACAGAACAACGAAGGGGATTGGTCAGACAAAGTGAAGACCTTATACGTGAGAATCATTCCGCCATTCTGGCTCACCTGGTGGTTCAAATTGTTGGTTGGTCTAAGTGTAATGGCAGCGATAGCTTCTGCCTACTGGATGCGCGTTAAAGCCATAGAGGCACAAAAGAAAAAATTACTAGGGCAGGTCTATTTACAAACCGCCCAACTTATAGAAACCACACAGCACGCGGAACGGGCAAAACTCGATTCGGATAAGGCGAGAGTGGAGGCCGATGAAGCCAACCGGGCCAAGAGTATATTTCTGGCTACGATGAGCCATGAAATCCGTACTCCAATGAACGGCGTGATCGGGATGGCCTCATTGCTGGAACAAACACGCCTCAGCGATGAGCAACGGGTGTACGCACAGACCATCAGCACTTGCGGAGAGAACCTCCTTACTGTAATCAATGATATTCTGGATTTCTCCAAAATAGAATCTGGCAAGATGGAGCTTGAGCACAATGATTTCGAACTGCGCACATGCGTGGAAGAAGTTCTTGATGTCTTTGCCACCAAGGCTTCCGGGATCGGGTTGGACCTGATATACGAGATCGACCCATTGGTGCCGGCTCATCTCATTGGCGATGGCGTGCGCCTGCGGCAAATACTGATCAACCTGGTCGGGAATGCCGTCAAATTTACCCATCAAGGAGAAGTTTATATTGGTGTACGACTGCTCGACGATCCCCTGGGTTCGGTATGTAAGATCGGATTTGAGGTGAAGGACACGGGAATAGGAATACCTGCTGATAAGATGGAACGTTTATTCAAATCCTTTTCACAGGTGGATTCTTCTACGACGCGCAAATATGGTGGCACCGGCCTTGGCCTCATCATAAGCGAAAAACTCGTTGTGCTGATGAATGGTGAAATTCACGCCTCAAGTGTCGAAGGCCAGGGAACCAGTATTTATTTTTCAATTAATATAGACGCCGGCAATCCCTTACGAAAAGTGTCCACTCCAATCGATGCTTCGAGCCTGGAAGGCAAACGAATACTGGTTGTTGATGATAACGAAACCAACCGTAGGATCCTCCACACACAGCTGCTGCAATGGAAACTGGAACCCGTACTTGCTTCATCCGGAGCGGAAGCATTAAGTCTGTTGGCATCATTGGGCAATGTTGATTTAGTGTTAATGGATATGCAGATGCCGGAAATGAATGGCGTACAACTGGGAATGGCTGTGAAAGAAAATTATCCTGGGCTGCCAATGATTGTATTGAGTTCAATGAGCGAGAACCTGAGTCGTAAACAGTCGTTACTTTTTCGTTCGGTTCTCACCAAGCCAATCAAAGAGCAGATCCTTTTCAAACATATCCTTGCTCAATTTCAGGAAAAACCACAGACTTTTGTAGAAGATAAAATTCCGGAAAACGTACTCAGCGCCGGTTTTGCGCTGGAACATCCCCTGCGGATCCTGATTGCAGAGGATAATCCCATCAACCAGCTACTGGCTACCACCATCCTGGAGAAAATGGGCTATTCTCCAACCGTTGCCAACCATGGAAAAGAAGTGGTTGAAATACTTGCCACAAACAGTTTTGATATTATATTGATGGATGTGCAGATGCCGGAAATGGATGGATTTGAAACTACCAGGTGGATCCGTTCGAATATGAACGACCAGCCCGTGATTGTGGCGTTGACGGCGAACGCAATGCAGGGTGATCGGGAAGACTGCCTCGCTGCCGGCATGAACGACTACCTGAGTAAGCCCATCAAGCTAGAGGAAATAGAAAACCTGCTGCGGAAATGGTCGGGACACTTGCGGTACCGGCAGGTTTCGTAAGTCTGTAAGGCATTGCGCAACCAGAAAAGGATAACTATTGATCAATATCGGGTAAATCAGTTACCCGATTTTAACGGTATATTTCGAGATGAAACGATCTTGTTATTTATTGTTTGTATCTATACTGATTTATCTGCAAACTCTTTCCCAGGCGCTGGGGACAAACCCAGAATTGGGGCAGGGCACTTACAAGAACAGGACATTCTTCAATCTTGAGAGATACTGGGACAGCACCAGGATTTGTAACAACCCCCATAAAGGCTGGTGTATTCATTATTACGACAATGGAATAACCAACTATGGGAACCGAATGGTGACTACTGATTCATTACCCGACTTTCCGGGATTGAATGATATTTATCTAAGACTCGCCTGGAGCTACCTTGAACCGGAAGAAGGAAAATTCAACTGGAAGCTGATTGATTCAATAATTGACAGATGGGTAAGTTGGGGACATACAATTTCTTTTCGTATCACGTCGAAGGAAACAGAAATCGTGTATGCAACTCCTGAGTGGGTTAGAAAAGCTGGTGCGAAGGGAAAATTCATCGATCATCCGGATTTGAGCATCAGGGCCTGGGCACCAGATTACGACGATCCTGTCTTCCTTCAGAAACTGAGCAATTTTCACAAGGCTTTTGCTGCGCGCTATGACGCCAAACCCTGGGTAGAATACATTGACCTGGGAAGCATCGGAGACTGGGGCGAAGGACACACCGCCTATTCAGGTTGGGAAGATGTACCCGTGGCCACGATAAAAAAACACATCGACCTCTATACAAAGCTTTACAAGCATTCAGTGTTGATCGTGAGCGACGACATGGTCGGCCAGCGCAATAAAGACGATGGCGCCGACTACGAAATCTATCAATACTGCCTGAAAAAAGGAATTGGTTTCCGGGATGACAGCGGAAATGTCGAATGGTATAAGAAATTAGGCTTTGGCCCTTCATGTATCCGCAGTCCTGAACTATTTAATAGTGTTTACAAAAAGATTCCTGTAATCCTGGAATCTGATCATTATGGCGATGCGCATAAAAACGAGATGTGGGGAGATGGGTCCGGTTTTGAAAAAGCTGTTCGCGAAACACATGCAAGTATAATAGGATTTCATTATTATCCACGTGAGTGGTTGAAGGATAATTTTGATTACGCGCGAAGACTTGCTAATCTTTCGGGGTACTGGTATTTTCCAAAATTTGCCATGCTGCCCGATACGCTTCGAAAAAATACAACCCGCAATTATATCCGGCTTACCTGGGAAAATCATGGAGTGGCGCCCGCTTATCACAAATACAAGGTTTTTATCAAACTGGTCAACAAAGCAAGTGGCAGGCACTTTGTCGAAGACTTGAAAGAATCCGACAACAGGAACTGGCTTCCCGGTGAGATTCTTGCCGAGCACTGTTTAATCAAGCTAGACGATTCAATTGCCCCTGGTCAGTACGAACTATTGCTTGGCATGCGTGACCAGTCGGATTTTCGAAGTAAAAACAGAAATATTGAACTCGCAATTGAGAAGGAGCGTGAAACGGAACCTGGGTGGTATAAATTAGGAGAAATTTCCGTTAGATAAATGATTGAACAGTACGATGTTTGCCAGGAATGACAGGCGGAGGTATCAAAGTTCTTATTCCGGAAACTATTTCTTTGCGGCTTCAATTCCAAAATGTCCGACCAGGCCGTCGTACTCGGCCTTCGAAATGGTAACAATACAGCCGTGACGAACCGAGTCAGGCATACTGTGCCTATCCCAGTCGCTAAAAAAGTATAACCCGAAACCTGATACCAGTGGCCGCTTAAATTGTCGGCAATGGATAACCCATACGAAACGCCCGGATAATGTTCATAATACAGGTGCCATATTTTATCATCCGGCGACGGAATCAACATGGGATCTTCCCTGAAATTCGGGCTGATCGACGAAGAAGGTTCAGAATAAGGTCCGGTCAGAGAAGACGACCCTGATATGCGAATGGTTTACCCGTGGTCCAGTACTAGGTGGGATATGTTTCATCTTTCAAGACCGCAAAATACTCCTTATTTTTATCTCATATGGCGGGTAATTTTTTCTCGAAGCACAAGAACGTCCTCCTTTATGGTACATCACTCGCGCTCTTGCTTTTTTTCCTGAAGTGGCTGGAGTTGCGCCTGATTATAGTGCACAATTCTTTTGAAATTTATATCGCAGTGGTTGCCTTGTTATTTACCGCACTCGGGATCTGGCTTGCCCTTAAATTGGCAAAACCGAAGATCCGGACAATCGTAGTCGAGAAAGAGATATTTATTGAAAAAGCCGATTTTAAAGTAAACCAGGGCGTACTCGATAAAATCGCCCTGAGCAAACGTGAGCTTGAGGTACTGCAACTGATGGCCCAGGGTTTGAGCAACCAGGAAATCGCGTCCCGACTATTTCTTTCCCTACATACTATAAAAACTCATTCGTCCAGGATATTCGATAAAATGGATGTCGAAAGAAGGACACAGGCGATAGATATGGCTAAAAAACTAGGCATCATCCCATGAAAATATAACCCGAAAGGATGAAATATCCTGGCGGATAAGCAGATTCATACTTTGGTATGAGCACGATATGAATTCGCTTTGGCATTTTTACAGCAAAACATTTGGCAATGAAAAAAAATGTCTGGGTTTTTGGAATAATTTCCGGTTTAGTAGTTACCGCGATGATGCTATATTCAGCGGCCAAAATATCCCGGGGCGATGAATTTAAGAGCAACGAGGTACTTGGATATACCACAATGATAGTGGCGTTTTCGTTTATTTTCGTCGGCATTAAAAACTTCCGGGACAAGTATAACCAGGGTGTCATCAACTTTGGTAAGGCTTTCAAAATAGGTTTGTTAATAACGCTGGTCGCATCAACGATGTATGTAGCCGTATGGTTAATTGACTATTACCTGTTCATTCCTGATTTCATTGATAAATACACTGCCTGCGTAATGAAGGATGCCAGGCAGGATGGCGCCACCCAGGCCCAGTTACAACAAAAGGCCACTGAAATGGCCAGCTTCGGCGAAATGTATAAAAACCCGCTTTTTGTTGTGCTGATCACTTATCTCGAAATATTTCCGGTCGGCCTGATTGTGTCGCTTATCGCCGCGCTGATACTAAAACGCAAGCGCAGCAAACAGGAGCACATTTAAGACTGAGTGCGAAGAAGAAATCGGTTGGATTTCGACCTGCAGTCGCCTATTTCAGAGAATTATATATGGCAGTGGCTTTATTATACATCGCCTCTGCTGCAGGGATTTCTTCTTTCCTTATTTGTCCCTTTTTGTTCTTCCAGCATTGGGCAACTGCGCCGATACACCAGTTGACACTTTCCGCAACACGGACCGGAACTTTGTTGACGACAACAAAAACTGGATTTGAATGGGCACTTGGAAAGATCCGAAGCGCTAACCATCCTGACTCCTTAACTCTGTATTTGAACTCCAACTCATTCCATTTTCCATTGGCCGTAATTATGGAACTGTCTACCGGCCTTCCATTGAAAATTAATTCAACCACAACATTTCTGGATCTGCCTTTCCGGGCGCGCTCGATGTGCCAGTAGGGTGACTTGTCCAATGAGCGACTTGCAATTTCGACCCCTTCTTCTGACTGCGTTTCAGGAAGCATCGCAACAGCTTTTGCCTTAACTACTACTACCGAGGGTGTCGAGAAATCTACCTGACTATTTCCATCGCCCATTTCCTTGCCATTAACCGAAAAGTCGATTAGGTGGGACCTACCATCTGAGACATAGCTCTTGCCATTTTTAATCGCATCGATGTATTTTTCGTAATTCAGAGGAGGCGCCGCTTTGAAGTAGCTCCTGGCAATTCCAACTCGTTCATCGAAGATGCAGGGAAAATCAGTTTCACCACTTAATCTGGTTCGAAAACCGCAGTTTAGTGTATGATACCACATATTCAATTCCCAGGGCGCGGGGGTGTCTCCTGCACTATAAAAATCAATAAGATTTTGAGTTACCGTTACGATGTACTCGTTTGCGCCAATGCCGTCCATTTTAGGCAGCACATTATTTGGCATTTCAGTGGTGCCATTGATTGGCTCCAGTCCCCATCCGGAATGCGCGTAGCCAGTCAGGGCGTGCTGTTTCCTTGCCCATTGCAATACCGGAGCTGTCCAACTCGGCCAGTCTTCAATGGTCGTTGTTGACGGATAGTCGTCTTCCTTGAGGTTCAGCAAAACCAGGTGTCCCGCATGAGAAGACGGAAATCCCGATACTTCCACGTCATAGTGCATTTGATTTCCCGGCTTTGATAAAGAACTTGTTTGCCCGGTGAAGTTTTGTTTCTGATGATACCAACCAGGTCCCCAGGTCAGGACCGCCGCCATATTCAGATCCTCTCCCTGTACCTGTCTAAGCATAGCCGGGGGATCCACGCCTTCCTCGGGGCTCTCATAATGACTGCAGCCGGCGGCATGCACATGATGATCAGCACTGAACCACCCCAGGGCAGACATATTTATCCATCGTTTCAATTCAAATGAAACCGACATTGAATCTATCCCTTGGGGGACAACAAGTTCCTTTTGCTGAGCGATGTATTCTGGCCCCCTCGTGAATTTAACCTGATAATGACCGGCCGCTAGTTCAACGCTCTCCCCGTCATTTCGATAGATCTGGGGCTGAAAGAAAAAATCAGGATAGGGATCAGTTATCGCTAGTCGGCGTGATGGAAGTGGATAAAGCCCGATCAATTGTGTTGACGGGACACCGAATTCACTGGAGGCCGTTGTCAGCCGATAATCGGTTGATTGTTTTGCGTCATCATCTGCGGGCAGCCTGTTGATATGGTCACTGATTACAAAAGAGGCCATGTTTGGCTTTCCATCCGCATCTGCAACACGAAGTTTTACGCGTACGGCAGGCTTGCTGTCAAACAATATGGAGACTGCATTCCGGAAGCCGATATCCTGAGACCCTTCCCCAACATTGAACGACAGCTGTGCTTCTCTCCTGCCCTTATCCTTGCAATAAACCTGCAAAATCACATACTCAAGTGGAAAACCGGATAATTGTTCATTCAATGGGCGGTTCCTGTAAAACAATAACTGGAGGAATCGATTAGAAGTATTCCCACGCGAAATTCTGTTTTCAGTTCTCGCACGGGCATCATTAGAAGACATGTGCATCAGTGGCTCCGCATTCGGACTTTCAGCCTCCAATTTCGCAGTGATGCCCGCCTGGTTGTGCACTTTCACCAGGAAGCTTTTCCAGCCCGATTGAACAAGCACGGGCTTTGCAGCGCCTCTTGCGACTTTCACCCTCGATTCCGGATTTATTTCCACCTCAGCCAGGCAATATGGGTCAAGTATTTTTTGAATGCTGGAAGAGGTGTTCGCCTCAGGTTTTTCATCAGCTAACAATTTCAGGCGTTGCCGGTCATCGGGCTTGAGGGAGCTGCCCAGGAATTGGAGGGCTTCGTCCAGGCGCAGGACTTGTGCAATGAGGGGCTGAGGATCTGCGTGATCGGGTTGGTGGTGTTGAGCATTACTATTTAACGGCACTGCTGCGACTATGAACAAAACGAATAAAAGATATGAACGGTATTTTTTCATTAGCATGAGCGGCGATATTGACTCAACTTTCCCGCGTTGCAAATTATACAACTTTGAAATGGCTTTACAAAATAGAGCATCGGCCAGGGCCGAACTAATGGTAGCAAGTGGTTACACAGGGCCTTTGAATATTTGCGTTCCGGAAGCTCAATAAGTCAATCCTAACCTGCCAGTTAGCTCTTCACGGATCGTTCCCGATACAAAATCTATGCGATATGAAGTGATCAATTAGAATATATTTGTTATGAATATTACGCACGCCATGAGCACCCGGTCTTTATCTATTGCAGTTTCTTCTTCCATCGGTAAGGTCTCGGCTGCGATGATCGTTCCGCAAAAAGCAATCGCCATAATTACAATGGCTCACGGTGCAGGCGCAGGCATGAATCATCCATTCATGGTTTCCCTTGCGGAATTGCTGGCAGAGTTGGGTATTGCCTCATTGCGGTTTAATTTTCCATTTATGGAGAAGCAACAACGCCGCCCCGACACCGCAGCAGTTGCCCACAAAACAATCCAGGCAGCGATCAGAAAATCGGAAAAATTATTTCCGGCTCTTCCGCTTTTCTTGTCGGGAAAATCCTTTGGGGGTCGCATGAGTTCGCAATGCCTGTCTGAGTATCCCGATCCTGCCGTGAACGGAATAATCTTCTTTGGCTTCCCGTTGCACCCTCCGGGCAAACCATCCATCGACCGCGCTGAGCATCTGAAAAAAGTAAAACTTCCTATGCTTTTTTTGCAGGGTACCCGCGATGAACTGGCTCAATTGGATTTGATCGAAGCAGTGTGTAGTTCCCTTCGGACCGCGACATTGGTCAAAATTGATGGAGCCAATCACGCGTTCAAGGCGGGAAAAAAAGAGATCCTGCCCATTCTGGCTAATACCGCGCATGACTGGATGATCAAACAAATCAAAAAAAATAAGAAGCGCATGGTCGGGAAGTAAAGGTCGGATGGGTGTACGATAAATTTACAATAACTCGTATATTCAAATTCCATTTTCAATACAAAAAGCCGTGAATAAATACCTCGTTGCGCTAATCCTTGCAATATTCCTGTCTGCCAAACCACCCGGCCCTCCTCCAAAGGCAAGTATCTCAAATGGTGTGATTTCGGCTCAATTATATTTACCGAATGCAGTCAACGGCTATTATCGCGGCACGCGGTTCGACTGGGCTGGGCAAATTCCTGAATTAAGATATAAAGGTCACTCTTACTTTGGGCAATGGTTTGAAAAGTACGACCCCATGTCACATGATGCCATAATGGGCCCCGTAGAGGCCTTTGACCCTGTCGGATATGATGAAGCACCTACAGGCGGGCGATTTATCAAAATTGGTGTTGGTGCTCTTCAAAAACCCCAGGAGGAAGGTTACTTTTTTGCCAACTCCTATTCGCTGGTCAACGGCGGAACCTGGAAAATTTCGAAACAGGCGACGTCGGTTGCCTTCACGCACACACTAAAGGAAGGGGAATATGGGTATGTGTACTCGAAAAAAGTAAGGCTGGGAAATAACAAGCCAGAACTGATCCTGGAACATACCCTAAAAAACACAGGCAACAAATCAATAGAAACGAACGTGATGAATCACAATTTCTTCGTCATTGATTCGCTGACCACAGGTTCTGACTTCACCGTTCGATTTCCCTTCGAACTTCAGGTGCAACCGTCAAAGGAACAATCAGCGGCGCAGGTAAAAGGCCAGGAGATACACCTCGAAGCGGGCGATCCCCATAAAAAGAATTTTTTCCTCGAAGACATCAAGGGATATAGTTCAGACTCCAGGGATTATCACATTACCCTCAGGCACGAGCCCTCAGGGACTGGTGTCACCATCTTGTCCAACCGGCCATTCGAGAAACTGAACTTCTGGGCTTCAGTAAAAACGATTTGTCCTGAACCCTACATCCACATCAAGATCGATCCAGGACAATCCTTTGAGTGGACAAATACCTATCAATTCAGTGCCAGTGAAAAATCAAAAATGAAAAATTAAAACTAAAAAATGCTATAGCGCAGGTTTCCCAATTTGTGTAGGCTTCCATTAGTTCTGATTCTCTGCGATGACTATGCTCAACCGTTTGATCGGTACCCGAGGTATTACTGCAGGTTAGGATTTTTCATTTTTAATTTTTAATTTATTTATATGCGAATTCTCATCATCTTTTTGTGTGCATTGTTGGTGGCGAGTTGCGCTACTACAAGGGTCGTCACTGAGTACGACTGTGCCGATGCGGTTTCTATCAATAAGGACACTACCGTCTGGCATTATTTATGGGGGCTGATTCAGGCAAAAGACGTGCGACCGGCTTGTGACGCGCGATACAACCATCTCAATAAAGTTGAGGTTAAAACAACACCTGGACAGGTAATTCTTTCGTTCATCACACTCGGTATTGTTATGCCTCAAAAGATCTCATGGTGTTGTGCGCCGTACAATCCTTCCCCGGGAACTTTGGGCCAGCCTCGTCAACCTTAAATCATATTGATATGAGTTTACCCGCAGGCATTTCGCGGATTCCCATCACCGATTGGCAAAATGGTCACCTGAACTTCAGCGTCGGACTTACAAAGGATGCGAGTTTCAACATGCGGCTGCCATTCGCCTTCAACCAAAACGAAGACAATTACCGCGCTACCACTAAAAATTTTCAGTGGTTGATCCAACATGCAATTGATAACGGACTCACGCTTCGCGCATTGGGGAATGGTTGGTCCTTCAGTGACGTAGCTGTGTGTAAAGACGGCCTGGTAGACACGCGGGAGCTGCGCACTTTTTTTAAAATCGCTGACAGCTTCTTGTCTCCAGCCTACCTGGCTACTGGAAAAACCGCCGATGATCTGGTGTTTACACAATGCGGCATGAGCATTCTGCAAATGCACAAGGAACTGGAATCCGAAAACGGGTGGCTTCGTTCCATGAAGGCATCGGGTGCAAGCAATGGCCAGACCATCGTGGGAGCTACTGCAACCGGCACTCACGGATCAGCGATGGCAGTAGGAGCTGTCCATGATGCGATTCGAGGACTGCACATCATCACCGGGCCGGACAAACACGTGTGGATCGAACGTGCGTCGCAGCCGGTGGCTTCCGATGAATTTATCGCATGGCTGGGAGCCACTCCGATACGCGATGATGCTGCCTTCAATGCTGCAGTGGTGAGTTTTGGAAGTTTTGGATTTATTCACAGCGTGCTGATAGAAACTGATCCGATTTACCTCTTGAAGAAATTTGTTAGAGGGCCTCTTGCTTACACAGAAGCCGTCCGACACGCGATCAATACCTGGGATTTTACCGGAATAGAAGACTTGCTGCCTTTTCCCCTGAACAGCCCCAACAAAGAACTTTATCACTTTGAAGTGGTCGTAAATCCGCATCGGTTTGCCAAAGAGGATCCCGAGAATGGCGTGTTCATCAAAACTATTTACAAACTGCCCTATTTTACCGGGTATCCCCCACCGAACACTGAGAGTGGCAAGTTTCAGTACGGTGATGAATTGCTGGGCGTCATGCAATCGGTGCTTGATGCGGTCGGCAAACCCTTGCGGCAGAAATTGATCCCACCCATCGTCAACAAGTTATTCCCGCTGGCTTATGCAGCCGTAGAAGAAGTCACCGGCACCATTGGAGAGATGTTCAACAACACCAAATTTCGCGGGCAGGCAGCCAGTGCAGCGATGGCAATTGACAGCAAAGACGCCAGCCGGGCTATAGAAGAAATTGTATCCGTTAACAGCCAGTCTGTTTTTGCGGGTGGTATCGCCTTACGGTTTGTCAAAGGCACACCCGCGACTCTGGGTTTCACGCACTTTGCTAAGACATGTGTGCTCGAACTGGATGGCGTGGAATCGAAGTCCAGCAGAAAATTTTTTGAAAAAGTATGGAACCGGTTTGAAGCACTTGGCATTCCGTATACTTTACATTGGGGCAAGGTCAATTTCATCCTTAATGAAGAGCGTATTCTCAGTATGTACGGTGAGAACGCCGTGAATCAATGGAAATCCTGGCGTGAAAAGCTATTGGATGAACCCACGCGGAAAGTCTTTACCAATGATTTTATGGTCAGGTGCGGGTTGGCCGGGTGACTCCAAAAAAATACAAAATCAAAATAATTGTTGATCGCTCTGAGTCATTCCGTCCAGACTTTCTGATATTGGAAGAGGCGAATGATCCATACGACGTTGTTCTTCACTGTCAGTGGCGGGGTAGCTCAAAAATCGGGATGGAGAGAGTAGTATGTATACTTGCAAGGTATTTGAAAGAAAGGATTAACAGCAAAGAAGTAGAAGGAAGGGTATGCTCGTTACCAAGTTGCCAGTAACGAAAAAACCCGCTAATTGCGGGTCTTCGTTATCCTTCAAGAGTGGAGGTGAGGGGAATCGAACCCCTGTCCAAACATATTCGCCGAAAGCTTTCTACATGCTTATTTCCTTATTGCTTGTCGGCGATACACAGGAAAAGAACAAACCAATGTATCACTTAGCTGGATGGTCTTAAGCAAACGGCACAGCCTTCGTTTGCAGCATTCTGTATTTGTTTTGAGTCGGCGGCAGAACGTGGTAACAGACAAACCTGCTCCGCGGCCCTAATGACTACTTAATCACTGATTAGGCAGCCATGGCATACTGTGTATTGCCATTTGAAGTTTTGAATATTCAGATTTACGTGCTAATTATCCAACGCACGACATGCTTACACTTTCAAAGATCTATGCTGTCAAAACCGGGCACCCCCAAGTTTCATTTCCGGTGTCTGCAAAGGTAACCAAACTCCGGCAGTATCCACTCGAGGTTATAGTTAAAAACAATTTCACTTAAAGTACACGAAGCCTGCTCTTCGGGCAGGACGCAAAGGCGCTATTGGCACTTACTCTTACGTCTTCGCGCACCCTGCCGTAGGCAGGGTCTGGACTTTGCGTGAATTCGGGGAATAGCTCCTATCCACCTGAAATACACTAACCTTCGCATTCAACCCTTAGTTTTATCAAATGGAACGAGATCCCCCGCTGCACATCTATCAGAAACTATTGTTTGAACATGAACATGAGTTGCGCAAATTAAAAGCCAGGAGAGCGCTCCTGGGATGGGTGCGGCTGATTGTTCTGCTATTGATTATTGCGGCCATTTATCTATTATGGTCCTCAGGGCTATTATTGCTTGCAATGATTTTGACAATTGGCGTTGCTGTGTTCCTGGTAGTGCTTTCAGCCGACCAGAAAAACAAGGCACTCATTTCGAACACTGAAACGCTGATCCAGATCAACCGGGAGGAAATGGCCATCGGCCGTCATGACTTTCTTCAACGTCCTTCCGGGCTGGAGTTTCTCCCGACTACTCATGAATATGCGGCGGACCTGGACATATTCGGAAGGGCCTCCATTTTTCAGTACATCAACCGCACGAATTCAGAACAGGGCAATGCCCTGATGGCGCGTTGGCTCCTGGATGTTTCTTCGCCTGAGGCGATACTCGAACGACAGCTAGCGGCAAAAGAACTGAGTGGTAAAACAAAATGGCGCCAACAATTTCAGGCGCATACCAAAAATAATCCACTGACAATTGCTACCGGAACGAATGTTGAAAAATGGGTAACAGGGCCCAACAGTTTCCATGGCTCCAGGTGGAAGCTGTTGCGCTACCTACTACCAGCCATCGCTATTCTTAGTATCGTCTTAAGCCTCGCCGGTCGACTCCCTACACCCGTGCTGGTTCCCATCCTCTTTATCTTTTTTGTCTACAGCCTGTACATCAGCAGCAAGGTGATGCCCGCCTACAATCAGCTCGGAAAAATAGCGGCGCAGTTGAATTCACTGTCTGATACCCTGGTTTGGATTGAAAGTAATGCTATGCAAGCCGCCTGTCTGCAAAAAATGAAGAGCCAGCTGGGTGGACATTCGATTCCCGCTTCGACAGTCATTAAACAATTAAGCGGCATTCTCAACAGGATGGACTATCGCCTTAATCCCGTCGTCTTTATTCCATTGAACACCATACTTCAATGGGACCTGCAGCATGCATTGCAATTGGAGCGATGGAAATCAAAATATGGAAACGCGGTGCAGGCCTGGTTTTCCGTACTCGCTGAATGGGAGGCGATCACCACGCTTGCAACATTCGATTTCAACCATCCTGATTATTGTGTGCCAGATATCACCGATGCACCCGGCGTTTTTATTGCGCAGGATTTGGGGCATCCTTTATTAATAGAGGAGCAAAGAGTCACCAGCTCATACGCTACTTCGGGTTTGAAGCAGATCACCATCATCACCGGGTCGAACATGGCGGGGAAGTCGACGTTCCTGCGGAGTGTGGGCGTGAACATCGTTTTGAGCATGATGGGAGCAAAAGCCTGCGCAAGGAGCCTCACCCTTTCTCACCAGAAAGTGATGAGCAGCATGCGCATCACCGACAATCTTGAAGAGAACACCTCAACATTTTATGCGGAGCTAAAGAAATTAAAAGAAGTGATTGAGAGAGTAAAACGACATGAGCATGTTTTCCTGCTGCTCGATGAAATGCTCAGGGGCACCAATTCCCTCGATCGCCATACCGGTTCCAAAGCCCTGATCAAACAATTAGTCACTGAAAATGCAGTGGGTATCATAGCAACACATGACCTTGAACTGGCCAGGTTGGCGGAAGATTACCCGGGTCATATCTCCAACTACCATTTTGATGTGCAGGTAGAGAACGATGAATTATTTTTTGATTATAAGTTGAAAACAGGTGTCTGCACCAGTATGAATGCATCCATCCTCATGAAGAAGATCGGCATCGATCTATAGGCCGCGCCGTGAAATTTTATTTAAATAGAAACCGCCAGAAGTCGAGCCCGATGGCATATGCCATCAGTAACAGTAGCAGTATCATGCCGATCATCTGAGCGTACTCGAGGAACTTGTCGCCCGGTTTCCTGCCCGTGATCATTTCATAGAGCGTGAACATAACGTGCCCTCCGTCCAGGGCAGGGATGGGAAGGATATTCATAAATGCGAGAATGATGCTGAGCAGGGCGGTCATACTCCAGAATCGTTCCCAGTCCCATTGCGCACCGAACATATTCCCGATACTCAGGAAGCTGCCCAAAGATTCGCTGGTTTTCACTTCCTTGGAAGTAAAAAGGAGTTTGAAATTCTTAACATTCATCACCAGGGTATTCCAACCTTTGGCAACACCGGCAGGAAGTGATTCCCAAAATGAATACCGGAGTTTTTCGAATTCAAGAAATTTATCAGGGGCCACAGGAAAGAAAAATACACTGGCATTGTAATTAGTCATCGCTCCCACCTCAACCGTATCGCCACCTTCCCTGACCACTGTCATGATGATACCCTTATTACGCAAGGGGGTTTTCATCTCCTGGAATTCGTAAAAAGATTTTAAAGGTGTTCTGTTCAGCGCAATGATGGTGTCGCCTTTAATTAATTTATTTTTAGTAAACCTGGCGCTGTCATACATGACAGAGTCGACGACCGCTGGAAAGGCAGGTTTTGCCAAAGGGTCGCCCTTTCTGCCGATCAGCGACCTGATGGTTCCTTCAGGAACCGGGAGATCGATCATTCTGCCATCCCTGTTGATGGTGATTGTCTTGGCTTCATCAAGGATAAAATTGCTGGATAGCTGATTATAGTTTACAACAGGTCTGCCATTTACGCTCACAATTTTATCACCATTGCGGATGCCAATTTTCTGTCCGAGCGAATCGACATAGACCCCATACTTGAGGTTTTGCATGGGCAGGGTTTCTTCTCCCCAGGTAAACAGGATCATAGCGAAGATGAAAAATCCGAGGAGCAGATTTACGGTAACGCCGCCCACCATAATGATCAGCCGTTGCCAGGCTGGCTTACTTCTGAATTCCCAGGGTTGCGCGGGTTGTTTAAGCTGTTCCTTATCCATGCTCTCATCAATCATACCCGAGATCTTCACGTAACCACCGAGCGGCAGCCAGCCGATACCATAGACGGTTTCGCCGATCTTGCGTTTGAACAGGGAAAAATAAGGATCAAAGAAGAGATAGAATTTCTCAACGCGGCATTTGAACCATTTTGCTGGCAGAAAATGGCCCATCTCGTGAAGTACTACCAGTATGGAGAGTGACAAAACCAACTGGCCGGCTTTCACACCTACCGTGGCCCAATCAATTGCAAGTAAGATCATAGTCCCGGCCCGCGTCGCGGAATTTTATAATTAGGGTTCCAAAGGTTGCAAATATCAGGTAATTGGGCCAGAAACTCAGAGGATTATGAAAATCATAACTTAATAAGCGTGGCCGCAAAACTTCGGGCTTCGCCGTCACTTTCGAAATATTCTTCAAGCGTGGGTTTCTGGATAAAGGTGATCTGTTCCATGGTTCTTTCAATCACATCCGTCATGTCGAGAAATCCAATACGATTACGGAGAAAGGCGTAAACAGCGATCTCATTGGCCGCATTCATGATACAGGGAAGATTGCCGCCCTTGGAAAGGGCATCAATTGCAAGACCCAGATTCCTGAACGTCCGGGTATCGGGTTCTTCGAAGTTGAGCGTATTTGGCTTTTTAAAATCGTAGCGCGGAAACTTGCTGGGCAAACGGTGCGGAAAAGCAATTGCATATTGGATGGGTAGTTTCATGTCGGGCACGCCCATCTGGGCCTTCATGCTGCCATCCTCGAACTGTACCATACTGTGGATGATACTTTGCGGGTGAACCATAACCTGCACCTGTGAAGGTTCCAGGTTGAACAGCCATTTGGCTTCGATCATCTCCAGCCCTTTATTCATTAGTGTTGCAGAGTCGATTGTGATCTTCGCACCCATGTTCCAGTTGGGATGCTGCAGGGCGTGATCACGCTTTACATTGACCAGGAAGTTGGGCTTCTTACCAAGAAATGGCCCACCTGAAGCCGTTAGAATTACTTTCTCGATCCTGTTTCTGGTCTCTCCTATCAGGCATTGAAAAATGGCAGAGTGTTCAGAATCGATAGGTATTACCGGGGCCTGCTTTTCCACTGCCTTCTGCATTACGATATCACCCGCAACCACCAGGGTTTCCTTGTTGGCCAGCCCCACTGCCTTTCCCGCGGAGATGGCTTCCAGTGTGGGTTTCAAACCTGCGAAACCAACAATTGCCGCGATCATCATATCATAGCAATCGATAGATGCGGCTTCAACCAATGCTTCTTCGCCGCCAAACACCTTAATATCTGTGGATGACAGTGCGTCTTTAACCTTGAGGTATTTCTGGTCATCACCGATCACAACGATATTGGGCTGAAAGCTGAGGGCCTGCTGTATCAGCAATTCTGCATTTGACTGCGCGGTAAGGATTTCCGTAGAGAAAAGATCCGGGTGGGTTGCGATCACCTCGAGTGCCTGGGTGCCGATGGAACCCGTAGAGCCAAATATTGCCAGCCTTTTTTTCATGTCCTTCAGGGATTAGAATTTGTAAAACCTCAAAGCACTGGGGATTCAAGGTAAGGGATTGTGTTATTCCGCAAAGGGTTCCAGCGCTTCAGCAACCTTCCTGTCATTGCTCAGCCTGGGAACCTTATTCTGACCGCCAAGCTTTCCAATGGACTTCATATAATCAATGAAGCCATTCTTGCGAACGGACCTGATATTTAATGGTGCAAGAATATTCCCTGATATGAGGTCATCGTAATAAATATTCTTTCTTCTGAGGTTGACATCAACCTTTTTTGCAAAATCGGCCATATCGCTGGGACGGTTCTGAAATTCAACAAACCACTCGTGGTAGGATCTTTCATTTCCGATTACGGGCGCTACCGTGAATTCAGTGATGCGTACATTTTCTTCTTCAGCCGCCTTCATCAGGCTGTATTCCACTTCTTCTCCTATAACATGTTCACCAAATGCCGAAATGAAATGTTTGATTCGGCCCGTGACCACTATCCTGTATGGATCAACAGAAACAAAACGAATGGTATCTCCGAGGTTATAACCCCAGAGGCCTGCATTGTTGTTAATAATCAATGCATAATTCTCACCTATCACAACATCTTTTAACATTATTCGTTGTGGATTCTCTACAAAGATCTCCGAGGCTTTGATAAACTCAAAGAAGATGCCGCTGTCGGTATTTAGCAACAGCCCTTCGGTTTCCTGCGAATCCTGAAAGGCCATAAATCCTTCTGAAGCCGGGAACGTTTCGATAGTGGGCACAGTAGTGCCGATCGTTTCAAGCAGTTTGGCCTTGTAGGGTTCAAAGTTCACCCCTCCATGCACCAGCACGGCCAGGTTAGGAAATATATCCTTTATCTTTTTTCCAGTGGTGGCGTTGAGCCTGTCAAAATACATCTGCATCCATGGAGGTATACCACTGATCAGGGACATATCCTGATCAACCGTCTCCTTCACGATCGCATCCAGTTTGGTTTCCCAGTCCTCAATGCAGTTTGTTTCATAGGTGGGCAACTGGTTCTTCCTTAGGTAACTGGGAACGTGATGGTTTACAATCCCGGAAAGCCTACCTGTCGGAATATCGCCAATTCGCTCGAGTACTGGCGACCCGGAAAGAAAGATCATTTTCCCACCCGTAAATTTTGAATCACCCGTTTCCGCGATGAAACTGAGCAAGGCATTTCTCGCCGTCAGAATGTGGTTGCCGATCGAATCCTTGGAAATGGGAATATATTTCACTCCACTGGTGGTGCCGGAGGTCTTGGCCAGGTAGATCGGGCGCCCTTTCCATAGGACATTGTGTTTTCCAGCCTTGATTTTGTCGATATATGGCCTGAATTGCTCATAATCCCTGACAGGGACCGCATTTTTGTACGTATCGTACCCCTCAACCTCGTCCAGATGATGTTCTACCCCAAATTCTGTCTTTTTCCCCGTTCTCAGGAGCTCTTTCAGAATGTTCTCCTGGTCATCCACGGCGCTGGCCATGCTCTTTTTGATACCTTTATATATATAGCCGGCAAATGGCTTTGCAAGGAATGTCTTGATCTTCATACTCATTTTCAAGCCTAAGCAACAAACCTACACCAATTAAGAAAAGAAAAAAACATTCTTAAAAGTGCAAAATATCCCTAAACGGGTTACCTTTGCGATCCTAATTTTTGGAATATGTTCGCAATAGTAAAGATCGCAGGTCAGCAGTTCAGGGTTCAGAAGGACCAAACTTTGTTTGTTCCCCATGTAGCCGGTAATAAGGGTGATGCCTTGGAGTTTGGCGAAGTGCTGCTTACGGGCACCGATGGCAAAGTGGCCACAGGCGCCGATGTAAAGGCAACCGTTAAGGCGGAGATTGTTGATCACGTTCTAGGTGACAAAGTAATCGCATTCAAGATGAGGAGAAGAAAGGGATTTCGCAAGAAGCATGGTCATCGCACCCGTTACACCCAGATTCGCATCAGCGACATCATTTAATGAACAGAAAAATCATTATTACTACAACTTCTAATAGAATTTCTCATGGCACATAAAAAAGGTGAAGGCAGCGTAAAAAATGGTCGCGACTCCCAAAGCAAACGCCTCGGTGTAAAAATTTATGGTGGCCAACCTGCCATTTCAGGCAATATCATCATTCGTCAGCGAGGCACGGTATACCATCCGGGCAAGAATGTTGGAGTGGGAAAAGACTTCACATTGTTCGCGTTGACAGACGGTCTTGTTGAATTTAAAAAGACCCGCAAAGAAAAAACGATCGTCAGCGTCGTAGGTGTTTAGAAAATCATTTCCAAATTTTGTGGAAAAATTTTGGCGGTTTAAAATTAGTTTCTATTTTTACCATAGAATTTTACTATTTACTAACCGTTAAATTCAACACAAAATGGCAACAAAGAAAAAAGCAGCTAAGAAAGCTGTGAAAAAAGCTGCTCCTAAGAAGAAAGCTGCTAAGAAAGCTGCAAAGAAGAAATAGTACTTTCTTTACTTACGCAGAAAATATCAAAGTCCTGGCATACGCCGGGACTTTTTTTGTGCTTTAAATCAACGCAACTACGCAAAAGCGATGTCCCTGGCTCAGCTTTGCCATTTTACTTCTAACTTTTCACTTTTAAGTTAGCCTATGCTTCCCGACAATTACTTCATCGCTTCGCAGTTTTCCATGCTTTCCAAACTGATGGACATCCATGGTGACAACAGTTTCAAGTCCAAATCATACTCCATTGCGGCCTTCAACATAGAAAAACTGCCCGTACAATTGTCAGATCTGGACGCCTCGGAAGTCTATACCCAGAAAGGCATCGGAGACTCTCTTGGCAAAAAAATCCTGGAAATCGTCAGTAAAGGCTACCTCCCCGTTCTTAAAGAATACATCGATAAAACCCCTCCAGGCGTTCTGGAAATGCTTTCGATCAAGGGTCTTGGTCCAAAAAAGATTGCAACCATATGGAAGGAAATGGAAATAGAATCACCGGGTGAACTCCTTTACGCCTGCAACGAAAACAGGCTTGCCCGATTCAAAGGCTTTGGAGGGAAGACCCAGGAAAGTATCCAGGCGTCGATCGCCTTCTACCAGAAAAGTCTGGGCAGTCATCTCTATGCAGAAGTGCATAGCTACGCCAGTCAGATGAATTCCATTCTTAACAACGCATTTAAAGACGAAAAATTTGAACAGACAGGCGCTTTTAAAAGACAATTGCCGGTCATCGACTCCCTGGATTGGGTGACAACGGTGAAACTAACCCGGCTACAGGAGTTTTTTAAAGAACACCGGTACGAAGAAGAAGACATTAATAGCGGCAGCGCTGCATTCCGCAGTCCGGAAAAAATACTCCTTAAATTCTATTCCAGGCCAGAAGCGACCTTTTACAACACGCTTGTAGAGACTTCCTGCAGTGAAGAGTTTCTGAAAGGCCTGAACCTTCGCTCCACTTCCGAAACTCCGATCGCTAGTTCTGAAGCAAATGTGTTCGAGCTAATTGACATTCCCTTCATCCCCGCCTTCCTCCGGGAAAGGGCGGAGAGCATCAACGCCGCGGCAGAACTTTCAAAACGAAGAATCATCGAGCCCTCCGACATCAGGGGCATCATACACAGTCACAGCACCTGGAGTGATGGATCGAACACTCTTGAAGAAATGGCCAAAGCCTGTATAGAGCAAGGTTATGAATATCTCGTGATCAGCGATCACAGTAAGGCGGCAGCTTATGCCAACGGCCTCACAGAAGACCGGATCAGGGAACAACACCTTCAGATAGACGAGCTGAATAAAAAATATGCTCCGTTCCGGATCTTCAAAAGCATCGAATCCGATATCCTTGGCGACGGCTCACTGGATTATTCCAACGATATCTTGTCCTTATTCGACCTGGTGATCGCTTCAGTTCATTCCAACCTGAAAATGCAGCAGGAGAAAGCAATGAGCAGGCTGCATGCAGCAATATCCAATCCTTACACCACTATCCTGGGTCATATGACAGGGCGGTTGTTGCTCAGCAGACCTGGATTTCCCATCGATCACAAGGAGATCATCGATGCCTGCGCAGAGCACCAGGTAGTAGTCGAGATCAATGCCAATCCCAGAAGACTGGACATGGACTGGAGCTGGATTGATTATGCACTTGAAAAAAAAGTATTACTATCCATCGACCCCGACGCGCATGAGATATCCGAATTTGGCAACTGTCGTTATGGAGTACTTGTAGCTCAAAAGGGTGGCCTAACGAAGACCAGTAATCTGAGCAGCTTCACTCGTGACGAACTGATCACATTTCTGGCGAAAAATAAGGCCGCTAAAAAATTACCCTGAGATATCCACTGTTCTTACCAGCGGAAGCCGCACATAAAAAGTGGTTCCGATGCCGTCAATCGTTTCAAACCAGATAGATCCCTTTGCCTGCTCAGCAATGCTCTTACTCATTGCGAGGCCCAGACCCGTTCCCGATGACTTGGTGGTAAAGTTGGGCATGAAAATCTTGTCCTTGGTCAGGGCGGGAATTCCTCCACCATTATCGCGGATGTCGATTGTAATGTACTCTCCATTCAATGATTCATTGACGTCGATAGTGCGATCGAGCTGATTGTCCGACGCTTCAATTGCATTTTGCATAAGGTTGGTAAAAAGCCGGTTGAGCTGGGTTTTATCCGCAAACAGCAAAACTTTCTGCGAAACCGGTTGCCAGGTAAATTGCACGTTTTCCATGGCATCATAGAGCGAGGCCAGTGAAAAAAGCAATTCGTGGAGGTCGAAAATCTCATTACGCGGATTGCCAATATTCGCAAACTGTGAGAAGTCGGAAGCGATCTTCGACAAGTGATCGATTTGTTCGATCAGTGTTCTGGCCACATTCGCGGTCATCTCCTTGACATTGGCAGAATTGTTATCAATCGCTTTCTGCAGATACTGAATACTCAACTTCATTGGAGTGAGTGGATTCTTAATCTCGTGCGCCACCTGTCGTGCCATTTGCCTCCAGGCCCCTTCCCTTTCACTCTTGGCCAGCGCCTCTGCACTCTCATCCAGCTTGTGCACCATTTTGTTGTACTCCTTCACCAGTTCGCCGATTTCATCCCGTCTTTGCCATTCGATCTCCTGGTTGATCTTCTGCAGGTTGATGTCGCGCATTTTCTGCCCGATGAGCGTAAATGAATGGGTGATCCTGTTGGTGATGAACAAGGCGATCGCACCGGCGACAAGGAAAATGAATGCATTCAGGTTGATGATCGTTACCAGGAAATTTGAAATTTCCTGTTTCAGCTCGCCTTGGGTACTGTAGGATGGAATATTGAGGTAGGCATAGGCATTACCCTGGTCATCCCGAACCGGGCAATAGACGCTGATATAACTTTCCTTCCCAAACTGCTCGTCTGCCACAAACTGTATGGACTTACGAATGTTCAGGTTATAGAAGGCAATGGGGTTCATTCGTTCACTCAATACTCCTTTATTATAGATTAGGGGATTCGATGACACCCTGAGAAGTCCGGTTGTGTCATAGAGATTGACATCTGTGCCGTGAATTTCTGAAATCTGCTGCATCAGCTGTTCAACTTCCAGCCCCGCGCCCGTGTCAAACAACAATACGTCCTGGTCAAGAGTGGTATGATCGGCAAGCTGATTCTGCACCTCATTGACCATTATCTGGATGGCCCTGCTGAGTTTGTCCTCGTTGTTGCTGTCATAGCGTTTAATAAAGAACAATATGGTTGCCACACCAATGACCAGGAATGAGAGCAGGCTCACCATCAGTATCGTGCTATGTATCTGTGAACGGATACTGAACTGGAAATACTGGGCGATCACGTCTAATTTAAGCCTGGAACTAATCAGCAGCGAAGTGATTCGGTAAACAAAAAGCAAAAAGATGAATGTGCTGAACAAGTAAGCGAACAGAGTTATGCCTTCGATAAAGGAGTTGTCCTTCTTCGCGATCACCACTACCTTGTCGCCGGAATGCCTGTACCACAGTTCCTCAAAGTCCTTGTTCACCTTCCGCTCGAATTCAAATTTGGGTAGCTCGTCGTCTGACAACCTTGTGGGGAAGGGATAGTCGTTGTAATAATTGATCAAACTGAGCTTTGAATATACGCCGTATGCATATCCCGGAGAATACGTGGGCACAAGCTCCTGATTATGACGAAACAATTCCGGCGTAAGGGTTTCTGATTTGTATCGCTTCGGTTCCGAAAGCACGAAGAAATAACCCATGTTTACCCCGAAACTGTCGACAATATCCTTGCGATAGATGTAGCCGAATTTGTCGTATGACTTTTCAAAATACCTCAGGTTGTCGATGTTCGTCACCTTTCCCTGGATGCTGAAGATCGTATTCAGTGTGTCATAAGAGGTAGGCACATTGTTGAACAGCGGTTTCTCTGCTTCATCAAAGGTGAATATGCGGGTTTCGTATTTATCAAAGTAGGGAGTAAAATTCCTGTTGATGATACTGTCCTTCAGCAATTCATTCTGTTCTTTATTTTTGAACTTCACGAAATTCTTCTGAAGAAAGTCATCATCGAAATAAGTGAGCACAATGCTCAACAGTCGCTCACTTGCAGGGTCAGCGCGAAGGGCCAGTTTTTCGGCGAATTGCTTGCGCTGCTCAAATTCAATCTTCTTGTTCTCAAAAATGATCACACCCGCAATCGAAAAAGAGAATACAAAGAGCCAGTAAAGTACTTCAGATATATTCAGGCGCGTATTGATTCCCGAGAAGATCTTCTGTTGCATCATCAGGATGTAAAGCACCAGCCAGATCAGCACATAAAGATTTAATTCCACCACCGAAGTGTTCCTCGTAAAACTTAGGATCACCAGGCCGGTGACAAGCGTAATAAGAATGATCACGTAGGCAGAAAGATCCGACAGGTATTTGATCAGGTTCAGGACCATTTGCGACATGAAGAAATAACTGAGTGCGAGCGTGCCGAGAATGAAAAACCCGATGAAGCTATATTCCGTCAGGCTGAAAAAATTGGTAACATTGAAGGAAATCTTGGCATCGCCAACCAGGCTTTGCAGGATATCGGCGAAAATAAACGTGCTGCCGACCAGCAACATCAGGGCGATGGTCACCACTCCAAACGTCACCCATTGGTTGGATATCTTTTTTATCCGGGACTGTGGCAATCGCCGGCTAATGTAAAGCATGACCCAGCAGAAAAGAATACCATTAATCATCAGGTCGCCAAGTGAACTGAATACGAAACTGGAGCTGTAAATGGAGGGGTCAAAAAGTTCAAACTGTCTTAATTCCAGCAGGTTTGGATTGCGATAGGTGAGCCATCGCAGGAAAAGGATAACTCCTGCAAGGAAGAGAGTTCCGGCGATGATACCATATCGCAGGAAGATCGCCTGTGCCGACCGATGTACATAAACGATCAACAGGAAGATGCCGCTGAGTACCATGAGAATCGACCACCAATTGGTTTCAGTCTGGTGCGGGGAAGTTTTTTCAAGGTAGAAAAGAACGTTTCCGTAGGAACTGTAAATCGGATATTCGGTGGGTATCTGCGTTATGTCCACCCACTTGCCTGCCTCCGGGTAAGAGGCAAATTCTTTCTGAAGGCTCTCTACCTCCACAAAGTATTTCCACATCACCGGCAACAATCCTTCCACAGAAACGCTACGGTTTCCCCGAAGCATCATGGATTTGCTGGTATGCACATATTGTCCGTTCTCCAGCCTCACCAACCTGCTGGCATCCGATTCGTTCATTATGTTCAATGGCGGAAGGGCCTGCTGCGTATTCCAGAAAAGCAGCTTATGTTCATCTCCCGTATCCTTGTTATAAATGAAAAAGAAAAAACCTTCGTGCTTGTCTGTCAGTCTTTGAAGTGTGCCCTCAGAATAATTGCGGTCAACCAGGGAACTTAGCAAGGTAGTGTCGGAGCAAAGTTTTTTGAATTGCGCTTCCTTCTCAAGGACATCATTCTGGATAAGCCTGGCATAAAATGGAGACGAGGTAGATCCAAGGATATATCGGTTAACAACCAATGCCAGCAGGAACAAACCTATAGCAGCCAGCAAAAGGATCAATCTTCTCCCTCCCAGTCTTCTGAGGATTTCTTTCAACTGCCAGTTTTTATTTTCTTAACTGAATTCCAGATTTCATCCTTCTGCGCCAGGGTCATGTCAGCGAGATTTTTTCCGAGCCCCGATGCGATTTCCTCCATTTGGGTAAACCGGGTAATGAATTTTTTATTGGTGAGTTCCAGCGCATTTTCAGCATCAATCCCCAGAAATCTTGCATAGTTGATCATGGAAAAAAGCACATCGCCGAATTCTGCTTCGATCTCTTCTTGGTCCTTTGTAGAGATCGCCTCATGCAGTTCCCCGATTTCCTCCTCTACCTTCTCCCAAACCTGTTCGCTGGTGTCCCACTCAAAGCCCACCTGTTTGGATTTTTCCTGCAGGCGGGTTGACTTTACCAATGCGGGTAGGGACAATGGCACTCCGCTGAGGACTGACTTCTTGCCTTCCTTCAATTTCAATTGCTCCCAGTTTTGCTTTACTTCTGCTTCGTCTTTTACCTTTACGTCGCCATAAATATGGGGGTGACGATATATAAGTTTTTGGGAAACCGCATCAATGACCTCTTCGATGTTAAATTCCTTTTGCTCAGCCGCGATCCTTGAATAAAAGAGTACATGCAGCATCAGGTCGCCAAGCTCTTCCTTAATGCCCTTCCAGTCGGAGGAAGTAATGGCATCGGTCAGCTCGTAGAGCTCTTCAATAGTTTGAGAACGAAGGGTATAAATCGTTTGTTTTTGATCCCACGGACATTTCTCCCTCAACTCATCCATGATCTGTTTAAACCTGACAAAGGCCCTGGCGAGAGATTTATCATCCATATGATTGGTTTTCAGGCTGAACCGTGACGGTCCGGATTTTCTGCATCAAAAGAAAGTTTGTCTAAAATTACAGAAAGAGCCGGTAGATATCTTAAAAACAAAGGATATTCGCCGATATCTCTCATGCAAAACCATCCGGCATCAAAATGAAATCCCTAATTCTCCTTGTTCTTTCGCTTTACCTGTTTCAACACTCTTATTCCCAATACTACTATAAGGACATTGTCGCCACCCATGAAGCGGAAAACCGGGCGGCTCTACTTAAAAAAAACCGGATCAGGAATGTGCAGCTGAACAGTTTCGAGGGAGATGGCACTGCTACCGAAGGATTCACTGGCACCCAGACGGTTTCCGCGGACTTTCTGCAAATAACCACCCGGTTGTCCTCTCAACTTGCCGTTGAGTCTCAACTGGTGAGTCAGTTTAATACGTCAGGTAAGCTGATCAGAACAATGGACACCACCGATGGAGCGAGCAGCCACAGCGACTACATATATAATGGAGCCGGCGCATTAACCCGTTTGAATAATCTCTCAATATCCGGCGGGCCGCATCTGGAAAGAGAGGCGCACTTATGGATCTACAATGATTCCGGAAAACCAACAAAACTTCTCCGCATCAAGAACGGGTCAGACACAATCGTTGTAGATTTCCTCCTGGACGAACAGGGACTCGTGACCGAAGAACACAGCCGCCATGCAGGACGGGATCTGCCTGTGATATATTATTATTATGATGACCAGAAACAGTTAACAGATATCGCGGGTTATAATCCGAAGGCGCGCAGGATCTTACCGACTCATGTTTTTGAATATGATGAACAGGGTCGCATTGCGTCCATGCTGGTCGTTCCAGAAGGGTCGGACCAGTATCAAAAATGGATCTATGAATACAATCAATCGGGAATGAAGATCCGGGAAACCTGTTTTGACAAGAAAAAATCTGTACAAGGAAAGATCGAGTACAAATATACTAGGTAATCTTACTCAATACCTTCAAAAGATCAATACCCTTTGAGAGCACGGGTTTGAATATGTCACCATTGGCCTTAATGCGCTGCATCGCGTTCTTAATGGTGAAGTCCTGGATGGACAATCCTTTTTTCACCTCATCCCAGTCCAGCGGCATAGATACAGTTGCACCAGGTTTTGGTCGAATCGAGTATGCGGCTGCAAGTGTAGCCTGGGCACGATTTTGCAAAAAGTCAACATAGAGTTTTCCCTTCCTTTTTTTCACCATCCTTTCGATACTGGTGATTTCCGGCAGCCTTTCATGAACCTGGGTAGCAATCCACCTTGCGAATAACTGAGACTGATCATAAGAATAGTCGGGTTTCAGAGGGATATAAATGTGTAAACCGGTAGAGCCAGAGGTTTTGCAATAGCCTTCCACTCCTATTTCCTTCAACACATCGCGCGTAACCTGTGCTGTCTTCACTGCATGTTCAAATATAGTTTTGCTTCCAGGGTCAAGATCGATGAGGCACCAGTCGGGATTTTCCGGACTCTGCGCGCGGCTGCTCCACGGGTGCATTTCAATACAACCCAGGTTCGCCATATAAAGCAAGCCGGCTTCATTGGTGCATACCAAGTAGTTCTTGCCTTTCTCTGTCTCTGTTTCATATGGAAATAGTTCCACCCATTCAGGAGCTTTGCCGGTAACATCTTTCTGATAAAAGCTCTGTCCGTTTATTCCATTTGGGTAGCGATTCAGGGATTGCGGACGATCTTTCAGATAGGGTAAAATAAAAGGAGCAACCTGATAATAATAATTCAAAGCATCCCTCTTGGTGTATTTTTCCTTCGGCCAATAAATCTTTCCAAGATTTGAAAATTTTAATTCATAGCCATTTAGCTTTTTCACCTGCGTTTCTTCCGTCGGATTTAGTAAGGATTTTCTCTCGCCGGATACCGGCGGTTTTAACAGGGAGGTGCTGCTTTTTCCCGAGCCGCCGGTTTTAGACGTCTTTACCGGTGTCGCGGCTTTCTTCCTGGTTGTGGCGGCTGTGGATGTTTTATTTTTCTTTCTTGTCGCCTTGGCGCCCACGACCTTTTCTGTTGTGATTGCTTTTTCTCTCATAACATCTTTTGCTTTTTTGTCAACTCTCATTCCTTCGAATGATGGGTGCCTCATCACGCCATCCGAGGTGATCTCCGCATAACTGACTTCACATACAAGCGCCGGTTTCAACCAAACCGCGGTCGCATGAGGAGGATCGGGACGGAAACGGGAAGGCTTGTTGATATCGGGAATTTCTTCGAACGGTATTTTGGTGGTTTGAAGTGGCTTAAACTGTTGCATCATTTCGCGCTGCGTCTTATCGGAAAAACCGGTTCCTATTTTCCCAGTATATCTCAGCACTCCATCTTCATGTACTCCTACCAGCAACGAACTGAATATCTTGGAAGAACCTTCATTGATCGTGTACCCTCCAATCACCACCTCATGCCTTTTGTTTACTTTTATTTTCAGCCATTCGCGGCTGCGATCTCCGGGCCGATATTCGCCGTTGGCCTTTTTCGCTATAATTCCTTCCATGCCCATTTTCCCTGCGGCTTCCAGGAATTCAGTGGCGGAAGTGTCAAAACTCTCACTCATTCTGATAATCCCTTCAGGAGGTATTAGTGGACGGAGCAACGCTCTTCTTTGAGTCAATGGGAGTCCCATAAGGTCGTGGCCATCGAGCCATAGCAGGTCAAAGACATAATAGATCAGCTCACCGTCAGCTTCGCTTCTCCAGTTCTGCAGGGAACCAAAATGGGAGATTCCCGTATCCGTCAGAACGGCCACTTCACCATCAAGCACGGCCTTGAGTCCCATTTCCTTCAGTGAAATATGTACGGGGTAAAACTTATCATTGAAGGATTTATTATTTCTTGAGATGATTTCGACCTTATCGTTATTACAGATCGCAATCGCGCGATAACCATCCCATTTGATCTCATACAACCAGCCGGGTTCGTCAAAGGGTTTATCCACAAGCGTCGCCAGCATGGGTGAAATGGTTTTTGGCAACCGGGCTTTAGGCGCTTCTGTCAGGTCGGGAAGCTCTTTTTTTTTGCAGTTGATTTCTTTTGGGAAGAAGCTTTATCTACTGCCTCGACAATATTCGCCGATGATTTTAATGGCTTTGTTCCGGTTGCTGAAATCCGTTTTGTCCCAACCGTTTTAGAGGGCGTTGATTTTTTTTTGAGACTTCCTTTTTTGACGCCGGCAGATTTTTTTGTAACGGCAGCAGGTTTTGGATTGCCGCCTGTTGCCGCCTTGCGATTGCTTTTCCAGATCTTGTCAGGATGCCTGGCCACATTCTCGAGGGTCTTTCTTGAAATGACAGACCGGTCCTTTTCGGTGATGTCGTCTTCGCTCGCAAATTTATCGCGGTGCTTGATCAGCAGCCAGGAATTCTCGCCCATGCCATTCGTTCTGACCAGAGCAAATTCACCCTTGAGTTTTTTACCCTTCATTATGATCTTGACAGAACCTTCTTTGAGTTGTTTCAGCAAGGCCTTTTCCTGTTCCTTCTTGCCCGATATTTTTTCCAGTGGAATATAGGTGCCTTCATCCCAGACAATGACAGTACCGGCGCCATAATTCCCTTTGGGAATGATGCCCTCAAAACTCCGGTAGTCAAACGGATGGTCTTCTACCATCATCGCGAGCCGCCTGACCGAAGGATCGAGGGAAGGGCCCTTGGGTACCGCCCAGCTTTTTAGGACGCCCTCCATTTCGAGCCTGAAATCGTAATGAAGTCTGGTAGCATCGTGTTTTTGAACCACAAAACGGAGTTCGCCTGCGCTCGACCTGCCCCCTTTTGGCTCCGGGGTGGTATTGAAAGTCCGTTTTTTGTTGTAAGAATTAAGTGACATGGAAATAATGGCTAAATTCTCATGCCAAGGTTTTCCGGGCTGCGAAACTAGTTATTCAAACGAGTGAATCCCCCGTCGATCGGGTAATCACTTCCGGTGATAAAGGATGCCTCGTCGGAGCATAGGTAAAGCGCGAGGTGGGCGATCTCCTCGGGCTGCGCCATGCGGCCTATCGGCTGGCTGGCCGACAGCTTCTGCATCATTTCTTCTTCCTTGCCGGGGTAATTTTTTGATACAAAGCCATCCACAAAAGGCGTATGTACCCTGGCGGGAGAGATGCAGTTGCAACGGATGCCGTATTTTATATAATCCTTCGCTACCGAAAGGGTCATGCCCGTCATTGCTGCCTTGGTCATTGAATAGGCAAATCGATCGGTGATCCCTACCCATGCCGCAACTGATGCCATGTTGAGGATGACCCCTCCATTGATCTTCAGGTGAGGAAGGGTTGCCTGAAGAATGTGAAACACGCCTTTTATGTTCACCGATATCAGCTTGTCAAAGTCAGCCGCGGTCGTTTGTTCAGCGTTGCCAACATGAGCAATGCCCGCATTGTTGACCACGATATTAATCGAAGATTCGGCAAGGATTTCAGTAATTATCCTGTTTACCTCTGCCGGGTTGGTGATGTCGCAGAGCTGAAAGAATGCCTTGTGGCCACTTTTCAGGATCTCACCGACTGTGCTTGCCGACCCTTTTTCATCACGGTCAATAATATACACTCTGGCACCCTGGGCAGCAAAGAGTATAGAGATGGCTTTTCCTATTCCGCTTCCACCACCTGTGACTATGGCGGTTTTTCCTGTTAAACTGAACATGGCATTTGCATTTAAACTTGAGTTACCATACGCTCTTAATGGATGTCGATCTTCAGCGGGCGTATCAAACTTATTCGATAATACAATAGGTCAGGTAATGAATTTTGCCAGATCATTATATTATCTTGTCACTATCACGTGTTACTTTCAATAATCTTTCTGTCCACGGTTTGTTCCTCATGTCTTTCTCTTTCTATCCTTTTCAATTTCCTGCCGTAGGAGAGTTTCGTAATCAGAACAAAGAATACTGGTACCACAAAAATCGCCAGAGTTGTTGCAGCAAGCATTCCGCCGAACACCGTCCACCCGATGGTTTTCCGGCTTTCAGCTGCGGCTCCCGTTGCGAAAGCCAGGGGAAGAACGCCGAGAATAAATGCCAGCGAGGTCATCACTATTGGCCTCAACCTTAACTGTACCGCCTGAAGGGTGGCATGTACCACGTCAATACCCATGTCTACTCTTTCCTTGGCAAACTCCACGATCAGGATGGCATTTTTCGCCGCCAGGCCGATCAGTGTAATCAATCCGATCTGGGCATAGATATTATTGGATAGTGAAGGTATCAGGGTAAGCGTGAGGATGGATCCGAATGCGCCGATCGGAACAGCAAACAATACCGAAAAAGGAACTGACCAGCTCTCGTAGAGTGCTGCCAGGAATAAAAAAACAAATACGATCGACACCGCAAATATGATCGTCTGCTGGTTACCAGCGGCAAGTTCTTCGCGGCTCATACCAGAGAATTCATAACCATAGCCGGCTGGGAGGGTTTTGGCAACTTCCTCAAGGGCCGTCAGCGCCTCGCCACTACTCACGCCTGGTTTTGGGCTTCCATTGATTTCAATTGAACGATATATATTATAATGTGAGATCACCGCGGGCGCTTCGATCACCTTTGAAGTGATCAGGGAACCCAATGGAACCATTTGTTGCTGGCTGTTACGGACATAAAACTTTTCCATTCCGGCCAGCGAACTACGGTAAGAACTATCGGCCTGAAGCATCACCCGGAAGTTTCTACCGTAGAGATTGAAATCGTTGACATAGCTACTCGCCAGATAAGAAGACAAGGTGGAATACACATCCGACACCAACACACCCTGTTTTTTTGCCTGTTCCTTGTTCACGTCTACCTGGTAGGCGGGAGTACGCGAATTGAAGAAGGTATAAGCAGCACCGATTTCGGGTCTCTTATTGACCTTAGCCAGGAATTCATTGGCAACCTGCTCGAACCGGTGTGTGTCGTCGGTACTACTTGTCTGCTGAAGCTCGAAAGTAAAGCCGGCGGTAGCCCCCAGCCCGGGTATGGCGGGTGGGGCAATAACCAGTATTCTCGCTTCCTTGATATCAGCGGTAGCCTGACGTATCTTATTCATTACGTCCTGTGCGTGCTGCCCGGCGCCCTTACGGTCGTCCCAGGGTTGCAGCATGATAAACATCGTTCCCACATTTGATTTGGTGGAAAAGCTGATGATATTCAAGCCAGCGAGCCCACCCACCACTCTGATTTCGGGAATCTTTTTCATCCTTTCGCGGATCTCTTTCAGCATGGCCACACTCCTGGTAGTGGAAGTAGCCTCCGGCATTTCATAAGTAACAAGCATCCTTCCTTCGTCCTCGGTGGGTATAAAGCCCGAGGGTTTGTTCTTGAAAAGAAATACCAGGCCGACGATCAGCACCACCATCATCACCAGCACATAGGGTGTGCCTTTCAACCATTTGCCAACTCCCCTGGTGTAACTCTTGGTAACCTTTCCGAACCAGTTGTTAAACCCGGCAAAACCTTTTTCGAGAAGATTCTTACGGGCTGTTTCATCTTTGGACGGTTTCAGCAAAAGCACACAAAGAGCCGGGGTAAGCGATAGCGCCACGAAGGCGGAGATGACCACGGATACGGCAATGGTGATGGCAAACTGCTGGTACAATCGGCCAACGATGCCCGGTATGAACCCTACAGGCACAAACACGGCGGCCAGGATAAGTGCGATGGCGATCACCGGCCCCGAGATGTCTTTCATCGCCTTTTGCGTCGCCTCTTTCGGCGACATTTTCTCGTGATCTATATTGTGTTGCACTGCCTCCACCACTACAATGGCGTCATCCACAACTATACCTATGGCGAGCACGAATGCGAAAAGCGTCAGCGTGTTCAATGTAAAGCCGAGAGGACCAAAAAATATGAACGTGCCTATCAGTGAAACCGGTATAGCGAGTACGGGTATGAGTGTCGCCCTCCAGTTTTGCAGGAAGAGGAATACCACGAGTATAACGAGGATCAGTGCCTCAACAAGCGTATGCACTACTTCGTTGATGGAGGACTTTACCACCGACACTGTTTCCAGTGGGATCAGGTAATCGATGTCTTTTGGGAAACTCTTTTTCATCGACTCGAGGGCCTTCATCAGTCCATCATAAGTCTGCAAAGCATTTGCACCAGGTGCCTGGTATATTAACAGGAAAGAGGCGGGTTGTCCGTTTACAAACGAATTGATACTGTAGTCAAATCTTCCCAGCTCAATCCTTGCGACATCCCTGAGATAGACTATGCTTCCCTCCTGTGGCCTGGATCTTACCACTATACTTTCAAACTGATCACGCGTGTTGATACGGCTGTTGGTAAGTACGCTGTACTCAAAGGCCTGTACATCAGGCTGGGGATTGCCTCCCACCGTTCCACCCGCAATCTGGAGATTTTGTTCCTGCAGGGCGGCAGTAACTTCTGCCGGTGACATATTCAGTGCCGCCAGCTTTTCAGGGTTAAGCCAGATACGCATGCCAAAATCATCAGCTCTTGAGAGTACGTCACCAACGCCTTTAACTCTAAGCACCGCATCCTTCACATAGAGGTTTACATAGTTACCTATGAATTTGGAATCATGGGTGCCGTTGGGCGAATAGAATGCCAGCGCAACCATGATACTGGGATTTCTTTTACGAACGGTGAGGCCCAACCGCTTAACTGCATCTGGCAGGGTGGGTTCGGCAACGCTCACCCTGTTTTGAACATCAAGGGTTGCTATATTGATGTCGGTACCTACCTCGAAGTTCACTGTAATGCCACTCTGCCCACTACTGGTGCTGTTGCTGTTCATGTAGGTCATGCCGGGAGTGCCGTTCACCTGGGTTTCAATGGCAGTGGTTGTGGTCTGTTCCACCGTCTGTGCATCAGCTCCCGTGAAATTGCCCTGGATGGAAACTGTCGGGGGAGAAATGTCGGGATATTGGGCAACGGGTAGATTGATCAGAGAAATAATTCCTACCAGCACCAGCACAATCGAAATTACGATGGCTGTAACCGGCCTTTTTATAAAAGTATCTGCTATCATTATCTTTTTTCTTTATCGCCTTATTTGTTCTTTGTCTGTTCAGCAGCGGACGGAATGGCCGGCACCGACTGAATCACCATGCCCTCACGGAGATTCTGCACGCCCTGGACCACAACCGAGTCACCTTTTGTCAGGCCCTGAGTAACGATGATGTCATTTCCTATTTGTGTTCCAAGTGAAACCTTGCGTTGCGAAACTTTACTACTGTCACCCGGCACATACACAAAAAATTCGCCGAGCTGTTCGGTGACCGCCTTGTATGGAACCAATATAGTTGAATCCGGGGCGCTGGTCTTCACACGCACCGTTGTGTTCATTCCTGCCCTGAGCAAATTTTTGTCATTAGGGAATATCAGTCTCGCCTTGATGGAGCCTGTCTGCACATTCACCGACCGGTCCAGAAAGGCAATCCTGCCGGGATGAGGGTAAACATCATCACCAAAACTGAGAGTGAAAGTGGAATCTTTCAACCTGGGTTTATCGGTTATGAGCTTATTAAACCGGAATATCTCACGCTGGTCGATATTGAAATCAACAGCCAGTTCCTTGTCAGTTGATACCGTATTCAACAAGGTAGAACCCGCGCTCACAGCAGTGCCGGGCTTTACCATGGAGATGCCTATGACGCCGTTAAAAGGAGCATAGACCTTGGTATAGCGCACGCTGGTTTGAGCGCCAGAGATGTTTGCCTTTGCCGCCTCGGCCTGTTTTTTCGCTACCTCCAGTGCTGCGTCAGCATTGTCTACAAGTTGTTTGGCAACGGCATCATTTTTTTCGAGTACATGATAACGATCTGCATCCTTCTGGGCCTTTACGAGGTTGGCCTCCTGGACGCTCAGGTTGGCCACTGCCTGCTGGTAATTGGCGTTATACAGTTGCGGATCGATCGAATACAACAACTCCCCTTTCCTCACCCTGGCTCCATCCCTGAAATGGATACCCGTAATATATCCACTCACCTGTGGACGGAGTTCAATTTCATTGAGTGGAGTAATAGTAGCAGGATAGGTTTCATAGTATACAGCCGGGAAAATCTGAACAGCTTGTGTTACCACTTTGGCGGGAGGTAAAGCAGGAGGACCCCCCGGCGCTTCCGAGTTGCCGCAGGAACTGATCAAAAGCATTAGCGCAGCACTTGCAAATATCATTGACTTGGGAAACATATATTCGGGATTGTATTTGTACATCATTGAATAATTAATAATTGATCTGACCCAGTACACGCTGCACATCAATCTTGGACGAAAGCAGTTCGTAAAGGGAATTGTAATAATTGATCTGTGCGGTCCTCAGGTCAGTTTCAGAATTGATCACTTCCAGGTAAGTCTTGATACCGGATTTGTATTGGAGCTGGATGATGTCATAGACTTCTTTTGCCAGTTGAAGATTTTCTTTGAGAGATAAAAAATCGGCAAGATTGCTTTTGTAAGCGGCGAGTGCACTGGCGTATTCAGTGTTGATATCGTTTCTCAAGCCTGCTATGTCAAGTTCGTTGCGTTGTACCTGGAACCTGGCCTCATCAATTTCAGCCCTGCGTTTTCCACCCTGGAAAATGGGTACACCCAGCGTAAGCAAAGCAAAGGAGTTTGGGTAATTGATATTATACAGTTTCGAAAACTGATCATTCTGATAGTTGAAATTGTACGCACCATTCGCAGTAAGGGAAGGCAGAAAACTCCATTTGGCGTATTTCAGGTTTGATTGCAGCAAATTGTGTTGAGTCTGCAGGATCTTGTATTCGATCCTCGCGGTAAAGTCGATTTGCTGCAAGGTGTCAAGAACAACCTGCCTTTCCATTTCGACGCTGTCGTAAACAATATTCAGTTTTCCTTCAATGGGATAACCCATCAGGTTCTTGAGGTATTCAAGCCGGGCCTTTAGCGCTTCCTCATTTGATTTCTTCAGCGCCTTTGAATTATTGAGTGCGATAGTCGCCCGTTTGTAGTCTGTCTTATCGGTTATGCCTGCCTGATACTGATGATAGGCATCTTTCAGGCTTCTCTCGATCCTGATGATGTTTTCACGGGATACCTTTACTTGTTGCGTCGAGGCCAGCACATCGAAAAAGGCCTTTGACACTGCCGAAGCGGTTTCAATTTTATTGCTGCTCGTATTCTGGGCCGACTGACGCCTTACTTGACTTTTCGTTCTGGCGGCGAGCAATACATCTCTGTTGAATATCGCCTGGCTCATAGTAAACTGCGCCCCGGAAGTATTGTCTACCCCAAGTTTAACCGGGTTGCCACCGATAACTGCAGTCTGCACTTTAAAATTATGCTGCAGGGTGTAACCAAAATGGACCTGGGGATACCAGTCCGCGAGCCGGCTCCTGATATTGGCTTCGGTGATTTCCTGGTCCAGTTCCGCCTGGCGAATGGCAGGCTGATGAACAATCGCATAGTTTACGGCCGTTTGCAGGGTCACTTCATTGAGGAGACTGTCGTTTTTCTGGCATTGGGAGGCAAAAGGAAGAAAAAAGAGAATGGGAATGGCAAACCTAAGTTGGTAGATAGTCATTTTCGAAAGCTGTTATGTTTATGCTGGCAGGCATATCGTTGTGGGTCGCGTTATTTTGATTATGCAAAAAGCAAAGCAAGATGCTTCAGAAAATCAATCAAAAAACTCCTTTGTCCAAAACGAAGGAGATATTCTTTCCGGATTCTTCAGAAACGATAACGCCGCTTCTGAAAGATTTTCAACGTGATGGCTGATAGAGGGTTAAGGAAGCCACTCCGATCTATTGAAATATGCAAATGTATGGATTAATGATAATTGTTCCGGTTCGGAAATGTAAAAATTTGCCACAGCTTCAATTATTCACTGACAATCGGTCCATTCGCGTGATTAATGGCGCAAAGAGGTAAATGAAACGCAAAGGACCTCTCCCGGAGATTTCACCCCAGGAATACACAAGGAGATCGCTAGTTTTATCTCACGCAACTGCGCAAGGCCCTGCCTGCGGCCAGGGTAGGCCAGGGCAAAAATCTATAGTATCTGGCTTTACGCTCCCTTAAACTTTCGCGTGAAACCTGGTTGAACGTCTTACTGAACAGTATTACAAAAACTATGGGAGCTGACCGATTTGATGGGCTCGGTGCCAGAGGATAATAGTATCCACGAGCATTTCCATTAGGTTCATTCTCTTGCATTTGTCGGGTAATTGGGTGATATTTGCATATAATTTTTTTCATGGTAGAAGCTGTGCATATCAATCTTTCCTTTGTGATCATCGGTCGCAATGAGGAGAAGAACCTGAAAAGGTGCATCGACAGTATTGTAACTGCCGTTACGGCTGCCGGCATAACTGGCTGGGAGGTTATTTATGTTGACTCTCTGTCTACCGACAAAAGCATCGAAGTGGCTGGCTCCTTTCCTGGGGTCAGGATCTTCCAGGTGACCGGTGGTCGTAATGCGGCTGTGGGTAGAAACATAGGCGCGAAACAGGCGAAGGGTGACGTGATTTTCTTTGTTGACGGTGATATGGAGATTTACAGTGATTTCCTGGTCAAATACTGGAACTCCGAAACAAAAAATATAGATGAGGCCATGATCTATGGCCAGTGGAATGATGTAATTGATGGAGTGGGTCGGAAGAGGTGGATGAATCCAACATTTCCCGGCGGAACTTTTCTTATCAGACGTTCGGTCTGGGAATCAGTCGGGGGCATGCGATCCCGGTTCAAAACCGGAGAGGAAGCCGATCTGGGTCTTCGTTTGTTCGGCAAGTTGGGTTTGAAGTTCAGCAGAAAGCCCGAATTCATTGTTAACCATTACACTGTTCCCTATCTGCATGCATCACGCATATGGAAACAGCTAACCGACAAGTCAATTTTCTATAACAGAGCGGTGACCTATCGTCACCATTTTTTCAATACCTACATGTATAAGAACCTGCTCTGGACAAACGACAAGACATTTTTATTGATGCTGCTGACCATCATTTTATCGATCATCTTCCCCCTTGCCGGGTTGGTGTCGGCCGCCATTTATCTGCTGATGGTGATGATCAGGGTGGGAACGAATAAAACCTACCTAAAATTCCTGCCAATGACCGGTTATTATATTCTTTCGGATATTCTTAACCTATATGCTTTCTTCACCTTTTATCCAAAAGACATTAAAGAGGAGTTTGTTGAAGTGCAAAAAGACAGGGCCCATTCTGATGAACGTGCCCTGATGGGTTAAGGTTTAACGTTGTTCGAAACTCATTTACATGAACATTCATTTTGCCGGGTGTTCAGTCATGCCCCCTTCCTGATCCTGATATTTTAGTCGGGATAATTTCTCATTTCGGAGCTATATTTATTGATTTTTTTGAAATCAGGCTGATGAAAACTGTGTTATTTGGTTCCTTCCTTTTGCTGTTGACAACGAGTTCCTGCGCTCAGGCGGGCAGGAGAATGGATTTTGAATCCTACAATCCGGTGTCGACACTCAAAGTGGAGGAACACCTTGTTAAGCGGGCCAAGTTCCCTTTTATCGATATTCATAACCACCAGGGGAATATGAGTCGCAATGACCTTCAGAGCCTTATCACGGATATGGATAAGCTGAATATGGGTGTGATGAACAATCTTAGTGGAAGTAGTGGCGACAATCTGAAAAACTCCGTGAACAATATCAGGGCGCGTTTTCCCAAACGATTTACGGTTTTTGCCAACATAGATTTTGATGGTATCGGTACTGCAGGCTGGACCGAAAACGAGGTAAAGCAACTTTCCATGGACGTTAGCAATGGCGCCAGTGGATTGAAAATTTTTAAAAATCTTGGATTCTCGGTCAGGGACAATAAGGGACAGCGCGTACCTGTCGATGATCCCAGGCTGGATGCGATCTGGGATAAATGCGGCGAATTGAAAATACCCGTCCTGATCCATACTGCCGATCCGAAATCTTTCTGGGATCCTATGGGCGCGAACAATGAACGCTGGCTGGAGCTGGAATCTCATCCCGGACGAAAGAGAAGCAACACTGATCCAGAGCCTTTCGAACAATTGATAGAAGAACAACACCACATGTTTCGCAAGCACCCCAAAACAACTTTTATCGCCGCGCATTTTGGCTGGCTACCCAACGACCTGCAGCGGCTCGGAAAACTGCTGGACGAGCTGCCTAATGTAATGGTAGAATTCGGGGCAGTGATTGCGGAACTGGGCCGTCAGCCAAGAGCAGCCGCAGCATTTTTCAACAAATACCAGGACCGCATCCTCTTCGGCAAAGACTCTTGGGTACCTGAAGAATACACAACTTATTTCAGGGTGTTGGAAACCCGGGATGAATATTTCCCCTATCACAAGAAATATCACGCTTTCTGGCGCATGTATGGACTAGGTCTTTCAGACGAGATCCTAAAAAAAGTCTATTACAGGAATGCCCTGCGGATTCTTCCAAATATCGACAAGTCGCAGTTTCCCAACTAGATTATCGAGGAAAATTATTTTTTCCCCACTCGATAGAGTTTGCCTTGATCGGTTATGGCATATAAAGCATGATCACTTCCTTGTATCAAATCCCTGAAGCGTTGGTGCTCATCGGTCAACAACCGTTCTTCGCCAATGACTTTGTTGTCTTTGATCACCAGCCTGTCGATATGCATGCCGCTTAGGGAGCTCACAAAAAGGTTATTCTCCCATTCCGGAATCTCATTGCCTTTATAAAAACTTATCCCACTTGGGGAGATCACGGGATCCCAGTAGTAGACTGGTTGCTCGAGGCCAGGTTTTTGGGTGATGGCATCGCCAATTTTTTCACCGCTGTATTCTATTCCATAGGTGATAGTGGCCCAACCATAGTTTTTTCCCGGTATAATGCGATTGATTTCATCTCCTCCCCTCGGACCAAATTCAGCTTCCCAGAGATCACCGGTTGATGGATTCAGTGCAAGGCCCTGAACATTTCTATGTCCATATGAATATATTTCAGGTCTGGCTCCGGCCTGTCCCGCGAAGGGATTGCCGGACGCAGGTTTCCCTTCTTTCGTGATCCTGACTACTTTGCCGAGCCCGGAATTAAGTTGCTGTGCCTGTGGCCTGGATTCCTTGTTTGATCTTTCGCCCGTGCTCACGAAGAGATTGCCGGTTTTGTCAAAAAGGATTCTGCCGCCATAGTGGAGGTTGCTGTTGAAAGCCGGTGTTGCGCGGTAGATAACAGATACATTTTCAAGCCTCTTTTCGTCAGCCGACAATTTTCCTTTGGCTACCGCTGTGAGGTTGCCGTCGGACGACTTTTCTGAAAAAACCCAGTAGACCATTTTGTTTGAACTGAACTGAGGGTCCAGCGTGAGTCCAAGCAGACCACCCTGTCCAGAGGAGTTGACATCGGGAATTCCGGTTATTTCGTCACTGACTGCACCCGAAGAGGACACAATGCGCATCGTCCCTCTTTTCTGAGTGATCAGAAAGCGACCGTCGGGTAGCTGGGCAATGCCCCAGGGATTATTGAGTTTGTCGGTAATCACCGTCGTCTGATACGGCGTATTGGTTTTAATTCCAGCAACGCGGGTCTGTCCCGAAAAAGCAGGCTGGTAATTACTGTTGGGGTCCTTGGTTTCCACGGCTGGAAGGCTGTCATGCAGAGGCATTATGTTAATATCTGCCGCATAGCTTATTTGGGTAATGAGATTGGCGAATATCAGAGCGGTGAAGCCGAAGTTGAGTTTGTGCACTATCGTAAATTTTCAACAAATGTATGCCATGAACGATGAGCCGGCCGACTGTTTCTGCGTGCAAATCAGATCATGAAATGTTAAGTTTCCCGACCGATCAGAATAAGAATATGGTAAACTAAAGGGATAATTCAGAAAAACGGTCTGTTCTGGGTTTTTTGGTTTACCTTGTGCCCGTTAATTAGAGTTTGCATTAGTATCGTTTTAGTCAGCTTCTCAGTCTGCTTTTTATCGTAATACTTGTTGCCTTTCTCGAATTTTTTAGATTCAAATTTTAAGTTATGAACATTTACGTTTCAAACTTGGGCTTCAATGTACAAGATGAAGACCTGAGAGCATTTTTCACTCCATTTGGAGATGTTAGTTCCGCCAAAGTAATCAGCGACAGGATCACTGGCCAGTCCAGGGGTTTTGCATTCGTTGAAATGCCCGATGACGAAGCAGCAAAGAAAGCAATTGCTGAGTTAAACAACGGAACAGTTGAAGGCAGAACAATCAGCGTAGCTGAAGCAAGGCCAAAAGGCGACTCTCCATCACGTAGCAACAGTCCTTTCCGCGATAACAACGGCGGCGGAGGCGGAGGTTATAAGCCAAAACGCTGGTAACTGATCCTCTCGTAAAGCTGAGTGTCAAAAAATTCAAAGGCTGCCTGTAAAGGCGGCCTTTGTTATTTTTATAATTCCCTCTTAGAATCTCTCCTTATTTATTTCGCCCATTTTTACCTTTAGCACTGTGGTTTTTGAATTCCATCCAGTGCATGCATTATTGTTAAGGCTATTTGTTTTGTTTGTCAAAAAATGACTTGACTGCGCCGAGGGTCGCCTGGAAAAACAATAAACCCTGATACGCGAATGTATCAGGGCTTAGTACCCCAGACGGGAATTGAACCCGTACGACCGTTTCGGGTCACTGGATTTTAAGTCCAGCGCGTCTACCAGTTCCGCCACCAGGGTATATAATGGTGACACAATTTAGCGCTCCTTTCCGAAAACATGATTCTTGATCCCTGGTTTTGGGATTCAGCGCTGCCGCCGTCGGCAATTAATCATCTTGCGTTTTCTGTACAGGCAAAAAAAAATCCAAACACTGGGTTTGGATTGATTTTCTGAGCGAAAGACCGGGCTCGAACCGGCCACCCCGACCTTGGCAAGGTCGTGCTCTACCAAATGAGCTACTTTCGCATACAGCCGAAGCTCCTAAAAGCGATGGCAAAAAGAACTACTCTTCAGGACGGCAAATATAAAGAACCTTGCCTTTCCGGAAAAAATTAAATGCCTACTTGTATTTGGGAGTGTACAGGGTATTCTCAGGAACCTCTACCTCAGGCTTTCCAGTGTAATGATGCCTGTAAAGACTGTAACAGCCTCCCAAAAGGAAAGCGACTATGCAAAAAACCTGCAGGTAAAATAAGAACACAGAGGAATTCACCCAGTTATGTGAAAAATCTTTTTCGCGGTAATCTTTTTCCTGAATTTGCTCCATGCTGAATAAGTTGCCCGGCAAAAGTAATGTATGATTTGAGAAAATCATTCATTCTTATCAAGAATTTCACTGAAGTACCGCCTTCCTTTTATAAAATGAGCCCATACAATACTATGACGGGTGTATCCCTTTAAATCGACCATTGACCTGCCGGCCCTCAACGGAGCTGGCCGATGCGAGATTATCCAGTAAACAAACGCGCAATGTGCTTTGAAGATCGCAGGGAGGTAATGAAACTCGCCTGAAAAAAGCGTTTTGAATGCGGATACAATATCCAGTCCCATCCTTAAAGGCACCTTCCACAACGATTCTCCAAATGGGAGATTTTTCGCCATCATGATCAGGTTGTTCCTGAAATTGAGAAAGACCTTTCTCGAATTACCCTTTGGCAGCGTTCCTCCCCCTAAATGATAAACTACCGACGTGTGACAACTGTACACCAGGTAGCCCAGCCTCTGCAGCCTCCAGCATAGGTCGATCTCTTCCTGGTGGGCAAAGAACCAGGGATCCAGTCCACCCGATTCGCTGTATGCTGAAGACCTGACGAACATTGCAGCCCCACAGGCCCAGAATACCGGTTCTGTACTGTCGTACTGGCCTTCATCGCGTTCACAAACATCAAAGATCCTTCCTCTCGCAAAGGGATAACCGAATAAGTCTATCCATCCCCCGCACGCGCCGGCATACTCGAAAAAGGAACGATTATCGTATTGGAGCATTTTCGACTGGCAGGCAGCAATGCGCTTGTTGGCTTCCATCAGCTCGATCACCGGTTCTATCCATCCCGGACTCACCTCTACATCTGAATTCAGCAACACAAAATAATCCGCATGCAAGATCTTCAGTGCTTCATGGTATCCCCTGGCAAAGCCCCAGTTGGCAGGATGACTGATGATCTCAATCGACGGATAAAATTCCATGAGAAAGGCAACCGAATCATCATCCGATGCATTGTCAACAACCACAACCCTGAAGTTCGGAAAGGTGGATGCAAGAACCGATGGAAGAAATTTCTTCAGAAAATCACGGCCATTCCAATTTAATATGACTATTGTTACCAGCGGATCCAAGCGTTAAAAAATAAACTAGCCAAAGGAACGCTTTTTATAAATTAGTCCGATGATTCAACCGCTATTTAACTGGAAAACCGGTCTGGCTCTCATTGCCATTGCTATTGTCAGCGGAACGATCTTCTATTCCAGGTTTCTCGCAAAAAAAATCGGCAACGAAGAGCGCACGAGGGTCGAACAGTGGGTTGAGGCAGGCAAGCTGCTTGTGAACGACACAACTGGTTTGAGTGACAGACTGGTCAGCATCATCCTTACCGAAAACAGAACCATACCCATCATCGTAACAGACGAGAAGGATCAGATCATCGATCACGTTAATCTCGACTCGGCCAGCGTTGCGGCGGACAAAATGTTTGTGGCTTCAAAGCTCCAGGAATTTAAAAAACAGAATCCGCCAATTGAATGGATCAATTCCATTGATCCAACTGAAAGGAATCTTTACTATTACGGCAATACTTCCCTGTTGAACCAGGTGCGCTATTATCCACTCGTGCAGCTTTTTATTATCGGACTCTTTGTTGCAATTACGCTGATCACGCTGACCACCAGTTTTCGATCAACCCAAAACCAGGTCTGGGCGGGCATGGCCAAGGAAACTGCGCACCAGTTGGGTACACCAATCAGCTCCCTGCAGGGTTGGCTTGAAATGCTGCGGGATGCACCGGCTGATCCAATGATTGTGGACGAAATGAACAAAGATGTGAATCGTCTCAAACTCGTATCTGATCGATTTGGCAAGATCGGCAGCATTCCGAAGCTGGAACCTTCCAACGTGCTGACCGAGTTGAAAAGCATGGTAGACTACATTAAAAGGAGGGCACCGGGCAAAGTTGTATTTCAACTTGACCATCCCGCTGAAAGTGAGATCGTCGTCAAAATGTCTCCCACCCTTTTCAACTGGGTTATTGAGAACCTGCTTAAAAATTCACTCGACGCTATGGAGGGACAGGGAACCATCACGGTTTCTTTGCAGGATACTGGCGATCATATTACCATCGACGTCACAGACACGGGTAAGGGAATTGCCAAACAATTTATGCACGATGTCTTCGAACCCGGATTTACCACCAAAAAAAGGGGCTGGGGGCTTGGGCTGAGTCTTTCGAAAAGAATCATTGAGCAATATCATAAAGGACAGCTCTCCGTAAAATCATCGGAACTGGGTAAGGGAACAACCTTCCGGATTCTTCTCAAGAAATAAATTCTTTCATGCTGAGATCTTGTTCAGGTATTTACCACATTTTGCGGATTTCCGGAAAGAAATGACTTGATGTTGGCGGCAGTCGTTTCCAGGATCCGCGTCCTTGCCTCGATGCTTACCCAGGCGGTGTGTGGAGTGACAATACAATTAGACAATCCAATCAATTGATTAATATCAGGCGGTTCAACAGTCAGCACGTCGAGTGCCGCACCCGCAATCAATTTCTGCTGAAGTATGACCAGGAGGTCTGCCTCGTTGATCAGTCCGCCGCGTGAAGTATTCACCAGGAAAGCGGATGGTTTCATCAATGAAAGTAAACGCCGGTCAACAAATCGGGTATTCTCCGGAGTCAACGGACAGTGCAGGGAGATAACATCGCTCGTGGTAAACAATTCATCGATGGTCACAGCTTTGCCCAGATCGGTTTGAACCGGAGAGCGGTTTACATATTGAATCTTCATTCCAAATGCTTTACCAAGCAATGCTGTTTGTTTACCTATGCGGCCAAGGCCAACTATGCCCAAGACTTTATCCTTCAATTCCATCAATGGCTTTTTGGTATAGCTCCACTCCTGTCCGCCAGACCATTCGCCCTGCGCAACCGATGCGGCGTTGAGACCCACATGATTGGCGAGTTCGAGCACGAGCGCGAAAGCATGCTGGGAAACGGACCAGGTACCGTATTCGGGAATATTGCAAACAATCACTCCCTTTCTTTTGGCCATCTCCAGGTCGATGTTATTGTACCCGGTGGCAGTTATCGTAATAAGTTTCAAAGCAGGAGCTCTTTCAATGACCTCGGCAGTAACCGGAGTCTTATTGGCGACAATGATCTCCGCGGGTTCGCAGCGGGCGGCCACATTGTTGCTGTTCGATCTATCATAGTAGATGACCTCACCCAGTGCCTGAATTCCTTTCCAATCAAGATCCCCGGGATTCAGGGTAAAACCATCTGTTATTACGATCTTCATTATCTTCATTTTAAGGATATTTTTTTGAAAACCCTATTGCAATTTCCACTGAATGCACAAAACTAACTTACAGGAACAGCACCTCAGAACATTTTTTTTTGCTGCGCTGAAAGCTGTTGACCCGCAATACCTCATCCCAGCATATATGAAGATGAAGGACAATAAACTGATCGCGGGTGATGAGATGATTGACCTTTCTGTTGTCAGAAATATTTACCTGGCTGGTGTAGGAAAGGCCGCCCTGCAGATGGGTGCCGCAGTGGAAACGATATTGAACGGAAATATCACGCAAGGGTTGCTCGTCATCAGGGATGAGGTTCCAACTAACCAGGTTCATTCGAGGATCATCAAAGGGGGCCATCCTCTTCCCGATCAGAATAGTTTGCTTGCTGCAACGGAAATGAAAAAACTTCTCGGAACTGCAGGAAAAGAAGATCTGGTAATCTTCCTGCTCAGCGGTGGCGCCTCGGCGCTGCTTACCGACCTTCCGGGAGGAATAAGGCTGGAGGATCTGGTGGACGTTTTTCAACTGCTTTCCCGTGCGGGTGCATCGATTACCGAACTAAATACCGTTAGAAAGCATCTCTCAGCGATCAAAGGCGGACAACTGATAAAACATGCCCCGGATGCCAGATGGCTGACACTGGCTATAAGCGACGTCATGCATGACGACCTTCAGGTGATTGGGTCGGGACCCACTGTTGGCGACCCAACCACTTATTCAGAGGCAGTTGAAGTTTTAAACCGATATCAACTATATGATAAGATTCCAGTCGTCGTTCGTGAGTACCTGAACCAGGGTATCAATGGAAAAATTGCAGACACACCAAAACCTGGAGACGCCCTTTTCAAACACAGTTCGATCCATCTCATCGGAACAAACTCATTGGCCTGCAGGGCGGCAGCCGCTGCTGCTACCGAGAATGGATATACTGTTGATTATATTCCCGTGCATTTCAACGGACATGCGGAATCCAAAGCTCAGGAAATCGTAGACCGGATCAAAGCCGTACCCGTTGGACAAAAGACCTGCCTTATCGCCGGCGGTGAGACCAGCGTTGTGATCAGGGGTAAGGGTAAGGGCGGCCGAAATCAGCAATTAGCACTCGCGGCTGCCATAGAAATGGAAGGTAGTTCCGGCATCAGCCTGCTGGCAGCGGGAACAGACGGATCGGATGGTCCTACAGATGCTACCGGAGCCATAGTTTCCGGTCAAACCATTGCCGCTGCAACAGAACGGGGTATGGATGCCAAGGCCTACCTGGATAGTAATGATGCGTATACGCTTTTCAAAGAAACCGGCGGACTGATCTTCACAGGGCCAACCGGAACCAATGTGATGGATATGATCATCGCGGTGAAGGAATAACTATGCATGTCAGGGCAGCATCTTCTCAAAACTTTTCACCAGTTCAGCATTTCCATCGCGAACAACCACCTGGAGTATTCTTTTAAGTCCATCAAGGTTGATGAAATAAGAAATGGTGCGTCCAAACTGAAGCTCAGTCACATGTGTGATCTTGAAATCGAGTAAATACTCTTTGAGGGCACTTTTAATACTGGCCGGCAGGCGATTTTCGTCATATGAACGTATGGTATTTCTCCATTTGCCTCCCTTGTCGTAGTCAACGCGGTAGAGTATGGAATCTATCTCAAATTTTACCCTGTAACCTTGATTACTCAGATCCCAATTCTGTGTGGCTGGATTGTCAAAATGCTTTAGAAGATGTCTGACTATTTTAACATTCAGGTCATTTAAATATCCGGGTGAACTTGCGGCTTTGAATTCTTTGCGGATCAGGTGACCATTGAGCAGCGTGATGTCGGATGATTGGGCCGAATCTGCCAAAGGCGAGAGCAGAAGCAAAAGAATAATCATCGTTTTTAAATGAGCTAACATGGTTGACGTTTAAGAGGTAATCATTAAATGTTGATTGTTTAACATCGTCTCCGCAGATTTCCCAACCAGGCAATAGCCTGGTTACGGAAGAAAATTTGGATCTCCCATCCGTTTTTAAGACGCATCGTTGAATGTATATTGAGGGTACCAGAATGTTCTGGTCAGGTGTCAGCAGGTCGGATGTTCTGATCGGTCCTGATTAAAATCCCTGTCATATTATGTAATTGGCTGCCAGGCGTTCAAGAGTCAGTCCCTATATAGCTGTCGTATGAAAGGCTGCTTTGGGAACAGTAAGTCGCGACTTATTCTCATCACTACCAAATTCGGTGATTGTTGCCCTCCTGCATCAAACTTGCCTAACTTTATAAGATTTCAAATCGCCGTCGTGGTTAACATACAGGACTTTATTGGGAAAAATAACCTGTTCAAAAAATTTGAAATAGATCAACTACTATTTGTTGAAATTGTGTGCCCGGTGGAACAGGAGGAAGCAGCAAACCGATTGTGGTGGCATAACAATTTTTTTTCGTATGCCATTGCAGGAGAAATGGTATTGAAAACGCTTCAGGGAGAATACGTTCTCAAAGCCGGCGACTGCATTTTTGCAAAGAAAGGAAGTATCGTAGCAGCCCGCCATTCAAAGCAGGAGGATTTTTGCGAGATGCGGATTTTTGTGCCTGACGATTTTATCAGGTCGGTTTTTCAAAAATATAAGATCCCCCCAATGGCGTCAGGTACAACTGAAAAGACCGACACACTGATACCGCTCATTACTGACGATGTGCTGGAAGTGTATTTTCATTCTTTGCTAACCTATTTTCGACAATCTGCCCCACCACCCGACACATTGCTCAAATTAAAGTTTGAGGAACTGTTAGTCAATATCATTTCAAACAATGCGCATCGGCCATTGAAATCTTTTTTTACTACCCTTTGCAAATCTGTGAAGCCTTCCATAAAAGAAATAATGGAAGCAAACTTCTTTACCAACCTGTCATTAGAAGAATACGCACGTCTGTGCACCAGGAGCCTGTCTGCATTCAAAGAAGAATTCAGGCGCATTTTTCAGACTACGCCCGGTAGATGGTTGCAAGATAAACGTCTCGAATATAGCCGGTATCTGTTGGAGACCACCGATTGCAGTATCAATGAAATTTGCGAGGTGAGCGGTTTTGAAAACAGGTCACATTTTATCCGTGTTTTCAAAGGAAAATATGGCATTACTCCCGGCAAGTTCAATATTCAGAAATAAGTTCGCGACGAAAAACCTCACAGTTCCTTTTTTTGACGTTTCAGCATCACTCTTCTCTCCCCATCATTCTAATTTTAATTCTCGTCCATTCCTTACTATTTCAGAGTTGAGATGGGGAGATTTAGACTTGTCACAAAGGAATCCGGTTCATGATAAATTCCCCGACACTGGCTGAGAGTATTTCAATAAATCGTTTAAAACATTCGGTATGAAAAAGAACGTCACAAAAGTTTTATCACGTGCTGTCATCCTGCTTGCGGTGGGTACAATTTTGTTTATTTTTACGAGTTGCAAGAGGAACGATTTTCCTAATGGAACACCCGTAAAAAAATATCCTGCCGACTTAGCCATTGCCTGGATTCAAATGCAGCAAAAGGTATTTGCAGGCATTCCCAATTTACTCCCACATGTTGCTGGTCGTACTTATGCCTATATGAGTATTACATTGTATGAATCAATTGTACCCGGAATGCGGGATTATCAATCCATAGCTCCGCAGCTGAATGGCAAGTTAGAATTGCCTGCCATTCATCACGCCGCTCAGTATTATTGGCCGGCCAGCGCCAACTCGGGATTGGCCTTCATGTTGAGACACCTGTTGCCTCATACTACCCCCGGTTTGTTGTCGGCGATTGACTCACTTGAGGCAGGTTTTCATACCAAATTTCAAACCGATGCTGATGCTGAAACGTTGCAACGATCTGCCGATTTTGGCAAACAGATAGCGGGTGCTATTTTTGAATGGTCTAAAAGAGATGGTGGACATGAGGCTTATAAGAACCCATTTTCAGAAACTTATGTTCCACCAACCGGCCCAGGTAAATGGGTGGCCACCGGGGAGCTTCCTTTCTCGCAACCTGTATATCCTTTTTGGGGAACCAACCGTGAGTTTATTCCCGGCCTGGCTTTAGCAACACAACCACCTCCTCCGCCTCCTTATTCAGAAGAACCGGGGTCCGTTTTTTATGAGGCGGTCAATGAGATTTATACGATCTCGCAAAATCTCAGTAGTGAAGATTCTTCCACTGCAAAGTTCTGGGCCTATGAACTAATGGATCCGAAGGCAATTCGGGAGTTTGACGACGTTTCACACGCAGCTAACATTGCTACGCAAATGATCGTATTAAAAAAGTTTTCATTGCAGGATGCGGCAGTCTTATTTTGCAAGCATGGTATTGGAGGAAACGAGGCCGGTATCTCTTGCGTGCGAACAAAGTTTTATTATAACCTGGTGCGACCAATTACATATATCCGCACGGTTCTTGGCCATAAGGGTTGGAATCCGGTGGTGCCCACTCCTCCATTTCCCGAATACACGTCAGCCCATGCTGCGATATCTATGACAAATGCTATGGTGTTGGAAGATACATTTGGAAAGAATTTCTCATTTACGGACCACAGTTTTGATAACACGTATGGTCCACGTAGTTTCGAGTCATTTGAAGCCTATGCTAATGAAGCCGCTCTATCCCGATTACAAGCGGGTATCCATTACCGTTTTTCTATGGATGAAGGGCTGAAGCAGGGTAGAAAAATAGCGGAGCTTGTGAATCGATTAAAGTTCAAAAAATAGGGTAAATCAAAGTGAACATTAGGCCGCTTATCCGGAAAATTCATAGAAATAAAGACATAAGAAGCTCTATAATTTCTATATCGAATCAGAAAATGATTCAACCGGAAATCATTATCTGACTCCACTAACAGGATAATATTCCTCATTTGGGGAATTTAAAATTTTTGAAATGAAGGGATTCCCGTATTTCTTGCACAATCGATCGTAATTACACCCAATTTATCGCATAACTTATTGATAAGCAATTATTTAATACGTGGCACCCCAATTGCCATTTAAGGTTGAACGAATCCTCAGCCCAGGTTTCCGGTTGTAAGAACAGATATTACCTAAACTAAACCCTTTATTATGTTTGGAAAAGCTTTCGACTTTATCGCATTGTTAGATATTAAAATGTTAGTTAATGATGCCGGTCAGCTGAATATATGGAGCAAGTATCTCGGTAGGTCGTCAAATGAAATACGACTAGCTGTAGCCAGAGTCGGCCCCATGGCGAATGACGTTAAATTATGGTTAGACACTCACAAAGGCCATCTGCCGCAGAAGTAACGAATGCTGATAACTCAGCAATCCCCGTCCTATAAATATTATGGGTTTTCTAGTACTCCCTCTATTTTGGAATTTGAAATAGGCAAAAAACCACAGATGAATAGACCATTGACCAAGGAGTGTGACTTTACTCCATAGATTGAGTGGTTAAAGGTTTTCAAAATCTGCTATCAAACTATGGTCAGCATCAGACAAAGAACGGCACTCCTGGTATAGCATATTTTTTCATGCTTTCTTCATTAATGTCAACACCAATGCCGGGCTTTTCCGAAACGGTAATAAAGCTGTCCTTTACCCATTCGCCATCGTAATGCACAATTTCTTTGAACATCGGATCGGTGTGGAAATACGATTGCCATTCCAAAATTAAAAAGTTGGGTACTGATGCGCATACGTGAGCCGCCGCCATGCAACCAAGGAAGGAAGCCACCATGTGTGGTGCAAATGGCGTATAATATAAATTGGCCAAATTGGCAATACGCTGCCCTTCGCCAAGGCCACCGCACTTTTGCAGATCGGGCATCACAATGTCAACAGCACCGATTTCAAGCATTCTCCGAAAACCGTAAGCCAAATACTGATTTTCACCGGCTGCAATGGGTGTGGTGGTGCCTTCGGAAACCAGTTTGTACGCTTCCACATTTTCCGCCGGAACGGGTTCTTCGAGCCACAAGAGATTTAGAGGCTCCAAACGTTTGGCTACTGCCTGACCGGTCACCAGGTCATAGCGTCCGTGCATATCTACCAGGATATCGATCTTCGGACCAACCGCTTCCCTTGCAGCCGCAATCTGGTCATACATTCGTTGTACTTCGGCGGGGCTCGCTGTCCAGTTGAACATGTCGTATTTGTTGGGATCATTGGCCTGGTCAAGGTCAAACTTTATGGCATTGAATCCCATATTTTTTGCCTTAAGGGCCGCTTCCGCAAAGTCCTTCGGCGCGGGAAGTTTCCGTTGGTACAACGCCGTGTCGCAATACACGCGAACCTTGTCGCGGAATTTTCCACCGAGTAATTGATAGACCGGAAGATTCAACGCTTTGCCCGCAAGGTCCCACAGGGCGGTTTCAACCGCCGACAATACGGCCACGTACATGCCTGCCTGTGCACCCTGGAAGAAGCCTGTTTTTCGAACAAACTCGAACAACCGATGCACATTCAACGGGTTTTGTCCCTTCAGTCGACGTTCAAATTCTTTGACCAGGTAATAAGTACCAGGTATGGCATCTACGCCTTCTCCGCAACCCCAAACGGACTGATTCGTCAAAACCTTTACAAACAGGCTTCCTTTGATATATCCGCATTTGATTTCAGTGATCTTCAGATCGGATGGAGCAGACACTTTTGGCGCATGATCAATTTTTTCTTCGTATTGCTGCCCGAACGTTGACAGCGCGGCAAATGGCGTCATAGCCGCGGCAACGGCTGCTTTGGAGAGAAAAGAACGTCTTGAACCTGACATGAGTATTTTGTTTTACATGATAAAAAATGATTGTAAATGACAAACGGTAAATGGCGATGGAGATTTGATATTACCTATTGATGATTTTACCAGGTGCGTTCTTTCAGCAGTTGCTGAATTTGCTCTTTGGGAATCGGCAGTTCGTTTATGTGATCATTCAACCACCTGGAGAAATCTTTTTCAATTTGATCTGACCATCGAGCGTCGATCTGACCGGCGGTGTATTTCCCTTCCCGCAGCCGCTCGTGACCAAACATGTCCCTCAGCCGTACGATCTCGGATGTTTTCACAACTTTTTCTGCCAGGTGAGGTGGAACAAAGACCACTACGCCCTGTTTGCCTACTACCACATCACCAGGCATAACCGTAACGCTTCTGATACGCGTGGGATGATTGATACCAATGATCATCGTATTTAAATCACCGGGCGGATTATGATAAGAGGGATCATAGCTCGTGTAAAAAGATGTAAAACCCCCGATTTCTTTCAGGCCTTCAACGTCGCGCAATGCCCCATCGTAAACAATACCGTTTCCCGTTTTTGCATAAATGGCATTGCCAACATTGTCTCCGATAGTTGGCCCGTTTTTGTGGGCGCCGAATTGATCGGCTACGTACACATCACCTTTTACCAACAAGTCAACCGCCCAGGTGTTCTGTCCCCTTTTGCCCGCGGCCTTACCACGATCGTCAATCGCCTTCCACACATCAGGACGGGCGGGCATGAACATTGCTGTCACCGCTCTCCCAACCAATACACTATCAGGATTGATCTGCTCCCAACCTTCGGCTATTTGGTAGCCATAGCCTGCGTTTTTCATCACCGCCCACGCTTCTTCCACACTCACGGATCTCATGCGCTGTAAAATATTATCCGGCACCTTTGGACGGCCGTCGGCGAAACGTTCGCCTTTCCATTCCGGGGTTAAAAAAACAAGTTCCTCTTTGGAGATCTGCTGACTTTTTGCTGATTGATAAAAGGCAATAAAGATCAGTAACAGCAGATAGGATTTTTGATTGAACATGGAATAAAATATTTAAATGATGGTCTAATTTGGTAACTATTGGTTGTGGTTACACCTTGCATTTCGCTTTTCAGATTGTGGCATGAGCAGGTTTTGTATCATCCAGTACAGGGTCTTGGTTTTCAGTTAACAGTTATTATTCGCCTTCACCTTCTCGTGGCTTTATGATCACTGGTTTGGGCTTCCTATTTTACATTGGCAAGGGCTTCAAATTCATCAAACAGGTTTCTGCTCAGCCTTTCGAAGATGTCAAAGTATTTTGAATAGATACTAACATGGCTATTATTGGGTTTGCAGGCAACTGGTAAAACAATGGATTTTGCGGCTTCGTCAAGATTTTGAAATATACCCATCTCAGTGGCACACAACAAGTAGGCTCCCAGGCTTACGCTGTTGGCATTGCTACTTACACTGATCGGCTTGTTAAAAATGTCGGCGATCAGTTGCGTGCAAAAGGGAATGGTAGCGAAACTGCCGTTTACCGAAATGCGGGTGATTGTTTGATATTCCTGCAGCATTTTTCCAATACTGTACATTTCATAGAGGATGCCTTCGATAGTTGCCCGTGCAAGATGTTTTTTTTCGTGGTTAATATTCAAGCCAAAAAACACCCCTCTGGCGTTAGCATTCCAGATTGGCGCCCTTTCACCCAGCAGATAAGGCAAAAAAAGCAAGCCTTCCGAACCCGGCTCGACACCTGCCGCTTCAGCAATCATTTCGTCCATACAGCTTTCTATGTCGTACGCATTTTTGAAGTCGCCGAATTGCTTTGCAAACCATTCGAACACCACACCACCGTTGTTGGAAGGCCCCCCGGAAACATAATACCCGTCGTTCAGAATATAATTAAACAGGCGGCCTTTCTTATCCTTCAGCACCTCCGTGCCCACCACGCGTACGGCAGCACTATCCTCGATAGTGACCGTTGCTTTACCGTAGTCCCAAACCCCGGCACCAAGCGTTGCAAAACAGCCATCGCTGGAGCCCACAAGAATTTTTACATCATCACTCAGGCCAAGTGAGATCCGGTACTGCGCCTGCAGCTTTCCCAGCGGATAAAAAATAGGAACCAACTCCGGAAGCTGTTCTGCGGTAATGCCGGCGTATTCGAGCGCAGTAGGGTTCCACTGCCTGGTGTGAATATCCATCAGGCCGGTTGCTGAAGCAAGGCTGTAATCGATCACATACTTGCCGGTCAGTTGTTGAATGATGTAGCTCTTGATCGCAAGAAATTTGTAAGTGCGGTCAAATTTTTCCTTGTCCTGATTTTTGAGCCATGTTATTTTAATCAACGGCGACATTGGGTGAATTGGAGTTCCGGTTGCCTGGTAAATGGTTTCAGCCAAAGGGGAAGCCAATAGGTTTCGCGCTTCCTTTTTTCCACGATTATCAGCCCAGGTGATGGCATTTCCAAGCGGCACACCACGCTTGTCGATCGGCAGCACACTGTGCATTGAAGCACTGAAGCAGATCGTATGAACCTTATATTTTTGGGGGTGGATCTTTTCGCTGAGAAAGTTCTTGAGCACATACAGCATGGTAATAAAGATTTGCTCCGGGTCCTGCTCGCTGTAATCGGGATCGGGATGAAATGTTGGGTAAGAACCTTTGGCAAATCCGATGGTGGCTCCCTTCGGATCGAAGGCGTACACCCGTACCGCATTTGTTCCTAATTCAATACTAATGATACATTCCATATTACTGTTTTTATCTTTCGGAAAGGGTCTTTTTTCGAAATTCGCTCGGGGTATAGCCGGTGAGTTTTTTGAATGTGGTTGAAAAATGCTGTGATGAGTAGAAGCCCGTGTCCAGTGCAATGTCAGTTACATTGATGTCCGGTTTCTTCAACAGTTTGATCGCCTCCGAAATTCGGATGTTGATCAGGTAATTTAACGGTGAGAAGCCTGAATAGCTTTTAACCTTTTCGTTAAACAGCGTAGTGCCAATACCCATGGTGGCAGCCATTTCTTCCACTGTCCATTGATGTGAAAGGTTTTCGCGGAGCTTTTGTTCCAATTGCAAGAAGATCTTCGGAAAGTCCCTGCCTGGGTTGGTTTGTTTTGCGAGGTGCCGTGTGATGTTTATAAATAATTCATCAAGCAATTGACCGATCCTTGTGAAATAACCAATTTCGTGATTGAACAATTCGTGCTGCAGGGATAGCAGAATCCGGTTTGCCTCGGTTACCCGTGACAGCACCACAGACTTGTTCAATAAAAGAATTTTACCGATCGTTTGCTTTTCATTGTCAGAGAGGCCGCTCCAGTTTCCAAAGTCCATCCTTCCATTAGGTAGCCTCCTGATATTCAGATGTAGCCACGAAAGCATCCCGATTTCTAAAAAACCCTTTGTGCCGCCAAATGTTTGTCCAGGAAGAACCATTGCCATGTCCCCAGGATACAACAAGTATTGCTGATTATGAATACACCACTCAAACTTGCCGTCGTTGATGTAGTAGATACGGATGTAATCGACCGATGAATCGTGCAACGAATCCAACTGGATTGAGAGATTTTTTTTTGCAGCGAACTCAATGATGTGGGGAAACAATTGCAATTCCCGGGAATGACCCTGTCGAAGTACAAATTGATTCATGCAAGCTCGTTTTATTACTGCGGCAGGCTGTAGGCTATTGTCAGGCCCCACTCGACTTAATAAAGAAAATGCATTTTATTCAATAATCTGTACAAAATTCAACAGTGTTTTATATTGGAAGTTTTTCTTGAGCAGGCTAAATACATTGCTTTTTGTTTAGAAGGCCAATACTGGGTGCAAACTTGTTTTGCATACCATTACATCACCAAACAACTTGCTAATATGAAAGAAAATGCAAAGCCTCGTTTCCAAACGGGCTTTATCCGACTGATGCTCGCATTCTTCCTCTTCTCGTTTTTTACTACAGTCCAGGCACAAAGAATTTCAGGAACAGTTGCCGATCAGGGTGGCAAAGCACTTCAAGGTGTTTCTGTCACGGTAAAAGGCGCTTCCCGTGGAACAACAACAAATTCAGAGGGTAGGTACCGAATCGATGCCGCTGCCAACGCCACACTGGTGTTTAGTAATGTTGGTTATGGCAACCAGGAAGAGCCCGTGAACGGCCGAAACGAGGTGAATGTCACTCTCGCTTCTTCGGCGGAAACCATGGGTGAAGTGATTGTCACAGCATTGGGCGTAACCAAGCAGTCAAGAGGATTGGGCTACTCGGCCACCAATGTTAAACCCGAAGAGCTGACGGTCAATCGCACCTCAAATCCAATCAACGCACTGGAGGGAAAGATAGCCGGGGTCAACATTACCTCTTTGGGCACAGGACCCGGCGGGAGTTCCAAAATTCGTATTCGCGGTCAATCATCCATCAACGGAGGCGGCAGCCCGCTGATCGTCATCAACGGGGTTCCTTTCGACAACAGTAATTTCAATGGCAACACCGTTGGTGTATCGGGGGGCGGTGTTTACGCCGACGGCGGCGACGGATTATCCAGTATTAATCCTGATGACATCGAAAGCATGACCGTTCTTAAAGGCGCGCCGGCAGCGGCATTGTACGGCTATCGGGCACAAAATGGTGTTATTATGATCACCACAAAAACAAGAAGCCGTGCAAAAGGAATTGGCGTCACGCTGAATTCGAACTATACAAATGAAACACCACTGGATTTTACAGACTACCAAAATCTATACGGTCAGGGAGAGAACGGCAAACGCCCCACCACGCCGAATCCAACTTCGGGCCAGTGGTCGTTTGGCGAACGGTTTGAACCAGGGATGACGCAAATCCTGTATGACAACCTGGAAGTTCCATACCAACCCCAAGGGAGTCGCATCAAAGAATTCTACAGAAACGGCCAGAATTTCTCCAATACCGTCACGCTGCAAACTGCCGGCGAGAACGGCGGCCTGCATTTTTCCATGAACAACACGGACAATGCGGGAATAATGCCAAACAATAAACTAAATCGTAAGGTGCTGAACCTTGGCTTTAACTACAATCTCTCCAAGCAATTCAGCTTTACGGGCAACATGAACTATTCAAAGGAGGTAAATAAAAACCCACCCAACATTGCCAACCAGGATAATTCCATTCCAACAACCATCATGGCGATGTCCACTTCAATGCCCCTGAATGTGTTGGAGGCAAACAAATACAATGCACAAGGAAACGAATACGTCTGGTCGCGGTTTATGAACCGGACCAACCCCTACTGGGTTCTGGCCGAACAATTTCACAACATCAAACGTGACCGCATGTTCGGCAACGTGGCTTTGAAATATAATATACTTCCGTGGTGGTGGATACAGGGCCGCGCGGGACAGGACTATTTCTCACGGGACGAGGACGTGAACAACTTTCCGACTGGGCATGCTTCAAGGGCTCCGGCCCAATCCGGCTTTTTCAACGGGGTCTACACTCAGGAATCGCGTCGTTTAAGGGAAACCAACTTCGATTTCTTAACCAGCGCCACCAGATCATTTGGGGATTTCGAAGTGACAGCCGCCGCAGGCGGTAACCAGATGCGCAGGCGTGTTGATACAAACACTGTGCAGGTCACGGACTTTGTGGTAAGGGGTCTTTATACGGTTCAAAACGGAAGAGCAAAAAATCCGACTTACGGCGTCAGTGAAAAAGGTGTCAACTCTATTTATGGTTCTGCTGATATTTCCTGGAACCGGACACTGTATTTGACCGGTACCCTCAGAAAGGATTGGTTTTCTACCTTAACGAAAGAGAACAATGGGGTCCTTTATCCTTCAGTTTCGGGTTCTTATGTTTTTAGTGAATCATTTCACGATGGACTACCCTGGCTCACACTTGGGAAAGTGCGTTTGGGGTATGCAGAAGTGGGAAGCGATGCGGACGTAATGCCTTATTCCGACCAATTGTTTTATACCGTCAACTCCAACACTATTAACAACCCATCCGGTTCGGCCGTAACTGTGGGGAGCAGCGGCTCTGCTTTGCCTAACAAAAATCTGAGGCCGATGCGGATTAAAGAAACGGAAGTCGGGTTTGAATTAAAGATGTTCAACAGCAGAGTCAATCTGGATGTGGCTTTGTATAAAAAGATAACAACGGACCAGATTGTTCCGGTCCAGATATCCGACGGCTCGGGCTTTACCAGCACACTGATCAATAGCGGTGAAAGCGAGAACAAGGGTCTCGAGGTCTTGTTGAATTTAATTCCGGTCGAAAATAAAAATTTTCGTTGGGAGTTCACTGCAAATACATCATATAACATCACGAAAGTTAACCGCCTGTCAACAGATAAAATAGGTGAACGCTTTACTACTGGCCTTCATCCGTTTAATGGCGACATACGACTCGTTGTGGGTGAGGAGATGGCGCAAATAGCTGGCTTCGGCTATGCCAGGAGTGCGAAGGGCGAGATGATTTTTCAGGCAAATGGTCTGCCGTTGCGTACGACGGACTTTGTCCTCTTTGGCAGTGGCTTGCCAAAATGGACCGGCGGCTTTTTGAATGCTTTTAATTTCAGGGGCATCAACCTGTCGGTATTTATTGACTATAAGCTGGGTAACAAAATGCTCTCGGGAACAAACTTCAACGCTTTCCGCCACGGTCTTCATGAAGCAACTTTGGAGGGAAGAGAAACCGGGTTTGTGATTGGGAATGGAGTTAATGAAGCAGGAGACCAAAACACGGCGCAGGCACCTGTACAAACATACTGGGAACATTTGCGGTCGCAGCAGATCGTGGAACGTGTGGTCTACAACGGCGGCTTCTGGAAACTTCGTCAGTTAAGTTTGGGTTACGATCTCACCCGACACATTCCGGGGAAGTGGCCGTTGAAAGGTCTAAAGCTCGACTTTGTTGCGAACAATGTCTTCATAATCAAAAAATGGGCTGACAACATAGATCCTGAAACGGCCGGGTACGGCACGGACTCCATGGTAGGTTTGGAGTCACCAGGCCTGCCAAGCACGCGTAGCCTAGGAGTTAACTTAAACATCAAATTTTAACGCAACTGCTCATGAAAAGATTTCTCAACTATACATTCCTGGCTTTCTTGCTGGCACTCCCTTTTGCGTGCACCAAGAATCTGGATCAGATAAATATCAACAAAGTAAACCCGACTTCGCTCGACCCCGCGCTCCTGTTGAACAATGCCATTATCAATACTTCCTTTCCTACACGAACAGTACTTTTCGAAATGGGGATTGTGCAGCAACTGGTTTCGCCAAACGGAGGGGTGTTGTCCGGCGCGAATTTTAACCAGGATAGCCGGGATGCAACCAATGCATCCATTTGGTCGGTTTACTATCAAAACGTCATAAAATATACGCACGATGCCATTGCCCGGACAAAGGACGATCCGGTGAGAACTAACCTTTACAACATGGCCCGTATATGGCAATCGTATGCCTTCCTGATTTTGACCGATAGTTACGGCGCTATCCCGTATACAGAAGGCGGCGCCGGGTTAACCGACCAGATCGTCTTTCCTAAATACGATCAGCAGGAAGAAATTTATCCGAAGGTTATTCAGGAGTTGACAGATGCTACTGCTGCACTGGATGCATCGGGTGCAGTAGAAGCGTCCGATATTTTGTATGGCGGCAACATTGAGCAATGGAAAAAATTTGGCAATTCGTTGCTGCTAAGGGCCGGGATGAGGCTGAGCAAAGTTGATCCCGCAACAGCCGAGACCATTGTGCAGTCAGCTTTCAATGGCGGAGTTATTCTCGCCAATGCCGACAACGCCATGATGCGGCACGACGCCAATTACACATCGCCGATCGGCACTATGCTGAACGCCACGGAAGCAGCCAATTTTTATCTGGTCAAAGCTTTTGTCGATACATTGAAAAACAATAGTGATCCTCGTTTGTCTTCTATCGCCATTCGTTATAAGGGAGCAACTTCTGGACCTGCACAAACCGTCGACATCGGCAGCACCGATCCAGCTGATCAGATTGGAATGCCAATGGGATATGACAATGGCAGCATTGTCGCAAAAGCGACAGCAGACGGACTTGCAAGTTTTTATGACTACACACAATTGGACCGGCGTAGAATGGCAAAAAATATTGCACCAATCTTCTTTGTGACTGCTGCACAAGATCAATTGCTGTTGGCTGAAGCAGCATTCAGAGGATGGATAACAGGCGATGCCGCCCAAAATTTTGCTGACGGAATTACAGCCCACATGGATCAATTGGGGACGTACGATGCTGCCGCGGCAGTAGCGCCATCCGAAAGAGATACATACATAACCAATAATCCGCTTCAAGGGGGCCGGGAGCTGGAGCAAATTAATACCCAATATTGGATTGCCTCCTTTTTGAATGGTCCGGAAGCCTTTGCCAATTTTAGAAGAAGCGGATACCCGGCGTTGACACCCAATCCTTACGGTCAACCCAATAATCCGGATGTACCCGATGGCACTTTTATCAGAAGGCTGACCTATCCATCGGCTGAATTGTCGGTAAACACGACCAATGCAAACGAGGCAACAGAGAAGCAAGGTCCCGATAAGCTGAGCACAAGAGTATGGTGGGATAAGTAAACATTTTTCAGCGAAACGCTCATTTTACAGGAAAGACCTTTGTTTCGCCAGGAGGTCTTTCTTTTCAAAAGGCATAGGGCGTCGAAATAAAAGAGGATTTTATGTCATCTGATAAAAAGTTCAGAAGCCATGACTGGTTTGGCAAGAACGATAAAATGGGATTTGTACATCGCTCCTGGCTGCGCAACCAGGGTTATCCCGATGATTATTTCAAAGGAAGACCTGTCATAGGCATTTGCAACACCTGGAGCGAACTTACCCCGTGCAATGGCCATCTTCGGGATCTTGCCGAAGTGGTAAAACGCGGTGTAATCGATGCCGGAGGTTTTCCGTTGGAATTCCCGGTCTTGTCATTGGGTGAAACCATTATGCGTCCAACGACCATGTTGTTTCGCAATCTGGCCAGCATGGATGTAGAGGAGCTTATTCGCGCGAATCCCATTGACGGCGTGGTGCTGCTGACCGGGTGCGATAAAACAACCCCGTCAACCGTAATGGGCGCCTGTAGTGTTGATCTGCCAACCATTGTTGTTCCCGGTGGCCCAATGCTGAACGGGCGCTTCAGAGGCGAGTGCCTGGGCAGCGGTTCGTTCAACTGGATGGTAAAAGAAAAAATGGTGGTGGATAATTATACCGAAGCCGATATCCTTGAAGCCGAGATCGGTGTTGCCCGGAGTCCAGGTCACTGCACGACCATGGGCACGGCCTCTTCAATGGCTTGTATGGTAGAGGCCCTGGGCTTAACCCTCCCCGGTGCTGCAGCTGTTCCCGCCGTAGACTCAAGAAAAAAAGTAATGGCACAGTTGAGTGGCCGCCGTATTGTTGAAATGGTAAAAGAGGGCCTGAACATTTCAAAGATTCTCACCCGTGAGGCTATTGAAAACTCCATAGTTGTCAATGCCGCTATTGGTGGTTCAACCAACTTTATTTTGCATTTGCTGGCCATTGCGGGCCGTATCGGGGTAGAGCTTAGTTTGGAGGACTTTGATGCGATCGGGAGCAAGATTCCGCTGCTGGTAAACCTGAAGCCTTCGGGCAAATATTTGATGGAAGACTTTTATTATGCTGGTGGATTGCCGGTTGTGCTCAAAGAATTGAATCAGTATCTGCACAACGAGGCGATCACGGTGAATGGGAAGAGTATTGGTGAAAATAATGCGACACCAGTGTGTTACAACCAGGATGTCATTGCAACTATTGAAAAACCCCTGCAAGAACACGCCGGCATTGCTGTATTGAAAGGCAATTTATGTGAACAAGGCGCCATCATCAAACCCTCCGCCGCCACAAAGCAGCTAATGAAGCACCGCGGCAAAGCAGTAGTGTTTGAGACCATTGAAGATTATCATGCCAGGATCGACGATGAGAACCTTGACATTGATGAGAACTCTATTATTGTTTTAAAAGGTGTGGGCCCGGTCGGCTATCCGGGCATGCCCGAAGTCGGCAACGTTGATCTTCCTGAGAAATTGCTACGAAAAGGTATTAGAGATATGATCCGCATTTCGGATGGACGCATGAGCGGTACGGCTGCGGGGACCGTCGTCTTGCACGTGGCACCTGAGTCGGCAATCGGTGGCACCCTGGCTCTGGTAAAAGATGGTGACATCATTGAGCTGGACGTACATAACCGCCGGCTGCATCTGGATGTAAACGACGAAGAGTTGCAAAAAAGAAAAGCAGCATGGGTGGCGCCACCACCAATGGCTACACGAGGATATGCTAAATTCTACATCGATCATGTGCAGCAGGCACACCTCGGGGTGGACCTCAAGTTTCTTCAAGGAGGCTCCGGCAGTACGATCTCCCGCGACTTGCATTGACTTTACATCGCAAACTCGTCTTGCACCCAAATTACTGACGCTGGTCAATTGCACTCATTTGCCTTAAATTTCTTAAACCTACTACAAAACTGCCTGTAGCGAAGGTTCCTACGGAGGATAAAAAGTTCCTTCGACTGAATTTATTTTTGTTCATGGTGGAGAATAAATACTAAAAATTGTGCGGGCAACATTTGAGGTTGCCTTTAATAGACGAACGGCGCTACCAAAAAGCCCCTTCCTGTGTCTATCTCAAAGAAACTCGACGCAAGGCGCGCCCACTGCCGACTACTTCCTAAAGCGAAGGATGGGACATCAGAGCGATATTACCACACCTGTCTGCTTATTGAGGGTAAAAGGCGGGAAACTTTGTTTGCATAAGATTGTCGAAGTTTGCACTGAAAATAGGTTAGTCAGCTATAGGTCTCATATTTTTGAATTAAATCATTATGGACAAAACAAGTGCAGCAAGTTCCCCCGGATTTCGTTTCAGGGAGGCTATGAAAAAGGAAAAACCGCTTCAGATTGTTGGGGCCATCAATGCGAATCACGCCTTGCTGGCCACCCAATCAGGATTTAACGCTATCTATCTTTCCGGCGGTGGAGTGGCCGCCGGCTCATTGGGTATTCCCGACTTAGGCATAACCACCCTGGAAGATGTATTGATTGATATTAACAGGATTACCAATGTGACAGACACACCATTGCTAGTCGACGTCGACACCGGGTTTGGCGCCTCAGCTTTTAGTATAGCACGAACCGTAAAATCATTAATAAAAGCGAGGGCAGCTGCTTTGCATATAGAAGACCAGGCAGGAGCCAAACGTTGTGGACACAGGCCCGGAAAAGAAGTTGTAAACAGCGAGGAAATGGTCGATAGAATAAAAGCAGCTGTCGATGCAAGAACAGATGAACATTTTTTGATTGGCGCAAGGACTGATGCTTTTGCCAATGAAGGGTTGGAAAAAACACTCGAACGTGCGGTCGCTTACACAGAAGCGGGAGCAGACTTTATTTTTGCGGAGGCGGTACCGGAATTGGGTTTTTATCAAAAATTTGTGGACGCAGCCGGAATACCTGTTTTGGCTAACATTACAGAGTTCGGAATGATTCCGATGTACACCCTGGATGAATTGCGGGACGCAGGTGTAAGGTTGGTGCTTTACCCACTTTCCGCGTTCCGCGCAGCCAATAAGGCGGCCGAAAATGTATATCAGCATATCCGAAATGACGGCACACAAAAAAGTGTTTTGAATACCATGCAAACAAGGGAAGAATTATACAAAAGCATCGGCTATCACGCCTACGAACAGAAATTAGATAGTTTATTTAAAAAGAACAAACATGCCAGATAGTAAAGAAACGCCAACGTTCAAGCCAAAGAAAAGCGTAGCCCTTTCGGGTGTCGCGGCTGGTAACACCGCTTTATGTACTGTTGGGAAAAGTGGAAACGACCTGCATTACCGTGGTTACGACATCAACGATTTAGCTGAAAAAGCCGAATTTGAAGAAGTTGCCCACTTGTTGATACACGAAAAGCTCCCCACAAAAGCAGAACTGCAGGCTTATAAAACAAAGCTTAAATCATTAAGAGGGCTGCCCGAAATTGTCAAGAACATACTAATGCAAATTCCGGCATCCGCCCATCCGATGGATGTTCTGAGAACCTATACTTCTGTAATAGGAAGCGTTCTTCCGGAAAAAGAAGACCATAACGCAGCCGAAGCCAGGAACATTGCCGATCAATTACTGGCATCCTACAGTTCTGCTTTATTATACTGGTATCACTATTCACATAGCGGAAAAGAAATTGTAGTGGAGACAGATGATGATACAATTGGCGGACATTTTTTGCATTTATTGCATGGAAATAAAGCAGCCGACTCTTGGGTAGATGCCATGCAGATCTCATTGAACCTTTATGCCGAACACGAGTTTAACGCCTCTACTTTTACAGGCAGGGTCATTGCCGGCACCGGTTCCGACATGTATTCGGCAGTGGCAGGAGCTATCGGCGCGCTTCGTGGCCCCAAGCATGGTGGCGCAAACGAGGTAGCCTTCGAGATACAAAGCCGCTACTCAACTCCAGACGAAGCCGAATCGGACATCCGGCAAAGAATTGGAAGGAAAGAAATTATCATTGGGTTCGGGCATCCTGTGTATACGGTTTCGGACCCAAGAAATATAATCATTAAAAAAGCCGCCAAAAAACTTTCCCGGGAAGCCGGAGATATGCAACTGTTCGATATCGCGGAAAGACTGGAGACCTCTAATGTGGAACGAGAAAAAAATGTTCCCAAACCTTGACTGGTTCTCAGCAGTTTCTTATCATTTGATGGGCGTTCCACCCGCGATGTTTACTCCATTGTTTGTTGTGGCCAGGGTTACAGGCTGGGCTGCACATATCATTGAACAACGTCAGGATGGAAAAATTATTCGGCCTAGCGCCAATTACACCGGGCCGGATGATCTGGAATTTGTGCCAATCGAAAAACGGAATTAAGTCACATTCGCAATAAGATCAGTAAACATAAATCAAAAAATGTCATCACCCATTTCAAACGAAAGACCACAACCAGATAAAGTTTTAACAGATATAGTCGATTATGTACTGACCTATGAAATTAAAAATGACATAGCCTGGCAAACAGCGCACTATTGCCTGTTGGACACTCTTGGTTGTGGATTGGAAGCCTTAACCTACCCGGCGTGCACCAAGTTATTAGGCCCCATAGTACAGGGAACTATTGTGCCCAATGGAGCAAAAGTTCCCGGAACACAATTCCAGTTAGATCCTGTACAGGCTGCTTTCAACATCGGTACGATAATTCGTTGGCTGGATTTTAACGACACATGGCTGGCGGCAGAATGGGGACACCCTTCTGACAATTTAGGTGGTATTCTTGCGATTGCCGACTGGCTTTCAAGGACAGCCCTTGCGAATGAAAAACCTGCATTGATCCTCAAGGATGTCTTGGATGCAATGATAAGAGCGCACGAAATTCAGGGCGTGTTGGCACTTGAAAATTCCTTCAACAAGGTTGGACTGGACCATGTGGTATTAGTGAAAGTAGCTTCCACGGCAGTAGTAGGAAAATTAATCGGCCTTACTCGTGACGAACTGATCAATGCCATATCGCTTGCCTTTGTCGACGGACAGGCGTTGCGCACCTACCGCCATTCGCCAAATACGGGCAGCCGTAAATCGTGGGCCGCCGGTGATGCTACTTCGAGAGCCGTAAAATTGGCCCTGATCGCGAAAACAGGAGAAATGGGATACCCTTCAGTACTCACTGCTAAAACCTGGGGGTTTTATGACGTCTCGTTCAAAGGACGTGAATTTACATTCCAGCGCGACTACGGCTCCTATGTAATGGAGAATGTGTTGTTCAAAATTTCCTTCCCCGCAGAGTTCCACTCACAAACGGCGGTAGAAGCAGCAATGACATTACATTCTAAATTGCAACAAACGGGTAAGTCGACTGCTGACATCAGGAAAATTACCATCCGTACCCATGAAGCCGCCATACGCATCATTGATAAAAAAGGAAGCCTAAACAATCCTGCCGACAGGGACCATTGCATTCAATATATGATTGCTGTGCCCTTGATCTTTGGGCGTTTGACCGCCGCGGATTATGAGGATGACGTTGCTTCAGATTTGAGAATTGATGTACTACGTGAAAAAATGGAATGCATTGAAGATCTGCAGTTCACCAAAGATTACTATGACCCGGAAAAGCGATCCATTGCAAATGCACTGATAGTTGAATTTAACGATGGTTCCGTGTTTGATGAAGTAATAGTTGAGTATCCGATCGGGCACAAACGCAGACGGGACGAAGGAATACCGGAGTTAGTGAATAAGTTTAAAATCAACCTGGCCAGGATATTTCCCGAAAAGCAACAGCAAAGTATCCTAAAGATCGCATTGGATTATGATGAGCTGGTGAATATGCCGGTAAATGAATTTGTTGATTTAATGGTGATTTAGGGTATTGCTTTTTAAAAAGAAAATACAAAAAAATCGTTTGCCTCCCAGTGCTGTTGCGATTCTTCTTATTCCCAAAAATCAATAATTAATCATAGTCGAATAGCGACGGCTTGATTTGGGAAATACCAGAAGTGGATTTGTGCAGGGAATAAATTTCCTTCGGCAAACCTGCTATAGGTAGATGCAGATTAAAACTCTTTGTTATTTCTGGTTCGTCGAATTCTGACCATGAGCCAAATTCCCAGCAGAATCAATGCAACGTCAAAGATCAGAGTGTAAGGTCTCAGATAATCATACGGTCCGGGCCAGTGCGTGGTGAAGAAAAATAAAACGATGTTAAGCGAGCCCCAAATAATGAATGCCGACGGTGGAAAGAATTCTGTGAAAGTTCGAGGTCTTCTTGGAAGCCAACGCACATGATCAAGATTTAGACTTTGAAGATAACCATTTGCACAAACACCCCAATACAGGCGGGTTTCCATTCAATCGCTTCTTGTTTATTGACCAGTCAATTCAAAATCTACCAATGGAGTTAGTGTACGAGGAAAAAATTGCCTGCCGCGATCTCTGAGTGATATCAACGCAATGTTTAGAACACATATTGGGAAGAAAAAGGCCGGGAAAACCGACTTATCGTGCCCTCGTATCTGGACCATGAAGGCGATAAATACAGGAAGTATTCATCCATACAAGAGTGCTGATAAAACGGTGACGGAGCAGCGGTTTTCTTGTTTTTATCCAATCCGGGGCAGCTACATTCACACCTGGACACTTGCGCGGGGCCTTAATATTTTTTGTCATAAAAAATTCTCCCGCGAAGAAAATATTTTGTCACAATTAAATATTCAAAAAATGAAAACAGGGATTTTAATGTTGTTGGCGGTTGTATTGGTAGTTACAGGTATCGTATTTTATTCCTGTAAAAAAGAAAGCACTAACGGAGTAGCAACTACAATGAAGGTAGCTACTGCGGCTTCAGTAATTTATCCAGGTTACACTGCCTCTCAGACTGCGGTAATCAAAAGCTATGAAGCCCAACCACTAGTTAAACAGGTAGCTGCCAAGCTGAATTTTGCTGTCTTTGACACTAAATGGAAGGCTACAGAAGCTGAATGCAGGTCTTATGCCCAAACCTATGTTATGCCGGCAGTAGCGGCGCTGAAGGCCAAGTATGGCTTAGCAATACCTGAAGAGACTAAGAAGCTAATAACTGAAGCTATCAGACAAGAGTACATAAGAAACAAGCCCAAATCACCCTTTGCACCACCACCACCTTCACAACCAACAAACTACTCATGTGCAGATGCCTTTAATAATGATGTTGGTGATTGCGATTGGGATGCGGCCGTAGGCGGAGGAGGATGTATAGCGGCTTCTTTCTTTGGCACACCGGCAGCAGGAGCTGTATGTGGAGGTGTTGTAATAATTCAACATAAGATGTGCTATGACAGGGCTGTCCGGGATGCCAATATTTGCTGGAGAAACAGAGGAAATTTAGTGTACGTTTGGGTAGATGGAGAGAAAATACCAATATGGGATGGTGATGTATTTCAGGTAGTAAGTGCGAGCTACGAACATGAACAGAGTGTGAAACAGGCATACGCTGAGGTGGTAAAAAGAGCCAGGATTAAGAAGTACAGCACTCCCACCAGGCCAGGTCCCAGCGGACCAGTTATTCCATCACCCTTTTAAATGTTGAATTATGTCAATCATTTGGTCTGACAGGGTGTTAAAAATATTATTATGGTTAAGCGTCTTTGCTACTATAATCTTTACGTCCCCGCAGCAGAAGGTATGGTGGCTTGCCGGCATATTTGCTGTGGCCGCTATCGCCAAATTAGTTATCTGGAAGATGGCCAGTCCGGAAGAAAAGAAGGCGATAGGTGTTAAGATGAACTCTCGAAACATTTTCTTCTACGTTCTTATGTTCTTAGTCGCAATTATCTATATTTTAATAGTTGTGTGGCAGAGAAAGTGACGAGACCGTCGGCGATCTCTAAATGGAGTGGGATTCAATTCTATAAATGCAGACGCTTAAATGTAGAGATTGCCGTCGGCGATCTCTGAATGGAGGGCCTCAATTCTATAAATGCAGAGGCTTCGCCTCCTCGCATTTTACTTTTTTCCGCTTTGGCAATTAAATTTGCCACGCTGCAAAAAGCAAAATGCCTCTTTCGACTTCGTCGAAGAGGCATTTATAGAATTGTGCGGAAGAGGAGATTCGAACTCCCACGCCAGTTACGGCGCTACCACCTCAAAGTAGTGCGTCTACCAATTTCGCCACCTCCGCTTTTTTGGGAATGCAAAACTAAGGAATTTTATGCGATCTATGCAACAAACCACAACCGGGCGATCGAATGGGTCAGCGCCACCAACTCCGTATATGAAGGGGGTTTGCTCAGGAAACAATTAGCCCCCAATGAATAGGAAGCACTCCGGTCCGAAGACAGGGTCGAAGTAGTAAGTACAATAGTGGGAATATGGTTGTACCTGCTGCTTTCCTTGATCTCCCTCAGCACCTGCATGCCCAGCATACCCGGCATATTCAAATCCAGCAGGATCAGTGAAGGATACTCGGTCTCAGGGCAATCGGCTAGTATTTTCATCAGTTCATCCCCATTCTCGATAAAGACATAGTCCATCTTGGTATTGTTCTCCAGGAAAGCATCCAGAATGATCTGCCTGTCGTCGGGATCGTCGTCTACAATGAAAACGAGGTTCTTAGGTATTGGCTTCATAACTCCAGAGGGTTGCTTTAATAGGCTGATGTTGTGCACTCAAAGCTGCATAAAAAAAAGTAATAATACAGAAAAAATAACCAAAAAACCATGTGACCCGTTTAATCTTTTTGCCCCGGCAGGCGCAGGTTTTGTAACCTTGCAGAAAATACTATGGATGGCAACTGATATAAAATGTCCGAAATGCGGATCGGCATTTCCAATGGAGGAAGCGATGGCAGAAGAATACAAGAAAGATCTTCATGAACAGATGGTCGGCTATAAGAAACAAAAGGATGAAGAGCTGAGAAAACAAAGGGATGAACTGACCAGGAAGGAAAGAGAAATGATGGAATCGCTGAACCGTCAGGAATCGGCCTTCAATAAAACACTCCAGGACGAAAAAGCTAAACTGCGGGAAGCCCTGGAAAAGGACCTCAGGCAGTCGATTTCGGGAGACTTTGAAAACAGGATCAGGGTACTTACCGATGCCAATATCGAAAATGATGAAAAGCTTCGCGCCGCCCGCAAAAACGAGCTCGAATACCTGAAAAAAGAACAGGATCTCCTTAGGAAAGAAGAAGAATTGCAGATCACCATGCAAAAAGAGCTCCTCAGGGAAAGAGCAGTGCTTTCCGAACAAATACGAAAGGATGAACAGTCCAAAACCGAGATCCGTGAGACTTCCTACCAGCTCAAACTGCGTGAACTCGAAAAACAACTCGACGACCAGAAGAAACTCGCCGAAGAAATGAAAAGACGCGCCGAACAAGGTTCCATGCAGTTACAGGGCGAAGCCCAGGAATTGTTGCTTGAAGAGATCCTTCGCCAGAGCTTTCCCGACGATGAAATCACCGAAGTGGGAAAGGGCGTTGAAGGAGCCGATTGCATCCTTGTAGTTCGGAATAAACAGGGGCGGGAATATGGCCGCATCATCTTCGAAAGTAAAAGAGCCAAAGGATGGAACAATATCTGGGTGGAAAAACTACGCAACGACATGCGTCGTAAACAAGCCGACCTCGCGGTTCTCGTAACACAGGTCTTCCCAAAAAACATGGACTGCTTTGGAGAAAAAGATGGCGTGTGGGTCTGTTCCTTTCGCGAAGTGATCGGCCTCACTTCGGCACTCAGAACTGCCGTCATCCGTATCGCCGAATCGCGAAAGACCGAGGAGAACAAAGGCGAGAAGATGCAGATGCTTTACGACTTTCTCACCGGAATAGAATTCCGTCAACAGATGGAAGCCATCGTGGAAGGATTTGTATTCATGCAGCAATCCATCATCAAAGAAAAAATGCAGATGGAGAAGATGTGGAAGGAAAGAGCCAAACAACTTGAAAAAGTGCTGCTGAGTACTTCTGGTATGTATGGCTCCATCAAGGGTATCGCAGGAGCTTCAATCGGCGCCATACCATTGCTTGAAGCCGAACCTGACTCCGGGATCGAAGAAGGAGATGAAGAATGAGAATCAGGAAATCACGTAGGCGAGCACCAGCGGATGAAAACGTCTGGCGATCACAGTGAGAGGAATAGGTTTGTCCTTGCAAAAAAGAAAAGGGATCTCTACCCATTCGTCGGGTCGGAAAACAATGGAACCCGTGAGCACCATGTGCTTTCGGAAGTCGAGCCCACCGTAACCATACCATTTGAACAAGGCTTCTTTGGCGCTCCAGATGAGCGTTGTCATCTCAAGATGCACCTTGTCGAGGTGTTTCCATTGCGTGAGATAGTCCGATTCCGACTCCGACAGAAATTTCGGAGAGATCAGCCTAAGCCTGGGACTCACCAGCTCAATGTCGACCCCCACCCTATTGACCGGGCTGGCGATGGCGGCCGCAAAATTACCGCAATGAGAAATTGAGAAATGGTACTTCTCGTCATGAAGAAATGGCTTACGCGTGTCGGCAATTAAAATCTCCTCAAGCGGAAAATCGGCATACAACGCAGGAAGCAGGTATCTGCCCGCCAGGTGTTGTAATCTTTTGTAAGGATGGCTGACCTGTTGTTTTAAAGGTACCTTTGTAAGAAAAAAACTTTCAGGTTCCTCAATCTTCCAGATTCCCAGGGTTGTATTGTGGTTGATACTATGTTGAAAAAATATACTCAATCCTCCGAATTACATTGCAGATTTACCATTTATTTACAGTCATTCAAAATTAACATCAGGAGCATCAATGATCTTATCGGATAAAAGAATACTTGAAGAGATAGGCAAAGGAACCATAAAGATAGCCCCCTACACACGAGAATGCCTGGGTTCTAATTCATACGACGTTCATTTGGGACCCTGGCTTGCCAATTATCAGGATGAAGAGCTGGACGCGAAAAAACACAACCTCATCAACACATTTGAAATTCCCGATGAAGGGATTCTCCTGCTTCCCCATAAATTCTACCTGGGGGTAACCCAGGAGTACACCGAGACCCATGCGCACGTACCTTTCCTGGAGGGAAAATCGTCCACGGGCCGCCTGGGGATCGATATTCACGCCACCGCCGGAAAAGGTGACGTCGGCTTTTGCGGTCACTGGACCCTGGAAATCTCCGTTAAACAACCAGTCCGGATCTACAAGGGAATGCCCATTGGCCAGCTCATCTACTTCCCGGTGGAAGGCGAGATCGAGATCAGCTATGCCAAAAAGAAAGACGCCAAATACAGTGGCCAACCCGACAGGCCCGTGGAAAGCATGATGTGGAAGAACCAGTTTTAGAGCTTGCCATATTTTCGGTAATAGGCTATCAACAGCGCCACCACTTCGTTATAACTCATCCTGCCAGCTGGCTGCTGGTTGGCTTTGAGATATTGAGAATAGATTCGGTCAATGGCTGTCTCTAACGGTGTCGAATACCTGATGGCAAATTTCCTAAGTTCCAAGATGTCACGTCGCACTCCCGGTGACAATCTTTCCCTGATATTTTTAAGGGTTACCGAATCTTCCATGTAGAGATATCTCGAAGAATACGCAAACATGTCAAAATAAACAGAATAAAGAAAAGAAGGGTCTTCGGATGAAGACGCGGAAAGGTAACCTGCGAAATTCGCCTCGCTTTCCTTTGCATAGCCCAGCTGGTGGCCAATCTCATGACATGAAGTAAAGGGCCTGATGAAAAGCGGGACCGTGGTATTCACCTGCGCCTCGCCACTGAACGGATTATAATAACCCGTAAATCCGAGGTAATTTCCAAGATAACTGTAGATAGATGGTTTAACTGAAGGATACTCGTATTCAAACAGTTCATTCTTCAATGCAAGACGCTTGTAAGAAGTCACCGTTCCCTGAAACAGCCATTTCTTCCTCTGCAGATTTCCCCGGTTAAGGAGAGAATATGCCTGCAGCGAATCCAACTTCTCAGCGAGCCGCGAAGTGACCTCAATCAGGTCATCCCTTGTATAATCCGAGATATTTAGTTTGAGTGCATTCTGGATTCCTCTGCGGTTATAGTTCAAACCCCACAAAACATTGAATGAAATATAAATCAGCAAGACTCCACAAAGAAATCGCCGGCCCACACCGAGCAAATAATCCCGTCCCGCATCACGCCTGTACAGCCTGCGTATAAGTTTAGCCGTGTGGATGATCAGCCATATCACCGCCCACCCATATAAAAGGTCTCCGACACTGAAGGAAATCCAGCCCAGCAGCATCCGTTGGAATCTGACAATATGCGGATATATTCCGTTTGAATAATACTGTTCAACCCAGTCGGCATCCATCGAAATTACCCTGATCATGACCGCGATGATCACAAGCACTAACAACCTGATATTCCGGCTCTTCATTTCATTGGTGAGCGCGCTTTTTTCACTGGCTCAGCGACCTGCAAGATACTGGCAAGTGTCGGTTCTATAATTTACATTTGTCGGATGAACGCAGAATTCAGCAGGAACGATGATGCTATGAGGTCATCTCTTACCCGTCTTCGTCAGGAACTCAACCAGGCCTCGCTGGGAGGTGGTAAAAAATCCGTAGAAAAACAACGAGAGAAAAATAAGTTGACTGCGAGGGAAAGAATTGATTATCTCCGGGATAAAGAAAGTCCATTTACCGAGATCGGGGCATTGGCTGGTTGGGAAATGTATGAAGAACAGGGAGGCTGCGCCTCCGGAGGTACTGTTGCGGGAGTGGGTTTTGTCAGCGGCAGACAATGCGTAATCGTGGCCAACGACCAGACCGTCAAAGCCGGAGCATGGTTCCCGATTACCGGTAAGAAGAATCTTCGTATGCAGGAAATCTCCATGGAGAACCTGCTGCCAATTATTTACCTGGTAGATAGCGCGGGCGTTTATCTTCCTATGCAGGATGAGATATTCCCGGACAAGGAACATTTTGGAAGGATATTTCGCAACAATGCAAAAATGAGCGCCATGGGCATCACGCAAATTGCGGCGGTGATGGGACCCTGTGTTGCCGGGGGAGCCTACCTGCCCATCATGAGCGATGAGACCCTGATGGTTGAAGGCAATGGCTCTATTTTCCTTGCGGGTCCTTACCTGGTGAAAGCCGCTATTGGAGAGGATGCAGACCAGGAAACACTCGGTGGCGCCGTAACCCATACTGAGATATCCGGAATCGCGGACTATAAATTCAAGACGGAAGAGGAATGCCTTGACCAGGTAAAAAAAATTATGTCCAAGCTCGGTCACTCGAATCATCTGCCCATCTTTGACCGTATTGCACCTGCCATGCCGGAAAAAAATCCCGAAGAGCTTTATGGGATCATTCCGCCGGACGGCACCAAACCATATGACATGCTGGAGGTCATCAACCGGATTGTTGATGCACCAGGTATCGAAGAATTCAAAGAAGACTATGGGAAAACCATCATCTGTGGGTATGCGCGAATAGATGGCTGGGCAACGGGCATTGTCGCTAACCAAAGAAAAATAGTGAAAAGCAAAAAAGGTGAGATGCAAATGGGCGGCGTGATCTACAACGACAGCGCCGACAAGGCCGCACGTTTCATCATGAACTGCAATCAGAAAAAAATTCCCCTGGTATTTCTGCAGGATGTTTCAGGATTCATGGTCGGCTCGAGGAGCGAACATGCTGGCATCATAAAGGACGGAGCAAAAATGGTGAACGCCGTTGCCAATTCAGTGGTTCCCAAGATCACCTTCATCATCGGCAATTCTTATGGCGCAGGCAATTATGCAATGTGCGGCAAAGCCTACGATCCGAGATTCATCTTTGGTTGGCCCACCGCAAGGATCGCAGTGATGGGTGGCGAACAGGCCGCCAGAACGCTTTTACAAATCCAGGTGGCGGCAATGAAATCCAAAGGTGAAATGGTTAGCCCGGAAGATGAGAAAAAGCTGCTGGATAATATCAGGTCGCGATATGAAAAACAAACATCACCATATTATGCCGCTGCACGACTTTGGATTGATGGGCTGATCGACCCCACCGAAACCAGGAGCATTATCTCCCAATCTATATTTGCAGCCAGCCACAACCCCGTAATACCCGAATTTAAAACCGGTGTTTTCCAGGTATGAGCGCCGCTGCACCACAGGAACTGATCATCTACACCGACGGCGCCTCACGAGGCAATCCCGGTCCGGGCGGCTATGGAGCCATACTTAAATGGGGAGCTCATTCAAAGGAAATCTCCGGTGGATTCAGAAAAACGACCAACAACAGGATGGAACTGATGGCCGTGATTGAAGCGCTGAGAGCCGTTAAAAAAAAAGGACAGAACGTCATCATCTACTCTGATAGTCAGTATGTAGTTAAGGCCGTGGAACAGGGATGGCTGAAAAAATGGATAACTACTGACTTCCGCGGTGGAAAAAAAAATAAAGATCTGTGGATGACCTTTGCCGACCTGGCGCAGCTACATAATATCCGTTTCAAATGGGTCAGGGGTCATGCCGACAATGCCTTCAATAACCGATGCGATGAACTTGCCACCATGGCCGCCGACGTAAAAGGGCTGCCTGCCGACACTGGTTATGAACTGTTAGAACAATAAAGTTTGGTTTCACGCAAAGGGGCCAGGCCCTGCCTGCGGCAGGGGCGCGAATCCGCAAAAAATTGCAAGCTGAAGTTCTACACAGACACAACGTGATGTGTATTTATTGCCTTGGCGTCTTCTTTGGGCTTGACGTGGAATTCTCTTAAGTGAAACTAAACGGCCAGTCTCGCCGGGGCGTTCTTCCTATACAGGGCCCAACCACCAAACAACAGCGCGCTGAAGGCAAGTGTGGCATACAGGCTGTTGACAAGGAAAGGAAGGCCGTCGACATAACATTGCATGAGGCCATTAAAAGTCTTTGGCCTGGCATAACCTGCGCCACTCTGCCACACAAAAAAATTGGAGAGAAAGAAATAAGCGACAGTCACGAGGATTGAATAACCCGCTACTGTACCAACGGAAATCCTCTTCATGAAAAAACCAATCGCGGTCATTGCCGCAAATAAAAGATAATTGGTGATCTGGCCTTCATAAAATCCGGCATAAGGAACCAGCCCATTGAGAAACAAAACGTGAAAGAGGAGATCAGAAATAAATAATGAGAATATCGGGAAGGCAAAGGCCCATTTTTTGTCTTTGATCACAGCGCCTGCGAACAGCGCCATGGAGAGCTGTGGGAAGAAGCCCAATGGCCGTCCGGGTATGATCCGGTACAAGGCAGACACAAGGATCAGCGCGATCAAAATGAGTATGAGGGACCTGTTTACTTTCATAATTAACGATTCATTACAAAAATAAGGTTTCCAGGCCAGGGATAAGAAAGTTAGCCCATTTTCCCCTTAGGGTTTTGGGTCGGTGTGCGAAATTTATTTCATGCACTAACTCCCCGGAACACTCGCCCGGAATACAATGCTGGGAACCGAAGTCGACAAAATGACCTTCGCATCCGGTGCAACAAAAACCGCCTGCCCCGAATCAGCGTGTAAGGACTCAGTCTCCCGGGCAATAGTCGCACTGCCATGGTAGACAAAAAGGATTTCAGGTCCTGAGCTGGTCCATTGAAACCTTCCCCCGGGGTCAAGTGCAATTTTGCTTAACTCGAAATCCTTAGCCGGAGTTTTAAACACTTCCGCTGAATTGACAACGGGCCTCGCAGCAATGACGGCTGGGATTGTAGGGCGAAAGATGATGTGTTCGAGAAGCTCATCCACATCAATGTGTTTGGGCGTAAGTCCACCCCTGAGTACATTGTCGGAATTAGCCATGATCTCCATCGTATGTCCTTCCAGGTAAGCATGTGGCAGTCCCGCATCCTGAAAGAGGGCCTGGCCCGCGGACATCTTCACCACATTAAAAAGATAGATGGAAAATATTCCCCTGTCCCTGCTTTCAGTCGATCCGAATGTGCCGGCGGCTCTCGCGGCCCAGAAATCTTCAGCATCTTTGGAAATTTTTCCCGTCTCATACAATGGCGTAATTCTTTGCACCAACGGTTCTAACCTCAGATCCACTTCTGCCTGGGGCATCCTCATCAGGTGGGTGTAAATTCTTTGATAATTATCTCCATCTAAATATTCGACAAGGAAATGTAGTTCCGGTGTCTTTTCGAGAACGGCTCTAAGTTTATCGGGCGACTTGAACCCATGAAGCAGGTAAAAATCACTGAGCGGTGACAGCAGTTCTGGTTTGTGATTCTTGTCCTTGTAATTGCGATTGCCGGCATCAGGAGCAATGCCCCTTTGATTTTCTTCCAGGAATTTTTTCTCGGCTACCTGCTTTGAGGGATGCACCTGGATGGAAAGCATGTGTTTGACATCCTGGGCTTTTAGCAAATAGGGCAGCGATCCGAAATTCGCCGCAACGGTCCTTCCCAGCCAATACTGCGGATCAGTAGAAATCAACTCATGCAGTGGTTGTTTCCGGCCATCACGGAAAACGATCTGCGATGGAGATTTCAGGTGAGCGCCCATCCAGAATTCAGCATACGGTTTGCCTTCCGAATTTTCAAGATGTAATAACTCCGGGAGAAAAGTTTTTCCACCCCAGTCATAATGTTGAATGGACCCTTCCAGTATGAATATTTTTTCTGATTTTTCCATGGGCGCAATTTCGAACTAATAAAGATACAAACAGCGGGATGGCAATTCATAATACACGGGGAAATGCCGGTGAGTGGCTGGCGGCGAGATACCTCGAGGAGAACGGTTATCACATACTTTGCGCCAACTGGAGATACAAGCATTGGGAAATAGACCTGATCGCCTCGAAAGATAATATTCTGCACATCGTGGAAGTGAAAACGCGTCATAGCCAGGTTTTCGGTTTTCCTGAAGAAGCAGTGTCAAAAAAGAAATTTAACAACATCAAGCTGGCGGCCGAACATTTTACAAACCGATTTCCTTACTGGAAAAGGATACAATTCAATATTCTCGCCATAAGCAGATCTGTTGTCCGGGGAGATCAGTACCTGCTGATCGAAGACGTCTACATATAAAATTCTATCCGATTTTCGCTTTCATTATCTCGATCACCCGATAGGTAGCGGGGCAATATTCGATATTCTGCTTGAAGACGTGCATGTAGTCGACCATTCTTTTCCGGGTATGATGCGGAAATCCAGCACAGTCCCTGGGCCTGACTGAGTAGATGCTGCACTTATTATCGCTGAGATTCAGAAACTGGCAGGGCTGACTTTTATTGATCCAGTCTCCTTGTTTGTCTTTATAGAGGTATTTCAATTTGAATTCCTCTACAGACATGCCGATATGTGCCGAGATACGGACCAGATCCTGGCGTGTAAAGGTTGGTGACATTGTCTTGCAACAGTTGGCACAGGAGAGGCAATCCGTTTCCGTCCACATCTGCAAGTCTGCTTCCACAGCCAGTTTATCCAGCCTCCGGGGCGGATTTTTCTCCAGGCGGCTGAGAAATCTTTTAAAAGCTGATTTATTTACCTCTACCTTCTTTCTGAACTGGCGTAGATTTATTTTCTCCATACTGCGGCCCGTGATAGTTTTTCAGGAAATTGCAATCTAATCAATTCAGGGCTTCAGGAGAAGTCATCTTATTCACTTATGTGGGAAGTATATAAAAAAGGATTCAGGGCCTGGCTGCAACTTGAAAAATCTTTATCCGATCATTCAGTTCTGGCCTATCTCAGTGACCTCGATAAACTCACCCAATACCTGCTGGTGCATTCGATGGAGGTAACGCCTGCAGACCTCACCATCGATGACCTCAGGGCCTTCCTCGGATGGATCCATGAACTCGGTATGACGGCCACCTCACAGGCAAGGATCATATCCGGCATACGTTCCTTTTATATTTATTGCCTGGCCGAGAACCTGACCAACCACGATCCGACAGTACTGCTCGAAGGCCCAAAAACAAGCCGAAAACTCCCTGATGTACTGGGTGTCGATGAGATTGAAAGCATATTAAAGGCAATCGATCTGAGCACACCGGAGGGCGCGCGCAACCGGGCAATACTGGAAACAATGTACAGTTGCGGACTGCGGGTGTCGGAACTAATTTCACTGAAACTGTCCGAACTATACCCTGAACTGGGCTTCGTGAGGGTTACCGGCAAGGGCGACAAAGAGCGGCTGGTGCCGATCGGTGCATCTGCACTGAAGCAAATCGACATGTACCGGAAAACGATTCGTGTTCACATTCCGGTAAAGAAAGGCATGGAGGATATCCTCTTCCTGAATCGGCGGGGTTCGGGCCTCAGCAGGGTGATGATTTTCCTTGTCCTGAAGGACCTTGCTGCCAAAGCGGGGATAAGAAAAAATATATCTCCTCATACCCTGCGCCATTCATTCGCGACTCACCTTGTAGAAGGAGGAGCCGATCTTCGGGCGGTACAGGTGATGTTGGGTCATGAAAGTATCACCACCACCGAGATCTATACCCACCTCGACCGCGATTTTCTTCGGACCACACTCCAGCTCTACCATCCCGCATTCAGGAAATAAAGCCGGAAATAGACCGAAACCATATCTTCGCAAAAATTGTATGCATGAAAAAAATATTTTTATCTCTGGCGATCGCGCTATGTGTTAGCGGTTCTTTTGCACAACAACAAAAAACGCCGCCTCCTTCCACCCACGTCACAATCAAGCAGGAATTTGGATTGTCTTCGATTGAACTTTCATACTCAAGGCCGAATGTGAAAGGAAGAAAGATCTTTGGCGAACTCGTACCCTTTGGTAAAATTTGGAGAACTGGCGCCAATGCTGCCACGACCATAACTTTTGGCGCCGATGTGACCATTGGTGGCAAAAAAGTACCGGCGGGCAAGTATGGTCTGCTGACCATTCCCCAGGAAAACGAATGGACGGTGATTATCTCCAAACAAACTGACGTTAGCAGTGCAGATGCCTACAAGGAATCGGAAGACCTGGTGAGAGTGAAGGCAAAAGCATTGCCCATGGATTATTCAATTGAAACTTTTACCATCAGCCCTTCGAATGTTAAGGCCTCTTCATTTGACCTGGTTATCCTCTGGGACAAGACAATGGTGAGTTTGCCGGTAACAGGAAAGTAAATTGTTAACACTAAATGTTTCACGCAAAGTTGCAAGACACATAGAATTTCAGGCAAATCAAGTCGTACATGTATTTTCTTTGCGGCTTGGCTTCTACTTGGCAGCTTGGCGTGAAACATTTAATTTTTGAAACAGGAAGGAAAGTCCCATCACCGACAGTGCCCCGATCGCATTGAACCAGAGAAATCCCAGGTGGATGACTTCCCGGTCATCGAGAACAAATAAGCTGATGATGACCAACTCACTGAGCACCGCACTCCAAAAGACCGCTTTTCCCCCTACTCCTTTCATGAAAAAAGCTACCAGAAAGATCCCCAATATGGCGCCATAGAACAAGGATCCGAGAATATTTACCGCTTCGATCAGGCTACCCATACGTGTGGCAAACATAGCGGTGGCAATACAAAATAATCCCCAGAGGATGGTGTACCTTTTTGATAACACTACATCCCGATCATCGCTGCATTCCTTTTGAATAAATTTTTTGTGAATGTCTACAACCGTAGCGGAAGACAAGGCATTCAATGCAGCCGCGATGCTTCCCCAGGCGGCCAGGAAGATGACAGCAATAAGCAATCCGATCAACCCCGTTGGCAGGTGGTCAATTACAAACTGAAGAAAAATATAATTGGTGTCATCTGTTTCAGCAAGTGGATCCAGCCGCACGACCAGTGATTTTACCGAATCCTGGATCTGGCTTTCTTCCCTGATCTTCCCGTTAATCTTGGAAACCAGTTCTTTATTATTTTTATCGCCCAGCCATTGGTGCACCAGTAATTGTTTGCTTTCCTGCACGGTATGTAGCTGTTTTTCCAGCTCGGTGGATTGCGCGCTGAGCGAAGAATTCGCGAGCAGGGTCATTTGCTTGCCGTTAAAAGAAGCAGGATGGTCATGAAAAAGGTAGAATGAAAAAACGAATATGCCGATCATGAGGATCATGAACTGCATCGGAATTTTCACTATGCCGTTAAGGATAAGGCCCAGTCTGCTTTCAGACACTGACTTGGCAGTCAGGTAACGCCCCACCTGCGACTGATCAGTGCCGAAATACGAAAGTTGAAGGAAAAATCCACCAATGATCCCACTGATGAGATTGTAACGATCACTCCAGTCGAATTTTCCGTCGGTAAAGCCCGTGGTGATCACATTGAGCTTGCCCAGCTTGCCGCTGAGATCCACAACATCAGTCAGCCCCACTCCTTCGGGTAACAAGCGCAAAACCATCAGGCCGGCCATCACCATACCCCCAAGCACAACCACCAGCTGGAATTTTTGGGTGTGCCCAACGGCTCGTGCGCCACCAGTAACTGTATATAGGATCAGTAGCCCCCCCATGAACAGGTTGGTCCAATAGATGTTCCAGCTAAGCAGGGAAGAAAGAATTATTGAGGGGGCATAAATGCTGATACCGGTCGAAAGCGCACGCTGTAGTAAAAAAAGTAGTGAAGTAAAGGTTCTCGTGCGCGAATCGAACCGGTTCTGAAGATATTCATATGCGGTATAGACTTTTAACCGGTGGAAGATGGGCACAAAGGTCAGGCAGAGTACAATGGTTGCAAGCGGTAAGCCAAAATAGAACTGGATGAATCGCATGCCATCAGTGTATGCCTGGCCGGGCACCGAAAGGAAAGTAACCGCGCTGGCCTGTGTTCCCATCACACCAAGCAATACGATATACCATGGCATCGTTCGATTGCTGAGAAAGTATCCATCAAGATCCCTGGTAGTACGGCTTTTGTAAAGGCCGTACAGCACCACCACAAGCAGGGTCAGGACAAGCACTATCCAGTCAGGAACGCTCATGAAATCGATTTGGTAAGGAAAGCTCTATTTTTTTCCGGAAAGTAATCCACCGACAAGTACCCCCAGCACAATTCCAATCAACAAACCAATGGAGACTCTTTTGATAAATATACCAATGGCAAGTCCCAAAAGGATACTTACTACAAGGGCAACGTTTCTTCTACCTTCAGGGATCTTACTCATGAGTTCGGCTTTGTTGATTCAGGGCAATGATATTTGCCAGTAGCCGGTAAGCACCAGGAACCCCCGCGGGTAGTTCTCTGAAAAAGACCAGTCCTGTATAAACAAATTTCCCCTTTCCATAATCTGCGATGATCAGGCTGCCCGTCTGATCATCTTCTCCCGGATCTTTCATTGACAAAGGGGCCACAAAAGCCTTGTCGGGTTGCTCCGCAAAATAGATCGCTCTTTCCTGTATCCAGTGATCAAAATCGTGATTTGTGATTTTATTGGGAAAATTCAGGACCGGGTGATTGGGTAAAAGAAATTTCACTTGCGCGGTTTCGTCGGTTACCCGACTGCGGGATACCTCAAAGGGATAAGGCCCTATGGCAGCCCGTAGGGGACCTGCATTGTTATTCGTGTTGTATTGGACGATCAGGTTGCCTCCATTTTTCACGTAGTCATTCAAAACCTCTTTTTTTTCAGTCAGGTTCTGATCCACATTGTAAGCCCGGATGCCCGTGATTATCGCATCGAAGGGCCTGAGAAATTCTGAATTCAGATTATCATCGCTGATCATCGTCACCTGGTACCCCATTAGTTCAAGCGCCGCCGGCACCTTGTCGCCAGCTCCAGCGATATAGCCTATTTTTTTGCCCGCTGTTCGTATGTCCGCATCAATAAGTTTTACTCCATCCTCCCTGAAATAACAGATCTGCGGAATATGATCATAGCGGATGATTCTTTTGTTTAGCCCAAAATCGACCAGGCTCCGGGCCTGCTCAAGCTCGACCCTTGTATGAAGTTCCTGGTGCTGGGTACTGTCCGATTTTTTTATCCCAACGGGAAAAACAAAATTCCGCGCCGACCCCTTTTCAAGATCAATTCCATCATAGCTTTGCCTGATTTGTTGATTTCCAGTTTTCGTCACCAGTGTAAACTGCTTACTACTGATCTTCCGGTTCGCACTAACGGCCACGTGTACCCTGGCCGAATCGCGATATGCAGAACTCATCAGAACGATATCAGGCTCAAGGGAAATATTGATGGGAGGCAGCACCACCAAGGGCTGATAGATCTCCCCATTTACGGGATCAGTATGTTTGTACAATACCGGTCTGAAAAAGTTGAACAACTCATCATTCAAATACATAGAAAACTTCGCTTCAAAAGCCGGATCTGCTTCTGGTTTGCCGATCAATTTCTGTTCGCTTACATTGTATGATCCACTGCTCATTTTTTCCTTTAGCCAATAGGGCTGCGAGATCGGTCGGTCGTCAGCTACCCGTATTATGGTTTTGAAATTGACATTGTGGTTTTTTGCGGAACTCATACCTTTCGCAATTTCTTTGCCCTCGATTGCGATATTTTTTAACCTTGCATTGATGCCAAGCCGGTTGTTGAAACTGAAGTTAACTTCGATCGAATCGCCCTGAACGGCAGATGCCTGGCTGGCGTAAGCATCCATCCAGATGCCGCTACAAATGGCGATGATCTCATTCAATTCCTCTGCCTTTACGTTTTTCCATTCAGATGATGGCAGGGACTTGATTTGCTTATACAGGCTCACTAGTTGCGACAACGAATTGGATGGGTGCTCAAAAGAAAACGATTTTAAAATCCTGTCTATCGAAGAAGCCACCTGTGGTGCATGAATTCTTTCCCAGCCCGTACTCACGCCTTCGAGCAGGCTACTTTTTGCCTCACTGCCGGCAATATGCGTAAAACTCTCAATCTGTGGTCCCCGCGAAGCACTCACTCCAAAGCCCTGGCTCTTATGCTGACTCCTGCTCTCAGCAGCAATTTCTCCATAGCTTTTTCCAATTATGGGATTGTACCCTCCGGCATCCACGACCAGGCTGCCTTCTGGAATGGCGTCGCCGGAAAAATTGTAATTATTCCAGACAATCCTCCTGGCCTGCCAGGGTTTCACCCCCAACCCCATTTGTTCGGGATATGCTTTTGGATCAGCCGCCAGCCTGTAAGCTTCTTCTCCAAGGACTGCCGAAGCCGAATGTTGGCCGTGCCCTGCCCGTTTGTCGCGGGGAAACCTCGTAATAATGACGTCTGGCTGGAACTTCCTGATAACCCAAACGATGTCAGAAAGTATCTTATTCCTTTCCCAGATGCGGATCGCCTCCTCGGTGCTCTTGCTGAATCCAAAGTCAAAGGCCCTTGTAAAAAACTGCTCGGCACCATCAATGTTGCGGGCAGCTAACAATTCCTGAGTCCGGATCAGGCCCAGCTCAATGCCCTGCTCGTTACCAATCAGGTTCTGCCCCCCATCCCCGCGGGTTAGGGACAAATAGCCCGTCCGGTACAGCTGATCCTTTGACAGCCATGCCAGTAGCCTGTTATTTTCGTCATCGGGATGGGCAGCCAGGTAAAGAACAGAACCCAGAACCTTTAATTTAAGAATCCGCTGGAAAACTTCCGAAGAGGAGTAGGAAACAGGGCTTTGAGCTAATAATGGCAGCTGTAAAAGTGTAAGCAGTACCACATAAAGAAACCCTCGGATTTTCATGCGCGCTAAGATATCGCAAAATGTTTATCATTACTTTATAACTCTATGGTATTGAATTTGCTCAGCAGCAGTTAATAGTTAATTTTACAGTCGAATTCAACAGCCTGAGCAAATTTTGGAAAATATCCCGTACGGTACTTCTGGTATTGATAGCCCTTATCATATCAGTATGGTTGCTCATACAGACCACCCCCGTTCAAAATTTCCTCGTTCGCCAGGTCACCAACCGGATCTCCCATGACCTGAATACCCAGGTAAGGATCAAGCATGTGAATTTCGCGCTGTTCAATAGCATGCTTCTCGAAGGCATGCTGGTGGAAGACCAGAAAAAGGACACTCTCCTGTACGCCGGATCCGTCAAGGTCAATATCACAGACTGGTTTTTCTTCAAAGAGAAGATAGAACTGGAATACATTGGTTTGCAGGACGCGGTTTTTCATCTGAACCGGACAGATTCCTTATGGAATTATACCTTTTTGTTCGACTACTTCAGCGGACCTTCCACTGGCACGAAAAAAAAGAACATCGACCTTAACCTTAAAGTAATCGAGTTCGACAGGATCCGGATAGTTCAACGAGATGAATGGCGGGGTGAGGACATGGGCGCCTTTATTCGTTCAATGAAAGTGGATGCGGAACAAATGGATATCAGCAACAGAATCCTCAGCATCCGCAGCATCAACCTCGTGCAACCCGAATTCAGCGTCAGCAACTACACAGGGCGCCGCATCATGCCCCCCGACACAGCGACCACAGAATCGGTGATCGTCAATGATTCGTTGAACCTGCGCTGGAATCCGGGAAATTGGAATGTCAAGATCAGCAGCTTGAACATCACCGAAGGCATGTTCCGGTCAGACGTTGCCACAGATCGCCAGCCCTACCCCCATTTTGATGGAGCCCATATCAGGTTTGCTAACATCAATGCGAGGTTTGTTGACTGCAGGCTGTTAAAAGACTCCATACTCGCAAAGTTTTCATTGTCGACAAAAGAACGCAGCGGCTTCGACGTGAAAGAACTTTCCGCCCATTTGCGCATGCACCCAGAAGCGATGGAATTTTCTAATTTCAACCTGAAGACAAACCGCAGCCAACTCAGTGATTATTTCGCGATGAGGTATAGTTCATTTGAAGACATGAATTCCTTCATTTCGAAAGTGCGGATGCAGGCACATTTCAAAAACTCCGTCATCAGCACCGACGACATCGCCTTTTTCGCCCCGGAACTCAGCACCTGGAAAAAAGCTATTCAGGCAAGCGGAACCGTCAGCGGCAGTGTCGACAACCTGAATGGAAAAAATCTTGTTATACAAGCCGGAAATGACACCTACCTGAAAGGAAACCTGAGCTTGGCCGGCCTACCTGATTTATCCCGGACCTACATAGATTTTGAAGCGGAGAATTTTCGCACCACCTATAAAGATGCCCTTTCATTTGTTCCTCCCCTCAGGAACATAACACAGCCGCGGCTGGACCTCATGAATTATCTCCGGTTTCGCGGGAACTTTACTGGATTTTTCCAGGATTTTGTAACATACGGTTCACTTGAAACCAACCTGGGTACAATCATTACGGATCTTAACATGAAGCTACCCGACAACAAGCCTTCATCCTATTCCGGGAGCCTGAGCACTTCCGGTTTTGAAATTGGAAAACTGATCGACAACAGTTCGATCGGCAAAATTATTTTTAAGGGGAAAGTGAATGGCACAGGGCTGAGGCCGGCCACACTGAATGCAAAACTTGACGGCGACATACAACTTCTCGAATTCAACCGCTACGCATACCAGGGTATTACAGTAAAGGGGCAGGTGGCCAAAAAACTCTTCGATGGTGAAATGATCGCTAATGACCCGAACCTCCAGGCCAGGCTCAATGGTCTCGTGGATTTCAGTAAGGAAATCCCGGAATTCAATTTCGAAGCAAACATTACGAAGGCGGACCTTATGAAATTAAACCTGTTAAAAGACCAGGTTGAGTTCGACGGAAAATTCAAGTTTAATTTTAAGGGCAGCAATATTGACAATTTCCTCGGCAGTGCACGCATATTTGATGCGTCATTATTCAAATCAGGCAGGAGGATCTCTTTTGATTCGCTGTACATAGAATCGAATATTGTCGACAACAACAAAGTGATCACAGCGGTCAGTAATGAGTTTGACGCAGCCCTTGCGGGCGAGTTTTCCATTAAGGACCTTCCTGCGGCTTTTCAAACCTTCCTGAATAAATATTATCCCGCCTATATCAAACCCTCGAAAAAAATTCTTCGCAATGAGAATTTCAGTTTTGTGATCACCACAAAAAATGTGGAAGAATACGTCAACCTGATCGATCCCGATTTGAAGGGGTTCAATTTCTCCACGCTCACAGGCAGGATAAACACCCGGGAGAATTTACTCGACCTGAACGCGGAAGTTCCGCAGTTCAATTATAAAAATATTGCGGTCTATGACATGCGCCTGAAAGCGACCGGCGCTTCCGATAGCCTCCTCCTCGAAAGCAATATATCCAACGTCTTCATCAATGACAGTCTGAATTTTCCGAACACCGAAATTAAATTACAGTCTGCCAACGACATATCCGAAATCAGGGTCATTACCAGCGCCAACCAGACCCTCAATGCCGCCAGTATTGCCGCACAAGTTAAAACGCTGCCCAAAGGTGCCAGCGTAAAATTCAGGGAATCCAGTTTTGACCTGAAAGGCAAGACCTGGACCATTCAAAAAGATGGCGAAATTACAGTCACCGAAGACCTCCTGGCCGCCACAGGCATCAGGCTGTCCAATGGGCTGCAGGAGATCAGGCTAAGCTCGGTGGATTCTGACACCAGCTCGAAAAAAGACCTGCAGGTGGAACTGGAAAAAGTAAACATCGGCGACTTTTCTCCATACCTGGTAACGTCAAACAAATTGGAAGGATTGATTACGGGAAAAATAAAAGTGGCCGACCCCTTTGGAAAATTCAAACTGAATGTAGTGGCCGAAACGGAACAATTCCGACTCGACGACGATTCCATCGGCACGCTCGCCCTCCGGGGAAATTACGACCACAGGTTGAAGGAAGTTGATTTTAGTGCAAGATCAGATAACCACAACTATAACTTCGATCTCAAGGGGTTATACCAAATCGGCGATAGCACCAAAAATGAGAACCTGGACATTACCACCAATCTGAACGGCACCAAGATCGACCTGCTGCAGCGCTATCTCTCCGGCGTATTCAGTGACCTTAGCGGAGACGCAACGGGCACTCTGAGGATCTCTGGCCCCGCCGATAAATTGAATTACCTGGGCACTATCCAACTAAAAAATGGGGCCCTTCGCGTGAAGTTCACCAACGTACTTTATTCCATACCAAATGCAAAAATTGAACTGAAGGAAGACAGGATCGACTTTGGGTCCTTCCAGTTTGTAGACAACCGGAAGAATACGGGAACCATTACCAAGGGTATACTCTACCACGAAGGGTTTGACAACCTCTCTTTCGACTTCGAAATGAACACCCCCAAACTTCTCGTGCTGTCAACAACCAACACCGGCGATGATCCATTTTATGGTTCTGTGATTGCAAGTGCAGACATGAGTTTCAAGGGTCCGTTGGCCGACATGCAGATGAATATCACCGCACAGCCTGCAGACAGTTCCAATCTTTATATCAATACCAACAGCGGCAAACAAAGCGGGCAGGCAGATTTCATCGTTTGGAAAGTTTATGGAAAGGAAATGAAGTCTATCAGGACTTTCAAGGAATCTAACCTCACCGTCAACCTCGACGTAACCGCCAACAACTACGCAAACATGTATGTCATCCTCGACGAGTTGACGGGTGACATAATCAAAGCAACTGGCAGGGGAAACCTGAAGGTGCGGGCGACGACCGACGGAGAGTTTTCGATAACAGGACGTTATGATATCGACCGCGGCAATTATAATTTCAATTTTGAATCCCTGCTAAAAAAACCATTTCGCCTGCGGGAAGGAGTTGGTAATTATATTCAGTGGTCTGGAGATCCTGCCAATGCGCAAATCAAAATTGACGCGGAATATGAAGCAGAAAATGTTCGATTCAGTGATCTCGGTTCTGCCATCAGGCAAAGTTTTGAAGTGGATAATAACCTGCTGCGATACCGTGGGAAAGCCATTGTAGTGGCGAACCTGACCGACCAGCTGATGTCGCCTCAAATCAAGTTCTCCATAGAATTACCACCGAACAGTCCAATCAAAAATGATGTGGGTATTCAACAGATGCTCGAAAGGATTCAGAAAGACGAAAATGAGTTAAACAAGCAGGTGGCCTTCCTTGTAGTATTCAATAGCTTTGGACCACTGTCAAATTCAGCAGATCAGGCGGGGATTGCTAACACGGCTTTCGAAGGCCTGGTGGTGGGAAATATTTCAGGTGTGATATCGACGGCGCTCAGCAGACAATTTTCAAGCGTGTTTCAGAAGGTTTTCAATGACAAGAGTATCCAGGTCAACCTGAACGCACAATTCTACAGCGCAGCAAACATCGCGCAGAATTTATCCAGAACATCAATCGGCATCGACAGAACCAATGTGAATCTGTCGGTTGGCAAAAGTATATTCAATGACAGACTCACCTTCACATTAGGCAGTGCTGTTGATTTTGGCATCACGGCATCCAGCCAGTTCGGGCAGAGTAAAAATCTTCCCTTCCTTCCCGATGTAACGGCAGAATGGAAGATCACTACCGACGGCAAGCTACTGCTCACTTTTTTCTACAGGGATTCCTACACCTATCTTGTTAATGCGGCAATGCGTCAGAACAGAACCGGAGCAAGCATCAGTTACCGCAAAGACTTTGAACGATTCGGAGAATTGGTTGAACCGAAAAAGAAGAAGAAACCAGCGCCCAAAGAAACCGACACTTCGCAGAAGTGACCCCCCTTTGAAACATCACAGGCCAAGTATGGTATGGCCGAGCTTATCTCTTTTGGTCTTCAGGTATTTTTCATTGTGTGGGTTCGGTACAATCTCGACGGGTACGGTGTCGACAATTTCAATTCCATATCCAAGCAGCCCTGCTCTTTTCTTCGGGTTGTTGCTTATCAGCCGGAGTTTTGTGATGCCGAGATGCCTGAGGATCTGTGCACCTACCCCGTAATCACGCTGGTCCATTGGGAATCCGAGATGAAGATTCGCTTCAACCGTGTCCATTCCGTTTTCCTGGAGCTTGTAAGCCTTCAGTTTGTTCACCAGGCCAATGCCTCTGCCTTCCTGGTTCATGTACAGGATGGCTCCCTTTCCTTCGCGTTCAACCATCTCCATAGCCGCTTCCAGCTGCTCTCCGCAATCGCAACGAAGTGATCCAAGGATGTCGCCTGTGAAGCAGGAAGAATGTACCCTTACCAAAACAGGCTCATCCTTCTCCCAATCTCCTTTTATTAAAGCTAAATGTTCATTGTCAGTGTTCTTCTCCCTGAAAGCCACCAATTTAAACTGTCCGAACTTTGTCGGCATATCTACCCTCACGATCTCTTCGATCAGCGAATCAGTCTTCAGTCTGTATTCGATCAGTTCTTTAATGGAGATAAGTTTCAGGTCAAATCTTTTGGCTATTTCCCTTAGTTCGGGAAGGCGGGCCATGGAACCATCCTCATTCATGATCTCTACCAGCACGCCTGCTGGCGCGAGTCCGGCCAGTCGTGCAAGGTCGATGGCAGCTTCAGTATGCCCGGCCCTTCTTAGCACACCTCCTTTCTTAGCACGTAGTGGAAATATATGTCCGGGGCGGCCGAGGTGCTCGGGCTGTGTGTCCTTGTTCACAAGGGCCTGGATAGTTTTGGCCCTGTCATGGGCCGAAATACCCGTAGTGCAGCCATGACCGAGCAGGTCTACTGAAACGGTAAATGCAGTTTCATGAAGAGCTGTGTTATTGTTGACCATAAGGTCAAGTTTAAGTTCATCACATCTTTCTTCGATCAGCGGGGTACAGATCAGGCCCCGCCCATATTTACTCATGAAATTGACCAGTTCGGGGGTTATGCTCTGTGCTGCCGTAAGAAAATCACCTTCATTTTCGCGGTCTTCATCGTCAACTACCACCACCAATTTACCGGCCTTGATATCAGCTATCGCGGATTCTATCGGATCAAGCATCTTCAGTGTTTTCGCAAAGGTAGCAATTCCGGACCCGATTCTGAAGTGATGCTTATTGCTCCAATTGAATCACAATTTGTTAACTTTATGCAAAAGCTCGCTTGCCATAATTGTTATTTATTTGCTGTTGCAAAGATCCAATTATGAGAAAATTTGTCTTGAAAACCCTGATAGCGTGTCTGTTGTTTCCTTTAGCTGTGATTTCACAGGTTACCACCAGCAGTTTGAATGGAATTGTGAAAAATGGTAAGGGAGAAGCGCTGAGCGGGGCAACGGTAATAGTTAAAAATGAATCCACCGGCGCCAGATTTTCCCTGATTACGGGAGCCGATGGAATATTCGATCTGAATAACATTCCCCCGGGCGGCCCCTACTCCATCAGGATATCTAATATTGGTTATGAAGAATTTCTCAAAACAGATATCAATATTCCGCTGGGTGAACGGTTCACTATCCAGTCTGTGTTATCTCCAGCGAATCCCGAACTTGAACTGGTGACGATCAGTGCCGGACGGAAAGGCACGACAGAAAAAACCGGCGCTTCAACCAATATCAGCAATCGGCAATTACAGAATCTTCCAAATATCACCCGAAGTATTACTAACCTTACGAGGCTGACACCCCAGAGCAATGGAAATAGTTTCGCGGGAATGAACAACAGGTACAATAATCTCACCATCGATGGCTCGTTGTTCAACAACAATTTCGGGAGGTCGGGCGATGGCATGATACCCGGAGGCGCTACTTCGGCCATTTCCATTGACGCCATCGACCAGATCCAGGTGAATATATCTCCCTTCGACGTAAGACAGGCAGGCTTTACTGGAGGCGGGATAAATGCCGTGACACGAAGAGGCACAAATAATTGGTATGGAACAGCTTATGGATATTACCGGGATAATAAGTTCAATGGCGATAAGGTCGATGGCGTAGAAGTGTCCAATGCCGACCGCAAGTATCAAACCTTTGGCGCGAGTGTAGGTGGGCCGATCATCAAGGACAAATTATTTTTCTTTGTCAATTTCGAAACCGAGAAGAGAAATCAACCCGGACAGACCCTGGTGGCGAAGACCAGTCCCACCGACGACAATCCACAGGCCACCGGCGTGTTGGCCAGCGACCTGGACAATTTGAAATCATATCTGATCAATACATATCAGTACGATCCTGGTGAATACCAGGGGTATGATTTTAAAACCGGCAACACCAAATTTCTGGGCCGCCTGGACTGGAACATGTCGAGCAAACACCGGTTCACCCTCAGGTACACCCAATCGGAGACAAATGACGACGACCAGATCAATTCCTCCAGTGTCACTGGTGTGAGTGCCGCCCGTATTAACAATTCCCGGAGAGGTGCATTTTCCACAGGGGGCATGAGTTATTCAGGATCCAATTTCAAGAACAACACGCGTGTGAAATCCATTGTCGGCGAAATTAATTCAAACCTTACCTCCGGCGTTGCTAACCAGTTTATCGCTTCTTACACTGACAATCAGCTTAAAAGGGTGCCCAATAGCAGCATGCCTTTTGCCGACATCATGAAAGATGCGAACAACGTGTATATTTCATTCGGCACCGACCTCTTCTCTTATCAAAATGCTATCAGCGATAAGGCTTTCAATGTCGCCGACAATATTACTTTCAAAGTAGGCAAACATTTACTGACTGGCGGGGCAAGTTATGAAGCCCTTTCATTCGCGAATTCGTTTACGAGTGCCGGGGGACCTGGGTATTACAGGTACAGCTCACTGGAATCTTTTCTGAACAACGAATCACCCTCAGTTTTTGCCGTGGCGTATGACCCTAACAATCCGAAAGGAATAAAAGTTCCCGAAGCAAAATTTTCTCAACTCGGACTGTATGTGCAGGATCTTTGGTCTGTAAGCGACAAGTTCAAACTTACCTATGGTCTGAGGGTGGACAAACCCATTTATCCCTACACCCCTCCCTCCAACCCTGCGGTTGAATCGGTTACTTTTAGGGATGAGGATGGCAATCCAGAAAGCTTTGACCTTAGCAAATGGCCCGAAGCAAAACTCCTGATTTCACCGCGGGTAGGATTCACCTACGACGTGGAAGGGAATAAGTCAATGATCATCCGTGGAGGTGCGGGGGTGTTTACAGGCAGAATTCCATTCATCTGGCTGGTCAACCAGGTGGGTGATGATGGCGTGGTTCGTGCGATTTTTCAGCCAACAGGCGATGATCTTGCTGCCATAAGGTATAATGCTGATCGTACAACATATATTCCTTCTAACCCTCCTGCTGTGGGCACAAGTATTCCCCCGAATTCCTCATTCTCCGCCGTAGCAAAGGGTTTCAAAATGCCGCAGGTATGGCGATCCACTCTGGCCATGGATAAAAGATTTGCCTCAGACCTTCTCTTCACCATTGAGGCGATCTACACCAAGCAGATCAATAATGTGTATTTCAGAAATGCCAACCTTGGCGATGCAACAGGCAATCTCGGCGGCATCGCAGACAAAAGGCCGGTTTATGCAACAAGACTAAACGACGGGTTGAACCAGATGATCGTACTCGACAACACAGACAAAGGGTCAAGCTTTTCGCTTACAGGTCAGTTACAGAAATCATTTTCAAAAAACTGGGAAGGAGGTATCGCTTATACCTATACGCTTGCACAGGAAGTGGCGATTGGAAGCTCCGATCAGTCGGGCAGCGGCTTCAACACAAACAATATCATCAACAATCCTAACCGGCCCGAACTTGGCCCCTCCAATTATTCCATCCCACATCGCGTGATCGCGAATGCTTCTTATCGATTCGGTTATGCCAACCAGAAGCTAGCCACGACTATCGGCTTTTTCTACGCTGGCCAGTCACAGGAACGTTACACATTCCGGTATGGTGCCGACATCAATGGTGACGGACAAAGCAACGATATGATTTACATTCCCGCCAGCCCATCCGAGATACAATTTGTGGAAGGCTTCAAAGTTGGTTCGGGAGCCAGCGCCGTTGCTTACAATGCGGAGGAACAGAGTGCTGCTTTTTTCAACTTCATTAAAAACGACAAATACCTCAGCAAGCACAAGGGACAGTACATTGAAAAATATGGCGCAACTCTGCCGTGGATACATTCACTCGATCTGCGTGTGATGGAAGACTTTACTATTACGGCGGGCGACAGGAAGCATACGATCCAGCTTAGTCTGGATGCAATTAATTTCCTTAATCTGCTAAATTCATCATGGGGTTACAAGTATTCGTATACTTTTGGTACCTTTCAGGATATGGGAATACTGGGTACACCCAGTTCCACAAACAACACCGGTTCAGAAACCTTCGACCGGCAAAACCCTAAATATACTTTTGACCCCTCCGGCCCAAAGAAGGCCTATCAGCCCAATTACTCGACAACGAGTACCTGGGGTCTACAATTGGGGCTGAGATATATCTTCAATTAGTTTAACCGCTAGACATTGATATGGGAGGCGCAAGCCTCCCTTTTTTATTTTATCCACCCCCATTTAAGAAATGCAGGGAAGGCCTTTTCCCATGATGGCACGTCGTGACGGCCATGCGGCAATTGGAGATATTTGAAATCTTTTCCTTCCAGGTATCCTTTTTTCAAAAGTTCCCGCATCAGGTCGATCGTGTCATCAATGGAATCGATCACACCATTCTTATCACGATCTTCAGTTTCATCCAACTCTCCACACTGGAAGAAGAAACGGAGTTGGGATTGATATTTTCCTGCTCTGATATTGGCATGCATCAGGCGGTGAGCCCACTTGTCGTAATTTTTGGCGTTATTGTCCACGCTCCGCCACCAGAAAGAACCGGAGAACATGCCTACGATGGTGAAGACCTCGGGATGGTTCCACACAATATTCAGCGCACTCAGCGCACCCATTGAGAAGCCCGCAAAATTGATCTCATAGAAATCTATTGCCGCGAATCTTATTCGTATGCAGGGAATCAATTCGGTGATCACAAACTGTTCGTATAATGCCGCCTTGGCGCCCCGGCCTTTGTAGTCTGGTGAGGAAGAAATGCCATACTCATTCATGCGGTCCGAACCACAATGTATGGCAGCTATAAAGCAGTCCCTTGCTCCCTTTCTTGCGGCATGTTCTTCCAGTATGCCGGAGAAGTTCATCTTTAACAGGTCCTGTCCGTCATTGACAAGCAATAAAGACATCTGTCCCGTAGTCGCCTGAGTGGGAGGGCGATAAAAATCTATCCTCACGGATCTATTGAGCAGGTCCGACTGAAGGTCTATTGTTTCCATTTTTACCGGTTGCCTGGTTTCACTCATAAAATCAGATTCAAATTCCGCACAAGTAGCAGCCAGAATCTGATTGCAATATTCAATTTTTTTTTTCAGGGTCGTTCCGATAAATTTAAAGATGAAAAAGATCGGTATTCTGTTTGGTCAGGAGCGTAGTTTTCCTATGGCTTTTATCGAAAGAGTTAATAGCAAGAATGTTTCGGGAATTGTTGCGGAGCCGGTCAGAATAGAGAAAGTTTTGCAGGGTCAGGGTGGGGAATACGCGGTTATCATCGACAGAATTTCCCAGGATGTGCCATTTTACCGGGCTTACCTGAAAAACGCCGCTGTATGCGGCACGGCGGTGATCAACAATCCCTTCTGGTGGAGCGCCGATGAAAAATTTTTTAATAATTGCCTGGCAACGCAGATCGGGGTGCCGGTACCCAAAACCGTCATTATCCCTTCAAGGGAACTACCGGCAGGAACTTCCGACAAATCGTTCAGTAACCTGGCCTACCCCTTGAACTGGTCTGAAATATTCAACTATGTTGGCTTCCCGGCCTATATGAAACCTTTCGAGGGCGGTGGCTGGAAAAATGTTTACCGTGTGGAGAATATCGATGATTTTTACCAGAAGCACGCGGAAACCGGTCAACTGGTGATGTTGCTACAGGAGGAGATTGTTTTCGATGAATATTACCGCTGTTATTGCATCGGAGGAAAATACGTGCGAATTATGCCATATGAACCCCGCAACCCCCATCACCTTCGATATAGTGCGGGTTTCAGTCCGTCTCCGGATAAAAAGAAGCAGATGGAAGACCTGGTGATAAAAATCAACTCAGCGCTGGGGTATGATTTCAATACCGTTGAGCTGGCCTACCGCGACGGTATTCCCTATGCTATTGATTTCTGTAACCCTGCCCCTGACGCCGAAAGATCCGGAGTGGGTGACGAGAATTTTGAATGGGTGGTGGAAACGGCTGCAAACTATGCCATTGAAAGAGCGGCGGACCAGAGCTTTGGTACAGACAACCTCACCTGGGGAGATTTCATAAAAACCGGTGTTGCCGGAAAAAAGATACATTAGGCAGGGAAATAATAGTTCAAGCAAATTTGATGAGCAACATCTTCAGCAAGCATTTCACATTAGGCATCGAGGAAGAATATATGGTAGTAGACCCTGAAACCAGGGAGCTCAAAAGTCATGAACAGAAAATTGTGATGGAGGGGCAGAAGGTGATCAAGGACAAAGTAAAGGCTGAAATGCACCAGGCCGTGGTGGAAGTAGGCACCGACATATGCCAGGATGTGGATGAGGCATACAAGGATGTGGCCGCGCTCAGGAGAACAATTTCTGGCATCGCTGACGGACTTGGTCTTTGGATCGGCGCTTCGGGCACCCATCCATTCAGTCACTGGGAGCGGCAACTTATCACAGATCATGCCCGATACAGCGAGATCGTCAATGAGCTCCAGGAAGCCGCCAGAAGCAATCTCATTTTTGGATTACACGTGCATGTGGGCATGGAAAACCGTAATATGGCCAACCATATTGCTAATTCAACGAGGTATTTTCTTCCCCACGTTTATGCATTGAGCACCAACTCTCCTTTCTGGGAAGGCAGGCAGACAGGATACAAATCTTTCCGAACCAAGGTATTCGATAAATTTCCACGTACAGGCATACCCGAAACTTTCGAAAGTATCGAAGCTCATGACAATTACATCAAGCTGCTGGTAAAGACCAATTGTATTGACAACGCAAAAAAGATATGGTGGGACCTGAGGGTTCACCCCTACTTCAACACCGTGGAGTTCCGAATTTGTGATGTCCCGATGACCGTATCGGAAACCATAGCCATCGCCGCACTGTTCCAGGCCATCTGCGCAAAGATCTCCAAACTGCATGGCCAGAATCTGAATTTCATACAATATACCCGGGGACTGATCAATGAAAACAAATGGCGCGCAAGCAGATATGGCATCGATGGAAGGCTGATTGACTTTGGCAAGGAGGAAGAGGTAAATACGAGGGTGCTCATCAACGAACTACTGGAATTTGTAGATGATGTCGTTGATCAGCTCGGTTCCCGACACGCAATCAATTACATCACAAAAATGATGGAGAATGGAACCGGTGCGGACAGGCAGTTGAAGGTGTACGAAGAGACCGGGAGTCTGATAAAGGTGATGGATTACATCCATGACCAATTCCTGGCTGACGTGTAAATTTGCATTATGGCGAAGAATTACAAATTATAAAGGGCACCAGGACTGAACAGTATCAGTCCCTCTTGCCACAGATCAGGGCCGTTATCGGAGGCGAATCAGACCTCATCGCAAATCTGGCCAATATCAGCGCCATGCTCAAACAACAATTCGGGTGGTTATGGATTGGTTTTTATTTAGTGAAGGAAAACCAGCTTGTACTGGGACCCTTCCAGGGTCCGCTGGCCTGCACAAGAATTCTTAAAGGAAAGGGTGTCTGCGGCACAAGCTGGGACAAAGAGGAAACCATCATCGTCACGGATGTCAATAGGTTCCCCGGCCATATTGCCTGCAGCAGTCTTTCGCTTTCAGAGATCGTCGTGCCCATGAAACGTGATGGCGAAGTGATCGGGGTGCTCGACGCCGACAGTGAGCTTTACGGTCATTTTAATGAAACAGACAAGAAATTCCTGGAGGAAATTGTCAACTGCATTTGAAACATGTACCATATGAAATATGTAATCGTCGTAATGTTCGCAATCGTATTAACTGCATTTATGCCGTGGCAAAAAAAACAGAAGGTTATTTTTTTCGGAGACTCCATCACTCAGGCCGGTGTAGATTCCGGCGGCTATATTGTTAAACTCGGTGAATTGCTAAAATCAAAAAAGCAAGACAACCGCTTTGAACTTATCGGCGCGGGCATAGGAGGCAACAAGATCTATGATCTGTATCTGCGAATGGACAGTGATGTGGTGGCGAAAAAACCTGACGTTGTTGTTATCTGGGTTGGTGTAAATGACGTTTGGCATAAGTCGATGTATGGCACCGGCACCGACCCAGACAAGTTTGAAAAATTTTACCAGCGAGTGATACAAAAACTTCAGGCTGAAAAAATCAAGGTGATTCTGACCACACCTGCAGCCATTGGCGAAAAAACTGACTTCAGCAATTCGCAGGATGGTGACCTGAACCAGTATGCGAAGATCATCAGGGGGCTGGCTTCGCGGAATAATTGCGGGCTTGTAGATCTTCGGAAAATATTTCTTGAATACGACCTGGCCAACAATCCTGAAAATAAAGAGTCGGGGATACTGACGGCAGACAGAGTGCATCTGAATGAGAAAGGCAATGCGCTGGTGGCGGAAGAAATGCTCAAAATTCTGACACATTGATTATTCTTCACTTACCAAGCAGAATGCAACGCAAAGGCATGGGCGATTTTTCCGTCGACGCGGCCTGCCGCTTGCAGGAATAACTGTAAATTTGCAGTTATGTTCGACAAGCTAGCTAAGACCGTCAGAGTGGCCATACTTGATCTTTATGAAGGCGCGCCGAATCAGGGCATGCGCTGTATCAAAGAGCTCATTGTAGCTTATGGCAAGTCAAATGACATCCGTTTGACCTACGACCAATTTGACGTGCGTCTGAAAAACGAAGTTCCCGACCTCACCTATGATCTCTACATCTCAACTGGGGGACCTGGATCCCCACTGGATAGCGTAGGGAGCGAATGGGAAAGAAAATATTTCAGGTGGTTGCAAAAAATGGTCGACTTTAATAACTCACCTGACAATGGGGACAAAAAACATGTCCTTTTTATCTGCCACTCCTTTCAACTCGCGTGCAGATTTTTTGATGTGGGCCTTGTGACCCCAAGGAGGTCAACAGCCTTCGGAGTCTTCCCGGTACACCTGATTGAACAAGGCTCCGAGGACCCCGTATTCAGCGGTCTGAATGATCCGTTCTATGCAGTGGACAGCCGCGACTACCAGGTGATTGAACCTGATCGGGAAAGACTGGGACAGCTTGGGGGTTCGATACTTGCCATAGAAAAAGAACGACCCCATGTCCCGCTGGAAAGAGCCGTAATGGCCATTCGATTCAACCAGTACATGCTGGGAACACAATTTCATCCTGAAGCAGATGCCGAAGGCATGAGCATGTACCTGCAGAGAAATGATAAGAAAGTAATCGTGATCGAAGATCATGGCATTGAAAAATGGCAGTCTATGATCGACCAGCTAAATGACCCCGAAAAGATTGGCTGGACCTATGCTCATGTGATTCCCAACTTTCTTGACCAGGCGCTGGTCAATTCCTGACCAGTCAGATTAGAATGAAAAATGGATAGACACACCTATCAATCCGGCCTTATCGGAAACTGCGCCTACCTGGCGCATGTTGACATCAGCACGAACATCTCCTGGCTATGCTGGCCAAGGTTCGATAGCTCATTTGTATTCGGAGGGCTGATGGATAAGGAAAAAGGTGGCGAGTTTTCCATTCTCCCACCTGGCGAGTACAAGACACAGCAGTATTATCTCGAAAATACAAATGTGTTGCGCACCGAGATCACTACGCAGGAGGGCAAATACAGGGTCACTGATTTTGCTCCGCGATTTAATCAATATGAGCGTTTCTTCAAACCCCTGATGCTGGTCCGCAAGATTGAATTGCTCGATGGTATGCCGCGGATCAACATAAAGTGCCGGCCAGTTTATGAGTACGGAGCCAACCCGCTGGCGCCCTCGCGCGGAAGTAATCACATTGATTACCATGGCTCGGGCGAGAAGCTCAGGCTTACGACCAATATCCCGATCAATTATATCCTGGAAGGCCACAATTTTATACTTAATGAAACGAAATATCTCGTGCTCACATATGGGGCACCGCTGGAAGCGCCGTTGGAAACAACAGCAGAGAGTTTTCTGCGGGATACAATATCATACTGGAGAATATGGATCAAACATTCCTCCATTGTAAGATTTTATCAACCCTTTGTAATCCGGTCGGCGCTGATCCTGAAAATTCACCAATATGAAGACACGGGCGCAATTGTCGCGGCAAGTACTACAAGTCTGCCGGAATTCAATGGCAGTGGCAGAAACTGGGACTACCGGTACTGCTGGCTGCGTGATACTTATTATATCATAACCTCACTGAACCATATCGGGCACTTTGAAGAAATGGAAAAATATTTTCATTTTGTAACCGACATCTGTTTTTCGGAGGAGCACCGGTATCAGCCGCTTTATGGGATCACGGGACAAAAGCAACTTACCGAAACCCTCCTTCCCTATCTTAGCGGTTATCTTGGCAACCAACCCGTTCGGATAGGCAACCAGGCTTACGAGCACATACAGAATGATATTTATGGCCAGGTGCTGATCTCCTTGCTGCCGCTTTATGTCGATCACCGTTTTGTGTTCACCGAAAGAAAAGATTCTGCTAAATGGATTGACACTGTGCTTTCGAAAATTGAGGCGACGATAGATGAAACCGATGCAGGGATCTGGGAGTTCCGGAATACGGCCAACGTGCATTGTTACAGCAATCTCTTTCAGTGGGCCGGCTGCCTGGCGGCAGAAAAGATGGCCAATATTATCGGAGATGAAAAACTGCTGGCAAAGGCCCTGATGCTTAAAGAAAAGGCAACCGCGCATATTGAAGCCTGTTATGACCCGCAGCGAAAAGTTTACACTCATGCAGCCGGCAGCCCGCATCTTGACGCGAGTACGCTGCAGCTAATCATGATGAATTATATCGACCCTTCGTCCCAAAAGGCGCGAGACCATATTTCGGCACTTGAAAAAGAATTAAAAACACCCGCAGGGCTCTTCTACAGGTACGTACATGCAGACGACTTCGGAAAACCGGAATCAACCTTCCTGATCTGTTCATTCTGGTATGTCGAAGCCCTGGCCTGCGTGGGAAGAATTGAGGACGCCATAAGAGAATTTGAAAAACTACTGCAATATTCCAATCACCTCCTCTTGTTCAGCGAAGACGTGGACGAAAACAATGGAAGTCAGTGGGGCAATTTCCCGCAAGCTTACAGCCATGTCGGTTTGATGAACGCGGCTTATCGCATATCCATGAAACTGGACTCCCCTATCTTCCTTTAAATGCGCCCTCCACGTCGGTTGACCTTTGCAGTGACAGTTCCTTGAGGAAAACCCTTACGTCGACAAAGTCGCCGATGAAATACCTCGCTGCCGTAATGTGACTTCCTACTTTGATAGTGATGGCCGTAGGCGGCAGTGCCTTGAATATGTCCTCGTCGGTATGATCGTCACCGAGGGCCATGGCAAAGTCGTATTCATGTTCCTGCATGAAATTCATGACGGCTTTTCCTTTGTTGATCTCGATACTTTTGATCTCGACCACCTTATTTCCGGGAAGCAATTGCAGACCCTTATCCTGCACCAGGTAGTGGAGGGTATTTACCAATTCATTGGTTCGCAGTTCACCCAGGCTCTCCTCAACCTTGCGGTAATGCCAGACCAGTGAGAAATCCTTTTCTTCGATAAATGCACCTGCTGTTTTATCGGTAAAACTTTCAAGAACCGGAAAAATTTCGTTTTTCCATTGTGCACTGAGGTTGGATGCGCTGACCCATTTGCTCCCTCTTAGCTTGGTCCAGGCGCCATGCTCCGAGATAATGTCGAGATCCAGCCCGCCAAACCATTTTTCCAGAAACTTTGGATCCCTGCCGCTGACAATAACAATCCTGTTTGCCGGATCGGCTGACAGTCTTTTCAGGAGACTAAACAATTCTTCGTCCGGAGCCGCGAGTTCAATATTGGTATTGAAGCCCACCAGGGTGCCGTCATAATCCAGGAATATGATGCGCTTGCTGGTGTTGACATAATATTTCTTTATGTTCTCCCTTGTTGAAAATCCTATTCTTTTGGCATACATCGATTGCTGCATTTGTTTTACTTCCTTGAGCCTGCTCATGAACAATTTGACCCAATGATTGATATTAAATTTCATAACCAGGGCTTTCATCATTTTCATCCTGCGCTTCTGTTCGTGTTCGGGCATTACCAGTGCTTCACGGATGGCATTGGCAATAGCCTGAATGTTGTTCGGGTTTACCACGATCGCATCGATCAACTCCTTTGAGGCGCCGGCCATTTCGCTTAGAATGAGAACACCATCATCGTTGAGTCTGCTGGCAATATACTCCTTGCATACAAGGTTCATACCATCGCGCATTGGCGTAACCAGGCAAATCTCTGCGCTCGCATAGAGCGCTGACAATTCTTCGATTGGAAATGCCCTGTAAAAATAGAAAACCGGTTGCCAGTCAATAGTTCTGTACCTGGCGTTGATACTTCCAACGACTTTGTCAATTTCATCGCGCAGGTCGCGGTACTGCTGAACGTTGTCTCTCGATGGAACTACGATCATATAGAGTACCACTTTACCAGTATAGCCCTCATCATTTTGCAGGAGGGATTCAAATGCTTCCAGACGCTGAAGTATTCCTTTACTGTAATCGAGCCGGTCAATGGAAAGTATGATCTTGATATTGGCAAAGTTCTTTTCGAGGAAAACGCGTTGTTCGTGCACCGCCGTAGTGGTGAGCATCGACTGAAATTTCGAGCTGTCAATTCCCATCGGGAAGCTGTCCACGACCACTGTTCGGTTGTGATAGGTGATCTCGTTTGAAGCGGAAATGACCGAAGGTATAAGTCTGCGCGTTGACTGAACCAGATGGCGCGCATCATCAAAAGTGTGGAAGCCGATCAGGTCGGCGCCCAGCATTCCCTCCAGAAGTTCCATCCTCCAGGGAATCAACCGGAACAACTCATAGGACGGAAAAGGTATATGCTGAAAAAATCCAATGGTGATGTCGGGCAATACCGCGCGAATCAGGCCCGGAAGCAACAGCAACTGGTAATCGTGGATCCAAATGACGTCACCGGGTTCTGCGATGTCGAGTACTGTGTCTCTGAATTTCTTGTTCACAGCCAGATACGAATCCCAGTACGTCTGGTGATACCGGGCATAGGTTGTCATGTAATGAAAAACCGGCCAGAGTACCTCGTTGGAAAACCCTTCGTAATAATTGTTGATCTCTTCCTGGCTCAGGAATACTGGTTTCAGATTCAGGTCATCCATCTGTCTGGTGATATCCTGTTGCCGAACTTCATCTGGAATGTCCATTCCGGGCCAGCCGACCCAGACGTTTCCCGATTGCATGTATATTGATCCTAACCCAGTTGCAAGGCCCCCTTCACTGGGAATTAAACTATATTGACCATTGTTTTCATTGAGTTTAACCGGCAACCTGTTTGAAACTATAATTGTTTTATTCATACGCACTTATCAGGTTTGTAAGCATATGATACGAATAAACGTACCAATCTGCCCAAGGTTGACAAAAAGGCCGAATTGGGATAAACTATTATCAACCATGCCATTAATGTCACCGAAAATTATAGTGTAGAAATATTTTCCCATAATTTTGCCAAAATTCAATTAATTATTATAATTGAGTAAATATCTGTTTGGCAAGTGATTTTAAACAATAGGACAGTAACACCATCTCTAAAGTAAACATTTCATCATGGGAAACATTTTGTATTTAATCGCCATTGTACTCGTTATCATCTGGGCAGTTGGATTCATTGGCTATAACGCCGGTGGCCTGATCCATATTCTGCTGGTGATTGCAGTTATTGCCGTACTGCTCAGACTGATCAGAGGATCTGGAGTGTAGGTAGTCGGATGAAATTGATATATTTGACCCCTGCCCGCAGGGGTCTTTTTAATGCGGCTAAGAAAACAATGAAGTTGCTTTTTCTCGCAATCGGTAAAACCAATGAAGGCTATCTGGATCCCGGGATAGAAGACTACACGAAAAGGGTTTCCAATTATTTCCCCGTTGCATGGAAGATTATTCCACCCATTAAAGGAGGTTCGCTGAACGAATCGGCTCTAAAGAAAAAAGAAGGTCTCCAGATTTTGAAACTGATAGGCCCGCAGGATTATCTTGTCGCTCTTGATGAGGCTGGCAAAATGATGAACAGCATATCACTTTCGGCATTGATGCAATCGAAGGCGAATGAAAGCAGACGTCAGATTGTTTTTCTTATAGGTGGCGCATTTGGACTGGATACTACAGTACTCGCCCGGGCCGACCTGAAATGGTCGCTTTCCGCGCTCACCTTTCCTCACCAGATCGTGAGGTTGATTCTTGCAGAACAAATATACAGGGCATGTACCATTCTCAGAAACGAATCCTATCATCATTCCTGAACCAGACATTCAACTTATCTTTATCCAAAATTTACCTTGCTCTCTATCACGGTCATCATCGTAATCATCACAGCCATTGTTTCCATCAGCGCGTTCAGTAGTGAAAAGATCATGGGCGACCTTATCTTTTATCCTCCTGCCATAAGTTCGCGCAATCAGTATTACCGGTTCATCACTTGCGGCTTCATCCATGCAGACTATCCGCATCTGTTATTCAATATGCTTTCGTTTTACCTTTTCGGCCGTATTGTTGAAGAAAAGTTCGTAAACATTTTTGGAGACGGAGGTAATATAGTTTACCTCCTGCTTTATTTTCTTGCCCTCATATTTTCCATCCTCCCTACTTATTTAAAACACCGCAATGATTCGCAGTACCGGAGCCTGGGGGCATCCGGAGCCGTGTCGGCAGTGGTATTTGCGGGTTTGATGATCTACCCTCAGATGAAAATTGGCCTGTTCATTTTGCCACCGGTGATCCCCGGGTTCATATTCGGCCCACTATACCTGATCATCTCGGCATACCTCGACAAAAAAGGAGGCGACAACATTAACCACTCTGCACATATTTGGGGTGCAATCTTCGGCGTGCTGTTCCTTATTATTGCGGGAGCAGTTACAGATAAATACCAGGCTATCCCTCAATTCATCAGCGGCGTGAAATCATATTTCGGGTATTAAATCACCGTCAAAGTTATCACGGTAGAGGTTTGGTCCGTGACCCTGAACCTTTCATCAATTCTCAAACCTACAACCCAGCATATCCGGTTTCCTGATTGCAGCACATGAATATTTTGTTTTGCTGTTGGCGACAGTTTAAGATCGATCAGAAAACGTGCGACCTTTTTTTTCTTTGCCATACCCAGAGGATAAAAATAATCTCCCTGTTTCCATCTTCGGAATATCAGCGGAAAATCCAGCTCACTGGCATCCATATGCGCAACGTTCGGCTGACCAGTTATGACCACATCCTGTTTGGGGTGTATTGAGATAGACAAGCTTTGATAAGGATTGGGTAGTGTATGTGCCGCTTCATTACTACCAATCAAAACAAGGCCGCTTTCCTTGTTTTCTTTCGGGGTAATGATCAGTATGTTCCTGTTACGAATGATGCGATATGAATCTGCATCCACAAAGCTTCCCTGCCCGCTTCTTGTCAATTTGATTAATTCAGGTACCTGGTGAGCAGAGAACCCGAAGGGTTTCGCCAGCTCATATAAGATTGAATGGACCGGCCTCCTGGTTAGCAGAGCATTGATGGGAATCTGAAACTCATTGCCGGATTGTTTAAGCAGTTTTTTTCTGTGCGTCTCAATTGCCTGCTGATACAATTCCTCGGTCTCCGTCATTCTTTGAATATTGTGGGCGATATTCTTGTCGATTTCGGGAATGATTTCGCTGATCAGCGGCAGAATACGGTTGCGGATAAAATTGCGGGAATACTTCGAACTCTGGTTAGATTCATCTTCGCGCCATTCCAGGGAATTTTGTTCTGCATATTTTTGCAATCTTGCTTTTGAAATCCAAAGAAGAGGTCGGATGATCCGGTTGTGCTTTGGCAAAATGCCGCGCAGGCCTGAGACACCGGTGCCTCTAAAATAATTAAACAGCACCGTTTCAATATTGTCGTCGCGGTGATGGGCAGTAACAATATATTTAACCTGGGTACTGCCGGAGTCAGGATCATCATCGGATGAGAGGAAGGAAGCAAACCATTGGTACCGCAACTCCCTGGCAGCCTGCTGAACGGCAATTTTCTTTCCACTTGCGTAGGCAAACGTGTCAAATTTCCGTGAATGGAATTCAACGCCATATTTTTTGGACATACCTGCTACCAGTACTTCATCCAGGTCACTCGCTTCACCCCGCAATTGAAAATTGGCATGCGCTATTTCAAAATTCAAGCCTGACTCGGCACAAAGCGCGGCCAGAACCATTGAATCAATGCCACCGCTCACACCCAACAGTAGTTTGTCGCCTGGTGCAAATAGTTGCTGACGGGCAACCATCTTGTTAAATTCAGTACATAACTCTGTCATGATTCATTGTCATTCAGCTCTTCAAAGGCTCCGCGGAGTTCATTGAGGGCATGCCGATCACCCGCAGCCGTTGCTTTTTCTATTCCCTGCTGATACCATTGCGCAGCAAGGGTCCTGTCACCAGAACGCTCGAGAAGTTTTCCAAGGTGGTAATACGAGCCGATATATCCCGGATCGCGTTGAAGGATTTCTTCAAACAGGTCTCGCGCTGTATGGTCATCGTCCTTTTTGATGTATTCCAGCGCCAGGGCGTGTTGCAAAAAAGAGTCCGCGGGACTGGCTTTTAAATAGTCTTTGAGAGTCGAGATCCTGTCCATACTGTATTAAACTAATTTCCCTTATCCGCTTGTTTATATGTGGAATTTTCTTTTGGTTTGCAGGGTCTATTAGTTGCATAAACAACTTTTAAATTCAATCATCATGAAGATCCTGGTCTGTATAAGTAAAACCCCCGACACCACTGCAAAAATAGCCTTCACAGATAACAATACGAAATTCGCGGAAGCTGGTGTCCAATGGATCATCAATCCGTACGATGAATGGTATGCGCTGGTGCGTGCTGTTGAGCTCAAGGAAAAAGATCCTTCCACCACAATACATCTCATTAATGTTGGAGGAGCGGACACTGAACCAATTCTTCGAAAGGCACTGGCCCTCGGGGGCGAAGAGGCAATTCGGGTAAATACTGCGGGCCAGGACAGCTACTTTGTCGCCGCACAGATTGCGGAGATCGCCAGGCCAGGGAACTATGACCTGGTGTTGACAGGGAAAGAAACCATCGATTACAACAGTTCTTCGGTTGGAGGCATGATTGCTGCCCTGCTGGATTTCCCCTTCATCAGCCTGGCCACTAAATTTGAATCCGAGGGAAATGGAGTTCGTGTTACCAGGGAAATTGAGGGAGGCGATGAAGTAGTTGAGGCTACATTGCCTATGGTTGTGAGTTGTCAGAAGGGAATGGCGGAACAGCGGATCCCGAATATGAAGGGAATCATGGGAGCGAGAACAAAGCCGCTGAAGGTTGTTGAACCAAAGGCTTTAGAACCATTTACCAAAGTCCTCAATTTTGAAACGCCTCCGCCAAAAGCAGGTGTGAAACTGATACCCGCCGACAATCCTGCGGAGCTCATAAGACTGTTGCGGGAAGAAGCGAAAGTAATCTGATTGCTGAGACACTAAAATTGAATTATGCCAGTATTGATATTTATTGACCAGTCGGAAGGAATTATAAAGAAAAGCACTCCGGAGGCCATTTCTTTTGGGGCCAGTATCGCGGAATTGCTCGGCACTACAGCTGAAGGGATTTTGCTTGGCTCTTTTAATGATGATCCGGCAACGCTGGGGAAATATGGACTGAAGAAAATCTACCATTTGGCCGACCCCGTTCTGGACCATCCTGACGGCCAGGTATATACTAAGATCATTGCCGATGTTGCCAAAACCTCCGGAGCCGAGGTGATCATCTTTTCAAACAATCTTCATGGGAAGGCAATTGCGCCTCAATTGTCCGTTGCCCTGCAGGCCGGACTGGTCACGGGGGCGGTGGGTCTTCCAGATACTTCCTCCGGGTTTACTGTAAGGAAGTCGGTGTTCTCGGGTAAAGCATTCGCAACTATTGCGATAAGTACGCCAGTGAAGATCATCACTCTAAATCCTAATGCCTTTCCGGTGAAGGAACCTGGTGGGCTGGCAGAACTGGTGAAGCCAGACATCATTCCCGGTTCGGCAAAGACGAAAGTTGTTTCGGTGAATAAGATCAAGGGGGAAATACCATTAAGTGAAGCGGAAAAAGTGGTGAGTGGCGGGCGAGGATTGAAAGGCCCGGAAAACTGGAAGATGATCGAAGAGCTCGCTCATCTGCTTGGGGCCGCCACTGCCTGCAGCAGGCCCGTGGCAGACGCAGGCTGGAGACCTCACCATGAACACGTGGGCCAGACCGGCCTGGCTATTGCCCCAAATTTATATTTTGCCATTGGAATATCCGGTTCCATACAGCACCTCGCGGGTGTGAACAGAAGCAAAGTAATTGTCGTGATCAACAAAGATCCCGAAGCTCCGTTCTTCAAAGCTGCCGACTACGGTATTGTGGGCGACGCCTTCGAAGTAGTGCCCAAAATTATAGATGCGGTTAAGCAATTGACATGAAAGCTGTTGTGTATTCCCCAACTATATTATTCGATAAAAACCTGTAGGTTTGTGATTCTTAAATCATATCATTCAAATATCCCGTAAGCCGGAGGCAAAGTCGGGTTTAGTGAACTTATGAAGAAAATAGAGTTGGAAATAGTGGCCTTGTCGCACAGCATCACGCAAACCCATTCCTATGCAGTGGTTCTGGGAGAAGTAAATGGACTCCGCCGTCTTCCCATCGTAATCGGAGGTTTTGAAGCCCAGGCTATAGCCGTGGCTCTGGAAAAAATGCATCCCAGCCGCCCACTCACCCATGATCTAATGAAGAATTTCATGAATGCTTTTAATATCGATCTGCAGGAAATCATTATATGCGACCTGCAGGAAGGTATCTTCTATTCCAAATTACTTTGTATCAGCGAACATGATACTGTGGAGATTGATTCCCGAACTTCAGACGCCCTAGCCCTTGCGGTTCGGTTTGGCTGTCCGATCTATACTTACGACAATATTCTGGAAAGTGCGGGCATATTGATGGAGGACTCATCGGGCAAAAAGAAGATTGCCAGGGAGGCCGTAGCCACCGAAACCTACAAAGGAGGCGACGATCTAAACACGCTCAGCATTGAAGAGCTGAACAATCTGCTCAATGAGGTGCTTGAACAGGAAGATTATCTCCGGGCTATCGCTATCAGGGATGAGATCAACCGAAGAAAGAAATTGTGATTCATCAGCCATTTCAATCAAGCCGGCTTGGTACGTTTTCCCAATTCTAAGATCAACCTCGGCCTGCGGATAACTGCCAAAAGGAACGATGGGTTTCATGATATTGAAAGCCTGTTTTATCCCCTCCCACTCGCCGATGCCGCAGAGATCATCATCTCAACTGAATTCCCCGCAAGAGAATCAAATCCTTTTGAATGCATACAAAGTGGTCTGCCTATTCCCGGAGATCCTAAGGACAATCTTTGTATAAAGGCCTGGCAACGGTTGCAAATCGACTATCCCAGGATGCCTCCCGTGAAGATGTACCTCATCAAGGGTATCCCCGTGGGCGCCGGACTGGGAGGTGGCTCATCGGATGCCATTGCAACCCTTCAATTGCTAAACGACCTCCTATGTTTGGATATTGATGATAAGCAAATGGCCGCCTATGCGTTGGAGCTGGGCAGCGACTGTCCTTTTTTTTTGATTAATCAACCTGCGCTCGCGAGTGGCCGCGGAGAAATTCTTGAATCCTTTCATCCCGTACTTGCGGGCAGATCTCTGGTGCTGGTTACACCGGACATTCACATCAGCACAGCCTGGGCATTTTCGAAAATTCAGCCCTCCATTCCCACTGGAAAGCTTAGAGATATTCTCAACGCTCCGCTGGACCAATGGAAGGACCAACTGATCAACGACTTTGAAGCGCCTGTTTTTGAAAAATTTCCGGTGCTAAGGGAGATAAAAGATCAGTTCTATCGCACTGGAGCCATCTATGCTGCCATGAGCGGAACGGGATCGGCGATATATGGCATTTATCCGGAAGGATCATCCCCCGATTCCAGTCAATTCGGACTAACTCACCAGGTGTTCTTATTGAAATAAATATGTATCTTCGTGAAAACACGGAGTTATCTCTACTAAAACTTCCATATCGAATTTTCTCTCTGCCAACCTTGATTTCCTCGATCATCCCTTGGGGTAAGCCATTATTTCCCCAGTTCATTCCTATTTTTTTTACATTATAATTCTGGTATATGCATACAGTCGATAACCTGTTTTCCAGGTCTTCGCATTATTTTTCTCTTGAGGACAAACATGGTGCGCACAATTATCATCCGCTCCCCGTTGTACTGCAAAAAGGCGAAGGTGTACATGTGTGGGATGTTGATGGCAAGAGATATTTTGATTTTTTGAGCGGCTATTCGGCTGTCAACCAGGGTCACTGCCATCCTGAAATCGTGGCAGCATTCATTGACCAGGCCAAAAAGCTTACTCTTACTTCCAGGGCATTTTACAATGATCAATTAGGCGAATTTGAAAAATACATCACCAGCTTTTTCGGGTTCGACAAGGTGTTGCCAATGAATACAGGTGTTGAAGCGGTGGAAACCGCTATCAAACTCTGCCGCCGCTGGGGTTATCAGGTTAAGGGCATTCCGGTAAACCAGGCGAAGATCATTGTGTGTAGTGGGAATTTCCACGGCAGAACGGGGATGATCATCTCCTTCAGCTCCGACCCTTCCTCCACCAACGGGTTTGGCCCCTTCATGCCCGGATTTGAGATCATTCCTTACAATGATATTGAGGCCCTGGCAAGGGCTTTACAAGATCCAACCGTGGCAGGATTGCTCATAGAACCTATCCAGGGCGAAGCCGGGGTGATCGTACCGGATGAAGGCTACCTTTCCAGGGCAAAACAATATTGCGCCGATGCCAATGTGTTGTTCATCGCCGATGAAATTCAGACCGGTCTGGGAAGAACAGGGAAGATGCTCTGTTGCGATCACGAAGAAATAACACCCGACATCCTTATCCTGGGAAAAGCCCTGAGTGGAGGCATGATGCCTGTGTCAGCGGTGCTCGCCAGCGATGAGATTATGCTCACCATACAACCGGGCGAACATGGTTCTACTTATGGGGGAAATCCATTGGCGGCCAGGGTTGCCATTGCCTCGTTGGAAGTCTTGAAAAATGAATCAATGGCAGAGAATGCCGAAGCTATGGGTGCGCTGATGAGATCGGAATTGTATAATCTCAATAATCCGATGATTTCGCAGATAAGGGGCAAGGGCCTGCTAAATGCCATTGAGATCAGAGGTGAAGACCCCGAAGCGGCATGGAAGATTTGCCTGAGAATGAAGGATTATGGCTTGCTTGCGAAGCCCACTCATGGAGACAAGATCCGGTTTGCACCCCCACTTGTGATCAACGAAGCTCAGGTAAGGGAGGCTATCTCAATTATTGGAGCAGCGATTGTGGCCTGATTTTTTTCCTGAGAATATCCTGATACCCGATATTTGAGTCAATGAACCGCGATTTTGTCCTGAACACCATGATTGGTCTGAGCGACGGCCTCATGGTTCCCTTTGCGATTGCGGCGGGAATGTCAGCTTTCGGCATTTCAACCGGATACATCCTGCTCACTTGTCTGCTGATCTCATTGGCAGGAAGCATTACTATGAGTACCGGGGCCTTCCTTACAGCAAAAAAGTATGAACCGCTTCAACGGCCCTATGTGGCTGCCTGGGTAATTGGGCTCAGCTATTTACTTGGAGGTCTGATTTGTATCAGCCCCTTTATTTTCTTTGGTTCACCAGCCGAATCCCTCAAATGGTCGGGCGTGATTACGCTCCCCCTACTGTTTATTTGCGGGTATATCGAAGGCAACACTCATGGCGACAGGGGATGGATCAGCGGGATTCGGGCAGCAATTACGGGTAGTGTCGCTGCCGCCTGTGCTTATGGAATTTCGCAATTGTTCAAATGAACCTCAGGCATCCCCTTCTTTTTTGAGTTTTATATCCGGCAGTACCACACCTGCCATCACCCCGATTGCCGAAAGGAGCATGATCCACAAACCATACTGGATTACGGGACAGGTGCCCGCATAACAACCTGAATAAACGATAAAGGTTTTGATTGCATAAGCGAGTATTATCGCACCAAAAAACAAATTGAAGCGCTTGGCCCATAAGCGGGGGATCAGAAAGAACACGATAGACAGTGCACACAAAAAAATATATACTTTACCGGGTTTCCCATAAGCATTATTCTCTGAGAAGAATCCGGTAAAGTATTTCTGAATATCAGGATGCCATGTCCATGGAAGAAATCCCGAAATGACTAAAACTAACGCAGCTGCTACTCCAAATAGCTGGGAATACTTCAGCATCTAGTTAAACATCCCTTTGACCTTGTCCATAATTCCACCACCTCCGCCAAACAATGATTTAAGATCATCAAGGTCTACATCTCCATCGCCATCCTTGTCGAGCCCGCCCTTAAATTTGGAGAGCATTGTACCCATATTTACGCCGGAAGTTTTTCCTCCGCTGAGTTGGTTGAAGATATCCTGCAGATCAAAACTTTTGTCATTCGGATCATTGGTTTTATTGACCAGTTTTCCAAGTATAGATGGAATCAGCGCGCTGGCAATGCTACCGGCCTGACCTGTGCTGAGGCCAAGCTTCGAGGCTAAATTATTCGTCACCGATTCATTTACGTGCTGGGTAACCGGGCTCGAACTCACTGCTGCATCGCCACCCGCGAACAATTTCATTACATCTTTCACGCCACCTTTTGCAAGCATATCCTGCAATCCGGATGCAATGGAGGTGCCGGCGACTTCAGCGGCCTGTTCTTTTTTGTCTGCAGGAATTTCGGGATTGTTATTGAAAACATCCCCGGCATTCTCTTTTACAAGATTGATGAGTTGATCTACCATAATGTATAATTTGAAGTGAATGTAAGGTTTTTGACAAAAACAGCCTTACCTGATCCGATACTTATTCCCTTCGGATTTGACTGGCCATTGATCTGTTCGAAAAGGTGCCGCGGGAAAATCCCTGGAATTAAAAAGATTTGCTTCGGAAGCATCATCGGCCCAGCCATATCTTACAGCTACCGGTGAGGGCACACTGTCATTGAATACAATTACTTTCTTGCCCTGGATCTCCGCATTAGCAAAGTGGAACAGCTGGTCCTTCCCCGCCACTTCAAAACCCTTGAGTTTGTTGTACTTATCTTTAGTGATCAGGGCACTGTCCACATTCGTAAAACTGATGGATACCCTGCGGCCTTCGATCACTTGAGACTCATATAGAGGCCCAGAAAATGAATTTCTTTTTCCATAAACTTTATTTAGAGCAATTGCTGCGAGTCGTCTTCCGATTTCTGCCTTTTTGCGGGGATGAATGTCTCCTCGATCTCCCAGGTCGATCGACACCGCCATTCCCGTATTGGGAAGGCGAAGGGCGCTGGCCTGTGCTTCCCTTAACTCCGCCCAGCTACTGCCATTATTACTGTTGCCGTCTTTGTTGATGAAACTGGAAAGCTGAACGAAGTAAAAAGGGAAGTCGCCCAGTTTCCATTTATTTCTCCAGTTATTGATCAGTAGTGGAAAGGCGGTCCGGTATTGGAAGGCACGGTCCGCATTACTTTCACCCTGGTACCAAAGCACGCCGGTTATTTTATATGGAAGAATCGGGTTGATCATTGCATTGAAAAGCAAAGAAGGATATTCATTGGGGCTAATGCTGGTGCTATCGGGAACTGTCATTTTGTATTCAGAGAATGTTTTGGTGAAGAGGCCGCTGTATTCCGATGAAGTTTCAAAGGCATCCTTGCTGATCCAGGTTTCGATATTCGTTCCGCCCCAGGAAGCGTTGATCAATCCAATTGGGATTTGTTCTATCTCCTGGATAATCCTTGCGAAATAATATCCGACGGCGGTGAAATTTCCAGACTTAGTGCTGTCATTCACATCCCATTGTCCGCCGGGAAAATCCACAGCCGGCCGGTCTGCTATCATGTCCTGCACTTTGAACTGTCTGATCATCGGAAAAGCCTGGGATTCGGAGATGTATTTTTGGGCATCGTTTGTCAACCGCATTGGCCATTCCATGTTCGACTGGCCCGAGCAGACCCATACATCGCCCACGAGCACATTGTCCAGCGTGATTTCATTGGCGCCATATAATTTCATGAGAAAGGGGCCACCAGCTTTTTCTGGTTTGAGTTCTATTTTCCATTTGCCTGAACGGGGTGTGACCACCCTGGCGGTCTGGTTGATGAAGCGGATTGTCACCGGTTCCCCTGGCAAAGCCCAACCCCAAACTGGTATGGGAGCATTTCTTTGCAACACCATGTTTGAACCAAATATCCTGGGCAGAGAAATTTCCGCAATGGAAGAAAAAGAAAATGAAAAGCAGATCAACGCAACCAAACAGCGTTTTGAAAAACAATCCTTCATCGCAAACTTCTTCATACTGCTAATTTAAATCAGCTCCGGCTGTCCGGAACACACACTTTCAACCTCACGCTCATGCACAAACTGTACCTAAAACATACTCTTTGATCAGTTGCCTCCGATCACCCGTTTGTTTCCTCTATTGTCAATAACCATAATAGAAAGAACAGATTTTCCGAGGCGAACAAAATTTGCCGACTGAGATAAGAAGCTACTGCCGGTGTAAAATTCTTCCTTTCTTTTTCTTCCATCTTTCATTTCGTAGAATGCAGAAATTTCGTTGTGAGCAGCCTGATAATTTTTGATATCCGCTATCCCCAACCCGAATAATTTCAATGAATCCTTGTTCTGTGAGGCAGCGACCAGGTATTGATTTTTATGATCCAGCATTTTTACCAGGGCTTTTGCATTTCCCGGCACATAGAAGCCACTTTCCTTTAAAGTAAGCGCGGTGAACCCACCTTTTCCGTCCCCGCTTAATACCAATCCATGCATCGCGTCGTATCTGCCCGTCGCAACTTCGGTTCCGTAATCATTTCCCAACATCACCACGTCCAGGTTCCCGTCATCGTTGAGGTCATCGGCGATAATTCCATTGATGGGTGCGAGTTGCGCAAGAGGTGGTAGTGGCCTTATTTCAAAACGGCCTCCGCCTTTATTTTCAATATAAGCACTATTGAAATCGTTAGCCGTTGCCTTGTAGGCGGAGTCCAGCTCTTTGTCGGGAAAAAGCGAACGCATTGACGCCCCGGCAAAACTCTTGTAGGTTAGAAATTTCTTCTTCATTGCCGGTAATTGGGCCACGACGTCGTTTCGCGAATGAGCTGGATATTCTTGTCTTTCACCATTCCGGCCAGGAAGATATAGCGATGGTATCACAATATAAGTTCCATTCTTATTGAAATCCCCGGCATAGATAGTAGCAGGATGGGCACTATCGGCTCTGTAAAAACTGTTTGTTCCGAGGTTACCTGCGATATAATCGATGTCGCCGTCATTGTCGAAATCGCCACCCGCAAGGCTGTTCCACCATCCATTTCGGTTAGACAATCCAGTTGCACCGGTGACGTTTGTGAACCTTCCGTTCTGATTGCGGAAAAAACTGAGGGGCATCCATTCACCCGCTATAACCAGATCCAGCCATCCGTCATTGTCAAAATCTGACCAGAGCGCATCACACGTCAAGCCAAAGTTCTCAAGGCCCGGGGCAAGTTCATGAGTTACATCTGTAAATTTTACCCCATCTTTCCCGGAATCGTTCCGCAGGATCATACTGTTTACAGGTTTTGGATATTGCATCGGGAAAACTCTGCCACCAATAAAAAGATCAAGGTCGCCGTCACGGTCAAAGTCTGCAGCCTTCACACAACTCTTACTGATCCTGTTGTCTGGAATAGCCATACTGTCATAAGTAAAATTCCCCCTGCCATCATTGATAAACATCCTGTCGCGATAGTATACGCTTCCCGCAGGAAGTTCATTGCTGCCACTGGTAGCATAAAGATCAAGGTCGCCGTCGTTGTCGGCGTCAAAAAGAACTGCACCCATTACCTCGGGCTTTGGTGCATTGGTACCTGTCAAAGGTGGTAATTTAGTTCGCTCATAGCTGCCATCGGGGCGGGCAAGAAAAAAATAACTTTCCTTGTATCCCGAAGCACCCACAAACAGGTCTTGCAATCCATTCCCATCAACATCACCCACTGCCAGCGAAGGTCCGTATTCCGAAAGTTTATGAGGCAGCAATTGCTGCTGGTCAAAATCAACGTTGTCAAACTCAGTATGCCCGAATGCTAATGATGTACTGATAAAGGGCTTGAAAATGGACTTGGCGGGAATTACCTGCTGCGCAACGGGAGCGATAGCATCTTTATAATTTGCAAGGACGGTTGTGTTCGCCCTAATGCCGGTGATGACCTGGCGCCTGTTGGTAGACGGCCAGCGGATTACAATGCTGTCGATTTTCACGGATTTACCAAGACCAAAATGAACGGTCGGTTCGATGCTCGACAAATAACCCCGATATGGATAGTTCTCAACAACCTGAAGGGATTTGTCTGCATGGAGTTCCACTACCGCACCCAAACCCGCCTTGTTCAGGGAATCACCTTCGAAACTGATGTTCAGAAAATTGTTTTTTCTCAATTCGTCGGCGCGGTTTCTGTAAACCAGGACTTCCCCATTTATGTCGTTGACCACATAATCAAGGTCGCCGTCCCTATCCAGGTCCACATATGCTGCCCCGTTAGAAAATGAGGGCTTTTTCAATCCCCACTCCTCAGTAACATTCTCAAATTTCAGGTTGCCGGTATTGCGATATGCATAATTGGATAATTTGATCTGGGGAATCTGACTGATCAGGTCTGCTTTGGAAGCGAGATTCCTGTAGTTATTATTGTAGACGGAAAAGTCCAGGTCAGTGACATCCTTGGGATAGCCATTTGTGACAGCAAGGTCCTTGAATCCGTCGTTGTCGAAATCTGCAAATAGCGGGCTCCAGCTCCAGTCTGTTTCGGCAATACCGGCATAAAAGGATATGTCTCCGAAAACCGGCAGGGCGGCTTTTGATGTGTCGGTATGAATGGTACCACTGTTTAGCTGGAGGGTATTACGCGCGTACTGGAAAATCACATTCCCTAAGAGCATGTTCTGATAAAGGTTGTAATTGTTACCTGGAAGGTTTTTTTTCTTCCGGTAATTGTCTTCTGGATTCATGTCTACCGCAATCATTTCGGGTAAGCCATCATTGTTGATGTCTGCCACGTCATTTCCCATTGCACTGAGTGAAGTATGTTTCAGACATTTGAAGCCTTCATCAATAAATTTTCCATTTCCCTGGTTGATGTAAAGCAGGTCGGAGCCAAAGAAATCATTGGTAACATAAATATCCTTCCATCCGTCACCATTGAGATCCGCTACAGCTATCCCAAGGCCATAGCCCTTGTCCCTTATCCCTGCTTCCTGGGAAACATTCCTGAAAACGGGATGTGTTGCCCCAGGCTGAATACCTTCATTTCTAAAAAGTTTGTCGGAATGGGGATTATCTGACAGTTCCTTGCCATCAAAGCGCGGGCTATTGCGTTGGGCAAGTTTGGTCGTCACCAGGTACACGTCCAGGTCGCCGTCATTGTCATAATCGAAAAAAGCAGCGTGCACAGAAAATGAAGTGTCGTCAAGATGATATTCGGCGGCCATGTCCTTGAAAACCGGAATTCCATTTTTGTCCAAACCCTGGTTGACATAGAGAAGGTTCCTCCTTTGCTCCGGATCTTTATTAATGCTGGTGCACACATAAATATCCTGGAGTCCGTCATTGTTGATGTCTACAACAGATGCAGCGTTTGACCATCTTCCATTGCCGCTAACACCCGCTTGTTTTGTAATATTCCGAAACCGGAAATCTCCCTGATTGAGGTAAAGTTCATTGGGCACCTGACTAGCCGTGAAATAAAGATCGGGCAGGGAATCATTGTTGAAATCCCCAACTGCCACTCCGCCTCCATTATAAAGAAATTCCATGTCGAGGGGATTGATGGAATCATTTTCTATCACCCGGTTATTGAATTCAATACCCGTCTGAGATGCGGGAAGGCCCTCAAACAAAGTAGTGGTTCGCGAATGGCAGGATGCAAAAATCATCAGCAACGGGACTAGTTTTTTCACCAGAAGTCAGTTTTGAGTTGAAAAATATCAGATTTTTCCCGATTCCTTTCAAGATAGTCGAAAATGACCTTAAATAGATTTGGTAGGATCCATGGGGTTATGCAGCATAGTCCAGTATGGAACGGCTAATGCCGCTGTATATTTTTATTCGAGAAAATAGCTGCTAACAAGACATTCTAACCAAAACTAAACTGATTGCTATGAGTCAAAAAACGCTCCAGCTGTCCTTTCTATTTGCGTTATTCTTCCTCTATTCTATTGTTGGGTATTCCCAGGTTCAATCCGTTACCGGAAAAGTCATTGACGGAAAAACCAATACTCCGCTTGCCGCGGCAAGCATTGTTGTGAAAGGAAACACCAATGTGGGCACCAGTACCGATGCCGATGGTAACTTCAGCCTCCAGGTGCCAGGCACAGGAACGCTGGTCATCACATCCACCGGATTCGAATCCAGGGAAATTCCTATCAACAACCAGCGAACATTGAGCGTGACGTTAACCAGCACCAGTTCCACATTAACCGATGTGGTAGTAATTGGCTATGGTTCGCGACAAAAAAGAGATCTGATTGGTTCTGTTTCCGAAATCAGACCGCGCGATATAGAAAGGAGTACCAACCTTTCTCCCGAGCAGGCACTACAAGGCCAGATGCCGGGTGTACAGATCACCCAACAATCGGGTGATCCGAATGCGAGACTGACTGTAAGGGTAAGAGGCACCAGCACCTTCACCGGTAATGGTGCCGCCGACCCGCTTTATGTGGTTGATGGAATTCCGATCATCGAAGGCGGACAGGGTATTACCCCCGATCCTATCAACGACCCCACCCGCAGGGGAAACCTTAACATATATTCCATCATCAACCCCAATGATATAGAATCTATTTCTGTGTTGAAAGATGCCTCCGCAACGGCGGTGTATGGAATACGCGGTGCAAACGGTGTCATACTCATCACCACCAAATCGGGTAAGGGTGGAAAGGTAAGGGTTGAATTTAATGGCAGCTATGGCATATCAAATGTGCCCAAACAGTATGACGTATTGAACACGCAGCAATATGTCGACTTTTATACAAAAGCCTACAATGCCAATCCAAAAAAGAATAACGATGTTCCCATTCCCATTGGAGAAGAAACAGAATTTTTTGGCTCCAGATGGGATCCCGCAAGTGCGGATTTCATTGGCAACGAAGGAACATATGACTGGCAGCGCGCAGTAAGAAAAAAGAATGCGATCATTCAGGACTATGCTGTACGTGCAGCAGGCGGATCCGGACCTACCACTTACAATTTCTCACTCGGATATTCCAATCAGGAAAGTCCTTTTGTAGGAACCAATACACAACGTTTTACTGTATCTGCCAATATCAATTCGAAAATCGGGAAGTACATCGAAGTTGGATTGAATATGCGAGGAGTACAGCAGAACAGGAAAGATCAGGGTGCCGGTGGCGACCTTGAAGTGTATAAGGCTGCACCCTTCCAAAAGATATATGATGAAAATGGAATCAACGGATATGCTCCGCTCTGGCGTCTGAACGAACCGCTAACGCCCGATGCGTTCGACTTTTCACCGCTCTATATCAGGCAGGGAGTTCCCTACAGCAATACGATTGCTGGCGCGAGTACGGGGTACACAAAATCTCTCAACCAAACAGGATTAGGGACCGCTTATCTACAGATCAATCCGATCGCCGGCCTGAAGGTCAGAGGTAGCATCAGTCTTCAACAGATAACGCTGCGCAACGACAACTATACCAACTTCGACGTTTGGTATTTTCAGGAAACCCCCGGTAATCCATTTTCGAACGTTCCGAATCCTGCGGCAGGAACAAGGCCGATACAGCTAAGTGTCTTCAACAGTATCACAACGAGCAAGACCACCGCATTGAATGCCGATTACACCAGGAGCTTCGGGAAACATAACCTCAACCTGACTGCCGACATCTCGCAACAGGATTATGTATGGACGGTAAACGGATCAAACGGCACCAATCTGGTCGATGATCCATCCCTGCATTTTTTCTCTCCATCAGGAATGGACAGAGCCTACAATGAAACCCGGGACCGCTATACCCTTATCGGTTACCTCGGAAGAGTGAGTTATAATTACGACAATAAATATTATATCGATGGAGTAATCAGGCGTGATGGCACGTCCAAATTCGCGCCGGGCCACCAGTTTGGATCATTTCCATCTGGTGCGGTAGGCTGGCGAATTTCACAGGAAGACTTCTTCAGCAATGTACGCATCATAAATGAGCTGAAACTAAGGGGTAGCTATGGCCTGCTCGGAAACCAGACCACAAAGGGCTGGCAGTTTATATCCGTTTCCGGCGCCAACTTCCCCAATTACAATCTCGGAACCCCCAATACTAACCAGGCGGGAATTGCGTATACTAATTTCCCTAACGAACTCCTTTCCTGGGAAAAACTTTATTCCCTGAATGTGGGCTTCGATGCGCAATTACTTGACAACAGTATTTCAGTAACCTTTGACTACTATAATAAGGTCACCAAGGGCATCATTCAGTCGATACTGCTTGCACCCAGCTCTGGTATTCAACAGGAAGCGGATCTGAATATTGCGGATGTGCTCAACAGGGGTATTGAACTTACTCTTGGTTACACGAAGAAATTTGGGGAGCTTGGCTTCAATATTTCCGGCAACATTACTACCCAGCACAACGAGGTGTTGAAACTGGCCAATGAAAATGCGGCCTTGAGAGGAGAACAGAATTCACTGGAAGTAGGTTATCCCATAAATTATTTCAACGGCTACCAGGTAGCAGGATTATTCCCGGATCAGAAGTCGATTGACGATTACAACGCAGTGTATCATGACGTGCCTTCTTCAGGCATGGCTCCCGGAGACCTTTATTTCAGAGACGTTTATGGATCACCAAAAGCAGGTTCAACCGAAAGGAATCCCAATGCGGACAGCACCGTAAACACCGATGACCAGACATATATCGGAAAGTCCATTCCCGGATATTACGGCGGGGTACAGCTGGGCTTCGACTTCAAGGGATTTGATCTTTCCGCCCTGTTCACCTTCAGGGGAGATGTGCAACGCTACAATACGGTGAGGGCAGAGGGCGGAGAAACCATGAACGGTTATGGAAGAAATATGCTGACCACCGTACTCAAGGCCTGGACTCCGGATAATACCAATACATCGGTTCCGCGCGCTGTTTATGGGGACCCCAACAATAATGTCAGGTTTTCCGACAGATGGATGGAGGATGCGGGATATTTCCGGTTGCAAAATGTTCAGCTGGGATATAATTTCTCTCCACAGTTCCTCGCAAGAACAAAAGTAATTTCCAATTTCCGCATATTCCTTACCGGTATTAATTTATTTACCATAACCCCATACAGTGGCCTTGATCCTGAAACCAGTGATTTCTTCCCTGCTTCCAGGCAATTCCTTGTTGGTGTAAAGGCAACCTTTTAATTAAACGAGCTAAACAAGAATTCATGAAAACAGTTAGTTTCAAAACAGTCATGGCCCTGTTGATAGTCGTTTCTTTTGCTTACCTGGCCTGTAACAAGAAGGAACTGAATGTTCCTCCTGTAACAGTTACAGAACTTTCTTACTTCCAGACCGAGAGCGAATTCAGGAGAGCAGCGATAGGCGCCTATGCATCAATAATCGATTATTATTCAGCAGCCAATCATGGCGGAGGAAGCGGTGGCACGGGCGGATCAGCCATGTTCGAGATATGGTTTAAACCGGCAGATGACATCTCCACCACAAATACAAAAGGCGACATCTGGGAATATTTTGGCGGCCTCGATCCCAGCGCCAGCAAATTAGACCAGGCCTATCGAAGCAGCTATATAATGATAGGCCGCGCTAATAAGGTTCTTGCGAAATTGCGCGATGCGGATCCTGAAATTTTCGTAACCCCGGGACTAAGAGAATCATTCGAAGGAGAAATGTTGTTCCTGCGTTCTTTTGCACATTACATGTTATGGAACCTCTTTGGTACAGCCCCGGTGGACACCCTCGTAGTCACCAGTCAGGACCAGATCGGGTTGCCGAGCTCAACAGGCAACGAGCTGCTGGACCAGGCGATTACGGACCTCACGAAAGCCGTTGCGCAGTTGCCAGAATCCTGGCCTGAATCGGAAACCGGCCGCATCACAAAAAATGCGGCACTCGGGCTGCTTGGTAAAGTATTGGTGTTTAAAGGTTCCTCAGAGAAGAATCCTGCCGCCTATCAAAGCGCAGTCGACGCATTCAATCAAATTACCGGACTTAGCCTTACAGCTGATTTCTATGATAATTTCAAGGAAGATACCGAGAACAATTCTGAATCCCTTTTTGAATTCCAGGCAGGCAAGAACATCAGTGGCAACGGTGGAAATACCTGGCTAGCCAATGATGCCTGCGATTGTGGCACGGCAGGCACATCCTTTCAAATGTTCTACGAGGGTAATAACGGCGGCTCAAGCAACGGTATATGGCGTCCTACTCCAAAATTGATCAGCGCTTTTGAAGCCGGTGACCCCCGAATGGACGTAACCATCGATCCTGATCCTGGCACACCCAGAAAATTTATAAAATATGTTGTGGGTGGTGACAAGACAGATGGCAGCAATGAAATATCCGTTAACAATTTCCGGATACTTCGTTATGCGGATGTGCTGCTGTTGAAAGCAGAAGCCATCCTTAAATCCGGAGGTAGCAAGTCCGACGCGATTGCTGCGATAAATGAAGTTCGTACCAGGGCAAGGAACGGCGGCACCGTGCCAGCAGATTTCTCAACCGCCGAAACGGATGAGGCCACGATCATGCAATGGATCATGGACGAAAGACTCAGAGAATTGGCAGGTGAAGGTCAACGCTGGTTTGATCTCAGGAGATGGCACATGGCGGGATACATCACACTTGACAACGCATTTTTCGGATCGCTGAATCCGGGCGACATGGAATTCGACACCAAATATCTTTATTTCCCTGTCCCTCTTACTGAAACCTCAAGGAACACAAACATCATCCAGAATCCCGGCTACTAATCTCCGGGGGAATCTTTGAACCTTCGCCGAAAGGCATGACAAACGGGTAGTGTCTCAGTCTGAATAATTTTAAACTGAGACACTATCAATTTTGCTGTCATTGATGTATCTGAATTTTTCCTTTTTCAATAAAGACAGCATCACTGGTGATCGGAGAACGCAGGACCTTCTCGGGATACAACGGAAGTTTGACGCCGGGTCTTCGGTAAAAGCTGAGAAGCTTTTGTGAAAAAAAATGAATGAGGGTGCTGCCCGGGTAAAAAAAAACCCGCCCTAGAAAAGGCAGGTGTAAAATCTACGATTGCGATATAAACAGAGGTTATAATAATTTTTAGCGCAAAGTTCAACAAACCAAAATTACAGATCGTGTAGAATTTTGTATACTGGACTATGCTGATTTCACTTCTTTAATAATTAAGCTCAAATGCTGACTAACACTGGTAAATATAAAGACCCTCCTTCATTAATTTGTCCAGGTTGAATGAATAGTACTAATGATTGATAAGCTTGTGAAAGTACCTCATCTTTCAAACCGGAAACTTACCGAATTCGGTGATTCAATTGTATCGGTGTTGCATCATTGAGCAAATTTCGCCCTCACTGGTCAAAAATGAGACTTCCCGATCCGGCAAATAGTTCAGTTCATGGTTTCGCCGAAAAACTGTTTTTGATGGCCAACAATTCGCTTGCCTCCTGTATAATCTTTTACATACTGAAGTGGGGTTTTACCCAGGAAAGCTTTGAACTGACGGTTAAAATTTGAGAGGTTGTTGAAACCGCATTCAAATGCAATATTGGCAACACCCATTTTATTATCAATTAACAGCTTGCATGCATATCCGATTCTCACTTCCAGCACAAATCTCCCGTATGTTTTAAAAGTTCGTGACTTGAAATACCTGCAGAAAGAATGTGGACTCATGGCTGCAGCGCCCGCTGCGTCTGCGATACTGATGTGCTTCTGGAAATTACTGAACGTGTAATTATAGATGAGGTTGACTTTTTCCGTATTTGAAAGATCATAAGTAGATGCGAATCCGACACTGGCGAGCAGTTCGTATTCCCTGGTACCCGCTATATAGTCGAGCATTTCCAGTAAAAGGATAATACGGGAAGCGTCATTTGCATTTAATATCAGTTCCATCTTTTCGCTGACCACACGCCGCGTGTTGCCGGTGATCAGCAGGCCGTGCCTGGCCAGGTCAAGCAAGTCACGGATGTTGTGCAGTTCGGGCAAAGAAAGAAAGTCGCCACTCCAGAAATTCTCCCTGAAATGGATAGCCACGGCCTCTGAATGCTGTTCGGGGCAGGCTTGAAAATAGATTTCATCACTCCTCCAAAGATGTGGAAGGTTGGCTCCCAACAACACCAGGTCGCCGTCGACGAACTGACCAATGTGGTCGCCGACAAGCCTGACGCCTTTACCTTTCCTGATCAATGTTAATTCAACTTCAGGATGATAATGCCAGTGATTGTACAAGTAGGGATGAATATCTTCCCTGATGCTGAAGGAGTGATTTTTATAGCCCGTGTCTATCTTCCGCAGAATTGGTTTCATAATCAAGCGATGGTCAATGAAGTTATGTTTTTAATCGATTAAATGCCAATATAGTACCATAATAAGACAAGAAACGAATATCCTGCCTGCCCTTAACTTTGTTTATTTGTAGCCCATTGCCGGACCGGGATTTCTATTCTGGATGTCTGGTTTTTTCAGTACTAACGATCAACTTCACAAAAATGTCAATCACAGGATATCAACTCATAGGCTATTCAAAATCAGGAAAAAGCAAAGAAACATTTACAGGCACCGGTCCGGGAGAAACGAAGGCGGAGCTATTTCACGAGGCATCCACGGAAGAAATCAATGAGGCAGTGATGAAGGCCACGGCTGCCTTTTCGGTGTACAGAAAATTTTCCGCAGAAAAAAAGGCCGTGTTCCTGGATAAACTCGCTGCCGGCATCGACAATTCGAGAGCCCTGCTGATCAGTGTGGCCAGCAGGGAATCAGGCCTACCGGGGCCGCGCCTGGATGGAGAGGTAAGTCGAACGGTTAACCAGGCTAAGTTATTTGCCACCCTGCTGCGCGAAGGATCCTGGGTGAGAGCGATCATTGATCTTGCCATTCCCGAACGCGCGCCCTTGCCGAAACCAGATCTCAGACAAATACAGCAGGCGATCGGTCCGGTGGCAGTATTCGGTGCCAGCAATTTTCCATTTGCCTTCTCAGTCGCAGGTGGCGATACAGTGTCGGCCCTTGCTGCAGGCTGCCCTGTGCTGTACAAGGCACATCCAGGTCATCCCGCTACTTCTGAACTGGTTGCAGAGATACTTGTAACTGCAGCGAAAGAATCCGGCTTGCCAGATGGAGTTTTTTCACTGATTCAGGGAGTGACGCACCACACAGGCATGCGCCTGGTGGAACATCCCGACATCAAGGCGGTGTCCTTTACCGGGTCATTTACGGGCGGCAAGGCTTTGTTTGACGCCGCAGCAAGAAGAAAGGAACCCATCCCGGTTTATTCGGAAATGGGCAGTGTGAACCCTGTTTTTGTATTGCCGGAAATATTAAAAGCAAAAGGAGCTGAAGTTGCCAAGGCGCTCGCAGCCTCCAACACGCTTAGCGCCGGGCAATTCTGTACCAACCCCGGTATCATCGTCTCCAATCAATCGGCCGAATCCAAAAGCTTTATGAATGAATTTGCCGAAGCAATAAAATCCACGCCTGGAGCGGTAATGCTTACCGAGGCGATCTACGCCGGCTACGCAAAGAGTATCCGGAAAGTGACGGATAAAAGCACCGTTTCACTGATGGCAGTTGCTGGTGAGGAAAAAAAAGGATATGCCCGCCCTCATATGTTTTCATCAACAGGAGAAAATTTTCTTGACGACGAATCACTTTGGGATGAAATATTCGGTCCTGAATCCATACACGTAGAAGCCAGGGACAACGATCAACTGCTGCGCATAGCGGAGGCAATTCCCGGACAGCTGACGGTTTCTGTGTGGGGTACAGAAAATGATCTGCTCAAGCACCGAGAACTGCTCGAAATTCTGGAACTCAAAGCGGGCAGGATCATCGTCAACAATGTTCCAACAGGTGTTGAAGTGACTGCCGCAATGGTTCATGGAGGACCCTATCCTGCTACCACAGACAGCAAGTCGACTTCTGTCGGCACCCAGGCGATCTATCGCTTTACCAGGCCGGTGTGTTACCAGAATTTTCCCAAGGCCCTGCTGCCGGAGGAATTGAAGAATGAAAATCCCCGCGGCATCTGGAGAATGGTTAACAGCCAATATAACAATGGTCATATTCAATAAACAGACTCAAACGAAATCGCCCTAAACTCAAATCTTTTTCATGCAACTCAAAACTTTGAAAATTCACCCGGGTGATACTCTCGAAGTAGCGCTAACCACACTGGAAAAGGGTACGGTGGTTAAATCCGGAAGTAAAGACCTCATCATCCAGGACAGGATACCTTCCAAACACAAATTCGCATTGCAGTCATTCAAAGCCGGCGACGAACTGATCATGTATGGAGTTCTGGTGGGCAAGGCGGTAACCGACATTCCCCAGGGAGGCCTGATTACCACATCCAATATCATGCACGCTTCAGGAACCTATTCCCTGAAAGAAAGAAAAACAAACTGGCACCAACCAGATGTGTCTAAATGGGCGAACAGAACTTTCAATGGCTATCATCGTGCCGACGGATCAGTAGGTACGGGAAATTTCTGGCTGATCATACCCCTTGTGTTCTGCGAAAACAAGAATGTTGATGTGCTGCAGGAAGCGCTTACAAAGGCCCTGGGTTATCAACCACGCACTTCGCCGTACGAATCATATGTACAAAAATTATTGAAAGATTATAGCAATGGCACACTGGAAGAGAACGATTCCGATCTGCTCATTGATGAATTTGAGGAGAAGCCCGAAAGGATCTTTCCAAATATCGACGGCATAAAATTCCTTACCCATACTTTGGGTTGTGGGGGAACCAGGCAGGATGCGCAGGCGTTGTGTGGCCTGTTGGCAGGATACATTACCAATGCCAACGTAGCCGGTGCCACGGTACTCAGTCTTGGTTGTCAGAATGCCCAGGTATCGATATTGCAGGAGGAATTGAAAAAAAGAGATCCTGATCTGCAAAAACCAGTATACATTCTTGAACAACAGGATATAGGAAACGAGAAAATACTTTTGCAGAAGGCTGTTAAAAAAACTTTTCAGGGACTCGTGGAAGCGAATAGGATTTCCCGGTCTCCTGCCCCCCTATCTAACCTCTGCATAGGGCTGGAATGTGGTGGTTCGGATGGATTTTCGGGAATTTCAGCCAACCCGGCGATCGGCTACACATCAGACATTCTGGTGGCACTAGGCGGCACCGTTATACTTTCAGAGTTTCCTGAACTGTGTGGCGTTGAACAGGAACTCAGTGACCGTTGTGTTTCGGAGGAAACTGCTTCCAGGTTCATTGAACTGATGAATACTTACAACCAAAGAGCCACTGCAGCCGGATCAGGCTTCTATGCCAACCCTTCACCCGGAAATATCCGGGACGGACTGATCACCGACGCAATCAAGTCGGCGGGCGCCGCGAAAAAAGGCGGCACCTCTCCCGTAACCGATGTGATGGACTATCCCGGCAAGGTCACCAAACCTGGACTGAATTTATTATGTACCCCCGGAGGGGATGTGGAATCTACCACCGCGGAAGTAGGTGCCGGGGCGAACATCGTTCTTTTTACCACTGGCCTTGGAACTCCGACAGGGAATGTAGTTACACCTGTTCTCAAACTCTCATCCAACACCCAACTTTTTCAGAAGATGCAGGACATCATTGACATCGATACTGGCACCATCATTTCGGGCAACGAAACAGTGGAACAGGCCGGAGAGCGCATATTCGAATACGTTATAAGAGTTGCCAGCGGGGAGGTGATGGCAAAAGCAGATGCCCTGAAACACGATGACTTCATCCCCTGGAAAAGAGGTATATCTTTATAATCAAAATTGTCATATGAACATAAGGCTTTCTGTATTGCTTGCAGGAATTAGTGCGATTACTGTTCTCGCCTGCGGAGAAAATCAATCAAAGGACTCAGGTTCAGCTGCCGGAGATACCTCAAAAATAAAAGGAACATATGCCTACGATGCGGACTTCCTTAGGCAGCATACCGGCAAAGTTGTGGAACTCATTAGTCCCGACAGTAGCGGCAGGGTCCTCCTGTCAGCAGACTACCAGGGCAGAGTGATGACCAGTACCGCAATGGGGGATACGGGCACAAGTTTTGGCTGGCTCAACTATAACCTGATCAGTTCGGGAGAAAAGAAAAAATCATTCAACCCCGTGGGCGGTGAAGAAAGATTCTGGCTTGGCCCGGAAGGTGGTCAGTATTCCCTTTATTTTAAAAAAGGCGATTCCTTCAATATTTCAAAATGGCAGGTCCCCGGGTTCATCGACACAATCAGCTACGACGTTGTAAATTCTTCAGCGAATTCAGCAAGCTTCTCAAAATCCGCCACCCTGGTAAATTATTCCGGCACCCAGTTCGATATTAACGTAAACCGCACCATCTCATTGCTGGACAAAAAAGCGCTCGAAAACAAACTCGGTACTTCATTACCCGGGAGCGTAACATTTGTAGGGTATGAAACTTCCAACAAAGTGCAGAATACCGGAAAAAAAGAGTGGAATAAAAAAACGGGCCTGGTATCGGTGTGGCTGTTGGCCATGCTAACTCCTTCCGAAAAAACGACAATCATTGTTCCCTTCCGCCCCAGGAAAAATATAAAGTCATTCATAACGGATAATTATTTCGGCGAGATCCCTGCTGGCCGACTTGACGTAAAGGACAGCGTACTTTTTTTCAGGGCCGATGGAAAATTCCGAAGTAAGATTGGCCTTGCTCCGCAGGTGACCAAATCGGTGGCGGGCAGTTATGATTTTGAAAAAAACGTACTCTCGCTGATTTTCTTTCCCGTTGAGCCCGACAAGGAATATGTAAACTCCAAGTGGGAACTTCAGAAGCAGCCCTACAAGGGCGATGTGGCCAATGCTTACAACGATGGGCCACTCGCCGATGGCACGCAGATGGGGCCTTTCTACGAGATCGAATCTTCATCACCCGGCATTGCCCTCGAACCCTCTGCGACTTACGAATACAAGCAGACCAGCTGCCACTTGCAGGGTTCCTACGAAGACCTCCGTTCCATTGCCCAGAAAGTATTGGGTATTGATCTGAACAATTTAAAAAAATAACACACTCACACCAATCATATGCATGTATACAAAACCGGCAGGGGAATCCTGGTTGTAAAAGAGAACAAGGCCTATCCCATAAATGGCAACTGGGACGAACTGATTAACAGAGATGGACTGCACGAGCAATTGCAGCAACAGATCAAAGAAAGCAAATCCATTGACGACAATGAATGGAAAAGCATACTTGCCAGGGACCTGCAGGCACCAATAGGCAACCAGGAAATCTGGGCGGCGGGAGTGACCTACCTCCGTAGTCGCGACGCCCGCATGGAAGAGTCAAAAGACAAGGGCGGGGCAGACTGCTATCAAAGGGTGTATGACGCCGATCGTCCGGAACTTTTTTTTAAAGCTGCTGCACATCGCGTGGCTGCCCCAAATACAGATGTTTACATCAGGAAGGATTCAACCTGGAACGTTCCTGAGCCCGAGCTAACTCTTTTCATAAGTACCTCAGGTAAAATTCAGGGATATACTGTAGGCAACGATATGAGCTCGCGAAGTATCGAAGGCGACAATCCCTTGTATCTGCCCCAGGCAAAGATGTATGAACGAAGTGCATCCATCGGCCCATGCATTTATGTGCCCTCTGCTCCCATCGACCCCTCCACCAAAATAACCCTTGTCATAGCCAGGGGTGACAAAGAAGTCTTCAAAGGATCGGTGGCCATCGACAGGATGAAAAGACAGTTGCCCGAACTTGCGGGCTGGTTGTATAAAGAGTGTACATTCAGGTATGGGGCCTTCCTGATGACAGGTACAGGACTTGTGCCACCGGATGATTTTACCCTTCAGCCGGGGGACCAGGTATCCATAACGATTGATCAGATAGGCACGCTTGTAAATACTGTTGCGGTCCAATAAAAACAATTCGCTACAGGTTTGTAAATTTATCTAACGACATGCAACAACAACAAAGGAAAAATTATGCCGTCGCTTTTGCGATGGTTACCACGCTCTTCTTTCTCTGGGCCTTCCTGCACAACATCAACCCAATCCTGATCCCGCACCTGAAAAAAGCGTGTCAGCTGACCGACACGGAGTCATCGTTTATCGATATCGCTGTGTACCTGGGCTATTTTGCCTTCGCGCTTCCGGCAGGCTGGCTGATGCACAAATACGGCTATAAGAAGAGTATTCTTACGGGTCTGTTTCTTTTTAGCGTTGGTGCACTCCTTTTCCTTCCGGCGGCATCAGCAAGGAGCTATACTTTTTTCCTTTTTGCCCTGTTCATACAGGCCGCAGGCGCCACATTCCTGGAAACAGTTGCCAACCCATACGTTACCAAACTCGGAGATCCTGCCAGTTCAGAACAAAGACTGAATTTGGCGCAGTCATTCAATGGCGTCGGCGCTTTTGTTGCCCCCCTGATCGGTAGAAACTATATACTTTCGGGCATCGAGCACAGCGACCAGGAACTGAACCAAATGTCGCCGCAACAGTTGAGTAGCTACCTGAATTTTGAAGCCTCAACCATCAAAATAGTATACCTGGTAATTGCCGCGATCGTGGCGTTGGTGTTCATTTTATTCGCTTTAAGCAAACTTCCCGAAGTGAAAGAAGCAGACAGCGATGAAAAACATTCGTTTTCGATGAGGGTGTTCCGTCATAGTCATGTGACCTGGGCTGTTATCGCGGAGTTTTGCTATGTGGGAACCCAGGTTGGTATTGGAAGTTTCTTTATAAGATTTTCGAAATTTGTTGGCAACATGGGAGAAAAAGATGCCGCTTTTGTTTGGGGAGCGATTGGAATGGTGGGATTCATGGTGGGAAGGTATGTCGGCACATTCCTGATGAGATATATCTCGCCTGCCAAACTTCTTGCAACCTATGCACTGATCACCGTACTTCTGCTGGCGATCTCGCTAATGACTAGCGGCAATATTGCGATTTACTCACTGTTGGCGGTGCCATTTTTCTTGTCGATCATGTTCCCCACGATTTTTGCATTAGGTATCAAGGGGCTCGGCGAAGAAGGCAAGATCGCTTCTTCGTTTCTAGTGATGTCAATCGTAGGTGGTGCAGTGGTGCCCGTTATCATGGCAGCCATTTCTGATGCAACAGGTAGTATTCAGAAAGCCTATATCGTACCTCTCCTTTCTATTCTGGTAATTCTTTTCTTTGGATTGAGAGGCTACAAGATCAGAAAACCTCAGTCACCACCTGTTGTTTAAAGTGCATTTTTTTAAGCATAGGGAACGCAGATATGCGGAATATTTTTTCTCTTCGATCGCAGACGGCGTCCTTTCGGCGGAGAGGGCGGGGTTTCGGCGAGCACATTTTAACTAATAGTTTCGCAGGATAATGAAATAGTTACTACCGACTTTATTTGAGGCTGCGTCGGCGCCGGGTAAAACTATTTTTCCCGCGTTGACTGGTTTAGAATACACGTCGTAATATCTATACTGCGCAACGATCTGGCCAGGCTCTTTTTTGTATGATTTCAGCCAGTCGGGAATGGTAGAGGTGAACTGCGTTTCCAGCTTTTCATATGCTATAAGCAGGTCTACCGGTCGATCCACTACAAATGAGACCGCATCGCTGTCTTTTGAATTATTGTCGTTTTGATCGGTTTGAATAAACAACCAATTTTTGTAAGGTCCAAGATCGCTGAAATGCGTTTCAGGTAACTCATCACGTAAAACAGAATCCTTGCCGTCGAAGTTGGCGGCTTCATCAAGGGCAAGCCTCGTGATGACCAGCCTTTTCCCGGCCTTATTTTTTGCGTCTTGAATTACTATTGAGTTCTTGACCCCCGGATTGACATTGAGCATGTACCGTTTACGTATAATTTGCCCATTATTATCAGTCGCCCTTATAATAATTGGAGAACCCGCCACAGTCATTGGAAGTCCCTTAATACGTCCGCTGGGGTAAAACATGAAATTTGGCGGGAGCCGGCTGCCCTCATCTAAGGCGAAGGTGAAAGGACCGTTCCCAATCGTATTAAAAGTAAAATCAAATTTCTGACCCAGGGATCCGTTGGGAAGGGGATCGTTTACCAGCGCAGGTTTCTGCCTGACAAAAATCTTAGTGGTAGCATTTGCAGTCTTCCCCTTGTTATCGTAAACCTTTGCATCGATATAGGTATCACCTTCCTTAAGTGTTATCGCTAACTGAAAAGGTCTTGAGGTTAGCGTTCTTGCCAATCTGCCATTCACAAAAAACTCCGTTTTGATGATGTCGCCGTCAGGATCCTTTCCCTCTGCCAGTATATTTATTTGTTCTCCTTTTGTATGTTCTTTGCCATACTGTGGTGCAGTAAACCAAACATTCGGATACTGGTTGCCGTCATTGATCTTAGAATAGGCCCATTCTGTCAGATTCTGCCGGCTGACTGCTTCCCATTGGATACCATGACCCCTGCCATCGAAATTGGTGAATACTGGATTAATACCTCTGTTGGAAGTAGAACTATCGTTGGGGGGAGCGCCGTTCAACTGTCGCATTTCAGCCACCTGTTTGCCCAGTCCTCTTCCATAATAATCTTCGCTGCCCCTGTTGACCCAGAGCGGAATGTGTTTGATTGAATCCAGACTGGCCTTAATGGTCATACCCATCGTGATCGCCGCCGCGAAAAAATCCGGGTAGGCGGCCAGGAACTGGGCCGTGCCCTCTCCCCCCATAGAAAACCCGCTGATATATACGCGCTGTGAATCCCCCTGTTGTTTTTGTATTAGTTCATCGATTACTGCTTTGATTGCGGTCATGTGTCTTTTCCAACCCTTACTGGTTGCCGGGCTGATTATGTAAGTCGGTATTTTCTGTTTGTTTGCGCCAAACTGGTGCCACATACGCATTGGTGGATCCACCGCATTTCGCAGTGAGGCATGGTCGTTAGTACCGCAGCAGCCATGCAGGAACAGCGCAATTGGATATCGCTTATCCCTTTCGAGGCTGTCCGGAGTATAGAGCACATACTCGGTTGAATCTTTTTTATGCAGAGTCAACTGCTTCAGACCCTTATAGTCGATTTCCTGGGCGGACAGGTTGAGCGCTGTGTGCAGCACCAGGATCAACAAAAAAATGCCACTTGATTCTTTGCCTTTTTTCATCCGATTTTATTTCCCCGTGATTTTGCCAGAGGTGCTGCGATTTATTCAAAAGTTCAACTCAGAGCGATTTTCTCCGGATCATTACGAAAGGGTTTTTGATTTTTTCTTTGCTGTTACGGAGGATAAAATTGGCGGCCGTTTCTCCCATCCTTGTATGATCGGTCGAAAGTACGGTAATACCGTCAAGCAGAATTTCCTTGAGGGGACTATCATTGTATGAAATAATGCCGAGATTTTTTCCGATTTTCAACCCCTTCTCCCTCGATTTTTTGATCAGCTGGCAAAGGTCATTCTCTTCAATTACGATATAGGCTTCTTTCTCCTGCACTTCTGTCTTCTCGTCTATCTCGGGAAGGATTTCGAATTTGAAATTGTTACTAATGCAAAATTTCCGGAAACCCATAGCGATCTCGGGAGAATAACTGATGATCTTTGGAAAAATAAGATAGAGTTTCCTGTACTTCAGCAGCAAGTCAATGCCCTGTTCAAGGGCCTCGACAATGTCGTTCTGAAAGTCCTGGTAAACTGCCGGAGATTTCAGGTCGCTGTATGGAATATTCTTGTCAAGTATCACCAACTGGTCATCCGGGATCATTTTGATAATGCTCAGGGCTCCATCGGGATCATCATAAAAATGGGGCATGATCACGAAATAATCATAGTCGGTCAGGTGGTCAGTGATCAGGTCGCGGAGGATCTTGGTATTAAAATGGTGGATCTTAATGTCAATTTCCGCATTGTCGCCAAGTGTCTGCACAAAAGCATTGTAGATCTGCTTTTTATAATTGCTGATCTTACTGAACAAGAGCAGCACCTTGAATGTCGACCCCAGGTTGGTGTCCTTGATATAATAACCCTTGCCCTTGACAGAAGTGATTACACCTTTGTGGTGCAGGATATTATATGCTTTCTGTACCGTGTCTCTCGCGAGAAAATACTCATTGCTGAGTTCATTAATAGAGAATATTCTTTCTCCTTTCTTGTAATTCCCTCGTCTGATTGCATCGGTAATAGAATCAACGATCTGCAGATAGATCGGGATCCGTTTCTCTGTGTTGATGTTCAGTAGTTTATTCATGGCAACGCAAATTTCGTCCATTGTATTCTGTAGTAGACTTCACACGGGTACCATGATGGGTCAGCCAGAAAGCAGGAAGATAGTCATTATCGAACACGCACTTCTCACCTTATCAGAATCCCAAATCGGAAGATAGCTGCCGCACGAAAAGGAACACATGGCTGAAACGTCCTTCCGAAAAGCCTTTGGTATCTCCATCTAAGTTTCAGTTTTATAAAGCTATGGTTACTGCCAACAAGTGCAAAACCAAGGTCCTTCTGCAAAGCCTTTCAAGTATCGCTGCCGGAAGGGAATATCCCGGCAAACAGGAGCGAAATTTAATATATCTGGCATTTTATGCCAATTATTCCCAATATGATCACACCAGTTATGATTTGGTAAAAATAATCCTGTGATGTGAAAGCAATGGTATTTTCCTTATCATCTTCTGTCACTCAATTGCCACCAAAACCACCCGTACCTGTTTTCCGGAGTGTTTAACTACGTTCCGTTGCTGTAAAGGCCGGTGACATTTAATGAACTAGCATAAGCTGACCTCAGCCCACCAAAACTGATTCAGAAAGACATGTTATCAGGTCGGAATAAACGAATTCCGGGCTGGCAGTGGGAAAGAGAATTTGTATGACGCCAGATTTAATTAGAGAACGAATCGTTACAGGCGGTGAGGGTAAGAAGATCTTAAACCGAGGTCGGCGGTTCTATATATTGAATTCACCTTGCACCTGGGAAAAAGGAGTTCGACACGACTCCTATTGGTGATATCATCGGACTTTCATTTCCGCACCTGCACTGATGGTAAGGAACATACAAATTATCACCATGAGAATATAACTGCGATTGTTAGCAACCGATTGAGTTTACAATCATCGGAGGAAGGCCATTGCTACGCCGCCATCAACATTTAGTACATTACCCGTGGACTTATTCAGCAGCCCGCTTACCAGCACAAATGAGGCATTCGCTATGTCTTCCGGCAAGATAATTTCGTTCAGTAATGTCCGCTGGGCATAATATGCGGGGAGCTCTTCAATTTTTACGCCGTATGCCTTGGCCCTCCCGGCTGCCCAACCGCCTGCCCAGATTTTGCTGTCGGAAATCACCGCATCGGGATTGATCACGTTAACCCGGATTTTGTCCTTTCCGAGTTCAGCGGCGTTTAGTCGGCTTAGATGTAGCTGAGCGGCTTTTGCAGATCCATAACCCGCGTTGTTTGGGCCGGATACGAGGGCGTTCTTGCTCACAATGTTGATGACGTCTCCACCAAGGTCCTGTTTCCTGAGTATGTTCACCGCGGACTGCGTCATCAGGAACTGTCCTTTTACAAGTACATTATAAAGTGTGTCCCAATCCTGGACGGTATGATCCTCCAGTGGTTTCGAGATAGAGAGCCCTGCACAATTAACGAGTATGTCTACTCCACCGAAGGAGAGCACGGCCTGCTCGAACGCATTGGCGATCGCATCGGCGTCTGTTACATCCAGCACCACATCGGCATAGACGTCCTTTCCATATTGAGTTTGAAATTCCCTGGACGCCGCTGAAAGTCTTTCCTTGTCGTGATCGTTAATCACTACGCATGCGCCCTCATCGGCAAATTTCCTCGCGATGGCCTTGCCGATACCGCCTGCGCTGCCAGTGACCAGTGCGATACGGCCCGACAATGGTTTGGGTTTCGGCATGCGCTGGAGCTTGGCCTCTTCAAGGAGCCAGTATTCAATGTTAAAGGCTTCCTGTCGAGGAAGGGAAGTGTAGCTGGATATCGCTTCAGCCCCCTTCATCACATTAATCGCATTTATGTAGAATTCAGCGGCAACCCTGGCGGTTTGCTTGTCTTTGGCGAAGGTGTACATACCCACACCCGGATAAACAATTACAACTGGGTTTGGGTCGCGCATAGCCGGGCTGTCGGGATGTTTACAGGACTCATAATATGCCGCATACATTTTCCTGTAGTCTTCAAACTGCGGAAGAATTTTTTCCTTGATTTCTTCCACAGGTTCATTGCCGTCAAGTCGCAGGATTAGTGGGCTGATCTTCGTACGCAGGAAGTGATCCGGACAACTGGTACCCAACGGCCCCAGCCTGTCTAAGTCTTTAGAGTCGATGAATTCGAGAACCCTGTCATCATCCGTAAAATGTCCGATCATCCGGGTTGATGATGAGCAGAAACCACGCAGCACCGGAGCCAGCGCAACGGCCTTTTTCTTCCTGTCTTTTTTTGGAAGGGCCGCCAGCTTCTGTCCGCCAAATACGATTCCTTTTTTAGCGATGTTATCTTCAATATAGGTGGCACACCTTTCAATAACTTCCAGTGTGTTGATATAGCTTTCGTACGCGGTGTCGCCCCAGGTGAACAAACCATGTGAGCCCAGCATGATACCCCGAATTCCGGGATTTTGTTCAAGGCATTGCTGTAGCTTAAGTCCCAGGTCGAAACCCGGTCTCTGCCATTCCACCCATCCGATAGTACCATTGAAAAGTTCCTGGGTAATCTTCTTTCCGTCCTTTGAAGCAGCTATCGCGATAGCAGCATCGGGATGCAAATGATCTATATGCTTGAATGGAAGGAATGCGTGCAGGGGAGTATCAATTGAAGGAGCACGGGAGGACAGGTCGAAAATGCAATGATTGAAGAGATCGACCATCCTGTCCTCGGTGCTGAGACCTTTGTAAATTTTCTTGAGGTCCTGAAGCCTGTTCATATAAAGCGCGGCGAGGCCATTTCTTTTTAGCGTTCCCAGATCACCGCCGGAGCCCTTAACCCACATTACTTCAGTATGATCGCCGGTGAGCGGGTCTGGCATTTCGATCTTGCAGGATGTATTTCCGCCCCCATAATTTGTTAGCCTGAGATCGGCTCCTAAAAGGTTGGATCTGTATATGAGTAGTGCGATCTGATCGTCGCCATAGGATGCCGCTTTTTCATTGTCCCAAAGATAACTCACATGCTTAAAATGATCTCTTTCAATTGTAATGGCCATAGTCGTGTATTTTTGGATTATCGGCAGTTAGAATGTTCACGTATAAAAATATCGTTTATGTATCACGTAGCTGTGATGCTGTGTGATGCTTTAAGACTATCTTCGCCGGGTTCAAGAAGTTTTCCATTTTCAACAATATTAATGGCTCTGTTAGAAAAGCAATTGGTGGTTAAACGTTCGAGCATCCCAGGATCAGGAAAAGGTTTATTTACAAAACTAGAAATCCCAAAAGATTCCAAAATAGTTCAATACAAAGGAAGGATTTCCAGCTGGAAAGATGCGGACCACCGCAACGGCGAAAACGGTTATGTTTATTACATAAAACGTGATCATGTGGTTGACGCCCTTCCTTTCAAAAACGCTCTGGCAAGATATGCAAATGATGCCAAAGGATTATCCAGGGTTAAGGGGATCAACAATAATTCTGAATATGTGGAAGAAGGAGATAAGGTATACATCGTATCAAGAAAAAAAATTCCAAAAAACGGGGAAATCCTGGTCGCGTATGGCAAGGAATACTGGGAAGTAATAAAGCAAAACAGACAATTGCAAAATCAAAAATAACACTTTGAAAAAATTACATCTTTACTTCCCGGTAACGGCCCTGATATTTTTACTTGTCTGCTGCAAGTCGCCGCAAAACGCTGCCTCCGAACCCGAATCCACCATAACCGTCACAGATGGAGGCGCCTCTGAGCCGGATTCTGCCAGGAACCTGAGAGATTCGGCGAGTCAGAATATCGACACCACCAGTTCAGCCTCCGACAGCTCCATTCCGGACCTTCAGGAAACTTACTGGAAACTCACTGAACTGATGGGCAAACCAGTGGGTCCAACACCAGCGGACAGTAAAGAAATTCATATCAAATTCAGGGCAAATCAGAACCAGTTCGAGGGTTTCGGTGGCTGCAACGGAATGGGTGGCACTTATGAATTGAAAGCCGGCAACCGCTTAAAAATCAACAGGCTCATCAGTACCCAAATTGCGTGTCCGCAGCTCGATACTGAAAACAAACTCCGCGAGATCCTGGAGATGGTGGATAATTATTCTTTGACGCCCAAAACGCTTTCGCTTAACAAGGCTAAAATGGCCCCGCTCGCAAGGTTTGAAGCAGTTTATTTCTAATACCTACCGCCGCCTACGGGCACTTTTTGATTTCTATTTCACAACCACGGGAAAAATAGCTTCTGCGTCTGTAGTTGACTTCGGACTGTTGATGGCATCTTCTTCTGCCTTGCCACCATCGGGGTAGTGCCGCAATGTTATAGAAAGATGTCCCGTTGCGGGTTGAGTGGTGTTGAGTTTATTGAGCAGGCCCAGAGTCAATCCATTAATGTCCTTGTCAGGGTCAGAAATGGTGATACCGGTGCCGTCATCTGGTTGCAAATAAAAGCGGTGAACATTTGACTCTTCCTCGATTTCTGCAGTGATATTCTCAAAAGGGATTTTGGTTTTATCAAGAAGGGAAAAGGAAATATCATAATTTTTTCCGTGTTCCAGCAAAATTGTATCAATCTCGGGATCGCCGCCGCCAGGTCCATCTACATCTTCCCAAATGTGATTTAAAGTGTCATTGCTGCCTGCTTCAGTCGTTGAAAGGATAATAGTAGTTATCAATTCATTTTCATTGTCCTCTTCCCGGTTGAATTCCTTACGGCAGCCGGTCAGGACCAATAAGGTTAAGATAGCCATCACTGTCTTCATGAGTTATCGCTGTTGTGTTTGAATAAATGATCGAGTGGCAGTTTGAGCCTGAAGCTTATGTTCCTGCCCATCTCATCGGTATAATATCTGAATGAGTTCATGTAATCCCGGTATGATTGATTAAAAAGATTTCGTACTCCTACCCCGATATTAGCAGGCATTCCGAATAGATTCAGGGTGGCAGAAGCGTCAAGGTTCACGAGGGAATAGGGGCCGGGAGGCTCTTTATAGTCCTGGATGCCACTGGCGGCCGAGGGTACTCTTGGTTTGAACACAGAAACCAGTTCGGCCGACAAGTAGGCTCCGGACATTCCTTTCGCATCTTTTAGCGTGTAAGTTAGCCCGTTAGTCCACCTGTCTGCAGGCATCAGGATCAGCCAGTCGCTGATCGCAAGGTTGCGCGCCCTTAGTATTGACAAACGTGAGCTCAGTTGGAATTGCTTTGAAAGGTTGGCGGTGGCGGCAAAGTCGGCACCCTGAAGACGGGCGTCGGTTTGTTTGAATCTCCATAAAGGGAAGGCGCCAACAATAGTAGCCACCGGACTGTCCGCTATTGGTTGCTGAAAAATAAAATTGTTGATCTTGTTCGAGTAGAGATTAAGTTCCAGTGAAAACCGAGAATCATGATAGGCCATTCCTGTTGAAAGATTCACCGAATGCTCGGGTTTAAGCGCGATGTCTCCCTGTTCGAATATCCCGGCTCCTTCATGGATGCCATCGATGAGTAATTCATTCACTTGCGGAGCCCTGCTGGAAATCGACAGGGAGAGATTTGCTTTCAGTTTTGACGTAAACCGGTACCCGGCATTGTAGGAGGTAGCAAGGGTGCCAAACTGAAAGTCATGATCTGTTTCCTGGCCCCCATACCTCAGTCGTTTAGTTGAAATCTTCTTTTGATCGAAGCGAACACCAGCCTCCAGGTCAAGTTTATTCTTCGACCATCTTTCTATAAAATAGCCTCCATAGGACGAGGACAGGTAATTCGGGATCAGGTACCTTCCCGAATATGAATTGTCCTGCTGCATCAAAGAAATGCCCGCAGTTCCCCTGAAATTCGAAATCACGGGATGCTCATACACGAGTTCTTCCGATAAGGTTATGATGGCCAGGCTCACCTGCGGTTTTGTATTGGCAGGATTGCGCACGATGTCAAATTCGTCCCGGTGATTGTACTGGCTGGCCAGGGTGAGACCAAGTTTATGACCCTTGTGATCTGCCGTGGCTTTTAATTTGAAAAGCCGGTGCAACACTTCCTGTCTTGGTCTTTTAAGATCGTACGTATTATCTCCAAGAAATACGTCATCAGGTTTTGGAAGGTTTATTTTGGTGAGCAGGTCACTCTGGTTGCCAATATGGGCGCCTGTAAAAATGCCAATCTTCGTTTCGAACTGACTGTAGAAAGCCTGAAGCTGATAATGTTCTTTTTTCCAGTTGACTCCGGCCGAATAATTCAGTTCCCTCAGGCCCGTATTGTTCATCCTGTAATCGGGGGTCCGCACATTGGCGGCCCGCTTCAACGTACCCTGGATGCGATAACTGAGTGCGCCAATTTTTCTGAGCTGTTGCTCAAACACACCGGACACCACATATTGCCGGTTGTTGGTAGACCAGCCGGTGTTTAATTCAGCAGCAGTCCCGGGAAGAGAACGAATAGGTTTAGGATCTATCAGAATCACTCCGCCGATTGCATCTGATCCGTACCGGAGTTCATCCACTCCTTTAATTACGTTTATCCTGTCGGCGATATATGGGTCAATTTCGGGAGCATGCTCGTTGCCCCACTGTTGTCCTTCCTGTCTTACCCCATTGTTTATCGTTAGTATCCTGGTACTGTGCAGTCCATGTATTACCGGTTTGGCTACCGTGGAACCAGTTTGCAACATGGTCACACCATTAATATGACTAAGGGCGTCCGCAATGTTATAACCTCGGGAAGCATCCAGGATCCTCTGGTCCAATTGCTCGCGAAATCCGGTATTGGGTACTGACTTTTCACCGTTGATGATCACCTCGGTTAAATTGTTGCGCAGGTGTGGCATAGAAACATCCAGGTGCTGGTTCTTCTGAAGCATAATTGGTTTGTCTACGGTAAGACAACCAGCATGACTAACGCGTACTGTGTATTTCCCGGAGCACAGCCCCTCGTACCTAAAATCGCCATTATTGTCGGTTGTAAATGATTTCTTTAGTTCCAGCAATTCTATCGTGGCACCTGCAAGTTCTTCCCTGCTGTCCGCGTCCTGGATATGTCCGGTCAGTGTCAGCCGGCAGTTTTGGCCAAAACCCGAAGCCGAATGAAAAAAAACCAGAAAAGCTATGACTGAAATTTGCCTCAATGTTGCAAAGATGGGGAAAAAATTGAAACATCGTTGCACAAATTTTGAATTCATCTTATTGCTGATTCCGTACTGGAACCAGCGGTGAAAGTCGGCATTTCTGACGGGAGGGACTTGTTAAGGAAATATGAAATCGGGGTATGCGGCATGCGAGGTCGATGAACCGCGTGCAGACTTTCTTCGTACATTTCAACTGAAATGCCACTTATAAATATAGTGTATGAAGTATATTCCTCTTGTCCTTTTTATCATTGGCAGCTCGCTGATGAGTTATGGTCAGAACAGTTATCCTGAACCCAGGTCAGTAACAAAGAACCATGTTTTTCCGATGAAGCTATCCGATGATGTTTGGAAGAAACGATTGAGTGCCGATGAATATGCCATTCTCAGGAAAGCCGGCACCGAACATCCGTTTACGGGAACCTTTGATCATTTTTATGAAAAGGGAACTTATTATTCTGCAGCTTCTCTGCAGCCGGTGTTCAGCTCCGAAACAAAATTTGATTCAAAAACCGGATGGCCAAGTTTCTATGCCCCGATATCTCGAGAGGCGGTAATGCTGGTTCGCGATGAATCCGCAGGCATAGTAAGATGGGAAGTGGTAGACAGCAAAAGCGGTTCACACCTGGGACACGTGTTCGATGATGGCCCGGCCCCCACCGGAAAACGATATTGCATGAATTCCGGAGCGCTGATCTTCGTTCCCGAAGGTGGCGAGCCGCCAAAGGAGCCCGGAAAATAAACTTATTTTTTTGTGATCAGGTTGAGGAGCTTGCGGTCGAGTTTTTCGCCATGCCAGTCTTCATAGTTCACGTCGGCTCGATTGGAATTAAGCACGCCAAAATCACCAGAGAATTCCCAAAGTGCAAAGCCTATTTTATTTGATCTCAGGATGTCGATGACATCACCGAACCAGGCGAGGAACACAGGGTGTGGCGTTTTAATGTAAGAACCGCATTCTCCACAGTGCACTCCGACTCCCTGATTCACCAGGTCGACCCAGGGCGCATAAAATTTTTCAAGCATTTCCCGGCTGAGGTATTTGTCACCAACCTGTCCCGGCCATTTGGGTTCGGGCGCATGTTCAGGATCCTTCATAGCCCAGGGAGCCTTGTAGTGGGAGATAGTTCCGGGATAATAGCCACGGCAACTTTGGGCAATATTCAGATCGGCCAGTTCGGGGATAACATTAGATCCGCCGTCATTGCCATCGGCAATAACAAGGTGATTGGGATTTTCCCTGCGAATGGCTTCCATGGCCCCCATGGCAACCTTACGATAGACATCGCCAGGAACTGGCCCCCTTTCTGAATGCTGGTCATTCATGTCCTCCCGCATGCTGGGTTCGTTCACCAGGTCAAAGCTGATTTTTTCAGAAGACGTGCTTTTGTATTTCTTTGCCCACATGTTCCAATGGAAATAAAAGGCATCCTGTGCAGCCTTGTCTCTCCACAGATTATACGGCTCGTGAAAACCGGAATTGATGCAATAACCCGGTGCACGATGGAGGTTAAGGCTCACGTGCATGCCGTACTTGTGGGCCAGCGAGACGAGCTGATCGATTTTTTCCACCTCTGCTTCGTTGATCTGATAAACCTCCTCTGGCGTGATGTTCTTGGTACGATCGAATTTGAGGTATCTCGGATATGGAATTGGGATACGCACAAAATTGAATCCCCAGTCGCGCATGTATTTGAACCTGGCCTCCGTTGTCGGAGATCTCCCTTTCTCCGGATCGGGAGAATAAAAATCAAGAAGGTTAAATCCTCTCCACATCGGGAGCTTATTCTTTCCCAGTTTTCCGGAACCTGCCAGAGCAGCAGGTGAAGCAGTAATCGCAGCAGCAGCTATTCCGGAGTTAACTAAAAATGTTCTTCTTTTCATAGTGCAATTGTTATTGAATTGAAATGAAAATCTTATTCTGCTTCAGCCAGCAGCATTTGCAGGTCCAGTGGTTCTGTAACCATCATGAGGTTGCCCCCGGCGTCGAGTGGCCATCGGTCCCTCGGCCTGTCCCAATATAGTTCTATTCCATTGCCATCGGGATCATTCATGTAGAGGGCTTCGGAAACGCCATGGTCGGAAGCACCGGTCAGCGGGTAATTTGCATCGAGCAATCTTTTAAGTGCAGTGGCAAGTTCTGGTCTCTTCGCGTAAAGGATCGCCACATGAAACAACCCGCAACCCCTGTGGGGCGCCAATGGTGCGCCCTTGCTATACCATGTATTCAGCCCGATATGATGGTGATATCCGCCAGCGGAAAGAAATACAGCGCTTTCGCTGTAACGCTGCATGATTTCAAATCCAAGTATATCGCGGTAGAAAGTTAATGATTTCTCGATGTTGGATACGCGCAGGTGCGTGTGGCCGATGGTAGTGGTTGGCGGAATGAAATAATTCATGTTTGTGATTTATACCGGCAAGGGGTTCAATTTCGGATTCTGTCGCTGATGCCAGTAGGGGTAAATGGGAGGAACCTCACTTACCTTATCGAGTCTGCTGACCTGGTCGGCAGTTAAAGCCCAGCCGACTGCGCCGAGATTTTCATTCAGTTGCTCTTCATTTCTTGCCCCGATGATGAGGTTGCATATTGTTGGTCGCTGTAACAACCAGTTCAGGGATATCTGCGCCACCGATCGACCGGTTTCGCCGGCGATTTCATCAAGCACATCCACGATGTTGAAAAGAAAATCGTCAGGCACATCAGGTCCCTGGCCGCCTCCCTGGGTGAGCCTGCTTTCTGGAAGAGGCTGGCCCCTTCTGAACTTGCCAGCGAGCCTACCCCCGGACAATGGACTCCAGACCAGTGTGCCCACCTGCTGATCAATGCCTATGGGCATCAGCTCCCATTCAAATTCGCGGTTGATCAGGGAATAATAAGCCTGGTGGCCCACATATCTCGCCCAACCATATCTTTCAGAAATGGAGAGGGATTTCATCAGGTGCCAGCCGGAAAAGTTCGAACAGGCGATATAGCCGATCTTTCCGCTCGTGATCAGATCATCGAGGGCACGCAGGGTTTCCTGCACCGGCGTATTTCCGTCGAAACCGTGCATGTGGTAGATCTCGATGTGATCGGTGCGCAGCCGTTTAAGGCTGGCTTCACACTGTGCCACCAGATGGTGCCTGGAAGACCCGAAGTCATTTTCTCCATCACCCATTCTGAACGTCGCCTTGGTAGAGAGGAGCAGCCGGTTCCGTAACCCGCTAATGGCTTCACCAAGTATCTCTTCTGAGAGGCCGCGTGAATATGTGTTTGCCGTATCGAAAAGATTGACACCAGCGTCGAGGCAGAGATTTACCATTCTCCTGGCCTCTTCAACCTGGGTACTGCCCCAGGCCTTGAAAAAATCTCCTTTTCCCCCAAAGGTGGCCGTTCCAAAACTGAGAGCCGGGATCCTTAATCCGGAGCCGCCGAGTTGTCTGTATTCCATAAAAAAAATTATTAGGCAAAGATAATGGCAGCACGGGGATTCATTTCCTTGAACTAACTTTAATTCATGGAACGAGGATGCTGCCAAATACTCGTGGTGATGATGTTCCCAGTACTGCTCTTCGGCCAAAGGCCTTCTTCGCAGCTGAACGATCTATATCATTTCGTGGAAGCAGCCGACAGTCTTTCGAACCGTTCCAATTCTGTTTTCTATCTCGACAAATTTTACGCCGACGACACCCCATATAAAGAAACCTGGCGGTATACCACCAACAACGACAACGTGATCTATTTCGAAGTGGAATTCATCCGTGATTCTGTTTCCTATTCAGAAGTTTACTATGTCAATCGCAACAACCTTATCTGTTCCGAAGAATATGAGACCATCAATGATCAGGATAACGATGACAAGCTAACCTGGGGCGCAATCTTTTACTACAATAGCACCCAAACCAGGCACTACGTAACAGTGGGTAAACGCAGTAACGGGAAATATTATCACAGTCCTGAAATAGCGGCCAGGGACAGGTTCAGGAAACGATTCGGGGAATTGAAAATGCATATGCCGATGCTTCCCTGAACCAATGGTGGCAAGGCTTTCAAGCTTTTAGCGTTTTCCCGTTGCCGAAAACCGCGAACAGTTTTTTGCGAGATTTTGCTTGAAAACAATCAGTATTTATACGGTGAAAAAAAGGGTATTCGCACCCTTTCATGGAGTGAGATCGGTAGATAACTTTGTGATACCCAAACCCTATCGACCATGTACCTTTCAGAAATACTTTCAGCCTCCTGGGAAACATACAATCAGCGCAAAGCTTCTCAACGTCAAAATGAGCAGATTTTTTGTCCCGATGATCCCTGGGAATTTAATTTCCTGGTAGAAAAGATCGTTTCGATGGAACCACATCTTGATGAACTTACGGTTATGCTCGCTGTAAGACAAAGTATGAGACAGACCATGGCTCCGCGTCCGCGTCACCATTTTTTACAGACAGTCATCAGCAGCATCCAGGATCGTGAGGCGCAATGGGCGCAGGTCCTGCAGGATGCAGATTTCCTGGTCACGACGGAAAAGAAAAATTAAGGAAAGACGGATTATTTAAACCGGATTGTTTGTTTGGTCCCTTCGCCGAACCCAGCAGATTCAGAAAAGCCACCATAAACTATCAAAAAAATCCCCGCCTAAAGCGGGGATAATCTTTTTTCCCTGGTAATGACTTCGAAAGCAGGTCGGTCATGAGAAAATTGGACTTTGGTTTTCACGGAACGGTTTCAAACGGGCTCAAATTGATACAGCTGGTTTTTCAAGGGAACGGATTTCGAGAACGGGGATGCCATTGATTTCTGACATCACAAATATCCGGCATCTGCATATAGATGGCAACAAATGTGAATTACTTTTTTAGCTTCTTAATGATAATTGTCATATGGTATACACGGTTTCACTTACCTGTGGTATTCTTACCAAAGCCCTTCTAGTAGATACCCCGAGAAGCGTGGATTTACTGCAGGAAATGGTCTGATCTAAGCGTTCCCCGACCAAATTCCGGCCGATTTTTGTGAATAACAATTCTTCTATGTATTTCTTTGAGATACAATAATCTATCCAGTTTACACGTCTATAGAATGGTTTTTCATAGGATATTGGATTTTAAAACGGGGCTGGATTTTTATCCTGGCCCCTTTTTGTTTTTAGGAATCTCCCGCGGCGTTGGGTTGCTTACTTTCTCTTCAAAGCAGATTGCCCTCACTACACCGGAATCGTGTATGTTTGAAAGCACAAATAACATCATACATGCTGAATGAAATTGCAGCCCGATATGGATTGCATCCTGAAACAGGAGCCATACATCTCTTTGGAACAGGGCTCATCAACAACACATGGCTCGTCAGGGACCAGGGCAAGACATTTATACTTCAAAAGATCAACACGTCGGTATTCAATGACCCCGACGCTATCGCAGCAAATCTTAAGGCACTTGACGATTATCTGAAATTGAAGGCGCCGGATTACCTTTTCGTTAAGCCGCTCACAACAATTGACCAACAGGAAATGGTAGAGCAATCGGGAGGACATTTCAGGATGTTTGTCTTTGTAGAAGGTTCACGAACTTACGATACCATCCAGTCTCCGTCGCTTGCATTCGAAGCAGCCAGGCAGTTTGGTAAGTTCACAAGGTTGCTCTGCGAGTTCGACAGCAGCTTGCTCAAAGACACGATCCCTGACTTTCACAACCTCCCCCTGCGCTATGAGCAATTCGACCAGTCGCTCAGCAATGGGGATCCTGCGAGAATAGCGAAGAGTGCCGGGTCAATAGATAAATTAAAGAGCTACAAAAAGATTGCTGAAGAATTCCAGTTGCTTTGCAACAATGGCGGGTTGAAAAAAAGAGTAACCCATCATGATACCAAGATCAGCAATGTGCTGTTCAACGAGGCAGACCAGGGACTATGCGTGATCGACCTGGATACGGTGATGAGTGGTTATTTTATCAGTGATGTTGGCGACATGATGCGAACTTATCTGTCTCCTGTTAGCGAGGAAGAAAAAGACTTCACAAAAATCCAGGTGAGGGATGAATATTTTGAAGCCATCCTGAGAGGTTACCTCGGAGAAATGAAAGATGAGCTGACAGATATTGAGAAACAACTTTTCGTGTATGCCGGCAAATACATGATATATATGCAGGCGCTTCGTTTTTTAACAGATCACCTGAACAACGATCGGTATTACGGCGCAAAATATCCGGGCCATAATTTGATTCGCGCCAATAACCAGATAGAACTTCTTAAAAAACTGATTGAAAAAGAAATGCCGCTACTGGAAAAAGTGCAGCAGTTTCTCAATACCGGATCGCTGGCATGATATTTCAATTAATTTTTCATCCGGGAAAGTTCAACAAACAGGTGTTCGCTAAGAGAAATCCTGTAACTTTCATTATCAAATTTCAGTAAATGGAAAAGGCAGATAAAAACAAACCAAAAGAATCGCCAAGCACTACCAACGGCGATCCTAGCCAAAGAAAATCAGATCCCCAGCTTACCGAGCTTGATGGCCTGAAAAAAGGAGGCGTGGAACCCACCGTGCATACTGACGATAAACCCAAAGACAAAGAAGGCAGGACAGAAGATTGACTTGTGCCCATGCGGGACTTTTGGGCCAGGGATACCTGGTCAGCGGGACGGAACTGAGACCCCAGGCAGTCTTCTATTATTTTTTACCGATCCATCCCAGATGCGTGTGCTGAAAATTGTCACTGTACTTCAATCCGTAACCAAACATGCGGTCCATAGAACTATGACCAAATAAGATCAGGGCCACCATGATCGTGGGTGTAGATTGCAAAAGGAAACCAGCAAATCCTATTATTATAGCAACCCCCCGGTGGTGCACAAGGTTGTATAAAACTGCTCCTGTTCGTGTATTGATCAGGTATCCGATCATGCTGAGGTCCGGAATCAAGAGCAGTGCCCAGAACAACCACCAGGGGTAACCGAGATATGTCGAAGCAATAAAACATCCCGCGAGTTTTGCAAATTCTTCCAGTTTGATGATGGCTTTCATATTAGTAAACTATGGCCCTAAAGTTAGTTCTTAGGATCAAAGAATTTACGGGAGAAGAACGAGACAAATCTCGGCTCTTAGTTAGTATCTTTCTGACTGATTAAACACCACATTGATGAAATCCACGCTTTGCTTCCCGGCAGTTTTTATTTTGCTTTTTCTTTCCGCAGGGGCACAGAATAATTCCAAAAGAACTCTCAAGCCTTCAGACATCTTTAAAATAAGATCCGTTAATACCCCGGTCGTTTCACCTGACGGAAAATGGGTGGTCTATACGGTAGCCAATATGGATTCGGTAAAAGACCAGTCTTTCACCCATCTGCATATGGTAAGCTGGGATGGTCGTGAAACACTGCAATTGACCAGAGGCGAAGGTTCGGAGACTTCCCCCCAATGGAGTCCGGATGGAAAATTCATTTCCTTTCTCTCTTCGCGTGAAGGCGATAACAATCAGGTCTGGCTTCTCAATCTGAAAGGAGGCGATCCCGATAAGTTAACTGATGAGGAGGGCGAGATCAGCAACTATGGATGGAGCCCCGACAGTAAAAAGCTGGTACTTGAAATGAAGGATTCCCTGGATACAACAGTGTACAACAAACGAAAACCGTATGTTATAAACCGGTACAAATTCAAGGAAGATATCGAAGGATATGCCTACGATACGCGCAAGACACATCTCTATATTTTCGACATCGCCTCCAAAACCAGTTTTACACTCACCAAAGGAAACTTCAATGAAACTGACCCTGCGTGGAGCCCTACCGGTGACAAGATAGTTTTTGTGAGCAATCAAACTTCCGACCCGGACCGGAACCGAAACAAGGACGTCTGGGTGATTAATCCCAGGGAAGATGCTGTTCCATCACGGATAACCACATGGAAGGGGGGAGATGAGAGCCCCAGATGGAGTCCGGACGGAAAATGGATTGCTTACATGCGTACTAACAATGAAGACAACGCTGACTATTATGACCAGGAAGTGCTCTGCATGATAAGCGTCAACGGAGGTGAACCGAAACTTCTTTCAAAAAACCTGGACCGCCCGGTATATGTTCACAGGTGGTCTGAAGATGGTAAAACCATTACCGGGCTGGTAGAGGACGACATTGAAACCTATCTCGCTTCATTCGATATATCCACGGGGCAAGTCAGTAAAATTGCCGGCGGTGAAAGAACATTTATGGTAGCCGAACCCCGCAAAGACGGTGGCTGGGCCGCACTGATGGCTGAGCCCCAGGTACCCGGCGAGATCTATGCTGTGCAACCCGGCGAGATCAGAAAACTGTCGCACATAAACGACGATTTTTTGAATTCATTGTCATTGGCGCGGGTGGCGAAGTATCAGTCAAAGAGTAAGGACGGCACACTCGTTTCCGGCTTATTGTATTACCCGCCATCAGGGGACACATCCAACCTTCCCCTGGTATTCTTTCTTCATGGTGGACCCGTTTCGCAGGATGAATATGGTTTTGATCAGACCTGCCAGATGATTGCAGCAAATGGATTTGCAGTGGCGAGCCTCAACTACAGGGGAAGCAGCGGCCGTGGACTTAAATATTCCAGAGTGATCTCGGGCAACTGGGGCGGCCTTGAGGTGATGGATATTCTCGGCGCCGCAGACCACCTGGTGGCAAAAGGCGTAGCCGATCCCAAAAAACTGGGCATCGGGGGATGGAGCTATGGCGGCATGCTGACCGATTACACAATCGCTTCTGACAAGCGATTTGCTGCCGCGTGTAGCGGTGCCGGAACCGCAGCGCCCTTGTCATTGTATGGGGTAGACATGTATATCAACCAGTATGAGTATGAGATCGGGCAACCATGGATCAAGGGCAACCTTGGCAAATACCTTAAGATTTCTTATCCCTTTCTCCATGCCGACAGGATCCGGACACCCACCCTATTCATGGGAGGTGACAAAGACTTCAATGTGCCCCTGAACGGTGGCGAACAGATGTACCAGGCCTTGCGTGCACTGGACGTGCCTACTGAACTCGTCGTTTATCCGGGTCAATTTCATTCATTCACACAGCCCAGCTTCATTATGGACAGGTATGAGCGTTATTGCCAGTGGTTTGATAAATACCTGAAGCAATAGAGGGCCTACATGAAAACCCTGGTTTCTTGAAAATGGTTCTCCATCCAACCAATAAAACTGCTGCCGCGGAGTTTTAATCTGTCCTACCCGGTATCGGGGAGCATTTCCTATGTCAGATCCTTTTACCCAGACCATCAACATCTACCTTAAGGTCGATCTGACCACGATTGAGGATTATTTCAATGAACATGATCCCGCCCCGATATACAGAAGGCAGCTCAGCCACAAACTGGAACAATACCTGGCCATGGCAACCAGTTCAGTAAAGCGTTATTCGGTTGTATTCTTCAAATTCAAATGTGACACAGAAATCGACAGGCAATACACTGAACCGCTGCTCTATGCACTGAGAAGACATTTTGCGGCAAGGCAAAAGATAAGGGAACTGGAATTCGCGCGATTTAAAAAAAGAACCTGGCTTCTGCTGGTTGTGAGCCTGGTTGTGGTTGTTATCTCTCAGGGCTTTCTGATGGTATTACTGGACGACAATCATAACCTGCAATCAGGCATCAGTAACATCATTGATGTATTTAGCTGGGTGCTGCTCTGGCAGCCAATAGACAAATTATTATTTCACTGGAATCCTCATCTGAAGGACATCTCACTACTCAAAAAACTGGCAACTGCAGAAGCTATCGTGCTGATGAATGAAAAAACTAAGGCTTATGAACCTCAAACTTGATTTTGTGTTGCTTTTTATAGCCTGGGTCGATCTCTGGCCATCGCTTTTCGTTCTGGTATTTGCGACTATCGCGATGTATTTCTATTGGAAATCGAAGATCCGCGCATTGAAGCATACGGGGGCAGAAACTCAAAGCGAAGTAGTGAAACTGGAAGCGCTCCTACATTATGAAAAGCAGAATGGACACAATGCGCTTATTCAGCTGAATCACAAGATCCGGACTCCGCTGAATGGTATTACCGGCATGGGTAATTTGATGGAAGGCACTGGCCTTGACCAGGAACAACGGGATTATCTTCAATCTATCCTGAACTGTAGTGGCGCAATAGCCAGTGCGCTGGACGGCGCCACCGGAACGAATGTCGTGAAGAGAAATGACCAGCGAGATGGCATTGATTCCATGAAAGAACACGACGAACAACCAAAAGACAAGCTGATACACAGCTTTTCAAAAGAATTTGCAATACAATATCCCCTGAATATCCTTGTGGCTGAAGACGATGAAATGAATCAGCAATTGTCTCTCATGTTGTTGAAGAAACTTGGGTATGAGCCTAAGCTGGCTGCAGAGGGCAAGGCCGTGCTCGAAATGGTGGGTGAAAATCTCTACGACGTAATCCTGATGGATGTACAGATGCCAGTGATGGATGGACTCCAGGCCACCCGCATGATCAGGCTCTGCCTGACGAAACAACCCGTTGTTATCGCCATGACCGCCAACACGATGGATGACGACAGGGAACAATGTTTTGCTTCAGGCATGGACGATTATATCAGCAAACCCGTGAACAAGGATACGCTGATGGAGATATTGGCAAAATGGTCAGGGAAAATGTCAAAATAAGGTTGCCCAAACTGAATTTGGGGTAAATTCGCTGAAAGATTCAATATGCCCCGCGCCTTCCCAACCGGTTTGTTTTTTCTTCCCTCACTCATAATTTCCTTGGCGGTGTTTAGTCAGGAAGACAGCCGTGTTGCCTGGGAAAAATATATGACTCCCGGTGCGGTTCATCATATGATCTCCGCCTCAGACGGCGTCTGGGATACCTACACAAGTTTATGGCTCGAGCCAGCTAAGGAACCCGTGAAAAGTTCCGGGACCTGCACCATGAAAATGATCCTCGGCGGACGCTACCAGGAATCAAGGTTCAATGGCAATTTCATGGGCATGCCGATGGAAGGTGTTGGAACCCTCGCCTATGATAATGCAAAGGAGACTTTTTATAGCACCTGGATCGACAACATGGGTACGGGCATTATGAACATGGAAGGGAAATGGGATGAACCCGCAAAAACAATCCGGTTCGTCGGGAAATCCTATGACCCCATGCTGGGCAAAGATGTCGTAATGAAAGAAAACTTCAGGTTTGCTGACAGCAACCATCAATACCTGGAAATGTTTATCGTTGATGACGGCGGCAATGAAATGAAAACCATGGAAATCATGTTCACAAGGAAGTGATCAGAACGTTGGTTTGAATTTTCTTTTTCTTTTCAGTTCATAATTATAAATGATCTCCCCCATCTTCTTAAAAAAAGGATATCCCGTTTCTTCGTATTCATACTTGTCGTCATTAAGTATGCCATCCCTGTTAGTGTAGATAGTGCCACTCAGCATGAACTCCACCTTGTGAAGGGTATCCCGGATATACGCTACATCGGTGAGAAATCCATAAGACCACCCCGTTTTATTGAAGTCCTGTATATAGTCAGGGATCTTTGACCGTCCGGCTTTGAACAGAAAGAATTTCGTATAACTATCAAAGAATTCAGCCGTGTCATAATTTGGGTGCTGACTTTGGGAAGGAAGTTTAGCCATGTATTCCAGCAGGAAGCGGTGGTCGGCTTCGTTTATCCTGAATCGTTTGGACGGAGGTACGGATTCCGGGAAGAGCGCAGCCTGCAGTACCTGCTGCATGTCTTCCAGAGGAAAATTGTTATGGGTAGTAAAATCCATCGGTTGATGAATTAGCGAATCATCGCGGTTATAATGCGCCTGGCCGATCAGCACTTTCCTGCTGAAATCGAAAGACAGCGTGTTGTACAATCCTGGCTGATCGTATATGAGACGGCCATTCTTAACAAAGCGGATCGGATTGGTATGCCTGTTCTGTTCTTCATTCATCGTTACAAAACGACGCACTATCCGCGTTTGATGATAACCCATCTCCCACAGTCTTTTATTTAGAAGCTCCTGCCCCACAAATTCATAGAGCCTGTTATAGGCTTCATTGTCACTTACAAGGAACACTCTTTTGATATATTGTCCGATCGAAGGAAGGCCAATCTCAGCACTTGTATCCACCGACACCGCAGTTTGTTTTTCATATCCTGAGTCGGTGAACATGGGTGTTGAGCGGTCCAGACCTGCTATATGTAGATCGTTGAGTTTTTCCAGGGCGATCAGGGCTGTTGGTAACTTGACCATGGAAGCCGGATTGAAGTAAAGTGTTGGATCCACATGGAAATAATAATTCCTGAACAGTGGCTCATTTTTTTCGTTGCGGTCGATCTTCGTGTAGATAAGCTGGTAACGGAAACTGTCGGGATGATTCAGTATCATTTTTAACTGGTCGTCGGCCCCTCTCCGAATCAGTTTTTTAAGAAACCGGTCTGTTTTTTCCTGTGAGCGGGCAACAAAAGAAAAGCTCATCACCTGAAGGAGCAGCAGTAACGGTAAACAAGATAACAACCTGGAAAAAACAGTGATCAGTTTGCTCATCATGCTTCTGAAATTAACACTAGTTTGAGGGAATACAAGTGTAAAATTAACCCGCAGAGCCGACGATATGAAGAGAATAGCGACTAACTGCAAGAATCTTTCAAAACTGCTCAATAATACAGGCATATTCACGTTGAATCTTAAACCGTATAACCCCTAATTTGTGGTGTGTGAAAGTTGGGACGCTAACCCGATCCCTGCGAGGCACAGTGCAGTAACCCTGACAGATGACCAACCCTTATATTTCCCTGCTAAAAACCTCCTGGCATTATGCGCGGAGAGAGCGGAAAAAAATGGCCATGATCTACGCCATGTTTATCGTGGCTAATGTGATCTTTTCCCTGAATCCCCTGCTTCTTGGCTGGTTTATTGGGAAAGCCCAGGCGGATTTTTCACAAGTTTGGACCTATTCCCTTTATTATGTGGGGGCATATATTTCCCTGAAGTTGATTGAATGGTGTTTTCATGGGCCGGCAAGGATTATGGAACGCAATCTCGCCTTCAACATCAGCCGCAATTTCATGCAGGAAAAATTTCACCAGACCCTGCATCTCACCGCCAAATGGCACCAGGACCATCATAGCGGGGCCACCATCAACCGCATTCGAAAAGCCTATGAAGCACTTCGCGGGTTCTTTGACACCGGTTTCGGTTATGTATACACGCTTACAAAATTTGTATTCTCGGTTTCGGCAATACTCTATTTCTCGCCATTGTTTGGTTCCATAGCCGTCGGCATGGGGCTGATAACGATATTCATGATCTCAAAATTTGACAAGCCCTTTATCAGCACGCTTCGGGAGGTAAATGAGAAGGAACATGAAGTGAGCTCAAATCTTTTCGACACGTTGTCCAATGTCAGAACGGTGATCACCCTTCGCCTGGAACGGAGCATGGAAAGGGGACTATTGTCAAAAGTAAAACTGGTTTCAGCGCCTTTCCGGAGGAACGCCATTACCAATGAATGGAAATGGTTTGTCGCGGAAATGATGATCACGCTGATCTACGGTGTCATTGTCATCGGATTTGTTCACCAGAATTGGGTGCCTGGCAAGGCTTTTCAAATTGCAGGGCTGGTGACGCTGCTCGGTTTTGTTAATCAGTTTACCAGTGTTTTTCAGAATGTAGCATCGCAATACACCAACCTGGTACAGTTCAATACAAATCTCCAGGGCGCCGCAGAGATCACATCTGCCTATCAGACCAAACATCGGTCCGACCAGCCCGAAGATCTACCATCCGGCTGGGCAACCATGGAAATCAAAAAGCTAAATTTTTCCCACAGGCCTTCCTACGACGCGCAGTATTCTCCGCAGAGTCTTCACGACCTGAATCTGCGTATCAACAGAGGGCAAAAGATCGCATTGATCGGGGAAAGCGGCAGCGGAAAAAGTACATTGCTTTCATTGCTGCGAGGCCTATATCTACCTTCTCCGGGATCCGAACTCCGGATTGACGCGGAGCCTTATACTATTGAAAGTATTCATGATACGGCCACATTGTTTCCCCAGGACCCCGAGATCTTTGAGAACACAATGGAATATAATATTACGCTGGGCCTTCCCTGTACTCGTGAGGAGATCAATGAAGTTTGCGAAATTGCCCATTTGACCGAGGTGATCAGAACAATGCCTGAGGGCCTTAAGACCGATATCAGAGAGAAAGGGGTGAACCTTTCCGGTGGACAAAAACAAAGACTGGCCCTCGCCAGGGGAATATTGGCGGCACGGGACAGTCAATTGATCCTGCTTGATGAACCGACCAGCAGTGTGGACCCCACCAGTGAAGTCTTGATCTATCAGAAATTATTTGCCCGGTTCCGGGAGAAGTCGATGATCTCTTCCTTGCACCGGCTGCACCTGCTCGAACAGTTCGATTATATTTATATCCTGGAAAAGGGAAGAATTATCGATCAGGGAAACTTTGATTACCTGCTTGCTAACAGCGAACCATTCCAGCGAATGTGGGCCCATCAGAAAGCCAGGGCGCTGGCCGTAGCTTAAAAATCAGAAAGAGAAAGAGTTGAGAGGGACGGATCTCTTTCCGCACTCCGCTCTCTTTTCTTTGCTCTGATCCTTCCTCTTCCTCTTCCTCTTTCTGTTTCTGTTTCTGTTTCTGTTTCTGCCCTCTTCCTCTTCCTCTTTCTCTTTCTGTTTCTGCCCTGTTGCAACGTTCGTTTAAGCTTGTTTGTCAGGTTGAAAACCCTTGTTATGAATAAGTTCCCCCCACCCTCCCGCCCGCTCCTCTTTCTGCTGGCGATGATAATATTGCAGGGTTGCGCAAAGAAAGAGAACAATCTTCAAAAGTTTACTTACACAATAACTCAACCTGTTTTTGCGAACCGCTCGGATGTACTTGCCAATGTAAAAAGCAGTGAGCCGCGTCTGCTTGAAAATCCGGGAAAGATATACGTCAGGGGTAAGTATCTCCTCATCAGTGAGATCGATAAGGGAGTCCATATCATCGACAACTCCGATCCCCGGAATCCTGTAAACACCGCGTTCATAAACATTCCCGGCAATTTGGATATCGCCATGCACGGTAGTTACCTGTATGCCGACCTTTCTTCAGACCTTGTTGCCATCAACATTAATGACCCGCTGAACGCAAAACTAGAATCAGTAAGGAGGGATATGTTTACCGACAAAGGATATTCAACAGATTCCACCCTGATACTCATAGGACTCATCACCAAAGACACAACTATTTATACCGAGCCGGGACTCTGGTATTCCAACGACGTCGGTAATTTGCCCAATGCATCAAGCAGTGAAAAAACCGGTGGTGTCAATGGTAAGGCAGGATCAACCAGCCGCTTCGCCATCTCGCATAATTATCTTTACACGGTAAGTCAGTCCACCCTGAATGCGCTTACGCTGACCAATCCGGCCAAGCCAGAACTGACGAGTACCATACCTATTGGTTGGCAGATTGAATCCATTTTTCCATTCGACGAGCATTTGTTCATCGGGTCGGCAAGTGGAATTTTTATTTATGATGTATCCAGTGCCTCGGCTCCTGCAGCCAAAGGAGCGTTCTCCCACGCCACCGCCTGTGATCCGGTAGTAACTGATGGTAAATATGCCTATTCCACTTTGCGAACTGGTACTACCTGCACCCGTGGCGTCAACCAGTTGGATGTTCTTGATGTGGAAGACGTCAATAATCCCAAACTACTCAGAACTTATCCAATGAACAATCCCCATGGTTTGGGTATTGACAATGGTTTGCTTTTTATCTGTGAAGCAGAGCATGGGTTGAAGATCTATGACGCCGATGATCCAAAAAATCTAAAGTTGTTGAGGCTTGAGAAATCTGTTGAAGCCTTCGACGTTATCCCTCATAATAATATTCTTATTGTCACAAGTCCGGAAGGCATCTACCAGTACGACTATTCAGATGTAAAACATTTCAAATTACTGAGTAAAATTAAGGTGCCGCGTAAAAGTTCGAAATAACGGCCTTGCAGAAATTAAAGTTAATTTTCGATCGCCTAAACATTGGTCTCCTCACGTTGATCTCTACGTGCCGGTTGATCGAACAGATAGATCAGTGCACCTATTCCCAGCAGAGCGAGTCCCATGAGACTTTCTTTTGGTCTTTGCACAAAAGTAAATATGAGTACAACGGTATTGAAAAGAAGGAAGATGATTTGAAGCCAGGGCCTTAGCGGGCTGCGAAATTCTCTGCCTGAACCTTTGATAAGAAACAGGCTGGAAGCTACAGTAAGATTCGCCATGAATTGAAGTACAAATCCGCAGTACAATAGTACCTGTTCAAAGGAACCTGTGAGGGTCAGCAAAATACTGATGGCCGCCTGGGTCCAGAGAGCAGCTACAGGAATGCCGTTTAAATTTTTCCAGGCGAGCCTTTTCCAGAGCCGGTGATCAGAGGCCATCGCCCAGGTAACCCTGGGCCCCACCCACTGGTACGAGGAAATGGTAGCTAGTAATTGAAAAGCGATAAAAAGGCTGATCCATTTTGCGGCACTCCCGCCAAGTAAATTGGAAAAAGAGATATAAGCCACATCCTCTCTGCCCCGTAATTCTGAAACTCCCGCATGTTTCAACAACACAAATTGAAAAAGGATATAGAGGAGAGAAACAAAGAGGGTACTCATGATCAGGGAGCGGGGAAGATTTTTCCTCGGTTGTTCAATTTCTCCTGTGATATACGCCGCGGCGTTCCATCCTGTATAGGCATAGCTCACATAAATCATCGACACAGCAAAGCCGGTGCTGACCACTTCTTTTTTCCAGGAGCCATCGAAAAGGAGCGCGTCAGCTGAGCTTTGTGGTAACAGCAGCCCCAATAAGATCAGCACTATAAGAAACAATACTTTGATGAGGGTTGTGCAATTGTGAAACCTGCTGCTCTGTTTAATGCTGATGCTATGCATGATCGATATCAGCACGATGACAACGATCGCCAGGGCTGGCGTATCCCCAAGACCGAATGGACTGAGATATCGGGTGAGTGCCATCGCGGCCAATGCTACAGGTGCCGAGAAACCGACGGTTAACCCCGTCCATCCAGATAAATATCCAGCAAGCGGGTGAAAAATTTTGGAAAGATAAACGTAGTCGCCCCCGGATGCGGGGAAATGAGTGCCCAATTCAGAATAAGCAAAGGCGCCAAAAAGGGAGAGCAGACCTCCCGAAACCCAAAGGAGCATTATTGTCCAGGTATTCTGCAGTTCGGAAAGCTGATAACCGAGACTTGTGAATACACCTGTGCCAATCATGTTGGCCACCACAACGGCTGAAGCCGTAACAATGCCAATCTTTTTTGTCAAAGCAAGAATTAGGGGAACTAAACGACCACTTCCTCACCGATGGCTTCTCCGATTTGCGCTTCCGCATTGGAAATCCACAGGGGAAGCAGGGAACCGGTGGCGTGCCACTTACCGTGAGCATCCAGATACATGGAAAATTGTATTCTGTTGCCTTTCAGATCGGTTGTGTCAGTGTGAAAATTCTGATGATCCCCAGGTAATTTGCGAAAATTAAATTCAAAAACATGTCCGGAGACACGAAGATTCTTAGTGAAAGCGATATTTGGCATCAGCAGAATTCTGTTTGTGTAAAGAAAATAAGAGTTTCAGGCATGGCTTCAAGAAGAAGATTTGGGACGGCTTTCAGGGATATGATAAAGATATGGAATGTTTGTATTCAAAAACTCCATCAAATGTCAAAGAATTTGCAAAAAAAGGGCCACGGCAGGTGACCCTTTGAATTGGCAAGTAATCGCTATTTGTAGAAGGTAAGGATCTTATAAATTACTTCTTTTTCATGAGGTTTTCAAAAAAGAATACACCATTCTTGTTGGCCACCACTATATCAGGCATGCCGTCTCCATTCATGTCTTCAGCCACAGTGTTGATTCCCACCCCTGATTCCGGGTCAATTTCATGTTCTTTCCAGAATGGTCCCTTGCCTGGAAGGTACTCGAACCAGTATATCGCGGGCTTTCCATACGAACCGGGGTCAATGGTGGAACTGTTGCTTGGATTCTTATGTTCAAGGTGAGCAAAATATCTTTTTCCAGTGATCATATCCACATGTCCATCGCCATTCAGATCGGCAAGACTCAGGGAATGAGTTTGTGAAGTTACGAAGGAGATCAGGTTATGACCCCAGGTCTCATGTCCATATTCATCTTTTCCCTGCTCGTTCCACCAGATGCCGTACCTGTGGGCTGAAGAGCTAAGTACATCCGCCTTTCCATCCTTATTCACGTCAAGAGTATACATCTGGGCGCAGTCTTCCCCGATGTCTGCCGGATGATATTTCCAATTGGGCTGTTTGGGATCAACCGGGGCTTCCCACCATCCGCTTCGGATAATCAGGTCTTTGCGACCATCGCCATTGATGTCACCGAAACCGAGTCCATGTGAAAAGATATCCGTACCCGGAGGGTTTGGTTCGCTGATCGGATAGCGGGTCCAGGTAGTGTCGCCTTTGGCTGAGGGCGATTTGATCCAGGCCATCTGTTTAGATTCCGCGTCGGCGCAGATCAGGTCTTCCCTGCCATCACCATCCACGTCTGCAAATGCAGGGGATTCATTGGCCACTGTTGGAAAAGCCACATGCTTTTCCCAGTAGCCACCCTTCTTGCCAGGGTTTTTATACCAGTATGCCGCGAGACCCGGAAAATCCTGAACCAGCACATCCACCCATCCATCCTGGTCTACATCAAGAGTGAAATTGAGAAAGGATGTTGAATAGGATGTTTTTACCTCGTGCGGTTTGTCGGGATAGATTTCGTGTCTCTTCCATGCCGGTGCCTCGAACCATAATGGTCCTGCGACGATGTCCTTTTTACCATCATTATTCAGATCGGCTACAGCTACCCCTTCTGAATAAAAATCAACAGTGAGAATGTGTTTTTTAAAATCCTTCGCCGAAGAGGCACCCGGAATCTGGGAGAAGGCTGTTCCTATAACAAGGCAGAGAATGATTGTAATACAAGTGTGCGTGCGATAATTCATACCTCTTAATTTGATCTTCATTTTTTGAGATTTGTTTCAAGAATATTCTCAAACAGGAATACACCATTGAAATTTGCAATCACAATATCGGGCTTTCCGTCATTAGTTAGGTCCTGCGTATTGATATTTAGTCCTGCTCCGGACATGTCATCGATCTGGTGCGAGATCCAGTATGGTTCTTTTCCCGGAGTGCATTCAAACCAGTACAACAGCGGCGGACCGTGTGTTCCCGGATTCCTCCGCCAGGAATTTCGTTTAAGGTTTCTCTTGCCTGTGGTCATATCCGCATGTCCATCACCGTTAAAATCAGCAATGGCCAGGGCATGAGATTCAGCGAAGGCATAGCTTATCACCGAATGCATCCATAGCGGTTCGGTCCCGGTATCGCCTTTCATCTGTTGATGCCACCATATCCCGGAAAGATGAGCTGAAGCGCTTACCAGATCCGGAAGACTGTCGCCACTGATTTCCATAACATACATTTGAGAACAGTCCACGCCAAGATCCGCCGGATGAAATTTCCACTCCGGATCCATCGGTTTTGATGATCCTTCCCACCAGCCCTGTGGAATAATCACGTCTTTGTAGCCATCGGCATTGATATCGCCATAACCAAGCCCGTGTGAAAAGGTGTCCGTGGCGGGAGCATTGACGCTACTGATCGTATATTTTTTCCAGGCAGTGTCGGTGGGAGTATTGGGCGACCGGAACCAGACCATCTGGCGTTTGGCGGGGTCGGCGCATAAGAGATCCAGTCTCCCATCGCCGTCCATGTCCACGAATGCTGGAGACTCATTTGTGACGGATGGACTGATCATGTGCTGAGACCAGTATCCTTTTGCCTTGCCCGGGTTTTCAAACCACGTGGCGGCCTTGCCGGGGAAATCGACCACCATAAGGTCAATCCATCCGTCCATATTCACATCCATAGCCTCGTTGATAAAAGAGTGACTGTAGTCCTTGTCTTTATCATATGTCTTTGCTGGCAGGATCTCATGTCTTATCCAGGATGGAGCTTCAAACCAGAAGCCCCCGGCCATGATATCCTTGTGCCCATCCCGGTTCACATCACCCACGGCCACTCCTTCCGAAATAAAATCGGTTGTGATCACGTGTTTCCTAAAACCAGAAATCGATTTTCCTGTCTGCTGCGCCAGCCCATGGATTGATGAAGTGATGAATAACAAAAGTGGCAACCTGAGAGCACTAAACTTCATTTTAGTAATTTGGATTCTGAGTTAGGGTGGGCGCACCGTTGTCATCTTTGGACAGTTCTATCTCCGCGCCAGGAATGGGAAGATAATCCGCCCTGTATGCAGCGGACGCCTTCATTAACGCGCGCTTTGTGCCTTCCTTGGCAAAGTATGTGGTTATCGTGGGTTCAGCAATTCCCCAACGCACAAGATCATACCACCTGTCACCTTCAGTGGCCATCTCCAACCTGGTTTCAAAGCGCACTGCCTTGCGCGCATAGTCCTGGGTGGAGAAAGAAGGATATGGTTCTATCTTGTAGTTCGCGGCGGGACTGCTATCATCGTTTTTTACAATTTCGCCATCACGCGCCCGAATGCGCACCTTATTCACCAGGTCGAGAGCTGTGGCCAGGTCATTTTCCTCAACGGCACATTCAGCACGCATCAGCAGTATGTGAGCAAAGCGATAAATATTATAATTCACCGTAGTTCTTGAGTTCACCGAAGTAATGGCCTGCTGTGCACTGGTCGACATACCTTTTTTTAATCTGTAAGGTCCATAAGTGGCCTGGTCGACCACCCATTCTTTCCCCGGAAAAATACCAAAATCAAGATAGGGAATGCCCCTTCTGCCAACAGTATGATCGAGTCTTGGATCAAGAAGATCCGTAGCAGGAGTAAATGGTTCAGAACTGAGCAGACCGTCGTCACTTTTGAGATCGGTTGCATTATAATCATCCAGCATGGGTAAACCATCGGTAGTTGTTTTATAGGCATTCACCAGGTCCTGCGATGGCTGGTAGAATCCACAGCAGCCCTGGATCTGCGCAATACCGGCGAGATAAATCGTCTTGCCATTCTCTCTTCCACTGGCGTCATTGAGGCTGTTCTGTATCTGAAATATGGCTTCGGTGCCGTTTGTCTTTCCTTCAAAAGCGGTATTCCAGTTGTCATAAAAATTTGGCCAGAGTATATAGCGGCCGCTGTTAATAATGTCATCGAGCACAGGTTTTGCCTCTGAAAACTTACTTTGGAACATGTAACATTTCGCAAGGCCGGCCCTCGCTGCATTCAGATGCGCACTGCCCGGTTTAGCAGGTTCTTCCGGAAGCAGCTCGATCGCTCTCTTGAAATCATTCTCGATATTCGGCCAGATGTCGGTGGTGTTGGGCACCCTGAAATCTTCAGTGTTCTCGTCAATCCATGGGATCATGTTGAAATAGCGCTTGCCAAGAAAATAAAAATATCCCCGGAGATAAAGAGCTTCTCCTTCAATCCGAGTGGCATCAGCATCAGAAAGATTAGTCGCAAGTTTCAATGTTTTCAACACGTCATTCGCTCTGGACACACCTTCATAAACGGCTCTCCAGAGGGTAGTCATATAGGTATTGTCCGGCGTAAGGTCACGCCAATATTGAATGGGAATCATTTCAGGCTGGTCGGTGATCTCTGAACCCTTATGCGCATTATCTGAGGCTACCTCTCCATAGAGCCAGTTAGCGAATGAGCTCCGCCAGGCCACGGTAGTTTCCCCAATAGTACAGCCATCCATCGCATTATATCCGGCCACAAGCAACCCATCGAGTCCTTTTTTGTCTGCAAGTAATTCTGTAGTGAGCGAGGCCTGTGGCTTGATCTCTAAAAAATTCTTGCTACAGGATTCACTTAGCGCCAACAGCCCAAAACTTAATAATATGTATGCGGATGTCTTTTTCATGATGTTCATACTAAAGTTTAGTAATCAGAATCCAAGGTTAACGCCAACAAGAAAAGTTCGGCTGATCGGGTAATGGTCACCGTTATCCACTCCGAACCCCAGGTTGTCGGCGGGTCTGCCGATCTCAGGATCCACGCCTGTATATTTAGTGATAACAAAAAGATTTTGTGACTGTAGATAGATCCGCAGGTTGGTGATAACGCCGATAGTGTGAAAATTATACCCGAACTGAAGGTTCTGGCAGCGCAGGTAGGACCCATCCTCAATAAAATAAGTGGATGGTCTGCTGTTAAGGCCTGCGGTCGCTGCGTTGTACTGAGCAAGGCTGTTACTGTGATTTTCCGGGGTCCAGGCATTCAATATGCTCACACTTCTGTTCCAGTTGCCTCTGTTATCAAAGTCCTGGTAGTATTTGTTGAAGTTAAATATTTCGTTGCCCTGTGATCCAATCAGGAAAACAGAGAGATCAAAGTTTTTATACTTTAGATAAACATTAAGTGAATACTGAAAGTCAGGATGAGGGCTTCCGATATAGGTGCGGTCGTCGTCTGTAATCTCACCATTCTTATCAAGGTCGCGGAAATTAAAATTCCCGGCCTCCGGTCCGTCCTGGATCACTCCATCCGCAATAAATCCATAGAAAGAAGAAACCGGATGGCCGGCCTGGTTCCTTGTAGCGAATCCCTGTTGTTCGCCCGGACCGCCAATGAGGAAGGTATTCGGATTTCCGTCGATATCAACCAGCTTGTTCTTGTAAGTGAATATTGTTGCCAGCGCGTCCAATGTGAATTGACCGAACACATCACGATATCCTAAAGAAGCGTCTACGCCCGTGTTTCTAACCTTTCCGATGTTTACCAGTGGTGGAGGAACGAGACCCGCTGATCCCGGCAATACACCTGCAACCAACATCTTCCTGGTATTCTTCTGGTACCATTCCAACGAAACACTCACCTTGTCATGCAGCATGCTGAGGTCAGCACCGATATTGAGGGTGGAATTTCTTTCCCAGCGCAAGTCGGGATTCCCTCTCACGGTTCTGGCAAAACCTTCCACAATGCTGTTCTGGGTAGCACCTATGTCATAACCAGTGAAAGCCGGATTTGATCCAAATTGTTCAGCAAAACTGAAGTCGCCCGCGGAACCCTGGTTACCAGTCTGTCCAAGACCAGCCCGGAGTTTTAGACTATTTATGACGGTACTCTTGAAAAAGCCCTCGTCAGACACCACCCAGGCTGCTCCAAAGGCGGGGAAGACCTCGTATTTGTTGCCAGTGGCAAACCGGGAGCTGCCGTCCCTGCGTAGCGTGGCGTTCAGAAAATATTTGTCTTTGAATGAATAGTCCACTTTCCCGAACAGTGAGAATAAATTGCTGTAAACGGGAAGGTCGGCAGTATTCGTTTGCAGGCCGGATGATGTGATCAGGTATCTGAAAGCGAGATCAGTACTGAACAGCGCCCGTCTCGACGCTCCGTAGCCCTGTCCCCTCAAACTGATCGCTTCTGTGCCAATCAATGCAGACAGGTGATGATTGCTCCCGATCTCAACATTATAATTTAATGTGTTGCCCCAGATCAGTTCGCTGTTGTATGCTGTGGTCTCAGTGAGGTCATTCGTTTGCCCGTTTGATTGCACCTCCGGAGAAAAAGCATAGAAGGCGGTGCTGTGCCGGGTTCCAAGCTGAGCACCAATGCTTGATTTGAAGGTGAGGTTGGGCAGAATGTCGTAGGAAGCATAAATATTTCCAAGTACGTTCAGGAATCTGTCCCTGTCGTCCTGATGCCTGGTCTGATCAGCAATACCGTTAGGATAATTGGTACCCAGAGCCAACGCGCCACCTCGCGTGCCGGAAAAATTACCCATGATGTCATACACAGGCATGATCGGAGGAGTATAATATACCTGATAGATATTGTAGGCCGGATCCCGGCCCGTGTTATTCGCATAAGCGAAATTGATGTTCTCCCCTATCTTTAGTTTATTATTCAGTAATGAGAACTCGGTATTGATACGGGTGTTATATCTCTTGAATCCGGTAAAAATTATCGGCCCCTGCCTGTCGAGATAGCCGAAGCTGAAAGCATATCTGCTTCCAATGCCGCCACCCCTCACACCAATATTGTAATTCTGCGTGATCGCTGACCTTGTCAGTGCGTCAAACCAGTTGGTACCATCTTTGTCTGCCCTGATGATCTGATTGTCCAGGACGTCATAAGTCGATGGATCGGTGTTGGGATCTCCCTCAAAACTGCCCACCGGGTTGATATAATCCGGGATCATCGGATCGGCGCCAGTGCCGAACTGAGGATGCGTAGGATTAGTAATGCCGGAATTCCGCTGGCTTTGCCACAGTGAATTTGCATACTGCCGGGTATTCAGTAATTCAGGATTCGCCCTGTTTGGAAAAGCAGAAAGCCCAACATATGTGTCAAATGACAGACTGGGTTTTTGGCCGACTTTTCCTTTTTTTGTCTCAATGAGCACTACGCCGTTTGCAGCCCTCGCCCCGTAAACGGATGCTGCCGATGCATCTTTGAGCACAGAAGCTGATTCAATGTCCGCCGGATTGATTTGGTTGAGATTACTTGTTGTGGGTACGCCATCAATGACGTAGAGGGGATCACTGCCATTGATTGTTCCGACACCACGGATCCTGACAGATACGTTGCCCTGTGGAGATCCATCGGAAATGATAGTCAGGCCCGCGACCCTTCCCTGCAATGCCTGGTTTACATTGGTAACCGGAAGTGCTTTGATCAATTCACTTTTTACAGTCACTACCGACCCGGTGATACTTTTTTTAGATTGCGCGGAATAGCCGGTTACGATCACTTCGCTGAGTTCTTCATTTGTCGGCGACAAACTGAGGTTCATTACTCCTCCAGTCACTTCCATTTGCCGCTCCAGGTAGCCAACTGAGCTAAAAATCAACCTTGATCCTTTTGCCGCCTGTATAGAAAACCTCCCGTTGACATCAGTGGTTGTTCCGGAATTTTTTCCGCTAACTTTCACCGTCACATCCTGCAAGGGACCTGAAGGTCCTAATACGACGCCCTTTACCTGGACAGTTTGAGCATTGGTGGTATTGAAAAACAGAAAACTGATTGCCAGAAATGCAATTAATTTACTGCAGGCGCGCAATTGAAATGTAGGTCCACAAAGCAGCAGGGTAATAATTTCTCATAACAACTTTTGATTTAAAAGTTTCGAGTTAGTCGTACATACAATATTATTTTATCAACTACTGCTTCGATTACTGTCTAATGTCAATTTCTGATACTTTAATATCAGGAATAGGTATTTCCTGGATAATTATGCAGAAATTGGATGGAGTATCCTGAAACTCTTACTAAAATCATCTTGTTAATGATAAAGTTGATAAGTCCCTTCTTTCCACTGGTTCTTAGTTTCAGCACCGTGGCTTTCGCACAGAAGCAAACATTAGAATCGAGAATAAATCGCCATGCCGATCAGATCGAGCAGAAGGTCATTGCCTGGAGAAGGGATTTCCATGAACACCCGGAGCTCAGCAACCGCGAAATCCGGACTTCCGCCCTGATTGCAAAATTTCTCGACTCCCTGGGGCTTGAAGTAAAAACAGGAATTGCAAAAACGGGGGTTGTTGGGATTCTAAAAGGTGGTAAACCCGGTCCAGTAATCGCCCTTCGTGCCGACATGGACGGTCTCCCGGTGAAGGAAAGGACACCGCTCACCTTCAGTTCCAAAGCGAAATCAGAATATAATGGTCAGGAAGTGAGTGTGATGCATGCCTGTGGACACGACTCTCATATGGCCATGCTCATGGGCGCAGCAGAAATACTTACAGCCATGAAAAAAGATCTTCATGGCACGGTCAAATTTATTTTTCAGCCTGCTGAAGAAGGTGCTCCGGCTGGAGAAGAGGGAGGGGCAGCTGTGATGATAAAGGAAGGGGTGCTCAAAGACCCTGATGCAGAAGTAATTTTTGGCATACATATCAATTCTCAAACCGAGGTGGGACATATAGGCTACAGGCCGGGGGGTACCATGGCCAGTGTACATGACATGAAAATTGTCGTCAAGGGTAAACAAGCGCACGGCGCTTATCCCTGGTCATCGGTTGATCCTATTGTTACAGCAGCCCAGATCGTTAATAACCTTCAAACGATAGTGAGCAGGAACCTCAACATTACTGAAAATCCCGGGGTGGTCACCATTGGTTCTATTCATGGTGGCAACAGGTCCAATATTATCCCTGAAGAAGTGGAGATGATGGGCACAATCAGAGCACTGAGCGAGGCAGACGAAAAGATGATGATTGCGAGGATAAGAAAAATAGTGGCCAGCACAGCTGAAAGCAACGGAGCAACAGCCGTGGTCACGATTCCCTATTCCATGCACGATCCGGTCACATTCAATCCACCATCACTGTTGGAACAAATGATGCCCACCCTGACAAGAACGGCAGGTGCAACAAATGCGAACCTCCGCGAACCCGTTACGGGAGCTGAAGATTTCTCATTTTTCCAGCAAGAAATTCCTGGTCTCTTCCTTTTCGTTGGGGCCATGGAGAAGGGAAAAAAACCAACAGACGTAGCCTCCCATCACACACCGGATTTTTATCTCGACGAGAGCGGGTTCAAACTTGGTGTCAGGCTTTTTTGCAATCTGGTTTTCGATTACGGCAGCTTGAAGAAATGATCAGCAATAGCCAAGGCTCTCTACACAGGAACGGAAAAACTCTTTCCTGTAAAGCAGTGGCGGCATGCCAAGCATCATCTTGAATTGTCTGTTAAAATTAGACAGGGTCTCAAACCCACAATCGTAAGCAATGCTTCGGATAGGAATTGTTTCTTTCCTGAGCAGCTTACATGCTGCTTCAATCCGTACTTCCTTTACAAAATCAGTAAACGTCTTGTTCATCCGCATTTTAAAAAACCTGCTGAAAGAACTGGGCGTCATATGCGACAATCTTGCCACGTGTTCAATCATGATCTTGGTGTCGTAATACTTACGCACAAAATTGTAAACTTCATTGAGCCTGTCCTGTTCAGCCAGCGTGGAAACATATGCCACAGGAGTATGATTGAGGGGCCTGCATTCCTTTGATTGTGCAAGGATATCGAGAATCTCCAGTAGCCGGATGATCTTTCTGGGCCCTGATACGCCAACCATTTCTTCCATGATGCTCCGAACTTCCAGATTTGTTCTACCTCCAATCTCGATACCTCGCATTGACTTCTGAAGTAGGAAACTAATGTTTTCAAATTCTTCTTGTTCCTGCAAGGGCTTACCAAGAAAATGGTCATAAAAATAGACGGCGATTCCACCGACTGGTTTTTGGCCGGGTTCATCAAGGTATCCGGCGTTATTTCGCCAGACATGGGGCAGGTTCGGACCGGTGAGTACCAGGTCGCCTTCATAAAACAGACTGATATTGTCTCCAATAAATCTCGTCCCCCGCCCTTCAGTTACCAGCATCAACTGATATTCCGGATGAGCATGGAATGTGGGATCAAAAAACGCTGCCTGAAATTTCTTTACAACAAGGACCTTCGATTCCGGAATCGATGGTTTGATGATTTCCCGGGATAAACTGATTTTGTGGGGCATACACTGAGACATTTTATTGTATTGATGTTGGCTCAATATGGCAATGCTTCGAAGGGAATGTCGAGGACTGGATATTTTCTCCACTCTCCAAAGTCAAAATGCCACCATTCATCAGGGTAAATATCAAATCCATTTTCCGTCATAACTTTCTTGAACAGTTCCCTGTTCTTTATCACTTTAGACGGAAGCCTTGCATAATTCGTCTGGGCTTTCGGGCTAAATGCATCATAAGGGGTAGGCATGGCCAGTTCCTTACCAGTTTTCAGGTTGATGATGGTGAGGTCTACTGCGCATCCCCGGTTGTGCCTGGATCCGGTATAAGGCGAAGCCACAAAAACAGTGTCGTGAAATGTCTCATAAAAACGGACAGTTACCTGGTAAGGACGATAGCCATCAAAAATTTTCAAACCATAACCCATCTTGTTTAGCTCGCTCTGAACTTTTTTCAAGGCCTCTGCGGCGGGCCGCAGGAGGAAAGCCGCAGCGGTGTCGTAGACCGGTTGCTTCATCAGATTATTCGGAGTGGCATATCGCACGTCCAGTTTTATTCCCGGAATAAAGCGGTCAAGGGCCACAAGCTGATTTGAACTGTCCTTGGCAACACGCTTGCGATATTCATCGGGATCGGCGATTGTTCGAAGTCCATATTTTCTAAATGTAGTTTCGGTTTTTGAAACTTCCCTGATAAAATAAGCCTGGATGAGTGCGGGATTTTCAGGCGACAGGGTAAATCCAATCAGGATATCGATGTTTCTTCCTTCCAGAAGGAATGTACCACGAAGTTGATTTTCGGGAATGATCTCTCCTACTTTAAGAATCCTCCCTGCCTTTGTATACAGTTCATGCGATTCTTTCTTCAATGAATCGAGGAAATAATCCAGGAAAAAATTTTCGGCGAATATTCCCGATTGTTGGGCATTCTCCCAATCAGGCAAAACTTTCAACAACTGCAGCTTGCGCTCCTGTAGAATTTCGGAAACGGGAAGTTTCCGGGGCTCCAGTTTTGCAATGTGGATCAATGTGTCTATGATCCTGTCGTTGAGGGAAGAAGTGCCTTCATAAGTCAGGTTGCAGAATGAAACCAGTCCGATTCCATAATCCGGCAGGATTGTCCAATTAGACCCAAAACCCGGAAGACCTCCGCTATGGCCCACCCTGGTTTTGCCCGTACAATCCTTTGACCATCCCAGTCCGAAATTATAGGATCCAATCTCTGGGCAGATCTCACCGGCACCGTTCCTGGCGTCAGTATATAGACTACTCACTAAACCCGGTAAATGCATCTCACGCAGACTGCTTCTTTTCACAGTCATTGTGTCGCCACCGGAGCGTGGAGGCCAGGCCGACAAATGAAAACTGATGTATTTGCTAAAGTCTTCTATCGAAGTGAGCATTCCACCCATCGCGCCGTAAGCGCCGCTGTGAAGCATTTCTTCCTGGCGCCAGTTGCCATTGACAAACCTGTAACCCTGCGCCAGCAGGCTATCCGGCACATCTGAATACTCCCAGTAAGTATGGGTCATACCCAACGAGCCGAAAATATTCTTTTTAATATAGTCCTCATAATGTTCCCCCGAGATTCTTGTGATCAGGGCGCCGATAGTCGCAAACCCGAGATTGGCATATTCGAACTCAAGACCCGGGGTAGAAGACATGGACACACCCTTTTTGAGGAAATCAATGAATTCACTGTCTGTCCGCTGCAACTGCCGGTCACCCCAGGGGTTGTCCTCGGGAAAACCAGCGGTATGGGTCAATAGATTTCTGATAGTGATCGACGGGGCATCGCTTGTGAGCGCAGCAATACTGTCAAACTCGGGAATATATTTCGACACAGGGTCATCGAGATGAAGTTTACCGGCATCCCGGAGTTTAATAATTGCAAGTGCGACAAAACTTTTGGTCATCGATGCGATACGGTAAACCGATCGCGGCGTAGCGGCAATTTTGTTATTAATGTCGCCAGTTCCTATACCATCGGCGTATACCAATTTGCCTTCATTCACGAGCCCAAATGTGAGCCCGGGAATATGATGCCTCTCTGCATATTTGCGGTACATCTCTTTGATAATGGGAAAGGCAGCCTCCATCCTTTCTGCCCGGTTACTGTCGGCAAATTCAGCGGGGAGGTAACTCTCTGCGATTTTCGCGGGACGGCGTCCTTCTACTGCTAACTGAAGGTCTTCATAGAAATCACGAAGCGCGTTATTAAAAATTGAGTCGGTACCGCGGGTATTTAATAATACCGCATATCCATAACCGCTAGTCTTGTGAAACAAGTTGGTCCTTGTGCCCGGAAGGGAGCCGTTGTGCGAAAAATTTCCATTAGCGTCTACAATCCAGCCACAGGCATAGGTCGGCGAAACAGCCGGAGGCGTCAGCATCTGATTACGGGAAGACTTTCTGAGAATATCCGGGATGGTACTGTCTCCATCAACGCGGGCCAGGATCTGGAGCAAGTCCTCTGCAGAGGCAATCCAGCCGCCATGAGAATCCATCCTCCGGATATTGCAACAGTAAGGATCTTCATCTCCCTGTCCATAATATCTTACCTCCTTTTCCCGGCGGTCTGCAAGACCATTGCCGCCAATCTGCATATCCGTAATGCCGGCGGGCTGAAGGATAGTCTTTTTAACATAGCTTTCGTAGTCTTCACCCGTTAGTTTTTCTATAACACGGCCAAGAACACAATACCCAAAATTTGAATAGGAGTATTTCGCGCCGGGTGTATTTTCAAGAGGGAGGCTGTCGACTGTCAACGATATGAGTTTATCAACCGGCAAGGACGAATCGCTGAACATCGGGTCATTTTGTTTGTTTCCCCAACCACCACCAATATGCTGAAGGAGTTGGTGCACTGTGATCTGTTTCACTTCTGCCTTATAGGGCTGATGTCCATATCTTGTTCCTAATATTCCCGCCCGCCCAAACACAGTGGCATTCAGTTTTAGCTTTCCCGATTCCACGAGTTGCATGACGGCAATGGAAGTGATCGGTTTGGAAATACTCGCTATCCTGAAAAGACTGTGGGTGTTTACCTTTTGACCGGCTTCGCGGTCCGCGAAACCATAGGCCCTGCTATACAATTTCTTACCCTGGTAACTGACACCCAGTGATAGGCCCGGAACATTATTTTCGGCCATAAAGTCGTGTACCAGCTGATCAACGCCTGGTAAGGAATCATTTCCCTGAATCCAAAGGGCGATAGGAACAAAAATGTTAAGTAGGGTCATGACAGTTCAACTACAATTATTGATAATAAACGTTCTCTTCCTCAAGTAATTTATTATAGGCAGCAGACCGTCTTATAGATTGAGGCTTCATCAATTCAACAACGCAATGAAGCAGGGCGTTGCAGAGACTGAATGCTCCGATCAGCGGACTCAGGAAATAGTTGGGTGCCGTATAAGTGAACAATTCAATTTTGCTGTAGGCGCACAATGGGGAATATTCACTGTCGGTCAGCACGATAGTTGTACAACCCTTGTCACGTGCTTTTTTAAAAGCCTTGATGGTCTGGTTCTGGCATTTGTCAAATCCGATGGCGATAACAACGTCATCTTTTCTGAATAAACCCATATAGTCAAAAAGCATTCCGTTATATTCTGTTATAGAATGCAACTGCGGTATGTGCGACCTGAGCAGGCTTTGCAGATAATTGGATACGGCCCCGATGTAGCCCAGGCCAATAATATAGGTGTTCCTTGAAGCAATGATCGCTTCGGATGCCTTTATGATTTTTTCAAAAGAAACTTTTTCAATTGTTTTGGTTAGCATTTCCACATCGCGGGTCAGGGCGTTACTTATAGCCTGTTCTGTGCTGGTGTTCACTTCAAATTCACTAAGAAATTTATCAAAAGGCGCACGATTATTCTGGCTGGCTACACGCGACTTGAGTTGTTTCTTGATATCATGAAATCCTTTGAGACCAATTTCCTGACAGGCTTTAATGATGGTGACAGGATCCACTTTCAGTGTCCGGGCCAGGTCGGCGGTATTCATCAGAATGACTTCCTCAGGATGATCAAGGATGTACTTAATGACCAGGTATTTTTTCTTTGGCAATGCGTCCAGATCGAGATTCTTGAGGAATTCCATTTTCTTACAAGGTTTGTGCTCTTATTATTTTTTTCCGGGTCCATTCACTACCCTTCCCGGTGTGGCCCCGGTGTGCTCACCATTTTTCAGTACCTGCACTCCATTGACAAATACCTGCTCCATACCCGTACTGTACTGATGTGGTTTGTCATAGGTCGCGTGATCTGAAATGGTGGCCGGGTCAAATACCACTACATCGGCATAAAATCCCGTCTTCAGGGCTCCCCTTCTTTGAATTTTCATATTGGATGCGGGAAGCGAGGTGAGGCCGCGAATCGCACGCTCCAGCGGAATGAGCTTTTCTTCGCGTACATATTTTCCCAGCAGCCTGGCAAATGTTCCATAAGCTCTGGGATGGGGGCTGGATTTGAGAAATTTTCCTTCTGGAGCAAGAGAACCAGCGTCTGAGCAATAACTCATGTATGGCAGCTGGATCTGTTTTTTTACATTTTCATCAGTCATCATAAAGTAAACCACCTCCACTCTGGAACTGTCTTCGCGGATCAGATCGATAGCGGTAGCCTCTGGTGATTGATTTCTCAAACTGGAAACTTCTTCGAGCGTTTTGCCCGTGTATTTCCTGAGGGAGTCGTTGCGGAATTCACTGAAGAGTATACCTGCCGGGCTTTTGACAGCCAGAAACATGTTCTCCCATTTGTTCGTGGGCGTTATCATTTCCTTTCTGATCTTTTCCCTTGTCACCGGGTCGTTCAATCTTTCCAGAAATTTATCAAATCCGCCTTCCTGCGCCCATGGAGGCATCGTGGCACTCAGCCCTGTGGCGGCGGCATCGTAATTGTACATGTCGGCCGTGATCTGAAGACCCGCTTTTCGTGCAGAGTCTATTTTCCTGACTACTGCGTCATACTTGTTCCAGTTGTTAACACCGGCCATCTTCAGGTGATATACTTCAGCGGGCACATGTGCCTTGCTGGCGATATTGATCAGTTCATCCAGGGATTCCAGCAACTGGTTGCCTTCACTACGGATATGGGAAATGTACATGCCATTATAATTGCCTACTACTTTTGACAATTCGACTAGCTCGTTCGTTTTTGCGAAGAAAGCGGGCGGATAGATCAGCGAAGAACCAAGTCCGATAGCTCCGTCCTCCATAGCCTGTTTAACAAGAAGTCGCATGCTGTCAAGTTCTATTGGTGTGGGAACTCTGTCATCATTGTCAAGGACGTATTCCCTGATCGTCGTCGCGCCAACAAAAGATGCAACATTAGGCGTTACCTTGTTTTCCATCATTTTGAGGTAACCGGCAAGTGTAGTCCATGTGGTATCAAACTTGTCTTTGGGAAAATCTTCCATGACTTCTGCTTTCATTTTAGCATTCAACGGACCGGCAGAACTACCTTCACCAAAGACTTCGAGAGTAATCCCCTGGCGCGTATCACTCTGTCCCCTTCCGTCATCCAGCAAGGTTCCCACTGCCCAACTCAACATGTTGATGAACCCCGGCGCTACTGCCTTACCCCCGGCGTCGATGTCATTTTTAGCAGAATAGCCTGATAGATCACCTATTGCCATAATGGTATCCGCCGAAATAGCCAGGTCGCCCCTTACCGGTGTATTGCCGCTGCCGTCATAGATCAGTCCATTGCGTATTATGATGTCGGCACGTGGTCCATTATGACAAGCGGGAAGGAAAAAAGAAATGGAAAGAGAAAGAAAAATGAGTCGACACTTATTTCTCATAAACAGGAATTTTGTACAATGCCCACCAAGTTAAGAGAATTTTTAAGCAATATTAATATTGAATAATTATTTTTTTTAAATATTATTATGTAGTTCCTTTACGTGATAAATCTCATTTTTAATGAAAGAAAATGCAATTCTTCTAACTGGAGGAATTTTAAACCGTGGGTCCGCAAAGACCGCCCACGGACTGATCCGAACAAGTTCAAAATTCAATATCATAGGTGTGATCGATGAAGTGTCTGCAGGTGAGGATGCTGGCAATGTGGTGGACGGCATCAAAAGGAATATTCCTGTTTATGTTTCTGTTGAGAGCTTCCTGAAAACAAGTCCACTAAAGGCGGCTTATGCCATCATAGGTGTTGCATTTCCCGGAGGCAAATTACCCGCGGAAATTAAGGAAGACCTGAAACGTGTACTCAGGTCGGGCATCTCCGTTGTGTCAGGTCTACATGATTTTTTATCGGACATGCCTGAGATAAAAACCCTTGCTGCAGAATTTGGTGCCAGATTAATTGACATCCGCAAACCCCGTCCCAAGGATGAACTGAAATTCTGGACCGGCGAGATCCTCAAAGTAACCGCCCCGGTTATTGGCGTCATGGGCACGGATTGCGCGTTGGGAAAGAGAACGACTGCTGTCATGCTAAATGATGCCATTAATTCCCGCGGTCAGAAGTCATTTATGATATTCACAGGTCAGACCGGATGGCTGCAGGGGCACAAATATGGCTTCATCCTCGATTCAACCTACAACGATTTTATTTCAGGTGAACTGGAAAATGCGGTTGTCACCTGTTTCCAAAACGAATCCCCGGACTTCATATTCATTGAAGGCCAGTCGGCGCTTTGCAATCCGAGTGGTCCATGCGGCTCCGAATACCTGCTGTCCGCGCAATGCAAGGGGGTTATACTACAGCATTCACCCACCCGGATTTTCTATAACGGGCAGGATCACACGGGGATCAGGATCTCCCTTCAGCGCGAAATGGACCTCATCAGGCTTTATGGCTCCAGAGTAATTGCCATCTCATTGAACACAAAAGGAATAACGCTTTCAGAGGCCCGCAGGTACCAGCAGGAATATGAAAAAAAATATAACATTCCAGTTGTACTTCCACTGGAAGAAGGTGTAGCTAAACTTGCAGATGCAGTAGCTCGATATGCAGAAGAATTCAAAGTCGCGAAAAAAAATTAACCCTTAATATGAAGATCAGGAACATCAGCGTCAAGAAAGAAAACCTGGAGCTCATCCGACCTTACACTATTGCATTTAAAACTATAGATGCTGTTGAGAACGGCATTATCATTATTACCTGCGACAATGGCCTTATCGGTATGGGAGCCTTCAATCCGAGTTACGAAGTGGTGGGAGAAAAATTAGAGGATGCTTTAAGCATACTGGACAGGGAATCGATCGACTGGCTAATTGGAAGAAATTTCGATGAATTTGATTCGTTGATCGGCTGGGTGCAGAAGAATTTTTCACAGAGCCCTTCCGCGAGAATAGGCCTGGAAATAGCATTGTACGACCTGATGGCACAATCCAAAAAATTGCCACTGGTACAATTACTTGGTCAGAAGATTCAGTCCATGCCCACCTCGATAACCATTGGAATCAAAAATGTAGAGGACACGCTGACGGAAGCGGAAGAATACATTGGAAGACAATTCAAAATACTCAAGGTCAAACTGGGAATTTCCCTGGATGAAGACATTGAGAGGTTGGTCAGGCTACGCGAGACCTACGGCAATAAAATTGACCTGATCATTGACGCCAACCAGGGATATAACAAGGCCAGCCTGACTATATTTTGTGAGAAGACGGCCCACCTGAATATCAAACTTATCGAGCAGCCATTGCCTACCGGACAGGAAAGTGAAATGCGGGCATTGCCTGCCGACATCAAAAAACTGGTTGCCGCGGATGAATCATTAATTAGTCCCAAAGATGCGATAGCCCTGGCAATGGAGCCAGCGGCCTGCGGATATTTTAATATCAAACTTATGAAATGCGGTGGCATCAGTGAAGCATTAAAAATAGCGCGCACAGCAGAAGACCATGGTATCAACCTGATGTGGGGATGCAACGATGAGAGTATCATTAGTATTACAGCGGCCCTCCATGCAGCCTTCTCATGTGCTCATACCAAATTCATTGATCTGGATGGCAGCCTGGATCTGGCGAAAGACGTTGTTAAAGGGGGTTTCATTCTAAAAGACGGCATCATGAGTATCTCCGACAAGCCCGGCCTTGGGCTTAGTTCACTTCAATAAATATTCGGGCTTCATTCTTAAGTTTGGGTTCTAATTTCCACCACCTGAAAAAGTGCTGCCCCTTGCCTGGCCAGCCTTTCAACTTCCGGTTACAATAGCATTATCTTCAACATCACCCCCCTAAGTTATACGCCTGAAAAATCAGTAGATTTGTCATAAACGATTACCATGCCATTTACTACACTTTCAGAGGCTCAGGTAAGGTCCTTTCATACCGATGGCTATGTACTGGCTCCCTCATTTTGTGAAAAACGGGAAATTGAAAAATTATATCAGACTGCGCTTGAAGACGATGCCATGCGGAAAAATGCGCTCCTTCTCAATGACCAGACTGGCAAGCAGACTAAATTATCACTTTGGTTCACCCCGGGAAACGACGTATTCGGTTACCTGACGCGAAGCGAGAAAATGATCAATGCAATCAGCAAACTGCTCGATAGCGATAGTCCGGTTTGCCATTTTCATTCCAAGCTTATGCAGAAAGAGCCACGGGTTGGCGGTGCCTGGGAATGGCACCAGGATTATGGATACTGGTATAAAAATCAATTTATGTTTCCCAATCAACTGGTATCTGTGATGGTTGCTCTCACCGACGCCAATAAAGAAAATGGATGCCTGCAGGTGATCAGAGGGTCGCACCGCCTGGGAAGAGTGAACCATGGTTTTTCAGGGGAACAGGTGGGTGCCGACATGACAATGGTCGAAAATGCATTGAAAACAATGGAACTTGTGTACTGCAACCTGAATCCCGGTGACGCTCTGTTCTTTCACAGCAACCTCCTTCATCGATCGGAAGCAAATCTATCCGACAGACCCCGTTGGTCGATCATCTCGTGTTACAATTCCCAATCCAATCTTGCCTACAATGAAACTTCGTCTTCGTGGAAGGTGCCCGTCAAGGCCGTGCCAGATGATGCCGTGCTCACCTGGGAAGCGGCCTCCTTGTCGGACGCCGATTTTTTGAGGAAGGAAGATGACCCGGCTTTGAAGGACAATCCTGTAAAGGCACAGTGATATTGACCATTAGCATAATCACTCTTCACAAGCTTGTCAGTTCCGGACGTACATTAGACAAGAAAGTATCACAGATTGCACATCCCAGATAATACCCGTTAAGGAACATCACGTAGTTTTCAAAAAAATACCGAATGAACATTCAGATTCTATCTGTTGAAGCCCATGACATCCGATTTCCTACCAGTCGATCACTCGATGGTTCCGACGCCATGAACCCCGACCCCGATTATTCCGCCACATATGTAATATTAAAAACAAATCAGCCCGGCCTTGAGGGCCATGGGATCACATTTACGATCGGGCGGGGAAATGAGATCTGTATCGCAGCAGTCAATGCACTTGCCTATCTTGTCAAAGGCAAAACTCTCGGTTCGTTTACTGAGAACATGGGCAAATTCTGGACTACCATTACGAGCGACAGTCAATTGAGATGGCTGGGTCCTGAAAAAGGAGTGATTCACCTGGCAACTGCCGCGATTGTGAATGCGGTCTGGGATCTTTACGCCAAGGCGGAGAAAAAACCACTGTGGAAATTGCTTGCTGATATGTCGCCGGAAGAACTTGTAAAATGTATTGATTTCAGGTATATCACCGACCTGATGACACCAGAGAAGGCATTGGCCATCCTTCATCTCCTGGACAAAAGCAAGCAGGAAAGGATCGACATCCTCATGGATAAAGGCTATCCGGCTTACACAACTTCAGCGGGATGGCTTGGCTATTCTGAAGAAAAGATCAGAAGGTTGTGCAGGGAGGCCATTAGTGAGGGTTGGAATCATATCAAAATGAAAGTTGGGGCCGACATTCACGAAGATGTTCGCAGAGCGGGCATCATACGCGAGGAAATCGGGTACGACAGGGTGTTGATGGTCGACGCCAACCAAACTTGGGACGTGAACGAGGCAATTGAAAATATGCAATGGTTGATGCCCTTCAACCCTTACTGGATTGAAGAACCTACCAGCCCCGATGACGTGCTTGGCCACCTGGCCATCGCGCAGGCTGTGGCCCCTGTGAAGGTCGCTACAGGCGAACATTGCCATAACAGAGTAATGTTCAAACAGTTCATGACTTCAGGGGCACTCTCCATCTGCCAGTTGGATGCCTGCAGGCTGGGTGGTGTAAATGAAGTGCTCAGTGTGCTGCTGATGGCTGCTGAATTGGGGATCCCTGTTTGTCCACACGGCGGCGGAGTGGGACTTTGTGAATACACCCAGCACATTTCCATGTTCGACTTCATCGCCGTTTCAGGTACCATGGATCACAGGATCATTGAATATGTCGACCACCTGCACGAGCACTTTGTTGACCCTGTAATAATCAGGAACGCACATTACATGCCACCATCTGCGCCAGGGTACAGTATTACCATCAAGCCTCAATCGCTGAAGGATTATGCTTTTCCAAATGGCAAGGAGTGGAAGAAATAATTATTTTCCACCACCCTTACGCTTCCGTCTATTGCGTGCAGCAATTGTAACAACGGAAATGATCGCTGTACTGGCGATGATCCACCAGAAGCTGCTGATTGCTGGTGGCTGGAGGCCGATGGGATCGATCTTGCCGATGATGATCATATTGGCCCAGTAATAAGGAAGAGAGTTTTCCTTATCGGCATTTTCAAGGAACCTGAGTTTGGCTTTTTGCAAGGCAAGGTCTTTGGGCATACCTCTTGTAAGGTATTTATGAAAGAATTCGGAAATGAAATAGATAGTTTCTTCATCTGCTTTCCACAGGGTGGCGGCGACAGCAGGAATTCCCGCCGACGCAAAGCCCCTTGCCAAACTGTAAATTCCTTCACCAGTGGCATTCTTACCAGCCGTGGTCTGACAGGCGCTGAGTACCACTAGTTTTGTTGCCGGTCGCCTCAGGTATTGCAATTCGGATAACCTTATCAGTGAGTCCTGCATGAACAGAGTTGGTTCCTCAATATTTGTCTGTGCATTGGCGTGGGAAAATACATTTACCACTTCAAACTGACCGATGGCGTTCAAAAACTGGTTGCGAGTCGAAGCACCATTTTCAAAAACCAGTGGATGGGAATAATTTTCAGCAATCACCCTCAGCGAAACACCGGAGTTGCGCAGATCGGCCACTCTCAGTCGTGGATTGAAAGATATGGGAGCAAAGCCGGCAAAATACCCCTTTTCAGGATAGGCGGGAAAATTTTTAAAGAGATATGAAGCAGAAAATACGTAGCTGAAAGCATAATCGTCGATCAAAAAATGATTGCCCCCTACATCTTTGCACAAGGCATCAAATGGGATCAGGAAGTTGTCTGAACAAATGATCACCCTTCCTGCTGGCAAATTAAGCGGCCGAAATATTTGCTGGTACAATCCAAATGATGATGCCGCAAATTCCCGGAACCTGTTATTGAGGGCCTGCTTGTCGGCAAACATTCCCAGCATGATTTTCATGTCATCCCTGCGTAATTGCTCATTGCCAAGCCCCAGCATGGAAATATTTTTTCCCGAAACACCAAGGGCATACATCACCGAATCGCCAGAGAAATAATGAACGAAGGATTGCTTGTTTTTTACCAGGTATGCCCGAAGTGTGTCCAGCGGAATAATGCTGGCCGAATACCTGTACTGGAAATATGCGGGGTATTTTTTTTCCAGCGACTTTACAAAACGATCGAAGTCCTGACTCGCTTCCATCAGTTTCACTTCAGCTTGCTCGTATGCCGTAGTCCCCGTCTTTAACGTAGTTAGCTGCTGCTGAAACCGGACTACTTTCTCTCTGAGTTGATTTTCAGTCAGCGCATCATCGATCGGCAGCGTTGAGGAAGCGCCCAATTCATTGAGTTTGTCTGCCAGCAGCACCGACCTTGAGCTTTCCATAAAATAAAACGCGAGAGCATAATTCTTTTGCAGGTAGCAGGCTTCCAGTGCGGCGGCAAAGAACCTTGGTGTCTGTTTTCTCCAGAACAGTTTGCTTTGTTCACTTGACTGTGCCTGTCGCATGGATGTGATGAGGGAATCAGTCAGCAAGGCATTTTGGATACAGGATGCCAGGTAGTTTGAATCACCGGTTTGATGAAAGCGGGCAAGAAGGAGTTCCGTCTTGTTGGTAAAGAGGGAATAGAGCAGGTTTTTTTCACCAATACCGTTGAGTTGAGTAAATTTTATCTCGTCCACAATGCTTTCGGCCGGAAGCGTTAGATCTTTCAGCGCCCGGAGGTATTGCTTCTCTGCCTGTAAATAATCGTTTTCAGCCATGCTTGTATTGCCAAGATTCATGTGCGCATACGCATATCTGACAGGCGATCCCGCAGTATAACCATAGGAGTCCAAAAAACTTTGCCTGGCTTTCTTGTAATTCCGGGTGGTTGTCAGATAAAAACTTCCATAATCCAGAAGGTCATCACCTATTGCTCCCTTGTCGCCACTTTTCCTCCGGTAATACATGGCGCTATCCAACAGGCTTTCGAACCAGTCACCGCTCTTATTTTCATGCATTGACAAGGCGCAAAGCTTATAGGCACTGGCCAATTCATAATACAGCACTCCAGTTCCGGAAATATCAAGCTCTTGCTTTTTTTCACTTTGTAAAAGCGGCAATCCGAGGTGGATGGTGCGGAGAGCATCCTGATAAGCTTCTTCGAAATGATCCTGGAAATTGTAGGCCTGGGCACGTTGATTGATAAACGAAATGAGCTGCAGCGTATCTTTCAGTCTTTCAGCATCACGTTCACCGAGGGTCGATTCTTCAATACATTTATCATAATCTCCCGAGGTAAAGAAGATGTTTGAACGTTCGTGCCTGGCGTTGAGAATGAACTGCTCGTAAGCCGGATATTTTCTCGCGGTAATAATGGCGCTATCATAATAATCAGCTGCTTTCTTATCAAGTCCCGCAATTTTTAGAAATAATCCGAGGTTGTTATAATTCCTGGTAGCCAGTTCTGGTCCCGCCCCTGGCCGCCCGCTTGTGTTAATCGCAACGGCTTCCATGGTGAACCTGATGGTTCTTTCTGTAGGAACATTACCGTTCACCAGATAGTCCATGGCAGCGGCCCGGTGCAAAATTTTCGCATAAACTGAATCTCTTACCGTGAAACAACGCTCAAAATCAAGTTTCAGCTCAAGCAGACGATCAAGTTTTTCGGCGGCAGGGCTTTTAACATCATCGTCAATTACTTCATAACGTTGGTTGATCTGAAGTCGGGATGGACATTGAGCAAGGGACTTTGTGAACAACCCGGGCAGCGTGATCAATAAGAGGCTAAGAATTCTAAAGCACGACATTTGTTATTGAGGGTTCCTTGTCACAGGATCGTCACTATCTATTACCCCATTCCTGATCTCGTCAGCAACTTTCTCATTATTCCGCAATTTTCCAATTTTAATTAAAAAATCAATGATATTCTTCTTTTTGGGGGCACTCCTGTATTCTTCGTAATAAGCGGCGATCAATCCTGTCATCTTTGGTGTTGCGAATGAGGAACCCTCAAGCGGGGGAAAGGTATATCGAGGGTTTAGAAATTTAATCTTATCCACTTCAGCTCTTATGCCCACATCGACAACGTTTTTGGAATAATTCTGGTGTTCGCTAACCGATTCACCTGTGTCCTGGAGAACAGTCGTAACCGCGATAACAAAATCAGAAACATCAACCAGTTTCAAATCCGGATTCAGGGGCGGTTGTCTGGCAAACGAGGCTGGATAAAAACTGATCTGGTCCAGGTCTCTCACGTCTGCAGGCAGCGGGTAAAGATTTCTGAAATCAGATTGCACTTCTTCAATCGCTGCCTCATTTCCCGCTGCCGCAACCAGGATGATATTATTGGCTACTAACTGGTCGTTGATAAATTGCCTGAACAAGTTGACCCCATAGTTTTCGGCCGCCTGCGCATCCTTTTCCGTTTCTATGGGTGCAAAATATCCAAAGCTTGCATTGATAATATTCACTTTGCGGTTTGCGGCGTAGGCGAGTCCGCAAAGGATACTGTATAAATCACTCTTGCCATTACTGTTATGTATCTTTACCGGTATAACCCTGATCTCCGCTTTGTTTTCCTTGAAAACTTTGTTGATCACATATTGGGTAACATTACTTCCATGTTCACCAGGATTGTCGTCCCTGAACTGATTGTTCGGAACCGTAAAATTCCAGCCCTGTATGGCCAGAGGAATACACGGATTCGGCTCATCAAGTAGATAATCGTTTATTTCTTCCGGCATCACACCTGTATCAAATACGGCGACTTTGATGGCCTTCCCAGGGTCAGATTTTTTCCCTTCATTTTTATTCTTGTCTTTTGTTTCATCTCTTCTGAGTTTCGCATTGGGCAGCCAGATCTTGACATTGGAGGAGAAAAAGAATCCCTTTCCTTCATCCTGCCACCCGGCAACCGTTCCACCGTTGCGTTTGTTGCCCGGTCCACCACCAGAGATATGGCTGTGTATATATTCTTCGATTGCAGATCCTGAAAATACCAGCAGGGATTGATTGCATTCACCGCATACACTCACCAAATGGATATCCCTGTTCTTCGTCTCCCTGATCACTTCTTCAATCCATTTTTCTATGTTTTCAATGACCAGCGGCCCTTTTTGATACAAGACCAGCTGGTTTGCCCCGTCACAATCCAGTGTAGAATACCTTTTAGGTATCCTCCGCAAGAGGTCATCCCATTTGGGAACTTTATTTTCTTCTGGATCGGTTGGAATTTTGCTCCTGGACATAAACAGTGTTATAATGATGATGATTAATAAGAGAATCAGGAAAATGATAAGAAGAATCGTCAAGGCTAATGAGTTTAGAATAAGCGTTAAGTAGAGTTGAGCCGCACATCTTCAAAGCGCCAGGTATTATGTTTACATGGAGGTAGGATGCCCCGACTAATCCTGGAGGAAATTTAGCGGGTTTCTGTAAGCATTTATTGTTCAGAACAAACTTCAATCATCTTCATCAGCATCGTACCGGCTATGGGAAATTCGTTGCAAAAATATTTATACCCCCTGTTCCTGCTCTCAGCACTTGCATTCAATAACCGCAGCGCGGGCATCGAATTAAAAACGCTCCAAAATACAATAAAAGATTCTATTCCTGATAAAGTTTTTGGTCAGGTTTCTGTGGATCCTGCGACTGACAAGGCATCCAGCACCGCCCAGTTCAGCAGGGATGTATTTGTGAGGGTTCAGCTTAGCAAAACAAATTGTTTTGTGGGTGAGCCGGTGATGGTCACATACACACTTTATTCATGTCTGAACACAAGTTCGAAACTGATCAGGGAACAAAGCGCTCCCGGCATCAGTATGATGACCATTCCGGGATCTACAGACCTCAGCCCGTCAACCGAAATTTACAGGGGGCGTTCCTTCCAGGTCCATACCATTCGGAAAAGTACAGCCATTCCGCTCGTAGCGGGCCGGCTTGCAGTCAGTCAACTGGAAATGTCTCACAAAATTCAATTGACGAAAAAAGAATCAAATCAGAAACATTCACCCAGGGAATTGGACGACCTGCTAAAGGAAATTGACGAAGATGAGTCCACCGTCCGCTCACTGAGCATCAGATCCCTGAGTTTACCAGTTTCGCTAGATGTGCAGCCACTTCCTGCGGCGAATGTGCCTTCGGACTTCGAAGGCGCTATAGGAAAGTTCAGCATAAGAACTGAGTTCTTACCGAAATTTACGAAGGCCGGAGACCCAGTGAAACTCAGAGCCCGGGTCACCGGCTTTGGAAATCTGGGAAGTACAGGTGCACCAGTCGTTTCGGTACCATCCAATGTTGAACTGATCAATACCCGACAAACGAACAAGGACGAAAATGCCAACCCGCAGTTTGAGACCGAACGAGTATATGATTACACCATCATTCCTCATGCACCGGGAAAACTAAAGATCCCGGCCCTTTCCTTTTCATATTTTGATCCCGAACAGAAGAGCTACCAGACCATCCATTCCATAGTTCAGGTAATTCAGGTTTCCGGGAACCTCATCAAATCGAAACCAGGTTTTGGAGTCAGTGGGCAAACAAAAAAGCACAATCCACTATTGTGGATACCGACAACCATTTTAATAGTAACACTTGTGGGAGCAGTCATTTTTATCAGAAAAAGAACAGCAGCAAGAACATTTACTGCAACTGATGAATTGCCAGTTCCCGTATACGTTGAAAAACTACTCGCGATCCAACCATTAATTGAACAAGGAGATTTAGGTGCCTGTCAAAGGCTGAACGACTTGTTATGGAATAGTTTCTCCGAAACGCTCAACCTGAAACCAACTGTCTTAACCCGAAACAGCATCCTCAAAAGCCTTGAATTAAAAGGCTGGACGGGAGAAGAAAGGTTCATTGTGGTAAAACTTATGGATGCATGCGAAGACTTTCTTTATGTGCCAGGTGATAAATCGGGAAATGACCTGGATTCCATCTATCGCCAAACAGAAGTTGTTGTCGCGAGGCTGCACAGGAATTAAAGTTCATTTGTTCACTTACTTCTCCTGGCCGCCAGTTCGCCCCTGCGAATAAGCGATGTCCTGTAAGTCTTTTTGTCAAATTCACTTGCCTTGATCAGTTTACTCACCAGCCAACCTGAGTGAACGCTGTTCCTGTTGTATTGTTCAACCGTGAATATCCATCCGTCAATCTGCAGAAAATGATACCTTATTTGCTTCACATACATGTATTCAAGCTGATCATTTAACAATGCCCCGATGAAGGCTTTGGAAGATGGAAGGCGTAAAAAACCAGGAGCCAGGTAGTCGGGCAGATTGGTTTTATCACGGAATGCTCTGGAAAGTGAAATGAAATTTGTAGCGTGGCTCATCGGATTCAGAAATTTGCAGCAGGATTCTTTCAGCGGGAAAACAATAGGCTTGGTCGAAACACTAAGGCGCCTGGAATATGCACTCACGATCACCCATTTCGCACCACCATTCGCTTCCTGTTGAATTTTCAACAAAACGGGAACATCCGTAACTACACCATTGAGTTTGAATTTACACATGGCTTCGGCATACCATTCTCCCTCATAAAAATTAAGAAATTCCGGATGGGCGGTATCGGCAACCTGTGTGCAGAAGTCCCGGATGCAATCAGGAGTCGACTTCCCTGCATCGTTGAATAAACTTTTAAGCAGCGAGACCCGCGTTATTGCAATTTCAGGGTATTTCAGTTTCACATAAGAAGCGAGGAGTGAATTTTCGTCATTGTTAAATCGTTCAAAGAATTCATCGATCTGTTTTACTTCGAAAGCAAAGTTGAGTTCCCGTTTTGAATTCGATTCAAAATCCTGACTGTAGATATGGGTGGTGAACAGCAGAGCCGGCAACACTATCCAAAGTTGAAATACTTTCATACAAATCTACGCATGCTTGGTAACCGTTACGCCAATATCACCCAGGAAAACGTCCCACTCGATGGTGGTGCCGCCACCGGTATTCCTTTCATATGGTCTCAATACCACTTCCACGGTCTTCCGCGTAATGTCTTCATATGTCTGGTTGTCACCTGAAATTCCGAGAAACCTTTGTTCAAACTCCACAGTTCCATAATAGAGTCCATCGGGGCCCTTCCTGAGCATGCTGGTATACTGGATCTTCGACCATTGAATGATCACCTTGTCGTACTTCAACATACCCAGGCGGATCAGGTAGTCCTTTATCTTATATTGAATAACATTCGTGCGGTTTAGTGATGACACTTCGATTTTGGCGTCTTCAACAAAAAGCGCCAGTGCCTGATCAATTGTTTTGGATACTTCATCCGGATCTGAATCCTTCTGGCAGATCAACTGGATATAATCGCCTAGTTGCCGAATGTTGGTTTTCGCCTTATCCTGGAGCCTGGACAACGTGGCAGCCGGCAGTTGCTGGCTGGTTGCAGCGGATGTTCCGGATTTGCCCGGCGGCCCTGCAAGTGGTGGCGTACTTGTTGAATCCGCAGCCGGATTTGTACTCGCCAATGCGGAGTCACTTAGCGCCGTTTTCTCGTCATAATTTGTTAATGCGAGCTCGCTGTATTTATCCTGTATCGCATTCAACACCTTGTATGTTTTTTCAACTGAGGCAAGGATTCTGTGTTCACCCGACTTAAAAACGATCAGCGCCACATCGCTTTTGGAAATTGAAATGTTTTTCTTGTTGGCGACGTACTTGACGTTCTTAGCATCATCCGACAAATAGTTGCAGATGATGATCTCGTTCTCATCTGTGATGATCTTGTCGTAATCGTTGAAAACCGCTTTTCCTTTTTTGAAAAAGTTCTTGATATTCCGATCGACATTTCTTTTCTTGTCGTACATATCGGGAACTACCAGGAAATCGCCGGACTTGTTGAATACAAACAGCACATTGGATGGTGTGGTTGAGTACGCAACTTCAGGATCTGCCGCATCGACCGCCTTGATGTACTGCGGATTGATCTCGGTAACCTTCCAGTTGTCAGTTTTGTTTTTCTTATAATAAATCTTATCCTGCGCGGATAAGATACCGGACCCCCACATCAGGGTCCAGATAAGTAGATGGAGTTTTCGCATTGTCTAAAATTTGCACAGCTTAAAAATATTTTTTGATCAACTTTTTGTATCTCTTGTCCGCTTTGAGCGCAGTTATCCGGTTGTCACCTGACAAAAGCGACCTTGGTATTTTCTTTGTTCCCAACGCTCTTTCCAGGTAATTGAATGCCTGGTCCCATTTAACTTTCTGGGTGTACACTATTGCGGTTCCGTACATGCTCATGGCATCAGAAGAATTCCGGTTGTCCTTTGAAAAATATAACAACGCACTATCAGGTTGATTGAATGCGAGATAAATAAAACCCAGATCGGTATTCAGGGAAGGGAAATTCTCCTGTAGCCCGGACTTGACAACCAAGCCGAAATCCTTGAAGGCATCCGCATAATTCTTCACCTCAACCAGGCATTTAGCCCTGAGATACAACGGCTGTATCCAGGCTGAATCCGGGGATTTCTTTGGAATGGCTTCGTTCAGCAGGTTAAGTGCGGGGTCAACCTTTTTCTGCTGGAAATAAACTTCAGCCAACTTAGCCTTGTACCTTGCATTACCAGGCCGGAGTTTAAGCGATTTCAGCAGATCTTCTTCCGCACTTGCGGTTTTATTTAGCTGAAGCCTGGTCATACCCCTGTTGTAATATATATCCGCAATGTTTTTCTTTATATCCAGCGCATTGTCGAAATTCTCACTCGCAACGTCATATTTGCCGAGTGCGTAAAACGCTTCGCCTTTGCCATTGTATAACGACGCCCGAAGGCTGTCTTTTAGTTCATGTTTCCTTGATTTGCCTGCCTTTAAAGCCGCATCATAGTTTGCGATCGCGCTGGCGTAGTCACTGATCCTGAGGAAAGCATCTCCAAGGTATTTATAAGTCTCAGAAAGGTGGGCGTTGATACCTATCACACGTTTAAAATCCGCGATAGACTGCTGAAAGCTTCCTTTCTGATACCAGGCAAGACCCCTTGACTGAACGATGGCTTCATTTGCAGGATCAAGATCCATTGCAGCTGTGAAGTTTTCAATTGCTTTGTCATTGTCTCTGATGGCAAGGAAACATTCCCCCTGACGGAACCGGTAGGCAGGATTGGCAGGATCGAGTAAGACCGCATAACCGATATAGGCAACCGCGGAATCATTATATCCCTTTTCCATGTTGTTATTCCCGGCATTGTAATAATTAGCCGCAATTTCGTTGGTTTGTTTATTCACTGATTCAGACAGACCAAGGGCACGGGCCTTACCAAAGTCAGCAGCTGCCAGGCTCACCTGTTTCAGTTGGATGTAACACAGGGCTCTGTCCATGAAGGTCTGGGCCCGGGAGGAATCCAATTCAACGGCGGTGGTATAAGCATTGATGGCCTGCACTTGTTGTTTCAGGCCGAGATGCAAATCCGCCTTTTTTGCATACAATGGCGCACTGGTACCGTTTTCCTGCAAACCTTTTTCGATGGCCGTCAAAGCAGAAGGAATGTTGCCCATTTTCGCGTTGAGCTCAGCCACTCTGATGATACTCCTGATGTCTTTTTTGTCGAGTGAAGTACAGATTCTGTAGGCAGCCAGAGCATTCGCTGGGTCGTCCTGGGCGGCATGAAGGTCACCTTTTGCCTGGTACGCCTTAAGGTAGTTCCCATCGAGTGATATAGCTTTATTGTAATCATTCATGGCCTTTTTTGGCTCCCTGATCTTTTCGTAACACTGACCCCTGCCAAGAAAGTAATCCGAATTCGCAGGATCTCCCTTGATAGCCTTATTGTATTCGCTGATCGCTTCTTTATATTTTCCAGCGGTATAACGCGCTTCCATTGTCGCCAGGTTACTGACGATCAAAGAAAGTGATCGTTTGGATTTCAGCGCCGCCGAATCACCCGGCTTTTGTTCCAGGGCATGATTGTAATCCTCAATTGCCTTATCATAACTACGCTGACTTCGATGTATCACTGCCTCCTGCATATAGTCCGCAAAAACCTGCTCGGAGCTCCTGTGTGCAGCCGAAATATTTTTACGGGTTTCCTGGATCATTGTCTGAAGAAAGTCAATATCTCCCTGACGGATCAGGGCCGAGGAACCATTGGTCACGGTCTCGGCTTCATTAAAAAATTGGTAGGCAAGGATGTACTGCCCGGTATTTAGTGAATGTTTGCCGGAGTCAATAAGATGACGGAAGGCCATGTAGGTTCTGATGCTGTCATTCCGGCGTCGGAGGGCTTCCCGCTGTTCTGGGTCAAGGTCTGTTCGGGCTGCTGGTACGGTAAATTCATTTTGTTCTGTCTCAGCATTAGCCGTGTCGGTTATGGTTTCAGGGCTGTCGGCTATCACGATATCATTCTTTCCAGCATCGGCGATGTCGGTTGAATCAAGGAAATGCACATCAATGATCCAGGCCTTCCACTTACTGTTAATTTTTTCGAGCCGCAGTTCCGCAACCCGCTTCTGGGGAGCAAAAGGTTCGTCCGAGATCTTTGACTTGTTGCCAAAGAGGCAATCATAGGTAACTTTGATATAGATGTAGTTGGCCTTTTTTACGTTGGACAATTCGAAATTGCTGAAACTGACAGAAGCCGTTTCACTCTTGTTGTAAAAGATCTCAAAGTCTCTGAGATAACTGTAGGCAGCCTTTTCCTTGGCCAGGGAAAGTTTCTCTACTTTTCTCAGGTCGTCAACCACCACCACTGCGCTGTCATAAAATATCCTTGAGTCATCAGGCAAATAACTTTTCCTGATAATAAGTTCGGTTTCCGGTACTTCCAGGTCAAGTCCGGTAGCAATAGTATTGAGCAGGTTCATAAATCGTTCTACCACCTTTCGCGCCTTCGCTTTGATATTCACTTCGTCACCCGAACTGAGCCGGGCGATCACTGGCTTGTCACCGGAACCTTCAGTATGATGGTGATAGACCATCGAAGTATCTCTATGCGGTATGCCTCTTCCCATGCCGGTGAGCGCGGGATGAAGCAGTGTTGCAAGCAATAATGCTGTAAAAAGAAATGATTTCATACCTGTGCAGCTTTCAGAGACTTTTTAAATTATTGTTGAATCATGGGCTGGGGGCGGCTTCTCCAGTTATCCAGCGTTGCCTCACACTCATTCAGCCTTGCTTCCATGTCCCGCGCCTTCAGGGCTAATTCACGCATCTTGTCCATCTCTTTTCTCAAGCGTTGCAATTCGAGGAACGAGTCCAGGATCACTGCATTGAACTTTCCGTTAAGGCTGCTGTCTCTTTGTCGGAGATTTTCCATATTTGTTAACTTTCCGACGAGGGAAAGATCAACCTGAGTCTGGCTCTTGCCACCTTTATCCAGGGAATCCAGCAGCATCCTGGCAGCTTCCATCTCAGTGACGAACTGTTGCTGGGCCTGCCCTTCCGACCGCTGGACCGCAAGTTTCTGTTCCAGCAGGCTGAGCCTGGTTGCCGGGAGCGCCTCAAAATTCACATAGGCGGCGCTTACGATGAGCACTACAGTAAGGATGAAGAAAAACATGAACTTGAGAAACGCATGGTTTCTTTCGTTGGAGTTAATTACATGTGGCATATAAAAAGATTTTGCATTGGAAAAGATGGTGGTCAGTCAGCAAGAAAACTCTTACGTTTTACCGGTTGTTCGTCGGCATCATGGGTGAGTGCTTTCTCTTTTACAAAGATTCCGGCATCCTTCTTCTTGCCGATATAATCAAGGCGCGAAAGATTGCCAAATAGAGTAGAAATTGTTCTTGTGAATTGCAGAACTTTGTCAACGCTGGCATTGACGTCGAGATGATTGTACTGGTGGTTGGAAAGATTGGTCACTGCAGATTCCAGCTCAACCTGGCTTACACTACACCATTCATTACAATAGTTGATCAGCTCCTCCTTACCACTACCGATAAAATAATCAAGCGTATTTTTGAATAGTCTGGCAAGTGATGAGACTTTGTTTACCATGTATACCGGTGGCTGGCTCAGGGAGAGGGTTTTAATTTCAGCCAGCTGCGACGACATCAGAATGAGGATGGTTTCGCAAAGCTGCTGCACGATGGCGGCCATTTCATTTACCTGTTTTTTCTGGTGGATCTTTTGAATGATCTGAAGTGCATAGCTTTCCATGCGGGTATAGAACTGTTCAATACCCGAATGAATAGCGATGAGGTCGGTGTGACTGTTCACGGCTGTGCAGGGCGGGATATAGTTTTCATCCAGATTTACGCTCTGGTCTTCGACCTTCAATTTGCCGATCGCAAGATGATACAAACCCACCATATGATTATACCCCGCATCTGCAGGCACCAGGTTAAGTTTAAAGCTGGGTATAGAATAAGGAAGACGGGCAGGAAGTTCCTGGGGGTCCAGCAATCCGTAAGGAATGCGCTGATAGGGATCCACCGATAGTACAACAAAGAACTGTTCAGCCTTGCCTTTGAGTTGATGAAATGGTACGGCCAGGTCGGGAATTATCACGCCCAGCGGATTTTCCGGAAAACCGTGACTGTACCGGACCTGAAAAGCGTAGCCACCGCGGGTAATTGCCTTGCATTGCTGGAGTCGCAGCGTGACCTGTTGCTGATTATCCGCGCTCAGATGAAACCGGAATCCGCCACTTCCCGGCTCAGCAAAGGGCATCAACCCATAATTGCAGTCGTTCAGCAGTCCTGATGCAGTAAGCACCTGTTGTGAACCAACTGCATTGTCCTGTTGAAGAAAATGAAACTTGTTAATCTTCATTCCATCAGTCCAGTTTACCGGCATAAATTGTTCTTCGGACATAACCCAGATTTAATTGAGTGATCGGCGGCAGATGATGACATCATTCTCCCTGATATTGTTTATATAAATCGTTTTGTCTGTGTCGATATATTGAGTAGCGAAGGAGTACCATCGCATTTTTTTGAAGAATGTCCAGCCATGTACGTCGCCGGTGTTGCTGATGTATTCGATCTTGCTGTTGGGATGGCGTTCGTTGTAGTCGTTGATGAAATAGTAGAACAGTCTTCCAAACTCCATATCGGTTGGGGCTTTGGCACGGAAATTTGTCATATGTAATTCTCCGGTCTGTTTGGGAAATTCGAAACTGATGACCAGGAGGTTTTTCATCTTAATTTCATCGGGCTCTTCAACCTCTTCATTGAATGGATATCGCCATTGCCTGACTATCCTGGGAGGCAGATCAATAGCCTTTCTGAAGGTGTGGAAGATGAACAAGGGGACGATGAAGCAGATACTACTGGCAGACATAAGATAAAACAATCCATCACTATTCACCCAACGGTACACGAGCATAAAACAAATACTGCCCAGCAAACCCAGGACAGTAGTGAAAAGGGCTTCCGCCCAGAATACCGATTGATCACCGCTCCATGGAAGTAGCTGGTGCATGAAATAGTAATGCACGAGACCCAGGAAAAGAAAGAAGAGCTGGTAAAAGAGTAGAAATGGGATCGGTTCGGTGAAAATAGCCGGATGGGCCGTCAGGGCGATCAGGCTGAAAAGAAGTAAGCAGACCAGGGCATAGCCGATGGTTGCCTTGGCATAAGGCTTGAAGCTACCTTTTATCTTCTGGATTATCTTCGATAACACGGCCAACAGGCTAACCGCTACGATGCCAAGAATGACCAGCAGCTTGTTTACATCATTGGTGATGGCGTCCATAATTACTGTTTGGAATGTTGTACAATTGGTCGGAGACCATGTTAAAAAGGGAACAGGAAGGAGGGTTAAAAGTTAAAACCAATGTCATCTTTCGTTTCAGGCACAACATGCAGTCTCCGGAGTCGCTTCGCCCCTGTCCAAAACGCGTCCTGGAATGAAATGCGATCTATCCTTAAAGATTTCTCCGTTGGTATTTAGCTTTGAAACAAAAAGGCGAGGAGCCAGACCCGAATGAGTCAGCCCCCCGCTAGCTGTGCAGGACAAAGAGAGTGGAAGATTTGTGATCAGCGATAAGTCAGTGCCGGGAGCTAATGATTTTTCTGCTACAGCTTCTGTCTGCACCGTTCTCCTTGCCGGGTTTCCATCTTCCTCTAACCGTCAGCACCGCTATTTCTTTGCCGCTGCCTCTTTCAATTCTGATTTCCATTCCTCCCCATCATCTCCCTTGTAGCCATCCAGTTTCACCAGGAAACTCTTGGCTGGAAAGAAAGGTGTGATATGTATATCGAGGAATATATGGTCTTTCTGCTCTTCGTCTCTCTCAAAACGAAGGATCTGAAATTTTTCAATGAGCTTGTCAGGGCCCTGGATACCATCGAGGAACTTCACGATCTGGGTGCGCAGGTTTTTTTCCATTTTTACGTTCCAGAGTTCGAAAGCCCTGCGATTCAGGAAGTCCGAGATTACTTTAGCGATGAAATCAAACACCCTTACTACAGAGTAAGTCTGCATGCCCAGGTTGTCACCTGTGAACAGTGTCTTGGCGGAGAAAGGCATAACCCTACCCCATTCGCCCACAAAGGGAACCAGACCCACATTTTCAAGTTCAGATATTTCGGCCTTTTTCTGATCAAATCTGACTGCGTCGATCTCGTCGATGGATCCATAAGTTTTTCCTGCAACTGGCTGAGACATCTTGGTGCAATACATTTTTCCTGCAAGCGCTGCCGACCCGGGTACATATAGATCTTCTTCCTCATTCACTTCGGCCTTCTTCCCACGGCCCACAATGTAGTTACAGGTCATAAGCACATTTGCCTTGTGGGGGTCGCCGCTGGTGAGGTTGGCATCGGTAAACATGTCCAGGACATCATCGGGTGTTTCCACATTTTCAAAGTCGGTGACCAGCATCACCTTATTGCTATAGGCCATCTTCGCCCATTTGTCCAGCACGGTATTCGACTTCAGGTAACCTGGGATCACCATAAGAGAATAGTTCTGCCGCATGTCGAGTCGGTCGAAATTGTCTTTCAACTGAGCAGCGACATATTCAATGAATTTGGGCTCATCAAGATTGGTCAGCTCTTTCATGGGAGCATTCATAATTTCCACATTCTTGAGCTTGGGCGATTCTGTATTCTTGTAGAAGAGATGAACAGAACGGTAAGACTCTTCGAGGTCGCGGGTTTCACCAAGGATCTTCTTGAGGTTGTTCTTTAGGAGTTTGTCGGAAATCTCCGCACGTTCAACGGCCTTATCCACCATTTCTGGTACTGACGACTGCTGGGAGAGCAGGTCAATCCACAATTGCATTTTCTTTTTAAGCTCCTGCCGTTGATCTTTTTTACTGGTGTCAGTAAGAAAAATATTCCGTTTTGCTTTCCTGACAGGATTCATACTGTCGGCTCCATCTACAATAGCCTCGAGGAAGTCGTAGCCCCCTGCTTTGGCCAGCGATTTGAGAGAGGATTCCAGCGAGTTTTCCCGGGAGTCTTTGACCTTTACCTCCGCGCCTGCCTGTTCCGCCGAAACGTCTTTTAATGCTGTTGACATGTTTTTTGTTTTTACAGTTGATGAACTAGTGTGATTTATTCGGCTGCATTTTCATCCAGCTCGTTCACCAGCGCATTGAGAGCGCTGATAAATGCGGCACGAGTTTCAGGATTCTCAATCACATTTTTTAGTGATTTATTCGTCCTGAGTTGCTTTATCGTTTTGAGATAGGCCTCGTTTTCGACATTGAGGTTTTTCAGGTATTCGCTCCTGGTAGTGACGTTCTTGATGTCAAAATCGCCGAGGCCGGAAAATTTGAAATTTTCCTTCACCGTGGAACCATCTTCCTTGTCCAGTTCGACATCGCAGTTTGGCTTGAAATAATCAAATACCTGTTCCACGGTCTGCAAACCCTGAACGATTTCCGGGCTGATAGGATCTTCCTTGGTCATTTTCTGGATGAACAATGTCTTATTGGGAGATATCTCTACAAATCCTTCACCTACGGGGTCGGGTGCAAGGATGGTCGTGGCAATTCCGGGTTTTACTTGTGGCATAATTGTATGGTTTTAACTGAGTGTATCGATGATGGTTGCTATTGCTACTGATTCCTGCTGTTCTGTAATCGACCAGGAAAGCTTACTGTTCTCAAGATCTACATTGATCCGGGTGCCCTTTTTTGCCTCGCCGCTGACGATAAACTTCGAAATGGTGCGTCTGAGCTCACTTCGGATCACACCCGATATCTGCCTGGCGCCATACTTCGGAGTAAATCCGTTCATGGCGAGATGTGTTTTTGCCTCCTCCGATACCTGAAGCTCGATGCCCTGGTTATTCAATGCCTCCAGCAGACCTTTAAGTTGTATGTCAAATATTCTAACGATGCTGTTTTCGCTGATGGGCAGGAAGGGAACGATTTCGGTGAGCCTGGCGAGAAATTCCGGTCTGAAATACCGGGCCATGATCTCGATCAGTTTGTTGGATCCGGGTAGTTCCCCTTTCTCAACCTGTTCCGCGATCCATTCACTACCAATATTGGAAGTGAAGATGATCACCGCATTTGAAAAATCTCCTTCCTTTCCGAGCCTGTCGTGCATATGCCCTTCGTCGAGTATCTGAAGGAAGGTGTCAAAAACTGAAGGATGCGCTTTTTCGATTTCATCAAAAAGCAGAACAGAATAGGGCTGTTTACGAATTTTGTTCACTAACATTCCTCCTTCTTCATAACCCACATACCCAGGAGGCGCACCATAAAGCAGTGCAGCTGAATGTTCCTCCTTGAATTCAGACATATCGAAACGAATCATCGCCTTCTCATCATTGAACAGAAATTCGGCTAATGACTTGGCCAGTTCTGTTTTTCCGGTCCCTGTAGGTCCCAGGAAAAAGAAAGATCCAATAGGCTGTCCTTTTTTGTTAAGACCACTCCTGGATTCCAGTATGGAAGCGCAGATGGATCTCACGGCTTCGTCCTGACCAACGACTCTTTTCTTGAGATATGTATCCATGTTAAGCAGCTTATCTTTTTCTCTGGCCTGAATCTTTCCAAGTGGAATGCCTGTTTTATAGGAGATGACGGATGCGATATCCTCTTTGGTAACTTCTTCCTTTACTTCTTCAGTCAGCGTACTGAGTGTATTGAGGGTCTTATCCAGGAACATTTCGTATTCGGAGAAAATTTCAAACTTCTCGGTTTGTTCCGTGTTCTCAAGTTTTCCCAGCAATACCGGGCTGATCTTATTCCTGATCACAGCATAAAGCCACTTGTAGTCGGCAAACAATTGTTCACCGGAAACATCCGATTGATCTTTTATTCGATGGAATTCAGTTTGTAATTCCGCGATGTCCTGTTTGTTGGTATCCACCATCAGTTTAATCGCTGCCATGGTCCTGTCGAGCAGATCGATCGCAACATCCGGAAGGCGTCTGTCCTTCAGATAGCGTTTCGAAAGCCGGACGGCCTCGGGTATCGCTCCTTCTTCTATCTTCAGTTTATGGTGTTCACCGAATGCGGGGGCAATGTGGGCAAGCATTTTTTGCGCGGTCGATTCATCAGGTTCCGGAACGAATAACACTTCGAAGCGGCGGCTGAAGGCCTGGTCCGGTTCAATGAACTTCCGGTATTCATCGGTGGTTGTGGCGCCGATGACGGTGATCTCTCCTCTTGCCAGTTCAGGTTTCAAGAGGTTGGCGGCTCCGCCACCGATGCTTCCCCCTTTCTGGTCCAGTAAAACATGTATTTCATCGATAAACAATATGGCCTTTGGAAATTGCTTAACCTCTTTGATAATATTTTTCAGTCTGTCTTCGATCTCTCCTTTGTACGAAGCCCCGGCAATCAGAGCGCCGAGGTCCAGTTCGAACAACATTGCCTCGGCAAGTTGCGCCGGAACCCGGTTGTTTACGATATCCAGGGCAAAACCATCGATCAATGCGGTCTTACCCACACCGGCATCTCCCGTGATGATCACATTGGGTTTGGTACGACGGCACAGCGTCTCCATCATCATGCGTGTTTCCTTGTCACGGCCAATGATCGGATCGGTCTTGCCTTCACGGGCGAGCGCGGTCCTTTCAATGCAATATTTGAACAAGGCACCGTTGCTATTGGACACCGTACCTGGCTCCTTGCCATTGACCGCTTGTTGAATATGATCTTCTTTCAGGTAGAGGTCCAGGATCTCCCTTTCCTTTACCGGGAACGATTTCAGTTGTTCCCCTGAGAAGGCAACACCGGGTTTGGAAATAGTCGCCAGCACACAGATGGGCGTGATATAATCCAGTCCCAGTTTGATTCTTACATTATCCGCTTCCTCGAATACGGCTTTGAATCTTTCATCACCTTTTATGTTGTCTTTTGCTTTGGCCACTTTGGGGTATTCGTCGATCCGCACGTCCGCCCATTCCCTGATATAGGCTGAGTCCTTTCCAATTGAATCGATAAAGTCTTTGAGCCCAACTTCCTTGTGCAGGAGTGCCCTGAGCAGGTGGGCCGGGTAGATACAATCATTGTAGTATTCCCGGGCCAGAGACTGGGAAATTTCCACAGCTGATTTCATTGATTCATTTAATGCAAGCGTCTGCATATGATTTTATTAAAGGCTGAAACTGATGTTATGATTTGGGGCTGGTTTCCGACTAAAATTCCTGAAGCTGTGTTCCTGTCCTCATGCCCAGATCCTGCCCGCTGATTCTTTGGTCGTGAACAAAACAAAAAAGGTAATAATGAACAGATATTTAAAATTGCCGTTAGACCTCGCAACGGTCATGGAAGGCAACGAATTCCCTGGCTGCGACCTGGTCGAATCGATCACCCGAAACCTTGAGCTTATCATCGTTTCGCGATTTGGGGAACACCGGCCGGATCAGAGTTTTGGCTGCGAGATCTGGGATCTCGACTTTGAACTCATCGTTAGCGCCAAACTGTGGGAAGAAAAACTTCGCCACTCGCTGTTGAATTCCGTAACTACCCACGAACACCGGCTCACAGAAGTGGAAGTGAATGTCGAGATCTCTGACATCGAAAAAATGAACTTCCTTAAGAAGTATACTGAAGTCAAAAAAAGGGTGGACATACTGGTAACCGGTATGATCATAAAAACTGGCGAGCCATTCCTATTTAGGACAAATATGTTTCTAAGCCCATTGTCACTCGATTAATATTTAGTTATGCAAACAAGTTATTATAACAGCAAGGAAGTGATCAAGAACAGGATGCTGAAACATGCCCTGACTTATTGGGGTATCAAAAATCCTGAGGACCTGGATCCCACAGTCAAGCTGATCATGGAGTCACTGTCACTGGAACTCTACAACCTCGGCAATGAGGTCAAGGACACTCAGGTTCGGATCCTGGAAAAGGTATCAAACCTGCTCGCCCCCGATTCACTCACCTCCCCACACCCGGCTCATGCCATTCTGCATGCATCCCCTACGGAACACACTGAAGTGATCAACAGAATGAGCAGTTTTTACACTCAGCGGAAATTCGCTTCAAAGCAGCATGAAGAACCTGACACCAACCTGGAATTATACTTCAGTCCAGTGGACACCGTACAGTTGCTGGACGTCCGGGTCTCCCACATGATCAGTGGAGGGAACTTATATGCCTGTAACACCCATTTTACAAAACAATTCATCGGTAGATGCCAGGGGGCCATCACGGATCATCACGTGTTATGGCTTGGGATGAAAATACACAAGGAGATAGAAAGCCTCCAGGATCTCATGTTCTGTTTCGACTGGAAAAGTCTGGAATCCGGACTTGCGAGTGAGCATTATCAATTACTTCCACTGACCAGGTGGTTCATTGGCAATCAGCAGATCAATATGCAGCCTGGTATTAAATACATCAGGTCTGAAATTCAGCGTGATGATCCCCATAATATTTTTATGGATTATGACCTGATCACATTGAAGGAAAATGACATCAAACATTACTACCAGCCGAGATTCCTGTCTATTGACGAGCCTTGCACAGAAGCATTGAAGCAGGCACAAACGAACTACCCGGCTTGCCTGGAGAAAAACTTTTCAGCGGCTGACTTGCAGAAACTTAACGAGACCCTGCTCTGGATCAGGATCGAATTCCCGGCAGCCATGCCGCAACAATACCTGGAGGACCTCTATGTTTATCCAAATGCCTTCCCGGTAATGAACAGAAAACTTACTGATCTTAAATATAGGTTGAAGGGCAGCAGCAGCATCATTCCGCTCAGGACCGAATCGCTGGATCAGTTTCTGGCAGTAAAATCACTTGCGGACGAAGTGAGGGAATACCGGTCGGTGCCATTCAGGGTAAAAGAAGAGGAACAGCATGGCACATATACATTGCGAAATGGTGGCGTAGAAAGATTCGACAGTCGTAATGCCAGGGAAATGATCAGTTACCTGCTGGAATTGCTACGAAGCGAGAGCGCCGCGTTTTCGGCCTATGGCTATGACTTCATCGCAACAACGTTGAAGGAACTTAATCAGAAGATCTCGCTGATGGAACAAAAGACGCAGGGATATGGCAGTGGCAGCCTGGAAATCCCAAACTACCTGATCGTAAAACCTTTTGACGGAAATGACATGATGTATGTACAATTCTGGACTACCCTGGCGGAAGTTGGCAACAATCTGAGGGCTGGCACGAAGATGCAACAGGCCCGGGGCACCAGGCTCATTCAGGATTCGATTTGCATGCTGACTACTTCTGTGGGAGGAAAGAACAGATTGAAGCCCGAGGAGAAACTCAATGCCTTCCGTTATGGTTTGATCACAAGGAACCGTATCATCACGAAGGAAGACATCAGGAGCTTTTGCTATTATGAACTGGGCGACAAAATAAAAAATGCTGAGGTCGAAAGGGGATTTGAATTGTCCAGTCATGCCAGGGAAGGCTTCAAAAGAACAATAGATGTGATAATAACCCCCTCGGCCAACACCAGACTGGAAGAGCAGGGCTGGGAAGTTTTACTTGCGCAGCTCCGGTCGAAACTTCAGCTCAGATCAGGGGTTACAAATAATTACCGGGTAGTTTTAAAAAATGAAATCAAATGATACAGGGCGACGGCACACATACGATACTCTGCAACTACCAGGAGGATTTTAAAGCCGAGACCATTGCCGCCGGCATCGCGGAGCAGGGTACGGATCCCGAACAGATCATCATCCTGATGCTTGGAGCGTTAAAGCGTACTTTCAGCAATGATATCAGGGATGTTTCCCAGGAAATGCCAGGCGACTACAAGGAATACACCATACTAAGAACCTACCGCGAAGGCATTTACGACATGCTGCCTGAGAGTTTGTTTCATCACCCCACCGGTCATAAATCTGCCAAGACCGAACGGGAGATCATCGAACACATGAAGCGCCGGCGCCTTGAAGAACTTAACGCACGGAAATTTTTCGTGCCGATGGAAGCATCCATCAACTACCTGCGGATGCAGATGTCGATGCAGGAAAACAGACTCGACAAACGAACCGACTATGACGACCTGGTAAAATTGTTTGCTGCGCAGTGGGAAATCTTTCAATACCTCGATAGCCACCAGGCTAATATTTTTCTTCATTTACTGCCCATTATTCACGAGATCAGGGATGATCATGAAAAGATCAGCGAGATAATGGAAATGGTGTTTTCAATACCGGTGTATATCGAAACGGGAAGGCAGTATCCCTTGACTCCGGCGGATGGAAGTTTCAGCCTTCTTGATGACAGTATGCTCGGTGTAAACCTGACTACGGGCAACCTGCAATATGATGATGGAGCCGAGGAGATCAGGATTTCACTCGGACCTATGGAAGCGCCAGTTTACCGCGAATTCATGCCGGGACGCAGAAACCGGCTCATTTATGATCACTTGTGCGACTATCTTCTGCCCGTGCAGGTCGACATCGTTAGCCGGTTTAACATGAAGCCGGCAGATCAGCTGGCACGGCTGGGTGATGAAACTGGATTTCACAATGCTGTACTCGGGGAAGACATGGTGTTGGTGTAACCACTATCTTAAATTGTCAATACTGCCGCCGGTCTTTTGTTTTTCTATGGCGATTTTCTTCAGCCAATTTTGTTGATTGGCACTATCGCGGCTGTGCTTGGTTTCGTTGTCGTAAACCTCGTCGATAGTTTTTACCCTCCTTGCCATTCGGTTAGCCAGTGCGGTGACCTGCCGCTGCAGTTCATGACTGGATCTGGCAGTGAGTGTTCGGACGTTTTGGTAAAATTCCCTGGCGCTGAGTGCGAGGATATCATAATGACCCTGCTCGTGTTTGAGGAGGTCATCGGACTTTGCCTTTTCGACAGTCCAACAATCCGATCTGACTAAGTTGATATCGATGTCAACATCCGACACCGTAACTCCTCTTCCTTTCGATGCGAGTTTGAAATTACTGAAACCCATCTCGGGATGGATTTGGGCATCTTCGTCAACACCGGCCGGCCGGCGGGGCAGGGCGCTGAAGTCGGACCAGGAGAGCTGATAATCGAAGTTGTTGAGGGGCATCGGGATTAAATAAACACATTCATAAATGAATCGTAAAATGGAACCCTGTCTTTTGAATAGATGGTCACCTGCTTTTTATTTTTAGTCTTATGCTTTGTAAAACCACAGGTGATAATTCCCAGGTCCCTGAAATTGACGTACTCCCGGTATTCGTGAAAGTCATTAGAATGTGTTTTTAGCAGGTCATTGACCGCCGTTTGTTTGAACACATCTGTATCAAAAACCATTACTTCAACACTCGGCGAGATCTCTATGTCGCAAAGGTGCTTCTCGACGTAGGTGAGCACCATCCCCGAAGAGGTTTCCCTGATCTCTTCCATGATATCATCAATTTCAATCAGGACGGGTTTACCCAGAAGTTTTTTTACTTCTTTGGAAGTCATTCCAAATTTTATTTCACCCAATCCTTCGAAAGGCAGAATTACATAACTCATATTGTATTATTTACATTTCTTTTTCAAACGGGCAGCTTCTTTCTCATCAATCAAACCAGCAGCATGTGCCCTGTCTATCAATTGCTTTAGTCCAGGGTTATATTTCTTACCAAACTGCCCCTGAATATCTTTAATGTCCATTTCAATTGCCTTACCCCACTGGTTTTGTTTGATAAGCATGTTTTGCTTTGCCCTGTGTTTCTGCGCTTCGGTCGACGAACCACAGGACATTGTCTGGCGGTGATCCGCGGTGTCCATCCAAACTGCCGGCCCTGCTCCGTGACCGGGAGCACCCGGTTCATTTTTATAAGAAGCATAGGCAGGAATATGATTTACCTCTCCGCCGTCATTAGTACTCCTTGTGCCATAATATGACCCACCCTCCTGCAGCCCAAATATATCGATGAGAATATTCGGATTACTAACATAAGCATACATTTTCAATCGGTCCGTCAAGCCGACAGGATCCGAACTGATATAGATCCCTTCTTCCGGAGCATAATACCTGAACCGGTTGTAATATAATCCTGTTTCAACATCCTCATACTGACCCTGGTACCTGAAGGGGCAACTTCCCTGATCGCCTTTGCCAATCCGGATCTTACCATAACTGTCCAGCTCTCCCCCCCAAACAAGGCCACCATCATCATGGAACATCTGAATAGGTGTATCAAGATGATCCTTAATGATACTGTAATGCTTCCCGCCTTTCACTTTTCCGATAGGAGTATAGGAGTCCTGTTCATAGATCCAGCCCACCAGGCTATTTTCCAGTATGGGAGAAGTGTTCAATTCCATTAAATTTACTTTCTCCTTCCATTCATGCACAGGTTTGTCCATGTTCCATAACCACCTGGTGACAGTATTCTTAAAAGTCTTTGATATTCGCCTTCCAATGGCATCGTACTGGAAATAAATAAGCTGCTTATCAGGTCGGGTAACGGATTCCAGATAACCAGAAGCCGTCCAGGAATATTTCCAGGATTCACCATTGCCTTCGCTTTTTTCAATTAGGTTGCCTTCACAATCATAGCGATAACGCACACCCTGAGCCTTGACGAGTTTTCCCGCCTTGTCATAAACGCGGTCGGATCTTTCTTTTGTACCGTAAAGATTTCCGACAGCATCAGGGTTTCTGAGTTGCGGGCCGTCATTGCCATAGTTGGCTTCTGTTATTTGCCCTTTATTATCATACCTGAAGCGGGACACACCATACATACTATCTGTAATTGATGTGAGCTGAGAATTGAAACCCCAGGTAAACTTCCTTTTCCTGAATTCGTTCGATCCGTTTGAAATTATCTGCTGAGAAGGTTTACCCAACTGGTTCCGGCTCCAAATATTTTCAACTCCTCCCGGAAACAGAACATGAGTTGGAAACCCAAGGTGGTCATAATCCATTTTAGCGCTCCAGGAATTGGTGCTGATGTCTTTGAGGTTACCCTGAAGATCAAAACCATTGGCAACGTCCAGGCCAAAAGAAGAAGTGGACCTTGTCAGGTTCGCAAACAAATCATACTCATTAGTGATGAACCAGTCGCCAGTTGACTCCTGAACGGTTCTGCCATAAACATCTTTTTCAATTAGTACTCTTGAATGAAAGTTCTCAGCATGCTTCAGTTCACCATCATGCCGGTATGTAAATTTTTCAAATGTGCCATCATGATATCTGACCTCGGTTATTTTTCCAATATTATTGTATTTGTATTTACTGAACCTGCCTTCTGGTCTGGTTATTTGGATGATCCTCCCTAATCCATCCCTTTCATATTTTCTGATGACTCCATCAAAACTTCTTTCCTGAACTACATCTCCATTGCTATCCAAATCAAAAAGATATTCATCGCTATGTTCGTTAATAATTCTCCGGAGATTGCCTTCGGTATCATACTTATATCTCACCATTTTTCCGCCCTGCACCCGTACAACCTTGTTGCTCAAATAATCGTAGGCAAAACTTACCTCTGAGATTTTATCCTTTAGAAAAATCAGGTTATTATGGGCATCAAATTTTAATAAAGAAACATTGCCATCCGGGAGACTTATTCGGCTTGGATTCCCAATCAGATCATATTCTACTGTTTCTGTATTACCCAGCGAATCAGTTGTGTTTGTACAATTACCGGTCCGGTCATACGTCCTGTAAATAGCATATCCACCTTCGTAAGTAGACTCAGTAACGTTAAACATTTGATCATAGTCGATCCTGGAAGTGACAACGTCATTGTATCGAATATTTTTTAGGAAGCCATCCTTGAACTCATATACCGTTTTACTTCCAAGTGGATCGATAGTTTTTTTGAGGTTACCCGACTCATCATATTCAAATTTCCACTTTCCTCCTATCTTATCAGTGCTCGAGGTGGGCAAATAGGGAAATGCCGAAAGTCCGAAATCAATCTGTGTAAAAGCCCCATTTGGTTCAATTGATTGTACTATGTTACCATACTGATCCCGCAAGTAGACATGTTGATGGCCTAAAGGATCAATCATCCATTCTTTCTCGTTGAATTGATTGTATCGGAATTCATAGGCATTTTGTAATGGATCAACAAATTTGACAACCAGTCCATTTTTGTGATAAAACAATTTATTATTGCCAAGACTATCTGTAACGACCGTTAATTCAGGTCTGGAATAGTCGAAAACATAATGCAGGAGATTATTATTTCCCCAAACTTCAACACATTTTGCTTCAATACCTTTTTCAATATCATACCTGAAGTTCCAGACGCAGCCATTCCTCCACACCTCTCTGATCATCAGGTGATACCGGTATTCAAAATGCATGGGCTGATCCAACGCATCAAGTTGCGAGATAAGATCACCCTCGGATGAATAATTGAACCTGGCGATCGGAAAACTCTGGCCCTTGATATCCGGGTGCGGCGCATCAATCCGGATAATATGCCCTTCTGCATCATTGAATACATCCAGCTTCCTGCCCGCGCTGTCGGTGATCCTGGTAAGCAGGCCTTCTTCATCGTAAGTAAACCGGATCGCGAAACCATTACGGTTGGCAATGCTCTGCAACAAATGCGCTTCGGTTTTATTATAGGGATTTCTGTAAATCTTCTGTGTGAACCGGTAGATCAATCCTTTATTATCCGTCACATAGTAATATCCTTCCTCATGTTCAATCAGTGTGAGCTTCTCTCCCCTGTTGAAAGTTCCATTTGGTGTCAGCGGCAATTTGAACCCGGCTACACGGCCATCACCCATACGCAGGGCAGCCATGCCATCAGCCTCATCAATGGCCAGCGCCATGTCGTAGCTGTGGTGCCATCCATAGCCTAACGGCCCTTTGTAATTGCTGTAGCTATACCAGGTACGCTCAAACGCCAAAGGAATGGGGCCCGGCAGACTGAAATCTACATTATCGGTATAAAAATGCCCTTCAGCCACATCAACAGGATGGCTCTGCCCCGTGCCAATGAGTTTCGACACCCTGCTCAACGCTCCGCAACCTACCTTGCCGGTAAGTTTATCCAACCCTTTTTGTACTGCCTTCCGCCCTGCTGCTTTCAGCTTGCCCAGCCCGGCCTTGAAGAGTTTATCCAGTATAGCCATTGGATTGATCGGCGTGGGAATGGAATTTACCAGCACCGGCCTGCCCAGTGGAATAGGCATGACAGTTCCCGAAGGCACATACAATTCAGCGAGCGGAGCCCCGGGTTCGGGTTTTTTCTTGGCACCACTCCGTTGACCCTTGAATAGATCAACGACGCCCACATCCCAGCAATCATAGTTAAGATGAAATGAACCCACCATAGGATCGCCATCGGCGGCAACAAACAAGCTGCCGAGAAATGCCTTTCCATGATTTTTTGCAACGGAGGCCACGAATGCCGGATGAAAGCCGGCACCCATGGGTATATGCGGAATGTTTTTAGTCTTGGTGCCGGTAACCGCCCTGGGTATTAACCCACCGAACTTGACTGACGCACTCAAGCCGGCAAGTCCCATAGCGATACCGGCAATGGCTTCCTTGTTTTTGGCCAGTGATGCTCCCACTCCAGTGGCTCCTTCCTTCGGAGCGGGAATGGCATCCAGGGCCTGTTTCTTAAATGTGTTGACCAGACAGCTGACCCAGTCTTTGGGATCGAACAACATGCCGATATAGGGGTGCGGCATCGGCACAGGAGCTGGTGAAGGGGGAATGGTTACCATGTGCACATCAATGCCCATGACCGGATCCATTTGTTTACCCGCAGGCAGCACGGCCTTGCCCTTGAACGCCGCCAGTTTTTTCATTACGGGCATCATTGCCGATGCGGACAGTTTGCCAGACAGCCCTTTCACCGCGTCTACGGCACCCTTCACGGCAAGTGCCGCGTCAACAATATTGGCCTTGCCGGACGCCAGATCCTTCAGCGATTGTGATGCCTTGCTCAGAGAATCACTTGTTTCCTTGACGTTGGCTTTGGCCCCCGCTTTAGCTTCATCAGTGCCCGAAGGTTTGTTTGGATCCGCAGGGGGAAGTGGAGGTAACTTGCTCATATAAAAGGAATCAATTCAGCTCTTGCTTTTCCGGCAAAAGGCCGCCCACCCAATGCGATTATACATTGACGTGATGTGATGATCATTAATTGTTAATGCTACTTCTTAACCAGAGCCATATAGGACCAGACCGCCCCCGAGAATATCAGTATCAGTCCGCCAATAAATCCAAGGACCCTGGCCGAACCCCTGCCCAAATACCTGCTGATCTGTCCAATGGTCCATTTATTATGATAAGCCACATCGGGCTTGTATAGCCAATCCCAGTTCAGTATCGAACCTAGTACGGCTAGTATACCCAGTATCAAAAATGAAAATGAGACGATCACACTAAAAGCATGTGTATGCGCGCTGATCCAGTTGCCGATCTGCTCGATAATATTATCTCCATTCATTGTAAATTGATTAAGAGGTTGATAAACCCGACATTTCGGTTTCAGGCACAGATTCAGTTTTTCCTTTCGGAACCTTTCTCCAATTGTATACTAGTTTCTTCCATTCATCCCCGTAAATGCTTTCGGCAGTTTCCTCAATTTCTTCGTACGTAATATAGGGTTCATGAGGTGTAGGTAATAACAACTCAAGCAGTCCTGCGAAACTTGAACCCCTGGCCATGTCGGGATCCATCAGACGACCCACCCTTGCCCCTTCGGCTAATATCCTGATTGCGTTCACACGATACCCGGACTTAAAAGCACTCCTTGCTGCCATCCTGGAAGCCTCTACTGCAAGTGGCCCATTTGCCTGCTCTCTGAAAATAACAAAGGCCAGGTTGTAATCACTGTATGCTTCATTGAACTGTTTCTGTACAAAGTAAACCGTAGCCCTGAACATCAGCGCCTGGCCAAGTAAGCCCGCAGCCACCTTGTTATCGAAATACTCCTGTGCGGCAATGGCGGTATCCACAGCCTTGTTAGCATATGCAAGGGTTTCTTTCTTCTTCCTGTATCGGATCTTGTCATTGCCGATAGCGATATAAACGAGAATGATTTGAGTAATCCAGTATGGATCTTTCGAAAGATTCGCTGTGGCGATGTCAATACACTCCATGGCATGTCGCTCAGCATCGGTTTCTTTTTTTGCGTTCATCGCATTCATCATCTTCATCAGTGCAGGCCGGTAAATAGTTGCCGGATCTTTGGGATCTCCCATCGCGGCGATCTGCTCCATAGCCTTTGGCATGTCCAGATCAATCGGTATGGTCAGTAATAATTCACCGAATTTCTTTGCGGCCGCCAGGTATACCGGTTCAGTAATTGTGTCGCTTACGAGAAACCTGACACGCTGGTCTATTCCCGAACGAAGGGCCTGGTCGAGCCAGGAGATAAAATTCTTATTGGTCTGACCTCTGAATACCGCAACTGTGTACAGGTCTTGTTGAAGATCGAGTTCAACAGAAAGGCGGTTAAAGTTCTGAACAAATAAAGCGGCTGAATTTTTTGACGATCCAATTGAAAAATCCGGCTTCCAGTTAATTGGTACATATTCAATGTTTTTATCTTTTTGACTGTTATTCCATATATAAATGACTTCCTCCAATTCCTTCAATAGCACATGGCTGAATTCCTGCTCATCAGTACAGGTGGCATCGAAATGAAAGGCGATGTCAAGCACCGGCGCGTCAGCAGCAATCAGGTAGGTGTAAAATGCATCGATCATGTCTGCTTCGTCGGCCTGGCACTTCAATCTCACAATCCGGGCCTCTCTCAGCATCCTGCTTTCCTCCCACTTTTCACAAATCAGTTCAATGCGTTGATGTATAGGATTGCTCTGCATATAATTATTGTTAATTGAGTTTTACAATGGCGCCCTGGATGGAAGTAGAACCGGAAGAATTTACTGTCGCCTCCGCGTCGCCATTCAATGTGCTTTTGCCGCCCGTCAGTGTAGCCTCGGCACTACCCGTAACAGTGGCCTTGGTTCCCTGCATATCGGCGTCTCCCCCGGAAGTTGCGCTGAAACCAGTGGCGCCGCTCCCGATCGCGGCATCAGCGCTTCCATCGATAGAAACACTTTCGGCGGTCAGCGAGGTGATGGCTCCATCCATGGTAAGAGTAGATCCCCCACTGGTCAATATGATCTTGCCCGCATCCATCGTCAGAGAGGAGGTACCATTGGTCAGCGTGATCTTCAGTTTGGAAGTGATTGTAATCGCATTTGTGCCATCGATCTCGATTTTGTTGCCCGTGGTTTTATCAATGATAGAAATACCCTTCCCATCATCCAGTGATATCAGGTGCCCACTTTTGCTATTCAGGCTCTTTGTATTATTCCCCTGGCCCCCTCCTCCGCCGGTCTTGCCGTGGAACATGCTGCCCATGATAAACGGCCGGTCAGGGTCATTATACCGAAAACAAACCAATACCTGGTCGCCGGATTCCGGAACGCACACAAGGCCACGGTTTTTGCCTCCACCCTTTCCACCCCCTGCATCAGGTGTCATCACCCTCAGCCAGTCAGTCATCTCACTGCCCTGCTGCCAGAGCATCTGCACACGAACCCTTCCGAGGTTGTCAGGATCCTTATTGTCTTTTACAATGGCGATCTGCGACTCCGCTATGGGCGGGATAATATTTTTCACGGGAATGATCTCCAGTCCCGATGGAATAGCTTCAAAATTGTTGTAATATTTACCATTTGTTGTAACACAGTGTTCAATACTGGTGATGAGGAACTTTCCATAATCCTCCTTTGTGAAATTGTTGCCATCCAGTTTGGAAAACCGCACATTTGCTACTGCGCCGATACATAGCCTCGGATTGTCACTGCTACCGGACAGAACCTCCAGATCAGCAGCTAACGCCGCCTTATGTTTTTTTACAAAGCCATCAAGGTCAGCTTTGTTTTCAACCCGCTGCCTGATGGGGAAATTGACTGGGGTTGAATAAATCTTGTTCGATTCCCTCAGGGCAAGACTCGCGTATTGATCAAGTCCATCGACGGTTGCAGGAGCATCGGCAGTAATCACTTTATCGTCTTTAGACTGATAAGAATAATTGCTGAATGCCATGGGAACGATTCGCAGAGTCAGTTGAATATTGTTTACATCTTCTCCATAAGTAATATCCAGGGACGGAGGTGCGGATGGCCTGCCAAAGAAGAGCTCCTTACCGTCATAATAGAACCATTCTCCAAAATCAGCAGATAAACGGTTTAGAAAATGAAAGGTGCTTTCCTTGTACTGGGTGACATAGTTGACGGGGCTTTTAAATTGCGGTGCTATATTGACCTTGTAGCTATTGTCTGCAATGGGCTTAGTGAGTTGTTGGGTAATCTCATCCAATTTCTTTTTATAAAAAGACAGGTAGTGGTTACCGTTTTCCAACAGGATGGTTGGACTGTAGCCTTTGAGAACAACATCACTGGTAAAATTGTCCGACTTCTCCAGGGAGATCTCTGCAATAAGGCCGCGGAATTCATAAGCCGCTTGCTGGTTGCTTGCCTGGATGAGTTTGATTGAAATTGATTTGCCAATTAATTTTTGTGCATTCGCAAGACTCAAAGTACCCACCTTGCCGAGCACATCATACCTGATCCTGACGGCAAATTCATGATGTGCATTGAATTGCTGCTTGATAACCACGGAACTGTAGTAGTCAATTTTCTGGTCTTCAATTTCAATGCCTGCGATTACCTGGTTGTGCATGGTGCATGGTTAAAATCATTAACCCCGGCTGGAATAGCGGAATACCGCAGGATCCCTGGCACATTTGTCCGGGGCTAATGATCGTGGAAGCGAAAAAATTCCCTGGTGAGTTGGAATGCGGTCGATGAATTGCCTAAGCTGGCCATTCATTCTTGTGTTCAGCATTGCCGATTTTGATCTTCTGGGCCGAAATGGTGAAATCCATTTGCATAGGTTTTGCACCCTTCACATCGATGCTTTCCTGGAAGGAAATTACATAGGCCTTTTCGAAGCTCAGCTCTTTCATCTTTGCGTCTTCATCGCTTTTTTTGAAAGTTACTGTACCGTCAACCGGTTTGTACTGATTGACCATCGACTCAATGATGCTGGTGTCGTCAGTGGACTCCACAGTAAGGTTGATCGTTCCACCATACACACCAGAAGAAGGTCTGCCTTTGGCATCAACGTCCCGGTGTAATTTATAATCACATGAGAGTACGTCAATTCCATCTTTCCCACCAAATTTTAATTTTGCATTAAATGACATTTTGTAGCTTTTAATTGTTAATAATAGTTATCAGTCGAAGTTTGATTGAAATGGGTAAACACCTAACTCCTATATCTTTCAATTGATTTATAATCCAAGGAAGGAGCGGTTCTTCTCAACTTTAACGATCATCGATTTAATGCAGTTGGTAGAAGATTTTTTAACGAGTTGCACTTCAGGCCTCTCAATCTTTTTCCTTTTTTTAATCGCTTTCAGAATATTGAACATCTGGTTAAAGTTCATCGGGGTACCATTGTACGTCACCGGGATATTCTCCTCGCAGAAGTATGGAAGGAAATCAGCCATCTTCTTTTCACCCGTCACAGTTCCTTCAATCATCAAGATCATCTCATCAGCCTGAATGTCCGCCACCTTTGCGGGTTTTGGAGCCTCGGCCGCAGCAGGAGGAACTGTGGCAGCCGACTCTTTGGCAGCCGGAACCGTGTTTCCTGAAACTATCGGTGCCGGATTATTCGGAATGTTTGGTATACTCGGTGGAATGACAAAGATTGATGGCTTTGGTTTGGCAGCCGGTTTGTAAGGTGCGAGTACCGGCTCGTTATCCCTGATATAAATAGTTGTAGTAGATACGCGATCCTGCCTTCCATTGACCTTCAGGTAGATGGTCTTCACGCCAGGAGTCCGGTACACCCAGGAGGCTTTCTTAGTTCTTGCATCTACAATTTCACTTTCGCCGAACCTCCATTCCCAGGATGTGGCATCACTGGTGGTGTCCTCAAATGTCACCGGCTTATCCACCATACTCATCACCGGCGCTATGAATTCTGGTCGCAGGGAAGTCCTGGCGATGACCGGAGACGGTTTGATAACGACAGTCTCATACCCTTCGCAATGGTTGTTTACCAGCACCGAAACCACATAGGTGCCGGGATTGCGAAAGGAATGCTGTATCGATGGAAACCCAAATGAAGGGCCCGAGCCGTCATTAAAATCCCACCGATACGATTTTCCACCTTTGGTTTCCGCATGAAAGGAAATCAGGGATCCATCGAAATAATTTGTTGCCTTTACGTCTATCTGTACAGCCGAACAGGGTTCAGCATTTTTTAAACGGAAGGCAAGTATGGCACTTGAAAAGATCATCAGGATCACCATGAGGTAAATGACACGCTCATCGATTCTGTAACCGGAAGTCGAATTCGTAGTCATGCTTTCCTAATTATCACTGAATGTATAGCCCTTGCTGTCCATTAGCTCAAGCCTTGGCAGCAACTGACGGATATGCTGCGAACAACTGATCACTTTGTCTCCCATCTTCAGCAAAAAGCTGTTTCTGTTGGACTCTCTGACCAGGCAGATCGCTTCCTGAGATTTTTCGGCAACGAGATAGAATAACATACAATAAGTTTATAGTGAAGGAACTCTGATATAGTCGATGGAATGAAAGGATAGGAAACAGCATAAACGATTTTAAAAAAATCATTCCCGTGACTTAACATTTCAGGCAGAGGTTACGACAATAGGTTATGTCAGGATCAAATAAATGGATGGCGATGACCCTCTGTGTCGCCGCGATTTCCTGTGGGTCAGCAAAACAAATGGTCACCCTCTCGGGCGAGTCGTTGCCCGAAAAGCCACATCCGGTTACTGTTTCAGGAGAATTACTTAGGGCCGCAGCAGCAGGTTCCGGCGCTACCCCCCCTTCGGGCCAATCACCAATCCCGACGGGCAACGGAAAAGGTCTGGCAAATATTGAAAGGCAAAGCAATGCACCCGGAGTCTTCAAAACTTATGACCTGGTTCGGTTGAAGTTTGCAACCTACCTTCACGTTGATCCGGCTGAACTAAGTGATCCAACCCTGTATCGATTTATCGACCGCTGGCTAAATACACCTTATAAATGGGGAGGTACAGATGAGCGAGGCATCGACTGTTCAGCTTTTCTTCAAAAGCTTTTCGTGGAAGTTTATGCGATGAATATCCCGCGCACCTCTCTTCACCAGTTCCTGGATGAAAAAGTCGAACGCTTTAAATCACCTGCCTTTCTTACCGAGGGAGACCTGGTCTTCTTTCAGACCGTGGGGGATAAATTCATCTCACATGTGGGACTCTACCTGCACAATGGGATCTTCGTGAATTCTTCGAGCTCAAAGGGAGTCAGCCTCGCAAATCTTAACGATACCTATTGGAAGAAAAGATATGTTGCCTCCGGCAGGTTGAAAATGAGAATGCAATAATCTATAAGTGTCAGTCTGACCAGTCTTCCAGCCATTTGGCTGCTTCCCTGCTACCGTAGAGATTTCCTTGCACTACCTGCTCCAGAAGTTTCCGGGCTTCGACCAGGTCACTGGCCTGACCCCTTCTTAACAAGGTAACAGCCTTCAGGAATACACCGGGGTTGCTGTAGGTCTGTTTTTTGGACAGCTCATTGAAGGATGCGATGGCCGCATCGTATTTTTTCTGCACCAACTGTGTCTGACCAAGAAAGCGGAGTGCATCACTATTATCTGGATGGGCTGAGTACACACCCTGAAACAGGGTGATCGCTTTATCATATTGGCTGCTGTTATAAAGCTGTATGCCTAATTGTAAAGAGTCGCGGGATCCATCCATCGTCTGGCTGATGGAACTCAGGCTTGAACTCACATACTTGCCTGCTTTCTGTTGGGGAGAATCGGAAAGGAACCACGGAGCGATAATCAGCGCGATGATTATGCAGGCCGCAGCTGCGTAGAGAAACCATTTCCGCTCATTTATTTTTCTTACCGGAGTCCGGGACGCTGAAATTTCGCTATCCTGACCAATTACCGGCATTGGTTCTTCTCCAATGTCGATCCTGGACCATTCCTGCTTTTTCTGTTCGAGAAGCAAATCATTCAGGGCACTCCTTGAACTGATGTAAAACGCCACTTCGCCGGCAAACTTGTCATCCGAAACACAACGCTGTTCGAATTCTTCCTTTTCCGGGCCGGTTAATTTCTGCTGAAAATAAGATTCAATATATTCTAACTGTTCACTCATAATTAATTTATAAATACTTACACCTGGCTCATGAATGGTTGCATCCGCTCCCTGATCTTTTCCAGGCATCGTAACCTCGTTACTTTGGCAACCGATGGACTGTTGTACGCCAGCTGCTCTGCAATCTCCTTATCACTGTAACCATCCTGGAACAAGAGCAGGATCTGCCTGCATTTGTCGCCGATCTCACCCAGGAATTGTTTCACCGCAATCATTTTCTGCTTGTCAATCAGTTTTTCTATTACAATCTTGGCATTATCAGGCAACTGGCCCAGCATGTCCGTTTCCATTGCGGAAACATTCACTCTCTCCTTTATAGTCGTTTTTTTTCGAATAAAATCAATGCATTTATTGTTAAATATTTTAAAGAGATAGGTTTTCAGCGAGGAACGACTGGCGAAGCTGTTATTCAGCACGTTATGAATGACTGATAAGACTGCATCACTGTAGGCACTGAAGCTGTCATCCGAACTAATGTTGTATTTCCGGCAGCCTTCGCTGATAAAATAGTTATACTTAGAATACAATTCATTTTCAAATACCGGTCTTTGCGGACCTCCGCTGACTAATCCTTCGATAATTTCCTCGTCATGCATTAATAGTGGAGTTTAGCTGGTGTAACGATCCCAAAAATAGAGAATATAACGACAAGGCTATTTACACTTTATCAGCTTATACATGTACTGTTTGTCTCCCCATAGCACCTGTGCAAAGTAGGTACTGCCAGGGTAACCAGAGCCAAATCTAATCTCTTTATTGAAATCGAGGGCATTCCTTGCCTCTACTAATCTACCAAGAATATCATAAACTCTTAATGATAATTTACCATCAGCGCTGCAGGATTCAGCAAGAATACGGAACTCGTCACGTGTGGGATTGGGATAGACTTTTAGTGATACTGATCGTTGGTTCACCGTTACCATTTGAACCTGTGTCAATGATGCACTGCCATCCCTGTAATTCCAATGGATCAAATTGATTCCGGGTGTGGAGAAAATCAGTGACGAGTTGGTGGAGGCTGTGATCACCCTGCCGGTACAACTGTTCCGTGCCGTAGGGAACCTGATCACACTCACCTCGCAGTTTCCTTCCAGGTTTGGAAGCACTGCGACCTCCGGGATCAGGGAATCTCGGGTCTTCACCCTTATTTTTTGTTCCTGTACAACAGTATCGTAAGCATCCGCATAAACCCAATGTATCGTAAAGTCCCCTGCAGTATTATAATTCAATGGATCCCTGCTTTCGCCTTTGATCCGGGCCCCGGTACAGCGATTCCGGGCAAATGGGTTGCTGTTTATGTAAACGGAGCAGGTTCCTTCGACATCCGCCAGTTCAAGAGAATCGGGTATGATCCTGTTATCAGAACCAACGATGACGGTCTGCGTCTGCGAAAATTTATGGTTGTTTTTGTCACGGTAATTCCAGTGAATGGTATGCGTTCCGGGATCTGTGTAGGCAAGGGAATCCGCAGTGGTTGCCTGGATAATCTCAAGCCCGCAATTGCCTCGGGCCGTTGGGGTAATCGTTGCGGTTACTGAACAGTCTCCACGCAATGTGTCGAGCGTCGGGCGGTCTGGGACGATCTGCTCTCCCCTCTTTACAACCACCTCCTGAATTTGCGTGAGCGAAGGGATCGGCCTTACCACTGAGAATGATGGGCCGCTGATCCCAAATACCCAGGTTATTTTATAGGTGCCTGGTTTGTCATATTTAAGCGGATCGCTTGTTCTTCCGAAAATTATTCCGCCCGTACAGGAATTATGCGCGGTGGGCGTATCAATCACATTGACAGAACAAAACCCAGTGAGGGGTGGCAGCGTATCCTTGTCAGGTACCACCCGGCCGCGCGTATTCACGATAACGTGCTGCGTCTGCCTGTATACTGGCTTGTCCTTAAAGTAATAGATCCAAAGTATGGTTGTGTCGAGTGGATAGTCGAACACGGTGGGCCCGTTGTTGGTGGCAATTATTTTTTCAGATTGACATTCATAAGAACCTGCGGGCGCAGTGAGTTCCCCTTTGCAATCAATGACCACCTCGGGTAGTGTATCAGTGTCAGGAAGGAATCCGCCAGTTCTCACTATTATTCGTTGCTGCTGTTTGTAGACCGCCCGATCGCCATCGTAGTACACCCAGGCGATCGTGGTGTCAAGCGGTCCTTCGAAACTCGTAGGTCCTTCCGTCTTCCCAAGAATCTTGTTATTGCAACTGTATAAACCTGAGGGAGGAATGACTGCCCCCTTACAATTAAAAATGGCTGTGGGCAATTCTTTCAGGTCAGGGACGAACCCATCGCTGGCATGAACGACCACCCTTTGTTCCTGCTGGAATACCTCTACTCCGGCAAAAACATACTTCCAATGAATGGTGTATTTGCCCGGTTGGGAATATTCCAGAGGGTCTTCGGTAATTGCCTGGAATGACTGCCCGGTGCAGTGTTCAAAAGCATCGGGGAAAACACCAATAATTACCTTACACTCACCTTCTATTACGGGCAACTCCTGTTGGGAAAGGTCAATCAAAGACTTATTAATTACCGTAACGGAGAAACTACAAAGTATTGCGCCATCTGAAGAAAGATAAGTGACGATAGTCGTTCCGGTTTCGAAGAAATTATCACTGGCCGAGCCTTCGCCCTTCCCTTCGGTGGCCCCTTCCAATCTGAACGTATAGCCCTCGGGGGGGTCGGAAAGGTCGATGTTGTCAATGTCTTCACCGCAGCCGCTTTCAATAAAACGGACTACATCTGGTACACAGGTCGGCTGCGCCAGAATAATAATACTCTGGATGAGAAGGACGAAAAGAATGTAAATTTTGCGCATAAGCCTGGCTGGTTTTCCTTCATTAAGTCGGAACAACCTGCGGGCAGGTAAACAGTGAATGGAGAGTGCGGGAACTTAAAAAATCTACCTCAGTATGCGCTGATCCGTGTCGGGGTCCTGGTCCTGGCCGAGCAGGAATGTCATCAGGTCCGCTATTTCCTGTTTGGTCAGCATCTTGTCAAGGTTTTGCGGCATCATGGAATTATCGAGCAATTCGGTGGAGACAATCTCCTCTCTCGGGATTCGTATAGTAGACTGCGGCGAATTGGCGAGCAATATGGCCTGCGGGGTTTTTTCCTTGATTACACCACTGTAACTAGCCGATTTCGTTTTGATCAGGTAGGTCTCATATGCCCGAACAAAACTCGCGCTTGGATACACAATGGCTTCAATCAGATCATGGGCGGATCGATCCTTTTGAATTGAAGTGAGGTCAGGCCCGAGGTTGCCTCCCTGCTGATTGATGGCATGACAGGTAGAACAAAGTGCCTTCCCATAAAAAAGTTTCCTGCCCCTGTCGAGATTGCCTGAAAAAATATCGGTTTCATACTCCCTTAGCCGTTGCAGCCTTCCGGCCTGCGCCTGTCGAACTTTATTTTTCAGTTGGGTTATTGAGGAGTCGAGCTCCTTTGGATAATGGGCGAACAAGGTATCAATAGTTTGTTCCGAATAATTGTCCAGCCCGGGCGAGGCAAGTATTTTTGAAAGTAGCGCCTGTCCGGTACCGGTAGTATGTTTGCCCTGGAATATGGGCAACAGCCTTGGAAGAAGAAAGGCATCGGCGATTGGCAATATGTCGGTCGAAATTGTTTGAATCTGCGGCTTGGTGAGTTTTCCCTGGACAAGGATGTCTGCCACCTCCTGTCGGGTCGCGGGTTCCTTACTCGTTTTCAAGATAGAAACAAGAAAGTTGAAAGCGCTGCCGGAAAAGACCGGCCGGAGTTTTACCAGCGCCGCGATAGCGTCCATTCGTAGTTCCGGCAATTGATGATTGTCCTCAGCAAATTGCTTAAGCTCCGGGGCGAATGAGCTAATACCTCTTTGACGGATGAGGGACAACGCTTTTGACTTGATTCCAGGGTCTGCGCCGGTCAACAATTCTTTGCCGAGTCTTTTGCTCCACCCGGCGGGGAACTCCTTCAGTTCATTACTTGCAGCCATCGTACTGAGTATGAAAAGCTTCTTTGATTTTGAAGGCTGGTCATATTGAGTTGCAATGAAAGCCTGCATTTGTGGATTTTTTGAGAACGCAACCATAATGTTCCGGTATAAGTTAAGGTCGCCCTCCGTTATGGTTGTATTATTGAATTTGGCGGTGAGGTAGCTTATAATTTCTGGTGCCCAGTCTGGGTGGTGGCCGGCAACCCAAAGCGCGCTATTGCGTAGTTCAATATTCGGACTGTTGAGAAATGGAGTAAGGTCCGATGCCTTTATTGAATTGTTCTTTTGCTGGTCCAGTGCAATTAGTGCCACCTTCTTGGTAGTAGCGGAGGGATTGTTAATTCCCTGTTTCAGAATTTCGGGATGTCCCAGTTCAATGAGCGAATAGATGATACTGTGTTCAACAAAACGGTCGGCGATGGTATCGGCGGCATTTAATAATGCGGTTATCGCTTTGGGGTTTCCGATCTGACCAAGCGCGGTTGCAGCCTGGCGTTGCACTGCCGCTGAATCTCTCAGAATCAGTTCTGTGAGTTTTGCTATGGCCAGGCCATCCCTGGCCAGTCCGGCAACTCTCGCCGCAGCCACCCGCACCTGGATATCCTGGTCACTCAACCCCGAACGTACTATCGTCAACGATTCAGCGCTGTTGATCCGGTAAAGCGCAAAAATTGCCTTGGTCCGCGCGTCTGTTGACGTTGAATAGTTGATTTGTTTGGCAAGCGCATCGACAGATGCATTTTTCTTTTCGACAAGCAGGTCCATCGCGCGGTCGGCAACAAATGGCCTGTCCGACTCGAGTAATGCTGAAAGCTCGTCGACAGTTGCGGTTCTCCAGGAGATTTCATTCCCATAAGGATCTTTGATCTTGTCGGCCTTAGATTTGCGGACGCGGTATATCGAACCCTTTAATTCGGGTTTCGAAACCTGGGACAAGGGACATCCTTTGATGAACCATCCGCCGGTTTCAACAACGAGCAAACTTCCGTCCGCGTCTTCAAGCACATCGGTGGGATGAAAATCTTCATTGTCGGAAGAAAAAAATACTTCATCTTCTGTGCGGAAAGACCCACCACTCCTGAATAATTTATGCCTGATGACGCGGTGAGTATTGAACTGCGCGCTGAAGAGATTATTCCGAAAGTCCTCTCCAAAGCTGTTGTTCCTGTAGCGTGCAATACCCGATGGGGCAACCCTGGAATATTTTGATACCACCGGCATCAGGTCGCCTGTGCGCACCAGACTGTCTCTGTCAATATTTGAATTTGGTTTTGGATACACCCCGCCTTCGGTCCAATACACGAGTGCGTCACGTTCACCACCTCTCGGTTCGGTAAAATAGGTTTCGGTTCCAATGGGCTCGCCAGCTTCAGTGAAGGTGAGTTCCACGGGATTATTCATACCCCCCGCTGAGATCCATTCCAGTTTGGAGCCGTCCGTGCGCAGCCGCCAGGTACGCGCGGTTTCACCCTTCATCCTCTTACCTTCTTTTGACGTAACATCAAACCCCTCTATTGCACTGGTCATATACAGCCAACCATCGGGCCCCCGAACCGGACCAACGAGGCTGTTTGCATTTACGTTCAGGGTCCAACCCGATAAAATCACTTCGCGTTTGTCGGCCTTCCCGTCCTTATCAGTGTCGGTAAGTTTGAGAAGGTCTGGCGCAGAAGATGCGTACAGACTTCCGTTGATGAAAACTCCGCCTTGCGGAAACCCAACCTTGTCGGCATAGATGATGCTGCTGTCATACTTGCCATCGCCATTGACATCCAACAAAAGTTTGATCCGGAACTTTGGATCCTTCAATGCATCAGTTGACTTATCATATACATTACCTATGGATTCGAAAACAAAGAGGCGCCCCGTTTCATCCAGGGTGGCAAACATTGGGAAATCAAGAAGGTCCGGACCGGCCGCCACTTCAACTGTGTATCCTTCCGGAACCTTCGGCCCTCCCGGGATGCGCTCAGGCTCCTTTTGCTGTTTGCAGGCTGTTGTAAAAACAATGGCAACGGTAAGAAGACATGTAGCGCGGAAGGAATTCAAAAACATGAGAAAAGGTTTCAATAGAATAAAATTGACCCGTTCATTACGGGTTCCAATAGATTTTCAGGTTTTTGGTATTTCTGCCCGAGGCCACGATATCGGGTTTGCCATCATTGTTCAGGTCCGCGACCTGTAAATCTTCACAAGCCATACCATTCTGATCAACCCAATCAGCCTTCCATTGGTTCTGACTTGTCTGCGTGTATATTTTTATACCTACCTGGTTGTTCCTGTCCGGATTTCGCCATCCGGCTACGACCTGGGTACTGCCTGTTCCTGAAAAATCTCCGACGCCCAATGCATGCCCTTCATTGAAGGCAGTATCGAGCGTGAAAGCCCTGGCTCCTTTGTAAACAACTAATTTGTTCCCATGCATTGGCTGGATGGTAGCAAAAATTTCCTTCTCTATTTTTATTTCTCCTGCAGGCGTAGTTTTTCCCGCGACAGCAGCGCTGGAAGTTTCGGTTTTGTGATCAAAGGGCTCCGTAATTTTCCGGATGCCTTCTTTACCGCTGATAAAAATCTCTGTAGGCGCGTGACTCTTCTCCACTATGGCCAAATTATGGGTGAGATGAAGGTCATCAGACAGCAGGTGCCTCGGCCAGGGAGTATCGGCATTGCCCGGATATTCATAAGCGAACACTTTTACCCCGGCGCCCTCTCCCCCTTTGTTTCCGCGCCCATGAAGAGGCAGGACGATCAGGTAATATTTGCCCGATGCGCTTTTTGCCCAGCGCATACGATGAACGGTAGGTTCGTGTGGCAATTCAATCGATTTCCACAGTGTTTTGGGGTCGGCAGGCCGAACCAGGAAATGGACTGACCCAGACAGCGAATCATCACTCGTTTCTCCGGGGTTCCATTGGGCACCCACAGCTACTTCTACTTTTCCATCACCATCAATATCCCTAACAGCAACACAAACGTTATCAAATTTGGTAAGACTGCTGACCATTACAAATTTTTTCCAATCACCATTCCTGTACCAAACGATATCCTTTTTGTCCGCCAGCACGATGTCGGGTTTTTGATCCCCGTCTACGTCTCCAATGGCAATGCCATAACCGATACTAAGGGTACTGTCAATAAGTTGTTCTCTGAAACCAGGTTTTGGATCCCACGCATGGGATGAGAAAAAAAGTGACAAAACAATGGCAGGCAACATGGTTCTGTAGTTTAGACTGAAAGTTAACACAAGAATCAGAAAAAGGGAGAAACAGAAACAGAAAGAGGGAGAAACAGAAACAGAAAGAGGGAGAAACAGAAACAGGCTTCGCCAGCTGAAGCCTTGGAGAGAGTAAGAGCGGTAGTAGTGTTTAGTTCTTTTTGTTCCTGTTTCTGTTTCTGTTCCTGTTCCTGTTTCTGTTTCTGTTTCTGTTCCTGTTTCTGTTCTGTTCCTGTTTCTGTTCCTGTTCCTGTTCCTGTTTCTGTTTCTGTTCCTGTTCCTGTTCCTGTTCCTGTTTCTCTTCCTGTTCCTGTTTCTCCCTTTTCACGGCAATGATAACGCCACGTAACTGTCGCCCGATTTAGCACCTAGCTTAGTACCGCCGCAGGCAATGACGAGAAATTGTTTACCATTTACTTCGTAGCAGCTAGGAGTGGCAAAACCGGGAGCGGGCAATTGGAGTTCCTTTAGCAATTTGCCGGTCTTCATATTATACACCCGGAATTTGCCATCTTTTGTGCCCGCGATGAACAAAAGGCCGCTGGCCGTGAGTACAGGGCCACCATAACTTTCAGCTCCGGTTTGAGGAATGCCACCTCTTTCCAGTTCGGGATAGGTTCCAAAAGGTATCTTCCATACGTATTCACCGGTGTTCAGATTGATCGCGTTCAAACTCCCCCAGGGAGGTCGTATACCCGGGTAACCTTCGCTGTCGAGGAATTTACTGTAACCCGAGATCTGGTAGTTGACTTTTGTCGTTGCGGCGAGTTTTTTCATCGGTGTTTTATTCACCAGTCCCGGTTCTTCCTTTTCCTCACCAAAAAGAAATCCGACGAGTGCGGTCTTCTCCTTTTCGGTCAGTTTCGGAAAAGCAGGCATCATGCCTTTGCCATTGTTGATTATGCCCATCACAAAGTCCCTGGTCCTGCGGCCGCCAATTCCTAACAATGAGGGATAACCGCTGGCTGGATTTCCTTTCCGGCCCGCGCCGTGGCAGGATGTACAGCTGGCCGCGTAGATGCCTTGTCCCGAGCCCTTATTCAACAGCTGCGCATTTGGATCCACGGCATTGATGGATATGTGCCAGGCCATTTCGTTACTGTTGACGTACATGATGCCTTCGGGATCCACAGCAGCCCCTCCCCACTCCGCGCCACCATCAAGGCCGGGATAGATCAGTGTACCCCTGCTGCTGAGCGGTGTGAACGGGCCCTCCGACCGGCTTTTCCTAAGCACTTCAAGAAGCGAGTCGCGATCTGCTGAATATGGATTGATGTCTTTATCCGTAATTGTTTGCCTTGCATAGGGCTCGGGCTTTGAGGGAAATGGCTGGGTGGGCCACGCATGCTCGCCTGGAACATCAGATGCGGGTACTGCTTTCTCAGTAATGGGAAACAGAGGTTCACCGGTAACCCGGTCGAAAACAAATATGAAACCCTGTTTGGTGACCTGAGCCACCGCGTCGATTTTCTTTCCGTTTCTCGTGATCGTTAAAAGATTCGGAGGAGCCGGAGGATCCCGATCAAGAATATCATGATGCACGAGTTGGAAATGCCAGATCAGTTTGCCCGTCTTTGCATCCAGTGCGAGCAGACAGTTGGCGAAGAGGTTGGTTCCTTTGCGCGGGCCACCATAAAAGTCAAACGCTGCGGATCCCGTGGGTACATAAATTATTCCCCGCTTCCGATCAACCGACATACCCGACCAGTTGTTGGCGGCGCCCACTTCAGACTGGTTCTTGTACACCTCTTTTGGCCAGGTATCGTAACCGGTTTCACCAGGCTGTGGTATGGTATGAAATGCCCAGGCGAGTTTGCCGGTTTTGATATTGAACGCCTGGACATGCCCAAGCGAGGCATCGCTTCCTTCCGAAAGCCTAAGGGGCATCACGATGAGGTCCTCGAAAACAGTACCCGGTGTATTTGAGATAACCATTTTGTCGGAAGCTGTGGGCCCGAGCCCAAGTTTCAGACTGGTTTTTCCATTTTCTCCAAAGCCCTCCACTGGCTTGCCTGTCCGTGCATCCAGTGCATACATCCACGGACCGCTTGTGTACAATATTCTTTTATCATCACCACCTTGCCAATAGGTCACTCCCCGACTGGTATTGAATTTATCTGCGCCCACGCTTTTCGCTTTCCATAATTGTTTTCCCGTGGCAGCATCCACGGCAAATGGATGTGAAGCAGCCGAGATGGCATACATAACGCCATCCACGATTATCGGGTTGCACTGGAACTGACCCGAGTCGCCGGTATGGTATTCCCATGCAGGGCGAAGCTGGTCGACATTTGACGAATCGATCTGCTTCAATGGGGAATAATGATTTCGCTCAGGCCCTCCCAGGTATTCCTTCCATTCAGAGGAGCCATAGGCATCATGTGTATCTGTTGAGCAGGTCCAGTTTAGCGCGCTGGTTAAAACAATCAGCGACAGGATCAAAAAATCTTTCTTCATAAGGCAATTCTCAGTAATAGTGTTTATCAATAACCTCATTCTGCCCAGTCCAGTGTGGCGGTGATAGCATCAGAAGGAATGGGCGATAAACTTCAGCCTTTTTATTTTATTTTATTGTTTTTTTCATCTCACTTAACTTTTTGTCCACTACGTCAGCAGGGTATTTCAAAGCGAGTTGCCGGATTTCATAACTGAATTCAGTAAAAGTCTCTTCCCACAATCTGGCTTCCTCTGCCGTGTACGAGTAAAATCCTTTGCCATTCGAGACTCCTCTCCCGCCTGCCTTAACAATTTCCTCGATCAGGCGAGGCATTTCGGTCTTGTTGTTAAGTGTTGGAAACAACTCTTTAATCACATGATGGTAAGCAGCTACGCCAGTGAGGTCCATCCAGCGAAATACACCTACCAGGGTCATCCAGTAACCCGCATTGTTTCTGCAGGCCCGGTCCACGTCTTCGATGCTCGCGAAGCCGTTTTCGACGAGATAAAATGCCTCGCGATACATGGCATACATCAGCCGGTTGGAAATAAAACCCCGTATGTCTTTTCTTGCCAGGGTGGGTTCCTTGGACCAGCTGTGCGCCAGTTCGTAAAGATATTCACCCTTGTTCTGATCACTCAGTTCACCACAGATCACTTCAAGAAAACGCGTGGTGTGCGCGGGCTCTGCCCAGTGAAGGCCAAAGAATCTTTCCGGTTTTGTGGTGAATTTTTGAAGTATGCTGATGGGTATCGCAGAGGTGTTGCTGGCCATCAGGGCATCATCAGCAATCACGGATTCAATTTTCCCATAGACCGATCTTTTAATCGACTCTTCTTCGATGGTACATTCTATGACCAACTTTGCGGGCCTAAGCATCGCATAGTCTTCCGTGATTGTGAGCTGACTGAAGAAATGTTCCGGTGGGTTCTGGACCATGCCTTCCTCAAATGATTTGGCCAAGTGCTGCCTGATTCGAGTGGCGGCGTGTTCAAGATCTTCAGGAATTGGCGCAATGGCGACCACGGGGTGCCCGGCTATCAGCAGGCAGGTGGTAATGCTGCATCCCATGAGTCCGAGGCCAACGATGCCAACGGGCATTTCGCTTGTTTTTATTGACATAGATGTTATTTTTCTGGCACCAGCAGGATGGCGTCTGCAACAGCGCGCCCTCCGGTGGTACCGGCATAAATGGTCAAATTGGCTTTGCGTCCCGCAGGCAAATTATATTTGCCGAGAGGCACCCATTCTCCGGATGTTTGCCCCTGAACTTGCACATCTGCCAGTCGAATCGGAACTTCCTTTGACTTAGTCCCATCAAAGATTTTTATTTTGGTTGAACCAGCTTGCCCCGGAAGTGAAGGAAGAAAATAGGAATACACTGAGTAGATACCTGCTGTCGGAATCTCAGGAGTAAAACGAACCTGGCCTTCCCCGGCACTGGCACTGTCCGCAATCAATATAGAAGGGCCAAAACCAACGTGCTCTTTCACCAGCCATTTCCCGGTTATGGCAATATTACCCGTATCCGCATTGTCAACGATGATTTCCGGTTTGCTTCCATCGGCAAGTGGGTTATCTTTTAGTGCCAGTTGTATTTTTTTTATGTCGACCGCCTGAACGGACACACCGGCATCGATCGCCTCCGCTGCGGCAGTAGCCGCCGCCTGCCCCAATACCATGAACACCGGCTCCATCCTGATCGATCCATAAGCAATATGCGTTGCCGATAAACAGACCGGAACCAGCAGATTCCGGCATTCTGAATCCTTCGGGATAATGGATCTGTAAGAAACGGGGTACGGCCCAAAGCCACCAACCTGCACGTCTCCTTCATTCTTCACCATACCGTTGACCACTACACGCTGACAATTGTGCGAGTCCATGGTGTATGCGGCCATCCCAATACCATCATCCACCCTGGCCCTGCCTTCACAATTTGCCTGGGTCATTACATATGCTCCAATCATCCTGCGGGCCTCTCGTACATAGATCTGGGGAGTCCAATGATCATTGTCCCTGAATTCATCTTTTGGATATCCCCATTTCAACATTTCCTTTTTGAGGTGCGGGGGCATCCGCGCATCGTGACCGATAAAATATAAGAGTCCTTTGATATATGATTCGTGAGCAGAGGTAATGTTTTTTCTTTCTGGCCAGTCGGCTTGAGGATAATCATAGCTCTTGCCGATCATGTCGGTGGAAAAAGCGCCGTTATTATTGATGTCGGTTTTATGATTCGGCATCAGGTCCACTTTCAGAAAGGCATTCAGATCTTTGGCAGGTTTTTTTTCGAGCAGGCGCAGCAGCAGTTCATACCTGGATGAGTCATAGTCCTGTGGTTTGCTTATGCTGATACGGTTTGCCGGGTCGTCGGACAAACAAATGCGGTAATTGTAAGACTGAACTTTTTTATCACCGTTACCCATTTCAGCCAGACGTTCAGCGCTGATCCCCCACAATAAGCCGCTCTCGGAATGTCCTTTTATTTTGTAGGGATCGACTCCATCCGGAAACTGGTGCTTGTCGCGAAGTTGAACCCCATTGTAGGTTTCATTGAAAAGCGAGTTCGCTTCGCGTCCCACCATGTATGATACACCCGCCTTCGCCATCAGGTCGCCCTCATAAGAACAGTCGATGAAGACCTTTGCCTTAACTGTAAGCAAGTCATTTCCTTCCGTGCCTGTATTCTTGAAAACGATCTCCCTGATGTATGCCTTGTCTTTCGTTACGTTAGCGAGCTGGTAATTCAATTTAATTGGAATGTTCGCAGCGCGTATGTATTCCATGAAGACTTCGCTGGCCACGTGGGGTTCGAAGATCCAGGATTCAAATTTGCCATATCGCTTACCTATCCTCCTGTAAAAGTCCAGACCAAGACCCCGCACGGCATATTTGTTTCCGATGTCTGTGTATCCGAGTCCACCCGTTGTCAGGCCACCGATATGTTTTCCGGGTTCGACGACAATCACTGTTTTTCCGGCGTTCTTTGCGGTGTAGGCCGCGATGATGCCCGCGGAACTGGCGCCATAGACGCAAACATCCGCCCGGGCTGTTTGTTGCGCGCAAACTGATCTTGTACCAAATAAAAGTAAGATGGAAATCGCCGCAACCCTGAGTGGAGGCATCCTGGAGATTATTTTAATAGTAATCCAGCCTAAGATCCGGCATCTGTAAACGAATAACTCAGTCTCTGTGACACAAACCTTTGGCGTTCTCAAAAGCAAGGGCTCATGAGCGGCACCTATAGGCTAGTCAGTAGCTATTTAGTGAGAATGCTTTTCAACGAGGGACACCGCTTTCTCCATTTTTTCCTTAGTAACCTTTTCGATGTCGATGGCATCACCGGTCAGATTGCCTTCGATGGTCACTTTATCGCCGATGAACTTCGCTACCTTTTCGGGATTGTTCAGGGTGTACATTTTGTCACCCACCACCAGTACAGGTTTATGTCCTGCTTTAACGCATTTTTTGGCGCAGGCGGCATGACCTTCATTACCACTTTTTACGCCGCAATGATCATCACTGATAAATCCCGTCCAGGTTCCTTTGTCGGCAGCATAAACTACCATTGACACTGAGATGGTCAGGAATAAAAAAAGCTTTTTCATGCTTGCAATTTTAATATTAACGGAGGAATAGCAACAAGTTACGGATTATTTTGAATTTGGGGATAAAGGCGTAAAACGGTAAAGAATCCTGTGTTATGGGTGGAGGTGCGCCCTCTCACTCTTTGCGCTTAACTATTGAGTGAATATCTTAAACCATAAATGGTTAATACCAAAAGAAAGATTTATTCGCGGTCGGCAAATCATAATCATGGACGCCCGTTTTGGGAGAATCTCTGAAACAGTTTTTTTTATTGTAATTCTATATTATTTATCTTCAGGAATATCCTATCAAGCATCTCTCTCTCTATGATCCCCCGGTAGTTCGATAAGACCTTCTATGATTACGCGTTTGGCAAGGTGAGTTATTAGCAACTGTATTTACATTTTTGTAGTCCCCTTTGGAGAGCAAAATCTGCTGAATAAGGAAGGCCATTGGGTCTTCCGATAAAACAGGTCCTATCTGAAATGAAATACGTTTATTAGCCAGCTAATTTCCCAGATATAAAACGGCGGCAATATTTTTTCCGACCAGTTTTAGAAGTTTAATAAATATGAATACGCGAACCCCAACGCAACCTGATAAAGAGCTTTCATCTCATTCATTCTCGCAGCAGAATAATGCGACAACAAAACCTAATTCGATCGAGATACCATCTATAACATTGCCCAAGGGCGGAGGCGCGATTAAATCTATAGATGAAAAGTTTTCAGTGAATGCCGCCAACGGTACCTGCACATTCTCTGTTCCGCTTCCTTTATCGCCATCAAGGTCCGGTTTTCAACCGTCGCTTTCCTTAAGTTATAATTCAGGCAGTGGCAATGCCAGTTTCGGATTGGGATGGGATATAGGTATGCCGGGAATAAAAAGAAAAACAGAACGCAAACTGCCAACTTATCGAGATGCAGATGAAAGCGATGTCTTTTTATTTTCAGGTTCAGAGGACCTTGTGCCTGTTCTAAATACCAATGGTCAGATTGATACAGAAACCGTGGGCGACTTTAGGATTATATCTTACAAGCCCAGGACTGAAGGCTTGTTTTCCCGGATCGAAAGGATATCTAAGGCCGGGAATAACGCATCGTTTTACTGGAAAGTTACTACCAGGGAAAACGTGGCTACTTTTTTTGGCGTTAGTGAGGAATCCAGGATATCGGACCCACAGGACAATAGAAGAATATTTGAATGGCTGCCAGCAATCAGTTTCGACGACAAAGGCAACTGCATCATTTTTGCTCATAAGGCGGAAGACAAAGTGAACGTGCCCGCATCACTCTATGAGGAATACAGGTTAAACGGAACAGCTTTTTTTACAAACAAGTATATTAAGCGCATTAAATATGGGAATAAAACTCCTTTCTATCCCAATTATGTGACAGATCCTGATAATGTCAATTCAATTTATGCTCCGGCCACTGCGCCGGCGCTTCCATCCGAGTATATGTTCGAACTGGTGTTTGATTATGGGGAACATACCGAATATTCGAGTGAAGAAACAAAAGGATGGAATTGCAGAAAAGACGCATTCTCACACTACAATGCCGGTTTCGAGATCAGGACTTACCGATTATGTGATCGCGTACTGATGTTTCATCATTTTGCCGAACTAAATGCAGGAGCCAAGACCCTGGTTCGTTCCCTCGGCTTTACGTACGATCAGCCCGATGATCCGGAAACGCCGGTCGAAGTCACTTACCTGGAATCGATTCATCAAAATGGATATGTTGTAAAACCCGACGGTAGTTATTATTCCGAATCATTACCTCCGCTCGAATTTGAATATCAACGATTGAAATGGAATAAAGAGGTCAGGCAGATCGCTGAAAAGGATTTGATTCATGCACCTGTTGGGCTGAGTGAGAACTATCAGTGGACCGATCTGTATAATGAGGGCATTTCAGGGATTTTGTCTGAGCAGGCCGAAGGATGGTACTATAAAAGCAACCAGGGGGACAGTCACTTTTCACTTGCCAGCCTGGTTTCGCCAAAACCATCCTTTTCTGGTTTATCCGGGGGGGCGTTACAATTAATGGACATCGAATCTGATGGAAGAAAACAGATTGTCAGCTACTCTTCATCTACGCCAGGATATTTTGAATTAACCGATGCCGAGGAATGGGAAACCTTCCGTCCATTTGACAATATGCCCGGTATTGATTTTAATGACCCAAACACCCGCTTGGTAGACCTAAACGGCGACGGGAAGGCAGATTTGTTAATTACGGAAGAGTATGCTTTTCGATGGTATCCTTCAGAAGGGATGTCGGGCTATGGGCCGGCTGAGTCGGCAACGAAATTATATGATGAGGAAAAAGGTCCTGCTGTAATTTTCGCCGACGGACAGCAAAGTATTTACATGGCTGATATGAGTGGCGATGGTATGGCAGATATTGTTCGTATCAACGCTTCAGGTACAGTCTGTTACTGGCCCAACAAGGGGTATGGGCGTTTCGGCGTGAAAGTGAATATGGGAAGCATCATAATTACAGACTCCTTCTCCTTTAATCCAGGTTATTTGCAAATGGCCGATGTAACCGGTACAGGTGCTACCGATATTATCTACACCGGCAATAATAAGTGGCAGGTTTGGATCAACAGAAGCGGCAACAGCTTTAGCGCACCTCTTGAAATAGATACTTTCTGGCAAACTGCGAATCCTTCAAAAATCAGTGTGGTCGATTTATTGGGTAACGGCACAGGTTGTATTGTTTGGTCATCGCCCCTGCCGGCCGACAAAGAACTGTCCATGCAGTATATCGATTTGATGGATGGCAAGAAACCTCACCTGATGACCAGGTATATCAACGGAATGGGAAAATTAAATGACGTTGAATACAAGAGTTCTGTGAAGTATTATCTCGAAGACAAGAAGCAGGGTAAACCCTGGATAACGAGGCTGGCGTTTCCAGTTCATTGTGTAAGCAAAGCAACCGTCCGCGATGCGGTGACTGATGTGCAGTTTACGACGAGCTACAGTTATCATCACGGTTATTATGATCATGCCGAAAAAGAATTTCGCGGTTTTGGTCGGGTAGACCAGGTGGATACCGAAGAATACGAGTACCTGAAGAACAGCGGCGCTTCCAATGCCACCGACATCAAATTTCATGAACCTCCGGCATTAATTAGAACGTGGTATCATACGGGGGCCTTTATACGCAGGAAAAAGATCCTTGATCAGTTTGAAACTGAGTACTGGTACAATGATGATTCATTTGCTGGCAGTAACATTGAAGAATATAAATTACCGGAGGGTGAAATGCCAGTAGGACTTTCAGCTGAAGAGCTCCGCGAAGCCCATAGATGCTGTAAAGGAATGGTTTTGCGCACCGAGGTCTTTTCAATTGACAAGTCGGACAAAGAAAAAATTCCCTATAAGGTTATAATGAACAATTGTAACGTCAAATTACGACAGGCCAGAGCTGGCAATGCGCATGCCGTTTTTATGGTTCAGCAAAGCGAGTCGGTTACATTAAGCTATGAGCGGTCGGTTGCTGATCCCCGTATTAGCCATAGTCTTAACCTTGAAATAGACGAATTCGGAAATATTTTAAAGAATGTTATGGTTAGTTATGGGCGTGATGAAATAGCAGCAGATCATGCCGTTGACCAATTAGATGGCTCTTTGTGGAAGCATCGGGATTTTATTAAAAAGGCACAGGTTCAGGAGCACATTATTTATACGGAAAATAAAGTAACAGAGGATGCCGTAGAAAAGATAAGCGGAAAAAGGATACATTATTACCGTTTGCCGATGCCCTGGTCCGTTAAAACCTTTGAGTGCCACGGTATTCAGAAAGGCGTGCATACCGAGTCGGGAATACCAAAGGTCAACAAGTATTTTGGAATAGGAGATTTTGAGCCAATTCTTACCGGAAATAATATAACGAATAAGGGATATCATGAATCGCTTGATTTAACATCCACGGAAGTACAACTCCGATTGATCGAACAGGTAGAGACACTTGCTCTTAGTTACGATCTGGAAACACCTTTGGAGCCAGGCACCCATGGCGCGCTTGGTTTGACATATGAATGTTACCAGTTGGCATTTACTCCGAACTTGGTGGATAAATTATATAATACCGATCTGCAGGGAAATGCATTGATACAAAAGAGAGTAACTGATGCAGAACTTACCAATGCGAGGTATTGTCATATCGACTATGATCCGGAGGATGTGAATTGGTGGATTCGTTCAGGCCGCCTCCAATACGTCGATCCAGCCATTAATGAACCTCGTTCATTTGTCGGGAACCGGTATTACTCCCCAATAAGTTATACAGATCCATTCGGAAGTGTTACCAAAGTGACGTATTCGGCAAATAACTATTTCTTGTTTATTGAAAAAACAACAGATGCTTTAAATAATAGTTCCGGTGTCGTCGAATTTGATTACCGCGTTTTGTCGCCCGGAAAAGTTTATGACATAAACGACAACCTTTCGGAAGCAAATTTCGGTGCCTTAGGGCAGGTCACGGGGATGGCTGTAATGGGAAAAGGAAATCAGGCGGATAGTATGGTTGGATTTAATGCCTATCTGACTGATAATGAAATTGAGGGTTTTTTCAACGATCCTTTTTCAAATGGAAGGCGTTTGCTTGGAAATGCAACATCGAGAATGGTTTATGATTTCAACTCGATTCCTGTGAGAGTGGCTGCAATTGCCAGGGAAATACATGTTTTAAAAGATGATGGCACGGCTAACCCGGAAAGCCCGCTTAGATATAGTTTCGAATACACGGACGGAATGGGGAACTCGGTGCTGAAAAAGATACAGGCAGAGAACGGGTTGGCAAAGAAGTTTGAGAACGGTACTATTGTGGAAGTAGCTGCTAATCCACGATGGATAGGCGACGGACGCGCCATCCTCAATAATAAGGGCAAGCCTGTAAAAAAATACGAGCCATATTTCTCAACGACCCATTTGTTTGAGTCTGAACCCGCGCTTCGCGAGTACGGAGTCACGCCGGTTTTGCATTATGATTCGGCCGGAAGAATGATCCGGACAGAATATCCCGATGGCACCATAACAAGGACGGAATATGATAACTGGCATCAGAAAATATTTGATCAGAACGATACACTGGATGATACGGATTGCAGTTGGCGAATACAGCGGGAGAATGCAAATACTGATTTCATCAATAAATTACAAATTTACAATGGCGACGCTGACAAAGAAAAGGAAGCGCTGGCAAAATCATTGATTCACGCGCAAACGCCATCTATAGCATTGATAGATTCTTTGGGAAAATCATTTTATGTAATTGATCATAATAAATGGCAAATTAGAAATGTTTCAAATCCTCAGCCGCTGCCTGGAGAAACATATTCCGCAACAAGAATGGTAATGGATATTGAAGGAAATATTCGTGAAGTAATTGATGCAAGGGAAAATATTGTAATGAAATATGAATTTGATATGCTGGGCCACACCACACATCAATCAAGCTTGGATTCGGGCGAACGGTGGATGCTAACCGATTGCATGGGTAAGTTCAATCTAGCCTGGGATAGTAAAGATCAAAGAATTGAAATCATTTACGATATTCTTCACAGGCCTTTGTATAGTAAGTTGGTTAGGAATAATCAGGCGGCAATTTACGAGCAAATTGAGTACGGGACCGATAAACAGAACAACCTGAACGGTGTAGCCGTAACGCATTTTGATACCGCAGGTATCGTGCGCATTGTCAATCGGGATCTCGATGGGAACATTTTAAAAACAAACCAGGTACTTTGCAAACAGACAAATGAATTTCCTGATTGGAATAATCTGTCCGACGAGGTGTTTGTCACTAATTCAAAGTTTGATGCATTAGGTCGTATTCAGGAAATGTCGAGTCCCCATACGACGAGTATGATACCTTCCGTCCAAAAAGCTATTTACAACGACGCCGGTCTACTCAAACAGGTCGTGATAAGTTTAAGGGAATCTCCCGACAAATACTATGTCGATAATATAGATTACAACGCAAAAGGGCAACGAACTGAGATTTCCTACGGCAACCAGGTCTTTTCGAAATATGAATATGATCCTGAAACTTTGCGACTAAGATTATTGATTACGTCGTCAGACAGTGTGCATTTTGATAATGATAAAGAACTAAAGAAAACAGCCTATCAATACCTGAGCTACACTTATGATCCGGCAGGAAATATTATTAATATTGAGGACGACGCACAGCAAACTTACTATTTCAACAATTCACTTATTAAACCAGAGAATAATTATCAGTATGATTCATTGTACCAGTTAATCGAGGCAAAAGGAAGAGAGCATATCGGTCAAGGTCTACCGGTAAACACTTATGACAGGAATCGCATGTTTGCCACTAACATTCCTTCTTCGGATAATGCCTTTAGGAATTACATACAACGTTATACCTACGATCTGAGTGGAAATCTGACACAGATGGCGCACACAGTAAAGAGCTCACAGTCTGCAACTGGGTGGACACGAAATTTCGTTTACAATAACAATAGCAACCAATTGCTAAACAGTGGTGTGGGGAACAGTGTGGAACAGTATACGTATGACGCACATGGCAATATGGAACGATTACCTCATTTGCCCTCTATGACCTGGAATTACAGGGATCAGCTGCAATATCTGCAGATACAGGCGGTAACTGATAATGATAATGCAGATGGCGCTTCCTACTTATACGATGCCTCAGGTCAACGCGTCCGCAAAGTAGTTACCAAGGGGAATCTTACTGAGGAACGCATATATTTAAATGGTTTTGAAATTTTCCGTCGATGGGCAAATAATACGATAACGCTTGAACGGGAAAGTCTGCATGTAATGGACAATAAAGGCAATATCGCCGTCATAGAAACATTGACCATAGAAAATAGCCTCCCATTACTCGAAGTTGAAAATTTAACGCGATACCAATTGTCGAATCACCTTTTATCAGCTTGTCTGGAATTAGATGATACTGCGGGAATCATCAGTTATGAAGAGTATCATCCCTTTGGAACTACGTCCTATCAGAACCAAAACAAAAATATCAAATCGGCCGCAAAGCGATTTCGTTTCACGGGAATGGAAAGAGATGAAGAAAGCGGAATGGAGTATCACGGCGCGAGACACTACCTGCCGTGGCTCGCAAGGTGGCTGTCTCCCGACCCAATTAGGATAAGAGGCGGATTGAATGTTTATCGGTATGCGATGAATAAGCCTACCGGACTTATTGATACCAGTGGCAAAAACGACAAACCTGGTCCTTATAATAAAGTGGGTGGAGATCATGTCAGGCAAGTGGCCTCACAATTTCCTTTAGGTGGTGAGAGAAAAGATGCCCCACACTATTATACCGGACTTGCAGTTCCAACTAAAGACAACCCCTCATACCTGGATCCGAATGCTCAATTAGTTGAAAAAGCCACCAACAAGTCGCAATGGGGTGATGACTATAATGGCAATCCTGCTGAAAAAGTGAGGGATGATGGATTGATTGAATATGATGGAATAGTCACAATTGAAGCAACCGGCGAAACTGAGGTTGGCAGCACTACGGTTGCAACACCATCGCCATGGTTTGAAGATACAAAGTCACTTTTTAAATTGTATGAAGCCGGGCTATCACCTGATGAAGCCTATGAACTTGTTACGGAGTCTTCAAAGAATCTCGGTGGCCTTATGCCGGTAAGAGTACCTGATGGAAGTCAGAGTATTCCAAGAGAATTAAGAGCAAAAACAGCATCTTTTACTGAGGAAAAGCAGCCTGCATCTGAGACTTCTGATTCGTCAGATACATCTGATGATTCTTTTAAAGATGCAGCCTCCGAATTCTTATTGTCTGCACTAGTAAATAAGGTGGTAGATGAAGCGGTTCCTGCAAAATATCAGGAAGCTGCTAAAGCGCTTGTTCCCATTGCGGCCAAAGGTGTTTACGAGTTAGGAAAAGTGGCTGCGAGAGTCGGCGTGCCAGGAGTCGTTACACTTCTCAAGACGGGGGCTGCTGAAACATTTGCGACTTTAACCGCAACAGTCGAGGCAGGTGCAGCAGGCACAGCAGCCGTCACTGGATTGGCCATCACAGCAGCAGCAGGATCAGTGACCTGGGCAGTCGAAGATACACGAAGAGCACTCAAAGGGGAAAAGACGATGACAGATGTAGCTTCAGAAACCTACACCAAGTTAGGTATAGGCGGAACACTGGAGGCATTTTGGTGGGCAGTCAGGAACTGAGACGAATAATGAGAAATCAATAATAACCTTACAAACCAGTTTTCATGACACCCATCATACCGCCCATAAATACAGGAGACCAGGGAGATACTGTAGCCAATCTTCAGGAAATACTGCAATCCTTCGTCGATCGCGGCATTATTAATCTACTGCCGGATGAGTGGGACCTACTAAGGCTCGATTTCATTAAGGAGCAGCGTAAGCAATTCTATGGCGAGGTCACGGCGTCACTGGTGGTGCGATTCAGGCTCGCGAACAACCTTAACGATATCAGGGACGTTGACGAACCGACTGCCAAAGCAATGAACGCTCTGCTGGACCTATCCGGAGATACGAGAAAAATAAAAGGATCCATACTGTCGGCTAGGCGAAGACCAGTTCCCAATCTTACCATAAAGGCTTTTGACAAAGACATGCGGTCAACCGAATATATGGGCGAAGCACGAACCGGTTCTAATGGCCAATTTGAGATCTCGTATACTTCTGCAGACTTCGGCGCCGCTGAAAAAGGCAATGCCGATATCATGGTTACCGTATTTGATGAAAATGGTCAGGAGATCATCAGTTCTTCCATATATTATAATGCGTCGGATCTCACCACTATTGATCTTATTCTTCCAGATCCGAAAAACAGGGTTTCTGAATATGAAAGGATGATCCTTGAACTGGAGCCTTTGATGCAGGCTATCCCGTTCCAGGAGCTTACTGATGATGATGTCACATTTCTTGCTGGTGATACGGGGTTTCTACCAGAGCAAATTCATTTGCTGAAAACCTCATTCATCACTGCTTTGAAATTTACTGTGCCGTCGACTATTATTATCCGGGTAGCGGATATCAGGAATGTGGTCATACCCGTACCGGTATTTTATGGCTGGTTCCGCCAGGGTTTACCCTCGGAGCCGATCGCACTGTTTGCGCGCCCAATAGAGGAACTGATCCAATCGATCCTGACGGCCATACGAACGAATATTATTCCGGAACATGCGCCAGACGTGATCAAAAACATCCGGGAACAGATTACCCAGATCGGTGCCAAAATCCTTTTAATTCCGGGCGCCAAAGATCGGCCCAGTCTCGGCGATGTTCTGAATACGATACCCATCCCCCTTCCGGCGGAGACACAAATTCTTATAGCTGGAATACTCCGGGACACCGACAAACCGGAAATCACGCTTGCCGAAAAACTTAAAAATGCCGGACTGGAACAAAAGCAAATAGTGGCAGTAGAGAAGACCATAGCGTTCCAGTCCTTCTCGGGAAATTTTCTTCCCCTGATTCAAATGATACAAAAAGAGGAGAAAATAAATTCGTTGAAGGACCTCGCTCTCCATGTCAACAAGGAAGAACTGACAAAAAAAATAATCAAGGGTAAAGCTCATCCTGACAACGAAACTGCTCAGGATTTTACCGATCGGCTATACAACAATCTTTTCCAGGTTGAGCCAACAGCAGTATTGCGCAACATGCTGGGTGACCGGAACACCACACCGGTAGAGGATCCGGAGATCAGTACTAACGTATCCCGGTTTTTATCAAATATTCCGGACGATTTCAATATCAAGACGACCTCTGTTTTGGAAGCATTTAGTTATGACAATGCTTTCAGAGATATTCTACCCGCGCAGCAGGATCGACTCAAGGAAACGGTTAAATCGATCCAACGGATCACCGCTATCAGCCCCGTTCCCGAAGCAGTACCAGTATTACTGAAAAGAAATCTGAGCGCCGCTTTTATGATCAGTGACATGCCCCAAGCCCAGTTTGTTAACGACCTAAAATCCAGCTTCGGCGAAAACGGCGAAGCTATCGCAACGGCCATACACGAATTGGCATCAGATACCCGGCTCCAGAATGAATTGTCGCTTATCGACATGAAAGAAACGAAATACGGCACGGGCATCGCATTCATCGACAAGGGCATGAACGTTTCGCCGGACGCGCACGAAATATACCTGAATCAGAATAATCTCAGCTGGGATCTTCTTTTTGGCGGAAGTGATTTTTGCACCTGCGGCGAATGCACGTCGGTGTATAGCCCTGCCGCCTATTATGTTGACCTTCTGCAATACCTGAGAAACAACAACCTCGACAATGATCCCACAGCAGCTGAATCGATCAGGAGAAGACAGGATCCAAAGAATATCACAAACACGCCGCTGGACAGGTTATTACATCGCAGGCCCGATCTTGGTACCCTGCAGCTGAGCTGTAAGAATACCAATACCATTTTGCCGTATGTGGATCTCGTCAATGAAATACTCGAAACCTATACAGCCACTACAAAACCATTATCGTTATCGTTTAACGTTGAAGAGGAAACCAGCGGTGAACTGCTTTCCCAACCGCAACACATAGAATTCGAAGCATACAAAATTTTAAAAGAAGCTGTGTTTTCATTCACACTTCCTTATCACCAGCCCATAGATGCGATCAGGACCTTTTTAAAACACCTTGGCTCAAGCAGGTCTGAACTGATCGACGCATTCCCGATGACGAGAGACCCGCTACTCGCGCTCGAGCCCTCAAAAGAAGGCGGCGTATATTCGACCAATCTGATCACATACAACCAACTGCCTTACGAAAATGAGGTACTGGATAATTTATACATCAGTTTTCTACAGCGAGCATCGGATGCCGAGTACCTTGGACTTACGCCGGAAGAATATTTCATTCTTACAAAAGAATCGTTTGTAAGTAAAGAATACTGGGACACACAGTATTTTGTGGGAGGCAACCACGGCATCCATACGGTTGCTGAATATCAAGCAAAGATTGGGTTGTTGCCAGTCGCAAAATACTATGGTTATCCTACCAATGAGGAAATGCTTAGCCTGATCGAGCCCGATCTGACCCTGGCAGAGCCCGAAAGAACCAAAGACATAAGAGCAAAGACGGGTCTTTTTTTCGTAAAGAATCAATTCCTTCCACGAACAGGCATATCCTACGATGAGTTAACTGCGTTGTTAAATACGCAATATATTAATCCTGAACCCGGGCCGGGCGGCTTGGTCATTATTGGAGACAATATCGAATTGACAGATTCCTGCGATCTCGATGCGATCCGTCTGAAATTGGGTGTCCCTGTTATGCACCTGCAGCGATACGAAAAGATCCACCGCTTCATCCGCCTATGGCGGAAACTAGGCTGGTCCATTGATGAGGTAGATCAATCGATCACAACTGAGATCACACCTGATTATCTGCATCAGGTTGTGGCGATAAAGAAATTAATGGATCAGACGGGGCTCGAGTTGCCGCGGTTGCTCGCCTTCTGGAGTAACATAAATACGAGCGGGGAAAATTCATTATATAAACGCTTGTTTCTTACGCATAACCTTTTGGCAGTCGATACCGTTTTCAAAAATGTAAACGGATCTTATCTGACACAGGTGCCCAGGGAGCTTTTGTCCAAACACCTGCCGGTTTTAATGGCGGCCTTAAATCTCAGCAACGATGATATTAATGCTATCATAAACAGGGACGGCGATGTCATGCCCGATGAATTGACCATGGAGAATGTCTCGAGGTTATTCAGGTATCGCTTGCTTTCGAAGGCATTAAATATCAAAGTGGCAGAATTGATCAGTGCCGAACCTCTTTTTGGGATCGTATTTGCTGATCCTCATGTCACACTCGATTTTTTTGAGAAATGGCGTAGGATTGAGGATGCGGGGTTTAATTACCGTCAGCTGAATTACGTGACCAGGGGCTGGGATGATCCCACAAAGCCAATTGCCGCGCCTCAGAAAACAATATTCGAACTGGCCAACAGGCTGTACAACGGGATCACCGCTATTGATGACGAGCATGCGGATTTAAAGTCCGATCCTAAAACGACAGATGCGGCTCTGATCGAAAACGAAATCCAGGTGCAGGCAACCGCCGAACTTGTCCGCGCCAAGGCCTCCTTATATTATGATCAGGATACAGTAACGAAATTGACAACGGTTTTGGAAGGGACCAGTTTGTTTTCAACTGCGGCTCCCAAGAATATTAAAGACCGTACAAGACAGATTCCGGCTGTTCCAGGCATTCCCCCGCCTGCACCTGAGTACGAAAACTTGAAACTGGAGAACTACCCCCTCCTGAATAATAAAGTAAATTATGACGCCATAAAAGGCTCTGTACAGGTAAAAGGCATCTTAACGGCGGACGAAGAGTTACAATATGCCGCGGCCCGTAGAACAGCTGCAGCAACCCCGGCAGATCCGAATGACATAGCCGCGTGGCAAGCAGCTCTGGATGATATCAAAAAGCAGCAATCCAAGCTATTCAATGAAGTGTTTAAAGGAATATTTGCTTCCGAAGCAAAAGAATTTATCAGTGGCGACATAACCAATCTGCCAATCGATCCGATAACAAACTTTGACAATAATACGCCGCCTAAAAAAAGAGCCCGGTTTTTAAAGTTTTTTCTGCCCTACCTCCGAAAAGAACTGGTGCATCGCTTGATCGTGGACGCTCTGGCCGGGATGGGAGGATTGGATAGAACAAATACAGATCTACTAATCACTCAGATATTAAAATCCGGCAATCAACTTTTGCCGATCTATCAGATTTTTCAGGGAGTATCATTCAAGAATACACCTGTAACCAATTGGCCAGGTACAATGATCCCTGTGTGGACGGGCAGCCTGATACCGACACTAGATGAGACCTATACTTTTATCGTTACGAATTTTGCTTCAATCGGCAATTTCACGAGACCTGAAATAACGATCGATGGTATACCCCTTGTGTTTGAACAACAGGCCGATGCACCTGCGGACTGGTGGGGCTATGAGGCAATCGAGGATGTGCAGGGAGTTAAAACATATACTGCATTGCAATTGAAATCTGGCCGACACTATGACTTTCAGATCAGTGGAATTAGCGTAGACCTGAAGGGCCTTTATTGGAAAACCAATGCCACTGCGCCGATACCCATACCCCACCGTGTGCTGCTCCCTGAATTTGCTGTAGAGAACACTGCCGCCGCTTTTACACAATTTCATAAGGCGGCGATCATCGTCAGTGGCTTTAAACTGAAGCCGGAAGAGATAGAGCATATAAGCAGTCACTCAAATGATTTCAGTGCGTTCGATTTTAATAAGATCGACCTGAAGGCTTTTTTCCATTTAGAAGCGTATGTCCGCTTAAGAAACTCTTTACCTGAAGCAAAGGTGAATCTCCTTGGTTTTTTAAAGTGGACGACCGATGCTTCTTCTGATGTTTCAAAGCTTGAAAAGAAGATCAGTGAATTAACAAACTGGAGCGAGCAAAAAATAGCGCAGCTCATCAGTCCGGCGCACTTCAACATCAAAAGTATTGATAAGTTCCGTAATGAAGAGAACCTGCTAAGGTTACAGAAAACCCTAACCCTGGCTGATCTGATCGGGCTGGATATTAATATGCTTTTTAACTCCGCCAGACCAGTTTCGACATTTGACTTTTGTCTTGCCAATGCGGAACAAATTCGAAAAGCGCTTCGCGCCAAATACAAGCAGGATGATTGGGAGCAAGTCGTGAAACCATTAAATGACCAATTAAGAGAAAATCAGAAGAAAGCCTTGGTTGCCTATTTGCTGGTAAAACCCGAGATCCGCGATTGGGGTGTTACTGACGCTAACGGGTTATTTGAATATTTTCTGATAGACGTGCAGATGGATGTTTGTATGGAAACCTCGCGCATTAAACAGGCAATCTCTTCGGTTCAGCTATTTATCCAGCGTTGTTTTCTGGATCTGGAATCGCAAACAAGTGGCATCACGCCTGATGTCCTTGACCGGACCCGCTGGGACTGGATGCAACGCTACAGAGTGTGGGAAGCCAACAGAAAAATATTCTTATACCCGGAAAACTGGATCGAAAGCGATTTACGCGATGATAAAAGCCCGTTTTTCAAAGAACTTGAAAGCGAATTACTTCAAAAGGATATCAATCAGCAGAATATTGAAGAAGCGCTCAAAACATATCTGTTCAAGGTTGATGAAGTGGCAAACATGGAAATCATCGGCTTATATGTCGACGGAACGTATATAGGGAAAGAGTGGCATGGTGTAAAGCTTCATGTTTTTGGAAGAACAAGAAATGCCCCTTATTTCTTTTACTACCGATACCTCGACATCACAGCCAGGAATTGGTATCCATGGGAGAAAATGCAGGTGGATATTTCATCTTATGAGGTCGAAGACAGCAGGACGCACAAGTTAAGCGACAATGGATGTTATCTTGTTCCGGTTGCGTGGAACAACAGGTTGCTCGTATTTTTTCCTCAGTTTGCAAAAAAAACAAGGCCGGCCGAACATAAAGAACCCATAACATTAGAAGGTCTGGCGGAAAAATCGCCAGATGCGGGAAACCCAATCGACTACTGGGAAATAAAAATGGCCTGGAGTGAATACCGTAATGGTAAATGGACACAGAAGCAAATAAGCAAATATGCTATTTATGATGATGGGTCTATGTCAGCCAGTAATCCGGCGATAGAATCGCTTAAGGCGACAATGAAAACAAAGATTGAAGCCGCGAAAACTGCGAGAAGGAACAGTGATATCGCGTTGGCCGCTTTGCTTAAGTCAACCAATGAATTTCTCGACGCATCGCAAATAGAATATTTCCCGCTTAGGTACATAGCGATCATGCAAGTAAAATTAATTAACGCTACGACAAACAATGAGCGGCTCGCAATCCTTGCGGCGATGACGCCACAGGGTTTCGAAGACTACAAAAGAGAGGCGGAATTAAAATTGGCGAATGCGAAGATCGTCATGGACACCAAAAATGCGGAGTTGATCACCGCCAATCTAAACGTGCAGAATGCGAATAGTGAGGCAAATGCGGCGATTGAGAAGTACAACCTGGAAGTAAAAGGCCTATACAACATATTTACGCTCACAGGCCTTTCCCTGTACAAATTTATGCCCGTATTCTCTAACGAAAATGAGGCCGAACAATTGGTGGCCGTCAGGGCATTGAGTAATGATGTGGAGATCGGCATGTTCGAGTTCAATGGGTCTAATATCACCAATCCCACCCGAAGTTATCTGGGCAAGGAATACGATCAAATTGATCCTCCCGCTCGAACTCATTTTCATCATACCCTGGCGAATGGATACAATAACGTCTTTATGCTTTCGCTCCAGGACAGTAAAGCAATTGAAAATTATGTTTTTATCGACAACACCCAAACGAGATTTGTCGAATTCAGATATGAAAGCGATTTTCATCATCCTTACATACATCTTCTTATCGGAAAGATCAATTCGGGTGATCTGAATACTCTTTTCCAATCATATAATGACATTATCAACATTCAGAAAAAGAATGATCTGTTTGGATATTATGGGCCACTCGTAAAACCCGATGTGTACCATGAGCTCAAGCGTCCATATGCGCTTTACAACTGGGAATTACTATTTCATGCCCCAATGATGCTTGCTGATTCACTCAGTAAATCGCAACAGTTCGAAGAGGCAATGAAATGGTATCATTTTGTTTTTAATCCAATGGCCACAGGAACAAACGACAAGCGATTCTGGCAATTTATCCCTTTTAAGGAAATGGATTCGAAGCAGATCCTATCCAGGATATTCAATGCTTTGAACCCAAATCAACCTAACGATGCAGTTAGCGAATGGAGAAATAATCCGTTCAAGCCCCACCTTGTGGCAAGAATGCGCCCGGTAGCATATATGAAATGGGTGGTGATGAAATATATTGATAATCTGGTTGCCTGGGGCGATTACCTGTTCCGCCAGGATACAATTGAAAGCATCAATCAGGCTACTCAGTTATACGTACTTGCCGGCCATATCCTGGGCAACAAACCGAAAAGCATTTCGAGGCAAAACAAGCTGGTTCCCCAGACCTATAATTCGTTGCTGGATAAATGGGACGCATTTTCAAATGCCATGGCGCAACTTGAAGTAGCCGTTCCAAAAACCCGTAAAAAGAGGGCGATAAAAAGGATTCGTGGACAAGAGGGCGTCGTCAGTATTTTTGGCTCTCCCTCATCGCTGTATTTCTGTATTCCTGATAACCCAAAACTCGCCGCCTACTGGGATACCATTGCCGATCGCCTGTTCAAGATCCGTCATTGCGAAAACATTGACGGAATCTTCAGAAAACTGCCTTTATTCGAGCCGCCAATTGATCCGGCCCTGTTGGTTAACGCAGCAGCACAAGGATTAAGTATCGCTTCTGTATTGAATGACCTCAATACACCGATGCCCAATTACCGTTTTTATTATCTGCTGCAAAAGGCGCTGGAATTGTGTGCCGAGTTGAAATCTTTGGGAGCAGCAATGCTATCGGCAATCGAGAAGCAAGACAGTGAAACGATTTCCCTCATTCGCGCCAGGCACGAAAGTGGATTACAAGTGCTGCTGATGGATATCAAAAAGCGACAACTCGAGGAATCAAACAAGGCGCTTGAAGGATTGCAGCAGAACCGAAAATCGCCTGAGCACCGAATGAAATACTATTTGCAATTAATTGGAGAAGATACAGGGAAGGTGCCAGGGGCCGATAATGATTTCAGTGAGATCGCAAACCCGATTGAAACCACAATTGATGAAAGCGGTCTGAAGTTGATTAAATACGAGAAAGAAGACATGGATAAAGCAAGTGAAGCCCAAGACTGGCAGCGAGGTATAGGAATCGTTGAGACAACTGCCAGCATCATGCACCTTATCCCCGACCTTTTTGCTGACGTAAAGCCATTTGGCATCGGCGCCGGGTCAAAATGGGGCGGTATCAATCTGGGCAATGCTGCACAGGCTGTTGCCCGTGGCTTACAGGTCCATGCCAGCGATCTTTCTTTTGCGAGCTCGAGCGCAGGGAAGAAGTCAGGTTTTCTCCGTGCACTCCAGGAGCGTGTAATGCAGGCAAATGCCGCAGGTTATGAAATTAAGCAAATAGACAAACAGATCCTTGCGCAGCAGATCAGGATAGACATAACCAATAAGGAGATATCCAATCAGCAACAGCAAATTGACAACTCCCGCGAAATGGAGGAGTTTCTGAAAAACAAATACAGTAATGAAGAACTGTACAAATGGATGAAAGGAAGCCTTGGCACTTTATATCACCAGGTTTACAACCTGGCATTTGATCTCTCCAAGAAAGCTGAAAAGGTTTACCGGTTTGAACGGGGCTTGACAAACTCGGGCTTTATTCAGTCAGGTTACTGGGATGCAGGATATAAAGGACTACTTGCGGGTGAGCAATTGTTCATTGGTCTCAAACAACTTGAGGCCGCCTACCAGGAAAATCGTGGTTATGACTATGAAATCTCCCGGAATGTCTCTTTAAAGCAAATCAGCCCGATAGCGATCTTACAGCTCAGGCAAACCGGCAAGTGTGAGTTTGCTTTACCTGAGTCTTTATTTGACATGGATTTTCCCGGCCACTTTAAAAGAAGAATTAAATCTGTTTCGGTTTCAGTACCCTGTATTTCCGGCCCATACACCAGCCTCAATGGCACACTCCGGTTGTTGGAAAATAAATTCAGGAATACTGCGATAGCTAAAAACGCGAACGATTATAAAGAAAAAACAGAAGAATCAGATGAACGATTCAATAGTTTTATCGTGCCGATCACTGCGATAGCCACCAGTTCAGGGCAGAATGATAGTGGAATGTTCGAACTTAATTTCAAGGATGAGCGCTACCTGCCATTTCGAAGGCGCCGGCGTGATCAGTAAATGGAAATTTGAATTGCCTGCTTTCAGGCAATTTGACTACGATACCATCTCCGACCTTATCGTTCATATTCGGTACACAGCATCAGAAGGTGGAGAGCAATTGAAAAATAACGCCAGGGAAAGCGTCGCTTCTTATCTGAAGAATGTAGCAGACCTCAGTAAGGATGAAGGATTGTTTATGATGATAGATCTAAAACATGATATGCCAAATGAGTGGTATGTCCTTAAGAACGAATTAAAGATCGATTTATCAATCGATGATGCCCGCTTGCCTTACTTTGCAAAATTTGCTGCGGGTAAGCGTATTGAAGGGGTAACTTTTTTGGCAAGGGTGAAAGAGCTTACGGCACCTGAATATTTTGTTACGCTGTTTACCCCGCCGGTGCCATTGAAATTAACAAAGAATGAGAAGCTTCAGCTGTACCTCGGAGAATCACCAGATTTAAGATTTAATACACCATTTAATTTATCTGCCGACCCAAATACTGATTTAGACAAACTTGAAGAATTGATAATCCTGGTAAAATACAGCTTAACGGTAACGTCATCATAAAGGGCAAACGTAATTGTATTTCGAGTGTTGATTCGCTATGTGTTGTGCCGGACCATTGGTGGCCTTGTCGAAATCCAGAAACGGAATGCGCCTGATCATTTTTTCAGAAAACGGGTGGCCACACAGGTACCATGACGCTGCGGGAGACGATTTGCTAATCATAAGCAGATAATCTTTTAATTGATGAATTTCCATAGCTGTGGAAAGAATAAGATGCTCTGGATCCCTTACAGGAGATGCAGTCATCAGGAGCTATGTATCAGGTAACTTTTTAATTGTTAATGGTATGCGACGAATCTTATTTTTCCTTTGTCCATTTTTCCATCGTCAGGCCATTCAGATCCCATACGATTTCCCCTTCGCGAATGGTAAGCTCGGCTTCCAGCTTCTGCGTACCCATGATTTTTGTTTTCTTCACGTCTTCAAATCCAAAATTTCCTTTTCTAAGATTGAACACTGCAACGTCTGCACAAGACCCTACTGAGAGATTTCCCAATTCTTCCCGTTTGATCTGTTTGGCCGGGTTCATTGTCGTAAGCCGGATAACTGTCTGCAGATCTACCCCCATCGCCAGGAATTTCGACATCACGTTAAGAAGATCCTTCATCGCTCCATTTGTACTGTTCTTGTTCCAATCTGTACTAATGGAGTTTGGCAGGAATTTCTGCTCAAGTGCCGGAATGGCCTGTGAAAAAGAAAATGCACCACCGCCATGACCCACATCGAAGATGATGCCCTTCTTCCGGGCAGCGAATACAAAAGGCTTTACATTTCCTTTTTCATCAACAATTGTTTCGCGGGATTTCGGCCCGTCGGCAAAGCAATGCGTAAAAATATCTCCGGGACGAAAATGTTTCATGAACAATTCTTCAATCGACAATGGGGGAGAATGTTCACCAAAGTCCACCATTACCGGAACGTCTGCCTGCTTGCCGGCTTCCACAGCACGGTCAACGGGAATAAAATCATTGCCGGTATAATGCGCTACTTTGATTCCTATAATATAAGGCTTGTACACTTTCACCGCCAATGCGGCGAGCTTCGGATCCATGTCGCCAGTGTTCTGTTCGTATGGTTCTCTGCCGAGAAATCCTTCGCCCACGATATTCAGCCAGGCCAGCACCCTGGTCTTCGATACATCGATGGTTTGTTTTTTGAATTCCGGAAACGATTTCCAGCCTGAGCTTCCCGCATCTACCGTTGTGGTAATTCCACACCGAAGCGTAAAACCGTCAGGAAAAGGATCTCCTATTCTGTAACTTGAAATATTTGGAAAATGGTGCGCATGCATGTCGATTAACCCGGGTGTAACATATAGGCCCGTAACGTCAATAACCTTTTTTGCAGTGGTCGCAGGAATATCCCTTTCTACTTTTGCAATTTTCTTATCGGCAATGGCCACATCCATAACTCTATCGATATTATTTTTCGGATCGATCACATGCCCGCCTTTCAGCAAAAGATCAAAATCCTGCGCCTGCAGCGCAACTGGGCCTGCAATAAGGGTGAAAAATAAAAACATTGCATGAGTCGCGTTCATGGTTAAACTATAGCGCATGATCAAATATGTTTTTGTGCGTTCTCTTTACCGACAATACTTTTGGCATTACTTTTTTTCACTGGCAATATTCTTATCAGCAGACCGGTGTCTTCCGTGAGTACATACAGGAATCCATCGGGTGCGAATGCCACATCTCTCACTCTGCCAATTCCCTGGATAAGCTTTTCATCTCCAATGGCCTTATCTCCTTCCATTATCGTTCGGTTGAGTCTTTTTTGCACCAGTGAACCGATAATCAGGTTTCCATTCCATCCAGGGTACCTGTCGCCGTAGACAAAATCCATCCCGGCCGGAGCCAATGCGGGCCTCCAGTAGCGGGCCGGCAGCTCCATACCCGGCAGCACTGTGTCGGGAGTGATTACCGTTCCATCATAATTAATGCTGAACGTTGTCCTTGGCCATCCATAATTTCCTCCCGGTGTCAGCAGGTTGAGTTCACAGCCTCCGTTCTCTCCATGTTCATTTTCCCATAACCTCCCCGTATGCTTATCGTACACCAGCCCTTCCGGCTGACGGTGTCCCAGCGTATATATCTCGGGCAAAACTCCCGCAGAATCAACAAATGGATTGTCTTTTGGAATACTGCCGTCATCATTCAAACGAATAACTTTACCGGAAATCACCGACTTGTCCTGTGCCGTATTCCATTTATGCATATTGCCGATGGTACGTTGACCAATGGTTATGTACAGATAGCCATCCCTATCGAACGCAAGTTTGTTGCCATACCAAAAGCCGTTTTCCTTAAATGGACCAGTCCTATAAATTATTTTATTACCGGTCAACGAATCGCCTTCCAGTTTGCCACGTATGACGACAGCATACCCCCCCTTGCGCTTCGTGGTATCCTTTACTTTCAGTGGTTCAATATAATAAGACAGGTAAATGAAGTGATTATTGGCAAAATCCGGATGAAGTTTTACCTCGCGGAGACTTGAGGGAATGTTTCCTTTAACGGGTGTAGTTTGTTTCTTGCCTTTTTTGAACATTACCAGTTTTCCTGATCGTTCTGCGATCAGTGCCGTTTGCTGATCGGGAAAAAATACCAGGCTCCAGGGAAGAGTAAGACCCTTAACCACGGTATCTACCATAAACTGCATGGCCTCAGAACCGATCACATTTTTCACGCGGCGAGGGACAGGAAAATAATTGCTCGTCATCGATGGATCAATAGTATATCCTTTTGTGGAAAGTTCATTCTCAAAAGACGGTGGCGCATTGCCATTTTTATCTTTAGCAAATTCTCTAAGATAGGCCACCACTTTCCACCGCTGGTCTTCAGTAAGCGGCTTTTCGAAAGCGGGCATGCCGCCATGCCCTTTCGTGATCTTCCAAAATAAGGTGCCGTCCTTCTGATGCGTCACTTCCTTATCATTGAAATCGGCAGGGCGTACTTGAAAAGTCAGACCTGGGGCGCCTTCACCGTTGCCATTTTTTCCATGACAGGCAATACAATAGGTAGAATAAATTTTTTTCCCTTCCGAAACAACAGCATTCGTAATAGCAAATGGCCTGACGGAAGTATCAGCCCAGGACGGTACTTTCCAGCGTGGCTCCTGTGCAACTACCTGCAAGGCAGCAAAAAGGCACAGTACTATCATGATTGTCGTGCTAACAGCCAGCTTCCTGTTCATATCCTTCAGTTATATTTTTCCGTTCATAATGTATTCATGGCTGCTGAAGTATTTACTGGAACTCCAGGGTCCCAAAAAACTGCGGCATGTGAAAATTCGGATTAGGAGCGTTGATAGGGCTCCAGGTCATATGATGAGGGTTGGAATTGTTTTCAGCAATTTTGCAAAAATTCGCTTTCCAGCGTACACCTTTTGCGGGGCGTGTGATCCTGGAATATTTCTCCAGGGTGCTTAATGGAATTTTATACTCCAGTGTCCAGACTACCGGATCGGTAATTTCCGGATCAACCAACTCAGGCAGAGAGTGAGCGATTGAAATGGTATTGACGTCTTCTACCGTAGGTTTTTGGGAACGGTACCCAAGCAATGCAGTGCCTCCGCAATTGATCTCCAGGTTAAAATACCTGGTGGGCATGGTCGTATCGGGACAAAAAAAGAATTCTACCGCCGCATCTTTCCAGACAGGGCCGTTTGGCGTATTTGTAATGCATCGAACATAGCGATCCCTGACACGGAATATCACATACACATTTTCCTCGTCGTATTGAAGTTTTACTTGTGTGACCGGATGAAATGCCGGAACCGCCCGGATGAAATGAGTTACCTCCGCAGACTTCACTCCTTTCCATGCTTTTTTATCCCATTTGCCATCAATGCGTAGCGGGGCCTTCAGCTTTTGAGCCTGGTATACGGGAGCATCATCTTTGTTTATTTCCTGTGACCTGGCAGGCCTGCCAAAGGCAACCAAATAAAAGACGGTGAATAAAAAACCAATACTTCTCATCATCGTTTTCCAACAAAAGTATCGCGATAGGAATAACTAATTGGTTTTTCTACCCATAATTGAAACTGTTACTGATCAGTGATGAACAATTCGATTGATAGAACTTGCCTTTGAGAAGCTACTTAGAAAGTACGATTTACACTTCAAAACGCTTAATAAAAACCCGCCATAGCTTAAAAGCTAAGGGGGGTTAGGAGGTCCCGTGCGGGTTACCTGCGGTGATCCGCATTGAAAGCCGTAAAGTCAAAATGCAACCTCAGGAAACTTTCGTTGCCTGGTTTTATTTCACACGTTCACGCCTTCAGGCAAGCCTGAGTCGGTTCCGGGCAAAATAAAACCCCGCGCAGCGGGGCTTACATTCATTGAGGTCCCGAGCGGGTTCGAACCGCTGTACGAGCTTTTGCAGAGCTCTGCCTAACCACTCGGCCACAGGACCTTATAAAAATTCAGGGGCCCCAAATTCTTGGAACCGCTGCAAAAGTAGGGTATTTTTGAAAACCCAATAAAACAGGCAACTTAAACAGAAAAATGAATATCATCCCCGAATCTGAACTGATCATCAACGCACGTGGAGCCATCTATCACCTCGACCTAAGGCCAGAGGAAATTGCCCAGACAGTATTCACCGTGGGCGACCCCGGCAGGGTCGCCGAAGTAAGTAAACAGTTCGATTCGATTGAATTCCGGGCCAGCCACCGCGAATTTATCACCCACACCGGCTATGTCGGAAAAAAAAGAATATCGGTGGTATCCACCGGCATCGGTACCGACAATATCGACATTGTTTTGAATGAACTTGACGCGCTCGCCAATATTGATTTCACCACCCGAACCATAAAACCCCAGCTTACCCAGTTACGGATTATGCGTATCGGCACCTGCGGCTCCCTGCAGGCCGACATACCCGTGGACGCCTTTGTCGCTTCAACACACGGGCTGGGCATCGACAATCTACTCAATTTCTACCGCCACGAACCGCAGGAAGAGGACACTCAAATCCTGCAGGCATTCACCACACAGACACAACTCCACCATAACATTACCTACCCATATATCAGTCGTGGTTCGGCCTCGCTTTCCAAATATTTTGCAAATGATTTCTATCACGGCATAACCGTCTCCTGCCCGGGATTCTACGGACCACAAGGACGGATCCTCCGCATGGGCCTCGCCCAGCCCAACCTCCTTTCCAAACTCACGGAATTCAGATTGGGAAACCACAGGATCTGTAATTTTGAGATGGAAACCTCGGCCATCTATGGACTGGGCAAACTGCTGGGCCACCAGTGCCTTTCCCTCAACGCAGTAGTGGCCAACAGGGTTAACCATACCTTCTCCACCAAAGTCCATCAAACCATTGAGAAACTGATCACTAATGTGCTGGAAAAAACAGTAGAATGGTAAATCCTTAACATCTGTCATCTTCAATCTGGCGTTTGTATTAATTTGCACCTGAATTATGCAGATACATTTTTATAAATACCAGGGAACTGGTAATGATTTTATCATCATTGACAATCGTTCGGATCAATATTCGAACCTCCCCATAGACCAAATCAACTTCCTTTGCAACAGGCGGTTCGGCATCGGTGCAGATGGGCTAATGTTACTCAACCTTAAAGAAGGGTATGACTTTGAAATGAAATACTTCAACGCTGATGGTAAAGAAAGTTCGATGTGCGGCAATGGCGGCCGCTGCCTGGTAAAATTCGCTTACCACCAGGGGATTCACAAAAGCACTTATCTATTCACAGCTATAGACGGTGACCATGAAGCGGAGATAGACCTCGACGGCACGGTCAGTCTGAAAATGACAGATGTGCCCGTGATCAAAAGCCTAAACGGCGATTTTATTCTGAACACCGGCTCGCCTCACTACGTGAAGATGGTGCAGGATTTAGAAAAGATGGACGTGGTGAAGAATGGCAGGGCCATACGCAACAGCGAGGTATTCAAAAAAGATGGGATCAACGTAAATTTTGTAGAGCATACGGGCGACGACACGATCTTTGTGCGGACCTATGAAAGAGGCGTGGAAGACGAAACTCTATCCTGCGGTACCGGGGTCACAGCGGCTGCCCTGGCCTGCTACCACAATGAGAATGGATTCAATGACGTGATGGTGGAAACCCGGGGAGGCAAATTAAATGTCGAATATGACAGGTATGACGACAAGTCCTTTAATAACATCTGGCTTTCCGGTCCCGCAGAAAAAGTATTTGAGGGTGATTTCGAGTTGGCCACCCTGTAAGTAATCTTGAACTTAGGGTGCGGGACACAGGAAATCCCTCCTATCTTTGCGCGCCCATGATTCAGTATTTTAAAAATATCAATCATCAGATCGTTTCCATCAATTCCCCGGAAAACGGTTCATGGGTGAATATTATTCCTCCCCTCAGGCAGGAAGAATTCTCCGAACTCTCTACCTCACTTGACATCCCGCTCGACTTTTTGACCGATTCGCTGGATATCGATGAGCGCAGCCGCTTTGAAGAGGAGGATAACGTGAAACTGGTAGTGATAAAGACCCCTACCGAAAACAACTCCTTTAATGAAAGCGATGCCTATTACATAACCATTCCCATCTGCATCATCCTAACCCACAACCAGATACTTACGGTAAATTCGTTTGATAACGGGGCGATAAAAAAATTCCTTGGCTCCTTCCAGAACCGTCACCCCGACAAGAAGAATATGATGGTGCTGAAGATCTTCGAGAAGATCATCAACGCCTACATGGATTCACTCAAGGAAATCAACGTGCGAAGGAATGTTCTGGAACAGAAACTCTATGCAGCCAACAGAAATGAGCAGCTACTGCAGCTGATGCGGATACAGAAGAGCCTGGTGTATTTCGTAACGGCGTTGCGGTCCAATGAAATGCTGTTAATGAAAATTGAAAGGACCAATTTCCTGGGACTGAACGAAGAAGAGAAAGAAATTCTGCATGACCTTATCGTTGACAATTCCCAGGGGCTTGAAATGGCGAATATTTATACAAACATCCTGAGCAGTACCCTCGATGCATTTGCCAGCATCATCGCCAATAACCAGAATGAAGTGCTGAAAAGACTTTCCGTGATCACCATTGTACTTACGTTTCCGGTGTTGGTGGCCAGTATCTACGGCATGAATGTTCCCATCCCCTATTCAAAATCTCCCTATGCCTTTTACATCCCCGTTTCACTGTCCCTGGTCATCTCACTGATCATTGGATGGTCATTTCTAAGGAAAAAAATCTTCTGATGCTGTTTAATGTAAGGGTGTATGGGATACTGATCGACGAACAGAACAATGTATTGGTGAGCGATGAACACATACGTGGAAACCTCTACACCAAATTTCCCGGCGGCGGTCTTGAATTCGGAGAAGGCACCAGGGATTGTCTGAAAAGAGAATTTAAGGAGGAAATGGATCTTGAAGTGGAAGTAGGGGAACATCTTTACACTACTGATTTTTTTCAGATCAGCTATTTCAATCCCGAACATCAGATCATCTCCATCTATTATTATGCAAAGGCCCTGGAGCCCATCCGATGCGCCATCCGCACCGTGCCCTTTGACTTCGATGCCCAGCAAAAAAATACATACGAGAGCACCGGGGAGTGTGAAACCTTCCGCTTTGTTGAGATGGCACAGTTTTCTGAAGACACTGTCAGCCTGCCTATCGACAAAGTCGCAGCCGGTCTGGTTCGAAAGCGCTATCCATAATCTCCTTGTCTGTTAGCGGCCGGAATATTACCTTTGCACACAGAATGAATACACCTAAAATAATAGCAATGTCTACACTCGAAAAAACGAACATCGACTTCAAAATACCTTATAAAGTAGCGGACCTTAAGCTCGCCGAATGGGGAAGAAAAGAAATCCGCCTGGCTGAAGCCGAAATGCCGGGACTGATGTCGCTTCGGGCCGAATATGGACCTTCCCAGCCCCTTAAAGGAGCAAGGATCGCTGGCTGCCTTCACATGACCATTCAAACTGCGGTGCTGATCGAAACCCTGGTGGCACTTGGAGCCGAAGTAAAATGGAGCTCATGCAACATTTTCTCTACCCAGGACCATGCAGCTGCGGCCATCGCGGCGGCAGGAATCGGTGTTTTTGCCTGGAAAGGCCAGACCCAGGAGGAAGCTGACTGGTGTATCGAACAAACCCTCTTCTTTGGCGCCGCCGACCGGCCGCTGAACATGATCCTCGACGATGGTGGCGACCTGACCAACATGGTCTTCGACCAATACTCTGAACTGGTTCAACATATCCGCGGGCTGAGCGAAGAAACCACCACTGGTGTACACCGTCTTTACGAAAGAATGGCCAAGGGCACTCTGCCTGTTGCGGCCATCAACGTCAACGATTCAGTCACTAAATCCAAGTTTGACAACAAATATGGCTGTAAGGAAAGTCTTGTTGACGCAATCCGCCGGGCGACCGATGTGATGCTGGCAGGTAAGGTAGCCGTTGTTGGGGGCTATGGCGATGTGGGCAAAGGTTCTGCGGCTTCACTTCAGGGCGCTGGCTGCCGGGTGATCGTTACCGAGATCGATCCTATCTGCGCTCTGCAGGCGGCCATGGACGGATTTGAAGTGAAGAAAATGATCGACGCGGCCAAAGAAGCAGACATCATCGTTACCGCCTCGGGTTGTCGCGACCTGATCACCGAAAAGCACTTCAGGGTGATGAAAGACAAGGCCATTGTTTGCAATATTGGGCATTTCGACATAGAAATCGACATGGCCTGGCTGAATACCACCTACGGACAAACAAAGGATACCATAAAACCACAGGTTGACCTCTACAATATAGATGGAAAGGATGTAATCGTCCTCGCCGAAGGCCGCCTGGTGAACCTTGGTTGTGGAACCGGTCATCCCAGCTTTGTGATGAGCAACTCCTTCACAAACCAGACCCTGGCCCAAATCGAATTATGGACCAACAGTAAGAGTTACGAAAACAAAGTGTACGTCCTCCCCAAGCACCTGGATGAAAAGGTGGCCAGGCTGCATCTTGCAAAAATCGGTGTGACCCTCGAAGAACTGACCACGGAACAGGCCGACTATCTTGGCATTTCCAAGGGAGGACCCTTCAAGTCTGACCTCTACAGATATTAAGTTTTCCACAACACAATAATTTTCCTAAAGCCGCAGGACCCAATGTTCTTGCGGCTTTTTTAAAAAAAAACGTCATCGTGGAAACCGGTTGATTTTTTTTCATAAATCTTTTTTAAATTACATTTCATAGCAGATTTATTGCACCAATATTCTTAATAACAACCTATGCAAATCCAATTTATCAAAAACGTCCAGTTTACCCGGGTGCTCAAGGCCGACGGCCGCATGCGGGAATTTAATTTCCGCAAACCAAATGGAAGGGACCAGGCTCCCTGCACTGTAGATGTAAGCGATGATCGTGGTCACCGCATCGTATTCAGCATGCACAAGGGAGAGACACACTGGAAAATCGTTTCCCAGGCGCTTCCGGTCTGGATTACTCAACTGGAAAACAAGTTTGACGAACTGATCGAAGAAGAAATCAGCCTGATCTGACCCTTCACTAACCCATGGTTGAATACTTCTTTCTCCTGAAGATTTTCGGGGAAAGCAGGTTTTGCCCCTGCCATGTCTGTTGTACTGAAGCATCCTGAATGATTCGGCCCGTGGCGCCGCCATGCATCGGAATCCTCTGATCCGCCCGCTGAACCTTGTTTTCAAATCTCTGTTGGATATTTTGGTAATTTGTCCTGCTTTCCACTTATCAGGAGCGGGCATAAATTCATGAATCCAAATATTGTCAACATGGACAGGTTTTCAGGCAAGAGAAGAGACTTTTTATCCTTAACTGCCAGGAGCTCGGCCCTGGCCATCGCCGCAGGTCTTCCTTTTGGCGCAACTGCTGCTGGACAGCCAGCTACCTACACGGTTGGCCGGGTGATGGACCTGATCCTTAAAGAGGTGCCCAATGCCCCTTTTCCCGACACCGTTGACACCCTCAAAAGCGGCACCAGGGAGATGAACGTGAAAGGCATCGCAACAACAATGTTTCCGACGGTTGAAGTGATCCGCAAGGCGATCAGGGCCCGCGCCAATTTTATTATTTGTCATGAGCCCGTATTCTACAATCATCGCGATCAGAAAGACTTTGCGGGTGACAATGAGATGATCAGGGCCAAAACCGCCCTGCTTAATGACAATCATATCGCCCTTTGGCGACTCCACGATTACTGGCATGCGGTGACCCCCGATGGAATCATGAAAGGGCTGCTGGACAGGCTGGAATGGACAACTTTCGCGAGGGACGAGGAAACTATCGTGCTTCCCAAGCAATCACTTCAAAGACTGATCACAGACATCAAATTAAAACTGAAACTGAAAGGCCTGAGGTTCATCGGCGAACCCGGGGAAACCGTGTCGAAGGTCTGCCTGATGCCGGGTGCCTATGGTGGCAGGATCCAGATAGAGAAGATCCAGAAACAAAAGCCGGATGTGGTGATCTGCGGCGAAATATCCGAATGGGAAACCGGGGAATACATCCGGGATCTGCGTGCGATGGGCAATAAGATATCCCTGGTGATCCTGGGCCACACACCCAGCGAGGAGCCCGGGATGAAATGGTTGCAAACCTGGCTGAAGCCCAGGCTGCCCGGCCTGCCAGTAGAATTTATCCCGGCAGGGGACCCTTATTCCTTTGCCTAAGTTTGGTTCCCTAATATCAAACCCGCTTCAACAGGTCCAAAGGCCAGTTCTTGGTTAATTTTGGCAGGTCCTCCTTGTCTTTTAATCACCCAGGTGATTTTAAATACTAATTTTTTTAGTATTTTAGCGTGCATGCTCTCCATCAACGATCATAGAACTATTGCCCATTTCGACCTGGATTCGTTTTTTGTGAGTGTTGAAATTCAAAAGAACAGCGCCCTTAAGGGCAAACCCATAGCGGTAGGCGGCCAAAGCGACCGCGGAGTGATCACGTCCGCCAGTTATGAAGCCCGGAAATTCGGAGTTCGCAGCGCCATGCCCGCGAGGCTGGCGAGAAGACTTTGCCCGGAACTACTGATCATCAGGGGTGACATGGACTCCTACTCCCGTTGCTCGCGCCAGGTAACTGAGATCATATCCTCACAGGTACCCCTATTCGAAAAAGCCAGCATCGACGAATTCTATATCGATATGACGGGAATGGACAAGTTCTTCGGGTGCTCGCTATACACGATCGAATTGCGCAAAAAGATAATCAGGGAAAGCGGCCTTTCGATTTCATTCGGACTTGCATCCAACAAACTGATCAGCAAGGTGGCGACCAATGAATCCAAACCCAACGGTCAGCTGGAGATCGCTTTCGGAGGGGAGAAATCTTTTCTCGCCCCCCTGGCGGTTGAGAAACTCCCAATGGTCGGCAAACAAACGAGTGAACTACTACGCAGCATGGGTGTGGAAACAATTGCTATACTCAGTCAGATACCCATAGAAATGATGATGAATCTGCTGGGCCGCAATGGCATCGAACTATGGAGAAGGTCGAATGGCATCGATGAGACCCCCATCGTCCCATACCACGAACAAAAAAGTATCGGCACCGAAAACACATTCGAAAGCGACACCATCGACATAGCCTTTCTCGACAGGGAACTGGCTCGAATGACCGAACGTATCGCTTTTGAATTGCGCGAAAACAACAAGCTCACCGGGTGCATCACGGTAAAGGTCAGGTACAGCGACTTTCAGACTATGACCCGGCAATGCGTCATCCCATACTCCTGCTGCGATCACCAACTGTTGAAAAAAGTGAAGGAGATCTTTCATAAGCTCTTCGATCGAAGGATGCTGGTGCGACTGATCGGAGTCAGGTTCAGTCACCTCATCCCCGGGAACTATCAGATCAATCTGTTTGAAGACTCTCAACACACCATCAACCTCTACCAGGCAATCGATCAGATCAAAGTCAGGTTTGGCGAGGACAAATTGATCCGCGCCGCAGGCGAACTATTCACATCACCGAAAAATATTTCATGTACCTCAACTGCAAAACAAACTTCAGTCTTCGATACGGCACGTTCAAGACGGAAGAACTGGTAGCGGAGGGCGTGATACAAGGAGCACGGAGTCTCGCGCTCACCAACATTAATACTACAGCCGATCTCTGGGACTTCGTGGAAGCTTGTGTGAGAAAGGGTATCAGGCCCATAGGCGGAACCGAGATCAGGAATCAACAACAGACACTCTACATCCTGCTTGCGAAAAATAATGCCGGCCTCGGCATCATCAATGGCTTCCTGTCGGAACATCTCCAGCAAAAAAAAGATTTTCCCAAAAGGCCAGAACTCCCTGGTGAAGTATTTGTCATCTATCCCCTGGACTCCATTCAACCATCCGTGCTGCGTGAAAACGAATTCATTGGTGTGCAGATCACTGAAATAAACAAGCTATTTGGCGTCAACGTCAATGAGTATCCGAATAAATTTGTCGTGCGTCATCCCGTTACCTTTCAGGACCGCTCCCGGTACAACCTGCACAGGCTGCTCAGGGCCATCGATCTCAACATTATTCTTTCCAAACAAAACAAGCTCGAACTGGCCGGCGAACATGAACTATTTCTGCCTCCTGCTACACTGCTGGAACATTTCCGGCATCATCCGCTGATTGTTTCCAATACCGTAAGGCTCATGGATAGCTGTGGAATTGAAATGGATTTCGGATTGGGCAAGACAAAAAAAACATATTCGTCTTCTCTCGAAGAAGACAGAAGTATGCTAGAAGAGCTGGCGATGGAAGGCATGCGCGTCCGCTATGGTTCCGGTCACAAAAAAGCCGAAGCCAGAGTACTCAGGGAACTAGATATCATCGACACACTGGGATTCAATTCCTACTTCCTCATCACCTGTGATATAGTTCGCTACGCGCGCAGCCGTGGTTTCTATTATGTTGGCAGGGGCTCCGGCGCCAATTCCATCATTGCCTATTGCCTTCACATCACGGATGTCGATCCACTTGAACTGGACCTCTATTTTGAACGATTCCTTAATCCGAAAAGAACCGTACCTCCCGACTTTGACATTGATTTCAGCTGGCGCGACCGCGATGAGATCATCGAATATGTTTTTAAACGCTTTGGCCATAACCATGTGTGCCTCCTGGGTTCCTACACCACTTTCCAGGAACGTGCGATCCTTCGCGAACTCGGGAAAGTATTTGGTTTACCGAAAGAAGAGATCGATCAGCTGGAACGCGGCACCCTCAAAGACGATCATATCCAGCGGATGATCCATAATTATTCATTGAAGCTGAAAGACTTTCCCAATCACCTCAGCATTCATGCCGGTGGCATGCTCATCAGCGAAAAACCTATATATCATTACACTGCCACAGAGCTTCCGCCCAAAGGATTTCTTACATCGCAGCTCGACATGCACGTGGCAGAGAAGATTGGCCTCTTCAAGATCGACATCCTTAGCCAACGCGGCCTGGGACACATCCGGGAAACCATTGAGCTTGTGAGAAAAAATCAGAGTGTTACCATCGACATAAGCAAAGTGGAAGATTTCAAAAAAGACAAACGGATTGCTGAGCAGCTGGTGAACGCCAATACCGTCGGTTGTTTCTACATCGAAAGTCCAGGCATGCGGCAACTGCTGCAAAAACTCAAATGCAACAACTACATCACGCTGGTGGCTGCCAGTTCAATCATCAGGCCTGGCGTGGCGCAAAGCGGCATGATGAAACAGTACATCCACCGTTTCCATCATCCCGAAGATTTCACCTACCTGCATCCCATTATGAAGGAACTGTTGGAGGAAACTTACGGAGTGATGGTATACCAGGAAGATGTGATCAGGGTGGCGCATCATTTTGCCGGTCTCGACCTCGCGGAGGCCGACGTGCTGCGACGGGCGATGAGCGGCAAGTACCGCGGAAGGAAGGAATTCGAGAAGATCCGTGAGCAATACTTTCTGAATTGCCGGGAGAAAGGTTACAGCGACAGCCTGAGCAAGGAGGTTTGGCGACAGATTGAAAGTTTTGCTGGTTATTCTTTCAGCAAGGCGCACTCGGCGAGTTTCGCGGTTGAAAGTTATCAGAGCCTTTTCTTAAAAACCTATTATCCGATAGAATTCATGGTCGCAGTGATCAATAATTTTGGTGGTTTTTATCATCGCGAACTATATTTTCTTGAATTGAAAAAGACCGGCGCCCAGATCCATGCGCCCTGTGTAAATCACAGTGAGTTCAATTCCCATCTAAGAGGCGTGCAGGTTTACATTGGCCTCATTCATCTTCAGGGATTGGAGGAAGAACTCGCGCGGAGACTGATTGCGGATCGCGAAAAGCAGGGAATATTCATGCATCTGCAGGATTTTATCGAGCGCCTTCAGCCTGCTATCGCCCAGGTGAATATCCTGATCCGGATCGGGGCTTTCCGGTTCACAGGCAAGACGAAGAAAGAGTTACTCTGGGAGGCCAATTTTCTTCAAAAAAGACAAGCTACGCCGGCCGCTGCCAGGCAACTTTTTCCTGTCAAACCAGTAGAATTTTCTCTCCCGGCACTTACCAATTACCCGCTCGATGACGCGATAGATGAAATAGAACTACTCGGCTTTCCCATCTCTAACCCTTTCAGGATTGTGGATGCCAACCCATATGCTTACCTCCGGGCGAGTGAACTGCCTGCCCGATTGAGTGAACAGGTCAATGTTCTTGCCTACCTCATCACTACAAAAACAACGCGTACCGTGCGGAATGAACTGATGTACTTCGGAACCTTTATCGATGTAGACGGTGACTGGATTGACACAATACATTTCCCGGACACACAGAACCGTTATCCGCTTGAAGGAAAGGGATTCTACCTTCTGAAAGGAAAAGTGGTGGAAGATTTTGGTGTGATCTCTATCGAGGTAAGCCAATGCCGGAAAATTGGGATCAAAGACCGGACCGCTCCTGCAAATTTGCTCGTTTCTGACGTTCCTTCGTCACCTTCCGCTGTCCCAACTTTGCAACAAACCATATCCACCCAATAAGGAATAACCAGATTCCAACCTGCATCAACAAATAATCCATCAAGGCGTTACGCATAAATTTTTTAGTAAAAGAACTGTAGAAAGCGTCATTCACCAAGGGGAATAGACGTCGGCCCGACCGTTTTTTAACGGAATGCTATTGCGGTTGTGCGGGTGAGTTGCCTGAGTAGTATTTGAGTGCAATCAGGTCCGAAGGCAGGTCTTGCTGGTTCCAATGCGCGTGCACGGCCAGTCCTGCTCCCATCGCTGTAGCCTGGGGAACTGTGGCGGCAAAGACTTCCACGCCGGGAAAACCATCAGCCAGCAAATTCATGTACACGGAATTCCTTCCGAAGCCACCGTCTACAAAGATCCTTTTGACGGGTTGCCCTTCCATCACCAGCCGTGTGCTCATCACCTGCTGGCGCATAATATCCATGATCAAACGGTGATAGGCTTCTTCGTAATTGTTGAATCCACCAAGGTCGCGCAGCCTGAACACGGAAGGGCCAGGAAACCTTCCCAGGCCTTCCTTATCATCATTTCGGCGTTGAAGTACTTCAACAAACCTGCGATTGAACTGGACGGTTTCGAAAAATGACGGATGCTTCTGGAACTTCGCGGACAGCCTTTTGATCTGCTCCTCATGCTCGTACCCCGCAAACAACCTCGACGCCTTTACCGGCCTGCCGAGATAACTCAAAAAGGCAAGGCAATCCTGCCTTAATTGCTCGGGGGTCAGCGGAGTCTCATTAAATGGATTGAGGCTGATGCACCAGGTGCCGGTGGAGATAAGAATAAATGGCTGGTGAAAACTGGAAAGATAAGGAATAAGGGCGGCGGAACTGTCGTGCAGGCCTGCGCCCACGTTGAAATCCCTTGAATGCGCCCGGGAAGGCAACACGCCATCTGAAGGAAATACAGGTGGAAGCCTGTGAGCAATCTTCTCTTCGTGTACCCATGGATGGTAGCTGCTACTCCTGAAATGCCATAACATGGTATGACAGCCAATACTGGTGATATCAGAATACATCTTGCCTGAAATCAGGAAGCTCATGTATTGCGGGAGATGAAGTGAAAAACTCTTCTTACCCTCGAATTTCCCCTCCCGCTGCAAGCGGTAAAGCTGCAGACCGGAATTCAGACTATCCAGCACAGGCGAGGCCGTTTCCATGGCCATCGCCTCTTCTCCTCCATATTTTGCGAAGAATGCGGTTTTCAGATCCTCAGGATATGGTTTCAGATAATTAAAGAGAGGAAGTATGGGGATACCTGCCTCATCAACATGCACAAAACTGGCGCCGTAGGCGGTAAAGTTGATTGCCCGGATATCAAAGTCTTGCAACTGGCTCAGATCGTTAAAAGAACGGCGACCCCATGAGGTAAGTTTCTCCAGGTTTTCACAGGGATCACCATCGTCATCCCGGGTCTCCTCGAACTGATGGGACTGCTCATAAACGATGGAATACTGTTCATCGAAAAGAAATAACTTTTTGTTGGTCTTGCCAACATCAAAAACTGCTATAACCGGTAGGCTGCTCATCTTATAAACCCGTAGCTATCGTTTTCAAACCTCTTTCTTTAATTAGGTACTGTCGCACTTTCTGACCACGGTAAATATCGATCGGAGCCAGGGCCCCTCCCGCCCTGAGTCGGGCCTCGGCCACCAATGGACGCAGATCGGTGCGGAAAGCATTCTGAAGGATCGCTTCTGCCATCACCACATCATTCGACATCCGCGCAGCTTCCAGTCCCTTTCTGTCAATGATCAATGCCTGGGCATAACTGATCATGATGGCCTCAACCGACTGCAAAAGGTCTTCGAGTGGATCCTTCACATTGTGTGAGGCATCGATCATCCAGCCGAGGTCGGTGTTATGGTTCATTCCCCGGTCGTCCATCCCCGCAACCAGCTCATTGAAGATGAGAAACAACTGGTAAGGTTTGATACTACCTACCGTCAGGTCATCATCCCCATACTTGGAATCATTGAAATGGAAACCTCCGAGCTTTCCCTCCATCAGCAGAAGGGCAACGATCTGTTCTATGTTCGCGTTGGGAAGATGATGGCCAAGGTCCACCAATGTATACGCCTGTGGACCCAGTTTGCTGGTGTACAATAGCGATTGTCCCCAGTCTCCAACAGTTGTTGAGTAGAAATTAGGTTCAAAGGCCTTGTATTCCACAAAAAGTTTCCAGTTCGCAGGCAGGGAAACATACACTTCCTGGAGGCATTCCAGAGTGTTCTCAAAAGCCCGGCGAAAATTGAGCTGTCCGGGAAAACAGGACCCATCGGACAGCCAAACAGTAAGTGATTCCGAACCGAGTTCCACCCCATGCCTGATCACTTCCAAATTATGTGCGATCGCCTGTTTCCGCACTTTCTTGTCTACATGTTGAAACGATCCATATTTGTAACTCAATTCCTGACCGGGCTGGTCCTGAAAGGTATTCGAATTCATTGCATCGAAACGAAGTCCAAGTTGTGAAGCAAGGACCCGAATATCATTGTAGTTCGAAGGTACATCCCACGGAATGTGCAGCGAGATCGCGCCACTGGACTGATTCAGCCTATGAAGCAATCCGATGTCTTCCATTTTTTCTTCCAGATTGCGAGGTTCACCCCCGACCGAAAAACGGCCGAACCGGGTTCCGCCGCTTCCCAGGGCCCAGCTGGGTATCGCCACCTGGAAGTTGATCAGTTTGCCCAACACAAATTCTACATCAGGGACAGAGTCGGCTGCGTGCCTGAATTTTTTCTGATGACCACCGACAAACGCGTTGTTATGTTCGTCAATGATGTATTGTTCGATCCTCATACGTTGAATTTTTTAGCCGACCGGATTGCTAAGGTAATTACCCAATCCAACCAGTAATACAGAAACAAGAATGATGACAATTCCTGCACCTATAGTGCCATATGTTTTTCTGCTGACACCCTTCCATTCATTGAGCGTTATTCCCCACATATTTGAAATGAGGATGATAAAAGCCATGTGCAGTATCCACGAACTGGCACCGTTGCCCAGCTTGCTTTCTCCCATCCCATAGAAAAAGAATTGCAGGAACCAGGTGGTGCCCGCAAGTGCCGCGAAAATATAATTTCTTCTAAGCGGGGTGCGTTTGTCGGTGTAATCACTGAAAGTTTTATTTCTCGTATTCAGTATCATGCACCAGATCAGGTTGGTGGTCAGACCTCCCCAGAGAAGTACGACAAATATCACGTTGTTCTGAAAAAGAGGATTGCTGCCGCTCGCTATCGCAACGGCGGCCATAGGCTTGCCAGCCTCTATACCGAAATTAAAACAGGCACTGAGGATGCCCGAAATAACCGCTACAATGACTCCTTTCGACAAATTGAATTCGAGGATGCTGGCCGTCTTCTGTTCCTGCGACAGTTCCTTTTCTTTCATCGTTCCTGCCTTGCCGCAGACAAAAATTCCGAATAAACATACGGCCACGCCAAGCAGCACCACCTGTCCGCTGGTCGAATGCAACATGCCGGAAAAACTGTCTTTTGTTTGGGTGGTGAACAGGTCTCTGTATATTGGCGGTATCAGTGATCCGAACGCGGAAGTGAGGCCCAGGGCTATGGACATGCCCAATGAAAGCCCAAGATATCGCATAGCCAGGCCAAATGTAAGTCCGCCAATCCCCCACAACACGCCCATGAAATAGGTCCAGAAGATCACCTTCGCATCAGATCCTCTGATGATTTCCATAAAGTTGGGAACTGTCAGCGAAGCCGCGAGGAATGGAACGATCAGCCATGAGAAAAAACCTCCGATGATCCAGTAACTTTCCCAGGCCCAGCCCCGGACTTTTTTGTAGGGGAGGTAAAAACTGCCGGAAGCAAACCCTCCGATAAAATGAAAAATGACTCCAATAAGGGTATGCATGAACGATTTTTTTACGCCAAGCGATGACAGTTAAAAATAACCAGCGCAATTTGCTGCACTGTGATGTACTGTCATGGCAATTAAAAACCTGCCGTTCCGTGAATATCCGGATTATTTGTTGAGCTCGACCTTGGTCATCTGGTAGTAATGATTCTGTAATTCATGCACATTGATGGGGTGATGCAGGGTGCGGCGGTCTTCGCGCCACCAGAATTCCAGATTGGAAAAATCATCTTTACGCGGTATGTGCAAACGGAATGAATCCTTCATGTACTTTGTGCCGTCACCATCTTCAGCCTTTTTGAATCCAAGACTGTACAGCTGCTGTTCATTCAGCGGGATAGGATAAAGGTGTTCGGGGCGGAACCAAAAATCCTGCACCCCTGTTGCCACACAGATCTCCTTTTCATCGTGGTTAAGCCCCTTAACCACCCCTTCCCATTTCTTTCCTTCGTATTCGGCCATTACCAGGTCTCCTGGTTTCAATTCATTGAACTTGATCATCGGCTTGCAATTTTAATTTTTTGAATATACAAAAAAGCACTCCTTTGGAAAAATAATACACAGAGCCGTTGTTGAACACTTACGGAAAAAACGCACTCAGGCGAGACCTGTTGCGGGTCATCCTGTAGGGGAAAATGAAAACCGCATGGAAGGAAATACCTAAAATCATCAACGAATGCCGGGGAAAATCGGCCGGGCGATACCCTCACGGAATGGCCAGGGTACTGAGGCCATGATGAGAAGGAAAGCAACAAAATACAACCAGAACAACCTGGTCTGCTTGGCCTGGTCGGGATACGGCTTTTTGGAAAAGTTCCTGGCCATTGTAACGAGTATGGTGGCTATCAGCATCCCCGTAATGTGCTCTACCACCCAGAAACGCATCGCCGCATTTTTCATCACTTCGCCCATGCCACCTGCCCGCTTGATCATCTTAAACCCGAATTCACCGAAGATCCACTGGTAGAGGCCAATCAGGAACTGAACATGCACTGTTGTGGTCAATATCAACGACAGGCGCTTGTCTTTTGGCAGGAATGGTTTACGCCCCAGCATTCCTGTCAGTTGTCGAATGATGACAATCAGCAACAGGATAATAATAACCCAGCGCAACAAATTATGCAGATGAACAAATCCATTATACATGCAACAAAGAAAGTCCAAATCAGCCTTTTCCCCAAATCAAGTAATTTCGGTACATGACCCGATCGATAATCTGCCTAATTTCCATTGCAGCTTTTACCCTGGCCTCCTGCGGGTCGGAGGATGATAAGGCCGGAGAAAAGGAAAGAAGTAACATACTTCGGTCGCCCGCGGTGAAGGCTCTAACGGACAGCATCAGGTTATTTCCTGATGATCCCGATCTTTATTTCAGAAGAGCAAGGTTACTTTCACATAACAATTACCAGGAGCTGGCTACGCCCGACTATAAAAAAACATGGGATCTCACCAGGGATGAAGCGGTGGCCCAGGAATACATTTCCAATCTGCTGGTCGTTAACCGGGTGAATGAAGCAGAAAAATTATTGCACACCGCCCAAACGCTCTTCCCCCGTAACACCGAATTTGGCCGCCGGCTGGCTGAAATATATGTTCAGCAAAATCAAAGCGAAAGGGCCACTGCGGAATACGACAGTATCCTGGCCAGGGATCCGGAAAATTTTGAAGCCTGGTACGAAAAAGGGAGCTTGCTAAGCCAATTGAAAGATACCACCGGGGCGATCAGTGCCCTGGAGAAATCCTTTGCCATCATGCCGATTAACTACTCCGGTCTCGCACTTGTCAGTCTCTATACTGCAAAAAAAAATCCACGCGCCCTGGTGATCTGTGATCAATTGATCGCTCGCGATTCAACACAATCGCAAACTGAACCCATTTTCATGAAAGGGGTGTACTATTCAGAAACCAGGCAATATGCCGAAGCCATAAAACAATTTGATCTCTGCATCAAACGAGACTGGAAACTCTCCGATGCCTATATTGAAAAAGGAATCGTTTACTATGAACAAAAAAACTACCCTGAAGCGCTCAAGATCTTCGAACTGGCCATCAAAGTCAGCAACACGGATCCGGACGCTTACTACTGGCTGGGAAAATCCAATGAAGCAACGGGTGACGATATACAAGCCAGGTTGAATTACGAAAGGGCCCTTAGCCTGGACAATTCTTTCTCAGAGGCGCGTCAGGCACTCAGACGTTTAAAACGCTAGTCGTATCTTGCGACCGCACATCAACAACAATAACAATTATGGCCATCATTGCTCCATCCCTGCTCGCAGCCGACTTCCTGCACCTGGAAAGGGAATGCACCATGGTGAATGAAAGCGAAGCAGAATGGCTGCACCTGGATGTAATGGATGGCCGTTTCGTACCCAATATCAGCTTTGGCCTGCCAGTGATAGAGATGGTCACCAGGATCAACAGGAAAATTTCTGATGTACATCTGATGATCGTTGAACCCGAAAAATACATCAGTGCATTTAAGGCTGCCGGAGCGCAGGTGCTCAGCATCCATCTTGAAGCCTGCCCCCAACTGCACAGAAATATTGAACAGATCCGTTCACTTGGAATGGACGCGGGTGTTGCAGTCAATCCTCATTCACCCATAGATCTCTTAAAAGATATTCTGCACGACATCCAGGTTGTCAATCTTATGAGTGTCAATCCAGGATTCGGCGGACAGAAATTTATTCCACATACACTTGTCAAGATCAAATTGCTCCGGCGGATGATCGATGAGAAAGGGTTGAATGTGAAAATCCAAATCGATGGTGGGGTAACGGTTGAAAATGCAGCAGAGATCATTGCAGCGGGCGCCGACGTACTCGTGGTGGGAAGTACTGTTTTCAATTCTTCCGACCCGATAGCCACCATCCATCGTCTGAAACAACTCTGAGCAGAACGGGAATTTATCCGGCACAGTCCCAAACTCAAATAAGATTAAATTGTCCTGTTAAAATAACCAATTGACATTCGCCCGTTACCTGCTGTTTATCTTCTTTCTGACCATCGTTGTAATCTCCCATGGGCAAACAGGATTGCCGGTGCTTTCGGGGACTGTAACGGACGCACAGAACAAACCGCTTTCAGGAGTGTCAGTGACCATCCTCGGCCGTCAAACCGGCACTTCTACCAGCGACTCAGGAACATTTCAACTCAGAGTCCCCGCCGACAGAACCTTCGCAGTTGTCTTCACTTCCACCGGTTACCGATCCGTTCAAAGAAATTTCTTGCTTAGGGATAGACAGAGAGAGTACCTCGAAATACGACTCGAACATGAGGACGGCAACCTGGATTCGGTAATAATCATCGACCAACAGCAAAGAAGAGAAGCTGGCCTGATTGCCATCAACCCGAAAGCATCCGCAAATCTCCCTTCACCTGTTGGCGGAATAGAAAGCCTGATCAAGATATTTGTCGGCTCAAACAATGAACTCACCTCTCAATACACGGTCAGGGGAGGAAACTATGACGAGAACCTGATCTATGTAAATGATTTCGAAGTCTTTCGCCCTTACCTGGTCAGAAGCGGCCAACAAGAAGGGCTAAGTTTCATAAATCCGGAGCTCGCAAGAAATGTAAATTTTTACAATGGTGGATTCCAGGCCAGATACGGAGACAAAATGTCCTCAGTGCTTGACATTCAGTATCGGCGCCCCACATCCTTTCATGGTTCGGCCTATCTGAGCTTTCTCGAACAGGGCGTGCATTTGGAAGGAATTTCAAAAAATAAAAAATTCAGTTACCTGGCGGGGGTCCGCAACCGTACTAACAGGAATTTGTTCAACAGTCAGGAAACAAAAGGCAATTATGTTCCCTCCTCTTCCGACTTCCAGGCATTATTAACCTACCAGGTCTCCAACAAAGCAAGTGTAGAATTACTGGCTAATATTTCGGTCACGGGTTTTACGCTAAGACCCGAATTCAGTCAGTTGACTTCTTCGGTATTCTCGCCTTATTATAGTGCAAATCTTGGACTGGACATTTATTTCGACGGAAAAGAAAAAGACTATTATCATACGAATATGTTCGGCATATCATTCATCCATCAACCGAATAAAAAACTACGCCTGAAATGGATGCTTAGCCGTTTCGTCAACGATGAAAGTGAATCGATCGATATCACTGGCGCTTACCTTTTTGGGGAAAGAGAGTTTGACAAATCAAAGGCAGATTTTGGATTGATCAATAATCCTCTGGGCGCAGGTCTCTACCAAACCTTCGCGAGGAACAGCCTGAACATCACAGTATGGAATCTTTCGCATAAAGGAAGTCTTAACTCCGGCAACCATTTTTTTCAATGGGGTCAAACCGCGGAGATACAACAGATCCATGATAAACTGCACGAATGGAAATACCAGGATTCGGCAGGATACAATCTTCCTTATGACCCCGAAACTTTTGAATTAAGCGAGTACGCTCATTCAGGTGCAAACCTGACGATACTCCGTCTTTCAGGATACATCCAGGACAACCTGGTCATTTCCAGTTTGGAAGGATGGGCAGCACAACTGGGGTTGCGTTATAACTACAATGACCTGAACAACCAGTTGCTGGTTTCACCAAGAGCCGGCATCTCATGGAAACCCGCCCGGTGGAAATCCGACGTCATCTTTCGCGCGGCCGCCGGGGCCTATCATCAGCCGCCCTTCTACCGCGAGCTCAGAAGAATGGACGGAAGTGTTAACACAGATCTCAAGGCGCAGCGAAGCTACCAGTTCAGCGCAGGGTTGGACTTTAATTTCCATTCGCGTAACCGGCCCTTTCGGCTTACTACCGAGGCATGGTATAAGGCCATGAATGATGTGGTTACCTACGATATTGAAAATGTGCGACTGCGGTACAGCGGCGAGAATAACGCAAGAGCCTATGCTACCGGCCTCGAATTCCGCTTATTCTCCGAACTGTCAAAAGGTGCGGAAAGTTGGATCAGCCTTGGCTTCATGCGAACCAGGGAAAATATTGACAGTGATTCGTATTATGACTATCACCTCGATTCACTTAATAATCCCATCGACAGCGTGCATAGGGAAGGAGGATGGTTCCGCAGGCCGACCGACAGATTATTCAATTTCGGCCTCTACCTGCAGGATTATCTTGCTACAAATAAAAATTTCAAAGTATACCTGAATTTCATTTATGGCAGTAACATGCCATTCAACATTCCTGGTAGTGTGAAATACCGAAATGCCCTCATCATTGACCCCTATATCAGGATCGACATCGGGTTCAGCGCATTGCTGATCGATGGCGAAAAAGCCCGCAAAAAAATTAGCAGGAGGTTGAAGACCTTCGAAAGCCTGTGGGCCACATTTGAAGTGTTCAATCTTATCGACAGGGACAACACCATTTCCTTCCTTCTCATCAAGGATTTCTCCAACACCACTTATGCCATTCCCAACAGACTTACCCCCAGATTGCTCAATCTGAAATTAATCGCCAGGTTCTAAACAACTGTCATCACTCCCGTTCTGAAATATTCCATCCCTGCCTGGGAAGAAATAATTGCGGTAGCATCTGTAACAATATGACAACCAGGCAGTAGTGAATTGGCATTTCATTGGTTATAGGGTAGCAACCGAAATCAGATCACCTTAAAAAGAGTCACAATCACAACAAAGAATCATGAACAGCAGAGACGCCATTATGAGATCAGAAATGTTTACCCGAATACTGAAATCGTATGACGATTCTGACGGCAAAGCTTACCTACCCGTTAAAACAAATATCATGATCACAAAAGTAACTGTGCGCCCGAATCCCTTCTACACCGTGCTAACGATGGATGTGACCTGTGACCAAAACAGGAACATTATTGTGCGGATGTTTAATAAAGAAGACAGGATTGTAAAAATGTTCAGCTGGTACCTTGTAAAAGGAACCAATGTGACTGCCATCAACGATCTGGGAAATCTGACTTCAGGAGCCTTTCTTATCGACATCATCGACATTGAAGGAACAGTTCTGTTTTCAACCAACCTTTCGAAAGGATAGTTTATCGCATTATACAACAACCTTAACCTTTGATAAGGAAGCTATTGGCCGGCTTCCTTATTTTTTTGTTTATGGGACGCCCCGGGGTTTAAATTTGTGCATGGTTAAACTCTCAGTGAACATCAACAAGTTTGCTACCCTTCGCAACAGCAGGGGTGGAAATACACCTGATGTACTTAAAGCAGCCATCGACGCCGAACGATTCGGAGCGGATGGAGTAACCGTGCATCCCAGACCCGACGAGCGCCACATCAGGTACGCCGATGTCAGGAATATCCGGCCCCTCATCAATACAGAATTCAATATTGAAGGCAATTGCCGCGAACGAAAGTTTGTGGAGTTGGTCCTTGAGGTGAGACCCCACCAGGTAACACTGGTGCCCGACGATCTGAACCAGTTGACATCTAACCACGGATGGAATACGATTGAACACAGGGAATACCTTGTTTCGATGATTAAAGTCTTTCAGAACGCAGGAATTCGAACTTCGATTTTCGTAGATCCCGTAATTGAAATGGTGGCAGGGGCAGCGGCAACAGGAACCGACAGAATTGAACTCTATACCCAGGACTATGCAGACAATTTCAGCAATGATAAGCACAAGGCCATCGCACCATATGTTGCGGCAGCTGAATCGGCAATAAAAAACGGGTTAGGTATCAATGCCGGCCATGACCTGGACCTGCAGAACCTGAAATTCTTTGCACAAAATATAAAAGGTCTGGCGGAAGTCTCCATTGGCCATGCATTGGTAGCAGACAGCCTGTATCTCGGCTATGAGAACACGGTGCAATTATACAAGAGACAGTTGAAAAATTAATTATTACAGCCCAGCAGTTCACAGAGGCGACTGTTGAGGTCCTCTCCACGCAGGTTGGTAGCTATGATCTTACCGGAAGGATCCACCAAAAAATTCTGTGGAATCGACTGGACCTTGTATTTGGTAGCCACTTCATTATTCCAGAACTTAAGATCGCTGACATGAGTCCAAACCAGGTTGTCATCCTTGATCGCTTTTAGCCAGGGCCCACGGTCACGGTCAAGCGAAACACCCAGCACGGTGAAATTCTTTTCCTTGAATTTATTATATACTTTGACCACATTGGGATTTTCCATGCGGCATGGCCGGCACCAGCTCGCCCAGAAATCAATCAGTACATATTTACCTTTGAATGAACTCAGTGACACGGGTTTGCCCGTTGGATCGGCCTGGGTAAAATCTATTGCCTGCGAACCGATCGCCCCGGTTTTTCCTTCCTGCAGTTGCTGTTGTATGATCTTGCCATAAAAACCATCCTTGGCCGCCTGGTTCAGCAAATTGAAACGCTTTTCAAGTGAGGGCAGGTCCTGTTCCATCTGGCTTGTAACCAGCATAACAAAGGGTGTCACCGGTGAGGATTTATGACCATTTACATATTGATCCACATTACCCTTGATCTTTTCGAGGTGTTTCTTGTAAGCGATCATCAGGCTGTCCGTTTGTTTGATGCCTGGTGTAGCATTGATCTTCTGACCCATCACACCGAGGTCCTGGAAAAGCGGGTTGAAAGTTTTCTTGAAGGCCTCGAAATCATTATTTACTGCTGAACCGATAATGGCCAGGTCCTGGATCTTGTCTACATCACCCGTAATCGATAAGTTCTCATTTCCAATAAAAACTACCGTCTTTTTCTGAAGGCCGTCGAAATTAATCTGGTAAAGATTCGGTTCAGGAACTGCGCCGCTAAGCTGAAATGAGCCTGCCTTTACAACTCCTTTGGCAACCGTGTCTTCCGGAACATTTGCATTGGATACACTAACGGCAGAGCCATCTGTCAAACCTTTCAGTGTGCCTGAAATGTTGAATTTCTGCTGGGCCGTAAGGGCGAGAGGTAAAATGAAAAGGCTGATGAGCATTGCTTTCATGGAGACACTATTTTCGAATGGCGCTGTTCAAGAACTTGTATAACCGACTGCAAATTAAACCCTTTGGCGTTAAGTAAAAGTAAATAATGAAAGAGCAGGTCGGCGGATTCATTGAGGAATAAATTATCATCATTATCCTTGGCCTCGATGACCAGTTCAACTGCCTCTTCCCCAACCTTCTGTGCAATTTTATTGATCCCCTTGCCGAACAGGGTTTTCACATATGATCCTTCATCGGGGCCATTTTTCCGCTGTTCTATAATGTCCTCCAGCCGGGTCAAAAAATCATCCTTCAAATTGGTCTCATTCCAACAGGTGTCGGCTCCCGTATGACATACGGGGCCAAGCGGGTGCGCCTTGATCAGCAGGGTATCATTGTCACAATCGAGGCTCACGGAACGGAGGAGGAGGAAGTTCCCGCTTTCTTCCCCCTTGGTCCATAATCGCTGTTTTGAACGACTGAAGAAAGTCAGTTTTTTATCGGCCATGGTCTTATCCAGCGCCTCCTGGTTCATAAAGCCGAGCATCAGCACTTTTGAAGTTTCATCGTCCTGGACGATCGCCGGCACCAGCCCGTCTGAATATTTTTCAAATGCAGGTTTCAATATTATCGTTTTAAATTCTGATTTCAATTTGCTTCTCCTTCAAATATCGCTTCAGTTCGGGTATGGATATTTCTTTGAAATGAAAGATGCTCGCAGCAAGGGCGGCGTCTGCCTTTCCTTCATTGAACACCTCAGCAAAATGTGCCATGTTGCCTCCACCGCCGGATGCTATAACAGGCACGGGTAAGGTGGTCGATAGTTGCCGGGTAATGTCCAGGGCAAAACCCTGCCTGGTACCATCATGATTCATACTTGTAAGAAGGATTTCCCCCGCCCCGAGTTGCACTGCCTTTGCTGCCCAATCGGTGCACAATGTTTCTGTCTTTAATCTTCCACCATTGAGGTAAACATACCATTTGCCATCATGCTCTTGTTTTGTATCGATGGCGAGCACCACGCACTGGCTGCCAAACTGAAGTGCCAGGTCACTGATCAGTGGAGGATTGCGAAAGGCCGCAGTGTTCACGGAGATTTTATCCGCGCCATTGTCGAGCAAGATCTGAACATCGGCTACTGACGATATGCCGCCGCCAACCGTAAATGGAATATTTATGCGGTGTGCGATCCTGTTGACGAGTTCGATAAGGGTTTTTCTTTTTTCATTGGTTGCGGTGATGTCGAGAAACACCAGTTCGTCAGCGCCCTGTTCCGCATAAAACGCACCAAGTTCAACCGGGTCACCAGCGTCCCTGATGTTTTCGAAATTGATACCCTTGACCGTCCTTCCATCACGGATATCCAGGCATGGAATGATTCTACGCGTCAGCACTTTTGAAGTTTTTGAGGTCTGATAACTTGATCCGGTTTTCATAAATGGCCTTGCCGATGATTGCACCACTGCAACCGATCGTGGCAAGGGCTTCTACATCCTTCATCGAACTAACGCCGCCGCTGGCGATGAAATACAACGATGGAAATTCCTGTATGATGGTTTTATAGAGTGATGTTGCAGGCCCCTGCAGCAATCCGTCCTTACTCACATCCGTGCAGAACACCTGTGTGATTCCCTGCTCCAGATATTTTCTGATGAAATCGTAGATCCAAATGTCCGTTTGTTCAAGCCATCCGCTGACGGCAATCTTTTCATTCTTAACATCGGCACCAAGTAAAAAGCGGTCCGCACCATAGTGGTTAATCCAGGAAAGGAAAGTTTCCTCATCTTTCACGGCGATGCTCCCCAGTGTCGCCCACCGGGCACCTGAATTCAGGACGATATCCAGGTCAGAGTCGGATTTGATGCCTCCTCCGAAGTCGATTCTGCAGTTCGTTTTTGTGGCGAGGTTCTCCAACACTTTCCAGTTTTTAACCGCCCCGGATTTGGCTCCGTCGAGGTCAACCAGATGAATCCTGTTGAGTCCGGCGTCTTCAAATGCCTTGGCCACTTCCAGGGGGTGTTGGTTGTAAACGATAACCGATGAATAATCGCCCTGCGTAAGTCTCACACATTTTCCGTCAATGATGTCTATTGCTGGTATTATTTCCATGTAGCGTATAAATTAGTCAATCGAACCATTCAAAAAATTTCTCAGGATCTGTTCCCCTGCTCCCGCGCTTTTTTCCGGGTGAAACTGAACGCCGTAGAAATTATCCTTCCTCAAAGCCACACTGTAGGGCAGAATATAATTTGCCTTCGCAATCGTCTGGGAGCCTGTTTCAGCATAATAACTATGCACAGAATAGATATAGGTTTGCTCCGCCACATTGTTGAATAACCCGGTCTTCAGGTCATAGATATTGTTCCATCCGATCTGGGGAACTTTCTCCCTGCCGCCAAGGGGTTGGAACAATCGCACCGATTCATCAAATATCCCGATGCATTTCGTATCATTTTCTTCACTATACCTGCACATCAGCTGCATGCCAAGGCAGATACCAAGAACAGGTTGTTCAAGTGAGCCGATGAGTGTATCCAGTTTTTTTTCTCTTAGGTAAGCCATGGTAGTACTCGCCTCGCCCACTCCCGGGAAGATCACCTTCGAAGCCCCTTTTATCCTTGCGGCATCATCCGTCACGGTGGCCTTTGCACCGATGCGCTCAAGAGCATACTGCACCGACAATATGTTTCCGGCATTATACCTGATGATCACTATCTCATCACCGTTGCCTGTTTTATCCGATGATACCATTGATAAATTCCTTTGTTGTTTCACTGATGTTTGCAGACTGTTCAATTGCCCGGATATAGGCAGTTCCAATAATTCCCCCGGCGCTCAGACTTGTCGCTGCCTGAAACGTTTCTTTGTCCCTGATACCAAAACCCACCAGCACCGGGTTATTTAGTTTTAACGATTGCAGCCTTTTGAAGTAGTCCATCTGACCACCAATATTTTTCTCTTTCCCTGTTGTGGATGAGGAAGAAACCGCGTATAAAAATCCTGTGCTTAGCGCATCAATTTTCTTTATACGTTCATCGGATGTTTCCGGAGTAACTAAAAAGATACATTTCAAACCATGTTTTTTTATCACCTCTCCATATTCATGCTCAAATTCATACAATGGAAGGTCGGGAAGAATTAATCCATCAATTCCACAGGCTTCAGCGGCCGCGCAAAATTTCTCAAATCCATACTGGAGCACCGGGTTCATGTATCCCATGAGCAAAACAGGCAAGGCAACCCTCTTCCGAAAATCCTTCAGCGTGCCAAACAACTTCGTCATAGTCATTCCATTTCCCAGTGCGCGTGCGCTGCTGGCCTGGATTACTGGTCCGTCAGCAAGCGGATCACTATATGGCATGCCCAGCTCAACGATATCTACTCCGCTGTCCTGGAGGGCAATCATCACCTCACCGGTACTATCGGCCTCGGGAAAACCTGCCGTGCAATAGACATTCAGGATGCCGGACTTCTTTCTTTGAAATAATTCGTCGAGTCTGTTCATGAGAAGCTTATTGCAGGTTCATTTTTTTCATGTAAGCCGCCAGATCCTTGTCCCCTCTCCCACTCAGGCAGATGACCACGTTGTCGGAGGAAGTGCAGCCAATCCTGTCCAACACAGCAAAAGCATGCGCCGTTTCGAGCGCCGGAATGATGCCTTCCATTCGTGCCACCTGGAATGCCGCGTCAAGGGCCTGCTCGTCGGTGGCGCTGAAAAATATTCCCCGCCCGCTTTCAAACAGGTTCGCATGCATGGGTCCAATTCCCGGATAATCGAGTCCGGCGGATATGCTATGTGGCTCGGTTATCTGGCCGTCTTCGGTCTGCATCACAATACTCCTGCTACCATGAAGAACGCCTTCCCTGCCCAATGACGTAGTAGCTGCGCTGTATCCGCTTTCAAGACCAAGACCGGCAGCTTCCACCGCCACTACTTTTACTGAGGGTTCATCAAGAAAATAATAATAGGTGCCTGCAGCGTTACTTCCACCTCCCACGCAGGCAACCACGTATTGAGGCAATTCACTTCCAGTTTTTTCCTTCAGCTGCCAGCGGATCTCTTCGCTGATAATACTCTGAAACCTCGCTACCATATCAGGATATGGATGAGGTCCAACGACGCTTCCGATAATGTAATGGGTGTCAACCGGATTATTGATCCAGTCGCGGATGGCTTCATTGGTAGCATCCTTCAAAGTCTTGCTCCCACTCAAGGCGGGTATAACTGTGGCACCCAACATCTTCATCCTGGCCACATTCGGTGCCTGTCGTTCGATATCTCTTTCCCCCATGTACACAATACATTCAATATTCTTCAGGGCGCAAACAGTTGCAGTGGCCACTCCATGCTGACCAGCACCCGTTTCTGCGATGATCCTTTTCTTCCCAAGTCGTTCTGCAAGCAGGATCTGACCGATGGTGTTGTTAATCTTGTGCGCACCGGTATGACAAAGATCTTCACGCTTGAGATAGATGTTCGTTTTGTAGTGCTCACTCAATCGTTCTGCATGGTATAGGGGTGTCGGCCTCCCGACATAATCCTTCAACAGGTCGCGGAAGGTTTTCTGAAAACCCGGTTCATTGATGATCTGAAGGTAGTTTTCCCTAAGCTCCTCGACATTGCGATATAGCATTTCGGGAATATAAGCGCCTCCGAATTTTCCATAATATCCTCTCTGGTCAGGATTTTGATAACTGACTTCCATTGTAAATGTTTTAACTAACATTTGTATTAAGTGACCTTGCGAAATTTTCTATTTTATCCAGGTCTTTCACTCCAGGCGAAGTTTCAAATTTACTGTTGATGTCGATTGCGAACAGGGACTTGCCAACGGGTTTGCGTGAGAATTCGGTAAGGGCCGAAATATCCTCAGGCTGTATGCCACCGCTAAGAAAGAAAGGCTTGCGGATATTGCCACTGTCAAGTATATTCCAGTCCAGTTTTTTGCCTGTACCTCCGTAACCCGCTCCCATGGTGTCAAACATGAACATATCTGCCACATCCATAAAGGGATTGATCATCCATTCAATGGAATCATTGTCACTGATGCGGAATGCCTTCACAACAGAAACATAGTCCGCGATCTTCTCGCAATACTTCGGTGACTCATCACCATGAAGCTGCACCATGTGCAAACGACATTCATCCACCATGTGAAGTACATCTTCGACTGGGGCATTCACAAACACCCCCACCTTATTGATGTTATTTATCTTCTTTATCTGTGAGGTGGTAAGATGACGAAAAACATACCGGGGGGATTTAGCATAATAAATAAAGCCGGCAAAAGTAATCCCTAAGTCAGGGAGCCTTTCCACCTGCTCCAACTGCGTCATGCCGCAGACCTTGATCCTCATAGGCTATTCCCTCCTTTCAGGGGCAATGCCGGTCTGGTTGTTAACGTGTTTACAAAATCAAAAAAGGCCAGTTCAGGATCGGGTTCGCGCATGAATTTCTCCCCTATCAGAAAACCGCTGTAACCGGCCCCGCGCAATAGCTCTATGTCAGATGCCGTATTCAGCCCACTCTCCGAGATCCGGACCTTTTCCTCCGGAATAGATTGAGACAGTTCTATTGATCGTCTGATGTCTACCAGAAATGTTTTTAAGTCCCTGTTGTTCACTCCAACGATGTCTATTTCGGGGCAGATATGACCGAGTTCACTTTTATCATGAATTTCCAGCAGCACCTCCAGGCCAATACTTTTCGCAAGGACAGCGAGCTGCCTGACCATTTTTGTACTCAGACAGGCGGCTATCAGCAAAATAACATCTGCCCCGAGTGACCTGGATTCAATGATCTGATATTCGTCGATCATGAAATCCTTCCGCAGAATGGGAATAGCGCTGATTCTTGCCTGCTGGAGGTCCTCATCACTGCCGCCGAAGAAAACGACGTCGGTCAGCACCGACAAAGCCGCAGCGCCGCTTCTGGCATAGCCGACAGTTACTTGTTGCACATCCGCTTGTCCGTTGATCACTCCTTTTGAGGGTGACTTCCTTTTAAATTCCGCAATGATGCCCGAAGAATTTTCTTTCTTTAATGATCCTCTCAGCGAAACAGTGTTTCTATTAAATCCCGGTCCCTTCTCTACCAGGGCTAAGGGATAAAGTCGCTTGCGCTCTTCAATTTCAATCCGTTTCTGTGCCACTATGGTTTCCAGGATATTCATTACTGAAGAGATATTAATTTCTTTAAACAATTCAGTGCGCTCTTGCTCTCCAGGCTGAGTACCGCCGCCTGGTATGCATCATCATATTGTGCATACCTTCCTGTGCAATTCAGGGCCATCGCCGCATTGGCCAGCACCACGGCATTCTGCGCCCAGGTTCCGTTGCCTTCAAGGATATTTTTGAAAATCAAGGCCGCTTCCTCCACCGTATCGCCGCCGGAAATATCAGCCGCGCCAACCATTCTCCTTCCCAGTTGTTCCGGCGTCATCACTTTCTCCCCTTCAGCCGTGATCACCTTGGTGTCGTTTGTAAGCGAGATCTCATCATATCCATCGAGGCCATGTATGATGGTGAATGCCCTGCCCGACTGTTGCAGCAGATAGTTGTAGATCCTTGCCATTTCCAGGTTGTAAACACCCACCAGCTGAAAAGCAGGAGATGCAGGATTGGCCATGGGTCCAAGCATGTTGAAAAATGTCCGCACACCCAGGTTCTTCCGGATGGGGCCCACAGTCTTTAGTGCCGGATGGAAAACAGGGGCATGCAAAAAACAAATATTTGCAGTATCCACTTCCCGGTTTAACGCATCGTTATCCGCCTTGAACCTGTACCCCAGTTTTTCCATGACATTAGAAGCACCGCTGATGGATGTGGCACCGTAGTTGCCGTGTTTAGCAACCTTTTGTCCGGTTCCCGCCACTATGAATGAGGCAAGTGTCGAAATGTTGAATGTATTCTTTCCATCTCCTCCCGTTCCCACAATGTCCATGGTTTGGCAACCTTTGAGGTCCACCTTCAGGCAAAGTTCAAGAAGCGCATCCCGGAAACCCTGGAGCTCGGGTATGGTTATGCTGCGCATAAGGAACACCGTTATAAACGAGGCGATCTCCGATTCATTATACGCTCCTCTCGCGATATTCACCAGCACTTCTTTGGCCTCGGTGGAGCCGAGGGTGTTGTACTCAAACAGGTATTGAAGAATTTTTTTCATTTAGAATTGATTGCTTAGTTCTTCAACCAGTTGGTCATGATATTCTGCCCAAGCGGTGTCAATACACTTTCGGGATGAAATTGTACCCCCTGGAGGTCGTAGGACCTGTGTTGCATGGCCATGATATAACCTTTTTCATCCTCCGCGGTAACCTGGAATACGGCGGGAAGGCTCTCCCGGTCAACTATCCAGCTATGGTACCGGCCCACCTCAAAACTGGACGGCAGACCCTCAAAAAGCCGGGCTTCTTTTTCCCTGACGCTGCAATTCGTCGAAACCCCATGATAGACCTCGCTGAGGTTGATCAGTGAACCACCGAATGCTTCTGAAAGCGCCTGATGTCCCAGGCATACTCCGAGGATTGACTTGGTGGAAGCGTATTCCTTTATCAGCGGAAGCAGCAAACCGGCTTCCTCAGGTATTCCCGGCCCGGGTGAGAGAATAATTTTATCATACTCCCTGACCTTCTCCAGGGGGAGCTGGTCGTTCCGGAAAACATCGACCTTATAGGGAACGATCTTCCCTACAAGGTGCACCAGGTTGTAAGTGAAAGAATCATAGTTATCAAAAACAAGGATCTTCATGATTTCTTATGCATTTATCTCTACGCCATCTTTTGATGAAACATTATTTCCCTGCTGAACCGAATGGACGAGCCCCCCGGCGGCAAAATTGATCGCTGTACGCAGCGCATTGAGCTTATTGTTCACTTCCTGCAATTCACTCTCAGGTTTTGAGGCAGCAACGATGCCCGCTCCCGCCTGGTAAACCAGTTCATTGTTCCGGCTGAGGAGGCTCCTGATCATGATGGCGTGATTACAACTGCCATCGAATCCAATGAAACCAATTCCGCCGCCATAGAAAGACCTGGAGGTGGGCTCATAACGATCGATAAGTTGCATGGCATTGAATTTCGGAGCGCCGCTCAGGGTGCCCGCCGGGAAGGTCTTCGCCAGTAGTTCAAAAGGATTGCTGCCGGGCCTTACCTTGCCAGTAACCTCGCTTACCAGATGAATCACATGAGAGAAGTACTGGATCTGCTTATATCTCGACACCTTCACCTCATCGCAGAGCCGGCTGAGATCGTTGCGGGCAAGATCTACCAGCATAACGTGTTCGGCGTTTTCCTTCTCGTCTTTCAACAATCTTTCAGCTTCCAGCAGATCCTGTTCGTCGTTGCCGGTTCTTTTAAACGTTCCGGCAATAGGATGAACGATGGCCTTGCCGTTACGTATGATCAGTTGAGCTTCGGGAGATGAGCCCATGAGCCGGTATTCGCCATAGTCGAAATAAAATAAATACGGAGATGGATTGATGGATCTCAATGCGCGGTAAACATTGAATTCATCACCGGCAAATCCCCGGTTGAACCGTCTGCTGAGAACGATTTGAAAAACGTCACCTCTAAGGCAACTTTTAATTCCATTGCTCACCATCTCGCGAAAGACTTCATCAGTGCAATTGGTCCCTTCCTCCTGGAACGGTTTGAAAGGATAAACGGGAACGTCCCTGTTCCGGATCAGTGATTCAATCCTTCCCGGAGTTCTTTCTATTCCCTGGATGATATTCTCACACAGGTAAAGTTCATCCTTGAAATGATTGATGGCTATAACGTACTGGTACAAGCGATATCGCATCAACGGCACCTGCGTTGTTTCATTTCTCTTCTGGAAACTTATGGTTTCAAAGAACTGGACTGCATCGAAAGTGGTGTAACCATACAGTCCTTGTGCGAATGCTAACTCCTTCGATTGCTCACCTGCAATTTCAAAGCCATCCATAAAATTCCAAAGTACAGCAGGAATGGTTGACCGGTTGCTTATCGTTTGTTTTTCGATGGGCCGCCCGGGGTATTTTACTTCCATGCTATCGACCGAACTGATCTCGATTCCTCCGATGGCATTGATACCGATAAACGAATAGCTATCCTCGGCCGTGTGATGGTCTGTACTTTCCAGCAACACAGTGTCCCTGAAGCGGTCGCGCAACCTGAGATAGATACCCACCGGGGTGAACACATCCGCCAACATGCGCGTACAAATGGTTTCGAGTCTGATCTTTTTCATAAAATAAAAAACCCCGGTTTATCCGGGGCCCAATATTGTATTACAAAACAGTAATAGCATTACCTGCTCCCATAGGAACCTGTATGCCACCACCACTGTTGATTTGTTATCTGAATTTTCATTGAAATGCAAATATGGTTTGTTTTTGCTTTCTTTCCAATTTTTTCCGGCTTTTTTTACAGTACGCCTTTTGTGCTGGGCAGGTAATTACTCCAGGGATCCCGGGTTACAGCCATGCGAATGGCCTTGGCGAATGCCTTAAAAATTGCTTCAATCTTATGATGCTCATTGTCTCCCCTGCATTCGATGTTAAGGTTACACCTGGCGGCATCACTGAATGATTTGAAGAAATGATGGAACATTTCTGTTGGCATTTCCCCGATCCTTTCTCTGTGGAATTCGGCATTCCAGACCAGCCATGGGCGTCCACCAAAATCAATCAGCACCTTGGCTTCCGCCTCATCCATGGGAAGGGCAAATCCATATCGTGCCATCCCCCGTTTGTCGGCCAGGGCTTGAGCAAAGGCCTCGCCCAGCGCGATACCCGTATCCTCAATTGAATGGTGTTCATCAATATGAAGGTCGCCCTGGGTGCGAATGTTCAGGTCCATTTTTCCATGACGCGCAATCTGATCGAGCATATGGTCGAAGAAACCGAGTCCGGTTGAAATATTGGATTTTCCGTTTCCGTCTATATTAAGTTCGATATGAATCTTCGTTTCATGTGTATTCCGGTCATGTACTACCTGCCTCAAACCGGATTTCAGAAACTGGTAAACCAACTTCCATTCGGGCGTTTCCAGTGCAATAGTTTGCGCAAGCAATTTAATGTCGCCGGCAATTTCCGCGGCGCCGAGGTTGGGATCATTGTTAAGCCAGATGGCCTTGCACCCAAGGTTTTTGGCAAGCTGCACATCCGTAATTCGGTCACCGATGACGTAAGAGTTGACCAGATCATAATCTCGGTTGTCAAGATAACGGGTAAGCATACCCGTAGCCGGCTTCCGCGTCGGCGCGTTATCGGCGGCAAAGGTCCGGTCAACAAATACCGCGTCGAAATTTATCCCCTCTCCTTTCAGCGTCTTCATCACAAAATCGTGAATGAGATTAAAATCCGCTTCCGGAAAAGCACTTGTTCCCAGCCCGTCCTGATTGGTCACCATCACCAGCTCATAATCGAGCTCCCGGGCGATTCGACCCATGAACTCAAACATGTGCGGGTAAAAATTCAGTTTGCTGATCGCGTCGAGCTGATAGGTTGGTGGCGCTTCATCAATCAGCGTTCCGTCACGGTCAATAAATAATACTCTTTTCATCAGCTTGCGGTTATTTCACCGTGGCCCTCCATTTTTTTACTTCGGCAACTGAGACTCCGGAAGACTTATTTCCAAAACTGTTTCTTATAAAGGTCATCACATCGGCGAGTTCCTGGTCTTTGAGGTAGGCCTGGGATGGCATCACATTGTTATAGTAGTCTCCGTTTACTTCGATCTCGCCTGTAAGCCCTTTAAGCAGCAAATTTGTAAGCTCCTTTTTCGGACCCTGTACCCACTTTGTTTTTTTAAGTGGCGGATTCATCCCGGGAACACCGGAACCATCTTGCATATGACAGGACAGGCAATAAGTTTCATACACCTTCGAACCACGTTCGATGGCGGCTTTGAGGTCATCCTGGTTCGGACGCTGTTTGTTGAACGAAGAAGCAACCAGGGCGGTCATCAAGGCACCGATCATTATGATTTTGCTCGTCATTATTATTGTTTGTAGGTGATTTTCCAGATTGTGCCCTTTTCGTCGTCGGACACATAAAGAGATCCATCTGGTCCCTGGGCAAGACCGCACGGACGATGTTTTGCATCGCCGGGCGATTTAATTTCCGTCGCACCCATAAAGCCGTCAGCGAACACTTCGTATTTGCCACTTGGTTTGCCATCTTTGAACGGAAGAAATACCACGTTGTATCCTTTTTGAGGCAGTGGAGCACGGTTCCAGGAGCCATGAAAGGCTATGAAGGCACCGTTCTTATATTTTTCCGGGAACTGATTCCCTGTATAAAAAAGGAGGGCATTTGGACCCCAGTGACCAGGGAATGCATACACAGGCGTGTCCACACCTTCGCAACGACCCTGTTGCTTCGCATCTCCCCCATATTCAGGTGCCAGGATCTTTTTGCTCTGACCAGGATCGTAATAGCAATAGGGCCAGCCATAGTCGCCGCCCTTCTTCACCTGAAGCAATTCTTCCGCAGGCAATTCCGCGCTTTGTTCTGCATTGTACAACTTGGGAAACATCTGGAACAACCCATCCCGGCCATGCTGCATGGCAAAGAGTTGATTGGTGGTGGTGTTCCAGTCGAGCCCTACCACATTGCGGATGCCGGTGGCATAGCGTGTGCCATCCTTGTAAGTCTGATTGAGTTTGTCTGCCTTGAACTGCCAGATCCCTCCTGCCGAATCCAGTATGGGACAGGGTGTGCGCCCCTGAGAACCAGGTTGCCGGTCCTCGACCTGGCAGGAGTTGGAAGGAGCACCGATATTGACATAAATATTTCCTTCATTGTCGAGCGTCAATGATTTGGATTCATGCTGGCCCTTGTTGATCAGGCCGGTAATGATCTTCTCTGGCTTTTGTGCAGGATCAACAGCATTGTTTGCATTAAGTTTGAAACGATACACGTCGCTGTTTGATGAAGCATATAAATAACCGTTCTTAAGGGCAATGCCTGTTCCGCCAAAATCTCCGAAGCGATTTACTATCTCAGCCTTTCCCGATTTTTCTTTTAGTACCAGGATGCCTTTCCCTTTCTGAGGGCGCTCAAGCTTAACATAAATGTCGCCATTCGCATTGACGGCAATATGCCTGTTCTTGCCGACGCCTTCATTTATAACTGAAGCAGTGAATCCTGGCTGAAGCACCAGGGTTACGTCATCGGTCGGGGCCGACTTCACCTTGGTCGTGTCTGTTGCATGAATGTTTTCGGTAATAAGGAAGCTTGCCATAAACAGCAACCCTGTAAGTATTTGTTTCATATCTCTCAATTGTGGATTTTAACCAAAATTACCAAATTATTGCTCCTTGAAATTTTTGAGGGCTCCGATCACCCTGAGGTTCTCTTCGGGGGTGCCCACCGTGATTCTCAGACAATCTCCAAAAATCAGGATGTTCTTACGTAACCTGACCACAATGCCTGCCTCCAGCAGGTATTGATAAACGGCTGGGGCATTGCTTACCTCTGCCAGGATAAAATTGGCTTCCGAAGGAAACAGTCTTTTAATTACGGAAACTGCAGGTAATTCTTCTTCCATGAGCTTGCGCTGCACTACCAGCTCCCTGATCATTTCGTTCACCGATTCAACATTGTCCAAAGCTGCCATGGCCAGTTCCTGTGAAGCCTGATTGATATTGTAAGGTGGTTTGATCCTGTTCATGACGCCGATAATTTCCCTGGATGCAAAAGACATTCCCACCCTCAGGGCCGCGAGTCCCCAGGCTTTAGAAAGTGTTTGCATGATCACTAACTGGGGATAGTCCTTCAACTCCTGGGAAAAACTCCTGAACCTTGAAAAGTTGATATAGGCCTCATCAATAACTACTATGCCGAAATAATTGTTTAGCACTGCCTCAACGTCCTCACGATGTATTGCATTGCCCGTAGGGTTATTGGGCGAACACAAAAAGATCATCTTGGTATGATCGTCTACCGCATTTTCAATGGCCGGCAGGTCGAGCTGAAAGCTATCTGTCAACGGCACCTTCCTGACGGTAACATTGTTTATTGCAGCACTTACCTCATACATTCCATAGGTTGGCGGACAGATCAGCATGTTGTCGACTCCGGGCTCACAAAAAGCCCTGATCAGTATGTCAATGCATTCATCACTACCGTTACCCAAAAATATCCCATCTGGGTCAATACCCTTGATACTTCCAATTTTTTCCTTCAGTTGCCGTTGATGCGGATCCGGATATCGGTTGTACCATTTTGTGAGTGGAGAGCCCAGGCTGTTCTCATTGGCATCAAGATAAATGCTTGCATCACCTATAAACTCATCACGCGCCGAAGAATATGGAACCAGAGTTTTGATGTTCTCCCTGAGTAAATTATTTAGATCGAAAACCATAACTCATATTTTTTCAAGTCTGACCGATACTGCCCTGGCATGTGCTTCAAGGCCTTCAGCTTCGGCCATTATTTTTACCGTCGGCCCAAGGCGCTCCAGTCCTTCCCTGGATATACTCTGAAATGTTACCTTTTTTATGAAACTGTCCACACTCACTCCACTGTACGCACGGGCATAACCGTTAGTAGGCAGGGTATGATTGGTTCCGCTGGCATAGTCTCCCGCACTCTCAGGCGTGTAGTGCCCGAGAAAAACCGATCCGGCATTCACAACTTTCTGCGACAGTTTGAGGGCATCATCTGAAGCGATGATCAGGTGTTCCGGGGCGTATTGATTCAACAAATCCATGCCTTCTTCCTGACCGCTGACCACAATGATCCGGCTTTTTGCAAGTGCCGCGCGGGCAAATTCTTTTCTTGGCAATGCCTCAAGCTGGAGGTCGAGCGCTTTTGTCACCAGTTCCGGCAGAGATTCATCATCCGTGACAAGCAAAACCTGACTATCGGATCCATGTTCAGCCTGCGACAGAAGGTCTGCCGCCACAAAGCCGGCATTGGCGCTGAGGTCGGCAAAGATTGCCACTTCACTTGGCCCGGCGGGCATGTCGATCGCGACCCCTTCTTTCTGTATCAGTTGTTTTGCAGTAGTAACATACTGGTTGCCCGGGCCAAATATCTTGAACACCCTGTTAATAGTTTGGGTGCCGATAGCCATGGCCGCAATGGCCTGTACACCGCCTACTTTAAATACTTCGCTTATGCCGGTAAGCGCTGCCGCAGCCAGCACCGCAGGATGTATCTTCCCATCCATACCGGGTGGACTGCAAATGATGACCTCCCTGCAACCAGCAATCCTGGCTGGGATTGCAAGCATCAGTACCGTAGAAAAAAGAGGCGCTGTTCCCCCGGGTATGTAGAGTCCCACTCTTTCGATGCCAATGGATTTTCTCCAGCACTCTACTCCCGGCATAGTTTCCACCCTTGGTTCCACAGCCAATTGCTGCCGGTGAAACTTCGTGATATTATCGATGGCTACCTGGATGGCCTTCTGCAGATCAGGCTCTATGGATGCAAGGGCATCTGAAATTTCTTCTTTCCCAACCCTCAGATCACCGATCACCGTTTTGTCAAATTCCAATGTGAACTGTCGCAAGGCTTCGTCACCTCCAGCGCGCACTTTTTCTATGATGGCGCTCACCTGGCTTTCAAGTACAAGGCTGTCACGGACGGGCCGTTTCAACAATTCGGGCCAACTGGCGGTAGGAGGATGACGAAATACTTCCATATTCGGAATATTAAAGATCAGATGATCATTTTTTCTATTGGTACAACCAGGATGCCTTGTGCCCCGGCAGCCTTCAGCTTTTCGATAATCTCCCAAAATTCATTTTCGTTCAGCACACTGTGCACACTGCTCCAGCCTTTGTCGGCCAGGGGCAGCACCGTGGGACTCTTCATCCCCGGCAGCAGGCCTATGATCTGCTGCAGATTTTCGTTCGGCGCATTCAGCAGGATGTATTTATTATTCCTCGCTTTCTTCACCGACCTTATCCTGAACAACAATTTTTGCAGCAGAACTTCCTGCTGCTCATTAAGCTGATGATTCTTAATAAGAACAGCTTCCGACTTCAATATCGTTTCCACTTCTTTCAGCCCGTTCATAAATAATGTGGAACCACTCTGTACCAGGTCCGCAATGGCCTCAGCCAATCCTATCCCCGGCGCGATCTCAACAGACCCGCTGATCTCATGCAATTCTGCGTTGACGCCATTCTCCTTCAAAAATTTACCTACTATTTGTGGGTAACTGGTAGCAATTCTTTTTCCTTCGAGGTAAGAGAGGTTCCTGTATTCCTCAGTCCGGCCAACGGCAATAGACAAACGACATTTTCCAAATCCCAGTTTTTCTACGATCTCAGTGCGTTTGTTTTTTTCATACAACACGTTTTCGCCTACAATCCCAATGTCCGCCACCTGGTCTTCTACGTATTGAGGAATGTCGTCATCCCTGAGAAAGAAAATTTCAAGCGGAAAATTGTCCGCTTCGGTCTTCAGCTTGTTCAGGCCGTTTTTCAGGTCGATACCACAATCCTGGAAAAGACCGATGGAATCCTGATGGAGTCTTCCCGACTTCTGTATGGCAATTCTTAACATGTTGCGCTCCATGAACTAATTTTTAATTAAACACAAAAAAATAAGGGCTCACCTGAAGTAAGCCCTTATAGTATTTGTTTCGAACACAACAACACACCGGACTACCTCGGGAGGTAAGAATGATGCATGTGTATGTGACTTTTAAATATCATACCGGAGCGCAAAAATACTTGCTATTCAAATTCTATAAAAATTTTTTTACAAAAGGATGTTAAATACGACAATTGGTGGTCGGGCAGGGGCGTTGATACAACCAATCCGGCTGATCTTCAGTCTTTCCTGTACAATCAAAGCCGTGAGACGATACCTCCTTTTCCTTTTTCTGATCTTGTCATCATCCAGCGTTTTCGCACAAAAGCTGGATACTATGTTTTTTAACCTGTACACAGACAGTCTCAAGAAGGGAACCTACAATTACATCAACGTAGACGGCCGGTTCAGTGACGGAAGCTTTCGTCCGCTCGGCATCAAAGAACTTAAGTTCAGTGCTTCTTCCGGCACATTTACAGGAAATAGCCTGTTTGTAGACACATCTTTCAGGGATGCCAAATTAACCGTGCGGATCCAGTCGAGGACGAACCCGAAAATGCAGAGTGAAAAGGTCATTTACATCAAAACTGTTAAAGACCCCGGCAGACTGCCCACAATGGAAGAAGTTTTGGGTACAAAGTCCTCCGACTCCGGCTCAGAGCGCCGGAAAAAGAAACGCTAAAAATTCGTTAATTGGTCATCGCTGCCTTCATCGACTTGGCGTCGGCCAGGAATTTAGCCAGTCCAAGGTCAGTCAGCGGATGTTTCAGTAAGCCCAGTATCGGTTCGAGCGGGCAGGTACAAACATCAGCGCCAGCTTCAGCGCACTTGACAATATGAAGAGCATTGCGTATGGAAGCGGCGAGGATTTCTGTTTTATATCCCTGTAACTGGTAGATATGGGAGATCTGGGCGATCAGCTCAACACCATCCCAGCTGCTGTCGTCGATCCTCCCGATGAAGGGGCTCACATAAGTCGCGCCCGCTTTTGCAGCCAGGATGGCTTGCCCGGCGGAAAAAACAAGTGTACAATTCGTTTTGATACCGTTGTCGGAAAACCATTTCAGTGCTTTCACCCCATCCTTGATCATAGGAACTTTTACCACTATGTTCGGATGAATGGCCGCCAGCTTCTTTCCCTCCTCAACAATTTCATTGAAAGTTGTGGCGATCACTTCGGCACTGACGTCTCCGTCCACCAGCTCGCAGATCTTCTTGTAGTGTTCTATTACGCCGGCTTCATTCTTGATTCCTTCCTTCAGCATCAGTGAAGGATTGGTGGTAACGCCATCAAGTATGCCAAGGTCGTTTGCTTCTGTAATTTGCGCGAGATTCGCGGTATCTATAAAAAACTTCATGAGTGGATATTAAAAAAAAATCGGCAGATTACTTACATCGCACCGCTACAACCGCCTACCCTTGCTATCTTCCGATCCTGGGGGAGTTCAGCAGGAGCTGGTCGTGTAAGACCTGCCGGCTGCAAATGTAAAAGCAATTGCGGAATCTACCAATAACAAGTAGGGCTTATGGATTTGCAGTGACCTTCACCCAGTCCACGAGCATTTCGCACTTCCCTGCTTTGATGAGCTCAACTGACGCTTCCGGCAAGCCTGGGTATGGACTGGTCACTTTATTAACCCCGGCGGGATAACTGCCTCCAAGCGCAAAATTCAGGATGAGGTGTTTGGGAGAATCATAGGCCCATTTGCCATATTTTTCGATCTCTGGTTTGCTCACCTTGTAAAATGATTTTCCATCGACGCTGAAATCAATCTCTTGCGCAGTCCAGTCGACGGCGTAAACATGCCAGTTGTTGACTGAACTGTCTGCTCCAAGAAGTACTCTCTTAACAAAAGGGGTATTTCCTGAATAGCCTTGTCCATGGAGGGCGGCATTTGTCCAGTTTTCACCGATATACTCCATAATGTCGATTTCGCCGGTGGTGGGCCAATCACCACCACCAAGCAGCCACCAGGCAGGCCAGAATCCTTTGCCGTCCGTGATCCTGATCCTGGCCTCAGCCCTCCCGTACGAGAAATCTACCTTGCCCTTTGTATGGATCCTGCCCGAGATAAAATCGAAACTGGCACCCTTAGTGGACCTGAACCCCTGCGTATACTTTGGTTTGATCCGTAAAGCGCCGTTTTCAGCCCCCTGCGCGGCTTCACCTTTTACCAGGGTCAGCACCAATGAGGAATCTACATAAGCCTGCTGCTCATTATTAACCACATTTCCCGTTTTCACAACATTCCAGTTCTTTCTGTTCAGTTGATCCTCGTTAAAATCATCAAAAAATATGATTTTCCCAGACCCGGCATTAGCGGAAAGCTTTTTTTGGGAGAAGCATTGGGTATGGCATACAAGTAAGGTAAACAGAAGAGGATAAACCGGAAATCTGCGTGAAGTATTCATAATTCATTTTTTTGTTGCGTTGATCGCATTTGCCGGTTGCAATACCAGCAGCGTTGCATTATTCCTGGAAATTACTATGTATGAAGAACTCTTACCCTTTAGTTCAACCATATCACGGACATCGCCCTCCACATCAAGTCCTGTGCGATTATACTCCACCGTTATAAAATCGTTTTTGTCGCGCCCACTAAAAAGCGAGCCCTTCGAGGCATCACACCGGCCAAGTTGAACCCTGAAGGGAAAAAAATTCCCTGAACCCAGGATGTCGTTCTTGCCGTCTCCATCGAAATCACGGTAAAGGATGCTGTTCATCATACTGAACTGGGCTTCCATTGGCAAGGGTCTGATTGAAAACTTTCCATTGTCATTAATAAAAACGGAAGACCTTGTTTCCTGGATGTTAATTTTTAAAGCCGATTTTGCCTGGTCTTCACCGATGACGCTGGTTATCGGCGCGTTGGCGTAATCCTCGTATCTGAGAAATAATTTGTTTAGCTGTGGCATCTGTTCGATCAACTCATCCCTGGAATTATATGGATAAGATTCGCCTTGCACCCACCAAGTCATTAAAGGATCAATCCTTCCGTCCTTGTTGAAATCTCCAACATAGGTCACGATGGGCTGAGCGGCACTAACCCTGAACTGTGTGTTGGACCCGAGATTTCCGGCAATCAGGTCGGTGTCACCATCCTGGTCTATATCCGCGGCGATTAATTTGCACCACCATCCCGAACTGGAATCCAGTCCATATGAACTGGTCTGATTCACCAGTTTTTTTCCCTGCTGATTTTTGAATATACTCAGTGGCATCCAGTCTCCTGCCAGAACCAGGTCTAACCAACCATCTTTGTCTATGTCGGTCCAAACGGCATCCGACACCATCCCTACAGCAAACAATTCCTTGCCTCCTACCAGTGGCGTCACATCTGTGAATTTTAGCTTCCCATTCTTCATTCCGTCATTCCTGAGAATAATATTTCCACCGCTCAAAGGATATTGGGAGGGCAAGCCACGGTTGCCAACGAAAAGGTCCAGATCTCCATCCTTATCAAAATCTGCCGGAACGACACAACTACCTGAAAACTTCTCATCCGGAAGCGTGCCTTCTGTTTTTGTGAAATTTCCATTTCTATCGTTTATGTACAACCGATCCTGGAAATCCGTCGGCCGCATCTTTTCATTTCCACCGCTTGTCACGTACAGGTCGGCATCGCCGTCACCGTCCGCATCAAAAAATACGGCACCAACATCCTCACTGGCGGCATCTGCGGTCCAGGGTTGTGAAGTGGATGGTTTGAACCTGCCATCGCTGACTTGAAGTATGAGCTGACCGGGTTGCCCCGCAGCTCCTCCAACGTAAAAATCTTCCAGTCCGTCCGCATTTACGTCGGCAACGGCCAGTTTTGGTCCCTGCCTCGACAACTGGTATGGAATCAGGAACTCCTGTTTGAAATCGACGTAATTATCTTCTTTATGTGTAAAGGTCAGGCCTGAATTAGTCGTAACATCAGTGAATAATTTTTCTGTTCCCCGAGCTTTGATTGCGGAAATCGCTACAGCGTCTTTTTTGTCGATGATCAATTTTGAATTGATGACCGGACCTTTAATGATTCCCACCATTGCATTATCCCAGATCACCTTCACTTCTTTTACAGAACTGGCCTTGCCAAGACCGAAGTTGAGCACATAGTCTACAGAAGACTGGTAACCTCGCACCGGGTACATCTCCTGTAACTGGGTGCTGCTGTCGGTTGTGACGATCACTTTGGCGCCGATTGCAAAAGGGTTTTTACGGTCGCCTTTGAGTTGAATTCTTATGAAGTTATTTTTTAGTTTCAATTCAGACCGGTTCTGAAAGATCGAAACCGGTGAATTATTATTACACACAATTAGTTCGAGGTCGCCGTCATTGTCGAGGTCGGCATAAGCTGCACCGCAACTCACGGATTCCTCATCCAAACCCCAGGCTGCCGAATAGTTGCTGAACGTAAGGTCCCTGTTATTATGAAATGTGTAGTTGCTGAGTTTTGTGGATGTCATCTTCTTGACCAGGCCGTAGATGGGGAAACTGCTTTCAAAACCCTTGCGGGTTGAGAGATCTTTCCCTTCGGTCCGCGCCTTCTCGATGGCCATGTTTACATCATACTTTATGAAATCCATGTTAGTGTAATCTTTCAGAAATCCGTTGGTGACAAAGAGATCCTTCCAGCCGTCATTGTCAAGGTCCGTGAACAATGATGCCCAGCTCCAGTCGGTGTTGGACACGCCCGCCAGCTGACCGATCTCACTGTAAACGGGCAGGCTGTCGGCTCCGAAACCTCTGTTCACCTGCAGCATGTTTCTGCTGTACTGGTTGCCATACCCACTGTCTGCCATCAGCGTTTGCTGGTCATAATCATCACCAGCGCGTAGTACTTTTTGCCGGTAATTGGATTCCGGGAGCATGTCCATGGTTACTACATCCGGAAGCAGGTCGTTGTTGTAATCGGCGATGTCCAGGCCCATGGTGCTCCTGCTCATATGGTTGAAGATCTGTTGACAGACTTCCCTGAAACTTCCGTTGCGGTTGTTGATGTAAACAAAATCCTGTTCGTTGTAGTCGTTGCTCACCATGATGTCCGGCCATCCGTCACCGTTGAGGTCGCTGATTGCGATACCCAGTCCAAAATTGATGCCGCTGCCATAGATGCCGGCTTGATCGCTGACATCGGTAAAATGGTTGTTGTCGTTCCTGTACAACCGGTTGCCAAATTGGGAATGCCTCACATGCCTTAACCGGGTGGTATTGTAAAAAGGTGAATAGAATCCATTAGCGTGATTCAGCATAAACATGTCCAGGTCGCCATCGAGATCATAATCGAAAAAGGCCGTTTGGCTGGTGTAAGTGCCCGGTCCATCGATTCCATAGGTGGCGGCGCTTTCTACAAAGCGGGGAATGCTGTCGGAATTAAGGCCCTTGTTGATAAACAGTTGATTCGCTTTGGTGGCAGGATCGCCAAAGGCCGAATAACAGACAAATATGTCCAGCAGCCCATCACCGTTAACATCTGCCATGTTTGCCCCGCTTTTCCACCCATTTTTTCCTGCCACGCCTGAAATTTCCGTCACATCCTTAAACCGAAGGCCGCCCTCGTTGAGATACAGCTTTGACGCGGTCTGGTTGCCGGTAAAGAACAGGTCGGCCAGTCCATCGCCATTCACATCCCCCACTGCCACACCCGAGCCATTGTAGAAGTACTCGTACTTCATGATGTTGTGCTCAGGATCTTCTTCCAACCTGTTGGTGAATGCTATACCGGTTTGTTCGGCATCCAGTTTGACAAACAGCTTGTCCGACGGTTTTTGTCTACAGCCGGCAAAAAGCAAGGCTCCGGTAAACAGGATCAATGTAAAATGGCGCATCGGGACATTTGCCCTTTAGACGGGCAATTTGTACAATATACTTCCAGATTGAGGAAAGGCCCGAAAAAGTTTAAGGCGTCGAATCAGGGGATAAGGTATTCAACATCAATTATATATATGAAAGCCTGGAGGAAGAACCCGATCGTGGAATTAAAATTATTGAGCTTTCGAGAAATAAGTTTTGGCTGTATTAATAAATTATTAACTTTACGGGCACAAAAAAAGCCCTCCTAAGAATAGGACGGCCTCTAACGATTGCTTGCCATATGAAAATCTTCAGTAGTAGGTATTGTGCTGAGTATCACAGCTTACTATAAACTCGGTCTCTTCGATTCTTGCTTCACGATTGCCAGCTTTTTTCTTTCGATTGCCTGCCGTATGTTTTTCTCTTTCGCTGATACAAATATAGGTTGACTTCAATTGCCTTTTTTACAACATCTGAGGCATATCATTACGTCAAAATAGGGAGTTCTTAGATAGAATCCTTTGCTGTGCTACATTTGCAGTGAATATTTCCATTATGTCCAATCGATTTTCAGATATTTTATTTCAACTAATCCATTCACTTGAAAAATCTGAAAAGCGGCATTTTAAGCTCTATATCCGTCGCAGTTCGGCTAAGGATAACTTGAAAATTGTTCAATTATTCGACGCCCTCGACAAAATGCAGGAATACGACGAAAAGATCCTGCTAAAAAAACTTCCCGGAACGGAGAAACCTCAGCTTTCTAATCTCAAAACCCATCTTTACCGCCAGGTTCTTGCCAGTCTAAGGCTCCTGAAAAGGGCTGACAACCTTGATCTTGAACTTAATGAACAGCTCGACTATGCCAGGATTCTGTATTACAAGGGCCTATACCTGCAGAGCCTGAAGATCCTCGATAAAGTCAAAGAGTCCGCCATCACCTATCACCAGGATACGATACTTATCCAGGTTATTTCGCTTGAGAAAAAGATAGAAACCCTGCATATCACCAGGAGCATGCAGAACAAAGCAGATCATCTGGCCATCGAAGCACTTGAAGTTCATGAACGCAGGAAGATGATCACCCAGTTATCAAATCTTGCATTGCAACTCTATTCCTGGTACATCAAGCACGGACATGCCCGCAATGAGAAAGATGAATCGGGGGTGCGGCAGTTTTTCCAGGAGCACCTTCCCCCGAATGCACACGACCAGACGGGCTTTTATGAACGCCTGTATTTGTTTCAAAGCTCCAACTGGTATTCTTTCATAAAGCAGGATTTTTTACAATACTACCGGTATGCGCAGAAATGGGTTGACCTGTTCAAGCAATATCCCGAAATGATCAATGTGGAAACAGGTCACTACATAAAAGGGATGCATAACCTGATGAATGCGCATTTTGATCTTCGCAATCACCAACAACTCGAAATCGTATTGGAACATTTTGAAAGATTTGCGGAGTCCCATATCGTACAGGATCATGATAATTTCAGAGTGCAGGCTTTCATCTATATACAACAGGCCAGGATCAACAGGCATTTCATGAGGGGTACCTTTAAAGAAGGTTTGTCACTGGTGCCTAATGTGGAGCAAAAGCTGGAAGAATTTGCTTTGTTTCTCGACAAGCACCGCATCATGGTTTTCAATTACAAGATCGCTTCACTTTATTTTGGAAGCGGTGACTATAATACCGCCATAGATTATGTTCAGCGTATTATCAATGATCCGGTTGATCTTCGGGGCGACCTGCAGTGTTATGCCCGTTTGTTGCACCTGCTTGCTCATTACGAGCTGGGGAATTTTGAACTGATGGAACCACTGACGAAGTCGGTATTTCGCTTTATGGCCAAAATGGAAAATCTGACCGTTGTGGAAGAAGAGATGTTCAAATTTCTGCGGAACTCACTGAAGTTCACCAGGCACAAGGTGCGCCAGGAACTCGCTACTTTTCTGCAAACCATCAAACACCTCGAAAAGAATAGATTCGAAACCAGGGCCTTCGCATACATGGATATTATTTCCTGGGTAGAAAGCAAAGTGTACAACAAACCCATGGCAGAAATCATCTACGAAAAATTTCTTCAAAGCAGAAGGAGGAGATACGGGGAAGTCAGAGCGAGGAGCGGAGAGCGGAGAGCGTGATGAATCAGAGCGAGAAGCGGAGAGCGGAGAGCGTGATGAATCAGAGCGAGAAGCGGAGAGCGGAGAGCGTGATGAATCAGAGCGAGAAGCGGAGAGCGGAGAGCGTGATGAATCAGAGCGAGAAGCGGAGAGCGGAGAGCGTGATGAATCAGAGCGAGAAGCGGAGAGCGGAGAGCGTGATGAATCAGAGCGAGAAGCGGAGAGCGGAGAGCGTGATGAATCAGAGCGAGAAGCGGAGAGCGGAGAGCGTGATGAATCAGAGCGAGGAGCGGAGAGCGTGATGAATCAGAGCGAGAAGCGGAGAGCGGAGAGCGTGATGAATCAGAGCGAGGAGCGGAGAGCGGAGAGCGTGATGAATCAGAGCGAGGAGCGGAGAGCGGAGAGCGTGATCAATCAGAGTGCATCGCCCGCCGTAGCGGCGTCAGCAGCGAAGGAGGGAATAGCGCTGCGCTACCCGATTAATGAAAAAGGGGAAGGATTATCTAGATGAACGTGGTGTCCATCCTGATAATCCTTCGAGTCCTTTATTCCCGGCGGAAAGTGGTTTTCATAGTTAGTCTATTAACTTCAAATGCGTTCTGATTGTTAACTACAATAAACTGAATGTTAAAATTAGGTTGATATGAAAGACTGGCAAATAGAAAATCTACCCAGCGGAATGTGGTATTTACGGTACTTGAGAAAATAATTCTTACATTATTATCGGTCGATTCTGATGGAACTTGCTAATAACGGTGGGCTCTCCCCCTCTTTCTGTTTCTCTTTCTCTTTCAGTTTCTGTTTCTGTTTCTGTTTCTGTTTCTGTTTCTGTTTCTCCCTCAATATCCTTTCATCGCGCTGGTTTTCATTTCCGATGCCAACTCCTTTCCAAGGTATTTTTCTACCAGCCAGTGAATCAAATACACCACAGGTGTGAAGAGAATTGCTATGATGAATTTATAAGTATATGAGGTCATCGCCCAAGCGGTACATTGGCCGAAGTCGACGCCTCGGAATATGTAGAAAGCAATATAGGTGACCACAAAACTATCGATGAGCTGAGAGATCAGCGTGCTCAACGTTGCGCGCATCCAGATCCCCTTCTCACCCGTAAACACCTTGATCCTTCTAAATACGAAAGCATCAGCTACCTGCCCAATGATGAAAGCGGAGACTGATCCGACAATGATATTCATCCCCTGGCCGAATATTCCGGCAAATGCGGACTGCATGTTCGGAATTCCAGCATCCTTATAAGAATTAATCCACCAGGCGGTGTCGGGGGCAGTTTTAATGGCAAAATAAAAGATAACGAAGGCAAAGGAGATCAGGGCCGCTGTCAATATCGACAGGAACCGTACACCCTTTACTCCATAATATTCATTAATAATGTCCGTAAGTACAAAAACCACCGGCCAGGGTAAAACACCAACTGAGAGACTGAACGACAAATGCTGGGTGCCAAGCAACGAAAAATCAGCCCTCGGTATCGCCAGGGTGTCTTCCAGCGAGAATATCTTCACCCCGATTACCTCTGCGATCAGTGCATTGGCTACAAAAAATCCGCCCAGGATAAGAAAAAGTCTTGTGGGCTTGTCGGCAATGATGTTATGTATCATTTCAATACAAGAATTATCTCAAAAATAAAGCAGGCGGCGTTAGCGACCGTTAACCATAGTGGGATCAGCAGGGGTTTACTTTGAATGACGCGCATAAGGTACGCAGCCAGCGTGATAAAATTGACCAGAAAAGCAAGAAGATTGCCCGTAATAATTACAGTAGACGCGAGGGGGCCGTTTTTCAAGCCTGGAAAATAATGCATGCCCAGACTCAGTAAAAAACAGAGGTTGCAGATAAAAGCAAGTTTTGACAAAAATCGAATGTTAATCATACGCGCGTGAACGAAGGTGAGTAATTAATATAAAATCACTTATTTTGTCGAACTAATAATTTGATAATGAATAAGTCATTGTGGGAAAGAATGCAGCCACACGCCATCGCACTGGGTGTGTTTTTTATTATTTCATGCATATATTGTCTTCCCGCATTCAAGGGACTCGTAGTGAATCAGCCGGATGCCGAAGGTTGGAAAGGAATGGCCCAACAATCTATCGAGTTCCGTGAAAAATGGGGTCATTATCCACTCTGGACCAATGCCATCTTCAGTGGCATGCCCGCCTTTCAGATTATTGCGGGCCCTACCATTAATATTACGATCGCCTACCTTCATCACCTGTTCATTGTTTTCCTGCCAGAACCTGCCGGTTTATTTTTCCTCGCCTGTTTGGGTTTTTATATTCTTTGCATGTCGTTGGGCATAAAAAGTCGTATTGCCATTATGGCCTCGCTGGCCTACGCCTTTTCTTCATACAATGCCGTGATCGTCTCCGTAGGACATACCACGAAATTCTCTTCGATGGGCTATGCGCCTGCTGTCCTCGCCGGATTGGTGCTGCTAAGCCAACGAAAATATTTGCTTGGTTTTATCACTACACTCGTTTTCAGTACCCAATTATTTTACCAGAATCATATTCAGATCGTTTATTATACTCTTTTGGTGGCAATTTGCTTTGTGGTTGTCTTCGCTATTCAGGAGATCCGAACTGGCCAATGGCAGCACCTCCTAAAGACGGGGGGATTGGCGGCAATTGCGGCCGGGATGGGGTTCCTGTCATTTGCTGTGATCATCCTCCCTACTTACGATTATTCGAAGGAGACCATGCGGGGAGGGCGGTCAGAACTCAACGATCCGGGGACAAAGGCCGACAAATCAAAGGGCGGCCTGGATAAGGGTTATGCCTTTCAGTATAGTTACGGACTTACCGAAGTGCTGACCATCGCTGTACCCCGGTTGTATGGCGGTAGTTCGGGTGAACTGCCTTCTGGCTCGAAGACATCAAAGGTCTTTGCCGAAAAAACCGGCATGTCAGAAGAACAGGCGGATCAGTATGCCCAGACCAGGTTGCCGGCTTATTGGGGCCCGCAGAGCCTCACCTCAGGAGCAGTGTATTTCGGGGGACTCATCTGCATACTGTTCATTTTTGGCATGGTCTATTACACGGAGTGGAACAGCCAGTGGATTCTTGCTGCTACACTACTGGGTATATTCCTTGCGTGGGGGAAGCATTTTTCCACCCTCAACTATTTCCTGTTTGATCATCTTCCCTTTTACAATAAGTTCCGGGCCCCCTCTATGGCCATGGTAATTCCCCAGTTGACATTTCCCCTGATGGCGGCGTTGGGACTAAATACTTTTCTTGATCGAAAAATGGAAGTTGCTGAATTTTTGAAAAAATTCCGGACCTCCCTGATCGCGAGTGGCGTTTTTCTTGCACTGATCGCGATCCTCTACTTTGTCCTGGATTTCAAAGGTGAGAACGACAATCTCTTCCGCGATCAACTGAGTGCAGGCATGCTCCAGCAGGCCTCGCAACAAGGCAAACCAACGCCGGAACTGCAACAACAGGCGGAGGATTTTGGCAGGTCGGTTTTCGGAGCGCTTAAAGAGGATCGCCGTTCCATGTTCGCCAATGATCTGCTTCGTTCCCTGATCTTTATCGCGATGGGTGTTGGGATGATGTATTTGTTCGTAAAGAATAAGGTTAAGTCGAGGGAGGTGATTGCAGTGTTGATCGGGCTGGTATTTATTGACCTGATTGGCGTGGATCTGCGTTACCTGAGCAGTACAAATTATGTGGAGCCGGAAACATTTGAAGAAACACTCACGCCCACGCCCGCCGATCTTGAGATATTGAAGGATCAGGGATACTACAGAGTGTTCAACACCACGGACGGAGATCCATTCGGGGGTTCGGCTGTTACAAACAGGACATCCTATCTCCACAATTCCATAGGGGGGTACCACCCGGCCAAGCTGGCACTGTACGAGGACCTTAAAAAAGAGCAGTTGGAAAAGGGGAACATGAAGGTGTTCAACATGCTGAACACAAAATATGTTATTGTTAATGATCCCTCAAACAACCAGCCCGTAGTTCAGGTTAACCCCGGCGCACTCGGCTCGGCATGGTTCGTTAGCAATATCAGGTTTGTAAATAATGCTACCGAAGAAATTCGCACACTGGATCATATGGATCCTAAAGATTCTGCCGTTATCGAGAAAAAAGAACAACCAAAAATTTCCCTCCCCATACAGGCAGACACCACTGCCGCGATAAAGCTGGTCGAAAATCGTAACGATCAAATCAACTATACTTCGCAATCCCGCACTAATCAACTCGGCGTCTTTAGCGAAGTGTACTATCCCAATGGTTGGTCTGCCTTCATTGATGGAAAAGAATCGCCCATCATCAAGGTGAACTATCTGCTCAGGGGACTGGTGATTCCAGCGGGCAGTCATAAAATTGAATTCCGTTTTGAACCTTCATCCTATAAAATTGGTAACGCCATCACACTTATTGTGGGCATAATTTCCATCCTGGTTCTGCTCTATGGCGCATTTGTGTTATGGAAAGGATATCGTGCTTCCAATATTCAGCCACCAAAAAAATAGGACTTTCAGGTTAACATGGACAAGTTTCTTCAACAGGAAGATCAGCTCGGAATGCGAATTAATTTCGCAGCCACGGAGTTGTATGAAAAACTCCGGTCTATTGATGCTGATGGACTTGGGTTACCTGGCTATTGCCTGAATTATTATAAGGCAAGTCACTCCAAACGCCTGTTTTTTTCCATTGAAACGAGTGCGAGTTTGTTGTATCGCGCCGTCCGTCTGATACAGGGTCAACCAGAAGACCTCGTAGTTATGGACTATGGTGGCGGTGTTGGCTCTTTATACCTGCTCGCCAAAATGGTGGGTTTCAAACAGGTGATCTATAATGACCACCTGGAAGACTGGAAGGTAAGCGCTGAACTCATCGCCCAGGCCATCGGCATTCATATTGACCATTACATCGTGGGTGATATAGATGCTTGTTTCGACAGGCTAGATAAATTTAATATCCATTGCGACGTGATCACCTCCCGCAATGTGATCGAGCACATTTACCAACTCGATGTATTTTATAATGCCGTCCATACACGTCAACCGAGCGCAGCGGTGGTATCATCAACCACCGCTAATATAAAAAATCCACTGTCAGTGATCAAGCACAGGCGCTGGCACCGTAAATGGGAAACCGTATACAGGGGAAAGAGAAGCGTGGTGATTGAAAGACAATGCCCGGGCTTAACCCCTGCAAAAATTAATAGTCTCGCGTATAAAACCAGGGGGCTGGCAAGCAAGGACCTAATCGATGCAATCGAAAACTATCGCAAAACCGGGAAGTTGCCCGATCAGGAAATACATAAGACAAATACCTGCGACCCCTCGAGCGGTGTTTGGGCGGAACACCTGCTTTCAATGGATGAATACAAAGTGCTGATCAACGATAAAAATTTTGAGATCAGCTTTGAACCCGGATTTTGGGACACTCACTATCCTTCCGCCTTGAAAAACAGGGTTGCGCATTTTGTAAACAAGCTGATCCGGAAAAATCCTGCGTCAGGAATGAAGCTGGCGCCATTTATTTATGTGATCGCCAGACCCCGTTAACTTCGCTTATATGTCCAATACCGATCGGGTCGATAAAAGTTTATTCAGCGATGATCATTACCTGGGCAAGCCCGCAGACGACCTCGACAAAATCATAACCCGAAGAATCGCGATCCTGGAATCGTTTCCGGATTTTTTCGGGAACGACCTGACCTGCGTCGAGATCGGTTGTGGAACCGGAACAACCATCAACAGGCTGGCAGGAAAATTCAAGTCTGTGCTGGGCGTCGACATTTATGATTATTCAGAACCATTCAATGATCAGAAGGAAAAAATGCAGGCATTTAATAGCAGGTTTTTGCAGGCCGACCTTGAAAAAGAGAACTTGCAGGAAACATTTAACCGGTTAATCAGTTTTGAAGTGATCGAACACCTGCAAAGCGAGGACAGCGTTTCCCGATATGCCTCGGTGCTGACTGATGGCGGGTTGGCGGCGATAACGGTCCCCAACAAATGGTGGATATTTGAAACTCATGGAGCGCGCTTACCTTTGCTACCCTGGAACAGGGTTCCGTTTTTCTCGTGGCTGCCCAGGCCAATACACGAACGTTTTGCTAACGCGAGGATATATACGTTGGAAAGAATTATAAAATTACTGCAGAAGCATGGCTTTACTATTTTGAGCCATTGCTACATCACGGCACCGATGGACGTATTAAAAGAAAGTTGGCTGAAGAGAAAACTGGTAAAATATGTGTTCAGAGGTGACAACACCAGGGTACCTTTTCTTTCCACCTCCATATTTATTATAGCCAAAAAGAACGATTCTTCAAACCATGGATAGTCTCTTGCGGATAGTGAGCCTCATTCCTTACCAGATCTTCCCGGCACGGCTAGGCGGTGAAAAAGGAATTGCTATATTCTCGGATTATCTTGGCAGGGTTACAACTCTGACTGCGGTAACCACAAAAAATAATCAACCTTCATACGCGAAGGGCTACCAGCTACTCAACATCATCGGCAATTCGAAATTGCGTTACATTAATGTCTTTTTATATTTCAGACTGAGAAAAATCCTGAGAGTAAAAAAAGCCACACATCTTATTATCGAACACCCATATTACGGCTGGCTGGCCTGGTTGCTGCGAAAAAATATTCCGATCACCTGGGTGGTGCATTCGCATAACATCGAATACATGCGCTCAAGATCGATTGGCCGCTGGTGGTGGAAAGCATTGATGGTGTATGAGAGTTGGGTATACCGGAACGCCGACAAGGTCTTTTTTATCTCGGAAGATGATAGGGCGCATGCCATCAGTCATCTGAAAGTTGAAGCCGGTAAGTCGCTCGAAGTTACCTATGGCATTGAACACAGTCACCTGCCGGGGGACCTGCCTTTTTCCAGAAAGCAAATTGAAAATAAGCACGCCATTCGCCCAAATGAAAAGATACTTTTGTTCAATGGCGCACTCTATCATTCCACCAATTTTGAGGCGTTGGAAGTCATCCTGGAGAGGATAAATCCCGGCCTTCTTGCCCACCAGGGGTTTCGTTACAAGATCATCATCTGTGGTAAAGGCCTTCCCGAACGCTTCAATGAATTGAGAGCCTATGCGGACCAGAATATTATCTATGCTGGATTTGTCGATGACGTTTCCGTTTATTTCAAGGCGGCGGATGTATTTCTGAATCCCATCCTTTCAGGCGGTGGGGTAAAGACCAAGGCGATTGAAGCGCTGGCGATGAATTGTTCGGTCGTGTCTACCGAGCTCGGTGCCATGGGAATTGAGCGGAGTGTTTGCGGAAATAAATTGACAGTGGTTTATGAAGAGAACTGGGATCAGTTTACAATGGAGTTGATCAGGGCATCACTGGGTAATGAAGAAATTCCCTCCTCGTTTTTTACTTATTACTACTGGGGTAATATTATCGACAAGGCGATAAAGGCAATCAGATCATAGAAACTTGTAAAAATGAGGCTTGTTTGCCAGAATGGTTCCGGCATATTTCCAGGTAGTCATCACATTGCTGGCAAACCCGCGTGCGAGGTTTAATGCCTCCCGAAGATTATTCCAACGGAAAACATATTGAAATATAGGTCCGATGAAGACAATCGGAATGGTGAGGGTGTAAATCAATAATTGAAACAGGAACCACCCACTACCCCACTGTTTTCTTAGTCGCACAAAATTTGAGACCATGATCTGCAACCCTTTTTTATCATAAAGGTTGTAGTAACCCTGTCCGGACGAAGCGAAAGTGGTATTCGATGTTGCTCCCTGGAGGTGGATTACCTGCGAGTGACCATAGATCACCAGTTTGCCGAATTTTCTCAGTCTTGCGCACCATTCGGCTTCTTCGGCATAGAGAAAGAAATCCTCATCCATCATGCCCGCATTCCGAATGATTTCTGTTTTTGCCATCAGGAAAGCACCATTGATCCAGTCTACCTCCTGGGGCTGATCGGATTCGCCAGCGTGAGGTTTTTTTACCCTGAACAGGCGGCCTGTATTTCTTACCGCCATGCCAATATAGGGAAGAGGCAACAGGTTGTTGAGATTACCGCGGACAAAAAAATTGCCGGAGATCTGGGAACTGCCGTCCCTATTGAGGAGTTGGACTCCGCACCCGATATAATTGCTGTTCATCAATAACCGAAATGCATCCGATATCGCATTAGAAATAACCAGGGTGTCGGAGTTGAGTAATAAAACTGCCTGGCCGCTCGCAATGCGCATGCCTGCATTATTGGCCCGGGCAAAACCAGAATTGTAGTTCATCTGTATCCAGATGAGTTTGGGGAACGAAGACAGAAGGATCGTGCTGCTGTCGTCCTGCGAATGATTGTCCACAACGATCACTTCAAAATTGTCTGAGCCTGCATCGCTGTATACTGTGGAAAGACAGTCTGAGAGCAGCCCCGGAGTCTTATAGTTTACGATGACAATGGAAAGGGTCTCCGGCATGTGGCAGGTAGCTAATTAAGAATCGAATACATTAATTTGCACCCAATTTAAACCAGGAAATTCAATGAAAGTTGCATTAATTACAGGTATCACCGGACAGGATGGATCTTATCTTGCTGAATTACTTCTGCAGAAAGGATACAATGTGCACGGAATCAAGAGAAGGAGTTCTCTGATGAATACGGACCGTATCGATCATATTTTCTTTGACAAGACCTGCGACGACCGTTTCCACCTGCATTATGGCGACCTGACAGATTCCTCCAACCTGCTGCGCATCATACAACAGACACAACCTGACGAAATTTACAATCTCGCCGCCCAAAGCCATGTCCAGGTGAGTTTTGAAACGCCTGAATACACGGCGAACTCAGACGGCATCGGGGTACTTAGAATATTGGAGGCCATCCGAATCCTGGGGCTGGAGCAGAAAACGAAATTTTACCAGGCTTCCACCTCTGAACTTTATGGCAAGGTGCAGGAGATACCGCAAACGGAGAATACTCCTTTTTATCCACGCTCGCCATATGGCGTGGCCAAATTATATGGGTACTGGATTACCGTTAACTACCGCGAAGCCTATGGAATTTACGCCGTCAATGGCATTCTCTTCAATCATGAAAGTCCTGTTCGCGGGGAAAGTTTTGTGACTCGCAAGATTACCATCAGTGTGGCACAGATCCTCAACGGCAGTGAAGACCTGCTGCTGCTGGGGAATATGGATGCTCGGCGGGACTGGGGACATGCAAAGGATTATGTGGAAGGTATGTGGCGAATGATGCAGCAGGAAATTCCTGAAGACTATGTACTGGCGACCGGCATCACTACTTCCGTCAGGGACTTCGTCCGGTTGTCTTTTGGATATGCAGGAATCACCCTCTATTTCGAAGGAGAAGGAGAAAATGAAAAAGGATTTGTCGCTTCCTGTTCTAATCCAGAATATCAGCTGCCTGTCGGCAGGCAGGTAACGGCGATACATCCGCGCTATTTTCGTCCTGCTGAAGTAGACATATTGATTGGTGATGCTTCTAAAGCCCGGCAACAACTTGGATGGGAGCCAAAATATTCCCTCGAACAGCTGGTAACTGAGATGATGCACGAGGAGATCATTTTCCAGACAAAAAAAAAGAGGGAACACCGCTTATGATGACCTGAGGACCTTCTTCCTGAAAAGGTTGCTGACCAGCCGCGGAATAAGAACCAGGAATCCACTCAATACGTTGAGGTAGAGGTCGGGTCGTATACCGTGTACCTGCCGGTTGATGCGGACATGCTTTACGATGGCTCCGAACCGGAAATAACAAAGCAGGTTGTATACAATATCCTTGCTGGTACGGAAATTCATGGAAATATCCCGGTGATATTTTTTTCTGGCACCGTCAAAGTCGATCAGGGCCAGTTGAATGCATTCCATCTTTTTCGCCGCGGCATTTTCGTGCAGCTCGATGACGCCGCTTGCGTTCAGCCCAAATCTTTTAAAGTCGCGGGCTACAGAATTCAGCCAGGGCGTGTCAGGATTCAGCAACTGCACCATCGGCAACAGATTGGCACAGTCGGCGGTACTTAGCCACGTGAGCCCGCTGGAACAACCAAGAAGTAAACTGCAATGATGGGTGAGACCCGCTGTTTCGCGCATTGTTAACCTGCTTCCATCAATGATAGCAGGGTTCGCATGCGTTATGCGTTGTGCTGAGGAAAGGATTACCGCCACATTTCCGCTTGCTGCCAGTTGCTGGGCCATATCAATCGCCTGTTCCCGCGTTATAAGGGATTGGCCGCTCAGCGGCGCAAATTCGAAAAGGATCACGTGTCGGTATTCCATGAGACGGTGTTCGGTGACGAACGAGCGGATCGACCGGAATTCATCTTCCCGTAGTCGGAGAATGGGCTGGATAGCAACGGTGAGGGGAAACCGATATCCCCTCAATACGGCCGAACGGATGCAGCCATCATAGTTTGCCTGGTTGGCACCCATGATGTGCGTGACGATTATCTTATCCCACTCACCCTTTTTTTTCCTGGTCTTCAGGTATTTGATGAACCGGTTAAAGGCGGCTTCGCTATTCTTTGGGACCGTAGTTACTTCCATTACTTCATCCACAAAGGGATTATTATCTATCATCGACCTGCAGGATGGTGAGATGGCCCAGGTGAGATGGCAATTTTCATAGTCCTGTTTGATCTGCCTGGCAACGGCCGTCGCATAAAGGCAGTCGCCATTGGAGAAAAGTTGGACGAGTATAATGCGCTGAGCAGTCATACCTGGTTATTCTGTGAGCATTTTTTCGACCAGCTGGCCAAGATCGGTCTCAGGTTTCCAGCCGAGGGTCATGATGGTTGATGGCTGGCTGATCAGGCTTTGGTATTCCGATCGAAATCCCTGCTTTTCTTTCACATATGGACGCCAGTCTTTGCCGATGAAGGCGAAGCATTTCTCGATATATTCCTGGATGGAATAGCCCCTCCCGGTTCCCAGCACCGATTCAGTAATTTTGTCCTGGTTAACGAGGGCCCATATCGCTTTCACGATGTCGCCCGCATACCCCCATTCCTTGATCACTGAAAGGTCGCCGATGGTAAGGGTAATGTCTACTTCCCTGCTTATGGCTTTCACCCTGTTAGCGATCATCCTGCTGATGTGTTGTTCCGTTCTCCTTGGGCTTTCGTGGTTGAAAAGGTAACCGACATATGTTTTGAGCCCAATGCTTCTGAAATACCTGGCGGCATATACACTTTGAATTCGCGATATGGAATAAGCATCCCTGGCCTGAAATGGATCTGATTCATGTATCGGATTGCCGTCATTCCGAAATTGCAGGCCGCTTCCTGATATAAAAATTTTGGAATCCAGGGAAAGGATTTTGACGGATTCAAAGATGTTGAGCGCCCCCGTGGATATGGTGGCATGATTGGCAAAAAGGGCTTCGTGACGTGTGGTGGAACTTGCGGCGAGGTGAAAAATGAAGGCGGGTTTATGATCTTTGATCAGGGTATGTACTGAGGTAAAGTCGGCAACGTCGGCCCGGATCACATCTCCATTGCGGGACACGGGTATGACTTCAATATTATTTGCCGCAAGCACTTCCGATAGATAATAACCATCTTGCCCATTCGCTCCGAATATGATTGCTTTCATGCGACTGTTGATTTTCGGACCACCATAGATGCAAAGGTGTAGTGATACTTGCCAAGATAAACAAAATCAGGGGCAGGGCAATCCCATTGTGGATGGTCAATCAGCATGCAATCTTTCATCAGAGGCAACAATCTCTCCTTCAGATCCTTTTGAGTGTAGAGCCTGACATCTACATCGGGTTTAGGTAATCCAGGTTTCCAATTGTCATCATAGTCGCAAGTGAGGATTGCAGTTCCTCCGGGGGCAAGAAGGCGGGAAATACACTCAATAAAGGATTTATCATCGGGATCATGCTCTATAACAGAAGTAGAAAAGATGATGTCATAAGAATTTTCATCCACCCCAGGCTTTGTGATATATTCCTGCAAATAATAGTTAAGAACCGGATCTATTTCATCAATATCGAATCCCAGCTTTCTTAAGGACATGCAGGCAGTGTCCTCGTAGCTGCCTACACAAAGCGTACGCGGATTCGTGTACTGAGGAGCCATTCGCCAAACAGTATCAAAGACGAAGGCTTGCTGTACATTGGCCTCAGATATTTTTTTTGATATGGTATGTGGAACCAGTGTCTTTAAAACCTCTGTAGTATTAGCGTAAAGTTTGCGGGCGCTGTTGTCAAGAATTCGATTCAGTCCAATCCCATCGGGCAATACAACCGGTTGATAAGAAAGTGGAGATCCGACGGCCAGATCATCCTCGGTTGCAAATTTTGTATTTGTGAGCCAGGAAAAATGCCGTTCCCTCTTTCCCATTATCTTGTTTAGAGCCGATTTGATTCTTTTCTTTTTTCGAGACCCGAATACAGGAGCAACTTTCTCATGACTGAAAATCGAACTGAAAATTCTTTCGTACTCCCATAAAATATTTTCAGGGTTCCAATCCTTTCTTGTCGAATGTAAGGGCGCTGTCCCACTTTCTATGATCTGCCGGATGGTATTGGTACCATACACGATCGATGGTCGAATTTCATGAAGATGTCTGAACATAGTACTATCCGACACCACCAGGGGTCTGTCCACTGCCAGCGCATAATCCACGGTTGAGGATAGGCCCCTGCCTGTTTTATCCTGGTAAAGAAAAATATTTGCAGTATTATTTGCGAGAAAGTCAAGCACCTGATTATTGTTCAAAAAATCGTGGGTGATTTCAAGGCCGATTCCCTTTTTTGTAATCATACTCCGGCACTCGTCGGCAAGCATCCTCGCCGCCACGCCCGTTTCATCTCCGAAATCCGCTGATGGAATATTGAACCTGATGATTGCCTGGTCATATTCACTCTGGACAGCACCGACTACTTTCTCAAAACCCTTGTTTGGTGTGGCAAAACCAAAACTCCCAATTGTTGGAATTTCAGGCACCGGATACGGATTATGAAACGCAGGTAGCAGTCTCCCTGTCTTATAAACTATCGGATTTTTTAGTAACAGTGTAGGGTCAGGAGCAATATGATAATCGAAAAGGAGGTTGTCCGATCTGTCAGCCTTCTCCTGGGTAACCTCATGCATTATTCCAACTTGAGGTATTGGGAGACGACCGTTAAGCGATAGATAAAATTTATGGACGATTTTCTTCCGGATCCATGGCATTGTAGATGGATGGTAATTGTACAGAATTGCATCAGGCATATGTATGCGCATGGCATCTTCAAACTCTGTCATGCTATTACATTCAACATAGATGAATTGGAAAACACGGGAACCCTGAAGAACGTTCGCCACATTGCTTCCAAAATCATGAACGCCACATTGTTTCTTAAAATGGGAAACGAAAAGGATCCTTTTCTGCATGAATGTGGTATTGAATTCTATTAAGGTCGTTTCCGGATCACCTCAAGACTGGGCAGTGGAAAAATAAATGCTGTTCCGTCTTCCAGGGTACTTGCCTCCCGTTTGATGAATTCTTCGCGAAAATGCCAGGGTAGTACGAGGTAATAATCAGGTTTCATCGCCCGGCTTTCAGCCTCGCTGATGATCGGAATGTTTGTTCCCAGGGTGCTTGCACCATATTTGTCAGGGTTTCTCTCAGCGGCATAATCAATCAGGTTATTGTCAATCCCACACCACTGCAGTATTGTATTTCCTTTGGTGGAAGCCCCGTAAATATGGATGGTGTTACCCATTTTTTTGAGCGAGACCAGCATTTCATACAATTCCTTTTTCAATTTTTCCACTCTTTTCTGAAAGTCAGCATATGGCTTCTGCGTGTCAAGCAATAAATCAAACTCTTTCTGGCGAATGGAATTGAGGAATTCCCGGTCTTCACCCCGATCGAATTTTTTATTTATGACATGAGTAGCGTAGCAACAAATGCTACCACCATTGATTTCGTTGAATGAAACCTTATATATTTTCATTCCTGCCATCGAACATATTTTCTCAAGGACTGCAAGGCTGTAGTATTCAAGGTGTTCATGACAAATAGTATCATACGAATCCAGTTCCAGCATCCTGGGCATGTAACTCATCTCAAATACCCAGGTTCCATCAGGTGAGAGTATTGATTTGATGCCCTTGACAAAACTAACAGGGTCCTCAAGATCATAAAACATTGCAATGGAAGTAACCGCATCTAATGGTTTGCTAGCAAGGATCTGTGTTAGTTTCTCGGATGGAAAAATGTCCTGCACAACGGTAGCATTTTTTACTTCCTGTGCAACATCGCTTGGATCACATCCATATTTGGTAAATGACTTGGGATAGAAGCCCAGCAAGGTGCCGTCGTTGCAACCAATGTCGAGAACCGACATTTTCTTTCCGGGAAGAAAGGGAAGTAAGTCGTTCACTATCCCTTTGAGATGATTCCTCATGGTATCGTTGGTACCAGACCGGTACCAGTAAGCATCGTAAAGAATTTCCGGGGGTACGGTGTGCTCCATCTGAAGGAGTCCACAGGCATTCTCATCCAGTTCGGGATTGCAGCGTACCAGGGTGCACGGAATCTTACGCGTTGATGGCATTTCCTTGCCTGGCTTCACGAATGACCCCTGGAGATACTGATCTCCAAGATCAATCGCGCTGGTCAGTGATGGTGACCCACAGACCCTGCAGGTTTTTCTGGTCCTGATATGCATATATTATGAATTATTCCTTTGAGCAATCATGGAGCTGAATTGCTTATTTATGGAATCGATACAATTGTTTCTTTCAAGGTTCAGGAGTGCAAGTTCTTTAATCACCTTATCCTTCTCGCCTACTGGTACTTTTTCAAACTCATATACCTTTTCCTGCTGGTGCCAGAGCCGGCAATTGCAATCCGCCAGCTGATACATCAGTTCGCCAAGATTTCCCCTCGCCTCAGTAACCGTATGTCCCTCACCCTTCACTACTTTGTTTGCGGCAAAGGTGAGCCTGTTCGCAGGGATCTGCCCATTCACCGCCATAAGGAGGTATTCGTCAATTTCCGCCCTCAGCGATGCGGCCTGAGTTGCGAGACTTTCCAGTCTCAGTGAATCTTCAGTATGGTATTGCTTGAGTTTGATAACGGAAAGCTTATCACAAAGCATCCCAAGAGTCTCAGCCATAATTATCTAATTGCCCGCGAAAATATTACTTAAATCGGACATTGTCTTCCGTGAATGTCCTGGCTTCAAGCAAGGCAAGGAATTGCTCCATACCCATCATCTTAGCCCTGTTCAGCGAAAAATCGATATGTCTGGTATAATAAGTCATAAGATCAATATTGGCGGAGGAAAGTTCCGCCACCACAGCATCAAGATTTTTTATTCCCCAGGCATTTGCCTCATTAAATTCCTCAACAAACCCTTGAGGAAGTTTTTTGTTGCTGATCCAGGCAGCAAATACAAAGGGCAGGCCGGTAAAATCTTTCCAGGCTTTCCCCAGGTCATAAACGTATGCCGAAACTTTTCGTTGTTCCAGCGCCCTGTCCCCAATGATCACACCTGCTGTTTTACCACTGATCTGCTTTTCGAAACTCGCATGGCCATTTTCAATTACCGGGTGAATATTCCAGAATTTATCCATGAGAATTCTGCTGAGTGTAACCGATGTAAGGCTCTGATAATCCAGGAGTACTTTTTCTATATTGTTGATCGGAGTTGCACTAAACAGTGCAACAGAGGCAACCTCTCCATCACAACCGATGCAATAGTCTGTAATGATGTGGTGTTCTTTTAACAATGGGATAATCGCCACTGGCACAAGTCCCAGATCAATTTCATCGTTTATTAATGCCTGGGCAATGTTAGATGGATAGTCGGTAACAAGCTCAATCCTTGACGCAATGGGTGATGTCTTGATGCCATAAAGCAACGGCCTTGTGTTGAGATAACTTACAATTCCTACCTTAGTCTTATTCAATTGGTTTACTTTTGCGGCGTAAAGGTACTGGTGCCACAGTTAAATAATTCCTTAAGTATGGAACTCTCTGAGTTGACTGCCATTTCGGCGATAGATGGCCGGTACAGAAGGCAGGTAAATCAGCTTTCTGAGTATTTTTCAGAATATGCGCTGATTAAATACCGCGTAAATATCGAGATTCAGTACCTGAAATTCCTGGGCGAAAAAAAAATAATCCAATTGCCCGATACAGTTAGTCAAATGCTTGACAAAACGCTAACTGATTTTTCGGAAAAAGATGCACTGGCGATCAAAAAGATCGAATCCCGAACCAACCACGATGTCAAGGCTGTTGAATACTTTCTAAAAGAAAAACTGGAGGCGGTAAAAGCCCAGGCTTTACAGGAATGGGTTCATTTTGGACTCACTTCGCAGGATATCAACAACACAGCGATCCCTCTCGCCTGGAAACAGTCTGTGGAAATCGAATACCTCCCCGCCATACTTAATTTCAAGAAACAACTCGAGATCCTGGCTGGCAACTGGAGGGATATTGCCTTACTCTCCCGCACCCATGGGCAACCGGCAAGCCCCACCCGGCTTGGGAAAGAGATTATGGTATTTGTCGAACGCATAACCTCGCAGGTCGAACTTTTCATCCAAATTCCATTCTCGGCAAAATTCGGAGGAGCTACCGGAAACTTCAATGCGCACCAGGTGGCCTTTCCAAACAAGAACTGGCTTGTACTGGCTGACGAATTTGTTGAAAAATCCCTCGGACTGAAAAGGCAAAAATTCACAACCCAAATCGAACATTATGATGGATTAGCGGCCCATTTCGATTGTATCAAAAGAATCAATACCATCCTGATCGACTTTAGCAGGGACATGTGGACTTATATCTCAATGGACTATTTTAAACAAAAAACTATCAAGGGAGAAGTTGGATCCTCTACCATGCCCCATAAAGTCAATCCAATTGATTTTGAAAATGCCGAAGGCAATCTCGGTTTCGCCAACGCCATATTTGAGCACCTTTCTGCCAAACTACCCGTTAGCCGGATGCAGAGGGATCTTACTGACAGCACGGTATTGAGAAATATCGGTTTGCCTGTCGCGCATACCATGCTTGCAGTCAAATCACTTGAAAAAGGCATTAGCAAGCTGGTGCTGAATGAACAAGCCATTTATGAGGACCTTGACAACAACTGGGCGGTTGTCACTGAGGCGATCCAGACCATACTGAGAAAAGAAAATTATCCTTCACCATATGAGGCCCTCAAAGAACTATCGCGAGGTAAGGACGGAATCACAAAGAAAAGTATCCACAGCTTTATTGACGGACTTGAAATATCTGCCTCAGTAAAAGAGAGCCTGAAAGACATTACACCCCACAATTACACCGGCATCAATCCGCCGTTCTGAACTCATCCACATCTGCCATTACTCATCCTGCCCTCAGACCGCCTCCTTGTGGATCTCACTCGTGAAGTGGAAACTGATGGCGGGATTATTTGTGCGCTCCGTGTTCAGAAACCATTCGCTTTGCGCCAGGTAAACCAGGTGCCCATCTTTGTCTTCCGCAATGTTTGAAGACTTGAACCTGATAAACTCCTCTAACTTCCCCTGCTCCTCGCTCGTAATCCAGCAAGCTTTGTAGAATGGAACCGAATTGAATTGGACAGAGGCGCCATATTCATGCAGCAAGCGATACTGAATTACTTCAAACTGCAACTCGCCTACGCACCCTATGATCTTCTTATTGCCACCATATTGGGTAAACAACTGAGCTACACCCTCATCGGTCAACTGTAATAATCCTTTTTCCAATTGCTTGGTTTTCATAGGATCCTTGTTAACTACCTCTTTAAATATTTCAGGTGAAAAAGACGGAATTCCAGTGAAATAGAAGGACTCACCTTCGGTGAGGGTATCGCCAATTTTGAAGCTGCCGGTATCAAACAGTCCGACCACATCGCCCGGAAATGCCTGGTCAATTACATCCTTGTCGCGGGCCAGAAAAGTATAAGGATTACTGAACCTGATTTCTTTGTCGAGCCGAACATGATGGAAGTATTTATTCCTTTCAAACTTCCCGGAACACACCCTCAGAAAGGCGATGCGGTCACGATGTTTTGGGTCGAGGTTCGCGTGTATCTTGAATATAAATCCACTGAATTTATCCTCGGTCACTTCAACCGTCCTTGCCGAGGTTTCGCGACTTCTTGGCGTTGGTGCAATCCTGATAAAGGTGTCGAGCATCTCCCTTACACCGAAGTTATTAATGGCAGACCCGAAAAATACCGGAGCGATCCTGCCAGAAAGATATTCCTCAACGTCCAGGCTCCCATAAACACCTTCCACTAATTCGGCGTCTTCCCTGAGCATCGCGGCATCTTTTTCACCCAGCGTGGTATCGAGCACGGGATCGCTCAGGTTGTCGATCCTGATTGAATCCTCATCAACTGCCTTGGTGTTGGCAGTGAAGAGGACCAGGTTTTTTTCGTCCAGGTTGTACACCCCTTTAAAATCCTTACCACTGTTTATGGGAAGGGTCATGGGATGCAAAGAAATCTTCAGCTCTTTTTCTATTTCCTCCAACAGGTCGAATCGATTCCTGCCATCACGGTCGAGCTTATTGATGAACACGATCACCGGGGTATCCCTCATCCGGCATACTTCCATCAATCGGCGCGTCTGCGCCTCAACACCGTTTACACTGTCGATTACCAGTATCACACTGTCGACGGCCGTCAGTGTCCTGTATGTGTCTTCCGCAAAATCTTTGTGACCGGGTGTGTCCAGCAGGTTGATCAGGATGCCCTTGTATTCAAAACTCATCACACTGGTGGCCACCGAAATTCCTCTCTGTCGTTCGATTTCCATAAAGTCGCTGGTCGCGTGCTTTTTGATCTTGTTGCTCTTGACCGCGCCCGCGGTTTGTATCGCACCTCCAAAGAGAAGTAGCTTCTCCGTTAATGTCGTCTTGCCCGCATCCGGGTGAGAAATGATGGCGAAGGTTCGTCGCTTACTGATCTCGTTGATGTATTTCATAATTGAAGCCGCAAAGTTAACACATCAAATGCATGCTCGCAGGGGCAGGTTTCAATGCGTGTTATATCACAATGGCGGATTTTTAATCCATTTGAAAATCGTACTTTAAAGGCATCTGAATTAGGGAAGACTGTTACCCATCAGCCCAAAAATTTTATTCCCGATCTGATAATCCTGAAAGAAATGACCGACTATCGCACCGCAAAGGAGAAATATCGCAGCAGGATTGGATTCATGCAGTCCGTCAAAAATGGGGTACTCATAACCATTGGAATTTTCTCAGCAGCCTTTGGCTTAAAAAGCTTTTTATTACCAAATCAATTTATTGATGGCGGTGCCACCGGTATATCCTTGTTGATCAGTGGAGTGCTTGGGCTGCCTCTTCCTATCTTCATTTTATTAGTAAATACCCCTTTTATATTCTTGGGATACAAGCAGATAGGGGGTGCATTTGCTATCCGGACTATCCTGGCTATCAGTGGTCTGGCCCTGGTGTTAGTGCTCTTTGAATTTCCCGTTATCACCAAAGACAGCGTGCTGGTAGCGGTGTTCGGGGGCTTTTTTCTTGGAGCGGGGATCGGGTTCGCCATTCGGGGAGGCGGGGTGCTCGATGGAACAGAAGTACTGGCAATTTATGTAAGCAGGAAAACGGGCTCTACGATCGGCGACGTCATCATGTTCATCAACATCATCATCTTTCTCTCGGCTGTCTACTTCCTGGGTATCGAAAAGGCCCTTTACTCCATGCTAACTTATCTGGCAGCTTCAAAGACAGTAGATTTTCTTATAGAAGGCATTGAAGAATATACTGGTGTAACGATTATCTCAAGAAAAAGTACAGATATTAGGGAAATGATCAGCAATAAGCTGGGCAGGGGTGTAACGATTTATAAAGGCACAGGTGGTTATGGAAAGGCGGGCAACGTGAGCAATGACACCGAGATTGTTTTTGCGGTTGTCACGCGGCTGGAAATTTCAAGACTACGAAGTGAAATAGACCTCATCGACAATGATGCCTTTGTGATCATGCACAGCATCAAAGACACTAAGGGTGGCATGATCAAAAAAAGACCTATGACTCATTAAACGGCGAAAGAGGTGCCGCAGCCACAGGTTTTGCTGGCATTCGGATTGGTGAAGGTGAAGCCCCTGGAGTTCAGGCCGCCATGCCAGTCTATCTCCATACCCATCAGGTAGATGCCATGGGATTTATTCATAACAAAATTGAGCCCATCTGCTTCATAGGCCTCGTCGTTCGCATCTTTATCATCGAAGCCAAGCACATAACTCAACCCGGAGCATCCTCCGCCCTTAACTCCGATTCTCAGGAATTTGCTACTGTCAAAGCCTTCCTCCGCCATCAGCCTGTTCAATTCCTGAACAGCATTGGCGGTAAAATTCACCGGTGCTGATATCATTGTTTCCATACTGTAAAGATACAAATTTGCGAGTTGTGTTTTCCATACTTTTGTTCCAAATCAGTAGACTATGGACACCACGCAAATGTTAATCGCGATTGCTATTGCCTTCGTTCTGGGGGGAGCACTGGCCTACATCTTCTGGCGTGAGCGACAAAAAGTAAAGCGTTATGTCCGGGAAGCCCCCCTCCCAGGTCAGGCCATTGACCCTATCCAGGTTCGGCTTCAGGCCTATGAGAGGCTGATCCTGCTCACCGAGAGGATGTCCCTTCCCAACCTCATCAGCAGAACGAACCAGCCGGGGCTTACCGGCGTTGAGACCCAATTCCTTCTTACCCAGACCATCAAACAGGAGTTCGACCACAATATCACCCAGCAGATCTATGTGTCCACGGAAGCCTGGGACGCCGTGAGGAACCTCAGGGAACAAAACATCCACATCATTAACCAGGTAGCGTCGTTTCTCCCTCCTGAATTCACAGGAAGCGATTTGAACCGCCACCTCCTCGAAATGATGGTGCAGAACCCAAAAGCCTCGCTTCACAATATCGTTGCCGAAGTGCTCAGCTTTGAAGCCAAGAAGCTGATGTAAACCCCGGCCACCCATGTTATGCAGGAAAAGAAAACAGTAATCAATGATTCGGGAATAGAAATCAGCGAGTACTATACCCCTGACCACCCGGGGTATTCGTCTCCAACCGACCTTCCCGGGGAATTTCCTTTCACCAGGGGCGTGCATGCCGACATGTACCGCGGCCGGCTCTGGGGCATGAGACAATACGCCGGGTTCAGCACCGCTGAAGAAAGCAATAAAAGATTTCATTACCTGCTTTCTCAGGGAGTGGCTGGCATCAATGTGGCATTCGACCTTCCGACGCAGAATGGTTACGATAGCGACCACCCCCTGGCCGAGGGGGAAGTGGGCAAGGCTGGTGTGGCCATCGACAGTCTCGTTGATATGGAGGCGTTGTTCAGGGACATCAGGCTTGACGAAGTGTCCACTTCCATGGCCATCAACCCCACGGCATTTATTCTGCTGGCCTTTTATGTGGCTCTGGCTCGCAAGCAGGGGATTGACCTCAGCCGGCTAAAGGGAACGATTCAGAACGACATCTTAATGGAATATGCCGCCCGGGGCACGCATATCTATCCCCCCAAGCCGTCCATGCGTATTATCACGGACATGTTTGAATGGTGTGGGAAAGAACTTCCGGGATGGAATTCCATCTCGATCTCGGGATATCAGATCAGGGAAGCCGGGAGCACAGCGGTTCAGGAAATCGCCTTCACGCTCAGTAACGCAAAGGCATATGTTCAGGCGGCTTTAGGAAAAGGTCTCGACATTGATCTCTTTGGCAGGCGGCTTACTTTTTTCTTCAGTGCGCACAACAACCTTTTTGAGGAGGTGGCCAAATTCCGCGCAGCACGCCGGATCTGGGCCCGGATCATGCAAAAACTGGGTGCAAAGGATCCCCGCGCCCAGATGCTTCGCTTTCACGCGCAGACGGCTGGAAGCTCGCTTACTGCTCAAGAGCCACTGAACAATATTTCCAGGGTTACGATCCAGGCAATGGCGGCAATACTCGGAGGCACCCAGTCGCTGAACACCAATGGATATGACGGGGCCATGGGACTACCCACGGAAGATGCGGCGCGCACCGCCCTTCGTGCCCAGCAGATTCTGGCCTTCGAATGCGGCATGGCCGATACGGCCGATCCGTTGGCAGGCAGTTTTTATGTGGAGACCCTGACAAACAAAATCGAGGAATCGGCGGAATTCCTGATAAAGAAAATTGACAACATGGGTGGAAGCGTCAGCGCCATTGAACATGAATTCATGCAGGAAGAGATCGCCATCAGCGCATATGCTTACCAAAAACAAGTGGAAACACAGAATAAGATTATCGTGGGGATGAATAAATTCAAGTCTGAAGAAATGTTCAACCTCTCTCCCTTAAGAGTCGATGACAGTATCAGGAATATTCAGACAGAAAAACTCGACGAGCTGAAGCGCAGCAGGGACCCCGCCAGAGTGGACACATTACTGCAGATGTTGAACGACGCCGCTTCCGGCGATCAGAACCTCATGCCCGTGGTGCTTGAAGCTGTGGAAAACCAGGTTACCCTGGGAGAGATGGCCGACACACTCCGCGAAGTATTTGGGGAAAACCGTTAATAGCTATCCTTTTGCCGATTCCCTTGACCAGTTGTCCCTGAGCGTGGTAGTTCTATTGAATATGAGTTTTCCTTTTGTGGAGTCCCTGTCAAGAACAAAATAGCCCTTGCGCATGAATTGGTAACGGCCATCGGCAACCGATTTTGCAACTTCGGGCTCCGCAAATGCATTTGGTATCACCATCAGTGAATCGGGATTGATGTAGTCTTTGAAATCACCCTCTTCCTCAGCTGCATTTTCCACCCTGAACAAACGGTCGTACAGTCTCAGCTCAACGGGGACGGCATGCGCGATGCTTACCCAGTGCAGGGTGCCCTTTACATTTTTTCCTGAGCTGTCGCTGCCGCTATGACTCTCAGGCAGATAGCTGCAATGAAGCTCCATAATATTTCCATCAGCATCTTTCACTACGTCATCACAACGAATAATGTAAGCACTCTTCAGCCTAACCATTTGGCCCGGGGCCAGACGGAAGTATTTTTTGGATGGGTTTTCCATAAAATCCTCTCTTTCGATATACAGTTCCCTGCTGAATGGAACGTCCCTGCTTCCGCTGTCCGGATCTTCCGGATTTTCCTCTCCTTTCATGATCTCGGTTTGTCCTTCCGGGTAATTGGTGATCACCAGTTTTACCGGATCAAAGACTACCATCCTGCGCAACGCAATTTTGTTAAGGTGTTCCCGGATACAGAATTCCAACAATCCTACATCGATCAGGTTGTCCCTGCGTGCAATACCAACACGATCACAAAAGGTGCGAATGCTTTCGGGAGTATAGCCCCTGCGACGGTATGCACTGAGGGTGGGCATGCGTGGGTCGTCCCAGCCAGTGACGATCTTTTCATTGACGAGTTGAAGCAATTTCCTTTTGCTCATCACCGTGTAATTCAGATTCAGCCTGGCCATCTCGTACTGCCTGGACGGATAGATCTCCAGTTGTTCAATGTACCAATCGTAGAGCGGGCGGTGTGGAACAAATTCAAGAGTACAGATCGAATGCGTAACCCTTTCGATACTGTCGCTTTGGCCATGCGCAAAGTCATACATGGGATAGATCACCCATTTGTTACCCGTCCTGTGGTGATGCGCCCGTTTGATACGGTACATCACGGGGTCGCGCATGTGCATATTGGACGAAGCCATGTCGATCCTGGCCCTGAGCGTCCTTGATCCATCAGCAAACTCCCCGTTCTTCATCCGGGTGAACAGGTCTGCGTTTTCTTGGGGGATTCTGTTGCGGAAGGGACTTTCCTTTCCTGATTCCGTGGGTGTGCCCTTCATCGCGGCTATTTCAGTGGAGGAGGAATCATCAACATAGGCAAGCCCTTTAGCGATCAGCTGATGAGCATATTTATATAATTCATCGAAATAATCAGATGCATAGCGTTCATTCTTCCATTCAAAGCCAAGCCAATGCACGTCTTCCTTTATACTGTCAACATATTCTGTTTCTTCAGTGGTTGGGTTGGTGTCGTCAAAGCGCAGGTTTGTGTAACCACCATATCTACGCGTAAGCCCGAAATTCAGGCATATGCTTTTTGCATGACCAATATGCAGGTAACCGTTCGGTTCGGGTGGAAACCGTGTGATGATCTGCTGATACCTGCCTTCCTCAAGATCCTTTTCAATTATTTCTTCCAGAAAATTCAGACTTTTTTCTTCTGTCATCCTGTTCATTTTTTGCGAGGCAAAGATACTGAATATGCTCCCGTCCCTGGCTTGAAGCTGTTTACTATCTGCGAATTAGTGGTATATTTGAGGGGTAAAAATTTTATTATATGGGATTGCTGACACCAAAGAATTCAAAAGCCGACAAAAAAGCCGCGACGAAAAATCAAAATAATACGAAGGGCTCCCAGTTTATAAAACCCGGAGGTTCCAAACCCGTTGGACTTTCGAAGAAACCAGTGAAAACCGGCGGATCGAGGGGTAGCTGATTTCCACACAAACCTGTTGTGCCGATCTGGATTTTGAATTTTCTCCGGCCTATTGCCGGGGAACTGGGGCTTTGGCAAGATTGTTTGACCGGAAGTTCTACTCGAATATCTTCTCTATGCGCGTGAGTTTTCCATATACGTCGCAACCCTCCACTACTATCCGGAAACGCCTGGAAATGTCATTGTTGTAAAAGGTAAAAACTACTCGTCGTGTGTCCTTATCCGTTAGCACGAATGGGTTCCAGTACAGCGTGCTCCTGAAATCGCCCTGGGTTTGGGCCTCATCATATTTGGAATAATCAGGCGAATAAAATTCTTTGGCAACGGAATAACCGGGAATCCTGACAAAATCCAAACCTTTCACATCCTTGTTCAGGGAAGCCCCCTTCTTAGTATAAACGGCAATGGCGCCACCCGCACCTCCGCCGGAAGCACCAATAAAAGGTGGCCGGAAAACCTTTATCATCGCTACATCGCTCATGGGAATGGATTGTACCTGGCTGATATCCGTCTGCATTTCATCCATGAACACGGTTGGGGACCCTCCTCTCCATGACATGGTCATCTGCGGGCCCGCTCCCGTGATCTGCAAACCGGCAACCTTACCCTGCAGGTAGGTCAATACACTGAATGCACTGCCGGCCAGGGGATCGTCCTCCGTGATAAAGGTGTATCCATCTCCACCCCGGAAGAGCCCGGAAGTGTACTGGTCATCCATCAGCTCTTTCTTGGACTTTACCTTGGCCGTTATGGTTACCTTTTCGAGTGTCTGCACCCTTCTTCTCGCTGCAATGGCTTCGAGGAATCTCGTAGTCAGTTCCTTATTCTGAAGCAGTGTCTTTTCTCCAGGGAGGCTCAACCGAAAAAACACAGTCGAATCCCGATCAAAGGGCACCGCAGTTTTCAACAAATTATTTTTTATGTCAAAACTTGCCCTTGACGTAAGCACCTTGTCCTTGTCTTTATTCAGTTGATAGTAAAGCTTGGCGGTGTCATAGAAAAGGAGATCCGCAACTTTGAAATTTCCCTGCAGGTCCACCGGGATGCTGATAAACTGTTGCTTCTTGTCTATTTCGAGTATACCCGAAATATCCTGCTGTACCAGCTGAGCCCTGGTTAGGCCATTAATCTTCCCGTTGACTGTGAGATACTGTTCGGGAAGACGCTTGATCTTCGGCCAGTTTCCGGCCAGCACATTTTCCCATTTAAATCTTCTCCATCCATTGGTCATCATCACGAGGTCGAGATGCCGGACCACCGAATCGGCCTCACTGGAAAAATAATATCCCGGATTGTGGACATATCCTTTGATGTCACTGGTGAGCAACACATTTGAGAATATATCTTCTTCCCCTTCCTGCCGCGGGTTGACATCGGCATCCGTTATTGATACTGAAAGGTTGGTCTTAATTGTATCGGGGACATCGATCTGAACCACATTTCGTTTTCTTTTATCCAGTCCTTTCAATGGCAGGTTGAGGTCGGTGATAAAATAATAATCCTGCTTATTGACGTAGACGAGTCGCTCGGCAATGGGTTTATTATCGCTGGTAATGACGGTGATCTGCACAATTCCGGCGGGCAAACCGGAAAGGGGAATGCTGCTGCTTATACTCTTCTTTTCCGAAAGGTTTGCCCTGGCCATGTAAACCATTTGCTGCTGCATCTGCGCAACTATTGTTACGGTAGTACCGGGCAGTTGGTCGGGCCCTGAACGGGTTATGGCATATCGGATATTTCCTGTGTCCTGTTGAACCTGGAGAACGATACCATTGGTTGATACGTTGGGAAGTTGGGTGTTTTGAGTTTTGCCTGAAGCATCTTTCCAGACTGCCTTATAGTTTTCACCAGCTTCGGGCACCAGCAGGAAGAATCCCATGCCATCATGCTCGGAAGAAAAATCACCGATGGTCTTGCCATTGGCGCCTACAATATTTCCTTTCACATTGTATGGCAGCCCATGCAGGTCCGTTGCTTTAAAGGCCACCTTGCTGGGAATGCCGGTAACAAGTTCACCGCTTTCGGGAAAAAATTGTAAGAATGAACGAGGCGCCGGGGTGGCTCTTGCGGACTTTTTTGGTTGAACGATTGGGATCGCTTTCTGATACAGAAAGGAGGTGTCGAAATTCAACATCCAATCGGTATAAGCTCGTATGTAGAGTGTCGATGAACTAAGCTTTTCTAACAGGTCAAAGGCGGCGGAAGCGCTGGACATCACTACAGGCGCCGTTTTGCGCTCAATTACTTTGCCGTTCTCATCAATCAGTTCGGCATAAATAGTTGTGCTGATCTGGGAAGGAACATTGCCCGCAAAAAGATAGGCTTTGAACCAGATGGTTTCCCCGGGATTGTAATAATTCTTGTCGAAATGGAGATAGAGTTTTTCCTGGGGATAGCGGGCATCCAGCTCCTGCAGCAGTGAGTCGATCTTCTGCGCCCGGCTGAAAAATGGCGAAAGTAAACACAGGCAGAAAATGAAATTCTTTACTATTTCAAAATTAACCTTGACGACCATACTCGCTTAAGATATTTTTCTCATCCGCTCGTTGAGATACACAGTATTTTTTTCCAGCTCGATCAACTTGCGCTCTGCCTTATTCAGGCGGATGACGCCCAGTTTATTGAAGAGAAGAATTACAAAATAAATAGGATCGATTTCATTGCGCTTGACGCCGAAATTGATACTTGAAGGAAATTTGTGGTGATTGTTATGATAGGCCTCGCCGAGCATCAGCACATCAATATAGAATAGATTTCTTGATGTATTGTTCAGTGAGAAATTCACCGATCCGTATTTGTGTGCGAACCAGTTGATAATGGCACCGTGTACAGGGCCGATCATAATGGTGATTGGGAGCAGCAGGTATTGCCAAGGTGATGTGGCGAAAAAATAATAGAAGGCACAGTAAACGATAATCCAGGCGACACGGGTCATCCAGGGATGAGCGAACCTTTCAAAGGCCGGCCAGTCGGGAAGATTTTTCAGGAATTTTTCCTCTATCTGCATTTTGCCATTGTAGATGTCGGCATACTTCACCCTGGTTTGATTCATCAGTTGAAAAGCATTCTTCGAAAAGCTGGGAGAATGCGGGTCGTCTTCGGTGTCTGTGTAGGCATGGTGAAGCCTGTGCAACAACGCATAAGTCCTGGCGCTCATGTAAGAGGACCCCTGCGTAACAAAGGTAAGGATGTAAAAAAACCTTTCCCATCCCTTGCTCATTACAAAAGCTCCATGGGCAGCATAACGGTGCAGGAAAAACGTTTGACAGAACAGGGAAATGTACCAGTGAACCACGAAAAAAATCAATACGATCATTTGTTATTCTTTATTCTTTGTTAATTACAGGGCAAGGGTGCAATTTAAGGATTTGAGGTGAAGATTGAGCTTATATTTCAGTCTCTTGATCCGAATATCAGGCTCCCGATGCGAACCATGTTACTGCCTTCTTCAATCGCCATCTGGTAATCCGCGCTCATTCCCATTGAAAGTGTGGTGAATTCGATGTGGGGTGTATGCAAAACAGCGTATTTATCATAGAGAGAGGCGAGCATTCCCATTTCAGCCCTGAGTTTTGTCATATCATCAGAATATGAGGCTATCCCCATTAAGCCACAAATACGCACATTGTTAAATTCGTGGATCACCTCCGCATTAGCCAGTCCGTTGATCAATTCGTCGAGTTCTGCGGGGTTGAGTCCAAATTTTGTTTCCTCGCCGGAAATATGGATTTGGAGCAGACAGTCGACCACTTTCTCTATTTTCTTTGCCTGCCGGTTAATTTCGGCGAGTAATTTGAAACTGTCCACGCTCTGGATCAAATGGATAAATGGGACGAGGTACCTGATTTTGTTTGATTGGAGGTGGCCTATAAAATGCCATCGTATATCATTGGGCAGTAGGAGTTGTTTTTCTATCAGCTCCTGTACGTAGTTCTCTCCGAAATCTCTGTGACCAAGCCGATAGAGGTGTTTGATCTCATCTGCATTTTTCATTTTTGAAACCGCTACGAGCGTAGTGTTTTTGCCCAATGTGTCCGTCAGCTGCTGATATTGGGTTTTATTCATCCGGTAAAGATACAAAATATGGAAAAAATTATTCCAGTACGAACCGGCTGATCACGATCCGCTGCACCTCGCTGGTGCCTTCATATATCTGTGTGATCTTGGCGTCACGCATCAACCGCTCCACGTGGTATTCTTTCACATATCCATAGCCGCCGTGGATCTGCACCGCTTCAGTAGTTACCCACATGGCAGTTTCGGCAGCAAAAACTTTAGCCATTGATGAACTGAGGTGATAGGGCAGGTTATTATCTTTTTCCCATGCGGCTTTATAACATAGAAGTTTTGCCGCTTCAATGCGGGTGGCCATATCTGCCAGTTTAAACTGAATGGCCTGGTGTGCAGAAATCGCCTGCCCGAATGATTGTCTTTCCTTGGAGTAACCGGTTGCGAGTTGAAAGGCACCTCCGGCAATTCCCAGCGCCTGCGCGGCAATGCCGATCCGGCCACCCTGCAACGTTTTCATGGCAAATGCAAAGCCACTTCCTTCCGAACCAACTAAGTTTTCTTTGGGCACTACCACATCCTGGAACATCACGGAATGCGTGTCGCTGCTCCTGATACCCATCTTGTTCTCTTTTTTTCCTATCGTTACCCCGTGCCATTTTTTCTCCACAATAAATGTGCTGATGCCTTTTCTTCCTTTAGATGGATCGGTCTGTGCCATTACCAGGTACACCGATGCAGAATTGCCGTTGGTTATCCAGTTCTTGGTTCCATTCAGCAAATAATGATCACCCATGTCAATGGCTGTTGTTTTCTGTGCCCCCGCATCACTGCCGGCTCCGGGTTCTGATAAAAGGAAGGCGCCGATGAAAAGCTTGTCGTTTGCTATTCCCTTTGCAAGCGGTACCAGGTACCGGCTCTTTTGATCTTCGGTTCCGAAATTTTCGAGACCCCAGCAGACCAGGGAATTGTTAACACTCATGCACACACTCACACCGGAATCAATCTTGCTGATCTCTTCCAATGCCAGCACATAACTTATCGTGTCCATGCCTGAACCACCATAGTCGGGGCTAACGGTCATTCCCATGAATCCGAGGGAGGAAAGTTTCAGTATCTGTTCGAGGGGAAAGGTCTGGTGCTCGTCTCTGTCAATGACTCCAGGACGACATTCGCTTAATGCGAAATCACGTGCAGCCTGCCGGATGAGTAAATGTTCTTCAGTCAGTTTAAATTCCATGGATTCAGATTTGCCAAAGATCAACTATTTTCGCATGGCTTGTAAAGAAAAACCCAATACATGAATCTGCACGAATACCAGTCCAAGGAATTATTGAAGAGATATAATGTACCCGTTCAGGAAGGATATCCTGTGGATTCAGCCGCTGCGGCCGAAGAAGCCTACCGGAATCTCAAAGTACAGTATAGCACCAACTTCGCTGTCGTCAAGGCCCAGATTCATGCCGGAGGAAGAGGTAAGGGTAAGATCCGTGGAACAGAACAGCGTGGCGTTGCTGTTGCGAAAAATGCGGATCAGGTCAGGGACATCGTGCAGAATCTGCTTGGTGGCACGCTCGTGACCATTCAGACTGGTGAAACGGGCAAAGTCGTCAATAAGGTGCTCGTTGCACAGGATGTTTATTATGATGGCCCCAACCCCGTAAAGGAATTCTATCTCTCTATCCTGCTCGACCGGGCCAGGGGAACCAATGTGGTCATGTATAGTACCGAAGGCGGGATGGACATTGAAGAAGTGGCACACAAGACTCCTGACAAAATCTTCAAGGAATGGATCCATCCTTCCGGTGGCATTCAGCCATTCCAGGCAAGAAAGATCGCTTTCAATCTCGGACTCAGCGGTGTGGCTTTCAAAGGTTGCGTAAAATTTGTCACCAATCTCTACAATGCCTATGTGGCACTTGATTGTAGTATGGTGGAGATCAACCCGCTGTTCAAAACATCTGATGAGAGAATTCTGGCCGTGGACTGCAAAATGAATCTCGATGACAATGCACTTATGCGTCACCCCGACCTTGAAACGCTCCGTGACATCACTGAAGAAGATCCTACCGAGGTGGAAGCGGGGAAATTCAATCTTAATTTTGTAAAGCTGGATGGAAATGTTGGTTGTATGGTAAACGGTGCGGGTCTGGCAATGGCCACCATGGATATGATCAAGCTTAATGGTGGAGAACCAGCGAACTTCCTTGATGTGGGCGGAACCGCCAATGCGCAAACCGTTGAAGCCGGATTCAGGATCATACTCAAGGACCCAAAAGTAAAGGCTATTCTGATAAATATCTTTGGCGGCATCGTACGCTGTGATCGTGTTGCCCAGGGTGTCATCGATGCTTATCAGAAAATTGGCAATATCGCGGTTCCGATCATCGTGAGGCTCCAGGGCACGAATGCAGAAGAAGCTAAAAAACTGATCGAAGACAGTGGTTTGAAAGTGCAGTCGGCCATTTTGCTTAGCGAAGCGGCCACCCTGGTGAACAAAGCGGTGACCAGCTAATTGACATTTGTTCTTTTCGCAGTCATTGAATACCCTGCTGATGGAATTCGAAAGAATTGCAGATAAAAAAAGACTTGATTTCATTGTTCAAGCCATTCATTTGGCTGCAGCCCCCGGTTCCAGTATCCTGGATTTCGGGTGTGGCAATGGCATTATCTCCAAAGCCATTGCCAGCAAGGGCTTTTATGTAAAAGCCATTGACGTAAGCCTTAAAACAATCACCGAAGCCAGGACAGTAAACGCTCATCCCAACATTAATTACCAGGTTGTGCCTGCGGACAAATTTGTTGCAGAACCACGGCGATACCAGGCAATTATTTGCAGCGAAGTGCTGGAACACCTGGATGATCCGGCTTCACTTTTGAAGACACTCAGGAATTCGCTGGCGGACAGTGGCGTATTGATAGTAACCGTGCCAAATGGTTATGGGCCAAGGGAAGTACTGGTGACCAAACCAGTGCAGTATTTGCAACAACAAAATGGGAATGGAATTTCTGTTCTGGATAAGATTAAAAAATGGCTGGGCTATTCAGGCGCTACTGTCCAGTCGAGCGCAGACGACCTTCGGCACAGGCAGTATTTTAGCATGAATTCCCTTAAAATTCTGGCCCTCAATACCGGTTTCACCATTGCCAGCATACAGCCTTCAAATTTCATCGAGCAGGTATTTCCTTTTTCCCTGTTGACGCGCCGCAGTCACATCTTGCAAAAGGTTGATTCTCAGGTCGCTGACCTGCTCCCCCTTTCTTTTACGAGCGGATTTATGATGGTTTGGAAAAAGAATTAATTATTGTTGCAGTGCACGTAATATCTGGTGCCCGGCATGCGTTATAGGGGTGTTAAATTTCCGTTACTCATGAAGAATGCTCACAAGGGCTTTTTACTGGCCACTTTTGTTTCCTACGTCGTTTTATATAGCCTAATTGCGCTTCTTAGCTGACCTGAGGGCCTGGCTCGAACCGTTTTACCTCATACACCGGACTGAACAAGAATGTTCTTCCCGTGCTTACTTCCGTACATTCAAACCGCTTGCGGAGCCGCTTCCCCTTACGAAATATTTGTCCCTTTCCCGACTCAAACAGTGATCCTTCGGCGATCTCTTCTACCAATACTAACCCCTTGCTGTTCGTATCGTATTGTCTCAGTGCGCGCATAAGGTGGTCATCGGAACAACTGCTTGCGGGCAGATTCCGCATCGACTTTTGCAGTTCAAACTGGAGCTCGGCGGGAAATATATCCGTGATGAGAAAATCGGCGAGGAGGCGGGCGTAAATTTCCTTCCATTCGCGCCCATGAGGATCTACCCTGTTACGAAATTGCAGGAAGGTTACGAGGTGAGCAAGCTCATGGATCAGGGTGATCAGAAAACTATATTTATTGAGATTGCCATTGACGCTGATACGATGGGTGTGCGCATGCGTGGCATGACGATAGTCGCCCAGAACGGACTTGCGTTCACGGGTGATGGTTAGATGTACATTATACTGATTCAGTAATCCAATGACCTTTGCAGCGGCAGCAGCTGGAATATAGCGACTGATCGCATCGAGAGGGGCCTCAGTTTTTGACATATTTGTTCTTCCTGCTCAGTTTCATGATGATCGCTATCTCAACGAAAGTGTAAACAAAATAAAGAAACATGCAGCCAAATATCGCTCCCTTGCTTACTCCCTTTTTCATGATGCCTATGTAAAGCAGGGCCGCGAAAAGGCAGATCATCAGCCTTATAAACATTCCGCCGTAGATCAGGCGCAGTGAAGCCTGCGCGTTCTTGTTTTTCAATGATTGTACAAAGAGGTAAAATGATATGGCGGTTGCGACAAAGAGTATGCAGTTTCCTGCGATCATTACCCTGGAACTCATATTCCACAGGGCATTCAGGGGCACACTAAAAAAAATAATAGTGGTTATTACGAAGATGATCGCCAGTGGTAAGAAGGCTCTGAACATAGTTTGCCGCCGCGGATTACTTCAATGTAAATGCGGGCTCGATTACTACGGGCTTGTCTGATTTCGTTTCGGAACTACCGTTGGATGCTGCTTTTGACTGGGTGGAGCCGGAACTATTAGTCATGTGGCACTGACCATTAAAATTGGCGCTGGTTTCAATCTGAAGCTTGGAAGCATAGATATTTCCGGAAAGCGTGCTGCCACCTTTTAGCTGGAGCAACTCTTTCACTTTTATTGTGCCGTTAACCTTGCCCATGATGTCGGCCTGTTGACCGGTGATGTCGCCTTCTACAATCCCATTGGCGCCGATAACCACTTTCGCATTGCAATTAATATTGCCGTTTAGGGTTCCGTCGATCCTGATATCGCCCGTACTCGTGATATCGCCTTTAAGGGAGGTGCCTGAGGCAATAATGCTGGCTCCGCTTACGGGTATCGCGGAATCCAGGGAAATGTCTGATTTAGATTTTTGGTTGAACATGGCAACGGTTTTTATTCATCATCATTATCGGGTTTAGGAACATCGATCTTTACGGTATCCAGTTTCAAAGTTACGTCTCCCTGCAACACTGTTCTTATATTGTCCAGGTACTGCTCTTTGTACCTGACGGCCTGTTCAAGTGAATCGGTCTGAACTTTCAATGCCCTCAGCTCCTTTGTAGCGTTAAAATCTCCGTAACCGGGAATATACAACCTTAACGGGGTAAATACAATCAGGGCCACCGTGAGGCTGGTTAAAAACACAAAAAGTGTGCTAAGAGTTATATAAACACTCATCCTCGACAATTTAAAAGTTACCACTTCCTCGTATGTATCGTCATTCATCACTACCAGCCTGTACCTGTTCTGGAGTCGTTTGAGAGTGGAATTCGCATTGAATTTGGCCATCGCGGGAATTTAGGATTTTAAAGGTAGCGACAAAATAAATTTCTTGAAAATCAGTTATTAAGGTTTTAGCTTGTGGCTGTCATGTTCAAGGTGTTATCCAAGATATTCTTCGTAATCTTTCTGCTGATATCCTGGTTTCCCGAAATCAACGGCCAACCTGTGCTCCCTACTGATCTTAAGAAACCCAAAAAATACGAGAATAAGTTACTTGGCGCTGAGAAATCGGCCGACAAGAAATTCAGCCTTTCGCGCAAATTTATACAGAACACCGTTACACACTATAACTGGTTTTTCAATGCCAACAACAAGCTCAATGAAGTAATTGAGCGGGCGAAACTTGCCAACCGCGATGATTATAGCGACCTGCTTCCATTTTACAACTACAGCCTCGAAAAGACGGCTGCGGAGAAAACGGAACTCGATTCGGTGATATTCAAGGCCAATACCGGTATCCTGATACATGACCTGCGAAATAGCTGGATGGATAATCTTTTCATGCTGATTGGAAAGGCCTATTACCTGAAAAATGATCTCGATTCGGCCTACATCACTTTTCAATACATCAATTACGCCTTCTCACCCAAGGACGACGGGTATGACCTCCCCATTGGGAGCAATGCCAACGAAGGTGGAAACAACCTTTCTATTGCCTCGAAAGAGAACACAAAACTCGTCCACCGTTTCTTCACTACTCCTCCTGACAGGAATGAATCTTTTATATGGCAGATCCGTACCTGGATCCAGAAAGACTATATGCCCGAAGCGGCAAGCCTGATACAGACCCTCAGGAACGACCTTGCTTTTCCCGAAAGACTGCAAAACGACCTTAACGAGGTGCACGCCTTCTGGTTTTATCACGAAAACAGGTATGATAGCGCAGCCTTTTACCTCGAAAAGGCACTGGGTAACGCTCAAAATAAAAAAGAAATCTCCCGCTGGGAATACCTCATAGCACAGTTGTATGAACTTTCAAAACGGCCCGGAGATGCTATCGTCTTCTACAACCGCGCCATTAATCATACTCTCGATCCTGTACTGGAAGTGCACGCCCGACTAAATGCTATCAGGCAGAATAAGTCAGATTCCAATGCGATAAAGAAAAATATTGCGCAGCTGATGAAAATGGGCCGAAGGGATCGCTACAGGAGGTATCGTGACCTCGTTTACTTCACTGCCGCGGAGATTGAACTGGAAAGAGAGAATCTTCCCGGAGCAAAAGCGATGTTGCTCAAATCAACGGCTGCATCGGCCGACAATCAGAATCCTGGACAAAGAACCCGATCCTTCCTCTTACTTGCGGACCTCTATTTTCAGGACAAACAGTTTGGCGAAGCCAAACGTTATTATGATTCGGTGAATAGTAATGATGTTGGTGTGAGAGATCCTGCTGCCCTGGATCAGCGAAAAGAAATTCTTCAGCAAATCGTTGTGCAGACCGACATCATACACCGGCAGGACAGTCTCCAGCTGCTTGCCGCGATGCCTGAACCCCAACGGGATGCGCTGCTCAGGAAAATCGTCCGTCAATTAAGAAAGAAACAGGGACTAAAAGAGGATGAACAACAGGGTGGCAATGCTGCAGTTGGTCTGAACAACCGCAATGCGCCGCCGGCTGATCTTTTTGAATCCAATTCCAAAGGCGGGGACTGGTATTTCACCAACCCCTCCCTCAAATCAAAAGGGTTCACGTCTTTTAAGTCGGTCTGGGGTAACCGGCCAAATGTTGACAACTGGAGAAGACAGTCGGCCATAAGCCAGAATGCGAATGTCCCGAAAGGTAACCGGCTCAACCAGGACGAGGCTCAGACACCCGATTCCGCCGAAAATCAATTGTCGGTTGCCGCGTTGCTAAAAGGAATTCCGCTTACCCCAGACAAAATGCAGGTATCGCAGGATTCCATAGGCAATGCCACGCTTGAACTGGGCATATTGCACATCAACAAACTCGAAGAATACCCGACCGCCATAACCTATCTCCAAAAATTCATCGACTCTTTTGAATACAACAGCAGGGTGCCTGAAGCCATGTACTACCTTTATTTTGCCTACCTCAAAACGGGTAAGAGTCAAATGGCGGGTGAGATGCGAACATTACTGACGCGCAAGTTCGCCGGTAGTCCCTTTGAAGTAAAACTAAACGAAGCCATCGGTGGCAAGGGCAGCAAAACGAAAGAAGACGCCACAAAGGAATACGAAAAAATTTATAATCTGTTCATAGAAGGAGATTTCGAACAGGCACTCGCGCGCAAGGCGGTTAGCGACAGCACGTATGGCACCGAATACTGGACACCACAGTTGTTGTACATCCAGGGAATCTACCACATCCATAAGAAGGAAGACCAGAAAGCGCGGACGGTATTGCAAAAAATAGTGGAACTCTACCCCAATGAACCGCTCGCCAGGAAAGTACAGACTCTCCTGGATGTACTGGCCAGAAGAAAAGAAATTGAAGACTACCTTACAAAACTGGAAATTAAGAGAGTCGAAGACACCGTATTCGTCGCGAAAGAGCCACCCCCTGTTCCAAAGGATCCGCCAGGCAAACTGGTTCAGGACAGTACCACGCTAAGACCGGTGAACCCAAATCCTTATCTGCTAAAACCCAAGGCAGACACTGCAGTGGCCAAGGGTGTGGACAGTACTAAAAACCGGCCGGCTCCCCCATCTGAATATAGCTACAACCCCGAAAGTCCTCACGACGTGGTTCTGATACTGAACAAAGTAGATCCTGTTTACGTGACTGAGTCCAGGAATGCTTTTAATCGTTACAATAAGGAGAAATATTACAATCAACCGATAGAAATCACTCATGAAAGCATAGATGATACCACCAAACTGGTCATTATGTCGGGTTTTGCAAATGCCGCTGCCGCCCTGGACTACCTTGCCAATACAAAACCTGTGGCTGCCACTCAGATCGTTCCCTGGCTGCCCGCGAATAAATATTCGATCTACGTCATTAGCCCGGTAAATGTTGAAGTGTTAAAAAACAAAAAAGACCTGGACGAATATCGTAAATTTCATGAACGTTATACCAATGGTGCAAGGCCTGAGCCTCACTAGGCTCCTGATATTTTCACGGAATAACAGGTTGTCAGTTTCCAATGCCAAAGCTGGTTTGAGTATGGTTTTTGTACAGAACTGATCACGTTTTCCATTAAAAACTTACTATGACCCGATCCGTCAAAATTTACTGGACTGTCTTTCTTTGGGCATTTGCCGCAATTGTGCTGATACTGGTGCTGATCAATTTTGGCGTCTTTGGCAAAATGCCTTCACTTGCGCAGCTCGAAAACCCCACAATCACCCTGGCATCCGAAGTCTATGGCGACGATGGTACCAGCATGGGGAAATACTTTAAAGAAAGAGGCAACCGGAGCAATGTGCCGTATAAAGAGATATCGAAACATGTGATCAATGCACTGATCGCCACTGAAGACGAACGCTTCTATGACCACTCCGGAATCGATGGCAAGGGTTTTATGAGGGCCCTGCTATTCCTTGGCACGAAGGGAGGCGGATCTACGATCACTCAGCAATTGGCGCTGAACATGTTTGCAGAACGCGCCTCCAACCCGGTAGTCAGGGTAATTCAGAAACTTAAAGAATGGATCATCGCAGTTAAACTGGAAAGAAATTTCACCAAACAGGAGATCATCGCTCTCTATCTCAACACGGTCCCCTATAGTGATAACGTTTATGGTATCCGGAATGCTTCCAGAACATTTTTCTCAAAAGAGCCCGACCGGCTCAATGTGGAAGAATCAGCCGTGCTGATTGGCATGCTTAAGGCCACAAATACATTCAACCCCCGCACCAATTACAAATCTTCTTTTAATATCCGCAATTCCATCATCTCCCAGATGGCAAACATCGGCTACCTCACTCCTGCCTGAATCCGCGACAATTCAAAAACATCCCATCCGGTTGAATTATAAGAAAATGGATCAGAATAACGGGATTGCTCCTTATTTTCTGGATGTGCTCAGGGAAGATTTAAAAAAATGGTGTGCCGAACACGAGAAATCGAATGGCGACAATTATGATATCTATGAAGATGGGCTCAGGATTTACACCTCGATTAACCCGAGGATGCAGCTCTATGCAGAAGAAGCGGTAGCAAGAAATGTCCCCAACCTGCAAAAAGTACTAAGCGCGCAAAAGAGTGTCCGTACCGACGCGGTCTGGAAAGGACACGACAATGTACTGGACGTCGCAATGAAAGCGAGCGAGCGCTGGAAAACATTAAAAGAAAATGGGCTGTCCGAAAAGGAATTAAGGAAATCCTTTACACAAAAAGTTCCTATGAAGGTTTTTGCGTGGAATTCGAAGAGAGAAAAGGACACGGTGATGACGCCGCTTGATTCGATCAAATACACCCGCGAAATGCTGCAGACTGCATTTATGGTTATGGATCCTTTGACAGGCCAGGTCAAGGCCTGGGTAGGCGGCATCGATTTCAAGAATTACAAGTATGATCACGTTAACCTGCGCACCAAAAGACAGGTGGGGTCGGCGATCAAACCATTTCTTTATGCGCTTGCCATTGAAGAATTCGGATTCACGCCCGAAACACAATGTGAAGCCACTGCCCAATACTTTCCAGGGTCGGGATGGGTTCCCGCGGTCAATAAGGGTAAAACGGGCACAAGAAGCCTGGCCACCGGTCTCACATGGTCGATCAACGAAGTGGCCGCCTACCTGATCAAACAAACCACACCGCAACGCTTTGCTGACTTCATCGGGGAGATCAACATACCTACGAAGGTGGCACCCTATCCTTCCATCAGTCTCGGTGCCTGCGATCTGTCACTCTTTGAAATGATGTGGGGTTATACCATGTTCGCAGGCAACGGATTCAGCACAAAGCCATTTTATATTACCCGTATAGAAGACAAGAATGGCAACGTGCTCGCCACCTTCGACACCCAGCGAAAAGAAGTCATTAGCCAGACCACCGCTTACACTATGGCGAGAATGTTACAGGGACCTGTTGACATCGGAACCGCTGCAGGTCTTCGCTCACGCCTTGGGGTAGCCGAAATGGGAGGCAAAACCGGAACCACCAATGATAATTCCGATGCCTGGTTTATGGGTTTCACACCCCAGCTTTTAGCCGGTGTATGGATTGGGTGCGACAACCGCTTTATTCGTCTGGAAGGTGGCCTGGGGATGGGTGGTCAGGCAGCAAGGCCGATCTGGGAATACTTCTTTAAGAAAACATTTCAGGATAAAACACTTGGTCTGGACAGGCAGGCGAAATTCGTACAGCCCGAAAACATGCGCAACGAAATGCTCTATGACTACATGCACATCACCGAACAGTCGGCTCCCGGCTCCGAGGGCAGCGACGAAGGCAATGGTGGAGCGGATGCCTATTTCGACAATCCGGATGCCAATAACGATGTTCCTGTGGAATCCAAATTGTCGATGGATGAACAGAATGTGTTGAAAGAAGCCAAGGGTAGGAAAATTGATTCCCTCTCCCGGAAAAATGCACCCCCAAAAGAAGAACAAAAAAAGAAGAAAGGATTTTTCAGGAGACTGTTTGGGAAAAAGAACGATTAACAGTTTCGTCGGATTTTACCTGCCAATATTTCCCACCAGTCCAATGCTGTGGACAAAGTGATACTTTGCCGACTCGGTCACGGCAATCCTGTACTGTGTGTCGATACGCAGGTAGGCCTCGCCAAAAAATCCGATCTGCAGCCCGAGTCCCGCAGGTATGAAGGCATTCCAATACCCCTGGTATTTTGAAAATCCCACTCCTGCCTGCACATAAGGAACAAACCAGGATTCATCTGAAAACATTTTTCCCCGGATGCATGCATCCATCTCAATGAGCGGAAATTCACCGGTGGAATTATTGCCATCATCGTCCGGATAAGCAAGTATGGAACCCAGCAAGGTAGAAGTGAAATCATAGTGCGCGGAAAGGCCCTTGCCGTAGCTGATGGCTAAACCCTGAGACATGTCTTTGATCTTGCCGAATTCATGATTGGCGAGTACGGTCGACAGCGATGTTGTTCTGATAGCAGCTGCTGTTTTAAAATCGACGAAAACAAAATGGATGCCGAGTGTTGCAGGCTGGACCGGGCCCCCATCCTGGGTGTGCCCTTTAAAACTGATAGTTAACATTGAAAGAAAGGCCACTAAGGCTTTTGCCATGTCTGATCCGTTGATCTGACAATTTAATCAATCCTTCAATACCTCCACCTTAACTTTTGTTAACCCTCTTCGCAGATATCCGAGTTTTGCAGCAGCAGCGCGGCTAAGGTCGACCAGTCTTTTATTCCGGTGATGGAGGCGATCATTGACCTTCACAATTACGGACCTGTTGTTCCTGAGGTTCGTTACCCTGATCATTGTATGCATGGGCAATCGGTTGTGCGCTGCCGTCATAAGGCGTTCATCGTATTTTTCACCGCTCGAAGTGACCCTGCCCTGGAATTTGGAATTGTAATAGCTGGCTGTCCCGGTCTGCACATGGGGTACCTTAGGGTTGTTGGCCGTGCGTATCTGGTTGGCTCCAGATTGCGCAAATACAAATGTAGCGCCCGGAAGCAGCAGCATGGAAAGCAACAAGGTTCTCAAATTGATATCAATTGAGTTTGCTGGAGAAATATTTCTCAGCTAAGTATTTGTCCTCGGCGTATATGTCTTCATAGAATCGTAACCGACCCTCCCTGATCTCACAGGTATAATATCTTATGAAGATCGGCACTTTTTTGAAACCGGAGATGACATGCTTTTCCTGCCTGACAATCCAGCTGGTCAGTGTGTCTGGCGAATACCTGACACTATCATTCCTGACCAGGAAATTGGCAAAGTGCTGCCAGCCCTGCACGCGCACGCAACCATGGCTCAGCGCGCGGTCTGATTTTGAAAATAGCCAACGGGCATTTGTGTCGTGCAGGTAAACCGAATATTTATTCCTGAAATTGAATTTTAGCACACCAAGGGAATTGTCATCGCCTTCTCTCTGCCTGATGAGATAAGGAAATTTGGTCTTACTCAGCTTCGCCCAGTTTATCGTCGATGGATAGAGCACGCTGTCATTTTTGTCTACTACCATGAGGTTCTGAGACCTCAGATAATTGGTGTCCTTTTGAATCTTGGGCAGCATCTCCTTGAATATGATGCTATATGGAACCGTCCATTGGGGATAGGTGATAAAATTTGAGATTTCCGAATTCAATTCGGGCGTCCTGGTTGCGGCGGCACCTACAATTATTTTTGATTCCAGTGCAGTACTGTCGTAATTGTCAATAACCCTCATGCGGAAAGACGGAATATTCACCCACACAAAAGTAGCCGGCATCGAGTCGGGTAATTGCTTGTATTTATCGAGCGTTATGGCAAGTCGTTTGAAACGCTCCCACTGCGTATCATTCAGTCTCCTGACGGTTCGCTCATTTATGTGCCCGGTTGGTTTAAGGTCTCTTTTTTTCTGATACCTTGTTATCGCTTTTTTGAAAGCAACGGTGTCCATAGGTTGATCTGCACTGTCGATGATCTTCTCCTCGAGCAAACGCTGCTGCAATGACCCGAAGAACTGTACACTGTCGGCATACGGATATAAGAGGTAAGTGTAATCGCGAAATTTTACCGAATCAAGAAATGGCCCGATGCTGCCCTTGAGTTCGTGGTACGCCGGAATGGGTGGCTCCAGGGCAGCGAGTGTTTCAGTCAACTGACTGGAATCAAGAATGTGGTTGAATACCCCAACATAAAAATCATCCGGAATCAGGGTGTCCTTCTTAATCGTCAGGCTGTCATAAGGAAGGCGGCCTTGTTTCAGGTGTCTGCTGATCTTCAGCAGTGCATCAGTGAGAAAGACGTCGGCCCGGGACCAAAGTGCTGCGTCTTTTCTCGAAATGGAATCTTTCTCTACCTGGTTTCTTATCCATTTCAGTTCCGCTTCATGATAATCCGAAGGGAACAACCCATATAATTTTGTCTTACTGATGAAATGAAATACAGAATCGCTCAGTGGCACCCATTGCCCATCGGCCGACCAGATGGCGGCATAATTGTTTGTGCGATAAATTTTGTTTATAGAATTGTGTTCATCCAGCGAGGAGCTATCGTTGACCCTGCCATTATTCTGCATAGCAAAATTGATGACAGTCTGAAGGTTTTTGCTGATCCGTACACCCAGTTTTTCGGGCTCTTTGACGATGTCTTTTTCTTTGGGAGTTTTCTTCTCTTCCCGGCAGGAAAAAAGAAAAATTGTGCAACAAAGGAGTAAAATGCAAAATGATACGGTTTTCCGGCAGAAAGCGGACTTAAGATCTGGATTCATTGTCTCAATGATAATAAAATGAATCGAATAAACCGATAATACCTTCAACTTTCGGGGTGTTTATCCCTTTAATATCCTGGGAATCCACTGTTCTGTCATAAGAAGGTCAGCCAGAACGATTGCTGTCACCGATTCCAGTACTACTGGCACCCGAAGCGCGATGCAAAGGTCATGTCGGCCCTTAACCGAAAAAGGTTCCTGGTGACCCGTTTCAAGATTGAGGGTTTGCTGTTCTTTTGGTGTAGAGGAAGTAGGCTTAATGGCGATCCGGAAAACCAGGTCGTTGCCATTGGTAATACCGCCCACAATTCCCCCGGCATGGTTGGTGAAAGTTTTCCCGTTGGCATCAATTATTGGATCATTGTGCTCTGCGCCAAACATGGAGGCAGCTTTGAAGCCAGTGCCGAACTCAATGCCTCGCACGGCGGGTATGGAAAAAACGGCATGGCTGATCAGCGATTCCGCTGAATCAAAGAATGGCTCTCCGAGGCCTGCGGGCAGTCCGGCGACCTGGCATTCAATGATTCCACCTACAGAGTCCTTGGCGTCTATAGCCTTCTGCAAACCTTTTTCCGGATCAGATTCTCCGCCGATCGCAGTGATGTTTGCCTTAATCGCAATGTCATTATGATCCCTGGTATGTTTAATCAGTTTTTTTGCAATGACACCTGCCGCCACCAGCGCAACGGTCAGCCGGCCACTAAAATGGCCCCCTCCCCTGTAGTCTTCAAATCCTCCGAACTTCTGACTGGCTACAAGATCAGCATGCCCGGGGCGTGGAACGGCCCTTTGTTTTGCATAGTCTGCAGATCGCGTATTGTTGTTTTCAAACAGGATGGTTATCGGGGCGCCCGTGGTCTTATCATTGAAAATGCCGCTCTTGAAAAAAGGCAGGTCATCTTCCTTTCTTGGCGTGGTTCCTTTTTGAGTGCCGCCTTTTCTTCTTTCGAGATCGGACAAGAAATCGTCCACGACTATACTGAGCCCCGCGGGGCACCCGTCGATCGTTAAGCCTACACTTTCTCCATGAGATTCTCCAAAAATATGAACGCGGAATAAACGGCCGGTTGAATTCAAAACAAAATTATTTAGTTGGACGAAATTGAAGCGCCGAGTTGTTTGAGTTGATTATAAAATTCAGGAAAGGACTTATCTACCGCTTCGGCATCATGAATAGTGGTCTTCTCCCTCGCTGAGAGTGCTGCCACAGCACAGGCCATGGCAATGCGATGATCATGCCTTGAATGCACGGCGTTACCACGCAGCTCGTTACCCCCCTGCACCTTCATCAGATCTCCGGCAAGGTCGATTCTAACACCCAGCTTTCCGAATTCTTCCTTTAAGGTGATGCCCCTGTTGCTTTCTTTATGTGCCAGCCTTGTGACTCCCGTGATCTCTGAAACACCGTCGCCATACGCAGCGAGCGCAACCAGCGGAGGGAAAAGGTCAGGACAATCTGTGGCATCAAAATGAAATGATTTCAATGCCGCCGGTTCGCATACAATATTGGTTCCCTCGATTGTCAGCGCTGCTCCCGCCGACCTGAGTGCCTTCAGGATGGCTTTGTCGGCCTGTGTGGAGGCCGGATCCAGGCCTTCGATTTTTACCCTGCCTGCCACTGCGCCGGCAATCAGCAAAAATGCGCCACCGCTCCAGTCGCCTTCCACCTGGTAGATACAGGGTGTGAATGCCTGGTTCTTCACCGGGAAACGGAAAACCCGATAGCCGTCGTGTTCAACAGTAATACCAAATTCCCGCATAACCGAGATGGTTAGATCAATATATGGTTTGCTTTTCAGGTTGTTGACGGTGATTTCTGCATCGCCGGCACCCGCGGCTCCAAAGGCCATCAGCAATCCCGTCAGGAACTGGGAGCTCAGGGAACCATCGATGGTAATGGATGCGGGTCTCAGGGGACCCCTGATATCAATTGGGAGGAAACCATGGTTCGAATTAACACGAATACCGAGGGCGGGAAAGATTTCATCAAAAAATTGCATGGGTCGTGTAAGGAGACTGCCCGTGCCGGTAACTCTGAGTGACTTTCCGCTCGTTGAGGCTATCGGGGAAAACATCCTGATGCCCAGCCCACTTTCACCACAATTCAATTCATCTCCAATAGGCTGAACACCGTCGCTTGAAATGACAAGCTCCGCCGGACCGATGGATAATATCGAAGCGCCCAGTTTGGTGATCACATCCAATGCGGCTTTATCGTCGTTTGAACTGCCAGGATTGAGAATGGTTGTAATGCCTCTACTCAGCAGCGCGGCGGCGCAGGCACGCTGCATGGAACTTTTCGAGGCAGGAGCAACAGTCGTTCCGGATATTGTTGAAGGTTGTATGGTAACTTGCATGAATAATCGTTTTTCATTTGACCATGGCCGTCAGTTCCCTTAATTGTTCCAATGGGATGGACCTGATCGTTCCTTTGCCCAGCCGTTCCAGCAGTACATAATTCATGGAAGAGTTTTCTCTTTTCTTGTCCATGGTAAGCACTTCGAAGATCTCGTTGTGATCAACTTCAGCTTTAACAGGAAGGCCGTATTTTTTTAATAGTGCGATCACCCTGCCGGTGTCCCCAAACCCAGTTTGTGTTTCCGAAATACGACAGGCCATTACCATGCCAATCGCCACAGCAAATCCATGGGGGATGCCCATCCTCGTTTCTACCGCGTGACCCCAGGTGTGACCGAAATTCAACAGTTTGCGATCGCCCTTTTCAAATTCATCTGCCATCACAATGTCTGATTTGATCACGGCATTCCTTTCAACCAGGCTGGCAAGCGCCTTCTCATTATGGCGATAAAAATTCAGGTCATTTTTTTCCAATTTCTCAAACATCTCCAGGTCGCGGATACATGCATGTTTGATGATCTCGGCGAAACCATTTGTCCATTCCTGTTCAGGGAGGGATTGCAGGAAAGTGGGATCAAAAAGCAGGAAATCGGGCTGACGGATGGTGCCAACCAGGTTTTTGTAAGGACCAACATCCACACCATTCTTACCACCGATCGCAGCATCTACCATGGAAAGGATGGAAACCGGAAGAAACCCGAATGAGATTCCCCGCATATAAGTTGAGGCGGCATAACCGGTTATATCGGTAATGACTCCACCCCCTATCCCGATCAGCGTCGACTTTCGTTCGGCCTTGAGTTCAATGAGCTTTGCAATCAGCAGATCTACTGTTCCCTGCACCTTGTGTGCTTCACCGGCTTTCAGAATCACCGTTTGCCACCCCTGGAATTTATCCTTGTGATGATGATAAATATTCTCGTCGGTTATGATGATCGCCCTGTCTTTTTTCACAATGCTTTCCAGGTCGCTGAAGCGCGCGTTAAAAAAATAGGTCGTCGTTTTCTCTGTGAACCTGTATTGCTTCTGCTCCATACCAGCTTAGGAATTCATGATCCTGTTCTGGTGGTTGATGCTTTCCATGTGCACGGCATCCAGGTACTTGGTAATAAATTCATGGGTAAGTCCGAGGGCATCTCCCGTTTTTAAAGCCCGATCGAGGATCTCGTTCCAGCGGTTGGTCTGCAGGATCGTGATGTCGTTATTTTTCTTGAATTCTCCGATCTTGTCGGCGATCTTCATACGCTGTCCGAGCAATTGAAAAAGTTCATCGTCCAGGTGGTTGATCTGCTGCCTGAGTTTTTCCAGCGCGGCGTGAAAGGCTTCGGAGTTAATGTCTTCCTTTCTCCACACGATATGGTCGAGCATGTCGGCCAGCTGTTCGGGTGTCACCTGTTGTTTGGCGTCGCTCCAGGCATTGTCGGGATCAATATGGCTCTCGATCATCAGTCCGTCGAAATCGAGGTTGATTGCTTTCTGGGCTACACTGGAGAGGATGTCCCTGCGGCCGCAAATATGTGAAGGGTCATTGATCATGATGACATCCGGATTACGCCTTTTCATTTCGATGGCCAGGTGCCACATCGGGGCATTACGGTACTCGGTGTTGCCGTATGAAGAGAAACCGCGATGGATAAGTCCAATATTTGTTACTCCAGCCTTGGCCACGCGTTCAACCGCACCGGTCCAGAGTTCCAGGTCAGGGTTGATGGGATTTTTTATCAGTATGGGCACGTTCGATCCACGAAGTGCATCGGCGACATCCTGTACGCTGAAAGGATTTACTGTTGTTCTCGCTCCAATCCAAAGCACGTCGACTCCGAAATGCAGTGCGTCTTCGACCTGTTTACCCGTGGCTACTTCAACGGTGGTAGGCAGACCGGTTAGTTTCTTTGCCTGCTGCAGCCAGGGTAATCCCTTGGTGCCAATGCCTTCGAAACTTCCGGGCCGGGTTCTGGGCTTCCATATGCCCGCTCTGAGCATATCGACCTTTCCGGTTTTCGCGAGGCGCGTAGCGGTCTGCAATACCTGTTCTTCTGTTTCAGCTGAACAGGGACCCGAAATGATCAGGGGTTTTTTTCTGAGTACCTCATCGATTTTCCCACCAGAGGTTAATGTCTGTTCCATAATCGTAATTAATAAATTAATGTTTCATATAGCAAATATCACGCAGCATTATCTGCTGTTTGCCTCATTCATTCTTATTTTTCTGCCTTTGTAATTTTTCCCATCGATCGCCCGGATCATCTTTGGGGCTGATGATCTTTCAACCTCAATCCAGCTGTTCATCTCCTTCATATCTATTCTGCCGAGCACATCTTTTTTCAGATCACTCATATCCAGAATGAATTGCAGGAAGCTGGCCTTGTAAAATCCATCCTTTGTTCCCAGGTTAACAAACAATTTTGTTGAATCACCGTTGTTGGTAACATAGTCCCTCGAAACGGTCTCCCTTCTTCTGTCTGAAGATTCCCTTCTGTCACCGAAACTTCCTGATTTCTCATATGGTTGCCTGATTCGTTCACGCACATTGAGATCTTCAGCGTTCTCATAATATTTGAGGAAGCGGTCGAATTCCAGTGCTGCTATGCGCTGCAATACTTCGTTTTTGGATACGTCCGCGAACTTTTCTTCCAGCATGGGTACGTAAGTCTCATAGTCACCATGACTGATGTCGGCGCTCAGGAGCTTGTCGATGAACTTGAAAAATTGTTTGCGGCAAACGTCTTTACCGCTTGGCAGTTCCAGTTTATGAAAGGTCATCTGCACCATTCTCTCGATCTGGCGCAGCTTGCCTATTTCGCGGCTGTGGACGATGGACATGCAAATACCAGTATTCCCCGCCCTTCCGGTTCTTCCGCTTCGGTGGGTGTACACTTCAATGTCATCGGGCAGTTCAAAATTGATCACGTGCGAGATATCTTTAACGTCTATTCCTCTTGCTGCCACATCTGTGGCGATCAGCAATTGAAGTTTTCTTTCTCTGAAATCACCCATAACGGCGTCTCTCTGCTGTTGGGTCAGATCCCCGTGGAGCGCATCGATCTCATACCCTTCCCTCGTCAGGCGTGCGGAGATGGTCTGCGCGTCTGCCTTGGTGCGGGTGAATACGATCCCATAAATCCCCGGGTTGAAGTCGATCAGTCGCTTGAGTGCCTCATACCTGTGCTGTGCGTTGGTGACAAAATACTGGTGGTCAATATCCTTGTTGCCGGTGTTCACCTTGCCTACGGTGATCTCCACCGGGGTCTTCATATATTTCTTGCTCACCCTTTTGATTTCCGGTGGCATGGTAGCGCTGAACAGCCAGGTAGCCTCACGCTGGGGAGTGTTCTGGAGGATAAACTCGATGTCGTCCTGGAAACCCATATTTAGCATCTCGTCGGCCTCATCGAGCACCACGTATTGGATTTGTCCAAGGTCGATAGCCTTCCTTTCGATCAGATCGATCAGCCTGCCTGGAGTGGCCACCACAACCTGAACACCCTTCTTCAATTCGCGGATCTGGCCTCCGATGGGTGTGCCTCCATATACTGCAAGCACCTGGGTGCGCGGAAGGAATTTTTTGAACAGTTCCACCTCACTAACGATCTGTATACAAAGCTCACGGGTTGGGCAGACAACCAGGGCCTGCGGATACCTGTTCTCCGAATTGATCAGCTGGAGAAGCGGTAGCCCAAATGCGGCAGTTTTTCCTGTCCCCGTCTGGGCTAAGCCAACCAGATCTTTTGTGCCACTAAGTAACACTGGTATAGCCTGCTCCTGGATTGGAGTGGGTGTTGTAAAACCCAGGGAATCTGTCGCCTGAACAAGCCTTGGATCTAAACCTAACCCTTCAAATGTCATCATATCAGTCTAAAATTTTTGCAAAGGTACTTTATTTCAATATTTTCCTTATTTTATTGGCATTACTGACCAGTTCCGTCAGGTAGACAGTGTTTTCCTTTTCCAGGCAGCTTTTGAATTTTCTGAGCTGGCTGATGTGCTCATTCAGCACATCGAGTATGTTTTCCCTGTTCTGCATGAAGATCTGGACCCAGGTATCAGGGTTACTCTTCGCCAGTCGCACCGTACTCTCGAAACCCGCACTGGCCATGGCGAAAATGGTATCTTCTTCCCGTTCCTTTTCCAGCACCGTGTTGGCGAGTGCAAAGGAGGTAATATGCGAGATATGACTCACATACGCTGCATGCAGGTCATGGGAGCCCGCATCCATATATAGAATGGGCATCCCCAGCTGTCGGTACACCTCCTCTACCAGCTCCACCGCGTCGGCGTCTGAATCGGCTTTTCCCGAGATCACGGCCACCTTGCCTGAAAATGCGCCTGCAACTGCGGCAGAGGGGCCGCTGTTCTCCGTACCCCACATCGGATGGGTTGCCACGAAGCGACCTCTTTTCGGATGATTCTTCACCGAATTGAGAATATTTTCCTTTGTTGAGCTTACGTCCATGACCACCTGGTTATTTAGCCGGTCCAGGATGGACGGCAGCATTTCACTTACAGTGTGAACCGGCACTGCCACGATCACCAGGTCGGCCTTGTCCACAATTTCTTCCAGGGTGCCTGTCTCGTCGATCAAACCGATCTCGACCGCTTTTGCCAGGTGCGTCTCGCTGGCGTCATATCCATAAACGCGTGTAGCCAGACCCGTTTCCCTGAGTGAGATCGCCATGGATCCGCCGATCAAACCTGTACCGATGATGGAGACCTTCATGACAATACTGTTTTTATTCTGGTGATTGCTTCCTGTATTTTTTCTTCCGGACTGCAGAGACTGACCCGGAGATATTGTTCGCCCGCCGTTCCGAATATACCGCCGGGCGTAAGGAAAACGCCGGCCTCATGGAGGATCTTGTCGCTCAGCGCATAGGCATTGGCGTAATCAGAAGGGATCGCCGCCCAGATGAACATACCTGCCTGTCCTTCTGTTGGCAGGCAATCGATCTGCCTGAGCAGGTCGATCACAAATTTGCGTCGTTTTGCATACACTTCGTTGACCTGGCCAAACCAGTCTTCTCCCAGTTCCAGTGCCCTGGCCGCTGCCAGTTGCAGAGGAAGGAACATGCCGCTGTCCATATTTGATTTGAATCTCAAGACCTCATCAATCTGCGAACTCTCCCCGCAGAGTACGCCAATCCTCCAGCCAGCCATGTTGTGCGACTTACTAAGTGAATTGAGCTCGAGCACGGTTCCTTTTGCTCCATCAATGCTGAGCATGCTCATCGGAGATTCATTCAGTATGAAACTATAGGGGTTGTCGTGACAAATCAATATCCGATGACGTTGGCCAAAGGCAACAATCTTTTCGAACAAATCTCTCGAAGGCAACTGCCCCGTGGGCATGTGGGGATAGTTTACAAAGAAGATTTTGATACGGGGGTTGCCGGCTACCAGTTTGTCCAACATGGAAAAATCGGGTAACCAGTTGTTCTTGCCGGAGAGCAGGTAAGAAAGGGGTTCGCCACCGGCAAGTTTCACGGCGCTGCTGTAAGTCGGGTAACCAGGATTGGGGATCAGCGCCTGGTCACCCGGATTCAGGTAGGTCATGCACACGTGCATCAGTCCTTCTTTCGATCCGATCAGTGGAAGTATCTCTTTTTCGGGGTCCAGGGTTACCTGATACCATTTCTGATACCAGGCTGCAAAGGCATTCCTGAGGGCGGGCACTCCTTTATAGCCCTGATATGCATGAGCGCCCGGTTTGGAGCATTCGCGCTGCAGGGTGGCAATAACATCCGGATGCGGAGGCTGATCGGGACTGCCGATGCCCAGGTTGATGATGTCCTTTCCTTCATTGTTCAGGTTGGATATTTCCCGCAGCTTTTGCGAGAAATAATATTCTCCAATACCGTTCAATCTTGTGGCCGTTGCTGTCATTTATCTTAACTGGTTGAATAATTAATAAGTCTCACCCTTTTTATAAACGCCGTATACCCGGAATGCTTCGGTAACTCCTTTCATTCCAGAGACCACATCCTCAAACTGGGCGATGCGATCAAATTCCATGTCGGCATGAAAAGAATACTGCCAGTTGCTGCCTGGAATGGGAAAACTTTGCAATTTGCTGAGGTTGACGTCTTCTTCCGCAATTCTCACGAGCACCTTGGCGAGGCTTCCTTTGGAATGATCAGTACGAAAATTGACAGAAGCCTTATTGGCACCTTCGGCGGTCGCAGTATTCATCGATGGACTCAATACCAGGAAACGCGTATAATTGTTCCGGAGTGTATGGATATTCGGGGCAATGACTTCAAGATCATATAGATCCGCAGCGAGGAGGCTGGCGATGGCCGCTACATGTTTGCTCTTATGCTGGTGAATGTGTTTGGCGCTCAATGCGGTGTCCTCGGTTTCCACCAGTTTCCAGTTCTGGTTATCGAGATATTCCAGGCATTGTTGCAAGGCCATCGGATGCGAGTGAACTTCGCGGATGTCCTCCAGTTTTACACCAGGATTTACCATTAGATTCTGTTTAATCTGGAGGTATACTTCGCCGGTTATTGTCAAATCACTCTTTTGCAGCAGGTTGTAGTTGGCCAGAATACTACCTGCGATGGAGTTTTCTATTGCCATTACCCCACCCGTGCTTAAAACCGGGTCGGAAGCGACTTTTATCAATTCGCTGAAAGTGGAACATGGCAGCACCTTTACATCCTTGCCGAAATAATGCCTGGCGGCAGCCTGGTGGAAGCTGCCTTCATATCCCTGAATGGAAACACTCGGTTGTATAAAACCGTTAGATTGCACAGAGAGGTGGGCATCCTTTTTCATTTCTGAATGTTCAATCATTGTATTAATGCAGAAATCCCGGCCTTTTTGCCGGGATTTCCTATTGTTAGTTCGTAATCTGATTGTTAACAAAAGCTTTCCCGGCTGCTTTTAAAGTAGAAGTAAAAATAGAAAAAGGAGAAAGCTTTGTTTGTGCTCATTGCCGGCCAAAAATAATCCGTTCCTTTCTAATTGTAAAATTTAATTTTTGGAGCCTGTTGAAATGTTTTGCGAAATGGCCTTGCGGGCTCATTCCAGCCTTCTTGAAATTTCATCGTCGATTTTTCTGAAGAGGTGGAAAGGCCGGTATATCCGCCAGTTATCGATCTGCATCAGTTCGATATACCGGTTCAACTTGGCCCGCCGGAAGTCATATTGGGTTTGTTCGGGCATATTCAGGCATACGATCCATCCATTCTCGTCGGTGACATCGTCAAACCATTCTGAATAATATTCCTTATCGCTGCTGTGGAAATTAAGGACGTTTTCACCGATAAGGATGAATTTAAATATCCCCTCTCCCATCAATTTGTCGGCCACTTCCCGTTTCAGGTTCATGATATCGTTCTCAATGGCGTCGTTCCACTCACCGATGAGTTCAATGATCACATAACGTTCATCATAATCAGCAATCAACACTTTGAGGTATAATGTGCGGGAATCAAACTCATCCCATTGTGGATGGATATAATAATTATAAATGGTTTGTGAAAATTCAAATTCAGAATACACTCTGCCATAGAATGGAGACCGCTCGTCTTCTTCACTAACATAAATATGCCGCCAGTTGTAAAATGGTTCTATATCATGCATCAGGACTCACTTAAAAAATAAATAAAGGCTGTAGCAATTTACAGCCTTGGTGGAGGGTAATCCAAATATTTTTTATTGCCTATTCGATTATAATCTTTTTCAAAAAGACCGCCTTGTGCTCATTGTCCAATACCTTTACCAGGTACATTCCTTTGGACAAAGAAGGATCTACTTTAACTTCGCCGGTGTGCCCGGCAGAGGACACGGTCATGGAATTATCCGAAACCATTTTACCGGCGATGTCGATCAACTGAACGTTGTATTTTCCTGCCTTTTTATTGGTAAAGTTTACTCTGAACAAGTTCCCCGAGACAGGATTTGGATAAATGCTTATTTTTTCCGCTTCTACCAGGCCCGGAACGGCTGAGCGGGCGAGTTGTGTTCTGAAAAGGAAATTTTCGTTTGCCAGGTCCGAAGTATTGAACACCTGGTCTTTGGATGGAATCAGTGATGCTGTCCAGGTGTTGGGATCAACAGAATAGTAGCCTATGATAAAGTTCGCGCTGCTGAGTATCAGTTTGCCTTCTTCACTGACTACAGCTCCATTGGTTGTAAATCCTTCCGCCAGGTCTTTAATTTTTTCCACAAAGGTTGCGATCCTCTTATTCACGTCGATCTTGAAGATGTAATTATGCGCTGTAATCAGGTAAAGGTTGCCGTTGGCATCGCTTACCAGGTCGCCCCCCCAGCTGGTGTTCGGATCAGAAATAGACACTTCACCGTTCCCGGGCGCATTTTCCAGTTTGCCAAGCTCGGTGATAGCGGGAAATTCGCCGGTTGTAAAACGAACCAGGTGCGAACCGTCATTGTTAAGCGCATATCCATTTCCGTCAGCAGCTATCACCATTCTGGTAACCTGGTTGGCTTCAGCATCAAGATCAACTGCACTGCTTAGTGTTTCGTTCTGAAAAAGATAAACGGCGGGAACTTTAGCACTCAGATCTATATAACGTAGCTGGTTGATGTACATCGGTGTGTAATACAGCCGGTTGGATTTTTTGTCGTAGGCGCAGGCGGCTGAAAGTCCGGAAAATGGCTTTTTATAATAGTTTTCCTTCTCCTTGCTGGTGTCTGTGCTGATTGTTATTGGCTTGAGCGATCGGCCGTCGAAGACATTGTAGCGGCCTTTACTGTTCTCAAAAATATTCTTTGAAACGCTGCCTGTGGCGAGATCGATCATTTTAACTTCGGTCCATTCAAAAGAGCCGATCTTTTCGCTGGTGATGGCGTATGCGCTATTTGACGAGGTCTGCGCGTTAAGGGTCGTCGACGCGAAAACGCATAGCGCGGCTATGAACCTGAGTATCATGATCCGGATTTAGGGGGTAGTTAAAATAGGATATCTGAGTGTTAACGGTTTGATATTTTCAACAGTATGCCAGCATCATTATTTAATTCAATGATAAGTGGATTCTACTGCTTTTTTAACACTGCCATGTTTAAGCAACAAAGCCCTTGCCTCCTCGTGATCAGTAATGCCGGTTCGATCCATCACCATGAGAGTTCCTCTCTCCACCAGTTTTGAATTGGTAAGCTGCATGTTGACCATCCTGTTTCCCTCTACTCTTCCTATCAGGATCATCACTGAAGTGGAGATCATGTTCAGCACCAGCTTCTGCGCAGTACCACTTTTCATTCGGGTACTTCCTGTAACAAATTCCGGGCCGACCACGACTTCTATTGGAAAATCTGAAAATTTTGAGATAATACTCTTAGGGTTGCATACAATACTTCCCGTAGTGATGCCTTCCGAACGGCAATGTCTAAGCGCTCCCAGCACGTAGGGAGTCCTGCCACTGGACGCAATGCCCAGGACAACGTCGTTATTACTGATATTCTCCGCCTTCAGGTCCTTCCAGCCCTGTTCCTCGTCGTCCTCCGCGCTTTCCACGGCATTTGTGAGGGCCGTATCTCCACCGGCAATAATTCCAATCACCCTGCCCTTCGGGACGCCATAGGTAGGCGGAACTTCACTGGCATCCAGAACTCCCAGTCGCCCGCTGGTACCAGCGCCAATATAAAACAATCTCCCACCGGCCATCATCCTGTCGGCGGCAGCAATTGCCAGGCGGGCAATCGCCGGGATCGCTTTTTCCACAGCTCCAGGCACCGTCTTGTCTTCACGATTTATCAATTCCATTAATTCCTGAGCGGATTTTTTTTCCAGGTCATCATATAGTGAGGCCTGCTCCGTAATATTCGTCTGATCGATCATGGTTCTTTAATATTCGTTGCTTACTTGTGATACTTAACGAGGCCATCCATTGGTTTCTGAAGAATACGACCCGAACGAAGCCCGTAGCTGTTGGAAAGTGCTTCAACCACGTCGCGAAAATGCCAGGCAATTCCGCCGACAAAATGCACGGGGTTCTTAAAACTCTGTGGGTAACGTATCACATGCCTGAGGAAAAAATCGTTGAGGCCGTCTTCAATAATGTTCTCAATCATATAGTGCCCACGATTGGCCGAAAGAAAGCGCGTAAATGAGGCCAGGTAACGGTTCGCCAGGGGCTTGCGGTAGATATTTTCGAGGATGTCGTCTGCGCTCAGCCGATAGGTTTTCTTAAATGCAGCCATCAGTTCCTTCTCAAAGATTTCGTAGAGAAAATGCTGTATCACCATCCTGCCGAGGTAAGCCCCGCTGCCCTCATCCCCCAGAATATAGCCCAGGCCGGGACTGCTTGCGCTGATTCGGAAGCCGTTGTAGTAACAGTAGCTGCTACCTGTTCCAAGGATACAGGCGATTCCCTTTTCCTGCTGACAAACGGATCTGGCCGCCCCGGCAAGATCGTGAGTCACCTCAACCTGTGAACCGGGAAAAACCTTCAGCAGCATGTTCTTCACTTTCCTTGAATTGGCAGGGGCCTTGCATCCGGTACCATAAAAATAAACGGCTGCAGGTAGTCTTCTGCCCAGAGATGGCAGAAGTTCCGCCCTGATGATCTGCTCCATTTGAAGGGCGTCAAGAAAATAGGGACTCAGACCTTGCGTATGAACGGTTAGCTTCTTTCCGGGAGTAACCAGGCACCATTCAGTTTTGGTTGCTCCGCTGTCGGCTATCAGGATGGTCATCTTGGAATTCGCGTTTTCGGGCTATTTCCTGCCGGGGTCTTCCGGAGGGTGTTGCCGCCTGTCAAATAAGGCGCGAAGGTAAAATTCACATTTGAGAATTTATTAAGAACTTCGCAGTCCTGAAAACGATTCCATAGACGTATTTGTTGATAATGAAAAAATTACAAGCCTGGTTGCCGTTGTTGTTTGCTGTAGTGTTAGTGATAGGTATGATTACCGGGTACAGGCTCAGGGAGCGCATGCCAGCCTCCCAGGGGTTCTTCCAAAGCTCACGTACAACGGCGTTGCAGGAGACGATCGACCTGATCCGAATGCACTATGTTGATCAGGTTTCTACCGATAGTCTTACTGACGATGCGGTGGAGGCTATGCTGACGCATCTTGATCCCCATTCCGTTTTCATACCCGCCAGATACCTGCAGGAAGTGAATGAAGACCTTCAGGGGAATTTCCAGGGCATCGGTGTGGAGTTTCAGATTATTGACGACACGGTCAATGTAGTTAATGTACTTCCCGGCGGACCAAGTGAGAAATCCGGCATCCAGGTGGGTGATAAATTTATCAAGGTAGCGGACTCCCTGGTTGCCGGCAACAAGATCACCAGTGAACGGATCAAAAAATTGCTTAGGGGACCAGGTGAGAGTCGGGTTACGATCACCGTACTGAGCGACGGAAAATTGAAAACCCACTCCATAACACGGGGAACCATCCCCTTATATTCGGTGGACGCAGCCTACATGATCGATACCACAACGGGGTTTATCCACCTGAACAAATTCTCCGGCACCAGCTATGAAGAATGTATGGCCGCCCTTGAAAAACTGAAAAAACAGGGGATGAAGAAACTGATCTTCGACCTGCGTGACAATGGAGGTGGTATCCTTGGTGAGGCAGTAGACATTGCCGACGAATTCCTGGACAAAGACAAACTCATCGTGTACACTCAGGGCGACAAACAACCAAAATTTGAATATCACTGTAAACGTCCCGGACAGTTTGAATCCGGAAAACTGGTGGTAATCGTCAATGAAGGTTCTGCCTCAGCCAGCGAAGTGCTCGCGGGAGCCTTACAGGACTGGGACAGAGCCACCATTATTGGCAGGCGGACCTTTGGCAAAGGGCTCGTTCAGGAGCAATACGACCTGACCGGCGGCGCGGCCCTGCGATTGACCGTTGCACGGTATTATACGCCGACAGGCCGGAGCATTCAGAAGTCATATGCCAGCGGCCGTGCGGCTTATAACGATGAAGTGATGAAACGTTTTGAGAATGGAGAGATGAATACCGACACAATCCGGATCGCGCAGGGAAGTTCTTATCATACCCGGAATGGGAAAACCGTATATGGTGGCGGGGGGATCACACCTGATGTGTTCGTTGCTTTTGACACCGCCGCCTTTTCCGGCGACCTCAGCGCCCTGTTTACCAATCAGTTCTTCGGCAAATTCATTTATAACGATTATGTCCGCAACAAAAAATCTTTTGAACAGTACAAGGATCCAGCTGATTTTGCCAATCGGTTTTCTCCGGACGAGGCTACATTTTCAAGGCTGAAATCCTTCGCCTCCGAAAACCACATCAACATGCCCGATCTTTCGCCAAAGGACAGGGCAGAGCTTAACAAAAAGATCCGCTCCTGGCTGGCAAGGCAGATCTGGGGAATGGCGGGTTACTACCAGGTGACCAACACCTATGACGTTACAGTTCAGCGGGCACTGAGGAACTGAGCGCATATTCCTGCTTCCTCGTTGCCCTAAGTTCTTTCATTTCCATTTTATAGGAGATGATTAGCCCAACTCCTCCTCCGATAGCGATCAGACCAAAATAAATAGCCTGGGGATCAGTATCTCTGATTAAAAGATCCAGCATGTAGGCAAAGAAAAGTCCGATCCCGGAACCAACCATCAGCAGTCCCCATTTTAAGGTCTTAAATGGTTCAGGACCAGCCTGCTGGCGGTTTTTGGGGTTCATTCCTTTTTCGATCATCGCCAGGTTTTCGCGTTTCTGGAGATAGACAATACCGAAGATGAGGGCGAAAAATCCGAGGGGTACCAGGATGGGGATTAATAAATCTGCGTCCATATTTCTGTTTTTTAAAAATTTATGTTTGTGTTCTGAAATATCAGACTACCGCTGCTCCCGACAGGTTACAGGCAGGCGGCATTATTTTTTGGAATTGTTTACATTGGGTTGTAACCTAACCCGATTTAAGATAGTCTTATAATAAGATGACTGCGAGTTTGACCGACAATGAAATCATTAGCAGGGTTCTGGCTGGCGAGCGGGAGCTCTATTCCGAGTTGGTGAAACGTTATCAGAACTTTGTATTTACGGTTTCCTTAAAGTATACGCCGGTGAGAGAGGATGCTGAAGAAATTGCGCAGGATGTTTTTGTCAAGGCTTTCAGGTACCTGGGAGATTTCAGGGGAGATTCGAAATTCAGTACCTGGTTGTATTCGATCGTTAATTCAACCAGTATTACTTTCCTGAGAAAAAAGAAACTGGAAACCAGATCCCTGGATGATGAACGGGTGTTTGAAGCTGCCGACAACCGCCCGGCCGAGGGATTCGTCTCACCAACGGAACAAAGATCAAAGCTGGCCATGGTGAACAAGGCAATTCAATTGCTCAGTCACGACGATGCGAACCTGATCACTCTTTTTTATAAGGCGGAACAGTCATTGGAGGAGATCGGAATGATACTGGCTATAGACCCGAATACAGTCAAAGTCAAACTCTACCGCGCCCGGCAAAGACTGAAGGAAAAAATGGAAAAATTTTTTGCGCAGGATGTGCACGACCTGAGTTTATGACCGCTAAATCATGACATATGACCAACGAAAATAACATCGACGAAGCGATCTGGAATTTTATCGACGGGAGTCTTAGGGCAGAAGAAAAATCGTTCGTGGAAAACATGATTGAAACCAACAACGAATGGCGGAACAAGCACAGGGAGTTGCTGGAAGTGCATCAGCTCATGATCGAAGGCATTGAGCTGGAACAGCCATCCATGCGATTTACCCAGAATGTAATGGAAGAGATTTCCAGGCAGTTTATCGTGCCAGCTGCAAAGAATTACCTCAATAAAAACATCATCAGGGGGATCGGCCTGTTTTTTCTCGTCTCGATTGTTGGCATGCTGGTTTACACTTTTGGCCAGGTCGACTGGTCACAGCCATCAGGTGTTGACCTGTCGCGACTATCGATAAAGAAATCGGAATACAATTTCTTCCTTAATAATAGTTATCTGAATGTGTTCATCATGGTGAACATACTACTTGGCCTCATGATGCTGGATATGTACCTGACCAGGAAGAAAAATGCAGTCAAGCACAGCAGCTTCTGACCCTATTTAAACTTCTTTCTTAGTTCATCTAGTTTCAAATGGAAGTCATCAGGCTTTTCCTTCGGGGAATGGCCGGGCGCGGGCATGTCCTTTTTCTGATTTTTCTGTGCTGGCATTTTGTTGGTCCGGCCGTCAACACCCGTCATCGACAAGGAGATCCTTTTGCGTTGGGGATCTACTTCTATAACGGTGACCATCACCTGTTGCTGAAGTTTAACCGCCTGGTTTGGGTCTGTTATAAAATTGTCGCTCATGCGCGAGATGTGTAACAGTCCATCCTGCTTCACGCCGATATCAACAAAGGCCCCGAAATTAGTGATGTTGGTGATAATCCCCGGCACCACCATCCCTGGTTTTACATCAGCCATTGTCTTTATGTTGTCGTCGAACCGAAATTCCACGGCTGGCGGCCTGGGATCCCTGCCTGGCTTTTCCAGCTCCTTGAGAATGTCCTCAATAGTGTATTTCCCCACCTCGTCTCCAACATATTTTGCGGGTTCTATTTTTTTTCGCAGCCCTGCATCATTTACCAGGTCATGGACGGTGCATCCGAGGTCTCTGGCCATCGACTCCACGATAGGATATCTTTCGGGATGGACCGCGCTGTTGTCAAGCGGGTTGAGCGCGTTCGATATCCGCATAAATCCGGCAGACTGTTCAAAACTTTTCGGACCCATCAATGGCACCTTTCGAATCTCTTCGCGACTCCGGAAAGGACCATGAGCGATCCTGTAATCGATGATATTCCGCGCCAATGAACCACTGAGTCCCGAAACATAGCCCAGCAGGTGGCGGCTCGCGGTATTCAGATCAACGCCGACATGGTTGACGCAACTTTCGACAGTTTTGTCCAGTTCGGTTTTCAGTTTGGTTTGCTGAACATCATGCTGATACTGACCCACACCTATAGATTTGGCGTCGATCTTCACCAGTTCGCTTAGCGGATCCAGCAGTCGCCTGCCGATGCTTATGGCGCCCCGCACCGTAACATCCTGATCAGGAAATTCTTCTCGTGCCACTTCGGAAGCCGAATAGATGGATGCCCCACTTTCATTGACCATGAAAACACTGAGATGTTGCCCAAAATCAATCGCCCTGATAAATTGTTCAGTTTCCCTTCCCGCTGTTCCATTGCCAATGCCAATGGCTTCGATGCCATATTTTGCCGCCAGGCTCGTGATCTCAGCTTTAGCCGTGGTTTTCTGTAGTTGTGGCTCGTGGGGAAATATCGTTGAGTAATGTAGAAATCCGCCCTGTGCATCGAGGCAAACCACTTTGCAGCCGGTGCGGAAGCCGGGATCGATGGCCATGACTTTCCGCGAGCCCAGTGGAGAGGCAAGCAGTAACTGCCGGAGATTTTCGGCAAAAACCCGGATGGCTTCTTCATCTGCGCGGTTCTTTGAGCTGAGCCTGAATTCGTTCTCAATTGAAGGTTTCAGCAGTCGTTCATAGCAGTCGTCAATTAATTTTGCTATTTGCCCAGAAGAAGGATGATGTGTTTTCACAAAAATTTTCCTGATTTTTTCATTGATGTCGACAGGGTCAATGCTTATGTCCATTGTCAGCCATCCTTCCTTTTCACCCCGGCGAATGGCCAGCATGCGGTGCGAAGGGCAGTTTTTTAACGGTTCGCTGAATTCAAAATAATCCCTGTATTTCTGGGCTTCTTCTACTTCCTTTTTAGATTTGAGCACCTTTGAACTGATCAGGGCGGAATTTTCGAAACTGTGCCGGACTGTATTCCTGGCCTGTTCGTTTTCCGATATCCTTTCCGCAATGATATCTCTTGCTCCCTGGAGTGCTTCATTTACATCCGGCACCTCTTCACTTACATATTGACCGGCTTGCACTTCCGGATCCCCCGACTCCTGTTTTTCGAGCCAGTCGGCGAGTGGGCCGAGGCCTTTTTCCAGAGCTGTCGTCGCCTTAGTTTTTCTTTTTGGTTTGAAGGGCAGATAGATGTCCTCGAGAATGGTAGCGTCAATCGAATCTTGAATCCTTTTTCGCAACTCTTCTGTGAGTTTGCCAGCCGCCTCAATCGTTTTGAGAACAGTTTCCTTCCTTTTATCCAAATCGGTGAAGTAGGCGATCTTTTCAACAACATTATTAATCTGTACTTCGTCGAGATTCCCGGTGGCCTCCTTACGGTATCGTGCCATAAACGGAACCGTGGCTCCTGTTTCATGCAGCTGAAACACATTCTCCACCTGCGGTAACCTGATACCCACTAATGAGGCGATGTTTTGAAGGTATTTTTTTTCCATGGAGGACGAATTTACAACATCATACATTTGCCTTTCAACAATCCCGGAAGGATGGATGTCAAAAACAACATACTGGAAACAATTGGAAACACTCCCATGATCAGGCTGCACCGCATCACCAGCGACATTCCCTGCGAAGTGTTTGCAAAAGTTGAATACTTCAACCCAGGTCATTCGGCAAAAGACAGGATGGCGATAAAAATGATTGAGGTTGCGGAACAGGAAGGTAAATTATTGCCCGGTGGCACTATCATCGAATGTACTTCGGGCAATACGGGCATGGGCCTGGCTCTGGCGGCCATCGTAAAAGGTTATAAATGCATATTCGCAACAACCGATAAACAATCTAAAGAAAAGCTGGACATTCTGAGGGCGCTGGGTGCTGAAGTGATAGTTTGCCCTACGGATGTTGAACCCGATGACCCCAGGTCTTATTATTCGGTGGCCAGGCAAAAGGCCGCTGAAATTCCCGGCTCTTTTCATACGAATCAGTACGACAATCCTGCGAACCGGCTTGCGCACTATGAAACCACCGGACCGGAGATCTGGTCTCAGACAGATGGAAAAATCAGCCACCTGGTAGTAGCAACGGGCACTGGCGGCACAATTACGGGTGTAGCCAAATTCCTGAAAGAAAAAAATCCACAGATACAGATCTGGGCGATTGATCCCGAAGGTTCCTTGCTTACCAAGTATTATAATACCGGCGTGATTGATCCGGAGGTTGTCCATCCCTACCTCACCGAAGGCATCGGTGAAGACTTTGTGCCAGAAAACTACGAGATGAATTATATTGATGCCTTTGAACAAGTGAGCGACAAAGACGCCGCCCTCGCGGCCAGGAGGTTGGCCAGGGAAGAAGGAATATTCTGCGGATACAGCGCAGGCACAGCTATCCAGGGATTGCTCCAGAAGAAAAATGATCTGAAAGCAGGTGATCTCGTGGTGGTGATCCTTCACGACCATGGCAGTCGTTATGTTGGAAAAATTTATAATGACCAATGGCTTGTGGATAAAGGGTTTTTGGAGTAGGTTTATGTCCCGGAAACGTCCTGTTTTCGTAGATTTTCCTGCAACTACCGCGATATTACCAACAGCCCTCCGGGCAATTACGATTTACACAGTAAATACCGAACAATTATAATAGCGCATTACTGCTCTTGTTAACATTGCTTTGTGGATATAGTTTTGTCGTAGAAGTTGATTGATAGCTTATCAATCATGTCCAATATCCAAAAAAACCGTTCGATCCAATGTCCGTTTAAAAAACCAGTTTCCGTGTCCATTATCCAAGAAATTCCAAAAGTCCAGTATCAGTCAACTTCTATTTTTTTGATCGTTTCCTAACCGTCCTTTATCCTGAGAACAGCCCTTAAATCCATTACCCGAATTCATTTTAAGATCCAAATTCAAGAAACCAACCCGTTCAAGTTATCGCTTTGAAAAACCGCTAACTCCAGTACCCTCCTGCTAAATCCAGTTTGGATATTAGCAGGAGGTAATAACGGACAGACTTCTCACGCAGTTAGCGTAATTTCAGTCGCATGGACGCTAACTTTAAGCCTTCCAGGAAGAAAGAGATCTATCCAATCAGCGAAGACCTCAGAAATTACCTTAAAACACATGGACGCGAAGTCCGACTGCCGGTTACTTACCGTGACCTCCTCCAGATCACATACAGCATCCCCATCCTCGATAAAGAAGGCAAGGATACGCTTTGGGAAAAAGTAACTTATGACATGAAGAACTGGGCCTTCATCCGCGAGGGTCTGATTCATACTTATGCTATTCTCAAAACCGAAGGCGACCTTACCTACTCCAAACACCTGGAAGTCGCCAGGATCGACTATTGCACCTTCGGCAATTCAAATCCTTTCCGGATCAGAATTGTCAATAAATTCAATGACAACTACGATTACTATTATATTAAGCAGGCCGATGCTTCAAGGATTTATGGCCTTGAGCTGGAACATATTCTTTCTCCCAACCGCATCACCTTCCTCACTTTTAAGGGCACATTGGTTGAAGAACATATTCCCGGTGTTCCAGGCGACGTATTCATCCGCAAATACTTGAATGAGCCAACCACCAACCAGATCAGGTTCGCCAAGGAATTCGTGAAATTCAATGAAAGGTGTTTTGTTCGTCTGCTCGGAGACATGAGGTCTTATAATTTCGTCGTCGACATCACTCCCGACATAGAAGATGTGCAATACCGTATAAGGGCGATCGATTTTGACCAGCAGTCGTATGAGGGCCGCAGAAACCTCTACCTGCCTCAGTTTTTCAAGGAGAACCAAGTCCTTGTTGAACTCTCCTCAAGAGTGCTCGACAATGACTCGATCAAACAGTATCAGGCGGAGGAAAGAACCATGATCGCTTTCCGCATGGCCTCTACCAGGAGAAGGATCCTCGATCTGTTGTCCATCATGGCGAGGGATCTCATCTCAAAACCTGAGAAGATGACGCAGTTGAAAACAGAGCTTGCTGAATTTTTTCACAATTCTTCCTTTAACAGGTGCCAGTCTATGGGCCAGATAGTGAAAACCAACCTCAAAGAAACGCTGAGAAGGCACTTCGCGCTGATACAGAAATCGTTAGGAAGGTCTGAGGACTAATGGGAATTTCCAGTTATCTTTGCCCCGCCAAAAAAAGCGCACATTCATCAAAACTCAAACATGGCTTCGAAAAAAATTCAGGAACTTTTGGGCGACAAGGCCGAATACCTTTTGAACTATAGCACAAAAGCAATTGATAACTCAACACTAACATTACCATCACCAACTCATGTTGAAGATATCTGGATCAATTCAAACAGAAGCAACCCGGTATTGAGAAGCCTGCAGACCCTGATCGGTCACGGGCGCCTGGCAGACACAGGGTATATTTCTATATTTCCGGTTGATCAGGGAATTGAACACAGTGGAGGGTCTGCCTTCTCTCCCAATCCCATGTATTTTGATCCTTCAAACATTGTTAAACTCGCTATGGAAGGCGGCTGCAATGCAGTGGCTTCGACCTTTGGCGTACTTGGCATCATGAGCCGTAAATTCGCCCACCGTATTCCCTTCATCGTGAAAATAAATCACAACGAATTTCTGAGCATGCCCAACCGTTATGATCAAACGATGTTCGGCACAATTAAAAGTGCCTGGAACATGGGTGCGGTTGCTGTTGGAGCAACCATCTACTGGGGGTCCGCAGAGAGCACCCGCCAGCTGAAAGAGGTTGCCGAAGCATTCGAATATGCACATGAACTGGGGATGGCCACCATACTCTGGTGCTACACGCGGAATAATGGCTTTAAAGTCGACGGCGTGGATTATCACACTTCCGCCGACCTTACCGGGCAGGCCAATCATCTCGGGGTAACGATTCAGGCTGATATCATCAAACAAAAGATCGCGACCAACAACGGAGGCTACCTCGCCACTAAACATGGAAAGACCTCCAAACTTGTTTACGAAAAACTAACCACAGACCATCCGATAGATCTTTGCCGTTACCAGGTGCTTAATTGCTACAGCGGAAGGGTGGGACTCATCAATAGCGGAGGTGAAAGCCTTGGCGCTTCTGACCTTGCCGATTCGGTAATAACCGCAGTGATAAACAAAAGAGCAGGGGGCATGGGCCTGATCCTCGGAAGAAAAGCATTTCAACGCCCATTCAAAGAGGGCGTGGATTTACTCCAGTCGACACAGGATGTGTACCTGGACAAGACCATTACAATCGCCTGATCCAATCCTCACGAAAGATCACAGCCCTGCCCGCATCTGCCGGCAGGGTTTCTTTATGGCATTGTTTTTTTATGGATTCTGGCATGGCAAACAAATCATCCAGATCCCCTTCCGGCGAAGACAGGGAAAACAGCTCCGATTTTCGCAAGGAACAGGGAGTCGAAAAAAAAGACATCGCTAAAAACAGTTCTGTTACCAAACCCGGCGAAACACGGCAGGGCACACAAGAGAACCTGAAGAACAGAGGTATTGAAGAGGATCAACCGCATAATCCGGTGAGGGGCAACGGTTCTACGGCCCCGGAAGACGGGTCAGGAACCACGGGCGAACCTGATAAAAAAGACCATTACCTAAAGAATAATCAGACTGGTCCCGGATTAGGCTAAAGCTTACGGGCTTTCCTGCTGTGTATCACTGCCGGGTGGTTATCGCCTCGATAGGTTTTCCTATGCAGCCACTTGGCATCTGTATACGCAACAGGGCGGCAATAGTTGGTGCAATATCCGTCATATACTGTTCATGGTTCGACTTCCCCGGTTTGATATTCCACCCATACCATACAAGCGGGATATGTACATCATAGGGGTTCCAGGCACCATGTGTTGTTCCCTTACCTCCTCCGCTCATCCAACCCGGATAATATATAAACTGAACGTCTCCCGATCTTCCCGGGAAATATCCGTTTACTGCCTTGTCCCGGATGGGTTCGACCAAAGTGGTACCCTGGATAGCCGATGTTTCAAAAACCTGGTAGACTCCCTCCTGCTTGCTAAGAAAATTCTTAGTTGCAGTAATTATCGCCTTCTTATCAGTCTTCAATGAATCGATAAGTTCGTGATCGAAGGATATCTGGTTGTTCTCGCTACTCAGGATAAACTTATGCTCACCAAAGGTTTGTCGTAAAACGCTGTCCAGCGACCTTATCATTGTTGTTTCACCAATGGTTCCTCCTGGTAATTTGTTCTCTTCGCTGAAACCCGCCGCATGGGCTACTCCATGATCAGCAGAAATAAAAACCAGGTACTGACCCTCACCCACTTTCTGATCCAGCGTTTTAAAAAGATCGCCCAGGTCACGGTCGAGTCGAAGGTAGGTGTCTTCTGCTTCGATGGAGTTAGGTCCAAAAGAATGACCAACATAGTCCGTGGAAGAGAAACTTATCGCAAGAAAATCGGTGATGCTGTCTTTACCCAGTCCTTCACCATTCAGGGCGGCCAGGGCCATTTCCTTCGTGAAGGTATTGCCATAAGGAGTTGAACTCAGGGTTCCATATTTTTTCCCGATGAATCCGTCAAGTTTATAAGGAAACCCGCTGGCTTCTGTTCCAAGCGGCCTGGCTTCATAAGATTTTTCATCCGCGGTGCTCTGAAGATAAGTGTTCATCGGATAAAGCGTGTTCCATCCCTTTTTAAAATAACTGTCTGGTAATTTTTTTGCATTGAATTCGGTTACCCATTGGGGTAAGTTCTGCATGTAGTAGGTCGAACTTATCCAGTTGCCGGTGGCTGGTTCATACCAGTAGGCAGCATTGGCGGCATGGCCGGCGGGTAGAATTCCTCCTCTGTCCTTGATCGCCACTCCGATTACCTTGCTTCTGAAATTTGTCGCGAGCTTCAGTTCATCACAGATGGTCGTAGTCTTCATATTCCGCGGACTCATCTTACCGGCGGGGCTATTGCCTCCCGCTTCCCGAACGGTTGAATCATCGGTGCAATACATCTCCACTCCCCGGGGATAATCCCACCAATTATTTCCGGTGATGCCATGTACTGCAGGAACGGTTCCGGTGTAGATGGTTGTGTGCCCGCAGGCGGTATAACTGGGTAAATAGTTGATCATGGTGTTCTCGCAACTGAACCCCCGGTTGATCAACCGGCGAAAGCCTCCGTCAGCAGCATAGCGATCATAATAACGATAAAGGTAGTCCCATCTCATCTGGTCAACGACGATACCAACGACCAGCTTTGGTCTTTGAATCCGTGCGGAGGCGTGGGATCTGCCCTGTTGCGCAAATAGTGAAGTACAAAAGAAAATTAACAGTGCGAGGAATGTTACGGATTTGTTGTTCATATTCTGAAAAATGGATATTGCCAAAAATAGTGAATAAAGCGCCAAGGAGTCCGGGTGAGAGGCTGTTTACAATTTTTTAATAAGTACATTTGCGCCTTTAAACTTCCAGAATAGTATGGCAGATATCTTCGAAAGATTGACCAAAAACTACGGGGCGATTGGGCAGCATCGTGAACGCGCGCATGGCTATTTCGCATTTCCCAAACTTGAAGGTGAGATTGGTAGCCGGATGAAATTCCGTGGCAAGGAAAAGATCGTATGGAGCCTGAACAATTATCTGGGTCTGGCCAATCATCCTGAGGTAAGAAAAGCGGATGCAGAAGGCGCAGCACAGTTCGGCCTGGCAACACCAATGGGTGCGCGGATGATGAGTGGTAATACCAACAATCATGAGAAACTGGAAGTTGAACTGTCTGCATTCGTCGGCAAAGAAGATTCCATCCTGCTCAATTACGGCTATCAGGGTATGTCATCGATTATCGATGCGGTCTGCGGCAGGCACGATATAATTGTTTACGACGCCGAGAGTCATGCCTGCATCATCGATGGTGTGAGACTGCACCCAGGGCACAGGTATGTATACAAACACAATGATATTGAAGACCTGGAGAAGCAGCTGCAGAGGTCTGCGGCGCTCTTCACAAAACAGAAGAGCGGGGGCATCCTTGTGATCACTGAAGGGGTCTTCGGTATGGCCGGCGACCAGGGCAAGCTTAAAGAGATCGTTTCGTTGAAGAAGAAATATGAATTCCGGTTACTTGTCGACGACGCCCATGGATTTGGAACCCTCGGCAAAACCGGCGCTGGTGCGGGCGAGGAACAGGGTATACAGGACGGGATTGACCTGTATTTTTCCACCTTCGCTAAATCAATGGCTTCTATTGGGGCCTTTCTTTCGGGTCCTAAAAACATCATCGATTACATCCGTTATAATACCCGGTCGCAAATTTTCGCCAAGAGCCTGCCTATGCCTCTGGTCGTAGGCAACCTAAAACGGCTGGAACTTCTTCGCGGCAAACCGGAACTCCGGGAAAAACTCTGGACCAATGTCCGGGCGCTGCAAAAGGGTTTGAAAGAAAAGGGATTTGACATTGGTAAAACTGATTCTCCGGTTACTCCCGTTTACATGACTGGCGGGGTTGAAGAAGCCACTGCCATGGTGATGGACCTCCGAGAACACTACCACATCTTCTGCTCCATCGTGGTATACCCGGTTATTCCGAGGGGACATATTATTTACCGTCTGATTCCAACCGCAGCTCATTCACTGGAAGACATAGCAGTTACCCTGAATGCCTTTGAAGAGACAAAGAAGAAGCTGGATGCAGGGGAATACAAGTCTGCGGCCATTCCGGATATGGCCCAGGCATAAAAAAGCCTCCCCGAAGGGAGGCTGCACTAATCAAATACCATAACCATTAAACCTTATCCTATGAAAGCATAAAGATAGCCGCCTGGTGTTGAAACATTGGTTCATTACGCGTAATTTTTCTTCAAGTTTCAATTTAATTGACCTTCATCAATTCAGGCCTAACCAATTATACATCATGGTATAATAGTGTATGAAAACTGTTAATTTCTGCTAAAAAAGGTCATGTTGATGCAAAAGATCGTGGTAGCTATTACTGGTGCAAGCGGAGCAATATATGCCCGCTTACTGATCGAAAAGTTACTGGGCATAAAGGAACAGTGGACAGATTTGTCGGTGGTAATGACCGACAACGCACGCCTCGTATGGCAAACAGAACTCGGCAACACGGCCTATGATGGATATCCACTCAAATATTACGGCACCAATGATTTTATGGCCCCATTTGCTTCTGGTTCCGGCAGGTACAACACGATGATCATTGTACCGTGTTCGATGGGAACCCTCGGAAGGATAGCCACCGGTGTCTCTTCAGACCTTATTAGCAGGGCAGCAGACGTAATATTGAAAGAAAGAAGAAAACTAATCTGCGTGATCAGGGACACCCCATATAACTTGATCCACATCCGCAGCATGGCAACCGTAACTGAAGCGGGCGGAATCATTTGCCCGGCTACCCCCTCCTTCTACAGCAAGCCCGCTACGATTGAAGCGGTGGCTTTGACGGTAGTAGACAGGATCCTGGACCTGGCCGGATTTGAGATCAATGCCTTTCGCTGGGGCGGGGATAAGTAAGGCTGGAGCGATGTGACTTACCGAAGATCTACTTCTTCGACACCCGGATGTTTACCCTTGTTGAAGACAAATAGGTCTTCTGACACAGGAGATTTGCCATCAAGGCTGTTTACACTATAGGTGTATTTATTTCCATTCTTCTCAAGCACCTGCGTAGAAACAACATTATGCGTTTTCTTATTTACTTTGAGGTACACTTTATGGAACGCTTTTGTTTTGTCTACCGGCGTCATTTCTATTTCCTGTAAAACAGTTCCTCCCTGTTTTTTTTCACCATTGAATTTGTAGAGGAAATCCTTGTCGTAAAAACTTGTGAATAGTTTTTGAGGAGTAATCGCCGAGCCAGAGGGGTCAACGGAATTAATAGTGACCTCGTTGGCAGCCTTGTCGAAGGTCCAGACCGTGGCGCCATCGCTGTATATTTCCTGGCCGGTGATGTCCACCCGGTATTTCTTGTCCTTCATATACACCTTGCCATTTTTCTCGCCCTGAACTTTTCCATTGGCGTCTTCTATCTTAAGGGTGAAGTCGGAAGTCACTGCCTTGTACGACTTGAATTTTGCACTGATCGCGTCAAGTATCTTCTTGGCCTCAGGATCATTCGTCTGGGAGTAGCCGCGAGATAGTTCAAACATCACTAGAGCAAACATTATTAATTTTTTCATCCGTTTTTTTTAAAGGCCGCAAAGATATGGATTTGAAATTGTGGCAGGTATAAGACAGCAAATGCACTGAGAAGGTTTGCAGGGTGCAAAAAATTAGGAAAGATCTTTTAAGGCGTCGCTCACTGGAAATCAGCAATTTGTCTATCCAAGTGAAGAAAGATGCTGATCCAGATCGGCTTCGGTCTTGATCAGTACGTCCCGGGCCTTGCTTCCCTGGTTGTTGCCCACCACATTGGCAGCTTCCAGCTGATCCATCAGCCTGCCCGCCCTGTTGTAGCCAAGTTTCATCCGCCTTTGTATCAGGGAAGTGGATCCAACCTGGTTCTGGACGATGAGGCGGGCTGCTTCTTCAAAAAGAGGATCTCTTTCCAGCAGGCTGAAGTCTCTGTTCTCAAGGTCTTTTTCATCGATGTATTCAGGCAGCATGAAGGCCTGGGGATATCCTCTCTGGTCGCCAATGAAATTGCATACACTTTCCACTTCCGGCGTGTCCACGAAGGCGCATTGCAATCTGGTTATCTCGCCATTGTAAGAAACCAGCATGTCTCCCTTACCAATGAGTTGCTCGGCGCCTCCGGTGTCGAGGATCGTTCTCGAATCGATCTTCGAAGAGACTTTGAAGGCGATTCGTGCCGGAAAATTAGCTTTGATGGTTCCCGTGATGATGTTTACTGAAGGTCGTTGGGTGGCTATTATTAGATGTATGCCTACTGCCCGGGCAAGCTGGGCCAGCCTGGCGATCGGCATTTCTACTTCTTTGCCTGCAGTCATGATCAGGTCGGCAAACTCATCAATGACCAGCACGATGAATGGAAGAAACTGATGGCCCTTATTTGGATTGAGTCTTCGCCTGATGAATTTCTCATTATACTCTTTGATATTCCTTGCCCCCGCTTCCTTGAGCAGGTCGTAGCGGTTGTCCATCTCTATACAAAGCGCGTTAAGGGTGTTGATCACTTTCTTGGTATCGGTGATGATCGCCTCTTCTTCCCCGGGAAGCTTGGCAAGAAAATGCTTTTCGATAGTCTTGTACAGGCTGAGCTCCACTTTTTTCGGGTCTACCAGCACAAGCTTTAGCTGTGAAGGATGCTTTTTATAAAGAAGGGAAACCAGAATGGCATTGAGTCCTACTGATTTTCCCTGGCCGGTTGCCCCCGCCATCAACAAATGGGGCATGGTGGTCAGATCGACAATGAAATTGTCGTTGTCAATCTTTTTTCCAATGGCAATAGGCAAACTGTAATTATTGAGTTGGAACTTTTCTGAAGCAAGCAGAGTGCGCATACTCACGACAGTTTTCTTCACATTGGGCACTTCAATGCCAATGGTTCCCTTACCTGGAATGGGAGCAATGATCCTTATTCCCAATGCGGCAAGACTGAGTGCGATGTCGTCCTCAAGATTTTTTATCCGCGAGATCCTGACGCCTGCAATCGGAACAATCTCATACAAGGTAACCGTGGGACCAACAGTCGCACTGATCTTGAGTATATTGATGTCGTAATTCTTGAGCGTGTTGATGATCTGATCCTTGTTGGCTTCGAGTTCGGTAGGATCCTGGATGATTTTCTCGCTACCATGCATCTCCAGCAGGTCCATAGATGGATATTTATAATCCCTGAGGTCCAATGTGGGCTCATAGGGTGCCACCTCGGGAACAAGGGTGGCGTCCGGGTCAGTGCCATCAGGCGCTTCCGGCGTATATGTTTTTATGACCAGCTCGGGCTCCGGAACAATGACCCTTGATTTCTTTTCGGGGAGCGTATCGGGATTGAATACCTGCTCGAACCTGAGAGGCGTATTTCCAGGTTCAACTTCATTGATCTTTAGCGGAACTTCGTTTTTTGCAGCTATTTCAGTCAGCGTCATGGGTGCCAGTTGCTCTTCCGGCAATAATGGGGAAAGGGTCAGTGATTCTCCGGCTTTCAGCCTGTTTTTCACCTTCTCTTTTTTGCTGACTATCACGTTCGTTTCTTCGTCAGGAATGTCCGGAGCCGCAGCGGGCTTGATTTTGCGGGCCGGCAGCCGGAATGCAGGATTGAATCGCCAGATGATATAAGCAAAGCCTCCGGCGATCAATACCGCGGTCGTTCCGAAATTTCCAATAGTACTCACAAGCCAGTCGGATAACATCTTACCAATGTCACCGCCCCAGTTGAATACAGAATCACGGCCGATAAAGGCGAGGGCAATGCAGAAAAACAGCACTCCGGCAGTCACGTACCTGAAATGTCTCCAGAATTTGAAGACTCTCCTGCCAGTTATCGCATTGACACCGGCAACAAAAAAAAGTATGCAGATCAGAAAACTTGCGAGACCAAAACCATTATTCATCAACTCATAAGAAACCCAGGCTCCGAGTGTTCCCAGTATATTGGCAATCTGAACTTCCTTATCGGGGAAAAAAAGTGACGTGCGATTGATCTCACTCTGGTCCTCGGCCCATGTAAAAAGATAAGAAGAAAAACAGGTAAATAAAAAGAGGCAGACAAGCAGAAACAGGGTGCCTATGATCTTATGGGTTCGTTCATCTTTCACCAAATCCCTTACGGTAACCTGTTCAATTTTCTCAGGTTTTAAAGTGTCCGGATTGGTAGACTGGCTCCTTGATTTCAAACGATTCGCCATGGCGACAAAGATAAGCAGTACTAATTCAATTAAAAGATACAAAAATAGTACTTTACAGGGCGCATATAAAGCCTTAATGCGCCTCAGAATCACTGTTATATTTTGCTTATTATTTTCTGTATCGTCAGCGCAGTCTACAGATACCTCTATAATCATCCTTTCCAAAATCCGTTATTTTGATTCCGTCGAAAAGAAATGTCTGCGCCTCTCAACTCCAATGGGCGCAATCAGAGAGCAGGACATTCCTCGGCTGAATTTTACTAATCCTGCTGTGACCAGGAAATCAGTACCCGACAGTCTGATGGAACAGGATTGCTACCTCAGGTTCAGCGTGTATAATGACACCGACAGTTCGGGGCAATACTTTTTCAACCCCGGTTACCATATCCGTGATGCCACCATGTATATGGCTTCTGGTAAAAACATTGAGGGGAGTTTCCACAAGGTAAACGCGGAACAAGTGCCATTCAGCATTTTATCGGGGTCAATGCTCATCCGTCCACCACGTGGCGATACGACCATTTATTTCATGAAATTCAGATTCGTTCGTTCCGGAACGAACACCTATCAGCCAAAACTGATCGAGAGGAATTTCTATCCGTCGTGGCTGAGAATGGTTAACAACAAAGATGCAGCACTGGATATCATTAGCCTCCTCTGCTCTGGTGTGATGGCGATGATGATAGTATATTCCCTTGCTGTATACATTCAAAACCGGCATCCAGAGTTTCTTTATTATGCCGCTTATGTTTTCCACACTGCACTGGTGCTGTTTCTGAAAGTAGTTTTGCCCTACGAGAGAAATGTTTTTCATATTTTTTTTGAAGAATACTTCGACTTTATGATCCTTTGTGGCGGAGTGTTTTTTTACCTCGGCTTTATCAGGCAATTCCTAAGTACCGGCACCAAGGACCCCTTCCTCGAAAAAATGTTGCAATATGCCGCGACCGCTCTGGCGGTGCTGATCATCGGTTTCTCCATCGTGTATTTCGGCACCGACCGGTTTATCATTCTTAATATTCTGGAAAACTACGTGATTAAAGTTCTGATCTTTTTTATCAGCATTATCGTGATCATATACAGTTTCAGGAAAAAAAACATACTTCTCAACTACCTGGCTGCAGGGAATATCGCGCTAGTGACATTCATGATGATTTCCCAGGGCATCATCATTTTCAAATGGACCTTCGACAGCAGTAGCCCTTTGTCGATATTTAACCGGTCACTCTTCTATTATGCACTAGGTCTTGTGTTTGAAATGTTTTTTTTCCAGGCAGGCCTGGCGTATAAAAATAAAAAGGACATCATCGGGCAGGTCAAAGAAAGAGAAAGGTTCAAACTCGAAAATGAAAGGAAAGAATTTGAAAAACAAATGGCTATGCTCGCCGTAAGGCAGGAAGAAAGGGACAGGATCTCCGCCGACATGCACGACGACCTCGGTTCCGGTGTTACCGCCATACGCCTGATGAGTGAGATCGCCAAAAGTAAAATGAATTCTGAAGATTTTCCTGAGATCGGGAAAATTTCCAGTTCAGCCAATGAACTGCTGGGTAAAATGAATGCCATTATCTGGACAATGAAAAGCTCCAACGACACCCTGGAGAACCTGGTGGCTTACCTGAGAGCATTTGCCACCGAATATTTCGACGGCTCTTCCGTCAACTGCGTCGTAAAGGTTGGCGAATTAACGGAAATGGAAATGAGCGGGGAGAAAAGGCGAAATATCTTCCTAAGTTTTAAGGAAACCCTGAACAACATACTCAAACATGCGCAGGCAACCGAAGTGCTCATCACAATGCGGCTAGAAAGGAAGAGGCTCATGATCACGATAAAGGACAACGGAACTGGTATCGACACGGGCAACCTGAGAAGGTTCGGAAACGGACTCAGCAACATAAAAAAAAGAATGCAGGACGTCAACGGTGCATTCAGCATTGTCAACGATCTTGGCACACTCGTGTCATTTGACGTGGAAGTCAACTCAGATTGATTTGAGCGCGCTCGATCTGCGGATCATCACGCCGGAAAGAAGAAATATCCATCCCGCAATCAGGCATATGCCTCCTATTGGTGTAACAATGCCAACACCAGACAGGCCGGTACTGGCAGTGGTTTTCAGCCAGGCAAGCAGGTAGAGAGAGCCTGAAAAGAGCAGAACGCCCGCCACAAATGCGTAACCAGCGAAGCGGATCCATATGTTGCGGTAGTTTTCATAAATAATACCAGTGATCATCAGCGCAAAGCAGTGGTAAAACTGGTACCTCACTCCTGTTTCAAAAGCGCCGAGACTTTCGGCGGAAAGCGTTTGTTTCAGTGCATGTGCGCCAAAAGCGCCGAGTACAACTGCCAGCGCAGCGAGTATGAAGGAGATGAGAAGAAACGGTCTATGCATGGATGATTGTTTGGATAAATGCATTGGTTGAGATATCACTTTCGTTGTCCAGGACAACGTTGGCCAGTTCATAATACATCCTTCGCTTGTTGAGCTTGCGGATGATATAGGTTTTAAGCTCTTCGTCAGGTATATCTCTTATCAACGGCCTTTTTTCTTTTTCCTTCATCAGGCGTTGCAAAATAACTTCTACCTCGGTATTCAGCCATACCACGATGCCATACTTTTTCATTTTTTCGATATTGTTGAAAAAGCAGGGTGTTCCTCCGCCTGTAGACAATACCACAGAAGGATATTCATCTATGATTGAACTCAAGGTTTCCCTTTCTCGCATCCTGAAATATTCTTCGCCCGACTCACTGAAAATTTCCGTGATGGTTTTGTTTTCTCCCTGCGAGATCAGTTCGTCGAGATCAAAAAAAGGAATCTGCAGTTTTGAGGCAAGCTGCCTTCCCCAGTGTGTTTTTCCCGAGCCCATAAACCCAATAAGGAAGACTCTCATGACGGTTAGATTTATTTGAACGCGTTTAAGCCGGTAATGTCCATACCGGTGATGAGCAGGTGCACATCATGCGTTCCTTCGTATGTGATCACGCTTTCCAGGTTCATTATATGTCTCATCACCGGAAATTCTCCGGATATGCCTATTGCACCAAGTATCTGGCGGGCTTCCCGGGCGATCTCAACGGCAATTGCACAGGAATTTCTCTTGCCCATGGATACCTGCTGAGGGGTGGCTCTGCCTTCATCCATCAATACCGCGAGCCGCCAGTTCAGCAGCTGGGCCTTGGTGATTTCGGTGATCATCTCGGCCAGTTTTTTTTGTTGCAGTTGAAAGGCACCAATGGGCTTATTGAACTGGAGCCTTTCCTTACTGTAACGGAGTGCGGTATCATAACAATCCATTGCGGCCCCCAATGCGCCCCAGGCAATTCCATACCTCGCCTTTGTGAGACAACTCAATGGACCCTTCATTCCTTTTACACCGGGAAACAAATTCTCTTTGGGAACCTTAACGTTGTCGAAAACCAGTTCACCGGTTGCGCTTGCCCTGAGGCTCCATTTGCCATGGATCTCCGGCGTCTGAAAACCAGGACTGCCTTTTTCAACTATTAAACCCCGCACCTCGTCGTCGGGCCCTTTCGCCCAGACGATGGCTACCTGTGAATAAGGGGCATTGCTGATCCATGTTTTAGCTCCATTAAGTATGAGGTGATCACCTTCATCAGTAAACCTGGATGTCATCGATGCAGGATCTGACCCGTGGTCGGGTTCGGTTAATCCGAAGCAACCGAGCCATTCGCCGGAGGCAAGTTTTGGAAGATATTTCTGTTTTTGATTTTCTGACCCGAACGCATGAATAGGATACATGACCAACGAGCCCTGCACTGAAGCGGTTGACCTTATCCCGCTGTCGCCACGTTCCAATTCCTGCATCATCAGTCCATAGCTGATATTGTCGAGCCCGCCACCGCCGTATTTAACCGGAATGGTAGGTCCGAAACAGCCAAGCTCGCCCATCTTCTTCACCAGGTGTTCGGGGAATGCCGCACGTTGGGCATAGTCTTCGATTACGGGTGAAACTTCTTTTCTGACAAATTCACGAACTGACTGCCTGATCAGCTTATGTTCTTCTGTCAGGAGATCATCGATACAAAAATAATCGGGTGCTGTGAATTGGTCTGTACGTGCAGCCATGTTCACAAAAATAGGGATTCCTTAGTAGGTTGTGCCCTTACGGTACATACCGATAATATTCCAGGTGGTTCCGTCACTCTTCACGGTCATGGCCCCACGTCCCTGTAGCAGCGCTTCATCGCTTGCGGACACTCCTACAACCTGCACTGTTCTGCCGGCCACCATGTTCTTGATAATTATCTCACGGCCCGGCCACGATGTTGCGGCAGGAAGAGTAGTTACTGCATTACCCCAGGGCCAATTGACATAAAGAATTTTCGTTCCCGCCCCGATAGTGAATGCCCCACCGCCTTGCTCGGCCGAAAGGTATTCTTCACCAATCTTTGAGATCTTGTATTGTCCATCGGCCCAAAGACAACGGTAGGTACCACCGGAAGGAAAAGAAGTTGGCGCAATCATCACTGCGGAATTGTCGGACCTGACGAAGCTGATAGGATACTGGGGAGTAAGATATTCAACAAGGAATTCCTCCCCATAAGCTGCCAGATCGCCTACGTCGATCTTAAAAACCTTGGCCTGGTTGGCTTCCACCCTCACCAAACCGATATTCGCAGGTAAGTCCAGTGGGCTGCCTGCCGTAGCGGCTTTTACATGGTAAAATGTCTTCTTAAAAGGAACTGACCGGATCACGCCGTTTATGCGATACATCATCGCCTGTATGGTTGGAAATTGCCCGGTCTGACTTATGAGGTCATGTACCTTGTTGACCACAAAGTTGGTATAACTATAAGCGTTAGTGGTCACGAGCAACTTATTTGGCGTCACTGAATTCACCGCATCGTAACCCATATAGGCCTTGCTGTTGACTGCTCCGCCCCAAAGTGCAACCCCCTGCACCACCGTGCCAACACCCAGTCTGCCAGTGACAAATTGCTTTTCGTCCAGGGAGGTGACCCCGATGAAACGGTTGCCCACGGCGGTCACCGGATCCAGGTCGATCCCATAGTGGCTACCTTCGAGCTCAAATCCTCCTGCAATAAAATTATTGTAATCGGCATTGTTCATCACCAGCGCTTTTTCCACGCCTTCGAAGCCAACATTATAAAAATTATGACCGTTAATATATTTCTGATCGGCAGGGCCAGATTCTTTGTTAAAGACAATTCCATACCATCCACCGCCTCCATATGTTACTCGCGGGATACCGCGGCCGACCTGGCCACCATACCAATTGGACTCATTATTCCACGTTGCCGTAGAACCGCCCTTGTTAGTTAGCCGGATCTGTGTATGATTGTGATGGATCGAATTGAACCAGATCTGGTTGAACTGGCAGCCCACCTCAATACCTCCAAATCGTTCGCCCACCATGTGAATGCCGTTTTTGAAGTCCTTGATCTCATTCACTTCAATATGACATTGAACCGCATTTTTCAGGTATAATCCGTCGCCTGTATATGCATTATAGCCAGCTTCGGTAGTTGCCCCGGTATTCAGGCCAACGATCATGCCATATGACCTGAATTCCTGATCCATACCCTCGATGACAAAACCGGTGACCTTGTTGAAAAAAACATGTCCCCTGATCTCCAGTCTAACCTTCTTTACCTGGGTCAGCGGCAATACTATGGTACTCCTGAAGAGATATTGCCCTTCCGGGATAAGTACAGTTTCATTTGTTTTTGCCGCTGCAATGGCAGCCCTGAGGGCGTCCGCATTGTCCGTACCGATTGGCCCGTTGTAATCACCCACCATGCCAAACCATCGTCCGTCAATTGGACCGGTGTATACTCTTCTGAATCGCTTGGAACCACTCACAATGATGGTTCCCCCATTGTCGGGACTCTCAATATCCCTGGTGTCGAGCATGAATACGCCCTGCCTGCCCGCGTCCGTGATAAACCAGGCAGTATTGGTCAGAGAAGCCCCTGAGGAGCGAAGTGAAGCAATAGTGGTAACTGTCTGTGCCTTCGCGGCAGAGGTGATTATTCCTGCGCACAGAATTACAAAGGTGAAAAATTTCATGCTAAATGGTTATACGGGTTGGCACAAATAGGGTTAAAAATGATGTGGAACACTTTTCAGGGGAAAACATACAAGCAAACCAGGTCCGAAAATTTTTTTTATAACCGGCAGTCAGATAAACAAAAATCGAACCAAACAAGGAATGGTATATTAAAAACCGGACCGGTGACGATCCCAATAACGCTGCATTTCCCGATGATATTGTCTTGCACGGTCACGGGCGGCGCGCGCAAAATCCCGTCCATCGGCAGCAAAGATGATCGCCCTGCTGGCATTTACGAGCAGGCCACCATCCTCGGTAAGACCTGCTTCGGATAATTTTTCCAGGTCACCTCCCTGAGCGCCGACACCCGGCACCAGGAAGAAATGCGATGGATAATTTTTCCTGATCTTTCCCAGGATGGCGGGCTGGGTGGCACCCACAACGAACATCAGGTTATCAATCGTTCCCCAGGCGGCAGTTTTTTCCAGCACCGCTTCATACAAGGATCCGGCTGATGTGTTCAGAAGCTCAAAATCCTGGGCCCCACTGTTTGAAGTGAGTGCCAGAACAATTGCCCACTTTCCAGGGTAAGCAAGAAAGGGAAGTACGCTGTCTGCGCCCATATATGGAGCCACCGTTATTGAATCGAAACTCATCGTCTCGAAGAAGGCCCTGGCATATTGAGTCGAGGTGTTGCCAATGTCCCCACGTTTCGCGTCGGCAATGGTAAAATGGGTAGAGGGGATGTAGCTGACCGTTTTCTCCAGGGCTTCCCAACCTTTACTGCCCTGGGATTCGTAAAATGCCGTGTTGATCTTATAGGCAACACAATGATCGAGGGTACTGTCGATGATCTGTTTGTTGAATTCAAACTGCGCATCGTGCTGCATTCTCAGGTGACCGGGAATCTTTTCAATGTCCGAATCCAGTCCAACGCATAGATAGGTTTCCTTATTTATGATTGCCTGAATTAATTCCTTTCTGGTCATTTTCCCCGGGTGAGTAATTTATAATTCCACTACTTCTGCTGTTCGCTCGCTGGTCATGTTTGCATTTCTCATGGCGATACTACGAGCAGTGGTGCCCGCGAAACTCAGGAATGCATTTTTTGGGCCCTCATCTTCGCCTGCCATTGCAGGAACGCCCGCATCGCCGCCCTCGCGGATAGCCTGGATAAGTGGGATAAATCCGAGATAAGGAATGTCATATTCCTCGGCCAACTTTCTTCCACCTTCCCTGCCAAAAATATACTGACGATTCGCCGGCTCATCCGCCATGCCAGGCAGTATGAAGTAGCTCATGTTTTCAACAAGCCCAATGATGGGTACCTTGAGTTGAGCCTGCCCAAACATGGCAATCGCTTTCTTGGCATCGGCCAATGCTACATCCTGTGGGGTGGTAACCACAACGATGCCGGTAACAGGCACGGTTTGCATTAAAGTCAGATGAATGTCGCCAGTGCCCGGAGGCATGTCGATAATCAGGTAATCGAGGTCGCCCCAGTCCACCTCGGTTACAAATTGTTTTATTGCGCTGCTGGCCATCGGCCCTCGCCAAACCACTGCGCTTTTATCGTCGACGAGCAGACCAATACTCATGAGCTTGATACCAAATTTTTCTAGAGGAACGATGATGCCTTTCGCTCCATTGTCGCGCATCATCGGCCGCAGTCCACGCACACCAAACATGATCGGCAGGCTGGGACCGTATATGTCGGCATCCATCAACCCTACCCGCGCTCCATCCTGCGCAAAACTTAAGGCGAGGTTGGCGGCCACAGTACTTTTGCCCACCCCACCCTTGCCACTGACAACAGCAATAATATTTTTTACATTAGGCAACACTGTGTGCGGATCCTTACGGTTTGAGCTGGTCTGAGATCCGAAATTGACAAAGACAACCGCATCAGGATTGACCAGCAGTTTCACCGCATTTATACAGGCATTCCTGATCAGGTCCTTTAATGGACAGGCAGGCGTGGTAAGCATCACCGTGAAAGCCACATTGTTGTCGTTTATCCTGATGTCCCTTACCATGTTCAGTGTCACCAGGTCCTTTCCCAGGTCGGGCTCCTGCACATTGCTCAATGCTTCCAGTACTTTCTCCTCTGTCATATTTCAGCTTTAATTCCCAAATGGATAATGGCACAAAATTAAAGATTGCATCGGGTTATTCCCTTCTATTTTCAGGTGTCCGCGCTGAGTGTTAAAATTTTGTTTGCCCTCCAAACTCATTAAACAAAAAAACGTAGGTTTGAAGGCAATGAAAAGAGTTATACCCGGCCTGGTTCTGCTGTTTGTTCTGCCTTTTTCCGTTTCAGCCCAATTTGAAAAACTAAAAGATTCGGTTGTGCAGCTTTTCGGTGTGGTAATGACGGCCGACAGTCTCCAGGGTGTGCCCTCCGTGACCGTGATGGTTAAGGGACAAAACAGAGGCACACTGAGTAATGAGGAGGGCGTTTTCTCCATTGTTGTCATGAAAGGCGATCAGATCCAGTTTACATCCGTCGGGTACAAGCCCAAACTCGTGGATATTCCCCGCAATATTGAAGGCAATCAGTATAGTATGATCCAGTTGCTGGTGACCGACACCGTTTATCTGCCCATGACCATCATACACCCCAGGCCCACCAAGGAGCAGTTTGAGCGCGATTTTGTCAATGCCAATATCCCGGCTGATCTGTATGAGATCGCCCGGCAGAACACCGACGCTTCGAAAAGACGTATCCTTGAACAGAGTCTTCCGCGCGACGGCCGGGAGGCGGCTAACCTGAACCTGAGGAATGTGGCCGCCAGGCAATATTATGCGGGCCAGGCCCCTCCGCAGAATATATTCAACCCCTTCGCCTGGAATGAATTCATCAAGGCCTGGAAAAGAGGGGATTACAAACGGAAAAAAGATTGATCTTCACTCATGATCAGCAAAGTGGCCGTTATCGGGGCAGGTACGATGGGCAACGGCATAGCACATCTTTTTGCCCTCCATGGATTTACTGTCAGCCTGATAGATGTTGACTCCTCGAAGACAGAAGAGGCGCTGGATACCATTGCCGCCAATCTGGGGCGTCAGGTAGCCAAAGGCACAATCACGGCGGAACAAAAAAAAGACACTCTCAACCTGATTTCTACAACCACTGAAGTTACCGCCGGTATTTCAGGTGTAGACTTGATAATTGAAGCTGCGACTGAAAATGAAGATCTCAAGAAAAGCATATTCCGGCAACTTGACCAACAGGCAGCTGCTAACTGCATCCTCGCAACCAACACCTCTTCTATCTCCATTGCTTCCCTTGCTTCGGTAACGGGCCGACCATCTCGTGTAATAGGCATGCATTTTATGAACCCTGTGCCTGTTATGAAACTGGTGGAAGTGATCAGGAGCAGGCATACTGACCCTCAGGTAACCGATGAAATTGTATCGCTGAGCAGGAAAATGGGTAAGGTCCCTTGTGTAGTGAACGATCATCCCGGCTTTATCGCCAACCGGATACTTATGCCCATGCTCAATGAATCCATCACTGCACTTCAGGACGGCGTGGCCGGTGTAAGGGAAATCGATACGATCATGAAACTGGGGATGGCACACCCCATGGGACCGCTGCAGCTTGCTGATTTTATCGGTCTGGATGTGTGCCTGGCAATTCTGAATGTATTGCACGAAGGCCTGGGCAAGCCCCATTATATCGCTGCACCTTTACTCGTGGCCATGGTGCAGGCGGGGGAACTTGGAAAAAAAAGCGGCAGAGGTTTTTATCTGTATAGCCCAGGCTCAAATGACTTACCAGTCAGCCCGCGTTTTGACGGTGGCGATAATACCTGATCTTCTCGCCTCCGGAACTTTCTTCTTTGATAAATACGTGATCCTTTAATTGAGGAGCCGTTACTCCGGCTTCTACGATCATGGACTCATTAGTGATTACTCGTGCCTCGTCCCAGCAACCGCTTTCAACAAAAGACTGCGTCAGCCGCGCGCCACCCTCAACCATCACACTTGAAATATTTCGGGATGCCAGGTTCCCAAGAATTTCCCTGATGCCATTTTCAGTAAGTTCGGCCTGCTGATAACTGTTCAGGCCATCTTCCGCATTTCGCAGCGAATTGTAAATAATCGTCTTAACCTTCTGATCAAATAAATGCAGTTCCGACGAAAGGCCAAGTTCTTTGTCAATCACTACTCTTATGGGTGAGTGTCCATACCAGTGCCGGTTTGTAAGCCGCGGATTGTCGTGCCTCGCGGTTGTCGTACCTACCATGATGGCGCCTTCTTCACTCCTCCATTTATGGACCATTATATCGGTGACACTGCCGGTGATGCGCAGACGATTTGTTCCGGAAGATCCAATTTTGCTGTTGCCCGTTTCCGCCCATTTCAGAACAACGTATGGTCTTTTTTTTCCATGAAGCGTGAAAAACCTCTTATTCTGATCCCGGCATTTTCCTTCAAGCACACCAGTATGAACGTCCACACCTGCTGCAACGAGTTTTTCAATCCCACGTCCACTTACTTTGTCGAAAATATCGCGGCAGCCAATAACTACCCTGGGTATCCGAAAACGTATAATCAGGTCGGCGCAGGGCGGCGTTTTACCAAAGTGCGAACAGGGCTCGAGCGAAACGTACAAAGTGGAAGATGAGATCAGGTGCTGCAGTGAAGCGGGAACGGAGTTGATACAATTCGGTTCCGCATGCGGCCCTCCATAGTATTTATGATACCCCTCGCCGATAATTCGGTTATCATGTACAAGCACTGCTCCTACCATGGGGTTGGGTAGCACGGATCCAGCTCCCAGCCGGGCGAGCTGCAGACAACGGTTCATGTATAGTTCTTCTGTTGACATGCGGTGATAAAATTAAGGAAACGAAAATCATTTAAGTTTGCCGGCATGACCATGCAGGAGGCCAACCAGCAATTGTTATTTCAGCTATACCACGTGTACGATCCCAGGGAAGCGCGTAATATTGCCGATTTGGTGCTCGAACACCTCACCGGCTGGAAAAAAATTGACCGGGTGATCAACAAACAGGTTCCATTGTCGGCAAAGGCCAGTGCCGACTTCCCGCGTATAGTTGCAGCGCTCGGGGAGCATCAACCCGTTCAATACATATTGGGTGAAGCATGGTTTTGCGGTATACAGTTTTATGTCAACAGCCATGTGCTGATTCCGCGTCCCGAAACTGAGGAACTCACCCAATGGATCATTTCGGATCTGAAGCAAATGAATTTACCCGAGTCAGTTGTGGTGGACCTGGGCACCGGGAGCGGCTGCATTCCGATAAGCATCAAAAAAAACATTCCAACTGCACAGGTTTCGGGATTTGACATCAGTGAAGGCGCCCTTGCCGTAGCCATGGAAAACGCACGAAGGCTTGGTGTGGTGATTAATTTTGGCATCATGGACCTTATGGATGAAGCGCAGTTTGAAAGCATTCCGCTCGCCGACATCATCGTCAGCAATCCTCCCTACATTCCTGCGAGCCAGGCAAATGAGATGGCGGGTCACGTTACCAGGTTTGAACCGGGTGTTGCACTTTTTGTGCATGATGAGGACCCGTTGATTTTCTATCGCAGATTGTCGGCACTGGGAAGATCCAGGTTGAAGGAAAATGGTTTGCTCTATCTCGAGATCAATGGAGAATTTGGCAGACAGACGGCAGACCTGTTAAATGAATCCGGATGGTCACAAATAGAATTGAGGAAGGATATGCAGGGCAAAGAAAGGATGATCAGGGCAGGTAGTTCATCATTGCACACCTGATTTGTCTACCATGAGGACCGTGCGGGCGCCGAGTTCGCGGGCAACGCGCATAACGGCCACAACTTCATCTACTGCCACTAGTTTATCGGCATTGATAGCTATAGTGGCATTCGTTGAATCCTTGGCGATCAGGGGTTGCAAATAGGCCTTGAGATTTGCAAGCTCAACAGGCTTCCCATTTACGATATAATGTTTTTTTACATCGATATTGACCACTACATTTTGCTTGGTCTTCGTGTCGCCCTTTGCCTTAGGGTTGGACAATTTGATCACATTGGGGTTGGCGAGTGTGGAGGCGATAAGAAAGAACATGAGCAGGATGAACAGGATGTCATTAAGCGGCCCCGTGTGCACTTCAGTATGTCCTCTTAACTTCCTTCTGATGTTCATATAGTAGTTTTACCAGGGATAATTACTCACCGAGTAGGCTCCTGCAGGATGTCCACAAATTCTGCTGATGATGCTTCCATCCTGTTAGCTGTTTTATCAATCTGTGTGCTCAGATAATTATGAGCAATATAAGCAAGCAGACCGATGATCAGGCCGACTGCAGATGAGATCAGTTTTGTGTAAATACCATCTGCCATTGACTGGATGGTAAATTCGCCAGTGGATGCCAGGCGAAAGAACAACTGGAACATCCCGAAGATAGTACCCAGGAAACCGAACATCGGGGCGATGCCTGCAATCAGGGAGAGTATGTTCAGGTTTCGTTCCATCTTGTACATCTCCAGCTTACCCACATTTTCCATGCTTTTCTCAATAGCGTCAATTGGCTTGCCAATGCGCTGGAGGCCCTTGTCGATAAGCCTGGCAACCGGATTATTCGTATTCCTTGCCATTGCTCTTGCGGCGTTCACATTGCCGGTCACAATATTGTCACGGATAATGTTCATGAAATTATCCTCAATCTTCGAAGCCTTCCTGATGTAGATCAGCCTTTCGAAAAACACAAAAATCGCAATCACAAACAGAATACCCAGCGGAATCATCAGCACACCACCCTTCGACAACAGGTCCATGAAGTTGATCTGTGGTTCAGGCTGAGCGATCGTCGATGCAGCCTGCGCTGCAGCCGCCGAAGTATCAATTTGTAAAAAAAATAAATTCATCTATGGAATTTTTTTTATAGGTGTAAATGTAAACAAATGTGTGTCTAAAACGGAGTGGGCCGGTTAATATTTCCTAAAAGTTTGAGAATGTGTGCATGATACATCATATACCCGAAAATATTTCCTGAATTTTTTCAGACTAATATCCCTATATTTAAACAAGTCTTAAAAGCCATCTCAGATGAAAAAAGCCGCCATAACAGGATTTTTTACAGGGGTTGTTATCTCTGCTATCCTGATCGGCGCAACATATGTAAGACGTTTTTTACCCGACACTTTTACTGCAAATCTTGTTTTCCTCACTTTGTTTTTCGGCAGCATCGTGACCGTCATTTGGTTATCGTTGAATTTTTACAGCCGGTCGATCAAAGTAAAATGGATGTCGCTTAGTTTGACTGGCATTGTTTCCAGTTTGATTGCGGCTTCCTTTGTCAGCATTCACAGCTTCATGTACAGCCGTATGAAAGACCCTTATTATGTAGATGAGATAATGCAGTTATCACAACAGAATTGGAAAACCACACATAAGGCAGCGGGAAAATTTGTTGACAATCTTGCGGTGCTTTCACCCGCTAATTTTGCTCTTAATAATTTTCGGGACCTGATGCTCATTCTTTTCTTTATTTCTCTAACGATTGCTGCCATTTATTATCTCAGGCACCGCAACAGAATTCCCGACAATCCTAGTACCAAGAACCAGGAACTGATCTTCTAACTCGTTCCACTTGGCTTGATCATCATTGCCTGGATCTGTTTCATCGTATGTTCCATGCCATCGGGACTACCATCCAGAAAGATCACATTGCCCTTTCCATATTCCGCGAAGTTTTTGATGGCTTCGGTCCACATGCTGAACAGGATCACGTTGGTATCAAGATTTGCCTGTTTCATCTGGGCTGCCGCTTCACTCATACCCTTAGCCACTTCATGGCGGAAAAGTGCCACACCCTGTCCTCTGAGCCGGGCTGCCTCACGTTCGGCTTCAGCCGCGATTTTTATTGAATTACCGTCCGCTTCCGCGGCCTTGGTTTTAGTGATCAGCAAAGCCTGCCCCTCATTTTCAGCCGCGGCTTTCAGGTTGTTACTTGCCACTACCCTGCTCATCGATTCAATGATGGCCTTGTCGAAAGTGATGTCATTGATCTGCAGATCGAGTAGATGATAGCCCCATTCTTCAAGCAGCGCATCAATTTGTTCCTTCACGTACTCCACTATTTCCCGGCGAAGGGCGAGGATCTCGGCCTGTCTTTTGGTGGCCACGAAAGAACGCACGGTTCCTTCGATCGTACGGGTCAGGGCCTGCATCAGCTCGCGTTCACTGATAAACTTGAATGCAACTTTTTTTATCGTGTCCTCGTTGGCATTCTGTACCGCAAACAGCAACATATTCTTAAAATACACATTAGCCTGGTCGGCAGTCACCGCCTGGAACTCCATTTCAATTGAGCGGTTCTGAATACTTATTTTCTTGTAGATCTGTTCAATGAACGGAATGATAAGCCGGAGACCAGGCAGAAGTACTCGCTGGTATTTGCCGAATATTGTCACCACTCCCACCATGCCCTGGTTGATTGTCTTTAGTCCAGCAAAAAGGATAATGATGATGACAAAGATCCACCAATAACTGATCAGAAAGTTCATGGCTGTAGTTTTGATGAAAGTACTATATAACTTTGATATCTTTTGACGCTATGGATAATCATCATGATCTGATCATCGTGGGTGCAGGGCCGATCGGCATTGCCTGCGGCTTAGAAGCAAAGAAGAAAGGACTCGATTTTCTGATTCTTGAAAAGGGATGTCTGGTCAATTCAATTTATAATTACCCGCTTAACATGACCTTCTTCTCTACGTCTGAAAAACTGGAGATAGGCGGTGTTCCTTTTGTTTCAAACAACATCAAACCTACGCGGCCGGAAGCGCTTGAGTATTATCGCAGAGTGGCTGTATCCAACAACCTGCATATCAAATTGCAGGAAAAAGTGCTGAGCATCTCCCCCCGAAATGGAGTTTACAAAGTGTCCACTTCCAGGAGCGAGTATTTCTGCACGCATATGGTCATCGCCACTGGCTTCTATGATATTCCTGTGTTGATGCACATTCCAGGCGAAGATCTTCCCAAAGTGACGCATTATTATAAGGACCCGCATTTTTATGCCACACACAACGTAGTAGTGGTGGGCGCCAACAATTCGGCTGTGGACGCGGCGTTGGAAACCTTCAGGAAAGGCGCTAAGGTAACTATGGTTACCAGGGGCGAGGGCATTGGCCAAAGGGTGAAATACTGGGTGCGGCCCGACATTGAAAACAGAATCGCCGAAGGAAGTATCAGGGCATACTTCAACTCCACAATTACAGGCATCCGCAGTGAGGAGGTAGACATCAGTACCCCCGATGGAAACGTCACGATTGCCAATGATTTCGTCATCGCCATGACCGGCTATCAGCCCGACTTTGAACTGCTGAGAAGATCCGGCGTCACGATTTCAGACGATGCCACCCTGCAACCTTCGTATAGCCCCGAGAGTATGGAATCCAACATGCCCAATATTTATCTCGCGGGAGTGGTTTGCGGTGGAATGAACACCCATGTCTGGTTTATCGAAAATTCAAGGGAGCACGCCGTGAAAATCATTGAGCGGATTTCTCAGACGACTGCTCTTCCCAGATCATAGCAAGACGAACGATCACTTCCACACTTTTCTGCATGTCCTGAATACTCACATATTCGTGTTTTCCATGAAATGCCATTTCCCCGGTAAAAATATTCGGGCAGGGCAGTCCCATGAAAGAGAGTCTTGAGCCATCTGTTCCTCCCCGGGCGCTGCTGCTCATAACGGCAATACCAGACCGATTTATTGCCTCGCGCACATTTTCAGAAACCATCGGATACTGGTCAATCACCTCCTTCATGTTTCGGTATTGCTCCTGAACTTCCATTTTAACTGAGGAACCTGGATAGTTTGCGGCAATATCATTCATCCTGTCCTGGAGGAAATTCTCGTAGTCGCCCAGTTTACGGGTATGAAAGTCACGGATGATAAATTCTATCACCGCCTTTTCCGCAGTGCCGGATATTCTTACAGGATGAATAAACCCTTCCTTGTCGGCAGTGGTTTCCGGAGAAAATGAATCCCTGGGAAGTGAGGCAATGAGATCAGCCGCCATCTTCAATGCATTCGCTAGCTTGTCTTTTCCGTATCCCGGATGGGCTGCAACTCCGTCTAGTGTAATAGTTGCGCCGTCCGCGGAAAAAGTTTCGTCTTCGTATGTGCCCAGTTCACCGCCGTCGAGCGTATATCCAAAATTTGCTCCCAGTTTTTGCATGTCAACTTTATTTACGCCTCTTCCAATTTCTTCATCGGGAGTGAACAGGATCCTGATGGCGCCATGGGGCAGTTCAGGATGAGCGCAAAAGAATTGCGCCATATCCATGATCACGGCCACCCCGGCCTTATCATCAGCCCCAAGCAATGTTGTCCCAGAAGCAGTGATGATATCATCACCTGCTTTTTCTGCCAGATAGGGATGATCGCTTACCCTGATGACCTGTGCATTGTCGTCTGGCAAAACAATATCACTCCCGTCATAATTTGAGTGTACCAGGGGTCTGACGTTATCACCTGAACAATCCGGGGAGGTGTCAACATGTGCGCAGAAGCAGAGCACAGGCACAGTGCCCGGACTGTTGGAGGGAATCGTAGCATACACATAGCCCCACTCGTCAAGTTCGGCATCGCTTATGCCTAATTGATGAAGTTCTTCTACCAACAGGCGGCTCAGATCCAGCTGCGAAGAGGTGGAAGGTTGCGAAACCGAGGCCGGATCACTCTGGGTATTAATTCTGACGTATTTCAAAAACCGCTCTGCTACACTATATTTATACTCTGCAAACATTGATTGTTAATTTTTTCGGCAAGATAAACATATATGGTGTCAAGAAAGGAAACGCCCGCGATGATAGAGAAAGGTTGGATTAAGGCACTGCTGCTGGTTTTGATCTATTCGGTAGTGTCCATATCGGCGGGTTCCTTAATTACGTCCATACACTTATGGTTCCTTGTTTCAGCAATACTCGCCCTTGTTTTCGTTTATTTCTTCAGGGTGTACATCGACAGGAGGAGTTTTGCAAGCCTGGGCTTCAGATTGAATATGTTATATCCGGACATTCTGATAGGAGCCCTCATAGCGGCTTCTGTAGTTTGCGCCGGGGCAGTAATCATCTTCCTGTTCCGGGGGTTTGAGTGGACCAGCGTGTACCTCGAAGGCTGGGACCTCATCACTGCGTTTGGCTCCATATTGCTGGTTTCCTTCTCAGAGGAACTTGTTTACCGGGGGTATGTACTCAGGAACCTGTTGAAATCATTCAATAAATGGCTGGCGTTGGCCATCAGTTCTGGATTATTCACAATGGTTCATCTAACGAATCCCGGCATTCCGCTGATCGGGATAATAAACATATTCCTGGGGGGCCTGGTCATGGGCATTGCGTTTATATATAGCCGTAATCTCTGGATGCCGGTCGGATTTCATTTCAGCTGGAATCTTTTCCAGGGACCGCTGCTTGGCTTTCCGGTGAGCGGTTTTTCATTCGACAGCCTGCTCACAATGGAAAGAGACCCGGGAGTAACCGCGATAAGCGGCGGCGAATTTGGATTCGAAGCTTCGCTCATCTGCACACTATTACTTCTGGTACTTGGTGGCGCGGCAGTCAGAAAAGTAAGAAATCTGCAGCCAGCCGTGTAGAATTTGACCGCTTTTCCAGAAATATTATTACCTTCTGCGACTAAAACCCCGGACAATGAAACGCTTACTCATCGGTGCTCTGGTTGGCGGTGTCATCATCTTCATCTGCCAGACCCTATCATGGACAATTATTGACCTGCATCGGCCTGCGAACCAGTATACGCCCAATCAGGACAAGATCATGGCCTTTCTTGGTGAACAGATTACGGAGGATGGGTCTTATTTTCTGCCAACTCTCCCCGTAGGTGCTAATGAGGACATGATGAAAAAATATATGATGGAAGCTGAAGGCAAACCCTGGGCAATTCTTGCTTATCACAAGAAAATGGATTTCAGCATGGGTATGAATATCGTCAGGGTCATCATAGTGAACATTCTGATGGTGGGTTTACTATGCTGGATTCTTTTACGCATACCCACGCTCAACTTTTCCACTGTGTTCCTGGCCACATTGTTTACGGGATTTATTGTTTTTCTTAACGCCCCTTACACGAATCATATCTGGTATGAGACTTTCGACCTCACCGCCTATTTTATCGATGCCCTTGTTGGATGGGGGCTTACAGGGCTGTGGCTGGGGTGGTGGCTGGGCAAAAAAACGGTCAAAGCAACAGCATAATGCGCAGTTTATTCTGCACTCGCCAGCTGGCCTTTTTCAAAAATGATCCTTCTTTCGGGTACATTTAACCCGTCGAAAAGTTCGGGCATGATATCGTTGAGCTTTTCCGTAGCATTATAAGAAACGTCGAGGAATTTCCAGGAATTACCATCATCGGTTGACTGCCCGATGAGATAGGATATTATCATCGCTTTTTTTCCGTCTATCACTGTTGAACCCATCTTCCGGATCACACATTGCCATTCTCCCGAATTGTTGGCTGAAATTTGAATAAGATCCAGTGCCACGTGATCCCTGATAGCAGTTGAGTTGCTCACTGACCTTACTCTTTGGATGTAGGATTGAAAACTTCTCGTTCCTCCGTAATATGTAATTAATCCCGGGTAGGTGATGGAGAGATATCTATTCCAGTTCTGATCCCTGAAAGCATTGGAAAGGCTGTCGGCATACTTCAATGCAAGAGTTGAACAGTAAGTTGAATCGGCCTGGGCCATGGAGTTAATTGCAAAACTAAAAAGAACAGGCAGAATCATTGCTGATCGAAGGGATTTCATCGGTCGGATATTTCGGACAAAATAGAAAAAAACCTGTCGTGATGCAAGCACTGACAGGTTTTTTCAGGTGTTTAGTCGATTAACTCAGCGTTAACCGGGTAATATGATAGAAGAAGGGCTTTTTATATCAACAATCTCAACATCAAAAACCAGGTCCTCCCCCGCCAGGGGTGAATTTGCGTCGAGCGTAACGTTTTCATCGCCAAGCTGAACTATAGTCACAGGTATCACCTGACCCGAGCCGACAGTCATACTCAACTGCATTCCCAGTTCGGGGTTTAGGTCGTCGGGCAAATTAGCCCTTGGAAATTCAACCACCATGTTCTCGTCCTTGGGACCATACCCATCGCTAAAAGGAATTTCCAGGGTCTTCTTATCCCCAACAGCCATACCCAGCACCCCCTCGTCAAACCCTTTGATCACTGAACCTGTGCCCACCTCGAACTCAAGAGGTTCGCGCCCTGATGAGCTGTCGAATGTGGTACCATTAGTCAGTTTACCGTGATAATGTACCTGAACTGTATCTCCTGCTTTTACTTGTTTCATACTGAATAGTTGTATTTACATTTACCTTTTCAAATATCGCTATGGCATGTCGGATTTTTTTCATTTTCGTATTTTTTTTGCAGCATTTTATATCATGTGCTCAAAAAAAACCGCTCAGCCATTCAATTTCAGGACAATCAAAAATCGTTCCGGCAGCTGAACGGCTAGACCTTTATCTGCCAATGTTAACAAATAAAAGGGTAGCGATTTTTGCAAATAACACATCCATGGTGGGCAGCACCCACCTTGTGGATACTCTGCTGAAAAAAAATGTTCAGATAACAAAAATATTTGCTCCGGAACATGGTTTCCGGGGTACTGCGGATGCCGGGGAAAAAGTTGGCAACACAAAGGATCCCCGCACAGGGATAGAAATCATTTCGCTTTATGGCAGGAAAAGAAAACCTTCAAAGGCCGACCTTGATGATGTGGACCTTATCGTCTTCGATATTCAGGATGTGGGTGCAAGATTCTTTACTTATATATCCTCACTTGAAGAACTCAGTGAATCTGCAGTAGAATTTGGTAAGACCCTGATCGTACTCGACAGGCCAAACCCAAATGGATTCTATGTAGATGGCCCGGTACTAAAACCGGCCTACCGTTCATTCATCGGCGCTCAACAGATCCCCGTTGTCTATGGCATGACTATCGGAGAATACATATCCATGTATTTCGGAGAAAAATGGATGGATTCCACCATCCAAGGCAAAATGCCTTCGGGTAAATCGTCTTTCAGTCTGAAAATAATCCCATGTGATGGATACACGCACAAGAGCCGCTACGTGTTGCCTTTTAAACCATCGCCCAACCTGCCCGATATGGCCTCTGTTTATCTCTATCCCTCAACTTGTTTTTTTGAAGGTACAGCGTTAAGCGAGGGAAGAGGCACCGACAGACCTTTCCAGATTTTCGGCCATCCAAGCCTTCCGGATTCACTTTACACATTTACCGTCAGGAGTATGCCTGGCGCCAAATCTCCAAAGTTGTTAAACAGCACTTGTCATGGTTGGGATCTCGGCGGCCCGGTAGATTCAGTTTTCGCAAAGGTGAATGGACGCATCCAATTGAAATGGTTAATGACAGCCTATGACCTGTTTCCGCGAAAAGACAGTTTCTTTATAAACAACGGTGCAAATTTTAACAGGCTGGCAGGAACCGAAGAATTAAAAGCTCAAATTGTTCGTCAGGATTCAGAAGAATCCATAAGAGGCAGTTGGCAACCTGCACTGAAAAAATTTAAGTCCATCCGAAAAAAATACCTGCTCTACCCCGACTTTGAATAGGCAAGCGCAATGAAGAATAAAAATGATCTGAGAATCGTGTTCGTGGGCACACCCGATTTTGCCGTGGCTTCCCTGGCAGCATTGGTTGATGCCAATTACATTATTGTCGGCGTGATTACTGCCCCCGACAAGCCTGCAGGAAGAGGGATGAAACCGACTTCCAGCGCGGTGAAAGAATACGCGCTTCACCATGGCCTTTTTGTACTCCAGCCGGAAAAATTAAAAGCGCCTGAGTTCCTGGAATCTCTTCGGGCATTGGGGGCAGACATACAGATTGTTGTCGCCTTCAGAATGCTGCCCGAAGTTGTTTGGAACATGCCACCACTTGGCACCATCAACGTGCATGGATCCCTGTTGCCAGCATATCGCGGCGCCGCGCCAATAAACTGGGCCATCATAAATGGCGAGGAAGAAACCGGTGTCACGACCTTCAGGCTGACCCATGCGATTGACACCGGAAACATCCTCATGCAGGATAAGTTGACTATCGGTGAAGAACAAACGGCCGGCGAATTGTATGATCTCTTGAAATCAAAAGGCGCAGCATTGCTGATCAGAACTATTGAAAATCTCACCGAAGGAAAGCTCAAAGAAATACCACAGAGTCACACCGATCCGGGCAGTCTTCCGCACGCACCCAAGATCTTCACCGAAACCTGCAGGATCGATTTTAATAAAACGGTCCGGCAAGTCAATAACCTCATACGAGGGCTTTCCCCGGTGCCAGGCGCCTTTACCCAATTCCAGGGAAAGATCTTAAAAATCTTCAGGGCGGTACCAGCTAAAACAACGCATCCACAAGTTGCCGGGGCTTTTTTTACCGATGGCAAATTAAACCTACAGTTTCGTTGCGCCGATGGATGGATATCAGTGGTTGAACTTCAGCAAGAGGGAAAAAGAAAAATGAAAATCGAGGAGTTTCTGAGGGGCTACAGGCCTTAAACTGGCAAAAATATTTGTTTTGCCAGATAAAAAGGGTTTTCGTATTTTACTTACAGCGATCGTTACCGAAAACCTAAAGACTTGCATATGAAAAAAGTAGCCGACGTAATTGGCCGAAAAGGCAGTGATGTTACCAATGTTCAACCTAATTCTTCCGTATTGCATGCGCTAAGGATCATGGCTGATCAGAACATTGGATCTGTTGTGGTAATAGAGAATGGAAATTATTGTGGAATTATGACCGAAAGAGATTATTCGCGTAAGGTGATACTGAAAGGAAAATCATCTACAGATACTCAGGTTTCAGAAATCATGTCTTCGGACTTTCCACGCATTACCCCACAGGACTCCATCGAATACTGTATGCAGCTGATGTCAGATAAGAATATTCGGTATCTCCCCGTATTTGAAAACGACAAGCTATGCGGCATCATATCTATCAACGATGTTGTCAGGGAAACAATCTCATCACACGAAGAAACGATAACACAACTTAAGGACTACCTGCATTCCAGCCTCTAGTCGCTTAAGGTGTGGATTTTTCTGATACTACGGTAAGGTCGCCGATGTCTACCGTTATGGGTATCATACCGAGTTGTATGATGGCTTTTCTGCCTTTTATTTCCCTAACCTCACCAACCTGATGATTTTTCCGCATCAGCACTTTCTGTCCAATCTGGATTTCACCGCCAACTTCTTCATATTTTGAATTGATTTTCTTCCTGGCTTTCTCTTCCCGCTGTTTGACTTGTTGAGTAAACAATAATCCATGCAGCTGCCGTATCAATTCGTTTTTGTCTTCTGAACTTTCAGCCTTCCTCCAGTCGAGCACTACCTGACGAAGTTTTCTTTCCATGTCCTTCAGATAGGCCAGGCGGTCTTCGGTTATTTTATTTTGATGCCTTAGCAATTCAACCTGCTGATGGTGGGTTTCTTTGTTGATCAGGTTTTCCATTTCCTTTTTAATCCGTTCATTTTCCTTCACCAGTTGCTGCAGTTGCTTTTTTTCCTTTTCGATGATCTGAAGATCCTGTTCTGTTCTGTTCAATAATTTGTCAAGATGAAAATGACCTTCGTCCACAAGTTGCCTTGCACGGTTGATGAGGCGTGTTTCAAGGCCGATGCGTTCGGCAATGGAAAATGTATAGGAGCTTCCAGGCTTGCCAACGATGAGTTTGTACATTGGCAGCAGGTGTTGTTCGTCGAAGGCCATGGCTCCGTTGAGGATACCCGGAGTTTTATTCGCCATGATCTTCAGATTCAGGTAGTGAGTAGTTACTATTCCCAGTGAATGTTTTCTCACCAGTTCTTCCAGGATAACTTCAGCGAACGCGCCGCCAAGATTCGGATCACTACCACTTCCAAGTTCGTCGATGAAGAACAGCGTCTTTCCGTTGGCGTTCTCCATGAAGTATTTCATATTTTTCAGGTGCGAACTATAGGTGCTGAGTTCGAACTCCAGACTCTGGGTATCACCGATGTGTATCATCAGCTGCTTAAATATTCCCATTTCAGAATCCGGGTGCACAGGAACCAGCAGCCCACTCTGAATCATCAACTGTAAAAGGCCGACAGTTTTGAGTGTTACCGTTTTTCCCCCGGCATTGGGGCCCGAGACGAGGAGGATCCTGGTTTTCTCATTGAGGCTAACGTCAATAGGATACACCGGCTTCTGTGCTTTTTTGTTATACAACCAAAGCAGAGGATGATGGGCCTTGATCAGGTGTACGTGCGCCTTGTCTATTATCAAAGGCAACTGTCCATCGATAGTTCTGGCAAATTTTGCCTTGCCCAAAATAAAATCAAACTCGCCAAGTATATTGTGATAGGTATCGAGCAACGGGGCGTGCAAAGAGAGTGCTGCCGTCAGTTCCCTAAGTATACGATATACTTCGCGGCTTTCTTCATGCTCGAGTGAGAAAACATCATTGTTCAGCTCGATGGTTTCTTCCGGTTCCACGAAACTGGTTTTCCTTGTGTCGCTTTCGCCATGAAGTATCCCTTTGATCTGTCGCTTATGTTCTGCGAAGAGCGACACTACCCTCCTTCCGTTGAGGAATGCTTCCGCGGTGTCGGTGACATAACCTGCCTTGGAGAGTTTTTGCAGGATCCGGTCAAAAGTTTTCCGCAATTCTGTTCGTTTGCGGCTGAGTTGCTGCCGAATCCTCAACAGTTCATCCGAGGCATTGTCCCGGACGACACCCTGCTCATCAAGTTTCTGATCGATAAGAACAATGATCTCCTTCTCATAGGTTGTAGAAGCTATTACCTTGTAAAGGGCGGGATAGAGGGTCTTACGGTCTTTGTCAAACCACCTGAAAATGCGCTGAATACTCTCGGCCAGCTTTCTGATGTCAAGGAATTGGTCGCCCGTGAGCACGGCACCGGGGATGCCCAGTAGCTTGAGTTCCCTGGCAAGGTTCAACACATAATCATTGGGGAAATATTGTCCCGCATCCAGGAGTTGTTTAAACTCGCTTGATTGCGTCAGTTCATGAACAATGAGGTCTTTGCGGGTGTGAATGCGAAGATCGGTTGCTTTATCTCTGGCCCATTCAGTCTGGCACTGTTCCTTTAACAAATCTTTTATCTTATTGAATTCCAGCTGGAATAAGGCTGATTCTGGGAAAAATTTCATATTAATTTCAAAGATAGGACGGTTTTGAATCCTGTTTTTGCAGTTATTCGCTTATTGGTGTTAACGGAACGAAATTTGTTTTTTCTGCCTGGACGATAGGATAATATGAAAACCGAACTTATGGCTATGGCTGATGAACTTTCAAATAAAGGAGGGTTGGTGCCGGTCAGGATGGCCACGGCCACCTTTGGCACAGGTTGTTTCTGGTGCACGGAGGCTATATTTCAGAACCTGAAGGGGGTGATCAGTGTTGCGCCGGGCTACAGTGGCGGAACTGTTAAAGATCCGACCTACAAGGAAGTATGTGAAGGAAATACGGGTCATGCCGAAGTGATCCAGATTATATATGATCCATCAATACTCAGTTTTGATGAGTTGCTTGAAGTTTTCTGGAAAAGTCATGACCCGACCACGCTCAACAGGCAGGGTAATGACGTGGGTCCGCAATACAGGAGCATTGTTTTCTACCACGATGAAGACCAAAGGCAAAAGGCGGAAAAATACAAAGCTGAACTGGATGGCAGCAAGATCTTCGAACAACCGATCATGACTGAGATCAGTCCATACACTGAATTTTTTGTGGCTGAAGACTACCATCATAATTATTACAACAACAATGGTTCGCAGCCTTATTGTTATTATGTGATCAGACCAAAGCTTGAGAAATTCAAGAAGATCTTTAAAGAAAAATCTGTTTAAATGATTCGTTCAGGACTCTCCTGTCTGAAGCTCCCGTTTGCCCTGCAGACTGCTTTGTGGAAATTCATTCAAGGCACTTGAACAGTACGGAGTTCAAGCATGTTGAGCCCATTAGGTGTAAAGCCAGTTACTCCCGGCTGCACCATGTGCAAAAGTTCATCATACCAGAGCGGAACAACGGGCGCGTCGTCCATCACCAGCTGATCCATTTCCTGGTAGCGGCGACTGCGGATCGAATCGTTCGTGATCAGCAGGGCCTTCTCATAGAGTATGTCAAATTTTTTATTCGCATAACGGGTGTAGTTAGGTGGTGCTGGATTTTTAGAATAAAACACACTGAGATAATTTTCAGCATCCGGATAATCGGCAATCCAGCTGGCGCGGAAAAAAAGGGCCGTGGAATTCGCCGTTTGTTCCAACAACAAGCTTTTTTGAACTACGTCCACCTGAACGACCAGGCCAATATTCAAAAGTTCCCGCGCAATAAAACCGGCCAGTTCAGAATAGGTGGGTACCGTCAGTAGTTTTATCGGCGGCAGTCCTTTCCCTCCGGGGAAGCCTGCCTCGGCCAGGAGTTGCCTCGCCTTGCGTGGATCGTAGGAGTATCCTCTGACCCGCAAAGGGTCATAGGCAGGAAGACCCGCGGGGATGAAGCCGCTCTCGGCAGCGATGCCTACGGAATTACGGAGATACATCATTAATTTTTGTCTGTCGAATCCATAATTTATGGCCTGCCTGATCAACTTATGTCTGAGTGGCGATGCCTTCACCGCCGGCAGTGTGGAGTCGTAAAGTATGCCCAGGTACTCGGTGTTGAGATAAGGATACTTCTGTAGCTGGATTTTTCCTTCCCACTCTTTTTTAAGTACACCCTTTTTCGTTAGTATTTCATCCTTAAAAGACGCGTCGATATCATTAATAAAATCCAGCTTACCCTGTCGAAACAAAAGAAATTCAGTTGCCTTATTGTTATAAAAACTCACTTTAACCGCATCCACGTAGGGTAGCCGCTGCCCGCTACTGTCCCGCTGGAAATAATTTTCATTTTTCAAAAAGACCAGCGCCTGGCCCTCTTCCCAGAATCTGAACCTGAAAGGGCCGGTGCCAGTGGGATGGCGGCCAAAATCTTTACCATGCCTGCGCACCACCTCCTGCGGAACTACAGAGCAATACGTCATGCTCAGCAATCCGAGCACAGGGGCAAACGGCCTCGCAAGCCGCAGTTCAAAAACGCTGTCATTGACTGCGACAAATGGATGGAGAGAATCGATCCGGTTATTAAATATCCATGCGCCGCTGCTGGCGGTTGCAGGATCGATGATCCTTTGAAAGCTGTATGCAACGTCCCCGGCTGTCATTTTTCTGCCTTTTCCACCCGCAAATGCAACATCATCATGAAAAACTACATCTGTTCTTAGTTGAAACCTGTACACCAGTCTGTCTGCAGAAACAGACCAGTTGCTCGCAAGGGATGGAACGATCTGAAGTGAAGAGTCGGTTTCGACGAGGGTATTATAAAGCTGGTGGACAGCCCACATGATCGACTGGTTCTTGGCAAATGCAGGGTCCAGGGAGGCAATATTGGTTGCTTCGTTGTACCGAAACACTTTCTTTGTGGAAGAACGGTTATTATTACACGACAAAAGGAAGCACAGGTAAAATAAAATCCAGCAGAAAGGTTTTATTTTCATGTCGTGGGATTAACTACAAGTTTACCGCTAAATTTTAACATTGAATCATGAGGAAAATCAGACTTCTATCCCTTTTAATTGTTTCGATCATATTCATCGCTTCGTCTTCGTCCTCTGGTTTCGCTCAGCTCGGGTCTCAAAAGACAACCTTTACGCATCAGGATACCTTAAGGGGAACCGTTGGGCCGGATCGCGCATGGTGGGATGTGACTAAATATGACATCACAGTAGAACCCGATTATGTGACTCACACCATCATTGGCAAAAACATTCTCTCCTGCGTTACTACCGGTGAAGGACAAAAAATGCAGATCGACATGCAGGAGCCCATGAACATCACAAAAGTTGTTTATGAACAGGCAGACATCCCATTTAAACGCGAAGGCAATGTCTATCACCTGTATTTCGGCCGTTCCATACCCCCACAAACCAAAATGAAACTTGAGATTTCATTTGAAGGTCATCCCAGAGAAGCCATCAAACCACCCTGGGACGGAGGATGGATCTGGCAGAAAGATAAAGCCGGGAATCCCTGGATGACTGTGGCCTGCCAGGGGCTGGGAGCCAGTGTCTGGTATCCCTGCAAAGACTATCAGGGCGACGAACCGGATAGCGCTTCTCTAACTATCATCGTTCCCGATTCTCTTGTAGCTGTTGCCAACGGCAGGCTAAGGAATACTGTCAAAAATTCAAACGGCACCACTGCCTACACCTGGGCGGTAGTCAACCCCATAAATAATTATTCAATTATACCTTATATCGGCAAATACGTAAACTGGTCCGAGGAATATGACGGAGAAAAAGGAAAACTCGATCTCAGTTTCTGGGCATTGGCAGAAGACGAATCTAAGGCCAGATCACAATTCAAGCAGGTTATTCCCATGCTTAAGTGCTTCGAACACTGGTTCGGACCATATCCATTTTATGAAGATGGTTACAAACTGGTACAGTCTTCACACCTGGGAATGGAGCACCAGAGTGCCGTCGCTTATGGCAACCAGTTTATGAACGGCTACCTGGGCAAGGATCTCTCTGGTACCGGATGGGGCAATAAATGGGACTATATTATCGTACATGAAAGCGGCCACGAGTGGTTCGCAAACAATATTACCACCGAGGACATTGCCGACATGTGGGTACATGAGGGGTTTACCGACTACAGCGAAACATTGTACACCGAATGCCAATCGGGAAAAAAAGCAGGAGAAGAATACAATATCGGCCTGCGTCCCAAAATACTAAATGAGTCGCCAGTAATCGGACCATATGGAGTTAATGAGGAAGGCGCAAAGGACATGTATTTCAAAGGAAGTAATATCCTGCAGATGGTTCGGACGATCATGGATGATGATGAGAAATTCAGAATGATGTTGCGCGGCCTGAATTCCGAATTTTATCACAAGGTGGTCACCTCGAAAGACGTTGAAGCATACATCAGTAAATTTTCGGGTAAAGATTTTAGCCCGTTCTTTGACCAGTACCTTAGGGATAACCGGCTTCCCGAATTTCAATATCGTTATTTCGGCGGCAACCTGGAGTATCGCTTTACCAATTGTATCGAGGGATTCACCATGCCATTAAAGATCAAATCGGCAAAGTCGGAATGGATCAATCCGGATACGAACTGGCAGAAATCGTCCATCAAAGGACGCATAACTGTTGACCCCAACTTTTATGTAGGCAGCAGGAAGATGTGATATATTTGCTTATGAGCGACATCAGGCGGCAAAGCATCATTTCCTCCTTCGTGGTGTATTTTGGTTTTGCCCTTGGTTTCTTCAATACTTATCTGTACACCAGGGAGGGTAACTTCACAGCAGCAGAATACGGCCTGGTCAGCCTTTTCATCGCCATCGCCAATATCATGTTCTCAGTCGCAAACCTGGGTATGCCGGCTGTGATATATAAGTTCTTTCCCTATTACAAGGACAATCTTAAAACCAGGAATAATGACCTGTTGACCTGGGCACTATTTACAACTATCGCCGGTTTTGTTCTGGTTTCAATCGCCGGATACTTTTTAAAAGATTTCGTCACCCGCAAATACATCACCAATTCTCCTGAGCTCATTTCTTACTATTACTGGTTGTTTCCATTTGGCTTCGGTTTAACGCTGTACTCGGTCCTCGAAGCCTATGCCTGGCAGGAACGCAAATCAGTACTCACCAATTTACTTCGCGAGGTGGTGTTCAGGCTGCTGACCACCATCCTGATCGTATTATTTTTTGCGGGCATCATTTCCGAATTCAGAGGCTTTATAAAGCTGTATTCCCTTACTTATCTCGCGCTGACCTTGATATTGATGTTCTATTTGCTCATCAGCAGGAAAATATCATTTACTTTTTCCGTGAGCCAGGTCACCAGGAAATTCCGCAGGAAAATGATGGCGCTTGCGGCCTTCATGTGGAGTGGTGGCAGTGTTGTAAATATTTCCAGAGTATTCGACAGCCTGGTCATCGCAGCAGTAATTCCCAATGGTCAGATCTATGTGGGGGTAAATGCGCTGGCGGAGAACATCGCCAGCCTGATACAGGCACCGCAACGAGGAATTATCGCTGCGTCTATTGCACCGTTGTCGAGAGCGTGGAAAGACAAGGACTATGAAAAGATCCGAAACATATACAAGCGTTCTTCTATCAACCAGCTCATTTTTTCAGTGGCTATGTTCAGCCTCATCTATCTCAATTTCATTGATGGTATCGAAACAGTACCCTTAAAAGATACTTACATCCAGGCGCTGCCAATCTTCCTTGTAGTAGGTAGTCTAAGAATCCTGGATATGGGCACAGGTCTCAATGCTCAAATCATTGCTACGTCCACGTATTGGCGATTTGAATTCTTTACCGGCGTCCTCCTTCTTGTACTCTCGTTGCCACTAACCTATGTGTTCACGAAGACTTTTGGGGTGATTGGACCGGCACTGTCGAACTTCATTGCTTTCTTCATATACAATGCCATCAGGGGAATCTTTCTTTGGCGTAAAATGAAAATGCAGCCATTCAGTGCCAAATCGGTTTACGCAATACTCCTTGGTGTTATCTGTTACCTCCTCAGCTATTATCTGTTCAGGGAACAACGTGGATGGACCTGGATCTTTTTAAGGAGTATTGTTTTTACTGTGCCGTTTGTTGCAGGAGTTGTTTTGCTGCGGCTGACGCCCGACTTTTTTCATGTAGTGGATTCGATGAAAAAAAGATTCCGAAAGGCTACCTGAATCTTTTTGCGCCGGCATATCTTTTTTCAAAATAATTTTCATCGAGGTCACTTATCATAACCCCGCTTGAAGTGGAGGCATGCGCGAATTTATTGCGACCAAGATAAACGCCTACGTGAGTGATCCTGCCAGTGGTATTAAAAAACACGAGGTCTCCCTGTTCCAATTCATCCTGGCCCACCCGCCGGCCCTTATCATATTGGGCACGAGCTGTACGCGGAAGCTGTACATTATACACTTGTTTGAGGAAAAGGGAAGAAAACGCGGAACAGTCGATCCCCATTTTTGATCCCCCACCATACCGATAAGGGATGCCATACCATTCGTCGAGAAAATTGAGGAGTTTTGTGTCAGTCACCGATTCAACCGGTTTATCCATCAGTATACCATACTTGAACTGAAGCGCATTGATTCGTTCAATGTCCGAGGAATACCCAGCCCCAGGAACATCTTTCTTTCCATTTACCTTTGATGGCTTTTTTACCGCCACGTTTTCATCCGACGACGAATTGATTTCAATATTTTCAAGATACACAGGCTTGTAAACTGCAGGTACAGGTGCGGGTTTTGACTTGGTCGTGGTCTTTCTGCTGCCCGAGCAGGAGGCAAGAAGTAAAGTGGAGCAAAGAAAGTAGAAAAAGTTTTTCACAATATGTGCAAATTTAAGAATTCAGTAGCAGCGGACAATACAGCCCTTTCCTATAATTCTGATAAAACGATGGTCGAATATTAGGTAATTTGCATTGATGTCCACTTTCTCCCATTTACATGTTCATACCCAGTTTTCACTTCTCGACGGGGCAGCCTCAATTAAAAGCTTGTACAAGAAGGCTATTGACGATTCGATGCCCGCGATTGCAATCACCGACCATGGAAATATGTTCGGCGCCTTTGAGTTTGTTGCAGAGGCATTCAAACACAGGAACGACGATGGCAGCCTGAAGGTAAAACCGATTATCGGCTGTGAATTCTATGTTGTGGGTGACAGGACCAGGAAGTCGTTCACAAAGGATCAGAAAGACAACCGTTATCATCAGGTTCTGCTCGCTAAAAATGCAAAAGGTTACCAGAATCTCATCAAACTCACCTCACTCGGGTATATTGAAGGGCTGTACAGCAAATATCCCAGGATAGACAAACAGCTGATCGAAAAATACCACGAAGGATTAATTGCCACCACCTGCTGCATCGGTGCCCACGTACCCCAGGCCATTCTTAAAGAAGGTGAGGCCGCTGCCGAAACGGAATTCAAATGGTGGCTGGATATGTTTGGTGAGGATTTTTTCATCGAACTGCAGCGACATAACCTGAAGGAACAGGAAACCATAAACAATACCCTGATCAGGTTCTCGAAAAAATATAATGTTCCTGTTATCGCAACAAACGATAGTCATTACACCGACCAGGAGGACTTCAACGCGCACGACATATTACTTTGCATAAATACAGGAGAGAAAAAAAGCACGCCGGGTTATGATGATTTTGTAAATGATGACGTAAACCTGAGAGACCGGAGATTTAAATTTCCAAATGACCAGTTTTATTTCAAGTCGCAACGGGAAATGTCCGATTTGTTCAGTGACATTCCCGCTGCAATAGACAACACCGGGATGATCGTTGACCGGGTGGAAGTGCTGAATCTAAAAAAAGACATTCTCCTTCCCGCCTTCACCGTGCCTGTCGAATTTCAGATACATGGCGATGCGAATCTCAATCAATGGGAATATCTCAAACACCTAAGTTATGAGGGCGCCAGAAACAGGTATAACGACCTTACGCCTGAAATAGAGGAGCGTATAGAGTTTGAATTATTCACCGTCAAAACAATGGGCTTCGCCGGTTACTTCCTGATCGTAAGTGATTTTATCCGGGCGGGACGCGAGCTAGGCGTATATGTTGGTCCTGGCAGAGGATCCGCCGCCGGCAGTGTGGTAGCTTATTGCATCGGCATTACCAATATCGATCCGATCAAATACAATCTGCTGTTTGAAAGGTTTCTAAATCCGGACCGCAAATCGATGCCAGATATCGATACTGACTTTGATGATGAGGGCAGGCAGAAAGTAATTGATTATGTGGTTGCCAAATACGGCAAAAATCAGGTTGCTCAAATCGTCACTTATGGCACGATGGCCGCAAGGATGAGTATCAAGGACGTGGCCAGAACGCTCGACCTTCCGCTGCCGGATGCTAATTCGCTGGCCAAGCTGATACCCGATCGACTTGGCATCACACTGAAGCGCACATTGAAAGCCCCTCTTACCGCCAAAGATGGAGAAGCATCCCTTGCAGAGAAAGAGGGCCTTGGACCTGAAGAGTTGGAACTGGTAAAAAAAATGCGCGCGCTCTATGCGGGTAACACCCTGGAAGGAGATGTGTTGAAAGCTGCCGAAAGATTAGAAGGGTCGGTCAGGAACACGGGCATACATGCCGCGGGGATCATCATTGCGCCCACGGATCTTACCTCGCTAATCCCGGTTTGCACCTCTAAGGATTCCGAACTCTGGATCACCCAAATCGAAGGCAGTTTAATTGAAGACGCGGGAGTCATTAAGATGGACTTCCTCGGACTGAAAACCCTGACCATCCTTAAGAATTGCCTTGAGATGATCAGGGTGAATTACAATATCGACATTGACATCGACAATATACCACTCGACGACCGGCAGACCTTCGAGCTTTACCAGCGCGGCGACACCATCGGTACTTTCCAATTTGAAAGCCCCGGCATGCAGAAGTATCTGAGGGAACTGAAACCCGATAAGTTCGATGACCTGATTGCCATGAATGCACTCTATCGTCCGGGCCCGATGGCTTATATTCCGGATTACATCGATCGCAAACACGGCGCGCAGGCAATTAGTTACGACCTGCCGGAAATGGAAGAATACCTGAATGAGACCTATGGCATCACGGTGTATCAGGAACAGGTAATGCTGCTGGCCCAAAAACTGGCGGGCTTCAGCAAGGGTGATGCGGATGTGCTGCGAAAGGCCATGGGTAAGAAACAAAAGTCGGTCCTCGACAAAATGAAGGCCCAGTTTGTAGCCGGCGCCGCGAAGAACAATCATTCACCCGACAAGCTTGTCAAGATCTGGTCCGACTGGGAAGCCTTTGCACAGTATGCCTTCAACAAATCGCATTCTACCTGCTATGCCCTTGTGGCATATCAGACAGCTTACCTGAAAGCTCATTTCCCCGCCGACTACATGGCGGCCGTGCTCAATAATGCGGGCAGTATCGAGAAGATCACTTTTTTCATGGAGGAATGCAAACGAATGGGCCAGGTAGTGCAAGGACCCGATATCAATGAATCGCGGCAGGGCTTTGCGGTCAATAGCAAAGGTGAGATCAGGTTTGGACTGGGTGGACTGAAAGGTGTTGGAGAAGCGGCGCTTGAAAACATCATTCAGGAAAGAGAGGCAAATGGCCCGTATAGAAACATTTTCGACCTGGTTAAGCGGGTAAACCAGCGGTCGGTGAGCAAGAAAACCATGGAAAACCTGATATACGCCGGAGCCTTTGATGGTTTCCGCGACATGCACCGCGCCCAATATTTTGCCATTCCTGTCGGTGAAAATATGACCGGCCTCGAAAGAATTATTCGCTTTGGCAGCGTGTACCAGACCAATGCGACGGGGTCCACCAACACGCTGTTCGGAGATCTCCAGATGCCCGGAGTTTCCGAACCAAAGATCCCTAATTGTGAAGCATGGTCTTTAACCGAACTGCTGGAGCATGAAAAAGAAGTGACAGGCATGTTCATGAGTGGTCATCCATTAGATCATTTCAGGTTCGAGATCGCACACTACGGCATTACGGGTGTGGCAGAGTTCAATGAACTAAGGGAAACGATGTTATCAAAACCTAATGCGGGAAGGCCAGTAAAACTGGCCGGGCTTGTGGTGGAAGCACAACACCGTACTTCCAAGGGAGGCAGGCAATTTGGGTCTTTTCACATTGAGGATTATACGGGAAAAACCGAGCTCATGCTATTTGGTGATGACTATGTTAAATATTCTCATTTTCTTGAAAAAGGCAAGAATCTTTACATCACCGGGGCATTTAAACAACGTTATAATAAAGGCGAAGTGGAGTTTTCGATAGAACGAATTACCCTACTTGAGAATATAAAACAACAACTTACACGTCAGCTGGTCATTGATTTACAGGCCAGGCAACTGAATGAAGGAATTCTGCGTTTTATCGATGAAAATGTTAAAAAATATCCCGGCAAAACCTCATTAAAGTTTAATATTTCCGTCCCAAGGCTTAATGCCAGCATTTCCCTGTTTACGCGGGAGAAAGGATTTGAAATGAATGACGAAATGGCTGCCTTTCTTAATCAAAATGAGGACATTAATGTGCAGGTGCTGACAGGATAGGCTGCAATTCTTTCACATGTATGAATTGGTTGTAAATTTGCATAACTAAAAGTAATCTCATAAAACTAAAATATACAAAATCATGGCTTCAGAGTTTACGGATGCCAACTTTCAGGAGAAGGTGCTGTCATCAGATAAATTAACGGTAATTGATTTCTGGGCTGAATGGTGTGGCCCCTGTCGCGCGATAGGTCCCGTTATCGAGGAATTGTCGAAGGAATACACAGGAAAGATCAACGTTGGTAAAGTGAACGTGGATCACAATCCACAGCTTTCTATGAATTACGGCATCACCTCTATTCCCGCGATTTTGTTCATCAAGGACGGAAAAGTGATTGACAAGCTGGTTGGCGCACAGCCAAAATCTAACTTCGTCAAGAAGATCGAAGCGCATATAGCATAAGATATATCAGATAAATCGTTATTTGATAAAAGCAGGCTTTCCAGCCTGCTTTTCGTTTATATTGCTGGCTTAAGTATGAGCTATGACAGCATCTCAATGGGAAAATCTGGGTAGAGGAGTACTGGGGATGTTTTTCTTATTGCTGGTCTGCTGGCTGTTCAGCAACAATCGCAAAGCTATAAACTGGAAGCTGGTAGGCTTAGGCATCCTCGCCCAAATCTGTTTCGCTCTTGGTGTGCTCAAGGTGAATTTCATTAAGATCATTTTTTCATGGCTTTCGGAAAAGTTTGTGGAAGTGATCAATATAGGTCACAAGGGAACAGAATTTATGTTCGGCAAGCTGTCAGATCCCGAAGGCTCCTGGGCCTATATTTTTGCAGTGCAGGTATTACCAAATATTATCTTCTTTGCCGCCCTCTCATCGATCCTCTATTACCTCGGAATTCTTCAGAAAGTTGTACATGTATTTGCCTGGATGCTCAAAAAACTTGGTGTTTCAGGTCCTGAAAGCGTTTCAACGGCGGCAAATATATTTCTGGGGCAAACAGAGGCCCCGTTGATGATCAGACCCTTCCTGGAGAAACTGACACGTTCTGAAATTCTCTGCGTCATGGTAGGTGGATTCGCCAACACCGCCGGCAGTGTGCTGGCGGCCTATGTTGGTTTCCTGGGTGGCAGTGACCCCGTTCAGCAGCAATACTTTGCCCTTCACATGCTCAGCCAGTCTATTATGAGCGCACCCGCCGCCATCGTCATTTCAAAGATCCTCTTTCCGCAAACGGAACCGGAAATGAAAGAACTCAGCGTACCCAGGGAAAAGATCGGTGACAATTTTCTCGATGCGATAGCCCTCGGTACTACCGACGGTCTTAAACTGGCGGTTAACGTGGGCGCGATGTTGCTCGTGTTCACGGCTTTGATGTATCTGTGCAACTGGATACTCGGATCTGTAGGATACTGGTTCCGGATCAACGACTGGATAAATTCGTTTACTAATGGACGTTATACATCCCTCTCGCTTCAACTGATCCTTGGTTATATCTTCTCGCCCGTGGCCTGGCTTATTGGTGTGAGCCAGGCCGAGATGGTGCAGGTTGGACAACTGCTGGGAGAAAAGACAATACTCAATGAATTTGTCGCTTATATTTCGTTTGGTGAAATGAAAAACGCGGGAGCGATCGCCGACCCCAAGTCGATCCTGATCACGACCTACGCGCTCTGTGGATTTGCAAATTTCGCTTCAATCGGTATCCAGATCGGAGGGATCAGCCAGTTGGCTCCCAACCAGCGGAAAAACCTCACAGAGCTTGGCCTGAAGGCATTGCTTGGAGGAACCATCGCCTGCCTGATGTGCGGATGTATTGCAGGCGCATTAATGTAAATTCTGATGAACTGTCGTAAATTTGCGCAATGTTAGCGTTGGAGGAATTAATCAGAAATGAGACAGATAGTGACCTGAAGAGAATAGCCGGAAAGATCATTGCAGAAGAAAGGATAAGTGACGTAGAAGGTTTGATGTTGTATGAGCGGGCGGGTCTCCCCTTCCTTGGCATGCTGGCCAATCACGTCCGCGAAAGAATGCATGGCAACACCACCTACTTCAACAGAAACTTTCATATCGAGCCCACCAATGTTTGTGTCTATGCATGCAAGTTTTGCTCTTATTCTCGTCTGTATGCGCATCGGGACGAAGGATGGGAACTCTCGATGGAGAATATGCTGAACATCGTTAAACAATACGATGGCAAACCGGTGACGGAAGTACATATCGTAGGTGGCGTTCATCCTAAAATGAATCTTGAATTTTTTGCTGAACTGATGCGCAAGATCAAAGCCCACCGCCCCGGCCTGCACATTAAGGGTTTTACTGCCGTTGAACTGGACTACATGTTTCGCAAGGCGAAACTGTCCATGGAGGAAGGCCTTAGATATCTGAATGAAGCCGGCCTGGATTCACTTCCGGGCGGAGGCGCCGAGATATTTCATCCCGAGGTCAGGGAACAAATTGCCGCAGACAAGATCGATGGGGAAGGATGGCTGCAGATGCATGAAACTGCCCACCGGATCGGCATGCAAACTAATGCCACTATGCTCTATGGTCATATCGAATCCTATTATCACCGTATCGATCACATGGAAAAACTGCGACAGTTGCAAGACAGGACCAATGGGTTCAATACGTTTATCCCGCTCAAGTTTCGTAATAAAGACAACGAGATGAGCTATGTGCCCGAATCTTCAGTGGCAGAAGACATGAAAACTTATGCGATTGCCAGGTTGTACCTCGACAACTTCCCCCACATGAAGGCTTACTGGCCGATGCTAGGGCGGCAGAATGCCCAGCTAACGCTTGCCTTCGGGGTAAACGACATCGACGGAACTATCGACGACTCTACAAAAATTTATTCGATGGCCGGTTCTGAAGAACAGAGTCCAAGTATGAGTACCGAACAACTGGTCACGCTGATCAAACAGGTGAATAGAAGACCAGTTGAAAGGGATACGCTGTATAAGGAGCTTACCGTATTCTAAGTAAAATTTCTACTGTCAGCATTCTTTTAATCCAAGTGGAACGTTGACCGCCAGGCCTCCCTCCGAGGTTTCCTTGTATTTGAAATTCATGTCGCGCGCGGTTTCCCACATTGTCCTGATTACGCCGTCCAGGGAAACCTTAGCGAAATCAGGAGTACTCTGCAAGGCTAATTGAGAAGCCGTGATCGCTTTGATTGCCCCCATCGTATTTCTTTCAATACAGGGGATCTGCACCAACCCACCGATTGGGTCACAGGTCATCCCGAGGTGATGTTCCATCGCAATTTCGGCGGCCATCAGCGCCTGGCGCTGACTTCCGCCTGAGGCTTCCGTAAGTGCGGCAGCTGCCATCGCGGAGGAAACACCGATCTCGGCCTGGCATCCTCCCATGGCCGCGGAAATTGTAGCCCCTTTCTTGAATATTGATCCCACCTCCGCGGCCGTAAGCAGGAACTGTATTACCTTCTCGTCAGTATCACCACCCCCAAAAACCGTGAAATAGTGAAGTACAGCAGGAATCACCCCCGCTGCTCCATTCGTGGGGGCGGTGACGACCCTGCCAAAAGAAGCGTTCTCTTCGTTCACTGACAGAGCAAAACAACTCACCCAGTCCAGTATATATTTGAAATCCATGCCTCCTTTCCTGATCACCTCAATCCATGAAGGATAATCCTTGTATGAACCTGTGACTAACTTACGGCTAAGCGCAAACGCTCTTCTTTTCACATTCAGACCGCCGGGAAGAATGCCTTCGATGTGACATCCTTTATACACGCATTCCTGCATTACTCTCCATATGTTCAGTAAACCCTTCCTTGTTTCAGCTTCGGGTCTCCATGCATTTTCATTTTCCAGCACTACTTCGTGAATATTCATACCGGTTCGGCGGCACCAATGCAGGATCTCATCGGCATTGCTTATTGGGAAAGGCAACTGTATGGTCGCTTCCTGAACAGTATTTTTTGTTTCCTGCTCAACGAACCCGCCGCCAACGGAATAATAGGTTTCTGAAACTTTTTGACCATCGGACAATTCCACCAGGAAACTGAGGCCATTTGGATGGAAGGGTAACGATTCACTGATAAGGAAATCTATATCTTCCCGCGGATCAAAAATCACTTCATGTCGACCGCTAAGCAATATTCTGTTCATGCTGGCAATGTCAGCCAGTTTCGCATGAATATCGGAGGTAATACAGGTAACGGGATCCTCACCAGACAGCCCAAGTTGAATGGCTATATCTGTGCCGTGCCCGATCCCCGTTTTGGCGAGGGAGCCGTAAAGGAGTACACGTATAGCAACAATTGATTCAAGCGCAAATCGTTCGGAGATTGATACAAGAAATAATTGCGCTGCCCGCCAGGGTCCCAGGGTATGTGAACTCGAGGGACCAACGCCTATCTTAAAAATATCGAAGACCGAAATCGGCTCGTGCGGCAAAATTGTTTTTGACCAAGTTAATTAATTTCCTGCGGTGTAGTCTTCAAGCGTGACGTCGAAGAATAGGTATGAATTCTTTGGGATGATAATATTGCCATTATTGTCTTTCACATCCTGGTTCCTGTATCCAAGGCTTGGGGGAATATAGAGCTTGATATGACCGCCTTTCTTCACCAGGGGTATTCCCTGTTTCCAACCGTCTATCACCATCCCCAATTGGAACTGAACACTGGTGTTTTTATCGAACTGTGTGCCATTGCGCAATACGCCTGCATAGCTTACGGTTATGTAAGAACAGAGCACGGGCGGGGTGTCGCCAGTCCCGGCACTCAGGATCTCATAGTAAAAACCACTGGGATCCTTCGTTGCGGTGATGCCGCTACTGTCCAGTATAGCTTTTAATGAGTCCTGTTCGGCCTGGGGAGCAGTGACCGGTGATATTTGAAATGAACAGCCCTGGTTTTTTTTCAAGCAGGATGAGGAAAAGATCACAATAGCCAGCAGGCACAGAAAGAGTTTATACATCTTGTTTGATTTATTCAGCATTTATTCACAAAGACAAGTTCCGGTCGGATTACGTTGCTTATGTTTTAGTTAAGAATCATGTTCAGGAGGCGTTTGGTCCTTATGTACCAGTTCATTGTACTGTTGGTTTTTCATATCCCACTGATGTTTTTTATAAATGACGGCCACAAAGGTGGAGATGAGCAATACCGCCAGGATCAGCACAATGGGATTTAGTGAACTATTGGCCTCCATGTCGGCACGTTTATACCAGAATCTGCCGCTGAAAAGAAGGAGGAAAACGGGCAAAGCAAAAAGCAGACCGATAGGTAGCCCGGTGATTAGCTGGTAACCCACGCGTTTTTCTTTGTCCCTGTGCGTCTTCCAATATTCCACGAACAATCGCTCTTTCTCATTCAGCATGCGCATTCCCTTAATGCCCAAAATTACACCTAAACATTCACTATACTTTGATTAACAGCGATTAATGTTTAACTTGTGTCAAACGAGATATCTTGAAACTCTCTTCTTTGTTCGCCAGGTACCTGTATCAGCATAAAGAACTGAACCTCCCGGGTATTGGCAGTTTTCAGCTCGATCCTTCGGCCTCTGTCCCGGAGTCACATGAAAAACACTTTCAGGACTTCCTCCTGCAAATCACGTACATCCAGAAACCCGTCGCTGCCGCCGATGATTCCTTTATCAACTTTATCCGGACAGAAACAGGAAAAATCAGGCCACTGGCAGAATCCGACCTGGACTCCTTTCTATCAGATGGAAAAATACTTCTTAATATAGGCAAGCCTTTCTATATAGAGGGCATTGGCTCTCTGACGAAAAGCCGGGACGGCGTTTACCATTTCACGCCTGGTGAACCGCTGCTTGACAAACTTCAGTCTGGCGGTCTGGACAGTGGCAGGGAGCATGAAAAGAAATCTTTCGGTTTTGAAAATGAGCCGGCTCCTTCCCACGCCATGACAAAGTTTCTGATTTTCGCGGCGATAGTTGGTGGCATCATATTCATCATTTGGGCAGGATACAATGTTTTCAAAAGATACTCCGATACATCGCCGGCACCTGCCGAAACTGAACGCATAAACAGTGCCGAGGCGATCCCCGTGCCGGGTGACAGTTCAAAGGCGGGAGCCATACTTTCCGAAACTACCAGGATCATTGACTCGATTAGCAAACGCCCTTCGGCTGTTCCTGCAGGTTATTACCGCTTTGTTATCGAAAAGACCACTAACAGTAACAGGGCCAATAGCAGATTTGAACAATTGAAGAAACACGTTACGGACATTAAGATGGACGTTAAGGATTCAACACTCTATTCGTTATATTTTCTGCTACCGTCCTCGGTTGCGGACACCGCACGGATCCGGGATTCTCTGAAGTCCTGGTATGCCTCCAGGATGGTATATGTAGAAAAACCCTGATTTAGTTCAGAGCAATCTCAAGCGCTTGCTGCATGGTCTTTACGTAATGAAACTTCATTCCTTTGATAAAAGCAGGGTCAATCTCCTCGATATCTTTTTCATTTTGCCAACAAAGCACGATCTCTTTCAGTCCCGACCTCTTGGCGGCAAGGATTTTTTCCTTTATACCTCCAACGGGTAATACTTGTCCACGCAAAGTGATCTCACCTGTCATACCAAGATAGGGCCGCACCTTTCTGCCCGTGACAGCAGAAGCAATAGAAGTCATCATGGTAATACCTGCGCTGGGACCGTCTTTCGGCACGGCTCCCTCAGGGACATGGATATGAATCGTTTTTTTATTCAGGGTTCCTGCCTCGATATTTATTTTCTTTCCGTTGGATTGCAGATAAGACAAGGCAGTAGAAGCGCTTTCCTTCATTACATTGCCGAGATTGCCAGTAAGCTTCAACTCTCCTTTGCCCTCACTTAAACTGGTCTCAACAAAAAGGATATCCCCACCCACATAGGTCCATGCCAAACCTACGGCTACTCCCGGAATATTTGCCACCTTATAGAGTTCGTTGCTGAACCTGGCTCTGCCGAGGATCTTCTCCACATCAGGTATTGACATTTGAACCTTCAGCCTGTTCTTCATGGCATATTCCTTGGCTTCATAGCGCATCACGGAGGCGAGATACCTGTCGAGCTCACGTACTCCGCTCTCACGGGTATAGTCCTGTATCAGTCTCTCAACGATCTTATCAGCGATCTGAAATTTCATTTTTTTCAAACCATGAGCCTCTTTCTGTTTGGGGATGAGATGTCGTTTTGCTATCTCAATTTTTTCTTCAACTGCATACCCGCTGAGGTGAATGATCTCCATCCGGTCGCGCAGGGCGGGTTGAATGTTGTTGACATCGTTGGCAGTAGCTATGAACAGGACCTTGCTAAGGTCATACTCGAGTTCGAGATAATTGTCGTAGAAAGAATTGTTCTGTTCTGGATCCAGTACTTCAAGCAATGCGGAAGAAGGGTCTCCACGCATGTCGTGCCCCACCTTGTCGATCTCATCGAGTATCATTACGGGGTTTGAGGATTTGATCTTTCTTATCGACTGGATGATCCTGCCGGGCATCGCGCCGATATAGGTTTTGCGGTGACCCCTTATTTCACTTTCATCGTGTAATCCTCCAAGACTCAGCCGCACATATTTTCTGCCGATGGCATTGGCTATGCTTCTGCCCAGAGACGTTTTACCAATTCCGGGAGGACCAACAAAACAGAGTATCGGACTCTTCATGTCCCCTTTCAGCTTGAGCACTGCGAGGTATTCGAGGATCCTTTCTTTCACTTTGGACATACCATAGTGATCGTTGTCAAGGATCTTTTTTGCTTTTCTAAGGTCGTATAGATCCGCGGTGTAGTCTTCCCAGGGGAGGTCCAGCATCAGGTCCAGGTGGTTGTACACCACAGAATAATCAGGTGTACTGGGATGCATCCTTTCCAGTTTTTCAATTCCCTTGCGGAACATCTCGTTGGTAGCCTTAGGCCATTTTTTGGCCTCAGCTTTCTTCTGCATCTCCCTGACTTCGCGTTCGTTGTTGTCTCCGCCCAGTTCATCCTTGATGCTTTTCAATTGCTGTTGAAGGAAATATTCTCTTTGCTGTTTGTCCAGTTCGGTCTTTGTTTTAACCGTCACCTTGTTCTTCAATTCGGCGAATTGCAGTTCTTTCTGCAACAATTGCATAAGCAGGTCTGCTCTGGCCTGAATATGATTTAATTCCAGCAGTTTCTGTTTTTCAACAAGATCGGTGTTGAGGTTGCTGGAAATAAAATGAATGAGGAAGGAAGGGTTTTCAATGTTCTTAAGAATCATTCCCGCTTCTGATGGAATATTGGGTGAAAGCTGGATGATCTGAGTAGCGAGGTCCTTAATGTTGGAGACATAGGCCTCGAAATTCTGGTTCTTTGGCGCTTCTTCTTCGTCAAGGGTTTCAATTCTGGCCTTGAAATAAGGATCGTCGGAAAGAATTTCAGCTATTTTAAACCGGGTTTTTCCCTGGATGATTACCGTGGTGCCGCCATCCGGCATTTTAATCAGTTTCACAATGCGGGCAACGGTTCCGATGTCTTCCAGATCGCTGACAGTTGGTTCTTCCACTTCACTGTCTTTTTGTGCAACAACACCTACCAGCTTGTCAGCCTTATATGAGTCGTTCACAGCGCGGATACTCTTATCCCTTCCAACAGTTATTGGCAAAACGACACCAGGAAACAGTACTGTATTTCTTAAAGGCAGGAGTGGCAACTCACTGGGAATCGACAGCTCCTGGCCATTTTCGTTTTCGTTCTCATTTAGAGGAATAATGGGGATAAAATCCATTTCTTCTTCCGGACTGAGCAGGTAATTCAGTTCTTTCATACTTCTTATTGGCTATGACAAAATAACACTTCCAACCCGGATTATGGGTGCTTTTTAATGGAATGCTATATAGGTCAAGTATGGTGCCAAGGACAGATCGAACAGACTAAGCGTCAGTGTGTTTCAGAAGTTGAAATTAGATAATCCGGAATCCAACGTAAAGATGGAATCCCTGGTTTCTCCACTTGTCGCTGTCGTTTAGGTCATTGATATTGGAAAGACCAACCACATAACGTCCACCAACCTTTGCGCTGCCAATGTTCAACTGAACACCGCCAAGTACAGAAAAGTCTCCGGATTTGAAAGCGTTTCTTCCATTGTCAATGAGATCATCTCTTTTGCTGATCAAGATGCCATACTGCGGCCCCAATTGAAAACTAAGAAGTTTTGAAGGTCGCAGATTGAGAATTAGCGGAATACTCAGGTAATCAAGCTTTACATTCTTCAGGTTTGATACGCCTCCATTGTAAATGTCATCAAACTCTCGAGTGGTTTTGGTTTGTGACTGGTTCCAAAGGATTTCGGGTTGAAGGCCGACAACATCGCTGAAGTCAATCTCCGCGAATATTCCGGCATTGTAGCCTGTTTTGAATTCTTCCTTGAAAGACTTTGAGTCGATCTTGTAAAGGTTGACACCGCCCTTGACGCCTAAATGAAATCCCTGGGCAAACCCTGTTACGGCAACAGTGATAAGTGCAACGGTGAGCAAAACGAATTTGACTTTCATACAAGTGATTTAGGAAATATCAGAATTCAATATACATGCCGGGGAAAATCAAAACGAGAAATGTAAAAGTTAAAAATGAGCGTGCCAGCGGGAACAGTCATATTCCATTTTAAGATTTAACTTTTCACTGTAGATTATGTAAGCGTGATCACTGTTATCTCCGGCAGTATGCCTACACGGCCAGGGTAACCGATAAACCCAAAACCCCTGTTGACATAGAGTTTCTGGTTGCCTTCCTCGTAAAGGTCCGCCCATTGTTTATACATGTACTGCACCGGGCTCCATCTAAAACCCGGGATATCTACTCCAAACTGCATTCCATGCGTATGACCGGCGAGCATCAGGTCAATGTCGGGAAATTTCGTTCTTACTTCCGCATCCCAATGACTGGGATCATGGCTCATCAAAATTTTGAAAGGAATCTGCTCAGTGCCTGCATAGGCATCTTTCAGTTTTCCATATTTTGGAAATCTTGCTTTGGCGCTCCAGTTTTCAATACCAATCAATGCGATCTGATCCTCTCCCTTTTTCAGTAATACGTGTTCGTTCATAAGTAGTCGCCATCCCATTGCAGCGTGATGATCCTTTAGTTGACTAAGATTTGCAATTTTTTCCGCCTGCGAGGGCCAGGCGACATAGTCCCCGTAGTCGTGGTTTCCCAAAATGGAATAAACACCCATGGGCGCGCTCAGCTTATTGAAGACGTCCAGGTACTCGTTCATCTCGACAGCACGGTCATTGACCAGGTCGCCCGTGAAAAGAATGAGGTCGGGCTTCTCTTTCATCGCAGTTTGCACTCCTCGTGTCACGGCTTGTTTGTCCATAAAACTCCCCGAATGAATGTCCGAAAGTTGAACAATTCTCATTCCGCGAAACGCCTTTGGCAAACCCGGATAATTGAGGCTGACCCTGTGTATGTGGTAATTGTATTTGTTTTTGAATCCATATATCAGCGTAGAGAATAGACTGCCGCCCATTAGTACGCCGATCCAGCTCAGGAAAACGGAACGGCTGATGCCCTGACTGCCTTCATTGATGGTGAAAGAAGGATTGCTGAACATTCTCGTCAGCACCCAGGTTCCTCCTCTGCGGATGTCATCTACAAGGAAAAAGATGGAAGCCACCAATTTGGAAAAGAAGAGTCCCACGAGTATGGAAAAGACATAAGTGCGCAATTGTTTAGGCCAGGTCTGAATATCTACAAATAGAAAGGTAATCATGGTAGCCAGGGCAACCCCGGCAACTGCCCAGTATATAACGAAGATGGTTGTCCGAAGCCTTTGTGAGGTGCCCGGAATAATGATCTTGACTGCCTGGAAAACATAAATATCCATTAATAGCATCAGGCCGATGATGACCCAGAGAAAAGAAGAATTTCGCATTTAGCTCTAAAATTTGATGAATTCGTCCAGTTGAGTGTTAATGGCTTCAATCGTATATGAATCGCTGATTGTATGACCACCATTCAGCAGGCGATCGACAGCAGATATTGCTAATTTATTAGGGTGAACAACAACTTTAAGGTAGTTGAGAATGCTGGTCAGGTGCTCCATTCCGCGGACGTTACCCGAGCGCCCTGTAGATATTCCGGTCAGCAACGCTTTTTTCCCCCACCATACCTTTTTGTAGTCGGAAAGGTCCAGCAGGGTTTTAAGCACCCCGGGAATACTGCCATTGTATTCGGGCGAGATAAAAATGATTTTGTCGGAAGGGATCAGTGAGTCCTTTTCCATTTTTTTGTACCCTTCGCTACGGGAAGAAAGATCTAACTCTTCCAGAGTCAGGAGCATAGAGTCAATGTTGCGATCGGCCAGTGCCTTCTGATACTGACGGGCAACCTTGAAAGTGTTGCTGTCCTTTCTGTTTGTTCCGGAAATAATGACGTATTGACTCTCCATAGCATTGTCACGGGTCCCTCGGGGTTATAACCAATCGGGGGATAAACTACCTGGTCATATTTTATACCTAAATTGTACTTTTGCCAACCTGGCAGCAAGTTAGAACTAATCAACCTATCTATCAAAGGGCTAATCTATTATGGCAAGAGTTATCGGTGTGGCTAATCAAAAAGGTGGGGTTGGGAAAACGACTTCCGCCATCAATCTGGCGGCAAGCCTCGCGGTGCTGGAATTCAGGACGCTGTTGCTGGATGCCGACCCGCAGGCAAACAGCACGACCGGCGTGGGTTTCGACCTGCAGAATATCCAGCAGAGTTTGTACGACTGTATGGTCAATGGAACTCCGGCGAAAGACGTGATCCTGAAATCGGAGATCCCCAATCTTGATGTGATCCCCTCGCATATCGACCTGGTTGGCGCCGAGATTGAAATGATAAACTATCCTAACCGCGAAAGCGTTCTGAAAAATATTCTGCTGCCAATCCGCGATGAGTATGAATTCATCATCATCGACTGTTCGCCGTCTCTGGGACTAATCACCGTCAACGCGCTCACCGCAGCAGACTCGGTGATCGTACCTGTGCAGACTGAATTTTTTGCATTGGAGGGGCTCGGTAAACTGCTCAATACCATCAAGATCGTTCAAACCCGTCTCAACCCATCACTGGCCATAGAAGGCATCCTGATGACGATGTATGACGGGAGGCTAAGGCTATGCAACCAGGTAGTCAGTGAAGTACGTAAGCATTTCGATGAAATGGTTTTCAATACCATCATCCATAGAAATACCAGGATCAGTGAGGCTCCCAGTGTGGGTAAACCCGTTATCCTTTACGATGCCCAGAGCAAGGGATCCATGAACTATCTTAACCTTGCCAAGGAGGTCCTGCAGAAGAACAACAAAACCAGGATCAGCCAGGAAGAAAGGATTATGGAATAGTTCAGACTAAATCAGCCAAAAATGACCACGCCCAAACAAAATAAAGAAGCCTTAGGAAAAGGTATCCGTTCGCTGTTGCAAAATATCGACACGGGAATGAAAACCTCATCGGGCGAACTACGTCCGGCAGTTACCGAGGCAGTAACCTCGGTCCAACGCATTGCGGTTACCGACATTGAACCCAACCCCAAACAACCAAGAAAAGACTTTGATGAACAGGCATTGCAGGAACTGGCCAACTCAATTGCGCTTCACGACCTGGTGCAGCCGGTTACTGTGGCTCAGCTTCCCTCAGGAAAATACAGGCTGATTTCTGGAGAAAGGCGCTGGCGAGCGGCAAAACTGGCATCCATCAAGGATATTCCTGCCTATATCCGCAAGGCCGACGATCAGCAATTGCTGGAACTGGCATTGCTCGAAAACCTGCAAAGGGAAGACCTGAATGCCATGGAAGTGGCACTGAGCTACAAAAGAATGATGGAAGAACTCAGCCACACGCAGGAGGAGGTGGCCGAACGTATGGGAAAGGAAAGAAGTACGGTAGCCAATTATATACGACTTCTCCGACTTCCTCCCGATATCCAGGTAGCAGTAAGGAAGAATCTGATCAGTATGGGGCATGCGCGAGCCTTGATTAATGTAGATACGGTTGACAAACAACTCTATATTTTTAACGAGGTCACGAAAAACGGGTTGTCCGTAAGGCAAACTGAGGAACTCGTCAGAAAACTTTACAAACCCTCGGCCGTTAAAGATCCGGTAAAGAATGGCCTTCCGCCATCCTACAAAAAAATTGAAGATATCTTAGCATCTCATTTCAGCTCGAGGGTGAAACTGAATCACAGTCAGAAAGGAAACGGCAGTATTCTGATCGAGTATTATTCCATACAGGAACTAAATAAAATATTGGAGCTGATCGGCGTGGACGCCAACTAAGGGATCAATGATCAAACGCATAATATATTTTTTCATACTTTTTTTTGCAACCCAAAGCTCATATAGTCAAATTCAGGATACACTTGTGCTCCAGGATTCGGCCGGAAGGACAACCGTTGTGGTTGATAGCGCCTATGAACGATCGGCAGCCAAAGTACCCATCGTAGATACCGTCAAGGACAAGAGAGGTCACACCCCCCGCGGGGCGACCCTCCGTTCCCTGGTCCTGCCAGGGTGGGGTCAGGTGTACAATCACAGGATCTGGAAGGTTCCTATTGTTTATGCAGCCATTGGCGTTCCGGTTTATCTTTTTGTCTACAACAAGCAATGGTATGACAGAACAAGGTATGCGATCAGAATGCTCGCGGACACTGTTACCGATCAGGCCCTGCTTGACAAGGTTCACCCGGAATTGAAACGATTTGTAAATAATCACGAGGTCGGTTCACTTATTGGCTATCGGAGCGATTTCAGAAAAAATATGGATTATTCCATCCTTTTCGGTTTGGTGATGTGGGGATTGAACGTTGTAGATGCCACTGTTGACGCACATCTCCGCGACTTTGATGTAAGCGATGAACTTAGTCTTCGCGTACGACCGGTGCTCTTACCTGGCACACTTACCCCTGGGATTTCGATAATCGTAAAAATAAAATAAGATAAAGAGTTTATGAAGATTGCGTTATTGGGATATGGAAAAATGGGAAAGGCGATAGAACAGGTGGCTGTTGAAAGGGGGCACAGCATTGTTGGCAGGATCTCAATTGAAAACCTGGAGGAGAAGACAACAGAGAATCTAAAAAATGCCGACGTTGTGATTGAATTCACCGGTCCGGACAGTGCCTTTGAAAACATTCTCCTTTGCATCGACGCCGGACTGCCAGTTGTCAGTGGTTCCACCGGGTGGCTGGACAAGTATGGTCAGGCCGCAAAATACTGTCTCGAGAAAAACGGGGCATTTCTTTATGCCAGCAATTTCAGTGTGGGCGTAAACATTTTCTTCGCGCTGAACAAAAAACTTGGCGAGTTGATGCGTGGTCATGATGAATATAATACTGAATTGAAAGAGATACATCATACCGAAAAAAAAGATGCCCCCAGCGGCACAGCGATCACTCTTGCCGAACAGGTAATTGAAGAGACCGGTCATAAAAAGCGTTGGGTAAATCGTCCTTCTACCAACCCGGATGAACTGGTGATCCTTAGTGAACGCACAGATCCCGCGCCGGGCACCCATACGGTCAGCTATATTTCCGAAATCGACGAAATCTCCATCACGCATACCGCGCACAGCAGGCAGGGTTTCGCCACGGGGGCGGTTCTTGCCGCCGAATTCCTTCAGAGCAGTCCGCCGGGAGTGTATAACATGAAAGATGTGCTGGGGATTGACTGATCAATTAATTAAATTGTTGAAATTTTTTAACTGAAATGCTTTCCAAAAAAGCTCAATATGCCATGCAAGCCCTGATGTACATGGCCGAGAAGCCGTCCAATGAACCCACGCTTATTGCAGAAATCGCCAAAAAAAGGCGGATACCGTTGAAATTCCTTGAAAACATTCTCCTGCAATTAAAAAATGAAGGCGTATTGGAAAGCAAGAAAGGCAAGGGCGGCGGTTATTTTTTTAAACTTCCCCCACGCGATGTTCCGCTGGCGAGAATCATTCGTATTATCGATGGCCCCATTGCGATGTTGCCCTGCGTGAGTCTCTATTTTTATGAGCGATGCAAAAACTGCGATGAAAAGAGTTGCGGACTTCATGACACGATGGTGCAGGTACGCGACGCGACGCTGAAGTTGCTGGAGAGGAAGACTGTTGCCGATATTTCCAATATAATTTAAGGTTCTGCCTTTTTTTCTCTTTGGAAAGAGGAACCTGACCGACCTTTTTTGAAAAAAATCGGCAAAAAATTTACCCTGTCAGAATATTCCCGCTTTTTTTCTTGATAAAAAAAGCGGGGCAAAAAAATCAAGGCTCACATTGGAAAGACTAAAAATCGCATCTCCGGGCTGAAGAAAAACAAGTCACAGCATTAGAATAATTCCGGGCGACAGTAGGACTTACGCGCTAAGAATATTTCCCAGCCACAGTAACATCTGTTTATTCTTCTGCGCCCTTCGATACGATTTTCTTAACGTCTTTCCAATGTAGGCCAAAAACAGAGCGAAGAACGAGAGCGGAGAGCGCTTCGCCCTCTTTCTCTTCCTGTTTCTGTTCTTTCCGTTCCTCTTTCTGCTTCTTGTATTTGCGCCTTCAGAAAAAGGCCGGGCCGAAGCTATGCGGAGGCAAATTTTTCAAGTGCCGCGGAAAACGGCGAAGATGTCCATTGAAAATCCGAAGACGATAATTACAAATGCACAAAAGAATTACCTCAGCCGACCGAAGCATTCTTCGTCGTAGCGGCAGGCAGAAAATTTTAGGCCTTAGGCTGACAGCGCCAGATTTTTTGCCTACTTTTTTTTGAAAAAAAGTAGGTCAGGTTCCTCCTTTTCCAAAGAGTAAAAAGTAGAAACTGAACTGTCCCATATAGATTTTAACCCCTTAAATTTTTCATCATATCGGCACACAAACCCGCCAGGTCAAATTCAGGCTTCCAGTTCCAGTCCCTCCTCGCTGTGCTGTCGTCAATGCTCTGAGGCCAGCTTTCGGCTATAGCCTGCCGGTAGTCGGGTTTATACGTAATATCGAATTCAGGAATGTATTTCCTGACCTCGGCAGCCACTTCGGCCGGTGAGAAACTCATCGCCGAAATATTGTACGACGTTCGGATGCTGATATTTTCCCTGGGAGACTCCATCAATTCAATAGTGGCCCTGATAGCATCAGGCATGTACATCATCGGCAGGTAGGTGTCTTCTTTCAAAAAACATTCATATGACCCTTCTGTAAGGGCCTCCTGGAAAACCTCAATCGCATAGTCAGTGGTACCGCCGCCCGGGGCCGACTTGTAACTGATAAGACCAGGATAACGCAGACTGCGCACATCTACACCATAACGCTGAAAATAATAATTGCACCAGAACTCTCCGGCATACTTGCTGATGCCGTAAACAGTAATTGGTTCAATGATCGTTTGCTGCGGACAATTCTTCCTCGGTGAGGTAGGGCCGAACACTGCAATGCTGCTGGGCCAGTATACCCTGGTCAGATTTTCGTCCTTGGCAATGTCCAGCACGTTCAGAAGACCCTGCATATTGAGGTTCCATGCCAGGCCGGGATTTTTTTCTCCGGTTGCCGAAAGAATCGCGGCCAGCAGGTAGATCTGGGTGATGTTCTGTCGTATCACTTGCACATGAAGCATTTCCTTGTTCATTATGTCCAGCGACACATAGGGGCCAGTGCCTTTGAGCAGGTCATTTTCTTCCCTCAAGTCAGATGCCACCACACTGGAGTTGCCGTATATTTTACGAAGGGCCAGCGTTAGTTCCACACCGATCTGACCAGAGGCGCCGATTACAAGGATTTTTTCTTTGACCATTTTATTGTATTGTGTTGAATGAGAGAGCCGGACGGGCAAAAATAGTCAACTCATTCATCTAAATTTGTGTGATGGAAACCTTTCTGGAACAACTGTTCGGCAATCAGTCATACGACAAAAAAAATTTCTTTCTTATTGCAGGTCCCTGTGTTGTTGAGTCAGAAGAAATAGTGATGGAAGTGGCAGAAAAGGTTTCCTCCATCTGCCGCAACCTGGGAATTCCATACATTTTCAAGGCATCTTACCGCAAGGCCAACCGCACCTCTGCCAACTCTTTTACGGGTATTGGAGACGAGACCGCACTGGCTTTAGTGCAAAAAGCCGGCGCTGAGTATAAGGTTCCGGTTACCTCCGATATACACGCACATGATGAAGCGGCTATTGCCGCAAAATATATCGACATTCTGCAAATCCCAGCCTTCCTCTGCAGGCAGACCGATCTGTTAATTGCCGCAGCAGCCACCGGGAAGGTCGTAAATGTTAAAAAGGGACAGTTCCTCAGCGGCCCCTCCATGAAATTTGCCGTGGAAAAGATCAGGAACGCAGGCAACCCCAGGGTGTTGTTAACTGAAAGAGGCAATAGTTTCGGCTACCAGGACCTGGTAGTGGATTACCGCAATATATCCTGGATGAAAGAACTCGGAGCGCCGGTGATCATGGATTGCACACACAGCCTCCAGCAACCCAATCAAACCTCGGGTGTAACGGGTGGAAATCCTTCCCTCATCGGAGTGATCTCAAAAGCCGCCATTGCCACAGGAGCAGATGGCCTTTTCATTGAAACACATCCAAACCCCGCAGTAGCGAAAAGTGATGGCGCCAACATGCTCAAACTCGAATACCTCGAAGGTTTACTCAATGAGCTGGTGAAAATAAGGAAGGCCGTGGTGTGAATTGGAATGAATATCAATGATACCAGAGTGGATTCCGTCTCAGGGCAGTGATGTATCTCTTCATATTCATCCAGAAAGCGACAACAAAATACACTATCAGCGGAGAGCCCATGGTAAGGAAGGAAATATAAATGAACCAGGTCCGTATCCTGACCACTGGAATCCCAATTCTTTCTCCAAGAGCGGAACACACACCATACAGCTGCCATTCTATAAAATATCTCAGGCGGTTCATCCTACTAATTTAAACAATAATTACTGGTACCGTTAAGATTGGATTAGTCTGGAAGGTCATTTTTTTTTAATTTTGCATTGTTTTTCGGACTTCTTAAAACTGTATTAGATGGTCTTTGATCTGGATTTAATAAAGAAGATATATGATAGAATGCCAGGAAAAATTGAAGAGGCGAGGGTCTTAACAGGTAGATCCCTGACGCTGGCCGAGAAGATATTATACTCCCATCTGTATAAACCAGCCAATTCGGCATTCGAAAGAGGCAAGGACTATGTGGATTTCGCCCCAGATCGCGTGGCGATGCAAGACGCGACGGCCCAGATGGCCCTCCTGCAATTCATGACCTGCGGCCGCTCAAGGGTGGCCGTTCCTTCCACGGTACACTGTGACCACCTGATTCAGGCGAAAAATGGAGCCGTCGAGGACCTTTCCAGTGCACTTGACATCAATCGCGAAGTATTCAGTTTTTTAGCCTCAATTTCCAATAAATATGGCATCGGTTTCTGGAAACCCGGAGCGGGCATCATTCACCAGGTGGTACTTGAAAATTATGCTTTCCCTGGCGGGATGATGATCGGCACTGACAGCCATACACCCAATGCGGGCGGTTTAGGCATGATCGCCATCGGAGTTGGGGGCGCTGATGCAGTGGACGTTATGGCGGGTTTGCCCTGGGAATTGAAAATGCCAAAACTCATCGGCGTCAAACTCACCGGCAAAATGAGCGGCTGGACAGCAGCCAAGGATGTAATACTTAAAGTAGCCGGAATTCTGACCGTCAAGGGGGGAACCGGCGCCGTTGTAGAATATTTTGGAGACGGTGCCGACAGCCTCAGCGCCACCGGCAAGGCTACCATTTGCAACATGGGCGCCGAGATCGGCGCAACCTGCTCCGTTTTCGCCTACGACCAAAAAATGGGTGATTACCTCAGAGCAACAGGTCGTGAAGAGGTTGCCGCACTGGCAGACAATGTAAAAGAACACCTGCGGCCCGACGAGGACGTGTATCAGAACCCGGGCCGTCACTACGATCAGCTCATTGAAATCAACCTCAATGAGCTGGAGCCGCATGTCAACGGTCCTTTTACTCCCGATCTCGCCTGGCCGATCAGCAAATTCGCCGATGCCGTCCGCGTCAACAAATGGCCTGAGAAACTCGAGGTGGCCCTTATCGGATCCTGTACTAATTCTTCATACGAAGACATCAGCAGGTCTGCATCCATAGCCCGGCAGGCAGTTACAAAAAAACTGAAGACCCGTTCTGAATTCACGGTAACTCCAGGCAGCGAACTGGTTCGGTTCACAATAGAAAAAGACGGATTTCTGAAAACCTTCGATGAGATTGGCGGCGTTGTGCTCGCCAACGCCTGTGGTCCCTGCATCGGCCAGTGGGCCCGTCATATTGATGACCCAAACCGAAAGAATTCCATCATCACCTCGTTCAACAGGAACTTCGCTAAACGCAATGATGGACTAGCCTCCACACATGCCTTTGTCGCTTCCCCCGAAATAGTCACGGCCTTTGCCATAGCAGGCGACCTCACATTCAACCCGCTGAAGGATAAACTGAAAAATGAAAAAGGAGAAGACGTAATGCTTGATGAACCCTCAGGCATGGAACTTCCACCCACAGGTTTTGCCGTTGAAGACGCAGGCTACCAGGCTCCCGCCCTTGATGGTAGTACTGTTACCATCGATGTCGCTTCTGATTCCAACAGGCTGCAACTCCTCTACCCTTTCAAGCCCTGGGAAGGCAAGGACCTTACCGGCCTCCGCCTCCTGATCAAGGCAAAGGGAAAATGCACCACTGATCATATCTCCATGGCCGGACCCTGGCTGAAATTCAGGGGCCATCTGGATAATATTTCCAACAACATGCTGATTGGAGCGGTGAACTTCTTCAACGAAAAAACCGACAATGTGAAAAACCAGTTGAATGGAGAATATGGTCCTGTGCCGGCGACCCAACGCGCATATAAGGCCAATGGCATTGGCACGGTGGTCGTAGGCGATGAAAACTACGGTGAAGGATCGTCAAGGGAACACGCGGCAATGGAACCCCGTCACCTGGGCGTTCGTGCTATCCTGGTGAGAAGTTTCGCCCGCATACATGAAACCAACCTCAAAAAGCAGGGAATGCTTGCCCTGACTTTTGCCAATAAGGAAGACTATGAAAAAGTGCTGGAAGATGACCTCATCGACATAGTAGGGCTCGCGGGATTTGCCCCTGGCAAACAGATCAACGTTGTACTTCATCACAAGGATGGTACCGAACACCAGGTTAAGATGAATCACACCTACAACAAGCAACAGATCGAATGGTTCAGGGCGGGCGGTGCACTGAATGTCATCCGCCAACAGTTCGCCCACGATAATTAATCCGTTAATACACGCTACCGATGCTAGTGCGCATCAAACCACAGGGGTTTCCTGTTGTTAGATGTTCCATTGTAATTAATGAAAAGTTCGTCACCCTTTGCGATATTCCTGATGGCCCTAATGCGGATCAGGGCATCACCATATTCCATTTCATATTCACAATTTGCGTTGTAAGAGTGGTTGTAGATGGAAACATAGCCAAGAGCAAGGCAGCACTGGCTTTCCGTGTCGCCCCATTCAAAGATATAATCATGCATCAGCGTCTGATCGAGATATTCCCTTTCCCTCCCATTCATCACCACTACCGGCGAAACTTCAATGATGGTTTTTGCCCTGATGGCTTCTGATGTGAATACGCCATTGCCCATCGTGTTAGTAGTGCGGACCTGCAGGCAGGGAAGTAACATGAACATACCGCAAATTTACAGGGGCTTTCACCATAATCCATACCCTGAAGATAATCGGTTGCCAGTATACATTACATTTGAAGGATGATCACCGATAAGGTACAGGAAGAGGACCTCAGCGAACAGTTTCTCGGCGTAGTACGACAGGAAGATGTGCTGAAGATCCGCGAATTCCTGAACAGCAGGAACATCAGCGACGTGGCAGAGCTCATCGATGAATTCCCCGAGCACGAGGCCAAGATCATTAGCAATATGAGTATTCACAGGGCTTCAAGCGTGTTCAAGATCCTTGACAGCTCAACCCAGCAAACCATCATCCAGGAACTTCATCCGACAAAAACAGCTGAACTCCTCAACCAGCTACCCGCGGATGACCGCACTGCCTTCCTTGAAGAATTACCGAGCAATGTTGTAAAGGAACTGATCCGCCTGCTCGACCCGGAAGAAAGAAAGATCACACTTGCTCTGCTGGGATATCCCGAAGGCAGCGTGGGCAGGTTAATGACCCCGGATTATATTGCCGTGCAGGTCGACTGGACCATGACCGAAGTACTCGAACATATTCGTGAAGAAGGGAAGCATAGTGAAACCATCGACGTAATTTATGTGGTAAACGACAGAGGCGAATTTGTTGATGACATCCGTATCCGCGAGATCCTGCTTGCCGACCCCGACAACGTCATTGGTGAGATCATCGACAACAGGTCGATCACCCTAAACATCAACGATGACCAGGAAGAAGCCAATCAGATCTTCAAAATGAATAATCGGGTAGCCCTCCCCGTTATAGACGACAACAATATCCTCTTGGGTATCGTAACTATTGATGACGTACTATGGGTGGCAAATGAAGAGTTCAGCGAAGACATGCAGAAATTTGGAGGTACCGAGGCGCTGGATGAACCCTACCTGGAAATGCCCATCCTGAAACTGGTGAAAAAGAGGGTGGTCTGGCTGATCGTACTCTTTTTAGGTGAAATGCTGACGGCCTCGGCCATGGGGTATTTTGAAGATGAAATCGCCAAAGCCGTAGTCCTGGCCCTTTTCGTTCCGCTGATTATCTCCAGCGGGGGTAACAGCGGCTCACAGGCCTCAACCCTTATCATCCAGGCCATGGCCATCGGTGAAATTGCCCTGACCGACTGGTGGCGCGTCTTGCGCCGGGAATTGACTTCAGGACTGTTACTGGGGCTGGTACTGGGCCTGATCGGGTTTTTCAGGATACTGATCTGGAACTCGATATTTCACACTTATGGTTCCCACACCCTTATCATCGGAGCGACTGTGGGCATCTCCCTCATCGGGGTGGTACTCTGGGGAACGATCGCAGGCTCCATGCTGCCCATCCTGCTGAAGAAATTGGGCGCAGATCCCGCCACCTCTTCGGCGCCTTTTGTGGCCACCCTTGTGGATGTCACCGGACTGTTGATCTATTTCTCGCTCGCTTTCTCTTTTATGGAAGGAACACTCCTTTAAAAATCCGCCTCGCTTGCATGGTTCATTAATTTTGGGTTCCTTAGCGTTGATTTTAACCAGTTCGCCGCAACCGGAAGAGATATGTTATTTTTAGAAATATTACAACCCATTAGCTTATGTGTGGAATAGTAGGCTACGTCGGTCACAGGGAAGCCTATCCGGTCGTGCTAAAAGGCCTGAAGCGCCTTGAATACCGCGGATACGATAGTTCAGGAGTGGCCCTGCTCAACAAGGGTCTTGAAATATACAAAAAGAAGGGCAAGGTTGCCGAACTCGAAGACAGTCTCATCGGTATAAACACTCATTCGAATATTGGTATCGGCCACACCCGATGGGCAACGCATGGTGAACCCAGCGACCGTAACGCCCATCCCCATGTATCCTCGAACGGCAAACTGGCGATGATCCATAACGGCATCATCGAGAACTACAACCTTCTCAAACAGGAACTGCTGCACAAAGGATACTCATTCTCCAGCGATACGGACACCGAAGTACTGCTTAAGTTTATCGAAGACATCCAGGTAAATAATAGCGTGAGTCTTGAAGAAGCTATAAGGATCGCGCTGAAAAGGGTGGTTGGCGCTTACGTAATCCTTCTTGTGGATGAGGATAATCCCGACACCCTGATCGCCGCAAGAAAAGGAAGCCCGCTGGTAATCGGCATTGGCAAGGGGGAACATTTCCTGGCCTCCGATGCCTCACCCATCATTGAATACACCAAAGAAGTGGTGTACGTCAACGACTACGAACTGGCCATCATCAAACCCGACGAACTCATACTGAAGAACCTCGGCAATGAAAAGATCACTCCTTTCATTCAGAAACTTGACCTTGAACTCGCTTCGATTGAGAAAAGTGGTTTTGATCATTTCATGCTCAAGGAAATTTTCGAACAGCCGGATACAATCTTCGACTGTTTCAGGGGAAGAATGGATGCAAAGGAAGGATATATCAGGATGTCGGGCGTAGACAAAAACATCGAACAACTTAAAAATGCCCCGCGTTATATCATCATCGCCTGTGGCACAAGCTGGCATGCAGCTCTGATTGCCGAGTACGTTATTGAAGAATTATGCAGGATACCAGTTGAAGTGGAGTATGCGTCGGAGTTCAGGTACCGCAACCCAATCATCAACAAAGGCGATGTCATCTTCGCTGTGTCACAAAGCGGTGAAACCGCCGACACCCTGGTAGCCATTGAAAGAGCAAAGGAGAACGGCGCCTTTATTTTCGGCATCGTGAACGTTGTTGGCTCTTCGATTGCCAGGGTGTCTCATGCAGGCGCATATACACATGCGGGACCGGAGATCGGTGTTGCCAGTACGAAGGCTTTTACCGCCCAGCTCGCTGTACTAAACATGATCGCTCTTAAGATCGCAAAAGAAAAAGGCACGATCGACCAGCAGCGATTCATGCACCTGCTGGATGAACTGAACGAGATTTCCGACAAAGTAAGGATCCTGCTGGAATCTAACGAAGCGATAAAAAAACTAAGTATAAAATACAAGGACGCCAACAATGCACTTTATCTGGGCAGGGGTTATAATTTTCCAGTGGCGCTCGAGGGCGCTTTGAAACTAAAAGAGATTTCATACATCCATGCAGAAGGATATCCCGCTGCTGAAATGAAACACGGCCCAATCGCACTGGTTGATGATCAGCTGCCGGTGATAATTGTGGCCACCAAAGACTCTTATCACGAAAAGATTGTCAGTAACATCCAGGAAATCAAGGCGCGCAAGGGCCGGGTTATCGCGGTAATCACTGCAGGTGACACCGTAATCAAGGGTCTGGCAGATGACATTATCGAAGTTCCGGAAGCCGATGAACTAGTGGCGCCAATGCTGAGCACGATACCATTGCAATTATTCGCCTATCACATGGGAGTAGCCAGAGGCTCCGATGTGGACAAGCCCAGGAACCTCGCGAAGAGTGTTACCGTGGAATAAAACACCGTCCATGTATTTCCATAAAGGAAACCGTTCATGAACCAGATCAAAAAAAATCCAGTTACTTCCTTGGGATATAATTTTATCCCGGAAGCCCACCTGCCAAAAGACAAGGACGAATATTATCTGCGGAACACGCAGAACACTAATGGGATCTCTTACCGCGTGTTGTCGGCCTTTGAGATAGAGGTTTTGGTGAGGAACAGGAACACATCCGACAACTGGAATAATATCCTGGTGTCCGATGCCTTCAACCCCGAACGGGTACACAACTGTAAATTTTATGGTCTGGTCAGAATCGGCAAACTGGAGCCGTTCTATCTTGAATTCAAAAACCTCCGCAGGCCGGTAGGCCTCTATAACAGCACGATCATCAGCTGCGACTTTGGCGATAATGTGGTAGTCGACAATGTCAACTATATCTCTCATTACATTATCGGCAATGAAGTAATCATAGTAAACGTGAACGAACTGGCCACGACCGACTATGCCAAATTCGGCAACGGTACGTTGAAAGATGGTGAGGAGGAAAGTCTGCGCATCTGGCTGGAACTATGTAATGAAAACGGCGGGAGGAAGATTATTCCTTTTGATGGCATGCTTCCCGGCGACGCCTACCTCTGGACGCAGGGCAGGGACGACGAAACGCTGCAGTCCCGCTTTCGCGAATTGACCATCAAAAAATTCGACACCCGAAGAGGCTATTATGGAACCATCGGCGACAGAACCGTGATCAAGAACTGCAAGATCATCAAGGACGTGAATATCGGAACAGATGCCTATCTGAAGGGGGCGAACAAGTTGAAAAACCTGTCCATTAATTCTTCGGCGCAAGCGACTACCCAGATCGGTGAGGGCTGCGAAATGGTGAATGGCATCATTGATTATGGCTGCAGGATATTCTATGGGGTGAAAGCTGTCAGGTTCTTTATGGCCTCGCATTCACAGTTGAAATATGGCGCCAGGCTGATCAATTCCTACCTGGGAAATAATTCAACAATCTCGTGTTGCGAGGTCTTGAATTCATTGATCTTTCCCTTTCACGAACAGCACCACAACAATTCTTTTCTGTGCGCTGCATTATTACAGGGTCAGACAAATATTGCCGCCGGCGCTACCATTGGCTCCAATCATAATTCGCGGAGCCCTGATGGCGAACTCCTTGCCGGGCGCGGGTTCTGGCCTGGCCTTTGCGTAAGCCTGAAACACAACTCCAGGTTCGCCTCGTTCACTATCATCGCAAAAGGCGACTATCCCGCCGAACTCAATATCCCTATTCCTTTTTCTCTTGTCAGCAATGATGTCGCGAGTGATCAGCTTGTAGTTATGCCAGGCTACTGGTTCATGTATAACATGTATGCGCTGGCAAGGAATTCCTGGAAATATGCCGACAGGGACAAACGTATAGAAAGGAAACAACTCATCGAGCATGATTTCCTCGCTCCGGATACCATCGTGGAAATCCTGCATGCACTTACGTTATTTGAAGAGTTCACAGGCAATGCCTGGCTGACGCAGGAAGGGTCGGCCAAAACCGATGCGAGAACAATCGGCAGAAAACTGCTGCTGGAAAACAACTCTGCCCTCAATTCGCTGAACATTGTTGCACAGGGCTTTGAGCACTCAGGCAGAATGGTCAGGCTGACAAAAGTTCCGGCCTGTTACTTGCTGTTCAGGGACCTTGTGAATTACCATGCAATGACCCTCCTGATGGCGTACATTGAAGATGAAAGACCAGGATCCTTTGGAGAATTAACGAAGTCCTTGACCGGATCAACTACGGTTACTGAATGGAAGAACATCGGTGGACAGTTGATCAGGGATTCGGAACTGACGAAATTCCAACAAAAGATCAGGTCCGGAAAGATAAAATCCTGGGAAGCGATTCATCAATTTTACAGCGAACAGGCAGTCAATTACCCCAGGGAGAAACTGCTTCAGGCACTTGCTGCACTAAAACAAACAAGCGGCTTTTCCCTGAACAGGTCTACCATAAACGACCTGAAGGATGCTATATCAAAAGCTGTGGCCACCAAAAAATGGATGGTGGAAAACATCTTTCAGTCGCGTGAAAAGGATTACCAGAATATTTTCCGCCTGATGCTTTATAACAGTACTGAAGAAATGGAAGCGGTGGTCGGTGGTCTGGATGAAAATCCTTTCATTCAGCAGGAGCGGGAATCCTTGAAAAAATATCAGCGTTTCGCGGGTCAGATACTCAGGGCAATGAAATAGAGTGGAGAAACAGGGCGCTTCGCCTACCGATATCATCCGCCGTCGCTTTAGCGAAGGCGAAAACTTTAGCGAAGGCCGGAATAAACAGAGCGGAGTACTGGACAAGATAATTTTTCTTCATTGTTTTACAAATCTCAGACTCTGCCTGCTCCCATTTTCAAAGATGAGTTCTACTATATAGAGCCCTCCATGAATCCATGGCAGAGGGAGTTCAAGAACCTTATTCATAATTGTTCCCGTGATTTTTTGCTTCATCAAAATTCTTCCTTCTATCGAAATGATCCTCGCCTCAGTCGCCTGCACTTTGTCAGTTTCTATGTGCAGGACCAGGAGATCGTTAGTGATGAGTGTTGACGGCAAACTGAAGAGCCCAGCCTGCAAATTGGTCGCAGAAATAATATTGCTGAAATATCGGGTACCATCCATATCAACCGCTTCAATACGATAATACGTTTTTTGTAAATCGAACTTCGGATTTACCCAGTAGTATGACAATTGATCTTTGACGGTGGGAATCACGTAGAGGTTTGAAAAAACTCGACCGTCAGAACTGCACTGCACCCTGCATTCGGATATGCTGTGACCAGGTTCCAGTCGCCAGCTGATATTTCTTCGGCTGCCCGCATCTGTCACCTTCAGATATATTCTTGTGATGGGCAGACTGTTGTTGCTGGCGGTGGCACTGGCTAGCGTCAGCTGGTGCATTCCATTTCCTGATAGTGCCGAGTTGTTTGATCTCATCCAGCCCGAAAAACCCGCTGATCCTGCGGTGCCCGAGTTACCACCATCAAGCCACATCCCTCCCGAAAGCAAAGCCATCCTCAGATCGGCAAGATTCGATACCTCACCACTGTATTGCTGGTCAAAAGAACATTTGACAACACATGAAAACGCCGATGATTTATTGAGTGTCCAGTACTCCCTGGCGGAGATATGATCGATGCCGCTACCATAGCTTTGCGAAATCAGTCGCGGGTCGTCCGGAAAGTATTCCACTGTCATATCATCAATGCCTGCTTCGACCGCGAGCCAGCGCATATGTGCTGCCTTCCCCACCGGGAATAAAAAACTATTCCCCGCCATACCCTGCTTTCTTATGGGCCCATCGACATAGCTCTTGCCAGCAATAGTGTCGGCTGTTACTGTCGCCCCTGGTGAAAGAGTGAGCAACGCGGTTGAACCAGAATAAATTATTCCCCTGCGCAGATTCAGGTGATATGGAATGTTGAGTGGAGACAACAGCCTGGCGTCTTCCGGTGAATCCATAGTTAAGGCCACAGAGTTATTAATGGTTCCCATGAGGGCCAGTTCCTGCTCCTGCTCCTGGTTACCCTGCAGGATCAGCTCCTGGCTACCCGTGCCCGATTCAGTGATTGTTGCACCTGCACGCTGATCAATCCTTCCTGACACCACCAGCCTCGCCGTTCTTGCGGTGGTGCCAAGGTCCAGAACGCCCCCCAGTTGAATCAGGTCGCGATGAATGAAGATGGAGTCATCGAAATTCAGTTTGAGGTTGACGCCTTCATGGATGACCAGATCGGATCGCACCCTTACGGGATTGGTGCCCGCCGCGGTGTAGTTTTTAGGCGCTGCCCCTGAAGAGGCTTTTAACTCCAGCATACCAAAGGTTCTTCCACTAAAAGAAATGGTGGAAGACGCATCCGGAATGTCGAACTCCATGGCCCCCTCTTCGGTACCGGGTGCCGCGGACAACATGGCCACGTTGGCCGCATGTGCCCCACCGGAATTGTGAATGTATCTTCCGCCGTTGTTAATGCGAATGGAATCCTGTGCATCGAAACTGATGCCGGAAGACGTCGCCGACGCATTGCGGAAAACTGCCCCCTTATTCAGCACCAGGGCATTGCCAGGGCCCGTTGCCGTCAATGCGGGCACCAGCGTGCTGGCTTGCGGGACGATGAGTTCAATGGTGTTGTCCCCTGCCGGATTGATGGTAATATTTCGCACAGCAATCGCAAGCGCTTCAGGAAGCACTATGATATAGCTGCCACCTACAACCGAATTGTCAATTATCACCTGGTCGGTGATAGTAGGCAGTGAATTGCCCGACCAGTTGAGTGCATCGGCCCATTGGTCGGTGCCTGCTCCTCCATCCCATCTTACCTGCGCAAAGAATGTATGCGGGATGATCACCAGGAATGCTATAATAAAGAAGTGCGACATGATCAGCAAGATCAGTCGCACTTCTTTATTTCACAAGGAGTAAACCCCCGGTCGTTAACGTTTTATGAACCTGAAAGTGGTAGTCTTTTCTCCATTGATGTACCCGGTTACCTGGAACATACCCGCAGCCAGGTGACTTGCATTCAGCCAGACTTCCTGGTTACCCGGATTGATGCTGACCTGTTGCTGCTGGATGATCCTGCCGCTGATGTCGGTGACAACCAGCTGCATGGTGCCCTGCAGTGATGAGCTTACCATCAATTTGGCTCGATCCTGCACCAGCGTCGGCATCAGTGAGCTGATGATGACGCCCCTCGATCCGTTCATCACTACAACTATTGTACTGCGAGTGATGCTGCCATCCCTGTCGTGCATCTGTAGTTTATAATAATTATTGCCATCCAGGAGATTGTTGTCTTTGAATGCGTAAGAGAATTTGCCTTTAATACCTGGCGTCGAGCCAATGGTGGTGAAGTTGATCCCGTCGGGCGAACGCATTACGTCAAACATTTCCGGTGTACTATTCTCAGTGATCTTCCAGGTGATGTCTGAAGCGCTTGCTGAAACTTTCTTAGCGTTAAAGGCAGTGAGTATTACCGGCAGCGCTGCCTGAGATCCATACCCAATGGTGAAATATCCATAGGTGCTCTGGGGTTCGGTTTTCACTGTTCCGGTGGTTTGGGAGCCATCAAAGATGGAGGTGCCCGCACTGCCCCTTGCATTTACCCAGTCTCCGCTGGCAATTTTGGCTGCCACTAGTGCATCACCCGATGTGGCGCCCGGGACTGCTCCATTGAGGGTGAGTTCCACGTTGCCATCCGCGCCGGCGTTTTTCGTGAGAGTCCAGTAATAGGGCGCAACGCCGGTGAGTGGCGACTGAATTGAGGTTGCAGAATATGCTCCGTTAACCTGCGATGCAGTGTAAATGCTGGCGGTCGTAGCAGCAGGATTAAATTTCAATGAACGATAAGTAGTGCCCGTACCAAGAGGAAACAACACAGCATCTGTGGTTGCGAAACTCCTTTGCAGGTTACCCTCCACGAATCCTGTGCCACCAGCTGCATAGTTAAGCGCAACCAGATCGCCCGAAAGGGTTTGTTTTCTGACAGAGAGTAAATTAGCGCCGGTGTTAATATTAGCCTTGTTGGCGGAAGTAAATTCAAGACGGCCCACAGCAATTGCGGAGCTTAGTGAAACAACTCCCGTGGGTTTATTTATCCTAAGATTCACCTGGTTAGCGCCATTATCCAAAATGCCGCTCACCGAACTCAGTACTTGATTGCCTCCACCGTTAAGTTCTATGTTGAAATAATTAGATCCTGAACTCGCTGAAGGAGAGCTGACATTGAATGTTCCGGCTGAGTGCTGAAAGTTGCCCTTTACAAAAATATTGGTAGACATGTTTGGCCCAGCCTGCATATCAAATCCTGTTCCACCCAGTGTAAGTGTGCCATTGACAGAAAGATTATATACCTGCGGATCCTGTGCAGTGGCAAGCACTACATTCGATGGTCCGATTATCTGAAAATTACCCGTGATATTAATATTATAAGGGGCAGATCCGGTTACTGCATTAAAAAAAATGCCCAACTTTTCATTGTTGGTATTCGTAATAAATAGGTTTCCATTCACCTGCATACTGGACAACGCCAGTGAAACCTCGCCGGTCTGGTTTGGACAATTGTATATCAAATTTCCAATAGAAGTAATGCCACTTTCAAAGACTACGCCGATATCCGTAATCCCACTTATATAAATGGTAGAATTCGGTTGATAGTCTGCCCTAGATACAACGGCGGAAAAGCCCGCCAGTTCGAGCGAGGAACCAGCCATATAATGCAACATGGTCAGTCCGTTGTTTAAGTCTCCGGGAAATCCCCAATCGCCAAAATGCAAAGTTCCATAAACCTCAACATTCGTTGGCCCTGCGCCAGGTAATTCGAAAATTGTTATGCCGTCCGGGTCCGAATCAAAATTCCAGGTACCCCGAATGATTCCCCTGCCACCACTCGCTACTTGTACTAAAAACTCGCCACCTGATGCGCTACTATCTCTTAATGTCGCATTTATTGCAATAAATATAGCTGTGTCGGTCCCTGTCAAAGTCAATGACCGGGTTCCACCCGCAGAATAAATCCTTGCCGACCCGTTGAATACTTTTATGTTGTGCACACTGGTAGTAACATCCAGATTGATGTCAGCATTGGCAGGCAGGGTTATTCTCGAAGCAGAATTGGGTACACCAGCAGGGGACCAGTTGGCTGCGTTATTCCAGTTACCCCCCGCAGGGCCTGTCCAGGTAACGTACTGCGAATTTCCAGTCAGGGTCAAACCAAGGCACACTACGATGAGCACGTAGAAAGATTTCATTTTCTAGCAATTTAGGGGCAATAAAAACACAGGAGGAATGGACCTTTTGGTTTTACCAAAGGAAAAAGGAGGAGATCAGGACCCCAAATTAATCCATTTATTCTTCACCTGCAAGCCCGTATTCAAAACTTTGGAGGATAAACACCAAAAGCCCTTCCCAATTCGGGAAGAGCCTTGAAAATGTTGAGGCCCGACAAAAAAGTCAGGTTTAATTCACTGCGGGAGTGTCCACATTAACAGCGGTGCTATCCGAATTACTCACCGAAGTGTCGGTGGTTAGCGTGTCCATGGGAGCAGCGGTTGAGTCGGAAGTAGATGATTCAGTGGTCTGGGGAGTGTCGTTGCAGGCGGTCAGGGCAGCAGCAATAACAAATGCCGCGAAGAATTTTTTCATTTTTGAAATTTAACGGTTAGTAATAACCGCTAAGGTAACGGCCAGTCATCATTAAAATCTTCTTCAACTATTTTTTTCTGAAGAAAATTCTCACGGGCACACCGGTCAGCTTGAAGTTCGCTCTCAGCTGGTTTTCCAGATAGTTCTTATATGGCCCCTTGATGTCATCGGGATGATTGCTGAAAAAGGCGAATGACGGTACCTGTGTGGGTAGTTGGGTCACATACTTCACCTTAACGGAATTTCCCCTGACGGCAGGTGGGTTATAACTGTCGATGGCCTTCAGCAAAATGTCATTGAGTTTAGATGTCGGGATACTCTGTTGACGGTTCTCATATACTTCCAGCGCCGTTTCGATGACCTTGAAGATCCTGGTCTTTTCCAGAACGGAAATAAAGAGGATGGGCACATCGGTGAAGGGAGCGAGTTTCTCCTTCAACTTATTCTCATAGTCCCTCGCGGTGTTCGTCTCCTTGTCGATCAGGTCCCACTTATTCACCAGAATGACCACACCCTTGCCTTTTTTCACTGCCATCGCGAAAATATTCAGGTCCTGGGCGCTGATACCCATTTTCGCATCCAGCATGATCAGGCAGATGTCAGCTTCATCCATTGCCTTAATTGCCCGAATGACGGAATAAAATTCAAGGTCTTCGTGCACCCTCGCCTTTCTCCTGATTCCTGCCGTATCGATAAGAATGAATTCCTTTTTGAAAAGATTGTAGTGCGTATGGATGGTGTCCCTGGTGGTACCCGCGATGGCACTCACAATGGTGCGTTCTTCACCCACCATAGCATTCAGCAGCGAAGACTTGCCCACATTGGGCTGACCCATGATCGCAATTTTGGGAAGGCCATCAAGTTCTTTGGTGCCTTCAGAATCTTCTTCTGTGATCAGCGCAGCGATACCGTCCAGCAATTCTCCATTGCCGCTGCCGGTCATGGCCGATATGAAATAAATGTTTTCAAAACCCAGTCCATAAAATTCCGTGGCTTCGAGCAACCTGTCGTGGTTGTCTACCTTATTTACTGCCAGGAAGACGGGTTTGGAAGACCGCCGTAATACATCGGCCATCGACTCGTCCAGGTCAGTAATACCCGTTGCGGCGTCAACAATAAATACCAGGGCATGGGCTTCTTCAACGGCAATCAGTACCTGCTTTTTGATCTCTTTTTCAAACACGTCTTCGCTCTGCGGAACAAAGCCTCCCGTATCGATCAGGTTGAAATTTTTTCCGTTCCAGTCGGTCACTCCATACTGACGGTCGCGGGTCACCCCGCTTTCGTCGTCAACGATCGCCTTGCGATGCCCGATCAGTCGATTGAAAAAAGTGCTCTTACCAACATTTGGTCTGCCCACAATAGCAACAGTAAATCCAGCCATAATTAGGTATCTGCCCTGCCAGGGAAATTAATTTCCCTGGCGTGTGCGGGCGCTTCTGATTAATTAATTAATGATATCCGTATTCCTTCAGCATCGTTTCATTATCGCGCCATTTCGGACGTACTTTAACGAAGAGTTCAAGGAAAACTTTCTGGTCGAGAAATGCCTCGATATCCTTTCGGGCATCGGTGCCGAGTTGCTTGATCATCTTCCCGCCTTCGCCAAGGAGAATGCCCTTCTGGGTTTCACGCTGCACCACAATGTCGGCTCTGATTTTTATCAGCGTCGATTTCTGTTTGAATTCGTTTACGACAACAGTGGTATGGTACGGAATCTCATCCTTGAACAAATGAAAGATCTTCTCACGAATCATTTCGCCGACAAAGAATTTAGTGGGAAGATCCGAGATGTCATCCCCCTCAAAGAAGGGTTCTCCTTCCGGCAATTTTTCAATAATACCTCGGATTAATTCGTCTGTTCCCTGCTTGTTCAGGGCAGAGATGCCGGTGACCCAACTGGCATAAGGTTTCGACTCAAAGAAAGTCAATGCTTCTGTCAATTCACCCGCCCTGGCCTTGTCGATCTTATTCAGCAATACGATGGCGGGAACCCTTAACCTTAGTGAAGTAAATACTTCATCAGCTGCCTTCAGGTCTTCGTGGATGTCAACGAGTAAAACAGCCAGGTCGGCATCTTCTACTGCGGTCTTCACCGCGGCCATCATTTTCTCGTGCAGTTTATATCTTGGTTCTATGATGCCCGGTGTGTCGGAAAATATGATCTGGTGGTCCTTGCCGGTGATGATGCCTTTGATGCGGTGTCGCGTGGTTTGCACCTTGGACGACACAATGGCCAGCTTCTCCCCCATTAACGCATTTAACAGGGTACTTTTCCCGGCATTGGGCTTTCCAAATATGCTGACGAATCCCGCTTTCATAATTTTATTTCTTCCCAGGAACTCTGACAAAATAAAACAGGATTTTCATCATCTGAAAATCCTGTTAGTACTTTAGACCGCTGGTTTGTTGCGAAGGGAGGGTTCGAACCTCCGACCTTCGGGTTATGAGCCCGACGAGCTACCGCTGCTCTACTTCGCGATGTGGGGTGCAAAGTTAGGGCAATAGAGGTTCACGACAAAATCATTCTCCCATTGCACTTATTTTTTCGCCACATGGCTGGCACCGCTGGTGCGGATATCGCCGATCTGTCCTTCCCCTTTGAAATAAATATTGGCCGCGCCTGAGGCGTTGGCATTTAACAACTTGGTTATTGTCAACTCAACATCTGAAGCGCCACTGGCTTCGATCTTGCAGTTTGCGGTGGAGAATTCATAGCTCTTGACATGGGATGCCCCGCTGGCGTCAATACTCATGTCTGTGGCACTCCCCTTCAGAGCGACATCAGAGGCGCCGCTAAGATCCAGTTTGAGTGAGGAGGCAACAATCCGGCCCCTTATGTCACTGGCACCCGAAAGTTTGATCAGCAGGTCCCCTGCCTTGAATTCGCCATTGATGGAAATGTCGCAAGCACCTGAGGCGCTGATCTTGTTCAGCTGGCGGGCTGAGACATAAACCCTGGACTTGCCCTGGTTGTTCCTGATGCCATAACGGCCCTTGACCCCAATACGTAGTACGCCATTACTGACCTCGGTTTTTATGGCACTGCGGGTTTCTTCGTCCCTGGCACTAACCGCCACGGCATCCTCGCCCTGTGAGATCTGGAGATCGATGGCGCTGGACACCTCGATGGCCTGGAAGCCTTTAAGGTTTCTCATCTCCGCATCGGCGTCGTGAATCACGTCATTTTGGGCGTGGACCATTCTGGCCAGACCTACCATCATGATTATCAATACTATTCTTTGCATTACTGTATTTTTAGCGGTTAACTGTTTGGTGTAATACGGATGGCAGCATCAAAATGTTACAGTATTTTAATTTCTTCAGTCATATATTTGCATCGCTTTCTTTTTCCGGAAAGCAGTATTTTATTCCCGGGGTGCTGGCTGAAAGGCTGGCTGAGATGATACCCGTTGAACCTGCCAGGATAATGCCTGCGGAGGGAGACAGAATATCTTCATTTCAATTCCTTTCCCGCTCACGGTGAATAAGACGCTGCCCAAATCGTCGAACCATGAGATCACTTATCGTCTTTTTTTTATTAGTTTGTTCGGGTGGCCTGTTGGCCCAGGATCGTCAGCGGGAAGATTCACTTAAAAAAGCTGCTCTGTTCCTGGAACCCGTCGAAATTAAGGCCATCAGGGCAGCGGACAATGCTCCTTTCGCCAAGACCACGATCACCAGCAAGGATATCAAGCCCCTTAACCTCGGCCAGGATCTTCCCTTTCTCATCAATCAAACACCATCGGTGGTGATCAATTCCGACGCGGGTAATGGGATTGGGTACACTGGTATACGGATCCGCGGATCTGATGCCACCCGAATAAACATGACCATCAACGGCATCCCATATAATGACGCCGAATCACAAGGACTATTCTTTGTCAACCTTCCCGACCTCGCTTCTTCAGTAAAGGACATCCAGATCCAACGGGGAATCGGCACCTCTTCGAATGGGGCGGGCGCCTTCGGGGCCACCATCAATTTCAGCACCAATGAAATGAACAGCCAACCCTACGCTGAAATCAACAACAGTGCGGGCTCATTCAACACCTGGAAAAATACCATCAAAGCGGGTTCCGGCCTGATCAGCGATCATTTCACGATCGACGCCCGACTTTCACGAATCTCCAGCGATGGCTTCATCGACCGGGCAAGAACCGCGCTCCACTCCTATTATCTTTCCGGCGCCTATACCAGCAGGAACAGTTCACTGCGGCTGAATGTGTTTTCGGGAAATGAAAAAACCTACCAGGCCTGGAATGGCATACCCGAATCAGACCTCAAAAATAACCGTCGGGCCAATTACTCGGGCACAGAAAAACCCGGCGAACCCTATGACAACGAAACCGACAACTATCAACAGGATCATTACCAGCTTTTCTTCAATCACCGTTTCTCCGATGCCCTGAGTTTCAACACCGCCCTGTTCCTTACCAGGGGCAAGGGTTATTATGAAAATTATAAGGCGGGCCAGTCTTACGCCGACTATGGTCTTTCTGATTTTTCCACAGGCAATGACACCCTGACAAAAACGGACCTGGTGCGGCAACTCTGGCTCGACAATTATTTCTACGGCCAGATCATTTCCATTCAACATAAGAATAAACAAGGCACCCTGTCGCTGGGTGGCGGTTGGAACCATTATAAAGGCCATCATTTTGGCGAGATCCCCTGGGCAAACGCGGGCATCCCGGTAAAGTTCAGATGGTATGACCTGAATTCGGGCAAGACTGACGTGAATGCCTATGCGAAATATCAATTCAGGATTGCCACCGGGCTGGAAGGTTTTGCCGACCTGCAATACCGCAACATTAATTATGACCTGAATGGTTTCAGGGATAATCCTTCCTTGCTCATCAGCAACAACTACCATTTCTTCAATCCCAAATTCGGGCTAACCTATTCCTTCCCCAGTTTCAGGATATTTGCTTCGTACAGCCATGCTGCCAAGGAACCAAACAGGGACGACTATGAGGCAGGCCAGGCGCAGCAGCCCAAGCCGGAAAAAATGCATGACTTCGAAGCGGGACTCGAAGGAAAATCCAAAAAAATCAGCTGGGGAGCCACGGCGTTTTACATGAGATACAAGGACCAGCTGATACTAACGGGGATGATCAACGATGTAGGTTCGTACACCCGTGTGAATATTTCTGACAGTTACCGGGCAGGCATCGAAGTACAGGGCTCGCTCAACATTGCATCGTGGATAAATATCAGCGCCAATCTCAGCCTCAGCGAAAACCGATTGTCTGACTTTAGAGAGTTCTATGATGACTATGACAATGGTGGCCAGAAATCGAATTTTTTCAAAACGGCTGATCTGGCATTTTCCCCTGGGGCTGTGGGCGGATATTCGTTGAATCTGATTCCCTTCCGGAATGGCCTGATCAACCTGAGCGGAAAATATGTAAGCAGGCAGTACCTGGATAATACCTCAAATAAAACACGAAGCCTTGATCCCTATTTTGTACAGGACCTGAGGTTGTCCTGGCAGTTGCCGATACCACTGTTCAAATCCACAGAGCTGATCGCCCAGGTGAACAACTTGCTTAACAACCGTTATGAAGCGAATGGATATAGTTATAGTTACCAGCTTGATGGAAGACAGGTGGCAGAAAATTATTACTTTCCGATGGCGGGTACCAAAATTATGGTGGGCTTGAATGTGTCATTGTAGAAGGGTGCATTGATGGTTCCGGGCACGTGGCGGTTCAGGACAGGTTTTTCCATTCAATCAAACCACCGGCGAGGTTCTTGACATTCTTAAACCCGGTCATTTCAAGGAACATGCAGGCCTGCAGGCTTCTGTTGCCGCTTCTGCAATAAATTACTATCTCCTCATTGGTGAGGTCTTCGATCTCATCGAATTGCATGCTATGGATCCTGCCCAGCGGTATTAGTGTGCCACCAATATTGAATTCCGCATTTTCGTCGGGTTCGCGGACGTCAAGGAGATGGATATTTTCACCGGCCTCTAGTCGTTCCTTCAGTTCTTTTACAGAGATGTTCTCCATGCCTATCTGGTATTGTTTGGGTTAAGAATTATGGAATCTACAGGTGGTTGGGGAGGTCTGGCCACGCTAAGCCAGAGGTCAATCGTCTGCCCTGGCCTGATCCTGTTGACCCGGTTATCGTAAGTCAGCCTTTCGGGGCTTTGGCGGTACACAAAGGCTCTGATGCTGTCAGTAACGTCAGCATCAGATAACACCGATCCGATGCCGAGGCCCATGGATTCAACAAGATTTCTCGCCTCTATATAGGTCATTCCGAAAAGGTTAGGCACATCAAATTCATATTGTCCGAGGCCACTGCCCAATACCAGCACGATACCGCTGCCCATCGCCAACTTTGTCCCCGGCTTGATCCTTGCCTTATCATATTGCTGTTCGAGTACGGAGCCCTTGGCAAAATCCGGCCTGTACAAAGTGTCTTTGAGTTTGAGGCCGTATTGTTTCAATACCAGAAGGGCAGTTCGAAAGCTCATGCCCTCAAGATTGGGCATGTCTACCGAGGGGGCGATTGCCCGGTTGATCGTGAGATAAACTGTCCGGTTTTCCTTTACCACAGACTCCGCTTCCGGAAACTGGCGAAGTACCGACAAAGGAGCGGCAGTGTCTGAATAAATGGAATCCTGGATCTCTATGTCAAAGGCCTGGTCTGCCAACACTTTTTCCGCCTCCGCGAGCGGCAGGTTGGTTACCTGGGGAATCATCAGGGTTTTTTCGTGCCTGGTGAAGTAATCCAGCGAGAGCAGAAGCAAAAAAAGAAGAATGAATACCAGGATAAGGCTGAAAAGCACATTGACCCAAAGCGGTTTTCCAGTGATGAATTTGAACAAGATGCTTTTGTTTTCGTTTAAAATGCTGTCAACTCGCTGCTAATGTAGTAAAGAATCAGTTGAGTTTCCGGGAGAGGGCTTCGTCTATCAGTGAGGAATAGAATTCCTTCAGCGTTATACCCATTACAGCAACCTGCTGAGGCACCAGGCTTGCCTGGCTCTGCCCCGGGATCGTGTTGATCTCCAGCAAATAAGGCTCAGCCTTTTCTTCATTGTATATAAAATCGATCCGGACCACTCCCCGGCAGTTAAAAACTTCAAAAACCTTGTTCGCGGTGCTGCGGATCGTCCCGGCCATCTGCTCAGGTATTTCGGCGGGTGTGATCTCCTCGCTTTCCCCGTGATACTTGGCCTTAAAATCAAAGAAAGTATTAGTTGTGCGTATCTCCGTAATTGGAAGTACCACAATTCCCTGGGTTGTCTTGTACACGCCAACGGTGAACTCTCTTCCTGAAATGAACTCCTCAACAAGCACCTGGTTGTCTTCGGCAAAGGCCTTCTGCAGGGCTCCGGACAGGTTCTCCGGTTTGTCTACCTTGCTGATGCCGATGCTGGAGCCGCCGTTATTGGGTTTCACAAAAAGAGGAAAGGAAAGCTGCTCAGATATACTTTCGACCGAATATGGCAAGTCACTAAACAGATGCAGGGATTTTGCAGTGGCAATGCCCGCAAATGCTGCAACGGCCACGGTATATCTTTTGTTAAATGTAATGGCGGATGCGGCAGCATCGCAGGAAGTGTAGGGAATATTCAGCAAATCGAAATATCCCTGGAGCTTGCCATCTTCGCCAGGGGTTCCATGAATGCCGATGAAGACAACGTCGAACCATATCTTTTTTCCTCCAACAAGGAGAGAAAAATCATTCCGGTCCACGACCACCTTCCCATTTTCATGCTCATACAGCCAGCCATCGGGCCGGATGTCGATCTTGTATACCTCGTACTTTTCGAGGTCGAGGTTTCTTTCAATATTAATTGCGCTTTGGTAGGAAACGACGGATTCTGACGAATATCCGCCGGTAACGAAAGCGACAATAGGCTTTCCCCCCATCAGAATGATTTAGAGGTGGAGTTTTTCTTTCTTCGCCAGCAACTCGTCCACTGTTTCCCGGTACATTTCATCGGGAATACAGCAATCGACCGGGCAAACCGCGGCACATTGCGGTTCTTCATGAAAGCCCTGGCACTCCGTGCATTTATTGGGAACAATATAATAGGTGTCCACCGCGATAGGCTCATTGCGCTGATCGGATTCCACAAGGGTGCCATCCATCAGCACATAACTCCCTTTTACGGAAGTCCCATCGGCAATCGCCCATTCAACCCCGCCTTCATAGATCGCATTGTTGGGGCATTCGGGCTCACAGGCTCCGCAATTGATGCATTCGTCGGTAATTTTTATAGCCATTTGTCTACGGATTTATTTGAGTTTGATTCCGTTTACTTTTGCAAGACAAATATAAGATGGAATGACTTTACAACAACGTGTTGTTTTGATCGAAAGACTTGGAAATTATCTTGCTGCAAAGAATGATGACTGGGAAAAAATAAAGTCAAAAGCTGCCTATGAAAATCCATGGTTCATCCCGGAATTCATCAATTATCAGCTATCTCAAATCAAAACCTCATTCCTCGCACCTGATGCGCTCCGCAAATGGGTTGCCGCATACACTATACCGGAAGTAAATCCGTCTCCCAAACTCGTGGGCCTGGTGATGGCCGGTAATATTCCACTGGCCGGATTTCATGACCTGCTGAGTACGTTTATCGCAGGACATCGCGCGCTGATCAAAACATCATCGAAAGATAACGTACTCATCCCCGCCCTCATCGAAATCCTCAATACCCTGGATCCTGCATCGGGTCCCTATTTTTCCATTTCACCCCGTTTGACGGGTTGCGATGCCTACATCGCCACCGGCAGTAATAATTCGTCGCGTTATTTTGAATATTATTTCAGCAAGTATCCCCATATCATACGCAGGAACCGAACCTCCGTAGCAGTACTCACCGGCAACGAAACCATTGAAGATTTGACAAGCCTGGCCGACGACGTCTGCCTGTATTTTGGACTGGGTTGCCGCAATGTCACCAAACTGCTGGTGCCGCCGGGCTATGAATTTTTTTCCCTGCTCGAATCATTTAAAAAATACGACTACCTGAGCGACCACAACAAATACCGGAACAATTACGACTACCAACTTGCTGTTTTACAGATCAACAGGGTTTATTACATGACCAACGGGTCGATCATTCTCCAGGAGAACAAATCCGTGTTCTCGCCCATAAGCCAGCTGCACTATGAATATTGTACCGATCCGGCCTCCGAAGTCAGTCAACTGGCTTCCGGTTCCGACATTCAATGCGTTGTGGGTAAGGGATTTGTTCCTTTCGGGAAGGCACAGCAACCAGCCCTTGATGAATATGCTGATCAGGCAGACACACTGAAATTTTTGCTTGCCCTATGACATCAAAAAGGCAAAAATGTCATGAAGTACGAAGACTTTAGTAAATTTAATGTTAAACTGAAAGCATTGTAATTCAGTTCTAGGCTGAACGTCGTTTATTTGTTTAGCAGGCATGCAATTTGACAATTATAATTACTTAATATCTTTCCAATATGAAGTTATCTAACACTCTTGCAGTGATAGTTCTCAGCGCTTCCACTACGCTGGCCACTATCTGGGGTTTTAACGAGGTCCAAAAGCGCGAGGGAACTTACGAGTATCCCTCTTCGAAGTCCGGAGATTCCGGAAAAGTGCCCTCGAATTATGTGGGATTTTCGGATTTTAACGGAAGCAATGCCCTGGTTGATTTCACGCCGGCTGCCTCGGCGGCCATCCCCGCCACAGTACACATCAAAACCAAGGCTACGCGGACCGTAAGTAACAACCAGATGAAAAAGAGTCCATTTGGAGACCTTTTCGATCTGGACATGGACGATCTATTTGGTGACAAGGCGAGGTCTATGCCGCAGATGGCATCAGGTTCCGGCGCCATCATCAGTGAAGACGGATATATTGTTACCAATAATCACGTTATCGACGGTGCGGATGAAATTACCGTGACGCTTAGCAACAGGCGTTCATTCAAGGCGAAACTAATTGGCGCTGACCCGAGCAGTGACCTTGCCGTTTTGAAGATCGATGGCAAGAACCTGCCATTTATGCTATATGGAAATTCGGATGAAGCCAAAATTGGCCAGTGGGTGCTCGCAATTGGTTATCCTCTCAACCTCGAGGCTACGGTTACAGCGGGTATCATTAGTGCAAAAGGACGGACGCTGGATATTAACAGAAGACAAAGCAATACTCCGGTCGAATCTTTCCTTCAAACTGATGCAGCTGTAAATCCTGGCAACAGCGGTGGACCACTTGTGAATACAGACGGCAAAATGCTGGGTCTTAACAGTGCGATTGCCTCTCCAACCGGCGCCTATGCGGGGTATTCATTTACCATACCGGTTAACATCGTAAAGAAGATCATCGCCGACATCATGAAATTCGGAACTGTGCAGCGGGCTTATCTCGGCATTCAATATCCAGGCGGCGCACTCACGGAAGAACAGAAAAAAGAGCTCGGCTACAACGACGATGAAGGCGTACTTGTTCAGGACGTTACAAACGACGGTGCGGCTTCAGCAGCGGGCATCAAAAAAGGAGACATCGTCACTGGCATCAATGATGTGCCCATCGCTAATGCCGCTGAAATGGTTGGCCAGATCGCTACCTATCGCCCCGGCGACAAGATCACCGTCAATTACAAACGCGGAGAAAAATATTACAAGGCCAATGTGACACTTCGGAACCTTACAGGAAACATGGATGTGGTCAAGGCCTCTGTACTGGACAACCTCGGCGCAACGCTGAAAACCATCAATCCTGCAAAATCAAAGGAACTGGGGATTTCCGGTGGCGTGTTGATAGAAAGCATTGGTGAACGCGGGCTCCTTAGCAAGGTGCGGGTTCAGCCTGGTTTTATCATCCTGAAAGCAAATAATGAAAAAGTGAATACAGTAGATCAGTTCCGCAAGGTGCTGGATGCTTCTGATGGAACTGTGAAAGTAGAAGGTATCTACCCGGACTATGAAGGTGTATACAATTTCATTTTAAATTTAAACGCACAGAAATAATCAGCGGTTAACGAGGACCAAATAAGTCCAGGGCTCCATCAGAAGATTATTCAATGATGGAGCCTCTTTTTTTGTGCCAGTCATCAGATCCGTATATGACCCATTCAGTAGTCCTTCATCCAATTGCAAGAGCTTTGGAGAACCTGAAAGGTTGATCACCACCAGCAATTCCTTTTCCGGTGATGTTCGCCTGAACGCTAAGATCTGCCTGTTTTCTCCGGTCTGAAGAATATCGATCAGCGGAATGGTGCTACCAAATGCCATTCGAGCCTGCAGTAATGCCTTATAGAAATCGTGGAGTTCATACCCATCCTTCCACTCTATAACATCTTTGTCGAAGAATTTCAACCTTCTGCGGTTCGGTAATTCCTGGCCACTATAAACAAGAGCGTCGCCGTTCCACATATAGGAAAGTATTGCCATGGCCAGGGCCGCATCCCCATATTTTTCATACTCCGTGCCGTTCCAGCTGTTTTCATCGTGGTTTGTAGTAAAGAACAGATAAGAGTTCTGAGCCTGTATATTCTGTTGGTAAGCGACAAGCAGTGCCTTTAATTCTTCGATGCCCGCTTTTCCCCTTACATAGTTTACACTCGTGTGCATCCAGGACCATGCATAGCTGCAGTCGAACACAGTCTGGTAGTTGTATTCTTCGGTTTCACCTAGCCAGAATAGTGGCTTGATTTGATCCAGCGTGTGGCGGGCCTCTCTCCAGAAATCCAACGGCACCAGGTGGGCCATGTCGCAACGAAAACCATCGATACCGCATTCATTTATCCAGAAGGCCATTGACGACACCATATCTTTTCGCATCATTTGATCGTAATAATTCAGGTCGATGACGTCGGCCCAGTTATGATTGTCGTAAAATGATCCCTGTTCATTTCGTTTGTAATATGAAGGATGAGTGTGTGTCCATTCATGGTCCCAGCCCGTATGATTGGCTACCCAGTCGATGATCACTTTCATTCCTAGGTCATGTATACTTCGTACCAACTGTTTGAAATCCTGGATTGTTCCATATTCGGGATTTGTTTGCAGATAACTTGAACAGGCATAATAACTACCCAGGGAGCCCAGCCTTTTCTCCAGGCTGATTGGGGTGATGGGCATGAACCAGAGGATGGTTATGCCCATGTCCTTTAACCTTGGCAGTTCCCGTATAAAGGATATGAAAGTACCTTCTTGTGAATATTGCCTGAGGTTTACTTCATAGATATTTGCATTCACCGACCAGTCTACCCTTTCAAAAAGACGATTCATGGTTACAAAATTAGCAATTCATACCTTAAGCTGTTGCCTTCATCAGTTTCGAAGTTAGTACCTTTACAATCCGTGAAGTCGTTCAACGTTCCCATAACGTACAGGAGTCCGCTGATCAGTTCCATCAAGGCGGCCAGGAAGCAGCAGGATAAGATGAAGAAGGACCTTAGCCCGACCCTCCTCAACTTTGGAGCCGTTGAGATCTATCTTGCCCGACATTTTGGATTCTGCTATGGGGTAGAAAATGCCATTGAAATTTCATTCAGGACCATCGATGAAAATCCCGGCAAACGGATTTTCCTGCTCAGTGAAATGATCCACAATCCCCAGGTGAATGCCGACCTTCAGGCCAAGGGAGTACGATTTCTACAGGATACCGCCGGCGGCCAACTCATCTCCTTCGCTGAAATCGGTGAAGAGGACATCGTTCTTATCCCCGCATTCGGTACCACACTTCAAATTGAGAGGGAACTGCGCAACAGGGGGATTCACATCGAAAAATACAATACTACCTGTCCCTTCGTTGAAAAAGTGTGGAACCGGAGCGAACAGATCGCCGCTAAAGGTTATAGTGTAGTGATCCACGGCAAACCAAAACACGAAGAAACCAGGGCAACTTTTTCGCATGCCTCTTCGGGCGCCCCTTCTGTTGTTATCAATGACATGAATGAAGCGGTTATTCTTGGCCGTTATATTACGGGCCAGGAGAGTCCGGACAGTTTTGCTGAAAAATTCAGGGGCCGCTTCTCACCAGGATTTGATCCGGCCAGGGACCTCCAAAGAATCGGCGTGGTGAACCAGACAACGCAACTCGCAACCGACACCCAGGCCATCGCAGATTACCTTAAGAAAACGGTCTGTGAACATTATGGATTGTCTGAAGAACAGGCAGGGGAAAGATTCGCCGACAACAGGGATACCCTGTGTTATGCTACTAACGACAACCAGAGCGCCATGCTGGCCCTGCTGGAAACTCCTGCCGATCTTGCAATAGTTGCCGGGGGATATAATTCATCAAACACCACCCACCTGGTGGAACTCTGCGAGCCAGTTCTGCCGGCTTACTTTGTTGATTCGGCGCAGAAGCTGCTTTCAGCGGATTCAATACTTCATTTCGATTACCACAATAGGCAGGAAAGAGTAAGTTCCGCCTACCTGCATTTCGATAAACCGGTCAGGATCCTGATGACCAGCGGGGCCTCATGTCCGGATGCAGTAGTTGAATCCATCATCCGCCGGCTTGCGGGTTTCTTTGGTGTGGAACAGATGGTGGATGAATGGCCGGAACTCAGGCCATTTTAAAGGACTCCAGGAACTTGGTATTGAAATTTCCACTTTGAAACGCCTCATTGCGCATGAGTTGCTGGTGGAATGGAATAGTCGTCTTGATACCTTCGATCACATATTCACTCAGCGCGCGACTCATGGTATTTATAGCTTCCTCACGGGTACGGGCAACCGCAATTATTTTCCCGATCATTGAATCGTAGTAAGGAGGGATCGTGTAACCCGCATATACATGTGAATCCACGCGAATACCGTGGCCTCCTGGCTGATGCAGGGTTGTGATTCTTCCCGGTGAGGGCCGAAAATCGGAATATGGGTCTTCGGCATTGATGCGGCATTCGATGGCATGCCCCTGTGGTTCATAATCCTGACCGCTGATGGCTTCTCCCGCCGCGATTTTGATCTGTTCCTTGATCAGGTCAAAGTTGGTTACTTCCTCTGTAACACAGTGTTCCACCTGGATGCGCGTATTCATCTCCATGAAGAAGAAGTTGCGGTGTTTGTCAACGAGGAATTCTACGGTGCCCACGCTTTCATATCCGATCGCAGTGGCGGCCTTCCTTGCGGCCTCACCCATCTTCTGGCGTAATTCAACAGTCATGAATGGAGATGGCGATTCTTCAACGAGCTTCTGATGTCTTCTCTGGATCGAGCAGTCTCTTTCACTGAGATGACAAACAGTGCCATATCGGTCGCCGGCAACCTGTATTTCTATATGTCGGGGCTCTTCAACGAACTTCTCCATATATATCCCGTCGTTCTTGAAGGACGCAGCGGCTTCGGCCTTCGCCGTGTCGTAGGCCTTATCCATTTCACTGTCTTCCCATACTACGCGCATGCCTTTTCCGCCCCCGCCTGCCGTCGCTTTCAGGATGATGGGATAACCCACTTCTTTTGCCAGTGATTTGGCTTCCGCGATACTGGCCAGCAGGGATTCTCCTCCCGGCACTACCGGAACACCCGCCTTGATCATCGTTTCTTTGGCAGTCATCTTGTCACCCATAGAACGGATCTGAGCAGGCGTAGGCCCGATAAATTTGATATTGTGTTCGCCACAGATCTCGGCGAATTTGGCATTCTCAGCAAGGAAACCATAACCAGGGTGGATCGCGTCTGCATTGGTGATCTCGGCGGCTGCCATGATATGTGGGATATTCAGGTAGGAGTCGGAACTGGCCGGTTTTCCAATGCAAACAGCCTCATCCGCAAACTTCACGTGCAGGCTGTCCTTGTCAGCCGTTGAATAAACAGCAACGGTCTTGATGCCCATCTCCCTACAGGTTCTGATCACGCGCAGCGCAATCTCTCCCCTGTTGGCTATCATTAATTTCTTAAACATCTTTCTAATAAGGTTTGGTTCACTGTTAGGGGCATCCTAAGTAGGATCCACCAGGAAGAGGGGCTGATCGTATTCCACCGGGGTTGCGTCTTCCGCGAGTATTTTTACCACCCGTCCCTTGATCTCACTTTCGATCTCGTTGAAGAGTTTCATGGCCTCGATGATACAAACCACTTTGCCTTCGGTGATCTCTTCGCCTACTTCGATAAAGGAAGGTTTGCCTGGTGTAGGGCTTCGGTAGAAAGTTCCGATCATCGGACTTTTAATGGTGACCATATTGTCCGTGGCAACATCCTGCGCCAATTTGGATTTTTCCGGAGCAGGCCCTGAGGCAGAACCAGCCGTAGCGGCTGCAGGGGGCAGTTGTACGGGGTATTGTGGTGGCGGAGTACTGAATACATGTTGAACCGCTTCTTCTTTCTGCTTGATAGTGAGCTTAAATCCCTTCTCTTCTATGGACACTTCTCCGATATTCGATTTATTGATCATTTTGATCAATTCCTGAATTTGCTTAAAATCCATTTGAAACGGGTTTTTGATAAATTAATATCCTGGAAAACAGGGACTAAGATAAGGATTTACATATTTCGGATCTGCTATGCTTATTTTACTCGTTCAACATATTCACCAGACTTCGTGTTCACCCGAATCAACTCACCCTCATTCACGAACAAAGGGACATTTACAGTGGCCCCGGTTTCCACCGTAGCTGGTTTCAGTGTCCTCGTTGCGGTATCCCCTCTCAGGCCGGGCTCGGAATACGTTACTTTTAAGACGATCTTGTCAGGAAGTTCTACACTCATCGGGAGCTCCGTTTCGGTATTCATCAGCACCGATACTTCCTGGCCGTCCTTCAGGAATTGAGGGGCATCCACCATGCTCTCAGCGAGGGTCACCTGCTCAAAGGTTTCCGTATCCATAAAAGTATAACCTGAATCGTCTTTATAAAGATATTGAAATGCCTTTCTTTCCACCCTCACTGGGTAAACAGTGTCACCGGAATTCCAGGTGTGTTCGATGGAACGGCCATTATCCACCCCTTTTAATTTTGCCCAAACTTTGGCGGCTGCGCGCGCGGTTTTGTTCTGGCCAAATTCTACTACAGAATAAAGGCTCCCATCCAGTTTAAGGATCATTCCACGACTGATGTCGGCAGTAGTTGCCATAAATTCATTTTTTGTTAATTGAAATCCGATTTTGACAGCGGAGGGCAAAGGTAAGGGTAACTATTAATACATTTGTACCTCAAAACAACCTTGCATGAAAATCTGGATCCTCTTGTTTTCTACATTCTTTTTCTTCGTCAATGGAATGGCCCAGTTTGCCTCGACAGATGAGTCGGTAGCCATCCAAAAGAAAACAATTCCTCCATTTGAACTGCAGACAGTAAGCAAGACGGTTTTCACCAAAGACCAACTGAAGAAAAATGTTCCGCTGATCATCATTTTTTTCAGCCCTACCTGTGAACACTGCCTTCACCAGATGACTGACATGATGAAAAGAGTGAAGGATTTCAGCAAATTCCAGATTGTGATGGCTACTTTTCAGCCCGTTGAAGAACTCGTTGAATTCAATAAGAAATACCAGCTCAGCAAACACCCGAATTTTACGACCGGCCGGGATGAAAAATATATTCTTCCGCCATTTTTCAGACTTCAGACCTTCCCTTATTTCGCATTTTACGACAAAGGAGGAAAACTATTAAGTACTCATGAAGGAAATATTTCTGTCGACAACATCCTGAAAAGAATGAAAGCCGGGAAATAGTTACCTTTTGGGTTCATCCCCTAAACCTCTTTTATGAAGTCAACCCTTCTATGTGTATTGCTATTCCCCATCATGTCCTTTGCGCAGGACTGCCAGGCTTATTATTTTCTTCAGAATAATAAAACCATTGAGATGACGATGACCGATAACAAGGGGAAACCGTCGGGCAAAGTGATTTACACGGTTTCAGAGGTCACTAACTCCGGTGGGGTGGTGCATGCTAAAGTAAAAACGGAAACCCTGGATAAGAAAGGAAACAGCATAGCCACCGGAAACAGCAATATGGCCTGCGAGAATGGGATGATGAAGGTTGACATGAAAATGAACATCCCCGTCCCGAAAGACGGGAAAACAGACGCTGACGGCGTTAACGCATCGGCGAAAACGGAAGACATGTTTATTGAATATCCCTATTCTATGAAAGAAGGAGATCTGCTAAAAGACGCGCACTGTGTAATGAATATTGAAACTCAGACCGGCATGTCACAAAAACTCACGATGGACATTACCAATCGCAAGGTAGAGGGGAAAGAAAAGATCACTACACCAGCTGGCAGTTGGGATTGTTTCAAGATCACCAGTCACAGCAAATTCAGGATGGAAGTGATGGGAATTGGCATTCCCGTTCAATCCGATCAGAGCGAATGGTTCGCTCCCGACTTTGGTGTGGTGAAATCCAGCACTACCCATGGGGGCATTGAGATCACTTCGATTAAATAAACTACCCTTCTTCCTATTACAAACTCTTTGCGAAAGAGGAAACCTCACGCACTTTTTTTAGAAAAAAAGTGCGCAAAAAAATCTGGCGCTGTCAGAATAAGGCCTAAAATTTTCTGCGTGCCGCTACGGCGAAGGAATGCTCCGGTCGGCAAAAGTTATTCTTTCGTCCAGTTGCAACTATCATCTTTATATTTTCAATCGTCATCTTCGCCGTTATTCGCGGCACTTGAAAATTTTTACCTTCGGCCGGCCTTATTCTGAAGGCGCAGAAAACAAAGTGAGTTTTTTGGCCTTCGCGGAAAAGGCGAGACAAAAATCGTATCGAAGGGCGTAACCCGCCTTCGCCGAGGCTTCGGCGGGGCGGGGAAGAAAAACAGATGTTATTGAAGTTGGGAAATATTCTTAGTCCGTAAGTCCTCCTGTCGCCCGGATTAATTTTACTGCTGTGACTTGTTTTTCTTTAGCCCGAGAGTCGGTTTTTCGCCTTTTCTCGCGACAGCCGTAGTTTTTTCGCTTCCTTTTTTTTCAAAAAAGGAAGAAGATGTTTCAGAGAAAGAATTTTTTAACTTCCTTTTTTAAAAAAAGTAGGAAGTCTAGCCTATGATATCCCAAAACTGCTCAGCCCGCTTTTCCCAGCTATTCTCCATAGAAGCAGTAACCCTCGATGCCCTTAGCTGTTCATTGTCCTCGATTATTGCCTGGCTGATCATCTGAACAAAGTCTTCATTCGAGCCGGCGATGTAGGCATTGTCTCGGAAGGAATCAATGTCCACAGAAAAATTAGTCGATACCACAGGCTTTCCTGCCGACAGATATTCATTAATCTTTAAAGGATAGATACTTCGCGTGAGCTTATTTTTTTTATAGGGAATGATACAACAGTCGAAAAATTGAAGATAGGCAGGCAAATCTTCCATTTTCCGCGGACCCGCAAGAAAAATATTTGGAACGAACCTTATGCCGGCATCCTCGGCATAATCACCGGTTACAGGACCTATCAGATAGACGAGCTTGTCGGCATGATATTTCGCTACCATCCTGAGCAGGTCGAAATCCATCCGGTATTCTATGTTGCCGATAAATCCAATGACGGATCTGCCTTCGGGAAGATCGGGTGGTCTTGTGAACTCATTGCCCCTTGCGCGTTGAAACAACCTGGTATCCGCGGCATTGGGATGAAGGAAAACATTTGAGGCATACTGAGAGGCATGCCTCACCAGTTCAGTGGAAGTACAAAGCACCTTATCGGCTCTATTAAAAATTTCTTTTTCTAATTCAATTCCATGCCTTGCCGTATACGCCTCTTCAGCTATGTCGTCCATACACTGGTAGATATATTGCAGTGGAGCAAGGTCACCAGGAAACGACCGAAGAAAAAAGGGATCATAAAAATTGATGAAGAGAAATTCCCGAATGCTGTAGTCGACGATCAGCTTCCTGACGGTATTCAGCAGGATCCTGTTGTTTTGTTCAGATAATCCATCATATATTTTGCCAGGGGGTAGAAAATTAACGGGATAAACCAGGGGTGGCGTGACGATAACAAAGTTCTCCGGGTAAGCCGGCGGATGGCTGTAGGCCTCACGTAAATGAGTAAATGCTTTTTTCCGGTTGCGAATGCGCGGATGCCTGTTCTCCTTTATATAGTCCTTCCAGGAAAAGGGGTGTTCGATATAAAAAATACGATTGGTTTTGGCCAGCTCTTTGCAAAGTGAAATAGCAGGCGAAGACACAGGGGCGTCCCACCTCGATAGCGATAAGCATATGAGGTCAGTTTTGCCTTTATGAAATGAATAGGAATTCGCCTGCATAATCTTTGAACATCGGTAGAATTTTATCCTTCTCCGAAACTACTGCTTTCTCCAGAGGAATTTCCCAGTCGATTCCAAGTTCATGGTCGTTGTAAACAATTCCACGCTCGCTGTCTTTGTGGTAGTAGGCATCGCACTTGTAAAGGACGTCGGCGGTTTCTGTCAGCACGGAGAATCCATGAGCGAAGCCCTTGGGAATCAGCAATTGTTTTTTGTTGGCTGCTGACAATTCTATTGAAAAGGATTCACCGAAGGTGGGAGAACCTGCCCTGAGGTCTACCGCAACATCGATGATGGTGCCATGAAGCACTCTGACGAGTTTAGTCTGTGCATGTGGCGGTGCCTGAAAGTGCAGGCCCCTGATAACGCCATAGTTTGAATGCGACTGATTGTCCTGGACAAATTCTATATCGATCCCGTTGTCGCGGAACTGGCGCTGATTATACGATTCAAAGAAGAATCCCCGGTTGTCTTCAAAGATTGGCGGCTCGATGACGAGGAGGCCGGGTATTGTGGTTGGCGTGAAAGGCATGATATTGACTTAAAAGTTAAAAATATGAAAGTAAGGTCGTGGGTCACCCTGGCATTTCACTTTTCACTTTTACTCTTGTGATACTGCTGCTCATAATATTGCTGATAATCTCCTGAAGTAACTTTCTTCACCCAGTCTTCATTATTGAGGTACCAGTCGATGGTTCTGTCAAGTCCGTTTTCGAAAGTCACAGAGGGCTTCCAGTTTAACTCTGTGGTGAGCTTTGTTGCATCAATGGCATAACGCAGGTCGTGCCCTGGCCTGTCGGTGACAAAATGGATCAGCTTTTCTGAACTTCCTTCCTCCCTCTGGAGCTTTTGATCCATGATTCGGCACATCAGACGCACCAGGTCGATATTGGTCCATTCGTTGAGACCGCCGATATTGTATTTCTCGCCTTTTTTGCCTTTGTGGAAAATGAGGTCGATTGCTCTTGCGTGGTCTTCCACCCAAAGCCAGTCGCGGATGTTTTCGCCCTTGCCATAGACTGGCAGGGGTTTATTATTCCTGATGTTGTGGATCATCAATGGAATCAGTTTCTCGGGAAAATGATGGGAACCATAATTGTTGGAACAATTCGACAACAATACCGGTATTCCATAGGTGTGATAATATGCCATCACAAAATGATCTGAGGCGGCCTTGGATGCGGAGTATGGCGAACGCGGATCATAGGCAGTGGTTTCCGTAAAAAGGCCGTCTTCACCGAGGGATCCATAAACTTCATCAGTTGAAACATGATAGAAGACTTTATCGGCGAGGTCATTATTCCAGAATTTTCTGCTGGCATTGAGCAAAGTAGCTGTACCCAGTACATTGGTCTTTACAAAGGCGAGAGGGTCGATGATGGAACGGTCGACATGACTCTCTGCGGCCAGATGTATGACCGCGTCGAAACCATAATCGCTGAAAACCTCATCTAGTTTCTTTTCATCGGTGATGTCACCTTTTTCAAAACTGTAATTCGGAGACGATTCGATATCCTTGAGATTCTCAAGGTTGCCTGCATAAGTAAGGGCGTCGAAATTGACTATCTGGTACTGCGGATAATTGGTGACAAATCTTCTAATGACATGCGACCCGATAAATCCGGCTCCGCCTGTCACCATGATGGTTCGTTTACTTTTTTCGGTCATAAGCTCCAGTACTCCCTGCTTTTGATTTTAGATTTGAAGATTCCCTTGAGGTCGGCCACAAGGGCTTTCGGCTTAGTTATTCCGGCAAAGTAATCGTCATCTAATTCCAGGTAGGGTTTATGGGGCACGGTGATGATCACCGCATCGTAATTGTTTTCTTCCTTCTCACAAATTTTGAGCCCATATTCTTCATGGACCTCGTCTCCCTGGGCGTAAGGGTCTTCTACATCCACATGGATATTGAAAAGCAACAATTCCTTAACCGTATCCACGATCTTTGAATTACGTATGTCGCTGACATTTTCCTTAAAAGTCACCCCTTTAACCAGCACCCTTGGTTCATTTGAATTCTTAAGCACATGGGTGATTATCTTACGGGCTACGTATTTCGCCATGTCATCGTTAATAAATCGACTGGAGGATATTACTTTAGACTCATATCCCAGGGAGGCCGCCTTATAAGTCAGGTAGTAGGGATCTACACCAATGCAATGACCTCCAACCAGTCCCGGCTGGAATTTCAGGAAATTCCATTTGGTGCCAGCAGCTTCTATCACGTCGAATGTGTTGATGCCCATCCTGTCAAAGATCATTGACAGCTCATTCATCAGGGAGATATTGAGGTCACGCTGGGTATTTTCGACGATTTTGCTGGCTTCGGCCACTTTTATCGAGGTCGCCCGATGCACTCCGGCGTCTACTACCAGTTCGTAAATTTTGGCAATCTGATCAAGGGACTCTTCATCACAGCCCGAAACCACTTTCACCACTGTTTTGAGTGTGTTTTTCTTGTCGCCCGGGTTGATCCTTTCGGGTGAGTATCCCAATTTGAAGTCGTTGATCATTTTAAGTCCGGAGAGTTTTTCCAGTATCGGCAGGCAATCTTCCTCTGTACAACCGGGATAAGTTGTTGATTCATATACCACATAGTCTCCTTTCTTCAACACTTTGCCAACAGTAGTGGAAGCTCCGACCAAAGGCTTGAGATCCGGTACATTGTGCGAATCAACGGGGGTTGGCACCGCCACTATGAAAAACCGGGCTTCTTTCAAAACATCCAGGTTGTCGGTGAAAACGATGTCCCTTCCCTTGAATTCTTCCGCAGGAACTTCTTTACTTGGGTCCTGGCTGTTGCGCATCATCGCGATCCTTTTGGAATTGATATCGAACCCAATAACCGGGATCTTTTTAGCAAATTCGAGCGCGATGGGTAAGCCTACATATCCTAATCCAATGACGGCCAGTTTAGTTTTTTTATCCAGGAGTTCCTGATACATTTTGTTTTTTTTATGTTTTCCAGACTTGGGGGCGTAAAATTAATCATTAAGCCATGAAGCGACAGGAATTTTACATCCTGCTGATAAATTCTTTGGGAAGTTTATACAAATCCGCTTGTGGGAGGGACCTGAAATATTCATAAGTTCTGGCAAGACCTTCCTTCCTGTGAATCTTTGGTTCCCAGTTCAGGATCTTTCTTGCCCGGGTAATGTCCGGCTGACGTTGTTTAGGGTCGTCCATTGGCAAAGGTTTGTAAATTATCTTTTGGGCCGTACCGGTAAGGGCAATGATTTCCAGCGCAAAGTCCCTGAGACTGATTTCATCGGGGTTACCGATGTTTACCGGCAGATGATAATCACTCATCAGCAACCGGTATATGCCTTCTACCAGGTCATCAACATAACAGAAGGAGCGGGTCTGACTGCCTTCTCCGAAAACGGTAAGGTCCTCTCCTCTCAGTGCCTGACCGATGAAGGCGGGCAATGCGCGTCCGTCGTTGAGGCGCATCCGCGGACCGTAAGTATTGAAGATCCGGACGATCCTTGTCTCCAATCCGTGAAAATTGTGATAGGCCATGGTGATGGCCTCCTGGAAACGTTTGGCTTCGTCATATACTCCCCGTGGTCCTACAGGATTTACGTTGCCCCAGTATTCTTCCTGTTGGGGATGTACCAGCGGATCACCGTATACTTCTGATGTCGAAGCAACAAGCATCCGCGCATTTTTACTTTTGGCAAGCCCCAGGCAGTTGTGCGTGCCCAGTGAGCTGACCTTGAGGGTCTGGATAGGAATTTTAAGATAATCTATAGGACTCGCAGGAGAAGCGAAGTGCAAAATATAATCGATCTCGCCGGGAACATGGATGAATTTAGAAACATCATGATGGTAAAATTCAAACTGCCGGAGTTTGAAAAGATGCTCGATGTTTTTGAGATCTCCGGTCACCAGGTTATCCATCCCGATCACAGCAAACCCTTCATTTATGAATCGGTCGCATAGATGCGATCCGAGAAATCCGGCGGCGCCGGTGATCAGGACTCTTTTTTCTGGCATACTCAGGTGGTTTATTGTTGTTGGCCTTTTTGCTCTCCCTTCATCGGAACAGCTGGTGCTCTTCCGATGCTTTCATAATAGAAGCCGAGTTCGCGTACAGCAGCGGTTTCAAAAAGATTCCTGCCATCAAAGATGGCTTTGTGTTTCAGCGCTGTGACCATCTTAAGAAAATTGGGCGTCCTGAATTCATTCCATTCTGTGGAGATGATCAGGGCATCGGCGTCTTCCAGGCATTCATACTGGTTTTCGGCATACTGGATCTTGTCGCCAAGAAGTTGTTTGACATTGTTCATTGCCTCCGGATCAAATGCATGCACGGTGGCGCCTTCGGCGAGCAGCGCATCGATCATGTACAAAGCCGGCGCCTCACGTATGTCATCTGTATTGGGCTTGAAGGAAAGCCCCCATAAGGCAAATTTTTTACCTTTGATGTCGTTGCTGAAGTACTTTTTTATTTTCGGAAGCAAGTGTAGTTTCTGCTTATCATTAACTGTCATTACGGCCTCAAGTATGCGAAAAGCATAACCAATTTCGGCGGATGACCTCGATAGTGCCTTTACGTCTTTGGGAAAGCAACTTCCTCCGTAGCCTATGCCCGGAAATAAAAACCTGCGGCCGATCCTCTCATCTCCTCCGATGCCCTTACGCACCATGTCCACATCGGCGCCAACCCTTTCGCAAAGCTGGGCGATCTCATTCATAAAAGATATCTTGGTAGCCAGGAATGCGTTCGCTGCATATTTTGTGAGCTCGGCAGAGCGTTCGTCCATGAAGATGATGGGGTTACCCTGGCGCACAAAGGGCGAATAGAGGTCGTTGAGTATCTTTCGCGCCCTATGGGAAGATGTTCCGATTACTACCCTGTCGGGTTTCATAAAATCGTCAACGGCCACGCCTTCACGCAGGAATTCCGGGTTGGATACCACGTCGAATTCACCAGAATAATTTTTTACAATTTCGGCGTGCACTTTTTCGGCTGTGCCCACGGGTACGGTGCTCTTATCGATAATAATCTTATAGCCATTCAGGATCTTGCCGAGTTCGGAAGCGACTCCAAGTACATATTTGAGGTCGGCCGACCCATCCTCACCTTGTGGTGTGGGTAGGGCAAGAAATACTATGGAAGAATCCCTGATCCCCTCTTCGAGTGAAGTTGTAAAATGAAGCCTTTCTTCCCGGAGGTTTCTTAAAAATAACTTTTCCAGACCCGGTTCATATATCGTGATCTGCCCGTTCAATAGTTTATCGACCTTTGTTTTGTCGATGTCAACACAGACAACGTCATTGCCCGTTTCCGCGAAACAGGTGCCGGTCACCAGTCCCACATACCCGGTACCCACTACTGTAATTCTCATGTTCGCTTTGTTTATTTATGAATTAGGCAGATCGGTGGCCATCAAAATATTCCAGTATCGAGGCAGAGATAAAATGCAATTGCTCATCGTCCATCTCAGTATGTATTGGTAGTGAAATAACTCGTTCAGTAAGCCAATCGGTAGTTTTTAATTCTGTCGCCGCCGCATGAAAAGAAGCGAACATCTGCTGACGATGCGCAGGCACCGGGTAATATATCATGGAAGGAATCTCTTTGGCAGCCAGGAATTCGTGCAGTCCCTGGCGGTCGGAATCATTTAAAACCAGGGTATACTGATGGAAGACATGTGAAGAATAGGGAGCTCGGAAGGGCACAGTGATATTTGAATGTTTGGCAAATGCACGGTCATAATAATCCGCAACCTTGTTTCTTGCCTTGGCATAGCTGTCGAGATATTTGAGCTTAACATTCAGTACGGCCGCCTGAATCGAATCCAGTCTGCTGTTGCAGCCCACTACGTCATGATAGTACTTGCGGCTTTGGCCGTGATTGGCGATCATCCGCATCTGGGCGGCGAGCTCATCATTGTTGGTGAAGATCGCTCCTCCATCGCCATAACAGCCGAGGTTCTTGCTCGGGAAGAATGAGGTGGTTCCGATGGTTCCGATCGTGCCCGTTTTCCTGCCCTTCCCATCGGGAAAAGAATAGTCGGCGCCTATCGCCTGGGCATTGTCTTCTATCACAGAAAGTTGGTGGCGGCGTGCGATATCCATGATCGACTGCATGTCCGCGGACTGCCCGTATAAATGCACCGGAACGATAGCCTTTGTTTTTGGTGTTATTGCTTTTTCTACCGATGAGGGGTCGATGTTAAAAGTCTTCGGATCCACTTCAACAAAAACAGGTTTGAGTTTTAAAAGCGCAATTACCTCGGTAGTGGCTATATAGGTGAATGATGGGGTGATCACCTCGTCGCCCGGCTGCAAGCCAAGGCCCATCAGAGCAATCTGGAGGGCGTCGGTTCCATTGGCACAGGGGATGACATGTTTCACTCCGAGGTAGCGTGAAAGGTGTGAAGAGAATTCACTAACTATCTTGCCATTGATGAAGGCGGCTGAGTCGAGAACTTCGTGGATGCCTGCATCCACTTCGTCTTTGATCTTCGAATACTGCTGTTTAAGATCGACCATTTCTATTTGCCGCATACGCTGGATATCTTTTTAATAAAGCGCACAAACCTACTTTAAAAAACTGATTCTGACAAGGTTGTCTCCAGCTAAAGGCATGTTGCCGTCTGCATCTAATCATTACATTTGCCTGTGTTTCTGCTGATTTACAACATAGCCATTCGTTTATACGGTGTTGCAGTTAGAATAGCTTCCTGGTGGAATCCCAAGGCTAAGTTGCTGGTAGATGGGAGAGCAGATCTTGATGAAAAACTGTATTCGGAAATGAAAGGTAATACGCGTCCGGTAATCTGGATGCACTGCGCGTCCCTGGGAGAATTTGAACAGGGCCGCTATTTGCTGGAAAATCTGCGAATTACCTACCCTGATTGCTGTATCGTTATCAGTTTCTTCTCGCCCTCTGGTTACGAGATCATGAAAAATTATAGTGGAGCGGATCATATTTTCTATTTACCCCTACCTACAAAAGAGAATTCCAGGAAATTTATTGACCTCGTCAATCCGAAACTCGTACTCTGGATCAAATATGAATACTGGTATCATTTCCTCAACGAGCTCAACAAAAGAAATGTACCCGTGCTGCTGATCTCGGCAATTTTTCTTCGGGACTATGTTTTCTTCAGATGGTATGGCCCGTTGTATAAAAAGATGCTTATGTTTTTCCGATGGATCTTTGTTCAGAACCCCCAATCGGAAAAAAGACTCAAGTCAATTGGCTTCGGGAAAAATGTGTCGGTGAATGGGGATACCAGGTTTGACCGCGTGGTGGACATTGCCAATAATTTCACGGAACTCCCCGGCATAGCGGAATTTTGCGGCGATCACAAAACTATTGTAGCAGGCAGTACCTGGGAGGAGGACGAGGAAGAACTGGATCATTTCGCGAACCTGCATACCGAACTCCGATTCATTATCGCACCGCACGAGGTAGACGAACAACACCTTAAAGACATTGAAAAATTATTCAGGAACTCCGTACGCTATTCGTTGTATGTCCGCAATCCGGATCAGCATACCGGTAAGCACGTCCTGCTGATTGATAATATTGGTATGCTGTCCCGCCTGTACAAATATGCAACCGTGGTTTATGTTGGTGGGGGCTTCGGCGACGATGGAATTCATAACGTGCTGGAAGCCGCTGTCTATGGCAAGCCTGTCATATTTGGCCCGGTCTTCAACAGGTTCAGCGAGGCGATCGGATTGCTGGAGGAAGGCGGGGCCTTCACCGTGGACAATGCGCTGGACCTTGAAACCAACCTGAATGAATTGCTTGAAAATCCCAAATTGTATCAGGAAAGCGGAGCCGCAGCTAAAAAATATGTAAGCGACAACACAGGAGCGACGGGCAACATCATGCGTTTCATTCAGGAAAACCGTCTTCTGACCAACTGATAAAAATGGCGGGTGGTTTCCTTGTGTTCCTCCCAACCCAGTTTCACTTTTAATTCCCTTTCTATCCAGTATTCGGCTTCGGCGAAGATCCGAAAGCTGTTAATAGTCTTTAAACTGCGGTCGTACATCACCTCGTCTCCCCGGAAAAGTTCATTGATAAAAACATACCTGTCATTGACTCCGATCGCTTTTTTCAAGTCGCGGATGGGATGATCCTTCAGGATCTCGCCGATTTCTGTTTTGTTGTCTTTGAGTTTGTCATTCAGGGAAGCATCCCTTATGCCGATCATCTCATTGATTTCCTGAATGGATTGCTGCTGGGCGAGTGTGGGAATTTCAATCAATGGGTTGAAGGAGAATTCCGGAATGGTATGTTTTTTCTCAGGTGGTGTTTCCCTCGCAACAGGTTTATCTTTTATCAACGATTTATATGGTATCTCGTCTGGTTGATCCTGCGCGATTACTTCCTTTTGAGGAGCCGGTGCCGAATACTCATTTTGAGGTGATTCCTTACGAGTTGCCGGTGCCGCTTGTTCTGTTCGAGTTGGTTCTTTACGAGGAGCCGGTGCCACATACTCAGTTTGAGGTTCTTCCTTTCGGGCAACGGGTACTGCCTGCTCAGGTTGTGCTGCTGGTTTCTGCGCAATAACAAGCTGTTTGGCCACTGGTTGATCAATCGGTTCAACTGGACTGGCAGGTCTGGGGCGGGAGACAACCGGTTCCGGAGCCGGAACCTCTTCCTCGTCGGGTTCATCAACAGGCAGAGATCTTAATTCACGCGGAGGAATTTCCCTCGCTGATTTAATTGGGATATTATTATGATATCTGACGGGTGGCAGATCAGCGTTTTCGTCATCAGTTGTCGATTGGTGGGTCCCATGCGACCCGATCACTACCGGACCTTCGTCTTCGGTTTTAACAACAGGATTGAACAACTGTCCATCATCCGAATCATCAGATTCGGTATATCCATTACGTGCAGCAGGCATCGACACCGATACTTTTGAACCGCCGGCAGGCACAGCCCGCGCTGGCTGGGGTTTCGTCAGTTCGCGTTCGATGAGCATGGTTATTCCTAATAGTTTTGAACTATCGGCTTTTTGTTCGTATTGTTCTTTTAATTTGCTGATCAGTTCTGCTAAACGGTCCATAATTAATGGATGGTATGGTTGTGAAAGTGTTTCAGGATAAAGTTAACAATTTTTGTTCCTATTATTGATTGGTAAATAGCTTCACACATATTATCGCACTGCTCAGGAAAGACTTGCTACTCGAAGTAAGACAACAATATGCTTTTTATGGCATTCTCCTTTATGTGGCATCCACCATTTTTGTGCTGTATCTCTCGATGGGACAACCCGAGTCCGCTGTCTGGAATGGTTTATTCTGGATGACCCAGCTGTTCATTTGTGTAAACGCGGTTGCAAAAAGTTTTCTACAGGAAAGTACTGGCAGGATGATTTATTATTATAGCATTTCCGGAGCCAGGAATTTTATTCTTGCAAAACTGATTTACAACGTCGGCCTGATGATCGTCATGAGCCTGGTGAGTCTACTGCTTTTCAGGATACTCATGGGCGATCCGGTGCTATATCCCATGAGATTTGTGGCAACTGTTTGTCTTGGCGGTTGCAGCCTCAGCCTTGTATTCAGTTTCCTGGCCGCCATAGCCGCGCGGGCGCAGCAAAACGCGGCATTAATTGCGATTCTGGGTTTCCCGCTGATCATACCTCAAATCCTTTTGCTGATGAAACTGGCCAACACCGCATTCAGCGATGCGATCCAGGCGGGGTTTGGGCAGATGTACAGCGTGCTGACGGGTCTTGATCTGCTGGTTGTCGCGCTCGCCCTGATACTTTTTCCCTTTCTCTGGAAAGACTGAGAATTCCATTTTCTCCGGGCGTTATTGATGAAAAATTTGAGCAATATTGCACCTGTTTACCCTAATTTTGCGAACCCGGACGGCGGTCATCGTGCATTATCCTGATCCCTTGCCGGTAAAATCTGATCGATGCGCTGGTGGAAAATTTTATCTGTTGTTTTATTGTTTTACACATTCATCGGGGGATTCATGGTCACTGTCCCCGACATTGGCAATCTTCAGCACACAATCCGAAATGCCTTCTTTCATATTCCCATGTGGCTCACCCAATTTGTGCTGGTGACAGTATCGCTGGTTTATTCCATTAAATATCTTGTTAAACCCGATGTAAAATCAGACATCTATGCCTTTGAGTTCGCCCGTTCAGGAATTCTCTTCGGCATCCTGGGCCTGTTAACGGGCATGATCTGGGCTACATACACCTGGGGCGCATCCTGGAGCAACGATCCAAAGCAACTCGGTGTGGCCATTGCCCTGCTTATCTACCTGGCCTATTTTGTCCTTAGAAACTCGATGACTGATCTGGATAAAAGGGCGAGAGTAGCTGCTGTCTACAACATCTTCGCGTATTTCATTTATATACCCATGATTATGATCCTCCCCAGGATGGTAGAATCCCTTCACCCGGGAGGAAAGGGTGTGGATGGAAATCCCGGATTGAGTGGGGATGACATCAATACTGCTATGAAGATGGTCATCCGGCCCGCATATGTTGGCTGGATCCTCCTCGGGGTATGGATCACCACACTTCGCCTGCGGCTCCAGATACTGGCGGAAAAAAAATCAAACAGTAGCTTGTCAACATGAAAAAATTCTTACTTACCCTGTTCGTAGCCGGTCTTTGTTTATTTGTTTTTGCCCAGGACAGCGTTGCCGTTTCAGGCGACAGGCAGGCGACTGGTTTAAGGGCGGAAGGAAAGATTTATGTGGTGATGGCCGTTGTAACGACCATTCTTGTTGGTCTGTTTGTCTATCTGATCAGACTGGACAGAAAAATATCCAAACTCGAAAATAAACCCTAATACCATGGCTTCAGACCAGGAGTATAGTTTCTTTGGGGCAGTTGAAAAAAGTTTTGACAAAGCCGCAGCCTTCACCACCTGGGATCCGGGTGTACTGGAACAGATCAAGCAATGCAATGCGGTTTATCGTATGCACTTCCCCGTTAAGGTCGGCGACAAGATCGAAGTGATCAAAGCCTACCGCGTACAGCACTCTCACCACAAAACGCCATGTAAAGGAGGGATCCGCTTTGCTCCTAACGTAAATCTTGACGAGGTGATGGCCCTGGCCGCACTGATGACCTACAAATGTGCCATAGTAAATGTGCCTTTTGGCGGCGCAAAGGGTGGCATAACCATTGACCCAAGAAAATACAGCGCTTACGATCTTGAAAAGATCACTCGTCGTTATACTGCCGAACTCATAAAGAAGAATTTTATAGGCCCGGGTATCGACGTTCCCGCTCCTGACTACGGAACCGGGGAAAGAGAAATGGCCTGGATACTCGACACCTACAGCAGCATGCGCCCCGGTGAGATTGATGCACAGGGTTGTGTAACCGGCAAACCGGTAACCCAGGGCGGTGTGAGGGGAAGACGGGAAGCGACAGGTCTCGGCGTATTCTATGGGCTGCGCGAGGTATGCAACATGCCCGAGGTGATGAAGAAGCTCGGACTGACCGTTGGTGTAAAGGGGAAAAAAGTTGCTGTGCAGGGTCTTGGAAATGTGGGTTATCACACGGCGAAATTCTTCCAGGATGCAGGTGCCCTGATTGTTGGACTCGCTGAATTCGAAGGGGCCATCTGGAGTAACAATGGATTAGATGTTGACCAGGTATTTGCACATCGCAAGGCTACCGGAACGATACTGAATTTTGCCGGAGCGAATAATTTTGCGTCAAATGAGGAGGCCCTGACCATGGAATGCGACATCCTTATCCCCGCGGCGCTAGAAAATGTGATCAATTTTGAAAATGCACCCATGGTGAAAGCAAAGATCATCGGCGAAGCGGCCAACGGGCCATTGACTCCTGAAGCGGATGAAGAATTTATCAAACGCGGCATCCTGGTAGTTCCCGACATGTACCTCAATGCCGGAGGTGTTACTGTTTCTTATTTCGAATGGCTGAAAAACCTCAGTCACGTGAGATATGGAAGAATGGAAAAGAGATTTACCGAAAACCTGAATGAACTCATACTTAACCAGATCGAAGGGCTCACCGCAAAACAAGTGAACAACAAGGAACGCGAAGTGATACTTAAAGGTGCTGATGAAGTAGACCTGGTTAGAAGCGGACTTGAAGAAACCATGATCGCTGCCACCAGGGAGATCATGGACCTTTGGCTGAAGTCACCCCACATACCCGACATGCGCACGGCTGCTTACGTAGTGGCTATCAACAAGGTTGCGACCAGTTATGCCGAGCTGGGCATTTTCCCATAGGGTCTTCTAATTCACAAATGAAGGTATTTCGTTTATTGCCAAAAGCTGGCTTTGCTCTTTCCGGAATGCCATGCAGCTGGTGCCATTGGTGATCACCAGGTAGTCCACAGGCACTCCGATATTATACCTAAGTACCTGGCTGAATACTGATTCGCTCAGCGGGATTTCCATCGACTTACATTCTACCATTAGCCAGGGATGATGTGTCTTGTCGTAAACGAGTATGTCGAATCTTTTTGGCAGTTCTCCCACCATGATTTTTTTCTCCAGGGCGATCATGGGAGCGGGACAGTTTTTGATCGAGATAAGATATCGAACAAAATTCTGACGCACCCATTCCTCGGGTGAGAGCCTTAACCAGACCTTGCGAATCTCATCGAAGATAAATTCCTTATCCTGGTTTTTTTTTATCCTGAATTCGTGCGGTGGATATTCAATGCTGATCATGTGTGTGTCACCAAAGATAGTTCGATAATTGTTGTATATTATCCATATGAAAACCAAAGAGGATATCGTTAAAAACTGGTTGCCTAGATACACAGGCGAACGGCTGGAAAATTTTGGTAAGTACATCCTCCTGACCAATTTCAGTCAATACGTAGAGTTATTTGCCACCTGGAATAATGTAAAAGTCGCCGACCATTTTAAGCCGATGCAGTGTGTAACCGCGGGCGATATCACGCTGATCAATTTCGGTATGGGAAGCCCTACAGCCGCTACCGTGATGGACCTGCTTACTGCGATAGAACCCAAGGCTGTGCTCTTCCTCGGAAAATGCGGCGGCCTGAAAAAAAGAAACAAGCTCGGCGATCTCATATTACCCATTGCCGCAATCCGTGGCGAAGGAACTTCGGCTGATTATTTCCCTCCCGAAGTGCCGGCACTGCCAGCATTTGCTTTGCAGAAGGCCGTGTCGACAACCATCCGCGACTATGCAGTGGATTACTGGACCGGTACGGTATACACAACAAACCGCAGGGTCTGGGAACACGACGAGGTCTTCAAGGAATACCTTCAGAAGATCAGGGCCTATGCCATTGACATGGAAACCGCTACGATCTTTATCGTTGGTTTTTTCAACAAGATCCCAACCGGTGCCTTGCTGCTCGTCAGCGACCAGCCCATGGTTCCCGAGGGTGTGAAAACCGAGGAGAGCGACAGGATCATCAACGCCGATTTCGTGGAAAGACACCTGCGTATCGGCATCGACTCTCTGAAACAATTGATCAATGATGGTATGACTGTGAGGCATTTACGTTTCTAAAAGTTAAAAACTATCCCACCGCAGCTTCAGATTTCAAATTTTTAATTTTTCTTCATGCCTGCTTTAGTCGAAATAAATAACCTCAGCATAAGTTTCATAAGCGGAGGAGAAGTATTTGAGGCGGTAAAAAATATAACGTTCACGGTTAACCGAGGTGAGATTGTAGGCATAGCCGGAGAGTCCGGATCCGGGAAATCAGTCACCTGCCTGTCCATACCCCGACTGTTGCCGAGCCCGCCGGCCCGATACGACTCGGGCCAGATCCTTTTCTCCCCCAACGACAAACCGCCAGTCGATTTGTTGCGGGTCGATACGCGAATGCTGAGTGGAATCAGGGGTGGCGAGGTCGGCGTCATCTTCCAGGAACCAATGTCCTCCCTCAATCCCGTATTCACCTGCGGTCAGCAGGTGATTGAATCGGTGCTACTTCACAACAGAATTGACAGGAAACTAGCACATGAAAAAACCATCGAACTGTTCAGAAGCGTCAAACTCCCCGATCCTGATACGATTTTCAACAGGTACCCACATCAGCTCAGCGGCGGACAGAAACAAAGAGTGATGATCGCTATGGCCATGAGTGGCAATCCTTCCCTGCTGATCTGTGACGAACCCACTACAGCGCTGGATGTCACCGTACAGAAAAGCATCATTGAGCTGATCAGGGAGATCCAGTCTTCAACAGGCATGGGCGTGATATTCATCACGCACGACCTTGGTGTGATCTCCGAAATTGCTCACCGGGTGATCATCATGCACAAAGGATCGATTGTAGAGCAGGGCAACGTAAGAAATGTGTTTGATTCTCCCGGTCATCCATACACGAAAGCCCTTCTTGCCTGCCGGCCGGGACTTTATCCCAAAGGCACCAGGCTACCGGTAGTCGGTGATTTCATGTCGAACAGCGAAGATTCCCTTAATATGCCTGTTATGTCCGCATCAACCGGTGATGAGGCACCCGGGCAGTCTCATCAGCGGGCTAAGGACGGCGAACTGATCAACGTGCAGGACCTGAAAGTCTGGTTTCCCTCCAGGAAAACTTTCACCGGCAGGGTACTCGATTATAGCCGAGCGGTAGATGGCGTTAGTTTTTCGATTTATAAAGGGGAGACGCTCGGGCTGGTCGGGGAATCCGGTTGTGGCAAAACGACCATCGGCCGTGCGATTCTCGGCCTCGTACGGCCGAAGTCGGGCAAGATCCTTTTCAATGATCAGGACATCACGGCGATCGACGGACGGGCACTGAAATCGTTGCGGACCAGGATGCAAATCATTTTCCAGGATCCATTTTCATCACTCAATCCTTCGCAGACAATCGGTTCAGCGATTGCCGAACCGCTGCTGGTGCATCACGGAGAGCGAGGTAAAAAGCTTATCAGGGAAGAAGTGACACAACTTCTTGAAAAAGTGAATCTCCAGGCCGATCACTATCATCGTTATCCACATGAATTTTCGGGCGGTCAGCGCCAAAGGATAGTGATTGCCAGGGCCCTGGCGCTGCGGCCGGAATTCATCGTTTGTGATGAGTCGGTCTCTGCCCTGGACGTAAGCATCCAGGCCCAGGTGCTTAACCTGCTGAACGACCTTAAGGCCGAATTCGGCTTTACCAGCCTGTTCATCTCTCACGACCTGTCGGTGATACGCTATATCAGCGACCGGATTCTTGTTATGCGGAAAGGGCTGATCGAAGAATCTGGTACCCCTGATTCTATCTACAGGAACCCAAAATCGGCCTACACCCGAAAATTGCTGGAATCTGTACCCAAACTGATGGCATAATCCAAAAATGTCGTACTTTTGCCAACTTATAAATAATTCCTTAGATGATATCAACCTGATGCCGTAAGATCAGGTTAGTATCGGCGCTCCCGATCTTCCCTCCTCTCTTCAGTGATATCATAGGCAAAATAAACAATAGATTAAATGAAGTTATCTCAGTTCAAGTTCGATCTGCCCCTAAACCTTATTGCCCAACACCCCACAAAAAAAAGAGAAGACGCCAGAATGATGGTTGTCCATCGCAGAACAGGTCAAATTGAAAATAAACACTTCCGCGATGTTATAGATTACTTTGACGACAAGGATGTATTCGCTGTAAATAATACCAAGGTATTCCCGGCCAGAATGTATGGAAGAAAGGAAAAGACAGGCGCCAAGATCGAGGTTTTCCTGCTTCGTGAACTGAATAAACCCAACCGGCTCTGGGATGTAATCGTTGATCCCGCAAGGAAAATTCGAGTGGGCAATAAATTATATTTCGGGGAGAACGACGAGTTGGTTGCCGAAGTGATCGACAACACTACCTCACGCGGCCGCACCATCCGGTTTCTCTGGGAAGGCACCGATGATGAATTCAGGCAGGTTCTTGAACTACTTGGTGAAACACCATTGCCAAAATATATAAAACGCAAGCCCGACGAGGAAGACAAGGAGAGATACCAGACGGTATATGCCAAACACGAAGGTGCCGTAGCAGCTCCAACAGCTGGCATGCATTTCAGTAAAGAACTGATCAAAAGACTGGAGATCAAGGGTATTCGTTTTGCCGAAGTCACCCTTCATACGGGTCTGGGCACATTCAGACCCATAGAGGTCGAAGACCTGAGCAAGCATAAAATGGACGCTGAATATTATCGCGTTGAAGACGTGGCATGCAAGATCGTCAACAAGGCCATAGAGGGTAACCACAGGATCTGTTCGGTTGGCACCACTACCATGCGCGCCATTGAATCTTCCTACACCGCCGAAAAACTATTGAAGCCTTCTGAAGGCTGGACAAATATTTTTATTCATCCTCCATATAATTTCAACGTCGCAGACGCGCTGATCACGAATCTTCACCTGCCAAAAACAAGTTTGCTTATCATGGTCTGCGCCTTCGCTGGGTATGACCTGGCTATGGAAGCCTACAAGAAAGCCATCAAGGATAAATACCGTTTCTTCAGTTATGGAGACGCAATGATTGTGATTTGAACCCTCTACTTTTTTAAAAAAAGTAGTGAAAAAACGTGGCGCTGTCAGAATAAGGCCTAAAATTTTCTGCGTGCCGCTACGGCGAAGGAATGCTCCGGTCGGCAGCGGTAATTCTCTTCTGCATTTGTAACTATTGTTTTCCGATTTTCAATCCACATCTTCGCCGTTTTCCGCGGCACTTGAAAATTTTGCCGTCGCCCACCTTCGCTGCTTCGCAGCTACGGCGGGCAAGGCCGGCCTTATTCCGAAGGCGCAAATATGAAAATCAGAAAGAGAAAGAGGGAGAAGCAGTCATCATCATTGTATTTCGGCCTTCGCGGAAAAGGCGAAACAAAAACCGGACCGCAGGGCGTAAAAGAAAAACAGTTGATACAAATGCCGATACTTGCTCTTCGCCCGTAAGTCCTACCGCTGCCCGGATATATTCTTCAGTTGTGACTTGTTTTTCTTTAGCCCGAGAGACGGTTTTCGCCTTTTCTCGCGACAGCCACAGTTTTTTGCCTACTTTTTTTCAAAAAAGTAGGTCATCTTCCAAACATATGGTAGAGCTTCATCACTTGAAGGGCAGTCGTTTTCCAGCTGAACGCCTTGGCTCTTTCCAGTCCCTGGCCGATGAGCCATTTCCGCTCTTCGGAGTCACCGTGAAGCCCAATCAGGGCTGCGGCAATTTCCTGTGGATCTTCCGGGTTCACCAGAGATGCCGCCCCTCCCGCAATTTCCACCATGGCCGATCGGTCAGAACTGATCACCGGAACCCCCGAGGCCATGGCTTCAAGAATAGGCAGCCCAAAACTTTCACGCAAAGATGGATAAAGAAACAGAGAGGCGCAACTGTACAACAAGGGCATGTCATCAGGCGAAACATATCCGGGAAAGAAGAAGGACGCGGCAAAGTGCATATCACCGGATTCGCGTAGCTCACGCATCACCAGTTCAGCAGGATAATCGGTGATTACGATTGGAAGCGTATCTCTGAATTCATAACAGTAGCGGACATACGCCTTGATCACATTTGGCGTATTCTTCTTAGGAGCGGTGTTCCCATGAAAAAGAATGAATTGGGACGGCAGTTTTAATTTCTTTCTCAGATTTTCCTGATCTGCCACTTCATGCCTGTCGTGAAAGTGCTCACTCACTCCATTATAAATTACGCTGATCTTGCCGGGGTCAACGCGACAGGTGTCGATGATGATTTGCTTTTCCGAATGTGACACTGTGATCAGGTGAGCGGCATTGCGTATGGCGCCGGGAACGATCCTTCTGCGATACATATTGCCATAATTCTGGTAAGCAGATCCACCGAGGCTTTTCTTCTCCATGAAGATGACGTCGTGCAGTGTAAGCAGCAGTGGAGCCGGGCAAACGATGGGAGCCGTGTTTGCAGTGCAGTGGATGAGGGATAATTTTTCCTTGCGGATCGCCAGCGGCAGTGAAACCTGCTCCCAGTCTGCATAGGTGTAGCCCGGCAGAGTGCGGGTTTTAAAATTACGCGTCGTTTTCACGCATTCGTTATCGGGGCCGTTTCGCGCAAAGAGAATGTACTCATCCGATGAATCCATGCGCTGGATCTCCCTGATAAGTTCAAGGGCCACCATCTCCATACCATGCTTGCCTTTTCGATATATTCTTTGACTCTCTATGCCTATCTTCATAATCCTTATTGGCTTGCTGAATATAATACTAATCTCATGAAAGGTCTGCTCCCGCTTGCTCTTATGTTCATTTCTATCGGCGCTGCGGCGCAGCAGAATTTCCCATTGTATCCAAAGACGATACCGAATTCGAAAATCGTTCCTGATTCTGAATCGGTCTCGTACAATGAAGACTCAGTGATGATCGTGGGCAGGATCACCAGACCCACGCTCACTGTATACCGGCCACCTGCAGGCAAATCCAACGGCGAGGCAATTGTAGTGTGCCCCGGTGGCGGTTACAGCATTGTTGCCCTTAATCTCGAAGGCACCGAGGTGGCGAAGAGGTTGACCGAATTAGGAATCACCGCTTTTGTTCTCAAATACAGGATTCCCGACGACAAGTCCATGATCAATAAGGAAATTGGCCCCCTGCAGGATGCACAACGTGCCATTCAGTTTGCCCGGGAAAATGCGCGCAGATATCATATCAAATCCAACAGGATCGGTATCATGGGTTTCTCTGCCGGAGGACATCTTGCTTCAACAGCTGGTACGCATTTTACCAACTCATACATACCAAATAAAAAGAAAACAAGTCTGCGGCCCGATTTCATGGTACTGATATATCCTGTGATCACCTTCACCGACAGCATCCGTCATAAGGGCTCAATGAACAATTTGCTCGGCAAAGACGCTCCCGGCGAAAAACGGATGTTTTTCTCCAACGAATTACAGGTGACACCTGAAACACCACCCAGTTTTTTAGTGCATGCCAAGGACGATCCCGTCAACTATCGGAACAGTGTCCTGTTTTCAGACTCCCTGGAAAAAAAACATGTAAAGCATGAATTGTACCTCTATGAGAAAGGGGGTCATGGTTTCGGTTTGAACAATAAAACCAGCGAGGTGAAATGGATCGACCTCGTAGCCAAATGGATACATGACCTTCCCTGAATGAATTTCAAAGGATCATGCGAAATTAATCCAGGTCAAACAATCCTTTGTTGAGCAACTGAAGGGTTCTGGTCTTGTCTGCTGAAGGCACAAGCAACGACACGTTGTGTTTGCTGCCACCATAGCTTACCATTCTCACGTGCACTGTAGCGAGTGCCTCGAATAATTTTTTTAACACCTCCGGTGTTTTTGAGATCTCGTTACCTACTACAGAGATGATGGAATAATCTGCCTCAACACTAATGGTTCCAAATGGTTCCAGTTCACGCTGTATTTCTTTCAGGTGGGTATGGCTGTCGATGGTAACAGACACTGCCACCTCGGAAGTGGTGATCATGTCGATCGAGGTGCGGTATTTCTCAAACACTTCAAAGATCTTTCGAAGAAACCCGTAGGCCAGCAACATGCGGCTGCTTTTGATATTGATGGTGATGATACCATCTTTCGCGGCAACGGCTTTGACACCAACAGAACCGGCTTCTGCAGTGATCAGGGTTCCGGCGGCAGCGGGATCCATGGTATTTAAGAGTTTCACGGGAACCCTGTAAAATTGTGCGGGCCAGATGGAAGCGGGGTGCAGGATCTTGGCTCCGAAATAAGCGAGCTCCGCAGCTTCTTCGAAACTCATCTGCTCAATGGGTCTGGTTCTTTTCACAACGCGCGGATCATTGTTGTGCATGCCATCAATGTCGGTCCATATCTCGCATACCGAGGCCTGTAAAGCAGCCGCTACGAGCGAAGCCGTGTAATCACTACCTCCTCTTTTCAGGTTGTCTACCTCACCACGCGCATTTCTGCAGATATATCCCTGGCTGATGAAGAGCTTTTTGTCTTTGTGCTGTTCGAGCAATTTTGTCAGCCGGGCCTGGATTACGGGAACCTGTGGTTCATCGTTGATGTCAATGCTCATGAATTCCAGGGCAGGTAGCAGCGAGTGATCAATATTTTTTTCTGCCAGGTAGGTGGAGAAAAGTTTTGTTGAAAGCAATTCCCCCTGGGCCAGGATGTCCTTGTTGAGGGCTTCGCTAAAGGAAATGCGGAGGATGATATTGAGAAATTCAAAATGTTCGGAGAGTATGTTGCCGGCTTTTTCCAGCGCAGCCTCCGATTTGAGTAAATCCTGGATAAAAGAGCGGTAATGCGTTTCAAGTTTATCGATATTTTCTTTCGCCAGCATTCTGTTGCCCGCAGCCATCGCGTCGCCGATGGATACCAGTGCATTGGTGGTGCCACTTAGGGCGCTCAGTATTACGAATGTGGGTTCGTTGGTCTTGGTGATCAGTTCGGCAACCTGGCGCATTCTGTCCGGATGACCTACAGATGTGCCTCCGAATTTCATGATCTTCATGTAAGGGAAATTTTAAGTGCGCAAAGATAAGTGTATTCCGCACCCGCATCGTGACAGGAGATCATGATAATAAACTAAGTTCGGATTCCTGAGGCCCCTGGAGTCTCAGGCGGGTTGGCTCTCGGGAAAATTCAGTTCGAATTCGTCGGCCACCTTGCGCAGGTCAGCAACTACCGATTCATGAAGTGGAATGCCATTAGTGATTCTTTCTTCTTCTGATTCCCGTTCAGGATCTCCGGGAATCATCACCCTGTCCTGACCCGGCACCGTTGCGGCAGCCCGGAATGTGCGGATCCATTTGTCCATATGGTATTTAAAATCCAAAGGTTGCCTGAATGCGTCTATGCGCATAGCTCCAAAGAAATGGCCTATGCCTTTTCCTGGCATGTCCTGCGGCATCGGCAGAAATGCCGGAAATGGGGGAACCCAGGGTCCGTAATTGGCGCCGCTGAGCAAAGCGGAGAAGATATCCACCACCGCGCCCAGGGCATATCCTTTGTGGCTGCCATGTTCGCGGTCGCCCCCGAGGGGCAGCAGTGCGCCTCCCTTTTTCAATCCATGCGGGTCGATACTAACATTCCCTGTACTGTCCTGGATCCAACCCTCAGGTGCATCTTCTTTTCTTCGTTGTAACATCTCCAGTTTGCCATTTGCCGCAGTGGTAGTGGCCAGGTCAGCAACAAATGCCGGCTCTTCTCCCGCGGGAATGGCAACACATATGGGGTTGGTACCCAGCATACGGTCGATGGAAAAGGTCGGTGACACCAAAGGACTGGCATTGGTCATCGCAATGCCGATCATGTCCTCTTCCACGGCCATCATAGCATGATATCCAGCAATACCAAAATGATTTGAGTTCTGCACACTTACCCATCCGGTGCCGGCAGTTCTCGCCTTGGATATTGCGACGGTCATGGCATAGGGTGCCACCACCAGCCCCAGCCCACTGTCTCCATCCACCACTGCAGTAGATGGACTTTCATGAATGATCCTGATATGAGGTGTTGTATTGGCCCGTCCCGCTTCCCAGAGCCGGACGTAACCCGGAAGCCGGGCAATGCCATGCGAGTCCACACCCCTTAGATCGGCACTCAGCAAACATTTTGTCGCCGTGAGTGTATCTTCCTCACTGCAGCCAATGCTTCTGAATACCGTCCGGGCAAAATCCGACAATTGCTCATAGCTGAAAATGAGATCAGCCATCAGGAACCCGGCATTTCAGCGATCCGTGAATTCGTAATAAATGTCATCAGAACGGAAGATCGTCTATATCCTCCTGACCACCAACCGCAGATACGGGCTGCGGCGCAGTTGCCCTCTCGGAATTGTAGTTATTCCCCTGCTCCTGTGAACTTCCACCCTCGCCCCTGCTGCCAAGCAACTGAACAGAAGACACCCTTAATGTCAATGACACGCCGGGTGTACCATCATTCTTGGAATAGGTCCTTACTTCCGGGCTCCCTTCCACATAAACCTGGGTTCCTCTCCTAAGGTAAGGAGCGATCGCAGTCCTGTCGGTCCAGTAGGCACATTCTACCCAAATGGTCTTGTCCTTCTGATTACCGGTGTTGTCCTTGAACTTCTCAGTATGGGCCACACTGAAATTAATCACAGTCTTCCCATTGACCGTATTGGTTATACAGTCCTTCCCTAAATTTCCGATCACCTGTAGCTTTATCATGTTGGTCCTTTTATTAGTGTGAACCTGCAAATTAACTGAAATGCAAAGGGTTCCATTGGGGTTTTAACGGAATTCATACCCAATTTTTCCCCATTCCCGTGTGCAGAATGCCAATATCCGGCGCTGATTTCCGTTAGGATGCAAATCCGTGGTTGCTTATCCCCTCACAAACCATCTAATTCATCAGTTACAATGAGAAAAATTCAATTGACAATAGTATTTGCCCTGGCCATTTCCGCCTCCATCGGACAGTCCCTTCCAGGATTCAGAACGAGTAACTACAGCGGCGTAAACGGTGTCTTCTACAACCCGGCAAACACCGCTGACAGTAAATACAAATATGATGTTAATTTACTATCCGCCGACATGCTGGTGGCAAACAACAAGGCCTCATTCGACCTGGCCAATATTGGCGACAATTTCAAAGGCGAAGCCCTAAGAGATAATTTTCTCACCAACAGTGCCGGGGCAAGCTCGGGACTGATTACCCTCGACATTCACGGACCTTCATTCCTACTGAACGTAGATCATAAAAATGCTTTCGCGCTGACTACCAGGGTCAGGGCCTTCGCCAACGTGCTTAATATTGACAGCAAACTACTCAACCAGTTGTCTGATGACGTAAACACCGACAGCGACCTGCCCTATCGGATATCATCAACCGAAAATATGCGCCTCGCTGTGAACGCATGGTCCGAAATCGGCCTGAGCTATGGCAGGGTTATCCTTAATTCCGGTGAACATTTCCTTAAGGGTGGGTTGACGCTTAAATACCTTGCCGGCGTGGGCAATGGCTTTGTCAACGTCAACAATTTTAATGCAACACTCGACGCAGATCTCATAGCCGAAAGCGGTTTTATCACAGATGCTACCGGCAAGGTGGCTACGGGTTTCGGCGGAATAAATATTTCATCGCTCGAAACCGAGGACCTGACCAACTTCAACGGTTCCGGATTTGGTGCCGACCTGGGCATGATCTATGAATACCGTCCCGATGCAGCCGGGGACGCAAAGAACGGCAACAATTACAAATTCAAATTTGGCTTCTCTCTTCTCGACCTGGGAAAAATAAAATACGACAAAGATCCTTCAAGAAGCGGTTCTTACACCATGAATATACCCGACAATCAAAAACTGTATCTCGACGACCTCAACGAACTTGACGACTACAACAGTTTCTTTAAGAACCATCCGCAATTCTTCACCCCTGCAGGTTCAAACACAGAAACGACCTATTCGGTTTCACTACCCGCCAGCATACAGCTGGAAGCCGATTACCTCATCAACACCGGATTTTTCCTGAACCTGTCCGGCCAGATCTCGCTGAGCAACAGCAACGACAAGGTGTATAATAACGTGAATTATTCCAACCTCACACTTACACCCCGCTACGAGACCAGGGCCTTCGGTGCCTACCTCCCACTTAACTATAACTCCCTTTCAAAATTCAATGCAGGCTTATGTCTGAGAGCAGGACCCCTATTTGTAGGTTCCGGCAGCTTTTTTACCGCCCTGGCAGGTGAATCCAAACAGGCAGACATCTTCCTGGGTATCAGGTTCGGAGGGCTGAAATAGTCGTTATCCAAAACTCAGCTATCCACGATTATGACGGCCACCCGCACCCCGGTCGCTGGCAGTTTGCTTTTAGTATTATCTTTGCGCCCATGAGCCGGAAAGGAAAAGTGCTGGTAGCAATGAGCGGCGGTATTGATAGTACCATTACTGCCCTTATGCTCCACGACGAAGGTTATGAAGTGATTGGCATCACAATGAAAACATGGGACTATGCCTCCAGCGGCCCAGGTAAGAAAGAGACCGGCTGCTGCAACCTTGATTCCTTCAATGATGCCCGCGCTGCTGCTGTAAATCACGGCTTCCCTCACTTTATACTCGATATCCGCGAAGAATTCGGGGATTTTGTGATCGATAATTTTGTTGATGAATACCTGGCCGGCCGCACACCAAATCCATGCGTAATGTGCAACACGCACATCAAGTGGCGCGCTCTGCTCAAAAGAGCCGATGCCCTGGACTGTGAGTTCATCGCTACAGGGCACTACGCGAAGATCAGGCAACATTATAATGGTAGATACTTCCTCAGTCGCGGTGCTGATGACCTCAAGGATCAGAGTTATGTACTCTGGGGCCTTGAACAGGACCTGCTAAAACGGACCATGTTACCCCTGGGCGATTATCACAAACCAGCAATCCGGCAAATGGCTTTGGACTACGGCTACCCACAACTGGCGAAGAAAAGCGAAAGCTATGAGATCTGCTTCGTGCCCGACAACGACTATCGTGGATTTTTAAAGAGACGAAACCCCGACCTGGAAGCGGCGGTGGCAGATGGGAATTTTGTTGACAAAGCCGGAAAGATCCTCGGAAAACACAAGGGCTATCCGTTTTATACCATCGGGCAAAGAAAAGGCCTCGACATCACATTTGGCAAACCAGTTTATGTCACCTCCATTATGCCCGAATCGAATACTGTCGTCCTGGGCGATGAAGCCGACCTTAACAGGTCAGAAATGAAGGTCGGAAAGCTTAACTGGCAGAAATATGAAGGTATCACCGACGGCATGGAAGCACTTACTAAAGTGAGATACAAAGACAAAGGGACCCTGTCGAATCTATATGCTGCCGATCACGGAGTTAATGTTTGTTTTTATGAAGAAGCCAAAAGCATCGCTCCGGGTCAGAGTGCCGTGTTTTATGAAGGAGACGATGTGATCGGGGGAGGCATTATCAGGCTCTAAAAGGGCAATATTCAGGGTCGTTTATCGTTTGAAATGAATCCTTTAGCGGAAATCTTATGAAACGAACCCTACGCTTCCTGTTTACTGGCATCGCGATCAGTCTTGTCGCGCTCTCCTGCCGGAAACAAACCGGGACGGTAGAAACGGCTCCGCTCGACAGATATCTTCCCCTGCAGGTCGGCAAATACATCAGGTACCGGCTCGACTCCACCCTTTATGTAAATTTCGGTCAGTCAGATACGGTTCGATCATATGAAGCGAAAGACGTCGTCGACGGGCAAATCACCGACAATGAAGGACGGCCGGTTTACCGGATCGTGAGGTACATGCGCAGCCTGAACAGCATTAGCGAGAAGGATTATTCAGAAAACCTTACCTACTGGATCACACCTACCAAAACAAGCATTGAACTTTCCGAGAACAACCTCAGATTCATGAAACTGAAACTGCCGGTAACGGAGGGATTCAACTGGCATGGCAACAGTTTTTTGCCCGTCACCCCCTACTACGAATATTTTCAGTTCAGCAATGACGAAGACATTGCTCTGTGGAACTACACATACCAGGACGTTAATACATCCGCCCTGATCAATGACAACGTATATGATAGTACGGTATCTGTGATCCAGGTTGCGGACTCATCCAATGTGCCGATCGTTTTCCCGGATGGGCTCGCCTACAAGAATTACTGGCTGGAACAATATGCGAAGAATGTCGGACTGGTATACAAAGAAGTGTGGATGTGGGAATATCAGCCGCCAAATTCCGGTAACCCGGGCTATACCACAGGATTTGGCCTGCGGTTGAGTATCCTCGACCACAATTGATAAACCATTCATGAAGAATATACTGCTTACTTTTTTTATTCTTTTCACTGCGCTGGCGTCGAAGGCCCAGTCAGTAAAATATGTGGTGAAGCTGAAGGACAAGGCGGGAACTCCATATTCGTTATCTAACCCTTCAGCCTATCTTTCAAGCAAAGCGATAGCGAGGAGAAATCGACAGCATATATCGATCGACTCCACAGATTTTCCCGTGAATCCGTCATACGTTACCGCGTTAAAGTCCATACCCGGCGTAACTATACTGAATACTTCAAGGTGGTTTAATGAAGTGTTTGTACAGCTCTCCGGGGCAAGTGTGATCAACGACATAGAACTTCTTCCTTTTGTGATCAGTTCCCAGCCCATGAGCGGGCCTGCTAAGCCGAAAGTTGTCAATAAAAAACAGCTGGGTGAGGAACTGAGTTCCGAACCCGCAGTGTACACCATGGTGAATGAATTCAGTAAAACCAATACTGTTGGCACCGACTCGGGCTTTTATGGCATGAATTTTCCACAGGTACACATACACGAAGGTGAATTCCTTCACAACAATGGTTACAGAGGAGAAGGGATGACAATTGCCATGCTTGACGCGGGTTTTTACCAATACAATACAAACCCTGCCCTGGATAGTATGCGTCTCGCGGGCCAGGTGATTGTAGAACATGATTTTGTTAATGGAGAAACCAGCGTTGCAGAAGATGATCTTCATGGCGCGAACTGTCTTACTATCCTGGCGGCCAATCGGCCGGGTTTTATAGTGGGAACTGCTCCCAAGGCCAGGTACCTCTTGTTTCGTACCGAAGAAGCCGCAACAGAAACTCCAGCAGAAGAACAGAACTGGATCGTCGCGGCTGAAATGGCCGACAGCGCAGGCGCCGACATGATCTCCTCCTCGCTTGGGTATGTGAATTTCGACAACCCCGCATACAACCATACTTATGCCGGCAGAAACGGTAATACCTACGAGATTACAATTGCTGCCGACATGGCTGCGAAAAAAGGCATGATCGTAATGAACAGCGCCGGAAATTCCGGGACTGCCGTTGACGACACAAAATTTATTTCCTGTCCCGCAGACGGCGACAGCGTGATGACTGTAGGTTCCGTTGATAAAGACGGATTAATTGCTGCCTCGAGCTCATGGGGTCCCTCATCAAGCGGAAGAACGAAACCCAACATAGTGTCACTTGGAAGAAATGCGGTCTTTGCATTGCCTTCCGGGGAACCCGCGGTAGGTAGCGGCACCTCATATTCCAATCCCAATGTTGCAGGACTCATACTCTGTCTCTGGCAGGCCTTCCCGGAATTTACTAATATGGAGATCATCAAAGCCGTGGAACAAAGTTCTAACAGGTATGAACAACCTGATAGCCGGTATGGCTATGGTATCCCAAACTTCCGGAGGGCATTCGGAATACTGGTGCAAAAAAGAATCCTTGCCAGCGGAAACCGACTGAGTCATGAATGGCTTGGCGCCTACCCGGTTCCATTCCAATCGCAGTTTAACTTATTGCTGAAAGCACCCAAAACCGGAACCGCCGGCCTGAGTCTGGTCGACATTTCAGGAAAAGTCATCAGCGTAAAAAACTTACAGGTTATCAAGGACAATTTCTATTATATCCCCATGTCCACCCCCAAACTGAAAAGCGGCGTATACCTCGTTGTCTATTGGGACGGTGCCAATAAAAAGACTTTGAAAATAGTCAGGGAGTAAACAGGGCAGCAAACATCGTATCTGCCTTGACGTTATATCCCTTTATCAATTCCATTGCCTGGAGTTTCAGTTTTGAATTGGTCTTAATGAATTCAACCATCTCTTCATTTTCCGCCGCAAATACCGAACAGGTGATGTAAAGCATCGAAGTCCGTGATTCGCTGAAGTTCAGCAGGCGCGAAATAATTTTCCTTTGCAAGCCAACATAATGTTGCAGCCTTACCGGATCGAAATAAAACAACTGTTCCGGAGTTCTTGACCAGGTACCCGAACCGGTGCAGGGCAGGTCCGCAATGATGAGCGACAATTGTCCGTCTGGCAGATTATTATCTTCTTTGGTCAGATCGCTAATGAATGAACGATAACCCGATATTCCGGCAGTACTAAATCTTTTTTTAAGATTAATGAGGATTGAGGGTCGCAGGTCGGAAACCATCAGCATTGGATGATCTAGCAGATCATAGGCCATGATTGATTTGCCGCCGCTTCCGGCGCAGCAGTCCCAGACTGTGCCAGGAGCTGTTTTCACCAGAAACTTACCCGTTTCCTGTGAGCTTTTGTCCTGAATAACTACTTCCCTGTCCAGTTCCATCAATTGATCGACGTGGGTTCTCGCGACTACGGCTATACAATCGAAGCCTGTTTCTTCATAGTCAACTCCTGCATTTTTCAATTTGGCGAGAACGATATCGCGTTTACCCGGTCTGATTCGGAGAAAAACATCCGGTTGAACAAGAAAGGAAGCAGTGAAAGCTTTCGCGTCTATTTCCCTACTAAGCAGGTCCTGCCAGGGAAAGACCTGGCTGTCATCTATTTCACCGGGTTCAGTCGCAAAATATTCGGTAAAGTCCGGCTGTGAATTCATGATAGCCGCAGCTGCCAGGATCTTCTGTTCAGCGGATGGATACAGAGATTGCCCAAGCCGGTAATATCCATAAACCAAAGAGGATACCGTTCTCCGGTCCCTTGAACCCATTTGTGGATGTTCTCTGTAGAACTGGTTTAACCATCCTGAAAGCGGAACGCTTCCATCATATGCTGAAATGATGTTTCCGGCATACCTTAACTGGTTGTCGTATTTCATGACAAAGGATAGATGAACCTCGAAATTATAACTCCAGCAAAGCCTTCATCGGATCTTTGCCGAAGAGGAGTTGTTCGGGGTTCTCCAGCAATTCTTTGACCCTTACAAGAAAACTTACCGATTCACGGCCATCGATAACGCGGTGATCGTAGCTGACCGCCAGGTACATCATCGGTTTTATGACTACCTGGCCGTTGACGGCCACCGGCCTTTCCTGGATCTTGTGCATGCCCAGGATAGCTGACTGCGGAATATTGATGATCGGTGTGCTCATCAGTGATCCAAACACACCACCATTTGTAATTGTGAAAGTACCTCCCTGCATCTCTTCGATCGTCAGTTTATTGTCCCTTGCCTTTGTAGCCAGTTCAATTACCTTTTTCTCGATCCCTGCCATGTCCAGGCTTTCGGCATTGCGGATCACAGGAACCACGAGGCCCTTGGGAGCAGAGACGGCAATTGATATGTCGCAATAATCATGGTAAATCAGTTCTTCACCATCAATGTAGGCGTTCACCGCGGGCCATTCCTGCAGGGCAAAGCAACAAGCCTTTGTAAAGAAGCTCATGAAGCCCAGGCCTACGCCGTGTTTCTCTTTGAATTTATCTTTGTGCTTTGTCCGCAGTTCCATTATCCTGGACATGTCCACTTCATTGAATGTAGTGAGCATAGCAGTGGAATTTTTTGCTTCCACCAGCCTGCGCGAAATGGTGCGCCGCAAGTTGCTCATTTTTTCTTTTCTTTCGGTGCGCTGAAAGAGTTCCTTCCCTGGTATGCGACCGGGATTGCGGAGCGCATCCAGTACATCGTGTTTCAGGATCTTGCCCTGCACGCCCGAGGGTGTGACGGATTTTGGATCCAGTTTTTTATCTGCGATCATTGCAGAAGCAACAGGGGTCGCCTTTACTTCCGGCGAAGCCGTTTTTGTTTCCGCAGGTGCGGCGCGGGTTTCCGATTTTGTGGCGCCTGAAGCCGTTGACTCAGGTTTTGACTTGTCAGGAGCAGCATTACCAGTTGCCGCCGGTATTGCTTCAGTTTTTTCTTCGGGTTTCGATTCGGGAGGGGCAGCAGATTCATCAATGGAAGCCAGCAGATCTCCAATCTTCAGGGTATCTCCTTCACTGGCGGAAAGTTTCAGTGTGCCGGCCTTTTCGGCGTTCACCTCAAACGTTGCTTTTTCGCTTTCCAACTCGGCAATTACTTCGTCTCTTTCCACATAGTCGCCTTCCTTCTTTGTCCATTTGAGAAGGGTTACTTCACTAATCGATTCACCTACTGTCGGAACTTTAATATCAATCATAAACTTATTTGATCTGTTTGAATTTTCTTCTAGATGCTGAAAGCCGTTTCAATGATTTCCTGTTGCTCCTGCGCATGCACCTTGGCATAACCGGTGGCAGGCGAAGCGCTGGGTTGTCTGCTGATCACACCATAATTGATCGATTTAAGATTCATTTGCAGGTAGGATGCGGCGCCCATATTCAAAGGTTCTTCCTGAATCCAGAACCAGGTGGCCTTACTATACTTGTTGTACAAATTTTCCAGTTGTTTCACAGGCAGCGGATACAATTGCTCCAGGCGCACAATGGCCGTGCCTTTGTGATTATTTTTATTTCTGTATTCTACAAGGTCGAAATATACTTTCCCGCTGCAGAACAACACTTTTTTTATTCTTGTTGGATCCTCGTTGGTGGCATCATCGATTACCTCCTGGAAATTCTTCTCCGTAAAATCTTTCACCACCGAATATGAACCCGGGTGCCGCAGATTTGCTTTCGGTGCAAAATTGATTAGTGGTTTCCGGAAGGGCCAGTACAACTGGCGACGCAGGGCATGAAAGAAATTTGCAGAAGTAGTGATGTTGGTGATTACCAGGTTCAGCTCGGCGCACATGATCAGGAATCTTTCAAGTCTTGCACTCGAGTGTTCGGGACCCTGTCCTTCGTAACCATGAGGCAGCAACATCACCATGCCGTTCATACGGTTCCATTTTTGTTCGGCGCTGCTGATGAACTGGTCGATGATGATCTGCGCTCCATTGGCAAAATCGCCAAATTGCGCTTCCCACAAAACCAATGTATTGGGAGTGGCCATCGCGTATCCATACTCGAAGCCTACCACAGCGTATTCACTGAGCAGGGAATTATAGATTCTGAATTTGCCAGTGGCCCCCGGAATGTTTTTTAATCGGCTATGAGTGTTGCCATTGTTTTCATCCCTGAGGATAGAATGCCTGTGCGAAAAGGTTCCCCGGCGAACATCCTGGCCGCTCATGCGAACGTTTTTCCCATCGAGGAGCAGACTGCCATATGCCAGCAATTCGCCGGTGGCCCAGTCAATCTTGCCTTCGGCCTCGAATAATTTTTTCTTGTCCTGAATAATCTTCTCCACTTTTTTTAGTGGTTTGAAATCGGCTGGCCACTTCATCAGGCTGTCGAAAACGGCTTGAAAATCCTCGGTCTTTATGGCGGTTTCCGGCGACTCGTTGAAGTCGTCGGGAGTGGCAGTTCGCAGGCTCTTCCACCACATTTCAGGTTGTTGATAATGATATGGCAGCGGGTGTTGTTTGATCTCGTCCAGCCTTTCCTGCAGGTCGTTCCAGAATTTCTTTTCCATCTCCTTGGCCATGTTCTTGGCATCGGTTTCACCGTTCTCGAGGAGATACGTGGTGTACACTTCGCGGGGATTCGGATGTTTTTCGATGAGCGCGTAGAGTTCGGGCTGCGTAAATTTCGGATCATCACCCTCGTTATGTCCATGTCGTCGGTAGCAGACCATGTCGATGAAAATATCTGAGTTGAATTCCTGGCGATAACGCGTAGCAATCTCCACGCATTTCACTACCGCTTCCGCATCGTCGCCATTTACATGTAGAACGGGCGACTGGATCATTGCAGCCACCGATGTACAGTAGTCGGCGCTTCTTGCATCGTCAAAGTCGGTGGTGAACCCGATCTGGTTGTTGATCACGAAATGAATGGTTCCACCGGTAAAATAACCGGAAAGGTTGCTCATCTGCACCACTTCGTATACCACACCCTGCCCTGCCACTGAAGCATCTCCGTGGATCAAAATGGGAAGTATCTTGTCGTATTCGCTTTTGTATAATACATCTGCCTTCGCCCTTGCGAACCCTATTACGAGAGGGTCGACTGCTTCAAGGTGTGAAGGATTTGGCGTTAGTTTAAGGTGAACGGTTTTGCCATTGGGTGTCTGCACTTCACTCCCGTAGCCCATGTGGTATTTCACGTCGCCACTACCCATGGTTTGGTCGACCTTGGCAGTACCTTCAAATTCGCTGAATATCTGCTCATATGTTTTACCGATGATGTTGGCAAGAATGTTCAGCCGGCCTCTGTGAGCCATGCCAATTACCACTTCCTGCACATCATGGTCCGCGGCGGTATTGATGATGGCATCGAGGGCGGGAATTGTGGTCTCACCGCCTTCAAGAGAAAATCTTTTTTGACCAACGTATTTGGTGTGGAGGAATTTTTCAAACATCACACCCTCGTTCAGTTTGACCAAAATCCTTTTCTTCTTTTCGAGAGAAACGGGTTGCAGCCAGTTTTTCTCCATTTCGTTTGTCAGCCAATTGACTTTATTCTGGTCACTGATGTATTTGAATTCAATGCCTACATGTGAGGCATAGCATTGTTGCAGGTGATTGAGAATGTTACTCAGGGTTGTTGTACCAAGGCCGATCAGGTTTCCCGCGAAGAAATCCTTACTCAGGTCTTCTTCGGTGAAGCCGAAAAAACCGAGGTCCAGGTTGGGATTCCGATCCTTCCTGGGGCGGATTGGATTGGTTTTAGCGATCAGGTGCCCTTTGTTCCGATAGCCGAGGATCAACCTGTAGGCCCCCAGCTCCTTTTTCCACTCAACACCGTCGGACGTGGTTTTTACGTCGGTTGAGGGTGAGGCCTGGGCCTGACCGTTTTGAGGGGCAAGTTTTGAGGAAGTGCCGGCCGTCGCCTGGCCATTCGGACTGACGTTGGCGGCAGCCTTCCCCGAAGCCATAGCAAAATCAAAACCTTCAAAAAATTTTCTGAGTTCCGGGTCCACAGCCTCGGGATTGCCGAGGAATTCCTGATAAAGGCCTTCAATAAACGAGGGGTGGGAATTGGTTATATAACTGAAATCCTTCATAAAATAATAACTTTCAAGCCATAACTGGCAGTAAACCAGCCTTCAAATTATGGCGTACAAATATCGGTAAAAACTCAGGATCAATCTAGGGTAATTTGGTTGAGTATCAGGGTTATTAGGATTTATTTTCAAGATAAACGCTCACGTTTTTCCCTTTTCCAACGGAATTCAGTATTTTTGCCGTCTTAAATTTTTGACTGAACAATGGCAAACCATCAGGCTACCAAGAAAGATGTACGGCAGGCAACGAAACGCAGGGATAGAAACCGCTATTATGGCAAAACAACGCGTAATGCCATCCGCGACATGAAAGAGATCAAGGAAGGAAAGGCTGCCTCTGCAGAGCTGGTGAAGATTGTTTCCATGATCGACAAACTTGCCAAAAAGGGCGTCATTCACAAAAACAAAGCTTCAAATATGAAGAGTAAGCTGACCCGTAAGGTGAACGCGCTCGCTTAACCAAAAATATTCAGATACGATGGGCTGAAGAGTGTTTCTCCTCAGCCCATTTTCTATTGTATACTGTCAAGACAAGGATCCCATGAATATTGAAGCGGCTCACCAGGTAATACTTGAACACGTGAGTCGTTATGTGCATCTGACTGAAAAAGACACTGAGCTTTTTCTTTCACTGCTTGTGTACAGGAAACTGCCCGCAAGGGCTTACCTGGTACACGAACAATCATTTTGTCAGTTTGAAAACTTTGTGGTGGCTGGTTGCCTGCGGTCTTTCCATACAGACAGGTCGGGTGTTGAGCACACTCTTCATTTTGCAATTGAAAACTGGTGGATTACCGACTCTGCCAGTTTTCTTAGCAACAGCCCTGCCACACGTAATATTGTGACTGTTGAACCTTCAGAACTTTTGCAGATTTCCCTGTCCTCACTCACTAAACTATATGAAGAGGCTCCGATTTTTGAACGCTTTTTCCGCATCCTCCACCAGAATGCTGCTATGGCCCAGGACCAGCGGATTCTGAATACTATTACGCTGGATGGAAGGGAAAGATTCGAGACCTTCGCCAGAAAATATCCAGCGCTACTTAATCGGCTCCCACAGAAACATATCGCCTCCTATCTTGGTATTACTCCGGTGTTTCTAAGCCGCATCCGAGCCACGGCGGCTAAGGGTAACAGCTAGTAATCTCTTCTTCTTATTTGTGAGAAAAAAGGAATTCGAAAAGCTGCGCTGTCGTGAGAAAGTCGCAAAATCACTTGCGAGTGTCAATGCAAAGTTTACCTGCGCAGTGTTTCATTTGAGAAAACCTGATTTTGTAGATTTTCAAAATAGGACATGGTATTCGACAAAGTAAGCGATGGTTTTATCATTGCTTTGTTGAAGAATACCGGTGCATCGCCACTTTGAATCTTTTGCGGCCAATGCGGATCTGCGATTGCGGCCCGGCCTATCGAAAGCAGGTCTCCATGCCCGTTTTCAAGTATCCATCTCCCGAGTTCGACATCATGCATGCCACCGTTAACGATAACTGGAATGCCGCATAATTCCCTGGCGAGGCTGCCATATGAACTTCCGTCGGGATAACGGCATTCTCTTTCCCAAATGCCGCCTTCCGCGGCAATATGTATGTAGGACAATGGAAGCTTAGCCGCCTCACGCAAAATTCTTCTAGCGTCGTCCGCCCCACCAGGCATGCGATAGGTTAGATCATTCACCTTGCTTTCAGAAAGGCGCAGACCGATAATAAAATTTTCCTTTGTTGCTGCTTCGATGTCCATGACAATGGAATTGAGCAGCCGAAACCTATTTTCCATGGTGCCTCCGTATTCATCTTCGCGGAGGTTGGTGTAGTCTGTTATCATCTGGTCGAGCAAATAACCATTGGCGCTATGAAGTTCAACACCGTCGAAGCCGCATCTTTCCGCAGCCATCGCAGCGTTTACAAAACCGCGGCGGGCAATTTCAAAGTCCGAAAGCGTCATCTTTTTTGGTAAGGAATAGTCGCCCAACGGTTGTACAGCAGAAGGAGCCTGTGAATGGTCAACGAGTTCCGAAAGCGCACCTGCATGCATCAACTGGCAAATGAATTTAACCGGAAACACCTTCATCCCTGACACAAGTTCTGCCCATGCGTGCTGCTGCTCAGTTGATACGATGCCCGGTTGATGAAGGTTGGCGCGGGAAGCGATCTCGTCAGTATAGATACCTTCTGTGATAATCATTCCAAAGCCTCCCTTTGCGAAATTCAGGTAATATGCTTCCATTTGTTGAGTAGGGATACCCCTGGCGCTGGCGCTGTTCCGGGTCATCGGCGCCACCACTGTCCTGTTCATGAGTTGATGTGCTCCTATTTGGTAGGGAGTAAAAAGGGGATGATTTTTTGCCTGGTTCATGTTAATCATTTGCAGGCAAAGTTCTTTTACGGGTCGCAAAGAGGTGTTATACCAGGTTAAGAAAACATCTTAAACCAGTTTAATTTTTATTTTTCTTTCTTTAACAAGGAAAGGCCTCGTGCAAGTCATTAATTCCTATTTGTAAATTCTGATCGTTTGTGCTCCATGATAAGAATGGTACTCGCCATTGTACATCGCATCGGCCGAAACAGGCCCCTGCCTGAATATTCCCGGGGAAACGGCCCTCGCGGCATAATAAAATACTTTTCCCGATGAACCCAGACTGGTAAACAAGTTGATGCGGTCATCACGAATATCCATTGCCTCCGGACTGGCCGCGTTCTTGATCCAGTCCATGCCTGGTATTTCCTTCGTTCTGGGATTTTCAATTTCGAAACCAGCCGGCAACAGGTCGGTTACAACAATATTGTTCACTTCACCGCTATACTTTTTTTCCAGGCTTAACTGCACAATTACCAGTTCGTTTTGCCGGAAATCAGTGTCAACTTTCTTTTGTCCATAACGATCAAAGAATGTTCTTCTGACCTTCAGATAATTGTCTTCCTCGTGGTAAGTCCCTGAGACACTCGTTCCTTCCATATTCCAGAAATAATAAAGATTTCCCTTTCCACCTGCCTCAATGTCTACGCTACTGCCTCTCAACTCCTCCGTGCCGAGGCGAAGATCCTTTCCGGTAAACTTGGCAATCGACCTGCCTTTCACTTTTAGTTCTGCTGTTGCGTTCGAGGGTCCCGATCTTGCCGCTATCTTCCCCAGCGCAAGTACACTGAATGCGCATTCCTGTGTGTTGAGTGAACCGGCGCTACGCAGTTGCTGGGCAACATGGGCTGCCATTCGATTTACCTGTAGATTCGACGGATCGACATCCAGCAGGGCATTGAGTGCAATGGCCTCGTCCCTTGCAGGCGAATAAAAACTTCCACCGGTTTGTTTTATAGATTCTTCTCCGGAAAATGAGGCAGGCAATACTTCGGCAAATTTCTTTCTGTCCCCCGATAACCCATAGGCAATGCTCAGCAGGTATTTGCTATCCAGGCTCAACAGCTCAGGGTTTGCCTTGTAATAGTTCATTACCGGTAAATTTGGAGTACCTGCCAATGCCAGAACATACAGGCTGTAGGCGAGTTCCTTGGGAGCGATCTTCTTCTTCTGATCCCTGTTGTAATAGTAATTAATTACCTCCTTCCTGCTCAACCTGCTGGTGATATAGCCCAGCAATCCATTCAGCAATTGTTGTTCAGGATCAAAGCCTGCTTTTCCGGCTTCAATAAGAAAATGTGCGGCATAAGCTGAAGCCCACCAATTTTCTGTGCCCTCACCCTCCCAAAGCGTCACCGCTCCATTGAACAATTGAGCCAACCTGATCTTTCGAATCGCTTCCATCACATTCAGGCCATATTCGGACTGCCTGTTTTCTTCCGGATTCATCCGTTCGGCAAGCTCTCCAAAATACAACATTGGGAATGCCGCAGAGATGACTTGTTCTGTGCATCCGTAAGGATAACTCAACAGGTATCGCAATTGGGAACCCGCTGTAAGTAAAGGACTTCGGCTCAGCACAAGGGAATATCTTTCCGTACCCGTCATGAAATCTTTGTTGGGAAACATGATTTTTTGTGTAGTACCCGCCTTCACCAGTCCGTCCCCTGAAATTCTTTGCAGTGACGTCGGAGGCCTCACGCCGATCGAGGTCTCATCGCGGAAGATTTCAGCGGCGGTTTTCGTTTCTATCACGATCCTGCCGGTATCAATGGAGCTGCCGGCCACAACGGTGTATTCGATTCGTTTCTCACTACCGGGGGCAACCGAGATCTTTTGACTATTAGTTCCGGCTACTTTCAGTGGGCCGGATGTGGTAATGACAGAGGCTGCGTCTATCTGTTCTTTGGTTGTATTTGTAACTGTTACTGGCACAGTGAGTGTGTCTCCGGGACTCAGAAATCTTGGAACTGCAACGCTGGTTACCACTGGATCTGCAATAGTCATTGATGCCTCAGCGGAACCGAAAACCCCATCTCTGTAGGCTAGTGCCATCAGGCGCACCTGTCCGCTGAATTTTGGGATCTTTATGGAAAACCTCGCCCTACCGGCATTATCTGTGCGCGTAATGCCGCTCCAGTACGAAAGCAGTTTAATGCGTTTGGAAGGCATTGGGTTAACTCTTTTGGTCATTTCTGTTTCTCCATCTCCTCCCGAACTGCTGAGTCTTGCCCTCAATTCAGGAAAAAGCAGCGGATAAAGATCATAACCGTCGACCGCAAGCGCCCTGTCGCCATAGAAATAATGATAAGGGTCGGGTGTTTTAAAATCCGACACCTGCAATACACCATTATCAACCGCCGCCAGGGTTACCAGGCTTCCCGGGCTTGCCGTAACGGTCACTTCCTGGTCCCTGAGCGACCTGGAATTCAGTGCGGCCTTTAGTTCGACTTTATTGATTCGGCTCCTGTCTTCAACTCTCAAATTCTGATAGCCGTGCGCCACCGTCAGAGGAATTTCACTGATGCCGTGCGGCTTGAACAGTGTTGCTGTTATGAACACATTGGGAAGATGTTCTGCATTCACCGGAATATCAATGGAAGCATTTCTTTTTTCCACGTTTACATACTTGTACCAGAGCACTTTGTCGGATTCCAGTGTTACCAGCATCCTTCCGTTGAATGGACACTTGAACAGTATTTTGGCGGTATTGCCGGCCTTGTACACCGATTTGTCGGTTTCGATATCAATACTTCCCTCGGTATCAACTTCGAATGAATTATTGTCGCCTCCCCATGAACCGTAGCTATAAAACTTCCTGACCACATATGCGCTGGCACCTCGGGCGGTTATCCTGATCTCATAGTTGCCTGGCGCCCTCGGAATAAAAGAATATCTAGTGGATTCATTATTGATCGTCACATCCTGTTCGACAATTATTTTTTCTTCTTCCTGGGATTCATAACGGAAATACCTACCTGATTTAGCGAGTACCGTCCGGTATTCGCGCCTTATGACTTTTACTCTTGCAACCGTACCTGAGACAGGCAATTCTTTTTTATCCAGGGCGATAAGAGGAAAAGAAATCGGCTGGTTCAGGGGATAATACCAATTGCCATCGTCAGCGATCCCATAAAAGACAGGCTGGGTGAACACATCCGCGGATAATCCTTTGCTTACAGGGCGACCCGTCTCATCAAAAACGGTCGTATAGAAGGTCGCGCGAAGAATGCCGGTGTTCTTGAATAAGGCCGGTACTTCGTAGTTCACTATAGCCTTCCCTTCGCCATCTGTTCTCCCCTCTCTTACTACCTTGTCAAGCGAGAGTCCCTGGTTCTGGATGGCAAAATTGTAGCGTTGGTATTTTTTGGGTTGGAATAATCTAGGGCTCAGTTGTACCTCAGATTCATATTTCCGGTCAGCTGCCGGGGGACCAAAAAAATTCACAGCGTCGAGTGAAAGCTGTACCCGCTGGCCCGGTTCCAGATCTTTTTTATCGAGTGCAACTCCGACCTTTATCCTGTCAGGCACAAATTCTTCAACCCGGAACTGATAAGAGCCCATGAGTATATCCGTCGAAGTATACAGTTCCAGGTTATAACTACCCGTGATGGCAGAGGCCGGCAAATCGATCATGCCCTCGGCCGAACCTTGATCATTAAGGGTTTTTCTGAATTCTTTCATCTCCCTGCCGTTAGGATACAACATTCTGAACCGAACGGGCAATGGTCCCGGACTGTTCCACTGGCCGTTCCTGACAACTGCAGAGAAATGGATCTGTTCACCTGGGCGGTAAATATCCCGCTCACCATAAATGAAGGCGTCCAGACCCGTACTATTTATTCGTTTTCCGCCCACTTCAAATCTTGAGGTGTTGACAGCCGTGGATTTTAAAGGAAGAAAATTGAAATCGGATTCTGATTTCGCAACGATCATCGACGGTCTGAAGCCAGCAAATTCCTTCCGGGTGTAACCGATCCCGGCTACACCGGCTTCATTTGTGGAGGCCATACCAAGCACCTGGTTGTTCGCCCCATAGGCAATAACATTCACCCCGCTTATTTCCTTTGCGGTTTTCACTGAATTGACGAAAACATATAATTTATCTCGGCCTTCTTTAGCGATCAGCCCCAGGTCAGAGACGGAAATGAAGCGACTGTCGTCCGTCCAATATTCGCTGGTGGACCGAACCTTGATATGATAGATACCCCTGAGATCCGGCAATCTGTCTTCAATATTGAACGCAAACAAACGGTTCTTGCCGAGCTGTGGCAGCGTACGGGTTTCAATTTCTTTTTCATACACTACTTCTCCAACCGTATAATTCTGATCGGCACTGGCAAAATCATTCTCTCCATAGTATTCTTCATCTGAACCATTCCTGTCGTCGCGTGGATAATAGCCATAGGCCTGAGATGCCAACAGGTTATTTTCATACACCTTTGAAATAATCACTTTAATCTTTGGAACATTAACGATCCGCAGCTCGATCATTCGATTAGATGCAGAGGAAAGATAAACGCTTTTTCCGGCGGCAAATTTCAGCAGAGGCTGAAGTTCACCGAAGCTGATATTGTTCTCGTACTGCTCCTGCAACCTGCCTCCAACCTGGCCTCTTATGCCGCTTGACAAACTTACCAGATAAGATTTGTCAGGATTGAAGTCTGCGCTTTTTATTGAAAATCCTTCGTCATTAGTTGCGATACTGAATTTTACCGCAGGTTTGATCTTCACCAGGGAAGCAATGCCTTCTGCGTCCACAGGCTGACTCGTACGAACCAGAACCGTTCCATTTATGCCGTCGTGTGTACCGTTCATGTCACTAATTACCAGGTTGAATGGAGATGGAAGCCGGGCGGGAATTTCAATGTCCTCAGTGCTGCCCACGTTGCCTCCCTCGGGCAGGAGACCTTTTGTTATATGGAACCTGCCCTCGAGGTCTTTGTCAACCGGATTCAAACCCTGGAGCAACAGAGAAATCGTATTTGAGCCGGACCTGGTTTGAATCGTATAAGGAATTTGTTTCTCATCCAGCGTCAGGATCAGTTTATCCCTAAGGCTGTTCACGGGAACAGGATAATTGAAGTATAAAATAGATTCGGCAATTGCTCTGCCGCTGCCTTCCTCCAGTGTCCAATGTATCTGGGCATCCTCGAGCTGAACTGCGGGCGTGTTGAATTTAATGTCGTCGGCCCCGACGACCTTTCCAAAAGAAGTATTCCGAAGAAGCGTTTGTTTCAGGCGGGCAGAATATTTGGTTGCAGGTGCCAGGGGTCTCGACGGCGAAAATATCAGCAGGTCGGGTTGCTCCCAGCGAAAGCGTCCAGGAATGGTTGGAGTGAAGGAAATGAATTCTGTCGAATCCCATTGGTTAAGCGTTGAATCAGGGGCGAGTGCGTTGTTGAACCGGAAACTCAGGTTGCCAAGAACGGGTACTTCTCCTTTTGCATTGGTTTTCTCGAGAGTAACGCTGTTCTGATTGCAGGAGATTAGGCTAAGCAAGGTTAATGTGAATAGGATAAGGCGCATTATCAATATTGTTGTATTACAAATGTAAGGTTGAATCCCAGATTCTATCTTTGCAGTGAATGATAAAAATACTGTCCATACTGGCAGCCTGCCTGTTAGGGATGCTCATGATTGCCGTCTTCACTATTCCCCTGCCGGACGATATTTCCTATTCCACCATCATCAAATCCAACAAAGGAACAATAGTGAATGCTTCCCTGTCGCGCGACGACAAATGGCGAATGAAAACCAACATCAGTGAGATTAGTCCTTTAATGCGCAGGATCATTCTTGAAAAAGAAGACAAATACTTTTACTATCATCCGGGCATCAACGCATTTGCGATACTTCGGGCGGGGCTGAATAATATTTTCCATAGTAAAAGAACTTCCGGGGCTTCTACGATCACCATGCAGGTAGCCAGGGCACTGGAACACCGGCCGCGTACTTATATTAACAAGTTTGTAGAATTATTTCGCAGCCTCCAACTGGAATGCAAGTACAGCAAGGAAGAGATCCTTCAACTATATTGCAATCTGCTTCCATATGGAGGAAATATTGAGGGTGTGAAGGCCGCGGCTCTCATCTACTTCCGTAAGAATCTCGATCACCTTTCACTGGCCGAGATCACCGCGCTTTGCGTCATTCCCAACAGGCCCTCGTCGCTGATTCCGGGTAAAAACAACCAGCGAATTGTGCAGGCCAGAAACCAATGGCTCAGGCGTTTTGCCGATGCTTCGCTTTTTACCCACAGGGAAATCGTCGACGCACTTGAGGAAACTTTCACTGCCACTAGGACTGGCCTTCCGGCACTAATTCCTCATGTTGCCCGGATCCTGAAAAGAAAAGGAGCGTCAGAAGTTGTCTCGACAATTGACATGGCGATGCAGAAAAAAACCGAAACTCTCACGGCGGCATATGCGCAATCGCTTCGGCTCAAACAAATAAGCAATCTGGCGGTGGTGATCATCGACAACGAAACACACAGGATCATCACCTATCTTGGCTCTGCGGACTTCCATGATTCGTTGCACAGCGGCCAGGTGGATGGCGCCTCGGCCGTCCGGCAACCAGGCAGCACCCTCAAACCATTGTTGTACGGCCTCTGTATGGATGAAGGATTGATCACCCCGAAATCGGTTGTCACCGATGTGCAGGTAAATTATCAGGGTTACGCGCCGGAGAATTACAGCAAGGAATTCGAAGGATACGTCACCACGGAATATGCACTCGGACATTCGTTGAACATCCCGGCTGTTAAATGCCTGAAGACTCTTGGCACAGAGAAACTCGTTGGCGCCCTGTCTGCCTGCAATTTCAGGCAGATCAGAAAGGACCGTCACAAACTGGGCTTGTCGATGATACTGGGAGGTTGCGGGGCGCGGCTTTTAGAACTCACAGGACTTTATTCAGCCCTCGCAGGCCAGGGAAAATACATCGCTCCCTCCCTGACCGAAGAAGAAAATACCAGTTCATCCTTTGAAGTATTGAGCCCCTCATCAGCCTATATGATCACCGAAATATTATCCTCGGTGGACAGGCCCGATTTCCCGTTGAACTGGCAAAGCACTGCTCATCTGCCGCGGATCGCGTGGAAAACCGGCACCTCTTATGGGAGAAGGGATGCCTGGAGCATTGGATACAACCGGAAGTATACCGTTGGTATCTGGGCAGGAAACTTTTCAGGCAAAGGAGTGCAGGAACTGAGCGGAGCCGAAATAGCTACGCCCCTGCTCTTTACCATTTTCAATACCATCGATTACGACAGTGACGAACAATGGTTTGTTCAGCCACCGGAATTACAGACAAGGCTGGTTTGTTCTGAAACCGGTTTACCTCCTTCCGACCATTGCCAGGGCAGAATTTCCGATAATTTCATGCCCATGGTTTCATCCAATAACACATGCAGGCACATCACCGAAATAATGGTGTCGGTGGATGAAAAGATTTCTTATTGTAATCTCTGTTTTCCAAAAACCGGCTACAAAAAGAAATGGATCAGGAATGTCGCTCCAGAGATGCAGGAATTTTTCACCGGGCAGAAGATCTCCTATGAAAAGATTCCTCCGCATAACCCTGCCTGTGAGAAGGTGTTCCACGAAGGCCTTCCCCAGATCCTTTTACCGGCCGACGGCACCGAAGTATTGATCAGCAGAACAGACCCGGAACCCCTGCAACTCAAATGCCGTACACCGACAGACGTGGGTCGTGTTTTTTGGTACATCAATAACCAATATTATAAGTCATGCGAAGCCGGCAGTTTGCAATATTTTATTCCTGAAGAAGGGCCTGTGAAAATCTCCTGCACCGACGACAGCGGTCGGAATAAGGATGTGTGGATTAATGTGCGTTATACAGACCTGTGAATTTCTTTACCTTCGCAGCAACATGAAGGAAAAGATCGTAATTCTCGATTTCGGAAGTCAGTATACTCAATTGATCGCCAGGGCCGTACGAGAAGCAAATGTGTTTTGTGAAATCATTCCCTTCCAGCAGAAGATAATGCCCGACCCCAACATCAGGGGGTTCATTCTTTCAGGATCTCCATTCTCTGTCAACGAGCCCAATGCCCCTGTTGTTGATATTGCCCAGCTGCAGAAACAGAGTCCTGTTTTAGGCATTTGCTATGGAGCGCAACTCACCGCGAAACAATTTGGTGGTCAGGTAGCGAAAAGCAATAAAAGGGAATACGGAAGGGCGCTGCTGAGCAAGAGATTGAACGATGTTCTGCTGGACGAAGTGATAGACAATTCGCAGGTGTGGATGAGTCACAGCGACTCGGTGCTTGAGATGCCCGCTGGCTTCCAGGTGCTGGCGACCACTGAAGACATACCCTTCGCCGCGTTCCGTTCTAACGGAGACACTCACCCGATCTACGGAGTTCAGTTCCACCCGGAAGTTTATCATTCTATCGAAGGCAAAAAAGTACTGAAGAATTTCCTCGTAAATATATGCGGGTGCGCGCAGGACTGGACCCCGGCACACTTCATCACGGACACTGTAGAAGGCCTTAAACAGAAAATCGGAGACAGGAAGGTGATCATGGCTCTTTCGGGCGGTGTGGACTCCACTGTAGCGGCCACACTCATACACAAGGCTATCGGGGACAGGCTTTCGGGCATCTTTGTCGACAATGGCGTGCTTCGGAAAAATGAATACCAGCAGGTGCTTGACACCTATGGTTCTATTGGCCTCAACGTAAAAGGTGTTGATGCCAAAGAACTATTTTACCGGGAATTAAGTGGAAAGACTGACCCCGAAGCCAAAAGAAAGGTGATCGGAAAATTGTTTATAGACATATTTCAGTCCGAAGCCAAAAAGATTGAAGGTATCGAGCTTCTTGGTCAGGGCACAATTTATCCGGATGTTATAGAAAGCGTTTCGGTACATGGGCCTTCAGTGACGATCAAATCGCATCATAATGTAGGTGGGCTGCCAGATATTATGCACCTTGGACTCATAGAACCACTACGCTTCCTCTTTAAGGACGAGGTTCGCAAAGTGGGCTATGAACTTGGCATTCCTGAAGACCTGCTTCAAAGGCACCCCTTTCCCGGGCCCGGCCTGGCTATAAGGATCCTGGGCGAAGTGAATGAAGAAAAAGTTGCCCTCTTACAGGAAGCCGACTACCGGTACACTATGGCGCTTAAATCCTATAATTTGTATAGCCAGGTCTGGCAGGCAGGCGCCATATTGCTCCCTGTCAAAAGTGTTGGAGTGATGGGTGATGAAAGAACCTATGAATTCACCGTAGCCCTCAGGGCAGTAACTTCTGTAGATGGCATGACTGCCGACTGGGCCCACCTGCCTTATGAATTTCTAGCCTTTGTTTCCAATGACATCATCAATAATGTTAAGGGAATTAACAGGGTTGTTTACGACATCAGCAGCAAACCTCCTGCAACGATAGAATGGGAATAAACGTCTTGCCACAAAATTCATTTTCTCTAATGCAAAGAAGCTCGGTATTACTTTTCATAATCTGCCTGCTGTTCTTCGGCCAGGTTGCTTCGGGCCAGGATAGTCCCCAGGTCAAATCACGATACCATGTGGCATTGTTTGTTCCATTGTATCTCGATTCCGCTTTTGACCATGATGGCAATTATCGTTATGGGAAAACCTTTCCGCGTTACCTAAATGGGGGCGTTGAATTTTATGAGGGTGCACGTATGGCCCTTGATTCGCTGGAAGAGGAAGGTGTAGATCTTGACCTGGAGGTTCTGGATATCCGTTCGGTTTCGCGAGGAATTGCAGCCAGCGAAAAGGCACATAAACTGGACAGTGTTGATTTGATAATCGGAGAAGTGAATGGAGCTGAAGCAAGGACCCTTGCCGGCATCGCCGCCCGCAAAAATATCCCCTTCATCAATGTCAACTATCCCAATGATGCCGGAGTAAGGAACAACCCAAACTATGTTGTGCTGAATTCCACCCTTTACACTCATTGTGCCGCCATCTATAAATTCATACAGAAAACCTATCCTTTGTCGGATGTGATTTTTTTTCGCAAAAAGGGGACACAGGAAGAACGGCTTAAAAATTATTTTGAAGAGATCGCAAAGTCCACTGCCTCGGTGCCACTAAAGATCAAATACGTGTTGCTCGACAATACTTTTACTCCCAATGATCTGAGAAAGCACCTGGACAATAGAGCAAATACGGTTTGTATTGCCGGAAGCCCTGACATTGCCTTCGGCCAGGTGCTCACACAACAGCTGGCGGGTCTGCTCGACAACTATCCAAGCGTAGTTTTTGGCATGCCCAACTGGTGGGACGCCACTAATTTTGCAGCTCCTGAATACAAGGATATAGAGGTGATTTATACCACCCCTTTTTACACAGCGCCACAACTTCCGCTACTCACTTCCATTCAAAATGCTTACAAAGCGACCTATTATGTAAACCCAACTGAAATGGTGATCAAAGGGTTCGAAACCGTATATCACTTCTGCCGATTGCTGGCGGCCACCGGTCCGAATCTTGGATCCAGCCTCAGCGATGACCGCTTTAGGATCTTCACCGACTTCGACATCCAACCGGTGCTTGATGCGAAAACTATGACTCTCAATTACTTCGAAAACAAGAAGATTTACATGATCAAGAAGGTCAATGGTGAGGTAACAGCCGTATTCTGAATCTGGCACAGGTTTTCATGATACGTATTTATGTCATTGATTGAATTTACGGATAGTGGTTTATTTTGTCCAGCCGGCAACTTTTACATTGACCCCTGGAAACCCGTAGACAAGGCAGTCATCACTCACGGCCACAGCGACCATGCGCGCCCGGGCAACAAACACATCCTCTGTCATCCATCTACGCAACCGGTTTTGCAGCTTCGGCTGGGCGACAACGATTATCAGACGGCTGAGTGGAAAGAACCCGTACACATGAATGGGGTTGCGGTAACGCTGTACCCTGCCGGGCATATCGTTGGATCTTCACAGGTGAAAGTAGAACACAAGGGTGAGGTTTGGGTGGTAAGCGGTGACTACAAAGTAGAGGATGACGGGCTAAGCGGCGCGTTTGAGCCGGTGCCCTGCAACACCTTCATAACGGAATCTACGTTTGGCCTTCCTATATATAACTGGAAGCCGCAGGAAAATATATATCAGGATATCAGAACCTGGATCCGTGGTAACCGCCTTGAGGGCAAGGCCTCGGTATTGATAGCCTACTCTTTGGGAAAAGCCCAGCGGGTGCTTCACGCCCTGGTCGGTGAAGTCGACCAGGTGTATGCGCACGGCGCAATCTGGAACATGCAGGAAACTTTATTGAATTCAGGCGTGTTAACAAAGGGAATTCTGCCTGAACTGATCCGGGTTACCCCTGAGATTCCGAAGGAACATTTTAAGAACGCAGTGATCATTGCTCCCCCTTCAGCAGATGGAACGACATGGATGAAAAAATTCTCGCCGGCTGCTGTGGGCATGTGCAGCGGATGGATGCAGGTGAGGGGAAACCAGCGGAGACGCAATGCCGATGCAGGTTTTGCGCTAAGCGACCACTGCGACTGGAAAGGGCTGTTATCGGCAGTGGAAGCGACAGGGGCAAGCAGGGTATTTGTGACTCACGGGTTTCAATCCGCTTTCAGCAGATACCTCAACGAAGCCGGCATAGAAGCAGGAGAAGTGCAAACGCAGTATGGAACCGATGAAGAAGAGGTTACGCAGGAACTCAACAATAACAATGCAGAACAAAATAGCAACGGATGAATAACAATTCCGATGATATTAAAACTGAACCCTCTGCCAGGGAAGGCGGCATGACCCTTTTTGCCAACCTGGTTTATGAACTGGGTACACATACAAAAACAAACGACAAGTTTAAAGCCCTGATAGCGTATTTCCACAATGCTGACCCCGGTGACAGGGTCTGGATGATCGCGCTGTTCAGCGGACGAAGGCCACGCAGAACCATCAGTGGCGGAAAATTACAGGAATGGTGTTCCGAACTGGTTGGTTTGCCCGAATGGCTATTTGCGGAATGCTATCACACCGTCGGTGACCTGTCGGAGACCATAGCACTGCTGATACCGGAACTCCCGAACGCCATAGATCATCCGGTCTCGAAATCGCTGAGCTGGTACATTGAAAAATTTCTGGAACTCGAAAAGTCGGATGAAGAAAGAAAGAAAGCATTTATTCTTGCATCATGGCATGAGCTCAGCAGCAGGGAGAGATTTGTGTTCAATAAATTATTATCGAGTACGTTCAGGGTTGGCGTTTCTCAGAGTATGATGGTAAAAGCGCTTGCCAAACTCGTAAATCTCGAACCCAGCGTCATCGCACACCGTATCAGCGGCAACTGGGATCCTTCCACCACGCCGTTTGAAGAATTATTGTCCGAAGAATCGTCCATTGCGGATCATTCCAAGCCATATCCTTTTTACCTCGCCTACGCGCTGGAACAGGAACCGGAAGCTCTTGGTTTGCCTGAAGAATGGCAGGCCGAATGGAAATGGGACGGTATCCGCGGACAGATCATCAAAAGGAATGGGACGCTGTTCGTCTGGAGTCGTGGGGAGGACCTGATCACAGAAAAATTTCCAGAATACAAGCTACTCACAGACCTTCTGCCTGATGGAACGGTAATCGACGGCGAGATTCTTCCGCTCAAAAATGGGGAGGTACTCAACTTCAACGTGCTCCAGACCAGGATTGGAAGAAAGAACATAACAAAAAAGCAACTCGATGAGGCCCCTGCCGGCATCTTCGCCTATGATCTCCTGGAACAGGATGGCCAGGACATCAGGCATTTGTCCATGGTGGAACGCAGGCAACGGCTGGCCGCCATCGTAGCGAACGTCAATCTGCACTTACTTGTTTTGTCGCCCGCCATTGAGTTTGGGAATTGGGAGCAGCTCGCCAGGACCCGCCTGGATGCCCGGCTCAGGAACAGCGAAGGACTCATGCTGAAAAAAAAATCTTCACCCTACCAGGTGGGCAGAAAGAGGGGCGACTGGTGGAAATGGAAGATCGATCCTCTTACGATTGATGCTGTGATGATCTATGCGCAGAAGGGCAGTGGCAGGCGAAGTAATCTATACACAGACTATACCTTTGCCATCAGGGATGGAGAAAAGCTCGTAGCTTTTACGAAGGCATATTCCGGGCTTACCGACAAGGAATTTGCCCAGGTAGATAATTTTGTTAAGAGAAATTCCCTGGAAAAATTTGGTCCTGTACGTACCGTGAAACCAGAACTTGTTTTCGAGATTGCATTTGAAGGTATTGCGGCATCAAACAGGCACAAATCCGGTGTGGCGCTCAGGTTTCCCCGGATGTTAAGATGGAGAAAAGATAAAACACTGGACGAGATCAACACGATAGACGACCTTAAAACGATGCTGGAGATTTATGGAAAATAAATCTGCAGACCTCACCCTGCTCTATGCATCTGAAGGCTACAGTGTAGTGAAGAACTGGCTGGCGTCCCGGCATTTCCAACCTTTTATTTTCCAGGAAGAGGCCTGGTGGCACATCATTCATCGAAGATCCGGTCTTGTTAATGCGCCTACAGGCTGTGGAAAAACTTATTCCGTATTTCTGGGTGCGATAATCGATTTCATAAATACTAACGGCATTGATTATGCGAAAAAACAAAGGAATGGACTCCAGCTCATCTGGGTCACGCCACTAAGGGCCCTGGCGAAGGACATAGGGAGGGCCATGGAAGAAGTGATCGAAGGCCTCGGCATGCAATGGAAGGTAGGTTTGCGGAATGGGGATACGCCGGTGAGCGAGCGGCAAAAACAAAAGCGACAGATGCCCGAAGTGCTGATCATCACTCCCGAAAGCATGCATCTTTTGCTAGCCCAGAGAGGGTACAAAGAATTTTTCAGCAGGCTTAGAATAATTGCGGTGGATGAATGGCATGAATTGCTCGGCTCGAAAAGAGGGGTTCAGGTGGAACTGGCAATATCAAGGATCCTTGGTGTCAGCGCGGGAACCGCTGCACCGTCTATCTGGGGGATCAGCGCCACGATCGGCAACCTCGACCAGGCCAGGGAAGTGTTGCTGGCTCCGTTGATCAACAGCAAAAAAATATTAACGGGAGAACTGGTTAGGGCAGAAGTTTATAAACCAATCGATATACAATCAGTTTTTCCCGATGAGATTGAAAAATATCCTTGGGCGGGCCATCTCGGTATCCGGCTGATCGATAAGGTGATTCCGATCATCAAGAGCAGCAGAACCACACTGATCTTCATCAACACGAGGGGCATGAGCGAACGTTGGTACCAGATGTTGCTTGATGCAGCTCCTGATCTGGCGGGTGCAATTGCACTTCATCACGGATCGATCGACATGGAAATGCGCACCTGGGTTGAGGAATCCTTACACAGCGGCATATTGAAGGTTGTGGTTTGCACTTCCAGCCTTGACCTGGGGGTTGATTTCAGACCTGTTGAAACCGTCATCCAGGTAGGGTCACCAAAGGGTGTGGCGAGATTCCTGCAGCGTGCTGGCCGCAGCGGGCACCAGCCTGGTGAAGTCAGCAAAATTTATTTCCTCCCCACACATTCACTTGAACTCGTTGAAGCCGCTGCCCTGAAAGCAGCTAAGGATATCAACTTCATCGAAAGCAGGGATCCCAGGTTGTTGTGTTTTGACGTACTCATCCAGTATCTCTGCACACTTGCAGTTTCTGAGGGATTCAGGCCGGAGGAAATATTGCCGGAAGTTCGATCTACATATTGTTACAACGACATCACCGACAGTGAATGGGAACAGATGCTGTATTTCATAACCTCGGGCGGTTCCGCACTGCAACAATACGATGAGTTTAAAAAAGTGGAGATCATCGATGACGTTTACAGGATCAACAATCGCAGGATCGCCATGCGACACAGGATGCATATCGGCACTATTGTGAGCGACCCTATGCTCAAAGTAAAGTTTTTCACAGGAGGCTATATAGGAATGATCGAAGAGTATTTTATCTCCCGGCTCAGTCAGGGCGATGTTTTTACGCTCGCGGGAAGAACGCTCGAATTCATCATGATCAAGGAAATGACGGTATTGGTCAAAAAATCCAATTCGAAGAAATCCATCGTACCCAGCTGGAACGGGGGACGCATGCCGCTCTCCGCCAACCTGGGTGTCATGCTCAGGAAAAAATTTAATGAGGCCTATGCCATTATTGAGCACAGCAATCCTCCGGAAACGGACATCGAATTAAAAGTTCTGGAACCTTTGTTTGCATTGCAACAACGGCTTTCACATATTCCGCGCGAAAATGAACTGCTCATCGAACAGATCGAAACCAAGGATGGCTATCATCTATTTGTTTATCCATTTGAAGGCCGATTGGTTCACGAAGCCCTGGGAGCCATACTCTCCTATCGCATCAGCAGGATCACGCCCATCACCTTCTCCTTTGCAATGAACGATTACGGATTTGAATTATTGAGTGATCAGCCAATACCCGTTGATGACACGAACGCCCACGAATTATTTTCTACCGACAACCTCCTGGCCGATATTCAGCGAAGCGTAAATTCCACAGAAATGGCGAAAAGGAAATTCAGAGACATCGCCGTTATTGGTGGACTGATCTTTCAGGGCTACCCCGGCGAGTACAAAAAAGCGCGGCACCTGCAGTCTTCAGCTTCGCTGCTTTTCCAGGTGTTCAACGACTACGACAAGGGAAATCTGCTGCTCAGGCAGGCATACAATGAAGTGTTGGAGCAACAGATGGAGGAAGCCAGGCTCCGGGCAACAATGGAAAGAATAGGGAACTCAGATATCGTCATTACTTTTCCGGAAAGACTTACTCCATTTTGTTTTCCGCTCAAGGTCGATAGCATGCGCGAGAATGTTTCATCGGAAAAACTCGAAGACCGGGTAAAAAGAATGCAGGAACAACTTAACCGGTAATATTGAGGTTGCTCCTTTGTATATTTGTTCTCCCGAATATGCATTCTTTCCAACATTTCTTAATCAGGGATCAGTCCCTTTGCCTCACTGCCGACAGAAGTATCTATTGGGAAGACCAGCAGGCACTGATCGTATCCGACCTGCACTTTGGCAAGACGGGTCATTTCCGAAAGGCCGGGATCGCGGTACCGCAGTCGCTGTACAAAGACGACATCCAGCGACTGATGGCACAGATCCAGTATTTTAAACCAAAAACACTGATCGTAGTGGGCGATATGTTCCACAGCCATGCAAATAAAGAACTGGAATTATTTGCGAGGTGGAGGGCCGATTTCCCTGAACTTTTGATACAACTTGTTCTTGGCAATCATGACATTCTTAGCAGGAAATGGTATTCGGCAACATCCATTGATGTTTCTGAAGGAAGCCTTAAGGTGGGAAGTTTTTGTTTTCAACACGACCGCGGAGACTGCAGTTCTGATGAGCCTTCCGGCACTGAATACATTTTCTCTGGACATATTCACCCCGGGATAACGATCTACGGTCTTGGTAAACAAAGTCTGCGATTTCCCTGTTTTTATTTTACGGACACCTATTGTGTTCTTCCCGCCTTCAGCCATTTTACGGGTACGGTCGGCATCCATCCTGCCAGGCACGAACACGCATTCGCCATTGTCAACAATACACTGATGCGGATCACGGGGTGATGTTTACTTTCTGTTTACGAGCTGCTGATAGTCCAGAAAGTAGATGAAACGGATGGTAAATTCGTTGCCATGCGGTGTCCCAAACATGCGTGAGGCATTATTCAGATAGCGGGTATACAAAGATCCGTTGATGTAATCTTCATAATTAGCGCCGAGTGCATTTTTCCACGCGAATACTATCCTGCTTCCCAGTCTGAAATCCCAGGTGTAAAAAACATCCAGGTTGAAAGCATTGTAATTCACATTCTGCTGAGGAACATTTGAATTTAACCGCTCATCCCATCTTCCATCGGGGCGCACATCGTAGAAATTGGTATTGAGGATTCGGTTCCAGAAATGACGGGCCCGAAATGTAAGATTCATCCTGGGAGTGAAATTATAAATACCGCTCAGGATGGTAGTCACATCCGTATACTGTCTTCGTGCCAGAATTGGCTCTTCTGTTAATGGATCACGCAGAAAGGAATAACCGAACTGACCTTTGTCATATTGGCGGCTATAGCTTGCCGTTAGTGTCAATCGGTCGCTGAATCTGTACCTGGTTTCAATTATCACTTTGTAAAAGGGATCATCTCGCAGCGGGCCTTCAGCGAAGCCCGCGGACCAGTTTACAAAAAAACGCTTGCGGGAGTCCGTGGATCCCGAAGGAAAGAAATAGAAGTATGGAGAACGCTTCAGCTTTTTTCGTGGTATGTCAAAAATACTTTTGGGTGTCTGGAGTTCGAAGAAGTCATTAAACCAGAATGGCGATGAGCCGGCTTCTATCTGTACATTCCACAGGTTCCTGAATACCCAATTAGAGGTGCCGATAAATTCAGTTTTCTGGTATTCAAAGGGTTTATAGAGATACGACTGAACGGTGCTGAAACTGTATTGTTGATTAAGGAACCATCCACTCGGTTGGTAAATATTATAACTCACCAGCAATTTGTTTTCTATGCCGTTGGGTGAAAGTTGAAATCCGAGGTCATTTGGATCATACTGTTCTGTTTTAAGGTCGTTGCTGACAAAAAACTGGAATTTTCCACTCACCTTTCCGAACTCCAAATAGTTTTTGAACCCCTCATAGGCATCTACGTTTGAGAATACCCTGCTGTACCTCGGTTTCAGCAGGAGGCCATAGCGGTTTCGCTTGTCGTACAAAGCAAGGTCAAGCCCGGTAACATTGGCGTCCCTTTCGTGCCCGTTACGCAATACATTAGTATTGGTGAAAGTAATATAGGATCTGTTCTTCAGTACCTGGTCGATCACGATGACGTTGTAATTCGAAAGGGCTTCGGTATTCACAATTGAGTCTTCGCCGGATATCCTGTTTCGGAGAACCGCTTTTTCGGGGCGACCTATTGAGTTGAATATCCCGATGCCAAGGTTGTCTTTAGTTCTGCCGGAAAACTTTATGGCATTGTACAGTCGCGTGAGTCCAGGATTTCTTAATACATCGTAATTAACGAACCTGCCTTTGCCAATTGAATCCTGCACTTTGCGGTATCCTCCTGGCTCCCGTCCAATCCTTCGCGAGTAGAATATCTCTGCTTTGTTAAATAATTCTGTGCCTTCTGTAAAGAACTGCCTGTTCTCCCTGAACTCGACTTCAAACGGCGAAATATTGTTAATGATATTGTCGGAGATCACCTGGCCGAAATCCGGGATTAATGAGGCATCGAGTGTAAATCCCTCGGAGACCCCATACTTCACGTCCATGCCCCCACTCTTAAGAGTTTCGTTGTTAGTGGGTTCACCGGGAGAAGGAGTTTGCCTGTAACCGCCGCTGATATAGGGTGAGAAACTCAGTCGCAATGTAGTCCGGAGGTCATCGACCCCGTCGAGCGTGCCAAATTGATTTACGAATCCGCTGGTATTGGGATTTACAGGATTCCAGAATGATGTTTCATTGCGTGCTCCGCTGAAGCGAAGAAACTGTATGCCCCAGAATTGTTTTGATTGATTTGAAAACCGGAGGGAGAACAGTGGAATCCGGATTTCCACAGACCAACCGTCGGGCTGCATCATCACCTTGCTTTCCCAAACGGCATCCCAACTGATATCGCCATAAATACCGTCTGCAGGAATAATATTGGCGGATACACGTGAATCGGTCTGCACATTCCTTGATGTGACGAGGAACTGATAGGCATTTTGTTTGTCGTTATAAGAATCGATGAAGACTGCAAAATGATCGGAATTGGATTGACGTTCCTGATCGCGAGGTGTGAACTGCCGGCGAATCTCGGCAGGATTTGCGTATAGATAGGCGCCAATATAAATATCTGAATTGTTGTAAAGCACTTTGACGACGGTGCTGTCAGAGGCTTTATTTCCATAACTGGGCGTATTTGTAATGAAACCCGTTGCAGGGGAAACCTGCTTCCATACTTCATCATCAAGCGAACCGTCCATCCTTACCGTGGACTTAATTTTGGAAGCAATGGCTTTTTTTGGCTGCCCAAAACACACAAGACAACTGCATAGGGCCGCAGATATTAGTGATATTGCTTTCAGCATGTTAATGTTGGCAGACAAATGTAACCGAAATTAACTTCGGTAGTGCGCTGCCTTCAATAAAATCATACCGGGCATTGCTTTCCAGATATTATAAAATATCAGATCTGAGAGAACTAATTGATGCGATTTTTGAGACTGGCCACCTGGTCCTGCAGATTGCTCACGACATTGGCCAGCTGATTTACATCCCATCTCGGTTGTGTATTTGCCTTTGCAATAATCAAACTGGCTTTCCAAATCTCAAGTATGTCTGCAGCATTTACTGAATAAGGCTGATAGGCAGTGTTGTCACTTACCAGTGTGATCTTTCCTTTAGATTTAGGATTTTTCATCACCCTTTTATAAACTATTCCTTCATTACGAGACACGAGTATGTAGGTCTGGTTGCTCTTCACGTCTTCAAGCGAACTGGTTACTTCGCCAATAATCACCGAACCGCTGGGAGTAGGGAGCATTGAATCACCCACGATCTCAAATGCCCGGTACGTTCCGGCAGCAAGCATTGGCAAAGTGAAAGTGTTGAGTTCATCAATGTATTCCGGATCGGAAAAACCCGCGAGGTAACCCGCCGCGGCTTTGACTGGAACAAAACTGATCTCGCTGGATCCGGTGGCCAGTTTCTGCGCTCTCCGTTTGGCCAGGTAATTGGTCTTTGTATCGCCCAGTTCGGTAAGTAACAGTTCGTCAAGGGTCAGCCTGAAGATCTCGCCCACTGTTTCAAGCACTTCAATTCGCGGTTCTGCTCTCTCTTCCTCATAGGCACCAAGCAGTGATCTTTTGATTTGTAGTTTCAGGGAAAATTCTTCCTGGGTCCATCCCCTGAGTTTTCTCAGGTACTTGAGATTTTTACCGGCGACTGACATGGGCTAATAAATTTAGTTGTAAAAATACTAATATTTTTATCATTTTAAAAAATCCGCCTGAATTTTACCGGCTTTTTAGCCTTTTGATGCACGAATTTCCATGATGGCATTCCTTACCTTTGCCTCCCTGTCATAATGACCCGCTTCGCCGCTTAGCATCATATTTGACCGGAATTACGTTCGGGTGGGGACTGGTTGTCCCTTTCTTAAAAATCAATATCAGAATATGTTAGGTTTTATATCAAAAATGTTCGGTGGAAGCAAGTCTGAGAAAGACATCAAATCGATCGAACCGCAGGTTACTGCCGTTAATGGGCATTTTGCAAACCTGCAATCACTGTCTAACGATCAGCTTCGTGGAAAAACCATAGAATTCCGTAACAAGATCAGTGAGCACTTAAAGGAAATCGACCAGCAGATCAGCGACCTTGCCAAAAAGGCGGAAGATTTACCTCCTGCAGAAATTCTTGACAAGGACGGACTGTACCAGGAAGTAGACAAACTGAAAAAAGACCGCGACGATAAAATAGAAGAGGTCCTGAATGAATTGCTGCCCGAAGCTTTTGCTGTGGTTAAAGAAACTGCCCGCAGGTTCATGGAGAACACGAGCCTAACCTCTGCCGCAACCGAACTAGACCGTGAACTGAGCCTCCAAAAATCATATATCACTATCAACGGCGACCAGTCCATTTTTCAGAATGCCTGGATGGCAGGTGGTAGCCTGGTCACCTGGAATATGCTTCATTACGATGTGCAGCTGATGGGTGGTTCGGTGCTCCACCAGGGAAAGATTGCGGAAATGGCTACAGGTGAAGGAAAGACATTGGTATCAACGCTGGCCGCCTACCTCAATGCCCTGGCGGGTGAAGGGGTGCATATTGTTACCGTCAACGATTACCTGGCCCGCCGTGATTCGGAGTGGAACGGCACGATCTACGAATGGCTTGGGCTTACCGTCGACTGCATTGACAAACATCAGCCCAACAGCAATGAAAGAAGGAAGGCGTATGCCGCCGACATCACCTATGGCACCAATAATGAATTTGGTTTTGATTATCTCCGCGACAACATGGTTCACAGTCCGGAAGAAATGGTGCAAAGGAAACACCATTACGCGATGGTGGATGAAGTGGACAGCGTGCTCATCGATGATGCGCGTACTCCGCTTATCATCTCCGGACCCGTACCAAAGGGTGATGAACAACAATATCACCTGCTGAAGCCACGCGTGGAAAAACTGGTAGAGGTACAGAAACAGGTGACCAACAAATACCTCAACGAGGCAAAGAAAAAATTTGCGGAAGGGGATGACGATCCAAAAAGCGGCGGCCTGGCGCTGATGAGGGCATTCCGTGGTCTGCCCAAAAACAGCGCACTGATCAAATTCCTGAGCGAGTCAGGCATTCGCGTGAAATTGCAGAAAGCCGAAAATTACTTCCTCGCCGACCAGCAAAAGGAAATGCCCAAGGTAGATGAGGAACTCTATTTTCATATTGATGAAAAAAATAACTCTGTTGAATTAACCGACAAGGGTCTTCAAACGATTACTAAATCAGGAGAAGATCCTGAATTCTTTATCCTGCCCGACATCGGTGTGCAGCTGGCAGAAATCGACAAGGCGGATGTACCTGCGGAAGAAAAACTTCAGCAAAAGGAATTGTTGCTGAACGATTATTCAATCAAAGCCGACCGCATACATACCGTTCAGCAATTACTTAAAGCCTACACGCTATTCGACAAAGACATTGAGTATGTGGTGATGGACGCCGCCGTGAAAATCGTTGACGAACAGACGGGCCGTATCCTTGATGGCAGAAGGTATAGTGACGGGCTGCACCAGGCGATTGAAGCAAAAGAAAATGTGAAGATCGAAGCGGCAACTCAAACCTATGCCACCATTACGCTCCAGAATTATTTCCGGATGTATCACAAACTATCGGGGATGACAGGTACCGCTGAAACTGAAGCGGGTGAGCTATGGGACATCTACAAGCTGGATGTGGTGAAAGTGCCAACAAATGTGCCAGCGATAAGAATCGATCACCAGGATCTGGTATACAAAACCAAGAGAGAAAAATACAAGGCTTCGATTGAGGAAATTGAAAAACTACGCAATGAAGGAAGACCCGTACTGGTTGGTACCACTTCGGTAGAGGTGAGTGAATTGCTGAGCAAGATGCTGCAGGGAAAGAAGATCCCGCACAACGTACTCAACGCAAAGCAACACTCAAAGGAGGCCCAGGTGGTGGCTGAAGCAGGTTTCGCAGGCGCCGTTACCATCGCCACCAATATGGCGGGTCGGGGAACAGATATTAAACTTGGTCCTGGTGTAAAGGAAGCGGGCGGCCTGGCGATCATCGGTACAGAAAGGCACGAGAGCAGGCGCGTTGACAGACAGCTTCGCGGACGTGCCGGACGCCAGGGTGACCCCGGAACCACTCAGTTCTATGTGTCTCTTGAAGACGACCTGATGCGCCTGTTCGGCAGTGAGCGTATAGCTTCCATCATGGACAGGTTTGGTTACAAGGAAGGCGAAGTGATTCAGCACAGCATGGTGACCAAGAGCATCGAAAGAGCTCAGAAAAAAGTAGAAGAAAACAATTTTGGTATACGTAAGCGATTGCTCGAGTATGACGATGTGATGAATAAGCAACGCAACGTCGTGTACAAAAAAAGAAACCACGCACTCTTCGGCGAACGCCTGGCGCTTGACCTCGACAATTCATTCTACGGTGTTGCGGAAGGCCTTGTTACATCCTTCCAGGAGCAGCAGGATTATGAGGGTTTTAAACTCGCAGCCATTGTGAATTTCGGTATCGATTGTTCCATCACGGAATCAGAATTCCTGAAAGGTAATATCAATGAGCTGGCGGGTAAACTGTATGAGGAATCGATCTCCCGCTACCAGCAGAAGAAAAACGAAGTACAAATACAGGCAGTTCCCGTTTTCTCGAACATCAGACAACAGCAGGGGGCGCACATCGAGAATGTTGTAGTTCCTTTCACCGACGGTAAAAAAGGCGTCCAGGTGCTTACAAATCTCGACAGGACCATCCAAAGCAATGGCGAAGAACTGGGCAATGCGCTTGAAAGACAGATCACTCTTTCAATAATCGATGACACGTGGAAAGAACACCTGCGCGCCATGGACGACCTCAAACAAAGCGTGCAGACTGCTTATCTCGAACAGAAGGATCCCCTCGTTATATACAAGATCACTGCCTTCGACCTGTTCAAAAGAATGGATGGTGAAGTGAACAGGGAAATCGTCAGTTTTCTCTGTCACAGCACCATACCCGGCGAGCAGCGAAGTACGGCAATCAGGGAGGGCAGGGAAAAGAAAACAGACATGAGCCGCATGCATGCGAACAAGGAAGAAATTGACACCAGGGGCGATGACTATGCCGCAAATGAAAATGACTACGACGATCCTTCAGGTACAAGGGTGAAACAGCAACCCGTGAAAGTGGGACCGAAGGTTGGCCGGAATGACCCATGCCCATGCGGAAGCGGAAAGAAATACAAGAACTGTCATGGTAAAGGCGCAGAAGAATAGCCGGCTGATGCAGATTGCCAGTTATATTGATCACACCATTCTAAAGCCGGTGACCACACCTGCCGATGTGAAAAAAATATGTGTCGAGGCCGAGAGTTATCAATTTGCTGCAGTTTGTATTCCTCCTCCATACGTACGAAGCGCAAAAGCCCTTCTGGCAAATTCACCGGTTAAAGTCGCTACGGTGATCGGCTTCCCCTTTGGCTATTCAAATGCCCGCGCAAAACTCGCGGAAGTGCAGCAGGCCGTCAGGGATGGTGCCGACGAACTTGACATCGTGATCAATCTTGCCGCATTGAAAAGCGGGTCGTGGGACTACCTGCTTTCCGAAATGGAAATGCTTTCAGAAGAAATCGTTAACAATAAGAAAGTCAGTAAGGTAATCATCGAATCCGGGATACTCTCCGACGAAGAGATCAAACGGGTCTGCGGCATTTATGCGACCCTGCCGGTTGACTTTCTCAAAACGTCCACGGGTTATGCAGAATCCGGCGCCAGTTTACATGCCGTGCAACTGATGAGGGCGAATCTCCCATCTGTTATGCAGATAAAGGCTTCGGGAGGAATCAAAACCTATTCCTTCGCGAAGGAACTGATCGACGCCGGCGCCACCAGGCTGGGGTGCAGCGCCAGCATCAGTATTGTCGAACAACAACTAAGGGAAAATGATTAAGAATTGTGTTTTGCTTACTTCCTTCATCCTGCTGGCAGCAGGGCTCTGCGCACAACCAGAAACAAACAATAATATTGTAGTCAGGCAGGACCCCAGGCTCGACCACCTCGTGAATAAACATATCGACGTAAACGAGGTGAACACGAGGGATTCCAGGCGATTTGTTCCAGGGTTCCGCATTCTTGCCATAAGTTCCAACAACAGAAACAAGGTCATTGAAGCCAAGTCGGCCATCTATCGGAAGTTTCCAGAACTCAATTCATACATGATGTATCAGTCGCCATTCTTCCGACTAAAAGTGGGAAATTTCCGCGACCGACTGGATGCTGAGGAATATCTTTCGGGAATCCAGGAAATGTTTCCTGATAACAAGGCATATGTGGTGCCTGACCGAATAGAGGTAAGGCCGGAGCCAAATCAAAAATGAAAAATTAAAAATCTTATAGGTGGGAAGTCAGTTTAGAATTGTGGGTTGTGACTGGCCCGAAATAAATCAAAAATCAAAAATTTTTGTCTGCGAGAAGTCAGGTTAGGGTCTGTCACGTTAGCATTTTTAATTTTTAATTTTTAATTTTTAATTTTTTACCCTGTAGTCCTTTCAAGCTCTACCATCGCTCCCAGCCAGGCCATCATCTCAATTCCATACTTTATTGCAGATTCATCGATGTTGAACTTCGGGGTGTGTACGCCGGCGGTAATTCCTTTTGCGACGTTGCCAATCCCCAGCCGGTAAAAACATCCCGGGATCACTTGTGAATAATATCCAAAGTCTTCAGCGCCCATGCGCACTTCAGTTGTTTCCACATTTTCGGCGCCTTCCAGTTCCTCGGCGAGTGTACGAGCGGTGAGGTAGAGGTCATCGTTATTGACAACACTCGGATAACCCACATCTATTCTCAGATCCAGTTCCGCACCCATGGCTGCGGCGGTGTGCGTCGCTATCCTCCTTATCAGTTCATGTGCCTTGAATCTCCAGTCTTCATCCAGTGCGCGAAAGGTGCCCATCATCTTCACCTCGTTCGGGATGACATTCGTGGTGTGCCCTCCCTGGATGGCGCAAATCGAAAGTACGGATGGAGACAAGGGGTCGCTATTCCTGCTCACCACTTGTTGCAAGGCCACCACGATCTGCGAGGCAACCAATACCGTGTCTGCTGTAAGATGCGGCGCAGCGGCGTGTCCCCCATTACTTCTTATCGTAAGGTAGAGTTCATCGGCGCTTGCCATTACCTGGCCGGGTCGGAAACTGAATTGTCCGGCCTGGAGACCCGAATGTACGTGCAGCCCAAGAATGGCTGTGGGCGCGGGGTCTTTGAGCACTCCTTCCCTGATCAGAATGCTGGCTCCGCCGGGATTCTTTTCTTCCCCTGGCTGAAAAATCAGTTTGATCGTTCCTTCCCACTGATCTCGCAATTCGTGGAGAATTTTCGCCGCCCCCAACAGGCAGGTAGTATGTACGTCATGACCACAGGCATGCATCACTCCCTTGTTCGTTGACCTGTATTCAACCTCATTCTCTTCTTCGATTGGCAGCGCATCCATGTCCGCGCGAAGAGCAATGGTTCGCTTGTGCGGATCCCTGCCTTTGAGAATGACGACCACACCTGTTCCTCCCATCACTTTCTGATCAGTAATGCCAAATGAGGCCAATTGCTGCTGAACGTATGCCGAGGTTTGAAATTCCTGGTAACTGAGCTCGGGGTGAGCATGAAGATGATGACGGACATCAATGAAATATGGACTGTATTCCTGTGCGAGCTCCCTGATCTTATTTTTAAGGCCGGACATGGTGTGTTGTTATAAAAGAATTTACAATCAGGCCTGCGCGTTTGGACCACCAAAATTCAAAGGGAGCTGAACGTCTTCGAGATCCTGGATCTTACCATGAAGAGATTCGAAGCGACCGACATATTCGGTCAGGGTCTTCATGAACCGCTTGGCATGCTGTGGGGTTAAGATCACCCGTGATTTGACTTTGCTTTTGGGCGTGCCGGGCATCACGTTAACGAAATCAATTACAAATTCCGCATGGGAATGGGTAATGATGGCAAGGTTAGAATAATTGCCTTCGGCAACCTCTTCCGAGATCTCAATATTCAACTGGTTGGGCTGTTGATTCTGGTCGCTCATAGACCGCGAATTTAAGGAATCTCAGATCAACCCTTCGTCGGCGAAACTAAAATAACCCTCCTCGCTCACAATCAGATGATCCAGGACGCGGATGTCGAAGAGCTTCGCTGCTTCCGCGATCTTAATGGTGATCTGTTCATCTGCACGGCTGGGTTTCAGGTTACCTGAGGGGTGGTTGTGAAAAAGGATCAGGGCGACGGCGTCTTCGGAGAGCGCCTTTTTCATGATGATCCTTGGGTCGGCTACAGTGCCCGTAATCCCTCCCTCACTGATCACTTCGAAATGCTTCACGCAGTTCGCCCGGTTCAGGAAAACCACCCCGAATACTTCGTGGCGATGATCAGAGAGCAAAGGCTGGATATAAGAGGCGATGTCATTGCTGGTCTTTACCAATTGTTTAACCGGATTGCCTGGCGATTGCCTCCGACGGCCCAATTCCAGGGCAGCGCAAATAGTCACGGCTTTTGCTGCGCCAACCCCTTTTATTGTCATGAAATCGTTGAGGGTCAGTTTACCCAGCTGGCGCAGGTCGTTTTTTCCAAGATTCATTAATTCCCTGGCCAGATCCAGCGCAGATCTTTTCGCGATGCCATTTCCGATAAGTATTGCAAGTAACTCAGTGTCAGATAGATGGGTTGGTCCCCTGGCCTTCATCTTTTCCCTCGGCCTGTCTTCCGGTGCCCATTCCTTTATTGAGTAGTTTTGCGCTTGCATATGCAAAGAATGGTCATTATTTTTATCTCTAGTTAGTACTAAACAAGGCGCAGTAGGCGTTATTAGACTCAATCCTAAACCTTAGAAAACACTAAATCCAGACCATGAAACGTAAATCTACCTATTCTGCAATCGGTGGCTATCAACCCTTCCTTTTCTGTATCGGAATGTATTTTGTAGCCCTTTTCTTCTCAATCTTTATTTGCTCAGCGATTTTTTACGCGGTAAATCCTAAAGGAAATATGGCCAAGAATGCCAGTTCTTCCGTTGGAAAAACAGCTATGATCCAGACCTCTAACCAGGTGCTGCTCACTGTAGCCAAGTAATTCGCCTACATATTCTTTAGGTAAGGCACTGTGGTGGTGAATCCTTCCTGAATTTGCTTGTCAGCCACGATCAGCGCGCGCCCTACGGGGATGAGCGCCAGATTGTGATTGCAAGCTTTTTTTATTTCTGCCTATGGTATCATCTCCTAAATAATTCCTGCGCTCATTACTATTTTTCAGGCATAGCTTTATCTTCGCGCCTCATTCTACACACATGGAAAGCGCTCCCAAAATCTTTTCCGGAACCGGGTCCCAGTATCTTGCCGAAAAAATCGCCCGCGATTTTGGCGTTCCCCTCGGCAACATCACCATTTCCCGTTTCAGCGACGGTGAAATACAGCCTGTTTTCCAGGAAAGCATACGCGGGGACATGGTTTTCCTGATACAGAGTACCTTCTCCCCCGCGGAAAACATTATGGAACTCCTGCTGATGATCGATGCTGCCAGGAGGGCGAGCGCCTACAAGGTGATCGCTGTTATCCCCTATTTTGGATACGCCCGCCAGGACAGGAAGGACAAGCCAAGGGTAGCCATCGGCTCTAAACTGGTGGCAAACATGCTGGTAGCAGCCGGCGCCGACAGGGTGATCACTATGGACCTCCACGCACCCCAGATCCAGGGTTACTTCGACATCCCTGTCGACCACCTCGACAGTTCGGCCATTTTTATCCCTTACATAGAACAACTACAAATAGAAAATCTTACCTTTGCCGCCCCTGACGTGGGAAGTGCGAATAGGATACGTGAAATCGCCGCTTATTTCAACGCGGAAATGGTGATCTGTGACAAACATCGCAAGAGAGCCAACGAAATCGCGAGCATGGTGGTGATCGGAGATGTTACTGACAAGGACGTAGTGCTGATTGATGACATCTGTGACACCGGTGGTACCCTGGCAAAATCGGCCGGCCTGATCAGGGACAAAGGTGCCCGCAGTGTGCGAGCCCTTTGTACGCATCCGGTTTTAAGCGGCAACGCTTATTCCAACATTGAAAACAGCGCTCTGGAGGAACTGGTGGTTTGTGATACAATTCCTTTGAAACAGAAGATTTCAAAGATCAAGGTGCTTACAGTTGCGGAGCTTTTTGCCGTCGCACTCAGAAATGCCTTTGAAAACAAAAGTATCACCAGCCTCTTTATCCACAGTCAGCTGAGAAACCAGTAAATTCAAACAAACAATAATGAAATCAATTACAATCGAAGGACAACTGAGGACCGAAACCGGTAAAAAGATTACCCGTCGGCTTCGCTCTCAGGGCCTGGTACCTGGTGTAATTTATGGGGGTTCACAGGAAGTGAATTTTGCTGCTCCTGTGCTTGCATTCAAAAATCTGGTTTACACTTCAGAATTTCAACTGGCAGAAATTAAGATTGACGGTCAAACTTATCGTTGCATTCTTAAAGACATCCAGCTTAACAAGGTGACCGACGAATTAGCGCACCTGGATTTCCTGGAACTTGTTGAAGACAAGAAGGTCGTTGCAAACATCCCTATCAAATTCACAGGAACAGCCGTAGGTGTTAAAGGCGGTGGAAAGCTGGTTACAAAAATGAAATCGCTGAACATCAAAACTCTTCCAAAATACCTGAGGGAAAACATCGAGGTGGATCTTTCTAACTTGGAACTAAATGAAAACATCAGGGTGGAAGACGTGAAGAATGAAAATATGGAGATACTCAATTCCCCAAGGATTCCTATTGCCTCAGTGGTGATGACGCGCCTCCTGAAACAGGAAGAGGCCGGGGCTGCTCCGGTTGCTGCAGCTGCTGCACCCGCGAAAGCCGCTCCTGCAAAGGCTGCTGCCGCACCGGCAAAAGCCGCCTCAGCCAAGAAATAGTATTGTACCTTTCAGTATCGCCCGGCAATTGCCGGGCTTTTTTTTGATCAATTTCAGTACTGCTTTAACCTATTGCAATGGATCGCTTTCTGATTGTTGGACTCGGCAACATAGGTGCCGAGTATGCGGGAACCAGGCATAATGTCGGCTTCGACGTTGTGGATCAGCTTGCACTGAAGCACAGATCAGGCTTCATCAGCGGAAGACTCGCCGATCATACCCTTTTTATGCTTAAAGGCAGGGAACTCACCGTGATTAAGCCTACAACTTTCATGAATCTGAGCGGCAGGGCGGTGAAGTACTGGGCCGATCAGAAGAAAATACCCCTTGAAAGAATCCTGGTGGTGCTCGACGACCTCGCCTTGCCATTATCAAAACTAAGGTTGCGGGCCTCTGGCTCCGATGCAGGTCATAATGGCCTTAAGAGTATCCAGGACTCCCTCGAAACGGTAAATTACCCCAGGCTGAGATTTGGGATTGGCAATGATTACTCAAAAGGATACCAGGTAGATTTTGTACTTGGCAAATGGACCGCCGAAGAAATGAAGGTGGTCAGCGTAAAGGTAGAACACAGTATTGAGGCGATTGAAAGCTTTGTCCTGACTGGGATTGAGCGAACAATGACAACCGTCAATAAAAAAGAGTTTATACTATGATTTGTTGAATTGAATCTTTATTTTCGCAATAATTAATTTTCAGGCATAATATTTTGATATTCAGTATCCCTGATGCCCCGTCCCTGGTCTTTCGTGGCCAATGAAACCAAAACCATTAATCTCAGATAAACTTCTTATTGAATATGAAAATATTCTGTGTTGGCCGGAACTACGAAGCTCATGCTAAAGAGCTGGGCAATCCCGTTCCCGATGAACCGGTCATATTTATGAAGCCCAAAAGTGCATTACTTCAGGCGCATACTCCGTTTTATTATCCGGAATTCACCAATGAACTTCATTATGAATCTGAGCTCGTGCTCCGCATTTCGAAGAACGGGAAATACATCCAGGAACGGTTTGCCAGTAAGTATTATGATGCGATTTCTGTGGGAATAGATTTTACGGCAAGGGACATCCAGAATGAACTTAAAGAGAAAGGACTGCCCTGGGAAAAAGCAAAAGCCTGGGACAACTCTGCAGTAATCGGAAAGTGGATTCCTCTCCAAAATATCAAGAACAAGAAAGACATCAACTTCTGCCTGTATAAAAATAAAGAATTGGTGCAGCAGGGTAATTCCGGCAGCATGATCCACAGCTTCGACCAGATCGTTGCATATATCTCCAACTATTTCTCAGTTAACATCGGCGACCTGATTTACACAGGCACGCCGGATGGTGTTGGCGAATGTGTGGTAGGCGACGAATTCGAACTTTTTATCGAGGACGACAGTATGGGCGCGCTAGAGATAAAATGACAACTTACGGATAATAAAAAACCCCCGAACTTCCGGGGGTTTTTTTATAACAATACAATTCAACTCACTCCGGCAGAATAAGCAAATCGACAACTTCTTTCTCTGGAGTGTTTTTCCGACTGATCGTGAGCACAGTTCCATCTTCAAGGGTTGCTGTTTTCAGTGTAATTACCGCCATTGCCGTGTCAGGAGGGGTAGCCGATCCATCCGGTATCACAAATACCCCCGAACCGGACTTGCTATTTCTTGCAATGGTTGCGGTCTGATCGCTAAGTGTTACTGCACCCGAAATATCATAGGTGATGTTCACTGCCTTCTGAAATGCAGTTCTAATGTCAAACTTCACAGTCACCTCCTCCCCTTCTATGGCTTCAATCGGTGTTTTATCACTGATCTGTACATAGGCCGGCAAATTGTTGGAGAAATCGTAATTAGTGCCTTCACTGTCTTTATCGCAGGCCGAGAGTAAAAGCAGATTAAAAACAGAAATCGCTATTATTAAATTTTTCATTTTCATGTTATGAAGTTTATGAATGATTCTGCTCACTGATCAAACCACATTTTCTCAGTGTAGGGAATAAGGTCAGGCGCATTGGGATTTACGTTCAGCTCAGGGGCCGCCGGGTATTCAAATCGGCGGAAAAGGCGGTCGCCCGACGCCTGGATGGGCACCTTCAGTTTCGGCGTCTCTGAACCTTCCGGCCCGGACCTTCGCCACTGTGTGAAGGCATCGATTCCCCTGTCCATCTTGTCAACCCAATGCTGATAGGCAATAGTTGCCAAAGCAGTACCGCTAACCAGGTCCGGCACTTCATCTGCCACATACGTGGCTGCTTCAGCCGGGGCCACTCCCCAAAATTCGCAGGAAGCTTCAACAGCATCCTTGTAATATGTATTTGCCTGGGTCAGATCAACTGCAACACCCAGGCCCCTTGCATAAATTTCAGCCAGGTAAAACAATTGTTCCTGATAGGTGAATATATACTCCGGTTGGTCGGCTGTATGCACGGTAGAGGCAATCTTCACGTTCACGGCATCATCGGCATCTTCACCAGCGGCTACTCCTACATATTCAGACTGGCCCTCGGGGCGATCAAAGAAAAGAGGAAGACGGGGATCATTATTTGCTACCATGAAATTCACTACATCCGGTGTACCATAAAAAAAGTCAACACCTGCGTTATAATCCAGATTGATCGCATACTTGGGATTACGTTTACCCGATCCAGTTTCATATGCAACCTTCATATTATCGTCCGCGGATTCAATCATGCCGCCTGCAGTGACTAACTCGCCAATTTTTGCGGCAACAGACGGATCTGCGTCCACCATGGTCATCAGTATGCGAAGTTTGAGAGACTTCGCTGCCTTGATCCACTGTTCAATGTCACCTCCATAAAACGGATCATATGAATCGGCAAACTTGTTTTCGTCATCCGGATTCAACTCGGCAATGGCTTCATCAAGCAACCCGATACAACCATTCATAACAGTCTGCTGGTCGTCGAATTTGGGAGCTCGAATGGTGTCCTTGATCGCATCGATGAAGGGGATATCACCATAAGTGACCGTGAGTTCATAAAATACCTGCGCGAGAACCACCTTTGACTGGGCAGCTCCGTTCGGATTCAGGGGAAGATAAATACCCGATTGCTCAATCGCTTTGTACAGATTTGCGGCTACGCTTGTGTAGTATTGCGACCAGATATTGGAATAAGAAAAAGAGCTGAATACATATTGATCCTCTGACCCAGGGCCCCAGCTAATGCCTTCCGTTGAAGAGCCACCGCCAGCCATGGACTGTCCGCCCAAGGCCATTGGGATAAAAAGGTCGCCACCGGAGCGGTTGTTGATGTAACTAGTTACTCCAAATGAAAAAAGCAATTTGGGGTCAACTTCCAGCGTAGCGTTCGGATCTACGTTGATGTCGAGATATTTTTTGCAGGATGCCAATGAAAGGCTCATCATCAATATAACGCCTGCTTTTATGAATATTTTTTTCATAGTTGTTTGCTTAAAATTTAAATCTTACGTTAAAGCCCAATGTCCTAGTCGATGGCACGGAATTGAATTCGACACCCTCTCCCACCGCGCTGTTCGCAAAAAAGTTTACTTCAGGATCGATGTGCGGCACATTGTCATGAATGATCCAGAGGTTTCTGCCTTCCAGGCCCAGTTCAACGCCCTTGACAAATTTCAACCCCCTGTTGAAGATCTTTGCCGGCAGGGAATACGACAATCGCAATTCTCTGAGTTTTACGTAAGAAGCATCGAAAATATTTGCTTCCGTATTTTGCGTTTGGAAGTTCTGCGCCCAGAAATCCTGCACGCTCTGAACGGGAACGGTATTGGGAGTTGACTTTCCATCTTCGTCAACGTTCACACCCTTATCAATGAAGATCTGTCCCCGGTTACCTAAAGTTTCAATACCCAGGCCTGAGCTACGCAATGAAGCAGCGGTGTTGGAATAAATTGATCCCCCATTGCGAATGTCTACCAGGAAACTCAGGTTGAATCCTTTAAAGTTGAAGCTGTTGTTGATGCCCAACATCCAGTCGGGATAAAGATTTCCCAATCTTACGTCTGCCTTGGTCGCGCGAAGGCCGGTGTTCTGATCGATCACGATCTCGCCCGCATCATCACGAACCCAGCCTGTTCCATACAACCCAAACTGTTTTCCTGGTTCGGCCCTCACCTGCAGTGAACTCCAACCGCTGGCAAGAGTATAGGTGAGCACATCGGGTGGCAGATCCGAAACGCTCTGTTTGTTTGCTGAGAAATTCCCGTCTATGTTCCAGGTGAAATTCCGGGTTTTGACAGGCACCAGTCCAAGTTGTACCTCATAACCATTGTTGGTCACCGTGCCGGCATTGAGACGGGAGGTTCTGAAACCGGTTGAATTGGGTACCGCTAATGCTATGATCTGATCCTTGGTGACAGAATTATAATAGGTGAAATCGACAGTGATCCTGTTGTTCAGGAAACGTAACTCCGTGCCAATCTCAAAACTGGCCTGGTTTTGCGGTTTCAGATTATATGCCGGCCTGGTGATGGGAATACTTACAGCCAGCGCACCATTGAATGGAAAGGTGACACCAAATCCATATTGTGCAAATGCGGCGCTCTGTGGCGTATAATAGAAATCTGTCAGGTATGGGTTTTCATCGCTTCCCACATTAGCATAGCTTGCCCTCAGCTTGCCATAAGAAAACCAGCTGGGCTTGAGGAACTCACTGAATATAAAGCTCGCGCTTACTGCAGGATAGAAATAGGAGCGATTTTCCAGTGGCAAAGTAGAACTCCAGTCATTTCTTCCGGTGACGCTTAAATAAAGAAACTCCTTGTAATTGAATTCTGCCTCGCCATAAACACCCACGATCCTCTTCCGGTTGGAAGTATTGGTGGTTATTACAGAGGCAGCATTACTGAACGAATACAATTTGTCTATGGTGAGGTCAGTAGCCTGGCTCTGGGTTCGCCGGTAAAATGTTTCGTAGATGTTGCCACCGACCAGCACCTTTAGCCCGAGATCCTGGCTTAACGAAGCGTTACCGGTCACGATCAGGTCGTTGTTGATGGTCCTGTTGAAGATATTAGCTTCAAGGAAGTTGCCCGTCAATGCGCCGACGGTGCCATTCCGCGTCACCCCTTTGCGGAATTCATTGTAGAAGTCGAGGCCCAGGTTATTCGAAATGTTGAGCCAGCTGAACGGTTTGTAATTCAAAACCGTGTTACCGTAAGCCCTGTCTACATTGCCGGAAAACCCGTTGTTGTTGATGATCCAGTATGGATTATTACCATTTCTTGCCGGGGTCAGCGTGTTCTGTTGACCGGTTTCGGGATCCAGGTAATTATCTTTCAGTTTATGGATGTCAACCGTCCTCGGCAGCAGGTTGATCACGTTGCCCAGGATATTGGGATCATTTGAACTTTGGGTGGGACGACCCTTAGCATTTGTGCCGGTGTAACTGATCGCGGCCCTGGCGCTCATTTTCTCAGAGATCTTACGCCCCGCATTAAGCGTAATCGCATTCTTCACCAGCGACTGGTTGGGGGTTACACCGTCTTGTACGCTGCTGGTGTAACTTAAACGATAGTCAGAATTGTCGTTTCCGCCGTCAAACGCCACGGAGTTAATATATGTATTGCCGGTTTCGTAGAAATCCTTCACGTTATCAGGATAAGCTTTCAACGTTTCCTGTTCTCCCAGGAAATTGACGAAGGTCAGGTCACTGACTTCACTGATCTTCGGACCCCAGCCATTGGTGCTTCCAATCAGGAACTGGCCAAACGAACCCTGCGCATATTCATTCTGAAAACTCGGCAATTTCAATACGTTGTCAAAACGGGTAGAAGAATTCAGGGTAACTGAGGTCTGTCCTTTCTTTCCTCTTTTGGTTGTTACGATAATCGCCCCATTTTTAGCTCTTGCACCATATAATGCTGTGGCTGATGCACCCTTCAACACCGATATGGATTCTATGTCATCAGGATTGATGTCTGAGGCGCGGTTGCCAAAATCAATCGAGGCAGAACCTGTTGGAGCGGCACCAGACGATGTTGATACTGAAGGCGATCCATTGTCGACCGGAAGACCATCAACTACAAAAATAGGCTGACTGCTGCTACCAAGTGAACTTGCGCCCCTGATCTGTATTCTTGATGAACCACCGAGCGTGCCGGATTGTGAGGTCACCCGCACTCCGGCAATTTTACCTGCCAGGGAATTAACTATATTGGTTTCGCGAGCCTTCGTTAGTTCCGAGCCGCTAACCTGTTGGGCGCTGTAGCCAAGAGACTTCGCCTGCCGGGTAATTCCAAGCGCAGTAACAACCACCTCCTGTAAGGGATTGGTGGTAGAAAGCGAAACGATCAGGTTCGACTGGTTGCCCACTTTCATCTGTACCGGTTGCAGCCCGGCAGACGTAACCAGCAGGGTGGCAGAAGGCGATGCAGTAATTTCAAAATTACCATTCGCGTCAGCGGACACCGAGGTCTTGGATCCTTCCACTGTGATTGTGGCGAACGGAATCCCTTCTCCCTGAGCATTTATGACCTGTCCGGTGACCCGCGTGGTTTGAGACCAGACATTTGCAAGTAATGCAAACAACAGGAAGGTAAGGAAATAGATTTTTTTCATACTTCTCGTGATTTTTGATTGGATTTAAGTTGTATAAATGGTAAGCAGGCTTTCCCGCCGGCAACAGAGTGAATCAATACAGTGTCAAGAAAAAAAGTGATGGTCGCAGCCATTGATCTCAATATTTTATTGTTGCGGTTACCTGCTAGTAACCGGCAATTGAAAATTCAATAAATGAGAAAAGGCTAAAGCACCTGGAATTGAAAGAAATTTCCGTGATGTTTTGGAAAAGAAATGTAGGTCGTTGATCACAGGTAGATTCGGTTTTCTCATGAACATTGCTATACGAACGATGCACGAAATTATGCAAAATCAGCGTCTACAAAAAATATGTTAAAATGGTCCGGCGGAATGCGAGTCACCAAATTGATATTTAAACGGTTTGAATATTAATTGCATTATGGCCCTATTTGCGGGTCAAATAGGCCTGGAACCTGATCTCAGACTTATATGCCCCGCTAATTTGATCGAGCCCTGTTCCAATGGCTTCTCGATCTGAATAATGGTAAACCCCTAGTTTCAGGCCGAGGTTGCAGTCAACATATTTTAAGAAATGTATCCGGGGTTTCCAGGCAAGATTCAGATAAACACGGCTGCCCTTACCATAAAACATGGGAATTCCTGAAGCAAATAGTACGTCGTTTTCATAAGCATACAATCGCGTATTATAGCTGTCACAATCAAAAAAATTCATCCTGAAGCTGCCTGACCAGGCAGTGCCAAAAGGTTTGTACTGAATATCCTGGTAAATGAGAAAGCCCTGTTCGGGATATGCATTTCCCTGAAAATTATACCGGCTGTATTCAACACGACCCCTGATTGTAAACCGGGGAAAAGGCTGTAGGCTGAAATGGATCCTCCAATTGATTAATTCGTGATCCGGAGTCCATTTCAAGTGTGCATTTTCAAGGTCTTCATCCATCGGTTTGATCCGATAACGGAAACGCGTGTACAGCTGGGTTGTACGCCCCGGCTTCCATTCGGCCTGTAAAAGAAATTCGTTGCCCGACCCCGGCGCGTCTGCCCGATACCTGATCCAGGGAAACTCAAAATGATCCACATACATGTCGAGCGTAAACCGGTTAAAAGGCCGGAAAGAAAAACCCAGATAAATTCCCCTTTCGTTGGTGGGCATAGTATTCTCGGTAAATGCATTGCCATAAACTGACTGATATTCTTTATGAATGGCCCGGATCAAAATACTGAAATCCATGAGCGGCGAGAGGGTAGATAGTACACCGGCCAGCAACGCCGGTTTTTGGTGCCGGTCAATGGCGATCTCTCCGAAGAAGTGGAAATTATGGAGGCTGTGCGAAAAATTCAGACTTCCGTTCGACCAGTTTCGGCCTTTTATCGAATAGAGGTTATAAGGTTCATCTCTTTTGAGTAAGGGGATGGAGTACTGCGAGCCCACCCAGTTCAGGCCAATCATCGATGCACCACTTAACCACCTGGCGGCGATCCCGTATGATTTAAGTGAAGCATTGTTCCGATCGGCCTTCTCTTCCTGAGTTCGGAACAATCCTGAGCTGACTACCGAGCTGATCACTGTACCCATGATGGAATCGTCAGAGAAATTCGCACTGATCTTTTTTGAAGATCCAAAAACGGTGAGGTCCCAATGCTCTCTTCCAATCGAAATGCCAGCCCCCCGGTTAAAATTAACCTCTCCTGCGGAATGGTAGGGCCGCAACACTTCCGCCTGGCGTTTTATGCTGATGGCAGCACTGCTTTTGTTGAATGCCTGGCTCTGCCACTGAATCAGTCCCTGTCCGAGGTTCACACTATAGTCCCCAATGGCCAGTGATTTAATGATGCCGGCCCTGCGTATGAAAAGATGATAAGAGTAAAAGTCAAACCCGAAACGACCTGAGTCAAACCCGAAATGTTCACCCACATCTTTATCACCTGTTATTCCGTATTGCAGAAGGTCCTTGTACTGGTAACGATAGCGGAAAAAATACCGCGGCCTGCTACCCTGGAATGCCTTCGAAGAATTATCGGTAGACTGGAATCCCTTTTGTTTTTCCGGAATCAGTGTTGGGCGGAACGCCATGCTCTGCTGGCCACCCTTCCATCTTTTCCCGAGCGCCTTCCACTGATCGCTGGCATCAGAAACAGTCACATAGGGGAAGATCTCCCTGATGAGCCGGATCGTGAAACCGGGTACAGCCTGCAATTCATAAATACTTACCAGGTCGCCCAATAATTTGCGGTAGGCTATAAGTTGATTCACCTGCGCAATGTTTAACAAGGAAAAATTGTTCAGCGACTCAAAGTTCCCGTTGAGGTTCACAGGATGTCTTCGGTAAAATTGCAATTGCTGACTGTTGTATTCGTCCTCGGGGTCCTCTTCGTGCGACTCAGCAAAGGTTTCGAGTTCCTGGTCAAAGGCATCGTTCTGCGCCGCCACGGGTGAGCCTGCACAAATGCAGACCTGAATCGACCATATGATCATTAACCATTTCACTTATCTTGTAATAGTTGAGCCGTTGAAGTATAGATCGCCAGCAAACCAGGGCTGGCGCCCAATGAAGGATGATAGTTCACTGTAATCTGTAAGTTCAATCCCCACCAGTTCCATCCCAAACCGAGAAAGGGCCTGAAATAGAATGGCCAGCACCCTGCGTAAAAATTAAATTTTTCCTGAACCCGGTAGTGCATTCCGATACTGGGCTGAAGGCTGCGGCTGTCTTCTTTTATTATCCGGGATTCGACAAACACCTGTTCCGAGATTCCGAAACCAAAAGACAAGGCATACAGGGACGCTATGGAGGCCTCCGGTTTTGTGCCCGGTACAAAAGGATTGGTAAGACTGATGGCCCCATAAATGTTCTCGGAAAATTTCCAGCTGCTGCTAACAGTGTATGCCAGGGCGGCATTTACCTGGAGGCCCGGCGATGAGAAGCGGTGATAACGGAAGCCCATACCGATGTTGATGTTCCCCAGGGACCTTCCATAGTGCAGCCCGATTGCCAATTCGTGATAACTGGAATTTCCGAAGTAGGTAAAACACATCCCTCCGCCCTGGTGTTTGCGGGCAATGGTAAGCCCGGCCTGCAGGGCGCTTAAACCGGAAATTCCATAAAGATTTTCGGCATAAACGCCCGCCATAAATGAAGCTGTCCCGGGGATCAGTGAAGGCGATGAGGAAGCCGAGAGCGGACTGGGAGCTTGTGGAAAACCAGTGACTGAAAGCAGGTAAGCCGACTGCGCTGGCGATCGAATGGATTGAGCAGCAAGGCTCAGGGAAGTAAACGACAGGATAATGAACAGGAACTCGCGATACAACACTTCTTCGGATTTCTTCAAAAATGCGAGGTATGAATGAAGAAAAATCGGGGTTAATACCCTTATCTGGCAGTGTTAAATGGGAGGCCCTCATTTGGGAAGCTGTGCTCGCCGTGCTACCTTTGAACCATGACAATAATGGATGGCCAGTTGGTTTCCAGGGCAACAATTGAAGATCTTAAATCAAAGGTTAACAAACTAAAAGCAGAGGGGAAGAAGGTCCCGCACCTGGCGGCTGTGCTGGTGGGTAATAACGGGGCTAGCGAGACTTATGTGGGATCCAAGGTGCGAACCTGTGCCGAAATCGGTTACAAATCGTCGCTCATCCGCCTTGAGGATTCTATTACCGAGAAGGAACTGCTGGACGCCATCACATCGCTGAACCAGGATGACGATGTCGATGGGATACTTGTTCAGCTTCCATTGCCAAAGGGAATTTCCGAAGAGAAGGTGATTGACGTTGTTCATCCCGACAAGGATGTGGATGGATTTCACCCGGTGAACGTGGGCCGAATGGTACAGGGTATCCCATCCTATATTCCTGCGACGCCCTATGGCATCATGCTTTTGCTGGAGTATTATCAAATTGACACCAAGGGGATGAATGCGGTAGTGATCGGGAGAAGCAATATTGTGGGCCGACCGATCAGCATACTGCTTAGCAGCGCCACGAATCCGGGGAATTGTACGGTCACTGTTTGTCACTCCCAGACACGCAATCTTACGGCAATTTGCCAACAGGCGGATTTGATCGTAGCAGCATTGGGAAGGGCAGAATTTTTGACAGGTGAAATGGTAAAGGAAGGCGCCGTAGTGATAGATGTTGGGATCACCCGTGTTGCAGACAGCAGTAAAAAGAAAGGTTACGCCCTTAAGGGTGATGTGAATTTTGCGGAGGTAGCGCCAAAATGCAGTTATATCACGCCTGTGCCCGGGGGCGTTGGGCCGATGACGATTGCGGCATTGATGAAGAATACGTTCAATGCCTGCGCATTGAAAAATCAAAAATCAAAAATTAAAAATTAAAAACGCTACCTGCATACAAACCGCTTACGAAGCAGTTCGGATGGTCAGCAGGCGCTTATCTGATTATTTCATTTTTTACTTTTAGTTCTTTATTGGGTCGCTTTCGTTTTTCAAATCAAACTGTTTAATCGCTCTGGCACAATAACATTTTTAATTTTTAATTTTTAATTTTTAATTTGATCACCGTCCAACCCCATATTACCGCCACCACGACTCTTCCAGTAATGGAAGCCTTCTATACTATTCAGGGGGAGGGATATCACCAGGGACGTGCCGCCTACTTCATCCGGCTTGGTGGCTGTGACGTGGGCTGTGTATGGTGCGACGTCAAGGACAGCTGGGATGCTTCAAGGCATCCGCAGCTAACCATCAAATCAATTGTAGCTTCCGCAGCGGCCTCACCAGGAAGGATTGCCGTCATTACCGGTGGGGAACCGCTTATGCATGACTGTGAGGAACTGACAGCTTCGCTCCAACAGGCGGGCTTCGCTACCCATATCGAAACTTCGGGCAGTCACCCGATTTCCGGGCATTGGAACTGGATCTGCCTGTCACCAAAGAAATTCAAGGCCCCGCTTCCGGATTGCATCCGCCGTGCCAATGAATTGAAAGTAGTCGTCTTCAATAAATCGGATTTTGCCTGGGCCGAACAGTTTGCAGCCCTGGTTACACCCGGCTGCAGGCTCTACCTTCAGCCCGAGTGGGGAAGATCATCTGAGATGACTCCCCTGATCATCGATTATATTCTCAAACATCCGCAATGGGAATTTTCTCTTCAGATCCATAAGTACATCAACGTTCCATAAATCCCGAAATCCCTGCCTGTGAAAAAAATTCAATTACTCCTCCTCACAATATTCCTGGCCTCTGTGTCTTTTGCACAGTACAATCCCGCACGCGTTGGCAAGAAAGCCGAGAGCTTGTATACCAGGGGACTGCAAAAAGCCTCCGAGGGAGAAATACCCGCAGGTATCGCCCTTTTAAAGGAGGCGATCAGGATTGAACCAAAATTCGAGGAAGCCCATCTCTCTATCGCCGGCATGTATGCCGCACAAAAAGACTATCCGACCTCGGTGGCGTATTATGAAACCGCGAAATCCATCGACAGCAACTATTTTAAGGACTATGCCCTTCCCTATTCTATCAGCCTGGCCGGCACAGGCAATTTTGAAAAAGCACTGGGAGCCGTTAACCAGTTTCTCTCAATAACCGGCCTGAATCCATCGGGTGAAAACGCAGCCAAATACCGCAGGCAATGTTATCAGTTCGCCATCGACTATGCGAATAGAAAAAATCCCGCGTCTTACAAATTTGAACCGCATAATCTTGGTGACAGTGTCAATTCCGCGGTTTCCGAATACTTTCCCACCATAACTATAGATGGCCAGCAGCTGGTTTACACCCGCCGGGTAAACAGCATCAATGAAGATTTTTACACTTCGAACAAAGTAGGCGGTAAATGGAAAAAGAGCAAATCACTGGAAGGCAATATCAACTCCGGCATGAATGAAGGCGCGCAGAATATTTCACAGGACGGCGAATGGCTGATATTTACAGGCTGCAGCTTTCCCGATGGATATGGCAGCTGCGATATCTACATCTCTTATCATACCTCAGAGGGTTGGAGTGAACCGGAGAACCTGGGCCCAATTGTAAACAGTGAATCCTGGGATTCGGCGCCAAGCCTTTCTGCGGATAAAAGAGATCTTTATTTCAGCAGCACAAGACCGGGCGGCTTTGGCCAGGCCGACATCTACATCTGCCATCGCCGGCCCGATGGCAGTTGGACGCGTCCCCAAAATGCCGGTCCCAAAATAAATACTGTCGGCAATGAAAGCTCACCTTTTATTCACGCCGACAATGAGACGCTGTACTTCACATCAAATGGTCATACGGGCTATGGCGGTGACGATCTGTTTCTCGCGCGCAAAAAATCAGGCACCGACTGGTCCGTTCCCGAGAACCTGGGTTTTCCAATAAATACCATCGAGGATGAGGGCAGTCTTGTGGTGGCCGCCGATGGTGTGACCGCCTATTTCGCCAGTGACCGCAGCGACAGCCGCGGTGGATTGGACATCTACAGTTTCGAATTGCGGACAGACATCCGCCCCGCAAAAACCCTGTGGGTAAAAGGCACAGTGATGGACGCAACAACCCGTAAAGGTTTGCCATCAGCCGTTGAACTGACGGAACTGTCGACCAGTGAGGTGAAAAGCAGGATCCAGACCGATGAAACAGGAAATTACCTGATCACACTTCCGGTGGGAAAAAACTATGCCTTCAACGTAAAAAGAAAAGGCTACCTGTTCTTCTCCGACAATTTCATGCTCAGCGAACAAGCCCCCGATTCCACTTATAATATTGACATACCCCTTCAACCCATTCAGAAGGACGCCAGTGTTGTCCTGAAGAATATTTTCTTCGACGTCAACAAAGCCACACTCAAAACAGAATCATTTCCTGAACTCGACAACGTGGTTGCCCTGATGAAAGAAAACCCCACCATCCGTATCAGGATCAGTGGCCACACAGATAATACCGGCTCCGCAGAAGACAATTTAAAACTTTCAAATGCCCGCTCAAGAACTGTGGTGACCTACCTCGGTTCCAAGGGTATCAATGCGCAACGTTTGACCTCGGCCGGATTTGGCGCCACCCAACCGATCGCCACCAACGATACAGAAGCCGGAAAAGCAATCAACCGCAGAACAGAAATGAGGGTGATCAACTAGGTAACCAGCAGCAGCACGAATCGCAGTTTGAACCAGGAACTTATATACCAGCTCGCCTTGTGCGATGTTCCCAGTATCGGTAACTATCATGCGAAGATCCTTGCCCAACATTTCGGCACAGCTACGAGGATCTTCCAGGCAGATCAGTCAGAACTCGAAAATCTGGAAGGCATCGGCCCAGCACGCGCCAAAGCAATTCGCTCCTTCAGAAATTTTCAACTGGCTGAAAAGGAAATGTCTTTTATTGCCAGGTACGGCATCGATACTTTCTTCCTGAATGATTCACGATACCCGGCGCGCCTGCTGCACTGTTATGACCCTCCTGCCCTGTTATTTTACAAAGGCACTGCCTCGATCAATCCGGCAAAGGCAATTGCGATTGTGGGCACAAGAAATAATTCTTCATACGGCAGGCAGGTAACGGAAAAAATTGTTCAGCAACTAGCCGCCTATGATGCCACCATCGTAAGCGGGCTGGCGTTTGGCATCGATGCCATCGCCCACCATGCCGCGCTGAAAAACAATCTCCCGACAATTGGCGTCATGGCTCATGGACTGGATACAATATATCCACCCGAACATGCATCACTGGCCAGATCGATGATGCAATCAGGTGGAATACTCACAGAATTCAGGAGCAAGACATTACCCGAAAAATATAATTTCCCAAGCAGGAACCGGATAGTCGCGGGCATGACGAATGCAACCATCGTCATCGAAAGCGGGATCAAAGGAGGCAGTATGATCACCGCTGAGATGGCATCCGGCTATGACAAGGATGTATTTGCCGTGCCGGGCAGATTGAGCGACAGGAAAAGCAGTGGGTGCAACCACCTCATCGGTAAAAATAAGGCGATCATATACGAAGATGTGGCGGACCTCGCCCTGACCCTGGGTTGGGATGCACCGGAGATTCGCCATCACACTATTCAAAAAGATATCTTCACGGACCTCAGCCACACAGAAAAAAATCTGATAACGCTGCTGCAGTCAAAGGGTCCTATGGGTATTGATGAACTGAACATGCACAGCGGGGTAAGCTTATCGCACCTCGCAGCGGCCTTACTAAAGCTCGAACTCAATTTTATTACCGAACGCCTGCCCGGAAAAATGTACAGGATCAGGTATTAGCATTTTTCTAACAACTGCAACGAAAATATTACCCGAACCCGTTGTCAGGTGCTTTCAGCCTCAGTTTCAAGGCTTTCAGAAATACATTTGGAGTGCATCCAGATGCTGCATTATCTTTGCAAATGGCAACAAGAATCAGCGCTCGCAAAACAAATTCCCCTCAATTAAATAAGTTTTTTGGCGATGGAGTCACCTTTGACGATGTACTCCTGGTTCCGGGATATTCGGCTGTGCTTCCCCGTGAGGTCAGTATCCGAACAAAACTTACCCCGCAGATCACACTTAATGTTCCCATGCTGTCCGCAGCCATGGATACGGTGACAGAAGCCAATCTTGCCATTGCCCTGGCGCGTGAAGGTGGCATTGGTATGCTCCATAAGAATATGAGCATAGAAAAACAAGTTGAACAGGTGCGAAAAGTGAAAAGAAGTGAAAGCGGCCTGATCATAGATCCCATCACGCTGAACATCGATGAAACGATCGGCGATGCGTTGCGGCTGATGAAAGAAAATAAAATCGGCGGCATCCCCATTACAGATAAGAACAAAAAGCTGGTAGGCATTCTCACGAACAGGGACCTGCGTTTTGAAACGGACATCCACCGTAAGGTGAGTGAAGTGATGACAAAAGAAAACCTGATCACCGCCCCTGAAGGAACAGATCTAAAAAAAGCAAAAAACATTCTAAGCCGGTACAGGATCGAGAAATTACCCGTCGTGAATAAGGCGGGAGAACTGATCGGCCTCATCACCTATCGAGACATTCTCCAACTCACAAGTTATCCAAACGCCGTCAAAGACGCATATGGTCGCCTGCTCACCGGCGCGGCGCTGGGAATCACCCGAGACCTGCTCGACAGGGCAAGCGCACTGCAACAGATAGGTGTAGACGTGGTTTGCCTCGACAGCGCTCACGGTCATAGCAAGGGTGTGATTGAAGCACTGAAAGCCGTGAAGAAGAACTTTAAGAAACTCGAAGTAATCGCGGGAAACGTTGGGACCGCAGCAGGTGCAAAAGCGCTGGCAGAAGCGGGCGCCGACGCGGTGAAAGTTGGCATAGGCCCCGGTTCTATATGTACTACCAGGATCGTGGCGGGCGCCGGAATTCCGCAGATCACGGCGATCATGGAAGCCGCCTCCGTACTCCATGGCTTGAATATTCCGCTGATTGCGGATGGTGGTATCCGTTATACCGGCGACATGGTAAAGGCCCTGGCAGCCGGTGCCAGCGCCGTGATGATGGGTGGAATCTTCGCCGGCACGGAAGAAAGCCCGGGAGACACCATTATCTACGAGGGAAGGAAATTCAAGCAATACAGGGGCATGGGATCAATCGGAGCGATGAGCCAGGGCAGTGGAGATCGATATTTTCAGGACGTGGAGGATGACGTGAAAAAATTTGTACCCGAAGGCATCGAAGGCCGCGTGGCCTACAAAGGAAATCTTTCCGAAATCGTTTACCAGTATGTGGGCGGGCTTCGTTCCGGGATGGGTTATTGTGGCGCATCGGACATTGCTTCCCTGCAACGGGCCCAGTTCATCAAGATCTCAAACGCGGGTATCAGGGAAAGCCATGCACACGACATTGAGATAACCAGGGAAGCACCAAATTACAGCAGGTAAGCCTGTTCGCAATCCAAACAAAGCAAATGGCTGCCCGCTTATGAGTGTCAGAAAAATATTTTTTCTTTTCGTCGTTATCATCAGTAGTCTCCGACTGATCGCGCAGCAGGATACCTGCAACCTGCGTATCAGCCTGCTGACCTGCAGTCCCGGAGATGACCTTTATTCAATATTCGGACACAGCGCCATCCGCATTGTTGATCAGCGCAATCATCGGGACCTGGTTTATAATTACGGCACTTTCGATTTCGAGGATCCCGACTTCTACATCAATTTTGTACGCGGCAAGCCGATCTACGCACTCTCGGTTCAGAAGTATCCTGATTTTGTTTACGAATACCAGCTTTTTAACCGGCAGGTAATCGAGCAAAAATTGAACCTTAGTTGCGACAAAACGCTGGAACTCGCCAGGGCACTCGACAGCAACGCGCAGGAGAACAACAGGTATTACAAGTATGAATGGCTATTTGACAACTGTTCCACCCGCCCGCGCGACATGATCATCAAATCGGAATTGGGTCACATTAGTTTCGACCCTATATTGCCCCAGCCCGCACCAACCTTCAGAAACCTGATTCATGAATACCTCGACAAGGGAGGCCTTCCCTGGAGCAAACTTGGCATTGACCTGCTACTCGGGAGCAAGATAGACCGACCCTCCAGGAACAGAGAAGCCATGTTTCTTCCCGACTACCTGATGAAGGGAATCGACCGTGGACATCTAGATGGCCAACGCTTGTCGGCACCCATGCATATACTTGTGCCATTTACCGCCGCGCGTTCCGTTGAGAAATCTTGGTTCATCCCACTGACTGTCACGATTCTAATCATGATTCTGGGCCTGGTGCTACCGTTTTTGAAATTTCAAAAGGCAAGATTGATGACGGATATTTTTGATGTCGCCTTGTTTCTTGGCCTTGGCTTGCTGGGATGCCTGATCCTGTTCATGTGGTTTGGAACCGAACACCAATGGTGCGTGGAGAATTTTAACCTTGCGTGGGCTCTGCCGACTCATGCATATGTTGCCTTTTTCATGCTGCGCAGGAAGCGATGGGTCCACATATATTTTCTGTATACCGCGATACTGTATGGCATAGTGGTTTTTGGCTGGCAGCTGATACCACAGGGTATGAATCCGGCCTTTATACCGGTGGCGATCATCGCGGGTGTAAGAAGTCTTTATCGCTCCGGAAAAATCACCAGCCATGGAAAATAAATCGATCAAAAATGACCGCCGCGCGCTCTTTTACCGTATTTATGGATCAGGGGATCCGGTGGTGCTGTTGCACGGCTTTGGTGAGGATGGAGAGATCTTCAACAATCTGATCAAGGCACTTGAAACCAGGTTCAGGATTTTCGTTCCCGACCTTGTAGGAACCGGCAAATCGGAAGGAAGCACTGAAGGCTGTTCTATGGAAAGCATGGCCGAACAGATCAACTGGCTGATGGAAGAAGAAAAACTTACCAGCATCAACCTGATAGGCCATAGTATGGGCGGCTATATTTCAATGGCGTTCGCCGGCAACTACCCTGAAAAACTGTCGAGGCTGGGTTTGTTTCATTCGTCCGCCCTGGCGGACAACGAGGAGAAAAAAGTTGCCAGGCAAAAGAACATAGACTTCATCAAAAAACACGGTGCGGCGAAATATATTGAACAGTCAGTGCCCACACTTTTTTCCGAAAAAACCAGGGCCGGAAAGCCGGCACTGGTAGAAAGTATGGTCCGTCAATATGCCACCCTTACGGCGACCAGCCTTATTGATTACACAAGGGCTATGATGAACAGGCGGGAGAGACTGGATGTATTGAAGTCCTTCCCGCGGCCGGTGATGTTTTTACTGGGAGAATCGGACAATGCGGTACCCCTTGAAGCGGGATTAAAACAAAGCCATATTCCTGGAATATCCTATATTTATATCTGTACCAATTCTGGCCATCTCGGGATGTTGGAAGAGCCTGAATTCTGTGTAAAATCAATCCTGGATTTTCTCTCCAGACCTTAATTTGTTGATCAATGCCGCGCTAAGAACCCGTCGTTCATGAAGAGATTATGCATTGTAATCCTGCTGATTACAGGATTTATCCTCCCCCTGTCCGCAGCCCATATCAGGGGAGGTGAATTATACTACCAATACCTTGGACCGGGATTGGGTACCAACACCAGCAAGTACCGGGTAACACTGAAATTATACATCGACTGTGGCCAGAACAATGAAGGCCAGCTTGATGAGAATGCGGTGTTAACCATATTCACCCGGCCATCAAATAACTACTTTGAAGACGTAGTGAACGCACCGATGGTGAGTGAGGAGTTCATCCGATATGATCCCGCTTCCAATCCCTGTATCTCCAATCCGCCGAGGGACGTATGCTACCGGCTGCGTTATTACGAAGCAGTCATCGAACTTCCTGATACGCCTTCTGGGTACACGATCTCTTTTCAACGCTGCTGCAGGATCGAAGGAATAAAAAACATCAATCCCCCCAGTAACGACTTCGGCGCCACCTACCAATGCCTGATCCCCGGCACCGGCAGCCTCGCCAGCGCACCAAAGAATTCAAGTCCGCGATTCACTGCCGGTGACGCGGTTGCAGTTTGCCGAAGCTCCAACCTGAGTTTCGATTTTTCCGCTACTGATTCCGATGGGGATTCACTTGTCTACGAGCTGTGCAATGCTTTCGCCGGAGGCGGGCCGAACAATGGACAGAATTGCGCAAACTGTCCCACACCTATCCCCTCTGCCCCGCCGCCTTTTGGTTCACTGAGTTATAAGAACACATTTTCCGGGGCTTCTCCAATGGGGCCCGATGTCACGATCAATAGTAAGACGGGTATGATGACAGGCACGGCGCCTTCAAGTATCGGTCAGTATGTGGTAACGGTCTGTGTTACCGAATACAGGAACAACGTGGCCATCAACACCCACAGGAAAGACATTCACATAAAAGTGTCGGATTGTATTCCATTAAAGGCCAACCTGAAACCCGATTATGCTTATTGTGATGACTTCAACGTGGTGTTCCGCAACGAGCAGGTGAACCCAACTGGTTCTGTATACACCTGGGATTTTGGCGACGGCACTGAGGCACAGACCTCCACTGTGGCCGATGGCACCATCCAGCATAAGTACCAGGAACCCAATAATTACAAAGTAAAATTAAAAGTGGTTTTGGCAGGGCAATGCCTGGATTCAACGTCAACCATCGCGAAGGTCTGGCCGGGATCATTTCCAAAATTCAGTTTTAATGGGGCCTGTATCTTCACACCCTTCCGTTTTCAGGATGAAAGCAGATACACCTATGGTTCGGTGAATTTCAGGAGATGGGAATTTGGAGATGAAACCACCAGCGATGACACGGTTCGGCAAAGTCAGAATCCAACCTGGAAATATAATTCACTCGGCACAAAAACGGTGCAGCTTATAGTCGGCTCAGACAAGGGTTGTATTGACACCCTCTCGCAGGCCGTGGAAGTCAAGGACAAACCTGATCTGACCATCCCCTTCAAAGACACGCTGATGTGCAATCTCGACAGCCTTCAGCTGATGGCCATCGGAGACGGCGTATTTACATGGAGCCCTAATGATCAGATGGTCAACCGGACCTCTGGTACCCCCGTGGTAAATCCGCAAAGAACCACTACCTACACCGTAACGATGACGGAGAACCGATGTGTGGCCACGGAAGACATATTGGTCAGGGTAGTTGATCATGTTACACTCGATGCAGGGGCAGACACGACAATCTGCACGACGGACACCGTAGCCCTAAACCCCGTCAGTGACGGACTTCGTTACACCTGGACCAGTGAGCCCCAGACCAGGATCTTTGAAACGACGGACAAGTATCCGAAAACGGTGCCGCTTGCATCAACAAAATACATGGTAGAATCCAGGATCGGCTCCTGCCTGGCCATTGATTCGGTAAGTGTTAAGACGGTTCCCTACCCCATCGCCGCCGCTGGTGCAGATACAACCATCTGCTTCGAGGACACGGCCACGCTGATGGGATCGATGAACGGCTCGAGCTTCCGGTGGGAGCCATTAAATGCGATGTCCGGTAGCGATCGGCTCGACCCCAAGGTGTACCCGCTAAGGTCAAGAACATACCGGCTGCTTGTCTATGACACATTAGGTTGCCCCAAGCCCGGAATTGATGAAGTGTTCGTAAATGTTAAGGATGAGATCATTGCCTTCGCCGGAAATGACACTGCCGTAGTCAAACAACAGCCATTGCTGTTGCATGGTAGTGGCGCACCACTCTTTGAATGGTCGCCCGAATCGGGGCTGAATCTGACATCAACCAATAGCCCGATCGCGGTACTCGACGCAAATGCAAGTTATATCATGCGTACCTTCACCGAAGAGGGGTGCTTTGGTCTCGACACGATCAACGTAAAAGTATTCAATACACTTCCCGATATATTTGTACCCAATGCCTTTGTACCTAACAGCCTAAACAGTCAGCTTGAGCCAAAACCTGTTGGCATTTCAAGTCTTGAGTATTTCAGGGTATTCAACCGGTGGGGACAGATGGTTTATCAGACCTCCGAGATCGGGAGAGGATGGAATGGCATGATCAATGGAATGATACAACCTACAGGCACCTATGTGTGGATTATCAAAGCAACAGATTACACAGGCAAAAAAGTTCAGAGAAAAGGAACGGCCACACTTGTACGTTAACAAATTCATATATGATGAGTAGAATTGCCCTGGTTACAGGCGCCACTTCAGGTTTTGGAAAAGCAATTGCAGAAAAATTAGCTACTGAAAAATATCGGGTGATCATAACCGGTAGAAGGAAAGACAAACTCGATGCCACAGCGGAGGTCCTCCGCGAAAAATACAAAGCAGACGTCCTCACGTTGTGTTTTGACGTCAGGCAGAGGAGTGCAGTGGAAGAGCAAATTGAAAACCTGCCCGCAGAATGGACACCGGTTTCCCTGCTTGTGAACAACGCGGGGCTGGCCCTTGGCCGTGATTTTTTTGATGATGCGCAGATGGAAGACTGGGAAAACATGATAGATACGAACCTGAAAGGACTGATTTACGTTACCAGGGCCCTGTTGCCGCAACTGAAAAAATCAGACAATCCGCAGATCATTAACATTGGATCCACGGCCGCAAAGGAAGTGTACGAAAAGGGCAATGTGTATTGTGCTTCAAAACACGCAGTAGATGCATTGTCGCAATCCATGCGGATTGACCTGCTAAGGCACGGGATCAAGGTAACTGCCGTTCATCCCGGAGCGGCTGAAACGGAATTCTCGCTGGTGCGATTTAAGGGAGATGAGGAGATGGCCAGGTCGGTTTACCAGGGATTTATTCCTTTGAGTGCCGTAGACGTGGCAAATGTGGTGTTTTTCTGCTCATCGCTGCCTGCTCATGTGTGCATAAACGACCTGGTAATGTCCGGAACTGCGCAAGCTAACTCGTATTATTTCCACAAAAGCCAATAGATACTCAAAAACCCCTATTCTTTGCAGTTAGAGTCGAAAGAATTAATTTTATCGGTTTCCAGACGTTATTATACTAATCCGGCTAATAATGAAGAAATTACTATTCCTATGTAAGCTTATTGTTGCGTTCGTGATCCTGATTTCGACCCTAAGCCTAAAAGCGCAAAACGAGGTAACCAGGCAGCAAAACTGCGATGTAAACCCCTATCAGGTTACAGCCGACAGTGTGAAAGCATTTTATTCGCAGGAAGGGTACATCGTGTTGCGCGAAGCTTCGCTGACGATGGAAAGTGAATACGAGATGCCGATAGTGCTGCCGATGAACGCAGATACAGCTTACCAGTTTATTTTTATCGGTGATCCCACTTCAAGACTTTATGAAGTGCGTATGTTCGATTACAGCGAAAAGCAGGTTGTTTACAGGAAAACCATCTGGGGTGATCCTGATGGGAACATCATCAGCTTTAATTTCATACCCCATAACAGCGAATACTACATGATCAAGCCGGTTCAGACCAACAAGAATAAAAAGAAGATGTGCGGATATGTGTTGTTGATGAGAAAGACAGTTTAAGAATTCAGTTTAAGCCCCCACAATTTACTGTGTCAATGACAGCTTTATCTCAATCCCCGCCCGGGTATTGATGATCGGCGGTGCAGTAGATATCTTCGGCGAAACACGTCTCTGTTCAAAATAAAACTTCAGATTGATCCTGTTACTGATCACATAATCAATAGTCGGATTGATGGTAATCACCTGTTGACCCGCAGTGGGCAGGGCCTGTAGCTGATCCAGGCGTGAGTTGGCCGTGGCATCATCCTGGAACTTGAGGTCCAACCGGAAGGCAGCATCGTTCTGCAACGGTTTGCCCTTCCACTTGATGAATGAAAAAGCTCCCCTCTTTCTGAAACCGGCACCAACGGTATATTCGGTTGACCTTGATTCACTCAGCTGGAAATCCACGAGGCTAAGACTCAGCTGTCTGGACTTTTTGAATTCAAACCTGGCATTCACCTGATTGGTAAACTGCATATCCAGATCAATCAGAGGAGAAAATTGTTCGCTGATTGTAATATTCGGAACCAGAAAATAAGGAATGAAGTTTCCTGTAAGCGTGTCGATAAAACTTGGATAGCCCAGGCGATTCTCATCCTGGAACAGAAGCGCAGATTCAAAACGATTCATACTCAACCGGCTGTTGTAACCGTGCGTCACTGTGAAGCTGGTGAATATTTTTTCCATTCCCGGTATCTTGGTCAACCCGTTGTATGTAATGATCCAGTTAGGTTTGGGCAGTATGCCTGAGAAAGGGTTGGACCTGATGTTCGGATTGCTGTTTTTTACCAGTGAAATAGAGTTGGGGTCTTTGTTGGTGTAGGCAGCAAGAAAGGCAGGTAAGAGCACTTCCTGCGAATATTTTCCATATCCCAGGTAATACCCATCGGTAAACTGTTGCCCCCCCGAATTTGGATTTTCAGTACTGAGCCGCGCCGCGATGATCTTCCGGTAGTCCTGGAATTTCAGAAAAGTCTGGGTCACTTCATTCGGATCGATTTTCGAAAACAACGTCTGGTAAGAAATATAGCTGACGCTGAAACTACCTTCGGAAAAGGGATTGAGCCTGGCAAACTGTCCGCTGAATCCGGCTGCCGTCGTGTCTTTATATAGTTCACTGTACATCTTTCCAAAAGTCTTGTCGATTTTGATATCAATGGTGAGATCACGGACCGGCATCAATTGCGCGCTGATCGTGAGCTGTTGATTGATATCCTGGCGGTTCTGGTAATTAAAATTCGGATCGCCCGTGATCAGGCCTTTTCGCGCCAGTGAGTTGATGAAACTGGTGTCGGGTTGGCGACCGAATACATACCCAAGACCCGGGGCACCGGAATGGAAATTCATGCCCAGGGCCCTGGTGCTGTCGGTATATCCATAAATACTAGCCGTTGCATTGTCGGTGTAGTTGATGCTGATGCGCTTGAGCGAGGTGATAATGCGTCCCGCAAATTTCACGGCACCAGAGAGTTGAAGTGGTTCAGAAGGATCTTTCGGCTTCTTCCCTTTCTGTGCTGTAGTGTCGGTCTTTTTGTTCGACGGACCCGCCGGCGCAGGACCTTCATCCAAGGCCCTGAGGAATCTCGATTTGCTGTACAGTTTGGTGAGGTCGAATTCAGCAGTTGCATTCTTTTGTTGCTCATTCGCCAGTGTATTGCCCAGGCTTCTAGCGACCAGGGAAGCTGCCAGCCAGTTGAATGAGGCTATATAGTTCACTCGCACTGAGGTCCAGTCGAGTGCGGGCACCTTCATCGTAGGCAGCACATATGACAGGTTCGCGCTCTGTTGATAAGAGATCGTTCGCCCTCCGTTCAGGAAATTTCTTTTCACTCGGGCCTTGCCATCACTGTTCAGTCTGCCAGAATCCTCATCAACCCAGGATTTATTGATCGCAGAAAAATCCAGGTTGAGTGAACGGGTCAGGTCCCACCTTAGATTATAGTTTCGGTCGAAGGTGAAATACTTGTCATAGGTCTCAGGCAACCCGAATTTCGGGCCGCCAACATTTCTGGGGCGGTAGGCACCAAACTGTCGGTTGACATCTGCCCTGAATCCCAGCAGGCTCGGCACGGGGTTCAGGTTGAGGTCCTTGATAATGTCGAACCAGGGCGACTTCGACTTGATTGTTCTCTTGAGCGGTTCTATGAACTTCGGGGTCGATACATAGTTGTACCCCAGTCCGGCCCTGTGCCGGACGATTGAATTACTTTCTATTAATGGATTCTTCTGGTCCTCTTTATAATAGGAGTAGCTGAGGTCAATATTCTCGATGCTCCATAGCTGCTGTTTTTTTCCGCTGGTATTGTTCTTCTTTACATTGGTGAAGTTGAAAGTCTTGATGGTTTTCACATCAACCGCGTTGTCCTTAATTGAATCGCGCATGGACGCGGGGGCGGCATTTAGTTTGTCTTTAAACTTCACATCCAAATCATAGGGGTCGTATTCGGGTGTTCCAACAGTTTGCGAAATGCCACCATAGAATGGAATGGAGATGCCCGCTTTCTCGGGAATGAGTTTACCAAGTTCGAGGTTGGTGGCGAGATCGAACTGGGTGAAGTCTTCCCTCGACCTTTCGTTTACTCTTTGTTCTATTGTTCCAAAGCCCTTGCTCCTGGACATACCGGACACATAAAGGGTTCCAAGATCCGCAAGTTTGAAGTCCACCCTTCCCGTGGCTGCCCATCCGCCATCTTCATTCAGGTCACCCAGCCTGAGCTCATTGAACCATACTTCCGTACAGGCATTGTCGCGTTTCCTGTTCTCAACACCGAGGAAGAAGATCCTTACCTCACCAAGATTAGGGTTACCCAGTATCGCATACTCCTTACCGTCAGGTCCGGTAGTTTTATAGTATGATGTGGGTTGCACTGCATTATTGCGCATCACTTTCAGGCCGATTAATTGTTGCAGGTCCAGTTCAAGGTCGTTCACTTCGGGCCAGATTTCACTTTCCGCGGTCGCACCCCAGGCGGTTTTCTTTAGCGGAATTCTGATTTCGTAATAATTATTGATCAGGTCATTGCCCAACCGGATCACAGTGTACATGTCATTGTCCTGGAGGTCATCGAAGCTGCCCCCGGATTCAATATGAGTGTACATGAATAGTTTTCCATATTGACGAAGATCGAGGTTCAACGTTTTGAAAACGCCTCTCACTTCACCACGGGCCATGTTGCAGGACTGTAAACTCAGCGACTGCTCGTTCAGCAGCAGGTTGACATTGTTATTGGAAAGCTGTTGCTGACGGACAACATTTGGGGGTGTCTTGTAAGGTATCGGCGACCTCGAATTATTTTCTTCGATGTTGACGGCAAGCTGATTGAAAGTGGCTGCGGCATTAGCCGGGATCAGTTTGTACTGTCCTGTGGTATCCAGTTCATAATTGAATCTCCTCCACTGATTTCTCACCAGTTCAAGCTTTGCAAAACGAAGTACTACAGAGTCTTCAAAGCCGGACATGAACATCCTGATAAAACGAATGGATTTGAAATCAGGAATATTGCCCACCTTCTTTTCATACTCAGCTATTGGCACGCGGAAGAGATACCATTTTTCGGGTGCACCCCCGCTTGGTGTGAAGGTGCGCACATCGGTAATAAAATTCTGTCCTACTTCATCCAGATCCTGAGGCTTAAGCTCCACCTTATACTGAAAATATTCTTCAAGTTCATTAAGGGTATTATCCTTATTGAATTCTTCCTGGTCGGGATAGAGCGTAAACGCACTTACGAACTGATCGTTTGTACCTGCAACCGGCGAATTTCCCTGTGGGCTGTTGATGCTTTTATATCGTTGAATCGCATCGTCGCGGTTAGTAAAGGAAGCGTCGCGGTAATTTTTGAAATCATCGCGCGATGGATCCGCCAGTGCCTGCTGATAGATCGGGGAGTTTACTCCGAATGCGGAAGCCAGGTCATTCAGGTACTGTTGAAATTTCCTTTGCTCACCCGCGTCATCAAGGCCGTCGAAACCAGCGTCCTGCCTGGGTCTGTCAGCCGGGTCATTGCTGAAGGCCTGTGTTACCTGGATGGGATTGGCAGGTACCTTACCCCATACTGTTGAAGAATCTTCGATGGCGTTGGTCACGGCACCGCTTATGCCATTTTCAAAAAAGCGTTTACCATCCTTGAGTACGTCCTCGGAAATATTGCCGAGGTTGAAATAGAGTTCACCACCGGTGCTGGTAGGCTTGTTGAGAAAAGGGTCCTGCATCCAGAATTCGATGTATTCAACATTGCCTGTTTCAAAATCCACCTGATCCAGTCCACGCATGATACCGCCCCATCTTGTTTTCGGGTTGAGGAGCTTGCCTGCTGCGGTTACACTGGTTGGCCTTGCGTCGTAGTTGTACGGGCCGATGTCGGTGGGAAAATAGGCCATGTCGAAGGTGACCAGCTGGGCCTGGCCGAAGTCTGGCGTTCTGTTCGGGTAGATTTCGGTGACCTTCACCTGCCGCACGCTGGGATTGTTCACCAGGTCATCGTCGATAGGATTATTTGAATTCCTCCGGTCCTGCAGTACGGGCTCGATATTGTACCAGGCCAGTTTCGCCCTGTTGAATCCATATTCAAGGGTATCGCGCCGATCGGCTTCGGGAAAGAGGCCGTTTCCTGCCGGTGTCGAAGCCAATCCCCAGCTCACCAGAGGGAAACGAAGGTCGATCGCATTTCTGGAACCTTCAAAGTCGTCGATGAAGATCAGCCCGCTGCTCCCTTTGCCGATCTGTTTGGGGTGGCCAGGTTTTAGCACCGCGCCCTCACCATAAGCTGTAACGGTACTCATTTCGGTGGTATTGTAATAAGGCAGCTTGTCCAGCCATCGGGTCAATTGCGGTAGTTCTGTGCGATAATTAAAATCCAGTCCGTACATCGTATTACGGATTGGGTCTTCGTTGTATCCCGTTTTTGTAAAGAAAGGGCGTTCTCCAAGCCGCACCATGGATCCGCCAATGGTCAGGGCTTCAGAAGCCGTCGATTTCGCCAGGTAGTCGAGTCGCAGCCCCAGGAAGTTTCGTTGCTGGATGCCGAAGCCAGCGTTATTTTCAAACTGAACGCTTACGGGCATTCCAGAACTAATAATTCCGGCGTTGATAATTTTCACTGTCCCCAGGTTGTAATCGATCGTGTAATCGATATTTTCCTTGAGTACCTGTCCACCTGCCGACACGGTCACCGACCCCGGTGGCACATTGAAGGCCCCGAGCTGAATCTCCGAAGTGGACTGTCCCTTGGCAGTTCCACTGATGATATACCTGTCAAGATTGGCATAGGTTTTCGCAATCTCCTTGATGGTGTCATATAGCGGGTAATAGACATATTTATTTTTAAGGTCCTGCGAAGCTCCCGAGAATGCCGAGGAGTCGAGATCGCGGCCGAATGGCTCGAGCTGCGGAAAGATGATCTTCGCCTGTGCCGACAGTACCGTGAATCCTTCGATGTAATCAAATACCCCGTCCGGCAATGGGTCATTGCGCGTGTTCAGCCTGTCAAGGTTGAGCAATGTTAGCAGGGGAACGCCGCCGGCAGGGGTTTCTTCTGGAAGGAATCTTTTCTGACCCAGGCTGGGTTCTTCATAAAGGATGTTCAGCTTGAAATCACCCGGTTGGATGGCGGACAAATAACTGCCATCCTTGGTTTTTAGTGAGTAGACGTTTTTCATCATCAGGTCCCAGAGGGGAAGGTTGGTCCGTTGAGAAGTCGCCTTCAATAATTTCAGGAAAAGGACTTTCTGTGATCCGCCCTGTGTGGCTGTGGTGTCAGGCGGGGCATCCTGCGAGAACTCTCCCACCTGGTAGAACTTTCCATTGTAACTGTATTGGAATGCCACTGCCAGCACCTCATCGGGTTGCAGAGGCTGTGTAAGGGAGATGAATCCTACCTGTGGGTTGAAATAAAAATCGGAAGGCCCGAGTTGCCGTGCGAAGGTCTTTTCAAAATCCTGCACTGCTCTCAGTCCGAGCGACCCGAGTTTGGAGGTGATAGTCGATGAATTTCGGCTGCTGGGGTCATTGATGATGTTGCGGTAAAGCTGGTTTACGTCATTGTCGGGAATGCCATTGGGTAATTGCTTTGCAGGATTTGGCAACACGGCGGGGTTGAAGGGCTGTGCTTCACCAAGGTCCATCAGACCCACCACATCACGGGTTTCCGTAGTGGACCCGTTCCGGTTGGTTACCCACACTTCTATCCTGAGGATCTGCACCTGTGAATTCACCACGGGCAGGTTCTTCATTGCATTTTTGTAATTCGACCTGAAATATTGGGAGAGCAGGAAGTGCCTGTTTTCTTCGTAGTCGTTGGCCTTGAACTCAAAATAGGTGTTCGTGGATCCTCCCTGGACACCCAGTGATTGTTTCTGGGCACGCTGGTTGGCGAGGACGCCGGTGATGAACAGTTTTCCAAACTGAAGCTGCGTCTTTAAACCAAACAGCGACTGGGCGCCGGGAATGAGTGAGCCCTTGGAACTGAACGACACATTACCAGCCTCGATCCGTTTGATGATCTCGTCGTCGGTGCCGGTGTAGTCCAGCTTAAGCTGGTTTTCAAAATCAAAATTCGCGAGGGTATTGTAACTGATTGGAAGTTTGAGCTTGTTGCCAATATTTCCGATGACGTTGAGGTTGGCGTTCATGTCGAAATCGAAGCCGCCATTTTTGCGTGCCCTTTCCGGGAGCGCCGGATTTTTGATGTTCTGGCCCTGATAGCCCGCGATGAGGTTGATATCGCCCTGGGGCCGGATCTCGATCTTGCCATTGCCGAATATCCTGTTGAACAGGTTGTCCGTTATAGATAGTTTAGGTCTCAGCATTTTCCGGTTCAGGGAAGACAGTACATCTGACCTCTTCTGAAAATATTCCCGCTCCTGCATCCTGGACCTGACCCTCAGGAATTCATCAAAAGTGAGATAGGTTGGCTTACGGTAATAGAAGCTCCCAACTTTCTCAATAATATAATATTGGTTTGTTTTCGGATCGTAAACAACCGAATCGGATATGTTGGAGGGATCAGCAAGGTCGAATGTATTTTTTGGTTCTCCGGTATACTTCTCTCCTCTTCTGTCGGTAAGTGGAAATTTAAGCGTATCAGGGATATTGCTTACCGAGGTGTCGACAGGCAGGCGCGGGGCGCTGGGGTCGGGCAGTCGCGGCGCATTAGGGTCCGGAGGGCTCAGGACCGTTGTGTCATCACTTCTGACACCGTCCGCAGAATCTCTTTGCTGGGCATAGAGATGTACTGACGACGCAGATAGCAGGAACGCGACAGTTAGTTTCAGGATGGTCTTCCCGACAGTAGTTAGTTTCCGGATCAATTGGTTTACGCAGGAATTTAGGTATAGATCCTCTGATAGGCTTAGATGTTTTTTAAGGCTTGTTTAATCAGGTCTTCTATCTTATACAAGGCGGGGTCGGATTTCCTAACCCTGGAAATCGCCTGCTCGGCGGTTGGTCTGGCTATTCCCAGGGAGATGAGTGCATTTAACGCGTCCTCATCCAACCTATTGCCTGTCAACTCACCAATATTTAAATCCGACACAGTTTTACCGACTTTATCCCTCAATTCAAGAATGATTCGCTCAGCGGATTTTTTTCCGATCCCCTTGATGCTTTCGAGCTGCCTGGCATTTCCCTGGATGATGGCTCTTGTAATTTCATCGGGCTTCATGGCCGACAGCATCATCCTGGCAGTGGATGAACCCACACCCGACACTCCGATCAGCAGGATGAACATCTCTTTCTCCGATTCCTCAAAAAAACCATATAACAAGTGTGCGTCTTCCCGGATCTGCAGATAGGTATGCAGATTTCCCTGATCAAGACCCGCAATACTTGAATAAGTATTCAGACTGATATGCACTTCGTAACCCACTCCATTCACGTCAACAAGCACCAGGGCAGGAGTTTTCCGGACGAAGCTGCCTCTCAGAAAAGCGATCATGCCTTCAAAATTAGGGTTTTCCGTATTTTGCGGCCTCTAATAATGATCCATGATTCAAAAATTGACCGCCGCCATCACCGCCGTTGGTGGTTTTGTACCCGACGATAAACTGACAAATGCCGACCTTGCAAAAATGGTTGACACCAATGACGACTGGATCCGCACCCGTACCGGGGTGTCGGAAAGAAGGATCCTGCGGGGGGAGGGAAAAGGAAGTTCCGACCTCGGAGCGCCGGCGGTAATAGATCTCTGCAAAAAAAGGGGCATCGATCCTTCTGAAATAGATTGCCTTATTTGTTGCACAGTTACACCAGACATGACCTTCCCGGCCACCGCAAATATTATTTGTGAAAAGGTCGGGGCTATCAATGCCTGGAGTTATGACCTGGGGGCAGCTTGTTCAGGTTTTCTCTTTGGGGTAACCAATGGCGCTGCTTACATTGAAAGCGGCAGATACAAAAAGGTAGTGGTGGTGGGCGCCGATAAAATGAGCGCCATAGTGGACTACAGCGACCGCACGACCTGTGTTCTTTTCGGTGACGGAGGCGCAGCGATCCTGCTGGAACCGAATTACGAAGGCTACGGCGTGTTGGACAGTTTACTCAAATCCGATGGGAGCGGCGCCTCATACCTGCATATGAAAGCCGGTGGCTCGGCCCACCCCGCGACAATGGCTACGGTACTGGCCAAAGAGCATTACATCTACCAGGAAGGTCCCCAGGTTTTTAAATTCGCGGTGACCGGCATGGCCGATGTAAGTGAAGAGTTGCTCAGGAGAAATAACCTTACCGGCGATGATATCGCGTTCCTGGTACCTCATCAGGCTAACAAACGAATCATCGATGCCACGGCCTCGCGGATCGGACTTTCGCCGGAAAAAGTTATGCTGAATATCGATCATTTTGGTAATACCACCGCGGCTACGATCCCGCTCTGTCTCTGGGAATATGAACCTAAACTAAAAAAAGATGACCTGTTGGTTCTTGCGGCATTTGGAGGGGGATTCACCTGGGGTGCTACAATCGTGAAGTGGGGACATTAGGCTTGCAAAGTTCAAATTAAACTCCATTCACCTCCACGTCCTTGTTGATCTTGGTTATTAGTCCCTGTAATACTTTTCCGGGTCCCACTTCGGTGAATCTCTTTGCCCCATCAGCAACCATCTCCTGGATCGTTTGCGTCCACCTTACCGGACCGGTTAGTTGATCCACGAGGTTCACCTTGATCTGGTCCTGGTTGGATACCGGTTTAGCGACCACATTCTGATAAATATGGCAGGAAGGCTGATAAAATGTTGTCTTTTCGATTGCCGTCTGCAGTTCTTTCCTGGCAGGCTCCATCAGTGGCGAATGAAATGCCCCACCCACCGGTAGTACCACTGCTCTCTTCGCCCCTGCTTCCTTGGCCTGCTGACACGCCGCCTCCACTCCTTTTATTGTTCCGCTGATCACGACCTGACCTGGACAGTTGTAATTTGCCGGCACAACAATTTCTTTGGTGGATGCCTCCACCGATGCACAAATGGCTTCTACTTTTTCATCAGGCAGCCCAAGTATGGCGGCCATCGTAGAAGGATTAACCTCACAGGCAGACTGCATTGCACTGGCGCGAACGGCCACCAGGGCCAGCCCATCTTCAAAGCTCAGCACTCCATTGGCCACCAGGGCCGAGAACTCGCCCAGGGAGTGGCCTGCCACCATATCGGGTTTTATCTGGTCGGCACACTTGAAGGCAATTACCGAATGCAGGAATACTGCAGGCTGGGTAACGTTGGTTTGTTTCAGATCTGCCTCCGAACCATTGAACATGAGGTCGGAAATTTTGAATCCAAGAATTTCATTTGCCTGTTCAAAAAGTTTTTTGGCAAAGGCATTGGTTTCAAAAAGTTCCTTGCCCATGCCTGGAAATTGGGAGCCCTGACCAGGAAAAATATAAGCCAGTTTCATCAATTCTCTGTTTGTGGTTTAATGCAGGCGCGAAGATATCAGTTTCACAAATTCACTGCGTGTTTCATTCTTTTCAAATTCTCCCCAGAATGCGGAGGTAGTAGTCACCGAATTTTGTTTCTGCACGCCCCTCATCATCATACACAAATGCGATGCCTCGATCACCACGGCAACGCCGAGCGGGTTCAGGGACTCCTTGATGGAATTAAGGATCTCGGTAGTCAGCCGTTCCTGAACCTGGAATCTCCTTGAATACACATCAACCACCCTTGCGATCTTGCTCAGACCAGTAATCCATCCGTTTGGAATGTAGGCAACATGTGCCTTGCCGAAAAAAGGCAGCAGGTGGTGTTCACACATGCTGTACAATTCAATATCTTTCACGATGATCATCTCGCTGACATCCTCGTTGAATTTCGCGGAATCGAGAATGGCCCTGGCATCCATCTTGTATCCCTGCGTGAGATACTGCATCGCCTTTCCCAGCCGTTCGGGAGTTTTCAACAGGCCCTCCCTGTCCGGATCCTCACCCAGCAGCCTGAGAATATTTGCATAGTGATCCTTTAAGCCGTTGGTAATGTCTTCATCGTATTGTTCTATTTTATGATATGCCATGCCTGAGGTTGTTAATTATATTAATTGATGGGAAACTCGACAAAATTTCTTTCGGTTTCATAAAGTCTGACCTGCATGTCCAGCCGCCGGTCGATCTTCTCGCGAAGGATATCGTAAATAACTATACAAATATTTTCGGCAGTTGGATTAAGATTTTTGAAATAGGTGGTGTCCAGATTCAGATTTTTGTGATCAAAACGATTCAGGACATTATCCCTGATGATATCGCTCAAAATTTTCAGATCCATCAAATAGCCCGTCTCGGGATCTGGTTCGCCAACCAACTTTACAACCAGGTCGTAATTGTGCCCATGGAAATTCGGGTTATTACATTTTCCAAACACCTCGTCGTTTTTTTCATTGTCCCAGGAAGGGTTGAAAAGCCGGTGAGCGGCATTGAAATGTTCTTTTCTGAAAACAGCTATCTTCCTCGCCACTTCGTGTATTTTAATATGAAAGTTTGAAGATCAGGAATCCGGACCATAATACTCGATATAAATCCGGGGCGTCTCATAGAGTTTGATGCAATGCAGCTTCACGTTCCCGGGAATATGTGGCACGAGTTGATCCCAAACAGCAATGGCCAGGTTTTCTGTTGAACAAAGCTTACCGCGCATAAATTCAACATCGACGTTCAGATTCTTATGATCGAGTTTGTCCGAAACGTATTTCCGGATCAGGCCGCTTAATTGCTTCACATCAAACAGAAATCCTGTTTCAGGATCGGGATCACCTTTAACCGTAACAAATAATTCATAGTTATGTCCATGCCAGTTTTCATTTGCGCATTTGCCATAAACCGCCTTATTTTTTTCCTTGTCCCATAAAGGATTATACAGTCTGTGCGCGGCGTTAAAATGTTCCAGCCTGGTGAGGTATACCATCCTGCCTCAGAATTTTCGCAAAGGTACAGCGACTTGAGTAAAGTTCTGTTATGATCTGAAAAACGGAACTTGCAGCCATGAATATACTGATCGCTTCAGCGACGGCTTTTGAACTACCCCTGATACCGGCCTATCTCGAAAAATCGGGCAGGAATGCAAGGCATAAGATGCGTCTGCTGGTAACGGGCATCGGTACCGCTGCTACCACCTACAGCCTAACCGCAGCAGTCGTCAACAACAAACCCGACCTGATCATCCAGGCGGGGATTGGCGGAACTTACGTTCCCGCCTTTCCACCGGGCGAGGTAGTGGTGGTGGATTCGGAAATTTTTGCCGATCTCGGAGTCTCCGAAAACGGAAGTCTGAGTGATCTCTTCGACCTTCAGCTAGTTGATCCGGATGAAGCGCCTTTCACATCAGGCAGGTTGGTCAATAACTCGGTATTTCCCGGTGAGATTGCCTCTTTGAAAAAAGTGCCGGGAGCAACGGTTAATTCGATCAGCTCCACAACACAAAAGGCTGAAGAAATATACAAAAAATACAATGTGGTGGTGGAATCGATGGAAGGCGCCGCTCTGCATTATGTCTGTCTCCGGCAATTTATTCCATTTTTGCAAATCAGGTCTATCTCTAACTTTGCAGGTGAACGCGACAAGTCAAAATGGAAAATGAAAGAATCCATCGGGTTGCTCAACACCAAACTGATGGAAATCCTTTCTTCACTGTAAAGCAATATCATGAAACTTAGCCTGGGCTTTTCTCCCTGTCCGAACGACACTTTTATTTTTGATGCGCTGGTTAATCAACAAATAGACACGGAGGGTCTTGAATTTGACGTACATATGGAAGACGTCCAAACCCTGAATCAAATGGTGATTCATGGCGAACTCGACATCTCCAAGATCAGCTACGGGAGCCTGCCATTGGTTGTAGAAAAATACATCGTGCTGAACTCGGGCAGTGCATTAGGCAAGGGCGTTGGCCCCTTACTGGTTGCTCCATTTCCCGTACCAGCTCCGGCGGTGAAAGACTGTAGTGTTGCCATACCCGGTGAGCACACCACTGCCCATGTTCTCTTTTCAATGGCTTACCCGGAAGCGACCCGAAAATTGTTTCTTCGATACGACCAGATTGAACAATATGTTCTGGATAATACAGGCAGCCTGGAAAATATCCGCGGTCTGCGGCTGGGAGTGATCATTCACGAAAACCGTTTTACTTACCAGGACAAAGGCCTGGTAAAAGAAACAGACCTGGGCAATTTTTGGGAAACAGAAACAGGTCTGCCCGTGCCTCTCGGCGGCATAGTGATGCGGCGGGATTTCAATAACGCCTTGCTGAAACAGGTTGACAAACTGATCAGGAGAAGTCTCGAACATGCATACGCCAGAACCGATGTAATAAATGAGTTCATCAGGAATAATGCGCAGGAGATGAGCGACGAGGTGATGAAACAACACATCGATCTCTATGTGAATGATTTTTCAGTTGAATTGGGCAAGAAAGGCAAAGCCGCGGTTTCAAAGTTTACCGAAATACACAGCGCCATCAACAAGATTGCCTTTGATAAAATAGAATTGTTCCTGCAATGACAGCATGCCTTCAGTGTAATTGGTAATACAGCTTCTGCTCATCCAGCTGCAAATTCTTTGGCAGGTGGCCGACCCTTCAACGCTTCGGCAAACACTTCCAGGCATCGCTTCCGGGCAAATTCATGGTTCACTATCGGTTCGGGATACCCGAAACTTTCAAATTCAGGCACCCATTTCCTGATGTAGTGCAGGCCGGAATCGAACTTCTCTGTCTGCCGCGTAGGGTTGAAGATCCTGAAATATGGCGCGGCATCGCAGCCGCTCCCGGCAGCCCATTGCCATCCCCCATTGTTGGAAGCGAGGTCATAGTCGAGCAATTTCCCGGCAAAATAAGCTTCTCCCCAACGCCAGTCGATCAGCAGGTGTTTGACCAGGAACGAAGCAGTGATCATACGTACGCGGTTGTGCATGAAACCCGTTGCATTCAGCTGCCGCATACCCGCATCAACAATTGGATAGCCCGTGTTCCCTTCACACCAAAGCCCAAATTCAGTTTCGTCATTGCGCCACCGTATACCCTCGTATTCCGGTTTGAAGGCAAGGCCCTTCCCTACTCTGGGAAAATGCCATAAGATCATCTGATAGAACTCCCTCCAGATCAGTTCGTTCAGGAATACTTCGTTTTCTTTGACTGCATGGCGAACAAGTTGCCGTATACTCACGGTGCCGAAACGGAGATGAATACCCATCCGAGAAGTGCCGGCGATGGCCGGGAAGTCGCGTTGACTGTCATAACTTCTGATGATTCCCGGATCGGGCACGACAGAAGGAATCTCCTGATCGCCCCGGGTGAATCCCAATTGTGCCAGTGTGGGGATCTTTGATCCCTGATCCTTACACAGATTCGACAGATAACGTTCTACCGGATAACTGCTGAGATAAAATTCGCTTACCCTGGCCTTCCATTTTTTGCTGTAGGGAGTAAATACGGTATATGGCCGACCATCATCCTTCGTTACTTCACTCTTTTCAAAGATGACCTGGTCCTTAAAAGTATGAAACCCGATTCCCGAGTCGTTGAGCAGCTCGCGCACCTCCTCATCCCTCGAAATGGCATAGGGTTCATAATCATGATTTGTGTACACAGCGCTGATACGGTATTTCGTCATCAGGGTTCGAATTACCTCAACCGGTTGTCCATATTGAACTTCGATGCCAGAGCCCATAGACTCAAGTTGTTTCTTCATTGCAGTGACGGTATCGTGAATAAATTTCACGCGGTTGTCATTCTTTTCGCTCAGCTGGTCCAGGATAATGCGATCAAAGATGAATAAGGGAAGCACAGGCGCAGAACCCTTCAAAGCATGATAGAGGCCTGCATTGTCAAATAGACGGAGGTCTCTCCGGAACCAAAATAAACTGATGAGTGTCGGAATTGTTGATGCGCTCATATTCTATACTGATCCTCCCATTGCCAAAAGAGATCAGATGATTAACATAAATCCCTGAAAATGGTTGACCCGGAGATATCCCTGCTGATCCCGTTCGAAAACGATTTTTGTTCTAATTGCTTTACCCAGCGCAAACCGGCAACGGCATTGGTAAGAAATAATTCATCGGCTTCCATAATTTCTGAGGGAGTTGCTGGTGTTTCGGTCACTTCCAGGTCGGTGCCATTCAGGCGATCGATAAGATAATGTCGCAGCACTCCTGCTACGCAGCCCTCCGAAAGTGGTGGGGTGAATACCTGCCCGTCGCGTATCCAAAATATATTGGCTATGGCCGACTCGCAGGTTCTTTCGAATGTGTTCAGTACGACCGCATCGTTCCATTTTTGTTTTTTGGCAAACCGGGCTGCCATAGCATAGAGCAGATGGCTGTTCGACTTGATTGCCGATAGCCCGTCGCACGACTTCCGCCCACCCATATACCAACCAAGCACCAACCCGTTTTCATTAAATGAAATCTGAGAAGTTTCGAGCGACCAGCTCTCGATCAGGTATCCTCCTTCCTTGCCATCGGCTTCGAAGAGGCCGCCATTACCGCCGAAGACCGTCAACCTAACTCGGGCAACACCGACTATCCCGTTCTTCGCGAGGGTGGCAAAAACCTGGTTCTTCAGGGTGTCGGCGTCGTTTTGCAAATGCAGGGACAGTCCCAGCAGGCTGATGCCCCTGAACAGACGCGCCATGTGGAGGTCCCAGAGGGGAATCCGGTCTCCAAGAGCCCTGATGGTTTCGAAAACCCCGTCACCATAGCGGAAACCCCGGTTGTCGGAGTTGATCAATGGTGTTCCTTCTTCCTTAAACTTTCCGTTGAAATTGACCCAGGCTCCCATTTGATTGTACTATGTATTATTTTGTGCAGATTAAAGATACCCCATGTTCATAAAGGCGCTGTCCCTGCTTTGGATTCTGTCACTTATCCTTTTCTCTGATGCCTGTTCCCCGGAACCTCCTCCTGTTGCACCAGGCGGTGACGGCGGCATCAATTTCGCGGTACTCAGGTACGACTCGGCGGCCGTGCAATATCGTCTTGACTCCCTTCAGAATCGTGGATTGGTGCTTCAGCCGATGTTCACCGATGTGGCGAACAGCCGGACGTCCATTCAGTTGCTTTCATATGCTTACGACACGCTTGGAGATTACAACAACAGCTGGCTACCCGACACGCTCAGGGCAATTCCGGACAGCAGCTATAAAAATTTCCAAAAGAAAATGCTCATCGGCAACACCGAGATCAGCAGAGAACAATTGTATGACGTGCTAATTGACAGTTCCGGGAAAAGAGTAAGCTATGACTACATGTTGTTCACGCCCGTGCATGAACAGGTATTCAGTCACCTCGTTTACATGTTTCAGCCCATTAAAAATGGCAAGCCGGCGCTTAATGGTGGTAAAAAGCAGATCACGGTGCCGATTCCCCCGGGAAGAGACTGGGGACAATAAGCGGTTGAAAAATCAAAAATTAAAAATGAAAAATTAAAAATGCTATTGTGTGGAACCTCGTGCATTTGCGCATTTCACGCGAAGATTCGCCAAGGAAAGCGCAAAGAAATTTGATTTCATTTTATTGCCTTTGCGTGAAATCTTCTTGTCTCTGCGTTTAACTGTGAATTTTAATTCATTGGTGTCCGGTTAAACCGGTTAGATAAATAAATAAAGGGAGGCTTTTCAGCTTCCCTTTTTGCTATTTTTAAGTTACGACACAAAAAATGTAGCAATGAACAAAGGTATATTTTTTACCGGACAGCCAATTTTTAACCAGGTATTAAATTTCATTCCCCGTGGCCTGGTCAGTGAAGTGGCCCGTGAACTTGGAGGTGATCGCTACTACAAGACGTTTAAGACCTATGAGCATCTGGTGACCATGCTTTATGCCATTTTTAATCAATGTACCTGCCTTCGGGAAGTGACCACGGGCCTTCTGGCATGGGACAGACGCATCCATCACCTGGGAATGAACGCCCATCCCCGCAGGAGCACCATCTCCGATGCCAACAGCAAACGTAATCCGGAGATTTTTGAAAAAATATACCTGGGTTTATTAAATCGTTACCAGTCAGTTTTACCGGACAGCCGGCGGCAGCCAAAAAAAGACAATGTTTATATTTTTGATGCTACCACCATTGGCTTGTTCCAGGAGATACTCAAAGGAGCAGGTCGCAACAGACATGACGGTCGTAGAAAGGGAGGAATAAAAGTGCATGCCTTGCTGCATGCCTCCACAGACGTGCCGACCATGATCCGCTACAGTGCCGCCGCTGCCAATGACGCCCGCTTTTTAAAGGAAGTACGCTTGCCCAAAGGCTCTGTGGTCGTCTTTGACAAGGGGTACCGCAGCTACCAGACATATAATCAATTGGACCAGCAAGGTGTTACCTGGGTGACCCGGCATAGAGACCTTAGTGTGCACCAGGTTCAGCAACGTTGTCACGTCAATGACTATCAAAAGCAGCAGGGAATCGGGTCGGATCACTACATTGAACTGGGACATAACCATCATGACAGAGCAACACATACCCAGGCACGCCTGATTGGTTACCGGGATCCGGTAAGCAAGAAATATTTTTACTTCCTGACCAACAACCGGCAGCTGGCGCCGCTGACCATCGCCAATTACTATAGGCAACGCTGGCAGATCGAAACATTTTTCAAACGAATCAAACAAAACTATCCGCTACAATACTTTCTGGGCGACAATGAGAATGCCATCAAAATACAGATCTGGTGCGCCCTGATCGCTGACTTAATACTCAAGGTGGTTAAGAAGGGAACCCGCTCATCAATGGCGTTTTCTAATATTGTAGGGCTGATCCGCCTGCACCTGATGACCTATATGGATCTGAAAAGTTTTCTAAGATCTCCGGAAAAATCACTGCTCAAACAAATGCGAGAGCGACAAAAACAAATAGTCGCACCTCCCTTGTTCTCCCAATAGGGGGCTTGGGAGTGTCCAAATCACTGAAAAGATAATGGGAAGCCTGACTCTTCGCAAACAATCACCGGAATCGTAAATTTAACCGGACACCAATGATTTTAATTTTTATCTTACCATATGAAGAAACTTTCTCTGTTACTTGGCCTATCCTTTTCTTGCACTGTGCTCTTTGCGCAATCTCCGGAAACAGTAAAAAAACAATTGAAGGACCCTAACACCATTGAGAACGCAGCCAGGGCTGATGCTTCCCTGATCGACAAGAAAACGGTAAAGGAAGAACCCAGGAGAAAAAAACCGCGTCGCGAGAAGAACAAGAAGGAATGCAGTCGTATGAAAACCTGATCTTTAAAATCGATGTCCCACTGCTCCCCTGAATTTCTGATTTGAGAGTTTGGCATTCACCACCTTTAACCTGCTGTCGTCAAGCTTACTATTCAATCCATGACCGGCATCGGGTAACAGGCTGAACGCCCCGGTATTTACGTATTTCAGCACACTGGCCAGTCGCGCCTCTGATTTATCTCCCCAGTCTTTATCAATGCCATCTTCCACTTCCTGGTCGACCTGGATTCCATCGAAAAAATCTCCTTCATCCAGACTGTTGACCGTACGAAAAGAAACAGGGAAAATGTAATAATTGCCCACACCCAGTGGAAAAAAACCGACAGGCTTACCATAGGTGGCCTCGCCGACAAGCTTCACATTCATGTATGGCCGAAGATTGTTGATCAGCAATTCACTTGCAGAAGCTGTATTGTCACTTACAATGAACACCAGATTGTCGATATTCATTGTGCCTTCCTTTCTAAACACGGTGGTCTCATTGAGCATCGAGTAATTCTGATTGAACTTTTGTTTCATCATGATGCTACCGTTGGCAATCGGTTTAACGATGTAGTCGGCCAGCTTTTCCTGGAGCGACACATAGCCACCTCCATTGTATCGCAGGTCGATAACCAGTGTATTGATCGATTCCGCCGCAAAGCTGCTGAATATTCTGTCGAACTCATTGTTCGCTTCGGTGGTGTCGCCCAGAAATGAGTTGAAAACGATGTAGCCGACTTTCCTGGATCCTTCCGTATAGAGTGTGTCTAGATAAATGGAGTGCTCCTGGTACTGGGTGGCCGTGAGTGTCGCCTCAGCAATACTGCCATCAGGTTTTTCAAAGCTGATGGTCGCGTTTGCGGAGTTGTATAGGTTTTCCCTGATAAAATCTGTATTGGCAATGGTGATATCGGAATTGTTATTGATTTTGGTAATCTTCCATCCTCTTCTTACACCAGCAAGTCCGGCGGGAGAGGCCTTTTCCACTGATCTTACCCTGAGGTCTCCATCGGTCCGGAAGAACACATTCAGGCCAAAGTCGGAGCTTATCCCCGAACTGGTATTGTCCCATTCTTCTTTGGTCATGGCAAAACTGTAATGGTCTACAGGATCGGCAAACCCTTCTTCCTTACTGTATTTCCTGAGGCCGGTCATGATCTCCACTGGGCCTTCATAGGATCTGGCATCAAAGTCTGCGGGAATCTGGGTATTCCAGAGATAAATGTCCCTTGTGATCTGCAGCACTGAATCCTTGATCAGATCCGCGCTGGTATCAGGACCGTTACCACCGGGGTTTTTCCTGCAGGAACCAAGGATTATGACTGTGAAAACTGCCAGGGAGGAAAAAATGGACCGCATACCGGAAAATTGAAGAGATGATTTCTTCTCATAAATACGAAGATTATGGTTCATTAACCATTAAGCGGTCAAAATTTTATCCAGTTTTAACAGGACCTGGTACCCGATAGTGCATGTTTCACCCAAAGAATATTCCGTATCTGGTTTATAATCCATTGAGAGGTAAGGGTTTTTCGTAAATTGCACCGTTCCGGTATGCATATAAGAAGCTTCCGGTCATCACGAAAAAATCAATATGCAAAAAGACCTCAGGCGCGAACAAGCCCTCGAGTACCACTCCAAAGGCCGGCCGGGAAAAATTGAAGTCATCCCTACCAAAGACGCCAAGACCCAGCGTGACCTTTCGCTCGCTTACTCGCCCGGGGTGGCCGAACCCTGTAAAGAGATCAACCTTCATCCCGAAACTGTTTACAAGTACACTGCCAAAGGCAACCTGGTGGCTGTTATCAGCAATGGAACTGCTGTATTGGGATTAGGAGATATAGGACCCGAAGCATCCAAGCCTGTAATGGAAGGCAAAGGCGTGCTCTTCAAAATTTTTGCAGACATCGATGTTTTTGACATCGAGATCAACGAAAAAGACCCTCAGAAATTTGTGGACATCGTCAAGGCACTGGAGCCCACTTTTGGGGGTATTAACCTTGAAGACATCAAGGCACCGGAATGTTTTTACATCGAACAGAAGCTGCGCGAGTGCATGAAGATTCCCGTGATGCACGACGACCAGCATGGCACCGCAATCATCAGTGCTGCCGCCCTGCTCAATGCGCTGGAAATCCAGAAAAAGAAAATAGACAAAGTGAGATTTGTGGTCAACGGCGCTGGCGCTGCGGCCATGGCTTGTGCAAAGCTCTACATCGCTCTTGGCGCCAAACCCGGCAATTTCACCATGTTCGACCGCACGGGTATTTTACACGCCGGCAGAACAGATCTGCAGGGCGACAAAAAAATGTTCATCAACGGCAATGAAGGCACCACCCTCGAGCAGGCGGTGAAGGATGCAGACGTGCTGATAGGTTTAAGTGTAGGAAATACCTTCACCCAGGGGATGTTGAAGTCCATGGCCAAAAAACCCATCGTTTTCGCGATGGCCAATCCCGATCCGGAGATCACGTGGGAGGATGCCCTCGCCGTGCGCGATGACATTATCATGGCTACCGGCCGCAGCGACTATCCCAACCAGGTGAACAATGTGCTCGGCTTTCCTTTTATTTTTCGCGGAGCGCTCGACGTGAGGGCCACCATGATAAATGAGGAAATGAAACTTGCGGCTGTTCACGCGCTCGCGAACCTGGCCAGGACGACTGTTCCGGACATCGTAAACATTGCCTACAATGCTAACAACATTGTTTTCGGGCCCAATTATATTATTCCTAAGCCTCTTGATCCTCGGCTCTTATCAACCATTGCTCCGGCCGTGGCCAAGGCAGCTATCGACAGCGGCGTTGCGCAGACCACGATTACTAACTGGGGAGAATATGCGATTGAGCTGGACAAGCGCCTGGGTGTCGATAACCAACTGATCAGGGTACTTGGCAACAAGGCCCGCAGGGATCCGCGCCGACTGGTTTTTGCAGAAGCAGATAATATCAAGATCCTGAAAACCGCCCAGATCATTTATGATGAAGGGGTGGCCTATCCAATACTCCTTGGTAATGAAAGAACGATCAGGGAAATAGCCGAACAGCATGGCATAGATCTCGAAGGGCTGCCTATCATCGATCCTCATTCTGATGCACAGGAACAAAAGCGAAAGGAATTTGCCGAGCTGTTCTTCAACAAGCGCAATCGCCGGGGATTTAATCTTTATGAGTCGCAAAAGGCAGTGCGCGAAAGGAATTATTTTGGTTGCATGATGGTGGAAACCGGAGAAGCCGATGCAATGATCTCAGGTCTTACAAAAAATTATCCGGATACTATTCGCCCGGCCATCCAGACCATCGGCATGGAGTCCGGTGTGAAGAAGATCGCGGGCATGTACCTGCTGTTAACCAAGCGGGGACCATTGTTCCTTGCGGATACCACCGTCAATTTTACACCAACCGCCGAGGAACTGGCAGATATCACCCTGCTTGTGGCGCGCGAAGTACGTAATTTTAGTCTCACACCAAGGATTGCAATGCTGAGTTATTCCAATTTTGGCAGCAGCAATTCTCCCGAAGCCCGATTGGTGGCGGAGGCCAGGGCAATTGTGAAGGACAAGGATCCCACACTCATCGTGGATGGCGAAATGCAGGCTAACCTTGCCTTCGACAACAGAATGCTGAGAGAGAATTACCCCTTCAGCGAACTGGTAGAGCAGGACGTGAACACCCTGATCTTCCCCAACCTGGCAGCGGGCAACGTGGCCTATAACTTATTGAAGGAAGTGGGAGGGGCAGATGCAATAGGACCCATTTTATTAGGATTGAAGAAACCGGTGCACGTGCTTCAATTGGGCAGTTCAGTCAGGAGTATTGTGAACATGGCTATGGTGGCCGTGATCGACGCCCAGATGAAATCATCAAATACAATTGACGAGGTCGATACGTCTACCTGGTGGAAGCGTTCGAAGAAATAATTTCGCTATGAATTTTTTTACCGACTTCGGCCGATACCTGCTGTTGATGAAGGGAATGTTTTCCAGGCCGGAAAACGGTAGAATGTACTGGAAAGAATTCATGCATCAGTGTGCCGAGATCGGATTCGGTTCCCTGGGTATCGTGGTGATCATTTCATTTTTTATGGGCGCAGTTTCGGCGTTGCAGACAGCCTACCAGCTCACCAATCCCATCATACCAAAGTCCACCATTGCGCAGATTGTCAGGGATACCGTGATCCTGGAGTTTGCCCCCACACTGGTTTGCATCGTGCTGGCGGGTGTAGTTGGAAGCAAAATAGCCAGCGAGCTCGGCAACATGCGGGTGAGCGAGCAGATCGATGCCCTGGAGATCATGGGCATCAACAGCAAAACCTACCTGGTACTTCCAAAAGTATTGGGCTGCCTGCTGATGATACCGCTGCTGGTAATTCTTTCCGCCGCCCTCGGCATCCTTGGGGGCAGGGTGGCCGCGATCTCATCGGGCATCATCGCCCCTAATGTCTTTGACAAGGGTTTGCTCGAAAACTTTGTTCCATACAATGTATTTTTTGCGCTTATTAAAGCATATACTTTCTCCTTTCTGATTTCAAGCATTCCAGCTTTTTACGGCTATCATGTTGAAGGCGGTTCACTTGAGATCGGAAGGGCAAGCACCAAAGCAGTAGTAGTAAGCTGTATAGCGATCCTGTTTGCCGATTATGTACTCGCAGCAATTCTGTTACAATGATTGAAGTAAGAAATTTAAGAAAGTCTTTTAATGGCAACGTCATTCTCAATGACGTCACCGCTACCATGCAGGCGGGAAAATGCAATCTCATCATCGGCACCAGTGGAAGTGGTAAAACGGTGCTGATGAAGTGTATTGTCGGGCTGTTCCATCCCGACAGCGGTGACGTGTTGTACAGTGGTGATAACTTCATGGCAATGGCTGAGCCTGAAAAGAAGGAGATCCGCAAACAAATCGGCATGTTATTCCAGGGTTCGGCATTGTTTGACAGCCTGACAGTGGAAAAAAATGTGATGTTTCCGCTCAACATGTTCACAAAGGACAACTATGCCACAAAACTTAAAAGAGTAAACGAAGTACTCGAGCGTGTGAACCTGGTGGGATCAAACAAAAAATACCCCGCTGAGCTCAGCGGAGGGATGAAAAAAAGAGTGGGCATAGCAAGGGCCATCGTGCTGAACCCCAAATATCTATTTTGTGACGAACCCAACTCGGGCCTGGATCCCCAGACAGCCCTGGTGATCGACAGGCTTATTCAGGAAATAACCCGGGAATATAAGATCACTACTATCGTCAACACGCACGACATGAACAGCGTGATGGAAACCGGCGACCATATCATTTATATGCATAAGGGGTTGAAGGAATGGGAAGGTACCCGCGAAGAGATCATATTCAACAAGAACGAAAGATTGAACGAGTTCATCTTTGCCTCCGAATTTCTGAAGGACGCCAAGGACATGAGGATGCTGGAGATGAGCGGAAAGATTGATAACGACCGTGACATGGATGAACTGATGAATAGTGACGGTCCCGCTATTAGCTAACATTCCCTATTTTTGCCACACTTAATTTTTTTTCAATGAGTATTCTTGTTAATAAAAGTTCTAAAATTCTGGTCCAGGGATTTACAGGCACAGAAGGCACCTTCCATGCCTCCCAGATGATCGAATACGGAACCCAGGTGGTAGGAGGCGTTACTCCCGGCAAGGGTGGGTCGAACCACCTGGACAGACCGGTTTTTAACACCGTGGCAGAGGCAGTTGCTCAGACAGGCGCGAACGTGTCCATCATCTTTGTTCCGCCCGCATTTGCGGCGGACGCCATCATGGAAGCAGCCGATGCCGGAGTGAACCTGATCGTTTGCATAACTGAAGGAATTCCTATCCAGGATATGATCAAGGCAAAAAATTATCTATCGGGCAGGACTACCCGATTAATCGGACCCAATTGTCCGGGTGTAATCACTGCGGATGAATGCAAGGTGGGCATCATGCCCGGTTTCGTATTCAAGAAAGGAAGGATCGGGGTTGTTTCAAAATCAGGAACACTCACGTATGAAGCAGCGGACCAGGTGGCCAAGGCAGGACTGGGTGTGTCAACAGCTGTGGGAATCGGGGGAGATCCCATTATCGGTACGCCCACCCGCGAAGCGCTGGAGCTGTTCATGAATGATCCTGAAACGGATGGCATAGTCATGATCGGTGAAATCGGAGGAGGCATGGAGGCCGAAGCCGCGAAATGGTACAAGGAACACGGCACTAAACCCGTTGTAGGATTCATCGCTGGGCAAACGGCACCACCAGGAAGGAGGATGGGACATGCCGGTGCGATCGTTGGCGGCGCTGATGATACGGCCGAAGCGAAAATGAAGATCATGCGGGAATGCGGAATACATGTGGTAAATAGTCCTGCTGACATAGGAAAGACAATGGCATCAGTGATAAACAAAAAATAATCATAAAAAAATACCATTTTGTGAACCGGACATTGATGATGTCCGGTTTTTTTTATGAAAAACCTGTGGTGATGCATCCTTTTAACAGCCGGACAAGTCAGGTATAAACCAAACCAATGATCATGCGTGCTAAAAAGCTGTGCCTTTCCCTCATCCTCTCTATTCTTTTTATTTCCGTATTCGCTCAAAAGCCTATGAATAGTTATGATAGATCATGGCAACGAATTGACTCTCTCATTGGCGCTTCAGGTTTGTTGAAAAGTGCGCTGAAGGAAGTTGACCTTATTTATGCAAAAGCAAAAAAAGAAAACAACCAGGTTCAGCAGATTCGTGCGCTGGTATACAGAACTTCACTCAATGATCAGCTGGTTGAGAATTCCGACATCAGCAATATTGGCGACCTCGAGAAGGAAGCAGATTCGGCCCCCGAACCTGCAAAATCAATACTCAACAGCATTGCAGCAGGGCGCTATTGGAATTATTTACAGCGCAATCGCTGGAAATTTTACAACCGCAGCAACACCAGGGGTTACGAGAAGGAGGACATCAGTTCCTGGAATCTTACCGACCTGCATGCGCGGATCGGCGCGTTGTTTCTTGCCTCATTGGAAAATGCCGACCTGCTGAAGAAAACCTCACTCAACAACTATGATCCCATATTGGTAAAGGGAAACATGCGTCACCTCAGACCAACTCTTTACGACCTGCTGGTTCACCGAGCGGTGGATTATTTCAGGAATGACGAACGGAATATTACCAGCCCTTCCTACAGATTCGAGATCAGCGACAGCAACGCATTTGATGAAGCCGGCAAGTTTGTAAAAGTCAAGTTCAATACTATTGACACGACTTCACTACATTACCGGGCGCTTCGGTTATTTCAGGATTTGTTGCGCTTTCACCAGGATGACAAGGATCCCTCCGCGCTTATAGATGCAGATCTCGAACGACTTAGTTTTGTCAACGCCAATTCCACGCACCCCGACAAAGAGGAACTGTACGGAAAATCACTTGAAGCCGTTATCAGTAAATATCCTGATCATCCGTCTGCCGACCAGGCCTCCTACTTGCTTGCCGAATGGTATGCCGGTAAGGCAGCAGGGTATTCAGCATTCGGCGATACTACTAACAGGTATGCTTATGTGAAGGCATTGGAAATCGTCAAAAAAGTCGTTCAACGAAAAGACAGTACCGAAGGGAAAATAAATTCTCTCAACCTTGCGGCAAGAATCAACATGCCCGAAATCAGGACGGAAGCGGAAACGGTAAATATACCCAGCCAGCCTTTCAGAGTGTTGACCAAATACAGGAACCTCGGCAAAGTTTATTTCAAACTGGTAAAACTGAACCGGAAGGTCATCGAAGAAATCGGCCGCGATACTTATTCCGACAAGTATTGGGAAGCCATTGAAGCCTTGCCCGTGATCCGGACTTTCCAGGTGGCCCTGCCCAATACGAAAGACTACCAACTTCACAGTGCAGAAATCAAAGTCGATGCTCTGCCTGCCGGTCAGTATGCGCTGATTGGGACTTCGTCTGATCAGCCCGCACCAAAAGCAGGTTCCCTGCTACCCTTTCACGTCTCTGGCATTGCCTACATCAACAAAGACCGGGCTTATTATGTAGTTGACAGGAATTCCGGGGCGCCACTCGCGGGGTCGCGAATCCAGGAATGGACCTTTAATTATAACAATAACAGGAGCAAATATGAATTGCGAAGGGGTGAAACCTATATCAGCGACAAAAATGGATTCTTTGAACTGTCTGCTGCAAAGAGATCCAACAACTATTACAATGCGGGCCTTGAAATTAATTACAAAGGAGACAGTCTGTTTCTGAACGACAATATCAGGACATATTATTACAACCAGGAAACCGCTGATGCAAAACAGGATACGCGCACATTTTTATTCTCCGACCGTTCACTCTACCGCCCGGGCCAGACAGTTTTTTTCAAAGGTATCGTGATCAGAACAAAAACAAAGAACCTCGGCGCTTCAATTGTAGCCCAACGGGCAACCTGGGTACATTTCTATGATGCCAATGGTCAGCAGGTCGATTCAATAAAGGCTACCACCAATGAATTTGGATCATTCACAGGGAAGTTCGTCATCCCCATAAATACCCTCAATGGCAATTTCAGAATTCAGGACAACAGTAATGATGGAAGCACTGGGGTAAAAGTAGAAGAATATAAACGTCCAAAATTCCAGGTAGAGATCACAAAGCCATCCGGAACATACCGGGTAAATGATTCCATCACTATTAAGGGGTCAGCGAAGGCCTTTGCGGGGAACAATATTTCCGGGGCAACCGTGAAGTACCGGGTGGTGCGCCAGGCCATGATGCCGATGTTTCATTCCTATTATCTTCCGCGGATCTGGCCTCCTTATGGGCGTGAACAAATGGAAATCACCAATGGGGTCACCACTTCGGATGCAAATGGAAGTTTCAGCATAGTCTTTAAAGCCATTCCCGACAAGAAGATCCCCGAGAACGATCACCCGCTATTTCATTATGAGGTTATTGCCGATGTCACCGACATCAATGGCGAAACCCAATCCGCCAACAATGCCGTCACCGTTGGTTTTGAAGCACTCAAGATCGGGGTTAGCCTTCCGGACGTTGTGGAGTCGGACAGTCTGAATAAGGTGATGGTGAGCTCCACCAACATGAATGATCTTTTCGAGGCCACAAATGTGAATCTTTCGATTCATAAGCTATCCGCCCCATCAAGGATATTCAGGCAACGGCTCTGGGACCAGCCAGATCAGTTTACAATGAGTAAGGAAGAATATTACAAGCTTTTCCCTTTGGATGAGTACAGCAACGAAACGGACATGTCTAAATGGACCAGGGAAAAGAAGATAAGCGAGGCATCGGGGATCACTGCAAAAGATTCCGCATTTACACTAAAGAATGTTCGTCCTGAAGGCGGATGGTATGTTGCCGAAGCAACGGCAAAAGATAAATTCGGCAGGAAGGTCACGTCGATAAAATACTTCCGCGTTTACGAGAAAAACCTGGTGTCACCATTTGCGGGAGCTTATCTGAAGACCGATCGGACAGAGGCAGAGCCAGGGCAGAAATTAAAGTATACGCTAAGCAGCAACCTCGACAATCTCCACGTGATCCATGAGGTAACAAGCTCCGGAAAAGCGGATTCCAGGTCGTGGTTGCAGTTTCCAGGAAATATCTTCAGCAGGGACCTGGCAGTTGCCGACTCTGATGACAGAGAGATAGCAGTAAACTTTCTCTTCATTAAGAACAACAGGTTATATCAGCAGGGAGTCAATCTGCCCGTGGTACATCCGGAACGCCAGTTGAAAATCGATTATACCAGTTTCCGTGATAAAACGCTTCCGGGAAAGCCGGAAAAATGGTCGGTCCGCATCAGTGGTTTCAAAAAAGACAGGATCGCAGCTGAGCTGGTTACTGCGATGTACGATGTATCACTTGATCAGATATATCCGCACCGCTGGCAGCTGCCTTCGGTGTGGGACGAGTATTTGAGCCGCACCAACTGGGAATCGGGCAACAATTTTGCGGCCATTGATTCGAGGGTGAGGAACAATAACCAGGAAGTGCCGGGGATAGTGCACAAGGAATATGATGCACTGCAACTGCCCCGTGAAGCAATGGATTTCGACTTGGCCCGCAGTCTCTCGGCCAGGGCGCCGGGTATCAGTGCCAAAAAAGAAGCGATGGCCGCGCCGGAAAGTGAGAACGCCGTCGTCGCCGGTTATCAGGCGCAAGACAGGGATGCATCAAGAGATTCAGTGCCAGCACCTGGTCAGATTTCCATCAGGAAGAACCTTCAGGAGACGGCTTTCTTTTTTCCTCAGCTCCACTCAGATTCCGCGGGTAACATAGAATTTTCATTCACCACGCCTGAAGCCCTGACTGAATGGAAATGGATGCTGCTTGCCCATACAAAAGACCTCGCCTTCGCCTATGATGAAAAAAGAATGGTTACGCAGAAACAGTTGATGGTGCAGCCCAATCCCCCGCGGTTTTTACGCGAAGGAGACCGCATGGACCTGAGTGCCAGGATCGTGAATCTATCCGGACAGGAGATCACCGGTAAGGCTGTACTTGAATTGGTTGATCCGACAAATGGAAAAACCGCAGATGGTTTGTTTCAAAACCAGAGCCCGGCACAATTCTTCACCGCCGCCGCCGGACAGTCCGCCGCGGTGCATTTCAGCATCACCGTACCTTATAACTACGACCAGCCGGTGACCTGGAGGATCATAGCAAGCGCCATAATGAAGGATTCTGCAACGGGTAAAGATGTCGCGGTCAGCGATGGCGAAGAATCCATACTACCGGTGATCACCAACCGTATATTGGTGACCGAGACATTGCCTATGACGGTAAAGACAAATACCACCAGGAAATTTGTGTTCGACAAATTGTTGAAAAGTGATTCCAGCGAAAGCCTCGAACAGCACAGGCTGACCGTTGAATACACCACCAACCCTGCCTGGTATGCCATCCAGGCCCTGCCATATCTCGCGGAAGTCAGGGACGAACAGGCCGAACAGGTATTTAATCGTTTTTATGCGAATGCTATTGCCTCTTCCATAGCAGGGTCATCTCCCCGGATTCGCGCGGTATTTGAGCAGTGGAAAAATGCCGATACGGCTGCCCTTCTCAGCAATCTGCAAAAAAATGAGGAGCTCAAATCTATCTTACTAAATGAAACGCCCTGGGTGCTGGAGGCAAAAACGGAGTCACAGCAGAAAAAGAACATTGCCATACTTTTCGAAATGACGCGGTTGTCTTTGGAACTCGATGCCTCGCTGCAGAAATTAGCAGGGCTCCAATTGCCCGATGGCGCATTTAGCTGGTTCAGCGGAGGCTATCCCGACAGGTTCGTCACCCAATCCATCGTCACGGGGTTTGGTCACCTTGCCCATCTTGGTATCCTGTCTGCCGAACAACAAAAGGCAGTACGTCGCCTCACCACACCGGCCATAGCATGGCTCGATCAGCAGATAATTAAAGAATATGATTTACTTAAGAGCAGAAATCCCAAATCCGAACCGGTTACCATTACTGGCATACCTGTGCAGTATCTGTATATGCGTAGTTTCTTTAAAGATCAGTCGGTTCCGGCGTCGGTATTTCCTGCTTACAACTTCTACAGGAACCAGGCAAAGGCGAACTGGATCAGGGAAAACAGTTATATGCGTGGCATGATCGCGCTGGCTTTATTCCGCACTGGCGAGCCGGTGATTGCAAAGAAGATCATGGCTGCACTGAAGGAGTCCGCCATCAACAACCCGGAATTGGGGATGTACTGGAAACAAATGGGCGGCGGATATTTCTGGTACGAGGCGCCGGTGGAATCACAGTCGGTGATGATCGAGGCGTTTTCGGAAATCACCAATGACCAGAATTCGGTTGATGATCTCAAGACCTGGCTGTTGAAAAACAAGCAAACAAATTCCTGGAAAACCGGCAAGGCCACCGCCAATGCCTGTTATGCCCTACTGCTAAAGGGTGCTGACTGGCTTAGGGCTGAGCCTGAACTGTCGATCACACTCGGAACCACAAAAATTTATTCAAAGGACCGGGCAAAACAGGCGGGCACGGGCTATTTCAAAACCAGCATCGACAAACCGTTTATTAAGCCGTCGATGGGGAATATCACGGTGAAAATGGGCGGAGTTTCAAAAGATGGCAGTTCCGGCTGGGGAGCAGTTTACTGGCAGTATTTTGAGAACCTGGAAAAGATCACGGCTGCCAAAACCCCATTAAAATTGACCAAACAACTATTTGTTGAAAAAAATACCGCCAGCGGCCCCGTGCTCGAAGCGCTGGACAATCAGCACCGCCTGCGTGTCGGCGACAAGGTGAAGGTGAGAATTGAACTGCGGTCGGACAGGGACATGGACTACATACACCTGAAAGACATGCGTGCGGCGGCACTCGAGCCGGTGAATGTATTGAGCGGATTTAACTGGAATGGGGGATTGGGATATTACCAGTCAACAAAAGATGCATCCGTCAATTATTACTTCGACCACCTTCCGAAAGGAACTCACGTTTTAGAATATACGCTTTTTGTTTCCCATGCCGGAACCTTCAGCAACGGGATTAGTTCTGTTCAGTGTTTCTATGCCCCTGAATTCAGCAGTCATTCAGAAGGCACCACTATCAATGTTGTGGCCCAATGAGCCGGGTTGATTATCTCATCGTTGGCCAGGGGATCGCTGGAAGTTTTCTCAGCTGGTACCTGGCGAAGGCGGGTAAGTCGGCATTGGTGATTGACAACAACGAGCCATTCACTGCCTCTCGTGTGGCTGCGGGCATCATCAATCCGGTTACCGGCCGGCGGGTGGTGCAGACCTGGATGATCAACGAGCTCCTTCCCTTTGCCCTTGACGCCTATGCCTCGCTGGGGGCGGATCTCGGAAAGCAGGTGATGACAGAAAAAACCATGATCGACTTTTTCCCTACGCCGCAGATGCTCCTCGCCTATCGGGAAAGGATATCCGAATCCGCACAATACGTGTCTATGGGTGAGGACAACACCAGGTTTGAAAATGATTTCCGCTACGATTTCGGATATGGGAAGATCCATCCCTGTTATCTTATCGACCTGCCTTCCCTGTTGTCACTTTTTCGTGCGAAACTAAAGACAGATGGACTTTTGCTGGAAGAAGATTTCAGGGAAGACGAACTGAAAGACACTGACAGGGGCGTGAATTATATGGGCATAGAAGCGGAAAAACTGATCTTCTGCGATGGTGTCGGCGCGGCCCGCAACAAGTGGTTCAGCGCACTGCCCTTTGCATGGAACAAGGGAGAGGCATTGATTGTTAAATGCACAGACCTCGATCCGGGCCACCTGTATAAAAAAGGATTGACCATGGTGCCGATGGATGCCGGTCATTTTTGGGTGGGTTCCACTTATGAGTGGAACTTTGAGGATCCTTACCCATCAGCAAAGTTCAGGGACCAGACCCTGACCTATCTGAAACAATGGGTGAAGAAAGATTGTGAACTCGAAGCCCATCTCGCTTCAGTGCGTCCAGCGACCGTCGAAAGGCGTCCTTTTGTTGGATTGCATCCGGCCAGCAACAGGATCGGCATGTTAAATGGGATGGGCACCAAGGGCTGTTCGCTTGCTCCTTATTTTGCTTCGCAGCTGGCCGGTCATCTTACAGAAAATACTCCTATTTTGCCGGAAGCAAACCTGCAACGGTACAGCCGATTGTTAAACAGATCCAGGTAAATTATCACACGTGAAAGAAGAGCATTCAGACCTTTATATTGTTCCCTCCCGCTTTCGGAGTCTCGAGAACCTCCATATTCTTTTCTGGCTGGTCAAAGACATATGCTGGTGTACAGGATTCAAGCCACTTGGCATCCTCATGATCTTTCCAACGCTTGCGGTTGCAATTTATATAACCATTGCCAACAGGAAATTAATGTCTGAGCTCACGCACAACATTGCCATAAGTTTTTGGATCCTCGCTAATTCTCTTTGGATGATATTTGAGTTTACGGGCACCGACGACCATTTAAAACTCTACTGCCTGATCCCCTTTGGTGCAGGGCTGTCAGTGTTGTTGTATTATTACCTCATCTATTACCCGTTTCAGCGGAGGCGAAGTAGTGCCGATATAAAAATCAGTGAAAATGTATAGTTTTTTCTATGCGGCCATTTTTGCGTTGAGAAATACTTCCATGGGATCCTGCCTGAGTAGTCTTGCCATGGCATCGTAGAGTTCCGGCAGTTCATGTTTCAGCCGCACAGGGTTCTCGAAGAACACTTCCACGCTCACTGCCCAAAATTCGTGATAGTTAGTGCCGGCATAGTCTCCGAGTATGGTTTTTATACCCAGTTGGATGTTGTTGAAGATGGGCCGTGCAACCTTCGAGAAATTTTTGAATTCTTTTTTAAAATGCTTGTCTTCTTCGGTCTGCGTGATGAAGTTGACATAGGCCAGGGCATGCCCCATTTCGTGGAGGCCTACATTGCAGTTGGGTGTTAAACCGCGAATGCCCTTCATGAAATTGTCCCATGACAGGTAGATCCCACTATGATCTACGTGTCCCTGAAATGGTCTAGAATAAAAACCATAGTGATAATCATCGCGCAGCACATAGATGTCGCGGAAATAATCCATTTGATATTTTTCGAGTCCCAGGGTGATCTGCACCGAAACGGCGCTTACGAGTATGGGCATTTCGGCGTTTTCTTCCACTTCTATATAATGAAAACGTTTCGACCTCCTGAAGAGGTAGGTGCGAAAAAGAAATTTTCGCTGTTCATCGAGGTTCAGGCGGTTGTAGTATTTGAAATGCCGCGAAACAACTGAATGATAAAAAGTTTCCTGAGTGAGGAATTTCTGGTACTGCCGGCTGACATTGATCTTATTGATCCATTTCGTTGCAGGTGACTGCAGGATGATCATTCCTAAGATGATAAAGAAAATGATAACAATTTCCATGAGGGTCCATTTTTCTAGTGAACGGGGTAGGATGCACAAAGGCATTTCACAATAATGGATTCGAAAAATGGTCTTTCCTTAAATCTTGAGTTATACTGGAGGGTGGTTGTGTTGACAAAATAATAAGAAAAACTGGAAAATGGAAGGGTATGGCAAAAATTGCTTAGGGCCTTTTGACGTACATTTGCCGCTCTTCGGCCTAAGGCACTGGATTATAAGAGCCTATGTCATGGCCGGCCAAATCAGGACGAGATGTACAGAACCCATACCTGCGGGGAATTACGAGTAAATCAGACCGGCAGCCAGGTTACCCTGGCTGGTTGGATACAGACCATCAGAAAATTCGGCAGCATCACTTTTGTGGACCTCCGCGACCGCTACGGCATCACCCAGCTGGTGTTTGGGGAGGACCTCAATGATCAACTCAATGCCGCCGGCCTTGGTCGGGAGTGTGTGATCCAGGCCAAAGGACTGGTAAGGGAAAGAAGCAACAAGAAGGACAATCTGCCCACGGGCGAGATTGAAATTGCGGTAAGTTATTTCAACGTTCTTAACCGTTCGGCCACACCTCCATTTACCATCCAGGACGACACCGATGGTGGTGATGACCTGCGGATGAAGTATCGTTATCTCGACCTGCGGAGAAATGAACTGAAGAGCAATATTGAATTGCGTTATGCCGTCAACCGCGCGGCCAGAAATTACCTGCACGAGCAGGGTTTCATGGACATAGAAACGCCATTTCTGATCAAGTCCACACCGGAGGGAGCACGCGATTTTGTGGTGCCGAGCAGAATGAATCCGGGAGAATTTTACGCCCTGCCACAGTCACCACAGACCTTCAAACAATTGTTGATGGTTAGTGGCTATGACCGGTATTATCAGGTGGTAAAATGTTTCAGGGATGAGGACCTAAGAGCCGACCGCCAGCCTGAATTCACCCAGATCGACTGCGAGATGAGCTTTGTGGAACAGGAAGATATACTCAACACCTTTGAAGGGATGATCAAGTCGATATTCCGCAAGGTGAAGGGAATCGAGATCACTGATGCGATTCAACGGATGAGCTGGGAGGATGCCATGTGGGATTATGGCATCGACAAACCGGATATCCGTTTTGGCATGAAGCTCACCAATATCAAATCTTCTTTGCTCAAGGACGGCGCGATAAGGGCCAGGGGTGAATTATTACAGGACACTGCATTCGGTGTGTTTAACGACGCTGAGACGGTTTTAGCCATAGCCGTTCCTGGCGCCGGGGAATACACGAGGAAGCAGACGGACGAACTGACTGAATGGGTGAAGCGCCCGCAGATCGGGATGAAGGGACTTGCCTATGTCAAATGCAATACTGACGGAAGTTTTAAGAGCAGTTTCGATAAGTTTTTTAATGAGACGCAGTTGAAGACCCTCGCTGAGGGTTGCAGCGCCCGTAGTGGCGACCTTTTGATTCTCCTGGCCGGTGCCGAGGAGAGGACACGCAAGGCCATCAGCGAACTCAGGCTGGAACTGGGTCAGCGACTCGGTTTACGAAGGAAAGAGGATTACAAACTGCTATGGGTGCTCGATTTTCCTTTATTTGAATATGCCGAGGAAGAAAATCTTCCCGGAGAAGCGACAGGGCACGTGGGCCGTTGGATCGCCCGGCACCATCCTTTTACGGCCCCCAAACCCGAGCATATCGGCGTGATGATCGATAATTCCCCAGTGATCGATGATGACACCAATTACCTGCAGCATCCTTATGCTACAATAAAGGCCAATGCCTATGACATGGTATTGAATGGCAACGAGATCGGTGGAGGTTCGATAAGGATCTTCCAGCGCGACCTCCAGGAAAAAATGTTCGCAGCCCTTGGGATGACAAAAGAAGAAGCAACCTCAAAATTCGGGTTCCTGTTGGGTGCATTTGAATACGGGGCTCCCCCGCATGGTGGCATTGCCTTTGGATTCGACAGGCTTTGTGCTATCTTGGGGGGAAGTGAAAGCATCCGGGATTTCATCGCATTTCCAAAGAACAACAGTGGAAGGGATGTAATGCTCGATGCCCCCGCCCAAATCGATTCAAAGCAACTCACCGAACTGTCTATACGCACAGCGGTGAAATGAAATACGTTAAATTAATATCCTGTTGCGATATTCTATGGTAAGGCATGTGATTTGATTTAACAGTTTCATCCACCATAGATAACATGCGAATAAGTATTTTAATCCTGCTCTTCCCCTTTTTGTTTATTTCCTGCCGCAAAGACGAGTCGGCCGATCCAAAACCTCCGGCTCCCACGTCAATGGAAAACATTGCCTATGGCAGTGATCCCAAACAACAATTTGATCTTTTTCTTCCGCCTTCCCCGAGTGTGGACAGCACCCGGACGATGATCCTGATTCACAGTGGCGGGTGGACCGGTGGAGACAAGTCTGAATATAACGACTACATACGCGAGTTTCAGAAAAGGTACCCCAGTTATGCCTTTGTTACGATGAACTACCGGCTGGTAACAAAGACAACAAACTTCTTTCCCACCCAGGAAGAAGACGTGCTGGCCTGCATGCAATTCCTTAAGGCGCGCGCGTTGGAATACAAGGTATCGGGCACATTTGTACTGCTTGGCATAAGTGCTGGTGGCCACCTCGCCTTGCTGCAGGCATACAAACACAATGATGAGGTGCCTGTAATTGGCGTGGTTTCTTTTTTCGGCCCTACGGACCTTAAAGAATTGTATCAGCAGTCCGACTCCTCTTTGCTGGCGGGGCTGAAAGGCAATACTTCTGTGGGAGAAGACCAGCTTGAAAAAACGTTCACAGCTTCCAGTTCATTGAATTTTGTGACGCACAATTCGCCTCCGACCTTATTGTTTCATGGTGACAGGGATTCGATCGTGCCTGTGCGACAGGCCGAGCTTTTACATGCAAAACTCGACAGTCTGGGGGTTTCAAATGATCTGGTGATCTATGCAGGCGAGGGTCATGGCTGGTTCGGCAATAATTTAGTAGATTCATTTAACAGGCTTGATGCCTTTTTAGAAAGTCTGTGAACTGCCACAAAAATCACATTATCCATGTCAGCAAATGTTCCTCTAGCAGAAAGAATGCGTCCCGCCAGGCTGGAAGATCTACTTGGCCAGGAACATATTGCGGGCGAAGGCAGCATTCTGCGAACCGCGATCCGGCAGGGTAATGTTCCTTCGATGATACTTTGGGGTCCTCCTGGTACTGGAAAGACTACCATTGCGAATATTATCGCGAACACGCTGGACATTCCATTTTTCACACTGAGTGCCATAAGCTCGGGAGTTAAGGAGATCAGGGAGGTGATTGCCACGTCTGAGAAACTGGACAGGTCGATACTTTTTATCGATGAGATCCACCGTTTTAACAAGGGCCAGCAGGACGCGTTGCTGGGTGCGGTTGAAAAGGGTACGGTAACCCTGATCGGCGCGACCACCGAGAATCCATCTTTCGAAGTCAACAGCGCCTTGTTGAGCAGGTGCCAGGTGTATGTGCTGAAACCATTATCTGATGCGGATCTCAATGGTCTTTTAACAACGGTAATCGCTAAGGATGAGGAACTCAAACATTACACTGTTGATTTGAAGGAGACGGAAGCGTTGATCACCATTTCGGGTGGAGATGCCCGTAAGTTGCTGAATTTACTGGAAATAGTGGTGAGTGCGCTTGGCGGTGACAAGAAAAAAAAGATTGTAATAACCGACGAGCAGGTGATGAAGATTGCGCAGCAGCGGATTGCCTTGTATGACAAGAGTGGTGAGCAGCATTACGATATCATATCCGCGTTTATCAAGTCGATCCGCGGCAGTGATCCTAATGGGGCGGTGTACTGGCTGGCGCGAATGATTGAGGGTGGTGAGGATGTTAAGTTTATTGCGAGGCGGTTGGTAATTCTGGCCTGTGAGGACATTGGCAATGCGAATCCCACAGGCATTGTGCTGGCGAATGCCTGTTTCGAAGCGGTTAACAAGATCGGGTATCCGGAGTCGAGGATAATTTTATCTCAGTGTACGACCTATCTGGCCAGTTCACCAAAGAGCAATGCATCGTATATGGCTATTAACGCGGCGCAGGCGGCGGTGCAGGCGGCGGGGGATCTCCCGGTGCCTTTGCATTTGCGGAATGCGCCGACCAGGCTGATGAAGAATATGGATTATGGCAAAGGGTACCAGTATGCGCACAGTTATGAGAAGAATTTTTCGGAGCAGGAGTATTTGCCGGATGAGTTGTCCGGGAAGGTGTTTTATGACCCGGGGAAGAATGCGCGTGAGGAAGAGCTCAGGAAGTTTCTGAGAGCAAGGTGGGGCGCCAAATACAGGTATTAAGTTGAAGGCGAAAGAAATCAAAAATTAAAAATCTAAAATTAAAAATCTTAAGTGTGAGGCGCTGAAGAAAATATTAGGTGGTGGGTGGGGGATAGCCTGCCGGTAGCATTTTTAATTTTTCATTTTTGATTTTTAACTTAAAAAAAAACCCAAGCGCAAGGCTTGGGTTTTTAAATAAATATGGCAGCTACCTACTCTCCCAGAATTAAATCCAGTACCATTGGCCATAAGGGGCTTAACTTCTCTGTTCGGAATGGGAAGAGGTGAACACCCTCGGCAAAACCACCATAAAGAGTTAAAGTAAAAAAATCAGTTTTCGAATGTAAAAACCCGTGACCTGACTTTTTATTCTTTACTTAAAATAAGATTGACATATTGGATAAATTGTAAAAGAGAGTCTCAGTAAACAACAAATTATTAAAAATTGAATTGTATTAAAAAAAATTAAAGCGTACGGGCAATTAGTACTACTCGACTTTGATGTTACCACCTTTACATCTGTAGCCTATCAACGTAATCGTCTATTACGACCCTTAAAAGAAAACTCATCTTGTGGAAAGTTTCACGCTTAGATGCTTTCAGCGTTTATCTTGTCCGTACATAGCTACTCTGCACTGCACCTGGCGGCACAACAGATACACCAGCGGTACGTACGACCCGGTCCTCTCGTACTAAGGTCATGTCCACTCAATTTTCTAACGCCCATCACAGATAGGGACCGAACTGTCTTGCGACGTTCTGAACCCAGTTCACGTGCCACTTTAATCGGCGAACAGCCGAACCCTTGGGACCTTCTCCAGCCCCAGGATGTGACGAACCGACATCGAGGTGCCAAACCTCCCCGTCGATATGAGCTCTTGGGGGAGATCAGCCTGTTATCCCCGGAGTACCTTTTATCCTTTGAGCGATGGCCCTTCCATGCAGAACCACCGGATCACTTTAGCCGTCTTTCGACCCTGCTCGACTTGTCTGTCTCACAGTCAAGCTCCCTTATACTAATGCGCTCTTCGTACGATTACCAACCGTACTGAGGGAACCTTTGCAAGCCTCCGTTACTTTTTAGGAGGCGACCACCCCAGTCAAACTACCCACCATGCACTGTTTCCCGCAAGGGATTAGACTCTAAGCAAACGAAGGTTGGTATTTCAACGACCGCTCCACGGCACCTGGCGGCACCGCTTCGTAGCGTCCCAACTATTCTACACATCGTTTGCTCAAAATCAATGCAAAGTTGTAGTGAAGGTTCACGGGGTCTTTCCGTCCCGTGACGGGTAACCGGCATCTTCACCGATACTACAATTTCGCCGGGCTCGTGGAGGAGACAGCGTTCAACTCATTAGACCATTCGTGCAGGTCGGAACTTACCCGACAAGGAATTTCGCTACCTTAGGACCGTTATAGTTACGGCCGCCGTTTACTGGGGCTTCAGTCAGAAGCTTTGGCTTGCGCCGAACATCCTTCCTTAACCTTCCAGCACCGGGCAGGTATCAGGCTCTATACGTCATCTTTCGATTTTGCAGGGCCCTGTGTTTTTGTTAAACAGTTGGTTGAACCATTTTCCTGGGGCCGACCAGAGGTCGGCTGGCTTTATCCCGAAGTTACAGCCACAATTTGCCTAGTTCCTTCTCCACGGCTCACCCGAGCACCTTAGGATATTCTCCTCGACTACCTGTGTCGGTTTGCGGTACGGGCCGCTTTAGCCTAGCCTTAGAGGTTTTTCTCGGAGGTATGATTAGGACCACTATCTGCGCTGCCGAAGCTTTGCAGTACTGTCACGTTCGCCATCTCAAACGGATTTACCTGTCTGAGATATAACTACACGCTTTAACGGGAACATCCGTTGCCCCGCGGGTCGTTCACTACCTCGTCACCCCATCGAAACTAAAGCGGGTATTGGAATATTAACCAATTTTCCATCAGCTGCCCCTTTCGGGTTTGCCTAAGGACCCGACTAACCCTGATCCGATTAACGTTGATCAGGAACCCTTAGTCTTACGGTGAAGTAGTTTTTCACTACTTTTATCGCTACTTATGCCTACATTTTCGTTTCTGCACGCTCCAGCATGAGTCGCCTCACACCTTCTACGCAGAGCAGAATGCTCCCCTACCGTATACACATCAAATGTGCAACTTAGAGCTTCGGTGGTATGTTTGATGCCCGATTATTTTCCGCGCAGGATCTCTCGACCAGTGAGCTGTTACGCACTCTTTAAATGAATGGCTGCTTCCAAGCCAACATCCTGGCTGTTATAGAAATCCCACCTCGTTTGATCAACTTAACATACGCTTGGGGACCTTAGCTGCTAATCTGGGTTATTTCCCTCTCGGCCACGGATCTTAGCACCCGCAGCCTCACTCCCAGAGATATTTACTAGCATTCGGAGTTTGTCAGGGTTTGGTAGGCGGTGAAGCCCCCTAGCCCAATCAGTAGCTCTACCTCTAGTAAACGTCTATATCTGAGGCTGTTCCTAAAAACATTTCGGGGAGAACGAGCTATCTCTCAGTTTGATTGGCCTTTCACCCCTATCCACAAGTCATCCCATAGCTTTTCAACGCTAATGGGTTCGGTCCTCCAGTGTGTGTTACCACACCTTCAACCTGCTCATGGATAGATCACAAAGTTTCGCGTCTGCCCCCACTGACTAGTCGCCCTATTTGGACTCGCTTTCGCTACGGCTCCGTTACTTAAGAACTTAACCTCGCCAGTGAGGAGCAACTCGTAGGCTCATTATGCAAAAGGCACGCCGTCACACGCTATATTGCTATATGTGCTCCGACCGCTTGTAGGCGTACGGTTTCAGGTACTATTTCACTCCCTTATCTAGGGTGCTTTTCACCTTTCCCTTACGGTACTGGTTCACTATCGGTCTCTTAGAAGTATTTAGCCTTACCGGATGGTGCCGGCAGATTCAGGCAGGATTTCTCCGGTCCCGCCTTACTCAGGATACCGCTCGTCCCCAATTATTTACGCTTACAGGACTATCACCTGCTATGGTTCAACTTTCCAGAAAATTCAGCTTAAAATTGGTTTCTAAATGCGGTCCTACAACCCTCTGGCAGCACGCTGCCAAAGTTTGGGCTATTCCCTTTTCGCTCGCCACTACTCGGGGAATCACGTTTGTTTTCTTTTCCTCCAGGTACTTAGATGTTTCAGTTCCCTGGGTTGACTTCCGCCTTACGGCGGATAACACACCTTCAGTGTGCTAGGTTGTCCCATTCGGAAATCTTCGGATATAACGCTTGTGTGCAGCTCCCCGAAGCTTATCGCAGCTTACCACGTCCTTCATCGTCTCTAAGAGCCAAGGCATCCACCATACGCCCTTAAGTGCTTTAAAAGAGTTATTACTATTAACTCGTCATTTTACAATTTGTATTTTCCAATATGTCAAAGAACTTCATCCGGTATACCTTTCAGTGCACTCGGAAAAGATGATGTGCTGATTGCGAATCACAGGCCCACGGCCAACATCATAAACTAAAAAAAGAACTAATTAAATAAACACTAACCAATCACACTCAATAGTGGAGGATAACGGATTCGAACCGTTGACCCCCTGCGTGCAAGGCAGGTGCTCTAGCCAGCTGAGCTAATCCCCCTTCGACCGCCGAAGCCTTGGCGAAGGCGGTTAACTATCACTAGAAATAGAAACCCATTAATACGCATAGCTAAACTTGGCGTACGAAGTAGACCCGACCAGATTTGAACTGGTGACCCCTACATTATCAGTGTAGTGCTCTAACCAGGCTGAGCTACGGATCTGGGTAGCCCCTTTTGATCGGGTTACAAATAATAAATAAAGAACTAACTAAAAAAATTGAAAGAGTTGAAAGCAACAACTAAAAAGATTCACGAATCTCTAAAAAGGAGGTATTCCAGCCGCACCTTCCGATACGGCTACCTTGTTACGACTTAGCCCCAGTCACCAGTTTTACCCTAGGCGGCTCCTTGCGGTTACCGACTTTAGGTACACCCGGCTTCCATGGCTTGACGGGCGGTGTGTGCAAGGTCCGGGAACGTATTCACCGTATCATTGCTGATATACGATTACTAGCGATTCCAGCTTCATGGAGTCGAGTTGCAGACTCCAATCTGAACTGAGAAGAGGTTTTTGGGATTAGCTCCTTATCACTAAGTGGCAGCCCTTTGTCCTCCCCATTGTAGCACGTGTGTAGCCCTGGGCATAAAGGCCATGATGACTTGACATCATCCCCTCCTTCCTCGCGTCTTGCGACGGCAGTTTCACTAGAGTTCCCAGCATTACCTGATGGCAACTAGTGATGGGGGTTGCGCTCGTTGCGGGACTTAACCCAACACCTCACGGCACGAGCTGACGACAGCCATGCAGCACCTTACTGGCAGTGTATTGCTACAAAGAGAGCTTTCACCCTCGGTCTCCCAGCATTCTAGCCCAGGTAAGGTTCCTCGCGTATCATCGAATTAAACCACATGCTCCACCGCTTGTGCGGACCCCCGCCAATTCCTTTGAGTTTCAATCTTGCGATCGTACTTCCCAGGTGGGATACTTAATGCTTTCGCTCAGACACCAACAGTGTATCGCTGATGTCGAGTATCCATCGTTTAGGGCGTGGACTACCAGGGTATCTAATCCTGTTTGCTCCCCACGCTTTCGTGCCTCAGCGTCAATAATCGTGTAGTAAGCTGCCTTCGCAATTGGTGTTCTATGTCATATCTAAGCATTTCACCGCTACATGACATATTCCGCTTACCTCCACGATATTCAAGATTGATAGTATCCATGGCAGTTTCCAAGTTAAGCTTGGAGATTTCACCACGGACTTACCAACCCGCCTACGCACCCTTTAAACCCAGTGAATCCGGATAACGCTTGCACCCTCCGTATTACCGCGGCTGCTGGCACGGAGTTAGCCGGTGCTTATTCATCTGGTACCGTCAACCACATTAGAAAATATGGATTTCTTCCCAGATAAAAGAAGTTTACAATCCAGAGGACCTTCATCCTCCACGCGGCATGGCTGGTTCAGACTTGCGTCCATTGACCAATATTCCTTACTGCTGCCTCCCGTAGGAGTCGGGCCCGTGTCTCAGTGCCCGTGTGACTGGTCGTGCTCTCACACCAGTTACTGATCGTAGGCTTGGTGGGCCGTTACCCCGCCAACTACCTAATCAGGCGCACGCCCATCTTTAAGCGTCGGAACTATAATTATAAAATGATGCCATTTCATAATGTTACGAAGTATTAATCCAAGTTTCCCTGGGCTATTCTCCACTTAAAGGAAGGTTGCGTACGTGTTCCGCACCCGTTTGCCGGTCGCCAGCGATGTATTGCTACACCCTGCTGCCCCTCGACTTGCATGTATTAAGCCTGCCGCTAGCGTTCATCCTGAGCCAGGATCAAACTCTCCATTGTAAAAGAGTTATGACCATAGCGTTAATAATTCTCTCGAAAAAATAACGGTTCTAATCTAAAATGTGATGTCGCTAAACCTTACCTCTGATACTAATATC
>CAVXLU010000012.1:0-68287 GCA_963762655.1 uncultured Chitinophagaceae bacterium
CTATGTTATACGTGTTCGACTACGACGTATTGCTGAAGGTTACCCTCTCAAAACTCGACGGCTCTTACATTAAACTCCTCAATCACCTGGAACGACAGACACTTATTATCCTTGATGACTTTGGTTTACAGCCGCTCTCTCAGGAGATCAGACTGACAATACTGCAATTACTGGAGGACCGCTATGGCAAAAAAAGCATAATCATAACCTCTCAGTTACCCGTAGCCAAATGGCATGAATACATCAACGATCCAACGCTGGCCGACGCAATCATGGACAGAATAACTGCAAATGCGAGTCGCATAGAACTGAAAGGGGAATCCATGAGAAGAAAAAAATCCAAACCGAATCAATAAGCATTAGTAATTTTATCACACATCAAGTTCTTACTCATAATGCCTGCAAGCAGGGTGGGTCAACATCCCAGAACGGTGGGTCAACATGACCAGAATTTACAGTTACTCCATTTTTTGCAGCCATTCGAAATACGTGTCAGGATTAGCTGTGCCTAGAGCACAGACTCAAACTCAAATCGGTCGATAAACTCTTGTTGGACGCTGCAATGAAGCGGCGGGGGGAAGCGTTGTTTTAGGCGTACCCATATGAGAGTAACTCCTGGTATATGCCTTTTTCTTTCAAGTACTGTCTGATCGTATGGGGGATGAGACGCTAACTCTGGTCATTTCGAAAGAGGTTCCCTCTGCCCGGCATTCCTGCAGCATTAGTGAAGGCACCAGCATACCCCCTGTTGTTGGGCTGTGTGGCGTCATGAGGAGCACCTGCGCCTGCAAATATTGATGACGGCCAACAAAAGCGCATTTGTTGCTGAGCAATTTAAGCGGTGTTGGCTGATGTCCATGGTCAAGTATTGCAATGGCCAGAAAGGCTGAAAGTTCATCAAGGCGTGCGGCCCCCGTTAGAAGTGGGTAGGCGGATAGGGCTTCGTATAAGTGGCGATGCGCTTTTGTCCGCGAATGCACTTTATTCTGGTTTGAAATCTAGCCCTGGTCATTAAGATATCCTTTCATTTTTCGATAACCATAGGATCAGACCTACTGATTGAGCCTTTCCCCGACGTCCTTAACCACGAATCTGTTGTCAATAGGTCACCGTCACGGTTAGCACAATGGGTGATCCCCTTTAGCCCGGCTGGAGCGTATGTGATCAAAACTGCTTGTCGCAAGTCCATGAGATTTCAATAGACTTCGCACGTTAGTGCCGCGCAAGCGTTAATGCTTAATGTATTTCCAGTTCAGCTCGTATACTTCTTTTTGTTGCTAACAGATTCGGCGTGATCTCTACCTCAGCGCCTGGTGGCTGCGATTTTCTTAGCTGGGCAATGTCGTCCGCGTTGGCAGGTGTTCTCAAGCCAATATTTTGATGCAGCCCTGGATTGTTTTTCTGTCGGCGGTCGACACGGGTTTGTCCTGCAACTGACTTTCTATGGGCTCGGTAGCCGTCTGGTATTTAAGATTTGTCGTCCGGGCATTGGTGTCTTTCATCAAAAGTCCGTTGCCAGATGTTTACCTTGGATTGGTAGTTCACCGAATCGAGTTGATGTTGATATAGTCAGAGTTTTTCAGGATTTGGTTTTCCTTTTGTTTTACGGAAGCGCCGGGCGTTGTCTTCTAAAACTTTTTCGTACCGAGCGTGTGCATCATTTAATTATTAAGCGAATTAATATATGGTCGAGTAGGAGGATTCGTCATAGTTCCCTTAATTAGACGGATAGTCAGACTATCGAAATTCGTTTCAATCCAAGTTTTCAGTACCATCTGGATAGGCTAGATAAAGCTGGTGTTCCAAGTCTACATTTTCTCCGTTTTTCAATTGAACTTTCGCGTAAATAGCAAACGTTCCCCACCCTTCAGTCTCGAGCTTGAACTTGTTTCGTCTATTTGTTACTTTCCGTACTGGGTTGCGAAATGTAGGGTGTAAAGTGTACGTCACATGCTCAATCTGATTTAAATGGCTTTCGTTGGCTTCAATCCAGATCCACCAGCTCCACCAATTATCGTCTTCATACCGATACCCTTGTTCGATTTTATATGACGTTCTCGCAGTTGGCATATTTAATACTTTTGAAGGTTGATGGATAACAATTGAACCGATTCGTAATCCGAAGACCATTCGAACTGAGGCCCTGTAAGTGTTACTTGAATTAAAGAATCGTCGGAGGGAACATGATAGACGTCTACACACAAACCTTGTCCAAATTTGAATGGTTTCGCATTGTATAACTCAGACTCCTTATTTCCAGTCATAAATTGATAGGTGCATTTTAGATCTTCCTTGCTGATGAATGGACGTGCATCCTGAGCTATATCCCGTGGTAACAAAAACAATCTCTTTGGTTTTACACTTTTCCGCCATTTCGAGAGGAGTTTTGCTATTTCCACCAGAAGTTTTGCTTTGTTGTCAAGTGCAAAATCAATACGCTGCCGGTCACCAACAATTCCTCCTTGATTTTCCACACTCACTTCCCTTATTTCTACTGCCGGAACGTGGAAACTTATGGCGGTTACTAGCTCATCGCGAACCCATTGATGAGTGGTAAATTTCCCAGATGACAAAGCGTCCCTTGGAGTAAGAAATGCCAACACACCGTCTGCTTTTCTAATTCTGTTCGCAACTTCCTGGGGGATAACTTCGCCGTGCAAATCTTCTCCGGTTACGATATTCGCATCAAATGTTTGCACCAATGGGAAAACTAATTCTTTAATCCATTGGTCGTTATTGTTATATCCAAATCCAATAAATATGTTCATGACTATGAAGGTTTGACATTTAAGATTTGCTCTAAAATTTCACAGCTCACGCTTCTTGAGCAAAGGCGTACTTGAATTAATCCTGCTTTAAATTCAGGTCTCTTCTGCTCTGATTCTAATGGCCCCAGTAATAAGTCGCCACCCATAGGATTGAAATGGGTTTTGCTTAAGGGTTACCTTTCCGATGGTCACGATTAACTTTACTGCACTTTCCGGATGCTGCACATCCAGGATCGGGCTCTATATTGCTTTATTTATTTCATCTTTACCTACGATGATTCTGAAGTGCATTTACCGTCTGGATATACCCTATGCTGTTCTTTCTTGAATAAGCCCTAAATTTTTTTTGAATACGATTTAGTAAAGACGGATTGATCCACTCTAAGATCAAATATTTTGTTTTCGTTATGCATTCAGATTTGACAATTGGTCCGTTAGTCCTTTAAGCATTGTTGATGTAATGGCTACGTTTTCGTTCCTTTCCTGTCTTTTTTTGCTCAACCGCTCTAAAGTTTTAATAGTTGTTTCAAGCATCCAGTCGCGTATCTCGCAAGTCAATGCTTTTTGTAGATTCGCCCTGGCTTTTATCTCATCATTTGCTATTACCCCGATTTCCAGAAGTGTTGCGTAGTCCCAATAGTCGGGAGTTTTCGAGGCAAGTTTCCGTTCTACGGCGTAGGCAACAACCGGAGCAAGCTGATTAATTGTCACACGATCGCCTTTGATCTCCAACAAGGTTAATAAATTGATGCCTGGGTATGCATCGCGCCAGTCGGCTTCAAAGCCTTTAAGATATGTTTCAATTGCTTTGTCCAGAAAGCCATTTGCTTTTGGTGCATTCTCTTCCTGAATCGCTAGATCATATTTATCTTTATATACTCTTCCCAGAATACCGTACGTTTCGCTACTTGGCCCGTTTTGCTGAAGTATACCCTCGAGAACTCTAATTGCCTCCTCTTTTTCGCCAATTCTATTGAGGGCAAAACCGAGTTGTTCCTGTACCATTACAGTATTTTTGACATGAGGCGGCATTGACTCCACGAAGGAAATCATCTTTTCAAAAGCACTAAAAGAACGATAGGAAAGCATTACATCAATTAAAACCCCTGCTTCCTCATTTTCGATATCAATTTTTGATTCGATAATTTTGTCCAGTTCTGTTATTATTTCCTCTTTTTTTAATTTCTTATTCTCTCTTGTTTTCTGCAACAAACTTTTTATTTTCTGATTGTAGTCAACCTGATCTCTGAAAATGTCAGTTTTTTGGTGAGCAACGCTGTTTTGAAACGAGATTCCATCCACTAGTTGATAAACCGGACTATCTGTTTCTTTCTTCTTTTTTGCATCCTTTAATTTTTTTGTCAGCATTTCAATGTCATATTGTTTGTTTGTTAAACCTTTTGTTTTATGGAAATTATATGGCATGCAACGGACGCCATTTACGTCGAAAGGCAGTTTAGACCCACTTGCGTATACATTAATTGTTGTAAACGGCTTCACAGCGTGCCGGATGCCGAGTTCATACAAAACGTTCGCATTCGAAGTAGTTAGATCCGAAATCGCATAATCACAAAGTATCAATCTTTCGTACATCGGCTTATGGATAATACCGTTGACCGTTTCCTCGTCCGCTCTCACTGATTCCATCTTTGCCGCTTCTATAGCGGGGTAAATCAATTCGCGATAGATTATATCGAAATTTATTGTCTGGCCGTCAGCATCTTTCTTCTTGCCGAACGGCATGATTACAAAGCATACAGGCTTCATAAGCTAAGGTTTAGAAATTTCTTCGTGCGTTATTAAGAGCACTTACAATTTTATCAAGCTTAAATTCACTAGCTACTGCAGTTGTTGGCGGCAATCCCGAAGGTTTGATGTTGGTCGCGTTAATCATCACAGCTGCAAACTTTAATTTTGTGTCGGCTTCGTTTGCTCGTTCAATTTCCCATTTCATCCACTTGCTGGAATGGGCCTTTGAACCAATTACCACGAGAATATACTCTGACTCCTTCATTTTATTTGTAAGTACGCCTTGAACAACGCTTGCCTCAGTACTATCGATGGCGACTGTTGGAGACCGCAAGTCAAAATTAAAATTAAAATCAGTGTTGGCGTCCCAAGCCCTTAGCAAATCACGGAAGTGTGCATCTTCGCTGTGGTCGTAACTGACGAATACTTTTTTAGGCATTTCTTTTACAGTTTTTTAGTATAAATGATTATAGTTTTGCGCCCGCTTCTTTTGGTGCCCAAACTATGTGCTCGGTACCACCTTCTGCGTCACCGCCTTTCCCATCCCAAAGTGCAATTAGTTTCATGTTTTCGCCTCCATCTTTAAGCGCTTTATAAAGCATCCAAAGGTTTGTTTGTTCTTACATGCTGTCGTCGCGACCTTTGCCTCTTCGTAAGATGTGGACAGTATGATTCGTTGTTAATTGGTCAAAGCGATCGTCCCATTCTTTCCCGGCAAACGAGCAGGATGTCTTTTTGTATTCTGCGTTGGGAAGAGCCAAATACACGTCACTTTGAATATTCCTCTCAGTGCACAGTTCATGAAACAAAATATCACCACCCGAAGCGCCGGCGGATATCGCCCTCGGCGGGTTGCTATGTTTCATTCTCCTTTCTCAAATCGCCTTTGATCGCTTCTCTAGCCTTATTTTCTTTGTCCGCAGGAAAGTGAGGCGTTCTTCTATCTATAGCATCAACCATAACATTTTCCGTGGTTGTCTCACTTCATAACGAGCAGCAAGCTGGCCCCATTTTGACATAAATAGCTTTTAAAATTTAATTGTGAATATTCAAGACCGGGCGAATTTGATACCGCACTATTGAAAAGCCAAGCCAAATTAAATTTGGCTTACAATCTCTTGAGTTTATATTCATAGGGAGTAGGAGAGGAAGAGCAATTTAAGGAAAATGAATATACTTTACAATACCTGGAAAAAACCTTTTAATTAAACTAAAACTAGTAATTGAAGATGCTTATTCAGTCCATTTTCGATCGCTAAAAATCTACAAGCAGTTGCTACAGGCTTAGTGAAGCAGAGGAGTGACTCACCATTTTGACATATGTGTAAATTTATATTGAAATAAATTTCAACCGCTCTAATCTCAATAATAGTTGTAATTCCAACCATCATAATCTGATGCATGGTTCTTCAGAGCCCTAAAGATTTCAGACAGACGGATATTAGAGAGTTGTCCTAATTAAGATGTGCGTTGAAGCCAACTTTTAATTTTTACATATCCTTCATCTAATTTGTTGCTCCTTTATACTAGGTTAGACCGCCAGGCACTAAGTCAACATCTTTTCAGTCAGACTTTCAACTAACAATGTACGAGATGAAGACATTAGCCCTTACCGTGAAAACACGGTAATTTATTCTGGAGTCTTCAAATACTTTTGACGCATGCATGATCAGCCATCGATTTGTTTTTTTACCGTGGTCATGAATCGACTTAGTGATCTCAGGGAGACTCTTCCGGTCAACCTGCGACAACCAGTGTGCTAAGACGACTTTTTTTATACTTGATTATGACTTTATGGACGGGTTGAGGGCATTTTTGGTAGAAAATCTTTCGCATGAATTTAAAACATGGACCCCCTAAGTATTTGCGGTACGGCCCCGTAGAGTATTTTTCGCAGGCCCGTTCACGCAATTCGTCAGTTCAACAGAATAACGCTGCATACATTTGCAATTTCGACGCTGAGAAGACGGATTCTCGAAGATACTGCCCTTTCTAAGCCGATACAAAAAACTGACAAATTTGAGAAACTGAATGGGTCTTTAGAAGGTGATATTGTAAATCGTTTAGAGCGGCTTAAAGAAAGATGCCGTAATTTGCCAGAACGGAAAAACACCTCTTTCCAAATCTAGGAAAGCTAATGTGCGAAGTGTGTGAGTATGATTTCTATACGACATAGGGCAATTATAAAAACCTTTGTCAAATCCCCTCACACGGTTCGCCTTTAAATGCTTAATACCTCACTCGTAATAGCATTTTGCAGATTTGATCTTAGTCTGTTCAAATGGCCACAGAATGCTGTAGACCGCTACGGTAAGATTGAATATCATTGATGTTGATTTGGAATTTATTTATTGCACGACAAATGCATTGGTTCCAATGTAATGTAAAATTGGGCGAAAACAGCTACGTACTGTCACTGCTTTTAGCTGCGCACAAGCGAAATTAAGCCCGTAAAGTTTCTTTTTTCTTCATGTTCAAAAACTGTATTTTGTTTATTCAAACGAGCGAGTCACAAACCCCGTTATGATCCCTTCACAAACCTTTTCTGCGTTCATCTCTTATACAGGCGAAGACCTCGCTGGACACGCAGATGTTGTTGCAAGTGTGTTACGAAAGCTGCGAGTAACTCCAATTGATCACAGGGATTCCGGCGCGACTGGCGAACCGAGCTTAGTTTGGTGCAAAGCGGAAGTTGAAAAGGCTGATATATTGATTGTACTTGTGGCGCATAGATATGGATGGATTCCAGAATTGAAGGACGGGGGGGATGAAGTTAAAAGTATCACATGGCTAGAGGTCGAATATGCCCGTAAAGCAGGAAGAATTGTGCTCCCTTATTTACTTGGAGAAACCGAGACTTGGCAAGTGAACCTAGTAGAGGGATTAACCAACCCGCGAGTTCTCGATTCGTTAGCTACATTTAAGAAAGAGTTGAGAAGTAGTATTGCGGCCTTTTTTTCCGATCCAAAATCACTCGACGGACCTATTTCTAGAGACGTTCCAAAAGCATTGGAGAAATTGGCAGCTAAACAGCGTCCTACTGCCGAAGTACTAAACGATCAGCTAGGCGCCCATCCAAGCGTGCCATGGCTCTATGATCGGGAATTTCCCCCGAGTGTTATGACACGAATGAAACCGGAAATTCCTAAACGAATTCTCGCACTGGAAGGGGGAGTATTGATTGTTTAGTTAACTTAGGATATTTGGAAAAACTAGAACGTCTTTTTCAAGCAAGGTATCAAGATTCTTCGTTTCACCTAGCCAATTATTTTGACTTAATCGTGGGAAGCGGATTTAACAGCATTCTTGCCGTAGAATTGTCTCAGGGAAAATCCGTGAGGGAGATTGAGCCAGTATTTAAAGAAGTACTTTCGGCGTATTTTTGTAAAAAAAATAATTTCTTAAAGCAGTTATATTACCGATACGACCCATTACCGCTCAGAAATGTATTACAAAGAATTTATAAAAAGTATACGCTTAGTTCGCCAGAAATAAAAACTGGGTTTGCAATCGTTGTAACAAGATTTGATCAATCATCGCCATGGCATTTCCTGAACCACCAAGGTTGGGATCATTTCAATTCGCTCAAAACGGTTACGTTCGATCGGTTGTTAGAAGGAAGCCTCGCGATGCCATCCTATATGCCTTATGTTATTTTAAAAACCGAATATTTAGGCGACATTGTTATCGGTGATGGGGGCTTTGCAATTGGGAATGATAGCTCCTTATACGCTTTGTTACTTGCGAGCAATCACGAGTTCCCTTACAAATGGCGTTTCGGGGAAAATATGCTTTCGCTAACAACTGTAGGATCAAAAGGTAGAAGGGTATCAACAGTTCCGTCCGAATTTCAAAGAATCAATATTCTTAAACAAATGCCGCTTCTGATTGATACTCTATTATTAGGTGCGGCTGCAAATTCTGAGTTATTATTAAAAGCGCTATCAGGCGATGAAATGACCGGGTATTTCTAAGACACCGATATTGACTAGTCATCGATACGATATATTATTATCTCCGGACTCACTACTGGCATTGGGGCTCAACATCGATTATAAATCATTTGATGCGCTTTTTAAAAAGCCTACTTCACAGAGCATGGATTTCTTTCTGAAGGTGGGGAAGCTCGCGGGCGATAAACAAATAACCATGGATCATTTCAGTGCCTCATTTGATGTCAGAAATATCAACCACCAAGGATAATAAACAATTTTTAAACTTTGTGAATAAATTGAATTATAATCGTTCGAGTGCTTTTAGTCATATGGAAAGTTTAGGATACTGCCTGATAGTTTATGATGCGTACTAAAAATAGTTAAACATATGGTTATAAATCACAATTGTCGCTCAAGAATTCATATCGTAATAATGCACTTGGTAATATTTTTCTACTGATAACTGATACTTATGATAGCAGCTTACATTAACTCAATTTTTTTGGCAGCTAGAATAGAAGTTCCGTTTTGGTTATGGGTCATATTTATTATCGTTGGCCTCCTCGCCATAATAAAGAGAATATTTTTCGATGAATGATATTGTCAATTGTGCTAAATGTTTGTTTCAAGATGCCTTGAACTCATTTGACTATCAACATGACAAGTTCAGTGGGGTCTATCTTGCTTGAAAACCCTCATGAAATAGTCTACATTTCGTTCCGATTTGCCATTAAGATGAGGACTGGCCTTTTGATGTGATATGGCGCGTTCCAAGTTCCTCATAATGCTAGTTAAATTGCGTCTAAAATCCATGTCCATTATCACTTTGAATGGTTTAAATACGAAAAACAAACTGATTACGGACATAGTCAATTAGCTCGATAGCGCACTTTTGATTATGTGCGTATAAAAGCTAGGTTCCCCGGGGACGCTAAGCTTCGTCAATTGCTGTATACAGACTGCGTTTCAGTCGCTTTCCTCAATAATCGGTGAAGAATAGGAACTTAACGTCCACTTGAATTTGTTGCCCGAGAACTTGCTTTTCGTAACGCCTAAACTGTTCCATGGATCGCTTACGCTGGTTCTGGGGTGGCCGGTTAAGACCATCGCACTTCAGTATGCACCGCACACCGGCCGGCGATACCTTGATGTCATGATACCTGTTCAAATGCCCAGATATCCGCAATTGACCATTTTCCACTTTCAATAGGCTTCGTTAGAGATTTCAAAAAACTGACATGCTTTGAAGATATTCCCAAATTCTTTTGCATTGTTGAGCACCTTTAGCTTTCGGCTAATGTCAGCTTGCACTTTCGTGGTCATAGCCATAAATCAAAGTTTTAATAGACAAGGGTAAAACTGACAATCAAAGTGCCGAATTCCATTGAATAGTCATCTTGTATTTGGTTTGCACTGACAGTTATAAATATTTTGTTTGAAATTGCAGCTTTCAATTTTGGCCGGTGTCTTGTAGGGGTGACCATGTATCATCTGCATCTAAGTACCTCTCAAGATGGACGACTGCTATCACTCTTTCGACGCTCCATCTAATTCTTTTGCGGTGTTGAATTTCGGTGTAATATGCACCCGAGTTTTTATTATTATTCCCATTACAGCCTGCTTCCATCTTTGGTCAGTTGTTTGCGTTTCGTTTACTGATTGTAATGTGTTGCTGTATAGATGATCGCGCCTTAAATAGATTACAAGTGCCGAGTCCGGTTTCGCCAAACTCCAAAATTTGAGCCTCTCTCTGTTTCGCAAAAATCTCAGGAACTTTTGGAGGCCATAACATGAATAAAGCCATAGCATGAATAAAGAACAGGACTCAATGCTCTTGTCTGTCTCGACCTATCCGGTCGCCTCGCGTGTGCTCACCTCACTGAACTAGATCTTCCTGCACTTGATGGCACCTTTGAATTTGCCACGGCCACAGTTCCCTTGCTCGAAATTTTAAAGGAAAGGGCACTTGAATTCGAAGGTAAATATTCGGAACGCTACAGACCGAGGGTAACACGATTATTGACTAAGGGGTTCCTATCTGCCGATAAAACCATTGCGGCGGTTGGGTGGACGTGATCTATCAGGTGAACCTGCACAAAGGATTGTGACGGGACGGGTAGATTTCCTTGTGAAAGTAGATACCCCATGTAAAATGGGAAATTGGTCGTACCAGGCGGGTGATGCGAAGCTTGCCCGAGAAACTAGGGCGGCAACGATATTGCAGCACTGCCTTTATTCCGTAATGATCGCAGATCCAGGGGCTAGTCCGACAGTTCGGGTACGTAATCCTAATGGCTCGACGAATTTGAGGGCGGATCACCTTTTTGGAATACCAGATCAACATTCCCCGAATTTCCAGGTATTGCAAGCAACCTTCGGGTGATGTTGGTCATCGAGGCCCTTGATATAAGTCAGACGCAACCAATAACCGCCCCGAAAGTTGTTTGCCCATGCTCACATAGTCTTCGCTGCATATTGCACACAGTACCCCTCAGCGTGCACCGGACCTTTGAAAAGCATGCACTTGCCGCAATGCACGTCATTGGGCGACGGTATGAATAATCCGCAGCTGCCGCATGAACTCCCCGGCACCTGCGATTTGCTTACATAACCCATTGCCTTTCGCTTGTCCAACTCTTCAGCACTGACATCGCTGAGATCGTCGCAAGAGCCTGATTTGCCATCGCCAGGCTTCTTTTTCTCAACCGCTTCGGTATTGTTGCCGCAGGCTTGTATGGCAATAACACCCCCAAAAAATGTGATTGCCCGGGCTACACCCTTGCCGATGAACTTTCTTCTTGAGTATCCTTCGGTTTCTCTCATAATCTCGTTTTTACAGATACCGGATATAAGTTTTTCAGGTCTTCAATCGCGTCCTGACTGCTGGCGGTCGCCTTTTTTTCGATCGCTTTGAGTTTTTCTTTCACCTCGGCTGATACACCATCTGCATTCTGCAGACCTGCACTCAGCCCTTTGGCAATGGCGCCCGTCATGCCTGCTGTCTTTACGAATGTCTCTCCCGAAGCGCGCCTGAGCAGATCGATGACCTGCGCCGTGTCGTTGCGCGCGCCAATCGTTTCCGCCAGTGCCTCGGTGAAATTGGTTACCCATTCTGCTTTTTGGGTAAACTCAGGATTGCTCGACAGCGCATCGAGTAGTTCCATCGATGAACCCATCGGGGAACTTAAAACAGCCGCTCTAAACCACTTGCTGCCACCATGGAGAGCCAGCGCCTTTGCCAGCGATGGCACGACAGATTTGTCTTTAAAGTCGCCTATACTTAACGTGGCCTGAAAGGCTATTCGAATTGAACTGTCTTTAACAAGCTCCCCGAGCTGGGGCAGACAGCTTAAAAATCGCTCAGCAAGTATCGCCGCATTTTCGCGTACTCCCGGTTCAGGATCTTTCATCGCCGCCCGTACAACAGTGGCGTCCAAAGCATCCATGCCTTCGAGCACATACAAAGCATGAAGCCTGGTCCGCGCGTCGTCGCTATGCGCAAGCAATTCTTTGACCTGGGGGATCGTACTCCTGTCCTGACGCTCGAGCAGAAGCCTTTGCGCCTGCAAGCGCCACCATTGATTCTTGTTCGACAGCATCGTTACGAGCTCGGAACTTTTTGCATCCTTCAAGCTCCAGTTGGTCGCCTTTGATGACGCTGCGTTCTTCGGAACAATACGATAAATACGGCCCATGTCATGGCCGGCGTTGAAGTCCATGTCGGTTTCCAGGTCATCGGGTATTGAAATGGGCGTCTCGATGTGCTGCCGGTACATGTCTAACATATACAGATTTCCATCTGGTCCAACCGAAAAGTTTGAGGGACGAAACCACGTGTCAGTAGATGAGAGGAACTCCTTGTCCTTTTCAGTATTGGGTCGTCGTGCTACCAGAAAGGGCGTGGTATCAGAGGGCACAAGCATATCTCTGTGCACCAGGTTACCCGAGACATCACCTGTAAAGATGTTACCATAATACTCAGCAGGGAAAGCATCCCCGCCGTAAAAAGTGCCACCTGAAGCAGCGGTGAAATGGTCTCTGGCATATTCTATCCTGTCGAGGTGGTTTTCCTGAAAATCCTTGTTGCGACGATTCGTTCTTTCCTGGCGCCAATAAGGCGCTTCTGTTTGTTGAAACATCAGCGGATCATGATCGGAAATATTGACGATGGCCGATTTTAGGTCGGCTGGTAGATAGGGATTGCGATCCAGATAACGACGTGGAACCACCACCTGGCGAATATGAAAGGAATTGTTGGTGAAAAAGCGGTGCCCCCAGTCATCCATGGCGAGGCCAAACTGACCGGGACCAGTGGTTAGCTCAGCCTGATTGCGATCGAGGCGAAAGCGCAAGTCGGACCCCTGCATCTGCAACTTCGGAGCGCCGGGTTTTCGTGTGAACGTCACCTCGCCAGCCTGACCGGAATTGTTTGCATAGATCCAATTGTCAATGCCAAAACGCAGGTTGGTGATCTGCGCTTCTTCATTACCCGTAAAAAAGCCACTAAACACTATTTCCTTTTGATCAGCGCGGCCATCTCCATTGAGATCTTTGTAATACATGATATTTGGCGCCGCAGCGATCAACAATCCACCCTGCCAGGGCAAAATGCTCGAAGCCTCTCTCAGGCTGTCCGCAAAAACGATAGAACTGTCCACCCGTCCATCGTGATTGATGTCCTTCAGCATGATAATCCTGCCTCTGCCTTTTACAGAATCTGGTTTGTAGGCATCCGGCATATCCACAACATACACGTTCCCCTGTTCATCAAATTGCATGCAAACAGGATCGACTACATAGGGTTCGGCAACAAATATTTCCGCTTTAAAATCTTCGGCGAAGCTGAAGGTCTTTAATGACTCCTCCGGCGACAGAGGACCAGGATAACGGGAAGAAGTTTCACAGGATACAAAGAACACTATTAAAAGACCAAGGGAAATTATCCTCATCATTACTGGTTTGTTTTGTCTGATTTTACACACTGTGGCGTTTTAGAAACGAAACAGTTTTTTTGCATTTTCGTATAGCAGCTTGCGCTCTACCTGTTTGGATGATGCAAGCCTTCTAACTGCGGCGATGTCTGCCGCACCCGAACACTTTCCGGAAGCAACGGTGCCGAAACTATCCTCGCAATCGCTGCCATACAAAAGTTTGTCCTGAAACTTATCCAGGAAAGCTTTTGCGTTGGACTCATCCCGCGTGAGTGCGTTCAATCCGGATCCTGCCGAGAGATCACCGAACATATTCGGATAGTCGCCGAGGTATTTTTCCGTGAGTCCACCGGGGGTTACCGGTCCCTTGGGATAAAGCATCGACTGGTCTCCGGCTTTTTTATCAATATTGACCCACCAGGTTTGCGCATGACCTATGAAATTCACTCGCGGATATTGCTCCAGTATCTTATGAAACCTTTCAAAACCATAATTATACCGATGATATTGCCAATGCATCAGCACCGGAACTTCATAGCTCTGCGCGAGCTGATATATTTTGTGCATCTCCGGAGAATCGCATTCTACCCCAAATTTCAATTCACCAATTACTACGGCTCCAAGCTTGAGATATTTCTCAATATCATAAACGGCATCGGGCAGGTCGGGTACGGCACAGGCACCAAACCGAAAATGTTTCTTATGCTCTCTGGCAAACAGGTAACATTCTTCATTACCGCCGGCATGCGCTTCCAGGCCATTCGATTCGCCTCCATGCGTCGATGTGCGATTGACGGGCCGACCTGCAGGCAGCAGAATTGTGGTGGTGGCACCAAGCGCTTCCTGATGTTGCATCATCTGTTCATCAGCCCTCGAATGATAGTGAATATGCTGATGAATGTCGATGATCCGCTCAGGCTTACTGTCGTTGGCCAACAAACTATCAAATTTCACGCTGGCACCTGCCATCAGCAAGCCTGAATTCGCCAGAAACCAGCGGCGCGAATTATTATGATTTACTTCATCCATTTCCATTTCTAAAATAAAAGTTTTACAACTGTTCACGTCTACCAATCGGGCGCTAATCGCAACGACCATACATCGTTCACTAATGGCGGCGTCATCCCTCCCGCAATCCAGATCTTATCCTGAAATACGAAGGCGGAAGTCTCGTGGCGTTCCTTCCATACAGGCGAGGAAACGTACTGCGTCCAGTCTTTGCCATTGTCCGAGTACCAAACATCCGACCAGTTCTTGTAGGGATTTCCCGACCATCCGGCCATTACCCAGATGCGGTTACGATACACCACACTCGAAAACCAGATGCGCTCATGCCACGGTGCATCGCAAACCTTCGTCCAGTGCACGCCGTCTTCAGAACTCCACACATCGCGCAGCCCAAAATATTCCGGCACATAATTGCCGCCGCCGAATATATAGATCTTTCCATTCAGCACAGCGGCCTGGTGATAGGCACGTGGAGGCCAACCCGCGTCTGCAGTCGCGAGCTTCCAGTCTCTGCCGTTCGAACTATACCAAACATCATTTTTTAGACTGCTCTTGTCACCAAAGTAATAGCTCTCCGTTCCGCCCATTAACCAAAGCTTGCCATTGAAGACGATAACCGCTGCAGCAACCCGTGGTGACCATGCCGCAGCACCGCTTTCCTTTTTCCAGCGTGTGCCATCCTTAGACGACCACACCTGATTACTCGCAGAGTGTCCTTCGAGCCTTCCCTTATACCAACCACCCATCATCCACATCTTATCTTTAAAAGTAATCGACGAGGCGAGGTCGCTGTGCAACCAGGGGGCTTCCTTCGTCGACATCGCCCAATGTTTGCCATCCTCAGAGCTCCACACATCGCGCGGTGGCGCTTCGTAGGAGTTGAACCAGCCGCCAAGCACCCACATCTTATTTCGGAAGACGAGTTCACCCTGTGAATCTCTCTGCTGCCATGCCGCATTGTCCGCCTCTTTCACCCACCCGGGATCTTGCCCTTGCCCATAAGCACGTGGAAGCAAGGCAACGGCGACCATCATGTATATGAAGATTTTTGCTAACACTGGAATATAAGACCTCATACATATCATGTCTCGCTAGTATCCGGAATTTTGTTCAAACGTTGCGCCAATATTCAGATCGATCTGCGTCTGCGGTATCGGCCAGCGGAAGTTGAAATCTTCAATGAAAGCAGCCGGGCAGAGTGGATTGTCGTTGTATTTGCGGACTCTTTCAATGAGCTTATTCGTTCTCCGCAGAATAATGAGGCGCCACTCTTCACCAAACAATTCCCTGGCACGCTCATCCAGAATGTAGTCGATGTTCACGTCTCCTGGCTGCACCGGCGTTGCATGAGACCTTTCTCTCACCTGGTTAATGTCAGCAGCCGCGAGATCCATTTGACCCAGATCCACATAGGCTTCCGCACGAAGCAGCAATGTTTCTGCTACGCGCAATGCATACCAGTCTTTATGCGTGATGCCACCGCCCGATCTGTTTGGTTGCAGAAAGTAGTGCAGTGGATCAGTGAATTTCGTGTGAATAGGGAAGATGATCTTGGTGGTATCTGTAATGGGATTGGGCCGCGCAGGGTGATAAAGACTGAAATCGACTTTCTGCCCATTGTAAATAGACTCAGGGTTATCGTAGTAAAAATTACGTTTTAGATTGTTCTCAGCATTGCGAATGTCGTTGTTCCAGTCGCTTTGCCAGATCGTATAGTAGACCAGGCTTGTGCCTCTCACGTTGGCGGTCGGCCGACTGAGTGTGTCGTTCAATCCGGTACGCACGCCGTTGTACAAATTGCCGAGAAAAGCTTTTTTGCCGTCCGGTGTCAGATCGAGATCGAAATACCTGGGCCCGAAGATGTAGGCGCTTTGCACCTGTCCACCGCCGGTAATAAAGGGCTCGCACTGGATCACCCACATCGCTTCAGTATTTTCTGGAAGATTGTGATTTCCGTAGCCGAAGAGATCGAAGTATGGATCACCGGCGCCAAACACATCGTTTCCAAGGCGACCGCCGAAACGGTTCGTCATCAGCTTGTAGTTGTAATCGTTTAATACATGGGAGGCGGCTTCCACCGCAAGTTCAGGCTTCTGCTGCTCGAGATAGGTTTCGGCGAGATAATGCCAGGCCGGTCCCTGTGTTATCCTTCCTGGCGCGGCTTCTTCTCCTGGCCGTGGAAGATGAACGGTAGCAAACGTGAAATCCTCGACCATCTGGTCATGAATGGTTGAGACAGGATCTCTTACAAAATCGGCCTTTTCCGATTTGACAGGTATTGTGATCAGCGGAATATCTCCATAGGTGGATACAAGGTAGCGATAGGCGAACGCGCGAAAGAAACGCGCTTCAGCGATGTATTTGTTTTTCCCCTCTTCGCCACTCTTAAATGCAATGGAGTCCGCTTTCTCAACAGCTTCAATTAGCACATTGGCCCATTGAATGATTTGGAAGCCGACGTTCCAGGTATCTACTGTAACGGGAAAGGTCGGGTTCATGTCCTTGTAGGAGTTGAGATAACCGCTGCCCGGCGAAGGTACTTCTCCGCAATAGCCGAGATCCGATCCGTGCGTTGACCAGTTCATTACAGTGAATTCGCCAAACGAATAATAGGCCGCGCGCACCCTGTCGTGCAGCGCTGTGATCCCCTGCAGTGCGCCCGCTTCATTCGAGTAGGCGTTTTCAGGAGTTAAAAAATCGATCGGATGTTCTTCGAGGATCTTTTTGCTGCATGACGAAAGCGTCAACATCACGATCACTGCTGGCATCATTATTTTATTCCCAAGCTCCCTGATACAGTTACACATTATTTTCATTTTAAGTGATAGTGTAGGTTATTTCTAAAAGCTGAGTCGCACTCCGGCAACTATATTTCTCATCATTGGCACATCACTCACGCCTATCTCGGGATCCCACCCTTGCCACTTGGTCCATACATATGGATTTTTACTGGAGACGTACACCTGCAACGAGGCCATCTTCAGTTTGTCGAGTGTGTTTTTACCAAACGAGTAAGCCAGTGACACATCCTGTATCCTTACGAAACTGCGACTCTGATAAATACCGCTTTGCCGTAATGGCACGTTGTAAATGCCCGTGGTATTTGTTGTTGGTGCATCGGGTCTCCAATATGGATTGATGGCAGAATTATTATGCCGCTCAGGAAAGTAATACAGCGGATTGATCATCTCGGCATTGTTCGCGAGATATCGATCCTTGCCGCCCTGAATTGAGTTAATTAATACCGACAGGGAGAAGTTCTTGTAGATAAATGTATTGTTGATGCTGAATCGATAGCTTGGAGATGTGTAACCCACCACTTGTCTGTCGTTATTTGGGTCGATAGCACCGTCCTTGTTCAGGTCCTCATATCTGAACTGGCCGGGATACCACCCACTGAGCGCTTGTCCTTTAAAAAATTCGTCTTCGGTCCATACGCCGCCCGCCATCTGGTAGTCGTATATCGCGTTAATGGATTTTCCAACAAACCAGGCGTTTCCGATGTCATTGTCTTTGTTGCCTCCGTAGAGCTTGGTGATCTTATCCCTGTTGAGCGAAAAAATGAGATTGGATTCCCATCTGAATTTTCCTTCAAGATTGATGGTGTTGATCGAGGCCTCTACACCCTTGTTGGAAATGCCACCTATATTGGTCCAGATATTTACATAGCCGGTCGTGCGAGGTAGTTGTCTTTGCACCAGCACATTTTCCGTCTTAGCAGTATACAAATCCACTGACCCGGTAATTCTCTTATTCAATACGCCAAAATCAACTCCTGCATTATAAGACGAAGTGATCTCCCAGGCGAGATCCGGATTCCCCAAAGTGCTTGGGTAAATGCCAATGGCCGTCGACTCGCCGTATACGTAGTATCTCGTGCCCATCGTTGACAGGCTGGAGTATCTTCCGATCCCCTGGTTACCATTTTTACCATACGACATTTTGATTTTCAGATATAAGTCTTTGCTCTTTAAGAATGGTTCCTCTGAAACCACCCAGGCTACTGACGCGGAAGGAAAAGTCGCCCATTTTTTATTCGCGCCAAACCCGGAAAATCCGTCGCGGCGCACAGTGGCGGTAAAAAGATATTTTGATAAATAGCTATAGTTCAAACGTGCCATATACGAAAGGCTATTCTCTTCATAAGCTGAAGATGCGGAAGTGGCGGTTTCTCCGAGGCCGAGATTGTTGTAGCCAAGTATCTCGTTGTCGAAGCCCTGTGCGGTGGCCGTGGTGGAGTTACCTGTTCTTCCTTCACGGCTGAACAGGAGGGTAGCATTGACCTGGTGCGCCCCGAATGCCTTTGAATAGGTTACAATATTATTCACGATCCAGTCTCTGGCTTCAGAAGGAGTTTTCACTGCATACCCGCGGTTGGACACACCCAACGGGGTATTGCTGGAATTATAAGTGAAATCATCGGCCGTCGTGTACACATGTGAATAGTTCAGCTCATAGTTTAGTCCGCTAACCCAGGGCACAGATATTTTGGCACGGCCAACCGCAAACAGTTCATTGTTAATGTCTGAATTGTCTACGTACAGATTAACCAGCGGATAAGGCTGGAAGAGTTCACCGCCGAGATAAATATCATACTTCGGCTGGCCAATGTAATTGTTTGCCAATGGGCTGGCGACCCTTGCATTGGCGAGGCTGGCGGGAATACCTGAATTGTCCAGGTGACTGTAGGATACGTTCACCCCCAGCGACAACCAGCTTTTCAGCCGGCTTTCCACATTACTGCGAAGGGTGATCCTTTTGAATTTATCGTTCAACTGTATACCCTGTGCATTGGAATACGACCCCGAGAAAAAGTAAGACGTGTTATTGGCGCTTCCCTGTACGCTTGCATTATAATTTTGAAGAGACCCTGTGCGCAGTACTTCCTTCTCCCAGTCTACCGTTTTGCCGTCCAGGTAGTTTTGCTTTTCCTCGAAGGTTCTTAGATAATTGGCGACCACGTTAGGGTCGGTTACATCCGGCCGCACTGGTCTGTCGGCTGCGCTCGTCGGATTGGTGCCATACCATGCATAGAGCTGGCTTTGGTAATTGAAATCCAACAGTCTTACTGCAAACTCATCAGCATTCATCACTCGCATTGGATTATTGGTCATGTTCTGATAACCAGTACTTGCACCTACCGTGATGACGGGCGACTTCGATTTCCCAGTTTTCGTAGTGATGAGCAAAACGCCGTTCGCCGACCTCGACCCGTATACTGCAGCGGCGCTTGCGTCTTTAAGAATGTCGATCGTTTCGACATCACTTATATTAATGTTGGATATGCTTCCGTTGTAGATCACGCCATCGACAACAATCAAAGGCCTGTCGGATGCAGACAAAGAGGTTTGCCCGCGGATGGACAGCGACGGCTCGCTCGAAGCGCCTCCGCGCCCTTCGAGATTTACGCCGGCTGAGGCGCCTGAAAGCGCCTGAAGGAGGTTTGTGTTTGCCTGGTTTGCCTTTTCCGACATGTTTACCCGCACAACAGACCCGGTGAGGTCTTTCTTTTTCTGTGTACCATAACCGATCACGACCACTTCATTTCCTTCTGCTGCTGCGCGTCGCAGCGTTACATTTAAAGTTGTTTGCTGCCCGACTTTCATTTCGACCTCTTCCATGCCAACATAAGAAAAGACGAGGACCTCGTCAGGCCGCGCATCAACACTAAAATTGCCCTGCGCATCTGTTTTAGTACCCGTGGTCCGGCCCTTTATCATCACCGTTACATCCTGCAACGGCAATCCCTGCGCGTCAGAGACCTTCCCTGATATGGGTGCGTCAACATGGGCTGGACGCCAGTGAAAGCGATTTGCATCGGCAAATGGAACGCCTGCAAAATCATTTGCAAAGCCGCACGAGCAGACCGCAATCAATAGGACGATTGTCAACTTTATCGTCCGGATCGTTTCAGAGAATCGGTCTGGTCGTTGAAGAACTGCCCTTGAAAAAAATAATATAGCCATAGTTTTTCATTGTCTGAGTGACATAATTGCCCTAAGTTCAAACACGCTCTCCGCTCTGTTTCTTTCCGCCTTCGTCTAAAGCTTCGGCGGGCGAAGCGCACTGATTTCCTTTAGGCCTTATTCTGAAGGCGCACATACAACTTTGCCCTAGGTTCAAACACGCTCTCCGCTCTGTTTCTTTCCGCCTTCGCTAAAGCTTCGGCGGGCGAGGCGCACTGATTTCCTTTAGGCCTTATTCTGAGGCGCACATACAACTTTGCTCTAGGTTCAACACGCTCTCCGCTCTGTTTCTTTCCGCCTTCACTAAAGCTTCGGCGGGCGAAGCGCACTGATTTGTTGTGTTCAGGTAGCCGCTTGCCGGGAAAGACAAGCGCTGCTCAAAATCCGCTACAAAAACATAGTATCTCGAAACCAGGCGACCACCTATCTGAATCGAATTTTTTTTTTCACGAACAGGTTAAAATAATTTTGTCGCAGATCTCAAATGTTTAAGCGCTTTGTTCAAATGGTTCTCTACGGTTTTGGGGGAAATACTTAGCTGCCTGGCAATCTGTTTTACCGGCATGCCGCTATTACGACTGCATTTAAATATGAGCTTGCATTTTTCTGGCAGGCCTTCGATCTCCGTTTGCAAATGTTCCAGCATCCGTTTGTTATGGATGGCGCTTTCGATAAGCGACTCAGACAGAAGGGGGTCGCTAAACGACCGCACGTACCTGCGTTCATACGTCCTCTTTCTGAGCTTTACAAAGGCCAGGTTTTTTACCGCTGCCGACAAATAGCATTCGAGTGACCGGATGTCGACCCTCTGCATATTTGCCCACACGCTCGTAAATACGTCGTGTACGACGTCCTCGGCCTCCTGCTTGTTGTTCAGTCGTGAGTATGCTATGGTGAACATCCGTTTCCAGAATATCGCATAGATATTTCTGAAGGTTGCTTCGCGGTCGCGCGGCGGCAACTCAGGAAACGCTTTAACAGCGGGTACGTGCAAATCTCTCATCTGTAGTTAGTTTGGATTTTATGGTCAATCTTTTTTTCGGTAAGCGCTGCTCACCGGGCAACTTCAAATGGCAAATGCATCGTAATCGTTTATGAAACTGGTTGAATAAAGCAAGCACTAACGAAAATTTAAGTTTGATGCCGGCAATATTTTCGAAGCGCTCTCCTTGTCGAGGTAGATCGTCGCATGCTCGTGCATCCGTAATATTGTAGCAGGCGTTTTCTCATTCACCTTATCATGAAGCACTTGAGATACGGCTACCGCTTTATAACTGCCCGGTACCACGCAGAAAATAATACGGCCGGAAAAAAGGGCGGGAATGGTAAGCGTGATCGCAGTGAGAGGAACCTCCGCCAACGTATCAAAACAGCCGTCGTGCACCTGCTGCATGCGGGAGGTCTCGTCGAGATCGACGATCTTAACCAGCTCCGGATCGTCAAAATCCGCCAGATGCGGATCGTTAAAGGCAATGTGACCATTCTCCCCGATACCCATGCAGATCACATCAGGCGGATATTGCTTCAACAGCGCGCTATAGCGAGCGCACTCCGCTTGCAGATCATTAGCGCTGCCATTGATATAGAACACCGTATTGAATTCGACCCGGTCAAATATTCGTTCCCTCAAAAACTGCCCAAAGCTTTGCTGCGCATTCGCCAGAAGGCCGATGTATTCATCCATGTGAAAAGCATTGACCCTGCTCCAGTCTATGGTTTGCGTGGCGGACAGCGCTTCGAGAAACTCGTTTTGCGAAGGCGCTGCCGCAAAGACAACATTTACCGAATCCTGTTTTTCCAAGAGCGACTTAATTGTCGCAGCCACATCGGCGGCTGCAGCAGCTCCCATCGCTCGCCTGGAGTCGTAAATTCTCACTTTCAGCTTGTTGGCTGTCAATTCCTGTACATTGTCCATAATCGGTCGATCATTTTTGATTATACTGAACTTTATAAAAATTTTCTAGGTGTGCATCTTGAGTCGCACAAGCCGGTTTGTTTTCGCACTCTCATATATGGCGAGCACGATCTCCACCGATTTGCGTCCTTCGCTTCCATCAATAAGTGGCCGGGTGCCTTGCTCCAGTGCACGAAGCAGGTCTTCAATTTGCCGTTGATGGCCTGCAAAACTGATGTCAGTGGGATCTGAGACTCCTCCCTGCATTTTTTTATTCGCGTTATCGAACACTGGGCTCGGCTCCCCATTGCGAAACTCCCATTTGACCAGGGCGCTTTCTTCGAGTATTGCTGTCCCTTCGGTGCCAAGGATCTCAATGCGTTTGAGCGAGCCCGGATAAACAGCCGTGGAGCATTCGATCGTCCCCAGGGCGCCATTATCAAATCGCAGCGCGGCTGTTAGCGTATCTTCCACTTCGAGTTCCTTGTGCCGTATGTTGGCAACAAATGCCTGCACAGATTCTACAGGTCCCATATACCATTGAAGAAGATCAACGGAGTGGATGCCCTGGTTCATCAATGCACCTCCTCCATCGTACTGCCATGTGCCGCGCCATTCCGCCGATTGATAGTATGCCTCGGTGCGGCTCCATTTGATATAGGCACTGCCCAGCGCGAGCGAACCAAATTTGTTTTCATCCACCGCTCTTTTTACTTGCATGCTTTCGTCATAAAACCTCGAAGGAAAGACGACCGCAACTTTTACTCCCGCCTTTTCGGCGGCAACGATGACCCGGTCGCATCTGTCAAGTGTCACTTCGAGTGGTTTTTCGATCAGGCAATGCTTGCCTGCTTCAATAGACTTCAGTGCTGGTTCCATGTGAAGTCCCGACGGTGTACAGATGCACACAATGTCGATTGTTGGTGCGGCAAGCAGGTCTTCCAATGAAGCGTATGCCGTGCATTGATGCTCCTGCGCGAAACGCCCCGCGTTTGCGGCGGTCTTGCTCCACACGCCCACTAATCGCGCGTTTGGTATCGCGGCAATAGCGCGCGCGTGTACATGGGCGATATTACCTGCACCGACGATCCCAAACCCAAACTGTTTTTTATTCATAGCATGAGAAATTCAAAAATTTTTAAGACTTGTCCTCCCGAATAGGTTTTTTAAGTGCTGCCATCAGCGTGACTACCTTCTCTGGCGTCGCCCTGGTGGTTAGGCCTATAGTGATGTAGATCACTGCGGAAACGAATATGGGCAGGCCTACTTCGACCGCGAGGCTGTTCATCGCAAAGTACTTGGTGAACACAAAAGCCAGGAGCCCCGCCACAATTGAGGATATCGCGGTTTTCGGACCGCAGGAGCGAAAGGCCGGCACCAGTCCCAATAGTAATGGCAGGGCCGTCGGGCCGATCAATGCGCCGAACCAGTTCACAATTAAACCAAGCACTCCACCAAAACGCTCATAATTGAGTGCCACCAAAAGCGTCGCAAGCGTAAAAATAAACGTCGATATGCGGGCAGTATACAAGGGCCGCGGATCGTTCTTAAACTTCTTCGACAATGCGGGAAGAATGTCGCGCGTAATCACGGCGGCAATGGTATTTACATCGGAGGAAGTCATGCCCATCGTGGCTGCAAACAGCGAGGCGATCACCAGGCCGATCATACCCTGCGGCAATATTTCAAGCATCAACCGGCCATATGATGTGTTTGGATTCTCGAGGCCCGGCACAATCAGAGGAGCCGCCCACATCGGGAAAAAAAGGATGAGCGGCCAGACGAGGTAAAGAATGCCCGAGAGCCGTGCTGCCTTCGAGGCTTCCTTTTCAGAGGGTGACGAGATATAGCGAGTAGCCAGGCTCCAGCCTCCGCCATTGTAGCTTAAGAAATACAAAAAGAAAATCGCTATAACGAATCCAGCACTATATGGATCGTTGAACAGCTGGCTGTGCTCCGGCGGAAGCTGCTTCCAGATGCCGGTGATCGAATCCGTGCCGCCCAGCCGCTTCACGACCAGCACGAACATCACAATACTTCCGACAACCTGCACGATGAACTGTATGAGATCGGTGATGATCACTCCCCACAATCCACCGAAAGTGACGTATATCAACGTAACGACACCCGACACCAGTATTCCCGTTGTCATAGGGATGTCCGCTACTACATTTAGAAGGATGCCGATTGCCGCCCATTTGGCGCCCACATCAAACACTTTCAAGAGCGCTCCGCTCCATGCCATGAATTGCTGGGTGGTGAGATCATATCGCGTTTTGAGGTATTCGAGAGGGGATTGAATCAGCATATTTTTCCGCAAGCGAACCCAATACACGGGGAAGATGCCCGCGGTTGCCAGAATGGCGATGGCTACCGGTAATGCCCACCACATATACATCGTAAACCCATGCGTGTAGGCAACAGCAGCATAGGCAACAAAAACAGCACCGCTGTGTCCCGACACATGATGAGAAATACCCGCAAGCCACCAGGGCAGCTTTCCACCGGCGACAAAATAATCTTCTGCGTTCCTGCTTTTGAAATAGGATAGCACGCCTATCACAATCATGCTAAGGAAAAAAAGCGCAACGATAAGCAGGTCTATGAAAGGAAGTGACATTTAAATATATTGATGAGTGCCATTTATGAACAGGTCCGACGCAGCAAACAAGCACATTGACTGACAGGCCGGAATACGCAGGAACAACGCGTCATGCGCGGCTAGAGCTTTGGTTCCCAACCCGGCTCATACTCCCGCTTCCAGAGCGCTTCCGCGTTCTCATTGCCAATGATATGTCCATTGCTATCGTTGATCTTCAAGTTGCTGGAAGTACGCAGTGCAATATTGCCCAGCTGATTCAGCAGCGTACTCTTGTATCCAGTTTCGATGTCGGCGTTGAGTGCGGTTCCCTTGCGGATGCCGTCGAAGAAATTCTGAATGTGTAAGGCATCGAGCGCCTGTGAAGGATTGACAAGATTCTTCGTATCGATCGGCGCTTCCTCCTTCACTTCTTTCAACAGCTTGTTGTCGAGGTCATACACTTTATATCCGTTACCCCCACCAATAACCACCGTGCCCTTGTCTCCATAAAATGCTACCCCAACACTGGAATCTTCTGTGTTACGTCCATTGCAACTTCTGCCTTCCCAATCCATCAGCGTGTTGTTGGCAAAAGACCAGGATACTAACTGTGTATCCGGAGTCTGCCAATCATCTTTATAACGGTAACGACCACCTGAGGACGTTGCGCTGACCGGAAATTCGACGCCCATGCCCCATCTCAGCAGGTCGACCATATGCGTACCGTTGTTGCCGCCTTCGCCGGTACCCCAGTTCCAGAACCAGTGCCAGTTATAGTGAAGAATATTATCGTTGTATGGCTTACGCGGTGCGGGGCCCTGCCAGAGATCATAGTTTAACCAGGTTGGTACCGCGGCAGGTTTGCCTGTGCCGATGCTGGGTCTGTTATTAGCATACCAGCCTTTGCCATAATACGCGCGTCCGATGGTGCCGGTTTTCACTTCTTCAATGGCTGCAATGACATTCGGCCATGACCGGCGCTGTGAGCCCATTTGCACTTTGCGGTTGTATTTTTTTGCAGCCGCCACGAGCAACTCGCCTTCGTGGGGATTGTGCGAGCATGGTTTTTCAACGTAGACATGTTTACCCGCTTTGCAGGCCAGAATGGCGGCGGGCGCATGCCAATGGTCCGGTGCGGCTATGACCATCGCCTCCAGTTGTTTGTCTTCGAGGGCTTTCCGAAAGTCTGGTTCAGCTTTTGGCGCGGATCCTTGCATCTTACTGATCCGGTCGATGCACTTGGTCATCGAGTCGCGGTCCACATCGCAGATGTAAATAATCTCACAGTTCTTTTGGTGAGCAAAGGTGCTTCCAAGCGCCAGGCCTCTCGCATGCACACCCATGACCCCCACCGCGATTCTTTCGTTGGCTCCGTTAATACGTGCATAGCTTTTTGCCGAAAATCCGGGCAACACACCTCCAAACGATAGCGCTGCCGAGGCAGTCAGGGATGTTTTCAGAAAACCTCTCCGCGAATTTTCCATATAATTAGTTTTGTAGTAGTGTTATCAAAAACGCTGATCACGAGCGTACTTTCTTCAACCTGGATTTTGCTTCATCATCTGCCTTCTTCCATATCTCTTTTAGCGATACAGCCGCGCCGTTTCTTTTCTTACTTTCATCCGCCGCCTCCATGAAAGCCAGCATCTCTAATGTCTCCTGCTCCTTAACTGGTACCGTGCCGGTTTCGAATAAATGCACAATCTGCTTCAACAGGGGCTCATAACCTTCGATAGGGCCCAGGGTCGCGTCGCCATTTTCGCCGTAGGCTGTGCCGCCGTACAGATGCTTTCCATCGCGGGTGCCTCTGAAAGTGCCGATGCGCCCGTCGTCCCAGCGACCGACGGCAACGTCGGTACTGTCGGTGTGGATACGGCATACCTCCTGGCAGCCTTCGCCCATGACGGTGTATAACAATTCTACGCCGTGTATGCCGTACCAGAAAAAGTCGGGGTGCGTCTTTTCCAGCGCACAGGGACTGTACGCATCGGCGCCCAGCACTTTCCCGATCTTTCCGTTGCGCACATCCTGAGCTGTGGTGATGAATCGGAGCGTAGACGAGGAAAATACGGGAGTGTCGTACTGTTTCGCAAGTTGAAAGATAGCCATGGCATCCGCGAGGGAAGCCGCCATTGGCTTATCTATAAACATTCTCTTTTTTGCCTTGAGCACGGGAATAGCCTGTTCCAGGTGACGCCGACCGTCGTTTGTTTCGAGAAGTACTACGTCTACTTTTTTAAGCAGGTTGTCAATACTGTCGACAATCTCAACACCCATAGCTTTTACTTTTTCGACATATCCCGGGATGCGGCTGGCAGACGACTGGATGTCGAGGCTGCCCTGCGGGTAGGCAGCGACAACCTTGTAACCTCCATATTCAGTGGAGGCACCTTCTGAATTGAATGTCTTTGTGAACTCGATGCTGTGAGAGGTGTCGAGGCCTATGATACCAACACGTTTACCCTGGGCGGGTGATGGTTGAGCGAGCAGTGGCGACAGTTTTCCGCCGAGTGTGAGGCCGGCGCCTGCGATAAGCGATGACTTTACAAACTTTCGGCGATCGAAGAACTTTTCAATCATGCAATTATTTTATCGGTGACTGGTGTGGTTGCTCTGTTCGCGATTGAAAACCCGGAATTGTTAGCCTCTTTTCATTCTTGCTTCGCCACTCTAATTTCTCCGTGTACGTACACTAATTTAGGGTGTATGAACGAAAAACCGTTAATTCCCGTGTATTTTTTATAAAATTCAAAAAATGCGCGCTAATCAGGCAAATCATTAGATTTATCTCAAAAAAATCTCTGCAAGTGACCATCCATTTCAATGCACCGGGCGCACTAGATGCAACACCGAACGGATCCTCTCACTGCGGTGTTGCAGGGCTCAACTGGAAGTGCAACGCTCACGACGTTGGTAACTACATGTTTAATAAGTGTTTATGACTAATACAAGTGTGTCCAACGAGCCTGAAGCTCCGAAAATACGCTCCGGTGACGTTAACGGTAATGGTTCTAACCATACATGAAGATGCTTACAGGATTTACCCTGTGAGCATGTGCTACCGCGCCACCACTCAAGAACGTGGTGTCAAATGATGATCTAATCTGCACGCCACGGAGAAGGGTACGCGAGAAGGGCAATGTGCAGCATCAATATATGTACTACTTTAGCGGTGAGCGCGGTGTACGCCTATCGAAGCACGTTAACGTACACGCTGCCATATACAATTACCAGGCATAATTATGAACAGGAAACCCGAACTCGTTGGCATGCGGGAGATCGCACGGAGGGCAAACGTTTCTATAGGCACCGTCGACCGGGTGGTTCATGGGCGGACCGGCGTGTCGGCGAAAACGAAAGCTAAGATCGATGGTATCATCAAAGAACTGAACTACCAGCCAAACCTGCTCGCGAGCCGACTCGCATCGAAGAAAGTATATCGCTTTGCCGTATTGATCCCAAAAGTATCCACCGACACCGATTTCTGGACGGCGCCCCTGAATGGGATCCAACGTGCAGAAACAGCGATCAGCGGCTATGGTGTGCGGACCAGCTACTACCTGTTCGATCTGAATGATAGAAAATCTTTCGAGAAACAGTCTAAGTTGATCTTGAAGAACGGCACCGACGGCATCCTGCTTGCTCCGTCCTTCATTGATGAAGCTGTTGCTTTCACGAATCAATGTAAGGAAGCCGGTATTCCCTATGTACTTATCGATTCAAACATTCCAAACCAGGAGGGGCTGTGCTATGTAGGTCCGCACTTGTTCCGAAGTGGCTACCTGAGTGCGCATCTCACAAACTTCAAATTGGGAGGCAAGGGAAAGATACTGGTACTCAACCTGGCAAGGGAAGTGGACGATCACAACTATCTGATTCAGATAGAAGAGGGGTTTAGAGCCTATCACCGCTATCATAATCTCTATAACGAGATTGTGAAATCAGACATCACGCTGACTGGCGCCGCCGCCGTGGAAAAAGCGCTGACTTATGTGTTTAAAATGCATGACGATATTCATGCCGTGTTCGTGACGAACTCAAGGGTATTCAGTGTTGCCCAACACCTCGAACGCAGTGGCAGAAAAGACATATTGTTAATAGGCTTTGATTTTATCGACAAGAATATCGAGTACCTGAAAAAGGACCTCATCGACATACTGATCTGTCATCGCCCGGGAGAACAGGGATATCGAGGTTTCATGCAATTATACCAGCACGTCGTTCTGGGCAAAACTTTCGACAACGTCTTGTTCATGCCTATCGACATCATCACCAAAGAAAACTATGAGTTTTACGATAATTATTTAAATCTGTAATTTTTTTTGCGCGAGGGTGAAACAGGTTGTAACTGCCGACCAAAGGTGGTTGGGTGACTTATCTCCACTTTCCCTAACTTGTAGTAACAACTTTATCCATCGTGCGCTTTCTCAAAACCTTACTGTTAATATTGCTGACTTCGTTGGCTGTGTCTTCTGCGGGCCAGTCCTCATTATACACCAAATTCAAGTCAGATTTCTCTGAATTATTGGATAGCAGTCTGTCTCAGCCGGACCTGGAGCAGCTAATGTCTAAGTACGGCGGCTTACTTTCCCCGGCAGAGCGAGCGACAGGTTTTGTGTTCCCATTAAAAGAATTGAAAAATGATTCCATTTATTACGAGCATATTGATCAATTGTTGCTTTCTACGAATGGATACCAGCGTCTAATTGCATATCAACTGATCGCCGCTACCGGTGACTCGTCAAAAGAAAATCACCTGATTGAAAAGTTGACAACTGAGACTGACGACCGTTATCGTTTGTGGGCGGCACTGGCATTGATATACCTCGGAAGTGCTCGCACGACGCCGCTATTCGATTTTTTGGTGAAGTTTGAAGATTTTGGCGATGCCCATTTCGTGCCGATGTTCATGCGTTTGAACAAGGATTCGTTGCAAAGGACGGCGTATGCACGGCTGTCCTATCCCGACGACAAATCGAGGTTATTGGCCGCGCAAACATTGATGATGACACCTCCTAACCCGGAAACGGAGCGCCTGTTAAAAGAAGCAGTCGTAGGCTGGGGCATGCATCTAAAAGGGTGGGCAATTTATCCACTGAAGGTTTTGCGGGCAGGGCATTTGCTGCCGGTCCTTCAATCGTTACTCGACGATGAAGCGACACGTGCAGTGGCCTGGGAAGCCCTGGTAAATAGCCCGACTGAGGAGGATAGTACTTTTGTCACAAATTATGTTGATCAAAGTGACACGGTATCCCGCGATGTTTTGAATGCATTATTAAAGAGCGACAACCCGAACCGTGTGTCTTATTGGCTATCGCTTTTACATTCCCGTGTCCTTCCTGCCAAATACATTTTTTTTACATTTGAGCACCCAATTTTAAAGTCAGATGAAATTTTATCCAGTGTACAATGCACCCTTGAACGTGCAACGGATAAAAACGTATTGAGAGAATTGGTAAGGGTATTGGCGGACAAGGATGATGACCGGACTGTGTCGATCATCCAGAATTTATTGCTGCATAAAAGCCCATCCGTCAGATACTGGGCAGCGCACACTGTGCAGAACAGTGCTTCTATTAAATTCAAATCTCCACCGATGGCACGATTGATCGCATCCGGATTGGAGGACGGAAATAATCCGGATGAGTAGTGGTGGATGCCACCGGCAATGACAACTGCAGAGAAAAAAAATCCTTAGTCAGGGCGCCATAGGAAGAGAAATGCCAGCTGAAAAGACTAACGGGAAAGGGGCGCGTGAACTGTAATTAAATTAGATATCGGGTTGCGCTAACAGATTATGCAAGTGAGACTAGTCTAAACTCATTTTGATTCATTTTCAGGTTGAAAGAGAAGATATCCAGTGGCATGCCATTGCAATAAATAATAGTACTTATGGCTTTCTTCCATATACATAACAAAGCAGCGCATGTAAAGCCGTTAAGTGCATTGCGAGTTGTGTTAGATAATCAACCGATCGAATACCAGGTCCCTTTCCCTACACCATGCTTCACCAAATGCCTGTCATCGACTAGCGCTTCCAGGTGTTTCTTAATAGTATTTCGGTTAGCCTCTGTCAGTACCACTATGTCACCGATTGTTATTCGGCCCCTTGACTTTACCAACTCCAAAATTTTCAATGATAGTTCCGGAAGCTGACCTAATAACAATTTTTCCCTTTCCAATTTTACTTCCAATCGTTGCTTTTGTTGTTTCAGCGCCTTTAGAAAAAATAATATCCAGGGTTGCCAGTTGGGATTATCTGAACGCAGCGTTCCCTGTGTTTGTCGTAGTCCAAGATAATATCCTTCTTTGCTATTCTCAATTACGGCCTCCAAAGAACTATATGGGACGTAAGCGTACCCTGCCGATAGCAAAAGCCATGTAGTTAGAATTCTTGATAGCCTTCCGTTACCATCCTGGAATGGATGAATTGCCAGGAATTCCACGATAAAAACTGAGATGATAAGTAACGGGTGCAATCTTTTTTTCTCCATCGCTTCCCTTCTCCATTCCACCAGTTCTGCCATTCGAAACGGCGTCTCAAAGGGGCTTGCTGTTTCAAAAACAATTCCCAGGCTTTTTCCATCAGCGTCAAAGGCCTCTACATGATTATTGTTCTTTTTATATTCTCCCCGGTGCCAGCTATCTTTTTCGCTATACTGAAGCAGATCCCGGTGAAACTGTTTGATATAATTTTCTGTAAGCGATATCTCCGTGTAGTGCTGAAAGATAGTATTCATTACTTCAGCATAACCCGCTACTTCCTGCTCATCTCTTGTATCGAATTTTTTTATTTGAAGATTGCTGAGCAATGCTTCTACCTGCTGGTCACTTAATTTGCTTCCTTCAATCCTTGTAGAGGAACCGATACTTTCTATGGTAGCTACCCGCTTTAACGATTGCAATTGTTCAGGAGCCAATTGGCCTAATGCCCTCCAGGCTCCCTTAAATTCATCTATTTCGGCGATCAGTGAAAGGAATTCTGGAGTAATCTGAAGTTGCTGAACATTTATCATTACCCGTATTATTACCCAAAAATACCCAAATTCAAGTTATTACCCAAATATTTACCCGGAAATACCCAAATATTATACCGTTTTAATAAGTTTGAGTGACTTCGCCGATTATTTTATAAGTTGTTGTTACTCAAATACTTTTCAAAGGCAAAAATGTAGAATGTCCGAATGAATACCTTTCTGAAATAAACACTTCAATACAAATATTTACCCACGAAAATACAGAGATCCACTTCAATACCATTAATCGAGAACATTAACAAGAAGGGGACCCCAGAACAGAAGTGTCCGGGAAAGCCTGATGAAGATATTTCAAGTATTATTATTGAAAATGCCCTGATGGATTTCCCTGTACAATTTATACACAATTAGTAGCTTGGAAGCATCATATACAATGTTGATAATAACTATGCCGTTACTTTTGAAACTGCTTTATCGCCTCACTCAAATCAAACACTTTCGCCTTGCCATTCAGGGCTGATTGAATGATTGAACTACCAGCTGCACTGCGGTAGCCGCCTGCACAGTGTACAACAATTGGTTTGTCTGTCGGTATTTCATCAACCCTGTTTCTTACTTCAGGTAATGGTATGGAAAGACTGTTTTCAAAGGGCTTACCTTCCTTTACTTCCGAACCGTTTCTTACATCTACAATGGTGTAGTTGTCTAAATTGTCATTGAAAGTATCTACATCAATTACCGGCTCTGAATGTGCAGCATAATCTACTACAAAGGCTTTTTTAATTTGTGGTTCGTAACCTATCGCTGCTGCACGTTCAATCAGCTTTTGCAATTGGTCTTTACTTTCTCCTGCTAAGTAAAACTGCTCGCCAGGCTTTACAATGCTGCCTAACCATGTGTCGAACTTTGCACCTTCCATCAGGTTGATGGAGTTAGGCAAGTGACCTTTCTTGTACTCCTTTTCCTTTCTCGCATCAACAATTACGATAGCTATATCTAAGGTATCAGCATCGCTTTGGTTTTCTATATCTCTGCCTATGGTAACTGCTTCTACGCTTTCTTTAAATGGTGCTGCTCCCTTTCTGTTTAAGTCAACATCATAAGGAAAGTAAGCCGGAACAAACGGTTGGTCACTTAAAAGTGCCTTCACAAACTCTTCTTCCGACATTTCTTGCAATGACCAGTTTGTTTCTTTCTCCTTACCTATGGTACTGCTATTTGCTTTGCTTACACCTTTGCCGCATAATGTACCTGCACCATGTGCCGGATAAAGTGTTACATCATCATTAAGCGGAATGAATTTATCTCTTAAAGTGTGGTACATACTTTTTGCAAGTTCAAGTCTTGTGCCTCTTAGGTTACCTGCACCTTCTCTTAAATCCGGTCTGCCACAGTCACCAATAAAAAGGGTATCTCCTGAAAATACTGCCTTCTGTTCTCCATCATGCTCCAACAGAATTGAGATACTATCAGGTGAGTGACCAGGTGTATGTAAAGCTGTCAATTTATTTTCCCTAACTCCATACGTATTGCCCTCGTCTAAAGCAGTATGTGGATAGGCTGCATCGACAAGGCTGCTTGTATAGATTGTTGCACCTGTGATATTGCTAAGCTCCAAGTGGCTACTAACAAAATCGGCGTGTGGATGGGTTTCTATAATGCCAATGATAGTTGCATCGTTTTCTTTTGCATAATCAAGATATTGCTGTGGATTACGTGCCGGATCTATCAGTACAACCTTCTTTTCACAATCGCTTAAAATAGCATAGCTAAACTGTGCTAAATTCTCGTCTTCCCATTGTTTTATCTGCATTGTTCTTATGTTTTATAATGCAAATTTCCCTAAATTATCACTCCCCGACGGTGACTGTTGTCACATAAGCGGGCACTGTTTTTGTCACTCTTTCTTTAAATCTGTTTTTATGCACTTCCAAAAAAATATGGGCTTGGCTGACAGGATTATTCGCCCGTCGTTAGCAGCAGGAATGGTGGCGGCTTACGCTACAGGTAAGGTGAAAGGTATTGCCGGTATTGGTTTACTGGCATTAGCTACAGTTTTTACGGTAACAAGCACCTTCGGCTCATGTCCGGTGTACCAGGCATTAGGGGTTGATACTATCGCTGGAGATAAGTAATAAAACAGGCTTCCGAAAGGAAGCCTGTTATTTTTAATGCGTTAGTGGTTTAATTGGCAGTCAGCAGTCTGACATATTCATGCGTATCGTAATCATCTGCCCCATTGTTCTGTTTCACCAAATCGCCATTTTCATTGAATATGAAGGTGGCAGGTATGCCATCAGTATTGAATAATGCCGGTAGCTTGTCAGCAGGATAGTAAACAGGTAAAGTTAGGTTTTCTGACTTGGCAAATTTCTTTGCCACCTCAAAGTTTTCATCTAAGGATAACATAACAAATACTGCCTTTTCTTTGTCAACCTTACTGGCTAAATTTGCTATGGATGGTATTTCTGCCCTGCAAGGCGGACACCATGTAGCCCAAAGATTTACAAAGACTTTCTTCCCTTTTAATGAGCTTAAATTAATGGTGTTGCCATTAGCATCAGTCATATTAAAGGTTGGTAGTGTTACTGCATCATTCGCTTGCTGTGCCGTTTGTTCCGCAACAGGTGCTTTGTTTTCATCAACAGGTGAATAACATGAAAAAAGACCTACAACAAAAATTGCAATCAACACTATTGTTGTCTGAATAATTTTCATTTAATTATTTTAAAGTTCTACTGATAAGTAATCTTGTTTCTGAAGTTCAAAGGCTTTGATGAAACCGTTTTCTGTATAGTCAATACCCTTCACTAAATCGTTCTGTGTTTTATTAAACTTTGTAAGAGATAAGCCACAAGCCATTAAAGAAACATTTGGGTATTTGCTTAGCTTCTCAACCCATGCTTCAGCATCTTTAGTACCTAATGTAGTTACAGCTTCGCCGCAAACAATAATGACTACTTTACCTGTTCTCAATGTTGTCTTAGGTTTTGCGTGTAACTGGTCTATTGTTTTTAGTGCCTGGTTGATATGCTCTGTTTGCCTTAGAAGAAAAAGAAGATTATCTTTTTTGCCGCTATTGCTTTTTTGAGAAAAACCGAGTGTGCTAATTAAAAGTGTTGCTACTGCGAATAACAGATGTTTTATGTTCATTGGATTTAAAATTAATGATGAATAATAAGCTGCCTGCAATGGCCACATTTTTGAAAAAAGGACCGAGGTCACTGAAGTTATCTAACTGCACTGCAAGTGTTAATGGTATCAAGATAATCAACAGCACTATAGCTGCGAACCTGCTTTTGTGACCTGAAAGAAGAGCTACACCGCCTATGAACATAGCAATACCAGATATTAGTATTGATGCTTTAAATAAATTTTCGTTTTGTAGAAATTGGTATGCTGCTGTCTTTGACAGCTTGCCAAAAATCTTATCAGGTTGAAAGAAGTGGTTAGTACTTGCATAGATAAATATCAGGCTGGTGGATACCCGAAGGATAATAAAGGGGGGTATTTTCATTGTAGGATTTCATTTAATTAATGAGGTAATTTTTCACGGAAGTAACCATACACCCAGGTGCCTGCAATAGCACTTAGTAAAACAACACCAATAACAAATACACCCATGCCTATTTGAGCGAATAAAGGACCCGGGCAAGCACCTGTCATTGCCCAGCCTAAGCCAAAGGTGACGCCTCCAAATATTTGACCTTTGTTGAACTTCTTAGGATGGAACTGAATTTCTTCCCCATGTATAGTTTTTACCTTAAACTTCTTTATCAGCCACACTGAAATTATTCCTACAACTACTGCCGTGCCTATTACACCGTACATGTGAAAACTCTGCAGCCGGAACATCTCTTGTATTCTAAACCATGAAATGACTTCTGCCTTTACGAATACCACACCGAACACTAAACCTACTGCGAGGTATTTTAAATTATACCACCACGGATGCCGCAAGACTGTATCGTTCACACACATCGTATCTAAACTCCTTACCTCGTAATCAGTTATTGCAGCACCCTTTTCCATGGTTATATTTGGGGATTGTTGAAATTGCAAATCTTTTATAGTTCCCATTGCTTGTATTTATAATTGAAGAATGAAAGGAAGTATCAGGTTTGCCATGATGAAGCCGCCTACCATGAAACTTATTGTTGCAATAAGTGACGGTACTTGCAAATTGCTTAAACCCATAATAGCGTGACCACTTGTACAACCACCTGCATACCTTGCACCAAAGCCTACCAGGAAACCACCACCTACTAAGAGGATGAAACCTCTTAAAGTAAAAAGACTCTTCCAGCTAAATATTTCTGTTGGAAGAAGAGTGCTATAGTCATTTATGCCGTATCCCTTTAACTCTGTGACTAATGCAGGATTAACCTCTACTGGATTTGGATTGGCAAGAAATTGTGCAGCAATAAAGCCGCCAATTAATATGCCTCCTACAAAAAACATGTTCCACTTTTCTTTCTTCCAATCGTACTTAAAAAATGGAATGTTTGATGGAAAACATGCTGCACAGGCATGACGTAAATTTGCAGATATACCAAAGTGCTTATTGCCTAACAAAAGCAAGGCGGGTACTATTAAACCGATAAGAGTACCTGCCACGTACCATGCCCACGGTTGTCTTAAAAGTTCTAACATAGTTATTGTTGATTTATAGCGCAAATTTCGATGTATTGAATTTGCCTGGCGGTGACATTTGTCACTGTGTATGGATTAACTTATTTATCTCTCTAAACAAACTGGTAATCTACTCCATGTACCTGTGTGAGCATGGTTGAAGGAGCATCTAATATAATGGCATTGCCCTCTGGTTTTGGCGTAACCGGAGAATTAGCAGTGAGATAACCTTTAAGGGTATCGTGCAAAGTAAAAGGAGTGTTTGTAGCATCTTTTACATTTTGTATTCTGCATAATACATCATCAGGGTCGCCTTCACGTTCACAAGCACTAACAGTGTATAGCCTGTCAAAATCTAAAGGCTTATCGTTAACTGTTATTGACTGTACTCTTTTCCCTGCTTCTTCAAACGCCTTAAACTCTACGGTCATGCCTTTAAACTTTACCACCCATCCACCTATTCGCTTTGAAGCATCTTTAGCGAATACATTGTTTAATTCTTTTTCAAGCCAATCTCTTAATTGCTTTCCTGTTACTTTTCCTGTTCTTACAATGGAGTTCACCGGAAGCATATCATAGATATAGCCTTGTGTAATCGGTATGTTTCCCGCTGCATCGGGAGTGGTATTTGGCGGACAAAAACGAAAGCCGTTTGATAAAACAATATCCGGCTTTACCTTCCACATCAGTGCATCTATAATTAAAGTATCAATTGGATTTTCAACAACGAAATAACGGTATAATGGAATGGTGCTATACCCTACAACACTTGTTATTTCAGCCTTAAACGGCTGTTCGTTTTGATGTATGATTGTTTGTATTTTTTGGTCCTGCTTGTATTTGAGTGGGTCTAATTCATCGAGGCTGTAATGTTCTTTTACAATCTTACCACCTTCTACTATTAAATCTAACCTACCTACAAAAGAACCAAATGCTCCAGGCTCTACTACCTTACTGTATTTACACTCAATTGGCTTGCGAACTCTTTCATGTGTATCCCCACCAAAAATATAATCTACTCCTCTGCAAACAGGATTGTTTGCCAATGCTAATTGCTGCGACAAACCTAAATGCGATAACAGGATTACAAAGTCACATTGTTCCTGTTCTCTCAATACGCTTACAAAATGTTCTAAGTTTTCTTCAGGCTGTGTATATATAATTCCTTTACTGTAATCAGGAGATTGACGGATAGGAACCAAGGGGTCGGTATAACTTACAAAACCTATTTTTATGCCTTCTGCACTCCATGTATAATAAGCTGGAAAAATGAGGTCACCTCTTTTTCCATTACCTAAATCGTGGTACATGTTTGAGCAGATTTTGGGTGCTTTTAAACCTCCCATCAGCTTTAGCATATTCTCTTTGTTATACACTACTTCCCAATTGCCTGGAATATAAAGGTTGTAACCAAGCGCATTTAAGATTGGTTGTATTGCCTTACCAGTAGTCTCCACACTTAGCTGGCTGCCCTGGAACATATCGCCGGTATCTACAATAAAAGTGTTTAGGTTTCTTTTACGTGCCACATCGAAGTAAGTGCCAAGATTAGCATATCCGCCCGTTTTCCTAAATACAGCTTTCTCATTTTCCCAAAACAATTCATCATGTGGATGTAGCTGGCAATGAACATCTGTTGTTTGTAACAACGTTACTATTTGTTGCCCTTTCTTTAACCGTATTTGATTATTGTCCTCTGTCATTCTATACTCTTTAGATGTACCAGCAAAAGGGTTTACAGCAATACCTAAGCCTGCAACGGTTGAATATTTTAAGAAGTTTCTTCGAGTGTTTTGTTTTTGCATAATTGTGAGCCTTTGTATTGAAAATAAAAACGGCTGATGGAGCACTGCCGTTTGTCTCTACCTACTATCTCTATTTTTTGTATCTATTGAACAGTTCCCACCTAAACAACCAAGTGGTTTAAAAAAAGATGGGATAATGAAAAGTCCTCCAAATACGTATGCTGCCCATGCATCCTCATATAAAAAACCAATTGCTATAAAGAAAGCACCGAAAGCCCATCTAACTAAACGGTATATCCATATAACAGGCAGCTGTTTAATGAATGGTTTCATCGGTTTGTACTATTGATGTTTGTTCTTTCCGAAATAGACTAAAAAGCAATGCGCCCAGTATGGCAAAGTAGATAGTGCTTCTAATAGGATTAGAAGTGATTGCACAAGTACCGGTTAAACATCCTACATACTTCCAATAGAGGAAACCTGCAATTGCACCTACTACTGCGCCTATGCCGTACATTTTATTTTTTAATATCCAGTTCTTCATAATCTATATTTTGTGCTTTGTTAGTTGAACGGCTGTTGATAGCACAACCATTTGTACCACAACAACCGATATTTGCAAGTGCCATTCCTCCGAATATTGCTCCTAACACCATTGTCATTGTTTCTTTAGCAACAATGCCTTGTACCAATATTGCGATACCTAAACCCAATCTAAGTATCCTCATAAAATTCCACCCTTGTAGTATCGTTTTCATAACTATCGTATTTGTCTTTTTAAGTTTGTCCATGCGCTACCATTGTATGCTTCAATGCCGGCTGCAACTAGTATTGACTTTGCCATTCCGCTCCGGCAGACTGTAACCACAGGTTTGTTTAAAGCCTTCAATGCTGGTGCTTCTTTTTCGATGTTATCAAGAGGAATGTTTCTTGACCCTTCAATATGCCCTGCCTGATATTCTCCCTTAGTCCTTACGTCCACTACTACTGCCCCGTCATCTACCAGCTTAGCTACATCGCCGTGGCCTTTAAAAAGGCTTTTTATAAATTCAAACATGGTTATTTATTTAGTTGCTTGTAACATATCGTCTATCCCTCCGCCACTTACTGCTTCTGGTATGCCATTTTGCTTTAGAATAGATACAGCAATTCCGCTTCTGTTGCCGCTTCTGCAATATGCTATAATTGGCTTTGGTAATTCTTTAAATTCACTTATTCTTTGTGCTACTTCGTCTAATGGAATATTAATTGCACCAGGAACGTGCTGACCAGCAAACTCTCCGGGAGTTCTTACATCGACGATTGTAGCATTGTTCTCTATTTTCATGTCTTTAATTTACTCATGCAATTTGCCTAATTTTCATCTGCTGCTCGGTGACAAAAGTTACATAGCAACGAACCGGAAGGCTTTTAGCATTTAGTTATAAGTTGAGATTAAGTGTAAGAAGTAGTTGGTTCTTGCTGATATGTGCATTGCCTTCCTTCTGAAACGTGTATTGATAGCCTAAACTTATATCACTCGCTTGCTTTTCCAACAGTATGCAGTCGTAAAGCCTGTTTTGGTCGAGGGTTGTATTATCTTTTACTGTTTTTATGAGTATTTCATTTGATGCACAATAGTTTAAAGATGTCTTGTGCTTGAATTTGGGTAAGGGGAAAATAATTGCATTTTGCAAACGATAACGCTGTCTTAAAAGCCTTGCAGGCTCTTTTGTTTCCATAGAACTTAATTCAAACAAAAAGCGGTTCTTATTAGTGATGCTTTTAAAAGCAAAACTTTTGGATGCACCCAGCATTGTTCTTAGTTCGTTAGAACTTTCTATTTCTTTAGAAGTGCTGTTTACCACCTGGTTATTAAAGAATGCAATGGGTGAAAGTATAAGTGTAAAATTGTGTTTTAATTTGTAGTATGTCCAGAGCCTGATGCTGCTGGTCATGCCGTAGCGAACTATATTATTATCGGAATTTTTCAAGGAAATGCAATAGAGATTAGTTTAGAATTGTTTCCTTGATAATGATATAAATACCCATTATAAGAACAAACCAGCCAAAGCCTTTTTTTAGTTTGTCGCCATTTACTTTTTGATTGAAGTAACCACCTATAAAGATGCCTGCAATAGCTATAACAGAAACGATGCTGATAAACATCCAATCAATAGGATGGCGACCTATATCGCCTAAAAAGCCAATCAAGGAATTGAGAGCTATTATTAAAAGAGATGTACCTACTGCCTCTTTCATTGGTAGCTTCATTAAGATAACCAGTGCCGGTATTAAAAGGAAGCCACCACCTGCACCTAAAAATCCTGTTACCAAACCAATTAGTACACCATAGACCACTAATATCATTGGGCTTGATTTTGCCGTTCCTTTTGCCTCTACCTTTCTATTTCTAATCATCGAAACGGATGCTACAGCCATCAGGATTGCAAAAACAATCATTACAAAAAGTGCATGTGTCACTTCAAATGACCCGATTTTAAAAAATACATCGGGTATGAACGGAATTATAAACTTTCGTGCAATGAACACGGTTGTTATTGAAGAGGAGCCGAATAATAAAACTGTTTTGAAGTTGACTAAACCTTTACGGTAGTTGTTGTATGCACCTACAAGGCTTGTAAAGCCGACAATGAAAAGTGAATAGGAAATAGCAATGGTTGGAGATATTGCAAAAAGGTAAACAAGTACCGGTACTGTAAGAATTGAACCACCTCCACCAATTAAACCTAATGATACACCAATAAATAATGATGCTATATATCCTGCTATTTCCATGATGCAAAATTGATTGCATCAGCCTGGACTTACAGTGATATAAGTCACACAGTACTTTTTAACCGTTTTTAACCCATTCTATTGAGTTGCGGTGTATGATAAGCCAACCTTTCGCCTCCATCTTTTTTAGCAGCCTGCTTATCACTTCCCGGGATGAGTTGAGGTCGGTTGCTATGTCCTGGTGTGTCATTTTGAGATTGTTGCCTAGCCTGGCAGCTTGCTTTTTTATGTAATCTTCAAGGCGTTCGTCCATGTTGGAAAAAGCAATTGCATCAATTGTCTTTAACATTTCTTCAAACCTGTTTCTATATGATGTAATTACAAACTGATACCAGCTTTTATACTTACTCATCCACTGGTCCATAAACTCCAAAGGGACAGCTAACACCGTTGCATCAGTTAATGCTTTTGCGAGCACCTCACTTGTTTCGTGCTTAGCAGCACACACCATGGACAACGAACAAGCCTGACCGGCATCAAGGTGATAAATAAAAAACTCTTTGCCTTCATCGTCTTCCCTGTATAGCTTTACTAACCCGTCTAATATAAGCATAGTGGAACGGATGGTTTGTCCTACTTTTAAAAGTGTCTCTCCTGCCTTCACCTCTTTAATCGTTCCATGCTCTTCCAATTCATTGTATAAGCCTTCTTCAAGGTCCGGGAATAGTTGTTTGAAATTGTTTTTGTCCATTGTCATAACTATTGGAATGTAAGTTGTATCATTTACGTCATTAAGGCAGGATCATATCAGCCAGGATGTATGCTTGCACTGTCCATCACGTACGGTTTTTATTAGTCAGACGGCCGTAAAACGAAATAGTGAACATTTACCAATGGGCCCCTGATACACATATGCAAGTGGTTGATCTTCAAACACTAAAGTAAACTAAATCCTCCATTCCAGATAATAGATCTCTACCAGCTGATAAAGCTGACCCAACGCCCGCTTTTTGAGAAAAAGAGAAATAAAATCTGAGTCCTGAGTTAAAAGCTTTCTCGATTAGGAGCAAGCGAGCATCATCGTTATGCGGGTTAGCGGTTACGTGGTCAAATGCGTCAAATACTTGCAGGAAGTCGGGAATCGACTTTTCACGAAGAAATGAGTCCTGATGTTGTAGATCCCGTGTATTGTTTTTTAACAATATAAATAGCAATTATAATTAATTATCCAAACCTTAAACAAATAAAGACATTCTCCCCATCATAATTCATATCACAGATTAAATTACTCTTTGTTTCCTGAATTATAGTTAAAAGCCTCTGAACTTCCTGAAGATTCGGTGACTAGCACCCTTAACAGGCGACATGTTTTCATTTCTTCAGTTATTATTCGGGTTGTTTAAGTTCTCCTATAAAAAAGGTCATCGCGATATCGAGGAAGTAGGGCCAAAGTATAAATGAGTTACTTCTCATTCGTGCCGGAGATTATTTTGCACCAATGAATTATTAGCAGGTACGCCCGTTGAGTTAATCATGAAGATTAGCGGGCATAGAAGCCTGAAGGATTTTTACAGGTACATTAAAGTAACGCCAGACCAGATGGCTTTCCAAATTGAAAAAATTTCGAAGGAAAGGGAACTGATGGCCGCTATATAACGGGAAGTTATGTTTTGTAGTAAGATACTCAGGTTAAACCTCAGGTGTATGATATGAAACATAAGTCTGCAGAGTAGCTGGTTGAAACAACCACCCAAATTCTGTGACAAAACACGCAGACTTTCTTATATTTTACAAGACTAATCAACATAAAGAACTGTAATTGAGCACATTGGGAAATAAAATGTTACTGGGTATCTCACTAAACCTTTACAAAATATGTAAACTTTAATTATCTTTGTGTATGGAAATCGTCGAAGTTGGAACATGTATAAAAAGATCCATCGTTATCGCTAAGGCGGAAAATGAAGACTTTAAGTTATTAACCAAAAATCGATTTTCTTTTTCATGGCGGACGTTTCGAAATTTAGCAGCTATCTATAAACTGCAATCAAAGGCGAAAATGAGATCCTTGGTGTGATTGGACTGATTGACTGGCAGGGAGAAAAAAGAATAGAGATAAAGCTATTAGCAAGTTCTGTGGAAAATATCGGGAAAGGAAAGCGTTATAATGGTATAGCCAGATGTTTAATAGCTTTTGCCTGTCGCCAGGCGGTGACCAGGTATGGTGCAGAAGCCTGCGTATCGCTGGTGCCAAAAACGGAATTGACCGGGCACTACATTCAGAAATATCACATGCAAAATGCAAGATGGCAATTATATCTCGATGGATCGAATTTGATTAAACTACTTAAAGAGTATTTATGAAAACTAAAAAACATTCTACAAAACTTACACCGGAAGAATTAGCAGAAGCTATTGTTTTCCCGGCCACCCTTTCACAAACTCAGAAAAAGGAGGCAAGGGAACAATTAGCCGCGGCAAGAAAAAAGGGACAGAAAGAAATGACTGAGAACGATAGGTTGTCCCTGAGCGTTCTTCAGCTGAAATTTCAATTGGAAGACTATATTCAAAACAGGGACTTTAACCCTGAATTGACCTTTGGTCATTTTCTTAAACAATATGTGGATTTGCTCAATGTTAAAAGAAAGCAGTTTGCGGACGAAATAAGTATCGATGAAACGCTATTGAGCCAATTTATCAATCAGCACCGCGCTCCGCCAGAATACATGGCCATCCGGCTGGAGATCCATTCAAACAACTTCATTCCTGCTACTTATTGGTTTAAACTTGTGGAGAAGCAAAAAGAGTTTAAGTTGAAAACGGATAAGGAATTAAGGAGAAAAGAAAACAAATTTGTTCATAGAAGGCTTACACTTAATTCTATCACTAGTTAAGTACTGAGTCATTTTGTGCGATTGTAAACAAGGAAATAGTTTTTAATCTTTGGCTTATAATTACATTATATTATATCTTATCAAATGAAAATATTTATTAACTATACCAGTTTCTCCTCCAGTACCCCTTTCCAGACAACAAATCCTTTCTTCGGATCCGCATAATCATGAACAACCCTACTAAAATCAGTACTCTCTTTCTCCAAAAATATTTGCCTTCCATTTTGTTTTATATCCCCAAGTATTGCTTCAACCTCTCCAAGAGCAATTCGTAAAGACTCCCTTGTGTATATTCCCACGCATACTGACCATCCATTCTCATCATCTTGACCATCTTATTCCGATGATGCTGACCACCTGCTTTTGCGAAGTAGGATAGGATCATTCCTGCGATATTGACCACCTCTTGTAGGTAATAAAAGCTGTCATTCCGGCAATGCTGACCACCCTGATTGACCAGTTGGGTCTGACATTCCGACGATACTGACCACCCCGGTTTCCATTTTCTGTAATCGTTTTGCTTTGCAGTTTTTCATTTAAAGACTGCAACCGATGGCTGGAAAAACGATTATCATGAGTAAACTAAAACAGATCATCAGGCTTCGCGGCGACGGAGTAGCACTGCAGGCGATTGCCAAAGCGGTCGACATTTCGCGTAATACAGTAAAAAAATACCTGAGGCTTATTGAGATCAGGGAACTAAGTGCCGAAGCGCTTCTGCAATTGCCCGATGAAGAGCTTGAAGCAATGCTGGCCGATCCTGATCCAGGAGATGAACAGCGCCTGGCCGCATTATCAGCCCTGTTCCCTTACATGGAAAAAGAACTCCATCGCACCGGCGTTACCCGCTGGATACTATGGGGAGAATACAAACAAAAACACGCTGACGGGTTTAGTTATTCCAGGTTCTGCGATCATTTTAAGCAATATAAGATCAGTCAGAATGGTTCTATGCGCTTTGAGTATAAACCCGGCGATAAGCTTTTCATTGATTATACAGGCAAAAAACTGGCTGTTATTGATCCGGTTACCGGAGAGGTAACCGAAGTGGAAGTGTATGTCGCTATCCTGGGGTATAGTCAGCTGACCTACGTGCAGGCTGTACCTTCCCAACGCAAGGAAGATTTTATTGCGGCCACTGAGAACGCCCTTCACTTTTTTGGCGGTGTACCGCAGGTGCTGATCCCTGACAACCTCAAAAGCGCCGTTATCAAAGCCGATAAGTACGAAGCCGAGCTTAACAGTTCATTTCTTGATTTTGCCAACCATTACGGCACTACCGTGATGCCCACCAGAAGTTATAAGCCACAGGATAAAGCACATGTGGAACGGGCGGTGAATATCGCTTACTCGCGCGTCTTTGCACCGCTACGCAACCAGGTCTTCCATAGCCTTAAAGCACTCAATGAAGCGATCGGTGACCTATTGATCGTACATAACGACAAACACTTCCAGCAGCGGCCCCTCAGCAGAAGAACGCTTTTTGAACAGGAAGAAAAGCATTTGCTTGGCCAACTTGCTGCCGACCGTTACCAGATCAAGCAATCCAAAGAAGCGACGGTGATGAAGAATGGCTATATCCAGCTTTGCAAGCATTACTACAGTGTTCCCTACCGGTTCATCGGGCGCAGGGTCAAAGTGATCTGGTCGGTATCGCAGGTATCGGTATTTTATAACCGGGAACGCATCGCCTACCACCGGTACAGCACCAAACAGTTCGGTCATTCCACGATCCATGAACATATGGCTTCCGCTCATCAGTTCGTAAGTGATTGGAACCCGGATAAATTTATCGGCTGGGCAGCCTCCATCTCTGCGGTGGTCGCCGATTATATCAACCGCATCCTGCTGTCCGCTACTTATCCCGAGCAGGCTTACCGCAGTTGCGTAGGGATCCTCAGCTATGAAAAGAAAGTAGGCCGCCAGCGGTTCATCCATGCCATTGAACGCGCTACTTTTTACGGCGCCTATAACTATACTATAATCAAAAAGATCCTTCAATGCGGGTTGGACAAGGTCGCCTTCGGCGATGAGGACACATCACCCGATCCTCTCCCCGCACATGATAATATCCGCGGCCCGGAGGCTTATCAATAATGATCATCTATTAAATTTTAAACACTACACGTTATGAACAGTACAGTTTTAAACAAGATGTCTCATCTTAAACTACACGGAATGCTGCGCAGCTATCAGTCCATGCTGGACAGCAGACAACATCATGATCTCACACATGATGAACTCATCAATATCCTGATTCAATCAGAATGGGAAGACCGGGAAAATAAAAAGATCGACCGCCATACCAGACTGGCCCGCTTCCGCTACTCCGCCAGTATCGAAGAACTTAATTTTACCGCCAGCCGGGGGCTGGAGAAAACACAGGTGATCAGACTTGCGGACGGAAGTTTTATCGACAAGAAAGACAACATATTGATCACCGGCGCAACCGGTGTAGGTAAATCTTACCTGGCTTCGGCCTTCGGCCATCAGGCCTGTCAGTTGGGATACCGCACGTTATACTTCAATACCCAAAAGCTGTTCTCTAAACTTAAAATGATGAAGGCCGACGGATCTTACGCACGGGAAATGGCTAAAATAGAAAAGTATGACCTGCTGATCCTCGATGATTTTGGTTTGCAACAACTCGATACCACCGCCAGAATGATCCTGCTGGAGATCATCGAAGACCGGCACGGAAGAAAGTCCACCATCATTGCTTCGCAGTTACCCGTTGCCAAATGGTATGAAGTAATCGGCGACAGTACAGTGGCTGACGCCATCCTCGACAGAATGGTACATACTGCACACCGGCTTGAACTGAAAGGCGAGTCATTGAGAAAAAAGTAGAACCTTATTTTTGTACATCCAGTTCTTCGAAATAATTACAGAAAATGACTGCCGCATGAAGGGTGGTCAACATCGCAGGAATGGTGGTCAGGATGCTAGGAATTTACAGCTGATGTCCTCAATGACCGGGTAATTCCCTTTTTTGAACAGCAGGACATACCCGTTTTAAGAATGCTTACCGATCGAGGAACTGAGTTCAATGGCAGGCCGGAGAACCATGAGTATGAACTGTATTTACAACTTGAAAATATCGACCACAGTAAGACCAAGGTTCGCCATCCGCAAAGTAACGGGATCTGCGAAAGATTGCACCGCACGATGCAAGATGACTTTTACGCTGTTACCTTCCGCAGAAAGCTCTATCAAAACCTGGAATCGCTCCAGGCAGATCTCGATGAATGGATGCTGTACTCCAACGAACAGCGTCCACACAGTGGCCGGTATTGCTTTGGGAAAACACCGATGGAAACTTTTCTTGAATCTATTACCTTGGCCAAAGAAAAGCAGCTCGACCAAACCTCAACCGCTGCCTAACTATATAATCCAAACCCTTTTGAAAATTGAAAAAAAAATCCTCAACTGTCGGATCAACTAATAACTATTACAATTTACGCCCTGGGGCGAGGCGAAAAGGGTTGCAAGAACTTAACAAGCGGGAGTGCGTCTGCCGGCTAAATTGTTACTTTTACTTTTTTGTCTCTTTTACTGTACATAAGTATCATCAAATGCCATGTATGGGGTTTATAAGTAGTTTTTTATTAAAAGATTGAAGGTTCTCTAAAGACTCTTTAGAAATAGGTTCCACTCCAGTTTTGATGCATTTAAACGCAACAATAATTTCTACGACTGATTGATAGATCCTTTTTAACTGCACGATTCTTGCGTCAAGTTTTTCTTCTGTTGTTTTAATGTCTACATTTGCAAATAGGTTTTCAATACGTGATACCCATTTTTTTTCAATAGTTTCCAATCCGAAGTAAAATTCTTCAAATTCTTTATAACCGAGTACAGAAAACTTTGTATCCACTAGTAAGCCAGGTTTTAACATTAAATCGCCAATTGATTGTTGCCAATCCCGGTATAAGTATGCCTCCTTTATAGATACTTCATTGATAATGTCCGTCACTTTCAAATCATTAACCTCGATCACTATACCTGCGGATGTTTCAAGGGCACGCTTTAATGCTTGAACTAACTGCATCTGTTCTGGCTCACATAAATCTTTAGCGCATATTGTCTTGTTCCTATAATTTGCCTCGTCAGTTAAATTGTTTATTTCAAAGCCTGCCGATTTCATCTTCTCTTCATCTATTTCATTTGTATTAACGTTCCAGGTGGAACAGAAACTTTTTACCATTCTCAGTTCCACATCCTGCCCATCGGCTAAGCTCTTTTCAAAAACTTTAATCGACTTTTCAATTTTTGAAAATTGCTTTTCATTACTTGCTTGAAGATGAAGAAGTTCAATTTTTAGTCCCCGTACATAACCAAGCAAACTCGCAAGTCTATATAATGTGTTTATGTACTTATATGAATAAAATTCAGTTTTCGGAGCATCTGCTATCAAATAGTAACTCCTGTTCTCAAAAATCTCCTTCAACCTATAAGCTAGCGCTTCAGACGCAATTATTAATGGGTTTTTATATTTTTTAAATGCATCTTTCGCTTCTCGCTTTATTTTACGTCGTTCGAATAGAATTGGAATCAGATAATCCTTTATTGCGAATGTTAATAGGTAGACGAGTAATGAGACTGCAGCGCCAATTAAAGCGCCATACACTGCTCCTTTTGCAGTATCAGGCAAACTGTTTAACCATTTGAGCATTGTTGCATATTTATGACTGAACCACTAGTGGCTATTACAAATTAAAACTTCCAAATTCTTAGTGCAATGTCTGTCAATTCTTTTCCCCGTTCATCAATCTGTTTAAATTTAAACTGTCTATAATGGCTTGCTAGGGAATCATTAAGTTTAATATTTGAATTCTTATAATTGTCTTTCTTACTAGTAAATGGATTGTTCGACGCTTTTATATTCAATTCACCTGCAATAAGAGTTAGGTTTCCAATTCTGGAGATGTATCGTCTATGTTTTGTCACGGCATTATCGCCGAGATATGAAACCCAATCGCCATATTCTGATTTAGCCTTCTTAGAGTTAATTGTTTGCGGCATAATATGCTCAAGATGCACTTCAGTTGCTTGTGATAGTTTATATTCACCTTTATCTTTTATTAAAAAGTATTCGATTTGTTCTAGCACATATCTCGCCCTGTCAACTAATCTCCCTTTGAAAATGTGTTTAGGGAAATAGTCCGCAAACTCTTCATCCTCCGGCAGATTTTCGGACAAGAGTGTTTTTACATTTGATACTATTTCACTGTCTAAAACGTTTACTAATTGAGCGAAAATATTATCTAACTCGCCTGTTCTTTTTACGCAAATATGGCGTCGAAGCATAAAGGTCTCTACCAGCTTCAAGACGTCAATTTTATGTTTTAGGGAAATGTCTCTTTGAAGCAAGTTGAGTAAAAATATATATGAAGGGAAGGACAAAATTCGTTGAAGGTTTAGTAAGTGGTAGTTAATATTATGTTGTGCAAATTCTCGTAACCGTATTTGTCGGTACAGAAGCGATGCTTCTTTTAGCTGCTTTAGAAATTGAATAATTGAAGTCTTTTTTATTTTTCCCGTAGTTATCATTTCAAATCTTTCCATAGCTTCGGTTTCTAGATCTTCAAATCCTTCTTCTTCTTCTTCTTCTTCCGGTAGTTCATCTTCCTCAGAATAAAGATCAGCATCAGAAAGCATTTCGCTATTCTTGACGTGATTTACATAATAATATTTAAATTCTTCTACAAGACTCTTCATAGTAACTCTTCTCCGCAGAAGCATGCACATGTATTGTCTTAAAAATTGGTTTGTATCAATTTCATCTAAGTTAATAATAATGGCGCTCCATAAAGATTTGACCTTTTCGAGGGTCGAGTGATCAATTTTTGAAGCGTGCCCGAGAATAAAGTTTTTTATTAGATCTGTAGGTGATAGTTTTAGGCCTCTATTATTTATGGATTCGAAAAGTTTATACGCGTCCTTAGCGAAGCTTACGTCAAGTCGTATTATTACTGCTATGTTTATCAATTTGTTATAAAACGCTGTCACCTCACCCTTATTGAGCTCTTCCAGCCATTTACAATATTGCTCATAAGCTTTGGATAATCGTCTGTTTACTATTTCTTTTGAATCATCGCCACTTAAAATTATTTTGTAGTCATCATTATCTAAGTCACCTAACTGGATTTTATTTATTTGACGCTCTTTTAAATCTGAACAATAAATCAATCCCGAAATCTCTTCAGCCTTTTTGAGGAGGCCCAACTCTTCAAACCTTTTCTTTGAGGCCAAAAGCAGAAGGGAAATGGTGGTTAATCTTTGTTGCCCATCAACTAATTCCGAACGATTAAGGCCGCCAGTGTGAACGCCAGTATGACACAAAATCATTCCAAATAAATGATTGTCATCTTCTTTGAGCAAATTGATGTCATCAAACAATGCAGCGTGCTGTCTATGGCCCCAAGCGTATCTTCTTTGGTAGCCAGGCACTACAAATTGTTCATTTGAACTACTGAGCAGTTGTTTTAATGTGAATTTATTGGTAGTTAGTTGCATGTGTTCTAATTATTTTATCTTAATTGCCCGCAAACGCTGGATCAGTTATTACTAAACTGGTTTTGTAAATATAGTCGACTAGTGATTAGGAATTACACGGAAACCAAACGGAATTATGCCATTTGACTATGTATTAGCGCCGTAAAACGCTGGACTGAATCATCAAATCAATTTAGTCACTTAAATTTAAGGTATTCCAAAACAAGAAGGAGTTTTACCGTTGCACAGAAGCTCCAAATCATTCGGGAAGCAGATCAGGGTGTGGTCATACAGACGCTTCGCAAACACAATTTTATCGCACAGTGTTTATCGCAACTGCAAACGGCAGTTCAACCACGGTGGCACTAAGTTACTGGAGTCCCAATATCGAAAAATAGATCGTGAGTTCAGGCCAAGGCCAGAAGGGTTTTGTAATTCTCTGGTGATATCTCAGACTTGAGGAAGGCCATCGAGATCTCAAATGGAAATACCAAGGGCATTCGATGCTTTTATCCCTCCATTGTGGATCTCCTACATTAATTCATTAGCGTTCCCGGTTATTGGTGTGCAAGTGTACCGCTTAACCACCTCGCCAGTTTCAAGGTCGTTGAGTTCTACGACTGAAGAGAGGCCAGGAATAAAGAACAGTGGCTATTTAGTGAGCCTGATAAAATACCGCACTTTCTTTTTCCAGCCTTTTATTTCCCGAAACAATTTCATAACTTAATGAAGAATTACAAATTACGAGCCTTACGAAAATGCTGTTTTGTTATGTTTCGCTTTTTTTATCCAACCAAGGGATTGAAATATTAAGGACTTTTAATTTTTCCTCCAACTCTTTCCTTTCCCGATTTGCCTTAATTGGACCAGAAGCTGTCAATAATCCTTTTTGAGTAGCATAAGCAGTTGCACTTTCATTGTCTCCTAATTCGATCTTTTTGATTATTTCGATTTCCAAGTTGGAGAGATTGATTGCGTTAAGCTTGTAATCTATGAAGGATTCCCAAGCTAAGGGGCACCACTTACTAACGACTTCATGCCCGATAATATTGGCGTATGATCTTATTTCAAACTGTGCATGTTGGTGCATTCTCAACTTCAAAAAATGCAAAAGATTGTGTAGGTCTATTTTCCAATAAGCTTCGGTATATGTGGAAAGAGGGAGATCTTTCCGTGCTTGCTCTCTTGCTATTCCTGCATCAATCCTTTTCTCATAAACATTCTTTATTCTCTTATGTATTTCGCTCTCCTCGGCGGAAAGTTGGGAACCAATTGGAATATCTGCGTAATTCCTGCTCCCCTGTTTGTTATCCAACGATTGCAGTCGCCATTCTTCAGGTTTAGTTTTTTGTGAAGAATCAATAGCTAAAGAGTACCTAGTTGAATACTCATTAACATTTGCCGTTCTATGCCGAATCCATTGACGCCAACAATCCATTGGCACCCTTACGTGCAATTTAATTTCACACATCTCAAAAGGCGTTGTATGATCATGTCTCAATAAATATCGAATTAGCGACCGGTCTTCACTTATTTTCTTTGTTCCTTTTCCATACGATACTCTCGCCGCCTGCACAATCGAGTCATCAGACCCCATATAATCCACAACCCTTATAAATCCATCGTCCAGGACCTTCATTGTCACGCCAAGTATGTTATCTAATTGGGAATTAATGCGAGGAACTGGTTCAGTCGAATCTGATTTCATAAAAGAATAGTCTGATTGATATGATCGCAAAGAGTTAAAATTATCTGCTTATTTGCAACATTTGATGAGGTGACGTTGCGAACCAAATCACCAATTACCACCTCCAATTCCTTTTTTACAACTTGTAGCCGTTTCGTAGAAATTGCAATTAGGAATTCTAATGTTGCCTCCCCTATTTCATTATCGAAATTATGGAATATATAACGCAATACATTGATCATCTCTGCGGCAATTTTCATTTTTGCACCCAGAAAATTATAATTCATTTCGACTGGAGTTGCCGATCGGAGTATGGAAGCCTGAATAATTCCATCGTTATACATGATGAAAGCTTCCGGAGATAAAACATGACGATGAAAAGTAGATTGAAAAATCTTCTTATTTGAGTTTCGCCTAAGATTATGCATTATCGTGTTTAATATGAAAAACACCTCGGCTTGGGTTGTTGAGACGGTATTAAGAGTAGTGCTCATATAAAAAGCAAAGTTTGGTCTTAATCTTAGTGCTTCATCATGACAGTTTCCCCAAAACAAATCATTTATTAATCCGCCTCGATCCAAGAGGTCGATCCGGGCTTTGAACTTTTCGGTCGAAGACCATTTTCTTATTAATTCTAATTCTTCTTGCCAAGCTGAAACAGCCGGTTGGGCAAACGTGGTGGCCGCGTTGATATCCGAGGGAAAAATAGAATCAACAACGACTAAAGGGTTAATATCCCTTCCCAGATTATTATCGAAGCCAACATATCGGCGTGTTGTTTCCAATGTATACTCATCGGGGGTCCTTGACATGCCAACGAAATAACAAATGCCTTTGCAGTTCGCATCCCGCAATTTAAGACTTGTCTCAACAATTCTTCGCCCATTAGTTATTGTTGAAGAAATGACTAAAATGTTCTTGTTTTTCAACTGTGCCTTCTGTTCCTTCAGTTGAGAGTCTTCTATAACTTTTGGCTTACCTGTCTTATCGTATTTCTTTAAGATTATGTCCTTGAGAAAAATGGAGCCCGAATCCGAATAATATATAATTATTTCAATCTCATGCGGCAACTTTGATGCAAAAAATCGCTGCAACCTTATATCGGATTGACTAATTTGAAAAATTCTTTCAAAATATAAAAAAACATCTCTTTTTGGGCTTGACGTATTTATTCGGGTGTATGCAGTCAAGATATCGCCTTCCCTATGAAAATATTGTCTCATAAATTTTGTTAGCCAAAGAGGTCTATCGGTAACGTCAAAACTAAAAGTATCTACTTGTAGCTCTTCAGGTAAAAACTGTTCGCCTACAATCTTTATTGGATACGAAGAATTAGCACAGAAGGAACATTGTGATTCCTTTTCAATTTTGAAAGGGGAGTACTTCTCGGATTTATCAATTTTTTTGAAATGAGAAAGATTGCACAAAATAAATACGTTGGAATTCTCCTCATTAAGATAAAATAAAATACAAACTTTGTCGCTAGAAAATCCTTCATCAACCAATGCTTTACTAAGTTTACCAGAAGTCGACGCAGAAATTACGATTCTTGACGTGTCATCTTTAACTAGACTGGAAATTCCGCTATACGAATTAAAACTTACAACACATGGATTAGAATTTCTGACAAAAATACTTCTAAGTTTATTAGTCGCATATATTAAGCTCGCAATACCAGAAGTGTCTATATATATTCGCGAAGTCTCTTCGGAGACGAATGGAAGTAGAAATGCAGCAATAAAATCAATGAAGCTGCTATTTGTAAGAATATTTGCAGTTCGGATAAATTTGTCAGAGTGAAATTCATTTTGCAAGATGTAGTGATGGTTGGGACTACTTTCCAAAATCCCATTGCCAGCTTCAAAAATATTGTGTAGACCAAACAGTTTAATTTCTGCCACCAGCTCTGCTAGAGTATTATCTGGAAAAGATTGGTTATTTCCAAAGCTCCAGTTACCGCCTTTATCATAAAGTAGACAAATGGGATTTCCCTCACTAGTTAAAAATGAGAATCTATGTTTATCAATGTCCTGATCGAAGAAAGGCTTTTCTGCGAATTGCCGGCATTTCTCGGTCGCAGGTAAAATTAGAATCAACTTGTTAATTACGCCATTTGCCACGTCACTCGTGAAGTCAAAGTCCTTTACAAAATCTGAAAGGCGAATCTTGAATATTGATTCGTTCTGTATAGATTCTGAATAAAATAAACAGAGAGAAATTATTTCTCTTTCCAAGCTGATCGCTTCCGACTTGAAAGTGAACTTGAAGAATGATTCGTAGTTCTGGCTAACAGGCATTGTAAGCTAAACGTTCTTTAACAATGGGATGAGAAAAGTGAAAAGGGTTCCTTGGCTGGAAGAATACTTCTTTAAATTGGCTGCTATTGTCTCCTGGTCATTTGTTCCGTCTGACACATCAAACAAGAAGAGCCGCTCATTTTCACGATATGGATGCGTCTCAAAATTTCTGTATAAATGTAACCGACCTGTCCGTAGGATTAGAAAGACGCCCTTGCTGTTCGTTATTACTTTATACAAGCCTATGCCTCGGATGGTTGCTTTAGAAGAAGTTTCACTAGTTCTTCCGAATGCAAATGCGTTCATTAAGTGGTCATATTCTTCCAAAATGGATACTTTATCATCTAAATTAACTTTCTTAAATGTTTGAACAATTCCTAGCCCATTGTCAAGAAAAGAAAGTTCAAGCAACTTTGTATCAGCGCCCCAGTGGGATCGAGCTGTATTTATTTGCGCGAAATTTGAGAGTTGCTGATCGAGATTAAATTTTATAGTTTTGTCAGCGCTAGCAAGATTTGTAAAATTTTTACTACCAATAAAAAAAATTCTATTAGATTTTTCAATCGGTTTTTGGTCGAGGTCAGAAGAGTTTAACCAATCTATTCTTGCCCATTTAAAGGCATTGTCGAAGATTTCATAAAAAAAAGTTTGTAGTTGCTTTAGCCATGCAAACTTCACACTGTCATTGAAGGTCTGAAGGCGGGCGAATAATTTTTCAGAAACCGGGTTTATGTTTGATTCATTTTGAAGATAAAACGCTGCCCCAATCTTCTTATAGAAAATAAGATTATTATTATACAAGTCACTTTCCAAGAAATCAGGATGTATTTGAAAATATTCGTTGGAGAATGATTTTTCGTTGCTATAATTGATGCTTAGTTCCCTGTAATCAAAAATCAATTTATTCAGTAATGGTTGGATGAAATATGAGGTGTATTCCTTGCCCTTTTTGGCATACCCTAAAATTTTATTTTTGACTCCAAAACATAATCCTAAAAGGGTAGAAACCTCCGCTTCTAGGACAAGTTTTTCTACTGCTTTGATAATTTCAGGTTCGTCTTTAGGGAAATAATTATCATAAATTCTGATATTAGAATTTGGATGCTTTGCAAACCAATAGTTGATAATTTGGCAAAACGCTATCTTGTTACCAAAATATGAGAATTTCGGATTTATTGGAAGAACTATGTCTGCGTTTATTTCATATTCATTCGCGGCTATACTTTTTTGAATCGCTACTATTTCTTCATAGCTAAGATCATTTTTAGGCGTAAAAAATCTTTTCTTTGCGGTTGCCATTGCTATCTTATAACAGTTACAAAGTTTCTACTTTCGTTTTCAAGTTAAAACTTTTGCCTTAAAGTCGGTTTTTTAATAATTGTCAAGTGTCATCTTATTTTGGATTTCAAGAATCTAACTTTTCAAGTTTTCTCGCTATTGCGCGGATGGTGAGCTTTTCTTAACTTAGGACCTTATGGAACGTGTACCAGTTGATGCGAGATGGCCAGAAGTCCAGGTGGTCGCCATGGAACGCAAGAATGAGAGGCGAGAGGCCAATGGTGAAAAGAACAATGTTAGTACAAAACTTTTGCCCTCAAAGACTTCAGGCACAATTAAACATCATCAATTCCATCTCCACTTCTTTCTTATTATCTTCAGGATGTTGAAATGTAAAGCTTGCAGAGCTGTCTTTCGTCTTAGCGTTATATTTCTTACAAAGCTGGTGAGCTTCAATTGCATCGATTGCCTTGTCGATTAAATCCGAGAATCCTTTTGCTGTTTTATTAAAAATGATCAGTGCTAACTTTTCATCTCGCCAGTTTACATATCGCTCTAATAACTGATCAATTGCAGGTCTAATCTCTCTTTCACCTGACCAGACTTTGCATTCCGCAATGAATACATTCTCACCTTTCGTATTTTGTATTAAAATATCTGTCTTGCCTATTTTATTAAAAGTTTCACCAGTGGCGGTATGTGACTGTGACATTGAATTTAGATAAGGTAAAAAATATTCACGATACCCTTCCTCATCAAATTTAGTTCGTAGCGAAGCAAACTTTTCGAGGTTTTTACCGAAATAATATATGAGGTCTAATATTTGCCTGTAAACGTTCCCACTGATTCTATCACTTAATACATCATCCTTTACGATTGGGTCGATTGCGCTCGATGCAAAAATAATTGAGAGAGTATCATTAACTTCTTTATCTACCTCTTCTGCAGTATATACTTTTTTAGGATAAACCGTTAAATCAATTTCTTTGTTTTGAGTAATGTTCACATTTTTTACAGAGGGTAATTGATTCAAAACGACTTGAATTTCCGAAAGCTTGTTGGAATCCCGTAAGAATACCTTCACGTATTTCTTATCGAAAGTTTCGCGTATTTCTGTTTTAAATTGAGGCATGATAACAATCTTTGGTTGCCTATCTTGTGATGATTTAATAATAGGTGAAGTATCGGGACTTTCTGTCAAAAGTCTGTTTGAAAGTATTTCCTGGCAATTTAAATCATCCGGTAATAATGTAGCATAGTTTCGCGCCTCTTCGAGTGAAACCCGGCCTACAATTTCAATGATCAGTTTTTTGTAGTTTGGTTCACTAATGGTATAAAACTTACCATGATGAAGAAGGTAAAAGGTTATCAGATCTTCTTTAGCACTTCTATCCTCTTTTGGATAGTTGACAACTTTTGCGAGAAAGTCATTTTCAAACGTGTTGGCTGCGTAAGTTAACATGCTATCGGTTATGATCTCATCCTTATTGCGATATAGGAGTTTCAGAATAAGTCTCCATTCTTCTTTAAAAAGATGCTGAAAAATTCTTTCTTGATCTAACATGACAAGTTGTTACCTATTCATTAATTACTAGGGGTACTATCGAGTAATAATATAATTGAGTCAACTACTTCCCCCAAAAACGCTCTATCCGTGCGGCAGAGAAATATGCCGACACCAGTGTTCAATTTATTAAATCCGAATCCTTTATGATGACAGCTCCAACAAACGGCAATAAATCTTCTGACACTTAGTAGCCCATACACACGAAAGCTCCGGAATATCTCCAGAGCTTTGCCGACTTCTTCTACCGAATCCCAAAAGAAAAACCCGCCTTGGCTAAAGCTACGGCGGGTAAAAGCGGACCGGACGGGACTCGAACCCGCGACCTCCGCCGTGACAGGGCGGCATTCTAACCAACTGAACTACCGATCCATTCGCCGGGGAACTCCCCCTTAAAACGGACGGCAAAGATAAGGGTCTGTCGTTTTCCTCCCAATAAAATGTTGAACCTGAATTCCGTCGTTTTCAGGTAACATCCTCACCTTTATCCAAAGATTCCCAATGCGAATTGTCATCATCGGCGGCACGGGCCATATCGGCACCTACCTGGTTCCTGAACTGGTTAAATCGGGCCACGAAATCGTCTGCGTCACCCGCCAGCAAAGACAACCTTATCAACAGGATCCGGGCTGGGCCCAGGTGCAGATGATCAGTCTCGACCGCGATGCCCTACAGACCGCAGGATCCTTTGGACGGGCCATCGCGGATCTGCATCCCGACATTGTGATCGATCTGATCTGCTTTACGCTCCCCAGCGCCAGGCAACTGGTGGAAGCCTTGCGCGGCAAAATCAAACAGTTCCTTCACTGCGGCACGATCTGGGTGCACGGTCACTCGGTGCAGGTGCCGACCACGGAAGACCAGCCCCGAAATCCCTTCGGCGATTATGGCATTGCCAAGGCGGAGATCGAGAAATACCTGCTAAACGAGTTTCGCAGCAATGGTTTCCCTGCTACCATTCTGCATCCCGGACACATCGTTGGACCAGGTTGGCTACCGGTGAATCCTGCCGGTAATAAGAATCCGGCTGTCTTTGACGCGCTAAAACATAGAAAGGAAGTCTTCCTCCCCAACCTCGGCATGGAAACTCTGCATCATGTGCACGCCGCCGACGTGGCCCAGGCTTTCGTCAAGTCAATCGAATTCAGTAATAAATCCATCGGCGAAAACTTTCATGTGGTGTCCCCGCAGGCGCTTACCCTTCGTGGATATGCCGAATCCATGGCGGAATGGTTTGGACAACCGGCCAATCTGAAATTTCTGCCATGGGAAGAGTGGAAGCAAAGATATTCGGAAACGGATGCGAGCCTCACCTTGGATCATATCGCACACAGCCCGAACTGCAGCATTGATAAGGCCAGGCGCCTCATCGAATATCAGCCCGCGTATTCTTCGCTACAGGCCTTACGGGAATCCCTGGGGTCAGCAAACCAGTGATAACTCGGTTTTTGACTTTGAAGATGCCAGAACTTAAAAACATACAAAGGGAGAGGGGAATCAGCTTCATCCGCTTTTTGGTAGTTGCAAGTATATCGACGGGGGATCGGCATGATGCTGGCTTGTTGCAATACACATCACAGAAAATCCCCTGAAAACTCCTATTGTGAAAAGGCACAAAAGCAAGAAATTTGCGCTCATTACTTCGAATCGATTGTAATCGGCCGAATTGCGAGTAAGGTTCTATTTTTTTTAAGTTTGATTGACCGATCGATCTGTTTGTGTGACGCCTGAAATCACCACAATCAAAGGCTAAAATTCACGTATCTAAATCTACACGGAAGGGTTCACTATTGTTTTTTTTATATTCGTTTAACAATATGATCAACACTAAATCGGCAAGTGACTTTACCATAATTTGTACAATATACCTGGTCAGTGTGTTGTTATTTTCTTGTTCGTCGGCTTCGAAACTGATTTATAAATCGCATACCGCAGACGCCAGATTAAAGTTTTATTTTTCCAGTAATCCCGAAGGGGGAGTCAAATTTTATTCTCGGGTAGACAGCAGTAACGTTATCTTCTTTTATCGTTACCATGTCGACAATATATACAAGACTTATCGCAATGACGACAATAACATTTACACTTTGGTCTCGGGAAATTCGGTAGTTCCAGTCATACCATATTCCAAAATTGATAGTATCGTATTGGAAAAGGGAGACCGTCTTTTGGATTCTCTCAACCTTGCAGACGTTAAACGGGCGAAAGGATCTACGGGATTTGTACAGGTAATATCCGGACATTAAAACCTCTATCCTTACGAGTACCGGTCATGCTATAACAACATCTCCACCTGTCAACCTGTTCACCAATGATCACGTTCCCCGCTAAGCAAAAAAAATCCACGGGTTCGCCGTGGAGATTAAATTACAGGGATGTTAATACAGCACTATTCGTGAATAAGCAACGCGTTGAATTTGCCTTCCGTCAGCAAGTAGGCCTTTGTGTCGGCCTCATCTTCCGAATACAGCTTTCCTGAGAATGTGCCTTTAACTTTGGTCGCCGTTCTTTCGGTGATATGAATTTCCACTTGCTGTTTCGTCTTGTCTTCAATATTAATGTTGGCATAGGCAAGTTCATCTTTGGCATAGCCGACGATTCCCAGCAGTTTGTCCTCATTTCCTCCCGCATAAGTCTCGGTCACCTTGAAACCCGCCGGAATGGATGCGGTATGTTGAACGTAAACATGAACATAATTGGTCAAATCACCGCTGGTGACTCCCATCACCTTCAAGACATAGGTACTGTCTTCTACCGTTTCAAAAGCAGTGACGGTATTGTAAGTTTTGGCAACACCATCTATCTTGAATGTCATGGTCGATTCAGCGAGGTTTACGCTGTCGGCTTTGTCTTTTTTACATGCGATGGTAATGGCAAAAAGAGAAGAGATCAAAAGAATGCGAAGGCTACGCGTTGCGTTGGTCATAGGATTGGTTTTTTTTGGATTAGGTAGTCGAGTGTAAAAATATAATGCAGACTTTGTATTTGCAAGTGCGCGCAAAAAAACCGACATGCGGGTTATAGCGTTGGACCATCGAATATCAGTTCTCCGGCATTCAATAAAAAAAGGCTATCTCAATCATGAGACAGCCTCTTCCGATTTTGGTTTTAGGGGTTTGCATCACCAACCATCTGGTTGACTCAGATTGCTATTAAGTAAAGTCTGTTCTAGTGGAATTGGAAAATAGTAGTATTTCGGATCGATGAAACTGCGGGTCTGCTCCCTGTCTTTCACGAACATGATATTTCCCGAATTACCGTTGGAAAGATAAAATGAGTTCTCACTTAAATAATACTTCGTAATATTTTCACGAACGTCATCTGGAAATCCTGCAATCGGACCCTCTTCTCCTTCGGCTTCGAGAATAGCGATGTCTTCTACGCCATCACCTGTAACATCATAGCCACCCAGTGCGGGAATGTAAATCCCCTTAGGATCTTCTGTTAACAAAGAGCCGGCTTTCCATCGTATCAGGTCGTCATACCGCAGGCCTTCGCCAGCGGTTTCAACTCTTCTCTCTCTTCTGATCTCAAGTATCAGTCCTTTATTAGCCCCACTCACCAGTGGGTACTTTGAAGCCTGCAACAAGTCGGGAGCAGCATTGGCTGCCGCCATAGCCAGCGAAGGCATGTTAACCCTTGCCCTAAGAAGATTGATCGTATTGTCAATGTCTGTCTGGGTGATGGTGCCCAGTTCAGCTTTCGCTTCGGCATTGATCAATAAGGTTTCACCATAGCGAAATATGGCCTGGTCGGAATAATCCTGATCGTTGCCGCCTCTTTGCGCGGGGTCACGTGGATAGAACTTCACCTGCAAATAACCTCCAAAAGCCGGTCTGATAAAGTAAGGATTGCCGGCGGGAGGATTCGGCGTAAACCCTGGCGGCATGATTGTCTCCGCCAACCTGGGGTCGCGATTTTGAAACACTTCGAGAAAGGTTTTTTCATCATGACCGGGTTGAGATGTGAACGGAGTGCCGTCATCCATAAGAAAATCCTGCTCCAAACTATTGCTGAAAGCCCATTGCCAGTCCAGCACATAGTGTGAGCCATTGAAAACTCCTTCGGGTTGACTGCTTTTTGAAAGAAAAATGACTTCAGGGTTAGCGGAAAGGTCTACACTTGAAAATAATGTTCTGAAGTCGAGTCCGCCTCCACCTGTAGTATAGATAGAAAATCCTCCATCCGTCATGATCTCGTCGGTAGCAGATGCCGCCTTCTGAAGAAATGCATCGGCGGTAGCTTGCAGGTTTAATTCTTCATGATATTTTCTGAAAGTCCCTTCATGTAAAGCGATCCTGGCAAGTAACTGGCGAGCAGCCCATTTCGTTAGTCTCGTATTGTCCGATTCATTAGTGATGTTAGCGACAGCGAATTCCAGGTCGGTCATTATGGAGTCTACAACCAAAGTTCTTGGGTCTTTTGATTTAGTGAGCCAGGTTGAAAAGCTGGTCATTATAATGAAGGAATAATTCCTCAAAGGCCGACTCATCATCAAACAGCGAAACCCGGTCGATCCAATAGTGAATTTGCATTTCGTCCCTCATTTGAAGCAGTCATTGAAGTGGAAGAAAGTTCGCAATTATTTTTAACTCTCTAATATTTTCTTTCGCGTATAGAGGTATTTCACGCAAAACAAGTATTTCACGCAAAGACGCAAAGAAAGGCGCAAAGGCGCGAAGAAATGCACATAGCACGATTTCACGCAAAGCAAGTATTTCACGCGAAGGCCTTTAGATCAAAGTAGTCTTTTTCAGAAAATTTATAGCGTTGAATTGGGAAGCCTCAAATTTGTGAAAGAGAATGGGGTGAACTTTGCGAAGGCATAGACTCGCGGTCTATTTTGCGTATCAGTCCCCATCCTCCTTCACGGTTGCCAAGGCCCATTTAGAATAGTAAGTCCTTGAAGACTAATTAAAGGTCTTAGGCTAGGCAACTTTTTTTAAGTAACCTTAAAAATTAAAGTTATGGAAGTTCCACAAATTATCGGCGCTGACATCTCCAAAAAAACTATTGATTTTGCCTGTTCGGTGACGCAAAAGAACCTTAGGATCTCCAACGATGAGGACGGTTTTAAAGCCTTTAGCAACTGGATCACTGAGCAGGGCATCGACCCATCCCGGCTAACGGTGGTTATGGAACACACCGGCACTTACAGCTATCGCTTTGAGCAGTTTTTGCACAGCAAAAGCCTGCCCTTTGCCAAATCTTCCGCCCTGGCCATCAAGCGGTCCATGGGCCTGGTGCGCGGTAAAACCGACAAGCAGGATGCAAAAAGGATCTGCCGCTATGGTGTTGAAAAGGCCGACCAGCTGGTGCTGGCTCAACCCGTAGCCCAGGGCCTGCAACGCCTGCAGATGCTGTATTCCATCCGGGAGAGGTTCGTACGTAACCGCGCATCCATGAAGACAGCGGTAAAGGAAATGCAGACATCATACGGGCTCAAAGACACCGATCCGGTAATCGTTATGCAACAAAAGATGATTAAAGTCTTTGATCAGCAAATTGAAAAGCTTGAAGCCCAAATTGCTGACATTATAAAGACCGACAAAAACATGGATCAGAACTACCAATTAATCCAGTCGATCAAAGGAGTGGGCAAAGTGCTGGCTTTGGCTACAATCGTCAAAACCCAAAACTTCACCCGGTTCAACGATGCCAGAAAGTTTGCCTGTTTTTGTGGCACCGCGCCGTTTGAAAACACGTCAGGCACCAGCATCAAAGGTCGGACAAGGGTCAGCCACCTGGCCGACAAAGGGATGAAAACATTACTGGATCTGGCCGCAAAATCGGCCATCCGGTATGATCCCGAACTAAAACAATATTACAGCAGAAGAACTGCAGCAGGCAAGGCAAAGATGAGTACTATTAACGTCGTTAGAAACAAACTTCTGTATCGAATCTTTGCCGTCGTAAAACGCCAGACACCCTTTGAACCACTCTTAATAGCAGCATAAATATTTAATCCAACCCTAAAAAACTAAAAAAATTTGGTCAAATTGTAACCTTAGAATACGCCAAGCCGCCTTCGGCGGACGCCAAAGCAAAAGCAAAGGCGCCTTTAGTGGACGCCGAGACTCGAAGAAATGAAAAAAGAAGTGGATGAATTAGTAAACGCTCTGTTGCTATTCATCGGAAAAGCCGCGACTATTCAATACACAATCGTTTTTTACTAAAAGCCGGAGATAGTTATGGATGATATATTAACCGTTTTATCAGCTAGTGTGAGCAACTGGAGCACAGTTCCACCTGACACCTCAATCACCTTCCGTTTCAGCGAGAGTGTAGATGCCCGCTCGGCCCAATCGGGAATCCGTTTTGTCTCCGAAGCAGTACACGCAAGCGTTCAGTTGAATGAAAACGCTACCGAGGCGACCTGGACTTCGTTATCGCCTCTTCCTGAAGGCGAACATACTTTGCTTATTGAAGGTGTAAATTCTGTCGACGCCAAGAAATCAGTCACTCCATGGGAACTGCACTTCACAGTGGCAGCCAAAGAATTTGCAGGCGCTTCCTATGGTCAAATCGTGCTGCATCGGTCGAAGACAAAACTCCGCATGACCGATCAGCAATATTCAATCACCAAGTTGCTCGATCCTGAGTCGGGCAAGCGATATGAGGTTGCCGTCGATGAACACGGAAATAAAGTAGACCTGCAAGATATTATTCTCAAAGACCGTCAGGCGACCTTCGAGAAATATGGAAAGATTCACCCCGCGCTGCACGCACAGATCGACAGACAAGGTGAGAACGACCGGTTGTCAGTTGGAGTCTGGATCGTAGTACAGGAAGACTTCGTCGATAAGAGTCGCTTCGAAATAGATCCTTGTGATGATGCGCGTGATAGTCTGCTTAAATACCGGGAACAGATTCGGGAAGCGCTTTCATCGGCATCGAAGTCGATCAGCGACAAGTATGAAGGCTCTTCACCCACCTCTCTCAAGGGTGCGCCGCTGATTTTGGCGGAACTCACCCCACCGCAGATTCGTGAACTTGCGAAGTGGAAAGAAGTGTCGGGGCTATTTTTTCATGAACGTGAGGGAATTGAAGATATCAGCAACTCAATGGAAATATCAGGAGCCGATTATCTTGTGAATGTTGAAGGCTGGCGCGCAACAGGTGTTCGTGTGGGTGTGTGGGAAAATGGCGCGGACAATGTCACTCAATTGGTGATCCAGGATCAGTTCAGCACCACGCCAACAACGGGTCAGCACACGAGACTGGTAACAGGAATCATCCGGAACACAGAAACCATCATTACAACTTTCAATGGCCATCGTGACTTTCAATGCTATGCACCGCGGTGCCGTATCTATGCCGCCAATACTATGGACATGGCAGCTCTGGATTGGGCAGTCATTGACAACAAATGCCGCGTTATCAACCAAAGCTTTCATCGCTCGACAGAGGCCTCTGGTAGTGACCATTCTCTCGATGATATTTTGAAAGACTACATGGTCCTGCACTATCCTTATCCGACCATCGTGCAGGCAGCAGGCAATTACTGGATGGGCGACCCTGACGGTATCAATCCTCCGATAAACGAGTACGTCAATCATAAAGGTTACAACAGCATCTCCGTCGGCAATCATGACGACGCGGCTGCAGCAATGGATGGAAGTTCCGTATTTCGGAATCCTGCGACGACTCATGGCGACCGTGAACTGCCTGAAATTTGTGCCAACGGTACAGCAGTAACCGCCGTTGGAGTAACTACTGGAAATACAGGCACAAGCTTTGCCTCCCCGGCTGTGGCGGGATCGGTTGCACTTTTACAGCAGATTGACTCCACGCTCGCTTCCTGGCCTGAAGGAAGTCGTGCCATATTGTTTGCAAGTGCAGTGAATGTTGTAGGGAGGGAATGGGCTCGTGATTTACGGGCGGGAGTAGACGCTGCTGATGGAGCGGGCGCACTCGACGTGAATGAATCAGCGAAAATAGCCAAAAACAGAATTGGGGTGGATAACCGTGGCCTGCAGAGAGGTTGGGATGTTGGCACCTTTGAGCCTGGCGACTTTGATGACCTGGGGGATTGGCGACAGGTTTATCGTATACATGTTCCACTCATTGGATCGACAAGAAGAATAAAGGTTGCTTTGGCCTGGGATATAATGGGCACCGAATTTGCCAACTCATTTTTATCGATCTGGATGGCAACGGTGCCGAACGACTATGACCTTTACGTCTATGACGATCAGGGAAAGATGGTTGCGTGGAGCGCGTCATGGGACAATAGCTATGAGATCGCGGAATTCATCGGCACTCCCGGTAAAACCTACACGGTTCGTGTTCACAGGGTTTCGGGTAGCGAGGCGAGCTACTATGGCATAGCCTGGAATATCCGCGATAGAGATCTGTTCTCGAGGGTAACTGCATCATCATTCACCAAGCACATTAGGATCGGATCGGAACCCTGACGTTGAGACTTCTTACATAAATTAAGTTTGGGTTTTCATTAGTAGGCTTCGGACGCTTACGCCAAAGCTTCAAGGTCGGCGCACTGACGAAGTCCTCCATATTCTGCAGTTGGGAAGTAATACGAATCAATTCGTAAATTAGGCTTTCAAATCTATGTATGGCAGGTACTAGTTTCATCAAAACACTTGTGTTGCTTTTGATCGTACAAACGACTAATGCGCAAACATATCCTGGTTTTACAACCGATGTTGAAGATTATGCCCGATCGTTGAAATTACCTACGCTGGCCATCGGTGTAGCGAAGGGGGATAGTTTGATTTTTTTTCATTCGATCGGCACGGCTTCAACGGAAACCCAAGAGCCGATCACACCAGACCACATTTTCGCCATAGCATCTGTAACAAAATCTTTTACTTCTATAGTGCTGCATCAATTAGAAGCACAAGGTAAAATTTCTCTTAGCGACCGGATGGATAAGTTTCCGAATAAATATTTTACGAAAGATCGCTGGACAAGTAACACCACACTGGAGCACATCGTGAGTCATACCTCGGAAAGCAGGCCGCCGGGAACCAATTTTGTATACAATGGAGGAAAATATAACGTCGTTTTTAATGCTTTTGCAAGCATAAATCCTCCGGCGGATACCGAAAGCATGACCAGGCCGTTTACGAAGGAAGTAGAGCGAAGGATCCTGGGTCCCCTGAAAATGACGCACACACTGGTGAGATACACCGAAGCGGAACATTTGCCATTAAAAAAGTTCGTAGTCACCCCTTACGATTACAATGATTCTGCCGGGAAATATCTAGCCCTGCCAGTCGATCTGCCTAAAATGGAATGCGGCCCTGGCTACGGGATGATGAGTAGCGTAAACGACCTCCTCAAATACTCACAGGCGTTGGACAATGGAACACTCATTTCAAAAGAGCGATTTACAAAAATTACAAGTCCCTTTTACCCAAACAGCGTATATGGTGAAGGCTGGTTTACCTCCAATTTTGAAGGCATCGATATCTGTTGGGCCTATGGCTATGGAAACAGTGATGCAGCCATCCTGCTTAAAGTGCCATCAAAAGAGCTGACTTTTGTTTTACTATCCAGCTGCAGCATGCCCTCCTCGACTACCCGTCTGGGGTATGGCAACCCCCTGAACTCACCCATTGTTTGTTCCTTCATCAGAAACTTCATTTTGAACCCATCCACCCCCGTCCAGATTACCGGCGACATACAGGATATAGGGAGTGACATTCAAAGAAAAATACGGGAAACTCAATCGAATATCTATATTGAAGAAGCCTTTGCAAAAGCCACAGTATCAATGTTCAGTCCAATGACAACTACCTCTGATAAGGAGAAAAATATTCAACTGCTAAAACTGCTTATTATGCGCTTTCCAGATAATGCCATTTGGAAGAGTGCAACAGCCTTTGAGTTAATAGCTTCCCTGGATGATGATTCTATTTTACGGTTCGCTTCAGGAATCTCCAGCCATTTTTCCCGGGCACAAAATCTCCATCCCGCTAAACTATTTTTTGCCGGGGTGATAGAAGAAAAGTTGGGAAACAAACAAGAGGCTATTCAGCTTTTTACGAAGCTGGCCGAAGGTGATGCTTACAATGAACAGGGGTATAAGTTTGATGCCATGATGAAACTGGCAAAGTATTTTGCAAGTTCCAATCCCGGGTTGAGTAAGCATTACCTGGCCAATCTGGTTAAATACAAGGACTACATCAACGCGCAGGACAACCAATATAAGGAAGCCAAAGCAATGCTGTCAAAGTGATCAATCAGACAGGCGAGGGCCCTTACTTCGGAACAATGAGCCCGGAGACCAAACCTTCAACCTTGAGTCGGCACCCCCTTAGCATGGTGCCTGTTTAAAACCTGTTAGATCTCACCTTCTGTAGGGATTACTTCGCACACTGACCAATTCCGGCCTGCCCTCAATCGCTCAAATTTGTTTTGCGTAAATTGCGGTATGAACAGGCAGGGCGAAATAATTATTATTGAGGATGACCTGGACGACCAGGAAATGATCTTTTCCATTTTCCTGGACTTGAATATCGCTAATCAAATCATTTTTTTTAACGATGGCGCCCCGGCATTGGAATATCTCGAAAAGCCGGACAACGAACCTTTCCTGATCCTGTCGGATATCAATATGCCCAAACTATCCGGCTTCGAAGTCAGGGAGCGAGTTTTTACCAATAAGGAGCTGAGTAAGAAATGTATCCCGTATATCTTTTTTACCACGGCCGTGAATAAAACAATGGTGTCAAATGCGTACGCCTCCTCCGCCCAGGGATTTTTTGTAAAACCTGTGTCGTACACTGCGCTGAAGGCTTCACTTAAAATCATCTATGATTACTGGCAACTCTGCTATTCCCCCAGCGATTTTAAATGATCACCCAGCCTCCTTTCGAAGCCTATTGAACCCCGCGCGATGAAGATGATAAATTGTTCAAACAGTGCCATTAAATAATAATTTGATATCCAGCACATTGCCGCCCTCACTTAAATTTTAAATTCCAGTTCAAAACAAGCTAGTTGAACCTATAAAAACGAGTAAAAAGAAGAAGCAATTCCTGTGTCTGCATCTCACTGACGGGTTTGGTGCATTTGTGTACCAGGAAAACTACACATCGCTTTAAACAAGCTCCAAACTGAATGAAACAAGTTTAATTAGTTATTCAAATCGACGCCTTGAGCATTTGAAAATGAAACAATTAGACTGTCTTGTTAAT
>CAVXLU010000013.1:0-30416 GCA_963762655.1 uncultured Chitinophagaceae bacterium
TTCGGATGGTCGGACAGCGCCTCGGCCACCGCTCGGATCAGCGGCAGTGGCGCAAGCTCGCCATCACGGCTGCCCGGCAGAAGCAGCAGCGGCCCGCGCTCTGGCAGCTCGGCGCGGAAGCGGAACCGGCGCGCGGCGGGGTGCCCGACGTAGTGCGTCGGTGGGCCGTCCAGCTCGCGCATGACCCGCGGCTCGAACGGCAGGACCGACATCACCTCGTCGAACAGCGGCTTGAGCTTGGCGGCCCGATCCGGCGCCCAAGCCCAGACCGACGGCGCAACGTAGAGGACGATCGGGATCGTCGGATCGCCCTTGCGAACCTGGGCGAGCCACGACGGCGCAGAAAATCTGGCGCGTCGACCAACACCGCGACATCGGGCTCGGCTTGAGGATGCGCCGGGCGACCTGCCAGGCGCGGAAACAGAGCCACGGAATACGCGGGATGATTTCGCGCCCAGCCCAACCGAGAGCTCTGCGCATCGGGAACATGGAGCGCAGCCCCTGCCCGATCAGCTCGGGTCCGCCGAGGCCGATCAAGCTCGAGCGTGCGGCGCGCTTGAGGCGCTCGACGAGATCGGCGCCGAGGCGGTCGCCCGACGGTTCGCCCGGCGAGAATGAAGAGCTTCACGCGCGGTCAGAGTTGATGCCGATGACGCTGATGCCGGCCGCATCGGCGGCTGCTCGACCAGCGGCCGATCGACGATCAAGCGCGCCGCCGGCCTCGAGGGCAATCACCGAGACGCCGGCGCTTGGGCGTTCTCGATGTTGCCGGGCCGATGACCGGAATGTCCATCGACAGCGGCTGATGGCGGCTTCAGCGCTTTGGCGAGGATCCACGGTCCGTTCGCGTGCCCGGGACTGGGCCGCGACGCGCGACAGCAAGCGCATCGGTCCCTGCTGCGTCTTCAGCCTCGACTGCGCCCTCGGGCGAGATCACAACGGCCTGGCCCGATATCGTGCCAGCCGAGTTCGCGCGCCTGCGCAGGGCCGAATGCACCGCTGGCCGCAGGTCGGTGGGAAACAGACGGGCCGGCGATCGCGCCATCGGGCGCAACGAGTTCGGGGCGATCTCGCTGGATACCGACCAGCGTGCGCCCGGTGAGGCGGGAAGGATGGCTTCGAGCCGTCGCGCCAGCTCGGCGGTAGCCGACGCATTCGCCGCGGAGGTCGAAGCGCGGGTGGGTCTAGAGGGCCTGCCAGGTTGCCTGCAGACGTAGCCGGCAAGCAGGACGTCTGTGACGCCGGCTGCGCGGATCGCGCTCGAAGAGATCGTCGAGGTCGAGCGGGATCGCAACGATTGACGGGAACCGGACCGAAGTCGCGCGGCCGGTCAGCGACAGACCTCGAGGTCGGTCCGCGGCTGCGGCGCTGCCTCGAGGATCTGATTGACGAGGTCACCCGAACCGGCGACCAGGCAGAAGCGCTCCGCCATCTAGTCTTCGCCGCCGCCGTTGCGCGGCATGCAAAGGGGGCGGTCCGCAGCCGCGGTGATGAAGTCGACCACGTCCTGCACCAGGGGCTCGTCCTTGAACAGCGTCGCCGCATCGTCGACCCGCTCGCGCAGAGTGCCCTCGCTCGAGAACAGCATGCGATAGGCGGCGCGCAGCCGGTGGATGGCCTCGCGGTCGAACTTGCGGCGCTTGAGGCCGACGAGGTTGAGCCCGGCGAGCCTGGCGCGGTTGCCCACTGCCATGCCGTAGGGGATGACATCGGCATCGATCATGCGACTGCGCGCCGATGAAGGCGTGGGCGCCGATGCGGACGTACTGGTGCACGCCGCAAATGCCGCCGAAAATCACGTAGTCGCCGATCTGGCAGTGGCCGGCAATGCCGACATAGTTGGCGAGGATGACGTTGTTGCCGATGCATGCAGTCATGCGCGACGTGGGCCTGCGCCATCAGCAGGCAGTCGTTGCCGATGCGGGTCTCCATGCCGCCGCCGGCGGTGCCCGGGATTGACGGTGACGTTCTCGCGGATGATGCAGCGCTCGCCGATGATCAGCCGGCTCGGCTCGCCGTGATATTTGAGGTCCTGCGGCTCGTGGCCGATCGAGGCGAACGGAAAGATCGCGGGTGCCGCGCGCCGATCTCGGTGCGGCCGGCGACGACGACGTGGGAGACCAGCTCGACGTCCTCGTGCAGCACGACGTCGTCGCCGATGACGCGAGTAGGGGCCGATCTTGACGTCCTCGCCGATCTGCGCGCGTGCGGGCTGACGACGGCGGTGGGATGGACCTGGGCGTGCCGCACGCTATTCCTCCGACGATCATGGCGCCGATCTCGGCCTCGGCGATCGACTACGCCATCGACGATGGCCCTGGCCTCGTAGCCGGCCGACGGTGCGGCGGCGCTGGATCTGCTTGATGTGGTACTCGAGCCGGTCGCCCGGGACCGCGGGCTTGCGGAACTTGGCCTTGTCGATCGTCAGCATCAGCACGATCGGCTTCTTTGCCGCGCTGCCGGCGTCATGCGCGATGACGATGGCGCCGGCGGTCTGCGCCATGCCCTCGATGATCAGCACGCCCGGAAAGATCGGCTTGCCCGGGAAATGACCCTGGAAGATCGGCTCGTTGAACGTGACGTTCTTGATGCCCGATCGCCGACGTCGTCGCCATCGATGTCGATGATCCGGTCGATCAATCTTATAAACCTGTTACCGGTTTATCCGTTAGACGGCGGTCAACTATTGAACAGGATTTTTTTGGATGAAGAGAGCTGGATCAGCAAGGGCTTTGTGATTTTATCGGCCGCATTGATGTGTTATATCGCGTGGCGATTAGATTTCTATGTGTTGCTGATCTTTCCTGTAATGATGTTGCTTAGATTAAAAGGTGATCACCAGTTTGACGATATAGAAAAGAAAATTGAAGATGCGGGCATTAATGCAGACGTTGCTTATGGAGATATGCCGGACGCCGATTACTGGAAGATCAGAAATATTGTAATTGAGAATCATCCTCCGTTCCGGGATGTACCACTTGCTCCTCCTTACAATTATGATAAGAAGGAAGAAAAGATTATGACTACTATCCAGGGATTACTACACAGGCATCTGATACAGGACGTATCAATTGTTGGTAAGTGTTTCCTGGTTTTAATTTGGCTGGCTGCATTTGGAGTACCGTGGTTCCTGCAATTAGATATGTCAGTGTTCCATCGTTTTATTTTTTGACAGCATCACTTCAATTCATCCAGAACAGTGTACATCTTCCTGACCAGTTCTGCAGTACTGCCACTATAGTTATTAACAAGGAAGGAGAAAATGTATTCCTTTCCATTACTGGCAGTGTGATAACCACAGAAGCCTTTCACATCACTGATGGTGCCGCTTTTCATCTTCATTCCATTGTATTCCGGAAGTGCAGCATAGAATCCTTTAAACCAGGTTTGTTGTTTAGCATAGCGAAGAATTTCTACATGGGCGTGAGTTGTCAATCTGTTCAACGGTGAAAGACCTGAGCCATCATATAAGTTAAGTTCGCCTGCATCAATGCCTAAATTTTTATATAATCTTTGAAGAAGTGTAATGGAGGAATCGGCGGAGCCGAATTTATACTTTTCAAATGCAATAGATTTCAGCAACGCCTGTCCATACAGGTTAATACTTTTACGATTGAACCAGTAGATGATTGAATCAAGAGACGGCGAGAGATAAGTAAGAACAGTATCATCATCTGCGAATGATGATTTGAGATTGATGATATTGTTATGTCGGTCGATTTTAAACGCATCAGTTTCTGTATTCTTCAAATCCAGTGCTGCCGCTAATGCTCTTGCAAAACTTTTTGGTGGATCTGGATCTGCGCCGGATATTTTAAAGGCTTTTTGATTTGGGGGAACGGTGCCTTCAAAATGGAGTGTGGAAGTAAATGGCGCGGCGTAAGCGTAGGCATTATCACCGGAACCTTGCTTGCCCGCTTTTATCTGGTTGACGACTTTATAACCTGTTGTATCCAGTGTTATGCTGCTGATTGATGTATTTTCACCGGGAGAATTTGAATTGAATGAAATGTCATATTGATTCTCCTTCCAGTTGAGTTGATAATGTCCCGTGCCATAATAGTTTCCTATATCCTGCCAGATAAAACCATCAGGAACGCCAGTAGCACCAAACAGCTGATCCTGGATATAGATTTTTTTTACGCTGCGCGATTTTAATGCAGCCTTCGCTTGCGCGATGATTCCGGAGGCACTTGTGCTTTGATACCTTGAACTGCCGAAAACTGGATCACCGCTACCAATAATACGAAGTTCATTACCTGTGCCGCCTGGAAGTTTGCGTAAAACAAAATGTGTTTTATACTTAAACGCTGGACCGAGCAATGCGTAAGCTGCTACACTTGTCACAACCTTTTGTGTGGAGGCAGGCGCAAGGCCAACTGCGGAGTTCTTCTGGAAGACGATGGCTCCCGACTTTGCGTCCATAACACACAAAGAACTCAGCGCATGTTTCAACTGCGGATCCTGTTCAAACTTTTCATATGCTGACTTGATTGCCAATGTCTGACCTTGCATGGAAAGCGAAACCAGAAATACAGTGAAAAAATTTAATGTCTTCATGATAAGAATTGAAACATGAGACGATGAAGTTAAGAAGTCGCCGCCTTTAGGTAAATGGATTTAGCAGATATTTGCAGAATATAAATTTTGTGTGGATGAATACAGTTAATGCGTCTATCATTACTATCGGCGACGAGTTGTTAATAGGTCAGACCATTGACACAAATAGTGCGTTCATTGCGCAGGAATTAAATAAGATCGGGATCTGGGTAAGGCGCCGGGTAGCAGTTGGCGATTTGAGGGAAGATATCATCGCTGCACTTGATGAAGAAAGTAAGTATGCACAAATCATAATTCTCACTGGCGGACTTGGTCCAACTGCTGATGATATTACAAAGCCTTTATTATGCGATTATTTTGGAGGGAAGATGATCGTCTCGCCCGAAGTCCTTGCGCATGTAAAATCCCTTTTTGAAAAAGTATATCGCAGACCCGGACCGATACTTGAAAGAAATCTCAAACAGGCTGAAGTGCCCGATGTGTGTACTGTCCTTCATAATGCCCGAGGGTCTGCGCCGGGCATGTGGTTTGAGAAGAAACTCACTCCTTCCACAGGTGATGATGGAAAAAGAGTTTTCATCTCTTTGCCCGGCGTTCCGCATGAAATGAAGGGATTGATCATTGATGAAGTGATACCGAGATTACTACAACAATTTAAGATGCCTGCAGTGGTGCATCGGACTGCTTTTACCGCCGGTCAGGGTGAGTCAGTCATTGCAGAAATGCTAATGGATTTTGAATCGGCTTTGCCGCAAAATATAAAACTAGCTTATTTGCCAAGCTACGGAATGGTTAAACTGCGATTGACCGCTCGCGGTGATAATAAGCAGATCATAGAACAGGAGATCACTCCACTTTTTGAAAAGTTACTTGATCTGGTCAAAGATGTACTGGTCAGTAATCAGGATGAAGGTTTAGAAATTGTGGTGGGAAAAGTTCTCAGTGCACAGAAAAAGACAATGGCCACGGCAGAGAGTTGCACCGGTGGATACATTGCACAGTTGCTAACATCTGTTCCTGGTTCCTCAGCATATTTCACCGGATCAATTGTTGCCTATGACAACTCGGTAAAGAAAAAGATCCTGAACGTTAAAGAGGAAACACTAAGAACGCATGGTGCGGTAAGCAGGGAAACAGTTACAGAAATGGTTCAGGGCATTATTCAGGCACTGGATGTAGACTATGCAGTTGCCACTTCCGGTATCATGGGACCGGGAGGGGGAACCGAAGAAAAACCGGTTGGCACAATCTGGATTGCAGTGGGAAACAGGGATAGCGTTGAGACGGTAAAATTGAACCTGCGGTTTGACCGGCAGAGAAACACTGTGATTACTGCAAGCAACGCGCTTAATTTGTTGCGCAAATTCATTTTGACTAACAGTTGATAGTTCTTATTATTCTCAAATCATTACCTTTGGCCGGTCTAAAAATGGGTTACTGCGGACGGCTAAATGTTGAATATCAAATCTTAAATCTATGGCAACAGTTGATTTAATAATGCCAAAATTGGGCGAGAGTATCATGGAGGCAACTATCCTGAAATGGCATAAGCAGCCAGGTGATGCCGTGAAGATGGATGAGACTATTTTGGAAATTGCCACTGATAAAGTCGACAGCGAAGTTCCAAGTACTGCCGCAGGAGTAATTGATCAGATCCTGTTTAATGTAAATGATGTAGTACCAATTGGAGCAGTGATTGCAAAGATCAAAACTTCATCAACACAGGAAACATCACTGGATACTCATCAACCCATTGCGCCTACTTACCAGGCTCCGTTAAATGTTCAGGATGATGCTGTGGAAACGGAGGTACAGGCGGTAAGTTCTTCAACTATTAAACCAGAGCTTAGATCAGCTGGCAATAATGGTACTGATAACAATGAAACGCGCCAGGCGGGTACAGGAAATTCTTCTAGCGGTAACGTGAATAGATTCTATTCGCCACTTGTCCTGAATATCGCTGCGAGTGAAGGTGTGAGTATGACCGAGCTGGAACGCATTCCCGGAACAGGTAATGAGGGGCGCGTAACCAAGAAGGACATTTTGCAATTTCTGGATGATAGAAAATCTGGAAAGAATAAACCAGCGCAAGCTGCTACTCCAGTTGTTACTGCAACAATGCAGGAGCAACGTGATCAAACACATGATGTTCCTGCACGTGAAAACGGAGTTACAACTACGAGAGAAGTAAAAGCTCCAACTACTTACTCAGGCAATGTAGAAATCATAGAGATGGATCGTATGCGGAAGTTGATTGCTGATCATATGGTGCGTAGCAAGCATACCAGTCCACATGTTACAAGTTTTACCGAAGCAGATGTCACTAATCTGGTGATGTGGCGGGATCGGGTGAAGAAAGATTTTGAGAAAAGAGAAGGAACAAAGATCACGTTTACACCATTGTTTGTAGAAGCCATCGTACGTTGTATAAAGAAATTCCCACTCATCAATAGTTCACTTGATGGAGACAGGATCATTGTCAAGAAGGATATAAATATCGGCATGGCCACGGCGTTGCCTTCAGGTAATCTGATAGTACCCGTAATAAAGAATGCAGATCAATTAAATCTTGTAGGACTTGCGAAGCAGGTGAATAATCTTGCAGACACTGCACGCAATGGAAAGCTGAAGGCAGATGATACGCAGGGAGGCACTTTCACATTCACGAATGTGGGTACTTTCGGTAGCCTCATGGGCACTCCTATCATCAATCAGCCACAGGTTGCTATTCTTGCTGTTGGTGCTATCAAGAAGAGGCCGGTGGTTATAGAAACGCCGCATGGAGATAGCATTGCTATAAGGCACATGATGTACCTAAGCATGAGTTATGATCACCGGATTGTAGATGGTAGCCTCGGTGCAACATTCCTTTCAGCCGTAGCCAAGGAGCTGGAAAATTTTAACAGTGAACGTGATTTTTAATAACGAGTAATCATCTTTGACGAATGCGTTCATATCTTTTCGCGGTACTACTTGTGGTCAGTAGTAGCGCCATTGCCCAAACAAGTCATCTTGGCTCCTGGAATGTAATAAATACGAAGCTTACGCTTTCTGAAAAATGGAGCGTGTTTAATGAACTACAGCTTCGCTCCCACTCGTTTTATAATGATCATTTTTATTACGAAGTAAAAGGGGGTGTTTCCTATGCAATCAATAAGAATTTTTCTGTTATACTTGGGACTGGCAAGTACATAACCTATACAGTAGGTGATAATTTCACGAAACCGATCACTTCCAATGAAACCCGTCTGTGGCAGCAACTTACGATGAGCCAGTATTTGAGACGCTTAAAACTGGAACATCGGTACCGCATTGAGCAAAGATGGTATTCAAATAATACTTACAAAAACAGGTTCAGGTATAGGTTGATGGCTGCACTACCACTGAATAAAGAAAAGATAGGTCCGAAGACTTTTTACCTTGCAAGCTTTGATGAGATCTTCCTGACCAACAAGACGCCTTACTTTGAAAGAAACAGGTTCTTCTTTGGATTTGGATACCAATTCAATAAACATGTGACGGTACAGCCGGGATACTTATACCAGTTTGATTATCGTAACGGCAACAAGATTGCAAAACATTTCGCGCAGCTTACGCTGCTACTTGATATCAATGCACATCTCTCACCAAGGGAGAAAATTCCGGGAACAGAAGACTAGGCCAACTTCAACGCTGTCTTCTGCTTTGCAAAATAATTATATCCTAAAACTATCACAGGCAGGAACACTAATGTGCCGATCAGTGAGTTCTTATAGAAAGGAAGTGCGGCTGTATAACATGTCATCAGGCCATCAAAGTCCTGGGTATAGAATGCTTCTGAACCTTTCCATACCAAATAATTGGAAACAAGGAAATACAAAGTTGGCGCAACAATTCCGCCTGCAAACAATCCCGCATAAGACTTGCCACGTAACATCCACCCAACAAGAGTAACAGAGAGGAGTAATAAATAATTAATCCATTGTCCTGCGTAAAAACCTGCATAGGGAAATAATCCAGCTTTATAGAGACCTTGAATTGCAAGATCACTAAGAAACAACGCAATAAGCGGCAGAAGAAATGTCATGTTTTTTTCCCGGATGATCATGCCGGAGAAAAGAGCAATTGCAATTACAGGAGAAAAACCGGACCATGCAAGATCTGCACCAAACAGAAATTTGCAAGCTGTGGTAAGTGCGATCAGGATAATGGTGAAAAGTATGATTCTGCCTGTAAACTTCATAGAAAGTGTTTATTTGTTTGACAGCTGCAAAAATAGCTTAAATCGGCTAAAATTGTGGCACTGCTGCTTTAAATATCAATGCATCCGTGGAAGCGAAGACTTTGATGGTTGAACCCGGGAATAACGCTGCAGCGGGTGCGCCAGGATGCAGTTGGAGGGTTACTTCTTCAGCAACCGTTGCATTACCAGAAACCAACAGAATTATTTCTGCGCTGCGCGGAGTCATCTCCACAGATTCTCCAGCCTTCAATGTATAAGAACTCAATTCAAAGTCAGGAGCGATTGTCTTATAAACCCGTCCACCTTCAATAGGTGTCCCTTTGAGAATGTTTGGTTCCGTAGGTTCGCATTTGGTATGCTTAAGAAGTTCCTTCACATCAATATGTTTGGTAGTTAGTCCGCCGCGTAGCACATTATCAGAACTCGCCATGATCTCGATATTATGTCCCTCCATGTAGGCATGCGGTACTCCCGCATCCTGAAAGACTGCCTCTCCATCGTGTAATTGAACAAGGTTGAAAATATAAATTGAAAAGATACCGCGATCAATTTTCCCAGGTTGAGAGAAGGTCAGATGCGCCTTTGCCGCCCAGTAATCCGGTCGCGTCTTTTCCAGTTTGTTGTTTTGAAATAGCGGAACTATTCTATCAAGCAATGGCTGGAGTCGCTCATTGACTTCTTCCTGCGGCATCTCCATAATTATTTTATAGAGTTTGGTATAGTTTCCATTTTCAAAGACGTTCTTTAAGAAATTTAATTCCGTCACGTCACTTAAAATTTCCTTCATGCTGGCTACCGGCCGGAATCCGTGTAATAGCCAGAACTCTCCCATCGCAACCATCAACTCCGGCTTGTGATTATCGTCTTTGTAATTACGGGTTGGATCCGTAAGGGGAATACCGCGCGCTGCTTCCGCTGCAAAGTCGATCTGCGCTGCCTCTTTGTTTGGATGGACCTGTATAGAGAGCATATCATTCACATCAAGTGCCTTGAATAAGTAGGGTATATTACCGAACGTGTTGGCTACATAAGAACCGAGTGCCAGTTCCTTATTCTTTTGAATATAATCATTGAGCAATACAGGCGATTGACCCGGAAAATCAAGTTCGCAATTCGCCTGGGGATGAACACCCAACCAGTATTCCGCAAAAGGTTTACCAACCGGCTCTGTGATGTTTAATAGCTGCGGAATGAAGTTTTTTCCACCCCAATCATAGTGTTTTACTGTTCCTTTCAATAGGCCTATCGACATATCATTGTATTATATCCGTAAAGATAAGTCATGGCGAAACATAACCTTCTTGGATCAAACGGTGAAAAGTTAGCAGCCAAATGGTTGATTGAACATGGCTACAAGATCCTGCATCGCAACTGGCGTTACTCCTATCTGGAGATTGATATTATTGCAATCAAAGATGGTAAACTCCGCATTATTGAAGTCAAGACGAGAGAGTCGGCCGCCTATGGCTATCCCGAGAAAGCAGTCACGAAAAAAAAATTCAAACGGCTTCAGGTTGCAGCGGATCAATTCCTGTTCCTCAACCCTGGATTCAAGTGGATGTTTTATGATGTACTCGCAATCACATTCATGAAGGGTGGAACTCCAGAATATTTTCTGCTTGAAGATGTGTTTATAAAATAAATACGCGGAGCGATATTAATATCCTCTATGCCTGTACCTGTTCCTTTAGGTTTCTAAAATCCACACTCACCAGCTTACTAACGCCAGGCTCCTGCATCGTTACACCATAGATCACATCAACCGTACTCATGGTCATCTTATTGTGTGTAACGATGATGAATTGTGAGTTATCGCTAAACTGACGGATCATATTGGTAAACTTGCTTACGTTGGCATCATCAAGCGGTGCATCCACCTCATCTAAAATACAAAAAGGAGCTGGTTTGATCAGGTAGATTGCAAACAACAAAGCCGTTGCGGTTAGTGTTCGCTCACCACCACTTAACTGTGTGAGTGAAGTTGGACGTTTACCCTTTGGACGAGCGATAACTTCTATCCCCGTCTCCGCCAGATTCTCAGGATTATCTAGAATCAGATCACAATGATCATCTTCCGTAAATAATGTTTTAAACACCCGATGAAAATGTTCTCTCACGAGGTTGAATGTTTCAAGGAATTTTTGATTGGCAGTTGCTTCAACTTCCTCAATCGTTTTTAAAAGGCTATCCTTCGCGTTGACCAGATCATTCTTTTGCTCAACAATAAACTCATACCTCTTCTTCATTTCCGTGAACGCTTCGATCGCTGTTGGATTCACCTCACCAAGATTCTCTAATCTCTTCTTCATGCGATCTGCCTTTTCCTGCAAGTCTGTAAGCGCCGTCTCGGAAGTTCTCGCCTGATCCAGGATATCTTCCAGTTTGATACGGAACTCAACGTCTAAACGCTCTTTTGTTCCAGCCAGTTGCAGCTTCAATTCATTCAGCTTATCCTTTATCGCTGCAAGCAGATGCTCTACCTGTTCCTTATCCTTCACCTTATGACGGAGTTCGCTTTCTTTCTCACTCAGTTGGTTCCGCAAATTATAGTAAGCCTGATCAGCCTCATTCAATGTGCTCTCCTCCTGACCGCGTCTCCGCATCATCTCTACTAACGTCTCTTCAATATCATGAAGTGATGACGAAGATTGTTCAATACTCGCGCTCGTATCCGCGAGACTTGTTGAATTATTCTCTATCTGCTGCTGAAGATCATTTAACTGATTACTCTTGAAATCCAGTTCCTGCTTCAATGCATTGATCTTACTCTGCTGTTTTGTGACCTGAAGATTGAATTCATTATACTGCTGCGTCGCTTCATTATAATGACTCTCTGCAGCGCGGAAACTTTCTTCTGCATAAGAGAGCTTGCCACTGTGTTGTTGAAGCTCTTCATTGAATTGCACTAATTGTTGACGCACACCCTCAACCGAGCTCTGCGTTTGATCCAACTGAATAGTCAGTTCTTCAATTCTTGTCTGACTGCTTGCCTGCATCGAATGCAGATTCTCCAACTTGTTATGAAGAGAAAAAACAAGATTAGTTAGCTGCTGTATCTCACGCTCAGTTTCGCGAAGCGCCGACTCGCGCAGGTCCTCATTAAATGCAATTACTTCATTGTGGCGTGCCTGGATCTCACTGCGTAATTTCTCCACTACTATATTCTGCGTGGAAATTTCCTCCTGTAATTTTTCAAGATTCTTAACGCGCCCAATCTTCTTTCCCTCAATCAATCCTACGCTCCCACCGGTCAACGAATATTTTCCCTTTACATATTTTCCATTCTTTTCAATTACCACAAAACCATTGCTGTTTTGCAACGCATCCTCGCTATCCGCGATGAATACATTACCTAACAGATGCTCTGCCAGTTTGCGATACTTTTCATCAACCTCCACCACACTTAACGCAGGAATTCCACCCTCTAATTGGTGATCGGAACCCGGTGCTGTATATGCGTTGACTTTGTCAAGTAAAAAGAAATTAGCCTTTCCTTTTTTATTGGCATCCAGCAAATGAACAGCCTGCAATCCCTCTTTCAAATCATTCACAACATAATAGCTGAGATAGGGCTCCAGCACATTTTCCAATGCTGTGCGGAACTCTTCTTTCACATATAGGATATCAGAAAGAATTGGCGCGGTATGATTCCAGTTATTATTGTTGTGCAAAAACTTTACACTATCAGGATACCCTTCCATTGAATCAATCATGCTCTTCAACAGATCATGCTCATTCTTCCGCGCATCTAATTTGCGATTCTCTTCCGCAAGTTCATTACGCAGCGTTTCAACAATTGATTGCGTTTGCAGGATTTGATCCTTTGTATTTTCCTGATGTTGCTGCAACTGATCAAGATCAGTTTTCTTTATCTGCAATTCTTTTTCCTTCAATATGCGGTCCTCATCTAACTGATTCCGCTGACTATCCCTGACTTTGCGTTCTTCTTCTATTTGTCCAATCGTGCGCTGCAGGTTCTGTACAGAAGTATCTGCAACCGCTACCTTCTTCTCCGCATCGAACTGACTGCGTTGCACCTGTTGATACTGCGCACGTAATGAATCAAGTTCCCGACGATGCTCATCTAAAACTTCGCGCTTGCGCGATGCTTCATTTTGCAACTGTTGTAATTGCTCGGTAAGACCTTCTAAAGAATTTGACTCCTCGTCTACCTGCAGGCTGGTGAATCCAATGCTTTCATCGATGCCCTTCAACTGTCCAGACGCCTTTTGCAAAAATTCCTGAAGATTGCCCTGACGTTCCTTTAAATATTCCAATCGCTGCGCAGCGAGATTCTTTTCATTTTCCTTTGTCCTCACTTGTTGCACAAGCTCATTGTACGACTGCTGCAAGCTCTGCAACTGACGCTCCCTGGTTATGAAATCAACCTTCTCCTGCTCCAGGCCTGCTTCCTGAACAGCTATCTCAGCTTCCATGCGCGCCCTCTTATCCGTCTCTACATCATGCTGCTCATTCAGTTCCTTATAAGTAAGATTGAAACCTTCAAGCGCAGCCTTTGCAAGTTCTATACTTACCTCACGATACTCCTTTTTGATCTCATGATACTTCTCCGCCTTCTTTGCCTGACTTTCCAGCGCCTTCAGTTGATTGTTGATCTCGAAAAGCAGATCCTCAATTCTGTTAAGGTCCATCTCCGTGGCGTCTAACTTCTGCCGTGCTTCTTTCTTCCGCGTCTTGTAAATGGAAATTCCTGCTGCCTGTTCAAGCATTTTGCGGCGACTATTATCCTTGTCCTTGATAAGATCATCAACCATTCCCAATTCAATGATTGCATAGGAATCAGTACTGATTCCGGTGTCCATGAAAAGGTTTTGGATGTCTTTGAGGCGACATTGAACATCATTCAGGCGGTATTCACTTTCCCCGCTTTTATAAAATTTACGTGTAACAGTAACTGTGCTAAACTCGGTTGGTAAGAGATTACGGGTGTTTTCAAATGTCAGACTCACCTCGGCAAGGCCGCTCGCAGAGCGGGTTTTGGAACCATTGAAAACAAGACTATCGAGATTTTCGCTGCGGAGGTGGCTGATCTTCTGCTCACCAATTACCCAACGTATACTATCAACAATGTTAGATTTACCGCAACCATTTGGCCCAACAATACCGGTGATATTGTCGTCAAAACTAACTACAGTTCTATCGGCGAAACTTTTAAATCCTTTGATCTCCAGGCTCTTTAATCTCACGGTAATAAGTTTAAGGTCAGGCGGCGAATTTAAGGTAATCACCGGCAAACGGGGAGGTGGCACCTAACCATTTATGCACAGGATAATGCCGGAAATGTGGGAAGATTCTTAAAGAGTGGCTGGGTGGCAAAAACATGCAAGGTTTCGCTTGCGAGCCCAGCCTTCATTTTCTCGCTCAGGAAGTAGGTTGCGGGTGAAATTTTATGATTGCTATTTCCCAAAAATATTCCAGGTTCCGCTTTCAACACCGGCTTTCATTTTCTGGACAAGACGGTAGGTTGCTGGGCAGTATTCGATGTTTTGTTTATGGACGTGGATATAATCCTTCATCTTCTTGGAAAGATGCGGAAAACCTGCGCAATCCGCCGGGCGAACTTCATAGATGCTGCATTTATTGTCGCTCAGGTTCAGGAACTGACAGGGTTGTTTCTTATTCATCCAATCACGTTCACCACCACGTTCACGTACGAGATATTGCGCCTTAAACTGATCTACGGTTTGACCGAGATGGGAAGAGATTCTACGCATATCGGCAGCATTGAAAGTTGGCGTCATTGTCTTGCAGCAATTCGCACAGCTAAGACAGTCTACTTCCTGCCAAACTTCTTTTTCAATGACTGATGATATCTTCTCGAGTGTACGTGGCGGGGCCTTTTCAACTTTACTAAGAAATCTGCGAAACACGTTTCTTGTAGCTGCCGCCTTCTTTTTAAATGCACGGAGATTAGTGGGCTTCATTTCAAGCATGCGCCGAAGTTAGGAGGAAATGAATATTCTGAAACAACTTGGCTATTTTTGTTTTACAACAAATTCCAACTATAAATGAGAATCCTTTTTACTGTCTTTACGCTGGCGTTATTATCTCAGTTGCTGCCCTCCTGCAAGGACGCTGCTATGACTTCAAATTCTTTCTGCGATACTGCCTGTTTAAAGGACACGCTAAAATTTGTGGACGACAGTCATCCACTGAAACCCTACATTTATATTAGTCCGACCAATTGCCAGGCAGATACAATAACGTGGAGTTATACTGACATGGGTAATAATCGCAAGATCTCCCTGGAGAGTTTGCTGGGTGGGACCAAAGTGAAATTGAATAGCAAGGCTGTGGATTGTTTTATACAGGACACGAGTTACGCATGGGTAGCTTTTAATGATTGTAGTAATGCCCGTGGGTATCTTTTGAAAATTCCATTTAATAAGCGAGATAAATTAAGCGTGAAAGCGAGTGCAATAAATGCGTTTGATCCAAAGTTTGAAGTTGCTGATGCGTTGGTGGCTTATTCTGATAGAGGAAATTTATTTGTTGAGGATAAAGCAACTGGAAAAGCGGCTATGATGACATTTGGAGAAAAGTTGGATGTTGATTACGATGCAATACATGAACATATAGACTCAGTCAATATAACGCCAACGCGTGTGTGGGCTAAAGTAAAGCTTGCTGCAGGATGGAAGGAGATTGAAAAAAATATTGAATTGAAATAGTGTTGGATTGTCATTGTGTGGAACTGCATTAGGATTGAAAAAGTTTGAGTAGAAGTGATGTATTAATTGGATAATGTGGGAAACGTATAAGAAAGGATTTAAGGGCTGGTTGCAACTGGAGAAATCACTATCAGATAATTCAGTAGAGGCATATGTCCGGGATCTTGAGAAGCTTACTCAATACTTGCTGGAAAAGGATACATTGAAAACTCCGGCAGAATTAACCCTTAAAGATCTTCAGAACTTCATCAGGTGGATTGCTGAACTCGGCATGACACCTACGTCGCAGTCGCGTATTATCTCCGGAATAAAATCATTCTACAAGTACTGCTTACTGGAGCAAATCAGCGTTGCTGATCCAACTGCTCTGTTGGAGGCGCCGAAATTAAAGAGGGCATTGCCCGATGTATTGAGCTATGCAGAAATTGAAGAGATCATTGCTCAGATAGATCTTAGTAAACCTGAGGGGGGAAGGAACAAAGCTATACTTGAGACCATGTATAGTTGTGGGTTACGCGTAAGTGAACTTGTAAATTTGAAGATTTCGCAACTGTATCTCGACGTTGGATTTATACGAGTGATTGGAAAGGGAGATAAAGAGAGGTTGGTGCCAATTGGTAGCAGTGCTATTAAATATATTCTGATTTATAAGAATGAGATTAGAGTACATGTTCAACCGGTAGCAGGGAATGAAGATATTCTGTTCTTAAATAACAGGGGGACGAAATTGTCACGGGTCATGATTTTTCTGCTGTTGAAAAGCCTCGTTGCGAAGGCCGGAATAAAAAAGAACGTTTCGCCACATACACTCAGACATTCATTTGCGACACATCTTGTGGAAGGTGGGGCGGATCTGCGTGCGGTACAGGAAATGCTTGGGCATGAGAGTATAACTACCACTGAGATATATACTCATCTTGATAGAGAATTCCTGAGAAAGACGCTGGAGAATTTTCATCCCGCTTTTAAGAAGTGAGTAGCGCCCTACTGTATCAATAATTGTTGAGAGAAACCCTTGCTATTATCCTTTTGACGTAATGCAACAAAATAAATACCTGCTGCCAGGATAGGTATGTCAAAATTGATAACCTTAGCATTATTATCTATCCAGATCTTTTTCTGATAAACACTCAGCCCGGTTTGGCTTGTAAGGTCGATAAAGTAATACCCCTCCTCCACTTTGGTAAGTTCCATATTCAGGCTGGATCCTGCGGACAACGGATTTGGGTACAGGCGAAATGTTGAATGTGGTACTTCCATAGTTGTTGGAATTAGCGGGGGTACCGGTTTGCGTTTTTGTTTTTTTCTAACTGCGACAATTACTCCGACCACTTCATAGCCACCATCATAAGCCTTTAGCTGAACTTCAGCAAAGGCGCTCACGCTATCATTGAACTTAATTTGCTTTGACTCATAGCCAATACATGAAATCTGCAGCGTACCACTTTTATACTCATTGGTGTTAAGCTGAAAATATCCCGCCTCATCCGCCATAGTCCCCAACTTTGTTCCGAGAATCTGAATACTGGCGACGGGAATTGGATTTCCTAATGTATCGGTTACGCGCCCTCTAATCGTATCGTTTATGATGTTTGGAATTAACACTTCTTTACTGACCGTCGGCAGTTCAACGGTAGCGCTGTTTTCAGTTCGTGAGATAATTGCATTTTCGTTGGGTTGACTTATCGCTTTAGCGGAAAATAAAAAACCCGGCAACGCAACCTGAAAGAAATATTTAAGCCAGGGTATTTTTCGTTGTGGAATTAAGAAGTCGGTCTGCAGTTGTGTATTGCTAAATCTCCCGCAAACCGTGCCGGTCGCGCGCTTCTTAAAATAAGCGATAAGCGCATCATCGCTCATTGAGCTAAAATCAACCAATGACTTGCTACAGGAAGAACAGAATCGGCCCTCCTGAGTCGCAGACATATCACTCCATTTCTCCTGACAGGGCTCCGGTATGGATAGTTGAAAATATTTGGCCATAATTATAAATTACTGGATGATAAATTTCGTGCTCGTAGATTGTCCCTGAGATGTTATCTGCAACATATAAGTACCGGGAGTCCAACGTGAGTCTGCTGTGATTCTAATAATTTTTGATTTGGCGTTGTCTGGGATACGAAGTGTTGAAAGAAGCCTCCCCTGCATGTCAAATATTTTTACTACCGTATTTGGTTTAACGTCACCAGGCTGTTCAATGCTTATTTGTTGTCCCTGCCGGACTGGATTTGGATAGACATGCAGCATGTTTTTTACAGAAGCGCTATCTCGCGGGATTCTGTAAGTATAGAAGCTTCGGCATTGCATTAAATATCTACATCTGATGGTTCTTCCATTACCAGTTACAATAACATTCCCGCATTGTTTAACATCCCGCTCTAAGCCAACCGACAATAATCAATCAACTCCTGCAGCAACGTTGAAAACTTTTGATTGATACCCTACTGATGTAGCAATGATGCTATAGGATTTTTTATGATCAAGTGATAGTTGAGCGATGCCGAGGCTATCAGAAGTTGACATCAGCGTGTCTCGTAAAAGATCTCCTCCTATGGCAACTAATGTTACATTGGATAGTGAACTGCCGGTTGCAGCATCAGTAAATTGAACAGTGGCCTCTCGTGATGTCGTGGTAATTATTACTACACCATTTCTACCGACGCATCCGAATAAAGCTGAAGCTTGCGAGCTTTTCAGTATTTCTATTGATTTGATTCTTCCTGGATTCAGATTCTTGAATACTGCGTCTGTTATAATTTTTCCATTAAGAACATACAGGATTGAACTGTCAGGCATCGTAGATCTGCAGCGGGTTTAATGGTTATTGGTGTCACGCTACTACCTGCCGGCTGAGCAATAGTAGTTAGGCTGAATCCCATCATGACAAAGAGTACAAGTATTTTCATATGCAGTTGTTTAATGTGGCCGAAATGGTGGTTAAGCTGATTATCGGGTTTTGGCGTTTCTGAATCAATGATGCACGGAATTTAATAGTTACACAAAGCCACTTATTTGTATTTTTATAGCCTTGTCGTTCATCAAAAACATATCACATAATGGACTGGCGGATAAGGACCTCGTCAGCCTGTATAAATCTTCCGGGGATATGTCTGCGTTGGGCGAGTTATACCAGCGTTATATGGAGCTCGTATACGGCGTATGCCTGAAATATTTTAAGGACAGTGAGACCGCGAAGGACAGCGTGATGCAGATATTTGAAGAGCTGGTAACAAAGTTGAAGAAACATGAGGTAGATAATTTCAGGGGATGGCTTCATCAAGTAGCTAAGAATCATTGCCTGATGCAACTCAGGACCCCAAAAAATTTAAAAACTGTTGAATTCAACGGCGAGCTTGTGCAAAGCCAGGAAAATGTGCATCTAGATGGTATTCTTGAAAAAGAAGAAAATTTCAGGAAGTTGGAATACTGTATCGGTACCCTGACAACGGAACAGCAGGAAGCGATTAAATTATTCTACCTGGATGGAAAATGTTATAATGAAATTGTAGAACAAACCGGTCAGGAATGGAACCAGGTTAGGAGTTTCATACAGAACGGTCGGCGGAATCTGAAGTTATGCATGGACAAAACAATTAACGTTCCGAAGGATCAGAAAATTAGACGCTAAAACAACAAAAGATCAGTTGACGCCTGTGGCAAATGAACACACCATAAAAAACTATAATCTCCAGGATATCAAAAAATATCATGCCGGCGAGTTATCGGCAACGGAAATGCATTCCCTGGAAAAAGCATCGCTGGAAGATTCTTTTCTTGCAGACGCACTTGATGGATATAAAGAGGAACAAACAGATGCCTTTGCTGCCATTCATGAACTGAAGACCAGACTTTCAGATCGGATAGAAGGAGCCACCGTAATTCCACTAAAGCGTCATGAAAATTTCAATTGGTGGAAAGTTGCAGCGATGATAGTCTTCATCGGCGGTGCGGGTTTGCTTGCTTACCAGTTTGTGGGTAATAAAAAAACAAATGACCTTGCGGATAATAAGTCGGCACAGTCTATTCCTCCCGCTGATTCAGTGACACCTCCGGCGAACACAAACGTAATTCAAGGATGATTCCCTGCTCCTTTCACCTAAAGCGGAATCAGCGAATAGTCAAGAGCGCACCATTGTTTCCAAAACCGGCACTGCACCTGTTACTGAAGTGAATCCAGGTAGGAAAGAAGTTACTGCTCTACCTTCTGCGCCTGTATCGCAAGTTTCAGGTTTGCCAAATCAAGAGGCGGCAACGCAAGCAGATGATGCAGCAAAATCGAAAAAAATAACAGTGGCAGCTCCTGAGAATGCCGACAAGGTTTCTCAAGGATATGCACAACTTGAAGTTAAGCGTAAGATGGCCTCGGCGAATGCCTTCGGCAAAAGCGATGCAACCTATCGCAACGCACGGATATTCCGCGGACGTGTGACGGACTATCAAAACAATGCGCTTCCGTTTGTAAATATCACGAATCCTATTGATAATGTAGGCACCTACACGGATGCAAATGGATATTTTACATTGACGTCAACTGATTCGGTCTTAAACGTACAGGTAAAGTCTCTCGGTTTTGAGAATAATACTATTGCGCTGAACGATAAAAAACCTGAGAATCGAATTATGATGCAGGAGGATCGATCATTGAGTGCACGTGTGTTGGACACCATTAAAAGAAATACAAATCGGGTAAGAAACTCTACCATGAAGCTTGAAGAGCCGGAGCCAGCTGATGGTTGGAGTAAATACGATACATACATCGCAAATAACCTGAATGTCCCCGAAAACATCGAGCGCCAGAAATCAACTGGCGGCGAAGTTGAACTTTCATTTGAAGTGAACACCATCGGGGAACCCGTAAATATTATAGTTGAAAAATCGCTTTGCGATATTTGCGACAAAGAAGCAATTCGTCTCCTCCGCGAAGGGCCAAAATGGAAAAAGAAAACGAAGAAGAAGAGTAAAACAACGGTTACTGTAGCTTTCTAATTATCGTGTAAGTACTCTCGCCCAACGATCCAACTGCCTTATCTTTGCTAATTAATTTATTACAATGAGAAAAATTTTTTTCGTTTGTCTTGCGTCTATGTTGCTTGTGACCTCACAGGCTCAAATTAAAACGCCGGCACCCAGTCCAGCACAAACTATCAAGCAGGACTTCGGGCTTTCATCAATTGAATTGTCTTATTCCCGTCCTGGCATCAAGAAACGTACGTTGTACACTGAACTGGCCCCAGCAGGAAAAGTATGGCGCACTGGTGCGAACTCTGCAACTACAATCACATTCGGTGATGAAGTAAGCATCAATGGCACTAAAGTTCCAGCGGGTAAATATGGGATTCTGTCTATCCCGGATAAAAAATCCTGGATCATTATTATCTCTAAACAGACGGATGTAACAAGTCCGGCCGACTACAAGCAAGACCAGGATGTAGTACGCATACCTGTTGCTGTTACAAAGACTAAATCTGCCGTAGAAAGCTTCACCATCCAGTTTGCAAATCTGCGCAATACAAGTCTTGATCTGCAATTGGCATGGGATAAATCCGCAGTCAGTTTCCCAATCACAACTGATATTGATCAAAGGATCATATCAAGTATTGAGTCGGCTATGAAAGGTGAAAAACCTCCTTACTATCAGGCGGCTGTTTACTACATGGAGAATGGCAAAGATTTAAATCAGGCACTCGCCTGGTTCAATAAAGCAGTAGAAGCGCAACCTGATGCTTTCTATATTCAGTATCAATGGGCACAATGCCTTGCAAAGCTGGGTAAGAAACCAGAAGCTAAAGCTGCTGCAGAACGCTCCCGCGAATTATCATTGAAAGCAAAAAATAATGATTATGTAGCGATGAACGACAAGTTGCTGAAAGAACTTGCAAAATAAAAAAGCCAGAATATTTTGTACCGGGATGATCTCCAGTTTTACTTGAAGATCATCCCGGGTTTTATTTTGGGCTCGCTTTAAATTTCTGAATGATCATGCTGAATAAGATTACAGCAATAGCTCCAATTACATTGAGCCAAAGGAAACCAAGTGAGATAGTTTTATTCTCGGAGAGGATGAACAACCCAATGATCAATAACTCTGTGATTATGGCTCCCCAGAAGACAGCAACTCCGCCTATCTTTTTAAAATAAAAAGCAACAAGGAAAATACCCAGTATGGTTCCATAGAAGAGTGAACCAAGAATATTGACCGCTTCAATGAGACTATTTCCAACGTTCGAGGCAAACATCGCAACGATGATACAGAAGATGCCCCATCCAAGGGTGTACTTACGCGAGGTTTTGTAATCACGCTCCTGGTTCTCGTCTTTACAGACAAATGGAACGTGGAAGTCCATCATTGACGATGAAGCAAGTGAGTTTAATGCAGCAGCAATGCTTCCCCATGAAGCAAGGAATATAATTGCAATCAATAATCCTACAAGGCCTACGGGCAGGTAATCCGTTACAAAACGAAGAAAGATATAGTTAGTATCATTATCGTCTCCCCCATTCTTCTTAATCAACACTTTTATCTCTTTCCGGACACTATCCGTTGCCGTCTGCAACGTGCGCAGTTCATCAACAGCGGTAGAGTTGTTCCCATCACCATAAGATTGTAACGCTACGGCGCGTTGCGATTGGATAACATCCATCCGATCCTGCAATCCATGAAATGTTTCCTGGTAGCTGGAACCTTCCAATCGCGTCAGCTCTTTTTGATTAAAAAATGCAGGGGCTTTGTTGAACTGATAAAATGTGAAAACCAAAACTCCGAGAAGGAGAATAAAAAATTGCATCGGGACCTTTACAAGACCATTGAGCAGTAAGCCAACTTTACTTTCAGATTCTGACCTGGCAGTAAGATAGCGACCAACCTGTGATTGATCAGTTCCAAAATAAGAGAGCGCAAGAAAAAATCCTCCAATGATACCACTGATAAGATTATAGCGATCACCCCAATCAAAGGAACCGTTCTTCATACCCGACGTGATGACATTCATCTTCCCAAGTTTGCCTCCTACTTTCAGTGCATCTGTGAAGCCAATATTTTCTGGAAGATTGTGAACTACATAATAGCCTGCAATAAACATTCCGCCGAAGATGATAAGCAATTGCAACTTTTGAGTGTATGCAACAGCGCGTGCACCACCGGTGACTGTATAAACTATGAGTAAGCCTCCCATGGCCAAATTAGTCCAGTAGATATTCCATCCTAATAAAGCAGAGAGAATAATTGATGGAGCAAATATGCTGATACCAGTAGAGAGTGCACGCTGTAATAAAAATAAGCCTGCAGTTAAGGATCTCGTTTTCCTGTCAAAGCGCGACTCCAGGAATTCATAAGCAGTAAAGATCCTCAGTTTGCTGAATGCGGGAACAAAAGTGATACAGATTACGATAGCTGCAAGTGGCAATCCGAAATAATACTGCACAAAGCGCATCCCATCCGTATAGGCCTGACCCGGGGCTGCTAAGAAAGTAACGGCGCTTGCCTGTGTACCCATGATGCTTAGCAAGACTAGCCACCATGGCATATTTCGATTGGATAGAAAGTACCCCTCAAGGTTGCGGGTGGTGCGACTTTTATAAACACCATACGCAACAATGCCGGCAAGCGTTGTAATAAGTACTATCCAATCAATGTAATTCATGCAAAGTATTGAGTCAGCAGGCTAAACAGAATGATAAGTATAAGCAATACCAGGACGAGGAAGAAATACCATTGCTTCCAGGTCCTGAATAAAGGAACTTTATCTTTCTTGTCGTCCGTCATTTACCACTTCTTTTCATTCGTGTCCAGCCAAGAAATACAATAACAAAACCAATCACCAGCCCGAGTAATATCCCAACACGAACTCTTTTGATGAGTACTCCTACTACCAGGCCTAACACTATCGCTACTATGAACGCCATCTCGCCTCTGCGTCTGCTGGGTTGTTGTTGATTTGACATTAAAATGCTTTTTTTCGATTCAATGCAATTAAGTTCGCCATAAGGCGATAGGCACTTGGCACACCTGCCGGCAGTTCCCGAAAAAAGACGAGCCCAGTATAAGTAAAGAATCCTTTACCATATCTGGCTATTATCAGGCTTCCTGAATCCGGCTCTTCGCCCTGATCCTTCATTGAAAGAATTGATTCAAAGTTCTTATCTATTTTACCCGCATGATAAATACTTCTTTCCTGTATCCATCCTGAAAAGTCAGATGGCAAAAGTTTATTAGGAAAATTCAGCACAGGGTGTTCAGGTTTCAAAAACGTAACAGCTGCGTTTTCATCGGTAATTCGGGTTCTGGTAACATCAAACTCGTAGGGGCCGATCCTTGCTCTTGTTGTTAAAAAATTATTACTGGTATTATACTGTACTATTAAATTGCCGCCTTCATTTACATAGTTCATGAGCTTATCGTAATAAAGACTCAACCATTCATTAGTGTTGTAAGCCCGTACTCCTGTAAGAATTGCGTCAAATTGGTTAAGGTTGACTCTTCCTAATTCTTTATCGGTAAGCAAAGAAACTTCATAACCCATTTGTTCCAGGGCTTCCGGGACTTTATCGCCAGCGCCAACAATGTATCCAATCTTCTTTCCGTAAATAGTATAATTAAAGAATTTACGAACCGCACGCGCCTGGTTAAAATAAACTACATACGGAATATGATCATACCGGATAGTATTCAAATGAAAAGCCTCCACACCATTGTTATACTGATACGTGCTGGTATCAACGATAGTTATGTTTTTTGCCTGATTCTGACCAGTTGAGGGAAATGGTATTACCTGATCGATACTCTTCGCATTTCCTTTATCGAGAACCCCTGCATAAAGATTCTTACGAGTTTTAGTCTCGAGTAATTTAATATCATTCTGCTTCTTAAATGAAGTAAGCGTTAGCGAGTAGTCAACCTCTTTCCCTCCCTGTTTTGATACCGCAACCTCAGGGAACACTCTCACTGACAATGGTGGAATAACAACGAGCGGCTCGTATATTTCTCCTTTAACCGGATCAGTAAATTTGTATTGGACAGTTCTGTTGATGACAAACCTTTCACCGTTGATTTCGGTTTCTATCATGGCGGTATATGCCGGAACTACATCGGCTCTGCCGATCAACATCTGATCAAACACATTGTAATATCCATCAGCCATTTTATTTTCTAACCAGTATGGCTGCGTGATTGATTTAGTTAAAGGGACAGTGATAGTCTTTGAAAAAATTACATTTTGATTTATGGTAAGTGTATTGGTATAAGCAGAATCAAATTGATCTAATTGAACACGCTTGATTTTAATATCCCCGGAAAGTCTGCTGTTGAAAGTAAAGTTTACCCGGATTGAATCCGTTTGTACTGCAAACTGAGTTGCAGTTGCTGCCTCAATGAATAAACCGCTGCACTGCTCAATCAATTCCTGAACTTCCTGCATTTTTTTATACTTCCAGTTTATGTCTGGCAGGTTCTTCAAAGTCTGATAGTAACTTACTAAAGCTGGAACGGATTTAGAGGGGTGCAGGACATCAAATGAATTGATGATAGAATCAACTTGTAGTTGAATGCCTCCAAATCCAGGAATACGCTTCCATGTAGCATCGATCCCATCCATCAAGTCAGAAGTTGGCGCGGCACCACCCGTTGTCTTGAAGTTTTCAAAAGATTCACCGCGCGTAGCGGGAACACCAAAGCCCTGGCTTTTATGCTGGCTGCGACTCAACGCCGCAATTTCACCATTACTCTGACCAAGCAAAGGATTATAGCCACCAACATCAATGCGGAGCTGATCTGGTGTAAATGGAGTGAGTCCACCAGAAAAGTTAAATGTATTCCACATTATCCGCTTCGCCTGCCACGGTTCTACATACTTCAATTGTTCCGGAAATCTTTTTGGATCTGCCGCTGCAGTAAACGCCTCATTGGCGAGGATGGCAGAACCAGTGTGATGTCCGTGACCGCCTTCTCCTGTAGTAGGAAATCGAGTGATGATGATATCAGGTTGGAATTTTCTTATCACCCAGACAACATCACTTAGAATCTTTTCCCGATCCCATTTCGTGAATGTCTCTTCCGGTCCTTTTGAATAGCCAAAGTCGAACGCACGCGAGAAGAATTGCTCACCACCATCAATCCGGCGCGCCGATAATAATTCCTGTGTACGAATTTGTCCCAGCTCAATACCCTGTTCATTTCCGATCAGATTTTGACCACCGTCGCCTCTCGTCAAAGACAAATATCCTGTCCTGTATAACTTTTCTTGGGAGAGATAGGTGATCAATCGCGTATTCTCATCATCCGGATGAGCGGCGATATACAAGACTGAGCCGAGGACATTCAACTTTCGTAAAGCCTGATACATTTCCGCAGAGGTCCAGCTGCGTGGCGACTGCCCGAAGGATGAAAAAGAGATAAGAAGAAGAAAACAAATGGAGAATAAAGATTTGGTCATTCTTTTATTTGTATGGCGAATATACTCGGTATTGTCACGTTGTTGTTGCCGCCGGCATAAAAACCATGCATTGTATTTACAAATTAACATCCTGTTTATTCAGATTTATAAGCAGGAATGAATAGTTACGAAATCTAAAAATGTATAACTTTAAAAATGAAGTTAACTACGTTCATTGCTTTTTTGCTGCCTGTATCGCTAGCGTGCAATAATGCAGCAAAACAGGCTGTTGCTACTCCTTCCGTTGATGCTTTTCATTATACTTCTCAAAAAAAGGTGACCGCGTCCAACGGAGCGGTAGTTTCTGCACATCCACTCGCCAGTGAAGTAGGTCTTTCAATATTAAAACAGGGAGGAAATGCAATTGATGCTGCAATAGCGACTCAGCTGACTCTCGCTGTGGTATATCCGGGAGCCGGAAATTTAGGAGGTGGCGGCTTCCTGGTTGCGAGACTTGGAGACGGGAAGGAACTTGCGCTGGATTATAGAGAAAAGGCGCCGGCGGGTGCTTCGCGTGATATGTACCTTGAGCCAAATGGAGATGCCAATACTGATAAGAGCCAGAACGGTCATCTGGCCGGAGGTGTACCAGGAACGGTAGCCGGATTGTTTGAGGCAGCAAAGTTTGGGAAGTTGCCCTTTGAAAAACTGATAGCGCCTGCTATTGAACTTGCTGAAAAAGGATTTGCGATCACTGCGGTCGAAGCTTCATCACTGAATAGTATTCAGGGTGATCTGGAAAAATATAATTCGATGCCTCCAGTGTTTTTAAAAAAGAAGGGTTGGAACGCCGGTGATACACTGGTGCAGACAGATCTGGCCAATACGCTGAAACGAATTAAGGAGAAAGGAGCGGCTGGGTTTTATGAAGGCGAGACTGCGCGGCTTGTTGTTGAAGAGATGAAGAGAGGTGGTGGGATCATAACATTAGAAGACATGAAAAACTATAGTGCTAAGCCGCGCACAGCACATACATTCAACTACAAAGGGTATAAGATCATCGGCATGCCGATGCCAAGTAGCGGAGGCGTATTACTTCATCAGATGCTCAAGATGACTGAAAGCCGTGACATCGGCGCGATGGGTTTCCAATCTCCTGCATCAGTGCAATTAATGATAGAGGTCGAGAGACGTTCCTATGCTGATCGCGCCGAGTATATGGGCGATGCAGATTTCTTCAAAGTACCTGTGGATACGCTGGTGTCCGATCAGTATCTCATCGCGCGTATGCGCGACTATGATTCAACAAAAGCAGGTGTGAGTGAAAAAATAAAACCTGGTCTTGGTCATGAAAGCAAAGAGACAACGCATCTGAGTGTAATTGATAAAGATGGAAACGCAGTAGCAGCGACAACTACATTGAATGGTTCTTATGGAAGCAGAACTGTTATTGGTGGAGCGGGCTTCTTTTTAAATAATGAAATGGACGATTTCAGTGTTAAACCTGGCGTTCCAAATATGTACGGTGCGATCGGTGGTGAGGCAAACGCAGTCATGCCTGGAAAACGGATGTTGAGTTCAATGACTCCAACAATTGTATTGAAAGACAACAAGCCTTTCCTGGTGGTAGGAACGCCCGGCGGTACTACTATTCCAACATCTGTCTTTCAAACGATAATAAATATCATCGACTTCAATCTTTCTACGGAGGATGCAGTGTACAAACCCAAGTTTCATCATCAATGGCTACCTGACGAAGTTTATCTTGAGTCAGGGTTTCTTGCTGCAACAAAGCAAAGGTTGCTGGCAATGGGTTATAAAATTGTTGATGTACCCGAGATTGGAAGAACTGAAGTGATCAAAGTTTTACCTGATGGAAAATTTGAAGCGGTGGCCGACAAGCGCGGTGAAGATTCAGCCGCGGGTTGGTGAGGACTGGAATCGTTAATTAAAAAAATCTGGCAATGAATCTGGGAGACGAGTATCTGCTGACGACAATCAGACGCGTGAAGTATTATCGTGGATTGGGAGAACAGGCTTTTGCTCAACTTGCCGACAGTGACTTTTATTGGCAGCCTGATGAGGCATCAAATAGTATTGCAGTTATCATCCAGCATCTATCGGGAAATATGCAAAGCAGGTGGAGTAACTTTCTGACAACAGATGGCGAAAAAGAATCGAGGGACCGGGATGCGGAATTTAAATCTGAGTATCAGGACCGTGATGCGTTATTGAGTTTATGGGCGAAAGGATGGGACATTTTTCTAGCTGCGCTTGCAGAATTGAAGGAAGCCGACCTATTAAAGACTGTGTATATCAGAGATGAGGGTCTATTAGCCATCGATGCAATCAATCGACAGTTGGCGCATTATCCATATCATGTTGGGCAGATAGTGTACCTCGCGCGATTAATTCGCAAAGAAGGATGGAGCAGTTTGTCGATCCCCATTGGCCAATCAGAACAATTCAATAAACAATCAGGTATAAAAGATCCAGCCAAGCATCTTTAAACGTAGATACGTGCGCGGAAGGTTCTTGTGATACCTTAGAGATAATCTATATTTGGTTATGGTGAATTTTTCAAGGCTTCTAATTTCTCTTTTGTTGCTCGGAGTATCGGTTGCCGGCATTGGGCAATCGCAGTTTGGCATATTTGGCGGACCTCAGATGAGTTATACCAAATATTCAATAAATAGTATCCGGCAGGAATCAACTCCGAAATTTGGTTTTCAGTTGGGAGCAGGCTGGAAGATTCCATTTGAAGAACGGCTGTCTTTTTCGCCTGCGGCATTTTATAGTTTGAAGGGTTATAAGGTAGATTTTAATCGCCGTGCTTTCCCGCCCGATACGTTGGCAACTAATAATAATACAACATTTCATACCGTTGAGCTTGCGTTTTTGTTACAGTTGGATTTAGGCAAGAAACCGGGCCATTTTTTTGTAAAGGCAGGACCTTCCCTGGATTTCCAATTATCGGGTAGAGAAAAGTTCAGTGAATCGGACACTGTATTTGTAGATCGGAAGCTTGTATTTGACTTTGGCAATTACGGCAGGGTTGGTGCAAGTCTGCTACTTCAGTTTGGGTATGAAGCTCCAAAAGGGTTTTTCATTTTTGGTCAGTATACGCATGGAATCGGTAGCATAAATAATTCTGATAACGGGCCATTAATCCGGCATCGTGTGGTGGGGATATCTGTGGGAAAATATTTTGGCAAAAGAACAGTCGTGGCTAACTAGATGAGGCGCAGTCCATTGTTGAAAATAGGGTTTTTACGATAGCTGGAATCAAGGCAAAGGTCTCCCCAAAAACCCCTAAAACTATAAGGTTATACACATAAAAAAATCATGGGTCATTTGCTTATGTGCCATTTTAATATATCTTTGAACCCTGTCCTGTAGAGTGCAGATTGACTAAACCACCTTCCACCACTCATCTCGGGCTATAGCGCAAGCTGTAACTCAATATCCTCCAAAAAATTTATTGCTGAATATCCGTTGGAAATTTCCAATCAGTACCTTTTTGTTAACTAGCCGAATAAACGTCATGAACGGTATTTTTAAGTCGTGTCCCACCCGGAAGCTATTCCTCACTTTTTGTTGTGCTCTTTTCTCAGCGTTAGCTGTGATGGCACAAAATCCTATTGTTACTGAGAACGCCCAGTTAGGTAATTTATCCACAGAGTGGGATGTTACAGGTGCAGGTGATCTTTCAATCCAGGGTTTTGCTACAGATATAAGTGCAAATAAAGGAGAGCGTGTACATTTCAAGATAAATACAGATGCTGCTGCATATACAATAACAATTTATCGTCTCGGATATTATGATGGACGTGGAGCGAGATTTCAGGGCTCTGGTGTTGTAAGTGCGACTTTGCCGCAAACGCAGCCTACTCCATATCAAAATGCTACATCTGGTCTTGTTGATTGTGGCAACTGGAGTGAGTCGGGATACTGGGATGTTCCTTCTAATGCCGTTTCCGGATTATATATTGCAAAGCTGACGCGCACTGATAACAGTGGCGCGAGTCATATTCCCTTTATAGTACGGGATGATGCAAGTACTTCCGATCTTTTCTTCCAGACTTCTGATGCAACATGGCAGGCATATAATGTTTACGGTGGTAACAGTTTGTATGTTGGGACTACTGCGTATCCGCAAGGACATGCAACAAAAGTTAGTTACAATCGTCCATTTGTAACACGTGACGGTGGCGGTGGTGGCGGAGTTGCTGAGGATTGGCTTTTTAATGCCGAGTATCCAATGATTCGCTTTTTAGAGCGCAATGGATATAATGTTAGTTACACAACAAATATTGATGCTGCGAGACGTGGCAATTTAATTCAACAACATAAAGTTTTTCTTTCTGTCGGACATGATGAGTACTGGTCAGCAGAGCAAAGGACTGCAGTTGAGAATGCAAGGAATGCTGGAGTTCATATCGCGTTCTTCAGTGGTAATGAAGTATACTGGAAGACACGTTGGGAGAAGAGTGCAAATGCTTTAGGTGAAGAGGATCCTGCCGGTGTTGATTACCGGACACTGGTATGTTATAAAGAAGGAACACTTGGAGAGAA
>CAVXLU010000014.1:0-42062 GCA_963762655.1 uncultured Chitinophagaceae bacterium
ACAGTAACTTTTTCCGGAGGCAATATTTGATAATCCCAACAGGCCCGTCTGACCAAACCAAAGTCAAATGCCCTATTGCACCGCCAAGAATTGATCATGGAAAAAGAGCGGTTGGAAAGAAAAAACCAACAATAGGTGGCATGATAAGTTTGTTTTTTTGGTATATTCGATTCACATACCGGCCTAGCCAACAATCCCAATCTCAATATCCTGGCGTCACTTCAATGTGGCAATTTTTGTGTTGTTAGTTTCACGCACAGGTTGGATGTCATGTGCAGCCAATAGCCGCTCAACACTCACTTGGTTAGATAGAAGATCAAATCAGCCGTATTTTCTGCATCTAAAATTAACAACTTATGAAACTATTTATCAGTCATTCTTCAAGAGACCAAGAAATAGCCGATGCATTCGTTGATTTGCTAACAGGAGGATTGGGCGTATACATAAATGATATCTTTTGCAGTTCAACTGATGGAACTAAAATCGGGATAGGTGATCCCTGGCGAGAGACTATAAAGAAAAATATTGAAAAAGCAAAGCTAGTTTTTTTTATTGTTAGTAAAGATTTCAAGTATAGTGAGATTTGTCAGAATGAATTGGGCGCTGCTTGGATAATAGATATTAAGAAAATAATCCCACTATTAATTTATCCAATTACTCCCGAGACGACAGGCTCGTTGATTGGAGACTTACAAACAGCAAATCTTTCCGATTCAAAAAGCCTGGAAAGCGTTAAATTAATCATCAAACATCATCTGCAAGAGATTTTCAATGATAATAATTATAATGATTCAAGATGGATCAATAAAAAAGAGGAGCTCATAAAGAAAGTCTTGAATTTTGAGAAAAAGATTAAAAGAAGGGAACAAATCGAGAAAGTACAAAAAGTATTGATAAAGTGTATTCTATATTTATCGATTACTATCCCATTCATGCTTTCGTATATAATGTTTGATATTTATACAGATTTTACTCAACAAAAAGAGATTAATACATATAAAGCTATTGCCAGTTTTGAAGGATTTGATTTAAAGTTACGGGCAATACCCAAAGACAAACAATCGGATCCAATTATATTAGCCGAAAGTTTGGAGGAAGCAATTCCTTACATCAAAGACATGTCTTCTGCTTTAAGTAATCCAGGTCAATATAAAATAACATTTACAATACCTCGCTCAATACTGAAAACGTCAGACTCAATAGATGTGCTTCTTAGCGAATTCATTACTATAAGATTAAAAACTTCTGAAAATAACATGTTTTCTGAAATAAATACTGAACACATAATCGATAATTGGAGAAGAATACAAAATGATTTCAAATTTGAACAATATCGAAAGGTAATTGGGCCAAATCCAGTTTTAATACTAAACATAAATGCGACGAAATGAAAATAGAAATACTATCAATTCTGTTATTTTTTTTCGTTTCTTTCATTTCTCAAGCGCAGAAAGAAAATAATACAAATTTATTTAGCAAACATGTTTCCGAAGGTCGAGTTTCAGGTTACTTAGTTGGGCGGGATCCGAGAAATCAAAAGCTATACTATTTTAGATATTCTGAACCTCTAGAAGCAACTGTAACAGTTAATCTAAGCAATAGGCCATCTTTCATATTAGATAAGTGCTATATAAAGCCCCCTAAAATAGGGTTAAACGTTTATATGGTCGAGATATTTTTTACCAAGGAAGAGATAAAAAAAATAAATAAAGAAGATCCCTTATCATTTTCATTTCAATTCCGTTTTACTACACCACCAAAAAAGGTTATAAATGAAGGGAGATTTATCACAGGAAGAGATTTAAGAAGGCCCACAAATTTATCCGCAACTCCCAACAGTGATGTTGATTTTAATCCTGGGTTCATCGTCACTGCTCCCGAAGAGCTTTCAATTTTATTAATACAGGGCGAAATTGAAGAATATCTAACTGGCGGAAAAGGTGGTAAACGTGATACGTATGATATTGGATCGAGCAACTTTACAGAACTGTTGTCAGTAAATGCAGATAACATTTCAAAATTATCAATTAACATTTATGATGGGTTAAACAGGGCTGCCGTAGACAGCTTATACCAAATACTAGAAATTTATCATTTTTGTTCTAAATATTTGGATAGCTCCTCATTTTTTAGATATGAAGGTTCAGAACTCAAAAGAAATATTAATTCTTTGCAGTCACTAAGAAATTCAAACTTTAAACTTGATTCACTCGAATTCTATGATAGGTGGATACTTCAAAAGAAACACGCCTTAGTCGAATATGAAAAAACTATTAACAAGCTTGAGTTTCTAAAAAATAAAGCAACCTATATCTTGGAAAATGCTTTTCTTGAATTCAGGGACTAACTTGGACTTTGAGAAGAATCCCACCGGAGCACACACACCATAAAGACCAGGAAAAAAGATTTGTCCCAGTATCGCCTGCTGGGAGAAATGGTCCGTTTTTCTATTCCAACGATAATTGAGCGCAGCACCGATGTCCACAAGCGGAAGAAATAAGGAGTACGACTTTTATTTGCCCCACCCCAAGCGATGGCAAAACCAATCAGTGCCATCACACCAATATGCCACCTCGATCTGTGTGACCTCGATCGACCGATTTCCTACCAAGATATATTCGTAAAAAAGCGATAAGTCAAATGGCTCTGGAAGAGCGTCGGATTAAGCGATAGGAACGGACCGGAGCTGCATAATTTTGCAATACTTGATTGACCGGGTGCGCAGAATGAGCATTCACCATGTCAGTGATGAAATTAACATAATGGGTCAACTGCTGAATATTTGACCGTAGTGTTTGCAGAAAATACTCATTGTTCCGACGTCTGCACCAAGGCGTACGTCTGATCAAACTCGGTGCGGGCAACGCGGTAGATTTCGTCTTTAGCAGGTGGGCATACCAAATAGTCGCCCAATCGTAGTGTCTGGGCTTCGCTCCACGGTGCCTCGATAAAAATCGGTTTCTCCGGATGATCCAATAAGGGTTGCAGGCCTTCCAGCCGGTGGTGCAGAATGTTGTCCCGCGTAACTTGCAGCGCATACACGCGGGCATTGTCGCACGGGACGTAAAATTCCCCTGCAGGTGAAGGAACATACCGTAGGTGGAATTTATCCGGCTTGACGATATATTCTTCTTTAGTGGTGGTGTCGTTTTTGACAATAAAATCGCCAACCGACGCAATGTTCTGAGTTTCCCTTCCGTCACTGGTCACCGATACGATCATCTCCCCTCCTTTAGCAACTCTTGCCCAGACTTTCCCGCTCTTTTGGTACTGCTGGCCATGCTTGACGAGCAGCTGCAGATAATACAGCAACAACTGATCTTGTTTTAACGTTTGGGGATAGAAGGTGGCAACTAGGTATTCGCTCAATTGGCTGCTTAAATACCGAGTGATTTTATTTTTGAGAAAAACCGGAAATACACCGAATAACCATCCTAGCACGCCGCTCAGTTTTGTTGCGGCTGTCCGCACAGAAGGGTAACTTTTATCCAGGATAGAGCGGATGCGGTCATCGATCAATTGAATGGCCTGTCCGATCTCGGCAGTTGTCAGGCCGTTATATTTAGGTGTCTCGATTTCCTCGGTGCTGTTCAGCAACAGCATATCTGGAATCATTGGGATTTTCCAAAGTGGAGGCTCGCCTTTCTTTCCAAAATTGACGTCGTATTTAAAGTGGTCAACCTCTGCGGCGCTCAAGGTTACACCAGTAATGGCCTGCAGCACTTCCGGCGTTTCGCCAAAATAAAAACGCAGAAAAGTCTGGCAGTTTTTTCTTCCGAGCTGGTAATCGTGCTCCCGGAATTCTTTTTTCAGAAAACCCGAAAACCCTTCGATCAGCCCACAGGCTAAAAAATAATATTTTCTTTTGGTGGGATAGATCAAAAAACGATTCTTGTCCATTTCCAAGCCATTGAGTAAATCCTCCTGTCTGAACATGGATTGGTTGCGGATGGCCCCGATCAGTTTTTTGGCCTGCTGGACCAAGGTGTATTCTCCCGGTGCGGTATATTCCTGCCTCTTTGCGGCATTGGTTACCGAAGGAAAGGGGTCAATTAAGATCACATAGTTCTCGTCCTGCGGATGGTCATCTTTTTTTTTGCATTCCAGTATTTTTACCGTTGTCCCAATGGGTTCATTGTTGATCACGCCACCGTCCACTGCATTAAAAACATAATTGCTGTTGTCGGGCAATTGCAGATTGACATCAATGTTGTAATTCGCTTTTAGTCTTTTCTTAAACTCTTTGAAGAACTGGTGATTGACGCTGATTTTCCTGTTGGACAAGCCGAATGGGAAGGCACCTGTAGCTTTTGCCGCAGCGGCCAAATGATCTTTCGTTTTTTCGGAAATGATTTCTGCGGGGTAGTCAATCTGCAGCGATTGTTCTTTAAACTGGTAATGCAAAAACCCGCTGTGCATTTTGAGGACGTTACAGGTCGGATCGTTCTTGTCGACATTGGAAAAACGGATGTCAATGGGAATACCCTCCAAGTTGGTGACCGACAACAGGATGCTGAGTTGCTCACTTACATAGGCAGGGGGTGAATATTGGATCACCGCCGGAATGGCGTTGGCCGCGATCTGATCAACGGGTATTGAGTTCAGAATCGATCTCATCTCGTTCAGCGGGGCCGCATCAGAAGGATCCATTAGTTTTTTGAAAGTGGAACCGAGCTTATCGTCCACCATCGTGATCCAGCTGCGATAGAGCTTTGAGTGCTCGTCGTCGGCCTCGGGTACTGGATAGTTCCTGTCAATAATTTTTCCCTGCCGCTTGTTACAATAACTGTCATCATTAAATGAATATCCGAGTACCGCAGCCGTCATGCCCCCTGCGGAGGCTCCGCTGAGCACTTCAATGACCACCTCATGCGAAGGCACCTTAGCTTCCCACGGCGTCAGGGCCTGCCCGCTCTCTCGCTTACTGCGTATACTGTCTTTTCTTTGTTGCCAGCGCTCGAGGGTTTCCATCAGGTAATCGATGACACCCGCTGTGTACGCGCCCGCGGAAACGGCACCAGCCATGCAGATGCCCAACCGTATTTTTTTAGGACTAGAATTTTCCATATCTACAGTTTAGGTTTTTTTGAGTGCTTGATATAAAAAATAGAATCTCTCAGGAATTTATCTACTATGAATAATCAACTTTTGCCATATTTTTAGTCTAATACTTTTGAGAAAAAATGAAAACCGGAATATCCACAGCTAATGAGAGGGAGGTGTGCCACGTATTGGCTTCAATTTGATTCGCCCCGTCCTTGATCATGCGGAGTTTGGGCAGGTACTGTGTTCCAAATTTGATCGCAAGTGGACTATTTTTAATACCCCACACACCAAAAAGGCCTGGAGAGAAGATTTGTCCCAGTAGCACCTGCTGCGGCAAGTCGTCCGTTTTTGTGTTCCAACGGTAAGTGAGCGCAGCACCGATATCCACGAGGGGAAGAAATAGGGAGAACGAAGTTTTCTTTGCCCCACCCCAACCGATGGCAAAACCGATCGGCGCGGTCACACCAAATATGCCACTCCCATTAGTGTTGTCTCGATCGACGGATTCCCGACCAACATAGATTCCCGGAAAAGCAGAAAGTGAAATGGCTCTCGAAGAGCCGCGGATTACGCGATAGGAACGCACCGGTGCCGCATAATTTTGTAATACTTGTTTGATCTGGGGCGCAGAATCTGCGTTCACCATGTCAGTAATGAAATTAACATAGTGCGTTAACTGTTGAATAGTAGCGTCTGTGCTGGTTTTGCCTGTCACCTGTTGAATGAGGGCAAGGGTATTTACACTGACCTGGCCGACATTATTAGATTTGATTCCCTTCGCGACTGCAATTGAATTCTGGACGAGTCCCTTGGCTTTATAATAGCCCGAACTTGGTTCGCCTGCACTAATCACGGACAGTCCGAATTCCATGAGGTGAAACAGGTCGTCGGCATTGCTGAGAAAGTACTCGAGAACATCGGCCTGTCCCGCCGCTCCTTCGGTTTGACTCTCCTTATCATTGAATGATGCGATTCGTGATTCGATGTTGCTGGCGATCGTCACGAATTGTAAAATTTTTTCAGAGGCTTTTGACTGCAATAGTTCCTTGAGTGTTTTGCCATGGGAAGCCCCGGGAATTTTTTGGTCGAACAGAGCCTTGTTCTGCTCATAGACAAGCCCGAAGAACAAGTGAACTATGAAGGGATGTACCACGCTGATATCCTTTTTGTTAATCCATTCGTTACTTGACGTACTTTTCAGGTTTTTCGACAACAGGTTTAATAAGGACACCACGCGACGCGTCGCTACGGCGTGACTGCCATTATAGCCGTACTTGCCATCAATGAATTCCAGGATGTCTGCAGGATGATACTTTTCACCCGACATTTTGATCGCGTAATAGGTAGACATGGACAGCAGTAATGGATCGGTATCGCGGAATTTCTTATACGTTTCCAGTGAATACACCATCCGCTCGAAATTCTCAGCGAGCTGTTCAAGGTCCTCCGCGAATGCAGTTTTGCAAGTAGCTCCGAACGACTGGAAATCGAAGACATTCCCGGTGTTTAATACCTGTATGGTTTTAGGCAGTAGGTAAGCAAACTCGGGTGTATTTTGCAGTTTCTCACGAAACTTTTCAATAAAAGCGATGGTGAGTTCGGCTTTGATATGGTCGCTTAGAAAATCAGCAAAGGCCTGAACATATTTGGTGACGTCAATCCCACTGAGCGCACCCAGTGCACCGGCACTTTCCAAAGTCATTTCGCCATTGAGGATCGCCTTCAACTTCGCTCCTTCGATCTCGTTTTGTTTTTGTTTTGTCGATGGATTGTACTGCTCGTAAGCAATCCTGATAAAATCATTGGCTTTCTCACAGGCTTCTAAAGAGCCGTAATCATTTTTGGCATAAGCATTGATAATTTCCCGAACTGAGTCCTCATTACCCGTCTTGGCATATTCAAAGATGGTAATGGCGTCCCAGTAACCGATACCCGTGTAGCTTAGCGGCGTTTTAATTTTTGCGGAATCTCCGCCCTGAGATGTTGTCTTGGATGCATCATAGGTATAAGGAACTGACGCTTGGCCCGCTCGCAGGAAACCCTTCTGCTCAGCACGTTTTTTAAAAAGGTCTTTCAAGTTGAATGTGACACTTTCAGTTTCGTCGACACTTTTAATAGCGCCACTCTTTTGGGAAGCATTGATTTCGAGCTTTACATTTTTGCCTTCCCCGGTATGCACATTGAAGACTTGAAGCACGGTGTCACTTTTGGTAAACGCAAGCGGAGGTTTGCCCGCTATGATCTGGTCATAATTTACGCGGATCTGCGCGCGCATAACAAGGCCGGTCGTAATAAAAAACCAAAGGATAAAGTTCGATTTCATAATGGAAGAGTTAGGTTGAAGAAGGAAATAATCTTTTCTGCAGACAACAGATAGGTGTTATTCCGATCGGAGCCGACTACAATTCCGACCAGTTTGTTGCCCTGAAGTACGGGGCTCCCCGAGTCTCCGGGTGCGCTCATCTTCTGTACCTGGATGAGTTCATTTTTTTTGTAGACTTGCCTGCCGATCCGCCCTTCCTGCGAGCTGTTAACAGCAGTGATCTTTTTTCCGGCGACTTTACCCGAAGACCCACCGTACATTGTAACCTCAGTATTGATGAATCTGTCGTCATTGATCACATCTAAGTAACCATCGATCTGCATAGAAGCGTCGAACAAGTTGGACATTGAAGCCATATCAAATACCCGAATCAAGGCGATATCCAACCATTCATGGAATACTCCTTTATACAGGTACCCGAAGCTGTTGTCCTGGCTTGGCTGAGCCTGCCAGGACGGCATCACCAGTTTTAAGATCGACTTGTCTTGTCCAACATCGAATGCGAAAATTCCCTTGCGGAGGAGATCGGGGGCTGCAACATGGTAGTTGGTGATCAGGTAATGATTGACGATGCCGTTTTCGTCTCGGTGAGCGAAGAAAGCGCCACTCCCCCAGTCCTTTTCATTACTGAGGCGCGAAATGCTGCAGCCGGGTCGGCCGGGTCGCTGGTCGCCGAACACCTCTAGTTCCATATAATCGTCTTCGACGAAATCGGTAGGAATCGCAAAACCTCTGAAGGGAAGGCGTGCCGGGATTGATATACCATCAGGTGGGGCGGCTTTTCGTTCCACCTGGAATGTCAAACTGTAATGCGACAACGCTTGTCCTCCTCGTTGTTTGTATCCAATAAAAACGCCAGTGACCCCATACCCTCCATCGAAAAATTTGTCCTGATAATAATCCTTGGCGAGTTGCAGCACCGTGTGCTGTTGCCCTAGTGCCAGAGTTTCAAATGTGGTATCCGGAAGGGTAAACTCCGCACCCGTAACACCACCGCTCCATACAAAGCTGCCATTGTCAAGCGAAAACCAGATGCGATTACCCTTGAAGGCCTGCCCAATGACTGCCTGGCTGATTGTGATTTCATCTCCTGGCCTGTAAAATATGGGGTTGTTGTCGGTCCTGATTTCTGGGGCATCGGTCCGAACATTTAAATACGTGTGCACGATAGCTTTCATTATCCCTCGCGATTTGAAGGTGAGATGGCATCGCCCCTGCTCGTATGTGGGGAGGCGATTGGTTGTTTGGTGGAAGTACGAAGCTGGACGACTTTATTCAGCAAGTCAAACCAAAAGGGCGCACCCAGGGAAATCGCGAGAGCCATAACAAAAAAGCCCCAGAAATGAATAGCGAGGAGGTGGCGTAGATAATCCATTTTCTCCCAAAACCGAAATTTATGCGACCGAAAGGCTATTGGGTTTCCACCATTCCAACGGCGCAAAGCCTCTTCGTCAACCGGCGACGAATACCTGAGAGCCCCTGAAATGTCGCGAATAACTTCAAGCGTATCAGGCAGCCAGCCGCCCAGCCCCAGAATTGAATTGGCTTGCGCGATGTCTGCTTCGAGCCTTTTTTTTATAGCCAGCAACGTATCCTTCGGTAATCCCTGTTGACTAGCCGCACCGTCACGTTCCGCATATGCCGTAGCCAGGTTAACAATTTGCTCTCGAGCATCCTTATCCGTAGACAGATGCTTAGCCACAACGAACGCATCAACATTGAAGAAAGTGGCAAACACCATTCCCAGAAGTAGCAAGATGACCTGTGTTTTCCGCTTGTACCACTCTGTGGCCTGTTCCATTGTTCGATCGAACCACGCTTCAAGGTGGACCTTAAAACGTGTGATGTCTCCATGTGAATCCTGCCAGAGACTAAGGACGTAGGCACTGGTTTCCTTCCCAAGGAGGCCGGCTCCAGCGTTACGGAGTTCAGCCTCAATTCGGTTCTTTTCGATTGGACCAGCGCCATTGAGCATGTAAATCATAGTCTTGGAGAAACTCACTGCTTTGAAGGAGGACGGGTTCCGGAAAACGCCAGAGCTCCCGAGATATTTGATTTCTGGATTGTCATAGAAACGGTCGATCACCGCATTAGAGGGATTTTTCATTAGCAACAGCGAGTCTCCCAGTCTCCTGAGGAACCGATCTATAACAAGGTCTGCTTGTTTTAATCCTTTATACCGATTGACAGGCTGTTCGTCCGTAAGCATGCGGTTAATTGCTTCTTTAAGGTTTCGGGCTCGCAGACCGATCAGTGTGGTGAAGAGTTCGACAATAATAGTCGCCAAAAGGCTGTAAATGAGAAAAAGAAACAGGAGGCCAATTACGACATCCAGGACAACGTTGTTAAGCATGACCAACGAGGGTTTAAGGTTTAATACCAGAGCCGTATTATTAGGGAAGTTCAGAAGTTTCGCAAGGGGAGGGTGTCACAGAAATGCAGAAGCAATAATAACGATTATTTGAGATATGAACACGTGCCCCACAAATTTTTTTCTATTGCGAGTGATCAACAATTTGAAGTAATCAGATGGTTAGTGATGTAAAACTAAACAGCGTCAATCGTGATCAAACCCCAAAAGATAATTTAATACCGACTATTACAAATCGAAATCACAGTTTCATTGCCACTATAAGTTTGTAATTGTGTATCAACAATCGTGTTATTTTGTTCCGATTCCGTTCGTGTATCTACTGGCAACAACTCTTCATACGGGTCATTTTCATGTCATGGGTCTTCCGCTTGAAAACATTCGTACACAAACTAAAGACTAACCGTGCAAACGTAGGCGTGCTCGCATATTTCGCATTGTTGCCCCGTCATGTCTTTTCCATTCTTAGACTCATAGATATGTTTGCCAGGTCCGGTACAAACACATATCACATTCAAACCTGCGAGAACTTTGAATATGGGGACGCTGTCGATAATCACGTTTGCGATGCCCCGATCCTCGTTTGAATGGGGTACTATCAGCGCAAAGCGAAGACCAGATGGCTCAATCTTGCTGCCAAGTGTCGACTGAGAAGGCAAATCCTTCATTTTTTCAAATAGCGTATGAACCTCACGCTCTTCCGCCTGCAGTAATTTAATCCCTGCGCTTTGATCCAACTCACCGAAATAATCAAGACCATCACTGAATGCATTGAAAACTGTCCGTATTGAATACAACAACCAATACCCCTTGTATTTTATTACTACTCCAGGAGTCGCATTGTTCGCAACTTTGTCAATTGCGGTCTGCAAGGAATCAGCACTATTGAAATATGGAAGTTGAAGTAATTCCATGATTGCTGAGAATATCGCTTGAACCTAAAGCGCACGATGGATATTACATTTGATTCTTTTGAAGGGGTCAGATAGGTGGGGCTACGGCGGACTAGACTACGCCCTGGCAATATTCGACAAGAATACCGGTATACAAATAGGTGTTTTAACGGTATTCAATCACCTATCAGTCGAGGGAATAATTTTAACGGAACTTGATAGAAAACCGAGGACATCTTATGTCAGCGTAACCAGCCTGTGTCGAATGGCATAGATGGCCAGCCCGACCCGGCTGCGTATCTCCAGCTTCTCAAATAAGATATCGCGATACCCATCGACTGTTCTGGGGCTCACCTTCATCACCTGGGCAATTTCTTTGTAAGTCATCTCCGAACAATTGAGTCGCAGGAACTGCGATTCTTTGTCTGTTAAGGCCGGCTCACTCCTACTGATCCGATCCTCGCCATTCACACTATGTATCAGTTTCGCGTTCACCAATTCATTGTGATAAAATCCCTTTTTGGCAACCGTTTGGATGGCAGTGATCAATTGTTCCGGCTGGCAGTCCTTGAGGACATAGCCCCGCGCGCCCTGCTGCAGCATCCTGATAATCGCATACTCGTCATCAAACACGGACAGGGCCAACACATTTATCTCTGGGAAGTTGGTCCGCACCCACTGCGCCGTTTGATACCCATCCATAATCGGCATGGCAACATCCAATAACAATACCTGGGGGGCATTTCGGCTTGTGCATTTCTGTATGAAATCCTGGCCGTTGTCGGCCTGCATCACTACCTCGAACCCGCGTTCTACTAATAACGCCGCCAATCCCTTTCGTATAAGCACATGATCGTCTACCAATCCTACGGTTATTTTATTTTCGGCATTCATTTTCATATCCCTGGAATCGTTAAAATGATTGTCGTCCCCTTGTCTTGCACTGACTGAAGTTCAAAGTTCGCCCCTATTATTTTCGCTCTATCCTTCATGTTTCGGAGGCCGCTTCCGTCATTGCTTCCGTTGCCACTGAACCCCGAACCATTGTCCCTAACAGTTACACTAACCTGATCCTTCGAAAAATCAAGGTTCATCTCCACCAGGGTCGCATTGGCGTGTTTAACGACGTTGTGTAATGCTTCCTGCACGATCCGGAAAACAATGAGCGTCTTATTGTCGTCTAATGGTACGGGGATGCCGGATACCTGGAAGACTGGCTGTAATAGACCGATCTTCTCAATCAGTCGCGCTTCTGTTTCTAACGCACCGGTTAAGCCAACACGGGTTATAGACTCGGAATGCATCGTTTTAGCTAAGTCACGGAGAGAGTAAATAGCCTGACCTACAAGGTCAATCGCACCATTCACTTTCTCTTGCGCTTCTACTGGATTATTGATGTTCGCAGTATTAAGCTGGAGCTTTGCCAGGCTAAGCACTTGTCCCAGGTTGTCGTGCAATTCTTCTGAAATAGCGCGAAAAGTATGCTCTTGTATTTCAAGGCGGGCTTCCAATAAAGTCTGCCCAAATTGCAGAACCTCCATTTCATGTACCCGTTTCCTGGAGTAATATCGCCAAACCGTTACAATGATGACTGTCACAAGCAGGACGAAGAAGATGGCTGCCAATATGATCGTGTACACTATTTCCGGAGCAGCGCGCATATCAATCCAACAATTAAACAACTGTACAAAATGAGATTCAATGGGCGATTTAGGATTTCAAAAACCCTTTCGGCATAGTCGAGGTTTTGCCTCATTAAATAGGATAACAACCCATTCGAGAAAAACGTACCTGCATAAAACACCAGCCATCCGCAGCAAATCCAAAAATCAGGATGCCTTGTAATTTTTTGATACAACCGGCTGTCTAAATTAAATAATACCGATGCGCATAGCACAGTGATCAGCATGCCCTCGATATTAATGTTTTGTCCTGGGAACCGGCTAAAGTCGTAGAGCTGAAAGGAGATCACGATACTTATCACCGCAAAGACTGGAATGCTCCAGGCAATGACGCGTCGGATGACTGCGCGCGTGGTTACCCCGATGAAGTACCAGCAGAGCAGACTATATTCAATGATCACGAAAACATTGTAAAGCCACAAGAATGGCCGCTGCTCACGGTAGCTCAAGTCTGCCCACAATTCCACTCCCAGCGTCACGCCCATCAAAATCGCCAGCGGGAGATACCGACGCTGCCCCCTAATGCAAAGTAGTAGCGACAGGCACCACGCCACCAGAATAAGCGTATGGTATACGATATAGTAGAGTGTCAGGCCGAAGAGATTTGACTGGAATATACCTTAAAATCTCATTGACTCAATTTAAAGAGCACGAACGGATCTATTGATGGTCCGCTCTGTGACATTACCCATGGCGGGTGGCCATACTCGGCAATCAGTGACCGGGTAGGAATGTCTTTAATCGGGATACCCGGCTGGTATTCATACAGCAGGTCCTTGCCCGCTTCATCCACGCCTACCGTTACCAACGACAGTAATTGTTCCGCAGGGTTTTTCTCTGATTGTTTCAGACAGAGGTAAAACCGGATCCCTTCGCATTTAGGCTGACTTAGCGTCTTTAACAGGACACTCTTGTCGAATGTGATTGCAAAAGAACCCGACAAAAGAGCCTTCAATGGATTGGTGTCGGGTTCATTGTTTACTTTTTGCCAGAGTGCTTTAATCATGGAGACTCCTAGCGGCGCGTTAACCGCTATTCCGTATGGTCCCGGGGCATCTGGCATCATTACGCTTTGGTCGAATTCTTCGACCCCAATCGTTGGCTCTTCCACCGGCGCCTCATTGAGGCTTCGGCCATTAGTGATCCATTTAATCGATTCTTTGGGCATAAGTGATAAGGCTTAATGGGTGATGGTTGTTGGTCTAAGGTTTAATGGCTAATGGCTTTATTTAATATTTGGCGGACAAATGTTGCATGGAATCTTGTCCAAATCCATATTCATTCACCCGAATAATTTTTTTTTGTTTGTTTTCCCGGTACCGGGAAGCGTTGACCACGCTTGAGTGAAACAGTATTGATTGCTTCAGCTCATCCTGCCGCATTTCCCGTCTCATCAGGTGGGTATTATCCGCCAGGTAATCACCTTTCTTTTCAAACTTTCCCGTGAATTGGAAAAAATGAAGTTCAAGATGCACGTCGGTTTCGGACCATTTTCCCGACTGCCAGGCATTGCCTGCGAGGGTGTAACGGTGATGACCGGATTCGGTGATTGTCTCATGCACGATACCGTAATGAAACGTTCCGTCATTAAAGAGATAAAGCAATACCTGCAGGTCCGCAGTAATTTGTTGACGATACAGTCGTTCCAGGTGATCACCAGCCCATTCCCCGGTATGCCCGGCATCATCATCCATCGGCAAGACGTGCAGGAAATCCGGATTTTCAATGGCGATTTCGGAGCACCCACTTGCTTTCAGCCTGCTAATGAGATCATAATCTTCAAAACCGTATCCGGTGAATCCTTCATCATAGCCGCCCACATCCAGAAACGACTGCCTTGCCACGGCCATGCGCCCGAATGCGCCATGGCTTTGAAGTTTATTGTTGAGACCGGTAATCACCGCTCCAGGGACAAGCTCGAAAGCCTCCTGCAAAAAGAAATCGAACCCGCGGCCTGAAAAATTATCCGCGTCGATATTGCAAATATATTCTGCGCTAATATGTTGAACTGCCAAATTGCGTGAATGGGCTTGCGAAAAATACTGTACAGGACCGTACCGCAAATACTTCAGGCGTCCCTCTTTCAATTCATCTGAAAAGTTTTCTACCAAATATTTCCTCAACCCGTCCTGGGAACCATAATCAAGGATAAAAAAGGTCGTCTCAGCACACGTGTTGTCACGCAGATTGACTTGAAGAGTCGCCCTGAGATCCTGGAGTCGATTCATGACCACGGTGAAAAAACAAATCGATGGCCGATCACGCATGCGTCAAATATATCTGAAGGCGCCAGAATAAATTACCGTGTTTTCACGGTAGTCGGGATTGGCTTCATCTGATGCATTGTTGACAATTTGACAGAAAAAATGTTTAGTTGCCAACGTTAACTTTCTCAAACTGATCAACTACATGCAATTTGTAGAGATCTTTTTCCTACTAAAGGCAATGGGAAATGGTTAAGCGTCGATCGTAGAACCGCTCCTTGTACAGGTTATGGTACATTGGAGAAAGGATAACTAGAAGATGAAAAAGGATAATCAATTCATATTACGCGAAAGCGGCTTTGGATCTCCCACCGTTGTCCACTAAAAGTCCTAAAGCAACTCAAGTATCTCAAATGCCAGTAGAATAATTGAGGGCAACAGTATTTATATTCTATGGTCAAGAAAAAACTTTCCATGTTAGGATTTCAGGAGCGCTGATGCCCGATCCGGTAAAAGTACAAGGCGCCCCTGGCGGTAAGCATGTAGCAGACGCGGAGAGCCAGATCAAAAGACAATGGTTTAAAGTCAGTCAAATGGATAATACATGATAATATCGATCATTTATTTTTCAACACTATACTAATATAATGAGGTGTAATGGTGGAAGTACGTTGAAAATCAAATGGCATATTAATTCCGATTGCTGCTCGCAGTCTATCACGAATCTCTTCAGCCTGTAAAAGTTCGTCCTGGCCATTAAATCGAATCTGGTTGAACGATGCACGGTAAGGCGAATTATCGGATAATGGCCGAAGCATCCGCTTTCTTACCACCAGATTTTTTTCCTGCCCCAAGATGCGCAAAACGGAGTCAGCAAGTTCGCTGCTGTACAGCGACTGAATTTTTTGATGTTCATTTGCTCTCCCGACATAAAATACGTCGATTTTATATAATTGCTTGTTGTATTTCTCCTGAATGATATAGTTTAGGCTGCTGTCCACTCTTGTAAAAGAGGGTGTTTCAGAAAGAATAACTTGTGTCTTTAACGATTTTATGATTTCCAATATATCTTTTTTTGTAGCCATATTGTCAATGGCATCTATACTGGACAAGTTGTCCTGCTTAGCCTGATTAGTCGCGTCAATGCTATCCTGAAGCGTTATATTCCTGCTCGATATCGTATCGTTCTTCGCATTCTGTTTCATGATTCTGTTATCCTGTTGATAAATGGAAACGCCTTGTATCGCAATAACAAATGCAGCGATGATAAAAACCGATGCAAATAACCCAAGTAAGATATTTTCCTTCCGTTTACGAAAATCCATTTGCAATGGCATGACCAGGCGGTCATGAGACAATTCCAGATAAAAGTCTTCGCCCCGCTGTTCTCTTTTTAGCAATCCTTCGGCAATCAGGTAATCAGCCTTCCGCGGGCTGATCCACTTTTTATCCTCATGAACGCTGATTCTTCTGGATGCGGATCTAGATATGAGTTTTTTCTCGATTCGGTGCTTCGTCCATATCTTATCAGTATAGAAAGTAGCGGGCAAGCGTTCAAAGACTGAGTCAATGAATTGTTGAACTACCGCTGCTACGTTAGGAACATCTTTTTTTTCGATAACTTTTTTATGTTTGCCAATGACCAGGTTTTTCTCGATGAACCTGCAGGTAAGCTGAATAGTAAATGGATCAAACCGTTGATTCTTCTCTAGCATCTGTTGGATCAAATAACTAAGGGCATCCTTTTCAAATGTAAACGGGTCGCTGGCAAATATTCCCGGCACTTCCGCCGGCAGTGTAATTGCATCGCGTGCGAACTGTTCCTGTAATGCCAGCAATTTGTACGAGTCCTTGAGGATATCTGGAAAATAATCAGCGAACTGGTGGTAATTGCCAAGTTTGTCGTCCCTGACAACCAGCAGCACTTTAGTGCGCAGGTCCGAATACAAGAAGTGAAGATCCTCTTCGGCACGGCGGAGACCTTCCTCATCCGCTTTGTTCTTCTCTAAAGCCTGCACATGGGATTCATACGCTTCCTCGATGACCTTTGGTATTCCAGCATACAGGTCGTATAATTCTTTTTTGAGTAGCTGAATTTGCTCGGGGGAATAGGAAAATATTTCTTCGGACTGGTCAATAATCAGCAGTATGCGATGACCGGCTAGTTGCAATTTTTTCATTTCACACCACAGGGTATCATCGGTGGGAATAGTCATGAGATTCAATTCCAGGTCGGCTATCTCGTTGACCGTTGCGCGAAGACTTCTCAAGATTCTTTGGACAAGGATATTTGGGGTTGAATCTTCTATGTGCTCTACAGGATTGCAGTAGCCAAAGCGCACAAGGCAGGGAGCGTAATCGCTGGTGAGTTGGTTGTCGCTGTACATCGGAATAAGTCCAGCATTGATCAGGGAGCTTTTACCGGTGCCTGATTCTGCATAAAGAATCATCGTCTGTTTGAGTTGTAACAAGTCAAATAATTTCCTGCTTTCGTTTTCCCGTCCTTTGAAGATGGACATTTCATCTGTGGTAAAAGGTTTCGGTCCGGGATAGCGTGATGGAGCATTCGGTGGGGTCATAACACAATCGGTTTATCGAGTCGTTCGCAGATTATTTTCTTAAATTCCAGGTATTTTGGCGGTGCTAAGGCCAGCGAAAACGGCTCGGCCGGCAATCGCAAATGAATCCTATCCCTGATGTAATGCAAAAATTCACTTATGAACAAATTGATTTCCTGAAAGTTTTGTTGTTGCTGGATTTGCGGGAGAATGACTGCAAGGTTGTTTCTGTATTCTTCACTGCTGGTGATATCCTGAATTTGGCTTAAGCGCTGATTCCAATAATCCACGTAGAATTTTATTCCCGCATCTGAGAAATCGACATCCTCCAGGGCCGCCAAGAATACCCGGTCTTTGAAATTCTGATTATGATAAACCCTCCACGCTTCTGTTAAACAATAAGGAGAGGTCAGATATTTATTGCTGATGACCATGACCACTGTGTTTGCCAGGCCGATCTGGCTCATGAATCCGGTGATGCTGTCTTGGAAGGTCATTACATTTTTATCACGGTAGAATGTGACGCCTTCGGTGGCTGACATATCGATCTGCAATAGATCCACAAACCATTCGCCGGTCGATTGATCCGCCTGTTCCCAGCCGTAAGAAAAATAAACTCTGCCGCGGTCTTTGGGAATACGAAGACCGATACCGCTATCCGATAGTTGCGTGAATAATTGTTTGATAAAGGGAAGCGGATCCTCCTGGAAAAACTCCAACCGGAAATGTGAAGTCATAATACTGACAACATCCTGGTCCGTTTCAATAGGAGCCCCGATCCTAAGGCTCTTGAGATCGTCATCGACTAGGCTTAACAGTAATTGGTAGTACCAGGTGCCGAAATGAAAACCAAGGAATAGATAACTCGCAGCGTTTTTTAGTGTGGTGAGAATTTGTTCAGGAATAAAGTCGTTTTGCAACAGGGCGCGAATCCCTTTGAATAGGTCGCGATGAGTGAGGACCAGCGATTGTGATTTATCTACGCGCCCCATCACATAGTAAATGACCGGGCTTTCAGGAGTCGGCGGTTTCATGTTGGGGTCACGAGGATCTGAGGCGACAACTTCACGAATGGGCAGTTTTTTTTTGTCAAATTCCTGTTTCAAATGACGGTCGGGACAGACATTTACTACCAGCGAAAAGGGGATTTTAGCAAGCATACTAAACAATTCGTCGTTATGAGCGCTATCATAAAACTGCTTGATTTTAGAGGACAGTGATATAAAATTAAGATTGGGTCGGGCAGAACCGGTCGACGGCGAATTGGATTGTAGCCAGAACAGATTGTCCCGGTCAAAATATTTCACGCCATCGTTGTTTTGCACAAGTTCCCTGAAAAATTCTTTGTGGGACTTACCATCCGAAGTGAGATGCAATTCAGGTCCCAGAAATAAAATGCAATTGCTGATGTCCTGAGCGATATTGACGATTTGGGGATCCATATGACAAGGCGGTTTAGGTTTCCTAAATGTAATAAGTCCCTGCCGGTTTGTTGGCCTTAGTCTTGTGATTTTATTAAGAACTGGAAAAATCTTATCGCTAAACCAAAGAGAATGTTGATATACGCTCTTGATTTCAAACCATAGATTATCGTCTGCAAGAGTGATCGAACTGCGGTTTTGCTGCAATACGATGAAAGAGGATAGGCAGGCGATCCGATACATCCGATGACGAAATTCATCGAATTCTGGATATTAAGAGATTATTTATTGTCTTCGATAAGTCGAATATCGAAGCTGGACCTGTGTAAAACTCAATGACATGCTGAAATTAGCGGAATATGCCGGGGTTCCGCAATCAAGCAAAATACAGCAGTTGCCTTTGAAAATGTTTGTAACACCAAAATTAGCTGGCCCGCTACTTACTGTCGATATTAAGACAGAGCGTTGGTGCTATTTATAAATTTTTGAAATCAAAGCTTTCCAAGACAGGCCGAAAGTTATACGCGCCCAAAATCACTATTCATAGCGCACAACACCTCAAACCGGTCGATTTACTGTTGCAATACTACGTGAATGATATCGCCGGAGAAGCCAAAAATAAAAATATTAGGTATGAAGAGAATTATGCAAAATACCGCATCGCAGCAATTGCTGATTATTGATTATCGCTGTTAATACCTGCGTTCATTCGCCGAAAGAAAGAAATTAATTCTATACTTTGAACTCGGCAGGGATTACAATCACAGATTCTTTTCGGCCTCCGCGTAAAACACCAAGTCTTACTTTCTTACCTATTACCTCTACTGTCAAATACTTGTGCAAGTTGTCAACGGTGCTGATTGGCTTTCCATCAAATTCAACAATGATATCACCAATTTTGAGTTGCCGGTTATAAATATCGGCATCGGCAAGAATTTCAAAGACATATACTCCAGTAGTTGACTTTAGCTGATTAGCATGAATCATTCGTGGAGTGAGATTGACAGGTTGTGCAGCTATACCAAGTTGGGCTCTTTTCACTTTTCCATGCATGATCAGTTGCCCGGCGATATACGCTGCAAGGTTGGATGAGACGGCAAAACATAAACCCTGGGCTGATGAAATTACTGCGGTGTTAACCCCAATAACTTGCCCGGAAGAGTTCAGCAAAGGTCCTCCACTATTACCGGGATTGAGCGCCGCGTCTGTTTGAATGATGTCGTCGATCAGTCTTCCATTATTTGCCCGAAGGCTACGGCCAAGAGCGCTTACAACTCCAGTGGTCACGGTAAGCTGTAGTCCCATCGGGTTGCCAATGGCAATGGCAATCTGCCCAGGCTCAAGAGAAGCGGAGTCCGCGAATTGAAGTGGTTTGAGACTCCCTTCATATACTTTGAGGACAGCGATATCTGTAGAAGGATCGGCACCAACTATCTCCGCGTTGATCTCAACGCCATCACTAAATGCCACTTTAACGAGGGTAGCATTTTCTATCACATGGTTATTGGTGATTAGGAGGCCGTCACTTGAGATGACAAAACCGGAACCTGATGCCGGACTATCCACCATCTTTTTGGTGACAGGATGCACGCTCTTCTTTATGACTTTTACATGGCCGACAGCCGGGGATACCTGTCTTACCACACCAGTTACGGTATTAGAATAAGCGTCCAACAAGGCATGGTCTGCAGAAATAAATTGAAAATTAGTTGAATGGTCCATGTCGACTGCCCACAAGTTTCAGCCCAGATCACCGAGCCGGTAAAAATGACAGAAAGAAACCGGTTTAGTCAATATCGGCATGTAAAAATGGAAGGAAACCCTTTCCTGAAAGGACAAAACAACCGGAAACCAGTTGTCGAAAGGCGGCTTGGAGCAGTTATCATTTCCGAACATAAGATTTTCATTGCTAAAAGGAATGGAACAATTGATGGTTATATTCTCCATCCTTGCCCGATCCTGGGAAACCCCGATCCAAAACAATGTGATTAGGGTTCCAATTTTGACTTTAAAGCTTTTTTTATTGCCTGTATCCATATGCCCTCATTGGCGTTATAGGTCCCTCGTTTTCCATTCAGGCAAGGCATCTCGTTGCTGCCGGCGTGATGCAATCCAATTAAATCCCATTGCTGATTAAATACCGGGCTACCTGAACTACCTCCTTCCGTAGGAGTTCGGTAATGTAGCTTAGGATTTTCATGATCCAAGAGAATATTATCCTGAAAAGATAGTTGTAAGGTGCCTCCAAAAGGATGGCCAATTACATAAACTCTTTGAGAAGGCGGTTCTTCCAAAACCGGCAACTGCTTAGAGATTGGGTAGATGTTTACTTTGCTTGTTAGTTTTTTTAATTTCTTATGTTCCTCTTTATCAAAACGAAGAATGGTGACATCCAGTTCGGCACTCGGGGAGGAGAAAATTATTTCAGATGGCCGGATTTCCTGGTCTCGGTCGATGGCTTCAAAAATGATGATGGCTTCTTCTGGCTTCAAAGCCCTTTCAACAGGGTCCTCACTTACCACGTGCGCGTTGGTGATCAAAATTAATTCCTCACCTAATGAATCATGCATTGCCTTACCTTTTAACAAAAAGCCTGTTCCAAATCCTTTAGTTGAATCTCTGCCAATGCGTGCAACGGACAAACATCTGTCGCCGCCCGTCATATACCATTTGTATGTTTTGAAGGATTCATCGCCAAACACTTTTTCAAGGCCAGCGACCACATTCTTTTTAATCAACGAATCATAGTCCCTGGTCGTATTGACTTCCGCATCATTTTGCTTTTTAAGTTCTTCTGCATCAATCAGCACAATTCCTCCTTCTCTGCGCAATAGTTCCGCCCGCAGGAGTGGAAGTAGCAGTCTTCCTAATTCTGAATTCATATCCAACTGCCAAACTTCCTCTAATTGCCTTAATGCGCTGGCTATCTCAAACGCACCACAGTAAGGCATTCGGGCATATCCACTCATCCATTCAAGCGCATCTGCCGGCAAATTTAAAGCTATACACGCTTCGGACGCAGTAGCAAAATCCCATGCGTCTGCTTTTCCCGTATCATATTTTTCATTGATTGTTTTTAACACTGACTTTGCCAGAAATGTTGGCGAGGGGAAGCCGTCAGTGGCAATATCATCACGATTTGCCCGGGCAATTAACCCAACTGCATTTATGCCGTGCCATGTCCTGACTTCGGGATCACTCGAGTAAACGTCGAGGTAGAATTTAATAGCCTGCAGAAGAAAGTTACGATTATGACTAATAGCCGGGTTCTTCGCATTTACATACAGTTGCTTGTATGATCTGCCTAATAAGCCGCGTGCTTCCATATCTTCCTCCTTTGCCTCGATATCACTGTTGGCCGCATTGGCTGTATCATTTTCCAGTTCTTTCAAAACGGAAATTGCAGAGGTAAGGTTATTCTGATCAATCAATGCCTGCGCATATTGCCGCCGAATATTATAAGAAGCTCTACCAGTTTGTATAAGCGCATCGCCAACTTTCTGCATGGACTGAAACATCCTTTGGCCACGAAGACGTTGCATAATCTTTATGCAATCAGTTTTATCAAATACTTCATCAGATGAAAACAATTCCCTGACGAGTTGGTCGCAAATTTTCTCAGCAGCTTTTTTATTGAACGTTTTTAACTGTGCCGATATTTCATCAAAATATTCGCCAGACGGTTTCATTATAAATTATTTTATAAGTCCAACATTCTTTTAAGGGCGCCTCTTAACCTCGGTTTACTAAAATAGTTTGTAATATTATGTCGCCACAAGCCCCAGTTCTGCTCATTAATCACTTCAATAATATCGTCGCCATTTCTTCTGTAGTCATTAGCAATATTGCCATCAAAACCGGTAACAGGATCCAGGTAATCGTACACATTTATCCACGGGCCGCGCAATTTTTCTGGAAACCCATTTTGTCTGCTCCATTCCGGTGCTAGTTTATCCTGTACTTCATCTATACCTAAGGGACTACCTACCGTCATGAGTCCATCTATTGCGGGGCAGTCGACGATCCGCTTGAGACAATCGTAAATGATAACTGTGCCCATACTGTGGCTTATGACAATATGTTTATCAGAATTTACTTCATTTAATTTCCCCAAAACTCGGCGGCGTATTTCTTCCTGCACTTTATAATTCTCACCGGTTCTTGGACTGGACTCGTAATTAAATAAATAGTGATGAACATCCCTTAATAGCCATTTCATCATCCGCCTTTTTACAAACCAGGGCAGCGGAATGCGTTCCAGGGTTTTGGCGATATCCTTTTCATCGGGCTGATAGTTATCATTGACCAGTACGTCAAATGACAGCTTTGCAGCAAGCGAGTCTACCAGCGCTCTATCCTGATCGCTCAAATGCTCACGCCAGGACATATCGGGATCGGCAATAGATTTATTGGCCACCTCCTCAACGCTTTCAAAGTCAGAAACACTCTCCTGTAGTATTTCGTCGGGTTTGTCGTACAGCACGTCAGCCCAATAAATCATAGAAGTGGTGACCCCGACGGCCCCAAGATCGATGCCATCCCCACTGTTGAATAAGTCGTTCGATAGTGCGTCTAACCAGATCTTCTTCAGTTTGTTTACCTCAGGCTTATTGGCGATTCCGTGGATAAAGGTTATATGTGGCATATTAATGTTTGTCGAACTCATAAAATTATATATCGAAACAGCGTTTTGTGCTCTTTATTTGTCAAATAAAAACATAATTAGATCATTGTACAACATTGTCCTCTCGAATGAATTTCAAAGGAGAATTTGCCAGCAACGGTTTGAGTTTAGCAAGTTGCTCTTCGGTTGATCTTTTCATCCATTTTTCAGGAACTCTTTCATAGGCTTCCTGCAATTCACTTTCTGCTTTGTCATCTTCACCCATTCCCAGGTAGGCTTCACCCATTGTTGCTTTGGTCCAATACCAGCTTTTTAAGCATTTAATCAAGGCATTTGCCGGAATGTCAACTGCATTGGGTATTGGATTATTCACTAACCATCGGCTACAAATTTCTACAACTTCTTTTCTTACCCGTTGAGCATCTACAAAATCTGCTATGGCTTCCGCTCGATTTTTCGCCTGACTCGATCTTACGCTAAGTAGAAATGCAAAATTGATTCCATTGTAATAGTCGTTTCTTATAAAGAATCCCCTTTCATAGGCTCGAATTGCCTCATCCAGATACTTAGTCTCGTTCGTTATCTCATACAACCGCTTATGAATTGCTCCCCATAAACCAAGCGTTTCCGTATCGTTTGAAGTACCAGGGTTGAGTAGATTAAGTAAATGGTGAGATTCTATGAGAGCTTCTTTTTCACTTGGTTCTCTACTTTTACAAGTAATGAACGCAAGGCGCTGTAGTATATAGGGATCTTCCTGAGCTTCAATAAGTTTCGTATTTGATGTATCCTGCTGCTTTCGAATCTCATCCAGCTTCATTTGCCTGATAGCATTTAAAAGGGTCTTTGCTTTTTGCCACTCCTCTTGTTTTTGGGCCTGATCAACCTGTTGCATTAAAAAACTATGAGTCTCTGCTTGTGGGGATGTTTCCTCTGGCTTCGATTCCTTCTTAGCGATTTCTTTAGTTGCATTTTGGACAGTTTCGAAATTCTGTGCAACCGCTTCATGAACTTTTGCCTGAACTGCAGCAATTTCTGGGGGTGTAAGTCCGTTCAAAAACGCATATACGGGACTATCCTTATCTCTAGGATCTTTAGCTATTATTTCTCTGATTGCATTTGTTAATTGCTCTCTGAAGCGCATGACTTCTTCAAAGCCAATATCCTCTCCCAAATGATGATATTGCCGCACCGCGACATGACTGATATCGAAAGGAAAGGATTTGATGCCATCTTCGGAAATAACAACCGTAGTAAATGGGCGAAGGGCATGCCGAACACCTAATTCGTAAAATGCATTTTTGTTAGATGTAGATAAATCAGCAACAACCACATCTGCATTCAACAACTGTTCATACATTGGCGCATCAATCAGACCTGAGTGTACAATCTCATCTGCACGAATGCATTTTAGCCCGGCTGCTTCCACAGCTGGTTTAATCATGTATTTATATGATTTGTCAAGATCTAAAACACGACCCGTTTCAAAATCTGTTTTTTTCCCAAAACCCATTACAACAAAACAGCTTTTTTGATAATCTTTATTCTTTTCCACATGTATTAATTAATAAGATTTGGTATTTCGACTTGACAATTGTACATCATGATTTTGTAGGGAATAATTGCATAGCATTTTACCTCTCTACACTGCTGCAAACAGGCATTGTTGTTGTACTATTTTCACTTTGGAAATAGTACCAGTCAGAAAAATAAATAATATTAGGGGTTTTATAGGGAGGGAAAGATCAGGATATTAAGATATGTACTTAAATGAAATTATCAAAGAAAACTACCTCCCAATCACGTTTCTTGGAAGTGAATTTTCTCACGAGATAGAATTCAGTAAAATTGCCTCATAGAAATGCCTAGACAGTCACCAAACCATTTTTAATCGCGTAGATCGCCAATCCAATTCGGCTTCTCATTTGCAGTTTTTCAAATAACTCGTCCCGGTATCCGTCAACAGTTCGTGGACTCACAAACATTCTACCGGCGATTTCCTTATAAGTTAAATCACTGCAAATCCATTTCAGGAATGTAATTTCCTTTTTGGAAAGTGACATGCTGGAGAATCGGGGATTGGACGGATCAGTATCACTATCATTTTGCAGATGGTGAATTAATCGCGCTGATAGCAGGTCGGAGTGATAGTAGCCTCTATGCATAACGGCTTCAATTGCACTTTTGACTTCTTCAGGCTCACAGTCCTTCATTAGATACCCTTGGCCCCTCCCTTAATCATCTGGATCACGGCGGTGTCCTTATCGTTCATTGACAGCACAATTACCCGAATTTCCGGATGCTGCTCCTGTATCCATTGCATAGTTTGATAGCCATCCATAACCGGCATGTTGATATCCAGTAAAACTAGATCCGGTGGATTGTCGGCATCCAGATTGTCAATGAATTGCTGGCCATGATCACTCTGCAGTACAACGTCATATCCCTGATTTGTTACCAGTCCGGCCAGGCCTCTGCGTAGCAGGCGATGATCATCAATTAAAGCAACTTTAGTCACGGTAGGAAGGCGGGGTTGTGTATGTTAGAAAATGAATAAATGAATAATCATTACACCTGACCTTTCAGGGAAACAAACTCGCCCCACTTGCTCTTACCTTTTGGATCGGGGGTCGACCTCAAAAACTTTTCAAGCTTGGTACCAACGTCAGCGTCCTCCATATCTCCGACTTCAAACATCTCTAAAAAGCCCTTATTCTTCTTTAGGTTGGCTTTGTGGTGGTCGATCAAATTGGTTGTGTCCGCCAAAGCCTGCTCAATAAAACTGTAATAGCCCAATAAGAATCTCCTCCAGGAGGTTTCCTGGATGAACAACGGTCGTGCTTTATTAGAAGTCACAAAAATTGATTCATCAAACAACTCACGATTTTCAGGAAATGTAATGGTGATCCCTTTTCCACCCAGTTCCAGGGTTCCTGGCTGAACGTCTTTGTAGTTATTTCCGAGATAGCCGTATCGAACCCGGACCACAAGCAAGTGAGTTAGCTCGAATACAAAGTTGTTGATGTCTTTGTCTTTAACGGTTAAATTGTTAAAATGCATCAGGTTTTCTAAAAACCAGATCAGGTCGATATTAAAAACCGCATACTCTCTTGGATTCACGTAGGTATAGTCTTTGCAGCATTCCCTGGCTTTTTTAATCAGTGGGCCAAATGTTTGCATATCTTTTACCAGGTAGTCGCAAAACTTATTAAACCGCCCGATGAAATGATCAATGTCCGCAGTCTTCACATTAGTCAATGAAACGCCCATTTCACGAAATTCTTTTACATCGCTATCGTAGTCGTCATACCTATTGGTAAAATAAATTGACAGAAGTAAATTCGAAATCTCTTTTCCTAAGATCTGGGGCCTGGTAACTATTTTGGTAATAAAGTCTGTATACCCTATCCCTGCGGCGGGCATTTCATCAGCTGACGCGATAAAATAATCGGTGGCGTTTCTAAAAGTATAGGCGTTTTCCAGTTGCATACCCCAGCAGCAATCCAAAAAGATAAAATTCAGCTTCTCCTTGCCAGTGAATACTTTCTCCAGCACTTCCGACATAGCGCGATACGTAAGAGACTTTTTACTCTTTCTACTGAAAAGGACCATTACATAGTTATCGTTAACATTGCTTTTCATATATCCAGCAATCTTGTATACGCCTGAATATGTCCATCCTCTTGCCAGGTTTTTTACCGCTTCCTCAAGTTTTGCTTCATCATTGACTACATTGTCAGGCAATTTGATCATTTTCTCGAAAAATACGCCCGAGCTAATATCTCCGGTAGCGGGGCCACCATGGCCTTTATAGATGTATCCATAGTTAAGCGCGGGGTATTGTTTTTTAATGAAATTATATATCCTGGTAAGCGTGCGCTTATTTGAAAGATCCTCATTGATAGGCCGGTTATTGATTTTGGTTATTGGATATGCACCCAGAAAACTGGAATTTGGGCATACCTGATAGATCGCCGGCTTGGCAAATTCGTTCGAAAACTTGCCCGCCTTAATACCATCAAACACTGCTATGAAATTAACATCTGCAAAATCAGACAGTTCTCCCAGCTTAACATCATAAATCTCCTGCATAACGTTGATCATTTCATCGAACAGGTTACTTTCTGCACTTATTTGCATGATGATGGTCCAATTTTTTTTCATGACTGGAGTTTTGTTAAATTTAGATACATTTAAGCCAATGAATAGAAGGTGTTTCCACTGTTTTTTTTCCCTGTTCACTTTCGTTTCCATCCCTGTAGCTGCTCAACAAACACCGTTCAAAACATTTTCTTTCCGTGAAGGCCTAAATACCTATGGGATCAATAAAACTGTGCAGGACCACTTCGGATTTATTTGGGTTGCAACCCAGGAGGGGTTGTACCGCTTTGATGGTAAAATCTTTGAAGGTCTTAAGCATGAACCAGATAATGAGAACAGCCCGGCCGGCAATTTCTTTTTTGACGTGGACGCGGTCCCTGGCGGACCTTTATATGCTGTAGATTTTAATCAGGGTATTGATATTGTTGATCCTTCCACGTTATCAGTCAAACACCAGAAATTTAATGTCGGGTTTTCCGGAAACACCCAGTTGCCAAATCTCTGGCTTAAAAAAATCTTCGTTGACCGGCTGAACACCCAATGGATCGGTGGAAAGAATTTTCTGGCAATCAAACAATCTTCCCGCACGGAGGTTGAAACGGTCACCTCATTCCCGGGAATGTCGGAAAGTATCGACATCCGGTTTATCAGGGCAGTTTCAGAAAATCAAATTTGTGTAGGCGTTGCCAATTACGGGGTGGTTATATATAATATTAACACGCGTAAAATAGAAAGAATCTACCGGCGGTTGCTGACGACAGCCTCTGATGATGCGTCCGATATAAATGATATCTGGACTGAGAAGGACACCGTTTATGCCGTTAACAGTTCCGGAATTATTAAGGGCAGTTTCAAGGATTCTGCGTGGAAGCCCATGGGGAGTTATGTTTTCCCGAATGCATTTTCCATCTCCATCAATAGTTTTGTCAGGGATAGAGGTGGAAACTTCTGGATCGGAACAAACGCTGGTCTTTTCAAGTACAATGCCCGGTCAAATACAATTGTTAATTACCTGGTCGACCCATTAAAGAAACGGTGGCTGCAGGATAATACCATTAATCATCTCATGATCGACCGGGAGAATAATCTGTGGATAAGCACATCCAAGTCCTTGCAAATGATCAGCCTTAATCACAGTGGTTTTCGGGCTTACCTGGGTGAAGGAGCTGAAAGCGCGTCCATGGACCACCTCTTCTCATTAGTACAGAAAAATGACAGAAAGATCTATTCAACGGCGACAGACGGAATTTACCTTACCGATCTCGGCAACGGAGTAACTAAGCGTATCCCTGGATCCTCAGCTTTAGGTGTTGTTCATTACATGCATAAAATTGAAGAAGATTTTTGGATCGTCAGTTGTGATTTGGGTATGTTTAGTTTTATCCCTTCTAAGGAAACGCTGTCGCAAAGTGATTTTGTAGCGAAATATCCTGAATGGAGCAATTACAAGCGACGCTATTTCAACACTTCGTATAATATCGGAAATATTTCTTACTGGGCCAGTGAAGAAGATGAGGGTCTATTTAAATGGGACATAGATAAACACACGGTCACTCACTACAAAGCCGGAACCGCGCGTTCGGGAGGATTGATTGAAAACCACATTCACAACTTAAAAGCGGATCGCGAAGGATTTGTGTGGATTTTGACGGATAATACGATTCAAAGGTTTGACCCAAAAAAAGATTCTGTTATCAGCGTTCTCAAAGACATCAGAAACAGAAATACAACTAATGAGGGTATTTTTTTTTGACATGTATGATGACGGAAGGTCTCTTTGGTTTGGAAGTTTTGGAGGAGGCCTGAACAGATATGATAAAAGTACTCAACGGTGGACCCAGATCACCGAGCGCGAAGGACTATGCAACAACAGTGTGTATGGCATATTGCCGGAATCGGACTCAGTACTATGGGTAAGCACCAATATGGGAATATCCAGAGTCAATACGAATTCGTCAATTTGCAGCAATTATTATTATGAAGATGGTTTGCAGGACAATTCTTTCGATGAAAAGGGGTATCTGCAGATCGGAAAAAAATTGTATTTCGGCGGCCTCAACGGATTCACCGAAATTGTTCCGAACTCCATTCAAAAAGGGTTACCGGCGTTCCCAGCCTATATTCGCAAACTAGTTTATTACCAGGATGGGGTGCAAAGAACCATCAACAAGCTGGACTGGAAGGAAATTACATTGCCCGCGGGTACAACTACCGTTTTGATATATGTTTCAGCCCTTACCTATACCTATACCCATAATATCAAATTCAGCTACGCAATCAAAAATCTTCAGGATGAGTATATAGATGTTAATGAAAATGTGATCTCCTTAAATGCTCTTTCAAATGGTTACTATAACCTTGAGATTCGCAACAAAAATAAGGATGGATCGTTCCTTGATAATCCTTTGCGGTTGAATTTGGACATCTTACCCAAATGGTATCAGTCTGTCTGGTTTAAAATTCTGGTGATCGTTTCTGGTCTGGGGTTGATCTACTTGCTTTACTTGTATAGAATCGAACAAATCCGGCAGCGTGAGAAAATGAGAAAGCAGATTTCGAGTGACTTACACGACGACATTGGGAGTACGTTGAACAGCATAAAAGTGTTTTCCAACCTTGCTATGCTGGAATCTGACAAGAATGAATATCTTCCAATGATCAAGGACGGGGTACAAGCCGCAATTTCGAGTACCCGCGACCTGATGTGGGTGCTTGATGATAAGCTGGATAGTCTCTCTGATCTGTTCTACAAGTTTGAAGAATTTGCAACTCTTCTAGCTAAGCTCAAAAGTGTTGCCCTGAAAAAGGTCTTGGATGATGAGCTTACCAGTTTTGAATTGACAAAAGAGGAAAAAAGAAATTTATATCTGATCCTGAAAGAAAGTTTTACCAATAGCATGAAATATTCAGAATGCTCCTCTTTTACCTACAAAGCTTCCAGGAATAAAAATAAAAAGATTGAACTGCTGATTGCCGATGACGGAGCTGGCTTTGATATGGAGACAAAATCATCGGGCAACGGACTGACGAATATGGAATACAGAGCAGGTCAAATCGCATTTTCCATATCTATTGTTTCACACATTGGGAAAGGAACAACAATCCACCTGGTTCAATCGTAATCAAAATATCGAGCTTCCTGAGATGCTAGTCAACGGAAATAATTTTATGTTTAATTGCAAAAAGGACCAGCCCTATCCTGTTTTTCACATGTAGCTTTTCAAATAGATGGTCGCGGTAGCCATCGATTGTCCGCGGACTTAAGTGCATTTTTGTTGCAATTTCGCTATATGACATTTCAGCTCCCGCCAGTTTCAGAAACTCGACTTCCCGATCACTGAGATTTGAGATAGTTCCTTCCATGCCAAATTCTTTCTTGTTTAGAATGGAATGAAGCAGATTACCCGTAACCCGGTCAGAATAATGAACGCCACTCCTAATGATATCGTTAATAGCTCTCTTTAGTTCCGACGGATCGGCGTCCTTTATAATATACCCGCGCGCCCCGTTTCTTATCATCCTGATGACAGAATATTCATTATCGTACATGGTAAGGCAAATCACATGGATCAATGGATGGTTTGCGGTAAACCATTTGGCTGTTTCGTAGCCGTCCATGACTGGCATATTGATATCGATCAGGACGATATCCGGCAGGTTACCTGCATTTAACTGGTCTATTAACAGTTTGCCATTGTCGCATTCAGCAGTGACCTCGTAGCCTAGTTTTTGCAAAAGAAGGGCCAGTCCCTTTCGCAGAACTACATGGTCGTCTGCCAGCGCCAGTTTTACTTTCTTCATATATCTTGGGGATAGTCAATCAAAAATACATTGTTCTGAATTTAAGAACGGTGGGAAGTTAAAATAACGGTGAAAACACCTTTTCTCGGAGCCGGCCTGTTCTCACCAGAGCCAACCGCTGTTGACTTCCGCCAAAAACTCCGTCCTTCTTTCCAAAAAAAGTATCTGCGACTTGAAACCTTCAAATGTCGTTTATATCTGAATGCGTCATAAACGCCAACCAGTTGGGTTAAAATTCAGTAAATTTTGTATTGGAAGGCAACCTTGGTACATCTCGTAGATAATAATGATAGATAGAAGGATGTATTCTCCCTGAAAAAAGGAGCAAACAAAAATTAATTCAGTTAATAATTACGATATTATGCACAGAAGAGATTTTTGTAAAAACACTACCCTGTTTGGAGGCGGTCTGGCGCTAACAGGGTCTTCTCTTTTAGCAAGCGCCAACATGCCTGCTCCCGAAGAGCCCTGGTTTGGCCGGTCTGTACGATGGGCACAGCTTGCTTTTGTGGAGACCGATCCCGGTAGCTACGACCCCGACTTCTGGCTTAGCTATTTCAATCGTATTCATGCCGACGGCGCCTTGCTGAGCGCGGGCGGCATAGTGGCATTTTACCCGACTGATATCCCCTTACATCACAGGAGCAACACGTTGGGCAATAGTAATCCACTTGGCTACATGGTGGAAGGATGCCGCAAAATGAATATGTCCGTCATTCTGCGTACAGACCCACACGCTGCGAGACAGGATGTTTATGATGCACATCCTGACTGGATTGCCGTAACCGCCGATGGCCAAAAGAGAAGGCATTGGGCCAATCCGGAACTATGGGTTACCTGTGCGTTAGGACCTTATAATTTTGATTTCATGACGAAGGTGATCCATGAAATTATGGATCGGTTTAAACCCGATGGCATCTTTTCTAACAGATGGTCGGGCCACGGCATCTGCTACTGCGAGCATTGTGTTCAGAATTTTAAAAAGTTTTCAGGGCTGGAACTGCCAAAGAATAATAACCGCCTCGATCCAATTTTTCAGAAGTACAGCGAATGGCGTGTCGCAAGATTAAAAGAACTCTGGTTCTTATGGGATGCCGAAATACGCAAACAACGGCCTGTGTCCCGGTTTATTCCAAATGGATTTCCCGACAAACTACTTACGGGCACACATGCTGACTTCTTCTTTGCCGATCAGCAGGCCAGGCAAGGTGTAATTCCACCCTGGTCCAATGCCAGGGGCGCAAAAGAAACAAGAGCCACATTAGGTATGAAACCGCAGGTGGGCATATTTAGTGTGGGCGTGGAAGAAGAATACCGGTGGAAGGATTCTGTGCAGACTGAAGCCGAAATAAGAATATGGGTTGCCGAAGGTGTCGCTAACGGCCTGCTTCCCTGTTTTGTAAAATTTGGCGCTGTGTTATACGACAAACGCTGGCTCGATGTAGTTAGCAATATGTACCAGCGTTACTACGGCGCAGAAAAATATCTGCGCAATATAGCATGCCTTGCCCGCGTGGGACTGGTGTATTCTGAACAGACCAACAGGAAATACGGCGGTAAGCCCTGGCAGGAAAAGAACCAGGATCATGAACCTGGTATGTATCATGCACTGGTGGAAGCTCGCGTTCCGTTTGAAATGGTGAATGATCAGTTGCTTGACGCGGATCACCTGAAGCTCTATAAACTACTAATTCTACCGAATATCGCAGCATTATCAGATCGGCAATGCAATCATTTAAGGGAATTTGTGCAGCAAGGAGGCAGCCTGGTGGCCACTTTTGAAACCTCCCTGTATGACGAGGAAGGAAAACAAAGATCGGACTTTGGGTTGTCGGATATTTTCGGTGTTTCCTTTAACGATAAAGTAGAGGGTCCGATGAGAAATAGTTATCTGAAATTTAAAAGTGAACCCACTACTAAAACTTTTCATCCTGTGTTGAAAGGCCTGGAGGATGCGTATCGTACGATTAATACCGTTTACCAGGTTGATGTTAGCCCTAAAGACAATGAGAATTTTCCCAGTCCTGTTACATTGATTCCCACTTACCCTGACTTACCTATGGAAGACGTATATCCCCGTACTGAAGATACCGGTACAAGGGAAATATATTTAAAAGAGACCGGCAATGCGAGAGTTGTATATATACCAGGGGATCTCGACCGGTCTTTCTGGCAAATTATGAATATGGACCATGGCAGGCTGCTGAACAATGTTATTAAATGGGCACTCAAGGAAGAGAATATCGTTTCAGTAGAAGGGCCGGGTGTTATTGATGTAGCGGTATGGCGTCAGAAAAATTCAATGTCGGTACACCTTGTAAATTTAACCAACCCAATGATGATGAAAGGGCCATTCAGAGAGTTGATACCTGTTGAAGCAAAGGTTAGTGTTAAGGTACCTCAAAATGCTACCGTAACCGGCGTGCGGCTGTTGATGAGTGAACTGACTCCCAAGTTCGAGGTGAGTAATGGCACAGTAACATTAGCGATTCCGAAAATTGTGGATCATGAAATAGTTGCGTTGGATCTAAAACTGGCATAAGGAAAATGAATTCTTTCTCTCTGATTAACAGCGCAACTATATTGCCTATTCTCTCTAATGCGGTTTGCCTTGTTGCACAATCCTATGGGGGCCATAGTCAACAATCAATTCTTTTCTTTCTTTGTTTACAACCTCGACATGTATAAAAATACATTTGTTTCCATTCTATTGTACTTCTTTGTGTTGAACTGTACTGGGCAAAGCAGATCAAGTAAAAGTATAGCCAAAGCATTGAATAAGTACATCGAACAAGATTATCGTAGAGTCGCGCCTGGATGCGCCGTGTTGGTTGCAAAAGGAAGCGAGATCATTTACGAGCAATCATTTGGAACTGCCAACATTGAGCTCGAAGTGCCAATGCAAAAAGACATGGTGTTCAGAATCGGATCCCTAACAAAGCAGTATACTGCCGTTGCCATTCTACGGGAAGTTGAAAAAGGAAAAATCTCGCTAGGCGATGGAGTTCAAAAGTTTTTGAAAATAAAAGCCGAGAAATGGAATAAGATTACGATAGAAAGTTTATTAACGCATACATCCGGAATTATTGGATATGATGCCTTAGATTTTCATATTCCCGATGCGATTCGTATTGACTTCCCTCCAAAACAGTTCATTGACAGTCTTGCGCAACTGCCCTTAAATTTCTCCCCCGGTTCAAAATTCGAATACAGCAATTCTAATTATTTATTGTTGGGCTGTATTTTGGAAAATATAGCTGGAATTTCCTATCAGCAATACTTGCGTGAAAACATCTTCTCGCCTGCCGGGTTGATGCATACATACTATGATTCAAGTTCCGCTATTATTCCGAAAAGAGTCAGCGGATATTCGAAAGAAGCATCAACCTTAAAAAATGCCGAATTTATAAGCACTCAACAAGCTTTCAGTGCAGGGGCTTTACTTGCAAACGCGGAAGACCTTTTTAAATGGCACCAGGCTTTGATGTCCTTTAAGTTAGTCTCGAAGAAAATGCTAGATCGCGCGTTTACTCCCTTCAAATTAGCTAATGGACAAATGTCTGATTATGGTTATGGATGGTTCATCAGAGAGGTGAACGGAATAAAATCAATCGGTCATAGAGGTGCGATTGACGGATTCAGAAGTACAGAGTCCTATTATCCCAACGAAGATATTTTTATTGCAGCGCTTTTTAATTCCAATTCGGATAGTGCTTTTCATGTTGTTGAAAACATAGAAAAGCTAATGATGCCCGCAAATACCTCGAAAACCATCAAAGAAGTTGAGATACCGGATTCAATTCTACTTCAATATGCCGGAACATATCAGTTTATCGAAGACACAACTGAGTTTATTACTCTAGTAAAACAGGGAAAAACATTGTATGCTACCCTTTCCAACGGGTCAGGCAGAAATATGTATTTGAGGCCGCAGACTTCCACGCTGTTTTCGCTGCCGCAGGTCTGGAGGATTGCAACGACTATAGAATTTCTTTCTTCATCAGGAAAAGTCACGGGCCTTTACTGGACTCAACAAAAAAGGCACGAGATGCGCAAAATCAGGTAGCCAAAGGTCATTTCGGAAAAACATCGATCCAGCTTCGCTGATAACCGTCTAATACAAAATAAATTGTGGGACCCCATCAAATGCAAAAAGCTAAAGATTGAACAAGCAATACGATGTTTTCAGTGATTAAACGAGTAATTCTCTTATCGCCGTTCTGAATTGTAATTTCAATAAATTGGGACGATGTTGAACACCCCACTAAAGTTTTTTGTTTACCTGTTGATATGGTTAGGGACGGCAGCCTGCAACGCGGAACGAAAAACAACAGCAGTAAAAGACAAAATAAAGGTTAGCGCTCAATTCGATGAGGGAAGTATTGGAACCTTAACCGAAAGCCCGGCTAATTTCCTTACAGGGCAAACGCGTCACTGGAAACACAAAACCAGTAGTGACGATCAGTATTACTGGTTTTACTTTAGACTGGATAATGTGCCAGACAAAGCCGTAACTGTGAAACTGCAGGAACTTACTGGAACGTACCGGGGTAAACCACACCTCATTTATACGGAACGTACAAAGCCTGTATTTAGCTATAACAATCAAGACTGGAAAAGAATCGACAGTGTGCAGTATGATACAGTTCATCACACGCTGTTGTTTTCCCAAACTTTTACCCAGGCATCTGTGTGGATTGCATATGCACACCCCTACCCTTACAGCAAAGGGTTATCCTTTGTAAATAACCTTCGCCAAAGCCAGTATTTCTCAATTCAGCAGCTGGGAACATCAGCTGAATCGCGACCCATTCAGCTTATCACCATTACGGACCCTTCTGTAAACGATAGTGATAAAAAGGTAGTGTTCATTACAACACTGCAACATGCCGGTGAAGCCATTGGTGGATTTTTTATTGAAGGGATGGTGAACTTTCTACTGTCCGATGAACTCGCTGCAGAACAGGCAAGAAAAAAGCTGGTGTTCAAAATTGTTCCGATGATGAACCCTGATGGCATCTTCCATGGAACTACACGTTTCAATAATAATATGGAAGATTTGAACCAGGAATGGGACGATGACTACACCGATACGCTGCATGCACCAACCGAGCCGGAAGTGAGAGCAGTGAAAACATGGCTTCGCGAGTATTTGAAAGATGGTAAAAGAATTGACTTGGGCCTCGACGTTCACAGCCAGGGACAGGAAGGAGACATTAATATTTTACACGCCCCAACTGACAGCCTCAACCGGTTTGTTAAAAAATTAAATAAATACTGGCCTGTTGAGATGATCCCTTTGGAGTTTTCAGGTTCCCTGAACGACTGCCTGCATAAAGAATTCTATATTCTTTCCGGTACATTTGAAATTCCTCAATCAAATATCAACGGGAGCAGTTACCTGACTATCGAGGATTATGAAATGTATGGAGCAGGAACCGTAAAGGGGCTGGCGGATTATTTTGAAGATTGAGTTTCAATAATCCTACACAGTTCTCTTATTTTTAGAAACACTCACCCAAGATAGTCAGGCGGGAATACTTTCTGTCCATACTTTTCGGCAATTGTTTGTAATTTTTTAATAGTTGCTTCATCGAAGTGAGGAAGAGGAAGTAACTCTCCAAATCTTACCGGTTGGCCGATCTCAACAAAAAAGTTTTCCAATCCTGCTGGGACCACCGTGCAAAGTAAATGTGCGTTTTGCCCTGATTTATTTTTAAAGCCATGCACCACACCTCCTTTAGGGATGTTTATAAATGATCCTTTAGAAGCCAAGTACACACCAGACTCGGATCTTACTTCGACTTCTCCTTCCACTACGTAGAAGGATTCTTCAAAATCCGGATGGGCATGTGGTCCTGGTCCTCCGCCGGGCGGTACGACCATATCGATGCAGGCAAAGGCTCCTGCCGTCTGCTGGCCGCTTATTAATATCCGGTATGTGTCACCTACAACGGATACGGTCACGCCTTCTTCCGGGCCCAGAGTAATGGGTTGTTTTTTCTGATTTTCCATGTCTTGATTTATGTAAGCAAATGTCGTAAACAGGCGGCAATGCAAAACAGTCCGATGCGACAATAATCCAGTCCTATCAGACCAGTCGAATATCGTTCAGGACTATTGTTAAACCTTTTTGTTCTATTATAACCCACCGTATGTTCTACAAAATTCGAAACTCGCTATTGGAGGGTTTGAGGTAGAGTTCAGCATTATGGTCGTTGCTCTAGTTGTATACAGCCTCTTTGGGCATTGGAGCTATTTCATATTTTGAATTCCATTCTTTTATTTGTTCCAGGATCGGCAAAAATGCCAACCCTTTTTCCGACAACTTATACTCGACCCTGGGAGGTATTTCCTTGTAGGCCAATCTTTCCAATAGTCCATCTTCTTCCAGCTCCTTTAACTGTTCGGTGAGCACTTTTCTCGAAATGTGTGGTACTATGGCATGCATCGTGCCGGCAAGATTTGATGCGATGCTGCATCGTCGACAAGGAAACACAGTTTGATTGAAGCGACGGCGACGCCGGCAGTCAAACTTCAGCTACACGGGTAACACTTTCTTGTTGCGCGTGTTTATTCCCGGACTCTGTTAAAACCAAAAATTCTTTCAAACGAAAAATCGGGGCTAAGCATCTTTATTTCATTCGTGTCGGTTGCAAGCTGTGCTTCTGCTGCATAAACAAACATTTTATTTTCATAGTCCCTAATAGCAGATTGGAGGGTTTCAAATTTTCCGTTAGTCAAGTTTTCAGATAAAATTATGGTGTCAAGGAGACCAATATTTACACCTTCACCTGCAAATGGCGGCATTACATGTGCTGCATCACCAATAAGTGTTACTGATAGAAGACGGCTATCTGACCACCTTAAACTGACAGGCATTTTTCTCGTTGGCAAACCCACAAAGTAAGATGTTGACCGAAATAATTGATGGTAGCATTCATTCCAATTTGCGTATCTGTCAGAAAGGAATGAAATCACGCTAGCCGTATTTTGAAAGTTTAATTCGTTTCCGGTCCAGTCTTTAGGTCTTTTAAATGTAACCCCGTATGTCAATGCGCCATTGTTATTGGGATTGGCAACAATTGTAGTTCCATTATCAGATAGCATTAATATGTTATTGTTGCATAGTTGAAAAAAGTCGTTACATGTAATCTCCGGGTGAAATACCTCACCTTGTATGATGAAAGTTCCTGTGTCTGTAATTTCTGTATCTGTGACATATTTTCTTACAGTAGACATTCCTCCATTTGCGCCAATAACAAGGTCTGCGGTTGTATTTGATCCATTTTCTAAACGTAGAAGCCATTTTCCCTTTTCCTCTTCAAGCCCTATCATTTTTCTGTCCCAAACAACGGTATCGCTTGTCAAACTGCTAAGCAACATCTTTCTCAAATTGTTTCTGTTTATCTCCGGGTTGTCAATTGTTGGATTTTGAGTGAGCAACACGTTCGCTTGTCTATCAACAATTGTTCTTCCCATCGGAATTGCCAAAGCAAAATAACGTTCCAACAATCCTGCTTTGGCCATTGCATCCAGCCCTGTTCCTTTGTGCAGATCAAGCGTACCCCCCCAAAATCTTGCCTGTGGGTCTTTGTCTCTTTCATAAACAGTTACGTCTTTACCTTCTTGTTGCAGCAATCTTGCCATTGTCAGACCAACTGGCCCCGCGCCGATAATGGCTACCTTTTTGTTTTTCAATAAATCGTTCATCATTATTTTATCTGTCGATTTTTGCAATAACTACCCCGTCCTCCCACAACCAGCTAAATAACGGATTAAGCCCACTTATATCAACCGATAACGTGACTAAAGCGAACCCGTTTTAGATATTGTTAATAATGTCACCTGGCAAGGCGAATATCGTTATGGCACACTCCGAATTTTGTCGGAAATTTCGTGTTGCTATTTGTCTTCTGCATTTCTGTGGTTTTCCTGATTCCCAGAAGATGAACTAAGTCGTTTCATTCAAATAATTTTTATTTGCGCGAGAGACTACGGAGGTATACAAACTTACGTATCAGAAACGGTTAAGCCCCGCGGGATGGGTTGATTCGTTTAATCCCTCCGCAGGGCCGCGTTGTATCGATTTATCGTAAATCCATGAATATAAGTTTGGATCATAACTAAAGAAATGGAATAGATTCTTAATCATCCATCTCACTTTTAACGGCCGTTATTGTAGTCGTCGCGGTGACGGCAGGCCATGTCCATTGCGTATGTAGACTTGGCCCTTTAGCACCGTCATTTTTTGCACCCCAGCGCCCATTAAATGTTAAAATTTCATATGCCCCAGGAGTTTTCAGTGGGTGCTCCACTTCACCAAGATTCCCAGGAGTGGATGTAAGGAAAGAGTGGTCGAAGTCATCACCATTGTGATTTGGCACAGCTGCAAAAAAACCTTCCCAGGTTGGCCATGGCTCGTGTGATCCATTTTCAATATAAACAACGGGATGTGTGAACTGTTGCGTTGGAACATCTTCGCAAAAACGTATGAAATTGTTGGAACACACTGAATTAACGATGTCGCCCTTAACAATCTTTGCATCAACGTAACAGGGATATTTATAATGGTTTCCCTGGTACTCCATAAATTTTTCCGCGGCACCTGGATAGGTAACCGGAAAAGGACCCTTACTGTCTTTCATATCAAATCTGATCTCAAGGGCTCCATGCATATAATAAAAGACAGATTCCATTGAGGCAGTAGTTGGATTGTACAATAACTGAACCGTAATCCAGTCGCCCTCGTGGTCAAAGGTGGGGCAATTATGACAAGCATTATATCCAAAAAATTGCCAGTACTCAATTTTATAAAACGTTTCCCCCGGGTCGGATTCCTGAGCCACATGAAAGCGGTCATATTTTAATACACCATTTTCTGAGACTAATTTAATAGGTACAACATGACCGTATAATCCAATATTCCTCTCCTGCAAAACCTCACGCCATTCCGCCCCGACTCTTCCGGGCTTATCGTTTAATGGGTTAACATGATACTGAGTGGATTTAAATTGCTTGCTGATATCCGAAGCGCCCAAAGGAGTAGGCCCATCCATAGAACCGTTGTCAAATACAATGGCAGACGTGCGGTTGGCCAGCATATTATTGTCCCTTATGGGAGAAGCCCCTTCATCCTCTGTGGTCAGTATTTCTGAATTTCGGATATACCACAAGACGTCCGTTGGCCGGTACTTATCAGCATCACCATCTTGTAAGGAAAATTTATAATACGGTCTGAATTGGTTTAATAGCCGCTGCTCCTCCCCGTCATCCAGTCCATCTTTATCCTCATCTACCAGGGCAGTCTTTCCATTCCCGTTTGCAATGTTTACCGTCCAGGAATTGTCTGCTGGCCTCCACATAAAAATATCCGTCCTGCCATCCCCATTCAGGTCTCCAACATTAATAGGTCCATCGGAACCCCATGCACCTTTCCATTCATTGATATTGAATCCAGTTCCGGTGGAAAGATTAACCATCCATGATTTAGAGGCATCGCGCCACATAGCAACATCCGTCTTGCCATTCCCATCCAGGTCACCGACACTAATGGGTCCGTCTGAACCCCACGCGCCTTTCCATTCATTCATAGTAAACCCGGCTTCGCTGGAAAGATTTACCATCCACGATTGAGAAGCATCCTTCCACATAAAAACATCTGTCTTCCCATCTCCATTCAGGTCTCCAACATTAATAGGTCCGTCTGAACCCCACGCCCCCTTCCATTCGGTCATATCGAATCCAGTTCCGGTTGAAAGATTCACCGTCCAGGATTTAGATGCATCCCTCCACATAAAAATATCAGTCCGGCCATCCCCATTCAGGTCTCCTGCATGAATAGGTCCGTCCGAGCCCCAGGCGCCTTTCCATTCATTGATGCTGAATCCGGCTCCGCTGGAGAGATTAACCATCCATGATTTAGACGCATCCCTCCACATAAAAACATCTGTCTTTTTATCTCCATTGAGGTCCCCCACATGTATCGGGCCGTCCGAACCCCACGCTCCTGTCCATTCAACGATATTGAATCCATCTCCCGTAGAAAGATTGACCATCCATGATTTGGACGCATCCTTCCACATAAAAACATCCATCTTCCCGTCTCCATTCAGGTCTCCCACATTAATAGCTCCATCAGAACCCCAGGCCCCTTTCCACTCATTGATACTGAATCCAGTGCCATTAGAAATATTCACCATCCATGATTTAGAGGCATCTCTCCACATAAAAACATCTGTCTTGCTGTCCCCATTCAGGTCTCCGACATGTATGACTCCGTCGGACCCCCATGCCCCAGTCCATGTTTGTCCGGTGAATCCATTTTGCGAAATGGCATCACATGAAATATGTATACACAGGATGATCAACAGCATTCTTTTACTGTTAGATATCTGCCCGTATAAAGGGGACTTGGGTAAAAATGAATACTTCATTTCTATGATTTTAAGGAGTATGTGAGATACCGTGGTGACTATGTGGAAGGGGCTTTAAGGTGTACTTCTAAAATTCTTAGGGTAGCCGGTACCGTGAACTTAAGCCAATCCTGGAACAAATAGCTAATTGAGCATCATTTCTCCCAGGAATAAATCGCCATCTGGGAAAGGCATGCAAAGGGTTTGGATTTGAGATTCCAAATCGCCTGTCGGCGAGATCACAAAACTCGTGGACAATTTACTCAATTTGACTACACCCCGGGCGGCAGATTAATGAAAGTTGATTTTGCCTTTCCAGAATGCAATACTTTGGCGATTCCAGGTATAACATGCCACCAGGTTGCCATCTTCATAAAATAGGGCTGCAGATCACACATATAAGTAAGGTATGTTACGATCTCTACAACATCGTTCAAGGTCAGCTTCGCTGCAATTAGTACTTTTTGGACATTCTCAAACGCCTGTGCTATTTGCGCCTTCTAATTTTCAATGAAGTTCATACCTACATCCCCGCCAACCTGCCCGGCAACAAAAAAAAAGGCCCGGATTTCGGAACTACGGCTTCTCGTGTTGGCATATTCTGATTTTATTTTTTACTCTTC